>NZ_OY782756.1:0-5114231 GCF_963678175.1 Labilibaculum euxinicum
ATGATACTAGCTTTGAAGATGCTAAAGCTCAAATGGAAGAGAAAGACTACTATGCCATTCTGTTAATTCCTGAAAATATTTTGGAGAGCAAAACGGCAGAATTGTTCTCTTACAAACAGGTAACAATGGAAGTAAAATCGGAAGCCGGTTCCCAACTTCGAGATCATATTGAGCAACTTAAACGATCAAAAATTATCGCTCAGGCTAAAATGCCTGATTTAGAAGAGAAACTGGCTGCAACCAGAACTCCTATTTCCATGAAAACCATCAAATTTGGCGAAGGCGGAGAAGTAAAACAAAGCTCTACGGAAATAGCAATGGCCATTGGATTTATATCCAGCTTCATCATTTACATGTTCATCTTTCTGTATGGTGTGCAGGTAATGCGAGGGGTGATCGAAGAAAAAAGCAATCGAATTGTTGAGGTGATCATTTCATCGGTAAAACCATTTCAACTGATGATGGGGAAAATCGTTGGTGTTGCCATGGTTGGCTTAACTCAATTTATTATGTGGGTAATTCTTTCCGGCATAATTATCTCTATTGGCACTGCAGTAGTATTGCCAGGTGTTGATATGGATTCGTTACAGCAAGCCAAAACTCTTTCGGAATTGCCTCAGGGCGCAGCGTCATTAAATGCTGACCAGTTAAAAATGGCTCAGGATTTATTGGGTACTTTTGACTTTGGATATGTTGCCGGAATTCTTGGTGCATTTGTCTTCTTTTTCCTTGGCGGCTATTTATTATATTCTGCACTTTTTGCCGCTGTTGGCAGTGCCGTTGATAATGAAACTGAAACACAGCAATTTATGCTTCCAATAACGATTCCTCTGATATTGGCCATGTATATTGGTTTTGCTGTTGCGAAAAATCCTGAAGGCAGTCTTGCCTTTTGGGGATCAATTATCCCATTAACCTCTCCAATAGTGATGCTTGTTAGAATTCCATATGGAGTTCCGGTATGGGAATTATTACTCTCTATGGTAACACTTATAGGAACTTTCCTTTTTGTTACCTGGATTGCAGCAAAAATATACAGAACCGGAATTTTAATGTATGGAAAGAAAGTTTCCTACAAAGAAATTTGGAAATGGCTTCGCTATCATAATTAGAAAGAAACAGATAATGACCTTTGTAAATGCCTCATTTTATGAGGCATTTTTCACAAATAGATAACAGGCATGATTTTTGGAGAATTCTTAAACGTTAAAAAAACTTATTCATCGTAATAAGCCCGTCAAAAATTACAAGCCGAGAACAAAGTTTTTACTATCTTCGGTTTTAAATTGAATCTTGAAAAGTTAAATAGCTATTTCGGGAAACACTAATAAATCAGACAATTAACTCAACCAAATAGTAATTCATGCGAATTTCTGTAATAGATTTAGGAACGAATACATTTAATTTGCTTGTTGCAGAATGGGATGAAACCGGAATCCCAAAAATTCTGAACCGTTCAAAATACGCAACAAAAATAGGGAAAGGCGGCATCAACAATAATATAATTACTGATGAAGCAATTGAAAGAGCTAAAAATGCCTTTGATACGATAACAGAGATATCGAATCAATTTGAAGTATCAAAAACCCTTGCATTTGCCACCTCTGCAATCAGATCTGCCGAGAATGGCAATGAATTTGTAAAATTAATTGAAGAAAAATACCATGTCAATATCGAAATAATTTCGGGAGACAGAGAAGCCGATTTGATTTTTTCAGGGACAAAAAAAGCGATTGAATTAAATCATGAAGTTGTAGCAATTCTTGATATTGGTGGTGGCAGTAACGAGATAATAATTGCCAATAACGAAAAGATATTTTGGAAAAACAGTTACCCTTTAGGAATGACTCGTTTATTGGAGAAATTCAATCCTACTGATCCTATTAATAAAAATATGATAAAGGATATTGAAGAGTATCTTAAATCTCAGATGACCGATTTATTTGAAGCTTTGGACATCCACTCTGTAAAAACATTAATCGGTTCCTCCGGATCATTCGACACATTCAAACAAGTATTAGTGGCAAACAGCCCTGAACTGAATGGCTTTCCAACAACACATTTTGAGATTAAGCTAAAAGATTTTTTCAAATTACACCAATTATTTTTGGCTTCGAGTCTTGAAGAAAGAGAACAAATGCCGGGAATGGATCCTGTTCGTGTTGATCTGATCGTTATAGCCAGTATCTTCATTAATTATCTGGTTAAAGAATCCGGAATTAGTAAATTGTTCCAATCTTCTTTTGCTCTAAAAGAGGGTGCTCTTTTTGAGTATATCCAGAAAAATACCAATCCTGCAGACAAAGACAAAACTATAGAAACAAAAAAATAAGCATGTCAAAAATTCTGATTATCGACGACGAGAAGAGTATTCGAAACACTCTAAAAGAAATTTTGAGTTACGAAGATTATGAAATAAGTCTTGCCGAAAATGGCCTTGAAGGAATTGAATTGGCCAAATCAGATGAATTTGATGTTGTTTTGTGCGATATTAAAATGCCGCAAATGGATGGAATTGAAGTTCTTGAAAAAATTCAAGAACTTGGATTAGATACTCCTGTTATCATGATTTCGGGACATGGAAATATTGATACTGCAGTAGAATCCATTAAAAAAGGAGCTTTTGATTTTCTTGAGAAACCCTTGGATTTGAATCGTATTTTGATCACAATTCGAAATGCCATGGACAAATCAAAATTGATTACAGAAACTAAGGTTCTAAAACGAAAAGTCAGCAAGAAATATGAAATGATTGGAGCTTCAGGAGTTCTGGAATCAGTTAACAGCATGATTGACAAAGTGGCTCCAACCGATGCAAGAGTTCTGATTACCGGTCCAAATGGAACAGGTAAAGAATTGGTCGCTCATCGTATTCACGAACAAAGTAACCGTTCAAAATGTCCGTTTGTTGAAGTAAACTGTGCTGCTATACCTTCAGAATTAATAGAAAGTGAACTTTTCGGTCACGAAAAAGGATCATTTACTTCGGCAATTAAGCAACGCAAAGGGAAATTCGAATTGGCCGACGGCGGTACTCTTTTTTTAGATGAAATTGGTGATATGAGCTTATCTGCGCAAGCAAAAGTTTTACGCGCATTACAGGAAAACAGAATTACCCGCGTTGGTGGAGATAAAGAAATAAATGTAAACGTTAGGGTTATTGCTGCGACAAATAAAAATTTAGCCGAAGAAATTGAAAACAATAATTTCCGGGAAGATTTATACCATCGACTGAGCGTTATCTTGATATCTGTTCCTCCTTTAAACGACAGAACCGAAGATATTCCACTGTTGGCGAATCATTTTATTGAGACAATTTGCGGAGAAATGGGAGTACCGCAAAAAAGTATTGATGAAGAAGCAATCAAAGAATTGCAAAAAATCAACTACACAGGGAACATACGTGAATTCAGAAATATAATTGAGCGATTGATCATTCTGGGCCAGGAAAAAATTTCAGCAGAGGATGTAAAATCCTATACCAAATCTTCAAGCTGATCATGAGAACCGAATCTGATTTTATAGGACAAAGGGAAATTCCAAAAGATGCTCTTTGGGGAATTCATTCTCTTCGGGCCAAAGAAAATTTCCCAGACCAAACAACCTTTCATAAAGAGTGGTTTATGGCCATTGGTATTGTGAAACAAGCCTGTTACCAAACTTATTCAAGCTTTTTAAAAGCGATTCAAGACAAATTTCCGAATGAAGAATTTCCTTTTCAATTGATCGAATCCAATTTAATTGAAGAATTGGAAAAAGTCTCGATTGAAATTAATGCAGGAAAACACTTTGAGCATTTTATAATTCCTGCAATTCAAGGCGGTGCCGGCACAAGCATCAACATGAATGTAAACGAAATAATTTCCAACCGGGCTCTTCAAAATATTGGAAAACCTGCAGGTTCATATCATGACATCGACCCTTTCGAACACGCCAACGTATTTCAATCCACAAATGATGTTATTCCCACTTCTCTAAAAGTAGCATGCATTCGTCTCTTACAGGAATTGGAAGAATCGATCAACACGCTTCGTATGGAAGTGGAAAAAACAGAAAGTAAATACAGGAATGTATTGCGCCAGGCTTATACTCAAATGCAGGCTGCAGTTCCTTCCTCTTACGATAAATTATTTAGTACGTACAACAATGCTCTTTCGAGAGATTGGTGGAGAGTTTCGAAATGCTTCGAACGAATTAAAGAAGTGAATTTAGGCGGCGGAGCCATTGGAACAGGCCTGTCAATTCCCCGGTTTTTTATTATGGAAGTGGTTCCGAATCTTCAAAAATTAACCGGTCTGCCTATAACCCGATCAGAGAATTTATCGGATGCAACTGCAAACCAGGATTCTTTTGTAGAAGTTCATGCGACTCTAAAAGCTCATGCTGTGAATTTGGAGAAAATGGTTTCCGATCTCCGTTTACTGGGATCTGATTTATTTGTGAACCGCGAAGTATATTTGCCTCAAAAACAGGTCGGCAGCTCCATTATGCCCGGAAAAATAAATCCGGTAATTCCTGAATTTGTGATCAGTGTTGCTCATAAAGTTTACGCTAACGATCTGATGATCAGCAATCTCTCCGGGCAGGGCTGTCTGGAGTTAAATGCTTATTTACCTTCCATTGGTCATGCTTTACTTGACAGCATAAAACTACTGATTGCAGCCAATAACAGTTTGATCAGGAATTTATTTCGGGAATTGGAAATAAAAACCAATCCTCTCGAAGAAAGTATTCTAAAAAATCCATCTGTTGCAACAGCTTTATCACCATACATTGGCTATCATCAGGCATCCAATCTCGCCAAAGAAATGAAAACCAACCAAATATCAATTAGAGAAGCAAATGCCAAACTAAATTTAGTTACGGCTGAATTACTTAACAAACTAATTCAGCCGGAAGAATTGCTAAAAATGGGATTTCGTATTGGTGAAACTCTGAATAGATAACTGATAACTGAAAACAATGGGAAGAGAAAGACGTCCTCATATTGGAATTTTTGGAAGAAGAAACAATGGGAAAAGTACTCTCATTAATTTTTTGGCCGGACAAGATATTGCAATTGTTTCGGATGTTGCAGGCACAACAACTGATCCGGTAAAAAAGTCTTTTGAAATTACCGGATTTGGCCCGGTTATTCTAATTGATACGGCGGGAATTGATGATACCGGTGAGTTGGGGAAAAAGCGGATCACAAAAACCAATCAGATCATAAAAATCATAGATCTTGCTGTTCTTGTAATCGCTCAAAATACTTTTGGTGATTTTGAATTGGGACTGATTGATAATTTCAACAAACAAAATATTCCTTTCATTACAATACACAACAAAGAAGACATTGAGATTTTGAATCAGCAAACAACTGATTTACTGAAACAATACGGATCTAAAGACATTCTTCACTTTTCCAATTGCAAAGCCAATATCGAACCTATTGTTAAAAGTATTAAAATAACAATTCCCGAATCGGCCTATACTACTCCTTCACTTTTGGGAGATTTGATCTCATACGGCGATATAATTCTTTTAATAACTCCAATTGATATTGAAGCTCCTGAAGGCAGATTGATTTTGCCGCAAGTTCAGGCAATAAGAGATATTTTAGATAATGATGCTGTGTGTATTGTTTTAAAAGAAAGGGAAGTTGATGCATTTTTACGTAAAACCGGAATTAAACCAAAGCTGGTTGTCACCGATAGTCAGGTATTTTTAAAAGCCGGAGCTTCCATTCCTTCTGATATTCCATTAACAAGTTTCAGCATCATGCTGGCACATTTCAAAGGAAATTTTAATGCTTACTTAAAAGGAACACCAAAAATTTCGGAACTGGTTGATGGTGATAAGATTATACTCTTGGAAAGCTGTACTCATCACAGTTCTTGTGACGATATTGGAAGAGTGAAAATTCCTCGCTGGATTTCCAACTTTACCGGTAAAAAACTGGAATTCGTGGTAATTGCCGGTTTAGATGAAATTCCGGGAAAAATAACGGATTATGCTCTTTTGATTCAATGTGGCGGCTGTATGATTACCCCAAAACAATTGGGCAATCGTCTGCAACCCGCCATAGATGCAGGAATACCTGTCACAAATTACGGAATGGCAATCGCCTATGTTCAAGGAATCTACAATCGTGCAGTTGCTCCATTTGCTAAAACAGAAAACTCTTCCATCGATTATTTGTAATCGATTATTTTACAGAATAGGTCACCCCTCTATCCTTTAAATAATTAAAAATAAATTGGAAACACTCCTCATTCCTGCCAATATATTCCGGTGGATTCATTCCTTTACGCAGAAATTTCCCTTTCAATAAGATATTGGCAACGGCTGTACAGGTATAACCAGTGGTTCTGGCCATGGAAGTAATTCCTGTTTTTACATCAAATTCATCATACAAATCGTAAGTAAATCTTTTATTCAATCCATTTTCAATTCCTTCTACCTCCACTCTCATTACTGTAAATTCACGTTCACCAGGCTTCAACTTCCATTTCGGGAATAATAATTTTGAAGTCAAGTCAATGGGTCTCACCTTCTTTCCCGAAACCTCAATTTCCTCACTGGAAAAATACCCTGTATCCCTCAACACTCTTAAATATTCAATTGTTCCGGGATACCGCAATGTTTTCTCTATCATATTGGGAACCTTTATGGTCTTAATCAAGCTTCGCAAACCATCCGAATTCCATGCTTCCAATGTTCCAATTTTATCAAAATAAACCAATTCAGGATCAGACAAAGCCTCGCGAACCACAAGCTCTCCTGATTGAATATACCGGGCTGGCCTGGTATACTCCTCAATTACATCAGCAGGCGAAAAAACAGCGCGGTATTCCCAAGGCCACTCTCTTTCCATTGGTAATCCGCCAACCAAGCATCTAAATCGCTCTACCTTCATCTTTTCATCGTGGTAACCAAGAATAATATTACCCATACCTGGTGCCACACCACAGTCGGTTACAATACACACTCCATTGTTCTTTGCCAGATTATCCAGAGCAAACGGATCTTCAGGAAAAAAGGAAATATCCACCATATTTTTTCCTGCCTTTATAACTTCCCCAACGGTGAAATATCCCATAAATCCCGGAACAGCTCCAATTACCAAATCCGAATCAGCAACTATTCGCCGAATTACTCCCTCCCCTCTTAAGTCCGCAATTTTCTTTTTAATTTTTGGATAACAAGCCAGCTTTTCCAAGGCATTCGTATTCTGATCAACAGAAGTAACCTCATATGAATCACTTAGATCAATGGCGATAGCTTTACCAACCAAACCAGCTCCCAATACAGTTATTTTTTTCATAATTTACGGGATAATATTATTTTGATTCATGACACATGTTCTGGATTAGACAAAAATCCAGATATAATAGCTTCAATGACAAAATGAAAACTTTATTCTCCGCATGCTGCTCTCTAAATAATTATTAATCACATTAATTTACAAATACTTAAGAAGCAAATAAAAAATAATTCATCAGTTTCATACTAGTAGTATAATTTATGATTAGAATTAAAATCAAGAATCCTTATCTTTAGTATCAATATTCAATTAAGAACATGATCTATTGACCGCGTAAAATAATAAGCATATAAAACGAGCCATGAGAAGACTTTTCTCACACACGAGGATGGCTGAGTTGGCGAGTTCCATGTGGCAATAAAAAACAAATTTAGACATATGAAAAAAGCAGTAGTTATCTTCATTTTCATCTCAGGTATCGTTTTCAAATCTTATTCACAAAATACAAAATTCATTCTGGAAGGAATGATAGGAGGAATTCAGAACGAAACTCTGTTTCTTTATCAGGAAACCGGGGAAAATGTAATTCTTCTTGACTCTGTAGTTACAAAAAACGGTGAATTTCAGTTTACAGGAAAAACAGATCATGCATTCGCTGCACAACTTGGATTATCTAAAAACAGACGGGCAAAAATTTTCATATCGCCATCCAAAATGAATCTATTGGTTCATAAAGATGAGTTTAAACACAATTTCCTGATCAAGAAACTCACGGGATCCGAAGCTCAAAACCGATACGAAGATTTTCAAGATAAACTGCAGAAAAATAATCAGCAAAAATTAAAAATAGCCAATGATCTTGAATTACCGGAAGTAAATTCCGATTCAATTAAGAAGAAAATGCTGCTTGCGGAGTACAAAAGACTGAATAAATTTAAGAAAGAATATTTTCACAATTATGCATCTTCTCCAGTTGTGTCTTATTTAATTTTTCAGGAATATTTTGGCGCCAAATGCAGTTTAGACGATGTGAAAATCTACTTAAAAACTCTTAATGCAGCCAACCCAAACGGAATTTATGTGCAGAATTTAAACAAACGTGTTGAAACAATTGAACAAATTTTCACCAGAAACGAATTCCCTGACTTTAGCTCCATTACACTTAAAGGGCAAGAATACAATTTTGCAGACCGAAAAGCCCAGTATTACTTATTTTATATCTGGAGAGCCTGGACTCCGGATAAAAACGAACCTAATTATCAGGCTTTGGATCAATTACAGACCAACTGCAAAGAAAATGGGATTGAACTGATAAGCCTTATTCGAAATTCATCCTACAACCTGCTTCCTGTTCCAGAAACAAAAAAATGGAAGCAGTGGAGACCAACAATTGATCCCTCTCATAAATACATCGAAATAGAGAGTATAGACAATAGTGTTGACCTTATTAAGTATCTGGATCGACAATTTCATGCATTTTTAGTCAATCGAGAAGGTAAAATTATTTATCATCAGAATATTTTTGATACTAACTTACTGATATCGGAACTGACTAAGTTTGTTTCAAAACCTTAAAGAAGTTTATTTTAATTCTGATTAACCATATTTATCTGCTTGCTAACAAAAATAAATATGGATACGATAACCGATAATTTACTAAAATTGGCAAGAAGGATAAATATCTCCCTATTATAATACTGAAATTCAGTCATGAAGATGTGAAGAGGAAGGATTTTAATTATTTACGGGCTTCAAAAACATGGGGAATATTCTCTTTGTTTGTACAAAGAAATAAATAGTAAAGAATGGAAAATTTCATTAAAGTCACTGATGATTTGGGAAGAAAAATTAATATCCCTTTTCCTCCCAAAAGAATTATTTCTACGGTTCCATCCACAACCGAATTTCTATTTGATTTAGGATTGGGAGACCGTGTTATTTCCAAAACAAAATTTTGCAAATATCCCAAAGACAAAATCGCTAAACTCCCAAATATAGGAGGCCCAAAAGATTTATACTTTGATAAGATTAACTTACTCGATCCGGATATAATATTTGCCAACGAAGAGGAAAACAGTAAGAATCAGATTGAAGCCTTAATGGACAAATTCACAGTTTATGTATGCAAAGTCCGCAATTATGACGAAGCTCTCCAAAACATTCTGAATACCGGTAAAATTGTTGGAGCTGAAACCAAAGCGTTCGAAATTGCCAATCATATTCATGCCGGTTTTTCGCAGTTGCCAATCATGCAAAATTCGCTAAGTGTGCTTTATCTGATTTGGAAAAATCCATATATGGCAGCAGGAAAAGATACATTTATTAATTCGATGATTGATAAATGCGGTTTTAAAAATGTAATTGAAGATAACGATTCAAGGTATCCACAACTAACTGATGAAGAAATTCAGACACTTAATCCTAATCTAATCTTTTTATCATCGGAGCCATTTCCTTTTACTCAAAAACATATACCGGAAATCCAGAACCTATTGCCAAATACAAAAATTGAACTGGTTGATGGTGAAATGTTTTCCTGGTTTGAATCTCATCTGCTTAAAGCAGGAAAGTATTTTAAGGATTTAATTCAAAAAATAAACTCTTGACCAAAGCAAAAATCGTTACAATAATTCTTACTATTTTTGTTTAGTATTTAAAATCTACTTAATGGAACGCATTGCAATATTCCCGGGTTCATTTGACCCTTTTACCGTAGGACACGAATCAATTGTGACCAGAGCACTACCTTTATTTGATAAAATCATCATATGTATTGGATACAATTCAGAAAAAAAACAGTTTTTCCCAATTGAAAAGCGGATACAGTGGATAAAAGAGGCATTTGCGAACAATCCAAAGATTGAGGTAGAAACATTCAGTGGATTAACTGTTGAATATTGCCAATCTAAAAATGCGAAATTTATACTGCGAGGGCTTAGAACTGCTGCCGATTTTGAGTACGAAAGAGCCATCGCTCAAATCAATAAAAAAATGGTTTTCGAATTGGAATCCATATTTCTGTTAACCACTCCTGAGCATACACCTATTACTTCCACCATTGTAAGGGATATCATCCGCCACGGTGGAAATGCCTTGCAGTTTTTACCCAAAGTGAAAGATCCTGAAGCCTATAAATACAAACAATAACCTTATGTCTAAGCTCGTAAAGATACTTGTCATTATTTTGATTCTAGCTGGTGCATGGATGCTTATTGCTCCAAATTACCTTAGAACAAGTCTTATTTATTGGTATGCCAATATTGATGACTATACCATTTTTGAAAACAAGGAAGTATCAGTAGAAAATGGTAAAGATTGGCCGGAAGATTCAAACTATAATAAATTTACGCTTGATTCTATTGATCGGGCTTATCTTGAAAACAATGAAACTGTGGCTTATTTAGTTATTCAGGATGGTAAGGTTTTATATGAAGAATATTGGGACGATTACGGAACAGAATCACTTTCCAATTTATTTTCCGCAACAAAAAGTATCGTTAGTTTACTAATTGGTATTGCTATTGACCAAGGGAAAATTAATTCTATAAATGATCCTGTTGGTAAATATCTTAAAGAGTTTTCGGAAGATGAACGTAGCAACATAACCATTAAGAATCTACTTACCATGAGCTCTGGATTGGATTGGGACGAAGCATACAGCAGTCCAACATCAATTACCACAAAAGCTTACTATGGCAAAAAACTAAGAGAAGTTTCCACCAATCAGCATCTGGTTGAAAAACCAGGGGTTCGTTTTAGATATCAAAGTGGAAACACCCAACTTTTATCGTTCATTATAGAGGAAGCTACAGGCGAAACAATTGCAAAATATACCGAACACATGCTTTGGAAACCAATGCAGGCAACACAACCTGCTTTATGGAGTTTGGATAAAAAAGAAGGAGATGAAAAAGCATTTTGCTGCTTCAATACAAACGCCAGAGATGCTGCCCGTTTCGGACAACTGGTTTTGAATAAAGGAAAATGGAATGGAGTACCATTGGTATCGGAAGAATATATTACGGAAGCAACTAAAGCGGCTTCATATCTTTTAAATGAAGAAAAAACAGAGCCGTTAAATTTCTACGGATTTCAGTATTGGATTCTTCCTTATTCAAGGATGAATATTCCCTATATGAGAGGACATCTTGGTCAGTATATTTACAGCATTGCTGAAAAAAATGCAGTTGTTGTTCGTTTAGGAAAGCAAAAGGACAAGATTAAGCAAGGTCAGATCACTTTAGATATTCCAAAGTATGTTGACATTGCCCTGAAAATAATCAAGTAAAATCATCACAAAGCATTTGCCCCAATGAGAATTCTTTTATTATTGTTTTTGTCGCTTGTCTCAATTTCTGTCTCTTTGGCAGATACAGTGCGCATTCATGGTACAAATACAAGTTATGCCGGATCAAAAATTGAGATCAAGTATCATACTGATGTATTTACCTACTCAGAAAAAACAATAACAGAATTCACTGTTCCGGCTGACGGTTCCTTTTCGGTCAATTTAGATCTCGATGAAGTTACCTTAGTATTTCTACCTCTTGGTATTTACAAAGGATTCCTCTATTTAGAACCTGGCAAAGAGTACGAAATCAAATTACCCCCTAAAAAAGATTTATCGCCTGTACAAAAATTGAATCCGTTTTTTGAACAGGAAGAACTTCTTATTGGCGTGGCGAATGCCGGCCAAAATGATATTAATATATTAATTCGTAAGCTGGACGACAAGATTGATCCTTTTGTTAATCAAAACTTTAATAAAATTTACAGGAAAAAAGAGAATTCACCAGGCATTAAATTCTCGGAAGAACTAAAACTGGAATATAAGGATATTAACAATCCCTTTTTTCAAGATTATTTGACCTATCGTTTAGGATTTATTGAATACCTGGCCTACCCGGCTTCGTTTGCAAAAATTGAGGAAAAGTATTTCGAAAATCAGGAAATCAAGCTAAATAATTCTGCTTACACAAGTCTTTACAAAAAACAGTACGGCAATTTCCTGACCGGATATTTTAGTCAGTTAGAAAGTTCGGAACTTTCTAATGCTTTAAAATCAGAAAACACTTACCGTGATATTTACGAATTAATGCGGAATTATCCAGCTTATAAAAATATCCAATTCAGAGAATTGATTATTGCAACATCGGTATTTGATGCCTATTCCCGAAAATTCTACAGCAGAAACAAAACGGTTGAAATACTATCACAATTAAAAGATCACAGCACAAACCAATACAATCAGGATTTGTGTGAAAATTTCATCAGAAAAATTACCCATTTACATACCAATTACCCTGCTCCTGATTTCTCCATTGGAAAATACCAATTGGCAAATTACAAGGGGAAATTCTTATATCTGAATTTCTGTAACACTGAAAGTTATCCTTGCCTTCAGGATTTTAAAGAAATGGCGAAACTGAAAAAACAATTTGGTGAACACATTGAATTTTTAAGTATTGCCTGCGATTGGGACGTAAGTGAATATCTTGATTTCACATCAAAAAAAACTCTTGACTGGCCAATGATCCATATTGGTGATCAACAGCATTTGCTTGGGGAATACAATGTAAAAGCCTTTCCAACTTACATTCTTATTAATCCCGAAGGTAAAATCGTTAAAGCTCCTGCTCAGGGGCCAAAGGAAAATATTCAATTGGAATTTATTAAGATTGCCAGAGATGCAGCAAGAAAGGCTTATAAGAAATAGGTCTAAAACACTATTAAGCCTCATTCATTACCTCTAAAATAGAAGCATAAGTATTTGCCTTGAATTCGTCCAGATTATCAGGCGAAAGCCACTTAGCTTCCTGTATGTCTTCTTCGGTTTGAGGAACCAAACTTTCTGAGCCTGAGTAGCTCATTTTGTACCAATAGGTTCGTTTCAGCATGTGTTTGCCTTTCATCCAATAAGTGTGGTAAGTTGAATTCAATTCCTTTTCAATTTTCAAATCAGTAATACCACATTCCTCCTCTACTTCACGAACTGCGGCCTCACGAACCAACTCCCCCTTTTCTACCTTGCCTTTGGGCAAATCCCATTTCTCAAGTCGGTAAATTGCCAGAATTTGCTGTTTGGAATTGAATACTTTTCCGCCCGCCGCTTCGATGTATTTAAAACAAGATGCAAAGTGTTCGAAAAGCTGTTCTAAATCTTCAGCAACAATAAAAATTGCCTCCTTACTTTCATCTTCATCAAACTGAAGAATAAGACCTTCTAAAGACTCGCCTTCGACCCAGGCATAAACCATTCCTTCGAAATTTACACTCTCACTTTTATCTCCTAAAAAAATGATTCGATCTTTAAAAAATACTTTATACATTTGCGGTAGAATTTTAAAATGCTTCGGAAAAATACAATCAACTGAATTTCCGCTTTTTGAATTCATTTAACAATCCATAAATCCATTGAAAGAATGCAAGATACTGCTAAACAAGTCGCTGAATATTTGTTGCAAATAAAAGCAATTAAACTAGAACCAACAAACCCATTTACTTGGGCTTCGGGATGGAAATCGCCAATTTATTGTGATAATCGTAAAACACTTTCGTATCCGGAAGTTAGAAGTTACATTAAAAAAGCTTTTGCTGAAGCAGTATTGGCAAAATATCCTGAGGTGGAAGTAATTGCCGGTGTAGCAACAGGAGCAATTGCACTAGGTGCTTTGGTGGCCGAAGAAATGAATTTACCAATGGTTTATATCCGTTCATCGGCGAAAGCCCATGGAATGACAAACCTAATTGAAGGTGAAATTAAAGCCGGACAAAAAGTTGTAGTTATTGAGGATTTAATTTCGACAGGCGGCAGTAGTTTAAAAGCTGTTGAAGCATTGCGCGAAGCAAATTGCGAAGTGCTGGGAATGTTAGCAATCTTCACTTACGGTTTTCAAACTGCAGCTGACAATTTCACAAATGCAAACTGTAAATTAGACACATTAAGCAATTACAACGTAATGATTGATCGTGCTCAGGAAATTGGATACGTGAAAGCTGAAGATGTTGATCAGTTAAAAGAATGGAGAAAAGATCCGGCTAACTGGAGAAAATAAGCGCCGCATTTTTTATAAAAAATAATAGTCGAAAGAGAGTATTCCAATGCGAATACCCTCTTTTGCATTCTAAAGGAGGAACAGACAAATGTCGACAACAAAAATTATTAGCGAAGTAAAAAAGATTCCACATACTGTAAGTGATGTGTATGGTTTCTTTTCTGATTTCAGAAAAATTGCCAAGGTATTCGAATTGGCTGCCAACAATCCTCAGATTCAGGAACAAATTGAAGCTCAAGCCAAGAAAAAAGTAAATTTTAAAGAATACATTGAGCATTGGGAGGCTACCGAAAACAACTGCACTTTCGTGATAAAAGGTTTTGGCGAAGCTGGTTTGGAATTTGTTGAAAAAGAAGAAAACAAAGTATTGAAAATGACTGGATATGGCAGAAGTCCTTTCGAATTCTACATTTGGATTCAATTGGTTGAAAAAGATGCTTATGACACCAGAATACGACTGACAGTTCATGCAGAATTGAATGCCATGATGAAAATGATGCTGAAAAAGAAATTGGAAAAAGGAATTGATCAGTTGGCCGAAGGTCTGACCCAAATTCCTTACAATATGCTTCAAAGTATTGAATAAGGATTAATCAATCTAATGAAAGCTGTTGAAAATCTCAACAGCTTTTTTGTACATTTCGTTTTTTTAGATAGCTTTGTCTTTAATGATTCTAAATAAAAATCATAGAATTCTTGCATGGCTATTATCCATAGCCTTTGTTCTGCCAATTTTAATTAAGGCAGAACACATGATGTTCCCCAATCACGAACATCACAAATATTCGTGCGACCATAGCACATCAAGTATAGAAGATATTTGTGAGATTCAGGGATTCGACTATTTCTACTTTACTCCGGCAAAT
Source organism: Labilibaculum euxinicum (assembly GCF_963678175.1). Classification (NCBI taxonomy): domain Bacteria; kingdom Pseudomonadati; phylum Bacteroidota; class Bacteroidia; order Marinilabiliales; family Marinifilaceae; genus Labilibaculum; species Labilibaculum euxinicum. The sequence goes on from NZ_OY782756.1 coordinate 15,168, forward strand.
ATTACAAGTATTCCAACCATTGCGATTTTCAAATTTGAAGTCCCAATTGTAGAATCAACTAAAAATTCTTATAAAAAATCCAAACTTCCTTATTCCCTAAGGGCTCCCCCATTTACAGTATGTTCAATTTGCTGATCTAATTACGAATAGATCAGAAGGTATAATGTTGATAGGTTCACTGAAACTTATCGATTATATCTATGTGTTTCAAATTTTATTGCATAAATTAATATAACTCCGAGTTATCATGATACGATATATCCTGGCAATACTATTACTATTGCCACAATACACCTATGCCTTAGGTGAAATAAAAAACAATAAAATTTCCGGAAAAATCACCGACTTTGATAGTGGAACTGCTCTTCCCGGTGTAAGTATTTTCATTCCTGAACTGCAAAAAGGAACTGTTAGTGATTCTGATGGAAACTATGCCTTAGAAAACTTGCCCAATGGCAAAATTAAAGTGCAATTTTCATTTGTCGGTTACGAAAGTTCAATCAATACCATATCAATAACAAAAGAAAATACAGAACTAAACATTAGCATGCAGTTCACTTCGGTCACTACTCAGGACATTGTTGTTTCGGGAGGTTTTCCTTCTGCGCAACACGAAAATGCAATTAAAATTTCGGTGCTTGCAAAAGAAGATCTGAAAAGGCTGTCGACACCTTCCTTAGGTGAGAAATTAGCGACTATACCAGGTGTAGATGTGATTTCAAGGAGTCCAGGAGTCAGCACTCCAGTAATTCGTGGCCTTTCCTTAAATAATATTCTCTTTCTAAACAATGGAGTGCGTTTGGAAAACTTTCAATTCTCAACTGATCATCCATTTTTAATTAACGAAGAGGGAGCTGATCATATCGAAGTAATTAAAGGTCCTGCATCTTTACTTTACGGATCGGATGCCATGGGAGGTGTAATAAATATCGTACGGGAGAAACCTGCACCTGCCAATAGTTTAAAGGCAGATATCTCAAGTGAATACTACAGCGTAACTCAGGGATTGGCAACAACTGTTGGAGTAAAAGCTTCTCAGAAAGATTGGTTCTGGATGCTGCGCGCCAACAAACAATCTCACAAGGATTACAAAGATGGCAATGGGGAATACGTTCCCAATACCCGCTTCAACTCAGATGGATTGCAGTTAGGCATGGGAATGGTTAAAGATTTTGGAAGTTTTAAAATTTACTACGATTACCTGCAACCCAAACTTGGCATGACCAATGAGGAATCAATAAATTTAGTGAATGCAGGGAACCGAAAAAATAATCGTTGGTACCAAAACCTGACTCAACATTTAATTTCATCGAGAAACAAATTGTTTTTGGGAAACTATAAATTAGAATTGAATGCCGCTTATCAATTCAACCAACGAAGATTGAACGGAAACCCGGAATCAACTGTTTTCCGATTGGTAGATATGGATTTAAATACCTTCACATATGATAGTAAATTATATTTCCCAAGCTCTGAAACAACCGAATTCCTTATCGGAATTCAAGGAATGCATCAATCCAATACCAATCACGAAGCACCAAATCATATCATTCCAAACGCTCAAATTGATGATTTCTCGACATTTGCTCTTTTAAAGAAGGAGATTAATATTGTAGGAATTCAATTAGGACTAAGATATGATCATCGGTCATTATATGTTCCTGAACAAGAAGCCGGCGGACATTCGCATGCTGAACCAGGAGTGCATGCTGACCATGAAGAAGAAACAGTTCATATCAACCGACAATTCGACAATTTAAATGCATCAGTTGGCGCAACATTTCATCTGTCAGAAAAATTACTTATGCGAACAAACTTTGCAACCGGTTATCGGGTACCAAATTTAGCAGAACTAACCCAACATGGCTTACACGGAAACCGATTTGAAGAAGGAAATGCAAATCTTGATCCACAAAAAAGTTTGGAATCCGATTTGGGAATTCATTACCATACTCGTAATAGCAATATCGATTTTTCTGCTTTTTATAACAATATTTATGATTATATGTATTTGGCACCGACCGATGAACCTGCTCCTGAAGGAACAGGCTTTGTATATTCTTATTCACAACAGGATGCCAAATTATATGGTGGTGAACTTGCAATAAATTTAGCTCCAGTTTCCTTTATGAAATTTCATACCGACTATGCCATGGTAATTGCAAAACAAGATAATGGAGAACGCTTACCATTTATTCCTCAGCACAAGCTAAATACTTCTGTTCGATTATTTGCCAAAGGAAATCAAGTTTTCGATGCTCCTTTTATCAGCCTAAGCTGGAAACATGCTTTCGATCAAAAACATCCGGCTAAATTCGAAAGCAAAACATCTGCTTATGATTTAATCGCCATTCAAACAGGTACGGATATTAAATTAGGCAAATACCAAACAAGTTTACTATTTAGTGTAAACAATATTTTCAACGAGGTTTACATAGATCATTTATCAAGCTTAAAACCATTAAACTTCTATAATCCAGGAAGAAATGCCAGTGTAAAATTTACTGTTCATTTTTAAAATAAAAATAAGAGGTGAGCTAATGAATAAAGCTCACCTCTTTAAAATTATAAATTCGCTCTATACTATTAGCCTTAATTCGTAGCTGCCCGTACTCTGTGATGCCAACAATTTGGCCCTCAAACGTGCCATTTTCATCCGAAAACCGGTGCTTTTCATTCATCCAATACATAGATTTCAGATAATCCTTTTCCAACAGGTCTGACTTTTGATCCACCAACTGAAAATATCGATTTTCAATGCAGGCTAACAATTTTGTCAGTTCTTCGTCCAAATTGTACTCTTTATTGGTACAAATTGCCAGTGAAGTAGGATTTGGCGCATCGGATACAAATTCTAACTGATTAATATTTAAACCTAAACCACAAATACTGTGACTTAAGGCTGATCCCATAATGGAATGTTCTATTAATATGCCGGCAATCTTCTCATTTCCAACGTAAATATCATTAGGCCATTTTATAGAAACATTCTTTAAATATCCACTCAAATAATCGTAAACCCCCAAAGAAATAACCATAGAAATTTGGAATTGATGTGGTATTGGTAGAAATTCCGGTGTAAGAATGATACTTATGGTAAGGTTTTTGCCTTCTTCACTTTCCCAAATATTTGCACGCTGTCCTCGGCCTTTTGTCTGACTTAATGTCAAAACGACAGTTCCAGCTGACGGTTTTTGAGTTTTTATCAACTCCAAAGCAAAATCATTTGTTGAATGCATTTTGTTTTTGCGGATTAATAAATGGGGAGAAAATAAACATCTGTTCATGAGTGAAAATTATTAGTTTCAACGAGACAATACTGTTCTGTTAACAATTGATATTTTGGTAATTTTTTGGTGAAATTAATCATTACCTTGCATAATGAAAGACAAATGTAAAACTTTGAATTCGCTTAATCACTCTTGAAAACTAAGGATACAAGAATCATTTAATAGACATTACAATCGGTTAAAACGAAATAAAAAGCAAAAGCAAGAAGAACAAGTGATTGGTTTACATGTAATTACATATGTATTAAAGATTTTAAAAGCTTATTTAAATCAAATTGAAAAACAAATTTTATTCATTTGAAAAAAAATTATCTTTGTAAATAAAATATTAAGAATGGCAGAAAAACAAGGAAATACAACAGAAGAACTCGTTGAGTCCTTAATTGAGGGATTGCAAAAAAATAAAGCAGTAGAAATTGTTAAGATTGACCTAAGAAATATTGATAGTTCGGTTTGCAAGTATTTCCTTATTTGCCATGGAACATCATCCACTCACGTAAACGGAATCGCCGCATCGGCAGAAGAATATGTGAGAGAAAAAATCAATGAAAAATTATGGCGAATAGAAGGATATCAAAATTCCCAATGGATTTTATTGGATTATGCTGATGTAGTAGTTCATATTTTTCAAAAAGAATACAGAGATTTTTATCGACTTGAAAGTTTATGGGCAGATGCTGCTGTAACTAAAATTCAGAATGCTTAGCCAATACAATAACCTTTAACTAAAAAGAATGACAGAAAATAATGATCAAAATAAATCTCCTTACCAAAAAGGAAAGAATGGCAACAGTATGCTTAAACCCCCAAAATTTAACGCATACTGGGTTTACGGATTAATTGCCGTAGCATTTATTGCTCTTAATCTTCTAAACATTGGCCAAAAACCACAGGAAACCAGCTGGCAAAAGGTGAAAAATGATATGATTCGCAACTCTGATGTTGAACGAATTGTTGTAATCCGTAATCTTCTTGCTGTGAATGTTTATCTTAAACAGGAAAGCCTGGACAAATATCCAGCTCTTTTCGAAAGTAGTTTTGATTCTCCTTCAAAAGCAGGTCCGCATTATACTTTCCCAATTGGTTCTATTGAGCAATTTGCAGATCAATTAGAAAGTGCTCAGGAAGGAGTTTCTGATTTAAACCGGATTGAACCTGAGTATACAACTCAAGAAAATTATTTCGGTGATTTTATTGGATGGATACTTCCTTTTGCATTAATTATTGGTATCTGGTTTTATGTATTCCGCCGGATGAGTAAAGGTGCCGGTGGTGGTGGCGGAGGTGGTAACATCTTTAATGTTGGTAAATCGAAAGCCAAAGTATTCGATAAGGAATCTAACATTAGCATCAATTTTAAAGATGTTGCAGGCTTGGCAGAAGCAAAACAGGAAGTGGAAGAAATTGTTGAATTTCTTAAACATCCGCAAAGATACACCAAATTGGGAGGTAAAATCCCTAAAGGAGCTCTACTTGTAGGACCTCCTGGAACTGGTAAAACCTTATTGGCAAAAGCCGTTGCAGGTGAAGCAAATGTTCCTTTCTTTAGCATGTCGGGTTCCGATTTTGTGGAGATGTTTGTTGGTGTTGGAGCGAGTCGTGTTCGTGATTTGTTTAAGCAGGCAAAAGAAAAATCGCCTTGTATTGTATTTATCGATGAGATTGATGCAATTGGTAGAGCACGTGGTAAAAATCCTAACATGGGTTCGAACGACGAGCGTGAAAATACATTGAATCAGCTGCTAACTGAAATGGATGGTTTTGACACCAATTCAGGTGTAATTATTTTAGCGGCAACCAACCGCGCTGATATTTTGGACCGTGCCTTGATGCGTGCCGGTCGTTTCGATCGTCAGATTCATGTTGAGCTGCCTGATTTAAATGAACGCAGAGAAATTTTTGGCGTTCACTTACGTCCTCTAAAATTAGATCCAAATCTTGATAAAGAATTTTTGGCGAAGCAAACTCCGGGATTCTCGGGTGCTGATATTGCAAATGTGTGTAATGAATCAGCTTTGATTGCGGCAAGAAAGAAGAAAGAAATTATTGAGAAACAAGATTTCTTAGATGCAATTGACCGTATTATTGGTGGATTGGAAAAGAAAAATAAAATCATATCACTTCAGGAAAAAAAGACCATTGCTTATCACGAAGCTGGTCATGCTACTATTTCATGGATACTGGAACATGCTCATCCTTTAGTGAAAGTAACAATTGTGCCACGTGGAAAAGCCTTGGGTGCAGCTTGGTATTTACCTGAAGAAAGAAGCATTACAACCAAAGAACAAATGCTGGACGAAATGTGTTCTACATTGGGTGGACGTGCTGCGGAAGAAATTACTTTTGCAAAAATATCAACTGGTGCTCAAAATGACCTGGAAAAGGTAACCAAGCAAGCAATGGCGATGGTTTCAATTTTTGGTATGAGTGAGAAAGTAGGAAATGTGAGTTATTACGATTCTTCAGGACAATCAGATTATGGGTTTTCAAAACCATATAGTGAGAAAACTGCTGAACTAATTGATTCTGAGATTAAAATATTAATTGAAGAAAGCTACAAAAGAGCCAAACAAGTTCTTTTAGACAATATGTCGAAACACAAAAAACTTGCAGAATTACTTTTGGAACGTGAAGTTATCTTCAGTGAAGATTTAGAAGCAATTTTTGGCAAACGAAAATTTGGCGAGCCTCAAGGTTTGGGTGAAAAGAAAATCATTCCAATACCTGAAAGTAAAAACACAACTAATGACAGTGAAAATCAGACTGTTTAATCAGTCCTTACCATCATAAATTAAATTGCTAAATTATTGAGTTTCCTCAATAATTTAGCTTTTTTTTAACCTCTTTTTTCTTATCCACTCCTAAAAGATTCGCTTAAAATATCCGATTGTAATAAGTGCTGAAAAAACACTATTTTTGGGATCGAATAATTACAAAAGCAAAATCTGCAGGTTAGGATCAGATTCAACTATATAAAATATATCAAGTGGGGAACTTTATCAAGAGAACATTATCAGCTGCCATTTTTGCAATTGTTTTAATAGCGGGAATTACCCTGCACCCAATTGGCTTTTTAGCCGTTTTTCTTGGAATCACCCTGTTAGGTACTTTTGAATTTTACAAGTTGGCAAAGAAAGCCGATAGTTCTCCTCAATTTGTAACAGGTATGCTTGCTGCAGGATTTTTATTCTTAGCCTGCTTTGCTGATTTACACCTTAATATTACAAGTATTTTTCTTCTGTTAGCGGTAACCATTGTTATGCTGCCCATTATAGAATTGTACCGAAAAAAAGAAAACCCATTTGCGAATATTGCATTCACGTTATTGGGCTTACTATATGTGGCACTTCCCTTCTCATTATTAAATTATATGGTTTTCCCATTTAATGATCAACAATTCCATTACGAAATAATTCTGGGGGTGTTTGTGATGATTTGGGCGAATGATACTGGAGCCTATTTAGTTGGTGTTAATTTTGGAAAGCACAGACTTTTTGAGCGGATTTCGCCTAAAAAATCATGGGAAGGAAGCATTGGAGGTGCAATTATAACATTAGTAGTTGCTTGGTTATACTCCAATTACTCAGACGATTTAACTCAGGTTCAATGGTTGGTAACCGGAGTAATTGTTGTTGTTTTCGGATCAATTGGTGATTTAGTTGAATCTCTTTTCAAGCGAAGTATTAACATTAAAGATTCAGGAAATATCCTGCCAGGACACGGTGGCATTCTTGATCGCTTTGATGCCATTTTGTTAGTATCTCCTATGGTTTTTGTATTCTTGCAAACAATCAAAGAATTTTTTCATTAAATTTGTCAAAAATTAAATTCAAAGTATGACAATTCACAAGGAAGGATTCGGAATTATTGCAGTATTTTTTATCGCTATTGCAGTTATAGATGCAATACTGTTTTTCACCATTGGTTCCGGACTTTTATTCGATATCTTCTTCGCGGTAAGCATCACATTTTTCTTGTTGGTTGTATCTTTTTTCAGGGTTCCTAAACGTACTCCTGTTGTTGGAGATAACTTGATTATTGCTCCTGCAGATGGAAAAGTGGTTGTGATAGAAGAAACAGAAGAATCGGAGTATTTTAAAGATAGAAGACTTCAGGTTTCCATCTTTATGTCACCCTTAAACGTTCATATCAACTGGTATCCTGTACAAGGATTGATAAAATATTTCAGACACCACAGTGGCTTATTCTTAAAAGCGTGGTTGCCTAAATCTTCTTCCGAAAACGAAAGAACTACAATCGTAATCGAGAAAGACAAGAACATCACAATTTTAATGAGGCAAATTGCCGGTGCTGTTGCGCGTAGAATCGTGTCTTACTCTGTAGAAGGCGAAAAAGTGGAGCAATGTCAGCAGGAAGGATTCATTAAATTTGGTTCAAGAGTTGATCTTTACCTTCCCTTAGGAACAAAAATTGATGTGAAATTAAACCAGAAAGTAACTGGTTCTCAAACTATCATTGGCCGTTTCTCCGATTAAATTAACAGTAACACATCCTTATCGCGAATAATTTTTCAGGTCTGATCTGTAAAAAGTCGTAACTTCACGTTTGCGAACTTTTAACCAATATATCATGACAAAAATTATTCGATTTATGGCTATTGCCCTAATTTGCATACAAAGCTTTGCAAGTTTTGGACAACAAACAGATGTTCCCGCATTTCTCAGCTCAGAGCTTGAATTTCTTTGGGAAAGTGAAAACACTCTTGAAGTTCCTGAATCGGTTTTTTTCGATGCTGACAACTCCTGCATATATGTTTCAAATATAAAAGGAACGCCCGGCAATCAGGATGGTAATGGGTACATTTCCAAGCTTAACCTAAAAGGGGAAATTACTACTCACAAGTGGATTACCGGACTTGATGCTCCAAAAGGAATGGCCAAATACGGCAATTTCCTTTTTGTTAGTGATATTAACGATTTGGCAGTAATTGATATTGCAAAAGGTGAAATTGTAAAGAAATATCCTGCTCCGACAGCTATTTTTCTAAATGATGTTGCAGTAAATCCTAAAACCGGGACTGTTTATGTTTCAGATAATATGACAGGGAGTATTCACCGTCTGAAAAATGGAAATTTTACTATCTGGTTAAAAGACGATCAACTGGATCATGTAAACGGCTTAACTTTTAAGAATAATTATCTTTGTGCCGGTGTTCTCAACAAAATTATTAAAATTGAGACAGACACTAAATCGATTAAAACTATTGCTGATAACACAGGAAGCATAGATGGATTGCTAAGTCTTGATGAAAACACCTGGGTAATATCAGATTGGGTTGGCAACATACAGATGATAAAATCGGGGAAAGCTAAAAAACTGCTAAGCTCTGCCGAGCAGCAAATAAACGCAGCCGATTTAGGCTATATTCCCGAACAAAAAATAATTTTAGTTCCTACATTTCATAACAATAGGGTAATTGCCTATCAGTTAAAAAAATAATTTTATGGATTTACACATTAAAAATCAACTCTTTGTGGTTTGCGGCGCCACATCGGGATTCGGGAGTGCCGTATTAAAAAATTTAGTCGCTGATGGTGCTAAAGTGATTGCCATTGCCCGCGGACAAGAGAAACTGGATGAATTGCAAAATTCCAATCCAAATCAAATAGAAAGCTTTTGTGGTGATATCACTCAATCAGAAACCATCCATCTGTTATTGGAAAAAATAGGCAGTAGAAAGCTCTCTGGTGCTTTTGTAAATGCTGGAGGACCACCGGCAATGAAAACTCTGGAAACAAAACTTGACGATTGGGACAATGCCTACCATCAGCTTTTGCGATGGAAAGTTGAATTGACACAGGCTTTGGTTCCAATAATGATGAAAGAAAGTTACGGAAGAATGGTTTTTTTAGAAAGTTCATCGGTGAAACAACCCATTGATAATTTGGTATTGAGTACCTCCCTGCGTCTTTCGGTTGTTGGTTTTGTAAAAACACTTTCGCAGGAAATTGCCGAATCGGGAGTAACACTAAACATTGTTGGCCCGGGATATCATGAAACACCTGCCATTAATAGATTATTAGAGAAAAAAGCTGAACAGGAAAATATCACTTCCCAGAAAGCTAAAGATAAAATTGCCTCGGGCATCAGAATGAAACGAATGGGAAATCCCGAAGATTTGGGTCAACTGGCCACTTGGTTACTGTCTCCTTCCTCAGGCTATATCACAGGACAAACCATCAGCGTTGACGGAGGACAAATATTAGGAATTCACGGATAAAAACAGACCCCAAAGAATAAAATTCTTTGGGGTTATTATTTTTTCCTTCGTATGTTATTTCCATATCCCTTACGGGAAAAATTTATTTACTGCATTACCTTAACCACTACGAACTAAAATCACACGTAAAATTGTGTATGATTCACTTTACAATGTGCCAATCCTCTTATTTCCCTCTGGATTCCAAAATCTCAAAATATCCGGAAGTATGGATGTAATTACTCTTATTTACGATTCCTTTATCAACATTCAAATTCCCATAAGCAACATTGGAAGTGTTTTGACTACATTTTCGCTCCCGAAGACTACAATCACATGCCCCACAGCTACAATTCTTACTCATTCCTGCAAAATTGACAGTGTGTGTTGCATGTTAGGTCAGGTAAAATCAGCATCATACAATGTAGTCAGTAAAATTTTTCTTATCTCTTTCTGCGAAACCACGATCGAACTTTCCTTTTCTGAATAGAAAGTTTCAGTTTGGTTATTTTAAAGTATTTATTTGTTCTTCCAACTAATTTTTCTTTGAATGTTAAGCGTTCAGAGAGAATAAACCCATTCAGTATTTTGGAAAATTCGGGCGTACGCAAATAACCATAGGATTTATGAGGATTAGCGACACCATTTATTTCATAGTTATTTACAACTAAAAAATCGACAGGCTTTACGCCAGATTTATTCTCAGAAAAATCATCAGCCAATTCATAGTTTAAAGCTACTTTATCCAAAATATCAGAAAAGTTGTACCAACTGTTAACACCTTCAGGTGTAATCATGAAACTTTGTCCGTTTAATTTTTGCCTTTGTTCTGCGGCAATTTTACTAACAACTATGGGTAAGCCCAGAGGAGAACCAATGGTAATTAAAGTATGAATCTTAATTTGATCAGCTAAAAAAGTAAGAACATCAAAAGCCACTATCGATCCCATTGAATGAGCGATCAACATGATATTATCCTTCTGATATTTTTCGAGTACTTTTAATAATCTCTCTCTTATCAGATCTTTTATTTTGGTGGTGGATACTGCTTCTAAAGTAGTTTCTTCTTTGTAGTAAGTCTCCAAATCTGTAAAGTAATTACTTAAAATACGATCCGTTATAAAAGAATAATTTAAAGAGAAGTCTTCATTTAGAAAAATCCGGTTTAGTTGCCGGTTCAAAAATCCAATAATCTTTTTTCTTGTATCATGATTCTCCGGCAAGAGTTTCTTGCTTGGTTTCACATAAATTTCATCCAGATAATAAGGACTTTCCTTATCTTTTTCGAACTGATTTAATGGTTTATCGTGAAGAATATCGGCCCAATAAACCATTTCATGTTTGGGTAAATCAGTTTTGTAATTGTTGTTTTTTAAGCCTTCAATCATGGCTCGTTCCCACCAACGTTCCAATAAGTCCTTAGGTGGTTTATTGCCTAAACCATGAATTTGGATAATAACATTTGCCATGCGTTATTGTAATTCTATTAAAATGATTGTAAGTCTTATCTAATCAAAAGCATAAGACAAGGAAAATACATTGGAATATTTTGCAATGGATCGATCTCCAATATCCGTTAAGGCATAATCCAATCTGAAATTTTTGTAACGAATCCCCAAACCTAAATTGGGTTGAAAAGTCCACGATTTGGTCTGATCAAAATCGGTTTCTTCCTGAAAATTACTTAGTCCGGCACGAAGAAATATAAACTGTTTGTAGGAAGCTTCCAAACCAAGGTGAGGATCGATACTGATTGGATCTCCCTGAATCAAAACATTTCTCTGTCCGTCGAAAGTCATATCCATATCGAGCTCGGTTAACAATGAAAATTTGTCTGAAATGGTAAATTCCCGGCTTACAGCAAGAATCAATCTTGGTAAAGTAATTTCAGTGGAATTTTCTGGTATTTCGTTACCTGTTAGTTCAAACACTTTTTCCAAATCTCCGGTTTTAAACACCCATGCATTAAATGTGCTTGTGGCATCTCTAAGAACAGCGCCCATCCGCCATTTCCCTTTTCGGTATGTTCCTGCAATATCAAATCCAAAGCCGTAAGCCGAGGCAAAATCACCTGTGTGCCTGTAAATCAGTTTCACATTTCCACCTATGCTCAACCCTTCAATTCCGGTTTTTTTGGAATATGAAAAAAGAAATGCATAATCGGCCGCCGAGAAGGTCGTTACCAAATCGTAGCGGATATTTCCATCTTTGTCAATTAATTCCAGTGTATTCGGAATATCATCAACACCGTAACGCAGCAAACTTAAACCAACCGCACTTTTCTCATTTACTTTCATGCCAAAACCCAAATAATCGTATGCTGATAAGCCTCCGAAATATTCAGCATGCATCGCCGAAACATCAAACTTTGTTCTTAACTCCACTAAATTAGCCGGATTCCAATAAGACGATTCAACATCATTTTGAGAAGCAATGGTAGCATTTCCCATTCCAAAAGATCTTGCACCTACTCCAATAGACAGGAATTCATTACTATATGTTGGAGCTGAAGTCTGGCCGAGCACTGCACCCGTAAGAAACAAGCAAATAAAAAATGCAATAATTCTGGACATATAGTTGATTTTCTTTGACAGGTAAAAATACTATGCTTTTTTTAAACTTATGCATCGAAGCAAAAGAAATCATAAGTTTCGAAAAAATCCATTATTTTTGTGGCGTACTATACAAAATCAAAATTCATGTCAGAAGCAAAAGGGATTATCAAACACATTCCAAATTCAATTACTTGTTTAAACTTACTATCAGGATGCACTGCGAGCCTTATGGCGATGGAAGGCTATTTAGTAAATGCAGCTTTCCTGATTCTTTTAGCTGCTGTATTCGACTTTTTTGACGGTTTAGCTGCCCGGGTGCTAAAAGCTTATTCTCCTATGGGCAAAGAACTCGATTCTCTTGCCGATATGGTTAGTTTTGGTTTTGCTCCGGGGGTTATTGCTTTGGCTTATTTAAAAAATGCTGTTTTAGGTAGTCCTTCTGCCGATTTTGTGCCCGCAGAATTAAGTTATTCGCAAATTGCGCTCTTGTTATCGGCATTTATTATCCCAATATTTTCAGCCCTTCGATTGGCCAAATTTAATATTGATACCCGGCAAACCTCCTCATTTATTGGTGTGCCAACTCCGGCCAATGCAATGTTTTGGGCATCTTTACCACTAGTTTTACACTATGGTAATTATCCACAAATAGAAATAAGTTTGGCCAACCCAATACTATTAATTGCGGCTATTCTTATTACCTCATACTTATTGGTAACTGAAATTCCAATGTTTGCTTTAAAAGTGAAAAGTTTAGCATGGAAAGAAAATAAAATCCGCTACCTATTTCTGATTACCTTACTTGTTCTTGCTATTCTTTTAAAATGGCTGGTGATTCCAATGATTCTGTTTGTTTATATCGGATTTTCCTTGCTCGATAATATCCTAAATAAAAAATAAGCGTTTACTCTTTATTTGTAAATCAAAAATAGGCTAAGATGTTTATCACATTCTTAGCCTTTTCTTATTTTTTGATTGGTACTATTTTCGGTTCATTACCTCATTCTGTTTCAAAATGGCTTCCTTATGAATCATTCGCAGTAGTTGCGCAACGAATGGCTCAGATAAACCTAAAGATTTCCCTAATTCTATTCCTTTTTCACGCACCTTTTCCCATCGTTGAAGCTGAAGAATTGTCATATTCTTCTCTGCTTTGTATTCCCCAATCCCCTCAACAATATTCATCCGCTGTGCAAGTAATTCTATCAACTGCGAATCTACCGAATCTATTTGGTCCCGATACTTTTCAAGCCGGTTCTCTTCAATATCTTCAACAGAAGGCAATCGGCAAACCAATTTTCTTAAAACTTGATTTAAATCTGCAGGAGTTAATTGTCGCTCCTGATCACTTATCCCTTCAACTGCATTAAAATGGCTTTCAAACATCAATCCATCCATATTCAGATCCATTGCCTTTTGCGCCATTTCCTGCACATATTTATTTGCTCCGGCAATATGACTTGGATCGCAAATAATAGGAAGGTTATGAAATCGTGATCTTAATTCGATAGGAATTTCCCATTTGGGAATGTTATGAAGCCTTGTTTTCTCGAAAGGGTAAAATCCTCTGTGAATTGCAGCCAATCTGGAAATGCCTGCTTTATTAATCGTTTCCAAAGCCTCAATCCATAAATTAACGTCCGGATTTATTGGATTCTTTACCATAACGGGAACACTCATTCCTTGCAGAGCACTTGCTAATTCCTGAACCGAAAATGGGTTGGATGTAGTTCTGGCACCGATCCACAATATATCAACATTATGCCTTAAGCACATTTCAACATGTTTAGGAGAGGCCACCTCAACCATTGTTAACAGTCCGGTTTCCTGCTTAACCTGATTCAGCCATTGCAAAATATCCAAACCACGGTCACCAAAAGACTTAGCAGTCGTCTGTGGTTTCCATGCTCCGGCTTTAAAAATCTTTACCTGTTCTACTTTTTTTAATTCTCTGGCAGTATTCAATAATTGTTCCTCCGACTCTACTATCGAAGGGCCGCTTATCACTATTGGTCTTGTATCCAACTTCTTAAACCAAGTATTCATTGGTTTACAATTCTCCAATCCGCTCATATCTTCATTTTAAGACTGTCTAATATCAAAACTGATATAGTCGCACAAAAATACACTTTTAAATGACATCGGGAAATATGTGCAATTAGAATTGGCATCCTGTTTTGGGATGCCAATCAAATAATTATTATTCTTTTTCTATTTGAGTTTTCAATTTCTTAAGTGCAAACCTAATGGCTTTGTAACAAATAAAAATCAAAAGCGGCCAGGTTAACAGCCATATTATAGATGATGTATACATGTCTTACGATTTAAATTAATACAAATGATCTTCCGAACTGATTTCCTGAGCATCAATCTTTTTACTATTCATAGCTCTCCATGCCCAAACAATATAGGCTATAACAACAGGAACCATAAGAGAAACGTAACTCATCGCTGTTAATGTATAATGCGACGATGATGCATTTTGAATGGTTAAAGAGGATTGCAAATCAGCCAATGAAGGATAAAATGAAGTGTTATTTAATCCTGCCAAAAGAAATAAAGAGAAAACAACCAAAACTGTTCCTCCGCCGGCAAACCAGATTCCTTTTGTGTATTTTTCAAGCAAATATGATTTTACCAATCCAAACAATACTCCTACTACACCTGCTAAAAATAAAACAGCCACAACAGGCATAGCGATAAGATTATGAAGATATTTAAAGGATTCCATACTTACGATACTTGTTTGTGCATCGACTGCAAATCCATCCATTATCAACAAACGAACAGCGAAAAACAGAAAAAATACCAGAAATGGAATTCCTGAAACCAGCAGTTGCTTTTTTGACCGGGCAAATATTTGATCACTCTCTATGCTGTTCATGAAATAGAGGCTTCCCAATACTCTTGCCAGAAAAAAGACTGTTAATCCCAAGGCTACATTGTGAAAATTAAGAACTGCCTCCAATCCACCGTAAGGTGTTGCCCATTTGGATTGATTAAAATCATTAACTGTAAACTCCGCTCCATTAAAAAAGGTTCCTACGGCTGTTCCAATAAGTATGGTTCCCAATAATCCGTTGATAAACAAAAAAGCCTCGAAAGTTTTAGCTCCCCAAACATTATTGGGTTTACTTCTAAATTCGTAAGCTACGGCCTGAATGATAAAACAAAAAAGAATTGCCATCCAAACCCAATAGGCACCTCCAAATGAAGTAGAATAAAACAGAGGAAAAGATGCAAACATGGCACCACCAAAAGTTACCAAAGTTGTGAAAGTGAATTCCCATTTCCGCCCCAGTGCATTAACTACCATGGTTCTTTCCAATTCTGATTTTCCTATTCGATAGATTAGCGTCTGTCCTCCCTGAACAAACATCAGAAATACCAGTAAACTACCTAGTAATGAATCAATAATCCACCAATACTGCTGCAATGCTAAATGCGATAAATTTTCAAACATGATTAGTTTCCTCCGTGATTAGGTCCGATTTTAATTTGCTTTAACATGATTTTGATTTCTGCAATCAATAGTCCGGTAAATACAACCAGGAAAAGGAAGAATGTAATTATCACAGACATACTATCAATACTTGAAACTGCAGCCATTGTAGGCATCAAATCCTGAATCACCCATGGCTGGCGTCCCATTTCAGCCAGAATCCACCCACACTCAGATGCCAGATATGCCAACGGGATACTCCAAATCGCCATACGTAAAAACCACTTTTTATTAACTACGCTTCCTTTATAGATATATACCAAACACAATACAAACAACAAAATAAAATACATTCCCAGTCCAACCATAATATGGAAACTGTAAAAGGATATTGAAACTGAAGGAACCACTTCATATGGATCAGAAAAATAACCGTAACCAAAATATTTAAAATTAGCTTTCAGCTCTTTTTCAGCTTCTTTTGCACCAACTGTATCATCAGTTTTCTTAGCCGCTTTATACGCTTTTAACGCAGCAATGGCTTTGCGTCCCATTTCCATCTTCTCAGTTACAGGCGGATGAATTTCACCATCGTTATCAGTATATCCGTTAATGATATCGTTCACTCCGGGAACAAAAGCATTTCCATCCAGATAAGCCATATAAGAAAGCATGTTTGGAATTTCAATTTTAAAATGAAAATCCTTCATATTTTCATTGGTTCCATCTCCTTCACTTGTTGACATAATTCCCAGTGCAACCAAACCAGCTCCTTTCGATCCATTATACAATCCCTCAAAGGCAGCAAATTTCATTGGTTGATCGCGAACAATTTCTCTCGCAGAATTATCGCCGGTCATAACCGTAAATAAAGAGGTAAGCAATCCAAAAACAGCAGCCACAACAATACTTCTTTTTGCAAAAACCACATTCGTTTTTTTCAAAATATACCAGGCACTTACACCTATTACAAAAACTGCTGCAAGAATATAAGCTGAAGAAATTGTATGTAAAAATTTATTAACCGCAGTTGGTGAAAACAGGACATCCCAAAAGTTATCCATTTCGTTGCGTGCCGTGTCCGGATTAAATTTCATTCCAACAGGATTTTGCATCCAGCCATTGGCAACTAAAATCCACAAAGCAGATAGATTGGAACCAATTGCAACTAACCATGTAGAAATTAAATGGAACTTTTTACTTACTTTATTCCAGCCAAAAAACATCACTGCAATAAATGTAGATTCCATAAAAAAGGCCATAATTCCTTCAATAGCAAGAGGTGCTCCAAATATATCACCTACGAACCATGAATAATTCGACCAGTTGGTACCAAACTCAAATTCAAGAATAATTCCGGTTGCAACACCAATCGCGAAATTAATTCCAAAAAGAGTCATCCAAAACTTGGTGGTCTTTTTCCATGCCGGATCATTGGTTTTCACATAAATGGTTTCCATGATAGCAATAATGAAAGCCATACCTAACGTTAAAGGGACAAAAATCCAGTGATACATCGCAGTAAGTGCAAACTGCGCCCTGGACCAATCCACTAAAGAAAGATCTAAATTTTCGATCATTTTATTGATTTTTAGGATTAGTTAATTGATCAATCACATAATCACTACGCTCCTGATCGCTGTCATATTTTGTTTTTAAGAAATTTGGAAAGAATAACAACTTTAAAATAAAGAACATAACAAATAGCTTTATCAAAATAATAAGCCAAAGCTGACGACTCCATTTACTTTGATTTCGAAAACCTTCGTAATAGAATGTCCAAATAGTTTTTGGCAATTTTAATAATCTGTTGAGTGTATTATTCATTGTATTAAAGAACTACTATATTTTATTCCACATACTTTATCTTGATAAAATAAAAGACATCCAAGTCCGATTTTGCTTATCAAAATACATAACAAATGTAAAATTATTTAAGAAACAGAAGTCAAATTTACCATAGATAGATTTTATATGGTCATATAGAAAATCAATAAATATTTAATTTGCAATTAGTTGAAACACCAACCACCAAACTAAACACCTTCAAACACACTGATTTTAAAGGTATCCGATAATTTACTGCCTCTTGTAATAAATTCCAGTGTTTTATCTCACAAAACATTAGAAACTTAAAAAGAAAGAATTAAAATTCATATTATCAAGCCATTACCCTTCAATAACTCACAAGAATGATAAAAACACATTGAGATCTGTTTATTAGCTTCTCTATTTGACAGGTCATTACAAATGAAAATATTTATTTATATTTGAGTTAGTTCGTAATCGTTTGTAAAGCATAATACAATTAAACAAACATAGGATAAAAGCCCTATTAATAAGGAATTTACCTTCTTATTTAGAATTGTTTTAAAAAAGTATTTTCAGCTCTTATTTCAATTACTCCCATTTGATAAAATGGACGTACTTAAATAAAAAACTAACCCAATTGCATAATGAAAGAAGAAACATCAAACAACAGCAGACGAAAGTTCCTTAAAAGTGTTGGGATTACCGTTGGCGCAGCAGGTGTTGTTAGTGGATTTTCTCTTCTTGGTGCAGCTAAAGCTGCAGCACAAGAACCTGGAGAAACAGTAAATCTGTTAACACAAGACGGACAACTCGTTCAAGTTGATAAAAATCAATTGCGCCCAACAGTAACAGGACCACTTACCGAATTGCAGAAAAGAGGACGTGAAGGTATTGCCGGAAAGTCGTTTGTAATGGTTATTGATCTTAGTAAATGTAGAAATGCCCGAAAATGTATGGCTGCATGTCAAAATCATCACCAATTAAGACCGGATCAACACCATATTAATGTTCTTCAAATGCAGGATGCTGAACATACAGCTCCTTATTTTATGCCCAAACCTTGTCAGCATTGCGACAATCCTCCGTGTACCAAAGTTTGTCCGGTAGATGCTACTTTCAAACGTCAGGATGGAATTGTACTAATCGATAATGAACGATGTATTGGTTGTCGGTTTTGTATAGCAGCCTGTCCTTACTCTGCGCGTATTTTCCAATGGACAGAACCTAAGGATGCGGAAAAATATAAAAATCTCACCTACAATATCGAAGCTAACGTTCCTCAAAAGAAAGGTACAGTAAGTAAATGTTTATTTAGTGCCGACAGACTTCGCGAAAACAAACTTCCTTCCTGCGTTTCTTCCTGCCCGAATGGTGTTTACTATTTTGGAGATCAAAATGAAGATGCTGTTACCAACGGTACAACTCACGAAACAGTTCGTTTTTCTCAATTAATAAAAGAAAATGCGGGATATACGCTGATGCCTGAGTTAGGAACGAAACCCCGCGTTTATTACCTGCCTCCAAAAAACAGAGCTTTTGAGTTTAATGGTGATCTTTTAAACGAAGAAAATCTTCATTAAAGCATTGTTTCAATCATCAATAAAAGAATAATAAACAGATTTTATTTGCCCTAAATAATTTAATCTTATGAATGACTTACAAGAACAGAAAGAAACGACTCTTTCGTTTGAGAAAATAAAAAAAGACATTCTTCGTCCGATGCAAAACCACAAAGGTCTGGAACTTTGGATTGCGTTTCTAATAACAGTAATAAGTGTTTGTGCCTGGGCCTACTACGTACAATTACGTGACGGATTGGGAGTTACCGGCATGCGCGATTACGTATCCTGGGGACTGTACATTGCCAACTTTGTATTTTTTGTTGCCGTGAGTTTGGTTGGAATGCTTATTTCGTCGATTCTGGGTTTGCTCCGAATCGATTGGATAACACCAATATCGAGAATTGCTGAGATAATAGCAGTTGCCTTTGTTGCCGTTGCCGGTCTGGTAATTATTATGGATATGGGACGTCCCGACAGAGTAGTTAATGTGCTTATCCATGGTCGTTTTCAATCTCCAATTCTTTGGGATATAACTGTAGTAACCACCTATCTGACAATAAGTCTTCTGTTACTGATTTTACCAATGATTCCAGATTTGGCGATCTGCAAAAATGAATTAAAAAAAGCGTCTCCTTTATTGAAAAAACTGTACAATATTCTTTCATTTGGTTATATCAACACTCCTGGGCAATACAAGCACTTACACAAAATGATCCGGACATTAATGGTTCTTATTGTTCCGGTAGGTTTGGCAATTCATACCGTAACCTCGTGGTTGTTTGCTGCAACCTTGCGAAATGGTTGGGATACTACAATTTTTGGTCCCTACTTCGTTGCAGGAGCATTTGTAGCAGGTTCGGCAGGATTAATCGTAGCTATGTATTTTTTCCGCGTTAGTTATAAACTGAAGGATTACATTACCGATGTTCAGTTCGATAATATGGGAAAACTGATGGTGGCTGTATGTTTGGTATATTTATATTTCAATTTAAATGAGTTCTTGGTTCCAGGGTATAAAATGAAAACCGGAGATGATGTTCATTTAACGGAATTATTCGCCGGACATTGGGCAATCATGTTCTGGTCGTCTCAATTGCTGGGTAATGTGATTCCAATTATGCTATTGGTTACCAAAAAATTCAGAAAGCCTTTTCCTATCATGATTATTTCATTATTTATTTTAGCAGGAGCCTGGATCAAAAGATATGTAATTGTTATCCCAACATTACTTCATCCTCATTTACCCATTCAGAATGTACCACAAAACTTTGTACACTACTATCCTAGTGCGATAGAAATTTCTGTAACCGTTTTAAGTTTTGCTTTAGCACTCTTAATCATCACCGTTTTATCAAAAATATTCCCGGTAGTTCCCATATGTGAAATTGCCGAACAAAAAGGAATCGAAGTGAAAATTGAAGCTTAAAAACATGCAAACAATGAAAAATGCTATCAAAATAATTGCCAGTTTGTTTCTACTTTTTGTATTCACCGCCTCTGTTGTAAATGCCCAAAAATGGCAGGCACCAGTATCGTCGAAAAAGAAACAAAATCCTTACGAGACCAGCACAAGAAATATTAGTTCTGGTAAAAAGATTTACAATATTAATTGCAAGTCCTGTCATGGTGATGCTACCATGGGAAACATGTTACCTCTTCAACCAGTTGCTCCTTCCGATTTAGGATCGCAGGCATTTTTGATCCAAACAGATGGAGAAATCTATTACAAGGTTAACAAAGGCAATGGCGCAATGCCCACTTTCGAAAAAACTTTAAGTGACGAGGACAAGTGGATGGTTATTACCTATCTGCGCTCTTTCGATCAGAATAAAAAGGAAAGCAAGAAAATTGTGGAAGTGAAAAATCCTGAAGTAACTGATGTGAAACTTCTTTTAGACATCAATAATGAGAACAAAAGAATATTAGCTAACCTAACGGGTGTTACTGCAAAAGGTGATCGTGTTGCCTTGCAAGGCATTGAACTAAGCGTAAAGGTGAAAAGAAACTTTGGCTATTTAGATATCTCGGGCGACGATGCATACACAAACGAAAAAGGGGAAGTTAATGTTCAATTTCCGGAAGATTTACCCGGCGATCGTGAAGGACATGTGAATCTTTTAGTTAAAGTTACCGATGATGCCTACTATGGAGAAGTGATTGTTGATAGAATTGCCAGCCTTGGCATACCCACCAACCCGGTAAATCCTTTGGACGAAAGAGCTATGTGGGGAACCCGGGCAAATGCTCCTATATGGATTATTTTCAGCTATGTTGGTGGAGTCATCTGCATTTGGGGAGTTATCTTTCTGGTACTATTTCAACTAATTCAACTGCCTAAACTCGCAAAAAACAAAGAATAAAAACTACTCGGAATCATTCTCTTTCTTCTTTTTTGATGGTACACCTAATTTATACAAGAGGTATCCCATCCCCACTAAAAAGTGAAGAGCTGTAATTCCAGCTATAATGTAAACAAGAGTTGAATCAGATTTCATATCAAATAATCTAAGACTGTAAGGTCTGCAAGTTGGTGAAAATGCAGGAAGAAACAAAAAAACACATTTGTGTACACTGTGGCGACGACTGTGGTTCACATCCCGTAATTTGGGATGAAAAGCCATTTTGCTGCAATGGTTGTTCTACTGTATATCAGATTTTGCACGAAAATGAACTTTGTACCTACTACGATTTTGAATCAAACCCTGGAATTAAAATTGAAGCCGGAAAATACAAAGAGAAATTTGCTTTTTTAGATGACAACGAAATTGCAGAGCAACTTTATGAATTCGCAGAAGGAAATATCAGAAAAATAACTCTTTATATCCCAAGCATACATTGTAGTTCTTGTATTTGGTTGTTGGAACATCTCAATATTTTAAATCAGGGAGTTATTAAGTCGATGGTCAATTTCGTTAAGAAAGAAGTGGCCATTACATTTAATTCCGATGAAATCTCAATTAGAGAATTGGCTGAATTACTTTCTTCCATTCATTATATCCCTGAGATTACTCTTGATAAATTACAATTAAAACAAAATGAAGAAGTAAACAAGAGTCTTCTTTACAAAATCGGTATTGCCGGATTTTGTTTTGGAAACATCATGCTTTTGAGCTTGCCCGAATACGTTCCGGGCCATGAGTATTTGGAAACTCATTTCAAAGAATTTTTTGGCATGATGAATTTCTTCCTTGTTTTACCTGTTTTCTTTTACAGCGGAAGTGATTATCTGCTATCTGCCGGAAAGGCAATAAAACACAAATTCATTAATATAGATGTTCCTATTTCGATGGGAATACTGATGCTCTTTATTCAAAGTAGTATTGAGATTTTCAGCGGTTCGGGAGCTGGTTATATGGATTCCCTTACCGGATTAATTTTCTTTCTCTTAATAGGAAAGTGGTATCAAAACAGAACCTATCAGGCACTCTCGTTCGAACGGGATTATCGATCTTACTTTCCGGTTGCCGTAAGTAAAATGGAAAACGGAATTGAGATAAGTACTCCTATCGAAAAACTGGAAAAAGGCGATATCATATTAATCCGTAATCAGGAATTGATTCCTGCCGATGGTATTTTAATGAAGGGAGAAGCTCAGATTGATTACAGTTTTGTTACCGGTGAATCGAAACCTGTATTTAAAGAAAGCGGCGACGCCGTTTTTGCAGGAGGAAAACAGATGGGAAGTGCCATTGAACTGACCATCGAAAAAGATGTAATTCAAAGTCGTTTGACCCAATTGTGGAATCAATTTGAAGGCAAGGATTCTTCAAATACCAAACTAAACTCATTAATCGATCAGATCAGCAAATATTTCACCATTGTAATTATTGCAATTGGACTGTTTGCAGGAATCTACTGGCTGCTAAATGATTCAAGCAAAGCTGTTTTCGCCTTTACTTCGGTTCTGATTGTTGCTTGTCCGTGCGCACTGGCTCTCTCTGCTCCTTTCGCTATGGGAAACACCATGCGATTGATGGGAAGAATGGGAATCTATCTAAAAAGCTCGGCAGTGGTCGAAAAATTAAATTCAATCACCACCATCGTTTTTGATAAAACAGGAACGATAACACAAGCCGATGAGGTAAAGGTTAAATTTCATGGAGATGCATTAAGTGATGATGACAAAATCGCAGTAAAATCATTAACCAGACATTCTACTCATGTTCTAAGTTCTACTTTGTATGAGTATTACAAGAGCATTCCACCCGAAACAGTTGCTGACTATACTGAATTGCCATCAATGGGAATTTCGGGTACAGTTAATGGCCGGAAAATTAAGCTGGGCTCTGCAAAATTTATTTACGAAGGAAAAACAGAAACCAGTTCTTTAAATACTGAAGTTTACCTTTCGGCAGATGGAAAAATAAAAGGACATTTCTCTTTGAGTAATCAATACAGAACCGGTTTGTCAGAATTAATAAACGGACTGGCTCCTAAATACGATTTGCACATTTTATCGGGTGATAATGATTCAGAAATGGAAAATCTGAAACAGATATTTCCAGCAACATCAATTATCCGGTTCAATCAGTCACCAAATGATAAATTGGAATACATCAACAATTTAAAGAAACAAAACAAATACGTTTTAATGATTGGTGATGGATTAAATGATGCCGGAGCCTTAAAAACAAGCGATGTTGGTATTTCAATTGCCGATGACATTTACCATTTTTCGCCTGCGTGCGATGCTATTTTGGAGGCTTCAAAATTTCAAGAATTAAAGTACTTCCTAAAAATATCAGCAAAAAGTGTTTGGATAGTAAAACTAAGTTTCATACTCTCCTTTCTTTACAATTTATTTGGATTGTATTTCGCAGTACAAGGAATCTTATCGCCTATTGTTGCAGCTCTGCTAATGCCAATCAGTTCCATTTCGGTGGTGGCTTTTGCAACTTTTACAACCAATTACATAGCTAAATCGAAAGAGACAAATAATAAAACCAAATCGAATAATAAAGAAGCAAAAACATCTGTTTTTCTAAAAAAATCGGTTCAACTAAATTAAATAGTAAATGAGTGTATTGTTCGTTTTAATAGGTGTTAGCATGCTTGTAGCAGGAGGATTTCTTGTCGGATTCCTTTGGGCCGTAAAGAAAGGACAATATGATGATTCTTATTCTCCATCTGTTCGAATTCTATTCGACGATCAGGAAAATGAAGCGCAAAAAGAAGAAAAAAAACAAATAGAAAAGGATACAACTAAGAGAAACCATAAATCTTAATTTAATGGAAACACAACATTTTTCGTACGATAACAAAATCGTGAAATTTTTCGCCTACGCAACC
Source organism: Labilibaculum euxinicum (assembly GCF_963678175.1). Classification (NCBI taxonomy): domain Bacteria; kingdom Pseudomonadati; phylum Bacteroidota; class Bacteroidia; order Marinilabiliales; family Marinifilaceae; genus Labilibaculum; species Labilibaculum euxinicum. Next base: position 39,338 of record NZ_OY782756.1, read on the forward strand.
ATTCTTTGGGGAGTAGTTGGAATGTTGGTAGGGCTTTTGGCAGCACTGCAATTGGCATTCCCGATTTTTAATTTCAATCTGGCTTATACCTCTTTTGGTAGAATTCGTCCGATTCACACCAATGCAGTAATTTTTGCATTTGTTGGGAATGGAATATTTACCGCAGTTTATTATTCACTTCAGCGCTTATTGAAAGCCAGAATGTTTAATGACAGACTTAGTTGGATCCATTTCTGGGGATGGCAGGCCATAATTGTTTCGGCGGCTGTCACTTTTGTTTTAGGAATCACTACCAGTAAAGAATATGCTGAGTTGGAATGGCCGATCGATATTGCCATTACCATTATTTGGGTTGTGTTTGGCTGGAACATGTTTGGTACCATTCTAAGAAGAAGAGCCGATCACCTTTATGTTGCCATATGGTTTTATATCGCAACTTTTGTAACAGTTGCCGTTCTTCATATAGGTAATTCAATTTCCCTGCCTTACAGCTGGATTCAGTCATATCCTGTTTATGCCGGTGTGCAGGATGCTTTGGTGCAGTGGTGGTATGGTCACAATGCAGTTGCATTTTTCCTGACTACGCCGTATTTAGGTTTAATGTACTATTTCCTGCCAAAAGCAGCCAATCGTCCAGTGTATTCCTACCGACTTTCGATTATTCACTTCTGGGCATTGGTTTTTCTTTATATCTGGGCCGGACCTCATCACTTACTTTATACCTCGTTACCGGATTGGGCGCAATCTTTAGGTGTTGTTTTCTCAATCATGTTACTTGCTCCTTCGTGGGGAGGAATGTTTAACGGACTGCTTACACTTCGCGGTGCCTGGGATAAAGTCCGCGACAGTGCAACTCTAAAATTTATGGTGGTTGCTGTAACTTGTTACGGAATGTCGACCTTTGAAGGCCCGATGATGTCTCTTAAATGGGTAAATTCACTGACACACTATACCGACTGGACAATTGCTCACGTTCACATTGGAGCAATGGGCTGGAATGGCTTCCTTACTTTTGGAATGTTGTACTACTTGTTCCCAAAAATGTGGAACACCAAACTGTACTCTGAAAAATTAGCCAATGCACACTTCTGGGTTGGAACATTAGGTATGATTTTTTATGCGCTTCCATTGTATTGGGGTGCCATTGTTCAAACCCTAATGTGGAAAGAATTCACTCCGGACGGATTGTTAGCTTATCCCAATTTCTTAGAAACTGTCACTCAGATTCTGCCAATGTATCACGTACGAGTTTTAGGAGGACTTCTTTACTTCTCCGGACTGTTCTTAATGGTTTATAATCTATTAAAAACTGCCGCATCCGGTAAATGTATAGACAATGAAGAAGCTTCGGCGCCTGCTATTGTTACCGATACAAAACGCAGCAATAGTGAAGGTTTACACCGTTGGTTAGAAAGAAAACCTGTTCAGTTTATGATTTTGGCTACAGTTGCAATCTTAATTGGCGGTGCATTCGAAATCATCCCAACGTACCTGATCAAATCAAATATCCCGACTATCGAGAGTGTAAAACCTTATACTCCTCTTGAGTTGCAGGGGAGAGATATTTATATCCGTGAAGGCTGTAATACTTGTCACTCCCAAATGGTTCGTCCGTTCCGTTCAGAAACAGAACGATATGGTGAGTATTCAAAAGCCGGCGAATCAGTTTACGATCATCCGCACTTGTGGGGATCAAAACGAACAGGACCCGATTTGGCCCGCGAAGGTGTTCCCGGTGGAAAAATGTACAAAACTAATGTTTGGCATTTTAACCATATGCTGGATCCGCAAAAAATGAATGCTCAATCCATTATGCCTAAATATCCATGGCTGATAAAAGACGTATTGGATACCTCATCTACTCCGGCAAAAATTCGGGCGATGACCACTTTAGGTGTGCCATATGCTGAAGGATACGATCTAATTGCCAATGACGATTTGAAGAAACAAGCAGAAGAAATTGCTGCCGATCTTAAAAAATCGGGCATTGAAGTAGCTAGTGATAAAGAAATATTAGCTGTAATAGCTTACCTGCAGCGTTTGGGTAGAGATATTTCGGTTCAAAAATAGATATCAGATATTAGGTGTGAGAAATGAGAAAAATACTTTTAATAATGATTTTGTCTCAATTCTCATATCTCTTATCCAAAAACTAATAAATATGAAACGTCAATGATTAAATAATTATTAACTCACATACAAGAATGATTATTTACTCATAAAAAGTTCCATGTGACAACTTTAAACAATTTAGACAGATGAAAATAGTTAGTCATTATTTACAAGGCATTGCTGATGTTGGTTTTTTCCCAAGCATCTCATTACTGATTTTCTTCCTGTTCTTCGCAGGAATGCTTTGGTGGACTTTCAAAAAAAGCAACAAAGAATTCTTTACGGAAATGGAAAGTTATGCTCTTGAAGAGGATGGTGTAAATCCATCATCGGAAGCAAAAGAATAAACAGGCTCAAAAATCAAGATAAAATGGAGAAAAAAGATAAATTCTTAGAAGAAAACGAGCATCTGATCAGCGATCATGATTATGATGGGATTAGAGAATTAAACAATCCAATGCCAACTTGGTGGCGTTACTTATTCTATATCACAATTGTTTTTGCCGCAGTATACATGTTTCGTTATCATGTTTTTGGTGATGATTTACAAATTGCAGAGTACAATAAGGAAATGGCTCTTGCCGAAGCAAATAAACCAAAAACTGCTTTTGATGAGAATGCTCTTGTTTTAATGACAGCGTCAGCAGATTTGGACAATGGAAAAGCCATCTACGACAAAAACTGCATTGCTTGTCATGGATCATTGGGAGAAGGTAATGCAATTGGGCCTAACCTTACCGATAAATATTGGTTGAATGGCGGCAGTCTTAAAGATGTTTATCAAATCATTAAAGTAGGAAAACCTATGAAGGGAATGTTAGCCTGGCAAAATCAACTATCGCCTGAACAAATGCTGCAGGTTGCCAGTTATATAATGGGACTGCAGGGAACAAATCCTCCTAATGCAAAAGAAGCTCAGGGTGAATTGGTTGAATAGAAAAATATCTAGCCGCATAGGTTAATAATAAACTGAAAAACATGGCTCCTAAAAACCCATATACCGGCTATCGTGACCAACTTGCGACTCTTAATGAGACAGGAAAACGCAGATGGGTATACGCACAAAAACCAAAAGGGAAATTATATAACTATCGGAATATTGTTAGCTATACCTTACTGTTTTTGTTATTTGCCATTCCTTTTGTGAAGTTAAATGGTGAGCCATTTTTGATGTTGAATATTTTAGAGCGAAAATTCATTTTATTTGGCGTCCATTTTTGGCCTCAGGATTTTCATCTCTTCCTTTATTCCATGATTACTCTTTTTGTATTTGTGGTACTATTTACCGTCAGCTATGGTCGAATATGGTGTGGTTGGACCTGTCCGCAAACTGTTTTTTTAGAATTTATTTTCAGAAAAATTGAGTACTTAATTGAAGGAAACCCAAGCCAACAGCGCAAATTGGATTCCCAACCAATGAATTTTACTAAATTCTGGAAAAAGAGTTTGAAAATCATTCTTTTTTATGCTATCTGCTTTTTAATTACAAACGCCTTCTTATCCTATATTATTGGAATTGACCAGTTGCTGAAAATAATGAAAGCTCCAATATCCGAACATAGCGTTGGATTTACTGTGGCAGTTTTGTTCTCGGGCGTTATGTTCTTTGTTTTTACAAAATTGCGCGAACAGGTATGCTCGATGATTTGCCCTTATGGGAGATTGCAGGGTGTACTATTAGACTCCAATTCGATAGTTGTTGCTTACGATTACAAACGAGGCGAAGAAAGAGCTCCGCTGGAGGCTGGCGAAGATCGGGTAAAAGATGGCAAAGGAGATTGTATTGACTGTTATCAGTGTGTTGATGTTTGTCCAACCGGAATTGATGTGCGTGATGGGACTCAATTGGAATGCATCAACTGTACTGCGTGCATAGATGAATGCAATTCTGTAATGGAGTGGATAGGTAAACCGAAAGGTTTAATTCGATTCGATTCTGAAAAAAATATCGCCGAAGGCAAAAAACAAAAATGGCCTGCCCGTAAAATTGCTTACACCATAGTTCTGTGCATTCTGCTGGGAATTGTTGCTGCTTTATTTGCTTCTCGAAGCGATTTGGAAGCCGTTATCCTGCGAACTCCAGGCTTAATGTATCAACCTCAGGAAGGCGGGATTAGTAATATGTACAGCTTTAAAGTTGTTAACAAAACGGTAGCCGAAGTTCCAATTCATTTTAAAATAATGAATCACGAAGGAGTTATTAAAGTAATTGGAGAAGAATTAAAAGCCAAAGCAAGTTCAATAAAAGAAGGTGTATTCTTTGCAATTTTACCACAAAAAGAAATTACAAGCGATAACATTCCAATTACCATTGGTGTGTATGCCGATAAACGATTAATAGAAGAAGTTAAACTAACTTTTGTAGGACCAAACTAAAGTAAAAGTAACAAGGATAAAGTAGAGAGGATCAAAATGAAAAAGATGAGTTGGGGGACAAAACTAGCAATAGGAGCTTCGATATATGTGATCGGGATTCTTACTTTTGTTGCATTTAGTACAACGCAAAAAATCAATTTAGTATCAAAAGATTACTATCCTAAAGAGGTGGAATATCAGCAACAAATTGATAAATTAAATAATGCCCAAAAATTAAATGAGACGATCCTTATCTCGCAGGAAAACGGGAAATTACAATTCCAATTTCCGGCCAATATGCACGATCTGGTAAAAGGCGAAATCATATTTTATCGTCCTGCCGATTATGAATCTGATATTAAAACTGCCATTGATCTTGACGAAAACGGATTGCAGGAACTTAATACAGACCAACTGTTAAAAGGCATGTACACCGTTAAAATAGATTGGGAACACGATGGCATTGGATATTATAAAGAAGAGGCTGTTTACTTGAATAAATAAGACCTCATCCCCTATCCCCTTCTCCTTTAGAAGAAGGGAGAACAATATATACAAGTTTCCCTCTCCTGAAGGAGAAGGGGATTAAGGGTGAGGTGTACAAATATAAAATTGATACTCATGGTATATCTATCAGCATTAATACTCGGACTTATGGGCAGTTTTCACTGCGTGGGAATGTGTGGTCCTATTGCACTGGCAATTCCATTAAAAACAACTTCATGGCTGGCAAGAATTTCGGGCGGTGTAATTTACAACATCGGACGTGCCCTTACCTATGCAATAATGGGAGCCATATTTGGTTTGCTGGGAAGAGGTTTGGTGATGAGTGGATTTCAGCAATGGGTTTCCGTTATCATGGGTGCTATCATGATTCTATCTGTAATCACTCCTTCCATTTATAAGAATCGCTTTAACGCTGAAAAAGGGATATTCTCCTTTGTGGGAAAAGTAAAACTTTCCTTGGGAAAACTATTCACTCAACGAAGTTATGGTTCTCTTTTTCTGATCGGATTATTAAATGGACTACTTCCGTGCGGATTAGTTTATGTTGCTATCGCAGCGGCAATTGCCACAGGATCATCTGTTGGCGGCGGACTTTTTATGTTCATTTTTGGTTTAGGAACTCTTCCCATGATGTTGGCGATTTCACTAATTGGTAATTTAATCACTCTTGAATTGAGAAAGAAAATTACCCGGTTGATTCCTTATGCCATTGTATTTATTGGTATTCTGTTCGTGCTTCGCGGACTGAGTTTAGGAATTCCTTTCCTAAGTCCACCCGAAAAAGCTATGCACGTTCCAACCGAACAAGTGGATGTAAGCAAACCAAAACCAGATTGCTGTCATTAAATTTATTTATTACTTTAATTATTTTGGCTTGATTATTGTTTTATCAAAACAATAATTTTAGCTCTCTTCAACTAATTAAACAATGAATAAAACAATTGCTATTTTCCTATTCCTGCTATGTTATTTAAGTACATACAGTCAAAAAAAAATTGAAGTTTCAAATGATAAACGAGACCAGTTTTTCTACGATAAAATGCCCGAAAACTGTAATAAATTTGGGTTAGAGGATTTAAGAAATAGTACCGATTCGCTGAGAATTAGAATTTGGAGTCGCAACTCAACCATTGAAGTAAAACAACAAAGTGGTGTTAAAGCCTATCTAACACAATGGGTAAGATGGCAAGATCCTATAATTAATAAAGTAGAATTCGAAACTGAAATATCCAAACAGTTACTGGATTCTCTCCTTGCCTATGATATTACAACAATTCCGGATGACACAAAATGGGGAATTGATGGCCGTTACGTTAATATTGAGGTTTCAACTCCTGAGAAGTACCGAACTTACACCTACTGGAGTCCTCATTTAAATGAGAGTAATAATAGATTTAAAGTTGCAAAAATTGAACACTTAGCTAACACAATTCTAAATAGAAATAAATATTTCAACGAATTTATTGAAACTATTCCTCCTGGAGGATATGGTTTATCATCAGGACATATTGATCGCTTTTTACCTGAAGGGTCAATGGAATCATCCTTATATCAAGAAGTAAAAAAAAGGATGCAATTGGAATTGGGAATAAATGAAAATACAAGTCATACAAAATTCCCATTCTTCATTATTGACCAGAAACCATCCTACATGGGAGGACTTAACAAATACAAATTATCAGAAGTCAAAAAGATTAAGATTATCACTAAGAATGATGAAGAATCAAGACTTTATGGAACTATGGCTACAAATGGTTTAATATTGATTGAAACTAAAAAATAACACGCCCTAACATTTACCAAAATTCTTCCTGATTTTACTATAAAAAGAGGCTAAATTCAATTGAACTTAGCCTCTTTACTGATCTTCGAAAAGTCAAATGTCGATTTTAAAGAATTTTTATTTGATTTGAGCTTTTAACTCTTCAATTGTTTTAGCCATTACAATTCCAGGAATTTTAACTGGAGCTCCAACTTGTGCTAAAAAAGTACCTTTTACTTCACCTTTTTTATATGTTGTAAACCCAATTCTATACAATCCCACAGTTAAGGCTTTCAAAGGATTACCAACTTCACTCTTATATCGCAACAACGAATTGTATTTTGTTCCTCTTGGAGTTTTAGGCATTTCACTGCTATCATCATTTTTTGCTAATGAAAACCATTTTGCACTTTTTACTCCTTCAGCAGAAATTTTATCAGCACTAAAAATATCCGAACGTTCCAAAGTGATATAAGTATCAAAATAGTCTTCTGATTCTGCATTTGCAGTATACTCTTCCGAAGTAATCGCATCTTTTACAGATGTTTTACCAACGGGAGACATCATTCGAACACCTAATTCAGGAGCGACTGCAGGAACCCATAAATAGATAAAGTAAAACTTCTTTCCATCAATCACCTCATCTTCAGTATCCTTAGCTGCATATCCTAAATACGAAACAACATCTGTATAAGGTACTTTAATCGTTTTAGGTCCAATTTTCTTTTCTGTTAAACCACCGAATTTACCTAGTTTTTGTGCCTGCGAAGGAGCTACAACGGCCAAGGCTAATGCCAAAATCAAAATTAATCTCTTCATTTGTTTTATTTATTTAATTAACAAAAAACAAAGCTATACTATTTAATTAAACTTAGCAAATTCAAAACTCATAATTAATTATAACAGTCCTTTCACCACAAACCAATCATTCTTCTTTATTCCATTAACTTCAGGTGATTACAAACAAAGGCAACTAACTAATCCATACCAAAACTTAACTTATTGCTGACCATATCACAATCACAACTTAACATCATACACTCATATCATAATGAATCTATTACACTTTACCAATTGCTTATCCTCTTAATGAAATTTTGCAATTAGACATTTTATCTCTTGACAAAACAATTCACACGAGAACTTATTTTAATTGTTTCCAATCAGGATATCTTGTAAATTAAGGGGAACCTAACTTTTACTAAAGATATTCCAACACTATGAAAAATATCCTTAACAATTTGTTGACTTTTTTCAACACTACCGAAAAAGATTCCTTTCACTATGTAAGAATTGAACGAAATGACAAATGCTTTTGCAACAGCGGTAAAAAGTACAAAGCTTGTCATTACCCCGAGCATCAGAAGAAAAGTAAGATTGCTGTTAAAAAAATTAGTGAGACAACCGGTGAAGAACAAATTAAGGTTCTAAGTGTAAAACGCCTTCGTAAAGAATATTATCGTGTAAAATCGAATGTACATTAAAAAGATCTGCGCTTTTGGCTCATGGCTTCACCTATTCCCTATAACCCAAATACCATAGCCAAAAGCTTATTTATCTCTTTACAGCCTCAACCTGTTCCAAAGAAACCTGACCGTAATTGTTTCCCCAGGAATTCAGAATATAATTAAAAACGGCGACCAATTCCTTATCGGTTAAACCAGATGCAGGCATTAAACTATTGTATTTAATACCGTTTACTTTAATGGGTTTATTGCTTCCGAATTTTACCATTTTTATGGCATTTTCCGTATGTTTCTTCAAGTAATCGGAATTAGCCAAGGGCGGATAAAATTTTTCAATACCACTACCCGTTTTCATATGACAGTTCATGCACTTGGCTCTATATAATTGAGCACCATTTTCCATTTCAGATGCTGGTATTTCGGCACTCACAACTTCTTTCTTTGCCGCTTTCTTATCCGATCCTCCGCAAGAGGTAAAAAAAAACACAATTATCAAAAATATTACGTTCAGTTTATTCATGCTCATTATTCTTTTTTAGATCCAATAAAAATAGTAAACACACAATGTATTTTCAAAATTATTTCGCATTCTAAATAGCTAACTACTGCAAAAAAAGCCAATTAACCATAAGAACCCATCAAATATTTTTATATATTTATAAAGACCAGAGTAATGATTACCAAATAATTGCCCCATTTATCTCCTTACCCCTAAAACTATGGAGGACTATTTATGAAATTAAAACTTACTGTTTCTTTTCTGCTAATCTTGATTACTTCTTTATCATTTAGTCAAGACGTAAAAGATTTGTATTACGACATGGAAGTTGGAGTCATAGAAAATCTTAACGACACCATTCCTCAGGATATACAATTAACCAACGAAGCCGGTGAATTGATCTTTTTAAAAGATCAAATTGATAAACCTACAGCAATTGTATTTGTCTACTTCCGTTGCCCGGGAATCTGCAGTCCTCTTATGGACGGTTTGGCTGATGTCATTCAAAAAAGTGATTTGGAAATCGCCAAAGATTATCAAGTCATCACAATTAGTTTTGATCCGAAAGAAACTTATGATTTGGCAGTTAAAAAGAAAAACAACTACAAGTCCTTAATTAAAGGTAAAAACACACAAGAGGGCTGGAAATTCTATACCGGCGACAGCCTAAATATTGCTAAGGCAACAAAAGCATTGGGCTTTAGATATAAAAAGGTTGGCAACGAATACACACATGCAGCTACAGTTATCGTAACAAGTCCCGATGGAAAAATAACCCGCTATTTAAATGGCACCTACTTTTTACCATTTGAGTTTAAACTGGCTATTATGGAAGCTTCTAAAGGCCAGACAGGACCAACTATCAACAAAATACTTCAATATTGCTACTCCTACGATCCGGTAGGACAAGCCTACGTTTTAAATATCACCAAAATAACCGGAGCCATTATATTGATAATGGGATTGATTGTTTTTCTATTATTGGTGTTCGTGAAAACAAAAAGGAAACAACAATAATACAAACCGCAAATCCTCAGATTAACACAAATACGATTTGTCAGAATTTGTAACATCTTTGGTTCCAATTAAGATAAAAAATTAACACGATACATATGACTGATACCGTAATTCAAAACCATGAACCAAATTACCTTGAATATCAAGGACGGTACAAAGGAATATTTTCATGGATTTTCTCTACAGATCACAAACGAATTGGCTTGTTGTATTTATACAGTATGCTGGTGCTTTTTAGTGTTGCAGCTATTCTGGGTCTGTTAATGAAAATAGAGCTGATTGCACCCGGAAAAACCATAATGGATGCCCAGACTTACAACAGCTTTTTCACCCTTCATGGGATAACCATGATTTTTTTAATTGTAGTTCCCGGCTTACCTGCAGTGTTTGGAAATTTTTTTCTGCCTCTGATGATTGGAGCGAAAGATGTGGCATTTCCCAAGCTCAACCTTTTGTCGTGGTGGATCTATATTTTAGGTGCGACCGTTGCTCTTTCGGCTCAGTTTTTTGGTGACGGACCTCCGGATACCGGCTGGACATTTTACGCTCCCTACAGTTTTAGAACAGGAACAAATATGCTGCCGGCCGTGACTGGTGCATTTATTTTAGGGTTCTCTTCCATAGCAACCGGACTCAACTTTATCGTAACTATTCACAGAATGAGAGCACCAGGTATGACTTGGATGAAAATGCCTCTTTTTCCATGGGCTATATACGGAACAAGCTGGATTCAAGTACTGGCAACACCAATTGTAGGAATTACATTATTAATGATTGTACTGGAACGCACCCTGCAAATCGGATTTTTCGATCCTGCTTTGGGCGGCGATCCAATCTTATATCAGCATTTATTCTGGATTTACTCCCACCCTGCCGTTTACATCATGATACTGCCGGCGATGGGTGTAATCTCAGAAATTATTCCAACATTCGCGCGAAAAACCATTTTCGGTTACAAAGCAATTGTTGTGTCTACTTTAGCAATTGCATTTGTTGGTTACTTTGTTTGGGGACATCATATGTTTACATCAGGAATGAGTGGAACAGCCTTGTATACATTTTCGATTCTTACATTTTTGGTAGCCATTCCCAGTGCCATTAAAATATTCAATTGGGTAGCTACCCTTCATAAAGCATCCATCGATATTCAAACTCCTTTCTTATGGGCTCTTTGTTTTCTTTTCGTTTTCATGATCGGAGGTTTATCAGGAATGGTACTGGGTGCCTTATCGGCCAACGTTCATTTGCACGATACTGCATTTGTTGTCGCACACTTTCACTTTATTGTTTTCGGTGGTACCGGATATGCATTTTTTGGAGCTCTGCATTACTGGTACCCTAAAATGTTTGGCAGAATGTACGACAAAGGCTGGGCAAATATTGGTTTGGCAGTATTCTTTACTGGTTTTAACACTCTTTACCTTCCCATGTTTTATTTAGGAATGATTGGAATGCCCCGCAGGTATTACGACTATGTTGAAGAATTTCACGGACCAAATATTGTATCCTCGTTTGGAGCCATGCTCATGATTTCCGGCCTGGTTATTATCATCACCAATTTGGTTCGCTCGGCCCGAAAAGGAGAAATTGCAGAAGCCGATCCCTGGAAAGGAAAAACACTTGAATGGACAATTGCCAGTCCTCCGCCTTTGGAGAATTTTGCGGAAATACCAGTAGTAACCAAACAGCCATACGACTATGAGTAATCACGCACACATAGATGAACACCGGGACGATGAAGGTGCTAAAACGGGAATGTGGATTTTCATATTTACTGAGCTACTGCTTTTTGGCGGACTGTTTATTGTCTATTCGGTATACCGTTACTTAAACCCGGCGGCTTTTCATTTGGCCGCCGAAGAACTGAATACTTTTATTGGCACAGCAAATACTGTAATTCTACTTACAAGCAGTATGACAATTGCCATGTCTATAAGTGCCATACAATCTCAGAATAAAAAGCTTACGTTGATATTAATGGGCATTACCATTTTACTGGCTGTGGCATTTATGGTGAATAAATATTTTGAATGGAGTGGGAAAATAGCCCATGGTATATACCCTGGGAGTCCAACGCTGATGGACGCAAGTCAGGGAGAAATCCTGTTTTTTGGTTTGTACTATGCCATGACGGGACTTCACGCATTACACATTGTTATAGGTGTAGCATTCATTGCTTACGTAATGAGACTGGTGGTTAAAGATGAGGTACAACACGACAACTTCGCAATACTTGAAAACAGTGGGTTGTATTGGCATTTAGTCGATTTAATCTGGATTTTCCTTTTCCCCTTATTCTACCTAATCACTTAATTGTACTGTTATGGAAAAAGAACAACATACCCACATTGTAAAATACAAAACCTATGTATTTGTTTTGATTGCCTTGCTTCTCATGACCTTTACATCAGTGGCCATAACCAGTCTTAATTTAGGTCCGTACACAGTTTCAGCGGCTTTAGTGCTGGCTGGTATTAAATCCCTATTGGTATTACTGATTTTTATGCATCTTAAATTCGATAAAAAGTTCTATGCCATCATGGTAGCCAGCGTATTTTTACTGCTGGGCTGTGTTATTTTTATTACTTTCTTAGACTACTTATACCGATAGCTTATGACTTCTAAAGCAATACCCGATGCTTCTAATTTTGTGAAAGGTGTAGATACTTCTTTCGAGGTGATATTGGGAATCATTTTCTTTTTCCTCATCGCCATCACAGCTACCATGATATACTTTGTATTTCGATATCGAAAAGAAAGAAATCCGGTCGCTACCCAAATCCACGGAAGTGTTTCCCTTGAGATACTTTGGACGGTTATTCCCACCCTATTGGTTATGGTGATGTTCTATTACGGCTGGATGGGCTACAAACCAATGAAAGAAGTTCCTGACGATGCTTTTGTAATTAAAAGCGTTGGCAGAATGTGGAACTGGCAATTCGAATACGAAAACGGCAAAAAAACAGATACGCTGTATGTTCCTTTAAATCGTGCTGTAAAATTGGATTTGAAGGCTCTGGATGTAATACATAGTTTATACATTCCTTCGTTTAGACTAAAGCAGGATGTTGTTCCCGGAAAAAAACAAATGATGTGGTTCATACCCGGGCGCGAAGGAGAATTCGATTTGTTTTGCACAGAATATTGTGGCTTGAGACATTCCTCTATGCAAACATCTGTGATTGTAATGCCGCAGGACAAATTCGACAGCTGGTATATTGACACAACTGCAACCGCTCCACTTATTTCAGATAAACCCGGGGCTTTGGGCTTAGTCATTGTAAAGAAGAATGGTTGTTTGGCCTGTCACTCGCTCGATGGATCGAAGTTGGTTGGCCCAAGCTGGAAAGGTTTATTCGGCAAAACAGAAACAGTTATTACTAAGGGGCAAACAAGAGAAATAAATGTTGACACCGCCTATGTAATCAACTCCATTTACAATCCTAACGATGATATTGTAAAAGGTTTTAATAAAGGCTTGATGCTATCCTATAAAAATGAATTAACAGAAGATGATATCGGCGAAATAATTGAATTTATGAAGACGCTTAAATAATTACTACCTATGCATATCTCTGCGAAAATATCCACGCTCTCTGAATTGGGGAAAATTAAAATTGCTGTTCCAATAGCCATTTCCTGTTTCACGGGATATTTATTGTATGCTCCGGAATTTTCAATGGATATGGCTTATGCAGTGTTAGGTATTTTTTTGATTGTGGCCGGTGCATCAGCCTTAAATCACATTCAGGAACACAAAAAAGATGCGTTAATGAACCGCACCAAATTCCGGCCAATCCCTGCAGGAAAAATCAGCATTTCGGAAGCCGTTAAATGGAGTGTTTTCTTCCTGCTTTCGGGTTGCGGTTTACTAGCCTTAGGCGGAACTACCGAAAGTTTATGGCTGGCCATTTTTTCAATCTTTTGGTACAATCTGGTATATACTCCCTTAAAACAGATTTCGGCATTTGCTGTTGTTCCCGGAGCGTTAAGCGGTGCATTTCCTCCAATGATAGGTTACGTGGCAGCGGGCGGTAATTTTTTGGAGTGGCCAATTTTAGCCCTTTCGTTTTTCTTCTTTATTGGTCAGATTCCGCACTTTTGGCTCTTGTTGCTGCTCTATGGCGAAGATTATAAAAAAGGAGGTTTTAAAGTACTGACTGATGTGTTTAGCGTGAAACAAATTCACAACATCACATTAATATGGATGCTGGCAACAATAATGGTTGCTTTGCTGCTTCCCATCTTTGATGTTCTCTCATCAAAAATTCTGATTTGGTCTTTACTGGCCCTATCCTTATGGATTATTCCGAACAGTTTTATTCTTTTAAAAAATTACGACCGAATAAGCGTACGAAAATTGTTCCTGCGCCTTAATCTTTATTTCCTGATGATCATGATCCTAATTAGTATTGATAAACTTTACTTTTAGAGCTGTTCTATTATTATCACAACCAATAAACCGGACATTTATACCAATCCTTTTTATATTTACAATTCAACTAAACCCTGTTAAAATGAGAAAAATTCTAATCGTAGTATTTGCAATTGCTTTCCTGGCCGCTTGCCAGTCGAATACTAAAAAAGCAGAGAGCAAAAAAAACGAAACAACACAAGTGGTTGACTATGAAACAATGGAATTTACCGTAACCGGAATGACCTGCACCGGATGCGAAAACACAATTAAAAATGGGTTGAAACAAATTGATGGTGTTGTTGAAGTGGAAGCTTCCCATACAAATAGTAAAGTAAGCATTAAGGTGGAAAAGGATAAAATTACCCGTGAAGAAATTGCGCAGCAAATTGAAGCCGTTGGTTACAATGTAGAGAAGTAAAATAAGAACCTGCGAAGCTGCATTACAAAGAGGCTGTCCCAAAAGTAATATTTTGTATCGGATTGTCATGTTGAGCGAAGTCGAAACATCTGTTTTTCAAAGTGAAAGATTCTTCGACAAGCTCAGAATGACAATAGAACGATACTTTTTGGACATATTCCTTTTCCTTTCTATGAATTAAGCCAAAGCCAGACAATAGAGGTCTTTTGCCCGATGTACAAAGTACAAAGCCTGAAAACCTGAGTTTTGACTCAATGTACTGAGTACAAAACTTGAAAACCTGGGTTTTGACACAATGTACTGAGTACAAAGCTTGACAACTTGAGTTTTTACTCAATGTACTGAGTACAAAGCCTGAAAACTTGAGTTTTGACACAATGTACTGAGTACAAAGCATAAAATGATAGTTTAAAAACTCAATAAATACAAAAACAAATCTGTCTTTGGAATATTTTAATCTCAGTTGGCTAAAGCCAAACTGCAACAGATGAAAAAACAACTCTTCTTTTGTTCCTCACCTCCAGTTCAAAAAACCCTTTTCAGGCAATTATTCTTTAGGCCAGCAAGTTGGCAACTTTGACAGCTTGAATCTTTGTTTCAATTCACTACTTTAGTATGGTTTTTACAGATGACATTTCATATTGTCATCATAATATGTGTACATTTACTGGCCTGTACAGCTAGTTAAATACACTTTTCATTAAAATATTAACGAAATAAAGCCCATTACTTTATTTTAGGAGTTGGCGGTAATTTAAAGTGCAACTTCGGCGATAAGTTCAATTGATAGATAAAAAATGCATCTTTGTATATTAAATAATAATCTAAAATATAAGAGACCTTGAGTTTTTCAAAATCAAAATCAAAATATGACCTAAGATATAATGGCGTTTCGCAATTAGAAAGGTCATTATGTACCGTTGATGGTAATTTTCAAAATGAAATTAGCATAGTAGATTCAAAGGGAAAACCGAATGAGGAGTATTTTAAGTGGCAATTTATTTTTGCGCTTATAGATTCCAACTTAGTTTCAAGAGATTTTATAGGTACAGAAATATATTTTCCTAAAGGAAATATTGGGTCAACGCCAATAAAAATTGATGCGGTTGTTTTTTCCCAAACGGATTGGTTAGATTACTATAAAAAATATAGAGAAAAGAAAGACCAAGACGCGCTTAATTGGTTAAGAAAATCAGCAATATTTATGATTGAATTTAAGCGTGATGGAGACACAAAAAAAATAGAACAAATATTTAATTCACAAATAAAGGCGACAATTAAAGAGTCAGACTGTTCCAAAGTTCTTGGAGCATATTATGATATGGGAAGACTATATTTGTTTAAAAAAATTGGAAATGATATATACCGTCTTGATAATTCTAAAAACTTCCCGACAAGTCAAAGAATTTTGGAACAGTATCAACTTGAGATTACCGACCCATATTATTTGATACCAAATCATGATCAGTTATTAAAAGTAAACTCTACCCTTGAAGACGTTGATCCTTCAAACAAATTTATTGAAGATTTAGATGTAATTTTCACAATGAATGATGAGGGAATTAAAAATTCACTTGCAAATATTCTAAAGTCCCTTGATTCTGTAAGTCTTTTTAATGAAGAAGGATATCACGTTCTAATTCAAATGCTCGCTATCAAAATATATGATGAGAAGCAGGCAGAGTTACATGGTAGTAATATCGAATTTTATATCCATACAAAAGAACATGAGTTCCAATCTTTAAAAGAGGAAAGTATTCAGGAATTCATTGACCGGACAAATAGCATTTTCTTAAACGCCAAGAAATATTACAAAAATATACTTGGTGAAAATAAGATTAATTGGAAAAATATTAGACATGTAAAGGTAGCTTCAGACATTGCTTATCATTTTCAAAGATATTCTTTCATGAAATCAAGAAAAAGTGATTTATACCAGTTAGTATTTTACAATTTTGCGACAAAATTTAAAAAAGAAGAAAATGCTCAATTTCTAACTCCAATACCAATTATTAACTTTCTAGTAGCTATTGTTAATCCTGGTCGAAGAGAGACGATATGTGATCCTTGTTGTGGTATTGGAGATTTCTTATCTGTTAGTTATGTGAATTCAGAGGGAAAACTTGATGATAGGAATTTATACGGTTTCGATAACGATTATAACATGACGGTTCTGGCACAACTAAATATGTTACTTAATGGAGATGGTAATGCTTGCATTAAATATATGCCAAACAAAGGCTCTATTACACATAAATTGAATACAGAAAATGAAATTGTAGAGCTAATTAAAGACAAGCACTATTCAGGAAATTGGGATTCATGGCCTGATGAAACTGAAATCAATAAGTATGATGTTGTATTAACGAATCCCCCTTTTGGTAAAGGAAGAAGCTTGGATCTTTCAAAACCTTCAGATGTAGCAGCTGCAAAATATTATGAAACTTATGATTTATATATCGCAGAGAACCCTAAAGCTGGTCTTGATTTAGGAGTAGTGTTTTTAGAAAATGCCGTAAGAACATTAAAGGAAAATGGAAGGTTTGGAATTGTTTTAAGTAACAGTATTGCATCTAATAAATCTTTCCAGTTTGCTCGTAAATGGTTAATGGAGAATACTCGTGTAGTTGCGATTGTAGATTTACCACAAAATATTTTTGCCGAAACAGGTGTCAATACGACAATAATAATTGGGTACAAACCTAAAGTAGCTAAGCTTGAAAAATTAATAAAGGAAGATTACAAAGTTTTTTGCAGAGAAATACATAACGTTGGTTACATTAAGAAAACTTCTAAGCGAAATGTATATTTTGAAACAGAGTATGCTTTAAATGAAGAAACTTTCGAAACAATTACAAATGAGGAAGGGGAGTCTATAACAAATGAAGACTTTACCAAAACAATCAATGAGTTTAAAGAGTGGTGTTTATTCCAAGAAACTCCACTTAAAAAAATGTTTTTAGACAAATAATATGTTAATCTGTCCAAGCGAAATAAAATTTACTGATATCCTAGAAAGGAAAAGCCTTTCTCCTAACAATTATTCTGAGATTAATATAATTAATCCTAATAAGGATGTTCTATTAAATTTTCTAGATTCTAAGAAACCCTTTGATAATGGGGAAGAGCCTGGTTCTTTTACTTATGTTCCCAATTCAAATGTTTCTTTCGTAAGAAATAGTTGTATTGATTCATCCAATTTTAGCAATCAAGTAAATAAAGAAATATTCTTAAATCCAAAGTATGATTTTTCAAATCAACTAGTGAATGAAGATGTTTTGCTTTGCAAAGATGCGAATATTGGCGATACTTGTTTGTTTATTCATGAAGGTGAAAAAGAGTATGTTCTTTCATCAGGTGTAGTTAAACTTAATTTTAAAACAGATTCTATAAAATATTACTGCCTTGCATTCTTAAGAGATGAATATTTTTTAAAACAGCTTGAAGCAAAGACTCCAATAGGTTCTACTATAAGACATGCAGGTACAAAGTTTTTAGAATGTTTGCTTCCAAAACTAGGTGCCCAAGAAGAAAAGCTACTCCCTTTAATTGAAGCACTATTTAAAAATATAACCTATTCAGAAAGAGTTTCATATCAAAAGTTATGCTCTGCAAATAAAGCAATTGAAAATGATTTTTTCCTAAGCGAGAATGAACCTAAAAGTCCGAATATTACGTATTTAATGGAATCAACAAGATTAGATGCAGGTTTTTATTCTCAGATTGTTTATGATATCAATTATAGCATTAATAATTACAAAAATGGAACCTGGAGTTTACAAGATGCAGGTTTTTCTATGAAACGGGGAACTAATCTTCAAAAAAGAGACTTAGGTAGATCTATAAAATCAGAATTCTATAAAAAGAACTATCATTTATTAGTATATCCAAGTGATATTTCAGATAATGGATATATTTTAAAAGAGGTATATATTGGGGCTAGAAACCCTGTCTGGTATATGAAGGAAGGTGACATACTTTTTTCCGCAGAGGGCACTGTAGGGAAAGTCTTTGTAATTTGTGATGAAACTATGAAGTTTGTCACAAACATTCATGGACTTATTATATCACCTAACCCAGATAAAGAACTTAAAGACTCCATAATACTTGGTCAGTATTTACACTTCCTTAGAAGTAAAGGGTATTTTGATAAAGTTTCTGTTGGTGGTCAAGGAGGCAGTTATGCAGTAAACTACTGGGAAGACTTTAAAATACCAAAGTTCGGCGAAAAAATAAAAACTGAAATATCGAAGCTATATCATAGTGGTGCTGAAATGAAAGTTGAAAGTTTTTCTATCAATAATCTAGAAAAAGCAGGTGTTTTTGAACTTAACAAGTTTAGAATCAAATGCAATGAGACGTTGAAATTAATAGTACAGGATATAAAAAATAATAAAACAAAAACTCCTGAATTCTATATAGATGCAGTAGGTTAAAAACTACCGCCAGTCGAGTAAGCTAGGGGAATTTCACCCCTAACTTCTCACAGAACCGCTAAACGTCACAAGAAATTTTCCGCGACTGTCCCATAAAGCGTGTAAGTGATATTTCCATGCTTAGATTTTAGTTAAGTGACCCTTTCTTTAAATTTCACAATTATTCATAAGGGGCACGCCCTACTTTTGTTCCTGCAGTTCCACTTTTATGTACTCAATAATTTTCCATCTGTCGGCTTGCTTAATTTGAGCACCGTGAGCACCCATAACCCCAAAACCAACGGTGATTACATGGAAAATCTCACCGCGGGGAGTTGTTTTCATCACATCGGTAATCAAACTTCTGGGCTGAAATGGATATTTGCCACTTGTAAACAGATATCCTTGTCCATCTCCCTTTTCACCATGACAGTGGATGCAATAAATCCCGAAAAGTTTCTTGCCTCTCTGCACATCGTCAGCGGTCATTTCGTTGGGATTAAAAATATTTTCGCCCGCCCAAATCCGTTCTTCCGGTGTTTTTTCAAAATGGTAAGGAATCATTTCTCTGGGAATAGTACCCTCGGCCGGCAAACGCAAACTCGAACCGTCTTCGAAATTAGGATTCGCAGAATAAGGTTCAAAAGCCCGCGACTGTACCATATCCGGAAAATAGGAATAACCCGGATGGTTGCGGTCTTTATCGCAGGATGCCAACAAAACCACAACTAGCAATAAAGCACTACAATAGGATACGAATTTTTGCATAACAATTTCTTTTTGGGTCATGAATCAGGTTTCGTAATGAAAACTCTCTTCGAGTAAAGGATCATTTTTACTTAACAGCGGTGCTTTTGCCAAAGAGCTTAAGACAACAAACAAGAAGCCTACCAGATACAAGCACACAAAGCCAATTTCCGTTAAGCCAATTTGCGCCGATTTCCCGATTGTTCCGGGAATTACCAGTAAATAAATATTCAACCATTGACCAATCAACACAACCACCGCCACAAGCGATAACCACTTTAAATTTCGTTTTGAATTACGGGTCATTAATCCCAGAAATGGAATTACAAAATTAAGAACCAAAATGGTGAAAAACAGAATGGTATGATCGTGCAGTCTGGGTGCAAAATAGGCCGTTTCTTCAGGAATGTGACTGTACCAGATTAACAGATACTGAGAGAACCACAAATACATCCAAAAAATACTGAATGCAAACAGGTATTTTCCCATGTCGTGAATGTGTTCTTTGCTGATGAATTCCAAATGGCCTTTCCATTTCAGAAAACGGATAAAAAGGATAATGGCAGCAATGCCAATCTCAAAAAGACCAATAAAAATAAACCATCCGTAAAGGGTGCTGTACCAATGTGCATCAATGGACATTAACCAATCCCAGCTCATGGCCGAACTCGAAACGGCAAAGAAAACCATGAATAAAGCGCCCAGTAACTTTCCCTTTTTATAGTATTTGATATCTGTAGATAAATCCTGCTGCAGGGAATTTTTTCGCAGCAAGCGCGTCAGCCATATCCAAACACCAAAATAAACCGCCATCCGGATGAAAAAGAACGGAATATTTAAATAGGCCGCTTTCCCCTCCAATACCGGATCGTGCAATCCCTCGTGGGACCAATGATAGATATCATGCATACCGAAGTACAAAAGGAACATCAAAATAGCTGATACCGGCAGAAATGATGCCAAGGCCTCGGGAATGCGCTGCAATGCGGTATGCCATCCTGAATAAGCTATTTTATGCAATGCCTGAAATACGCCTCCAAACAGAGCAATGAACAGGAAAAACAGGTTGTTAATTAAAAAATTTGTCCAAAACCTCTGACCGTTGGGGGCTTCTATTAAATACCCAAGCAGAAGCAATAGAATTCCGAATCCCCCTACAGCGAGCAGTGCAATTTGTGTTTTTTGGGAAAATGTATAATTCTTGTCCATCACCATTTGGTTTATGCGGTTTACAATTCAATCTCCTTAACCTGTATGTTCATAGCATCTTCTTTTTCAAGAATCCCTTTCACAACATCATCCTGACTTCCTGCCTCATCCAGATCTACAATAATCACAAAACGGTCATCGGTACTTCGTTCGTCGTGAATCACAGTTCTGGCTCCGGGTCCGAGTTTCGAGCGAATAAAGAATGCTATTGCCATTCCAAAAGAGGCAAACAGAACCGTCAGTTCAAAAGTGATCGGGATAAAAGAAGGAATCGCAAAATGCGGCTTTCCTCCAATAAACAATGGATAATCTACAGTAAATGCCCAGGTTTGAAAGCCAAAAGCTACAGCCAAACCAATACCTCCGCAAATAAATGCCACAGTTGGCAAATTGGATCGTTTGTAACCCAAAGCAGTATCCAAGCCATGAACCGGAAAAGGAGTCAAAACATCCTGAATGGAAACATCCTGAGCCCGCAATTCCTTGGTAGCACGCAGAAGATTTTCCTCATCTTCAAAATAGGCTGAAATATATCTTTTCATATGTCTATAATTTGTTTTTCAATTGCCATATGGTCCCGAAAGCTTTCGGGATTACCAAATAGTCATTCTCGTGTGCGAGAACTTTTTCTCATGCTCGTTTCATGATCATTCGTTTTTATCCTTATTTGTAAATTTCTCTCCGGAACTTTTCATTACGGTCTTCACCTCGGCAATGGCAATTACCGGGAATACCCGAATAAACAGTAGGAAACAAGTAAAAAACAAACCTAATGTTCCAATAAATATTCCTACTTCAACGACAGTTGGACTGTACATCGACCAACTTGACGGCAGGTAATCGCGGTGCAAAGAGGTTACAATAATTACAAACCGCTCGAACCACATTCCAATGTTGATGAAAATGGACAGAACAAAGGTAAATGCAAGATTTCGTCTCAGCTTTTTGAACCAAAGCAGTTGCGGCGAAATCACATTACAGGTCATCATGATTGCGTAGGCCCACCAATAAGGTCCGGTTGCCCGGTTCAGAAATGCATATTGCTCATATTCCACGCCCGAATACCAGGCAATAAACAATTCGGTGATGTAGGCAATCCCCACAATAGAGCCGGTTGCAATAATAATTTTATTCATCGATTCAACATGCCCAACCGTAATGTAGCTTTCCAGATTCAATACCTTTCGTGTAATCACTAAGAGGGTAAGCACCATTGCAAAACCAGAAAATATGGCTCCGGAAACAAAATAGGGCGGGAAAATTGTTGTGTGCCACCCCGGAATTATCGAAGTTGCAAAATCGGCACTTACAATACTGTGAACCGAAAGTACCAGCGGTGCAGCCAATCCGGCCAATACCAAACTCATGGTTTCGTGCCTGCTCCAGTGTCTGGCAGATCCTGTCCATCCAAAACTTAAAAATCCGTAAACTGCTTTTTTAAATTTTGATTTCACTTTGTCGCGAATGGTTCCGATATCAGGTATTAAACCAACATACCAAAACAAAAGAGAAACACTAAAATAGGTACTGATGGCAAATACATCCCACAGCAGTGGTGAGTTGAAATTTACCCAAAGACCACGCGTATTTGGATAAGGAAACACAAAGAATGCAAGTAGTGGACGTCCCATGTGAATTAAGGGAAACATACCTGCACACATCACGGCAAAAAGTGTCATTGCCTCGGCCGATCGATTGATACTTGTTCTCCATTTTTGACGAAACAGTAATAGAATGGCCGAAATAAACGTACCGGCATGACCGATTCCTACCCACCACACAAAATTGGTAATTCCCCAACCCCATCCTATGGTTTTATTCAATCCCCATGTTCCGATTCCCTGCCAAATGGTCCAACCCATCATGGCTAAGCCGAAAAATAAGGCCGATAAAGTAATTGCAATTCCAGCATACCAAGCCTTCCCCGCCTTTCCTTCAATTGGAGCAGAAATTTCGTCGGTAATCTTTTTATACGTTTTTTTCCCCGTGATTAATGGTTCACGAATTGGCGACACATACATAAGCGTGGTTTTATGAATTGTTCGTTTCTTTATTTCTAATCTTTGTTAGATAACTTACCGATGGCAGCGTATGAATCTCCTCCAGCAAATGATAATTTCGCTTGCCCGAAGTTTCTTTTACCACCTGACTATCCTTATCATTTAAATCTCCGAATATGATTGCTCCGGCAGGACAGGCTTGCTGACAAGCTGTTTTTATTTCGCCGTCCCGAGGCCTTCTTCCATCCATTTTCGCTTTCAGTTTTCCTTCCTGAATTCGCTGCACGCATAGGGAGCACTTCTCAATAACTCCTTTGGCCCGCACGGTAACATCCGGATTCAAAACCATTCGTTTTAAATCGATCGTCATATCAGCCACATCGTGCAGGTTATTTGGAATAGAATCTGCTTTCGTAAAATCGAACCAATTGAACCGACGCACTTTATACGGACAGTTGTTTCCGCAGTAACGAGTCCCGATGCAACGGTTATAGATCATTTGATTCAGGCCTTCGCTGCTGTGAGTGGTGGCCGCTACCGGACAAACATTCTCGCAAGGTGCATTGTCGCAATGCTGACACATTACCGGCTGAAAGGAAACATCCGGATTCAACTCACTGCCCGAAAAATACCTGTCGATACGAATCCAGGACATTTCGTGCGCCCGGATTACTTCTTTTTTACCAACTACAGGCACATTATTTTCCGCTTGGCAAGCAATTGAACATGCACCGCAGCCAACACAGGAATTTAAATCAACTACCAATCCCCAATGATGATTTGGAAAATTTGGTTTCTTGTAAATACCTGCATTTTCGTATTCCTGATGCGACTCATTTCCTGCCGCCGGATCTTTTAAATATTCTCCCAAAGAAGCTTCACGAACAATTGCTCTTCCTTCCATGGAGTGATGAGTTTGAGTCGTTGCCAATTCATACTTCTCTTCTGTCTTGCTGATTTCAACACCAATAGAAAAATCAACACGGGAATCATTTTTAAACTGAGATAATTGGAAAACATTAACACCCACATTCTTTCCAACTACTCCGCAATTTGTTCTTCCATAACCCAAAGCAACGGCTACCGTATTGTATGCTTGTCCCGGCAAGATATAAACCGGCAATTTCACTCCTGAATTTAACTCCACCACATCACCTGTTTCTAAAAGCATTTCTTCCGCTTGTTTGGACGATACGGTCAGGTAATTGTCCCAACAAATTTTCGTTACCGGATCGGGAAGTTCCTGAATCCATGGATTGTTTGCCATTTTTCCATCGCCCATGGCTGAGCTTTCATAAACCTGAAGTTCTACGCCTGATGATTTTGGTGCATTTGCAATGTTATCAATCAATTCCCCAATGCCATCCAACTTAAATTTGGTGTCGAAAACCGATTTTGTTTGAGGTTCAAAAACTCCTTGTTGCAGGCTGTTGTTCCAAAAAGTAGTGAAATTTGGATAGGCCGTTTGAAGCGGATATAATTTCTCTTTCCAGTAATTTTTTATAAATTTTAAATAGTCCGTTTCCTGACCAATCCATGCAAGCAAAGTAGATTGAAATTGCCGGGTATTGAATAACGGACGAATTCCCGGCTGCATCAAACTGTAACGGCTTGTTTTAGGTTCCAAATCATTCCAGCTTTCTATAAAATGATTATCGGGAGCTGCATATTTAAAACGACCACTGGTTTCACTTGGAGCCATATCCAGCGACACAGAAAATGGCACTTTATCTATTGCCTTTGCAAATTCCTCCCCCTTAAAATAATCGTATACCGGATTAACACCGTAAGAGAACAAAGCTTTTATCTTACCCGAATTCAGATCAGTAAGTAATTGTTCCATATCCGGATCAATTGCTTGTTTGGTTAGTATTTGTTTATCAATCCGCAAGGTTGTTCCGTAATTTTCCAACTCGTAATTAATCCCATTGATTAAGATCTGAGTATTTAAATCATTTTCACCGGCAACAACCAATGATTTCCCTTTATTTTCCCAAAGCTCTTTGGCCAATTCGCGGATATCTTCCGAAGTATCATTCAAAGAATAGGATTCCTGACCTTTAATTTTCAATATCTCATTGTACAATTGAGCAACAAACAAAGCTTGTTCGGAAGGTTTTACCGGAATCCGATAATCGGCATTACTTCCTGTTAGAGATAAACGTGATTCAAACTGAATGTGCCGCGACATATTCGTATTTCCATCGCTCAGTTTTCGTTTTTTGGTGTACTGACGAATGTGTTCAACAGGCATCAGCCAATTTCCTAAAAAATCTGCATCGAAACTCACAATTACATCTGCAAAATCGAAACGGTAATCGCAAATCCCAGCTTTTCCAAAACACATTTCGTTCGCCTTAATTAATGCTGATGCAGATCGATTATCATATTGTACCCAATTAACATTAGGGTAGATTTTTATGAAATTCTCTATCACAGACTTTGTAGATGGACTGTATATTGTCGGAGTCAAAAGAACTGCTCTCTCTTTACTTTCTTTCAATTGATTCAATTGCTGAATAATGTCTTGATCCAACTCCTCCCAGGAAATTTTGGTATCACCTTTCAGCGGATTTTTATAACGGCTGGTATCGTACAATCCCAAAATGGAAGCCTGAACTCTGGCACTGGTGCCTCCATAAGTAACCGACGACAAATCGTTGCCTTCAATTTTTATTGGACGGCCTTCTCGGGTTTTAATCAGAATACTGCAATATTCACTGCCATTTACATAGGATGATGCATAATAATTCGCTTTCCCCGGAGTGATTTCTTCAGGTTTAATCAGGTATGGAATGGCCTTTTGAACAGAATTCTCGCAACTGGCCAACACGGTACTAATTGCCAGACTGTATCCGCAAAGCTTTAGAAAATCACGTCGGTTCGATTGTGATTTTTCATTCCCGTTATCAAATATATCGAGTATTTGTTCCAGATTTCCCTTAGGTAAATTCTGCTTTTCGGGAGTTTCTGATCCATTTTTACGTTCGGCAATACTTTTCCAATGTTTCTTCATAAATAAATGGTTATCAATAGGTAAAATGCAATGCAACAGGGCAATAATTGGCTTTTACAATTCTAATAATGGCATCGGGCACATTCCCGTCCTCCAATATCAGTAACTCTTACACTGTCAATAACTCCTGCTGCCAAATCTTCGTGCAGTTTTTTAAAGCCATTGGAATAATATCCATTGGTCTGAAAATCAACAGCTGTTTTATCATGACAATCCAAACACCAGCCCATCGATAAATCTTCAACTTGCTTAATTACATCCATCTCTTCAACAGGGCCATGACATTCCTGACATTCTCTTTTTCCCACATTGGCATGCTGGGCATGACTGAAAAAAACATGATCGGGCAACTGATGAATCCGAACCCATTCTACAGAAGTATTATTTTCTATTGCCTTGATAATTTTGTTAATTTCGAATTTCCCTGAATTAGGTCCTTCCCTTACAATAATATGGCAGTTCATACAAAGGTTTACATGAGGAATTCCTGCAGATTTACTTTCGTCGGCAGTGGTATGACAATATCTGCAATCAATTTTATTACCGGCAGCATGAACTTTATGAGAAAACTTAATGGGCTGTGCCGGTTGGTAATTTTGTTTGCGACCTAAGGCCATAGCTCCATCAGCCAACATGTTTATCTGATAACCAAAGGCAAGTACAAAAATTAGTATTGGAATAAATTTATATTTGATTTTTTTTGTGAAGAACAAATCAATTAAGGCCATAGTAAGTATGGCACCCAAAAAGAAAAAAACAATCAGGTTATTTACCTTAGGTTTGACTTCATGGAGAGTATCCTCTTTTAATTGAACGAGATATGATTTTATATATCCCAGTTCCTCATCCGAATAAGTATATCCTACGTGAGACTCCTCCATTTTTTTTCCCAACGGGCTCATCAATACAGACTTAAATTCTGCAATTGATTTATCGGCAAATGTTCCGGCAATATCCAACGCAGAAGGATTCCAATTCAGCGTATCGATGTATTCAATATTGTGACAGGAAACACAGGATGTTAGATCCGTTTTTATTCTGGTTAAGCCTTTAAAAAGACGTTCTCCCCTTTTCTCAGAGCTTAGAAAATAGTTGAAGTGATGATTATCATTTTCAGCAACATGAGTGCTGTCGGCTTCAATTGCGAGAAGCACAGGAGGACTAAACAACAGAAAAAGTATAATCAGGGCATAAAAAAATCCGTAGGGTTTACTCATAGAATAAGGTATTTGGTACAGATTAGGGTTATATAATAGCCAATAATGAAAATACAAATCAAAATACGAAACCTTTATCTGCCAAATCCTACTGCAATCCAACCATTCTTCTTAAGGTAGCTGAGCTCACTTTCTTCGTAACTTCCTCGCTCTCTACCAAATATAATAATTTAAACGAATAAATCATATTCATTCACATAATGGAATACAAATGGAAGCAACAATAGATACGGACTTAAATGTCTTTTTATTAATGTTTACCAATGGTACATGAATTTTGAAAAAAAAACAGAATTGGTCTAATTCAGAATATTTATGAACTTATTTCTATTTTTCAAACGAAAAAAGGGCATCCTCCTAAAAGAATGCCCTTTTATTTTCAATATTTTCTCTAGTTCAAACTCTCAACTAATCTATCAAACTCAAGTTGATTGCCTTTATTTGCTTCCAACTGAACAGCAGCCTGACCTGTCACTATTTTTATTTGATACTCAATATCTTCGATAGTAAGCAGTTCTGTCATATTTCCTATTCCTTTAAGAATGTTCTTAAACCGCAGTATGTACCTATTATCACTACTGTTTTTAAATACATATCCCTCACGAGAAAGGAAGTTGTTTTGACCAGTCAGTTTAGATAATGGTAAAAGTTTTATGGCGTTTGCATCTTTCCAGTAAACCAATACAATACCATTTTCAAATACATCTTCATTAAGAGCAGGAAAATCAATATCCTCAATAATCGTTTTAGTAAAACTATCCCCGTCATTATTATACACGGCCCAACTAGAAACACTAGCTGTATAATTAAATGTTTTCACATTCGCATTTCCGTCAGCCCCTTTCAATTCTAAACCAGCTCCCCAAGTTGTATCACCTTCATCATCTGTTACTGCCGGGCCATAAAGTATAGAGCTAGTTTTGTCAAGGTAAAAGTCACCTGTATTTCCAAAATTATTACTAGGAACACCTTCGTCCGAGAATATTTTCGAACCATTTGTACCGTTTGTTCCATTGGTACCCTTTAAAGAAAATCCATCAGTATCAGTCCAATTTTCTGCATTTACTTTAGGGCCATACAACATTCCTGTTGCAACGTCCAGATAATAATCACTAACTGCACCAACTGCAGCATCAGGCTCGCCTTCTCCACTATAAATAATACTGCCATCGGTTCCAGCTGGTCCAACTTCTCCTGCTGCACCTTGTTCTCCTTTATCACCTTTAGGACCCAATAATCCGGCCTCACCATCATCACCACTACATGAAACCATCGAAATACTTAACGCCATAAAAGCGACTGCGAAAAAATAAAGTTTACTCGTTTTCATTTTTTTTGTAAATTTGAAATGATTAATAATTTGGAATTAAAGAGATCTTGCGTGATGTTTAATTCCTTTTAATTGTATTCTTCCGGAGGCTGTAACCTCCGGATTTTTTTTGATCAGTAAAAGCTTTTTATTCTATCTCTAAACTTTTAATAAGTTTGTTAAATTCCTCTTGATTGTTTTTGCTCAATTGTTCAGCAATTTTCCCAGTAATTATTTTTATATGATACACTTCATCACCTTTATAAAGTGTCTCAGTATCATCACTAGTTAAATAGATACACTGTTCTATGCTTATTGCGTTGTAAATATATCCGTCATCATAAGTTTTAGAAGTAATATAAAAGGAATGTTTAAAATGATTTCCGCTATTTGTAACATATGATACCGGCAATTGATGCAATCGATTCTCATGGCTGCTTTTATAATTCACCAGTACAATACCATTATCAAATATATCTTCGGTAAAAGCAGGAATCTCAAGATGTCTCCAAAGCCTGTTCCTTCTGCTATCCGAAAAGGTCTGCCAATCATCCTTAAGTAGTGTAATCCTGAATGTTCTTACATTGGCATTTCCATCGGCACCCTTTAACATTAAGCCTGCACTCCAACCACTGTCAATTTTTGGTCCATACAGTGTAAAAGAAGTCGTATTGAGGTAAAAATCACCTTTTTCGCCATCTTCTACTTCAGGATCTCCTTCTCCTGATAATATTTTTGAACCATTAGCTCCATCTTGTCCATTTGCACCGGCAGTACCATCCGCACCGTTCGCTCCGTCTTGTCCATTTGATCCATTCGTTCCATTTGTACCCTTTAACGAAAATCCGTCTACATCGATCCAATTGTCAGCGTTTAGCTTAGGTCCGTATAACATTCCTGTTACAACATCAATATAATAATCACTAATTGTACCGACTGCAGCTTCAGGTTCTCCTTCTCCACTATAAATAATACTGCCATCGGCTCCTGCTGGTCCGACTTCTCCAGCGACACCTTGTTCTCCCTCGTCACCTTTAGGTCCTAATAATCCTGCTTCACCATCATCACCACTACATGAAACCATCGAAATACTTAGCGCCGTAAAAGCAAGTGCGAAAAAATAAAGTTTACTCGTTTTCATTATTGTACTTTTGAAATGATTAATAATTTGGAATTAAAGAGATCCTGCATGATTTTTAATTCCTGCTAATTACTTTCGGAGGTTAAAGCCTCCGGATTTTTTTTTAATATGTTCGTAAACCTGCTGTTAACAATATTGCTCCAAGCACCAGGGATACAACCACTGAAACTGCTATTACTAAAATCAGGCTGACAATAAAGTAGTTGGTCTTTTTTTCTTCACTTACATTTGTAACAGGTACAAAACCTATATACAAAATGTATAAGCTGTAAATTCCTGCCAATAATGAGAATATGGAAAGGCTTGGAAGTATTGTAAGAACACCTGCTACCCAGACCGGAGTATAAGAGTAGGCTACCAATTTAATTGCATTATCCAGGCTTACCTGAGTACCGAAATTAGTTGCTAACTTATGAATACAGAACGCACTAATAAAAACACCTAAGAACGCGCCTACAAAAGCAAGTATCGCTTGATGAAATCCCCAACTAAGAGATGAAACTTTGAAATAACTTCCCAAGCCAATTAATCCATAACCAATAAAAGATGCTATAGTAGGAATGAGAATCAAAGGAAGTACGTAGGACATCAAAAAATCTTTACGATCTATTTGTTCACTACCAATTTTCGCCCATGCTCCCTTAGGATTAACTAGAACTAACTTTACTCTGTCGACTAAATATTCAATATTTATCATGATTTAAGGATTTTATTATGATTCTAACAGACTCTGTAAAATCCCGTTACTACCTTCTTTTCGGGTATTGGAACCTCCTGTTGATAATTGATTGATTAACTTGCTAATCGGCATGGATTGCAGCCACACTTTTCCTGTTCCCTGAAGAGTTGCCAGAAATAAACCTTCGCCTCCAAAAACCATCGATTTTAAATTTCCAGCCTGCTGAATACTAAAATCAATGCCTTCCTGAAAACCGACAACGCAGCCTGTATCCACTCTTATTGTTTCGCCATTCAACTCATGCTCGATTAGTGTTCCTCCGGCATGGATAAAAGCATTTCCGTCTCCTTGCAGTTTCTGAAGAATAAAACCTTCGCCTCCAAAGAAACCGGCACCCAATTTCCGGTTAAAATGCATACTGATTTTTGTTCCTAATGCAGCACACAAAAAAGCATCACGCTGCACAATCACGGTTCCACCTAATTGCTCTAAATCGATAGGAACAATTGTTCCCGGATAGGGTGCAGCAAAAGCAACCTGACTTTTTCCTGTTCCCCGGTGTGTAAAATGAGTTATAAATATTGACTCTCCGGTAATTTTTCTGGATGCTGCCGAGAGTAATTTGCCAAAAAGACCTTTGTCTGGCTCTGAACCATCTCCCATCTTTGCTTGAAAATCTATCCCTTCTTTCATGTATAACATCGCTCCTGCTTCAGCTATAACTGTTTCATTTGGATCCAATTCAATCTCTACCAACTGAATATCGTGCCCTATAATCTTATAATCTATTTCGTGTGATTTCATGATTTCTGAATTTACTATTCGTTATTATATTTTAATAGTCTGTTGGATTTTAGCAACTAACTTGATTTACAAAGTGCTTATTTTTCTTATTTTAACTAAAACACTCTATTCATATAACTTACTAATAGTTAAACACCAACAAACTACTGTTATTGACAAAACATTTTAATTTAACTTCGTGCCCCAACAAACAGAGCCAAAACAAACAATCCTATTTTCTTAACAAATTGCCACAACATCAGGAATCCAATTAAACAAAACACTAACGGTCCGTAAGTAATCAAATAAGTAAAAAAATTGGGTCCGGGTTCAAGCAAGGAAGCATCAGGCAATTCCGGATCATAATAAACAGTAACCGAACTTCCTGCTGCATATTTCTGAACATCTTTTTTTGCACTTGATGCACTGCTGCTGCTTCCATCAACAGTAGAAATTCGTGTTCCTAAATACTCCTTACCCTCAACAATATATTTGTAAACAATGTTGGATGCGTACATTTTCGTTCCATCGCTTATCGATGTGCTAATATCCGCTAAAGTAACCGTGCCCTCTACAGCAGGCCACGACTTTGAGGCATTTGCCTCTTCAACAATAGTCTGGCTGATATTTTTGTAAAAAAACCAACCTCCAATAATAAATGCTACAGCAAAAACCAGTGCTGCAACCGATGAACTTTGCTTGTTTTCCATAGTCTATCTTTTTTAAAAATTAAAAGCATCCATTAGTTGAAGCATCTCTGGTTTAGTCTGAACAGAACTGGACACAAGTATAATATATGTATCGTAATTTGGGATTTCGATGATTAAAGAAATGCCTTCGTCTCCTTCCATTTTACCATACATACACTTTTTCCCGCTGTGTGTGAAAATTTCAAGGTTTCCTCCCTGATCAGGATTGCCGTTTTTACGTGATGTTGCTGCTACACCCAAACTACCATTCATTCCTTTCATAAACATGGCGCTATAGGTTCCCTCCATATTCATTACCATCATTTTTCGGTAATTATTGAAGCTGAAACCATTTGCTATTTTCTGGAACCTTTCATAAGGATACTTTACTGGAACTAAATCCATAGCTTCATCATCGCCATCATCATAACCACCATCATTAAAAGCATCACTCATTCCTCCAAACATTTCCTGCTGATACTGATCCTGATCTTCATAATCGATACCAGAAGGAGGTGTAAATTTTGAACTTGACACAGAGATATTTTTGTCAAACCCGGCAGCTGTTTCGATCGCTTCAATACCCAATATTTTTGCTTCTGATTTTAATGTAATACCTTCGTAAATCCAACATTTAGCGCCCATTAATTTTACAACTTCACACTCATTCCCCAAAACATTTTCTTTACCAACAATCTCGCCGCCAAAAGCTTCCAACAGATCTTTTCCCATCTTCTTCTTTTCTGCATCGGTCATATTATCAGTGATATCCTGAAAAGGAACAGTTCCTTTCTGCCCTTTGTTTTCAATTAAGTTGGCATTCCAAAATTTACCGTCTTTAATAATCGAGATATCATGCGTTTTTGTTTCACTCTTAATTCCAAACATTTTAGTTACGCTTACCGATTTGGTTTCCGTAAAAGATGAATTCCCATAGTTGTCCCACCAAACAGACTTGGTGCCAGTAGTATTTCCACTGAGTTGATACTCAATATGCCCTGATTTGATGGCATATATCTGACTCTTTTGCTGAGCCGTCGCAACATAGGTAATTAGTAAATAGGTTACGATCAGAATAATTTGTTTCATCTGTTTATAATTTTAAGTTTTTGTCAGATGGAACTCCCAAATTACACTCATTCACCTGTGTGTAATACTTTTTACATGGTCGTTTCATATGATTATAATTTGTTTTTTATGCCATATGGTCCCGAAAGCTCGGGATTACCATGCTGTAATAATCACCCTGCTGTATGTCAAAACACCTTGGCATGGACGTTTCATCTGTTAATGAATTTGAATTAAATGTTCTGGTTTATTTGTAAGCTCTAAGAATGGTTGAGAAAGGTTTGATTAGAAAGACTTCCTGTTTGGGACTTAAGTTATTATGGTTGCTTGGTTGTAAAGTGAATTGGTTGACTGCCCAAACAGGAAGTACTAACTAACTAACTAAATGTAACTAGTCAAATAGTTTTCTAGAAATGGTATAGTACGCCTACACCTGCTGACAAGTAGTTGGCGTTACCAATGGTATATTTCAAATCAGCATTAAAATACATTTTATCAGAAATTGCAAAACGACTACCAACACCAATATTTACACCAACATCACTTCCAGAAGCATCTAAATCAAAGCCTCCAAAATAATCATCAAGCTCACTTCCACCATCCATTTTAAATTTCCAGAAAGTCACGTTCAAACCTCCAATGGCATAAAATGTACTTTTGTCATCACTAGAAAATACATAATGTGCATCAAAATCTAATGTAGACCAGTTCACATTGTTTTTCTTGAAATAGTAAGTGAATGCAGGAGCAATTTCCCATGTATCGCTTGCTAAATAAACACCTTTAGCTTCAATACCCATAGTACTGATATCTGTTGCATACTTAAGACCAGCTCCGGCCAGAATTTTTGAGTCTTGTGCTTTGGTTGTCAGGCTAAAAAATACAGAAAGCACGGTTGCAATTACTAAAATTAACTTGTTTTTCATTTTTTTACTTTTACTTGTTATTAAAATTTAATTAGGATTATAAAACTTTCACCTCTACATCTACTAAGGCTGTTGTTTCAATATTGAAACTAACCGGCTTTTCAGTAACTGTTCCTGAGATTATTATTTTTAGATTTTTGCTTTGTAACAATTCATTTGCAATTGCATCCAATTGCTCTGTAGTGAAATTCACAAAAAGAGCCTGATTTTCGGAAACAGTTGGAATATCAAAATCGAAATTCAAATCCGGCACACTTAGGTTTAATGAATTTACCTCTCCAGCCGATAGATCTGTAATTTTACAAGTCACAGAAGTAACATCTACAGCTTCCAACTTGTTCAGGTATTCCTTTACTTCGCTCAAGTCGTTAAAATCAAGACTAATTGTTTCGGAAAAAGGATGATTCTCTGCGCTCTTAATTGCGGCACTTTTATCGGAATTTACGGTAACAAGTGTTTTTTTCGATAATTTAAGATCATAAAAATCTTTTGTCTTCAAGTCATTAACCTTATCGCACGAAGCGAAACCAATTAGGATCGAAAATAAAATACAAAGTGTCTTTTTCATAGTTTAATTGTTTGTTATTATGTTCTTCAATTCATAAATATAGTAATGACCAAACATGCCTTCTTTGTCTTCAATTATCTTGGCATAAATTCCAGGTTTATCATTAATCATCCATAATTTATATTTCTCTTCGGAAGTGCCAACAGACTCAATTACGGTACAATCAAAAGTACCTGATGGTGTTGTGAGTTTCTCTTGTCCAGCCACCCGAAACGAATTCTCTTTTAATGGATACAGGCGATTATAATAATTGAAATCCAAAACATTAGGAGGTAATTCCGTTTCATCAGGCAAATTGTATCTGTCGTATCCGTAAAAAATAAAATCGATACTTACACTTTGTTCATCTTTATCGGTCTTAACATCGGCGGTCAGTTTTTTAGTTTCAAAAACTTTTGTCCCCTCTACTAATGCTGAAAAATTATATTCCAATTGACTCGTATTTACTAAAGACATCAGCATTTCGAAAGGATCAGTCCAAGGTAATTTTCCTTCCTCACTATCATACTTATAATCACCATTCTCATCGAAAAAATTATCTTCCGTAAAATTCAACCTTTCGATCTTTTGAGAGTTATCATCTGATTTCCGCATCGCTGTTTCCGATCCTGCATTCTCTAAAACCAATTTTGTTTTACTGATTGTAAGGATTTTATTTTTACCGCCAATCTGGTCTATTCGGCCAATCAACAGTAGGCTTTGTTCTTTTGGATTAAAAATCCACATTCCACCCGTCTGACTCTGCATTCCTTCTTGTTTCTCTACCAGAGTAAAACTATCCGGAGCCTCAAAACTCAATACTTTGGTTCCCTCATAATTTGCATCATCGGCAAACTCCCATGATCCAATAAGACCTGATTCAGAATTAGTCTTAGCTATTTCAGACATATTTAGTCTGGATAGGAACCATTTCTGATCACCCTTTTCAAAGTTTAGCTCTTTCTGGTTCAAACTTATAATTTCACAATCTCCTCCAAAGTCTTTATCCATATCCGAGCTCATAATCAATTTCTCTTCTTTCTGATTATGCGACCACGATCCTACTTCAATTCCCTGAGTTATAATAGATCCATCAGCACTGTAATCGATAACAAATAATGGTTCGTCAACTTGATCGCCCACCACTATTTTGGTAACCAGCCAGCTTCCACTTATTTTTGAATCCTGAGCATTTGTCACTTTTATCAGCGACAGCAAAACGATAAGAATAATTGTTGCTTTTTTCATTTTTATTTGGTTTTAAATGGGTTACCTAACACTTTCATAACTTCATTATAAGCATCTCTAATTTCACTCTCGCTCAAATCAGGTTTCCTTTGTTTGGCTCGTTTTCTGAAATCTTCGTAAGACATAAAATTTGATTGATTTTGGAGCTTTTCAAATTCCTTTTCGGCTTCTTTCAGCATTCCTTCCAGTTCGGGTTTGGCTTCATCAAACTGCTTTTCAGCCTTTTTCAGTTCCTGATCCAATTGACTTTCCTGCACTGGTTTGTCTGGTTTTTCGCCTTCTTTTCCAATGGACTTATCTGCATTGATGTATGCATTAATGAATTGAAAGGCATCCTCTTTCGTCAGGCCACTTTGATCATTTTTCACCTCATCCATAATTCCCATCTGATTCAACATCTGATCGAAATCGCTTTGATTGGGCGCCTTTAAGCTATCTTTCTCATCATACTTTAAGAAAAAATCAATCATGGGTTTGGTCGAATCAATCAGATTTTTGTTTGCCTTCATGTAGGTTTCCAGCATCACATCTACTCCTTCTTTTTCCACTTTCCCCTGAGCCAACAAGGCCGAATTGGCGACAAAACAAAGCACTATGACTAAAATTTGGTTCATGATTCTTTTTTTGATAATGAATACAAGCTTTGACTGTATTTTTATAAATGATTAATTTACAGATCAGTAATATCCTTGTGAGGAAAATTAGGCAACTCGAAATAGCTGTCGGCTACAGAAACATCAAACTTGATACTTGTGGCTTCCTCTATTATGGTGATTCCTGCCATATGAGAGACTGCTTTAAGGGTTATTCCTTTATAAATCCATTGTTTAACTCCAAGTAAATCCCATACTTCGCAGTCGTAACCCAAAATTTTCTCATTATCCAATTGTACTCCTCCCATACTTATCATTGTCTCTCTTCCCGCTTCCAATGCATCTAAATTATTCTGACGCATGTAATCGATTAAGGGATCTTCTTTGGTGAAAATTATACTCGCAGCATAATCAACCACATAAATTTTCTCATTGTCAATTTTATAGGCATTACGAGCATTTGTAGTTGTCGATTCCTCAATTCCATTAGCATTAATCATGGTAAGCGTTTCCGATTTGTCCTCAAAACTCATTTCCAGAGCTCCCCATTTTTTGAAATACAAATCTTCTGTGCCTGATCCATTCACATATGGACCGGATATTGAAGTTTCGTAGTGCACAATACCTGATTCTACGTTATAACGCTTGATGTCCTTACTCTGTAAATCATCGTCCTTATCGCACGAGAATAAAACGATACTTAATACTGCTATTACAAAGTACTTTAGAGTGTTTTTCATATTTTCTATTTATTGTATTGATGAGAATTTCATCTGTTTATTATAAAATTTTTATTCTTAGCCAGTTGATTAGTTTGGGACTACATAGAAACCGGTATTTTCCCTTTGTACAATTGTTGTTGTTTTAGCATCCGGTCTGCCCAACCAAAAATCTTCTTCCGACCTCGTCATATCCCCGGTGCTTCCTTCATCCAAATCGCAGGTATAAGTTCCTCCAATTTCCAAATGATCAGATTTACTGTGAACAGAGCCATCATCATTATAGGTTACATACTTAACTGTTAATCGATAACTATCACTTTCGTCAACATCAAGAACTTCCATTTTACCCAAATACCCGTCAGACGTACCGTAAATGATGGTAGTCCCATTTTTCAGAAGAATTCCCGATTGATTGGAAACCGGGATATTCCCATTTGGTAAGCTTTCCATTTTAGTATCGATCGCTTTACGATCCAAAGAATCAAAAATTGAATTGCCTGAAGTATTTGGTTTGGCTGATGTTGCAATTCCTTCCACTTTCACAAACTCAACTCTTCGGTTGTTCGCTTTTCCCTCCGGTGTGCTGTTGTTATCCAATGGCTTGCTTTCTCCAAAACCGGCGTAACTCAATCGGTTCGATGAGATTCCCATCTGAATTAATTTCTCCATAACAACTTTAGCTCTCGCTTCCGATAAACTTTTGTTTGATGCATCATCACCATCGCTATCGGTATGACCTTCGACGCTAAAATTTAAATCAGGTTGTTTTTGCAGTAATTCGTAAATTTTATTGATTGGCCCCATCGACTCGGGCTTTAAACTGGCCTTGTTTACATCGAAGCGGATACCGTTGCAGATAATCTTACCATCTTGAAGTACACGATCGTAATACTTAACACCACCTTTTGCAATGCGAATATTCTTGATGTATTTTTCGTAATCCGAAGAGGCATATTTTTCCATTTGTATGGTTAAACCAGTAGGATTAGCTTCATAATGTGGAATATTGATCAAGCGGGTGTCATCCATATAAGCTTTCATCTTCCCTTTGGTAAAAGCAATCGAAATATGACGCCAACCACCAACTGCATCCCAGTTCCCTTTAGATTTTCCGGGGTAATTAGTGGAACTAGAACCTAGAGTTAAGCTATTCACATATACATATAGCCTATCATTATTATTACATCGTTGATTCTTCGCATCAAAAAAACTGATAAAATATCTTCCTGAATATCCTGTACCAAAAAAGGCATCGAACTCTATCGTGAAAATTTCTGGTAAATAATCCTCCTTCGAATTTTTCAAATAAGGAACAATAGTGCCATGCTCTATTGAATAGATAACATTTTCACCATCTACCTGCGCAATCTCTACATTTCCTTCCTTTAGATCCCAACGACTTGGAAACTCACCATTCTCCTCCATTAGACTTGGGCCATCTTCAAAAATCACAACATCACCCGGAACGAAATCGAATTTATTCCAAACTACATCTGGCTTTTTAGCAACTTGCTTTTCTACTCTCTCGTTACTATTATTCCCATCATTTCTATTTGAGTCTTCTTTCTTGTCTGAGGTATTTTTTGGCTCTTCATTCGCAGCTTTCTTTTTCTTCTTTTTCTTTTTACCGAATAAACTTCCAATACCTTCTTCCAGTTTATCGAAGCCTTTATCTACGCCTCGTTCTATTTTATTATTAGCACGACGTGTACCTTGTTTCTTTACTACTTTTTCCGGCTCCACTACTTGAGCATCTACCAGAGTGATGCAAAGTGACATCAATAATGTTATGAATATTAGCTTTTTCATCTGTTCTTTTTTTGGTTTCGAATACAATGTAAATGTATGCTGCTAATCAATCCTCAAATAGGAAGCATGTTCCAAAAACAAAAACAAATGTTTAAAATACTATATATTAATCCTTTAAGTTTATTTTATTTATCTGTATGTATAAATTGTGATTACATAACATGCACGCAAACGAAAGGCAGATAGGATGCTGATCAGACACAATCATGCAGTAAAATCCGATCAATTTAAACATCATTACCTCCTGGACATGTGACTTTTAGTGAGATTTCCCGTCTGATTTTTTTTCTAATATATTTGTGGATTGACAGAGAAAAATAGAAAAGAAAGATATTGGAGTATTACAAATGTTCCAAACAGCAAAACAAATGTTCCAAAACAACACAACTAATTGACATTTAATTGATTGGTGCGGAATTACAATTAACCATTTAAACAAGTATCGTAAAATAAATTGGCTCTGGTTTTAAGAGAACACCATTCTTGAGCCGATAACAATTAAAATTAGTTTGTTAATTAACAAACACAGGAGCAATAACCCGTATGTATTTCGCGTAAGGTATTACACAAATATCCTCAACAAAAAAGATTCTATAAAATTGAATGAACTCAGTTTTGATGTTTACTTGGCAAGAGACCAAATAACAAATTGCCTACCTCCTAATCATCGGGTAAGTAGCAAGCGATTTGGTTCTCTTTATCTTTTTAATTTTTAATGTACATAAAACTTTACTTTGATATACATTAAAATAAAGTTTTATGTACATTAAAAATAATTATTGCCTAGATAAAACAAATAACTTTACCTGTACACAGTAAGGAATACTACTTAAGAATATATCACAATAAGCTTACTTAAAAAGTTTTAATTGGAATGTTCCTTTATATACTCGGAGGGAGTACAACCTTGAATCTCTTTAAAGCATTTGGAAAAATACGAAGTGTCGTTAAATCCGGTAGAAAAACAAACATCACTAATATTCACATCTGGGTTCAATAAAATTTCCGATGCCATTTTTATTCTTTGCGTTCTGATGAATGCAGTAGCCGACAGTCCGGTTAAAGCTTTTAACTTACGATGAAGTTGTGTTCGGCTCATTAAAGTCTCCTCGCAAAACTGATCTACAGTAAAATCCGGATTGTGTAAATTCGCTTCCAGAACTTTCTGCAATGTTCTTGCAAATTTCTCTTCTTCAGATGGAAACACAATATTTAAAGGACTGATAACTATTTCATTTTGATACTTTTTCTGCATCTCTTTTCTTGTGGCAATTAGTCTTTCAACCTTAACGATTAAAGCCTGAGCATTAAATGGTTTCACGATGTAATCATCTGCACCGGATTTAAGACCATCCAATTCATTGTCATCACCAACTTTGGCAGTCAATAAAATAATGGGTATGTGATTGGTTTTCACATCTGCTTTTAAGCAGGAACAAAGCTCAACACCACCAACTTTTGGCATCATTACATCCGAAATAATCAAATCAGGAATATATTCGATTGCCATCTTAATCCCAATTTCCCCGTCTTCAGCTTCTAAAATTTTGTATTTATGAATAAAGTAAGTCTTGATGTATTTCCGCATATCTAAATTATCCTCAACAAGCAACAATACGGGCAAATCTTCAATTTTCACCTCGTTTTCTTCTTCCGGGTTCAAATCTGAATTTACTTCATAAAACTGCTCCTCTTTTTTTGCCAGAGGTAAAAGCGATATTTCGTTTGCCTTAAAA
Organism: Labilibaculum euxinicum; assembly: GCF_963678175.1. Lineage (NCBI taxonomy): Bacteria > Pseudomonadati > Bacteroidota > Bacteroidia > Marinilabiliales > Marinifilaceae > Labilibaculum > Labilibaculum euxinicum. The sequence continues at coordinate 79,745 of NZ_OY782756.1, forward strand.
TGATCTTTAGATGTTGGCAACAACAATTCAAATTGAATGATTTGACTATTGGAACAACTAACCTTTATGGGTGCGCGGTAAAGAGCACACAGTTCCTTCACTAAAGAGAGTCCAATACCGGTTCCTTGTGTTTCGTTTTCGCCTGCACGATAAAAACGATCAAAGATATGCGACAATTGCTCTTTGGTTAATGTGCAGCCCGAATTACTTACGGTGATTTTAATATGATCATTAAACGCAGCAAGCTTCAGTTCAACATTACCATTTCCGGGAACAAACTTAAATGCATTGGATAATAAATTGGTAATTATTATTTCGACAATATTCATATCGAACCAAACATCTCCTGATTCATTTATTTCCAATTGATAATTTATCTTTTTCTCAGATGCCTGATAAGTAAACGAATTTGAAATTCCTTTAAGCAATGTTGACAAATCGCCTTCCTGAGCAGCAATAGCAAAATGACCGGCATCAATTTTAGAAAGGTTTAAAAGTTGATCGACTAATGCAAGTAATCTGTTGGTGTTACGCAGAATCAGTTTCATCTCATCCTGCTCCTCATTACTATGAGGCCGGGCTAAATGCTTTTCTACCGGACCTGTAATTAACGTTAAAGGTGTTCTAAATTCATGGGAGATACTACTGAAAAATTTTGATTTCATCTGATTAACAATCTGTAACTCTCTTGAAACCTTTTGTTTGTTCTTGTATAAATAATAAAAAAATGCAGCCAATCCTCCAAAGAGCAAAAGCAGAACTCCAAACTGATTTCTCTGCATTTTTTTTGATTCTCCAATCAATTGATTTCTGGTATTCAACAGCTCAATCTGATGGGTTTTATTTTCCGATTGATATTTAAATTCCAAATCATTCATTACGCGAACTGATTCGCTGTTGTATAACGAATCGGTATAATTTTTATGCAATAACAGAGCATCACTTGCCTCCCGATATCTTCCTGTTGCATAATAGACTTCATACAAAACCTTATTCGCAAACATTAGATTATCAACAGAATGAATTTCTTTTGAAATTAATCGTCCTTCCAACAAATTCTTTTCAGCTTCCTTGTATCGTTTTAACTTCGAACAAACATTACCATGCTGAATTAGTATCGTACTTAAGTAACGCTTATCATTTCTTTTCCGCTGCAAAGCGAGTGCCTGCTCAAAATACCCATAGGCTTTCTCATATTCATTTTGAAACATTTTCACTTGTCCCAAAAGCTGATAACAAATTCCCTCACCAATAGGATTCCCCCGTAATTTTGACAGCTCCAGCGATTTATTAATATAGTAATTGGCCGAATCAGCTTCCTGCAAATCGAGATAGGCTTCTCCAACATTCCCATAACTAATCTCTAAATGATATTTATTGTCGCTGCTTACTCCATATTTTAAAGATTCCCGAAAATAGGATAAGGCCTTTTCATATTCTTTTTGCACCAAATAGATATTTCCAATTCCATTTTCGGCAATTGCCTTGCCATATAAATTGTTAGTAAATTCTGTTGTACTGATTGATGAAACAAAATAATTAAGAGCCTCTTCATTCCGATCGGTTTTTCGACAGACAACCCCCAGCTCATTGTAGATTCTCCCTAATTTATAGTGATCTTTTATTTTATGAGCAAAGGGCAGTGACTTTTGATAGTAATATTTAGCAGAATCGTAGCCATGTGTATATCGATGGTTTACCCCTATCCGATAATATATTTCTGCCAGGCCGGTAGTATCCTTATCAGTTTTAATTTTATTCAAAAGCAGATGCAAATAAGACGGATATTCATCTTTTAAAATTTTCCGGTTATCAGATACAAGGCCGATTACACTATCAGAATTTTTCATTTTCCCTTCAACCATAACCAGCTCATTTATGGCTACTTTCAGGCTATCTAAATCATGAAACCGGACTTTCTTATAATCATCCTTAGCATATGCTTTAGTAATTAGTATCGTGAAAAGAAAGAAAAGAAATTTTTTTTTTATCATATTATCAATTATAAGTCTTCTTAAAAAAACGACTGAAAATTACCCGTTAAATATAACACCAATCCTCAAAAGCAACCAAACTCCGTAAAAGATTGCCCTAAACATTCTGAATGAGTGAATTTAAGCCAAAAATAATGCAGATGCAAATATATCACAGAACTTAACAAAACAATAATCTTAGTGTGCATTTTAAACCTAAAATATTCCATATTCATCAAACAGTAATCCTAATTAAATATTTACCCTACTACTTTTAGTAAAATTGATTGAAACCTTACACTGCAACTTATTTTATTAGTTCAGATTTTACCGGTTATCCGAAGCCACTCTACGCTTAAAATCTCCCTGATTTGGAATATTTATTAGTATCTTTACCATCCCTTATATACACATTTACACGCCTTGTTATTTAGTAAGGCAAAAGGATTTTACAATGAATTTTGAAAGCATAAAAAAGAAACTTGAGCAATACAAAGCCGAAGGAAAGACGATGTTTACCACATCCTCTTTTCAATCGCACAGTCTTGTTTTACTTCATATTATCAGCCGGATAGACAATACAATACCTGTTTATTTTATCAATACCGGATTTTTATTCCCTGAAACCATTCAGTTTAAAGATCAAATCGCCAAAGAATTTGGATTGAAAATTATCGATGCAAAATCTTCAATACCAAAAGCACAACAAAAAGATGCGAAAGGAAATTTTCTTTTCACCTCTGATCCTGATTACTGTTGTTTCCTAAATAAAGTACAACCTCTGGATGGTGTTTTGGCAGATCACGATGTTTGGATCAATGGTGTTCGGGCAGATCAGTCGGCTGTTCGAAAAGCGATGAATATTGAACAGGATGCTCCTCATGGTGTCACCCGGTTTCATCCGATGTTAGACTGGAGCAAGCAGGAAATTTACAAATACATTAAAGAGCACAATCTTCCCCGTCATCCGCTCGAAGCAAAAGGTTACGACAGCATTGGCTGTGAACCCTGCACACGAAAAATGACTCTGGGCGATGATCGGTCGGCACGATGGTTTGGAATGAAAAAAACCGAATGTGGTTTAAATACCGATTTGGTAATTAAAAAAGATAAATAATAATTACAGCTAATAATCCGAAATTAAAACACAGATACAATGAGAGTATTAATTACAGGTGGTGCCGGTTACATTGGCACCGAATTATGCATAAAATTGAATCAGAACCCTGATGTAAAAGAAATTATTGTATTGGATAATCTGCATCAGGCTAACTTCAATCTGTTTTTACACTCCCAAATAAAACCTGGCAAACTAACTTTTGTTAGAGGTGAACTTTTGGATTCAAGAACTCTCGATAAAATTATAAAAGATATTGATGTAGTTTATCATCTTGCTGCTGAAAATTCGGACAACGATAAGCTTCATCATCTTCATGAGCAGGTTAATAACTGGGGAACCGCTGAGTTGGTTTATGCTATAGAAGAAAGCAACGTAAAACAATTGGTATACGTTAGTTCAACAGCCGTTTACGGTTATTCTGATAATGAATTCGACATTTACTCCATTCCTGAACCAACAACTTCATTGGGAAGTTCTACATTAAGAGGAGAACAACATGTTGAACGAATCATGTCGAAAATAAACACTCAAATTATTCGTTTGGGAAATGTTTTTGGTTACGGTGTAAGCATGAATATGAAAGGAATTTTAAACAGTTTACTTTTCGATTCTCATTTTGTGGGTCGTATTTCCATCCACGGAAGTGGAAACCAAAAACGTCCGTTTATTTCTTTGGAAAAAACCAGCAGCATCTTAGCCAATCTTTTGGGTGGCAAATTAGATTCCGGAATTTATAATCTGGTGGAATACAACAAATCAATTATGGATATCGTGGAAGTTATTCAAGCCCAAAATCCGGATATGGAAATGATTTTCACCAACCAGCATCTCGAACTGCCTCAGCAATTGGTTGCTGTTGATGAGCGAATTATGAAATTGTACGAAGGAGAAAAATTAGGCTTTGAAGAAGAACTAAAAATACTTAAAGAACATTTTGAGGCTTCAAGCCTATAAAAGCTATTTGTTGCCAGATACAAAAAAGCTTGATTCGAGAATGAATCAAGCTTTTCTTGTTTTATGGATAACCTGCATTCCAACTAAATTTTTTCCGTCAGTTTCTTTACAAACCGGTATTTGTTAAAAAACTCTTTTGCTATAACACGCATAATTGTGTAAGATGGTATTGCCAGCATCATTCCTAAAATACCTGCCATACTCCCTGCCATAATAATCACAATAAAAATTTCGAGAGGATGAGCATTTACACTGTTGGAATAAATTAAGGGTTGAAACAAAATATTGTCAATCACCTGAACTGTGGCAAATACAAGTGCCATATATCCCAAAAGAGGAACAATTCCCGTATAAAAATCAATATCTAAATTAGTGGCAATTCCAATAATCATTCCAAAACAGGCTCCAATAATTGGTCCTATATATGGAATCACATTCATGATTCCAGCAAACAGCCCAATTACAACTGCGGTACTAAAAGGCAAACCAACAATGGTAAGACCAATGGTTACCATAAAACCAACGAGTATCACCTCAAAAAACAGTCCTACAAAATAGCGCATTAACAGTTTTTTTATCGAATCCAATACATGGCGAACACCTTCTTCGTTGCGGGCCGGAACCAAAACCACAACCCCTTCGGTAAACAAACTGCTGTCCTTCAAAAAGAAAAAAGTAATGAAAGAGATCGAAAACAATGCAATAAATGTATTCCCTAAAGTACCAACAAGAGAACCAAAAATATCCGAAACATCAGACACCTTCACAAATGATGAAATATTTTTAACCAGAACTGCTTTCAGGTCAAAAGTCTCGCCATTGGCAGAATACTTCACCACAAAAGCTTCTATTTTTTGCATTGGTTCTTCAAGACTTTGAACGGCTGCATTTACATCTATATTTGATAGATCCTGCGCCTGCGATGCTATCATTGGAATAAAGGTCCGGAAGAACATAATCATAACCATCCACAAAAGGATGAGTGTTATCCCTGCAGATAAAACCGAAGGAAATTGCCATTTCTTGATCTTTAAACCATTTAAAAAATCGACAACCGGACGTCCAATAAAGGAAAGAACAACCGAAATTAAAACGTATGTCACAATATTGCTGAAATACCAAAACAATAACCCTAACATGATTAAACCAAGAGCTACAATAAAATATTTTCCTTTTTCATTCATAGGTTTGAAATTAAATTGGTATAACAGTTTAAAAGTAAGAAATTTTATGGTTTCAAGGAACCGAAACAAAAAAAGGCTTTCTTTCGAAAGCCCTTTCCTAAATCTAATCCAAATTATAATTTTATGGGATTATCTACTTTCTGTTTCATCAAGGCAATATCCAAAACTTCCATAATCTCATCAACAAAGTGAAATTTAAGACCTTTTAAATAAATATCCTTAATTTCCTCAATGTCTTTTTTATTCTGATTGCAAAGTATAATTTCCTTAATTCCGGCTCTCTTGGCTGCAAGAATTTTTTCCTTAATTCCTCCAACCGGCAACACTTTTCCGCGAAGAGTAATTTCACCAGTCATAGCCAAGTGTTTTTTCACTTTGCGTTGTGTGAAAATTGAAGCCATGGCTGTCACCATAGTAACTCCAGCTGAAGGTCCGTCTTTTGGAATTGCTCCTTCGGGTACGTGAACATGAAGATTCCACTCATCGAAAGTTTCCTTTTTAATCCCCAATGCACCACAGTGTGCTCTCAAATATTCTTGTGCCAGCAATGCTGATTCTTTCATAACATCGCCCAAGTTCCCGGTAAGGGTTAATTTCCCTTTTCCAGCCGACAAACTCGATTCGATGAACAAAATTTCACCACCAACCGAAGTCCAGGCCAAACCTGTAACTACACCGGCATATTCATTCCCTTGATATTTATCGCGGTTAAAGATTGGTGCACCTAAAAATTCTTTCAGATCTGCAATCTTTATATTAATATCATATTCTTCGCCCATTGCCACCTTACGGGCAATACGTCTCATTAGCTTGGCAATTCGCTGATCCAATGCTCTTACACCCGACTCACGAGTATATTTATCGATGATTTCGGCAATTACCTCCTTCGAGATTTTAATATTATCAGCAGTAATACCATGATTCTCCATTTGCTTTGGAATCAAATGAGTCTTGGCAATCTGTACTTTTTCTTCCTGAATGTAACCACTTACATCAATCATTTCCATACGATCGCGAAGAGGAGCTGAAATCGCCCCAATATTATTGGCCGTTGCTACAAACATCACATTCGACAAATCGTAGTCTACATCCAAAAAATTATCATGAAACGCACTATTCTGCTCAGGATCAAGAACCTCTAATAAAGCCGAAGATGGATCTCCTCTAAAATCATTACTTACTTTATCAATCTCATCCAAAATAAAAACTGGATTGGATGAACCGGCTTTTTTCATTCCCTGAATAATTCTTCCCGGCATTGCACCAATATATGTTTTTCTGTGACCACGAATTTCTGACTCGTCATGCAAACCGCCTAGAGACATTCTGGCATATTTTCGATCCAAGGCTCTCGCAATTGATTTTCCTAAAGATGTTTTACCCACTCCCGGAGGCCCGTACAAACATAAAATCGGTGATTTTAAATCCCCTTTTAGTTTTAATACAGCCAAATGCTCAATAATTCTGTCTTTTACTTTTTCCAAACCAAAGTGATCCTGATCCAGAATTTTTTGAGCTCTTTTCAAGTTGAAATTATCCTTGGTGCATTCGCTCCATGGTAAATCAAGAAGCTCCTCAAGGTAATTTAACTGCACCGAATATTCTGCAGAAGCAGGATTCAGACGCTGAAGTTTATTCAATTCTTTTTCAAAAACAGCTGCAACCTCGTCGGTCCATTTTTTTGTTTGTGCCCTTTCTTCCAACTCCTCTACATCCTGATCATTTGGTCCTCCGCCCAATTCATCCTGAATGGTTTTCATTTGCTGGTGCAGCAAGTATTCTCTTTGCTGCTGATCCATATCGGTTTTCACCTTGGTCTGAATATCATCTTTCAGCTCCAAAACCTGCACTTCACGAACCAATAACTCCAAAAGCTTCATTGCTCTGCCGGCAATCTCCTCAATCTCCAGCAACTTCTGTTTCTGGTTGTGCTTAATTTCAGAATTGCTTGAAATAAAATTGATTAAAAAGGAAGATCCTTCGATATTCTTAATTGCAAAACTAGCCTCATTAGGAATGTGCGGCGATAATTTAATCACCTTAACTGCCATATCCTTAACAGAAGATATAAGAGCTTTAAACTCATTATCTTCCTCAACAGGACGAATATCTTTCAGCGTTTTAATCTTAGCAATGTGGTAAGGCTCCTCTGAAATCATTTCCTGCAACTCAAATCTCTTTTTACCTTGTAAAATAACTGTGGTAGAACCATCAGGCATTTCCAAAATTTTGATAATCTGAGCAACCGTTCCAATTTTATAAATATCATCGAAATGCGGATCTTCAACACTCAAATCTATTTGAGTGGCAGCTCCCAACATCCCCTTCTTGCTGTATACTTCACGAACTAATTTCAAGGATTTCTCTCTTCCTACCGAAATAGGGATTACTACACCAGGAAATAAAACCGTGTTACGAAGAGGCAAAATTGGCAAACTGTCAGGAACAACTAGTTCGTCCAACGCATTTTCATCCTCATCGGTTATAATTGGAATAAAATCTGAATCTTCGTCCATCATATTCGTTAATGCGATATCACTTATATTGATTTCAATCTTTCTGCTCATTATTTCGCTTGTCATGTTCTCATTACTCACTATAAAGAAAACAAACTTATGTCCTGTAAAAAGTGACAAAATGTCTGTTTCCACCAATATTAATAGGTCACTATTTACTTGGCAATAGCTATGCCAAAATAAAAAATGAGTTCTATCAGTTAACAGAAAGAACTCATATTAATATAATAAGGATTTGTGCTAAAATGATTTCCGATACTCTTTGGTCATTTCAAATACATTTGTTAAGATATTTTTCTCCACCTCATTAAATTCCAAACCTCTGCGCTGCATTACCAAATCAGCAACTTCGAAAGTTGCTTTTAAGCGATATTCCTTAAAACCATGATTGCCGCCCATTGCAAAAGAGGGAATAAAATTACGGGGAAATCCGGCGCCAAACACATTGGCACTCACACCAATAACAGTTCCTGTATTCAACATGGTATTAATGCCGCATTTAGAATGATCACCCATGATAGTACCACAAAACTGCAGGCCTGTTTTTTCAAAACTTTCACTTGAGTAGTTCCACAACTTCACTTCCGAATAATTGTTTTTCAAATTTGAATTATTTGTGTCAGCACCAATATTACACCATTCGCCCAATACTGCATTTCCTAAAAAACCATCATGAGCTTTGCTCGAATAACCAAACAACACCACATTATTTAATTCTCCGCCACATTTGCAGTAGGGACCTAATGTAGTTGCACCATACACTTTGGCTCCCATTTTTAATTCTGCATGTTCGCACATGGCCAAAGGACCACGCACCAAACATCCTTCCATAATAACTGCATCTTTTCCAATGTAAATTGGTCCGTCAACAGCATTAAGACATGCAAATTCTACTTTTGCTCCTTCTTCAAGAAATATATTCTCTTTTCCAAGAACATTTACCGTATCACTTATCTTCTGCGATTGTCTTCCTTTGGTCAGCAATTCAAAATCGGCACGAAGAGCCTTGTCATTACTTCCAAATATATCGTAAGGCATTGCTATTCGATCAACAGCCTGTTTATACGCAACTTTAACTTTTGTTTCAATTCCTTCCTTGTTCACCAACTCAAGGTCAGCAGTCAAAAAATTAGCCGCCAGAATAACTCCATCCTTTGCAAGATACTCTCCCACTTTTAAATTCAGAATTGCATCTTTCAACCTCTCATCCGGAAGTACCGAACCATTAATCAATACATTTTGTTCCTGAACAAAGATTGGATATTTTACAGATAAATAATCCTGCGTAAAATGACTTAAGCTGGCTGTAAGATATTTCTCCCATTTTTCACGAATGCTTAAAATGCCAACCCGAATCTCTGATACCGGACGGGTAAATGTGAGTGGACGCAGATCATTCCAAGTCCCATCATCAAAAAGAATATAATTCATAGTAGTAGTGATTTAAATCCGAAGGATTTTTATGTATGATCAAAAATAAAAAAAAGCCTCGAATAATCGAGGCTTTTTCTTAATATGGTAGATTTTTTAATCTTACTTCTTGTTACCGTCCATGTGTTTCTTGTAACGATTCATGAACTTATCAACACGACCAGCAGTATCTACTAATGTCATCTTACCTGTGTAGAAAGGGTGAGATGTATTAGAGATCTCAAGCTTAATAACTGGGTACTCAATGCCTTCGAACTCAATAGTTTCTTTAGTTCTAGCAGTCGACTTAGCAATAAAAACAGTTTCGTTTGACATGTCTTTAAAAGCCACAAGACGGTAATTTTCCGGATGTATTCCTTGTTTCATTTTAATATCCTTTAGTTTCTTATAATCTACTTCCAATAGGCTGCAAAGGTAAATATTGTAATCTGTTTTGCAAAAGAATAAATAAATTATTCTCCACTTTCCATTACTTTTTTCTCTTTTGCCTTACTTCCCCTGTTTTCCAGAGGGATAATAGGTGTCCGTTTAAAGGGCTTATTAGGGTCAAAAAGCAAACGATAGGTATAATGTGTTTTCATTTTCACACCACCAACCGACTCATAAATAGAAATCATTTTCGGATTAAAATCTCCCACCCACGAAAGTTCCACTTCTTTATAATGCGGTTTTCTCTTCATCACTTTATCCATGTGCCAGAAGATTGCCGACTCAATTCCAAACCTTTGATATTTAGGAACAACACCCATTATTGAGATTCGAGCGCGGGTAATTGTTTTCTTTTTTAAATGATATAAAAATTTCAGTTTACTCCAGAAATTAAATTTACCATCCATCTTTATCAAGATCTGATTGATATCCGGCATCATCACAAAAAATGCAATTGGATTTCCTTCATGATAAGCAAACCAAATAAATTCTTCCTCGACTACTCCTTTTCCATCACGAGCCATTTTACGGATATCCTCAGGATCTATCGGCGAGAAATTATCATGAAATTTCCATGCTTCATTATAAATTGCAATTAAATCCTGAATGTATTTTTCCGATTTTGTATATGAAAAATGCTCAAAAGTAAATCCCGGCTTTTTAGCAACCCACTCAGCAATTTTCCAAAATCGCTCCGGAAAAGGCTTTTTTAAATCAAGATGATAGCTATACTGTTCGAAGAACACCTTAAAGCCATACTCCTCGAAAAATACCTTGTAATATTTTTGATGATATGGCATTCCGTATCCCTGAGGCATAAAACCATCAACCAAAAGTCCCCAATGATTATCATTTTCGCCAAAATTCACCGGACCATCCATGGCTTCCATACCACGCACAGTTAACCACTCTTTTGCTGTGTCAAACAAAAGAAAAGCTGCCTTTTTGTCATTTACACATTCAAAAAAACCACATCCGCCAGTCGGCTGATCAAAAGAAAAAGCTTTATTGGTATTGATAAATGCAGCTATGCGTCCAATTACTTTTCCTTCATCGTTTTGCAATATCCATCGGCCTGCCTCACCATGCTTAAAGAATGAATTTTCCTTCGGATCAAATATTCCTTCAATCTCAGCATCCAACGGACACGCATAATTGGAATCATCCTTATAAATGATTCTGGCAATATCTAAAAAATCTTTTTGATGCGTCTGATCTAAAACTTCAACTATCCTCACTCGATTCGTTTTTATTTAAGTTTTGTAATTTGGGGTTTCAATGTAAATTTTATCGTCTGGCCAATTTCGAGAGCAATCTCAACAATTCAACATACAACCAAACCAATGTTACCATCAGCCCAAATGCACCATACCACTCCATATATTTTGGAGCTCCGGATTGGGCACCTTTTTCAATAAAATCGAAATCTAAAACCAGATTAAGTGCAGCTATAACAACAATGAAAAGGCTGATCCCAATACTTAGTAAATCAGAACCATTTGCGATATTTAAGCCAATGCCAAACATGCTCAAAATCCAGTTCAACATGTAAAATATAAAAATACCTCCTGTAGCTGCAATAACACCAGACTTAAATTTCTCTGTTGCTTTAATTAATCCTGATTTATAGGCAAAAAGCATTGCGAACAATGTGGCAAATGTTAAGCCAACCGCCTGCACCACAATACCCTGATTAGCGACATTCATCATCGCCGACAATCCACCCAACATTAAACCTTCGGCTAAAGCATAAAAAGGAGCTGTGTAAGGAGACCAAGCCGGCTTAAAAGCAGTCGCAATAGCAAGAATTAAGCCTACAATAGCTCCACCTATTAACCACGGCATCACCACTGATGAATCCATAGAATCATTGTATAATCCCCATGTATAACTTGCTGCGGCTACAAGAAAAAACAGTAACAAACCGACTTTATTTACGGTTCCGTTTACCGTCATTGCTTCACTGTACGATCCACTTCTTGAAGCGTAAAAAATTTTTTCGCTCAGAACAGGATTTGAACTTTTTGTATATCCCATATGTGTTAACTATTAATCTTTAAAATCTATTCTTAAATGTTGCAAAAATATGTTTCAAATTTACTTTGTTTAATTTTCTTTTCCTAGATGTGAATGCCATATCACATCATAAAATATCTTAAAAAACACTTACAAATTAAGTTCATATTGAAGATCAGCCCAAATCTCTTTCCAGTCCTCATCCTCTCTCTTTAATTCGCAAACCAAAGCAACAAGCTTATTTACAACAACATCTCCTCTTCGGGCAATTTTCCCCAAGGCTCTTTTTACCTGATTCAAAAAGTAAGCATCCTCGAATTTATTTGGAAGCATTTCTATAAAATCGATAAACAGCCTGTCACTCCCCTCTTTTTTATCCATTGCCAGGCGTCCAACAACCATTACTGCACACACCTGTTTTGCTGCAATATCACTTTTCACCCACTCTTTAACAAGCTCCTTTATATTAGGCAGATACTGAAACAAATTCATACTTGCCTGCTCCAATAATTCATTTGAATCCATCTCGGCGAACCAACGCTCTAACTGATCTCCTGTCACTTTTTCCGGTTCTTCGAGAAGAGTTGCCACGATTTTCGATTCGCGAAAGCCTTTTGTCCACAATTTATGTGCTAAAAGATGATCCTTCTGATAATCTTTCCCAATTTCCCGCAAATTTACAATTGTTGCTCCCAATGCTTTTGGGTAGTTCAATCCAAATTTTTTCATTTCATGATGTGTCTCACCATTACGAAGAATTTGAATTTTCTTGAAAATTTCCTGAAACAATTCTTCTGTTTCTTTTTTATCGATAAAAAAATCCATTTTATTAAAATTAGTTAACTGCCTGCAAAGGTAGAGTTTATAATCCTTTCAGAATATATTTTTATATTTTTTTCATAAAACACTTGGATAATAATTAAAGATTTCTCTATATTTGCACCGCATTAGAGCAAAAATGGTGATTGTAGCTCAGTTGGTTAGAGCGCTGGATTGTGGTTCCAGAGGTCGCCGGTTCGAAACCGGTCTTTCACCCTACATAACAAGTCAATAAAGATGCGCCTTACGGCGCATTTTTTTATGGCTAAAATTATAGACCTACTACATACCGAATATACGATCGCATATATTGTGAGAAAATACACAAGACCTAGTATTTATCCAAAAATAGTGACTTCAAAGCCATTTTCATCATTCACAAATGAAGAAAAAAAAGCTATTCTGAAAAAATACAGTCGCTGGTATGTTTACTATTCTTTTGAACATCCTACGGCAAAAACATCAACCGGACAACCTAAAAAAGTTCCGCAAACCCCCATCTATTTTAATGTAAATCAAGATTACAAAGACTTTGACGAGCGGTTAAAGTTCTTGAAAATGGTTCGAAACAGTGTTGAGAAGTTTTTAAAAGATGGATTTTCACCCTATGAAACAGGAGAAACAGCAAGTGAGCACACTGCCCTTTCGGCACTGGACTTTGCTTTGGAAATTAAACGACCGGAAGTAAAGGAAACCACATTTTCAGGCTACGAAACCCGAATCAACCTATTCAAAAAATACTTAAAAAGTCAGGGATATTCTCATTTCTCAATTAAGGATACCAATAAAAGTATTGTTTTCCAATACCTGAGAACCATTAAAAATGCAACTCACCGGAATAATTCAAAGGGTGCTTTAAGCGCAATCTTCACAGTTCTTTCCAGCGAAGATTTGATTCCAGTTAATTTCATCAAGGAGATTCAAAATTCAAAAAAGGAAGAAAAACCCGTAAGAATCTATACCGAGGAAGACGTGAACGAGATATCAACTCTCTTAAAACAGCACGATCAAACACTTTTGATGTTTATTAAATTTGTTTCATTTATGTTTTGGCGACCTATTGAAATTCTTAGAATCAGAATAGAGGATGTGAACTTTGAAAAAAATACAATTTCGGTTGAAACCAAAACAAAATCAAGCAAAACAAAGATTATTCCTAAATTATTGATTGAAGAATTAGCCGAATTCGCGAAGGGAAAAACTGGTTTTTTATTCAAACCTGATAAAATTGATAACTGGGATTTGCCCGAAGAAGACAAACGAAAATATTTTACCAGACGATTTGCCCGATTTCGTGATAAATTTGAAATTAGCAAAGATTTTAAGCTGTATTCGTTCCGACACACCTACATTACTAAAATCTATTTAGAACTGCGTAAAACGCTTTCTAAGCACGAAACAATACAGCAATTAAGCCTTATCACAGGGCACGAAAGTAAAGCTATTTACAACTACATTCGAGTTAATGATGTTGAGCTACCAGAGGATTACAATAGTTTTTTGGAATAGATTTAACGAATATCAACCCTGCTGTTTTTTGGAATATGTAATTATTAACTAATACTTCACTTTTAAATATGTAACTTTTAAGTTACCTTTGTATATGGATAGAATAAGAGAGGTTATTCCTTACGAAAATCATTTCGAAGATTTTTTAAAGGAACAACCCGGTAAGGTGCAAGATAAAATCTTTAAAATCATAGAAATTATTGAGACTTACGAAAGGGTTCCAGTACAATATCTAAAAGCAATAACAGACACCAACGGACTCTACGAAGCAAGAATAAAACTGGCTTCAAATATTTGGCGTGTATTCTGTTTTTTTTTTGATAAAGGCAAACTGGTAATCCTTTTAAATGGTTTTCAAAAGAAAACACAAAAAACACCGAAAAAAGAGATAGACAAGGCTTTAAAATTAATGAACTCGTATTACGAAGAAAAAGCAAAAGAAGATGAACACTAAAAGCTGGGCAAACATTAAAGATAGCGTTTACGGTGCTAAAGGAACCGACCGAAGAGATGAGCTTGAAAGAGATTTTGAAGCTACAAAAATAGGATTCCTTTTACGTAAAGCCAGAGAAGATAAAAACATGACTCAAAATGAATTAGCTGAGCTTGTAGATAAAAAGCGCACCTACATTTCAAGAGTTGAGAACAACGGCAGTAATTTAACTCTAAAAACTCTTTTTGATATCGTTGAAAAAGGATTGGGCGGTAAGGTTAAAATTCAAATTGAATTATAAAAAGATATCAATAACATTGGACAATAAAAAAAGAGAGCCGCTAAGCTCTCTTTTGTCGTTTATGGGTTTCTCTCTTTATGATTCTGCATCAACTCATCAAAAGGGGCTAGTGCTTGTTTCCAATATTTATAAATGTAAACTTTGGAGAACTCGAACTTAACGTACAATTTCACCATTGAAAAACTAACGGATAAAATTGCTGACCTTAAGGAGAAACATGCAAAGGAACTTGCGGAACTTAGGGAGAAACACAGCAAGGATATCAGCGATACTAATACCAGCACAACCAAAGAAACGGTTCAGGCAATCACTCAAATGCCGGCCATTCAATCTGCTTTGGGTGCTTTTGCAAACAATCTCATTCCCAGCAACACCAACGGTTTGAATGGTTTGGCTGATCAGCTGAATATTCAGGAAAAACAAATCATTGATGCAATCCGAAGAATGCAACCCGATGCACAGGCCTATCTTGCACAAATGCTGTACGTTCTCTTTTCAAAACCTTATGAGGAACAAATGCAGATATTCAGCTCACTACAGGCTTACATGACCCAAGAAAATGAGGAGGACGATATTTAAACGGTTTACACTTAAAAAAGGCAATGGCAATTATTGAGTTAATGGCAAAAAAGAAAGCCTCCAAATTTGGAGGCTTTCTTTTTTAATAATTTCCTTATTCTTCCTCTATAGGAACAGCCTTCTTGTAATCTTCTTCAGTGATAGAAAATTCAATATCTCCATTAAAAATAGGATGGCAAGATTCTGTGTTTCTTAAATCTTTACATGTTAAAACTAATAGCTTTTCATCATTAAAGCTTATTCGTACGGAATCAATTGACGTTTCACTAAAATAAGTTTCTCCATTAACACTTTTTTGTTCATGAAATTCGTTTGGCGGTAAAATAATTTGTTTTGAAGCCAAAACATTATCTTTCCCTAATCTAGTGCTATATGAATCAATGCTAATTACATGCGAAGTTTTATTTCTTAAAATGTAAATTGTTTCTGAACCCCTCCACAAAAGTTAAGAATGCAAGCTAAAAATGTACAAAGTAATATTTTCATATTTTAATTTATTTATACTCACTGAATAAATAGTCTACGTGTTGTTCAGTTGTATTATTAAATATGTCATTGCAACCCGATGCTCAGTCCTATCTTGCTCAAATACTTTACATTCTCTTTTCAAAATTCTATGAGGAACAAATGCACATATTCAGCTCACTACAGGCGTACATAACCCCAGAAGTTGAGCCGGACGATATTTAACCGGTTCACCGAAGAAGAAGAGACTGTCTCATAATTACGAAACAGCCACCTCTTTTTTAATTAAAAATAGGGTAACAAGCATATGTACCGTTTGTAAAATACAATAATAGCCTAATTCTCTAAATCAGATTCCTCAATGGTGAATTTTATCCAGCCTTTGTCATCTTTAAATATCTTCCACGAATCTGGATTGTAAGGGCTATGGATTTCTAAATTATTTACAGCCTCCTTAGTCCACACTTTCACCTCTTCTCCTTCTATTTGTAAAGAAATTTTAACGTATGATGTTGTGTTATTGTATTTACTAACAGGATCGTCACCAATATCACCTCCAAAGTCATCACTTGAATAATCTAAGGTTTCTCCTGCTAAAACTAAATGCTCTCTTGAAATGAGTTTTTTTTCATCGCCTGTTGACACCTCAGGAAAAATAAAAACAAGGCCTATATCATGTTGAGTATTGTTAACGTATAAGACTTCGTAATTATAATCCCAATCAGGTTCACGATCCCAATCAAACAAACCACAACCACCTAAAAAACAAACCAATAACAATATTAACACATTACGGTAAATCATAGTCATCATTGTATATTTTATCAATTTTCTCATCATATTTTGTATAGTTTTTTATTTTATCTTTTAATTTAGGAATGCTAGTAACCGAACTTGTTAGACAGGAATAAACCTCCTTTATAGTTAAGTCTGATATATTATTTACTGCATCCATCAGAAATCCCGGATCGTAAAAATCTTCTTTAGGGTTCCAATTTGGAGAAGTTCTCGTACCATAATAATCCCTGTAAAAATAATCAGCACAAAAATTAGCCCACATTTCTCCAACACCACAGTATCCTGAATTAGCCCCAGTACCACTACCATAAGGTGAAGCTTTACTCTGATAAGTTATAATATAGTTAATATATTTAATCCAATATCTTGAGCCTACCGTTTTAAAATGACTTGCGTGAGAAAGTTCATGAAAAACCAACAAGAAAGCTTTCTTTGTTCCGTTATCAGGATGAAGGTCTACTATGATATCGGGTAAACAAAGCCTGAAAAAAGTATTGGTCAATGCCGATGCTCCTATAAAACCATACTTGTAAAAAAAACTTGCAATTCCAGACTTCGGTCTAAATCCATAAACACCCCCGTAGATTTCATGGTTTACGGGGGTGTTTTTATAATCCTTAATTATACACAATGAAATTTAAACGTCATTCAGTCTTTATATATGTTTTTAGAACATTCCTCTCATTTTACATTTCTCAACAAACGTTTTGTCTCACTATTTTTACACCTAATGTTGTGACACTTTGATTTATCGCATTGTTTTATGTCACATCTAATTTTAGTATAATATAAATATGTTAAAAAACACAACTCCTATTTAACTATTTATTTTTAAGAACATTACATTATATATATTGTTTTAAAATCAAATTATATGAAAATTATGGATTTGACTGTCTAAATATTATACTTAGTTTTACTCCTTTATTAAATTTAAATTTTTACAAAATGAAAAAAAAATTATTACTACTCGTATTTGTTGTTACGGCACTTACTAGTATTGCTCAAGAAAAAAAAATGACTGCGAGCTATTACAATTCAAATGAATTTGGAATTGCCTTATTTACGAATAAAGGTTTTTATCCTGAATTTAGAATCGAAGCTAGCAATGAACAGTTAAGAGATGCTTCATATTCAGTATTTCTTAAAAATGATTTCAATATCAATACGTCTAAAGGTATTGATTTGTCTTGGGGAGTTGGCTTCTCATATTCTGATTCAGATGAAGAGTATATGCGACTACCCGTTTATATTACTAAAAAAGGTATTATTAGTGATAATTTGAAGTTAATGCTAGGACTTGAATTCAAGACTGAATTTTCTGATGAATTTAAAGTTTTACCAAAAATAGGGGTTGGTATAAATTTTTAGATAGAAAATTATGAAAAATATTAGATTATTTGCTTTAGTAATCGCAACTGCTTTCATCTTTGCATCATGCGATAAGTGTAACGAGGTAGACACAACTCAAAACAATGAGCAACTTAATAAAATCAGCGCTTCTGAATTTTTAAGTTTTGATAGTAACTTAGATGTTATGTCACCTTCCGGAAATACAAAAGCAAAA
Organism: Labilibaculum euxinicum; assembly: GCF_963678175.1. NCBI lineage: Bacteria > Pseudomonadati > Bacteroidota > Bacteroidia > Marinilabiliales > Marinifilaceae > Labilibaculum > Labilibaculum euxinicum. The sequence continues at coordinate 97,839 of NZ_OY782756.1, forward strand.
TCCCAAATTAAAACAATGTGGGATGCGTATCAGGAAGTAGTTAATTATTCAGTAGACCCTGAAAAAGAAGCAGAGTACCAACAAGCTATTGAACAATATTCCAGCATTCTAAAGCCTATTGGGAATAATGAATATGAGATGATTATAAGTGATCCGATTGTTGCTCAAAAATTTAATTCAAATGGTGTATTAGCAATTGGTAACAACATCTACATTGCAGAAGTAGGTAAAATAACCAAATACGCAAAAGAAGATGGGATATTTAAATTGGTTAAGGAATTTAATCGCCCATTTGAGGAAATTCAAGATATTGAAATTGACAGTAGTTCCTTCACAAATACTACAAAATCAGCTCAGGTTATTACAAAGACTGGTGAGTGGACAAGTGATTCATATTCGATTAAAGTAAGTCGTCGAAGAAGAATTCGTGTTTGGATGTATGCCGAAACCTATGGTGATATTGGAGCCAGCGTCGGAGCCAAAAGTAAATATTACAGAAAACACTGGAAAGATAAAAAGGGGGACAATCGCTTAGAATTTAAATGTTCTGAACTCACCTACACAAACTCATCTGGCATCTCAAAAACTATCAATAATGAGACTGCAATGTCCAACACCAAAGATCGTGTTCACTTGTATGCGGCCAATAGGTATGTAAACATGAATGGGAACAAAGAGTATTCCATAACGAACCCTATCGTTAAATTTTGGAGAAGTTCTACAGGATCTGGTACAGCATATGTATTTGATGATTTTCATTAATTAAAAATTAAATAAGCCACATAAGAATGGGGAGCTGTAAAGCATCCCCGTTCCTTTGCTTTGAAGTTTACAATTTACAAATATTCAAATTTTATTCTTTTCACAGTACTCTTACTCACTTATTTTGAGGTTATCGTTTTATTAATACTCTCTCCCATCCAAGCAAGCTTTTACGCTTAGGCATTTAATTTTTATTCTTTAGAGTGTTCCCTATTGTGGGCATGGTAATATTTGTAAAAACACTTCGTTTTGCGGTGCTCATTTCGACACCCTAAAACAACCATATCATTAGTTATTTCTAGTCGTAAATCCTATCCTTACCCAACAGATCATTAATATTTTCGATGTGCTTTTCTTGGTTACTTAAATTTTCTCCGTTGTTCACGCCTTGTTTTAATATTCTTACAATCTCGTACTTATCCGTATATGGAGCTTTATCGTTGTTTTCCTTAATAAATTTCATAACCTCAAATATCCGATAGGGTTTTACAAGAAATGTTCCTTTAGGAATGTAATCAACCTCTTTTAATTCACAATCACCATAAAAAACTATTATTGAAAAAAACGGAATATTCTCAAATTGTTTAAGTTGTTTTTTTAAAGTTTCAATATGATTTATGTTTTGCTTAATGGGATTATAGAAACGATATTTTCTTTTGCCGTTAGCTAGAACTTTGATCCAATGAGAATAATTACCATTGCCATAAATCCATCCACTGTAATCCTTTACTTCAAATACAATTATCCCTTCCGTTGTGGCAACGACTACATCAATTTGAGAAAACTCCCCATTACGTTTTTCTATACATAAGTCATGAAATATAGTTTGTGCAGGTATTCCACGTTTCAATAATTTTAAAACTAAATCTCTTTCTGTTTTTGTTCCCTGATTTAAGGATGTAACAGTTTTGAGCAATTTTATATCTCGAATTTTTCTAAATAATTGGATAAAACTAACAAGAAGAACTAAACCAATAATTATCCATAGAATAACGTTATCATTTCCATTAATATATTTCCAAATTTCCATTGTTAGTCTTTCAATATCAGTTTTGTCCGTTTCTCGTACTTTCTAAAATATTAACTATATAGCCATCCCAATCCACCCCTAATTTATTGGAATGCAAACTCACACATTATTCTTAAAAGGTATTAAAATTTACATTTTGTAACAAAAACATTTTCTAATTCAGAAAATAATCAAAGGCCTTTTATCATCTAAAATTCATATAGACAGTGCTGTTGAGTGGAATAAATGATCGTCAAATTTCAAAATATTCTTTTCTTATTCTCTTTACTGTACTACGACTTACACCAGTAGCGGAAACGGTTTTATATATACTCATGCCACTTTCTAAACAAGCTTTTACATTTGGGTATTTTTCAACCTTAGATTTGAAGTCTTTATTTTTTGCACCTTTTGGTTTCCACTTGTAAGCACCTCTTTTTTTAGCTTCTGCAATTCCTTCCGCTTGTCGCTCTCTTATTCCGGCTAACTCACTTTGTGCGAAAATTGCAAGAACACTAGCAATAATCTCAAAGCTTGGATCTTTTTTACCATCTCTCAAACTAGAAAGGTTCATCTTTCTAACAGTTACACAAATATTGTTTTTAGAGAAAAAATCAACCGTAGTTACAAAATCCACTAAATCTCTGCCTAGTCTCTCGATATCATAAACCATCAATTCCGAGATTGTTTTCTGTTCAACCGCTTTTAATATTCTCTTTGCAGATGGTCTTTCAAAAAATGGAACGTCCCCCGAAATTTTATCTGTAATTTTTACACCTTCCTCTTTTTCAAATACAGATGTTTGCCTAGCTACATTTTGCTCAACGGTAGAAACACCGATGTAAAAGTATTTTTCTTTCATAATCACTTTTTTTGGGTTCATTTTTTAAGTGGGTTCAAAAACATGCTTTTTTGATGGTAAAAGGTTAAAATATCCCTCGTTTTTTGGGTTCTGTTTAAACCATACCCTATTTTGAACCCGATTCTTGTTTGTACAGTTCTTTTATTTTTTCGTGTAAGTATTTTACTTCCTCTTCGAGCAGTAGCACATATGGAGGTATCGGGTTTTGCGAACCTTTATTTATTATTGCTATTTTTCTGTGTAGAGTTGATCGGGAAATTGACAGTTTGTCTGCGAACTCCTGTCTGGTCATTGTTTTATATTCCATAGTTATTTAGGGTTTAATTGAGTTTTGCAAAATGAACAAATGTTTTCTGTTTTTATATCAATCTGTGCTCCGCAGTTAGGGCACGTTTCAAATACTTCATGGTTCGGTGTTTTTCTATTCTTTTTCATATTTTATAGGTTCGGTTAATTCAATAAACTTATCGTTGAGTATATTTCCAGCTTTTATCTTTCCTTCGTTCAAAAGCTCTGTTAGTATCGGATTTATCTCTCTTCCCAATTCATTGATTAACTCGGATCAATTCGAAAAGTAGCTGGCTCAAAAGGAATAATTTAATTTTGTTGACTAGAATTTAGACGATGGATTCAACAAAAGATCACTACAAACTCTCACTTCAAGCAATTTTATCAGAAGAGATATTTTCTTACTTTGAGATCACTCAAGTTATTATTGATGAAACAGCCTTAACCAATGGAGAGCTTTATACAATAATTACCAATAAAGCAGCAAAAGGCCGAAAAGGAGCATTGGCTGCCATGATTCAAGGGACTCGATCTGAAAATATCATCTCCATCTTAAAGAAGACTCCTAAGAGTATTAGAGGTTTAGTCGAAGAAGTAACTCTGGATATGGCGGGAAGCATAAATAAAATCGTACAAAGCAGTTTTCCCAAAGCAAGCAGGGTGATTGATCGTTTTCATGTTCAGAAATTGGCTTATGACGGTTTACAGCAAATGCGGATAGCTCATCGTTGGGATGCTTTAAATGAAGAATCCAAAGCGATCAGAGAAGCTAATTACAGGGAAGAGAAATATCAGCCGGCCGTATTTGATAATGGGGATTCTAAAAAGCAACTTTTGGCAAGAAGCAGGTATTTACTTTTTAAATCTGCAAACAATTGGACAAGAAGTCAGAAAAAACGTGCAAAAATTTTATTTGCCCAATATCCTGACATGAAAGAAGCATACATGTTAACTCATAACCTCAGATTGATATTTACACAAACCAAAGAAAAAGGTATTGCTTATACAAAATTAGCTCATTGGTTTAGAAAGGTTGAAGAGACTGGATTTAAATCATTCAGAAGTATTAAAAACACTATCCAAGATCATTATCAAGGTATTTTAAACTACTTTGATAATCACAATACGAATGCTTCGGCAGAATCTTTCAATGCAAAACTGAAAGCATTCAGGGCATCACTTAGAGGGGTGAGAGAGATTAACTTCTTCCTTTTTAGGGTAAAAAAATATATGCATAAAAAAACTTACTCCACCTGATATTTGAATTGATCCAAACGAAACCTGTAATTGTTAAGATAATATTTCATCGGAATTTTCTCGTAACACATCTATATCCCTTTTGTTATTGGTAAGAAATTGAGGAATTCAATGATAAAGTCCAAAAATAAGATAACCAAACCCAATATACAGCCAACAATAATATCACAAAAAATAATACAACCAAGAGTCTGTCAATCACTTTGGCTCTTTTACTAAAAACATCATAATTATTCATCTTAATCATACTTACATTACAAAAACACGAAAAAAAAGCAAATGTGTGATTTTTAATTTCTCAGTCATATTCTACATTAAACAACTCTTTTTTATTTATTGGTCGGGGTGGAGTATTATATAAATCTTCAGGATTGCATTCAAAAAAATCAGCAAGTCTTATAATTACTTCAGAAGGAAAATCTTTTGAAGAACCCTCCGGTGCATTAAGAATCCTGCTAACATGCTCTCTTGTTCTACCCATCATCAGTGCAATTGCTTTTCTGAGAGCAGCTCCTTCCTTAGCTTTTAAATTCCCCAATCGATCATTGATGTTAAATTTTTTTTGCATTGAATACCGCTATTTTAAAACTATTGCTTAATTTGTGCGCTAGAGATCACATAACTCTTATTCTATTTCATAATAAAGATTACGAATTTCACGAAACTGTCCAAATTAAACAGACACTTTTTGATTAAATAATTCACACCTTATGTCAAAAGGCGATATTATAAAAACATTAATTACGGAATCGGGGTTGCCAATTACTGAAATTGCAAGAAGAATTAATGTTGACAGGCGAACAATATATGCCTATATGAAGAAAGACAATTGGAAACCTGAGACCTTAAAACAGATTTCAATTGCCTGTAATAAAGATGCCAACTATTTGCTAAAAAAAATATTGGACAGCAACACTAAACAAGAAGAAGATAAACAGATAAAAATAGAAGAACCAGATGTAATCTATCACAATACAAAAAAAATAAACGATCTTTTAAACGAAAATGCAGTCCTCTTACACAAATTGGTAGAATTACAGGAGAAACACATTTTACTGCACGAGGAGTATTTACAATTAAAAAAAAACAATTCCGCCAAGTAATAATTCGCACAGACAATTTCCTCTAAATTCAATTTTAAAACAGGTATTTTAGAAACTCAACACATTCAAAATATTAGTCTAAAACAGATTATTAATTACATCGAGGCAACAAAAAACAACTCCACCTACGCTTAGGCCTTAAAGATTTTAACTGACGCAAACCTGGCAGACATATTTTTTTAGACATAAAAATATTTGAGCTATTGCAAAAACCAATAATCACATCCATGCAATTCCGATTTTTACGGCTATTTTTGCACTCAATAAAATTCTCAACTTCCAAAAAAAAGAGTCGGGATATCTATTGTTAGTGGTGGCTTCTTTTTCTCACAAGTCAAACTAAAGCTTTCAAAAAACAGAATTAAGTAATGAGCAAAATAAAGATCGATTTGGAGTTGTTAAAGCAGAATGCAAAAAATACCGAAACTGCTACCAAAGAATTATTCACCAGACTAAAAAAAAAGAAACCCAAACAATTGGATTCTATTGTTCACACACTTCATGATGAAGTATTCGAAGATCTGGATTGCCTGGAATGTGCCAACTGCTGCAAGAGCATTAGTCCGATTGTTATTGATAAGGACATTGAACGCCTGGCAAAACAGTTTAGAATGAAACCTTCCGAATTCATCAATCAATATTTATATATGGACAATGAAAACGATTATGTGTTTAAGGAAACCCCTTGTCCGTTTTTGATGCCTGACAACTACTGTATGGTTTATGAAAATCGTCCCCGTGCCTGCCGTGAATATCCACATACCGACCGCAAACGCTTTTATCAAATACTCGATCTCACATTAAAAAATACACATTACTGTCCTGCTGTTTACGAAGTAGTCGATCGCCTTAAAAAGAAAAAAGAACAACTATAAGCAAGAATCTTTTCATTCGGATTTCTATCTTTAGAATGCCTAAGCAATCAATTCCATGAATAAAACAGCAATTCTCATCCTCATTTCTCTTCTTGCAAGCCTTACGCTGAAAGGCCAAAGTGGTGGAGAAAACATCTACGAATTCCTGAATTTAGGAAGTTCGGCCAGAGTTGCTGCCATGGGAGGAGATCAAATTGCACTGAACAATGTTGATGCAGATTACTCTTTTTACAATCCAGCGGCCCTTCATCCCGATTTGGATCAAAAAGTGGCATTAAATTACGTAATTTACCTTACGGATATCAATTACGGATATGCTTCCTACACTAAAGATTATGCTAAAATCGGCACCTTTTCATTGGCAATGCATTACGTAAACTATGGAAAATTTACAGAAGCAAACGAATTTGGAGAAATAACAGGCAATTTTAAAGCTTCCGATTACGCGCTGATTATTAGTTATGGCAGGCAATTGAATAAGAATATTCGTGTGGGAGCTTCAATTAAACCAATTTATTCTGCCTTAGAAAAATACAGCTCTTTTGGTTTGGCTGCCGATTTGGCCTTGATCTACGACAGTTCCGATGAACTATTCAGAGCTTCAATTGTGGCGCGGAATTTTGGTTATCAAATAAAAGCCTACTACGGATCGCACCGTGAAGATCTTCCGAATGAAATATTAATTGGAATGAGCACCAAACTACAGCACGCTCCGTTTCGTTTTGCAATCACCTACCGCCATCTGGAAGAATTCGATCTGACTTACGAATCAGAATTAAATAAAACGGACGATTCCTTCTCAAAATCAAGCAAAGACGGATTCTCCGACAAAGCCCTGAAACACTTCATTTTAGGTACAGAATTTTTACCATCGAAGAATTTTAGCATTCGGCTGGGGTACAACTTTCAGCGAAGAATGGAACTTAAAGTTGATGAAAAAACTTCAACTGTTGGATTCACTTGGGGATTTGGAGTTAAAGTATCTCGTTTTCACGTGAGTTTTGCCTCGGCAAAGTATCATTTGGCAGGCGCAAGCAATCATTTCTCAATCAGCACACGATTAAGCGACTTTAATTTCTAAAAAAATAATTCAAATTGCGCATTTCAATCGTTTACAGGAAACTATAATCTTTCACACCTCCTATTTTTAGTTCCAAATCTCATATTTTGATCGATTTTCTTTATACTTTTGTACCCAATTGCACAAAAAAACCGAGCAATAACTAGAATGGATATACCTGAAAAGAAACTAATTATAGCAATCGACGGACATTCGTCGTGCGGAAAAAGTACTGTTGCCAAGGATTTGGCAAAAAAAATTAAATACACTTATATTGACAGTGGCGCAATGTATCGGGTGGTTACTCTTTTTGCAATGAGAAACAACTTAATTTCCAGCGACAAAGTAGATGAAAATAAGTTGGCTCATTTGATCGATCAAGTAAACATCTCTTTTAAATACAACACTGAAAAACAGCGTCACGAGACTTATTTAAATGCTGAATTGGTTGAAGATGAGATTCGCCAAATGGCTGTTTCGAACAACGTAAGTTTGATTGCTAAAATCAAATTTGTTCGTGAGAAAATGGTGGCTTTTCAACGTGAATTGAGCAAAGAAGGTGGAGTTATAATGGACGGCAGGGATATTGGAACTGTGGTTTTCCCAAATGCCGATTTAAAAATATTTATGACAGCCGATGTAGAAATAAGAGCCATTCGCCGTTACAAAGAATTAAAAGATAAAGGAGAAAACATTTCATTGGACGAAATCAGAGAAAACGTTTCAAAAAGAGATTATATCGATGAAAACCGCGATGAAAGTCCACTCCGAAAAGCTGATGATGCAATTGTACTTAACAACAGCCATTTAACTCCGGACGAACAATTGGATTGGATTGTTGATCGCATGAATGAGCTGTAAGTAATCAACCGACAGGATAAAAAATGAATATTGAAATTGATCCTAACGCCGGATTCTGCTTTGGTGTTGTAAATGCCATAAATAAAGCGGAAGAAATACTGAAAGAGGACAATCAACTCTTCTGTATTGGTGATATCGTTCACAACAATATCGAAGTTGATCGTCTTAATGCTCAAGGGTTACAAGCCATCAATCACGATCAGTTTGCAAAACTGTCAGGAAAAAAAGTTTTATTTAGAGCACATGGAGAACCTCCAACCTCTTACGAAACAGCAAAAAAGCAAAATATAGAAATTATTGATGCTTCGTGCCCGGTAGTTTTAAAACTGCAAAAAAAGATAAAAAAAGCATATCAGGAGATTAAGAAGTCAAACGGTCAAATAATTATATACGGTAAAAAAGGTCATGCCGAGGTAAATGGTTTAGTCGGTCAAACCGAAGGCAAGGCAATTGTTGTTGAAAATACAGATGATTTAAAATTGGTGAACTTTAGCTTGCCGGTTGTTCTGTTTTCGCAAACAACAAAAACCATTTCCGGCTTTGCCGAAATTTCAGAATATCTGAAAAAAGAATGCAAAAACAGCCTTAGTATTAATGATACAATTTGCAGAAAGGTATCGAATCGTGTTCCCTTAATTAAGGATTTTGCAGGCAAACACGATGTGATCATTTTTGTGAGCGGAAAAAAAAGTTCGAACGGAAAATTACTGTTCGATGTCTGTAAAAGAACAAATCAGAACAGTCACTTTATCACTTGCCCCGATGAACTGAACATGGATTGGTTTGTAAATGCGAAATCGGTTGGTGTAAGCGGAGCAACATCCACTCCCACCTGGCTGATGAATGGTACAATTGAAAAAATAAAACTTGAAAATAAAAACGATTTAAGCATGTCTAAAATTAAGAAAATTGGAGTTTTAACTTCAGGAGGCGATGCTCCAGGAATGAATGCAGCCATCAGAGCTGTTGTTCGTGCTGCTATCTATAACAAAATTGAAGTTGTAGGTGTACTGCAAGGATACGAAGGCTTAATTCATGGTGATTTTAAGAAAATGAAATCTCATGATGTAAGCAACATTATTCAAAAAGGCGGAACTATTCTTCGTTCGGCCAGAAGTGAAGAATTCAGAACTGTTGAGGGAAGAAAAAAAGCACATGAGCAAATGATTGCCAATAAAATAGATGCTCTTGTGGTTATTGGTGGTGACGGTACATTTTCAGGAGCCCGTATTTTTACACAAGAATTTGATATCCCTGTAGTGGGAATTCCGGGTACTATCGACAATGATTTGTTTGGTACCGATTACACGATTGGTTACGACACGGCAATCAACACAGTAATTGATGCTGTTGATAAAATCCGCGATACTGCGAGTGCTCACAACCGTTTGTTCTTTATTGAAGTAATGGGCCGTGATGCTGGTTTTATTGCTTTGCGAAGTGGAATTGCAACAGGAGCTGAAGCTATTTTAATTCCTGAAAAAGAAACCCACACTCAGGAATTGCAAAAATATCTTGAAAAAGGGTACAAAGAACACAAATCAAGCGGAATTGTAATTGTTGCAGAAGGTGACAAATCTGGTGGTGCTTACACAATTGCAAAGGAAATTGGAAAAGAACATCCTGAATACGACATTCGTGTATCTGTTCTGGGACACATGCAAAGAGGAGGTTCTCCATCGGCTTTCGACCGCGTAACTGCATCTACTTTGGGCGTTGCTGCTGTTGAAGCTTTACTGGATGATCAAAAGAGTATCATGGTTGGAATTGTTAACGGTGAGGTTTCACATGTTTCATTCAACAAAACAATTAAAAACAAGAAGAAAGTTAAGGATTCACTGATGAGTCTTAACGATATTCTTTCTATCTAAATGATTTGAGAACGGTGGTTTTTGTTCATGCCTGTTTTCGTATCAGGATTTAATGCCCAAATGATGAGATTCTAATCAGAACTCATAACTTTGAGGAAAATGCTCACAGTAATGAACAAGACTACCGAATTCGCAGATATTATACTGCCACTTCCATTGGCCCGGCTTTTTACCTACTCTATTCCGGAGGAATTAAAAGCTGATGTGGCCATTGGAAAAAGGGTAGTTGTTCCCTTCGGCAGTAAAAAATTCTACACAGGCATTGTGAAAAACATTCACAATACAGCTCCTGAAGATTATTCAACCAAAGATATTATTACCTGTCTGGATGAATCTCCGATTATCAATTCTTTTCAATTCAATTTTTGGGATTGGATATCACAATATTACCAATGTGCTTTAGGTGATGTTTTTAAAGCAGCACTTCCTTCAGGATTAAAGCTGGAAAGCCAAACCAAGATAACTGCAAACGAAGATTTTCAGACTCAGGAAACTCTAAGTAAAACCGAGGTGCAAATTTTGAATGTACTAAAGCATTCAAAAGACGTGAACATCTTTGCATTAAATCAGGCCACAGGATTAAAAAATACGCTTCCTCAAGTAAAATCACTACTCGAAAAAGGAGCCGTTTCCATCGAAGAACAAATCATTAACCATTACAAGGAAAAGAAAAAAGAGTTTGTTCGATTGGCATCTGATTTTAGCGAATCGGAAATGGGAGATCTGATCAATGACTTAAAAAGAGCAAAAAAACAGCAGGAGATACTCCTCTCCTATCTTAATCTTTCCAAACATTACTTCGAAGCAAATGCTCTAAAAGTTTCAGTCCTCGAACTTCTAACGTCAACGGCAACTTCCAAAAGCATTTTAAAAAATTTGGTGGAAAAAAACATTCTTGAAATTTACCATGAGAAACTGGATCGAATCGATCTGTCTCAAACAGAAACTTCAGGACTTAAAGAATTGAATGAATATCAGGAAAAAGCAACTGCTGAGATCCGTGAAAACTTTGAAGAGAAGAACTGTGTACTGCTCCACGGAGTCACCTCAAGTGGAAAAACAGAAATATACATCCATCTGATTCAGGAGCAACTACAACTAGGAAAACAGGTACTTTACCTGTTGCCGGAAATTGCTTTAACAACTCAGATCATAAATCGGCTGCGAACTGTATTTGGAAATAAAGTAGGAATCTATCATTCGAAATTTAACGATGCCGAACGGGTAGAAATTTACAACAATATCAATCAAAACAATCCTGATAATGCCTATCAGGTAATATTAGGTGTTCGTTCATCAATATTTTTGCCTTTCAAAAATTTAGGATTAATTATTGTCGATGAAGAACACGAAAACACATACAAACAATTCGATCCGGCTCCGCGATACCACGCACGCGATGCTTCTATTTATCTAGCTCATTTGCATCAGGCAAAAACTTTATTGGGCACTGCTACACCCGCAATAGAAACCTACTATAATGCCAAAACGGGCAAATACGGTTTGGTAGAATTGTTTCAGCGTCACCAGAATCTGGAAATGCCCGAAATAATTATTGCTGATGTAAAGGAAGCCAAACGGAAAAAACGGATGAAATCCATGTTCTCTCCTGAGTTGATGCAAATGATGGAAACTTGCCTGGAAAATAAGGAACAGATCATTTTATTTCAAAACAGAAGAGGATATTCGCCCTATCTGGAATGCAAAAGCTGCGGGTGGGTTCCTCATTGCCCAAACTGTGCTGTCAGCTTAACATACCACCAATTCAACAATCAATTGGTTTGCCATTACTGTGCTTACAGTATTCATCCACCAACCAGCTGTGAACATTGCAGTTCAACCGAAATTGAAGACAAAGGTTTTGGAACTGAAAAAATTGAAGAGGAATTAACAGGTTTCTTTCCTGATGCAAGAATTGCAAGAATGGATTTGGATACCACCCGCAAAAAAATGGCCTATGAAAAACTCATTTACAAATTCGAAAATCAGGAACTCGATATTTTAGTGGGTACACAAATGGTTTCGAAGGGACTCGATTTTGATAATGTGAGTTTGGTTGGTGTGCTAAATGCCGACTCAATGCTGAATTACCCGGATTTTCGTGCCTACGAACGGAGTTTTCAGATGATGGCTCAGGTTTCCGGACGTGCCGGCCGAAAAAAGAAAAGAGGCAAAGTTCTGATACAAACTTATACTCCTGAACACCCAATCATAAAAAATGTAATTGGGAACGATTATATTTCGATGTACTCCGACCAATTGGCAGAAAGAAAAGAATTTATTTATCCGCCTTTTTACCGCTTAATCAACATCTGTTTAAAACACAAAAACCAAACTCTGGTGAATCAGGCGTCAGAAACCTTGGCAAAATCTTTACGGAAAATTTTTGGTATTCGTGTATTTGGGCCTCAATCGCCTGTTATTAACCGAATTCAAAACTTATACATCGTTAACATCCTTTTAAAAATAGAGAAGAAAAGTTCCCCATCTAAAGCCAAATGGATTTTAAATCAACATGCAAATCATCTAAAAAGCATGGATCAATTTAAATCCATTCAAATTAATTTCGACGTCGATCCGATGTAAACAACATCGTTTACAAGCATTTAAGACTTGTAATTGAATTTTCTAAATGTGTTAAAAATACATAAGGAATGTGCTAAAGATTCGCCAACACACGAATTTGTTTATCTTTGCTGACATAATTCAAAAACCAGAAAATAGTGAATAAAATTGAATTAGAACAAATATTCGAATCCTTCTCTAAATTAAATGTGTTGGTTATCGGCGATGTTATGGTCGACGCCTACGTTTGGGGTAAAGTAGATCGGATATCGCCGGAAGCCCCGGTACCAATTGTTTCTTGCGTTAAGCGCGAAAGCAGATTAGGGGGAGCCGCAAATGTAGCTCTAAATATCAAATCGTTAGGTGCAAGCCCTATTCTTTGTTCAGTGATTGGTGAGGATGAAAAAGGCAAAGAATTTTTAAATCTTTTAACTGGGATTGAAGAAGAGCAATATGGAATAGTTGTTAGCAACAAACGGAGAACAACGGTAAAAACGCGCTTCATAAGCAACAATCAACACCTTATTCGTGTTGATGAAGAAGATACTCATGAATTAGCGGATGAAATAGAAGCTGAATTTATTGATCACATCAAAAGCTTAATCGAAAAGCATGAAATTCATGCAATTATTTTTGAAGATTACGACAAAGGAGTAATCACTAAAAATCTGATTGATGAAATTGTTCATCTTGCTAACAGCAAAGCAATTCCTGTTGCGGTAGATCCTAAAAAACGTCATTACAACGATTATAAAAATGTAAGCCTTTTCAAACCAAACTTCAAAGAATTTGTGGAAGGTTCCAATCTACTGCTTGAAAAAGGAGATATTCACGGATTGTTTGACGAAGCCAAGAAGTTTCAGAATGAGATGGGCATTAAAAAACTATTTATTACGTTATCAGAGTTAGGCGTTTTTATCAGCAATGAAAAAACCTACGAACACATTCCTGCAGTGGTTAGACAAATTGCGGATGTTTCAGGAGCCGGCGATACTGTAATCAGCGTTGCTGCCTTGTGTTTGGCCACCGGTATGAATGCAAGGCAGATTGCTGCAATCTCGAACCTTGCAGGAGGAATTGTATGTGAAATTCCTGTTGTTGTACCTATTAACAAGGATCAACTTTTAGCTGAAAGCAGTAAGATAATCGACAAGCTTTAGAAAAGCGTACAAGTTATTTCTCAATTATGAAAAACGTTCATCCCCAGGGAGTTCTGTTTCCTTATGATTTTAGTCTTGCAACACTATAATATGTTGATAATTCTCTTGCATTTGTTACTATTTTAGATCGCTTCAAAATTTTAAATATGCTTTAAAATAGTATCTTTGGAACAAGTTCATTTTTATAATATAAAACCTTGTAATCAGAATTGTTTATGGCTAAAATAATTGCTCTGGCAAACCAAAAAGGAGGGGTTGGGAAAACCACTACAGCAATAAACCTTGCTTCAAGTCTTGCTGTTTTGGAGTATAAGGTTTTAATTGTTGATGCTGATCCACAGGCGAATTCGACCTCAGGCATTGGCTTTGATGTTCGAAACATTGAAAAAAGCATTTACGAATGTATTGTTGATGGAATTGAACCCAAAGAAGCCATTCTACATAGTGAGATTGAAGGATTTGATATTCTTCCTTCGCACATCGACTTGGTAGGTGCTGAAATTGAGATGTTGAATCTTGCAAATCGTGAGCAAATCTTATTGAAGGTTCTTGAAAAATTAAGTCCTGATTATGATTTTATTCTAATTGACTGTTCGCCTTCACTTGGTTTAATTACTGTGAATGCGCTAACAGCAGCTAATTCAATAATCATTCCTGTTCAGTGTGAATATTTTGCATTGGAAGGCTTGGGAAAACTTCTGAATACAATTAAAATTATTCAGAACCGTTTAAATCAGGATTTGGAAATTGAAGGATTTCTTTTGACGATGTATGACAGCCGTTTACGATTATCAAATCAAGTTGTAAGTGAAGTTAAAAAACACTTTCAGGATATGGTTTTCGAAACAATCATTCAACGTAACACCAAGCTAGGTGAGGCTCCAAGTTACGGTAAACCAGCAATTCTTTATGATGCAGAATCGGCCGGAGCAGTTAATTACTTAAATTTGGCTCGTGAATTATTGAAAAATAATAACCTGACAAAAACAAGCACCAAAGCAAAACTCATTAGCGAATAATATTGAAATAGTAAGATGGTAAAAAAGAGCGCATTAGGAAGAGGATTAGGAGCACTGATTAATGATATCGATGATGTTCAGGCAAGACCTGAAAAGGATCTAAGTAACGAAATCGAGATCTCAAAAATTGAAGCAAATCCCTATCAGCCAAGAACTAAATTTGATGAGGAAGCTTTGAATGAATTGGCTCAATCTATTAAAGAATTAGGAATTGTTCAGCCAATTACGGTTCGAAAAATTCATAATAACTCCTACCAGCTTATTGCCGGAGAAAGACGTTATCGGGCAGCTAAAATTGCCGGATTAACAAAAATTCCAGCTTACGTTCGATTGGCTGAAGATGATAAAATGCTGGAACTTGCCTTGGTTGAAAATATCCAACGTGAAGACCTTGATTCTATTGAAATAGCCATTAGTTACCAAAGATTAATTGAAGAGTGTAAACTGACACAAGAGAGTTTATCTGACCGCGTAGGCAAAAAACGCTCTACAGTATCCAACTATTTACGATTACTAAGACTACCTGCTGAAATCCAAAAAGGAATTCGCGAGAAAAAACTACTTATGGGCCATGCCCGAGCATTGGTAAATGTTGATGATCCAAGAACTCAACTTGAAATTTTTCAAGTAACCGTTGAAAATGATTTCTCAGTTCGAAAAGTTGAAGAATTGGTTCGTAATTTCAACCAAGCAACGGAAGAAAAACCTGCTCCGGAGAAAGCGACAGCGCTTCCGAAAGAGTATGAATCTTTAAAAGATCATTTAGCCAATCATTTTAGCGCAAAAGTTGATCTTAAACGTACAAAAAACGGCAAAGGAAAAATCATTATCCCATTTACATCCGATGATGATTTAGAACGTATCCTTGCTGTATTGGATCAAATGAAATCATAAGTTAGTTAAACTTTTAAAAATTTAAACATTGAATAATTTGCGCCTGGTAATTCTCCTTGGGCTGATCTTTCTTATGCTTTTTGGCAAGTCAAACAATGCCATTTCTCAGCAATTAGTAGAAGCAGACACTGTAGCGGTAGAATCAATTGTTAAAGTTCATTCTCCGCATAAAGCAACCATGTACTCTGTTATATTTCCTGGTTTAGGACAAGCCTACAACAAGAAGTACTGGAAAATACCTATTCTATACTTAGGAATTGGCTTGGATATTTACGCAATTAACTGGAATACAAAAAATTATAAAAAATACAAAAGTGGCTTTAAAGATTTTTCTGAATTTTACGATTGGAAAACTCTCTCTGCAGAAGAAAAACTTGTGACCGAAAAACCTACTGCAGACAGCTATCAGAAAATTCTGGAAAATGATTGGGATACCACAACAACATCCTATGATACCTGGTTTAAAACCACTTTACAAAATGGTAAAGACTCTTATAAGCACGATCGCGATCTTAGCTATATCATTTTGGTCGGAGTTTACGTACTAAATATTGTTGATGCTGCGGTTGATGCACATTTTACCAATTTTAATGTGAACAATGACTTGACTATTAAAGTAGAACCTGCAGTTAGTTATTCTGCTTTTTCGGGCAATTCTATTGGCTTTAGGTGCCAAATTACCTTTTAAAAAACAATGATGAAAAGAAAACAATATATTTTACCCCTTATTTTTTTAGGGACAGCATTTGCTTGCAGCACCATCAAACCGGCAGGTTCAGAACAAACACTCAAGACAGAATCTGAAATTAAACAAGTAACTCTTTCCGAAATTGACACCTTATCGAAAGTTGCAGAAAATGTAATTGAGGAAACTGAAAAGGACTCTTTGGATTTTCTGAAAATTAATCCTGTTGATGTTCGCTGGGATTTAAATGACAGTATCAATACAACTTTCTCAAACAACTTAGACAGTCTGCTTTATTCGTGGTACGCAAAAAACACGTTTAAAACAAAAAAATACAATCAGGGCTCTATTTCGGTTCAAACAGAAAAAATTCCAGATTCCGTTTATATCAAACGATTGGAACAAATTCCTTCTTTAATCGATTTATCCTACAATAAAATCGTTCGAAACTACATTGAACTATATTCGCAAAAAAGAAGATCTCAGGTAGAAATGATGATGGGATTGTCGGAATACTACTTCCCGATTATCGAAGAGATTTTGGACAAAGAAGGCCTGCCTCAGGAATTAAAATACTTACCCATTATCGAATCGGCTTTAAATCCAAAAGCACTATCCAGAGCCGGGGCTAGTGGTTTATGGCAATTTATGTATGGAACCGGCCGAATGTATAAGCTTGATATTAATACTTTTATTGATGAGCGAAGAGATCCTGTAAAAGCCAGTTATGCGGCAGTAAAATATTTGAAGGATATGTACCGGGTTTACGGAAATTGGCATTTGGTAATTGCTGCTTACAACTGTGGACCGGGTAATGTAAATAAAGCAATCAGACGAAGTGGCGGTAAGAAAAACTATTGGGATATCTATTTTCATTTACCAAAAGAAACAAGAGGATATGTACCTGCATTTATAGCCGCTCTTTATACTTTTAATTATCACAAAGAGCATCAGTTATTCCCGCAGCCATCCAATTTACCCGTTGCATGCGACACGCTACTAATTAATGAACAACTTCACTTTGATCAGGTCGCTAATGTAATCAACATTTCAAAAGAACAATTAAGAGAATTAAACCCTCAATACAGAGCAGATATTATTCCTGCAAGTAAAAACGGCTACGCATTAAAAATACCACTGCAATACACAGCAAAATTTATCGATAATCAAGACTCTATTTTTGCTTATAAAAAGGAGTATTATTTTAGCATGAAAGATAAGGTGGTAAATCCCAATGACCGTTACCAAAAGTTTGCCCATGTTACTCCAAAGAATAAAGCTAAGGTGTATTACAAAGTAAAATCGGGTGATGCCATAGGACTTATTGCTTCCTGGTTTCATGTTCGAACGTCGAATCTTAGATATTGGAATAACGTAAGAAGAAACTTAATTAAAGTTGGCCAAAAACTAGTGCTGTATGTCCCTAAAGGAAAAGAATCCTATTATAATAGCTTCAATACAATGAGTTACAGTCAAAAACAAGCTACATTAGGAAAAACAGTTGCATCAACAACACAAACCACAGCGAAATCAACTTCAACTGCTAACAGTAACGGATCATACATTTACTATACAGTGAAAAGAGGTGACAACTTCTGGACTATTGCCAAGAAATTTCCGGGCATTTCCAACTCCGACATTATGAAAATTAATAATATAAAAGATGATGGAAGTCTTAAGGTGGGGCAAAAATTAAAGATTCAACCCAAAAGCTAAAAATTAATCCAATTAAAACAATATAAAAAAAACGAAGTAATTGCTTCGTTTTTTTTTATGCTATCTTATTAACAATACTAAATGTTTTATTAACAACGATTAGATGTCTTTATTTTAATTCCTTTTAAATAACACTAATGAAAAGTGCTGTACATCCATATTTTACAGACCAACAACATTTTTACTATAACAAAAAATCCAAACATTAATCAAAAAATTTTGATCGGAATGGAATATATAATTAAATTGCAATTAATAAATAAAATCAGGCTCAACCTGATTCATTTATCCCGATTTATTGATATGCTAATAAGCTTCTGGTATATTCTTTCCCGGAATTGCCAGAAGCCGGGATAAAACAACTCTTCCTACACCCGTTCTACTTTATAAAACCAGGTTTCATTCTTTTAGTTCTCTTCCTTCGTCTTCTTTCAAAACGGAACAAACCATATGCAATTATTAGCACAAGGGGAAGTAAAAAATTAAGATACTTCAAGAAGAAAACTCTGGCATCGGTAATTTCTTTTATTGGGCGTGAAGAAACGCCTTTTGTTCTTAGCGACATCAACCCGGTATCATCACTTAGCCAATCTACCGCATTCGCTAAAAAATTAATATTATCTCTCTGAATTGCAATTTTACTGGCACCTAAACCATTTACAATAAAATTTCCATCACCTACAACACAAATTCGCGCTTCTTTTTCACCACCCATATTTCCTCTTATTGTTGCTGCAACAGTTAAATCCGGATAAAGAAAATCCTGCGCACGCCATATTCTTCCAATATTAAAACTAATTGGTGCTTTTAATTTCCCCGAAATGTCGGATGTAAAGGCAAGTGGCTGATAATTCATCGTACTATCACCCATGAAACTAATTGGGCTTGCAAACTGCAACACAACTGTTTCTATACCATCTGTAATCGTATGGTTTGAAAATTTTGATATCACAGGTAAAAAAGGAAAATTAATTTGCTGTGGATAGGAAAAATATCCTTGCTGCTGAACCGTTACGGTTCCACATTTTTTATCAACAATAAAAGAATCATCTACATATAAGCCTTTGGTTTGCAACCATGTTTCCAAACCGGTATTCACCGAAACACCAATTCCATCATTCAACATGCCGTTTACCCGCTCGATAGCTATAAATAAATTCCCTCCGCCAGCTAAATATTTATCCAGTCGTGATAATTGTGTTGATGAAATGGTTGCCATGGGCCCAATTAACATCAAAGACTTGTATTCCGAAAGATCAGGCTCAGATAACAAATGAATCTGCTTAACATCGTACAAAACGGATAATTCAGCAATGGCCTGTTCCAATTTTCCAAGTGCAGGCTCACCGTGTCCAACAATATAGCCAATTTTAGGTTTATCCTTAATAGTTAGTCTTTTAATTAAGGTGGACAAAGTATATTCCATAACTATTCCAGGTTTAATTAATGGAATAATTTCTGACTTATCTCCAACCTGAATAGACATTCCCAAAAAGATCCTTTGCACTTTAATCTGATCCTTTTCCCGAACTTCCAACGGCACCGGATTGATCCCAGCCTCGATGGCCTCTTGTTCCAACTCCTCATTCGCATTGGGGTTGATAAATTCAAAATCAATTTTCTTCTTACTGTAATTATTATATTCTGTTAAAAGATTTTTCAGATCCTGTACCGTCCTGTTAACGTCCGGAGGTAGATTATCAGACACATACAAAGTTATTATAATAGGTGTCTCCACCTCTCTTAAAATACGTTTGGTTGAACGATCCAATGTATATCTCTTATCCTCGGTAAAATCAGCTCGAAAGAAAAAAACCGAAGAAATAAAATTCAGGATAATTAAAATCCCTGCTACAACTAAACTGCTATATATTATATTTTTTCTTTTAGTCATAAATCAGGATTTACAGATTACGATTTGATAAAATCATTTTTGACGTAAAAAGACAGAAAAACACAAGAGAGAAAAAATAAATCAGATCTTTTGTATCAACAACACCTCTTGAAATCGATTCGAAATGAGTTGAAAGACTCAAATAACTAAAGAAACTCCCAATGAGACCTACAAAGTTGGAAGCCAACACATCAAAAATAATGTGAAAAAAAATACCTATTGACAAGGCTGCTAAAGATGCAATTATTGGATTGGAAGCAATACAGGAGGCAAGCAACCCAATACTAATATAAACCATACTCATAAGCAATAAGCCCACGTATCCCAACAAAATTGCCGAATGATCTACCGGACCAATTGCCCATAAAGTGAAATAATAAATTACTGTTGGAGCCAGTGCTATTGCAATTAACAGTAAAGTGGATAAAAACTTACCAAAAATTAATTGCCAATCGCTAACGGGTTTAGTAAGAAGGAGCTCAAGTGTTCCTGCCTTTAATTCCCCGGCAATTGAACGCATAGTCAGAGCCGGAATAAAAATAAACAAACTCCAGTATGCAACAGTAAAAAATGTATTGAGATTAGCTTGCCCTACAAAAAAGACATCAGCCCCGTAAATCCATGTAAAAAAACCACTAAATCCTAAAAAAATAACGATCAATACATAAGCTGTTAATGAATCAAAAAAAGTGCTTAGCTCTCGACTGGCAATGTGCAAAATCTGTTTCATAAAGATCTAATGAAGGGTTAATATCCGAAATATATCCTCCAGTTTTTTTTCTGTAGGGGTCAGTTCAGTAATGTAATAATTATTTCGAACACAAGTATCAAATATTGCTTTTACTGATGTTGTATTGGGCAAAGACTGGATCTCAAACAATTGTTTGTCAACATCAATAATATCAATAGAATCGATGGTTTCAATCTCAAATAAGGATTCAAAGATGTGATCGATATCACCTCCTTGCACTCCTAATTTCAGAATTTCATTTCCCTGGGCCTGCTTCCTTAATTCTGCAGCGGTTCCATCCACAACAATTCTACCATTATTAATGATTAAAATACGATCGCAGGTGGCTTCAACCTCAGCTAAAATATGAGAACTTAAGATAACCGTTTTTTCCTTTCCGATACGCTTGATAAGCTCCCGAATCTCAACAATCTGATTTGGATCAAGTCCTGTTGTCGGCTCATCAAGAATTAAGATATCCGGATCATGAATTAAAGCCTGCGCCAACCCAACTCTTTGCTGATAACCTTTTGACAGCTCACCAATTAATTTGTGTTTCTCCCCCTCTAAACCACATGTCCGAATCATATCCAATATCCTTTCAGGAATAAGATATTTAGGTATTCCATGAATTTTCGCAATGAATTCCAGAAAATCGATAATGTTCATTTCCTGATACAATGGATTATTCTCGGCCAGATATCCAATATTTTTCTTTATGATTTCGGGATGATCATGAATAGAGTAACCACCAACCAATATGTCTCCTTCTTCAGGTTTAATAAAACATGCCATTGCTTTCATGGTAGTGGTTTTTCCTGCTCCGTTAGGACCCAAAAAACCTAAAACCTCTCCTGCTTTCACACGAAAAGATACATTATCAACAGCCTTTTGAGGACCATATCTTTTGGTAAGATGTTCAACAACAATATCCATATACGAAAAATCTAATTGTATCTAACAAATTTAGAAAAAAGCCCATCTATCCAACTGAACTGTTAGCGATTTAACAATTATTAACAGTAAATAATCAGATGTGATTGCGCCCTTCTCTATCGTATACTTAAAATAAGTATTTTTGCAAGCTAAATGTAAAATGTAACTATGATTAAAGCAGTAATTTTTGATATGGATGGTCTTTTGATAAATTCCGAACCATTCTGGCAGGAGAGTGAAACAAAAGTATTCTCTTCACTTGGACTTGATGTTAACAATAAAATGTTTGAACAGTTCATGGGAAAAAGAATAGACGAGGTAGTTGAAGTGATGTATAAAATGACGCCCTGGAATCATGTTTTGAAAGAGAAAGTTACAGAAGATATTGTTGAAAATGTTATTCGTTTGGTATTGGAAAAAGGAGCCTGTTTGGATGGCGTGAATAAAACTCTGGAGAATTTACAGCAGGCTTCCTTTAAAATTGGACTTGCCTCATCTTCGAAAATGAAAATTATCTCAGCTGTTTTGGAAAAACTACAACTTCAAGATTATTTCGAAGTGGTTCATTCGGCCGAATTTGAAAAATATGGAAAACCACATCCACAGGTTTTTATAACAACAGCGGAATTACTCGGCATTCATCCTTCAGAATGTTTAGTTTTCGAAGATTCTTTAAATGGTGTAATCTCTGCTCTTGCGGCAGGCATGAAATGTATTGCAGTTCCTGAGAAAGATGCCTATAATCTTGACAAATTTATAATCGCAAATAAAGTTCTTGGTAGTTTGAATGATTTTGAAATTCCTCAACTTACGGATTTATAATTGGATCCAGAAATACGATAAAGTCTTCTAATTCCAGATTACCAGAGACCATTTTATACTGTGCCTTTTCATAAAAAGGCATTCTGGTCTTTAAATGGCTTACTATGTAGTCCAGAAGTTCATCCTGCGAGAAATTTTTCACCAAAGGACGCTCGGTATCTGAGTTCGTAATTCGCTCCCGAAGCAACGAAGGACTGCATTCGATAAACAAAGTAACCCCCAAGCGATTCATCTCCTCCATGTTGTTGTTGAAACATGGAGCTCCGCCTCCGGTAGCTACAATAAGATTTTCTGTATCAGAAATTGACTTCAATGCATCATGTTCCCGTTGCCGAAAACCTGATTCTCCGAATTTTTCGAAAATTTCCGGGATCGTTAAATTCTCTCTCTTTTCAATCAGAGTATCAAGATCAGCAAATCGAAAACCATAATGAGCCGCAATCATTTTACCCCAGCGTGATTTACCACAGCCCATATATCCAATCAAAAAAATCTTCATTGCAAAATTTTAAATAAATCAAGGAATAAGAATTCGCTGAAAAGAAAATTAATCTTGATTATTTTCAGCGTTATCATCAACCTCAACGCCTTCAACATCTTCAATATTTTCATCTTCCTCTTCGCGAGGTAAAGGTTCAATTTCTTTTATTTCAGATACTTCGTAAACCGATAATCTTTTTCCTCTTGCTTTGTATGATTTCACACCAATAAACTCATTTCCATCTACAATTTCATTAGGCCGGTCTTCATTTTTACCTCCATATGAAATTTCGAATCTTGGATACTGCTCATCGGTTAAGCAAACCAGTCTGTTAGCAGGATTTTCACCTAAGAAACTTACCTCTTTGCCATTTCCTTCCATGGTAAAGCGTTTTAGGTAGTAATAATCCTGATCGGCATCAAAAAATACAGCAGACCAAATCTTTTCATCGTCATATTTTTCAATAATACTGATATTATCAG
Source organism: Labilibaculum euxinicum (assembly GCF_963678175.1). NCBI lineage: Bacteria > Pseudomonadati > Bacteroidota > Bacteroidia > Marinilabiliales > Marinifilaceae > Labilibaculum > Labilibaculum euxinicum. Next base: position 121,171 of record NZ_OY782756.1, read on the forward strand.
GATAGTGATTGCTTAAATCGAAGCTCGTAAAATGAAATGAGGATGCTCTTGTTACAACAAGGATTTTATCATCACCTGTAAATTCACCAATAAAATCACCTCTTTGGTCTGTATTTATACGTAAAACATCTGGATCAAACCATATTTTTCGTCCTCCCAAAGTAGAAACCCCTTCTTGTTTCAGAGTAATCTTATGAACGTCATTTCTGGATAATATATTCCCCATTGAAGCACGTCCTTTGACAGCCAATTCTGCAAAATCAAATTCAAATACTGTTTTTTTCAAACGAGGTTTTGGTTTTAAAACTACACGAACAACTTCAGCCTCCCCGTTTGGATTCGCACTAAAATACAGAATTCGTGAACCATCTTTTGATTTGGTGATATCGTACTCCTTGTCACGAGTAATACTGGTAACAGAAAAACGTTTTACGTAAGAGTTTCCAGCTTTTCCATCCCGATAAGCTACATTATAAATAGTTCTTTTATCGTTCTTTCTGAACACTGCTATGTGCAACAGGTTCTTTCCAACAAAACACTTATCAGCAACCTTGGTCACAAAATAAGTACCGTCTTTTCTAATCACAATAATATCATCGATATCAGAACAATCACAGATGTACTCATCCTTCTTCAGGCCTGTTCCAATAAAGCCTTCCTCTCTGTTAACGTATAATTTTTCGTTGGCAACCACTACTTTGGTTGCTACAATATTTTCGAAACTTCTAATTTCTGTTTTTCTTTCCCGTCCAATTCCATATTTCTTCTTTATGGATTTATAGTACCTGATTGTGAAAGGAATAATATTGGCCAGATGAACTTCGATTTCCGCAATCTCATCTTCAATAGATTGAATAAAATCCTTGGCTTTATTAATATCGAATTTAGAAATTCTTTTAATTTTAATCTCAGTCAACCGCACAACATCATCACGGGTTACAGCACGCATTAAGTTTGCCGTAAAGGGTTTTAATCCTGTATCGATGGTTTCAATAACCTCTTCCCATGTTTCACACTCCTCAATGTCCCGATAGATTCTGTTTTCAATAAAAATTCGCTCCAAAGAAGCATAATGCCATGACTCTTCGAGTTCATTTTTGCGTATTTCAAGCTCGAGTTTCAGTAAAGCAACCGTATTATCGGCAGCGCGTCTTAAAATTTCAGCAACGCCAATAAATTTCGGTTTATCATTCTCAACAATACATGCATTGGGAGAAATAGAAATTTCACAATCTGTAAAAGCATAAAGAGCATCAATGGTATTATCGGAAGAAATTCCATTGGCCAAATGAATCTGAATCTCAACAAATTCAGCCGTATTGTCATCAATCTTTTTGATCTTAATTTTCCCTTTATCATTTGCTTTGATAATGGATTCAATTACGCTTGATGTTGTTTTTCCAAATGGAATTTCAGTTATTTTAAGAGTCCGGTTATCGAACTTTTCAATTCTAGCTCTCACTTTCACCGCACCACCACGCAAACCATCATTGTAACGGCTTACTTCAACCAATCCAGCTGTTGGGAAATCCGGATAAAGTTCAAACTCCTCACCACTCAGGTAGGACACACAAGCATCAATTAATTCGTTGAAATTATGCGGTAAAATTTTGGATGCCAGTCCAACTGCAATACCTTCTACCCCTTGCGCCAATAATAATGGAAATTTTACCGGAAGCGTAATTGGTTCTTTGTTACGCCCGTCGTAAGATTGTTTCCAATTGGTTGTTTTTGGATTAAAAAGAACCTCCAACGCAAATTTGGATAAACGTGCTTCAATATATCTTGGTGCGGCAGCAGAATCACCGGTAAGGATATTCCCCCAGTTTCCCTGCATGTCAATCAACAAATCTTTTTGTCCCAGCTGAACCAGTGCATCTCCAATTGAAGCATCGCCATGAGGATGATACTGCATGGTGTTACCAATAATATTGGCTACCTTATTGTATCGCCCATCATCCAATTGCTTCATGGCATGCAAAATTCTTCGCTGAACAGGCTTTAACCCATCATTTACATAGGGTACAGCTCGTTCTAAAATCACATAGGATGCATAATCCAGAAACCAATTTTGATACATCCCGGAAAGATATGTCACATTCCTCATTGTTTCGGAGTGCACGCCATTCACATCATTATCCATTTCCTCTGGGATTTCCATACCATTTGTCTCGTCGTTACTCATAGAGGTATTTGGGTTTATTTAGTTCTAAAAAATCGATTGATGAAATTTGCTTAAAGCTCATCTCTTTCAATATGAAGATTACCGATGATAAATTCTTGTCTTAAAGGAGTATTTTTCCCCATGTAGAATTCCAGCATGTCCGGAACAGAATCATCTTTCTTCATCACAACAGGATCAAGCCTGATGTCTTTACCAATAAAGTGTTTAAATTCACTTGGTGAGATTTCACCTAAACCTTTAAATCGGGTTATTTCAGGGTTAGCACCAACACTTTTCATTGCCTTCACTCTTTCCTCTTCGGAGTAACAATAATGAGTTATTTTTTTATTCCGAACCCGAAACAGCGGTGTTTGTAAAATATACAAATGTCCGCTTCTAACAATATCAGGGAAAAACTGCAAAAAGAAAGTAATCAACAACAAGCGAATATGCATTCCATCCACATCGGCATCGGTTGCAATAATCACATTGTTATAGCGTAAACCTTCCAATCCATCCTCGATATTTAATGCTGCCTGCAACAGATTGAATTCTTCATTCTCGTAAACAATCTTTTTCGTTAACCCATATGTATTTAAAGGTTTCCCTTTTAAACTAAAAACAGCCTGAGTATTTACATCTCTGGATTTGGTAATTGATCCACTAGCCGAATCTCCCTCGGTAATAAAAAGAGAAGCTTCTGATTTTTGTTCGTGTTTTGTATCAAAATGAACCCGGCAATCACGTAATTTTTTATTGTGTAAGCTAGCCGTTTTTGCTCGTTCTTTGGCAATTTTTTTAATGCCGGAAATGGCCTTTCGTTCTTTTTCTGACTCAATAATTTTCTGGAGAATAGCCTCGGCTACAGTTGGGTTTTTATGCAGATAATTATCCAAATTAGAAGTCACGAAATCCATTATGAAATTCCGAACGGATGGTCCTTCCGGACCTATATCTTTAGAACCTAATTTTGTTTTGGTTTGTGATTCAAAAACCGGCTCCTGTACTTTAATACTAATTGCTGATATAATAGAAGTCCTGATATCTGATGTATCAAAATCCTTTTTAAAGAAATCCCGAATCCCTTTCACCAAGGCTTCTCTAAATGCAGCAAGGTGAGTTCCCCCTTGCGTTGTATGCTGTCCGTTTACAAAAGAATAGTACTCTTCGCCATACTGTCTGCCATGGGTCATAGCAACTTCGATATCCTCACCTTTCAAATGAATGATATCATATAATCCTTCCGAATTCATATTCTCATTCAAAAGATCAAGCAATCCATTTTTCGAAAAGAATCTTTGACCATTAAAGTAAATAGACAGTCCTGCGTTTAGATAAACGTAGTTTTTAAGCAGTGTTTCAATATATTCAGAAATAAACCGATAATTTAAAAACAACTCCTCGTCAGGATGAAAAACGATTCTCACACCATTTTTTTCCTCGGTAGGCTCAATTTCATTTTCCTCAACAAGAACACCTCTCGAGAAAACAGCTTTCTTAACCTCTCCTTCGCGAAAAGATTCAATAATGAACTGATCGGACAAGGCATTTACGGCCTTTATCCCCACTCCATTAAGACCTACGGATTTTTTAAATACTTCAGAATCGTATTTTGCTCCTGTATTCATTTTAGAAGTTACATCAATTAACTTCCCTAAGGGAATACCCCGGCCAAAATCACGAACAGTTACGTTCCTGTCTGTAATACTAACTTCGATTGATTTGCCCACTCCCATAGCAAACTCATCAATTGAGTTATCAATTACTTCTTTCAATAAAATATAAATACCGTCATCATGAGAAGATCCATCGCCAAGTTTCCCGATATACATACCAGGGCGTTTGCGAATGTGTTCTTTCCAATCTAATGTACGGATTGAGTCTTCAGAATATTTTGCAGTCATGAAAAATCGCGTTTTTACAAATATAGTTAAAAGAACCATTCGTTAGGAAGTAGTTTATCAACAGCCTGTTGAAATGCCCTTACTTAAAGCAATATTCCGGAAATAAAGCCATTCCTATTTCCCTAAAAATCAACGAAAAAAGATATTGCAACACCCAGTAATTCAGAACAAACACAAATAAAATTCAATCTAAAAAACTTAATTGTATTGACTATTGCCTTTTTTTTAGTTTTGCTAAATCAAGAAAAAGACAAAGGAATAAAGAAAATAAACACTGGAAGAATCGAAAACAAGGTAAAATTACTGATGTAAAAAAAGCTTCTTTCTCATCAGTAATTGGAGAAAGAAGCCCTAAGTTATTTTAATGCTATTTAAAGCTTTTACTCATTAATAGCTTTCCAAAGCATATCTTTTAATTCGGTAAGTCCTTTTTGAGCCACTGAAGAAATAAAAACATGCGGTATTTCAGGTAAATCCTGTTTCATCTCATCAATCAACTCCTGATCCAACATATCGGATTTTGTAATTGCCAGCAAGCGCTGTTTGTCCAGAAGTTCCGGGTTAAACTGTTTTAGTTCGTTCAACAGAATTTTGTATTCATTATGAATGTCGTCGCTATCGGCAGCTACCATAAACAGAAGAACAGAATTTCGCTCAATGTGTCGTAAAAACCGCAATCCAAGTCCACGCCCCTCGTGCGCACCTTCAATAATACCAGGAATATCTGCCATCACAAATGAGCGATTGTCACGGTAAGACACGATACCTAAATTAGGAACCAATGTGGTAAAAGGATAATCAGCAATTTTAGGTTTTGCCGCAGATACAACAGAAAGCAAGGTAGATTTACCTACACTTGGAAAACCAACTAAACCAACATCTGCAAGAACCTTTAATTCTAGTATTACCGGTCGTTCCACTCTTTCTTCTCCGCTTTGAGCATAACGAGGTGTTTGATTTGTTGAAGATCTGAAATTCCAGTTTCCAAGACCTCCACGACCACCTTTCACTAAGATTTTCTCTTCACCATCTTCGGTTACATCAAAAATAACTTCACCAGTTTCAGCATCGCGGGCAACAGTACCCAATGGCACCTCAATCACCTTATCCTCTCCTTCTTTACCCGTACTTCGGCTCTGCCCACCATCACCTCCATCACCAGAAAAGACGTGACGACTGTATTTTAAATGCACCAGAGTCCAAAGTTGCTTATTTGCACGTATGATAACATGTCCTCCCCGGCCACCATCACCACCATCCGGTCCACCGGTCATTGTCAACTTATCCCTGAAAAGGTGGGTTGACCCGGCACCTCCTGCACCCGAACGACAAAATATTTTTACGTAATCAACAAAATTAGACCCAGCCATAATATATATTTTTAATCTATTGTACTTCAACAGGAACTAATTGTCCCGTTAAACATTTTTCCAGCAATAAGCTAATTCGTTCAAGTACATCATCTAATGATCCTATTGCATCGAGAGAGTGATACACACCCTTTTCTTTATACCGCTTTGCAATCGGAGCAGTAACATCTTCATAAATCCGAAGTCGTTTTTCAATTACTTCTCTTCCTGAATCATCCGGCCGACCGGAAGATTCGCCTCTTTTTAAAAGTCGTTGAATTAATTCTTCTTCTTCCACTTTTAATTCGATAACTATATCAACAACACTGTCCCTTTTAGCAAGCATTCCGTCAAACACATCAATCTGACCTTCGTGACGCGGCATGCCATCGTATACAAAACCCTTTGCTTCGATATTGCTGTCTAAAAATTTCTCAACAATTCGATATGCTAATTTATCCGGGAAAAAATTTCCTCCATCAATCAATCTTTTTGCTTCCAATCCTTCGGGTGTTGCCAGCTTAATTTCTTCTCTGCACACATCGCCTGTAGAAAGGTGAATCAACCCATATTTTTTCTGAAGCAACTTAGATTGAGTTCCTTTTCCCGAACCTGGAGGTCCAAACAAAACAATGTTCAACATTTACTTTTCAATTACAGTATACACATCCGGAAGGTTTCTACCCATTCCATCATAATCCAATCCTCTTCCAACAATAAAATCATTCGGTATTTCCATACCTACGTAATTTAATTTCACATCACGAATCAAAGCATCTGGTTTAAACAACATGGTTGCAATCAAAACTTCTTTGGCTTCGTAATCTTTAATTTGTTCCAGTGTATTTGTGATCGTAATTCCTGTATCAACAATATCTTCCAACAACACAACCGTTCTGTCTTTTAAATCTTCTGTAAAACCCATTAGTTTTTTCACTTTCCCAGTTGTTCCCATTCCATCGTATGAGGACAATCTCATAAATGTAATCTGAGCATTTTCAACAGTAATCTGCTTCATCAAATCCGATGCAAACATGAAAGAACCATTTAAAATACAAATAAATAACGGATTTGTCCCAGCAAGATCCTTATTCATTTTTTCAGCCATTTCAGCAATTACATTGTCAATATCCTCAGAAGGAATAGACACTCTAAATTCTCGATCCAGAAGTTTTACAGTTTTCATTGATTCAATTTTTGTCTTAGTTGTCCGATTTCCCCCAACAAGATTTCCCTTGAAATATCGGGCGTTTAAGGCAATGCCCTAAAATATCGTAAAATAAATATGTCTCACTCTTAAAAAACAGAAATAAAAAATGTTTCAATTCCACAGTGTTACATACATATTTTTTTTTCAATTTTACGCTTGAAAAAATAGTAAGTGATGCAAGTAACATTGGAATTAAAACAATTCCTTAATTTTAGCTGCAAAAGTACAATTTTTTGTCATTTTATTTACCAAATCCACGAATAAAACCATATGAAAGCAAAAGTAAGTATCATAATGGGAAGTACATCCGACCTTCCGGTTATGGAAAAAGCCGCCAAAGTCTTAAACGACTTCAAAATCCCTTTCGAGATTCATGCATTATCTGCTCACCGAACACCTGAAGAAGTTGAGAAATTTGCCAAAGGAGCATTCGATCGTGGAATAAAAGCCATTATTGCCGGAGCAGGAATGGCAGCACATCTGCCTGGTGTAATTGCTGCAATGACACCAGTACCGGTAATTGGAGTACCAATCAATGCATCCTTAGATGGTATGGATGCACTTTTAAGTATTGCTCAAATGCCTCCGGGAATTCCTGTTGCAACAGTCGGCATTAACGGTGCTATGAATGCAGGTATTCTTGCCGGACAAATGCTTGCCATAGCGGATAGCGAATTGCAAAAAGATGTTATCGCGTTTAAAGAAAGTCTCAAAGAAAAAATCGTTAAAGCGAATGAAGAATTATCTTCTATCAAATACGAATTCAAGACCAACTAGGAAACAAAATAAAACCCACCACTACAAAACCACAAAACATAATTCTGTTTTGTGGTTTTTTTTATTATATTTACCACTAATATAATTCTGATTAACATTTAAACAATGTAATTCTACTTATAACAAACAATCAGTGCTTATAAAATCACACAATTACTATTTTCAACAATAATATTATTTCATAGGTTCAAGGATATCAACACATTAAAGTTTTCTCGAAATAGATAATAATCATAAGAGGAAAGGTGTTCATTTACTCTTTCTATGACTTGGACAATAATCTCAGGATGAAAAAAACATATCTTCTTCTTCTTCTTTTACTCCCAATTCATTTATTCGCATCAAATGAAAATCATTTAGCTGGTGCCCGCTCGCATGCAATGGGAAATTCAAGTGTCGCATTATTAGATATTTGGGCAGGGTTCCACAATCAGGCAATACTGGCAAAATTGGATGAAAAATCTTTTGGAGCCTACTACGAAAATCGGTTTGAAGTAAAAGAACTAAGCACAAAAGCATTTCATTTTAACTATCCGACTCAACTGGGAACTTTCAGTATGACTTATACACAATTTGGTTTTAATCTATATAAAGAAACCAAAATTGGTATCGCTTATTCCCGTGCTTTAGGGAAACACTTTTGGGCAGGATTGCAATTTGATCAAATCCGACAAGAATTGAATCAATCCTACGGATCACAGAACAAATACACATTCGAAGCTGGAATTCTCGCAGAAATATTTCCTGATATTCATTTAGGCTTTCATATTTTCAACCCAAGTCAAACAAATTTCACCACTGCAGATTATGAAGATAAAATTCCCTGTACTGCAAGATTTGGTCTTTCGTGGAAGATGTCCGATCAAATGATTATCACCTCTGAAATTGAAAAGGATTTGGATCATGACATGAGAAGCAAATTTGGCATTGAATACGGAATAACTGAAAAAATATCCCTACGCGCCGGAGTTTACAATCATCCGAATTCAATTAGCATGGGAATGGGATTTTCTTTTAAAATTGTGAAAGCCAACATTTCCTTTTCCCGGCATCCGGTATTGGGTTATACTCCTTCGGCTGATATCAATATAACCTTTTAGTTTGTGCGCATGAATACCTCAAAACATTTAATAATCCTCTTTTGTTTACTTTGTTGCGCACTAATAACCAAATCACAAAATACAGCATCACAAAATGATTTGATTGAAAATTTAATTGAATCAATTGCAGAACAAAGCGAAGAAGATTTGGATTACTCAAATCTGCTCGACGAATTAAACATCCTTTTAACTGATCCAATAAATTTAAATAGTGCGAATGAAAATGATCTTAACAAGCTGTTTATTCTCAATAAAAATCAAATCACCAATTTCATTAAATACAGAGAAAGTACCGGCCAAATCTTTAGTCTTTATGAATTACAGCTAATACCCGGATTTTCATCGGAAATTATTCGAACCATTGCTCCTTTTGTTAGTCTAAAACAAATGGCACAAGACACTCTCAGCAAAAGAAAAAAAGCAAAGCACATTCTGCTTTTAAAATCCGAAAGAACAATTGAGGAAGAAAAAGGCTACACTACTGAAAATGCAAACTCAAGATATCTTGGAAACCCATGGAAATATTATTCGCGCTACCAATATACATCTCCTGAAAAAAATGTCTCTTTTGGCTTCACATCCGAAAAAGACAAAGGAGAACCGTTTTTTGAAGCAGAAAATAAGAATGGTTTCGATTTTTACTCAGCCTACATTCAATACAATTCCAAAGGAATTTTAAAACAAGTAAATCTTGGTAATTATCAGATCAAATTTGGACAAGGACTGAGTATTTGGTCTGGATTGGGAGGTGGAAAATCCTCTTTAACAACCCATAACGCATACAAATCTCAAGGAATTAAAAGCTATAAATCTACTGATGAAAACCAATTCCATCGTGGCATATCGTTACTATTAGCACCTCTTAAAAATGTAAATTTTGCACTGTTCACCTCCTACAAAAAGAAAGACGGCACTCTTCAATCCGATTCCATAAAACCTTTTATATCCAGCATTGTAAACACAGGCTTTCATAGAAATTCCAGCGAATTTGATAAAAAACACAAATTAGAAGAAATGATTTTTGGCTCCTATTTATCAGCCAATCTGAAAAAGATAGAACTGGGAATATCATTTCTGCAATCTAAATATACACCTGAAATAAAAGGAACCGATGCGGCTTACAATTTTCACGGTTTTAAGGGTAGTGAAAACCGTAATATTAGTCTTTACTACGAAACTCAATTTCGATCGATACACTTATACGGAGAAATAGCTCAAAGCAAATCCGGAGGCAAAGCACTTTTGCAAGGGGCAAATATTCAGGCTCACCCACAACTTAACTTCGAGCTGATCTACCGAAAATACGATCCGGATTATCATGCCTTATTCTCGAATGCATTTGCAGAACAAAGTAAAACTCAAAACGAAGAAGGTTTCTACATGGGAGTCGAATTTCATCCTTATCCAAAATGGACACTAAAAGCTTATTACGATCAGTTCCAATTTCCCTGGCTGAGATATTCAGCCAACTCACCCAGTGAAGGACATGAATATTTCTCACAGCTTGAATTTACTCCTAACAATTCGGTTTCGGTTTATTTTAGGTACAAGCAGGAGAGCAAACCAGAAAATGACAGTTCAGGTGTTATCAAAAGTCTGGTCGACCAGAAGAAAAATCAATACCGTCTTCATTTGTCGGCAAAACTGAATGAGAATTGGGAAATTAGAAACCGAATTGAAATCTCACAATACCAAAAAGAAAATATCAATGAAAATGGTTATCTCCTTTATCAGGATTTAATTTATCACTTTACGAACAAACCTATTTCCCTGAATCTTCGTTACGCTTTATTCGACACAGATTCTTTTAATTCGAGAATTTACGCGTACGAAAATGACATTCTTTACGCCTACTCCGTGCCCGCCTACTATCTAAAAGGAAATCGTTTTTATATCAATTTTAACTGGGAATTAAACAGGCATCTTAAATTATACGCAAGATATTCTCAAACAAAATATTCCAACCAAACAAGCATAGGCTCCGGCAACTCAGAAATCAAAGACGACACAAAATCAGAGATTAAATTATTACTCAAATTTCGTTTTTAACGACCGATAATTAAATGAATTTCGCGACAAGTTCATTGTACTCCTTGACTTTGTTCATTTATACATCGCAATAATTTCGCAATTCAAGAATCCTTTCTTACTTTCGAACCCCAAATTCAATAAGCATGAAAAAAATAATCAATCCTTATATCGAAACCGAAAATGGAAACTGCTTTGGCTGCTCCCCAAAAAATGAGCAGGGTTTGCAAATGGAATTCTTCGAAGATGGCGATTTTATTGTCTCTCACTGGAATCCGAAAGCTTATTTGTCAGGTTTTAAAAATGTATTGCACGGAGGAGTTCAGACTACTATTCTTGATGAAATTGCTTGCTGGGTAGTATTTGTAAAATGCCAAACCAGTGGAGTAACCACAGCCTTAAATGCAAAATTCAGAAGCTCTGCTTTTACAGATAAAGGATTACTGACAGTTCGGGCTCAATTAATTTCTCAGGAAAAGAAATTTGCGAACATTCATGCAGAAATATTGGATGAAAATGGAAAAGTCTGCTCTGAAGCAGAAATCCAGTATATGATATTTCCTACTGAAATGGCAAAGAAAAAGTTTGGGTATCCAGGAATCGAAGCATTCTATAAATAAAATTACACGAGATTAAGATCTTCATTGTATCTCTTCCATCGTTTTTCTTCCATTTCCATAAAACGGCCGAACTTATAAGGTGGATCTATCGATATATCCATCTTCTCGTTTGTAACCGGATGATGAAACTGAAGCCCTGTTGCGCACAGGAACAATCCTTTCCTGCGCAAAATCTCACCTTCACTTCCATATAGTTTATCGCCCAAAATTGGAGTTCCCATTCCTGCCATATGAATTCTCAACTGATGAGTTCTTCCCGTTTTTGGAAACAAATGAACCATATTTAAGGTTTGATTTCGAATCGAATTATTTCTTTGAATCACCCGAAATGAACTTACAGCATCCTTACCTTCAACTGGCATATCAACCTTACCTTTATCAGGCAAACTGCCTATAACTACTGCTGTATATTGCTTGCTGACAGTTCTATTTTCGAATTGCGCTCCTAAGCTCTTAATTGCATGGGATGTTTTTGCTATCAATAACAATCCACAAGTAGGATTATCCAAACGATGAACCGGACGAAAAACCGTCAAAGCATCAATACATGTTGACAGCTTTAAATTAAACGGCAAAGTATTCTGTATAGTACGAAATAAATTTCCACTTACCGAAATGCCGGCAGGTTTATTAATCACGGCAATATGCTCATCTTCATAAATTACCTCTAGTTCCAATTCAAATACCTTTGCCGGAGGCAATTCCAAATCACACATGTCAATTCGCTGCCCTGATTCTACCCACAAACCAGTTTTTGCAACAACTCCATTCACCAGTACCATTCCCTTCTTTATTGCCTTCTTCATCCCCTGATGAGATGAAATTGAAACAAAAACAGAAGGAGCATAATCCTGCAAACGAATATCGCTTATGCCGTCTGGAACAATATGCGTTTCGATTACTTTCACAATATTTTAGTTTAAGTTTCTATACCTGAAAGATAAAACAAAATCAGGACAGTATTTGCCTTAGATCGACACCCGATAAAAAAATGTCGTAATTCTGTAACAATACGATTCAAACATCTAATCTGCTTTCTCTTAAATATGTAATTTTAATTCTTAACAAATTAAAACAATAATATTATTTCCTCCTGCAAACCTTTGTTTCTGATAAATATCAGCTTTTTAATGGGCAGACAAAAAAGTTTTTAATTTTGAAATTTAAAAATTTTACTACTTTTGCGCCTTATTATAAAGGCATCATCTGGGAAACTGGTAGTTTCCAGTAAAAAAGCAATTGTTTTTTTAACTGGCCAAAAAACAAAAGGATGAAAAAGACAAATGCGGCCCGCATTTTAGATCGGGCAAAAATTGAATACGAAATTATCGATTACGATGTGGATCCAATAGAATTGGGAGCCGAACGCGTAGCTGAAAAAACGGGTCAGCATATTCAATTTATCTTCAAAACACTTGTCCTTACCGGAGATAAAACAGGCACAATTGTCGCTTGCATTCCCGGAGCCTCCGAACTTGATCTTAAAGCATTCGCAACTCTTAGCGGCAATAAAAAATGTGCAATGGTTCCCATGAAAAATATTCAGGAACTAACAGGCTATATTCGTGGTGGCTGTTCTCCTCTGGGAATGAAAAAAGATTATCCTATCTTTATGGATATGAGTGCTCTTAAGCTTGACTACGTGTTAATCAGTGCCGGCATCAGAGGCAAACAACTAAAACTAAATCCACATGATCTGCTAAAAGTATCAGGTGCAGCAACCGGAGCAATAGCCACCCTAAAATCCCAAACTACATGATAAAAAGTAAAGCGATTATTTGGGATTACAACGGAACACTTTTGGATGATCTGTCGATAGGACTTAAGAGTATCAACCAAATGCTGATAAAAAGAGAGCTTCCTATATTAAGCACGGAAAGCTATAGAGACGTTTTTACTTTTCCGGTAAAAAAATATTACGAATCTGTTGGATTCAATTTTGAAAAGGAAGATTGGGATCTTACAGCAAAAGAATTTATCTCCAATTACAAATCCTTATTACCTGAATCAAGCATATTTCCCGAAGCTATTCAGCTTCTTTCCCATTTTTCGTCCTTAGGTAAAAAACAATTTATCCTGTCGGCAATGGAACAGAACATGCTGAACGCTTCGGTTGCAAGTGAAAATATTGGCAGTTTTTTCTCTGAAATTTCCGGCATTGATAATATTTATGCCAGTTCGAAAATTGCAAATGGAATTAAAATAATTGAAAGTCATCAGCTTACTCCGAAAGATGTTTGCCTGTTTGGTGACACCACTCACGACTACGAAGTTGCTCAGGAATTAGGCTGTAATTGTATATTAATTGCTGCAGGTCATCAATCCATCAAAAAATTAAATGAGACAGGTTGCCCTATTGTGGTCAATCACCTTAACGATATTATAAAGAATTAAAACAACCATTTTTAGTAACTACTATTTTTAAACCTAAACAATCATTTTAAGATGAAAAAATTACTTGTAATCTTTGCTGTTCTGGCTTCCTTCGCAGTGAATGCTCAAAACTTTCAGTTGCACCGCGATTTCGACAGAGATCAATTCACCTCCACTTTCGAAATGTTTAAAATGGACAAATGGGGTAACACATTTACTTTCGTAGATTTTGATTACAATTCTGAAAACGGAATCAACCAAGGTTATTTTGAGATTGCCCGTGTCTTAAAAACAGAAAAAATGCCTGTCGGTATCCATATTGAATTCAATGGTGGTGTTGGAAATGCCACAAACTTCGGATACACCATTACAAATGCCTGGATTTATGGTTTGAACTATTCTAAAGGAAATGCAAAATGTGGATTTTCGGCTTATGCAGGTTACAAATCTTTTAAAAATGCCGGCAAAGGTAATTTTCAGGTAACAGGAACCTGGTATGCAAACCTGTTTAAAAATAAAGTAACACTATCTGGTTTTGCTGATCTTTGGTCAGAAAATGGAGACAATAAAGCCATTGCCTCAGGTATTGTTTCAGACAAACTGGTTTTCTTAGCTGAACCTCAATTTTGGTATAATGCCACAGAAAACATATCTCTTGGTGGAGAAATTGAAATCTCTAACAATTTTGCTGGTGACGACTTTAAAGTTCGTCCTACTTTAGCTGTAAAATGGAATTTCTAATCGGAAAACTAATTATAAACAACCATGTTAGATAAATTTTTTAATATCACCGGGCAAGGTTCAAACATGAAGACAGAGATTGTCGCCGGTTTAACCACCTTTGCTACGATGGCCTATATTTTGGCTGTAAATCCATACTTTCTCTCCGTTGCAGGAATGGATTATGGTGCTGTAATGACTGCAACTGCATTATCTGCAGTGATTGCTACATTAGTTATGGCATTGGTTGCTAAACTTCCTTTTGCTTTAGCTCCGGGGATGGGATTAAATGCCTTTTTCGCATTCACCGTATGTGGTGTAATGGGATGCAGCTGGCAGTTAGCTCTTACCGCAGTATTTGCTGAAGGTATCATCTTTCTTTTACTTACGTTCTTTAACGTTCGCGAAGCCATTATCAACTCAATTCCTACCAATATTAAACATGCTATTTCTGTAGGTATTGGTCTGTTTATTGCTTTTATAGGATTGGCACATAAAGATGTTGCAATTATTGTACAAGGACAAGGAGTTCCTGTTCACTTAGGAAATCTTCATTCTGCAGGGGCATTGCTTTGTATTTTAGGTATCATTATTATTGGCCTGCTTTTGGTTCGCAATGTAAAAGGTGCAATTTTAATTGGTCTTCTGGCTGTAACTGCAGTTGGATTGATTCCAGGAATAGACGTTACAAGTCTTCCTAAGGATGGTGGTATTGTAAGTCTTCCTCCATCATTAGAGCCTATCTTTTTCAAATTTGTAGGATTTGAGGAGGTTCTTTCATGGAAATTTGTTTCTATCCTATTCGTTTTCCTTTTTGTAGATATGTTCGATACTGTTGGAACTCTTGTAGGTGTATCTTCAAAAGCAAATCTTTTGGATGAAAAAGGAAGAGTACCCCGTGTTAAACAAGCTCTTTTTGCTGATGCTATTGGTACTACTGTAGGTGCAGTATTGGGAACATCAACTGTAACAACTTACGTTGAAAGTGCTGCCGGTGTAGCCGAAGGTGGAAAAACAGGTATGACCTCATTGGTTGTGGCATTCATGTTCTTTCTTGCCTTATTTTTCACACCACTTTTCACAATGATTCCTGCGGCTGCCAGTTCATCAGTTCTTGTAATCATCGGTATTTTCATGATGAGTCCAATCACAAAAATCAACTTTGATGATTACTCAGAATTCATTCCGGCTTTCCTTACCATGATTATGATGCCTCTTGCATACAGTATCGCAGAAGGTATTGCATTCGGTATGCTTTCCTATGTAATCTTAAAAGTACTAACAGGCCGTTACAAGGAACTAAACATTGCAATGATTTGTATTGCCTTTTTATTCGTACTGAAATACATTTATAATATTGGTGAGTAATTACTTCCCAAAACATTTACAATCCCTCATACAATGTATGGGGGATTTTTTTATCCTTTCTTTTTCAACTTCACAAAAACAAAACCACACTCAATCATCAGATATCAACCATCAGTCACTATTATAAATTCATTCATCCGAACTTTATTGTTTTTTATCCGTTTAAGAATACGTGTTGAAATAAATAAGGAAAGATATGAGAGCGAGCAAATTAATAGGTTGGGCATTTCTTATTATATCAGGAATAATTTCCTGTTCCACATCGGAAGAGGATATGAATATGGAGATTCAAATTACCAATTCTGTGAATATTGAAGAAAATGCGATGGTGAACTGCATTTTGGAAGACCTTCTTTGCGAGGTGGAAAAAAATGTGATTGCAACCGATTATGGTACAAAGTCAAAAGACAATACCAAAAGAGATTCAATTCCAGTCATTAAAGTAAGCGGTGACAATGAACCTCCAACATCCACAAAAACAATAAGTATCAACTATGGATCAAGTAATCATACCGATCATCTGGGAAGATTAAAGCGTGGACAAATACACAATGAAATTTCAGGGAGATACATGACGAATCAGACTCTTCAATCTATTCATTTTGAAGAATTTTGTATTAATGATCTAAAAATAGAAGGTCATATTGAAATTACATCGAATGGATTCAACGAATTTGATCAGCTAAGCTTTACTATTTCGTACGACAATATTGTTTTCACCTCTTCAAACGGATTACAATACAGTATTTCTGGTACAAAAACCAAAGAATGGATTGACGGATACAACACCCCGGAAAACCCATGGGATGATCAATTTCTGGTTTCCGGTGAATGCCATGGAATCAATTCTGAAAACAGAGAATATCATTCAAAGATATCAACACCATTGTTAATAAGTCGCTCGTGCGAATTCATTTTATCCGGCGAAACTGAATTTCAAGTAGAAAATGAAACTGTATTTTATAGTTTTGGAGATAGGATGTGCGATAATAAGGGATACTACATCCGAAATGGCAAGACAAATAATTTTGAATTTGGCAGATATTCTTTTAGAAAAATAACCCAATAAATTTCTTGATGCATAAATGGTAATTTAGTTAGTATTAGACAAGAAAAGCCCCAAATTGGGGCTTTTTATTTATATCATTGAGATTCTTCTTTATTTTTCCTTGCTTCCTTTTATTGGCCTGGAAGTATCTGGTAAAATTAAATTCAATATAACTCCTACCAAAGAAGCAAGACCAATTCCTGCCAAAGAGAAGGTTCCATATGAAATTTGTGCTCCACCAATTCCTACGGTTAGCACAATAGAAATAATCACCTGATTTCTGGTTTTTGAGAAATCTGTCTTGGCATCAATTAATGTTTTGATTCCAATACTGGCAATCATACCGAACAACAGCAACATAATTCCACCCAAAACGGCTTGTGGAATTGTTTTAAGAAATGCACTTACTTTTCCGATAAGGGAAAATACTACTGCCGTAATTGCAGCAATTCTCAATACTCGCGGATCGGTAACTTTAGTTAATGCTATTGCTCCGGTTACCTCAGAATAAGTTGTATTTGGTGGTCCGCCAAAAAATCCAGCGAAAGCTGTAGCAATACCATCACCAAGCAGAGTTCTGTGCAAACCTGGATCTTTTACAAATTTCTTATTCGCCACTCCTCCAATCGCATACATATCACCCACGTGTTCTATAATCGGGGCAAAAGCAACAGGAAGCATATATAACACAGCACCCCAGTTTAATTCCGGACGAACAAAATCAGGCAACGCAAACCATGCAGCATCATTAATTGACGTAAAATCAACTTTCCCTAATACTATAGAGAAAATGTAACCAACAATAATTCCCACAAAAATAGGAATCAGCTTAATCATTCCTTTGCTGTAAACCACAATTAGAACTGCAGTTAATAAGGAAACAGAAGAAATAATCCAATTCGTTTTTGCCATATTTACAGCAACAGGAGCCAGTGAAAGACCAATAATCATGATTACAGGCCCCACCACAATAGAAGGAAATATTTTCTCGATTACGCCTAAGCCCCAAACTTTTATTATTGCAGAGACAACGCCATACACCAAACCAACGGCAATTAAACCAGAAAGAGCTCCCGGCAAACCATACAATTCCGTAGCGGCTACAATTGGAGCAATAAATGCAAAACTACTGCCCAAAAAAACAGGAACCTTACCTTTTGTGATTAAATGAAAAATCAAGGTTCCGATTCCTGCTGTAAATAATGCGACTGATGGGTCAATACCGACTAATAACGGGACAAGGACTGTTGCGCCAAAGGCAACAAATAAGAACTGAATCCCGATAATAATTCTTTTCGCGGGACTATCAAAGTTCGGTGTGCTGGTTTCTTGAGACAGGATCATAAAATAGGTTTAGATTTTTTACAAATTGGCGCAAATATAGCAAGGATGCCTCGAAGAACAAATCCGAATAGTTGTTTTTAAAGAAGTTCTCTTTATGATGATCATGCTCAACACACAACAAAACCAAGCGTTTCAAACACTCAGGCTATCGAAATAAAACAATCAAAAAAATGGAAAAAAATTAATGAGCGGGAAAAAACCAAATCAATTCCTGATAAATCTAAAATTATTTAGAACTTGATATCACGAACCATTAACTGAGTTTCAACTTTTCCCATGTACTCATTCTCCTGAAGTGAGTAACAGACATCAAATGGAACACCACTCGAAATTTTAGGATACAAATTCCCCATTGAAAAAGCAATTCCTGCTTTTACATCTCCTTCGCGAATATCGTCAACAACTGAAAGTTTAAGATGTTCCTTATTTCTTCCTACCGGACGACTATAACCATAATCGAGAACTTGTTCGCTCACAAAAACCGGGGTCATGTTTTTTGGGCCGAAAGGCTCAAACTGTTTAATAATCCGGAAAAATTTAGGGGTAATATCAGATAATTTTATATTTGCATCAATCTTAACCTGAGGAACCAACATATCTTCTGAAATGTTATTTACCACATAATCTTCGAAACGTTTTTGGAACTCTCCAACATTCTCGATTTTCATAGTTAAACCTGCAGCATACTTGTGACCACCAAAGTTTTCCAGTAAATCACTACATTCCGAAATTGCATTGTACAAATCAAAACCGTCAACCGAACGAGCGCTGCCTGTAGCAAAACCATTCGATTCGGTAAGAATTACTGTTGGTTTATAATAATTCTCAATCATTCGAGAAGCAACAATACCAATCACTCCTTTGTGCCAGTTACGATCAAAAAGAACAGTGCTTTTTTTAGCAAGCAACGCGTTGCTTTTTGCAACTCTTTCCAACGCTTCATCCGTAATACTATGATCCAATTCTTTGCGATCTTCGTTCATCACATCAATTGTATCTCCTATTAATATGGCCGACTCCTCAGTATCGGCAATCAGCAATTGAACTGCCCGGTTGCCCGATTGAATTCTTCCGGCAGCATTAATTCTTGGACCGACTTTAAAAACAATATCGTTTACTGTCAAATCTTTGTCAACTCCGGCTAAATTCAATATTGTTTTCAAACCTAATCTCGGAGAATTATTCAGTTGTATTAATCCAAAATGGGCCAACACTCTATTCTCGCCGGTAATTGGGACAATATCCGAAGCTATACTAACAGCCAATAAATCAAGCAATGGTATCAACTCCTCAAATGGCCATCCCATTTTCTGAGCCAATCCCTGCATTAACTTAAAGCCAACTCCACAACCCGATAACGCATCACAAGGATAATCGCAATCCAATCTTTTAGGATCGAGAACTGCAATCGCCTCTGGCAAAATATCGCCTGGTGTATGATGATCGCAAACTATAAAATCGATGCCTTTTTCATTCGCGTATGCAATTTTACCAACGGCCTTAATACCGCAGTCCAATGCAATTATCAATTTAAAATTGTTATCCGCGGCGTAATCAATCCCTGCTGTCGAAACGCCGTAACCTTCCGAGTACCGATCAGGAATATAATAATCTATAAAATCGAAGTGTTTTTTAAGATAAGTGTAAACAAGAGAAACAGATGTGGTTCCATCAACGTCATAATCACCATAGATCATAACTCTTTCTTGTTTCTGAATTGCTGTCTCTATTCTTTCAACAGCTTTATCCATATCTTTCATTAGAAAAGGATCGTGCAGATCATCGAGGCTGGGACGAAAAAACTTCTTTGCCATATCGAATGTAGTAATCCCACGTTGCACCAGCAAATCAGCGACTAAACGGTCAACACCAAGTGATTTCATAAGTGTTATAACCGTTCCTTCATCTCCCGGCTCATTGATTACCCATCTCTTTTCCATATTCTAGAATTTGGCTAGCTAAATTAGTCAATTTCAAGCGTCATATCAAACAGTTTAGTGATATGGCTCTTCAAATTATGTTTTACTTCTTCAATATCAAGCTCTTTGCCCAATTCTTTTTTTAAGGATGTTACCCCTTTATCAACAAATCCACACGGATTAATGTACTCAAAATATTTTAAATCGGTATTTACATTAAAAGCAAAACCATGCATGCTTACCCATCTGCTGATTCGCACACCAATAGCACAAATCTTGCGAACAGTCGGCTTTCCAACATCCAACCAAACTCCTGTTGCACCTTCCAACCGCGTTCCAACAATTCCATAATCGGCAATACAATTAATAACAGCTTGCTCCAGAGTTTCGATGTATTTTTTAATTCCCATATCGTAGGTTTCCAAATTTAAGATTGGATACCCAACAATCTGTCCCGGCCCATGATAGGTAATATCACCTCCGCGATTAATTTTATGAAAAGTTGCCTCTTTTGCCTGAAGCTGCAATAAATCAAGAAGCATATTTTGTTCTTTTCCGCTTTTCCCCAATGTATAAACATGTGGATGTTCACAGAACAACAAATAATTGTTTGATAATTTTTTCTGATCAGCCGGAAGATCAGCATTAGCCTGCTTGGATGTCAGAACTTCATTAAACAAGTTCTCCTGATAGTCCCATGCTTCTTTATAATCAATCGATCCCAGATCGCGAAATACAGTCTTAATCATCTTTTAAACTCCGTTTTAAGTTTAACGCATTTACATGACGTTCTGCATGATACGAAGAACGCACCAAAGGTGTACTTTCTACAAATGCAAAACCTTTTTCCAAACCAACAGTTTCATATTTTTTGAATACCTCAGGAGTAATGTATTCCTGAACTTCCAAATGATTTTTTGTTGGCTGCAAATACTGACCAATTGTCATGACTCTGACTCCCACCTCAAGCAAATCATCCATTACCTGATAAATCTCTTCTTCTTTCTCGCCCAAACCAAGCATTATTCCCGATTTAGCGACAATCCCCGAATCTGAAATTTGCTTTAACACCTTCAAACTTAAATCGTATTTTGCTTTGCTTCGAACTTCACGGGTTAATCTTCGAACCGTTTCCAGATTATGAGAGATCACCTCCGGATTCATATCAATCACTCTTTGAATGTCCTCCTCTTTCCCATTAAAATCGGGGATTAAAACCTCAAGTGTAGTTTCCGGAGTAGTTTCTTTTATACATTTTATGGTTTCTGCCCAAATTCCAGATCCTCCGTCTTCCAAATCATCCCGGTCAACAGAAGTTATTACAGCATGTTTTAAGCTCATCAGCTTAATGGAACGAGCCAATCTTTTGGGTTCTTTCCAATCTGCCTCAAGTGGCTTTCCTGTTGGAACGTTACAAAATTTGCAGGCACGTGTACAAATATTTCCTAAAATCATAAAAGTAGCAGTTCCATTTCCCCAACATTCTCCAACATTCGGACATTTCCCGCTCGAACAAATAGTATGCAATCCATTCTCCTTTACTATTCCATTCACGTATGCATAATCGTCACCCTTTGGTAACTGTATTTTCAACCATTCTGGTTTTCTTCTTGTCTTCATTTTACTACTGCTTAATTTTTCCTGATGATTCAAAACTCTTTAAACTCTTTTCATCAATAATTTATAACTGATCAAAACACCACAAATAATCAATTGATTTTCAGTAACAAACACTACAGAAAATTTAATTCCTAAATAAAAATAAATCCACGCAAAGGTATTCGAAACATTTTAACTTTGCATGAAATACCTTATATTTTTGCTTCTTTCGTGAATGCTTCGTTATATTTATTCAATCTAAATACCATTAATTTCATGCAATATTACCAATTATATTTGGCTTTACAATGGCATTTGAAACAACACATTTTTCGTTTAAGAAATAGAAAAATTCAACAGTAAAGAAAATAAGCTTTCTTTTTAAATCTTTTATAAACCCCCTAAGCTGGCAGACACAATCAATTCTCATACTTTTAATTAGCGCAGTCAGCATTAAATCCAATAAGTAAAGCTATTGAAATTAATTATTTGGACAGATTATATTATCTTTGCACCCGAATAAACTTTATTGAGATTAAGATGAATGCGTTAGAACTTAGTGAACAAGAAATCATTAGAAGGAATTCCCTTAAAGAAATGCAGTCTATGGGTATCAACCCATTTCCTGCGGCACAATATCATGTAAACAGCTTTTCTTCAGATATTCTGAAAGATTTCGATCCTGAAAAGAAAAACCTTCAAGAGGTTTGTATAGCAGGTAGAATCATGAGCAGAAGAATTATGGGTAAAGCTTCCTTTCTTGAACTTCAGGATTCGAAGGGAAGAATACAGGTTTACATTACAAGAGATGATATCTGCCCGGGCGAGGATAAAACCCTTTACAACACTGTATTCAAAAAACTGACTGATATTGGTGATTTTATTGGAATCAAGGGTTACGTATTTGTTACTCAGGTAGGTGAAACTTCGGTTCATGCAACCGAAATGACAATTCTTTCAAAATCTATTCGTCCGCTTCCAATTGTTAAGGAAAAAGATGGAAAAGTTTACGATGCTTTCAGCGATCCTGAAATGCGTTACCGTCAGCGGTATGTTGATTTGGTGGTAAACCCATCTGTTAAGGATGTTTTCCTGAAAAGAACGAAAATCATCAACTCGATGCGCGAACTTTTCAACAGCAAGGATTATTTGGAAGTGGAAACTCCAATCTTACAGGCTATTCCAGGTGGTGCTTCTGCCCGTCCGTTCGAAACACATCACAATGCATTGGATATTCCTCTTTACATGCGTATTGCCAACGAACTTTATCTGAAAAGATTAATTGTTGGTGGATTTGACGGGGTTTATGAGTTTGCAAAAGATTTTCGTAACGAAGGAATGGATCGTACTCACAATCCGGAATTTACAGTAATGGAAATCTATGTTGCCTATAAGGATTACAACTGGATGATGGACTTTACTGAAGAAATGATCGAGAAAATTGCGATGGATCTTCACGGAAAAACCAAATTGACTGTTGGCGATAAGGAGATTGATTTCAAACGTCCTTTCAAACGAATCTCTATGCTTGATTCTATTCTTGAATTCACCGGAATTGATATCAATGGAATGGATGATGTACAACTTCGCGAGGTTTGTAAAAAACTGAATATAGAAGTGGATGAAACCATGGGAAAAGGAAAATTAATCGATGAAATTTTTGGTGAGAAATGTGAAGGAAATTACATTCAGCCAACTTTCATTACCGATTACCCTGTTGAAATGTCTCCTCTTTGCAAAAAGCACAGAGACAATCCGGAATTAACCGAGCGCTTCGAACTAATGGTGAATGGAAAAGAACTTTGTAATGCATATTCGGAGTTAAATGATCCTATTGATCAGTTGGAGCGTTTTCAGGAACAAAACAAATTAAGTGAAAAGGGTGATGATGAAGCCATGTTTATTGATATGGACTTTGTTCGTGCTCTTGAATATGGTATGCCTCCTACATCAGGAATGGGAATTGGTATTGATCGGTTAACGATGTTGATGACCAACTCACAATCAATTCAGGATGTATTGTTTTTCCCGCAAATGAGACCTGAGAAGAAAGCGGCTGTTGACAGTGATGATAAATTTATTGCTTTGGGGATTGCTCCTGAATGGATGCCTGTAATTCGTAAAGCGGGTTTTTTAACCGTTAGCGCTTTAAAGGAAGAAAAGTCAACAAAACTTCATCAGGATATTTGTGGCTGGAATAAAAAACTAAAAATGGGATTAAAAAACCCAAGTCAAGAAGAAGTAGCAGAGTGGTTGTCTTAATAATTCCCGCTTTAAAATATTTTCATATCGGAGGTCGGGAATTTCTCCCTTCCTCCGATATTTAGTAAATTAGAGATCTGATCGTTACAGAAATAATTCTCTAACAACACCAGACTTATCAATAAATTCATGAATAAATCATCAAAAATTGCCATAATTGGTGGTGGTAGCTGGGCTACAGCTATTGCAAAAATCTTTATGGAAAATGTAGCAGAAATTAACTGGTACATGCGTAATCCGGATACCATTGACCAATTTAAGGAATTAGGTCATAACCCACGCTACATTACCAGTGCGGAATTTGACATCGACAAAATCAATTTCTCACATAATATTGATGAAATCGTAACAAATTCTGACATCATTGTTTTTGCAATACCATCCGCATTCTTGAAAAATGCACTTAAAAATCTTACGGTAAGCCTTGAAGATAAATTTATTGTATCAGCAATTAAAGGTATTGTTCCCGATGAAAATATGATTATTGGTGAATTCTTTAATGAAAAATACAATGTGCCAATTGACAACATCGGAATAATTTCCGGGCCATGCCATGCGGAAGAAGTTGCATTGGAACGATTATCATATTTAACGATTGCCTCTCAGAATACAAAAAAAGCAAGAGTTTTGGCTCTAAAAATGGAATGTGCATATATTAAAACAACCATTTCCGATGATATTTACGGAACTGAATATTCGGCTGTTCTAAAAAATGTTATTGCCATCGCTTCCGGTATTTGTCACGGACTTCGTTATGGTGATAATTTTCAAGCCGTGCTGATATCAAACGCAATTCAGGAAATTAAACGATTTGTAGATACGGTTCATCCCATCACAAGAGATATTAAAAGCTCAGCTTATTTAGGCGATTTATTGGTCACCTGTTATTCTCAATTTAGTAGAAACAGAACTTTTGGAACCATGATTGGGAAAGGATATTCTGTGAAATTTGCTCAGTTAGAAATGCATATGATTGCCGAAGGATATTATGCGGTTAGTTGCATCAAAGAAATTAATGATAAATACAAGGTTCACATGCCAATTACCATGGCTGTTTATAATATTCTGTACGAAAAAATATCTCCTGCAATGGAAATCAAATTATTAACAGAAGATTTACGTTAAAGTTATTTTTCAATTGTAAATTTGTATTTTGAAAAACTTTTCATTTTACAAAAGTAAAAGTAACGCATTGCATGAATGCAAAATAAGAGAGATCGCAAAAGCATTCGTCAATTATTTTAGTTTGAAATACATTTAATTAATTATACACATTAAACCCATTTCTGTCTTTCGCTCTGAGGGGGTATCGGTTCTGACAGATCTGGATTTTACAACTTAATTTGAAAATAATGGAACACATCAAGTTGAGCTTTGAAAAATCTTTAAACTTCGTAAGCAAGGAAGAGATTTTCAAATTTAAAGAAGAAAGTCAAAAACATTTAACTGCTCTTCAAAAAGGAACCGGTAAGGGAAATGACTATGTTGGTTGGGTAGATTTACCTTCTCAGATTACTGAAGAAGAGCTAAATGATATCGAAGCAACCGCTTTATCTTTGAAAGATAAAGTAGAAGTATTGGTAGTAATTGGTATTGGAGGATCGTACCTGGGTGCAAAAGCTGTTAACGATGCTTTGGCTCATAGTTTCGATCAACTGAATATCGGTAACGAAAATCCGCTTGTATTGTATGCCGGACAAAATATCAGCGAGGACTATCTGTTCGAGTTAATGGACATTTTAAAAGATCTTGAGTTTGGTATTTGTGTAATATCTAAATCGGGAACAACTACCGAACCTGCTATTGCCTTTCGTTTGTTAAAAGAACTTTTGGAAGAAAGTGTTGGCAAAGAGGAAGCTCGTGAAAGAATTATCGCTATTACAGATGCATCAAAAGGAGCTCTTAGAACTCTTGCTGTTCAGGAAGGCTACAAAACATTTGTAATTCCTGATGATGTTGGTGGTAGATTTTCGGTTTTAACTCCTGTTGGATTGCTTCCTATTGCGGTTGCAGGTCACGACATCAAGGAATTGGTAAAAGGCGCTAAATCGATGCAGGAATATTCAATAGCAACAGCATTCGAAGAAAATCCTGCATTACTATACGCAGCTACCAGAAATGCTCTTTACGCAAAAGGCAAAGGAATTGAAATTTTAGCCAATTACAATCCAAAACTGCACAATGTAGCCGAATGGTGGAAGCAACTTTACGGTGAAAGCGAAGGAAAAGAAAACAAAGGTATTTTTCCAGCCAGTGTTGATTTCACAAGTGATTTGCACTCAATGGGACAATATATTCAGGAAGGACAACGTAACATTTTCGAAACTGTTATTTCAATTGCTAAACCCAACCATACTGTAATTATTCCTGAAGATAAAGACAATCTTGACGGTTTGAACTTTTTGGCTGGAAGACGCATTGACGCGGTGAATAAAATGGCAGAATTAGGAACCCAATTGGCTCACGTTGACGGTGGTGTTCCAAATCTAAGAATTGAAATGCCTCAGTTGAATGAATTCTACTTAGGTGAATTGCTTTATTTCTTTGAAATTGCCTGTGGTGTAAGTGGTTACATTCTTGATGTAAACCCATTTGACCAACCCGGTGTTGAAGCATACAAAAGCAACATGTTTGCTTTGCTTGAAAAACCTGGCTTCGAAGAGGAAACTAAAAAAATCAAAGAGAAATTGTAATCTCATTTTCAATACAATACTACAGATAAAAGATCAACTCAAAGTTGATCTTTTTTTATTTCCTCACTTTGTAGCTCTTCTGCTAAACTCTTTTTTGCATCCCTTCGAATCCGTGTTTTTTTCCCCGCAAACTGCCCCAAAAAGAAAGCACTCACCATAATTGGATAGGTGTATAACTGAAAGCCCAAACCAAACAAATGCCGAAACAGAATTACAAATGGAATGGGTGCATGAATACAGACAAACCACATTACTGAGAACTTTTTAAATCCTTGCCTGATAAATCCAAATGGTATATTCAAAATAAAAGTTGAGAGAGCTGCTAAAAGTAAATTTAGTTCCATGCAAACGAATATATTAATAATATCTAATAAAACGGTGCGTAATCTCTTTAATAAAAACAAACTAATATTTACATTTGCCCCAATTAAAAATGCTTTAAATGATGCAGTACTCATCTCTAAACTAGAAGGAAGCTTGTTGGTGATATTCGACAGGAATCGAATTAATTCAGAACCCTTTTTACCTCAGTTAAAAAATTATCTTTAGTAATTGGCATTGCAATATAACCATGACATCCGGCTTCAATACAACGCTCTTCTTCCCCTTTCATAGTATAAGCTGCCTGAGCAATCACTTTTGTATCCTGATTCCTGTTTTTTATTAAAGCC
Source organism: Labilibaculum euxinicum (assembly GCF_963678175.1). NCBI lineage: Bacteria > Pseudomonadati > Bacteroidota > Bacteroidia > Marinilabiliales > Marinifilaceae > Labilibaculum > Labilibaculum euxinicum. Next base: position 148,320 of record NZ_OY782756.1, read on the forward strand.
AAACAATCTTTCGTTGATTTACTATAAATGTTCATATCAAGAATAAGCAAATCAGGCATTAATTCATTCAACATGTTTATCATGATATTCTCATTTGAAGCATGAGAAATAGTAACATCTTCACCATCAAATAATTTTTGCAGATAAAGAAACGAGTTATAATCTTCCTCTGCAATTAATACCGATTTTCGGCCCATAGACTTCGTCCGCGTTACAACTTGCGAATCATCAGCACCAATTGTTTCATTTTTAGAATAGGGTAGTGTAAAATAAAAAGTACTGCCCTTTCCAACTATCGATTCAAACCTGATTTCACCTCCCAGAAGCTCAACAAGTCCTTTTGAAATGCTTAAACCCAATCCTGTTCCATCAGTAAACTGCTCTTCATCTCCTTGTCTGAAACGTTTAAAAATAATATCATGTCTGTTTTTAGGTATTCCGCAGCCTTCATCTTTCACATATACTTCGATTACTGTCTGCGACAAATATTCCTTAAAATTATATCCAACTTCCACCTTACCAACTTCTGAAAATTTGATCGCATTATTAAGCAAATTATCCAGAATTTGATGAAACCGATTAGAATCAGTAAAAACAGAAAGTCTCTCATACTCTTCCGGCAAATTCAAAACCAACTCGATATTAGGCTTGCTTTCTAATAACACTCCCCTTTTAACCACCTCTATACTGCTTACAAATAATTCGTGCAAATTGGTTTCCACTCTATGTACCGCCACCTGATCCAATTCCAATTTAGAGATATCTACAATATCATCAATAAGCTGTAACAGTCTATTCCCTGAATTTTGAATAATATTTATATACTGAGATTTTTCAGCATCATCCAATTCTGAATCAACAAGCAATTCTGAAAACCCCATAATTGCATTCATTGGAGTACGTATCTCATGACTCATATTAGCGAGAAAAATCGATTTCAATTTATCACTTTCCTCAGCCTTTTCTTTCGCCTTTAACAGCTCTCTTTCAGCCAGCTTTATATCCGTAATATCTCTTGAAACACCTAGAACTCCGATTAGCTTTCCTTCTACATCGTGCATTGGAGTTTTAATTGTCTCAGTTAGAAGTCTGTTTCCACTGGTAGCTGAAACAGCCCAATTGCTAAAGCGAACGCTTTTCGCACTATTTAAAACCTCCAAATCTTTTTCCCAGTAAAAATCAGCAATCTCCCGCGGATAAAAATCATAATCTGATTTGCCAATAAGAGCATTTCCCTTTAAACCATTAAATTTTTCGAAGTTCCTATTACAAGACAGATATATTCCCTTTGGATCTTTTAACCAAATCATTTCAGGAACAGTTTCAATCAGTATTTTTAAATGAGCTCTTTCATTTTCAACCAACGCCATGGCATTCTTACGCAAAGAAATATCACGGACCATAGCCCAAAATCCTTTGGGCTTACCTTTTTCGTCCTTCAACAAATAGATACGCAGTTCAACAGGAATCAAACTTCCATCTTTTCTTATACACTCCTTTTCATATACTCTGGAACTTCCGGATACGAGAACCTCTTCTTCCATTATTTTCTGATCAAATTCAAGCCACTTTAAAGGGGTTAAATCATGACAATTCATATGCGGCAACTCGTCAGAGGAGTAACCAAGCATTTCTTTGAATGCTGTGTTAAATTCGATCACATTAGCATCCATATCCAAAACAACAAATGCATCATTCATGCTTTCATACAAACGCGAATACTTTTCCTTTGTTCTGCTTAATGCGATTTTATTAGCCCTGTTTTGTAATTGTCGGTTCATGAATAATCCCAGCAACATATTGCCCAGTGGATAAATCGTTAGCAGGGGCCAGGAAATTTGCAGCAAAGTTGGCATGGCTTTTTCTGAAGGCAAAAATACAGAGCAACTAATCATCGCAAAATGAACGGCTACTCCTAAAAGTAAATATTTCAACCAATAAGATTTAACACCGATTTTAGTCCATATTTGTTTCCATAAAATACCTATCACACCTGAACTGATTATAACGGCAATTCCCATAAACATTCCTTCTCCGCCTAAAATAAACCGATAAGTACCTGTAATTAGAATTGCAATAATAGTAGGAATTACACCAAAAAATAACCCGGAAATGGAAAGAATAACTGAACGCGTATCAAAAACGACTCCAGTTGCCATTTCCCAGGAAGAAAGCATAAGAACAACACCAATAGCACCTACAATTCCACCTGCTAATAATTGTTCCCATATGGATTTAAGACCAGTTCTTCTTACCCACAAATAATCATACAACATACTAAATGACAGCAATATTGCAGTATTCTGTATTAAGCTTAGAAACATGGAATTATTCATAAATAAAATAGTAGTAATTTCCTATTGTGGTTATAGTCTATAATAAGAGTGTTTTGTCTCTTATTTACAAAAAATGTATACTTCATTTTCTAAATAAAGTTTTGTTTTCATTCATATTTTATAATAAAAAAAAGAGCAGATTAAATCTACTCTTTTACAATAAAAAATAAAATTGCTTCACTATTTAAGCCATTTCCTTATTCAAATGATGCTTTTCAGTAAACTGATTTATTACATGAGATAATTTTGGATACCCAATCTCTTCCAAATCATAATAAACCCGCGTTGTAGGTTTTTTAATATTGATAATACGATTTAAGTCTATTGGAGTACCAATAATAACAGAATCGCAATCGCTGCTGTTAATTGTAGTTTCCAAATCCTTAAGCTGTTGATCGGAATACCCCATGGCAGGTAAAATATTACCAATGTTTGGATAAATTTCGTAGGTTTCTTTCAACTTGCCTGCAAGAAAAGGTCGGGCATCTATCTCTTCGGCAGCGCCAAATTTGCGTGCAGCAATTGTACCTGCACCAATCTTCATTTCACCATGAGTTAAAGTAGGTCCGTCTTCTACTATTAAAACACGTTTGCCACGAATCAACTCTGGATGATCAACGGTGATTGGTGAAGCTCCATCAACTACGATGGCGTTTGGATTTGCCAATGCAATATTTTCGCGGACTGTTTGAATTCCTTCCGGAGTGGCTGAATCCATTTTATTAATAACAACAACATCAGCCAACCGGAGATTAACTTCTCCCGGATAGTAATTCATTTCGGCTCCCGGACGATGAGGGTCCGCAACTGTAATTGTTAAATCCGGTTTGTAAAAAGAGAAATCATTATTACCTCCATCCCACAAAATAACATCACATCCATCCGGATCTTCCTCTGCCGCACGAACAATCGCCTCATAATCAACCCCAGCGTAAATTATATTTCCACGAGTAACATGTGGTTCATATTCTTCCATTTCCTCAACAGTACAATTGTGTTTTTTCAAGTCATCAACTGTTGCAAAACGTTGTACTTTTTGAGCAACCAAATCCCCATAAGGCATTGGGTGACGTATTGCAATCACCTTTAGTCCTTTATTCATTAATTCTTCAATAACCTTTCTAGATGTTTGTGATTTACCACAACCGGTTCTTGTTGCAACCACAGCTATAACAGGCTTATGACTTTTTATCATTGTATCACCAGGTCCTAATAACTTAAAGTTAGATCCTGCCGCGTTAACAATCGCACTAACGTTCATTACTTTTTTATACGGAACATCCGAATAAGAAAAAACACAATCATCTACACAATGTTCTTTAATCAATTTAACCAAATCCTCTTCTGCATAAATTGGAATTCCCTCCGGATACAATTCTCCGGACAATTCGGCAGGATATTTTCTTCCATCAATATCAGGAATTTGAGCTGCAGTAAATGCAACTACATTGTACTCCGAGTTGTCTCTAAAGTAAGTGTTGAAATTGTGAAAATCACGACCTGCAGCACCAATAATAATGACATTCTTTTTAGCCATAACTTTTGTTTCTTAAGTTAAAATTAATATTAGGTATGAACACTTAAAATTAAAACTTTAAAGGATTTTCTCTAATTTTAACGACTTTAAGTTGTAGATTTTGAGCCTGTTGCTTAACACGAGCAAAAAAATTGACTTTGTCACAAAACTGTCATAACTTATTTAGTTTTTCCGTTGTTATAAAACTTTTTAACTTCCATATTGTCAATACCCAAACACTTTCCCTTAAAAAAAGAAAATACAAAAATTAATTGAAATTATTATTTATTGCTTATTTTGGGGAAACAAGACTGATGAAACATGAATTTTTTAGCACACCAATACCTTTCAGGTAATTCGGAAAAAGTGAAGATTGGGAACTTTATTGGTGATTACATTAAGGGTAATAAATACAAGGATTATCATCCCGAAATTCAAAAAGGAATTCTCCTGCATCGAAATATTGATCACTTCACTGATCATCATCCAATTGTTTTACAAAGCTCAAACAGACTTAAAAATGGATATAAAAGATACTCAGGAGTTATTGTCGATATGATATATGACCATTTTTTAGCAAAAAAATGGAATAAATATCATACTCAGCCCATTTCAAGCTTTGTCAACAAATCACATGAAATATTAGTGAAGAACTATTTGATTCTTCCTCAGAAAGTAAAACTATTTCTTCCTTTCTTAATTCAAAGCAGAAGATTAGAAAGCTATTCAACAATTGACGGTTTACAAACTGCATTACAAATCATGTCACGCAGAACCAGTTTGCCCGATCAGACCGATTATGCAATAAAAACACTCCTCGATCAATATGAAGATATTGAAACTGAATTTGACTGCTTCATGAGTGATCTTATTAGCTATGTCAGCAATGAACATCAAATTATCGTAGCAACTCCATACGATTGGCATCTAAACGAAGAAATACGAATAACAAAATTGTAAACGCCCACAAGGAAGATCCTCCATAACTAAAAAATGGCAAAGGAATTCCTATAACCGGAGCAAGGCCAATTGTCATACCAACATTTATTGCCATATGAAAAAACAATATACAAGCTACGCCATATCCATATATCCGACTAAAAGGAGATCGTTGCCTTTCGGCCAAAAACAACAAACGAATTATTAACAGTAATAGAAGGGATAAAACTGCAGTAGAACCAATAAATCCCCATTCTTCGCCTACCGTACAGAAAATAAAATCGGTACTTTGTTCGGGAACAAATTTAAATTTCGTTTGTGTTCCATTCAAAAATCCTTTTCCTGAAAATCCTCCGGATCCAATTGCAATTTTTGATTGAGCCACATTATATCCCGCACCGGAAGGATCCGACTCAATTCCTAACAAATCGTTTATACGTTCTTGCTGATGAGATTCCAAAACATTTTCAAACAAATAACTCACCGAAAATGTAAGAAACAAGCTGCCAACAGCAATCAACAAAACCCAAATGACATTCTTAAGTCGTTCTCTATAAATATAATATAAGAAGGGTACAATATTTAAACTTACTGATATTACTAATATCATATAGGTGGAAACATCCAATTGCAAAGCTTTAACTACACCCCAAACCAAACCAAAACCGATAAATAATGCTGACAGACCAATTATTATTTGTTTGAACCGAAGCCCCATAAATTTCAGACATACAAAAGAAAATCCTAAAATCATCAGAAGCACATATAACTTGGCTAAAAGAAGTGTTACTATAAATAATACTGCTGATAAAAAACCAACAAATAAAACAATACCTGAAAGTCCTTCCCTGTATAACACCAATATGAAAACCACATATACCAAAGCCGATCCGGCGTCTCGCTGCAGAATTATTAAAACAGCCGGAGTGAATAAAATAACTCCTGCTACAACCAAAGACTTAAATTTGTGTATTTTAAAATTAAACTGGCTTATGTATCGTGAAATAGCCAGACAAGTTGCAAATTTAGCAAACTCTGCAGGTTGTAAACGAATTCCGCCAATCTCAAACCATGATCGGGCACCGTTGACCTCCCTTCCAAATATTAGTACGGCAACAAGTAGGAAAATCATGACCAAATAGGTGGGATAAGCGAATGCGGAGAAAAATTTACCTTCTATAATCAGAATAACCATCGCGAGGAAGAAAGCTGCTCCTATCCACATTAATTGTTTTCCATATCTCTGACTAATATCAAAAATACTTTGATGTTCTTCATTGTATACTGCGGCGTAAATATTTATCCATCCAAGAAAAACAAGCAGAACATATATAAAAATTGTCCACCAATCCAGATTCTTTATTAAACTTACCTTTCTTGTCATCCCAACGTTATTATTTATTCAATAACTCCTGCACTGGGAGCTGCTGCCTGATTAATTAAATCAGCATCAAGCATCCTCTTTTCCAGCCATTTTTTGTTTTCAGAAATCTCCCCTTTTAGATATTTCTCGATCATTAAACCTGAAATCGGGGCTGCATATCTACTTCCCCACACTCCATTTTCAACATAAACAACAATAGCAATCTTCGGATTTTCTCTTGGCGCAAATGCAACAAAAACAGAATGATCTGCTTCGTCGGAATTCTGAACTGTTCCTGTTTTACCACACACACGAATATCTTTAATCGCTGCCAATGCTCCAGTACTTCCCTCACCTCCTGTAACTACCATTTCCATACCATCAATTACAGGTGTAAAATTAGAAGAGTCTACACTGGTATAATGTTTTTCCAGATACTTTTTCCCCAAAGCCCCATCCTCTCCAACAGCCTTTACGATATGAGGAATATAATAATAGCCTCTATTGGCAATTGCAGCTATCATATTTGCCATCTGCATTGGTGTTATCTGCAATTCACCCTGTCCTATTGCAAGGGAGATTGCATTTAAGGCCCTCCAATTCTTACGATACTTAGTCTGATAATATTCGTTTGTGGGAATAGAACCTGTTTTTTCATTCGGTAAATCAATGCCAAGTTCACTTCCAAAACCAAAAGAAGTGACATCCTTTCTCCATGCAGTATACCCATCCTGAACAGAACCAAACTTAGGACTTTCCAAAATGTAACGAAATACATTTGCAAAGTAAGCATTACAGGATTGCTGAATTGCATGACGCAAATCCAAAGGAGATGCATGAGAATGACATCCCATCGTAAAATTACCAACATGATAACCACTGTGACATTCAAATCTTGTAGCAGGGCTGATTACATTTTCCTGAAGAGCAACCAAAGCATTTACTAATTTAAATATTGACCCTGGAGGATACAGCGCTTGCATTGTTCGATCAAACAAAGGCTTCAATGAATCATTTTGAACCATCATCTGATAATTCTTATTCATTGCACGCCCAACAAACATTTCAGGATCATATCCCGGACTGGATACTTTTGCTAATATTTCACCAGTGTGGGGTTCAATCGCAACAATTCCGCCTTTTTTATTTTGCATCAACAACTCACCGTATTGCTGTAAATCGATATCTAAACTCGTGTGTAAATTTTTACCTGAGACTGCTTTTTCATCGAATTTCCCATTCCGAAACGATCCTTTTATTCGATTAAAAACATCAACCCAATAAATTTTTACTCCCTTTTCGCCACGAAGTTCTTTTTCATATGTTCTTTCTATACCACTTTTCCCAATATAGTCTCCTTGTCTAAAATACGGATCACTTTTAATCTCCTGATTGGTTACTTCTCTAAGATATCCTAAAGCGTGGGCAGCACTTTTGAATGGATATTTCCGCAATGTTCTCGTCTGAACAAAGAAACCGGGAAATTTATATAACTTCTCCTGCAAAACAGCATATCTTTCAGACGAAAACTGTTTTAAAAAAATAGATGCCTTTCGATAAGAATAATGCTTTGCCTTAGCAATTCCTTCAATTAATTCTAATTTTTCTATTCCCAATAATTGGCAAAAATCTGTGGTGTCAAAAACTCCCAATTGCCTGGGGATCAACATCAGATCGTAAGCTGCCTGATTGTACACCAACAATTTTCCATTCCTATCATAAATTAATCCCCTTGCCGGATATTGTGTTACCTGCCTTTGAGAATTATTCTCAGCAGATAATTTATAGGTGTCATCAATTATTTGAAGGTTAAATAAACGGATAATGAAAATTAGAACAACCAGAATGATTATTCCGCCAATAATATATTTTCGGTTTGAGAAATTATTCATTTTATATTATTAATTGATCTATTTTTTAAAAAGTAAGAATTGAGATGTAATGAGTAAGCTTAAAGTAAAGAATGTACTAAGAATGATTCTGGTTATGGTTTCACTTAGATTGGAAAAAGAAAATACTTCTATAAAAAACAAAAAGCTATGATGAGCAATTACTAATATCAAGCAATACTTAAAGAACCATCCAAATCCATAATGAAGAATACTCGGCGTTGTCCCTTGTTCATAACCATCTCTTACTGACAAATAATTTAATATGTATGGACGCAAGTACGCCATAAAGACACTGGCGGATGCATGCATACCAAGAGTATTGGAGAAAAGATCTACACTTAATCCCAAAAAAAACGACAAAACCAACAAAAGCCAGTTCGGAGTCTCAAATGGAAGTAATAAGATGAATAAGATATACATATAAGGATTTAAAAAACCACTTATTTGAATATTATTTAATATGGCAACCTGGATAAATACAAGAACCACAAATCTTATTATATTTTTTACGATCTGATTCATTCGACCACCTCCTTTTCAAGTTCCAAGCGTTCAGTTTTCATCAAATCACCAATAACTTTCACGTATGACAGACTTTTAAAATCATTGGAAAAGGCGATTCTCAATTCATGAAAATTACCTCCTGAACTTGGCAAAATTTCCTGTACTGTACCCAGCAATATTCCCTCTGGAAAAATTGATGAATAACCACTGGTAACAATTGTATCTCCTGTCTGAATTAACACATGTATCGGAACTTCATACAAACGTGCTGATTTATAATCTCTTCCATCCCAGGAAAGGGAACCAAAATAATTGTTCTTCTTAATTTTAGCCGAAACACTTATTCGGCTATTCAATAAAGAAATTACGGTCGAAAAATTATTTGAAACACTTTTTACAACACCAACAACACCATGATCTGTAACTACAGCCATCTCTGGCTGAATTCCATTTAACTTGCCTTTATTCAAAGTAATATAATTCAGTTGTTTATTAACAGAATTATTAATGATTTTGGCGGTTCGATAAAGGTATTGCTGTTGATATAAAGAATCATTATAAAGAACAGACGAATCGACTGACATCTTGTATGATTCAGCCAGAATATTTTTCAATCGGGTATTTTCTTTATTTAATTCTTCGTTTGTTTCAGCCAAAGCCAAATAATCGGTCATGGAAGAAACTTTCTCATAAAGACTTCCGGTAAGGGCGTTACTCGAATTCAGGTACTCTGTCTTTTGATAGTTATTGTAGCTGACTAACAATAACATGCAAAAAATTTCAATTACAACAAAAATGATCGTAAAATGAAATCTTACGATAAAATGTAATAAATTCTTCATTCAAAAAATCAAATCCCTGTTAAACCAAAATAAGTTTCGTTCCTGATTATCTCATCAGAAACGAAAACTTATCTACATTTTTTAGTGCAATTCCAGTACCACGTGCAACTGCCCTTAATGGATCTTCCGCAATGTGAAATGGAATATTTATTTTATCTGTTAATCGCTTATCTAATCCGCGAAGCAATGCACCACCACCGGCAAGGTAAATTCCTCTATTTACAATATCAGCGTATAATTCCGGAGGTGTTTGCTCCAATGCACTTAAAATTGCGATTTCAATTTTCGAGATTGATTTCTCCAGACAATGAGCAATTTCCTGATAAGATACAGGTACTTCAATAGGAAGTGCTGTCATCTGATTTGGTCCTTGCACCCGGAAATCATTTGGTGGCTCTTCCAACTCAGACAATGCAGATCCAACCTGAATTTTTATTTCCTCAGCAGTTCTTTCACCAATTTTGATATTGTGCTGATGACGCATATACTCCTGAATATCAGAAGTCAAATCATCACCTGCAATACGAATCGATTTATTAGTTACAATTCCACCCAATGAGATCACTGCTATTTCAGTTGTTCCTCCTCCTATATCTACTACCATATTTCCTTCAGGCGCTTCAACATCAATACCGATACCTATAGCTGCCGCCATTGGCTCATAAATCATGTATACATCACGTCCTCCGGCATGTTCTGAAGAATCACGCACCGCTCTCATTTCAACTTCCGTACTTCCCGAAGGAATACAAATCACCATGCGTAATGATGGTGGAAACAGACGAGGTTTTTTGTTGATCATCTTGATCATCCCACGAATCATTTGCTCTGCAGCATTAAAGTCAGCAATTACGCCATCTCTAAGCGGACGAATCGTTCTTAGGTTTCCGTGGGTTTTGCCCTGCATCTGGCGAGCCTTTTCGCCAATCGCAACCATTTTTTCGGTGCGACGATCAATAGCTACAATTGATGGTTCATCAACTACAATCTTATCATTACAGATAATAATCGTATTTGCTGTCCCTAAGTCAATCGCGATCTCCTGAGTTAAAAATGAAAAAAATCCCATATGGTAGTATAAATCTCTGTTATCTTATTTTAATGCTTAAAATGTCTCATTCCTGTAAATATCATAGCAATTCCAAATTTGTTAGCTGCCTCAATAGAATCCTTATCTCTTATCGAACCTCCTGGTTGAATAATAGCAGTTATTCCTGCTGCATGAGCTGCTTCTACACAATCTGAGAATGGGAAAAATGCATCAGAAGCTAAAACACTTCCTGCAATTCGATCCTCCCCCTGACGAATAGCATTTTCCAAGGCCCAAATACGACTTACCTGTCCCGGACCAACACCACATGTCGTTTTATTTTTTGCTATGGCAATTCCATTTGATTTTGCATGTTTCACTGTTTTCCATGCAAACATCAAATCCTCCATTTCACTTTCCGATGGTTCTCTTTCGGTAACTACTTCTAATTTTTCACCAATTAATTCCTTATCCATTTCCTGAATTAAGAAACCTCCTAAAACAGTTTTCCCTTTAAATGAGGAATAATCCGATTTTAAAATTTCCGGCAATTCCAATAATCTTAAATTCTTCTTCGCTGTTAATACTTCCAAAGCTTCTTTGCTAAATGATGGAGCAACTATTACTTCCAGAAAAATTCCACTCATAATTTCGGCCGTTGCCTTATCAATTTCACGATTTGAAGCCACTATTCCACCATAAATTGAAACCGGATCAGCATCATAAGCTTTTTGAAAAGCTTCTGAAATTGTTTTGGCACTACCAATTCCACATGGATTAGCATGCTTAGCGGCAACAATTGTAGGCTCTTCAAACTCTTTTAAGGTTTCCAAAGCTCCATCTGTATCTCCAATATTGTTGTAAGATAGTTCTTTACCATGGATTTTATTAGCCGCTGTTAAAGTTCCTTCCGTTTCTTGAATTTGGCTATAAAAAGTCGCATTCTGATGAGGGTTCTCTCCGTAACGAAGATCTTGCATCTTTTCGTATGTGAGAGTTAATGTTTTTGGAGATGTAATTTTTAGTTTTTTATTGAAATACCCGGAAATCAATGCATCGTAATGAGCAGTATGCTCAAATACTTTAGCTGCTAAATATTCTTTTGTTTCTAAACTCGTGTCTTCGCCTGATTTTAATTCATCAATTACTTTTGAATAATCTTCAGGATCAGTAATTACATTAACAAACTTATAATTCTTGGCAGCCGCTCTCAACATTGTTGGACCACCTATATCAATATTTTCAATAATTTCTTCGTGACCAGCCTCAGGATTTAAAATTGTTTCTTTGAATGGATACAAATTACAAACAACGATATCAATAGGCTCAATTCCCAATTCATTCATTTGAGCAATGTGGGTTTCATTATCCCGAATTGCTAAAATTCCACCTTCAACATTTGGATGCAGCGTTTTTACACGTCCATCAAAACATTCAGGAAATTTAGTAAGATCTGAAATGTCCATTACAGGAATTCCCTCAGCCTTAAATTTAGCAGAAGTTCCACCTGTAGAGATGATTTCCCATCCTAAACCTGTTAATTCTCTAGCAAATTCAACAACATTTGTTTTATCAAACACACTGATCAGCGCTCTCTTCATAATTCTCTTATTTGGATAATTTTATAAAATGGCGTAAACTTTATTTTCTCTCGAAAAATAAAATAGGCTCAGACAAGACTGTAAATACTTTAATAATAGACACTTACCTAACCTCAAAAAACCTCACGCAAAGTTAAGAAAAACCTAAAAAAAACACGGTCTAAAAAAGATTTTTATTGAACTTTTTCATTGAAAAAAAATATCAAGCAACTTTTCATACAAAAAACTATTTTTTTATACTTGAAATTTCCATTCTAATAAAATTACTCCCAAAAAGAAGAACTAAATGACGCTTAAAAAATAGGCTCCAATTGATAGATAAATAAAAAGACCCACGATATCATTCAAGGTAGTTACAAAGGGACCAGTTGCCAAAGCAGGGTCAATTTTCATTTTATGCAGAGTTAATGGAATTAGTGTACCAAATATTGATGCAAAAATAATAACTGAGAACAATGCAACCGACACACTTATTGTTAAGCTAAAAGAATGCCCAACCAGAAATAAGTTAACAATGAAAACCAAGCCCGAACAAATTATACCATTTAGGAATGCACCCATCAGCTCTCTTAACAACCGACTGATTGTACTTTCAAAACCCAATGAATTACTTGCCAACCCCTGAACAATAATCGCCGCCGATTGAACACCAACATTTCCTCCCATTGCAGTAATCAACGGAATAAAAAATGCCATAGCTGTATAGTTTCCCAAATCACCTTCGTGCCTTGATATTACAAAGGCACTTATAAGTCCCCCCATTAAACCAATTAACAACCAAGGAAGACGCGCTCTTGTTTGAATCCAAACCGAGTCACTTGACTCAACATCTTCGGTAAGACCAGATGCCATTTGGTAATCTTTCTCGGCCTCATCACGAATCACATCTACAACATCATCAATGGTAATGCGTCCCATTAATCGTCCGATACTATCTATAACCGGTATTGCCACAAGGTCATACTTCTCCATGATTCGGGCCACTTCCTCATCCGGCTCATCGGTATGAACCGACATAACATCCGGCTGATAAATATTACTGATTTTTGCTGATGTCGGACTCAAAATCATAATCTTTAAGGAAAGAGTGCCCTTTAAAATACCATCATCATCAACAACATACACATAGTAAATCTCATCAATATCTTCAGCTTGGCGGCTTAATTCTCTCAGACAGGTCAGAACGGTCCAATTCTCATTAACCATCACCAACTCTTTCGCCATCAATCCTCCTGCAGTATCTTCATCGTAATGAAGTAAATCTACAATGTCGCCCGCTTGTTCAATATCTCCAATATGGGAGAGAATCTCCTCTTGCTGCTCTTCCGACATACCACCAATCACATCGGCAGCATCATCGGAATCCATCCTGTGAATAAACTGCTTTGCAATAACTTCAATAGGAAGAACTTTTAAAAACCGATCCCGGTCATCTTCTTCCAATTCAGCTAAAACGTCTGCAGCCGTATCAATATCGAGAAGTAAATACAGAAATTTAGCCTCCTCTGTATTTAGCTCATCATATATTTCGGCAATATCAGCAGGATGCAATCCATCCATCATACCAATTGCCCCGGCCTCATCCTTCTCTTCGATAATTCTTTTTAACTGATCGATGTACTCGCGAGTCAATTCAAATTGCATATCAATGTATTTTAGTTGTGATTTTATTCTCTTAATTCCGTGTTTATTAATTCTTCAATTTTATTGGTCAAATAAACAAACTGATCTACTGATAATTGCTCTGGCCTTTGAGCCATAAGTTCATCATCAAGCTTGTAATCGCCCAATACCGATTTTAAAGAATTTCGCAAGGTTTTCCGGCGCTGATTGAATCCGGATTTAACGACTCGGAAGAATAGTTTTTCATCACAAGCCAATCTGCCGGTAGTATTCCTTTCCATACGAATTACTGCAGATTTAACTTTTGGAGGTGGGTCGAATACTGTTTCGCTAACAGTAAACAAATATTCTATATTATAAAAAGCCTGCATAAGCACACTTAAGATACCATATGTTTTATTTCCAGGAACAGCGGCCATTCTTTCCGCAACTTCTTTCTGAATCATTCCTACAACTTCAGGGATTTGATCTCTATAATCCAAAACTTTAAAGAATATTTGAGAGGAAATATTGTAAGGGAAGTTCCCAATTACAGCAAAAGGCTCCGAAAATAGTCTTGATAAATCATATTTTAGAAAATCCTCTCCAATTATTCTTCCTGATAATTCCGGAAAATTTTTATTTAAATAAGCTACGGATTCTCTATCTATCTCAACAACATGAGTTTCAAATCTCTCTTCTGTAAGTAAATATTGTGTTAACACTCCCATTCCCGGACCAATCTCAAGTACCTTCGAAACGCTATCAGCCTTCATACTTGCCACTATTTTTTTGGCAATATTCAAATCTTTTAAGAAATGCTGCCCTAAACTCTTTTTTGCCCTAACGTATCCCATATCCATCCAATTAATCCCTTTTATTTCAGCATCTCAAACTAACAAAAATTAAAAACAGCAGCTTTTCAAAGGAGATTTCAAACATTTACTTATTTTTGTAGCTGATTTATCGCCCGGCAAATTTAGGACTTAATAATAGAAACACAGCTTATACTTGCTTAAAATTTAACTTCAGTTAGTTTTTTCTATAAAATCCTAACTCTAAAATTATCAATTTTGAAGAAAAATCTCATACATATCATAAAATTTCTAATCTTCTTTTCAATTAGTTGTTTCTTATTTTGGTACGTTTACCGAGGTCAAAATACCTCTGAGCTAATTTTCACTTTAAAAAATGAAGTCAATTATTACTGGATTCTTCTTTCGCTGTTTTTTGGTCTGCTGAGTCACATCAGCAGAACCATTCGATGGAATATGCTCATTGAATCCTTAGGAAAAAAACCCAGAACAATCAATACTTTTCTTGCGGTTATGGTCGGTTACTTTGCAAATCTTGCACTCCCAAGAATGGGCGAAATTTCAAGATGTGGTTTAATCAGCAAGTATGAAAATATTTCTTTTTCCAAATTGATCGGCACAGTAGTTCTTGAAAGAGTACTGGATATAATCATGCTAATCATTTTTCTGTTAATAGCATTATCAACACAATTTTCGGTTATCTCTCATTTCTTCTCAAATAATCCTGAAGTCAGCAACAAGCTATCAAATGTATTTGCATCCGCAAATACTCTATATGTAATTGCTGCTGTATCAATCCTAATTTGGATTTTAAGAAAAAAATTTAAAAACACAGTTGTTTTTAAGAAGATTGATCAAACTCTTTCCAATTTTATGGCTGGCTTTCGCGCCATTAAGAAACTCGATAACAAATGGTCGTTTGTCTTCCATACTGTCTTTATTTGGATTATGTATTATTTGATGACGTATATCTGTTTCTTCAGTTTCGGATTTACATCAAATCTTCCCGCGATTGCCGGACTGACCGTTTTTGTAATGGGTAGTTTTGGAATGGTTGCTCCCGTTCAAGGAGGAATTGGTGCCTGGCATTTTATGGTGATCGGAACTCTCCTGATTTACCTTCCTGAAGTTGCCAACATCGAAACCATGTCGAAAAGCTTTGCTCTTGTTGTGCACGGCGCACAAACAGCTATGATTATCATACTAGGTGCGGCCTCAGTAATTGCTCTGCCAATAGCAAACCGAAAGCAAGTGAAATTAATAAAGTCCAAAATTTGAGATGAGAATCGATTTTACCATTATTGAAGTTAACGATCTTAATTCAAAAAGAGAATTCATTGAACTTCCGGTACGACTTTATCAGAAAATGAAAAACTGGATTCGGCCTCTGGATTCGGACATTGAGAAGGTTTTTGATCCGAAACAAAACAAAATGTTTACTCATGGAGAATGTATACGCTGGATTCTTCAGGATCGGAATAAACAAACAATAGGCAGAATCGCAGCTTTTATAGACCATAAAACAAAAGATCTAAACGATCAGCCAACTGGAGGACTGGGCTTTTTCGAATGCATTAACAATAAAGACGCAGCCTTCGCTCTATTTGACACTTGCAAAAATTGGCTGAAAGACAAACAAATTGAAGCCATGGATGGACCAATTAATTTTGGAGAAAGGCATCAATGGTGGGGACTTCATGTTGACGGAGATCACAAACCTGTTTATTGTATGCCTTACCATTTTAAATACTATCAGGATTTTTTCGACTCTTACGGATTCCAAGTCTACTTTAAACAATATACTTACCGAACTAAGTTTGCAGTCGAAAGCTTAAGTGAAATTATAAAATGGAAAGCTAAAAGACTTCTAAACAACAACGAATACCAGATAATCCATTTCAACAAAAAAAACTCAGACAAACTGATAAAGGATTTTGTACACGTCTACAACGAAGCCTGGGTGAAGGAAATACCAGGCATTGAAGGTATTTCCGAACAACAAACTCAAGACCTGTTCAAGACCTTAAAACCAATCATGCATGAAAAATTGATGTGGTTTGCCTATCACAAAAAAGAACCCATTGGCTTTTTCATAATGATTCCGGACTTAAATGAACTTCTGCAGCATATAAATGGTAAAATGAACCTTTATGCAAAACTTCGCTTCATCTACTACAAACACCTGCAAAAAAACAAAAATGCATTGGGCCTAATATTCGGAGTGATTCCTGAGTTTCAAAAGCGTGGTATTGAGGCCGCAATGATTTACGAATTCTCCAAATCGGGTTTTGATTCAAGTTTTCCATTTTTAAATTTGGAAATGAATTGGATAGGTGATTTCAATCCAAGAATGAGCCATTTGATGGATCACATTGGAGCAAAAATCTACAAAACTCATTATACTTACCGAAAGTTGTTCGATGAAACAAAAGAATTTAAACGGTCCGTAATTATAAAATAAAAAAGCTGCTCGACTTTGAGCAGCTTTTGCTGTATTTTACCTAAATAATTTACAATCCATTTTCGGAATGATACAATATCCGCATTAAGCGAATATCATCTTCCGAAAAATCTTCTTCTCCCAACTCTTCAAGAGCTGCTTCAATACTATCAGTCTCGGCTTCGTCAAAATACTCCAAGATTTCCTCCTGACGATCCTCATCAATCGTCTCATCCACATAATAATTCAGACTCAGTTTCGTTCCTGAATAAACAATAGCCTCCATCTCACTAAGCAGATCAGAAAATGCCATTCCTTTGGCTTCAGCAATATCTTCCAAATCCATTTTCCGGTCTACGCTCTGAATAATATAAACCTTAAATTTAGATTTGTCAACTACAGAGCGAACAACCATATCTTGCGGTCTTTCGATATCATTCTCCTCAACATGCTTGCCTATTAAACTAACAAACTCCTTTCCAAACCGTTTTGCCTTACCAGCCCCTACCCCTTGTATATGAGACAGTTCTTCAATGTTTACTGGATAATGAATGGCCATTTCTTCCAGAGAAGGATCCTGAAAAACCACATATGGAGGCACCTCTTTTTTCTTAGCAACCTGCCTTCTTAAATCTTTCAACATTGACAACAAAGCAGTATCGACAGTTGCCGTGCTGGCCGCTTTTGTTGCTTCCAAATCAACACCTTCAAAATCATGATCATCGGTAAGCATAAAAGGTACCGGATTTTTCAGGAATTTACGCCCTTCGGGTTTAAATTTAATCACCCCATACTGCTCAATATCCTTTTCAATTAAAGAATGAACCAACGCTCTTCGAAAAACCATATTCCAAAAATGCTGATCCCTATCCTTACCACAACCAAACATCTCCAACTCATCATGCTTATATGATTTAATCGAAGAATTCATTTCACCGGTGAGTATATTAACCAAATGATCGATTTTAAAGCGCTCCTTAACCAGCTTAACCAGTTTCAATGCTTTAATAACAAATTCTTCTCCCTGAAATTCTTTCTTAGGATGCAAACAATTATCACAATTGCCACAATTTGCATCAATATAATTCTCCCCAAAATAATGAAGTAAAATTGTTCGGCGACAAATAGCCGATTCTGCAAACGAAACTGTTTCCAACAAAAGCTGTCTGCCAATTTCCTGCTCTGCCACAGGTTTTCCCTGCAT
The DNA here is from genome assembly GCF_963678175.1 of Labilibaculum euxinicum. NCBI lineage: Bacteria > Pseudomonadati > Bacteroidota > Bacteroidia > Marinilabiliales > Marinifilaceae > Labilibaculum > Labilibaculum euxinicum. Next base: position 166,404 of record NZ_OY782756.1, read on the forward strand.
GAACTTCTCAAGCTTTTGAATATCCTTATAGCTGTAAAAAGTCAGGCATCGCCCTTCTCCGCCATCCCGACCAGCTCTTCCTGTTTCCTGATAATAGCCTTCTAAACTCTTTGGTATATCGTAATGAATTACAAACCGAACATCCGGCTTATCAATACCCATTCCAAAAGCAATTGTTGCAACCACAACATCCACATCCTCCATCAGAAATTTATCCTGATTCCCGGAACGTGTTGACGAATCCATTCCTGCATGATAAGGAACAGCTTTAATTCCATTAACCTGAAGCGTTTCGGCCAATTCCTCAACCTTTTTTCGGCTCAAACAATATATAATTCCTGATTTTCCTGTATTTGCCCTAATAAACTTAATGATCTCTTTGGTCGCATTTACTTTTGGAAGAACTTCATAATATAAATTAGGCCGGTTAAATGATGATTTAAAAACCAATGCATCCAACATCCCCAAATTCTTTTGAATATCATGTTGTACTTTAGGTGTTGCCGTTGCAGTAAGTGCAATTATCGGAGCCAAACCAATTTCATTAACTATTGAACGAATCTTCCTGTATTCAGGCCTGAAATCGTGCCCCCATTCAGAAATACAATGCGCTTCATCAACAGCGTAAAAAGAAATTTTCACCTGCTTAAGAAACTCAATATTACTTTCTTTTGTTAACGATTCCGGAGCTACATATAAAAGCTTGGTTCTGCCTTCCAGAACATCTTCTTTTACTTTTAAGGTAGCTGATTTGGAGAGAGAGGAATTCAAAAAATGAGCTACGCCATCATCTTCACCAAAATTTCTCATTGCATCAACCTGATTTTTCATCAGAGCGATTAATGGGGATATAACAATTGCTGTACCCTCCAACATTAGCGAAGGCAATTGATAACACAATGACTTTCCCCCACCTGTGGGCATCAACACAAATGTGTCGTTACCACTTAAGATATTTTGAATTACCGGTTCTTGATTTCCCTTAAAATTCTCGAATCCAAAATACTTCTTTAAATTAGTTGATAATTCAAAGTTCTTTCCCATGTTTCCTATTGATATGCTTTTTTCCCAAAAATATATGCGGTTGGCTAAATTAACATTTTACTTAGCAACCTAAAATTTTTAAATGGTAATTTTCACATCACCATTCATTCCCGTATTGCAAATTTCGATACTTTTGTATTTTAAATTTAGATAAACACTTGTACAATTCAAAACAAAAACTGCAATTAACAGATTTTAACTAATTATTAAAGTTTCATTTATCTGAGTTTAATTAGCTTTGTACATAAAATAAAAACAAGAAGATTTGAAGCCTACATACGATATTAAGCAAATTGCAATAAAAACAATTGCAGAAGAAGAAAAAACCGTTAGTCAACTAAAAGAGTATATTGACGAAGATTTTGTTAATACTGTTGAATTGATCTTAAAAAGTAAAGGTCGGGTTGTAATTACGGGAATTGGTAAAAGTGCCAACATTGCCAACAAAATTGTGGCAACCCTTAATTCAACAGGTACCCCAGCCTTATTCATGCATGCGGCCGACGCTATTCATGGGGATTTAGGAATGATCCTTCCTGATGACATTATTATTTGTATTTCGAAAAGTGGAAGCACACCGGAAATCAAAGTTTTAGTGCCACTCATCAAAAATATGGGAAATACGTTAATCGCGATGGTTTCCGGATTGGATTCTTTTCTTGCAAAAGAATCGGACTATGTTTTAAAAGCCGTTGTCGAAAAAGAAGCCGATCCGAACAATTTAGCACCAACAAATTCGACTACTGCTCAACTTGTCATTGGAGATGCTTTAGCAGTTTCCTTATTGGAATGCAGACAATTCACCAGTCAGGATTTTGCAAAATATCACCCGGGAGGAGCTCTTGGGAAAAAATTATATTTACGGGTTAGTGATCTTTACAAAATTAATCTGGCCCCCAAAGTATCCGAAAAAGAAAATATTCGTCCGATTATCCTTGAAATTTCCTCAAAAAGAATGGGGGCTACTGCCGTTGTTGATAAAGAGAATAAACTTGTTGGAATAATCACTGACGGTGACCTCCGTAGAATGCTTGAACAAAATGAAGATGTAAGCAAATTAACTGCCCGCGATATCATGTCTCCAAAACCGAAGACTATTGATCCGCATTCACTTGCAATTAATGCTTTCCAACTAATGGAAGACAACAACATCACTCAGCTTGCAGTTGTCGAAAATGAAAAATATGTTGGAATGGTTCATCTGCATGACATCTTAAAAGAAGGAATTGTATAACTTGTCGCAATTAGTAAATCAACACGCATGTCGGATAAAGAAGCAACAAATGAAGAAAACCAGATGAGTTTTCTTGAACATCTGGAAGAACTAAGATGGCACTTAATGAGATCGGTTATTGCCGTTATGGTTTTTGCAATAGCTGCTTTTATCTTTTATGATTTCATATTTAATGTATTGATTCTTGCGCCAAAAAACCCGGAATTCTTTACAAACAGAATGTTTTTCAAACTATCCGAATACACAGGAGTTGAATCTCTGAAAATTAACATCCATCCGTTTCAGGTTATAAATATTAACATGGCCGGGCAATTTGCAACACACATAAGTGTTTCCTTAGTGATTGGCATAATTGCCAGTTTCCCATACATATTTTACGAATTCTGGAGCTTTTTAAAACCAGCTTTATACGACAATGAAAAGAAGCATGCAAGAGGATCTATTTTTTACACTTCATTTTTATTCGCTCTTGGAGTTCTTTTTGGCTACTACCTTATAACCCCGCTATCAGTCCATTTTCTAGGATCTTACAGTATAAGTAATCAGGTTCTGAATCAAATAAACCTAACATCCTACATCTCATCTATTACTTCAATTGTTTTGGCAAGTGGTGTAATATTTGAACTGCCCGTTCTTATTTTCTTTTTAAGTAAAATAGGTTTGGTATCCCCTGAGTTTTTAAAAAAATACAGAAAACACTCTGTGGTTTTAATTCTTATTCTTTCAGCAATCATCACTCCTCCGGATATCTTTAGTCAGATACTGGTTTGTTTACCATTGATGTTGCTTTACGAAATAGGTATTAAAATCTCGAAGCAGGTTCAAAAAAACCAACAAGCAAATTTGGGTTAAACAATTACACAGTTTATTTGTATTTTCACATGACTAAAGTCTGGGTTACTTTTTATCCGGACTATCACTATTGTATATTTATGAATCAGATTCTAAAAAAAGGATTTTTACTCTTTACTATTCTTATTATTTCAGGCTTAACTTGCTCTAGTTTTTCACAAACTACAAAAATAAGAGGCCGAATAATTGATTCGGAAACTAAAGAACCGCTTCCGTTTGTAAATATTGCATTCAAGGGAACTACCATTGGTACAACTTCGGATTTTGATGGACAGTATTTTCTTGAAACAAGAACACCATCAGATTTATTGTACATCTCTTTTGTAGGTTATAAAGAACAGGTATTTGAAATTCAAAAAGCCAGCTTTCAAACTATCAATATCGAATTAAAATCAGAAACGTTCGACTTGGCAGAAATTGTTGTTACTCCCGGAGAGAATCCTGCACATGTACTTCTCCGTAAAATTATCGCAAAAAAAGAAGACAATAATCCTTCCCGGTTCGATTCATATCAATACGAATCCTACACCAAAATGGAAATGGATTTGAACAATATCAAAGATAGTTTTAAGAATAAAAAAATCATGCGGCAATTCCAGTTTGTCTTTGATTACATTGACACCTCTGTAATAACCGGAAAACCTTATTTACCTGTTTTTATTACCGAATCTCTTTCAGACTATCATTTTCAGAAAAAGCCAAGAGTGGAAAGAGAGATTATAAAAGCATCGCAAATGTCTGGCATAAACGACAACGCAAGTCTGGCACAATTTACAGGACAGCTTCATCAAAATGTAAATATTTACGACAACTTTATTGATCTTTTCAATATGGGTTTTGTAAGTCCTATTGCAGATGGCGGTCTTCGCTATTACAAATACTACTTAACTGACAGCGCATTCAGGGAAGGCAGCTGGTGCTATCACATGTCATTTAAGCCTAAAAGAAAGCAGGAACCAACTTTTGTAGGAGATTTTTGGGTAGCCGACACCACCTTTGCCATACAAAACATGCAGATGCGTATCGCAAAAGATGTGAACCTTAACTGGGTTAAAGATTTGGTTAGCAATAATGAATTTCAGAAACTAAACGACAGTACCTGGTTCTTAAAAAAGCAAAATCTTTTTGTTGATTTTATGATAACAGAAAAAGATTCAACCAAACAAATGGGCTTTTTTGGAAGAAAATCAATTTCCTACAAAAACATTAAACTAAATGAACCAATAAAAGAGGAAATAATTAAGCTCGACAATAATGTTATTGTTGAAGAGACCGCCTTAAAACAACCCAAAGAGTATTGGGACAATGCCCGTCCGTATCAATTATCAGAAAGAGAATCGGGCATTTACGCTATGGTTGATTCGATTCAAAACGTACCCTTATACAAAAATATAATTGATATTATCCAAACATTTGTTACAGGCTATTACGTGAAAGGGAACTTTGAATACGGCCCGTATTATAAACTTTACAGCTTCAACGAAATTGAAGGAAACAGATTCATGTTTGGCGGGAGAACTTCGAACCAATTCAGCACCAAGATAATGTTTAACGGTCATTTAGCCTACGGTGATAAAGACAATAAATTCAAATATGGATTGGGATTTCTTTACATGATCAATAAGCTCCCAAGAGAAACTTTCGGAGTACAATACAAACATGATATTCAGCAATTAGGAAAAAGTCCAAATGCATTTACCGAAGGGAATATTCTATCCTCTATTTTGAAACGAAACCCAAACAATAAACTCACGATGGTTAATCAACTTGAAACTCATTACGAGAAAGAATGGTTTCAGGGATTTTCGAACACTTTAAAATTTCGCTATCGTGACATTACCCCAACCCAATATGTTCCATTTAATGCTCCTGATGCAAGCGGAGGAATACCTGTTCCTGGAATAACATCTTCGGAAATTGAGCTAAGAACCAGATTTACCAAAAATGAAAGAGTAATAATGGGTGAATTCGAAAGAGTTCATCTGGGTGGACCGTTCCCCATATTCAATCTTTACCTTACTATGGGCATGAAAGATGTTTTGGGTGCCGATCACAATTATCAAAAAATTGATTTAAGCATTGAACACACCATAGAATTACCTCCCTTGGGAAATCTATACTATTTAGTTACTGCAGGGAAATTATTCGGAAAAGTTCCTTACCCACTCCTTCATCTGCACGAAGGAAACGAGACTTACGCTTTTGATCCGTATGCATTTAACATGATGAACTATTACGAATTCACAAGTGACCAATACGTTAGTTTATTTGTTGAACATCACTTTAACGGACTCATTTTAAACAGAATCCCATTATTCAGGAAATTAAAATGGAGAACTGTTGTATCGGGAAAAGGATTAATTGGCAGCTTAAGTGACAAGAACAATGGCTCATTAAACAATACTGAAGCTGAAATGATTTTCCCAAATGGACTTTCGGATGTAAGCAAACCTTACTTTGAAGCAAGTGTAGGAATTGAAAACATATTTAAGTTTATACGAATTGATGCTATGTGGCGGTTAAATCATTTGGAAGACAATCCATATCAGGATTTTGAAAATTTTGGTATCCGGGCGATGTTCCAATTTACTTTTTAATAATCAGAAGAAATTACTGACCGGCTTTGAACTTACATACAAAGTTTAATTCTCACAGATCTTTTCTATATTTGCACCATTCCGATCCTTAAATATATTGAACAACGATGATTTTAAGAGCTGAAAATTTAATAAAAAGATACAAGACCAGAACTGTAGTTAAAGGTGTTTCTGTTGAAGTTAAACAAGGTGAAATTGTTGGCTTACTTGGACCTAATGGTGCTGGAAAAACCACTTCATTTTACATGATTGTTGGGCTGATTCAGCCAAACGGTGGAAGAATCTTTTTAGACGACCGCGAAATTACAAATGAACCTGTTTATAAAAGAGCGCAATTAGGTGTTGGATATTTAGCTCAGGAAGCCTCTGTGTTTCGAAAGCTAAGTGTGGAGGACAATATCAGAGCTGTACTTGAAATGTCTGATTTCTCAAAAGAATACCAGAAAGAACGATTGGAAGAAATGCTGAACGAGTTTAGCCTGCAGAAAATCAGAAAAAGTCTTGGTATTCAACTATCGGGTGGCGAAAGAAGAAGAACCGAAATTGCAAGAGCTTTATCGATCAAACCCAAATTTATTCTTTTAGATGAGCCGTTTGCAGGTGTCGACCCAATAGCGGTTGAAGATATCCAAGACATTGTCCGACACTTAAAAGATAAAAACATTGGAATTCTAATTACCGATCACAACGTACAGGAAACTCTTTCCATTACTGAAAGAGCCTATCTTCTATTCGAAGGTAATATCCTTAAATCAGGAACTGCTGAAGAACTTGCAGCAGATGAAGATGTAAGAAGAGTTTATTTAGGGAAGAACTTTGAGCTTCGAAGAGCTGCAAAATAGCTCATTTTCAAGAGAATTGAATTGATTCAGTATTCGATCAAAATTCAGACTTACTATATTACTCAAAAAAAACTTCATTTTTTTTCTGGCAGGTATTGCAAATTATAAAAAACAGCTCTATATTTGCACCGCAATTAACCCGCGGATGTGGCGTAATTGGTAGCCGCGCTAGACTTAGGATCTAGTGCCGAGAGGCGTGGGGGTTCGAGTCCCTTCATCCGCACAATAAAAAGAATAACCTTAAACCGCCCGTACTTCCGATACTGATATGTATCGATCGTGAGGCGGTTTTTTTTCAATTAAAGAGGTTTTATCTATAATAGCTAAAAAATGAACATTACAAAAACCAATATTGATGATTTAAATGCTGTAATCAAATTACAGATTGTTCAAGAAGATTACGAAACCCGAGTAAACAATGTGTTGAAAGACTATCGTAAAAAAGCAAATATCAATGGTTTCCGTGCAGGTAAAGTACCTATGGGTGTGATTAAAAAAATGTACGGAACTCCTGTTTTAGCTGATGAAATTAACAAAATTCTTAGCGAGGAGCTAATGAAGTATATTCGTGAAAATGATTTAAATATCATGGGCGAACCTCTTCCAAATGAAACTGAACAAAAGGAAATCAACTGGGAAAAAGACACTGAATTCGAATTCTCTTTTGATATTGCTTTAACTCCTGAATATACGCTTAACCTAAGCAAGAAAGATAAAATCGACTTCTTCAAAATTATTGTTGACGAGAAAATGATTCAGAGCGGTGTTGATATGCACTCCCGTCGTTTCGGATCAAACAATGCTGCTGAAGTTGTTGAAGAAAAAGAACTTTTGAAAGGTAACTACGCTCAGGTTGATGCTGACGGAAAACTAATTGAAGAAGGAATTGTTAGCGAAAATGTTGCCATGTCTTTAGAATACATGAAAGACGAAGACGCTAAAAAGAAATTCATTGGAGCTAAAAAAGATGATGTAATAGTTTTCAATCCTGCTAAAGCTTTTGAAAACAAATCAGACATCGCTTCTATGCTAAACATTTCGAAAGAAGAAGCTGAAACATTAGACTCTGATTTCCAATTTACAATTACCGAAATCACCAAATTTGTTAATGCTGAATTGAATCAGGAATTATTCGATAAAGTATTTGGCGAAGGAACTGTATCTTCAGAGGAAGAATTCAAGAATAAAATTAAAGAAGATATCGAAAAACAATTGGTTAACGACAGTGACTACAAATTCCTGATCGATGCCAAAGCCAAATTGGTGAAAAAAGCAAAAATTGAACTTCCTGAAGTATTCTTGAAACGTTGGATTGTTTCTACAAACAAGGATATGACCGCAGAGCAGGTTGATACTGATTTTGCAAATTATGCTGACGAATTCAAATGGCAATTGATCAAAAACAGATTAATTCAAGAGAATGATCTGAAAGTTAGCCAGGAAGAAGTTATGGAATTTGCTAAAAAACAAGCATTAATGCAATTTCAGCAATACGGAATGATGGATGTACCTGAAGAGTACTTAAACAACTACGCTCAGCAAATGATGCAAAATCAAGACGAGCAAAGAAAAATTTATGAGCGTAAAGCTGATGATAAAGTTGTTGAATACATCAAAGGAACCGTTAAACTGGACGAAAAAGAGATTTCTACTGAGGATTTCAACAAGCTGTTTGAATAAGTCGGTACACCTTAATACGACATTAAAACCACGCTTTCAAAAAGCGTGGTTTTCTTTTTGTCTTATAAAATACAGATTTTGTTAAGCCATTCTTTTCAAATGGGGAAAATTTAACTAATTTAGGTCTACGAAATATAAAATCACTTCGCTATGATACCAAAAGATGAATTCAATAAATTTGCTACAAAGCACATAGGCATAAGCAGCCTAAACTTAGATAGATACACTTCAATCCACAACAGCTACATCTCTCCCACTATTATTGAGGAAAGACAGCTAAATGTTGCGTCAATGGATGTGTTCTCCCGTCTTATGATGGATCGGATTATCTTCCTTGGTATTCCAATTGATGATTATGTAGCCAATATTATCATGGCACAATTGCTGTTTTTAGAATCAACAGAGCCTTCAAAGGATATCCAAATCTATTTCAACACTCCCGGAGGTTCAGTGCATGCGGGTTTAGGAATTTACGATACCATGCAGTACATCAAGTGTGATGTTGCAACTATCTGTACGGGAATGGCTGCTTCGATGGGTGCTGTTTTATTAACTGCAGGAACAAAAGGAAAACGGTCTGCTCTTAAACACTCAAGAGTAATGATTCACCAGCCAATGGGTGGTGCTCAAGGACAAGCTTCGGATATCGAAATTACTGCGCGCGAAATTTTAAAACTGAAAAAAGAACTTTATACTATTATTGCTGATCATTCTGGAAATACTTACGAAAAAGTTGAGAAAAACTCTGATCGTGATTATTGGATGACAGCCACGGAAGCAAAGGAGTACGGGATGATTGACGAAGTGCTTATCCGTGAGCAATAAGCTAACTAAATAGAAATCAGAATAACAAAATGCAGAGTTAAGCATAAAATTCTTAACTTTGCATTTTTAGTATAACAAATAAGAAACATGGATAAATGCTCGTTTTGTGGGAGAGAAAAGAAGGATACAAATCTTCTAATTGCCGGAATCAGCGGTCATATTTGCGATAGCTGTATCGAACAGGCCTATGCTATTGTACAGGAAGAATTAAAGAATCGTACTGATATCAACCTAAAAGAGATTCAATTATTAAAACCAACAGAAATAAAGACATTTCTTGACCAGTATGTAATTGGACAAGATGATGCAAAAAAATATCTTGCGGTTGCGGTATATAATCATTACAAGAGATTACTGCAGGAAAGAGATGACGAAGATATTGAGATTGAAAAATCGAATATTATCCTTGTTGGAGAAACTGGAACAGGTAAAACCTTATTAGCCAGAACAATTGCCAAGATGCTTCATGTGCCGTTTACTATTGTTGATGCCACGGTACTAACCGAAGCTGGTTATGTTGGTGAGGATATTGAATCGATCTTAACAAGGCTTCTTCAGGCATCAGATTATGATGTTGCTGCTGCTGAAAAAGGAATTGTGTTTATTGATGAAATAGATAAAATTGCCAGAAAAAGCGACAATCCTTCCATTACCCGAGATGTGTCAGGTGAAGGTGTTCAGCAAGGATTACTCAAATTACTGGAAGGATCGGTTGTTAATGTTCCGCCTCAAGGAGGAAGAAAACATCCTGATCAAAAAATGATACCTGTAAATACCAAAAACGTTTTATTTATATGTGGTGGTGCATTTGATGGTATTCAAAGAAAAATTGCTCAACGATTAAATACTCAAATTGTTGGATTCAATGCCAACAAAGAAAAAGAACAGATTGATCAGGATAATTTATTGCAATATATTGCCCCACAGGATTTAAAATCTTTTGGTTTAATTCCTGAGATTATTGGTCGTTTACCTGTTCTTACCTACTTAGAACCTTTGGACAGAAGAGCATTGAGAAACATTCTGACAGAGCCTAAAAATGCAATTTTAAAACAATACACCAAGCTATTTAAAATTGACGATATCGAATTGACATTTGAAAACAATGCATTGGAATATATTGTAGATAAAGCATTGGAATTTAAACTTGGAGCCCGTGGATTAAGATCCATTTGCGAAGCAATCATGATTGATGCCATGTTTGAATTACCAACAAGCGGTCAGAAGAAAATTGATATTGACAGAAAGTACGCAAGTGAGAAACTTGAAAAAATAAACCTCAAGCGTTTAAAAGTCGCATAGAAAAAGCCGGATAATATCCGGCTTTTTTCTTTTTATAATGTTATTGATATATTTGCTCCGAATGCACTTACTGTGGCCTTAGCATCACAATCAGACTCAGACTCAGGATCTCCTCCTCCAAAATTTACTATACCATCACCAATATCGCTTAATGAGAAATCGGCCTTCCCGCCTATAATATTCTTACACGAATAAGCATAGATTAAGTCACTACTACTTTCCAAATTAAACAATGCTCCATCAGGAGTTTCACCCGAAAGACTCGTTGTAAATTTAAAAATATCATCAGTATAATCAGTCAAACCTTCCTCACTCTTAAAAAAAGTGTAAACATTGTTTATACTTGCTACAGTAACTGTATAAACCGTTTCCCCGGTTCCACTAATTAAAAATTCAGCATTTTCCATTTTCATGGAAAAATATTTTCCAGCGGTTTCTCCGGTTATCTGAAACTCAATTGCTCCGGTTATGGAATATCCATAAGATTTGAAATCCTTTAAACGAATATCAAAAGATTTCAGATCTTCATCTTTAGGATCTACAATTACTTTTCCTTTAAACGCAGCACCATTCGAAGAACATGTTACTGTTCCATAATCCAATACAATTGAATCAAGCACAAAAGTCTGTGAATTTCGATGAACTGAAGCCTTCAGGCATTTAGCTACATTTGTTGTGATCAAATCACCTGTGAATTCCAATTTATGCATCGCAATACCATTCACATCCATGGCTAAATCGTTAAATACATTTTCTATTTGCAGAGTAAGCTCGGCAGGAACAGAGAACACGTCAAGAATAATATCTTCAGGATCTGATCCTGTTGAACATGAATTCACCAATAAAAAGCAAAAGGATAATGCTAAACCTGAAATAAAACGCCTCATATATACTGTTATTTTCTAATGTAATCGATAAATGAATAAGGAACTTCGTTTTTTTCATCTGGAAAACAATCCTCTCTGTTGACTGATTTCCATTCTTTTAAATCCAAAACCGGAAAAAAAGTATCTCCTTCAAAATCCTTATGAACTTTTGTGTAATATATCTTATTAGCCTTAGCCAAAGCTTCTTTATAAATAGTTCCTCCGCCAATAATAAAAACTTCCTCCTGATCCGAAAATTTTTCCAAAGCCTCCTCTAACGAATTAACAACAACGCATCCTTCTGCCACATAATCCGCTTGACGGGTTATAATTACAGAAGTTCTGTTTGGCAATGGCTTACCTATTGATTCGAAAGTTTTTCTTCCCATAATAATGGTATGACCTGTGGTTAAAGCTTTAAACCTTTTTAAATCGGCAGACAGCTTCCAGATTAACTGATTATCTTTTCCGATTACCTGATTTCGGGAAACGGCAACAATAATTGATACATTCATAATGTTTAGTTTTAAATGGAAATTGCTCCTTTAATATGAGGATGTGGATCGTAGTTTTCCAAACTAAAATCCTCAAATTTAAAATCGAATATACTTTTAACCTCAGGATTTATTTTAAGTACCGGAAGTTCCTTCGGCTCTCTCGACAATTGCAACTTTACCTGATCCATATGATTCATGTAGATATGCGCATCGCCCAAGGTATGTATAAACTCACCTGGTTCCAAATTACACACCTGAGCCATCATCATTGTTAAAATAGCATAGGAAGCGATATTGAACGGAACACCCAAAAATATATCAGCACTGCGCTGGTACAACTGACAGGAAAGTTTGCCATTGGCTACATAAAACTGAAACAGTGCATGACAGGGAGGCAAAGCCATATTTTCAATATCAGCCGGATTCCATGCACTTACAATTAACCTTCTTGAATCAGGATTATTTTTAATATCATGCACCACTTGCGTGATCTGATCTATTGATTCTCCATTGCTTTTTGGCCACGATCTCCACTGGTATCCGTAAACATGTCCCAAATCGCCGTTTTCATCAGCCCACTCGTTCCAGATTCTAACACCATTGTCCTGAAGATATTTCACATTGGTGTCTCCATCTAAAAACCAAAGCAATTCGTGAATTATTGATTTTAAGTGAAGCTTCTTAGTAGTTAATAGAGGAAATCCTTTGGATAAATCGAAGCGCATTTGATGACCAAAAACACTTACGGTTCCCGTTCCGGTTCTGTCTTCTTTCTTATTCCCTTCTTCGAGAACTCTTTCTAATAAGTGAAGATATTGTTGCATAACTAATTGTCAAAATTTAATTTTTAAAGATAAAACTATTTAACGACTTCCTTATAAATAGTTCGAAACGATATAACCACACCACAATAATTCCTAAAAAAACACGAGGAATAATCAACCAGCTCAAAGGCACACCAATAGCTGCAAATAATAGCGGGTCTTCTAATTGTGAATGGGATACAGCGATGTGATGATTTAATAAATCAGCTTCCGATTTTGTCATTTGTCCCTTTTCAACTTGTTCTATCATGATGGCTGAACCATATGCCAAACCCAAAGTATTAGCAACTATCCATGAAAAGGATGTGGAATCGGGCAGTCCCATTATTGACTGAAAAGGAGCCAACATTCGCGACAGCCATTTAATAACACCAAAAACTTCCAGAATTCGCTGCAAGATCATCAACAAGGTAATCAGAATTATTACTTTTAAACTTAATACCAACGAAGACAAAAGCCAAGCTGCAAACATTAAATTAAAAGTTTCCTGCTGTACAGAAACGCCAGCCTGAGCATGAAATGAATCTGCCGGCAAAGCCCAATTTAAAAATAACCCAAGCACAAAACTTCCTGTCAATCTTAGAATTATCATTCGAAACATCGACGATCCTGTTTTTTTTAGAACCGCTGTTTCAATTATAAAACCGTGTGCCACCAAACACATTGCTGCTAAAATTGTAACCACCCGACCCTCCAGCTCCAAACTGGTAATTACAGCAATCGCCGTATAAATATTCGTGAAAATACTGGTTAGTAAAACAAATGCCGATTCTCCCGGCAAGCCCATGTACTCAAATACAGGCTGCAAATAACCCGAAACCAAAGCCAATATTCCCGTGTAGTTGAGCAACAACACGCCAAAGGAAACCGGAATCATGATACTCAAAAGCCACTTAGATGTAGAATAGGCTTTTGGAATAGATTCCCTGACAGCTGCAATGACTTTAGCTTTCGGCGACAGAGTTTTATCACGAACTGAACTTTCCTGAATCATTTATATTCAACTTGAGTGAAGTACAAAAATACTTTTTTCAATCAATTTATAGGTCATCTCCAACACATACATTTACCAAATTAGTTCGCTAAAAATTAAGACCGCTCTATCTAGAATGTTTTCATATCACTTGTAATTGTCATAAAAAGACAATGCCGATGTTTTAAGAATCTATTTTTTTAGTTAGTTTTGACACTTCTGATTTTCAAAAGAGTAAAGATTTCAATCGTTATTAACGAATCCTCGGGCGAATTTCAAATTAAGACTACGAAAACAACCAATAACCAGTAAGACATATCAAATACTAACCTATTTTTTAAAAACATCGTTATGGGTATAAAAAATCGTCTGATAGTAATGAACTTCCTTCAATTTTTTGTTTGGGGAGCATGGTTAATAACTATTGGTGGTTATTGGTTTCAAAACAAAGGCTGGTCGGGAACAGAATTTGGCGCTATTTTCTCAACAATGGGCATAGCATCCTTGTTTATGCCTGCTATTGCGGGAATTATTGCCGACCGTTGGGTTAATGCCGAAAAACTTCTTGGAATCTTCCACATTTGCGGGGCAATAATACTTACTCTTTTACCCCAAGCAAACACTCCTGCGTCTATGTTTTGGCTGATGCTAATTAATATGTTTTTTTACATGCCAACTATTTCCTTGTCAATTACAGTTGCCTATTCGGCATTAAACAAATCGAATATGGATGTGGTTAAGGAATATCCACCCATAAGAGTTTTTGGAACTGTTGGTTTTATTATTGCCATGTGGACTGTTAGTTTGCTTAAAATTGAAACTTCAGCATTACAATTCTACGTAGCAGCCCTAGCCTCTCTGTGTCTTGGTTTCTATGCATTTTCTTTACCAAAGTGTAATATCTGCAAAGAACCGCGGGATAAATCCATTGTCAATTCGTTAGGACTAAATGCTTTTCGGTTATTCAAAAATCCTAAAATGGCAATGTTCTTCATTTTCTCGATGCTGTTGGGAGCTTCTCTTCAACTAACCAATGCCTACGGAGATACATTCTTGCACGATTTTGCAAAAATAGATGCATACAAAGAACTAATTGCTGTAAAATATCCAGCTATCATCATGTCGATTTCTCAGATATCTGAAACCCTTTTCATTCTTGCCATTCCTTTCTTTCTAAAGAGATTTGGAATAAAAAAAGTCATGCTAATAAGTATGATCGCATGGGTTCTTCGATTCGGACTCTTTGCTTTTGGTGATCCATCAGGTGGATTATGGATGATAATTCTTTCTTGTATTGTATATGGAATGGCTTTTGATTTCTTCAATATTTCAGGTTCGCTATTCGTTGAAACCTCGAGTGATTCAAGCATGCGTGCAAGTGCTCAGGGATTATTTATGATGATGACCAATGGATTTGGTGCCATTTTGGGAAGTTGGTCAAGTGGTCTCATTATCGATACATTCTTTAAAGGCGAGGGAGATCTTTTTAATTGGGAAGGGATTTGGAGTACATTTGCAATCTATTCCCTAGTTGTTGCCATTTTCTTTGCAATTCTGTTTAAGCACAAGCACGATCCAAAACAACTGGCCGAATTTAGCCACTAAATATATACAACAAAAATGGCAAGTGAAAACTTGCCATTTTTGTTTTTAATTATATAATACTTTGTATTTTTTTAAACAGATTCTCCCCGACGATCAATTTCATCACGAATCAGTGACGCTCGTTCGTAGTCTTCATCACGAACTGCATCATCCAGCATCCCTCTAAGCTGTGCAATAGAATATTCGGTAAATTGACTCCTCTTCTCAGGCTTAGATACCTCTGGGTCTGTTTGTCCGGCAATCATCGGATCTTCTGCTTCTCTCTCAAGACTTAATACGATTCCTGCTTTCTCAATTATTTCTTCTGTTGTGAATATTGGACACCTAAAACGCAGAGCAATGGCAACAGCATCAGATGTGCGGGAATCTATCCGAATACGACTTAATCCTTTTTCGCATATTAACTCTGAGTAAAAAATTCCCTCTTCCAACCGATAAATATTTACCTCAACAACATTCACCGCAAAGGCTTCAGCAAAACTTTTAAAAAGATCATGAGTTAATGGTCGTGGAGGCTCTAATTCCTCCAACTGAATAGCAATTGACTGAGCCTCTACACCACCTATAATTATAGGAATCCTTCGGTCTCCATTTTCTTCAGACAAAACAAGTGCATAGGCTCCTGTTTGAGTCTGACTGTACGACAATCCTAAAACGTTAAGTTTTATCTTCCCCATAAAAACTCCTCTTTTTTTCACCAATCAATTAACAAATATAAGAATTGTTTTTAATTGACTATTAACAATAAACTGAGGTTACTTCTCATCTTCACCAATACCTGCTGATTTACTTCTATTTACAAAATCAATTAGCAACTTCGAATTCCTTTTCATCAATCACATATATACCATATATTGATTTTCTCAATCGTATCTATGAAGATACGTATTATAGCCAAAGAAATCCAAAAGCAGCCATGGAAACTTATTGATTTTATTTTTGTGAAATCAATTGAAATAAGATCCAAATCGAAAAAAAAGAATCAAAATGATTCATTTACAGGAGTAAAACTTTGTTTATCAATTATTCTTTTTTATTTTTGCAATCCGAAATAAAATTCTTTGGGGGTTCACCAAGAGGTATATTTAATGTTTAAAATAACCCACCCTCAGGAACAAACCGTAAAATTAGAAATAATGTACGTAATTGTAGAAATCGCTGGTCAGCAATTTAAAGTTGAAAAAGACCAAAAGATTTTTGTTCACAGACTATCTGCTGAAGAAGGCGGACAAGTAGAGTTCCCTAAAGTACTTTTAGTGGATAACGATGGTGAGATAGTAGTTGGTGCTCCAACTGTTGAAGGAGCTAAAGTAACTGCTAAAGTTTTATCTCACATGAGAGGTGACAAGGTAAAAGTATTCAAAAAGAAAAGAAGAAAAGGATACAGAAAACTGAACGGACACCGTCAGGACCTTTCACAAATTCAAATTGAAGAAATTGTTGCTTAATCCTTAAAAATATAACAAAATGGCACATAAAAAAGGAGCCGGTAGTTCTAGAAACGGTAGAGAATCGGAAAGTAAGCGATTAGGAGTTAAGATTTTTGGTGGGCAATTGGCTAAAGCTGGAAGCATTCTTATTCGTCAAAGAGGAACAAAACACAACCCAGGTGAAAATGTAGGTATTGGCAGAGATCATACTCTTTTTGCTCTTATTCCTGGAACAGTGGTTTTTAAAAAGAAAAGAGATAATAAATCTTACGTTTCTATTGAACCTTTAGCTGAATAGATTATTTAGCTTTAAAATATTTAAATCTCCTGCTTTATTTCGTATAAAGACAGGAGATTTTTTTATTTTTATAACCTGAAAGTTATAGATATAATCATTAACAAAAGATACTGATGTTAAGCCTCAAATACCTACAGGAAAATAAGGAAGAAGCCATTAAGGCTTTAAAAATCAAGAATTTCGACGCAACAGAAATCATCGGAAGAATTATCATTCTTGACGAAAAAAGAAAAGAAAGCCAAGTAAAATTAGATGCTACACTGGCAGAAATGAACGGTTTATCGAAAGAAATCGGAATGCTTTTTAAAAGTGGAAAAGCTGATGAGGCGAATGCTGCAAAAGAAAAAACCGGAGAATTGAAGGATTCTATTGCCGAATTAACTGCGATTCAGAACAGTACAATTCAGGAATTAAATGATTTGTTGCTTCAAATTCCAAATACACCGCATTCATCTGTTCCTGCCGGTAAAGGTGAAAACGAAAATGTTGTTGAAAAAACGTGTGGAACTATTCCAAAACTGCACGCCGATGCAATTCCTCACTGGGAATTAGCTAAAAAATATAATATTATTGATTTTGAATTGGGAAATAAAATCACCGGTGCTGGTTTCCCTTTATACAGAGGCAAAGGTGCAATTCTTCAGAGAGCCTTAATCAATTTCTTTTTGGACGAAAACCGCAAAGCCGGTTACGAAGAAGTAATTCCTCCACTAGTTGTTAACGAAGCTTCTGGATACGGAACCGGACAATTGCCAGACAAAGAAGGGCAAATGTATCACGTAACTGAGGACAACCTGTATTTAATACCTACAGCTGAAGTTCCGGTAACAAACATTTACCGTGATGTTATTTTGAAAGAAGAAGATTTCCCGGTAAAAAACACCGCTTATTCTGCTTGTTTTAGAAGAGAAGCCGGATCGTACGGAAAAGATGTACGTGGCTTAAATCGTCTTCACCAGTTCGATAAAGTAGAAATTGTACAATTACAGCATCCTGATAAATCATACGAAGCCCTTGAAGGAATGGTAGCCCACGTTGAGGGTCTTATCCTGAAATTGGAACTTCCTTACCGCCTGCTTCGCTTATGTGGTGGTGACACCAGCTTTACTGCGGCTCTCACCTTCGATTTCGAAGTATTTTCTGCAGCTCAGGACAAATGGCTTGAAGTAAGTTCTGTTTCTAACTTTGAAGCCTACCAATCGAATCGTTTAAAATTACGATACAAAGGTAAGGATATGAAAAAACCTGAACTGGCGCATACTTTGAACGGAAGTGCACTGGCATTGCCCAGAATTGTAGCCGCCTTGCTTGAAAACAACCAAACTCCTGAAGGAATCCGAATTCCAAAAGCATTGGTTCCTTACACTGGATTTGAGCTAATCGACTAAAAGATATTTACTTAATTTTATGGCCCGGTTCGAAACAACCGGGCTTTTTTTATATTTTTGAGTAGAGTATCATCTTTAAAAAACTGGTTTTGAAAAAATTCATAGTAAGCTTTTTTGTTCTGATTTCCTTCTTAGGATCTGAATACAGCTATTCACAAAACAACATCCAAACAGAAAGTCAACTGGCTTTTAACTACTTTCGTGATAAAGAATACAGACCGGCATCTTCCCTATTCTTTAACCTGCATAAAATTACGCGGTCAAGAACTTATTTCAACTACTATATTGATTGCTTAATTCAACTTGAGGATTATCAGGAAGCAGAGAAATCAATTAAAAAAGAAATTAAAAAAAATCCGGACGACCGAAGCTTTTTAATAGACCTGGGATTCGTTTACAAAATGGCCGGAGAAAGTGATCAAAGTCTGGCTCAATACAATCAGGTTTTAAAAAAAATGGTTCCTGTCAGAAGTGAAATCACTAGTATTGCTAACGCTTTCGTAAGAAAACGCGAATATGAATTCGCCGTTAAAACTTACAATATCGGCAGAAAAATTATGAATCAGGAGCATCTCTTTCACATGGAACTGGCAACTATTTTTCTGTCTCAGAGAGATTTTGAAAAGATGGTTGCAGAATACCTGCTGGCACTTTCAGTTGATCCAACACAAATAAAAACTGTAGAAAACCATTTGCAATCCGCACTCCTTCAGGATATCAATTCAAGTTTGGATCCCATTCTAAAAAATCAATTGCTGCAAAAAATACAAACTGAAACTGAAAACCTCAGCTTTAAGGAATTGTTACAATGGTATTTTATGCAGAAAAAACAGTTTCAAGCTGCTTTCACACAAGCCAGATCGATAGATTTAATTGGAAAAGAGGATGGTTCCCGCCTGCTATCCTTAGCAAGCGCTGCAAGAACAAATGATGATTTTAAAACTGCTCTTGAATGTTATCAACATGTTGTTGATAAAGGATCTTCATCGCCCAATTATTTAAATGCCCGCGTTGGTGATTTGGAAACCCGCTATCTTCTGCTTCAAAAACAAAATTCAACATCAAAATCTGATTGGATTGAGCTTTCCGGACGATATAAAAAATTCTTTTCGGAAGAAAATACTGCATTGCAGAACAGTTCTGTTCTAATACAATACGCACACATCAATTCATTCTTTTTGAATCAATCGGCAGAATCAATCGAACTATTAGAAAAAGCATTGGCAAGTTCAGGACTTAGCCAACAAAACAGATCGGAATTAAAACTTGAACTGGCAGACATCAAGCTATTTACCAACGAAAAATGGGATGCAATTCTACTGTATTCACAAATCGAAAAATCAAATAAAAACAACACGATAGGCTTCGAAGCAAAATTCAAAAAAGCCAAAGTGTCTTACTTTATGGGTGAATTAAAATGGGCCAAAGCTCAGTTGGATGCACTAAAAGGTAGTACTTCGAAACTAATAGCCAACGATGCAATTTTCCTATCGCAATTGATTAGTGACAATACTACTTTAGATACAAGCTACACAGCTATGAAAATTTATGCTGAAGCAGAATTCCTGATGTATCAGCGAAAAGATTCTTTAGCCCTTCTTAAGCTGGATGAATTGCTTAAAAATCATCCGGGACATTCACTAACTGATGAAGTTTATTTTCTGAAATATGAAACTTTCATCAAAGCAAATAAAACAGAAAAAGCACTTTTGGCCTTGTCCAAAATTATAGAAGAACATCCATACGAAACTCTTGCGCCGAAGGCATTGTTCACACAAGGAGAACTGCTTCAGAAGTTAAACGAAACAGAAAAAGCCATGGAGAACTACAAAAATATTGTGACTGAATATTCTGACAGCATATACTCTGTTGAAGCCCGAAAAAAATTAAATGATTTAAGAAAGTGAAATTTAAATACCTTTGCAAAAACTAAAGACTGCAATCAATGATTATATACAATACCAGCTATTTGATTGAAAATTCTATGGAGAAAGAGTTTTGTGAATGGATGAAAACAAAATTTATCCCTTTACTTAAAGAAACCGGAACTTTTTCCGCCAATTATTTTTGCAAAGTAATGGTTGCTACAGAAAATGAAGGTTTGACCTATTCACTTCAACTTCTGTTCAAAAACAAAGAATTATTCACAAAGTATCACTGTAGTTTCGAGCCAAGAGCCAAAGCTGTTTTCGAAGCAAAATACAGAAGCCAGGTGATGAGTTTTTCATCCTTGCTGGAAGAAGCATAATTTCCAAGACTTTGGATACGCAAAAGAAAGCATACATTTACGCCCTGTCAGCAATCTTTTGCTGGTCAACAGTAGCGACAGCATTTAAAATTGCATTGCACGGAATGGATTTTCTTCATCTTTTGCTAATCTCTTCGGGAATAGCCGTGCTTTTTTTGGGCTGTTTACTTTTATTCACATCTCAATTACAAAAAACTTTTTCAGGAAGCACAAAGGATTATATTCGATCGGCAGGATTGGGCTTTTTAAATCCATTTCTATACTATTTGGTGCTTTTAAAAGCTTACTCAATACTGCCTGCTCAATTTGCTTTGAGTCTGAACTACATTTGGCCAATTACCTTGGTACTGCTTTCGATCCCTTTATTAAAACATAAAATTGGATGGAAGAGTATCTCATGCATATTGGTAAGTTTTTCGGGCGTTGTGATTATTGCTAACAAAGGTTCATTCACATCCATTCAAACCCCAAATACCTTTGGAGTACTGTTAGCCCTCTCCAGCTCTGTATTTTGGGCTCTGTTCTGGTTGTTTAATGTTCGCGATTTAAGAGAAGAAAAAGGCAAACTATTTTTGAACATGGCTTTTGGATTTCTTTATATACTGATATCTATCTTCCTGTTTTCTGAATTTCGCATGCCTGACAACAAAAGTATTTTAGCGGCTGTATATATAGGTGTCGTAGAATGTGGAATTGCAGCTGTATTCTGGTTAAAAGCATTAAAAATGACAAGTTCAACAGATAAAATAAGCAATCTGGTTTTTTTAAGTCCGTTTGTTTCCTTGCTGTTTGTTCATCTTATTATCGGAGAATCTATCTATCTTAGTACTCTTGCAGGACTGGTACTTATCATTTTGGGTATTGTACTGCAAAAATTTATTCGAAAAACCAATTCAATTGAGTAACGACAGAATAATTATGGGAATTGATCCTGGCACCAATCTAATGGGCTACGGACTAATAAGAGTTGTAGACAAAAAACCACAAATCTTGGTTTCCGGTGTCTTGGATCTCAAAAAGATTTCTGATCCCTACATTAAACTTCAGAAAATTTTCCAACGTACACTGCAGGTAATTGATGAGTACAAACCCGATGAATTAGCTATTGAATCACAGTTTTTTGGAAAAAACATTCAATCAATGCTTAAATTAGGACGGGCTCAGGGTGTTGCAATTTCAGCAGCATTGCATCGCAATATTCCCATTTTTGAGTACGCACCAAAAAAAATTAAACTTGCGATTACCGGAACCGGACTGGCCTCAAAAGAACAATTGGCAACCGTTCTTCAACGTTTTTTTAATCTGAAGGAATTCCCACAAAATTCGGATGAAACGGATGCCATTGCAATCGCAATGTGTCATTTTTTTCAGTCCAATAGCATTGCATCTGCAGGGAAACCAAAATCCTGGGCAGATTTTGTAAAAAAGAATCCGGGCAGGGTCAAATAATTTTAAATTGGATCAAAAAAAAAGCCACTTAAAAAGTGGCTGATATTTCTATTGGAAGAATTGATTCTATTTAAAATTCTCTCTAATTTTTGCCGCAATTTCGGCCAACTTATCCGATGCTATTTCCAATTTTGGATTCGCAAAGTTTAAATCTCCAACATTATTTATCGGAACCAGATGAATATGAGTATGCGGAACCTCTATACCAATAACAGCAATTCCAATTCTTTTGCATTCAATGGTCTTCTTAACGGCCTTAGCTACGCGTTTGGCAAAAAGATTTAATCCAGTTAAAACATCATCATCCAAATCAAAAATATAGTCAACCTCCTGCTTTGGTATTACCAAAGTGTGACCTAATGCCAAAGGACTGATATCCAAAAAAGCAAAAAAATTCTCATCTTCAGCTATTTTATGGCAAGGAATTTCGCCATTTACTATTTTTGTGAAAATTGAAGCCATATCCGTGTGTTTCTGATTTTGTACCCGCTTTAATTATAACGAAATATCAATAATTTCAAATGGAATTAAACCATTTGGAACCTGAATTTCAACAACATCACCAATAACCTTACCTATTAAACCTTTGGCAATTGGTGTATTGATTGATAGTTTCCCTTTCTTAAAATCAGCCTCGGTTTCCGACACTAAAGTATAAGCCATTACAGTACCATTTTTTTGATTCTTAATGGTAACCTTAGTCATCATCTGAACCTTCGAGGTATCAATTTTAGTCTCATCAATTACCCGACTGTTTGCCAGAATACCTCTTAATTGTGAAATTTTGGCTTCCAATAAACCTTGAGCTTCTTTTGCAGCATCGTACTCAGCATTTTCCGACAAGTCTCCTTTATCGATTGCTTCTCCAATTTGTTTGGAAATATTAGGACGTTCGATCGTCTCTAGATGTTCCACTTCTGCTCTTAGTTTTTTTAGTCCTTCGGCTGTTACATATGAATAACCAGACATAATTCCCTCCTATTTAAATTCTTATAATTCTTATCTATTTGATCGATAACGATCTAAAAAACAAAAAGAATTTCGATTTTTCGAAACTCTTCCGGATGCAAATATACAAATTTAGTATAAACGAACCCTTACCTGCATTAAATAACAGGAATCAATAAAAGTATACTTTATTTTTTGCTTTAGGTGTACCTTCTATCTAAAATCTCTTTGTAAATAATGGCTTGGCGCCAATCGATTTCTTCTTCCTGATCTTCTTCCAACTCATTCTCATGCTTACTATCACTATAGATTGATTTTAAATCATCAAAAACAGGTTCTTTTTTCTCTTCGCGAACCTCTTCCTTCAGTTCTTGCAATCTTGTATATTCCTCCATCATTGTTTCCTTTTGCTCGGAAATTGTATTTTCTACAGGCTGAACGTAAGGTTTGGGTATTTCGTTGCCCAACAAGCTCTCAAAAAGTGATTCGAATCCACCCTGAATTTCAGGCTCCGACCGTTGAAGAATTTCCTCATCATCGGGAGGCTGAACAGCTACCGGCTTCTTTTTTTTGAGAGCACCAACAATAACAAAGAGTGCCACTATAACATAGTATAATATATTCCCCCAACTATCGTCCATACTGATACTGTTAAAATTAATTTAAAAGCTTAATTTTGCGAATGCCTGCACTAATAACGGCAACCATTACGTTATATAAAGAGTAAAACAAACTACAATGAGCCACAATAAATCAAATTTACCACTTTTTTTTCTTTTCTGTCTGATAAACATCACTTTTTGTTCCTGCAGTAAAGATACTAACGTGGATGAGATCATCCCATATACCTACGTGAAGGGAACCATCTATCTTGATTTTTACAGCGAACTAAATTCTGTAGGTAATGCCCTTTACTTTGATGAAATAGACGCATCCGTCGGATATAACGGGCATGGATTTATTGTAGTGAGAACAAGCACCTCTGAATTTACTGTATTTGATGCAACCTGCACCAATGATAAAGATTCAGAAGAACATCTGAAAATTGAGGGTTCCTACGCAGAATGTCCTGTTTGTGGAAGTAAATTTAGTTTGTTAACCGGTGGATGGCCTTTTAATGATTCAGAGGCTAAGTACAAATTAAAAGAGTATAGAAATACTTACTACTCCGGTAACAACACTCTAAAAATCCGCAATTAAATTTATTCCAAAACAATAGTTCCCTAACCTAAGGAACTAATTTTCACACGTTAAAAATAAGAAATTCAGGATACAATCAAAATATAATAAAGTTTACTTTTTAAAAAAGTAATTACATAAAGTCTTGTTTCACTTTACAATAATGCATAATTTGATAGGAAATTCACCTAATTAATTTAATCTCTATCCTATGAAAAAAGCATTATTACTACTAGTGTTCGGGGTACTGCTAACTCCTTTCGCAAGTTTTGCCAGCGAAGCAGACCTGGTTGTTCCCGATTTAAGACAGAGTGTTTTTGACGGACTTGGTGGCATAAATGGCTGGAACTTGTTATTTTATGGCATTGTAGTTATCGTTTTGGGTTTATTCTTCGGAATGATTCAATTTAATAGAATTAAAAATCTTCCTGTACATCATTCAATGGCAAAGGTTTCCAATATTATTTACGAAACCTGCAAAACTTACCTATTGCAGCAAGGTAAATTTCTAATTATTCTTTTTCTGATTATTGGTTTTGCAATTTCCTATTATTTTATTGGTTTAGCTCACGTATCCATCCCAAAAACTATGCTTATTCTTCTTTGGACAGTACTGGGAATATTAGGATCGTATGGAGTTGCCTGGTTTGGAATCAGGATAAATACTTACGCAAACAGCCGCACATCATTTGCAGCGCTTAAGAAAAAGCCCTTCGATGTAATGTCCATTCCATTGCAGGCAGGTATGAGTGTTGGTCTTCTTTTAATTTGTATCGAGCTGATTATGATGATCGCTATTTTGCTGTTTATACCTGGTGATAGTGCCGGTGCTTGTTTCGTGGGTTTTGCTATTGGCGAATCATTAGCCGCTTCGGCTCTGCGAATTGCCGGTGGTATTTTCACCAAAATTGCCGACATTGGTGCCGATTTAATGAAAATTGTATTCAAAATTGGTGAAGATGACCCACGTAATCCTGGAGTTATTGCCGATTGTACCGGTGATAATGCAGGTGATAGTGTTGGACCAACTGCTGATGGGTTTGAGACTTATGGTGTTACCGGTGTTGCATTAATTACTTTCATTATTTTGATGTTTGGTGAAACCGGATTAATGCCAAACGTTGGTTTTGCATCAACTCTTATTGTCTGGATTTTCGCTATGCGTGTCCTGATGATCTTCACATCAGTATTTGCTTATTTGGTAAATCAAGCCATTGCAAAAGCAAGATACAGTCAAGCTGATCATTTTAATTTTGAAGCTCCGTTGACTTCTTTGGTTTGGATTACTTCGATTATTTCAATTGTTGTAACTTATGTAGTCAGCGACATCCTAATATCAGATCTGCCTGAAGGATTGTGGTGGAAACTTTCAACAATAATATCCTGCGGAACACTTGCCGCTGCGGTTATCCCGGAATTAACCAAAGCATTTACCAGTTCGAGTTCCCGTCATGTTCAGGAAGTGGTTACTGCTTCCCGGGAAGGTGGTGCATCCTTAACGATTCTTTCGGGAATGGTAGCCGGTAATTTCTCTGCTTTTTGGAAAGGTATGGTAATGATGGCTCTTATGGCAACTGCATTTTACACCGTTCAAGACATTGCCATATTTGGCGATTATCCTGGAATTTTCGCCTTTGGATTAGTGGCTTTTGGTTTCTTGGGAATGGGACCCGTTACCATTGCTGTTGACAGTTATGGTCCGGTAACAGATAATGCTCAATCGGTTTTTGAACTATCTCAGATAGAAAAGATTCCAAACATTAAAGAGGAAATTCTTAACGATTTTGGTTTTGAACCTAATTTTGTAAGTGGCAAACACAATTTGGAAGAGAATGACTCTGCCGGAAATACCTTTAAAGCTACAGCCAAACCCGTATTAATTGGTACTGCAGTTATTGGTGCAACAACAATGATTTTTGCAATTATCCTTTTGCTTAAGGGGACTATTCTCTCGAATGGGGAATCATTGCTGCAAATTCAATTGACCGATCCATCTGTGATTCTTGGTTTAATTACTGGCGGGGCTGTAATTTTCTGGTTCTCGGGTGCATCCATGCAGGCTGTTACTACCGGAGCTTATCGTGCTGTTGAATACATCAAAAGGAATATCGATTTGGAGAAGACAGAAGCCGACATTGAAGATTCAAAGAATGTTGTGAGAATTTGCACTCAGTATGCACAAACAGGAATGTGGAACATTTTTGCCGTAATTTTATGCCTGACACTGGCATTTGCCTTCTTTAGTCCGAACTTCTTTGTAGCCTATCTTATTTCCATTGCCATTTTTGGTTTGTTTCAAGCCATGTATATGGCCAACGCAGGCGGTGCGTGGGATAATGCTAAAAAAGTGGTTGAAGTTGATTTAAAAGAGAAAAACACACCGTTACACGATGCTACAATTATTGGTGATACTGTTGGTGATCCATACAAAGACACATCATCAGTAGCCTTGAACCCTATCATCAAGTTTTCTACTTTATTTGGACTATTGGCAGCCGAAATTGCCATTGAACTGATTGTTCAATCAGATAAAACAGGAAATATAAATTACGCCCCTTACATTGGAGCTGTTTTCTTAGTAATTGGTTTGTTCTTTGTGTACCGTTCATTTTATGGAATGAGAATTCCCGCAAAGGAAGTAAACACTTCCACTCCTCAGACAAAACATGAGGAAACACAAATGGGAAGTAATCATCAGAATCAGATAAAAATGGACGTAGCCGGCAAAACAAGTAACTAGCTATTGCATTGAAATACAAAACCCCGGAGAATTTCTTCGGGGTTGTTTTTTAGCTGTGTTACTTATTTATCCCAACAGACTTATCACTTCCAATTTGTCCTTCGCCAACTGAGCTTTCAACTCATCAAGGGATGCAAAAAACTGTTCGTTACGAATGCGCTGATAAAAATGAATTGTAATATTTTTGAAGTAGATATCCTGATTAAAATCCAATATATGAACCTCGATAGACCGGTTATCTAACTGATTATTTACGGTTGGACGAACACCAATATTCAGCATTCCCAAATACCGTTTATCGTCCACATCAACTTTTACGGCATAAACGCCGTCTTTTGGAACCAGCTTATAGCTTTCCTGAGGATCAATGTTTGCGGTTGGAAATCCAATGGTATGTCCTAATTTTTTCCCGTTAACAACATCTCCTTTAATAAAAAACCGATAACCTAAATATTTATTTGCCATTTGAATATCACCATCGGCAATGGCATTCCTTATTTTTGTAGAGCTAACATTTATAGCATCCATATTCAAGACATCCTGACGCTCTATTTTAAAGTTTAACTGATCGGCAAAAACCTTTAAATCTTCATATTTCCCTTCCCGGTTATGCCCAAAACGATGATCGTAACCAACCACCAGATATTTCATCCCCAGTTGTTTCACCAAAATTTTTTCGACAAACTCAACGTAAGTTAATTTGGAAAATTCTTTTGTAAATGGATAAACAACTAAATGATCGATACCCGCAGCTTCGAGCAACACCTTTTTTTCTTCCAAAGTATTGATTAAGCGCAAGCCATTGTCCTCTGTATTTAAAACAAGTCGCGGGTGAGGATAAAAAGTGAATATTACAGTTTCCCCATTCACTTTTTGAGCCAATTCCTGCAAGCGACGAATCACTTTACGATGCCCAAGGTGCACCCCATCGAAGGTGCCTATAGTTACAACTGGATTAATTGCGGAAAAATCTTTTAAATCCGTATATATTTTCATGTGCCGGCAAAATTATTCTATCAAAAAATTCTCTTTCATCTCCTCCACTTCCCCAGATTTTTCGAGCTATAGAATTGAGAATACGTCTTAATTTCTTGATGCAAAAATATGAAAATTTAAGGAACAAACTCAGCCTTAAGGTAAGCGAATTAAATTTCATGCGAATGTTTGAAATAATAGGATTCGTCTGCAAGGCATATATGAGACCTGTTTTTTACGAGGAACAAATTAAATCCGGGAAGGGAATAATAATGATTAAACAGGAAATTATTAGTAAATTTCCCGCTTAGTTTCCGAATAGAATTATGAAATAATTAAATTCATTTCGTTTTTCTGTGATAATATTATGAGGATCACTTACTAAATAAGTGGTTGCATATATTCATCCGGATAAAAATTGAAAAATCTGTTGAATGTAACCAAAGAAAACCAATCATATGAAAAAATTATTATTAGCCCTACCGATCCTTTTATTCTGGGCTTGTAGTCAAAAAGACCTAGTTAAAGTAGAAGGTAAAATTGATAATGCCGAAGGTAAGGTATTGTACTTTGACAGACTGAACACTACTGGTGTTGAAGTTTTGGACTCAACTACCCTGGATGAAGAAGGTCGGTTTAGATTTAAAGTAGAAAATACCCAACCCGAATTTTATCTGCTGCGCCTTTCGAATGGAAAATTAATTACCCTTTTAGCTGAAGCCAACGAGAGCATTCTTGTTTACAGCAAAAGTGAAAATATGGGAAAAAATTACATTGTTGAAGGCTCCAAAGGATCTAAATTAGTTAAGGAGTTAAATGATAAACTGAATGAGACAAAGGATCAGCTTGCATCTATTCGTAAAGAATTGGAAGAGAAAAAGACTGATCCGAACTATTCCAGCATTTCCCAAAACCTATTGGCAGATTACGTGAAAGCTCTTCAAAGCCAAAGAGAATTTTCAATTAATTTTATCATGAAAAATGCCACCTCTTTATCGAGCTATATGGCTTTGTATCAAAAATTAGATGACAAGACTTTTACCTTAAACGAGAACGACGACATCAAATTTGTTAAAATCGTTGCGTCATCGATGAAAGCCTTGTATCCTGAACATGATTACACCAAAGCAATTTTAAGTAATCTTGCCGATCTTGAAAAACGTATGGTCAACCTTAAAATGTCTAAGCTGATTGAAGAAAAAGGAAGTAGTTTTCCTGATATTACTCTTCCAAATGCAAAAGGAAAAGAAATTACCCTTAGCTCTTTACAAGGTAAATTTATTGTTTTAAGTTTTTGGGCGTCTCAAGATGCCAATTCTCGCAAACAGAACGCAACCTTGAAGAAGGTATACAATAAATTCAACAAAAAAGGACTGGAAATTTATCAGATTTCTGTTGATCAGAATAAAAATTTATGGACCAAAGCCATTCAGGAAGATCAGTTAAACTGGACTAATGTCTGCGATTTAAAAAACGGAAGTGCCATGGCAACCAGACTATACAATATTCAGTCAATACCATCGAACTACCTGTTGGATCAGAAAGGTGAAATTGTTGGTAAAAATCTTTTTGGTTTGGCTCTTGAAGAAAAAATTGCCGAATACGTAAAGTAGATTTACACAAAACCTAATTCCCCAACCCCTTCCCTATAATGGCGAAGGGGAGAAGAAATTGACAATTACAAACCATTTGTCTTAGACAGAAATGATCGAAAACAAAAAAATATACTTTGCATCGGATGTACATTTAGGAGCTCCTGCTTTACGAAACAACCGTGAACGCGAAAAATTGTTTGTGCGATGGCTCGATCAGGTGAAGGATGATGCAGAAACCATCTATCTGATGGGAGATATTTTTGATTTTTGGTTTGAGTACAAACGTGCTGTGCCAAGAGGTTTTACTCGTGTACTGGGTAAGATTGCTGAAATTACTGATTCTGGAATTCCTGTACATTTCTTTACCGGCAACCACGACATTTGGGTGTTCGACTACTTACCAACCGAAATTGGTGTGATTGTACATCGGGATATTGTAAAAACCGAAATTAAAGGGAAAAAATTTTTCCTTGGACATGGTGATGGATTGGGCCCCTTCGACAAGAATTACAAACTACTGAAGAAGATATTTACCAGTCGTTTTTTGCAATGGTCATTTGCCCGTATTCATCCCAATTTATCAATTTGGCTGGCCCACAAATGGTCGGGACACAGCAGACTTAGAGATGGAAAAGTAGAGGCTGACAGCTTTAGAGGCATAGATAAAGAATGGCTTATTCTGTTTGCCAAAGATGAACTGAAAAAGGAACATTTCGACTACTTTGTTTTTGGACACCGGCACTGGCCATCTAATGTCGATTTAAACGGTAAAAGCCGATACATCAACACCGGCGATTGGGTAACTCATTTTACCTATGCTGTATTCGATGGAGAAAAAATGGAGCTTAAGGAATACGAAAAACCTAAAATTAACCACTAAGAACACAACATACTTTGTGGTTAAAAAAATAACATTCTCCACTTCACCTCAAAAACCAATGTAAAAACGCAGCATGCGTTACTACAAACAAAAAACTACAAAATGGAAATAGTATACATCGCAATCGGAATAATCTGTGGATTGGTTATTGCCTGGTTTATATACCGCAGAAAAGCAGGACAACAGTCGGCTTTGCATCGGGAAGAATTGCTGAAACAGGAAAACGCTTTTATTAACGAAAAGAGTGAACTTTCGCACAAACTGTCGGTTTTGGAAGAACGGGCCAATAATCTGCAAAAGGAGAAAACAGAAGTAAACGAAACGATGAATCTGGAGCGTCAGAAGAATGAGAACCTCACCCGCTCTGTTTCCATATCTGCCACCGAGCGAAAAAATTTAGAAGAACGCTTAACAACTCAAAAACAAGAGTTGGAAGAACTTCAGAAGAAATTCACTACCGAATTTGAAAATATTGCCACAAAAATACTAAAGGAAAACACCAAAGAATTTACGACCTCAAATCAAAAGAACATGAGTGACATCATGAGTCCGATTAAGGAAAAACTGATGTCGTTTGAGAAAAAAGTAGAGGAAACTTACGATAGGGAACTGCGTGATAAGATCAGCCTAAAGGAAGAGGTGAAAAAGCTTTACGATCTGAACTCCAAAATTAGTGATGAAGCCAACAACCTGACCAAAGCTTTAAAAGGTGATGTAAAAAAACAGGGAAATTGGGGTGAAGTGGTTCTGGAAAGAATCTTAGAGCGGTCGGGCTTAACCAAGGGTCAGGAATACGACCGCGAAGTGGTGATGCAAAACAGTGAAGGACAAACCATTCGTCCGGATGTGATCATTCATTTGCCGGAAGAGAAACACGTAATTGTTGATTCTAAAGTATCGCTGATTGCTTACGAACGATATGTAAATTCAATTGGTGATGTGGATGCCGAAAAGTTCCAAAAGGAACACATTGTTTCGATGAAAGCTCATGTAAAAGAATTGGCCGAGAAACATTACCAAAGCTCTGCAGCAATAAACTCGCCTGACTTTGTTCTCATGTTTATGCCGATTGAATCATCCTTTGCCATGGCGGTGCAATACGATCAGGAGCTTTTTAATTATGCGTGGGACAACAAAATTGTGATTGTGAGTCCATCGACATTGCTCGCAACCTTGCGTACCATTGCTTCGATCTGGAAACAGGAACAACAAAACCGAAATGTATTGGAAATTGCCAAGCAGGGAGGTTTGCTTTACGATAAATTTGTTGGTTTTGTTGAGGATATGATCAATTTAGGCAGACAAATGGACACTTCAAAAAAGACTTATGCTACCTCAATGAATAAGTTAACCGAAGGAAGTGGTAACCTTATTCGAAGAGCAGAAAACATTCGTGAGTTAGGCGCCAAAGTAAAAAAGAAACTGCCTCAATCGTTGATCGATAGAATTAACGATACGGAAGCAATTGCAGAATAATTACAAAACATACCTATTACTAAAAAAGGTCACGACATATCGTGACCTTTTTGTTTGCAGCAAAATATTATTGTTCCAGAAAGGATGTATAGTGTCGCTAAACTTAAAACCGGTTATCCGAACTGTCAGGGATTATTTCATTTGCTAATTATAATCAATACAAATAGACAATTGATCCATATTAAAAAAAACTTCTATTAACATTAATCCAATTTTATTTTGATAAATTCGCAAGGATTTACGTAAGATTGAATTTTTGCATAATAAATAACAAGATTAAACTCTAAATAAACCAAGTATGAATCATTTAAAATACCTCTTGCCAATTCTTTTGTTTTCTTCTTTTCAGCTTAGTGCTCAGGATAGAATTGTAAAAACCAATCAGGATACCATTGTATGCAAGGTTAAGGAAGTTTTAACCGATGAAGTAAAATACATCATCCCCGAAACCTCAAATGACATTCTGTTTGGAATCGATAAAAACGACATTCTGAAAATCATATTGGAAAACGGGAAAGAGCTGAGCTTTTCTCATTCTCTTTACGGAAAGGAAACCTATGAAAATCAGAAAAAACATGCCATTAAAGTAGATTTTCTGGCTCCCTTAACTGGAAACACAACATTATCATATGAAAAACTAATCCGACCTTCAAGAAGCTGGGAAGTTAGTTTGGGGATAATTGGTTTAGGTGTTGATAATGACGATGAGAATCCCCGAGGTGCTTTTGCGAAGTTTGGGATGAAATTTATAAAGAGTCCAGACTTTTATTTGAAAGGCATGCGTTATGCTCATGTTTTAAAAGGAACATATGTGAAACCTGAGATTGCCTTCTCTATCTATTCTCGTGAGTATGGCTATGATTATTATTACAATGGTTATTGGGGCAATAGTGAGGACAGAGAATCGAATTGGGCTGCGGCTTTCAATATTATTGTAGGAAAGCAATATGTTTTTAATGACATTTTTCTTTTGGATATGTATTTCGGTTTGGGCTATGGATTTAGTAAGGATAATGACTACGAATCCTATCATTATGGTTTTTCGGGTGCCAATTCGGATACACCACTGACTATAACGGCTGGTCTTAAAATTGGTATTTTGCTGAAATAAAAAAACTTCAATAATATTTAGCTAGGGTCACGATAGGTCGTGACCCTTTTTTATTCATGAACATGCTGAAAGCCCTACGATAGTTGACTTGTTTTGCAACAGGAGCAACATTTGAACAACAGGAGACTCAAATCGAGCTACAGGAGCATAGAAACATCCATCAGGCGTTCAAATTTGACATCAGGAATACCAAAACTTCTATCAGGAATATCAATTTGCCCGACAGGCATATGAAATTCTTGTTTTTGCATACCCATACTACCAAAGTCGGTTGTAATACTCCGAATATCACTCTCCTTTTTTGCGCTAAAAATAATGCCTTGTAAAATAATCAAGATGATTTTTTTGTTTAGGGATTATTGTTTTGTAGATTCATGGGCGGAAAACATATTAATGTACTTTATAAATAAGTTGCCATACTTTTTTATTTTAAATACTAAAATGATGATTGCTAAAATAAAGGAACAAAAAAATGGTAGAGGTAAGGCTGTAGTATTCTATAGAGAGGAAATTCTCAGAATCTTAATGAATGACTATGGCTATCGGTATGCTAAAGTTGGAAAGAAAAAATATTTCTTAAAACTGAAAGATAATGCGTATAAGGTAGTTCGAATCGATCATATAAGAAGAAAATTTGCTGATCACATAAAAGATAAATTTGAAAGCCTTGAAATTGATGGTAAAATAGAATGTAATGATTTTATTAATGAGTATTATAAACAAGAACCAATCAAACTTGACCTTTCACATGAAATATTTAGCGAGGATTTCCTATTGACAGAAAAAGAGGAACATGATTTGAAGCTTAAACTTGACGATGATTACTCTTTCAAGTATAGAAAAAAAGAAATTCTATCATTTTTAAAAAACGAAGATTTCACAGAAGTTGTTGAAATCAAAACTTTGAGTAAATACTATGCATTATTCTATAAGAAAACAGAAAAGAATAAGTTTTTAACTTTTAAAATAACAGAACATAAACATGCTAAACAGATAACAGTTGAATTTGGTAAAATTAAAGCTGTGACAATGAAGGAATTTCTCAAAAGGAAATCAGATGTGGTTAATATTAATTTAGATTTTAACTTAGATACGGATATTGAAAGCTACAAGCAAGAACTAAGGCCTAAAGAGAGCTAAAAAAACGAAATTATCATGGACGTTAATACGCAGTTTGAAAGTTTAGTGCAATTAATCCCGACGAATCGGGACCAGCAAGGCCGTTAAAACATCTCCATAAAGAAAGGACATGCCATGGCGTGTCCCTACGAATTATATTTTCCCCAAGGCCTCACCTATCTGCCCTTTTAATTTTTCGATATTCTCAATTCCTACCGATAATCGAATAACTCCCGGCAGTGGATATTTTGCGCCCCAAACAGGCTCTACCGGTAATAAAATGGTATCTGCTTCGCCCAATATGGTGTTTGATTGTAATAAACACCCCATAAATAAAACAATTAAAAGACATGAAAGGACTATTACATTTTTCTTTAATTTTAATAGCTCTAACATTTCTTGTTTCTTGTGAACGGGAACAAATGCAACAAAATACATAGAAAAATAAAACGTGCCACACACAAGCAAAAAACCATCCAAAATGGAAGAAAAACCTAGACTGTCAAGATTAACTGCTATATTAACTCAACTACAATCAAAACAGATTTTAACGGCCCGGGAAATTGCTAAAAAGCATAACGTAAGCATCCGGACTATATATCGGGATATTAGAACACTTGAAAATTCTGGAATCCCAATAATTACAGAAGAAGGAAAAGGCTATTCCCTAATGCAGGGATTCAATCTTCCCCCTGTAATGTTTACAGAAAAAGAAGCAAATGCCTTAATAACAGCTGAACAACTAATAGTAAGAAACAAAGACAAATCTTTTACCGAGGAATATCAAAATGCTGTTTCTAAAATAAAATCGATTTTACGATACTCTCAAAAAGAAAAGATTGAGTTTTTATCTGAAAGAATATTTTTCAGGAATAATCCGGAAAGTCAGAAAACAAGTGATTATTTAATGACCATTCAATCAGCAATTACAAATTCTAATCTTATAAAAATTGAATATAAATCTTTGCAAGGAGAATTTACAAAACGAACAATTGAACCATTTGCAATATACAGCACCCAAGAAAACTGGCTGTTAATTGCTATCTGTCAGTTAAGAAATGATTTTAGAGTTTTTCGACTTGACCGTATTCAGAAATTAATTGTTCAAAACGAGCATTTCGAACCTCAAAAAATGACACTTCAAGAATATTTTGAAATTTGCAGAGAAAAATACATGACACCCCCTGACACACCTTTGTCATAGCCTGCATTTACTTTTGTAACATTACAAATCATAAAAAATAAGAATATGAAACGTCCATGCCTAAGCAATCTTGACACACAGGGAGATGATTATCTAAGCACGGTAAGTTCCATATGACAATTAAAAAACAAATTATAATCATATGAAAAAGGTAAGTGTTAACGCATTTAAAGTAATCGGTATTTCAGTAAGAACTACAAACGAAAACGAACAAGCGGCAACAGACATTGGAGCGTTGTGGAACAAGTTTATGACGGAAGGAATTCTTGAGAAAATACCGAACAAAATTGACAATACAATTTATTCAATCTATACAGAATACGAAAGCGACCATACAAGACCGTACACAACAGTTTTAGGTTGCAAAGTTGAAAATCTAAATAAAATACCCAACGGAATGGTTGGTAAATCATTTGAAGGCGGAAAATATATTAAAATATCAGCCAAAGGAGATTTAACAAAAGGATTAATTGTAAATGAATGGACAAAAATATGGGGAATGGATTTAGATCGGGTTTATACTGCAGATTTTGAAGTGTTTGGAGAAAAATCACAAAACCCAAATGATGCAACAATAGACTTTTTAATTGCTGTAAAATAACATCTGAAAAAATATGATTCGAGAAACTAATAATTATTATTTAAACAAGAAAGAACCGAACAAAAGTTGCTTACTTGCTTTGAGAAAGATTATTCTTACACAAGATGATAACATTACAGAGACAACGAAATGGGGAATGCCTTGCTTTTGCTACAAGAAAAGAATGTTCTGTTACCTTTGGACTGACAAGAAAACAGATGAGCCTTATATTCTTATGGTTGAAGGAAAACACTTGACCCATCCTGAATTAGAAGAAGGAAGTCGTTCCCGAATGAAAATTTTTAGAGTAAACCCGAATGAAGACCTGCCTGTTAATTTTATTGAATTATTATTAAATGACGCTTTAGATTTATATAGAAATGGAACTATAAAAACTAAATAATACCAATTAGGAGCTAAATAGTAAAAACTGTAAGTCCTTACTATTTAATACCAAACTAACATCAAAACTGATTTTATAAAATGTTTCATTTCAACTATATCTTCGTTAAAAAAAGATGCAACGTAACCCGGCTATGTTATTCTCTTTTGCCTTGATCTAAGTAAAAATAATTTTATTTAAAGATACTTTTGAAATTAAATTGGCATATCACAAACCATTAAATAGATATCTAAAATAAAGGGACACGCCATGGCGTGTCCCTACGGATTACATTTTCCCCAAGGCCTCTCCTATCCAGCCTTTTAATTTTTCGATATTCTCAATTCCTACCGATAATCGAATAACTCCCGGCAAGAGATATTTTGCGCCCCAAACAGGCTCTGCCAGTAATAAAATGGTATCTACTTCGCCCAATGTTGGTCCCAATGGAATTGTTTCCTCCAGAGACGTTATTAAAAGAGGAATGTCCCCTAAAAGAACATTCCTCGCATTCAATTAAATTTTCTTTCCTATATAAAATACATAGCCGTAAAATTCTTTGTGTTTGTAATACAGTTGCATTTCATGCCGTTGATTTGCGATGAAACCTTCGGCGGCCTTATTGCCCGCATGCTTTTTCAAGAACTCTTCCTGAACTACGTCCTGTAATTCGTAAAAGTGTTTGATCCAACATTCATCAGGTAGAATAAATGAAGCTACTGGAACATATCCCGCCTCCTGCATTTGTTTCACTTTATTTGGAATGGTGTCTATTCCAGGATAAGCATCCTCCCAAAATTCTTCGATCTCAGCTGGTCGTTCATCTGTAAACCATGATGCTTCTGAAACGGCAACGTACCCTCCTTTTTTTAAAAATTTACGCCATTCCCTAAGTCCACGTTCAAAACCGATATTATAAATGGCTCCTTCTGACCAAATCAAGTCCATTTCTTCTTGCTGAAAAGGGAGATCATCCATAGAAGCTACAATCCCTTTTACACGATCCTGAAGATTGAGTTTACTGGCATTCGAATTGAACAGATCAATAAAAGTGGGAAAAAGATCTATTCCTCTTACATTTCCTGATGCATTCTGAGCCAAAACCATTGTTTGACCACCAGTTCCGCAACCAATATCAACAATATTGGATTCTTCAGTAAGATTGTCAATAAAACTTAGTGCTTTAGTTGTAATTTCAGGACTACCTGGCCCTTGTCTTTCTAAACCTGAATAATACTCGCAAATTATATTAAGGTCGAACTCGTGAATTGATTTAATTTCGTCACCCATGATGTTTAAATTTATTGTGCTGAAAGTAATGACATAAGAAGATAATACATCTCTTGCCAAACTTCAAGCTCTTGTTACTATATAGATATGAAAATACCCCAGACATGATTATGTCTGAGTTAAAATAAAAGGATAACCCCAGGCTGAGAACCTCAGGTTATTTACCCCACCAAATCCTTCTTACATTTAAACATCAAATAATTTTAGTACGATAAAGATAGTGATTCTTATAAATTATCTAAAGCTTCACCAATCCAGCCTTTTAATTTTTCGATATTTTCAATTCCTACCGATAATCGAATAACGCCAGGCAAGGGATATTTTGCCCCCCAAACAGGTTCTACAGGTAATAAAATAGTATCTACTTCACCCAATGTTGGTACCAATGGAATTGTATCTTCCAAAGCTGCGATAAAGCGATTGCATTTCTCTCTTTTATCCTCATCGGAAGTTCCTTTGATATCAAAAGTTAACATGCCGCCAAAACCTTTATCGCCAAACAAAGCCACAGCTTCTTTTCGGGTTGGATGAGATTCCAGTCCTGGATACAAAACCTCTCCTATTTTTGGATGATTTTCTAAATATTCAGCCAATTCCATTGCATTTTCGCAATGCTTCCGGAAACGCAATTCGAAACTTTTTACCTGCGTTCCCAATCGGTAAGCATCATCCGGACTTAAGAAATGACCTGCCCATTTTCGGTATTCAATGGCTTCCTTCATCAGCTCCTCATCGTTACCGCAAATAACCCCGGCGGTAATATTTCCATGTCCGCTCAGGTATTTTGTTGCTGAATGAATCACCAGATCAGCTCCATCTAAAAGTGGTTTCCACAAGTAAGGGGTTCCAAATGTATTGTCTACAATTATCTTGGCACTGTATTGCTTCGCCAATTCCATAATACGTTTTACATCGGCAACAATCAGCATGGGATTCGAAACGGCTTCGAAATACAAAAACTCTGGTTGAATTTCGGCCAGCATGCGCTCCAATTCCACAAAATCGTACAGCCCCTCTTTCGCATAAAAGCGGTGTACATCCAAATTTCGGCGCTTGATCAACACCGTATCGATAAATGAATTGGTTCCGCCGTAAATCTCATGAAAAAATAACCAGGGACGGGTTGCTGCTCCTTTCTGAAAAACAGAAACTGCAACATCAATGGCCGCCATTCCTGTTTCCACCAACAAAGCCCAATTGCATTCTTCCAATTCCATAATCTGCTTCTCGACGGCTACCACAGTCGGGTTACGATATCGGGAATAGATATAATCATCAGGTTCGTGCGCATGATTCAATTCAGCAGCAAAAGCTTCTTGGGTTCGCTTCGAATTTTGCAGATTAAAGCCAGCTTCGCGGTAAAGCGGCGTATGCGATGCGTTGATTTCTTTTTTCTTCATTGTATTGTGGTTTGACGTATGTTATTTAAATTTTCACTCAAGCCGTTGGGCTTTTTCTTTTTGCTTAGATCAAAAAGTAAACAAAAAATCAAGTCTGCCTGATCCTGATCTGCTCTCTGAGCTTAGAATATTTTCACGCCTGACGGCAGGCTGACAAGTCACGCATTAATACGTAATATCCTTACTAAATTACCCATATCCTGAAAAGGATTTTCCAAATTGGGTAACATTTTTTTTAAGCCACTTTAGGGGTTTGGGGTAATAAAACTTTAAAATACCCCTCTGTCCTTCGGACATCTCCCCTTAAAGGGAGAACGCTCAACAATTGCAATTATGCAGTTCCTTTCTCCTTAAGTAAGTCATTTAACTCACCCATTGGTGTTACAATATCCGATTCGTGATAAAATTCCGATCTGTCGATTATTTCTCCTGCAAAAATAATGATCAGAGAAATTGGTAAAACCATTACCATTTCAAGATCCAATAATATATAGGGCAGCAATAAACAAAGAATTCTCACCAATGAGAGTATCGGAAAATACTTGATTCCTTTTTTCTTTAATACAGTTTTTCTCCAAAAGTATAAACTTCCTTTTGTAAGGATAATTAATTCAACTAGAATTGAAACTTCTTGTAACCAGGCAAATAACAGAACAGCTGTTAAACTCACCATTCCCGAATGTAAAACCAATTCATCTCTTCGCTTCAGGAATTTGTAGACCATATCTACCGAGATCAGACTGAAAATTCCAAAAGCAAAAGCAACAAAGCCGACATAACTATTATCTGTTACCAATTGCAATCCTGTTAATCCCAAAAAGGCAGAGAAAGAAAATATCTCACGACTCAGCCACGATCCTTTCAGATTCAAAATGAACCGCCACATGCGTAATTTCTTACCAATGTGCAGAGATGTTAGTGCAATTGCCAGTACAGAGACAATCGCAAAAGGAATCAATGACATTTCAACTTTTCCAAACAAATGAGCCGCCTGCCAACTTACCAATCCGGCAACAGCCAAAGTAAAAAGCACCAAGGTCCATTCTTTATCGAGAGAAACTTTCGATTCCGCTTTTGGCAGATAGCTTTCCAACTTCTCACTGCTAATTTCCACCGCATCTAAATTTTCAATGGCTGGTGTTGTATGCTCTT
This sequence comes from Labilibaculum euxinicum, assembly GCF_963678175.1. Lineage (NCBI taxonomy): Bacteria > Pseudomonadati > Bacteroidota > Bacteroidia > Marinilabiliales > Marinifilaceae > Labilibaculum > Labilibaculum euxinicum. Next base: position 206,389 of record NZ_OY782756.1, read on the forward strand.
CGCGCAAGGGAATCATCTGAATGGATGGTTTGATACCAATGTTGACAAAACCCGGGGTGATATAATCTTCTTCAGTTATTTCTTTCTGTCCGAATTCCAAGGCGCCAACCGGACAAGCCTCAACACAGGCCGGACGTTTCCCTTCTGAAATTCGATCGACACAAAAATTGCATTTCTCTACAATCTTAGTGCTTTCATTAAATTTTGGGGCATCGTACGGACAAGCCCAGGTGCAGTATTTACAGCCAATACAGGCTTCGGCATGATGAATAATGGCTCCTGTTTTTTCATCGCGGGTATATGCCAGCGCCGGACAATTTTTCATACAAGGTGCATCTTCACAATGATTGCAGGCCAAGGAAAAATGAAAGACCGGCAGACTTGGATGCTTCAAATTGTTGTGGCAGTTTACCTTGCGCCAATTTACTTGTAAACCGGTGCCGTTTTCTATACTGCAACCGGCAACACAAGCCATACAGCCAACACATTTATTCGTATTAAATATGAATGCATTCTTTTCCATATTATTTTACTTCCATTTTATAGTAAAAGATCCTTATATTTCGTCGCATACAGCAACACATCCATTATTAAGCTTTACCATTGCGACGATTGATTTACACCTACTATATACCACGGGTTTCACCCATGGTTATTCATGTTGAATCCCTCTGGGATATTTTAAACAATTATCAACTTTAGGAACTTTTTATTAATTCATAATCAATATTGTCCTAATTGATTTTAACAATTGGGCTTTCCGCCCAAACCCGACATCATTTCTTGTCTTGAAACAAGAAACGAAGCAAAGAAATTCAAGGCTGCTTTTTAAAAAACTTCCTCATTTAATTCAAACCTAAGTGCGTACGGGCGATCTTCGAACAAGTTCTCAGCTTCCCGGTCTTACTAAAGGTTTGAACTAAAACGAAAGCTCTTTAAAAAAGATGCCAATCAAATACCTAACTTAAATTGTACCCCTTAAGATTATCACGAGCTGTAAGTTTTTATAAAAGAAGTAATTAATACTTATTCTCAAAAAACGTTTAGGACGCAATTGATTCATAATTACTAATTCTTAATTCTCTTAATATCTACCCACGTATTGTGAAAGGCAGTTCCGTGCCCAATATCTGTTTCTTTTCCTGTGGTGAATAGGTTTGGTGCGGCACCATTTATGGCCCAATGTCCGTTGGTGAGAACCACATTTCCCTGTCGCAAGCCCAAATCGAATTGTACTCTTACTTCCGATCTTCCCTGATGATTGTAAATCTCAACCTTCTCCCTGTTTGCAATCCCTTTTGCTTCAGCATCCAGCGGATGAACGTACAAATAAGCTTCCGGTTCGAATTGTTTGATGACCTCCAAATTTCCAAACTGAGAGTGAATTCTGTTCTTGGAATTGGGTGAAATCAACTGCAAAGGAAACTCATTTTGAACCGGCAAGGGCACATATTCCGGCAGTGGATCGATTCCCCACAGCTCCTTGGCTTGTTCGCTGTACAATTCTATTTTACCCGATGGAGTCGGGAACTGATGATCTGCAAAGGGAATCTCCTCGAAAGAATTGGCCAATTGCGGCCCCTTTTTCAATGCCTCTAAACTCAATTCCGGAAAATTTGTTAAGAATCCATTCAAATATTCTTCAATGGCTTCATCGGTTGGTTCCGGAATGTTTTTGCTGATTACCGCCTCATCCATTCCCAAACGCTTGGCCAACAGGTAATAGATTTCTGTTTCGGGCTTCACTTCTCCGGCAGGCTCCAGTACTTTTTGTTTCAGCTGTACATACGGATTCCAATACGAACCTATGATATCCGATTGCTCGAACATGTTCTTGGCCGGTAAAATAAGGTCTGCCTCGTAAGCCGTATCGGTCATGAATTGCTCTACCACCACACGAAATTCTGCTTTGCGAAATGCCTTGCGAATGGAATTGGTATCCGGATTTTGCGAAAGAGGATTCCCTCTCTCCACCCAAATGAATTTCACTTCCGGATCTTTGATATTCAGTAAATCTTCTCCCAATTTGGCTACGGATATTTTTCTGCGGAAACTAGGATGTTCACAACCCGGAAAGTAGGATTCCGGCTCTTTTAGATCATCGAAAACATAGCTTTGCAAATTGGCATAATGCCAACAGCCGCCTTTCCTGCCAATGTTTCCTGTTATCACCGAAAGGGCCAATAAACAGCGGGTTGTCTGACCGCCGTTTTCGTATCGCTGCAAGCCATAACCCGGAATCAGAGTCATGGGTTTAATCGTTCCAATCTGCCTGGCCAGGTTGCGAATGGCATCTTCCGAGATTCGGCAAATCTGCGATACCTTTTCTATGGTGTAAGCTTCTACCCGCTTTTTGAACGGCTCGAAACCCAATACATTATTCTCTATAAATTCGTGATCGATCCAATCATTTTTGATGATTTCCCGCGCCAATCCCAAGGCCAAGGCCGCATCTGTTCCCGATTTTACCTGAAACAAAGAGTTGGCCCGTTCGGTAGATGGCGTTCTTCTGGGATCGATAACTACAAATTTCGCCCCTTTTTCCTGAGCTTTTTCGATAGGGATCATCTCCTGAATGTTCGTCTCAGCAGGATTCTTTCCCCACAAAACAATCAGCTTGGCATGTTCTAAATCCCAGGGAGCATTGTGTTTGTTGGCTCCCATAGTCAATCGGGTTGCCTCCAGTCCCGCAGGCCAACACAAATTACCATAGGTGGTTGTAGCTCCTCCGAATAATTTCCAGAAGTTGGTACTAACCCCATTCAACAATCCTGACATACCGCTTGATGCAAAATACAGGATGGAATGAGAACCGAAATTATCTTTGCAATGAGTCAGTTTTTCAGCAATGGTATCCAAAGCTTCCTCCCAGGAAATTCGTTCGTATTTACCTTCTGCCACCCGCTTTTGCGGGTACAATATTCTCGATTTGGAATTCGCCCGCTCGACATAAGCCAGGCCTTTAATGCAAGGGCCTTCGGGTGTTGCCCGATTTTCAGTATGGGGTTCAATGCCTGTGACTGTATTGTTTTCTACCCGAACTTTTATGCTGCAGGTGCTGTAACAATTTCGCGGACAGGCAGAGGATATTAACTTCATGAGAGTGGATCGTTAAATTTGCCGAAAAATTACTCAAAAAATTGATGAAATCCTTATATCAAGAATCCTCTGACTGAAGCCAAAGGCAAAGAATGAATTTACAGATGATCTAGATTCATCAGTTGTCCCCTGCTTTAGCTGGGGCAATGCATTCAATACATCTTTTAAATCGTTTAATTGCTGCAAATTGAACCTGATACTTTTCGTCGCGGAACAATATTCTTCCTCCTATCAACCAATCAGTCGCGACGGATTTCCATTATCGAAACCATCCCGGGGCGTTGCCCCGTGCTATTTTATATATGCCCTTCAGGCAATTCAATTATTATTTTGTCGAAAAACGTAGGGTCATGACGATGTTAATTCAAATTCAATCGTATAAACCAATCATATCGACAAACAAAACGGACACGACATGTCGTGTCCCTACACAATACATTCAAATTATATTAGGCCTCAACCAACATTTCTGCTTTCACAATCTCCGCCAAACGTTTTACACCTTCAATGGCTTTTTCGTTGTTCACGTATGAGAAATTTAGGCGCATGGTATTGTGTCCGCCACCATCGCAATAGAATACATTTCCGGCAACAAAGGCTACCTTTTTCTCTATGGCTTTGTGGAAAAGATCCAAAGCTTCCATATGTTCCGGCAAAGTAATGAACAGGAACATGCCTCCTTCCGGACGCGTCCACTTCACACCTTCGGGCATGTATTTTTCCAACTGCTCCAGCATCACATCCCTGCGCTGATGATACAGATCGATCGTTTTCTGCAGGTTGGTTTCGAACAAACCCGATTTCATGTAGCCAATGGCAATTTTCTGTACGAAAGTTGGTGTACACAAATCTGCTGATTGCTTGGCAATCACAATTTTCTCATTCACATCTTTTGGTCCTAAAACCCATCCAATACGAAATCCCGGTGCAAATATTTTTGAGAATGTTCCCAAAGTCAACACATGATCATCATTGTCCAAGTCATACATTAAACGTTGATGTTTCCCCTCGAACCGTACTTCGCGGTACGGACAATCTTCTACAATCAGCACATCGTATTGATGAGCCAATGCAATAATCTCCAAACGGCGCGATTCGGGCATGGTAATTCCTGTTGGATTTTGGAAATCAGGAATTACATAAATAAACTTTGGCTTGATACCCTGCTGCTTTAGTTCTTCCAGTTTGGCTTCGAGAAGTTCGGCACTCATGCCATGCTCATCCATTGGCACACCTGCCATTTTTGCGCCGTAAGCCTGAAATGCACCAATCCCGCCCAAGTAAGAAGGCAGACCACAGATCACAACATCACCTTGGTTCACAAAAACTTTTCCTACCAGATCCAGTCCTTGCTGCGATCCGGTGGTAATAATCATATTATCCAAAGAACATTCTACACCTTCATCCTGATACTTTTTTAAAAGCAATTCTCTTAGCTCAGTAACGCCTTCGGTAGCATCGTACTGCAACACGGCAGCTCCTTCTTCGCGTAACATAGTCGAAACAATGCTGTCCAATGCATCAACAGGAAAAGATTCTGCTGCCGGCAATCCGCCTGCAAAAGAGATAATTTCCGGATTTTGTGTCAATTTCAAAATCTCACGAATGGCTGATCGTTTGTTGTTATTGCTGATTTGAGAAAAGGTTCCTTTTAAATCGCTGATCATGATTGTTTATTTTAGTTCTGTTTGTTGTTTTTGCTTTGCATATTACTGAGAGTCTCACTTAAAGTGAAGCCCTCAGTTTTGCCTTAGTTGTTTTTTCTGTACCGGGATAAAAACACCCCTCTGTCCTTCGTCCCGAATTTCGGGAGCCCCTCAAGAAGGGAGAATTTCAATTTCTTAAACCCTATTCCAATTCTGGAATCTTATTACTGAGAGTCTCACTTAAAGTGAGGCCCTCAGTTTTGCCTTAGTTGTTTTTTCTTGTACCGGGATAAAAACACCCCTCTGTCCTTCCTCCCGAATTTCGGGAGCCCCTCAAGAAGGGAGAATTTCAATTTCTTAAACCCTATTCCAATTCTGGAATCTTATTACTGAGAGTCTCACTTTAAGTGAGGCCCTCAATTTTACCTTAGTGTTTTTTCTTGTACCGGGATAAAAACACCACTCTGTCCTTCGTCCCAAATTTCGGGATCCCCTGAAAGGGAGAAACTTAAATTCATCATCCTATTCCAATTCTGGAATCTTATTACTGAGAGTCTCACTTAAAGTGAGGCCCTCAGTTTTACCTTAGTTGTTTTTTCTTGTATCGGGATAAAAACACCCCTCTGTCCTTCGTCCCGAATTTCGGGATCCCCTGAAAGGGAGAGAAAATCACCTCATCTTGAATTGTAATCTTATTCCTTCTCCTTGAGAGAAGGCTAGGATGAGCTATATTTTTTACAACCAATTCTTGCGCATGCGTGCCCATTTCTTGTCGCGGTTTTCTGTTACGCATTTAATATCCGCATCATTCATGTGCTTGAAACGACCCTGCTTTTTCAAATAATCTTTCACTGAAGCAAATTCTTTCGGGTTGCGGTTCAATTTGTATTCACCATCCTCATATTCTGCTAAGAAAATCAGACCACAGTCTACAGCTTCTTTTGCAATTTCGATAGATGTTTCGGTGGGTGTTCCCCAACCTGTAGGACAGGATGCATACACGTGAATAAAAGTTGCCCCTTTGGTATGCTTGGCTTTGTTCACCTTATTCAGAAAATCCTGAGGATAACCAATACTGGCAGTTGCAGCGTAGGCAATATCATGCGCAGCAATAATCTCAAATAGATTCTTTTTGTGAGTAATAGTTCCCGGCAGATTCTCCCCGGCAGGCGTTGTAGTAGTTTTTGTTCCGTAAGGAGTCAGGCCGCTTTTCTGAATACCGGTGTTCATATAAGCTTCGTTGTCGTAGCAGATGTACAAAACATCATCGTTCCGATCAATCATTCCCGAAAGAGCCTGAAATCCGATATCAGCAGTTCCACCATCGCCGGCAAACACAACTGTTTTCACATCTTTTTGCCCCAAAGCCTTGGCTCCGGCAGCAATTCCTGATGCCATACTTGCAGCACCCGGAAATGTGGTAATCAAGGCATTGGTATTGAATGCCATTTGCGGATAAATAAATCCTACCGCCGACATGCATCCGGCTGGTAATGCTGTATAGGTGCGTTCACCCAAAACTTTTAGTGCCAAACGAACGGCAACACTTCCGCCACATCCGGCGCAAGCCTTATGACCATAGAAAAATTCCTTCTCGGTCATGTTTTTCGCATTCACTTTTGGGATATCTACTGGATTAGTCATTGGTTTCTACATTTAGGCTAAAAAATTCTACTTTTTCTTCACTCTTATTGGCCACTCCAAAGAACAGCTTATCGAACATTTCTTCAATCTCAGATTTGGTGATATCTCTTCCACCCAAACCACCTACAAAATTGCTCTTGTACACGTACTTGTCGATTTTTGAAATCGCCGAGTTCACATTGGTATAAACTGTTCCCTCGTATCCGAATGAAATATCTTTATCGATGACGCCGATTGCATTTACGCGACGGGCCAAATCTTTCACCTCTGTTTCGGGGAAGGGACGCATGTAACGAATCTTCAGCAAACCAACCTTTTTGCCTTCGGCACGCATCTTATCCACCACCACACGAATGGTTCCGCAAACACTTCCCAGGGCTACCAATACCACTTCGGCATCTTCGCACTGATATTCTTCCACCATATCGTAGTACTTACGACCAAATTTTTCTGCAAATTCCTGATCTACATCGCGAATTACATCAATGGCCTTAAACATGGCTTCGTTTTGCTGATACTTGAATTCGGTATTGTCATCGGGCTTAGAGCTGAATCCTAAATTTTTAGGCTCTTCGAAAGACATTTTGTTGGGTGTCTCGAAAACAGGAAGAAATTCATCCACCATTTTTTGCTCCGGGACATCAACCAACTCGTAAGTGTGAGTCAGAATAAAACCATCCAAATTCACCATCATCGGAGTCAGTACATCTTTGTGCTCAGCAATTTTGTAAGCCTGAATCATCATGTCCAAAGCCTCCTGTGCATCTTCCACATAAACCTGAATCCATCCGCAATCCAACAATGACAGTGAATCGCGCTGATCGCCGTAGATACTCCAGGGCAAAGCCACCGAACGGTTGGCGTTCATCATTACTACCGGCCAACGTCCACCGCTGCAGTAATGCAATCCTTCGGCCATGTACAACAAACCCTGCGATGATGATGCAGTAAATGTTCTGGCTCCAACAGCGCTGGCTCCCATGGTTGCTGATATTGCCGAATGCTCCGACTCAACGTGCATGTAAATTCCTTCCATTTCGCCGGCTTCTACCATTTCTGACAGCCGCTCAACGGTGATGGTTTGCGGGGTGATTGGATAGGCAGCAATTACATGCGGACGGCATAACTTTACGCCCTGAGCCACTGCCTCATCACCTGATATGAATATTTTATTTGTTTTCATTGTTCTTAAATTTCTTATCCAGTTTATTCTACTGTTGATATTTAATTGGAAAGCTAATACCCCCTGTCCTTCGCTCCCGAAAGCTTTCGGGATCCCCTGAAAGGGAGAATACGTAATTTCAAATTCTTTCCCTTTTAAGGGAATCGGAGCGAAGCAGAGATCGTGAACACATTTGAAAAAATAATTGAATGTGAACCAAGTGCCGACAGGCGAAAGCGTGCATTTTAACAAATCTTAATTTTTGTTTAGGACACGCCATGGCATGTCCCTACTCTTTCACCATTTTAATGGCATCTTTTGGGCATTCGTAGGCACAAACACCACAGCCTTTGCAATAATCCATGTCGAATTCGATTTTGCCGTTTTCTTTTAGGATGGTGCCATCCGGACAAAGCAGGTAGCAGCGCAAACAGAAAACACATGCTTCGTGATCGACAAGCGGACGGACTGATCTCCAGCCTGCATTCGTCTCCGGCAGAAAACCAGCCTTGTACTGCGGGCCGGTAGGATATTCATCTATATGTGTAGGAAATGTAAATTCCTGTTTTTTTGGACGGTTCATTGTTTCAATTATGAATTAAAAATTATGAATTAGCATCTTCAATAATACCCCTCTGTCCTTCGCTCCCGAAAGGGAGAATACGTAATTTCAAATTCTTTCCTTTTTAAGGGGAAGTGCCGACAGGCGAAAGGGTGAAAATTCAGCTTATTACTGAGAGTCTCACTTGAAGTGAGGCCCTCAGTTGTATTGTTAGTTGTTTTTGTTGTCGAAATAAAAACACCCCTCTGTCCTTCGTCCCGAATTTCGGGATGGGGTAACCTTGTTTCAATTAGTAATTATTAATTAGTTTGAAGGCCCGTTCTACAATCTTCACATTCAATTCGGCCAATTTTGGCTTCATCTCGGTTCGGATACTGGCAAGGGCCGCTTCCAGACTTACCAATCCCGATGTGGCAGCCAATGCGCCGTACATGGCGGTGTTAGTAATGGGCCGGCCCAATATCTCCATGACTAAACTTGATGCGTCAATGCCAATTAGTTGGAAAGCCGGCAATGCCTTTTGGTACACTTCTATCTTTTCGGTATTCACCAAAATGGTGGCACCTGGTCTGATTCCCTTTTCGAAACCGGGAGTGATCAACGTCTCATCCATGACCACCACGTAATCGCTGTTTTGCACTTCGCTGCGATCGTGAATTTTGGTATCGTCGATTTTGGTGAAAGCCAAAACCGGAGCACCTCTTCTTTCAGGACCGAAAGATGGAAATGCCAAAGCATGCTTGCCTCCGTGAACACTGGCAGCAATGCCCAGCAAACGGGAAGCGGTAAAACCACCTTGTCCTCCTCTTCCATGCCATCTGATTTCTTTCATGTTTTTTATAGTAATTAGTAGTTAGTAGTTAGTCCCCTGCAGTAAGCAATCTGAACATTAACCGCTTCGGCAAACTCTTTTGTTGTTTGTAAGTCTTTGGCTCCGACGCAAATCGGAGCCATATTGTGTTTGTTGTTGTGTGTTGTGATTTTTGTGAAAATCCGTATCTGTTTTCTGTTAAAATACTTTGTAAATGTATGGTTTGCAGGAAATATTTACTAGCACAGAGAATAAATACAGTAAACTGATCTACACAAACAGAATATGAAAGAATTTATATCTTTGCATCAGGCATTATACTGATATTAGTAGAAAAATTTTCTTCTCATGGATAAACTGGACAGAACCGATCGTAAAATTTTACAACTGCTGCAGCAGGATTGCCGCATCACCACCAAGGAACTTGCAGAAAAACTGCATCTAAGCAATACGCCTGTGTACGAAAGGGTAAAAAAGCTGGAACGAAGCGGTATTATTAAAGGTTATGTAGCCCGTCTCGACCCCGATAAAATAGACCGGAGCATGATGGTTTTCATCTCTATTTTACTTACCAAGCACACCCGCGATGTGGTGGATAAATTTGAGGCGGAAGTGTTGGCACTGCCCGAAGTGATGGAGTTTTACTACACCTCGGGAAACTATGATGCCTTGCTTAAACTAATGGTGAAAGACATGAAGGCCTTCCAGTTTTTTATTCAGGAGAAACTATCGAAATTTGAACACATCAGCCGTTTCAACAGTACTTTCGTGATTTCTTCGGCCGATAAACTGGGCTACGATTTGTAGGCTTTGTTCCCTCTTTCTCTTTACATTCTTTGGGTTGAAACCAAAGGCAATGAATAAATGAACATGGCTTGTAATGGAAGCATTTATCCCCTGTTTTAGCTTAGACCCACAAAAACAAAGGATACAAACAAAGACAATAAAAAAAACCACATCATCATGTGGTTTTTCATCGCATCTTCCTTTTTAAATGGTCTGCCATTCAATTGCTCCCTGTAGTATTAATAAAAGCAAATAACAACAAAATTTAATGGTGAAAGGAATAGGGAGTTTATTAATCACATTTGTTCTTAACAGGCGCAATAATTCAGGAGCTACTTCCTTTATAGCTTCTTTGCTTGGTTCATCGCAAAAGGCTTCAATTTTTGGATGATCCTTAAAATGAGGTTTCAGCTCTCTGAGTAACCAAAAAGAAATGTTTCTGATTTTCTCACGTACATTTTCAAATTGAACAGGCAGAACGATGTGAGGAATCTTCCTGAGCTGCTGAAATTCCTGCTCTTTACTCAATCGTCCCAAATCAAAACTATCCATATGATCCGGCATCACCCCCAAAGTAAAAGCAGATGATCCAAGCTTTGGCTGTAATAGGTTTTCAGGAAAAATAGCATTAAAAGATGGGGTAATAAGAGATTCTTCTTCCACCGAAAACAAACTGCCTTCGGAAGAAATTTGTTCGAATTCATTGGCCAATTCGGTCTCTAGTTCGTCTAATGACAAATTCTGATAATCAATGTCTTTTTCTTTCATTGTTTGTATGTTTTTTTTTGATAAACAAGAAGTTACAACAAATCTGCCAACAACGCAATAATCAAATTTAAAACCTCCTGCAAATGGAATTGCCATTGCCTGCAACAATCCCCGGATTAAAACCCGGGGCAATGAATGGGTTATTTCAACCAACATTGGTTCACGAAAACCGTAGGGGCACGACATGTCGTGGCCGTCTATTTTCAGGTTCCATATATTTCCAATTCAATAAAATATTTGTTTGATGATGGCAACAATTTGCGGATTGTTTGGAAATAATTGATTGGGATTCGGTGAATGGTCATTAAAACGGACACGCCATGTCCCTGCCATGCACAATAAAACGTAAAACCACACAAATAATTGGTTCACGGAAACCGCAGGGGCACGACATGGCGCGGCCTTTTATTTCAGGTGTCCCTGATTTTCAAATTCAATAAAATAATTGTTTGATGATGGTAACAATTTGCGGATTGTTTGGAAATAATTGATTGGAATTCGGTGAATGGTCATTTAAACGGACACGCCATGGCGATGTCCCTGCCATACACAATACAACAAACCCACACAAATAATTGGTTCACGGAAACCGTAGGGGCACGACATGTCGTGGCCGTTTGTTTTCAGGTGTCCCTGATTTTCAAATTCAATAAAATAATTGTTTGATGATGACAACAATTTGCGGACTATTTGGAAATAATTGATGGTGTGCAAAAGGCACATGAAACAAATGGGATTGCCATTGCTTACAAAAAACCCCGGGTTGAAACCCGGGGCAATGGATGGGAAAGGAAAACCTCACTGTGAGTGGCGCATTCATAGATAATTCTATCGTGATTTAAATATGATTCTACTTTTCACTTATTATCCAAAAAAATCATTGAATGATATAATTGTTCCTTTGTTCTACAAAATAAATTTTCGCAGATTTAAGATTGCTAAGTCCTTATTAATTCCAACAAGCAATTTAAATTACAAAACCTCCAAAACAAAAGCTTAGGAGGTTTAATATATTATTTCTACATTATTATTTTCTTGGTCTCACCATTAAGAAACCTTATATCTAATTTTGTTTTTAGTTTTAAAAATAAGATTTGCTAATTGACGATACTCTATTGTATCCTTGTTATTTATAATAATATCCGAAGATCTTTTATTTAAGATTAATTTTAAATCAAAATAAAGCCTACTTAAGTTTATATAATTAGACATACCGTATTTAAATGCGGTTAATATGCAGTTTATATATTCTTTTAATAGTTTTTCTAATATATTGTCCTCAATATCGTTTGTTATATGTTCTTTGAGCTCTTCTTTTGAAGTTGGTAAATCACCAAATCCTAAATAACTAACCAATCCTCGTGATTCTCCAATTTTTTTGAGAAAACTTTCTGATTTGCAAGCGAAAGCAATAATAGTAAGATGTTTTAATGTATTAATATTTGTAGAATTTATAAAAAAATCAAAATTGTTGTCTTCTGTGCCATCAGTAGAACCATGAAAACCAAGATTACAACCATGGCCCATAAAAATAACTACACTTTTATTAGGTAACTTGGCTAAATCATATACTACCTTTAGGTGTGCTTCTTCATTAATTGCAGGACGTATTATTTTTATTTTGTCTTTAAGACTTTCTACAAGGAAATTTTCGACTCCGTCTAAAAAGGATGTTGTGCTATCAAAAGGATATATACAGGTAATCATATTTAATTCATTTTAATTAGATATGAAATAACTTGTTCTAATAGTTCCTCAGAGAATTCAATACCATCAATAGTTTTTTTCTGTACCTGATTCGATATTTGTTTTAAAGTTTGACCTTCAAATTTTGGAAATAAAGATTTGAAAATTAAGTTTTCTTGTTCTTTCAATTTCTTTAATAAAGTTAAATTGAGATCGCCTTTAGAACTTCTAATTTGTCGAATTATTTCATTAGGGTAGTTTGGTCTATCAACAAAATCATCAAAGTTATTTTGTAATAAAACCTTGATGTCTTCGAATACCTCTAATGGTTTTTTATTCTTTTCGTATTTTTGAAATATCGGCTTTAAAACGTCATCTTGTTTACCTGAGTAAAGCATGATTGGAACTTTCTTATTTAAAGTTCGAATTGAATGAATGATATCTAGGCCATTAATTTTTTCCCCTTCAAATTCATAATCACAGGCGATTAAGTCAATGTGTTTTTGATCTGTTAGTTGAACAAATCTCTCAAGAACCTTATCGATATCAATCAAATGTTCTTTAGTTTGAAATTCACGAAGACCTAGATTTATAAAGCCATATTCAATTGAAGGGATATCTCTTCTTATTTTTTCAATGATACCTTCATTAATCACTTTATTCTGGTCTTTGTCATCAATTACAATAAAATATTTTGATTCCATCTTTAATTGAAAATTAATCTAAAGTTTGCTCCTTTATTATCTAAACCTTGCCCTATATATTTAATATCACCATACATTTCTCGCATTAGATCTTTTGCATATGCTAAACCAATGCCTGAACCATTTGTACTTGTAACTCCTAAATCAAAAAGAATTTCAGGTTCATTTTTATAAATGTCAAGCAAACCATCACCATTATCCATAATATCAATCTGTAAGCATTCTTTTATTTTAGAGAATTTGAATTCAATTTTATCAGCCCCAGATTTATCTGAATTCGAAATCAAGTTGTCAATTACAATTTCAAGATTTAATACGCTAATTTTCGCCTTGAATTCAACAAGATTAGAGAAGATGAAATTTATTCTATCTCGATGTATCCTTTTACCAAGATTAACATATTCATTCATGTAAATTGGAATATCAATTAACTGAACAGCGTCATTGTTTTTAAACCCAGATTTAGTAATAAACTCACTGTATTTTAAAACATTTTCACTACTTCTCTTTATATCGATCAACTCTGCGAGAAGTTCTTTATTTGTTAATTGATCTTCTCGTATTTTTCTGATTAATGCCTGTATTGAAGCATTTATATCATTTGAGGATAACTTAATTGTATGACCAATTTGAGCAACATCTGAATCTGTTAGTTTCCTCTCGGATAACAGATATTTATTTTTAGATTCCTCTATTTCCAGCTTATCTTGAGCTTTCTTTTTTGCCTCCTCCTCTTTAGTTCTTCTCTCAATCTCCTCTTTTGCTCTTTTCTCTGCTTTCAATTTAGCAACCTCTTCTAGAGCTCTTTCCTTTTCTTTTCGAAGAGTCGCTAATTCTGCTAACCTTTTCTTTTCGACCGCTTCCTTTGCTTTAATCTCCGCTTCTTCCTTTGCTTTTTCAGCTAACTTAATTTCTTCCTCTGCGTTCTTTCTCTTTATTTCTTCTTCGATTAATTTCTTATCAGCTTCTTCTTTTTGCTTTTGAAGTTGTTCATATCGTTGCTCGGCTTTAGCTACATGGAGTTTTAAGTTTTCATCTTCTGTTTTATCAGCAATCTTCTCTAGGTCAGTTATGAACTTTGGTTGAAGATCATCCAGTTTGGCATTAACCAAATCAACTAATTCTTTATTATAATTTATGATCTTAACCTTATCATTATTTGTAAGACTTTTGATTAATTGAATAAAATCAATTTTACTACCTAAGTTGGTTCTAATAATATTATTATTATCAGAATCTTTATCACCTGATAACGAGTCTCTGAAATTCTGTGCTTTTATTTTGCCATCTTCGCTATCTCCGAAATATTTTTTACGCTTAAATGCTTCTCCCCAGAGTACTCCTGCCACATATCGCTCAAGTCTTCTTTGAGCTATTCCAAAAAACTCTATTAACTCATGATAACCTTCTGTTTGAATCAAACCACCATCTCTACTGGATACTTCCTTAAATTGCTCAGATTTATCCGTAAGAATTTCAACCCTCCCAAAAAGATCTCTCGTACTTAAAAAACGATTATATCCTTGCTGTGATCTATAATCTATACCCCAACTATCATCGCCTTGCTCACCAAATGGCTGAACTCTAAAACCATTCTTAAATAGAAATACAGAACCAAAATTCACCGGCTCCATCCCCATTTCTTTTTTAAAGTTCATTTTTGCAGAACGGTTAAGAAAGAATAATTCAATCTGAGCATCATCTATATGTTTAAAGCTATCATCTTTTTCCTTTATATGATAAATTAAATCACCACGATCAACTAACTGAGTTGTAATTTCACCATCTAAAATGGAAACCCCAATTTGAGTCGTTTTTAAATCTAAAATATCTAGAATAGCATTTTTAACTGGTCCATTAACCTTATCTCTGTCTATATATTTTTGTCCTTTTCTATTTTCTTTTTTTGTCTTATAAGAACCATATAAGTCTTCACGTTTTTCACGTTCACAGTAGATATTTATATTAAATCCATCTGATTCCCCGAATGGATTAATTAATTTCTCTAATGAATGCTTCAACTCTATGATCTTTTTCCTGTCCCAGTATTTTACTTCTGAAATTTCTAAAATAGTGCCATGTTTTGATCTATTAGGAAATTTAACATGGTAATCCTTGTTTGAATGATGTATAACTTTTACAGTTTTAAATTCATTATTTTGATCATCAAAAGCTGACCAGTCTATAATTAACTGATCATTGATGTCAGAATTGATTACTTGAGTAGTTAGTTTTAGTTTACTTCCCAATTTATCACATGAGAATCGACCTACTCCTTTAGATCCAGCATAATGTCGTCTGTTTCCATTGTTGAGTACCTGCTTAAAGCCTATATCCTCCGAATCATCTTTCTTTGCTGAGTATGCTACAAATAACCATTTATTTTTTAAAGCGTCTAATGACATTCCCTTGCCATCATCGGCAATGATAATTTTATCTTCGTCAAAAGTGATAGTTACATTTTTTGCATGTGCATCGTAGGAATTCTTTACCAATTCGAAGACTGCAATAAAATCATCCGTAATAAGATCTTTACCAATAATATCTTTTAGTCCTGAACTAATTTTAAATTCTAAAGTATTAGACATGACCTAGTATTTTTGTTAAAATTAAACCTGCTTGCTCGCTAAATAATGGAGGAATTGCATTTCCTATCTGTGAATATCGAGGAACTTCTTGAGTACGTCTTATTCCTCCAGTCGTATATTTTCCTTTAAATTCGTACCAATCCGGGAATGATTGTATTCTTGCATACTCTCTAACAGTCATTATTCTTGGTTCACAATAATGAATATAATCATCTGGTAGTGTTGTAATAGTCGGTGTTGGTTTGTCAGCTACTAATATTTTTGTGCTACTTTTTTTCAATTTGAATAGTTCACGATATTCAGCACTAGTAAGTCCCTTTTCTAAGGCAATTTTAAATCTATCTACAATTGGTTTGGTATGTTTAACATACCTATGGCTATCTATTTTACTGTCAATTTTCTTATTGCGTCTTGCATATTTTTGATAATCTGATGAAACACCACCGTAAATACCCGCTTTAAAGTTTGGCGTTTCTGAATCCACTGTCCCATTAGACTGTAATAGGTCAGATATTGCATCTTCTAATGTTGGATTAGCCTTTAACTTTGACTCTTTAAGGAACGCTTGTCTATTTTCTTTGATGTTTTCAAAGAACGTTTCTTTATTTATTTCTGGTTTACTAAGTATTAATTCATTTTGGATACCCACTAAAATAAACCGAGTCCTTTTTTGTGGAATACCATATTCAGAGAAGTTAATTAATTGACCTTTTACTGTATAACCTAAAGATTCAAGTTCTTCTACAACATGTTGGGAGTAGGCTTTACCTCTTTTTTTGTTATTTTTAAATCCCATAGTAAAACCTTTTACATTTTCAAAGAAAATAATTTTAGGTCTTACCAGATCTATAAATTTCACGTACGAATTAACTAAATCATTTCGGGAGTCCGTTTCAACTCTTCTGCCTGCCATTGAGAAACCTTGGCAAGGAGGTCCACCTGCTACCATATCCACCGTACCTCTTAGGTTAATTAGTTCTTGTGAATGCCGAGCAATTACCTCATTTATTTCATGATTTTTTTGATCTAGCCAATTTGGCCAATCAAAGTGTTTTTTCTTCTTTATTAAATTGTATTCGAGTGTTTTGAAAGCATCTATGCTCTTTTCAATTGCGAATATGCCTTTCCATCCAGCATTGTGTAATCCTAGTGAGAGTCCTCCACAACCTGAAAATAAATCTATATATGAATGATTTTTAGTCATCGATTGTTAGTTTTCTTTTGTTGGGGTAAGTAAGATTCTTACATCTACATCAAGTACCTGAGCTATTTTCCTTAGAACTTCAATACTTGGTTGTGCGTTGTTATTACAATAATTGGTAACAATTACGTAGCTTTTTTCGATCTTCTCTGCAAGCCAAGTTTGCGTTCTACCTTGCTCCTTTAACACTTCTTTTATTCTATTCATGTCATCCATGGATTAAACTTTCATGGTTTTTTTATAAGGTCAAATAGTATATATTACTACTGTATTTTAATGGTATTTATTTCCTATTCGAAAGTACTTCATTTTTATGTTTCGTAAAATATCATAACACCATATGTAAATGTATTGTATTACAATATACCACACTCATTAATCATTGAAAATATCAGATTGTTATTTATTAGTAAAAGATTAATCGATTTCTACCAAAGGATTGCTAAAAGGCAAACGCTTCTCTTTTTATTCGGAACATATTGTTAGGATCGTATTTCTTTGGAATGCATGTCGGTCATCGTTTTCCGCCATCTATTTGTATTTACAAATTAGAAAAAACACATTTTCTGCAAATTTATTCTTTGATTGATAAAATAAGATTCTTAAGCCTCTCCTCCACCTTTTTCGGTTTTAGTTCGCACTCCCAAATGGTGATTACGCGCCAGCCCAAGCTTTGGAGTTCGGTTTGAGCCTGCCGGTCGCGGTTTTGGGTGTTGGTGATTTTTTGCAGCCACCACTCGGTTCGTGTTTTGGGCGGCACAAAGTATTTACAGTTTTGGTGTCCGTGCCAAAAGCATCCGTTTACAAAGATTACCGTTTTGTATTTGGGCAGCACAATGTCCGGCTTGCCCGGCAGGTTCTTTGCGTGCAGGCGGTAGCGAAATCCGTTGGCAAACAAAAACTTTCGTACCACCAACTCGGGTTTGGTGTTCTTCCCTTTTATTCGGGACATGTTGTAAGATCGTGTTTCTTTGGAATGTGTGTCGGTCATAAAATTCTTATTGGCCCCTTCGCAATTTACAAAAATCCTGTCATCTGGTGGTAAATGTGTGTTGCTTGTGAGCACACCTTTTTGTTTCCTCCTCCCCACTTTCTTACTTGCCGTTTTAGGTTTATCTGTTTGAGGAATCAGTTTCGGATTGTCGGGCATCGCACAAGTATAAACTTAGGGCGGAACGCTTCAAACTTGTGGCGGAACACTTCAAACTTACGGCGGAACGCTTCAGACTTATGCCGGAATGCTTCAGACTTATGCCGGAACACTTCAGACTTAGGGCGGAATACTTCAGACTTATGCCGGAACACTTCAGACTTGTTCGATAACAATTCAAACTAAATAACAATGAAACATAAATGATTTAATACAACCAAAACGACTATGTAAAACAACATAATTTATTGAAACAGAAGTGAAAACAGCTTTTAAAAGCAAACTACCTCACTGCCAAACCTGCTTTTGAATTCTTCAGGAATAATTTCGAGAAATATTTAAACATCCTTGCAAAATACCCTTTAAAAATGTACATGCAGAAGCTTTACATTTTTAAACCGATGATTACTTATGAAAATAAAATATTCATAAATAAAAACAATATGATTACTTTCTCTTTGTTTTAGGGCGTTTCACCTGTCTGCATGCATGTAAACTTAATTATTTAATTCTTTCCTCTTGCTTTTCGCATCAATATCTAGTAATTTTCATACTGTTTATTTTAAAATTTAAAAAACAATTGATATGACGCAATCAAGATCCTATTATGGCACAGATGCCAATTTTATCAGTTTCTCGGGTCCGAGAATTAAACTAATCGAAGAAAAACACAATGATTTTATCAATTTTTCGCCCATTTTTACTCCTGAGGGGCTGACCGACCTAAAGGCTGTTTACGATGAAGCCTGCAACATCACTTCCGATAATGCTTATGTAGACATACAGGCAAAGGCAACCGAAAATGTAAAGCTCGATCTGGATGCTTGCTGTAAATTTTTTCAGCGATGCAAATTCGATATCCAAATGGCATTTCCCAACGATAAAAAAATGTGGGATCAGTTTGGCTTTAACGACTACGAAGAGGCCCGAAAAAGCGGAAAGAACATGTATATGTTTTTAACCGATCTTCATATGGTTTCGGTCCGTAATGCGGAACCCTTACTAAAATTAGGATGGACAGATGAAAGCTTTAGTAAAATATTGGCTCACCGCGACAGCCTTAAGGCGAATATGATTTTGCAATCGGACTGTATTATGGATCGTAGCCGTGCAACCGACAACCGGATGCTTAAACTGAATAGTTTGTATGAGAAAATGGCTGTTTACTTTAAAGCGGCGCGCATTTTATACGAAGACAACGAGGAAACTTTAAAATGGTTCAAGTTTCCTGCTGCCAGCAACAGCAAACCAAACGAAGAAACTAAAGATGAACAGGAAATAATAGTGGCAGAAAACTAAAAATCATTTTTTTCAATCAATAAACATCTCATTTCTCATCCCCCAGACCTTTGTGTTTGGGGGATTTTTTTGATCATGAATATGATTTCAATATCATTTGAATGAAATCAAATGATGGACTTCTTCAAAATCCTCTGGCTAAAGTCAAAGGCAAAGGATGAATTTACAAGATGATCTGAATTCATCAACTATCCCCTGCTTTAGCTGGGGTAAGCAAACATGATTCAAAATCCTCTGGCTAAAGACAAAGACAAAAGGATGAATTTACAAGATGATCTGAATTCATCAACTATCCCCTGCTTTAGCTGGGGCAAGCAAGCATGATTCAAAATCCTCTGGCTAAAGACAAAGGCAAAGGATGAATTTGCAGATGATCAGGATTTATCATTTGTCCCCTGCTTTAGCTGGGGCAAGCAAACATGATTCAAAATCCTCTGGCTAAAGCCAAAGGCAAAGGATGAATTTACAAATGATCAGGATTTATCATTTGTCCCCTGCTTTAGCTGGGGCAATCAAGCATGATTCAAAATCCTCTGGATGAAGCCAAAGGCAAAGAATGAATTTGCAGATGATCAGGATTTATCATTTGTCCCCTGCTTTAGCTGGGGCAAGCAAGCATGATTCAAAATCCTCTGGATGAAGCCAAAGGCAGAGAATGAATTTCAAATGATCTTGATTCATCATTTGTCCCCTGCTTTAGCCGGGACAATCAAGCATGATTCAAAATCCTCTGGCTAAAGCCAAAGGCAAAGAATGAATTTACAAGATGATCTGAATTCATCAACTATCCCCTGCTTTAGCTGGGGCAATCAAGCATGATTCAAAATCCACTGGATGAAGCCAAAAGCAAAGAATGAATTTACAGATGATCAGGATTTATCAATTGTCCCCTGCTTTAGCTGGGGCAATCAAGCATGATTCAAAATCCTCTGGATGAAGCCAAAGGCAAAGGATGAATTTGCAGATGATCAGGATTTATCATTTGTCCCCTACTTTAGCTGGGGCAAGCAAACATGATTCAAAATCCTCTGGCTAAAGACAAAGACAAAAGGATGAATTTGCAGATGATCAGGATTCATCATTTGTCCCCTGCTTTAGCTAGGGTAAGCAAACATGATTCAAAATCCTCTGGCTAAAGCCAAAGGCAAAGGATGAATTTACAGATGATCAGGATTCATCAATTGTCCCCTGCTTTAGCTGGCGAGACTATTTTTATAAATCCATATTTCTCAATCATCTCCTCTTCTTCCTGTTCAAATGATTTATATTGATGATGAGATTCTTGATTTTTGATGTAATTGCGGACTTGCTGCAGAGCCGATTTACTCACCGATACAGCATAATAATCGTTCTGCCACTCGAAATTATCTTGGCACAATTTATTTTTATTGATCCAAAAGGACGATTCGCCCTTAATCAGTTGCATCAGCTGACTTATGGTCTGGTTTGCCTGAAGAGCCACCAAACAATGGCAATGATCATGATATCCATTTATAAAATCGATATGAATACCTTTCTCTTCCGCATTTTCCTTGATGTGTTTCCAAACTTTTTTTCTTATCAAACTTGATTTTAGAAATGGTTCGCGATATTTTGTACTCCATACAAAATGAATATACACTCTGACGTGTGGCATAAATTTTATGTTTTTTTTGAACAAAAAAATTACACCTTTTTATTGAACAAAACAATTTTTCAAAATCTTTTGGATGAAATCAAATGATGGGCTTCTTCAAAATCCTCCTTTAGATGAAAACAAAGAATCCGATTCTTACAAATCCTCTGGCTGAAGCCAAAGGCAAAGAATGAATTTACAAATGATCTGGATTCATCAATTATTCCCTGCTTTAGATGGGGTAAGCAAACATGATTCAAAATCCTCTAGCTAAAGCCAAAGGCAAAGAATGAATTTACAAATGATCAGGATTCATCAATTATCCCCTGCTTTAGATGGGGTAAGCAAGCATGATTCAAAATCCTCTGGCTAAAACCAAAGGCAGAGGATGAATTTGCAGAAGATCTGGATTCATCATTTGTCCCCTGCTTTAGCTGGGGCAATATCAATTACAATTTCACAATGGGCTGGCGAATGATTGTTTTTAGGTTTTCGGGGGCGGTTCTTCGGGGATCGTTCAGGTAAATTTCGCGGTGTTTTCCATGTCGTTCGAAGCCATTACCGGCAATGTATTTGTGCAGTTTATCAATGCTTGGGGCCTCATTGGCATAAGAACCTATGTGCATGATCTGCGCAGACAGGCCGTCGCAGAAATCGACCAATTCGATCTTGTCCAAATAGGGAAGTTCCTTCTTTTTGCTGACCTCTTGGCAGGCAGCCTCCACAATCTCTTTGGTGATAAAATTGGGCTGCATAATCATGGCCGACCATTTCCATTCATCAATCCTGTCTCTCGAAAATTCGTTCATATCATCCATCCACCACAAACATTCCAAGGGCATTACCCCATAATCCACATCTTTACTTTCCCGTATGGCAAATTTAATTTTGTACGATAAGGCATACAAAGCCTCAATTGCATTCTGATAATCAGCCGAAGTATTTGGATTTCCCTGTCCGCTGCATTGCAAGTACTTAAATTCCGGAACTTCAACTATCGACATACTGCCTTTCCTCTCGGAATAAAATGGCTTGTATTTTTTCTTTAAATCAACCTTTTTCATGTATCTAAATTTGTTTTTTATTGCCACATAGCCTGTCCCGAACTTGTTTCGGGAGAACTCGCCAACTTAGTCATCCTTGTGTGTGAGAAAAATCTTCTCATGGCTCGTTTCATATGAATCATTTTAGCTTAGAGATGCTCTTCGTTTTCGAAATGCACTTGCTCTGATGCAACAAGGTAGAAAATGTGAGGGAATGTATAATTATCTATTGCTTAAAATATGCTTATTCATAATCCTCAGCTTGAAATATTTTTATTCCCTCTCCTTTAGCTGAAGCAATCAAAAAAAATCTTCTGGCTAAAGCCAAAGGTAAAGAATAAATAACTGCATAAAATAAGATCACTTATCCCCTGCTTTAGCTGGGGTAAGCAAGACGCATCAATTGTCACCTGCTTTAGCTGGGGCGGTATATTTTTTTTTGTTTTTATCGTATTTCTCCTTAGGTTTATTAGTCAAGCAGTCAATCAATTATCATGTTTTCAATCTAATTTTAAATACAAATCAACAGGCATGTATAAAACAGCAATATCAATCCTTCTTGCTTTGTTATCCTTTTCGGGATTTACCCAGGAATTGGATGTGAAAAAATGGGTGCAGGAGGCCGATGAAAAAATGAGAGGTACATCGAGCAAAAGCATCTTTAGCATGACCATTGAAAGAAAATCGTGGTCGCGAACCATTACCATGAAAGCCTGGAGCATTGGCAATGACTATTCTCTAATGTACATCGTATCTCCTGCCAAGGAAAAAGGACAGGTGTTTCTGAAACGCGGCAATGAAATGTGGAACTGGATTCCCAGCATTGAACGAATGGTAAAAATTCCACCTTCGATGATGATGCAATCGTGGATGGGATCGGACTTTACCAACGACGATTTGGTAAAAGAATCGTCGCTGGCAAAAGATTATACTCACAAACTGGTGGCCGAAGAGCCGCTGCAGGGATACGACTGTTATAAAATTGAATTGATTCCTACTGAAGATGCTCCGGTTGTTTGGGGTAAAATTTACATGTGGATCAGTAAAAAAGAGAAACACTGGCTGCGTGCCGAGTATTACGACGAAGATGGTTATCTGATGAAATATGAGGTGTTGTCGGATATCAAAATGGTTGATGACCGGGAAATGCCTACCCGTTTGGAGATGATTCCTGCCGATGAGGAGGATCAGAAAACCATTCTGATTTATGGCGAAACCGAATTTGATATTCCACTGAAGGAATCGTTTTTCTCCATTCAAAATATGAAACGAATCAGGTAGTTCCGAACTGCATATACATTTAAATATGAATACGAATATTAAACTAGCCTGGCGAAATCTTTGGCGAAACAGAAGGAGAACCTTAATTACTGTAGCCTCTATCTTTTTCGGGGTTATGCTATCGGCCTATATGACCTCCATGCAAGAGGGTTCGTACACGAAAATGGTTGATATTGTGGTGAAATTTTACTCGGGATACATGCAGGTGCATCATGAGGATTATTGGGAAAACAAAAGCATTAACAACTCCTTCGAATACAATCAGGAATTGGCAGACGAATTACTCGCCAACAAAGATGTTGAATTTGTTTTTCCACGTCTGGAATCATTTGGTCTGGCCTCATCAAAAGAGTTAACCAAGGGGGCCATGATTTTTGGTATTGATCCCTTGGGCGAAAATCAGCTGACCAAAATTGCCGACAAAGTAAGGTCAGGAAAATATCTGGAAGCAGAAGATGAGGGAGTATTGATGGGTGCTGGTTTGGCGAAGTATTTACAGCTAGGTGTAAACGATACTTTGGTGATAATCAGTCAGGGATATCACGGAGTGAGTGCCGCAGAAAAATTCCCGATTCGAGGCATTATTAAACATGTATCGCCCGAGCTGAATAAAACCATTGTGTACATGAGTCTGGCGAAATGTCAGGAATTTTTTAGTGCTGAAAACCGCTTGACTTCGCTGGTAATTAATGTGGCCGACAATGATGTAATGAAACGTGCTTTTCATGATCTGAAAAAGAAAATGAAAGCGCCCTACTCCATTATGAGTTGGGAAGAAATGCAACCTGAAGTAGTACAACAAATTGAAAGTGATCGTGCCGGCGGTATCATCATGAAAGCCATTCTTTACATCGTAATCGCATTTGGAATATTGGGTACTATCATGATGATGATTATGGAAAGAAGACGCGAATTTGGTGTTATGGTTGCCATTGGCATGCGCAAAGGTAAATTGGCAAGTGTCATTTTTTTCGAGACTCTTTTTATTGGTTTGCTAGGCATCCTCTCGGGTTTGCTGGTCAGCTATCCTTTGCTGCTCCTGCAAAGTGCCAACCCGATACCTCTTACCGGACAGGCAGCTCAACTAATGGAAGAGTTCGGTTTTGAGCCCTACATGTTTTTCTCCACCGCGTGGCAGGTATTTAGTCAGCAGGCCATTAGTGTATCTGTTATTACTCTCATAATTGCCATTTACCCGGTAATTTCGATATTCCGGTTTAAAGTAATTAAAGCCTTAAAAGCTTAAAAGAAAAAGATATGATCAGATCAGTAGCATGGAGAAATATATGGCGCAGTCCGCTTCGTTCAGGAATTATTATTGCTGCAATAAGTGTTGGCATGTCGGCAGGTGTATTTACCACCACT
Source organism: Labilibaculum euxinicum (assembly GCF_963678175.1). Taxonomy (NCBI): domain Bacteria; kingdom Pseudomonadati; phylum Bacteroidota; class Bacteroidia; order Marinilabiliales; family Marinifilaceae; genus Labilibaculum; species Labilibaculum euxinicum. Next base: position 230,799 of record NZ_OY782756.1, read on the forward strand.
TTTACCAAAGGGTGGATGAATCAGCGACTGGAAGCAGGGGTTGAAACCGAGGCTTCGCACATACGAATTCAACAAGCAAAATTTGGAGAGAATTACGATTTGAAAGAGTCCATTCCGAACAGCGAATCGTTAGTGAATGAAATTTCCAAATTGGATCACATTAACGGAATCAGTCCAAGAATTGTGATTCAATCGATGCTTGCCTCGGCCGAAACAGGAACGGGTGTTAAAATCATTGGAATCAACCCGGAAAAGGAAAAAACCGTTACCAATTTGCACTCTAAATTATCCGAAGGAAAATACTTCGAAGGGGTGAAGAGAAATCCGATTCTGATTGGAGCCAAACTAGCCCAAAAATTGAAGGTGAAAATGAGATCGAAGGTGGTAATTACCGTTCAGGATGCATCGGGAAATATTACCGGAGGAGCTTTTAGAGTCTGCGGCATATTCGATATTACCAGCGGTATGTTCGAAGAAACCAATGTGTTTGTACGCAAAACCGACTTGGCCCGGCTCTTGGATCTTGAGAGTAGTGTGTCGCACGAAATACTGGTGCATTTGGATGATACGGAACTGATCGATCAACAGAGCCTGCTGCTAAAGAACAAGCACAAAAATTTGTTGGTTCAGACCTGGAAAGAATCCATGCCCGAATTGGGTTATATCAATGAAATTGGGAATCTGTATACCTATATTTTTGTCATCATCATACTATTGGCTCTGGGATTTGGAATTGTAAACACCATGCTCATGGTAATTCTTGAACGCATAAAAGAATTGGGAATGCTAATGGCAATAGGAATGAGTAAGGCCCGGATTTTTGGCATGCTGATGCTGGAAACCGTTCTGCTTACCTTTACAGGAGGCTTTACGGGCATTCTTCTTGGCTTGGGGGCCACATACGCCACAATGGAAAAAGGAATTGATCTGTCGGATTATGCAGCCGGCCTCGAAGATATGGGATACAGTTCACATATATATCCGGTGGTTGAATTGGAAACGCTGGTTACTATTGCCATACTGGTACTAATTACCGGAATTGCTGCCTCTGTTTATCCTGCACGAAAAGCTTTAAAATACAATCCCGCTGAAGCGATAAGAACTGAGTAACCGGGTTAATATCCACCTTAAAAGAACAAAGAAATGAATATCATAGAAATTACAAACCTTCATAAAATATACAACGAATCGGAAGTAAATGTGCATGCCGTAAACAACGTAAGTTTAAATTTTAAAGAGGGCGAATTTGCGGCCATTGTAGGACCTTCCGGCTCAGGGAAATCGACCTTGCTAAACATGCTGGGTGGTCTTGATGAACCTACTGATGGTAAAATACTGATCGACAATACCGATTTAAGTGAGTTAAAATCTTCTGATTTGATTCAATTCAGGATGCAGAACATTGGTTTTGTTTTTCAATCGTACAACCTGATTCCGGTTTTAACGGCTAAGGAGAATGTGGAATTCATTATGCATTTGCAAAATCGACCAAAGAAAGAATGCGAAAAAAGAACCATGGAATTATTAGATGCCGTAGGACTAAAGGGTCGCGAAAACAGTCGCCCGAGTAAGCTTTCCGGCGGACAGCAGCAACGTGTGGCTGTGGCAAGAGCTTTGGCATCGAAACCCAAATTTGTTTTGGCTGATGAACCAACTGCAAACCTGGATTCAAAATCGACCGAGAATCTATTGGAGATCATGGAAGACCTGAATAAAAAAGAGCACATCACATTTATTTTTTCAACTCACGACCAAAGAGTTGTGAACAAGGCTCGTCGGGTAATCACTCTTGAAGATGGAAAAATTATTAGTGACGAACGCAAAAAAGGAACAGGCTCTGATTCATAAAAACAGCACTCTTTGAAATGAAAAAAACTGTTCTTATCCTACTTCTTTTTCTTCCAATTCTTTCCTATTCTCAAGAACGGAAGTGGAATCTAGATGGATATGTGAAAGATCTGTACATGTTTTATCACCCGGAACAGCCTCCTATTGGGTCTGAGTTGCCAAATTATCATTTGAACACCATTCACAACCGGTTAAATTTCAATTGGTACGCTAACGAGAAGATTAGCTTTTCAATGGGAATGCGAAATCGCTTGATCATGGGAAATATGGTAAGTGAAATTCCCAATTACCGGGCTACTGCAGATGTTGACAATGGATACATGGATTTATCGTGGATAAGTGCTTATTCGGACAAATGGTTTTTGCATTCGATAGTAGACAGGGCTTATTTGGATTGCACCGAAGGCGATTGGCAGTTTCGTATTGGCCGTCAGAGAATCAATTGGGGAATCAGCAAGGTTTGGAATCCCAATGATGTTTTCAACAGCTTCTCTTATTTCGATTTTGACTATGAAGAACGTCCGGGCAGCGATGCCGTCAATATCAGACATTACCTGGGCGTTACTTCTTCGATGGAACTGGTATTTAAAATGGCAGACCATTCCAGTGAAATGGCCTTAGCCGCCATGTACCGATTCTCGAAATGGAATTACGATTTTCAATTGTTATCTGGTTGGGTTGGCGATGACTATATGGCAGGCGGCGGATGGTCAGGAGATATAATAGGTGGCGGTTTCAGAGGTGAAATATCTTACTTTCGCCCGCGTTCAACCAATAATAACTCCAAAGAAGCAACGGTTGCTTCATTATCCTACGATTATACCCTTAAAAATAGCCTTAGCCTATCAATTGAAGGTTTATTCAACAGCAAGGGAAGCACAAAAAATGCGGTCGGTTCAAATGTTCTTTTTGATCAAAACTTGTCAGCGAAAATGCTTTCCCGGGCTAAATATTCGGTATTTGGACAGCTGGCTTATCCAATTACTCCCTTATTTAATGCCAGCTTTTCAACAATTTTCAACCCTTCGGATCATTCCTGTTACCTCAATCCTTCGTTTAGCTATTCTCTTAGCGAAAACATTGAACTAATGCTGACCACTCAATTGTTTTTTGGTAAAAATGGCAGTGAATTTGGAGATATTGGACAAGTAGCTTTTGGAAGATTACGATGGAGTTTTTAAAGGGATTTGTTATTTCCAATCCTTCCATTCCGATTTCAGTACCGACATTACCAATTTGTCATGGTATTCTCCATTTCGAAGTGCAGCTTCCCTGTAACGACCTTCCAAAACAAAACCTGCCCGCTCATAAGCTTTTACTCCCCCAACATTAGGAACCGATACGCTTAACATGATGCGGTTCAATCCCAATTCTTCAAAACCCATTTTCACAATCTTTCGAGTGACTTGGGTACCAATTCCCTTTCCCCAATAATCCTTATCACCAATAAAAATAAAATATTCTCCCGATTTATTAATCGTTGAAATGCCACTGATGCCTGCGTAACCAACAAAAACACCATCCACAAAAATTCCGTGATTGCTGTTCCTTTTATCACTAATGGCCTGTGCATACCAATCTTCAATCTGTTGGTCGGTTTTCATCGCCTGAAATATTGACAAGGAGTAAATGATTGCTTCCTCATCTTTAATCCATTTGCAGAACGAAGGAAGATTTTCAGGGGTGAGTGGTTTTAGTTTGATCATTTATTTTTCTTTAAAAGCTCCACCTAAAATCGGAGATAATTAATAAGCTTTATATCTTTTTTTCTACCACAAAAAAAGCAAATATGCATAAGCAAGAGCAAACAAAACAGCAACGCTAACTGCAATAATTAAAGCCCGTCTATTTTCACGATGAATCTTAAATCTAATTTTTTCTTTAATATTAGTTAATTCCGCATTGGGTACTTTTTTAAACCTGAGAAAGGTTCTTCTGCTTTCTTTAATTTTAATATTATCCCGGAAACCAGGTTTTTGAGAATGAAGTTCAGATTTATTCTCTTTCATTCTTCTAATCATATCGAAAACGTGACCTGCTGATGACATTCAGTTTCATTTTTTAAAATATCTACAATATATATTAATTAACAATAATAGAAAAATAAAAGCTCCCTTTCGGTTGAAACAAAAAGGGAGCTTTTACAGGTATTGATATCTTTTTTTAGAAGCCCTGACTTGCAGCAACAATAATTGCAACAATCATTCCGATTGGATATAAGGCAAGCATCACAATTGTGAAAATTCCCATAAACTTGTAGTGCGATTTCATGTACTTCATCGACTCGGTAAGGCTTTGCGTGCTCTTACCTGCAAGTGCAAGCTTTGCTTTATTTGCAAATTGCAGCAGATAATAGATTGGAAAGAAGTATACTCCCGCCAGTACCAAATATAAAACCCCGATTCCTCCAATAGGAAATGGCAGTATACTTGCCATTGATCCGGCCAAGGCAAATACTACAAATGATCCCAACACCATGAATCCCATAAAAATAAAGCCAACAATGGCTAAAAACTTGGCCCATTTTGCGGTTTCACGTAAATATACTTCTGCCTGAGTTTCCAGCAACAACTCATTTTTAATTTCAGTTCCTTGTGTTTCTAAATTCTCCATGAATCAATAATTAGTTTTATGATTTTTATAAAGAGCGCTAAGTTATTATTTATTTAAAAATCTAAAAATTAAAATTCAAACTTTACACGTTCATACTGTTTACCGCCAAATTTTGGCAAAATGTGATTGTTTCCTTTTTCATTCCTTAATTAAAGCACTACCACCTCACGGTAAAAACAGTCTCTCCCACTTTCGAACGGCAAAGAAGACTGCCGCCATGAGCACGCATAATCTGACGGGAATAACTCAAGCCAATGCCTGATCCGTTCTCTTTTGTGGTGAAAAAAGGAATGAAAATCTCATCTGCAATTTCCTCCGAAATACCATGACCATTATCTGATACTCTGATCTCTGTGATTTCGCCCTTTTGAATAGAAGTTACAGCAATAGCTGCATTGGAATCTGCTCCGGAAGGCTGTCCGTTGAAAGCTTCTGCCGCATTTTTCACCAGATTAATAATTACCTGAACCATCATTTGTTCATCAGCCGTAAACCGAAAATTTTTAACGGGTGGTGTCAACTTTAAATTTCCGGAAAAACTCTCTTTTATGGGCGACAACAGAATATTCAAACGCTCGAAAAAAGAATGAGTATCGATGATAGCTAATTTAGGTTCCGGTGCCTTGGACAATACCCGATACGATTGTACAAAACGAATCAATGCTTCGCTCATTTCGGTAATCACGCCCAAACCGTTAATGGTTTTTTCTACATGAATATCTTCAGACACATCCGTTATGGCGCCCAATTTCTGCTCCCATATTCTTTTCAGGGACTGTGAAATTGAAGTAACCGGAGCCAATGAATTCATTATTTCGTGACTCAGTACTCTAATCAGTTTTACCCAGGCATCAATTTCCTTTCGTTCCAATTCTCCCCGGATATCCTGTAAAGTTATCAGCTTCACTTCTTCATTCTCCAGACGAATTACCGAACATCTCGAAATCACCTGTATCCGTTCTTTTTTTAAGATGAGATCCAATACTTTTTTCTGGCGGTTTTTTAGTTCTGTAAGACCTGATGTAAATTTTGAATCGACCTGATCGAGTTGCTTAATATGTGTGAAAGTCTTTAAGCTGAGTAGTTCCAAGGCCGCCGAATTCACATCAGTAACGTAACCATCTTCGGCAAGTACCACAACTCCGGTTGCAATATTTTGAAGAATTTCTCCGAAATATTTCTCCTTAATTTTGCTTTTCACCTGCACTTGCTGCAAAATGCCGTTCAGCTCGTTCAAACTTTGATGCAGTTCGTTAATAATGGCATTGCCTGTTTTAATAGGGAAACGCAAAGTGGTATCTTCATTTTTAATGGACTGAACAAAGTAGTTCATCTCCTTGTGCGTTTTGTTCAAAAAACGCACAAATTGAAATACCAAAACAATTTCGGCGCAGAAAATTGGGAATGCGAAATAATAGGATGCCTGCGAAAGAAAACAGCCAATCAGCACTGCGAAAAAAATCACAAAACCAAGCCGTACGAATAAAGCTGAATTGTAGTGTCTATAAGCCATACTTCTTAATTTTATTGTACAAAGTTTGTCGTGTTACTCCTAATTGCGCCGATACAGCAGAAAGATTCCCCATTTGCTTTTCGATTGCTCCCAAAATCAACTGCTTCTCCATATCTTCCAATGTGCCGCCAAAGGCTTCAGCAGCCGAGAATTCATCCATTTTAAAAACAAAATCTTTTGCACTAATTAAGTGTGTATCGCTAAGGATTACAGCTTTTTCGATGGCATGCTGCAATTCACGAACATTACCGGGCCAACGGTAAGTTTGTAATTTCGCGATGGCTTCCGGTGCAATAACAAGTCCGTTCTTATTGTATTTTTCAGCGTAAAGCTTCACAAAAAACTGCACCAATTCGGGAATGTCAGCAATACGGTCGCGCAAGGACGGCAATTCAATTTGTATGGTGTTGATCCGGTAAAGCAAATCTTCCCGAAAACGTCCTTCTCCAATCATTTTAACCAAATTACAGTTGGTCGCACAAACCAATCGCACATCAATATCAACAGGCAAATTTTCGCCCAGTCGGGTTAGCGTCCTGTTCTGCAGTACCGATAGCAGCTTCGCCTGCATTGGCATGGATAAATTTCCTATTTCGTCGAGAAAGAGTGTGCCTTCGTTGGCCGCTTCAATTTTCCCCATTCGATCCATTCCGGCATCGGTAAATGCTCCTTTTTTGTGCCCGAACAATTCACTCTCGAACAAATTTTCGGCTATGGAACCCATATCAACGGTAACCATCACATTCTGACTTCGGTTCGACAGCCGATGAATCTCTTTGGCAACCAATTCCTTTCCGGTTCCATTTTCTCCCGTAATCAGAATATTCGCATTGGTCATGGCCACTTTTCGAACCACATCCATCACTTTTTCCCAAGCCGGCGAACTTCCAATAATGTGATTCTTATTTTTGTTGATTTCAGCAATCAATTCATTTTCCTTTAAGCGAAGATTCTTTACCTCTTTTCTGGAATGACTTAACTTCCAGGCCATCTCGATAGTCGTCAGCATCTTCTCATTCTCCCAAGGTTTCAGAACAAAATCGACAGCTCCCGAACGCACTGCTTTCACAGCCAACTCTACATCTCCATAGGCAGTAATCATGACCACACTCAATCCCGAATTGTATTCTAAAATCTGATTCAACCAATAAATTCCTTCGTTTCCGGTATTAATTCCTGCTTTAAAATTCATATCCAAAAGCACAACATCGTAGCTGTCACTTTTCAATTCTGAAAGCAAGGCGTTGGGACTCGACAAACATTTTACTTTTTTACAGCTTCCTGTCAGTAACAAATCCAAAGCGCTTAAAATGCTTTTATTGTCATCAACAATTAAAATTTTGGCTTCTTTCATTTTTAGTAAAGATATGAGATGTGAGAGATGAGATTTTAGATCCTCAATGGTACATTATCTAATTTTTATCTAAAGTAAAAAGCTTTTCAAAAAATTAGACAACGATTGTCTATTTTTTTTACACTTCCATTTTACAGACACAACACAACCATCTATTAATATGAAACTTACAAGCCTTGGCACAGGATTGGATAAGCATTGGGTGAATAAATTGGAATAAACATGTATTTGAAATTGTTCAATCGAATTTATTCTTGATGATGCAGAAAAGAATAAACCACAGAGCACACTGAGAAATGCACAGAGAAAAAATACAAACAAGGAATCAAATATTCCGCTATAAAACAAAAAGAGCTTACATATGTCAATGGATCGTAAAATAGAAGTGAAGAAAGGTTTTAAAACCAAGCATATTTATATTCTGCTTGGAGTCATTTTTCTTGGTTTGTTAGTGTGGATGCTGCTGAGTAGTTCTACCTCTACCTATCGCACCGAACTCGATAAACTCACCATAACAGAAGTTTCGCAGGCAGAGTTTAAAGATTACATTTCGATTATCGGAACGGTTGAACCCAAAACAACCATCTATCTGGATGTTGAAGAAGGTGGTAAAGTTGTCGAAAAATTAATTGACGAAGGAGAATTGGTGAAAAAAGGCGATGTTATTATCAGGCTGATTAACAACGATCTTAAATTGCAGATTCTCAATACCGAGTCGTCACTTGCCTATCAGGCCAATGAGCTGCGCAATACTTTGATTAATATGGAACAGCAGAAAATCAGCAACAAACAGCAAATTCTTAGCATCGACAGTGATATCATCAGACAAAAAAGACAATACGAACAGAACCAACTTTTATTCGAAAAGGGATTTATCTCCAAAGAAGTCTACTTAAGATCGAAGGAAGATTATGACCTTTCCCTGCAAGACCGCCAGTTAAGATATCAACGAATGGTTCAGGACTCCATTTTTCGGGAGAATCAGAAAACACAAATGAACAGCAGTCTGAATAACATGAAACAAAACCTCGAAATGGTTCGGGAGCGCTTGGAAAATTTGAACATTAAAGCTCCGGCTGATGGTCAGCTGGGAAGTTTGGATATTGAAATCGGTCAATCGATTAACCGGGGCGAAAGAATAGGCCAGCTTCATATTCTGAACAATTTTAAAGTGCTTGCCGAGGTCGACGAACATTATATTGACCGTGTCCGCCGAGATTTAAGTGCTTCGCTGCAGCGAAACGATCAGGAGTTTATTTTGAAAACTAAAAAAGTATATCCGGAAGTTCGGGATGGTCGTTTTAAGGTGGATCTGATTTTCGACGGAAAATCGCCGGAGAATCTGCGCACCGGACAAACCTATCACATAAAACTGGAATTGGGACAAGCCGTTGAAGCTACACTGCTGGCCCGTGGGGGATTCTTTCAAAGCACGGGCGGACAATGGGTATTTGTTTTGGATGAATCGGGGCGGTTTGCCACCAAACGAAACATCAAAATCGGCAGACAAAATTCTCAATATTTCGAGGTATTGGAAGGATTGCAGACAGGTGAAAAAGTGATTACATCCAGTTACGATACCTTCGGAGATAATGAACGGATTGATTTTAAATAACAACAACCATACTGATCGTAAACCATCATAATAAATAGAATTTAGTAATTTACCCGTAAATCCCCTGCAGGGACTTAAGTGATAACACTTTAATATTCAATAAAAAAATAAATAGCTATGATTAACACAGTAAACCTAAGTAAGGTATTTAGAACCGATGAGATTGAAACTTTGGCTCTTAACAATGTAAATCTGAAAATCAACAAAGGCGAATTTGCTGCCATTATGGGTCCATCGGGTTGCGGTAAATCTACCCTGATGAATATTCTGGGTTTGCTCGATAATCCTTCGGAAGGACAATACACGTTTGATAGTACCGAAGTATCGGGTTTAAAAGAAGGTCAGCGCACCGATCTGCGAAAAGGTAACATTGGTTTTGTATTTCAAAGTTTTAACCTGATTGATGAGTTGAATGTATTCGAAAATGTTGAAATGCCATTGGTTTATCAGCGAATCAGCAGTAAAACCAGAAAAGAGATGGTGAACAAAGTTCTGGATCGAATGAACATGAGTCATCGTGCACAACACTATCCTCAACAGCTGTCCGGTGGTCAGCAGCAACGTGTGGCCATAGCCCGGGCGGTTGTTTCCAACCCAGGATTAATTCTTGCCGATGAGCCAACGGGTAATCTGGATTCGAAAAACGGACAGGAAGTAATGGAACTGCTTACCGAACTAAACCGCGAAGGAACAACAATCATCATGGTAACTCACTCCATACAAGATGCCGGCTATGCTCACCGAATCATCAATCTGTTTGATGGAAAAGTTGTGATGGAAGAAAGTTTGGTTGAGGAAGTAATGTAATTCTATTCTCTCAAAATTTATTGATAATTATTAAATGCGTAAATCATGATATCTAATCATTTGAAATCTTTTGCTCTGCACCTTTGGAAAAATAAACTTTATAGTGTGATCACTATTTTGGGTTTTGCCATATCAATCATGTTTATTCTCCTTTTGAGTATTTATATAAAAAATGAATATTCGGCCGATCAATTTCATTTGAAAAAAGACAGGATTTTTCGTATGACTCATGGGGAAGAATCTGGTTTTGCACCCCCATCCGGACCATTGCTAATGCAAAAATTTCCGGAAGTAGAAAATTTTGCCAGAACCCGAAATATAGGAGTTTATGTAAAAGCTCCCGGCACTCCTAAATTGAAAAACCTGACACTATTTGCAGATTCATCCTTTTTTAGCATTTTCTCATTCAAGATGCTTAACGGCGATAATAAAACTGCATTAAGCAGGGGAAACGCAGTTGTTTTAACGAAATCTTTTGCTTATAAACTGTTTGGTAAACTTCCGGAATTGGGAACGACTCTTACAATTAACGATGATTTTGACCTTGAAGTAACCGGCATTATGGAAGATGTACCTGACAACACGCACTTTCAGAAATTTGATATGCTTGTTAATTTCCCTACTCTAGGAAAAGTATTTGGGATGAGTGATTTTTTGGAATCGTATAACAGCAATTCTTACGGCTTGTATATTTTAACGAAACCCAATACCAATATTCAGGCTAAAGCTCCCGAAATATTAAAAATATTCAAGGAAGTTAATTGGATGTTTAAACGAGAATATGCAACATCTATTGAATTAGAGCCAATTGTTGATTCGTACTTCAGTACGTCCATATCCTACGATACTAAGAATAAAAGCAAAGGTTTTCTTCAGATATTATCGGGTATTGTATTTCTGATATTGGTGCTTTCCATTATCAACTACGTGAATCTTACGGTCGCTCAATCGTCGTTTCGAAGCCGGGAAATTGCAATCAAAAAATTAATTGGCGGAAAGAAAAAAGACTTGTTTTTGCAAAGTATGTCCGAATCGATTATCCTTAGCTTCTTCTCTTTACTCCTTGCAGTTATCTTGTGTTTTCAGGTAGTTCCGGTTTTCAATTATTTACTGGATGCAAAACTCAATTTTATTGATGAATTCACATGGATCAATATTTGCATTGCTCTTTTATTTATGGGTGTTATTGGCATTATTTCAGGAATAATCCCCGCCATTAAAATTGCAAGGTTTGATCCCATTGATGTTATGAAAGGTAAAATCAGAATGAAGGAGAAAAGTATCTATTCCCGAATCATGGTTAGTTTTCAATACCTCATTATTATTACCTTAATCACAAGTGCTTTTTTCATCAATAAACAAACTAATTTTCTGCGGAATCATCAACTGGGTTTCGAACAGGAAAACATGCTTTGTTTTGAGAGTGAAATACCTCGTGAGAAACAGCGTGTTTTGCAGGAAATACTGAAAAAAATCCCCGGAGTTGAAGATGTTTGTTTAAGTGCCGGCACACCTCTTGACGGAGGGAACAACTTATGTTTTACCTATAACGACAAAGAGCTAAGCTTTCAACATTTTATTGTAGATACCAGTTTTTTTAGATTGTTGAACATTCCGATTAGAAAAACAGGCATTGCCTTTTCTAAAGACATTTGCTTGCTGAATGAAGCCGCGGTAAAAGAATTGGAATTGCCCGAAAATGAGAGCAATTTCAAACTAAAAGGTACTGAATACCCCATTTACGGAATCGTCAAAAATTTCCATTTCAGGGATTTAAAAAGCAAGTTAGGCCCCGCTTATTTTCACATTCTAAAACCCGGTCAGTATGCCTGGAGCTATGTAATAAAATTAAATGGTAAAAATAATTACGAAACCATTCAAAAAATTAAAAAAGCACACAGCGACTTTACTGATGGTACGCCATTACAATTGGAATTCTTTGACGAAACGGTTCACAACTGGTACGAAAAGGAAGACAAAACCGGCAAAATTGTAATGTATTTTACTCTGCTAACTGTAATTATTTCGGTTATGGGATTGTTTGCCATGTCGCTTTATTACGTTCAGCAAAAAAGAAAAGAAATCGGCATCCGCAAAGTTAACGGAGCCAAAACCAAAGAAATACTGGCTATGCTAAACAAAGATTTCCTGAAATGGGTAGTCATCGCCTTTGTATTTGCCTGCCCAATAGCTTGGTATGCCATGCACAAATGGCTCGAAAACTTTGCCTACAAAACAGAACTATCTTGGTGGATTTTTGCCTTGGCAGGACTCATTGCCCTAGGAATTGCATTGCTTACGGTTTCGTTTCAATCGTGGAGAGCCGCTACAAGAAATCCGGTGGAGAGTTTGAGGTATGAGTAAATAATCGTTTCAAAAAACTCCTGAAGCAAAAAGAAAAACACCAACAGTAAAAACATATCCCATGATCGCATACGATATAAAATCAGCTCTAAAAAGTCTTTTCTCAGATAGAAAATTCACATTGATCAATATAATTGGATTTGCTTTTGCAATATCTGTCTGTTTGGCTATCTCCTTATTTTTACTTCAAGAGTATTCCTACGATAGTTATCCTCAAAATGCTGATCGTATTGTTCGAATTATTGATTCGAATAAAAACTCAAGTAATATAGATTATCGAGTAAAAGATATCTTATTAGAAAACTATCCTGAATTTGAAAATGCATGTTTGGTACAACGAGAAACGAATCCAACAAATATTAATATTGGCAGCAAAGCATTTAGCATTTCAGATATCATGTCCGTTGACGATCAATTTTTTAAATTATTTTCGACTTCATTTTTATATGGAAATCCATCAAAACCATTTGAAAATATCAATTCGGCAATTCTTACAGAAAGTAAGGCCAAACAATTATTTGGTTCGGAAAATCCCATTGGAAAGGAAGTTTTATTTGAAAGAACAAATCTTTTAACCATAACAGGAGTTATTAAGGATTTCCCATCCAATTCCAGTATATCGGCAGGTTTATTATTAAATGCTGAAAATGACGATTTTAAATTCTCATTCAGTTGCGAGAAATACTCAGATAAAAGTACTCATCGCTGGGAATTTAGAATATATACTCTTATTGGTGAAGACATAGATCATCATGCTCTAAGTGAAAAAATCAATTCCAAGCTTGGTTCATTACAACCATATATTGATAAAATTGGGTTTCTTCCTATTAAAAACATGTATTTAAATGACTCCACTATCGGAAGTCACTCAAAAAGAGGAAACCCGGAACTTCTAAAATTACTTGCAGCAATTGCCTTCATTATTTTAATCCTTGCCGTGGTTAATTACATCAACCTAACACTGGCTCAACAAAATAAGCGAAATAAAACTACTGGCATCAAGAAAAGTTTTGGAGCATCCACTTCCGATTTATTTGTTCATTTTATTATTGAATCGGTAATCGTATCTGCAATTGCTTTCACTTTATCTATTGTTTTGGTTTATGCCTTATCTCCTCTATATACTTCGGTATTTGGTTCTCCCATTTATATTGACAAATTGCTCGACACCTCTGTACTGTTATGCTTGCTTGTGTGTATTTTAATCGTTGGTTGCATTAGTGGTATAGCTCCGGCTCTTGTTTTATCCAGATCGAATCCAAACAATATCATAAAAAAAACTACCCGTCAAGGTAAAACTCAATCCTACTTTCGTAATGCACTTATCATTTTTCAGTTTACGGTTTCAATCGTCTTGATTATCTCCTTACTGGTTGTGCAAAAACAAATTTCATTTGTCAAAAACAAAAATCCCGGATTCTCAGAAGAACATCTGATCTGCCTTTCAATCCCCTATCTTCCAAAGGAAGAAAAATCAAAAACTCAATCATTGGTAAATGAACTAAGAAACTATCCGTTTTTTCAAAATATATCTCTAACCAATGGTGTACCCGGCAAAATAAATTTTCAAATGGGATCTGGAATCAAAAATAAAGATCTTGCTATTCCTTGTTTAATTGTTGATACAGCTTTTATTTCCACTTTTCAACTTCAGATTGTAAAAGGTCGAAATTTAGAATCCGGAGATTACGGAAAAGTTTGTATGGTTAATGAATCATTCTATAATTACTTTGAATTTACCAATTTAGAAAATAAAAAATATGATAATTACAGAGACGATGGTTTAGATATTATAGCCGTTGTGAATGATTTTCAATACGGATCTTCGCACAATAAAATAGCACCACTCTGTATTATATTTGCTGAGAATAATAATTATTACAATCTGAGCATAAGAATTGCAGCAAATAGTCTTCCCTCTGCAATGAAAACAATAAAAGAAAAATGGGGAGAAATAATGCCAGCCTATCCTCTTAAGTATCAATTCTTCGATGATTGGTTTGATCAGATGTATGAGAAAGAAGAACGTTTCGCCAAAACGATTGGGCTATTTGCTCTATTGGCTATTGCTATTTCTTGTTTTGGAATTTTAGGACTCGCAATTTTCTCATCGGAACAACGCACAAAAGAAATAGGTGTTCGTAAAGTGAACGGAGCCAAAACCTACGAAATCATAAGCATGCTAAACAGAGGATTTTCTAAATGGATAGCCATCGCCTTTGTAATTGCCTGCCCAATTGCCTGGTATGCCATGCACAAATGGCTCGAAAACTTTGCCTACAAAACAGAACTTAGCTGGTGGATTTTTGCCTTGGCAGGACTCATTGCCATGGGAATTGCATTGCTTACGGTTTCGTTTCAGTCGTGGCGGGCAGCTACAAGGAATCCGGTGGAGAGTTTGAGGTATGAGTAAATCAATTAACGATTACAAATGAATAATTAATGCAATGAATTTTTATAACATCAAATTATCTTTAAAGAGCTTACTAAAAAACAGAGTGGTAAGTGCAATTAATATTGGTGGACTTGCACTTGGCATAAGTATTAGTTTATTGATTTTTGCTTTCGTAGACAAGGAAGAATCAATGGACAAATGTATTTCTAAGTCTGACAATATATTTGTTCTGGAAAATGATCAAGATTCATATGTCTCTTCCAAAATGGTTGAATTGATCCGCATGAATATTCCTGAAATAAAGCACATTACATATGCTCAAAATGAATGGTCTCCACAAGTATTTGTTGAATACAACAATAAAAGAATAAAAATAAAGCATTTAATTGTTACAGATTCAGCTTTTTTTCGGGTTCTCCCAATGAAAGCTTTATATGGAAATCCATCAACTGCACTAACAACAGCAAACAAAATTGTACTTACTGAAACGCTCTCAAAAAAGATTTTTGGAAATGAAAATCCTATTGGTAAAACAATTACATACAATGCAACCAATTTGCAAAATGAATTAATTGTTGTAGGCGCTGTAATTAAAGATTTGTCTCACAACAGTTCTTTTAAATTTGATGCCGTTTTATCAGAAGATACAAATAACAAAATCGATTGGTATATTGGAAATAAAAATAGCTGGGGCACTCAAAACTATATCTCTTATTTTAGAATACCGACTAATGGCAATATAAACTTGATTAATCAGAAACTTAAAAATATTCCATTAACAGATGTTGAAGAAGATTTTAAAAGCAACATTAAACTTAGCTCTCTCCCATTACAAAATTCTTATTTCGAAACACCAGACATCGAAATACAGAGGCATGGAAATCATCTTACAATTATAATTATACGAATCACTGGTATCCTAATTTTACTTTTGGCCTGTATCAACTACATTAATTTAGTGTCAACTCAAAAAATAAAAAGATTGCGCAATATCGGAATCTTAAAAGTTCTGGGAAGTAAAAAGAGGAAAATCATTCAATTGATTAGTACTGAATCTGGTTTAGTTCTATTAATTACATCTGCTCTGGTTATCACATTGCTTTATTTCTTAACAGAAGGTTTAAATCATCTTACTCAATCTCAGTTTACCCTTGCTGAAATTCTTTCAGGATGGAATCTAGTTGTGTTCATCCTAATATTAATTGTTACACTGCTAATTACAGGAATCATACCAGGCATTATTCTAAGTAGTAATGAAACGACTCAACTACTTAAAAATAAAATCTCCATAAATCATAAAAATTATCTTCGCAATATTTTATTGGTTTTTCAATTTACAATTTCCATTATATTACTAACAAGTATTCTTTTCATTAAGAAGCAGAATAATTTCCTTATCAGCAAAGACCCTGGGTTTAAAAGAGAAAATATTATTTATACAACAACAAATGAAGAAATTTCAAACTTGGGAGATGCATTTCAAAATGAAATGAAAAAAATAGCAGGCGTAGAAGACATCACCTTCTCATCATCAGTAATTGGGTATAATGAATCGAATTGGGGACGTGACTTACTAAATAAGACGGAACAATATAATATATGGTTTTCTAATTTTTATGTTTCTCCTAACTTTTTCAAGTTTTTCGGAATTGAATTGGTTCGAGGAAAACAATTTAATGAATATTCGCCAAAAACAGGAGATTGGATTTTTAATCAAACCGCAATTAAAAAGTTCAGAATTGAACAATTGGAAGATGCTAAACTTTTGAATTGGAATGGAACAAAACAAGAGCCTATTATTGCGGAAGTTAAAGATTTTAATTTCGAATCTATGCACGTTCCCATAAGACCTGTTGGTTTCAGATGTAGAAATAATGCGGATGAAGTAGCCTATTTTAAACTAATAACAACCAATGGAATGGCTTTTAAGCAATGCTTATCCACTATTCAAAAAAAGTGGACTAAGCTCTCTCCTAAGTTCCCTTTAGAAATTAAGTTTATGAATAGCTCATGGGAGGCCTTATATACAAAAGAAAAACAGTTTCAGAAAATGCTAAATTATGCGACTGCAATTTCTATTTTACTTTCTTGTTTAGGTCTGATTAGTTTAACTTTTTTTATAGTTGAGACCCAAACCAAAGAAATTGGATTGAGGAAAGTAAATGGAGCCAAACCTTATGAAATTGTACAGATGCTAAACAAAGGATTTGCAAAATGGGTAGTCATCGCCTTTGTAATTGCCTGCCCAATTGCCTGGTATGCCATGCACAAATGGCTCGAGAACTTTGCCTACAAAACAGAATTGAGCTGGTGGATTTTTGCCTTGGCAGGACTCATTGCCATGGGAATTGCATTGCTTACCGTTTCGTTTCAATCGTGGCGGGCAGCTACAAGGAATCCGGTGGAGAGTTTGAGGTACGAATAAACGAAATTGGGCAGATATCTGCCTACAAATAAAATGGAATAACAAGAGTAACGAAACTACATAAAAAACGAATATGAATCTTCCACTAAACCTGACATTAGCAATCCGTAATATCTTCAAGAAGAAGACACAATCCATAATCAGTATTTTAGGATTGGGCATAGGTGTAGGCTGTGTTTTTCTTTTGATGTTGCTTTACATCCACGAAAATTCATTTAATGGTTCCTTCTCAAACAAACAATTACTCTACAGAGTTTTGCAAGGCAACGATTGTCGCACTTCATTTCCTTTGGCAAGCACAAGTAAAGATGAAATTCCTTTGGTTGATAATTATTTCAGGTACTATCAAACTGCCGATGTTGAACTAAAAGATTCCCGCAATGAAATTGTGCAGGATCATCAGTTTGCATTTTCAGATGCCGGCATGTTTGATTGTCTTGGTATCCGTTTTATACAGGGAAAACCTGCCCAATCAAAATCTGAAGTTTGCATTTCTGAAACTACTGCACAAAAATACTTTAACAGCATCAACGTCTGCAATCAGCTTCTAAAAATCAAGCTGAATAATCAATTTATATCCTTGCGTATTACCGGCGTTTACAAAAATTTTCCTACCAATTCGACTTTTAATGCCAATTTCATTGCTGATATTGAATTAACAAAAGAGGTTCTCAGTCACAACCAACAAATGTTCGGGCATTATGGCCAGCAAAACGAAGAGTTTAAAGACTGGAATCACTTTCCATTTCATAGTTATTTGCTCCTGAATTCAAAAGCAAATCCAGAGAAGATTGTTCGCAGCATCCAAACCTACAAAGAACGAACAAATCATGAGGAACGGAAAACAATGGATTTTAAATTGCAGGCAATTACCGATATCTATTTAAAGTCAAATGATGTTACCGGAGATACATTTACACCGTCGGGAAATTCGAAGCAATTAATCTATTTTTTGGCCATTGCCTTATTTATTTTACTCATCGCAATTGTCAACTATATTTTTCTTACCAAAGCAAAAATAACCTCCCGCTTAAAAGAATTGGGAACTCAAAAAGCATTGGGAGCATCAGGCATTTCCATCAGAAAACAAATCGTTCTCGAATCAAATTTAATTTCTTTCATTAGCCTTATTCCTGCTTTGTTCGTTGTTGTTATTGGCATTCCATTTCTAAATGCAACTTTGGATCGGAACCTGAGTATGGAATTGTTCTCGATGTGGCAGGTGTGGTTCTTATTAATTATCATTGTTTTGCTTACCGGTTCCGTTGCCGGATTAGCAATCGGCATACATGTTTCCAAAGTTTCAACCGTACTGTTACTTTTGGGTAAAGTATCTCAAAAACCCAAAACTAAATCCTGGAACAACTCCTTTCTTAGTTTGCATTTTGCCATATTTATTGTGTTGGTTGTTGGTGTTCTAACAGTAAAAAAACAACTCCATTATGCCCAAAACAATTCCCAAAACATCAATCCGAAAAATATTATTATCTGCGAATTAAACTCTCCGGAATTAAGAAATCAGTTCGATGTTATTCAAACCGAAGTTGAAAAAATTCCCGGGGTTATGTATTCCGCCGGATCTTCTTTTATTCCTCCTTTTAACAGCTTTCTTCCGGTTAATTTGCGATACGAAAATGAAAGTATTCAATTCGACGGACTAATTATGGGTAAGGGGATGGCAGAACTTCTGGAACTTAAACTTATAGAAGGTGAAAATTTTGGAGACTTTCGCACCGATCAAACGGAAATGATTTTTAACGAATCGGCTGCCAAACAGTATAATCTGAAAGCTGGTGAAATGTTTAATGGATGCTATGTAAAAGGAATCGTTAAAGATTTTAATGCTCATTCGTTACGAAGAATGATACAACCCTTGGTTATTCTTCAACAAGACCCTAAAAAAATGAGGCTGTTTGCCATAAAAACAAATGGGATAAATGATACTGCAATTACAGAGTCTGTTCAAAAATTATTTAAAGAGATTTCTCCCGATAAAATGGTAAGAGTTTATTCCTTAACCGATCAGATCACTGAATTCTACCAGACAGAACAGCAGCAAGCAAAGCTAATCAGTGCCTTCTCCTTACTTGCCATTGCGCTATCGATAATGGGATTATTGGGCATGGTACTCAATACAATCTCAAAAAAGACAAAAGAAATTGGTATCCGCAAAGTAAACGGAGCCAAAACCTACGAGATTATTGCAATGCTTAACAAAGGTTTTGCAAAATGGGTAGCCATCGCCTTTGTATTGGCCTGTCCCATTGCCTGGTATGCCATGCACAAATGGCTCGAAAACTTTGCCTACAAAACAGAACTTAGCTGGTGGATTTTTGCCGTGGCAGGACTCATTGCCCTGGGAATTGCCCTATTTACCGTTTCAATTCAATCGTGGCGGGCAGCTACAAGAAATCCGGTGGAGAGTTTGAGGTATGAATAAATCTAATAATCTGTTCACGAAAACCGTAGGGACATGCCATGGCGTGTCCTTTTTCGGAAAAACCAATTACCAAAAAACACCCCAATCCCCTAAAGGGGCTTTAAAAAATCCTCTGCCTAAAGCCAGAGGCAAAGCATTAATTTTCAGATGATGCGAATTCATCAGCTGTCCCCTGTATTTGGTAATCACTATTTATTTGTCAGTTTATACCAGGTAATATCATCCCCTTGAAACTTAAATTTATCTTCCAACTGAAAGCCAAGCTTGTCCAACACCCGTTGCGATTTCAGATTGCTAAGCAAGGTCATGCTGTAAATTTCGGGAATTTTAAGCTCGGTAAAAGCATAATGAATAGCAGCCTTTGTTGCTTCAGTAATGTATCCTTTGCCCCAATACTTACGCAGCAATCTAAATTTCAGATTGTAAAAATCACTGTGCCCGTTCTGGTTTTCCTTTTCAAATTTAAAACCAGTCCAGCCAATAAAATTCCCCGATTCCTTTTCAACAATTGCCCAACGTCCAATACCAATCCGCTCATACTGATCCCGAATCGATTCAATCATTTTTTTACTCTCGTTGATATTTCGAATGGGTTTTCTTCCTAAAAATTTATATACCTCAGCATCCGAGTCCATCTCGAACATACTTTCGGCATCAGTTGGCAGTATTTCCCGTAGATACAATCTTTCTGTTTCAAACAATATTTTCATTCCCAGCTCTCCTTTTTTCGTTAAAAAATCAATCTTTTTAATCTCGCACATATCTACCAATTGTGCAAGTTTTTAGACAAATAGATTCTTATTTAGACTAAAAAATAAGATTTAAGTAAGTTTCAATTAATACTTCACACTCAACTTAAACACTAAGTATAATCACAAAGAACTCAAAGAATTATTTTCGGTGTGGAATTCCTACAAAAAAAGCGACAGCCCTTTCGAACCGTCGCTTTATATCGTTTTGTAATTTGTAATTACTAATTCGTAATCATTAATTGATTTAAACGTGTTTTAAAATATCTTCCAGATTCTCAAATTTGGTTTTGTAATCGTTCATCGAACGAATAATTACCTCTTTTGCCTCCTCAACCCCATAAATATGGGTGATTTCGGCTTCGCTGTCCAAACCCGGCATATCCTTGTAGGTCAAAAAATAATGTTTCAAACGGCCCACAACCACATCCGAACAATCCGAAATATCAGTATAAGCACCATAAGTAGCATCATTCATCAAAACAGCAATAATCTTATCATCAGCCTCGTTTCCGTCAATCATTCGAAAACCACCAATCGGACGAACCTCTGCAATAATATCACCGTGCGATATCACTTTTTCAGTCAGCACACAAATATCCAAAGGATCCGAATCACCCTGAACATTCTCCTTGCCCGATTTTTCACTGCAATATTCACCAACAGATTCTCCACAATAAGTCTGAGGTAAAAATCCGTACAAAGCAGGAACAACATTCGAATATTTCTGAGGACGATCAATCTTCAAATAACCACTCGTTTTGTCTACTTCATATTTAACGGTGTCGGTAGGAACCATCTCAATAAAAGCCATCACCGAATCCGGCGCATTGTCTCCAACATCCAGCCCATGCCAAGGATGAGACTTGTAACGCAATCCCATTAATCTTGCGATAGGATCATTCAATTTGTTTCCCATAGTAAGTATTTCTTTTTAAGCTTCGTTTTTTAGCACAACGATCTCATTATTTAAGTAAAACAAATGTAAGAAAACAATATAAAAAACGAACCAATCGTCTTTTTCTTTTCCGTTAAATCTGATAATTGAGTGATTTCCGCCATGTAAATGTGGGGCTTTTCGCTCCAAGTCCTCGCCACCTCACCCGCCAGCCGAATCTGCCTGCGGGCTTTCCTCTTCAATCCCTAAGCCATCCTGCCCCAAATTTCCATTTATATTGTTTTTATTGCATCCACAATTCAGATCATCGCATTCAAATAACATTAAAAACAAAACGGTCACGCCATGGCATGACCCTACAAATACCAATCAAAACACATTGTTCCAATGCAATTACAAATCTATTCGATAACGCCGTAGGGATACGACATGTCGTATCCGAAACACATTCACCCCAATCCCAAATCATAAACCACGAAAAAAAGGTCGCGCCATGGCATGACCCTACAGTCAATCAATAATTAAATGCAAAATATCCCGAAGGGATTATCTATTTATAGAAAAATGATTGTGTGGACTGATTATTCTGCTATAAACATCTGAATCCGAAGGATTCAAAGTTCAGGATTCAGGGGTAAAACATCAATGGTTTCGGATTTTAACCCCAGCCTTCAAACACAAACTGAGAGCCTCACTACAAGTGAGACCCTCAGCACGAAAATTTATAATTTCTAATTCAAAATTAAAGGAGTTAAATCATTCTTAATAGCATCATATTTCTCATGACTAATAACTTCAAGGTCTAAAAGTTCTTTTGCCTCTTTTAGCTTACTTATCGCTTCTTCTCTTGTTAATTTTGCCTTAGGATTTTTAACTTCTCCAGTTACTATAGCCGACTCATAATCTATAAATACAGACGATAAACCCGAACCTCTAATCTGAACGTAAATTTTAAAGCCCTTCCATCTTTCTCCAAACGCTTTTAGCTTATTAATTACAACAGAAGTTCCGGATATATCCGGGCTAAGCTTTTCTCCATTTTCCAAAATAAAATTAAAACCGGTATATGCAGAGGGTAATCCCACAACCAATGTATCACCTACTTCAATTAAGTCTCCATTCTTACTAAGGTATTCAGTAAAACTACCTTGCTTACTTAATTTGCCAAATTCTGCTTTTTGAGAGTAGCACATAAAGCACTGTGCTATCAATAAAAAGAATAAAAGTTGTCTCATTTATATTTCAATTTAGAATCATTTATTTACTATTCGGTATAGCTTTAAACTCTTAATTTCTAATTCATAACTCTCACCTATCCTCCCCATCCATCGCGATCTAAACTGCGGTACTGAATGGCTTCCGCCAAATGGTCCGTTTCGATGCTTTCTGAACCTTCCAAATCGGCAATGGTGCGCGAAACTTTTAAAATCCGGTCGTAGGCACGGGCAGAAAGTCCCACTTTTTCCATGGCAGTTTTTAGTAGCTGGTTGCCGGCCTCGTTTGGCTGACAGTGTTTCCGCAACAATTTCGAACTCATTTGAGCATTGCAATGAACGCCATCGTGCTCTGCAAATCGTTTCTCCTGAATTTGTCTGGCTTTTTCAACCCGCAACCGAACCAATTCGCTTTTTTCCGACAAGCGCTGATCCGATATTTTATCGAAAGAAACAGGTACTACTTCAATGTGAATGTCAATGCGATCTAAAAGCGGACCGCTGATTTTACTCAGGTATTTTTGCACCATTCCAGGCCCGCACAGGCAATCTTTATCGGGGTGGTTGTAGTAGCCGCACGGACAAGGATTCATGGAAGCAATCAGCATGGTGCTGGCAGGATATTCAATGGTACATTTAGCTCGTGATATGGTAATGGTTCTATCCTCCAAAGGTTGCCTCATCACCTCCAGCACAGTTCGCCTGAATTCGGGCAGCTCATCTAAAAACAACACGCCATTGTGAGCTAAACTTATTTCACCAGGTTGTGGAAATGTGCCGCCGCCCACTAAAGCTACATCAGAGATTGTGTGATGCGGCGATCGAAACGGCCTTTGTGTCATCAGGGCACTGTTCTTTTCCAAAGTTCCGGCCACCGAGTGTATTTTTGTTGTTTCCAATGCTTCCTGAAGTGTTAAGGGAGGTAAAATTCCTGAAATTCGTTTGGCAAGCATGGTTTTCCCCGCTCCCGGAGGCCCAATCATAATAATATTGTGTCCGCCGGCGGCGGCAATCTCCAAAGCACGTTTCACATTCTCCTGTCCTTTTACATCGGCAAAATCGTGAGGAAAATTATTTAAGTGCGCGTAAAATTCAGCCCGGGTGTCCACTTCGGTAGGTGGAATTTCCAAATCACCTTTCAAAAATTCGATCACTTCCTTAATCGTATCGGCGCCAATTATTTTCAGCTTATTAACAACAGCAGCCTCGCGTGCATTTGCTTTTGGCAAAATCAAACCTTCAAAACCTTCTTCGCGAGCCTGAATGGCCATAGGCAATACTCCTTTAATAGGAACCAAACTGCCATCGAGCGATAATTCGCCCATAATAATATATTTGCCAAGTACTTCGCAATTAATTTGCTCGGTTGCTGTTAGTATTCCTATCGCCAGCGGCAAATCGTAAGCCGATCCTTCTTTTCGGATATCGGCAGGCGCCATATTTATAATAATTTTTTTACCGGGAATTTTGTAGCCAACTTCGCGCAAGGCAGAATCTATTCGCTGCTGACTTTCCTTCACCGCATTATCGGGCAATCCAACCAAGGAAAAACGAACTCCGGGAAAAACATTTACTTCTATTGTTATTGTTGTGGCATGAATGCCATATACTGCACTTCCGTAGGTTTTAACAAGCATATTTATGAGTTTTACCAATAAACAAAATCAACCCGTGAATGTAACAATAATACACAAACTAACCAAAACATAATTCAAATTATAGAACAGCAATCCACATTCAAAAATTCAGACATAAAAAAAGGATGTCATTCCAACATCCTTTTATACTAATACTCTGTTTCAGCAGCTATTTAATTTTTTATTGCATTATCTCTGAAATAAATAAAAGCTCACTTCTCACATCTAAAAACTCACATCTTCCAGAATTATTTCATTTTTGCTTCGATATACTGAATCAGGCAATGAATCACTTTAATGTGTATTTCCTGCACCCTATCGGAATACTTTTCCCATGGCACCCGAATTTCAACATCGCAAAGCGCAGCCATTTCACCACCCGTTTTCCCTGTTAAACCAACAACCACAAGACCTTTTTCTTTGGCCGCCTTTACTGCATTAATAATATTCGCTGAATTTCCCGAAGTACTAATCCCTAAAAATACATCTCCCTTTTGCCCCATTCCTTCCACATATCTCGAGAAAATATAATCGAAACCATAATCGTTTGCCACACAAGTTATATGACTTGGATCTGAAATGGCTACGGCTGGCATCGAGGGTCTGTCTCCTCGAAAACGACCCGTTAATTCTTCGGCAAAATGCATGGCATCGCACATCGAACCACCATTACCGCAGGAAATAATTTTTCCGCCGTTTTTTATGGATTTTGCCATTGCGTCACCTGCCGCTTCAATTGCTGAAAAATTAGCCTCATCGGCAATAAATTCATTCAAAACTTTTTGTGCATCCAAAAAGCTTTCTTTTATGTCATTTATAATCATCGTGTTCAAATTTTATTCAAAAGTATAAAAAAAAGAGCAATGAGATTTACGTGATAAGGCGTCAGATTCATTCAACACACAAGTTTTATATTATTTTAAGATTTCCCCGACCATTTGACAGTTCGACTTTTCAAGATCTTTCCAGACTTTTTTAGTAAGTTTATGTTCTGAATCCCTAATCTCCTTCTTTCATGAGTATTACAAAAGATCGTCTTTACGAAATAATATTTGAGGCTGACACCAAATCGGGGAAAATATTCGATATTGCGCTGCTTATTGTTATTATTCTAAGCATCCTTTTAGTTGTTTTGGAAAGTGTGCCTTCCATCGAAAGAGATTATCACGATGTATTGAAACTTTCGGAATGGTTGATTACCGGGATCTTCTCTTTGGAATACATGCTGCGAATATGGATCGTTCAAAAACCAAAAGCCTATATCTTCAGCTTTTACGGCATTATCGATTTACTCTCGGTTCTACCATCCTACTTAGGCCTTGTAATAGTTGGAACTCACGGATTTATGGTAATCAGAGCTTTACGCTTGCTTCGGATTTTCCGGATTTTAAAACTCAACAGATATATTAAAGAGGGAGCTATTATTGTTCGAGCACTTCGACAAAGCAGAATAAAAATATCCGTCTTTCTTTTTGCTGTTCTAACCATGGTAATCATCATCGGAACCATCATGTATTTGATTGAAGGCGGCGAAAATGGGTTCACCAGCATTCCCCGCGGCATTTATTGGGCAGTTGTTACGCTTACCACCGTTGGTTATGGCGATATCTCCCCGACTACATCTCTTGGTCAGTTTTTTGCCAGCTTCGTAATGATTATTGGTTATGCCATCATCGCAGTTCCAACAGGAATTGTAACTGTTGAACTGAGTAAACAAAATTCAAAAGATGCATCCACCCAGGTTTGCCCAAATTGTTTGGCCGACAATCATACCGAAGATGCTCTGTACTGCAATCAGTGTGGTAAAAAACTTAACCAGACCCAGTTCTTACGAAAGAAATAATTTTAAAACCCTACAAGCAAATCCTGTTTTTTTTAGGATATATTAACTCATGGATGTGCAATTGGAGGAGAAATAAATTCAGAAAAAATCGGTATATTTGTATGTCTTTTTAGACGAAAAGTATTGCTTGTATTGAATCTTTTGCTTTGGATGGGCAATTTCCCAAATTGAACAGCAGAAGCATTCAAATTATACCTACAACATTACACTTTTAACTGGTATAAAACATTTTATCATGGGATTTACAAGTTTTTTTAAAAAACCTCAATACAAAAGATTTAATATTCAACCCAGATATTGGGATCCTGCAAAAGAAGCAAGAGAAGATCGAGAAAGAAGAATACGAGGAGAACTGGGTTTGAAGGATGAAAATGAACCATACATCCCCAATATAAAAGGACGAATGAAAAGTGAACTGCGTCATGGTCACTTCGATTCTAATGGCTCTAGAAACAAATCGAACATTAGATTGTTAATTATCTTTGTCTTGCTTGCACTGGCAACTTACATTTACCTTTACGGATGGAATGGAGTCATTTAAATTTCTCCTTTTCTAAAATTTATTTTTGTCTCTTTTCAGAATTCCTGAAATCAGACAATTTAAATTTCACCCAACACGTTACTAGAAAGTTAAACTTTAGAAGTAGAAATTTATATGTCGGATTTGATACAGATTCTGCCTGACAATGTAGCCAATCAAATTGCTGCAGGTGAGGTAGTTCAAAGACCAGCTTCAGTTGTAAAAGAGCTTGTGGAGAATGCCATTGATGCTGGAGGTAACTCTATAAAAATCAACTTAAAAGATGCTGGAAGAACATTAATTCAGGTAATTGATAATGGATGTGGTATGTCCGTTACCGATGCGCGTCTTGCTTTTGAACGGCATGCAACTTCTAAAATCCGAAAAGCGAAAGATCTGTTTGCCATTCGAACCATGGGTTTTCGCGGCGAAGCACTTGCCTCAATTGCGGCAATTGCCAATGTTGAATTAAAAACCAAACGAACCGAAGACGAATTAGGTACTCACATTGTTATTAGTGGTTCCGAAGCAATTTCCCAGGAAGTTTCGGCTTGCAGCGATGGAAGTAATTTCATTGTTAAAAACCTCTTTTTTAATGTTCCAGCCCGTCGAAAATTCTTAAAGGCCAATTCTACCGAACTTCGCAATATCATTACCGAATTTCATCGAATCGTGCTTTCACATCCCGAAATTGCCTTTCAACTTCTTCACAACGACTCTGAAATATACAACCTGCCTGCCAGTCATATCCGCCAACGAATTATCAATGTTTTTGGCAAAGGTATGAACCAAAGGTTAATCAGTATAAATACAAGCACGAGCATTGTTAAATTGACCGGTTTTATCGGGAAACCGAAAAATGCAAAACGAAATTTAGGGGAACAATTCTTTTTTGTGAACAACCGCTACATGCGGCACCCTTATTTTCACAAAGCAATTATGCAGGCTTACGATAAAATATTGCCACCTGAAACCATCCCGCCTTACTTTATCTTTTTTGAAGTCGATCCACAGATTATTGATATCAATATTCATCCGACCAAAACAGAAATTAAGTTTGAAGACGAAAGAGCAATCTATCAAATTATTCAAGCATCTATCCGGGAGGCCTTGGGGAAATTTAATATTGTGCCTTCCATCGATTTTGATGAAGACAACAGTCTGGAAATTCCTGTAGCTGACAGCAATGCCGATATTGAGGCTCCAATGATTAAGGTGAATCCTGAGTTCAACCCTTTCGAAGCGGATTTGAACTACAACCCTTTTGATGGAGAAAAAAGCTACAATCCTTTTGACGAAGAACGAAGATCTTTTGAATCGAACCAATTCTATCAGGAATTTAAAGCGAAAACACCTCCTCAGCAAAGTGGCGGTACCAGAAAGCCAGTACCCGAAAAATGGGAAACTCTATACGAAGAACCTTCTAAAAGAGAGTCGGATGAGAAATTAAATCAGGCGAAAATTGACCGGGAAAATATTCCGGATTATTTTCAGCCGCAAAAACCACCGGAAGAATTTGTGCAAAAAAAACTGCATCCGCAGGAACAAATTCAGAAAGCAAAGAATTTTTTTCAGCTAAAAAACAAATACATATTAACACCGATTCGCTCCGGCTTGATGATCATCGATCAGCGTAAAGCACATGAGCGCATTTTATTTGAGAAATTCATCAATTCGTTGGAAAATCATCAAGGAATTGCTCAGCAAACTTTATTCCCGCAAACCATAGAACTCAATGCTTCGGATTACACTCTTTTACAGGTAATTATTGAAGATGTAAGAGCCTTGGGGTTTGACATCAGGGAATTTGGGAAGAAAACCTTTGTGATTAATGGAACTCCGGCTGATATCCACAATTGCGAACCAAAAGAACTGGTTGAAAACCTGCTGGCGAACTACAAATCGAACCAAATGGATGTGAAACTGAAAATTCGCGAAAATCTGGCAAAAGCATTGGCAAAAGCATCGGCTTTAAATTATGGAAAAACCCTCTCGAATGAGGAAATGAGTTCAATAATCGATCAACTTTTTGCCTGTTCAACTCCTAATTTCACCCCCGATGGAAAAGCAATTATTTCGGTTCTTGAATCTCAGGAATTGGAAAGCAGATTTAAATAGGGTGACAATCTGTCTTAGATTTGTTAATCACACGCACAAATTATAAATTGGTCTGACTATTGTTAGCTAAAAGGAAATATTAAAATAAATTCGAATGAGTCAATTCAGATCTTCTCTACTAAACCTCCCTCCGGTTGTAAAAAACCTGATAATTATAAATGTGCTAGTCCTGCTCGGAACCATGATAATCGGCGACCGGTTTGGCTTTAGTATGGATAATCTTTTTGCTTTGCACCAACCGGCATCAGAATATTTCAGACCACATCAGTTCATTACGCATATGTTTATGCATGGAGGAATAGGTCATTTATTTTTTAATATGTTTGCCCTGTTCATGTTTGGCCGTGTGCTGGAAGAAGTTTGGGGACCAAAACGATTTTTACTGTACTACATGGTAACAGGACTTGGTGCCGCTGCACTTCACACTTTTGTAGGATGGCTTGACTATTCCTCAATGAAAGCTGCTGCAAATGCATTTAGCAATACGCCATCTCCTGATTTAATGTTACAGTTTATTCGTGAACACATGGGACCGGTTAAACCTTGGGTTACCGATTTTGTAAACAGCTGGGCCGAACATCCTAATAATGTCTTCGATACTCAAAAGGCTGTTGCCATGGTAAACCAAATGATTACTGAAAACATTAATGTTCCTACAATTGGAGCTTCAGGAGCAGTATTCGGAATTCTTTTGGCTTTTGGTATGCTATTCCCAAACACTGAGCTGATGCTTTTATTCCCTCCCATTCCAATCAAAGCAAAGTATTTTGTAATTGGTTACGGTGCTGTTGAATTATTTATGGGATTTCGTCATGTAAGCGGTGATAACATTGCCCATTTCGCTCACTTAGGTGGAATGTTATTTGGATTTATCCTGATAAAGTATTGGCAGAAGAATTCAAAACGATTTTATTAATAGTTTAATGATTGATATTTCATGAGCATGAATTTCAACAATCCATATCAGTCTTATTCCCACCAGAGTATTTGGGACGGAATTAAAGACTCATTCAAAGAAGGAAGTAATTTAACAAGACTGATCTATATCAACTTTGGTGTTTTTCTGATTGTTAAAATTGTAGGCGTACTTACCTTTCTTTTTAATCTGGAACCTTCGCAAGTTCCATTCCTTGTTCAATGGCTATCGGTACCTGCCGAAACCAATGCATTGCTAAGCAGACCCTGGACAGTGTTTACCTACATGTTTTTGCATGAAGGATTTCTGCACATACTAATGAATATGCTTTGGTTATTCTGGTTTGGAAGAATTTTCCTAAGTTATCTTGATCAGAAAAAATTGGTAAGTATTTATTTGATTGGGGGTTTAACCGGTGCTGCAACATATATATTTGCCTATAATCTCTTTCCTGTTTTCGAAAGTGTTCGATTTGGATCGTACGCTCTTGGAGCTTCGGCTTCGGTTATGGCAGTTGTTTTTGCTACGGTAATTTATACGCCAAACCATGTTGTTCATCTCATGTTTATTGGCCCCGTTAAAATTAAGCACATCGCCTTATTTTTTATTGCTACAGATATACTGAGCATTCCAATGGGTAATGCAGGTGGTCATATTGCTCATTTAGGCGGTGCTTTTTATGGCTGGTTGTTCATTAATCAGCTTCGTAAAGGTAAAGATATTTCTTCTGGATTTAATTCACTTATGGATTCGTTTTTTGGTCTTTTTAAGAAAAGAAAAATGAAAGTAAGTTATAAGAACACCCAGAAAATGGACGATAAAGAGTACAATAAAGCAAAAAAACAACATCAGGAACACTTAGATGCTATATTGGAGAAAATTGCAAAATCGGGATACGACAGCCTGAGTAAAGAAGAAAAAGAAATCCTTTTTAAATCCAGTAACCGGAAGCAATAACTTGAAGAACTTTCTGCACAAATCACTTGTTATTTTTAGCCTGATATTTTCAGGCTCACTTCTGATTTCCTATCTGGCAGCTTACATTAACCCCGACAACTTTTGGCCGCCAGCCTTTTGGGGATTGGCCTATCCATACCTGCTGGCTATTAATATTTTGTTTTCTATTTATTGGATGGTGAGAAGGCGCTGGAGTTTTTTAATTCCTCTTTTAGTCATTCTAATTGGTTATCAGTCTTTTTCCAATTTCATCCAATTTAACTTCTCCGGCGAATCTAAAAACGATGAGAATGCCATTAAAGTTTTAAGTTACAATGTGCGCTCCTTTGATATTTACAAATGGACAAAAGATCCCAAAACCCCTTCGAATATCATTCAACTCTCTAAAAATCTTGGAGCTGGAATTATTTGTTTTCAAGAATTCAGGACTACAAAATCAGGTTTACTCTCGATTAGTAATTTAAAAAAAGAATTGAACGCGAAAAATTCAATCAGAAGCAAGCATGGAACTGGTGTCGCAATCTTCTCCCGATATCCAATTATACATCATGGAGAAATTAATTTTGAGAAGGGAAATTTATGCAGCGCTGTTTTTGCAGATTTACAAATTGGGAAAAAAATACTTCGTGTTTATAATCTTCACTTGGAGTCGAACCGTTTTGCAGGTAAAAATTACGAATTCATCAACAAAAAAGAGTTCAAAGCTGATGAGCAGGAATTAAATGAACTTAAAGACATTTCCTTCCGATTGCGTTATGCATTTATCCGCAGAGCCAAACAAGCCCAAATAATTCGGGCACATATCGATAAATCGCCTCATCCTACAATTGTTTGTGGTGATTTTAACGACACACCTCAATCATTTACTTATAAAACTTTGAGTGATCAGTTTAGCGACTGTTTTAAAGACAAAGGCAGTGGAATCAGCACAACTTATGCGGGAGATTTTCCATCGTTCAGAATTGATTATATTCTTCATGATGAGCATACGATCTGCAGCGAGTATCAGAGAATCAAAAAACAATTCTCCGATCATTTTCCTATTCTATCCAAACTCTCCTTTGTTAAAGAATAAGCTTTTTATTTAATAATTATCTGGAATTTTCGCTGAGAAACGTTGATATTGTGATCCTGCGTTTGATATTTTGCAACAATATTCAATGTGGTATCAAGTCCTGCAACACGATTGTAAGGAATTTCGAACCGTGCTAATCCGCCTTTTGCATAAAGAGGCTTGGCTGCAAATGGAATGTATTTGTCTTCCATTAAATCGGTAATGTAGAAAATCACATTCTTAGAGTAATTACTTAACGACAATGTTAAAACCACAACATCTTCCTTCACAAATTTCTGAATCTCGATACCCGGAAAACCAGTCCGCAGACTTCCATCCTGCCTGTATTCTTTCAAACCAATACCTGGCTGGCCTTTCATATAAGGAGTTTCAGCCCAGAGATTACCATTGGAATAGTATTTCTTCTGCACACCATTCTTTTCATCTTTGTAATAAGGAGTAAGGCTATACAATTTGCCGTTTTTATGGAATTTTTTGGCAATGCCGCTCTTCTGGTCATCAACATACATAATTTCATCACTCAACTCACCTGAAGAATAATAAATTTTACAGACGCCATGACGCACACCATTTCGAAAAGTAATTTCTGCAGTTAATCTGTTCGCATCATCATACTGCTTAACAACTCCATTTTCCACATAAATCTCCTTCGAACTTACCGATTTCCCTCTCTTTTGCTCGCAGGCAAACAGCAAAACCAATCCGAATAGGCAAATCCAATTTTTCATTTGGGGAGTTCTCTACGTGTTAGAAATTATTGAGTGTCTCATAAAAATACTGCAAAGGTATGGAAGATGAAAATTATTCATCAACAAATAAACAGTAAACAAATGGAAGGTAAGTCTTTGATCAATTTAGTAATGAGAAATGGCAGCTTTACATTATTTTCTTTCTTTTCAGTAAATAAGCCTTAAGAACGGTATGAAATTCTTTGCGGATGTCTGCTTCAACATAATCAATCGCAAATTGTCCGCACAAAATCTCTAATTCTGTAAAGAACTCTTTCTGCTTTTTACTGTATAAACTTCTAATTTCCGAAGGATTTAATTTTATGCTTTCTCCTGTTTCCAAATCAATAAACTGACTGGGGTGATTTGCAAAATTAAACTCGTTTTCGAATTCTTTATCCCGAATGGAAAAAAGTAAAACCTCATGCTTATTGAATCGTAAATGCTGTAACGATTCCAGAATTTCCTTTGGGGTTTCATCACCCATGAAATCAGAAAAAACAATTACGAGAGAACGCTTATGCAATCCTTCGGCAAGCTTGTGTAATGTATCCGAAATTTTAGTTTCCCGATTTTTATCAATTCCTTCTTTTTTATAGAGCTTGCCTAAATGAGCATACAGCAAATGTGCATGAGTATTAGAAAGTTTTGCCGGAGTAAGAATATCTATTTTATCGGAGAAGGTACACAAACCAACTGCGTCTCGTTGTTTTCGCAATAAGTGAACCAAAGCGGCTGCACAAAGTACCGAAAATCCCAATTTGGTTTGGTGTTTTTGCTGATAAGGGAACAGCATTGAAGAAGAGGTGTCTACAACAATATGAGCCCTAAGGTTCGTTTCTTCCTCAAATTGTTTTACAAACAGCTTATCGCTTCGTGCGTATAGCTTCCAGTCGATGTGTTTGGTTGACTCCCCTTTATTGTAAAGTCGGTGTTCGGCAAACTCTACTGAAAATCCATGATACGGACTTCGGTGTAAACCAATTAAGAATCCTTCAACAATCTGCTTGGCCAAAAGCTCCAGATTATCAAACTCTTCGAATTGTATCAGGTCTGAGAGTTGCTTCAAAAAAATCTATTTTGAATGTGAACAAAGAAAAAAAGGCATAGAAAGAATCTCTCTATGCCCAAATATTTTGCAATCAACACTTACAATAAAGCATCAATTTTTTCAGCAAGACTTGATTTTGGAACAGCACCAACTTGTTTGTCCACAATTTCACCACCTTTAAAGAAAAGGATAGTAGGAATATTACGAATTCCAAATTTTGCAGAAGTAGCAGGACTACTGTCAACATCCATTTTTGTAACTACAACTTTACCGTCATAATCATTAGAAAGTTCGTCTACAATTGGGCCAACCATTCTACAAGGGCCACACCATTCGGCCCAGAAATCAACCAATACAGGCTTATCTGATTTCAACACAACCTCTTCGAAATTAGCATCGTTTACTGCAATTGTCATGGTAATCTATTTTTAATTGTTTTGAATTTTATATTTACCCGTGCAAGTTAATTAATTTTGAATTCAATATCAGAATTATTTTTAAAATATTCGATCAATTCATTGGAAAGGTTTACCCTACAAGTTCTTGAGAACATTTTCACCCTCACATTTCTATCATCAGTGATCACAAAATTCACCTTCAAATTCCCTTTGCTCCCCTCCATACAACTTGCCATCTCAGTTACTAATTCATCTGAAAGACTGCTTACCGGAATCTCAATGGTAACCTCTTTCACCCGCTTCTCCATTACCTCGGAAAGCAGGTTTATCCCTTTAACTTTAAACTCCAATTCGGTCGAACCTCGTGGCCAGAATCGGGTTTGCACCCTCCCGTTTATAAATACAGATAAACCTTCAATAAAATAATTGCTGTATTCCACAAAATCTTTAGCAAAGAAAGCCATTTCAAACGAGCCTGTGAAATCTTCAATGTTAACAATTGCAAAAGGATTGCCGTTTTTTGTAGTTCCCCGACGAATAGCAGTTACCATTCCTGCAATATTTACATCCTTATCCTTAAAATTGACAATATCCGCTGACAACTGTGTTAAAGATGCATTACAAAAGGAATCGATTTCCAATCTGTAATCATCAAGTGGATGAGCTGACAGGTAAATTCCAATTAACTCTTTCTCCTTATTCAAGCGCTCCAGCTTATTCCACTCTGCACATTCAGGGATTTTTGGCGGTGTAACCACATAATCTTCTACATCGCCGAAT
This sequence comes from Labilibaculum euxinicum, assembly GCF_963678175.1. Classification (NCBI taxonomy): domain Bacteria; kingdom Pseudomonadati; phylum Bacteroidota; class Bacteroidia; order Marinilabiliales; family Marinifilaceae; genus Labilibaculum; species Labilibaculum euxinicum. Next base: position 265,057 of record NZ_OY782756.1, read on the forward strand.
AAGGTTTGCTGCGAATTGTCTTTTTCTGCCTGAAGTTTGTTCCCATACTTCACCAAATATTCCATAAAGGTAACATCGGTTTCATCTGGATGAAAGTATTGACTCCGCTTTAATCCAAAGCTATCGAAACCTCCCGACATGGCAAGATTTTCAAGAGTTCTCTTATTTACCGATCTTAAGTTTACCCGCTCTATAAAATCAAAAATGTTTTTGAACGGACCATTTTTTCTTTCTTTAATAATATCATCAACAGCTTGCTCTCCAACTCCTTTCACCCCAGCCATACCAAAACGAATTGCGCCTTCTTTGTTTACCGTAAACCGGGCATAGGATTCATTCACATCGGGTCCTAACACAGGCATTCCCATGCGCCTGCACTCATCCATAAAAATAGTCACTTTCGTGATATCAGATAAGTTACGGCTAAGCACCGCAGCCATAAATTCAGCTGGATAATGCGCCTTTAGGAAACCAGTTTGATAAGCGATATAAGCATAACAAACCGAGTGAGACTTATTAAAAGCATATTTTGCAAATGCCTCCCAATCGGACCAAATTTTTTCAATCAGTTTATCAGCCTTAACGTTATCGCCGCCAACGCCTTCCATAAACTTAGGATTGTCATGACATCCATTAATAAACTCTACCTTAAGCTTATCCATCATGGCAATCTGTTTTTTACCCATCGCCTTACGCAAAGTATCCGACATGCCTCGGGTAAATCCACCCAAAGCACGGGATTGAAGCATCACCTGCTCCTGATAAACCGTAATTCCATACGTATCCTTCAGGTAATCCTCCATTATTGGGTGATCGTAAGCAATCTCCTCTTCTCCGTTCTTCCTTCGGGTAAACGAAGGTATGTATTCCATTGGCCCCGGACGATATAAGGCATTCATCGCAACCAAATCTTCAAAACGGTTCGGTTTTAGAGCCCGAAGGTGTTTCTTCATTCCCGGAGACTCGAACTGAAATATAGCAGTTGTTTCACCACGACTAAACATCTGGAAAGTCTCTTCGTTCTCAAGATCTACATTGTTGATATCAACATCAATACCTTTGGACAGCTTTACATTGGCCAGTACCTCTTTGATGATGGACAATGTTTTCAAGCCGAGGAAGTCCATCTTTAGCAGACCAATATCTTCCACAAAACGACCATCGTACTGCGTTGTCAACAGGTCCTCTCCTTTAGTAGGCATAACCGGCAAATGCTCGTCCAGAGGATTTTTCCCTATTAAAATACCGCAGGCATGCACTCCGGTTTGTCGTACCGATCCCTCCAGGGACTCTGCAAATTTGATTGTTTGGGCGATGAGCGGATTCGGAGAATCTTTTTCATCCAAAAGAGCAGGCTCTTCTGCGTATGCTTTTTTAAAGCTCATCTTGGGTGCTTCGGGCACCAGTTTGGTCAGGCGGATGGCTTCAGATAATTCTAAACCCAATACACGCGCTACATCCTTAATAGAACTTTTGGTAGCCATTGTACCAAAGGTGCAGATATGAGCTACTTTATCGTGTCCATATTTATCCGTTACATAATCCAACACTTCCTGTCGACCATCGTCATCAAAGTCAATATCCACATCGGGCATCGAGATACGGTCGGGATTTAGGAAACGCTCGAACAGCAGATCATATTTTATGGGATCAACATCAGTAATACCAATGCTGTAAGCTACAACAGCACCGGCGGCCGAACCACGTCCCGGACCTACGATCACGCCGTTATTTTTTGCCCAATTAATAAAATCCTGCGTTATCAAGAAATATCCGGGGAAACCCATCGTTTTAATGGTGTTCAACTCAAAATTCAGGCGCTCAATTACATGATCTTCCAGAGTATCACCATAACGTTTTTTCGCACCTTCGAATGCAAGATGTTCCAGATAGTCCGCCTCTAACTTAATCGGCAGCACCTTATCATAACCTCCAAGCTTCTCATAACGCTCCTCTTCAAACTCCTTAATAAGTGTTGTTTCGTCGTATTTCTCCTTATAGTCTTCCAAAGTGCCGAATTCTTCAGGTATGTCAAACGAAGGCATTATGGGATTGGAGTTTAGCTCAAAAGCTTCCACTTTCTCAGCAATTTCCATGGTATTAGCAAGTGCATCCGGTACATCGGCAAAGAGCTCATTCATCTCTTCGCTTGTTTTAAACCACTCCTGCTTGGTGTAACGCATGCGTGTACTATCATCGTAATCACGCCCTGTATTTAGGCACACAAGTACATCGTGCGCTTCGGCATCTTCGGGATTAACAAAATGGGAATCATTCGTGGCAATCACTTTAACGCCAAGTTCTGCTCCCAATCTACGAATCACTTTATTCACTCTCACCTGATTTTCCCAAACATCGCTTTTTAAGCGTGGGTCATTGTTGGGGTGACGCATAATCTCAAGGTAATAATCCTTATCAAAAACATCCTTAAACCAAAGGATCGTTTCTCTTGCCTTATCAATATTACCGCCCATGATGTGCTGCGCAACTTCACCACCCAGGCAAGCACTACTTACAATTAGTCCTTCGCTATATTCTTCAAGTAAATCCTTGTCGATACGTGGTTTGTAATACATACCGTCGATGTGGGCAATAGATGTTAACTTTAAAAGATTCTGATACCCCTTATAGTTCTTAGCCAGTAAAATAATGTGATGACCTGACCCATCTCCTTTATTTTCTTTTATTAAATGTCCACGTCTTGCCATATAGGCTTCAACACCAATAATTGGTTTGATGCCTGCTCTGCCACAGGCTACGTGAAACTCTTTTACACCAAACATACTGCCATGATCGGTAATTGCAACAGCCGGCATACCATCTTCCTTAGCTTTTGCTGCAATATCAGCTGTTTTGGCAGCTCCGTCGAGTATGGAATACTGAGAATGAACATGCAAATGAACAAAAGCCTGTGGAATGATATTCTTTGCAGCCTCCTGTCTCTTGCGCTCTTCTTCTTCAATGGAAATTTCGTCGAAAGCAGTATTAACCTTAAAAGATTCGTATTCGATACCTACCAACTCAATAGCGTCGGGATTGTTGAGTTTAAAGGCTTGAATCTGCTCCAAAGACATTTTCAGAAGTTCAGATCTTAGTCCGTCGACCCGAATCAACTCCAGAAAACAACGGGAAGTAGCCTCCACATCGGCGGCCGCATTATGAGCTTCAGCAAAAGGAACACCGAACAGCTTCATATGAAGTTCGGTAAGAGTAGGATTTTTAAGCTGGCCTTTGCGTTTCAAATCACAATATTCCTTACTGCCGGTCATGGTATCAAGAGCAGGTGTTGTAATAAGCTCCTGTTCGTCCATCTCACAACGCAGCAGTTCACAGCCTGCTATATTTATATCGAAGGAAACATTGTGCCCAACAACATACTTCGATTTCCGGACATCCTCCATAAAGTCAAGCAGGGCTTCTTTGAGCGGAATTCCTTTTTCCTGAGCTATTTCAGTTGAAATACCATGCACCGCCACTACATCTTCTGGAATAGTAAAGCCTTCAGGTATGATAACATGATTTTTAGCAAAGAGAAATTTCCCCTCCATATCATGACATTGCCAAGCCAGCTGCACCATGCGCGGCCAGTTGTCAAAATCACTTAACGGTGCTTTCCACTTTTTGGGTAAGCCTGTAGTTTCTGTATCAAATATTAAAAACATCTCAGTATCAGAATTATTATAGTTATGCCTTTAAATGAGTGGCGATTTGCAAAGATTTAAGGAATTCATTCAAGCAAAATTAGTAAATATAGACATACTATTCTTTCTAAATTACCAACATCTGTATAATATGGTAAAGGGCTTGTATGCTACATTCTTATATACATGAGTATTAGACTATGAAATAATCTTTTTAAGCGCTATTTTAATCAAAAATAAAATAGTATCTTTGTCGCGCTTATAAATCGTGGTATGCATACCACAACTTATTCATTTATTAAAATAAAGTTATGCCAGTAAAAATCAGACTAGCTAGACACGGTCGTAAAAGAAACGCATTCTACCACATTGTGGTAGCAGATAGCAGATCACCACGTGATGGTAAATACATTGAGCGTATTGGATCTTACAATCCAAACACCAATCCTGCTACAATTAACTTGGATTTTGACAAAGCTGTTAACTGGCTTGGAAACGGTGCTCAGCCTACTGACACTGCAAGAGCAATTTTATCTTACGAAGGTGTAATGATGAAAAGACACTTGCTTGCCGGTGTGAAAAAAGGAGCTTTTGATGAAGCTGCTGCTGAAGTAAAATTCGAAGCTTGGAAAAAAGAGAAAGAAGCAAAAATCAACGCTAAGAAAGAAGGTCTTTCGAAAAATGCTGATGATGCATCGAAAGCTCGTTTAGAAGCTGAAGCTAAAATTAGCGCAAACAGAGCAGAAGCTATCGCTAAGAGAGCTGCTGATGCTGAAGCTGCTGCCAAAGCTGAAGAAGCTGGAGCAACTAGCGAAGAGGCTGCAACTGAAGAAGGTTCAGAAGAAACTGAAGCTTAATATTGAATGCATGCTTAAAATAGAAGATTGCTATCTTGCCGGAACATTTACTAAAACTCATGGAGTTAAAGGCGAATTAGTTGCCAAGAAAAACAGCAACCTTCTTGAAAAAAATAAATTGGAATCAGTTTTTGTCGATATCGACGGAGGACTGGTTCCTTTTTTTATTCCTAAAAACGGAATTACTCCCCGAAATCATTCTACAGTTCGTATTGTTATAGAAGATCTGGATTCGGAAGCAAAGGCTCAGCGATTTATTGGCTGTGATATTTACATTCCCATGAAGGATGCTCCGGAATTTATTGAAGAAGCGGATGATCTTGATCCGAATTTGCTGATTGGTTTCCTGTACATTGATGAGGAAAAAGGTGAATTGGGAGAAATTGAAGATATTCAGGATTACTCTGGAAACATTGTACTTGTTATTTCGGTTAATAACCAGGAAGTTTTGATTCCTTTTGCCGAAGAAAACTTCATTGAAATAAATGAGGAAAATAAAACCATCACCATGGAAACTCCTGATGGACTTATCGATATGTATCTTAGTGAATAAATCACTTCCTGTTCTGTTGCATTACAAAACTTATTTTCTTGTACCTTACAAAATAAAAAGCTGTTATCTGTATATTATTTAATCAGCAGCTCTCCTTCGAACTCAAGAATTCTAATCTTTAAGATTTCCGGAACTTTTATGCTTTCTCCTAATTTTTGACTGTAGGCTACCATTACCTGTGATGTTTTGGTTTTAATCTCGCCTGTTTTTAAATCGACAATATTCTGGTACATTCCTACACTTTTATTGCCAATCCGGAAAATTTTTGTTTGCACTTCAATTTTATCACTCAGGGTGATGGATGACAAATAATCTATCTCCAAATGAGCTACGATTAATGCAGATTCATTCCAATCAATTACTTCCCCATATACTTGCTGAAAATAATCCATTCGTGCCAAATCGAGGTAGCTTAACTGAACTCCGTTATTCGCATGTCCTATTAAATCGATATCGCCAAAGCGGATTTGTATTTTCTTTTTGTGCTTGAATTCCATTTTGCTAATTTTTATGCGAATGTATATACAAATTGTGAAAAGAATCAATGAGATGCAGATTTTATAATTTTTTTTAAGGTGCGCTACTGTTCCTAAGTATACTTAATGCACTGCAAAATTGTATGTTTTAAATTTAGTTACTCAAATATTTAAAGCTTTAAAATATTTCTTAGTGCAACTTTTCGCCGACTTGTTCGTCTTTTATTAGAACATGATTTTTTATCTAAAACTAATTTATATGAACACAAAACGTATTACATCCCTGCTGGCCGTTTTTGCTCTTGTTTTGAGTGGTAGTTTGGCCTTTGCCCAAAAAACAGAAACCCGGAATGTTGGATCATTCGAATCAGTTAGTCTTGCCATTCACGCCAAGGTATTTATCACCCAGGAAAATTCTACTTCAGTAAAAATGAAAGGCGATGCTGATAATTTAGAAGAAATTATTACTGAGGTTGAAAATGGAACTCTGAAAATTAAGCGCAAAAAAAATAAAAGCTGGGGCTGGAACAATTCATTCAAAAATATTGAAGTGTATATTTCTTCCTCGCAAATAAAAAATTTAAGCATTTCCGGATCGGGTAATATTATCGCCAAAAGCCCAATAGAAACTACCAATGCAAAATATGCAATCAGCGGAAGCGGCAATATTTTTATTGAAGATTTATCTGCCGAAAATGTTGAATGTCATATTTCCGGATCGGGAGATATTAATCTAAAAGGTGATGGGTTACAAGAACTTGAAATTCACATTAGTGGCTCGGGCGATGTTGATGCAGGCTATTTGAAATCTGAAAATGTTGATGTGCATGTATCAGGATCGGGAGATTGTAAGGTATATGCCACAAAAAAACTAACGGCAAGAGTAGCTGGCAGCGGTGACATTTACTACCGCGGAAAACCGGATTACGTAGATTCAAAATCTGCAGGTTCGGGTCACATAAAATCAATTGGAATGTAAAAAATAATCCGTAGGGAAACAGAACACTGTATCCCTACGGTCTTATAATTTGAATCTCGCCTCCCAATCCAATTTTAATGATACTGGAAGCTTTGCATTTTTCCATATCCTCTTGCCGGTATTCCACAATATAATCTACCGCTTCTTTTATTTCATCACCAATCTCGTAAAAGTTGGCAGGTGAAACGTCTCCACTTCTATTTGCTGAAGTAGAAACAATGGGTTTCTTAAATCGTTGAATCAAATTTTGTGTAAACTCTTCATTGGTAATTCGAATACCAATGGTTCCATCTGAATTAATCAGATTTGGCGCCAGATTTTTCGCTCCGGGATAAATCAGAGTCATCGGCTGATCATTCGTATCAATTAAATCCCAGGCAATTTCCGGAACCTCATCAACATATGAATTCAGGCGATTGGGATTCTCCATTAAAACCAGCATGGCTTTAGAATCTTCCCTATTCTTAATTTCATAAACTCTTTTTACCGCTTCAGGATTTGTTGCATCGCAGCCTATTCCCCAGATAGTATCGGTAGGATATAGAATAACTCCACCAGCGTGAAGTACTTCCAAAGCTTTTTTAATGTCGTTGTGCATTTCTAATTTGTTAGTATTCTTTCAAATCATTAGAAACAAATGAGTAATCAATTTTCATTGATTACTCATTATTACTTTAATTATTACCTAAACTATACCGCTACATTGTATTCACGCAATGCATCGTTCAGCGAAGTCTTTAAATCTGTTGATGGTTTTCTTTTTCCGATGATTAAAGCACAAGGAACCTGATAATCCCCTGCAGGAAACTTCTTGGTTCTTGTTCCTGGAATCACTACCGAACGAGCCGGAATGAATCCGCTGTACTCAACTGGTTCTTCACCTGTTACATCTATAATTCTTGTTGATCCGGTAAGCACTACATTAGCTCCCAAAACAACTTCTTTTTCTAAATGGACTCCTTCAACAACAATGCAGCGGGAGCCAATAAAACAATTGTCTTCGATGATTACCGGAGCGGCTTGAATCGGCTCTAAAACACCGCCAATACCAACACCACCGCTAAGGTGAACATGTTTTCCAATCTGAGCACAAGATCCTACTGTTGCCCATGTGTCGACCATGGTTCCTTCGCCCACATATGCACCAATATTCACGTATGATGGCATCATTACCACATCTCTGGCGATAAAAGCTCCGTATCGTGCCACTGCATGAGGTACAACCCTAACTCCCAATTCAGCATAGTTGGTTTTCAATGCCATTTTATCATGGAATTCAAATGGACCGACTTCAATAGTTTCCATTTTACGAATCGGAAAATAAAGAATTACGGCTTTTTTCACCCATTCATTTACTTGCCATCCATCTGCCAGTGGTTCTGCAGTGCGAAGAACTCCTTTGTCCAACAATTCAATTACTTCTTCTATGTTTTTTTGTACTGCAGGAGTACTCAAAAGTGACCGGTCATCCCATGCAGCTTCAATGCTTTCTCTCAATTTCTGGTACATAATCAGTTGTATCTTATCTATTTTGGTTAATTAGGTAACAAAACTAGTCAAAAAGAACAAAAGTAGAAAGGTCTGCAAGTGTCTAAAAAGTCGAAAAGTAAAACAGTCTAACCAATTGTAAAATTGACTGTTCCAAAAATGAATCAAAATAAGATCTAAATTTACGCAGGTACCTGAAAAACAGCCAATATTCCTGCTGATACAATTCTTAACTCATTATTATTAATTAATAATTGCATTTACTATTTTTGAGACTACAAAAACAATTGTCAAAATGCATAAATCTACTTTCCTTTCTCAACTGTCAATACACCAAAGCTGGACTACTTTTCTATCAAAAGAAATTATTTGCTTGATTAAGGACATCGAAAAATCAATTCACATTGGAAAATCCACTCCAAAGTCAAATCTAACGCTGCGTTTTTTAGAAATGGATTTGAATAAAATACCGGTTGTAATTTTAGGACAGGATCCTTATCCTCAAGCAGGAGTTGCTACCGGAAGAGCTTTTGAAGTGAATGGATTAAACTCGTGGCATGATAAATTTCGTAATGTATCGTTAAAAAATATTCTGCGCTGCATTTACAAGGCTGCAACAAATGAGGAACGTAAATATTCCGAAATTAAGAGTCTGCTTAACGAAGGTGACCAATTGGTGATGGATAGTGATTTTAAGATACTCCCCCCCAATCAACTGTTTAAATATTGGTCGGAACACGAAAATGTACTCTTGCTAAATACTGCCTTTACCTGCGAAATAGGCAAACCAAATTCGCACACCAAACTTTGGGCTCCGTTTACTCAAAAATTACTGCAATTTATTGCCGCAGCAAATCCTGAGATGGTTTGGTTCTTATGGGGTAACAACGCTCACCAAGTGGTAAAAAACATTGAAATTTCCAACAAAATAGAGACCACTCATCCAATGATGTGTTATCAACGTGAAAATGATATTCTTTATGGTCATATAAATCCGTTTCAAAAAACCAGCCAACTCGTCAACTGGACAGGCAGATAGATCGTTATCACAATATTAATTTGGGTTAAAGTCTGTTAAAAAATGTAACAATTACAGTATTCATTAAGATTGAAACCTATCTTTAGCGTTAAATAAAAAAACCGACCCAATTGAAAACAAGTTTACTGACCTTATTTCTCACATTATTTTTTGCCTTTGGAGTCTTTGCTCAGGAAGAAATGAATGATGATAGTTTTATTGTATCCGGAAAGGTAATAAATGCAGAAAATCTGGAAGGAGTTTCCTTTGCTAACGTAAATCTTCAAGGAACCAATTGGGGAATTGTATGTGACAGCGCCGGTTTTTTCCGCTTACGAATTCATCCCGATCAAAATTTAAGAATATCTGCTCTCGGATTTAAAGAACAATCTGTGAGTATTACACCTCCGCAAGCTGAAGAAGAGGAAGTTTTTCAAGAAATATTCATGGAACAGGGAAGTATTCTGCTTAACGAAGTAAGCATTTATTCATTGGGAACCTGGAACCAGTTTAAAGAAAATTTTATTAAGACCGATGCCCCCGAAGAAGAAAATATAGCTGCATCCTTTGATTTTGGAAACTTGAAACTTGCACAGGCGGAAGCCAATGCATTGAGTAGAAAGGGTCTGGGATTCAATCTATTAGATGGAATTAGTGCAATAAAATCTATTGGACAGAAAAGAAGAGCTCGAAAAGGAATTGTAGAAATGACTGATTGGCAACTTCGGATTCTTCAGCAAAAATACAACAAAGAGGTAATTGCTGAATTAACTCATGAATCCGGTTTTAGATTAGATCAGTTAATGGAGTATATTAATTCGAAGCAGAATTTCACATATCAAACCAGTGAAATGTATATAGGAGTAAGAATTCAACAACTTTACACAGATTTTTTACAGGAAAAACCACAGTTTGAGAACGATCTGAGCTTTACTGATTCTTTAGGTACCATAAGAAACCATCTGCGCCCTTAAACAATGAATTAAACTCTTCTCATGAAATTAAAGAGGGTATTGTACATTTCATTAATTCTAGTTCTTAGCTCCCGTTACTGCTCTTTTTCGGAAAACTCTAAAAGAGATTCCATTATCAGTATTTCAGGACAAATACTCCATTCGGAAAGTTTAACTCCTATTCCATTGGCAACCGTTAGTATAAAAAGAACACGCAAAGGAATTATTTGCGATAGTCTTGGCGTTTTTCATCTGCAAATTCAGCAGTACGATACACTTCGAATTAGTGCTTTAGGGTACAAAGCAATTGATTGGGCGGTTCCATTCATTTTTAATGCCGATTTTCCTCCATTTTTTCAAATTAAATTGGAAGACATTTCCTATTTATTAGATGAAGTGGATATTTATGCATTGGGAACCTGGGATGAGTTTAAGGAAGATTTCATCAAAACCAAACTGGAAGAAAAGGATCCAATTAATAAAAGCATTATGAAACAATTGGCTCCCTACAATACGAAAAAACCAAACATTGTGCCTGCTCAATACCGCCCTAAAAGAGATGGTAAAATGGGCGTTTTAGGTGCAATTTTTGCGCCCACAGATTTTTTGTACAGCAAATTGAGCAAATCAGAAAAATCGAAAAAGCAATTATCCAAAATAATAAGAAACGAGGGCAAGACAAAAAAGATCAGTTCGAAATACAATGCTAAGATAGTGGCCGATGCAACAGGTTTAGAGGGGGAAGAATTACTGAAATTTATGGAATATGCAGGTTCGGAAATTAAAGTAACTCCAAATTCTTCAGAGTACTACGTGATGAAACAAATCCTGTTTTTATTTAAAAGATATCAGGAAGAAACTACAAAAGAGGAGTAAATAACCGGGCCATTGATTCTTTCACTCTTTGACCTTTGGATCGATTCTGCCATTCCTGTAAATGCAATTCTTCGCTGTCTTCCAAATCAGCTAAAAAACGTGTTCTAAGTTCCAAAGTTATGTCCTCATCGTAAATCAAGGCATTTACTTCAAAATTTTGTTCAAAGCTCCTTACATCCATATTTGCTGTTCCTACCGTTGCCATAATTCCATCCACCATCATTATTTTGCTGTGATTAAATCCTCCTTTGTAAAAATAGATTCGCACACCTGCTTCCAATAATTCTTCAATATAGGAAAGTGTTCCCCAATAGGTCATGAATGAATCTGATTTTTTGGGAAGTAAAACACGCACATCAACCCCACTCATGGCCGATGTTTTAAGTGCCATTAAAATACTGCTGTTAGGCATAAAATATGGCGATGAAATGTACACATTTCTTCTTGCCGAAGTAATAGCCGAGAAATACGCCTGCATGATACTCGCCCAGTCAGAATCAGCTCCGGACGCGGTAATTTGTAACAAACACTTTTGCTTCACTTTCTTGTAAGGAAGATATTTTTCGTCGAGCAAAACTTCCTGCCGAACAAAATACCAATCGATTAAAAATACAATTTGCAAACTGCTGGCTGCCTCGCCCGTAATTTTTAAGTGAGTATCGCGCCATGAGCCAATTTCAGGCAGACCATGAAGATAACGATCAGCAAAATTCAATCCTCCTACAAAGGCGGTTTTGCCATCAATCACAATAATTTTTCGGTGGTTTCGGTAATTCACCCGACTGGTTAAAATAGGGAAACGAACAGGAAGAAAAGCGTGTATCTTCACACCTGCATCTTGTAATAATTTCACATATTCCTTACTTAATTTCCAACTTCCAACATCATCGTAAATCACACGAACCTCAACCCCTTCTCTTGCTTTTTGCATCAATATTTCGAGTAATTCCGATGCCAACTCTCCATCTTCGATAATATAATACTCCAAATGAATGTGATCTTTTGCTTTCCGTAGAGCTTTGAAAATAGATGGAAATGTTTCCTCACCATCGTTCAGAATTTTTACCCTGTTGTAACCGGTAAGCAATGCCTTTGAGTTGTTCAAAAGCAAGGTCATCAAATTCTTTTTTTCATGAATCCGCTCATCCTTCAACCAACGGCTTTTATCCAAATGAAGTTTTTGATCCTGACTCATTACCTGCAGCCACTTCATATCGCCCAACTCTTTCATGTTGAACATTTTTCGCTTCCGAAAACTTTGTCCAAAAACCAAATAGGAAATCAAACCAAAAACTGGCAAAGAAACTAAAACGAGAATCCAGGAAATGGTTTTTAGAGGACTTCTGTTTTCAAGAATTACAATAATTACCGTAGAGATAATGGTGATGACATATAAAACAGCCAACACTTCGAAAAAATGCATCCAGAATTCAGACCAATTAATTGTTAACAGCATATATCCGACTACTTCAGAAGATTTGTATCTTTGTTAATTTAATAGTTTTGAGATATTAGATGTGAGAAATAAGACAGTGATTTACTATTTTAAGTAATCAATTACTAATTTTCAATTCCTCTACATTTAAATGATTCAATTTTGAACCAATATTCTTACGTCAGATGACTCCATCAAACACAATACAATCTACAATAAATTACATAAAAAAAGAACTCGCGGAGTTATATCATGCCCGAGAAACAGAAAGTATGGCATACATTCTTCTAGAGTACGTTCTAAACTATTCAAAATCACAAATTCAGTTGAATAGATCGGAAAATATTAGCGATGATGATTTTAAACAAATTGCTGCCTATACACACGAACTTAAAACCAATAAACCAATTCAGTATATTTTAGGTGAAACTGAATTTTACGATCTTACTTTTAAAGTAAATAAGCACACCCTAATTCCCAGACCAGAAACTGAGGAGCTGGTTCATGCAATCATCAATGAGAACAGGCAAGAAGGCTTACACATTTTAGATATTGGAACCGGCAGTGGCTGCATTCCCATTTCACTGGCAAAAAATTTAAAAAATGCTCGCGTTTCATCTGCTGATATTTCGGCAGAGGCAATTGAGAAGGCCAAAGAAAATGCCAAACTCAACCAAGTTGATGTTCATTTTTTTCATCGCGACATTCTAAACTGGAAGAATTTTGATTGGGACAATTTTGATATCATCGTAAGCAATCCTCCCTACGTTACCGAAGCGGAGAAAAGTAAAATGGAGAAAAATGTTCTGGATTATGAGCCTCATACAGCACTATTTGTAACAGATCACGATCCTTTAATTTTTTACAGAACCATCTCTGAAATGGCTCTTCTTCATTTAAAAAAAGGCGGGAAACTTTATTTTGAAATCAACGAAAGTTTGGGAAACGAAATAGTGGAACTTTTGGAACAAAAAGGATTCAACAGCATACGTCTAAGATCAGACATCAACGGAAAAAACAGAATGATATCAGCTATAAAACCGCAATGATGGATTACAAAAAGAAGAAAAGGGAAGTCAGTGCCGAATCTGCTTTATCAAAAGTCATGTTTATTTGCAGCAGACAAGAAAAATGCTGCTTTGATATTCGTAAAAAGCTTTGCGAATGGGAAATTTCATCTGCCGATCAGGATCAGATTATTCAAACATTAATTGACGAGAAATTCCTTAATGATGAACGTTACACCAATTTTTACGTTCGCGATAAATTCCGTTTTAACCGATGGGGACGAATCAAGATCACTCATCATCTGAAACAAAAACAAATTCCGGAATACATTATCTCTGATGCAATAGATCAATTGGATGAAAGAGAATACACTCAAAATCTTCAAGACATATTATCCAGTAAAATAAAATCCATCCGGGAAGAAGATCCCTATCAACTAAGAGCCAAATTATTCCGATTTGCACAAGGAAGAGGTTTTGAATCTCAGCTTTCTCTTCAGATAATTGATAAATTAATTTCGAAAAAGGACTAAATTTTAAATTAACTTTGGCATCCTTATTGTTTACAATTATTATCTTTAAACCACAAAAATTCGAAATCATAAAAATGATTAAATCTTTACGCACCTTATTGCACTTTTCCATTATTCTTACATTTATAGTGAGCTGTTCGCCAAATACGACAGCAGCGAAACGCAGACCTCCGGAATGGGTAAAAGAGCGTCCAATTTCATCAGAATATTATATCGGCATAGCTGTGGTTAAAAAAGATGCCAATGAAACAAGCTATATGCAATTGGCCAGAAATCAGGCTTTACAGGATTTATGTTCCGAAATTTCCATCTCTATTTCCTCCAATTCTGTTCTGCATCAATTCGAAAACAACACGAGTTTTAAAGAAGAGTTTGAAGCAGATATCAAAACATCTCTTGTCCAGGATTTGGAAGGATACGAAATGGTTGCTTCCTGGGACAATAAAAAAGAAGGAGAATATTGGGTTTACTATCAATTGTCAAAAAATCAGTATGCTCTGCTAAAAAGAGTGAAACTGAACAAAGCAAAAAAGCTGTCGCAAAGCTATTTTGAAGAAGGAAAACAATACGAGAAACAACTCGACCTTTTTCAGGCATTAAATTACTATGCCAAATCTCTGGATGCAATAAAAAATCATCTGGATGAAGATCTTAGTGTAATGACATTGGATGGAACTATCAATTTAGGAACAGATATTTACAATTCCATCCAAAACATTTTTAACAGAACACAACTCACTCCGGCAAAAAAGGCCATTCAACTCGAAATATCAACTTCACAAAAGGAACCAATTCTGGTAAAAGCTGTTTGGCTGGCCGATGAAGGTGAAAAATTGATTTCTCAATTGCCCTTGGAACTTAAATTTACAAAAGGAGAAGGCATTTTGAATGGAAACGTATCGACAGACCAGTTTGGTTATGCATCTTCTGTATTATCAAAAGTTACGTCGCGCCAAAAACTGCAGGAAATTACTGTTTCTCTTGATCTTTCATCAATTTTGGATGAAAGCAACGAAAATTACGAATTAAACAAACTCTTCTTCACTGAAGAATCAGCACCAAAAAGTAAAATCATTTTAAATGTAGAGCGACTAAAGGCTTACCTGAATTTTAGCGAAAAAATATTTGGAGAAGATTCTAAACGAGGAATTTTAGAGAACAATTTAAAGAAAGAATTATCTGAAAATTTCTTCTCATTTACAAATAATAAAGATCAGGCCAAAGTTATTCTTGATATCAATACCAATGTAACAAAAGGTGAAATTAAAGAAGGCCGCAATTACAAAGTTTACATCGTATATCTGGATTGTTTTTTCTCGCTTACCGATGTTAAAACAGGCATGGAAATTTTTAACGATGCCATATACGAAGTAAAAGGCATGAAACCCATTAGCTACGATTACGCAGTGAAAGAAGCTTACGAACAAGCTGTTGATGAAATAAACAACACGATTGTTCCTAAACTAAATCAACTTGATTTATAAGAATAGATTTGAGAGATCACATCTCCATTGAAATAAATTAAATAGTGAAATAATTTAAAAGATAGATATTGAGATTTTCAAAAGAGAAGCATTTTTCAACAATAAAAATCATCTCGCTTCTCCCATCTCATTTCTAAAATCTAAAGCAGGAAAATATGAAAACAAGAAAATTACACAAAAGCTTATTCCTTGGATTAGGAATTTTACTGATTGCAGGAATGAGTTCTTGCGGATCGGCTGAAAAAGCAGTTAGTACTAAAGCACAAGGCGAAGAATTGATTGAAGTTTATTGCACCGGACCAGATTACCAAAGTGATAAAAACAATTTTAGAGCTTCTGCTATTGGCGAAAGTTTAGATCAGATGGTGTCTAAAAAGAAAGCCGGCACCAATGCACGTGCCGAACTGGCGACACTAATTCAGTCAACAATTAAAGGAACTATTGACAACTACGTGAACTCAACTGAATTAAATAATGTTGAACAAGTTGAAGAACGTTTTGAAGGTTTAACCCGCGAGGTGATTAACCAACAATTGAACAACATCAAAGTAATTTGCGAGAAGCAAACTAAAACCGGTGAAAACAAATACAAAACATACATTGCTCTTGAAATGAGTTCAAAAGATTTGGAGGAAGCAATCAACCAAAAATTATCGCAGGATGATAAGTTAAAAGTTGATTACGATTACGAAAAATTCAAAGAAACTTTTAATACCGAGATGCAAAAACTGGAAGCTCAGCAAAGAGGATTCTAAGTAAAAAAACAACATTCTAATATAAGCTGAAAAAATGGCCATTCCTTTCATAAGAAATGGCCATTTTAAAATCAAAAAAATACTACAATCTAAATATTAAAAAGTACACCAACAGCCAGGTTAACATTCTCATAAGCTGTGTTGTATTTAAAATCGCCAAAAAACTGAATATCACCACCTGTTCTAGCCCCAATACCTAAATTCAAACCAACTTTTGAATCTGAACCTGACAAAGTTCCGAACTCACCAAAATTTACCGACGCATCGATATAAGAATAATTTAAACCTCCTATGGCATATACTTTTAAAGTCTCTTCCTTTACAAAATTATAATGTGCATCCACATCCAACACATATTCAGTAAGATCTATACCAGAGGGAGAACTTGGGAAGAAATAAGTAAATCCTGGAGCAATTGAAAATGATTCATTCAACTCATACAATCCTTTAACTCCAATACCAAATGCCGCAGCCTCACTTCCGTCATCATCAATAGAAAGTTTAGTTCCAAGAACCAAATTTCCGCCCAATTTCATCTGTGCACTTGCTTCAAGGCCTGCAAAAATCATAACGGCAACAGCAATTAGAAATAAAATTTTCTTTTTCATAATTTTAGTTTTAGGTTTAAAATTACTTACTCCGAATATCGAAGACAATATGAAATTTAATTGTTTCACAATAAACAAACAAACAATACTGTCCCATTAAAGTCTTACAATGTTCTTTGAAATATTTGAAATTTAGTTTGTTACAGGCTTTTTTCGATTAAACGGATTTCAATTTACACTTTTGCTATTCTTAAAGAGATTAGCAAATGCATAAGGATAAATACGTTTTCGCTCAGTTAGCATCATTCCTTGATAGGAATAAGTTCAACTACATCGTTCGCAAGTATGAAGGTGACAAATACGTGAAACATTTCACTTGTTGGAACCAATTGCTTGCTCTGATGTTCGGGCAATTATCAAATCGTGAAAGTCTGAGAGATTTGATTGTCGCTCTTGATGCTCACCATTCCAAATCTTATCATTTGGGTATGGGCAAGAATATCTCAAAATCATCTCTGGCCAGAGCCAATCAAGACAGAGATTATCACATTTTTGAAGAGTATGCTTACAATCTGGTAAATGAAGCCAGACTAAAACGAGTTTCTGACATCTTCAAACTTGAAGGCAATATCTACGCATTTGATTCAACGACAATTGACTTGTGCCTTTCCGTATTCTGGTGGGCGAAGTTTCGCAAGAAAAAAGGTGGAATCAAAGTGCATACATTATATGATGTAGAGACACAGATTCCCGCTTTCTTTCACATTACAGAAGCTTCTGTGCACGATTCTACTGCAATGAAAAAAATTCCTTATGAATCAGGCTCATATTACATATTTGACCGTGCATATAATCACTTCAAAATGTTGTATAAGATTCATCAGATAGGAGCTTTCTTCGTTGTCAGAGCAAAGAAGAACCTTCAATATAAGATAATCAAATGGAAACGAAGATTGCCAAAGAATGTGCTTTCAGATGTAACGATTGAATTGACTGGATTTTATCCCAAGCAATACTATCCAGAACATCTTAGATTGGTCAGATATTGGGATGAAGAACAAAAGCGTGAGCTTGTATTCTTAACCAATACAATGCACATTTCTGCACTTCAAGTTGCTGAACTTTACAAGAACCGCTGGCAAGTCGAGCTTTTCTTCAAATGGCTAAAGCAACATCTGAAAATCAAGAAATTCTGGGGAACTACTGAAAATGCTGTTCGGATTCAGATCTACGTTGCCATGTGCACTTACTGTTTGGTGGCGATCGTCCAAAAAGACATGCAACTTGACAGAAGTACATATGAGGTTTTGCAGATTCTGAGTATTTCTTTAACAGATAAAACTCACCTTCGTGACTTATTTGAGAGAACTAAATTTCAAAATGACAAAGAACGTTTTAGGTTTAATGAGCCAAATTTGTTTAATTAATAATAACGTCCCGATTTTAATGGGACACTAGTGACAAACAAATTTAAATCAACACCTATTACCTGTATACTAAACCTATATCTACACAAACGAAACAAGCTCATATTCAAACCCATTTCTTTTCCGCGATCATATTCAGACTAACCGGAACACAGCACAGAAGTGCAAAAAAAAAGTGATCTGAGGTATCTTTGACGTTGATGCCAAAACAATTCTGTTTCCTTTTGCAAAGCTGAATCTTAAAATATTCATCGAAGTGTTATTTCTTTTTTCTGAAAACAACATTACACCTTCTTTTCAAATTGTTCCTTCCTCTTTGTTTATTACCTTTACGCTTCAATTAATAATTTACAAAAATGATCACATCAGACCAGCTAAAAAGTTTAGCGGAACGCACGGAAGCGTTAAGGAGGTATCTTTGACGTTGATGCCAAAATAATTCAGATACAGGAAGAAGAATTGAGAACTCAGGCTCCCGGATTTTGGGACAATCCAAAAGAGGCTGAAATTCAAATGCGAAAAGTAAGAGGGCTTAAATCCTGGGTAGATTCTTACAATGAAGCAAAAGAAGCAATTGACGACCTTCAGATATTATTCGATTTCGCCAAGGAAGATGAAGCATCACCGGAGGAGGTAGACGAGCAATTTGCAGCAACACAAAGCTTAATTGAAGCTCTTGAGCTAAGAAATATGCTCCGAAAAGAGGAAGATAAACTGGGAGCCATTCTAAAAATAAATTCTGGTGCCGGTGGAACTGAAAGTTGTGATTGGTGCGAAATGCTTTACCGAATGTACTTGCGTTACGGTGAAGCGCATGGCTATAAGGTAAGTTCATTGGAATATCAGGAAGGTGACGAAGCCGGAATTAAATCGGCAACGCTGGAATTTGAAGGTGATTTTGCTTACGGATTTTTAAAATCCGAAAATGGCGTGCACCGCTTGGTTCGTCTTTCTCCATTTAATGCGGCCAACAAACGAATGACTACTTTTGCATCGGTCTATGTTTATCCTGCCATTGACGATACCATCGAAATAGAAATAAATCCTGCTGACATCAGTTGGGATACTTTCCGTTCGGGCGGTGCCGGCGGACAAAATGTGAATAAAGTGGAAACAGGTGTGCGGTTACGACATGCTCCAACCGGAATCATTATTGAAAATACCGAAACACGCTCCCAATTTGGAAACCGTGAAAATGCACTTCGATTGCTAAAATCGCAGCTATACGAATTGGAACTGAGAAAACGTCAGGAAGAAACTGACAAGATTGAAGGATCAAAAAAGAAAATTGAATGGGGTTCACAAATTCGTTCCTATGTAATGCAACCTTACAAACTGGTTAAGGATGTAAGAACAGGCCACGAAACTTCCAATGTTCAAGCCGTTTTAGATGGCGGTTTGGATGGATTCATCAAAGCATTCCTAATGGAATTCAGCGAGGAAGATAAAAAATAAAAGATATCCTGTAGTAGGGATCTTGCATGCAAGATCCCTACTCTTTTGTTTGTTTTGGTTTAAACACCCCTCCTATCAGCACACCAAAAAGTAAACCGTAAGGCACCATTGTGTACCAATTGGCCTGAATGGGGCAAGTACCTGAAACACAACCAACATATTTCCAGTAAAGGAATCCACCCAGCAGACCAAGCAGCCCTCCTATAATTTCAAATTTTCTATTTTTAATTAGCTTTTTCACCATCTCAAACATATGTATCTATTTATATAATTTAAACTTAGTAAAGAATATTCCATAATGAAATCATTTATCACTTTTTTATTGGCATTTTTTTTATGCTCACAAGCAAATCTCTTTGCACAGGAAAACAAACTAAATAAAGAGGGAGAAAAGGAAGGAATATGGAAAGAATATTTCAAAGATGGAAAGCTAGTTGCCACTGGGGCATATAAAAATGGAAAAAAAGTAGGGAAGTGGGAAGAATACACGAATAGGAATATTAGCTTTCGGATAATAAGGTATAAAAATGGAAAAAAACAGGGAAAATAAATTTGGTATAGAAACCAGAAATTCTTTAAAACCCGTTTAAAACTTAAAAAAGTTGGTAAAATAGCAGGTAAAATAAGATTTAAAAATGAAAAGGAAGAGGGGAGATATAGAGCTTACCATTATAATGGAAAATTATCAACCACAGGAGTATATGAAAACGGAGAAAAACAAGGAGAATGGATCTCGTATTGGGCAAACAGAAATTTAAAGAAAAAGTGTACTTATAAAAATGATGTGAGAGAAGGTGAATGGATTTTCTACTTCGAAAATGGAGATTTAGAAGAAAAAGGGAATTATAAAAATGGTGTGAGAGAAGGTGAATGGACTACCTACAATAAAGATGGAAGTGTGGACCAAAAAGCAATCTTTAAAAATGGCCGTACAAAAGATAAATATCCTGTATTGGATTGATTTTATTGCATAAAAAAGGAAACATCAACAAACACTTTTTAAGAAAAAAAATGAAAACATTACTCACTTTTTTATTGGTATTTTTTTTATGCTCACAAGCAAATCTCTTTGCACAGAAAAACAGGCTAAACAAAGAGGGAGAAAAGGAAGGCAGATGGGAAGAATATTTCAAAGATGGAAAGCTAGCTGGAACTGGAGTATATGAAAACGGAAAAAAAGAAGGAAAGTGGACGGAATATTCCGATTGGCATCATATCACTATTAAAGTAAGGTATAAAAACGGAAAAAAAGAGGGAAAAGAAATTTGGTGTAGAAACCAAAAATTCTTTAAAACCCGTTTAAAACTTAAAAAAGTTAGTAAAATAGCAGGTAAAATAAGATTTAAAAATGGAAAAAGAAATGGGCGATCCATAAGTTATCATAATAACGGAAAGTTGTCTTCCACAGGCGTATATAAAAATGGAAAGCTAGAGGGAGAACACAAAATCTACTGGGAAAATGGAAACATAAATAGAAAGGAAATTTATAAAAATGGCAAACAAGAAGGAGAATGGCACTGGTACTCCAAAAACGGAAAGCTAGAGGAAAAGGGTACTTATAAAAATGGTGTGAGAGAAGGAGAATGGACTACCTATAATGAAGATGGAAGTGTGAATCAAAAAGCCATGTTTAAAAATGGCCGTACAAAAGATGACTATCCTCTGTTAGTCGGGGAGTGAAAATTGACTAATCATGTCTGCAGGCTAAATAGATCCATAAAAAAGACCACCCCATTACAAGGTGGTTCTTTAATTAAAATATGTAGACACTGTCCCGCAAAGTGTGTAAGTGCTATTTCCAGGGTTAGACTTTAGTTAAGTCTGACCCTTTCTTCGAATATAGCTAAAAACTGATTAAGTATCACTCCCCAGTTTTGGATCGGCATCGTCCATTTTCTGGTCGCTTCCCTTGTGGCCAGATAGGCCGATTTCATTACTGCATCATCAGAAGGAAAGGACAATTTATTCTTTGTATACTTTCTGATTTTACCATTCAGATTCTCGATTAAATTGGTGGTATAAATGATTTTTCTGATCTCCAGAGGAAATTCAAAAAAAGCAGTCAATTCATCCCAATTCTCCCGCCAGCTCTTTACTGCATAGGAATATTTTGAATTCCATTTATTGGCAAAATCCTCTAAGGAAGCCTCTGCTGCATTTTTAGTAGGAGCACCATAAATGAGTTTTAGATCCATTGTAAACTCCTTCTTATCTTTCCATACAACGTATCTGCAGGTGTTTCGGATCTGATGAACCACACAGATTTGAGTTGTTGCCAGTGGGAATACGTTTCGAATGGTATCTGTGAATCCGTTTAAATTATCTGTTGCGGTAATGAGTATATCCTCAAGTCCACGAGCTTTCATATCTGTTAAAACACTCATCCAATAAGCCGAGGATTCATTTTTACCCAGCCATAGTCCCAAGACTTCCTTAAGTCCATCTCTTCGGAGTCCTACGGAAATGTAGATGGTTTTGTTGATGATCTTAGAATTCTCCCTCACCTTAAAGACAATACCATCCATCCAAACGATTAGATAAACCGGTTCCAACGGGCGGTTTTGCCATGCAACAATATCTCCAATTACTTTATCGGTAATACGGGATATCGTGCTGGCAGAAACATCAAAATTGTAGAGTTCCCGAATTTGTCGTTCAATGTCGCTGTTGCTCATTCCTTTGGCATAAAACGATACAATGATATTTTCCAGACCTTCAACCATACTGCCACGCTTGGGTACAATCATTGGGTTAAAACTAGCATCCCTATCGCGGGGTACAATGATTTCAGACTCTCCCAAACTTGTTCGCACTTTCTTGGTACCATAGCCATTTCTAGAATTATGCGCTATTGCCTTTTCGTGCTTCTCATAGCCTAAATGATCATCAAGTTCCCCTTCGAGCATTTTCTCAATGCCTCGCTTTTGAACCTGCATCAGAAAGTCATTTAGCTGTTTTCCTGTTTTGAATTGCTTTAAAATTTCATCGGTCAATAAATCTTTTGGTTCCATAATAAGTGTGCTTTTAATATGAGACTAACGTAAAGTTATTTCCAATTTTTTTCTTGAGCTAGAAAAGGGCTCCGAAAAAATCAGAATAACTTTACTTACACACTTTATGGGATACTGCTAATATGTATGACCGCAAACACTTATTCATTAAGTCCAAAATTTTATCTCACCAATATCTTTAAAATTTCAATAAAAGCATCGTATTTTGATCATTATAGAAATGAATCCCATTCGTAGTTGTAACATTTAAACCTTCGGCAAAACTCCAACCATCAAATCCCTCTATAAAAGTATCCTCTTTCCATCCCCAATTAATGTGTACATAATTTGTAGAAAAAGCAGGATTAACAGGTTTAACTCCATTATTTATCACATAAGTTCCAATTATTTTGTATCCATCACAAACAAAAGCATGTCCCTTAATACCATCTCCCAACTTATCAACTCCCTGAACATAAATTGGCCTATTATCTTTTAATTCTACTTTTGCTTTTTCATAATCAAAAACTGATACTATTTCCGTATTATATCCAATATTTGTCATGAATTTTCTTGCTTCTGAAAGGGTTGCACTAGTAGCATTTGGTCCTGTTTTCTTCACTACGTTAATAAATATCTGATTTAACAAGTAATTTAATTCAAAATACTCGTCGAGAGCAGCAACGCTTTCAGATTCCATTTTTGTCCAATCAAATGTCCATCCAACATAGTGTTTGTTATAAGCTATTATCTGCCCCAAAGCAATAGGCACACATCCTGCAGGATTACCTGTCTGACTAGAATTCGATAAAAATTCATTATATGGGCTCCACTGGTGCCATCTAAAATTTACAAGCAGAGAATTTACTTGTTCTTCAATAACATCTTCGAAAGAAATAGGGTCAGTTCCACTCAATCCAGATTTTAGATTACTTTTTAAGTTTGATACTTCGTGAAATTCATCGTATTTTACAGCAAACTGGTCTATAACATTAGTTAAAACCGGATTAAAATTGCTTTTATTTAGTTTATTGTCAGAATAAAACAAAACAGCAGGCGTAGAAACATCCTCCAGTGTATGCAATAAAACATAGCCCTTAGGTTTAAAACATATTAATTTTAAAACCGTTTCGTCATCAGCATTTTTAATTTGATAAATTGTATCTATATTTTGCAATGACAATATACTTCTTGTATTTTTTGTTTTAGAACTGTTTTCAACAAAGGTTTCATTAACAAAACCAATAGCATTTTCTATTCTCTGGTCGTTACCAGAATCTAATTTTTCATTTACAACAGTAGTATCCATTTCTTTTTCGCAGGAAAAAAGAAAAAATAATAACGAAATAAATAATGTAATTTTTCTCATAATCATTTAATTTGTAGTTTTTATTTACAGTTAGCAATATAATTTATACGATCATTTAAAATTAACCATAATATCACAATATGAAAACATATATCACTTTTTTATTGGCATTTTTTTTATTCTCACAAGCAAATCTCTTTGCTCAGAAAAACAGGCTTAATAAAGAGGGAGAAAAGGAAGGCAGATGGGAAGAATATTTCAAAGATGGAAAGCTAGCTGCCACTGGAGCATATAAAAATGGAAAAAAAAAAGGAAAGTGGACAGAATACACGAATTGGGATAGAAGCTTCTGCAAGCTAAAGTATAAAGACGGAAAAAAACAAGGAGAGCAAATTTGGTACAGGAACCGGGAATTGTATAAAACCCGTTTAAAACTTAAAAAAGTCGGTAAAAGAGCAAGTAAAGTAAGATTTGAAAATGGAAGGAAAGAGGGGAAATGGAAAGATTATTTTATAAGCGGAAAGTTATGGGGCAAAGGGAAGTATAAAAACGGAAAAAAAGAAGGACAAGAGAGCTGGTATTGGGAGAATGGAAACACAAATAGAAAGGGAACATATAAGGATGGCAAACAAGAAGGTGAATGGCACTGGTACTCCAAAAACGGAAAGCTAGAGGAAAAGGGGACTTACAAAAATGGTGTGAGAGAAGGAGAATGGACTACCTATAATGAAGATGGAAGTGTGAATCAAAAAGCCATGTTTAAAAATGGTCGTACAAAAGATGAATATCCTATAGAGGTCATTAATACAGATAACACAAACCCCTAAAATGTAAAATGGGAGAGTGTTCACGAAATAGTTTGATGTTTTTTTAGTAGAATGGCCTTCCCTTGCTGCAGAAAAGTGCATCCGGTTTGTCAAACGGACATTTCCAGTACAAGAAAAGCCCGTACTGTTGATCGAAGGGGGTTTTCTACAATTGGAAAATAACATTTGAATGGTCGTACGCTGTTTTTTACCAAATGAAAAGCTCACCGGATGAGTGGAACGGCATTTTACTGCACCCGAAAAGCCTTCTTTTTAGTCGAACGGCATTTCCCGGATTCTGGAAGTACGAACCGATCAGACGAGTATAATTTTTCAGACTACGAAAAGGGGGCTTGTGTGCCCTTACAAATAATCTGACAACAGGAAGTAAGCCGGTTTCAAATTTTCAGTCATCTAAAGCCAGGGATTGCAATAAATAGGTGAATATCTTCAAATCTGTCTTTCCATTATCTGTAAAGCCGTATATTTGTATCACTTATTAAATAGTAAATCAGAAATAAAAATGTTGAAAATCTATCACAATCCGCGTTGTTCCAAAAGTAGAGCAGGTTTAAAATATTTACAAGACAAAGGCTTGGAACCTGAAATTCGTTTGTATCTAAAAGATGAGTTTACCGAAGCCGAACTTGCTGATGTATTGATGAGAATGGCTAAACAACCTTGGGAAATTATCCGCACTCACGAAAAATTATACAAAACCGATTTTAAAGGGAAAAATTTTAACGCCGATGAGTGGATCAAAATCTTAATTGAATATCCAAACCTGATTCAACGCCCTATTGTTGTAAAAGACCACAAAGCAATATTCGCTGTGCCTGCTGAAAATGTAGAAGAGATTTTGTAGTTGCTTTCTTATGATTTCTGATTCATTAGTCAAATTTAGATCATGAAATACCGGATAGAGTCCGACACAATGGGAGAAGTTAAAGTTCCTGCCGACAAATACTGGGGAGCGCAAACGCAGCGTTCTCTTGAGAATTTTCAGATAGGCCCCATAGCTTCTATGCCTATTGAGCTGATCAGAGCCTATGCTTATCTGAAAAAAGCGGCAGCCTTTACAAATCACCAGTTGGGAGTGTTAAATGCTGATAAGAAGGAAATTATTCAAGAGTATGTGATGAAATCTGCAGGGGCGAACTCGATGAACATTTTCCTTTGGTTATTTGGCAAACCGGATCCGGCACACAAACCCACATGAATGTAAACGAAGTAATTTCCAATAGAGCTCAGGTACTTATGGGCTTACAAATAGGAACAGAAAGTGCATTCGTTCACCCCAATGATGATGTCAACAAATCACAATCATCCAATGATACATTTCCAACGGCAATGAATATTGCCGGTCTTAAAAAATTACAGGAGCACACCATTCCTTCCATTGAAAATCTTAGAAATGCTTTGGCCCGCCATTCCCATGCAATGAAAGATGTTGTGAAAATAGGAAGAACTCACTTAATGGATGCAACGCCATTAAGTCTTGGACAAGAGTTTTCCGGATATGTTTCGCAATTAGATCATGCAGCAAAGGCAATCCGAAACAGTCTGGAGCATTTAAGCGAAATTGCTCTTGGAGGTTCTGCGGTGGGCACAGGCATCAATACCCCGCACATGTATGCTGAAGTAGTGGCTGATTATATTTCTGAATTTACCAATTTACCTTTTACATCAGCAAAAAATAAATTTGAGGCCATCGCCTCTCACGATGCAATTGTTGAATCGCATGGTGCATTAAAACAAGCGGCTGTTTCGCTGCTGAAAATTGCCAACGATATTCGCTTGATGGCATCAGGACCGCGTTCGGGAATTGGTGAACTCATTCTCCCTGCCAACGAACCCGGATCTTCAATCATGCCGGGAAAAGTAAATCCCACACAGGTGGAAGCACTAAGCATGGTTTGTGCACAGGTAATGGGTAACGATACAACAATTACCATTGCTGGATCAAGCGGCCATTTCGAGCTAAATGTTTTTAAACCGGTAATCATTTACAACTTTTTACAATCGGCTCAATTGCTGGGCGATGCCTGTAATTCCTTTGCCAAAAACTGCGTGGAAGGAATTCTCTCCAACAAGGAACGAATCAGACAACATTTAGACAATTCACTAATGTTGGTAACCGCTCTAAACACTCATATAGGATATAAAAAATCAGCCGAAATTGCTAAAAAAGCCTATTCTGAAAACAAAAGTCTGCGCCAGGCTGCTCTTGAACTTGGCTACGTAAGCAATGAGGAATTTGACAAGTGGGTGGATCCAAACAAAATGATTCACCCTGATAAAGAATAATTAACAAAAGAAATTTTTCACCCCATGCTAATTTCAACAATCACTAATAAGATGAAGTTTTTAGGAAAAATATATTTGATCGTAGTATCCCTGATATCCAGTGCCTGCGATCCTTTTCAAACCGAAATCGGAACCGAAGTATCCTTATACGAAAGCTTGGAAAAACAAGAATTCGCCTTTCCGGATACCTTAAAAGTAATGACCTGGAACATTAAATTTGGTGGTGGAAGAATCGATTTCTTTTTCGATTGTCATGGCGACCGGGTTATTATGGAAAAATCAGAAGTGCTGGATAATATGAGCGTTCTTTCTGAAAAAATCCGTGAAGTAAACCCCGATATCCTGTTTATTCAGGAAGCCGATGTGAATGCAAAACGAAGTGCTTTTGTTGATCAGGTTCAATATCTGCTTGACAATACCGATTTTAATTATGCAGCTTACGCCTCACAATGGAAAGCCAAGTACATCCCCAGCGACGGCATCGGAAAAATGGATTCGGGCAATGCCATTTTATCCAAATGGAAATTTACCAATGCAAAACGAACTCCTCTGCCTCTTATTCAATCGCAAAATTTCATTGTTCGTTATTTTTATCTCAAACGAAATATTCTGGAAATAAATCTGGAGCACAAGGGTGAAGAAATTAAACTTTTAACAACTCATCTGTCGGCCTATGCCAAAGATGACACCAAGAAAATACAATTGAAAGTTTTGAAGACTTACGTCGATTCTATTAACCTGAAAGGACAAACATTCATTTTAGGCGGCGATTTTAACTCTCTTCCTCCGTTTAGTAAGCAAACCAGCAATTTCGACGATTCTGCATGCACCGACGGCGATTTTGAAGCGGATAATTACAGCTCCGAAACAGAATGGATGATGCCTTTTTACGAAAGTTATAAAGCGGCAATTCCTTTGGAAGAATTTAAACAGAACAATTCGAAACATTTTTCGCACACAACAGATAAAAACGGGTACTGGAACCGAAAGGTAGATTACTTGTTTACCAATGGTCACTTTGTTCAAAATAGCGGAAATACACTTCAACAATGGATGCAAGTATCCGATCATGCCCCTATTGTTGTGAATTATAAATTATGAGTCAGAAATTATTAATGGGTAAGTCATAAGATCTTAACTCATTATTTACTTCCAGCTTTTTCCATTTTTACTTGACCGGAAATCCTATTTTATTAATAATTCCTAATTCGAACGTGTTTTAAAAGTATGATTAAGAACATTTTTAAAACCTTCCTTAAATGATAAAAAGGCCTTATTTTTAGGCTCTAATTTTTAAACAGTTACAGTTATGGCAGATAATAAACTTTTTAGTGACTTTGCTCCTCAATCTACACAAGAGTGGATTGACAAAATCACTAAAGATCTTAAAGGTGCTGACTTTGATAGAAAGTTGGTTTGGAGAACTAATGAAGGATTCAATGTGCAGCCTTTCTACAGACTGGAGAACATGGAAGACAAAGCCTTCATGAATACCTATCCTGGAGATTTTCCTTATGTTCGTGGTAATAAAAAAGACAATAACGACTGGTTGGTTCGTCAGGATATTATTGTAGAAAACGTAAAAGCAGCTAACGAAAAAGCTCTTGATGTTCTGAACAAAGGTATCGACTCAATTGGATTCGTATTGAATTGGAAAGACCTAAGCAAAGATGAATTAGCAACTTTGTTGGATGGTATTTTTCTGGATTGTGTTGAAATCAACTTCGAAAAATCTCACGGTTCTGTTGAATTAATTAAAAACCTACAGGCAATTGCAACTGAAAAAGGTATCGCTCTTGATAAATTAAATGGCGGGGTTTCTATCGATATTCTTTCAGGATTCAGTACTGTTGGTAACTTCTGTCAGTCAGAAGAAAGTTCTTTTAATTATTTAAAAGAAGCTATCGAAGCAGCAAAAACTCTTCCTAACTATAAAGTTGTTGCAGTAGGCGGAAGTCTTTTCAACAACTCAGGATCTTCAATTGTTGAAGAATTAGGTTTCTCTTTAGCTGCTGGAGCTGAATATCTAAGCAAAATGATTGATGCAGGTCTTTCAGTTGATGAGGTAGCTCCAAAAATCCGTTTCAATTTTGCAACCAGCTCTAAATATTTTATGGAGATTGCCAAATTGAGAGCCGGACGTATGGTATGGGCAAACATCGTGAAAGCATTTGGTGCTTCAAACGAAGAAGTTTGCAAAATGAATGTTCATGGTGAAACTTCAGAATGGAACAAAACTGTTTACGATCCTTATGTGAACATGCTGCGTACTCAAACAGAATCAATGTCGGCTGTTTTAGGTGGTCTTGATTCATTTACAGTAAAACCTTTCGATTCTGCATTTGCTGAATCTTCTGTTTTCTCTGAGAGAATTGCCCGCAACCAACAATTATTACTAAAAGAAGAATCGCACCTGGCTAAGATTGCTGATCCGGCTGCAGGTTCATACTATATTGAATCATTAACTGAATCAATTGCTGACGAAGCCTGGAAACTATTCCTGACTGTTGAAGACAAAGGTGGATACCTGGAAGCCTTCAAAGCAGGATTCGTTCAATCTACAATCAAAGCAACTGCACAGAAACGTGATTTCCAAATTGCTACACGCCAGGAGAATTTCTTAGGAACCAA
Organism: Labilibaculum euxinicum; assembly: GCF_963678175.1. Lineage (NCBI taxonomy): Bacteria > Pseudomonadati > Bacteroidota > Bacteroidia > Marinilabiliales > Marinifilaceae > Labilibaculum > Labilibaculum euxinicum. The sequence goes on from NZ_OY782756.1 coordinate 294,585, forward strand.
CCAATTCCCAAATTTTGGAGAAGTATTGGACGCTCTTCCTGAAGCTGTTCTTGCTCCTGCAGATAAAACTGCAGCGAATGCTGTTTGCGAAACTCTTAAACCATATCGTGGTGCTCAGGCTTTCGAAACTCTTCGTAACAAAACAGATATTTACAGCAAAACAAATGGTCGTCCTAAAGTGATGATGTTCCCTATCGGAAACTTAAACATGCGTAAAGCCCGTGCTCAGTTTGCTTGTAACTTCTTTGCTTGTGCCGGATTTGATGTTGAAGATCACAACGGTTTTAAATCAGTAGAAGAAGGTGTAAAATTCGTAACAGAAAAAGGCGCGAAGATTGTTGTTGTTTGCAGCTCTGATGATGAGTATGCAACTATCGTTCCTGAAGTTTACGAAGCTCTTAAAGGAAAAGCTGTTACCGTTGTTGCAGGTGCTCCGGCATGTGCTGATGAACTAAAAGCTAAGGGTGTTGAGAACTTTATTAACGTGAAGTCGAACGTTCTTGAAACTTTGAAACAATACCAAGCCAAGTTAGGAATTAAATAGATTTGAGATATGAGACGTGAGATCTTAGATCTCACAAAATATTAAAAATCAATATTAGATTACTAAAAATTGATTCAGGATTCTAAATCTAAGGTGTAAATCATCTCATATATAAAATCTTGTATCTAAAATCTAAAAAGAAATGAAACCAAATTTTAAAGATATAAATATCAAGTCATCTTCAAGATCAACTGCTACTTCTCAGGAGTGGGAAAAAGAAAACGGCATTGAAAAATCGTGGATGACACCAGAACAAATTCCTGTTAAAACAGCTTTTAACAAGGAAGATTTAGAAGGTATGGAGCACCTTAACTATGTTTCAGGTTTACCTCCATTCCTACGTGGACCTTATTCAGCGATGTATCCTTTACGTCCATGGACAGTTCGTCAGTACGCAGGTTTCTCTACTGCTGAAGAATCAAATGCATTCTACCGTCGTAACCTTGCTGCTGGTCAGAAAGGTCTTTCTGTAGCATTCGATTTAGCTACTCACCGTGGTTATGATTCAGATCATCCACGTGTGATTGGTGATGTGGGTAAAGCAGGGGTTGCTATCGACTCTATTTTGGATATGGAGATCCTTTTCGATCAAATTCCATTGGATCAAATGTCAGTATCAATGACAATGAACGGAGCAGTACTTCCAGTATTGGCTTTTTACATTGTTGCAGGTTTAGAGCAAGGTGCTAAACTGGAAGAACTTTCAGGTACTATCCAAAACGATATCCTAAAAGAATTCATGGTGCGTAACACATACATTTACCCACCAGATTTCTCAATGAAAATTATTGCTGATATTTTCGAATTTACCTCGAATTTCATGCCTAAGTTCAACTCCATTTCTATCTCTGGATACCACATGCAGGAAGCAGGTGCTACCGCTGATATCGAGTTGGCTTATACTCTTGCTGATGGTTTGGAGTACTTGAAAAAAGGTGTTGCTGCAGGTATGGATGTTGATACATTCGCTCCTCGCTTGTCTTTCTTCTGGGCGATCGGAATGAATCACTTCATGGAGATTGCTAAAATGAGAGCTGGTCGTTTACTATGGTCTAAGATTGTAAAACAATTCAATCCTAAGAATCCTAAGTCGATGGCATTGCGTACTCACTCGCAAACTTCAGGTTGGTCGTTAACCGAACAAGATCCATTCAACAATGTTGGACGTACTTGTATCGAAGCAATGGCTGCTGCATTAGGTCACACTCAATCTCTTCATACCAATGCATTGGATGAGGCAATCGCATTGCCAACTGACTTCTCTGCACGTATTGCCCGTAATACTCAGATTTTCATTCAGGATGAAACTACAATCTGTAAAGCTGTTGATCCTTGGGCTGGTTCTTACTACGTTGAGTCATTAACTCAGGAATTAGTAAACAAAGCCTGGTCTCACATCGAAGAAGTTGAGAAATTAGGTGGAATGGCGAAAGCGATCGAATCCGGTATTCCAAAACTTCGTATCGAAGAAGCTGCTGCACGTACTCAAGCTAAAATTGATGCGAACACTCAAACTATTGTAGGTACCAACAAATATCGTTTGGAGAAAGAAGATCCATTGGATATTTTGGAAGTAGATAACACTGCTGTACGTATTGCTCAAATTGAACGTTTGGCTAAGCTTCGTGCTAACCGTGACGATAAAGCTGTTCAAGCTGCTCTTGAAGCCATCACCGCTTGTGCAAACGGAGGTGAAGGTAACTTATTGGATCTTGCTGTTAAAGCGGCACAATTACGTGCTTCTCTTGGTGAGATTTCAGATGCATGTGAAAAAGTTTGTGGTAGGTATAAAGCTGTAATTAGAACCGTGTCAGGAGTATATTCATCAGAATCAGGACAAGATGCTGATTTCGCTATAGCGAAAGAAAAAGCAAATCAATTTGCAGAAATGACAGGACGCCGTCCTCGTATCATGATTGCAAAAATGGGACAAGATGGTCATGACCGTGGTGGTAAAGTTGTTGCTACCGGTTTTGCAGATATAGGATTCGACGTTGATATGGGACCTTTGTTCCAGACTCCGGAAGAATCTGCTAAGCAAGCTGTAGAAAATGATGTACACATCGTTGGTGTTTCTTCATTAGCTGCTGGTCACAAAACTTTAGTTCCTGCAGTTATCGCGGAATTGAAAAAATTGGGCCGCGAAGATATCATGGTTACTGCAGGTGGTGTTATTCCAGCTCAGGATTACGATTTCTTATACGAAGCTGGTGTTGTTGGTGTATTTGGTCCTGGTACCAAAGTATCAAAATGTGCTATCCAAATGTTGGATATCCTAATTGAGCAATACAAAGACTAGTTCTTTTATTATCATTATATTTAAAGACAGGAATCATGTTCCTGTCTTTTTTTTGTGCTAAATTTTAGCTTAAATTAAAACTTCAAACTTTATGAAAAGACCAGCCATTCTTCTTTTTCTCTCATTAATAATTTTGAATATTTCTGCACAAAACCAAACCAAAGAAGATTCCCGAATCAAGATGAAGATTCTTTTCGGACAACTGACTTTAGATGCATTTAACATAGATATTTGTTCCCCTTGGTACACTCCGGAGCACGATTCTTATCTGCCGGACACAACGATTCTAAATGAGCTTCGGGAACAAAATCTAACAGATATATCAATTCACCTGATTATCGGTTCATGGTGTCACGACAGTCATAGAGAAGTACCTCGTTTCATCAAAATACTGGAAGAAATAAATTTTCCGTTCGATCAATTAAATATGAATGCTTTAGACTCCGGCAAATCTTCACCGGATTTTGATGCAAAAGCCAATAAGGTTACCAATGTTCCAACGGCTATCATCTACCGAAATAGCAAGGAAATTGGTAGGATTATCGAAAGTCCGAAAAAATCTTTGGAAAAAGATCTTTTACTAATAATCTCAAAAAATTAGTACCTTTATGCTTTAGACTAATCAACTCAATCATGGAACAAGAGCGCACAAATGCCGGACAAACGTTAGGAATAATTGGATTAATACTTGGTATTATAACTTTCATGATAGGATTTATTCCCTGTGTAGGAATTATTGCAATTGTACCTGGAATTATTGCGATCGTCTTAAGTGCAGTCGGACTAAGTCAGGCAAACAAAGATAATGGTGCTCGTGGAATTAATATTGCGGCTTTAATCGTTTCTATTATCGGGGTTTTAGTTGCATCGCTTTGGCTGATATTTGTTGTTGGTATTGCTAACCTAAGCGAAGATCAAATAGAAGGTTTTGTAGAAGACGCAATCGAAGAAGTGATTGATGAGTCTACTCAAAATGCTGACTTACAAGATGCCCTGCAAGAGCTGGAAGAACAACTTGATGAAGTTTGTGTGGATTCAATTCATATTAAAACAGACAGCATCAACATCGAAATAAAAATTGATAATGAGTAATTCTCAATATTCGGCTAAACAGAATTACAAAATAATTAACCTCTCTTTAGCCGGAATTATTCTTTGCATTTTTATTTATTCTGCTCTGTTTTCTCCTAAAGAATGCAATCATCCCATACCTTCTTTTTACACCCAAATTACAAACGAAATAAGTCCGTCTACCGGTCTGTCACGAAGCTTCTCTGCAATTGTGCGAGGTGATCTTCCACTGGCTAAGACATTCAATCCTTACGGCTTACATATTTTTCTTTTTTTTGCCTTTCAGTTTATTTTTAGAGTCTTATCATTTTCTTTGATTAACGATAAATTTCCGTTGATAAAACCTACTATTTTAATGGATATCACACTGTCCCTAATAGGCTTTTATCTGGCCTTCAGACCATTAATCCTTTTCACTTTAAAACTTTTTCAAAAGTCCATCGTAAACTACGGGTGAGTTAATCTTTATTAAACAAATCCTTACACTATGTCAGCACTACTTGTGATTGTATTCCTCGCACTTCTGACCAGTATTATGGTTTTACATATCCACAATGAACTCAATCTTTCCAAAAGGATTAATCGAGCCGGATATTTTGTGCAGGAATTAATGGATCAACATGGCATTAAGCATCTTGATCTGGAAAAGAAATTTGAAACTTCGACTCTTACCACACAGCTTCGTGTACTGGAGTATTATTTGCACTCACTCAATTCATCCTACAAGGATTTTGGAACCAAAAAAACGATCTTTCAAAGGATAATAACTATCGAGCAGACTTTGGCAAATTACGGATACCAAAGCGAATTCAGTGTTATATAATATCAGTAAGCGAAAAACATTTGTCAACTTTTACACCTTTTGGAGTTTGCACCAAACTGCAACACTCGTTTATTATATCGTGCTGAAAAAATAAGATATAATTATTCTCCACTGCCTCCTTCAGAAAAACCTCCTTCTCATGCAAAGATGCCTTTGGATTTAAATCGTAGCTGGCCAACCATTTTACAGGAACATTAGCCGTTGTAGGAATAAAATCTCCGGCAAACACAATGGTAAAGTTTTCATTTTTAATAATAGAAACCATCAGACCTGGGGTATGACCATTAACCAACCTCACTTCGAAATTAGGAAACAACTCTCCTTCTTTCTCTACAAACTTCAATTTTCCAGCCTCCTTTATTGGAACAATATTTTCCTGAAAATAGGCATCTGCTTCACGAATATTTGGATTTCTGAGATTGTCCCATTGTAATTTACTCACCCAATGTGTGGCATTCGGAAAAACCAGTTCGAAACCATCTCCCTTTTCATTATGCTTTACGGCACCACCACAATGATCGAAATGCAAATGAGTAAAAACCACATCTGTAATATCTGTTGGCTGAAAACCAATATTCGCAAGAGAAGACAATAAATCAGCCTCTCCATTCAAATGATGATGTTTAAAAAATTCAGCACTTTGCTTATCTCCGGTACCATTATCGATTAGTATTTTTCGCTCCCCATCAACAACAAGCATGCTTCTCATTGCACAATTGCACAAATTATCTTCATCGCTTGGGTATTTTCGACTCCAAAGAAGTTTTGGAACCACACTGAACATAGCACCTCCATCGCACTTAAAATTGCCTGTTTCTATATTATATATTTCCATTATTTTTAAGTAAATATGTTATCTTTAATCTTGAATTGCACTGTAAATACAGCTTTACAGACCTATTCATTCAATACAGATCAAAAATACAATTTTTAAAAGCGAATACCAATGAGAGTACATTTTATAGCAATTGGCGGCAGCGCCATGCACAATCTTGCAATAGCATTGCATTTAAAAGGTTTTACTGTTTCAGGTTCTGATGACGAAATTTTTAACCCCTCAAAATCACGTTTGGAAAAACACAATATACTGCCAAAAGAATGGGGCTGGTTTCCTGAAAAAATAAATACTGATCTCGACGCTATTATTCTTGGAATGCACGCCCGTATTGATAATCCGGAACTTTTAAAAGCTCAGGAATTAGGCTTAAAAATCTTCTCTTATCCGGAATACATTTACGAACAAACAAAAGACAAAACCAGAATTGTAATTGGTGGCAGCCATGGAAAAACAACTACAACATCAATGGTTATGCATGTTCTTAAAGAAAATGATATTGATTTTGATTATATGGTAGGTGCTCAAATTGAAGGCTTCGAAACCATGGTTAAGTTGACCAAAGAAGCTAAAATCGCAATCTTCGAAGGTGATGAGTATTTGTCTTCTCCAATTGACCGAAGACCAAAATTTCATCTGTACCATCCACATATCGCATTAATTACCGGCGTAGCCTGGGATCACATCAATGTTTTTCCAACTTTTGAAAACTATGTTGAGCAGTTCGAGATATTCACAAATCTTATTCAGCCCAATGGGAGTTTAATCTATTTTGAAGAGGACGAGCACATTCAAAAAATTCTCACTAAAAGAAGAGATGATGTAAACTACATTCCATACAATACACATCCATTCAGACTGGAAAACAACCAAACCATTTTAACTACAGATGATAACGAATTTGCTCTTGAAATATTTGGGGAGCATAATTTACAAAACCTTATGGGTGCTTATCATATCTGTAAAAGTATTGGAATAAAAGACCTTGATTTTTACCAATCGATTCAAAATTTTTCCGGAGCCGCCCGTCGCCTGCAAAAGTTGGCTGAAAGCGATAACTGCAGTGTGTTTCAGGATTTTGCTCATTCTCCTTCTAAATTAAAGGCAACAACCGAAGCTGTAAAAAAGCAATATCAGAATAGAAAATTGATTGCTTGTATGGAACTTCATACTTTCAGTAGCCTGAAGAAAGAATTTCTACCTCATTATAAAAATACAATGAGTATGGCTGATCAGGCTTTTGTGTATTTTGATCCGAAAACAATTGAACACAAAAAACTGGAACCAATAACCAGCAAACAGGTAGAAGAAGCGTTTGGAGGAACTAATCTTAAAGTATATATTAATTCAGATCAACTAATCTCAGATTTACTTTCAATAGATTTTAAGAATACAAATGTTTTATTGATGAGTTCGGGAAACTTTACAGGTGTAAACCTCCCTCATCTTGCCGAAAACATTATAGTAAATACATAATAAGCTAAAGTGCACTATTTCAAATCTCTTTATGTTGCCGAAAGATAAATTAATACTATTTTTACGGTATGATGAACCCCAAAGTCAGGACTGTTATGCTTTGTAAGCTTAAATATTTTTTTTTAATTCTTCTGATTTTCCCAACAACTGCTGTGTTGGGCGAAACTCAGGTTCAAATTCAGAAGGCCGAAGAGTTATTAAAAAGTACTGAAGGTGGTAAAAGAATTGGTTTACTTAAAGAACTATCGCGTTTATATATTGATATAGATCCTGACAAAAGTATCGACTACGCAAAAGAAGTTGTCATTCTCAACTCTGCAGATCCTGCTGAAAAATCAGCTTCATTATATGATCTGGGAAATTTATATCGTCGGATTAACAATTTTAGACTGGCGCTCGATTGCCACAAACAGGCTCTGGAAATCCGAAAAACGATTAATGACCTGAAAGGAACTGCCAGTTCGTTGAATAACATTGGAGAAATATATAAAATACTCTATAAATACGACGAAGCCCTGATTCATCTTAACCGGTCGCTTGAAATAAGGGAGAAAAATGGAACTCAAAAAGAAGTTGCTTACACTTTAAATAATATCGGAAGTGTTTTTTGGCTAAAAAAGGATTACGCCAACTCCTTAGAATTTTATCTTAAATCTCTGGAAATAAGATCTGATTTAGGCGACAAATCGGACATCTCATCCTCTCTCAACAATCTCGGGAATGTGTATAAGAATCTTAATAAACCAAACAAAGCACTCGATTATTACACCAAAGCTCTTGAAATTAGAGAAGAAATAGGCGACAAAACCCTTATTGCATTTTCGCTAAATGATATTGGAGGAATATATTGGAGATTAAGCAATTTCAATGAATCTTTGGCCAACTACAACAGATCTCTTGAAATAAGAAAAGAAATAGGAAATAAAATATTTATTGCCGCTACTCTCAAAAATATAGGAACGGTATACAAGGATCTAAATGAATTGGATTTTTCTTTAAAGAACTACAATGAAGCCTTAAAAATTTACGATGAGATTAATGATCAAAAGGAACAGGCAAATGTCTTTTCGTTAATTGGGAATCTATACGAAAGCTATAATAATTTCGACAAGAGTCTGGAATATCATAAAATATCACTTAGTCTTCACCGCAGAATAGGAAATAACAAAGGAATAGCATATTCCTCGAACAGCATTGGAGAAATATTAATGAAATATTACCAAAGCGAGGAAGCCAAAGACTATTTGCTTTCAGCATTTGATCATGCTAATCTGTGCAAAGACAGAAGCCTGCAAAAAATTGCATCGGAGAATTTGTTCGAGTATTTCTCGAACCAAGGAGATTATAAGAAAGCATTGGAATACTTCCGTGAATACTCGAGTACCCAATACGACAGTATTATAGATCAGATTGATAAAGATAAAATATCTGAATTTGAGGCTAATTATCAGATTTCGAAAAATAAAGATGAAATCAAGAGCTTAAAAGCTTACAATCGTCAGCAAACCATCGTAATCTATCTTTTTATAGCCTTAATAATACTTGCAGGAATAATAGGTTATGTCGCAAACAAGAACATCAAAATTAGAAAGGAAGCTACGCAAGCCTTAACAGAAAAGAATGATGAACTGGAAGAAATGAACTCCAGATTAAAAGAGACTGAAGTGACACTTAAAGATTTGAATCTTACTAAGGACAAAATATTCAATATTATTTCTAACGATTTACGAACCCCTTTTATTGATATGAAGCTTATGAGTTCAAAACTTCTTGATAGTTTTGATCAGGCTAAAATTGAAGAACAAAAGCATTTATCGAAAAATATCAGAGACTTGTCTTTCCAAACTTATGATCTTGTTGAAAATATTTTACTATGGTCAGCCTCTCAGTCCGGAAAAACAAAATTTTCACCTCGCCTTTTTAATGTGAAAGAACTTTTAGATTATAGTTTAACAAAGCTTTCAGAACAACTTGTTGAGAAAAATGTTAAGATTATTTTTAATTTAGACAGTACCTCCAAAGCATACGCAGACACAGCAGCTATCTGCGAAGTATTTAAAAATCTGCTCTCCAATGCAATAAAATTCTCCTATCGTGAAGGGAAAATTACGATTTCGGCCCGGGAAAAGAAATATTGGGTAGAATTGGATATTTCTGATGAAGGAGTGGGAATGAGTAAAACCAATCTTCACAAAATATTCCGTTTGGATAATAATTACCTTGCATTAGGAACTGCCCAGGAAAAAGGTGCTGGAATTGGCTTGTTGCTTTGTAAAGAATACGTTGAGAAAAATGGCGGAAAGATATGGGCAGATAGTGAAGAAGGAAAAGGAAGTAGTTTTTACATTACCATTCCTAAATCAGATAAATTAATGGGCTCCGTTCCTAAAATAGAAGATCAATAAGCGAAGTACAACTCCACCAATACAAACCTGTATTTCTTAAATCCCTAAGGTCTAATTTGTAATTTACCGACCGAACTTCAATTAATTAAATGTTGATTTATTTTTTAAGAACGAACAAAATGCAAAACGAGACCTCATGTGAAGCCTCGTTTATTTTAATCAGAATATCTGAACTATATTAGTATTTTTTAGCAACAAAATGGTAGTGACTACCAAATCTTTCGAAAGCTGCCTGATCCAATTCTTCTCTAAAATTAGGATGTGCAACAGAAATAATAGCTTTAGCTCTTTGTTGTAATGTTTTTCCAAACAAATTAACTGCTCCATGCTCAGTTACAAACCATCTCATGTTGTTACGGGTAGTTACAACACCAGATCCCTGAAGTAGAGTTGGAGTGATTTTTGAAACTCCTTTTCCAGTAACAGAAGGCATTGCAATAATTGGCACACCACCTTCTGAAGCAGAAGCACCACGTGTAAAGTCAATCTGTCCGCCAACACCAGAGTAGTGTCTTGTTCCAATTGAATCGGCACAAACCTGACCTGTAATATCAATAGATAATGCAGAATTAATTGCACATACTTTAGGATTTTGCTTGATGATACCAACACCATTAGTATAAGCAACATCCATCATTAAAACTCCGGGATTATCATCAACAAAATCGTAAAGCTCCTTTGTTCCCATTAAGAAACCAGCAACAATCTTACCCTTATCTAATTTCTTGTTCATTCCGTTAACAACACCGCTGTAAACCAAAGGAAGAAGACCATCAGCAAACATTTCAGTGTGCACACCAAGATTCTTGTGATTGCCTAATTGAGCTAAAACCGCATTTGGAATACCACCAATACCCATCTGAAGACAAGCTCCATCAGGAATTAAACCTGCAACATTTTTACCAATCTGAATATCCATATCACATAATGGTGCATTATGGTGCTCTATTAGTGGAGTATTATCCTCACAAAACACATCAAAATACCTCAAAGGCATCAAGGCATCACCGAATGCACGAGGCACATTAGGATTGATTACCGCAACAACAGTATCTGCTGTTTCAACAGCTGCTTTTGTAGCATCAACAGAGGTACCCAATGATACATATCCATGCTTATCCGGCACACTTACCTGAACCACGGCTACGTTCACTTTCAAAATCCCTTCACGAATCAACTGCTGCGTTTCGCTCAAAAACACAGGGATATAATCGGCATAACCTGCCTGTGTTTGCTTCCGTACGTTGGCACCAACAAACAATGACTCCAAATTAAAGATACCTTCAAATTCTGCGTCTGCATAAGGAGCCGGACCTTCTGTATGGAGGTGCTGTATTGCCACATCGTAAATTTCGCCATTACGACCCCTTTCACACATTGCATTTATAAACTTCTGCGGAGCCAAAGCTACGGAATGTAAATGTACTCTATCCCCAGATTTAATCACCTTCGCTGCTTCCTCAAAAGAAACTATTTTGATCTCTTTGTGCATCTTTTAATCGATTTTATGATGTTTTTTAATAATTCCTAAATCGCCGACTAAAGTAGTATATTTTTTGAGTCCAATTTCTGCTATTCAGCATTAATGCTACAAAACATATCTGCATTATCGGTTCATAACTAAGCTTTTGCGATTCAATTTCCAGAAATAATTGAGAATAAAATCAGTACCACTTAAATGGAATTTAAAAATGTATCTTGGAACAGGTGACAAATTCTTACAGGAGTAGTTAAAACGCAGAATCACATAAAAAAAGAAGCCGGAAATAAATTTCCGGCTGCAAAACCCAAACATCTAATAAAACTTAAATAACAAAAACTATCAAACTATTATTTTTGTAACCCTATTATTTCGCAAAGTATGCTACTTTAGCTCTTTATAACTTTCTGCCGAAATAAAAAATAACTGTTGTTTTATATTAGTACTACCAAATGTAGTGTACTTTTCATCATCTATCAAATCAATAATGCTTATAATCCGATAGATAATCTTTATATTTGAGCTTAAATCCAAATTCAATAAACATGATTACAATTACCCAGTTGGAATATATCGTTGCAGTTGATACATACCGTCATTTTGCCACTGCTGCTGATAAGTGCTTTATTACACAGCCTACGCTTAGTATGCAAATTAAAAAATTAGAAGAATTTCTGGACATTACTATATTTGACCGCAGCAAACAACCAATCATCCCAACTGATGTTGGTAAATCTATTATAGAGCAAGCCCGAATCATTTTAGGGGATACAAAAAAAATCAACGACATTATACATGATCATAAAAATACAATTGTAGGAAGTCTTAAAATAGGTATCATTCCAACCCTTGCTCCATTCCTCCTACCCATGTTTATTGGAGACTATATCCGAAATTACCCTGCTCTTAAAGTGGAAGTGGAAGAAATGGTATCTGAAGATATAATAATGAGTTTAAAAAAAGACAAAATAGATGTCGGCATATTTGTGACTCCAGCCAAGGAAGATAAAATAAATGAAAAGCCACTGTTTTACGAAGAGATGATGATTTATGCACACAAAGATCATGAGCTTCTTAAAAAATCAGTTATTGAGGTAAAAGATATTGCCACTCCGGAAATATGGATGCTTGGTGATGGTCACTGTTTTCGAAATCAGGTCATCAACCTTTGTGAAATGCACGATTTGCAGCATCAGGAATTGCCTTTCGAATTTGAGAGTAATTCTTTAGAAACTTTAATGAAAATTGTGGATAAAGAAGGTGGTTTTACATTGATTCCTGAATTAGCCACTCAATATTTACCCAAAGACAAGTTAAATCAAGTTAAGAGATTCACAAATCTACACCCTTTACGAGAAGTTAGTTTGGTGTATTCCCGTCATTATTCAAAGAATAAATTACTCGATCTTTTGGCCGTAAGTATCCAAAACATCATCCCTAAAGACCTTTTAAATAGTACAAGAGGAACAATTGTTGAATGGCGCTGATTACTCTTTATTCTAAGAAAGAAGCAGTTAGGAATTTTAGATAAAAAAAGTCTTGTTTTTTTTCAAATAAAGTATTGCCAATTCAAAGAATTATCTCTTTCTTTGCATCGCTAAAGAAAAAAATAGTGATCACGATTGCTCCTTTTAGTTCTTCAGCTTTTAAAAAGAAAAAACACAAAAATGTATTTGCAAAATTAAATTTTTGATTTACCTTTGCATCTCTTTAAAATAAATGGTCCGTTCGTCTAGGGGTTAGGACGCCAGGTTTTCATCCTGGTAACAGGGGTTCGATTCCCCTACGGACTACGAAAAGTTTGTAGCAAGTTATTTTTTAACTTACCTTTGCTACGCAAAAATAAAGATAATGGTCCGTTCGTCTAGGGGTTAGGACGCCAGGTTTTCATCCTGGTAACAGGGGTTCGATTCCCCTACGGACTACCAAGATAAATAAATTTAGATAACTTTAAGAGATGGCAAATCATCAATCTGCAATTAAAAGAATAAGACAGTCTGAAGCAAAACGAGTACACAACAAGTTTTACGCTAAGACTACTAGAAATGCTGTAAGAAAGTTACGTGCTACTACTGATAAAGAAGCTGCTAACGAATTATTACCAACGGTTACTGCAATGTTAGATAAACTTGCAAAAATCAATGTAATTCATAAAAACAAAGCGGCTAACTTAAAATCTAAATTAGCTTTACACGTTAACAAACTGTAGGTAAGAAATTACTACTCTATAATAGAGGGTTCTCACTGAGAACCCTTTTTGTCATGCAATAAATTTTCATTTGATTATTTCGCATATTTTCATAACTTTAATTAAGTTATAACATATCGCGAAATGGACGAATACAAGAAATTAAGCATTAAGGACTGGGCTATTGAAGATCGCCCCAGAGAAAAATTAATGTATAAAGGCGTTAAGAGTTTATCTTCTGCCGAGCTTCTGGCAATTATTATTGGAAGTGGTAACCGAAAGCAATCTGCGGTTGAATTATCCAAATCAATTCTATCTGATTGCGACAATGATCTTAATCTGCTCGCAAAAAAAAACATTCATGATTTAGTGAAAATCCCAGGTATTGGGGAAGCAAAAGCTATAAGTATCATCTCAGCTTTAGAATTAGGCCGAAGACAAAAAGCTTTTCCCTCCAAACAAAAACAAAAAATAACCTGCAGTCAGGATGCTTTTGAACTCATATCTCCCTATGTTGAAGATTTAGGCCATGAGGAGTTTTGGGTCATTTTTCTTAATCAAGCAAATAAAATAGTCGAAATTAAAAACGTTTCATCAGGAGGTATCACCGGAACTGTTTTTGATGTAAGATTAGTATTTAAAGATGCCCTGCTTTTAGGTGCAACCAACTTAATTCTTTGCCACAATCATCCGTCAGGCAATCTTCAACCTTCCAATGCAGACAAGGATGTAACCTCAAAAGCCAGTGAGGCAGGTAAACTAATGAATATTTCGGTATTGGATCATTTAATAATTGCAGACAATCAATTCTTTAGCTTTGCAGATGAAGGACTAATTTAGAATGAATTAGTCTTATCAATTTTTTAAGGAATTCCTTGTTTAATATTTTTGAAATATGGCTATATTTGCGCTCAGCTAAATTTTAAATAAATAATCATGGTGGTCAATACTTTAGGAGAAAAAAACTCTCTTTTTAATCAATTCATAGCTGAAATCAGAGATATAAATATTCAAAAAGATCCTCTTCGCTTTAGAAGAAATCTGGAAAGAGTGGGCGAGATTTTTGCGTACGAAATCAGTAAGGAATTGGATTTCACTGAAAGCTCAATACAAACTCCTCTTGGAGAATCACTTACAAGTCTTCCATCCTGCGAAGTTGTAGTAGCTTCCATTCTTAGGGCAGGCTTACCTTTACACACTGGTCTTTTAAATTACTTCGACAGATCGGAAAATGCCTTTATTTCTGCTTACAGAAAATATTCTGATGATGGCGAGTTCAAAATCAATTTTGAATACATTTCATCTCCATCGATAGATGGCAAAGTTGTTATTCTTGCCGATCCGATGCTGGCTACAGGTTCTTCAATGGAATTAGCGTATAAAGCAATGCTAACAAAAGGAACACCTAAACACGTTCACATTGTTGCGGTTATTGGTAGTGAAGAAGGTGTTGAGTTTATAAAAAGTAAACTTTCTAATGAAAATATCACTATTTGGATGGGTGCTGTTGATAAAGATTTAAATTCGAAATCATATATTGTTCCGGGATGCGGCGATGCAGGTGATCTTGCATTTGGTGCTAAACTGGGATAAATAAAATATTTATCAGAAGAGGGTTGTTTTTTGAAACAACCCTTTTTTTAGTGCTTGAATTTTTTCACTTCCATTTTATCCGGACAGACCGCGTGCAATTCTCTTATGCTTTTCATTTCGATCGGATGAATTAATTCGGGTGCAACATCGAGCATTGGAATCAGTGCAAATAATCGTTCCTGAACTCTGGGATGCGGAACAACCAAACGGTCGGTAGAAATAATCTGATCCCCGTAAAAAAGAATATCAATATCGATTGTTCTTTCACTGTACTGATCTTTCTTACGAACCCGTCCTAAATCTTTCTCAATTTGCTGGGTTACATCCAATATTTCTTTCGCCTCAAGCTCGGTTTCAATTACGACAACCTGATTTAAAAAGTTCAATTCATGTTCAAAACCCCATGGTTCAGTTTCGTAAATAGAAGAACAATCCACCAACTCCCCTATTTCCAACTTCATCTTCGAAATTGCTTCAGAAAGGATTCTTTCTCGGTCATCTAAGTTACCTCCCAATAAAAAATATACTCTCTCCATGTAAAATTCTCTTTTTATCGGTAAAAGAAACAAAGAAAACCCCGATATCAAAATGTATATCGAAAATAAGGCATTACACCAAGCCCATCTCAACTAAATTAAATATATTTGTTTGTGTCTAAATTTACCATAATTTACAATTATTAGTTATTAATTGATTATCAACAAAACATATATAGTATGAAGAGTTTTTTCAAATTTACTTTCGCCTCAATTCTTGGAGTTATAATAGGAGGTTTTATATTACTATTTCTCGGAATAATGATCATTGCTGCAATTGCATCAAGTAGTGATAAACCTGTCGACATAAAAGACAAAAGTATTCTGGAAATAAAATTAAATAAACAATTAGTAGATCGAGGTTCAGACAACCCAATGTCTAACTTCAATTTTTTCACCATGAGTGCTGATGCCAACATCGGACTAAACACCGTTCTTGAAAATATTGAGAAAGCCAAAACAGATGAAAAAATAAAAGGAATTTACCTTAATGTAACTGATATCCCTGCCAATTTTGGAGGCATGGCATCTATCGAAGAAATCAGAAATAAACTAAAGGAATTTAAAACAACAGGTAAGTTCATAGTTAGCTATAATAATTTTGGTCATTCCCAGAAAGCATATTATCTAACTTCTATTGCTGATAGTGTTTTCCTTAACCCTGAAGCTGGTTTATTTCTATTAGGTATGGGAGGTGAAAGAACCTTTTACAGGAAATTTCTTGAGAAAATCGGCGTTGAAGCTCAGGTAATTAGAGTTGGTAAATACAAATCGGCAACCGAACAATATTTCCGAGACGATATGAGTGATGAAAGTCGAGAACAAACCATGGCTTATGTTGGAGCTATGTGGAATCAACTTCTTGAAGGAATATCGGAAGAGAGAAATATTACTGTTAAAAAACTGAATCAACTGATTGATGAAGTAGCCGTTAGAAAAGCTGCCGATGCTGAAAAATATGGCTTAATCGACGGAGTTATCTACGAAGATGAAATGGAGGATAAGCTAAGAAAACTATCTGATATTAAAGAAAATAAAAAACTAAGATTGGTTAGCACTTCTGATTATGCAAATGCGCCAGATGCAAACTATAAATTTTCGAAAAATAAAATCGCTGTTATTTATGCCAGTGGTGCAATAGGTTTAAAACAAAACGAAAGCTCAATTGGACCCGGATTAGCTAAAACCATTCGTGAGGCTCGTCTTGATTCTACAATTAAAGCAATTGTATTAAGAGTTAACTCTCCGGGAGGATATGCAAATGTATCAGATTTTATATGGAGAGAAGTTAAACTAGCTTCGAATGCAAAACCTGTAATTGCATCAATGGGAAATGTTGCGGCTTCTGGTGGGTATTATATTGCATGTACTGCTGATACAATCGTTGCTGATAAAAATACGATTACCGGTTCGATTGGAATTTATGGTTTGTTCTTTTCGGGAGAAGAGCTAATAAAGGAGAAATTTGGCTTGACAACCGATTCTTACGGAACCAATGAACATGCTGCTTTTGGTGGCAGCTATCCATTGATGCTTCCTATTTCATCCAGAAAATTTACTCCAACAGAGAAAGAAATTGTTCAGAGTATCATTAATAACGGTTACGATACATTCGTAAGTAGAGTTGCTGAAGGACGTAACATGACTGTTGAACAGGTGCACGAAGTTGCTCAAGGCAGAGTTTGGAATGCAATGGATGCACAGAAAAATGGTTTGGTTGATGTTTTGGGAGGATTGGAAACAGCCATTCAAATAGCCAAAGAAAAAGCCGGAATCGAAGATTATCGAATCGTTTCTCTTCCAAAATTAAAAGATCCTTTCGAAGCAATCATAGAAGAATTAACTGGCAAGGCAAAAATCAAAATTCTTAAAAACGAATTGGGAAGCTTTTACAGTACCTATGAAAAAACACAAGACCTTATACAACTTGGTGGAATTCAAGCCCGTATTCCCTATGAAATTGACTGCACTAGGAAAAATTAACTGTAAACAATTAAGATCCTCATGAATAACATGAGGATCTTTTTTTTCTCATGAATCGATATATTTCAGTAAAACACCATTTAATTATTAATTCAATTACTGATTCCTTATCTTAAGGATCTAGCAGAAATGATTTTTATTGGCTGGAGCAAGAAAATTATTATCATTTGAATTATTTCAGTAATTTTAGCAAAATAATCTACTAACCAAAAAACATGTCTGGGAAAGGTTCATTTCCTTTTTCAAATCTAACATCCAATGAAGAAACTATCTCCCATCCTGAAAAGTCTGCTTTTTCCTTTTAGTTTACTATATGGGCTGATTGTATCTGTACGGAATCTACTTTTCGATTTTAATATATTACCAAGTACCGAGTTTAAAATTCCCATTATATCTGTTGGCAATATTACTGTAGGTGGAACCGGTAAAACTCCTCATATCGAATACCTGATTACCTTACTAAAAGATGATTATAAAATAGCCACATTAAGTCGGGGTTATAAACGAAAATCAAAAGGATATATCCTTGCTGATGGAGCATCAACATCATATCAGATTGGTGATGAACCAATGCAGATTAAAAGAAAATTCCCAGATATTTTAGTCTCAGTTGATAAAAAAAGAGTGAACGGCGTAAAGAATCTGCTTCAATCGGAACATGGTACCGATTTAGCTGCAGTACTGCTTGATGATGCTTTTCAACACCGATCTATAAAAGCCGGTTTATCGATTTTATTAATAGACTACAACCGGCCAATTACTCAGGATTATATTATGCCATATGGCAGACTGCGCGAAAGTGCAGGCGAAAAAGACCGGGCCAACATTATCATTGTAAGTAAATCGCCGGAAAATATGACTCCTATCGATAGAAGAATAATTGTTAAAGAACTTGATCTTCTTCCCTTTCAGTCCTTATATTTCACAAGCCTTGATTACGGAAATTTAGAACCCGTTTTTAGAGATAACGCTATCAATATTATTAACGAAGATTGGGATAAAGATAATTTTTCTATTCTTTTGGTAACTGGAATTGCCAATCCTAAACCTTTAAGAGAGTACCTTGAGAATTTCTCTGATTTGGTAGAAGAATTGAAGTTTCCGGATCATTATTCATTTGGAACAAAAGATATTGATTTAATTCATTCGAAATTTGAACACCTGAAGGGTGAAAATAAAATAATTGTTACAACGGAAAAAGATGCGACTCGATTTTACGATATGGATATCAATCATGAATCGATAAAAAAGCATTTATTCTATATTCCCTTACGGATAAAATTTTTGAATGAAGACAAGTCAAAATTCGATGTGCAGATTATGAACTATGTGCAGAAAAATAAGCGTTCAAGCAATCTGCATAACATCAAGACCGACTCAATATAAAATAAAAGAGGAATCAAATTGATTCCTCTTTACTTTACCATTAAATTAACCACTACATTAATTAACAGCTATCACTAAAAGCAGTTTGAGATACATTTAATTTCAAAAGCATTCAAACACCCTATGCATCATTAAGTTACAAAAACAAACATAAATAATCAACAGTTAATTTCTTTTTTTTGGAAAAACTCTATTGCCGTTCAATTAAATGCTGTTTTAATTGAATTTTCCACCCAAAACACAGGACTCTTTAAAAATTTTACGTTTTCCATCCGGACTAAATAATTCGATATACACCAAATAGATTCCTATTGAAGCTCTCTCTTTTTGTGAAGTTAGTCCATCCCAAAATAAAGAATCCTCATTGGCTAAGTTCAAATTGTTCGCTAATTTCCTAATTTCAATCCCCATCGAATTATAAATTCTTACCGAAGCGAGGTAACCATCCATTTCCAAATTAAAAGTAATCAGCAGGCGATCATCAAAACCATCATTGTCCGGAGTGAATATTTTAGGAGACAGACTTATTTCAGAATTTGAACTGCTGAGATCATTGTAAACTGAATTTTGAATTCCCGGAGTACCAAATCCGATATTTTGAGCCGCCGATTGCCAATTTGATTTACTATTCGTTTCACCTTTTGGATTTATCCTTTCCAAAGATACACCTTCAACCGAAGCCAATAATTCGAAATGCATATTTTCATTGTATGCAAAGTCATCAATAAGTTCATTATTGGAAATAAGAACGACTCTTCCTGCATCATCTGAAAAAGATGGTAGAGATTTAACTTGACAAAAAACATCAGGATTGGATGTAAAATAGTTTTGTTGAACATTAAGAGTATCTTCTGTCACTAATATATATTCATTGGGAAGCAGGTATTTGTCTGAAATTGAAACTTCATTGTCTAATTCAAAATTATCTGTTCGCGCAGCCAATTTTATGCTTGACAAATCAATTACTTTTTCCGATACATTTACAATTTCCACATAATCCGATCCATCGGGATAAGGATTGAACAATACTTCATTTATCACCAGATCACCTTTCGTGACAATTCCCGGTACCCAGAACTCAAATTCTTTGGTTATCATGGAATTGCCTGCTAAATCTTTAATTTCATAAGATGAGTTGACATTGACTGTTCCTAACAAAATCCTCATTGAAAATCAATTGAAACTCTTTACCTGCTAAATCAGACTGAATCACTTCCTTAGGATAAACTAAATCAGGAGAAAGTTGAAAATTTGATAAAACAAGACCTCTATTTTCAATTGGCTCGCTAAAAACAAGCTTTAAACAGTTAGATGAAATACATCTACAGGATTCAATACCTGGAGCAATCAGATCCTGATTTACTGAGTAAATTGAATTCACTTTACCCGGAGTTCCTCCCAATTCGTTTTCAGAAGCCTTCCAGTTATTTGCCTGCCAAGATGTATTTGCCGGATCGATTCGTTCCAATGACCAACCTCCGTTCGATTTTTCATCAGATTTGTACCATGAATCAGAATAAAAAACCTGATCAATCACGATCTTCTCTGCAGATTGTATTTCAATTGTTCCTCCTGAATTTTTTAATCCAGGGAAGCTACTTACTCCAAGCACATCGCCAAACGAAGTAAATTCTTCTACTGCAGAATTTGAACACAAAATTAAATATGCTTTGGCGGGAATTGTGCCCGCAGCTAAAACAGTCTCCTTCTCTCCTGCTTTTAAAATCCAATTCTCAATGGATATCGGATATTCACTGGAATTGTACAATTCAATAAATTCATATTCCGGCAACCCAACCGAAGGTGTTTCGTCGACCATGATTTCATTTATCACAACATCGTTGGAATGAACCTCATACCAAATAAAACCCACAACTGTATCCAACACATTGCCACACTCATCCTGCAAACTGGTAATATTTAGCTGCTGTTCATGACCATCTTCAAAAGAATTGGCAAACTCAAGGTGAACAATCATTGGCGTTTCCACCGTAATTGTAGAAACAGGATTATCAGCCAACGAATAATTCTGGAAACTAAGCAAGGAGAATGTGTCAATTTGCTCACTCAACTCTATTGACAGGTGATTTTTGGACAAAACTCTTAAATGAGAAACAGCCGGAGCTAAATTGTCAATATTATTTCCATGAATGGAATTTTCTTTCCCCGGTGTTCCTCCTGTTTCACTCTTCGACGCTGACCAATTGCCATTGGTACTGCAGGCATTCAAAGGATCAATTCTTTCAAAAGACCAACCTCTGTTCGATTTTTCATCAGATTTGTACCATGAATCAGAATAAAAAACCTGATCAATAACGATCTTCTCTGCAGATTGTATTTCAATTGTTCCTCCTGAATTTGTTAATCCAGGGAAGCTACTTACTCCAAGCACATCACCAAACGAAGTAAATTCTTCTACTGCAGAATTTGAACACAAAATTAAATATGCTTTGGCGGGAATTGTGTCCGCTGCTAAAACAGTCTCCTTCTCTCCTGCTTTTAAAATCCAATTCTCAATGGATATCGGATATTCACTGGAATTGTACAATTCAATAAATTCATATTCCGGCAACCCGACAGAAGGTGTTTCGTCAACCATGATTTCGTTAATGACCAAATCATTACTTTTTGCAGGAGCAAAATATCCGAAATTAATTGACTCCTTTTCCTGCACTGCCCCCTTAGCATCAGTAATATTATACAGATCTAATAAATAACTCCCTGTTTTTAATTCATCATCCAAAACAAGAAGTAAGCAATTATCTTCAACTCCAGGCAAAACTTTCATTCCCAAATATTCACCATTGGTTCTTGTCAATTTAAAATTTTCGATTTCAGCTGATTTTGAAAAATCAAGCTTCTCCGAATATTCCAAAAGCAAAGAATCCGTTGCTAAAATCTCGTAAGATTTAAAAAATGGCGGTGTATTAATGGATTTTATTTCCAAATCATCAAACCAAAGATTTCCTGCTCGGGAGGCTGTTTCATAGGTAAAATCCAAACCCGCAAACCATTCCTTTGCGTCTGGCATAATTTCAGATTGAATTTCTCCTGCAACTAACCAATTTTCTTTTTTCCCCAATCGGTTGTATTCCATTTTCCATAGACCATTTGGGTAATAAGTGATCTGAATTGCAACGGCCTCATTTTCATTCCAGTTAAATTCTGATTCTAATAAAACTTTCAATTTCTGATCTTTATTCAAAGTACACAAACTCAAAATATCGTTTGATCCACTTTGATTTACACCAACAGAATATTTAGTAGTGGCTGTACTCGGATCAGAATCATCCATGAGCAAATGAAAGACAAATTTATTTCCCGAGGATGGATCCCAATCACCATTTTGAACAATAAAACGCCAATTTATTGCACCCGCTTTGGGGTTAAATCCTTTCAAAGGAGTACAAATACAGCTTGAACCTAATTCTTCTGACAAATTGTGTTTCAATGAATATTCCCCAGCTATTGGCCGATAAGACGAAACACACCAATCCTTCGTATTTATCCAATTTTCAATACTTTTTGATTCAAAATTTTCATCAATAGCTAATTCATCTTCTCCCAAAAGAATTTGAATTGAATCAGATGCTAAACTGGATTCAATCTTCAGACTAAAATCGTCAGTTCCATTGTATTGAATAGAATCGAAATCAACAATCCCATTTACTAATTCCAGTTTCTCATCCATAACAATTAACTCTCCATTCCCATCCAACAAACTGAGATTCACAGCTCCAATTGCATCTTTATCTATACTCTTAAAATAATCACAGGCTGCAATTTTTAAAGAAAATTTCTCATCAGAATTATTAATCCCGAAAGGGTACGAAGAAAAAGAGAGTTGACTAGCTTCAACGTTAATAAAATGGATTTCAGATATAATGTCGTCCGGTAAGATCAGCTGTATCTTCGAGCCACTTTCCAAACACTTCCATTCATGAAACTTTGGTATTTCAACCTGAAAAGTCGCATTATCAGGAAGCTGTCCCTTGCGAAAAAAAATCGCCAAAGATAAGTTCATCTCCGAATTGTTTGGCAGTTCCAATATGCCTTTCGATGAATTAAACTCAATCCGATTGTCACTAATTTTTGATGCTGCAGCAATCATCTCTCCTTTTGATAATAGAACCGCTCCGGAAATATGTTTTGCCCAGGAAAAGGAATGCTCAGGATATTTGTTGTAAAACTTCAAATTTGAAATTATTGTTGGCAACTGATCGTGTGTAGCTAAATCTGATATTTTAAAATTGAGAACAGATATGGCATCATCTTGAGTGATTGCCAATGAACTAAGTGGTTTTGCTAAAATTGGACCCGCGGAGCCGATTACAGAGGTTTCGTCAGCACCTGATATATTATCACTCAATATTGTTGGGAAGTTGTCGCATTCTGCCTGAAGAGTAAATTTTTCCGCTTCACTATAAATTAAATCCTCCCATAGAAAATCTCCATCCTCACTTGTAAGCTTTATATTTTCGGATGAAAGCCCTCCATTCCCGGAAGCCAGGGAAAGTTCTATTTCAAACTCAGAGTTCGTATCAATGTTTCCCAAACTATCAACAAGCTGAACAACGACAGTAAATTGTTCCTGATAATTTACTGATTCAGGAACTGTTTGAAACAACATTTCTTTGGCCTCTACTTCAAGGGTAAACTCTGTCCCTACCAAATTACCGCCAAAATTAGGACTAAGTCCACTGCTTCTATCAGAAATAATCCAACCCGCATGCAAAGAATCTATTTTCATTTGAAATAATTCTTCATCAATGGTTTTTCCTTCTTTTAAAAAGCAAAAAACAGAATATTCGACACTTTCTTCACTTAATATCTCCTTATTTAGTTCAGACTCTATAAAATGAATATCTACCTGTTTATCTTTTATAGTACATTCAACATCCAATACCTCCCCTTCCACTTTTACAAAGAACTTTTCAATTGATTTCTTCCAATTCACTTGGTTTTTCTCCGATCCGATCAATCTTATCTGCTCAAGAATAGTTGAAGCATTATCATTCCCCGAATCCGTCACCGAAAATCGAAAAACTTCAAACGCATCCTCTTCCCGAATACGAAGCGAAGAGATGATAGAGTCTGAAGAATACGAATCATTCACATTTACAAATGATTCATATGTATTCTCAACCCTTATATTTTCTGAAATTGTCATGGGCAGCACATCATTGCTTACAGCCAATTTTATGAATTCAGGATGGGAATATTTTAATGATTCAAAACTCACCTCACCTTTAACAAATGAATTCTGAAATCCATTCAGCGATTCCAAATTGCCGGTTCCTGTTTCCAAGGATAATATAACCATCTGATTTGCATCAAAATCCTTATTATTAAAATCATCTACAGCATTTACTAAAATGGAAAAATCACTATTGCGAATAAGAGTATCAGGACAGTCAGAGAAGATCATTCTTGTGGCCTCAACCTCAACACTATGAATTGCAGAGAGAAGCTCTTCATTGGCTGGATTAAAACCAGAGCCCGACACAAAAGTTTCGAAGCCTCTCGCTGAATCTTTACAATACAATTGAAATGTTTCACCATCTGTTAAAGGATGATCTGAGTTTAAATAACAGCGCAATTCAAATTCCATTTTTTCTGCATCGGGAATACTTATTTGATTTTCTTCAAAATCCATTAAAATAGAATCTGATTCGATGATGAAATTTTGAGGAATAATCTCCTCATTATTTACAAACAGACAAAGGCCACCCAGGCAATCTTTCCAATTCATCCCATTATTCGGCTTTGAATTGTAAAAGATCATTCTTGATATTTTAGTTGGAAGGCCATCTGCAGCTTCTGCCGTTTCGTCAATAACAAATCGAAAGCAGGTTAATGCCTTTTCTTTTTCATTACAATTTGTGCTGAGAAGTTTCGACTCAACAGGATTGTCAGAAGCCTTAATTTGAGTCAGGTCTTCAGTCTCGGGAACAACAGGACTTCCCTCAACCACCAAATTATCAAAATAAACCAAATCACCCGAATTAGGATTATTCATCCTAACAACGATTTCTAAACTCGATCCGTTTAAATTAGCTTGTGTTGCATTTACACTACCCCAATTGCCGCTATTCTCACCATTCAATTCAAATTGAACCTCATCAGCACCGTCCAATTTATAGAAGACTTTCGCATATTTACTTGAACTTGTTGAACTTCCGGTTTCTGCTAATAAAACGGAAATGGCAACATCGGTAAAACCGAAAATATCAACCGACCTACTCTTCCACACGGCCTCTCCTTCACAATCCCTGGCTTCAAACCTTCCCCCCTTTGTTCCCACCACCATTGCATAATCCTCATCGTCAGAAAGAGAACAGTTGGAAACATCCAAAGACCAATCCGTAATTCCGATTAAATCTGAGTTACTACCCCAATAACCTTTGCCTATGTCACTGGTAAAATCAATTTTCCAAATATCATCGGCATATAAACAATTACTATTCAGTAGAAACAGCAATAAAAACAATTTAATAGAAAGAGTTTTTTTCATGGAAAAATCCTTTTAAATTTGACTTGGCTTTTGAATAAAAAGCTAATTTAACTATAATCTAATTTATAATCAACAATTTAAACCACATTATGTTATGAGAATTGCAGTTGTTGGCGCCACTGGTTTGGTTGGTCAGAAAATACTGGAGGTTCTGGAAGAAAGAAATTTTCAGATTAGTGAGTTGTATCCTGTAGCCAGTGAAAAATCTATAGGAAAAGAAGTTGTATTTAATGGAAAAAAATACAAGGTTATCAGTATGACAGATGCAATTGAATTAAAACCACAAATTGCAATCTTTTCTGCTGGAGGAGACACCTCTTTAAAATGGGCTCCTGAATTCGCAAAAGCAGGTACCACAGTTGTCGATAACTCATCGGCTTGGCGAATGGATAAAAACAAAAAATTGGTTGTTCCGGAAATAAATGCTGTCGATTTAACCACTGAAGACAAAATTATAGCGAATCCGAATTGCTCAACCATACAATTAGTTGTAGCCCTTGCTCCTTTGCATAAGCGATACAAAATGGAACGTTTGGTGATTTCGACCTATCAATCAATCACAGGAACAGGTGTTAAAGCAGTTTCACAATTGGAAAATGAGAGAAATGGGATTGATGGAGAAATGGCTTACCCATACGAAATTGATAAAAACTGTCTGCCTCATTGCGATGTATTTACCGAAAATGGCTACACCAAAGAAGAAATGAAATTGTCCAACGAGACTAAGAAGATCTTGAAAGATGACAGCATTAGGGTAACTGCTACTGCTGTTCGAGTACCTGTAGTTGGGGGGCATTCAGAATCTATAAATATCGAATTTGCCAATGATTTTGATCTTGACGAAGTAAGAAAAATTCTTTCGGAAGCGGAAGGCGTAATTGTTCAGGACAATTTGGATACAAACGAATATCCAATGCCAAAATATGCTCATGGCAAAGATGAAGTATTTGTTGGAAGAATACGTAGAGATTTTTCAAATCCGAATACTTTGAATCTTTGGATTGTTTCAGACAACCTGCGAAAAGGTGCAGCTACAAACGCAGTTCAAATTGCAGAGTACCTTACAAAAAATAATCTTGTATAAGACTATAAATAAGGCCAATGAAAATAATTTCATTGGCCTTCATTTTATTTGCGAACAGCAATCATTTAAATTACATAAGAACAATTCGCATGTTAGCTAAGTATCAATTGCATCTTTATGGATTAATCCATTAAATTAGAATAATCCTGATATAAAAAGTTATTATAAGGGAAACGTGCCGAATGTATTTCCTTTACTGCATTGTAAACCACCTCACGAAACTCCTCAACATTTTGCTTATGCACTGCGGAAATAAACAAACAAGGGGTATCTCCTTTTGCAATCCACATTTGTTTTAATTCCTCCAAACTGTAATTCTCTCTTGTTTTTGGTAAAAGATCGTCCTCATCTTTTTTCACATAAGTAAAAGCATCAATCTTATTAAAAACCAAGAAGGTTGGTTTTTCACGTTTGTCAATTTCAAGCATTGTTTCATTCACAACCTTAATTTGATCCTCAAAATTAGGGTGAGAAATATCAACCACATGCAAAATTATATCTGCCTCACGTACCTCATCCAAAGTTGATTTAAATGATTCGACTAAATTATGAGGCAATTTCCGAATGAATCCAACAGTATCGGCCAATAAAAATGGCACATTTTGAATAACCACTTTGCGAACAGTAGTATCTAATGTTGCAAAGAGCTTATTCTCAGCAAATACTTCAGATTTACTAATCATGTTCATCAAAGTTGATTTGCCAACATTGGTATATCCAACCAGAGCAACGCGAACCATTTTCCCCCGGTTTTTACGCTGGGTTGCTTTTTGCTTATCAATCTTAAGCAAATCTTCTTTAAGCTTAGATATTTTATCAAGTATTATTCTACGGTCGGTCTCAATCTGACTTTCACCCGGACCGCGCATACCGATACCACCACGCTGACGTTCAAGGTGAGTCCACATTCTTGTTAATCGAGGAAGAAGATATTGATATTGAGCCAACTCAACCTGGGTTTTTGCATTAGCCGTTTGAGCACGACTGGCAAATATGTCCAAAATTAAATTTGTTCGATCCAAAATCTTACGCTGCAATGCCCGCTCAATATTTCTAAGCTGTGATGGTGAAAGTTCATCATCGAAAATCACCAATTTAATATCATCATTCCTTTCCAGGTAATCAAGAATCTCCTCAAGCTTTCCCGTCCCAATAAACGTTTTTGGATGAGGATAGTCCATCTTCTGAGTGAAACGCTTAACCGTTTCTGCTCCAGCAGTTAAAGCAAGAAAGTCCAGTTCGTCAAGATACTCCTTAACTAAGCTTTCAGTCATGTTTTTTGATTTATCGATAACACCAATCAAAATTGCTTTTTCTACTTCTCTATCTAATATCAGGTTCTCTCCCATTTAATCAATTTGCAAAAAAACAAAGGCTTAGTTGCCTTTATCAATAATATTTCCTTTTTAGAGGTAGATGTAAGAAGACTACCTTAAAACAAATACCAATAACAAGATACGTAAACTACGGGGCAAAAATAAACAATATTCGAGAAAGCAACAGTGCTTAAGTCATAAAAAAAAGGCTCTGAAAAATCAGAGCCTTTACTATCTAAAAAAATTATAGATTTGTTTTATTGTAATTGGAAGTTAATTGGTACAGTATAAGATACTTTAACAGCTTTACCCCGCTGCTTACCAGGCTTCCATTTAGGCATTTGACTAATTACGCGAACAGCTTCCTTATCCAAAGATGGATCTACTCCACGTACTACACGAATTTGCTCAACCGCTCCAACTTTGTTCACAACGAAAGTTACAAAAACACGACCAGTAATACCATTTTCCTGTGCTATCACAGGATATTTAACCGATTTTGCAATCCACTTTTGTAATTCTAAAGCTCCTCCTGGAAATTCAGGCATATCTTCTACAATTACAAAAACCTGTGCTTCATCTTCTTCTTCCTCTTCCGCTACAACCTGAATTTCAACTTCAGCATCCATGTCAGCATCTGAATCTTCAATCTCTAGTTCATCCTCAATCTCTTCTTCGTTGTCTACGATGTTCAAAACATCAGCAACTTTAGGAGCTGGTGGTGGTGGTGGTGGTGGCTTAATTGGTTCTTGTCTGGTAACAGGAATCATTTCTTCCTCTGCCTCCATTTCTTGTTGATCTTGCAGGCCGGTAGCTTCGCTAGAATCTACACTCCATTCAAATGCAAGAAGTACAAAGGCAAGAGTAAGAGCCAGACCAATCTCAAGAAAAAGACCTCTCTTATTTTCAAGATCTGCTTTTGGTGACTTCTTAACTTCCATAATCTTCTTTTAATTTTCTTTTAATTTCAGCGCTTAAAACTAAGTAATTCAATTTTATAATCAAAATCCTTTTCGATTAGAAAATTAATTCGAGGCATAAAGATATAAAAATTAAAAGCAAACTGATTTTCCTAAGCAATAAATTTGATTCTCAGCCGATAAACGATTGAAAATTCACATTTCAGATAGGAAGTTTGCAGTGATTTAAATTAGGATAAAACCTCTGTGTATAAATGAACTATAAACTTAGTCGATTTTTTCTTTATAGCCAATCTAAATTATAATTTACACATAATAAGAGTGAAGAATCTATTAAGCTCGTACTCATCCTACCTAATACACACACTATACATTGCTACCAATCAATTGTCTATTGACAAACAATTTTCGAACTAAAATAGATTCTCCACTCTATTATCCTTACGTATAAAATTAAAAAATGTTTTAATTTCAAAAAAATCATCCTACTTATATTTTGAGATGTGTAATTTTCATCTATATTTGCACTCCAATTGAGGGGATCAAGTATTTTTCTTTTACTCCTCATAAAAATGATGGGGGATTAGCTCAGTTGGCTAGAGCGTTTGACTGGCAGTCAAAAGGTCACCGGTTCGATTCCGGTATTCTCCACACTAAAGATAAGGCGTTTACGGGCTTCCACCGTGGGCGCTTTTTTTATGCTTCGCAAACATTCCGGTTCTAATTTATAGATGATCTATTAATAAATAGTACTCAGGAAGTTTAAATACATGAGAAAATAGCTCATTCCATCTATAAAAATTTCAAGTATACCGTGAACTTTTCAATGATTTTGGATGATGTTATTCCTTACATGATTTCTACACTATGCAAGTATTGCAATTTTCCGTGTAAACTTGTAAACCCATCACATTATAGACTATAATATCAATATCTTACGGTTTACATCCAAGATTTACAAGGTTCACACCATTTTAAATTATTTGATCTAAAATTCTTACACTTCTCCCTTTATAGTAACAATTTTAAGATATCTGAAACTATTTAAGATTAGATATGTACCAAATACATTTAATAAGAAGATAATTTGCATCGTTCATATAACTTAAAAAGGGTTCCTTACCATAGAAAATACTCTTTCTCACGAGGTGTAATTAACTGATATTGTTGATGAAATTTTCATTTCCGATTTGAAACCAAAGGCAAATATCATATAAAAAACATCTTGGACAAAATGTATATAATGAATTATTGAGAATATTGTTTTACACGCAAAATTCCAATCTTGCTTTCATTTAGAAAAGAATAAATTAATCCTATGCCACAAATACTTTAGTAACCAGAACGATACATTATTTCATTTTCTCCATAACACCATAACAAAAAAGAGATAACACACAACAGTTAAGTATGTTAGATATTTACGTAAAAATTTTCAGCTTAAAAATACCGGTTAAGTTGTTTAACCTTAATTAACATCTTTTAGCATTTTCAATCCAGATAGTTTTCATAAGTTTGTACTATCCTTTCCGAGAGGATTAGGTTTTCATAGATTAAAATGGGTTAGATTAAAGTCCGGGGTGGTTCCCGGACTTTTTATTTTATATGATTTGATTATAAATTATACTTGATACTATTTTCTTTTATTTCTGGCATATTTTGCAATTACCTCGTTTAATTCGGTATTAATTTCCAATGCTTTTTCTTTTGCGGCTTTAACTTTATCCAAGGCTGCAATAAGTTGATCTTGTGAAACAAAACCTGCAACATCGATTAAAGAAGCTTCGATTAAGCTGGTATCACCTTCTTTTCCTTTTGGTGCTTGAGTTGCTAATTCTTTGTTTTGCATTACAATTGAATCAATCTTCAGCTGGAGTCGATTCCTAATACTATTTATCAGGCAATTAAATCACACGGCGAGGTTATGAATGCAATTAAAATTAATTATTCGGACTTGCAAAATTTTGAAATTATTGTTCGTGATCAAAACCTTATCCGCTACTCTTTACTGCTGGATGCTCAGGGAAAAATCCTGGATAAAAAAATTGTTTAGCCCCAAACAACCTGGTCTTAATTGCTCTAAGCAAGAATATTTTCCAATATCATTGGTTGTTTGTTTTCTTGCTACTCGATAAGCTTTCGACTATTTGCATTGATAAAAAGAATATTCCCAAGTTTGTCGTATCCCTTAAAAAGTTCAGCCTTCTCGTGCTTAAGCGATTCACCTCTAAATCCAATTATTGTTATGCCTGCGTCGGCCGAACGCTGATTAATAACTTCTTTCGATGATACATTTTCCTGCTCATGGATGATTTCAATATTAGAGGTTGTAATCGGTAGTCGGCCCGAAACTACCAAATCATCCAATTGCTTTCTGGTTTCATCGGCCTGTTCCTTTTTACAGATGTTGAATATCTTAATATCCGCCTTTTTCCAATCAGAATGACCTGCAATAATGAAACTAAGAAGAATCATTAAATTCGCATTATAAGTATCCGAAGATTTAATCCATACATGGATATTGCTCTTGAAATCTAACGTCCGTGAAGAACTTCCCAAAATACAGAAATCAAAATTACCCGCACGCGCCAACGAATAATTATCAATGATCAAATTCAAACGATCAGGGTTTCCCTTATCATACTCGAATATCACCATATTATTTTCCATTCCTGCAACACCAGGCAACTGAATTGCTTGTGCAATAGCCGAAGTATAGGATGGAGAGATGATGGTATCAACGTAAACGTGATTCTCTATTTTATCAAAACTTTTAATTAATCGATCCAATTCTTCTTTTGATTGCTGATAAGTAGCTTTTGAATAATATCCCTCAATTCTATGTAAATACGTTCCAAACCCATATTTGTAGGATATCCAGTTCAAAAGCTTAAAAGCAGTATCTCTCTCAAAAGATTCTTTTGAGATACAAATAGCACTTGGTCTCCATTCGCGGGCTTTTCCTTTTCCTGTTTTCTGCAAAAATACCTGCATGTTTCTATTTAGCTGATAAAGAGCATTTAGAAAGATTGACTCTATTCCATTCCTATTTTTATGATATCGGTTAATGAACAAATAAATTAGTGACATAACAGCTACGGCAGCAAAAGCGTATAGAAAGCTAATCTTGAACATCACCCAAACTGATGTTACAAATCCTATCAGAGACAATACCCACTTTGATTTAAAAGAAGGGCGATAACTTGGCGATGATCCAAAATGATTTAGAAAAGATATCAGGCACAAAGATCCATAAGTTACCATAAAAAACATAGAAATAATTTGTGCTACCGCATTCACATCACCTAAAACAACAAACACCATTGCGATTATGCATGTAATTAATGACGCATTTATGGGTTCATTATCAGATTTCCGGCCTTTTGCCAACCATCTGTTTACTTTTTTTGACGGAAAAGAACGATCGGCCGATAGTGCCTGAAGAGTTCGTGGAGCCACCATTACCGAACCCAGCGCTGATGAAATTGTTGAAGCCGCAAGTCCTAAAGGAATCACCAGACTTCCGCCTATCGCAATTTTTGCCATTATCAGCTGATTTTCCATCAAATCGGCACTACTGACCGAAAATGCCAGCTTGTAAACTACAAAAAAGTAAACAATCATTCCCAATAACGTTGCAGTGCTGGTACCTAAAGGAATTGATTTAGATGGATTTTTAAGATCTCCCGACAGACCAACACCAGCGGTCATGCCAGTAAAGGCAGGAAATATAATTGCAAATACAATAAAGAACTGATCTGCATTTCTAAATTCTGCATTCATTAGACCAAAATCTGAAACAGATGCGTGATCGGTTGAACCTAAGAAAAACAGTACGAGTGAAACCATTAAAACAGCAACTACAAAATACAAAGCCTTTACCCCCAAATTGGCTCCTTTTTTCAGAATCAATATCGATAAAAAGAGCATTGCAGGAACACTAACTATCTGACGCGGAAACTCATACCCATAGGTACTAAAAGCCAAATTAAATAAGGGTTCAAAGGCCTCAGTAAAAGCAATTACGTAAAATGCAACACTTATTGCCTGTGAAAAAAATAAGGCAATACCTATAGTCGCACCAATATTTAAACCAAACGAACGTGAAATAATAAAATACTCTCCACCACCTTCAACACGTTTATTTGTCGCCAACTCAGAAATAGCCATAGCCGTTGGTATCGTAACCAAATGCCCTAAGAGAATAATTAAAATTACTCCCCAAAAACCCAAACTCCCAACCGCAAAACCAAAGCGGAGAAATAAAATTGCGCCTAAAATGGTAGAAATTGCTGTGAAAAAGACAGGAGCTGTCCCAAATTTTTTAGTAGAAGTAGTTGTAGGCATAGATTCGGTTGTAAAAGTTTGCGTACTAAAAATAGCAAAAAACTACCACTATAAATGTGTATAGTAAGCTGATAAAAGAAATAAAGTTAAGATCTTAGCAGGTATCGACCCTATCCCATTGAAATAAACTCAAATTCTATGTATCTTCTGATATTTGCAATGATACATTATAAACATTAACAGGCATACGATTCATTTTAATGAAAGAAAAAATTGTTTTAATCACCGGAGCTTCTTCGGGAATAGGTAAAGCTTCCGCCTTACTTTTTCTTAAAAAAGGATACACCGTATATGCAACAGCTCCTTCAACCATTGCTATGATAGATTTGGAGGAAAAAGGGGCACAAATTTTACAGCTTGACGTCACTAATTCTGAAAATTGCCGACAAGTTGTAAATCGCATCTATAAAGAATCCAAACGCATTGACATTTTAGTGAATAATGCAGGATTTGGTCTTTATGGTGCAATTGAAGATGTTTCGCCGGAGGATGCCCGCCAACAATTCGAGGTTAATCTTTTTGGTTTGGTACAATTAACTCAGATGGTTCTGCCCATAATGAGAGCAAATTGTGAAGGGAAAATTATTAATATTAGCTCTATTCTTGGCAGAATGACACTTCCCATGGGCGGATGGTATCACGCTTCAAAATATGCATTGGAAGGAATTTCTGATTGCCTGCGCCAAGAAGTAAAACCATTTGGAATAAAAGTAATCCTAATTAATCCCGGTGTTATTGAATCAGATTGGGCAAATATCGCCTTATCTAAGGCGAAAGAAAATTCAAAGAATTCAGTTTATGGCACAATGACTATCCAACTTGAAAATCTTCTTATAAAATCGAAGAAAATTCAAGTAAAAGCAGAAAAAGCTGCAGAGGTAATTGTGAAAGCGAGCCTTTCAAACAATCCAAAAATAAGATATATTGTACCAACGCATGCAAAACTAATTTGGTTCCTCAGGAAACTAATCAGTGAAAAAAGTTTTGATTATTTTAAGGAAAAACTATTTAAATTTCATTCTTAAGATGGAATATAAATGATCCTAATTTGAAATTTCTTCATCTCAATTTTAGAGTATTTTAACAAAATCTTCATTAAAACGTGATCAAACAAACTCTTTAAATCCGTAAGTTTAACATCCTTAAGTGTTAAAAATGAACAAAAACCAACCTGACAGTCAAAAAAAATTACTTAACGGGGTTCGCCCTGGTAGAATTGTATATCCAATTCTGATTGGCGTTGCTGTTGTTGTTTACATGTTGATGAATGAAGTTGATGGCCAAACTCTTTCCTTAATTGAATTTTCGTGGTATTCGTTTTTTTGGATTTTTGTTGCATTAATCATGATGATTGTACGCGATTTAGGTTACATGGCTCGTTTGCGGATTCTTACTGACAATACTTTTTCCTGGATCAAAGCTTTTCGTATTATTATGCTGTGGGAATTTACATCGGCAATAACTCCTTCAGCAATAGGAGGAACATCCGTTGCAATTCTATATCTTAATAAAGAAGGCTTAAAAGTC
This sequence comes from Labilibaculum euxinicum, assembly GCF_963678175.1. Classification (NCBI taxonomy): domain Bacteria; kingdom Pseudomonadati; phylum Bacteroidota; class Bacteroidia; order Marinilabiliales; family Marinifilaceae; genus Labilibaculum; species Labilibaculum euxinicum. The sequence goes on from NZ_OY782756.1 coordinate 328,912, forward strand.
GGAAAAAGTTCGGCAGTAGTAATGTCCACTTCTTTTCTCGACGAACTGTATTTTATTCTCATGTTCCCAATTCTTATCTTGTTTTTGGATATCCACCAATTATTCATGATAGATATTCAGGAACATTCTATCTGGCTGGATTCTCTTTTATATTTTGCTTTAGTTGGTTACCTTGTAAAAACGGCTTATTTTATTGTTTTAACTTATGGATTGTTTTGGAACCCAAGAGGATTAAAGTGGTTGCTGCTTTGGATATTCAAACTTCCGGTTCTTAGAAAATGGAAACAAGGAGCAAATCAGGCTGGCACCGACATAATTGAAAGTTCCAAGGAACTGCAAAGAAAACCGTTCTGGTTTTGGTTTAAAGCATTCATGGCAACTTTTTGTTCCTGGACAGCCAGATATTGGGTTGTAAATGTGATTCTTCTTGCATTCATGTTTCAAGGATACAGCATTACAGAGCATATCATGATATTTGCAAGGCAATTAGTCATGTGGATCATGATGCTTGTCAGTCCGACTCCTGGCGGAAGTGGATTTTCGGAATGGGTATTCACAAAATATCTAGGTGAATTTCTTCCATCAGTAGGAGTCGCAGCAGCCATGGCATTAATTTGGCGACTAATTTCATACTACCCCTATCTCCTAATTGGAGTCTTTATTCTTCCTAAATGGATCAAAAAGCATTTTAAAAAATAGATACCACACATATTTAAACATGTTTTTGCATTCGAAATAACTTCGGAGAATATCAAATCAAACAGATAACAATAAACCGTAAATTATCGTATAACCCGTATTAATTAACGCGAAAAACAAGAATTACCCAACATTTCAAAGGGATTCAGACAGTATTCACCTACTTATCGAACACAGATAGAATCGTGATTATCAACAGATAGAACATCATCCTGAACAAGTTTTTATAATTATTCACCAATAAAAAGAAGCGATTCATCAAATCTTTAGGTCGCTTAACAATAATTAAACTTATCATTTAAAACAAACAACGTAACTTGCAACAGTAAACTAAATTTGTAATTCAGTAAAAATAAAAAATACTTATGAGAAAATATCTACTATTAATGATTGGGCTTTTCATAATTGTTTCTTCTTGCTCGGACAATAATGATGACAATCATCAAACCGATCAAAAGAAAACAATTCAAGAAGGCATTTCTATCAATAATAACCCTGCGGATCTTTCCAGTAGGGTTAAAACAATGAATGATTTAGTTATTATCAACAATCTTCCAGCTGGAACTACAAAAGAAGGAACAACGGAAATTGAAATTGATTTGACTAAAAACTATGCTTTTAAACTAAAAGCTGAAGTTGAAGCTCCCAAAGTAAAAGGTGAAGCAGTTCAAGCTACTCACGTCAAAATTATCAATAACATGGCATTTGTTTCCTACAATACAAAGGGAAGTAAATATAGTGGTGGTGTTGAATTATTTGACATCTCAGATCAAGACAATCCAGTATTACAAGCTCAGGCGTTATTTCCTGATGTTGACGTTAGTGCTGTTGATTATTATGATGGAGTAATTTATCTGGTAGGTGCAGTGGATCCGGAAAGTGCTGGTTATGTTCTTGCATCTCCTGCTGTTTTAATTAGTTTGGAGTTAAGTAATTCTAAAAAAATCATGTCTGTTTCAGGACTGGTTGATCTTCCTTCTTATGTTGCTACAGATGTTGAAATTGATGAAAATTACATTTATGCAACTAGTGGATCTGATGGAAAATTAAGCATTCTTAAACGCAGCGACTACTCTTTAGTAACTGGAATTGATATTAATGATGCCAGATCTTTAAGTAGTAATGCTGAAAATATTTATGTGCTTAATGCAACCAATGAAAAAATACAGTCTTTCAAAAAAGCTGATTTTACAGAATTAGAGGCAATTGAAGTTCAAGGACCGATTACTGATGAATCAAAAACTGAAATTGATGTTACCGACAACTATATTCTGGCGGCATTAAACGTATCTGGATTAGATATTCGTAATTTGGACGGAACTTTAAAAGAGCGCTTTAACCGTCCTGAAACTCCTGCTGGTGGCCTTGATGAGGATTACGTAACCAACTCGGTATGCTTAAATGAAGAACTATTGCTGATTGGTAATGGTGGTGCTGGTGTATACGTTGGCGCTATGATTCCTGAAAATGATAATAATGTTACTCTGTTAGGAAGTATGGATTTTGGTTCATCGGTGAATTTTGTTGAATCGAGAGGAAACTACATTTTTGTTGCTGCCGGAACCGGCGGACTTAAAATTATTACCATTGAAATGGACGAAGGAGTGCCGGATGATATCATTCCAACAAAACCTTGCGAAACTTTGGTAGATAACATTATTGCCATGTTCCATGAAAATAAGGATAACCGCGCAGCGAATTCTGAATTATTCTCAGATGAGAACAACTTGATTCTAAAATTAACTAAAGAATCTCCTGTTTATCTAACTTTCGTTGATGAAGGCGCTGGATGGAAAAATTCATTGGCATACTACACTTATGATGCTGAAAATCCTCCTGCAAGTGCTGACGAAATAGAACTTCACATGCTTTTCCCTAATGCTTCAAAAGAAGGATCAGGAGGAGGATTAAAGACTGGTGATCGTGTTCAGCTAGGTGATGCTCCTTTTGCGCAAAATACAGTAATTGGATTTTGCTTAATTGCTCAAGGCTGGAAAAACGGTGCTACCGTTGATGGTGTTTATCGTCATTATACCAATATTGAATGGAACAAAGACGCAACGCAACAACATGTATTGTTCAAAGAGAAAAATTGTAAAGATATTGTATTGTGTTTCGAAGATATTCAGCTACCCGCTGGAGACAAAGATTTTAACGACATTATTTTCACAGTTAATGATAACGAGGAAGATGCTAATATAGCAACAGCCTTCGACATGACTAATATTGTAGAAAAATAAAATCGAACTTAATTATATGGAGTGCCATTTCTTTGGAGATGGCACTTTTTTTATCCAATAAAGTGGATAAGAATACTTGAGATCACAAGAATATAAAACAAAAACTCTCCAATCCAAGAGTGTTTTTGAAATACAAAATAGTGGCTTGCAATGTAGGTTACCGGAATAATACTGATAAAGTACTGTTCAACACCTGCCCCTTTAAAAAACACAAAACTAAGAGCCGAAACAAGAAAGAAACTCAACAAAATAATAAAATATTTACGCGAACTAATTTTTTTCTCCTCATAAACATTCAGCATATACAAAGAAGAGAGAATAACCAAAAAGCCAAGTATTCCCCAGTATGAATATTGGAAAACTGATACAACCCCTAAACTATTTTTAGATGAAAAGAGATTCCTAATTGTATTTAAGAGTTCAGTCAAATTATCGTTCCAAATGTACCAGGCAACAACAAAAAAAACAGGAACAATAAAACCTGTTAATCCCGCCAGAATTTCTTTACCCCGCAAATATCCTAAAACCGCAAGAGCCATCCAAAACCAAAAGATATATACTCCTGCAAACAAATAGAACAAACTTGCCAAGCCTACTAAAAACCCGGCATCAAAAGAGTTGGATAGAGTTGCTGTTCCCTGATAAATTTTAAATACCCGATCTACAGAAAGAAATAGTAAAAATGCAGCAAATAATGAAGGATGCATACCTCCTAATGAGACAGTTCCCGTGGCAATAAGAGCAAATACGAATGCAGGCAAATCTGTTCGTTGCCGGATAAAAATATACTGCTCATTTAAGCGCACCATTCCGTAAGCGATCAATATTAAAAGCAGGCAGGCAATTAGATTTAGAACGAAATTATTACCTCCCGTAAGAAATAACAACAATTCATACAATGGCATTTGGTTCTGTCCAGCCGTCAAGGATTCCGAATGCAGTAACGTACCCATCCAAAGCAATACGATAACAACCGGCATTAATATCAGTAAAATAGAATGGCGTCCTTTAATTGTCTTTAAGAGCATGAATTTAAGCTTTTAGCGAACCAGAAGTGCAAAATAACAACTACCACTCAATTTTCAAATAAAAAAAAAGAGCAGTAGTTTTTATAAATCAATTACTTTAAATCGAAACCAATATCTTTTCTGTAATATTTCCCTTCAAAATTAATCAGTTCAGCATTTCTAAAGGATTTATTCAAGGCCGACTGCATCGTATCACCGTATGAGCTTACCGAAATAACACGCCCCCCGTTAGTTACAACATCATTACCCGAAAAAGTTGTTCCCGCATGAAACACAATACTTCCTTCTACCTCATCTAATTTAGTAATAGTTTTGCCTTTTTCATACGCTTCCGGGTAACCTCCCGCAACTAACATTACAGTAGTTACTGTTCTGTCATCCATCTCAAAAGGAGCTTTATCCAATTCCTGCTTCGAAACGGCTTCCATCAATTCCAGTAAATCTGATTTGATTCTCGGAATGATTACCTCTGTTTCCGGATCGCCCATTCTAACATTGTATTCAATTACATATGGATCTCCGCCAATATTCATCAATCCAATGAAAATAAAACCTTTGTAAGGAATATTATCTTTCTGAAGACCTTCAATTGTTGGTACAATCACGCGATCTTCTACTTTTTGCATGAAATCTGCAGTTGCAAAAGGAACCGGAGAAATTGCGCCCATACCACCTGTATTTAAACCGGTATCTCCTACTCCAATTCGCTTATAATCCTTTGCCTCGGCAAGTGTTTTATAGTTTTTGCCATCGGTTAAAACAAAAACCGACAACTCAATACCTGCCAAAAACTCTTCAATAACAACAGTACTGCTTGCGTCGCCAAACATTCCATCGATCATCTCTTTTAGAGATTGTTTTGCCTCCTCTAAATCAGAAATAATTAGAACACCTTTTCCTGCAGCAAGACCGTCTGCTTTTAATACGTATGGAGCTTTTAAGCTTTCCAGAAAAGTTAATCCTTCTTCTAAATTTTCAGAGGTGATACTTTTATATTTTGCGGTAGGAATATTATGTCGGAACATAAATTCCTTTGAAAAATCTTTACTTCCTTCTAATTGAGCACCTAATTTTTCCGGACCAATAACTGGAACACTCTTGATAGCCTCATCGGCAAGAAAGAAATCGTGAATTCCATTTACCAACGGGTCTTCCGGACCAACAACAACCATGTTAATTCCTTTTTCAAGAACAAAATCTTTTATTTTTGTAAAATCGTTAGGATTAATATCTATGTTTTCTGCAATTGCAGCAGTTCCGGCATTTCCCGGAGCAACATACAATTTTTCCAATTTTTCACTTTGAACAAATTTCCATGCAAATGCATGTTCACGGCCTCCGGAACCCAAAAGAAGTACTTTCATCTAATAGTATTAATTAGCAACCAATCCCAATTTGCTGTCTGCAAACGGGAATTATCAAATGGTTTTGGTTATAAAATGGTATTAATAGTTTGATCGAGAGCAAATTTACGTATTCAATTGCAGTTTACCTGATGGAAAAGAAATGTTTTTTTGATTTCTTATTGGCAAACATCAAACTCGTAACCCTGAAGCTTTAATTCATCGATCAGCCGGGGTACTGTAAAACACATATTCGCCTCCGATTTCTGATGATTGTGGAACGATATTATGGAGCCTGGACGAACCGTTTTAAGAACATCTTTCAAACACTCTTCGGGAGTTATATCCTTCCGGTAATCCCCACTCAAAACATCCCACATAACAATCTTATACTCTGGGAGTAAATGTTTTGCCTGAGATCTTTTTATTTGGCCGTAAGGAGGCCGAAATAATTTTGAATTAATTAAATCGGAAGCCATTATTACATTCTCAAGATATAGTTGTGTATCAACAGACCAACCTTTTAAGTGATTGTAAGTATGATTTCCAACGGCGTGACCTGAAGACAGAATTTTCTGAAATAGCTCAGGATATTTATGCACATTCTCGCCTACGCAAAAAAAAGTAGCTTTTACATTCTTCTCCTTCAACATATTCAATGTCCACAAAGTAGATTCCGGAACAGGTCCGTCATCAAATGTCAGATAAACTTTTTTTGCTCCCGAATTATATCGCCAAATAAAGTCCGGAAATAAGATTTTAAATATCCCCGGCGCTCTCATCCATCTCAACTTCATCATCCCTTTTTATAGCTTTCTAATAATCTTTTAAATTTCAATTCAATTTTCCGATTCAATTCCTTCTGATTGTACTGATTTGTAATGCGGTACAATTCCTGCAATAAAGCCAGATCCCTGCTCTTTAACCGAGGAAATTCCGAAGTAGAAACCGGAGTTAGAGTCATATAATAATCTAATTCCTGTACCAATCGATCTGATATGGTTTGAATCATCTGATTGCCTTTTTCATCCTCCGCTGCACGATAGTAGGACTGAGCCATAAGAATGGCTAAATAATCGAAGGGTACCTTCTCATTAGGCACCAATTCAACACATTTATCCAGTACCTGAACTGCAGAATCTCTTTTTCCCTCATCCAGTAAACTTTCTGACAACCGCAGAAAATTATTTCTCATGTTGGTGCACAAACGCGAAGTTGTTTCATCGATATAAACATCCGGATGGTTCATATTTCCCCATTTAAACTTATTCATCAGATTGGTATACATTACATCCGTATTTACACCCCCTATCTGCATTTCCTCATTTTCAAATTTGATCGGTACCAATCGATAAGCAAAACCTTCCAAACGAAAATAGTCTTCTAAGCCATAATATCCGCTCGACGGCACTGTTATGGAAAAATAAACAGGTCGTTTCCAATTGTTTTGCACCAGCATATCGTAAAGAATTAAACCACCTTTATCCACGTAGTTTGTTTTCACTTCCCATTCCATTTGATTCACAATTTTTGCAGAATCTTTTTCGGAAAGAGTATTGGTCTTTACTACTTGCTCCTTATCAATTACAAGGCGAAATTTATTTGCCGGAAAATGATCAATCCGCTCATCGTATCCGTATATTTTTTTGGTACTTTCCTTTTCACTCGCAACATATTCTATCGCGTCTTTCAGATCCAATCCTCCATTCTTCTCAACGTAAGCCTTCAAACGCGGATCATCAAGAACATAAACAACATCGCGCTTACCCGCCAGATATTTTTCTTTACTAAGAGAAATTGGTAAAGGATCGGAATCATAGTTCTTTTGTTTCATCTGATCGATGTACCAATCGGCGGTTAAATACATCAAATTACAAACGCGAACATCAGTTCTTACGCCTTCTACCTCCTGCAAATACCATAATGGAAAAGTATCGTTATCGCCCATTGTGAATAGTATCGCATTTGGGGCACACGAATTCAGATAATCGTAAGCCAAATCTCTTGCCACATATCGATCCGACCGATCATGATCGTCCCAATTTTGTTGCGCCAACAAAGCAGGAACTGCCAAAAGGCAAAGAGTGAATGCTGCAGGAATAGCGACCTTATCTTTTCGAAGCACTTTTTTAGAAACCTGCAGTACTGCAAGAAATCCCAAACCGATCCAAACAGCAAAGGCATAAAATGATCCCACATAGGCATAATCCCTTTCGCGAGGCTGCAATGGAGGCTGATTCAGATACACAACAATGGCTAATCCGGTTAATAAAAACAGCAAGAAAACGACAAAAAAGTCTTTCTTCCCGTTGGTACTTTTTTTGTACTGATAAAGTAATCCTGCCAAGCCCAACAAAAGCGGCAGAAAGTAATATTTATTATTCCCTTTATTATTGGTCATATGGTCTGGCCTCAGACTCTGATCTCCCAAACGATAATTATCTACGAATGGTATTCCGGAAATCCAGTTTCCATCAACAACACCACTATAGGATTGCCGGTCGGATTGACGACCGGAAAAATTCCACATAAAGTAGCGGATGTACATGTAATTAATCTGGTAATTAAAAAAGAAGTCCAGATTCTGCACAAAGCTCGGTTTTGTTTTCTGATCAGCCTTGAGTCCTGTCCACTTGGCATATTCTTCGGGGTTCCTACCTGTCATTCCCTTGGTATACATTCTAGGGAACACTGTTTTATAAGAACTGCTATAGTTTGGTTTCTTTGGCGTGTATGAAACTACATATTTCCCGTCTTTTTTAATGTAAACATCTTTGCCATCTACATAACTCTCCTTTTCATCATACGGAGCATTAAAATATTCGCCATACACCAAAGGATTATCGCCATACTGCTCTCTGTTTAAATAATAAAGTAAAGAAAACAGATCCTCAGGATTATTCTGATCCAAACCAGGATTTGCCGCCGAACGAATCATGATAAGCGAATAGGACGAATATCCAATTAGAACAACTGTTAGTGCAGTAAGCAATGTATTCAAGACCACTTTGCCATGAGAAATTGTATATCGAATACCGAATACAAGACCTGAAATCAGCAGAATAATAAATACATAAGCGCCTGAATTAAAAGGCAAACCAATTACATTTACAAAGAACAAATCAAAAACAAAAGCAAGTTTTACAACGCCTGGAATGATTACATACATTGCACCACCCAAAAGAAGCAAAGCAACACCCAAAGCTTTTAAAACTCCATTTCTGCTTGGTTCATACTTCTTAAAATAGTAAACCATTACAATGGCCGGAATTGCCAATAAATTCAGAAGATGAACTCCAATCGACAAACCCATAAGATAAGCAATCAAAATTAACCACCTGTTTGCATAAGCCTTGCCTTCTTCGTTTTCCCATTTTAAAACGCACCAGAAAACAACTGCAGTAAACAGTGAAGATGTAGCATAAACTTCTCCCTCAACAGCTGAAAACCAAAATGTATCGGTAAAAGCATAAGCCATGGCTCCAATAAATCCGCTGCCAATAATTGTCCATATCTGAGATTCTGATATTTTATCTCCTGCAACAATCAACTTTTTAGCCAAATGGGTGATTGTCCAGAATAAAAACAGAATGGTAAAAGCACTTGCCAAACCAGACATGGAATTTATCATGAGAGCAACATTTTCGGTACCCGAAGCAAACATAGAGAAAAAACGAGCCAACAGCAGAAAAAAAGGAGCTCCCGGAGCGTGTCCAATTTCTAATTTATAAGCAGAAGTTATAAATTCTCCGCAATCCCAAAAACTAACTGTAGGTTCAAGAGTTAAAAAATAGACAACAGCAGCTATTGCAAATGATATCCATCCGACAATAATATTTGTTTTTTGGTACTTACTCATATTATCAAAATAAAGGTTAGATTTTATGATACAGACAGCGAAGTTACCACTTTTGACAAAAAGAATTGATTTGTATTATGTGAAAAAATCTTAACAGACTTTCGATATTTCAAGATCAAGATAGTCGTCAGTATTCTTTTTTACAGATGAACGCTTTGCATTAGTTTGTAGAAAGAAGAATTACTTTGATTTAGGAAATCAAAAAAACGACATAAAAAATGGCTGTTTTTACACGAAGACAGCCATTTAAAGTTTATTATAAATCTTTTACTCCCCTGCAGCAGACTTAAAAAGCAGTTCGAATTTTAATTGTAAATCTTCCCTCAACTTAGTTTGCTCACCCATATCAGCTAAACCTAAAAGCATCTGCACAACCCGCACTTCACGCTCCTGTTCTGATCTAAAAGCATTGGCATGCTGAGGATCCAAACTTAAGAAATAATTCATTTTATCGTATGATTGTTGTGCCACTTCCAACAGTAAAGCATTTGCTTTATCTACTGCATTTGCTCTATAATACTCCTGAATAAATCCAATCAGCGTATTATCAACCGGTATTTTATTGGTTGGCAGTTCTTCCATACATCTATCCAAAATATCAATGGCTTTTTCTTTCTTTCCCTCGTCATTTAAAGCACTGGCCAATCGGCTGTAATTTGCTCTGAACGACATAATATTCACTGTCAAAATATGAAATTGATCAACATACACGTCCGGATCTTTTATCCCGCCAAAAGTGAATTTATTCATGTAATTATCATACAACAATTCTGTATTCACATGGCCAATACCATTTCGTTCCGGTTTTGTTTCAATTGGAACCAAACGATAAGCAGCACCTTCCAACTGAAAATATTTCTCTAAGCCAAGAAAGCTTTCAGTCCCCATTCCTACAGAAAAATAAACAGGGCGTTCCCAATTGTTATTTGCAATGATATCATAAACCATAATGTCATTTTTATACAAATAACTTCTCTTGATCTTCCACTCTAACTTGTCTACAATTAAATGAGCATCTTCGGGCTGAACAGTACCATTTGCAAGCACCTTAGCCGAATCAACAGGAATATAAACGTTTCTTCCAGGGAAATAATTAAGCTTTTTACCCGATTGGGTTTCTACTTTTGCGGCATCATTATCGCTTCCTACGAATTTTATCATTTCACTCAAAAGCTCTTGTCCTTTCAATCGCTCTACAACAGGAACCTGATCGCGAATACCTGGTTCAACTTTATCCGCAGTAAGCGACATAGGAATCAGATCTGAATCGTAGGCTTTTCGTCTCATCTGATTGATGTACCAATCGCCGGCAAGTAAACTCAAATTTACAATCCGGATATCTCTTCGAATCCCTTCCACTTCCTGCGCATACCAAAGCGGAAAGGTATCGTTATCGCCATAGGTAAATAAAATAGCATCAGGTGCACAAGAATTTAGATAATCTTTTGCATAGGCCAAAGTAGCATGTCTTCCCGAACGATCATGATCATCGAAATTCTGCTGAGCCAATAATCCGGGAACGGCAATTAAACAAACTGCAGTAACTGCTCCTGCGGTAACAACAGATGGTCCTTTTTTACTCAACCATTGATACAAACCCATTACCCCAAAACCTATCCAAATGGCAAACGCGTAGAATGAACCGGCATATGCATAATCACGTTCACGTGGTTGATAAGGTGATTGATTCAGGTAAACAACAATTGCCAAACCTGTAAAAATAAAAAGCAACATCACCACAAAGAAATCCTGTTTGCCTTTTTTGCTCGATTTATAATGATAAAACAAACCTATTAAACCAAGTATAAACGGTAAAAAGAAGTAAGTATTTCTTGACTTTTTATTTGCCATTTCAGGATATAACTTATCCTGATTTCCAATTTTCATTTCATCGATAAAAGGAATCCCCGAAATCCAGTTTCCATTCAGGATATCGCCATGCCCCTGAATATCGTTCTGACGGCCTACAAAATTCCACATGAAATACCGCCAATACATGTGATTTACCTGATAGGTCAAGAAAAACCTAAGATTTGATCCAAAACTTGGTTTGTAAAGAGTCTCATCGCCAACCTGAATTGGATTGTTCTTTTTTACATCTCCCCAGTATTCATATTCATGAACATGATTGGCCCGGGAACTATACATTCTTGGAAACAAGGTATTGAAACGTGAATCGAATTTATATTCCTGTTTGTGCGATGCAATAATATATTTATCCTTATTATTTTTATCCTTTTTTTGAATGTAAACAGGACTGGTTTCAATCAGGTCAACTGCAGGAGCATTGTAATACTCTCCGTACACAAGAGGTCTGTCGCCATATTGCTCCCGATTCAAATAGGAAAGCAAAGCAAATACGTTATCCGGATTATTTTCGTCCATTGGGGGATTAGCCGAAGAGCGGATCACGATCATGGCAAAAGAAGAATAGCCAATCATGATCACCACAAAAGCTGTTACAATCGTGTTCAAAACCACCATTCCACGTTTAATGGAGAAGTTGATCAACCAAACTACAAGAGCAATAAGCACTACCGCATAAAACATTACACCAGTGTTGTAAGGCAAACCAAATTGATTTACAAATAACAACTCGAACCACGATGCAATCGTAATTACACCAGGAATAACCCCATACATAACCACTCCCAAAATAAGAACCGAAAGTAAAAATGCTCCTATTATTCCATTTCGGGTAGGTGTATATTTTTTAAAATAGTAAACAAATATAATTGCAGGAATAGCCAAAAGATTCAGCAGGTGAACACCAATCGACAATCCCATTAAATACGCGATTAAAATAATCCATCGGTTTGCATACTTCTCATCCGCAACATTTTCCCATTTCAGAATTGCCCAAAAAACAACTGCCGTAAACAGTGATGACAAAGCATATACTTCCCCTTCAACAGCCGAAAACCAAAATGTATCAGAAAAAGTATAAGCAAGCGCTCCAACCATTCCCGTTCCCATCACGGCAATTAAATTTCCTTTTGAGATTTCACCATTAGTTGTTACCAGTTTTTTGGCAAGATGTGTAATTGTCCAAAACAAAAATAGAATTGTGAAAGCCGATGCTAAAGCTGACATGGAATTCACTAGCAGGGCTACCTGAGACGGATTGGGTGCAAAAAGAGAGAAAAACCTCGCCATAATCATGAACAAAGGTGCTCCCGGCGGATGTCCAACCTCTAATCCGTAGGCGGTAGTAATAAATTCTCCACAATCCCACAAACTGGCTGTAGGCTCAATAGTAAACAAGTAGGTAAGTGCAGCAATGACAAAAGCCATCCAGCCTAACACATTATTAACCACATTGTAATTAGATTTCATCTTGTGTGTATTTTTGTTTATTATATTCGATATGCAGGATAATATTTTGAACGAAAATAGTCAATTTTAACAGTTCCCCCGAATTCTATCTGAAAATTTTACACTTTTTGTTTGAGCAAATAAAAAAAGTATTACATTTGCAGAGTTCTTTGCAAAAAGGACGATTATGATTGTCCCGTGGTGTAATGGTAACACACCTGGTTTTGGTCCAGGCATTTAAGGTTCGAGTCCTTACGGGACAACAATAAAAAAGCTTCGAAATATTTCGAAGCTTTTTTTATTTTATCCTTCATGTTTATTTTTCAACAATCCTCTCAAACTTAAAGCTACCCGAAATTCCCTGATCATCTAAACTATCTCCCTCAATTGTTGTCTCATTAATCAACATGCCATCCCAGGAATCCAATTCGTAACAAATATCAAAATCGGAGTGAATAACATCATACTCTATAGCTTTTAGTTGAATTCGATTAAGATTTATCTCTCCTTCCAATTTTTCCTGGATCATGAACGTCTCCTCATCTTCCACATTTTCAGAAAAAATGATTTTACCACTCAATTTTCTCCCGTTTTGAGTCAATAAAAGCTCTCCTTTAGCACTTCCATAGCCATAATCTTCCTCGTAAAGCCACTTTCCTGTTAATGATTCTATTTTTTTTTGCTCCATCTTTTCTACCCTTTCAAATTGACAATCAGAATAATTACAAATATATAACAACAACAACGAATAAAAGTCTGCAATATTTTTGCATTTTTTGGTTTTGCCTAACAAATATTTCTACTATATTTGCACCGTCTTAGTCAGAAATGACTGAACGGGAATTGACCCGTGGTGTAATGGTAACACACCTGGTTTTGGTCCAGGCATTTAAGGTTCGAGTCCTTACGGGTCAACACAAGCTTCTGATTTCATCAGAAGCTTTTTTTATTTTATGACGAAATCAGTAAAATCCTGATTCGGCAAATTACAAATAAAAACATCCTTCACTTTAGCCCAATCAGGTCCCTTTTTACACCACTCACAGAACAATTCAACACCCAAATCTGTCCCAACAATTTCCGCATAAACCGTGCCATCCGGCTGATTTCGCACAAATCCCTTAACACCAAAACGCTTTGCAGCCTCCTTGGCATGATACCGAAATCCAACATTCTGTACCCTACCCGACACTTGTATGCTTACAGATTTCCATTCCATTTTGTTGCACTTTTAATGCAAGATAGAATTTTAAATGATGAATTTAGAATTAATAATTAAAACACTCCTCAGTCTATCATCTCCAGTAAAAAGGGAGAATTTCATTCTAAAATTTTAAGTCTTGCTTGATATTTCTACTTGGCCCCTTTTACTTTATCCTTAAACCTTGTTACTTTCTCCCCGGCACTTGGAACTTGATACTTGAAACATCTTTTTCTACTTTTGCCCCATGATCAATTATCACGAACCATTATTTAGACCGCCAAGCGAAGCTCATTCCCTAATTATTCAGGTTACATTAGGTTGTGCATGGAACAAATGTGCTTTTTGCGAAATGTACAGCAGTAAACAATTTCAAGCCCGTAAAGAGGAAGACATTTTTGCTGATATCCAAAGCATGTCTCCCTATTCAAACCATTACCGCAAGGTGTTTTTGGCAGATGGAAACGCGATGGTACTTTCTTTCGATAAGCTTTCGCGGATATTGGATCAGCTAAATACGACTTTCCCTCGACTAACCCGTGTTTCGGCCTACGCAATACCAAAAGACATAGAAGTAAAAACAGATAAAGAACTTCAAATTCTTGCTGAAAAAGGACTAAAACTACTTTATGTAGGTATAGAATCAGGAGATGATGAGCTTTTGAAGGCAATTGATAAAGGTGAAAATTTTGAAAGCACCTGTCATGCCCTGCAGCGTGCCCGAAAAGCAGGCATTAAACTTTCGGTAATGATCCTAAATGGTTTGGGTGGCAAAATCTTTTCTCAGCAACATGCCCTTAACTCGGCCAAACTTATCAACAAAATTCAACCTGAATTCCTTTCAACCCTTGTTCTCAGCTACCCTTACGGCGAAGATCATTTCATAAAAAAATTTAAAGGTGACTTTATTCCTCTCAATACCATCGAGCTGATTGCCGAAATGAAAGTCTTTATCGGGAACCTGGAATTAAGCCAGTCTATTTTTCGAAGCGATCATGCTTCCAATTATTTGATTCTGCGCGGAAACTTCCCCTGCGACAAACAAGAAATGCTGAATCGTATCAATGGTGTTTTGGACGATCCGGCCAACGCGCAGTTGAGACCGGAATGGATGAGGGGATTGTAGTTCTCTTCAATTTGCCTCGTAATCAGACTATAAAAAACCTAAGAGAATTAATAAAGCTTGTAGAAATCAATTTCGTTTTACTTATTCGTTCAGTAATATATTTTAAGGGAACTAAAAAGGTTTATAAATGCACACAGAAATACCTTATAAAACACTCTTGCTGTGTTTTATAAAAGAAAGAGTCGGCAATAATTCAAAGATTACTTTATCACCATATAATTCTTCTTATTCTGCAATCTGCCCCAGTCTTTAGTATTCATCGACTGAATCATTTTTGTAGTTAAATCAACCACAACAAAATCCTCATCTCTCGAGAAAGAAAATAACTCTTTAATCATTCTTAAAATCTTCATAATCCAAGTATTATCATTTTTCTGATAACATAAAATTAAGAGGATTAAAGGACAAAATCAAGACCATTCAGGGCAATTTAATAATTACGTAATATGAGTTTCTAATAACGTATTTTCAGTTCACACTTACGTAATGTGAAATTACAATCTGATTCATTTTACTAATCTTTAAACTCTACGGTATCAAAAAAGAGATTCTTTTTATCAACTAAAAACTGCTTCATTCTTGAAGGACCGCCAATAGCGATCTGATAAATAAACTTTCCACGAAAGAAAAATCGTTTGTAGTAGGTATACTCATGCTCACCAACCAATTGTGTATAAACAATTTCCTTCCCTAACATTTTCTGATACGCTACGGAATTTTCCGAAATTAAAATCGCATTTCCGGTTACCAAACTCCCCTCTTTCATTTCCTGATAATATTCCGAGGGATCGGAATAAGTAAAATCCAAACCTACCTCTGAAAAATCGGAAGCTACAACACCAAAAACCGTTGCCGCATCTTTATAACTGAAAACCTCAATCTTTATTCCATTTAACTCCTTATTTTGAACAACTGGTTTTTCAGGCAATTCGAAGCTAATCTTCGATTTTTCCGATCCCGATTTCACCCAATCGCCTTGCGCGAATACTGCTGGTGAAACAAGAATAAACAACACTAGTAAAGCAAATATTTTTCTCATTTTATACATTTTAAGCCAATTTTAGAATACTAGTTTTATGAAAAAAATCAATTAATTCCCGGTAATTCTATCCCTTTTATGGTTCGGTACAAATCCAAAGCAAAAACATCTGTCATTCCTGAAATAAAATCCAAAACAGACATAATTTTCCCGTAGTCTGATTCGCCGTTCAAATTATACTGCTCAGGAATTAATGACAGCAGGTTCTTGGAATAAAAATTTTCGGGTTCCAAAACGGCAGTAACAAACTCATCGAGCAAAGTTCCTAAAATTTTGTAGCCGGCAAGTTCTATTTCCACAACCGAACGATGACGATAGATTCGTGAAACAGCAACCTGAGTGCATTTTTTATAGGCAAACAACGAAATTTCATTGATCTCTTTAATTAGACTTGATTGAAATTTACCTTCCATTATTAATTCATAATGATCAACAAACACACCTACACATTCCGAAATTAATTTCCCAATAACTCCTGCACGTATGTATGCAATTTGCTCATTAATATCGGTAACCTCCTTACAAGTTTCATCAATTCGGTTCAGAATAGTTTTGTCCTTGTCCGGATGGTAAAAACTCAACAACAAATCCTTTGTTTCTTCGGTGCTTAGTATCTTCAGCTTATGAGCATCTTCAATATCCATAATTTGATAGCAAATATCATCAGCAGCCTCAACCAAGTAAACCAATGGGAAACGGGCAAATATTCCTGATGACAATTCAGGAATCCCCAGTTCTTGGGCAATCACAAGGTAATCTGCCTTTTCAGCTTGAAAAAAACCATATTTTTTTTTCTTTACTACCTCAATCTTATTACTTTCCCAGGGATATTTAACAATAGATGCAATACTCGAATAAGTTAATGCAAAACCACCCTTTCGTCTTCCGTGAAATGCATGGGTTAACAATCGCAAAGCATTTGCATTTCCTTCAAAGTTGATCAAATCATGCCACTCATTCTGAGTAAATCTATCTTGCAAATTTTTCCCTTTCCCATCCGAAAAGAAATGAGATAATGCCTTCTCTCCCGAGTGCCCAAATGGTGGATTGCCCAAATCATGAGCCAAACACGCTCCGGCAACAATACTCCCAATTTCTTTAATTAAATGAGATTCATCAACCAAATCAAGCTGAATAAGCTTGTCGGCAAGCGCATTCCCCAATGATCGTCCTACGCTGGAAACCTCAAGGCTGTGAGTTAAACGGTTGTGTACAAAAATACTTCCAGGTAACGGAAATACCTGTGTTTTATTCTGTAAGCGACGAAAAGGGGATGAAAATATTAATCGATCATAATCGCGCTGAAACTGAGATCTGATATCTTTCTGCTGAACAGAAGAAAATTGGTCTTCCTGACCAAACCTTTTTGCTGATAGTAAGCTATTCCACTTCATTTTTTCAATTTATAGAACCTAAAATTACACTAATATTTGGCTTTGCTCTTATCCCTTGGTATTTATTCACATTTATTAAGACAACTCACACTAAATTACTCACATAATACCAAAATTACCGTACATTATCGTACACTCAATGTAATATAAGTGGACACAAAACACAAATCTCCACAAACCATTTTACATGTAAAAATCTAAATATCAGCACAATTAACCCTATGGCACACCAATTGATAAACTAACAATAATTTGGGGTGAATATTTTCTTTGGTTATTTTATCGATTAAAACAAGACATTATCAGTTATAAATGCTGGTTTGTCGATAGGTAAACATGTTTGTCTAATTTTGTTTGCAATAAAATGTAATAACATTAATATTGTATACAGATTTATTTTTAATACCAACAGCTATTATGATTCGATTACAAAACATTCACAAATCGTATATTACCGGTACTAATAAACTTCACGTTTTAAAGGGGATTGATTTGCATATAAAAGAAGGCGAATTAGTTTCAATAATGGGATCGTCCGGGTCAGGTAAATCTACGCTTCTTAATATACTTGGTCTTTTAGACAATCATGATGAAGGAGTATACATTTTGAATAATCAAGAAATAAAATCCATGAGCGAAACAAAAGCTGCTAAGCTTCGAAACAATCTACTCGGTTTTGTATTCCAGTCCTTTAATCTGATCTCTTTTAAAAATGCCATGGAAAATGTGGCACTTCCATTGTATTACCAGAAGGTTGCCAGAAAAAAGAGGAATAAAACAGCTTTGGAATATCTGGATAAAATGGGACTAAAAGATTGGGCTGAACACATGCCAAATGAGCTTTCAGGTGGTCAGAAGCAAAGAGTTGCAATAGCCCGGTCAATAATCACACAACCAAAAATTATTTTAGCAGATGAACCAACTGGTGCATTAGATTCTGCAACCTCCGTTGAAGTGATGAATCTTTTAAAAGAAATTAATCAATCCGGAATCACAGTTATTATCGTAACACACGAAAATGATATCGCCCATATGACAGATCGGATTATTAATCTAAAAGATGGTAGAATCGAATCCATTATTGAGAATAATAAAATCAATAGTAAGGAAACTATCAGAATTCCTCAGGAATAACCAAACTATCTAAACCTAAACGCCTAGAATAAAGCTATGTTCGACAGAGATAAATGGCAAGAAATATTTAGTACCATTAGTAAAAATAAAACCAGAACCGTTCTGACCGGTTTTTCGGTAGCAACAGGAATTTTCATGTTGATTTTTCTTTTGGGTGCAGGACGAGGTCTTAGAAATGGAATGACTTCAGTTTTTGCACAAGATGCAACCAACAGCATGCAAATATATGGTGGCAGAACAACCAAAGCATACAAAGGAACTCCCGAAGGAAAACGAATTCAAATGGTTAATGAAGACTATCTTGGGTTTAAAAAATCAATTGAAAAATTGGATGTAATTTCTGCAATGTCTTACATTCCCGGAGCTGAAATAATATCCTATAAAAACAATTACGGAAATTTTAATGTGTCTCCTGTTCATGAAACTTATAAAGAGATTAAAAATTTCGAAATACTTGAAGGACGATTTTTAAATGAAAAGGATATTAAGGAAAACCGAAAAGTTGTTGCCATTCAGGATGTTGTTAAGGAGGTTCTCTTCCCTAAAGAAACGGCAATCAATAAATTAATTAATATCAACAACATCAAATTTAAGGTAGTTGGTGTTTTTAATCAGCCAAGTTTCGATGATAATTCCAGAGAAATTTACATCCCGATTACTGTTGCTCAAAATATTTTTAACAACAACGATCACCTTCAAAGAATATCTTTTACACTAAACGATATTTCTGTAGATGAGAGTAAAAAAGTTGAGCAATTTATTACTTACCAAATGGCTAAACGACATGAATTTAGTCCAGAAGATAAGAATGCTCTTTGGATACAGAACAACATCGAAAATTCTCAGCAATTTGCGGGTCTTTTTAGCGCAATTGAAATGTTTGTATGGATTATTGGAATTTTCACTATTGCATTAGGAGTAATTGGTGTTTTTAATATTATGATGATTGTTGTTAAGGAAAGAACCAAGGAAATCGGAATTCGAAAAGCAATTGGAGCCTCTCCAAGCTCCGTAGTTGGACTGATATTAATGGAGGCAATATTTATAACAGCAGCCTCGGGATATGTCGGACTAATTGCCGGGGTAGGCTTACTCGAAGTAATCACCAAATTTGATCTTATCAACAAAATATACCCACCTGCAGCAATTTACTTTTTAAATCCACAAGTTGATTTAGGAATAGCTATAGGTGCAACCATTGTTTTGGTTGTAACCGGTGCTCTTGCGGGTTTTTTCCCGGCAAGAAAAGCCGCTTCAATCAGACCCATTGAAGCTTTAAGAGACGAATAATAAACCAGACTAATAAACGATCAGCTAATGTTCGATTTGGATAAATGGCAGGAAATTACTGCCGCACTAAAAAAGAATAAACTACGGACCATACTTACCGGTCTCGGGGTAATGTTTGGAATCTTAATTCTGGTAACCTTACTGGGTATTGGAAGAGGTTTTCAAAATAATATACAATCCTCATTAGGTAATTTCGCAACAAATTCAACAGTTTTTTGGGTAGAAAAAACTACCAAAGCTTATAAAGGTTTGCCACGAAACAGATCGTATCAGTTTACCAATGATGATTTGGAAGTACTTAAAAGATCGATACCTGAGCTACAGGATATTGCCCCTGATATAAATGGATGGAGCGGAAATGCCACCAACAATACATTTCGGGAAGATAAAAAAGGAAATTTCAGAATCAAAGGGACTTCACCTGAAATGAACAATGTAAACCCGGTTGAAGTTACTGCCGGTCGTTTTATCAATCAGAATGATTTAAAAGAATTTCGAAAGGTAATTACGATTGGACCAAGAGTTCAGGAACTAATGTTCGAAAAAGATGAAGATCCAATTGGTCAGTACCTTAAAGTAAATGGAATTTATTTTAGAATTATTGGTACAATTAAACCATTAAGTCGAAATATGGGAATGCGCGATGACGTTCTTCAAATGCCATTTACCACCCTGCAGCAATTGTATAACCAAGGAGACAAATTCCGTGTATTCTTAGCAACGGCTAAGGTTGGAGAATCTGTTGCCGACTTGGAAGACAAAATATTTGAGATTCTGGCCAGAAGGCATTCCATTCATCCTGATGACAGACAAGCCATTGGTAATTTTAATATTGCTAAGATGTTCAACAAAATATTCGGCCTTTTTAACAGCATTGGATTCTTATTTTGGGTGATAGGCTTTGGAGTTCTTCTAACCGGTATTATTGGAGTTAGCAATATTATGCATGTAGTTGTAAAAGAAAGAACAAAAGAATTAGGAATTAAACGTGCCATTGGTGCACGTCCTCGTGAAGTTGTTGGTCAAATCATAAATGAAGCCGTTTTCCTCACCACCTTTGCGGGATTCTGGGGACTGGTTTTAGGTGTTTTAATTGTTGAAGGAATCGGTAAAATGACAGAAGGTGATCCTAACCCGCAGATTTTAAATCCTTATGTTGATATAAATGTTGCATTTATAGCACTCGGTGTTTTGGTTTTATTTGGTGTTTTGGCTGGGTTGCTTCCAGCACAAAGAGCCATCAGAATTAAACCCGTAGATGCATTGAGATACGAATAAAAAAATAATTCATAATCCGAAAATAATACTAGTCATGAAAAAAGTTTTTAGAATTGTATTGGTTGTATTTTTTATCTTCCTTTTTGTAGGAACCATTGTATTCCTATATCAAAAGTCGCAGGATAAACCTGTGGTTTACAACACAAAATCACCTGAAATAACAGATATTATTAAAAAGACGGTTGCAACCGGATCTGTTGTACCAAGGAAAGAAATCGCAATTAAACCTCAGGGAGTTTCCGGAATTATTGAAACTTTATATGTTGAGGCCGGGGATATGCTTAAAAAAGGTGATCCTATTGCTAAAATAAAGATCATTCCTGATATGATTAATTTGAATAGTGCTGAATCGAGAGTAAAAATTGCACAAATTAATTACGAGGATAAAGAAATTAACTATCAGCGGGATAAAGCTTTGTTTGAAAAGAAAGTAATATCAGAATCTGATTTCCAAAAAACACAATTGTCTTTCCGAAATTCTAAGGAAGAGTTACAATCAGCAAAAGATAATCTGCAGTTGATTAAAGAAGGTGTAACCAAAAGTTCTGCAAAAGCTACCAATACCATTATTCGTTCAACAATTGAAGGAATGATACTTGATATTCCGGTAAAAGAAGGAAATTCAGTAATTCAAAGCAATACTTTTAATGATGGAACCACAGTTGCTATTGTTGCTGACATGGGCGAAATGATTTTCCAAGGTAAAGTTGATGAAACAGAAGTTGGAAAAATTGTTCAGGGAATGAACCTTGAATTAACAATTGGTGCAATTGAAGATGTGAAGTTTGACGCTCATCTGGAATACATATCTCCAAAAGGTGTGGAAGAGAATGGTGCCATTCAATTCGAAATAAAAGCCTCTGTTAAGCTTAAAAAAGACTTCTTTATTCGCTCGGGATACAGTGCTAATGCTGAAATTGTACTTGATAAAAGAGAAAAAGTATTGGCTGTAAACGAAAGTCTTTTAGAGTTTAAAAATGATTCAACTTTTGTAGAGGTAGAAACTTCTGAGCAAAAGTTCGAAAAGAGATTTATTAAAACTGGTCTTTCGGATGGTATCAACATTGAAGTTTTAGAAGGCATTACAAAAGACGATAAGCTTAAAGGAGAAAAAAGGAAAAAAATTGAAGAAATAAAAGAGAAGAAAGACTAGGAAAAATTTCCATTGCGGTGGAAAGATTAAATAAGCATCTTTAATTTGTCATTATTAAATTAATGACGGAAGAACTAGTTTTGTCGGATCAAAAAAATACATACACACATGAAAAAAATATTATTACTTGTCCTTGCTTTTGCCTTTTCCTTTTCTGGTATTTATGCTCAGGAATTATGGAATCTGGAAAAATGCATAACACATGCAAAGGAACATAACATCAACCTTAAGTTACAAAAACTGGATGCTGACGTTCAGGCAAACAATACCAGACAATCAAAATTGGATCTTTTACCAGACTTAAATGGTAATACAGGATACAACTTTAACTATGGACGTTCGCTAAGCGCTGACAATACCTATGTAAACGAAAACAGTCAAACTGGTTCTCTTGGCCTTTCCTCCAGAGTTACTCTATTCAGTGGTTTTCAAAAATGGAATTCAGTTAAACAAAACGAATTGGATCTTAAAGCAAATTTGCAGGATGTTGAAAAAGCAAAAGAAGATTTAGCACTAAATATCACATCTTACTATTTGGATATTTTATTTAAAAAAGAACTTCTTCAAGTTGCCCAGGAACAACTAAAAGTTACTGAGCTTCAGATTAAAAGAACAGAAGTTTTGGTAGAAGCAGGAACTTTACCAAAAGGAACTTTGATGGAACAAAAAGCTCAGGCTGCACGCGAAGATCTTGCTGTAGTTAACGCACAAAATTCTCTTGATATCGCTTTGCTCGATTTGGCTCAGTTATTGGACTTAGAAGACACGAAAAATTTTGATATCCAGACACCTGAACTACCTGTTTTAAATGCAACCAAATCAATGGTTGATCCTGAATCAGTTTTTATTAATGCATTAACCTTCCGTCCGGAAATGAAAGCGGCACAATACCGTTTGGAAAGCTCTGAGAAAGGTTTGATTATTGCTAAAGGTCAACGTACTCCAACTTTATCAATGTCAGGATCATGGAATTCGGGTTATCGCAGAAATCAACCTGAATATGGATTCGCCACAGACGGAAGCCCTATTATTATCAGAAAAGAAATGAAATTGAACGATCAATTAAGATTGTTTGAATCTAAAAGCTTTGGTTTCAATTTAAGCATTCCAATTTTTAACGGAGGTAGTGTTAATCGAAACATTAGCAACGCAAAAGTAAATATCGACCGTTCTAAATTGAATATGGAGAACTCTAAAAACGCACTGAGAAAGGATATTCAACAAGCACATGCCAATGCAAAGGCTGCCATGAAAAAGTTTTTCTCTAGTGAAACAGCAGTTTCTTCAACCGAAGAAGCCTTCCGTTATACTGAAGAGAAATTCAACTTAGGTTTGGTAAATTCAGTTGATTACAATCAGGAAAAAAACAATCTTTTCAAATCTAAATCGGATTTACTGCAAGCGAAATACGAATACATATTCCGCACCAAAATTCTTGATTTCTATAATGGAATCGAAATAAATTTATAATCAAGTTTCAAATTCAAAAAAACTCTCAGCCCATTTTGGGTTGAGAGTTTTTTTTATCAAGTAAGTGTTTCCTTCTAGTTATTTGTCTTAGTAATAGAACTGTTTTAAAACCATATCATTTCCCCATTTTAATAAATTTGGATAGTGCATTGGTCATATTATTTGAACTGTTATCGTTCACAATTAGTATTTTATCCTTTATTTTGCATTGATTTTAAATTTTATCAAATGGCATTACTATTACATATAGAAACATCAACAGCGGTTTGTTCTGTTGCATTAGGGAAAGATGGTGATTTACTGGCTCTTAAAGAAACGAAAGAAGGAATGAAACACGCAACTCACCTAACCGTTTTTATTCAAAACATTTTAAAGGAGAATAATTTAACTCCAACCGATTTAGACGGTGTTGTTATTAGTATGGGCCCTGGATCGTATACTGGCTTACGTATTGGTGTATCAACAGCCAAAGGGATTTGTTACGGAGCTAACCTGCCTCTAATCTCAATAAATACTTTGCAGGCAATGACAAAGCCATTACTTGAGAATAAAGAAATTACGTCTCTATTGACTAATCCTGAAAAAGCCTATTACTGTCCGATGATTGATGCAAGAAGAATGGAAGTTTACACTGCCTTTTTCAATTGCAAAAATGAATTGGCCGGAGATATTTCTGCTGATATTATTGATGAAAACTCCTACTCGAAAGAACTTTCGGAAAGAGAAATTATTTTCTTTGGTGATGGCTCTTCAAAGTGCAAAGAAGTAATCAAAAGTAAAAATGGCATCTTTCTTGATAATGTAACACCATCGGCAGTAGGAATGATAGAACTGGCTGAAATAAAATTTCAGAATCAGGAATTTGAAGATGTAGCTTATTTTGAACCCTTTTATCTGAAAGATTTTGTTGCAACTACTCCTAAAAAGAATATCTTTAATTAAGAATCAACAATAATCCATATGTATAAATTATCTCTTAGCATTCTTCTAATTTTTCTAAGCCATACACTTTTACTGGCCGATTCACCTATTAAGAATACCGAAAAGGGGGAAAATCTAAGATATGTTATACATTATGGAATTATTCGAGGAGGAAAAGCAAGCCTAAAAATCAGACGTGAAAAAATAGATGGCAAAGATCTGTATCATGCAACTCTAACTGGGAAAACCATCGGATTATTCAATTCGCTGTATAAAGTAAAAGATACATACGAGAGTTTTATTAATACAGAAACCCTGTTGCCGGTAAAAGCAATTAGAGATATTCGCGAAGGAAATTACAAAAGATATACTGAAATTGTTTTTAACCGGGAAAAGAATGAAGTGAACTCAACACGTTCCGGAATTCATAAAGTACCAGCAGGAACACATGATATTTTATCGGCTTTTTACTTTGCAAGAGCCAATCATTTCAATTCAAATTTAAAAGTTGGAGAAGTAGTCAAGATTCAAACTCACTTCTCTGATGAATTGTTTCTTCTTCAATTCCGATTCATGGGATATGAAACAATTAACAGCAAAATTGGAGATGTGAACTGTTATAAGTTCATACCAATTGTTGCAACAGGCAGAGCATTTAAAGATGAAGATGATATGACTATCTGGATATCTGCTGATGCAAACCGGATTCCGGTCCGCGTACAATTCGATCTTTTTATTGGTTCATTGCGTTGCGATTTGATGAATTTTTCAGATTTCTCCTATGACTCACTATTGGATAACGACTAATTTTTTGCCATTTCCAAGGTATCTATTTCAAACAAAGCCTTATAATATTTCAGAATATTAATTGTTTACCCTATTTTTGCAAAACTCAAAAGAAAACGAAACTTTTCTTTTCTTAGAAATGATTATTAAAATTTAATATTATATCATGGCATCTACTACAGATTTTAAAAATGGAATGTGTATCCACTATAAAGGAGATTTATATACCATTGTTCAATTCCAACACGTAAAACCAGGTAAAGGTCCTGCCTTTGTTAGAACAAAACTTAAAAATGTTAAAACAGGTAAAGTTATTGACAATACTTTTAACTCTGGTGTGAAAATTGACATAGCCCGTATTGAAAGACGCCCTCATCAATTCCTTTATAAAGATGATATGGGATATAATTTGATGCATACAGAAACATACGAACAAATTGTTTTACCTGAAGAATTGTTTAACGCAGCTGACCTTTTAAAAGAAGGTGAAATGGTTGAGGCGGTTTTCCACGCCGACACAGAAACGCCATTGTATGTTGATCTTCCTGCTCATGTTGTTATGGAAGTTACTTACACAGAACCTGGTTTAAGAGGCGATAGTTCATCGACCTCATCGCTAAAAGCAGCAACTGTAGAAAGTGGTGCTACCATAATGGTACCTTTATTTATCAACACAGGCGATTTAATTAAAATTGACACGCGCGATCACTCTTATTCAGAGCGTGTAAAAGCATAATTCCTATAAACTCATCATCAAAAAAGGATTCTTTATGGAATCCTTTTTTTTTTTCATATTTCCGATTGGCTGATGATTTGATATTTATTAAATTAGCATGGAACATAAACCCCCCTATCGTGATCAAGCAACAATCTGTTAACAGCAAATTTAAGCTAAACCTAATCCTTAAAATTACTCAGGCAATTAATGAAAACTTATCAATTGATGAGCTTTTGCAGCAGTATAAGAATATTTTATTTAATGATCTTAAGATTGGGAAAATTGCGGTTTATATATTTAGTTCTCACTGGGAAAAATTATTGATATCCGGTATTTCAAAAGAATGCATTGATAAGATCAAAATTGGAAAACACTTAAGCAGTATTTCTGAAATCACATATATCTCGCGTGATTTACCCGAAGTACTCTGGTCTTTTGATTTTATTATTCCGGTTATCCACAAAAATTCGGTTCTTGCATACATCCTAATTGGTGATATTGATGAAGAAATGGAAGGGATGAGCCCGGCAATCAAACACCTTAGCTTTATACAAACCATTTCCAATATTATTATTGTGGCAATGGAGAACAAACGCCTGTACAAACAATTATTGATTCAGGAAGCTTTTAAGAAGGAAATGGAATTGGCTTCAAAAATCCAAAGCCTTCTAATACCCAATCAAAGCTCTTTACCTCAAAATCAATATATTTCTACCTGCGGATATTATCAGCCACACTTTGAAATTGGCGGCGATTATTATGATTTTATCAACTTTAACGATCAGGAATTGGGATTTTGCATTGGCGATGTTTCAGGAAAAGGAATCCCGGCAGCCCTAATCATGTCTAATTTTCAAGCTACATTGCGGGCGCTTTTCCGGCCTGAAACACCGCTGGATGAACTCATGATTCAATTGAACCAAAAAGTATGCGACAACTCAAGCAGTGAGAAATTCCTGACCTTTTTTGTTGGGATTTACAATTACACCACAAGAAAATTAAAATATGTGAATGCCAGTCATCACCCTCCTCTTCTTTATAATTTTGAAAATGGAGAAACTACCTCACTAAAAAAAGGATGTATTGGTTTGGGTATGCTTAATGAAATTCCAGCCATATCAATTGGAGAAATTACAATTAATGAGCATTCAAAGCTGCTTTGCTATACCGATGGATTAATAGAACTGGAAAGAGATGATCAAATGGAAGTAGGCGTTCAGTTCCTAACCAAAACGTTCGCAACACAAAAAAATATTTCAGATACCTTTGCAGATCTGATACATCACATTGACATCGGAAAAAAGAATAAGGCCGTAATAGATGATATCTCATTGTTCGGCATTGAATTCAAAACAACACAAATGTAAAAAGGACCGGCATTAGCCGGTCCTTTTTACATTTAAATAAGATTTCCTTATTGTATTTCGAAAGCGATATCTTTTGAGACTGATTTTCCAGCAGTATCTTTAACTGTTACAGAAAACTTATAAGCTCCAGGCTTAGCATTATCAGGAGTTGCTATATTAAAACTAATTACTTTTGATACTCCGGAAATAGCAGGTACTGCATTGCCAGCAGCATCAGTATCTGAAAGGCTATTAAAACTAAACTCTTCAACAGTTTTTGCAGACTTAACTCCAGTATACGATACAGTTACAGTATAAGATGCTAATGCAACATTATCCGTGGCAGTAAAGTTGACACTTAAATTTGAACCTGCTGTAACTACTGTGCTTGTTGTTGGGCTAGCAATTGTAACTGTAGGATCAACAGTATCTTCTTTGTCATCACCACCACTACTGCCACAACTCATCATACCTATTGAGAAAAGAACGATAAGGGCATACTTTAAGAATTTCATATAATCTGATTTTAGTTTGTGATTTAGTTTTATCTAATAAAAATAGTTGATAGCTAGCAAACTAGCAAGCAACTACAAGGAAATAATTCTTTTTACCTTTTTGAACCAAAAAATATTTATCTGCAATTAAATGTTCTTTTGTAATTAACATCTCCGGATTATCAACTTTTTCCTTATTAATACTGATTGCATTGCCTTTAAAAAGTCTTCTTAATTCTCCTTTCGATGGAAATACATCTGTTTTAACAGCCAATAATTCCAAAACATCAATGCCATTGTCAAATTCAGACTTACTAACAGAAAATTGAGGTACTCCTTCAAAAACTGATAAGAATGTCTCTTCATCCAATTTTTTCAAAACATCAGCTGTGGCTTTTCCAAATAAAATTTGAGATGCTTCAACTGCTGTATTGTAATCTTCTTCGGAGTGAATCATGATAGTTACCTCTTTAGCCAACCTCTGTTGCAATTTTCTCATATGAGGAGCTTCCTGATGTTCTTCTATCAGAGCAAAAATTTCTTCTTTCGGAAGAAGTGTGAATATTTTAAGGTATTTCGCGGCATCTTCATCAGAGGTATTCAACCAAAACTGGTAGAATTTATAAGGCGAAGTACGTTTAGGATCTAACCAAATATTTCCTGATTCTGTTTTTCCGAACTTTCCACCATCTGCTTTAGTAATCAGCGGACAAGTTATCGCAAAAGCAGTACCACTTTCTTTTCGGCGAATTAATTCTGTTCCGGTAGTAATGTTTCCCCACTGATCGGAACCACCCATTTGCAATTTGCAGTTCTTAGTTCGGTAAAGTTCCAAAAAGTCGGTTCCCTGCACTAATTGGTAAGTAAATTCGGTAAAAGACATTCCTGCTTTAGAATCAGCACTTAATCTTTTCTTTACAGAATCCTTACTCATCATATAGTTCACAGTAAGGTGTTTGCCAATATCACGAATAAAATCAAGAAAGGTAAAGTCCTTCATCCAATCGTAATTGTTCACCATTTCGGCAGCATTTGCGGCATCTGAATCAAAATCCATGAACTTGGAAAGCTGCGCACGCAAACATTCCTGATTGTGACGAAGAGTTTTTTCATCCAGTAGATTTCTTTCCTGAGATTTCCCTGAAGGATCTCCGATCATGCCGGTTGCTCCACCTACCAATACAATTGGCTTGTGCCCTGATACCTGAAAATGTTTTAACATCATTACACCAACAAGGTGTCCGATGTGCAGTGAATCTGCCGTAGGATCAATTCCTACATAAGCTGATGTTAGTTCTTTTGCAAGTTGTTCTTCTATTCCAGGCATCATATCGTGAATCATGCCCCGCCACTGGAGTTCCTCTATAAAATTCATTTGTTCTGTATTTAATTTCCTGATAGGAATCTAATTATCAATTTTCTATTTGAATGGCAAAGATAAGAATTTTACCATTTTATTATGCTGTAATTTTTTCTATTCAACAACCAGTGAAATCAAGCTGTATAAAATCCCCGATATCAGTAAAATATTATAGATAAAAGAAAGCATAAAGAATTTCACAATTGTTTTTATCCATGATTGCCGATAATAAAATTTCAAGGCCAGAAAAAGCTGTACGGGAATCAATAAATAAAGATAAAAAGCAAACGACTGAAAAAACTCTAACTTAGTCATTATCAACAGCTCACTAACAATCACAATCACAAAAATAAAAGAATGGAAATTAAGTGATATTAATAAATGTTCTAACAAATAATGCTTCCTTCGGATGTAAAACAGTGCCAAAAACAAAGCAAATACCGGAAGTATAATCAGCAAGGTTTGTGATAATTTTTTATAGACATTATCCATCATCAAGGTCGGATTTAACTTCCACATGTCAATCACACGTTTTATATCAGAATTTCCGAACTTGTTATTCTTCCCTCCCTTTCCGCCAAAAGTAATTGATTGCGCCGTTTGTGCAGTATCCTGACTAATATTTAAGTTAAACAATCCTTTTTTTAGTTCTGAATTGGTCAAAGAATCTGACTCCAAGCTATCTATCTGGTTTTTATTTTCATCAACCATATCCTCGAAATAGGATAACACATCAACATCTTTTCCTTCCCCTGTTGTAAAAGTAAAGTTTTTTTCTGCCTGGGTTTCGGGCATGTGGTTGTGGGAAAGCAGTAAAAATGCAAAAAAAGTAAGAAATAGATACAGTCGAAAAGGTGGCGTATATCTGGCTCTTTTTCCTTTCATAAATTCTTTGGTAAGATAACCCGGACGAACAAATAGCGGGACTATCGTATGAAGAAATTTATTATCAAGCGATAGAGCATCACCAAGCGATTCGGACAAAACACTAAAAAAAGGTCTGTGAAAATCTTTTACCGACTGACCACAATTGGAACAAAAACTTCCATTAACCGAATGTTCACAATTAGCACAAAACCCCTCAAAATGAAAAACTTTCCTTTTGGGAAGTTTTTGGATGTATTTCTTAATTATTTCTTTCATTAGACTTCAAGAGGGAGTTCTTTTTTCACTTTTTCCTTAATCTTTTCTTTCGTATCACTAAAATCTGAATTAAACAATTCAAACATCTTTTCCGAAACAGTTGTCATTGGACTATATAAGTAGCTTTCATCCTTTTTTTCATCTGAAATAAATTCAAATTTCCGATCTAAATAATCAACAAAATAGACAATAATACCGATTATAATAATCCCCTTCATTAAACCAAATACCATTCCCAAAATTCGGTTAAACATCCCTAAAGCAACAGCTTCAACAAGTGAATTGAGAAGCTTGCCAATGATATGAACAATAATTACAATGACAATAAATGTGATTCCAAATGAAATGTATCCCATATATTCGGAGTCGTAATTAAAACGATCCCTTATGAATTGCGCCGTAAAATCGGAGAAATGAATGGCACCATAGATCCCTAATACTAAAGCAATCAAGGTAGCAATCTCAAAGATGAAACCATTCTTAAAACCTTTAACCATTACCCAAAGCAATGGAATACCTATCAATATATCGATAATATTCATTTGTAATGCGTTTCTAATTTGACAATGATCACCAAATATAAGTAAAAACCAACATAACCTGAGCATAATATTTAGATAAGAAACAAGACCTCAATTAAAATTTCTTTATATTTAAATCAGTAAACTATTCAAATATGGCTTTAATAAACTCTCTTGTTAGTTGGCTGAATACGAAAAGACTCTCTCAGATCGATTTTTTTAAAAATCATCCGATTGAAACTCAGAAAGAAACCCTTACGCAATTAATCGAACAAGCTTCGAATACTGAATGGGGAAAAAAGTATGACTTTAAAAGTATTCGCACACTTTCTGAATTTAAAGATAGATTGCCGGTTCAAACCTATGAAGATATTGAACCTTACATTAACAGACTTAGGAATGGTGAGCAAAATATTTTTTGGCCTTCCGAAATAAAATGGTTTGCCAAATCGTCAGGCACCACCAATTCGAAAAGCAAATTTATTCCGGTGAGTAAAGAAGCTTTGGAAGACTGTCACTTTCGAGGAGGAAAAGACATTTTAGCCATCTATACTTCTCTGTTCCCCGAAACTGGGATTTTTAGAGGGAAAGGATTAACACTTGGTGGAAGTCATCAGATTAACAACATCAAAAATGATTCTTACTATGGCGATTTGTCGGCTATTCTAATTCAAAATTTACCTTTTTGGGCTGATTTTATAAGAACACCTGATACGTCTATTGTATTGATGGATGAATGGGAAGAAAAACTGAATAAAATGACAGAAGCAACACTGAATGAGAATGTAACCAGTTTATCTGGTGTGCCTTCCTGGTTTCTGGTTCTGTTAAAACATATTTTAAATGCTTCAGGCAAAAACAACATTCACGAAATATGGCCTAATCTTGAACTTTTTGTTCACGGCGGTGTTAGTTTCGACCCTTACCGTGAACAATTTAAAGAATTATTGCCATCGCAGAATATGAACTATCTGGAGACTTATAATGCCTCCGAAGGTTTTTTCGGAATTCAGGACAATCCTTTGGATGATTCACTTCTTTTAATGTTGGATTACGGAATTTATTATGAATTTATTCCTGTCGGATGTTTGGCCAATGATCATCCAAAAGCCATCAGTTTAGAAGAGGTAAAACTTCATACAAACTACGCAATCGTTATTACAACCAATGGAGGATTGTGGCGTTATCAAATTGGAGACACCATCCGATTTACGTCAAAAGCCCCGTTTAAATTTAAGATTTCGGGCAGAACCAAACTATTCATCAATGCCTTTGGTGAGGAATTAATTATTGACAATGCCGAAAAGGCAATTCAAACAGCGTGTGCCAAAACCAATTCAATCATTAAAGAGTATACAGCTGCTCCTGTGTTTATGGCATCGAATCAAAAAGGGGCTCACCAATGGTTAATTGAATTTGAAAAAGCACCCGGCAACATTGACGAATTCAATTTCATATTAGACAATGCCCTAATGAGTGCAAACTCTGATTATGAGGCAAAAAGATACAAAAACATTACTCTTGAGAAACCACACATTACCATCGCTAAACCTGGTTTATTTTATCAGTGGCTGAAAGAAAAAGGGAAACTGGGCGGTCAGAATAAAGTGCCCCGACTTTCAAATAATCGTGATTTAATTGAGGAACTACTACAAAAAAACAACTAATTACTTATGCTGCAATTCCTTCTTTGGATATCTCTTTTGTTTCCATCTCAAAATAATGTTCAGATCAATCAGGTTCACGATTTTATTTCAGTTGATCACCTAGGCAATATATTTGTCGTGAATAAGTCCGAATTAATGGAATTCAATTCGAAGGGAGAGAAATTGGCCGTTTTTTCGAATTCCATGCTGGGTTCTATCTGTCATATTGATGTCTCGAACCCACTTCGAATACTAATTTTTTACAATGATTTTAATCAAATATTATTTCTGGACCGTAATCTGGCAGAAATTGGTGGCGAAATTGATTTATTTGAATTTTCGGATAACGAAACCGAATTGGTTTGCACTTCTGCAAATGGTGGGTTTTGGATTTATAATTCAAATGACAATCAGGCAATTCATATTTCGGACATTGGCAAAATAATAAATCAAAGCAGCTTACTGAACTCCTTTTTTCAGGATTGTATTCCTGATAAAATGCTGGAATACAACAACGATTTGTACCTCCTTTATCCGGAAATGGGAATTCTGAATCTGGATCGGAACGGCCAATTCAAGAAAAAAATTTCACTGCCGGGCATCAAAAACTTCCAAATATCCAAAAACACACTTCTATACACAACTGAATCAGGAATTTATTCCTTTCAGCCAATGTCCAAAGAAGACAAATTAATTTTCAATTTAAAAGATTCAAAAGATGCTCAACTTACCATCCAAAACAACAATTTGTATGTCTCCAATAAAAAGTCAATATCAATTAAAGCACTAACACTCTGATTAAAAATAACCTGCAATTTGTTGGTGTTTTTTCCAATTGAATTCCTGAAAAATATTCTTAATTTTAGTTGCCTTTTTCACACAAAGTAAACATAAATATGCACATTGCTGTTGCCGGAAATATTGGAGCTGGTAAAACTACACTAGCCGGATTATTAGCTAAACACTACGGATGGGAAGCTCATTTCGAAGATGTTGATGAAAATCCATATTTAAATGATTTTTACGATGATATGAAGCGATGGTCGTTCGCTCTTCAGATTCATTTTTTAAATAGTCGTTTCAATCAGGTTTTGGCCTTACGCAAATCCGGGAAAGACATCATTCAGGACAGAACCATCTACGAGGATGCCTATATTTTTGCTCCCAATCTGGAATCGATGAGTTTAATGCCTAGAAGAGATTTTGACAACTATCTGTCTCTTTTCAATATCATGAGTTCATTAATTCAGCCACCGGATCTGCTTATTTATTTACGCGCAAGCATTCCAACGCTGGTAAGTCATATTCAGGAGCGTGGACGTAATTATGAGGAAACCATTCGTTTAGATTATCTGAAGCGTTTAAATGAACGCTATGAAGCATGGATATCGGGCTATGCAAATGGTAAACTGCTGATTATTGATGTGGATAACATTAATTTCCTGAAAAACCCTAAAGACTTAAGTGAAGTAATCAACAAAATTGATGCTCAGCTAAACGGACTCTTTTAAAAAGAAGCTGTGAATTGATGATTACAGGTTAAGACTGTCCGGCTTGTAAATCCAATTCCGAATTTATAATTCAAAACTGATAATTCTTTCAAATTATGCATATCGCAATAGCTGGAAACATTGGCTCTGGTAAAACTACCCTTACCGAACTGCTTGCAAAACAATATGGATGGGAGGCTCATTACGAGGACGTTGACGAGAACCCCTATTTAAATGATTTTTACGACGACATGAAACGATGGTCGTTCAATCTTCAAATTTACTTTCTAAAAAGTCGGTTCAACCAAATTATGGAAATCCGTAAGGCGGGAAAAAATGTAATTCAGGATCGTACCATTTATGAAGATGCCATGATTTTTGCTCCGAATTTATTTGATATGGGTTTGATGTCGCAACGCGATTTTAAAAATTACAACAACCTGTTCGAATTAATGGGATCAATGGTTCAAGCTCCCGATTTGCTAATCTATTTGCGATCGTCTGTTCCTACATTGGTCAATCAAATTCAGAAAAGAGGCCGCAATTACGAAGAAACCATCCGTCTGGATTACTTAAAAAACCTGAATGCCAGATACGAAACATGGATTCAGAATTACAATCGTGGCAAACTATTGATTGTAGATGCCGACAATATTGATTTTCTGGATAATCCTGAAGATTTAAACAATATTATGGATAAGGTAGAGGCTCAAATTCACGGATTGTTTTAAAAACGGTAAAACAATCCGATTGATAATTCAGGAAGAGAGATCTTATCTAGACCAGAATATGCAGTTATTGAATCTGAGAGATTAGGAATATAAATATATCGCAAATTCATATCAAAGCTCCATTCATCGGAAAGATGATACAAAAAGCCAATGTTTGGAGCTAATCCTACTTTATTATCAGTCATATCAACTTTTATATTTTCCATTCCAGCTGATATAGCTGTAAAATCAACTTTATTTCTATAGTAGAAATAGCCAAAGGCTAGAGAAGCATAAGGTCTAAAATCACGATCCCAACTATCGAAATAGTAAGACGCTCTTAACAGAGCTGAACCAATATTATAATCTACGTTGTAACTTCCACGATGATCTGCATTCCAAAAATCATCTTGTCCTAAAATACTATAGCCAAGCTCAACACCAACTCCTATCTTCTTATTAAGCATCATTTGTCCAGTTAATCTAATCGAAGGTCCTCCTTTCGCCTGATCTCCTAAATCTCCAAAAGGATGCTGGTAACCAACAGAAGCACCAACTAAAAACTTTTCATCTTTATAATACTGAGCTTTTCCTACAGAACAAATACAGATTGCCAACAGGAAAAATATAGTAGATTTAAACCTCATCGATTCTATTTTTTAAATTTATCAGCCACTAAAATACAAAAAAATGGGAACCAAATTGGCTCCCATTTCCTTATCTTAAATTGAATTTACTCAATTACTTTTAATTCTTTTCCAATTTTAATGAAAGCAGCCAAAGCTTTATCCAAATGCTCTTTTGTGTGCGCAGCAGAAAGTTGAATTCTTATTCTTGCTTGTCCTTTCGCTACAACCGGATAATAAAATCCGATCACATAAATACCTTCTTCCAATAATTTAGCTGCAAATTGTTGTGATAGTACTGCATCGTACAACATCAAAGCATTAATAGCCGACTCGGATGGTTT
Source organism: Labilibaculum euxinicum (assembly GCF_963678175.1). NCBI lineage: Bacteria > Pseudomonadati > Bacteroidota > Bacteroidia > Marinilabiliales > Marinifilaceae > Labilibaculum > Labilibaculum euxinicum. Next base: position 364,586 of record NZ_OY782756.1, read on the forward strand.
TACATCAAAACCTGCGGCCAATAATCTTTCTCTGAAATATTTAGAATTTGAAATTACCTTATCGCGTAATTCTGTAGATTCGGTCAACATTTCGAACACCGCTAATGAAGCTCCTACAATTACTGGAGAAAGCGAGTTTGAGAATAAATACGGACGGGATCTTTGACGCAACATATCGATAATTTCTGCTTTACCAGTTGTAAATCCGCCTAAAGCTCCACCCAATGCTTTTCCTAACGTACTTGTGATAATATCAACACGATCCATACAATTATGGTATTCGTGAGTTCCCCGGCCGGTATCACCAATAAAACCGGAAGCATGACTATCATCAACCATAACTAATGCATTGTACTTATCAGCCAAATCACAAATTTCATTCAGTTTCGCAATATCTCCATCCATTGAGAAAACTCCGTCGGTAACAATTATACGAAAACGCTGTGCCTGAGAGATCTTTAACTGGGCCTCCAAGTCTTCCATATCAGCATGTTTGTAACGATATCTGGCCGCTTTACACAAACGAACCCCGTCAATAATCGAAGCATGATTCAACTCATCAGAAATAATCGCATCTTCCTTGTCGAATAATGGTTCAAAAACGCCGCCGTTTGCATCAAAAGCTGCTGCGTACAATATAGTATCTTCAGTTCCGAAGAAAGTCGCAATCTTTTCTTCCAATTCTTTATGAATATCGGTTGTACCACAAATAAAACGAACAGACGACATTCCATATCCATGCGACTTTAAAGCTTTTGAAGCTCCCTCCATAACCCGAGGATTGGAAGACAAACCCAGATAGTTATTCGCACAAAAATTTAATACTGTTTTACCAGTATTTACTTTAATTTCTGCACCTTGTGGAGTTGTTATAACTCTTTCGTTTTTATACAAGCCGGCATCTTTAATAGACTGAATTTCCTCTGCCAAATAATCTTTGAATTTTCCGTACATGAGTGTTTGTTGTTTATATGTGTTAGGTGTTTAATATGTTTCTAAATTCCAAGCCAAAATTACAATAAAATTTCGCTTCTGAGTTTTTCAAAAACTGTTTTTTTGTTGTTGATTATTATCAAATTCCGTTTTTAAACAAATAATTTTCCTTTCGGACCAACTCATCCTGCAAAACTCAATCCTTGAAAAACAATCATATAGCCATTACGTACAGATAGCAACAAGTCAAATTCAGATTAAAAAATCATTTTTTTGAAAAAATATTCCGGCAGATGTTGTATTATTGAACAAATCCTATTAGTTTTGCATCGCAATTTTCCTCCAGAATGTACGTCATTCGTGCAACTCAGAAGAAAATTTGGAAGTTATACTCCTTCTTAGCTCAGTTGGTTAGAGCATCTGACTGTTAATCAGAGGGTCCTAGGTTCAAGTCCTAGAGAGGGAGCAAAAAAAAGCAAGCTAAATGCTTTCAAAACAATTTTAGCAGAGTATTCCTTCTTAGCTCAGTTGGTTAGAGCATCTGACTGTTAATCAGAGGGTCCTAGGTTCAAGTCCTAGAGAGGGAGCAAAAAAAAGCAAGCTAAATGCTTTCAAAACAATTTTAGCAGAGTATTCCTTCTTAGCTCAGTTGGTTAGAGCATCTGACTGTTAATCAGAGGGTCCTAGGTTCAAGTCCTAGAGAGGGAGCCGAAAGCCATCCATTGCGGGTGGCTTTTTTCGTATCCTTAATTTTTCTTCCCTGCAAAAGTGACTCCAGATCCAAAATTTCCTTAATTTAGTTATATGTTTTTCATATATATTTTATACTCTCCTTCATCAGACAAATACTATCTAGGATATACCGAAGATGTTTCCAAGCGGATTTTCATGCATAACAACCCCATACGAACAAGTTACACTTCTAAACACAGACCATGGATTCTTAAAAAAGCATTTAAAGTTGGTAACAACAAAACTCTTGCTTTAAAAATTGAACGAAAAATTAAGAAAATGAAAAGCCGAAAATATCTTGAACAATTACTGGATCCACAGATAGGCGAACAAATGTTTGGTGATCTTTTAATATCATCAACACCTGACTGTTAATCAGTCCCGACGAGTCGGGATAGGTTCAAGTCCTAGAGAGGGAGCAGAAAGCCATCCATTGCGGGTGGCTTTTTCTTTTTTTAGGTACTCCGATCCAAAATTTTCATCTATTTTTGTTGGAATTGAAAAAATTCTACGCTTTGAAACACTATTCATTACCCATATGTCTTTTTTTGATCCTGCTTTTAAGTATCCCAACTCATGGATATGCTCAGGTAAAAATTGATACAACAGTTACATTTCCTAAAACCCGGCTAAATCCTGGATTAGGCAAAAGGGTTTTTAATAAAGAAAATCTATTGGTGTTTGGTGGATTATTAGGCACTTCATTTCTACTCGACGAATGGTCGAACAAACGCCTGAAATTAAATCAAAATTCCTTTTTAGATTCCTACACCAATATCTTTAATGAATTTGGTGAGAAAAAATACATTGCTCCTGCCACATTTGCGACCTGGATTATTGGCACAGCAATTAAGGATGAAAGGCTTTCAACTACTGCGCTCAACTCAGGAAAAGCTTTAATCACTGCCGCAATCTTAACCGAAGGCACAAAAATAATAGCCGGTCGCTCCAGACCATCCTTAAACAGAGGAAATATGCATTTTAATGCTTTTGGAGGAACCAGCAACGAAACAAAATCATTCCCTTCCGGACACGCTTTTGTATCCTGGGCAGTATTCACTCCTTTTGCCGAAGAATACAGCAAGTGGATCTACGTGATTCCAGCCTCTGTGAGCTTTGCAAGAATGTACCGAAACAAACATTGGTTTTCCGATGTTGTTTTAGGAGGAGGAATTGGCTATTTTGCAGGCCTTTATTTTCACAAAAGAAAAAACCAATCTGTCATTTTCGATGGAAATGGAATTGTAATCAAATTTTAACCAAACAAATTCATACAACCCAAAACCCAATATTATGAGCTTAACAAGTGTCTTTAAAAAATTCCCGAAAACCTTTTGGGTTGCAAACTCCATAGAACTATTCGAAAGATGGGCATGGTATGGTTTTTTCATGCTTTTTGCAAATTACCTTACCGGATCTTCAGATGCCGGAGGTCTTGAATTTACTCAAGTCCAAAAGGGTATGATCATGGGAATCGGTACTGGAATCCTATACTTCCTCCCAATATTAACAGGATCGATTGCAGACAAATACGGATATAAAAAAGTATTATTCTTAGCATTTATCATCTACACTTCTGCTTTTATTCTGTTGCCAATGTTCGATACTTTTACCGGAGTTTTTATCATGTATCTTTATTTGGCATTAGGAGCAGCACTTTTTAAACCTATCATATCGGCAACAATCGCTAAAACTACCACCGATGAGACTGCCTCAATCGGATTTGGTATTTTCTACATGATGGTGAATATTGGCGCTTTCTTTGGCCCAATGGTTACACTACTATTCAAGAATTCCTCATACAACCTGGTCTTTTACATCTCCGCAGGTATTGTGGCACTCAACTTTATATTGCTGCTATTCTATAAAGAACCCAATCGTAAACCTAATAACGATACTTTGGGTGTTTCAATCGCTAATGTTTTTAAAAACATAGGTCTGGTAGTGGTCGATTTAAAATTTATGCTTTTTTTACTGATTATTGCAGGTTTCTGGACGATGTACAATCAATTATTTTTTACTCTTCCTGTTTTTATTGCTCAATGGGTTGATACATCAGTTGTTTTTAATTTCTTTCATAATACAATACCTTTCTTCAGTGAAAATTACGGTACTCATAACGGACAAATGGAAGCGGAGTTCATTACAAATTTTGATGCCCTATTCATCATCATTTTTCAACTCATTGTATCAACCATTGTTATGAAATGGCAACCACTTAAAACAATGATGACTGGATTTTTGGTTTGTGCAATTGGAATGTCACTTACTCTTTTCACCCAAAATGTACTATTTACTTTTGCCGCAATCTACATCTTTGCAATTGGTGAAATGGCCGGATCTCCAAAAATTACCGAATACATCGGACGAATTGCTCCTGCTGATAAAAAAGCTCTTTACATGGGGTATTCATTCATTCCAGTATTCCTTGGAAATGTATTTGCCGGTTTTATTTCAGGTAACGTTTATCAGGATATGTCAGACAAAACCTTATTTGTAAAGCAAGAAGTAGCTAAAAGAGGTCTTGAAATTTCTGAAAGTCTCTCACAAAACGAATATTTCAATCGTGCGGCAGAATCAATGAGCATGACCCCAAACGAATTAACAAACTATTTGTGGTCTTCATATAATCCATCGAAAATATGGTATGTGATTTTAGCGATTGGCCTTTTCGCAGTTCTGGCTCTCTATTTTTACGATAGATTGCTACTGAACAAGAAAGCATAACAGATCACAATTAAAGTCATCATATTGCTGATTACAAAACAGCGAATCCCACTCCGGTGGGATTTTTTTTGTCTTCTTCATCAAAACTATTGAGATTGGCAAGGACTTCTGCATTATATTTTTTAATTTGCAGACGAAATAAATCAACAAACAAAGTCACTTTTTGCTGATTTATTCGTACTAAAAAAAACACTCAACCATTTTTATGCTACCCAACCAAATTAATAACATGTTAAGGCATATTATATGATAAGAACTCTACACGTAAAAATTTTATTTTTCCTCTCTGTTTTTGTTGCATTTGCACTTTCGGCAACAGCTCAGACCTCTATTGAAGAATACTACCAAAATGCTGCCGGAAAAACAGGTGATGAATTGAAGACTGCATTGCATTCGATTATTAGAAATCATACCGAACTGCCTTACACAACTAAGGATGCCGGTGACCAATACAATGTTTGGGAAGCTCTTAAAATAACGGATGAAGATCCAACTAATACAGACAATATTCTTCTAATTTATACTGGAAGAAGTGAAGTGAAAACAAGACAAGATGATGGAGTAAGTAATGATCCTGATTCATGGAACAGAGAACACATCTGGGCTAAATCGCATGGCGATTTTGGAACGGAGCGTGGGGCTGGAACCGACATTCACCACCTTAGGGCCTGCGACCGAAGTGTAAATACTGATCGAAGCAATAAATTTTTTGACAATGGCGGAACGACTCATTCTGAAGCTACAGAATGCAAGTTTGACGGAGACTCCTGGGAACCCCGCGATGCAGTGAAGGGGGACATTGCCCGAATGATATTATACATGGCCGTATGTTACGAGGGTGAAAATGGTGATCCCGATCTGGAAATGACCAATGACATGACTTACAGCATGGATAATTACTCTGCTCCTTTCTTTGGTAAACTATCCACTCTATTAATTTGGAATACACAGGATCCGGTTGACGAGACCGAAAAAACAAGAAACGAAAAAGTTTATACGATTCAAGGCAATAGAAACCCGTTTATTGATTATCCCGAATGGGCTGACGAAATTTGGACCACTGCCATTGATACCGAGAGTCCTGCTATTACCGAATTTTCTCCTGTTAATGAATCTTCTGGAGTTTCTTTAACAGCAAATCTCATTATCAAATTTAATGAAGATATAAAAGAAGGAACAGGCAGTGTTACCATCAAAAGATACAATGACGAAACAACTTTTGAAACACTAACAATTCCAAGCGCCAGATTAACTTATTCAGGCAATCAGCTATTAATAAACTCCGAAGCCAAATACGAAGAAGGAGTTAGATACTATGTCGTTATTGATAACGGCGTAGTAACCGATGCTTCCTCGAATGCTTTTGATGGGATTTCAGACAAAACGATATGGAATTTTACTGCAACCTACACTCCTCCTGTAATTACCGAATTCACACCAGCTGATAAGAGTGAAAATATTCCAATAAGCACCAATTTAAAAATTACATTTGATAAAGAGGTACAAGCTGGAAATGGTTCAATTCGCATCCTTACCAATGGAAGTGAAACAGCAATTGCAGCTTCCGACGCTTTGGTAACCTATAACGGCACACAAGTTAGTATTGATTTATCAGATGATCTGGAAACAGGAACCGAATACTACATTAACATTGATAATAATGCATTTGTAAGTGCTCAGGGTATAGCTTTTGCTGGCATTAGCACCCCTACAGACTGGTCTTTCACTACCGAAAACCCTACTGGAATTGATGATTTACGTACCGATGGAATTCCATCATTCTACCCGAACCCAGCTGTGAATGAAATCCGACTGAAAAATATGAATGATGTAGAATCGATGTATATCTCGAACTTAACCGGGCGAAATATCATGGAAATAAAATCACCTGATACACGAATCTCCATTAGTAAATTGCCAAAAGGGATGTATTTTGTGACCTTTATTTCATCAGATGGCAATCGGATAACAAAGAAACTGATGAAGCGCTAAAACTTCATGTAAACAAATACAAATGGCTGTTTCCTTTTCGGATGCGGCCATTTTTGTTCTTGCGTATTCCGGTGTCAGGCAAAAGGTTTGAAACAGAGGATCACGATGCGTACACATTAGGAGCTGGTCATACCTACACATGAAGGGGGTATCATATGGACACACCAGCAGGTAGTCATGTGCATACAGGGAATACTTTCGCCACCAAAATTTACATATTGAGATCAAAAAAAATCCAGATAGAATACCATCTAACCGGATTAAAATACAGAAAATCCCATCGATTTAATCAACAATCAAAATCTGCTCAAATTGTATTTCACGAGGCTCTTTAAGCAATAGGCTGTTCGCAGAAAATTGTGTAACAATCTCCAAAGTATAATCACCAACCGCCAGCGCGGGCAACATCACCAGCAGCTGCCTAGGTTCATTGGTAATAATTTGTGCACACTTATGGTGGCTGTCATCATTCTGATTGATTAGATACACACCTACAATATCATCATCGCCTGCTATTTTTAGTCTGTTCCCCTGTATCGAGATCACATTACCCGGGGTAATGGTGCTATCTTCGGCCTTTATTAGGCTATCGATTACTTTTCCTATTACGGGTTCGGTAGTGGCGGTACCAACAATATCAACCTGTGTTTATGTCAATTCACCAATCAAAACACCTCATTTGAATACAGCTTAAACAATAGAAATAAAAAAGCCCGAATCCAATGGATTCGGGCTTTTCATATATATATAAGATTTAAATACTATAAACCTTCAATGTAAGTAAATTCAGGATTAGGTCCTGCTTTAGTACACTGGAATTTTAATGTATAGAATCCATCGGTTAAATCTTCTTTGTAAGCTTTAACATCTACCAAGTAGAAAACATCAATTCCACTAACTTGAGTAACTGCATTTGGATATTTCACAGTTAATAAAGCAGCAACACCTTCTTTCATTCTCTCCATTGTTAATGCGATAGCAGCTTCAGTACTTAAATCCGCAAACTCTGGCATAGGGAAATCAACGGTGTTTCTATTTTTCAATCTTAAATCGAAATTAGAATATTTTCCACTTGCTCCATAGTAATATTCAGAATCACTATACTTGGATGTTTTACCATGTGCAGAAATAGAATAATCAACAATCATCTGATAATCATCTGAAGTCATAGTGAAAGCAGTAGTAGGATCAAATACCCAACCATCTTTAACATTCAAATATTGACCTGTTACATCGATAGTAGACTCATATTCATTCCACACAGTACCATCAAATGTAAACTCTCTAAGCTCAGTTACAGTAACATACTTCCCATCAATTTTTCCTTTGAAAAAACGATATTGCGTAGCAATTTTATCACCTTCTACAGCATATGCAAACTTAATATTCATGAATTTTGGAAGATACACTGCAGGATCATCCGATGCTGAGAAATTATCATGACTTCCTGGCGCTCCCATCGAATCATAATCATCAGCAGTTAGCTCATACAAAGTAACCCCCTCAGGAAGCTCTGGAGCATCTTTCTCAGCCCAAACTGATCCATCAAAAATCCAAACTTCTGTAATCGTTGTTGTTGTCCCTGAATCATAATATTTATAACTAATTGCTTGTTCATCGTCCTCAACTGCATCCGGATATTTTACCAATAAGAAATCTGGTAAGTAATCAGCGGGATCAATTGAAGAGGAAAAATTATTGTATTTTCCTGGCTCATCATCGCCCGTACCCATAGAATCATAATCAGCTGTAGATAAGTAATAATCATCCATTTCAGCAATTCCATCAATATAATCAGCGTAATCTCTCAAATAATATAAACTACCTTGATAGTACTTGTAAGTTACCTTAGCTGAAGAATTCAACTCCAAAGTTGCATATTCTGATTCCAAAAACAGAGGAATATAATTTGCAGCAGGAAGATATTTACTAAAATTCTTATACTTCCCAATAGATTCTGCATCATCCTTTTCATCATCAGTTTTAGCAACTTCCAAAGCTAATTCTCCAAGTGTCACGTAATCTGCATCTGCAAATGTGAATTCAATATCTTGCTTATAAGGCTCTCTTAAATTATCTAATTCATCATACGTATCTTCCATTGGATCACAAGAAGTGAATATCAATGCAAGAAATGATACCATATATAATATTTTTTTCATTTGTCTTAATTTTTAGATTTAAACAACTTAATCTTAGAACTTAATTTTCAAACCAGTTGACCAGTTTCTACCAAATCCATAATAAACTAATGCATCACTAGACATATGCTCTGTACCATCCTGCGCTTTAGAAATATATTCAGTATCTAATACGTTATTTACATTACCATAAATAGATGCATTTAAACCAGCAATTTTAAATCTGTAGTTAAATCCAAGATCCACAAGACCAACTTCTGGCATCTTGTACGAATCACCAATAAAGCTAGCGTTATTTCTTTTTGTAGCATCAAAATCAGCATAGTGATTTCCATAATACAAATAGTCAGCACTAACTCTTAACTTAGGTAAAACTTCATAGCTAACAGAAAGAGCTCCACTAAATTGTGCTGAGTTACCAACGTGTACATCCTTAAGATAAGCATTGAACTCATCAGTTACCTCACGAGTTTCTTCATCAATAATCTTAGCATTTACATCATCAGTATATGTCCAATCTCCAATAGAAAGCATACCTTTTACAGTTAATTTCTTAGAAGGCTTGTATTCTGCTTCCACCTCTATACCTTGGTGTAGCTGATTCAATCCAGAAATATTAGCAACCTCGTCACCATAAGATTTTACTAAACCACGATCTTTCCAATCTGTTCTGTAAAGAGTAACAGCAGCATTAAAGTTTGGTGCGTTATACTTATATCCTAATTCAGCAGTAATAATTTTTTCATACTTCACATCATCATTAACTGTGTTACCATAGTTAATAAATACATTAGTGAAATAAGGGGTTCTTTGAACGTAACCACCATTAGCAAAAACAGTATGGATAGAGTTAATTTTATAACTAATTCCACCTTTTACGTTCCAAGGAAAGAAATGCTCCCAGTCAGTTTCCTGATTTCCCGGTGCATATTGGAAATAATCAACACGCTTGTATGATTTTCTTGATACTGCAACTGATACAAAACCAGTAAAATTATCACCTACGTATTCTGACTGACCAAACAATCCAGTGTACAATACTTTACCATCATTGTAGTAAGAATACTTATCGCCTTTCTTCAACTTTGCATTTTCATCACGATTCATATTCGTATCGTCCAAAAAGAATGCACCGCCTAATAAATCATCAACTTCTCTATAGTGTTCTCCCACATAGTAACGAGCATCGATACCTCCGGTAAAAGTGAATTCTTTATATTGGCGAGTCAAGTTAGACAATAAGCCATACCAAGAGTGATTATTTACAGAATTCCCAATAATTGCCTGAGAACCTTCTGTTACATAAGTTGCATTTGCGGCTGCAACAGCATCATAGTCTAATAAACCGTCTGCTGTTCTCATGATATCATCCTTATCTAAACCAGTCTTATTATCAACTCCTAACCACGAATCTTTATTTCCTGATACACGACGACCACCACCTGTACCTACAGAAGCATAAAGAGATGTAGTCAAAGAAGTTTTCTCATCCATTTTCCAATAGTGATTCAACTGTGCTTGAGGTTTGTGGTAATAGTTGTAACCATATCCACCACCGTAAATTTTTCCTTCACGTATACCATAATCAGAATTGAATTTAAACTCATCTTTGTGATTACGATACTGCTCGATTGTATGCTTATTTCCTCTTTGATTGTGCCATTGAGGAGCTCCAGTAATCATAAATGACATTGTGTGTTTGTCATTAATCTTTTTCGAAACATTTGCGTAGTATGACCAAGCATCAAAATCAGTACCTTTTACGTACCCATTACCATAAGTATGAGAACCTAACAAAGTAACAGCCCATCCATTATCCATCATACCTGTTGATACTGAAAACAATTGTTTTCTATATCCATCGTTCGCAACAGAAGATTTAACAACACCACCTTTTTTAGCATCAGTAGATCTCGTTAGGATATTAATTGTTCCCCCAACAGAAGACAAGCCTAATTTAGATGCACCTAGACCTCTTTGAACCTGCATTGTTCTAGAAACATCAGAAAGACCAGCCCAGTTAGACCAATACACTTTACCAGATTCCATATCGTTAACAGGGATACCATTAATTAATACTCCAACATTATTCGAGTCAAATCCACGAACATAAACAGAAGCATCACCAAATCCTCCACCTTCTTTCGAAGTATAAATTGAAGGAGTAGATTTTAAAATTTCAGGATATTCCTGAGCTCCTAATTTATTTTCAATTAGTTCTGCACTAATCGTTGATACAGAAATAGGAGTTTGGCGATCAGTAACAACTGAAGCCATAATGCTTACTTCCTTTAAACCAATAGCATCAGATTCCAACTTAATAGTTCCTAAATCCTGAGCACCTTTTAAGGTAATTTCTTTGTCAAGAAATCCCACGAAACTTACAACAAGCTTTGTAGCTCCTTTTGGCAATTCAAAAGCAAACGAGCCATCAAAACCTGAAACGGTACCGGAAGTTGTTCCGGCAACAACAATAGAAGCACCCGGCAAACTTTCGTTGGTACTACCATCTACGACTACACCTTTTACAGTGGTTTGAGCAATAGCTGCAATGGACAACATCATAATTGCTGCCATTGTCAAAATACTTCTCATAGCATTTTTCATAAAACAATTTGTTAGGTTAGTAATTGTGTGGCAATGTCGCCACAAAATCATCTCACATTTCCTGGAGAAAAGGATTACAAAAATGGTTGCTTTTTAACTATTTAACAAAAATTCGACGGACTAATAATAACCGTTCGTCTTCCTCTTTTAGCTCTTCATCGAAAAAGTTCATTTCAAACCTGAAACAGGGACAGTTTTTCAACAATCACAAAAAAAAAGAACAAAAGTTTTAACCAAATAGGTCTGTCAAAAAATGGATACGGAAGATAATATTTTTCTTTCGAAATCCATAATCGCAAAATTAACCAAAAACTTAGTTTAAAACTTATTTTAACATCTCAATAAAAAAGTTATTATTTACAATTTAGAATATATAAGGACTGTAAAGTTTTTACTCTGATGCCATAACTTGCTACTTATTTCAATTCTAAATTAGATAATCACTAAATATCGTTGACATCACAAAGAAACAATTTCATCAGCAACGATTTGTTAATTTAACATTAAATTAAAGGAAAGAATTAAATTAATATCTAAAACAAAATTAAATCTACATGAAAAGAATATTTTCAAAAATAAAGCGTACTTTTGCAGCCGCATTTTGAGCGGCGCAATCGATTCACTCACAACAATTTCAACGAATGTGATGATTAGATGAATGTTCAATTTGACTAGTACAATAAAAAGAAAGAGAACACAATATCCCATTTCATTAGCTTTTAGAGGATATTTTTTCTCAAATTAATAAAATACAAGATGAGGAAATTGAGAAACATTGCGATTATCGCCCACGTTGACCATGGAAAAACCACTTTGGTTGACAAAATGATAATGCATAGTAACATTTTTAGAAAAAATGAGAACCCAGGTGATTTAATCCTTGATAATAACGACCTGGAAAGAGAGAGAGGAATCACCATCTTGTCGAAGAACGTTTCTCTTGAATACAATGGTGTAAAGATTAATATCATAGACACTCCCGGTCACTCGGATTTTGGTGGAGAAGTTGAGCGTGTTTTGAATATGGCTGATGGGGTATTACTGCTTGTAGATGCTTTTGAAGGAACTATGCCTCAAACTCGTTTTGTACTGCAAAAAGCTTTAGCTTTAGGTCTTAAACCTGTTGTGGTTGTTAACAAAGTTGACAAACCAAACTGCAGACCGGAAGAAGTTCAGGAGCAGGTTTTCGAATTGATGTTTAATTTAGAGGCTACTGAAGAGCAATTGGATTTCCCAACCATCTACGGCTCGGCCAAACAAGGTTGGATGTCGAAAGACTGGCAAAAGCCGACGACCGATATTACAGCAATTTTAGATGCGGTAATCGAGTTCATCCCTGAGCCAAAAACCATTAACGGTACGCCGCAAATGCTTATCACATCTCTTGACTACTCAGCTTATGTTGGACGTATCGCCGTAGGGCGAGTTCACCGGGGAGAGATTCGTGAAGGAATGGATGTTTGTTTGGTTAAACCTGATGGAAGCATCAAAAAACAACGAATTAAAGAACTACATATCTTTACGGGACTGGGCAAAGAAAGAGTTCAATCTGTTGCTTCCGGAGAAATATGCGCATTAGTAGGTATTGAAGGTTTTGATATTGGAGATTCTATTTGCAGCGTTGAAAACCCGGAACCTCTAAAACCAATCGCCATTGATGAACCTACAATGAGTATGTTATTTACGATCAACAATTCTCCTTTTTATGGAAAAGATGGTAAATTCGTTACTTCCCGTCACTTAATTGACCGACTAAATAAAGAACTGGAAAAGAATTTAGCTCTTAGAGTTGAAAAAACTGATTCTGCAGATTCATATATTGTATTCGGACGTGGTGTTCTTCATTTGTCTGTACTAATCGAAACCATGCGTCGTGAAGGATACGAAATTCAAGTTGGACAACCACAGGTTATCATCAAAGAAATTGGTGGTGAAAAATGTGAGCCAGTTGAGTTCCTATTCATCGATCTTCCGGAAGATGTTTCAGGAAAAGCAATTGAGATCGTAACTCAACGTAAAGGAGAAATGCTGACTATGGAACGTAAGGCGGATCGTATTCACCTTGAATTCCATATCCCATCAAGAGGTATTATTGGTTTAAGAAATCAGATGTTGACTGCTACTGCCGGCGAAGCTGTAATATCTCATCGTTTTCTTGAATACCAACCGCACAAAGGCCCAATTCCAGGCCGTGTTAACGGATCGTTAATTGCTATGGAAACCGGATTAACTTTTGCTTATGCTTTAAATAAACTACAAGACCGAGGTACATTTTTCGTTGCCCCAACGGTTGAAATTTATGAAGGTCAGGTAATTGGAGAAAACAATCGTGCCGGCGACTTGGTTATTAACGTAACTAAAACAAAAAAACTAACCAACATGCGTACTTCAGGTACTGATGATAAGGTGAGATTATCACCTCCGATCACTCACTCTCTTGAAGAAGCATTGGAATACATCCAAGGTGACGAGTATGTTGAGGTTACTCCTAACTCAATCCGTTTAAGAAAAATACTTCTTAAAGAAACCGATCGTAAAAGATCAGGCAAATAATTTTTTAATTTCAACTGAAATTTAAAAACGCAATATTTTAAAAGAGCGATTTCCTTGTTGTGAAATCGCTCTTTTTACATTCTAAAATACCAGGTTTTCCCCTGCTAATTCCATTAATTGGTTTCCACCCGAATACATTTGCCTGGACAAATATCGGCTGCTTTCCTATTTTTCTGAACCTCATCATTAAAAATTTCTAATTCGTAACAATCTCTCTTCCTTATCGAGCCAATCAGGTCACATCTGCCATCTTCAGTACACATCTCCCAAAATTCAGGTGCTACTCCCACACAATAAGCACAACCTATACACCTATCTCTAAAATGCTTTATTCTTGTCATTTTTTTAATAACACCCCTGCTTAATATTGATTTTTTTATAATCTTCAAATATAAGATAATTTTAAATTAAACTTAAATTGCTGTTTTACAGACATTTAAATATTTAATTGAAATATTTTTAGTACTATGCTTTGCATATTACCTTTTTTTGTACGTATATTTGTATAACAAGCTTACGTGCTTGCAACAGTAGTATATGATATAAATACAATCACCATGAACAAGAGAAACAATACACTATGCAAACTCAGCCTGATTCTAATTGTTCTATTTTCGTGGACAACAGAATCCAATGCTCAATTTGTTTCTACTGCGAAACAATCGAAAATACTATCTCCTATTGTGAAAATTATATCTGATGCAATTTTAGGATGTGAATCAAAAATCGACAGAGAAAAAAGCTATTTCAACTCAAGCCTTTTCTTTTTTGAAGAAAATATACAAGTATGTAAAGATATTTTAGCCGGCAATAATGACAACACTGATACTGTAAATATTTCATCTCAAACGAGGGAACAGATCCTAATTGAAAAAGATACTGTTCTAACAAAGGAGGAAACTAAGGTAGTTGAGAAGAAAAAACACAAAAGCATCTGGAACAATCCGGGAAATACAAAATCAAGAATTTAATTTATTCCAACCATGAAGATCGAAAATACTAAAGCCCAAATGCGAAAAGGAGTGCTGGAATATTGTATTCTATCCATTTTATCAAGAAATGATGCTTACGCTTCAGATATAATCAAGGAGCTAAAAGAGGCAAAAATGATTGTTGTGGAAGGAACATTATATCCACTTCTAACCCGATTAAAAAACGACGGACTGCTAAGCTACCGTTGGGAGGAATCAACTCAAGGTCCACCTCGGAAATACTATACGATTGCCGAACTTGGAAGTGGATTTCTTAAAGAATTGGATCAATCCTGGCAAGATTTAGTTGATGCTGTAAATACAATTAAAAAGTAAGACCCCTAAACCGACATACAATGAAAAAGACATTAACAATTAATATAAGCGGAAGCATTTTCCATATCGACGAGGATGCTTTTGAAAAACTACAGGCTTACTTACGCACCATCAATTCTCACTATGGTCCGAGCGAAGAAGGCCGGGAAATCATGTCTGATATTGAAGCTCGAATTTCAGAAATTTTTCATGAAAAACTGAGTACAAAAGATCAGGTAGTAAATGTTGATATGATCGAAGAAACCATATCGATTATGGGGAAACCTGAAGAAATATTTGCTATTGACGAGGAAAGTATTGAAGACGAGTCGACTCAGGAAACTGACACAAAACAAACTTCCGAAAAGAAAAAGCGCAGATTATTCCGCGATCCTGACCATAGAGTTTTGGGTGGTGTCGCAAGTGGTTTAGCTGCTTACTTTGGAATTGATGTAGTTGTAATCCGTCTCCTTTTTGCACTTTTCTTTTTCTTGGGATATGGATTTTCATTTCTTCTTTACGTGATTTTATGGATTGCTGTTCCTAAAGCAATCACCACAACCCAAAAATTGGAAATGAAGGGGAAAAAAGTCAATATTTCGAATATCGAAGAAACCATTAAAGATGAATACAAGGAAGTTAAAGAAAGCTTCGAGAAAATAAGAGATAAAAACGGACCACAAGTTCGGGATGGTTTCGACAGAGTTATTGATTTTCTGGGCACAGCGCTTCGACTCATCCTTAAAGTGATTATTATTTTGCTTGGTATTGGATTCGTATTTGCAGGATTTGTTACCCTTATCAGCTTTATTGGTTCAATGATTTTTGTGAATAGCTTTTTTGGTCCATTTTCTGATTTCCATTTTCCCGGCACTGTACTCCCACACATGTTTCTTGACGGAAGCAGTATCACTCTATTCACAATTGGCGTAATTGTGGTGATTGGAATCCCATTACTCCTTCTGATTTTTGCAGGATTAAAACTCTTGTTTAATTTCAAAACCAACAATAAAATAATAGGATTCTCAGCACTTGCATTTTGGATACTGGGAATTATCCTTTTGGTTAGTCTAAGTTTTTCTCAAATAAAGGGATACATGCAAAGCAGCACCCGTTATTCAGAAAACATTGAAATACAGCCTACCCAAACAGATACACTATATTTAAAATCAACTGACAATATCGATTTTAACTGGCATGATGGACACATCGGTCTGGACAATATAAAAATAATAGTTAAAGATGATAAAGAAATTATAGTTGGAGAACCTACTCTTGATATTGAAAAGAGCAACAGTGGCAAGTTTGAAATTAAATTGAAAAAGAAATCACGTGGAAGATCCAATGAACAGGCAAACGAAAATGCTGAAAACATTGAATACAAATGGAAACAAACTGATTCCCTAATTGTCTTCAATCAATTTTTCACACTACCTACAGATAGTAAATGGAGAAATCAAAAACTACACATCACAATTAAGGTGCCCGAAGGAAAAGTGATTTATCTGGACAAGTCGATGCGAAAAATCATTCACGACATTGATAATGTAGATAATACATGGGACTACGACATGCTTGATAAGATGTGGATCATGAAAAAAGAAGGCCTAAGCAAATTAAAATATCACGACAAATAAACCCATGCTTTACACCGGCTCCTTTTTCAACACACGCTTTTGCCGGTGTAAACGTGGTAAACTAAAAAATAAAATATCATGAAGAAATTAGTAGTAATAATTGCCGCAATAGTATTTCCAATCCTGATGCAAGCTCAAACCAAAGGTGAGCAAATACATGCTAAATATTCAAATTTAGATGGTTTTAGCAGTTTTAGTTTTGCCGGTAGCTTCCTAAAAAACCTCGACTTTGATGTTGATGAAGACGAATTGGAGAAAAATATCACCGGAGAATGTGAAAACATCAAATTCCTAACGTTTAAACATGTAAACGGAGACGAAACCAAATTCAAAAAGATTGTCTCTTCAAAATTATCAAAAGGAGATTCTTATAAGGAAGTATTAACTGACAGAGATGATAAAAATTCTGATGATGTTCATTTCTTCGCAAAAGGGAACGGAAAAAAATTCAGTGAATTCCATGTCTTACACCATAATGAAAACAGAACTTCATTAGTTTCCTTTTTTGGTGATTTTCGTGTTGACGAATTAAAAACTTTGTCCCACTTCACTTTTGACGATGAAGACGAAGATCAGGAATAACAACATTAAAAACTTAGGAAATATGAAACGTCCATGATTAAATAATTATTTACTCAAGGTAAGTTCCACCTGACAAAAACTTAAAATTATAGACAGATGAAACGCTTAATAAGATCAAAGGAGAAAAAAATAGCTGGTGTTTGCGGAGGTATTTCTCAATACATAAATCCGGAACTCGACCCAATAATTATAAGAACTGCGTGGCTGATATTAACTTTATTCAATCCACTAATGCTTCTTGCATACTTTATACTGGCATTGGTTTTGCCTGATTCTTCATACGAAACAGCATAAAACAGTACATAAAAATATAGTCTGATTTGAATGCAATATTTATCCCAAATTTGGTTCTAAAGGTATTTAGTCTTTTTCACCGAAACACAACCAAAGCATTCATTAAATTAGGGTTTCTCTTCAATCAGAGAAACCCTTTTTCTAAATAAAAAATAATTATTTACCCCTTTCTTTTAAAATATTTCTTCAGATAATTGTACATTGGCTACCGTAAAATCAAAATATGGCTAGACTCTTTACACAGGTATTCATCATATTATTATGGCTGTTGACAAGTCAATATTCATTATTGGCCCAAGATTTTAATACGCCTTTTTTACATTACAAAGAATTTCAAAAAGCAGACAGTAATAAATTATTTTTACGATTTGAAAATCTTAATTTTGTGAAAAACAATGAGTACTCAGGTACTTTCGCAAATGGGACAACCTGGATCGGCTACTCAGCAACACCAAAATTGGTTTATTATCCATCTTCTAAAATTCGAATTGAAGCTGGAGTGCGGTTTCAGCAATATTCAGGACGAACAAACTTTAATGAAACACAAGCAATATTCTCTGTAAACTATCAAGCCTCAAGTAAAGTCAATTTAATTTTAGGAGGCTTAAACCAAAACAACAACCATATGCTTTCAGAGCCCATGTTCGAGCCGGAAAAGTTTTTTACGGATAAAGCAGAAAGTGGAATTCAACTTTTGTATCATACAAAACGATTAAAACTTGACACATGGATTAATTGGGAACAATTCATATTAAAAGGGGATCCCTTTCAGGAAAAATTCACTTTCGGGATTTCAAGCAGCTACCAATTGAATAATACATCCTCCCAAAACAGATTGTCCATTCCTATTCAAATTCTTTTCACACACAGAGGTGGTGAAATTGACTCTTCCGACGAATCCGTTCAAACCATTGGTAACTTTTCATCCGGCCTTGATTTTTTAAGAAAAGTTGAAAATTCCAGATTTACTTCATGGTATATCAGAGCTTTAGCTTATTACGTCAGCGACAACTCCTCTGTTAGAGAATTCCTTTTTAATAAAGGACATGCTTTTTACCCGCAGATTGGCATTAACACGAAACATTCTCAATTTAGACTAGGATATTGGTATGCATATCATTTCATTGCCTCAAGAGGTTCAGAATTATTTCAATCAATATCCTATAGCAAACCCGGTTCATATCAAAACAGAAGAGAACTGGTTACCTTTAAGTATTTCTATGAGCGGAAGATAAGTAAAGGCATCCATTTGGGAGGAAAAATTGATTTATATTATAATCCAGTCAATTCAAATGCGAATTACGCCACAGCAATCTATCTAAGAATCAATGGAGATTTCTTTCTGAAAAAAATTAGCTGGAATTAAAGCTTTGCTTTCTCAATCTTATAACGATACAACTTGTTTTTCCAAATATCACCCGCATATTCCACATTAATTCTGGGATGAAGGGTATAATTGCATAACATGCCATCATCTTCCACCCAAATTCGATTCGAGTTCTCCAGATTCTCTCCATAAAAACTCTTATTCAACTTCAATTGCTGTCCGATTTTACCAGGACCATCAATTCCTTCAACACCACGAATTAATATTGCCTGAGCTTGATTCTTTTTCCCGGTTACAATATTCAGCATCCAATACATCCCGTAAATTAGATAAACATAGACACAACCACCGCAAGAATACATAACCTCTGTTCTTTTAGTACGCCCTTTTGATGCGTGAGAGGCCAAATCCACCTCCCCCACGTACATTTCAATTTCTGTTATTCTAAACCGCTCTTCTTTCATTGTATCAAATTTTCTCACAATAATTTTTCCGACCAGATGATGGGCAACAATATGGATATCCTTCAGAAAAAAATCTCTTTTTAATCGAACACTCATTCGTTTCAATATTTTTAATTGCCAAATGTAAAACTCCTTAGTTCCTGCATATCAAATCTTCCAATTGCAATTCTTTCCAAAAAAATACTAAAAAGAGACTTCAAAAATAAATTTATTTCATACTTTTGCAGAGAAATTGTAACGATGGGCTTACTTACTATGACTCCCTACCCCAACAACTTGATTCTACTACCCTTAGCAAGTAAAGGATTCATTATTGGGAAATATATCAATTTGATTTTTTGACAGACTTAACTCCTCCACATTACCCGATTATCCACATCAGGTTAAGTTCTTCATCAATAAATCGTTAAAAAAATTGGTGTATTTATAGGATTCTTGTACTTTTGCAAGCCAAATTGGAATAATTGTATTAAAAGTATTATTTATTAAAAGTTTTTAACGTGGATACATTAAGTTACAAAACAGTTTCTGCAAACAAAGCAACTGCTACTAAAGAGTGGATTGTTATTGATGCAGCAGATCAGGTGTTAGGTAGACTTAGCTCTAAAGTAGCAAAGCTGATTAGAGGTAAATACAAACCTAATTACACTCCTCATGTTGACTGTGGAGACAACGTGATTATTATCAATGCTGAGAAAGTACGTATGACTGGAAATAAAATGACAGACAGAAAGTATTTTTCTTACACCGGACACCCAGGTGGACAAAGAATTAAAACTCCAGCTGATCTTTTGGCGAAACACCCAGAAAGATTAATTGAGAAGGCTGTTAAAGGTATGCTTCCAAAAAATCGTTTAGGAAGAACTCTTTACACAAACCTATATGTAGTTGTAGGTCCTGAGCACAAACACGAAGCTCAGCAGCCAAAAAAATTAGATTTAAACACAATTAAATAAGTAGGTATGGAAGTTATTAATGCTATTGGACGTAGAAAAGCAGCTGTTGCCCGTGTATACGTAAGCGAAGGTAAAGGTCAGATTACCATCAACAAAAAAGAGCTTAAAGAGTACTTTACTACCGGAACTCTACAGTATATCGTAAAGCAACCTTTAAACCTTTTAGAGGTAGCTGAAAAATACGACATCAAAGTAAATCTTGATGGTGGTGGAGTTACAGGTCAAGCAGAAGCTCTTCGTTTGGCAATCTCCAGAGCACTTGTTAAAATTGATGCAGAATCAAAATCAGCACTAAGAACTGCAGGTTTCATGACTCGCGATCCTCGTGAGGTTGAACGTAAAAAACCAGGTCAACCTAAAGCGCGTAAGAAATTTCAATTTAGCAAGCGTTAAAATTTTTGTGGCAAGTTTAGTATCTAAATTGGTAAGACTTCGATTTTCGAACTACTTAGCAATTGCCATAAAATGAATGTAAACGATTAAAAAAAACAAAAATGTCAAATACAACATTTGAAGAATTATTAGAAGCAGGTTGCCACTTTGGTCACTTGACTAGAAAATGGAATCCAAAAATGGCTCCTTATATTTTCATGGAGCGCAATGGAATTCACATTATCGACTTGCACAAAACAGCTGTAAAGCTGGATGATGCCGCCGCAGCATTGAAACAAATCGCTAAATCAGGAAGAAAAATTCTTTTTGTTGCTACTAAAAAGCAAGCAAAATCAATCGTTTCTGAAAAAGTAGCAGCCGTAAATATGCCATATGTAACTGAGCGTTGGCCAGGTGGTATGTTAACTAACTTCCCTACTATCAGAAAGGCTGTTAAGAAAATGTCTACCATTGACAAAATGGAAGGTGACGGAACTCTTAACCACCTGTCTAAAAGAGAAAGACTACAAGTATCTCGTCAAAGAGCTAAGTTGGAAAAAAACTTAGGTAGTATTGTTGATCTGACCAGATTACCGGCAGCTCTATTTGTAGTTGATGTAATGAAAGAATATATCGCTGTTAAAGAAGCAAACCGTTTGGGTATTCCTGTTTTCGCAATGGTTGATACAAACTCAAGCCCAGATGGTATTGATTTCGTAGTTCCTTGTAATGATGACGCTTCCAGCTCTGTTTCTATCATTCTTGACATTGTAACCGCTTCTATTAAAGAAGGTTTATCGGAAAGAAAAGTAGAAAAAGATAGTGAATCAACTGAAAAGAAAGCTTCTAAGCCTAAAAAAGCTAAGAAAGCAGATGCTCCTGCTAAAGAAGCACCAGTTGCTGAAGTTGCACCAGCTGTAGAAGTTGCACCAGAAGCTCCAGTTGCAGAAACGACTCCAGAAGCTCCGGCTACTGAAGAAGAAAAGAATGATAAGGAATAATTAACTAACAAAAAATTAGATATATCATGTCTATTAAAGCAGCAGACGTAGCCAAATTGCGTAAAGCAACTGGCGCAGGAATGATGGATTGTAAAAATGCTCTTACTGAAGCTGAAGGGGATTTTGACGCAGCGGTAAGCATTATTCGTAAAAAAGGAATGGCGATTGCTAATAAACGTGCCGACAGAGAAGCAACTGAAGGTGTTGTATTAGCAAAAGTTTCTGAAGATAAAAAAAGTGGTGTAATGATCACTCTAAACTGTGAAACTGACTTCGTTGCGAAGAATGATAGTTTCGTAGAATTTGCAACTAAAATTCTTGATTTAGCTTTGGCAAACATGCCTGCAGATCTTGAAGCTTTGAAAGCTTTAGAGCTTGAAGGAAGAAAAGTTGAAGAACACGTTACTGAGCAAACCGGTGTTATCGGTGAGAAAATCGATTTGAGTTTCTTTGGTAAAATGGAAGCAGAATATTCTGTTGCCTATATTCATGCAGGAAACAAATTATCTACTATGATTGGTTTTAACAAATCAATGGATGAGCAAATGGCCCGAGACGTTGCTATGCAAGCTGCAGCTATGGCTCCAATTAGTATTGATAAGGATGATGTTGCTGCTGATGTAGTTGCAAAAGAACTTGAAATCGCAAAAGAAAAAGCTCGTTTAGAAGGAAAACCTGAGGCTATGCTTGATAAAATTGCACAAGGCCGATTGGTTAAATTCTTTAAAGAATCAACATTATTGAACCAGGACTTTGTTAAAAACAACAAGCAAACTGTTAAGCAGTATCTTGCTGAATCTGACAAAGATTTAACTGTGACGAAAATGATGCGTTTCACATTAAATGCTTAATACAATTATTATTACATATAAAAAGAGTTCCTTTCCGGAACTCTTTTTTTTTATCTTATCGTAGAATTTTCTCAACTTTGGGTATAAAAATCTGAAAGAATGGTTAAATACAAACGTATACTGCTAAAATTAAGCGGCGAATCATTAATGGGTGATCAACAATATGGAATTGATTCACAACGATTAAGTGACTATGCCGAACAAATTAAAGAAATAACTGATCTAGGTGTTCAAGTTGGAATCGTAATTGGCGGCGGTAATATTTTTCGCGGGCTAAGCGGTGCAGCTAAAGGTTTCGACCGTGTAAAAGGCGATTCGATGGGAATGCTGGCTACAGTAATTAACAGCCTTGCTCTTAACTCCGCATTGGAAGCCATTCAATGCAAATCAAGGGTTTTAACAGCCATTCGAATGGAACCAATTGGTGAATTCTATTCAAAGCAAAAAGCGGTAGACTACCTTTCAGAAGGTTGTGTTACGATCTTCTCTGCCGGAACAGGTAATCCATATTTCACAACAGATACTGGCTCTTCGCTTCGAGGAATTGAAATAGAAGCTGACGTAATGCTTAAAGGAACCCGCGTTGACGGCATTTATACTGCTGATCCTGAAAAAGACAGTAGTGCTACAAAATTTGAAACCATTACCTTCGATGAAATCTACCACAAAGATTTGAGAGTTATGGATTTAACTGCAACAACAATGTGTAAAGAAAACAATTTACCAATAATTGTTTTTGATATGGATACAAAAGGAAATTTAAAGCAAGTGATTGAAGGTGAAAATATTGGAACATTAGTTCACAATTAACAGTCAAAAGCTCTTTGCTACTGATACATTTTAGTTTTAGTAAAAAAGGACTATCTTTATTTCATCATAGATTTTTGCTATTTTTGTAAGCACTATACATTGATCAATAAAAACATATAAAAATCTTTCTCCGATGAATGAAGAAGTTCAAATGTATCTGGATGATACGCAGGAAAGGATGGAAGCGGCTGTTGACCATCTTGAAAAAGAATTAGTGAAAATTCGTGCTGGAAGAGCAAATCCAAGCATGTTGAATGGTGTAATGGTGGATTACTACGGAAGCTTGACTCCTCTTGCTCAGGTTGCCAACCTAAGTGTACCTGATCCTAGAACAATTGCTATTCAGCCTTGGGAAAAACCAATGATTGTACAAATCGAAAAAGCGATTATGAATTCAAATTTGGGATTTAATCCGGATAATAACGGAGAATTAATCAGAATTCATATTCCTCCTTTGACCGAAGAACGCAGAAACGACTTGGTAAAACAGGCTAAAGCTGAATGTGAACACGCCAAAGTTAGCGTCCGAAATGCCAGAAGAGATACCAATGTTGAATTAAAAAAACTGGTGAAAGATGGTTTGTCGGAAGATATTGAAAAAGATGCAGAAGCTTTTGTTCAAAAGCTTACCGACACATTCAGCAAGAAAATTGATGACTTGCTGGTTGAAAAAGAGAAAGATATCATGACCATATAATAATTGAAAAAAGCTGCCCCAAAAGGCAGCTTTTTTTACAATTATTAGTTTCTTAATTTCTTAACTATCTGCATAAATATTTTCAATCGCTCATCAGAAATGTCATTCTCCCAATATCCATCTTCCTTAAAATGCGAACCGACAATAAAAGCAGAAGCATAATCCCAATACTCCGAAAGATTCTCAGCAGTAATACCTGATCCAATTAATACAGGAATATGAATTTTATCCTTCAGGCTTTTTAATTCGTGCAAATAAACAGTTTTCCCTGTTGAAGAGCCTGTAATAATAACTCCATCACTTAAGAAAAATTCGGCAGCCTCCGCTGTTTCTGCAATATCAACATCCGCAGTAATGGCATGTGAGCTGTGCTTCTTTTTAATATCAGTGAAAACGAAAACATCTTCTGCCCCAACTGCTTTTCGGTAACGCATCAGCTCCCCGGCACAAGAATCAATATACCCCTCGTCGGCAACATGTCCAAATACAAAACCTTCGGCACGGATAAATTGAAAATTAGCCGCTTTTGCCACTGCCAGAGCTTCTTTATTCGCTCCTGCCAATATTTGAATTCCTAAAGGTAATTTTACCGCATCACGCACTGCTTTTGCAACAACCGCCATAGCTGCTGTTATTTCCGGCCCCACCGAACCTTTTAGGTAAGGAACGTCGTGCATATTCTCAATCATGACTGCATCCAAACCGGCTGTTTCATACTGCCTGGCTTCTTTTACAGCAAGTTCACAAATCTTTGCCAAGGAATATTTATTCTTCGGCGTTCCAGGCAATGCCTGAACATGTACCATTCCGATGATCGACTTATTAAGCTTCATATTTTAAGGATTTGAGATATCAAAATTAAGATATGAGATCATTAAAACACTATTTAGTTACTTTCAAGAATCTTAAACAACTCATCCAATTTTGGGGTGAGAATGATCTCAGTTCTACGATTTTTACTACGACCTTCGGCGGTTGCATTAGTACCAATCGGCACGTATTTACTACGACCCGCAACGGTAAGTCTTTCAGCATCAATTCCAGCATTTAAAATCAGTATCCTAACAATCGATGTTGCTCTTTTCACACTTAAATCCCAATTGTCTTTTAGTTCACCACTGCCCTTGTAAGGAACATTGTCGGTATGACCTTCAATCATTACATTAATATCTTTGTTTTGGGACAATACACCTGCCAAATGCCCTAATGCTTCCACTCCTCTTTGATCCACCTGATAACTTCCCGATTTAAAAAGGAGTTTTTCATCCATAGAGACATAAACCTTTCCATTTTTAGTAGTGATAGACAAACCATTGCCTTCAAATCCGGTAAGGGCATTCATTACCTTTTGTTTTAAAGCCTTTACGGCCTCATCTTTTCTATTTAAAGCCGATTCCAACTCCTGCAATCGCTTATCTCTCCGGTTCAATTCAGCCTGTAAAGTATCAAGGGTTCGTTTGCGGGCATCCATTTCTTTTTCCAATGAAAGAACCTCGTCTTCGCGCAATCTCAATTCATTTTGAGCTTTTTTAATCTGACCTAATAAAGCTTTGGTTTCTTTCGCATTTCCGGCCTGCATTCCTGCCAATTGATTTAGTAAATCCTGATTACTCTTTTCAATTCTACTTAATCGTTCCCGTGCAGACTGAAGACGCCTTGATATCAGCAATGTATCGGCAAGAATATTTTTATATTTTCCATCTAAAACCTCAAGTTTTCCACTCAATTCATTATTCAATTCGCTTAGCGTGAGATTTTTTTCCTTTTCCATCTCCAATTCGTCCTGGCAGTTTTGCTGCTTAGATTGGAGTTCTTGAAATTGTCTTGTAGGAACACAAGAAAAGCATAGAAAAACTGATGCTAAAATAAATACCAGCTGACTCGTTTTTTTGAACATGTTTAAATTGTACTTTTGTTAGTAATGAAACTTGCAATTACACAAGCAAATATAAGAATCTGACATGGTATCGTCATCACCAGACAGAAGAATACTTTAGTTTTTATTATTATCTTCGTCAATATTTTTCTTCCAGAATAATCTGTTTATCCACTATCAGTTGAAAAAAATGATTGGGAAACAAATTCTTATTTCTGTTAAACGATTAAAAAGGGGATTTCGTACATGGCTAAGTCTGAAAAAGAATTTTTAGATAAAATCAATTTTCCATCCGATCTGAAAAAGGTATCTGAAGACGACCTTATTCAGGTTTGCGAAGAATTGCGCCAGGAAATTATTGAAGAAGTTTCGTGTAATCCAGGGCATTTTGGTGCCAGTTTGGGTGTGGTAGAACTTACCGTTGCACTTCACTACGTACTAAATACTCCCTACGACAACCTGATTTGGGATGTGGGTCATCAGGCATACGGACATAAAATTCTTACCGGAAGAAAAGATGTTTTTCATACGAACAGAAAATACAAAGGAATAAGTGGTTTCCCTAACAGGAACGAAAGTGAATACGATACTTTTACTGTTGGACACTCCTCTACTTCGATTTCTGCCGCATTAGGAATGGCTACTGCTGCCCATTTAAACGGAGAGACCGATCGAAAAACAGTTGCTGTAATTGGTGATGGATCGATGACTGCCGGTTTGGCTTTTGAGGGATTAAACAATGCGGCCAACAATAATGCTGATTTACTGGTTATCCTAAACGATAACAATATGGCTATCGATCCTAATGTTGGAGGCTTAAACAACTATTTGCTGGATATCACCACTTCTCAAACCTATAATAAAGTAAAGAATGATGTTTGGCGGTTTCTTGGGAAATTAAACCGGTTAAATCCAAATACTCAAAAATTATTTCAGAAAGTAGAACAAGGAATCAAAACCATTCTGCTAAAACAAAGTAATATTTTTGAGGCTTTTAACTTTAGATATTTTGGACCTGTTGATGGTCATGATGTGAATCACTTGGTGAAAATTTTGAGTGATTTACAAAAAATTCCCGGACCAAAACTTTTGCACGTTATTACAAAAAAAGGAAAAGGGTTTAAACTGGCAGAGCAGAATCAGACTTACTGGCATGCCCCAGGAATGTTCGACAAGGTAACAGGTGAAATTTTACAACCTGAATCAACGAGTCCGCAAGCACCAAAATTTCAAGAAATTTTTGGCAATACTTTGGTTGAACTGGCCGAAATGAATAATAAAATTGTTGGAATTACACCAGCAATGCCAACGGGCAGTTCATTAAATATTATGATGGAAAAAATGCCCGATCGTGCATTTGATGTTGGGATTGCAGAACAGCACGCCGTTACTTTCTCGGGAGGATTGGCTGCAAAAGGAAAATTACCATTCTGTGCCATTTACTCATCATTTATGCAAAGAGCTTACGATCAGGTGATTCATGATGTAGCTCTGCAAAATGTAAATGTTGTTTTCTGTCTGGATCGCGGTGGTATTGTTGGTGCCGATGGTGCAACTCATCACGGCGTTTACGATCTTGCATTTTTCAGATGCATTCCAAATATGACAATTGCTTCTCCTCTTGATGCTATTGAGTTGAGAAATTTAATGTTTACTGCCCAACAAGAAAATATGGGTCCTTTTTCTATTCGTTACCCCCGCGGTAAAGGTCGTATTCTTGACTGGCAAAAACCTTTCGAGATTCTTCCTGTTGGCAAAGGCCAAAAGCTTAAAGACGGAAAAGATCTTGCAATTTTATCGATTGGTGCCATTGGTGTGGAAGCTGTGGATGCCATTGAAGAACTGGAAAAAGACGGCTACTCGATTGCCCATTACGACATGAGATATCTGAAACCTATTGATACCGGATTATTGCATGAGGTTCTTGGAAAGCACAATCAAATTATCACTCTTGAAGATGGGTGTATTATTGGCGGATTAGGTTCTGCAGTCATCGAGTTTGCGAATGATAATCATTATCAGGTAAGGGTAAAACGATTGGGTGTACCCGATAAGTGGGTAGAACAAGGTACTCAGCAGGAATTGTATCGTGAATGTGGATACGACAAATTGGGAATCATAGAATCAGCAACCGAAATTTTAGCCGAAACTGAGGGTTAATGATTATCTCTATATCCATCAGAATAAGGATCAAGCCCTTCGAAATCTCCTGTAAAAGAATCAATTCGGGCCTGAAGTTCCTGATTCATTTTAATTAGATAGATTGTGTCTTCGGTACGCAACTCCACAACATTTATTTTATCACCATTTGGTTTGGTAATACTGATCAAGTCATCTTCATAAATTCCATCGGGAAAGGTTTTTATCAGACGTTGAATCAACTCAATACCAATACTTTTAAAGTCCTTAATTACTCTTTTCATCACACACTGATTAATAATCGCTATCAATCTTTTTTCACATTCCCCTAAAACTGTTCAGGGCAGATAAGAGTTTCAAACAGAATCATTCCTTCTTTTATTACTGATCTCAATTTAAGGAATTTAAGAGAATGAAAAAAAATATTCTCCGGAAGTAAGTCTATTTATATTTCCAATTTAATGGTACAAAATTGAAAATGAGAACGAAATCAAGCTTCCCGAAACATCTTAGGCAGCACATAAATCGTTTTCGCTCAAATAAAAGAGAATTCTATACCTCAATACCAGCATTCCTAAATATTAAAAGCCTAGTTTTGCCGACTTATTCAAAATTTTGATGATAACATATGGTAGATTTTTTTAGAAAGAAAGCAGCAAATTCAAAAGATGATATATTATCCGGATTAACCGTAGCTCTTGCGTTGGTACCAGAAGCGGTTGCCTTTGCCTTTGTGGCTGGTGTTGATCCTTTAGTTGGACTTTACGCTGCCTTTATGGTTGGTTTAATTACTTCTGTTTTTGGTGGTCGCCCGGGAATGATATCCGGAGCTACCGGAGCCATGGCTGTTGTTTTGGTCAGCCTTGTAAAGGAAGGAAATGATCTGGGAATGACAATGGCTAATCCTGTTCAGGATATGGGTTTGAACTATTTGTTCGCAACAATAATTCTGGCAGGTGTTCTTCAATTTTTAGCCGGTGTTTTCAAGTTTGGTAAATTCGTCAGACTCATTCCCCACCCTGTTATGATGGGGTTTGTAAATGGTTTGGCAATTGTTATTTTCATATCGCAGCTTGGGATGTTTCCACAGGTAATTAATTGGGATGCCATTTCTTTCTCAGACTACACCCTACATATAAACCGTGAAACTTTTTGGGCAGCAGATAAAGTTCTATATACGATGGTTGGTTTGGTAATTCTCACCATGAGTATCATGTATCTTCTTCCTAAAATTACAAGTAAAATACCTGCAGCTCTTGTTGCAATTTTAACTGTATCGGCCATTGTAATATTTGGGAATCTTGATGTCAGTACTGTTGGATCATTTATTAGAGATGGCGGCGGTACTGGTCTTAAAGGTGGTTTGCCTTCTTTCCAGAGTCAATTGTTTGTAATGGTTCCTTTCAACTGGACTACCGTTGCATTTATTCTTCCTTATGCGGTAATTTTAGCTGCCATTGGTCTTATTGAGTCGCTAATGACTTTGAATTTACTGGATGAAATTACCAACAGCCGTGGAAACGGAAACCGCGAATGTATGGCTCAGGGAGCTGCAAATATCGTTACCGGATTTTTCGGTGGAATGGGTGGATGTGCCATGATTGGTCAATCGCTGATTAATGTAAAATCGGGCGGACGAGGAAGACTATCGGGTATTATTGCTGCATCTACCTTATTGGTATTTATTCTTTTTGCCTCTCCTTATATCGAAATGGTGCCAATCGCTGCACTTGTGGGAGTAATGTTTATGGTGGTTATCGGAACATTTGCCTGGTCAACCTTTAATGTATTACTTAAAATACCAAAAGCCGATGCCTTTGTATTGGTTCTTGTATCCGGCCTAACCGTTATCTTCGATCTTGCCATTGCAGTACTGGTTGGTGTTATCGTAAGTGCTCTTGCTTTTTCCTGGGAAAATGCCCGTAGAATCCGTGCAAGAAGATCGTTTCGGGAAGATGGTACTAAAATATATGAAATCTGGGGACCTCTGTTTTTTGGTTCCATAACCACTTTCAATAACAAATTTGATGTCGAAAATGATCCTGAATCGGTAGAAATTGATTTTATCGAATCGCGTGTAGCCGACCATTCGGGAATTGAAGCAATCAGCAATTTGGTTCAGAAGTATGAAAATGCCGGAAAAACCATTAAATTGAAACACTTAAGTGAAGACTGTATTACTTTACTGCAACGTGCCGATGATCACTTTAGAACTGTTATTTTGAGAGATATTGATGATCCGAGATACTATGTAGTGACCGATAAAGCGAAAATTGGATAAGCTCAAAAGATATTTGTGATGGAAATTCGTTTCCATTGCTTTTTTTTCACCTCCTTCCCACGTGGGAGGAGGTGTTTTGTATAAAAAAGGGCTTGAATTTTCATCCAAGCCCACTTCATTAGTATTTGGATTTTATTTCAATCCCAGTTTCTTGGCAATCTCGGCAGGAATCGCATCTTTATGCAATAGCAAACCAACGGTTTTGTACTGTACAAATGCCTTCGATGCATAAAAATATCCATCGTAAGGATTGTTGTCGGTTCCCCACGAGTTTTTGATCAGGTAATACCTGTTGCCATTTTGATCTTTCGCAGTACCCACCATGTGCATCAAATGATCTTCAGTCGATTCGTAATTATCAAACGCAGTTTGACGCATTTCCTGTGTTATTTCTTTTTCTTTCA
Organism: Labilibaculum euxinicum; assembly: GCF_963678175.1. Taxonomy (NCBI): domain Bacteria; kingdom Pseudomonadati; phylum Bacteroidota; class Bacteroidia; order Marinilabiliales; family Marinifilaceae; genus Labilibaculum; species Labilibaculum euxinicum. The sequence continues at coordinate 395,248 of NZ_OY782756.1, forward strand.
CAGGATATTCTGTTCCGTATGCCGCTTTCTGATCCTTGCTCATTTTCTCCCATTTCGAAATTTCCGCATTATCCATGCTTTTTTCTTCGGTTTCGGGAACTACAGCCACACCTTTACGATATGCAAATCCATCTTCACTAACATCGCTTCCCCAGGCAAGACTGTATCCATTCTCAATGGCATTATCAACAACCTGCATCATTTCATCCATTGGTAAATTGTACACCTTACCCAACGACCAGTTATCCGGTCCTTCGAAAATAAAGCTTTCGTAAAACGGATGATGTGTATAGGAAGTAATTGTTACGTAATCGTCCATATTAAGGCCTTGTTCCTCTGCGAAAGACTTTGGTGTGTATTCTTTAGTATTGTATGTAAAAGTCTCTGGAATCTCCCCCAAATAAGCATCTAAAATTCCATCAAAACCTTTCATCCAAACCGGAGTAATTTTTTTGTTCTTGTTTTTCACCACAGCATCAACATAGGCTTTCAAAACCTCATCCATTTCGCCGTGCACCGGCATTGTTTCACCAAATGTATTTCCTGAGTAAGCCGATTGCGGAATCAGACCATATTTCTTCACCACATTTAAAGCATCCCAGCCTTCAGCTCCGGCAGAAAAACTTTTCATCCCGTGAAAACGGACATAATCCTTGGCACGTAAATGATAGTTACGGTTCACAATAAACATCTCCGAAAGATCCAATCCTCCTTTTCCCAACCGAATAATTTCCGATTCCAAAAATGAAATGCTTGCAAAAGACCAACAAGTTCCGGATCGGTACTGATTTTTCACCGGCGTTGCTTTCAATTGCTTTTCGATAGTAAACTGATAACTTTTCTTTTCCTCTTCCTTTTTTTTAGCAGAAGATGTTTGAAACAGGCCAAATACAAGAATGGCCGCAATTAAATATTTATTCTTCATTTTTATAATTGTTAGCTTGTTTAAGTTAATTATTATCAGGTAAATCTTGATAAAACAATTCTTTGCTGTATTTTTGATTATTAACAAAAAGATCATGCAATGTAAAAATAATTCAACAATTTTATTGTTGGAAAAATCAAAACCAAACAACATTTTCTAACTTAAATATCACACAAAAATGAAAAAAATCGCTTCAATTACACTGTTGCTGGCTATGAGTATAGGCTTTGTAGCTTGTAATGAGAAACCAGCCAAAAAAACTGAGGTTTCTCCAATACAAAAATTAGTAGATCAGTACGCTGAATTTGAACTTACAACAGACATCAGTAAACTGACCAAAAACGAAAAACAGATGCTTCCTATTTTAATGGAAGTTGCTGATATTATGGAAGAGTTATTCTGGAAAGATGCAATTGGAGACAAAGCGGAATTTTTAGGAGCACTTACTGATCCTGCTGCTGTTGCTTATTCAAAAATAAATTACGGACCTTGGGATCGTCTGAACGACAACCTGCCTTTTATAGACGGATTTGGGGCAAAACCTAAAGGTGCTAACTTCTATCCAGGCGACATGACTCAAGAAGAATTTGATGCCATTCCGGACGAAATGAAAACCGATTGGTATACAAAAATTGAACGTGACGAGAACGGAGAACTGAAAGTGGTTCCTTATCATGTTGTTTACAAAGAACAAATTAAAAAAGCTGCTGATTTGTTACTAAAAGCCTCAGAATTAGCTGAAGATGCTGGTCTGAAAAAATATCTTGAGCTACGTTCTACGGCTCTTCTTACTGATGATTATCTGGCTTCTGATTTGGCTTGGATGGATATGAAAACCAACACGCTTGATTTCGTAGTTGGTCCTATCGAAACATACGAAGATGCTCTTTACGGATACAAAGCTTCTCATTCGGGTCAGATTTTGGTAAAAGACAAAGTTTGGAGCAAAAAATTATCAAAATTTGCTTCATTACTGCCACGCCTGCAGGAAGGTCTTCCTGTTCCTGCCAAATACAAAGCAGAAAAAGCGAACGCTAATGCAGATATGAATGTTTACGATGTGATTTACTATGCCGGCGATTGCAACGCGGGCAGCAAGAACATTGCTATTAACCTGCCAAACGATCCTCGTGTTCACGCTCAAAAAGGATCAAGAAAATTGCAGTTAAAAAATGCAATGAAGGCTAAATTCGATAAGATTTTAGTTCCTATTTCTGATTTACTGATGGACGAAAGTCAACGCAATAACGTAACTTTTGATGCTTTCTTCGAGAATGTAATGTTTCACGAAGTAGCTCACGGTTTGGGTATTAAATACACTTTAAAAGATCATGAAAGCGTTCGCAAAGCATTGAAGGATACTTATACTTCTATTGAAGAAGGAAAAGCAGATATTCTTGGTTTGTACATGATTACACAAATGGCTGAATGGGGCGAACTCGATGCTGACAAGCTGATGGATAACTATGTTACTTTTATGGCAGGTATTTTCCGTTCGGTACGTTTTGGTGCTGCCAGTGCTCACGGAAAAGCAAATATGATTCGTTTCTATTTCTTCGAAGAGCAAGGTGCCTTTACAAGAAATGCAGAAACAGGAACTTACAAAGTTGATTTCGGGAAAATGAAAGCTGCTATGAATGAATTGGGAAAACAAATTCTAATTGTTCAGGGTGATGGTGACTATGAAGCGGCAAAACAAATGATTGCCGACAGAGGTTTTATTCGTGAAGATCTTCAGAAAGATTTAGATCGTATTAACAGTGCCGGTATTCCAAAAGATGTTGTATTTAAACAGGGAATGAACGTATTGGGATTGTAAATAAATTAGTATCAGCAGTTAGCGCTGAGACTATTTCGAGCTGAAAATAGAAAAATGAGGCAGAATCAAAATTGATTCTGCCTCATTTGTTCCCGCTCAAAACACCTTATGTAATCCCACTCCCCTTATTTCTTCACTTTTGTAATTGTTAAAATATTAATCTAATTTAGCGATTAAAAGACCTATTTGTCTTTTTTCTGGATTTTAATTTCTGTTATAATAAGTCAAAATTAAATAAGTACTAGCAATTCATAATATTTATGCTCTCAAAAACTGCCGAATATGCAATTCGTGCACTGGTTTATGTCCAGTTGCAAAACTGGGAAGAAAAACGTCCGGGATTTAAGGAAATAGCCAAAAATATAGAATCACCAGAACATTTCACTGCAAAAATATTGCAGGTACTAACACGCTTCGATCTAATAAAAAGCTTGAAAGGAAGAAATGGCGGGTTTTTCTTTGATAAAGAGCATGAAGATCTTCAACTCTATAAAATTATTACAGCAATTGATGGAGAAAAATCTTTTATCAGCTGTAGTTTTGGCTTTAAGAATTGCGATCATAAAAACAAATGCCCTTTGCATGATGATTTTTCAGAATTAAGAAAAAATTATACTGTTCTTGTAAAAAAACGAACCATACAAAGTCTTGCAAAAAAAATCCTAAGCGGAGAAGCTGTTCTAACACAGAACATTAAATAGATATATTTCAGGCAATAAATCTGAAAATCCGAAACCATAAAGGTGCCCAAATTGGGTATTTTACAACATAGCATATCATATTTAGCCTTTGTATCTTACCCTTCCTTTGAAACTGACCCGATATAACCATTTTATGATGGAGAAGTATAAACTGAATATGAGTAATAGAAGTAACATTCGTTGGAAGACTCTCCTTCTGATTTTTTTCGTTTTCCTTTTTGCATTTCAGGCTTCTGCAAGAAAACAAAAAGTACTTGTTTTGCATTCTTACCATCAGGGATTGAATTGGACCGATAATGTAAGTGCCGGAATACAGTCTGTTTTGGGCCATGAAGACAATGTTGAGCTGATGTTTGAATACATGGACACAAAACGGAATTCAAACCCAGAATATCTGAAAGAATTCGCGAATCTTTATGGCCTCAAGCATCTAAAAAATAAATTTGATGCCATCATTGTTTCTGACAACAATGCCTTGGATTTTGTAAGAGATTATTATACCGATTTCTTTAAAAACACACCAATAATTTTCTGTTCTATTAATCAATTCTCCGATCAGCTGGTGAAAGGGATCGAACACATTTCAGGTGTTACCGAAGAAATTGACTCCAGAAAAACAATTGAAGTTGCCTTGCGCTTGCATCCAAAAGCAACAAAATTAGTTGTGATTAACGACAATCAGACTCAGTCGGCAATCTTAAACAGAAATAACATTAAATCTTTTTGGCCCGACTTACATACCGATGTTGAACTTGTTTTTTTGGAGAATTTACTCATTGATGAACTGGTTGATCAGATTAAACACCTTGACCCCAACAGCATTATTTACCTCCTGAATTTTAGCCGCGATAAAGAAGGCAATTTTATCTCCTATCAGGAAAATATTGAAATTATACGAGAGGCAACAAAACTACCAATCTATAGCAGTTGGGAATTCTATTTTAACGAGGGTATTGTTGGAGGAATGCTCACAAGCGGATATAAAGAAGGGGAATTAGCAGCTAAAATTGCTCTTCAGGTATTGCAAGGGAAAGAGATCAATAAAATTCCAATTGTACAATCAGGATACAACAATTTCAAATTCGATTTTGAACAAATGAAACATTTTGGAATTCTCCCTAAACAACTTCCAAAAGGCAGTATCATCAGCAATCAACCACCTCCTATTGTTCCCCAGTACCAAACATCACTATTTGTAATAATTATATTCGGCTTAATCATTGCAATCATTTTAAGATACTCGAAATTGAAAAGGGAGCAAAATGAGAAAAAACTGATTCAGCAAAATGAAGAATTGGACCGAAGAGTAGCCGACAGAACAAAAGAGGTTGTGTTTGCGAACGAAAAACTGGAGCTGCAAACCGAACAAATTATCAAACAAAATCAGGAGCTGGAGGATCACCGTCACAATCTTTTGGAACTTGTTAAAGTGCGAACCGAAAATTTAGAAGAAGCAAATCTGGAACTTAAAAGCAGCCGGGACAGGCTTCTTCGAATGTTGGATGCAAATTCGGATGGTGTTTGGGAGCATAATTTCGCAAACGATCAAACCTACATTAGTAAGATCATCTGGGATAAACTGGGCTATAAATCTGTCACCATTTCAAACACCAAAGATCTTCTCTGCAAAATTATTCATCCGGAGGATTTAATCATCATCAAACAAAAACACCGGCAAAACAAATTGGGCTATAGTGCATTGTTTATTGTCGAATTCAGAATTTTCACAACCACTAAAGACTGGATGTGGTTCAAAGCAAAAGGACAAATTCTTGATTATGACCAAAATGGAAAACCTTTAAACATTGTTGGCACACTTATTAATATCACCCAACGAAAAGAAGCCGAAGAAACAATAAAAAGCGAAGAACGAAAGTTGAGAGTATCGGAAAAAAGATGGCGTTCCTTAATTGAGCAGGCATCAGATGGAATATTAATTTACAATACTGACGGCAATATTCTGGATGCCAACTCAGCAGCATGCAATTGGCTGGGCTATTCTGCTGATGAAATTCTGACACTGAATTACAGCGAAATAGATTCCAGACACAGCAGTTCGGAACTTCATTCTTATTGGAGAAAATTAAATGCTTCCTACCCTTCTCTTTCTTTTGAGTCGATGCAAAAAAGAAAAGACGGATCAAGCTTTCCTGTTGAAATTCACCTTAGCCTGATAGAATTGCAGGACAGTAAACTCATTTTGTCTTTGGTAAATGATATTAGTGAACGCCAGAAAACCGAGCGCAAAATTCTAAATGCAGTAATTAACACAGAAGAAAGTGAACGAAAACGGTTCGCTACCGATTTGCATGATTCTATTGGTCCTCTTCTTTCCAGCATCAACTTGTATCTGTCATCCATAAATAAATTTGAATCGGAAGCAGAGAAAAAGAACATTATAAAAGCTTCTGTTGAAGCGGTAAATGAAGCGTTGGTAAGCATCAAAGAAATTTCGAACAACCTGAGCCCGCATATTTTGAACGATTTCGGATTGGAAAAAGCCATTCGTTCTTTCACCAACAAAATCAATTTATCGCAGGCCATCAGCATTAGTTTTTATGCTGAAAATATGAAAGAGCGAATCAACCATCAGGTTGAAGTCGTTATTTTTAGGGTAGTAAGCGAATTAATTAACAATACAATTAAACACGCTAAGGCAACAAATATTGAAATAAACTTGTCAAGAGAAGAAAATTTAGTTTCTCTTATCTATATTGACGACGGAATTGGTTTTGATGCCAAGGAGATTAATGCCGGAACATCAACGGGAATGGGATTGTATAATGTATTTAGCAGGATTAAGTCGTTAAATGGTTCGCACAAAATAAAAAGCCACCCAAAACGTGGCGGCATGATGGCAGTAGTAGAAATTAATCTGTAAATTAAAAAGCATGAGTGAGTACAGGGTAATGATTGTAGACGACCACAAAATGTTTAGAAGTGGGTTGCGGTTTCTTTTAAATAGCGTTCCTAACATCAACATCGTAGGGGAAGCTTCGAACGGAAAAGAATTTCTCGAAATGGCAGATACTATTCCGATCGATATTGCCTTAATGGACATTAACATGCCTGAAATGAATGGAATTGAAGCCACCCGAAAAGCTCTCGAGAAATTTCCTGACATGAAAATAATTGTTCTGTCCATGCATGGAGAAGAGGAATATTACGATCAGATGTTAGATGCCGGGGTTAAAGGTTTTCTGCTTAAAAACTCCGATGCGGATGAATTGATAGCAGCACTTGAGGCAGTAATGGCCGGAAAAAGTTACTTCTCTCAAGAACTTTTAGTTGATATTCTTGATCAGAAAAGACTGCATAAATTAAGAACTGAAACCGTAAAATTATCCCAACGGGAATTGGAAGTTTTAAAACTAATTTGTGATGGCTACAGCAATGCTGAAATTGCAGAGGAATTATTTATCAGCCAAAGAACGGTTGACCGCCACCGGTCTAATTTACTAAGCAAAACGGCTTGTAAAAATTCAACTTCCTTGGTAATGTACGCAGTAAAAAACAGAATTATTGAAATTGAGTAAGGTACAGACTGTCTTGTTATTCTACTTATTAATTTGCATTTTGTACTTAATCGAAGACAAATATTTTATTGCAGAATAACCAATTAGAATGAAATTACACCTCAAAATATACAAGTGCATTTTCTTAGTTCTGGCTATCTTACTGGCTCTCTCGTTGGATGTTTCAGCCCGAAGACAAAAAGTACTGATTCTCCATTCCTACCATCAAGGGTTGAATTGGACAGACAACATCACAAAAGGAATTCTATCTGTTCTGAATCAACACGAAAATATCGAAATTCAGTTTGAGTACATGGATACCAAACGAAGGTATGATGAAGAATACCTTGATGAGTTTGTAAAATTATACCGCCTAAAACATCAGGAAATCCCCTACTCTGCAGTTATTGCTTCAGACAATAACGCTCTTTACTTTACCCGCGACTATCAAAAAGAATTTTTTAAGGACATTCCCATCATTTTCTGTTCGATCGATCAATTTGACAACAGTCTGATTGAAGGAATGACTAATGTTACAGGAGTCACCGAATACATCGATTTTAAGCAAACTATTGAGCAGGCTCTTAAACTGCATCCAAAAGCCAAAAATTTAGTTGTAATCAACGATAATATCACCACATCGGCTGTGATCAACCGAAATCACATCATCTCATTTTGGCCCGAATTAAAAACAGATGTCAAACTAGTATTTCTGGAGAATCTTTCCATTAAAGATTTGGTAGAGAAGGTGAAAAATCTTGATGACTCCAATATTATTCTCCTTATTAATTTTAGCCGGGATAAGGAGGGGAACTATATTTCTTATCAGGAAAACATAGAAATAATCCGTGAAGCCACCCAGCTGCCCATTTATAGCTCATGGGAATTTTATTTTAATGAAGGAATTGTTGGCGGTATGCTGACAAGTGGTTTTAAACAAGGGAAATTGGCCGCTGAACTGGCTGTTAAAATTATCGATGGTGTTGATGTAAATTCGATTCCAATTGTAACTGAAGGATACAATAGTTTTCAATTCGATTTCAATCAAATGAAACGGTTCGGGATTGAGGCAAAACAGCTTCCAAAAAGCAGTTTAATCATTAATCAGCCTCCCTCATTTTTATCGAAACACAAATTTAGCCTCATCATTCTAATTACATTTATCATTCTGTTACTGCTTATTATTACCTATGCAAAAATTAAACGGCAACGAAACGAAAGTCGGTTACTAGCCAAAAATAAAGAGTTGAAAAGCAGCAGAAACAGGCTATTGAGAATGCTTGATGCCAATTCTGATGGTGTTTGGGAACACAATTTCACGATGAAAACGACCTACATCAGCAAGAATATATGGGAAAAACTAGGCTATAATTCTGATTTGATTCAAAACACGCCCGAATTTGTCGAAAGACTAATTCACCCGGATGATTTAAAAATATTTCTTTCGGAAAGGAAAAAACTGGAAAGTGGCCAAAGTGATCTTTTTGTTGTGGAATTTCGGATTCAGGCAAAGAACAAAACCTGGATGTGGCTGAAGGCGAAAGCAAAAATTATGAATTTCGAATCGCAAAAGCAAGCCATTAATCTGGTTGGAACTTTAATTGATATCACACAAAGAAAGGAAGCCGAAAAAAAAATTAAAGCTTCGGAAAAGAGATGGAGATCTTTAATAGAACAAGCCGCCGATGAAATAATCATCCTTAATTTCGATGGACAAATTATGGATGTTAATCTGGCGGCAACTACCATGCTGGGGTATACACGCGATGAAATTATTGGTTCCAATGTGACTCTTTTAGATCACAAATTCGAATTGGATCAGTTGCATTCCTACTGGCAAAAGCTAAATCCTAAAAACCCATCTTTAAAACTGGAATCGGTTCAGCAAAGAAAAGATAAAACAACTTTCCCGGTTGAGATTCACTTCAGCTTAATTGATTTGCCAGACAGCAGATTAATCTTGGCAGTAATTAGTGACATCAGCGTTAGACAAGAAACAGAACGCAAAGTATTAAACGCCGTTATTGAAACAGAGGAGAACGAGAGAAAGAGATTTGCTACCGATCTTCACGATTCTATTGGTCCATTGCTGTCCAGTATTAACTTGTATCTTTCCGCCCTTGCAAAATCAAAATTAAGCGATCGAAATGAGAAAATAATTACGGCTTCCCGGGAAATAGTAAACGAAACCCTGGTCAATATCAAAGAAATATCAAACAATTTAAGCCCCCATGTTTTAAACGATTTTGGACTGGTAAATGCCATTCACTCGTTTATCAACCAAATAAACTTATCCAAATCAATCAACATTACATTGGATTCGAAAAATTTGGAAGGCAGATTAAACCAGCAGGTGGAAGTGGTGATATACAGAGTTGTTACAGAACTAATCAACAATACCATCAAACATGCCGGGGCCAGTAACATTCAAATTACACTTTCAAAAGAGAATAATTCTCTAAATCTTATTTATATTGACGATGGGAAAGGTTTCAATCCACAAGAGATTAGTATCGAAACATCAGGAATGGGCTTGTACAATATTCTAAGCCGAATTCGCTCCTTAAATGGAACACACAATATCCAAAGTACGCCTGAAACCGGTGGTATGATGGCAGTTGTTACCGTAAACCTTTAAAACTTCGGATATGGAAGAACAAAAAATTATCATTGTTGATGATCACAAAATATTTAGGAAAGGCCTGCGTTTTCTTCTGGAAGATATGGAAGGCATTAATGTTATTGCTGAAGCCGAAGATGGTAAGGAGTTTTTGAATTTATTGGAAATTAGTACTCCCGATATTGTTTTATTGGACATTAACATGCCAAAAATGAATGGTATTGAGGCTGCAATTGAAGCCATGAGATTTCATCCAAAGCTCAAAATAATTGTACTTTCTATGCATGGGGAAGAACAGTATTACGACAAAATGGTGGAAGCCGGGGTGAAAGGTTTTCTATTAAAAAATTCAGATGTTGATGAACTGTCTGCAGCTCTGCAAACTGTCGTTTTAGGCGGATCTTACTTTTCGCAGGAACTGCTTGTTGGAATTCTAAACAAACGCAAAGAACAAAAAAAACCCTCAGAAATTGTCAATTTCACTGATCGTGAACTTGAAGTACTGCAATTAATCTGTAAAGGCTTCAACAACAATAAAATTGCCGACACGCTGTTTATAAGTATCCGAACCGTCGAACGTCATCGGGCAAACCTGCTAAGCAAAACAAATTGCACCAACTCAATTGCAATGGTAATGTTTGCAGTTAAACACAACATTATCGAAATATAATCTGAAAAAGAGGCACTTATCACGCTTTAATTGTACCTGTTCCAAATAAGAGGCTAATTCCTTATCCACAAGCAGTATACAAGCCAAATATACGTAATAATACTCACAGGCATGTGAGCGTATTTTTCATTGATTTGCGCAAAACTACCCTTTTGCAGTGCAAACGATTCCACTTGTTTTGTATCAATAAATTATCTAATCGATAAATCATTATTCATTCAAAACAATTTACTATGATAACCTTTTTTATATGTATTGTGGCTTTGATTTTGGGTTACGTTGTGTACGGAAAATTTGTTGAAAACAAATTTGGTGCCGACCCGGAAAAAACAACCCCTGCCATTGCGCAGGAAGATGGTGTTGACTTTGTACCAATGGGTTGGAAGAAAATTTTTCTAATACAGTTTTTAAATATTGCAGGATTAGGTCCTATCTTTGGAGCTATTGCAGGTGCTCTTTGGGGACCTGTTGCATTCATTTGGATAGTATTTGGATGTATTTTTGCCGGAGCAGTTCACGATTACTTCTCAGGAATGCTGTCCGTACGTCATGGTGGTGCAAGTATTCCCGAAGTAGTAGGAAAATACTTAGGACCAGCCTTCAAAAATTTCATGAGAGTGTTCTCTGTAATTCTATTGGTGCTGGTTGGAGTGGTATTTATTAAAGGCCCTGCAAGTATCTTAAATGGATTAACAGGATTCAATATTTCCATTTTAATTGGCGCTATTTTCTTGTATTATCTAATCGCAACACTAGTACCCATCGACAAACTAATTGGAAAAGTATATCCATTTTTTGGCCTTTGCTTACTAATTATGGCCTTTGGAATCGCTGGAGCTCTTATTTTTGGAGGATTCCATATTCCTGAACTAATTCCTGCCAATATTGGTAATTTACATTCAAGTCCTGATAAATATCCAACCTACCCCTTACTGTTTATCACCATTGCATGCGGAGCAATTTCGGGTTTTCATGCAACACAGTCTCCCTTAATGGCTCGTTGTATAACTAATGAAAAACAAGGAAGAAAGATATTTTACGGTACTATGATTGCCGAAGGTGTTGTTGCTATGATTTGGGCTGCTGCCGCTATGACCTTTTTTGGTGGCGTTAGAGAACTGGGAGAAACAATGGCACAACAAGGACACAATGCGGCATGGGTAGTAAACGAAATCTGCAATAGTCTGCTGGGAAAAATTGGTGGATTTCTTGCCATTTTTGGAGTTGTAGCTGCACCAATAACCTCTGGTGATACAGCATTTAGAAGCGCTCGCCTAACAATCGCCGATTCTCTTAATTTCTCTCAAAAATCAATCACAAAACGTTTAATTGTTACCATTCCTCTTTTTGTTGTTGGATTTTTATTGACACAAGTAAATTTTGCAATCATCTGGAGATATTTCGGTTGGGCCAACCAAACTTTAGCAACAGTTGTTCTTTGGACTGCGGCAATGTATATGGTTACCAAGGCAAGAAGTCACTGGTTTATTTCTTTGCCGGCAACCTTTATGACTGCAGTTGTGGTGACCTATATCTTAATTGCTCCTGAAGGATTTAGTTTATCGCAGGAAATCGCTTATCCTCTTGGCATTGTAACTGCATTATCAAGCTTGGCGGTTTTCCTTTATGTAGCTTATAAAAAAGCTTCTCCAAAACTTACACTGCAAGAGCAGTAATCACCAACTTCCAAATCAAAACTAAAATGAAAACAATAAAAACATTATTCCTCTCAGTCCTTGTTTTATCGGGGATTGCAACGAAAGCACAAGAAAAACCAGTTGTTAGTATACACGGGTTTGTGGCCGCCGAAAGCTATTTCGATACCAGAAAAACGGTGAATGCGCGCGAAGGAGCAATTCTTTTATTCCCTGCTGCAAAATCTTTAGACACAGAAGGCAATGATCTAAACGACCGCTCCGAATTTATGATGACATCCATTCAGTCGAGATTAAATGTTACCCTTACCGGATTCGAAGCTTTCGGAGCAAAAGGTACTGCTGTGGTAGAAGGAGACTTTGTGGGAACGACTAACGATCAAACAGGTTTGCTGCGTTTGCGTCATGCCTTTATCAAATTAGATTGGGAAAAAGATCAGTTGTTAGCTGGTAAATACTGGCACCCGATTTTTATTGAATCAGCATTCCCAAGAGTATTGCATTGGGGTGCAGGCATTCCTGTTGGAGTTTTAAATCGTGCACCACAATTACGATATACCCGAAAACTCAAAAACAGTAAGTTGAGTCTGGCTTTGCTTTCTCAAATGGATTTTAAAAGTAAAGGGCCTGAAGGCAATAGTGTGAAATACGCACAACAATCGGCCATTCCTGAATTCAATGCCCGATTCGAGACTCAACTTTCAAAGGTTATTTCAACGGGGATTACTGTTGGTTACAAAACCTTAATGCCCCTAACAGTAAATTCTCTTGGCCTTAAAACCGATGAGAAAATCGGAAGCAGCTATACAAATTTGTGGTTGAGTATTACCGGAAAAAAATTCAAATGGAACATTCAAAACATTTATGGCCAAAACATGTGTGATTTCTTTATGCTTGGTGGATATGGGGTTAAGAATGTTAAAACCAACGGCGATTACGAATACACCAATATCAAAACCTGGAATCTGGTTTCTGATGTCTTCACAACAGCTGGAAATGTTAGATATGGTTTGAACGCCGGTTACAGCAAAAACCTGGGTGCCGACGATGAGCTGGCCAAAAACAATGGCAGTTTTGTTGGTTTGTACAGCCTTGGATCCAATATCGATTACCTGTATCAGATAGCTCCAAGAATTGAGTTTTTAGCTGGTAAAATGAAAATTGGCGGCGAAATTATTTATACTGCGGCGGCTTATGGAACTACTCAGATTGACGGAACCGTTGCCAACTCAGAGATAGAAAGCAGTACCCGTTTCTTATTGCATTTTAACTATGCTTTTTAGTTCTTTTGCCTTTTAGGCGAATGGGAAAAAAATAATTATTTAAATACAGATCCGGATTTTTTACAATCCGGATTTGTTCTTTAAAATCCTGATACAATGAATGAATTCAAGATCTTTTCTGAAGCTCTAAAACTTAAAGCTCCCTGGTTGGTAAAGGATATTAAATTTATTGAAGCCACTCTTTCAGAAAAAGTGCTTCACATCGATTTGGAATATTTTTTCAAGGAACATTACCTTCATCAGGATGGTTCCAAATATCCAATCACTGAATACCTGAAAGTAACACACCGGTATTACAATTTCCTGAACTGCACTTGTTATCTGCACATTAGTCTGCCATGCTTTTTGAATTCCCGGCATGAAAAAGAACAGGCTCCTCTTCCTGTAAATAAAAAAACTTTGCTTTCGGGATATTAGCTTTTGGGCTAAACAGCCAATTACATATCCTTACTCCAATTAATCTTACATAAATTTCCATCCGTATCCCATTAACATTTCGTATTTTTAGTTTCTCAAAAAACAGATGTTTACAAAATGGAAAGTAATTCGCAACTGGATCTGGCTCACAAGTTTGTACGATTCACAAACACCACAATTTTTTTAACGGGTAAAGCCGGTACCGGAAAAACTACCTTTTTGCGCCAGCTAAAAGAGGAACTGCCCAAACGAATGGTAGTTGTTGCCCCCACCGGTGTGGCGGCCATTAATGCTGGTGGTGTAACCATTCATTCCTTTTTTCAGCTGCCTTTTGGCCCCATAATGCCAGGGCAAATCTTAAACGAAGATAAAAACCCCAAAACCGAATCCAATTCTCCCATCCGGAAATACCGAAAAGAAAAAATCGATATTATAAAATCTCTCGACCTGCTGATTATTGATGAAATTAGTATGGTTCGCGCCGATTTACTGGATGGTATAGATGAAGTGCTTCGCAAATTTAAAAACAGAAACCTGCCTTTTGGTGGTGTTCAGGTACTGATGATTGGCGATTTGCAGCAATTGCCTCCTGTGGTGAAAAATGAAGAATGGAGTTTGCTTCGGAATCATTACGAAACCCCTTTCTTTTTTAGCAGTCGTGCATTTCTGCAATCGCAGCACATAAGTATCGAACTTACACATGTTTACCGCCAAAAAGACGAAAGCTTCATTAAAATTCTGAATGAAATCAGGAACAACCAACTCTCGCAGGAATCCTATACCGAATTGGAAAAAAGATATTTGCCCGATTTTAAACCAACCGATAAGGATGGTTACATCACTTTAACAACACACAATGCCCGGGCTCAGAAGATAAATGAAGAAAAACTAAAGCAATTAAAGGGAAAATCGCAGCAATTTAAGGCGAACATTACAGGCATCTTTCCCGAATACTCCTTTCCTACCGAAGAGCAGCTGCAATTAAAAACAGGGGCACAGGTGATGTTTGTAAAAAACGACAGCTCGCCTGAGAAGCTCTATTTTAACGGCAAAATAGGGACGGTTACCGGTTTTGGCGATGATGTAATTCATGTAAAATGCGAGACAGACAATTTCGAAATTGATGTGTATCCTGAAGACTGGCACAACATCAATTACAGCATCAACCCGGAAAGCAAAGAAATTGAAGAAACAATTTCGGGCGGTTTTTCGCAGTTCCCATTGAAACTGGCCTGGGCAATTACCATTCATAAAAGTCAGGGATTGACTTTCGAAAGAGCAGTAATTGATGCCAATGCGGCTTTTGCTCACGGACAGGTTTACGTAGCCTTGAGCCGATGCAAGTCGCTGGAAGGATTGGTTCTTAAATCAACGCTAAGTAAATCGGGAATCATCTGCGACAACGCCGTATCTAAATTCACTCAAAATATTGAAGCCAATCCTCCGGGGGAAGAAAATCTGGAGAATTCCATTCGTAAATATCAGTTTCAGCTTCTCGAAGAACTGTTTTCTTTTCATGATATCTACCGAATCTGCAATTACTGCAACAAGCATTTGCAGGAAAACAGAAACAGTATTCAGGGCAATTTAGCTGATAAAATGAATGCTGCCTTTCCATTTCTTGGACCTGAAATTCTGGTGGTTGGCGAAAAATTTATTCCATCGGTAAAACGATATTGTGCCGATAATCAGAACTTGCATGAAAACAAAGAGGCGCAGGAAAGGATCAGCAAAGCTTCGGCCTATTTCGTGGGGAAACTGGAGGAACACCTGCAACCCATTCTGAAAGATTTTAGTTTCGATACCGATAATCAAAATATAAAGAAAGTAATTGAGGGTCATTTAAAACAGTTGAATGAAAAGCTAAGCGTTAAACTTGTTAGTTTAAAATCGTGTTTGAAAAAATTCGATACTGCCAATTACCAAACTGTGCGCGCCAAAGCTCATTTCGAGAAACAAAGTTTTCGTTTAAAGAGTCCTAAAGAGGTGGTTGATGAAAACGTAAAACATCCCAATTTATTCCGGACACTAAAAAAATGGAGGAAGAATCTGGCCGATAAAATAAATGCTCCGGTTTATTACATCGCCTCGCAGCAAAGTCTGGTTGATATTGCCAACAATCTGCCCTACACAACCGATCAATTAAAAGCTGTGAAAGGCTTTGGAAAGAAAAAAATTGAACACTACGGCGCAGATGTAATCAAAATGGTTACGGAATATCGCCAGGGGCAAAATCTGGGTCTGTTGAATTTCACATCGGCCGAACCAAAAAAAATAATAAAACCCGGTAACAAACAAGATACGAAAGAGATAAGTCTGGAATTGTATAAAGATGGCCGGACAGTGCGTGAAATTTCCGCATTCAGAGATCTTACCGTTACAACAATAGATAAACATCTGGCGCATTACGTAGGTCTGGGAATGCTGCCTCTCGATAAATTTGTGGAGAAAAAAAAGATCAAAAAAATTAAAAAACAGCTTGAAAAAGAGGGTGTTGAAAGCCTGAATGAATGCAAACAAGAACTTGGTTCAGATTACTCTTACTCTGAAATACGATATGTTCAGGCCTATTTAAAAAATGCAAATGCAAAATAAATTGATAACTTTTTAAGTTTCATTAACTTTAATTCAATCCTTTTAGCATTTCTATGCCCTACATTTGTAGTGTACAAAACAGAAAATGTTTTTTCATATAGATTAGATTTAGGTTAGAGAAAATCCCGGACTTCGCGGTTCGGGATTTTTCTGTTATACCAATTTATAAGGAAGAAGCTTGCAAAATCTTCTTCTAATTTTAGCTTCTTTTTTTTTAAAGGGCACTGAATGCCTGAAAAATGAAAATGCAAAATAAACCAATAACATTTTAAGCTTCATTAACTTTAATTCAATCCTTTTAGCATTTCCATACCCTATATTTGTAATGTAGAAACAGATAAGTTTTTTTTTCATAGATTAGATTTAGGTTAGTAATTAGGGTTAGAGAAAATCCCGGACTTAGCAGTTCGGGATTTTTCATTTGATAAGATTTAATCTAAAATTTCACAAACTCCCAACAAGTAAAATCATCTGCAGAGATCATAAAAAATCACAATCATCTGCGTCTCCATTTTGAAAAACAGATAACTTTATCTTTATTTGTATTCAATTTAAATAGCATGTGCGATTTTTACTTTCTTTTTGGATGAATCGCATTCCAAATTTATATTTCCTGCTGTTTTAAATAGCTTTTAGCCAAGGGCTATTAGCTAAAAACTTCTAATTTTTGGTATGGAAGTTTATTAAACAAGTAATAGTTATTAAATAACAATAAATTGATTTAACGAATATGGAAGATATACAATCACCATGCATTAGCATTTGCCGGCAAGACAGCAACGGCGTATGCTTTGGATGCAGAAGAACAACAGAAGAAATAGGCAACTGGTCGCTGTACACCAACCAAGAAAAAGAAGAGGTAATTAAAAAAGCTGCCGACCGTCGAAATGCTCCCGACACAGCTACAGGAACTTTTTTTAGATAAAAACATTACAACCAAAATTGGAATAACAATTCAACAAACAAGAAAAATATCGGAAATATCCCGGGCAGAAGCCTGGGATTTTTTTACAAACACCCCATAAAAGCAATAAAAGACGCTGGATTTAACAAATCTGATATTTTCAGAAAACCACAGCTGGTTTCAAGTAAAACCACAGCTGTATTCTGAAAGCGTGAAGAAAGATTTGGCTTCGCCCAGTAAATTGAAGAAAGAGAGCATCACAGAAATCAACGATAACTTAGTGAGCTATATGAATACCATGGCAAAGGTAGATCCAACTACCTACGAAGCTACCGCCAAAACCATGGCCGAATTAATCGATAAAAACAATGAGTTGGTAAAACGCCGCAAAAAACAAAGGTGGCAGACGGCGAATTGGTTTAAAGCTAAGGCTAAGGGTTTCACACTATGTGAAGCCCTTTGTTTTTTAATGATACCCTTGCAAGCAAGAGATTGAAGAAGTAAGATGATGCTAAAGCCAAACACTAAGAATATTTTAATTCCAGTTGGCTAAAGCCGAACTGCAATAGATAAAAAACACAAAGCATTTACTGATGTAAATAGAAAACCAGACTGTTTATCGCTCTTATTTTTTAGGCAATAGAAAATATAAATGATTGAGAAAGTGAAATGAAACTAATGCAAAACATCTATTGCAGTTGCTTTTAAGCAACTGATAACATGAAGTGAATAGATAGGCTTTAGCCACATAAAATAAATAACATCGATTAGTAGTTGATTTTATAATAGCAAGATGCTAAAACAGCACAACGCAAATAGAAAAAATGGCTCTCCCTTGGCCCTTTTCCAAAATAGAAAAGCTTTTTTTGTGCAATTACTCACATCCCTAAAAGTTGGCAGGTTTGACGGCTTGAATCTTTATTTCGATTTAGTACTTTAGACCAAATTGACTATAGTTTGAGCTATAAAGCCAAATGGTATAAGCTCGCGAATCTGTTTTTGGTTTGAATACTGAAGAACAATCAGTTTAATTTTTATTCAACACATAATTATTTCGAAACAGCACAAAAGTATTGATTATAATTTGCTAAGTTTGGGATTGTAAAATTGAAAAAGGTGCACAATACACCCCAATACGGCATGTATTGTGCACCTTTTTATCTGATATAGCAGAAATAAGTGCACCTATGGTGCACAATTTAAGAAGTTAGCACAAATACTGAATAAAGGAGAAAATGAGCACTTTTAAAAAATATATCATCATAATACTTCTAAACTTTATTTTCATTGAAAGTTATTGTCAGATGAGCTTGTCAACTCATTCTCCGATTAATATCAAATCTATTACGTTGGATACAATAGAAGTAGGAAAGAAGTCTATAAGCATTAATGTTTTATGGTTAAATGACACTATAAGAGTAAGTGTTTTAAATCAAGAAAGAATAGACACTCTTTCTGACAATATCAATCACGCGGGCTATTTTGCTTCAAAAGGTTATTTTCTCTCAAATGAAACAGCCATACAAAATTGCTATTCATATGCACTGGAAAAGTATTTTGAAAACAGTAAGACATATAGTCAAAATATTTTTAGAAAAACAACAAATACAGATAGAGTATCATTAGAAAAAATTTTGAATAATTCTTTTACAAAAATTACTGAATTTAGCACAAAACCCAGAAAAAATCTAAAAATAACTATTCCGAATGATGTAATACTTGCTTTTGTCAACGATTTTGGCTGGACTATTCACACTGTATATTACCGTGATGAAATATTTTATACAAAAAATGGGATGTTTAAACCTGATATATTTAAATCATTAAATAAGTTTATAAAGAAGAATTACTGGGATACAAAAGAAATTATTGTCTATAAAATTGATGAAAATAAAATAAAAAATACTTGTGCTAACACTTTGTATAAGTAATGGCAGGTAAAGTGCTAAATATCAAGACTTGTAGCCTACTCAAACTGCGTAGCGGTTTGACAGGAAACTACCACGCAATCTGCCACTACTCATCATACAATTTACCGTTAGGTGCAAGCATAAAAAATAGAATAACCGTAAATTTCAGATATATGATTAAAAAGATATTTTTTCCCACGATAACAATTGGATTAATTGCTTTTCTTATGACATCGTGTTCTAGTGAAAAGAATGACACTTCAATTGTTTTGAGTAAAAACTTAATTGAATTAATTGCTGGAGCTAAAGATACTGTTGCAATTTTATCAGTCAACGGTGAATATACTGTGGCAACAGACAATGAAAATGTTGCATCTGCAATCATCGAAGGGAAAAACATAATCATCACCACTTCCGAAATGGGAAAAGCAATCCTAACTATAAAAGACAAGTTTAATGACTTTTCCAAAATCACTGTTTCAGCAACAGGACCGAGAATTGGAGGATGGCAGGAATACTTCCCAATTGGTATTGAATTCATTTTTGTAGAGTCCGCAAATAAAGATATCTCAGAACTAATAAAGACCGAACTAGTAACAAATGCAGAAAAAAGAGTGAATTCAAAATATAATTTTAGCTATCCAGATGGTTTTTCTTATCAGTCTCAGGACGGATCGGCTACTGAAAATGGCAACTATAAAGTAAAAGATTTAATTCTTAAGCTAAGTTATGGTGGTAGAAATGAATCATATGAAATTGTAGGCGGAGGAAATATGATGACATTAAAGCAAGATTTAACGACCTACTATATGAAACAATATCCAAATGCTGAAATAACAAAAGTGGAAGAATATCGAAGATTAAAATACATAACCTACTGAAATGCCAGCACCTAGTCGAGTAAGCTAGGGGAATTTGACTTCGTCGATTTTCAATTCACCCCTAACTTCTCACAAAACCATTTGTATATTTAACATTTTCAATGACCTTTCGGTGGGTGTGGTCATGCTCATGCAGGGCTCACACATCATGTATAAAACATTGGGGGCTAAGTGGTTAATTGGAGCTTTCTACCCCGCATCAGCTTTTGTGTCGGCAGACAGTGACGAAGCCCGCAATCCCCAACGATTTCATACATGTGCTCGTTGTATGTAATGCTGATTAAACCTTAAGTTGTTTTTGAACTCTAAAACTAAACAACTAATTTAAACACGAAACATGTGTAAATACAACTTAACTTTTCTTATAATATTATTTTTATTTTCTTGTAATTCAGATGATAATAACTCTATTCTTGAAAATTCAAATATTACTGCAGAAATTACAAAGCCTAAAGGACTTTATACTAGTTCTTTTGGAAATAAAACTGCTTTAGATAATAACCAAGTTAATGGTTCGTTAATTCGAGTAAAATGGAGCGAAATAGAACCAACTAAAGGGATTTATGACTTTTCAAGCATAGAGCAATTTCGTGAAATTATTAAAGGGCGAAATTTAAAGTGGAGTCTTGGTATTCTGGCTGGTGGAGATAGTCCTTTATGGTTGACAGAATCTATTAGAGCTGATTATTTTGAAATAATGGGAATCAATAATACAGTAAAACGAATCCCTAAAATTTGGGACACTAGAGTTAATGAAAGACTAACACTACTTGCGGAAGCACTTTCGAATGAATATAATGAAGATGAAGATTTGGTTTTAGTATATGTTCCACAAATGACGGCAAATGGTATAGAAGGTCATTTTAATGGTGTAACAACAGATGAACTTTTAGATGCTGGACTAACTTCAGATAATTGGGTTAATGGTGTAAAAGAAACAGCCAGAATATTTGCAGATGCTTTTACAAAAAAGGCAATAGCTGTTGAAGTCCACGACATAATGGAAGATACCTCAATTCCTAATCGAATAATGACAGACTTGTGGAATGAGCCTTCTTTAAATCATAGAGTTGGTGCTGCAATGTGGTGGATTTCTGGAAAAAACATATATCAGCCTAATTTAGTAAATGCTTTAATTGATTTCCCCGGAGATATTTATTCACAAGCAATCGGGAGATCAGACCAACCTTCAAGATTTGAAAATAACGACTACACAACTATTTTTGAACAAGCACAAACAATAGGTATTAGATATATGGAGCTTTGGGAATATGAATTTGTCAACAATACTTTCCCAAAGGAATTTGAGAGTTTCAATGATTATGCAAATACTAATTTTGAGTAAATACATTACACACAGTCGAGTAAGCTAGGGGAATTTCACCCCTAACTTCTCACAGAACCATTTGTATATTTAACATTTTCAATGACCTTTCGGTGGGTGTGGTCATGCTCATGCAGGGGCACACACACGCGGTAAAAAACATATATGTCTCCTACTAAAATATTGAGTCTATGAAGGAAACAAACCTAAAAGATAAAACCATAGCAGTACTTCCATTTATAAATATTAGTGCAAACGTTGAGAATGAATATTTTTGTGATGGAATTACTGAAGAAATTATCAATGCACTAGCCAAAATCGAACAATTAAAAGTCATTTCCCGAACATCTTCATTCTATTTTAAGAACAAAGAGTATACGCTAAAGCAAATTGCAGATCAACTAAATGCTGAAGTCATTCTTGAGGGAAGCGTTCGTATTGCAGGTAATAAAGTGAGAATAACGGCTCAGTTGATTCTGGCTGCAAATGATTTTCATTTTTGGTCGGAATCATGGAACAGAAAGCTGGAAAATATCCTGGAAATTCAGGATGAAATCAGCCTTATAATTGCGGACAAGCTCCGGGAGGAGCTGGGACATCTGGAAATTAAAGAACATTTAATAGAAAGTAAAACCGTTAACCTGGATGCTTACAATTATTATTTGAAGGCAAGATATCATTTCAATAAGTGGAACCCCGTGGATGTAAAGACTTCTATTGAGATGTTTAATCGGGCCATTGAATTTGATCCAGATTATACAGACGCCTATGTCGGACTTGCTGATGCATACAGCTTTATGGCCACAACTCAATTTATGCAACCTGAAAAAGCATGGAAAAAGACAGTTGAATACACCTACAAAGCCTATGAATTGAATCAACAAAATGCTGGTGTACATTATCTATTGGCCAATCTTTCGTTTTTTACTGACTGTAATTTTGCGGATGCACAAAAGCATATATTGAAATCCTTACAACTAAGACCAAGTTACCCTGAAGCACAGCAATTTATAGCCTTTCTCTACCTTCTTTCCGGTGAAATAAAAAAGGCAGAACATCATTTGCAATTTGCATTAGGTATAGATCCTTTAAATCAGGAAACACTTTTTTATAAAGCTTATTATCATTATCGAACCAGAGAATTTGAAAAGGCAATGATAATTTTTCAGGAATTATTGCAGAAAAATCCCAAAAATATTCCTGCTTTTGTAGTTCATTCCTATTGCATGATCTTTCAAAAAAGGTATGATGAATTGCTACAAAAAATTGAAGATATACCCAAAGACATATTAATTCCGCATGAACAACTGGGAATAGTTTGTCTAACCAATATTTTAAAAGGTGACAAAACGAATGCTAAAGTTCAATTAAAAAAGTTAGAGAAAGAAGCTGAAAATCCAGCAGCATTCCAGGCTCATTCATATCTGTTTCTGGCTTATGCAAATCTTCAAATGTTTGATAAAGCATTTGACTTATTGGAACGTTCGTTAAAAATGAAATCTTCGGTATTGCTTTTAAGTTATTCCGATCCGCTTGTAAATGGTTTGGTAGACGATAAACGGTATGTACGTTATCACAAAAAATTGTACGGACACCTACCTCTCCCAAAAGTAGTAACGAAAAAAAAGCCCTTACTCAATAAAAAAACGGCAACTGAATTTGCCAATAAAGTGGTTGATTTTACACAAACTGAAAAACCATATTTAAACCCATCTGTTTCCTTGCGGGATTTAGCCAATCAAGTTGAGATTCACCCAAATCAACTTTCGTGGTTGTTGAATGAATATGTTGGGAAAAAGTTCAACGAATTTATAAACTATTACCGTTTGGAACATTTTAAAGAACTGGCAAAAAATCCTGAAAACGCACATATTTCCATTATCGGACTTGCTTATGAAAGCGGTTTCAATTCGAAAACCGTTTTTAATACCTTCTTCAAAAAAGAGTTAGGAATAACGCCTTTAGAGTATCTGAAAAACTTAGATCAAGAAAAAAACAGTTCGCATTTATAAATCCGAATTCATTTTTAGTTTTTCAGAACTTCTTAACCATTGCTTGCGCGTAGATTTGCTTTAGAAAATTTTTTTTGGAGTAAAAATTATGGAAGCAGATACAATGAAAGCAATTATAGCTGAGGGATACGGTAATCATGATGTATTAAAATTAAAAAATATTGCAATTCCAAAACCAACAGAAAACAAAGTTCTGGTAAAAGTTCATGCATGTTCAGCTACCAGAGCTGATGTTATGATGCTCTCTGGGAAACCCTATTTTAGCCGTTTGTTTTTAGGAATCAGAAAACCAAAATATTCTATTCCGGGAACCGGATTTGCAGGAGAGGTAGTTGAAGTAGGTTCAAGTGTTCTAAAGTTCACTATAGGAGATGCTGTCTTTGGTGAGACTACATTAGGGTTTAGTACAAATGCCGAATATGTAACTGTTCCGGAAGATGGTGTAATTCTTCATAAACCAGAGAATTTATCTTATACCGATGCAGCTCCATTTTGTGATGGCCACCTGACCTCCATTAATTTCCTTAAAGAAATAGGGAATGTTAAACCCGGACAAAAAGTTCTGATTAACGGAGCTTCTGGAAGTCTGGGAATAGCAGCTGTTCAACTGGCAAAATATTTTGGAGCTGAAGTAACAACTGTTTGCAGCACTGCAAATGTGAGGCTGGTAAAATCCTTAGGAGCCGACCATACCATCGATTATACAAACAATGATTTTACAAAATCAGAAAATCGATACGACATAATTTATGATACCATTGGATGTAGTTCGTTCGGGAAATCTAAACGCATATTAACGAATAAAGGAGTTTACATCTCACCGGTACTAAAATCTTCATTACTTCTACAAATGATTCGTACTTCAATACTTGGCAGCAGAAAAGCAAAATTTGGCGCATCAGGCTTAAAATCAAAGGACGAACTTCGTGCATTGCTTTTAGAATTGTTGGAGATTTTTAAATCCGGAAAACTTAAAACAGTTATTGATCGTCAGTTTCCTCTTGAGAAGGTAGCTCATGCTCATCAGTATATTGCAACAGGGCATAAAAAAGGAAATGTTGTAATTATTGTTGAATCATAAATACAGGCGACATGAATAAAAAAGAAAAAAAGCAGGATTAATTGCTGGCATTTCTCTTATTATAATGGCAATAGCATCAGGATTCTCATATGGATTTGTTTACACTAGCCTGATGGCAAAAACGCCATTGGAAACCGCTCAAAATCTGGCTGACAATAGTGAATTGTTGTTAGCCGGAATAGCAGGATGGATCGTAATTATTAGTACCGATTTAATTGTAGCCTTCTCACTTTGTACATTTTTTATATCTACTAATCGAAAAATATCGATGATAACTGCTGGTATACGTTTGATTTATACCGTATTTTTGATTTTGGCAGTGTATCAACTGGCAGCTATTCGTTTCATTGAACAACCAACTGTTTTTGCAAATGATATTACCGAATTATTGGGGTTTTTTGAACAAATATGGTCATTTGGACTTATTCTTTTTGGTCTGCACTTGATGGGTTTAGGTTATTTGTCGATAAAGTCGGTGCATGTCCCCAAATTCATAGGCTACTTACTATACCTTGGAGGTGTCATTTATAGCGAAATCAATATTGTAAAGAATAGCTCATTATTGGATGTGCAAACGGTTCAAATTTTAGAAAATGAATTAGCCTTACCAATGGCTCTGGGTGAGATGTTATTGGCTGTTTGGCTGATATATATGCATTTGAAAAATGCAAAGCCGGCCATAAATTAAAATTGTATTATCATGAAGAAAACACTCAAAATTATACTAATCATACCACTGGCTTTGCTTTTACTTGTACTAATTGTGCTTTCTGCAAAATATTCTCCGGTATATATTTATCGATTGCTAACCATGAATGTGGCTGATGTATATGATTATCAAAATTTTGAAAACCGCAAAATTAAAGGATCTGGAAATACATTTGAATTTGAAAAGAATCTGGATGAATCTTATGTAGAATCATTATTTTCCGATAGGGTTTTGCAGTCAAAGTTCAATAGCATTGATGAATGGGCTAAAAAATCCAAAACTACTGCATTGATATTTATCCGAAAGGATACCATTCTGTATGAAAAATATTTCAATGGTTTTGCACGAGAATCTTATTTTCATTCGCAGTCAATGGCCAAATCTTTTATCTCATTTTTGATAGGTGCCGCCATAAATGATGGACTGATTTCAGGCTTGGACGATTCCATGACTAAATATATACCTGAGTTAAAAGACAGAGATCCCAGATTTGAAAAAATATCCATTCGTAACCTGCTCGAAATGCGCTCTGGTTTGAAATATTATGAAGGCTATTTTCCAGGAACTCATATACATCTGCCTTGGCACGACGAAGCTGTTGGATATTATCACCCAAAGGTCAGAAAATTATTACTGGAAAAAATTGACATTGCTAAAGAACCAGGTAAAACATTTCAGTACTGCAATTATAACACAAGTTATTTGGGATTAATTATTGAACGAGCCACAGGCAAAACTGTTTCGGAATATCTACAGGAAAAGCTTTGGACTAAAATGATGAAATACAGTGCACTTTTCTCTATTGACAGTAAAGAATCCGGATTTGAATACATGCCTAGTCGTTTGATTGCAAGAGCCATAGACTATGCACGCTTTGGACGTTTATACCTTAAAGGTGGTAACTGGAATGGTGAGCAAATTATATCACAGAACTGGGTAAATAAATCAACAAAGGAAAATGCCAGTATTCCACGTAATATTTATCCCGTGTGGTTGGGTGGTGAAAATTGCAATCACACCTATTACAGTTATCAGTGGTGGGGGCATACGGAATGCGATTCTACATTTCAGTTTTTTGCCAATGGAAACCTCGGACAAGCTATTTATGTGATTCCTGATAAAGAAATCATTATTGTACATTGTGGAAACTCAAACGAACTATTCAGCGCTTATGATTTGTGGCATGTAGCAGATTGTATAAAATTTAATGATTTTCATAAGAAAGTCAACCAGAAAGGAGTAACCGAAGCAATTAGTGAGTACTATGAAGTAAGAAATGACTCAATTCATCCGTTTAGTGAGCGCTTCTTAATGGATAAAGGATATGCCTATCTGAACGGAGGAAAAATAGACGATGCAAAGAAATTATTTGAACTGAACCTTAAAACTCACCCTGGATCGTGGAATGCATACAACAATCTAGCTGAGGCTTTCTCCTTAGCTGATGAAGTGGATTCTGCAATTGTGTATTACAAAAAATCTTTACAACTAAAACCTCAAAATAATTGGGCAACAGAGAAACTTAAAGTATTAGATTAATTATAGTTTATAAATTTTAAAATCAATCAATTATGAAAAAAACAATCACATTTTGTTTAATTCTTGTCCTTTTCCAGACAAGCTACGGACAAGACCATATAACTAAAGGAGACAGCCTAAAAAACATAGGGCTTCTTATGCCTGCAATAATGGAATACGGAGGAGCAATGATGCAGAATCCTACTGCTGAAATATCATATAAATTAGCTTCAACATCCGCACTTTTGTGGACTTCTCATATGAGAGATACTGCTTTCTATTTTCTTAATCATGCACTCCAGGATGATTCAACATTAGAGGCACTATACAATCCTGAGTTCTTAAGTTTAACTGATGACCCAAGGTGGGAGAAGATTAACGATGCTCAAATTAGAAAATATGAAGCTAAAAATGGTGCTATAAGAAATGAAGCATTTGCCAGGGCACTTTTCCGAATGATTATTAAAGATCAGGGATTGATGTATGCTGGAAATATCGAAAGAAGAAAATATATGCAAAACGGCGGTTATTTTAGCACACCTGCTATTTTTCCTGTACTTGCCATGGAGGAAAAGAACAAGAAAGAAAATGAGGAGATGTTGCCAAATCTTATTGATAAATATGGATGGCCGACTGCATCAGAGGTTACTGAATATGCAGCTGCCGGGGCTGCTTTGATTATCAACCATTCCTCTTACGAAGTTCGTAAAAAATATTTCCCAATGCTTGAAGAAGCCTTTAAAAAGGGTGAGGCACAACCTTTGCGGTACGCTAAAATGCGGGATAGGTTGTTGGTGGAAGAAGGAAAAGAGCAAATCTATGGAACCCAACTAAAATTTGAAGAAAATACGCGTGTGCCTCAGCCAATTGAAGATCCTGAACATGTAGATATACGAAGAGCGGAAATTGGACTTGAGCCTTTAAGTGTATACCTGAAAGAAAGATTTGATATCGATTGGCAGCTGACTCTGGAAAAATAGGAGTAGTATAAGAAACCCGACAAATACATTGTATAGTTTTAATTAAGAATAATAATGAAAATTAATAAAGAGAAATTTTTACGTGAGTTTATTTTAGAAGTATGGAATATGCAAGGCTTTAACAAAGTCGAAAAGGTCTGTCCACAACGAATATCCCATTCATGTTGACTATGCTGATCCATGGGAGGGCAAAACGTTGAATAATGCTGAATTTAAAGAACGACTGAAATATTCATTTGATAGTTATGCTGAATTACTAATGATAAATGGTGATTTAGAAGCTTCCGTTAAGAACTATCAAAAAGCGGTTGATATTGCCATTGGAAATGAAGATAGGGATCTCGAATTATTTCAGAAAGATTTAGAAATAGTAAAACAGAAGTTGAAACATAAATAATATTCAAAACAATTAAGCTTTCTAAAATTTTAAAAATGAATTTCAAACAAACATCAATTTTGCTGATACTATTGTTAACCAGTAGCTTTTTCATTTCTTGTACACAAAATGATCCGATCGCAGAAGAGGATACCTGTGTTGGAGATAATTATACTATAACTCTTGGCAGATACATTAAGAAAATGAACCGGACTCCAGTGAATAATCAATCTGCAGTTCGTACCTCTGAATTTACATACAATGAATTCAATCTTTTGGCAACGGAAAGAGAATTTACATCTGCATATGATGAAGAGTACATTTTCGAATATCAATGCAATAATAATGTAAGTGAAATGTATAGAGATTTCTATACCTATAATTCAGCCGGAGAAATAATTTCTTTTGAAGCCGAGGGCGGTTCTCATTCTTATGTTTTAACGCACAATGGACAAACCATTTTGGCAAAAGGAAAATTTATGTCTGCCAATCAAGAAATTACTTTAGAGCTAAATGCGGCAAATTTGATTAGCAAACTATCTAGAGTCGATTCTTATTCTACCTTCGATTATGACTCGGACGGCAATTTAACCAATGCTAAAGACTATGATTCAAATGATTCATTATTGAATGCATATGAGATAAAATATGATCAAAATCCAAATCCTTTCTATGGTCAATTAAAATCAGCTTACCTTGTCCGTTTTATAGACTTTTTTAGTGATTCGGCAGCTCTAGGAATGAGTAACCTAAGTGCTTCTGGTGATGATTTTAGGTTTCCATATCTAAAAAACAATATTATTAGTATAGAGGAAAAAACAAGTCCTGCACCCTATAAATTTCTTCTTGAGAATGTATTTACATATGATACTCTAAATTATCCAACTAAAATTAAAGCCATTGCGAATGGCGCATACAATAGTGATACAGAATACAAATACTATTAGAACTAAATATTAAATGGAAATAAGAAAACATTAAATGGAATATTCTTTAGTAACTTTTGACTTTGACGGATACGAAGGAGTTATTTATGAGCTTAGAAAATAAGAAACAAGAAAACCCGGACCGCTAACACCAATGAAAATTTCTATGATAGTTGTGCATTTCTTCCATCAAAATATGAAATCAGACTTTTTGGTTCGTAATTATAATCCCGAATATTTATGCAGAAGATTGTTGTTACTTTTGCTTCAACAATAAACAGAATTTATTAAAGGAAGTAAAACCGGAATTAATATCCTTTACTACACGGGAATCAGTGTATAATAATTACAACAAATGAAAAATTTACTGATATTATTGATTTTAGTAAACCTTAGCATAACACTTAAAGGTCAGTCAATAAAATTTGAAAAAGCAGCGTTCTCCGACACCGTATCTTTGACAAAGGCAATGCAAAATCTGGCAACAGATTATTTAAAGCAAAGTAAAATCAGAGGCCTGAAAATCGAATCAAACGACCTTTTCTTAATAGAAATTCTGGCGGGTCAGTATGAGCGCGCCATCCAAACTATTCAATCGACCAGAAAAGATGTTTCCGTTCAAAACGGTCACCCCGACAAGCTTCCTTATGAGCTATTTGCTATGGCAAAAATTGAGGAGTCAGCGAAGCAAATCCCTTTTGAAACCACTTACCGAAAGGTATTGTCTGATTATTTGCAGAACTGTAGTGATCAGCAGCTCTCTTCGGTCAATATTGTATTGACAACTTATGATCAGGTTGCTCAATTTACGAACCGATTTAAGGAAAACTATGACAAAGCTTCAGCACCAGGGATCACTCAGGAGGAAGCTTTAACGCTGTTGCGATCCTATTTCCTTTACCAGGTGTTTCATCATACCGAGCCTATTGTCTTCGGGGAGATAAAAAGGGAACAAAAAAGAAGATATCATATCGAACAAAAAGTGATCGTTTCCCCCATAGATAGCGCTGAAATTTCGCTTACAGTGGTTCGCAAAAGAGGAACCGGCCCACTTCCTGCCATCCTGACTTTTACCATTTATGCGGATTCATCCAATATTAATCAAGCCTTAATACCTGCATCTAAAGGTTATGTTGGGGTTTTAGCTACTTCCAGAGGTAAGGGCCTGAGTAATGAAGCTATTGAACCTTACAAGCATGAACACAATGATGTGTATGCAGCGATTGATTGGATTAGTAAACAGCCCTGGAATAATAGGAAAGTTGGAATGTTCGGAGGTAGTTACAATGGTTTTGCTCAGTGGGCATCGATGAAAGATAGCGTACATCCGGCATTAAAAACAATTGTGCCTTGTGTTTCGGCTGCTCCGGGAATTGATGTACCGATGGAGAATAATATCTTCTACAACTTTTCCTATAAGTGGATCTCCTATGTCACAGAAAACAACTATTTGTACAATACCGATTATCAAAGGTGGAATAATCTTCAAAACACATGGTTTAAATCTGGTGCACCTTATAACAAAATGGATTCCATTGATGGAACACCCAATCCTTTATTTCACGAGTGGATCAGCCACCCCAGCTATGACAGTTACTGGCAAAGCATGATTCCCTATAAAGATGAATTTGCGCATATTGATATCCCAATTCTAAGTATCACTGGTTATTATGATGACGGACAAAGGGGTGCCATGTATTACTTTAATCAGCATTTAAAATACAATCCCAACGCAGAGCACTATTTATTGATAGGACCCTACGATCATTGGGGAGCACAATCAACTCCCAGTGCCAATCTGCGAGGTTATCAGCTCGATAAAGCTGCGCAGATAGATATCCAGAATCAATTGATCTTCGACTGGTTCGATTGCATTCTCAAAGGGAAGGGAAAGCCTGAAATCTTGAAAGACAAAGTAAATTTTCAGGTAATGGGTATGAATAAATGGATGCATAAGCCGTCGGTTTCAGCAATGAGTAATGAAACCTGTACTTTTTATTTAGGCGGCTATAAATCAAACGGTCATTACACTTTGCTTAGCAAGAAACCAAAAAAAGAATATCTAAAACTTGAAGTTGATTTCGCTGACAGAACAAAAATGAATAATGCGTACTATTATCCCTGGCCGGTTATAAAAGATAGTATCCTTTTAAATGATGGTCTTGTTTTTATCAGTGAACCGTTCCAAAAAGGAAAAATCATCAATGGATCTTTTTCAGGTAATTTAGAAATTTCAGCCAATAAAAAGGATTTTGACTACTCGGTTAATTTGTATGAGTTAACACCAGAAGGCAGGTATTTTCAACTGAGTTATTATATCGGTAGGGCCAGTTATTCAAAAAGTAGGGAAGCAAGGGTGCTTCTAACTCTCAATAAAGAGACAACAATCACATTTGACAACACAAGAATTGTCAGTAAAGAAATATCAAAAGGAAGTCGACTTATTGTTATTTTCAATGGTAATAAAAATCCTGACGCTCAAATTAATTACGGAACAGGCAAGGATGTCAGCACAGAATCGATTGAAGACGCCAATGATCCCTTGCTTTTAAAGATTAGTTCCAACAGCAAAATAAATATTCCCATTTATAATGAAGATTAAAACCGGCAAGTAGAGCATTATCATAAGTTTCAACGAATGTTAACATCAATTAAAATTACTGCCATGATAAAAAAAGTAATATTTCAAATAACAGCATTGCTATTGTTGCTTGTTAGCTGTTCACCTTCAACAACAAACAAACCAAGTTTAAATGATTATCAAAGTGGAGAAAAATGGGTCTGGAATTGGAAACGTACTGTAGAAGGTGAGGTACGTGCGCAAGGAGAAGATTTACAGGAAGTGGTCGACTATAATGGAGTTTTAGGATTGTGGAATGGTGTTGATACCGTCCGGATTTCGACTACTTTAGACCAAAAACAGAGCAACACTCCCTTTCGTAGCTGGCCTTTATTCGTAGGAAAGAAATGGAAATATGAATCAGAATGGGAAAATGATGAAGGTACCAAAGGAAAAACGAGTCAGGATGTTGAAGTTGTTTCCTTTGAAGAATTAAATGTTGAAGCAGGAAATTTCATGGCTTACAAAATAGAATACAAGGGAATGGTAACTAATTCAAGAGGTTATAAAGGGGAGATGTCGGATATGTGGTGGTATTCCCCTGAATTAAAAACATATATAAAGCATGTAAATAATGATGGTTATGGTGTTTATGTCAATGAATTAATTCATTACTCAAAAGCCCGTTAGAAAAAACTATGCACAATTAAATCCTTTTTAATTATGAATAAACTGAATTCAATTTACCTACAAATATGGTTAACCTTTATTTCAATAAATGCTTTTACTCAAAACAAATCGACTGACGCAGACATACTGAAACCTTTTATAGCTGAGAGTGAAATTATTATTGATGGAAAATTAAATGAAACTATTTGGCAAAAAACAATATCCATAAATGAATTATTTGATGAAAATGGTAAATATGAAAATACAGAAGTTCTTTTTACTTATGATTCAGATAATCTGTATGTTGCTTCCAGGTGTCACATAAACGACACTTCTAAATTAAACAAAGAGCATTTGGATAAGGACAACGGATTAATGTTGACCAATGACTGGGTTGCATTTTGTGTTGATACTTATGATGATGGAATCAATGCATATGCATTTCTTGTAGATGCTGCCGGCAATGAATTGGATGGTGCTTTAAACCCGCCAACAAGGGATTTGTCATTTTCTTTTTCCTCAAAATGGACTTCTGCAGTTGAAGTAAATCAAGATGCATATACTGTTGAAATGAAAATTCCACTTGAGAATCTGCCCATAAGGTGGAACAAGGATAGTGTGACAATGGCCATACAATTTATCAGAAACGATAAGCAAAACAACCAAATGGTTCAATGGCCGCCGACCAAGAATATAGGAAAGTATAAAACCATAGTTCTACATGGAATAAACCAAACACATCCTCAAAATTTGTCAGGAGTAAATATTTCAGACAGATTAACTTATAAAAAATCAAAAATTGATGTTAACACCTTGTTGGGAAGATGCCAGGGCGGGGATGCCTCAGTAATGGACTATTTAATATTCAAGAAGAGGGATATTAGTGGGGCTGAGCATCCGCGGATGCTACATTACAACATGCAAACAGAAAGGGTTAAGAGAATATTTGAAAACACCTCGTATTTCAAAAAATTAAATACAAATATAAACTTCGAAACCATGTTAGAAAGGTCCCAGACTACAGCATTTATTGTATTGCGAAATGACACCGTTATATTCGAAGACTATTTTAATGGTTTTAATAAAGATTCCATATTCACATCATTTTCGGTGGCCAAATCGTTTGTTAGTACACTGGTAGGGTTGGCTATTTCAGATGGATATATAAAAAGCGAAGATGATAAAATAACAGAATATCTGCCTGAATTGATGAAAAAAGATACCCTTTTTTCAAGAATCACTATAAAAGATTTGTTAAGTATGAGTTCAGGACTTGCTTATTCACATGATGGTTTTCCTTCTGATGATGAGTTTACCTATGTAGCTCCTGATTTAAGGAAAACCACTCTTGATCATGTCCGCATCTCGGAGCAACCAGGAAAACATTGGCTTTACAATAATTATAACCCTTTATTACTGGGTATGATTTTGGAACGAACTACTGGCAAGTCAGTTGCTAAATATGCAGAAAGAAAATTATGGAAAAAAATGGGAGGAAGTAATGCAAGTTGGAGCCTTGACGAACATGGTTTTGAGAAAATGGAAAGTGGAATAAACTGCAATGCTTATGATTATGCACGATTTGGGTTGCTTTTGCTTAATAAGGGAAAATACAAGGGTATACAAGTAATACCTGAAAGCTGGGTGCAAAAAGCAACGCAACCACAAGAAAAACCAAAGGGATATTACGATTATCTTTTAGAAAATAATACATATTACCACTATCTCTGGTGGGGAAAATTTCGTGAAGGACAGGAAAATGCCAATGATTTTTTTGGCATGGGAAACAAGGGTGAATATGTTTATATCTGTCCACAAAAGAAGCTTATTATAATAAGACTGGGATTTGAATATGGTTTTACTCCCGGATCAATGTCGTGGCCAGATATGTTTTATGAATTTGCTACACAGTTTTAGTGAATATCAAATTCGTGAATAATTATTAGAATATAAACAATGCAGTTATAACCATTAACACATTGACTTGTTGACACTTATATTTGTTGCCAATAAGAAATAACAATTTATCATTTTCAAAGACGACCTGATTAATTGACACGCCCAGATTTTCGATAGAATAACCGTAATGAAGCAATTAGGGTTTATTTAAAAATAACTATATAAAATACGTTTGGTAGTCGAGTAAGCTAGGGGAATTTCACCCCTAACTTCTCACAGAACCGTATCCCGAAAAAAATCGGGACAGGCAATAAATCTCTCAATTCATACGGCTCTTATTATGCAGTCAATTCAATTTTAGGTTAACTGATAGCCTAATGTCCAATGATAAAATAGATTGGGATAACAATTACAGATACGCCTTAACCATCTCACAGCTTTCACCTTGCTACGCTTAAAGCCTTTGTATTTGTTCAATATCCACTTTATCAGACGATGATGTAGGTAATAAAACACGGGTTTCATGCACCGTCGATGAATTCTTCCATAATAATTTAACCAGCCACGTATTTTAGGATTGAGCAATATTGCCAAATCTTGAATTGTGTGCTGACTTTTATTGTGAAATTTTAAATCGCGCAGAACACCGGTAAGTCTCACTTTTGATTCTCAACTCATGATACAATCAAATTGAAGAAAGCTTCCGCCCCGTTTCAATTTCATATGTATGGGATGAAAACCGCTGTATTTGAATCTTAATTGAGCTATTTTATAAGTTTTTAGACTGACTGACCTTGGTCAGAATTTTTATTGAAACAAAATGAAATAGAGTTTATTGATATTACCTGCTGGTATTTTTGCAAAAAAAGACCGGAAAAGCTCATGCGTGGCAGAGCCTACACTTACCTGAAACAATTGGTCGGCGAAATCCGCACTTACGGTAAATACGCCTTCTGGAACAACGAAGAGAAACAAAAGAGGTATTTGAGTGAGTACGGAAGACGAAAACACACAAAAAATAATGAAACCGAAACATCTGTTGTTCAAGGAATAAAGATTTTTCGCCAAGCTCACAATGATCCTAAAATTTTACTCTTTGGACAGCCTCATTTTTTTACGCCAGTTTTTCACTGATGATGTAACGTGCAAAGGCAAAGCTGCAGGTGAAAGCGGGCGAAACCGCATTCAGGATGTGCAGTGAATGTTCATCGCCTTCGAGCAGAAAATCCATCTCCAGTTTCAGGGTTTCGGTGTTCAGCAGTTGAGCCCTGATGCCTGGAGCCAGCCATTCGTTGAAAGCATTTGCCTTGCAGCTGTGCGTGAGATCTTTGGCCAGACCAACAAAATGCTTTCGGTTGTATTTTCTGATTTCGTGGATGGCCAGTTTTCTGAAATTGAACGAATTGAACAGGAACAATTTGGCTTCGTAGTAAAGTATTTGCAGGAATTCTCCCCATTTGAAACCTTCGAAACCGCTGTAGTTTTCCCTCCAAAAGGCAGGAATGGAAGTTGGGCCCAGATTCACCCGGTTGTGTACGGTAAGGGTGTAGTGTACGCCCAAAAAGGGATTCAGTAGATTTGGTACCGGATAGATGTGAGTTTGGCAGGGCAAATCGTTTCCGTTGTATTGCAGATAAATTCCCTTAAAGGGGAGAATCACCCGGTGTTTTGAAAAGCCAAAATCGCGGGCAATTTTATCGGCATACAAACCCGCTGCGTTGATGAGTCGTTTCGTTTGGTAGGCCGAACGATTGGTAAGTATCAAATCGCCTTTTCGCCTCAGGTACCGCACAGCAAAATGAATGCGCACCCCTTTCTTCTGCAACACCTCGCTCAGCTTTTCGCACACCAAAACCGGATCAACGCTCGCGGTGGTGGGCGAGTAGAGCGCTTGTTTGTGCGTTTTTGCATTGGGCTCGATGCGTGCAAGTTCATCGGTACCGATCAAGCTGACCTCCACACCATTTCTTTTTCCGCGCCGCTCCAACTCGTGCAAACCTTTCAGTTCAGCCTCATTTGCCGCAACCACAACCTTTCCGCAGCGTTTCACCGCAATCTCATGCTCACTGCAAAATTCCTTCATCAGGCGATTGCCCTCCACACACAGGCGGGCTTTCAGGGAATCGGAAGAGTAGTAGAACCCGGCATGCAACACCCCGCTGTTGCGACCACTTGCATGACAGGCCACCCGGTCCTCCTTCTCGATAAGGACAATGTGTTTTTCGGGAAAGCGGTTTGTTAGCTCGTAAGCCAGGCTTAAACCAACGATTCCGGCACCAATGATCAGGTAATCGCAAACAATGGGCTCCTTCATGACAAGTTTTTTTTCGATTCGCGAATGATTCCATCAAGTTAAGTCAATCCTGACAATTCGAGAAACAATTTTTGCAAAGAAAATCAACAGAAGCAGCCCATGGAGTATTTTCCCGGTGAATTGAAGCTAAGTCCGGGTTAAAAACTTCCGATAACTAATGCTTCCGGGAGTCACCCCAGTGCATAAGGGACTTGCTCCCTCCAGGCTTTCTTTTACAAAACTTAACATTATAAAAGAACTTTTACTAAATTTATCATTCAAGGCACAAACAAATTGCAAATTGCATTGCGGAGTTCGTGCGGTGCGTTGTCTCCGCTCCTTTCCCGACCGTCATCTCCTGCCGGATACTGATGCTCTTCGAATTCCGCAACAACAACAAACAATTTATCGTTTGGCAGCAATACCGATGATACAGAAACTTAAATAGAATGAGGAAATGAAACAATTAAAAGAAATCTTAATCCTTTTATGGATTTTATTGAGCTTAAATGCTTGTGTTAGAAATAATGAAACTGTATTTAATGAGATTTATGAATTAACTGAGCAAAATAATTTTTTCAAAGCCAAAAAACAGTTTGAATTAAACAAAAATGCTTTGTCAAAGCCTTATCAAAAATTTATAGTAGCAGTTTTAGACAACGCTTTTAACAAACTTGGTGCATCAGAACAAACTATTGAGGATTTAATAAAAAATGAGAATTCTATTCCAGATTCACTTCAATTTAAATTGTATGAAACAAAGTACGACAATGCCTTGAAACTATATAATTATAAGGAAGCAAAAAATACGATTCTAACCATATTGAATGATTATAAAAAGTATTTAGACAATGAGCAAACAGACGACTATGAAAATAGTCTTAAAATATGGACTGCATTAGAAAACGCTCCCGCACAAAAAGTTGATGTTAAAAAAATGACAAACATTAAAATGGAGAAAGATATTGCAGGCTTGAATACGTTAAAAATGTTTGCTGATAACGATTCTCTTAATTTTATTTTTGATACAGGAGCTAATTTATCAACCACATCTCTGTCGGTTGCAAAACAGCTAAATATGAAGATAATTCCTGTTGATATAAAAGTCGGGACAATCACAGGAGATAAAGTTTTGGCAAAGCTAGCCGTATGTAACAAGTTAACAATGGGGAATATTGCCCTATTTAATGTAATTTTTCTGGTTTTACCGGATGAAGCACTTTCTTTCCCCCAAATTAATTATCAGATATATGGTATATTAGGTTTTCCTGTGATTGAAGCACTGAAGGAAATCCGGATAACCCAAAACGGCAACTTTATCGTTCCACTTGTAGAGTCTACCTCTTCGGAAAGTTCTAATATGGCAATGAATGGATTAACTCCATTAATCTATATCAACGACAAACATTTTACTTTTGATACGGGTGCTGACCAAACCATTTTATATGAAATATTTTATACGGAGAATCAAAAGGAAATAGATGAAAAATATCAAGCTGAAAAAATCAGTTTTGGAGGTGCAGGCGGAAGAAAGGAATTTGACGGGTACAATATTGATTACATCTTAAATATTGGAGGAGAGCAAGTAAAACTTGAGAATATAAATTTGTTAAAAGAAAAAATAAAAGAAAGTGAGACTGTTTATGGAAATATTGGACAGGACTTAATTCAAAAATTCGACACAATGATTATTAATTTTGACAAGATGTTTATCAGATTTGAATAAGTACTGCTGCCAACCAAGCAGCAAGCCACCAGGTTATTAGCCTAGCGGAAAATCTCTCACACCAACCAGCGTAAGAGTCACGTACTGAGCGGTTCGTTAAGTTATGGGAATAAAGAATCACGTCTGTTAGGCGTGATTTGTTTGTGAATACCGAGCATCGATTCATAAGCACGTTTCTGTAATCTTTCAAGAGTAATTGTAGTTCCCGAAATGGAACTATCCACAACAAGCGCTATTCCTGCAAACTGTCCTTATCCCTAAACATTAAAAATTAAACACATAAACCTTCATTAAAAAAATAGTCGGCTTATAGTACTCATAAAGCAAAATAAAGGACTGTACGTAAATTAAATAAAGTTTGTTTTTTTTAGCTTTGTGAGCGTAAAACCAAGAGATGACTAAAAGAAAATTAAAACCTAAAGTTCGTAAAGTGTTGCTACTTGCTGTGCTGGCAACAGGCATTATATTGTTACTATTTATTGCCAAAAGCTTACGCCCTAAAGGTAAAACAGAAGCTCAGGTATCTGTTCCCGTGCTAACAAAAGATGAAAGCAGAGCCTTGCGCCGCTATAACAATACTTATCATCTTGATCTGGCTCAGGAAAAGGGATTGGAAAAACCTTTAGTTTCGAAAGCCGAATACAAAGAAAACCCTGACGATTTTGGGGATCGCTATGATCTCGAAAAAATAAGCGATAACGAATTCTATGAAATACCGCATTTAACTAATTCACTGCCTTACCTGCAGGAGCCGGCAGTAGAATTTTTAGACTTGCTTGGCGAAAGGTTTTGCGACTATCTGGAAGAATTGGGAATGAGAAAGTATCGGTTTTCAGTTACCTCCATATTACGAACTCTGGCAGATCAAAAATCGCTGCGTAGAAGCAATGTAAACGCTACGCCAAATAAATCATCGCATTATTACGGCCGAACCTTTGATATTTCACAAACGCGTTTTTTTGAGAAAGGGAATAGTAAACCCGTTTATTCCTACCGTCTTCGAAATGTATTACTGCGCGTATTAATTAAAATGCAGGATGAAGGCAAATGTTACGTTCTTTTGGAAGGTCAAACAAAGTGCATTCATATCACGGTAAAGTAAACCCATAAAAAATCCGGTAATCAATTTCAATTACCGGATTTTTCTATTTTTTTTCTGCCTTAAATTGACTTCGAAAACATGTTGTCTCCACCACTTTTGGCAGCACGCAGTTTGTTATCGAAGAGCTTGGCAATATTTCTTAGGAAGATCATACCCAAATCGGTTACCACCAATTTTTCATCATCAACAATAATAATTCCCTCATCGGCTAATACCTGCAGTTCTTCATTAATGCTTGCCGGCAAATAAGCTTTTAAATCATCGGTAAAAAGCAATTCGCGCCGACAGGTAATATCCAATATTGCACACTTTACAATCACATCCTCATCGCTTAGGAAGTAGCCTTTTTCCAAATCAAGTTCATTCTTCATTGAAGCCTCTTCGTAAGCCTTAATCAGCTTTACATTTTGTGCGTAAGCATATTTAGCATCTGATATGGAAGAAGCTCCCAAACCAATCAGCAATTCGGTGTGCGAAGTATTGTATCCCATAAAATTACGGTGCAGCCGCCTGGCTTCGCGGGCAATGAACAATTCGTCGTGAGGCAATGAAAAATGATCCATTCCCACATCACTGTAGCCCAGTTCAGCCAGTTTCTCATTTCCCAAATCGTACAAAGCACGTTTTCCTGCACTATCCGGAATATCGGCATCGGTAAAAATGCGCTGACCTTTTGTTTTCCAAGGCACATGAGCATATGAATAGTAAGCAATCCGATCTGGTTTCAGCTCCGCTACCTTCTCAAAAGTATCGCTCACCGATGTCAATTTCTGCTTAGGAAGTCCATAAATTAAATCAAAGTTTACCGAATGATATCCTATCTCGCGTGCAGCTAAAGTTACTTCCTTAACAGTTTCGAAACTTTGCGGACGGTTAATTACCCGTTGTACCTCGGGATCGAAATCCTGAACCCCAAAGCTCACTCTTCGAAATCCAACATCATACAAAGCCTGTAAATGCTCACGGGTGGTATTATTCGGATGCCCCTCAAAGCTAAATTCATGCTCGGGATGCAGTTTTGCATTCTTTTTCAGGCCAATGATTAACTTTTTCAGATTTTCAGGATTGAAAAAAGTTGGCGTTCCACCACCCAAATGAAGCTCCCGAATAATTGGCTGCTCCTGAAAAGTATTCAGATAAATTTGCCATTCCTTCAATAAAGCATCTATGTATTGATCTTCTACCCCGTGATTACGGGTAATCACTTTTGTACAGGCACAATAAGTACAAAGCTTTTCACAGTAAGGCAAATGAATGTAAATACTAATTCCTTTCGAAGCATTCGATTCATCAAAAGTCCTTTTTACAACTTTTAGCCAATCTCCCGCTTCCGGGCGCTGATCTCCCCAAAAAGGAACAGTAGGGTAACTTGTGTACCGAGGCACCGGCACATTATATTTTTCAATTAATAATTCTCTGTCCATAACTAAACCATCTTTCGGATTAATACCATACAAATATATCTTTTTTTATAAGATAACGCTCCCGAAGGCCTTTACAAATGCATGAAAGCTTTGTAATTATGCGAGTTGATCGATTTTTATCGTGTTTCGGATAATGACGTATTTATCCTTAAAAATCTATTCATTTCAGTTGCCGGTCCATCAAACAAGTCTGATATTTGTATAAGAACCAATCTGCTAAAGCTATGAAAAAAGAACTTCAAGAAGAATTTACTGCAAAATGGGCGAAATATTTCGGAAGCGAAACCGAATTGCCTATCTGCTTTTGGTACAGCAATGAAAAGGTTCAGGATCAGGAAATAGTTGCCAAATCGTGGAACTGTATCATTGCCCTTCTGCACAAAGTTCGAAAAGGAACTGCGGCCAGTTTTTCTGCCGATTCATTTGGGTGTATGGGTGGAAAATGCTATTCCGGTTTTGCCGGTCGTCCTGCCGGATTAAATATGTTTCTTTCCACTGGTAAAGAGAAATATCTGAAGACTCCTGAAATCGCTCAACAGGCCATTGATCAGTTTCCGGTATTCGCTGCAACGGCAAAATACATTACATTTAAACGCTGGGATCTGCTCAATGAAAAGGATGAACCCGATGTAGTGATTTTCTTTGCTGCTCCTGATGTTCTTTCCGGCTTGTTCACATTAGCCAACTTCGATCAAACAGATCCTTTTACGAACATTGCACCATTTTCATCGGGTTGCGGTTCAATTATCTCCTACCCTTATCTGGAAAGCAAAAAGGAGAATCCGAAGGCTATTTTAGGGATGTTTGATGTTTCGGCCCGACCTTATGTTCCCGAAAACACATTGAGTTATGCAGTCCCAATGAAAAAATTCAAAAATATGATACAGAATATGGACGAAAGTTTTTTGACTACTGAGGATTGGTTGAACGTAAAAAAACGAATTTAATGCAAAAAAAACTTATTGACCACGATTTAAATCCCGAAAAATACTTTGCATGATTTCATGATTGAGTTTCTTTTCGTACTTTCAGAATCATATCTTAAACTCAACTCTCCTACTCTATGAATCCAAAGGAAATTGTCATCGTAATCAACCCAGGGTCAACATCTACTAAAATCGCATTATACAACAGATCAGAGCTTATTAATGAACATATCATCCGCCATTCGCAAAAGGAGCTCGATCAATTTCATAAAGTTACCGATCAGTTTGAATACCGCTACCAAATGGTAGAAGCCGGATTGGATAAAATGTTATCAGAAAAGGATGTAATTGTGGTTGGCATCGTAGGCCGGGGTGGCATTGTAAAACCTCTTGAAGGGGGAACTTACACAATCAGCAACAGCTTCCTTGAAGACGCAAGAACAGGTAGCTTTGGCGATCATGCCTCGAATCTGGGAAGTATGCTTGCCGATAAACTGGCTAAACATTTTAATCTCGATGAGAGTTTTACTGTTGATCCTGTTTCTGCCGGCAACATCTGGGAAAAAGCACGTATATCAGGTGTGCCGGGCATTGAACGAAACCGAAGAGGGCATCCTTTAAATATGAAAATGACTGCCCGGAAAATTGCAAAACAACAAAATATACCTTTCGAAGAGGCCAAATATGTTATTGCTCATTTGGGAGGCGGAATTTCCATTGCCGCAGTTGACGGTGGCAAAATTGCAGATGTAAACGATGCTTTGATGGGAATGGGACCTTTCTCGCCTAACCGGGCCGGAGCTTTGCCCACACGTGGTGTAATGGATTTATGTTACTCGATGCCTCGAAAAGAGGTTGAAACGCTGCTAAGTAAAAATAGCGGACTTAAAGCCTACTTAGGTGTTGATGATTTACGTGATGTTTTCAAACTAATTGATGAAGGGAATGAAAAAGCACAGCTGATTTACGATGCTTTTGTCTATCAAATTGCCAAAGAGATTGGTGCTTACCATGTTGCTCTAAAATGCAAGGCGAATGGAATTATCATAACTGGTGGAATAGCCTATTCGGAGCGCTTTATTTCTGATTTAAAAGAATATGTTTCAGACCTTACTGATTTCTTTGTTTATCCGGGCGAAAACGAAATGGAAGCTCTGGCAGAAGGTGCTTTTCGGGTAATTGACGGAATTGAATCAGCCTTGAAATATTAATACTGCAATATTGCTTTACCTAATAGGGTTCTTTTATGTATGATCAGTTCTGGAAACAAAGAATTCAATTGCATTCAATCCAATTAAATAACCTGAAATAAAGCGACATAGCCTGTTATTTTTTGTATCTTAGTAAGCTTTCAACCAAAATGATTGTGCAATGACCATCCCCAACCAAAAGCACGCCAATTTATACCGATCCTTAGTCCTTAATTCAGGAGACGCAATGTATTTGTTCAATCTTGATGGGAAGTTGGTTGAGGTGAACAAACAGGCTTGTGCTAATTTGGGATACACAAGAGAAGAGCTTCTTGCTCTATCTTTATTTGACGTTGATACTGAGTACAAAACCAAAGAAAAACTTCTCGAATTTTTCTCAATTCTGAATCGTGAAAAAAATTACAAACAAACTACCTATCACAAACGAAAAGATGGTTCAACATTTCCTGTTGAAGTTAGTATCTCTTTATTAGATGAAAACGGTAACAAACTTATACTTGGTATTTCACGCAACATATCTGAACAGGTTGAGGTGAAACAAAATCTTTTCACCTACATTGATACACTCGAGAAAATACACCAGATTACTCTAATTTCAAAAGACATTGAAAAAATGATTTCCGATGTACTTAATGTGGTACAGGAAGTGTTTAAAGCAGACCGAACTTTTTTTATTTCTTCTGACAATACAAAGGATCAATTTCATTTTCCACCTGTTGAAATTATTAAACCCGGTGTAGCATGTATTTCAATATTTGACGAAAACGAGATAGCAAACAATTACCGGCAAGAACTTTTTGAAAAAAGAAAATATCCCGGCGATAACACTTCCGTTTCAACCTACTCTGAACCAGAAGAAAACAAATCTTATATTGAGGAGCTTCATATTAAATCGGAAATGATTACTGCCATAACAATTTCAAATAACACTAATTATTTAATGGGAGTTCATCAGTGTACAAAAATACGGGAGTGGACTCAACTTGAAAAAAAATTATTTATTGAAATCAGCAGAAGATTAGGGGATACAATAAATCGCTTGCATTATTATCACCACTTAAAGCAAAGTGAGAAAAAATACAAAACCCTTTTCGAAAATGCGCCTCTTTCCTATCACTCTTTAAACAGCGATGGCAATATAGTTGATGTTAATAATACCTGGTTGAAGTTTTTAGGCTACAAAAAGAAAGATGTAATTGACAAGAACTACGGTGATTTCCTTCATCCTGATTGGAAACATGTTTTTGATACAAATTTTCCAAAATTTAAGGTTTGTGGTTATGTGAATGATGTTCATTTTAAAATCAGACATCAAAAAGGGCACTACAAATACATCTCGCTGCAGGGTTGCACAGGTTGCCACCCTGATGGGACATTTAAAAAAACATATTGTGTATTTCAAGACATTACTTCG
Organism: Labilibaculum euxinicum; assembly: GCF_963678175.1. Classification (NCBI taxonomy): domain Bacteria; kingdom Pseudomonadati; phylum Bacteroidota; class Bacteroidia; order Marinilabiliales; family Marinifilaceae; genus Labilibaculum; species Labilibaculum euxinicum. The sequence continues at coordinate 439,293 of NZ_OY782756.1, forward strand.
AGAAAAAAAGCGGAGGATGAACTAAAAGAGAGTGAAGAAAGATACAGACTGTTAATGGAACAATCTCCATTTACTGTGGAAATATATGATTTAAATGGATTACAGATTTCTGTTAACAAAGCGTACGAAGAACTTTGGCAAATACCCAAAGAAATAACTTTATTCAAATTTAATATTCTTAAAAGTCCACAGGTTCGCTCATCGGGCATGTTAAACTATATCAAGCGTGCTTATACCGGAGAAACACTAGATATTCCTGATTATCAGTTTACATCAGAAATTGAAGCCGGTTCTATTTATAAAAGCCAAAGTCGATGGCTGAGAACCCGTGTGTATCCTATAAAAAATGAATTTGAGAAAGTCACCCACATTGTATTGGCTCACCGGGACATAACCGATCAAAAGGAAGCACAAAAAGCATTAAGAAAGAGTGAAGGTCAATTTAAAACTTTTGTTCAGCGGGTTCCAATACCTCTTAGTCTTGTGAACATCACAAGCGGTAAAATTAAATATCTGAACGATCGTTTTTTAAATACTTTCGGCTATACTCTGAATGATATTCCTCACCTGGATGATTGGTCGCAATTGGCATATCCTGATCCTAAATACAGGAAATGGGTAATGGACAACTGGGAAAAAGCCATTGACTATGGAATAAAATATAAAACTGACATTACACCGGATATATACGATATAACCTGTAAGGATGGAAGTATAAAGAAAATTTTAATATCCGGAATTGTATTGGGTGATGACTTCCTTGCAAACTTTATCGATTTAACTGCACAAAAAAACATTGAAAATGAGCTGATTGCTGCTAAAGAAAAAGCAGAAGAAAGTGAAAAATTGAAAACAGCGTTTTTAGCCAATATGAGTCATGAGATCCGGACTCCAATGAATGGCATCCTTGGGTTTGCCGATTTGTTAAGCACACCAAAATTAAGTGGCGAAAAACGCGAAAAATACATTAAAATAATATCGCAGAGCGGGGAACGAATGCTCGCAACAATCAATGCCATTATTGAAATTTCGAAAATTGAAACCAATCAAATCGTTAAATGCATTTCGCAAGTAAATGTAACCGAATTGCTCCAAAATCAACTTCTTTTTTTCTTACCCGATGCAAACAAGAGAAAAATTACGCTAAGAGTCAAATCATTACTGCCGGTCGATGAATCTTTCATATTCACTGATTACACAATGTTGACCTCTATTCTTACCAACTTAATTAATAATGCCCTAAAATATACTAATTCAGGCTCAATTACATTTGGCTGCACAAAAAAGGCCGATTTACTGGAATTCTTTGTAAAGGATACCGGAATTGGAATACCACAAAATGTACAAAAAAGCATCTTTGAACGATTCACTCGGGTAGATCTGGAAAACACCAAAGCAATTGAAGGTTCTGGTCTTGGCTTATCGATAACCAAAGCCTATGTAGAATTACTCGGAGGTGAGATATGGATGGAATCGGAAAAAGGTGTTGGCTCCCAATTCTTTTTTACCATTCCTATTAAAGGTTAAATACCATATTTCTCTTGCAAAGGCTTATTAATTACATTCCGCAGCTTTTCCGATAATGCTTCCGCATCCTGTTTGGTTAATCCTGTAGTTGGAATTAACGGATGAATAATTACCTCGGCAATACCAGGACTCGCATTGCCTTTAAACATAGTTCCCCGCTGCAATCTTTTCCAATTGGTAGTTTGAGTAATTGGCAATATCGGAATCCCCGTTTGTATGGCAATGGACACAGCTCCAGGTTTAAATTCTCCCAAATTAGGAGCATTTTGAGGAATGGTTCCTTCAGGCAAAATTACCAATGGATAGCCCTCTGCAATTACATCCATCATTTTCTTAAAACTTTTTAGCGCTCCCAAACGATTGTGTCTGTCTACCAAAATATTCATCCCTGAGGTATAAAAAATGTGAAACAAAGGCCATTTTTCAATCTCTTTTTTACCTGTAAACACAAAGTGCTGATCGAAAATAATATACAATGTTGCCGGATCGATAAAAGAGCTGTGATTGGAGCAGATTAGAAATGGCTGACCGGTAATTATATTCTCTCTTCCCTTCACCCGAAGAAATATTCCTGATCCGTAAAGCCATACCTTTGCATACACTTTTATCACCTTAAAAGCCTTTGGGAAACGTTCTTTTTTGGATAACAAATACTTAAATACCGGATAAAAAAGCAATAATGTTATTACGAAATAAAGAAAGAAATATAGTTTGTATAAGAACCTGATTGGAAATATCAATATATTCATTTTTAAAATCTAATATTTGATTGTAATTACATACATTTTTAGGCTATAACCACTTGATTGTATCTGTTAACCCAAAAATTATACCTACTGTTTAATGAAGCAAAATTAAGATTTATTATCTTGAATCAGCAAATCAAGATAAAATTCTAATCAATCCCTTTCATTTTTTGTTCATTCTCATTAATTAAACGATAAATTTTCGACGATATTTTAATTGCAAAACTTACCTCCTGTTTATAATTCAAACTCTGCAGTTTTATCCCTCAGAATCCAATTTCAAAGTATGTCCGTTTTTAGAAGGCGAACAAACAATATAAAATTTTAAGTATGTGCAAACGCATCACAAGTTACCTCTACGTTAAACAGTAATCCGGCAAAGATAATTACTTGCAGAATATTCGCATTGCAGTATAAAATTAATTTAAACTTTAACCGGAAATTCTTGATTTAACCATAGAATTCGGGAAAAGTACTTGCCCCTCAACCTATTTTCTTTTGCGAAGCAATTCATAAATTAAGAAGTAAAAACGAAAAGTCCGCCCCAATATGAAACGCCCTGTAAAAGAAATGCCACTCCGTACGGAATGGCATTTTTTATATCTGTATAATCGTACTTTTTAGAATTTACGAAAACCAATTAACCTGCGAACCTCTTCAAGAGTTTTAGCTGCGCTTTCGCGGGCTTTTTCGGCTCCTTGCTGAGTTACTTTCCTTAGGTAAGCATCATCCTGATAGATATCAAGAAAACGCTCTCTGATTGGCGCTGTAAAATTAATGATATCTTCGGCCAACTGCTTTTTGAGATCACCGTAACGAACCTCACAGTTGTTGTATTTATCGTTGAAGAAATCGTAAGTATCTTTGGTCGAAACCACGTCCATTAGAGTAAATAAATTTTGAATTGCTTCCGGTTTTTCCTGATTCATAGTTGTTGGACCACTATCCGAAACTGCTTTCATTACCTTTTTACGAATCTCTTTTGGATCTTCGACCAAGCCGATTGCATTTCCTTCCGATTTACCCATTTTCCCGGATCCATCCAATCCCGGAATTTTCACAAATTCTCCGGTGAACGAATAAGGCTGAGGAATTGGGAAGGTTTCTTCCCCGTATGTGTTATTGAATCTTTTTGCAAATTTACGGGCCATCTCTAGATTCTGCTCCTGATCTTTCCCCACCGGTACTCTTTGCGCTTTGTGAATTAAAATATCCGCCGCCATTAAAACCGGGTAGGTTAACAAACCGGCATTCACATTCTCAGGGCTTTTACGTGCTTTATCTTTAAAAGAAGTGGTTCGTTCCAGTTCTCCCAGATATGCATTCATGTTCATCAGCAAATACAGCTCAGGAATTTCAGGAATATCACTCTGCACGTAAATCGTTGCTTTTTCAGGATCGATTCCGCAAGCTAAATATTCAGCCAATACGCTTCTAACATTTGAGTGAAGATCAGCAGGAGTCGGATGTGTAGTCAAGGAATGCCAGTCAGCTATAAAGAAAAAACAATTGTTATTGTTCTGCATTTGAACAAAATTCTTTATCGCTCCGAAATAGTTCCCCAGGTGTAAATTTCCTGTAGATCGAATTCCACTAACTACTGTATTCATGATCTGATTTTATTAATAGCCCAAGCATTGAGCCGTTTATATTTAAAAAAATTATCCAGCAAAATTATGAAACGAATCGAACAAAAAAAATATTGAAGGCCTGAAAATATTGGTAATCTGCTAATATGAAGAAGATTTGTTCTTATTTGTCTTGCTTAGGCATTAATTATTTGCAGTGTAATCCACGCCCACACAATATACCGGCACAATTTCCCGGCAGCCATAAAAAGGGCAACCCAAACAGGCTTACTTCTCAATAAGCCCAATCCCAAAGGAATAATATCTCCAACAAAAGGCAGGAAAGCAAAAAAGGCCAGTGCGCTTCCTTTATTCTGAAGAAACAGTTTTGTTTTTTCGGCCTTCGCCTGATTTATGCGAAGAAATTTTTCGATCCATTCCCACTTTCCCAAATAACCCAAATAGTAGGTTAACACTCCTCCCAGCCAATTCCCAAGACTGGCAACAGCAATGGTTACAGATATATCGTAACCAGAATAAACAAAAAGGCTTAAAATTGCTTCGGAACTAAACGGCAATATAGTAGCTGCCAAAAAACTTGCCACAAACAATCCCCAATATCCATATTCAAACAAATCTGCCATAAGGCGCAAAGGTAGCTATTCAATTATAAATTAAGAATGACGAATTAATAATAGAGGAAAGTGCACTAATTTAATTCCATCCACATTTTACTATTCAAGACTTTTACTACTTTCCCACTCTTCCAGACTTTTATTCTATCTTTGTAAAAAAATTAGAACATTATTTATGGAAACTACAAGACAAAGCAAAGTTTCAAGATTGCTGCTAAAGGATTTAAGTGAGATATTTCAGATGGAGTCGAGAAATCTTTTTGGTGGTAAAATGATTTCGGTTACTACTGTTCGTATTAGTCCGGATTTAGGACTTGCAAAAGTATATCTTAGCATTTTCCCTTCCAGTGAAACTGAAGAGACGATGAAATTAATTAAGATGAACACAAAGAATGTTCGCAGAATTCTTGGAAATAAGGTTGGGAAACAACTTAGAATAGTTCCTGAATTGGCATTTTTTGTTGATGATTCGTTAGATTATATCGAAAACATCAACAACTTGCTTTCATAATGCAGCTCACAAACAGCAGTACTTCTCTTAAGTCAATGTAAATTACTTGAACCTTCCCTTCCATATTGCCAAACGTTATCTGTTTTCGAAAAAAAAACAGAATGTAATCAATGTCATTTCGATGATATCGGTTATTGGTGTTGCAATTGGAACTATGGCTCTGGTAATTGTTCTTTCTGTATTCAATGGTTTTGATGGATTGATCCGTGACCTTTTTGGCAGCTTCGATCCTGATTTAAAAATTCTTCCAAGTACAGGCAAAACCTTTGTTCCTGATTCTACTTTCCAGCAAATCAGGAAAATGGAAAATGTGGTTTTCTACTCCGAAGTGCTGGAAGAAAATGCCCTTCTTAAATACGGAAACAAACAACGCCCTGCAATCATAAAAGGTGTAGATGAGGAGTTTATCTTAATGACCGGCATCGACACCATGATGGTTGAGGGAAATTTTTTGCTGAATAGTGGAAAGCATCAGTTTGCTGTACTTGGCTACGGTGTTGCCCGGGATCTTGGTGTGGGGCTCACTTTTACCAACTACATTAAGTTTTATGTACCCAAACGCAATGCAAAATTGGGATTGAACCCAATGAATGCATTTTCGACTGAATATCTGTATCCTTCAGGATATTTTTCCATTCAACAAGATTTTGACTCTCAATATGTATTGGTTCCTCTGGATTTTGCCAGAAAATTATTCGACTACACCAATGAGGTGAGTGGTATTGAACTCTCCATTAAAAATCAGGATGAAGTAGAAAATGCAAAGGAACAAATTCAAGTTCTTTTAGGTGACGATTTTGTAGTAAAAAACCGATTCGAACTGCACGATGTTTTATTTAAAATGATGCAATCGGAAAAAATGGCCATTTTCTTTATTTTAGCTTTTATTCTTGTCATTGCATCCTTTAATGTAATTGGTTCGTTAACCATGCTTATTTTGGATAAAAAAAATGACATTGCTACACTAAGAAGCATGGGTGCTGAAGAAAAAACAATCCAAAAAATATTTCTGCTTGAAGGTTGGCTTATCTCTCTGTTAGGTGCAGCTATTGGCGTAGGATTAGGTCTTGCTATCTGCTTTTTACAGATAAAATTTGGTTTGATTACCCTATCTGGAAACGGAGCTTTTATAATGGATTCCTATCCCGTTGATGTTCATTTTACCGATATTTTTATCATCTTTACAACTGTTGTTTCAATAGGATATGCCGCATCACGCTATCCGGTTCGCTACATCACCAAACGTTTCCTGCAATTCAATTAATTTGGATTGTCAGGATACCAAACTACCTGCTATACCGTTTTAAATTTCTGAATGGACAAATTGTCCATTTCAAGAAGAACTTTTTAATAATTATTGAAATGAAAAAAATTATTGTTGTTTGCTTTTTGGCATTTGGGTTCTCCTTACTTGCTAACGCGCAGGAAACTGCTCTTACTTCGAAAGGAAAAGTTGTGATTCTTTATGAAAACGGCACATGGAAATATGCTGATGTAAGTGTTTCAGGAGAAAACCCAGCTCAGCAAACCGGAAATACAGTACAAGCTGCAATTGAAGAAACAAGAATTTCAAATGAACCTCTTGTACTAAAAGAAGCCGATGTTGAGAAAATCACTTTTATTGAAGGCCCAAGTGCAAAACTTCTAAAGTATTTTAAGAATAAAAACATTGTCCGATGCGATTTTACTCTTCGCTCTAAGGATGGAAAAGCTACTCTTCAAACTGATTGGAAAATTATGACCGGCGAAGCGTATTCGTACTTTGGCTATATTAAAAAAGAAACCAAACTAAGTCTGGAATTACTTGGAGGACAAATTGTTGATTTGGTTTACATGAATGAATTTGAGCCAAAGGAATTTAGTCAATATGGATTTTCTACCTATTCTGCTCAACTGGATTTAACCAAAGATCAGCTTAAATTGCTTCAAAACAAAATTGTAATGAAAGCGACAATGAACTGGAGCCGCAGAGCTGAAGAATATAAGGTTGTGAATCCTTCTTATTTCATTAAAGCAATCCCACAAATCACTGAATAATTCAATTGTATGAAAAATATTTTAATTCTGTCCATTCTGCTCTTAGGCACAATCAGCCAGATAAATGCGCAGCTAAAATTAAGAACTCCGGAAGGAAAAGTCGTTCTTTTGTTTGATAACGGCACCTGGAAATACGAGGAAATTAAAAAGGTAGAAGAACCTGTTGTTCCAATAAAATCTGCTGAAGAAATTGCCAAGCCTTTAGTAATTATTGATGCTGAATTGGAGTCTCAGACTGTTATTAAAGGCATTAGCGAAAAATTAAATAAATTCTCGGATATCAATAATCAGGTCAAAGCTGATTTTCAAATCATCTCTAAAGAGGGAAAAGTAATACTAAAAACCAATTGGAAAATTATGGATGCTGAAGGGTTTCGATTTTTTGGATTCATCACCAAAAAATCGAAAATGCTGTTTAGCCTTTCGAACGGAGAGAGTATTGAACTACAGTATGCTGAAGATTTTGAACCGAAAGAATATCCTAAGTACAAATTCACCACCTTCACGGCGGAACTTGAATTGAATGAAGATCAGATCCGGAAATTACAGAATGCATATCTCGAAAAAGTGGAGATGTACTGGAGCAGGCGAACTGAAAGTTATGAAATTTTCAATCCTGACTATTTCGTAAAAGAACTTCCCAAAATAATCAAATAACAAAAAAGACGCTGAAGCGTCTTTTTTTATTCATCATCTATTTGGAGATTGCCCCATTCCATCGAAATCCGATCCAATATCGGCATTAAATCGGCATAATGATTGGCTCTAAGCATATCAATCCGGGTTTGCTTAAAATTCACCAAACCTTTAAACATGCCAGCCATATGTCTTCTCATGTGCAAAATACCGCGCTTTTCATCAATCCACTCAATGGCAGCATCAATTTGTTCTTTTAGCATTTCCACCTGTTGCGATACTGTTGCAGGAGGCAACAATTCACCTGTATTAAAATAGTGCTTTATATCTCTGAAAATCCATGGCTTACCTACCGAAGCACGACCAATCATGATTGCATCAACTCCGTACTTATCGAAAGCTTCCTTTGCTTTTACAGGATTTGTAATATCACCGTTTCCAATAATTGGAATGTGCATGCGCTGATTATTTTTCACATCTCCAATCAAAGTCCAGTCTGCTTCCCCTTTGTACATTTGGCACCGGGTTCTGCCGTGAATGGTTAAACCTTGAATACCCACATCCTGCAATTGTTCTGCCAACTCAACAATGATCTTTGAATCTTCATCCCAACCCAAACGGGTTTTTACCGTTACCGGTATATTTACCGCCTTAACAACTGCTTCGGTAATTTTCAGCATCTGCGGTACATTTCTCATCATGCCCGAACCAGCTCCTTTAGTGGCCACTTTACGCACCGGGCAGCCAAAATTCAAATCTAAAAATTCCGGATTGGCAGCTTCAACAATTTTAGCAGCCTCAGCCATTGGATCAACATCTTTACCATAAATTTGAATGGCAACAGGGCGCTCCTCGTCCAAAATGGTCAATTTTTTCATGGTACGGTTTACCGAACGAATCAATGCATCCGCCGAAATAAATTCAGTATACATCAAATCCGCACCATAACGCTTGCACAAAACCCTAAAAGGCGGATTGGTAACATCCTCCATTGGTGCCAACAATACCGGCCGTTCTCCTAAATCCAGATTTCCTATCTTCACTTTCTTTTCTTTTTTATCAGGCTGCAAAGATAATAGAAAGTCTTAATAGTCGTGAAAGGTCGAAAGTCGAAAAGCCAAATAGTCCGGCAAGCAACAAAATGAATTTCTTAAATGCGCTTTGTCTGTCTGTAAATCTTGATACTATTTGCTACTTTTGTTCATCAAACTAAAAACAGAAACTCTATGCTAAAAGGATCGTTGAGCCATTACTCCCCGCTTTCGCAATTAATGATGAGTCTACTTGTAGTAGTTGGTTCTTTTATGTTGTGCATGTTTGCCGGCAGTGTACTGGCCTATCTTATTTTTGATGTCAATATCTTCACCGACGCGACAAGCCTGGATATAAATGGTGCTTCTGTGAACATTTCTGTTCTTAAATTTTATCAGTCGATCTACTCTACAGGTATGTTCATTATTCCACCTTTTATCATCGCATGGTTACTGAATAACAAAGTGCTGTCCTATCTTTTTTTAGACCGAAAGTCTTCGTCTTCTCAATACCTGTTAGCAACACTAACAATTATTGCGGCCTTGCCGGCGATCAATCTACTTGCAGATATCAACTCTCATTTGCAGCTGCCTGAATTTCTTTCGGGAGTTGAAGAATGGATGAGACATAGCGAAGATCAGGCCGAAATCATCACCAAGAAATTTTTGGTGATGGAAACACCTTTTGATCTGCTTGTAAATTTGATTTTAATTGCGGTAATTCCTGCCTTGGGAGAAGAACTTTTGTTTCGGGGAGTTATTCAGCGAATCTTCTCTAACATGACTAAAAACGTGCATTGGGGAATCATTATAACAGCTTTTCTTTTCGCAGCTCTGCACATGCAATTCTTTGGTTTGATACCGAGAATGGCAATGGGAATTCTGTTTGGCTATCTACTGGTATGGACAAAAAGTTTATGGGTTCCTATTTTAGCACATTTGATCAATAACGGAATGGCTGTTTGCGTGTCTTATTTCATCAATAAAGGGAAATTACCCGAAGACATTGAAAAATTTGGTGGCAATGATGCAAGCATCTGGATTAGTGGATTTATCTCAATGATAATCCTTACACTGTTGCTATTCAGCCTTCATAGATCGAGAGAAAGGCAAAGTGAGTGAGACTTCTTCAGCTTGTTTTATTTGTTTCAATTTCTCTTTTTCACCTTTACGCCAAACATAAACAATTCCATATTCCGATGATTTCTCCCTTTTCTTTTCATCCGGCAAATCAGCAAATTTAGCTTCCACCTCGTTCCAAAGAGAAAGAATCAAACTATCAGCCTCATCGCGATATTCTGCCACTTTTTCCGAAAACCGATGTGTATTATTCTGTAATGTTTTTTGATTGTTAAATGCCTGTTTAAAGTTCTCACAATTTACTCTTACCAATGCAATCGAAGGACTGTAAATTGGATTCCCTCCCATTCTCATTCGCTCTTGTTCTCCTTTTATCAATTTCTCTCCCCACTCAATTACTTTTACATCCTGTAATAAGGACGGAGCTGCTTTCGAACTGGTTTTTAATCCGTAAAATTCCCGAATCTCAGGTTTCATTTCACCTCTGATAATTGTGAAATTCAAAACCTGAATAAAATGAGAAACATACAATCGCGCTTTACGCAGCTTCTCGTTGTATTCTTTACTTCTGATGGATTGCTGACTAAGTGCCTGACGCTGATTTCTAATTGCCAATTCGTAATGAGGCAAAAACGTCTCTATTTTCTGCAAAAGCAGAAAAGAAAAAGCCAGTTCAAAACGATTTATTCTGTAACTAATATCAAGGGCAGATTTTAAAGCACGTACACGTGCAGAATCAGTATTTGGTAGTCTTCTGTAAGGCATCTAAGTCAATATTTAACAATTAGTGTGGCAATGGTTAGTACGAAGATACAAAAAATAAGGATATCAAATTTGGCATTCGCATACAGACACTTTCATTTTTTACCAAATCCTATTTAACTGATATCAACCTTCGTTTAAATAGGGTTACTTTCCTTAAATAATCTGAAATATGTAAATAAATATTATATTCGTACCCTATTATTAATAGGAAATACAAATTCATGAAGAACATCCTTACCATTCTTATACTGTTTATCGGAGCTCAGTGCGCACTTGCACAACAGGATACTACTGTTTACTTTAAAAAACATCAGCCGGTACCAACTATTGAAGAAGCCGACTTTCAGGTAATCGTTAAGAAAAAAAATGAGAAAAGCTCAACTATGAGCGAGTTAATCTTACTAAATGGAGACTGGAAACTAGTCGTTAATCGTACCATTAAAGTAAAAGATAAGAACTCCTATATCGTGAAATACGAAAATAAATCGTTTAGGCGAAACTTTACGAAAATACCCGGAGGATATCAAGTTGAAGATTATAACTACAAAAGAAAACTCTGGCGGAAAGGAATTGCAACCAACTTATTCCCCTTACTAAAGCACGGACAATGGATGACTTATACCGATGGAATTCTTACTGGCATCGATTCTTATCAACTGGGAGTTTTAACTAAATCATATATTACTGATGGAGAAAAACATTTTTGGCCAAGCAACTCTTATGCTAATGCAGATACTTTAGCTCAAAATAAAGATCATCCATCTGACTTACCAACCGACCTGGCAGAATTTGTAGAGTATCCGAAAACTTGCTCTAAAAAGGGAATTGGCGGTTGTGTTCTGATCCTTTTTGCTGTCTCGGAACAGGGAGATCCTTCCGACATCCATATTTTCAGAGGTGTTGAGCCAAATTTAAACCAAGCTGCGGCCAAAGCTGTACAAAAATGCAAAGGCTGGAAACCAGCCATAAAAAATGGAAAGCCAGTAAAAGTATACATGATCGCTCCGATTAATTTTAAGTTGAAATAACAGATAAAACTATTGCTTAGCCAACAAGAAAACAGTCCAATGAAAACATACGCCATTCTCTTCCTTCTATTGCTATTAACCGTCAACTCCTACTCTCAGGATATTTTAATGGAACAGGACATTTGCCTGCGCTCCTACCTTTCCGACAGAAGAGATGTATATCCTGTTTTAGATGATTTGTCGGGTAAAATAGCCTTATTCTTAATTGACAACGATACGATAAATGCTCTGACTTACAGCAAAAATTATGAACCTTTAAATTCCTGTAAGTGCCCAAGACCAAACGGAAAGTTTAAAATTTTAATCGGAAATACAGTTGTCCAAAATGAGTGCAATCTGTTTTTCACCAACAAGAGGAAAACGGAGTTTCTGGTTAAAACCATTGATTTAAATAACAATACAAGTAAGGAATACAAAATCCCTCTCAAGCTCAATCGCGAAGAATATCTTGAATCTGTTTCTTACAAAAACAAACTCTATATTTTGAGTCGTATCTATTACTCTTCCATTTACAAATTACGTGTGTTTGAGGGATGCGAACCTGCTGTTTGTATTGAGCATGATTTTACAAAAATTCTTTCGGCAAATTCAAAACCCGATCGAATTGCCGATGATCTTTACGATACTCCCAGTGCAACAACCACTACCAACATTAAAAGAATTGAATGCAGCAATCCAAATTCACTGGATATTACATCCGAAGAAAACAAACTCTACTGCTACGATGATAAAATAGTATTGAGCTTTGACGGAGAGAAGGACAAAACGACCCTAATTACCATTGACCTTAACAATTACACCTATACATCAAAAAACTTTAAGCAGGGAGAACTTGAAAAAACAAATAGGCTGGCAACTTTATCGAATTCTTACATCCATGGTAATAAGCTTTATCAACTAATAGTAAATAAAACCGGATTGTGTTTTACGGTTCACAGCCTTAAAACGGACAGCTTACTTAAAACATACAGCGTAAAAAGCGAAGAGGAAATCTATTTCAGAAACTCTGCTTTACTTCAAAAAATTGACGGAAATGGATTTAGCACTTCCGAAAGGGAATTAGACAAAACAAAACAGGTTTTGAGAAAGCTGCTTACGGGATATTTAGGCATTAGTGTATACGAAACCGGTAACAATCTGGAAGTGTTATTGGGCGGAATTAAGGAATCTCCTTCAACGGGAAGTTTGATCGCCATGGGACTCGTTGGAGCTGTTGCGGTTCCTTTGGTATCCGGCGGAGCATATTATGCCGTCCCAAATTATACTATGAATTCTTACTCATCCTATGCAAATAGTCGTTCGGTTTATTTCAAATGCCTTTTTGACAAACAAAATTTGGAACATGTGACCGGCAATTCAAGCCCAAATCCTTTTGACAAAATAAAAGAATTCGTCGGCACAATTAAAACGCCTCAATCAACTCAAACTATATTCAAGGTAAACGATTACTTCGTTTTAGGTTATTACTCTTCCAATGAAAAAAAGTATTATCTCCGTAGATTTGAGTAAACAATTAAATCCAAATCTTTTTAAATTACAAAAGCTGGTTAAAATAGGTAAGCAACGGCATTTTTAACGGATAAATAGTTCCTTAATAATACGAGCACTCCCCCATTTTGGCACATCCTAAATTCAGAAAAGACGGGTTCTCAATAAAATTGGCCATTCTGATTTATGAATTGCAGAATAGAAGAATAAAATTGAATATTCGGGTATCAGAAAAGCTTATCGGATGAAACAAATTGGCCATTCTGATGCCAGAATGATGAATTCTTTGGTGCAAATTGCTATTTCTACAAACAGAACGTGAAATTTAACAGATCGCTTACTTAATCGGGTATCCGAATGCCTAATATTGATTACCGGCTGCCAAATTCCAATATCAGAGTGCGCAATTCGGATAAACCTGCAAATAGTATCAACACAAAGTAGTTTAAAAAAGCCGGCATCGCGCATTATCTTGAATAACGAGCACATACCGAATCGTAATTTATCATCATAAATAAATATATTTCATCTGTTTTGATAATTTTATGTAATTTAGTTTTTTCGTTGTCAAAAATTAATCGTTTCCCCACTTATGAAAATAAATTCTAACTCCTCTACAAAACATTGTGCCGAAATTGGTAACAAGCTTATCTCTTTATTTCAAAAATATACAATAAAAGAGGATCACTATTACACGGATATTTTTAAAAAACTTTTGCTTATAACCAATGAGTTGATTGACTCGATTAACCGGGGTGGTGTGCACAATGACAGGAAGGAGAAAGATGCAATACGCGACGCAGATGTACGTGCCGTGTTTTATGAAGTAATGGCCAGATGCAACCGAAGACCAGATGAAAATCAAAAAAAAGCTTTGCGGATAAAAAAGATATTGGATCGGTTTGGAATAGAGATTACTGAGTACACCTATATCAACGAAAGTGCGAACATTAACGCTATGTTAGTCGATTTAACGGCTCCTGAATTAGCCGAAGAAAGAGCTTCGATACCCGATTTAGACAAATTACTTGCGAACCTGCAAAGCTCTCAGTCCGATTTTGAATTGTCTAACCTGGAATTTATTGAAAATACGGTTGATCGGAAAAAAACAAAATCGGCAACAGCTCTTGCCAAAGATCTGAGAGATTTAATCAACAATGAACTTTCTGTTTATCTTCAATCAATGGCAAAGGCAAAACCAAGCCAGTACAAAGAATTTGCCGGATTGCTGACTACAATTATAGAGGACAATAACAAATCAGTAGCAGATCATTTGGCTGCAGTAAAGCGCAAAAAGGAACAGATACAGGCTCAAACAATACAAAAAGAATAAAATTATCATCCTGCTTTCATCGTATTTTTATACCCATTTAATTTCAAAACAGACTTTAATTAAAATGAATTAATTTTAAGCTGTACCGAGGCAAAAAAGTAAAGCACAGCCATGTTACGATGCATCTTTTTTAACGAAGATATAGCTGAAAAGAAACTTTTTATAAGGCATGTTTTGATGTTAATTTGTATCGGAATCTAACCTCTTAAAACAAATACATATGCTTGAATGGAAAGAATTAATTCAGGAATGTAATAATTGCACCAAATGTAAGCTCTGCAAAACGAGAAACAAAGTAGTAATTGGTACAGGCAACCGAAATGCCCGGCTAATGTTCATTGGCGAAGGACCCGGACAACAGGAAGATGAGACAGGTGTCCCCTTTGTTGGAAAAGCCGGACAACTCTTTGATAAAATATTACAAGCAATAGATCTAAAAAGAGAAGATGTTTATATTGCCAACATTGTTAAATGCCGACCACCCAACAACCGGGATCCGGAAGAAAATGAGAAAAAAACATGTCTCCCTTACCTGCGAAATCAAGTACGGCTTATTCGTCCGAAAATAGTCGTTTGCTTAGGGAGAATTGCAGCTCAGGAAATCATTGATTCATCCTTCAGAATTACACGTGAAAGAGGAGTCTGGTTCGAGCGAAAAGGCTTCTTGATTACCGCTGTTTATCATCCTTCGGCTCTTCTTAGAGATCCCTCGAAAAAACAAGTCACCTGGAAAGATTTTAAAGAAATAAAGCGCAGATACGATCTACTTGCCCCCATAAAATAAATCCCATTATTCACAATGTTGATTTCACGGTCAAAACTTACTGAATCAAAAAATCTGCTGTTGGATTCCTGACTTTCTTGTGTAGACTTATTCTACACAACTGTCTCCAATTCTCCACAAAATGAATTTAAATTTTTCTTTAAAATAATTTTACCCCATCCGAAACAAAGAATTTTATCACTTAATCTTCAATGTATTACATTTCATATTTTAAAAGAAACAAACCAAATAAAGTGAATTGGTATCCTATTTGCATAAGTAAGTAACGTTAATTTAAAATGATTCTTTAAATCAATCTAAGTTGGTTTTATATTGATTTCAAAAACTTATAATTTAAATTTTTAGATATGAAACGAAACATTATTGCCGTTGGTGCATTATTATTTTTTTCTGCAGTTCTTTTTAGCTGTTCAGACAATTCAGATAATAATCCGGAGAAGGGTCTTTCTTTAGAGCAGTCCTTAAAAGAAAAGACTGTTAGTTTAACTACTGCAGTTGATGAAATTACCAGCTCGAAAGGATTTGATATCATTACAATGAACGATCCGGAAACTGTTGCCGGTACAACAAAACAAGGAGACGATACCAGATTTTCTGCAAATATCACTCTTGATGATGTAAAAGGTGTTTACGAATACAGTGCAGCTATACCTGCTGCAACTACCGAAACAAAAATGGGTTACAACTCAAAGTTTGAAAAAACAGGTGACAGTGAAAATTTCATTGTTAAATTGCCTAAAGAAAAAGCTGGAAATCCTTGGAAGCTGTATATGACAGAAGATGGTGACAGCGTATTGGTAAATGATTTTGTGATCACTACAACTCAGTACAACTATTCATTTTCTGCAGGAGAAGGATTTAGCTTTGATTATCTTTTAAATTCAGCTATTGAGGTGGATAGCGTTCCTGCCGGTGAATTATTCGTTGATTGGTCTATAAACAACAACCTAAACTTTGAGTACGAATCTAAATTTTCATTTATTGATGATTACTCTGTAGGTATTAAATTCTCACACGGAGATACTGTTTCTTATGCTTACAACCTTAAAAACGGGGAAGATGTTCTTTTTAAAGAAGAAATGCAATTCACAAAAGGAGATAGTACAAACAGCAGAGCCTACGAATACAAACTGGCAATCGGAATTATCGAGATTGTTAAGAATTCAACCAGCGATTCGTACATGGTATACCGCGATGGTGTTTTAGAGGAAGGTGCTGTTATTGAAGTAATCAACAACAGTGGCGAGTCAACCGAAGCTGACGCTGTATTCTGTAGAAAAGGCCGTGATTTAAAAATTACTTTTGCTGATGATTCAGTTGTTGTTCTTTCGGAACTATTAGGACAAGATACCCGCGATAAAATGGCTGAGATTTTCAGCTCGATGTACGACATGTATTTCGTGAATCACGTGGTTAATAAAGTAGCTCACGAAGCATATTATATGAATCAGGCAGGCAGCTAACAGCTGTTCATAAAAAATTGAAATCCGGTCGTTTGGCCGGATTTTTTGTATTAACGCAAAAAGCTTTTAAATATGATGTTTCGTTTGTCTATGATAATTTGCTTCACCCTGCTGCAATTCAATTTGCATGCTCAAAAAACGAATACAGCGGTTCAAATTGGAAAAGCCAGTTTCTATGCCGACAGATTTGAAGGAAAACGAACTGCTTGCGGAGAAAGATATCATCACAAAAACTATACTGCAGCTCACAGAAGCCTTCCTTTTGGCACTTTGGTAAAAGTGGTTAATCTGGACAATAAAAAGGCTGTAATCGTTCGTATTAACGATCGTGGGCCATATGCAAAGGGGAGAATAATAGATCTATCCAAATCGGCAGCAAAGAAAATTGGCAATCTTAACCAAGGAGTTTTTTTGGTAAGCGTTCGAGTCTGTAAAAAAGACAGGAAAACCATTCGCAAAAAGAGAAGAAAAAAAGAGCGTCACCCTTAGGTAACGCTCTCGATATTTGGATTACAGTCTAAATTAATCCTTAATTTTTGCTGTTAAGAACTCACGGTTCAAACGAGCGATGTTTGCGATTGAAATTCCCTTAGGACATTCTACCTCACAAGCTCCGGTATTGGTACAGTTACCAAATCCCATCTCATCCATTTTTGCAACCATGCTTTTTGCACGACGAGCTGCTTCAACGCGGCCTTGAGGAAGTTTTGCAAGGTGAGATACCTTAGCAGAAACGAACAACATTGCCGATGAGTTTTTACAGGTTGCAACACAAGCACCACAACCAATACAAGCAGCAGCATCCATTGCTTCCTCAGCATCATCCTGAGAAATTAGAATTGCATTCCCATCAGGTACACCTCCAGTATTAACTGAAATGTATCCACCCGACTGAAGAATTTTCTCGAATGCAGTACGGTCTACAATTAAATCTTTGATTACCGGAAATGCTCCGGCTCTCCAAGGCTCAATTGTAATGGTTGCGCCATCTTCGAATTTACGCATGTGCAACTGACAAGTAGTAATGTCATCGTCTGGTCCGTGAGCACGTCCATCAATGAACAAGCTGCACATTCCACAAATTCCTTCTCTACAATCGTGATCGAAAGCAATCGGCTCAGTTCCACCATTAACCAACTCTTCATTCAGGATGTCAAGCATCTCTAAAAAAGAAGTTCCGGTTGAAATATCATTAATTTTGTAAGTCTCAAACTTACCTTGGGCTTTAGCATTCTTCTGACGCCAAACCTTTATCGTTAATTCTTTTAATATCTTGTCTGCCATTTGATTTAGATTTGAGATATTAGATTTGAGATATTAGATTTATGAGTTATCTGATTAATTTTTATTCAACTTTTGTTTCAGAGAATATATCATCTTCTGAATTTCCTGATTAAGCTCCTGAACAGGAATCAAATCCTTTTCTGATAAATAAGATAGATCTACACATAAAATGAGTAAAGTTTCCAATTCAAAAGAACTTCCATTTGCAATATCAAGAAATCTACAAAAATCAATATTGGTTTTTCTTCCACTTCCCTCAGCTATATTAGCAGGAATGGAAACAGCTGCGCGATTTATTTGTGAAATCAAGCCAAATTTTTCTTCATCCGGCACCATCGAAGTTAATTGATAAACCACTTTTACCAATTCTCTTGCTTTTTGCCAAACTATGAAATCTTTAAACTTATGCATTATTGAACCATTTCAGATTTTCTCATTTCTCATATCTCACATCTCATATCTATTTATATGAGCGTTGAGTTAATTTCACATTCTCGAATACTAATTCTTCCTTATGCAAGATTGGATCTTTACCTTCGCCTTGGTATTCCCAAGCCGAAACATATGCAAAGTTCTCATCATTACGTTTAGCTTCACCATCTTCAGTAGTTGATTCCTCACGATAGTGACCTCCACAAGATTCTTTACGATCCAAAGCATCGCGAGCCATCAATTCACCTAAATCGATGAAATCTTCTACACGACCGGCTTTTTCCAATTCAATGTTCATTGCATTGTAATCGCCTGTAATACGTAAATCTTTGTAGAAATCTTCACGAAGTTTCTGAATTTCCTTAATCGCTAATTTCAGACCGTCCTCGTTACGAGCCATTCCAACATATTCCCACATGATGTTCCCCAAACGCTTGTGGAAAGAATCTACTGACTTGCTTCCTTTGATATTGTACAAACGAGTCATACGATCGGTAACCGCCTTTTCTTTCTTAACAAACTCCTGATGATTTACATCGATACGTGGAACCTGAATTTCATCAGCTAAGTAATCTCCAATGGTGTATGGCAATACGAAATATCCGTCAGCCAAACCTTGCATTAAAGCAGAAGCTCCTAAACGGTTGGCTCCGTGATCAGAGAAATTAGCCTCACCAATTGCATAAAGACCCGGGATGTTAGTCATCAAGTTGTAATCAACCCAAACACCACCCATAGTGTAGTGAATAGCAGGGTAAATCTGCATTGGTAATTCATAAGGATTCTGATCAGTAATCTTCTCATACATCTGAAACAAGTTACCATAACGAGCTTCGATAACATCCTTACCTAATCTTTCGATAGAATATTTAAAATCAAGATAAACTGCTTTACCTGTTTCGTTTACACCGAAACCTTCATCACATCTTTCTTTTGCTGCACGCGATGCAACATCACGGGGAACCAAGTTACCATATGATGGATATCTTCTTTCCAGGTAGAAGTCACGATCTTCCTCAGCAATATCGTTAGCTGTAATCTGACCTTTTTGCAACTTAATTGCATCTTCCTTTTTCTTTGGAGTCCAAACACGACCATCATTACGCAAAGATTCCGACATCAATGTCAGTTTTGATTGCTGTTCGCCGTGAATTGGAATACAAGTTGGGTGAATCTGTACATAACAAGGATTCGCGAAACAAGCACCATTTTTGTAAGCTTGCCATGCAGCACCACCGTTACATCCCATAGCATTTGTTGACAAGAAAAATACGTTACCGTATCCACCTGTTGCAATTACTACAGCATGCGCACCGTGACGTTCGATTTCACCGGTAACCAAGTTACGGGTAATGATACCACGAGCTTTTCCATCGATAATTACAATATCCAATAACTCGTTGCGTTCGTGCATCTCAATTTTTCCTTGTCCGATCATACGATTCATAGAAGCGTAACAACCCAACAACAGCTGCTGTCCGGTTTGACCACGGGCATAGAAAGTACGACTTACCAATACACCACCGAATGAACGGTTAGATAATGTTCCGCCATATTCGCGTGCAAAAGGTACCCCCTGAGCAACACACTGATCGATGATATCACCACTTACCTCAGCCAAACGATGAACGTTTGCCTCACGTGCACGGTAGTCACCACCTTTAATTGTATCGTAAAATAAACGATGAACTGAATCGTTATCGTTCTGATAATTCTTTGCAGCGTTAATACCACCCTGAGCAGCAATAGAGTGAGCTCTACGACCTGAATCCTGATAGCAAAATGCTTTTACATTGTATCCCATCTCTGCCATAGAAGCGGCAGCAGATCCACCGGCTAAACCAGTTCCTACAACGATAATATCTAATTTTCTCTTATTCGCAGGACTAACCACCTTGATGGCAGCTTTGTGGCTTGACCACTTTTCAGCTAATGGTCCGGCTGGAATTTTTGAGTTTAATACTGTCATAACCGTTTTTTATTATTAGCAATTAAGCAAAAAAGTGTAAATACAAAGGAATAATTGTGAATCCAACAGCAACAAAAATTGCGTAGATATAACCAACTTTTTCCAATCTTGATCTCCATAGCTTATTGCTTAAACCAACCGACTGGAAAGCTGACCAAAATCCGTGAGCCAGATGCATTCCCAACAAAATAGCACCTACAACATAAAGTCCGGTATAAACCATTCCCAAAGAGCCATTTGTAAATAGATTTTTCACCAACTGATAATCATCATGAACATTCCCTTCGATCTGAATAGGAATAAAGAAATGCATTAAGTGCATTGCGATGAAAACCAAAACAAGACCACCCAAAACAAACATGTTTCGAGAAGACCAGGTACTGCTCTCTCCCAAATTTTGAGAAGCATACTTCTGTGGACGAGCCTTCATGTTTTGAATGGTTAATATCATCGCATAAATAATATGGATAATAAAACCACCGAACAATACCGGCTGTAAACCAAAACGAATAACCGGCATAGCCATAAAATGTGCTCCGGCATTAAACAACTCTCCTGTGCTGTCAAACATTAAAAAGGAGTTCAATATCAGGTGTACTAAAATAAATAGCACAAGAAAAAGACCTGATAAACTCATTACCAACTTCTTCCCAATAGATGAACTTAAAAAACTGCTCATAAGTTTAAAGATTTAATTAGACTGTTTTTTTGTAAGCTTTACTATATTAATTTGCAAATGTAAATGCTCCAGATTGATGAAACGATATTTAGGAACATGTGTAAATTATTTAGACTGATTCTACAACAAATTGATTTCTTGGGTTCATTATAAATTTTGAGATTTGAATCTATATATAATTCTAATTTAAAACCAATTACAGAATTAATTCGTTAATTATTTTGCGCTAAAGTTCGCAAGTTATCAAATATTTGTATGTTATAGAACAAGGTTTTGAGATATTGTTTTAATTTAGAATCCAGAATTTGTTCAGATGCTTAAATTTTAGATTGTAAAAAACACCTAATTTACAGTATCATTGAAAAAAATTAAGACTAAAATTGTCTCATCTGCAAAAACACACTTTAATAAAAAAACTAATCTATTTAATAGGTATAGAGTAACAACATGGATCAATTTTTACAACTTAAAAACTACAACCTTCGATACCGCGACAAAGGAAAAGGAAACACAGTACTGTTACTGCATGGATATTTGGAATCACTGGAAACATTCGAAAGTTTTGCCAATGATCTGTCCAGATTAGCACGCGTAATTACAATTGATTTACCTGGACATGGATTATCTGATTTAAAGATAAAATCGTGCAGTGTGGAAGATATGGCAGAAGCTGTAAATGACTTGGCACTGCATCTTCAACTCAAAAAAATCAATATCATTGGCCATTCAATGGGTGGTTATGTGGCTCTGGCTTTCGCTGATAAATACAAAGAGAAACTTGAGAGTTTCTGCTTATTCCATTCCTCGCCAAATGCTGATACCGAAGAGAAAAAGAAAAATAGAAAACGGGAAATAGAATTGGTAATTCAAGGCAAAAAGGAGCAAATTTGTAAAACCAGCATTCCAAACACGTTCTCAAATAAGAATTTGGATAAATTTGCTCATGAAATAGAGCGTGTTACACAAATTGCCTGCAAAACTCCCGATCATGGAATTATTGCTGCCTTAGAAGCCATGATGAACCGACCAGACCGTAATCATATTCTAAAGGCTCTCGATATGCCAAAGGTGAGTATGATGGGCAAGGAAGATAATTTTATTCCTATGAAAGTGGCTGGTGAAATTGCCCGGGAAAACGGACTGACTCCTTTTGTGCTTCAAACTTCAGGACATATGGGCTTTATTGAACAACGACAGGAGTGTTTGCGGGAAGTGTTTCGGATTATTTACGAATGTTAAATGACAAGTAAATTTAACCACAAAGGATACACGAAATAAAAAATATCTTAGATATAAAAACCCTGTAAACCAGCGCATAGAATTTCCTGCAAAATATTTTACAAATAAAAAAGGATGCCGTAAACAGCATCCTTCCATTTTTGTATCTAACAATACGGTCTTATTTTTTTCCACCACCAAAATGGAAACCAACTTTAACAGACATATAGTTATACTCATCATATCCTTTTTCTTGACCGAAAATCAAGTTGTACTGAAGAGCCATATCGAAATGACCGTAAGAAAAACCTACTTTTGGAGCAATACCAAATTTAGATCCCAGATCCATACTAGCAAGTGTTTCCCCATTAAGTTCTAAATCAGCAGATCCTAAAGCATAAACTCCTGCATCCATACCAACAAACGGACGGAAAGAATTGGTATTAAAATAGTAATCGAAGGTTGCAGCATAAGAAACAACAGCTGAAATATCCAATGCATTTTCATCAGCTGATCCCATAACAGCACCTTCAACTTTAGCTCCTAATAATATGTTATCAGTAATTTGATACTTAGGATTCAAATAATATCCAACACCAGCATCTAAAAGATCTCCACCTGGAATGGCATACAATAAACCAGCATCAACACGAAACGATTTAAAAGAATCAGACTGAGCTGAAGCAACTCCTGCAAACACAACGCAGGCAACAACTAGAGTTAAAATTTTTTTCATATTACAATAGTTTAATTAAAATTAAGCTCAAATAAATACATAAACGATTATAATAACAAGATATAAAACAACACATTCTTAACTTAAGAATATAAATACATATAAAACAGAAGCTTGCATTAAATCTTAAATTCCCGTTTTTGATTAACAACGCAAAATCTTATGTCAGCGCATAAAAAAAAACTGGTGTTATATTTCAATAATAACACCAGTTAATTAAAAATATTATTTGGTTAGTCTTTTAAACCATAAAGCAACTCATATTCTCTTTTGGCCGCTTTGGTATGCCACTCTTCAGGAATTACTTTCCAATTCTGATTGCATTGAATATCAATAGTTCCTTTTTCCTCAATCCATTTCATAAGATAGTAACGTAGATCTTTGGTGGTAGAGTTGATCAAACGAGTCGTCAATTCCTCTTTTGTAAGCCCGGCGCCTTCGGTTAAGTGATTACCACCGCCGTTTCCACGATAAGAATTAAGTGCTACGCGATACATTTTTGCCTCATCAAAAGCCTCTCCATTACTCATCTTCAAAATACTTACTCTTTCTCCATATGGTTTTCTAAGATCTACTACATAATCGATTCCTTCAGCCGAGCTGTAATTAAAAAACATCGTACTAAGCTTGCTGCCCTTCTCAGTAGTTTCAATAAATAACATGGGATCACTTGCTTTTTCCATCTGATGAAACCAATCTTTATAACTGAATTCCAAAAATCCATGAATCTCTTTTCCTGTAAGATTTATGGTGTACAGCAAATTTTCAAACCGATATAAATTAAATAAATCGCGCACCTGAAGTTCGCCTGAATCAATAATCGCATTAAAAGAAAGTGGTGATGCGAAAGAGATATCGGCATCAGCCAAATCCAATTGAATGTTCTGCACCAAATCAATAAAAGGGGAATCACCAAACATAGCATCTTTTGTAGAAATACTATGTTTAAAAGTGCCAACCGGCCGCGAAACATATTTACTCACCTCATCAAATAAAGGTTGAAAACGATCAATATATTCTTTCGATGCCTGCAAATCCCGAACCTCAATTAATTTTGGATTCAGAGTTTTATGATACTTTTTTGTTTCCTGATTCCAGCTGAAATCTACATCAACTTCAGCCAAAAAATGAGCTCTGCTTTGCGGATTTATCACCAAAACCTTCTCCTTGTCAGGATTTTCCACCCAAATAATATTCTCCTGATGATCGTGTCCGCAAATAACCATATCAATACCCGAAACTTTCTCTGCCACAAGAACAGATGCATTTTCAGGGTTTGCCTCTGTTCTATCATGCTCCTCTCCTGCTCCTGAATGAAACAAACCAATTACAAAATCAGGATTCTCTTTCTCCTGAATAATTTTCATCCATTTCTGCGCCGACTCAATCATTGGTTCAAAATGCATTCCCGACCAAATTTTTTCCGGTAACCATTTCGGAATTGCCGGAGTTATCAACCCCAGAACAACAATCTTAACACCCTTCTTCTCAATTACAGAATAAGGCTGAAAGTAAGGCTTGCCGTCTGAGTTACGAACTGCATTGGCTGCCAGCCATGGAAATTGAAATTCTTTCTCTAATTTATCGTAAACCTCATGACCTGGTTCAATATCATGATTTCCAACCGTTCCCGCATCATACTGCATAAAGTTCATTACTTCAGCACAAATATGTTTGGTTTCAGTCTTTTCAAAATTAGAATAGTAAACCAAAGGGTCACCTTGAAGAATATCGCCGTTATCAAGTAAAATAACCTCAGCCCCTTCTTTCTTTCGCTCCTGATCAACATAGGAGTATACCTGCGCAAGAGAAGAAGTTGTCTCTTTATCGCCAACTAAATCGTATGGAAAAAGAGCTCCGTGAACATCACTTGTTCCAAACACTTTCACCTTAACATGTTCTGCCTTATGTCCATTACAAGAAGAAAGAACAAAAGCTGTAAAAAACAGGAAATAAATATAGAATCTTTTCATTTTTATTTTTTTTGGGCTGATAAGATACTACAAAAATGAATACGGAATTACATAAAAATCTATTTCATAAAAAAAGGGGTCCAAATTACCCGGATCCCTCAATCATAAATCTATAAAATCTAATTATTAAAGCGTCTATGTCTGTTTCCATTCCCAAAATCTTGTCCCTTTCCCGAATGACTTAAAAACAGAATCAGTTGATCTTCGGTTAAAAGCTTACGAACCTCCATATTGTGATCCACTTTCATCTTTGCCAATTTATTCTGAATTCCCGACAGGCGATCCATATTTTCAATGATCATTTTCTCATCAATATTTTCTGAAGTCATGATTTGTTTCTGCCTTAACTGCAATATTTCCACCTGATCTCTTAGCTCTTTTGATGCATTAAAATGAGCAATACGAAGATCTTTCATCTGCTCCTTCTGCTCGTCCGAAAGATTCAGCCGGTTTTTATCTTGCCTGTCCTTTTGCATTCCTTGATGCTCAAAGCCTCGGCCATATGCCACGGCTCTTTTATTACGAACACCATCGTTATGCATTTTACCATACTCGTTTTGCATCTTGTTTGTTTCGCCCCGCTTCATTCTCTGTTTTCCTGTCACACAACTTAACCTCATCTGTTTTTGTTCCTCAGTAAGTACAGATTTTATATCCATCCTCATAGCAAACTGTTCCTTTTTCAAGCGGTTTTTTAAATCAGATGCTTTATCAATATTGGCGTAAATGGCTTTTAAATTTGGTTTATCCGCCGACATCAGTGTCTTTTGCTGAGCGCGAAGTTCATTCAATTCATTTTTCAAATCTTTTGTTGCCTTGGCAAACTCTATTTTAGCCTTTTTTATTTGCTCTTTTTGCTGATCGCTATACTCAATCCCTTTGCGACAATCCTTATTCAAACTCATATTTCTTTGAGCATTCAGATTTAATCCTGCACACATCAATAAACCTGCAACTCCAATTACTGCGATGTTTTTCTTTATATTTTTCATGCTGTTTCGTTTTATGGTATTATCAAATTGATTTATGTAAAAACTTAACATTCTCACTACTGCACCATTGTAAAATCGATTTCAGATTTTAGACCTGATCTTTTTAAAAAGGTTTAAATCACACTATCAGAAATAAAAAAGACCCGCAAAATGCGAGCCTTCCCATGAAATATATTTTTTGAAAAACTACTTAAACAAAACTTCAGCTTCAAGTAAGGTTTTATCAAGATCTTTAATAATCGGGTAAAAACCTTCGTCGTCAATTACATCTCTTGCAATATAGGCCTTCAATTGAATCTCAATTACATTTAATGATTGAGCCAATCCGTGAGGGTCCGGTTTTACTCCTTTATTTTTAGCGTAAGCAACCAATTCCTTAACCACAGGCTGATGTTTAATAAATGCAAGCACAGACTTATAATCTTTCAATTCAAGCATTTCAGCCCGATGATCGTCAACAAACGAAAATGCATACTGATAGATTACCCCTTTACTTCTCAGTTCTCTAAAGTAATTTGAATAACCGGAAGTATCAACAGGAATAAATACATCAGGCATAATACCTCCGCCACCGTAAACAATGTTTCCCCCGGGAGTTTCAAACTTTAATGAATCATCAAAATGAATTGAATCTTGTTTCTCAAATTCACCATGCAAAAAGCGGTGATTCAAATCATTGTAATAATCCTCTTTGCCATTCTCGTATGATTTCTGAATGCATCTGCCTGTTGGAGTATAATATCTGGCAACCGTTAATCTTAGTGCTGATCCGTCGGGAAGACTTCTCTGTTCCTGCACCAATCCTTTACCAAATGATCTGCGGCCAACAATCCTGCCTCTGTCGTTATCCTGAATGGCTCCCGCAAAAATTTCACTAGCAGAAGCAGAAACCTCATCAATTAAAACCATTAGAGGAAGATCCTGAAACTGACCATTTCCATTTGACATGTAATCCGCTTTAGGCTGAGATTTACCCTGCGTGTATACTATCATTTTACCTTCAGTCAAAAACTCATTGATCATGTTTGTTGCTTCGGAAAGATACCCGCCTGTATTCCCCCGCAAATCAACAATCAGCTTTTTCATTCCTTGAGCTGCCAATTTTTGTAATCCTTCGGAAAACTCAAAATAAGTAGTGGCCGCAAATCGACTGACCTTAATATATCCAATTGAGTCCGAAAGCATATAAGCAACATCAACACTGGCTACAGGTATAGATCCTCTTAATAATTCTTTATCAATGATCTTTTTCTCTCCTCTTCGATAAATTCCAATTTTAACAGGAGTTCCTTTCGGTCCTTTCAAACGATCAATAATATCATTATCCGACATTTTAACTCCGGCAACAAGCGAATCATCAACCATAACAATTCTGTCACCAGCTTTTATTCCTGCAATTTCTGACGGGCCGCCAGGAATAACGCGCACAATGGCAACAGTATCCTGATAGCGAATGAACTGAACTCCTATTCCGCCAAAATTACCTTTCAAATCTTCGTTTACACGCTGCAGGTCTTTAGCCGGAATATATACAGTATGAGGATCCAGATCTTTCAGTATAGCTGGAATAGCCTTTTCAACCAATTCCCCGGATGACACAGTATCCACATAATCTTTCTCGATCATATCCAATACAACATCCAACTTACTACCTGAACCCTGTAAATTAAAAATGCCCGGCTCAACACCTGCTCCTTTTTGAAAAACGGAATTCAACACCATACCCAATACCACAGCAAAAGCCAAAAGTATTGGAAATAATATTGTGCTTCTCTTGTTATTAATTCCCATGAAAAATATTTTAAATCTGTTCTTTTACATTTACATATTTCACTTCAATCCCTGCTCTTTCCAACAAGTCTTTTCCATCCGTACTATGATATTCTTCAGAATAAACAACCCGAACAATCCCAGCCTGAATTATTAATTTTGCACACTCAATACATGGTGTAGCAGTTACATAAAGTGTTGCATTTTCACTGCTGTTACTTGATTTTGCAACTTTGGTTATTGCATTTGCCTCTGCATGTAAAACGTAAGGCTTAGTCTGAAAGTTTTCATCCTCACAAACATTCTCAAAACCGGAAGGCGTTCCATTGTATCCATCTGATATAATCATTTTATCCTTTACAATTAATGCTCCAACCTGTCTTCTTACACAATATGAATTTTCAGCCCAAATCAGAGCCATTCTCACATATCTTCTGTCTAATTTATCTTGTTTTTGGTCCAAATCCAACTGTTTAGCATTTTGCATATATACTCTCTTATTTAAAATGGTTCAAACAAATGTATAAAAATATATTGGGAGAACTTCTTCCACTGCATATAGATTCAAATAATTTTGAACCCAAATCCTTGCCATTAAATAAATGCCTTTTCGTCATTGTTTTTGTGTCGATTATCAAAATAAACAACACAAAAACCACAATTCACATCAACACACTAGGCATCAAACAAATACAACCAAAGCTTAATTCAAGTGAAATTTGTAAACATAAATTAAACGAGGGGATTTCCTAAGATTTACAGCCACATAAATATACGAACCGGAAACCAATGATTTGTGTCAAATTTCTTAAAATATCAAAAACACCAATCTTAAATTGTTAATTTTTCTTAAAAGAACATATTTTACATGTTCCTTTTACAGAGATATAAAACAGCAAATCCCTTTTAAGAATACTGTAATCAAAAATAACTAATGAGCCAGATCTACAAACAACTGCGATATATCTTACTTATTATTTATTTACTATCAACAAGCTTTGCAAAAGAAGGATATTCATTACATCACAGCAAGATTAATCTTTTAACTTCAATTCCGGATAATTCACTTTCGATTACTATTGATAAAAAAATAATCTGTGAAGGAGAACTTACTCAAATCCATATCACACAAAGTGAGATTGGTGTAAACTACCAACTCAAATCTGAAGATACAAATATTGGCAGTCCGCAGGCAGGAAATGGTTCTACAATCCATTTTACCATAACTCCTAATTACTCGACCTTATACCATATTACGGCAATTAATGCAATAACATTAGAAAGTATTGACCTGTCTCAAACTGTAAGCATCGAAGTTATCAACAAGCCGGATGACAATATCGCCGTAAGCATATCCGAAGATCAAATCTGCATTGGAGAAAAAACAATTATTTCACTAAACAGCAGTCAATTAGGAGTTAGCTACCAATTATACGATGGCACATACATGCAGCAAAGCCCAATTCAGGGAAACAATTCAAGCATTTCTTTTCCTGAATTCTCTCCTTTTCGATCTGTAATTTATCATATCGTTGCAACGAACAACACCTGTGCTTCTACATCAACACTCCAACAAACAGCTAAAGTTTTAGTTGGCCTTCCTCCGGAGGATCATTTACACCCAACTATTGACAAACATACCATTTGCAAAGACGAGGAAGTAATAATTTCTTTGACACCAACCGACCCGGCTGTTAGTTATCAGCTTTTTGCCGGAGATACTCCAATTGGATCGCCTTTAGCTGGAAATAGTGAGGACATAAACTTTGAACCAACTATCCCCTCTTCTTCAACCACTTATCGAATTGAAGCACTGGGAAACAAATGCATAAACCCAATAAATATTAGATATACTGTTGACGTTGACGTTCACAATCCACCACAAACCGATCGGGAGCTTATAGCCAGTCGTGAAAAAATATGTGTCGGCGAAGAAGTCGTTTTATCGATTGAAAATAGTGAAGAAGGCATTTATTACCAAATTCACGATGGAAGTAATTTTCTGGAAGCAAACATTATAGGCAATAGAAATACAATCACCTTTCCTTCATTAAAGCCATTAAAACCGACCAAATATCAGGTTTACGCCTATGAATCTGTTTGTACAGATAAAAAGATTTTAAGCAGCAGTAAACAAATTGACCTTTTTGATATTACCCCTCTCTCACTGGAAAGTTTTGTAACTCCCTCGGAAATTTGCCTGGGTGAACTTGTAGATGTTGAGCTGCCCACGTCAATTGATGGAATAGAATATATTTTGCACGATGGAAACGAGGAGATTGGCAGCATAACCGGTTCGGGAGAAGCAGTTGTTTTCGAAGAAATTCTGCCCAAGGAACAATCCAGTTACAAAATAACAATTGGCAATTGTGCAGATGAGTTCATTGGCTCAAAACCCGAAATTGTGGTTCATAAAAATCCAAAACTGCAAATTCTTAGCAGGGATGTTCAATTTGAGAATGATGGACAGCTCACAATTAGTACAACTGACGGAACACCTCCTTACCAATTTATTATCGATCCGGGCGATACCTACTCGATCGAAGAGAATGTATTGGAGTTAGATAATTTAGCCATAGGAACCTATCAAATACTTGTTGTTGATGCAAATTATTGCCGATCTTCAGATGCTGGTCAGCTAACCGAAATACATTTAGAGGATGGTAAAAAGGTTGTTGTCGGCAATGCACTCACTCCGAATGGTGACGGGAAAAATGACGAATGGCTGATTCAATACGAATCGGATTTAAATGCTCCTGAGGTATCCATTTTCAATATCTACGGACAGGAAATTTATCATGCCAAATCTTATCAAAATAATTGGAAAGGAAGTTATAACGGATCGATTCTGCCCAATGGTGCTTACTACTACCTGATCGATTTTAACTCAGAAAAAATTAACCCGATCAGGGGAACGATATCCATTCTTGGCAAGAATTAAGCTGAATATACGCATATTATGAGAATCCAAGTAAGGCTTACAACAATCATTTTAATACTAATAGCTTTTGCTGATTTTTCTGCAAAAGCACAACAAGTGCCATTACTTGATCAGTATTACATTAATCCTGTTGTATACAACCCGGCAGCTACAGGAGCAAATGGATTATTCAATTCATACCTTATCCGCAATCAAAAATTCATGGGTTTTAATGGCGGTCAGGTTACGCATGTTTTCACAGCAGATGCTGCATTAAATGATGGGAAATATGGTGCTGGCTTAAACCTGACAAACGATGATGTAGGTATTTTTAGTAACACACAAGCATTACTTAGCTATTCGTACCGTTTAAAATTCAACGACAAACACAACCTTCGATTCGGTATTTCTGCCGGAGTTTCAGATTTTAGAATGGATATGTCAGGAATTATAGCAGACTCCAGCGATCCATACTTACTTAACAACAACATCAAAAGCACTGAGTTTATGGCTAACTTAGGTGTTTATTACTCTTATAATAATCTATTACTGGGCATCACAGTACCTCAACTACTCAACAACTCAATATCCGAATCGAGTGGCGGTAAACAAAGTTTTTACCAATTAAACCGACAATTGCTGGTAACCGGTGGCTGCAGGTTTCCAATCAATATGGTTAAAAACCTTAGCATTTCTCCGTTCCTGCTTCTTAGATATGCCGATAATTCACCTTTTCAGTACGATGTGAATGTTATTGCTGATTTAAAAGACAAAGGGTGGTTTGCGGTTAATTATCGTGATGAATTCTCACTGGGGCTTAATTTAGGTGTAAAGATTCTTAAAAACTTTACGATTGGATATTCTTATGATCTTGGTATCAAAAAAGCCGGACGATACGCATCCAACAATCATGAATTCCTTCTTGGCTTTAGTCTCCCACTATCTTCTGATAAAAAACCAGACAGAATCTTGGACAACGACAGCAGTATCCTTAAAACCCTGCTGGCCGAGAAATACAAAAAAATAGATTATTTAAGAAAGGCTTTGGAGGAAATGGAAAAAAGAGATAAACAGTCTGACCAGGACAGAGATGGTGTGGCCGACGATATTGATCAATGTCCTAACACGCCTTCCTATTACATTGTTGACGAAACCGGTTGTCCGGTAGATTCTGATGGAGATGGAATCGTTGACAGTGAAGATCTTTGTCCGGAAATAGCAGGAAGTTTCGAAAACAAAGGATGCCCGGAGCAGAAAGAAGAAAAAATAGATATGGAAGATCATCTTGAAAACATCTATTTCTCGTTTGGAAATTATACCCTTACCGAATATTCCAGAAATAAACTGGCAACCTTAATAAAAATCCTGAAAAAGAACCAGAACTACACGCTTAAAATGCACGGACATACAGATGACATAGGTTCCGACAGCTCTAACATAGAATTGGCTTACAAACGCTTGTTAACTGTAAAAAATTATTTGGTTCTAAACGGTATTCCCGATAACCAAATAATCGTTGTCCCTCATGGCGAAAGTTTACCCGTTGTTGCAAATACTGACAATAAAAGCCGCGCTAACAACCGAAGAGTTTCCTTTGAAATATACAATTACCAGTAAGAATCTAAATTTGCCTTCGATACAAAAATTAAAAAACCAAGGCTAATTAACGGGCCAACTAAAGTACAAAAAGTCCTGCCAACTTTTATCAGCAGAACTTTCTTCATTTATTCTATTGCAAATTTTTATTTAAACAGAAACACTTTTCTTTCCTGAGAACCTGGTCGTCCAATGATATTTTTAAGGTAATCATTTACTTCAGATAAAACACCTGCCTTTTGAATATAGCCTTTCCCCATTGGCATGCATGCACCCCATGCGCCACTAGGACTGCAATCTTCAAAATCGGTAATCTTAACAATTGTGTGCACTCCTACAGTGATAATGCATGTAGAATAGTTTTTTGCTTCGGCTAAAACTTCAACAACATTTTCCTTTGTTAAATCCGCTACTTTATCAGCTTTACTGGCGGCCAACTCGTTAATTGTAAAGATTGGTTGTCCTAAGTCAATATTGCCTGCATCCAATTGAATGGTTCCTTTTAGAAACTCTTTCAGCACTTCAACTTTGGTATTTTGTGCGCTAAGAGCGAACCCGACAAATACAAAAAGTATTAAAATAGATTTTTTCATGGTCTAATTTTTCAGATTAAAATTGATAGTATTCAATTAAGTTATGATATCAAATCTACGAAATATGTTCACTAATTCCACCATGTTTGATTAATAAAAGTTAAATAGTTATTCACTATGCTCTCCAAATGCAAATAAATTAAACAAGTACATCAAAAATAGCCGACTGAAAAACGAATATCATAAAATGAAAAAAGCCCGGGCATCACACCAGACTTTTTCACTAACCACTAATTACTAACCTAAATCTTTAATCTATGAAAAAAACCACTTACTAGTTTTATTCTTTTTTAAAGGTAAATCATTAAAATGTTAATTGCCTGAAAAAGAAGTTAAAGAAGCTTAAATTAATTGGAGTAATTGGTCTGGTAAGATGAACTGCAGTTAAAAAAAAGAAACCCGGTGTTCGGCCGGGTATCAATTTATCTAAAATCCTAAATCTAATCTACTAAATCTATGAAAAACCTAATCTTTAATCTCTATGAAACAAATCTACTTCAAAATGTAGTTAACAGATTGGAACAAGTGTTAAAGAATATTAAAATTGCAATCCTTAAAAAGAATTCCCTATCCGCTTTTTTAAATCTAAAATGGATACGCCGGAATTCCATTCATAGGATTTTGAGGATATTTAAGG
This sequence comes from Labilibaculum euxinicum, assembly GCF_963678175.1. NCBI lineage: Bacteria > Pseudomonadati > Bacteroidota > Bacteroidia > Marinilabiliales > Marinifilaceae > Labilibaculum > Labilibaculum euxinicum. The sequence continues at coordinate 472,724 of NZ_OY782756.1, forward strand.
CAAAGTTCAACCAGTACATCTTCATGTGTAACTCCAACATTCATTACAGTATCATTTCCCCCGTAATAAATAAATATTGTACCATCATCCTTACGATGAGCACCACAACAAAATACGACATTGGGAACATGAACATACTCTTCGTCTTTCGTTCTGCAGTCTGCTTTAGCAGGAAATAGAATCGGAATATTAGATACCTGAACTTTCTCCGGGTTTTTCAAATCATGAAGAGCGACACCCAAAGTATAAGGATTACCATCCATAGTGCCTCTCACCCCATGAAAAATATTAATCCACCCATATTTTGTTTTAATGGGAGTTGCACCCGGTCCTATTTTACTGCCAAATGTGCTTGGTCCTCCAGCCTGTCTCATAATTGGCTCCTTTGTTAAAATCCAATTATTATTGAAAATATCTTTATTGCAACCAATTTGAATCTCTTTAAAAACGCCTCCGGTGTGATCTTCGGTATGATCATTAGGCCGGAAAAGAGCATAATACCGGTCATTAATTTTCTCAGGAAAAATTACGACATTCCGCATATCCACATCCATTAACGGACCATGCCTTACAAACGACTTAAAATCCTGAGTTGTAATCAACGAAACACGAACCTTATCTTTTTCCAGTGCATGATAAGCACTGTAAGTAATAAAATAAGTGTCTCCTACACAAGAAATCCTTGGATCTTCAACTCCTCCGGCTTCATTTTCAATCAAGTTATTCTTATTAGTTCCCTCAGCAAACACATCCTTATCATTACAGGGTTTTATACTTGGTTCAGAATCAATCGCCCAATTGTTTATTCCATTGCGGCTGCGAGCAGTACCAATCACAGAAATTCCATTTCGAAGATGTGATCTAAACAACATAATCACCTCATCGTTATAGAATGTAATGCCCGCATTGTGAACAGTGATTACCTGGTATCTTGGATCTTTCCAAACACAGTTAACATCGGCACATGTGATAATTGGATTCCCCGGATATCTGGAAACAGGATTATTTAAATCAACTTCTGTCTCCCAATCAGTAATCTGTATTTTTCTCTTGCAATTTTCCATAATTCTATCATTTAAATGGTTCATTCCATTTTCACCACTCTACAAATAAAATCCTTATAGCTCACTGGCTAGTATACTCTACTTCCTTATCTGTATACTTTATTCCCTAATTTACTAAAAACGAGTCTAACAGATAAAATTAGAGTGACTTCACCTTGTCAGGGTATTCGTATTTTGTTACTTTTCCTAAAAAAAATGTTAAGGGTTCTTACTTGGGGTTTAATACTGTTTTTATTTCTTACTGGTTTTAAAGCAAGCAACTGGAGACACAATCAAATAGGAAGTATAGAAGGACTATCCAATAGTGCCGTAACTTCATCTTATTTAGATTCGAAAGGATACATGTGGTTTGGAACATGGGATGGACTAAATCGATTCGATGGAAGCAATATAAAAGTATTCAAGCCCAATGCATTTCGTAAAAACACAATCAACAACAATATCATTAGGAATATTCTTGAAGATCGGTTCAATAATTTATGGATCGTGACCGAAAATGGCCTCAATACATATGATTACGAACAAAATATTTTTACCTCCTATTTAAACAACACTGATTTTATAGAATATCGTGAAGAAAGTTACCGTACCAGTTTAGATTCTGACTCGATAATTTGGTGCAGTAAATACAATTACGGCATTTGCAAATTTGACTATGAAAACAAACAATTTTCTGAACCAATTCAAATTTCCAATCAGGAAGACATTACCAAAAAAACTGTTGGTTTTGCATTTACATCCAATGAACAGTTGTGGTGTTTGTCGGAAGAAGGAAATGCATATAAATTGGAGCACAGAGACACATGGAAAATTACAGAAACAATTTATCTAAGCAGTAAATACAAGTTCGATTCTGATAAAAACTGGTTTTATACCTACCATCAACAGCTCTTTCTTTTTGTAAGCTTAAACAATGGAGGACTTTTATCCATTAATCTTGAAGACGGAACAATTCAAGAAACCAAACCTCAGTCCACTCCCTTTTCTGTTACTTCTTTATCGGTAAGCTTAGATGGTGAATTTTTGTGGGGAGGTACCGATGAAGGAGAAATATTCAAATTAAATTTGTCTGAAGCATGCCAAATCAAACTTTTAGAGAACTCTGAAAACAAAAAGGTTAAGATTTGGTCGATCACCCAAACAAAACCCGATCTTTTATGGATTGGCACCGATGGAGATGGAGTACACAAATACATCATGGAGGGCAATTTCTTCGAATTGATAAAAAAAGGAGATCTTTCGGAAGGCAATTTAAACCACAACATTGTTAGAGCCGCGCATGAAGATGAAAATGGAAATTTATGGATAGGTACCAGAGGAAACGGATTAAATTTAATCACTAAGACTAATACACCCACCAAGGTTTTCGATACCCAAAACGGACTTTCGAACAATGCAGTATTATCCTTAGGCAATGATTCTTTTAAAAACATTTGGATTGGTGTTGATGGTAAAGGAATTGACATGTTTGAAACTAAAACCGGAAAGATTTTACACTTCCCAGATGATTTTGAGAATACATCAGACATTAAATTGGGATCTGTTTATTCAATTTGTTTGGATGCATTTAACGATTTATGGATAGGTACCAGTGGTTATGGTTTATTTCGTTTGAGTATTGTGCGCAAAAAAGATGGGAAATACCGTCTGAGAGATCACAGTCACTACAAAAGTGATCCTCTCAATAAAAACGGACTAAACAGCAATATAATCTATTCAATAGTTGAGGGTGAACCCAATATAATGTGGATAGGTACCCGTGGTGGCGGTCTTTACCGTTTGAATACAATTTCAGAAAAATTTGAGGCTTTCAGAAGCAACTCAAACGATCTTAATTCCTTACTGAATGATGATGTTTTAAGCCTGTGCAAATCGAATAATGAGAACCTGTGGATAGGTACCAGCGGAGGACTTGACAGATTAAACCTAACCACTTTTCCGTATCAGTTTACTCACTACACAGAACAAAATGGATTGCCAAACAATACGATTCACGCTATTCAGACTGATCAAAATGACAACATCTGGGTAAGTACAAATAATGGATTGGCAAAACTGAATTACAGGAACAGACAAATACGGAGCTATTTTTATTCAGACGGACTGCAGAGTAACGAATTTACTGATGGTGCATCGTGTTTTGGAAAACAGACCGGCAAATTATATTTTGGTGGTGTTAACGGTCTTACTTATTTTGATCCGAATAAGGTTTCGGACATAGAATATTTCCCGAGGCTTGCCATTACTAATTTTTCGGTATTTAACGAACCTGAGAAAGAAAAGAACCCTGTTCCTTTCTACATTGATATGTCTGATTCGTTAAAACTAAACTACGACCAAAATTTTTTCCGATTCGAATTCACCACCCTAAACTTCCATAACAAGCAAAAGTGCATGTATGCTTTTAAGCTGGAGAATTTTAACACAGATTATACATTAATTAAAAAAGAAGGTGAAGCCACTTACACCAATGTTCCGCCCGGAGATTATATTTTCAAAGTAAAATGTACGAATGAAGACGGCATTTGGAATCCGGACACACGTGAAATCAAACTCACAATCTATCCCCCTTTCTGGAAAACAACCTGGGCATATATTTCATATGTCTTCATTACATTTATGGCCATTTTTCTATTCATCTTTTTACTTCTTCGCAGAACAAAAATGAGAAATAAGTTAGAAATTGAGAAGTTGGAAATTCAAAAAACCAAAGAAATAAACCATTATAAATTTCAATTTTTTACGAATATCGCTCATGAATTTAGAACTCCCCTTACCTTAATTATGGCTCCGGCAGCTCAACTCATGGATCTGCACCCCAACGACAAAGAAATTTCTCCGTATGTAAAATCTATCTACAACAATTCCACCCGGTTATTGCATCTTATTCGTGAATTAATCGATTTTAGGAAAGTGGAAACCGGCCATTTTAAATTGCAGGTTCAAAATTACAACCTTACTGATTTCACAAGAACAATAACAGAGGCATTTACTCAATATGCTGAGGAAAAGGACATTGAATTAAAATTGATCGACAACTCACAAGATATCATTGGCTGGTTCGATAATAATATCATGGAAAAGATATTGCTGAATCTGATATCTAACGCACTAAAATACACCCCGCAAAAAGGAAGTGTTAGTATTGAATTACTACGCCAACAAAAAAATGCAGTCATAAGAATAACTGATAACGGAATTGGAATCCCAACAAAATATCAGGATAAAATATTTGACCGTTTCTTTCAAAACGCAAACTCTTTGCCTAAAGAAAAAAGATTTTCGGAAAGTGCCGGAGTTGGTTTGTCATTAACCAAGAGTCTGATTGAACTTCACAAAGGAAGCATTCAATTGGAAAGTAAGCCCAACATAGGCAGTTGCTTTACAATTTCAATTCCAATCTCGAAAAGTCAATATTCAAATCGTGAAAAACAAAATGAAATTGTAATTGATGAAAGCAGAATAAAAGACAGAGCAATTGAAGAAATAATGGGTTTAGAACTTGTCTCTTTTGCAAACAAAGAAACAGAAACTTCTGATGGAGAGAACCCTAAACCCAATATTCTGGTTGTAGATGATAATGAACAGCTTCGAAATTTAATCGACGATATTTTACATCAGGACTATAATGTTTTACTGGCAAAAAACGGTCTTGAAGCACTCGATAAAATAAATTCAAATGATGTTTCGGTTATTGTAAGTGACATTATTATGCCTGAAATGGATGGTCTGGAATTGTGCAACGCCATAAAAGAAAACATTAACACCTGTCATATTCCGGTTATTTTATTGACTGCAAAAGGAGAACTGGAACATCGGATTCAAGGAATTGAATCGGGTGCAGACAGTTACATTCCAAAACCATTTGATCCCCGTCATCTTAAAGTTCGAATTCGAAAATTAATCGAAATGCGAAATCAGGTTCGTGATGCTTTTCAATCGGTTCAAACTGTTTCGGTAAAAGATGTGTCGGGACTTTACAAACGAGATGTGAAATTTGTGGACAATCTGCAGAAATTTGTAGATGACAATCTGGATAAAACCGAATTAAACGCCGACCTATTGGCAGATCAACTGGCGATGAGTAAAACCCAATTGTACCGTAAGATAAAAGCAGTTACCGGATTTACACCTCATGGATTCATTCGTAATTTTCGATTGAAGAAAGCTGCATCTCTTCTACTGGAATCTTCTTACACGGTCTCTGAGATCATCTATGAAACAGGATTCAATAACCGAACCTATTTTTACCGTTGTTTTAAAGAGCTTTATGGTGAATCGCCTACTGATTACAAGAAAAATATCCTCAACGATACCAATCAGGAAAACACCTGAAGACCATTGGTAATGGTATCAAAAAGATGTCCTCAATATCACATTTGATATTGAGGACATTTCGTTTAAATAATTATTAATAACGATTCTCTATTTTTTACAATCAGGATCCATTTCGGGAGTTCTAAGTCCGGCAACCTCATTAGCCATCAGAATAAAAACGTTCCAGCATAATCCACGGGTTGATGGCCACCAAGTATCTGTTGTCTCCCATTTTGTCGGAATAAATTCTTTGGAATAAGGCCATTCCGGATTGAGATTAATTTCTGCCCAAGCTCTATTTTCCATAAGCGCTTCTGCTTTTTTCCATCCATGTCTTAAACCTACAACATATCCACAATATTCCGCACGCATCCAACTCCCACCGTTGTAATACATCCCATCTCTAGCTCCATTTTTATAATTAGATACTCCAAACTCTCTAAATGGCTGATAATCCGAAGTTAAATAAGCATATCCCTTTTCATCATCTGTTAATCTTATACAAACCGGAGCTGTTGTTCCATATTCTGGATAAGGTGAATTTGAAACTTTATTAAGAATTGGTGTTTGTTCAAGATGATTAATTACCATCTCATCAGTTAACATGGGTCTATTAAACAACCACAAAGAAAAAAATTCTGGTTCTAAGTCGGTAAAAGTAATGATGTCTGGATATTCTTTATCAAACACCATATGCTTTCTTGTTGTATCATAAAAGTTCAAATATGCCTTTTCAGCTTTTTCCAAATATGAATCTGAAATATCATATCCCAACTCTTTAATAGTGCGAAGCGCAATAGCAAGCATTCCTTGATTTACCGCTAAATCACTTGTTTTTGGATTGTATTCATTAATGTCAATTTGGCTTAATGTAAAATGAGAAGCACATATTCCATCTCTATTCTCATCAAACTCATTTAAGACATAAGAAACTGCTTTATCAATTTTATCTTTAGGAAGGCTTACTCCAAAACGTCTTTTGTTCATCATTGCCCAAATTAAGAATTGAATAGTTGCTTCATTATCTTTAAACTCAACAGTACCCATATAAGGCGTTATAATGGTGGCTATGGCTCCTTTTTCGTTTTGAGTTTTTGCCCATTGCTCCCATATTTCAAGATTCAATTCTTTATTATAACTTGAAACTATTGAGAAAAATGAATCTCTGTTGTACATGTCGGGTGCATAATTCATATTAGGCACATTCAAGGGTGTAAAATCATTTATAGAAGTAATCCATGTTAGCATGTTGAAATTTGAGTACAACATCTTCTCTATCAGAGTTCCTTTAAATCCTTTCCCTTCTGCTAAACGGGATTGTGAAGAAATTACAAAATCATGATGATTTACCCAAGGCTCAACAAAAACATAGGTAGTTTTAGTTGCCTTTTCTCCCATATTCATTTTATTGTATGGTTGTACTAAAGGTTGATGTTCAACAATCTGCAAATCTTTAATTTGAATGGAATATTTTTCCCCGGATTGAGATCCAATAAACATAGAAACACTATCATGCTCAATATACGGAACCATTATACTTCCTTTAAAAAGTGTCCAGTCATTTTCTTGTATTGGAAATTGGTCAATGTATTTAATACCATGTTCCAATTCCACCGTTTTTAGGCCATTCTTATTCCTAAAAAGTTTTACGGCTATTGGAGAACTTCCTTTAGCCAAAAAAGAAATTGTGTATATTTTTTGGTCTGTTAAGGGCGTAATTAATTCAATTCCGGAACGATTAGAAGATTCCCCACTAAGAGTAAATAAATCAGTGGTTTTATTAATAGTGACAACACCAACTTTTTTATAAGTATCCTCAAGTTTTAAAATTGTCTCTTTCCCGGTATCTAAATTGTACATTTCACCAAATGTTTGTTTGATAAAATGCTGCTTATTTTCTCTTTCTGACAATGTTGCTACTTCCACCAACGCTGGATCCGGAAGTCTTCTCATTCCTACAAATCCTCCACCATGACCGTTAAAACGACGTCTGGTTGTTCTTGTATAATGATTTTTATACCCGGCATCCATTAAAAACCCTACCAATAAATTATTGGGAGTCACAAAACCTGCTGAGGGATTCATTTCATGGGAAAAACCTCCCGGGAAATCATCGTGTTCAAAAGTTACATATTTTGAAGGTTCTTCTGCTGGTTTTGAAGTTTCTTCAATTGTAAAATATAAGGTTGGAATCCCCGATTGAAATAAATCAACCGTTTTTTTAACCACATGTTGATTGATAACTTCATAGGTAACTGTGATTAATAAGTTCAAATCAAAATCTAACAAATAGGTCTCTTTTGATAATTTTATTAGATTTTCATTTCCTGTCCATTCAGCTCCTTTCCATGCAGCAATTTCGCTTGTCTCACTCAAATCCAGATTTGCTGCTTTTAATGAAAATTCTTCTGAATTATGAATCAGCAACTGATTGTTATTGTAGATATCTACACTAAAACCTTGTTCAGTATTTCCAACAACTTTTAGATTGATATTTTGACTAAACCCAATTGTTTCAATGAAAAAAAACAAAAGGAGAATTGCAAATTTTATATTTTTATCCAACATTTATTGTTTATTTAACGAATTGTATATTAGGTATTTATCATAGGTTAATATGCCCATTTCTTAAATAATACAGCCATTTTATGCTTGATAAAGGATCACGCATTAAAATAAAAGAGAAGCAGCGTCTTAGAACTAACTACTTCTCTTTAAACATCAATTAACTCAACAATATTCCCATTACAAAAGATCTTTTAATAACCTTGATTTTGTGTAATTGATCCACCAGACTTATCAATATCTTTTTGAGGAATTGGATAAAGAGCATTGTGATCCTGGTAATTTCTTCCAAGTGCCGTTAATACTGCTTTGGCTGTTCCCCATCTTTTCAAGTCATTAAATCTTTGTGATTCAAAACCCAATTCAACTCTTCTTTCAGACATTAACCAAGCTTTTATTTCTGCCGGATTTGTTGAGCTTCCTCTGTTTGCAAGCGTTCCTGCAGGTACTACCGAGCCATCAGCTGTTGGACTGGTTCTGGCTCTGGTTCTTATCTGGTTAATTATGGCAACTGCACCTGGGTAATCTCCAGTTTCATTTAAAGCTTCTGCTTTCCAAAGTAATACATCAGCATAGCGTATAAAAATTCTGTTACCAGGAGAACTATCATTCCCTTTATAATCTGTAGTTGAACCTAGAATTTTAGAAACATGTTGATTCTCAATATCAACAGTATACAACAATCTTGGGTCATTTGCTTCAAAAGCATTAATAAAATCATCTGTAGGAGCAAAAAATCCCCATCCAGAAACTGCAGCAAGTCCGTTTCCTCTATTTGGATTTTCACCAGAACGGTGATCGTATGCAAAAATAACCTCATCCTCAGTAAATTCTTTGCTAGCATCAAAACTATCGAAATAATTTCCATTCAAACTGTAAAAGCCAAGAGCGTCCAATTCTGTAATTAAGCTAAGTACTGTAGTCCAATCATCATTGTACAATGCAACTTTAGCCTGCAATGCAATAACAGCACCTTTTGAAGCTCTTGATTTGTCAGATTCATCAGGATATTTCACGTTTGGTAAAATAGCTTTAGCTTCTGATAAATCTAAATTTATCTGAGTCAAGACTTCATTAGCAGGTACTCTTACTGCAACATCAAAAGCTTCTTGAAATGATTTTAATGGAGTAAGTAGTAAGGGTACATCTCCAAAATTATTTATCAAATCAAAATAATAGAAAGCTCTTAAAAAATAAGCTTCTCCTAATAATTGATTTTTACGACCTTCACTCATACCAACAAATTGAACTGTTTCGTCATTTGTTAGTAAACTTATTCCAAAGTTTATTCTATTGACACCTTCATAATCATAAGCCCAAACACCATTAAATGCAGGATTTTCAGATGTAAAATTAAAAAGGCCTAATTCATCCATCCATGCTTGATCGCCATCAGGACTCCATTTTTTATTCATATCATTGGCTGCAATGTCCTGTAAAATAATATCATTTCTGAATACAGTTCCATTTCCCCATTGCCAACCTCCAAAAATACTATTTAAAGTACTTCCTAATGGTTCGTATGATGATTTCACTGAAGATTCGACACCAATTAGTGTAGGTGTTGCATCAACTTGATCTATGGTTAGCAATCCTATCGGATCACTTGTAAGTTCATCGTTACAACCTGCTAGTATTGTAAAGAAGAATATTACGATTATACCATTATATATAATTTTCATATTTAATTATTTTATAGATTAAAACTTAACATTTACACCCAACAAAAATGACTTTGCCGACGGGTAAGTCCCCTTGTCAATTAAATCAGTAGATTCTGGATCCATCCCAGTATAGCTTGTTGATGTAAATAAATTTTGACCAGATAGATAAAAACGTAAATTTTGAATTCCCATTATCGATTCTATCGTATATCCTATTTCTACATTTTTAAGACGGAAATAAGACGCATCCTCAACAAAAATGCTGGATACTTTACTACTTCCATTGTCATTAAATGTAACTCTTGGCATTGAATTAGTACTACCTTCCCCGTCCCAAGCGTTTAAAATATTTGTAGTATAATTGAACGGACGTGTATCATAGTCAAGAATTTTTTTAGAATCATTGTATCTGTCAACTCCTTCTACTCCTTGAAAAAGTATTGAAAAATCAAACCCTTTATAGTTAGATGAAAAAGAAATACCATAAGTAATATCTGGTATTGGATCGCCAATAAAGGATCTGTCATCAGAATCAATTTTTCCATCACCATTTACATCCTTGAATTTGATATCTCCTGGTTTTGACTTTTCTAAATCTGGTGTTCCGCTTAAATAACTGTCTATTTCAGTCTGATTTTGATAAATTCCGACCATTTTATATCCATAATAGGAATTTAATGATTGTCCAACCTCAGTCTTCGTTACATCTCCACTGATATTTGGTAAGTTTGGATGCAATTTTTCAACATTATTAGTTGCAGTTCCTAGGTTTGCATTTACACTGTATTTAAATTCATTCTCAGAATTTCTATAGTTTACAGAAAATTCAAACCCTTTGTTGCTTACTTCACCGGCATTTACAATTGTAGCAGCGACGTCTCCAACAATGCTTGGCAAACTAATTGGCAATAAGATATCAGATGTGTTCTTTTCAAAATAATCTACTGATATTGCCATTTTATTATTCAATAAACCTAAATCAACTCCGATATTTGTTGAGGCAGAACTCTCCCATTTTACATCTTCATTTCCATAACGATCTGTTACAACTTTACCTTCCTTTTGACTAATTAAAGTTAAATAGGCATAATTATCAATCTCTTGATTTCCTGCTTCACCCCAGCCTGCTCTTAATTTTAAATTAGACAACCAGTCAACATCCTTCAAGAAATCTTCATCTGAAATTTTCCATCCTGCAGAAATAGAAGGGAAATATCCCCATTGATTTTTCTTAGAAAAACGTGAAGAAGCATCAGCTCTCATATTAGCAGTCACCATATATTTGTCATCAAACACATACGATGCCGAACCAAACAAAGAGAATAAGGTCCATTCTGAAGCGCTTCCACTATTCCATAAATCAGTATCTTTTCCACCATTATCTAAATACCTGAAAGTATCAAAAGTATAAGGGAAACGAGTACGACTGGCTCCAATAGATGATGAATAATTATCTATATATTCTGTACCAGCTAATAAACTTAAGTCATGTTTATCATTAAATGTTTTCACATAGTTTAATGTATTATTAAACGTTATTGTGCGTGCTTCACCTCTTTCTTCATTCAAACTATTAGGTCTGTTTTTTCGCCCCAATCCTTGATCTTCTTCAATTCCATTTCCATCATCATCACCAAAATTCTCACCAAAAGATTTATTGTGAATAAATGATAGGTCTACTCCTAAGTTGGTTCTAAATGTTAGTTCTTTATCTTTCAAAAAAGCATACTCACCATAAAAATTCCCAAAGGTTCTAAAATCTTTTCTTTTGTCATCAGTAAAACGAGCTAGTGCAACTGGGTTTGCCGACCATTCATATTTGCTGCTTTCCCATCCACCATCACGATCAGTATAAAATGGCAAATCCGTATAAGGATCCCTTACAGAATAGGTAGGATCATTGATATCTTTATAAACCGAAATAACCGGAGGTCTCAGCAATGCATGTCTAATAATTCCCGGCTCATCACCTTTTGATGATAGTGCATCTTGTGTTGCGTATGATAACTGAAGATTGGTTCCAATTTTTAAACGATCGGTTAATTCAGCACTAATATTAGTCCTGTAATTTAGTTTTTCGTATTTATCGTTGTTAAAAATTACAATTCCATCTTGGCCATAATAACCTAAAGAGATTAAAAACTGAACTTTATCACTTCCGCCACTTGCTGTAAATTGTAAATTTTGTGATCTTCCTGTTTCAAACAATTCATCAAGCCAATCAGTATCAGAAAAATCAGCTCTCCCTTTATCTGCTGTATAAGGATTTGAATCACCTAAACCAATTGAATTGTTCCATGCTTTTTCTACAGTATTCATGTACTGATCAGCATTCAACATATTAGGAAGATTGGAAGCGTTATGAAATCCGGTGTAATAATCTACATCAAAACTTGTTTTCCCTTTCACACCACTTTTGGTTGTAATCAACACCACACCACCAGAAGCTCTGGAACCATAAATTGCTGCTGCTGATGCATCTTTCAAAACAGTCATTGTTTTAATATCAGCTTGGTTTAGGAAGCCAATATCTCTTGAAGCAATACCATCTACTACGTATAATGGACTGTTATTCCCAATTGTTCCTTCTCCACGAATGCGAACTTCAATAGGATCTCCTGGTGCTCCGGTACTTGCTGTAACTTGCACCCCTGCAACTTGACCTTGCAAAGCCTGAGAAACATTTGTAACCCTTGTTCTTTCCAAATCGGCCATATCAACAATAGCAACAGCGCCTGTTAAAGTTGACTTTTTTCTTGACGTATAACCGACAACAACAACCTCATCTAAACCCGTAACATCTTGCTGTAAGATAACATTGATGCTGGTTTGTCCGGTGAATTCAACTTCCTGTTTTTTCATTCCAATAAAAGAATAAACCAAGAATTGTGTATCGTTCGGTACTTCTAAACTGTAATCTCCGTCAATATCTGTAATAGAACCAATGCTTGTCCCTTTTACAAAAATACTAACACCTGGTAGTGATTCCCCACTTACGTCGGTAACCTTTCCTGACACAAGAACCTGCCCAAAGACAGCACTTGTCAAAAAGACAAATACTAAGCCCAGTATTCCTCTTTTGAAATTTAATAAAATAGTTTCCATAGGTTTTATTTTAATTAACAATAGTGAATTAAAAGCGTAATTTTCATATGTAACAATTCATTCTTAAGGTTCTCCGAAGAAATTGCTATCGTTTTCGTAATCGTTTAATTAAATGATACTATATCTAAAGCACTTGAGATCTTATTATTTCCAGTTGAATTGAATCGTTTAAATGATCCAATTCAACCAGATATTTATATTGTCATTTTACCAATAGAACCGCCCATTTCAAAAAATAGTAGTTCCTTAATAAAAAGAGATAACAATTCCATTTGCCGTCACTTTCTCTTTTGATCGTTCTATTTTTGATCCCGCAGGAATTTCAACCACTACCATCGCTTTATTTCCTTCAATTGAAAAGCTTCCTTTGCCAAAAATCTTTTCAGCAACAAGCTTCCCCGAAACAATATCATACAGATCAACTCCTTGTTCTGAAGAATAGTCGATTTTCTTTACCTCATCGTAAGGATTGAAGTATAAATAAGTTGGATAGGATTCATTTTTATAGAAATCTGTCGCAAGACAATCCAATTGCAGAATCTTCTCCACATTTGTTTTCCTGATGATAGAACCAAAGATTCCGGCATGTGCCGATCCGTAAATACTAAACATGGATAGTTTTGGCTGACTAACCACCCAATTGGGTCCATCGCCCAATGCAACCGGCGAAACTCCTTTAAACTCCTCGGTGTTATAAGCATCAACCTTCTTTAATCCCTCGTAGGCGATTACATTACGGGTTATGCTTTTATTTTCAGGCAAATACTGATTTCTGTCCGGAATTTCGTAAGGATAGAACAAACGAGAGGAATTTGCTGCATTCAACATCCATTTCCCAATGGACCGGGCATATTCTTGATCGTATCGAACCATTGGTACCAGCGGCCAGGCCATGTCGAAGGTGTTCATTAAAAAACCGTAGCCACCATCCTGAGTCAGGCTTCCCTGTATGCCCGAAACATCATAATCTCCCCAGCGATCTGCAATAATTCCCCAGCCGGTGCGGCCCTTTTCCGCAGTACATCCGTCGAAAGTCCAATCAAGTATTTTCGAAACATCGTAATTGGTTCCCTGTTCCGCATTTAAGCGGGCTGCCACATAAGCTCCAAAAGGCATCAGTACTTCGTAAAACCGACTTTCTTTTTGGCTCAACAAAGCCTCAATTGCTGATTTTGCACCTTCCAGATAACGTGGATCTCCAAATTTTTGATAAGCCGAGTAAAGCACATAAGCATGTCCTGCTGCTGCATCCTGCTGATAAGGAATCTGATTTCGTTTCCCTTTCATCTCAGCATAGTCGAAATAGGAATAATCGTAATTTCCATTCAAGGTAGAATCGGCCTTAAAGAACTGCTCGGCAATAGTTTTCTGAATCACATCTGCACCTTCTACATTAGGCTGTAATTCCGAAACGGCATAATACAGCACATTTGGAAAAACATCGTACCACCAGTCGCGGCCATATCCTCCACCTAAAAGTGCAACTTCCGGACAAGTATTGTTCATCATGATATTCCAACCATTATCGGTGTTGAAATAATTCTGAACCATTTTCACAAAGTTGTATCCCTTCTGATCCCGCTTGTCAATTCCCACTAATCCGGCACTCATCAAAGCGCCCAAAGAATTGATTGCTTCGTGAAATTCACCCTTATTTTTATTTGGTCCTTGTCTCACATCACCTATAACAGTGTACAAACCAAATGTTGTCTGTGGAAGATTTCTCTTTGCACTATCCAACCAAATAAAAGGCCGAAATTCGCCTGTGGCATCAAAATCGAATATTGCTTCGTCGAAATTCACTGCCTTTTCATGCCAGTCAAGCATCTTATATGGTTGCGGCTGATTAGGCATACTTTCTACACGACTAATCTGCAGCTCTTTTACAGCTGTTTGCGGTTGTGTCGTGCACGAAGCAAAAACGAAACAACATAGTATCCAAAATAAATAGTTACGATTCATGTGTTATAATTTATTTTTTTAGTTGTCATATGGAACTCCCAAATTACACTCATCCACCTGTTTGTAATAGTGTTACATAGTCGTTTCACCTGTTAATGGATTTGTATCTTTTATATTTTCAGAATTGACCTTAAATTATTTTTTTCTCAAAGCTTGCAAAGCTATTGAACCAAAGGTTCTACTACTAATTTATCATCTACATCTCTTAATCTTACGTCTTGGCCATTTGATTTGAATTCCTCTTTACTGGTATGTTTAATCACCATTTTGGCAACAGGAATAGAGATTAATTGCAGCAGTGCAATAATCAGTAAAGAATACTTAAGAGCGAACACCTCCGAAACGTAGTGTGTAAGCAACAAAAACATTACTAATCCGAAAACCCGTCCAACAAAAAGTCCAAATTCATGATTAAAAATGTAAGCAAATTCATTTCGTTTCTCCTTTCGGGAAAGCACATCAATCACTCTCATCTGAATCGGAAAATAGGCAATATCGTGCAGGGGTCTGAATAATACCATCGCCAGCATAAACACCATTGCACCTGTTGCCGAAAACATAATTGCATTGGCCATTGTGCCTGCAACAAAAATGAGCAAACCCACTGCAAATATGTAAATGCGGTGTTCCGGTTTGGAAAATCGTCCCAGCAGATACAATACTATTGCCGTAACAATTCCACTTATGGCCTGAATTGTTCCCAAAGATCCTTCGTCACCAATTAAATACATGATCAGAATAGCCGGTGCTGTCACCAAATATCCTTGTGCAAGTCCTTTTAGTCCGGCTAAAAATAACATTTTGTGCCATAATCGGTCGAAGTGGAAATGCAGAAATTTCTTTTGCTTCGGATTTTTAAATTTTTCCCTGTGGATTACAATGGATGAAATAATCGTTAGAATGAATACGCAAAGCGTAATAACCTGATAAGCTCTGTGTTCACCAAACCAACCCAATGTTTTTGACGATATAATAAACCATCCAACAATTAAAGGAATTATTATTGATGTTATTGTAAAAAAGAAGGTTTCCAAACCGTAATAGTAATTCCGGTTTTTATCATTTGTAGTATCCAAAGCCAAAAAATCACGGTTGGCCCAGAAAAACCCAAAAGATGCACCCATTATTAATCCGGAAAAAACAACTCCTGCAAAATTAAGATGATCAAGCGTCATCATAAACAACATGGAGATACCACTTAAAAGCATTCCAAAACTATATAGATTGGCTATTTTGATCTTTTTCAAGAGAAAACCATTAATAAAAAAGGTAAGCGGTATTCCGGTATAAATAGCCAGCTGATAATAGGCTACCAATGTAAAATCGTTATTGGTGAAACGCATGATATAGGCGCTTACAAAAATATCGACCACCGGAAGCACGAAGGCATAAATCATGTTGGTAATCAACAAAACCCTCATATCTCGTGGGTTACTTAGGAAAAAATAATACTCTGAGAGTGCTTTTTTCAATATTTTGGTAATAGCAGCCATAAATTAATAGTTTAACGATTGTAAAATTTCACTGATAGAGAATTCGGCCCCACAAATCACTTCATCCGAAGCTCCGTAGTAAATTGTAATCGTATCGTCGCTAACGATATGCCCATTGGTAAAAACCACATTGCCAAAAAATCCGGTTTTCTCATATTCCATAATGGGTTCCATAATAGGTTCCTCGCTTCGGGCAAGTACTATCGAAGGATCATTTAAATCCAATAGTAAAGCACCCAAACAATACCTGTGTTCCTTTGTTGCTCCGTGGTATATTTCCAGCCAGCCCTTTTCAGTTCTAATGGGCGATGCTCCTGCTCCAAGCCGGGCATTGTCCCATTTTCCGGCGCGTGTTTTTGCCAGCAATTGATGATTCCCCCAATGAATACGATCGGGCGATTCAGCAATCCAAATGTAATTCCCGCCCAATTCGGGACTACTCGGACGGTGAAGTGCATAATATTTACCGTTAATCTGTTCTTCGAAAATGGCACAATCCTTATTGTGTGGCGGGAAGATCATTCCGCAACGATCAAACTGTTTCCAATCCTTAGTCTGAATATATCCAACTCCAACCCCATGGGCAGAAACCTTTGTATAAGTCAAATGATATCCATCATCCATTGTTGCAACCCTGCAATCTTCTATTCCGAAAGTTTCCTGAGAACCAACTCCCATAATTGGAGCGTAACCTTCAGGCTCCGCGAAATTAATCTGGTCGTCACTGCAAACCAACCGAAGATGTGAAAGAGTGGTTAGGTAATACTCCCCTTTATAAATCACGATCCTGGGATCGGACAAGTCCAGATCGGCATCGTTTTCGTCGAAGCATAAAATTTCGACGACTCCCTCTTTATTATAAACAGGAAAACTAATTTTACCCTCTACCTGCTGAGGTCGTTCTGCCACCCGAAGCAATAACCAGGTTTTATTGTTGCAGCGAAACACACCCGGGTTTAACAAGCATTCAATTTCCATTCCTACCATACTTGGCAGGATGTCTTTTGGTGAGAGTAAAGGGTTTTGCTCAAATCTCTTTGCGATATCCATAGTTCTATTCTTTTTCTACTGCAAAGAACGACCATTTCTCACTACGTGTAGTTAACTATACTGCCATTTCTGTGTGTTATAGCCTTAAAGAAAGCACATTGGAAGCATACCACACAGAATTGAAGCTATTGTGTACACACTATTGCCGGTTAGCAGCTTTTGCCAACAATTTAATTTCTGAAAAACAGATTATTGATGCCATCCGGGGAAAACGTAGATGAGTAATTGTATGGCAAATTTATAATTAAGCCAACTGATATCTTAGACTTCGGACAATTGAGACCTGAGTCCCTGAAACAGAAATCAAAACGATTTACAATAAACTTTGCTTTCTAAATTCAGCAGGTGATTTGTGAACAACCTGCTGAAAGGTATAGCTAAAGGCAGAAAGACTATTGTAACCACTCTTGTAGGCGATCTCACTTATTGAAAGATCTGTTTGAAGCAATTGCTCCATACTTTTAATGATTCTGACAAGCTTCACATATTGCAGAAATGAGATATCCATATTTTTCTGAAACAAACGGGATAATGTTCTGGAACTGCAGCCAAATTTTTCGGCAACATGATCCAGATTCAAAGGCTGATCAATATTCTGGTGGATGTATTTAAACACTCTCCTTAAATTTTCGTTTTTAGTAGTTGGAAGCACTACAGGCAAAGGAGTGGTGGATACATCTAAAACAATATTTTTTAAAGCGATCAGAAATTCATATTTAAAAACACTGTCCTTGCCAATTTCTTCCTGCCAATTTACAGTATAATAAATCATTTCCATCAACAGATTTGTTACAGGATAAATACCCTCCCGTTCCCTTACCTGATGATCTTCGGGAAATAAATTTCTTGGAAAATAAATGTTATGCACCATTTTCACCGAGGTGCGTGAAACAACGTTATGCTCTATTCCCGCAGGAATCCATAAGAAATGACGTGCAGGAAGAAAATACGACTTATCGGGCGTATTCAAAAACGCAACACCACCTTCCACATAGCACATCTGATGTTTGTTGTGACTGTGCATGGGAAGTTTTTCCTCGATTTTTGAATGCAGCACGTAAAACACATCCTCATTCCTGTTAACATCTTTAATAAAAGAATCAATTACCGACATAAACACAATTTTAAGTGGCCTAAATTATAAAACAATTGTCCAATTTTCGAAAACATGCCTAAATATTAAACGGGATATTTGCAAAATGAAATTTTTGAAAATGAATCGTAAATCAAAAAATGCAATTGCATTCATCCTCATACTACTAAGCTGCCACTGCATAACTAATGCTCAGGAGAGTGTATCGATAAGTTTGCAGGAAGCTTGGCAAAGAGCAAATACCTTTAGTAAAGAATTGCAGTTAAGAAAGATTGACACAAAAATAAGCGAAGAAAAAATTCTGGATGCAAAGAACAAATGGCTGCCTGAATTCGGTGCAGATGCGAGCTACGGCAAACTCGCCAACATTCCCATTTTTGAAAATGGAATTTTAAAAAGCCCTGAATATATTCCACTGGAAGACCATAGTGTTTATGATGCTGGGATTGAAGCTTATTTTAATTTGTACAATGGGCATAAAACAAAAATTCGGGTGAAGCAGGCAGAAACCAAACAGGCTTTACTGCATTACCTGGAAGAAGCAGGCTTTTCGGATATCCACTACAAAGTAGCCCAAGACTATTTGGGGATACAAGCTTCGCTGGCCTTTAAAAGACTGATTGAACGAAACATTTACAAAAATAATGAACGGCTGAATCAGATTGAAAAATTATACCAGAACGGAGTGGTTTTAAAAAGCGATTTATTAAGATCTCAACTGCAGCTTTCCCGGCAAAAAACGAACCTTCTTAAAATAGAAAACAATCTGGAACTATCTACGCAGCAATTGAATATTCTAATTGGGTTTGACGATGATCAAGCCATTGAACCCACTGACAGTATTGCAATTGGTTCTGAATATATTAAGACCGAACTGCTGTATCAGGATTACTTGGGGCAGGCAATACAGTTATCTCCACTTGAAAAAATTGCCCGGGCTCAAATTACAATGATGCAGCTTTACGAAAAAGATGTAAAAGCTGAAAAGCTTCCTAAAATCGGTCTTTTTGGAGAATACACCTATTCGTACCCACAAATTAAATTATATCCTTACTCAAATTCGCCCTATTTAATGGGTGTTGCAGGAATCAAAGTTTCGTACAACATCTCGGCTTTGTATCATGACAAACACAAAGAAAGGGTAGCTTCTATATCGATAAGAAAACAAGAGCTGGCGCAGAAACAGACCGAAGATCAGCTTCGCATAGATGTAAGAACAGCCTACAAAAGGTTTCACGAAAATTTAAAGGAAATAGAAACCGCAAAAATGAACATTCAACAGGCCGAAGAAAATTACAGAATTGTAAATCAAACCTATTTTAACCAATTGGCTCTGCTCACCGATTTACTGACTGCAGATACCCAGTTGCTGCAAGCCAAATTTGAATTGGTGAACAGTCAGGTTTCGGCCAAATTACATTACTATCAATTACTTAAAATAACGGGGCAACTATAATGAGCGATAAATTAAAGAAGTACGAAAAAATAGACCGTGCAGCTGTAAAAATAACCTACGGAGCAGCAGTAAGCATTTTAGCCGCCTTACTCGTTTGGGGACTGTTTTTAATGGTGAATTTTTGGAAATACGAAGAAACCAACGATGCACAGGTAAAAGAGTATATCAATCCTATTTTGAGCCGTGCCGCCGGTTACGTGCAGGAAATCAGATTTAATGATCATCAAAAAATCCAGAAAGGAGATACCTTGCTTGTTCTGGATATTGAAGAAGAAAATGTAAAGCTGCTCGAAGCCAAGGCTGCCCTAACAACTGCCAAGGCTCGTTTAAAAGTACTGCAAAGCAATGTGAAGACCTCATCAGGCAGTTCCAGTATCAGTCATGCAAAAATTAGTGCTGCTAAAGCCCAACTATGGCAGCAGCAGCAAGAGTTTGCACGTTATCAGAAACTACTGGAAGGCGAAGCTGTTACCCAACAGCAATTTGAGAATGTAAAAACAAAATTGGAAGTGGCCGAATCGAATTACCAGGCCATTCAAAACTCCTTTAGCGTATCGCAAGACAAAACTCAGGATGTTACCGCTGAAGTTGCGGTAGCTAAAGCCAATATCGAACAGAAAAAAGCAGCTCTGGAACGCATTAATCTGGAAATTAAATATGCCGTAATTACCGCACCTTCTGATGGAACCATGGGAAACAAAAGCCTTCAGCAAGGACAATACATTCAGAAAGGACAAACCATTGGTTTTATGGTGGATAAAAAACAAGGCAAATGGATTGTGGCCAATTTTGAAGAAACACAAATCGCGAAAATGAAAGAGGGACAGGAAGCCAAAATTACGATAGATGCTTTTCCGAACAAATCGTTTCATGGAAAAATAGAATCGTTCTCTCCTGCCACCGGATCCCAGTTTTCATTGCTTCCGACCGATAACGCAACCGGAAATTTCGTAAAAATTACGCAGCGGTTCCCTGTGCGCATTCAGTTCACCGATAATGATGCTTTGCTGGAAAAACTACGTGCCGGTATGAATGCTGAAGTATCAATACCCAAGAAATAGGCTATGCCAAACGAAAATAACAAACTCATTTTTAAAAGCCGGGTACCTTACTGGTTGGTATTGTTTACCATTTTTATAAGCCTGATGCCCATTGCCTTGGTATTGGGAATCTATCTGAGCGGAGCATCCAGCGCAGCAAGTTACTACGGCGTTGACATTATCGATGTTAAATATTCCACGGTAGTTTACTACCTTGCCATTGCCGCCTCGTTTCCTCTCGAGGCCAAATTTTTCAACTACTTTTCGTCCAAACCCTATTTAATAGGCTGCAGCATTATCTACGCAGCAATAAACCTTATTCTATACAACAGTCATAGCTTTGCTTTGCTATTGGTGCTCCGATTTGCCGGCGGCATGCTTTCGCTGGGCTTTATTGGCATGATATTCTCGCTGGTTTTTAAGCAATTTCAGGCACAACGCAGCCGGATTTTAGGCTATGCAACCATGTATGCGGCCTTATTTTCCAGTGCTCCTCTTGCCCAATTATTAGACGCATTCATATTTACCAAATACGACTTTAACAGCATTTTTCTATTTAAAATTTATAGTGCCTTACCCGGAATTATATTGCTTTGCTGCATTCTTAAAAAAGGCACAGATTTAAGGCGCGATGGAAAAATCCCCTTAAAATTAATTCGCTGGGAGAGCTTTGTTCTTTATGCATCATCCCTGTTATTGGCAGCCTATATTTTACTGTATGGGCAATATTACCATTGGTTTAGCAGCATACGGATTACGGTTTGCACAATTGTTCTGGTATTTTTTATGTGCTTGTTTTTCCTCCGGCAATTTAAACTCGAAGAACCCTATATCGATTTAAAGATTTACAAGTCGCGAAATTTTCGAATAGGCATGTTGCTGTTGGTGCTGTTTTACTTTAGCAAAGGCGATATGAATTTGCTCAATGGATTCTTTTCCAACAGTGTTCATTTAGATATGTATCACAAGGGCTATATCATGCTGATTAATGCTGCAGGTATTGCCGCAGGATCGCTTATATCTGCCCGGTTTATATTAGCCGGACGAAAAATACGGCTGATCTGGATGACTGGTTTTGGCGCGCTGTTGGCTTATCATGTTTATATTCTTTGCATTTTAAGCAATCAGGCTGAGATCGCAGATTTACTCATTCCCCTGTTTTTACAAGGATTTGGGAATGGAACTCTGATCATCTCTATTGTGATTTTCTATGTGACTTCAGTTCCTGCCGAAATAGCTTTTTCGGCTTCGGTTACGGGAGTAGCTTTTCGCGCCGTTACTTTTACCGCCAGCATGGCCTTAACTTCCTACATGGGTCTGCACTTTCAAAAAATTCATTACCAAAGTGCAGCCCACGAAATTACTTCGCTCAATCCGTATGCTGTGCAACGCATCGGTCAGTACAAACAAGCATTACTCAATGGCGGAGCAAGTATCCCTCAGAGCAATGCCGGTGCCATTAAACTTTTGGGAAAAGCAGTCGCAAATCAAAACAATCTCTTATTTGTCAGAGATTATTATTTATACATGAGTGCCTTCATCCTGCTTATCATCATGGGAATCGCTTTAATTCCTCATTTTCAGTATCACATTAAAAAAATTGGAGCCAAACTAATCCCAATGTAAACACAACAACGATTCAATTCTAAAATAGAAACTGCAATAGCCTGAAAATGGTTTTTTGCTCATGCCTAAATAGGTAAAGCCTGAAAAAATGATTTTTTGCTCAATGCCTAAATAGGTAAAGCAAAAAATGATATTTCGAAAAAACTAAATGGGTAAAACAAAAAACAAAATTCTGAATCATCACGAAATACTAACTTTTACAAAATGTGACCAATGACATTGATTAAAAAGATCAACCCGAGTAGTCGCAATATCAGCATTAGCTTCATCATTCCGTTTAATTTACTGCGTTGGTTTATTTTCCAAGCGAACCAGAAATTTCAATCAAATTGATCTGTTTTGCTATCAAAAAGATCGTTTAAGCAGGATAAACGATCGGGATAGAAGCGGGATAAGTGATCGAGATAGGAACTAGATAAGATCTGGATAAATACCCCTCAAGAACCCTTTATTATAGTTTAATCATTAGGTTTTATTCTCTGCATGTACCAATTAATCTGCTGATATGTTTTTTTATTCGCGAATAGAAATACATCGTTTCTTGGTTCAATATTCAGCTTATCCAGTTATCGAGATAACAACTTCTTTAAAATTCGATTTTACGGATTGAAAGATGGCAGGTTTGACAGTATGAATCTTAGTTTAGAATTAATACTTTAGTAAAAGTAATTAATATCGTTTTATAGATGACATTTAAAGAGTATCATCACAATAGGTGCACAATACATGCCATATTGGTATGTATTGTGCACCTTTTTACTTGATATATTAAAAATAAGTGCACCAGTGCACATATGAACAAGTTATGCCTCATTTTAAACAAAAAAATATCCTTAATGCGTATATGTGTTCTGAATAGAATTATAGAGAATTAAATACCTAAACAAATAATTTGAAACTATGTCAGTTAAAGAAATTAAAGGTCAATTAATATGTGACACATGCGGGAGTGATAACCACTTTGAAACAAACGATGATAAAACCTATGTGAAATGTCATGCTTGTGGTAGAGAATATTTTGGTGGTTATAATGAACTATTAGAATTGAATAAGGTAAATATTGAAGAAAGAGCTAAAGCCAAAGGTAAAAAGATCGTAGAAGATAAGCTAAAAGATATTTTAAAAAAACTTAAATAATATGGAGGCTAACACTATTTCATATATCGCTTTGAGTATCTCTGCTGTAACCGCAATATCAGGTTTTTTTGTATTCTTAAGATATGACAGACGGCTAAAGAAGCAAGCAAGAGAATTAAATGAGAAATTGGAGATCATTTATGATTCCCAAATTAGAAAGATAGAGCAAGAAAAGACGATTCAAGATACAGCTACTTTTTTAGTCAAGTCTTTGCCATATAACGGGCTTGGAAAACATACTATAAGAATATCAAATATTGGAAAAGGTAAAGCTACGAATATCCGATTAGGAAAAAACACATTTACAAATTCTAATGGAATTGCATCTTGTAATTTCCAAACAATCAATGGTCTTGAGCCAAAAGGGAATGCAGACTTTGCACTTATAACTCTTAGTGGTGTTAAACAGAATTTCACAATGACGCTAATATGGAATGACAAAAAGAATGAAGATAATTCGAAAGACTTTTCTATAAATCTCTAATGTCAATTCTTAAATTAAAAAAACGAAGGCATAACAAAAGCTAAATTTCATGGGCGCTGATAAGCAGTTCGAAAGTTTAGTACAATTAAGAAACACCAGCAAGCCTATTAAAATTGGTTTGTGCAAAATATAAACAATTTCACTCGGCTTGCTTATTTGGCGGTTTGATAGGGCAATTGTTTTAATCGCCCACGCAACTTAGCAAGCCCGTCAGACTGTCTAAAAAGGTAAAACTTGATAGCAATTTATTTAGATTAATTAGAGAGATTGCCGTAAAACCCAATATTCAATGAATATTTACAAGGGGGACAAATAAGGGTATATCCAAATAACAAAAGCCAGTAAGACAACTAGCTGTCAATTATTAGAATATTTAAAATTGGATTCTTTTGGGACTATACCCTAAATCCTCGTTGGCTTTTCTTGCGGGGATTCGTTTTTTAGGTGAAATATTTCTGAGAAGTCTTATTGCTTTAATGTTGGAAATAAAGACCTACATAAATCTTTTGAAAAGGTGAAAAAACACATTTAAACTACTGTTCAAACCTAAACCTTCATAATTTTCAATTGCAATAGTTTTCTCTCAAAATAAATTAATTCCCAAGTGTATTCAGCTTGTTAAAAGTCTTTTCAATTTCTGAAATTACCGGTTTTGAGATGCCACAATCCTGAGCTATATACTTCCACTTCGAAAGGGCTTCTTTTACCCTCTCAATTATTAATTCAGGTTTCTTAATTCCAAAATGATCTGCCAATTTCAGCAAGTGTTTTTCGCCGGGATTCCTGCTCTCTCCTGCCACCATGGTACTGTGTATGCCATAAGCCGAAGTAGAGAATGTAAGATCGTAGGCAGGTGCCATTTTCCAGTTTCCTTTGCCATCCATTAAAAAGGAGAAGTTTTTACTGTGATCATCCCGGTTGTGGGCAAACACATTAAATGCAGCAAGCCGAAGAACTTTTTCATAGGCATTTACATGCTTTTCGAGTCGAAATGCACAATCCATCAAATGACCGTAATCCATTGTGCTCATTCTAAAATTATCGTGCATTAAACCACTGGCAGTATGCACATGAAGTCTACCCGTTTTTGTTCTGTCGAAACGCCTGGTACCAAAGTAGGTTTGATCTGTTTTGCCATGAAACAATTGACATTCACTCATTTCTATTCCTGCTTTCAGAGCCATTTGATAGTAAGCATATTCAATTTTGGCAATTTCCTGATTATCCTGAGATGATGGGAATTTAATCAACCATTCTTCAAAACCATCCTGCATTTGATCATATCCATGAACCAGTTCGTTGTTTTGTTTATTGAAGCCTACTAAAATTTTAGGACGGGCTCCACCTGAAGATCCTCCCAAAGTGAAAAGCTCTTCTATCATCTCTGTACTCTCCCCTTTTAGAACATGCTTCATCTCCTGAGCAATTGTATCCAATTCCAATTGCTTATCAAAATCATGTTTACCTTCCTGTTGTGGCTGATAACACAAAGCTCCCAATCCGGTCTTGCCCACATAAGCCAATCGATCCAAAGGTGTTAATCCATAAATATCAATTTCCTTGGAACTTAAACTTCGATCTAAGAGCAATCTGCCCCAACCATCGGGTAATGAATCGTTAAAAACTCCGTAAAGCCCTTCAAATGGTTCTTTTTCAGCATTGCTTATTTCTCCGGTAAATGGAAGTTTTAGAGGTGAAATATTTAATCCTGTCTTTAAAAACTCCTGATGATATCGAAAATAAATCTGTCTGTTATTCACAACCAGCTCTCCCACCTCATAAGTTTTCCCTTCCAACTGAAGAGAGACCAATATGTTTCTTGTCTCTTCCATTGTCTAAACTTTTGAAGTAAATAAATTCTCAATACCTGATTGATCTTCCTGAGCTTGAAACACATTTTCAAAATCTTGAAGACGATTCATTAGATGAGCCAATTTTAAAAGTGATTCCAATGAAATTTTCCCAGTGTTTTCAAAACGCTTCAGGCTTCCTAATGACACTCCTGAACGTTCAGCCATCTCAATCTGAGAAAGTTTTAAATGTTTGCGCAAAAGCTTATGGCGTTCTGCCAAGGCTCTGCTAATGTCTGATGGTGTTGTTGAGAGTGAATACATATAGTTAATATTTTAGCTAAAAATACACATTTTAAGCATAAATAGCTAATATATTAATCCATATCTTAATTGGATGTAGAAATAAAATTGATCCATTTTTTGCCATAAAAAAATCCTTCCGAAAATATCGAAAGGATCATTTTGTACCCAGGGCCGGGATCGAACCGGCACGGGTTGCCCCACTGGTGTTTGAGACCAGCGCGTCTACCAATTCCGCCACCTGGGCATTGCTTTTGAATGCGATGCAAATATAGATGTTTGTTTCAATCCAGCAAAACAAAAGCTGTCTTTTTTTTCAAAAAAAACTCTCTCCTAAGATCCTTGCAAAACAGGCAAACATCAGATGTACTGAGCTTCATTTGATTATCACATACAAACCCCTGCCGTTTTATTTCCTCCGGCAACAACATCGAAGAGAAAAAGTGGGTTAATATTGAAAAAAGAAAATGCAATTCTCACTTTACACACAAAAACAACTTGGCAATTCACATCAGGATTCTCTATATTAGCATAAAGATTATTGATTTGTTATAATCTGTTTGCAAAACTACATTTGAGTAAACAAAATAAACACAAAACATAAACTAAAATTTTCTGACATGCCAAACTTAGCCACCAATTATCTTGGATTGGATTTAAGCAGTCCTATTATAGCTGCAAGTTCGGGTCTCACCGACTCTATTGAGAAATTAATTGAATTGGAAGTTCATGGCGCCGGAGCTATCGTTCTAAAATCCCTTTTCGAGGAAGAAATAATCATGGAAATGGATGAGAAAATACTTGCCATGACCAGTCGTCCGTATGTATATCCTGAAACTTTCGACTATATGGATGAAGATCCTCAGGAAGATACCGTTCGTAAATACCTAAGACTGATAAAAGAAGCCAAAGCAGCTGTTTCGGTTCCAATTATTGCGAGCATTAACTGTGTAAGTGCTCAAAAATGGACTTATTTTGCCCGGGAAATTGAAAAAGCCGGTGCCGATGCTTTGGAAATCAACTTATTTGTTCTTCCTACGGATATGAACAGAACCGGTGATGAAAACGAGCAGATTTACTACGATGTTCTTAAAACTGTAAAAGATCAGGTTGCCTTGCCTATTGCCTTAAAAATAAGCCCGTATCATTCCAATCTGGCCAATTTAATCAAACGGCTTGATGATATGAATGTGGATGGAATTGTAATGTTCAATCGCTTTTACAGTCCTGATTTCGACATTCATAATTTAAGCGTAACCAGCGGACAAATATTGTCGGGACCTGATGATTACAAGAACTCTTTACGATGGACAGGAATCATGTCGGAACGGGTAAAATGCTCTATTGCCGGCACAACAGGTATTCACACATCCGAAAGCATTATAAAACACCTGCTTGCCGGTGCCGATGCGGTTCAATTGGCTTCAGTACTATACAAAAACGGCCCCGAATACATCGATGTTCTATCGAAAGAAATTTATGCATGGATGGAAGAACATGGATTTAAGAGCATTCGTGATTTTAAAGGCAAAATGAGTCAGTCTAAATCCAATGATCCGGCAGCTTTCGAAAGAGTACAATTCATGAAACAATTCAGAAACTTCGTGATGTAAAATGCAATTTCTCAAATTATAATTATCAAAATCATCAGAACCCGAATCACAGACGATTCGGGTTTATTTTTGCTTTACAAACAGTCATTCATATGATTATAATTGTATGTTTTTGCCATATGGAACTTACCCTGCTGAGAATAATCATCTCCCTGTGTGTCAAAATGACTTTGGCATGGACGTTTCATATGATATAAATCATAGGGAAAATGCCTTACAATCATTATCTTGTGAATTGCGAATTTAAAAAATTGAATGCTAACCCCTTTTTGGTGGATATCCGCACTTCTGCCAAAAGACAAATCATACGAAAATATGAAAGATTTTGGAGTTCAGGAAACACTAAAACGCCTTGGCATTGATCCAATTAACGAAGGAGTTTCGACTGGTACGAATTGGTTCGATTGCAACGGTGCAGTAACCGAATCGGTTTCTCCCATTGATGGATCTGTAATCGCAAAAGTGAAAAATGCCAATGCCGCTGATTACGAAAAAGTGCTGGAAACTGCTCAGGAAGCATTTAAAGTGTGGCGAAAAATACCGGCTCCAAAACGAGGCGAAATAGTTCGTCAGATTGGCAATTCGCTCCGCGAGGCAAAAGATGATCTGGGGAAATTGGTTAGCCTCGAAATGGGGAAAATTTATCAGGAAGGATTAGGCGAAGTTCAGGAAATGATAGATATCTGCGATTTTGCAGTGGGCCAGTCAAGAATGCTTTACGGATTTACCATGCATTCCGAGCGTCCGGATCATAAAATGATGGATCAGTACCACCCGCTGGGAATTGTAGGCGTAATTTCTGCTTTCAACTTTCCGGTTGCTGTTTGGGCATGGAACGCGATGCTGGCAGCGGTTTGCGGCGATGTGATTATCTGGAAACCCAGCTCGAAAGTGCCTCTGTGTGCTCTGGCTTGTCACAACATCATTCAAAAAGTACTAAAAGACAACAATGTACCCGAAGGTGTTTTCAACTTGGTAGTTGCAAAATCATCAGTAATGGGTGATAATTTTATAGAAGACAAACGTGTTCCGTTAATTTCCGTTACCGGATCGACAGCCATAGGCAAACGGGTTGCCGAAAAAGTAGGTGCCCGATTGGGAAGAACCATTGCTGAATTGGGTGGCAACAACGCAATAATCATGGCTCCTTCGGCCGATTTAGACATGGCCATTCCGGGAATTGTATTCGGATCGGTTGGTACTGCCGGACAGAGATGTACCTCTACCCGACGTCTGATTATCCACGAAAGTATTTACGAGGATGTGAAAACCCGTTTGCTGCATGCATACAAACAGGTGGAAGGTAAAATTGGCAATCCGTTGGATGAAAAAACATTGGTTGGCCCCGTAATTGACAGCGGTGCCGTAGAAGTATACAAACATGCCATTGCTGAAGTAAAAAAGGCAGGCGGTAAAATTGTTTACGGCGATAAAGTACTGGATGGTAATTTTGTGGTTCCTACCTTCTGCGAGGTTGAAAATCACTGGCAAATTGTTCAGGATGAATCATTTGTTCCGGTTCTATACATCATGAAATACAAAACCCTCGACGAAGCCATTCATTTGCACAATGATGTGCCGCAAGGTTTATCCTCATCGATTTTCACCATGAACATGCGCGAAGCTCAAACCTTTATTTCTGCTATTGGAAGCGATTGTGGAATTGCCAATGTAAACATTGGAACATCAGGAGCTGAAATTGGCGGTGCTTTTGGCGGCGAAAAGGAAACCGGCGGCGGACGTGAATCGGGTTCCGATTCCTGGAAAACGTACATGAGAAGACAAACGAATACCATAAACTATGGCGTAGACCTGCCATTGGCGCAAGGAATTAAATTCGATTTTTAGACACAACACACCAAACACTTACGATTATTTAAAAGCAAGTACCCCGGCAATCGTCGGGGTATTTTTTCAGGGGTTCATTCAAGCCTTTTCTTTGCTGCAAAGATATCGTACACATAATTTTTTAAACATTCGATAAATTGCTATTTTTGATCAATCACTTTTCCACGCAACCGACCAAATATGTTGAGAAAAATTTTAACCTACCTACTAATTCTTTTGCTTCTGACAATTACCGTTTTAGGCTATCTATACCTTCAAAAACAACGCGAATACAAAGGGATAGATCCTTTCTCGGCCATTCCGGTTAATTCCGAGATGATTATTCAATTTGAGAGTCTGGAAGATTTAATCACCAAATTGGAGAACAATACCGGTGCATGGAAAGAACTGAGCAAATTCGATAAAATTGCTGACATCAATAAAAATCTTCAATTTATAGACAGCCTGATCAGTCATTTTGATTCGGAAGGCACTTTATCTTTGGATCGGTCGTTTACCATGGCGAGCCATTTGCAGGGTAAAAATGAAATTGAATACCTGTACATTCTTCCGATTACTGATTATCTGGAAGAAAAGAAAATTAAAAATGCCATCATTAATTGGGTTGGTTTGGACAGATCGGTTTCGGAACGAAAATACCACAACACAACATTATATAGTATTCCGCCTCAAAACCCAAAGGATAAAGGAATTCACTTTACCTTTTCGAAAGGATTATTTATTGCCAGCAGATCGATGTTACTGCTTGAAAATTCGGTGTTGCAGCTAAGTACTGAAAACTCCATCTGCAATTCAAAGGGCTTTGAACAAATTCGCCGTACAATCGGCAAAAATGTGGATGCCAACATCTTCCTGAACCTCAAAACCTTTCCCAAGCAGGTTTCCTTATCTCTCGATAAAGATTACAGCAAATTTATACGAAATTATACCAATTTGGCGAACTGGACAGAGCTTGATCTTAGTTTCAGAAATAAAATAATTTTGCTAAACGGATTTACATACAGCGATCCTCAGCAAGGCAACCTGATGAATCTGTTTCTTCAGCAAGAACCAGTTAAAATGGAAATGGAATCGATGATTCCATCGAGTACCAGTATTTTAGCCATACTGGGTATTGATGATGCTCCTTTACACAAAGGGAAATACCGGAAGTACCTTGATCAGATGGGGCAATTATCCGAATATCTGAAAAATATTAACGACGTAAAAAAGAAAACCGGAGTGGATTACGAAGACGCAATCTATTCTATCATCTATAAAGAAATTGGCATTGCTTTTACCGAAGGCCAAACCAACAAACGCTTCACCATAATACGAACTAAAAGCGCCAGTATTGCCAAGGAAAAAATGCTGGAAATGATTAATGGCAAGGCAAAAAAAGAACAACGCACTCTTGCCTATTACATGCGCACTTATCATCTCGACAAGGAAACCAGCTTCGATATTTTCAGATTGCCTGAAGACCAACTTCCGGAAAAGCTTTTTGGAACCTTCTTTGCCGGCGCCTCATCGGCCTACTTCACTTTTATCGATAATTACTTGGTGATGGGACCTGATATCAGCTCTCTTTCCGAATTTATTAAAGAATCGGTTCTGGGTAAAACCCTCAATACCAATCAAACCTATATGGAAAACAAAGAGTTTCTGTCCAATAAGGCGAACTTTTATTTTTATGCTTCAACACCCAGAGCAAACTCATTTATTTCGGGATTCCTAAATACCGGTTTGCAAAAGGAAATTCAAAACCACAAGCAGAGCGTAAATAAATTTCAGGCTGTCGGCCTGCAATTAAGCTCGAACAGAAATCTGATTTACAACAACTTATTCATCGAATACGATCCGATACTGGAGTTGGCTCCTCAAACCGAATGGGAATCGAGGTTGGATACCTGCTTTGCTCACAAACCATATTTGGTTCAGAATCATTACACAAAAGAGAATGAAATTTTGGTTCAGGATATTAATAATCAGCTTTATCTTTTAAATCCTTCGGGACGTGTGTTATGGAAAAAAGCTTTGGAATCTAAAATTGTTGGGCCAGTTCAGCAAATTGATCTATTTAAAAATGGCAAACTACAGTATCTGTTTGCCACTAAAAACAAGCTTCATTTGGTAGATAGAAATGGCAACAACGTGGGGAATTACCCGATAAAGCTGAAATCTGAGGCTGTTCGGGGTGTTTCTATCTTCGATTACGACAACAACAAAAATTACCGGTTTTTCATTCCCTGCAAGGATAAAAATATTTATGCTTACACGAAAGATGGCAGGACTCTTACCGGTTGGAATCCGGCTAAAGCTGAAAATGAAATTAATTGCGAAATTCAGCACTTTCGGGTAAAAAACAAGGACTACATTGTTTATGCCGATCAATACCGCATTTACATTCTAAACCGCCGTGGCGAAGAAAGAATCAGATGTAAAGAACAGTTTTCAAAATCGAAGAACAACCCATTCTTTTTGGAGAAATCTGTTGGAAATATCAGCGACAGACTGGTGACAACGGACATAAATGGAAACATCTACTACTGCTATTTTGATGGAAGCATTGAGAAAAAAACATTCACACAACTATCCGATTCACATTTTTTTACAGCTGCTGATATTGATACGGATGGCAGAAATGAATATCTGTTTGCTGATTATAACATCCTTAGAATATTTGACGATTCGGGAAAACAAATTCTCGAGAAAAAGTTTGATTCCAATATTAGCTTCCGACCTAATGTTTACAGCTTTTCGCGGAGAAACATTGAAATTGGAATTTGTCTGGAAGATGAGAACAAGATCTTTCTGATTGATAAAGAGGGAAATAACCATGAAGGATTTCCTCTTAAAGGAAATACGGAATTCTCAATCGGCTTTTCAAAAACCGGTGATAAATCCTTTAATCTTTATGTAGGAGATAACCGAAACTTCCTTCTCAACTATTCCGTACAATAATTTTTTGTCATCAATAACGAAATATTCATGCACCAAAATCAATGCTCTGCACAAACTATTGATTTTTTAGGATTTACAATTAGAGCCTAATAATTTATCATAGCATTATTAGGGTTTCAAATGCTTTGTTCGGTGCATTCTATATAAACGCATATAAATAAAACAACTATGATATTAAAACTTAGATCCCTAATTCCATTCTTGCTTGTCGGCATTTTAGCCATTTCAATGCAATCCTGTTTTAACGGAGACGACTACGACTTCGACAAGCTTTCCGATAAAATAGACTGGACACCCAATATGATTGTTCCGGTTGGTTACGGAACCTATTCATTGTGGTATTTACTGAATCAACATGAGGCAAACCCTGCCGATCAAACCATTACTCTTGATGCGGAAGGCATGCTGCACATCAAATACATGGAGGAAGATATTTTTTCTTACAATATTGATGAAGTGCTGAACTTTCCCAATCAATCTGCCTTGGATCTAAGTTATACATTGCCAAATTTTGGTGTTGGCCTTCCTTATTCAGCTATTGCCGGATTAGGCTTAAGCGCACAAACAGATCAAATTCAGATCATCACGGGCAACACGGACGTTAAACTTTATGAATTGGATTTGGATGCAAACATTCGATTTGCTTTAACAAATCCTTTAAATACTGAAGTTGATATCACCATTGAAATTCCGAACGGAACACAAAGCGGAATTCCAGTTAATCAGACTTTTACATTAGCTCCAAACGCAATAAATCAAATTGAAACCTTAAATCTGGCAAACCTAAATTTAGCTTTCAACACACCATACACTACCAATAATGATATTGACATTACTTTTGACATTGATATTAAAGACAATGCCAGCCATATAATTAGCAGTACTGGTGATTTGGGAATTAACCTAACTGTTCAGAACATCAATTTTCAATTGGCCAAAGGTGATTTTGGAAATCAGATCATTACTCTCGATGCCGGAAACTTTGACATGAATGTTGATTTTTGGGATGATATTGAAGGTGATTACCAATTTGCTGATCCCCGCATTAATCTTATCATGGAAAACTCGGTTGGAGTTCCGTTCCAAATTAATGCCGACATTACCGGCTATGCATCGGATGGAAGCAGTGCAGCACTTAATCCGGATGCATTGCAACCTGCCTATCCTGATAAAGTATCTGCTACAAATCCGTTAACGATCGATGCAATATCAGAAACAATAACCTATGACAAAAGCAATTCCGGTATTGTAGATTTAATGGCTCTGCCACCATCAGACAGATTGGAATATTTTGGAAATATTGCGTTAAATCCAGCTGGAGCCATTGCTCCAACTCCAACAACTCCAAACATCATCAGCAACAGTTCTGCAATTAATGTAGATATTGAAATTGATGTTCCTTTGGATTTTACGGCTACAAATCTGATGCTTAGAGATACAGTAAACGACATTGACATTAGCGATGCAGATAAAATTATGAATGCTGCCGTGGTTATCGTGACTGAAAACGGTTATCCGCTCGACGTAACAATTGATAAAATTTACTTTACCGATGCTGCTTACCATGTAATTGATTCCATTTCAGACAATGGAGTGATTGATGCTGCAACGGTATTTACATCTGGTGCCAATATCGGTGAAGTTGATCCTGCCTCAGTAAAAGAGGTCGAGCATAAAATACAATTAAACCAAAGTCAGATAAAAAACCTGAACCAAACCAAAAACCTAATTATAAACGCTGGCGTAAGTACCGAAAATGATGGCGTTCCTGTAAAACTTAAGGGGGACTACGAACTAAAATTCACTTTATCTGTTCAGGCTCAAATCGATCTTAATAACTAAGCACCCAGACACTCCACTATGATTAAATTTATATACAAAACATCTATAGCAGGATTGATATTTCTGTTTTTATCTGTTTCGGCTTCAGCCCAAAAAATGAACAACACTTTGTATTTAATGCAAAATGTTCCTCAGTCAAATCAGTTGAATCCGGCAATTCAACCCGAATGCAAAGTATTTGTTGGATTTCCGGCGCT
Organism: Labilibaculum euxinicum; assembly: GCF_963678175.1. Taxonomy (NCBI): domain Bacteria; kingdom Pseudomonadati; phylum Bacteroidota; class Bacteroidia; order Marinilabiliales; family Marinifilaceae; genus Labilibaculum; species Labilibaculum euxinicum. The sequence continues at coordinate 507,316 of NZ_OY782756.1, forward strand.
GAGTTCAATTTATCTGAATTACAGCAACAGCAGCTTTGCTTACAGCGATATAATTAAAGATGGTACAGGAATCCGAAAAGATTCTTTAGTTGTTGATATCAATAGCTTTCACGATGCATTGCAAACAACCAATTTTGTGTCGCAGCAATTTGAACTGACTCTTTTTGCCCTCGGAATACGCGCAAAAGATTACTTTTTCACACTGGATGTGATTGAAAAGGAAGATTCCCGTTTCAGTTTCGATCAGGAAATGGTGACATTTTTGAAAGACGGCAACGCCTCATACAGAGGAAAAACTGCAAACTGGGGCGGACTGGGATTGGATGCAAGTTACTATCACGAAGTTGCTCTGGGTGTATCGAAAAAAATAAACGACAAATGGACGGTTGGTATCAAAGGAAAAATGCTGTTTGGTATAGCCAACATGCACATGGAAGATTCCGACATGTCCGTATTCACCTCTGCTTCTGGTAACGAGATTGTTTTAAATTCGGAACACCGTCTTCGTGTTTCCATGCCAATTAATCAAATCGGTTTGGATGCTGACGGATATGTGAACGACATTGACATTGATGGTGATGATTACGATGCAGATTTCTTCGCAAACACCGATAATAAAGGTTTTGCCGTTGATTTGGGTATGACTTACCAAATGGATGAAAAAACCCGCTTATATGCAAGTATATTGGATATTGGATCGATTAACTGGAAAACGGATGGTCATGAATTCTCTCAAAAAGGTTCATTTACCTGGACAGGAGCCGACTGGTCGCAATCGGGAAATTCAAAAGATCCAAACTACAAAGAAATTGAAGATGTATTTGATGATTTAACAGACTCAATTGCTGACGAATTTCGCGTGACAAACGGAATAGATTCATACAAAGTTGGACTGCCTGCCAAAATATATTTAGGCGGAACACACGACCTTAACAAAAGAGTGAATGTAGGTGCATTAAGCAGAACCGAAATTTTTAACGGTAAAATTCAATCGTCATTAACACTCTCAGCCAACGCACGTTTTTTCAGAAATCTTAGTACTACATTGAGTTACTCGGTGGTAAACCATTCGTACAACAACGTTGGATTTGGACTAGCTGCGAAATTGGGTCCTACACAGTTTTATGTGGTCAGCGACAATGTAATGGCGGCCATTAAACCAAATACTGCTCACTTGGCAAACATTCGTTTCGGAATTAACTTTTTGTTTGGTTGTAAGGACAAAACAAAGAAAAAAGATTCCTGCTCTTTCGAGGATGAAATTAAAAACAAGAAGAAGCCATTGTACAAATAAATAAAACGATTTTTTTACTCCAATAACGGAGAGTTTACATCAATTTGAATTCGAGACTGCCTTGCGGGGCAGTCTTTTTTTTGATATTAATAAGGATGTTACACCAACTTAATAAGTCTGAAACCCGCGCGCAGGCTAGGTGATTATAGCGCAGGAAGGGGTAAAATGCTGCAGGAAGGATGGGTTTACCCGCAGAATTACCTATTTTGCCCGCAGGGCGTATTGTAAACCCGCAGATTTAACTCATTCTGCCACAGAACGTATTGATTTGCCCGCAGAAGGGTATATAAAGCCACAGATTTCACTGATTGTACCGCAGAACAGAATTTTTTGACTCAGAGAAACAACAACAGAACATAGGACGGACAATTCCTGTCAAAAAAAAACAATTTACCACAAAGAAAAAGTTCATAACTTCCCGTTATTTATTTGGTTATAAAACATTAGAACCAAGCGACGAGAGGAATTTCACCTGATAAATGGTACCATGCGTTAGGGATTGCAGTGGAAACCCCGCAGCGAAGAATGAGCGAGGAGTTGCAGCGAAAAGCCCGCCCGAAGGGAACGCCCAAAAGCAAATGCCGAAGAACATCAAAAAAAAAAATGAAATGCTTATATTTGCCTTTCAAAAGAAAAGAATATGGCATTTATCAAATTTATAATCATAGCTGTTGGGATCTACTACATATTAAAGTGGATTTTGAAGGCAGTATTCCCGTTTTTGGTGAAGAAAACCTTCGATAAAATGCAGGAACAAGCCAAGCAGCAACAGCAGCAAACAAGAAAAGAAGGTGAAGTAACCATTGACAAACCATCGGGTAAAACAGGCGATCCGCACAAAAAAGATGTGGGCGACTATGTTGATTTCGAAGAAGTGGATGATTAAATGGTAAGCGAATAGCTATTGGTAGTTGGCCTTTAGCTTTTTAACATTCCACTCACCTAAATTTATTATTCAAAATATCTATAAAAACGCTATAAATTAATTGGATGTAAATCCATTGAATCGTATTTTTGCCTTTCCTTTTTGGAAATTATACAATGCTAATAGCCAATGGCTAAAAGCTAATAGCTTAAAAAATTAACCTCAAAATATAAGATTTATGGCTCAGGAAGATGTTTTCAAAAAACTGGTAGCTCATTGTAAAGAATACGGATTCGTGTTTCAATCATCGGAAATTTATGATGGATTGAGTGCCGTATATGACTATGCGCAGCTGGGAGTTGAATTGAAAAACAATATTAAAAAATACTGGTGGGATTCAATGGTGAAACTGCACGAAAATGTAGTGGGTATTGATTCGGCTATTTTTATGCATCCTACTATTTGGAAAGCTTCGGGCCACGTTGATGCTTTTAACGATCCGTTGATTGACAATAAAGATTCGAAGAAACGTTACAGAGCTGATGTTTTAATTGAGGATTTGCTGGCCAAGTATGAAGGCAAAATGGACAAGGAAGTTGCCAAAGCAAAGAAAAAATTTGGCGAAAGTTTCGACGAAGCTCAATTTCGTGAAACCAATCCTCGTGTATTAGCAAACAAAGAAAAGATGGATGCTGTACATACTCGTTTTGTTGATGCTTTAGATAAAAATGATCTGGATGAATTGAAGCAAATCATTATTGACAATGAGATTGTTTGTCCTATTTCGGGTTCTAAAAACTGGACAGATGTTCGTCAGTTCAACCTAATGTTCTCTACCGATATGGGTTCTACTGCCGATGGAAGCAGTAAAATTTATCTTCGTCCGGAAACTGCACAGGGTATTTTCGTTAACTACCTGAATGTTCAGAAAACGGGTCGTATGAAGATTCCTTTCGGAATTGCCCAGATCGGAAAAGCATTCCGCAACGAGATTGTGGCACGTCAGTTTATTTTCCGTATGCGTGAATTCGAACAAATGGAGCTTCAGTTCTTTGTTCGTCCGGGTGAGGAAATGAAATGGTTCGATGCCTGGAAAGAAACCCGTATGAGCTGGCACAAAGCGCTTGGTTTTGGCGAAGAAAAATACCGTTTTCACGATCACGATAAATTGGCTCATTACGCCAATGCAGCTACCGATGTTGAATTTAAATTTCCATTCGGATTTAAAGAGGTAGAGGGAATTCACTCCCGTACCGATTTTGATTTAAGTCAACACCAAGAATTCTCAGGTAAGAAAATTCAATATTTCGATCCTGAATTGAACAAAAGCTACGTTCCTTATGTAGTTGAGACTTCGATTGGAGTTGACCGTATGTTCCTGCAAATTATGTCGGAAGCATACGTAGAAGAAAAGATTGAGAAAGAAGATGGTAAGCTTGATGAGCGTGTAGTACTTAAATTACCTCTTGCTTTGGCTCCGGTTAAGCTTTGTGTAATGCCTTTGGTGAAAAAAGACGGCCTTCCGGATAAAGCCCGTGCAATTATCAACGACCTGAAATTCGATTTCAACTGTCAGTACGACGAAAAAGATTCAATTGGTAAGCGTTACCGTCGTCAGGATGCCATTGGTACTCCTTTCTGTGTAACTGTTGATCATCAATCTTTAGAAGACAACACTGTTACCATTCGTCATCGTGATTCGATGGCACAAGAACGTGTTGAAATCTCAAAATTGTATGATATTATTGAAGATCATGTAAGCATGAAAAAATTATTCAAACAATTGAAATAGACAGATGAGATGTTAGCCTTTAGATGATTTGCAAGGTGTAAATTACAAACTCTGGATTAACGGAACGAATCAACTAAATAGATAATAAAATGGCCATTCTTTTGCAGGATGGCCATTTTTATTATTTAAAACAAATCATCATATGACCACATCGTCAAAGAAATTCTATTTCTTGAAATATAACTTTACACCCATTCTAACATTCACATATACAAAATCATAAAGTCGATCATTCGGATTAATCTCCTCCTGATAAACAACATTACCTTCCACCCATTCCTCAATACTTACTTTCCTGTACGTCCTGCTTTTGTTAGTTCCGGTAATTTGAAGGGAAGCGAACGGAGCAATAGGGCGCCGTCTGTTCTTCGATGGATTAGGCAGCCATTCCAATTCAATTGAGCCACCATAAACAAAGGATGGTTCTAACTGATAGGTATCTGTTTTTCTTGCCCGAACATTGGAATCATTGTTTCTCAAAATTATACTTGATTCAGTATTCTTAGAACTAGTGATAACACCTCCAAGCATTGTTCCCTGACACTTTAAACGGCCAAAAATCGTTTTTTCATAACCAAATCCACCCAAGTAGCTGTAAACGTTAATATCATCAACATATGAACAATCAGAATAATTCTCAACATTATCAAATTCGTAGTTATGTCCATCCCAACTCCCTTTTAAGTTTACAAATACTTTATTCCACACAAAATACCGCAGGTCAACAGATGCTGACCTAGTTAAAAATTCAAACTTGATATCTAGATTTTTATATTGAACAAATACCCCCAAAGTTACTGATTCCTGATTATATGAATAAATGTCTTCTACTTTATTGTTTTGTAAAATCTCCTGAATTTTTACCTGAGAGCTTAAACCCCATTTCAGATCCGTTTCCTGTGCACTTGAAACAAGAGTGTGTACCAACAACAACAATATCATGGCACTAATCCTTTTATATTTATTTAGCATGATAATCAATTTATGGGATAAGGGTTACACGAAGTTGATCATTGAAGGTTTTATTGTTTTTTAGGGTCAAATCAACCTTAAAAGCAAGCGTGATGGTATCGCTTATCAAAGCCACTGCTTTAGGAGCCAATTCAGTCTGATTGGTAAAATACAAATATGGTTCGGAAGATTTTGTAACACCTGCTTCAACATATTGTGCTATTGTTTGATACAAATCTTCAGTATAATAATGTTCTCCATCATCCATCAAAAAAAACCTGCTTACATCATCATTTTTTGCAATCCCGGCATACAATCCGTCACTAAGCACACTAACCTTTATATCAGTAATTTCACTTACCATTTGCGGATTAAGTCCATAATCCTGAGCATACTCATTGTCAGATTTCAGTTTCATCATTATAACAAATTTGTCAGCTGAAATAGTATCGCCTTTATCCCTATAGTAATAATCATTCCTTAAAGACAGCTCAACTCCATCCACCTCATATTCCGGACCATAAGGTTCATTATCACCATCACTGCACGAGACACTTAATCCGTAAAGCAAAGTGATACTTACAAGTAAATTTCTAATTTTCATGTTTTAATAATTTGGTTTAGATTAATACTATATCAACAAATACAACATAAAATATTATTGAAATATACTAAAAAAACATATTAAATACGACATGGTCAATTAAACAATTGCTAAATTATTATACGAAACAAATCACAATACTTACAATTGCTTTAGATATGTCTTAACAATAGATCGTTAATTTCAGATAAGACTGCACTATTGTTCTAAACAACCTTTTAAAATCAATTTTGTTATAAGTAAAATACAATACCTAAATGAATCATCCTGATAAAAAGAAAATACCTATTCAAGTCCAAATTGCTTTTCTCTTTAGTGAAGAAACAATTGTAAAATATTAAGTGAAGCACAGGGCAAAATTGTTCTGTGCTTTTTGTATTTTAGGGGCGGAATTAAATAATTAAAATTAAAAAATATGAATTATGAATTGATTCACTACTAATTCATAACTCCTAATTCATAATTACCATGAGCTTCAAGTCGATCATCAAGTCCCTTATTCCCCATTTATCAGCCATCATCATTTTCCTAATTATTGGATTTGCATTTTTTCAGCCTATATTGGATGGAAAACAGCTAAGAAAAGGAGATACCTTAAATGCTCTAGGCTACAAAAAGGAAATCATGGATTTCAGGAAATCCACCGGAGAAGATCCTTTGTGGACCAATTCTATGTTTGGAGGAATGCCGGCCTATCAAATCTCCGTTGAGTACAAATCGAAGTTCATGCAATTCTTTAAAGAAGCCATGGAACTGCATACTCCGAGTCCGGTACGCTATTTAATGATCTATTTAATTGGATTTTATATCTTACTAATATCATTACGGGTAAATCCCTGGCTCTCCATCGGAGGTGCCATTGCCTATGCCTTTTCAACCTATTTCATTATCATTATTGGTGCCGGGCATCTCTGGAAAGTAAATGCTTTGGCTTTTATTCCACCAGCCCTTGCGGGAATATTGCTTACGCTCCGGGGAAAATACATTTTAGGCGGATTGCTCGCATCTTTCTTTCTGATACTCGAATTGTATTCCAATCACATACAAATGACCTACTATTTTCTGATTACGGTTCTTTGTATTGTCGGGTTTGAATTTTATTATCGCCTGAAGCAGAAAGAATTAAAGCAGTTTTTTACTGCCATTGGAGTTTTAGCCATTGCATCAATTCTGGCTGTTGGTGTAAACAGTTCCAATCTTTTCAATTCATACGAATACGGAAAACAAACCATTCGTGGTAAATCGGAACTAACTCTTGGCAATAAAGACAACAAAACCAATGGTTTGGATAAGGATTACGCCACTCAGTGGAGTTATGGAATTCAGGAAACTTTAACCCTGTTAATTCCAAATGCAAAAGGTGGTGCCGGATCTCCTCAGGAAGCAACTCAGCTGGTGAGTTACCTAAGCGGTGGACAAATTGAAAATGTAGCCAAATACTACGATATTGAACCAATAAAAGACCATCATTACTGGGGGAATCAGCCTTTTACAGCCGGCCCTGTATATGTTGGTGCTGTTATTCTATTCCTATTCTTTTTAGGATTGATTATTGTTCCCGGACGTTTCAAATGGGGACTTTTGACAGCCTCTATATTAGCAATTATGCTGTCGTGGGGACATAATTTCCAATTCCTTACCGATCTGTTTTTAGATTACTTTCCCCTGTACAATAAATTTAGAGTGGTTTCGTCCATTCTGGTTGTCGTTGAGTTGTGTGTTCCAATTTTGGCAATTTTAGCCGTTAAAAAGGTATTGGATGAGCCTGAAATCCTACAGAAAAAAGTAAAATTATTTTCTGTAAAGTCGAATGTCTTAATCTTGCCATTACTACTAACAGCAGGAATTTCATTGCTTCTATATTTGCTTCCATCTCAATTCATGGATTTTATTACGAAGCCTGAAACAAGCTATTTTGCGCAAATAAAATCAGGAAATCCGAATGCTGTTACTTACATCAATCAAATTGAATCTGATATTTTTAATGCACGTGTTTCTATTTTTAGAGCCGATGCATTGCGTACCATTCTTTTTGTTGGCCTAATTGCGGTACTTCTTTTCGGATACAGTAAAAAGTGGTTCCAAGCTAACATTCTAATTGCTGGTGTTGTTGTTCTGATTTTGGTTGATTTATGGCCGGTTAACAAACGCTTTTTAAATGCAGACAGCTTTGTTCCAAAAAAAGAACTGAAAGTTGCATTCAGCCCTACTCAAGCCGATTTTGAAATTTTGCAATCTGAGTTTTCATCTCGACCGGAATTACAACCATTGGCTAAAAAAGCACAGGATGAATATAAGAAAGAGAACCGCAGAGCTAGTAAATTAGAATTGGCTATTGTTCCTTTCACAGTACTAAACCAACACAGCAATTACCGGGTTTTAAACACTTCTGTTCAAACCTGGCAGAATGCGAGCACTTCCTTCTACCATAAATCAATTGGTGGTTATCACGGAGCCAAGTTGCGACGTTATCAGGAATTAATTGATCATCACATCACAAAAAACAACATGAAGGTGATCAACATGCTAAATACCAAATACATCATCACACCCGATAAAGAGAAAGGAAATCAGGCACAATTGAATCCTGATGCTTTAGGTGAAGCATGGATTGTTCCCAACTACAAAATTGTTGCCAATGCCGATGAAGAAATCATGGCTTTAAATACCTTCGATCCTGCAAAAGAAGCTTTAGTTGACAAGCGTTTTGCATCTCAATTGGAAGGATTTACAAGTCAGGCTGATTCTTTGGCAAGTATTTCAATGGAAACATATGCCCCCAATAAAATCACTTATCAGTTCAATGCAAAAAGTGACCAATTGGTTATTTTCTCAGATATTTATTATCAGCCGGGCTGGAATGCCTATGTAGATGGTAAATTGTCTCCGCACTTTAGAGCCAACTACATATTACGGGCGATGAAAGTTCCCGGAGGAAAGCATAAAATCACCTTTAAATTTGAGCCAAAAGCAATGACAGTTACCGAAAATATATCTGTTGCCAGCATGGTTTTATTCTTTTTGCTGCTAGCCGGAGGAGTTGTTTTTGGAATTAAAAATATCCGAAAAGAAACGATTGAAAATGAATAGTCAGTACTCCCGAACACAACAGTTTGTGAACTTCATGCAGAAAATTGTTTTTCTGCATATTGTTTTGTTTTTAATGCGCCGCTTTTACTTTTTGCTGGAAAAATTGGTCCCAAAAGACAAACGAATTGCGCTCTTCTTTCTCACCGAAAAGGTATATTTCGACAATTCGAAGTATTTGTTTGAGTACATGCGGGAAAAAAATGATTTCAACAGCATTCTGTTCACACCTTACAAATCTTTGTACCGTAAATTAAACGCTAAATTTCCTGGAGAAGTCGTTTATTCCTGGTCGTTAAAAGGCTTTTTCCTCTTTTTAAGAACCAAGCATGTCATTCTTTCCTATGGAATTAGTGCTGCTGCTTTTAAGCCATTCTATTTGCACGAAAAATGCAAAAACATCATCTATCTGGGGCATGGCACGCCCATGAAAAAAATGGGCCTGCAAACGCCGCCTTGGCGCAAATATGCCAAACACAGGCAATTGCAAAAATACAGTTACATGGCAGCATGTTCTCCGTTGGAACAGATCATTCATGCCGCCGGATTCAATATTGACATGAACGATGTTTGGGTGAGTGGCTTGCCTCGTAACGATTATTTGCTTCAGGATATCAATTTAAGTCCGTCTTTATTGGTTGCAAATCCATTTCTCGACCGTAAAATTATTTTATACGCTCCAACCTGGCGCGAAGAAGGTTACAAAACTCACTTTTTCCCTTTCGGGGATTTTGATGCAAAACGGCTTTCTAATTTTCTGGAGAAAGAAGATGCCTACATCTTGGTTCGTGGTCATAAAGAGGATATAAAACGAAAGTCTGTTGAAAAAACTCATGATTTCTTTTCTATTGACAGAGTACTAAAAGCTGATCAGGACCGATTCCCCGATGTGTATGAATTATTGCCTTACGTAGATGTTTTGGTAACCGATTATTCATCACTTTGGATTGACTACCTGCTTTTGGATCGGCCAATTATTTATTTGCCATACGATTTAGACGAATACAAGCAATACAAAGGCTTTTTTATCGATTTCGAGGAGAATACTCCTGGAGCAAAGTCAAGCACGCAAAAAGAATTTATAACGCATTTACAACGCTATTTCGAACAACCTCAGACTCATGCCAAGTGGCGCAAAAAAATCAGGGATATGTATCACACTTATCAGGATACAGAGAGTTGCGAGAGAGTGTTTCAGGAAATTAAAAAATTGAATTAATGAATCTCAACAAATACTCCAAACCAATCATTTTCATTACCACCTTATTGGGCTGGATATTTATAGTTCCAATCACCTATCTTATTCCAAAAAAAAAGAATCTGATGGTGCTTATGGGAGCAAAAGATGGTTTTTTTATTGATAATGTGAAGTTCTTTTTCCTCTACTTATCGGAAAAGGAAGAAGATCAGGAATTCTATTTCCTGACCGCAAATAAAGAGACTTATGAATCACTCAAACATCAATACAGCAACATATTGTACTACCCATCAGCCAAGGCCTATTGGATTTCGCTGAGATGTAAGGTTTTTGTAGTTGATAATTTTTCGTGGATGGATAATTGTCGGTTTCAGTTATTCTGGCGGGCAAAAATTATTCAAATCTGGCACGGAATAGGCTTCAAAAAGATTCAGCGCGACAACAAATTCTTTATTCAGGAAACCAGCTCGCTCTACCGCAGATTTATTTTGAATTTTGTTGGAAAACTACCTGTTTACGATGCACTTATCTCAACAGGAGAATTCTTTACCGAACATTTTTTCAAACCTGCATTTATTTCAGACCACTTTATTGATACAGGATATCCGCGTAACGACATCATTGTAAACCCAATAAAATATAAGAATGCATTAATCAACTCGGATGAGAAAACCATTCAAAAGGTGATTGAATTGCGTAAAAAAGGAATCAAATCAATCTTGTATGCACCAACCTTTCGGGATACCGGAGGTGATGGTATTTCCGATGGAATTCTTGACCTTCATAAATTGAATGAATTCGCCATTAAAAATGATTTTGTATTTGTTTTCAAGCTGCATCCATTGCCACAATACAAGACTATCAGTAACGAATTCGAACGCATTCTTTGGTACGATAATGTGAAAGACGTATATCCTCTTCTTCCTGAAATTGATGGTATGGTGAGCGATTACTCTTCCATTTACATGGATTATATTTTACTGAACAGGCCGGTGTTTTTCCTGCTGTATGACCGCGAAAAGTACGAAACCAAAGATCGTGAATTACATTCCTTCTTCAACGATTTTATTATTGGATCTATTTCTACCACTCAAGAAAAACTGGAACAGGATTTACTCAGTACATTTACTGAAAATGACGATTTTGTTGGAGGTAGAACCCAAATTATCGAAAAATCATATCTAGATACAGATGATAACAGTTCTCAAAGAATTTTTAATTTCATTCAGGAACATTATCTTCGCAGGAATCAATAAAGCAAAACTATGAAAAGAGTAATCACCTTTGGAACATTTGACCTTTTTCACATCGGACATTTACGGATTTTAGAACGTGCCAAAGCACAAGGTGATTATCTTATTGTTGGTATTTCAACCGATGCTTTAAACTATTCCAAAAAGCAGAAAAATCCAATCTACTCAGAAAAAGACCGAAAGCGAATTATTGAATCGCTTAAAGTGGTTGATGAAGTATTTTACGAAGAATCATTGGAACTAAAAGGAGATTACATCAAACAATTCAATGCTGATGTTTTAGTGATGGGAAACGACTGGGAAGGCCGTTTTGATGAATTCAAATCACTTTGCGAAGTGGTTTATCTGGAACGAACTCCATCTATCTCAACTACCGAAATAATTGAGATTATTAAAGAGTAGTTTTATTCTTAGCTGCTGATATCAAAAATAGAAAACTTACCTCCAGCCCAATTTTTCACGAACAAATTCGTTAAAATCATTCGAAATTTTAAGAAAAAAAGTGAGCAGTAAATAAATACCTCCTACCAGAGTACTTCTTACAATAATATCAAATACAAACCAATCCATTTTTGGCAGTAAATAACCTAAATAAAAAGACGTAAGAGCAATCCCTAAAACAAATAGATATTTCCTGTTAATTGGTTGAAATCCATAGGTTTTCCAAAGAAATATGTATTTCATCAGATTAAAGATAAAGCTGGCAGTAAGTGAGGCTGCGGCTGCACCAACAATTCCCCAAACTGGTATCATAATCAAATTAGTAACAACTACCAAAGCACCAAAAATAAGCATAAACAGTGTTTGTATCCGATATTTAGGCGAAGCTTGAATTACCACACCACTAATACCCGACAGCATCTGTATAACATGCGAAATCCCAATGAAAAACATTACATATTTTCCTGCAATGTATTTATCCGGAACTATCTCAAATACATTTTCAACGTTCACCCAGACTCCAATAAACAGCAAACAACCTGTCATAAATTGATGCAAACCGCTTTGCGAATAAACTTTCCCAATGGTTGCAAGATCATCGCGTTTCCAAGCCTCAGCAATTACGGTACTTGCTATCTTCTTTAATGTGCGTGAAGGCATTGAAATTAGCATCCCAAAATTTGCCATTGTTGCATAAATACCATTTGCACCTAAACCAATAAAACTTACAATCATTATTCTGTCGATATTAGCCGTTAACTTATCGCTTAAACCATTCAGAATTCCAAATAAGGAAACATTAACCATAGATTTTCGAAGTTTGGGTGTTACGAACTTCAGATTAGATGCAAAAGAAATCTGACCTCGCTTTAGAAGAAGCAGAAATAGTAAAACAGTTGGTAAACAAAAAGCCACTACATATAAAAATACGAACTGCGAAAACTCCAATATATCTTTCCAGAAAAGGAGAATGATACAAAAGTTGATAAGTTTAAATACAATATCCCGATAAATTGTTCCCGAAACTGCATCGTACATCACTCTATTGTATCCTTCGAATAAATTAAAAAAGAGTGTGAAAAATACCAAAGGAATCAAATAAATCAGGTAATTTAAATAAAGTGGTGATTCGTTTGAATATAAACTGACAGCAACAGGATGCAAAAGAAAATAAGCAATCAAAGAAAGAATGAAGCCAATCATCCCAACCCAAAACAGAATGAACAAATATCCATTATGATTTCGATTTTCATTTCGAAAATAAGGGAACAATCTTGCTGTAACATTATTGAACCCGAAAGAAGAAAACTGCGTTGCAATTGTTGCAATTGCTACCAACCAATTCAACAAACCTATTTGGTCTGCTCCCAAAATCCTCGGAAACAAAATCCCAGTATTTATAAATCCTAAAATGGCTCCAAAATAGGAAACCACAGTTCCTTTAATGGTTTGTTGACGAATGATTCCCACCTTGCTTTTTTGTGTTAGGTTCTGATTTAATCACAAATTTAACAAAATTGATTTCTTGTGAAAGCATTTCAAATTCATATAAGTATGATACATTTTGATTGAAAAATTGTATTTTCGCATGTCATCCGGTCAAATCCGGATTAACATCTGATTAAATATATCGGGTAGAATTCTTTAATATTCATTTCAAATGGCATACAAAGAAAAAGGTACAAAACGAAGACTTCGCTCCTCTTACATTACTTCAGTAATTAGCATTTCATTGGTTCTATTCATGTTAGGATTAATGGGCTTACTAATTTTAAATGCCAATCAGATTTCCAATTACGTAAAAGAAAATATTGGAGTCACAGTGGTTTTAAAAGACAATATCAAAGAAGTTGAAATTCGTCGTTTGCAAAAAATATTGGATGCCAGTGATTATGTGAAAGCCACAAAATATGTAGATAAAGAAACTGCTGCCAAAGAATTCGAGAAAGAGTTAGGCGAAGATTTTATCTCATTTTTAGGCTACAACCCACTTCGTGCCTCGATAGATGTAAAATTATATGCTGGATATGCAAATACAGATAGTATTGCGGTAATTGAAAAGCATTTATTAAAGCAATCGCAGGTTCAGGAGGTTGATTATCAAAAGTCATTGGTGCATTTGGTAAACGAAAATGTGAAAAGAATCAGCTTAATTATATTAGCGTTTAGTGCTCTGCTTTTCACAATATCATTTACTCTAATCAACAACACCATACGCTTATCCATTTACTCTCAACGCTTTATAATTAACACAATGCAATTGGTTGGTGCTACAAGAGGATTTATACGCCGGCCATTTATGGCTAAAACCCTACTGCATGGCGTAATAGGAGCACTAATCGCCAACGCAATGCTTTCGGGTGTCATTTACTTGTCACAAAAAGAATTAAGTCAGGTAATCAATTTTAGTCATGTTGAAATGATTGGTGTCTTGTTCTTACTGATTCTATTAATCGGACTTTTCATTACCTGGATATCAACCTTATTTGCTGTAAACAAATACTTAAGGCTTGAGTCGCGTTCGTTGTATTAAGAAAAACGTTAACGTGTTAAAAAATCATAACACGAGACACTTCAGGAACTTTAGGCACGTTTACCTCTAGGCACTTTAATTAGTTTATTGTAAATTTGGCATCTAATTGTCAAAACCGACAAAATTTGAGAACATGAACAAACAAGATAAAAAACTGGATTTTGCTCTTTCAAAAGAAAACTACAAACTTATCGTTATTGGGTTTGTTATTATTATAGTAGGATTCTTACTCATGATGGGCGGTGGATCGGATGATCCAAACGTATTCGATGAAAGTATCTTTAGTTTTCGAAGAATTACCTTAGCTCCAATGGTGGTGTTATTTGGTTTCGCTTTCGAAATCTACGCCATCATGAAAAAGCCGAAAGAACAATAAATATCTCCTTTTATGTATTTTTTCGGTTAACTAACCGAAAATTTTTCTTTTTAATAATATGAACTGGATTGAAGCCTTACTTTTAGGCTTACTGCAAGGATTAACTGAATTTTTGCCGGTAAGCAGCAGTGGTCATTTAGAAATCGGCAAAGCCTTGTTAGGCATTCATGCCGAAAATAATTTAGTATTTACAGTGGTTGTGCACGGTGCAACAGTTTTAAGTACCATAATTGTATTTCGAAAAGATATTCTTGAACTTTTAAAAGGTCTTTTTAGTTTTCAGTGGAATGAATCGACACAGTATATTGCTAAAATTGCAGTCTCTATGATTCCAATCGGAATTGTAGGCGTGTTTTTTAAAGATCAGGTGGAAGAAATTTTCAATACTGATAAAATCTTGCTGATGGTAGGCTTTATGCTTTTAGTAACGGCTGCGTTTCTTGCATTTACATACTATGCAAAACAAAAAGAAAAAGAAATTTCATTCAAAGATGCCTTTATTATAGGTATTGCTCAAACAGTTGCTGTACTTCCCGGAATTTCGAGATCGGGAGCAACCATTGCAACCGGACTGCTTTTAAAAAACAAAAAAGCTGAAGTAGCCAAATTCTCGTTTTTAATGGTTTTAGTTCCCATAATTGGGGAAAACATTCTAAGTGTTTTTAAAGGAACATATACTTCACAAGGATCGGTTGAATTAATGCCGTTACTAGTCGGTTTTATTGCCGCTTTCCTTTCGGGATTACTGGCTTGCAGCTGGATGATTAAATTGGTGAAAAGAGGGAAATTAATCTATTTTGCAATTTATTGCCTGATTATCGGACTAATTGCTATTTTTGCAGCCTAATTACAAAATAAGGCATTCCCGTTAAATCCGATTCTAAATGATTCAATTTGAAACCGATAATGATTTTCAAGAAGGCGCTTTACTTCTTTTTAATAAGCCTTACGAATGGACTTCGTTTGATTTAGTAAACAAGATAAAGCATAAAATCAAGCACAAGTTTCATTACAAAAAAGTAAAAGTCGGACATGCAGGAACACTTGATCCTTTAGCCACAGGATTGTTGATTGTTTGCGTTGGGAAATACACAAAAAAAATAGACAGCTATCAATCGCAGGTTAAAGAGTACATTGCCACACTAAAATTAGGAGAAACCACTCCTTCTTTTGATTTGGAGACAGAAATTGATCAGATTTACCCTACCGAACACATCACTAAAGATCTGATTGATGACATCTTAAAAAGTTTTATTGGCGAAATACAACAAAGACCACCTGACTATTCTGCAGTAAAAGTAAACGGGAAAAGAGCTTACGAATATGCCCGAAAAGGACAGGAAATTGAGATAAAAAAGAAAACGCTGGCAATTGATGAAATAGAAGTTCTTGAGTTTGAAAAGGACATCTTAAAAATAAGAGTTGTTTGCAGTAAAGGAACCTACATTAGAGCTCTTGCCCGCGATATTGGCCAAAAACTAAATAGCGGCGCACATTTAACTGCTCTTGAAAGAACTAGAATCGGCGATTTTCATATCAACGATGCCCTTGAAATTGAAGATTTTATAAAATTCTTAGAAAATTTATAACTATCTTGCGGTCTTTTCGTAAAAGGGAAAGCTTTGCTATCGCCTATCAACAAAAATCCAATATAAAAGTCATTCAGCATTATGAAGTTATCGAAGTTTAAGTACAAATTACCAACCGAACTTATTGCTTTACATCCAGCCTACAATAGAGATGAATCTCGCTTATTGGTGCTTCACAAAGATACAGGTAAAATCGAGCATAAAATCTTCAAAGATCTTATTGATTATTTTGATAATGAAGACGTTATGGTTTTCAACAACACAAAAGTTTTTCCTGCTCGTTTGTATGGCAACAAAGAAAAAACAGGCGCTGAAATCGAAGTATTTTTGCTAAGAGAATTAAATCGCGAGCAAAGATTATGGGATGTTTTAGTTGATCCTGCCCGTAAAATCAGAATCGGTAACAAATTGTATTTTGGCGATGATGATTTATTGGTTGCTGAGGTAATCGACAATACAACTTCAAGGGGAAGAACTCTTCGTTTCTTATACGATGGCCCTTACGAAGATTTTAAAAAGGCACTTTACGGATTAGGAGAAACTCCTCTTCCTAAATTTATAGACCGTGCAGTAGAACCTGAAGATGCAGAACGTTACCAAACAATTTTTGCAAAACATGAAGGAGCTGTTGCCGCACCTACTGCAGGTATGCACTTTAGCCGTGAGCTAATGAAGCGTTTAGAAATTAAAGGAGTTGATTTTGCAGAGGTTACTTTACATGTTGGTTTGGGTAACTTCAGAACTGTGGATGTTGAAGATTTAACCAAACACAAAATGGATTCGGAACAAATCGAAATTAACGATTTGGCCGTGAAAAAGGTAAACAGTGGAAAGAAAAAGAAGAAAAATATTTGTGCTGTTGGTACAACTGTTGTTCGTACTTTAGAAACCTCAGTATCAACTCAGGGAACATTAAAGCCATTCGAAGGGTGGACCAATAAATTTATTTTTCCTCCTTACGATTTCAGTGTTCCTGACAGCATGGTTACCAATTTCCATTTGCCGCTTTCAACTTTACTGATGATGGTTTGTGCATTTGGAGGATACGATAAAGTAATGGCTGCTTATCAGGAAGCAATCAAAGAAAAATATCGTTTTGGAACTTATGGTGACGCAATGTTGATTATCTAAGATCAAAATATATATCCAGAAGAAAAGCTGTTGAATTCAATTTCAACAGCTTTTTTTATCTCTAAACGACACATTAAAACTTTTTCCCTTGGTTCCTGATCCTTATTCCTCCGAATTCACCATCCAGCTCGAAAATACATCCAGATAATTCCAGTAAGAAAGGATTAATTCTTCAGGTACATCCAGCTCGGGCAAAAGCTTTTGGTAGCACTGCATCCAAACCTGACGTGCTTCTCTTGTTATTTTAAAATTTGCATGCCTTTTAACCAACATGGGAGCTCCTCTGTTCTGATTAAAATACTCTGGTCCGCCTAAAACCTGAATAAAAAAATCGGATGAACGAAGTTTTGCCGCTTCAAACTCATCTTTATCCTGAGGAAACAAAGGACTAAACTTACTTTCTCTCAACATTTCATAATGATCGTCGACTAAGTTTCGAATTCCACTTTCCCCCAAATACTTTAAAAGATCCTTATTAGGCTTAGTTACTTCTGGTCTTGCCCCAAAAGGATAATCATTAATTTTTAATTCCATCTCTTTACTCTTTATCAGATAAAATGATTCGTTTTTATAAATTTAAATAAGCTAAACGATTATATAAGAATACTTTACCTCCTATTTAACCGTAAAATTAACCTCTCCTATTAATTTCTTCCAGTACTTTTTTATTGGTGATTACAATTTTTTTCCCATCTAAGGAAATTATGCCTTCTTTCTCAAACTCTTTAATAAATTTAACTGCACTTTCCACACTTATGGATGCAAAATCAGCAATATTTTGGCGAGTTAAATACTCATAAACATTTTCATTAATAAATATCTCCGAAGATAAATATAACAAAGCAGAAGCTAATTTCCCTCTCATCTGTTTGTAGGAGATGTTTTGAATAATATCAATATACCTATTTTCATTATGGCAATTCTTAGAATTTATTTCCATTGCAAATTCAGGATTTCTCAATAATAACTCTTTTAAAGCCTGCTTATCTATGATACAAATATTCGAATCTTTTAAAGCAATTGCAGAATAAAGATATGTGTCTTTCCCAAAAATGGAAGAAAAAGCAATTAAATCACCCTTTTTAGCCAAACGAATATTTATTTGCTTGTTCTTATTCGTCTGAAGGTAAACTCGCACTAATCCTTGATTTACAAACAACACATGTGGGGCAAATGCTCCTTGCTTAAATACAGTTTCATCCTTAAAAAACTTAACTTGTTTTTTCTTTTCATTAATGATTTTTAAATCTGTAAGTCCCAGATTTTGAAAACAATCGATATTTATCTCGTTATTTTCTTTGTTATTATCAATCGAATTAAAAGTCATTCTGTTTTAGTGTTTATTCGCTATAAATGTACCTAATCGTTAAAAAAAGAATATCACGAATGAAAAGAGAATTATTATCTCGTTGCAAAAAAGTTATCAAATTTCAATTCTAAATCCAGAATACTCCATTTCCTGTTACTTGTTTTCGCTTGAGACTCCTACTATTTTTGACTTGGTAAATTTATCAAGAATAAATAAGGATAACAATCTCTATACACTATGAATAATTACAAAATAATATTTGCCTTTGCGGTTAGCCAAACCAATAAATTTGAAGCAAAACATTTTGGTGATGTAGATAAATATCTAATCTATGAATATTCTAACGAATCCTTTAGTTTGGTTTCTCATCAAATAAATAAGCATAAAGACATGGATGAGAAACAAATTCATGGCTCCATAAAAAAAGGAGATGCAATTATTAAACTCCTAGAAAAGAATCATGTTCAAATATTGGTATCCCTACAATTTGGACGAAATATTACCCTAATTAATAAACATTTTATTCCTGTAGCTATTCATAATTGTAATTCGGAAAATGTTTTTGAAATTCTATCGAAACATATTAAATGGATAGCCGACGAACTAGAGATTAATCCTCCAGAATACAGACTTTTTTCCATCAATCCGGGAGCCTTAAAAACTACTATAAAATAACGCAATAATAATTACCAATGAAAAACAAAACCTTAATAATTGGAGCCAGCTTAAATCCAGAGCGTTACTCCTATAAAGCCGCAGATAAATTATTAGAGAACGGACACGATATTTATATGATTGGAAATAAAGCAGGAACGCTATTCCATCATAAAATTGTAAAGGAGCAAACTCCTTATACTGATGTTGATACAGTTACTATGTATGTAGCGGCAAAAAATCAAGTTTCCTATTACGAATATATCATCTCGTTACATCCACGTAGAGTAATTTTTAATCCAGGTACTGAAAATACTGCCTTCGCAACACAGCTAAATTCTCGAGGAATAAAAACAGAAGAGTCCTGCACACTAGTGTTGCTAGCAACAAATATTTACTGATACCGCATGAAAGAGAAATTAAAATATTTCCCAATAACAGCCTATGCTATTGTTATGGGACTTGCTGGACTAAGTATTGTATTTGGCAAATTTCACCACATGCAATGGTTGCCCAAAATATTCTATGAAATTCTACTGTTTTGTACGCTGTTTATTTTTTTAGGAATATCCATACTGTATGCATTAAAAGCGGTTAGGCATTTCGAAGAAGTACGAATAGATTTTAATCATCGTATTCGGATTAATTTTTTTTCAGCCTTCTCTATTTCTATTCTTTTGTTATCCATTGCATTTATGAGTTTTTGGCCCTTTTTATCCATGAGTTTTTGGTGGATTGGAACCATTGTGCATACGATATTAATGCTTCACACTGTAGCCTATTGGATACAAAATAATTTTGAAATACAATTTATGAATCCAGCTTGGTTTATCCCAATAGTTGGTAATATGCTGATTCCAATTGCTGGTGTTGAGTACCTGCCAAAACTATTCTCCTTCTTCTACTTTGGAGTTGGATTTTTCTTTTGGATCATCTTATTTACGATTTTCTTAAACCGTGCCATTTTTCACCATCAGCTTCCACAAAAATTTGTTCCTACCTTGTTCATTCTTATTGCACCACCAGCAATTGGTTTTATTGCATACATCCGAATAGCACAAAGTTGGGACGCATTTGCAATTTTTTTGTTGCTGATTTCTTATTTCTTTGCCGTATTGCTCCTCGTGTTACACAAAAGCTTTAAGAAACTTGAATTTTTTATATCGTGGTGGGCTTTCACTTTTCCACTAATGGCCATTACCATAGCTTCGGTGGTTGCTTTTCAAATTTCACATCAAGCTGTTTTTAAGTACTTGTCCTTCTTTTTTATCACAATAGCGATTCTCACAATTAGTTTTGTTGCCTATAAAACAGGTGAAAAAATCAGACAAGGTGAAATATGCATCAACGAAGAATAATATTTTATTTTAATAATTACACGAATGAAAAATATAACGATAATCGCATCCATTCTACTAGGCTTCACGCTTGGAATCCTATTTACAGGAATCACTCTAAGTATCTCTTCTGGAGAAATGATGATCAAAGAATTTAAAAGTCCATACAACTTTGAAAAATCAGTAGAAATAATAACAAACAGAATAAACGCAAAGGAAGGCTGGCATGTAACCAATACTATTGATCAGAACAAAGAAATAATCGACAATGGCGGAAAAGGAATTGGCAAGTATGCTATTATAAAGTATTGCCATGCAAAATTTTCGGAGAGAATGCTAAAGGAAGACAATCGGAAAAAAATTGGAAATATGATGCCAAAATCATTTGCTGTTTACGAAAAAGCCGACGGCCAAGTATTTATATCGACCATGAATGGTGCAATAATGGGAAAAATATTTGGAGGAGAAATTGAAAATATCATTGAAGAAGTATCATTAGAAGTGGAAGACATGATGCGTTTTATCCATTTAAAATATAGCTTATTTTAATGGTAAAGCTCCCAGCATAAATAAACCAAGACTTCTTAAAAGCAATGTGCAATTCCTTAAATAACAGCTAAAAATGGATGATAAAGATTTATATTCCCGCAAAGATATTTCGATCATGAAAAGTGCGGCAGATGCCTTAAATCGGAATAACGATCGGATTCAGGAAATTATAGAATATGCCAAAATATCCAATATTAAAACAATTGGAATTGCACATTGTACCACATTTAACAAAGAAGCCAAGCAACTAAGAACTCTTCTTGAGATAGAAGGCTTTACCGTTGAACAAGTGAATTGCAAACTAGGAAAAATACCTTTCTCAGATTTAGTGCCTAATTACAAAGGAATAACTTGCAATCCGGCAGGACAAGCTCACTATTTAGAAGAAAAAAACACTGAACTAAATATTATGATGGGCTTATGCCTTGGGCATGATATGATTTTTAATGCCAAATCGAAAGCTCTGGTTACTCCCCTACTTGTTAAGGATAGAAAGTTGAATCATCACAGCATCAAAAAATTAAATTCATCTGATTTCTAATTCGATTCCATCCCCCAACACTTCAACAATAAATTATATTTTTTCGTTCCTAGTAGAATTACTAAATTGAATCTACTTTATTCATTATTTTTACAAGCGTATGATATGTATTCGAAACCTTACTCTCTTTTTTAATTGTCTGACAGACAATTCTTGCCTAAGCACTTTAAAACCATGACTATTCAAACCACATGAATAGTCGAGACAATTATTCCATGAAAAAATTAATTAGCTTGATATTCCTTATCGGTCTTACAAGTATGCTTGCTTTCTCGCAAGAATGCACCTTGTACATTCCCAACCAAGTAGGCACCGAACTTCATTACCAGATCACCAATGCAAAAGGCAAAGTAGATGGCATTTACACGCAAAAAATGCTATCAGTAAAGGAACACGGTGGAGAAACAACATTCGAATTACTGCAAACCTATATGGATCCTAAAGATTCAAACAAAATAATTACACAAGACACAATTAGTTTCCGATGTAAAGACAATGTTTTTTACATCGATATGGAAAAATACCTGAATCAGAAACAAATGGAAGGCTTTAAAGATATGGAGGTTAAAATTACTACGGATGATTTGATTTATCCTCCTAAGCTTTATCCTGGTTTGGCATTAAACAATGGCTCGATATCGCTTGAAATTGGAGCAGGGATGATGAATATGAACATGACCACCAATATTGTGAATCGAAAAGTTGAGGCTCTTGAAGACGTAACAACTCCTGCCGGTACATTTACATGCTACAAAGTATCGGAAGATGTGAAAAGTAAAGTTGGCATTGTAAATGTTCAATTGCACAACATTGCCTGGATCGTAAAAGACATTGGAACCATCCGCAGTGAATCCTACAACAAAAAAGGAAAACTGAACAGCACTACAGAATTGATAAAAATTATTCAATAAACAGGTAGAAATTAAAAAGGAGAAAGCCCCAAAAAACCGGACACTTTCTCCTTTCACCTTTATGCTTTTAGCTTATCTAATTCATAATATTTCTTGGATTTCCAGATAACCACAAACGAATATTCTCCATCACAATATCAACCCGCTTACTGAACGATTCGTTGGTGGCGAATGCCAAATGAGGCAACATGATTAAGTTGGGAGCTGTAAACAGAATATGTTCTTTCTCCAAAGGCGGCTCTTTTTCGTAAACATCCACAGCAGCTCCTGCAATTTTACCATTTTCCAATGCTTCACAAAGAGCATCACTGTCGACAACCGGCCCGCGGGCTGTATTAATTAAAATGGCTGTAGGCTTCATTTGCTTGAATTCTTCTTTGCCAATAAGTCCTTTGGTTGCATTTGTTAGCGGAACATGAAGTGAAACAACATCCGATTCTTTTAATAAAGTAGGCATATCAACAAATTCAACGCCTTCTACGGTCTTTTCACTTCGATTGTATGCAATTAGTCTGCAGTTAAAAACTTTTGCAATCTCGGCCACCCTAAGGCCAATTGCGCCGGCTCCTACAATACCAATAGTCTTGCCATTCAGTTCCGTTCCTAAAAAGCCGGCCCGGTCTCCACCAAAGCGGGTAATCGAATCGCCGGAAACAACCTTTCTGTACACCGATAAAATCATACCAATGACTAATTCTGCAACCGATTCGGTAGAAAATCCTGCAGCATTGCACACCAGAATATTTCTCTCCCGGCATATTTCCATATCGATATGATCGACACCGGTAAAAGCAACCGAAATCATTGAAAGATTAGGACAGGCATCCAAAAAAGCTTTTGTAATTGGAATATTGCTGACAACAACAGCATCGGCACCTTCGGCACGCTTTATTAACTCCTGCTCATTTTCATTCCGATCGGTAAAAAAGATCAATTCGTGCCCAAGCACTGCAAACTCCTGCTTTAACTGTTCGTATTTACAAGCCGTTATTCCAATTGGTTCCAGTATAGAAAATTTCATCCGTTTATAATTTGTTTTTAAGTTGCTTCAAACCGAATATGATTTGAGTTAAGCAAAGTAAAAAAAACATACATCACTATCAATGCAATAACATCTATTCTACAACATCAATACAAAAAGTCTGTTTTGACGGGTAATAAGTCCGATTAAACGATTTTAATTTACAATCTCAGGTATTTTTTTCAACTTGTATTCACAATAGATCGTTAGATTTTAGGTGTAAAGTATTAGATTGATTTACAATATGCTTAATTTTTAAACTTTTACATTGAGATATCTACCAGCTAAATTACTCTGGTTATCAGCCATTAAAAAAAATAACGAACTACTATTCACAACAACTGATTATTCTCTTTCATCATGATCAATCAATCAGAACTTTATAACAAGATCCAAGACCAATTCATTAGCATCTGGGAGAATTGTCCGGAGCATTTTCCTGCAACAGGAAAACGATTTTCCTATTTAGAAAAACGAATATGGGAATCAAAATTCGATCGCTTTATAAAGTTTGTGCAAAATGAAGCTAGTTTTGAACAGCCCAACAAATTGGAAATACTGCGAAAAACACAAATATTTTTCAAAGAAGCTTTATCGTACTCCTCTGATCAACTTGAACTTATATTTTCCGATGAAATGCTCGATGCCACGAAAGATTTTATTCAAAAAGCATGGCTTTTCGATCCGAATTTGGGCAATACTGAAATTTTTCAGGCATTACGAAATGTGTGGATCATGCTTGGCCTGCAATCATTTTTTGGAAAAGAAATCAAAATTACACCTTCGCTTTTGGCCTACAGCCTTTTGTATCCATACACCGACAATCTAATTGATGATGCAAGCATTAATAAGGAAGAAAAAATCAATTTTTGCCAACGATTTGCTTTGCGGTTGGAAGGAGAATCTGTAAAATCGGAATCCGGCACAGAACAGCAAATTTACGATTTAGTAGAAATGATCGAATCTGAGTTCGACCGGGAAAATTACCCTGAAGTCTATCATAGTCTGCTTGCCATTCACGATGCTCAAACCCAAAGTCTTGCATTGGTGAGCGATAAACCTATGCTTTCTGAAGAAGAAACCTTTAAGATCTGTATCAACAAAGGTGCCAGCTCGGTAATTGCTGATGGTTATTTGGTGCTAGGCAATTTAGACGAAAAGCAATTGCATTTTTTATATGAATACGGCGCTTTTCTTCAGATTTTAGACGATTTACAGGATGCCCGACAAGATTATCTGGATGGAGTTATGACTTGTTTTTCAAGAAAGCTACCTTACGGAAATTTGGACAAGTTAATTTGTAAAACTTATTTTCTAGGCAAAACATTTCAGCAAAGCGTAAGCAATTTATATCCTGATGAAATATCTTTTCAAGGTTTGATTAAAAAGAGTTTTGCTTTGTTGTTTTTAGTCTCAATTTTCGAAAATCAGGAAGATTTCAGCGACGATTTTATTCTAAAAATAGAAAAACATGCTCCTTTCCGTTTTTCCTTTCTTCACAAACGAAAAACAGATTTGGAACCTTTTCGGGATTTAATGCTCCAAAAAATTGATGAATATCGACTAAGCAGGTGCAACGCTTAATAAAAAAAGACTTTCCATTTCGAAAAGTCCTTTTTATTCTTTAGCAGATACTAATTTTATAATATTTCATCATCTAAATTCTCCAATTTAACCTCTTCCTGAATGACATCCTCTGCAGTTAGCAAGGGAGAAGCTTCCAAGTCTTCTATTTCGAGCATATTAACCAATATATCCAACGATTTACCAATTAGCTCCAGCTCCTCATCCGATATTTTTTTTAGTTTTAAAGCCAGTCGTTGCTGCAGTAAATCCGGAGTTGCCTTTAAAAGATTATCACCCGTAGAGGTTAGTGCAATCAAAGTAGTTCTTCGATCTCCAGCTTTCGGAAGGCGGGCCAGCATTCCCTTCTTTTCCAATCGACTTATTATACCTGTAATGGTGCTGGAATTAAGATTCAGCTGATCTCTTATCGATTTTTGAGTTGCCTGATAGTTAGGAGAATTCTTAAGACATTCCAAACATAGTATCTGCGGAATACTTACTCCGTGATCCTTTTGGGTTTTCTTTGATTCTAAATTAATAGATCGAATAATCCTTCTAATCTTAACAATAATATTTTTATAATCCATTCATTGTAAATCTAATCGACAAAACTCATTTTCAGGACAAAAATAACTAATTTGCATTTAATGCAAGCTTATTGAAGCCAGTATCTCCAATTAATAATCAACGAACTGTAAACTCACGAAATAATGGCCCAAGACTTGAGAAAACCTTATAGTACACAGGCTTTTTTGTTCGCGACAGTCTTCACTCTTTTTTCGATATATCTTGAGTTTAGAATCCTAAGTATTCCCATGTAATCCATGTCAAACTCAATCAAATCACCCACTTTGTATTTATTTTTGTTATCGTCCAGATCAATTACAATCATATCGGAACTTGCTCCTGAAATTTTTAAGCTTTTATCAACCAATTCGAGATGACTCACCTCAACATCAAGCAATCCTAAATCAACTATTGCCCTGTACGAGGTTTCTCCAATATTCGTTTTATCAATTTCATAACTGTCCCCTTCTAAATTTGTCCCAAATTCACCCATTGGGACAGTCGGCTTTTCAATCAATTCTATTATTTCTGAGTACAGACGAAATACATCAGAATGCATTTTTTCGAATTTTGTATTGTTGTAAACATCTGTTCCTAAAAATAAAGTTTCTCCAACCCTAAAATGATTAATTCCTTTCGGCAGTAAATTTTGAAAGATAAGTGGAATAGTTACCGAGGAACCTCCTGATACATAAGGAATTTGCTTATTGAATTTTGCTTCAATCAACTGTTCGTACAGGCTCAACTGAATTAATTTGTCGTGATTTGGTAAAACACCGTACAAACAAGACAGGTTTGCACCAATTCCAATCACCTGAATATTATCCAGCCTAAAAACACTTTCGTAAAAAGCAATGAAATCTTCGCCCAAAACTCCTTCCCGAAGTTCTCCCAACTCAATCATTATGATGATTTTGTGAGTTTTTTTCTGCTTTTTAGCTTCTTCTGACAAAAGCTTAATGGTCTCAAACTCTGTATTTACACTAATATCGGCATACTTCACCACACTCGAAATTGAGCGTTTTGCCGGAGGCTTAATGTAAATGGTTTCAATGTTGGGATTGATCGATTTGATCACTTTTAAGTTGGAAACCCGGGAATCACATATCTGAGTAAAATCGAACTTTAACAATTCGGTTAAAAATTCTTTATTACCACACAACATTTTCGACACAATTGACCATTCAATTCCATTTTTTTTAAAAAGAGAATCAAGATAATCAAAGTTTGATTTTAATTTCTTAATATCTAAAGTTACAAAAGCCATTACTTCTATGTTTTAATTGATTACTCTACGAGTTATACTTTCTGATAGATGCGCTAATATTTCATAATTGAGCTCATCACTGATTTCACTAAAAGCACTCACCTTTATTTCTAATTTGTCCTGCTTTCCAATCAAAACAACTTCATCTCCTACTTTCACATTTTCCACATGAGTCACATCAATTATCATCATATTCATGTTTACAACACCAATCACACTGCATTGGTGACCATGAATGAGAACACGACCTTTGTTACTCAATGAACGACTATAACCAAAAGAATATCCGACAGGAACCAATGCTGTTTTAATGTTGGATTGAGCGAGATATGAAATTCCATATCCTACAAATTCGCCGCTTTTAATTTCTTTAACAGCCATTATCTGACTTTTCCATCCAAGTATTCTTTTTAACGGATCAATCCTATCCTCCTGATGATTAATATACTGAATGAAGACTTCGGTACTCGACCAAAAACCATAAAGCATGATCCCAATTCTTACCAAATCCATTCTTGTATCGGGATAAACAAAACTTGCAGCAGAATTAGCAACATGTTTATACTTTGGTTTCAAATTGTTTGCATCCAATTCTGTCGCCATTTCCTGATACTTTTGCAACTGATTCTGTATTCTGAAATGATTTGAAACACTTTCTGCTCCAGCCAGATGCGTACAGAATCCCGTTAGCTCAATATGGTCAGTATTCTCTTTTATAACAGCAATGGCAGTATTTAATTCATTCATATTTAATCCTGAACGATTCATGCCTGTTTCTGTTTCGAGATGAATTTTGGCTTTTACACCAAGTTCTGTGGCATATTTTACAGCCAACTGCAGGCGCTCCATATTAAATACAAAGAATTCTATTTCTTTTTCGATTGCATCTTTAATATCCTTTTCGCTCAACCATCCCATAACCATTATTGAAGATGATTTGTGAAGACAATTGTAAACACGGATAGCTTCGCTGTAATAGAACACTGAATAATGATCAATGCCATACTTCTCGAATACGGGAACAATTTGTTCGATCCCATGTCCATAAGCATTGGCTTTTACTACTGCTGAAATTTTTACTGTATCACCAAGTTTCGATCGCAGAAATGAAATGTTATTTTCGATTGATTTTTCACTTAGTGATATTATGGAATTATCAATCATGACTGACAGTGCTTTTGTAAATAGTATAAAATAGATTTATTCCAGTTTCCATAATATCATCAGGAAAATCGAAATCGGGGTTGTGCAGTTGAGGCTGTTCATTTCCTGAACCCAATCCAAAATAACAGGCATTGAACTTTTCGGTATAGTAGCCAAAGTCTTCAGACCACTTATAAGGAGTCTTGATATGCTCTACATCCAAACCATTCTGTTTTGCCGCTTGTTCTACAATATCAACACAACCATTACTATTCATGGTTGCAGGAAATACTTCGGTATAGTTTATTTCACAAGCCAATCCTTCCAGTTCTGCTATTTCCTTTACTATCTTCTCACACAAGGAAGTAAGCAATCTTAAGTCTTCGTTTTCAAAAGCACGCAATGTAATTCTCATTTCGGCATAACCCGGAGAAGTACCAAAAGATATTTCACCCAATTGAATGTGGATGATGGTTAGTAAAATAAAATCGCTAAAAAGGCTTTTATCTGCTCTCAACCTATGCAGTTTGCTTATTATTTGAGAAATTGCACCAGCAGGACTAACTCCATCCTGAGGTTCTGCCGCATGAGATGTTTTACCGGTAAGTTTAACAATCATACCTTTTGATCCGGAAGCAAAACTTCCCTTTTTAAGAACTATTTTATGCTTCTTAATTCCAGGTATATTGTGCAGTGCAAACAGGTAATCGGGCTCATTGTTTTTGAAATTCACATTTTCCAATACATCACATGCACCCTGCTCCACCTCTTCGGCTGGTTGAAAAAGTAAAATAACTTTCCCTTTGACCGGCCTGTCATTCGATATTTTCTGAGCCAAACCAACTACTATGGCCATATGTCCATCGTGTCCACATACATGAGAGATTCCCTTGTTTACAGAAGCATATTCAAGTCCTGAAATTTCCTGAATTGGAAGAGCATCCAACTCACATCTAAACATCACGGTTTTCCCCTGTTCTGCTCCCTGAAAAACAAATAATACGCCTTTATCTCCTAGTCTGATCACCTCATCGGGCTTGTACTCATTTATGAAGTTTACAATCCGGTTAGTGGTCTGATATTCTCCATTTGAAACTTCGGGATATTTATGTAATTCTCGTCGAAGTGCAATAATTTTCTTGTTCATGTACCAGATATTATAGAATGCTGTTCAATTAAAAATATCAATTGCACGAATAGGCATGCCTTTATTTTTTCAATCGCATTTCTACATACTTACTGCTAAAACCTACTTTTTCGTATAAAAATCTGGCTGGGTTTTCGGGCTCAACATGCAAAGCAATATCACCATTACTAATTTTAATCACCTCTTTCATTAAGCCTTTACCTAAACCTTTTCCTCTTTGAGATTCATGTACAGCTATGTACACTAAAATATTCTCAGGAATATAACCTTCCATTCCAGTTCGGTTAATCACAACAGCACCAACTATTTCATCATTTTCCTTAGCAACTAAAACAAAACCGCCACCTGCCGGTTCATCCTTAACTGCATAAATAATTGCCTTTTCGATATCTTCCTTAGCATCTCCGTATTCATCTAAATGAGTATACAAAAAGCTCACAATAGCTTCTCTTTCTATACTATCAGGTTTTGAAATTGAAGTGTACGTTTTATAATTTACCATAAAAACTGTGTTTATATTAATTGTTAGGATTGAATCCCGTTTACAACAATTTAAGTATGCTGTCTTCAAACCGTAAAGCTTAAAAACACTCTTAAGTCTTAAATTGTTTCTACACCACAAAAGTAGTTTAATAAATACAAAAAGCCAATAAAAGCACCCACTATCACTATTCACACAGCAACAACACCCTCACTGATTGATTTTTAGAAGACTATAGCAAAAGGTGTTTTTCTTCAATTTTGTAAATTAGTTGAATGTCATACATATTTGTTGTGTAGAACTTATTTAGGCACTTTAAACAGTTTTACCAATATGCAATTCTATGAGAATTCACCTTTAAAGCCAATTAAATACTTCCACAAACAAATATCAAATTGATCAAAAACAATCTTTATGAAGACCAATAATTCCAATAAAAAATATATTTGATTGGAATAAATAATTCCAGTGGTTAGCTTTGTATGAAATTGATCCAATGGATCAAGAATTCAGAGAAAAAAGCAGTAGAGATATGTCAGAAAATTACAAGTTTTTCCAGAATAAAAAGTGTGAGTATTTCCCTTGTCACAAAGTAGAAAACGAAGAAGAATTTAATTGTTTGTTTTGCTATTGCCCATTATACATGCTAAAAGATAAGTGTGGAGGTAATTTTAAATATACAAACGGGTTTAAAAATTGCTCTGATTGTACCATACCACATACCAAAAACTCACATGAATATATGATGAGCAAAATGAGCGTCGTCTCTAAAATAGGAAGTGAACGGGAGTAATCGCATTCTATTTCTTTGTACTGCAGAAATTTGTTTTCCGTATTTGTCACCTGATTAAACTGTTAATTACAGCTTGAAATACAGGTTTAAAGTTGCTTGGCGTGGTTTTGTGTAACTTAAGATTACTGCAATTATTAAATTGCATAAAAGATTCAAGTTCTTTACAAAGCGCAAGGGTGAAAGCTTCGGTTTTCACCAATCCAGACTCCAATACAAGGTGCTGAATATGAAAGAGTGATTCTTTTCGGTCCGCTTTACAATCCATTCGAGCAATTAAACTTCCATCCCACAAAATGGGAAGTGAAAAATAACCATACCGGCGTTTTGGCTCGGGCACATAACACTCAATCTGATAATTAAAATCAAAAATTGTTTGCATACGCTTACGTTGAATCAACAGGTTATCAAATGGTGACAATATTTTTAGTTTGCTGCGGGACAAAGGCTTTTTCAACAATTCAAGCGAATCCTGCAAAGCGTAGTAGTTATTTTCACCAACA
The DNA here is from genome assembly GCF_963678175.1 of Labilibaculum euxinicum. Lineage (NCBI taxonomy): Bacteria > Pseudomonadati > Bacteroidota > Bacteroidia > Marinilabiliales > Marinifilaceae > Labilibaculum > Labilibaculum euxinicum. The sequence continues at coordinate 538,216 of NZ_OY782756.1, forward strand.
GCAACTTGCACCAATTCACCATTCGAATGCATTTCCTGCAAAGCAGAAGAAATAAGTGCCTTGGTGTTTTTCAGTAAATAGACCATTTCAGAGGCTTGTCCCAATCCGTTGGCCTGCAGGTAGCGTGTGATTAGAAAACGTGCGTACTCATCCTGCAAAGGCGCTGAGGTATCAATATCCTCAGGCAGTACTCTTTCTGTAAGATCATAAACTTTGTGGAAATTTTGCCGGTAAGGAATCATCAGATCGCCCTGCATAAACAGATATTCCAAAGCACGTTTGGCAGGTTTACTTGCCCAATCCATTTTCTTTTTACCGGTATGCTCAAAATCCTTCGCCATTAAGGGACCTTCGTTGGTAATGCGATCCAACACCAATTTCATCATCTTCTCATCCCGATCGTACCAATGCTTCTGCTTGCCACTTGCAATTTCCTGTTTACGAACCAAACTGAAACGGTAATCACACATAGGTAAATAAGCGGCTGCATGAGACCAATATTCAAAAACTTTTTTGTCAGCAATCAGTTTCTCCAGGTGGGAAGTTTCATAACCGGGATTCCGATTCCATAATGTATGATGATGAGCCCGCTGAATCACCGAAATGGTGTCAATTTGAATATAACCAAGATGCTCAATGGCCGACAGGGTAGCTTCAAGTGTTGTACCTTTCTGCTTTACCGGAGGCAGCTTTTGTGATAATAATACCAGTTTTCTGGCTTCTTGAATGGAAAGTGTTTCTGTTATTTTGGTCATGTATATCTTCCTTATTACTGATGCGGTTCAAAACCCAATCCGAACTATTTTATCATTTGACACAAGCAATATAGCAAACAGAATGCTAAGCAAAAATTATAGAAACCATTTTTTTAAGATATTGAACAGTGAGACTAATTTAGATCATTAGCCCGCAACAAACAGTTTCAATACAAAAAAAAACATGTTTAACATAGCATAAATCCCCTTATTACAAATCCTTTTACGCCCTCTAAACACCTTAAAATTCATGATATTTCACTATCTTTAGTAGTATCCTCTCTTACTCTTAAAACTCCTGTAAAAACAGGACAACCTCTTGAAATAGTAAAGCTGTTTTAATATTCTTAAAAATTACGAATTATGAAATTTGCCTGCATAGGAACATATCCCCCACGGGAATGTGGAATTGGTAGCTTCACAAGCGACCTGTATCATTCCATGCTGGGCGATATTAATCAGAATGAGAACGAAGGATTTATTATTGCCATGAAAAATTCGGATGAAGAATACTCGTATCCGAAAGAAGTAAAATTAACTATTCAGCAGGAAAACAGAAATGAGTATATCGCCGCTGCAAAACACATTAACAACAGCGGAGCTGATGTTTGTATTCTTCAGCATGAATATGGAATTTTTGGCGGACAAAGTGGTATATACATCCTTTCATTGCTGCACCACCTCAAAATACATTTGGTGGTTACGCTTCACACCATTAGTAATACGCCTTCGAATACCGAAAAAGCCATTCTAAAAGAAATATGCAAAATGGCTAATCTGGTTGTTGTAATGAATCTAAAAGCAATTGATTTTCTGATTGATATATATGATGTTCCCAGAGAAAAAATTGCATTTATTGAACATGGAGTGCCGGACTTTCATTTTGATCAGAAAAAAGTAAAGAAAGAGTTCAAACTCGAAGAGAAGAAAATCCTGTTAACATTTGGTTTTTTGAGCCGAAACAAGGGCATTGAGGTAGCCATAAAAGCATTGCCAAAGCTCGTTAAAAAGCATCCAAATGTTATCTATCTGGTATTAGGAAAAATTCATCCAAGTGTTATGCGCTACTCGGGCGATGAGTATTTGATATATCTAAAGCAACTTGTTAAAAAACTTAAGCTTGAAGATCATGTAGTAATACCCAACTCGTATATTCCGCAAGATGATTTATTTAAATATTTATATGCTTCGGATATTTACATAACGCCGTACAATAACGAAGCTCAAATTACAAGTGGCACACTATCCTATGCAATTGGTGCTGGGGCAGCCGTTATTTCAACCCCCTATTGGCATGCTACTGAATTATTAGCCAACGGAAGAGGTCGCTTATTTGATTTTCACAACTCGAACCAACTAGCGGATATTCTGATTGAGTTACTGGATAATCCGAATACTTTAAATGCACTAAGAAAAAATGCATACGAGTATGGAAGAAATCTAACATGGCCAAAAATAGGAGCCAAATACAACCTCCACGTATTCAATATACTACAAGACGAGATAGAAACAAAAGGGCAGTCTTTTGATATTTTGATTATGCCCCAATTTTCGCTTAAACACATACACCGATTAACTGATGATACCGGCATTAGGCAACACGCTAAATTTAGCATCCCAAGTTTACAAGACGGTTACTGTTTAGATGATAACGCCAGAGCATTGTTAATGGCTTTACTAGCCTATACCGAAAAAAATAATTATAAGGCTCTCGAATTGTGCCCGATCTATTTGAGTTATATCCAATATATGCAAAACGATGATGGAACATTTAGGAATTTCCTTGGCTTTGATCGTAGTTTTCTTGATGAAGTTGGATCGGAAGACTCTTTTGGAAGAACCATTTGGGCTCTTGGTTACTTACTTGGCAATCCCCCAAATTATTCATATTATCAGTCGGGTCAATCTATCTTTTTAAAAGCAGTTCCTGTTTTCGAAAAACTAAAATCAATAAGAAGCATTGCCAATACAATAGTAGGAATCAGCTACTATCTGCAAAGAAATCCGACCGACGATTCGATGACAGAACTACTAAGCCGTTTATCAAAAAAGCTGGTTACAAGTTATGAAGAAAACAGCTCGGATACCTGGAGATGGTTTGAACCATTCTTAACCTATGACAATGCCATGTTGCCTCTTGCGCTGTTGCATTCTACAGAAATACATAACGACGATAAAATTCGTGCGACAGCCTTCAGGTCAATGGAATTTCTAATCAGTAAAACCTTTACCAATGGGTATTTATCGATAATTGGAAATGATCGCTGGTACGAAAAAGATGAGAAACGCGCCACTTTTGCTCAACAACCCCTTGATGTTATGGCAATGATTTTATTATTTAAGCAAGCTTTTAAATTGACCAAAAACATAGAATATCTGAAAAAATTATTCACATCATACATGTGGTTTCATGGTGAAAATGATTTACGGATAGGTTTGTATGATTCTGAAACGAACGGTTGCTGCGATGGACTGGAAAGTTATGGTGTTAACCGCAATCAAGGTGCCGAAAGCACACTGGCATATGTGATTTCGCACCTCACAGTTCTAAAAGCACATAAAGATTTTAACAGAGAAATATTTGCAAAAAAAAGATTAGCCAAAAAAATTTCACAAAATGTAATTAATTAAAGCGGTGCTGATAAACTTATATGTGCAGGTACCTGTTTTAAACAAACTTGTGAATCATTGTTTATACGATCCACCCAAACCTTTACAAACTCATGAAAATAGCTGTTTTATCGCCTATTGCATGGAGAACGCCACCCATAAAATATGGTCCGTGGGAACAAGTAGCTTCAAATATCGCCGAAGGGCTTGTTGAAAAAGGAATTGATGTGACACTGTTTGCAACAGGAAACTCGGGTACAAAAGGGAAATTGGAATACATATCGGAGACTGCTTATGCCGAAAACAGCAGTATTGAACCAAAAGTGTGGGAATGTCTGCACATTAGTAATTTGATGGAACAAGCGGACCGCTTTGATCTGATACACAACAACTTTGATTTTTTACCCCTTAGTTATTCCAAGCTAATTAAAACACCCATGTTAACTACTATTCATGGTTTTTCGTCACCGAAAATTATTCCTGTCTATAAAAAATACAACAAGAATAATTTTTACGTCTCTATCAGCAATTCCGACCGCAGTTCTGAGCTCAATTACATCGCAACTGTTTACAACGGAATAAAATCTTCTGACTTTACTTTTAATCCAAATCCGAAGGAATATTTACTGTTTTTTGGCCGAATACATCCTGAAAAAGGCACATCTGAATCCATTCAGATAGCTAAGAAAGCAGGAAGAAAACTGATTATTTCGGGATTAATACAAGATCAGGAATATTTTAACAAGAAGGTAAAACCTTTCATTGATAATGATGCCGTTGTGTATGTTGGCAATTCAAATCCAAATGAAAGAAATAAACTCTTGGGTGAAGCTTTTGCACTGCTGCATCCAATTAGTTTTAACGAGCCATTCGGATTAAGTGTTGCCGAATCGATGTTGTGCGGAACACCGGTAATCGCATTTAACAGAGGATCGATGCCGGAATTAATAAAGGACAAAAAATCAGGCTTTTTAGTGAATTCAATTGAAGAAGCAGTACTTGCTGTTGATTCGATTAATTTGGTAAGCAGAGCGTATTGCAAAGAATGGGCAGAATCGAAATTTACTCAGGAAAAAATGATAGAAGCTTATTTAAATGTTTATCGAAAAATTTTAAAAAAGTAGTCGCATTTTAGTAAGAACACTAACCAATAAGGAATACACAGATGGAAAAGGAAATCAGCAGACTTATTAGTCGAAAAACAATAAAATTAATGCGCGATTCATCGCGGGTAATTACCCGTGCACATATACCAGGTGGCTTATCGCGTATCGATCATATAATTGATCGGGTTTTGAAGCTTAGCGAAGAGGAAACTGAGAAATTAATGCATACTATTTGCGATAAATTTAATGACAGACATAAAGATATTGAGCGGCAAATAACTGAACACTTTGATAATGTTTCGGAATTTTTACCGCACGACATCACAATCAGTAAAATGAAAAAAGAGCTCATTGGAGCTTATTTTACAATGGAATACTCTATTGAGTCGGCTGCGCTTTTCAATCCTTCGATGATTCCTCATCCTGATCAAAGTAATTTACCCGAAGGCTGTCTGCGTTTTATAATGAGCCTGCGTGCAACTGGCGAAGGACATATTTCATCCATCGTTTTTCGCAGTGGTATCATCAACAAAGACGATTCAATTCTTTTCGATCCAATAAGCGAGTTTGTTGAGACATCAAAAATGCGTCACAACCCGTTTTATGACAGTCACTTGTTTCGGCTGAAATTAGAAGATTTAAATGCCTGGGACGAAACAAGTATCCGCGTAATGGAACAAATACCTGACCGGTTTACTTTTCAGGAGCTAAAAGTAAGTATAGGTGTAGTTCACATGGATCCGGACTTTAGCTGTAACGATGACGTAATTAACACTTTATTTTGGTTGGCTAACTCGAACTACAACATACAGTTCGATAAAAGCTGCGGGGTTTCGGAACGTGTGATATTTCCCTATTCGGAAAATGAAAACCGGGGTATTGAGGATGCCCGGTTTGTTCAATTTCTTAATGACACCGACGAAAGCATATACTATGCAACCTACACGGCTTACAATGGGGTTAGTATTCTTCCGCAGCTAATAGAGACAAAAGATTTTCTCAATTTTAATGTTATCACTTTAAATGGTAAGGCTGTTCAGAACAAAGGCATGGCACTATTTCCCCGTAAAATAAAAGGTCGGTATGTTATGCTATCCCGCCAGGACGGAGAAAACAATCACATCATGTTCTCGGATCATCTGCATTTTTGGCAGGAGTCTAAAATTATACAAGAACCTACAAAACCATGGGAATTTATACAAATAGGAAATTGTGGATCGCCCATTGAAACTAAAGAAGGCTGGCTGGTACTTACTCATGGCGTGGGACCTATGCGTCAATATTCCATAGGCGCTATCCTGCTTGATCTGGATGATCCTACAAAAGTAATTGCACAACTTGAAGAACCATTACTCACACCCAACGAAGAGGAACGTGAAGGCTATGTACCGAATGTTATCTACTCGTGCGGAGGTTTATTACGAAATCATAAATTAATTATTCCTTATGCCATGTCTGATATATCATCGGGCATTGCAACTATCGATTTAAATGACCTGCTCTCCTGTATGAAATTTCATAAGCAAGAGGATAAAACCTAAATCCCTGAAGGGACTTGAAGCAATTAACAATTAGCATTCAGCGCTTTGATTCTCTTCTACCCCTAAATCCCTTAAAGGGAACTTCAAAAAAACAGCTGCCTCTAACCTCTTCCTAAAATTCCTGCCGGTAAGCCCCTTTAGGAGTTTGGAGCAATTGAGCTTCAGTTTGAAGTGTTTACCACGTGGTTTTACTCAAGTTTGGTCGTCGAGAGCAGTTTGCCAACGGAAAACATTACCTATTGGTGATCGAGAGGACATTGCCGCTTGGTTTTACCCAAGTCTGCTCGTCGAGAGCATTTTGCCTCATGGTTTCAGCCAGTTTTAATCACTGAGAGTATTTTTGCCAACAGAAATTCCAGTTTCCAATTTGCATGATGACAGTTTGCCAGCAAATTTTATGAAACCGATACAATCGCGCACAAGCGGGAGTATCTTTATCATCGATCCTCAAATTCCAATTTGACAAACCTATAATAATCAACTAAACAGACATTTTAATCTTAGAAATAATAAACACAAAAGCGCTTTGAGACCCAAAAATAAAAATCCTCCTAAGCATGTACTTAGGAGGATTTTATTGGCAGCCCCAACAGAACCCAAATAAAAATACACAAACGATTGATTGTTAATGCCTTACTGGTGTGAAAGTGTTTAAATGTACCCTTATTTGTCCCCCTTATAAATATTCATTGATAGCGGTGAGTGTAAGAATAATAGCCGATTGCAGGGTAAGATACCTATCAACCTGTTGCAATGTTGAATCGGACTAAAATCGCTCGAAAACGCACTTTTCCGGCTATTATTTTTACACATTAATGTATGCTGGTGTTAATTGTTCAAAGTCAATCTGTTTCAAGTTTTACAAACCTAATCTTTTATCTTATTAATCCTCACTGACCTTGATATGAAGCACGAAATTTAGTATATCATTTGTACTTGGGGAATCCCAAACCGCCTTTAAGGCGGTACTTAGGTCTGGTATTTGTTAGCTTTTTTGCAAGTTTTAAAAAAGGTTATTGTTTTTCAAGACTGCTTAATACATGTTCTTTATAATTTCTGCCGATATTAAATTGCCGGTCATCCAGCATAATATATGACGATGTGTAGTGGTCAATTTGGTTGATGTTAATAATAAAAGAACGATGGATACGTAAAAACATCTCTGCTGGTAATTCCTTTTCAATGCAAGCTAATGATTCGTAGCAGATAAGACTGTTCGTTGTAGTTTTAACTTTAATGTAATTATCCAGACTTTCAATATAAAGTATGGTTTCAGTGGAAATTTTATAATTCTTTTTATCCGCCTTAATATGAATAAATTCTTTAGGTTTTTGAAGTTGTGTTTGTTCCATTGAAAGAAATTTATTCATCGCTTTTAAAAACCTTCCGGTAGAAATTGGTTTTACAAGGTAATCAAGGGCGTTGAGATCAAAAGCATCAACAGCAAATTCCCTGTAAGCTGTTGTAAAAATTACATAGGGTTGATTGGGGATGGCTTTTAAAAATTCAATGCCGGAAATGGATGGCATATTAATATCTAAAAATAATATATCAATAGCTCCTTTATTTAAAAGAGGCATTGCTTCAATAGGCTTCGTATAGGTTCCAACACACTCAATATGATCACTTAAATTTTCAAGATGTTCCTGTATAACTTTTATTGCCAATGGTTCATCGTCAATAATCAAACAGGTATATTTTTTTTTACCGGGCATTATCGTAGAATTTTTAGGTTAGCTTCAAAAATGTCATTGTTTGTTGATATTTCTAATTCATATTTATTTTGATAAATAAGGTCAAGCCTTTCACGAACATTTTTCAGACCTATGCCCTTACTCTTTTGAGCACCAGTCATTGTCGAAGTAGTATGATGTATGTTGTTTTTTATATTGAATTGTACTTGGAGCGAAGCCATTGTTAATTTCATATCAATAAAATCGTTGCTTGTTTGTTTTAGTCCGTGCTTGAACGCATTTTCAACAAAGGGGAATAGAATTAAAGGGGCAACTTTTACTCCGGATACATTTTTAGGAAAATCGGTTTTAACGTTAAAATTTTCGTCGTGTCTTATTTTTTCAAGTTCAATATAATTGTTGATGAATTTAATTTCATTGCTTAATTCTACCTTCTCTGTATTGCATTCGTAAAGCATATAATCAAGTAAATCGGCTAAACGAATAATAACTTCCCTTGAAAGCTCCGTATCCACATTTACGAGAGCATAAAGGTTATTCATCATGTTAAAGATAAAATGAGGATGGATTTGCTCTTTAAGCAATTGCAGTTGTACTTCTTTAAATTTCAATTCCAGCGTATTTTTTTGCTTCTCAATAGTTAACTTTTCTTCTTTCGATTGATACGATTCTTTCGTAAAATAAAATACAGAAGACAGCAGTGAAATTAAATAGGTACCTGTGAGAAGAATAATAACATCTTCGAGGGAAGGCAAAATCATATTGGGAAGGGCTATGCTGCTATACAAAGTAATAAGAGAGAGCGCAATGCTGATGAGCCATAGCGATAGAATAAGTAAGAAAAAGAGTAGGTATAAAAACAGCCCTCTTTTACCTATAAATAAAAACTTCGGAATTAAAATATTATTGGTTATCCTAGTATTTATATAGCTTATAATCATAAGCAAGATAGATAGGTTTAATCGCATATCTATATCGTAATGCCTGTTGCTGAAAACAAAAAACATGAATAAAGAGGCTATTAACCAATACATGATTTCCCAAATTGGAAAACTATTATTTTTAAATTTAATGTTTTTATTGATATCCATGACAAACAAATATAAAACGAAAATAGCTTTGTTATTATATAACAAGCTTATTTTATGCCAACCGCAAGAAACGCACCCTGAATAACAAAAATGCTATATATTGTTTTAATTTTGTTGTTGAGGATGCTATTTATGTTGTTCCTATAATAAATTTTTAAAGGTTATCATGAATCTTTACTATTGTCCCATTATTAATTTAAAAATTTAAAGTCATGATAATTAGATTTTTTTATGAAGGAGGAGCCTTTTTCATGTCTCTTGTTTACCTGATGTGGATAGCTGTATTTACCCTTGCTGTTCGTTTTGTCATTTTGTACCGTTCTAATAAAAATCCTCAAAAACTTAAAAGGACAAATGATAGTATTTTGTTTTTCGGCAGTTTTGCATTTCTGATTGGGATTACTGGGCAAATGGTGGGTCTTGTAGCTGCTTTTGATATTGTCCGAAAGGTAGGTAATGCAGGTGTTACACCACAATATCTCGCTGGTGGTTTAAAAGTTACTTTTATCGCCCCGCTTATCGGCTTATTGCTTTTTATGATATCAGCAATTATTTGGTTTGTATTCCGAAACCTTAAACAGACTAGTCACTTGCAAGATTCTTAATAATCTTTTGATCTTATCATTTTTTATTGTCGTGCCTTGGCAAAAACAGAACATTTGGAAACTTTGGTTTTCTGGGTTGACATGTAGCGGTTTGCAAACCCGCTATTTTGTGTGGTGGAATTTCATTTGTCTTTGCGCGAGGGAAAAAAATGAATTCCCATCAAACTACATCGCCCTATCAAAAGATAAAACTTAAACAGTTTCTAAATACATAAAAATACATTCCTACTATAGGGCCAAACACCTTATATCCATAAAAAAAAACACAACTATCCTTATGAAATATTTACTTATTACGATTTTAACAATATGTTCTTTTATTTCATCTGAGACTAAAATATATTCTCAAAATATAGATACACAAACATCTGAATTAAATGCCTGGATCGATTCTACATTTAAAGAAGCATTGAATTCTGTTCATATTGCAGGGGCTTCCATTGTTTTAATGCAGGGAGATTCTATTCTTCATATGAACGGTTATGGAGTACAAAATATTGAATCCAATATTCCTGTGGGTAGTAGCTCTTCTATATTTGGAATAGCCTCTATTTCAAAAACTTTTGTGGGTACAGCAATTATGCAATTAGTTGAGGATGGACAGTTAGAACTTGATCGTGATGTTAATAATTATCTCAAAACATTTCAACTTAGGTATAAATTCAACGATTCAATTACTGTAAAACATCTTTTAACGCATACGGCTGGTTTTGATGAACGCAATATTGGCACTGCAGTTCGGACTGAGAAAGATGTAATTTCCTTATCTCGATATTTAAAAAAAAGAATGCCACCACAAATAAGACCAGCTGGTGAAGTCATAACCTACTCCAATCATGGTTATGCCTTACTGGGGCTTATTGTTGAAGAAGTATCTGGCTTACCCTTTCATGAGTACGTCAGAAAAAAGATTTTGCAACCATTAGAAATGAATTATAGTGGTTATAGAAGACAAGCCGAACTCAAAGAAAACTACGTTACCAGTTACTTGCAAAAGGACGAGCAATTAATCCCATACAAACCTAATTTTCAACTCTATTATCCCGCAGGTTCAATGAGCTCAACAGCATCAGACATGGGACACTATATATCTATGTTCCTGAATAATGGTCATTTTAAAGGAATTCAAATTTTAGATTCCTCAACGGTAGTTAAAATGCATCAAACAGCATTTAGACAATATGAAAAATCTGAGAATGGATGGCTTTTAGGGTTTTATGAATCGCAATGGAATGGAATAAGACTTGTAAGACACGCTGGTGCTATTCAGGGTTTTGTTAGTGAATTAATATTGATTCCTGAAAAAAACATAGGTTTCTTTATTTGTGCTAATTCTTCGAGTATGCCAAATAGTAATAGTCGAGTATTTATTGACAAATTTATTTATGATCTACTACCACGCCTTATGCCAGGTAGTATTGTCGAAAAAGAAAGGACAAAAGTATCAACTAAGATAGGTTCTGTAGATGAACCGTTGGAGATGTTCACCGGTAAGTATAGGTCTACTAGATATGCACATACAACTTTAGGTAAATTGGCTACTTTGATAGGATTTTCTCTCGAGATAGAGATTGTATCAAATGATAGTACACTTGAGGTAGTAGAATGGAACGATAAACTTGTTCCTATCTCCGATTTAACATTTCATTCAAAATATGACAGATACTTAGCTTTTGGCAGAAATACGAAAGGAGAAATTTCTTATTTCTTTGTTGACACCTTTTCATTTAATAAATTAAAGTGGTATGAGCCTGTTAAATTTCAGATTTATTGGATGGGTGGTATTATCCTAATTTTGTTAATTTTTATAATTACCAGTGTAGTGCGTAAACTATTTGTGCGCAAAAGAAATAGTCATTTGCTTAAAAAAATTAATTTTTCGCTTGCCTCTTTAATCGTTCTTTTCCTTGCAATGCTTGCTTTTGTTTTAATAAAGACAGATCCCCAAGAATTTTTCTATGGTATACCTTTGCTCATTAAAATGGCATTAGTATTGCCTTTTTTAATTATTCCATTGGAATTTGTTTCAGTATACTTATTGATAAAAGCCTTTAGATATAAGGGGCTGAAAACTTTAGGTTTAATTTATCAATCTGTAATTCTTGTTGCAGCTTTGCTTTTTATTCCTTGGTTAACGTACTATAACTTAATCGGATTTAATTACTAAGAAGGGGGGCTGTCTAAAAAGTTTTTCCCTTGTGCTCACCTCTCTAACTCCTGTAAAGGGAGAATGCCAACACACAGTATAGGGATCTTCTCCATTAGAGAACAGAAGGGTGAGTCCAGAAAATACGAGAAATTTACTTTAAGGATAGCCTCATAATTTTGCCTACTATGTGAGCTTTTGCGAAACACTGCTTACACAAGGTTTAATTACTACCAGCGACAATGCAGTCTTTACAAGCATACAACTTGTTATCATGTATGCTTGTAAAGTGGTGAATATTCCAACAAAAGAAAACGGAATGAAAATTAAGCGGGTTTTATTCAACTCTAAAGGGCTTTCAGGATGAATCTATAAATTGTAAGGATTTGGCATATTTAAGCCGTTAACTAGTTATAACATGGCTAAATTGTTCTCTAAAGAAGTAATATTTTTCCGAGGAATTTGCTTGTTAAGAATGGAACTGAAACAGCATTAAAACAAAAACACTTATAACCGTGTGATTATAAGTGTTTTAGTAGCCCCAACAGAACCCAACTTGCAGTTTATAATAGTTTTACGGTCAGCACTTTACGTGGATTCACTTAGGTGGATATACCCTTATTTGTCCCCCTTGTAAATATTCATTGAATATTGGGTTTTACGGCAATCTCTCTAATTAATCTAAATAAATTGCTATCAAGTTTTACCTTTTTAGACAGTCTGACGGATGGCAATAAGAAACGTAGGGCGTTTCGAAGCACCTACCTATCAAGCTACCAAGCCGTTTATTAAATGTCATTTAGTTCAAATATAGCACTTTCCGCCCTATGTTTTTTATTGCGTGTTGTGTGTTGCCGTTTATTCCTTAGTGTCAAGATACCCATAATCCAATTTCGTGTTTTATAATCCATATTCCGTTTACTTTTTCCACAATTAGGATTACTCCATAAGCATTTAATCCATTTTTAAAGAAAGTATAATAGAAAAATCCTTTTGTGAAATCCTTGTTGAAAATCACACGGCTACAAGTAATCAATCCAATTTCTTTTATATCTTTTGTTTGCCTTCTTGTTTCTTGGTCAGGGTATTTCTCATTTGTAATCTCAAATCTACCTTGATTTGTAATTTTATTGAAATCAATGTACCGAGTTGCATATTTTTCAAGTCTAAAAGAATCTAACAAGGTTGAGTCTATCCGTTTAACTTCTTTCAAGTCTTTTGATTGTCTTGTACTTATTTGGTATAAAGAGTCAGTAACAAACACTAAAAGTCTACTTGAATCATATTGACTTGAGATGCTATCAGAGAATTTCTGAAAATCTGATTTAAATTTTTCTAATTTTTCTAAATTCCCTTCAGTTTCAATCAATTTCTTCGAATATTCAAAAGGATAATACTCTCTATCACCCCATTCAAGGTCATTCTTGTTTACTTCTGGTTCTTGTGCATATTCAATCAAATACTCGTCTGGCATAAGAGGAATCAACCAATCATTATTATAGTATCCAGTGTCAATGAGTTGAATGAATAAATCATTAATAACATTATATTCCTCTTTGTGATATTTCTTAGTGTCCTGTGCTGAAACTTTCACACAAAAGAGTCCAAATATTATTATTAATCTAATTGTTTTTATCATGCAGAATGTCTCTTTTTCGGTTGCACACAACGAATTAGTGTAAGTGTAGCGCGGGTTTCAGGGCAATTACCTATCCACCGTTACCAAGGTACGAAAAAGTACCAAACAGCCGAATGAATCAACATCCCCCGCGTTACATTTACACTGTGTTGTGTGGCGTAATTTATTCATTCTCAATTAATAATCTAATCTGTTTTTCGAAGTCAACATTTTCTGAAATCCATTTTTCAAAATCAATCAATCCGATTTTAATAATATAAGGTTGACCTCCTCCATGATATTCGCTAAAAGGGTAAAACGAAATCCAATTTGAATCAGAATTTTTAAAATATTCTCTCCAATTTAAAGAATCGTTAGAAACTTTTTCCAATCGTAATGAACCAATAAGCTCTTTATCAAGGCTGAAAACAGATAGGTTTCTATATTTTAATTTTTCCATGAGTCGATTTGGTCAATTTCCCAATTTTTATCTACTAATTTAAGAGTCAAGCCGTTCTTACCCCAATAATATTTTTTATTCTCATCTGAATTAAACTCGAAGTAATCAATTGTAACATATGCCTTATCAGTCGAAATAAATTTAATGTCAATTATTCTAATCCCGTCAATTGGCTCTTGTCCACCAGTCCACCGATAATAGTTTCCAAAATCACAGTATGCCTGCTCATATTCATCTAAGTCCGTAAAAGTTGTTTTTTGAAAATCCGAGTATTTCACTTTTCCTAAATTTTCAATACAATCAGAATAGCTTTGCCTTTCTTTATTAATCAATGAGTCTGAAAATCTATGTACTTTTAAGTTGTCGAGATATTTTGTGTAATCAAGTGTAGTCATTCCGTTTTTAGATTCTACAAATTTTGGCTTAAAATCAGAATATTTCTTTTCCTTAATCGTAGTCAAATACCAATCATAAAATCCGTTTACAATCTGACCGACTTTAATCGAATCAGCTGAGGAATTATCAGATGCTCTCAGATTACTTGAGAATCCAATAAAAAGAATCAGAATCCATATTGGTTTAACTGTCTGTTTCATCGTTCGTTTTTATGCCACACAACGGAAAATTGTAAGTTGTCGTTGCGGATTGCGGGTGATTGTCCGTCCGCAGGACGAAGACAATCATGCGGGAATCCGAGGCGACAACCTGCACCAACACCGCAATGCAATTTACAAAATGTTATGGGCTGGGTTTTAATTCTTTAAATTTTAATCTGTATGTTTCGCTTTCAAATTTATCAAAGTCGATTTTCTTGAAATAATCCATATTTGAATTAAAGTAAATCGTGTCGTTTAATTCATTCTCGGGATTGATGTCAACATAGATTTTTTTGTTTCTATAGGTTTTACCAATCAATTTTAAAGAGAATGTTACGTCGTTAAAAATGAAGTACGAATTTGCCTTTACATTTTTATTAATCAAAATCCCCTTTACGTTGTAAAATCTGTCATCTGGAGCTGAATTGTCAAAATAATGCACAAGATGATTGTAGATATTAAATTCAATCTCGTTCCCTAGTTTTAAAATCAATTTTTCTCCAGACTCGGCTGTCGAAATTTTGCATCCAGTCAAACTATAGTTATACTCTGGCGGGTTATAGTCAATTTCAAATGAATGCAAAATAGTTTTAATCTGCTCTAAATCTGTCGAGTTAATTAGAATGTATTTGTCAAAGTCTGAGAATGAAATCTTTGTTGGATTTGACGCATCCTCAAATTTTTTAATGAAGATTTTAAGTCTGAATATTTTGTCAATTAGCCAGAAAGGCAACCAAATAGGTGAAAAAATGATTTTTACTATCCAGTTAGGATGAGATTTTAGTCCTCTCAAAAATGTCTTGAACAAATAAATCGGGTCGCGCAAAACCAAATAAAGGATTAGTCCAAATCCTGCTATTAAAATTATCGATATTATTAAGCTAAATGTGTCCATTCATTTTGCGCTTTTTACCTTGCCCATAACGGTTGGTACATGTTGTCGGGGCGGATTTCGAAGAGCGTTCCTGTCCGAAGGACACGGAACTGCGAAACGAGAATCCGCAGTTGGCGTACCACCGAACCCCGCCCTGCAATATGTACTGTGTTAGCACTCGTATTTTATGTTTCAGTCAAACTTTTTTTATGTTTCTTAATTTTTTTCATTGCCCAATCATAATGACTCGAAGTAGCAGAAACGCAATAACTTCCTAAACTCGTTGTTCCAGTCCAAGAAAAATGTTTTTTTGTGAACAATTCATTGTCCGAAAATGTGTCAATTAGTTTCATTACGTCTGAGTGACTTTTTTCTAAAATTTTCACGGATTTTTCAAATGGAGTTTTTTGATGCTTTTCCCAAAATTCAATATTCATTTGCGGATAGGTTTTCCAGTTATAAGGTTCTGGTAAGAAATTCATCTCTTTCCCAGATTGGTTTGAGTCAACCCAGTTTAATAGAAGTTGATGCCATTCATACAGATGCACTAAAACATCTCGAATGTTTTTATCTCTGTCCTCGAATTTGAACGTTTTGTCTTGTTCTTCTTTTGTCATTGAACTAATAAGAGTGAATAATTTTTCAAAATTTGTTTTGCTCGCCTCTTTTAATTGTTCTTTTGTCGTTGGTCTCGCCATTATTTTTATTTTTGAAGTATTCTATTTTCGTAAATCCATTTCAGTTTGCAACGTTCTTTAATATGAGTGCTAACGGTGAACTGTATGATGCGTAGGGCATTGGAAATCACTGACTTTTCAAGCCGCTAAGTAGCCGAAGCGCAGGTTTGACACCTGCTGTTTGGACTCGCCGTCGAAGCTGCGCTTCGGCGGAGCTGTAGAAAGCACCCAAGCCTCGAATACCCACTTTCTGCCCTATGCACTATACAGATTGTTAGGGCACGTATTTCTTTATAATTTCTAATCCACTATCTATGTCATTCTTTAATATTTCAGCACCATTTTTTGCTTTTGGCACATATCTTTTTGCTTTCTCTAAATATTGTTTTGCTTTAATTAACTTCGTTTTATCGTTATTCCAATCATTAATTAAGTCAACAGCCGTATTATAATAATTAATTACAATTGCATTTGAATTGTTACTGTTATAGTTATATGAATCATCTGAAAATTTTAATAATTGCTCTGTTTTCGAAAGACTAAGATAATTTTCAATTTCCTTTTTATAATCAAAACATCTCTGAGTTGAATCATTTTTTGAATTATATCCATTAATAATCAAAGTATCTAATGGTATTGGATAATCAGATAATTGCCACATTGGGTCTGCGGGAATATGTTTTGAGATAAAATAAATATTTTGAGTAAGAAAATTATAGGTGTCGACTTGTTTAATAAATTGAAATTCTCCAAGTTTATTTTGTTTTAAATATCCAGAAAAGCCCAATAAATCACAATGATACCAAGTTTCGCCTATTTTTATAACATTCCAAGCGTGATTTGTTTCATAGTAAATTTTATTATCAGAATTATATTCAGGAACATATCCTTCGATGATTTCATTTGTAATATGCAATTCATCACAAAATTTAGAAAATAATGTTGCATAATCACCACATATTCCTTTTCGTTGATTAAATACAACTTTGTAATCATTCATCATTTCGCTAGTTCCAGTATAAAACTTATCTAAATCAAAATCTATATTTTTAAAAATCCATCCAGCAACAAGACATAATTTTTGAGTATCAGTTGAACAATAAGTATTTACTTTCTCAATTATTTGCATAAATGATAAATCATTACTTATAGAATCTCTTAATGAAAATGCGTCATAATCAAATTTAATTGTCTTGCATTCTTGCCCCCAAGTTGTAATGCAAATTATCGAAAAAAGTATTAAAATTTGTAATCGTCTCATATTTTGTATCGCACTGTTAATATTCTGACTAACGTCAAATTTTGTTGTTTTTATCTTGTATCTCTTTATTCATAACACTTTTAGCTTTATTTGTCTCTGAAAATTTTCAAAAAAGTGCTAAAATTTTGTCGTTAGCAACAGTATTTAATAAGCACTGGAGAAATAGATAATTTGCGTTTAAATCTATTTCGGAAGTGCTTATGTGGCGAATGTGCCCTAACGTCAGTCTGTCTAAAAACTCATCAAACTGCTCAATTAAGTGTTAAATATAGCGGTTTTAGGGATACATAAAAATTGAAAATGCTTTTATTTGGAAATAGAATTGAGCTTCTTATTTGGGCGACACTTAACTTTAACAGCAGTATTAATTCAAGAAAATAAGATAATTGCTGTATTGCCCATTCCATAAGGGTTTTCAGGCCAATAATATTGATTAAGCGGCGCAGGTTGTAGGCGGTCATTTGTAAGCCCACATCGGCACTTGCCCTTGCGATGCCTTTTTTTGTCATAATGTGATCGAAGCCCCATTGTCGTTTTATGGTTCCGTAAGGATGTTCGACTATTGCCTGCCGTCGTTTGTAATAAGTTTGATTCTGATCTGCGCGTTGTTTGTTTACCTCAATGAGATCCTGGTATTCGCTGCGTTGTATTGCCTTTCCACAGACTGCCTTGCTGCATTGGTCTTTTACACTGCAGTTTGCACAGGCTTTGGTCGTATAGCGTTTAAACTGGTAGGTTCTGGCCTGGTGCCATCTTCCGTTAGTTCTTAGTTGTTGGTTTTGCGGACAGGTATAATAATCCTCCTGCTTGTTGTATCCGAAATTGTCTACATTATATTCTGGATTCGGTGCTTGTGCTGCCACTCTGGGTATGGCTACTATGGTTTCAATACCCAATCGATCCGCGACAGCGAATTCTGAACCGGTATGGTAACCTTTATCGTAAAGAGCCGTGAATTGGTTGCTTCGTAAAATCGTTTTTGCACGCTGCAGCATATTACCCATGGCTTTGCTGTCGTTGGCATTTGTTACTTTGTAATCGATGGGGATGTTGTTTTCTGCATCAACCGTGGTTTGTATGTTATAAGCGACTTCGGTAATGTTATTACGGGTAATCATCTGACGGCTGTCAGGATCGGAAGTAGAGATTTGAGGCTGACCTGTTTGCTTGATTTGACTCTCTATATTTTGATACTCCTTTTTCCGATCAGTTTGTTTGCTGATTTCTTCTTCGATGATCTTTTTTTTATCGCCGTCACTTTCTGCCAATGCCTTTTCATACTCCGAAAGCTTGTTCTCAATATAAGCTAAATGACAGTCAATCTTTTTTTGATTGAAGTTGTTTTTCTTGCTGTTTTGTGCCCTGAGTTTGGTGCTGTCACCGGCCAGCAATTTTCCTCCAATCAAATTAAAGTGTTTGGCCAGTTGAACGGTTTGCCGGAATACTTTTTTTATTGCTTTGGGATTGTCCCGTCTAAAGTTGGAGATGGTATTGTGGTCAGGGCTTAAGCACCTGAGCAACCACATAACTTCTATGTTTCTCGCACACTCTTTCTCTAAACCCCGGGAGGAGCGGGTTCTGTTCAGATACCCATAAATGTAGAGTTTGAGTAAATCCGATGGACGGTAAGCCGGTCGTCCGTTTTCATCAAAATCAACTTTAAAACCAAAGTCATTCAAATCAAGGCTGTCAACAAACAGGTCGATCAAGCGAACTTCATTGTCTTTAGCAATTGACTGATCCAGTGAGATGGGAAAAAGATGAGTTTGTGTTCTGTCTTGTCCTTGTATAAATCTCATACCATAAGATAACAAAGTGTTGAAAACCTGCCAAATACAGCAATTATAACTTATCAACAACTTATCAAGGTTTTTAGACAGTCTGACGTTGAGTATATGCAAAGTAGGCAATTGCGGGCTTCAAACTATCAAACCGTTGAGAAGTTGAAGCGGGCTACAACCCTTGAATTTACTACTATTTCGCCTATTTTGTATATACATTGTTGTGTGGCGTAATTATCTGTTTTTCAATCCTTTTTACGTTAACTTTATAATCTCTTTAATTCGATTTTTATCATCTTTATCAAGACTTTCCGCTGAATTTAAAATCTCATTTAATCCATTCATGAAGTCGTGCCAACCATCAGTCAGTCCGTTTACATATCTTTTAACTTGACTTAATTTTTCAGCCAACTCAAGCTTATTGGAATTTTTTGCGTCATCAATTAAGTTATCATATTTATCCCAAAAGCTATTCATCAGTTCCAATCTTTGGTACAACTTCATTTAGTGCGTATTGAACAAACTGTTTTCCAAGTTCGGTCAATTCATAAGGTTCTTGGTCATCGAATGCCGATTTATGGGTTGATGAAGAACTTCTTCTTTTGGTAGGTTGCTTTACAAACTGTCCATACATATTTACAGGTTTATATTGCCTTATTACTCCACTAGTGCTTAAGTCTCTAATCAACATTTTATATAAATCTGCTTGTGCCGAATTTTCAGCAGGTCGAGTGTCATTCATTTTATCCCAAATCAGACCTCGTGTAATTCCTGGATTTTGATAAACCTCTTTAATTACAACGAAATGTGCCTCATGAAATAAATCAATCCAGTCGATAAATAATCGAACCAAATCATCCGTACATAATTCCGTAGCACCTGCATTTGTGAGCAATTTTCGTATAATCTCTTTTTTCTCGTTTGTATCAGATTTATCCCAAACTCTGAATCCTTTTTTAACTAATGTTAAATATCCCTCAGATTCTAATCTTTCCTCACTTGCAGAAAACTTTTCAAGTCTTGATACAATCTCGAAAAGAGTTTCAGCTAGATATTCAATCTTCTCTTGATGTTCTTCAAGCCACAGTTTTTGTAAAGCATTAACCTTACCCTGCTCAATTTCCGAATGAAGTGCTGAAGATGCACTTAGAAATCCACCTACCCATGGTATACTGCTCAACGCAGACAAAACAAATCTTGACCCTTTCTTTTTTTTGTCATGCTTACTAAGCTTTTCAAGTTTCTCTTGAATTTCTTTTATATCATATTTTCGTATCGACTTGTCCATTTGCAGGGATTGTTTTTATGCCACACAACGGTTGGTACATGTTGTCGGGGCGGATTTCGGAGAGCGTTCCTGTCCGAAGGACACGGAACTGCGAAACGAAAATCCGCAGTTGGCGTACCACCGAACCCCGCCCTGCAATATGTACCGTGTTATAGGGTGTTTTTTATTCATTTTTTGTTTTGTTCCAAAATTCAATATCGTATTCGTCCCAGGACAAAATAACTTGGAGGTCATTGTTTGTTTTTGAATCGCTGTCCAAGTAATGATGTCCACCACTGCCAAGTCTGTACATTGATGTTAGTTTTTCTCGAAATTCTCCCCATTTTTCTTTTGTTATTCTCCACTCATAATTCTCAAGACTTGTTTTTAATAATCCAAGATTTTCGTTGTCGGAGAAAGCTTTCAAGTTGATTCTATATTTATTGTCTAATAGCTTTAACCTGTCAAAATTGAAGTCAGTCAGGTTTTTGGAGAGTTTTAAAAATACCTTCTCAAGTTCTAAAAGTCCATGAATGTCCACCGAAATTAAAATGCTATTTTCTCCTTTGAAATTTTCAAAAAATCCGATTCTGATATGTTTTTGTTTTTTTGTCATGGCAAGTTTAACTTCTATTGAAATTGCGAACTCTTTGTAGTTCATTCTTTGAAATTATTCCATAAATCAAACTCGGGACAATCAATGGTGTTACCAGCCCTAATATTGTATAAACGTTGTTTGTTTTGAAAAAATAGTCCCATAGAAAAATGAAAAGCAGAGGAGTCCCAACAAGAAAAATAATTAATCCAACAATCAGCGCAACTTTACTTTCACTTGCAGAAATTGTGTCGATATGATATTTTTCCTTGTGATTGCATTTTTTACAAGTCAATGGAATCCATTCGTTTTTTGACTTTTTAAAATCTGTCCGATTTACATTCCAAGTCCAAAAGGAAATCTCGGATTTACATTTATTACAAACTGCGTAAAGTTTCATTTCATGCTGTTTTGTCTTTTTTTAAAATACCCTATAACGGTTAGTGTATGATTTCGTAAGGGATTGCGGTCTTCAAACCTATCAGTTTACCCACCAAAATTAATGCGGGTGATAACGCTCGAAAACCTCTGAAACCCTTATGAATTATACACATTGTTGGGCGTTCGTTCTTTTTCTTTATTTCGTTCATATGCATCAAAGTCAAAATTTTCAGGTCTTGAATATCCATCCCAAACAAATTTATATCCTGTTTTTAGAATCTCAATATCGAATTGTCTTTTAACCTTAAATATATTATTCGAATCGCTAGCTATCAGAATCAATCCAGATGTAAATAAACCTGAGATGGTTAACAAAAATATTGTGATAATCTTATTCAATCTGATTTTTATTAAGAATCTATTTATCAGCATGACCACTATAAACCAAAATGTAAAGTGAATTAATAAATTTCCTAGAAATTCAGTCATAAAGATCTGATACGATAATGAAGTATGCCAACCATTACAAGCATATGGAATAGGAAATCCATACATCATTGAATCAGGAGCATCAACTGGTAATACATACCACCATTTTGTAAAAATAGTCAATGACACAATAGTCAAGGGTAAAACTAATGTCCAAGATAATCGCTTCATTGTATTTTTAGTATACAAAGTCATGGTCTTTATAAATCATCCAATTTTTATTTATACCCCATCTTTCGATTAATCCTACTTCTTCATAAAAATCTGGTTTTGGAAATTCAGGTCTTGGACATGGTTCATATCTTAAGTGCAGTTTGCCTAATACTAATTCAATATTAATTAGCTCGCAATCAGACGTTTTACTTGTTATCAAATATTCAACTTTATGACTTAATACGGTACTATTTATAGCTTTATTCAATGCTTCTGGAAAATATTCTCTGCTAATATACTGGTTGTATGAAAATCTTGATAAATCACAATTATTAATCGTCTTTATTAGTATATCGTAACTGGTTGAATCAGTTTTAATATCTTCAATAATTTTTTGCTCAAAGCCTGAACAGGCTGAGAATGAAAGAATCAATAATAATCCAAGAATCTTAATAATCCAATTATCCATTTCGTTTAAATTTTGCACTGCCTTGTATTGAATGACGCCCAACGATTGTGAATGTGTAGGTACATTTATATTTCTTTTATCGATCTTAAAACATACACTTACACAGCTAATTTACATGTGTAAGTGTATAAATGAGATTTGTGTCATCAATGTAATGAGAACTAAACTTGTACTAAAGTATTAAATCTTAACTAAGAATCATACTGTCAAACCTGTCATCTTTTCAATACAAATAAATCATACCTTAAATATGTCGTTATCTCGATCACTTATCCAGCTTCTATCCCGCTCGTTTATCCTACTTAAACGATCTTTCTGATAGCAAAACAAATTAATTTGGTGTAAAATTCTATTTCTCTAGTACAATAAGCCCTTACAGAGAATGAAACCTACAAATAGAGCTATTCTAAAGGGTTCTTAAGGGTTATTTATCCCGATCTTATAGTTCCTATCCCGATCACTTATCCCGCTTCTATCCCGATCGTTTATCCTGCTTAAACGATCTTTCTGATAGCAAAACAAATTAATTAGGTGGAAATTTCTATTTTCCCTGTAAAATAGGTCATTACAGAGAATTAAACCTACAAATAGAGCTGTAATAAAGCGGTTTTAAGGGGTGTTTATCTAGGTCTTATCCGGTTTTCATCCCGATCTTATCTAGATCGCTTAACCGTTTCGCAGGATATAAAAAAAGCCAAGTAATATTTTAATGGTTCAGGTCTCAATTTCCAGAAGTTTAAAATATCAGTTGGCTCAATTACAAATATAAATAACCAGGCAATTACACATCTTCGTTTTCCTCTGGTTGCATCATGTAGGCTTGTAGGGTGGTGAATATTTCTATTTGCTCTTCATGTGTTTTTGCAAACAATACATAGAGCATTTGTACCAGATAGCCCTGTGCATCGGGTTGCATTCTTCGAATGGCATCAATAATCTGTTTTTCCTGAACATTGTATTGATCTGCCACACCGCCCAGAGCATTTGTTTTACTTGGAATTAGATTGCTGGCAAAAGCTCCTAATACGGATTGAATTGCCGGCATCTGAGAAATTGCATGAACTGTATCTTTGGTTGTGCTGGTACTGGCATCAGCAATATCTCTGGTGTATTTTTCCTTTTGGTCATTTAATTTATCGTTTAGCTTTTCAATCGTGAATTCATGCTTTAGATTCGTGTCTTCCAAAGCTCTGATTTTTTCCCCGTATTCGGTTCTTAAACTAAGGATGGTATTAAAATGTTCCCGTTCTATGCTTCTTAATTCTGCCGAAGCGTTTTGGTTCATTTGGTGATTTCCCCTGCTGTCTACGTCCATAATCGGATAATCACCAAATTCATCCAGCTCTCTTTCTTTTGCCCGCATCCGTTTTGCTTTGTTGATACAAGAAGTAGAACAATATCTACTATCGGGTCTTTTATTTTCAATCGGTTTTCCACAAATTTCACATTCCATTTTCTGGTTCTTTTTTAGTTGTTGGTTTATTTTACTGATTCTATTTTCTGTCAAGTATGCCAATTTCCCATTTGGCTCTCCATTCCACATTTTCATGAATGAATTTGACTTCGTTTTCAAGTAAGAGATTATGTCCTTTGATGTGTTCCAAAAAGACAGGATCAAGTTTTTTCATTTTTTTGCAAAGAGTTGAAGAGGAAATGTCTAATTCCATGGCAAGCTCTTTTCGGTTCATTGTTCTGTATTCCATTTTTTAACTTTTGCAGTTTGCTTATTCCTGAATTCTGTTTTTTTCGTGTTTGTATTCTTTTTAGAGTGTACCCTGTCAGGCTCATACTGGAAGCATCTTTTTTGCCTTGATTTGCTGTATTCATTGCGACACCCTTAAATGAATACTATATTTCAAGCTCTACGAACTTTTTTACCCGCTGAACTGTGGAAACCGATTTCTTGACCAATTTTGAGATATTTCGAATTGACTTCCCATCGTTTAAAAGTTCAATGATGTCGGAATGTTGCTCTCTGTATTTTTCATCACTCATTTTTCCTTTTCCGGCATGTTGCAGATAAATGCCTTTTGCTTTTGCAACTGCTATTCCTTGTCTCTGGGCTTCTCTGTTACTCATGTAATCCATTTCAGCCAGCGAAGCCATAATACCTGTCATTAAAGTGAAAAAGAAATTGTCTTTTCCGTCAGTTTTACTGATCAGATTGTGCCTGACAATCTCAATGGTGCAATCTTGTTTTAAAAGAGTGTTGATCGTTTCAAGAATATCAAAGGTGTTTCTGCCAAGCCTGTTTACATCTTCAACAACAACGTAATTGATCACCTTGTTTTTGGCATCCGCAAGAAGCTTAGAGCCTTGTTTTCTTTCGGCAAAGGGGATTCGTCCGCTTATCTTCTCAATGTAGGCTTTGCCCTGTATGATTTCTTCCTGTCTGCCTGTGTTCTGTCCTTCGGTTGAAACACGTACGTAGGTTGCTTTTTTTTCAGTGCTCATAGTGTAGGCCATTTTTGCATTCCTGAAATTTGCTCATGAATGTATTTTACTTCGTTTTCAAGCAATACGTAACGTCCTTTGATCTGCTCTTTAAATTGTGGGTCTAAATCTTTCATTCTTCGCCAAAGAGTTGATCCGGAAATTTCCAATTCCATTGCAAGCTCTTTTCTGTTCATTGTTTTATATTCCATCTATACTTATCTATTTATTAATTTACTGCTCTTAAACAAACTATTACTTTAAATATTAAACCTATGAAACTCTTAAGGATGGAAACTGTTTTAAGTGTTCTTTGACCATATCATCAAACTTTTTATAGACTAAAACCGCAGTATCCCTGTTGGAATTTTCTTTCTTGATGTACATCTCAAATGTTTCAAGATATTCATCTTGCAGGTGGTGATTTTTAGTAATAATCTTGTCAAGATCAATACCCATTAAATACACGATGGGATACCAGCTGTTTATAATAAGACCGTTACAATCCAGAATCTTTTCAATGTTGTCAAAAATTCGGGAAGCGATTACAGAATCTTCTATCAGATCAATAATGATGTTTTCTTTTTTCGTACTCATTTTATCATTGTGCATGTTCAAGCCTTGTATCATCAGGGCATTGGGTTAATAATTCGGTTTTGGTTCTCTTATCAAATTCATTGAGGAAGAAACGGGCATCAGCACCGTGGTAATATCTTTTCTTTCCTCCGATGGTTGCGATGACCGATGTTTTTCGAGTCGGAACACCTTTTCTCTTTTTCCGGTTTGGGTTGGTGGTTCTAATCAGGTTGAATTCATTTCCTAAATCTTTAATCAGGTTGATAATCTCTTTTTCCTTTTGGCTTCGTTTGGCTTGTCTTTTTTCGGATACTTTCAGGTTGTAGGCTTTATCCCTGCATTTTCTTTGATCGTTGCAGTACTTGGAATCGCTTTTCTGATGGGTTATCTCTTTACCGCAGGTCAAACAGTATTTCTTTTTCTCTTTTCCCTCCCTCTGGTCGTGATTATCGCACCGTACAATACGTGGTGTATCCGTAACATCTTTTTGTGCGTTTTTTTCTAAGCAGTTCCACTTTTTTAAGGGTTCAAATTCGGTGTATTCGTAACAGTTTTTTGTGCGTGTAAAGGCTGATAATTCCAATGAAACCAAGCCTTTCAGGATGCTTTTAATGTCCCGTTTTGCGTAGGTTTTTATCAGCTTTTCAAGTTGTTCCTTATTTCGTTGGCGGTTTGTGTTACTTCTTTGGTCTTTAATCCACCAATTGGGATTCCGTAAGTCCTTAAACTTGCTTTTGTATTTGGCTGGAAGTCTTCGGGATGTTTTGATTTGATCCCACTCAAAATAGATGGTCTCATCAATGAATTTCAAATACTTATCGGCAATCAGCTTGGCAAGCTTTGTTCTGTCCAGAAGGTCTGCTAAACTGATCATTCCGTAGTTTTCAACCGCCCGCATTCGGGTAAACTTGGTTTCAATGCGAAGTAGCTGTACTTGGGTAGTCGATTGTTCGGATTTGTTGTAGAACTTGTATTTTGCATTCGTGCTTTTGTAAGCATAGCCGTAACCCGCTTTCCCGTTGATTTCCATATCGGAACGCTCAACACCACGACAATACAGAATACTATCTAAAAAGGTGTTGTTATCAATTTTAGTGGCAGTTGTATCCAGATTCAAACCGATTTCAAACCCTCTTAACAGTGCCATTTGTGGATTAACCCCGAATTCAGATAAACGCTTAACGGCTTCCTGAAAATTATCATAGGTAAAGCGGTTTGCATTATGAGCTCCATCATTAAAGAACTTGTGGATAGAACCTTTGATCTTTGCTTTCCCTCTGGGTTCGATGATAAAGTCCAAACCTTTGTAACTGGCTTTCCGACTGCCTAGTTTTGTGCCTGAGTCTTCATCAACAAGTACGGCAAATTTTAACTCTGGGTGTTTTTCCCAAAGGTTAAAATCCAAATCCGTAAGTTCTATGTTGATACCGTCAATCAAGGGAGTAAAGGGCTAAAAAAAATAGTGAGTTAATTGTCTTAAAATAGTGGTGTATGCGTAACACAAATACGTGCGTTTCCATTACTCATTTGAGCAATTTTCGAAAAAAAACAGGCTTGAAAAAACCTGTGTATTCGTAACACTTTTATTTGCGTTATTAGTTCCTTATATCCCATTTTTATTGACATGCAGGGATTTTTACACAATTGGTTTTACTGGACGTAAAGCGTCATCTAGCTCTGAACGTTTAAAACGGTTTGCATTACCAATTTTATAAACTGTTACAATACCTTGTCCAATCCAATTGTAAAGAGTTTTTCGACATATTCTTAAATAATCCAATGTTTCAGCAGTATTCATATACGGACTTTCAATTTTTGCTTTCATCTGTGTGTGTTTTTGTGTATGTTTGTACATGTTTATAGTTTCAAATAGCAACTATATTAATATTATTTCATTTTAAATGTGTAACACACCGTAAATATACGTATTTTAAAGTGTTTTTCAACGTGCGATACACGCTTTTACTTTCTAAAAACATCTATTTATTATGGAATCATCTATTATTGAAAGGGTTAAAGAGATAAGAAATAAGAATAAAGTTTCTCAAATTGAATTTGCCAACTCGTTAGGCGTATCAGCTTCATATATTGCTGGACTTGAAATGGGGAGAAATAGTTTAAATCAGAAATTTATATTTGCTGTTAAAGAGAAATATAACATTTCGGCTGATTGGCTACTATTTGGAATAAAGTCATCCAAACCTGAAGATTTTATTTTTTTATATGAAGCTGTTTATCCAATGGCGCAATCCGCATTTTTTCAAAGCAGGAAGATTGTTGAGGCTATAAACCAGAAGGTTGTATCGTATGTTACTTCGGATGAATTTGATAATGTTGAATGTTTTATGTATCCTTCTTTTCTAGAAGACTATAAAGAGATAAAAAGGATATCAGAGAAAGCCAACGATTTTTTCCGCCATTTAATGATCCATACAGCAGAAGCTTTTATCAACACAACAAAAACTACTGAGGAAAAAGGGACATTACTAAAAAAAGCATTAAAAGATGTGACAATTGCCACCGTAGAACTTAATGTCCTTTTATCAAAGCTTATTGATGTTGAATTAGAAAACGCAATCCCCTCCATAGTTTCGGAGTCTCTTAACAAAAAGCACCCTATTGTTAAGGGGCACTACATCCCAATGAAAGACATTTAAATATCAAACAGTTCGTATTATATAGACATTGCAAAGAATAATCTTACTTTGCAATATCTAAAATACTTTCAGACTGCCATGCTTTAAGCAAAATATCTGCATGCTCTTTATTATCCAGCTTGATATATTTGTAAAAACTCTTTTCTGTCCGGTGTCCTGTTATCTTCATTATAGTAGCAGTCGGGATTCCTTTTTGATAGCTATTTGTTGCAAAAGAGCGTCGAGCCGCATGTGAACTGACTAATTCATATTTTTTAAAGGATTGGTCAACCAAAACCCCTTTAACATAGGATTTTTGCCTTACAACTTGATCTATTTTAGCAATCTTGCAAACCTCTTTTAATTGTTTATTGATCTTAGCATTGGACTTAAACTGATAATCGTATTTTTCGAGAATTCTTAGCACCTGAGGCAAAATTGGTATTGTAACCCGATCACCTGTTTTTGCCTGAACCGTATTTATATAATTCCCCGACACACTACCACGGTTTAAGCTTATTATATCCTGATATCTCAAACCAGTATAACAACCAACGATAAAAATGTCTCTTGAACGCTCTAAATGCGGTTTATCAGATAAATTTACAGCTAGAATAGCCCTAACTTCCAAATCTGTTAAATAAATATTTTCCGCATCAACCGAAATTCTTTTAAAATGGTTGCTTTTAAAACCTTTACTATCAGTTAAACCTTGTTCTGTTGCTTCATTCATCAAGGTTTTTAAAGCCTGTATATATTTACCTAATGTATTGGGACTATACTGATATTTTTCTTTCAGATATGCGAGAAAATTATAATAAAAATCAAGGTCTATATTATCAAAATCCAGAGGTTTACCACAGTAATTTTTGAACTCGCTTAAGTGTTCATGCAACAACCTAAATTTACTGAGGGTCGATTTGGCAAGAGGTTTGCCTGTTTTAGGATTAATCTTTTTACTTTGCTGATCAGAAAACGACTTAGCAAAACTCAATAAATCGATTCTGGTTGCTTTTTCATTGGATAAAGCTCTTTTAATAAGCTCTCTAACTTCATCCTTTGTTCGGGGCTGATTTTCCAAATAAAACCTTTGAAAACGCTCTTTACTTTCCAATAAATAACGATTTATATCAACTCTATTGACAATACTGGTAATATTTTTGATTTGTTGTGCATTAATATTCCAACACTCCTTTTTCACCTTAATACCTGTACTAGTCTGAATTTCAACATTAAAATGCTTAATTCTTGCTACGATAGTATTGTTACGTACTTGAAAATTTAAATTCATATCTTGTATTTATGTTTCATAAAAGCATACCCTAATTTGTACCACTCTGTAAAAAGACACCCATTTTGAACTCTTAATACTTTACGAAGATACAATATTTTGCTTTCATTTACACATTGCTCACTTTCATACAAACAGTGATAAGACACAAAAAAAGCCTTAGATAGTCTTTCAACTATTTAAGGCTTAGTGCTTTAACTTATTATTAAGAATTATTCTCAATATATTCGGAGTAGCCCCAACAGGACTCGAACCTGTATCTAGTGTTTAGGAAACACTTGTTCTATCCCTTGAACTATGGGGCCAAAAGACATGCAAAAATATTCAAATCTTGCTAATCAACAAAACAATTGCAGAAAGCTTTTAAATAAATAAAAAATAGGTACAGATTATTCCTCTTCCTGAAACAGCTCATGAAGCACCGATAAGGATTTTAGATTGCTAAAACCATCGATTTGAAGGGCGTAAAAGTTCAAAATCGCTCGCAAAAGAACATTCACATCTTCTTTACTCATTTTTAAATATTTAACAAGATCAATTGAAGTAGAAAATAAAGAATAAAGCTTTCGACTTAAGTATTTTTCAAGACAATGTGCATGTATCCTGTCTTCCTCCACAAAAAAGCCATTATCCATATCAAAAAAAGCTTTTCGATCCGACCAATTGAGTTGAGGGTAAAAACCAAGGAAACGGGTCAGCTTACTTAAAAAATACAAATGAAATCGTCCAATAGATTCTTCAGTAAGATCAAGGTAACGTATACTATTGTACAGAAATACAAATAGTTCATGATTCTGTTCTTCCTCCCGAAGCACTTTGGAACACACTTCGGTAAGAAACAGAACCATTGTGCTTTTGTAAACATCAAAAACCAAATTGTTTAGATTCTCACAAAGCCGAACCTCTTTTAACGACTGAATATTCTTTCCTTCACGATGATAAACTTCCATTTCCAAAAGAAAAAACGGACGAAACAAATTACTTTTCATACTTGATTTTTTGGATCTTCCACCTTTCACGATGTATGACTGACGACCAAACTTTTCGGTATACACCTGAACAATCAAGCTGGTTTCACCATACTTAATCTTATTCAGAACAATTCCTTTGGTCTTATGAATCATCAGAATTTAATTTAATGAATGAATAGTAATTTAATCACCTTCGATTTAGATCCATCGGAATTGGAACAGAAAATAAGATATACGCCTGTATGAACGCGCGATCCATTGAAG
Organism: Labilibaculum euxinicum; assembly: GCF_963678175.1. Taxonomy (NCBI): domain Bacteria; kingdom Pseudomonadati; phylum Bacteroidota; class Bacteroidia; order Marinilabiliales; family Marinifilaceae; genus Labilibaculum; species Labilibaculum euxinicum. Next base: position 568,556 of record NZ_OY782756.1, read on the forward strand.
TTTTTCCCATCCCAAATGAACTGTCCTCCGCCCGATTTTCCTTCCATCACCAAATTACCGCTAATATCGGTAATTTTTACCGTCGATTCTGCAATTAAACCGCTTACCACAACATCTCCGTGATAGGTTTCCCGAACAGGATTCGGATAAACATAGAGATTGTTGTACGATTCTGTTCCTGCAGTCACTGCACCTTTATAAGAAACCATTCCCTTATCAGTCACAAAAAAGACTTCTCCTGTTCCTGGGTTTACCGATATTCTCTGAATTGTATTCGAAGGCAAAGGGCTGTTTTCATTTGTAAAATGTACCAATTGTTCATCTCCGTTCTCTGAAATCAGGAAAACGCCGGAATTCGCTGTTCCCAACCATTTTTGATCGGCTCCGTTCAAAGCAATTGCATTCACACTTTCCGTTCCCAACAAAAACTGAGTGGAACCATCAATGGTAATTATAGGCTGATAAGCAAAAAAGTTCCCCGTCCTGAAAATATTCCCCGGATTCGAATAAACAGCCACTCCGCTTGAAGTTCCCAACCAAACATCCCCTTTCTCATCTTCAATTAAATCATAAACCTTCGAACCTATGCTTGAGTTGTTTTCATCCCTAACAAAGAAAGAAGCCAGCGCATCATCATCCGTATTGGAAAGTGTCCCATTCTCATTAAATGCGAAAAGAGCTTTTCCAAGCGAATTTAAAACCCATTTATCGCCATTCTTAAGACACACGACCTTTTGCATGTCTGCCCGATTGGCCAAGGTTGAATAACTTAATGAAGTCCATTCTCCGGCAGGTGAAAGAATTTTTACCGGCGCAGATGAATTGGCATCTAAAATCCAAAGATTGCCATCCGAATCTGAATCCATTCCACTAATTCCTTTCGTGCCAAGAGGCGAATTTTCAAAATTCCAATTGACTTGATATTCATTGTCTTTAAATACAAATATTCCGTCGCCCCAGCTGGCTGCGTAAATTAGCGATTGATCTCTTTTATTGTTTGTGAGTCTCAATAAATCAGACTTGTTGCTGAACGAAGGGGTATTTTCTTTTGAATAATTAGTCCATTCCTGATTTTTAAACAAAAACAGTTCAGCTTTCTCTGCGGAACCATCATAAGAAGCTGTTACACCTCCGGCCACTGCCCACGTTTGTTCTGCTGCCGAAAAAATATTGGATATATTGCGACTCAGCGGGCCATCCGGTTTAATTTGATTCGCACGACTCCCAATTATCTCCTGTAATGATTTCTGATAATCAGCAGCAAACGTTCGTCCATCAACAACCAAAGCATCGTGCATTTCAGTAATACCCGAGTATTCCAAAACTTCGTTTTCAATCCCGTTCGAATTAAAAATCCGAATTTTACCGGCTTGAATTACCCATAGGCTATTGTTAATATTTCGAATGGAATAAATACGATCAAGACTTCCGGAAAAGTTAGACCAACTGCCATTGCGGTACCGATACAACTCACTTGCTGTTTCGGACACAAAACGACTTACAATAACATCTCCACCAATAAATTGCAGATGTTCACATTTTCTTTGATATTCAGAAATCCCCTGCTCTTGCTGCCAATTATTAAAATCAGCCAAATTACCAGAAGACAAATCTGCTTTAAAAATGCCTTGATCGGTTGCCGCCCATATTGCAGATGAATTTATTTTGATGTCATTAACAACTAACTTTTCACCTCCTGCACCAATAAAATAGGTGTCTGCGACTTCCATTTTATCCAAATTAATGACCACTATTCCAAAATCAGTTCCCAAATAGACAAAATTACCGTTTGCAGTCATTGAGTTGATGGACTTGTTCTCCACCAGATTGAAATTTTTGATAGCCGAAATATTATGAATGTTTCCATCTAAAATTAGATCCAAATTTCCGCTTTCATATCCAATCAAAAGACTTTGCGAACTTTCTACCCACGCGATTGCTGAAATTTCCGATTCCGACAAGCCTTTTGTTTTACTGTAAGCTGCTATTTCATTATCGATTAAGGAATAAGAAAACAAACCGGACTCCGTTAAACAATACAAATTTTCACCACCAACAAGCAGTCTTTTTGCCTTTTGATACGGCAAATGTTCCCTCCATTCACCTATCTTTATCTGGCTTTGAGCACTCAAAGCAAATATGACTAGTAAAAAAGAGAAAACATATCGGATTCGCAACTTCATACAATACTTTTATTAGCAAGAAAGTATACTTTAAATTTTTAATTAAAAGAGCAGACTTTATCTCTTATGGCTCAACAGATAATCTACCAGTTTACGTACAGCCAAACCTCTGTGGCTGATTTTGTTTTTCTCTGTCATATCCATCTCGGCAAATGAAATATCATATCCTATTGGTTCAAAAATTGGATCGTAACCAAAACCATCAATTCCCCGTTCTTTTTCAAGGATATTTCCTTCAACTATACCTTCAAACTGAATCTCATTACCATCAATTAATAAAGAAATTACCGTTCTAAATCTTGATTTTCGATTTTCGACCCCTTTTAGGTTCTCAAGAACCTTCTTCATGTTGGATTTAGCATCCCGTTCTTCACCTGCATACCGGGCAGAATAAACACCAGGTTCATTATCTAATGATTCTATTTCCAATCCCGTATCATCGGCAAAGCAATTCACATTAAATTTATTGAAGATATAACGGGCTTTTTGACTTGCATTTTCTTCGAGAGTTTCATGATCTTCCGGAATCTCATCGTTACAATTAATATCTGCCAAACTTAACAGTTCTATTTCTTTTCCTAAAAGATTTTGCAGTTCTTTTAGTTTGTTTAGGTTATTGGTTGCAAAAACAAGCTTCATATTTACTTTTTTATCAATTTAAGGATATAAAAAAACAACGGTCATACAACCGTTGCTCAAATATATAAATTTCAAATTCATGCTTTAATAAAAACTGCCGTATTTAGCCAGATCAGTTCTCGGATTCACACACATTACAGGAATATGAGCCGAATTGGCGATCACAAACTGCTCATGTGCTCCCAACATATAGTCCTGAAACGATATGTTCTTGGTAGTCATGATTAAAATGATATCTGCATCAATTTTCTTCGCAAAATCCACAGTTTCCATCGCAAAATCATTGCCACCATCAGCTGTATCAATTTCATAATCAATACCTCTGTTTTCCAAATACTTTTTCGCAAAAACAAGATTTGCCTTTGTTCTCTGAAGCATTTGACCTTCAGGAATCTTAGGCGTAATAATCCGCATTTTCGCTTTAAAGAATTTGCCTAAAAATTCAGCCCAGCTTAATTTCTCCTTATTTTCCTTTTTAAAGTCGACAGGCAATACTACCGATGAATATTTCTTTTGAACGGGAGGAGCCTGCACCACAACAAAAGGTACGCGTGACCCGACAATAACCTTCAGCGCCCAACTACCGGTAAGCTTTTGCATTCCTTTAATACCATGAGTACCCATAAGCACCAACATGGAATTCATTTCTTTAGCAATATCATTAATCGATGTAAAAATACTACCCTCGCGAACAATCACCTCAGGGCGAACTCCCCTCTCTTTTTCGATTTGCATAGCTGCTTCGGCCATTTTTGCATTGGCTTCATCAATCTGAGAACCTTTTTTGACAATGTGAAGTAAAGTAACCGTTGCATCAACATTTTCAGCAAATATCAAAGCGTGTTCCAATGCGTACTCTGCGACAGTCGAAAAATCCCAGGCCACAAGTATTGATCTCTTAGTGTTTTCCATAGTTTAAAGTAAAAGAGGACAGTCGTAAATAGTTTTAACATAACCGTGTTACAATTTAGCTATTTTCTACTAAACTAGCAAATTTTAACGGAGTCTGATATTATTCGTATAAATTTAAGCTTAAGACGATTATTTAAAAATTCTTGGTTATTTTTATTACCATTGTTTACCATGTATTTTAATTTGTAGCTAATGATTCAAGCCTCTCTTAATATAATGTTTTCACATTCAGTTGATTACACATCAGGATTGCTGATAACTTTAAGAGGAAATGCGTTGAATTTTATTTCTGAGAACATGATTGTATTAGCTGTTTTGCAGCTGTTTCTTCTTGCTTTGATGTATTTATGGTACAGAAGGAAACTTAAAAAACAGAAAGAAGAGATTGAAAATGAATTTTACGATAAAAATCAAGAGATAATTCTGCAAAAAGACAAAGCGGAAAAACTTCTTTCCAACCTATTGCCTCAACAAACAGCAGAAGAATTACAATCAACCGGAAAAGTAAGCTCCAGAAGATTCCGGATGGTTACTGTTTTGTTCTCGGATATTCATGGATTCACAAAAATTGTTGAACAAATGAATCCGGAAGATCTGATTGATGAGTTAGACAAGTTTTTTATGCACTTCGATACAATCGTAGAGAAATTCAATATCGAAAAAATAAAAACAGTTGGTGATGCCTACATGTGTGCCGGCGGTATTCCCAATAAAAACAGAACAAACCCTATTGAGGTAATTTTGGCTGCTATGGAGATTCAGCAATACATGAAAAGTATGAAAATAAACTCTAAAGCAGGTAAAAAAGGCATCTGGGGATTGCGGATTGGAGTTCATACAGGTCCTGTAATTGCAGGGGTTGTTGGCACTAAAAAAGTAAGTTACGATATTTGGGGCGACACTGTAAATACGGCCAGCAGAATGGAGTCGTCAGGATCGGTTAGCGAAATAAATATTTCGGGTATGACCTATATGCTCATTAAAGATTTCTTTATCTGTGAATACAGAGGTAGGATGCCTGTGAAGTATAAAGGAAATATTGATATGTACTTTGTTAAAGGATTTAAGCCCAACATGTCAAGCGATTTAAAAGGATTGGTTCCTAACCAGCATTTCCAGACTCAGTTTCAGATGCTTCGCTATGATGATCTGGAAGAAGCTATTCTTACCAAACTGGAAAATGAGCTGCCCAAAAACCTTTACTATCACAATTTAAAACATACCATTGATGTTATTACCGAAGTTGAAATAATTGGCCGGAAAGAGGGCCTTTCCGATGCTGAAATGCTAATTATAAAGACTGCCGCATTGTTTCATGACACCGGTTTTATTCTTTCCTATAACGAACATGAAGAGTGCAGTGTAAAAATGGCACGGCACATACTTCCAAAATATTTCTATTCTGAGCAGCAAATCAATGAAATTTCCAATCTGATCATGCACACCAAATTTCCGCCACAGCCAAAAACAAATCTGGAAATGATTATTTGCGACGCTGATTTAGATTATCTGGGCCGCACTGACTTTATTCCTGTTTCGGGCAATCTGTACCGGGAACTAAAAGAGCATGGTAAAATTAAAAGCATTGATGACTGGAACCGTCTTCAGATAAAATTTATTGAAAATCATCAATATTTTACCGAAACAGCCCGCAACATGAGAGATGTAAATAAAATACGACAGCTCGATAAACTTCGGGAATTGATTTAATTAATTTTCTTCTTTTCAGACATATTGATTATAAATTACAATCAAAATAGCCTTTTTTGTTTTCGATTTAATTGCCTTTTCCCTTAAAAAACGTAAATTTAATAGTGCGATACTACTTGAGTATTTCATCAAATAAAACCATTTTAAAAAGGGGGAAATAATGATTACAAATCTTGAAGACATTCTTTCTGATAGTGCGAAAAGCATGAAACGATCTGTTATCAGAGAGTTGTTAAAGTTGACACAGAAACCGGAAATTATCTCTTTTGCCGGGGGACTTCCTGCTCCCAACACCTTTCCTATCGAAGAATTAAAACAAATAAGCAATGAAGTTTTAGAAGAAGATGGAGATGCGGCCCTGCAGTATGGAGCTACCGAAGGAGATACAAAACTTCGTGAAATTTTAACTGAAAGATATCAGAAGCAAGGATTAACTATCTCTTCAGATAATCTGGTGATTCTTACCTCTTCGCAGCAAGGACTCGACTTGGCTGGTAAAATTTTTCTAAATCGGGGAGATCAATTTATTTGCGGATTACCTAGCTATTTAGGCGGACTGGGTGCCTTTTCGAGCTATGGAGCCACTCCGGTCGGAATCAAATTCGATGAATTTGGAATGCGTTCCGATTTATTGGAGAAAACGCTGGCAAAAATGCTGGAAAAAGGCGAACTACCAAAGTTTATATATGTAATTCCTGATTTTCAAAACCCTGCAGGAATCACAATGCCTGAATTCAGAAGACTTGAAATCATTGCAATAGCTAAAAAATACAATGTTCTTATAATCGAAGATAGTCCCTACAGAGAACTACGATTCGAAGGCAAAGATCAGAAAATGATGTTCGAGCTTGATAATTCGGGACATGTAATTGCACTTGGAACCTTCTCTAAAATATTCGTTCCCGGATTTAGAATTGGCTGGGTAATCGCTCATGAGGCAATCATCGACAAATTTGTGAAAGCAAAACAATCTACGGATTTGTGCACGTCTCCTTTTGTTCAAAAAATTGCTGCTAAATATCTTGAAAAAGGACTGTTTGATAAGAATTTAAAAACAATAATTGAGATGTATCACCGCAAACGTGATGTTATGCTTGACGCTTTCGAAGAATTTATGCCGAAAGGTATTACCTGGACAAAACCTGAGGGTGGTTTGTTTCTTTTTCTTAACTTACCGGAAAATATGGATGCACAAGATCTGTTTGAAATTGCCATTCAGAAAAATGTTGCCTTTGTATTGGGATCTGCCTTTCACTGCGATGGCAGTGGGAAGAATACGATGAGAATTAACTTTTCGTATGTTGATGAAGAGCACAGCAGAATTGGTGTACAGCGTTTGGCTGAATCAATTAAAATGTTGATGAATAACAAAGTGAATGCGTAACCGTTTGATCTTTTCGAAAGATTGAACACTTTTTTATAATAATTATAAATCCTAAATTCTCACCTTACAATGAGAAAAGAGGGAGTTCTAAATTAGAACTCCCTCTTTGTATAAAATCCGGCTTAAAGCCATTTGCATTGCTTAGAATTCGATAATTGTATTCCAGTTGTGTTTGTCTTCAACAGTTCCGTACTGAATTCCACGAAGTGTATTATATAATTTTAAGCTGGTTTCTCCGGCCTCATCACCATAAAAATAATCAACCTTATTATCGGCATCAACAATTTTACGAATTGGAGAGATTACAGCGGCTGTACCACAAGCACCTGCCTCGGTAAAATCGGCTAATTCTTCAACCGTAACTTTTCTACGCTCAACAGTCATTCCCATATCTTCGGCAATCTGGCACAAACTTTTGTTTGTGATTGATGGCAAAATAGAATTTGATTTTGGAGTTACGTAAGTGTTGTCCTTTATTCCGAAGAAATTTGCCGGACCACATTCGTCGATGTATTTTTTTTCTTTTGCATCCAAAAACAATACGGCAGAAAATCCTTCTTTGTGCGCACGGGTTCCCCCTCTTAACGAAGAAGCATAGTTACCACCAACTTTAATCGTTCCTGTTCCTTGCGGAGCTGCACGATCGTATTCACGGTAGATTACGTAATCGGTTGGTTTGAATCCTTCTTTAAAGTAAGGACCAACCGGCATTACAAATATGGCAAACGTATATTCAGGAGCTGGATTTACACCTACCTGCGCTCCATTTCCGAAAAGTACAGGACGAATGTATAAAGAGGCTCCCGATTCGTATGGCGGAATCCATCTCTCGTTTAATTTGATGGTTTTAATTACTGCTTCTTCGAATAAATCGACAGGCATTTCAGCCATCATGATGCCATGAGAAGACGATTGCATACGTTTCGCATTTTCGTCAATACGAAATACTCTCACTTTCCCATCAGGACCTTTAAACGCCTTTAAACCTTCGAATGCCTGCTGTCCGTAATGCAAACCGGTAGCTGCAATGTGTACATTTACCTGATCTGAAGAAGAAATTTCCAATTCTCCCCATTTTCCATCACGAAAGTGACAACGAACATTGTAATCGGTTTTAGTATAACCGAAACCAAATTGTTTCCAGTCTATGTTTTCCATCTCAATTAAGAATTTTACGATTAGTAAAGAATATATATTGTGTTTATTGTTTTAATCTTCTACTGAAAGTTCAATCAGGTAACCGTTGTGTTTCCTGATATTAAGAACTTTTCCGTCTTCAAAGATAAGATATTGTCCTTTAATTCCTTTCAAAATTCCCGAGTATTCTTTCTCCTTTTCGAACCCAAAACTAACTATCTTTTCCGGTTGTGAACTCATAGGATAAATCATCTCAAACACCTCATCCTCAGCGGAAATGTATTGTTGCAATTCAGGATGCAACAAGCCTCCTGCTTTTTTCTTTTCGGATAATAAATCAACACCTTCAGTGTGTTTCAACTTCAACATTGCCCGCCAGTTGGTTTTATCCGAGAAATGGTCTTTTAGAGCTACTTCAATAATACCGGCAATATGACGATTGGGCGTTTTTGCCAATTTAACGGCTTTACTCGCTCCCTGATCCATCCAACGGGTAGGCACCTGCGATTCCCGGGTGACTCCCACTTTCAGATTTCCGGAATAGGCCAGGTATACAAAATGAGGTTGAAGCGCATTTTTTTTTGCCCATTCCATATCGCGTGAAATTCCCAAATAGGAAAGATCCAGCTCCGGACGAAGAATACTTTCATCTGTCTGCGGAAGCTTAGTAAAACAAGAATAGCAATATCCCTGCGAGAAAGATGTCTTCGTTTTCTTTCCACAATGAATACAATTGATCTGTCCTAAATAAGTAAAGCTTAGTTTTTTGCCTACCAAAGGATTCATTTGAACTACATCTTCGCCTATTGGCAACTGATACTCAACGATCTCTTTAAGATCAGTTCTCATTTTTCTGATGTTTCCCTGCTTCTGCATTCAATTCTCTATTTATAAATTCTCCTGAATCACTTTCATCATATGCTCGAGTTCTTCCAGACTAAAACCAACTCCCTGCCATACAATTTTGCCTGTTTTATCAACAATAAAGTTACGGGGAATGTACTGACTTGCAAATTTAGCATACACCTCACGTTTGGGATCGGGAGCAATAGGAAATGTAAGGCCTTTTTTCCCGTTGAAAGCTTCCAATTGTTCCTTTGTGTGTTCTCGCCCAATAGAAACCATTGTAAAATTTTCATTTTTAAATTTAGGCCACAACTGACTCTCAACTTCCGGCAGTTCTTTCATGCATGGGCCACACCAGGTAGCAAAAAAGTTAACCAAAACTACCTTGCCTTTTAAATCACTGATAACAAATTCTTTTCCATCCAAAGTAGGAATTGAAAAATTGGGCACCTGATCGCCGGTTTTTACCAGTGATCCCTGATGATCCTGTGCAAAAAGTGTTACTGCGGTAATAATGGCCAATAGAGTAATGAATATTTTTTTCATCTGTTTAATATTATTTTCAATTATTGCAGACTCTTCAAGATACTTTAGACTCTCTACTGAATTAAGTCGTTAGTTACCTCTACAATCTTATACAATTTATCCGACCGGCGAATCATTGTATCCATTGAAATGGAAAAGCTATCGCCTTTAACGGCTTTTTCGACTGATTTCAGATCAACCCGAATTTCTTTTACGGTTGTTTCAATTACTCCGGTTGTTGGCCCGGTTATCAAAATCTGATCACCCACCTTTAATTCCTGCGATTCCAATAAAAATTCTGCCACTTTAATCTTGGCAAAGTAATTGGTTCCCTTACCAATCAACATCTTGCGCTTGGTTGCACGGTTGCCGTACTCCTCACTCCATTCTCCAATCTTTTGTCCGAGATAATAACCATCCCAAAAACCACGATTAAAAACTGTTGCCAGATTCTCCATCCATTGGTCGATTTTATCACGGGTATAAGCACCTTCCAAATACGCATCAACAGCTTCGTTATAATTTGAAACCACTGTTTTTACATATTCCGGAGAGCGGGCCCGGCCTTCAAATTTCAAGACACGAACTCCTGCATCGAGCATTTTATTTAGAAAACCAATGGTGCACAAGTCTTTTGGCGACATGATGTATTCATTATCGATCTCCAGCTGATTTCCAGATTCTTTTTCGGTAACCGTATAGGCTTTTCGGCATGTTTGCATGCAGGCACCACGATTTGCCGATGAATTTTTCTCATGCAGACTCAAGTAACATTTTCCTGAAACGGCCATACACAATGCTCCGTGGGCAAACATTTCAATCTGAATCAACTCCCCTTTTGGACCGCGGATTTCCTCATCAACAATTTGCTTGTAGATAGCTGCTACCTGATTCAAATTCAATTCCCGAGCCAGAACTACCACATCGGCAAACTGAGCGTAGAACTTTACTGCCTCGATGTTGGTAATGTTGCATTGGGTGGAAATGTGTACTTCCACATCAATTGTTCGGGCATACATGATTGCAGAAACATCGGCAGCGATAATTGCTGTTACGCCGCCTTCTTTTGCCGCATCTACAATTTTGTGCATTACTTTGATATCATGATCGAACAAAACAGTGTTCACCGTTAGGTACGATTTGATATTGTTCTCCTGACAAATAGAAGCAATATTGTGCAAATCTTCGATGGTAAAGTTGTTCGAAGATCTTGATCTCATATTCAACTGCTCAATGCCAAAATAGATAGAATTGGCTCCTCCCTGTATGGCTGCCATCAATGATTCGTACGAACCAACCGGCGCCATTAATTCAATTTCACTTCTATTCATCTAAAAAATCTCCTTATCTGGAAAAATAAAAAATTCACTATTTAGAATGATTTCTGCTTTTTCAGGCAAAAACACCTTCTTTCTGATACTCAGCAAAAGTACTCTTTATGAGCCATTCCTGCAAAACAATCAGGGAATCAAAATTAGCAGATTTGTTATTAGAATCTAATTATTTCGGCTTATTACATTCATAAACTCATCGTAGCAATGCGGCAACTTTTTGTTCAGCACTTTCCCATTTCTGTCAACCAGAAAGAAAACGGGAATAGCCCAGGTAAATATCTCAGCCTTCGGAAAGGTTTTTTCCAACAGGAACTGAATGCCCAAATTCTGGAACACACCTTTATCGGGACCAGTGAAATCGAGAAACCAGGAATTTATTTGTAAGCCCGAAGCGGAAACTAAAGAATCAACTTCTTCTTTGTTTTTACTTGCTGCAATTAGCAGTATCTGATATTCGGAAGTATCGATAGTTTCCTGAAGTCTGGGCAGCGTTTCGGCCAATGTTTTGCGGCAGCCACTGCACCAAGTGGTCCAAACATATACCAGGGTTTTATCCTTTTGGGAGATAAGATGAGTCAATTTCCCGGAATCAATCATCCTTCCCTTTTCGGAAGAATTTGAGCAGGAAAGTGTTGCAAATAATAGGCTGATAGCTAGTAAGTATCTCATGGCAGGTATTTTTATACCGTAGAAGATACAAATTTTATGATTGTCTTTGTTTAAATTACAACACGATTCAATCGTGTGGCAGCGGGGAGTTAACCCACCGTAGCTATTGGGCAGTTCCTGCCACACGAATGCTTAGTTGTTATGTGGTTTTTTGAATTCCTGCTTATAAGGCTAAAACCAATAATATCCAGGCGCCCCAACCTAAAGCTTCCATTCCAATAAGCTGTCCTTTTGCTTTTTTCCTGTAACAACTTAAATACTCAGGGTCGCTGAATTGGTCTTTGTTTTTAGACATCATATAGGTCTGTCTCCCTTTTTCAGGAGTTGGATTTGCCAATGCAGTTCCTATAATTGCAAATGGTCCAAATAATACTCCTAAAACAAAGTGACCACCCTTTTTACCGTGATAGTTTTCTGCATCAAGTCTTGCATTAAAACATTTGTTTTCTTCGTCAGCTTGCATTTCCAGATAGTTTGTATAAACTTTATCTTCTGCATTTTCAAATTCAATTGAATATATTTCTGATGCAGGAACAATGTATTTATTACCTTCTGATTTGAAGACAATTGCACAGTCTTTGATTCTTTTTACTTTTCCTTCAAAAACCATTTCATTGTTGAGGGTTAAAATGTCATTGGCAAAGGTGCTAAAAGCAAAGACAATTGCGGTTAAGGTCAAAATTGTTTTTTTCATAATTCGTTTTTTTTACTTCCTACTCTTATGGATTTTCGGTGTCTCCCCGTTTTTTTTAATGGGCTCAGGTTTCCATTAATTGTTTTTGATTTTTTTTAAGTCTTAATTGTTAACGCAAGAACTATTAAAATTTGTTGATTTTTTCGTTTGTGTCCTTTGGCCTTATTGGTTTTAAACAAACCAATTAAAGAGGTTTGCTGGTGTTCATTAATTGTATTAAACTTTAAAACGACTCATCACCGCCCATGAAATTTAGCTTTTGTTATGCCATGGCTTTTTTTTAATCCTTGTTTTGAGTCATTTGAAATACAGCTGCATTTAATACTTGTAAACAAATTTTTGCTGTTCTCTCGTCTGGGAAAAAGTTACTTCTCATTTGCTCAAATGGATGAATATAATTCCTAAAATCGCGTAGAGCATGACTAAATTTTTTCACGTCTTCTTTTAAAAGCCCAATTTCTGCTACAACATCAATAAAATTACTTAAAGACCATAAATGAAACTGTTTAACTTTTCCTTCCTTAGTTTTTGGGGTGCATTTTGCTGTATTAAATGATTGTGGTTTATTAGAGGCAATCCCCAACAACAAACCTTCAAGTGTACTGCCTGACATAAAAATTACCGACAACCATGATTTTGCTTTAAAACATTTTTGAATTTCGTCAAAACGATTGGTTAGAACGTCCGTAATTATTCCGTCGAGACCAATCCTTTCAATTGAGATATTTGAAAACTCTCGATTTATAAAATCATCTTCTTTTACTTCACTCTTATGCTGATCAAAGTTTATGCTTCCAGCTTTAACAAATGTTAGGTCTTTTCCAATTCGCTTTACTTGCCAGTCATCAAATGCCAAGAATTGGTTGAAATCTTTAATCAACATGTCAAGAACATCAATCCGACCTACAAAATTTACAGGAGCAAAAGCTTTTTTAATACATTTATCAAGTTCAGGTGTTCCATTAATTTTCTCCAATTTGGAGTCTGTATAAATCCATCGTGAAGGGAAACCTTGTCCATATGAATCACTGAAGCCTAATTCATTAAAGAAAGCAACAAGCTCATGACCTTTTCGGTATTCCGTTTCTTCATTTATTAAATCCCGAAGTCGTTCGAGAGTTTTTTTTTGTAATATCATTTTCGTTCTAGTAATTCTGGTTAAGCTTGGACATGACGTTTAGTATATGAAAAGTAGGCGGTTTCGAAGCACTTCACTTTCAGTTAAGCACAAACTTTGAAACGAGCCAAAACCCTTAATTTTACCACTAATCCGCCTATTTTTTATATACATTGTGTGTAAACTGGCTTTATTTAATTCTTTTAACTCCGACACTATTTCCTTCTATAAGAATTTTATGATCGTACCCATTTGAATATATAATTGCATCAGGTCTATATGAATAATTGTAGTCATAATCATACTCGCTTTGTTTCCATATTTGTCCATTGTCAAGTTCAAAAATCGTATCTCCTGACCATCCATTAAAATCGTTAACAATCGTTGCCTTAATGACATCTTCTATTAATTCAACTTCCACGAATTGTTTTTGTCCGTCAACCGTCAAAAAGTGTCTATTCCGATATTCATAAATAGTAACATTAGCCATATAGGAATAATGATACCAATATTTGTAATTTTTTTGAAGCCAAAATTGACCGTTGTAAAGAGGAAAAAGGTTTTCGTCATCAAAACCTTCAAAATCTCCATCAATTCTAGATTTTATTTTTGGTTTTCCATTGGATATTAATTCATTGTAATCCATTTGCTTAAAGTTTTTTAGCGACTATTCGTCCACTTTTATTTTCCTTATATGTGTAACCTGATGACGGAAATGCAACCACTCGACCATCTTTTCCTTCACGATATGTATATCCACTTGACGGGAATGCGACAACTCTTCCGTCTTTTCCTTCTCTATAAGTGTGTCCTGAAGAAGGAAATGCAACAACTTTTCCGTCTTTTCCTTCTCTATATGTATAACCGCTAGAAGGGAATGCAACAACTCTCCCATTTTTTCCTTCTCTATGAGTATAACCACTGGAAGGAAAAGCCACCACTCGACCATCCTTACCTTCTCGATAAGTGTATCCACTTGATGGAAAAGTAACCTTGACTCCATCTTTTCCTATTCTGTATGTATCTGCCATATTATTCTTTTAAGTTACAATGTTTGTTCAGCTTGTTTACAACGATTGTGAATGTGTATATACATTTATTTCTACTATATCAAATAAAAAGGTACACAACACATGCCGTATGGGGGTGTATTGTGCAGCTATTTACAATTCACAATCCCAAATCTAGCAAATTATAATCACTATCGGGGTACTATTTATAAGGTTTTTAGTTGCCATAAGCGATTGAGCGGAAAGTTGAAAGCTTTGCTCTTACATATTCAACCATAAATATATTTTCGCAGACCGCCGCCGAAGAGAATTGCTCAAATGAGTGCTAAAAACAGGAATTCTTCTTCGGCATTGATAAGTGAAGGACAAATTGGCAGATTTCTGATCAGAAATGAACTCGTTTGTGCAAATTTGAGCGTTTTCTCTTCGGCAATGAGCAATTTGAATGTAATTGTGGGCAATTCTGATGTGAAATGGGCAATTTGATGGCAAATGTGATCAAATTCTCTTCGGCAGTGGTCTTTTCAGCTCAAAAATGGCTGTCAACTCAAAATAAATGGCTTACAGGCATGACAAGCTGTCCATTTTCTCTTCGGCAATGCAAATATGAGTTCATTTTTGGCCTTTTCGTAAGAGAAAAGGCTGCAGACAATGCGAAAATCGATGTTTTTGAATGAAACAAGGCCTAATACAATTCAAAAACAAGCTTTGCATGTGAGTTGAAACTGAAACCGGAAGAATTTTTGATGCATACCTGGCGAAATACCACATAAATAGTCGTTAAATACATTTAAGCATTTAATTTTACTATATCATGGCAATAAAATCAGATAATAAAATAGACTGATGGAAATACCGAAGCTGTAAGCACTTAAATCATGCGATTTGAAATTATCATAGTATTTTTCATTAAAAACATGCTTACTGTTAGATTGATTTTGTAGATTAGCTGTCCGATAGCCCAAAAATATCCAACACAAAACATTTTTAACACAGAAGCTCTGCACCGCTTTTTACCTTTCCGGCTCAGACTTCGCTAAAATTATCAGAGAGAATGACTATAAATTATTATCATTATTGCGACAGCAATGAAATTAGTACCGGCACAAGTGTTATTGTTGGTGAACTGGACAAAAAAGATTGGTCGGCCGACCAGATATTGAGCCATATTATTGCAGATTTGGGAACGACAAATAAAGATCTTACCCGGTCGATTGAGTACAGCCTTAGTGGTGCTTTGGCCGAGAACCTTAGAAAAGAGGATGAGATTGCCGACAACGATTTTGTGTGCTTAAAGCAGTTTGTAAAGGCAAATACGTATTTGCCCAATGCGAATCTGGTGCAGGATGCTGTTGATGTTTGGGGCTTATTAAAGTCGCATAATTTGAATCTTCATAAACAGAGCTGCGAGAAACAATTGGCATTAAGCAAAGCGCTGCTGGGTAATTTAGACAGTGCGCAATTTAAGGCGAAAATTGCCAATCTGATTGCTGTTAGTCCCAGAGTTGAAAAGTTTAAACAATCGACCTCTGATTTAGAAACAGCTTACTCGAAAATAATGGAGGCAAATGCCGTTAAAGAGAATATTACGGCTCCTTCGGCACTAAAAAATGAGGTGAGAAAAATTGTGAATGAAAGATTACTGCCTCATCTCGAAAATGCAGTAAAAGCAATGCCGGAAATCTACCAGGAAATTCTTGGTGTAATTACCGAGACCATCGAGGCCGTGAATGCTAAGGCGCAAATCCGCAAAAGCATTCGATCCAAAGCCGCCGCAGAAGAGATTCCTGCAGAATAAAAACAACGGGCTAATTATAAGAAGAGCAAACCTGGGCGGGTTTGCTCTTTTTTTTGCTTGCTATTGAATAACCCTCCTCTGCTCTTTTACACAAATATTCGCTTCCCGGGCAATAGTTTGTTTGTAAATATTAAGCACCCCTCAGTTCTTCGAACATCTCCACTTAAAATGGGAAAAAGATCTGCGGATTTATCTCTCCCTTTCACACCTCAACCTGTCGGCTCCACGAAAACTTTCGGGATCCCCTTAAAAAAGGAGAATTTCGGAAAGAAAGCTTTAGACTCTTTTTTTACTTGATACTTGTTACTTGATACTTGATACTTGTTACTTGATACTTGATACTTGTTACTTGATACTTGATACTTGTTACTTGCTACTTGATACTTGTTACTTGCTTCTGAACAAACACCACTCTGCCAGCCTGTTTTATTTCAGTTGATTTAAGAAACCGGTTATGGCCACCCAATACTCTTCTCCGCCTTGCTGATTTTTCCACAAAGCACGGGAACCATGATGTCCGGCTCCTTCGGGAACAAACTGAACCTGTTTTTCGAGTAATTTATGCTTTGCGAGCAAATCGGTCACACTTTTTGCTTCGCTGTTCGAACTGGTTAGAAACATGGGCTTGTTAAAATCTTCCAAAACATCGACTAATGACCCTTTGGTTCCGGCCAGATAATTACCCGGACTAAAAGAGATTACTGCACTTACATCTTCCCGATCGGCAGCGATATACAATGCCAGCGTTGAGGAATAGGAAGATCCCCACAAGATTACTTTCGAGGTGTATTCCTGAGTCAAATAATCGATTGCTGCAACAATGTCTGCTTCAGCATCCTGATAATCGACTCCTTTTGCCGCTTTATGAGCTCTTAAATAGGTTTCGTTCTGAGTGTTGCCAATTGGCCCGCCCGAACGCTGATCAATCGCCAGGCAGTTAAAACCCATCTCGTTTAATCGTTCGGCAATACCGGCATATTCAAATTTGTTGAACCGGGCCTGATGGCAAAGTAAAATAAACGGAGATGTCTCATCAATCTGATACAAGTGAGCGCTAATCATCAATGAATCCAAAGATTCAAACTCAACCAATTCAGGATATCCGGCTTGTTCCTGTATTTCGGAAACGGCTGTTTCAGCTTTTTTAGAAGCCGGATTGCATGATGCCAATACCAAGTTTAAAGCGAACAGTAGTAAGAGAATATTTTTCATCAATTTTAAGTTTAGTGTTTTTACTAACAGATGATTAAATGTAGGAATACCCTGCTTGAAAATCAACGGGCATTCTTTTTCCAATTGTACTCGTCTTCGTTCAATTGATTTCCATTTTTACAAATCGGACAGTAGTGAATGTATCGGGTTTTTATTGGGAATACGGATATAAAGAACAAACTGGCATAAGTGGCGTTCTTTTCCAATATCCATTTTGTGGTGTTGTTACAATGGTAACAATGCTCCTGATTATAGCATTGCTGCTGTTCTACTATTTTATCGTTGGCTCCGAAAATGAAGATCATATTTTTGTTTTTTTATTTAGAACCCTTTAAGTGTTTGAGATAATTGTCACAAGATAATATTTGATGCAAACAATACTGCAAGTCTGCAAAATAATATTTAGAACACGCCTTTGCCTGCCAGGTATCTCTGCAAAAAAGGGAGAATTCCGGAAGCGGGACATTTCATCGGATTCTTGTAAAACCTCACCCATCACATTGTATTTGGAATCAAAACCTCACCCCGGCCCTCTCCTGCAAGGAGAGGGAGAAAAAAAGCAAATAGCCACTTTGGTATTCTTTGGGTACTATGCAGTAAACTCTTTATCCAAATCAATATCCTTCAAAAATGTCTCTTGCTGACTCGATGAAACTGAATTTCGGTAGTCCTGCAAAATAGATTTTAGTTCTACATATGTCTCGGTCTCCAAAACAGGAATCTTATCAGATCCTGTATTCTCCAAAATATCAATCACTTTGTTTACCGACATGGTATTAATATCAAAAGCCGGATGGTATGCTATTTGTTTGTCTGTATCGGTTACTAATTCTGCCACCAATCGGGCATTTATCAAATCGAAAAGAATTTCCCGTACCAAACGGATAGGCATCTGTAATCGATGAGAAATATCCTGAGAAAGCATTGGCACCTGATCCTTTTTAAAATTATGGATAATTAAATGCAGAACATATATACTTAACAAGCGTTTGTAGTCGTATGCTATTTCGGAGGTTTCTGTTTCGTACTCGTAATTTTCAACATTCTGCTCAGCAAACGAAATTTCTGCGCCCAACAAAACCACCAACCAACTCATCTGCAACCACATTAAAAATAGCGGCAAGGCGGCAAAACTACCGTAAACAGCATTATAGGTTGTAACCATCCCCTGAAACTCGATGTATAAAACCTGAAATATTTGATAAATTGTACCGGCAATTACTCCCGCAAGTAAACCCGATTTAAATTTCACATGCGTATTCGGCATAAAGGTGTACAGCATGGTAAATAAAGTCCAAACCAAAAAATAAGGAGTTAAATTAATCAGAAAGCTGAGATACGGCCCAACTGCTTCCATCAACGTATTCCCTTGGGTTACCTGTTTAATCATGGTTTTTAAGAAAACTGTTGCACCGCTGGAACCAATCAGTAAAATGGGTGCAAAAATCATGATTGCAGTATAATCACTGAATCTGCGCCCCCAGGTTCTCCCCTTCTTTATTCGCCAAACATCGTTAAACGATTCCTCGATATTGGTTAAAACCTTTAATACCGACCAAAACAAGATGACAAATCCCAATCCAGCAACTAGCGATCCTTTTGTATTGATCAACATCTTGTTCGCAAACTCAATCAGCCAGTTCAAGACTTCTTCCTGACCGGAAAGATTCGCTATCAGCTCCTTCTCTAGCTTCTGTTCCAAATCGAATCCTTTGGCAATTCCAAAACCCATAGCCAAAACAGGCACCACTGATAAAATGGAATAAAAAGTTAATGCAGATGCCCGCAATTGACATTTGTCTTCGTAAAAGCCTTTAATAGCCAAAAGGTAAATTCGTAATTGCCGAATTAAAAAATAACGAGGTCCGGACAATTCTTTTAAGCGCATGTTCCATACTCCACGACTCAAAAAATTCATTACGATGTCGAAATAATTACGAAGACTCTTCATTTCTTGCTTTTTATTAACTGATTTATGAGTTCGAATTTACATAAAAGGCAAAGATTTACCAATAATTTCAAAATCCTGCCATCTGATTGATTCAAAAGAAGCAAAAAATCTTTTTCTATTAAGAAATCTTCTTCCCTTTTTTTAAGTTTGTAAGAACTAAGCTTACTTCTTATCTCTCATCATGAAAAAAGAAATTCTAATTATTGAAGATGACCTTTCGCTGCAAAAAATCTTAGCTGATTATCTTTCAAGTTGTGGATTTCAATGTACTTGTGTGGAGCTGATTAAGGACGGCAAATCTCTTTTCGATAAAAAATTTTTCCACATTGTACTTCTTGATTTGGGACTTCCCGATGGAGATGGATTGGATTGCATCTCTTTTATTAAATCAATTTGGTCCAATACAGGTGTGATCATTATTTCAGCCCGCGATAAGCTGGAAGACCGGGTTGATGGTCTTAATTTAGGTGCTGATGATTATTTAGTAAAACCATTTCATCTTTCAGAACTCAATGCACGCATCAATGCTCTTGTGCGGAGAAACTTTCAAGCCGAAAATCAGGTGTTAAGCTTTGGCGAATTGGAAATTGATACTCGTTCCAATCAAGTGAAAATTAGGAATGAACAAGTAGATTTTAGCCGAAAAGAATTTGACTTATTGCTGTATTTTATCGAAAATAAAAATAGAGTTCTTACTAAAGAGAGTTTATTTGAACATGTGTGGGGCGAAAATCCGATTTTTATGGATAACTCCGATTTTATTTACACACACATCAACCGACTCCGGAAAAAAATCAAAAATCATACCGGAGAAAATTACATCAAAACTGTTCATGGGTTTGGCTATAAATTAGATAATCATTAAAAAATGAAACTCTTAACGAAGATCAACAGATCCTATTTCAAATATGGTATTCTGGTATTTCTAATAGCTGATGTTATAATTATTGCAATGAGCAATTACTTTTTAAAAGAAGAAATTGACCAGCAATTGCGTCTTGAAGCTAAAGAAATTTTTGAGGTACTTAAGGAAAAAGGAGAATTTCAGAGCATCTATCCTACGGATATGGCTACTCCCATTTCTTCCTCAGAAAATAGAACAAATATCAAAAAGGACACATTGATTTTGGACTTGTACCAAAATGAACTAACTCCTTATAGAGAATTCACAACCACTCAATCAATTAATGAAAAATATTATCGAATTACAACACGGCAAATGCTGATGGAATTCGATGACATTTTCACAATTTTCACCACCCTAATATCCAGTGTTTTATTATTAATTTTCATCGGTTTACTGCTATTTACAAGTCGGTTAAATACCTCCCTATGGAAAACATTTAATGACAATATTGAAAAAATAAAATCTTATTCTTTTACTCCTCCATCAAAATTGGAATTAACAGCTACCGGAATTAATGAGTTTGATGATTTAAACCAGGTGCTTTCCATGATGTCGAGTCGATTGGAAAAGGATTACACAGCAACTAAGGAATTCTCCGCCAATGCTGCCCACGAGCTTCAAACTCCGCTTGCAGTTATTCGAAATAAATGTGAAAACTTATTTTCTGACTCCGACTTAGATGAGAAAACAATCAAAACAATACGGGAAATATATCTTTCTACAGATAAACTTTCAGGCATTACCAAAGCACTGCTCTTGCTTGCAAAAATTGACCACGGACAATTTAATGAGAGAGATCATGTCTCCTTGAATCAAATTTTCAACTATTGGATCAATGCATTTCAGGATGTAATACAAGATAGAAACCTACAGGTTTCTCTTTCTGCTGCGGACAACTGCCAATTGTTAATGGACAAAAGATTAGCCAACCTATTGATTCAGAATATTTTTGTAAATGCCCTAAAACACAGTAAGAATGGTGAAGAAATTTCAATATATTTAGCTGAAGATTATTTTACAATTGCTAATTCGGGTGAACAAGCCATTAACCAACCCGAAATGATCTTTAATCGGTTTTATACAGAAAGCCAAAATGTTGGATCAACAGGAATTGGTTTGGCTATTGTAAAAAAAATAGCAGACCATTATAAAATAGATATCAACTATTCTTTTAAGGATTTTAAACACTTATTTACATTCAAATTACAGGATTGTTAGCTTTTTGTTAGAATCAGGTTGTTTTTTTGGCTCGTAATAATTTAATAAAATATGACGTTCAAAAATATCCTGCGTAGTCGATTTGGTGGTCTTGTACTGTTTGGTTTCATTTTCCTTGCCATTTCTTTTCTGATCCGCACCATTCTATTAATTACTGATTTACAAAATGTTGATCTTAGCTTTATTCGGTTTATCCAAATTTACAGCATAGGCATATTTTACGATCTGGTAACCATTTCCTACTTTATCATTCCTTTTACAATCTATCTGCTGTTTGTTCCTGATAAAATATTTAACTCCAAAATCCATCGCTGGATTTCTTATGTGTTTTTTATTGTAACGATTGGAATTCTTGTTTTTTCGGGAATTGGCGAATGGTTTTTTTGGGAAGAATTTAGTGTGCGATACAACTTTATTGCTGTTGACTATCTGGTTTACACTCACGAAGTTATTTCCAATATTCGGGAGTCCTACCCAATGCCTGCTATCCTATTAGGTATGTTATTGGTTTCAGGAGGAATTTTTGCCTTGGTTAAAAAGAATTTCGACCTTAGCATCCATTCAGAATCCCGATTCGTTAAGCGTCTTATCACCTGTGTTATTTTGTGGATGTTCCCTCTTGCTGCATTCTATTCAATCAATAAAAGTTCAGCAGAAATAACTAAAAACACATACTCCAATGAGCTGGCTCACAACGGAATCTATCAGATTTTCGCAGCCTTCCGAAACAATGAGCTTAACTACAATTCCTTTTATCAATCAATCGATGATAAAGAGGCTTTTACAAACCTTCGAAAGTTGATAAAAACATCAAACAGTGAATTTACAAGTGAGGATGTTTTTGATGTAAGCAGAAAAATTACTTATCCGGGCGACGATAAAAAATACAATGTAATGCTGATCACTGTTGAGAGCCTGAGCGGGTCATTTTTTACTCGTTTTGGCGGAAAAGACAATATTACTCCCAACATGGATACGATTGTTCAGCAATCGCTTTTTTTCACCAATTTCTATGCTACAGGTACACGTACAGTTCGTGGAATGGAAGCACTAACTCTCTCCTTGCCGCCAACTCCTGGATTTTCGATCGTTAAACGACCAAAAAACGAAGGCATGTTTACCCTTGGGAATATATTGACCTCAAAAGGTTATAATTCAAGCTTTATTTATGCCGGAAACGGTTATTTTGATAATATGAACTACTTCTTTGGAAACAACGGATACAATGTGGTTGATCGAAATGATTTTCTGGACAGTGAAATTACATTTGAAAATGCCTGGGGTGTTTGCGACGAAGACCTGTTTGCGAAAGCATGTCAGGTGGCCGACAGCAGTTATAAAGAAGGAAAACCTTTTCATAATTTTATCATGACAACATCCAATCATCGTCCTTATACTTACCCTGATTCAAAAATTGATATTCCATCACACACAGGAAGAAACGGTGCTGTTAAGTATACTGACTATGCCATTGCTAAATTTCTTCGTGAAGCAAAAGATCACGAATGGTTCAAGAATACTATTTTTGTAATTGTTGCAGATCATTGTGCTTCAAGTGCAGGAAAAACATCTCTTCCGGTAAATAAATACCACATTCCGCTTATTATTTACGCTCCAAATATTATTCAGCCATCTGAAAACAATTCGGTAGCTTCCCAAATTGATTTTGCTCCGACTATTCTGGGGCTTTTAAATATGGATTACACATCCAAATTTTTTGGCAAAGACATTCTGTTGGAGAAACCAAACCGTGCATTAATTGGCACTTATCAAAAAATTGGCTTGTTACAAAACGATCAACTGATTGTTCAATTGCCTGTAAAACGAACCGAATCCTTTAAAATATCCGGAGAAGAACAAGATGTGGAACAAATAAATCCGGCCGAATTAAAAGATGCAATTACTTACTATCAAACAGCCAGTTATCTTTTTCACCATGAAAAATATTCTTTTAAAGACTAAAAAACCTTATACCCATAGTTGGCGCTGTTCTGCAAAACTAATTTTGAAACACCTTAAAAAGGCTAAATAAAAATGAAAGGATTCCCTAATAATACAACCTCAAAGGTTGTATTATTAGCTCCTAAATTTAAGAATGTCCCGTTTCCTCTTTTTAAGTCTCGGCAAAAATTGCACTTTTACAAGTAAAGAAACCATCTCGTCCCGTTATGTTTTTACTTATTTCAATCAAAAAGTACACATTCAATTCATATCTTTGAAAAAATGTATATTTAGAAAAAATGTATTATCTGTATTGTGATTTGTTTGGCAATGCTTATAACCACTACCAATTCGTTAAACCAAACTTAATGAGCCAGCAAGAAAAAGAATTCGAATTAACGATCATTGTTCCCGTTTTTAACGAGGAAGATAATATGCAGCGTGTAAAAGAGGAATTTACAGCCTACTTTGCAAGCTCAAAATATGCCTCAAAAGTACTTTTTGTGAACGATGGTTCATCGGATGGAAGTCAAAAAATGATTGAAGACATTTGCAATAATTCTGATCGTTTTTCTTATTTGGAACTAAATAAGAATCATGGTTTAAGCGCAGCTATTAAGGCTGGTTTTGACAATACAACAACTCCTTTTGTTGGCTACATCGATTCTGATTTACAAACTACCCCGTTCGATTTTGATTTATTAATGGAACATCGAAATGAATTTGCTCTGGTAACAGGTGTTCGTCAAAACAGAAAAGACAGCTTTGTGAAAAACATGAGCTCAAAAATTGCAAATGGATTTCGCCGTTATATGACTAAGGATACCGCTGAAGATACTGGTTGTCCACTGAAAATAATGAAAACCGATTACGCTAAAAAAATGCCTTTCTTTACAGGAATGCATCGTTTTATTCCAGCCTTAATCATGTTGCAGGAAGGTGAAATAAAACAAATTCCGGTACGCCATTTTCCAAGAATTGCAGGCGAGGCCAAATACCATCTTTTCAACCGTTTGGTTGGCCCTTTTAAAGATTGTTTCGCTTATCGCTGGATGAAAAAACGTTACATTAATTACGAAGTTATTTCTCGTAGCTAATGGACAGCATGTATATTTACGCCATTGGTTTTTTTGCACAAGCTCTGTTTTCAGCACGGTTAATTGTGCAGTGGGTAAAGTCTGAAAAAGCCGGAAAAACCTTATCTCCGGTATTATTTTGGCAAATCAGTATTTTGGCTTCGTGGATGCTGTTTATTTACGGCTTGCTGCGCGATGATTTTGCCATTATTATGGGACAAGTGATTGCTTATTCCATTTACATCCGAAATCTGCACATCCAGAACAATTGGAAAACCTTGCCCATATTAACACGACTAATTGCCATTATAACTCCTGTTGTTGTTTTAGTTTTCATGCTAAAAAACTGGGGATTTCACTATCAGCAATTATTTAAAAACGAAGACATTCCAACTCTTCTTTTAATTTGGGGGGTAGCAGGACAAATTACCTTTACTTTCCGTTTTGTTTACCAATGGATCTACTCTGAACGTAAAGGAGAATCTGTACTTCCTATGGGTTTTTGGGTCATCAGCATCATCGGATCAATCATGATCTTATCTTATGCTCTCTATCGAAAAGATCCTGTTCTTTTTCTTGGTCAGGGTTTTGGGATGTTGGTTTACTGCAGAAACATCATACTTATTCGAAAACAATCTCACAAGTTAGATCACTAAACTCAACTTAAAATGATTCAACGTTATCTGTTTGAGAACAAAACTTCTGTTCATATTTTATTTCTACTAGTGGTTTGCTACTTCGCATTCTTCTTTGCCAACAGTAGTTTTTTTGTGAATATCATGGAAGCACGAAACTTTGTGACTGCCCGTGAAATGATTGAAAAAGGAAACTGGCTTGTTCCCACAATGAACGGCGAATTGCGCTTGGCAAAACCACCGCTTCCTACATGGATTACAGCAGTATTTGGAAACTGGTTTGGAATCGAAAATGTAAGTATGCTTCGATTTCCGGCGGCAATGGTCAGTTCCCTAATGGTAATCTTGATGTATTTCTTCACCATTTCCCTAAATAAAAACAGAATAGCTGCTTTATGCAATAGTCTCGTTTTAGCATCAAGTTTTTATATCGTTTATATGGGAAGAACCGGAACCTGGGATATTTACTGTCATAGTTTTATACTTGGTGCCATTCTCTTTTTTCATAAAGCCTGGAAAACAGAAAATAAAAACTGGAGATTATTTATTGGTGCCGGTATCTTTTTGGGTTTATCCTTCTTAAGTAAAGGACCCGTCGCATTTTTTGCCGTTTTAATTCCATTTTTAGTTGCCTATTCATGGGTATACGATGGAAAAGTAATTCTACAAAAATGGCAGCCGCTTTTATTAGCCATTGGAATTTTTATTGTGATCAGCTTTTGGTGGCCTGTTTTTATCTCTTTGGTTCACGCTGATGAAGCTGCCGCAATTGCTAAGCTGGAATCCGGCTCTTGGATGAACCGTCATGTTCGTCCGTTTTATTACTATTGGAATTTCCCTATTCAATCAGGAATCTGGACACTGATTATTTTCTCAGCATTAATTTTTCCATATGCCCTTAAACGATTCGAAGCCAAAAAAGAATACAAATTTGCACTAATCTGGACCATTACAGCTGTTGTGCTGCTATCGCTGATACCAGAAAAAAAAGACCGATATCTACTTCCTGTACTAATTCCTGGCGCTTTACTAGCCGGGCAATTAATTCAGCACTTATTTCAGGTTTTTAAAAACAAAACGGCTGACAAATGGGACAATCTCATTTTTGGAGTTAACATCTGGTTAATTGCCATTGTTGCTCTTGTAATGCCTGTTGGTATTTTTATCTTTTTCTATCAGGATCAGCAAATATCATTACTCGCATTTATTCTTTTTGCTCTTATTTCCGAAGGAATTTTTCTGTTATTGCTGATGGCATGGAAAACCAAAAACATTCTAAACTTTGTTTTTGGTTTGATTTGTTTAATGACAATTACTGAAGTGTTCATAATTCCAAACACCAGCAGTTTACAAAACAGAAATAAAGAATTTAAAAATATCCGGGAGGCACGAAATATCGAATCAATAAAAGATTTAAACCTATATAGTATTGGTAAGGAAGAATTTAGAATTGAATTGGTTTGGGAAGTTGGCCGAGAAGTAAAGTCTTGTAATACAGAAGATTTAACTGAATTCCCTAAGGAGAAATCATTTGTCGTTTTCTCCTCTGAGAATCCAAAGGAATTGTTCTCCGACTTGCAGCTTCAAAATATGGAATTTGAAACAATCGATCATTACGATTACAATCGTCAACCAAAAGGAAATAAACGCTACAGTCCATATTTTCAGAAATACATGACCCTTATTACGATCAAACAATAGGATACTATTAGTTAAAAAAATTAATATTTCAGGCAAAATCAGTCATCTTTCATGATTATAGAATAGCTTTGTTTTACTTTTAAGTTAATTCTTCGGTTGTTGAAGATAATTGATATGGATTTATCTAATTTTGATTCACTCTTTTTGAATCAAATCCAAAAAAATAAGTCAGAAGTAAATATGCAAACTGTGGAGAATAAATCAACAAAAAGAACCATTCTTATAACCGGATGTGCTGGTTTTATTGGATCTCATCTTTCAGAAAAATTACTATTGCTGGGATATAAAGTTATTGGTATCGATAATTTCGATCCATTTTATCCGAGAAATATAAAAGAAGAAAATATGGATCCTTTTTTTCAGAATTCATCCTTTACATTTCATGAACTGGATTTACGGATTGATTCAAGTTTGGATATCATCGAAGATCCAATTGATTTGGTTGTGCATTTGGCGGGCAAGGCGGGAGTCCGGCCTTCTATCGAAGATCCGCAAGGATACATCGACAGCAATATCACTGCAACCCGAAATGTATTGGATTTCATGCGAAAAAAGGAAATTAAAAAGCTGGCTTTTGCTTCCTCCTCATCGGTTTACGGCAACAACAAAGAGGTTCCTTTTTCAGAAAATCACAATGTTGACCGGGCCATTTCGCCTTATGCTTTTTCCAAAAAATCCTGCGAAGTTTTAAACCACAGCTACCATCATTTGTACGATTTGGATATCATTAACATGAGATTTTTCACTGTTTTTGGTCCTCGTCAGCGACCCGATCTGGCCATTCATAAATTTCTGAAATTGTTCCGGAATAAGCAACCGATTCCAATGTTTGGAGATGGTTCAACGGCAAGAGATTATACTTTCGTTGATGATACTGTGGAGGGAATTGTAAAAAGTTGCAACTATCTATTCAATCACGAACAGGTTTTTGAAACCATAAACCTGGGCAACAGCTATCCAATTCTTCTTCGCGACATGATTGAGATAATAGCGAAAAACGCTGAATGCGAACCGAAAATCAATCATCTGCCAATGCAGGCAGGTGATGTGGAACGAACCTATGCTGACATTTCCCGTGCAAAAGAACTGATTGGTTACAATCCACAAGTTAGTTTCGAAGAAGGAATTAAACGCTTTATAACTTGGTTCGACAATCAATAAAAATCATCTGTATTGAGTTAAAACATAAAAAAGAGACTCCAAATCAATTGAAGTCTCTTTTCATATTTTTTCTGATTCACAATCAGAATTATAACATTCCTTTTATTTCATCTTCAAAATCTTCAGGAGCAACGTTTGGTTCAATTCGTTTTACCACTTTTCCATTTCTATCGATAATAAATTTGGTGAAATTCCATTTGATCCCGTTTCCTTCATAAATCTCAGGAAATTTTTCACTGATGAATCCCTTGAATTTTTGTCCCGATTCTGAATCATCAAAACCTAAAAACGGTTTTTCTTCAGTCAGCATTTTATAAAGAGGATGAGCATTTTCCCCACGAACTTCAATTTTCTCGAACATTGGAAAGCTTACGCCATAGTTTTTCTCACAAAAAGCAGCAATTTCTTCCGATGTTCCAGGCTCTTGTTCCAGAAACTGATTACTCGGAAATCCTAAAATTACGAATCCCTGGTCTTTGTATTTCTGATACATTGCTTCCAAACCTTTGTATTGTGGCGTTAAACCGCATTTACTTGCCGTATTAACAACCAAAACAACTTTTCCTTTATACTGATTCAAATCAACTTCCGCACCAGTTAAAGAGGCTACTTTAAAGCCATACAATACTTCTTTCATACATTTCTCTTTTTTACAATCTTTCTTTGTCTCTGTTTGTGCTATTGTCTGATAAGACATCAAACCTACAGCAAATATTAGCAGTAAGGCAATTTTTTTCATTTCGACTATTTTTATCGTTTGTGTTTGTTTTGCATTTCGAAAAAATCCATTCCAATTTGTATCGCGTGCGATACAAATATATGCTTTTATTTTTAATTGTTTTAAATAAGCGTGTTAAATATCTGTTAACTGATTAAAATAATTCAGGCCATCCGTTGAATCACTTCTTTGGCCACCCATTCCGGAGTAATATCTACCATACATTGCTGGTAAACCTTTTGTTTGCACTTCCCTGAGCCATCTTTTGTACATGGCCGGCATTTCATATCCACATCGAGGGTTTTGATGTGTTCTCCCGTGGTAAATCCAAATGCAGTTGGCCCCATTAAAGATAAAGCAGGAATACCAAACTTATCTGCAGCATGCAAAAAACCAGTATCACCGGAAATTACCAAGTTCGATTTCTGAACCAAATAACAGGATTCCAGTAAATTGGTTTTTCCGCTAAGGTTCAGAACTCTTTCTTTTGCTGCAGCCTCAATTTCTCCACAGAATACATCATCGGGTCCGGCTAAAATTACAAAATGATAATCCGGCAATTGCTGCACCAACTTTTGCCAATGAGAGACAGGCCAGCGTTTCATCATCCAGGCTGCAGAAGGAACCAAAGTGACCAATTTAGATGGTTCCCCCTTAAAATTTGAAAAAACCTTCTCCTCCATTTTCTGCTTTAACTCCTCAGGAAAATACCAATTGGCATTGACTTTTGAATAATCTGTTAAACCCCATTTTTCAAGAGGTTTCCGATACGAAAGCATTCCTTTAAAAGGCATTGGAAAACGATCAATACCAAACTTGAATAACAAAATTCTTTTGATTCTATCTTTGCTCCGCATGGTATATTTAGATCCAATACCGAACCAACGTTTCCATCGTGGTACCAATACTGTTTTCAGCACAATCGATCGAATATTGCTGTGAGCATCGTAAACAAAGTCGAATTTTTCCTTTTTAAGCTCTTTTGCCTGCTTTATAAGACCTTTAAATCCCTGTCTTCTATCAAATCCCCAAACTTTGTAAATACGCTGATCCATCGCTAAAAAAGAAGACATGTCCTTTCTCGCAATCCAATGAATCTCAGCATCCGGATAATGGTTTAAAATACCATCAACAGCTGTCATGCATTGAATAATATCACCTATGGAAGAAAAACGAATAATCAGGAATTTTTTAGGCATTTTTTCTAGTATCTGGTACGGCGTAAATAGACTATTTACAGCTTTTGTTTAAACAATTATCGTCACAAAAATAGTAAGAGTAGTTAGTAAATCCACAATGTTGGCAATAAAAAAAGAGACTTTAGAAATTCTAAAGTCTCTTTACGATAAGTTGTATTGCCAATATTAAGTACTGATTACTATCGTACTAAATACGAACTTCTATTTTCTCTAGTTATCTGCCAATACTGAAATTACATTTTTCTTACATTCAACAACACCTCCGTTGATTTCAAAGAAAATTTCTTCACCTCCAACTGATTTAAGTTTAATCGTTCCTTTCTCCAGACTTGAAACAATTGGAGCATGGTTTTTCAATATTTCAAAAGATCCGTTTTTTCCTGGCAACTGAACCAGTTCAACTTCTCCGGAATACAGACTCTTTTCAGGCGTAACAATTTCCAAATGCATAATTAAAAATTCTAATTTACAAGCACTTACACTTCAAGTATTTTAGGTGTCTTTTTATTCTTTTTCAGATTCTGCCAACAATTTTTCACCCTTTTCGATAGCTTGTTCAATTGTACCAACAAGGTTAAAAGCAGCTTCCGGATATTGGTCAACTTCACCATCCATAATCATGTTAAAACCTTTAATAGTATCCTCAATAGAAACCAAACATCCTTTTAATCCGGTAAATTGCTCAGCAACGTGGAATGGCTGTGATAAGAATCGCTGTACACGACGAGCGCGGTGCACGACCAATTTATCTTCTTCAGAAAGTTCTTCCATTCCCAAAATCGCAATAATGTCCTGCAATTCTTTGTATCGCTGCAAAATCTCTTTTACATCTGTAGCACATTTATAGTGAGCTTCACCAACAACATCTACTGAAAGAATACGGGAAGTAGAATCCAATGGATCCACCGCAGGATAAATTCCTAATTCAGAAATCTTACGATTCAATACAGTGGTTGCATCCAAATGGGCAAAAGTTGTTGCCGGAGCAGGATCTGTTAAATCATCCGCAGGAACATAAACCGCCTGAACCGATGTAATTGAACCTCTTTTTGTTGAGGTAATTCTTTCCTGCATCACTCCCATTTCTGTTGACAGGGTTGGCTGATATCCTACTGCCGAAGGCATACGGCCAAGTAGTGCCGAAACCTCAGATCCCGCCTGAGTAAAACGGAAAATATTATCTACGAAGAAAAGAATATCACGTCCACCTGATTTTTCATCACCATCACGCAAACTTTCCGCAACAGTTAGTCCCGAAAGAGCAACACGGGCACGTGCTCCTGGTGGTTCATTCATCTGACCAAAAACGAGTGATACCTGAGAGTTATCCAAAGCTTTTTTATCAACTAGAGAGAGATCCCATCCGCCTTTTTCCATGTTTTTTTCAAACGCTTCTCCGTATTGAATAACTCTTGACTCGATCATTTCACGAAGCAAGTCATTTCCTTCACGGGTACGTTCACCAACACCAGCAAATACAGATAAACCGTCCTGACCAATGGCAATATTATTAATTAATTCCTGAATCAATACTGTTTTACCAACACCAGCACCACCAAACAAACCAATTTTACCACCCTTTGCATATGGTTCAATAAGGTCAATTACCTTAATACCAGTATAGAAAACCTCTGATTCTGTACTAAGCTGATCGAATGCCGGAGGAGTTC
Source organism: Labilibaculum euxinicum (assembly GCF_963678175.1). Classification (NCBI taxonomy): domain Bacteria; kingdom Pseudomonadati; phylum Bacteroidota; class Bacteroidia; order Marinilabiliales; family Marinifilaceae; genus Labilibaculum; species Labilibaculum euxinicum. Next base: position 599,903 of record NZ_OY782756.1, read on the forward strand.
GGTGAATTGTATAACCACCTTCTTTACTAACAGAACCAATTCCATCAATGGTATCCCCGACAACATTTAGTAATCTACCTTTGATTTTATCTCCGGGAGGCATCATAATAGGCGAACCTGTTGCAATTACATCCATTCCACGACGCAAACCGTCAGTTGAATCCATTGCAATGGCACGAACAGTATTTTCACCAATATGCTGCTGACACTCAACAACCAAATTTTTACCATTTTCAATCACGACCTCTAAAGAATCGTAAATTTCAGGAAGCTTGGTTCCTTCCTTATCAAAACTTACATCGATAACAGGTCCGATAACCTGTACAATTTTGCCTGTATTTTGTGACATTTACATTAATTTTTTGGATCATTAATATCGCGTGACAACAAATTTAGAATTTTTTGTCAATAAAGGAGAATGTAATCTGAATTTTTAACATTCTTAAACGGAACGATCGACTAAACCTTTAACCAATGAATATAGTTCCTTTTTCTTTTCGGCATCAACATCTACTTTATCAAGATATTCGAGACATAAAGCAAAATAATTCTCAATTTTATTCTGTGAATATTCACGAACATTCAATTGCTCATAAATAGTTCCTACGGCCTTTATTTTTTCTTCCGGATTAAAAGATTTTGTTGTAATCCAGAACTTTAATTCTTTTTCGACATCTCCCGAAGCAGTTTCCAGAGCATTAATTAAAAGAAAGGTTTTCTTATTGGATAAGATATCACCACCAATTTTCTTTCCAAAAACAGCCTCATCACCAAAAACATCTAAAAGATCGTCCTGAAGTTGGAATGCCATACCTAAATTCACACCAAAATGGTATAATAACTCAGCATCTTTTGAGCTGGCATCACCCATTATTGCTCCCATTTTTAGACTTCCTCCTAATAGAACTGCTGTCTTCAATCGAATCATATTTAAATATTCTTCAATTTCAACATCATTTCTATCTTCAAATTCCATATCGAACTGCTGTCCCTCACAAACTTCCAATGCTGTTTGATTAAACACAGTAAGAACATCGCGCAGATATTTGTCTTCGCAGGAACCAATATACTGATATGCTTTAATAGACATGGCATCACCAGAAAGAATAGCTACGTTACTGTTCCATTTTTCGTGAACTGTTTTCTTCTTTCTGCGAATTGGAGCGTTGTCCATTACATCATCATGCAAAAGTGTGAAATTGTGAAATATTTCTATGCCGATAGCAGGCAAACAAACTTTTGATAGATCATCCTTGTATAAATTAGCACCCAGCAGAACTAAAATTGGGCGAAGCCGCTTCCCTCCAATACCTAATATATATTTCATTGGTTCGAAAAGACCTTCCGGCGGAGCAGAAAACTCCAGTCCATCTATCTCTTTTTCAATAATTTCATGAAGTTCATTAAAACTATACATTTTTTTATAGAATTTAGATATAAGAAGTTAGATCTGAGATCGATTTACAGGAACTCAAAAAAACCTCAAATGAGATTTATGCTTTTAATCAGAAATCGCTAAAGGCAATTATAGAATAGCTTTCAGAAACAGCTCACTAAAATATAAAAAAATCAATTCACAAGGCTTTCTTTTTCCTCTTTGTTTTCCATCGGAGCAATTCTAAGATCATCCAGTTCAATATCTTCCTCTTCATCGAAAATCTGAAGCAGTGGTTCTTTGAACGATCGGTTGGTAATAAACTTCTCAAGAGTCAGCAACAATGATGGCAACAAAATTAAGTTGGAGAGCATTGCTGAAAGTAAAGTTACCGACACCAGTATCCCCAAAGAAACAGTTCCTCCAAAATCAGATAAAGCAAAAATACCGAAACCGAAAAACAAAATGATAGAGGTGTACATCATACTTTGCCCGGTTTCGCGAAGTGCAAGAACAACAGATGATCGAATACTCCAATTGGTTGCTTTTAATTCTTGACGGTATTTAGCCAAATAGTGAATGGTATCGTCAACGGAAATACCAAATGCGATACTAAACACCAATATGGTTGATGCCTTAATAGGAATACCGAAAAAGCCCATTAGTGCTGCTGTAATTATCAATGGCAAAATGTTTGGCAGCAAAGCAACCACAACCATTCTTTTGGAAGAAAACATCCAGGCCATGAATGAGGCAATAAGAAAAATTGCCAAAGCAAGACTTATAAATAGATTCTTTACCAGATATTTATTCCCTTTAAAAAAGATGATACTGGATCCTGTTACATGAACAGTGTATTGATCCTCAGGGAAAATTTCACTTACACGGGCAAGAATTCTTTGCTCCATTTCTTCCATTCTGGTAGTTCCAATATCCTTCATTCGAAAACTCATTCGGGTAATTGACTGAGTAGAATCCACGAAAGTGCTGAACAATTTAGAATCATCACCAGTATCGGCCTTGGCCAAATAGGACATTATCACATTTCGAGTATTGCTGGTTGGCAATTTGTAGTATTTTTCCTTGCCGTTGAAGTAAGCTTGATTGGCAAATTTAGCCGCCTCAACAATCGAAACAGATGATGATATTTCAGGATATGATTTTAACGTATCGTTAAGAGCATTTAATCGTTTTAAGGTTGATAACTTTAAAATGCCTGCCTTTTTCTTGGTTTCTACCATCACTTCCAAAGGCATAATTCCATCCATGTTCTTTTCGAAGAACTTCAGATCCTGAAATATTACATTGTCATGCGGCAAGTCATCAACCATATAACCAGTGCTTTTAATTTTGCTGATTCCAACACCCCCAATGGCAACCAAAATAAATGCCGCAGTATAAACTACAGTCCGTCTGTTCAATACAATCTTTACCAATTTGCCCACAAACCAAACAGTCATTTTATTGTCCAAATGACTTGTTGCTTTTTGATCCGGAGGGTTTAAAAAACTAAAAATGATTGGGATTAGAAGTAATGAAAGAACAAAAACCACCATAATATTTAAGGCCGCAATCACACCAAACTCCTTCAATATCTGACTGGAAGTCACTATAAAAGTGGCAAAACCTGATGCTGTAGTAAGATTGGTCAAGAAAGTTGCATTTCCAATTTTAGAGACAACACGTTGCAAAGCTTTTATCTTGTTGTTGTGCCGAATATATTCTCCGTGATATTTATTAATGAGAAAAACCGAATTCGGAATCCCGATTACCACCAGTAATGGCGGTAACATTGCGGTAAGCAAAGTAATTTTGTAATCGAACAAGACCATTGATCCAACCGCCCAGATTACACTCAAACCAACAACCAACATGCAAAAGAAAACCACTTTAAAAGAGCGGAAAAACATAAATAAAATAATCGCAGTAATTAGAAGAGAAAGGTAAATAAACATTTTCATCTCCTTTTTAATCATTTGCGCGGTAACTACCCTAATATAAGGAAGTCCCGAGTATTTCATTTCCAAATCGTACTTGGCTGTAAACCGGTCAGTAATTTCCCGAACCTTAACAACCATTGGTTCACGCGCTTTCGAATTAATAATTCTGCCGTTCACCGTAATTCCCATCAAATATGTATGAGATTCCTTATTAATTAAGCTGCCTTGATAAAATGGCAATGACTCGGCAACAATAGCAAGACTATCTAATTCTTCCTGGGAATTTAGTTTCTTTGGGAATATTGTTTGAAATTCAAATTTCTTCGCTTCATTGTTTTTATTGATATTGTAGGTGTGTGCAATGGAAACCACGGCATCAATTCCATCCAAAGCTTTCAGGCTGTCTCCTAAGGCAATCCAATCGTTAAACTTCTCAAGTTCATAAAAATCGGTATCCTGAACGGCAAAAACCATTACATTTCCTTCTTGCCCAAAAGTGTTTTTAAAACGCTCATATTCCACAGATGCAGGGTCATCATCAGGAAGAAGTGCCGCATACTGATAGGACATCTCCACAAATTGAGCTTTGTATCCCATAAATATTGTGATAAGTCCAACTATCACCAAAAGTAAAATTCTATTCCTAAGAATTAATCCTGCAATTCTGTTCCACATACTATTATCCTGCTAAAGAGATCTTCTCGTTTTTATTTTTAGATTTCGGCGAAAATACGACTTATAATCATTTTATCAAAAGATGATGATTGTATAGAATCCTAATACGCATCTGTTAATGGTATTAAGCTTCAAAATTATACAAATTCAATGAAACCAGTTGGTTTTTAACAAATTAATTGCCAAAAACAAGTGTGTTTTAAATGATTAAATCTCAATTATTCACAAATTTCATTAAAAATTAAATATGAATCCCAATTTTCCTGATGCAAGCCTGCACACAATCAACTTACTATCAAAACAATTAGTAAGCGTTAAAAATTTATAAAAAATCTCGGTGCCATTTTATTGTAACATTTTTCTAAGCTTATTTTTACTTTTTCTTAATACTCAATTAACACGATAAAAAATTAGAGGTTTTGCAAATATCTTCTATTTTTGCGGCCTTAACAGCTACTAATCTATTGAAAAACAAATAAACTAAATAAGTTATGAATTACGGATTGACCGATATTTTAACACTTATAGGGTCTTTAGGCTTATTCCTTTACGGAATGAAATTGATGAGTGAATCTCTTCAACAAGTTGCCGGAGACAAGATGCGAACCATTCTCGCAGCAATGACTTCCAACCGATTTAAAGGTGTAATGACCGGTGTGTTAATTACTGCCCTTATTCAGTCGTCATCAGCAACAACTGTAATGGTGGTTAGCTTTGTAAATGCCGGGTTGTTATCGCTGGTAGAATCAATAGGAGTAATTATGGGTGCCAATATCGGTACTACGGTTACTGCCTGGTTAATCTCACTTTTGGGATTTAAGGTTAGTATGAGTGCAATATCTTTGCCTTTAATAGGTTTAGGTCTTCCATTCCTGTTTTCAAAAAATCGCACAAAGAAAAATTGGGGTGAATTGATTATGGGATTTGCCTTGCTTTTTATAGGCTTGCAATTTCTTAAAACTTCAATGCCTGATATCAAAAACAATCCTGAAATTCTAAATTTCCTGACCAGCTATACGGACATGGGATTTGCTTCTTCCCTACTATTTTTGACTATCGGAACCCTTCTTACTATTTTAATTCAATCATCATCAGCTACCATGGCACTTACTTTAGTAATGTGTAATAGTGGATGGATTAGTTTCGAAATGGCTGCTGCTATGGTACTGGGAGAAAATATTGGTACTACCATTACAGCGAATCTTGCCGCAATGATTGCCAACACTTCAGCTAAAAGAGCTGCAAGAGCCCATCTAATCTTTAATACTTTTGGTGTTATGTGGATGCTGATTGCACTGCCATTTTTCTTAAAGATGGTTGCTTGGGTTAACATGACTATTCTTGGTGGAGGCAATCCTTTTACAAACACAGCTGCCGTACCTATTTCTTTGTCATTATTTCATACCGGATTTAATATTCTAAATGTTGTTATCCTGATTTGGTTTGCCAATTTCATAGTAAAAGTAGTTACCAAACTGGTTCCTGTTCGGGAAGATGTAGAAGAGGAATTCAAACTTCAGCACATAAAAACTGGAACTCTTTCTACTCCAGAAGCATCTTTATTTTTAGCTAAAAAAGAAATCAGTGCATACGTAAAAAGCACGAAGAAAATGTTTAGCTATACCAAGCAGGCATTTAACGAAACTAATGATAAAACTTTCAATAAACTTTTCGAGAAAATTGACAAAAGAGAAGATGAAAGTGATGATATGGAAGTGGAAATTGCCAACTTTCTTGCTAAAGTGTCTGAAACCAGACTAAGTTCTGAAAACTCGGAAAGAGTTCGTGCTTATTTTAAAATGGTAAGTGATATTGAAAGTGTTGGTGATTCAACTCTTAACCTCGCCAAAGCAATGAAAAGGAAACGTGAACAAAAAGCATGGTTTCCTCAGGAATTGAGAGATAATATCAACAATATGTTCGCCTTGGTTGACGAAGCTCTTGATGTGATGCATGAAAACACTAAAAAAGAATTTGCGGAAGTAAAAATCAAAAAAGCCTGGGAAATTGAGCGTGAAATAAATGATTACCGAACTCTCCTAAAAACAGAACATTTAAACAATGTTGAGGAACATAAATACAAATATCAGGCTGGTATTATCTACAACGATCTGTTCTCTGAGTGTGAAAAAATAGGTGATTACTGCATCAATGTAAGTGAAGCTCTTAACGAGATAAAAGAATAATCCAGCTATTGGCATTTTAGCCATTGGCTTTTGGAATACAATTGATCCTCATCCGGAATGGATGGGGATTTTTTTTTGTCCTGTTTCACCATCAGAACAATCCAACATATCATGAACCACTGGGAATTTAATGGAGCAGTCCCGTGCTGTCTGTAGTAAAATGATAAACTTATATTGGTAAGTTACACGGTATTGGAACTGCTGTTTCAAAACCAATCTATTTCCCCTATCTGGACACGTTGTATACTTTTTCATTTGATTTAACACAATTGTCTGGGAAATACATCGCACCAATTGTGAAAAGGATCAATTGCTATAGCTTAACAGTCATTGTAAATTTAGAATTTCGGCCAGTCTGTATAAGTAGCTATCACAGACTGGCCTAAATTCATCACAAAAACAAGTCTATTCTAAAAAAAAAGCCCACCCTAAGGTGAGCTTGCAGCAAATATAAATCGTTTAAATATGGTCTTTAAAATGGCATTAGCTGGACAATGCATCTGCTCCTGATACAATCTCCAAAATTTCGTTGGTGATTGCAGCCTGACGGGCTTTATTGTAGGTCAGATTCAGATCCTGAATTAAATCAGAAGCATTATCTGTTGCCTTATGCATTGCTGTCATTCTTGCTCCGTGTTCCGAAGCAAAAGAATCCAGCATTGCCTTATAAAATTGTGTTTTTAAAGATTTTGGAATCAACTCATCTAAAATTTCTTCCTGATTTGGTTCAAAAATATATTCTGTCTGACTGCTCATATCCTCTTCGGGCTGAACTACTGGCAAAAACTGTTCGGTTGTTAGAATTTGTACTCCCGCATTTTTAAACTGATTGTAAACTAATTCAACTCTGTCATATTTCCCTTCTACAAACTCTTTCATAACGAAAGAAGCAATAGCCGAAACACTTTCAAAGTTCAAATTATCGTACACATGATTGTATTCTCCAACAACATTGAAATGTTTACGAAGAATTTCAAATCCCTGCTTTCCAATTGCCAATATGTGCAGTGAACCTCGCTGCTTTTGTTCAGCGTAAGTAGTCTCACCCAAAATAGTAACCTGCTTAATTACATTTGCATTAAATCCACCGCATAAGCCCTTGTTAGATGTAATCGCAACCAACAAAACCTTTTCAGGCTCTCTCTCCACACCGTATAAGTTATCATCAGAATTAGTCAAACTTCCAGTCAGGTTCGATAAAATCTCATGAAGCTTAGCCGCAAATGGACGAATTTGCACGATAGCATCCTGAGCCTTTTTTAATTTGGCAGCAGAAACCATTTTCATCGCAGCAGTAACCTGTTTGGTTTTCTGAACCGATGAAATACGAGTACGAATTTCTTTTAAATTAGCCATTTATTCTAATTCATAATTAGCAATGATCAATTAATAATTAATGAGTTATCTTCCTCATTATTAATTACTAATTGTTAATTATTTATATTTCGCAGATAACTCATTCACAACGGATTTCATGATATCCTGTGCTTCCTGAGTATATTTTCCCGATCCCAGCTCAGTTAACACAGCTTTGTGCTTCATAGCCATGAAATCAAGAAATTCAACTTCAAATTCTTTTACTTTATCTACAGGAACATTACGCAATAATCCTTGTGATCCGCAGTATAAAATAGCTACCTGCTTATCAACGGTGTAAGGTGAATATTGTCCTTGTTTTAAGATTTCCACATTCTTTGAACCTTTATCTAAAACAGAACGGGTTGCAGCATCCATATCAGAACCAAACTTGGAAAAAGCCTCTAATTCACGATATTGAGCCTGATCCAGCTTCAAAGTACCCGCTACTTTCTTCATTGATTTGATCTGAGCATTACCACCCACACGAGATACCGAGATACCTACATTAATTGCAGGACGAATACCAGCATTAAAAAGATCTGATTCCAAGAAAATCTGACCATCGGTAATCGAAATTACATTGGTTGGAATGTATGCTGATACATCACCAGCCTGAGTCTCGATAATTGGAAGTGCAGTCAAAGAACCTCCTCCTCTGATAATCGATTCACCATTCTTATCCTTAGCATTTTTCATGCTCTCAGGCAAGTCATTCATCTGACGGGCAATCTCATCTGAATTAATGATTTTAGCCGCACGTTCTAACAATCTTGAGTGCAAATAAAATACATCACCTGGATATGCTTCACGCCCTGGTGGACGGCGAAGCAGCAGAGAAACCTCACGGTATGATACCGCTTGTTTCGATAAATCATCATAAATAATCAATGCAGGACGACCTGTATCGCGGAAAAACTCTCCAATAGAAGCTCCTGCAAAAGGGGCATAAAACTGCAATGCAGCCGGATCAGCTGCTGTTGCCATCACAATAACCGTATAGGCCATTGCTCCATGCTCCTCAAGTGTTCTGGCAATATTTGCTACAGTAGAACCTTTCTGTCCTATAGCTACATAGATACAATAAACCGGCTCTCCTTTGTCGTAAAATTCTTTCTGATTGATAATGGTATCAATTGCGATTGCTGTTTTACCGGTTTGACGGTCACCAATGATTAACTCACGCTGTCCGCGTCCAATCGGAATCATCGCATCAATCGACTTTAATCCTGTTTGCAAAGGCTCGGTTACCGGCTGACGATAAAGTACCCCGGGAGCTTTACGTTCCAATGGCATTTCGTATGTTACACCCTTTATTTCCCCTTTTCCATCAACAGGTTCACCAATGGTATTAATTACACGTCCTAACATTCCCTCACCGACATTGATTGAGGCAATTCGCTTGGTTCGTTTTACAACATCACCTTCTTTAATTCCTTGAGTTTCTCCCAAAAGAACAGCTCCGACATTGTCCTCTTCGAGGTTCAATACAATACCTAAAACGCCATTTTGGAATTCAATCAACTCATTGGATTCAACGTGCGATAAACCGTAGATGCGGGCGATACCATCCCCAACTTGCAATACGGTTCCGACTTCTTCCAGTTCTGCTTCGGTTTTTAATCCTTGTAATTGCTGCTTTAGGATTTCCGAAACTTCTGCAGGTTTAATACTAGCCATATTTAATTTTTATTTAGTCAGAGTTTAATCCGATTTGAAATTCTATTTCATATGATTTGAAAGCAATTCGCGCTTAATTAAATTCAACTGATTGCTAACACTCGCATCCAGTTGCTGATCTTCAATTCGAAGCACAAATCCACCAATAATCTCTTTATCAACCACCTCCTGCAATTCAATTCTTGCATTGAAAGATTTTGAAAGTAATTCACTCAATTTGAGATTGATTTCCTTCTCAATAGCTGATGCAGATGTAAGTGTTGCTGATAAAACCCCTTTATCTTTACGACACAATGACAAAAAATTTCGGGAAATATCCTTTAGATAAATTTCACGACGATTTTGCACCACCAAATCTAAAAAATTAAGACTGACCGGATTTATTTTATCACCAAATATCAGCTTAACCGAAGTTCTTTTCTGAGAAGTTTTAACAACAGGACTTTCAACCATAAGCCAAAATTCAGGCATTGTTTTACAAACCTCATCAACCAGCTGAATATCTTTAATTACGGACTCAATTAAGTTTTCCTCTTTTCCTAATTCAAAAAGAGCTTTGGCATAACGAACCGAGATTTTACTTTCGTTCATATTCTTTTAGATTATTAGATGTGAGATCTGAGATTCAACGAGATTCCCATCCTCTCATTTACTAATTCAACTTTACTTCGTCCATTAACTTTTTGAAGTAATCTTTTTGCTGCTGATCATCAGCAAATTGCTGACGGAGAATTTTCTCTGCTATTTCAACAGAAAGAAGTGCAACCTGAGCTTTAATTTCATTCAAAGCTGCGGATTTTTCACTCTCAATGTTTATTCGTGCCGATTCTATTACTTTATCAGCCTCAAGAGTCGCTTTTTGTTTGGCTTCACTAACCAATTTACTGCCCATCTCTTTTGCCTCTTTAAGCATTGCTTCACGCTCTTTTCTTGCCTCCTGAAGAATTCTTTCATTATCGGCCTGTAATGCCGCCATTTCTTCTTTGGCACGCTCAGCAGAACAAAGAGCTTCTTCAATAGAGTCTTCCCGTTCTTTTAATGCACTTAATATCGGTTTCCAAGCAAACTTTTTCAGGATAAATAATACAATGGCAAATGCCAAAAGCATCCATATAAAAGTTCCTAATTCAGGTGTTACCAAGCCCATGTTATTCTATTTTAATTCACTTAAAGTGATGTTAACATCCAAATAGATTCCACAATTTGCCGCAGACAATCTCTTATGGCAAATTGTGGATAATGCTATTACAATACGATAGCCAACAAACAGATGATAATCGCAAAAAATGCAGCACCTTCAATAAGAGCCGCAGCAACAATCATGTTTGAACGAATATCTCCAGAAGCTTCTGGTTGACGAGCAATACTCTCAAGAGCACTACCACCAATTTTACCGATACCAATACCAGCACCAATGGCAGCTAAACCAGCTCCAAATGCAGCACCCATTTTGGCAATGCCCATACTTGCCGCAGCCTGAAGAAGAATTGTTAATGTAATCATAGCGTTTTTAATTAATTGATAAAAAACTATTAAAGCTCCCATTTTTGGGAGTAGATAAATTCTTAATGATGTTCTTCTGTTGCCATACCAAAGTAAAGCGCAGAAAGAAGCGTAAACACATAAGCTTGAATTAAGGCTACCAACAGCTCAAGCATATCCATAAATACAACAAAAAGTACTGAGACAACTGAGGTTCCGTATCCTAATCCCGGACTAATCTGTCCAAAGATGAAAATCAAACTAACAAAAGCCAAAACAATCATATGACCTGCAGTAATGTTGGCAAAGAGTCGAACCATTAAAACAAATGGTTTTGTGAAAACACCCATTACCTCAACCAAAGGCATCAAAGGTACAGGAAACTTTAACCACCATGGTACACCTGGAGTGTTCACAATATGTTTCCAATACGATTTATTTGCATTCACTGATGTAATTACAAAAGTAAACAATGCCAATACCATTGTTATGGTAATATTTCCAGTGACATTTGCACCTCCCGGTAAAAATGGTACCATTCCCATTAAATTATTCAACCAAATAAAAAAGAAGATGGTTAACAGATAAGGCATGTATTTTGCGTATGTCTTTTCTCCAATGGCGGGTTTAGCAATCTCATCCCGAATAAAAATTATAATTGGCTCAACAAAAGACTGAAGACCTACAGGAGCTTTTCCTTTTCTTCTTGTATACGATTTGGCTACAGAAATAAATACCAACAACAGAATAACCATACTTATCAGCATGGCGACAACATTCTTAGTCATTGAGATATCAAATGGACGTACTTCATGTCCGTTTACCATTTCAACTACTTTTCCTCTGTATTCACCTTCACTGGCAATCGAAAATCCTTCATAAGCTGAATGTCCGTGATGAAAATTACTGGACATGAACATGTGAAATCCGGAATGCTGAGAGTAAACAATCACCGGCAAAGGCATGGTTGCATGAAAATCACCAACACTAAAAACATGCCAATCGTAGGAATCAGCAATGTGATCCATTATAAAATTTCCTGGCTCAAACTTTTCTTTTTCATGTGTTTCTTGAGAAGCAGGTTCCGCATGCTCATCTCCAGAGGCAAAAACCGGAATAACATTTAATGCTAAGAAGAAAATCAACAGAAATCGATGAATATTTTTCATACGTAAATGACTTACTTTTTACAACAGATACCAAATACCTTGGCTTGAGGCAAAATCAACTGATTTGGATTTTATTCAATCTGTTTGGTTAAAATGTTAATTCAAAACAAATTGCATTAACAATATTTTCAGGAATGATTACTCATTCATTTATTACTTACTTTTTAAACTAAAAAACTACAGGTTTTTAATTTGACTTCCAAATTTAATAAAAAAACTATTGCATTCGGCTTTTTAAAATCATTTAACATTTCCAGACCTTAGTGTATTGGATAAAGATACAACATCATAAGTCGTATATACTACGTAGCAAAATCCAAAAAACAGGACGAAACTCAATGCCTGTGAACGATCCAATAAAACATAAATGATGACAAAACTTAGGTGTGAGAATAATTTTATTCCAAACCATGCCATATAATTTGTATTGAAAACCCGGGGATTATTCTTTGCGGATTTAATCAATTTATAATGCTGAAAGGAACTTATCAGGAAAAAGTACAATATAACGAAAGGAAACACATAATTGAACCATGGTTTTAACAGAGTCAAATACATCAGAACCGAGATGACTAACAGTGCTCCGGAAATAACTCCTAAGTTTCGAATGTACTTTTTAAATGATTTTTCCATATTCGAATTTATATGCGTCCGATTATTTTTTTAACAAATCTTTTAACGCAAAATATAAGGATAATACAACACCTCCAAATGCTCCGATGATTGTGAATAATGGAAATTCATTTTCCAAATACTTATCTAACTGAAACCCTCCAAATAACACCAAAAGGATGATGGCAATCATTTGAAATGCCAGACCAGAATATTTTGCCAAACTGGTCGTTTGTTGTTTTCGCTTTTCGAAGGAGCTTTTGTGATTCTCTTTACTTTTTTTCATCTTTTTTTGGAGCTGGCTCACCCATTTTACAGGATCCGGTAAATTTGGCTCCTGGCTCAACAGAAATTTTATCAGTAGTAATATTACCTAAAATTACTGCTGAATTTTTTAAATTAACCATTTCTGAAGCAAAAATATTGCCTTCTACCATTCCTGAAACATCAATTGTTTTACAATGAACATCTCCTTGAATTTTACCGGTATTTCCGACAACAACTTTTCCATTCACCTTCATTTTCCCGTTCAGGAATCCATCAATTCGAATATCTCTTGATGCTTGAATATCTCCGGTTATGGATGTTCCATCGCAGATCAAATTTACTGCGGTTGACTGTACTTCGTTGTTTTTGCTCATTTTATCTTTTTTGCTAAACATGTTAATATCATATTGAATTTATAAATCTGAGTGGATAAATATTGCCAACACTTATGAAACTGATGTCATCACCATAAAGCAGTTACAGATACACGAATTTCATCAGCAATAGTAAATCAACTCAATTTTATAAAAAAAAGTATTTTCGAATTAAAAAAGAGCTTACGGCTCTCTTTGCAAGCCATACAAATATAAAAATTTGGTTGAAGAAAAACCACTCTTTTAAAATGATTCCAAGAAAAAAGGCCTCCCAATTGGAGGCCTGATTATATTTTCACTTAATTATTGTTTTATTTAGGATTGTAACCCCATTTCAAAAGAATTGAGCCCCAGGTAAACCCAGCCCCAAATCCTGAAAGGATAATGTTATCACCTTTACTCAATTGGTTCTCCCACTCCCATAAACACAAAGGAATTGTTGCAGAAGTAGTGTTTCCGTACTTCTCAATATTGATCATTACTTTCTCTTTTGCCAATCCCATCCGTTTTGCTGTAGCTTCGATAATACGGTTATTCGCCTGATGCGGTACTAACCATGCTAAATCATCAGCAGTCATATTGTGTTTTTCCATCATTTCAACGGAAACATCAGCCATATTGGAAACAGCATGCTTAAATACATGATTTCCCTCCTGATAAATGAAATGCTCGCGGGCATCAACTGTTTCATGACTCGCCGGTTTGCAAGATCCACCAGCTTTTTGATGCAGATGTTTTCTACCAAACCCTTGAGTATGCAGTATCTCATCGATAATGCCAATATTTTCAGTAGTTGGCTCCAACATTACTGCTGCAGCGCCATCTCCAAATATAGGGCAAGTCTGACGATCTGTATAATCAACGATTGATGACATTTTTTCAGCACCAACAATTACCACTTTCTTATACATTCCCGATTGAATGTATTTTGAACCTGTTACCAATGCGAATAAGAATCCCGAACATCCGGCATTTAAATCAAAACTAAATGCGTCATTAATTCCCAGTTTATCGCTAATTATATTAGCTGTTGCCGGAAACTGCATGTCAGGAGTTACTGTTGCACAAATCAACAAATCTACATCCTCAGGAGAAGTATTGGTTTTTTTCAAAAGCTCTTCAACAGCTTTAGCTCCTAAATCTGAAGATCCTTTTCCTGCGCCTTTTAGAATTCTTCTTTCCTTAATACCAATACGAGTCATAATCCACTCATCGGTTGTTTCAACCATGGTGCTTAATTCCTCATTGGTAAGAACATAGTCCGGAACATAAGCTCCAACACCTGTTATTACTGCATTAATTTTTGACATTCTTCTAGCTTACTTAGTGTTTATCAGATAGATTCAGCGTTCTACTTACACAAAAATCCCATTCTAAACAAATTAAACAGATACCGAATTATACTTCAACAAAAAATGATTGAAACAATTTAATAACTCCGGAATTTGCAAAATGAAACTGTATAATAAGCAAAATTGCTCCCAAGTAAGACCTGAGGAGCAAATTTACATATTGCGTTTAACCTAAATAACTTGACTTAGATTATGCTGTAACTTTCTTTTCGATCGCCAATTTACCTCTGTAATAACCGCATTCAGGGCAAACAGTATGATATTTAACAGTTGCTCCACAATTTGAGCAAGATGCTAAAGTAGCTGGAGTAGTTTTAAGATGAGTTCTTCTCTTATTTCTTCTCTGCTTCGACGTTCTGTGTTTTGGATGTGCCATTTTTCAACCTATTTAACTAATTATTATCAATCAATTTTCTTAAATCATTCCATCTTGGATCGATGATCTGTTCATCGTTCACCGAATGGTCATTCAATTTTTGAATCATTTCTTCATTACAAGTACTATCTCCATCTTCATCTTCCGGATGAACAAAGCTTAAAGGCAAGCTAAGTGAAAACAGTTCATAGATGTAATGTGCTGTTTCCAGTTCGTTTACCGCTTCTGAAATCACAATAACATCATCAGCCAATTCTTCGTTTTCCTCTCCAAATTTCACATAAACAGAGCTTTCTCCGCTCACCTCCATGTCAAATAGTTCGAGACAACGATCACAGGCCACATTCATTTTACCTTCCAATTCAATAGTAAGAGTCATAACCAAAGTTTTCTTCTCCAGTGTTACTTTCACTGAGGCATCAACCTGATATGCATCTTCCTGTTGAAAATGCTCAAAGAATTCCTGATCAATGGTAAAATTGAATTCATGCTTACCATCTTTCAATCCTTTGAAAGGAATCGTATATTTTGCTAGATAATCCAAAATATTCTAATAAAACTTTGCAAAAGTATAAAAATTAATCATACGTTTTCATAAATCTCAACATCTTTTTTCGGCAATCTTAACCAATTATTAAACTGAATTACAGTTTCAATGATAAAACTCCCTTGAAAACGGGCTGCAAAAATAGGTAGTTATTTGTTGGTTTCAAAAAAAAATCAGCTATTTGAAAATCAAATGGTTCAATTTAAAGGTAAAATAATCCTAAACACCGCACCGTTGCCCAATTCTGAGCTAACAACAAAAATTTTTCCGCGGTGATAATTTTCAATAATTCGTTTCGAAAGAGATAATCCAAGCCCCCATCCTCTCTTTTTTGAGGTAAATCCTGGCTTAAAAATAGTCTTAAATTGATTTCTTGCTATGCCTTTACCGGTATCGCTGATATCGATTATTAGTTGATTTGCTTTATTCGAAACTAAAAATTTCAAACTCCCCTTGCCTTCCATCGCATCAACCGCATTCTTCGACAAATTCTCTATTACCCAAGAAAATAACTCTTTATTTAATGGAACAACTGCATTCTCCACATCAACACCATCTAAATTAAAATCAACCTTGCCCGAAGTTCTCTTTTTTAAGTATTCGATACTGCTGCTAAGTACATCCAAGATGTTTGTAAACTTTAAAACCGGCTTTGAACCAATTTTTGAAAAACGTTCAGCGATTACCTCTAACCGATTAACATCTTTTGCCATTTCGAGAGATAATTGAGGATCAATCTCACCGGATTTAATCAGCTCCATCCAAGCCATTAAAGAGCTGATAGGTGTTCCCAACTGATGAGCTGTTTCTTTTGACATTCCGACCCAAACCTGATTCTGTTCAGCTGATTTTGAATACGAAAAAGCCAAAAATGCAATCAGAATAAATGTGATAATTGCTCCCAATTGAACAAATGGATACCAGGCCAATCGCTTTAAAAGACTTGAATCGTCGAAATAGATGTAGTTTTTTCCATTTACAAGCTCTATTTCAATAAAATGGTTATCATCCTTCATGTCCTGAAGTTTCTCCTTTAAAACCTCATCTTCATTCCTTTTCGGGAGTTTAATATTTCTATGATCAACGATATTTCCATCATCATCAATAAGAATAACAGGAATGGTTTCATTCTGTTCCAAAATACGGTTAATCAGAGAAACATCCTGATCAGGATTCAACTGCAGACTCCGCATTCCTTCGGCCCACAATTCAATTTTTTTCACCTCTTCGTTAGCTAGTTTTCCAACTAAATTATTGGTATAAAGAATTGAGCCAAAAACGATTATTATGGCAATCAGTAAAAAATAAAATTTCCAATGCCTGTTTTTCAGATAGATATCCAAGATTTTCGAGTTCTAAGGTTTCACATAAAGGTAACGACAAATCTTTTGATTTCTTATCTCAAAAACTACTTCTTTAAGTTCGAGTAAAACTCAAGTATGGCTTTCGCATTCTCTTTAGGATCATCTTTTTCGAGTGCAATAGAATAAATGGTTTGCCCTTTTCGTTTTTGCTGACCGTGGAGGTAAGCTTTGTCGTAGTAGGTTAAAGTAATATCTGCAACAGTATGAAAATCGCCTTTATCAAGGCTTTCCAAAGCGTTTTTCACATTCAATCCGCCTAATCTTTTCTCAATTTTTAAAACAAGTTCCTTTAAATCAGCAATATCGAAACATGCATATTCCCTCACCAATCTTTCAATTCGCTCGATTTTCGGAATATCCATTTTAACAACATCAGCTTTTCTCATTCTAAGAAACAGTTGCTCGTTAACCCAAACAGCACCAACAGAGTTGCTTTCATCTTCAATCCAGATGGTCTTATCAAAATCGAAACCAGACCAGATTTTAGCCAGTTCATTTTCAAAATTCTCATTGGTTGGTTGATCAGCTTGTCCCAAGGCTCCAAACACCGATCCTTTATGATTTGCAACTCCCTCTAAATCGAGAACCTGATGTCCCATTTTTATCATTTCATGCAAAACTTCCGTTTTACCGCTTCCAGTCATTCCACCCAAAACAATAATCTCCGCTTTCCGGAGAAACTGCTCTCGATTATACGCTCTGTAAGCTTTGTAACCACCCTTTAACAGATAAACTGTAAATCCGGCAGTCTCGAACAACCAAGCCATGCTTCCGCTTCTCATTCCGCCTCTCCAGCAGTGTATCAATATTTTTCTTTCGGGAGCAATTTTTTTTGCTTGCTTTACAAAACGAGCCAATTTTGGCCCCACCAATTCCAAACCTAATAATACAGCTGAATCCTTTCCTGCTCTCTTGTATTTGGTCCCTACTACAACTCTTTCTTCATTGGTGAAAATTGGAAGATTCTGAGCTCCGGGAATATGACCTGTCTCAAATTCTGCAGCAGTTCGAACATCAACCATAGGTACTATTTTACCCATTTCAAGAAATTCCTTAGGATCAAGTATTGTAGCCATTTATTCGTTCCATATTAATAAAAAATAGCACGTAGTAATTACGTGCTTATGTCTTAAAATCGTTTTTACAATTCCTGTATTTTCTAAATTCTGTATTTACTGTCCTCATCTTCCATGATCATCCCCAGATAACTTTCATATCTGGTAATACAGATTTCTCCAATTTCGACTGCGCCTTTTACAGCACATTTTGGTTCATGCACGTGGGTACAGTTGTTGAATTGGCAATGCTTAGAAGTTTTAAATATCTCTGGAAAAAAATGAGACATTTCTTCCTTTTCCATATCAATAGTTCCAAAACCTCTAATACCTGGAGTATCGATTATATAACCCTCAAAATCCAATTCGAACATTTCTGAAAAAGTTGTGGTGTGCTTCCCTTGAGAATGAGCTTCGGAAATTTCTCCAGTTTTTAGATCCAGACCAGGTTGTATCGCATTTATTAAAGTTGATTTTCCAACACCAGAGTGCCCTGAAAGCAAATTTATTTTGCCTTTTAAAGCTTCTCTGATAATATCCAGATGGGTTCCCTTCTTCGCAGAAATTTCAAAACACTTGTAGCCTATTTTTTCGTACGTATATTTTAGTTCCGCTAAACGTGTTATATCATTTGGACGATATCTGTCAATTTTATTAAAAATAAGATTCACAGGAATTCGATATGCCTCGGCAGCAGCTAAAAAACGATCAATAAAAGTTGTCGTTGTCAACGGATAGTTGACAGTAACAATTAAAAATGCCTGATCGATATTTGCCGCAATAATTTGACTGTGTTTTGACAAATTTGATGATTTACGAATAATATAATTCTTACGATCGTGAATCTTCACAATTACATTCGCCTCATTTTCTTCTTCAAAATCTACTTTATCACCAACCGATATAGGATTGGTTGTACGAATGCCTTCCATTCTAAACCGCCCTTTTATCCGGCAATTATGGATTTCACCATCGTTGGATTTTACGGTATACCAACTTCCTGTCGACTTGATTACTACTCCTTCTTTCAATGTTCTTATTTTTATTACAAAAGTAGTTGATTTGAAGTAATTTTAGGCAATCGTATTGCATTTTCTGAATTTTTAATTTATCTCTTATCTGAATTTATCCTTATCAGGGTTTTCTTTTTTTTATCTTTATTCTCTTCAAATAAAAACATACGCTATGCGAAAAATAATAAGTTACAATGTAAATGGAATTCGAGCCGCCCTCGGAAAAGACTTTATTGGATGGCTCAAACAAGAAAATCCGGACATCCTTTTAATTCAGGAAACAAAAGCTCAGCCAGAGCAGATAGAAACTCATCTTTTTGAAGAATTGGGATATCATTGTTACTGGTTTTCTGCTGAAAAAAAAGGATACAGTGGTGTTGGTATCCTGACTAAAGAAAAGCCAGACAGTGTGGTTATTGGCGTTGACAACCCAAAATATGATATTGAAGGAAGAGCAATTAGAGCTGATTTTGGAGATGTTTCGGTTTTTAGTACATATCATCCATCAGGAACAACCGGCGGGCCACGACAGGATTATAAAATGGAATGGTTGGCCTATTTTCACGATTATATTAATGAACTTAAAAAAGAAAGACCAAATTTGATTATTGGAGGCGATTATAATATCTGTCACAAAGAAATAGATATTAGTAACCCGGAAAAGAAGAAAGGTGTTTCGGGATTCCTACCTGAAGAAAGAGAATGGGTAAGCCAATTTATTGACAGTGGTTTTATAGACAGCTTCAGAGTATTCGATCAATCACCGGATAAATATAGTTGGTGGAGCTACAGAGCTGGTTCCAGAGGGAAGAATTTGGGTTGGAGAATCGATTACCATATGGTAAGCGAACCTCTTCGCGAGCTACTAAAAGGAGGATCGATACTAGCTGATGTGATTCACTCGGACCATTGTCCTATTGTTGTTGAAGTTGATTTTTAATATCACCGATATAAAATACTATCATCCCGGGAAGGTTTTCCTTTTCGGGATTTTTATTTTTAAATTTGATCCTGCACTTGTTTCTATAATCTATAGAAACATTAACAATCCTAACTGTTGCAGCAATTGATTGGATGACACGCGGACATGGATAGCAAAATTAGACTGTTTTGTCAATCCTACTCAAAACTAAAGCAAGCGGTTGAAGCAGATTCAACCGCTTTAAATATATCTTCTAAAATTTATTTCAACAAAAAATTAAAATCATCCTTTGGACTCAATTCGTATGCTTGAACATTATTTTTAAAGATCCGGCAGTTGAGTT
Organism: Labilibaculum euxinicum; assembly: GCF_963678175.1. Lineage (NCBI taxonomy): Bacteria > Pseudomonadati > Bacteroidota > Bacteroidia > Marinilabiliales > Marinifilaceae > Labilibaculum > Labilibaculum euxinicum. The sequence continues at coordinate 619,991 of NZ_OY782756.1, forward strand.
TACCAATCAAATTAATTTTCCCGTTTTCTACCAAGAACATACTACCCTCTCTTAAACCTGCAACATACATATCAGTATTTACAACCATAAATTCATTAATACGATCTTCGCGTGTTTCTCCTCCATGACCATCAGGATTTTTATCTAAATAGTGTGGGTTAATCTGAAATGGGATTAAATTAAGTGCATCAAATCCCAAAGGATCGATGATTGGCATATCGTTCGTGGTTTTAATCGTGGGGCAAGCCAAATTTGAACCTGCACTCCAACCGATATATGGCACATTTTCACTGATAACTTTCTTGCGGATTGCCTTCGTCAGGTTGTTTTTATGCACCAAATGCAGCATATTCCATGTACTTCCACCACCTACAACAATTGCTTCAGCCTCTTCAACAGCCTTTACCGGATCTTCGAAATGATGAATAGAAACAATATCATGGCCAACTTCATTGAACTTAGCCTTTACTTTGGCTTCATACTCGTCGAAAGAAACAGTCACTCCTGCGTAGGGGATAAATAAAGCCTTAACCGGCTTATCGCCTAAAAAATCTTTGATGTTGTTTTTAGGATAGTCTAAATATTCCTCCCCGGCCATCGTGGAGTTACTTATTAATAATAATCTCATTTGCGCTGAATTTAGTTTATGTAGATGTGAATTATCTGACCTAAATTTAGACATTTACAAATGAAATCAGGGTCTCCTTTTTCACAAATTCACTAAATTTCTCATCACTCATCGGTCTGCGGGGAATGATAAACGAAAATGTGCTGCCCTTATCAACTTCACTTTCTACCATCATTTCGCCATGATTTTTCACTAAGAAATCCCTGCACAAAGTAATACCCAGACCTGTACCTTTCTCATTAGCAGTACCATCAGTCGTTTTTCCCTCGTAAATATTCTCAATCTGATCCGGCATCATTCCAATTCCATTGTCAATCACCGAAATTTTAACAAAATACTCTCCAATCTCCGATTTAACTTCAATAATTCCTCCTTTATTGGTGAATTTAATTGCATTTGAGATCAAATTTCGCAGAACTGTATTAATCATATTCCAATCGATATACACTTCTACTGAAGGATTGGTACTTGCAATTAAACGAATGGACTTAATTTTTGCTAACTCTGCCGACAAATTTATATTTGAATTAATTATCGAACTGGCATCAACCATTTGTAAATTAGCAGATATTGTAGATGTTTGATTTTTTGCCCAAAACAACAGATTTTCAAGCAATTCGAATGAATTATCCGCAGAATGAAACAAAGATTGCAAAAATTCTGTTTTATCTTCTTCAGACAGATCCAATTCCTTGTCGGTAAGCATCATTCGTAATCCATTACTAATGTTGCCAATTGCTCCCCGCAAATCATGGGCAATTAAGGAAAACATTTTATCCTTGGTTTCATTGGCTGTTCTAAGCTTATCTTCACTCTCTTTAAGCCTTTTCATTGCTCCTATTAACTCCTCCTGATGCTGACTTACCAGACGATTACGCAGGTATAAAAGCTCATTGTCCTTCAGATTATTTCGGTACCGGAAAGTGAGAAGAAATATAACCACAAGTAGTAAAAGTAGAATCAGTAAACCAATGGTATACTGACGGTTAATTTCCAATTGTTGTGTTTGATTCTCAGCACGAAGAGCCTGATTTTCCTGATTTTTAATGTTTTCCATGTGCCTGGAATCCAAATCATCGATTTTATTTGATAAATGCTCCGACGCAATAGAATCCTGATAAGATTGAAGATTTTGATAGGCAATTACTGAATTCTTATAATCGCCAAGTTTTGTATAGTAAAGCGAAAGATATTTGTAATAATCCCGAAGTAATCTTTTCGATTTTAATTGTTTGCCAACCAGATAACCTTTGTCAAGATGATGTTTTGCTTTGATGAGATCGTTATGATGGAGATATAAATCACTCATATTCAATTCAAAAACCCCGGTTTTATTGTTTGGTCCATTTGATTTATAATAGTCAACAGCCTCATGATAAGTTCGAATAGCTTTAAGAGTATCTCCCATTTCGGTATACAAACTGCCAATATCATTCAATAGTTCTCCAACGATGGATCTGTGCGAAATTTCTTTCCCAAGTTTCAGTCCTTTCTGTAAATAATCAATGGCCTGATCATAATCTCGAATTGACTGATAGTAAACACCAAACATATTCAGACATCGGGCAATTCCCACCTTATCATCCAGTTGCTTATAAATAGTGTTGGCTTCCTCTGTGTAATTGTATATTTTGTTGATTTTCCCAGATTGGTAGTAAACAGTAGCCAATTGGTGACTGATATCAGCAACTTCCTTTTGGTAATCATGATTTTTCGCAAAACGATATGCCTGCAGTAAATAATCCAGCGAGAAATCATACTGATTATCCTTATAGTAAGCCGTTCCCAAATAAAACATGGCTTTCACTATTTCCTGATCATAACCAAGACTTTGAGCCGTCGCTAGAGCTCTGGTAGCTATTTCAATTCCTTTTCCAGGTTCAGTATCCCAATATGCCCGGCTCATCTCCAATAATGTCTCCAATTTTTCCTGACCAAACACTTTTGTATAGCGATTATTCAAGCTATCCAAATTTGTCTGAAAATCAGCAAATACAGGCAGAGCAAGGAAGATAGAAAAAAAGCAAATTAAAAGCTGGAATTTTCTTTTCATGTCGCTAATATACTATTTTTAAAGCACATAATTCAACACTCGTCAAAGCTCAAAAAGCAAATGAATAAAAATGCCGGATTCATCAAGTATCCGGCATAATAATATTTATATATCAGTAGTATTCTAAAAACTCACCAAGGTAATTCCAACTGTAAAAGGCACTAATTCCGGACCTTTATTATATTCGAATAAATCGGTTAATCCATAGGTAGCAAAAAAGTTCAGTGAACGATAGCCAATGCGAGCATGAGCTGCACAACGCAGAGTGTTCAGGTTAAAATCGTCGTGATCTTTATCTTTGTGCATATTCCCGTTCGATTTGTATTTCACTTTTGTATGAGAACCAATTCGTAATCCACCCACTAATCCAGCCGACATGTGAACTCTTCGGGATTTGTACTTAACAGGAATTTGAAACTCTAACAATAAAGGTACAGTTAGGTACAAACTGGTTAATTTGCTTTTTTTGATGTTCCAGTCAGGATCAAAAGCAATTGGTTCAATTTTTCCGGAACCATCATTGGCTAATGTTATATTTTGATCGAAACGGTAATTGTTCCATTCCAATCCCATACCAGTCACCAAACCAATGGTGTTTCTTTCCTTTTGTAAACTAATATCATACTGAAGAAAGTTTAAGTTAACGGCAAGTGATTTGGCCATATCTAAATCCATAAAATCCTTCTGATCATCGAGATAATCACCATAATACTCGTCAGCAAAACCATTTACGCCCACTTCAAAACCTGCCCAATGTCCTCGAAAACCTTTCTCCTCTTCAAGAAAAAACTTATCCTGATTAGCATCCCAAGGATTTACCTTCTGAATTCGGATTCTGGTTCCGTGCCAGCCGTCAATAATATTAATCTGCTTTCCGCCAAGTCGGATTTTTGTAGTGTCTCTGTCCTCTTCAAAACCTACTTTGCCAATCTTACCAATTTTAGCTTTAATCCCTTTGTCATCCTCAACGACTTTTACTAAATCTTTTTCGAGAAATTTAACTTTTGTAGTGTCAGCGGTCGTTTCCCATGATTGAGTTTTAACAGTTTCTTTTTTCTCTGATTTCTTTTTTTGGTTCGACCACGAATCTTCAATTAAAATCTTCTTCTTGATTGTATCTGTTTTTAAGGTATCAGCAACTTCCTGGGCGTTACTTCCAAATACAAGCACAAAGGCCATACATAGCAAAAATATTTTTTTCATCATTTTATAATTTTCTTGTTACTATCAGGTGGAACTTGCCAATTATAAATCATCATTCGTATAGAGTTAATGATAATTTACTCTTGGGCGTTTCATAATGGTATATTTATCTTATTTCTATGGGTAAGACGAAGTGGTGAATGAATAGTTACAGGCTTATTTAATTGTTTTTGAAAAACCGATGCCTGCAGTATTAAAATCTAATCGCGTTTTCTCTGTAGCAGAGTCATACTTCTTCTCCAACTGAACATTTTTCCCTGCAATTTCGCCCAATTTATCGACGCCATATTTCGCAATAGCATATAAAACAGAGTTTTGAGCTTTCTTTTCGGGCACACTTGATTTCCATGACATACCCAATTGTGCAAGTCCGTTATTTTGAGTGCTGATTTCAGTATTCTCTTCTTTGGGAATATCCAGTTCTATCTTTGGATCTGCAGAATTGGCTAATGCAATGAGTTCTGCATCAGCAGAAAGCACCACAGGTTCAACTCGCTTAAACACCTTTTCTATATTTTCAACTTGTTTTTCATCTTCCTGACTATCTGTTGTCTGCGCCTGTCCTTTTTCAACAGAATATTTCTTCTCTGGCTTCACAATCTCTTGTTTGGGAGTTGCAATAGCCTCAACATCAATTGCCTTTTCAGTTTTATTTGTCTCCTTACTTTCCGTAATTGCAGTTTCTACCTTAGCCGTAATTTTCTCTTCATTTGATTGATTGCCTTCAAATTGATACAAAATACTCCAAAGTGAAAAAAGCAGAACAATTGAGGCAGCAACTCCAACTCTTGAAGAATACCGCCAGTAAACAACTTTACGGGAACTTCTTTTCAGCTTTTCCTTATCGGTGAAAACAAGACTATTATCAGCATGTAAAATCGTTTTTTGATAAATCTGATTCTCGTAATGAAAGGACTTGTTCTTTTCCAGAAAAGTATCGAATGCAATTTCATTTTCAACCGACAAGTCTCCTTCTAGCCGGGCAATACAAAACTCATCAAAACTTTCGCGAAAAGGAATTTCTTTTAATGATTTTAAATCAATTTTAACGCAGTCTTTAGTAAAAACAGGACACTCCATCTCCTCCAATTCTAATTTTAAATCTGGATTTTTGGTTAAAAAATCTTCCAACGCGACAATCTGAAGGGAACTTAACGTTCCTTCCAAATAATCAAGGAAGAATTCCTCGTAGTTGTATCGGGTTATTTCCCTCATCTCCTATTCCTTATACTATTGATTCAATACTTCCAATGTAATTCTTCAAATGCATTCTTGCCCGATAAATATAAACTTTCACCTGCGACTCAGTTAAATCAGTAATTTTTGCAATTTCGGTGTAAGAATATCCTTCGTAATCGCGCAATAAAATTACCGATCGCTGAACCTCCGATAATCTTTTCAAGGCATCATCAAGAATCTCACTTAAATCTGAATAATGCTCTGAATGCGAATAATCCCGAACATCCACATTTTCAAAATCTTCTTTTCTTTTCTCCCGTCGAATCAAATCAATCATAGTATGATACGCCGTTGTGTACAAATAAGATTTTACTTTCAGAGAATTCACATTCTCAACATTTCGCCATAATTTCTCGAAACTATCCTGCACAATATCCCTCGCTTTATCCTCATCTCTAATGTTTTTGAGGATAAAACGAAACATTCCATCAGCATGCTGATCTACGCTTATATTGTATTCGTCCAGGTTCATATTTAGTGGCAATCAAATGTATGACGCATACACCTAAATTAAAGTTACAGCCATTTTTTTATTATCTTCGATTTCCGAAACCATTTTTAGTATAATCTGCAATTTGAAATTCATCTCCGAAGATTTTAAAAATTCAATTCCTAGTGAATTACTAAAATTAAAATATCAATTGATATGAGAAAATTATTTTTTGCTTTAGCTGCATTTTCCATCCTGATTTCGTCTTGTTCCAAACCTCAGGATTCAAAAAAACAGGAAAATAATCAGAATGAACATTTAGTAATGGCTACTCTTTGGTTTCAAAGAGCTTCGGAGTGCCGAGCATTGTATTATCAGGCATTTAACATGGCTAAACTTTCGTTGGATAATCAATTATTAACCAAGAGTGATAATACAAAACCCAAAGCTGTTGTTGTTGATATTGATGAAACCGTTTTAGACAACAGTCCTTTCGAAACCAATTCGATTCGCAGCGGCAAAGCATTTACACGCGCAGCCTGGAAAGAATGGACAGATATGGCAAAAGCTTCAGCTACACCTGGCTCTTTGGAGTTTTTAAAATATGCAGAATCAAAAGGCGTTGAAACATTTTATATATCCAACCGTGATACTTCGGCTTTGGCTAAAACCATCGAGAACCTTAATGAGTTAGGATTTCCCTTTGCAGATAAAAGGCATGTGTTACTAAAAACGAAAACAAGTATAAAAACCGAACGCAGAAACAAAGTACTGGAAACTCATGAAATTTTAATTCTTGCCGGTGATAATTTAGGTGATTTTGATGAGTTTTTGGAAGACAGATCAACTGACTTTGGCTTTTCGAAAGTAGATGAAAGGCAGGCCGAATTTGGACAACGATTTATAGTTCTTCCCAACCCAATGTATGGTTCATGGGAGAAAGAGGTGCTGAAAAGTGAGAAAAAATTAGATGGATTTGAAAAAGAGAATCTGCGCAAAAAGCAATTAATAGGTTACGAAGAACTCTAAACAAGATTATAAGCCCGATAAAATTTCGGGCTTTCTTTTTGGCTGGAAATATATCTCCACGAAAAATAAAATTATCTTTGTAAAAATCAATCAAATAAGTTCCTGATATAGTATGTCGCAAAATAATTCACACCTTTTACTTGTGAACAAGATTCCTCTAAATGATTCATTGATCCAATCAGGCAATGAATTAAAGGATTCCATTATTTTTCTTCCCGCGCAGCAAGTATCAGCAAAACAAACAGGAACAGCAGCAGATTCTGTTCCATTCACTAATCCGGGAATCAGAATCCCAATTGATTCTTTACTGATTTCAGACAGCATCCCAATAACTGAAAAAGATTCCACTGTACAAGTAGTCCGTGAGAAAGGAGTTCTAATTGCTTCTCATAAAAGCGACTGGATGGCTGGTGTGCTTCTATTTGCATTGATTTTAATGGCAATCGTAAGATTTTCATTTAGCAAATTCCTGCTCCGGGTATTCGATTCAACAATCAACCACCAAACTTCGTCCAACCTTTTGTTGGAAAAAAATATGAGAAACTTAAGAGGTTCAATTTTCTTAAACCTCCTTTTTTATGTGAATTTCACCCTGTTTATCGTACAGTATCTTGTTTACATCCTTTCGCTGAACCATGAGAACAACAATATTGTTTTTTTCCTCTATTGTTTTGTCGGATTAGTGGCTTTATACAATGTCAAATTCATCTTCATCAGATTTATTGGATATATTTTTAACGGGATTAAGGAAAGTAAAGAATATTTACACACAGTATCTATTTACAATAAAAATTTAGGGGTAATCCTCTTGCCCATCACTATTAGTGCGCCATTTATAGCACAACACTCTGTACCAATGCTATTAAATTCGGGTCTAATTTTAACTCTGATTTTTTATGTATTCCGACTATCCAGAGGTTTAAAAATATTATTTCGCCAACATGTGTCAATATTTTATATGATTTTGTACCTTTGTGCACTGGAAATTTTGCCCTTGCTAATGATTTACAAACTGTTGTATCTATTGGTATAGGTCGGTTAATAAATTGTCGAACTAAACTCTACTATTTTGAAAATCAAGACGATACTGGTTTCGCAACCAAAACCACAAACTGAAAAGTCCCCGTATTTTGATTTGGCCGAAAAATATAATTTAAAAATTGATTTTCGACCTTTTATTCAAGTTGAAGGAATTTCAGCCAAGGAGTTTAGACAAGAAAGAATCAATGTATTGGATCACACAGCTGTAATATTTACTAGTCGTACAGCAATTGATCACTTCTTTAGAATTTGTCAGGAACTTAGAATTACTGTGCCCGATGAGATGAAATACTTCTGTATCTCAGAATCAACGGCTTTTTATCTTCAGAAATACATTGTTTACCGCAAAAGAAAAATCTTTTTTGGAGAAAAACGATTTGAGGATTTAATGGAAATTATTTTGAAGCACAAAGGAGAAACATTTTTAGTTCCTCTTTCGGACATTCATAAACAATCCATTCCTGAATTGCTTACTAAAAGCAAAATCAAATATTCCAAAGCTGTTCTATACCGAACTGTAAGCAGTGATTTGTCGGATTTAGCAAATGTGAATTATGATGTATTAGCCTTTTTCAGTCCTTCAGGAATTGCATCTTTGCTCCAAAATTTCCCTGATTTTAAACAAAACAATACACTTATTGCTGCATTTGGACCTTCTACATCTGATGCTGTTACATCAAATAACCTAAGACTTGATATTCAGGCTCCGATGCCGCAGGCACCATCTATGACGATGGCTCTTGATCAGTTCATTAAGAAATTTAATAAGGAGAATAAATAGATATTATCTCTAAAAAATTCAATCAAACAAAAAAAGGGGAAATTATTCCCCTTTTTTTGTCGATTTTTGTAATATATGGTAGATATGAATCGCTTCACATTTAAAAAGGCGGAAAGACTGACTCATAAAATCCTTATTGGAAAACTTTTTTCTGAGGGAAAAGGATTTATTTGTTACCCTTTTCGTGTTGTATGGAAAGAAGCGAAACTTAATTCGGAATTTCCGGCACAGGTAGCCATAACAGTATCTAAACGAAGTTTTAAAAAGGCAGTTACCCGAAACTTGTTGAAAAGAAGAATTCGTGAAATTTACCGCCTCAATAAGGGAGAACTATATCGTGAACTCGAGTCCATCAATATAAACATTGCTTTTATGCTCGTTTATCTACCTAAAACAATTCTTACAACTTCCGAAATGGAAGACAAGTTGATTAAAGCCCTTAAAAGATTACCAAAAGAATATGAAAAGCATTCTCAACTTTCTGAAAAAAGTGATTCTGTTCATCATGATACTTCCGATTAGGTTTTATCAATACGCAATTTCACCCCTTACCCCTTCTGCCTGCAGGTATCATCCTACCTGTTCAACATATGCCATTCAGGCTCTTAAAAAGCACGGCCCTTTTAAAGGCACTTATCTTGCTGTAAAAAGAATATTTTCATGCAATCCCTGGGGCGGACATGGCCACGATCCTGTACCTTAGACATTTTTTTTTTGCAAAAAAACAAATTCACAACCAGGTATTTAGAACTATTCTTAATAATCTGGCGTATACAGATTTTATTCCATTTATTATTTCCCTTTTCTCACTGAATTCAAGTGCCGTAGGGTTAACAAATGTTAAAGTCAATTATTTTAAAAAGGGAATAATTATATTTGTTTTAACCTACATATTATTTTATTTCTTCTAATTTGTAAATTCGTGCGTTAGGGATAGCAAAAGCTAGGCTGCGGGGAGAGTTATTTTAAGTATCAATTTAAACAAAAACATATGAAGCTTCGAAAAAAATCGGGAGCCATCTGGTTACTTGCTGTGTTACTGTTTTGCAGTGCAGCTTTCTGGGGGTTTAACAGAGACGAGAGAAATTTTGAGATTAGCAAAAATTTAAACATTTACTATACTTTATTTAGAGAATTGAATCTGTTTTATGTAGATGAAATTGATCCGGGTGACTTGGTGAAAAAAAGTATGGACGCCATGTTAAGTACTCTTGATCCTTACACAACTTACATTTCTGAATCAGAAATTGAAGACTTTAAGTTGATGACCACCGGCGAATATGCCGGTATTGGTTCATTAATCAGCAAACACAAGGATGAAGTAATTATTGCAGAACCTTACGAGGGATTTCCTGCTTTTAAGGCTGGTTTAAAAGCAGGTGATGTATTGCTTGAAATCAATGGTACACCGGTATCAAAAAAGAGTACTGACGATGTAAGCAGTCTGTTAAAAGGACAACCGAATGTTCCTCTTACAATTAAAATAAAGCGACCTGGTGATGATAAAACAATGGAGAAGAAATTGGTGCGTGAAAACATCCAATTAAAATCAGTTCCCTACTACGGAATGGTTTCTGATTCAATTGGATATATTCTTTTAAATCAATTTACAGATAAAGCTTCAGGGGAAATTAAAGCTGCTTTAAAAGAGCTTAAAGAACAAAATGCAAAATCTATTGTTCTCGATTTGAGAGGTAACCCGGGAGGTTTATTGGATCAGGCAATTGAAATTGTGAACCTGTTTGTGGACAAAGGTGAAGATATTGTTAGCACCAAAGGAAAAGTGTCGCAATGGGATAAGTCTTACACAGCCACAAAAACACCTTTTGATGCCAAAATTCCAATTGCGGTATTGGTAAACAGAGGATCAGCGTCGGCGTCGGAAATTGTTTCAGGTGCCATTCAGGATCTCGACAGAGGTATTATAATCGGAGAAAGAACATTTGGTAAAGGATTGGTTCAGACGACAAGAAATTTGACCTACAACGCCAAATTAAAGGTGACTACAGCGAAGTATTACATTCCTAGCGGAAGATGCATTCAGGCACTCGATTACAGCCATAGAAACGAAGATGGAAGTGTAGGAAAAATTGCTGATTCTTTAATTACAGAATTTCACACTAAAAATGGACGGTCTGTTTATGATGGCGGTGGTGTTCTTCCGGATTTGAAGATTGAATCGGAAAGATACAGTAGCTTAAGCATTAACCTGATTCGTCACTTCCTGGTTTTTGATTACGCAACTTTGTATGCAAACAGCCATGATAAAATAGCGGGCGCGAAAGAATTTAAAATTTCGGATCAGGAATTTGAAAAATTCTCTAAATACATTAAAGAACAGAAGTTTGTTTACGAATCGGAAAGTACTGAAATTCTGGATGCTCTTAAAAAGTCAGCTAAAGAAGAAAAGTACTTTGATATCTCAACCAATGAGTTTGATGCTCTTACGGCAAAGTTAACTCCTAACCTAGATCGCGATTTAACACGATTTAAAGATGAAATCAGCGACTTGCTGGCACATGAAATTATTAAGAGATATTACTACCAAAATGGTGGTATCGAATACAGTTTAAAAGAAGATAAAACTCTTTTAAAAGCCATTGAAGTGCTTCAAGATAAAAATGAATATCTGGGTATTTTAGATGGAAGTATCGGTTTGCATGCTTTAAATAAGTAAAAAGATTACTTTTAAATTGATATCAAAAAAGCTCATTCTTTTCATTGAAAGAATGAGCTTTTTCTTTGCACGGCATTACTACCAAATTAACATCAAAATTGATCTTATAAAATAGTGCTCCTAGAATCAAGTCATACCCTGACAAGAACGGCCTGTATATAGTCAGAGCATGACAAGCTGATATTTTAAGCAGGATTTTGGTATTAAATTGGTATAAATATTTATTGTCCTCCTAAGGATTCTTTAACTTGTTTTCGATAAGTTCGTCCGATATTTAATTGGATGTCATCTACTAAAACCTGATCGTAAGAAAAACTCTTAAGTCTATCTTTATTAATGATAAAAGAACGATGAATCCGTAAAAAACTCCCCGGTAACCTATCTTCCAAATTACTGATTTTTTCTTTCGTTTTTATTTTCTCTGTATCGGTATGAATATTTACATAGTTAGATAAACTCTCAATATATTTAATATTTGTATACTTAATTTTAATTGTTTTTCGATTGGATACAATCTCCAGGCAGGCTTGTTTCAACTTTTCTTTTTCAAGCATAAATTCCTGAATAATTTGCTGCTTTTCCCTAATCTGCTGACTCATTAACAAAAAGGAACCAATAAAGACCATCAAATAAAGAAGTGCAGCCAATAGAAATGTATTTGAGGCATTTGGACCAAGGTTTTTAAAGTTAAAATTTGCAAGATATATAAAAGAGAACATTAGTACTATTGTTTCGAGATACATCGATATTACAGCCGTGTAAAAAGAATATAAGCCAAACCGAACATATTTCTTTTGCATATAATATCGTGGAACCAGAAAATAGTTAAAGAAATAAGAGGTGCCCAGAACAATTGGTAAAAGCATACTTATAAAGAAAAATGCTGCTGCATTATTTCCCCATGAAAATCCAAAAACCAAGGTTAAAATAAGAAGAACAAAAATCCAGTAAAAAATATGATAGTATGGATTTGACGATTTTTTAATCATTCTTTTTCAGTTAAGTTCTCAATTACAGCCTACAAAACTTCCTATTATCTCAATATATGTTAGATTACAGATTTGCAGACAGATTTAATATATTTTCGGCTAATTTAGCTTAGAAATTAAAAATACCTAAACAATGTAGATAAACAACACGTTTAGAACCGTATTTGACCTTGCCTTAAAACTGCTGATCACATTACTTTGAAGGTATTAGTATTAATCTTTTAAAAGTAAAAATTATGAAAGAAATGTTTTTTATGGGTGGTGTACTCTTTATGGGGATACTTAGTATACTTCTTATTGTTATGGTATCGTGGATTGCTTATCATTTAATTGGTGCTCTATTTTCCAATAATACAACACTGGAAAAAGCAATTCAAAAAGTAGGGTATGGACAATCAATCGGCTTATTTGCCATGATAATTGGCATATTTGGGCAGTTACTTGGATTATTCAATATGTTTTCGGTTTTAGAACAAGTGGGTAGTATTTCACCAAGTGTGATTTATGGCGGAATAAAAGTTTCGATGATACCCACATTTTATGGAATCATTATTTATCTCCTCTCTATCCTATTGAGGTTTGTTGCTGGTATTTTAATTGAAAAAAAACTGGAAAAGCAGGGGATTTTGTAACAAAAAAGCTCATTCTTTTTGCAAGAATGAGCTTTTTTTAGTTTCTGATATTTTTATTAATGCGCTTCCAACCAGTTCTCTCCAACTCCCATATCTACGGTAAGCGGAACGGAAAGCTGAATGGCATTTTCCATTTCTTCTTTTAAAATCAACTTCATTTGATCCAATTCAGACAACAAACAATCAAAGTTCAATTCATCGTGCACCTGAAGAATCAATTTAGATTGCATCCCCTCCCGTTTCATTCTTTTGGTGATGTTGATCATCGCAATTTTGATTACATCTGCCGCTGATCCCTGAATAGGTGCATTAACCGCATTTCGTTCTGCTACACCCCGGACTATTGCGTTGCTGGAATTAATATCTTTTAAATATCTTCGGCGGGACAGTAAGGTAACTACAAACTCATTTTCACGGGCTTTCTCCACACATTGATCCATAAACAACTTAACTCCCGGATAAGATTCAAAATAGCCTGTAATCAACTCTTTTCCTTCTGTTCGGCTAATACTCAACCGTTCGGCAAGTCCCCAGGCCGAAATTCCATAAATAATTCCAAAATTGGCAGTTTTAGCTCTGCTTCGCATGTCCTTGCTCACCTCCTCGAGTGGAAGCTTGTAAATTTTTGCCGCCGTAGCTGTATGAAAATCTTCGGAATTGATAAAAGCATCTATCATATTCTGATCCTGACTCATGTGAGCCATTAACCGCAATTCCACCTGCGAATAATCAGCTGAAAGGAAAGCGTGATTTTCGGATGAAGGGACAAATGCTTTTCGGATGTATCTGCCCTGCTCGGTACGAATTGGAATATTCTGTAAATTAGGGTTGGTTGAACTTAATCTTCCTGTTGCAGCTTCGGCCTGATTAAAAGAGGTATGTATTTTCCCTGATTTTTCGTTAATGTAAGTTGGAAGTGCCTCAACATAGGTGGAAATCAATTTTTTCAGCGATCTAAAATCCAATATTTTTTGAATAATTTCATGCTTATCCTTCAATTTAGAAAGAACATCTTCGGATGTTGAATACTGACCCGATTTGGTTCTTTTAGCTTTACTGTCGAGCCCCATTTTATCAAACAAAACATCGCCCAGTTGCTTAGGCGAAGCCACATTAAAATCGACCTCGGCCATTTCTTTGATGTCTTTTTCGATACCATCTACCTCCTCATTCAGAACAAGAGCGTAGTCTTTTAGAGTTTGTACATCAATACTAACTCCTGTGAACTCCATATCTGCTAAAATGCTTACCAAAGGCATTTCAATATTGTAGAACAAATCAAGTAGTTCGTTATCTTTCATACGACCTTCAAATTCTTCTTTCAATTCAAGGTTTAGAACTGTTTCCTCACAATAAGATTCATGTTCAATCACCTCTGGCTCCAACATCAAACTCAATTGAGCTTTTTTTCCTTTCGACTTATCCTCTTTTGAAATTGTCTGATAATTTAAAATAGAGTAAGCAACAAATGCGAAATCATGTTTTAATTCGGGTTGAATTAAGTAGTGAGAAATCATAGTGTCGAAAATCGGCCCTTTTACATCAATTCCATGCCAACGCAAAATCAAAATATCACGTTTGATATCGTGACCAATTTTTAAAATGTTTTCATCTTCGAAAATAAATTTAAACTCTTGAGCCACTTTTTTTGCTTCTTCGAAATTTTGAGGAAAAGGAACAAAAAAGGCTTTGTCTTTTCGATACGAAAAAGTCAATCCAAGAAGATTTGATGTATTTGGGTCGGAACCGGACAAAATTGTTCTAAAAGAGTACTCTTTCTGAACACACAATTCAGCTTTTAAATCGGCTCTTACAGCCTGATTATCAAGTACAAAAAAATCACAACCCAATCCATTTATATCTCTTAGAATCACGTCCTTAACTTCTACTGTATCCTTGTCCGTAAATTTTTGACTCTCATTGGCAAAAAGATTCCCCTGATTTTTAAAAACCCGTTCTGCCAAGGTAAAAAACTCCAACTCCTTAAAGACGGCTCTCAATGCCTCTTCATTATAATCTATCAGTTTAAAATTATCTTCATCAAAATCTATGGGGGCATCGAGTGATATTTTTGCCAGCACTTTTGAAAATCGAACTTGTTCTTCCGATTCAATAATTTTTTCTTTTTGTTTTCCTTTTAGCTTATCGGTATTCTGATACAAACCATCGATGTCCTTATAAAGCTCTATTAATTTTTGAGCCGTTTTCGGACCAATTCCCGGACAACCCGGAATATTATCCGCTGCGTCTCCCATCAAACCTAAATAATCAACAATTTGATCGGGATGTTCTACGCCAAACTTTTCTTTAATTTCAGGAACACCCCAAACCTCAACCTCTTTCCCATTACTTTTAGGCTTAAACATGAAAATATTCTCACTCACCAATTGTGCATAATCCTTATCGGGAGTCATCATATAAACCGTATAGCCTTTTTTTTCAGCCTTTTTAGCCAAGGTTCCAATCACATCGTCAGCCTCGTATCCTTCTACGTCAAATTCAGGAATATTAAAACCTTGAATAATTGACTTGATATAAGGGATCGATTTTCTTAAGTCTTCGGGCATTGGAGGACGCTGTGCTTTGTAATCCTTAAACATATCATGACGAAAAGTTGGTCCTACCGGATCAAAAACGACAGCAATGTGCGATGGCTTTTCTTTTTCAAGCACTTCCAATAATGTATTGGTAAATCCAAGCATGGCCGAAGAATTAATTCCGGTTGAAGTAAATCTTGGATTTTTAATAAATGCGTAATATGATCGGTATATCAAGGCAAAAGCATCTAATAAAAATAGTTTTTTGCCCGAGTTGGTATTTGCTGAGTTCATAAGATTCTAAATATAAATTGTATTGAAACAAAAGTACAAGATAATCGCTTTGTAACAATTTTCAAGACTATTATTCTCAGTTCTCTTCTTGTTTTATAAACACAAAAAAGCCTGGCATTTTTTCCAGGCTTATCAATTGTAAATTTTATTTCAGCTTAATTGTCTTCTGCATACCACTCAGCAAACGATGTGGCTGTTTCGTGTAATTTTAGTGAGTGCAGTTTCACATCCAAAGGCAAACGCATTTTTATTTTTTCAGCAAAATCAACAATCATGTTTTCACAAGTTGGCTGATAATCTGTAATAAAAAAACGCTCAAACATTTGTTCAATATTCAATTGCTCCAGATTTGGAGTTGCCTTACTCAAAACAACGGAATGATCCAACTGGTCAACAATTTCTTCATTAACAATATTTTTCAAATCTCCAAAATCCATTACCATTCCCAATTTCGAATTATTTGGATCGGTTATTGGTTCGCCAATTACTGTAACAAATAAAATATAGGAATGACCATGAATATTTTTACAAAGTCCATCGTAGTTCCATAAGGCATGAGCCATTTCGAAATGAAACTCTTTGGTTAATCTTACTTTTGCCATTTACTTACATTGTATAAAAAAACCAGCACTAAACTGGTTCTTGAATTTCTTATCCATGAGTACAATTGCTGATACAATCAACAATGTTACTAAGACTGCAGTGTTTTAAATAATAATATGTATTCTTTCCTTCTCTTTTTGAAGAAAGAACGCCTTTATCTTTTAAAATTCCCAAATGATGAGAAGTTGTTGATTGCTCAATTTTTAATAATTCATGAATTTCAGTCACTGTAAGCTTCTTTCCATCCTCCAGATATCCTAAAATTGCAATTCTCATTGGATGAGCAATTGCTTTAAGCATGTTAGCCGCTTGCTCTAGCTTTGCAGGTTCTAATTCTTTAATTTTCATACACAACTATTATTCACGTAAAGTATCAAATGCAAATATATGAATATATTCTTAAATAGGCTATATTATACATATTGAAATAGTTAAATTTCTCGTTTTGTATATAATTTAATTAAAGTCTTAATAAATACTAGAGTTTTAAATCCGATTATTTGAATTAGGAACGGTTTTACGAGAAAGATAAATTATTAACTTTGGTTGCTATGAATTTGAAGAAAACCAGTATCAACGATATAAAAGCTCCGATAAAACAAGAAATGGAGAAATTCGAGTCCTTTTTTAAGGATTCAATGAAGACAAAGATCCGTTTACTGGACATCATTAACCGCTACATTATCAAACGTAAAGGGAAAGAAATAAGACCTATTCTTGTTTTTTTAAGTGCTAAAATTACCGGTGAAATTAGCAATTCTACCTATATTGCGGCAGCACTTACTCAACTGCTGCACACGGCCACATTAATACACGATGATGTTGTTGATGAAGCTTACGAAAGAAGAGGCTTTTTTTCAATTAATGCTTTGTGGAAAACCAAAGCTGCCGTATTGGTTGGAGATTTTCTTCTATCGAAAGGCCTTTTGATTGCTCTTGACAACAATGAATTTGAACAGCTAAAGGTTCTTTCGGAAGCTGTGAGAGAAATGAGCGAGGGGGAATTACTTCAGTTGGAAAAATCAAGAAAATTAAACATTACAGAAGAGATTTATTTTGATATAATCTATAAAAAAACAGCCAGTTTAATGGCTACATGTACTCTGCTTGGAGCTATTTCTGCTAAAGCAAATGATGCTGATCAGCAAAAACTTAAAAAATTCGGAGAATACCTCGGAATTGCTTTTCAAATGAAAGATGATTTGTTTGATTACGAGAAACAAGGAAGTATTGGAAAACCGACTGGCAATGATATCAAAGAAAAAAAGTTAACCCTTCCCTTGATTTATGTTTTAAGAGGGGTTTCTGAAAAAGAACGTCGCTGGGCTCTGACGATAATTCGCAAACACAATAAAAACTCTGAAAAAGTGAACGAACTAATCTCTTTCGTAAAAGAAAAGGGAGGCCTTGATTACACCCGGGATAAAATGTTTGAATTCAAACAAAAATCATTGAATATTTTAAATGAATTTCCTTCATCGGAAGCGAGGGAAGCTTTAATCAACATAGTGGATTACACAATTAACAGAAACGTTTAGGCTTGCTGGTTTATTGGCAACTGAACGGTAAAAACACTCCCTTTTTCCGGTGTACTTTCAATCGATATTGAACCATTATTCAGAGCAACAAACTCTTGACAAAGTATTAATCCTAAACCCGTTCCGGATTCTTCACAGGTTCCAACTCTGGTATAATTTGTATCAATCCGAAACAATCTTTTCTGATTCTCTTCGCTAATTCCTAATCCATCATCTTCAATAGAAATAATTGATTTAGACTCGCTTTGTGCAATTCGAATTTGAATATTGCCACCGGGTCTGGTAAATTTTATGGCATTCGAGTATAAATTTCGGATAACTGTATCAAGCATGTATTCATCGGCGAAAGCCATAGTATTTGCTCCTTTAATTACCCTTACAAATATATTTTTCCGATCGGCTTTGGTTTGATGAAGTTGAATATTTGACTCCATCAATTTTGATAAATCAATTTGTTTGGGGTCATGTTTTATTTTTCCCATTTGAGATCTGGCCCACTCGAGGAGGTTATTCAATAAATTGTACTCCAAATTAGCTGCTGAATGAATAATTGAAGAAGCTTCAAATATCTGATCCTTTGACATTTTCCTGCAATTTTGATGCAGATTTTTAGCTATCGGCAGTAAGGCATTAAATGGATTCTTTAAATCATGTGCGATAATTGAGAAAAACTTATCCTTTGCCTTAACAGCCTCACTTAAAGCCTCTTCGCTTCGTTTTCTTGTCGTTATATCACGAGCTATTGCCATTAATGTTTCACACTCTCCTGCCCTATTAAATTCAGGAATTAATTGCCATTCAAAATGAAGAACTTTACCTTCAACAACAATGCTAAAATCAACACAATGCAGCTTCTTTGTTTTAAAAGCAATATCTATTCCCTGTTCCCAAAAATCACATTTATCTTTTGGAAAGCCCATTTCCTGATGCGTTTTTCCAATAAATTTCTCTGGTTTAATTTTTAATATCTGCAAAGAAGCCGAATTCACAAATATATGTTTGTGATTTACATCAAACCGCATAATTAAGTCTGTGGCATTCTCTACTAAAGTCCGGAAACGCTCCTCACTCTCCTGCAACTTATTTTCCGCAATTTTTCTTTTTTCGATATTTCTAATGGCTACAAAATAAATATTTGTATTCGAAAAACGGATGAGATTTGCACTTACTTCAACTGCAATTCTTTTGCCTGATTTACTAATTAAGCAAGTCTCAAATAACGCAAAACCACTTGCCTCCATCTCTTTAATACGAAGATCTAAATCCATCGAGCAACTGGCATCATCAATATTATTGATATTTAATTGACTCAGTTCTTCTTCAGTATACTCCAATAATTCACTTAAACGCGAGCTAAATTCAATTAAATTTCCTTTTCCATCATGAACTAAGAAAGCATCTCCTGCAGATTCAAAGATATTTTTGTAGAATTCTTCTCTCTGCCCTATTCGATCTACCAGATGATAGTAACTGGAAATGTCTTTACTTTGAATAATAATTCTTTCAACATTTCCTTTTTTATTTAAAATCGGTGAAAGATATTTTTCTTCAAATCGAATCTTATTATTTTCCAAATTTGACTTTAGAAAACTATTTGGCTCCCGACTTTCCAGAATCTGCGGAACAACACATTCTTCACAAGGTTTATCTAACCCATAAAAAATATTATAGCATTTCGTACCAATTAATTCAGATCGTTTTAAATCTGCTCCTTTTAAGAGTTTTTCATTCACCTCAATTAAAGTGAAATTTGTATCAATTACCGAAACTGCATCTTTACTATTAATTAAAGATTTAGATTGATTGTGTTCCTCTGTAATATATTCCTGAGGAATTAGCTCACGCAATCGTTTAATTTCATTTTCCAGTTCTTGAACTCTTATTTTCAAAGGATCATTGGATTCATTGTACATGTACAAATAAACATTTAAATGGTGATGTTAAATAAATTTATTGCAAGTAAATAAAAAAAGTCGGAAATAATCCGACTTATAAGTTAATAAATAAGCATTTTAAAAATACTTTATTTCTTTTGGATCACCGGTTTCCAGTTTATGAATCTCCGTTAATAATGCATTTGCCAAACTGGATGCTCCTATTCTTGACCATTTGTTATTTAACCATTCCTCTCCTAAATTATTTTTTGAAACCGCATAAAATTCAATAGCATCCTTAGCTGTAGATATTCCTCCTGCAGGTTTAAAACCAATCATCTTTCCTGTCCTGTTAAAATACTCTTTAATTGCCTGAGTCATGACATAAGCTGCTTCTAAAGTTGCATTTACTGCCACCTTACCAGTGGACGTTTTAATGAAATCAGCACCAGCTTCCATTGCAATAATAGATGCAGTACGAATATTTTCTGCCGTTTTAAGTTCTCCTGTTTCCAGGATAACTTTTAAATGTGCCTTACCACAAGCTTTTTTCTGAATTGCAATTTCATCAAACACCGTTTGATAATGCCCTTCTAAAAAAGCTCCAATCGATATCACGATATCAATATCGTCAGCTCCTTTTTCAACAGCCATTTTACACTCCAATGCTTTAACTTCTATAAATGATTGAGAAGATGGGAAAACACCTGCTACAGAAGCAATTCTAACGCCCTCAGCTTTTAAGTTTTCATTCAATGTTGACACCTGATACGGATATACGCAAATAGCTGCCACATTTGGCATGTCAAAATCATTCTGGAAGTTATTTACATTGTCAGCAAAACTTTTAGCCTTTGCGTGCGTGTCTGTAGAGTTCAGTGTCGTTAAATCTATAAAAGAAAAATTCTTCTTCAGATTCTCAATTGTGTACAAAGTTTCATAGTCTCTGTCCAAAATTGATTTGACATTTGCTTTTACTTCTGCATCGCTAATCTTAAGATCATATGATTTTAAGATTTCTAAAATGTCTTTCTCCATAATGTATGTAAATAATTAGTAACCAGTTGCGAATCTTTATTCGCTGATTTTTCCATCAATAATCTAAACTTCTATTAGTCAGAATATTGTCTTTAAGGTTACGAAATTAAGATATTTTTCACTCATCCCCTATTTCTACTATGTTAATTTATTAGAACTTAGCCAGCCTAAAACAAGAAAACCAAAATCATCGCAATGATGACTTTGGCTAACTGCTATAAAAAATGTACTTCTTTATTGCTTAACAATCTTGTAGCTTTTTCGGTATCCTTCCGATTCAATAACCAAAAAATAAGCGCCGCTTCGTAATTGCTCAACTGATTTAATAATTCTTACTTCTCCACCTATATTTTTATGCTCTTCCTTAAATATCAAGCTTCCTGTCATGCTGAACAATGAAATTGTAGTCTCATCATTTCTAAAATCAGATAGATCGATATGCAATTCATGAATAACAGGATTTGGATAGACCCGAACGCTTAGTTTTTTTGGAACATCATCAATTCCTGTAACTGTTTCAACAGTAATTTCAAATTCTTGTTTTACCGAAAATTCATCATCTGAAGCTTCTAGTATTACATTAAACTTACCTATTTCAGTCGGTATTCCGCTTAATGTACAAGATCCATTTCCATGATCCTCCACACTTAACCAATCTGGTTTTTCAATAACTGATATTATACATCCATCCTCATCAACATCCTCATACTCCATATTATAAACATACATATCACCCACTGTTGCTTGAACAATTGGTTCTGATAAAAATTCCGGAGTTTCGTTTTGATTCTCAATATTAATGGTAAACCTATCGTTATAACTTAATCCGCCTTGATCAGTAACTGTTACTTTTAGTGAATAGCTAATATAATCTTCATAATTAAATATCTCTTTCGAAACAATCCTGTCTCCATCCAATTCGAAATACTCATTCTCTGCCAGATTAAATGTGAATGTCTCATCAATATCAGCGTCGCTAGCAGTTAATATTCCCACTTCAGTTCCAATGGCAGAATTTTCGGCAATTGTAGTATTTGACAATTGAATGGCTGTTGGGGCATTTTCGTTACTATCATTGATATTAATTATTACTATTTCTGCAGAACTGGTATGTGTTCCATCGCTTACAGTAACTGTTAACGAGTAACTTGTTGTTGTCTCGTAATCCAGATTCGTGTTATCTGTTACCGTAATTTCTCCGGTAGTTGAATTAACAGCAAAAATGCCGTCAGTATTGCCTGCTGTGATTGTCCAGCTGCTAAATGTTGTTGCGGTTGCATCTGAATCGGTGGCCAAAACTGTTCCTACGGATGTTGTATTTGAAGCATCTTCATCAATATTGAATGTTTGTGAAGCTGTCACTATCGGAGCTACATCATTGACATCTGTGATATTGATTGTTATCGTCTCTGCTGTTGAAGTGTTTATTCCATCGGAAACAGTAACGGTGTATGTGTATGATGTTGTTGTTTCATAATCTATACCTGAGTTATCGGTTACGGTGATGGCGCCACTTGATGCATTGATCTCAAAAATGGAGGCGCCGGTTCCTCCTGTTTCTGTCCAGGCTGAGAAAGATGTTCCTGCATCTCCGTCTGTCGCAAGTACTGTTCCTACGGCTCCTGAGTTTGCGGTATTTTCTGCAATACTAAAACTCTGGGTGGCTGTTACAACTGGAGCTACATCATTGACATCTGTGATATTAATGGTTATCGTCTCTGCTGCTGAAGTGTTTATGCCGTCAGAAACTGTTACGGTGTATGTGTATGAGGTTGTTGTTTCATAATCTATACCTGAGTTATCGGTTACGGTGATTGCTCCGCTTGATGCATTGATCTCAAAAATGGAGGCGCCGCTTCCTCCTGTTTCTGTCCAGGCTGAGAAAGATGTTCCTGCATCACCGTCTGTTGCAAGTACTGTTCCTACGGCTCCTGAGTTTGCGATATCCTCTGCGATACTAAAACTCTGAGTAGATGTTACAACTGGAGTGTTATCATTTATATCTATGATATTAATGGTAATCGTCTCTGTTGCTGAAGTATTGGTTCCGTCAGAAACTGTTACCGTGTATGTGTATGATGTTGTTGTTTCATAATCTATACCTGAATTATCGGTTACGGTAATTGCACCAGTTGATGCATTGATTTCAAAAATAGATGCGCCGGTTCCTCCTGTTTCTGTCCAGGCAGAGAAAGATGTTCCTGCATCTACATCGGTAGCCAGAACAGTTCCTACAGCTCCTGAGTTTGCGGTATTTTCTGCAATATCAAAACTCTGTGAAGCTGTTACAACTGGAGTGTTGTCGTTTATTGCATTCACATCAACTGTTACAGTTTCTGTTACTGAAGTGTTAACTCCATCTGAAACTGTGATGCTCAAGCTGTAACTTGTGATTGATTCGTAATCCAGTTCATTCGCATCATTAACTGTAATTTCACCCGTCGATGAGTTGATGGCAAATACGCTGTTTGTATTGCCTGCTGTAATTGTCCAACTGCTAAATGTTGTTGCGGTTGCATCTGAATCGGTGGCCAAAACTGTTCCTACGGATGTTGTATTTGAAGCATCTTCATCAATATTGAATGTTTGTGAAGCTGTCACTATCGGAGCTACATCATTGACATCTGTGATATTGATTGTTATCGTCTCTGCTGCTGAAGTGTTTATTCCATCGGAAACAGTAACGGTATATGTGTATGATGTTGTTGTTTCATAATCTATACCTGAGTTATCGGTTACGGTGATGGCACCGCTTGATGCATTGATCTCAAAGATGGATGCGCCGGTTCCTCCCGTTTCTGTCCAGGCTGAGAAAGATGTTCCTGCATCTCCATCTGTAGCCAGAACTGTTCCTACTACTCCTGAATTTGCAATATTTTCTGCAATACCAAAACTCTGGGAGGCTGTTACAACTGGAGTGACATCATTGACATCTGTGATATTAATGGTTATCGTCTCGGATGCTGAAGTGTTGGTTCCGTCAGAAACAGTAACGATGTATGTATATGATGTTGTTGTTTCATAATCTATACCTGAGTTATCGGTTACGGTGATTGCTCCGCTTGATGCATTAATCTCAAAAATGGATGCGCCGGTTCCTCCTGTTTCTGTCCAGGAGCTAAAGGAAGTTCCTGCATCTACATCGGTAGCCAGAACAGTTCCTACAGCTCCTGAGTTTGCGGTATTTTCTGCAATGCTAAAACTCTGAGAGGCTGTTACAACTGGAGTATTATCATCATCTGTTAAAGTACAGATAACCTGCTGTGTACCCGATTCAGTGCCATTTGTCACAGAAGAAATATCAATAATTACAGTTTCATTATCTTCATCCAAATCATCATTCACTCCTGTTATTGTAGCAGTGCCTGTAGTATTTCCGGTAGTTATAGATATGGATGTAGAAGATAAGGAATAATCCGTCCCTGATGTAGTACCCGATTTTAATAAATTTACACTTACAGTCTTATTAAATGTATTTGAAAGGGTAGCTTTAACAGAAGTACTTCCTGCATTCTCAGAGATTGAAGAAGAAGGATCCAAACTCAAGGTAACTGTTGGTTCAGGCGTAACTGTAAGTGTTGCCGTATATGTTGATGTACTATAATCAGTTCCATCACTCACATCAAAAGTAAAACTTGAAGAAGTACCATTTGTATTCAAATATTTTAATTTTCCTGCATCTAAATCAGCTTTCGATACTGTTCCATTATTTGATAAAGCTGATTCTGCTCCATTTATTGTTCCACTACCATCAGCATCTACCCATAAAGATCCATTAGCAGGAACTGCCGTAATCCTAACATGATCAAGAGGATCACCATCATCATCAGAATAACCAAAATTTGCAGTTGCAAACGCATAGGTAGTATTTTCATAAATAGTAGATGTGGTAAAACTTGAAGCAGTGGGCTTATCATTAACGGCAGTAATATCAACATTAACTGTTCCTAAAGGAACATTTGTTCCTCCACCACTACCTGTATAGCCCCCATCATTAGCAGTCAGCGTTAAAGTAGCGGCATCGCTTCCATTAACATTCGAAGCACTTGTATATTTTATATTCGATGACGTATTTAAATAAGTATCAATATTAGCTACAGAACCTGTTAAGCTTAGTGTTGCTGTACCTGAACCTCCAATGGTGACTGAACCTCCTGAACCAGCAGTAAGAGTTCCTGCTGATGCCTCAATAGTTAATACAATACTGTTTGATCCTGCATCAACATCACTTAATGTGGCAGCAGAAAGATCAACATTACTAGCAATGTCCTCAGAAACCGTTATATCTGTTGGCAAACCTGAAACGCTTGGATCATCGTTCACTGCGGTAATATCAAAGCTAACACTTGTCGGGCTGGAATCATCAGTCCCATCATTGGAAATAAAAGCAATGGTTCCTGCATTCGTGCCACTTAGGTTTGGTGTAGGAGTAAAAGTTGCAGCATCTAAGGCAGTATTAATTGCTGCCAATGTACCTGTAGCTGTAAAACTTGCATTTCCATTTCCGGTGCCACCAAAAGTAATGCCTGTAGTTCCTATAGTAAGTGTTCCTCCTGTTATTGTGAATGTAACAGTCTGGTCATCTCCATCGGTATCTGCTACTTGAATATCATCAGCCAAAGCAACATTTGTATCATCTTCAGTTACACTTGGTGCACTAGGTGCTGTGGCAGTGGGGGGGGAATTGATTACAGCTGATTCAAATTTAAAATTATCAAAGAAAAAACATAAATCAGCTCCTTCAATCCTTATTTCATCTACAACCCAATCATAAGCCTTTGTTATTTCTGAACTTATACTAAAAGCTTCCTGATCGCCAGTAGGATTACCTCCTAAATATCCTTTAATTGTAATTGAGGCATTTCCAATATCATTATATAACCAAATTCCCTTAAATGAAAAGGACTGACTATCGGTACGTTTCACTATTAAAACAGTAATATCTCCTGCATTTGAAGCTACTAGAGCAATTCCACCACTACTACTCTCTCCATAATTTGGCCAATAATCCATCCCGTCATCAATACCTCCATTAGTAGTAAATTTAAAATCTTGATAAGTAAATGGTGTTGTGCCAAGACAAAGATTATAATCAGCCCCTCCTAGATCATTAAAATTATAAGTTGTTTGAGCATAGCTTAAAGTTCCAGCAAATAGAAAAACTATTGCCAATATATTTTTAGTAAATCCAAGGACTAGATGTTGGGTATAAAATGCTTTCATAATTTAAGTTTTTAGGTTGCTCTGAATTGTTGAACTAGGTATAAAAAAAACATATCTATTTTACACACACAAGTACGGATTTTGCCAACCGCTAACGTTCTCTTTATGAATCTTTTCATAGGTTTCATGATCGTATTTCATGGCTGTTCCCTGTCCAATTACAATCTTATTGACGTTGTTAGTGTGAAAACCAATTTTTTCAATATCGATAAGGGGAGCAGCATATTCTGAGTTCAAGAAAAAGGAGCGTTTGCCTCTGGGGCCATCAATAGTTTCTGTCTTTAATCGTTTTTTAATCTCTGTCCAATTACCATTTAAGAACTCGGGTATTAATCTTTCGAAAATCAAACCTGTTTCATATCCTAATAGAGTATAAAAATCAGGTTTCTGCCCTGCAAAATCGGACACTCTTTTCTTGAACAATAGATTAGCCTTTTCTTGTGAATTGTAATTCCACATCGAGGCCGAATAGAATTTCAAATCCAGATTACTTACTTTTTTTAATATTTCATCGGAAGCCATATGAGCACTTACAATCAGAGGAATTTGCTTGTTTAAACCCGATTTGTAAAATTCGTCATAGAACTCTAATGCTTCATTTCCACAGAAAAGTGCATGAATGAATGAGGGTTTTTCAATTCTTATTTGCGAAAAAACTTCTTGAATTCTGCCTTTTACCTGAGAACCTTCGGGAAGATAATTGAGAACTTTAAAATCCATCTCTTTGGCTCCTGCCATCTCTGCACCTTGTCGAAAAGCCGATTGCAGATGATATCCACCATCGTAAATGGGTGTCAGCACTATTCCCTTATCTCCAAATTGCTTATAAGTCCAATATCCTAAAGCAAATTCTGACTGCCACATTTGAAAACTATTATTAAAAACAGCTTCAGAAATATGGTGATTGTAAGGAATATACTCACCAACATCAAAGAATAAAGCCATTTTTTGTCGGTTTTCGATACTAGGAATAATCGACGGTAAAACTTTATAGCTGACAAAACCCGAAACAATATCAACTCTGTTGAAATTTAACAATTTATTAACTGCCTCAGTAATGGCTTTATCCCCACCCTGTCCTACATACTCAGGAATAAATTGAAAAAGATGATGATATTGTTCTGGAATAGCTGAATAAAATCCAGAGATGAGACTAGGTGTCATTTCTGGGTAAATAGAAGAATACGGTGTAAGGAAACCGATTTTAATATTATTGTTCATCAAAAAAATAGGGTTTGATAATAAGTAAAATTGGGCCAGCAGATATTGCCAACCCATATATATCAATATTGTCTTGGAGGATAAATTCCATTCATACAAATGATATAATTTACAACCAATGACGGCTGAATATTGGTATGGTAATGGTCTCCTCCTGCTGCTTCAATAGCAATATCACCACCACTAGAAGCCACCCCTGTCAACTCTACAGTTGGCACTTCTGAATTGTAAATGGTATCAGGATATCTTCCTGCTGTTGCGGCCAAAGTTCTGGCATTATTAGTGCCTGGTACGCTTTCTGTTCCAGGAAGTGCACTAGCCATAAATTGAACATCTACAGACGAAAGAGTTGCTGTATGTGTATGTACAGGTATCTGAGATGAAACAAGTTTCACTTTTTCTACACCTGCCCTCAATCCCATTTTATTAGGAGAAAGACCTATGCCACTTCCATAACCCAGAGGAACTCTGCCTCTAAAATCAGGCAACATAAAACTAGCTCTACCATCACCACCGTATGTGATACCAATCAAAGAAAAAAGAGCTGTGTTGTCGTCAATTGATAGTGTTTGACCCCAACAAAGAGACCAGTAATTAGGAGCCCAACTTAGGGGCCACAAGCCAATAAAAGAAAGAAATGCGTCCATAATTTAAATTTAAGTACAAATAATATTTGTTTGACAAAACGACATCAAATAGTTATGAATGTACGTAAATTAATTATTAAAGTTAAAAATACCACTGTGAAATATTTCACATAACAAGTTATATTTTTAATAATCAACAGAATACTTCTTCAAATTATAAAAGTCGTTTTTCTGTTAACCTATTTCATATCGAGAAAAGTATAAATAAATAGGCCAAAGTCATCGGAATGATGACTTTGGCCTATTTATGAATACAAATTATTTTTTACTATTCCGTAAACTTAGAGTTTCTCATTATTTTTATGCCGATACATATCCCGCTCCGTTTTCTTCTCAAGATTCTTCTGAAAAGCTTCGTTTAAATCAACTCCTGTTTGATTTGCCAGGCACATTAGAACCCAAAGAACATCAGCCATTTCATCTGCTAAATCAACTTCCTTATCGCTTTCTTTGAAAGATTGCTCTCCATATTTTCTGGAGATAATTCGAGCCACCTCTCCTACCTCTTCGGTCAAAATAGCCATGTTGGTCAATTCATTAAAATAACGAACTCCATACTTTTTGATCCATTGATCAACTTTTTCCTGGGCTTCCTTAATTCCTATCTGATTCATCATCTATTCCTTGTTTTTAGTATCCATTACAATGGTAACCGGACCACCGTTAACCAATGAGACCTGCATTTCGGCACCAAATTTTCCTGTTTCCACCTTCTTTCCGGATTCTTTCTCCAAACGAGCAACAAAATTCTCGTACAGAGGTACTGAAATATCAGGTTTTGCAGCTGTAATATAAGATGGTCTGTTCCCCTTTTTAGTTTTTGCATGCAAAGTAAACTGACTGATTACCAAAATATTTCCATCCACTTCAAGTAAAGATTTATTCATTACTCCTTCCTCATCGTCAAAAATTCGAAGATGACAGATTTTTTTACTCAACCATTCCGAATCCTCTTCCGTATCAGCATTCTCTATTCCCACCAACACCAGCAATCCTTTCGATATCTGCCCGATTATTTCAGAATCTACACTCACTGAAGCTTGAGTAACCCGCTGAACCACAACCCGCATATCAATATATTTATTAAATGTTACAATTAATTGTTCCTCTCAAATATAACACATCATATTCATGTAAAAAAGATATTGCTAAAGCCGTTTTTCCAGACTTGCACCTTATTAAAATTGATTCTAAATTAAGATATTTCCCAATTAATACTGATATTTGTAATCCGTTACAAAAAAAAAGTAAAGCATGTTGTATTTCATCAGTTCATCTACCAACCCCGTTTTTAACATTGCCTGCGAAGAGTATTTGCTAAAGAACCATGAAGATGATTTTTTCTTCTTGTATACCAATACTCCTGCATTAATTGTAGGAAAACATCAAAATACCCTGGCTGAAATCAATCTCGACAAAGCTGAACAGGAAAATATACCTGTCATTAGAAGAATGTCAGGTGGAGGAACCGTTTTTCACGACGAAGGAAATCTAAATTATTGCTTTATCAAGAGTGGAGAAAAAAGTAAATTGGTTGATTTTCAAAAATACAGTCAGCCAATTATCGATACTCTTCAAAAGCTGCACGTAAACGCTAAATTTGAAGGAAAAAGCGATTTAACGATCGATGGAAAGAAATTTTCAGGGAATGCTTCACACATTTTTAAGAACAAGCTTATGCAACATGGCACAATGCTATTTTCAAGCGATTTAAATCGCTTAAATCAGCTGTTAAAGGTAAATCCTCTCAAGTTCAAAGATCGGGGCATAAGATCAATTAGAAGTAAGGTAACGAACATCTCTGAATATCTTTCCCATTCCATGAGTATCGACAACTTTGCTCAATTAATTTTAACGGATTTGACAACGAAATTTCCAGATGCCAAGGAATTTGAACTATCGGCAATTGATATTGAAAAGATAGAAGCTTTAATGGCAGAGAAATACAACAACTGGGAATGGAATTATGGCTACTCACCCAACTACATCTTTGAAAAACTCAGTAATTTTTCGGGAGGAATCATATTAGAGGTTAGCATGACAGTAGAGAAAGGAATTATTAAAAATCTTAATTTATTAGGTAATTGCCTGGTAGAAAACCACATTTTGGACTTTAAAAGCTTAATGATCGGTCAATATCATGACAAAGAGACTGTATATAAACAAATTAACAACCTAAAAATAAACTTATACTTTAAACATATCACACAAAAAGAGATTTTGTCCGCATTTTTTTAGCTGTGTGAATTATTTTTGAATTAAAATTACATTGAATAAATATTCAAGTAACTTCTCAAATAAAATCTCTAATGGAAATATTTCCAGACTATTAAAGCTTTTGAATTTCCTAATTCAGATTCCAAATCAGCAAGTGTGGCATTTTTTACATTCTCTACAGATTTAAACTTTTTAATTAACTTTTCAACTGATTTTCGCCCAATACCTTCAATTTTATCCAATTCAGAGACAATAAATGCTTTTGATCGCTTCTGCCTATGAAAGGTTATTGCAAAGCGATGCGATTCATTTCGCAAATGTTGAATAGTTTTAAGAGTCTCTGAATTTTTATCCAGATACAATGGGTAAGGATCTCCGGGAAAATAGATTTCTTCCAGTTTTTTGGCGATTCCAATTACAGAAATCTTTCCACGCAATTCTAATTTATCCAGACTATTTAAGGCGGCTCCCAATTGTCCTTTTCCCCCATCAATCAAAATCAATTGCGGTAAACTCTTTCCCTCGTCCAGCAATCTTTTATAACGCCGGTAAATTATTTCTTCCATAGAAGCAAAATCATTTGCTCCAACTACTGTTTTTATATTAAAATGCCGATAATCCTTTTTATAAGGTCTTGCATTCCTGAACACAACACAAGAGGCGACGGGATTAGTTCCTTGTATGTTCGAATTGTCAAAACATTCAATATGAACCGGCGCATCTTTTAATCTTAAATCGGTGCGCATGGTTTCTACAATACGTTCGGAATGCGATTGTTTTAGAGACTTATCCCCTTTCTTTAACTTTTCGAGACGATAATATTTAACGTTGCGTTCAGATAAATCCAGCAATTTCTTTTTATCGCCACGTTGAGGGACAACAAACCGAACATTTTCAATGGATAATTCAAGCTCAAAAGGAATCAAAATTTCTTTTGCCGTACTAAAAATCTTCTGCCGGATCTCTGTAATAGCAAGCAAAAGCAAATCCTCTTTACTTTCGTAAATTTTCTTTTTCATTTCAATGGTGTGTGCCTGAATAATGGCTCCATTTACCACTTTTAAAAAATTTACATAAGCAGAATCTTCATCATCAACAATAGAATACACATCAATGTTATTAATGGAAGGATTTACAATTGTTGACTTACTTTGATACTTTGCCAGTAAATATAATTTCTCTTTAATAAGATGTGCTTCTTCGAATTTAAAATCATTGGCCAGTTCCTGAATTTTTTCTTTCAAATGAGAAGTTACCGAACCAATATTTCCTTTCAATATATTCCGAATATCCTGTATTGTTTGTTCATACTCTTCTTTACTCTCCTTCCCAACACAAGGTGCTTTGCAATTCCCAATATGATACTCCAAACAAACTTTGAATTTTTGATCTCTAATCCCCTCTTCCGACAAACTTAAATTACAAGTTCGAAGTTGATACAAAGACCGCATCATATCCATTAAAATCCGAACCATTTTCACACTCGTATAGGGTCCAAAATATTCCGAACCATCTTTAATCAAATGACGGGTGACTTGCACTCTGGGAAAGTTTTCGCTTTTAATACAAATCCAGGGAAAAGATTTATCGTCTTTCAAAAGAACATTGTACCGCGGCTGATGCTTTTTGATTAAGTTATTCTCTAATAACAGGGCATCCTCTTCCGATTCAACAACAATGTGCCGAATATCCACAATTTTGCGAACCATTATATTGGTTTTTGCCGAATCGTGAACTTTGTTAAAATAGGAAGCAACCCTTCTTTTGAGTCGCTTTGCTTTTCCTACATATATAATTGTATCGTTCTCATCAAAAAACTGATAAACTCCTGGCTCTTCAGGCAAGGCGGAAACCAAAAATTTTAAATGTTCTATGTTTTTGTTTTTTATCACTTATTATAATTTTCCACTAATATAGCTTACTCTTCTTTAAAAAGGTCTATTACTCTAAATTCTTTAACATCAAAAAGACCTTTATCTGATAATTTTAGTTTTGGAATTACCAGTAAAGACATAAATGCAAGAGTCATAAAAGGAGACTGAAAATTTGACCCCAAATCGGAAGCAAAATCACTCAATTTTGCATATTCCCTTACCAAATCCTCTCCTGTCTTGTTCGACATTAATCCCGCAACTTCCAATTCAACCGACTCACTTTCTCCGTTGTTAACGGCAACAATACCACCTTTCATTTCAATTAGAGTATTAATTGCATGAAGTAAATCTTCATCACTTGTTCCTACCGCAATAATATTGTGACTATCGTGAGCAATACTTTCGGCAATAGCTCCATTTTTAAAACCAAATCCTTTGGCAAATCCCATTACTGGTTTTCCATTATCGTATCGACTCATCACAACCATTTTCAATAAATCATTATCAATGTCAGATACAACATTTGAATCAATTACCTTTGGTGTACACAAAATTGAATCAGTTATCAGATCACCATCCTTAACAACCATTGCCCGCAATGAGCCATTTTTAGGCTTAATAGCCAAATCTGCTAATTGAATTGGTTTTCGACTAAAATTATTCAAGATGATTTCATTACTTACATTAAACAAAACCTCCTTATTTTTATAAATACAAACACCTTTTCGAAATGCCTGCTCTACAACAAATGATTCCGGATGATCAATTACAATAAAATCCGCAGAATCGCCAACCTGCAGCAATCCCAGGTTTAATCCGTAATGATGGATTGGATTGTAGCTAGCGGCCCGAAGTAATGAAAATAAATTAAGTCCCTTCTTCAATCCACGTTTAATCAGAAAATTTATATGCCCATTTTCAATTAAATCATCTGGATGCAAATCATCTGTGCACAACATGATTCTATCCGGGTGTGTTTCCAACAAAGAATACAGCGCCTCAAAATCTTTAGCAGCACTACCCTCCCTTATTTGAATCATCATCCCTAAAGAAATTTTTTCAAGAGCTTCCTCCAAAGTTGAACATTCATGATCCGCAGAAATTCCAGATGCCACATATTTTTTCAAATCCCTTCCTTTTAAACCTGGAGCATGACCATCGATTTTTTTTCCAAGATTCTTACACGCTACTATTTTTTTGAGTACCTCAAGATCGTCTTCAATCACACCAACAAAATCCATTACTTCAGCAAGACAAACAACTTCTTCTCTTTTCAGTAAGCTTTCCACAATATTACTATCCAAAACAAAACCTGAAGTTTCGTGTTTGGTGGCCGGCACGCATGAAGGAACACCAAAGCGAATTTCCAAAGGAACTTTACCGGCATCATTAATCATGAAATCAACGCCAATCTCACCCAGCACATTTGCTATTTCGTGCGGGTCTGTAACCAAACCTAATGTACCAAACTGTACAACTAAACTTGCAAATCGACTTGGTATTAATAAGGTACTTTCAATGTGCATGTGTGCATCAACAAGTCCTGGTAAGATATATTGATCAGGAACAGAATCCCTCTTACTAATGGAAGTGATTCTTCCCTCTTCAACATACACCTCTGCATTGATTATTTCACGCGAAACAACATCCACAACTTTACCTGATATCGAAAATCTATTACTTGTCATATCTCATCTATTATCATTTAATAATGGTAATCTCTAAATTCAATTCCTAAAATAGCTCAATATTGCCTTCAAAAACGCCCGAAATTAACTTTTCGACATGCAAAAAGGCAATTTCGGGCGTTTTAAGGAGTAAACTATTTTAAAATACTCCTTAGTTCCACGTGGAACGTTATCGTCCCATGAGTACCAAAAGAACGTTAATATCGCTAGGAGAAACACCCGATATCCGCGATGCCTGTCCAATAGTTTGAGGCTGAATTTTATCCAATTTTTGTCTTGCCTCAGTCGAAATAGATTGCAAACTTGTATACTCAAATCTGCCTTTTATATTAATATTCTCCAAGCGGGTTAATTTTTCTGCGATCAATTTTTCCCTATTTATATAGCCCGAATATTTTATTAAAACCTCAGCTGCTTCAATAATTTCTTCTCGTCTGTTTGGTATTAAATCCACCACTTCTTTTAATGGGATAATATCTTCCAGTAAATCTTTAATCTGAACCTGCGGACGAAGAATAATATCATACAATTTAACGCCCTGTTTTAATGGTGCCGTTCCTAATTTTTCCAGAACCGGATTTAAGAATTTTGGTTTGCAGCTAAACTCTTTACAAAAGGTAACTAATTTATCTCTAAACTCAATTTTCTCTTCCAGCAAGTCAATTCGTTTTTGTCCCACTAATCCTAATTTAAAAGCCTTAGGACTTAAGCGTAAATCTGCATCATCCTGCCTTAATAAAATACGGTATTCGGCTCTTGATGTAAACATTCGGTAAGGCTCATCAACACCTTTAGTTACCAAATCGTCAATTAAAACACCAATATAAGCTTCGTCTCTATTCAGTGTGAAAGCCTCTTTTCCTTGCACCAATAAACTCGCATTTATTCCTGCCATCATTCCCTGAGCTCCTGCTTCTTCATATCCGGTTGTGCCATTAATCTGTCCGGCAAAAAATAAGTTCGAAACCAATTTTGTTTCCAAAGTATGATGAAGTTGTGTTGGATCAAAATAGTCATATTCAATTGCATATCCCGGACGATACATTTTCACATTTTCCAATCCCGGAACTTT
The DNA here is from genome assembly GCF_963678175.1 of Labilibaculum euxinicum. NCBI lineage: Bacteria > Pseudomonadati > Bacteroidota > Bacteroidia > Marinilabiliales > Marinifilaceae > Labilibaculum > Labilibaculum euxinicum. The sequence continues at coordinate 654,519 of NZ_OY782756.1, forward strand.
TTGAAGTGCTTTTAGCTGAACATCCCAAGGAAGACTCGATGAAAATCCGTTGATATAATACTCATGAGTGTGCTCTCCTTCTGGTTCTAAAAAAAGCAAATGTTCCTGCTTCTCAGCAAAAGTTGACAGCTTAGATTCTATACTCGGACAATATCTTGGGCCTGTACTCTGAATTGTTCCATTATACATCGGAGATTCTTCAAACCCTTCTCTGAGACTATCGTGAACATCCAGATTTGTATACGTAATATAACATGGTCTCTGAGTAAGAATACGATCTACATGATCTGTCAGATAAGAAAATTGATAAAATCCTTCTTCCCCATCCTGTCTTTTCATTACTGAAAAATCAATACTTCTGCCATCTAAACGTGCAGGGGTTCCGGTTTTCATTCTCCCAACTTCAAAGCCAATACTTTTTAATTGTTCACTAATTCCTACAGATGCAGGTTCTGCTGTTCTCCCCCCTTTTTCCTGCTTACGCCCAATGTGCATTAATCCGTTAAGGAAAGTTCCATTAGTTAATATTACCGATTTCGCAGTAATGTCAATTCCCAATTTAGTAGTCACACCAACTGCCTTGCCATCCTCTATAATTACTTGAACAACGGCATCCTGCCACATGTCCAAATTATCTGTATTTTCAACAATTTTTCTCCATTCCGAAGAGAAAATCATTCTATCGCATTGTGATCTTGGACTCCACATTGCAGGTCCTTTAGAGCGATTAAGCATACGGAATTGGATGGATGAACGGTCGGTAACTATTCCTGTAAAGCCTCCCAAGGCATCTAATTCACGAACAATTTGCCCTTTTGCAATTCCACCAATAGCTGGATTACATGACATTTGAGCAATTTTATTCATATCCATGGTAACCAAAAGAACCGAAGATCCAAGGTTTGCCGCAGCTGTTGCCGCCTCACATCCGGCATGACCGGCACCTACTACTATAACATCATACTTTGGCAACATACAATAAAAGATATTTATATTCGTTATTCTTATTCGTGCAAAGGTAATTATTTTATCTAATAAACTGAAAACCAATTAACTGCAATGGACATACCCATCCTAATCATCTAGAATTCAGATCAATAAACTAAAAAAATTTCACAAATTTAATCAATATCGGAAAGTAATGCTAATGATTCGTCCTCCTTTTGGGTCATTATTTCCTGATCCTCATCAGTTTTATCATCAATTCCCATTAAATGAAGGACTCCATGAATCATTACACGATGCAATTCCTGAAGATACTCGCATCCGTATTCTTTTGCATTATCAAGAACTGTATCAACACTTATAAATAAATCTCCTGATACAATATCAGCAACAGTATAATCAAAAGTAATTATATCCGTAAAGTAATCGTGATTTAAGTGTTCACGATTCATTTCAAGCAGGTAATTATCAGAGCAGAAATAGTAATTTATCTCTCCAATTTCGAAACTATTATTAACAACAACGCGATTGATCCATTCGCTTAAGCGCTTCTGATCAATCGCGGGAATACTAGCTTCACACGTATCGTAAGTAATCAACATTTTTTATCCAAAAATAAATTTCATTTCTACTATAGCACCATTCTCTCCAAATTCAATATCATCAGCCAGGTGATTCATTAGAAAAACTCCCCGTCCATGTGTCTTCTCCAAATTTTCAGGAAGCGTTGGGTCAGGAATATTAGAAAAATCGAATCCTTTACCTTCATCCCACACAATGAAACTAATAGATTCGTCATCAATATTGTATTTAACTTTCACCTTTTTAGTTACGTCTAGCTGGTTGCCATGCAAGATCGCATTATTGACAGCTTCAATAAGAGCAACTGAAATTTTTCCGTAAATTTCAGAACTAAGGTTATGAGATGAAGAAATCTCATCTATGAGCCTTTCAACTCTGCTTATATTCTCTAATTCGGATGGAAAGATTAGCAATTTTTCTGATTTAGTCATTATTTATTTTGATCATGTAATCCAAATACAATTTATTATAGTAGTCGAGCATTTTTACATAAGAGTCATCGAAAATACCTTCAAAATCTGTTCGTATTCTTTTATACTCAAATATTTCCGTAGGGTTACTCAATTTAATAATATTTCCAGAATTACTTTCTCTTTTTTTATCAAAATCTTTTTCTCTCTGAGCGTTTTCAGCTTCCAACAAACGAGAAATTATTCTATTTTGCCTATTAATTGTATTCGAATTTATGGAAAAATTAGATATGTCTGATTGCGTTTGGTCAATCATTTTCATTATTTCACGTAATATATTCTCTGTCTCGTCTCCAACTCCTCTTTTCTGAAGAATTTCACTCAAATTTTGTTGAAACATTTCCTGCCTTTGTAAAAACTTTCCCAATTTTTCTTTAGAATTATTTTTACCATTTCCTGATTTCATTTCCTGAATCATCTCCTCCAACATCTTTTTTAAGGACTGCTGCTCCGATTGCATACCCGCAAATGATGGTTTTCCTCCTTTTTGATCGCCAATTTGATCGCCAGGCATAGCATTCGCCATTTGTTCCATGAGTTGTTTTAATGCCTCGGAAAGAAACAGTGATAATTCGTTAACTTCAGTTAATACTTTTTGTTGTGTAACATTGGCTTGAATTTTTCTTCTGTTGTTAGCTTCTTCGAGAACCTGATCGAGATAATTGCCTATACCAAAAATTCTATTTCCAATTAAAGCTGCAACCTGAGGTGAGTGAGATGAAAGAGATAGCAATGAATCCTGAATTAATAAATACTCTTCTTTTAATCCCCCCTGTTCTTCAATCATTTTTACAAATAAAGGATTTCGATAATCCACAGTTTTGTAATCAGTCAATACGGCCTCCTGCTGAAATGAAAATTCCATCAGGTTATTCATCAGGCGAATTAAATTATCAATATCAACGGTAAGCTGAGCACTTACACTTTTTGAAAGATTACCATTCAACTTCTGAGCAAGTGCTTTTTGTTTTTTAGAAGTTGCTTTCATATTTTTTGAAGCCTTAGAGGTTTTACCTTCTTCTAGAAAGTTTTTTGATTCTTTCATCATCTCAGAAATAGACTCAAGATCTTCGGAAGGATTTTGAAATTGATACGGGTCACTAATGCCGGAATTTTTTTCGAGAAGATTTTGCAGATCTTTTTTCAGATCATCCCATTTTTGACTTTCCTCAACTTGCTGAGAATTCATTTTTTCCTCCTGCCTGTGCCCTAGCTCACTAATTTCCTCCTGACTATTGGCAATTTCATCAATTCTATCAATAATTTTATTCGTATGAGCCTCAATATCATATCGTTCCAACAAACTCAGATTGCGATCCATTTGTTTCTGAAAATCATCAAACGACATGTTTATTTGGTTCCCTAGCTTATTTAAATCTTCCGGTTTAAAATCTTCAGCCAATTTGTTAAATTCTTCAAACAATTTTTGCAACTCATCATCCATTACATTTTCAAGAAGCTTTTCAATTTGTTTTTGCTTTTCGATTAGTAAAGAATCTTTTTGTCCCAAAGAATTTGACAACTGATTTTTTTTTGCATTCTCTTGCTTGATATTATTTAGCAACTCATCCAATTGTTTCTTTTTAGAATCGATTTGCTGAAACATTTGCTGTTGCTGCCATTTGTCTCCGGTGCCATCCAACATATTTTTTTGCAGACGCTTTATATCTTCCTGTATGGATTGACTCAGATCAATTCCTTTTTCGATTCGATTCGAGATACTATCCTGCATACTTGTATTTAAATCGTACAACTGCTTCGAATCCGGAACTAATAAAGAAAATTGCTGGGAACGAGACATTTTCGGTTTATTTATTCCATCATTATCGAAAACTTCAAAATAATATTGTACACGACTTCCTTCGCTTACATCAACATTTGCAAAATCGAAGGCATAATAAAACTCCTGAGAACTAAGATTCCGATTCAAGCTTAGAGGAATGTAAACAGGTAACTGATCATTAATAAGATAACAAAACCGCAATTTCGAAAATCCATAATCATCCTTCAATATACCTTTAAAATAGTAGGCCGTAGGCAATAAAGTATCTTGTATAACTGACACCTGAATTTGCGGATAAAGATCTGGTATTATATCAATGGTATAATTGGCAAAAAGCTGTTTTTCAAATTGCTCATTACTAACATAAATTTGGTAGTTGTTTTTCTGAAAAATGGTTTTTGAAAATAAGAAGGTATTGCCTTTATCTTTTGAATCGACCTGATTTAAAGAATCATTGAAGACAACTTGAACTGAATTGGTGTCCTCCCCCTCAATCGTCCATTCCAATAAAGATCCTTCGGGTACACTAATATCTCCCAAATTTTTCTCTTTAGTTTCTGGTAATTTTGTGTAAGATGGTGATTTTACCGTAAGTTCAAAAGACTTAATTCCCGGTTTTAATAAAATCTCCAGCTGATAGGTTAATGATGTTATTTTACCGGCCTTTAAAAAGAAACTTACTTCTCTATTTACATTCCTGAAAAGATAACTGAAACGATTACTTCCTTCCTTTTTTAATAGGAACTGATTCCCTTCACATACCAGGTAGACATCAGCCGGCACATATTTACCTTCGGTTTGCACTTCTAAGTAGAAATCAGAGCCTCGAACCACCTTCATAGCACTTTGGCTTACTACAAATTTAAAGTCGGCTGGAGCGATGTATTCCTTCCTAAAATGAACCAGACGATTCGCGCTGCTGGAGTACATATCCGGCAAGGCAATATAAGTTCCAATAATTGCTATAAATACGATAATAAGGTATTTTAAATAGCTAAGGTTCGATTTGAATGATATTGCTTTTCTAAAAGGAATCAATTGAATAGATTCCATTCGTTGGTTGATGCTGGCCATTAAAAGGGAGTCGACGGATGAATCACTTTTAGCTGACAGCTCGGTTAATTCCAATGTATTAATCAACCGATCCTGCAGATCTGGAAAATATTGTGTAATAATACTAATTGCCTGCCTGTAGCTTATTCTTTTTCCAATCTGCAACAAACCAATTATGGGTAAAATAATTAGTTTCACGATCATTAACGAAAAAAAAAGTACAGAAAAAATAGCGAGAAATGTTCGAACCGAAACTGAAAAATACAGTAAGTATTCTGTATATGAAACAATCAAGAAATAGGACAAAATCAGAACAATACTCAAAAGCAAACCTCTTAGGAGCTGATTTTGGTAGTATTTTCGAATAAACCGATCTAATTTTTCGATAAAAATTTCCTGCTTAGAACCCATATCAACTACTACGTAAAAGAGTTAATTCCGATACAACCACAATGAGGGATCCAATTTTGTACTCCCTTTCCATAATTGGAATTTAAGAACAGTTTGGCTTTGTGCCTGGTCGGTATACACCACACCAATTTTCTCTTTAGAAGTAACTATATCGCCTTTTTTCACGGTAACTGAAGAAAGGTTTGAATAAACTGAGAAAAACTCACCATGGCGAATAATGATTACATTATTAAGACCAGGCATTGAAAGAATGTGTGTGACTTCCCCTTTAAAAATAGAGCGACATTCGGCATTGCTGTCAGTCGTTATATTTACACCATCGTTTCGAACATTAACATGCTTAAGTACTGCATGTTTGTGCTCTCCGAATTTTTCAGATATAAAACCAGTTTTTGTTGGCCATGGAAGCTTTCCCTTATTTTGATCAAATGATTCTGAAAGAACTTTTTCCTCTGGAGTTAAGCCATATTTGCCTCCTCCGCTGTTTTTCTTGGCTGCCAGTTTAGCCTGATTTTCGATGATTTTCTGAATTTCTTTTTCCAGCTTTTTAGTATACCGTTGTTGTTTCCTTAAATCATCCCTAAGTTGTTTTTCACGCTTTTTCAATTTTGAAATAATCTCAGATTGCTGAGATTTCTCTTGAGCTAAACTCTGACTTTCCTTTGTTTTATCGGATAGCAAAACAACTTTTTCACTCTTTGCCGTTTTTAAACGAAGCAGGTTTGCTTTCAGTGTATCTTTTTTGGAGCCTATCAGTTTGCCTTGTTCTTTGCTGTATTCCGAAAATTGCTGAAGATACTTATATCGTTTATAAGCTTGGTTAAAATCTTTCGATGACAATAAAAACATCAGTTTTTCGTGTGAATTTCTTTGCTTGTATGCGTATTGAATCACCTTTGCGTACTGTTGTTTCAGCTTATTCAATTCATCTTCCAATCCTTTTACATCTGCATTAATTTTACCTATCTGAGAATTGATATAAGAAATTTCATTTTCAATGGACTGAATCAAAGCTTGTCTGGACTTTATTCTTTGATTTAGAAGGTTTAATTGCCCCAACGTTACATTCTTATTCTTCAAAGTGTTGTTAAGAAGACTATTGGTATACGCTATATCTTTAGAATTCTGCTCTTTTCGTTTTTTAAGAGTAGAAATATCATGCTGAGAAAAAGCATCTACTGATGATAAAAACAGAAGAGCAATTACTAAATAAAATATTTTATTACACGTTAATTTGTTAATTCCCATAGTGGTTTTATGGATAAATTCGATCGTATTTGTCCGGTATTGTAAACGAAAAGCGCAGATCTTCACTAAATGTTACCTTATTAAATTTAATGTTACAAGATAATAAATGTTTTGGATCCTTTACTTCAAAAGCCAATCGTTGAGGAAACTTCCTGCTTTCAAAAACAGTGAAATCCCGATACTTAATCGTAATGTCTCTCGCTGCATCAAATTCTTTTACCAATATATCTGTAATTCTCATTAATGAAGGATCGATATCTACTCTTTGATAATTAAACCTATTTAATTTTTCCAGCTTATCCTTTTTTAATTTTCGATCAATCTTTCTCGCTTTATCAGATATAAAAACATACTTGTTGTCAATTATTTTTCCATCAAAGGATCGAATAAAAGCTTTTTCCTTCTCTTCATTGTCTACTCTAAAAATTGAATTGGTAAGTATACTTTGGAAAGAATAAAAATCCAAATCCATATTTAGTTTGTCAGAAAGAAACTCAAAGTTATCAATAAAATAGGTTTTCTTTATCCGATCGATCATTTTTACAGAATCAGGTGTAATGAGCAGCCGGGCTACCGGTATCCCAACAGAGGCAGTAATATCAATCCAAATAACACTATCCTTTTCTATTTTAATAGAACCTTTAAAACTTTTGCTTATGCCATCAACCGAAAAGCTTGCAGAAAAGCGCTTTACATATATACTTTTATAATTTAAACTACTATCTATTAGCCCATTATATAACCTATTGTCGGAGATTGGTTTTGCCTTCTCAACACCTAACTCATAAAATGATTTACAGGAAAACTGAAAAAGGGCAATGATAACGATCAGAGCCCTTACGACAGTTTTTGAATATTTTTTATTGCCCATTTTCTTGCTTCTCTTCTTCTTCAGGAATGCTCCCTGTCTTTATTTTTTCGGCCAAATACACTGAACCTTCACCTATTTCAATTGCTTTTTTCCACTCTTCAAGAGCCTTTTCATTCTCCCCTAAACGAAAAAGAATATCACCATAATGCTCCACAATTACAGCAGATTCTCCCCCCCCGAATTTCAAAGCTTTTTCCAAAACACTTTTAGCATCCTTAAATTCTCCCATTCGATATAAAACCCATCCATGAGTATCCAGATAAGTAGAGTTTTCTGCCTCAAGTTTGATGCAAAGAGAACTCATTTTTTTAGCTTTTTCAAGTTCTTGCCCTTTAACTGATAAATAATAGCTGTAATTATTTAACACAATTACATTTTCCGGCTCAAACAACAATACCTCATCATACGCTTTAAATGCTTTTTGTGCATCGCCCATTTGATAGTAAGCATCGCCTAAGTAAGTCTTAAACTGAACCCGTAACTTTACATTTTCACCAATATAAGAAAAACCCTCCTCCAATGTTTCAACTGCGGTTTTGTACTCTTGTTTTTGAGCTGCAGCAACACCTTTAAAGATATATAAAAGAGGTTGGGTCGGAAAATATTTTAATGCTTCAGAGCTTTCATTAAACATACTTTCAAAATCCAACATTTCATTGTCTATTAAAAGCAATTCTTCCCAAACTACATAATTTGTTTTTTCCTCTTCAAGCACTTTCCTTAAGTGATATCGTGCGCCTTCATTATCTTTTCTTTTTCTAAGAAAATCAGCATAAAGTGCATGTACTCTTACTTGTCCAGGATGAACTTCAACCAATATGTCCAATAATTCTTTCAAATACTCATCAGACATGCCTTCTTTATTTCCATTCATCAGAATGGAAATTAAAAATTGAATTTTCTGATCCGATTCAATTTCTGGATTTCTGAAAGCCTTTGTAAGTGAAGCATTACTTTTTTCAATTTCGCCTTTTCTTCGATAAAAATCCGCTAAATAAAAATGAACCAAACCGTTTTCCGGATCAATTTTCAATATCTTTTCATACTGCTCAAAAGCTTTATCTTCATCTTTGTCCTCCATATACAAATCGGCTAACATTCCATAGAAATCAGCCCGGTAAGGATTCTTTTTTATCAGCTTCTGAATTTCGGAATAGGCCATTTTTCTGTTGCCTGCAGCAAGATACAAGCGCTCTTTTTCCAACGAGATCCCTTCCTGAATTCCCTCCTTTTTCTCTAAACGATTATAGACTTCTATGGCTTCATCAAATTTTTCTACTGAAGCAAATATCGCGGCTTGTAAATAATAAAAGTCGTTTCGTTCCGGATGTAATTTTACCAAGTCATCATACACAGCACAAGCTTGATCCATCATCCCCTTTTTTTGGTAAATATTTGCAAGCTGAATTTGATACCAAATATTTAATGGCTGCAATGAAACAGCAGCTCTGGAAAGCTCCAGTGCACTCCCCAAATCTTCCTGACTCATATAAATATTCGCCAATTCGTAACGGACAACAGCACTCGACGGATCAATTTTAAGGCAAGTTGCATACAAAGAAAGTCCTTTATCCAACTCCTGCAGCAAAATAGCCTTCGTTGCCTCCGCAAAAGCAAAATCGAACTCTAATTTTTGCGCCTCTGTCAACCTTACTTCTTTCTGTACTATCTCTTTTTTAGGCATTGGTACAATTTCCCCTGCTAAAACAGAGCCTGACACCAAACAGCCGATAAGAACTGCCATCCAAAATTTACATCCCACCTTCATCTATCTTTATTTTGAGAAGGTCGCAAAATCTCCAACATTCCATTCCGAAACTTCACCCTGAACATCAACATAATTACCTATCATAGAATTTTCAAGGTTTAAGTTTTCAAGATTTGAGTTACGCTGAATGATTGAGTTGCGAACCAAAGTATTACTTACTGTCGTATTTGCACCTACCGAAACATGAGGTCCAATTACCGAATTCTTAATTTTTACATTTTCTCCAATGTAACATGGAGGAATAATAATGGAATTTTCAGCTGAAGACGAAGGGCAAACTAAATCATCATTCTTGTGGTATTCCAATATTCTTTGATTTGTATGAACGGTTGCATCCTTATTTCCACAATCCATCCATTCTATAACTTGTCCTGGCTTAAAAGAAAGTCCTTTGTTCTTCATGTTTTCCAGTGCATTTGTAAGCTGGTATTCACCATTTACCAACACCTTATTTTTCATCAGATATTCCAATTCATCCCGCAGATTATCACCATCTTTAAAATAGTAAATTCCAATGATTGCTAAATCAGATACAAAATTCTTTGGCTTCTCTATAAAATCCGTAATGTTGTTCTCATCATCAATTTTAACAACCCCAAAAGCAGATGGATCCTCCACTTTTTGTACCCATATCACACTGTCTGCCTCAGCATCCAAAACAAAATCTGCTTTAAACAAAGTATCTGCGAAAGCAACTACAACCTTGTCGGATAATGAAGGTGCCGCGCAATAAATGGCATGAGCAGTACCCAGTGCTTCTTCCTGATAGTAGATACTTGCTTTAGCGCCAACATTTTTAGCAATACCGCATAATCTTTCTTCAACTTCCTTGCCAAAATCACCAATGATGAATGCTATTTCATCAATTGCTTCGTCGGAAACTTTTGCAATTTCCTCGACAAGACGCTGAACAATAGGCTTGCCTGCAATTGGAATTAAAGGTTTTGGAACCGTTAAAGTATGAGGACGCATGCGTTTCCCCATTCCTGCCATTGGAACAATTATTTTCATCTGTTAAAATATCTAGTAGTAGTGAATTGTAAAATAACTAAAAAACGGATCAAATGTACCCTTTTACAATTTGTTTTGATCCAAATTAATAATTTTTAACGCATTAGGATTTTCCTGTATGTCCGAATCCTCCGGCACCTCTTTCTGATGTCTCCAAATCCTCAACCGGTTCCCACCTTACCGTTTCATGAGCCGCAACAACCATCTGACAAATTCTATCTCCATCTTTGATCTCCACCACACGATTTGAAAGATTTGCAAGAATTACTCCTATTTCACCACGGTAATCAGCATCAATAGTTCCTGGTGTATTTAATACAGTAATCCCTTCTTTTAGAGCCATACCTGAACGAGGTCGAATTTGAGCTTCGTATCCGGCAGGTAATTCAATAAACAATCCTGTTTTTATTAATTTACGTTCCAATGATTCTAATAATACCGGTTCGTCCAGATTTGCTCTAAGATCCATACCTGCAGATAATTCTGTACTGTATTTAGGTAAGTCGTGCTTCGATTTGTTAACTATTTTTACTTTCATCTGTTTATATTTTTTTTATGGTCAGATGGAACTTAGCATGCTGGAAAATTATTCTCCTGTGTGTCAAAATTCCTTGTCATGGGCGTTCCATATAAATGACTATTGCTTGAAGAATATTTCATTTTTTTTCGAGTGGCTAAGATACATTTTTCAAAACTCTTATGAAAGGTTGATAATAGATCTTGATTACTTCCTTTTCCTGTTTATACCAACAATCTTTCCTAAAGAACTCCACAATCGCTCTTTTTGAATAAATACAATTATAAAAAGCAATAACAATGGAGTTTTTTCAGCCATTTTCAGCCATTGATTTTCTGGGTTAAAATAAGTGCTGATTGCAAAAATGGTTGTTGCAAGCAGCAAATAAAAAAGTATTCCCTTTAAATCGTATGGTACAGGATAGTATTTTTGACCTGCGATATAGGATATTACAGTTATTACAAAAAAGCAGGCAAGAACTGAATATGCCGCCCCCATATACCCGAATATTGGAACAAGCAAAATATTCAAAACTACAGTAATTATAACTCCGACAATAGCTATATAGGCACCAAACCGGGTGTTATCGGTTAGCTTGTACCACAAAGATAAAGAGAAAAATATTCCAAAAAATAAATTTGCCAGGAGTACGTACGGTACAATTCCCAGTCCTTCATGATAACGGGAATCAATTAAGATCTTTACAATATCAAGATAGAACATCACCCCAAGAAAAATAATAAGACCAAGTATTACGAAGTATTTTAACACATCGGCATACACCTGCTTTGAGTTCTTCTCTTTTGCCTGAGAAAAGAAAAATGGCTCGAAAGAATATCGAAAAGCCTGTATAAATAGAGTCATGATTACTGCAAGCTTGTAATTTGCTCCGTAAATTCCTGTTTGATAGAAAGGATTTTGTGATTCAGGAATCAACTCCGGCATTATCATTTTATCTAAATTGATATTGAGCGTTCCACATATGCTTACCACTAAGATCGGTGAAGAATAGATCAGAATTTTAATGAGTAATTTTTGATCCAACTTTAATCGAACCTTTAATATATCAGGAAGAAGTAACAGTAAATTTATGAAGCTGGAAACAAATATGGCCAGAAAAATATAACCGATTCCAAATTCAGGATTCCATATTATAGTGATTGGAATTTGAGGATAGTTATTATAAATCCATGGACACAAGAGTAAAAAAAAGAGATTTATTCCCAAATTAACTCCAATGTTGATCAGCTTTAGTCCTGCATAACGAACCGCTCGGTTCTCCTTGCGTAATTTTGCAAATGGCAAAGCTGTTATAGCATCAAGTCCCAATGTAAGTGCAAGCAGTATAATAAAGCTCTTGTTTGTAGGAATTTCGAAAAAAACAGCGAGCGGATTTAAAAAACATGCAATAATAATCAAGAACAAAATACTTGTTGTAATTAAAGAAATAAAACACGTTGAAAAGGTGCTATCGCCCTCCTTCTCTTGACTTGCGAACCGAAAGTATCCTGTTTCCATGCCATAGGTTAAAACAACCAGTAATATAGCAACATACGACATTAGATTCGTAACAATCCCATAGTCTTCGGGAATAAATAAACTGGTATACAGTGGCACCAGTAACCAATTAAGCAATCGGCCCAAGATGGAACTTACTCCATAAATGACTGTTTCTCCGGCAAGCTTTTTAAGAGGATTCAAATCAAGTAAATTAGTGTATTAGAATTGGCAAATATATGATAATTTTATTTTTCATTTTCCTAAAGTGTCTGAAAATGAATTCATAGATGTTCCACGTGGAGCAATTCGATTTTTGCGTGAGAAAAAGACCGTTCGGTATTTATATCAAAAATAAATAAGGGGCACACAAACGATTTCGATGGAAATATTTGATAATTTGAGTCTTATAAGCTTAATAAATACTTTTTTATCCCAATTATTTTTTTCACTTTTGTTGACATACGCGTTAAGGAACGTTTATGTTAGTGTTTGTTGTTTAAGTATTTTGTGAAAATCCTGACCTCTCGGTCAGGATTCTTCTTTTTTATAAGCGTTTGTATTTTTAGCAGACACTACCGAATACTTTTTCCAAATGGAGTTAATGCAAAACCTGCTAACTTAACATGCTGAACTGCAAATGGAATCCCAATTATTGTAATGGCAAATAACAGCGCAAATAACAAATGAGTTAGAGCAATCCACAATCCTCCGATAAAAATCCAGATTACATTTAAAAGAATACTTAAGCATCCCCCAGCATGCTCGTTATACACCACCTTTTGCCCGAATGGAGCCAATCCCAACACAGATAACTGTATGATTTTCAGTCCAAATGGTATTCCAACAATCGTTAAGCACATTAGTAAACCACTGATAATATATTCTAAGAAAATGAATATTCCTCCGAAAATTATCCAAATAATATTGCCAATTAAACTCATAAATATTTGCTTTATAAATATTAAAACTGATATGATACTCCCACCTGAAGAACAAAATCAGGTGCTGTATTAACAATGATATCCTCAACAAAGGCAAGCGAAACAGCTACATCTTTTGCAACAAAATAATCCAGTCCGAGAACTAATTGTGCAGATGCTTTTCCCAATTGTTTAGTATATGATTTTTCATACAAACTTGTATGAAAATCGAGTTGAGACTTTAAATACCAATTATTATTCACATTAAAGGCGAGACCAAAACTTCCAAAACCAACATTGCGGGTTACTTTGTTTTCCAGTAATGCTCCTTTGCCAATCCTTAAATAACCTCCTGAATAGTAAAAGGAAAACTGTTTCCTTTCAGGGGTTGAATTAAGCATTCCTGTTATTTGGAATCCAAAATCACTGGTTCCACTACCCACTAAATTTGTTTTATTTCCGGTTGGTATCTTCACGAAAGTGCGAAAAGAGAGATCGTGGTTTGGACTTTGTATAATGGGTGTTCCCATAGAAAAACTAATATCACCAAAACTAAGTTTACTTTCATTCATTTCGAAAACGATTTCCTCTTCTTCCATGAAAAAGTAATTTAAATTGTATGCTGGCATAACGTCCCTTGATTTCCCAGGTAAGTTAAACGCATCGTGCCAATTACTAATAAAAGAATCCATAACTCCACTCGAATGCTTAACTACCGGAATAACGATACCAACTTCCAGTTTAGAAAGCAGACCGTAACTTAGAAATAGTTCATTTCTATACATCTCTCCATCCAAGTATATGGCTTCTTCATTGATTTTACCACTTGTAGCATTATTAGCAATACTAAAATAGTTACCGAACCAAAAAGAATTTTTCTCAAGAATTGAGCCTCCCGGGTTGGTTGGAATCCCGAAAAAATGAACCAAAGGGCTTTGGTTATGAGTTTGAAAAGGTTTCACCAATTTCTGACCAAGAGCGCAATTAGTAAGTAAAACAATTTCAAAAAAAAATACTGCTAAGCTTCTCATGAATATTCCCGGCCTGATTAATTTGATCAACTGGGTCAAATCTACAAATTATTCAACAACTTTCCATACGAGTGCTGCTGATCCCAGTACACCGGAATTTCCTTCAACAGTAGACAGCTTTAACTGCGTTTTTTCTTGAAAAACAGATAATAAATTCTGTTCCATATGGTATTGTGTCGGTTTTAAAATTAAATTGCCGGCTTTAGATAATCCTCCAGACAAAAATATGGCTTCCGGATTGTTCAAAGCAATTACATTCGCCAAAGCAATTCCAAGAATTTTACCCGTAAACTCAAAGGCTTCAATTGCAATTTGATCCCCAGAATAAGCTTCCGCAGCTAATCTTCTGGCACTCATTCTATTGAAGGGAATATTTCTCAATTCACTTGAATAAGAAAATTTTGCGAATAATTTACTCACAGTTCTCTTAATTCCTGTTGCAGATACATAAGTCTCCAGACAACCCAATCTTCCGCAACCACAATGCCGACCTTCAGGACGCACAATCATATGTCCCATCTCACCGGCCAAACCAGAATGGCCATGCACCAATTCCCCGTTAACAACGATACCCGATCCTAATCCTGTTCCTAATGTTAAAACCATAAAGTTTTTCATACCAACAGCACCTCCAAACAACATCTCTGCCATGGCAGATGCATTGGCATCATTTGTAACAAAAACAGGAACTCTAATTTTTTGACTCAAAAGTTTACCCAGTTCAAACTTCCCTTTCCACGGCAGGTTCGAGGCATCCTGAATGCATTGATCCAAATAATTTGCATTTGGAGCACCTACTCCAATACCTACCAACTCACAATTCAATTTCTCAGCAAGAGACTGAATTCTATCACATAATTCATCTATAAATGCTTGAAAAACCAAATATTTCTTTGTGAAAATGAAATCCTCAGCAAGAATATTTCCTTTTCTATCGACCAAACCAAAAACCGTATTTGTTCCGCCAATATCTATCCCAACAGCCAGCTTTTGCATATCAATTGTTTTTGTATCAAAATTTATTGCATGGGAAGAAACCAATCCGTACCGAATCAATATTCTTTAGTAAGTTACAAACGGTCTTTAATTAATGATCGAATCGGATTAAAAATACGTTGTAACAGGCGAAGATCTTCTGTAATTATTTCAGCCTGACCTTCAATCTGCTGTGCAAAATCCAACTCAATTCCATAATTGGTAACCAAGCCTTTAGGAAAATCCACATCCAGGCTGTATTTCTGATCCTCCGGAACTTTTGATATGGACCGAATGATACCTTCCAACATCCCGTATTCAAGATAAGGATAATTATCAAGTTTTATATTCACCCGTTGTCCTATTTTAACCTTGCCTGCTCCCTGCACTCCTAATTCAACTCTGGCTATAATTTTAGTTGAATCTGAAGGCAAAACAGTGAAAACCCTTTCTCCAGTCTTAACATTTTGATTGGAACTGTAAAACCTGTTGAAACTAACCTTTCCATCAATAGGCGTTATGAGGACATACTTTTGTTCCCAAATGTTTATTTGAGCCTTTAGGTTATCGAATGATTGAATAAGCAGATTCTGTAATTCCTTTCGCTCTCTTTCTTTATTTAACTCTAAATCGATAATTTGCTGATCCACTTCAGAAATACTAATCTGAGTAGAAGCAAGTGAAGAACGCGTGCCCTGAAAAGCATAGCTCTGTTCCAGATATTTTTTACGTGCATTTTGGAAATCGGACTGCGAAATTACACCCCGGTCAAATAGAGATGAATCGCGAAGAAATTGCTTTTTTGATATCGCTAATTCACTTTCAGAAATCACTTTTTGCTGGTACTGCCGCTCGTAATATAAATTGTATTTACTGATTTTATCCTTGTAAGATTCTATTTTTCGATCGTAATAATCCAAATCAAAAAAACGCTGATAATCAGCATATGATTTTAAAAACCCATTGTAATACGATTGAATTTCCCCCAAACGAAAATTACCTTCCAACAAATTAGATTTAATGCCATCCACACCCGTAAGGTGTTCATGAAACTCATTCATTTTTGTTTTTAAAACGAACACATCATCATTAACCGCAGGATTTTCGATAATGGCCAAAAGTTCTCCCTTTTTCACTTCCTGATTATCTTCAACATACAGATTTTGAATCTGTCCGGATGATCGGGCAACCAATTCGGCAGGCGGATTTAAGGTAGTAAGAACCAATTTGGAATGAATAATATCCGGATAACGAAAGAACCAACTGCCAATCAGCAGAGCAAAAATAACCACAAAG
Organism: Labilibaculum euxinicum; assembly: GCF_963678175.1. NCBI lineage: Bacteria > Pseudomonadati > Bacteroidota > Bacteroidia > Marinilabiliales > Marinifilaceae > Labilibaculum > Labilibaculum euxinicum. Next base: position 670,900 of record NZ_OY782756.1, read on the forward strand.
AAAAGAGTTGTCCCGCTTCGAATGATCCAATTGGGCATTCGCTGCAAAATCTCCTTAACTTCATCTGACCGTAATTCTATGTTTGTATCCTTCTCCATAAGACTAGACGCGGATTGCGCTGAAAAATATGATTAAATATGATAATTTTTTGTGAACACTTTTCTTTTATATTGTGGTTTTGCACCAAAATTAAGAAGTAAGCCCACCTCAATATTAGTCGCTTTTAAATAATTTACTAGCTGAACCTCATGCTCTGGTGCAATTCTTTCCACTGCTTTTAGTTCAATAATTACTTGGTCATTAACAATCAGATCAGCAAAATAATCACCTACCTTTTCATCCTTATAAAAAACTGTAATTCTCTTTTGCTCTCCCACTTCCAAGTCAAGGTGTTTTAGTTCTAGTACCATTGCCCGCTCATAAACTTTTTCTAAAAAACCATAACCCAACTCATTGTAAACATTAAAAAATGCTTTTAAGATAAGTCCCGTTATTTCAGAATGTTTATAATTCATTTCTTTTTAATGAAAATCAGTGTAAATCATAAATATCATATTTATCCGCGTCAATTAATTTCCTAGCTCCAATTGGTTCTTAACCAACTGATAATAAGCTCCCTTCAATTTTGTTAAATCAGAATGAGTTCCTTCCTCAACAATCTTTCCTTTATCCAGAACAATTATTTTATCGGCACTACGAACTGTACTTAAGCGATGAGCCACAACAACCACAGTTCTTCCCTTATTGAATTCCTCCAAATTGTTCATGATTGCCTTTTCGTTGTTCGCATCCAAGGCATTAGTTGCCTCATCGAAAAATAAAAATTTAGGATTTTTATACACGGCTCTAGCAATCAAAATACGTTGCTTTTGCCCTTGACTTAAACCATGACCGTTGGCGCCAATCCGTGTGTTGTAGCGCAATGGCAAACTTTCAATAAATAGGTCGATGCAGGCAACCTGAACCGCATACAACAATCTCTTTTTATCGATGAACTCATCACCAACTGCAATATTTTTGGCGATGGTATCCGAAAAGATAAACCCATCCTGCATCACCACTCCGCAATTTTGCCGCCACATGGCTGAACTGTAATTTTCGAGAGTAACTCCACCCAAGGAAATTCGTCCTTTTGTAGTGGGATAAAATCCCAGCATCAGCTTAATTAAAGTCGTTTTTCCGCTACCCGATGCACCTACAATTGCGGTCGTTTTTCCATCTTCTATCTTCAAATTAACGTCATCCAAAACCATTTCGGAATGCGGGCCTTCGTACTGAAAGAATACTTTTTCAATATCTATGGCCTTTTCTTCTGGAATATCAATTAAACGATCCTCATTTGGCATTTCTTCCTCTTTCATCTCGTGAATCTCACCCAATCGCTCGAGAGAAATTTTAGCATCCTGCCACGAATGAATGAACTGAACCAGATTGTCGAGCGGGGAATTCAATTGACCGATGATGTAAGACACTGCCAACATCATACCCAAAGTCATGCCTCCATCGAGTACCGATTTGGCCGCCAAAAAGGTGATAATGATATTTTTTGTTTCGTTGAAGAAAATGGAACCTGATACCTGATACTGATTCAAAGCCAAACCTTTGGTTCTCACCTTAAACAATTCAGCCTGTATTTGCTCCCACTCCCAACGCTTTTGTTTCTCACAGTTGTTCAGCTTAATTTCCTGCATTCCGGTAATTAACTGAACCAATGAATTCTGATTGTTCGATAACTGAGCGAATCGTTTCCCATCCAATTCTCGGCGCTTTCGCAGAAAAAGATTCACCCATATTAGATACAAAACCGATCCAATTACAAAAACAAAAAAGATTTGCATGTCGTAAATGGCTAAAACAATTCCAAAAATCACCAGATTGACCATCGAAAACAGGATGCTTAAGGTTGATGATGTCAGGAAACTTTCGATTCGGGTATGATCCTGTATCCGCTGCAATAAATCACCGATCATTTTAATATCGAAAAAGCCAATGGGCAATTTCATTAACTTGATTAAAAAGTCGGATATTAATGAGATGTTTATTCGTGTTGAGATGTGCAAAAGTATCCAGCTTCGGATGAATTCCACCGACATTCGGGAAATAAACAGTACCAATTGGGCAATCAGTACCAAATAGATGAAACTCAGGTTTTGCGTATTGATACCTACATCGACTATGGATTGGGTAAGGAATGGAAAAATCAGTTGCAGCATACTCCCAAACAACATTCCCAGTGCCAATTGCACCAAAAACTTATGGTACGGCCTTAGATATTTTAACAGGAAACCAATACTTTTTTTGTTGGAAATATCCTCGTCGCCCTGAGCGTAAAAATCGGGTGTAGTTTCCACCAACAAACACAGGCCTTTCAGTTCCCCCTGACTTTGTGTACTTGCCCACGACTTAATAAATTCCTCTTTGGTAAATTTTAGCAATCCAGATGCCGGATCAGCAACATGAACAGTAGTTGTCTTCTTTTTTACCTCGATTTTGTGCACCACCACAAAATGATTTTGCCCCCAATGGCAAATAGCCGGAAGGGTAGCATCATCCTGTAACTGTTCGTAACTAATGCGCACGCCCATAGTTCGCAAACCAATACTTTCAGCTGCATCGGCAATGCCCAGCATAGAAACTCCCTCGCGGGTAATGTGTGATTTATCTCGTAAAGACTGCAGACTGAAGTTTTTACCAAAATGTGAGGCTATCATGCGCAAGCAAGTCGGGCCACAATCCATGGCATCCAATTGGCGGAAATGGGGAAATTTTTTCTTCAAGGCAGAATGGTAGTTAGTAAATTTATTATAGTCAAGCTAAAAATAGGGAAAATTTAGCTTAAATCGTACCGTTAAATATTGAACTATCTATCATTGTCCGCATTCATACATTTTAATCTAGCGATTTTAGATTTATAAGATCGGATCATAAAATCATACACAATCAGTTCAAAAAGCCGTTGATTACCTCTAAAAGCTCTATTAACAAGCATATGGATATGGCTTTGAATTATATAATGCAAATACTCAATATTAACCGAAGGCGTTTCCTTTATTGCATTTAAATTATATTCCATGGCAGAACTGTATTCTTGAATTAATTTTGAAATAATTGTATCCTCTTGAGAAAATAAATACTTATCTATTTGGGTTCTTTTTACCCTATATTTAGCTTCAAGATTTCGTTTGAAAAAACTATCAACAGAAAATTCCTTACTGTAATAACACTTCATTTTCTCTGCAAATTGCTTTTTACCTTCAATACTTAAATTTACTTTCGTAAGATAAAAATCGACCAACGAAATCACAAAATACAACCTATCATCATACTGCTTTTCGTGTAATAAGTATTCCAATAACATCTTACTCTCCAGGCAAAATATCTTTTCTGAATTTTGTATTGAGTCAATATTATATCTTTCTAATTCTCTTTTATAACTATCAATTTGCAATCCTCCAATCAAATTTTCCTGAATGAAAGGTTTAAAGTGATAGTTAACTCGAGATACAATTTCATATAAATGTTCCATAGAGGTTATAAGTAACCTCAATCGTAAATGTGGTTTGGGATCACAATACCTAATAAAAAAAAAACTTTTTATTGATTTACTTTCAATTAATTCCTTACATAAGAAATGAACATTACTAACCAGTATTTCATCTGCTATTTTTATTCCACAATATATTTTATAATACAACCATGTATCACAAGGCAGGTAACTATCAATAATCTTTTTTGACATTTGAAGAGTATTTATTATTATAGAATGTTACAATAAACTCGCTTTGATAGTAACCTTCCGGTCCCTTTACAATACCATCATCCTCGAAAAACTCAGTAAGCTTAACAAAGCTACCTTTTTGTAATGCATCTAGAAAAATCTTTCTACAGAGTTCGTTATCAAAATCTAATAGAAGCTTTTGATCACCTTCCTCCATTATAACCTTTGATGGTAGTTTAAAGAAATTGACAATATGTTCAAAGTATTTATCATCACTATCCCATTTAGCATTAGTAGTCTCGTCTTGAGTAACAATCCACATAGCAGGTGAGAATATTAAATTGTCATAACAAACTCTTGGCAAATAAGAAACTAAATTCTCAATATTTCCCCAATTAAAACTCAAATTCGGTTTTACATTTTGGTGTTGTAGATCACACAAAAATTGGTACACATGAAGTGTTTTGTAATTATAATTATGAGCGCAACTAAGCCTTGGAATTATCTCTTTTTTTAGCTTTTGTGAATATAATACTATATTACCATTTTTAACTTTTAGTATCAAATCACTGACAAAAATTTGATGATCTAAATCCTGGCTTGAATTGGCCATAAAAGGGATTTCAAATTTCCGTAAACCAGGTCTAAACAATACATTCCCCACTCTTGAGTCAGGTATAAAAACGATTTCAGCAATTAATTTATTCTGACCAATAAGCTTTGATTCTTTTATACAGATCTCTTCAATAAAATCCTTTATCTCCTCATTTGTTGATCCAAATCGACCAATAAAATTTGTAGCGCTAGAGCCACCTACATACGAAATATGTATTTTTGGGTCATGATTATTTTGCTGTGTTAATTCAATGAATGCAGAAAAAGTAATTGGAATATTTACTTCGGATTTATTCAAATCCAAAAAATCTATATCTGTTAATTCGATTGCATTTTCTCCTTGTAAAAAGGCCTTATTCAACCTTTTTAATAAAAATAGTTCTCGTGCTGTTAAGACACAATTATTGATCTCTTCATATTCAACAACCAAACCTTCAATCAATTCGGAGTCATCAGATTGACTATTTATAAATTGATTATATCCTATGCCGCAATCAACATCCAAGGCGTGCATTAAGGGTATTTCTTTATCGCCAAATCGGCTTATAAATTGTGACTTAAATTGCTCTAAGCGACTAATTCGTTCATCCTTAAAAGAATTCATCCAGTTTAGAACCTCAATTCCTTTTTTAACACTCTCTAATATTTCCCTAGACATAATACAATTATCTGTGGGTTTATAGAGATCAACCTGTAAAAAATTCTTCAATTCCTTTCGAGGTAATAGATAAGCTAATTCCTGTCGAATTAATTTATACAGATCCATATTAGTCTCATAATGATTATCATCAAGTGACTGAATTGATTTCTTAATTATTTGCAACGAATTAATTATTGATGTTTCACAATTAATAGGTTTTAATATTTCTATTAATCTATCTAAAGGATCAGCACCTGTTATTTGCAAATCAATCTCGCTAACTAATATTTGAGAATTAATTAATTCATTTATGAAGTTTTTAGAAATTTCATTTGAATAATTATTGGCTACAAGATATTCCACTAAAGCATCATACTTTATACCTTTTGTAGCAAAATTCAATATTTCTTTAAGATGGGTTGAATAATCTACAGATACCAGTTCATAAGTTCTAACAAGATTACTATTTATCAAATACTCAATGTATCTAAATTTATCATGTAACTCATACAAACTAGTATTTGCATAATATTTTGTGCTTTGATAAATATCTGGTAATGATTTCACGTATTCACAAATCATTCCAAGACACCCCATATCCAATCTTGATTTTCTTATGTATTCATTTCTTCTTTTCAAAAAAAAATTATTCTTTTCCCCAAATTTTCCGATAGAACATCCAGCAAATAAACCAAAAGGAGTACATCTAAAACAAGATCTTCTCCAAAACTTCTCTAAAACAAGTGATTGTCTCTCTGAAATATCAGCTTCCTTACTGTATATTTCATAAAAATCCTGAGACGAAAGGAATAAACCTTCTTTAAAGAGATCTGAATAGTCTCGTTTATCAATATTTTTAACCGGAAAAATAGGAGTTCTTACAATAAATTTATTAAAAGCACTTATATCCATAAATATTATATTAAAAAAGCATCATCCCAAACACTTAAATTCTCATCCAAATATGACAACATAGCTAAACCTATTCCCGAAATTCCTGTTAAAAATGAAGTATCGCACTCCATTCCAAAACCATTCCAAGTTTTAAAACCAGCAATTCCATCTACAAATTTTGCCTCGCTTATCATTTTCTGCAACCAATAATCTCTAGCTTTAATAAATCTTATATCACCATATTTTTTGAACAAACGGTAAGATATTTGCATATTACCAGCCGTTCCATGGCATAAACTAGCATCAATAATTCCATGTTTTTTTGAATCTCTAACATCAGAAAAAATATTTGCTAATCGTTGAATTACATCTTTATTTTCGTTTCCGGTTATTAACGTTTGTGATAATGCATATAAAATTCCCACAGAACCATTACACCAAATGTATCGACTACCATAAATATTCTTCTCATTATTTATACCAATTGGGATATCATCCAACAAACTTTTATGCCCCAGATCACTCATTATCAAAGTTGTTATGTCTGAAATTAAACTCTGTAAACAATCATGATATTTTAAGTTACCAGCAAGTCTGTTACAAATAAGAAGTAAACCACAAATACCATGAGCAACTCCAAAATCGAAGAAATCTCTATTGTAATCTTGCCAATGCATTTTTCCTCCATAAGAATAAACTTTCGTTTTAAGTGCTTGAATTATTCCATTTATAAATTTTTCATTTTCTGGATTATTCTCCAAATCATAAGATAAATAATAAATATTTCCTAAAGCTCCATGCAATAAATCCAATTTATTCAAATCAATAAAATCAAGAGTTAAATTATAAATTTCATCCTCAATACCTTTATACACATTTTTATATTCAGTGGATAAGAAATTAGTTCTAATAAGGTGTTTTATTGACCATAACACACCTGTCAAGCCTTCAGAAAAACCAAGATTCATAGGTTCCTCTTGCAAATACTGAATTACATCCTTCACAATATTTAATCCTAGAACTTCGATACGATTATCCTTCAAATATCGACTCGCATACAATAAAAATAAAGCATTCCCAATTCTCCCTCCATGTAAAGAATTATCTGCTGGTTCATGATTTAATAGTACGAGATGTTCACATATTAATTCAATTTTACAGGAAATAATATGTTTCATTAGTTGCTTAATTTTTCCATTTTTTTTAGAAAATTAAAGGCAGATAATATATATCTGCCCCCATAAATAGTAACAAAATTATTTATTTTACTGCAAAACAGTATGTTCATCACATTTTACTGTCAAGCTCATGGCAGTACAAATGTGTCTCATGGTGGCACCACCTTTTACACCTTTCATCTCTGGCTTACTTAAGTTTGCAATAGATTTTTTTCCTAATTCTAATTTTTTCGCTTTTTTCATAACTAAAAGAATAAATTAGCATAGCTCCATTCCCCGCACAAGTGCCAATTGCACAGGTCATCTCGTTTAGGTAGTTTTGCTCTTGTAAAATGTAGCCTAACTACCAGAGTCGTTCCAGGTGAGAACGGATATTTGTTTACTTATTCCGGAACGACTTAATTAATAATGCGCATTATTAATTTAACCAGCACCAAATTAAAGAAGCTCCCTGCCAAAAATGGCAGGGAGCTATTAATATTTACATTTTTCGGAAAATACTGTTAATTTATAATTATTCCAAAATATAGCTTTGTAACGTTCTTGAATAGGAAATAGTAACATCTAAATCCTTTATGCAATCTAAAATCCGATACAGGTTCCGCTGTGAAACCCCAAGTTTATGAGATAGTTCGCTGGGGCTTCCTGTTGCTTTTCTATCGGCGAGCTTAATAACTCTCTCTATCAACTCCTGGTTTTGGGTAATATTCATTTCGCTATGATTTGGTTCATTACTATATTTCTTAATTCCGCAAAAAGAGAAAAGGTAACCCTTGTAAATGTTAAAATAAGTTAAATAGATTTATCCATAAAATAATTTATCTATTATAATAAGCTTAAAATCTTAATTTACAATAAAAGTATCTTGGTTTATTAATATTAAAACCTTATAAATTCCAAATCTCTAAGAATAATTTTCAAAAATTATTACAAAAAACCCCATCCGGACGAACCTGATGGGGTTGAAATATTATTGCAGACAGGGATTACAAAATTCCGCCGACTTTTTTAAGTGCTTTGGTATTTAGTATTTTTATTTTTCGTCCGTTTAATTCTATTAACTGATCGGATTTAAATTCGGACAGTAAACGTATCACCGATTCGGTGGCTGTTCCTACCATATTGGCCAGTTCTTCGCGCGTAAGAGCAATTTTAAGCGTACCATCCTCGGTCAATCCAAAAGCTGTCTCCAATTGAATTAAAATCTCTGCTAAGCGTTCCCGTACTGTTTTTTGAGCAATATCAGTGATGTAATCATTTGCTTCATCCAATTCTCTGCATGTGAGCTGAATTAATTCCATTGCAAAATTAGAATTCTCTTGAATCAGTTTGGTTAAAACCTTACCAGGGATGAAACAAACGGTAGCATCTTCAATTACTTTAGCAGAAGTGCATGCCCGCTCCTGACTAAGAACAGATCGAAAACCAATTAAGTCGCCAGGCTTCGCAAAACGAATGATTTGCTCTTTCCCTTCCAAACCTGTTTTAAATACTTTTAAAACACCCGAAAAAAGAAAGTAGCATCCTTTCGCGGAATCGCCCTCAGAATAAATAATACTGCCTCTTTTATAGAAATGAACATCTTCACCCCAAAATAAAAGATTCATATCTTCTACCTTCAAATTTTGAAATTTTTCACCGAATTTATCGGCTAATTGATTGCAATTTGGAAGAATTGGATTCTGCTTCATTAAAAAATCATATTAAACTGAAATCAATACTACTAATTCAATAATAATTCCTTGTGTAAAACTTCAACACCTGACAAACTCATTAAAAAAATTATTTGTTTCGAAGGGTTTTTTCCTACTTTTATTACAAATCACTTTCAATTTGTAATCAGGTCAAATATACAAATTTAAGTTTTACTTATCCAAAAGGTAAAAAGACTAAATACACAGCAATTATGAAACACAAAGTAGAATTATCGTGGCTGGGAAACCTCGCCTACGAAACCAATATGGATGGTCATAAAATGATTACTGACGCCGGCACCGAAGTTGGCGGTGATGACAAAGGCTTCCGTCCAAAGAAGCTAATGCTGACCGCTTTGGCGGGATGTACGGGCATTGACACGGCGTTAATTGTGAAAAAAATGAGGCTTGACATCCGGGATATTAAAGTATTAGTAGAAGGAGAGCTAACCGAAACTCAGCCCACCTACTATAAAAACATGCACATTACTTACGAATTCTTTGGCAAGGATCTTCCCCGTAAAAAATTGGAGCGGGCCGTTAAAATATCCGAAGAATCGCAATGTGGGGTAAGTGCTTTGTACAAGCAGGTGATTCCTGTTACATCAGAGATTATATATCATGAAGAGTAAAAAAAGTCTTGAAAAATCTAGAATACTCTAAGAGTCCAATAGTGGAAAAGTCAAACAGTCCACAAAATAAAAAAAGTGCCTCCCGCAAGGAAAGGCACTTTTTTGTTTTTATCGTGTAAGATTAACACATCTAAAATCTCCTGTTTTTTCTAGAATCCTGCAGCCGAAAATTGCTCAAGGAAACGAATGTCGTTCTCGAAGAACAAACGAAGATCTTTAATACCGTATTTCAGCATGGTGATTCTTTCGATTCCCATTCCCAAGGCAAAGCCTGTGTATTTTTTATTATCGATTCCGTTTAATTCCAAAACATTTGGATCAACCATACCGCAACCCAAAATTTCTAACCAACCAGTTCCTTTGCACACATTACAGCCCTTTCCGCCACAAAGTGAACACGTAACATCAACCTCGGCCGATGGCTCGGTAAACGGGAAATAGGATGGTCGTAATCTGATTTCAGTTTTCTCTCCAAAAAATTCTTTGGCAAAATAAGTCAGTGTTTGTTTTAAATCTGCAAACGAAACGTTCTCGTCGATATACAAACATTCAATTTGATGGAAAATACAATGAGCACGTGCAGAAATAGCTTCGTTACGGAAAACACGACCCGGCGTTAAACAACGAATCGGCAATTCCATTTCAGACATATCATGAGCCTGCACAGAAGAAGTATGAGTACGTAAAATAACATCCGGATTTTTCTCGATGAAGAAAGTATCCTGCATATCGCGGGCAGGATGTTCTTCCGGGAAATTTAAAGCTGAAAAGTTATGCCAGTCATCTTCAATCTCCGGACCTTCGGAAATTGTAAATCCCAATCGGGAGAAGATCTCTGTGATTTCATTTTTCACTAAAGAAAGTGGATGGCGCGAGCCCAACTTAACCGGATCACCCGATAAAGTCAAATCCAAACCTGATTTTCCAAAATCAAGATTGGTGAAACTATCTTTAAGAGAATTTACTTTATCCAATGCAGTTGTCTTCAACTCATTAAGCGCTTGACCAACAGCCTTTTTCTGATCGTTTGGAACATCCTTAAAATCTGCAAACAAAACAGCAATACTACCTTTCTTACTAAGGTGTTTGATTCTAAATTGTTCAACTTCCTCTAGTGTAGTTGCCGAAAATCCATTCAGCTCCTCAAGTAAATTCTTTATTTTGTCTAACATATTTTTAATCTTTTGAAATCCGATAGTCGGCAAAGTTACAAAAACTTTTTTCTCCTTGTTACTGACGATTCTATTTTAGCAGGAAGAATCAATAATAATTTAAACAGATTTCTCAAATCTCTAATATTCCAGAATTTTTACATTCATTTTAACATCCTGAAAAGGCCGGTCATTTGCATCCGTTTTAAGGTTTACAATTTTATCCAAAACATCCAGCCCTTCTATCACTTCCCCAAAAACAGTGTAATTACCATCAAGATGCGGAACTCCGCCGACCGTTGTGTAAGCTTTACGACGAGCCTCAGAGAATTCAAGTCGCTCTTTGGAGCTATTGTATTCAAATTCTATCGACTCCTTAATTGTTTTCGCAATGGCTCTAAATTCTTCCACCTTACCGGCTTTTTTTAAGGAATCCAAAACAACTCTTTTACTCGAAGTTAAAAACCTTTTTACGATTCGCTTTCTTAAAGGAACATTCACTTCTTTTTCCATGAGAGTTAATTCCTCATCCGTAAACACCCTTCCATGAGCAATATAGAACTGAGAAATATCTGATTCCTTAAAAATATTTACCTTATCCGGCTTTCTTGGTGCAGCAATTGCCCCCTTTTTATGAAAGTATTTAGGATTAAATTCTGATTCGATGGTTCTGTTCGAACTGCCGTAACCTATCATTTTTCCTGCCGGCGCATTTCTGGAATCCTGCGATCCGCCCTGAGCCACAAACCCCTTTATTACACGATAAAACAGCGTTCCATCAAAATGCCCGTTTTCAATTAACTGCAGAAAATTTTGCCTGTGCTTTGGAGTTTCCTTGTACAACATCAATTTAATATTGCCCATATTGGTCTCTATTAAAATAATTGAGTTGGTGGTTTGTCCAAATGACAGGTTCGTTATTAGCAGAATTGCAATTCCAAATAGGACTTTCTTACCAAATTTCATTCAACGATATCTTTTTAAATTTGGACTAAGATAAATAGCCAGAGTTTGAAAGCCAAAAAAAAGCTTCGCAATATATTACGAAGCTTCCATTTACAACTTGTAATGTTGTCTATTTTAAGATTTTTATTTTCATTGATATGTCCTTTAACGGACGATCAAAATTGTCTTTTTCAACACCGGCAATCGAATCAATTAAATCCATTCCGTCGATAACTTCACCAAAAACAGTATAGTTTCCATCCAAATGAGGAATTCCACCAACAGTAGTATACGCTTCAATTTGTTCTTTACTTAATACAATTTTCTCACTATTAAATATTGAGTCTACTTCCAATTTAATACCATCAATTGCATCTGTTAGTTTATCCAACTCACCCTCCATTTGATATTTGGAAAGAAGTTCAGCCTTTTGTTCTTGAACCTTTTTGAAAATAGAACTCTTTAATCTTCCATTCATTTTCGTTTGCAAAGTATCCAATTCGCCTGGAGTATATATCTTGCCTTGAGCAATATAAAACTGAGATCCAGCGGATTTCTTTTCCAGATTTACATCATCTCCTTCTCTTGCGGCAGCAATAACTCCACGCTTGTGAAATAATCCTGTTTTAATTTCTGCAGGAATTTGATATCCAGGTCCTCCTTCGCCCAATCGCTGCCCCAACTTTGCACCTTTAGAATCCGGATCTCCACCTTGAATCATGAATCCATCTATCACCCGATGAAATAAAGTTCCATCAAAATATTTTTCGTGTGCCAATTTCACAAAATTATCCCGGTGAGCCGGTGTTTCATCATACAAACGGATTTTTAAATTTCCATACTCGGTTTCAATCTGAACAATTCTATCTTTTTTTCCCAACTCCAATTTTTGCTGGCAGGATATAAATAGAAAAACGATGGCAATACAAATAAGATTTTTCATAGGTGCATATTGAGTTTTAAAATCCCGAATTTAGCTTTTAGTTCTCAACTTTTAAATAATCATTGCCTTTAAAGTACTCTACTATCGAAGATTTAAGCAATAATTCTTCTTTTTCCTTAGAAAAAGGAGGAACCATTTTATTTTTCTTGAAAACCGGCCAATCATTTTCATCATAACCATCAATTTGATAGTAATTCCATTTCATCAACAAGGTACATGTTGCCAAATTGATGTGATCCATTTTTTCATCCTTTTCATACTTCTCCTGAAATCCTTTTCCTCGCTCCTGTATCCCAATTAGCAGTAATGTTCCGTTTAAATCTGCATCCACATTAAAATCTTCAGAAATTTTATATAAAAGTTTGTTCCAGTCTCTTTCCAAATTATTATCCATTGTATCAATTTTTTATGAATGCTAAAAGTAAAGATTTCTAAGTACTTTAGAACCTCTTTAAAAATATATTTTCACTTTTTTAATTATTCTTCTTGCAGATACAATATTTCCATCCTATATTTGCATCGCTTTTAAGGGCAAGGGCGATTAGCTCAGTTGGTTCAGAGCACTTGGTTTACACCCAAGGGGTCATAGGTTCGAATCCTATATCGCCCACTATAAAAAGCACATATTCCCAATAATTCGGGCGATTAGCTCAGTTGGTTCAGAGCACTTGGTTTACACCCAAGGGGTCATAGGTTCGAATCCTATATCGCCCACGGAAAGATCAGATTTTCACTAGAAAGTCTGATCTTTTTTTTGCAATAAATTATGCATTCATAAATCTTTTTATGACATCTACCGTATATTCATTTAATGTGGTCAAAAAAAATAACTTTCAATAACCTCCAAATTTAAGAGAATATTGTATATTGGATCGGTTTATGTTAATAGATCATTTTTTTAATAAAAAAACATCAATTTAATTTAAATTTTATTAGTCACTTAATCAATCACTTAGATGGTAAAGTGCATTTTTTTTTACTTTTTTTTACTATTTGTGGGTTACCTTTTGGCCATTAGAGGAATAAAGGGATAGGAAATATGGATTACACTACGGAAGCGATACTTGAGGGGATCAGCATGAGCAACAATGATGTATTAAATTACATCTACAGCAAGTTCTTCCCAAGTATTCGGAATTTTATAGAAAACAATAATGGAAGCGAAGAAGATGCAAGAGATCTTTTTCAAGAAGCCATTATTGTAATCTACCGTAAAATGAAAAAAGAACCTTTGGTTCTGAATTGTAATTTTAAAACCTATATCTATTCAATTTGTAGACTTTTATGGTTGAAGCAACTTGAGAAAAGAAAAAATAGCAATGAAATTAATTCGGAAGCTATTTTGGACAATAGATTGGATGAAGCAACACAGACTTACGATCAAACCGAAAGGTACAGGCTGTATCAAAAACACTTCAAACTTCTAGGTTCAGATTGCAAGAAGGTACTTCAGTTAACTCTTGACAAAGTTTCCTTAAAGGAAATATCCGAAATTATGGGATACAAGAGTGAGAAGTACGCAAAAAAGAAAAAGTATCAGTGCAAGCAAGCATTAATGGAAAGTATTAAAAGTGATAATGAATTTAAAGAAGTATATGATGAATGAAATGAATTTTGACCGTATCGAGGATTTTCTTGACGGTGATCTAACAGAAAGCCAATTGAAGCAGTTCGAGAAGGAATTACTCGAAGATTCTGATCTTCAAATGGAACTTGACCTTCATATGGAGGTTAATGAGGCTATAATGGAACAAGACGTTATGGATCTTAGAAACAAATTAGAGGCTATTGAAATACCTTCTAATCCTACTCAGAAGCGAAAACTGAAATTTTTAACTAAGTGGAATATTGCAGCGGCATCGCTTGCTTTAGTTATTGGTTTCGGGAGTTTAATGTATATCATGAACAATCGGTCCACTTACTCAAACGATAAAGTTTTTAGCAATTACTATAAACCATACAACGTTGTAATCAACACTCGTTCGTCTGACATCATGATTGATAATTTGTTGGTAACGGCTTTAAAAAGCTATGAAACTAAAGATTATCGGACCGCTTTAACTTTATTCAAAAAAATATTGGATAAAGACAGCACGAACATCACAGGCAATTTTTATTCGGGTATTTCGAATATCGAAATTAATGAGTACTCAAAAGCTAATAAGAACTTCAGCAGAGTATTAAAGCATAAGAATAACCTATTTATAGAGCAATCTGAATGGTATCTGGGTTTTTGTTACCTCATGACCAACGAGAAAGAAAAAGCTCTTAAGCAATTCCATGTAATTGCACAGGGAAATAGTTTCTATAAGACAAAAGCTTTAGAAATTATTAACAGGCTGGAATAGATCACTTCATCATTCATCAAAATAAAGTAAGCCATCCAATAAAATTGGGTGGCTTTTCCTATGCATTTAACTTTTTAATAAACTCTTAATAAGAACTAATAAATCCCTGGTTGGGAACGATGATAGTTCTAATAAAAATAATTGCAGTTTTCTCTGACTTCTAAATTACACAGAAGAATTAAAAAGAGATTAAAAAATTCAATTCTGATCAGAAAGATCTGGTATTGAATATCAAATAAATAACTTTTTGTTCCAATTTGATGAGTCAAAATTCATACCTCAATAGAACAAATAGACATCACTATACAATGAAGATAACAAAACAAATTGTTTCTAGGCTACAGCTTTAGTTTTGATTTTTTTACGGAAAAATAAGAATAAAATTATTCCAACAGAACCAAAAGCAAAATACATCAGTTTATGAATAAGACCATCATCATACAAAGGATCAACATCTCCTAAAGTAACATATCCAGACCAAAAATAAGGATGAGATTTTAATGCATCAGCTGTTTTTAAATATTCCAATTTAGCCTGACGAAGAGCATCATCCTTCTTCAATCCATGAGATAAAAAAGTATAGAAATTACTCATTAGATTTGATCCTGTCTTATCCTCTACGGTCCACAAAGTCATGATTACACTTGGACAGCCTGCATAGAAGAAACCACGTGCTAAACTCATTACCCCTTCTCCCTTCAATAACTTACCATCACCAGTGTTACAAGCACTTAAAACAACCATTCTTGCATTAAAATTCATGTTGTAAATTTCATGCGTGTTTAGAAGGCCATCTTGTAAAGAGTCAGAATTTTGTGTGAAAACGAGTTTTGAATACATCGGATTTTCATCATCAATAATAGTGTGCATTGCCAAATGAAGCACATCGTAATCACCCGAATTCGCCTTAAAATTAGCTTCCGTGGCCATATCATCAATAAACAAATCGCCATGAATCACTTTTGATATATTAATAACTTCCTCCTTTACTCCAGGCAAAGGATATAATTTATCCCGGTAAGCTCGTTCTGTAAATAATATCGAATCATTAATATCGTTATAGGATGGTGCAAAAGCTAAAATCGATTTGTTTGAAGAAAATCCATAGCTGCTCGAATGATTTTTGAAACCAAGAGTCGCTGAATTGTGGTAAGTAATTGAATTATATTTTATTAAATATTCGAGATTTCTATAATTCATCGTTGTAGAATCCGCTTCCTTTTTCAAAAGCGCACCAAATGGAATATAGGCCATTTTATCATCAGGAACAATGAGAAGACTTTTACCGGTCAACAGGCTGTCTTTACCATTCAATAAATATTGATACAATAAATAAGCTGATTTTGTATATTTTTGATAATAAGCAACACTATTATTCGCAAAATCATTCGTTTTCAGACAATTACGAACCTCCTCCAAATGATAATCAAAACTATCTTTCACAATCTTCTCCCGCTCAACTTCAAAACTAGATTTTGTAATTACAAAAGAAAAAAGCGCTGAATCAGAAATTGAGTATTCAATCAGTAAATCATTATCGCTTAACCTGCTCTGTAATTCTTCAATATCGATGGTTTTGGTATCGTATTTCAGTGCGTAATACTCCGGATAATCCTCCTCAAAACGAAGAACCATTTGATTGTATTCCTCATTCAAATTAAAAAGTACATTTTGCCATCCGCTAATGGAATCCCGGTCAGGTGTTTGTTTTCTTCTTTCGTCATGAACCAACTCACGATACTTAGCAATATTCAACTTCAAATTTGTTTCCTTCTCCTGCAATTCTGTTGAAATACCTCCGAAATTTTTTGCATTCACATCGTTTAGTGAAGACAGTAAATTAGCCGATTTTGAACGCTCAGAATATATAAAAGCCTTCTCTTTGTATTTTACATCTTTTGTGAGTTGATACAATTTTACTGCTATTTCAATTGCTTGATTATACGTTTCTTTTTCATTTTTTGAAAGAGCAAATTTACTTTCTTCATCCTGATAGGCAATTCTAATTTTATCGATAATATCCAAACAAAGATCATAGGTTTGTAAACTAAAATCCAAATCTGAAATACTATTGGTTTTATCGTATAAATAACGAAGAGTAACAGCCTTGGGTTTTAAAATTTCTAAAATGGAAAGCTGTGGATCCAGTTCATCCATTGTTGGATTGATGTAAACTGTACTATTATTGAAATTATCCAATTCTGAAATTAAAGCTTTTTGATAATATTTTAAAGCATTTAAATGATCTTTCTTTTTAAAGTAGTAATCACCGAAATTCTTTAAACAATGAGCTGTACCGGGATGTTTAGTACCAAAATTTATGTCATATACTTGATATGCCAGATTCAAATAAGAAAGAACATTATCGCTACTACCAATTTCATCCTGAAAAACAGCATAATTCAAATAAAGATCCCCTAATAAATAATAATTAGAACCACTCTCACCTTTCACTATTGAAATACCTTTTTTATAATATAAATCAGCATCTTGATATTTTCCCAGTTTTTTATAGCAATTACCGATATTATTGATAGTTGTAGAACTACTTTGAAATTTATTATGTTTTTTTAATTTTAATGTTCTTAAATAATAATCTAATGATTTAGAATAATTTCCATTTTTATATAAAATTACTCCTAAATTATGATTTATTTCAGATAACCACCTTGACTCTTTTAGCGGATCAATCAATGATAAAGCCTTTTCATAATAATTTTGTGCTTTTATTAAATCTCCGTAATTATTAAAAATGTTTCCTTTATTAATGTAAATAGGAATCAACTTTTCTGAAATACCTCCAAATTTTTCAATTGTAAAAGTCTCCGAAATAGTATAAAATTCCAAAGCTCTTTTTCGATCTCCCACTCTGTTTAATAAAACTCCAAAATTCACATAAGTCCTGTAAATCAGATTTTTATCAACTAATCCACCTTGATTAATAGTACCAATAGCATTTTCAAAAGATTGAACAGAATAATCAAATTCTCCTTTTCGTAAAAAACCAACTGCTCTATTGAACTGTTCTTGTAATAAAGAATCAGGATTCATTTTGTCAAAAGTAGAGAGATTGTCTATCTCGGAATTATAGTTAGAATTAGTACTCCCACAAAATAGAAAGAGAAGGAAAAGAGGAAAAAGAGGAAAAATAAGAATCTTTTTTAGAAAATTTTTCACGCTCAAGTTGAGTTTTATAATATTCTTACTAACAATTAATTACACCAAACAATAAGACTAATAAAGATCTAAATATAGGGCTATTTTTTTATTTTCTTTAAAAAAAAGTCTGTTTCCAGGGTTACCTTTTTCAAAAAAAGGGAATAAAGGGGTGTAATCGATAAAAAACTTAAACAATCCTAATCTAACAAAAGACCAAACAGCAATGAAAAATTTTGAAATAGTATCTCAGGAAGAATTACAAAACATCAAAGGTGGTATCAACGAAATGACTGATGTTAGTATTTGTGACGATTGTATCGTGTAAGTACCCAATTGACCAAATCCAAATTTCCTATAGTAAACCTAGTATTGACCAATAAAACCAAACAGCAATGAAAAATTTTGAAATAGTATCTCAGGAAGAATTACAAAACATTAAAGGTGGTATCAACGAGATGACTGATGTAAGTATTTGTGACGATTGTATCGTGTAAGTACCCAATTGACCAAATCCAAATTTCCTATAGTAAACCTAGTATTGACTAATAAAACCAAACAGCAATGAAAAATTTTGAAATAGTATCTCAGGAAGAATTACAAAACATTAAAGGTGGTATCAACGAGATGACTGATGTAAGTATTTGTGACGATTGTATCGTGTAAGTACCCAATTGACCAAATCCAAATTTCCTATAGTAAACCTAGTATTGACTAATAAAACCAAACAGCAATGAAAAATTTTGAAATAGTATCTCAGGAAGAATTACAAAACATTAAAGGTGGTATCAACGAGATGACTGATGTAAGTATTTGTGACGATTGTATCGTGTAAATAAGTATCTCTTCAAAATATTGACAAAGTAGTTTGAATAAATTATATTTACTGAGCCCATGAATAATTTTGAAGAAGTATCCACAAAAGAATTACACTTAATTAAAGGTGGTGTAAACGAAATGACAGATATATGTATTTGTGATGATTGCATTGTTTAAATAAACCCAATATATATTTCCAATAAAGATTTTATCAATAAGACTTAGTGTACTTGTTTTTAAATAATGTAAAAAACAAAAGACTAATTAACTCTATTATTGAGACCTAATTCATTTGCATGGAGAGACGTCCTACATATAAAGAACTGGAGCAATTACTAAAAGAAGAAAAAGCTAAAACTGCCAAGGCAGAAGTGCTTAAAAATTCTTTTCTTGCAAATATGTCACATGAAATTCGAACGCCAATGAATGCTATTATTGGTGCTTCAGAATTATTACGTGATGATTCTCTTTCAAAAATAGAGCGAAATGAATTTACTAACATTCTTAATACCAGCAGTAAAGAATTGTTGGATTTATTTAATAGAATACTTGAACTTTCCCAATTAGAAAGTGGTTCTATGAATTTCCATGAATCGGAAATATCAGTTCACACTTTATTTATCCAATTGTATTCTATATTCGAACAGAATATTAATGATTCTCAGAAAAATTTAATTCTAAATTTTACTGAAGATCTTCAAGAAATTAAAATATTCACGGATCTTGACAAATTAACAAAGGTTCTATCCTATCTTCTAGAAAACGCAGTGAAATTTACTGAAAAAGGAGAAATTGATTTTGGTTGCGCAATTCAGGATAGAAATAATATTCTTTTTTACGTAAAAGATACTGGTCCCGGTATTAACAAAAACGAACAAGAACAAATATTTAAAAAATTCACGCAAGTGGATAATTCGTACACAAGAATTTATTCAGGTGCCGGATTAGGTTTGAGTTTATGCAAAGAAATTGTAAACTTTTTGGGTGGTAAATTATTTATAGATTCACACCTCGGACAAGGTTCCATTTTTTATTTTACAATTCCTCTAAAATATTCAGAATCGAACATCATTTTAAAAGAAAAAATTGAAGCTATTTTAAAGCTTAATATTAACGATATATATTCTTTATCTACTATTAAAAAGAATATTGCTATTTAGGAAAATTACTAGGTAATAGAAAGGAGCTTGCTGGTCACAAGCTCCTTTTTTTTATTTCGATTTAAAGGATATTTCTTTTAAATTCAATAGGAGGTCAAATACGATTGTAAGCATCAAAAAGTTGAACTTTTGATTCCAGTCGTAGAAAAATCCTATACAAGCTACAATCATAAACAGAATATTTGCCAAACGCAGAACATCCAAAATTTTAAATGATTTAACGCTTTCATAATTTAGTGTACTAAATCTGTAAAATACATTAAGAACAAGTCCAAGACTTAAAACAGCCAATCCGTATTTCTCAGCTTGTAAAATAAATAAGGCACCAATAATAATTAGTATTGTTGCAATGGTATAAACAATTGGTAATATTTTATTCATCTGTTCTTGCTATTAAAAAAGTAATTCAGGGTCAGTAAATTTGTTTTTACCCAAATGTGTATACGCCAGAGGAGTTACTTCTCTTCCTCGAGGCGTTCTTTTAATAAATCCTTCTTTGATTAAAAACGGTTCGTAAACTTCCTCGATTGTACCACTATCTTCACCAACAGCAGTTGCAATTGTAGAAATACCAACCGGCCCTCCATTAAATTTATCAATCACAGTATTTAGAATTCGATTGTCCATTTCATCCAAACCGTGTTTATCAATATTTAATGCTTCCAAAGAGAATTTAGTAATACTCAAATCTATATTTCCATTTCCCTTTACCTGAGCAAAATCACGAACCCTTCTTAAAAGTGCATTCACAATTCGTGGTGTTCCTCTGCTTCGTGAAGCAATTTCGCCTGCAGCTTCATGAGAAATCTCTACATTTAAAATTTTAGCAGATCTTTCCACAATTTTAGTTAAAACAGGAAGGTCGTAATACTCTAAGTGACAATTTATTCCAAAACGTGCACGCAAAGGTGAAGTTAGTAAACCCGAACGAGTTGTTGCACCAATTAACGTAAAAGGATTTAATTCAAGTTGGATGGAACGTGCAGCGGGCCCCTTATCAATCATTATATCGATCTTGAAGTCTTCCATAGCGGAATACAAATACTCCTCTACAATCGGACTTAAACGATGAATTTCGTCAATAAACAACACATCGTTAGGTTCAAGATTGGTTAAAAGCCCGGCAAGGTCTCCTGGTTTATCCATTACCGGACCCGAAGTAATCTTTAATCCAACACCCAATTCGTTGGCTAAAATATTTGAAAGTGTTGTTTTTCCCAATCCAGGAGGTCCATGAAGCAGTACATGATCCAAAGCCTCTTCCCGCATTTTTGCCGCCTTAACAAATATGCTCAGGTTTTCAACTGTCTTTTTTTGACCTCGAAAATCACTAAATTCAAGAGGTCGTAATTTCTTTTCATACTCTTTTTCGTTGTCCGAAAAATTATTATCTCTGATATCCAAGTGATCCTCCATTAGAAGCAAAATTTGACTACATTCATTTGTAAACAATGAAGTGATTTATACAAAAAGGGTTACGGAAATTTATTGATAGGTCATCCAGAATAAGATTAAATCCTTTTCAAGGATAAAACTGAAGCTGCAAATTTATTTAAAGATCTAAACTTTTTAGCACTTTAAACAAATTATCAATTTCAAAAGGTTTCGCGATATGACCATTCATACCATTTCTCAGACATTTTTCTTCGTTGGCAATCATGATATCTGCAGTTAAAGCTATAATTGGAATTTTCTGACCATTCTCCAGATTTCGAATTGCTCTCGTTGCATCTAATCCATCCATTTCAGGCATCATGATATCCATTAAAATAAAATCGTAATTGCCTTGTTTAAACATCTCAATTGCCTCTATTCCGTTATTGGCAACATCAATTAAATAACCATATCGTCTTAAAGTAAATTTAACAACGGTTTGATTTAACTTATTATCCTCAACTAATAAAATGGAATAGTTTTTTGTTTCCCAGCTCATATTGTATTTCGTGGATTTTTCAATGCAATGCAAGATAATAAAATCATTACAAAAACCAGATATTTGATCGAACTAATGATTTGAATATATTTCAAGTTTAAAGAACCCAATTAACCCTTATCAACAAGTCTAATATTATTATTTATTTTTTAAAATTTCTTAAAAGAATATAATGATTAATATATCCTGTTAATACTGTTGGTAAGAGTTTCCGTATTTTATTGATTTTTAATTAAAATTAAACCTAGTAACAGGAAATGAACAGGTATTGTTAATTTTATCACATTTGATTTTCAGTGAAATACTAACGTTATTAACAAGTTGTTGATAACGATGAATATTAATAAAAATTTATCTTATTAATATTAACAGTCTGTTGAAAACCTGTTGAGAGATGTAAATCTTCAAATGAAAAATAAACTTGTAATGGAATAATATTTTTTCTATACAATCAGGAAATTGTATGATCCAAAGAAAAGATTGTAAAATTTAGTAAGGAAAAATCAACAGTATGTTAACTGAATGTGAACAAAAATGTTGATAGCTGTGAGATTATAATGTAAGTGTCAGATTTACAGTATTATCATTCATTGTTTTTATTCAGTTGGATGTAGATATATTAAAATCCCATTTTTTCAAGCAAATGAGTAATTTTAATTAGTTTTGTATCCTTAAACAATGAAATATTTTTGTGGATTTTAAAGAATAGATTAAAAATTAAACAATTTTTATTCTACTTTATTTTGAAAAATTACAAATTTGAAACGTCCATGCCAAATCGATTTTGACACACAGAGAGATAATTATTTCTGCATTGAAAGTTCGATATGGTAAATAAAAAAGAAATAACAAGTATATGAAAACACTAAAAATAGCTATTGCATCAGATCATGCAGGTTATCAATTCAAGAATAGGCTTGGAGAATTTTTAAAGAAAAACGGTTATTTGGTGACTGATTTTGGTACCGATTCGGAAGCTAGTATGGATTATCCGGATACAGCTCATCCATTAGCAGAAGCTGTCGCGTCAGAGAAATTTGATTTTGGATTTACTCTTTGTGGTAGTGGCAATGGAATTACCATGACAGCAAATAAGCATCAAAAAATTCGTGCGGCATTGTGTTGGAATTCTGAAATTGCTGAATTAGCAAGGTTGCATAATAATGCAAATGTGTGTGGAATTCCAGCTAGATTTATTTCTTACGAAGAAGTAGAAAAGATTGCAAAAATATTTTTATCAACTGATTTTGAAGGAGGTAGACACCAAACTCGAATAGATAAAATTCCTTTAAAATAGAGTGTTATTTTTTTGATAAACAGAATCTAAATAAGGAATTAAAGAATTAAAGATGCTTTATTAGTAGTAAATATTGTTATATTTGTGCTGATTGTTAGATGAATATGAGAGTAATACTAAATAGAAAGAATGTTATCGAATACCTGTAAATATGCAATTCGTTCAGTAATTTATTTATCGCTGAATGGCACAGAAGGAAAGAAAATTGGAATCAAAAAGATTTCGGAAGATTTAGAAATTCCCACTCCATTTTTGGGCAAAATATTGCAAAGTTTAGCCAGACAAAAATTGCTTACTTCAACAAAAGGGCCTCATGGTGGATTTGGTATGGGCAAAAAGCCATCTGAAATAACATTAATGAATATTGTTGAAATAGTTGATGGATTGGATATGTTCGAGAACTGTTTGATTGGTATGAGACCCTGTAAAACACACACAAATAAACAATCACCTTGTCCGGTTCATAATCAATTTGGAAGTATCCGACAAACCATTTATGATTTATTTAATGGAAAAACGATTGGTGAATTAATAGATGAAATGGGAACAGCCGAAGAATTTATTAGTTTATAATATTTTCTTAAAAAAAGATATCTTATTAAAGGGCTTGTGGTTCAACAGCAAGTCCTTTTGTTTTTTTAGCCAAGGATACATTATTATAGCAAAAACACCTCCTAAAATATCAGCGAATAAATCCCAATAATCGCCGCTTCTATGTACGAAATAGTTTTGCTGAAGGTACTCTATTAAGCCTCCGTAAAAGGCAATTAATAATAGTATAATTACTGCATTATAAATACGTTTTAATTTCGTTTGAATACTTAGCTCTGCAAATAAGAAAATTCCCATTATAAAGAACATTCCGAAATGAACAAGTTTATCGAAGTGTGGTATTGATATTAGTGGAGTGTTGGGAAGATCATCTCCAGGAATTGAGCATAGAATAAAAATGACAACTGCCCAAAGAATGTTTCTCCAAAATAATTTAGTATTCATAAAGTTTTGCTGAATTTTATTCAAAGGTAATACGCATTTTTAAGATTTTTATTTTTTCAGGAGAATACTTTCTTTTCTCTCAAAGGAGAATTTTCACTTTTAGGTGATTATAAAGAGGAAACAATTGATCCGCCACTTGTAAAATAGTGTATATTTATGATATGTAATTTTGAGTGTTTGTAGTTTTATACGGTAATTATTGGATACAAAAAAAGGAATCAATTTGATTCCTTTTTAAGTTAATATGCTGTTTTAATCAGTACTTTTTTAAGCTGCCCAGAAAAGAAATATCACTTGTAATTTTAGGTTCGCCCTTGTATTTAACCGAACCAATTCCTGAGATACTTACCCGAAGATCTTCTTCTACACAAACTTTACCACTTCCAACTCCACTAATATCAATACTGCCTCTTTTTACAATCAGATCGTAGGCGCTTACACTTCCTGCGCCGGAAATATCAATTGAAACTTCGTCGCATTTACCAGCTAATTTAATAGTTGAAGCACCACTATTATCAATTGTTAATCGATTGGCCGAAAGTTCTAAATCAGCAGAAGATGCACCGTTTATTTCAATATCTAGCTCATCAAAACGAAGCATTTGATCACACTTTAAAGAAATTGCACCATTGGCTTTTAATCCGCTAAGATGTTTAAAACCAATGTATAATTTTAATTCTTTTGATTTGTAAATACTCTTTTCGGTTGATATATAAAGTACGTCGCCCTTAACCCTGGTTTTAATAATATCCATAAGATTTTCATCCGCAACTACTTTTAGGCTGTAATCATCATCCTGAGAAAGAATAATAGTAAAGGCACCGTTAACTTTAATGGTTTCGAAGGTGCTTACTTCTCTTTCCTCTGTTTGCACATTTCCATTGCCTTTTACTCCATCTGCCTGAGCAGGAAATATACATATAAGGCTGATAAACAGAATCGATACTAATGAAAATATTTTTCTAATTGGATTCATAACTATTATTTTTAGGTATAAGTTCACTTTAGCTTTGTTGATATAAAGACGTTTTGGGAATATAAGTGTTGCATTTTTTCTTAACTGATTGTTTTAATAGCTAACAAAAGTTAACAAGATTTTTAATTATTCGTTTGTTGAAGAGGAAAATTTGTCAAATGAATTTACCTTGCAGAAAAATAGATTGATATGTCGGGAGTATATTTTCACATTCCATTTTGTAAACAACTTTGCCACTATTGTGCTTTTCACAAAAGTATTTCATTGCAGGCAAAAGATGATATGTTGGAATGCTTAAAGCTTGAATTAAAACTTAGAAAAGGATATTTAGGTGATACAAGTTTAAATACCATATATTTTGGAGGAGGAACACCATCGGTGTATCAACCAAAAGAAATTGAATCGTTGATTGATGAAGTGGCCAAGTATTTTACTATTGATGCTAATGCTGAAATTACATTGGAAGCCAATCCTGATGATCTTACTGAAAAATACCTGCAGGAGCTGAGTAAAACCAGGGTAAACAGACTTAGTGTGGGAATTCAATCGTTTCATGATGAAGATTTGATTCTGATGAACAGAAGACATACCGGTAAAGAGGCTTTTGATGCTATTCGCAGAGCTCAGAGTTTTAGTTTTGACAATATATCGGTTGATCAGATTTATGGTGTTCCCGGCCTGAGTATGGAAAAGTGGAAGGAGAATTTAGAGCTGGTTTTTGACTTGGATATTCAGCATATTTCATCTTATCATTTAATGTATGATCCGAACACAATATTTACAAAAAAGCTGGAAAAAGGACAGCTGGTTGAGATGGATGAAGAAGAGAGTTTTGAGCAGTTTAATTATTTGATTGATGAAGCCAGAAAACATGGTTTTAGTCATTATGAAATTTCCAATTTTTCGAAAGAAGGATATATTTCCAAACACAATTCAAGCTACTGGAAACAGAAAAAATATCTGGGAATCGGCCCATCAGCTCATTCCTACAATTTGGAGCAACGAGAATGGAATATTGCCAACAATTACAAATACATAAAAGCAATTAGGGAAGGTAAGAGTTTTTCTGAAAAGGAAGAATTGAGCGAACATGATCGATTTAATGATTTTGTTTTGACTTCGCTTCGAACTTATTGGGGAATGGATTTGGAATTGGTGCGTAAGGATTTTGGCGAAGATCTTTATCAGCATTGTATCACAAAATCTAAAAAGTATCTTTTATCTGATCATGTAAGACAAGAAAATAATTGTATCATTTTAAATGATAAAGGTGTGTTTGTTTCCAATGATATTATGTCCGATTTTTTTTGGATTGAAGAAGAATAATAGAATGTAAATACAAACGTTGTTAAAGAATATATAAATTACAATTCTATTTTGGATGAAAGCAATTACTTCTTTTTTACTTGTGTTTATTGTATTAGGCATTTCAAATGTTTATTCGCAAAACGATTCAATTCAGGGTTTGAGTCCAAATCATTTTAACAGGGTATTACAGCTAAATCCAGACGTTGTACTAATAGATGTAAGACCAAAGAAGGAATTCAAAAAAGCTCATATTAAAGGCGCTTATTTAGCTCAAAATTCTGAGGTGTTATTTCATTTGATTGATTCTTTGGGAACATCGAAAGTATACTTGCTTTATTGTAAGTATGGTGAGCAAAGTGTTAATGCCGGGAAGATGATTTACGAAAAGTATAAAATGTCTGCTTGTTCCCTGGAAGGAGGATTGGATGCCTGGCTTCAGGAGGGAAAAGAAATTGAGAATTGATATTATTTCTGCAGCAATAGGTTCAAACAGATTTGGTTTGAGTGAAAGGACAAAGTCAGGTCTGTAATTCTTAAATTGTTTTGGTACTATTTCTTAAACAATTGTTCAATTCTAAGTTTAGATTGTAAGAATTTCTGCAGCAATTGGTTCAAACAGATTTGATTTGAGTGACAGGACAGAGTCAGGTTTGTAATTCTTAAATTGTTTTGGTACTATTTCTCAAACAATTGTTCGATTCGAATTTTAAATTGTAAGAATTTCTGCAGTAATTGGTTCAAACAGATTTGATTTGAGTGAAAGGACAGAGTAAGGTCTGTGATTCTAAAACTGTTTTGATACCATTTCTCAAACAATTGTTCAATTCGAATTTTAAATTGTAAGAATTTCTGCAGCAATTGGTTCAAATAGATTTGGTTTGAGTGAAAGGACAGAGTCAGATCTTTAATTCTTAAATTGTTTTGGTACCATTTCTCAAACAATTGTTCAATTCGAATTTTAAATTGTAAGAATTTCTGCAGCAATTGGTTCAAATGGATTTGATTTGAAGGAGTAGGGCTGAGATAGATCTGGCAATTAGAGATGTCTTTCAAAAAATTGGAACATTCTAAACAGAGAAATAGAAACAAAACAAAAGGCAGATCTTCACAGATCTGCCTTTCCTAATTATCTGAATTTATAGTGAACTATTGTACAATAGTAGTTCCGTTGTAAGCTTTGTTCAAAGCATCCGACAACCAAGTTGGTTTTGCAGTACCAGCACCAGCACCTGTTGCATCAGTATTTTCGGTAACAGTTAGACCAGTAATGGCTTTTACATCGTTACCAGTTCCCATATCAACAAATTTAACATTGGTAACAACAATATCGCCAGCATCGATTCTAGCATGTGCGGCAGCATCTTTTGTTGCGTCATCAGCATAGAAATAGGCTTGAGCTTTGTTAGCTGCCAATCCGCCAATTACAATGTTATCAATGTTCATTTTACCAGCACCTTCTTTCAAATAGAATGGTTTTTCGCCCATTCCGTAAACAGTAAGGTTTTTTAAAGTAGCGTTGGTCATAGGAGTTGCAGTACCGTTATCACCATTGTTTGATCCTTCAATTCCTGATTTTGTAGAATTGATTGATAACCAATACTCTCCGGTTCCATTCCATCCGTCAGCGAAATCAATTCCATCATCTTCACTGTCAACAGAAACAAAGTGAGTAGCGTTTACAGTTCCACCAAAGAATTCCATACCATCATCACCACCTTTATAGGATACGATATAATCAAGAACAGTAGCAGAACCAACAGCGAATAAAGAAAGTCCGTTAAACTCTTTAGTATCGGTATATTTATAACCTGTATATTCCAAACGCAGGTAAGTAATGCTTCCTGAATTATCATCAGCAACATCGCCGCCGTAAGTTAAACCGGAAACCTCAGCACCAGCACTTGCATCGGCTTTGTTGGTTGGAGCGTATCCGCACAATACCAATCCACCCCATGCTTCTGCTTCTTCTTTTGCGCAAGTCATAACAACAGGAGCATCAGCAGTACCATTTACAAAGATTTGAGCACCTTGTTCAACAGCGATATAACGAACTGCAGCATTGGCCTGAGTTACTTCCGAAGCGATAATTACAGTTCCTGCAGGGATAGTTAATTTTGCACCTTTTTTAACAATTACAGGACCATCAAGAATATAAGTAGTATTGGCATCTAATGTTTTATCTGATGTGATATCTTCGTTTAACACCAAAGTAGCTTTTACTGCATCACCAAAAACAGTTGTTGTTGCATTAATTGTATTTAATGCGTCCGGCATCCAGTCTGGTTTGTTGATACCATTACCAGCTCCACTAGCAGAAAAGTTTTCTGAAACTGTTAAACCAGCTACTGTCTTAACTGTATTTCCTTCACCCATGTTTACGAATTTAACGTCGGTAACTTTAATATCACCAGCATCAATTCTAGCATGTGCGGCAGCATCTTTTGATGCATCATCAGCATAAAAATAAGCTTGAGCTTTTCCGTCTGCTAAACCACCAATAACGATATTATTGATATTCATTTTACCAGCACCTTCTTTCAAATAGAATGGTTTTTCGCCCATTCCGTAAACAGTAAGGTTTTTTAAAGTAGCATTGGTCATAGGAGTTGCTGCTCCGTTATCGCCGTTGTTTGATCCTTCGATACCTGATTTTGTTGAGTTGATTGAAACCCAGTACTCTCCGGTTCCAGACCATCCGTCAGCAAAATCGATTCCATCATCTTCACTGTCAACAGAAACAAAGTGAGAAGCATTAACGGTTCCACCAAAGAACTCCATACCATCATCACCACCTTTATAAGATACGATATAATCTAAAGTAGTTCCAGAACCAACACCGAATAAAGAAAGTCCGTTGAATTCTTTTGTATCGGTATATTTATAACCTGTATATTCCAAACGCAGGTAAGTAATACTTCCTGAATTATCATCAGCAACATCGCCGCCATAAGTTAAACCGGAAACTTCAGCACCAGCACTTGCATCAGCTTTGTTGGTTGGAGCATATCCGCACAATACCAATCCACCCCAGGCTTCAGCTTCTTTTACATCACTGGTCATTACAACAGGTGAATTAGCAGTACCATCAATATTTATTTTTGCTCCTTGTTCAACAGCGATGTAGCGAACTTCGCTGTTTGCAGAGGTTGGTGTTGTGGCTTCGATTCTTGTTCCCGCAGGAATTGTTAAAGTAGCTCCCGATTTTACAAGAAGTTTTCCTGATAACTTGTAAACTTTGCTGGCATCTAATGTCATGCTTTCGGTAACATCCCCCTTAAAATTTTCAACTGTAAATTTATCAAGCGGGTTGTCAGTCCCATTGTCATCATCTGAACAACTTGATAAAGCAATTATAGAAATCGCTAACATCGATAACAATAAATTTTTCATTTTTTCTTTTTTTTTAATTATAAAATGGAATTTTTTTAAAATGTATAGTTTACTCCCAAACTGAATTTCACTCCTTTTTTATGGTGTTTAACTAACCAGTTTTGGGTTTCGTTTTCCTGAATTCTATCTATATTCTGGTTTAATATATTTTTTACAGAGAGGCTTACACCGAACTTTTTTAATTTTGATTTTACAACAAAATCAAGATTGTGAATTTCCTTGTCTACCTGATTTCCCAGTGATGCATATCCAATTAGATTTAATCGGTCAGAAACATAATTGTAGGAAATGGTAGAGGTTATTGAATTAACAGTGTTCCAAGAATATTTATAACTTAAATTTGCATTTGCAATAAGCGGAGCAGCACCTTGCAATTCTTCTTTATCTTTATTGAAATTTGCATTTACAAGACCTTGAGATTGTTCGTTAATTTTTTCACTATCCAATGTCTGCTCAGTTTTCATTAAGGTAAGATTGGCAGTTGTGTATAATTTTTTAGCAGAATTTCCGGAAGAAATTGTGAAAATATCTTTTTTAGCTTCCAGCTCTACTCCATATACATAAGCCCAATCTCCTGTATTTGCATAGGTAAAATCGTTACTGGCTGATGCCATTACAAATTTGTTGATTGGGTCGACGATGTATTTACCAAAAACAGCAGCAGAAAATAATTCATTTGGTTTCGGGTATACTTCCCATTTCAATTCTCCATTGTAGTTTTTTGAAGGAGTTAAATATGGATTTCCTAATGATTCTTCGTCTTTATCTTGAAATGAGAATAAGGCAGTTTCTTTAAATTGCGGAAGCGTATAAGTTACACCTGCTGCAAATCGCAGGTTCGATTTATCAGTTAAAGCATATCGTAAAGATAGATCCGGTAATACGTTTAATTCCGTAAAATCATTTTTATCGCTTCCTAAAGCCGTATTGTATTCAATTTGCTGATAAACATTTTCAAGTCTGACTCCTAATAAAAGCAACAAGCGGGCAGTAAAGTTGTATTCCAAGGAAGCAAATCCGGCATTGATAGTCTGTTTTCCATCGTAGGTATCAAACACTATAAAATGACTTGATCTAACCCTTAAGTCAAACAGTTTATTTTGGAGACCTTCATTGTTAAAATAGGAATCAATATCATCAACATTAGTAAGTCTATTGTTCAAAATTTTATGATTGAACTGAACGGCTTCAAAGCTTCTTGTTTTGAATTTTCCAGAATAACCTACACTTAATTTTCCTTTATATCCGGCATCTTCAAATCCTTCTCCAAATTTGTAATCCAGATTAAAATTTCCTGCTATTTCATCTTCCACCAAGTCATGATAATATCTGCTGTTATTGGCCGGATCGTTGGTTGCAAATTCTTTTTCTGTATCAGTACCATTTTCCATGGTAATATATCTCCTGTCAGGTACAACGTTGTTTACGTTGTTATAGGTAACTCCCCAATGAATTTCTGTTTTAGAATTCAGTTTATGATCTCCCAGCAACTGATTTACGAGTACGGTGTTTTTTTCATATTCCATTTTACGAACAAGTGCACCCTCTTCAGCCAAATCTTTAATGTATCCTGTGCCGCTTCCAATCCAATCTTCCGAAGTATTTAAGAACATTGAGTTCAAATAAATATTGGAATTGCTCCAATTGTAATTTAAATTGATCATTCCGGTTGTTTGAGTATCGTATTGGTACTCCTCACCGGTTAAATCCTTTCTTAAATCATTACTGCCGTTTATTTTTCTTTCGGCAAGTTCTCCATAGTAGTATTCGTTATCGAATGACAATGTTCCAAAAACATTTAGCTTTGAATTTTCAAAATTGAAAGTTTTTCCTCCCGATAAGGCTAAACCTAAATTCGGATAGATTGTTTTCTCCTGAGGATTCCATTTGTTCTCAAATTTGTAATTTGAAAAATCAGTTGGATAATCTGAGTTATAAAATCCTGTCAAATTAGGTCCGTCACTCATATAGAATTTATCGGCATCCAGTGTGCTTGAGTTCAAACCTGTTTTTACACCTACTTTAAAAAAGTTTTCACCACTATGCTTTTTCGAAACAATATTGATGTTGGCACCGGCAAAATCACCTGATAAATTCGACATTGAAACTTTTTGAACATCAACAAATTCAATAATATCGGTTGAAAATAATTTTAAATCGATATTTTTAAACTGAGAATCGTTGGATGGTAAAGGCAATCCGTTTAGGGTGGTTGAGTTGTAACGATCCCCCAATCCACGAACGTTTAAACCATTAGTTCCTTCTTGTTTTGAAATTCCCGTAATTTTAGCAGCTGCAGCAGCAGCATCGGAAACACCTTGGTTGGCTAATTCCTGAGCCCCAATAGATTGTTTAATTATTGCAGATTTTTTCTGATCCAACAGCAATACAACTTCTGATTCTCGTTTCGCTTTGGCAAACACCTTTACATCATTTAACTCTACTGTTGAAGATCCCAATACAAAATCCACACTCACCGGGTTTCCCTCATTAACGGAGATGTTTTCTTTTGATAAGGTTTCGTAGGAAATAAAGGAACATTTAAGAGTTACAACGCCAGCTGGAATATTTGGCAGTGAATAATTACCGTCAAAATCGGTTACGGTTCCAATAGTAGTACCGTCTACATATACCGATGCTCCAATTAATGCTTCTCCGGTTTTTCCATCCGTCACATTTCCTGTTGCGCTTCCCTTTTGCGCAAATACACTAATTGATGAAATGCTTAGTAATAAAACTAAGATTACTTGTTTAATCATTTTTTGAAAAATAAGTCAATACGTTTTTACTTTCTAATCACATTGCGATGTTAGGGAAGAACTGTGATTAGAATGATAAGTGCGTTTTAAATAAAAATTATCAAATTAAACTGCTGGTGTTAATTTTAAGTTAGGGATTGATTCGTTTGTAAAACAAATGTGAAGTGAATGTAAAGATGATATTTACATTGATAATTGAGCCAGTAGGTAAGTCAAATGTAATTAGTGTGTTATTTATATTTGCTTCGTTATTATTACAATGAGATTGCGAAATTATTACAGTGTTTTTTTAAGACAGTTTTTTTGATTTATTTATTTTTTCGAGTAAAAATGATCGAAAATTTCTCTTGAAATACTTCTCACTTTTTTAAGACGAAATTATCGGGCTTAATTATTTTTATGTCTTAATTATTAAGATTTTATTAATATTTAAACAATTGAACTACAATAAGATTAATGAAAACTTAACATAGATTTCAAAGATTATCTTACTTTTATTTAAATATTTGCTGATCGAAAAAAGAGTGATTCAGTAATCCTTATTTTACGTCATTATTGTTGGTTTACTTACTTTAAATAGCGTTTTAAAATTTATATGAAACGTCTGTGACAAGGATATTTTGACACACGGGGGATAATTATTGGTACATGGCAAGTTCTCCCGATAAATTCGGGACAGGCTATATTGCAATTAAAAAACATATTATTATCATATGAAATTGATTTCATCAAAAAAGGTTACAGTCTATCTAAGTTTATTTACTGCATTGCTAAGTATATTACTATACGGGCTCACCTATTTTTTACCCTTTAATTTGTTGTATCTGATTATATTTACAATTATTACAGGTTTGCTGGTTTATTTCATGACAAAGTATCTCGTTGATCGATTTTTATATTCTAAAATCAGAATACTTTATAAAACAATTCATGATACTCAGTTAATTGATAAGGATTTAGCTGAAAAAGTTCAAAATACTGATGCTTTGCATGCTGTGGAAATGGAAGTGATGGAATGGAGCGAAAACAGGGGATCGCTGGTTTCACAATTAAAAAAACAAGAGAAATACCGAAAAGAATTTATTGGTAACGTCTCTCATGAGCTTAAGACACCTATCTTTAATATTCAAGGTTATGTTCTTACCTTGTTGGATGGAGGTCTGGAAGATCAATCCATAAATAGAATGTATTTGGAGCGAACCGAGAAAAGTATCAATCGTATGATTACAATTGTTAAGGATCTGGAAGTTATTTCAAAACTGGAATCAGGAGAATTAAAATTGTGTTTTGAGCGGTTTAATATCGTCGATTTGATAAATGAGGTGCTGGAGATGCAGGAAATTAGAGCTAAAAAGAATAATATAAAGCTCGTTTTTGCGCAAGAGAATGATAGTTCTAAATTTGTGTATGCAGATAAAAAGGAAATTTTCCAGGTTGTAAATAATCTGCTTGTTAATTCTATTAAATATGGAAAAAACAAAGGAACAACGCATATTGAAGTAATGAGTATGGATAAAACGTTTCTGATTGAAATTCGGGATAATGGTATCGGAATTGAACCTGATAATCTTCCCCGGATTTTTGAACGTTTTTTTAGAGTAGATAAAAGCCGGTCCCGAAATATGGGTGGTTCGGGATTAGGACTTGCAATCGTTAAACACATTATTGATGCTCATAACCAAACTATTAATGTTAGCAGCACGTATGGTGAGGGGGCAAGTTTTACATTTACACTGGACAAAGCAAAATAAACAAAACTAAATAACCAAAAGTATAATGGAAAGCAGTAATTACAAGATTTTATTGGTAGACGATGAATCTGATATTCTTGAGTTTTTGAGTTATAATCTGAAAAAAGAAGGTTTTCAGGTTGCCACAGCTGGAAATGGTGTTGAAGCCATTGAAAAAGCTAAAAAATTTCATCCTCATTTAATTATTTTAGATGTGATGATGCCGGAAATGGATGGAATCGAAACATGCGAAAAAATCCGTTCGATACCCGATTTTCAAGATGTGTTGATTTCTTTCTTAACTGCACGTGGAGAAGATTATTCTCAAATTGCCGGTTTTGAAGCAGGAGCTGATGACTATATCAATAAACCAATTAAACCAAAGGTATTTATAAGCCGGGTAAATGCTCTTCTAAAAAGATCAGGACGAATTTCTGATGATACTTCGAATCCATCAACCCGATTAATTACGATTGGGAATTTATCGATTGACAGGGAGCGTTATCTAATTATTCAAAATGGAAATGAGTTCTCATTGCCAAGAAAAGAATTTGAGTTGTTATTATTGTTGGTCTCGCGTCCGGAAAAAGTATTTACCCGCGATGATATTTATGCGGCCATTTGGGGCGAAAAAATTATTGTGGGAGATCGTACAATAGATGTACATATTCGAAAATTGCGTGAAAAAATTGGCGATCGTTTTATTCAAACGATTAAAGGAGTAGGATATAAATTTGTTGATGTAGATTAGGCATATGCCAGGGTGGCGATACTAACTTTTGCACCCTCGGCTTTTAATAGGGCATGAGCGCACGCCTCAAGGGTTGATCCTGTGGTTACTACATCATCAACCAATAAAATGTGCTTGTTAATTAGATTCGATGGCTCTATCAGCTCAAAGATGTTATCCACATTTTGCCATCGTTCTAATTTGTTCTTTTTAGTTTGTGATTCGGTATGAATCTTTCTGATTAAATTTTTTGAATCAGTAGGTTTCAGCATCGATTTTCCAAGGCCAAGAGCTACTAATTCTGCTTGATTGTATCCTCTTATTTTTTCTTTCTTTGGATGCAGTGGAACAGGAATAATAACATCAATATCTTTAAAAAATTCTGAATTTTTTAGACTTTCACCAAAGTGTTTTCCCAATGCAATTCCAATTTCTTGTTTATTGTGATATTTCAATTTGTGAATTAACTTCTGAAACTGACTTCCTTTACTAAATGTATAATACGAAGCGGCATAATTAATATTTACTCTACCCCAAAACAATATCGAGACAGGATTGTTTTTATTCAGATGAAAATCAGTCTTGGGTAAATGAAATAAACACCTGGTACATATTGTTGTTTCATTTTTAAAAAGATAACTACCGCAAGCCTCGCACAGTCTGGGGTAAAACAAATTGAGGAAATCATTAAACCATGTTGATATAGAAAGTTTTAATGTCATGTTATTTGAGCTGTAATAATTTCTCAATAAAAATTTAACTCTTACTTAATGGTTTGATAAGTTTATTCTAATCTTTTTCAGATTATACTGAGCTATATTTGTTTTGAAAAGAGAATGGTAAATAAAAGAGTTATTAATTACCTTCTAAAATAAGAAAATTAAGTTAATTAAAAAACATTTGAAGATTGAATGTTCATATTAAACTGAAATCAAAAAAAAATGAAAAAATTAGTATTCCTTTTTGCTGCGCTACTTGTTTTAGGTTTTGAAAGTCAAGCTGTAAATGTAGTTACGCCTGTGGGCGATAAAGAAATGGAAGTTGCCGAAATGGCAGCAATGACAACAACGAGTTTAACTGGTGTTGTTTTGGATAATGAAACTGGTGAAGCATTAACAGGAGTTGCTATCCGTTTCGAAGGATCAAATGAAACAGTTTACACAGATTTTGACGGGAATTTTAAAATTGCCAATGTTGTTCCAGGAAATTACAATATTTTATCAAGTTACATTTCTTATAGTGATAATAAATTAAAAGATGTAAATGTGAATGGTGTAAATAATGTTATTCGCCTGGTTCTTAAAAAGGATTAATTTTTATAGATGAGTAGAAAATTACCAATTGTTTTAGGCATTTTATTTTGTCTGATTACAAATCACTCTATTTCCCAGGTGATTAAGGAAGTTGAAGGATTGTATTACAATGCCACCGGAGATTTGTATACGGGAACATATACCGAATTTTACGAAAGCGGTAACAAACGAATAGAAATGAATTTAGTAGAGGGAAAGCGAAATGGAAAAATTACGCTTTACTTCGAAAATGAAAAAATTCAGGAGGTTCGTTCTTATTCGGACGGACTAATGGATGGTACCTGGATTACCTGGAACGATAATTCTGTAAAAATTGCGGAAGCAACTTATAAACGGAATAAAAAACACGGGAAATGGTATATTTGGGATGATAATGGTGTTAAAAGATACGAGATGGAATATAGTGAGGGTGAGAAAGTTGGAACCTGGTATATTTGGGATGAAAATGGAAATCTTCTAAAAGAACGTAAGTTTTAGTAAATTCACAATAAT
This sequence comes from Labilibaculum euxinicum, assembly GCF_963678175.1. NCBI lineage: Bacteria > Pseudomonadati > Bacteroidota > Bacteroidia > Marinilabiliales > Marinifilaceae > Labilibaculum > Labilibaculum euxinicum. The sequence goes on from NZ_OY782756.1 coordinate 707,717, forward strand.
AGTTCTCTGAAGTCGCTTAATGAAAATTAAGCGGCTTTTCTCGTTTATTCTAATTGTTTGTAATGAATACATGAAAATTGTTAATAATTTTGCAATAGAAGCGTTAAACTATAACAATAGTAATCTGAAATAGAATAAAATTTAATGAATTCCTTTTTCCAAATAGTAGTAAATGTTAAAAACCGGCTGGTTCAATTTTTCAGTTTTCTTTATTCTGAATTTGTTGGTTTTTTGAGAAGGAATAAATATGGTGTGATGGGCACACTCGCTTTTCACATGCTTTTGATTATACTGCTTCTGGCCTTTAAACTGAATACAAAGAGAGAATTTTTAGAATCGGAAATTTTAATTGATATTCCTCCCGAAGTGGCCGAACAGTTTCTAAAAGAAGAGAAGGAAAAAATTGAAGAAGCCCTCGAAGAAAAAAAATCTGAAATCTCTAAAAGCGTAGACGAACTTCTTCGGTCAATTGCCGTAAACCAAAACGTTGCAAAATCGAAAACGGATCCAAAACGAAACGTCGATAAAATGATTGAAGAGATTCGAAAGGACTTGGATGATTATGGTTCTGACGATGCTGCAGATGGTTCAGGGGACTTAAAAGAGTTTAAAAAGGATAGTTTGACCGATGCCGAGGCAAAAGAAAAACAGAAGCTTTTAGATTCTTTGGAAAGTATTGAGTACAGTGGTCCAAGCAGTGTTTATTACAGTTTAGAGGGCAGGCATAAAATCTATTTGCCTATTCCGGTATTTAAATGCGAAGGCGAAGGCTTGGTTGTTGTTCAGATTGCTGTTAATCAGGCAGGAAGAGTGATCCAATCCAAAATTTTGAAACAAGAATCAGGAGTGCAGGATAATTGTTTATTTGATGCTGCATTACAAGCTTCCCGAAAAACCAGATTTAATATCAGTACGAGTAGTCCTCAGCAACAAATTGGTACAATTACCTACCAATTTGTAAAGCAATAAAACTGTTGTATTGGTTTACTGATATAGCATAAAAATATATTCTTGATTATTAAGCAATAATATATAAATTGGAAACTCATTTTATAAAAAAAAATAATTTCGCTATGAGCTTTTTTTTAGCATACAAACTTCGCAAAGCTTCTGATACTCTTGGTATTGAAAATAATAGAGATACTCTTAGAAAAGACTTTGAAGACTTTAAATCTTTTTCTGTTTCGGAGGAATTGAAAGATTATTATGATTTGGAAGCCTATATTCAGTCTGAGAAATTCAAATCAAACAGGAAAACAATAGAAAGTAAGTGCTATAAAAAGAGTGATCTTTTTAAGGATGAAAAGGATTTTAAACGTTTTCAGCGATCTAAAAAATTCAAGACTTATTTTCGATTAAAAGGTTCTAATGAATTAGCCACTTTTGAACTAACCAAAGTATCAGATGAAATTGCGCGATTCAAGGAGTTGGATTCTATTGTTCACTCTGCAAATTTTAATAAGAAAGAACAATTGGAAGAATTGAAGGAGTTTAAGCTGATGAAAAGTTCTCAGCATATTAAGGACTTTTTTAAGTTTGAAAAATCGAAATCCTATAAAATTTATAAAGAGCTTGAGGATTCGAAAGAACTGGAAGAGTATTTGAAATTAGAGGAAAAGATTAGTTCTGATGAATTCAGGGAAGAAAAAGCTGATTTGCTGGATAAAAAGAGATTCGAAAAGACCGATGATTATAAGAAGCTTCAGGAATATCTGGCTCTGAAGGAATCCGACAGATATAAAAAGTACTTTGAGCTTAAAAATAAAAATCCGTTTGAAGAATTAAAAAAATGGGAACTTAGCTTTTCTGAAGAATTTGATTCCAAACAATTGGATGAAGAGAAATGGATCAATAAATATTTTTGGGGTGAGGAATTGCTGAATAAGGGATATAGTTTAAATTCAGATTTGCACACTTTCACCGAAGGTAAAAATATAGATCACTCGGCTTCTTCAATTCTGCTGCAGGCGCGAAAAGAAAAACATCAAGGTTTGCTGTGGAACCCAACAATGGGTTTTGTGCCTAAAGAATTTGATTATACATCCGCAATTATCAATACCGGAAAATCATTTCGCCAAAAATACGGTCGGTTCGAAGCCAAAATAAAGCTTACAAATCCAAATCAGGTTATGCATTCATTCTGGATGGTTGCTGATAAAAATTCTCCTCATATAGATGTTTTAAAGATTTCCGGCGATGGAAAATTGTTGATAGGAAACTATTGGGGGAGTGAAAGCCAAATTCATTCAAAACATTTTAAAATAAAGGGAATTGACCTTTCGAAAGGTTATTTTATTTACACCTTGGATTGGAATAAAAATGAATTGGTTTGGAAAATAAATGATGTGGTGGTAAAAACTCAGACCGAAGGTGTTCCGCAAGACCCAATGTATTTAAATTTTAGTATGGGCATTACAAAAGAACAGGCAAACGTAAATGCTTCCCTCGAAATAGATTGGGTACGATGCTACAAAATAAAGGAATAAAAAAAGTGCCCCGGTTGCGGGCACTTTTTTAATTTAATGATGTTCCTACATTAAATACACTAAAGTAGTTATCTATTGAATCGGCAAGTTGAGATTTCAGGTCATCCAATTCTTCTTTTTCCATTTCTTCTTCATCCCAATAGGTAAGGACGATATTAAGGTAGTCTTTAATTAGTTCAGGAGATGTTTCAAGACCCAGGTCGCTTCTTAGCAACAGATTAAACTCGGCAAACCACAATAAGGCTATTTTGTGTTCATGAACAGTCCCTTCAACAAATGAACTTAAAGATTTAAATTCCAAAAATTTCTTGATGGTTCGTTCTGAAGCTAAATAATACAATTTGGTTCCTAATTCCAAAAATTCTTTCTGTAGTTTTTTAAAATTACTTTTACTTTTCTTTTCGCACAATATCTTCATGAAAAATGCATTAATCCGAAGAAATTCCTCACGTTTTTCGTTAGAATTATTTGCAGAAGTATGAGATTTGCTCAATTCATTTTTTATTTCAATCTCACCAGAATCCCTTGTGGTATTTCTCCTTTCCTGAATTAAAAAGGAAATTAAGAAAGCGAGTGCCGCCAAGCTTAAAATCTGTAATATCATTGAAGTGATTTCCATGAGTAGTGTTATTATAAAGATGGTTAATATAGTAGAATGTCTGTAACAAGTTTGTAATGAAAAATTTACGAATTATTATGTTCTTACACAAAACAAGAATGTCCGTTTTTATTTATCTATGTTTTTATTGGACAAACAGGCTGTTTTTCGAGACTAAAAAATGATTTTAAGTTTTTATAAATTTCCCAGTAAAATCAATAGAATCAGGCCTTTTCAGATTATGTTTACAGGTCATAATTTATATCATTTTCCTTTGGTTATTCAATCTTTATTTTGAAGCATAAATGAAATATTAGTTATCTTCAATTAAACAGTACGAGCATATGATATTTTATAAAAAAAAAGCTGACCCTTTGGCCAGCTTTAATTGGATGAATAGAATAAACTATTTTTTAGAAAACATATCGTATAAACGATGTTCAATTTGAGTTGAAAGGCGGAACATGACCGGCGCAATAATTAGTGTTAAAAAAGTTGCAAAACTAAGTCCGAAAATAACAGTCCACGACATAGGTCCCCAAAATGCAGTACTATCGCTGCCGAATGATAATTGCGGATCGAATTCACTAAACAAAGTGAAGAAATCGAAATTCATACCTACGGCAAGAGGGAACAGACCAAGAACTGTTGTGATTGCTGTTAGCATAACCGGACGTAATCTGGTTTTACCTGCTTTTGCGATACAATCAACCTCTTCGGCAGAAGTCAAATATTTGCGTTGGCTTCTGTCAATGGTCTCTATTTTGCGTTTCCGAAGCAAGTCAATGTAATCAACAAGCACAATTCCGTTGTTTACAACAATTCCGGCAAGTGAGATAATACCGATTCCCGTCATTAAGATGACGAATGGCATATTGAAAATACCTAAACCAAGGAATACACCGATTGTACTAAAGAGTACGGTAATCATTATAATTAGCGGCTTAACTGCCGAATTAAATTGTGTAACCAATATAAGGGTAATTAATGCAAGGGCAATTAATAAAGCCTGAGTTAAAAATGCTGATGTTTCATCCTGTTCTTCCTGTTCTCCGGTTAATTTGTGAGTGTATCCTTTTGGCATTTCGGAATCGGCTAAAACTTCCCTTATTTTAGCATTTATTTCATTGGCATTAAACCCTTCTTCTACGTTTGAGTAAATTGTAACAACACGTGTGTTATCAATTCTATTAATTCTTTCGTAGGTTGAACCATAGTTGTAGCTTGTAACAGCCGATATTGGAATCTGAACCATTTGGTTACTTACCGGACTCATTACATTAATTTTCTGGTTCATAAGAGAGGGAACGTCATATCTGTATTTATCTGCCAGACGGAGCATAATGTCATATTCATCTTCACCATCTTTAAATTTGGATACTTCCAAACCATATAAGGAATTACGAAGTGCACGTGCTACCTGATTAGTTGATAAACCAAAGCGTCTCACCTTGTCCCGATCGATATTAATCAGCATTTCTGGTTTTCCCTGGTCCAGATCTAGTTTCAATTCTTCAATACCGGCAATTCTTTCGTCATCTATTTTCTGTTTGATACGATTTGCCTGAACCAACAATTGTTCAAAATCATCACCTGAAACCTCAATATTGATTGGATGTCCAACAGGGGGACCTTCAGAATTTTTTTCAACAAATATTTTAGCACCGACAAAACCTTTAAAATTTGCAGTTAGTTTCTTCATTAATTCGGAAGTACTAACTCCACCTCTTTGTTTGTATTCAACGAACGAAATACTTGTTAATGATTTATTTGCTGAACGGGAACCTTCAAACATGCCGCCTTTACCTGAACCAACATTGGTTGAAATGGAACGAATGATATTTTTATAGGGTTCCATTGTTTTCTTTACAATTTTTTCAACCTCAACGGAAATTTCGTTGGATTTGTGAATATCAGTTCCCAATGGAAGTTCCATAGTAACGTAAACAGACTTGGGATCGTTATCCGGAAAGAAAACGACTAAAGGCTTGGTTCCAAAATAAAACATGATGGATACAATCATTAAAACAAAAGTTCCAAGAAAGAAAAGTAAGGGACGAATACCTTTAAGTGCATACCTCAGGGTTCTTTCATACGAGTTTTCGAGTGCAACCAGAAATTTTAACTGAAACCAACGTGCAAAAGGTTTTAGCACCAATAAATTTGTTACGATTAGTAAGCCTATGCATGCCAAAAGATTTGCCATGATATAAGTATCCAGCATTCCAAATGCTTTTGATACGTAGAATGGAAGTGAGGCAATTAGGAAAGATCCTGAAATAATAAGGAATTTTTTGGCGTCAATCTTTTTCGAAATATTATCGATTTTTACAAAACTAGCTGTAAATACAGGATTTAGAATTAATGCCACAAACAGCGATGATGACAATACGATGATTAAGGTAATAGGCAGATATTTCATAAACTCACCCATGATTCCACCCCAAAGCAATAATGGGAAAAATGCGGCAAGGGTTGTTGCTGTTGATGAAATAATCGGCCCTGCAATTTCACTTACCCCTTTTTTGGTCGCTTCTAGTTTCGAAAGGCCTTCTTCATGCAGACGATATACGTTTTCGACCACAACAATTGCATTATCAACAAGCATTCCCAATGCCAAAATCAAAGAAAACAGAATCATCTGATTTACCGTGTATCCCATTTGATTGAGAATAATAAACGAGATAAACATCGACATAGGAATTGCTAAACCTGAGAAGAGCGCGTTGCGCAATCCCATAAATAAATAAAGGATCAGGATAACCAATAACATTCCCATAATAATGGAATTTTCAAGGTCGCTTACCTGACCACGAACATCTTCAGATGTATCATCGGTAACCGTTACGAGCAATCCTCTTGGTAAATTCCCCAATTCTTTCTCTTTCGAGATAATTTTATAGATTTCATCGGTTGCAGCCAAAAGGTTTTCACCGGATTTTTTAGAAATTGAGAGGGAAACTACGGGATTGTTATTCAATCTTGAAATGGAAGAAAGTTCTTCGTATCCATCTTCAATTTCGGCAACATCCTTAAGATAAACCACTTTACCATTGGTAACTTTTACAATAGTATTTTCGATTTGCTGCATGTTGGTGTAATCGGCACTGGTACGAATGCTTCGCCGGGTGTTATCAGTGATTAAAGTACCTGCACTCACTGTAACATTTTCATCGCTGATGGCAGTCTCAATATCCTGAAAGGAAACACCGTTTGCTTCCATTTTGTGCAAATCGGCATTGATCTTAATTTCTCTTTCATCAACCCCTTTAATATCAGCCTCAGAGACTTCAGGCAAGGCTTCAAACTTATCTTGAAGATCTTCTGCAAATTGTTTTAATTCGTTCAATCCAAAATCGCCCGAAAGGTTAATGTTCAGGATTGGAAAATCAGCAAAATCTATGTCTTCAACAATTGGATCCGTATCCAAATCATCAGGTAATTCGCTTAAAGATTTGTCTACTTTGTCTTTTGTATCCTGAAGAGCTTGTTTTACATTTACATCAGTGTTAAACTCAACAACAATCAAACTCATATCCTGATAGGAGGCAGAAGACATTTTCTTAACTCCTTTTAAGGATTTTAACTCCTTTTCAATGGGTCTGGTTATCAGATTCTCGATATCAACCGGAGAGTTTCCCGGATAAGGAGTTGAAATTAGAATGTTCGGAATCACTACTTCAGGAAAATATTCCCGAGGCATACTTTGGTACGAAAACCAACCAAACATGCAGAGAATTGCAGTTAGAATAAAAATGGAATTCTTATTCTTTAATGCTCCGAATGTTGGTTTAAACTGCCTTTGATTTTCTTCGGCAGCGCCTGTATCTTTGATTTTATCCATTTTATTTGAAATTATTTGGTGCTAATCAGCGATCCGTTCACAACTTGAGAAAACCCATCTGTTATAATTTGGTCTCCTAGCGAAAGACCAGAATCAATCATCGAAACATTGTTGTAGGTTTTGGAAACAGTTACATATGTTTTTCTCGCCACAAGGTTTTTTCCCTCCTTTTTAGCTATGTACAGATAGTTTCCTTCAAAATCTTTTTTAATAATAATTGAAGGAACAACCATGGCATCCTGAACTTCATAATCCTTGATTTTCATTACAGAAATCAAATTTGGCTTGATCATGTGTTTTGGATTGTTAAGGTTGATTCGAATTTTGAAACTTCTGTTTGCAGGATCAATTACATTTGATGTGCGGTAGATATTTGCTTTGGTCTGGTAATTAATAGCCGGGAAATCCAGTTCTACAGCTTCTCCTGCTTTAATAAAATTTAAGAATGTTTCAGATACATCACCTTCAACATAGACTTTATCAATATTAACCAATTGAGCAAATGGAATAGAAGGTCCTGCTAATTCTCCTTTTTTCTGATGTATTTCATCAACAATACCATTAAAGGGAGCCATGATAATTGCCATATCTTTTTGAGCTTCCAAACCTTCCAGTTTGCGTTCGAATCCTTCTTTATTTGCTTTTGCCTGCAAGTATTCTATTTCAGAACCAATCTTTTGGTTCCATAAACGCTCTTGTCTTTCGAAGATTGTTGTGTTTAGTGCAAGATTGGTTTTTACCTCGTCAATTTGTTGCTGAATTTGAGATGTATTTAATTTCCCTAAAATATCACCTTTGTTCACATGCTGTCCTTCAGTTACATCAACAGAAATGATATTTCCGGCAGTTTCCGGAGTTATCGTTATGTTTTTATCGGCTTCCACATTACCGGTTACTTGTATATAATGTTCAAATTTTGATGTCGCTAATTTTTCAACAACCACATTTATCGTTTCTTCTTCGTTACTTGTACTTCGAATTTCATTTTCCAAATCTGCTATTTTGGTTTTCAAAATAGAAAGTTCTGATTTATACTGTTTTAATTGTTCGGATTTGTTCTCATTTTTTTCCGAGTTCTTTGCAGAACAGGCAAAAAGTAATGGAATAATACAGGCTATAAGTAAGTTCTTCATTTTATAATGTTTTTTGTAGGATGTTAGTATTACAATTTACCCAAGGCTTTTTCAAAGGCAATTTTCGAATTTAAAAGCGAGAGCGTTGAATTAATATATGCGGAATGCGAATCCAGGTATTGTTTTTCGTTTTCAGATAATTCTGTACTTGTAGATATTCCTTCCTTAAATTTGATTTGGGTTCTATCGAAAATTCGTTTGGCAATTTTTAAGCCTTCTATATCATTTTCATATTTCTCCTGAGCATTCAACAAGTTGGTAAAAGATAGAGTTACATCCATTTTAAGATTTTGTTGAGTCATCTCCTGTTGATTTTCCAGCTTCATAAAATTGATTTTCTCTTGCTTAATTCTTGAACGCTTTTGGCCTGCCGAAAAAATCGGCATTTTTAATTGAAATCCAAGAACTGATGATTTAAACCAGGGAACATCAGATCTGAATACATTGGTATAATCTGAACTGGTGTTTTTACCATAGTTGTAAAATGCCGAAATGGTCGGTAAATAAGCCGCTTTTTCATTTTTTATAATCAATTCCTGTGCTTTTAATTGGGTCTCAATAATTCTGAAATCAATATGATCAGACATATTAAAATTCGAAATTACCGGCGATTCTGTTCTAATAGGATCAACCAGTTCTTCCAGGCTATTGGTCAACTCAATTTTTTCATCAATTTCTATCCCTAAGCCAAATTTTAATATAATTAGTGAGGTTTGAATAGCTCTTTTGGCATCTGCTAATTGATTTTTATTTGTATTGAGCATCAGTCGAATTTGATCTACATCCAATTCTTCTCTAAAACCATTTTGGTGATACGCATCAGTTTCGGTTAGGAGTTTCTGATTAATTTCGAGATTTTCCTGAATGGTTTTGTAATTTTCTTCGGCAACCAAAACGGTAAAGTAGGCTTGAGACACAGTATTTTTAATCTCAATTTCTGATTTTTCTTTTTGATTCTGAGAAAGTTGTACAAAAACTTTGGCAGCCATTGTTCCAACAATGTAAGATCCGTCGAAAATTTTCTGACTAACACTAACTGAAGCAGAGCTGGTATATCGCTGACCAAATTTAATTGGAGTATAAGTTCCTGGTGTGCCTCCAAAAAATTCAGAAGGAAGCAAGGAAACTGATAAATTTAGATTATTGTTGTAATCAAGTGCTGCGTCAATTTGAGGCAAACCATCGGCAATCGTTTCCCAAACCTTTTTTCTGGCCACTTGCAAATCATATTCAGTTGATTTTATCGAGTACGAATTCTCCAAAGCGTACTGTTGTGCTTCGGCTAAGGTAAGTTTTAAGTTGGATTCAGTTTGTGCTTTTGCGGGAGTACCGAGTCCAATAAAAATCACCATTAATGCTGGTAGGATGTTTTTCATTGTATTATTTAAATTTATTTTTAAAATATTCAATTCCTTTATTTGTACAAATACCATAAAGATGATAGAGGGTCAGTTCTATGTGCATATCTTTATTAAAAACTTCATTGCTTGAAAACACCTGATATTCGGTTGTGTTAAGATTTAAATAAAAACTAACCAGATTTTTACTTATAAACAGAACATCTAATTCCGGCCGATACAGGCCTTCTTTAATTCCTTTTTGCAGATTGTAAATTATCTCTATTTGGAAATTTTTAATTTTCTCCTCTTTAATTTTTAACCATATTTCAGGGTAGTATTTTTTTAGATCATAGTCTAACGAATCACATTTTTTAAGAATCCTCTCGTTAATAAAATTAAAAAATTCAAAATACTGATCGAGTGCGTTTAAATTGATTATTCGATCAGATTTAAAGGAAAACTGAGGGTTTTTGATATCCCATTTACAAGCTTCATTTATTAATTCATTTTTGTTAGTGAAATAATTATATAATGTTTTTTTAGACATGCCCATTTTTGAAGCAATATCATCCATCCTTATACTTTTAATACCATATTGGAAAAATAAAGCCCAACTAGTAGTAATGATATTTGTTTTTTGCTCATTCATGCAGCAAATATAAATCAATAAAGAACTCTGGAAACTATCTTTGTGTTAAAAGTTTCCTTTCTTTGATTAACTCTTCTTAACACTAAAGTCATTTTAATTCTATAGGTTTATATATTGCAACAATAAAAATATAGATCTTGTTTTATTTCAGATCAACTTATTAGGTAACTCTTCATATTTTATCGGTAAAAGGATTGAGACAAGGTATTTTACAGGAAGGAGTCTTTGTGAACTAAATACTAAAACGTGAATTTTGTGGTTATTAAAGGAAAGATGATTTGAATGAAAAATTTATTAGGGCTCTTTTTGTTGTTTGTTGCCGGTAACAGCATCGCACAAGTTTCCTTGGTTGGAGGAGAACGTATTGATTATTTCAGCAGTTGGACTGAACGGGGAGCTAAGGTGGTTCCCTCGGGTGAAATACATCTAAGTGCATTGGCTGTAAGCAGATATGGGAATTATCCCAAAACGGAAATTAATTCTCAGTTATTACTGTTTCCATTTGCTCCTAATATTGGAGTAAAACATGAATGGTTCCGGCAAAACACAATTGTTTCAACCCAACACAGCTTTTATTATCCAACGCTTGGTCTTAAATGGGCAAGAAGTAGTGGATTTCAAGATCAAATCCCCGAGTCGGCAGTAATTCCGCATATTTTCACCTTTAGAAATGAATTGATTGTTAGTCATATAATTAATCCCCAGCCTAAAGATTGTTTTATTAAACTTCCCGATTTAGTACTTACAGGAAGGCTTGGTTTTGATTTTTCGTTAACAACAGGAGACTCTCAGTTACCATTACTGGATTATCATTTTTTATACCACAGAACAGCATCCTGTCATAACAGCCAAAAGCTTTATTTTGCAGGAGTAGAATTGGATGGAAATGTTTACCGGAATTTTAACTTTTCGATCAACGCAGATTATTATTCTATCGATTTTAATGGTGAATGGGCTGCTGAGAGTCAGGGGAAAATTCATTGGCACCGCGACAGTAAATTTTCTGTTTCGGGAGGGTACAAATTATACTACCTGAACACCAATTACGGGTCTCAGTTTTTAGCGATGCCGGTTATCGATTTTGTCTTTAAATTGAATCACACAACCCGCCTTCAGAATGGTTTATTTAAAAAATAGAAATCCATTCTTTAAAGGAATGGATTTCTATTTTTATTCGTGATACAAACTAGTGTACAAATATCTTTTTATATTTCTTTTGGGAGTTTTCTTAAATTCCTCGGGAAATACAATAACCCGTGATATTTTCATATAGGCAGGAAAGCTTTTGTTTAAAATTTGCTTGTCCTTATTAAGAGCTTCTTCAATTTCGTCTTTGTTTAATCCTTCTGCATCACAAGCTTCGTAATCCGGATAGATTAGTGCAATTAACTTATGATCTTTATCATCAGTAACAATTGATTCCTGAATAAACGGCATATTATTTAAGCATGCTTCAATTTCTTCCGGATAAATATTCTGTCCGGATGGACCAAGCAGCATATTCTTACATCTGCCTTTGATGTATATGTTATCGTCTTTATCAATGATTCCAAGATCACCTGTTCCCAACCAACCGTCTTTATCAAGGGCTTCTTTTGTAGCTTCAGGATTTTTGTAGTAGCCCTTCATTACGTTGGAGCCCTTCACCTGAATTTCACCTACAATATTAAACGGGTCGTCAGATTTGATTCTAACCTGCATGCGATCAACTACTTTACCACAGGAATGTGCACGAAATTTACTGTTTGAACTATAACTAATTAATGGACCACACTCCGTCATTCCGTAACCAACAGAAAATGGAAATTCTATTTTTAGAAGAAAATCTTCCACTTCTTTGCTTAAGGCCGCGCCTCCAATAATCACTTCGATAAATTTCCCGCCAAAGGTTTCAGTGAGTGAATTTCGAATCTTTTTGTAAATTTTCTTTTCCAGTAATGGGATCTTCAGCATCAGTTTCACTCTTCTGCTTTCCAATACAGGCAATATTCTTTTTTTATAGATTTTCTCCATTATAAGAGGAACCAAACAGATTAACCGAGGTTGTACTTCCTGAAAGGCTTTGGTAATTATTTGAGGAGTTGGTACTCTCGAGAGAAATATAACATGACAACCACAACAGAATTCGGTGAGGAATTCGAACATACAGCCGAATACATGTGCCAATGGCAAAAATGAAACGATCTTGTCCTGAGGACGAAAATCCATATAATCGAAGCCAATTTGTATATTCGAATACAGTGACTCATAGGCCAGCATTACCCCTTTCGAAAATCCGGATGTACCTGATGTATACGATAGAACTGCAATATCTTCATCTTTAGGATTGGCGTAATTCAGTTTGTTTTTATCTACCTTATTTTTTAGTGATTCTGCATTGGCTTTTTCAACTGCTTTTTTCAATTTGTCGCACGATGAACAAAAAACGTTATAATCCTCCAATGAAATAATACCTTTCAGTTTTTCAATTTTTGAATCATCAATTTTATTGAAAATATTTTCGGTTGTAAAAAGTAATGTAGATTCGGAATGATTAACGATGTGATGAATATCGCTGGAATTAAAATCAGGAAGAATGGGTACAATTACAGCTCCATAAGTTATGGTTCCCAAATAAGTAGCAGCCCAATTGTTTAAATTACGACCAATAACTGCAATTTTGTCTCCTTTTTTTATTCCTAACTCTTTAAAAAGAAGATGCATCCAATGTATTCTTTGAGCAACTTCCTGATAAGTTAAGGTGTCTTTTTGGTAATTGGTAAATGCTGGTTGCTCCCAGTTTTTATGTATGGCTTTTCGAATCTTTTCGATTAACTTATTCTCAATCATATACTTACTGATTATTTGAAGGCCTTAAAGATACTAATCTTGACAAAAAATCATAATCATACTTGTATTAAATTCCTTTGTGATATAAATAAGTATCATTAAATCAATCGTTTGCACTACTGCTTTAATGTTGAAAAAAAAAGGTATTTCAGTTTATTAAGAGAATAAATATCGAATTTGTCTTACGATTTTGGCTGATTATTTACTTAATAAGACCATAATTGAATCCAATTTTATATTTTTGTAAACTTATTATCTCATTAACCAGTAATATAAAATGGAACAGAAAAGAATTAAGATCAAAAAGCTGTTGATTTCAAATGAAGTTGGCAGTGAAGTAAATGTGAAAGGTTGGGTTAGAACCAAGCGTGGAAACAAGCAAATTAATTTTATCGCTTTAAATGATGGTTCTACTATTAATAATCTTCAGATCGTTGTTGATGTTCCAAATTTTAATGAGGATTTATTAAAGAAAATTTCTACAGGTGCAGCGATTTCTGTTGTTGGAGAGGTTATCGCATCGCAGGGAAGCGGACAAAGTGTTGAGATTTCTGCTACAAAAATTGAGGTTTTAGGTGTTGCCGATCCCGAAAAATACCCACTTCAACCAAAGAAACATTCTTTGGAATTTTTGAGAGAAAAAGCGCATTTACGTTTTCGTACCAGTACATTTAGTGCGGTTTTCCGTATTCGCCATGCAATGGCTTTTGCGGTACACGAATTCTTTAATAAAAAAGGTTTTTTCTATATGCATACGCCGCTTATTACAGGTTCGGATGCTGAAGGTGCCGGTGAAATGTTTAGAGTAAGTACTTTGGATGCTAAAAATCCACCTTTAAACGAAGATGGAAGCATTAATTATAAGGAAGATTTCTTCGGGAAGGAAACAAATCTTACAGTTTCCGGTCAGTTGGAAGGTGAATTGGGAGCAATGTCTTTGGGAGAAATTTATACTTTTGGTCCTACATTCCGGGCTGAAAATTCAAATACAACCCGTCATCTGGCAGAGTTCTGGATGATAGAACCTGAAATGGCTTTCTATGATATCACCGATAACATGGATTTGGCCGAAGAGTTTTTAAAGTATATGATTAAATATGCTTTGGATAACTGTATGGAAGATCTTGAATTTTTGAGTAAGAGATTAAAAGAAGAAGAAAAAGGGAAGAAAGCTGATGAACAATCAATGGAATTGATTGAGAAATTGAAATTTGTTTTGGAGAACGACTTTGTTCGTTTAACTTATACTGAGGCAATTGATATTCTTCGTAACTCTCAGCCCAATAAAAAGAAGAAATTTCAATATTTGATTGATGGTTGGGGAGCTGATCTGCAGTCTGAGCATGAGAGATATCTGGTAGAGAAGAAATTCATGAAACCGGTTATCTTGATTGATTATCCAAAGGAGATTAAATCTTTCTATATGAAACAAAATGAGGATGGAAAAACTGTAGCTGCTATGGATATTCTATTCCCGGGAATTGGTGAGATTATTGGAGGATCGCAGCGTGAGGAAGATTTGGATAAATTGGTGACCCGTATGAAAGAAATGAGTATACCTGCTGAAGATATGGATTGGTATTTAGATACCAGAAGATTCGGAACAGCTACTCATAGCGGCTTTGGGTTAGGATTTGAAAGAATGATGTTGTTTGTTACCGGAATGGGTAATATCCGCGACGTAATTCCTTTCCCAAGAACTCCAAAAAATGCTGAGTTTTAAGAGGGTAAAAACCAAATGATATTGAAAACCGTATTGCATATGTAGTACGGTTTTTTTGTGCTCTAAATTATGAATGTTGAAATTGAAATTTGGAGTTTTATTGGATGTTTTATCCTGATAAGCCAAAGCCTGACAGAATTATTTATTAAAAAAACGATAAACTAAGCTACTTATTTTGAGCATGCCTGTTGTGCTTAAGATTTTGATACTTACCACTTATGGCTTGAAAATTGTACTTGAGTGATGATCTTCTTGTAAGTTCACAAGAGAATATGTACCTTGCTTCATTCAAAAAAAAGAACGGAATCAGTATGCTAAAGCAAAGTTTACAGCAAAAGTTATTACAGAAATTATCGCCTCAGCAAATTCAGGTGATAAAATTGTTGGAGCTTCCAACTTTGCAGCTTGAAGAGCGAATTAAAAAGGAGTTGGAAGAGAATCCTGTTCTGGAAGAAGGAAATAATGAAGAGGATTATCAAGATGATAATCAATCTGATGAAGCTCCCGAGAAAGATAAGGATCAGGAAGAATTTTCTTTGGAAGATTATATGAATGATGAAGATACTCCATCTTATAAACTTTCTGCACAAAATTATTCGCAGGATGACAAGCACGAAGAAATCCCTTTTTCGGGAGGAACAACTTTTCATGAATTGTTGATATCACAATTGGGATTGCGCATTCTTACTCCTGAAAAATATGCTTTAACGGAATATCTGATTGGAAATATTGATGAAGACGGATATCTACGAAGAGAGATTGAAAGTATTGTGGATGACTTGGCTTTTTCGATGGGTGTTGAAACTTCTTATGAAGAATTAGTGGAATTGTTACGGGTAATCCAGGATTTTGATCCGGCAGGAGTTGGTGCACGCGACTTGCAGGAGTGCTTGCTTCTCCAGATTGAACGCAAAGGGAAATTTAATCCAGATGTAAAATTAGCTAAGCTGATTCTGAAAAAGAATTTTGAAGAGTTTACCAAAAAGCACTACGATAAAATTCAGAAGAGAGTTGGCGCAAGCGATGAAGATTTTAAATGTGCTGTTGACGAAATTTTAAAGTTAAATCCAAAGCCGGGAAGCACATTTAATAACCCATTAGATAAAGCATCGCCTACTATTATTCCCGATTTTATATTGGAAGAGGAAGATGGCGATTTGTTATTGAGCCTGAATTCACGAAATGTTCCCGAACTGCACATTAGCAGAGCTTATTCTGAGATGCTCGAGGATTATTCCGGTAATAAGAAAAATCAGTCGCGAGAGAATAAAGACGCCGTTATGTTTGTGAAGCAAAAGCTCGATTCTGCAAAATGGTTTATTGATGCAATTAAACAAAGACAAAATACATTGTTGATAAGCATGAACGCGATTATTGATTTTCAGCGGGAATATTTTCTGGAAGGTGATGAACGTAAACTCAGACCAATGATTTTGAAAGATATTGCTGAAATAACAGGGCTGGATATTTCAACCATATCACGGGTATCAAATTCGAAATACATACAAACTCATTTTGGTATTTTTTCCTTAAAATATTTCTTCTCAGAAGGTTTGCAAACCGATTCGGGAGAAGAGGTGTCGACTCGTGAAATAAAGAAGATATTGCAGGAGTGCATTGATAATGAGGACAAGAAGAAGCCATTAACTGATGATAAGTTAGCGGTTATTTTAAAAGAAAAATCGTATCTGATAGCCAGGCGTACTGTAGCTAAATACAGGGAACAATTAAATATTCCTGTGGCCAGATTGAGAAAAGAATTATAAATTTTGTTAAAGAATAAACGAGTTGGTGCAAAGACAATTATCTTTGCACCTTTGTTTTGTTAAAGGGCTTGGATAAATGATGTAATCTTTTTTCACATTTTCTATTCTGCATTTTAAATCTACTATTATGAATTTCGCTCGAATAATATCAGGAGTGGCACACCCAATGTTAATGCCATTAATTTCTGTTTTTGTAATATTTCATTCAGGAACTTATCTTGACTTTGCGCCCCATCAATTGGTACGTGTAATTTATATGATTGTAGTAATTTCAACGGTATTACTTCCATTAAGTATTTTGCCTTTACTGAAGAATCAGAATATCATTTCAGATATTGGTTTGGAAAAACGTCAGGAAAGGCTCATTCCCTTAGTATTAACACTACTATTCTACTTTTTAGGCTATTACATGTTGCTTAAATTTCCAATCACAAGGATCGTTGCTAATTTACAACTGGCTGCTATTATTTCTATCGTTATAGTTACTCTTATCTCAATAAAGTGGAAAATTAGTTTGCATATGGCAGGTATTGGGGGCTTTTTAGGAATGGTAATTGCATTTACCATACTTTATTCCAGTTCTCTAAAACTTGTATTTATGGTGGGGATTATTTTTGCAGGATTAATTGCGTATTCCCGGTTAAAATTAAACCTGCATACTCCATCTCAGGTTTACGCAGGTTTTATAGTTGGTTTAGTAACAATCTGTTCTTGTATGCTGTTAATATAAAATTCTATTATTTATTGGTGCAACAACCACAAATCCGGTGTTTTATTCAACTTCCGTAATCGAATCAGTTCTTTTACTGCAGTTTCTTTTTTATTAAATGATTGCATTACAACACGGAACTTGCCGTTTTGTTCCATTACAATACTTGGATATCCTTTTTGGTACAATTTACCTTTAAAATTTTCAGCCTGACTTAAATTATTGTAGCTGGCGGCTACAATGTGATAATCAAAAGAATTCCTGTTTTCAGCGATTTGCTCACTTGTAAATTTTGGATCTGGCTTGTTTGGTTCAGGTGTTAGTTCGGGAACCAATCGTTTTGCTGTCTGTTCTACAACCTTACCTTTTTCAATCGGAGTTATTGTTTTTTTATCTTTACATCCGGAAAAAAGAAGAAATACAAGAATTAAAAAGAAGTTAAATTTTACCATTTCGATTTCAAGTTTCAAATCATCGTTTAATATAAAGCCAGTTTTCTTTATGCTCTTCAGATGCTCTAGCCGATTTTAGTTCCTGAAAAGCAAGAGTGCGATCTGAAAAAGCTTTGTAAGAAACCCGGTGAAAACCATTTGCAGCTTCAAAAATTTCAGAATTATAACCATCCTTGGTTAATTTTTGCTGCAAACGTTCTGCATTTTTTATATTTTGAAAACTAGCTAAAATTAAAAAATATTTGTTCGGGACCTGTTCAACTACAGGTTTAAGTTTCTTTTTAGCTACTACGGGTCCTGCCTTGGTTTCAGTTTTTGATGATTCTTTTTTTGCCTTCACCTTTTCAGCAACTTCTTTTTTTACAGGAGTCTTTTTTTCATCCTTGCAGGCCGAGACACCAATTGAAAGAATGAGTGAAGCAATAAATACGGTTTTAATATATTTTTTCATAAGTGTAGGATTAATATTATAGTAACAAATTTACAATTTTATTAATGATTTCAATAATACTTCGTTTATTTGTTATTTCATTAGTGTCAGATCAACTTATTCGAATCGGGCTTTGGTTTCTGTCATTTCATAAAAACACGAATATTTTGCCAAAACACGAATGTAAGTATGAATTTTTGATTAAAAAAAGGATTCTTAAGTCATGCTTCGTGAAATATATTAAATTACAAAACAATTAAAAAATAAATGTATGAAGACAATCGCGTTGGTTGCTCACAATGAAAAGAAGAGTGTGATGCTTGCCTGGGTAAAAAGACATAAGGATGAGCTTAAAAAGCATAAATTAATAGGGACTACAAATACATCTGAATTATTGAATTCAGTTTTGGATCTTGAGGTTAAAGGCTTTGGTCATGGTCCTAATGGTGGAGATATTCTTTTAGCTGCTCAGATATTGGAAGGCAAGGTAGATGAAGTAATTTTCTTAATTGATGCCGAAACACCGCACGGACATGAGCATGATATTCAAACTTTAATAAGAACATGCGTAATAAATAATGTGCCAATGGCCTTAAATGTGGCTACTGCAGATTATTTGGTAAAACTTAATCAATCAGAGGCATAAAAGTGTTAACGTTAAATTAACACAAAGATAATGTTTGAGAAATATTAGCGTCTCCATGTGTTTGTATGTTTGCGGGGAATTTACGAACTTATAACATGGAGAACTTTTACTTAATTATTGTAGTAGTGCTTTTTGCACTGGCTATTTCTGACCTTATTGTTGGGGTTAGTAATGATGCCGTTAATTTCTTAAACTCTGCATTTGGCTCCAAGGCAGCCCCGCGTTGGGCGATTTTAGCGATTGCCAGTCTTGGAGTTTTGGTTGGAGCCACTTTTTCCAGTGGAATGATGGAAGTTGCCCGTAAAGGGATATTTCATCCCGACCAATTCTACTTTGCAGAAATCATGATCATCTTTATTGCGGTAATGCTAACGGATATTATTCTGTTGGATTTTTACAATACCGTAGGTTTACCAACGTCGACAACCGTGTCGATTGTATTCGAATTACTGGGTGCCGCTGTGGCTGTGGCCGTTGTAAAGATCATGAACTCTTCTGATCAGACAATACTTGACTTAGGAAGTTACATTAATTCGGCAAAAGCACTGGCGATTATTACAGGTATCCTGTTAAGTGTGGTCATAGCCTTTTTCTCAGGGGCTCTTGTGCAGTATGTTAGCCGTTTGATTTTCACTTATAAATTTGAAAAAACATTTAAGTATTTCGGAGCACTTTTTGGTGGGTTTGCAATTACTGCAATTACCTATTTCATTTTAATAAAAGGAGCCAAGGGATCTTCTTTTATAACGAAAGAAACTCTTAGCTGGATAAAAGAAAACACACTAACAATCATTTTTGTTTGTTTTGTAGGTTGGACAGTAGTTCTGCAGGCTTTGGTGTGGTTTGTCCGTTTAAACATCCTGAAAGTAATTGTTTTGGTCGGAACCTTTGCTTTGGCAATGGCTTTTGCGGGTAACGATTTGGTAAACTTTATTGGTGTTCCGTTGGCGGGTTTCAAATCGTTTCAGGCATTTATCGCAAATCCAGGTACAGATGCTTACGGAATGACAATGGAAATTCTAAACGATAAGGTGAAAACAGAAACTTATCTGTTGATTATTGCCGGTTTAATAATGACAATTACTCTTTGGTTTTCTAAAAAAGCCAGAACAGTTACCGAAACAGAAATAGGATTGAGTAATCAGAATGAAGGCGAGGAAAAATTTGGATCGTCTTTTTTTGCCCGTCTTTTGGTTCGACGTTCTTTGTCTGCAAATAGTAGCTTAAAAAGTATATTACCTGTTAAGTTTCAAGAGGGGATTCAAAAACGATTTGCCAAGCCTTCAGCTCCGGCAGGTATCGATAAAAAGGATGTACCTGCTTTTGATATGATTCGTGCTTCGGTAAACCTTACTGTTGCAAGCATCTTAATCTCTATAGGTACATCTCTAAAATTACCTTTGTCTACAACCTATGTTACATTTATGGTTGCAATGGGTTCTTCACTTTCCGATAGAGCATGGGACAGAGATTCTGCAGTTTACCGAATTACAGGAGTACTTACCGTAATAGGAGGTTGGTTTTTTACAGCATTTTTTGCTTTTACCGCAGCTTTTATTTTCGCAAGTTTAATTAATTGGCTTGGTGGATATGCGATCATTGGTTTATTAGTTGTAGCTGTTGCATTCGTTGTGCGGTCACATGTATTCCATAAACGCAAATCGAAGGGGCAAGACTCAGCCGAAGAAATTGACGAAGAAGATGCTTCTATTATTAGTAAAGGAGAGATTCTTGAACAGCTTACTCATGCAGTGTCGGTTGTAACCACTAAGATTCCTAAGGTTTATGCTAAAATTGTTAACGGTTTGGCTTTTGAAGAACGTGGTACTCTTAAAGAATCTCTAAAAAAAGTAAGGAAGCTCGACAAGGAAGCTAAATCACTGAAAGATCAGGTTCCTTTTGTTGTTCAGAAACTTTCTGAGGACAGTATAACAACAGGACCATTTTACGTTCAATTGCTTGATTACTTAAGAGAAATTGCTCACTCGATTAATTTTATTGCTGAACCTGCTTTCGATTATGTAGATAACAATCATAAATCATTGGTTCCTGAACAAATCAATGAGTTAAATATAATTCAAACAAAGCTTGAGGATTTCTTCAAAACCATAAACCGTTTGTTAAATGACAATGATTATGATTTAAATCAAATCGAAAAAGCTTTTGGAAAGCAAAAAGATTTACTGTTATCTTTAAGTAAGTTTAGAAAAGAGCAAATTAGAAGAATTAAGGCTGAGAAAGTTGGAACCAGAAATTCGGTTCTTTATTTGGGAATTATTAATGAAACCAAAAACCTTGTGCTTTATTCCGGAAATCTTTTGAAAGCATCACGCGATTTTACAACGACAAATGGCGTGATCGATCTAACAAATGACGATTTGTAATTAGACTATTGTTCAAACAATATAGAAAGGGTATCCTATTTTTTTGGATACTCTTTTACTTATTTTATTTTTCGCTCGAGAATGCCTTCCACATCAAAATATTTTTCAAATTCTTTCGTATGTGTTTCAATATACTCTTTAAAGCTTTTCGAGTTGGGAAATACCTTGTTAAACTGATCTTTTGATAAAAAGAAGACTTTGTAGCGATTCCCGGCAATTGGCTTGTAACGATAAATCATAAAACCCTTATCACTGTCTGCACCAACAAATTGCATATTAAAATAAACATTCTCGTTTACTTCCGACGAAAACATTCTAATGTTGATAATCGATTCAATATTCTTCGTTGAGTCTGCAATTTCTTTTAATTGAACAAGGTACTCTGTATCATTAAAAGGAATCACTTCGATATAACCTGATGCTTCTTCTTTTTTATTCTCGGAACTAAGAATCCATTCTCCCAATAAACTTTTTTCGATTACAGAATTACCCGAAGGCGATATTGGTACTTTCGATTCATAATGATTACAAGAAGTCAAAACTAATATTCCCAATAGTAGTAACAGCACTTGTTTTTTCATAACTCAATGGTATTTAATGAAGAAGTTCGAACAGTTTTTCCATTCCAACACTCGCCTTTTCTCTAATATAAGTAATATTTCTGTTTGATTGCATTAATGGCTGATTAGGATCGATAACATAAACAGGTGTTTTATTTGGAATATAGTCGATTAAACCTGCTGCCGGATACACATTTAATGACGTTCCAATAATCACAAAAACATCCGCTTTACTAACAATAGCCACCGCTTCGCTAATTGCCGGAACACTTTCGCCAAACCATACAATATGAGGCCTCAATGGTGAACCTTTTTCACAAGTGTCGTTTAAAGTTAGTTCCCAATGATCCAGATCATAAATTAATTCAGGATCAGCTGTACTTCTAGCCTTCTTTAACTCACCGTGAAGATGTAATACATTTGAACTTCCAGCTCGTTCATGCAAATCATCAACATTCTGAGTAACAATTTCAACCTCATAATGTTTTTCAAGTTCCGCAATAAGCAAATGTCCCTTATTGGGAAAACAATCAAATAACTGTTTACGGCGCTCGTTGTAAAATTGATGCACTAAATGCGGATTTTTTTTCCAGGCATGCGGACTGGCAACTTCCATTACATCGTATTGGTTCCAAAGACCACCCATGTCGCGAAATGTTCGGATACCACTTTCAGCACTCATGCCGGCACCACTTAATACAACCAATTTTTTCATACAATAAATAGATCTTTTCGACTCAATTTAGTCATAAAATAAGGTCGTTCAAAATTTATCAATTCGGGCAATTATCTCTTTAAACAAATTAAAGCAAGTATGAGCATATATTTATTTTGCTAACTTTTTAAAATCACTCCCCAAAAATCTGTCTGTTTGCTTGCCTTTTACCATATGGTAATCGAAATAATAAAACTTTGAGTCGCCGGCACCAACAAGTATTTTAAAACATCTGGCCTTGTTTTTAGTTTTTTCGGGGCCAACTTTATGCAAAAAGATAATATCGTTGTTCTTATTTCGAATGGCTTCCTCAATTTCATTGGCTTCTACCAATTTCACTTTTCCAGGATATATCTTTCGTATTTTAGTTGCGGAATTAACGTCATCATCCATTTCATTCTTTAGCAAATAGAGAGTTTTGTCTTTAGTTTCGGAACTGTTTTTATTGTAGTATTTCAGTATGTTTTCAGATATAATGTCAGGATTTTTAGTTACCAGCGCAATATGATTTTGCATAAACAGAACCAAAGAGGTGAGTTTATAAATGTAACTTTCTTCATCAACCCGCACATACGATAATGGGATTGAACACAGGTCAGGCATATCACCAATAACATTTGCCTGTCCTCCCAAAAGCAGACTTAAAAAATTGTATTTGGCCTTGGTTTTGTCTTTATTAAAAGTAACAATACTTGTTACTAAAAATGAATACTTAGGATTGAATCGTTGTTTTTCGAATTCTGCGTTCGAAATAAATTCATACTTGGTAATGGTCCAGTTTTGTTTAACCGCTTCTTTTATCTTGTCATTAAAATCGGAAAACAGATTATCTTCCAAAACCACAAGTGTTTTTGTGTTGTGAAATCTATTGTAGTCAGATGCGCTTGGCAAGTGTTCTTGTGGGAATGACAGGATTCCTGCCAGACAAATTGCGATTGTTATAATGATTCTATTCATGGTTTTACATCTTGATAATGTGTTGGCTTGCTTGTTTTTTATGGTTTTAATACAATTCAATTATTGAATTTAATCAAATAAATTATGTCCATCAAAATGTAGAACGAATTGTTGTTGGTATTATTTTCGATTCCGGAAGAATTTTCAAGAGAATGATTACATGGTTTTGTGATTGGGTTTAATTTAGAATTTCTAAAATCTGCCGATCTTTCCATTTTTATCAATCTTGTTTCCTATTTTTGTTGCTATGATTGATCAGTCAACTGTTGCACGAATTTTCGACTCTGCCGAAATTACCGAAGTAGTTTCCGATTTCGTGACTCTAAAAAAAAGAGGCGTTAATTTCCTGGGATTGTGTCCTTTTCATAACGAAAAGTCGCCATCCTTTACCGTTTCTCCTGCCAAAGGCATTTACAAGTGTTTTGGTTGTGGAAAAGGTGGAAATTCCGTGAACTTTATTATGGAACATGAGCATCTCGATTATGTAGGTGCATTAAAATATCTGGCGAAAAAATATCACATCGAGGTTGTTGAAAAAGAGCTTTCGCCCGAACAGGAACGACAAAAGAATGATCGGGAGAGTATGATGATTGTGAATTCTTTTGCTCAGAAATCATTTACCCAGAATTTGTATGAGCATGCTCAGGGTATGGCCATAGGAATGGGATATATGCGGGAACGTGGGTTTCGAGATGATATTATCAAGAAGTTTCAGGTTGGCTATTGTTTAGAGGCTTGGGATGCTTTTTCGAATCATGCTCTTGATTGTGGTTATAAAAAGGAATATCTGGTAAAAACCGGATTAAGCATCGAAAAAGAAAACCGATTGCTCGACCGCTTTCGCGGAAGAGTTATTTTTCCGATTCACGGAATTGCAGGCCGGGTTCAGGCATTTGGTGGTAGAATACTTAAAAATGATGCCAAAGCAGCCAAATATTTAAATTCCCCCGAATCAGAAGTATATCACAAAAGCCGGATTTTGTATGGTATTTTTCAAGCCAAGAAATCCATTGTGCAAAACGAAAAGTGTTTTTTAGTTGAAGGGTACACCGATGTACTTTCATTCCATCAGGCAGGAATCGAGAATGTTGTTGCTTCATCGGGAACGGCTCTTACTGCCGACCAAATACGTCTGATTAAAAGATTTACCAATAACATTACCATTATATACGATGGCGATGCCGCAGGTATTAAAGCTTCACTTCGGGGAATCGATTTGGTATTGGAACAGGAAGTGAACGTAAAAGTTTTACTATTGCCTCAAGGCGAAGATCCTGATTCATTTTCCAGAACTATGGGGGCAAGTGAATTAATGGAATACATCGAGAAGAATGAGAGTGATTTTATCGTTTTTAAAACCAATCTGCTTTTAAAAGATGCAAAAGATGATCCGGTAAAAAGAGCCAATCTCATTATTGATATTGTGCGTTCCATAGCCATAATTCCCGACGGTATTGTTCGGGCAGTTTATGTGCGTGAGTGTAGTAATATCCTAAATGTAGATGAAAGAGTATTGTATACCGAAATCAATAAAATAATTCATAGAGTAAAAGAAGATAGCTGGAAGAATGAACAAAGATCCAATTTACCGGAAGATCAGACTACAGATAAGTTGTCGGAGAATTCTGCATTTCTGCGTTCAGCAAATGAATGCGATTTGGAGGAGCGGGCATTGGTTCGAATATTGCTCAATTTTGGAAGTGAAATTCTCTATAGTCAGAAAGACGAAGCAGGAAATGAAGAGCAGTTGCTGGTTGGACAGTATATTATTACAGAGCTCTCCAATGATGAACTGGAATCAGTCAATCCATTGTATCAATTGGTATTCGATCAGTACGGTGAAAATATGGAAAAGGAAGCTTTCAATACAAAAACCTTCTTTCGCGATCTTCCCAACGAAAAAGTAAATCAGTTAGCTGCCGATATTCTTAGTGAACCCCATCAATTAAGTGGTTTGTGGACGCGTAATGAAAGCGTTGTTGAATCAGAGGAAATGAAACTGAAAGAGATCGTTCCTAAATTGGTGAATGAATACAAAGGGAAAAAGGTTCGTTTGTTAATGAAGGAGGTTATGCAGGAAATGCAGAAAGCTCAGGATACCGGTAATGCCGATCGAATGATGGAACTGATGAAGCAAAAAATGGTGCTCGATCAAATAAAAAATGCGATTTCAAAAGAACTGGGAAATCGAACCATATCTTAGAATTTAATAAAACACATATATATGAAGACCATATTTATTGAATCTAAAGAGCAAATCGACGAAATTATCAACTCATGCGATACCTGCTTTTTGGGAGTAGTCGATCCGGAAAACAAACCATATGTTATTCCTATGAACTTTGGCTTTCACGATAATTATATTTATTTACACGGAGCAGGCTTTGGAAAACTAATAGATTGTTTAAAATTGAACCCGGAAGCATGTGTTACTTTTTGCACACCTCCAGTTTTGGCTTATCAGGATGTTCACATGGCATGCAGTTACCGCATGAAAGGAAAAAGTGTTGTGGCACGTGGTCCTATCGAGTTCATTATCGATATGGATCAAAAAGTTGATGCGCTGAACATTACCATGGCTAATTATACAGATCACAAATTCACCTACAACACGCCAGCCGTTCGTAATGTAGAAGTATACCGTATGAAAATTGACGAAATTACCGCTAAGGAATTTGGTGCGTCGCATGGCAACAATTTCCCCTGGCAAATGAAAAGAGACAATAAAGAATCTTAAAAAGACCTATAATACAGCAAGCCTTCTCATCTCGGGGAGGCTTTTTTTTAGTTTAGGGCGTTTCCCTCATAAATTCGGGTCAGGCTTTCCGTTACTACTCCTCGCTTTACTCTTCTCTTATAGCAGCAAGTAAATTAATCAACCTGCCTCTTCCAATTTCTCAAATGATTTTATGCATCGCTGTGGGGTATCCACTTCAATCCTTAACGCAGCATATTTCATGTTTTGTTGTTTTTAATTATCCTTCACACTTCTTAGTACGGCTTTACAAATACCACACATATCTTTATTTCGAAGATTAAAGTAGTTTTATTTATCGGGTTATAAAATGCTTGTAATTTGGAACACGATCAGGAATCATTGGTTAATTTACTTTTTATAAAAAATAATTATTCATGTTATCAGTTAGTTAAGTTAATGTTTGGAAAAACTTTTTAAATGTATTAGGAATTGGGAAAAATAATGGTTTATCTTTGCACCGCTTTCAACGGAAAGTGAGCAGGGTTTTGAGTGATTTGGGGAGTAATTTTTTTATCACCGGAACGGGCTTTATTTTTTTTTGAAATTTTTTCACTTTGGGATTAGGATATAATGAAATAAATGATTTATCTTTGCACCCGCTTTGGGAGCTAACGAGCTCGTGAGACCCTAGGAAACTTGGGGATTACAGCGAAATTGTCCTGAAAAAAAAGTTGAAAAAAGATTTGCAGGTTTGGGATTTATTTCTTTATCTTTGCACTCGCTTTTAGAGACAGTAACGACTGTCTTGTTTAAGAATGAAATTTTAGAACAGGTTGCCTTTTTAAGTAAGGGGTATACAGCCGACAGAAGTTCTTTGAAAATATTGGAAACAACAAGTTAGGTAAATACAGGGAATAAAACCTTGTCAAGTAAGAATTACGATAACTATAAATACATCCAAGAGCAGAATTATAACAAAAGTTTTTATACAACGAAGAGTTTGATCCTGGCTCAGGATGAACGCTAGCGACAGGCCTAACACATGCAAGTCGAGGGGTATAGGCAGCTTGCTGCTTAGAGACCGGCGCACGGGTGAGTAACGCGTATGCAACCTACCTTTTACTGGGGGATAGCCCAAAGAAATTTGGATTAATACCGCATAATATATTTGAATCGCATGGTTTGAATATTAAATCTACGGAGGTAAAAGATGGGCATGCGTAGCATTAGTTAGTTGGTGAGGTAACGGCTCACCAAGACTATGATGCTTAGGGGGTCTGAGAGGATAGTCCCCCACACTGGTACTGAGACACGGACCAGACTCCTACGGGAGGCAGCAGTGAGGAATATTGGTCAATGGGCGCAAGCCTGAACCAGCCATGTCGCGTGCAGGATGACGGCCCTATGGGTTGTAAACTGCTTTTTTACAGGAATAAACTTTGCTACGTGTAGTGAACTGAAGGTACTGTAAGAATAAGGATCGGCTAACTCCGTGCCAGCAGCCGCGGTAATACGGAGGATCCAAGCGTTATCCGGATTTATTGGGTTTAAAGGGTCCGTAGGCGGGCTTTTAAGTCAGTGGTGAAATCCCGGAGCTCAACTCCGGAACTGCCATTGATACTGAAAGCCTTGAATTTAGTTGAGGTGGGCGGAATACGTTATGTAGCGGTGAAATGCATAGATATAACGTAGAACACCGATTGCGAAGGCAGCTCACTAAGCTAACATTGACGCTGATGGACGAAAGCGTGGGGAGCGAACAGGATTAGATACCCTGGTAGTCCACGCCGTAAACGATGATTACTCGTTGTGCACAATACACCGTGCGTGACTGAGCGAAAGCATTAAGTAATCCACCTGGGGAGTACGTTCGCAAGAATGAAACTCAAAGGAATTGACGGGGGCCCGCACAAGCGGAGGAACATGTGGTTTAATTCGATGATACGCGAGGAACCTTACCTGGACTTAAATGTAGATTGACCGGCTTAGAAATAGGCTTTCTCTTCGGAGCAATTTACAAGGTGCTGCATGGTTGTCGTCAGCTCGTGCCGTGAGGTGTCGGGTTAAGTCCCATAACGAGCGCAACCCCTATCGTTAGTTGCTAACAGGTTAAGCTGAGGACTCTAGCGAGACTGCCACCGTAAGGTGAGAGGAAGGTGGGGATGACGTCAAATCAGCACGGCCCTTACGTCCAGGGCTACACACGTGTTACAATGGCCAGTACAAAGGGCAGCTACCAGGTGACTGGATGCTAATCTCAAAAGCTGGTCTCAGTTCGGATCGGAGTCTGCAACTCGACTCCGTGAAGTTGGATTCGCTAGTAATCGTAGATCAGCAACGCTACGGTGAATACGTTCCCGGGCCTTGTACACACCGCCCGTCAAGCCATGGAAGCCGAGGGGACCTGAAGTACGTAACCGCAAGGAGCGTCCTAGGGTAAAATTGGTAACTGGGGCTAAGTCGTAACAAGGTAGCCGTACCGGAAGGTGTGGCTGGAACACCTCCTTTCTAGAGATTGGAAGTATTGTACTATAGGAATTGAGATTCGATAAGAGTTTTAGACTGTATTTCCTGACTGATTGTTTTCATAAATTTATTTATACCATAACCCATAGCGTTAGGGTGTTTTCACCGCTAAGCTGATAGGTAGTAATAGTCCTGTAGCTCAGTTGGTTAGAGCACTACACTGATAATGTAGGGGTCCGCAGTTCAAATCTGCGCAGGACTACTATTTAATTATCCATTAGGAGTTATTGATTACGAATAGAACGTAATTAAATGATTTGTAATTTGTAATTGGAGTGAAACGATTATGGGGGATTAGCTCAGTTGGCTAGAGCGCCTGCCTTGCACGCAGGAGGTCATCGGTTCGACTCCGATATTCTCCACAAAAATACGATGGTGTATTTAAAGTTCTTTGACATATTGAAACAAAATTAAAGTAGAAGTAACAAAAGTAAAGAAACAGGGATGAATTCCGGTAACGGGATTTAATTTTTGTTAACACAATAAGAAGTAATTAAGAGCGTATGGCGGATGCCTTGGCTCTCAGAGGCGATGAAGGACGTGATAAGCTGCGATAAGTCATGGAGAGGTGCAAATAACCTTTGACCCGTGAATTTCCGAATGGGGCAACCCACCTATTTTAATAGGTATCCAGCAATGGAGGCAAACCCGGAGAACTGAAACATCTAAGTACCCGGAGGAGAAGAAAACAAAAGTGATTCCCCTAGTAGTGGCGATCGAACGGGGATCAGCCCAAACCTATATTGTTTCGGCAATGTAGGGGTTGTAGGACTGCAATAAGAGAAATGGCGTGAAGTGGAAGTGTTTGGAAAGACACACCGAAGAGAGTGATAGTCTCGTACACGTAAGCAAAATGCCTCCAGCAGTATCCTGAGTAGCGCGGAACACGAGAAATTCTGTGTGAATCTGCCGGGACCATCCGGTAAGGCTAAATACTCCTGAGAGACCGATAGTGAACAAGTACCGTGAGGGAAAGGTGAAAAGCACCTCGAATAGAGGAGTGAAATAGTACCTGAAACCATACGCTTACAAGCGGTCGGAGCACCTTTTGGTGTGACGGCGTGCCTTTTGCATAATGAGCCTACGAGTTACTCCTCACTAGCGAGATTAAGGGCTTCAGGTCCGTAGTCGAAGCGAAAGCGAGTCTGAATAGGGCGTAAAGTTAGTGGGGGTAGACGCGAAACTTGGTGATCTACCCATGGTCAGGCTGAAGCTCTGTTAATCCAGAGTGGAGGGCCCAACCCGTTGACGTTGAAAAGTCTTGGGATGAACTGTGGGTAGGGGTGAAAGGCCAATCAAACTGAGAAATAGCTCGTACTCCCCGAAATGCATTTAGGTGCAGCGTCAGAGTCGAGAGTTATAGAGGTAGAGCTACTGATTGGATGCGAGGGCTTCACCGCCTATCAAATCCAGACAAACTCCGAATGCTATAACTTATATCTGGCAGTGAGCCCGTGGGTGCTAAGGTCCACGGACGAGAGGGAAAGAACCCAGACCATCAGCTAAGGTCCCCAAATGTATGTTAAGTTGAACTAACGAGGTGAGATTGCATTGACAGCTAGGATGTTGGCTTGGAAGCAGCCATTCATTTAAAGAGTGCGTAACAGCTCACTAGTCGAGCGATCTTGCATGGATGATAATCGGGCATAAAACATACTACCGAAGCTATGGATTTAGAATTTATTCTAACTGGTAGGGGAGCATTCCAGCGGCGCAGAAGCAGTGTGGTAATGCATTGTGGAGCTTCTGGAAAAGCAAATGTAGGCATAAGTAACGATAATGCGGGTGAGAAACC
The DNA here is from genome assembly GCF_963678175.1 of Labilibaculum euxinicum. NCBI lineage: Bacteria > Pseudomonadati > Bacteroidota > Bacteroidia > Marinilabiliales > Marinifilaceae > Labilibaculum > Labilibaculum euxinicum. Next base: position 737,957 of record NZ_OY782756.1, read on the forward strand.
CGCACGCCAATAGACTAAGGTTTCCTGATCAACGCTAATCGGATCAGGGTTAGTCGGGACCTAAGGGGTAGCCGAAAGGCGAACTCGATGGACAACGGGTTAATATTCCCGTACCGGCTTTAACTGCGATGGGGTGACGAAGAGATGAAAGCACCGCGAACTGACGGAATAGTTCGTTGAAGACCGTACGTGATGAGAGATGCAGGTAAATCCGCATTTTGAGCTGAAAGTCGATAGTACTGCAATGCTACGGCAGCGCAGATAGTGTGCCTAATTTTACTTCCAAGAAAAACCTCTAAGCTTCAGGTTAAAGCTGCCCGTACCTCAAACCGACACAGGTAGTCAAGTAGAGTATACTAAGGCGCTCGAGTGATTCATGGCTAAGGAACTCGGCAAAATAGTCCTGTAACTTCGGGAGAAAGGACGCTCTCAGCGATGAGAGCCGCAGTGAAATGGCCCAGGCGACTGTTTATCAAAAACACATGGCTTTGCAAAAACGAAAGTTGAAGTATAAGGCCTGACACCTGCCCGGTGCTGGAAGGTTAAGTGGAGATGTTATTTTCGGAGAAGCATTGAAATGAAGCCCCAGTAAACGGCGGCCGTAACTATAACGGTCCTAAGGTAGCGAAATTCCTTGTCGGGTAAGTTCCGACCTGCACGAATGGTGTAACGATCTGGGCACTGTCTCAGCCATGAGCTCGGTGAAATTGTAGTATCGGTGAAGATGCCGATTACCCGCAACGGGACGGAAAGACCCCGTGCACCTTTACTGCAGCTTCACATTGATTTTGGGTAAGTAATGTGTAGGATAGGACGGAGACTATGAAGCGGGTTCGCCAGGACTTGTGGAGTCAACCTTGAAATACGTCCCTTTGCTTATCTGGAGTCTAACGTCTGACGACGGACAGTGTGTGGTGGGTAGTTTGACTGGGGTGGTCGCCTCCAAAAGAGTAACGGAGGCTTCTAAAGGTACCCTCAACACGTTTGGTAATCGTGTGTAGAGTGCAATGGCACAAGGGTGCTTGACTGTGAGACATACAGGTCGATCAGGTACGAAAGTAGAGCATAGTGATCCGGTGGTTCCGCATGGAAGGGCCATCGCTCAAAGGATAAAAGGTACGCCGGGGATAACAGGCTGATCGCTCCCAAGAGCTCATATCGACGGAGCGGTTTGGCACCTCGATGTCGGCTCGTCACATCCTGGGGCTGGAGAAGGTCCCAAGGGTTGGGCTGTTCGCCCATTAAAGTGGCACGCGAGCTGGGTTCAGAACGTCGTGAGACAGTTCGGTCCCTATCTGTTGTGGGCGTTGGAAATTTGAGAGGATCTGACTCTAGTACGAGAGGACCGGGTTGGACGAACCTCTAGTGCATCTGTTGTGGCGCCAGCTGCATTGCAGAGTAGCTACGTTCGGAAGGGATAAGTGCTGAAAGCATCTAAGCACGAAGCCTACCTCAAGATGAGATTTCCTTTAAGGGTCGTTGGAGACTACGACGTTGATAGGTTGCAGGTGTAAAGGCGGTGACGTCAAAGCCGAGCAATACTAATTACCCTAAAACTTTTGAGTGCGGTGTTCATTTCTGAATTTTTTCGGATGTTATTTTTACTTTGATTTTTTTGATATGTCTATGATATTATCTTGAGGGTGTAAGCTCAATATTAGATGAATGATTTTAGGTGTCTATTGCATCGGGGTTCCACCTCTTCCCATTCCGAACAGAGAAGTTAAGCCCGATAGCGCCGATGGTACTGCCAACAGGTGGGAGAGTAGGTCGACGCCAACTTTTAAAGAGTCTTGTTCCAATGGAATGAGACTCTTTTTTGTTATAAAGTATTTTTGTGCCGGATCGGTTTGGTACGATTAAGGAGTAGATCCCCAAAAAGGATCAAAAGAATTAAGGTGTTTATAGCAGCAGGGTTCCACCTCTTCCCATTCCGAACAGAGAAGTTAAGCTTGTCAGCGCCGATGGTACTGCCAATGGTGGGAGAGTAGGTCAACGCCAACTATTAAAGAGTCTTGTTCCAAAAAGGAATGAGACTCTTTTTTATGTGCTAAGATCATTGAAATTTGTTTTCCATATTGATATAAAGCCAATCGCGTCCTAAACGAATAAAAAAGAGAGAAAGAATTTAAGTATCTCAAAGTATCTTTGAGTTGCACAACAAAAACCACTTTCTCTCATGACAAATTTAAACTTATTCTCACAAATCATATCAAAATTAGTGGAATTGCAACAAAATTTGGTACAAAAAGGATTAGGCTGCCAATTTATAATATGCTCTTAATTCAATTTCTTTTTCTAAAGGTGTTTTATATCCTAAACTAGAGTGTATACTTTTAATATTGTACCAATTTTCAATATAATCGTATACATGGTTATATGCATGAGTAAACGATAAAAAGACACTGTCCCGCAAAGTGTGTAAGTGCTATTTCCAGGGTTAGACTTTAGTTAAGTCTGACCCTTTCTTCGAATATAGCTAAAAACTGATTAAGTATCACTCCCCAGTTTTGGATCGGCATCGTCCATTTTCTGGTCGCTTCCCTTGTGGCCAGATAGGCCGATTTCATTACTGCATCATCAGAAGGAAAGGACAATTTATTCTTTGTATACTTTCTGATTTTACCATTCAGATTCTCGATTAAATTGGTGGTATAAATGATTTTTCTGATCTCCAGAGGAAATTCAAAAAAAGCAGTCAATTCATCCCAATTCTCCCGCCAGCTCTTTACTGCATAGGAATATTTTGAATTCCATTTATTGGCAAAATCCTCTAAGGAAGCCTCTGCTGCATTTTTAGTAGGAGCACCATAAATGAGTTTTAGATCCATTGTAAACTCCTTCTTATCTTTCCATACAACGTATCTGCAGGTGTTTCGGATCTGATGAACCACACAGATTTGAGTTGTTGCCAGTGGGAATACGTTTCGAATGGTATCTGTGAATCCGTTTAAATTATCTGTTGCGGTAATGAGTATATCCTCAAGTCCACGAGCTTTCATATCTGTTAAAACACTCATCCAATAAGCCGAGGATTCATTTTTACCCAGCCATAGTCCCAAGACTTCCTTAAGTCCATCTCTTCGGAGTCCTACGGAAATGTAGATGGTTTTGTTGATGATCTTAGAATTCTCCCTCACCTTAAAGACAATACCATCCATCCAAACGATTAGATAAACCGGTTCCAACGGGCGGTTTTGCCATGCAACAATATCTCCAATTACTTTATCGGTAATACGGGATATCGTGCTGGCAGAAACATCAAAATTGTAGAGTTCCCGAATTTGTCGTTCAATGTCGCTGTTGCTCATTCCTTTGGCATAAAACGATACAATGATATTTTCCAGACCTTCAACCATACTGCCACGCTTGGGTACAATCATTGGGTTAAAACTAGCATCCCTATCGCGGGGTACAATGATTTCAGACTCTCCCAAACTTGTTCGCACTTTCTTGGTACCATAGCCATTTCTAGAATTATGCGCTATTGCCTTTTCGTGCTTCTCATAGCCTAAATGATCATCAAGTTCCCCTTCGAGCATTTTCTCAATGCCTCGCTTTTGAACCTGCATCAGAAAGTCATTTAGCTGTTTTCCTGTTTTGAATTGCTTTAAAATTTCATCGGTCAATAAATCTTTTGGTTCCATAATAAGTGTGCTTTTAATATGAGACTAACGTAAAGTTATTTCCAATTTTTTTCTTGAGCTAGAAAAGGGCTCCGAAAAAATCAGAATAACTTTACTTACACACTTTATGGGATACTGCTGATTTAAAACTCATTTCGGTATATCATTTCCGACTTAATGGTTTTAAAAAAGCTTTCAGCTGCGACATTATCCCAACAATTTCCCTTTCTGCTCATGCTTCTGTTTATCTTATTATTACCCATAAAAAGATCCCTTATTTTATTGCAGGCATATTGAACGCCTCTATCTGAATGAAGTATAAATCAATGTATTATTTGTCGTCGCTTACGTGCAGTATTCCATGCCTTAAGAACCGTGTTTTCATATGTCATATCCTTACTTAATGACCAACCAACAACTTGTCTGTCCGCTAAATCAATCATTGTTGTTAGGTAAATCCACTTGTCATTAACTCTTATATAAGTAATGTCAGACACCCATACTTTACCTAGCTGTTCAACTTTAAATTGTCGATCCAGAGTGTTTTTTTCGATCTTATAATGATGCTTAGAGTAAGTTGTATTAACAAATCGTTTTTTAAGTTTGAATCGAATGTTTTCTGTCTTTATTAGTCTGGCAACATAAGCTTTGGATATTTTATATCCAAGCTTCTCCAATTCAGCCTGAATACGAGGACTTCCATAAGTTTGTCTACTGTCATTAAAAATCCTTTTAATCTCATTTACCAAAACAGTTCTTTTTGAGTATTTCTTTTTAGCAAGTTTAACAGACTTCCAGTGGTAATAAGAATTCCGGCTTACTTTTAAATACTTACACATCTTCCCAACAGAATATGTTTTTTTATGCTTATACATAAAATCATATATTAATTGTCGCTCTTGGAGAAGATGCTTACCGCCTTTTTTAATATATCACGTTCCAATTTAGTTTCTTTTAGTTCTGCCCTTAACTGGGCTATCTCTCTTTGTTCCGGACTTAGTGAAATATTGCCTTTCCCTGTAAAAGATTCTTTGGCGCTCAAATTTTCTCTAAGCCACCTGTGAATCATATTGGCGTTTAATCCTTAATTTTGAGATGCTTGCCGTGCGCTTTGTCCCGATTTAAGTAGATTCACGATCATCAACTTAAAATCTGTTTCATAATGTTTTGCCATAATTTAAATATAAGAATTTCGGGCGTAACCATTGTACCAACAAATGTAGCAGGTCCAGTAATTCTTCATGAGTTAAAATGAATAGGTGATCTCTCTCTCTCTTTTCAATCAAAAATAGTTTGTTCAATAGCAGGATAAGATTTAAAGATACAAGCTTTCATTTTCTTGTTTTATTATTCTCAGGGATAGATAATTTCTAATTGATATTTTTTTAATTAAGATGATGAGTAAGTCCATTCCCAATTTTGTATAAGAAAGAATAGAGAAATTGGTCGGGCTATCCGCTAAATCTTTTACTTCGTTCCTCGTTAAAAGGATATCGCTTCTATCCCTAATGGAGGGATCTCCCGATCATCAGCGAATAATGTTTTACTCAGCACCATCAGGAATCATTGGTTAATTTACTTTTTATAAAAAATAATTATTCATGTTATCAGTTAGTTAAGTTAATGTTTGGAAAAACTTTTTAAATGTATTAGGAATTGGGAAAAATAATGGTTTATCTTTGCACCGCTTTCAACGGAAAGTGAGCAGGGTTTTGAGTGATTTGGGGAGTAATTTTTTTATCACCGGAACGGGCTTTATTTTTTTTTGAAATTTTTTCACTTTGGGATTAGGATATAATGAAATAAATGATTTATCTTTGCACCCGCTTTGGGAGCTAACGAGCTCGTGAGACCCTAGGAAACTTGGGGATTACAGCGAAATTGTCCTGAAAAAAAAGTTGAAAAAAGATTTGCAGGTTTGGGATTTATTTCTTTATCTTTGCACTCGCTTTTAGAGACAGTAACGACTGTCTTGTTTAAGAATGAAATTTTAGAACAGGTTGCCTTTTTAAGTAAGGGGTATACAGCCGACAGAAGTTCTTTGAAAATATTGGAAACAACAAGTTAGGTAAATACAGGGAATAAAACCTTGTCAAGTAAGAATTACGATAACTATAAATACATCCAAGAGCAGAATTATAACAAAAGTTTTTATACAACGAAGAGTTTGATCCTGGCTCAGGATGAACGCTAGCGACAGGCCTAACACATGCAAGTCGAGGGGTATAGGCAGCTTGCTGCTTAGAGACCGGCGCACGGGTGAGTAACGCGTATGCAACCTACCTTTTACTGGGGGATAGCCCAAAGAAATTTGGATTAATACCGCATAATATATTTGAATCGCATGGTTTGAATATTAAATCTACGGAGGTAAAAGATGGGCATGCGTAGCATTAGTTAGTTGGTGAGGTAACGGCTCACCAAGACTATGATGCTTAGGGGGTCTGAGAGGATAGTCCCCCACACTGGTACTGAGACACGGACCAGACTCCTACGGGAGGCAGCAGTGAGGAATATTGGTCAATGGGCGCAAGCCTGAACCAGCCATGTCGCGTGCAGGATGACGGCCCTATGGGTTGTAAACTGCTTTTTTACAGGAATAAACTTTGCTACGTGTAGTGAACTGAAGGTACTGTAAGAATAAGGATCGGCTAACTCCGTGCCAGCAGCCGCGGTAATACGGAGGATCCAAGCGTTATCCGGATTTATTGGGTTTAAAGGGTCCGTAGGCGGGCTTTTAAGTCAGTGGTGAAATCCCGGAGCTCAACTCCGGAACTGCCATTGATACTGAAAGCCTTGAATTTAGTTGAGGTGGGCGGAATACGTTATGTAGCGGTGAAATGCATAGATATAACGTAGAACACCGATTGCGAAGGCAGCTCACTAAGCTAACATTGACGCTGATGGACGAAAGCGTGGGGAGCGAACAGGATTAGATACCCTGGTAGTCCACGCCGTAAACGATGATTACTCGTTGTGCACAATACACCGTGCGTGACTGAGCGAAAGCATTAAGTAATCCACCTGGGGAGTACGTTCGCAAGAATGAAACTCAAAGGAATTGACGGGGGCCCGCACAAGCGGAGGAACATGTGGTTTAATTCGATGATACGCGAGGAACCTTACCTGGACTTAAATGTAGATTGACCGGCTTAGAAATAGGCTTTCTCTTCGGAGCAATTTACAAGGTGCTGCATGGTTGTCGTCAGCTCGTGCCGTGAGGTGTCGGGTTAAGTCCCATAACGAGCGCAACCCCTATCGTTAGTTGCTAACAGGTTAAGCTGAGGACTCTAGCGAGACTGCCACCGTAAGGTGAGAGGAAGGTGGGGATGACGTCAAATCAGCACGGCCCTTACGTCCAGGGCTACACACGTGTTACAATGGCCAGTACAAAGGGCAGCTACCAGGTGACTGGATGCTAATCTCAAAAGCTGGTCTCAGTTCGGATCGGAGTCTGCAACTCGACTCCGTGAAGTTGGATTCGCTAGTAATCGTAGATCAGCAACGCTACGGTGAATACGTTCCCGGGCCTTGTACACACCGCCCGTCAAGCCATGGAAGCCGAGGGGACCTGAAGTACGTAACCGCAAGGAGCGTCCTAGGGTAAAATTGGTAACTGGGGCTAAGTCGTAACAAGGTAGCCGTACCGGAAGGTGTGGCTGGAACACCTCCTTTCTAGAGATTGGAAGTATTGTACTATAGGAATTGAGATTCGATAAGAGTTTTAGACTGTATTTCCTGACTGATTGTTTTCATAAATTTATTTATACCATAACCCATAGCGTTAGGGTGTTTTCACCGCTAAGCTGATAGGTAGTAATAGTCCTGTAGCTCAGTTGGTTAGAGCACTACACTGATAATGTAGGGGTCCGCAGTTCAAATCTGCGCAGGACTACTATTTAATTATCCATTAGGAGTTATTGATTACGAATAGAACGTAATTAAATGATTTGTAATTTGTAATTGGAGTGAAACGATTATGGGGGATTAGCTCAGTTGGCTAGAGCGCCTGCCTTGCACGCAGGAGGTCATCGGTTCGACTCCGATATTCTCCACAAAAATACGATGGTGTATTTAAAGTTCTTTGACATATTGAAACAAAATTAAAGTAGAAGTAACAAAAGTAAAGAAACAGGGATGAATTCCGGTAACGGGATTTAATTTTTGTTAACACAATAAGAAGTAATTAAGAGCGTATGGCGGATGCCTTGGCTCTCAGAGGCGATGAAGGACGTGATAAGCTGCGATAAGTCATGGAGAGGTGCAAATAACCTTTGACCCGTGAATTTCCGAATGGGGCAACCCACCTATTTTAATAGGTATCCAGCAATGGAGGCAAACCCGGAGAACTGAAACATCTAAGTACCCGGAGGAGAAGAAAACAAAAGTGATTCCCCTAGTAGTGGCGATCGAACGGGGATCAGCCCAAACCTATATTGTTTCGGCAATGTAGGGGTTGTAGGACTGCAATAAGAGAAATGGCGTGAAGTGGAAGTGTTTGGAAAGACACACCGAAGAGAGTGATAGTCTCGTACACGTAAGCAAAATGCCTCCAGCAGTATCCTGAGTAGCGCGGAACACGAGAAATTCTGTGTGAATCTGCCGGGACCATCCGGTAAGGCTAAATACTCCTGAGAGACCGATAGTGAACAAGTACCGTGAGGGAAAGGTGAAAAGCACCTCGAATAGAGGAGTGAAATAGTACCTGAAACCATACGCTTACAAGCGGTCGGAGCACCTTTTGGTGTGACGGCGTGCCTTTTGCATAATGAGCCTACGAGTTACTCCTCACTAGCGAGATTAAGGGCTTCAGGTCCGTAGTCGAAGCGAAAGCGAGTCTGAATAGGGCGTAAAGTTAGTGGGGGTAGACGCGAAACTTGGTGATCTACCCATGGTCAGGCTGAAGCTCTGTTAATCCAGAGTGGAGGGCCCAACCCGTTGACGTTGAAAAGTCTTGGGATGAACTGTGGGTAGGGGTGAAAGGCCAATCAAACTGAGAAATAGCTCGTACTCCCCGAAATGCATTTAGGTGCAGCGTCAGAGTCGAGAGTTATAGAGGTAGAGCTACTGATTGGATGCGAGGGCTTCACCGCCTATCAAATCCAGACAAACTCCGAATGCTATAACTTATATCTGGCAGTGAGCCCGTGGGTGCTAAGGTCCACGGACGAGAGGGAAAGAACCCAGACCATCAGCTAAGGTCCCCAAATGTATGTTAAGTTGAACTAACGAGGTGAGATTGCATTGACAGCTAGGATGTTGGCTTGGAAGCAGCCATTCATTTAAAGAGTGCGTAACAGCTCACTAGTCGAGCGATCTTGCATGGATGATAATCGGGCATAAAACATACTACCGAAGCTATGGATTTAGAATTTATTCTAACTGGTAGGGGAGCATTCCAGCGGCGCAGAAGCAGTGTGGTAATGCATTGTGGAGCTTCTGGAAAAGCAAATGTAGGCATAAGTAACGATAATGCGGGTGAGAAACCCGCACGCCAATAGACTAAGGTTTCCTGATCAACGCTAATCGGATCAGGGTTAGTCGGGACCTAAGGGGTAGCCGAAAGGCGAACTCGATGGACAACGGGTTAATATTCCCGTACCGGCTTTAACTGCGATGGGGTGACGAAGAGATGAAAGCACCGCGAACTGACGGAATAGTTCGTTGAAGACCGTACGTGATGAGAGATGCAGGTAAATCCGCATTTTGAGCTGAAAGTCGATAGTACTGCAATGCTACGGCAGCGCAGATAGTGTGCCTAATTTTACTTCCAAGAAAAACCTCTAAGCTTCAGGTTAAAGCTGCCCGTACCTCAAACCGACACAGGTAGTCAAGTAGAGTATACTAAGGCGCTCGAGTGATTCATGGCTAAGGAACTCGGCAAAATAGTCCTGTAACTTCGGGAGAAAGGACGCTCTCAGCGATGAGAGCCGCAGTGAAATGGCCCAGGCGACTGTTTATCAAAAACACATGGCTTTGCAAAAACGAAAGTTGAAGTATAAGGCCTGACACCTGCCCGGTGCTGGAAGGTTAAGTGGAGATGTTATTTTCGGAGAAGCATTGAAATGAAGCCCCAGTAAACGGCGGCCGTAACTATAACGGTCCTAAGGTAGCGAAATTCCTTGTCGGGTAAGTTCCGACCTGCACGAATGGTGTAACGATCTGGGCACTGTCTCAGCCATGAGCTCGGTGAAATTGTAGTATCGGTGAAGATGCCGATTACCCGCAACGGGACGGAAAGACCCCGTGCACCTTTACTGCAGCTTCACATTGATTTTGGGTAAGTAATGTGTAGGATAGGACGGAGACTATGAAGCGGGTTCGCCAGGACTTGTGGAGTCAACCTTGAAATACGTCCCTTTGCTTATCTGGAGTCTAACGTCTGACGACGGACAGTGTGTGGTGGGTAGTTTGACTGGGGTGGTCGCCTCCAAAAGAGTAACGGAGGCTTCTAAAGGTACCCTCAACACGTTTGGTAATCGTGTGTAGAGTGCAATGGCACAAGGGTGCTTGACTGTGAGACATACAGGTCGATCAGGTACGAAAGTAGAGCATAGTGATCCGGTGGTTCCGCATGGAAGGGCCATCGCTCAAAGGATAAAAGGTACGCCGGGGATAACAGGCTGATCGCTCCCAAGAGCTCATATCGACGGAGCGGTTTGGCACCTCGATGTCGGCTCGTCACATCCTGGGGCTGGAGAAGGTCCCAAGGGTTGGGCTGTTCGCCCATTAAAGTGGCACGCGAGCTGGGTTCAGAACGTCGTGAGACAGTTCGGTCCCTATCTGTTGTGGGCGTTGGAAATTTGAGAGGATCTGACTCTAGTACGAGAGGACCGGGTTGGACGAACCTCTAGTGCATCTGTTGTGGCGCCAGCTGCATTGCAGAGTAGCTACGTTCGGAAGGGATAAGTGCTGAAAGCATCTAAGCACGAAGCCTACCTCAAGATGAGATTTCCTTTAAGGGTCGTTGGAGACTACGACGTTGATAGGTTGCAGGTGTAAAGGCGGTGACGTCAAAGCCGAGCAATACTAATTACCCTAAAACTTTTGAGTGCGGTGTTCATTTCTGAATTTTTTCGGATGTTATTTTTACTTTGATTTTTTTGATATGTCTATGATATTATCTTGAGGGTGTAAGCTCAATATTAGATGAATGATTTTAGGTGTCTATTGCATCGGGGTTCCACCTCTTCCCATTCCGAACAGAGAAGTTAAGCCCGATAGCGCCGATGGTACTGCCAACAGGTGGGAGAGTAGGTCGACGCCAACTTTTAAAGAGTCTTGTTCCAATGGAATGAGACTCTTTTTTGTTATAAAGTATTTTTGTGCCGGATCGGTTTGGTACGATTAAGGAGTAGATCCCCAAAAAGGATCAAAAGAATTAAGGTGTTTATAGCAGCAGGGTTCCACCTCTTCCCATTCCGAACAGAGAAGTTAAGCTTGTCAGCGCCGATGGTACTGCCAATGGTGGGAGAGTAGGTCAACGCCAACTATTAAAGAGTCCTGCCCGTGAAGGTGCAGGACTTTTTTTATTATTATATGAAGTCGTATTTCTGATCCAATGATTTGGGATCAATTCAAATATAAGGTGGAGTAAGTTTTTTTATGCATATATTTTAGCTACCCTAAAAAGGAAGAAGTTAATATCTCTCACCCCTCTAAGTGATGCCCTGAATGCTTTCAGTTTTGCATTGAAAGATTCTGCCGAAGCATTCGTATTGTGATTATCAAAGTAGTTTAAAATACCTTGATAATGATCTTGGATAGTGTTTTTAATACTTCTGAATGATTTAAATCCAGTCTCTTCAACCTTTCTAAACCAATGAGCTAATTTTGTATAAGCAATACCTTTTTCTTTGGTTTGTGTAAATATCAATCTCAGGTTATGAGTTAACATGTATGCTTCTTTCATGTCAGGATATTGGGCAAATAAAATTTTTGCACGTTTTTTCTGACTTCTTGTCCAATTGTTTGCAGATTTAAAAAGTAAATACCTGCTTCTTGCCAAAAGTTGCTTTTTAGAATCCCCATTATCAAATACGGCCGGCTGATATTTCTCTTCCCTGTAATTAGCTTCTCTGATCGCTTTAGATTCTTCATTTAGAGCATCCCAACGATGAGCTATCCGCATTTGCTGTAAACCGTCATAAGCCAATTTCTGAACATGAAAACGATCAATTACCCTGCTTGCTTTGGGAAAACTGCTTTGTACGATTTTATTCATGCTTCCCGCCATATCCAGAGTTACTTCTTCGACTAAACCTCTAATACTCTTAGGAGTCTTCTTTAAGATGGAGATGATATTTTCAGATTGAGTCCCTTGAATCATGGCAACCAATGCTCCTTTTCGGCCTTTTGCTGCTTTATTGGTAATTATTGTATAAAGCTCTCCATTGGTTAAGGCTGTTTCATCAATACTTAGCTTAGTACCAATATTTTCAGGAAAAACCATCCACTTGTGAGCATGAGATTTCTGATCCCATTGATTAAAATCACTTAAGTGTTCTTTGTATTGCTGAGAAAATTGATTCCCATTGATATGATAATGTTTTTCAAGGCTTTTACTGCTGATCGGGTATTTGTCCAAATAATTCTTTTAAAAAAGAAGCGAACCCTTTTGTATATCGAGCTCCCTTTGCTATCAAATCCCAATCTCTGCTTACAATCTGACCCGTAGAACAAACGAGCCACTTCCTTTTGCGAACATGCAAGTAAACCATGCGTTCCCGAATAGGGTAATCTTGAATCACCACTGCTGACTGAAAACCTTTTGAAGTCAGCTTTTCTGATGAAAATTCTTCTGGGAATTGATGTAATTCATCCAGATGAACATCCAATCGATTTTCATCAATAATAACTTGAGTGATCTCAAAGTAGGAAAATATCTCTTCTGGTAAAATTGCTTGAAGTAAGAGGGTGTAGTGATCTTTTGTTGAATCCATCGTCTAAATTTTAGACAACAAAATTAAATTATTCCTTTTGAACCACCTGATATTTGAATTGATCCTAAATAATACAAGTCAATTTAAGACATAAAAAAACACCCAATTTTACGATTGGGTGTTTTTGTTGGGGGTGGGCCCACATGGGCTTGAACCATGGACCCCCTGATTATGAGTCAGGTGCTCTAACCAGCTGAGCTATAGGCCCGATGAAAACAAGACGGTAAAAGTATTTTATTTACCTTTGTTTTGCGAGTGCAATGTTACATATTTGTATTGAATTATTCAATATTTGAAACCATTTTTTTATGCAAAAATACAATTCAATCCCAAATATAGTTTTCGATTTTGGAGGTGTGCTCCTTAATATTAATACGGATCAGGCAGTTAAGAGTTTTAAAGAAATTGGACTAACTGATATTGATGTGGTAAAAAAAGAATATCAAACTAATGGTTTGTTTGATCGTTTGGAAAAAGGCATTATAAATGCAGATCAGTTTAGACTTGAAATTCGTGAGCACATTGTTGGGAAAGTTACCGATGAGCAAATTGATGCGGCGTGGAATTCTATGCTTCTAGATCTTCCTTATGAGCGATTAGAGATGCTTGAAAAGCTTAAAAAGAATCATAGGATATTTCTATTGAGCAATACAAATATCATTCATTGGGAAGCTTATATGGGAATGATTAAAAATGTTCATGGTGTCTGTCTTTCCGATTTCTTCGAAAACGATTATTATTCCCATAATATGGGATTGAGAAAGCCAGACCCTCAGATTTATACAACTCTTCTTAAAAAGGAAGGATTAATTGCTTCAGAAACTTTATTTATTGATGATATGATGGTTAATACTGATGCGGCTAAATCTGTAGGTATGAAAGCTCATTATTTAAATTTGGAAAAAGGAGAAACAATTCTTGATTTATTTTAAAGTAAAGGGTAATCATTTCTTGCGGAAACTTCCCATTGTATTGTCATAATTGATGTAATACAATCCATTTTGCAGACCTTCCAATTGTATTTTATTGCCAAAGCCTTTAAACACAATATTTCCGTAGTTATCGTATATTTCGTAAAGAGTTTCATTGGTGAATAGTAATTCATCTTTTACTTTCTCGGGACCAAATGTAATTGCAGGGAAGGTAGATTGATATTTAATATCTGAGGAATAATTAGGTGTTCCAGTGTAATCGACCTGATAAATTCTGAAAATATTTTTTCCCGAGTGAGGGCGAACATTCAGTTGATATTTATTTAATTGAGGGGTTCCAATTCCTTCTACTTCACCAATTGTGATCCATTTGTTCCAACGATATTGTTGCACGATAAATGGCAATGAGCCCCGTTCATCCTTAGTAGCCCAATTCAGGACTCCTTTTTTGTCAATTGCAGCACTTTGCAAACGGAATGAACTTACAGGTTTAATTGCTTCTGGATTAATGATTTTGGGTAAACATCCATTTTTATAGTAAAGTGCGATATTTATCTTTTCACCTATTTGGAAATTAAACTTAGATAAATCGATTTCAAAAGCGCTGCTGTTAATTTCATCAGCAGAGTTTTGACCATTTACAGTTACCTCGAAAACACAAAATCCCACTCCTGAGTCAGAGAAAGGGTTCATTACGTAAACATTTTTGCCTAGAAAAATTCCGCTTAGTTCGAGTTTATCTCCGTAAGCAAAATTAAAAAGGAAAAGAAAAATGAATAGTATGACTTTGTTTTTCACTATGTAAAATAATATTGATATAACTGCAAGATACTAAAACAAAGAGCGATAAAAAAAAGTTTGAAATGGTTTATTTATGAATCCAATCTCCATGAGCTTTAATGATCTCTGTAAGTTCATGAATGGCATTTTCCCTCGGTATATTTTTCTTAATTAATTCGCGTTTTTTGTACAATGATACTTTTCCCGGCCCTGCTCCTACATAACCATAATCTACATCACCCATTTCGCCGGGTCCATTTACAATACATCCCATTACAGCTATTTTCAGATGGGTTAAGTGAGAAAATTGTTTTTTGACTTCTGCAACAACATCATGAAGCTGGAATAGGGTTCTTCCGCAACCAGGACAAGAGACAAATTCCGTTTTGCTTGTTCTTACCCTGGCGGCCTGCAAAATCCCAAATGCTGTTGAGTTGACATCTTCATGGGAGAGATCACCTTTATTATCAAGCCAGATTCCATTTCCAAATCCATCAAAATACAAGCTTCCTAAATCAGCAGAAGCCTTTAAATGAATATCTTCCAAGTTTGATTCTTCAAATGATCTTTTGAAAATTACAGGTGCTTTGCATTTAGATTGAACCAATCGGAAAGCAAAAGCTCTTTGTTCTGCAAATGCATTTTGATGCACTGATGAGCAGACCAAAACGACTTTTGGATTCTTGATTATTTCCTGAATAAACCCGTCTGATAAATCAGAATAGCTACATTCAACAAAAAAGATATCTGTGTGAAAGAAGGAAAGGTTAGTATTTGTAAATTGATTTGCCTGAAACAGAGGATAGGTGTTTTCAGCATAATTATTGGCCATTTCCCAGCATTCCTGATCTACAATTATTCCTAATTCTTTTGGATAGTCGGCAAAAATGGCATCAAAACCATTTACAAACAAATAATCGCTGGCTAACTTGCCTTTTTCCCATTCAAATGTATCTTCATTTAAAATGTAGCCGGCTTTCTCTGGCAGATCAGTTGAAATACATTTTTCATGGCTGGCATCCGTAACCACTACAGGAACTTTTTGGCTTCCAATATTCCCAATCAGAGATGTGGATCTTTTATAAAAATCAAAGAGATTGATGTCTGTATTTTTAACCGGTAAAATTGGCGCATGACCAACTTTTTCAGAAACGTAATCGACTAGTTTTTTTCCTACCGGAGATTCTATTTCCGGATCTTCGGTAAGTGATATCCGAATGGTATCGCCAATTCCATCATTTAATAATGCTCCTGTTCCAACGGCCGATTTTATCCGGCCATCTTCACCTTCACCAGCTTCGGTTACACCCAAATGCAGGGGATAATGCATATTCTCATTTTCCATTTCACAAATCAGCAAACGAACAGTTTTTACCATCATTACTGTATTGCTCGATTTAATCGAGATGGCAACATTCTGAAAATTCTGCTCCTTACAAATACGCAGGAATTCTAAAGTGGCTTCCACCATTCCACGTGGCGTATCTCCGAACCTACTCATAATCCGATCAGATAAAGAGCCATGGTTGGTTCCAATTCTAATTGCGGTATTGTTTTCCTTGCAAATGCGAAGTAAGGGAATGAATTTATCTTTTATTTTTTCAAGGTCTTCCTGATATTTAGTTTCTCCATAGTCAATACTAGTAAAGTCGGCTCGTTTATCAACAAAGTTCCCCGGATTGATACGTACTTTATCAACATATTTTGCGGCAATTAATGCGGCAGCAGGATTAAAATGAATATCAGCAACCAAAGGAGTATTGTATCCTCTTTTTACCAATTCTTCTTTGATGAACTTCAGGCTTTCGGCCTCTTTTGTTCCTTGGGCAGTTAATCGAACGTATTCTGCTCCCGATTCTATCATTCTGATGGATTGTTCAACACTCGCTTCAATATTATTGGTATCGGTGTTGGTCATCGATTGAATTCGAATTGGATTTGTACCACCCAGCGCAGTGTTTCCGATTTTGGATTCTGATGATATGCGTCGAGAGTAGTTAAACAGATCTTTGCAAAAAAGTTGATGTTTCGGGAAACTCATTTTTTAGGTTTTAGTATTGAAATACAAAGGTAAGTGATAAATTTTATAAATTTGGTGAACCTTTGGCACGAAGCTTTGCAAGAAATACAATAATTTGCTTTGAGAAACTTTGTGTTGCATTTGGCGACTCCTTTGTGGTAAAAATGAAACAGATTCTATGTCAGTAAAAGTTCAGGAAGTAAGCAAATTATACGGTAAACAAAAAGCTTTGGACAATTTGAGTTTTGAAATTATTCAAGGCGAGATTGTTGGATTCTTGGGACCAAATGGCGCGGGAAAATCAACAATGATGAAAATTATTACTGGTTATATTCCCCAAACTTCAGGCTTGGTAGAGGTAAACGGACTGGATGTTAGCATGGATTCTCTTGAAATTAGAAGACAAATTGGTTATTTGCCCGAACACAATCCATTGTATTTGGAAATGTATGTGAAAGAATATCTCGGTCATGTGGCATCTATTTATAAATTAGGTAAAAGTAAGGCCAGGCGAATTGCCGAAATGATTGATTTGACTGGATTGGGAACCGAACAGAATAAAAAAATAGCTTCTCTTTCGAAAGGATACCGCCAAAGAGTGGGAATTGCTCAGGCCTTAATTCATGATCCGAAGGTGCTGATATTGGATGAGCCGACTACCGGATTGGATCCAAATCAGTTATTGGAAATCCGAAAATTAATTATTGATATCGGCAGGGAAAAAACCGTGATGCTTTCGACGCATATCATGCAGGAAGTAGAAGCTTGTTGCCAGCGGGTTTTAATTGTAAATAAAGGAAAGTTGGTGGCCGATCGGAATATAGATTTTCTTGCGTCCGCAAAATCATCTCATGTGGTCGAAGTTGAATTTGCTTCTGAAGTATCTTCAGACTTATTGCAGGAAATTAGCGGAGTGAATGAAATTGAAGTCCTTGGCGAAAATCGTTACTGTTTTGTTTCCCTAAGAGATATCCGTAAAGAGGTATTTCAATTTGCCGTATCTAAAAGTCTGGTGATTTTGGAGATGAAAACCCGATCGGAGAATTTAGAGGATATTTTTCATGAACTCACTTTGTGATTTTGTTTGTTTTGATGTAGCTTTAATTTTACAGAAAAAACAATATGAAGGAAAATGAAATTACCGAAAAGATAATTAAGGCTGCAATGAAAGTACATACTGTTCTTGGGCCGGGATTATTAGAATCAGCATATCAAGAATGCCTGTTTTACGAATTACAAAAATCAGGTTTAAAAGTAGAGAAAGAAAAAGCTCTTCCGATAAGTTATGATGGTGTAAAACTGGATTGTGGTTATCGACTTGATTTATTTGTGGAGGATCAGGTTATTGTTGAGTTAAAATCAATTGACTCATTTAAAGATATTCATTTGGCACAAACGCTAACCTATTTAAAACTTGCCAATAGAAGACTTGGGCTGATGATTAATTTCAACGTTGAAATGTTAAAGTATGGGATTAAGAGAGTTGTTAATGGGTATTAATCTTTCTATCCCGGTTTCTATTAGTAGCTATTTGAATTTTAGCTGTTTTTGCCCTCAGTGTCCCTCAGTGCTCTTTGTGGTAAAAAGTTAGTTTGTACTTAGCCACCCTTCCGTAAAAAAAAGACTGACCACAGAGAACACGGAGTATCACAGAGAAAAAAAACGAATTGGTTTAATTCTCATGCTTTTATTTTAAGTCTTGTCTTCCTCTGTGTGTCTTTGTGTTCTCTGTGGCAAAAGGTTAGTTTACACTTAGCTTCACCTTTCCGTAAAAAAAGACTGACCACAGAGAACACGGAGTATCACAGAGAAAAAAAACGAATTGGTTTAATTCTTATGCTTTTTTTTTAAAAGTTTTGTTCTTCCTCTGTGTGTCTTTGTGTTCTCTGTGGCAAAAGGTTAGTTTACACTTAGCTTCACCTTTCCGTAAAAAAAGACTGACCACAGAGAACACGGAGTATCACAGAGAAAAAAAACGAATTGGTTTAATTCTCATACTTTTTATTTAAGTCTTGCTCTTCCTCTGTGTGTCTTTGTGTTCTCTGTGGTGAAAAGTTAGTTTGTACTTAGCTTCACCTTTCTGTAAAAAAAGACTGACCACAGAGAACACGGAGTATCACAGAGAAAAAAAACGAATTGGTTTAATTCTTATGTCTCTGTGGCAAAAATTGAAATCCTCACTATAATTAAGACTTATAGCTCTTTATTGGCTCGGAAGTCCCTGTTTTTCAGTTGAGGCTTTTGTTAAAATGTTGTAAAAGTGGGTCTTTAGTTTTGTTTCTTTCCGAAATAATACTTTCCTTTGCCCCGAAATAAGTGGAAAGATTTGGCTGCTTGCAACCACAGAAAAAAATGCTAAATGGTGAACTATGTGCTTTTCTGCATGTAGACAACCAACCATTGCTTTCCTGTATCGTGTACATCATTATTTAGTTAATGATCTTAAACAACATTGCCTGTCGGTTTCATTCATGCAATTGATGATATCGGCATCACAACTAATTATTATTAAAATATTATGGGATATTTATTCACATCAGAATCAGTTTCTGAAGGACATCCGGATAAGGTTTCTGATCAAATTTCAGATGCATTATTGGATAAGTTTTTGGCTTTCGACCCAAACTCAAAAGTTGCTTTGGAAACCTTGGTTACTACCGGACAGGTGGTTCTTGCCGGTGAAGTAAAAACCAAAACCTATATCGATGCTCAGGAAGTAGCTCGTGAGGTAATTAACCGCATTGGTTATACCAAAAGTGAATATCAGTTCGACGGCACATCATGTGGTGTATTGTCTGCAATTCACGAACAATCAGCTGATATTAACCGTGGTGTAGATCGCGAAGATCCAATGACACAGGGAGCAGGCGACCAGGGAATGATGTTTGGTTATGCATGCAGGGAAACCGACGATTACATGCCTTTGGCTCTTGAGCTTTCGCATCGTTTGCTGATAGAATTAGCAGCTATTCGCCGCGAAGGAAGAGAAATGACCTACCTTCGTCCCGATTCAAAATCGCAGGTTACCATTCAGTACGCCGATGATGATACCATCGAAAGAGTACACACGATTGTGGTTTCTACTCAGCACGATGATTTTGGCCCGAACGATGAGTTGATGCTGGCTAAAATTAAGAAAGACGTTCGCAATATCTTGATACCTCGTGTAATTAAGCAATTGCCGAAGCGTATTCAGGTGATGTTTGATGAAAACTTTATTTTGCACGTAAATCCAACAGGAAAATTCGTAATTGGCGGACCTCATGGTGATACCGGTTTAACTGGCCGTAAGATAATTGTTGATACTTATGGAGGAAAAGGCGCTCACGGGGGTGGTGCATTCTCAGGAAAAGATCCTTCGAAAGTTGACCGTTCAGCAGCTTATGCTGCCCGTCACATTGCCAAAAATTTAGTGGCTGCAGGAGTAGCTGATGAATTGTTGGTTCAGCTTTCATACGCAATTGGTGTTGCCGAGCCTGTAGGGATTTATGTAAATACCTACGGAAAATCGAATCTTAGCCTTACCGATGGTCAAATTGCTGAGAAAGTTACTGAGATTTTTGACTTACGTCCGGCTGCTATTGAGCAACGATTGAAATTACGCAACCCTATTTACGAAGAAACAGCGGCCTATGGTCATATGGGACGCACACCTCGTATGGTAGTGAAAAAATTTGAATCTCCTTACTTTGATGGCGTTGAGCTTGAAGTGGAATTATTCACTTGGGAAAAATTAGACTACATCGAGAAAGTAAAAGAAGCGTTCAATTTGTAAACAACAACAAATACAATATATACAAAGCCATTCCATATTATTTGGAGTGGCTTTTTTTACGCCAACTATTTAAGGAGTAAAATTTATTTGGGGGTTCCCCTGCGGGGCGGGCTTTTCGTTCCAACTCCTCACTCGTTCCTCGTTGCGGGGTTTCCCTTCCCCCGAAAGCTTTCGGGGCCCTAACCCAAAACCCAGTTTCAACATGGCACGAAACATTTTCCCTCCCCATTTAAAGGAAGCTTTGTTAAGTATCTGGTAGTAAAACACCATAAATTAATAAACTAGTGCTAAAGAATAACAATCATCCGATGGCAATTAATAATTTGATATTTTCAAATAATAATTCGAGACCTTCAAATAAGATATTACTACTTTCAAATAACATTTTATCGAAATCAAACCCTATTTTATTCCCAATAAGTAATATTCTGATACTAAAATACAGCAATATCAGTTAATTATTGTTAGCTTTATTCCTGTCACAATAAGAATATTGTGTTGTCAAGCTAATTCATAAATGAATCATTATGAGACGAAAAGTTAAAAATTCAGTTGCTATTAACGAACTAATTAGGTTCGAAATGAAACGACAAGGATTAAGCGCTCCTGAACTTGCACATAAAATGAACATTGGGCTAAACTCCATGTATCATATTCTAAAACGACCAAGCATGCAAATCGATCGTCTTTGGGAAGTTTGTGAAGCACTGCAATTGAATTTCTTTAAAGTTCTGGCTGATGAAATAAACATTACTAATCCTGTCGATCCACAAATGGATCAATTGCAGCAAGAAAATAAAATGCTTCGAGAAGTAATTCAACTTTTGGGTGGTAACAAGTAAATCACAAATTGTATTTAAATGCTTAAAATATGTGGTTGTCTAGTGTGTCTACTTCAAACTTAGATTTGAATATGCTGTGTTGCTATAAAATAATTATTTACAGTTAGAAACAGTAAAGGTAGATCATTCGATCTGGCTTTTTTCATTTGAAAGTATTCTTTACTATAAAATTATTAGTTTTATTGACTAATAAAAATGTCTTTATGAGTCGAATAATTCTTACTAGTTTTTTCCAATTGATTTGCTGTTTTTCTGTCTATTCTCAGGAAATTCGTGACAAAGTTTTAATCAAAAATGATACTATCATCTTAAATCGAGATACGTTGGTTATTGGTATGACAGAGTTGAGTGATATTTTAACAAAGTCACAGATAGATTCCTTAGGTTCGCCTTGTATCGTGCATTGGGATGGAGATTGTGATTCAGGGACAGATTATGAGTACTGGATTGAAACAAATAGTTATGAAATTGTTTGCATACAAGATTCACTGAATAAATATATATTAAAAACAATTTCAATTAAAAACACCAATAATACTTCATTGTTTTTCGAGGATGGATTGAATGCAAATAAGCTTACTAAAAAGGGAATACTAGATTTAGGATTCATAAAAGAAAAGCGATATAAACAGAAAAAAAATGTGGCTGTTTATAAAAAAGTAGGGATTCATTTAACTGTTAAAGAAAACCTCGATAGTCTTTTAATTAAGTCAATTCATTTTCATCCTAAGAGTTGGGATAAACACCTAAAAATAGAAACATTAAAAGGAGAGGTCAGAAATACAGAAGGAGAATCTCTACCAGGAGTATTATTCTTAGCTTATAATCAATTTGATTCTTTAAAATATTACGAAACTACGGATTTTGATGGAAAATATTATTTCGAGATCGATAGTATTAAAAAAATTGATGTCTTCAATTTTAATTATGAACCTCAAATCATAAAAGTCACAGATAATAAAGATCAAACAATCAATTTTAAGCTAAAGAAAAACACATATTATCTACCCGATTTAATTGTTGCTAAAAGCGGTGAAATTCGAATTGATTCAACTTGTTACCTAGATCAATTTCCAAAGGTTAGAGATTCTTCAAAGATTAATGTTTGGCTTGTATGTGAGTTTTCGAATTTTAATCCATTGATTTCTAATTTACCTTCTGCGATTGGAGGTCTGAGAAATTCCTATGTAACATTAGTATCATCTTTAAATAGTAAAAGGAAACTGAGAAAATGTGAAGCAGAAGTGTATTTCGTAATTGATAAATTTGGACAAACTAAGCTCATTGATATTATTTGTGATGACAAGATAAATAAAGAATATTTGGCCAGATATATGGTTGATACGTTTAAATGGACTACTGCAAGATGGCGGGGGAGGCGAATTGATTCTAATTGGAGTCTCAAAATTATTTTTGAATAACCGTTGCTATATTGTTACGACTTTTTGTTTGGGGTAGTGCTTCAACGTATCCTCAATACTCTTCTCAACAGGAATAAACTCAAAATTCAAAGCCTCTTTTATTTTCTGGTTCGAGTAGTATTTTATATTGTGAGATGCCCGGGCAGTTTCTTTTGTAAATCCGGAAGACTTAAAAAGGAATATTCTTTTTAGATAAGCGAGTCTCCAGGCAATTTCGGTTAATTTTTCGTTTGCAAATTTAGCAGGATCTTCAATTCCCAAATATTTAGCAATGGTTTTTAAAATAAATTCATAGCTGCAATTCTCGCTGTTTAGAACAAAGCGTTCATTTGCAATGTCACTTTCCATCAATTCTATCATCGAACGACTTACGTCACGAACATCAACATAACCGGTAATTCCTTTGGTATAGTATTTTAAACCTTTGGCAACGGTTTTAAACAGAAGAGAACTTCCCTTATCCCATTGTCCGGGACCAATAATAATTGACGGGTTCACAATCACAGCATTCAATCCTTCTTCTATTCCTCTCCAAACCTCCAATTCCGATTTAAATTTACTGTTTGAGTAGCCCGATCTTTTTTCTTCCGGACTCCATGGAGTTTTTTCAGAAACGGTATTTTCTCCTTCCTCAGGAGAACCCAAGGCCGCAACGGAACTTACCATGCAAAATTTTCTAATATTTGCATTCAGGCAAGCATTTACAATATTTCGGGTTCCTTCCACATTAATATCCAGCATGTTTTTACCATCTTCCTTCTTAAAAGAGACTAAGGCGGCACAATGGTACACATCTTCAATTCCTTCAAGAGCATCTTCCAGCGAGAAAGGATCCAGCATATCTCCATCGAACCATTCGATGGTATCAAACAGTTTATCAGCATTTTCTGCATAGAAAGAAAAAGTGGTTCGTACCAATCCTGTATTACTGTTTTTTCGTTTTAGTGCACGAACTTTATTGCCTTTCGAAAGTAAATCGAATAGTAAATGCGAACCAACAAGACCAGTTCCACCGGTAACTAAAATCATAGAATATTATTAAGTAAATATCCCCGAAAAATTAGGGGGATGAATTAAAGCATGAAAAATGAAACCTATTTCGGCCAGTTTAATTTAATGGTTTGTGTCAATTGAGAGTGAACACTTAAGGGGACCGGGCTGGTTCCTGCAACGCTTTCAATAATTTGTTTTTCCTCTGCAGTATATTTTTTATTCGGGAAATTGAATTCAACTACAACTTCATCAACTCTTCTCGGATCACTCGCCATAATTTTAGTGATATCCAGCTCGGTTCCGGTAATGTCAATATTGTTATCGCGGGCAACAATTCCCATAATGGTCATAATGCAGGAACCCAGTGAAGCGGCCAGCAAATCGGTAGGCGAAAATGCTTCTCCTTTTCCTTGATTATCAGTTGGTGCATCGGTTAAAATTTTATTGCCCGATTGCAAATGAATGCACTCAGTCCGTAAATCGCCAAGGTATTTTGATTTGATAGTTGTCATGCTGTTTTATATTTAGTGAAGTGTGTAATAAGCAATTTTTGTTCTGTGAATTTAAGAATTTTAAAATAGATAGTAAAACCCTCATAAGAGTTAGATAATAAAATTCACTTTAATTGGAACTTCTAGGATTAGAAGTTAAATTCCTTGTTTATCTTATGTTTTTTCAATTGCATCAGAAAGAATTTTGAGTTCAGTATGTTAGATATTTATGTTTTTTGTCATGTGTTTTATTTTTTTTTATGAAAATAAGCCAAAGGCTTGTCACCCTAATTTCTGATTTTCCTGTTATTATACACAGTGTCGGAAAAATTTATACTAGCAAATGAAAAATATATTTATTTATTATTTAGCGTTCATGATTGGACCAGGTATTTTAATGTATTATTTATTGTCTAATGAAAACAACGTTGGGTTTGTAATAGCTATATTGATCTATGCTTTAATATATAGACCTATCATTGACGGATTACGTTTAATATCTAAGCAGGTAATTACTAAGAGACAATCATGGAAATTATTTATCCCTTTTTGGCATGTTAAATGGATGAAAGAGTTATATCTACCTTAATAGAGGTAGTATAGCTATTTTTGATTACTTCTTAGATAAGACACACATATAATAAAGCTATGGTTAGATGAAGTAAGGCCTGATAAATGGATCTCCTGAACAGCAATGTTTAGGAGATCTTTTTTTTTCCACTTTCAGATTCAAACCGAAAACAGATCTTATAATTTCGAATTATAAGCAATCAGCAAAGTCTCTAAAAAAATCAACTTTTATTGCTGATTAAATAGAGCTTAGTCCCTTGATTCTACAATCACTATGACCATCAATTCTTGTAATTTTTCTATATTTGTAAACTTTTTATAACAGATAAGATAATTTTAGTCGGAATAATGTCGGTAGACATTTGTCAATCAGTATCTAATTTGCACAGATTAATGATGAATACGAATGTGAATCGGTATTAGCGAATACAAGATAAATTTTACAATAAATGAGCACTAAATTCCCAGAGTACAAGAATCTTGATCTATCACAGGTCAACAAGGATATTCTAAAAGATTGGAATGAAAATAATACATTCGAGAAGAGTTTGCAGACTCGCGAAGGCAATCCCACTTTTGTATTTTATGAAGGACCACCTTCGGCAAATGGTATGCCGGGTATCCACCATGTTATGGCTCGCGCTCTTAAAGATATTGTGTGCAGATACAAAACTTTGAAGGGATTTCAGGTGAATCGTAAAGCAGGATGGGATACTCATGGTCTGCCGGTTGAGCTTGGTGTTGAGAAAGAATTGGGAATTACCAAAGAAGATATTGGGACTAAAATCTCGGTTGATGATTACAATCTGGCCTGTCGTACCAATGTAATGAAATATACCCGTGAGTGGGAAGATTTAACCTCAAAAATGGGGTATTGGGTAAATATGGAAGAGCCGTACATTACCTACGATAACCGTTACATTGAAACACTTTGGTGGTTGTTGAAACAACTGTTTGAAAAAGATTTATTATACAAAGGATATACAATCCAACCGTTTTCTCCTGCAGCAGGTACGGGTTTATCAACTCATGAGTTAAATCAACCTGGCTGTTATAAAGATGTGAAAGATACTACAGCTGTTGGTATGTTTAAAGTGACCCGCGATGAGAAAAGCGAATTCCTTTACGAAGGAATAGATTGTGATGCTTATTTTATTGCATGGACAACTACTCCATGGACACTTCCTTCGAATACCGCTTTGGCTGTTGGTCCAAAAATCGAATACATTCGTGTTCGCACTTTTAATCCGTATACAGGAATTCCTTGTGTGGTTATTCTGGCTAAAAATTTGTTCTACAATTTCTTTGATAAAAAATACGAAGGACTTGAATTGGGAGAATATGAAGTTGGCGATAAGCGTTTAACCTACAAAATGCTTTCGGAACATGTAGGAGCCGATTTGGAAGGTCTTCGCTACGAGCAATTAATGCCTTTGGTAAAGCCTGAAGGTGATGCTTTCCGCGTAATTTTAGGTGATTTTGTTACAACAGAAGATGGTACAGGTATTGTTCATATCGCTCCAACTTTTGGTGCGGATGATGACAGGGTTGCCAAAGTGGCTGGTATCTCACCATTAATTCTTCGCGATAAAGAAGGTAAAATGCAGCCAATGGTTGATCGTACCGGTAAGTTCTTCAAAATTGAAGACTTGAGCGAGGAGTTTGTAAAAGAATTTGTGAATGTTGAGGCTTACGGTGAGTATGCCGGTCGTTTTGTGAAAAATGCTTACGATTCAACTTTAACAGATGATGATGTGACTTTAGATATCGACATTGCTGTTGCCTTAAAGAAAGAAAGTCTGGCTTTTAAAGTTGAGAAACATATTCACAACTATCCACATTGCTGGAGAACAGATAAGCCAATTCTTTACTATCCATTGGATTCATGGTTTATTGAAACTACAAAAGTCCGCGATCGTATGATCGAACTAAATAAAACCATTAACTGGAAACCTAAATCAACAGGTGAAGGTCGTTTTGGAAAATGGTTGGAGAATCTGCAGGATTGGAATCTTTCCCGTTCCCGTTATTGGGGAACTCCACTTCCAATTTGGGTAAGTGAGGATCGCGCTGAAATAAAATGTATAGGTTCAGTTGCAGAATTGAAAGCTGAGATTGAAAAATCGATGGCTGCTGGTTTCATGACTGAAAATATTTTGGCTGATTACATTGAAGGTGATAACAGCAAAGAGAATTACGAGAAATTCGATTTACACCGTCCATATGTTGATGGTTTGATTTTGGTGAGTGAGACTGGTCAAAAATTGGTTCGTGAGCTCGATTTGATTGATGTTTGGTTCGATTCAGGAGCTATGCCATATGCGCAGCAACATTATCCTTTCGAAAACAAAGAGAATTTCGACAAGTTGTTCCCAGCTCAGTTTATTGCCGAAGGTGTGGATCAAACACGTGGATGGTTCTTTACTTTGCATGCCATTGCAACCATGTGTTTCGATGGAGTTGCTTTCGAAAATATCATCTCCAACGGTTTGGTGCTGGATGCAAAAGGCAATAAGATGTCTAAACGTCTTGGAAATGCAGTTGATCCATTTTCAACCATTGAAAAATATGGTTCGGATCCATTGCGTTGGTACATGATTACCAATGCTCAGCCTTGGGATAACTTGAAATTTGATTTAGGTGGTGTGGAAGAAGTTCGTCGTAAATTCTTTGGAACACTTTACAATACTTATAGTTTCTTCCAATTGTATGCGAATGTTGATGGATTTACTTATTCTGAAGCTGACGTGCCAATGGAACAGCGTCCTGAAATTGATCGTTGGGTTCTTTCTCTGTTGAACTCCTTAATTAAAGAAGTTGAAGAGTGTTATGAAGCCTACGAGCCAACTCGTGCCGGTCGTGCAATTCAGAATTTTGTAAATGAAAATCTATCAAACTGGTACGTTCGTTTGTGTCGAAAAAGATATTGGGGCGGCGACTATTCTACCGATAAAATTTCTGCTTACCAAACTCTTTACAGATGTTTAGAGACTATTTCTGTATTGGCTTCACCAATTGCTCCTTTCTATATGGATCAATTGTTTAAAGATCTGAATTCAGTTACCGGTCGTTTTACTGAAGAATCGGTTCATTTGGTGAATTTCCCTAAATACGATCCGGAAGTAATTGATTCTGAATTGGAAGAAAGAATGGATATGGCACAGAAGATTTCGTCAATGTCACTTGGATTGCGCCGTAAAGTGAAAATACGTGTTCGTCAGCCTCTGCAAAAGATTATTATTCCAATTCTTGATGATTCTATGGTGCCTCAGTTAGAGGCTATTAAGAATATCGTTCTTTCAGAAATTAATGTGAAGGAAATGGAATTCATTACCGATACAACAGGTGTTTTAGTAAAAAATATCAAGCCTAACTTTAAGACCTTAGGGCCAAAGCATGGTAAGATAATGAAACAAATTGCTGCTGAAATTGGTAAAATGAATCAGGAAGATATTCTTGCTTTCGAAAAGGCAGGTAGTTACACAATTGTGGTAAACAATGAAAATGTCAGCCTGACTCCTGAAGATGTAGAAATTGTTTCTGAAGATATTCCAGGGTGGTTAGTTGCCAATGAAGGGAAACTTACTGTTGCAATGGACGTAAACATAACCGAAGAATTACGTAAAGAAGGAATTGCCCGTGAGTTTATCAATAGAATTCAGAATTTAAGGAAGGACAGTGATTTTGATGTAACCGATAAAATTAAGCTTCAAATTATGATGCATGATTCTATTAATGATGCTGTACTTGCTCATAAAGAATACATTGGAACACAAACTTTAGCAGTAAGTATTGAATTAGTTGAAAAATTAGCTGATAATGAAGCTAAAGCAGTGGAGATTGAGCTGGGTGTAGAGAGCTTTATTAAGATTGAAAAAGTTAGTGAATAATCGATTTTTTGTTATCTTTAAAAAAAATAGAAACAATGGCAGAAAAGAAGCGATATACAGACGAAGAGTTGCAGGAATTCAAAGATTTGATTAATGCTAAACTTGAGAAAGCAAAAAAAGATTATGTGACTTTAAAAGCCGTAATCTCGAATAGTTCTGGAAATGATACTGAAGATACTTCACCCACTTTTAAAGTGTTGGAAGAAGGAGCTTCTGTATTGTCGAAAGAGGAAGCAGGACGTTTAGCTGAACGTCAGGCAAAGTTTATTTCTCATCTTGAAATAGCTTTAATTCGCATTGAAAATAAAACCTATGGTATTTGTCGCGAGACAGGTAATTTAATTGCTAAAGAAAGACTTCGTGCTGTTCCTCATGCTACGTTAAGTATCGAGGCTAAAAACAAACAGTAAGATCTTTTATTGAATATATCTTAATGATTGGAAGAATATTCTTCCAATCATTTTTGTTTACAAATCAAGGTTTCTATTTATTTGGAATCTGAAATAGATTAGCTGTTAACGATTAAATAGTGAATATGTCTTTATTTAAAAAATCGATAGTACTTATTGTGCTACTTCTTGTTTTGGATCAGGTAGTAAAAATTTGGATCAAAACTCATATGATGCTGGGAGAAGAGTATTCGGTATTCGGGGATTGGTTCTTGATTCATTTTATTGAAAACAATGGAATGGCCTTCGGAATGGAATTAGAAGGTCAGTGGGGGAAAATTCTTTTAAGTTTGTTTCGAATATTTGCTGTTTGCGGTATTGGGTGGTATCTGTACGATATCTCGACTAAGAAAGCGCCTTTGGGATTAGTGATTTCAATTGCTTTAATTTTTTCCGGAGCAATGGGTAACATTATTGACAGTGCATTTTATGGATTAATTTTTAATGATAGCTACTATCAGGTTTCAACTTTTATGCCCGAAGGGGGAGGCTATGCATCCTTTTTACATGGCAAAGTAGTTGATATGCTTTATTTCCCTCTTCTGGAAGGAAGATTTCCTGAATGGTTACCCATGTGGGGCGGAGAACATTATATTTTCTTTCGTCCGGTTTTTAATATTGCCGATTCATACATAACAATTGGTGTTACTTTTATCCTTTTGTTTCAGCGAAAATATTTCATGAAAGAGCATAAATAAAAAAATAATTTATATCAATAAAGTAAGTATAAAAGCCCGTTTAGGGCTTTTTGTATTATTAATAAGCAAGTACTCCCTGACAAATTCCTGATTCGTTAAAATTTCCCTGTGACTTTTTTTTTGTACAAAACATAAATTATTATTTGCTGATTGTTTCAGATTGT
Source organism: Labilibaculum euxinicum (assembly GCF_963678175.1). Lineage (NCBI taxonomy): Bacteria > Pseudomonadati > Bacteroidota > Bacteroidia > Marinilabiliales > Marinifilaceae > Labilibaculum > Labilibaculum euxinicum. Next base: position 767,550 of record NZ_OY782756.1, read on the forward strand.
CTTATATTTATTATTAAACTCATGTTTATGATTACATTTCTTGATTGAATTGTAATTAAAGAGTTTGTGTGTTAATAAAGACTACTACTAACGACTAGCAATTGTAAATTTATGCAAATACCATTCATTTCTATCAAACGGGAAATACTCTCTTAATGGTAGCTTTTTTTAATTTTTATCTGAATGATGTATGTAAGAACACTTCTGTAGCATACTTAAAGTATTCGATATTGCGCAATTGTTATATTAAATTGACTAAAGAGTATGAAAAGTAAGATCCGAATTTTAATAGTTGAGGATGAATATGCCATTGATGAAGGAATTCTGAATTGCTTAAACGATATGGATTACGAGATAGTTAAAACGGTATTTCATTCCAAAGCAGCTCTTGAATTTTTAGTGAGTACCGAAATCGATATTGTTCTGATTGATGTAAATTTGGACGATGATCTTAACGGATGTCAATTAGCAGAAATCATTAAATGTGAATTCAGAATTCCGTTTATATTTCTCATTTCAACTGTTGGGCAAATTAGTATAGAAAAGCTAAAGGAGGCGAATCCAAGTGTAATAGTATTGCAAAATCCGACATTAAATCAAATACATTTTTCATTAACACTTGCAGTGAGTAATAATGAGAAGTTGAATTACTCTTTGGGCGAAAATAAAGAAGAAAATTTAACCTTGGATCATTTAAATAATTGTCTGTTTTTAAAAAAGAACAATCATTTTGACAGGGTCAATTTCGAGGAGATATTTTGGTTAAGAGCTGAGAATAACTATACGGTAATTCATACAACAAAAGGAGACTATCTATACTCAACTGTTCTTAAGAAGTTTACAGCAAAATTGCCGGGAAATCAGTTTATTAGGGTGCATAGATCATATATAATTAATCTCACTAAAATTGATGGTTTTGAAGGGAAAATGATTATAGTTGATGGTGAGCACATTCCTGTTGCAAAAACTTACTGCAATAATGTGTTTGATTTATTACATACCATATAATTATCAGTTCCCAACCAGTAAAACTGATCAAACAGAACAGCAGGAAATGATAGCAGAAATAAGAACGGCAAACAAGTTATAGTTCTTATTGAAACGAATCGAAGAAGAGACATGTAACATTACCGAAACAGTTGGTACAATTAATCTGAAATATCCAGGTATATTCTTAATTATTTTTTGTTGAATTATTGGAACTGGCTGTTAGAAGTATCAAAAGGAGTTTCAGGAATTGAAAAAGAGGCAGTTTCGTAGTTATGAGACAGCCTCCTTTTTAAATTAAGCGATTTACGTAAGTATTTTAGGCTTAGTTTTACTGTGCCGGTCTTGTGTTTATATTATAATATTAAGCCTCGAGCCATTAAAGTTATCCTGTTTCTTTGGACCATCCATAAGATTTTTTAACTTAACATCTACTAATTTCAGAAATCCGGGGAATGTCGTTTATAGGTTGATAAATTTCAATCATTGCAACCGTGGTAGGAGCATTTGGAGAGACTTCTTTAGCATTGCAAATGAATCTGAAGTTGGTTCCGCCAACAATTTGGCAAGCTACAGCGAAAGGACTATATTCAACTCCCACCAGATCCTCAGTGGCTTTTTGAAATATATCTTTAGCTTCTTTTGAAATCTTTGTGCTATACGGAGTATAAGCACCTGTTGTTACTTCTGATTTTTCCATCTTCGTTGTTTATTAATTATTGTATTGCAGGATATAATTCCTAAAAACAAATCACTAGTGTCCCATTAAAATCGGGACGTTATTATTAATTAAACAAATTTGGCTCATTAAACCTAAAACGTTCTTTGTCATTTTGAAATTTAGTTCTCTCAAATAAGTCACGAAGGTGAGTTTTATCTGTTAAAGAAATACTCAGAATCTGCAAAACCTCATATGTACTTCTGTCAAGTTGCATGTCTTTTTGGACGATCGCCACCAAACAGTAAGTGCACATGGCAACGTAGATCTGAATCCGAACAGCATTTTCAGTAGTTCCCCAGAATTTCTTGATTTTCAGATGTTGCTTTAGCCATTTGAAGAAAAGCTCGACTTGCCAGCGGTTCTTGTAAAGTTCAGCAACTTGAAGTGCAGAAATGTGCATTGTATTGGTTAAGAATACAAGCTCACGCTTTTGTTCTTCATCCCAATATCTGACCAATCTAAGATGTTCTGGATAGTATTGCTTGGGATAAAATCCAGTCAATTCAATCGTTACATCTGAAAGCACATTCTTTGGCAATCTTCGTTTCCATTTGATTATCTTATATTGAAGGTTCTTCTTTGCTCTGACAACGAAGAAAGCTCCTATCTGATGAATCTTATACAACATTTTGAAGTGATTATATGCACGGTCAAATATGTAATATGAGCCTGATTCATAAGGAATTTTTTTCATTGCAGTAGAATCGTGCACAGAAGCTTCTGTAATGTGAAAGAAAGCGGGAATCTGTGTCTCTACATCATATAATGTATGCACTTTGATTCCACCTTTTTTCTTGCGAAACTTCGCCCACCAGAATACGGAAAGGCACAAGTCAATTGTCGTTGAATCAAATGCGTAGATATTGCCTTCAAGTTTGAAGATGTCAGAAACTCGTTTTAGTCTGGCTTCATTTACCAGATTGTAAGCATACTCTTCAAAAATGTGATAATCTCTGTCTTGATTGGCTCTGGCCAGAGATGATTTTGAGATATTCTTGCCCATACCCAAATGATAAGATTTGGAATGGTGAGCATCAAGAGCGACAATCAAATCTCTCAGACTTTCACGATTTGATAATTGCCCGAACATCAGAGCAAGCAATTGGTTCCAACAAGTGAAATGTTTCACGTATTTGTCACCTTCATACTTGCGAACGATGTAGTTGAACTTATTCCTATCAAGGAATGATGCTAACTGAGCGAAAACGTATTTATCCTTATGCATTTGCTAATCTCTTTAAGAATAGCAAAAGTGTAAATTGAAATCCGTTTAATCGAAAAAAGCCTGTAACAAACTAAATTTCAAATATTTCAAAGAACATTGTAAGACTTTAATGGGACAGTATTGAAAACAAATATTAAGTTAACAGACTTGTGAAAAAAATTAAATGAGTGGATGGTATGAATGTTTTAGTGAAAAGCCAGTATTTTCGAGTAAAAAAATAATAGTGATTCTAATCGAACCTATAAAAGATATTTTATAAATGAAATTTGGTTTTATTTTTTGAGAACTTGAATCGTATTATAAGCAAAAAAGCCCGTTAGGGCTTTTTTATGATTTAGCTTGATTGGCTTTCCTTTTTCGTTGTGCTTTAAAGTATAATATCTGACTGCGTAAACTCCATATTCCACCAGCTATTATAATGAGGAATATCCATTGTTTTCTGCCCCATCCTGCATCTCCAAAAATACCTTTTGACAGCATCACTAGAGACATGATTATTAACAGGCTTGTTACAAGTGCTGCAACATGTCCAACTGCGGCATTCTCTTTCTGAATGCCTGTGGTGCAAAAGTACAGTATAAGTCCAAAGAAAGTAGGAATCAAGGCTGTAAATTGCCAATCTCCTGCATCAAAGTACCTTGCTGTAATTCCAATTAATCCAACAAGTATTAGGATTATAGAATAAACTTTATTGATTTGATATGCTTCTTTCATGAATATTATTTTTATTTAAATCAAATTAAAACACTAAAATACAAAAACTCATGAACAATCAAAACAGTTTCATCATTTGAATATTGATTACAAAATAGAAAGCATAAGAAAGGCCGCCACTCCTGACAGCCTTTCTTGGACAACCTTAAAACTCAACCATGTATTGACTATCGTACCGCGATTACCAAATACTTTGAAGATTTCCAGAATTCAACCGGATCTAGAATTGTAATGCCTTCAACTGTTTCAACTCCCTCAACCTTATAAGAGTTGCTTGGATGATTTGTTACAAAACTAATCTTCTTCCCGATGACAGGAATAGTAGTAACTTTGGTGATATCAATTTTTTCAAATTCACTTGTATTAAAATCTTTATTAAGAACTGCTGTTTTTCCAATTCCGATAAATCCACCGTCTTTGGTAATTACATTTTTCTCTTGTAATTCTTTGCTGGTTCCAAATATATAGTAAGCTGTATTTAGTTCGTTTGTTGCGTTTTCAATTACTTTTGTTTTGTTTTCGTTTTCAGTATTCAAAGCCAACACAGTTCCATTTAGCTCAGTCACTTGTCCATTTAAGTTATCTACTTCAATGTTCAATTTAGCTACTTTGTCATTCAGAACAATAATTTCACCTTCTTTAGCTTCCAATTCCGTTTTTAAACGATCAGTTAATTTGCGTAGCTTAGAGTTTTGATACCAGCTATTGTTTAATTTTTTGTCTAATTCTTCAATTTTTAATTTGTTTTGTTCTAACAGATTATTGATTGAAGTTAAATCACTTGCAATTTTTTGTTTTTGAGATTGATTAGGATTCTCAGAGTTAACTGCAATAATATTTTCTTTTTGCTTAATCATTTCAAGATTTTCTTCAATTGAATTTAATGATCCAATAAATTCATTAATTGAAGAATCTTTTTCCTGAGCCATTACAGTTAGTTGCTGATTTTGCTCTCTTAATTGTTTTAACTCTTTTTGATTACACGAGATAAACAATGGAACAATTAGCAATGCTATAAGAATACGTTTCATAAATTAGTTTTTAGAGATTAGGTTTCATTATCTTGTTTCTATTACATATATGAATATCATGCCAAGATTGTACACCAAAGGATATTATTCATCTATTCATTGCAACTCACATATTATCAGTATTTAATGTACGGTTTCATTTTTGCGGATAGATTGCTGTTTTAGAGTTGAGGAATCGGAGTTGGGGAATATTTCCCCAGTTCATGGGTATAAAATACCCAAAAGGTTAAGGGTTGTTTAAAGGAATGTGTACCAGTATTTTGAGCACGGACTAAAAATATTCTTATTAACTTTACCTTAAAGAATTTAAACCTTACGGTGATATAAGAAAACAAATAAATTCAAATGGTGTCAGAAAGTAGAAGTAATATAAAGGTAAAAGTAGTTGCAGGGTACATATTTGTATTCCTGGCTATTTTTGCTTCTGTTTTAATTGCTTATCAGTCTTATAATAAACTTTTGGATTCTGTGGATTTCTTATCGAAACCAGATGCTGAGATTGCCAGAATGAATCGAATTCTCACCAATTTATCGGAGGCTGAAAATAAGATCAGAATTTATTCCTTAACAAAGAAGGAACGCTATTTGGCTAAATATGCTGATAATATTATTGAGATACAAAGTGATTTGGATTCGCTGAGATATTATAGTGATGATAGTAGTAAATCGTTTCTTTTAATTGATTCAATGAATTATTTACTAGAGGAACGTGCTGATAAATTAGAGAGGTTTGTTGAATTAAAAAGATCAAAAGAGAAGGAAAATCTTTCTCAAAAAGCGATGGAGCAACTTAGTGAAGTCTCTGATGCCACAAAAACCAAAATTAAGACTACCACAACTACTACAACGTTTTTGGATACAGTTGTTAGTCCTGCTGAGGTGAAGGAAAAAAAGAAGAAAGGATTTGTTGCCAGACTTTTTAGTGGCAAAAAGAGTGAGACCAAAATAGATTCGATTGAGACTGTAATTCAACGAACTCAAATTCAGATTGATACAAGTTATTTGCCACAAGCCGATAGTTTGTTGCGCAGTTTGGAGACTATGTTACTTACTGCTCAGGCCAAAGAGCGATTGAACAGAGAGATTGTTTCGAATGAAGAATTGCGGTTAGTTGAGGAGAATTCTTTAATGTGGGACAAGATTAAAATTTTATTGCATCAGTTGGAAAAGGAAAGATTGCAGCAATTAACTCATGAATCGGATAGCGCAAAAGAGATTGCCAGTAATTCAATATTTATTATTTCTGTGATCATTATTGTTGGATTTATATTGGGTATTTTGTTTATTATTTTCATTCTTACTGATATCACCAAAAGTAATTTTTATAGAAAAGAATTAATTGTAGCTAAAGGGAAAGCGGAAAAGTTGGCAAAAGTGAAAGAAGATTTTTTAGCCATAATGAGTCATGAAATAAGAACTCCTCTTAATGCCATCTTAGGTTTTACAAATCAGCTTGATAAAACAAAATTAGAAGATCAGCAACAGGGATTCGTACGGGTTCTTAAAAACTCTTCGAAACATTTACTTGGCTTGGTCAATGAAATTCTCGATTTGTCGAAAATAGAAGCTGGAAAACTGCATATTGAAAATATTCCGTTTCAGCCGCATTCACTGGTTTTTGACGTATACGATGTTCTGAAAATTAATGCTGAAAACAGGGACATCGATTTTACTTGGGAATACGATGGTGATTCTCAGATTAATTTAGATAGTGATCCGTTTCGAATTAAACAGATTCTATTGAATTTGGGTAGTAATGCCATAAAATTTACTCCCAAGGGGGCTGTTAGAATCAAATCATCGGTTATTCAAATCGATAAGTACTTTATGTTCGAAGTAAATGTAATTGATACCGGAATTGGAATTGATGAGAATAAATTAGAAACAATTTTTGAAGATTTCAGTCAGGCAGATTCGTTTTCGGCAAGGAAGTATGGGGGAACAGGATTGGGTTTGGCAATTAGCAGAAGATTATCACGATTGTTGGGTGGTGATTTGTTCGTAGAGAGTAAGCTGGGTGAAGGATCTTGTTTTACTTTGCGAATACCGTTATTGGAATCGAAAGAAGAGGTGACTGAGCATAAAGGATCAAGAGAGGTTCAAATTCCTGATTTTTTAAGGCAAAAATCCTTTTTGGTTGCAGATGATGATCCGTACAGTTTATTGTTGCTGAAAACCATTTTTGCCAGTTGGGGCTTGCAGGCAGACTTTGTGGAAGATGGATCTAAGGCCTACGATTTGATCAGGCAAAAAGATTACGATCTGATTCTTACAGATATCCACATGCCTGAAATGGGCGGAATTGAGCTGTGTAAAAATATTAGAAAATTGGAGCACACCAAAAAATCTGAAATTCCAATTATTGCTTTAACTGCGAATGTGAGAGAGTCGGATTTAAAACAGTATATACAATCGGGAATGACAGATTGTCTTGTGAAACCATTCGATGAGGCTATTCTGATGGAAATGCTTCGAGATTTATTTGGTAATGCGAAAGAAGAGAGAATTGAATTAAAAGGTTCTGACAAAACAATGTCGGATGATCTTTTCGACTTAACTCAAATTAAGCAATTTACCTCCGATGATCAGGGATTAGTTAATCAGATATTGGAGCAGTTTATTGTTTCTGCACACGAAAATGTCGATTTATTGAATAAAGCTTTGATTGATAAAAATTATCTGGCTATTGGTGAAATTGCTCATAAGATGCTTTCTTCGTTTAACCAGCTTAGGGTTTTAATTGTGGTTCCTATTTTAACGCGATTGGAAACCATTCTTCATAAAAAAGAAAATGCTGAGATAAACCACGAAGAGATAAGAGAGTTGGTTGCAACTGTTACAGCTAACACAAATTTAGTAATATCATCTATTCGTGATGAAATTATTGCCTAAATCTATTTTTATATATCGATTCCGTATTGTTTAATCTTATTGTATAAGGTTTTTCTGTCGATATTAAGCATTCTGGCGGCTTTCGATTTGTTATAGTTCACCTTTCGGAGCGTGGATACAATTAATTCCTTTTCGTTTGCGGCCTGAATTAATTTAAGATTGGAACCTTCCACAACAAAACCACTGTTGGCATTGTCATTTAAGATTTCATTGGGTAAACTGGTTAGTTCTACTTTCTTTTCAGGACTAAGTAAAACAGATCTTCTTATAACATTTCGAAGTTCTCTTAAATTGCCCGGCCATGAATAAGATTTGAATTTTTCCAAAACCTCGGAGCTAAATCCTGTTATTTCTTTATTCAGCTCATTATTGGATAGTTCGAGAAAATAATTCGAAAACAGTTCAATGTCTTCAATTCTGTTTCGCAAGGCAGGAACAGTAATTTTGAATTCGTTTAAACGATGGTAAAGATCTTCTCTAAAGTCTCCATTATTTACTGCTACTGATAAGTCTTCATTGGTAGCAACAACAATCCGGACATCGACATCAATATCTTTATTGCTTCCAATTCTACGAACTTTACGTTCTTGCAAAGCCCTTAACAGCTTCATTTGAATTTCATAGGATAAATTTCCTATTTCGTCCAGAAACAAGGTTCCCCCCTGAGCTGATTCAAATTGACCTTCTTTATCGTTTATTGCCCCTGTAAATGAACCTTTTATATGACCGAACAGTTCGCTTCCTGCTAAATCTGTAGATAAAGCACCACAATCAACGGCAACAAAAGCTTTCTTTTTTCTTTTACTGTCAAAGTGAATTCTTCGGGCCGCAATTTCTTTTCCAGTACCGCTTTCACCTTCAATAATAACTGACATATCTGTGGGTGCCACCAATTTAATGTATTGGTCAATTTGTAAGGAATTTGGACTGTTTCCACTTACAAATTCAAGCCCTTCTTTGTTCTTTTTTTCTTGTGAATTTTTAGAACTTTTAGGTTCTTCTGATTTTGCAAGAGCAGAATTGATTTGCAAGAGTATTTCATCCGGGTTAAGCGGCTTGGTTACATATTCAAACGCACCCATTTTTATTGCACTCACAGCGGTTCTTATATCAGCATAAGAAGTCATAATAATCACAGGAACATGAGGATGCATTGATTTTATTTTTTGGAGAAGTTCCAATCCATCAAAATCCGGCAAACGGAAATCACTTAATACAAGATCAAATTGATTAATCTCCAGCTTTTTTAATGCTTCTCCGGCAGAAAACACAGTATCTGCATCAAAGTTTTTACGCTTTAACAAGCCCTGAAGCATCAGGCAAATAGTTGGATCATCATCAATTATCAATATCTTTTTCATGCGTAACCTTACCTTTATTTAATATGTGCGGGTTTCAATCAAAATTACATAAAAAGAGTGGATGAATGAAATGATGCCTCTCATTTTATCATTTATTAAGAAATGTGTTTTATTAAGTTGATTAACAAAAGAAAAAGGACGGATTTCAAATGGGAGATCCGACCTTGCTTTACGTTTTTTTGAATTATATATTTTTCTCAGAATCAGCTAATACAAAATCAAGTTGCTTGGCAATTAAATTTGCTTTGGCAACCAAAATTTCAACTTTATCTCCTAATTGATAAATTTTACGATGATTGCGTCCAACAATACAATAGTTGTCCTCGTCAAATTCATAGAAATCATCTTCCAACTCACGAATTGAAACCATTCCTTCGCATTTATTTTCATCCAATTCTACGTAAAATCCCCACTCGGTAACACCTGATATAGTTCCTGTAAATTCCTGACCAAGATGTTCCTGCATGAATTCCACCTGTTTGTATTTTATGGATGCACGTTCAGCTTGTGCTGCTTTTTGTTCCATTTCACTGCAATGTTGACAATACTCTTCGTATTTCTCTTTGTTTACCGATTTAGCACCCGAAAAGTATTTCTCCAGTAATCTGTGAGCCATCATATCGGGATATCTTCTAATTGGCGATGTGAAGTGTGAGTAATAATCGAAATGTAATCCATAGTGACCAATATTCACAGTTGAATATTCGGCTTTTGCCATGGAGCGAATCGCTAAAGTTTCTACCAGATTTTGAATGGTTTCACCTTTTACATCGTGTAATAGAGCGTTTAGCGAACTGGATATTGCTCCCGGATTTGTTGTCTTTAAACTGTATCCGAATTTTTGAATAAATTGGTTAAAAGTATTTAGTTTTTCAGGATTTGGCTGGTCATGAGTTCTGTAAACAAATGTTTTAGCAGTTTTGCCTTTTGGTACACGTCCAACAACTTCAGCAACACGTTTGTTGGCCAAAAGCATAAATTCCTCAATCAGCTTGTTCGAATCTTTTGATTCTTTAAAATAAACGCGTGTTGGTTTACCCGTTTCGTCAATTTCGAATTTTACTTCGAAACGATCAAAATCAATTGCTCCTTTTTTAAATCTTCTTTTGCGCAGCAATTTAGCCAGTTTATCCAATTCAAGAACTTCTTCACTAAAATCTCCTTCTCCGGTTTCAATAATATCCTGCGCCTCTTCGTAGGTGAATCGTCGGTTCGAATTAATTACGGTTTTACCAATCCATGTATTGATTACATCTGCGGTATCATCCATTTCGAAGACAGCCGAAAAAGTTAATTTTTCCTCATTGGGTCTCAGGGAACAAATTCCGTTCGATAAACGTTCCGGTAACATTGGAACCACACGGTCTACCAAATAAACAGAGGTTGCTCTGTCAAAAGCTTCTTGTTCAATGATACTCCCTTTTCTTACGTAATGTGTAACATCAGCAATGTGAACACCAATTTCCCAGTTTCCATTCTCTAAAGCCCGAATCGACAACGCATCATCAAAATCTTTCGCATCGTGCGGATCGATGGTGAAGGTTGTGGCCTCTCTGAAGTCTCTGCGAAGAGCAATTTCTTCTTTTGTGATTACATCGGATATTTCCTCCGCTGCTTCGTTTACATTTTCAGGGAAAATATGAGGCAGATCAAACTCAGCCAGAATCGCATGCATCTCGGTGTTGTTATCACCGGGTTTACCCAAAACAGTTGTAATCTGACCAACCGGATTTTTCGATTTTTTAGGCCATTCGGTTATTTGTGCAATTGCCTTATCGCCATTTTGTGCACCATTTAACTTTGCCAAAGGAATAAAAATATCGTATGGCATTTGTTTGCCCGATGAAACCAGGAATGCATAGTTTTTAGAAACATCTACGATTCCTACAAAAGTGGTTTTCTTTCTTTTAACGATTTCAACCACTTCGCCTTCGGGTTGCTTGCTTTTTTTACGTGCATACAAGGAAACTTTAACGATATCGCCATGTAAAGCTCTGTTTAAATTTGCCTGCGATACAAAAACATCTTCTTCAATTTCTTCCGAAACAATAAATGCAGATCCTCGCGCAGTCATGTCTACTTTGCCCGTAATATTGCCGATTTTCGATTTCAATTTGTATTTTCCTGTCGAAATTTCACTTAAAACCTCTAAATCAACCATATCGCAAAGAATTCCGACTACAAGCTGCTTTGTGCCCATGTCTTTAATTCCCAATTCACTTGAAATTTGTTTGTAATTAAGTGTTTTAGTTGGGTTTTGAGCGAATATTCCATCAATTAGTTTTGAAAGACTTTGGCGGTTATGTGCTGGTTTTCCTTTTCTATGTTCTTTTTTATTTTTTTTTGACATTCTTTTAATTTTGTAATACTACTATTGGATTGATCCTGTATGAGCTTATAGTTGAAAGTAATAATAAAAAATATATTTTGATTGTTTAAAACAATATTACATGATTAAGATTTTATAATTAGTCTATAAACTGTATTTATTCTATCCAAATTTGATCAATCTCTATATAATTCTTGTTGTTATTTCCTTTTGTTGATTTTCCTTTACATTCAATGAGGAAGGTGAATGTTTTCAAGTAATCTTGCTGATGACGGTAATCGCAATTTAGGATATTGGATAGAATATTTTATGTCACAAAGATAGTGAAGGAATCTATATAGACAATAAAAAGAGTGGATTATGATTGAACTTACTGTTGTATTGTTGATTTTAAGCCCAAACTTTTGAGTTGAAAGGAGTTTTATTCACGTAGTTTATTCCTTGGTAAAGTTGGGAATCTGGATAAAATGGTGCCTGTCTATCAGAATTCTAAAGTTATTCGCAAGATATTTTATGGCGAGCAATAATTTTTTATAATTTTACACACCCAATAGAATTTCGATTATATTACAGTTATGGAAAATAAGTTGTTCATTTATAATACTCTAAATCGTAAAAAAGAATTGTTTGAACCCATTAATGCTCCCCATGTTGGGCTGTATGTATGTGGTCCTACGGTATATGGTGATGCGCATTTAGGTCATGCCCGGCCAGCAATCACATTCGATTTGGTTTTTCGTTACTTAATGCATCTTGGATACAAAGTACGCTACGTTAGAAACATTACCGATGTAGGGCATTTGGTGAATGATGCAGATGAGGGCGAAGATAAAATTGCCAAAAAGGCTCGTTTGGAACAACTGGAGCCAATGGAAATAGTGCAGTTTTTTACCGATCGCTATCACAATGATATGGATGATCTGAATGTATTGAAGCCAAGTATTGAGCCTCGTGCATCAGGACACATTATTGAGCAAATGGAGGTGATTGATAAACTGCTTGCGAATGGGTTTGCTTACGAGAGTGAAGGTTCTGTCTATTTTGATGTGAAAGCATACAGCGAAAAATATGACTACGGCAAATTATCAGGAAGAAAAATTGAAGAGCTGCTCTCAAATACACGGGATTTAGAAGGACAAAGCGAAAAGAAAAACAGTTTTGACTTTGCTCTTTGGAAAAAAGCGACTCCTGAGCATATTATGCGTTGGCCTTCGAAATGGAGTGATGGATTCCCTGGCTGGCATTTGGAATGTTCTGCAATGAGTCAGAAATATCTGGGCGCTAAATTTGATATTCATGGTGGTGGATTGGATCTGCAGTTTCCGCATCACGAATGTGAAATTGCTCAATCCACAGGAGCTAACGGACACGAAGCCGTAAAATACTGGATGCATAACAACATGATCACCATCAATGGTCAGAAGATGGGTAAATCATTGGGAAATTACGTGAATTTATCTTCTATGTTTTCAGGAGAGAATGATGTACTGGAACAGGCATACAGCCCGATGACAGTTCGCTTTTTCATGTTGCAGGCTCATTACCGCAGTCCGCTGGATTTTTCGAACGATGCGCTTCAGGCAGCAGAAAAAGGTTTTAAACGTTTGATGACAGCTGTTGCAACGATAGATAAAATACAAGCTTCGGCTTCTTCTTCCAATTCGGTTGAGGAATTAAAGACAAAGTGTTACGAGGCATTAAATGATGATTTTAACACACCGATATTAATTGCTCACTTGTTTGATGGAGTGAAGATGATTAATTCATTAGCTGTTGGAAAGGAAACGATTACTGCTTCTGATCTTACTGTTTTAAAGGATTTGTATCACAATTTGGTGTTTGATGTGTTGGGTTTGAAAGATGAAGGTGAATCAGGAGGGAATAACGAGATACTCGATAAGGTTGTCCGTTTGCTGCTTTCGACCCGCGACGAGGCCAAAAAGAATAAAGACTGGGCTACCGCTGATAAAATAAGAGATGAATTGACCAATTTGGGCATTGTTGTAAAAGACACCAAAGACGGTTATGAATGGGAAATCTTAAAATAATACAAACTGTCCTGACTGATCAGGGCAGTTTTTTTATTTTTTAGCTAATTTTAAAGCTTGTAATACTAAAACTAATTGTTGTTTTCACTGATCGTTTTATCCTAAAAGAATTACCATGAATACTCACTCTTTTTTATCGCTTGTTTGTTTTTTGCTGTTAGTCTCGTGTAATGGCAAGAGTGTAAACAATAATAAGTTTGCCGATAAAAGCTTTGATGAGCAGACAGAAAAAATGACAATGATTGTTAATAGTTTGCGCTTAAAACAACCGCATCGGGGTGATTTATATACCATGGGAGGAGATGTTGAAATTGAAATGACTCCCAGAAATAGGGCGGCCGGAATTGATTCTGTTCAGTTTTGGGCTGATGAGACTTTAATTGGAAGTTTGACCGATGAGCCATGGACAATGACTTGGGTTCCTGAGGATCAAAAAATGGGGAAACACGATCTGAAGGTGATGGCTTATCATGAAGACGGGACAATTGGTATTGTTTCTACATTTATATATTTGAAAACGAATATCCCTCCTGTTGAATATTCATATGAAATAATTAATGAGTTTCCCCACGATAGAGGTGCTTATACCCAGGGATTGTTTTATCATGAAGGATTTCTATATGAAGGAACAGGGCAAAGAGGCGAATCTACTTTGCGAAAGGTAAAACTTGAAAATGGTGAGGCCCTGTCGGTTAAGAATTTAGAGCAGGAATATTTTGGCGAAGGCATTACGTTTTCCAAGGGAAAAATTATTCAATTGACATGGAATGCAAAAAAAGTTTTTGTTGTTGATCCTGTAACTTTTGAAAAAGAGGATACTTTTGAACCCAACACGTCCAATAATCAGGGCTGGGGAATTACATCAGCTAACAATGAGTTGATTCTTTCGGATGGGACAAATGTGCTGACAGTTCTTGATGCTGATAATTATAGCAGGAAGAGAATAATTGAAGTGTATGATAATTCGGGAATGGTAACCAATTTAAATGAATTGGAATATATAAATGGAAAAATTTATGCCAATGTTTGGCTTACCGACCGCATTGTAATTATAAATCCGGAAACGGGAAGAGTGGAAGGAAATTTAAATCTAGGTAAGATTTTAAAACTAGCCGATAAGAGAATATTGATAGAGGGAGATGAGGTATTAAATGGAATAGCCTGGGATTCTATTAATAATCGTTTGTTTGTTACAGGGAAAAGATGGCCTAAACTTTTTGAGATTAAAATAGATAAGAAATAAGCTCTTTTTTTCAACCTGTCCCAATAATAGTAAGTTAAAATCCTCCTGATTTAAGCTAACTTACCAATGATGACAAAAATTATTTTAGCTCCGGATAAATTCAAAGGCTCTCTCACCGGAATGGAATTTTGTGATGCTGTTGAGAGAGGGATCAGAAAACACACTTCTGATGTTGAGATCATCAAACTACCGTTGGCCGATGGTGGCGATGGTACAATTGAAGTCCTGAACTTCTATCTGGAAGGAGAAATGAACTCCATCGAGGTTCACGATCCGCTGCATCGAAAAATTACTGCCTTTTATTTGTATTCTGAAAAGAAGAAGACTGCTTACATTGAGATGGCAGAAGCTTCGGGAATTCGTTTACTGAAAGGCGATGAGGCAAATCCGATGCTGACAAGCACTTATGGAACCGGCGAATTAATTAAAGATGCGTTGGACAAAGGTGCAGAACACATTATTTTGGGTATTGGCGGAAGTGCAACCAACGATGCCGGTTTGGGCATGGCTCGGGCATTGGGTTATGTCTTTTTCGATGAAAATAATTGTGAGTTGAAAGGTGCCGGCCAGGATTTAATTCAACTTTATTCTATTGATCATTCAGCCGTACATCCTAGATTAAAAGAGGTGAAATTCGAAGTTGCCTGCGATGTTGATAATCCACTTTACGGAGAGAATGGGGCAGCTTATATCTATTCTCCGCAAAAAGGAGCTGCACCTAAAATGGTACTTGAATTGAATGCCGGGTTACAGCATTTTAACGAAGTAGTTAAAAAACAATTCGAACTCGATTTACAGCTAATAAGTGGTGCCGGCGCAGCAGGCGGATTGGGTGCCGGTTGCATTTTGTTTTTAAATGCAGCCTTGAATCCGGGTATTGATTTAATTAAGAAAGAGGCCAATTTTGATGCACTGATTAAAGGTGCTGGCTGGATAATTACCGGAGAAGGAAAATTGGATGAGCAAACATTCTCGGGAAAAGTAATCCGCGGTGTATTGGATTCCGTTACTGATCAAAAACTGGCAATTTTTTGTGGATTGCTTGATTTGGATGAGGCAAGAGTAAAGGAAATGAATATCGATTGCCTGTTCGAAGTAAGCAAATATGCTGCAAGCACAGATGATTCTATAAAAAACGCAGGTATTTATCTTGAAAAAGCAGCGGAAGCTTTAGCGAAGACATACTTATAAAGAAATTAAAGCAGGTTGGTATAGGTTTTGACAGATTGCACTTTATTTTTATTGTTAAGTGAAGTCTGTTATTTTTTATTTTCAATATTCCAAGCCTGTCATACTCTGACTGGACATGCTACTTTTGTTGGTACAATAGGTTAAGCCCGAAATTCTTATATTTAAATTATGACAAAACATTATGAAACAGGTTTTGTTGTAATTCCAGCACATGTCTGCCTGCGCCTATAATCTTAAAAAACTACTGAAATTCGTGACAAAAAATACTGATATAATGGTTAATAAGGCCATTCCCTGTTTTTCTATTGTAACGAATCAATTTGGCTCGTTTAGCTTCCATCTTATTTTTTAGAAATATTTTTTGGTTGTGCAACGGTTACTTTTGTTATGCCTTGTTTATTCTTAGATTATCAAATCCATGTTATGAGTCCAATTATTCCATTGCTAAAAAGGTAAATTGTAAATGCTAAATTGAAAATAGCTGCTAAGGCAGAATGATAATAGAATAACTTAGACATTTTTACATTTCGATTCTTGAAAATATAATAAACAGACCACAAAGAAGCCAGTGCAAAACCAATAGTCCCAATGAAAATTAATATAGAAAGTGGGCTCATATTTCCTAACAAATTAAAAGCATCTAGTTGGGTTTGTAGGCTAGTAAAGATTGCAATAGCAATTCCTACAATAATAGAGGTACTGACCATAGGCCAAAGGCAAATCCACAGTGCAATTTTGTCTTTTTTCTTACCAAAAAGATAAATAATTAGTCTTAGAAATATAAAAACAAGCACACTTACAGGAACAATTAAAAATGCATAAAACAGAGTAAGTAATGTATACGTATAAATAGGCGATATCTTTTTTAACAAGCCCATATTTCCATTAAGAACTTCTCCTTCTATAGGGTCCTCTGTTTGAAATATTACAAACTTATTTGAGTATTCAGATACAAACTCCTTGTTCCCATCTGAATAAAATTTATTAGTATATTGCTCTCCTAGCATACTTTTCACATACAAAGTATCTTTCTGGTGCCAGAATTTATGAATGCTTTTGATTTTTTTAAAGAACTTGATGCAATCAAATTTAGAATTGACGGATATGTAATAACCCGTAAGATCCTGTGTTGATTTATAAATGTTTCTTTTACATTTAGTAATGTCTTGTGATAAATCCTTTGTTTGGTATTCTTTAATTAAATTAGATATTGAATAAATTACATTCTGATTATTATCGTTTATCATGACAGCAAAGCCCATATTATGTTCTGGTAGATAACAAAAGTCTGCATTACTGCCAGGAACACTTCCTCCGTGTCCACGATAGATAAAATTATTGTAAGGTGAAGCCAGATTTGCTAATCCATTACGTGTTAATAGCTCCGATTTTTCAGTATGTAAGCTTTCATTTTTTTCCATTCTCTGTAGACTACTCTCTGATAGCAGCTGAACACTATCTATTTTTCCTCTATTAATAAAAAAATTGAGCAAGCCAACCAGCTCTTTGGGTGAACCTGTAAGTGCTGCCGAAGGTCGATACAGAGTATGAAAATATGGCAGTGGCACCCCATTATCGTATCCTTTTGCACCTGTTTTTTGATATTGTTCAGACTCACGAAAGGTCATGTTCTTCATACCCATAGGCTTGAAGAAATATTTAGTAATATAATCTTCATACGTCATGCCCGAAACTGTTTCTACAATATAAGCTGCTATGCTAACAGCAAGATTGCTATATTGAATCCGTGTTCCTGGAACAAATTTCACCTCTCTGCCTCTCGGATAATATTCAAGTGATTCTTTCAGTGTTTTAGGTTTGGGGTCGTTATAACCTAACTCGGCCAAACTCCAATCATTTAAGCCTGATGTATGTTCCAAAAGATTCTCAATTCTAATTGGATATTCAGATTCCCAAGGATTTTTTATTTCTAAATTAGGAAGTATATCTCTAACCTTATCTTTTAAATTTAAACGTCCCTCTTCCTGTAATTTTAGAATAGCTATGCCAACAAACAGTTTTGAAACTGAGCCAAGTCGAAACATGGTATTTTCATTAACATCAAGATTTTTCTCAACATCAGCTTTACCAATCCCTTTTAATAAAACTATAGAATCTCCAGAAACCATTGCAACACCTGCTCCTGGAGTATTCGTTTTAATTAATATCTTCTGAATTGATCTTTGTAATTCACTTAGCGTTTGTGGCTTGTCAATATTACTACCATTCTGGGCAAAGCTTAGTGATACACTAATAAAAAGCAGCACTAAAATTGTAAATGTATTTTTTTGGATTTTCATTTTTTTATAGATGTTTTTCTTTAGTTTTTGACGTTTGGATAAATGAGGCCTAACGTCAGTCAGCCTAAAAACTGATCAAACTGCTCATTTAATACTTTTAGCGATACTTCCATTTCACTTATGTCATCTTCTTCAGGAATGTTAATTTCAACCCCTCGTAATTCATTTCTATTTAAAAAAGTAATCCAATAGTCAGGAATTTTGGTCATTTGGTTCTATTTTAAATGTTTGCTGACGTAAAAGTGTATTTACCGACCTATATAGGGCGGTAATGAACACTTATTATATTAAGTATGTGAATCTACAAAACAATAATCCGTATTCAAAGAATATCCAATACTATTTTACAGAGCATTATACACAAGGAGAGCTGGTGTTTGTGAATTTTGACGCTAGGATAGAGTACCTTTTCTTAAAATAACAAGCCAGTTATGCTCAGACTTAATTCAAGATTACAGACACAGCTATTTGTGCTAGTTAGGAGGAATGAACTCCAACACACATCTTTTGGATTGTAATTGCTTATTTCGCATTGCCCCACGAGACCGTTCTACGGATAGATGGCATTCTGCATCGCTACAGTCTATGTTTTAATTTTGAAATGACTACCTGCATAGCTGCAGATACCCTTTTTGCAATAAAATGATCACCTGTATTGTTACAGATGCCCTTTTTACAAATAAACGACTACCTGTAGTAGTTCAGGGTCTCATTTTGCGGTTAAAATGAGCTTGTAAGAAATTAGGGGACGATTTTACGCTTCGGTGGCTGTCTGTACGAGCTTAGAATGCCTTTTTACGGCTCAAAACGAGATCGCAGAGTTTTACCATCTTATAATTTGAATTCACATTCGTTTTCCTTTTTACTCCGCAATATCAAGATTCCCTTTGTTATTCTTGAAGAAGGAATTTTTGGTGTTTCGCAGGCCGTCGTAGCTTTCCAGAATTCCCTTAACGCTGCCAACCAGCACTTTTGCTTCCACCATAATTGGAATTCGGTTGTCGTCGTTGCTTAGCCAAACGGTCATGTCTTCGCCGCCTTTAAACATGGTGCCTTCAACCAAAAGGGGCGAGAATTTGAGGCATTCGAAACGTTCGCCTGAATTTGCCTTGATGGTTTCCAATCCGCGATAGCGAATATAGAGGGAGTGAATTTCGTTATCGATCAGCATCGAAATCGGAATTTTATCTCCTTTCTTGTATTTCGAGAAATCGAGATTCCGAACGTAGTACGCAACCGATAAAATATCGAAAGTGCAGGGCTTGTTTTTCAGCGTATCGTGCTTTACAGGCTTATCTCGTTTCTGAATTTGCGACCTAATCTGATTTTTTTTGTAATCGAACCAATACTCGTGATGAGCATCGTATTTGGCCTCATGAGTTCGTCTGTCGAAGTAGAGTGGAGCAAGAGTTTTAGCGTCGGCATAGCAGGTTAATGTGTCTCTAAGCTTAAAAAACCAGTCAAATGCTTTTGTGTTTCGGCCTTCTCCTTTTATTTTGAATACCTCTTTATTTTGAAACTGGCCTGCTTTAACAGACAGTTCAACTTCACCTGCAGCAACCCAAATAAATCCCCAGTTGTAGTAACCTCTGAAAACTAATTTTTCACCCGATTGAAAAGCGAAATTTTTTACCACACATTGTGCATTCAGACCAAATGTTCCCATTAGCAGAATTAGAACCATAATTGTTCTTCTTGAAAAAATACGGTACTTAAGTGAGGCTAAAAATTTCATTCGTGAATTTTCTTGATACTTAATCCTTGACACTTGTTCCTTACTTATTAACCTTGCCAATCTTATTTTCGATTGCTTCTACTTTGGTTTTTAAGCGATTATGTTTGTTTTTCTGAATATCGATCGTTATAGTAGTATAAACACGTTCTGAATCTTCCGCTAAAAGATCATAACAGCGGTTTACAAGCGCTAAAGCTTCCGGTAACGCATCAGTCTCAATCAGCGTTCCCATTGCTGTTAGCTGGTAGCTAATACCGCTTTCGCGGATCAACTCAATAACCTGACTAACTTGTTTGCTTACGCTATCACCTTTGTCGGTTGGGAAAATAGCAAATTCCAGAAGTACTGACATATCTAATTGTTGTTTTTGGTTCTTGTTTTCTTTTTATTTTTTTCAGCATCTTTCAGTAATGCTTTTTCAAGCTTTTTCTGCCTTTTTTGCTCAAGTTCTATTAAATGCTGATTGAAATTGATTTCCGGACCATTTTCCGGAATATAAATACGATCTTCCACATCGAAATACGAACGGACTTTAATTTCTTTTCTAAAGTAATGAACCATTTCAGGCTGAAGACCTTCTTTGTAATTACCGGTGTCCCATTTACCATTGTCGTTCTCATCAACAATTAATTTAATGATATAGGTGTCAGGAGCTAAATAATCGAATATTACGGTTTGGTCGGAATAAATCCTTTTTGCCTGAACAATCCCTTCACTTTTGTTGTTTTTTAATAGTTGAACAATCAGTGGTTTTTTTACATTGGATACATTCAATAATATTTTTCCGTAATATTCTTCTTCCCGGGTTGTAATTTTCCCATTGTATTTATCGCTGTACAAACCATAAATATTTCGAAATGCGGTTGAATCAAACTCAACCTTATATTGGGTTTCTGCTTTCCAGTCAATTTTAACATGATAGCGAAGAATATCAGCAGAATCCTGCTCTATTTTATAATCAACAGGAATTAGTATTGTGTCCTGAAGTTGATACAAATGAATACTGTCTTTATTGATTTCGGCTAGAGGTTCATTAAAATCAATAATTACATCTTTGTTTAAATCCTGCGAACTACTGGCATTCAATTTAAATCCATAGGTAGGAATTTTAATTTTTGCCTGTTTCTTTTTATTCCTCGAAGCTTTTGCTTTTTTCGGAGCCTTATAATTTAATTTAACTGTATCGGTAAAGCTTACAAGTTTACCCAACGAGTCAGTTTTCAAATATTCCAGTTTCGCCAAAAGAGTATCTCTTTGGTAAATAGTCGAATCGGTTATCCAATAGGAAAGAGTATCGTTTGTTCTATTTTTTTCAAGCAAAAACCAATTTGGATTTTCATCAACATCAACATCAACATCAATAAAATCAATCTTAAGGCTATCAGTTCTTTTCGAGTTAAAATCAAAATAGATTTGTTCTCTGCGATCTCTTTTATAAGTGGTAAGGTATTGAAGAGGATTTTCTTCATCAAACATTCTAAGGTAAATATTTGACGGTTCTGTTTCCATCATTTGTCTTACTACAACGGAGTCGGCATTAATGCTGTCTAATTGTTCGTAAGTATGCATTTTTGGCGTAATAATGTCATTGCTGAAACCAATCATTTCGCCGGGGCCATTGTACAGAAAATCGCGGTTTCCATCAACAATTGCAAATAGCTTGTAGTCTCCGCTGCTTAAATTGTTCAGTTGAAAATAACCTGCCGAATCGGTTTTAGCAACATAACTTGGAATTACTGTAAAGGGTACAGAATCATTCGTATTTAAGTAAGCCATTACCATGGCTTTTTCAACCGGTAATTGATTGAAGGAATTGTCTAATTTTCCTTTAATGCTTAATGAATCCAGTTGGTTACCCGTTGAGAAAACAAATTGATATTCTCCCAAAGGATTCCCTTCATTATTATCGGCAATGCCATTTCCAAAATCGAGAGTATAGGTGGTGTTTTCACGAAGTTTCTCTTCTAACTTCACGTAGATAGAACGACCTTTTAATTTCACCAAAGGTTTCTTTTTTAGTGGTGGAGAAATTGTGAAATTTGAACTTATATCTTTTAGCTGAACAAATTCATCAAAGAAAATTTCTATTTTTCCACCTTTAAAGTTTGTTGAGTAGTTTTGAGGCTTGGTCAATGTAACCTTTGGAGCTGTGTGATCAAGAGGCCCTCCGGTAGGCATTCCTTTTCGTGCACAAGAATATAATAGGGCTGAAATTGCAAATCCCGCAAGGATATAAAAAGCTATCTTTTTCAAATTGATTATTTTTGATTATTAGGCAACAAAATTACAAAGATTCAAAACAAAAATAAGTTAATAAAAGTAAAATGGAGGACTCCTTACAATATTCCGTGTTAAAAAGAGATAAATTTCTTGAAACAGCGGCAAATACTCAATTCGATTTTGTGATACTAAGTGTTGGTATAAAGGAAGTTCTGTTTGCTCTTTTGGCGACTGTTAACGGATATAAATGCGCCATTTTAACCGAAAATGATTTTCAAGAATCTTTGCACCCTATTGTTGATACTTCGGAAAGTACACATCCATTAGTTCTTGCTTTTCGCAACCGCTTTCCTCATTTAATTTTACCCGATGAATATTTAAAAGTAAAACGAAACGCTTCAAAATGGGAAAAAATATTTTCGGGAAGTATTCGCAATAAGGACATTTCAAAATATGAACCGACTCTTACTACAGAAGCAGATGATGCTGTTTACATTAATAAGGAATTTAAGATCTCAACAAATCGCTTGTTACTTTCTTTACTGAAAAGTGCAGTTCAACAAGGAGCTGTAATTCTAAATCATGTTACAACTGAGATTAAAAGCAACTCTGAAATTGTATGCTGCGATAAAGTAGATGCAAATTCTAAAACGTATGCCATTTCCTATCAATCTTTGCTTTCCTTTTCAGCGATAAATAAAACAAAAACCAAGACCGAAATCAGGTTCTGTTTGCATAAAAAAGGCTTATTCTTAAAACGAAGTCTGAAGTTTAGTCTGGATGGGGTTTTGATAAGAATGGTTAGATATCAGGATTATTTTATGATTGTTTGCGATTCACAATCGGATAACAGGCAATTTGTCAGAATGATTCTTCAGGAAATAAACCGAATTGTGAAATGGGAGAATGAATTTAATGAAGATGATATCATCAGCTCAGAATTAGTAGAGACATCATCGAATAATTCTTTGAAAAATCACCTTACGGATTTTGCCAAAGTTGTTGAAAATAAGCTTTCCATTTCTTTGTCTCAATTGCAAAAGCAAATTTCATCAATGCCGGTTATCGATGCACAATTTGAAGGGAAAACAGAAATACAGCAGTTAATCGAATTTGGAGATTACCGTTTTGATGAGGCAAAGCAAACCGGTGTGCACCCGGTTCCTTTTAAAAATATGTTTTACCGGTTTGGTTCAGAAATAGAGGAGCTTACAGAAAAAGCTTACGAATTACGCGCTCAATTTGGACCCGGAAATGATTTGTGGGTTTACGTTCAGTTTTGGTATTTGTATCAGAACGAGATGGTTTGCTCCAAAGAAGATTATATTTCCCGAATCAGAAAATCTAAGCCTGTTTTGGACTCCGATTTGGTTGCTTCTGAAGATGTAATAGAGGAGTATTTCAATCGCCTTAATGAAAAACATGTTAAGTAACATGGTTGGAGTCAATGAATACCAACATATAGGTATTGTTAAACGAATCCCGACTTTCTACTTTTGAGCCGTAATGTTAATGCCAATTTAATTCGGTAATGAACGGTTTTCGAAAAATAAAAATAGCGATTGTAAGTATACTGCTCCCGGCAATGATTTTGTTGGCGGGTAATGCTGTTTTTAATTGGCACGTTCATAGACAAGTTGATGGAACTTTAATTGTTCATGCTCATCCCTATCAAAAACCAGGGAGTTCTAACGGAACAGCAAATCATCATCATTCTTCTCATGAATGTTTTTCACTGCAGCAATTTACGAGTTTCCTGTTCTTGCTCGGTTCAGTTTTATTTATAGCTGCATTAATAGGAAAATCTTATGAAATTAGTAATGTTTACCACCTTTTTATTAAGAAAGGAATTATAAGTTCTCTTCTTGACAACAGGGCTCCGCCTGTTTTCCAGTAACACCTTTATTATTATTACCTGAAAAGGTCCATTTAAAATTTGAGTATGTAACTGTTTCCTGATACTGTTTGATAGTATGAGGGAGTGTTGTGTATATCAATAAATACAAACATCAAAAAAATATACCTTATAATGAGACTACTAACTCATCTAACTATTGGCATTGCTATGCTAATTAGTGTGGCATTTTCTGTTTCTGCCGAAAATATTACTTCAAGTGTAAAAGGCAAAGTGATTGACAGTAACAGCAGCAAACCCATTCCTTATGCCAGTGTTGCTCTTGAAGGATCGAGCATGGGAGCAGTAACAAATTTCGACGGCGAATTTGTAATCGAGAATGTTCCTGTGGGGCATTATCATGTAATTGCTACTTGTGTGGGATACAAATTGGACAAGAAGGAATTGGAACTAAAAGGAGGAAAGAACTCTGTTCTTGAATTTAAAATAGCAGAAGATTTTATTGGCTTGGATCAGGTTGTGGTTACGGCCGATCGAAACAGAATTCAACGTAAAGATGCTCCTGTTGTAGTAAATTCTATATCTACTAAGTTGCTGGAGCAAATATCATCAGCAAACCTGGCTGATGGTTTGGTTTTTTCTCCTGGTTTGCGTGTAGAGAATAATTGTAACAATTGTGGTTTTTCGCAAGTAAGAATGAATGGTTTGGAAGGACCATATACGCAGATATTAATTAACAGCAGAGCTATTTTCAGCGGATTGGCCGGAGTATACGGATTGGAACACATTCCGGCAAGTATGATTCAGCGTGTTGAGATTGTACGTGGAGGTGGTTCAGCTCTTTTTGGAGGGAATGCAATTGCCGGTACAATTAATATCATTACAAAAGATCCTGTTGCCAATACTTTTAAAGCAGGAGTGAAATATGGAGCTGTAGGTATTGGTGTTGATGGTGGTGGAGATGCTGCCAGTGATATGACTGCCGATTTTAATGCGTCAGTTGTTTCTGAAGATCATAAAAGCGGGATGTTTATTTTTGGGATGAACCGTGAGCGCGGTGATTGGGATGCGAATAAGGATGGTTATTCCGATATGGTTAAATTGAAAAATATAAGTGTCGGTTTACGTGCTTATCATCGTCTTTCAGATTTAGCCAAATTGACTTTGGAATATCATGTAGTTGATGAGTACCGAAGGGGCGGAGATCAGCTAAATTTAAAGGCTCATGAAGCTACTGTTGCCGAAGAAGTAAGTCATCGTATTAATTCAGGAAGTTTGGCCTGGGATCAATATCTTAATCAGGATCGAATCAGTAAATTGTCTGTTTATGCTTCGGGACAAAGTATCGATAGGGATAGTTACTATGGAGCTGCCACTATTTATGACGAAAATGGTGCGAAATTATCTACACCAATTCCTGATTATGGTGCTTATGGTCAAACCGATGATTTGGCTGTTTCTGCCGGAGTGCAATTCTTTACAAAGTTTGATAATTTATTTTTCGCTCCTGCAGATATCACTCTTGGATTGGAGAATGTTTACAACAGTCTGAAAGATGATAAATTGGGGTATTATGATTTTACAAATAATGAATTTGTTAAAACAACCAAAATTGCCGATCAAACATCAAATACTATAGGTGCATTTGCTCAAAGTAAATGGGATTTAGGTGCTGTAAAATTTCTATTGGGTGTAAGAATGGATTCCTATGAAATTAAAAATTCTGCGGAAAATTCCAATTATTCAAATACAGTATTTAGTCCCAGAGCTAACGTGTTATTCGATATCTTTAAAGGTTCGCAATTGCGGGTTAGTTATGCAAGAGGTTTTAGAGCTCCGCAAATTTTCGATGAAGATTTACACATTGAAGCTTCAACGGCCAGAAGAATCACACACGAATTGGCTGACGATTTAACAGAAGAGAAATCAAACAGTTATACTGTATCCTGGGATTACACCAAAGCCTTTGGTAAAATGCAGACCTATTTTCTTGCAGAGGGTTTTAATACTCAGTTAATCGATCCTTTCTTTAACGAATTTAGTGAGGTAGATGCGACAGGAAACATGGTTATGCTTCGGAAAAATGCCAATGGAGCGGTTGTTCGGGGGGTAAATTTTGAATGTAAACTGGCTCCATCCTATAAGTTGGATTTCCAAATGGGACTAACATTGCAATCCAGTAAATACGATGATGCTGTTGATCAGGGAGAGGATGAGGATACAGCCAATACTACTACTGATGATATTTTAAGAACACCAGAGCAGTATGGCTATTTTGCAATGAACTGGAAACCTCTTCATGAGTTTACTGCTACATTATCAGGATCATATACCGGACCAATGAATTTGATTCACTTAAGTGGAGGAGATGATAAATATGGAAATGAGATTCAGGAAAGTTTAGTGAAATCAGATCGTTTTATGGATTTGGGAATCAACTTTGCTTACCATTTCGATTTAGGAAGTGATGTGAAGTTACAGTTTGATTTGGGGATGAAGAATATTTTTAATTCTTTTCAGGATGATTTTGATTTTGGCCCGTCCCGTGATGCAGGTTACGTATATGGTCCTTTAAATCCCAGAACAATCTATTTTGGTGTGAAATTGGGTAACATCCTGTAGAAGAAATCTACTTAATAAAAAAAACCACAGGGTTAGTTTGGTAACGGGGCGCATTCTTTAACAGGATGTTAGCTCCGTTATTTTGTTTATAAATTTAGAGTTTCGAAATTTGGTTTGTTTATTGCTCTGGTTCAATTGACAATTGTATTTGGTTTTTACAATGCATTGATTCTATTCATTATTGATGAGCATCATGTACTCAAACAAATATGAATTTGAGAATACTATTAAAAAAAAGATAAGTAAATTTGTTCGAATTAATTAAGTAGAGTTTTTATGGCAGAGATTAAAGGTAAAAGTAAAAAAGACAACATTTATATTGGGGTATTGTCAACTTTAGGGGTAATTCTTGTGATTTTAGCGGTTATGTATTATATGGAACATAGAGATAATAAGCGCTATATCTCCGAAATTACTACCGAGAAAATAAGTTTGGAAAACGAATTGAAATTACTTTCACAGGATTACGATTCTCTGCAAACGAGTAACGATACTTTGAATGTTCAGCTGAAAATGGAACAGGAAAAGATAAATGAACTTTTGGATCGAATGAAAGTATTTCGAAACAATTCTTATTTCGAAATTAATAAATACAAAAAAGAGTTAGGAACTTTAAAAGGAGTATTGAGAGATTATATTGTTCAAATTGACTCTCTAAATACACGCAATCAATTGCTTACAGCTGAAAATGTTAGGGTTAAGAAGCAGATCGATTGGGTTAAAGACCGAAACACCAAGCTCGAGGAATCAACTGAAACAATGAAAGAGGTAATTAGTAAGGCGGCTACTCTTTCATTAGTAGATCTTGCTTGTTCTCCTATAAATAGAAAAGGCAAAGAGGTGAAAAAGATTTCCAAAACGGAAAAACTGGTCACCAATTTTACGATTCAAAAGAATGTAACTGCATCAACCGGGGCTAAAGCAATATTTGTGCGCATTACCCGACCTGATGAAGTTGTTTTGGGTAATCCGGAAAATCTTTTATTCGATTTTGAGAATACTAAACTTAGCTATTCTGCAACGCGAGAGATTGATTACGAAGGGGAACAGCTTGATGTTGCTGTATTCTGGGATAATGATGGAAGTCTTATTGAAGGAGAATATAAAGTGGATGTTTTCGCTGAAGGAAACCATATTGGTTCAGCTAAATTTTTGATGAAATAATTGCTGAAACTACAGAAATGAAAAAAAACCATCCTTTGCGGGATGGTTTTTTTGTTTCGTAGGTTTTGACTCAGAAAATGATCATTTAAAAATGGTTCTCGATCCAAAAGCTCTAAAGCCAACTAAAATTGAAACGCAGCCACTTTCAATCCGCTCCTTTTTTTGATCTTCTGGGACTAGAACACGAATTACAAAATCATCAGTACTCTCAACCATAAAATCCCACAGGTTTGTGTGATCTTCATCAGCATTATCATACAATAAGTTGTAATCAGTATCAAAAAGCTGAAATTGAATTTTACCAAGGCTCTCTTCTCCTTCAACCAGAATTCGATATTCCTGATCCTTATAAAAAGTAAGTTGCAATTCAGCAGTTTCACCTTCCGATAACACCGCATTATTTAATTGCCCGTTAAACGTATAAGGTGTAAGTTTCGGAATGCATTCCTTTTTGGTGTATTCGTTACACTGCGCAAGCACAATATTTGGCAACGCGAATAAGTAAAAAATAAATAATATGGTTTTTATAGTCGTTTTCATCCCAATCGTTTTAGTGCTCCCCAATCCTATAATTCGGTAATCGTTTCTCTTATTTTGCTGTTAATTTCTTTTATTTCTCTGATTGTTTCGTTCGAAGCAGTTAGAGTAACCTGATTTTTTATAACTGTTTTGCCGTCTTTGGTTTTAATGCTCGATGCAGAAGATTTAGTCTGTGATATTTCCTGAAATTTTGCATCAAGTTTCTTTAAATCCGGCAGAATCTGATTTATTTTATAGTTATCTCTATATTGATTTAGTAAACCAATTAAGTTTTTTACAGAATGTTTTTGCTGTGAAATTAAGTTGACCATTTCCTTTTGAGGATTTTTTAAATCAACAATATTTGTTGCCAGATACAGGGTTTCAATCCATCCACCAAAAACAATTAAAGCAGCAACACCACCCCTTTGATTTTCTTTCAGATAACTGTCCGATTTTGTAAAAGTTTCGGTAATAATCTGAAGCAAAGAATCTTGGTTTTCAATATTTTCTTCCATTCTTCGGGCAGTAATTCTCTCCTGCTCTTCAGGAATTCCCAAATCGCGTGTAAATTTCTTGATTACGGCTAAATATCTTGCCGCATCCTGAAACTGTTCATAAATCCGAATGTAACTTAAATCTGCACCGTAAATACCAATGTTGATAGCCACATCTGCTTGTGATAAATAATTATCTGCATTGGAAACCGGATTCATTAAATCGGGTTGATAAGGAAGGTTCATTTTTTTGATAATACCAGTCACTTCAATTGGGCTTGGTACATTGTAAAACAGAGTTTTAACCGATTTAAACTCCTTTTGTTGTGGTGCAGTTATCTCAGGTATTTTATCAGCTGAGGGTTTCTTATTTTGACAACCAAAAGTTAGCACTGATGACATGAAAAAAAGAATGAAACAGCTTATTTTAATAGATGTTTTAAACATAGATTTATTGTTTTCTCTTAGGTTTTATTTTGTAATAAACTTAAAGTTATACTTTTAGAGAGTAATTGCAAATAAAAAAGAGATATAAGCAATTATTGTAAAAAAACTTCTGGAATGGAGAAACAAAAGATATTTGCAGACGTAATAATGAAGTTAAAAATCTTACCTCACAACAACAATAATTCCTTTTCTATTGGGCTTTTGGAGGGTAAAATGTTTTTATGAAATTTACCTCAGCTCCCGTTGAGCATTAAAAATGAATTTCAGGAACCGATAGCACCTCATCGTTTTACGAAGATAAAATATTAACCGCTGATTTGTGTTTTAAATCCGGCATCCTCTACTTTTTGTGCAATTTGCTGCAATTCTTCCATTGATATTTTCTCCAGATTATCACTTGGCGTATCCCTCGAAATGGTATAAATCATCACCTCTTTAGGTTGGATTTTTTGCAGGTGCGTCAACCAGGCTTCTATCTCTTCTTTGGTTGTATTGTCTATAATTTTACCCTCGTATTCTCCTCTGATAAAAAGGGTTTGGATGATTAAATTGCCATCAAATTTTGAAAGAAGTTCAACCGTATTATTTAGATTGAACTTTCCAACCGGCTGATCTAAATTGATTATGGTTTCTTCTGTTCCGCCATCCAGCTTTAAAATGTTATCATCTACCTTATTTAGAGCTTCGAATACCGACTTTTTGTGAATCATCGATGAATTGGAAAGGACAGCGATTCTTGCCTGTGGAAATACTTGATTTCTAATTTCGATTGTGTAATTAATGATTTCGCTAAATTCAGGATGAAGTGTTGGTTCACCATTTCCTGCAAAGGTAATTACATCCAGATCTTCATTATTGGCTTTCATCAGGCTCAATTTCTCGAATAGACTTTCTTTCACCTGATCTTTAGGATGAAAGTTAATTTTCTGTTCAGAGTGATCCGGATTCCAGCCACATTCACAATAAATGCAATTAAAACTGCAGAGTTTGCAATCGTTAGGCAATAAATTAATACCTAATGAAACCCCAAGTCTTCTGCTTTTTACGGGGCCGAAAATAATTTTATCGAAGAGAAAAGTAGCCATTTATACGTTTTTTTTGTTGCCCAAATTTAGATAAATTCCTGAGTTGATCCATTAAAATAAAGAGTTTAAATCGTGGAGTTAATTCGCTTTGATTAAACAAGGACTTTCAGTTCGCTTGCCGTGTTAAATTTCTGATTGGAATAATCAAGATTTGTGAGCAGGTTTAAGCCAGGTTTTTTACCAATTTTAAGACTTCCAAATTTATTTTCAATCTGTAGATGTTTTGCTCCGTTTATGGTTCCCCATTTAATCAATTCCCAAAACGTAAGTGCCGGCAGAATTTCCTGCAAAGCTTTTAATTCCTCAAAAACAGATAGTTTCAAATGCGTTCCAAGTGACCCTGTTCCAATGCAGTATCGGCTCATTTCACTTGCAGCAGGTATAAACCCATTCAATTTTTCTAAGATCATCTGATTCAACAGAATGGATTGGGTTGGATTTAGCTGCTTGTTTGATATTGGGATTTGTAACGAACAGTTTGATTCTGTAGCGTTACTATCAGAAAAATACAATTTAGATTTTCGTTTTTGCTCAGCATGATCATTTACAGTAAAATAGTCTGCCACAGCAACAGTTCCATAAGCTTCTAATTGATTAATCCCTCTTTGTACTGCAGTAGGAGTAGTTTCTTTTTTGAGTAAGCTCTTTTTAAGTGCAGAACCAAAATCATCCTGCAAACATTTTTTGAAATCATTTCTTGAAAAAGAAGAAATACTGAGTAAGGTAAATACATCAATAAATCCGGGAATAATTACACCACTGTAGAATTCAAGATTTTGAATTTCTTTAAATTGTCCCTTCGTATCAATTATATCGACAATATAATTTTTCTCATCAAGTACAATAATTCCATTTTTTAGAGGAGTAGCTGTAACTGGAAAAATATAGTTCGCCGCTATTTTTCTCATCGCACACGCCTAAGGTTTTGTTCCTCATCTTGCTTTAATTCTTTAATCACCTGCAGAGAATCAGGTCTAATCTGCGGATTGAAAATTATGATGTCCTTAATTTCGAAATGCTGAGTAAACTCAACAAGATCATTTTCTCCGGCAAATAAGTTGCCACGTAGCTCTGTGTAGCTCGAATCCGGATAGGACAAACTTAATTCATAAGTGTTAAATTTCATTTCTTTAGCAATTGGCCGTGGCATAAAGCTTACTTTATGTTCTTCGCCCAAACTATCCTGTTTCCAAAAATAAGCCTCCAATTTAGGTTTATCTGTTTGATCATCCTTAAATATTTTAATTGAAGCTTTAATAGTGTAAATACCTTTTTCTTGAACTGGAATCGCAAAGTCAACTTGGTTTTTATCTTTTTCAGGAACTCTCCAATTCTGTTTTTTTGTCCAAAGGTTTACAGTGTCTTGTTCCAGTTTTTTATTTTTAACCTCAATACGATATTGAGTTTCAAGTCGGTTAAGTGAATCTATAATCACATCGTAAATTTGGGTGAATCTTTTCGTATCGTTAGAATAATAGGATACGCAGGAATCAAATTGATCACGGGTGATATTGTATTTCTGAAAAATAGAATTGTAATAGTAGCTGGGGCGATAATTATCTCCAGAGCGATAAATATTCTGGGATTCTAAAGTTCCATCAATAATATGAATATCAATAAGCATCTTAGTGAATTGATCTTCATTTAACTGAGGAGTATTTTTATTATTTTTTTTGCAGGATATCAAAAAGGTGAATGCACAGCAAATAAAGAAAAGTAGTATTTTATTCATGAATTATTTCTTGTTGATCTGAAAGCAAAGATAATAAATCGAATAGAATGTTCGAGTGGGATTTCTACTAGCTTATTTTTTTAATCTTTTTATACAATTCCGAAGCAAAGACAAAATCATTTAAATCCTTATTGTCGGTATTAAATATTTCATCTTTGGAACCTTCCCAAACTTTGTTCCCCTTGCTTATAAAAACAATTTTCTCTCCAATTTCCATTACCGAATTCATATCATGAGTATTAATAATGGTAGTCATATTATACTCTTTTGTAATTTCCTGAATAAGATTATCAATCAAAATAGCAGTTACAGGATCTAAACCGGAATTGGGTTCGTCGCAAAAAAGATATTTTGGATTCAAAGCAATTGCTCTTGCAATGGCAACACGTTTCTGCATACCACCACTAATCTCGGCAGGAAACAGGTGATTTGAATTTTGTATGTTAACACGGTTTAAGCAGAAGTTTGCACGATCTTTTTTTTCTTTTTCATTCATATCCGAAAACATATCCAAAGGAAAAAGTACATTTTCTTCAACACTCATAGAATCGAATAAAGCCCCGCCCTGAAATACCATGCCCATTTCCTTTCGAATCTCTTTTCTTCCCTTCAGATTCATGGATGTAAAATCTCTGTTGTTGTAGAAAATACTACCAGAATCAACCTCATGAAGACCGATGATTGATTTAAGTAAAACTGTTTTACCGGATCCGCTTTGTCCTATAATAAGATTGGTTTTACCAGCCTCAAAATTGATTGATATATCATTCAACACTTTTAAGTCGGCAAAGGATTTATTTACATTACTTACAGTGATCATTTTAAAAGGATTTGTGTGAGAATCACATTAGCAAGAAGAATAAGAATACTGCTGTTTACAACAGCTTTTGTGCTCGCCCTACCTACTTCCAGTGCACCTCCTTTTACGTAATATCCATAGAAGGATGGTATTGCTGTTATTATAAAGGCAAAAACAGCTGTTTTTATTAGGGAATAGGTAATGTAATAAGGAATAAAAGCATATTGCACGCCATCAATATAGTCGGCTAAATTAACTGTACTTGTTAGATAACCAGCAAGTAATCCACCAGTTATTCCTACAAACACGCTTAGCACGTATAGAAATGGATTAATAAAAATTGCCGCTATAATTTTGGGTAAAACCAAATGATTGGCAGAATTGATTCCCATGATTTCCAAAGCATCAATTTGTTCAGTTACCCGCATCGAGCCAATTTCTGAAGCTATGTTTGAACCAACTTTTCCAGCTAATATCAAACCAACTATCGTCGATGAGAATTCAAGAATCATTGATTCTCTTGTTGTATAGCCAACCAAATAATCCGGAAGTAAAGGATTAAGCATATTGTATGCCGTTTGCAAGGTTATAACGGCTCCCATAAATAGTGATATAATAACAACAATCCCAATGGAATTGATTCCGAGTTTATCAATCTCACGGATTATTTGTGAAAATAAAGTCTTGCCTTTTTCTGGTTTTGAAAATACCAATACAAGAAATCTTGAGAATTTTCCTACGTTTTCAAACAAGTTCATAGTTATTTTGTTTACGATAAAATTACAAATTATTTGTTTACCATCTTCCAGGATAAGTGTATCTATTGAAATTTCTATTCTTTTTTGATTTAATAAGGCTTTTCAGTATTTTAGGGTATAATTTTACTACTCTGAATTCCGATTTAATTTGGTATGGATTCAGTTAAATAATTTCCAATGGATAAAAATAATTATTGCGTAATTATGGCTGGGGGCGTAGGCTCACGTTTTTGGCCTTTAAGTAAAAATAATAAACCCAAACAATTTCTTGATATTCTTGGTACAGGTAAGACTCTAATTCAATTGACTTATGAGCGGTTTGCATCCATTTGTCCGGCAGAGAATTTTTTCGTTGTAACCAATGCTAATTACAAGAATCTTGTTCTTCAGCAGCTCCCAAATATAAATGAAGATCAGGTTTTGTTGGAGCCAATAAGAAGAAATACTGCACCTTGTATTGCTTATGCCAATCATAAAATACAAAAGCGAAATCCGAATGCATCAATTATTGTAACACCTGCAGATCATTTAATATTAAATGAGACTAAGTTTTTAGGAGTTTTGTCGGAAGGAATTCAATTCGTACAAGATGGAAATAAATTATTGACATTGGGTATTACTCCCTCAAGACCGGAAACCGGTTATGGTTATATTCAGGTTTCAAATAAAGCAGTTGAGAATTATTCTGATGTGTATCCTGTAAAAACATTTACAGAAAAACCACACCTTGAATTGGCAAAAATATTTCAGGAATCGGGCGAATTCTTTTGGAATTCAGGGATATTTGTTTGGAAACTTTCAACAATACAGGATGCATTCGATAAGTTTTTACCGGATATAAAAAATCTGTTTGAGGCCATATTAGATAAACTTGACACTGGGGAAGAACAAAGTTTTATTGATCAGATTTATCCAAAATGCGAGAATATTTCTATTGATTACGGAATTCTTGAAAAGTCTGAAAGTGTATTTGTGTATTGTTCTGAATTTGGTTGGTCCGACCTAGGAACTTGGGGCTCACTTTACGAGCATACTGCTAAGGATAATAATCAGAATGCAATTCAGGGCGAAAATGTGATGCTTTACGAATCAAAAAATTGTCTGGTAAATGTACCGAATAACAAATTGGTTGTTGTGCAGGGCTTAAAGGATTACATTGTTGTTGAGACTGATAATTCTCTGCTCATATGTCGTAGAAGGGATGAGCAGGAGATAAGGAAAATTGTTAATGATGTGAAAATAACAAAAGGGAAAAAATTTGTATAATAAAAAAAGGACCTTACAGGTCCTTTTTTTATATCAGTATATTTTTTTAGAATTCCCAAAGATCATGTTCAAATGTGAAAATCTCATTCTTAATTCGTTCTGCTTCAAGCATTGAGTTTAAACCAACAGTGTATTCACTAATCTGACGATTGTTGTGAACATTGGAGATTTGTGAAATAAAACTCGAAAAATGTCTTTTTAAGAACAAATCATCGAATGAATAACGAGCGGCATCGTTATTTGGATTAAACACTTCGTGAGAAGCAAGCAAAGGCCGGGCTTCAGGAAAATAGATCCAAAACAGTTTTTTCTGTTGAATACCATCTAACTCTGAATCGCCATCTTTTATGTATTCACGAATTGGACAAATTCCAATGATCCGAACCTGTAGAGTCGATGTTTGTTTGTCGAAGAACCACTGTTCTTTCACCATATATCTTTTTACATCATCTGTATGCATTTCACCGGGAAGAATTTTTTGTTCAAGTTCTCCTGTCAATCTATTGCGTTGCATGATCGTATCATTTTGGGCATCAAACTTCGAACGAATCTGATCAATCGTCATAGGAACCTTAAATTCATCATCGTTTGTCTCGTAAGCAGTTAAGCCTTCATTTTCAATCCCATACATCAATAGATCGATTAAACTGTAGCGGTCATCTTCTGGTGTTGTGGGATAATACATAGGAAGGTTCATTTTTTCCCGTAAATCCACGAATCTCCAAACTAACTTCGACCACATCACATCTGACTCACGTATATTTGAGTAAGGGATAGGTTTTCTGTTTTTGATATGATTTTTTGAATAAACACTTGTTGCATTTGTTTGTGCACTGGAATACGAGGCACAAATCAATACAAGACCAATTATTAGTAATAAGCTTTTCTTCATCATATATAAATTTTATTACTCAATTCTAAATGAAATTGTAGGTAAGTCTCTGGTTACACCATCCGGACCAACCGCCCTAATATCTTCAATATATAGTTTCTGACTTCTTTTTAAATTTTTAAACATTTCAATCTGTTCCTTTGTAAATACATCCGATCTGGATTCCTGATCAACAGTAAAGCCTTTAACGATTGTAGAAACAGTAAAGCCGGTAATCTTAAATTTTAAGTCGAAATCAAAATGATCCATAACCGCATCAACACCTGTTTGTGCCAAGAGCAGATTCTTTTTAATTTTACCTCCGCCTAAATCTGCAACTTTAGCAATAGGATCTGGAATTGGTTTCACTCTAAAATCAACAGTACGTAACGGTCTCCAACCATCCTCAAATTGCGCTTCAACCAATACTTTCGCATTTTTAAATGCTACTTTAGGTCTTGCAACATAAGCATCGCCTTTTTTAACCAAACTACCATTATCCATGCTTGCACGCACTCTGTCTGATGTAAAACCCGGAGCAGAAACGCTTACCGGATTGTCAACACCAACATAGAATACATTCATTTTGGTGGCAGATACAACAACATTAGGTTCTGCTACAATATAACTTGATTTAAACTCGTATTTTTTGTCAATTCCAGACGGACTGGTGTACGTGATAACACCTCCCCATGTTACTTCTCCAACCTTATCTGCTTTTGCAGTATAAACCCCTCGGCCATCTTTAAAGTTCTTAATTGCGCCCTCTCGGTCAATTACTATTTTAGGGTTTTGTGTTGTGTCAATAGCAGCAAGAAAAACCTGAGCTTCGTAGGTGTCACCTTTTAAAATGTAATTTGAGGGTGAAAATACTTCTGCCCTTAATTTATTGAATTTAAAGGATTCTGCTTCAATTTGATTGAATAAATAACTAACAATATCCGATTCGGTACTGCGTATATCTGTCTGAATTTTAGAAAGAAGTGTGACTGCTCCAATTAATGGCGTATGTGAAAATTGTAGAGACTCCCAAGAGTAATTAGGATCACCTTTTGTCATCTTTTTTGGTTTTTCAGTATTCAGAGTTTTCATAATTGCTTTACGCAAAGTAGAATCCTTTCCTGCAATGTGACTTAATACCAAATTACGATAAGAATCAATGGCTTCTCTTAAAATTTTACCCTGTCCTCCAATAATCATAATTTCAGGAGGCACATCCAAATTGTCTCTACTCTCGATGTTATTCATATCGTATTCAGGACCATCTGCAGTTTTAACGATTCTATGTTTCAGAGAATCGATTAAATTTGATAATTTATTTGATTCGGATTTTATCTTGTTAGCATTATCCCAAGCTTCCTGAACTTTAGCCGGGTTTGCTTCCAAGGCAATTAGGAAATCCTTATATTTATTTTCATTTTTTTCTTCGAAGGTTTGAATGGTTTTAGCCAAACCATTATCAATAATCGTGAAAGCATTAAGGACTTCGTTTGATACATTTATCGCTAACATTGCTGTCAGGAATAAATACATCATCCCAATCATTTTTTGCCGTGGCGTTTCTTTACAATTCGTTGCTCCCATTTCAGCTTAGCTTGACAGTTAAATTAATTTTTCTTTCTTACATCCATGGCGCTCAGCATATTACCGTATATGGTATTAAGCGCGGCAAGATTTTCGTTTAACTGTTCGGTTTCTTTTTTGTAAGCTTGTGCATTTTGTAGAGTTACAGTAAGAGTTTCAAGAACTTTACCCAAATCCTGATGTACAGTTTTCGAATTAGTTATTTGCTCGTCACTTTGTTTTAGCTGCAACTCGTAAATCGCGTTCAGTGATGACAGGTTATTATTCAATGTTGACATGGAACCATTATACGTATTGCTGTTTTCAGAAATTTTATCAAATCCGGTTTGCAACGATTTATCCATATTTTGATAGGACTCCAACAATTTATTTCCTGAATCGTTCACATTTTTAGCGAATCCTTCACCTGATGAAGAAACAATATTTGCTGTTTCCTGATAAGAATTACTTAATTTTTGAGCTGAATTAGATATTTCTTCTGTTGATTCAGCGTATCTATTAGAAAATTCTCCAACAGAACTTGATGCTTTCTGTATACTTTCAATGTAACCATTGGTTGCAATAGCTGCTTCTGACAGGTTTGAAAGGTTTTCTGCAACATTGGTTAATTTTGCAAGCCCTTGACTTAAATTCGATATTTTGTCCGGATGAACACTCATTTTCTCTAGGAATGATTGTAATTGTTCCAGTCCTTCAACCTGAACACCGCCTCCGGCACCACCTTCTCTTGGTTCCAATCCAATTAATTCCGGATATACTAAACTCCAGTCTGGTTGCTCGTGCGGTGGTTCAAAAGCTGAGAAGAAAAAGATAATAGCCTCTACAGTCATACCAACGGTAAGAAGTTCTCCTGCATATGGGTAATGTTGTATTTTGAATAGTGCACCAATTAAAACTACGGAAGCACCCCAGCCATATACATAGCCCATAAATTTTTTCCATCTAGGAGATTGAACAAGTTCGGTAATATTCATGATCAGTTAAGTTTGAAAAGGTCTAAAATAAATAGTCTACGGGTAATATTATTTACCTAAATGAGTTCTGACACAACGGAATCCGATATAAGATTTTGCAGTATCCTGATACTCGTATGTTCTGGTTGCACACTGCAAATAGTATCCTATATCTTTCCATGATCCTCCTCTGGTAACTTTTCTTTTTAAAGCTGGTGGATCATCGGGTAATGCATTGTATTCATAATTTGGATTCATATCATGAGTAAATGAATAGGCTGACTCATCGTAAGCTCCTGAAGTCCATTCTGCAACATTACCTGCCATATCATATAATCCAAATTCATTTGGCTCGTAGCTGCCAACAGGCAGGGTTACAAGACCTCCATCGTCTACGTAATTTCCGCGCAGAGGTTTAAAATTGGCAAGAAAACAGCCTTGGTCGTTTCTTGTATAGGGTCCACCCCAAGGATACATATTTAATGCAATGCCTCCTCTGGCAGCATATTCCCATTCCGATTCTGTAGGTAATCGATAATCCTGAACAGGATAATCCCCTTCTGCTTTTAATGCAGAATTGTGAAAACGGGTTCTCCAGATAGAAAATGCAGACGCTTGTTTCCAGGAAACTCCAACTACAGGATAGTCATCATAACCAGGATGCCAAAAATATTGTTTTGTCCAAGGTTCGTTATATGAGTAGGTAAAATCCTGAATCCAGCATAATGTGTCCGGGTAAATATTAAGGGCTTCTTTCATGATAAAAGAAGAGCGGTCTTCAATTTTCTTACGGCCTCCTTTGTAATCATCAACCATTCCTTCATATTCTCCTGTTTCATAATTATAACGGTTCGATTTTTTTGCGGCTTGCTGAAGATCAACCCACTCGTACTGATATTTTAGTTTACGAGAATCAATTTCTTTATTTCTGAAAAATCTTTCGTTAACAGGCAGATACATGTCTTCCAGAATTTCAGTATATTCTTCATTATCCCATTCCAATCTTTCGTCCCAATTAATAAAAGGAGGATCTATTGGATTGCCATTGTCATCTTCAGCAATTAAGAACTCTTCGAATTGTTGTCCTAATAATTCGCGTGCAATAGAATCTCTGACCCAATATACAAACTGACGATACTCATTGTTTGTAATTTCGGTTTCATCCATCCAATAAGATTCAACAGATACGGTTTTAGCCGTAGCATTAAGTGCCCAAGCTACATCCTGATCATTCGGACCTACAGTAAAGCTTCCGCGTGGAATCAATACCATACCATATGGTTTAGGTTCAAACCATTTGCCTCTCTGACCCGCACCGGTAAGTTCTCCGTTCCCAGTGTTTTTACCACAACTGGTTAAGAACAATAAAACAATTACACAAAGTGTTGTAAGTAGTTTATTCATAGTGGTTTTATAAATTATACTGATTGTATAGTTTTTCTAATTAATATTACAAAAATCGAATGCTCTTATATTTTTGATTTCGTTTTTCCAATTTTGTACTGAATCGATAAGCTAATAAAAACTCATGCGATCCTCTTGCAATTTTTGAGGTTGAAATGTCGTATGCATATCCAATTTGAATACCATTATTAAACAAAACTCCCAACATTCCAACAATGGCGTCATCAACCCTATATGAAACGCCTCCCCAAATCTTTTTATTGTATCTGATGTTCGTATTTAAATCAAATTGAGACACTACGGCATCAGTTTTGTAAAAAAACGAAGGTAAAACTTCCCACGATTCATTTAATTCGTATCGATATCCTGCCATTGCATAATAATGACGCGCAAGATAGGTTTCAATATTTTCATTATATCCAATATTGGGTTTGTTCAGATGGCTTACGGAAGTTCCTACATAAAAGTTGTCTGTTTTATAATAAATTCCTAGTCCTAAATCAAAAACCATTTTACTGTCATCTACACTTGAAGAGCCCAAATCGTCATCGGGTGTAGAAAAACCATCTCCGTCGGGAACAAACCATTCTCCTTTAAGGGAATTGTTTTGAAAACCGAAACTGAACCCAATATTTAAAGAACCTTCACCAGTTTTTTTTTGATATGCATAACTAAAACGTATGCCGGTATTCTTTTCGAAACCTAATTTATCGCTTAGTATGGTTAATCCAATACCATGATCTGTTCCCATAAATGTAACTGGTGTGCTTATATTAAACACAGTGGTAACAGGAGCATTTTCGAAACCAACCCATTGTTGACGATTAATTGCCGACACAAATATATCCTTGTCTGCACCAGCAAATGCAGGGTTTACAGAAAGAATATTGAACATGTTTTGACTGAACTGCGGATCTTGCTGAGCCTTTATTGATAAGGTGTTGCAAGACAATAATATGAAGAAAATAATTTTTTTCATGTAATACATTATGGTTCAGTAACGGTCAAAAACTGTGAGGAGTAAAGTAAATAAAAATAAATGTGCCTTACAAGTTTTATCAGAGGTTCAGGTGCATTAATCAATAATTTTTACGGTTCTATTTAAAACTTAATTTTTTTAATTATAACATTAAATTAAATAACAGGAATGGTAATCTACTTGTGTGGATTAGAGTTTCCCATATTTTATTGTAAGTCTTATTTACGAGGGTTTTATTGTTTTGTTAAGAGTTTTTATAAATTTTAATATGAAATTAACAATAAGATAAGATTATAGATTGTTTGAATTTAATTGCATGGCAATAAAAAAGGGCTGTCTGTATAGAAAGACAACCCTTAACTTTTTTTTTATTTTTTTACCTTTTTCGCTGCAACAGTTTTCTTTGTTGCTGCTGCTTTCTTTTTGGGCGGTGCTTTTTTAGTTGTTTTCTTCTTAGGTGCCGATTTAATAATTTTTAAGCAATCCTCATAACTTAGTGTCTTTGGATCCTCTAAATCTTTAGCCAGACGGTAGTTTTCCTTTTGGTAAGAAATATAAGGTCCCCAACGACCGTTAAGAATTTGCAAATCTGCATCTTCATCAAAGGATTTGATGTGTTTCAATCTGTCTTTCTCTTTTTTTTCCTCTATAAGAACGATTGCTCTTTCCAAATCAATTTCCATCGGATCATCTACATCTTTCTTTAAAGAAGCAAATTTTCCATCGTGACGAACGTATGGACCAAACCGACCAATTGCAACGACTACTTTTTTGTCTTCGTATAGACCAAGGTCTCTGGGAAGCTTAAATAAATCGATTGCTTCCTCAAGTGTGATTGTTTCCAGGTGCTGGCCGGTACGAAGGCTTGCAAATTTTGGAGCTTCAGCGTTTTCATCATCAGAGCTTTCTCCTAGTTGTGCCATTGGACCATATCTTCCAATACGTACCAATATTACTTTGCCGGTAGCTGGATCGTTACCAAGAATTCTTTCTCCTGTTTCTCTTTCGGATTCTTCAAGAGTTTTTTCTACGGTGGCATGAAATGGATTGTAGAATTTTCCAATCATTTCGTACCACACAAGTTTCCCAACAGCTATGTCATCGAATTCTTTTTCCACATCTGCTGTGAAATTGTAATTCATGATTGTTGTAAAGTGCTTATTTAAAAAGTCAGTAACTACCATTCCTATATCTGCAGGAAAAAGCTTTTTGTTTTCAGCTCCGGTTATTTGAGTCTTGGTTTCTTCGGATATGTTATTATTTGAAAGCGTTATTATTTCATAGCTTCTTTCTATTCCGTCTCTGGATTCTTTTACAACATATCCACGATTTTGAACTGTGGTAATTGTTGGGGCGTAAGTTGATGGCCGGCCAATTCCAAGTTCTTCTAATTTCTTCACTAAGCTGGCTTCGGTATATCTTGCAGGACGATGGGTAAAGTTCTGAGTGGCATTCATTATTTCTTCGCGAAGTAAATCGCCAACTGCAACTGTAGGCAGAAGTGTTTCTTCTTCTTTCTGATTTTCATCATCCGAAGATTCCATATACACTCTAAAGAATCCATCGAATTTGATCATTTCGCCAGATGCTACCAACTCTTTATTGTTTGTTGAGATGCCAATCTTAATATTCGTTTTTTCAAGCTTTGCATCAGCCATCTGAGACGCAATGGTTCGCTTCCAGATTAAATTGTACAAACGAATTTCATTAGATTCGCCTGAAATTTCTTCTTTGTTTAAATAGGTAGGACGAATTGCCTCGTGAGCTTCCTGCGCTCCTTTGTTTTTTGTTTTATACCTTCTGATTTGAACGTATTCGGAACCATGACGTCTGGTGATTTCTTCCTTAGCTGCTGTAAGTGCAGTTTCTGCAAGATTTACCGAGTCAGTTCTCATGTAGGTAATATTTCCAGCTTCATAAAGGCGCTGAGCAACAGTCATTGTT
Source organism: Labilibaculum euxinicum (assembly GCF_963678175.1). Lineage (NCBI taxonomy): Bacteria > Pseudomonadati > Bacteroidota > Bacteroidia > Marinilabiliales > Marinifilaceae > Labilibaculum > Labilibaculum euxinicum. The sequence goes on from NZ_OY782756.1 coordinate 810,026, forward strand.
TGTGCTACTGAAAATCCGAGTTTTCTGCTTGCCTCTTGTTGAAGGGTAGAAGTTGTAAATGGTGCTGCCGGTTTACGGGTAGATGGTTTTTTCTCGATATCATTAACCCGGTACTCTGCATTTTTGCAGCTATTTAAGAATTTAAGAGTTTCCTCTTTTGTCGAAAATCTTTTAGGAAGTTCTGCTTTTAGCGTTTTTTCATCACCATTCTTATCGGTTACGGTAAGAAGAGCAATAATTTTAAAATAGGATTCAGAGGTAAAGTCAATAATTTCCCGTTCTCTTTCAACAATTAACCGTACAGCAACCGATTGTACCCGTCCGGCTGATAATTGTGGTTTAACTTTTTTCCATAAAACAGGAGAAACTTCAAAACCAACCAATCTGTCCAGAATTCGTCTGGCTTGCTGTGCATTTACCAAATTCACATCAATATCACGTGGATTTTCGATTGCATTTAAAATTGCTTCTTTTGTAATTTCATGGAAAACGATACGTTTTGTATTTTCTTTTTTAAGCTTTAATACTTCGTATAAGTGCCATGCAATTGCTTCTCCCTCGCGATCCTCATCAGATGCGATCCAAACCGTAGAAGCTTCTTTCGCTAATTTCTTTAATTCAGCAACTACCTTTTTTTTATCTGTGGAAACAATATAATTGGGGGCGAAATTATTCTTGATGTCAATTCCAAAATCTTTCTTCTCTAAGTCTCTAATGTGCCCAAAGCTAGACTTAACAACAAAGTTTTTGCCTAAAAACTTTTCGATGGTTTTTGCTTTTGCAGGGGACTCGACTATTACTAAATTCTCTACCATACTTGTATCTTTACTTTGGAAAGTTTAGGTTAAAATTTTTGCAAAGTAAAACAATAAGGAAGCTAACTTCAAAATTTAATGATGATTATTTTGAAATTACCTTTTTCATTTATCTAAAATAATTCTAAATCAATAGAAGGTGTACCTCCAATAATTGTTCGAATAATATTTGCTATTTTTACAGCACAAATTAAATTAATTGATTTAAAATGTCAGAAAGAAACACTGAGTTTAACTCGGACAACGAACCAATTTCGAAAATACAAATGTTTAAAAAGCCATTGATTATTTTTTGGTCTGTTTTTTCGATATGTATATTAATTGCAGTACTTTTTTTTGCCGGTGTTTCAAATGGGACATTTGGCTTTATGCCTTCGTTTGAAGAATTGGAAAATCCTAAAAACAGTTTGGCAACAGAAGTGTATACAGTAGATGGAAATTTAATTGGTAAATTCTATTTTGAAAATCGATCTTTTGTTGAATATTCCGAATTGTCTCCATTTTTGGTAGATGCATTAATTGCTACGGAGGATGTGAGATTTAATGACCATTCGGGAATTGATGTGCGTGGTTTAGGTCGGGTAGCAAAGGGATTGATTACTGGTGATAGAAGCGCTGGAGGAGGGAGTACAATTTCTCAGCAATTGGCTAAAATGTTATTTCCGCGAGAGAGTTTCGAGAAGAAAATGGAGATTGTTTTCAGGAAATTTCGTGAATGGGTGATTGCGGTAAAGCTGGAGCGAAGCTATACCAAAGAGGAGATCATGACCATGTATTTTAATAAATTTGATTTCTTAAACCTGGCGGTAGGTGTTAAGTCGGCAGCAAACGTATATTTTAATACAACACCGGATTCTCTTAAGATTGAGCAAGCTGCTATGCTTGTAGGTATGGCAAAAAATCCATCATATTTTAACCCGTTGCGGCGACCTGAATTGACATTGAACCGACGCAATGTTGTTTTATCCCAAATGGTAAGGTATGATTACTTATCGAAAATGGAATTTGATTCATTGAAAAACCTTCCTTTAGGAATCGATTTCCAGAAGGTGGATCACAAAAGAGGAATGGCTCCCTATTTTAGAGAGTATCTGCGTACTTCTTTAACCGCAAACGAGCCATCAAGAGACAGGTATCCATCTTATGCTGATCAACAATTTGTGAAAGATTCGATAGAGTGGAAAACCAATCCTTTTTATGGATGGTGCAATAAAAATGTAAAAGCAGATGGAACTCCATACAATATATATAAGGATGGATTAAAAATATATACAACCCTTGATTCCAGAATGCAGCGATATGCGGAAGAGGCTGTGGTTGAGCATTTAGGATTGGATTTGCAAAAGGCATTTAACCGGGAGAAAGAAAATCACAAATATCCGCCTTTTTCTGATGATTTATCTAAGGAGGATGTAGATCAAAATATCGAAACTTCTATGAGAAGAAGTGAAAGATACCGCGTTTTAAAGAAAAATGGCATGAGTTTGGATTCCATTCGATTGGTATTTAAGAATCCAACGAAAATGAGAATTTTCACATGGAAAGGAGAAAGGGATACCATTATGAGTCCAAATGATTCCATGCTTTATATGAAGGGATTTTTACGTGCTGGATTTATGTCGATGGAACCTCAAACCGGGGAAGTGCGTGCTTATGTTGGAGGACCAAATTATGAACATTTCATGTACGATATGGTTAATGTGGGTAAGCGGCAAGTGGGATCAACTATAAAGCCATTTTTATACACTCTTGCCATGCAGGAAGGCCTGGGGCCTTGCGATAGGGTTCCCAATATCCCTCAGACTTTTATTTTGCCGGATGGAACACCTTGGACATCAAAAAATTCCACTGATGCCAGGAACGGTGAAATGGTGACTTTAAAGTGGGGGTTGGCTAATTCGGTGAACTATATATCTGCTTGGGTTTTGAAACAAACCACACCGGAATCGGTTGTTAAAATGGCTCATGAAATGGGTGTTATCAGTGAAATTGATCCAGTCCCATCTATCTTTTTAGGAACCTCAGAAATTACTGTATATGAAATGGTTGGCGCGTACTCAACTTTTGTAAATAAAGGGGTTTACATTAAACCAAGTTTCATCACTAAAATAGAAGATCACAAAGGAAATGTACTTGCTCAATCGGTTCCTCGAAAACATGAAGTAATGGATGAGCGAACAGCCTATTTAATGACAAATTTATTGCAAGGTGTTGTTCAGAGAGGAACCGGAGTCAGATTGAGATATAAATATGGTTTGATTAATCCGATAGGAGGCAAAACCGGAACGACACAGAATCATTCGGATGGGTGGTTCATGGGAATTACTCCTGAATTAGTTTCCGGTGTATGGGTTGGTGCCGAGGATCGTTCAGTTCATTTTGAGGGAATTTCGCTGGGACAGGGAGCAAACATGGCATTGCCAATTTGGGCTCTTTATATGCAGAAGGTTTATGCTGATAAAAGTTTGGGTATTACTCAGGGGGATTTTGAAAAACCAAGGGGTGTAAGTATAAATCTGGATTGCGATGATGAATCTAATGAATCGAATAACAAAGAATTGATAGAGTCGGAGAATGAAGATTTCTTTTAGATTTTCAGTAAATTTTTAGTTGGAAGATCAATAAAATTTCTTTAAAATTGTAGTGAGATTCAGGTTCCCGAAAGGGAATAATAGGGAATCCTGTTTAAGCAGGAGCTGTCCCCGCAGCTGTAGATTCCGGTTCGTTTTTCGAATCAGTATTTTAAGCAATAAAACCACTGTTCCTGATGGAATGGGAAGGTGTTTAAAATTGGAATAAGCCAGAAGACCTGCCTGAGATCATGGATTTTAGCTTTCGGTGGAAAAAAGCGGAAAGATTCAGTTTATTTCTTTCTTATTCCGACGCTATTCGATTCGAACTGCCATACTCGAATCAACAAAATTCATAGTAACTGTTAAAGGCCGAAACTTGCGTTTCGGCCTTGTTTTTTTATCTGAAAAGGGTCTGGAATACTTCTCCAACCTTGCTTACCAAATGAATTTTTATTTTAAATTTTGAAGTGTCAAGTCCTTTGGAATTGTGCTTTGGAATGAAAATTTGCTTGAATCCCAACTTCTCAGCCTCACTAATTCGTTGATCTATTCTACTAACAGGTCTAATCTCTCCGGATAAACCTATTTCTCCCGAAAAACAGACTTCCTTAGGAATAGAAACATCTGTACTCGATGATAGTACAGCAAGAATTACTGCCAAATCGATAGCAGGATCGTTTACTTTAATTCCTCCTGCAATATTTAAGAATACATCCTTGGTTGAAAGTTTGAATCCGGCTCGCTTTTCCAAAACGGCTAAAAGCATGTTTAAACGACGAAGGTCGAAACCTGTTGATGATCGTTGAGGGGTTCCGTAAGCTGCAGAACTGACCAAAGCTTGTATTTCTATTAGAAACGGACGCATACCTTCTATCGATGCAGAAATAGTTACACCGCTAAGGCTTTCATCTTCATGTGAAAGAAGAAGCTCTGATGGGTTCGAGACTTCGCGGAGTCCGTTGTGCTGCATTTCATAAATTCCCATCTCGGAGGTGGAGCCGAACCGATTTTTTGTAGATCGCAATATTCGATACATGTGGTTTTGATCTCCCTCAAACTGAAGTACAGTATCCACCATGTGCTCTAAAATTTTAGGACCGGCTAAATTTCCATCTTTAGTGATGTGGCCAATTAAAATTACAGGCGTTGACGATTCCTTGGCAAATCTTAATAGTTGAGATGTGCATTCTCTGATTTGTGATACACTGCCAGGTCCTGCTTCTATTGATTCTGTCGCAAGGGTTTGAATGGAATCAATAACTATAATATCCGGAGTGGTATTTTTTACATGAGAAAAGATATTCTCCATGGATGTTTCGCTAACAATCAGACAGTTTTCGTTATCTGAATTAATGCGGTTGCCACGGAGTTTTATTTGTTGGGCACTTTCTTCACCTGACACATATAAGGTCGTATAACTTTTTAAATTCAGGGCAATTTGAAGTGCAAGTGTTGATTTGCCAATTCCTGGCTCCCCACCAATTAATATTAACGATCCGGGAACAAGGCCTCCCCCAAGAACTCTATTTAATTCTCCGTTTTTAGTGTCGAATCGTGATGCTTCCGACGAAGATATTTCAGATATTTTTTGAGGTTTGTTTTTTTTGTTCTGCCCATTGATTCCTGTTATTGTTGTTGATTTTACAACAACTTCCTCAACGAAGGAATTCCATTCTCCGCAAGAGGGACATTTTCCTACCCATTTTGTAGATTCTACTCCACAACTCTGACAAAACCAGGCACTTTTTGTTTTTGCTTTGGTGGCCATGCGTAATCAGTTAGTAATTATTAAGAATTCTTGAGATTGATAATTATTTAAAAAGTCTGGTTTGCTTCTTTTTAATCTCTATCCTTTTTCCTTTATTTTATTAATGATTCCGGTTGAAGAGAATCCTTCAATGAAATCAAGTGTTTTAATTTCTCCTCCTTTGGCTTTTACTATATCGTATCCAACAATGTCTTCCGCATTGTAATCGCTTCCTTTAACCAAGATGTCAGGCTGAACAAAATTAATTAGTTCGTAGGGTGTTTGTTCATCAAAGTAAATTACCATGTCTACAAAGCCTAATGATGCCAATAGAAAAGCTCTTGAATATTCATCAATAATTGGTCGGTCAGGACCTTTTAGTTTTTGAACGGAGGCATCAGTATTTAAACCAATAATCAGTTTATTACCCATAGAGGCTGCCGAAGCTAAATAGTCTAGATGTCCGCGGTGAACCAGATCAAAACAGCCATTGGTGAAAACAATTTTATTTTCCTTGAATCTCCAGGTTTGAAGGAGGTTAAAGGCATTTTTTTTATCAGATATGATTTTATTTTTTACAATATCAAGTTTATTCATTGGGCTGACTTTATTTAAAGCTAATAATTTACAAGTATAGAGTATCGGAAACAAAGTATCAAGAATAGCGATCAAATTGTTCAATCTCTATTCTGTAAGTAAATTTTAATATTTGAATTGTTTTATAGTGGCAAGGCCATAAAAAAAGGGCTGATCGGTTAGAACAGCCCTGTACTTATTAAATACTGTAATTTAAATCAATTTGTTGGTCGCAGTATCAGGAAAAACCAAACTAGGTTCCCATAATTTTGCTTCCTCAAATTCCATAGATGCATAAGAGATGATGATAACAATATCACCAACAGCACATTTTCTGGCGGCAGGGCCATTCAAGCAAATGGTTCCGGAGCCTCTTTCACCACGAATAACATAGGTTTCCAATCGTTCTCCGTTGTTTACGTTAACAATTTGAACTTTCTCATTTTCAATTAGATTGGCTGCATCCATTAAGTCTTCATCAATGGTTACACTTCCAACATACTGAAGATCAGCACCAGTTACTGACGCTTTGTGAATTTTCGATTTACAAACTTCAATGTACATATCGTTTTTTAACTAATTTTAAAAAGTAACGTTATCTATCAGGCGGGTTTTCCCAACCTGAACTGTAATACAACCTATCTTATTATTTGACTCATTCCAGTCGTTAATCACCTCAAGGGTTGTATCGTTAACAATCTCAAAATACTCGACTGAAAGATAATTGTTTTTATTGATTTCTTCAACAACCCATTCTTTCAATTGAGAAACACTTAATTCCGCAGCTAAGTTACGAGCTTTAAATAAAGTTTCAGAGATTTTACAAGCATTTTTTCTCTGATCTTCAGAGAGCAAAACATTCCTTGAGCTCATGGCTAAACCGTCCTTTTCCCTGATAATAGGGCAGGGAACGATATTAACATTTAACTTAAGATCTTTTGTCATCTGCTTAATAACAGCTACTTGTTGGAAATCTTTTTGTCCAAAGTAGGCATTTTCAGGGCTTACGATATCGAAAAGTTTGCTAACAACCTGAGCAACACCATTGAAATGACCCGGACGTTTTTTCCCTTCCATAATCTTATCAAGCACACCGAAATCAAAAATTCTGGTGTCAGGTTCAGGATAAATTTCATTTACTTCCGGAATAAAAATTAGGTCTGGTTTGCAGGCCGAAAGTTTCTCCAAGTCCTCTTCAATAGTTCTTGGGTAAGTCAATAAATCCTCTGGATTATTGAACTGTGTTGGGTTTACAAAAATACTAACAACCGTAATATCATTGTTTTTTACAGATGTATTTACAAGAGACAAATGCCCCTTATGAAGAGCTCCCATTGTAGGAACAAATCCGATTGTCTTTCCTTCTGCCTTCAACTTGCTGATTTTACTTTTAATCTCAGCAACAAGCTTTACTATTTCCATCCCTTGAATTGTGTCGGTAAAATCTAATTGATTTTTATTTGAGACTGCAAATAAAATAAATAAATATAAAATGGAGAAATATTAATTGCATTTAATTGTATTGTAGGAGCTTTAAGCTTCGCTTTCGGACAGGTATGTTAATTATTTTTACTAATTTTGCGCAGATAATCTGTATTATATTATTAGCGACTATATGGAAAAGACAAAAGTATTGTTTGTTTCACAAGAAATTACCCCTTATCTTCCTGAAACTGAAATGTCTGCAATAGGCAGATATCTACCTCAGGGAATCCAGGAAAAAGGAAAAGAGATCAGAACTTTCATGCCCAGATATGGATGTATCAATGAGAGAAGAAACCAACTACATGAAGTTATCCGCCTTTCGGGAATGAATTTAATAATTGATGATACAGATCATCCATTAATTATTAAGGTTGCCTCGATTCAAGCGGCTCGTATGCAAGTTTATTTCATTGACAATGAGGATTATTTTCATAGAAAAGAGATTCTGTTAGATGAAAACGGAGATGCTTTTGAGGATAATGATGAAAGAGCTATTTTCTTTGCAAGAGGGGTACTTGAAACAGTTAAAAAATTGAGATGGGCGCCGGATGTGGTACATTGTCAAGGTTGGTTCACCGGTTTGGTACCTTTGTATTTGAAAAAATCATTTAATGAGGATCCGTTATTTACTGAAACAAAGGTTGTTTTCTCCATGTATGATGATGAGTTCTCAACAAAATTCAGCAGCCGGTTTAGAGAAAAGTCAATTATTGAGGGAGTTAGTCAGGAGGATGTTAGCATTTTAGAAGATGCGAGTTATGTTGCACTTCATAAATTAGCAATTGATCAGTCTGATGCCCTGATTATGGGAAGTCCTCAGATAAACGACGAAGTGATGGCATATGCGGTTGCTTCAGGAAAACCTTTTCTGGAGTATAAGAACAAGGATGAATATGTATTGGCTTACTCAGAACTTTATGACGAATTAGTAGCAGAATAGTTACGATTTACGATATATTCAAAAGGTGTATTTAAGCATTTGCTTACTTACACCTTATTTTTTATTCTTTAATATACTTTAAGAAGTTTGGAGAGCTTTCTAACTTATCGTATTTTTAGCTGGATTTATGATAATTCATTCGGTGATGCCTATTTTGATGCTAACTCATTGATTGCAAGATTATTTGATGAATTGTTTTTTAACAAGTTTCGCGTGGTACCGAAACTGAAATATTTGTATTTATGTGTGGAATAGTTGGTTACATTGGGGATAAGCAGGCTTATCCTATACTCATTAATGGTCTTAAAAGATTAGAATACAGAGGGTATGATTCTGCAGGAGTTGCTCTTCGTACAAATCGGACTCAGGTATTTAAGTGTAAGGGAAAGGTTCAGGATCTGGAAAATCATGCAAAAGGAAATGATGTTTCGGGAACCATTGGAATTGGACATACCCGTTGGGCAACTCACGGAGAACCTAACGATGAAAATGCTCATCCTCATAGTTCGATGAATAAAAAATTTGTAATTATTCATAACGGAATTATTGAAAACTACTCAACCTTAAAGGATAAGCTGATTAAAAGAGGATATGCTTTTCAAAGTGATACAGATACAGAAGTTCTGGCAAATCTGATTGAGTATATCTATTTGAAAGGTGAAGTTTCTGCAGAACTGGCAGTTCGATTGGCTTTAACAAAAGTGGTTGGAGCTTATGGTTTGGTTGTTATTTGTGATGATGAACCAGATAAATTGATTGCGGCCAGAAAAGGAAGTCCATTGGTGGTTGGAGTTGGAAACGGAGAATATTTTCTTGCTTCGGATGCTACACCAATTATTGAATATACTAATAGTGTTATCTATCTGAATGATAATGATGTTGCGATTATAAGCAGAGATGAATTGGTTTTAAAAACCATTCAGAATGACAAATTAACTCCCCATGTTCAACAACTGGATTTGGATATTGAGCAAATTGAAAAAAACGGATACGATCATTTCATGCTAAAAGAAATTTTCGAACAGACCAGCTCTATTCATGATACTATTCGAGGACGAATCTCTACCGCAAATAAAGAAGTGTTTTTAGGTGGAATAAATGATGTTATTCCGCAATTGGTGAATGCCCGCCGAATATTAATTATTGGATGTGGTACATCCTGGCATGCTGGAATGGTAGGTGAATACTTATTTGAAGAATTTGCCAGAATTCCTGTTGAAGTAGAATATGCATCTGAATTCCGTTATAGAAATCCTGTGATTTTTAAGGATGACATCGTTTTGGCGATCAGTCAGAGTGGTGAAACTGCCGATACCCTGGCTGCTATTAAATTAGCTAAAGAGGCTGGAGCAACTGTTCTTGGTATTTGTAATGTAGTTGGATCAAGTATTCCCCGTGAAACTCATGCTGGTGTGTATACTCATGCAGGTCCGGAAATTGGAGTTGCTTCTACAAAGGCATTTACAGCTCAGGTTACTGTGCTAACCATGATGGCAATGCTTGTTGGATACCGCAAAGGAACTCTGGCTAAGGATGCATATGAAGAGCTTATTGCAGAATTTGCAAATCTTCCGGAAAAGATAAAAAGAATCCTGGATAAAGAAGATGACATTAAAGAATTATCCAAACAATACATGAATTCTACCAATGCTCTCTATTTAGGACGAGGTTTCCTGTTTCCGGTAGCTTTGGAGGGAGCTCTAAAATTAAAAGAAATTTCATACATACATGCCGAAGGATATCCTGCTGCAGAAATGAAACACGGACCAATTGCTCTTATAGATGAACAAATGCCGGTTTTTGTTGTTGCAACAAAGGATAAATCTTACGAGAAAATTGTAAGTAATATTCAGGAAGTAAAGGCAAGAAAGGGCCACGTAATTGCTATTGTTACTGAGGGCGATACTGTAATTAGTAAAATGGCTGATTTCGTAGTCGAAATTCCAGAAACCTTGGAACCATTGGCACCATTATTAACGGTTATTCCTTTCCAGCTGATTTCTTATTATATCGCTGTTTACAGAGGCTGTAATGTTGATCAACCAAGAAATTTAGCAAAATCTGTTACTGTAGAGTAACTTAAGGTTTAAGAATTATAAATAGAGCGATGTGATTGTTTCACATCGCTCTTCTTTTTATCGGTTGGTATATTGTTGTTCGTAGAACTTTTCGTAGTCTCCCGACAGAATATTTTCCATCCAGTCGGAATTTTTCAGATACCAGTCAATCGTTTGCTCAAAACCCTCTTCGAATTGGATGCTTGGCTGCCATCCCAATTCTTTTTTAATTTTTGTTGCATCTATAGCATAACGCTGGTCATGACCTGCTCTGTCTTTTACAAAAGTGATTAATTGCTGTGAACTTCCTGTTTCACGATTCAGTTTCTGATCCATAATATCACAAAGTTTTTTCACTAAATCCAGATTGGTCCATTCGTTATCCCCTCCAATATTATAGGTCTCTCCAATTTTCCCATCATGGTAAATGGAATCAATTGCTAAAGCATGATCTTTTACAAACAGCCAGTCTCTTATATTATCTCCTTTACCATAAATAGGCAATGGTTTAGAATTTTTAATGTTGTTTATTACCAACGGAATGAGTTTTTCAGGAAACTGATTTGCACCGTAATTATTAGAGCAATTCGACAATACAACCGGAAGTTTATAGGTGTGAAAGTATGCCCGAACCAAATGGTCTGAGCTTGCTTTTGAAGCAGAATACGGACTTCTCGGATCGTAAGAAGTTGTTTCTGTAAATTTCCCTGTTTTTCCTAAGGAACCGTATACTTCATCAGTAGATATGTGGTAGAATTTTTTGCCATTCATATCATTGGTCCAACATTCTTTAGCTGCATTAAGAAGGTTTACAGTTCCAACAATATTGGTCATAATAAAGGCTAAAGGATCTGAAATTGATCTATCAACATGAGACTCTGCGGCTAAATGCAGAACTCCTTCAAATTTATAATTTTTAAAAAGGTTTGATACAAATGCCAGATCTGTTATGTCACCTTTTATAAAAGTGTAATTTGCTTTGGAGTCGATATCTCTTAAATTTTCAAGATTCCCGGCATATGTAAGTGCGTCAAGGTTAATGATTTGATAGTCTGGATATTTGTTTACAAACAAACGAACCACATGTGAACCAATAAATCCGGCACCTCCTGTAATTAATATATTTTTTTTCACGTTCAGATAATATTTTTAGTTATTTCACTTTAAAATACTCATAATAATCTCAAGGGTAAAAAATATTGGAAACAGTTTATGTATTATTTTTAATGGTATCAAAAATACAATAATTTATTGGAGAGTAACTCTTTCTGAATAGATGCATAATTATTTTTGTGTTGTGAAAAGCTTGGTTTATAGTTGATTACTTTTTTTACGATAAATTCGATTTGAGTGGTATGTAATTTTGATTATATTTGTGTATTATGCTGGAAGTATCAAAATATATTAAAGACCTTTTATTTATTCACGATTGTGTGATATTACCTGGGTTTGGTGGCTTTGTTGCCAACTATAAACCTGCTAATATCGACGATAATTTGAATATTGTTTTTCCTCCGTCCAAAGCTATTGGATTTAACCGTAATTTATCGAAAAATGATGGTTTGCTGATTAATAGATTGGCTGAATCGGAAAATCTGAGTTATTCAGAGGCTGAAAAATCTGTTCAGTTTTTTACTGAAGATATCCGTGTTCGAATTCAGCGTGGAGAAAGAGTTGTGTTGGATCAGGTAGGATGTTTTTACAATGACAGAAGGCATAATATGTTGTTTGAGCCTTCAAAAGAGCTTAATTATTTGGTAGATGCATTTGGTTTGGAGCAAATAGATCTTCCTAAACTATCCTTATCTGCAGAAGAAAAAATTCGTCCGGCAATTATATCTCAAGCTAAAGTAAGGACACTTTTCACGACAAAACGTTTGTGGTATGCCGCAGCAGCTATTCCTTTTGTATTGACAATTGCTTTACTTCCAATGAATTCTGAACGTTCATTCCTTGGTAACGAAGCTTCTATGGGAATGATGGAAGGCAAGAAAGAAATTACCGAGAAGATAGTTCAATTAAAACCGGTAATTTCCCCACCGGAAGAGATGGTGATATTTGAGCCTAAGCTTACAAAAGAAGTGAAACTGGATAAGTTGCGTGAAGGCAGATTTTATTTAATTTCGGGTAGTTTTACTTCAATGAAAAATGCAGAAATATTAAAACAGGAATTGATTTCTAAATCTTATCCTGCTGTGATAATTAAAAATAAAAATTTGTATTCTGTTGCGATCAATCAATTTGATAAGAGAGCAGATGCAGATCAATTTAAAAAGAAGGTAATTGCTAAGAATTCAAAAGCTTACTGCTGGGTTCTGAAAAAATAAAGACCTAAAAAAAACGCTTTCTATCGGAAAGCGTTTTTTTTTATCTTAAAGTTTAAGTCTTGAATTATCTGATTTCAGAACCTGGTTTTATGCTTTGGTCCGGTGAAACAAAAGATAATTTTCCATCGGCATCTTCAGCCATTAAAATCATCCCCTGAGATTCAATTCCTTTTAATTGTTTTGGCTCCAGATTCACTAATATACTAACCTGCTTGCCAATAATTTCTTCAGGTTTGTAGTGTTCTGCAATACCTGAAACAACAGTTCTTTGATCAATTCCGGTATCAACAGTTAGCTTTAAAAGTTTTTTTGTTTTTGCTACCTTTTCAGCAGCTGTAATAGTTCCAACACGAACATCCAGTTTCATGAAATCATCGAAGTTGATATTTTCTTTTGCCGGCGCAACAATCTTTTTTTCTGCTTCGTTAGCTGCTTTTGTAGCCAAAAGTTTGTCTACCTGAGCTTGTATTGTTTCATCTTCAATTTTTTCGAAAAGTAAAGAAGCAGTATTTATTTGATGATGATTTGAAATAACATTAGCACCAATATTTTCCCAGGCCAAAGTCTCGATGTTCAAAAATCCGCGAAGTTTGCTGGCTGTAAATGGCAGAAACGGCTCGATTAAGGTCGATAGATTGGCTGTAATCTGAAGACTAATATTCATGATCGTTTTTACTCTTTCTTCATCAGTCTTCATCAGTTTCCAAGGTTCAGTATCTGCTAAATACTTATTTCCCAGACGAGCTAAATTCATTGCTTCTTTTAATGCTTCACGGAAATGGTAAGTTTCAAGATTCTTTTCAACTTGTTCTTTAAAGACAGGAATCTGAGCTAATGTTTCTTTATCGAAATCGGTTAATTCTCCTTGCGCAGGAATTATTCCATTGTAATATTTATGAGTAAGAACCAAAGCACGATTCACAAAGTTTCCTAGAATTGCAACCAGCTCATTGTTGTTTCTTGCCTGAAAATCTTTCCAGGTAAAGTCATTATCTTTAGTTTCCGGAGCATTTGCGGTCAAAACATATCTTAAAACATCTTGTTTATCAGGGAATTCCTCTAAATATTCGTGCAACCAAACCGCCCAATTTCTACTTGTCGAAATTTTGTCCCCTTCCAGATTTAAGAATTCGTTGGCAGGAACATTATCCGGCAGTATATAAGATCCTTCAGCCTTAAGCATTGCCGGGAAAATGATGCAATGGAATACGATATTGTCTTTTCCAATAAAATGAACCATCTTCGAATCATCAGCTTTCCAGTATTTTTCCCAGTCGGGAGTTAATTCTTTTGTAGCCGAAATATATCCAATTGGAGCATCGAACCAAACGTAAAGTACTTTTCCTTCTGCACCTTCGGCAGGAACAGGAACTCCCCAATTTAAATCACGGGTTACTGCTCTCGGGTGCAATCCGGTATCCAACCATGATTTACATTGTCCGTAAACATTTGGTTTCCATTCTTTATGATCTTCTAAAATCCATTTTTTCAGATCATTCTCATATTTATCTAAAGGCAAATACCAGTGTTTGGTTTCTTTTAATTCTGGCTTATTTCCGGTAATGGATGAAGTAGGATTGATTAAATCTGTTGCATTTAGTGAAGTTCCGCAACTTTCGCATTGATCACCATATGCTCCGTCGTTATTACAATGAGGACAGGTTCCGGTAATGTATCTGTCTGCAAGGAATTGATTCGCAATAGCATCGTAATATTGCTCACTTGTTTTTACGATAAATTCTCCTTTGTTATCTAAGGTCTTAAAAAATTCAGACGCAGTTTCGTGGTGTGTTTTTGAACTTGTTCTGGAATAAATGTCAAAAGTAATTCCGAACTTCTCAAATGAATCTTTGATAATATTGTGATATTTATCCACAACATCCTGCGGGGTAATGCCTTCCTTTTGTGCTTTAATAGTAATAGGTACACCATGTTCGTCTGAACCTCCAATCAGTAGTACATCTTCTCCTTTTATTCTAAGGTATCTTGTGTAGATATCTGCAGGAACATATACTCCAGCCAAATGACCAATATGAACCGGTCCGTTTGCATAAGGTAAAGCCGTGGTTACAAGTGTTCTATTAAATTTCTTCATTTGTGATTATATTTTTTCTTAAGGAATTGCCTTTTATTGTTTTGAGATGAAGGATTCCTCTGTTAATTTTGTTTACTGATTATTGTTTAAAACTTTGACCTTTGGTCGAATTGTTTGCAAAGATAAGATAGAATTGGCAAAAACGTAGTTATCCATTTGTATTTTATTCTTAATTTGTTCTTACTTCAAAAAAACTAAATAGATATGTATCAGCCGGCTGCTTTAGTAAAAGGAGATAAAATTGGAATCATCTCTCCCGCGGGAAAAATTAATCCTGAAAAAGTGGGAATTGCAGTCACTAGATTGGAAGAGGCGGGTTATAAAGTCGTTCTGGGAAATCATGTGTTCGATGTTGAAAATCAATTTGCAGGCAGTGATATGAATCGGTTGCGAGATCTTCAGCTCATGTTAGATGATCCTGAAATAAAAGCTGTTCTTTGTGCCAGAGGTGGATATGGGAGTGTGCGAATATTGGAGCATTTAGATTTTGATCTGTTTATTCGCAATCCAAAATGGATTGTTGGATATAGTGATATCACTGTATTTCACAGCTATTTGAATAATATATTAGGAGTGGAAAGTATACATGCGACTATGCCCGTTAATTTTCCTTCATTGAAGGAGAAGGAAGATAATTCACTATCAACTCTTTTGCATTCATTAGCTGGGGATTTGGAAAATTATGAAATTTCTTCTCACGAATTAAATCGAGATGGTGTTACAGAGGGAGAATTAATCGGGGGGAATTTATCTATTCTTTATAGTTTACGTGGAACTGTAATGGATTTTGAACCGCATGGGAAAATTCTTTTTATTGAAGATGTTGGAGAAGAATTGTATCATTTGGACAGAATGATGAAGAATTTAAAAATGGGTGGTAAATTATCAGAACTTCAGGGATTGATTATTGGAGGTATGAGCGATATGAAGGAAGGAAATCCTGATTTTGGAAAAACTGCTTACGAAATTATTTTAGAGTCCATTGAAAATTATTCTTATCCGGTTGTTTTCGATTTTCCTGCCGGTCATATCAAGGAAAATTGGGCTTTGCCGTTTGGTAGATTTTTAAGGTTGGATGTAAATGAAAAGGGAGCGAAGTTTACATGGGATAAATATAAGGAAATGGAATAATTATGGCTGCACACAATGACTTAGGGAAAATGGGCGAAGACCTTGCTGCGAAGCATCTGCTTCAAAATGGGTATAAAATTCTGGATCGTAATTGGATTTATCAAAAGAAGGAGTTGGATATTGTAGCTGTAAAAGGTGATCTTTTGGTTGTTGTGGAAGTTAAATCGAGATCAACCGAATATTTTGAGCACCCGGCTGATGCCATTACACTCTCAAAAATTAAATTTTTGGTACGTGCAACACAGGGATATGTCGATTCAAAAGAAATAGTACAAGAAGTACGATTCGATGTAATAAGTGTGATAAAACAAGATGCAGAATTTGTAATTGAACACATCGAAGATGCTTTTAGTGCACCTGTTGATTAATCGGCAAGATATTTATCGATAGTTGATAAAAGTTCTTCAAAACGAATTGGTTTTGATAGATAATCGTCACAGCCGGCATCCAATATGCGTTCCTTGTCCCCTTCAAGTGCATATGCAGTTTGAGCAATGATTGGAATTTCTTTGTGATTTTTTTTGATTCTGCGGGTGGCTTCGCAACCGTCCATTATAGGTAATCTGATGTCCATTAAAATGACATCAATATCATCAGATTCTTCAATGATATCAACCGCTTCTTTCCCATTTTTTGCCCACAACAGTTTCGACTCAGTTCTGCTTAAAGCTGCATCGAAAAACATGTTGTTAATCTCTTCATCTTCAACAATGAGAATTCGTTTATTTTTCCAATTGTATTTTTGGGCGTAGCCAGTTTCTTTCATGAGTATATCTATTTCTTACTTTTCTGTGAACTAAATATACAAAATTGAGAGAAGTAAAAAAAAATTCATTTGTTTCTAGGTTAAAAATATTTTTTCAGTGTTTAACAAATGCCTTATTTATACTATAAACAGGTGAATTCTGTTTATAGTAAGGAGGTTTATATTTGTAAACTTACAGAAACTTAAGAACCACATCTTTCTTCATCTTAATACATGAAAATTTAGGCTTTTGTTTAAAAGTATTTATATTTGTTTTCATTGTTTAAGTTGCAATCTAACAAATATATACAGATGAATATTGAGGAATTAAGAGAGTATTGTCTTTCAAAAATTGCTGTAAGTGAGGGATTTCCATTCGATGAAGAAACCTTGGTTTTTAAGGTGCTGGATAAAATGTTTTTGCTCACAAATATAACAGGTGAACTTCAAATGAATGTGAAGTGTGATCCCGAAAAAGCCATTGAATTACGTGAGATGTATTCTTCGGTATTACCTGGATATCATATGAATAAAAAATATTGGAATACTGTAGTTATAGATGGTAGTGTATCAGATCGGCAACTAAAGCAATGGATTGATGATTCGTATGATCAGGTTGTTGCTAAGATGACTAAAAAGAAACAGAATGAATTAATGAATTTGAAATAGACAAATTAATAAGTTCCTTTAGATTATAATATACTAACAACAAATACGTACTAAAACGATGAAGAAAACATTTTTAACAATCATTATTCTTGCCTTTTTTAGTGTTAATCTTACAATGGCGCAAGAAACAACGAAAGAAGAAAAGGTTTATTCTACTGTGGTAGATATTCCAACAACATCGGTTAAAAATCAGCAAAGTACAGGAACCTGCTGGTGCTTTGCAGGAATCTCGTATATCGAAACTGAGTTACTGTGTATGGGAGCACCTGAAATTGATTTATCAGAAATGTATATTGTTCGGTTAGCTTATTCTCAGAAAGCCAAAAGGTATTTTCGTTACCATGGCAAAGGAAACTATAGTGAAGGAGGACAAGCTCATGATGTTCTAAACGTAGTAAAAGAAAATGGATTTGTTCCGGAAAGTGTTTATTCCGGGAATAGGTATGGCAGCGGTTTTCACATTCATAAAGAGATGGTTCAATCGACCAAAGCTATGCTGGATGAGGTTATTAAAAATCCAAATAGAAAAATTACACCTGTTTGGGAGGAATCAGTAAATGCAGTGTTGGATACTTATATGGGAAAAGTACCAAGTAATTTTGAATTGGATGGAGTTGAATACACTCCTGTTTCTTATGCTGAGAAATTAGGTTTTAATGCGGATGATTACATTGAACTGACTTCATATAGTCATCATCCTTTTTATCAGAAGATTAATCTGGAGATTCCGGATAATTGGTCAGATGATTTGTATTATAATGTACCAATGGATGATATGATGGAGGTAATTAACTACGCTCTCAATAATGGCTTTTCAGTTTGCTGGGACGGTGATGTTAGTGAAAAAGGATTTTCTCATCGAAATGGGTATGCTGTTTTGCCAACAGAAAAAACGGTTGATATGACTGATTCTGAAATTGCAAAGTGGGAGAAAGATCTGGCAAAAGATGAAAAGGGAAATAGTAAAAAAGATACTGAGCCCGAAGTAAGCCAAGAGCTTCGTCAGGCCACCTTTGATGATTTTGAAACGACAGATGATCATTTGATGCATTTAACAGGAATTGTTAAGGATCAGTATGGAACGGTTTATTATAAAACAAAAAATTCCTGGGCCGAAAACAGCAATCAATTTGGCGGCTATTTAAACATGAGTGAAGCTTATGTGAAGCTTAAAACTGTGGCTGTAATGGTTCATAAAGATGCGATACCTAAAGAATTGAAAAAGAAATTGGGTTTGTAATAAAGATTGGTAAATAAGTGAAAGGATGTTCTTTGGACATCCTTTTTTTTGTATCAGTAATTTAAAAATTTGAATTTTATTTTGCACGGGAAAAAGTGAATTTTAGAACGTTTAGGGAAAATACTTGGTTGATAATTAGCATTATTTTGAAAATAATTTATAATATTGTTAGCCCTGTTTTAATATTATTAACCACTACTAACTATGAAAACCTTCGATCAAACTTTCCTAAAGTTATTTAGGAATGGTAATCAGGACTCATTTAAAATATTGTACGACAAGTATTTTGATGCGCTGTTTCTGTTTGGTCATAAATATGTTCTGGCACAAGATGTTGTTGAAGATATAATTCAGGAAAGTTTTATTAAAATTTGGGAAAAAAGATCATCTTTTTATCATGAAGGGGCGATGCGAGCATTTTTGTACAAAACAGTTCGTAATTCATGCTTAAATCAAATTGAACATCAAAAAGTCCGTAAATCTTACGAGGGGCAATCCGATAAAAATATCTGTGATGAGGATTACTTTCTTCATAATGTGATTGAAGAAGAAGTGAGTCGAATTATTAAAGAAACGGTTCATAAATTGCCTGAATCTGCCAGATTAATTTACTTATTAAGCCTAAAGGGATTAAAAAATGCTGAAATAGCTGAAGATTTGGATATATCTATCAATACTGTTAAGACACAAAAGCAAAGAGCAAGTAAGTTTTTAAAAGAGAATTTAAAGAATTTGTTCTCGATTCTATACTTCATTTAGAATTGAGTAGAAGCGAAATATTAAAAAGGGTGGTAAAAGTTAAAACTTTTGTCACCCTTTTTTTCATGTTGCCTGTTATAATAAATGTTAATCGCACACAGAAAATTGTAATATGACTAATTTACCATCTGGTTTTAAAATTGCAGATTTGATTGTGAAGAGGCTTGAGGGGAAGCTGAACGCAGAAGAAGAGCAGTTTTTGGAGGAGTGGAAACATGCAGGAGAGGAAAATCTTGTGCTTTTTCATAAACTTGCTCAAAACCCGGAGAAACTGTACTTCAAGAAAGAAGCAAAACTTGAAAGTGCAAATAAAGAAGATGTTTGGAAGCAAATACAAACTAAAGTACGAAGAGACCGGCGAATTCAATTAAAGCAACAGGTAATGAAGATTGCTGTGATGCTGATTGTTGCCGTAGGTGTTGGAGGCTTTTTGTATACTATTAGCAACAATTCTGTTCACGATGAGCCCATCGCGATTTTGCCTGGTAAAAATCAAGCCCTGCTGGTATTAAGTGGTGGTGAGAAATATCAGTTGAGCGAAAAAGTTAATCTGGAAGAAAAAGGGATACAGATATCCAATAATTCGAAAGAGTTGGTTTATAGTAAGGTTGCAGAAAAGGTAAGTGAGGAACGGCTGACATACAATACCATTATTATTCCCAAAGGAGGAGAATACAAGCTGACTCTTGCAGATGGAACTAAGATTTGGTTGAATTCAAATTCTAAATTGAGATATCCTTCTCAGTTTGGCACGGGAGTTCGGAAAGTACAATTGGAAGGGGAAGCCTTTTTTCAGGTGGCAAAAGACAAGGAACATCCATTTGTTGTTGATGTAACTACTGCTGAGGTTAAAGTTTTGGGAACGTCTTTTAATGTAAATGCATATAATGATCAGGATGATATTTTCACGACTTTGGTTGAAGGCAAGGTTGAGGTTAACGATGATTTTCGTGGTACTAGTCAGAAATTATTACCGAATGATCAATTGTGTTTTAATAAATTGAATGGTAAAACTTCAAAAAAAATTGTTGACACAAGATTATATACGGCTTGGAAAGACGGACGTTTTGTTTTCGAAAACAAAAGCTTGGAGGATATAATGATTAGATTGTCACGGTGGTATGATGTTGATGTGTTTTTCTTGAGCAATTCAATAAAACATTTAAAATACACAGGAGATGTTGCCCGCTATGATAATATTAACAGCATTCTTGATATGATAGAAGTAACTGAAAAAGTAAAATTCACAATAAAAGATCGTAGTGTTATGATCGAAGAAAATTGCAAATAAAAAAAACCGGAGTTTGCAGCCACAAACCCCGGCAAAGTCAATAAACATTTCTTTTTGAGGAGAAATGCAGTACTAACCAAATCACATTCAAAATTATGAAAAAAAATCGGGAAAAGTCTTTTATGCAGAAAAGAAAACCATTTCTTGCAAAAAGACTCTTGCTTTTGTTTCTGGTAGTTAATGTCTTTAGTTTTCAGACATTAGCAAACCTTCAGGGCGAAATTCTGGAGTTGGAAATGACAGGAGGTTCTTTAATTGAGGTTTTCGCAAAAGTTAAGGAGAAAACCAATTATACATTTCTTTACAATGTTGATGACATTAAAGAAGTAAATAATGTTACTATAAGCGCTTCACCCAAAAGCGTTCAAACCATATTAACGGATTGCTTAAAAGATACCGGACTTACGTATGAAATTAGAGACGAGGTCATTATCATTAAACCAGCAGCTAAACCTGTAACTCCTGCAAAAGAAGAAAAACCTGTTGTGGAGGAAAAAAAGGTTGGCGGTGTTGTTACTGATAATACAGGTGTCGGGTTACCAGGTGTTTCTGTTTTTATTAAAGGTACCAGTATCGGAACTACCACAAATATTGATGGAAAATACAACATTCAATTGCCGGATGCATCAGAGGCCATTTTGGTTTTCTCATTTATTGGTATGGACACTCAGGAAATCACAGTTACGAATCAAAAAGTAATAGATGTTGTTCTTGTTGCAGGTTCAGAACAAATTGATGAGGTGGTTGTGACAGGATATCAGAAAATTGATAGACGATTGTTTACCGGTTCGGCTGCAAAAATTAGTACTGAAGAAGTTAAGCTAGCTGCTAGTCCTGATGTATCAAGATTCTTGCAAGGAACCGTTGCTGGTGTTTCTGTAGATAATGTGTCGGGTACTTTCGGTGCAGCTCCTGTAGTCCGAATTCGTGGTAATGCATCCATTAATGGTAACAACAAACCACTATGGGTTGTTGATGGTGTGATATTGGAAGATTTGGTTGAAGTAACTGCTGACGATTTAACTTCTGGTAATCTGTCAACGGTTTTAAGTTCAGGTGTTGCAGGTTTAAATCCTGATGACATTGAAGACATTCAGGTTTTGAAAGATGCTTCGGCTACTGCACTGTATGGTGCTCAGGCGATGAATGGTGTTATCGTAATTAACACCAAAAAAGGTAAAATCGGAAAAATGCAAGTGAGTTATGCCGGAAATTTAACTGTTAAGGAGCGTCCCAATTACTCACAGTTCGATATTGCGAATTCGGCTTCTGAAATTTCTTTCTACAAAGAACTCCAAAGAAAAGGATGGATAGACTTAGCTTCATCAGTAAAAGCGAGAGATTATGGAGTATTGGGTAAAATGTATGATCAGATTGATAAGGGCATAATCAACTGGGGGCCCGATGGATCATTAAACGAAGAGTTTTTATCAAAATACGGAAATGCAAATACCGATTGGTTTAAAACCTTATTCAAAAATTCTATTTCGCAACAGCATTCGTTTAGTTTCTCAGGTGGAACTGAAAAAGCAAAATATTACGCGTCGATTAGTTTATATGACGATAGTGGAAGTACAATTGCCGATAATGTAACTAAGTACACTGCCACTATGAAGGGTGATTTTAAGGTCACTGATAAGTTGGATATTGGTATAAAATTGACAACAAATCATAGAGACCAAAAATTACCAGGTTCTAAAGACAGAGACTTTAATGCTATAGATGGAGTTTACCAAAGAGATTTCGATATTAATCCATTTTCTTATGCTCTTAATACGAGCAGAAGTATTCGTGCATACGATGATAAGGGTGATTTGGAATTCTTTAGAAGAGATTACTCTCCTTTTAATATAATCCACGAACTGGATAACAATACTGTGGATCTTGTGGCAACTGATGTTATCGGCCAGCTTAACCTAAATTACGAAATAGCAACAAATTTGAACTTTAGTTCGGTTTTTCAAGCCAGAAGAAACTCAGCTTTAAGAGAGCATAAAATACATGAGTCTTCAAATCAAGCTAATGCCTATCGAGCCATGGACACTCAGTTTATTCGCGATGCCAATCAGTTGTTATTTAGAGATCCTGATAAACCAAATTCGAATCCAATTTCGATTCTACCTACTGGCGGATTCTACAATACAGTAAATAATACACTTGATTTTTACTCTATTCGTAATTCAGTTTCATGGAACCCTACTATTGAAGATACCCATATTATGAGTTTTCTTTTAGGACAAGAGGTTAAATACACTAATCGAAAGGAAATTACCAGTGATGGATGGGGAGTTCAATACGATAGAGGTGGGTTGTTTAATGAACATCCTGATTTATCGAAATATCTTAGCCTGAACAATCAGACTCGTGAAGGAATAGAAGAATATAGAGACCGATATATTGGTTATTTCTTGAATGGAGCATATTCATATAAAGGAAAGTACACATTTAACGGTACTATACGTCGCGATGGCTCTAATAAACTGGGTAAGACAAAAGCTGCTCGCCATTTGAATTCATGGAACTTGAGTGGTAAATGGAATTTGAGCGAAGAGAATTTCTTAGCCGATTCTGAAAAAATAAACCTATTAAGTTTAAAGGCAACTTATGGATTGAACGGTACAATGGGACCTAATGCTAGTGCAATTCAAAAATTAGTGGCTTACCAATCATGGAGACCATACGATAAAGAAACTGGTGTTAAGGTTGAAGATTTAGCCAATGAAGATTTATCTTGGGAGAAAATGTACGAATTCAGTGTAGGTGCTGAAGCTGCATTTTTTAATAATCGAGTGTACACCGATGTAGCTTATTACAAAAGAAATGCCTTTGACCTTGTTGGGGCAGTGCGCACTTCAGGTATTGGAGGTGATGCTCTTAAGTATGGTAACTTTGCAGATATGGAAATCGAGGGTTTTGAAGTAGCCCTAAATACTGTAAATATTACTCATGATAATTTTAAATGGACTACTAGTATTAATGTTGATTATAATACTAGTGAAATTACAAAATTGGAGAACGTCGACAGAATTGGTGATTATGTTAGAAACACGGGAGGTGATTATTTAGGAAAACCACGTAGAGGTTTGTATTCTGTTCGCTTCGATGGTTTAACAAATCAAGGTCTACCAACATTTATTAATAGTGCAGGAAATCCAATTAACGAAAATGTAAACTTTCAAACCTCTGAAAATGTGATGGATTATCTGAAATACGAAGGTGTCTTAGATGCTCCAATATCAGGAGGTATGACCAATACATTTAAATATAAAGATTTCTCGTTAGGGATTGGAATTGTATTCCGTGCAGGTAATAAGGTTAGACTAGACGACTTATTTAAGTTAGGATCAACAGGTTTACGTCAATTTGGATATTCATCTATTTCGAAAGATATGGAAAATCGTTGGTTTTCACCAGGAGATGAGAACTTTACCACTGTGCCAGCTATCTTAAATAGACGATTCGATAAGGATTTGGATACACAAAGCTTAAACCTTTATGAGTTATACAATAAATCAGATGTAAGGGTTGCTGATGGAGGTTTTATTAGACTAAAAACCATTAGCTTGGGATACAATCTCCCAAAATCATTCACTAATAATTTAGGCATCCAACGTGCCAAAATTTCACTACAGGCTCAGAATATCCTATTGCTTTATTCTGATAAAAAATTGAATGGATTAGATCCAGAATTCTACCGTTCTGGTGGTGTTTCTCTTCCAATTCCAAGAACATTCACGTTCTCACTAAATGTAGGATTCTAATTGGAGTAAACCTAAGTGAAATTTCACCAATGAAAATTGGTTTTGTTAATGAAAATTAATTTAAAATAAATGAAAAAAATAAATATAATATCCTCAGTTGTTCTGCTCATGTTTTTTTCGAGTTGTACCGACTATCTCGACGAAACCCCTGATAACAGAATTGAAGCAAACACACTTGAAAAAGCTTCTGAAATATTAGTAGCTGCTTATCCTCAGGGAGATTATTTTTTTACGGATTGGATGACTGATGATTCTGAATATATTGAATCAAATCAACAGCTTACAAAATTGACTGATATCTTTCTATGGAAAGAACTTGATGAGTTGGACGAATCCAATACGCCTACCAATTATTGGAATAATGCCTACGAAGCAATTTCACAAGCAAATGCCACTCTTGACGCTTTAGATAAGATAAAATCTGATGATATAGCTTTTAGAAATGCGATTAAAGGTGAAGCTTTGCTCTGTAGAGCATACGCACATTTCATGCTTGCAAACTTATTCTCTAACAATTACAATGAGGCTACTTCTAAAACTGATTTAGGTATTCCTTATGTTCTTGAATCCGAAAATGTAT
This sequence comes from Labilibaculum euxinicum, assembly GCF_963678175.1. NCBI lineage: Bacteria > Pseudomonadati > Bacteroidota > Bacteroidia > Marinilabiliales > Marinifilaceae > Labilibaculum > Labilibaculum euxinicum. The sequence goes on from NZ_OY782756.1 coordinate 834,817, forward strand.
TAATAAAACAATATGAAAGAAATACATTGTTCGAAACCTATACTCTAATCGAAAAAGATCTTACCGATGGATTAAAACTGTTGTCTAACAAATATTATTCTGGAAGTAAAAAATATCATTTTACAACAACAGCTGCAAAGGCTTTTGCTTGTCGATTTTATATGTATAAAGGTGACTATACCGAGAGTATTAAATACGCTGATATGATATTAGGCGTTAATTCTGTAAATCCTGTTTATCTTAAAGATCTCGCTGCTTTTAGTAGTCAATCTGGTTCAACTGCGAAAAGAAATTTTTTTGTTAAAAATACCGATCCTAGCAATATCCTTATTGTTGAGAAACTTGTTAGTGTTGGTTTGAGAAGTAATTATGGTTATAGAACCTCTATTTCGGTATGGAGAAATTTATATTGGAATTCTAATATTTGGGATGGTACTGATTTAAGAGATAATGGTTATGGCAAATATGCAATTGAAACGGCTAAATTTAAAGAGGAATTTTATAAAGAAAGTTTAACTGCAACGACTGGTTATCCATTTTTCGTACAGCCTGTTTTTCGTGGTGAAGAACTCGTATTCAATAGAATTGAGTGTAATATTGAATTGAATAATTTCACTGCAGCTTTAGCCGATTTTAATATACTAGGTAATTCTAGATACACAGGTGCTAAAACTTTAACAATTGATGATATTCAAACTTATTATACTACAAAAGATGAAGCAGGAAATGATGTACTTCCTGATGAGAAATCTGCTTTAATTAGTTTGCTTCTATCTGAAAAAAGAAAAGAATTTCTTCAAGAAGGAATGCGTTGGTTCGATATTAAAAGACACCATATTGCCATTGAGCACGTAACCAGTGATGGAGATATTATAACGCTTGAAAAAGATGATTTGAGAAAAGTTTTACAAATTCCTCAAAATGCTACTTCAAGAGGAATTGCAAAGAATCCACGCTAAAACACAAATTGAAATGAAAAAATTCACGATATTATTTAGTATCCTATTCTTAGGCTTATTTTCGGCCTGCGATAGTGAAGACGATGCCGTTTACGTGCCCGAAGTGATAGAGGAATCAAACGATCCCATCAGTATTTACTTCAGAGATAACTTCCTTGACGTATATGGGACAGCAGTCCGATGGAAATGGGACGATAATTTAGTAGATGATACTAAAAGAGTAACACCTGCACTCCGAGATTTATGCATCCCTATGGGGGATTTCATCAAAGATTTCTGGCTTGCTCCTTTTAACATGACTGAGGCTGGTAATGAATTTATGAACGAGCATTTTCCACCGGAAATTGTATTTGTTGGTTCTCCTATGTGGGAACCAGATGGTATGTCTAAGATTTTAGGATATGCCGATGCTGGTGCTCGAATTACTTTTACGGAGGTAAATGATTTTGACTTAACTAATACAACATGGCTATTACAGCAATTGAGAACTGCAGAGCATGAATATGGTCATATCATTCATCAGCGACATAATTTGCCAGATGGCTGGAAAGAAGTCAGTCCTGAGAATTATAAGTCGAATAACTGGTTGAATTTAGCAGGTGATGTACAAGCGAGTAATCCAAGAATCTCTCGCGAGGCTATTACATTAGGGATGGTATCAAATTATGGAACATTGGATGTTCAGGAAGATTTTTGTGAGTTGTTATCACTTTATATCACTTCTGATAAGGCAGCTTTCGAAGAAAGATATCTAACTCATGAACCAGAAGCTAAGTATGCACAATTGGATGCAGACGGGAATCCTGTATTAGATAAAGATGGAGATCCTATTCTATTAGATCCTGCTGCTGATGCAACTGAAATAAATGCAGGTAGAGATATTATTGCGGTAAAACTTAAAATGATTAAGGACTATTACATGGAGAAGTTTGAAATAGATCTGGATCAAATTCGCGATGAGATTATGAGAAAAATTGCTGAAATAACTAAATAACGAAAAACCATGAAGAGAATACTATATATACTTATGGCTTCTTTATTCTTATTCTCGTCTTGCGACAACGAACAAGATCCCATATTTGAAGATAGCCCCGAAACACGATTGAATAAGGTACTAAATGAATATAAAACGACACTAACTAAAGATGATGGTTACTGGATTGCATATTATTCAGGATCTGCGATTTTCATGAAATTTAATGAGGACAATACTGTTGAATTTCAATCAACATTTAATGATGGTGCTGATGATAGAACGATTACTTATAGGGTTAGTTCCTCTCAAGTTCCTGAATTGGTTTTCGAAAGCCACTCTGTTTTTCAAGCTATTTACGAAGAAAACTTGACCACTGGAGAATACGAATTCCTTTTTGACAAAGTAGCTGATGACAGAATAGATTTTATTAGTAAAACTGATAGAGGAGCTAATAAAACCAAATTGACATTTTATAAAGGAACGGCTGACGATATCGTTAAAGCCAAGGAACTAACCGATAAGATTGATGTTTTGTCTGTGTTTAAGGAAGTTGTTATTGAAGGCAATACAACTTATAAAATCGAGATAGCATTAAATCCTGGTGGTAAAGCACAGGTTAATACTCTTGTTGATGGTAGAATTAAGACTGAGTTTTACAGCTACGATGTAACGGCTAGTGGAATGATTTTTCAACCTGCTTTAGTTCTTGGCGATGGTGTTGAGGCAGCCGAATTTGTTTTTGATGAGGCTGCAAACACTTTTCAATCTACTGATGAAACCAGTGTAACTATTAAGGTTGTTGAGGAGCCAGTTTTACCTTTATCGCCATATGCTTTTGGATCTAAGGATGCTCTTAATAATTTCATTGAGAGTGGTAAATCAAGCAGGGCATATTTGAATTTTTTCAATGCTTATAAAGCTCAGTTGAATGAAGATTACGGCCTTACTATTAGCAGATATTATTTAAATGCTATTTCGAGTCCAACAGAAGTGCCATATATTTTTATACAAACAAATTTCGGAAATTTTTGGTTTGAATTCACTTATGAAGTAAAAGAGGATGGTAAAGTATACTTTACATCAACAGGAGTGAATAATGCAGGAGCTAATGCTCCAATATTTGAACCGTTAATTCAATTATTGTTTAATACAAATGGTCATTTTATTGAAAATTCAGGAGGGTTGTCTGGTTATACAAATGGTACATTCTCATTAATTAATGCGGATGACCCAGCTTACAAGATTAATTTTATTGATTTATAAGTCGTAACAGTTTAGTATGTAGTTAAAAAGACAGTCCTTGTGGCTGTCTTTTTTTTGTTTAATACTTTTTATTGAATAAATCGACAAGCTCACCAACCAGTACCCAACAGTTGAAAAAATGATTATATTTGTTTTTTCAATTACGATCTAAATATCAATGCAGTATGCCTTCAAATCTCTTTACAGTCTCTAATGAATCAGGAGTTCCAAAATACAAACAATTGATAAATTCTTTGTATCAATCTATTGAAAACGGGGATGTTGCTATTGGCGATCAGTTGCCTTCAATCAATGCGATATGCAAGGAGTTTAATTTATCCCGGGATACTGTACTGGTTGCCTTTAACGAGTTAAAGGCGCGGGGAGTTATTTCATCTGTACCGGGAAAAGGTTACTATTTGGAGAGCAATATTACTCAGTTAAAGCACAAGATTTTCTTGCTTTTCGAGGAGTTTAATACATTTAAAGAAATTTTGTACAATTCCTTTCTGGAGAGTTTGAAGGGGCTGGCTACTGTTGATATTTACTTTCATCATTTTAACGAAAGAGTATTTAAAGAGTTGATTGAGAATAACAATGGGAAATATACGTCCTATGTTATTATGCCGGCAAAATTTACAGATGCCTATTCGGTGCTAAAACAGTTGCCTCAGGATAAAGTGTACATTTTGGATCAAACCAATGCAAATTTAAAGAAGCATTATCCTGCAGTCTATCAGAATTTTGAAAAAGACGTATTCTCTGCGCTTTCCTCAGGATCTGATTTGTTAAAGAAATACAGGAAGTTGTTTTGGGTTTTTCCTGGGGGAAAAGAACCGGTCGGACAGATGAAGGGATTTAAGAAATTCGCAAAAGAGTTTGCAAGTCAATGGGAATTTAAAGTGATTGAAAGTATTCAGGGACATGTAATTAATAAATCTGAGGCGTACATAGTTTCCAATGACAATGACCTGGTCTATTTAGTAAAAGAGGCAAATAGGAAGCAACTTAAAATAGGAGAAGAGCTTGGGATTATTTCCTACAATGATACACCATTGAAAGAAGTTGTTGCCGATGGTATAACAACAATAAGTACTGATTTTAAAGAGATGGGGGAAATATTGGCAGAAATGGTGTTGGGATCGAAAAAAGACTTGATAGAGAATAAATCCCGTTTGATTCGAAGAGGATCTTTGTAGGGAGGTTAAAACAGAAGAATTTCAAATAGTAAAAAGTTTTTTGGGAATTAATTAAAAACATCTATATTTACCGACCAGTACCAACCAGTAAGAAAAAGTTATGCGTGTTGATAATTTGAAAAAAGAGTTTGAAAATTTTTATGGAGCCGGTGATTGTAATGTATATTTCTCGCCGGGCAGGGTGAATTTAATTGGAGAACATACTGATTATAATGGGGGATTTGTTTTCCCATGTGCATTATCATTTGGAACCTATTGTTTGATTCGTAAAACTGAACGAAAGTCTTTCCGTTTTCGCTCTTTGAATCAGGAGATTGTACAGGAAATTGATTTGGATTCTTTATGCAATCCTTTGCCTAAAGGAACATGGGTAAATTATGCAATTGGCGTAATTGCTCAGTTTGTGAAGAACGGACAAAAGCCGGATACAGGTGCCGACATTTTAATTTGGGGAAATGTACCCAATGGTGCAGGATTGTCATCCTCTGCTTCATTAGAGGTAGTAACAGGTGTTGCAATTAATGAGGAATTTCAGTTTGGTCAGGATCGATTGACCATCGTAAAGTACAGTCAGAAAGCAGAGCATGAATTTGCAGGTGTGATGTGCGGAATTATGGATCAATTTGCTTCCGGAATGGGAAAAAAGGATCATGCAATTTATTTGAACTGTGATAGTCTTGAGTACGAATTGGTGCCTGTAAAACTATCTGGAGTTAAAATTATTATAGGAAATACGAACAGTCCGCATAGTTTGGATGCGGGAAAATACAATGAACGGGTTGATGAATGCCGGGCTGCTGTTGATGCAATTACCCCCTCAAAGTTAATTGCCAACTTGGGTGAATTAAGTCCGGCAGAATTCAACTCTTTATCAGTAAATATTGAAAACGATATTGTACGAAAAAGAGCCCGCCACGTGGTTACTGAAATTGAGCGTACTAAAAAGGCAGTGGAAGAATTAAAATTGGGTAACTTGTTGGCTTTTGGGGAATTAATGAACCAGTCGCACAATTCGCTTCGCGATGATTATGAGGTGACAGGAAATGAATTGGATGCAATGGTTACTGCAGCCCGAAAGATTGAAGGAACTATAGGTTCACGGATGACCGGTGGTGGTTTTGGTGGTTCAACAGTAAGTTTGGTAAAAGATGAATTTGTTGATGAATTTATTAAAAAAGTGGGTGCCGAATATTTCGAAAAAACCGGAATTAAAGGAGAGTTTTATGTTGCTGAAATTGGCGATGGAGGCAAACGTGTAGAATAATGAGTGTTGAATTATGAACTAAAGAGAATTGTTTTTAACAGATGAGTAAAAGCTTTCTATTTAGTTCATAACTCATAATCAATAATTGATAATGATGGATAAGTTTGATTATATAGAGAATCCTCACAGAAGGTACAATCCTTTAACCGGAGAATGGATATTGGTTTCTCCTCACAGATCGAAACGACCTTGGCAGGGACAAGTTGAAAAAGTAGTGGAAGATGTTCGTCCGCCTCACGATCCAAATTGTTACCTATGTCCGCGTAATGAGCGTGTTGGGGGTGAGAATAATCCTGATTACAAGGATGTTTACTCTTTTCAGAACGATTTTAGTGCTTTATTGCAGGATACTCCGAAAGGGAAATTTGAAGATGGTGAACTTTTTAAAGCGGAGAGCGAATCAGGAGTATGTAAAGTGCTTTGTTTTAGTCCTGATCATAGTTTAACAGTTCCGGAAATGGAAGTGGATAATATCCGTAAAGTGGTTGATCTTTGGTGTAAAGAATACGACGAACTCGGATCCAGAGAGGATATTGGCTATGTTCAGATATTTGAAAATAAGGGTGCTATTATGGGATGTTCAAATCCGCATCCGCATGGTCAAATATGGGCTTCGGCATTGGTTCCTTTAGAAACATCGAAAGAATCAGAAACTCAGAAAGAATATTTCGATAAGCACGGAAGAACCATGCTGTTCGATTATTTGAATAGTGAATTGGAGAAGAAAGAACGTATTTTAGTTGAAAACAATTCATTTGTTGCTCTGGTTCCGTTTTGGGCAGTATGGCCTTTCGAAACCATGATTATTAGTAAAAGACCAGTTTCGAACTTATTGGAATTAACCGATGAGGAAAAAACTGATTTAGCAGATATATATAAGAAACTGACAATAATGTACGATAACTTATTTGAGGTTTCTTTTGCGTACTCAGCAGGATTGCATCAAGCACCAACCGATGGTGAAGAGCATCCGGAGTGGCACTTGCACATGCATTTCTATCCACCATTATTACGCTCGGCTAGCGTTAAAAAATTTATGGTTGGATACGAAATGTTGGGCACGCCGCAAAGAGATATCACAGCCGAAGGTGCAGCATTGCGATTACGGGAACTTTCTAAAGTACATTATAAATCAAAAACTAATAAACATCCTTAAATATGGAAAATACGTTTTCAACTCTGGATTATATCATCTTTATTTTATATGGATTGGTAATTGTTGGAGTAGGCTTATGGGTATCCCGCGATAAAGAGGGACATCAAAAAAATGCCGATGATTACTTTTTGGCTAGTAAATCCTTGCCATGGTGGGCAATTGGAGCTTCCTTAATTGCTGCAAATATTTCTGCAGAGCAGTTTATTGGAATGTCAGGTTCTGGTTTTGCAATTGGTTTGGCTATTGCTTCCTACGAATGGATGGCTGCTTTAACTTTAATAATTGTAGGTAAATACTTTTTGCCAATTTTTATCGAAAAGGGATTGTATACCATTCCTGAGTTTGTGGAGAAACGATTTTCGACCAATCTGAAAACCATTCTAGCAGTATTTTGGATTGCATTGTACGTATTTGTAAACCTAACTTCTGTTCTTTATTTGGGAGCATTGGCTATGGAAACAATTATGGGGATTCCTATGATGTATGGAATTCTTGGTTTGGCTTTGTTTGCTGCCAGTTATTCTCTTTACGGTGGACTTTCTGCTGTGGCATGGACTGATGTTATTCAGGTTGTATTTTTAATTATGGGAGGTCTGATCACAACCTATTTGGCCTTAAATAATGTATCTGGTGGTGAAGGTGTCATTGCAGGATTTAAACACATTTATGAAGTGGCTCCGGATAGTTTTCAAATGATTTTGGATAAGGCAAACAGTCAGTATGTAAATCTTCCTGGAATTGGAGTAATTGTTGGGGGTTTATGGGTTGCAAATTTATATTATTGGGGATTTAATCAATACATTATTCAAAGAACATTAGCTGCAAAATCGTTGGGCGAAGCTCAAAAAGGAATTGTATTTGCAGGTGTTCTGAAATTGGTCATTCCTTTAATTGTTGTAATTCCAGGTATTGCTGCTTTTGTAATGGTTAACGATCCGGAAATTATGGCACGCTTGGGTGTGGGATCAATGGACAACATTCCAACAATGGATGCCGCAGATAAAGCATATCCATGGTTATTGCAATTTCTACCATCAGGATTGAAAGGGGTAGCTTTTGCTGCTTTGGCAGCGGCTATTGTGTCTTCATTGGCATCTATGTTGAATTCTACTTCAACTATTTTTACAATGGATATTTACAAACCATATATTAATCCGAATGCTACCGATAAGGAAACTGTAAATGTTGGTCGTCTTTCTGCTGCAGGTGCTTTAATAATAGCCGGAATTGTTGCTCCGTTATTGGGAGGTATAGATCAGGCATTTCAGTTTATTCAGGAATATACCGGCGTGGTTAGTCCGGGTATTTTAGCTGTGTTCTTGTTGGGATTGTTCTGGAAAAAGACAACAAATAAAGGTGCTATTATTGGTGTTTTATCATCAATTCCTATTGCTATGTTCTTTAAAATTGCTCCAAAAGGCTGGTTGGCAGGAAGTTCTGTTGAAGGCATTTTCCCGAATGTTCCTTTCCTGGATCAAATGGGATACACTGCTTTGTTATCTGCAGCTGTTATAGTATTGGTTAGTTACATGCAAAACAAAGGGGCAGATGATGAAAAAGGAATTGAAATTAGTAGAAAAACATTTGTAACAGGTAAGGTTTTCAATATTGTATCTTATGCGATCTGCATTGTTCTTGTTGTTTTGTATGCAATGTTTTGGTAGTAAAATTAAGTTGTACATCCGATATTTTTAACAAAAATTGAATGTATACTAATTATAGACGAAAGAAAATAATTCTTTTAGAATTTAGATTATGACGAATAAAGTATTAGTAACAGGGGGAACCGGATATATCGGTTCCCATACTGTAGTCGAACTTCAAAATAGTGGCTGCGAAGTAGTGATTGCAGATAATTTATCAAATTCTAAAATTGAAGTTTTAGATGGTATTGAAGCGATTACCGGTATTCGTCCATTGTTCGAAAAGGTAGATTTAAGTTGTGCAAAAGAATGTACAGAATTCTTCACGAAACATACAGGAATAAATGCAATTATTCATTTTGCAGCCTCGAAGGCGGTAGGGGAATCGGTTGTGAAACCATTGTTGTACTACAGAAACAATTTGAATTCATTGATGAATATTTTGGAAGCAATGAAGGAATTCAATGTTCCCAATTTGGTTTTTTCTTCATCGTGTACTGTTTACGGACAGCCTGATAAATTGCCTGTAACAGAGGCAACGCCTCGTAAAGAGGCAGAATCTCCTTACGGAAATACAAAAACGATTTGTGAAGATATCATCAGAGATACCACGAAAGCAAATCCTGAATTAAAAGGAATTGCCTTGCGTTATTTCAATCCGATCGGAGCTCATCCATCAACAAAAATTGGAGAATTGCCTTTGGGTGTTCCCGGTAATTTAATTCCGTTTTTAACACAAACAGTTGCAGGAATGCGTGCTGAGTTAAGTGTATTTGGAAATGATTACAATACGCCTGATGGTTCTTGTATCCGCGATTATATTAATGTTGTTGATTTGGCTAAAGCTCATGTTGTTGCAATTAATCGTTTGATTGAAGAAAAGCAAAAATCGAATTATGAGTTTTTTAATATTGGAACAGGAAAAGGAGTTTCAGTATTGGAACTTATTGAATCGTTCGAACGGGCAACAGGTGAAAAAGTACCTCATAAAATTGTGGGACGACGTGCCGGTGATATTGAACAAATTTATGCAGATACTACTTTTTCAAATAAAGAATTAGGATGGAAATCTGAAAAAAGTCTTGACGAAACCTTGCTTTCAGCTTGGAACTGGCAGGTAGCTTTAAATAAATAAGCGTTAAAAATCTAATGTTGGGTTCCTTTTGGTAGGGGGATCTATAAGCATCAAATAGAGTTGGTTTACATTCATTAAACTCTATTTGGTGTTTTCTTTTTTTACTCATTTACCAGCAAATTGCAGCCTCTGATATCGGAATGGTCGAAACGACCCAGAATTTCGAAGCTTCCATCTGCATGAATCCGGCCCAAATCCTGTGTTTCGATAAAGGAACAAGAGTGTATGTTAGCCAAATCGATTACATTAATCCCGCCGCTTCGGCCTTGCTGTTCGTAAGAAAAAGGATCGTAAGTATCCCGAATCAATATCTTCATCCAGCTAGGCGTAAAAAACAGACTGTCTCCTTTCGAGTAAGCCTGCGATAAAAGTTCGGTCATTCCATATTCCGAGTGAATTTTTTCGACACCCAATCGTTGGGTCAGAAAAGCATGCAATTCCTCTCGTGTAATTTCTTTTCGGCGCCCTTTCATTCCCCCCGTTTCCATTACTATTACGTCATCTAAATCCAGCTGGAATTTTTCAGCCAGATCGAGCAAAGCGAAACTAACACCTAACAAAAGAATCTTTTGATTCTGTTTTTTCAGATCAGAAATGGTCGCAATCAATTCTTCATGATTGTGCAGGTAAAAGCCGCTTTTTTTATGTTTGCTGTCCTTTATCAACTTCTCCATCATATAAATAAGAGAAGAACCTTCCCGCTCCAAATATGATGGCAATAGAGCCAGAATGCAGTAATCGCTTACCGCACCATAATATTGCTCAAATCCTTTTGTAAAGCTGGCTTCATAAATTTTTAAATCGGGCACATAATGGCGGCTGGTTAAATTTCCTGTTGTTCCGCTGCTGGTGAAAATGGCTTGCTCCTTTTTAGTGGTAGAAACCACTTTGTGCGATTTAAAGAAATCAATGGGAAGAAAGGGAATTTGAGTAAGGGTTTTAACCGTTGAAATATCGAATTTTAAATGCTTCAGATATTCTTTGTAAACTATATTATTCGTTGCCTGATATTGAAAAATCCGTAGTGCTGTTTTTTCAAAATCATTTTCGTTTGTAATGGCAAATATTTCCTCTTCCCAATTCATTTATCTGATAGCTTAATGTTGATTTATTGACAAAGATAATTGAAAAACCTAAAGATGACAGTGTCCTTGCAAGGCTTATCTGTCAACTCCCACCTCATTGGGCTTTAATGTATGTCTGGGAAGTTTTGCCCTTTGTTCCGGGCAAACAACTTTGTGTCTTGGAGGTACTTCCTTCTGTCTTGGAAGACTTGCTTTGGGTCTTGGAAGCACTGGCTGGTGTCTTGGAAATATTTTTGGCTTGTCTTGGAAGCATAGGCTGGTGTCTTGGAAGATTTTCAGCTTGTCTTGGAAGAGTTGCTTTCTGTCTTGGAATGTCTTCTCCTAAAATAGCTTGACAGATTATTACTGTGTTTGGGATTGTTGTATAAAAAAACGCAGCTCCGTTACAGAACTGCGTTTGGTTTCCCGAAGGGAAGTATTTTGGATTTAATTATCCTCTGATAGCTGTTACACCTGGTAATTCTTTTCCTTCGATGTATTCTAGTAAAGCACCGCCACCGGTTGAAACGTAACTTACTTTGTCAGCAAGACCGTATTTGTTGATTGCAGCAACAGAATCACCACCACCAATTAACGAGAAAGCTCCTTTTTCGGTAGCAGTTACAATTGCATCAGCAATTGCTTTGGTACCTTTGGCGAAAGTATCCATTTCGAATACTCCAACAGGACCATTCCAAAGAATAGTTTTTGATTCTTCAATTACTTTTGAGAAGCTGGCGATAGTTGCATCAGCAACATCCAGTCCCATCCATCCTTCAGGAATTGCATTTACATCACACACTTTAGTGTTAGCGTCGTTAGAGAAGGCATCAGCAATTAAAGCATCGGAAGCAAGGTGAAGTTTCACGTTGTTCTCTTTTGCTTTCTGAAGAATTTCTCGGGCCATTTCTAATTTATCATCTTCAACCAATGAGTCTCCAATAGTTCCACCCATTGCTTTCACAAAAGTGTAAGTCATTCCACCACCAATAATCAAATGATCAACTTTTGACATTAATGTTTGGATGATTTCAATTTTTGAAGAAACTTTAGCTCCTCCCATAATGGCAGTTAACGGATGCTTGGTATCTTTCAATACCTTATCAACGCTTGATAATTCGCCTTCCATTACATATCCGAAAAGTTTGGCTTCCGGGAAAAATTTTGCGATAACAGCAGTAGAAGCATGTGCACGGTGAGCCGTTCCAAATGCGTCGTTGATCCAAAGGTCAGCTAAATCAGCTAATTTTTTAGCAAATTCTTCATCACCTTTTTCTTCTTCTTTGTAGTAACGAAGATTCTCCAATAAAAGAACTTCACCAGGCTTTAAATTAGCAGCCATAGTTTTTGCACTTTCACCAATACAATCATCAGCAAACTTTACTTCAACACCAATCGATTTTGTAAGGTGAGCAACAATGTGCTTCAATGAAAATTTCTCATCTACACCTTTTGGACGACCAAGATGTGACATCAGGATAGCAGAACCATTACCATCTAATACTTTTTTGATAGTAGGCAGAGCAGCACGAATTCGTGTGTCGTCAGTAATTTCGAATTGCTCGTTCAAAGGCACATTGAAATCTACTCGGATAATAGCCTTTTTACCTGAAAAATTGTAAGTGTCAATACTTTGCATGATATAATTGTCTTTAGTTTTTTTTTCGTGTATCCAAAGGTAGCTTTTTCTGCAAATGAGTGCAAAAAAGATAGGGTAAACTATTGTATCTGTAATTAATGCAGAGGGTTAGGTGTTATGAGGCATTAGTTTTGAAACGATTGCATAAAAAAATAAATTTGAATAATAGGAGCTAAAACGTCAGATTTGGAGACTTCTTAATTGCAAGATGATTACTTTTAGCAAAGCACTCTGATATTTTTTTAACTTTGGGTAGCCTAATGAGTTTTTGCAGCTAATTTTGCATTTTAGTGATCGCTCAGAAATCAATGTTAAGTGATTGGTAACATTAGGATGCCTGTAACAGAATCGAAATTAATTTCATGCAATTCAAAGATATAATTGGACTTGAATCGGTAAAGAGTCAGTTCATACAAACAGTAAAAGAAAATAGAATTAGTCACGCTCAGCTATTGGTTGGACCGGCCGGAGTTGGAAAATTACCTTTAGCAATTGCTTTTGCGCAATATGTGTCTTGTTTGGATCAAAAGGAGAATGATTCATGTGGTGTTTGTTCATCATGCAAAAAATACCAGAAGTTAATTCATCCCGATTTACATTTTGTGTTCCCGGTAGTAACCGGTAAAGGCTTTACGAATCCGGTGAGCGATAATTTTATTGGCAGCTGGAGATCTCAAATTGAAAGTGATCCGTATTTTGATTTGGGCGAATGGTACCAAACTCTGGGTGTTGACAATTCTCAGGGCTTAATATATTCTTCGGAGAGTAATGAAATTATCCGCAAGTTAAATCTGAAGACTTATGAGTCTGATTACAAAATAATGGTGATTTGGCTGCCGGAAAAGATGCATCGGTCCTGTGCCAACAAATTGCTTAAAATGATCGAAGAACCGCCAAAGAAAACATTGTTTTTAATGGTTTCGGAAGAGCCGGAAAAAATTCTTCAGACAATACTTTCCAGAACACAGATTGTAAAAGTTCCAAAAATTGAATCCAGAGATTTATCGCAGGCGCTTACATCCGAATTTAATTTATCGGGAACCGAGTTAAGCAATGTGGTTCGTTTGGCTGGCGGCAGCTATCGTAAAGCCCGGATATTGATTCAGAATTCAGATGAAAACGCTTTTAATTTCGAGAATTTTGTTGCTATTATGCGATTGAGCTATGCGCGTAAGGTGTTGGAAATAATGGATTGGTCGGAGCAAATTGCAGGGATTGGCCGCGAACGTCAAAAGAGTTTTTTAAACTATTGCGTTCGTATGGTGCGCGAGAATTTCATTTTAAATTTAAAAAAGCCTGAAATGGTATTTTTGAATGGCGAGGAAATGAATTTTTCTCAACGGTTTTCGCCTTTCATTAATGAGGAAAATGTATGGATTCTTGCTGATGAGCTTTCAAAAGCTCATTCGGATATCGGCAGAAATGCCAATGCTAAAATTGTTTTTCTAGATCTAAGCTTGAAACTGGTTAAATTATTAAGGCCATAAGAGGCTATTAATTCGGCGAATTAGTATCTTTAAAAGTTTATAAATTAAAATCATTATTTTTGCGGTCGGTTACCGACTAATAATCAATATACATATGACAGAAAATAAGGAACCAAAAGGGAAGTGCGGAGGTTGTGCTTCCAATAAAAAGGATGATAGACTTCTGTATGGAAAACTAGATGTTTATGATTGGTTGAGTGATGTTCCTGAGAGTGTGTTATGTCCGGATATCGTTGAAGTAAAATTTAAAAATACCCGAAAGGGATTCTTCTCAAACTCGAATCAATTAAGACTGCAAAGAGGCGATGTTGTTGCTTTAGAGGCATCACCGGGACACGATATAGGAATTGTTACACTAACAGGAGATTTGGTTGTAGAGCAAATGCGAAAGCAGAAACTGAATCCGAAAACATACGAGGCGAAAAAAATATACCGTAAGGCTAAGCCGGTGGATATTGAAAAATGGCATGAGGCCATTGCGCTGGAACACAAAACAATGATTAAGGCCCGCCAGCTGTCTGCAGAACTAAAACTCAATATGAAGATTGGTGATGTAGAATATCAGGGCGATAAAACCAAAGCAATTTTTTACTACATCGCTGATGATCGGGTTGATTTTCGTCAATTGATTAAAGTGCTTGCCGAACAGTTTAAAATTCGGATTGAAATGCGTCAGATTGGTGCAAGGCAGGAGGCCGGAAGAATTGGAGGTATTGGTCCTTGCGGAAGAGAACTTTGCTGCTCAACCTGGATTACTAATTTTGTGTCGGTAACTACAAATGCAGCTCGTTATCAGGAGATTTCATTGAATCCACAGAAATTAGCCGGTCAATGTGGTAAGCTTAAATGTTGTTTGAATTTCGAATTGGATTGTTACATCGATGCTCAAAAAGATTTTCCGAATACAAATATTCCGTTGGAAACAAAAGATGGTACAGCTTATCATCAGAAGACAGATATTTTTAAGAGGCTGATGTGGTATTCGTATGATAAATACAACACCATGAATATGGTTCAGCTTTCGGTAGATACCGTTAAGGATATTATCAAACAGAATAAAAAAGGCATTAAGGTCAATAAACTGGTAACAGAATTTGTTGCAGAGCCTAAGAAAACTTTGGAATACGAAAATGTAGTTGGTCAGGATAGTTTGAATCGTTTCGATTCGGTGGAAAAACCGGCAGCGAAAAAACCGAAGCGTAAATTCCGACGTAAACCACGAAAAAATAATCCGTCCTAATCATGAAGATGTTGAGGGTTCTTTGCACATTATTACTGGGAGTCTTAGTACTTTCCTGTGATTCTAACAGAGTGTACGAACAGTATGAGAATATTCCTGATTTTGAATGGAATCAGGATAATATTCTTCGTTTTGAAGTGGAAATATCAGATACAGTTCAGGCAAATAATATTTTCATCAATCTGCGCAATTCCGGAGATTATGCCTACAGTAATTTGTGGGTGTTTGTGAAAGTAATATCACCTGATAATGAGATTGAAGAAGAGAAAGTTGAAATTGAGTTAGCCGATGAAACCGGCGATTGGTATGGAAGCGGGTTTGGTGATATTTTTGATTTACAGGTTCCATTTAAGCAAAAAGTAGTTTTTCCAAAATCGGGAAAATATGTGTTTGAAATTACTCAGGGCATGTACGACCTGAAATTGAAGGGAATTGCGAATGTTGGAATTCGTATTGAGAAGGAAAAATAGATAATATAAGAGGTTTTAAAAGTGGGAAAAAATAAATTACAGCGCTTTGCTGAAATGAAGTCTTTTGATAATGTTTTTCAACCAACCCACAACGAAGTTTGGGAAACAAACTATCAATTTAAGGGAAAGTGGAACAAGGATGTGTTTAAGAATGATAATCCTATAGTTCTTGAAGTTGGTTGTGGAAAGGGTGAGTATACGGTTGGTTTGGCAAAACAATTTCCAAATAAAAATTTCATTGGAATAGACATAAAGGGAGCCCGTATCTATTGTGGTGCAAAAGAAGCTCTCGATACTGGTTTAAGTAATGTTGCTTTCATCAGAACTTATGCAGAGTTGCTTCAATCTATTTTTGAAGCAGGAGAAATCGCCGAAATTTGGATTACTTTTCCTGATCCTCAAATGAAAAAAGTTGGCAAGAGATTGACAGGAACCCGGTTTTTAAAGTTGTACAGTAATCTTCTTTCTAAAGAGGGAATTGTTCATTTAAAAACGGATAGTAACTTTTTGTATGAATACACTAAATATGTTATCAAGGAAAACAATCTAAAAGTTCTTGTTGATACCAACGATTTGTATCATTCCGGCAAAGCTGATGAAATTCTCTCTATTAGAACTTTTTACGAGCAGCAATTTTTGAATCGGGGAATTCCGATTAAGTATCATAAATTTATGCTTGAGGGTAAAACCGGGTTTATTGAACCTGATGTAGAAATTGAATTGGATTGGTACCGAAGCTTTGGCAGGGAGAAAAAAGAATAGCTAATGTCTGATTTGTATTCCCGAATTTACGATGTAGTGCGGTTAATTCCCGCAGGACGAGCAACCAGTTATGGAGCAATTGCCCGATTTGTTGGTTCTCCGCGAGGATCGAGAATGGTAGGTTGGGCTATGAACCAGTGTCATGCTCACAAAGAATACACGCCCGCACATCGGGTGGTGAACCGATTGGGAATGCTGTCAGGAAAACATCACTTTCCGGGTGAAAATGTAATGCAGGAACTTTTGGAAAGTGAAGGCATTGTGGTTATCGACGATCAAATACAAAATTTCGATCGTGTTTTTTGGGATCCATTCAAAGAACTCGGCGGGATAACTATTTAAATAGAATCTAAATACATACATTTGTACGTATTCTTTAAATAATTCAAAGACTTAAAATTTATTATATCATGAGTTATACTCAAAAACAGGTTACGGATGCTTTGCGATTGGTAAAGTTTCCAGGTTCCGATAAGGATATCATGGCCCTGGATATGGTTCGTAACATTAAAATTGAAGGAAAAAAAATTGGTTTTGATCTGGTTTTCCAAAAATCAGACGATCCAAATATTATTACCTTAAAAAAACTTTGTGTTTCTGCCATTTTGAAATTTGTTGATAAAGAGGCTGAAATTAAAGGAAACATCAAGGTGAAAGCGGTTCATATTGTTGATGAGCCTGGAGTTCTTCCCAACGTGAAAAATATCATTGCAATTGCTTCCGGTAAAGGTGGCGTTGGAAAATCAACGGTAGCTTCAAATTTGGCTGTAGCTTTGGCCAATGCCGGTGCTAAGGTTGGTTTGATTGATGCAGATATTTTTGGTCCTTCAGTTCCTAAAATGTTTGGTTCTGAAGCAGCACGTCCGAGTTTAATTAAGATTGACGACAAAGACAGAATTGAGCCTCATGAAAAATTTGGCGTGAAAATGTTGTCGATTGGATTCTTTGTAGATCCTGCTCAGGCAACCGTTTGGCGAGGACCAATGGCTTCGAATGCATTAAAACAAATGATTGAAGAAGGAAACTGGGGCGAGCTTGATTTTGTATTGATCGATTTGCCACCGGGAACAAGTGATATTCACCTAACTTTGGTTCAAACAGTTCCGGTTACAGGTGCTGTTATTGTTAGTACACCTCAGGAAGTAGCTTTGGCTGATGCAGTTAAAGCAATCAGCATGTTCGAAGGAGCGGGTGTGAATGTTCCTGTTTTGGGAATGGTTGAAAATATGGCTTGGTTTACTCCTGCTGAATTGCCAGAGAATAAATACTACATTTTTGGTAAAGATGGTTGTAAAAATCTTGCGGAAGAAAAAGGCATTGATTTATTGGGACAAATTCCATTGGTTCAGAGTATTAGAGAGGGCGGCGACAACGGAACTCCGGCTGCTGTTAATACAGATACAGTTACGGGGATGGCTTTCGCCGATTTGGCTGCAAAACTGATGTCAGTTGTTGATCAAAGAAACGCAGACAAAGACCCAACAAAGCGTGTAGAAATTACTCGATAAAGTATTAGATATTATGATTTAAAAGGGAGCATCTGATGCTCCTTTTTTATTTTCGCTTAAATAAGCTTATATTCAGAAAGTTTTAATAATTTTCGAGAGTATTACTATTTATAATCAGATTTAGATTAACTGTTTGATTCATATGGTTTATGAAGAAGTTGTAAATGAAATTTTACTTTTTATTGTTCCTTTGTATACTAATTTCTCAATTTTAACGGTTATCTAACAAAACGATAAGTCTTGGCTAGTAAATTTTTTCAAAAAGCGTATGTTGGAGTTTGTTGTTTACTTTTTGTGTTTGGTTGTTCCAATCAGAAAAACACATTTGTAAGCAGACAATATCATGCATTAACCACACATTACAATGTTTATTTTAATGGGAAAGAAAGCCTGAAGAAAGGTGAAAAGAAAATTGAAGACGGAATTACCGAGAATTATTCTTTGCTTCTTCCTGTTTTTGAGTATCAGGATCCAACTGCCAGAGCATTGTCTTTTTCCGATATGGACAGAGCCCTCGAGAAGGCAGCCAAGGCCATAAAAATACATTCGATTACGCGCAATCCTAAACGTAAAAAAGGCAATCAATCGGAGAAATACAAAGAGTTTAGAAAAAAGAAGGAATACAATGATTGGATAGATGATTGTTACCTGCTAATTGGGAAAGCAAAATTCTACAAGGGAGAGCACCATGTATCTGAAAAGGCATTTGAGTTTATTTTAAAGGAATATCCTGAATCGGATTTAATTCCGGAAGCAAAACTGGGTTTGGCCCGTAGTTTAATTGATAGAGGTGAGTTGATAGCGGGAAATGAAATTCTTGACCGATTAACCAATGATCCTAAACTTCCTAAAGATTTTATTCTTCACATATCAACTTTGCGTGCAAGTACTGCAATTCAGCAAAAAAAGTATGAAAGTGCAATTGACGAACTGGGAAGAGCAATTATTCTTGTAGGTTCTAAATCTAAAAAAGCAAGATACTACTATTTAACTGCACAGCTTTATCAAAAGTTGGGGGATGCCGATGCTTCGCTGCGTACTTTGCAAAAACTGATTGACTTAAATGCATCTTATGAGATGACATTTAATGCCAAAATCAGCAGTGCATTGTCATACACTGGAAATGAGAATGGCGAAGAAATCCGTAAGAGTTTACGAAAAATGCTTCGCGATGAAAAGAATACAGAATATCAGGATCAGATTTACTACGCTCTTGCGGAAATGGACGTGAAGGACGGAAATATGGATGCTGCGGTTTCAAACTATTGGGAATCAACGAAACGAACTGTTTATAATGAAAATCAGAAGGCAATATCATTCTTAAAATTAGGAGATTACTATTTTGAAGATCTGAATTATCCAAAGTCTCAAATGTGTTATGATAGTTCCATGACATATCTGGGCAAAGATTATCCCAATTATTCTGAAATATCAGTTCGAATAGGAAATTTGACAGAATTGGTGAACAATCTTAATTTGGTTGAAAGAGAAGATAGTCTGCAGCGGGTGGCTTCCATGAGTTCTGCTGATAGAGACAAACTGATTCAGGGAATCATTCAGAAAATCAACGATAAGGAAAGAGAACGAAAGCAAAAAGAAGCAGAAGCGGTTTCCAACAGAGCCTTTTTTAGTCAGAATAATATGTTGGGAAACTCCAATAGAGCCACTGCAAGTCAAGGCAACTGGTATTTCTACAATCCTACCAATATTGGTCTGGGCAAATCAGATTTCCAGCGAAAGTGGGGACGACGAAAATTGGAAGATAACTGGAGAAGGAAAAATAAATCGACTTTTAGTATTGAGGATGTTGAACTTGCATTAGAAGATAATACAGGAACTGATTCTGTGGATCCATCATTTAAAAAGGATCCTAAATCGAAAGATTATTACCTGGTTGATTTGCCGGTTACAAAAGGGGGAATGGAAAAGTCCAATGAACGAATCATGTTGGGTTTGTATCAGGCCGCATTGGTGTATGAGGAAAAATTGAATAATCCTGAAAAGGCTTTGGAGACAATGGAAATACTCATTCAGAGATTTCCGGATAATCCATATCTGTTATCAGCATATTACCATATTTATTCATTAAATAAGGAGATTGGAAATTCTTCGAAAGCTGATGTTTATAAGAATAAGATATTAACTGAGTTCAAGGGAAGTGATTATGCGAAAGCACTCAGCGATCCTAATTTCTTTGCTAAAATTGAAGCGGAAGTTCAAAAGGCGAATCAATTGTATGCTGCAGCCTATGAGGACTATCAGAATTTCTACTACCTAAGAGTTATAAAAAGCTGTAACGAAGGTTTGTTGAGATATCCGGAAAGTGAATTACGCCCACGTTTTTTATTTTTACGGGCTTTGTGCATCGGAAGAACAAAAAGTGTATCACAGTTTAGACAATCATTGGATCAGTTGCTTGAGTCGAAACCTACACCCGAAATAGCGAATACTGCCAAAGCCATTTTAAAAGGACTTGATAATGGTGCCGTTCCGATGCCGTATACCGAATTGGATATGGAACAGGCCCGGCAAAATCGTTTGCTTAGAAATTGGCGGATTGAAGGTGATCAGGCTGTTGTTACTCTTGCCCGAAAAGAGAAAGAAGTAAAAGAAAAGCCGATTTATAAATTTGCTGAAACAGAAGAGCATTACTTTATATTGCTGTTTGATAAGAAGGATGCTGATCCTAACCGAATGCTGTTTAATATTGCCAAATACAATTCAGAGGCATACAATAGCCGCGTATTTAAAGTAGATAGACTCTCTTTAAACAAAGAGCAGATCATGATTATGGTGAAAGGTCTTGAGAATAAAGAAGATGCTTTGAATTATTTTAATGGAGTTATCACGAATGATAATGCTTTTGCAGGTTTAGAGAATGTGGATTATCGGAATTTTGTGATTTCTGTCTCTAATTTTAACGTCTTTAAGAAGAATCAGGATGTTGAAGGTTATCTGGATTTTTATACCAAGAGCTATTTTAATATCAGCAGAACAGACAGAAAAACAACCGTTAGGCGGAATGATAAATTGGTTTCTGTGAATTCGAATTTGGATTCAACAAAGTTTGCAGTTAATGCCAACGACAATCATAAGTTTATTCTTTTGGTACCGGCACGAAAAGTAAATATTGGCAAATTAAGGACTGATATTTTTAATCATGACAAAGATTTTACCGTATTAAGAGATCAGTACGATGATGATTTAAATATGATTGTTGTGAATAATGTTGGCTCCAAGGCCGAGGCAATGAGTTATTTTAGGAATCTGATAAAAGATGAGTCGGTGTATGCACAACTGGCAAATGTAGAATATCGAAACTTTGTGATCACCGAAGAGAATTTTAATAAATTCTACATTAGTAAAACCTTGTTCCCGTATCTTGATTTTTTTAAAGAAAACTACCTGAATAATGAAAAAACCGAGGTGGTTAAACCAAAAGAGAAATTAGTTCAGGAAGGGATATATACCTACAAAGAAGAAGTGCCGCACTATTTTGCATTGGTTTATTCTACAGATAATGTAAATAAAAAACAACTCGTAAACGGAATTAAGAAATACAATACAAAAAGTTTAAAAGTGGAAGTTCGTGCTTTGGATGAGAATCGGGAAATTCTTTTAGTTACCAATATGCGTAATAAAAAGCAGGCCATGATGTATTTCAGGGCAATTGTCACGAATCGTATGCTTTTTGAACCCGTTGAGAAAGTTAATTACCGAAACTTTGTTATTTCTGATGAAAATTTAGATGTTTTCATGAAGGATGGCGATCCTGCTATTTACCTGGAATTCTTTAAAAAGTGGTACCTTAAGTAAACTCTGCGAAATAAAAGGTTCCATATTTCGTTACCTCTAGTACTAAGCCTGGTTATTTCCCGGTTGAACTAAAAATGAACGTTTGTGAAAGATATTACGATACTTTGGGTGGATGATGAGATTGAGCTGTTGAAGCCTCACATTATTTTTTTAGAAGGAAAAGGATACAATGTAAAATCATGCAATAACGCTCATGATGCAATAGATATGGTTCGCGAGGATCATTTCGATTTGGTTTTACTGGATGAAAACATGCCTGGCATGAGTGGTTTGGAAGCTTTAGGTGAAATTAAATCCATCGATTCGGCGCTGCCGGTTGTCATGATTACCAAGAGTGAGGAAGAGGACATTATGGATGAGGCAATTGGAAAACAAATTTCTGATTACCTGATAAAACCAGTAAATCCGAACCAGATATTACTTACCATTAAGAAACACATCGATAAAAAAAGATTGGTTTCTGAAAAAACAACGATCGCTTACCAGTCGCGGTTCGGACAATTGGGAATGGAGATCAACGATTGCCGCGATTTTACCGATTGGATGAAAATGTATCGGAAGCTGGTGTTCTGGGAATTGGAACTTGCCAATATTGAAGAATCGGGAATGGATGAAATTCTGCGTATGCAGAAGAATGAAGCCAATAATTTGTTTGCCCGTTTTATAAAAAAGAATTATTTGGAGTGGTTGGAGCCTGGCAATACGGATAAACCGTTACTAACTCCCGCTGTGTTTAAAGAAAAGGTTTATCCTTTGCTTGATAAAGGACAAAAGGTAGCTTTTATTCTCATTGATAACCTGCGCTACGATCAGTGGCAAACCTTATATCCTGTAATTAACAATTACTATTCGGTGGTGGATGATGATATGTATTATTCCATTTTACCAACGGCAACCCAGTATGCCCGAAATTCAATGTTTTCAGGCTTAATGCCTTTGGACATTCAAAAGAAACATCCCGGTCACTGGATTCACGAGGATGAAGAATCAAGTAAGAACATTCACGAAGAGGAGTTTATCGGATTTCAGTTTAAACGCGATTACAAGGATGTAAGCTACCATTACGAGAAAATCAATAACGAAAAAATGGGTGCAAAAGTAATGGAGAATATCAGCTCCATTCTGGAATCTCAGTTGAGTGTTTTTGTCTATAATTTTGTGGATATGCTCTCGCATGCCCGCACCGAAAGTGATATGATTCGTGATTTGGCTCCCGATGAGTCTGCATATCGCTCTTTGACTCTTTCCTGGTTCGAACACTCCATGTTGTTGGAATTAATTAAGAAGCTGGCCGAAAAGAATGTAAAGCTGATTATTACAACCGATCATGGTTCCATTCGGGTTCAAAATGCGGTAAAGGTGATTGGCGACAGACAAACAAATACCAATTTGCGGTATAAAATGGGTAAGAACCTAAACTACAATCCAAAGCATGTTTTTGAGGTGACCGATCCACGAAAAGCACTTCTGCCTCAGGTAAATGTAAGTTCTTCTTATATCTTTGCATTTGGCGAGGATTTTTTGGCTTACCCAAATAACTTTAACTACTACAGTTCCTATTACCGAAATACTTTTCAGCATGGAGGAATTTCGCTCGAGGAAATTTTAGTTCCATTAATAACACTAAATCCGCGCTAGAAGTTAGATTTCAATTGTTTTCGAAAATGAGTGTATTAAAAATTAACTCGCTGAAAGAGATTAATGCAGCAGCAAAAGAATTTCTTTCCTTAGTGGGAAAAAAGCGTGTATTTGCTCTTTATGGAGCAATGGGTGTTGGAAAAACCACCTTTGTAAAAGCAATTTGTGATGAAATGGGCGTTGAGGATACCATCAATAGTCCTACGTTTTCTATTGTGAACGAATATCATACACCGAAAGATGACATTATTTACCATTTCGATTTCTATCGGATTGAGGATGTAAAAGAGGCTTATGATTTTGGTTATGAGGATTATTTTTACGGTAACGCAATGTGTTTTATCGAGTGGCCCGAAAAAATTGAATCTATTTTGCCTAACGATACAGTAGAGGTTCTTTTTAAGGAAGAAGAGGATGGCAGTCGGTCAATTACCATTCGGTAATTAGGAATATGCATAATAGTAAAAAATTGTTTAAATTGTAGATTCATTATACTTGTTATAATCTTCTTTAATATTACAATTTTTATATGGCGCCACTAAGTGAAAGATCGAGGAATTTTCCGATTGGGCAGAAATTTTACCAGCCTAAAGAAGAAATGTTGGAAGTTGAACGTCGACGTAAACAATTAGCCATTGGGATTCCAAGAGAGGAAGGTAAAGGTGAAAACCGTATTTGTTTAACTCCTCAGTCTGTAGAAGTTCTGGTGAACAATGGCCACGATGTTATGATTGAACGTGGTGCAGGACTGGCATCCAATTATACCGATAAGGAATACAGCGAAAACGGTGCACAGATAGTCAGTAATAAAAGTGAGATTTATCAATGTGATGTGATCATTCAGGTTTCACCCTTGTCGTCTTCAGAAATTGATATGCTTCGGGGAAATCAGATTCTGTTTTCTGCTCTTCAAATTAAAAGTCAGTGTGGAGAGAACATCCGCAAATTAATGCAAAAAAAAGTGACGGCTATTGCGCTGGAATTGGTGAAGGATGAGAATGATTTTTTCCCGGTTGTTCGTTCCATGTCCGAGATTGCCGGGATTTCTGCTGTAATGATTGCCGGTGAATATTTAAGCAAGGCTCATGGAGGAAAAGGGGTTATGCTGGGAGGAATTACCGGAATTACGCCAACCGAAGTGATTGTTTTGGGTGCAGGAACAGCTGCTGAATATGCCACAAGATCTGCCACAGGATTGGGTGCGATGGTTAAAGTGTTCGACGATTCAATTTATCGACTGCGCAGATTGGAAGATCATTTGGGACATCGTGTATTCACATCAATTTTTCATCCTCATGTTTTGGAAAAAGCCTTGGCCTCGGCCGATGTCGTAATTGGTGCATTACGTTACGAAAAAAATGTAAGCGGTTTTATTGTTACCGAAGATATGGTTTCAAAAATGAAGCCGGGATCTATCATTATCGATCTGAGTATCGATCAGGGTGGTTGTTTCGAAACCTCAATGATGACCACACATAAAGATCCGGTATTTAAAAAGTTTGGGGTTTTGCATTATTGTGTCCCCAACGTACCTTCCCATGTAGCCAGAACGGCTTCTCTTGCCTTAAGCAATATCTGCTCGCCATTGTTATTGCAAATTGGAAACAACGGAGGCGTGCATCAGTTTATTAAACATGATGTTGGCTTGCGGCATGGAACGTATATTTACAGAGGAATTCTAACCAATCGTCGCTTGGGCGATTCGTTTGGTATTTTGGCTAAAGACATCGATTTGCTGCTTGCTGCGATGTAGTTTGCTTCCCGAGTGTACATTCTACAGCTTTGGAAAAACCATCATCAGTAACACTATCAGTTACCTGATATTTTAACCGCAGTTCTTTGGGCGCATTGGCTACCACAAAACTGTGTTCACCCCAATCCAACAGATCAAAATCATTGTAATCATTCCCTATGGCAATCGATTCGCTTGCTTTAATTTGTAATTTGCTGCAAAGCCATTGGCATCCACGCCCTTTCGAAATGTGCTCGGGGAAAATCTCCATCCAAATCGATTCATGATCGAGTGGCGATGTTGCCCGAATGATTTTAATATCCGTAAATTTTGTCTTTAATTCCTCAAACCAATCTACCTTATTGGGCAGTATGGCCAAAATCTGGCAGGCATCCCGTTTGGTATCCTCCAGTTTACCCACAGGCGTCGCAAATTGCTTGTAAAGCGCCAGTCTTCGCTCAAAATCTAAATTTTTATTTCCACTTTGATAGTACCAAAATTGATGATTTAAAGGAATAGGATCCTGAATCATAAAATCAATTTCGTGATCGATTAAAATCTTAGCTAATTCAAATACTTCTTCTGCTTCAATCTGTTGTGAGTAGATGAGTTCTTTCGTATTCCACTGCATTATTCCCGCTCCCGACGAAAAAATAAGGTAATCAATTGGAAAATCTTCGGGCAATACTGCCAAAGCTGAGTAAAGGGTTCTTCCCGTGGCAATTACTCTAATAATTTCTTGTTCTTTTAGCTTGTAAAGAGTGTCGTAATTTTTTTTGCTGATATTACCCAGCGAAGGAAGCAAAGTGCCGTCTAAATCAGTAACTACGATTTTTATTTTTGGAGTCATAAAAGAGAGTTTTGGAAGAACTCTAAATTTACCAATTTAGAATGACAATTCTATGACAGATGATATTTAGTCTGTAATATCTGTTGATATAAGTCTACTTGTCGTAATCTGCTCGTAATGATAAGCAAGACATAATAATCTCAATGACACAAATTCTTATTACATTCGGTTCTCTTACTTGCAAAATAGTTCTGGGTCGCATTATTACAAATGTAGCAGTTCAAAAAATAATGCAGGAGAAGACAAAGAACAATACTACTATCATAAATTAAGTAATAATCTGTCAAGCTATTTCAAGAGAAGACAGTTTGGTACAAGTTTGAAGTTTTCCGGCACAAGTCTAATCTTTTCCGCCACAAGTTTGAAGTGTTCCGCCACAAGTCTAAGGCTTTCCGGCGCAAGTTTGCAATTGTGCGCCACCGGTAATCCCAAAACTGATGTTGAAAGCGGATAAACCGGGCATAACAAGGGAGAAAGTGAGAAGGAACAAGGATAAAGAAACAAGTATCAGGTACAAAGCAGCAAGGAACAAGGATAAAAGGAGTACTTACAAGCAAGGCTCCATCTCCTGAAAATCTGCAACTTGTGGTAATTTGCAAGACATAAATTCGGTATTTTGGCACAAGCCCTAAAAATAAGCCCTCACTTCCATACTGCCACATGAATGGTTTTGCCACCTTCGCTGTTGCGGCCATTGTACGAAACGCTCAATTGAAATAGTTTGCTTAGTTGTTGTTGTTGTGGGATTGTATGTTATCCTTATTTATTTTGAAATATATTAAAATATTCCGCAAATATAAATTTACGATTTCGTTTATATCCAGTTAATTCTGAGAGTATCTCCAAATCGATTAGATCTTTAATTAATCTATTGGCCGTGGATGGTGAGATCTGTAATAGTTCAGAAACTTGTTTTGAATCGATTATTGGTATTTGAAAAAGTTGTTTCATTAGTTGTTGTCCTTTTTCAATTTTACTTCCAAGCTTTGGGAGTTTTTCTGTTTCAATTTTATTTTTAAGTGTAATAATATCTTTAAATACTTGAATTGATCCATTTGAAGTTTCGATGACACCAACTAAGAAAAATTTTATCCATTGTATTAAGTTACTGTTCGTTCGAACTGTCATTAGATTATCGTAATAGTAACCTTTATTCTTTTCAAAAAAGTCAGATAAGTATAAAGATGGTTTCTTTAATACATTGCTGCTCACTAAATAAAGAGTAATGATAAGTCTTCCTAACCTGCCATTCCCATCTAAAAAAGGGTGAATCGTTTCAAATTGGTAATGTGCTATTGCGATTTTAATTAAATGTGGTATGTGATTTTCTTCATCATTCAGAAACTTTTCAAAATCACTCATTAATTCAATTATCTCAGAATGATGAGGAGGAATGAATATGGCATCTTTAAGTGTTGCTCCAATCCAGTTTTGACTGGTTCTGAACTCACCGGGTATTTTGTGTTTTCCGCGAACACCGGATAATATTATTTTATGGGTGTTTTTTATTAATCGGTTAGAAATAGGAAGTTTTTCTAATTCTTTAATAGATGTATTTATTGCTTTTATATAATTCTGAACTTCAGACCAATCATCTCTTTTTTCTGGATTAATGTCTTCCTCTTTAATTAAAGCTTCCTCCATGTTCGTTTTTGTTCCTTCAATCCGACTAGAGGTTGTTGCTTCTTTTAGTATATGCATGCTAATAAAGAAGTCTACATCAGGAATAATTTGGGAAAAGGCATTTAATTCACCAATTAGCCTATTCGCTTCTGCCAAAAGTTTATTTACTTCAGGAGTTGATATTATCCATTCATGGTTAATTTTTTCTGGAGAAAATGATTTGTATTCTATTTGTTTTATGTGTTTACCAGAAATGAAATTACTTAAATCCATATTCTTATTTTTTTGTATATATGCAAATATACAATTTTATATTTTCAAAAAACACAGTAAATGAAAATACAGGATTCTGTGTTTTTATTTTTACACTGAATCTATACTTTTGAGTATAATTTAACCACTACTTTCAATCCTGATTGATAGGTAAAGAAATATCCTCTAAAAATAAGCTCTCACTTCCATACTGCCCACATGAATGGTTTTGCCACCCTCGCTGTTGCGTCCATTGTACGAAACGCTCAATTGAAATAGTTTGCTTAGTTGTTGGTTGTAGCTCAGACTCCAGGTTGTGTTGTTGCCGGGCAAAAATCCTTCGAGCATTTCGTAGGCTATCGAGCTGTTCGAATCGGCATTAAAATCGACTAGTAAATAGTTGATTGTAGCCATTAATTTACCTGTTTTAACCAAAGAATACTGGCAGTCGGCACCTATGTTGTGTGTGTTCGATTTTTCGGCAGCCAATTTATTCTCCTTGCTGTTGTAGGTGTAGTTCAATCCGAACTGAAAGGCCAGTGTTGGCTGAAACTGAAGCTTTAATTCGTTTTTAATTTCCTGCAAAGAGTAATTTTTATCGGCGAACGATTCATTGTTTAAATTCTTCTCACCAAAATCGGTCCGGTTGCTCAACTGGTTCGAGTTGCCAATTTTCCATTGAAAACGAAAGCCGTTCTGCATGTATTTTCGGCGTTCGAAACCTTGGGTAAGCAATTGTTTGCCATTGCTGCTTAAGTGAATAAGATCCCAATTGGTTTTCGATTTGGGTTTACGGTACGAAAAGGTATTCTGAAAACTCGAATTGATGGTGATGAGGTTTTCGTTCGCAGCATGAGCCAGAAAAGGATTCGCATACAGATTAAAATCATTTGCCAAACTCTTTTTCGAAATACGGTAGGCAAAGCGGTTGTTGAATCGTTTCAAAAAAGAGACGAACTTCTGTTTCGATTTAATTTGACTCAGTCGCAAATTGAATGTCTGCCGGAATTCGCTGGTAAACACCTTTTGATAATTGTTGGTATTGGTGCCCACACGAATGTAATTGGCCTCGTCTTTAAAACTGGCAACCTCAAATTCGTTAATCTCTTTCACTTCGTTTCCGTTGTAATCCGTCCAGCGATAAATTCCCTGTCCTTCGTTTACCTCAACAAACGAAAATTCTTTTTCGCTTTCCAAACCCGATCCCAGTTCGTAGTAGGTCGAAGTTTGCAGCAATCCTTTTTTAATTCGTGCCTGATGTTCCAGTTTTCCTAAAAAAGTATTTTCGGGCTTTTCATCGGTGTAGCTGTTGTCCAGAATGGATAGTTTCCGGTAAATCGTTTCTATTTTCAACTGATTTTTCCGGTTTTTCTTCAGCCAGACTTGTGCCCCAAAGTCCTGCGATTCACTTTGTGCCTTCAGGTCATTTGCCTTGGGCAGAAAATCTTTTCTTTTCTGGTAGTAGGTCTGAAATTGATTTTCAGATGAATCACGGTTGGTAATGTATACCTTATAGGAATGAAAAGATGCACTGTTTGCCAACAGATCATGACTGGTTTTATTTTCCCACTGATTGTTTTCGCTTTCGGTTTGCACACCAATTTTGGCAAAGCCTATTGCATAAGATGTGTTAAGCTGGTGCCGGTAGAATTTGGTTTCAATATTTTCCTGATTGGTAGCCAAAGCATTTCCTGTAAAATTGATTGCCAGATTCTTTTTTGAAAACTGTAAACCCAAAGAATGTTTGTTTCCCTGGTAATCGCTGCCTTTTTTCAATACAGAGAATTCGTATCCGGCCTGTCCCCAGTTTTGGTTCGAAAAAACGTTGTTAAGCGAATAAAAATTCTCATCAGAATCCGTAAAGTCATTTTGTAAATTCCAGTCCCGTTTAAATTCTGCCGATCGGAATGGCTCAATTTCCGAAAAGTTTTGGTTGATATGGTGAAAACTCAGTTTCGTTTTCAGAAGTGTAAGAGTATCCGTAAAGTTGGAATTTTTCTCCAGCGAAAAATCCACAGCAATGCCTTGATTGTCGCCATCGTCAAGCGACGAAAAGGTGTTCAGGTCACGATTGCTAAGCGCAAATTCGAATTTCGAATTCAGCTTTTCAGTCAGGTTTACATCGCCGCCAAAGGAATACAGCTGTTGTTTTTGTGGAGCTATCAATTGAACAACGGGCTCAAATTCTCCTTGCGGAACACCGTTTACCGGATCAATCCATTGGTAAACCCGACCATTGGCAGTACCATTTACTTGCTGATAGTTTCCGTTATTTGCTCCCGTAAAAGAAAAGTTGGCGCGGTAAAGGGCACTGTCGGCATTGGTGGAGTATTGATAAACGTCGTATTCAATGTTCTCAATGCTTCGCTTGATTTTTTTGTACAAAACAAAATCGTTCGAGTAGTCAACTTCTTCAACATTGGGAACCTTGGCTAATTCCAGATTGTCTCCAATAGTACTAAGCAGTAGTTTGTTTTCATCGCTTAACGACTGATCGATAGACTGACTTTTGCTGTCCTGTTCGTGATAGAAATTGAACCAGAATTTTCCTGTTCTGGTTTTCAGCTCATTGCTGTTAAAAAGCAAATACCTCGAATAGTTTTCTTCCGAGTATTCAAATTCGATAATGATTCGGGAGTTTCGGGTGATTGGCTGTTTTGTTGTAAAAGTAAGTTCTGCAGTATTGTAATTAATCACGTAATCGTTTTGTTCTCCACGGCTCAGGAGCTTTCCATCCACAAAAACTTTTTCGGTTCCTGCCAACACAATAATATAGCTTTCGTTGTTGGCGCCAATCATTCGGTAAGGTCCTTGAATTCCTTCCGAACCTTGCACTTCCATTCTGTTGAATTTGCCCTTTGCAATGGAAGCACTAATGGTCGATCGAAATTCGGTTTTGCTCTTTTTTCTTTTTGCCAGCACACCGGAGAATTTTCCTCCCTGCACTTTTTTATTGAAACGCATGAATTTCCCAGTTGGAGACTGCACCTCATAATCGCCCAAAGTGAGTTCTTTGGTATCATCGTACAATTGAATGTAGATCCGGTCAAAATCATTAATGGTTTGCGTGTTCCCATCGGGTTGTATCGGGATGTTGTTGTCGGATATTGCAGCCAAAATACTTACTTCATTGGTTAGTTTTCCCGATAGCTGCAGATTCAGGTTCGAGTTTACTACCACATCCTGATTGTTGCCGTAAGAGATACCGCGGGTATAATTGCCTTGTTTTTCCAGTTGACCGCCCGAAAAGGCTTCTCTCCTTGTATAGGACGGATCAATTGCAAAGGGTTTTTGGCGGTTATTTCCCGATAGCTTTAGCTGCGATAAATCCCGGTTGTATCTTGGTTTTGTTATGTTGTAATCGAATACGCGGTATTCTATTTTTACCGATTCGCTTTTTTGTTTCAGTTCCTGCGAAGGAATAAAAGTTCCTTTGCCAACAATAATCTGATACCAATCTTTGTTTACCAGTTCATTTTGCTGATGCACTTTTACGGTTCCCGGCAATATCAACATCGAATCCAATTGAATCGTATCTTGGGTAAGATGTACGATCTTGCTTCTTAAATTGCTTTGAGTTTGACCAAGCATTTTAAAACCAGATAAAATCAGCAATATAAAGACTAATTGGAATCTCAAATGAGTATATCTATTTTAGTAATGGGTTCCGATCTGTAAAAATGAAATCGCTTGGTGTTAAAACGAAATCCTACACCTAAAATTATTAGTTTTGCAGAGAATAAATATAAGGAAGCTATTCCGGTTAACAGTAACAAATTTCAATTATGGTTCTCTTTTACAACCTTTCGATACAATTCTATGTTTTAATAGTGCGAATTGCCGCTTTTTTTAATCCAAAAGCAAAGCAATGGGTGGATGGCAGAAAGAATCTGCTGCCTAAAATTGCAGAGGCGGTTAAAGGAGAAGAGAATTTGGTTTGGTTTCATTCTGCGTCATTGGGCGAGTTTGAGCAGGGCCGGCCGGTCATCGAAAAATTCAAAGAGGAGCATCCGGAATATAAAATAGTACTCACCTTTTTTTCTCCTTCGGGTTACGAGGTTCGTAAGAATTACGCTGGCGCGGATTTTATTTTCTACCTGCCACCTGATTTTCCTTCTCATGCAAGACAGTTTGTCGATTTAGTAAACCCTAAAATGGCTTTCTTTATTAAGTATGAATTTTGGCATCATTACCTGAAGGAGCTGAAAAAAAGAAATATTCCAACCTATATATTCTCTACTATTTTCAGACCCAACCAATTGTTTTTTAAGCCTTGGGGCGGATTTTACCGAAGAATGCTATCCGCTTTCACTCATTTTTTTGTGCAGAATAAGGAGTCGGAAGATTTATTGAAAGGTATTGGTTTTAAGAATGTTTCCATAGCAGGAGATACACGGTTCGATAGAGTGTATTCAATAGCAACCGGATCGAAAACATTGCCTAAAGTGGAAGGTTTTAGTCAAGGGAGACTGGTTTTGATTGCAGGCAGTACCTGGCCAAAAGATGAGGAGTTCCTGATTAATTATATAAATACCTCTAAGAACAACTACAAATACATTATTGCCGCTCATGAGGTAGATGAGAACCATATAAAGAATATTGTTGATCAAATTCAAAAACCTTGGGTTCGATACACGAATGCCTCAAAAGAGGAAATTGAAGCGGCCGAGGTTTTGGTGATTGATTGTATTGGAGTTCTTTCATCTTTGTACCGATATGGTGATGTTTCATATATCGGAGGTGGTTTCGGTCGTGGAATTCATAATACTTTAGAGGCAGCTACCTTTGGTTTGCCTATTATTTTTGGTCCCAATTACCACAAATTTCAAGAGGCAAAAGATTTGATAGAATTGGGCGCCTCGTTTTATTATGAAAAATATAAAGAGTTGCAGATTCTTTTAGATAACTATTTTGAAAATGAAAAAGAGCGACTGTTTTCCGGTGATAAATCGAAAAAATACGTTGATTCAAAAAGAGGAGCAAGTGCTCAAATTCTTTCCGTAATTTAATCCTAACTGAACCAAATTATTAGTTTGATTTTAAAAAACTCAATGTTTGTTGAGGGTGCCGCGTTTTGTAAACCTGTTTTTATTAAATGTGTTTTTTTTGTGACGAAGATGCTTGTGAATGCCAATTGATTTTTTAAGTAAATTTTATTATATATTTTCTTTTTTGAAAACTTTTCACTTTTTTATTAAAATTATATGTCTGAAAATAAATTTATTAACATGTTTTTGTGGATAACTTTATTTTAAAGTTGTGTGATAATATTGCTCGGTGTTATCAAGTTGTGTACCTTGCATACTACAAAATTTGCCCTGTTGAAAAGAGGCAAATTATTGATAATAAACAAAGAAACTTATATAATTAACCACACTTTTTTACGATTCTTAATGGAAGTACAGGAGAAGAAGCAACAAGCAACGGAAATGAACGAAACTTTCAATCCCGAAGAAGCATTTCAGGCAACATTTCAATATTTCAATGGAGATGAGCTGGCAGCACGTGTTTGGTTGAACAAGTACGCGTTGAAGGACTCTTATGGAAATATTTATGAAAAGACGCCGGATGATATGCATCGACGAATTGCATCAGAAATTGCAAGAGTTGAGAAAAACTACCCAAACCCACTTAGCGAAGAAGAAATTTTCGCGGTACTAAAAGATTTTAAATACATCGTACCTCAGGGAAGTCCTATGTCGGGAATTGGAAACCGATACCAGATTGCATCCTTGTCGAACTGTTTTGTAATTGGAAATGATGGAGATTCTGATTCTTATGGTGGAATTATGAAGATTGATCAGGAACAAGTGCAGCTGATGAAACGAAGAGGTGGTGTAGGACACGATCTTTCTCATATTCGTCCTAAAGGCTCACCTGTTAAGAATTCTGCTTTGACTTCGACAGGAATTGTTCCTTTTATGGAGCGTTATTCCAATTCAACCCGTGAGGTTGCGCAAGATGGTCGTCGTGGAGCGTTAATGTTGAGTGTTTCTGTTCGTCATCCCGATTCGGAAGATTTTATTGATGCGAAAATGGAGCAGGGTAAAGTTACCGGAGCCAATGTTTCTGTAAAAATGCACGATGAGTTTATGCAGGCCGTTGTTGATGGAACCGAATTCACACAGCAATACCCAATTAACTCAAAGAATCCTACCTACAGTAAAAGTATTGATGCGGCTAAGCTTTGGAAGAAAATTGTTCACAATGCCTGGAAATCAGCAGAACCGGGAATTTTATTTTGGGATACTATCGAAAGAGAATCGGTTCCCGACTGTTATGCAGATTTAGGATACAAAACGGTTTCTACGAATCCTTGCGGCGAAATTCCATTGTGTCCGTACGATAGCTGCCGTTTGCTGGCTATCAATTTGTATAGTTACGTTGAAAATCCATTTACAGAGAAGGCTGAATTTAATTTCGGACTGTTCCGTAAGCATGTGGCCATGGCTCAAAGAATGATGGATGACATCATTGATTTGGAGCTGGAGAAAATTGATGCAATAATTGACAAGATTGAAGAAGATCCTGAAGATAAAGAGATTAAGAGAGTAGAGCGTAATCTTTGGAAAAATATACGGACTAAAGCAGAAGAGGGAAGAAGAACCGGAGTGGGAATTACTGCTGAAGGAGATATGCTTGCCGGTTTAAACCTGCGTTACGGAACAGATGAAGCAATTGATTTTTCTGTTGAAGTTCACAAAACAATTGCTGTAGAAGCTTATCGTTCTTCAGTACATATGGCTAAAGACCGGGGAGCATTTAAAATCTACGACAAAGAGCGTGAAAGCAAAAATCCATTTATTTTGCGTTTAAAGGAAGCAGATGAAAGCCTTTATAAAGAAATGGCTAAATACGGTCGGCGTAACATTGCTTGTTTAACGATTGCTCCAACAGGAACAACCAGTTTAATGACTCAGACCACTTCAGGTATCGAGCCTGTGTTTATGCCTGTTTACAAACGAAGAAGAAAAGTAAACCCTAATGATAAAAATGTTCGTGTCGATTTTGTTGATGAGATTGGCGATAGCTGGGAAGAATTTGTGGTGTTTCATCACAAATTTGTAAGCTGGATGGAAGCCAATGGTATCAATGCCGCGCAACATTTTACGAATGAAGAGATTGAAGATTTGGTGAAACAATCTCCTTACTACAAAGCAACTTCTAATGATGTGGACTGGCTGCAGAAAGTCCGCATGCAGGGGAAAGTGCAAAAGTGGGTTGATCACTCGATTAGTGTAACAGTTAATCTTCCAAATGATGTGCCTGAATCTCTTGTAGGAGAATTGTATATCGAAGCTTGGAAAAGTGGATGTAAAGGTTGTACGGTTTACCGTGATGGTTCCCGTTCGGGTGTTTTGCTTTCCAATGATGCTAAAAAAGAGGAAGACACAGGAATGCCGGAAAAACGCCCTGAAGTATTGGAAGCTGAAGTTGTTCGTTTCCAAAATAACAAGGAAAAGTGGATTGCTTTTATTGGATTGTATAACGGACAACCATATGAAGTATTTACTGGTATTGTTGACGATGAGGAAGGTATTTTATTGCCTAAATCAGTAAGCAAGGGAGTAATTATCAAAAGAAAAGAAGAGGACGGAAGTTCTCGTTATGACTTTCAATTTTGCAATAAACGTGGTTTTAAAACAACATTCGAAGGATTATCTTACAAATTTGATAAGGAGTTTTGGAACTATGCCAAATTAATATCAGGCGTACTTCGTCATGGAATGCCAATTGAAGGTGTAGTAAATTTAGTTGCAGGTTTGCAATTGGATAGTGAGAACATCAACACATGGAAAAACGGTGTTGAGCGTGCCCTTAAAAAATACATTCCAAACGGAACAAAAGTTAAGGGAGGAATATGCGCCAGTTGCGGGTCAGAGCACATCATCTATCAGGAAGGATGTCTGATTTGTCAATCGTGCGGTACTTCAAAATGTGGATAACCAATCTATTATAACAACTCTAAAAAAGGGAAACTTCAACTGAAGTTTCCCTTTTTTAAATTGTAACATAGTATAGTAAATTACATAGTTACTGGTTAAAGCTACGTGGTCACTCATCTTTTGAACAAAACGGTCAGATCTTTGGAATTTGATTTTTGTGTTACTGATAATTGAATTAACTTAGAGTTAGAGAACAGTTAGACG
This sequence comes from Labilibaculum euxinicum, assembly GCF_963678175.1. Lineage (NCBI taxonomy): Bacteria > Pseudomonadati > Bacteroidota > Bacteroidia > Marinilabiliales > Marinifilaceae > Labilibaculum > Labilibaculum euxinicum. The sequence goes on from NZ_OY782756.1 coordinate 870,622, forward strand.
AATACAGTTGTCAGTTATGAATTTTTCCACAAACTATAATTGGGAAGGCAAAGTACTACTGGTTGCGGAAGATGAGGATTTTAATTTCATATTTTTGGAGGAAATACTCATTGATACCAAAGCCAGGATTATTCGTGCCAGAGATGGGCAGGAAGCACTTGATTTCATTAAGTCGGTTCCAGAGATAGATTTGGTACTAATGGACATGCAAATGCCTGTTATGAATGGTTATGATGCAACCAGAAATATCAAAAAAATAAATAAAAATATGCCAATAATTGCTCAAACGGCATATCATTACGGTGAAGCTTATGAGGAAATAATGGCTGCTGGCTGCGATGATTTTGTATCCAAACCAATTGATATTGGTGGTTTAAAAGATATGATTGACCGATTTCTATTTTAAGTTAATTTTCTGGTTTTATCTCCCCTTTACTTTTGCTCTTATTTCTTATCTTTGTTGCCTAATTAACGGATATAACAATGAACGATAAGAAAGTACGGGTTCGATTTGCTCCTAGTCCTACGGGGCCTCTTCATATGGGAGGTGTTAGAACAGCCCTTTTCAACTATTTATTTGCGAGAAAACACAATGGTGATTTTCTATTGCGTATTGAAGATACTGACCAAACAAGATATGTTCCCGGTGCGGAAGAGTATATTGCAGAATCGTTAAAATGGTGCGGAATTCAAATTGATGAAGGAGCAACTGTGGGTGGAGAATACGGGCCTTACCGCCAGTCGGAGCGCAAGCCAATGTATCGTGAGTATGCCGATCAGCTGATCGCTTCGGGGAATGCATATTATGCTTTTGACACTCCTGAAGAGTTGGATGCAATCCGCAATAAGCATGAAGAAGAGAAAAAGACTTTTACCTACAATTATGCAACCCGTGAAAATTTAAATAACTCTTTGACTTTATCTGCGGAAGAAGTTCAAAATAAAATTGAGGCCGGCGAAGCTTATGTCGTGCGGTTTAAAATGCCGGTTGGCGAAGAATTGCAATTGGATGATGAAATAAGAGGTCGTGTAGTATTTAATACTTCCGCTTTAGACGATAAGGTGTTGTTTAAATCAGACGGAATGCCGACTTATCACTTAGCAAATGTGGTAGATGATTATTTAATGAAGATAACCCATGTAATTCGCGGGGAGGAATGGTTGCCGTCGATGCCGCTGCATGTGTTGTTGTACAGATCGTTTGGGTGGAAAGATGATATGCCTAAATTTGCTCACCTTCCATTAATTTTGAAACCGGTTGGTAAAGGAAAATTAAGCAAGCGGGATGGAGATAAGTTAGGATTTCCGGTATTTCCATTGGAATGGACAGATCCTAAGACAAACGAAGTTTCATCGGGATACCGTGAAGGCGGATATTTTCCTGAAGCTTTCATAAATATGCTGGCTTTTTTAGGTTGGAATCCTGGAACAGAGCAGGAGATTTTCTCAATGGAAGAGCTTTCTCAGGCATTTTCTTTGGAACGTGTGGGCAAATCGGGTTCTAAGTTCGATCCAGAGAAGACCAAATGGTTCAATCGTCAGTATCTGATGACTAAATCGGATGAAGAGATTGGAATCTTGTTTGCAGAACAAATTTTAAAGGCAAAAGGAATTGATGCTGATCAGGAAACTGTGAATAGGGTGTGTGGCATGGTGAAAGATCGTGTAGACTTTGTTTCGGAACTTTGGGAGCATGTAAATTACTTTTTTGAAGCACCTGTTGAATTCGATGCCAAAACTGTTAAAAAGGGCTGGAAAGAGGATACCCCAGCTTTGGTAACTGAATTAAAAGGCATTTTGGAAGGTATTGAAGATTTTTCATCTGCTAATTCTGAAGAGATTGTAAAAGAATGGATCACTGCGAAGGAAATTGGTTTTGGAAAAGTAATGAATCCTTTTCGTTTGGCTGTGGTAGGTGCCGGTAAAGGCCCTCACATGTTCGATATTATCGAAATACTTGGAAAAAAGGAAACCATTGCCCGTTTGGATTATGCAATGGAGAACATTAAAAAATAATTGAGATTTTTTCTCAATGAAATGAACCACTTCCTTCGGGGAGTGGTTTTTTTGTTTTAATACCAAATTAACATCATAACATGCCTTATAAAATGTTTCTTTTCAGCTATATCTTGGTTAAAAATTAATTCATTTTAATTAAAGTATATCTTGAAACAATATTGTCCTAATTGATTTTAACAATTGGGCTTTCCGCCCAAACCCGACATCATTTCTTGTCTTGAAACAAGAAACGAAGCAAAGAAATTCAAGGCTGCTTTTAAAAAAACTTCCTTATTTAATTCAAACCTAAGTGCGTACGGGCGATCTTCGAACAAGTTCTCAGCTTCCCGGTCTTACTAAAGGTTTGAACTAAAACGAAAGCTCTTTAAAAAAGATGCCAATCAAATATCTAACTTAAATTGTACCCCTTAAGATTATCACGAGCTGTAAGTTTTTATAAAAGAAGAAATTAATACTTATTCTCAAAAAACGTTTAGGACGCAATTGATCTTGAAATTAAATTAGTATAAGAAAGCCAAGAAAGGTTTTGAAGGGTTGAAAAGTTAAATGGTCAAACAGTCGGAGTCTTAAACTGAGAGTCTTATTTTAAGTGGGGTCCTCAGTGATTTAGTAGTTATTTGTACTGTTGAAAATAAAAAACCTGATAGGATTCTGTCCTATCAGGTTTAATTATATTCTAAAACTGAAAGTTTCACTTAAAGCAATCCCTTCAGTGGTTTAGTTGTTACTTCTTTTGGGTTTTAGTCCAGGAATCTTTTAAAGAAACCGTACGGTTGAAAACTAATTTTTCTGTATTAGAATCTTTATCCGCTGAGAAATAGCCCAATCGGGTAAACTGAAAATGATCTTCAGCCTTAGCTTCTTTTAAGCTTGGTTCAACGTAACACTCGCTCAAAATTTGCAGAGAATCAGGATTAATAAATTCCTTAAAGTCTGTTTCTTTCTGAGCATCAGGTGCTTCGTGATTAAAAAGACGATCGTAGATACGAACTTCGGCTTTAGCAGCATGCTTAGCAGAAACCCAGTGAAGTGTTCCTTTTACCTTGCGCTTGCTTTCTTCCGATCCGCTGCCACTCTTAGATTTTGCATCGTAAGTACAGTGAATTTCAGTGATGTTTCCATCAGCATCTTTAACTGCTTTTTCGCACATTACAATGTAAGCAGCTTTTAATCGTACTTCCTGTCCCGGAGTCATTCTAAAGAATTTTTTAGGAGCATCTTCCATAAAATCTTCTCTCTCGATATACAATTCGCGGGAAAAAGGAATATCACGATTTCCGCTTTCCGGATCTTCCGGATTGTTTTCAATGCTTAAAAATTCTTCCTGATTTTCAGGATAATTGGTAATGATCAACTTTACAGGATTCAAAACAGCCATTACACGTGGCGCAGTTTTGTTCAAATCTTCACGAACACAATGCTCTAAAAGTGAAACATCAATTACATTGTTTCGTTTTGCAACACCAATTATATCGGCAAAATTACGAATTGACGCAGGAGTAAATCCTCTTCTTCGCAATCCCGAAACAGTAGGCATACGTGGATCATCCCATCCATTAACATGGTTATCTTTTACCAATTCCAGTAACTTACGCTTACTCATTACTGTGTAGCTTAAGTTTAAACGAGCAAATTCACGCTGTTTTGGTCTGTAATCTGTATCTGTTAAATTATTAACAAACCACTCGTATAGCGGACGGTGAACTTCAAATTCCAACGTACAAATAGAGTGTGTAATGCCTTCAATATAATCCGACTCACCGTGAGCATAATCATACATTGGGTAAATACACCACTGGTCGCCGGTGCGATGATGATGTGCATGCATGATACGGTACATCAATGGATCGCGCATGTGCATATTTGATGAAGTCATGTCAATTTTTGCACGAAGAACTTTTTCTCCATCCTTAAATTCACCATTCTTCATTCTTTCGAATAAATCAAGATTTTCCTCTACGCTTCGGTTGCGATACGGACTTTCGATACCTGGCTCGGTTGGTGATTTTTTCTGCTCAGCAATTTGCGCTGCTGTCTGATCATCCACATATGCTTTGCCATCAGTAATCAACTTCACTGCCCAATCATACAATTGCTGGAAATAATCAGAAGTGTACATTGGTTCACCATCCCATTGAAAACCTAACCATTTGATGTCATCCATAATGGAATTTACATACTCTGTGTCTTCTTTTACAGGATTGGTATCGTCGAAACGTAAATTACATTTTCCCTGATATTGCTGGGCAAGGCTAAAGTTTAGGCATATCGACTTAGCGTGTCCGATGTGTAAGTACCCGTTTGGTTCCGGAGGGAATCGTGTGTGTACTCTACCATCATTCACATTGTTTTTCAGATCTTCTTCGATAATCTGCTGGATAAAATTAAGAGATTTACTTTCGTTAACATTCTCTTCTTTTACATTTTTGTTATCCATACTACTCAATTTAAAATGATACATGTATTTGCCTGAGATTCGGAACCGAATCCTGCCTTGCTTTTCGAATCGAAATGCGATCTATTAAATGTACAATAATTTGATTGATCAGCTACATTATGAAACGAAAAACAAAAGTATGGAAATTCCAGCAAAATCAATTACGAATTTGGAATTACGAATTACTAAATTGGTTAATACTGGTTCATAAATTGCAATTCATCATTTGGAATTCGTAATTTCTAAATTTATCTCTTATTTTCGCCAATGAATATCATATCAAAAAAAGATGGGAATTATTGAATTAGAGGGCATGGAATTTTATGCCTATCACGGTTGTTTTAAGGAAGAGCAAATTGTCGGGAATAAATTTACCATTTATGTTCGCATGGAATATAATGCCGAAAAGGCGGTGAAATCTGATTCTATAGGTGATGCTCTGAATTATCAGCGCGCTTACGAAATGATAAAGGAGCAATTGCAAATAAAATCTCATTTGCTTGAACATGTAGGCGAGAGAATTTTGGATGTTTTGTATCAAAATTTCCCGGAATTGGAGCATGCAACAGTAAAAGTATCTAAAATGAACCCTCCGATGGGTGGACAAATAGAAAAAGTAAGCTTAACTTTAAGTCGCTAATTCTTTGATTGAGCTTGTTTTGCAGAAATACCTTGAGATTTTTGTTACAAAAGCTGAAAAAAGTTTGCACGAGTAAATCAGAAATTTATATCTTTGCAACGCCTTTACGGAAGATAGGGTCTCTTGGCCGAGTGGCTAGGCACCGGTCTGCAAAACCGTCTACGGCGGTTCGAATCCGCCAGAGACCTCTATAAAAACGCTTAACTTGCTAAAAGTTAAGCGTTTTGTTTTTTACACCTGATGGAATACCTGACGTTTCTTTATAAGATCTATAATTCAAGAATCTTGACATTCTAATTTTAATGAAATGAATCTTTCGCTTTGACCTTTAAAAGGATTCCTAATCCTGTTATTGCCACCACTAAAATAATAATTGAATACTTACAGTTATTTTTAGATTCTTTTATATTCCTTATTCTTGTATCATACTCTTCGGAAAGGAAACTATTTACGGATTTGTTATATTCCTCAAGAAATGCATTGTATAATTTGAGACTGTTTATGGAAACATATGTAGCAGTGTAGGGCTTTATGTCTTTCAGATATTTATCTCTTTCAGAGCGACTCATATCAAGATTCACCATGTTATTCTCAAAGGATTTGAACAGTGAGTTAACGGAAGTTGCTAATAAGTTATTATTCTTTTCAACTCTATATACCGTCTTAGTTAGTAAACTCTCATTTGTTGCAATATCATAACGCATACCAGCAATTTCAAGGTTAAAAAGTTGAGAGTTTAAGCTATCATACCAAGAAAAAGTTAAAATGAACAGGAAGAATGTTAATGTTCCACCTATTACCTCTAATGTAATCCATCGTTTAAAAGTCATATTATTTAATTTAAAGACTTTTTAACGGAAACATAAGTACAATATTGTAGGTTTACTTAATATACTTATCTAGTAATTCAAGATTCCTAAAGTCATCTTTATTTTTATCCTTCCAAAACTCTACAACTCCTACTCCCATACCTTTTACTAAATATGGCATGATAGGAGGATAAATCACAAGAGTAAGGGCGTTGCACATTTCTGTCATCAATACAACATCTTCTTTCTGATCACAAATAGTCTTATTGTCCAAAGTTATATTCTGAAATAAAGCTTCCAGTTTGTTTAATTTATTTACGATTAACACCACTTTTTCATAGAGTTTTAACTCTTGAATATAGTCCTTGCTTTTAAATAAAGCATCATCTCCATGGTTTTCTTCACTTTGTCTCATCACAGTTACTAGGACATCTAAGCCCATAGTAAAGGGTTTTAAAATGTTCCATATGTTTTTTGAACTTTGTAGCATCTCTCGATATATTTCTGGACTATTTTCATTCGTCGCAGATCCATCACCTTTACCAAACAATAACCAATCAGCCGAAACATTAAATTTATTTTTTAATGATTCTAGTATTTTGGTGTTAATATCTCTCTTGCCCTGTTCTATCAACTGATATCCTGAAAGAGATACCCCAATTTCTTTGGCAAATTCTTCTTGAGAATAATTTTCACTAAATCTGATTTCTTTAAGCCTTTGGTTTGCAGTTTGTTTCATTCTATGCGAATAAATAAGTCCTCCAATACGCACGAATAAGTTGCAAAAGATGTATTAAGCACCTACATTTGTGTGTATAGAAAAGTTCTAAAAGAACTATGTGACGATTACTAATCGATTATTTAATAAGTTATGCGAAAGATAGACAAAATATTAGAATTAGGGAAAAATCTACCACGTGGAGCAAAAAAACGAATAGCAGAAAAAAGTAATTGTTCAAGATCATTGATTGTTCACTTCTTTTTAGGTACAAAAAAACCTACGAATAAAACTATTAAGAAAATATTGACTGCTACAGAAGAAGTTTTAGAGGAATATCGCAAAGAATCACAGGATATTGACTCTATGATTGATAATATTAAGTTGTAACGACTCCGAATTATAAAAATATCCATAAATGACTGAAAAAATATTACAAGTATCAGAAATGAGTTCAGCCGATATAATTAAACAGTTTACGGCTATGAATCAAAAATTATCAGAATTGGCACAGTATGTTAAGCCTAATAATTCGGCGACACTATTAAGCCCAAGAGAAGTAATGGATTGGTTGAGTATATCACCTCCAACATTAAATGATTGGGCTAAAAAAGGGATTCTTATTCGTTACAAACTTGGAAACCGAGCTTTTTATAAAAAGGAAGAAATCATGTCAAGTCTTGACGGTACAAAATACGCTGATAGGCTATGAGAAAGTGCAAGTTGAAATTACCTAAAACGCCTTAATATACAGACTGTACAGAATAATTAACGCAAATAAAAGTGTTACGAATACACAGGTTTTTTCAAGCCTGTTTTTTTTCGAAAATTGCTCAAATGAGTAATGGAAACGCACGTATTTGTGTTACGCATACACCACTATTTTAAGACAATTAACTCACTATTTTTTTTAGCCCTTTACTCCCTTGATTGACGGTATCAACATAGAACTTACGGATTTGGATTTTAACCTTTGGGAAAAACACCCAGAGTTAAAATTTGCCGTACTTGTTGATGAAGACTCAGGCACAAAACTAGGCAGTCGGAAAGCCAGTTACAAAGGTTTGGACTTTATCATCGAACCCAGAGGGAAAGCAAAGATCAAAGGTTCTATCCACAAGTTCTTTAATGATGGAGCTCATAATGCAAACCGCTTTACCTATGATAATTTTCAGGAAGCCGTTAAGCGTTTATCTGAATTCGGGGTTAATCCACAAATGGCACTGTTAAGAGGGTTTGAAATCGGTTTGAATCTGGATACAACTGCCACTAAAATTGATAACAACACCTTTTTAGATAGTATTCTGTATTGTCGTGGTGTTGAGCGTTCCGATATGGAAATCAACGGGAAAGCGGGTTACGGCTATGCTTACAAAAGCACGAATGCAAAATACAAGTTCTACAACAAATCCGAACAATCGACTACCCAAGTACAGCTACTTCGCATTGAAACCAAGTTTACCCGAATGCGGGCGGTTGAAAACTACGGAATGATCAGTTTAGCAGACCTTCTGGACAGAACAAAGCTTGCCAAGCTGATTGCCGATAAGTATTTGAAATTCATTGATGAGACCATCTATTTTGAGTGGGATCAAATCAAAACATCCCGAAGACTTCCAGCCAAATACAAAAGCAAGTTTAAGGACTTACGGAATCCCAATTGGTGGATTAAAGACCAAAGAAGTAACACAAACCGCCAACGAAATAAGGAACAACTTGAAAAGCTGATAAAAACCTACGCAAAACGGGACATTAAAAGCATCCTGAAAGGCTTGGTTTCATTGGAATTATCAGCCTTTACACGCACAAAAAACTGTTACGAATACACCGAATTTGAACCCTTAAAAAAGTGGAACTGCTTAGAAAAAAACGCACAAAAAGATGTTACGGATACACCACGTATTGTACGGTGCGATAATCACGACCAGAGGGAGGGAAAAGAGAAAAAGAAATACTGTTTGACCTGCGGTAAAGAGATAACCCATCAGAAAAGCGATTCCAAGTACTGCAACGATCAAAGAAAATGCAGGGATAAAGCCTACAACCTGAAAGTATCCGAAAAAAGACAAGCCAAACGAAGCCAAAAGGAAAAAGAGATTATCAACCTGATTAAAGATTTAGGAAATGAATTCAACCTGATTAGAACCACCAACCCAAACCGGAAAAAGAGAAAAGGTGTTCCGACTCGAAAAACATCGGTCATCGCAACCATCGGAGGAAAGAAAAGATATTACCACGGTGCTGATGCCCGTTTCTTCCTCAATGAATTTGATAAGAGAACCAAAACCGAATTATTAACCCAATGCCCTGATGATACAAGGCTTGAACATGCACAATGATAAAATGAGTACGAAAAAAGAAAACATCATTATTGATCTGATAGAAGATTCTGTAATCGCTTCCCGAATTTTTGACAACATTGAAAAGATTCTGGATTGTAACGGTCTTATTATAAACAGCTGGTATCCCATCGTGTATTTAATGGGTATTGATCTTGACAAGATTATTACTAAAAATCACCACCTGCAAGATGAATATCTTGAAACATTTGAGATGTACATCAAGAAAGAAAATTCCAACAGGGATACTGCGGTTTTAGTCTATAAAAAGTTTGATGATATGGTCAAAGAACACTTAAAACAGTTTCCATCCTTAAGAGTTTCATAGGTTTAATATTTAAAGTAATAGTTTGTTTAAGAGCAGTAAATTAATAAATAGATAAGTATAGATGGAATATAAAACAATGAACAGAAAAGAGCTTGCAATGGAATTGGAAATTTCCGGATCAACTCTTTGGCGAAGAATGAAAGATTTAGACCCACAATTTAAAGAGCAGATCAAAGGACGTTACGTATTGCTTGAAAACGAAGTAAAATACATTCATGAGCAAATTTCAGGAATGCAAAAATGGCCTACACTATGAGCACTGAAAAAAAAGCAACCTACGTACGTGTTTCAACCGAAGGACAGAACACAGGCAGACAGGAAGAAATCATACAGGGCAAAGCCTACATTGAGAAGATAAGCGGACGAATCCCCTTTGCCGAAAGAAAACAAGGCTCTAAGCTTCTTGCGGATGCCAAAAACAAGGTGATCAATTACGTTGTTGTTGAAGATGTAAACAGGCTTGGCAGAAACACCTTTGATATTCTTGAAACGATCAACACTCTTTTAAAACAAGATTGCACCATTGAGATTGTCAGGCACAATCTGATCAGTAAAACTGACGGAAAAGACAATTTCTTTTTCACTTTAATGACAGGTATTATGGCTTCGCTGGCTGAAATGGATTACATGAGTAACAGAGAAGCCCAGAGACAAGGAATAGCAGTTGCAAAAGCAAAAGGCATTTATCTGCAACATGCCGGAAAAGGAAAAATGAGTGATGAAAAATACAGAGAGCAACATTCCGACATCATTGAACTTTTAAACGATGGGAAGTCAATTCGAAATATCTCAAAATTGGTCAAGAAATCGGTTTCCACAGTTCAGCGGGTAAAAAAGTTCGTAGAGCTTGAAATATAGTATTCATTTAAGGGTGTCGCAATGAATACAGCAAATCAAGGCAAAAAAGATGCTTTTAGTATGAGCCTGACAGGGTACACTCTAAAAAGAATACAAACACGAAAAAAACAGAATTCAGAAATAAGCGAACTGCAAAAATTAAAAAATGGAATACAAAACAATGAACAGAAAAGAGCTTGCCATGAAATTAGATATTTCCATTTCAACTCTTGGTCGAAGAATGAAAAAACTTAACCCTGCCTTTTTGGAATACATCAAAAACAGATCACTGCTTTTCGAAAATGAAATACATTCATGATAATATCGAATGGAGAACTCCGTGGGAAATTGAGCAAGGATACCCCAACAAAAGATGCCCACGAGAAAACCGGTTTGGTGACTAACAAGCAAAGATTTTCAAACACAGTAAACCCGATAACAAATTGTAAAAATTTAAAAAGAATCAACAACTTAAAAAATCAGAAAATGAAATGTGAAGTATGCAATGAACCAATAAGAGGAAAGCGATCTGACAGTCGTTATTGTTCCACTGCCTGTAGAAATAAGGCATATAAAATTAGAACCACTGAAAAACATCTAGATGAACTGGATGGCACTTATCCGCTCATCGACATAGATAGCAGGGAAAATCAGCAAATGAACCAAAACGCTTCGGCAGAATTAAGAACCGTAGAAAGGGAACATTTTAATACAATCCTAAGCTTAAGAACTGAGTACGGGGATAAGATCAGAACTTTGGAGGACACAAATCTAAAGCATGAATTTACAATTGAAAAGCTAACCGATAAATTAAGTGATCTAAGGGATAAACACACTAAGGATATTGCGGAGGCCAGTACAAGCACAACCAAGGATACGGTTCAGGCAATTAGCCAAATGCCCGCGATTCAATCCGTATTAGGGGCTTTTGCCAACAATTTAATTCCAAGTAAACCTGATGCGTTGGGTGGTGTAGAAGATCAATTCAATGTTCAGGAAAAACAGATTATTGATGCCATTCGAAGAATGCAACCCGATTCACAAGGCTATCTGGTTCAAATGCTCTATGTTCTGTTTGCAAAACCACATGAAGAGCAATTGGAAATATTCAACACCTTACAAGCCTACTTGATGCAATCTGAGGAAAGCGAAGATGTTTAATTACCTGACTATTTTAGTCAGTATTTGTAATCGAGCCAACTGATATTTTAGACTTCGGGCAATTGAGACCTGAGCCGATAATATTGATTGGCTCTTTATCCGCCTAGCCGTCTATTACCCGTCTTACAAGTAGCTTACAGTCGGGTATGATTATCTGGAAAGCCCCTGTTTTAATTATATAAGAGCCTTATCACCAATAGTGATTACTCATTTATCCGTCTAGCTGTTTATTAGCCGTCTTATAAGGAGCTTATGGTCGGGCATGATTATCTGGAAAACCCCTGTTTTAAGGGTACAAAAGCCTTTTTACCAATGGAAACTACATATTTATCCGTCTAGCCGTTTATTAGTCATCTAGCTAACATTCATCAATATTGTAATATTCTCTGTATGGCTTGTTTTTCTAACTATCTCATAATATATGCCAAATAAAAAAACCTCTCTTAGCTCAAGATTTTACTTACCTCATTATTGATATAAGTATCTCATATAAAGTGGAATCTATCTAAATTAAGTCAAATTGAATGTTTTACAGTATGAATTTTAGTTTAAATTTAATACTTTAGTATGAATATTAATGTCGTTTTATAGATGATGTTTAAGATTATCATCATAATATGTTTGAATTACCGCCCTATATGGGTAGAATAAATACACTTTTTTAAAAATATAAACGATATATAGTGCAGAGTCTTTATTTAGAAGTTATGGCACATTAACTAGCAAAGAATGGAAAACTATTTTTTAGAAAAAGCCATAGGAATTGCTTTAGAAGCTCATAAACATCAAATCGACAAGAGTGGAGAACCATATATTGCACATTTGTTTAGGGTAATGAATATGTGTAAAAGCAATAATGAAAAAATCTGTGCAATACTTCATGATTTAATCGAAGATACAGAATGGACAATTGAAAAACTTGAAGCGTTTGGTTTTCCAAAAGAAATAATTAAGGCTATAACTTGTTTAACTAAGAATGATGATGAAGATTACTACAACTATATAATACGTATTAGTAAAAATAGATTGGCAACAAATGTGAAAATCAACGACCTAAGTGATAATTTAGATGTTAAGAGACTCGCAGAAATTGATAATGATGCAATTATTAGATTAAGAAAATACTTAAAAGCATATAAATCACTTTTAAATTTAGAACATAATGAAAGTAATTAGTCCTAATCTTAAAAAGATCACAACAGTATCAGTTATTTTAGTTGTTATTCTCTACTTTGTCGGTGAATATTTTCTGAAAATTGAATCCGAAAAAATGCCACTCAAGGCGGGTTTAATTATGAGTATTGTTGGATTATACTGGGTGTTTTTTGATAAAATTGGTTGGAAATATGATTTTTTTAGGTTTTGGGGATGGTTAACAGAAATACCTAATTTGAATGGACGTTTTGAAGGGTTTGTTGACAGAATCGATGAAAATAATCCTCACACATTTGTCATAGAAATCAAGCAAACTTTCACAAGTATAGTTGTTTATACTTATTCCAAGAATTCAAAAGGGCATTCAATTACAGCTAAATTTGCAACAGATGAATTAAGTGCAAAATTCTATTTTTTCTTAAACTGGCAGTGTCGTACTAAAAGCTTAAAGAAAGAAAATGAAAAGGATGATTTTTTCGGAACGTCAATAATTGAGGTTATTAGAGACAAAGGTATTTATAAACTTAGTGATGAGTATTATACAAGGAGAAACCCACCAACAAAAGGAGTAACAGAATTGGAATGGGTAGGTAAGAAATTAAAAAATGAGTTGTAAAATGATTTTTCCATACAAATTCAATATTCACTTTGCTTTAACTGGGAAGTTAAAAGAAGAAATAATAGCACTTAATAAAGAATTAGTTAAGAATAATCATAGTGCAATTAATTTTGCTGCCAATGCTATGATGATACCACACATTACACTTATAATGGGGGAGATTAAGTCTGAAACAGAATACAAGCAAATAATTGAATTATTATCCAAGGCAAATTTTAGTTCCTTTTCTTTTAAACTTTCTAGAAGTGTATTTGCCTCGGAGGATAGAGATTATTTATTCATGTATCCTGATAGAATTGAAAAATTCCTTTGCTTGAAAAAAGAAGTTTTCCAAATAATTAAAGGGGAGATAAAACCGAGCAAATATGGAGGTGTTGAAAATAAACCACATCTTACTTTAGCATACTTTGAAAATTATTACGAAAATTTCCCAATTAATCAGGAACCTATTAGTATGGGTGTAGTTAATAATATAAGTATAGGTCAAGTTGGTAAACATGGAACTTGTTTAAACTCTAAGATCATAAGAAACGTGCCATACACGCGCTCATAAATAATTGCCGTATATTATAAATTCAAAGTTTACAGTCTTGTTGTGGCTACTATATAGCTTTCAATAACAATTTTTAGAATTGTGATTATCATTATGTCGTGAGCTTTTTTTATCCGCCTAGCCGTCTATTACCCGTCTTACAAGTAGTTTACAGTCGGGTATGATTATCTGGAAAATCCCTGTTTTAAGGACACACAAGCCTTTTTACCAACAGAGACTACCTATTTATCCGTCTAAACGTTTATTAGCCGTCTTATAAGTAGCTTAAAGTCGGGTGTAATTATCTATGAAACCCCTGTTTTAAGGGCATAATAGCCTTTTTACTAACAGAGACTACCTATTTATCCGTCTAGCCGTTTATTAGCCGTCTTATAAGGAGCTTATAGTCGGGTATGATTATCTGTAAATCCCCTGTTTTAAAGGTGAACAAGCGTATTACCAATAGAGACTACTTTAAATACCTGATTTATCCTCCTAGACGGCTAATTAGCCGTTTAATAAGCCTTCAGTATTGTAGAGTTACTTTTATAAAGCTTAAAGAGGGATGATGATGTTTATGATCTAATTAAAATTTATTCATTCTAGTGAATTTGAATTATACATTGAACTAATCCGATGAATGAATTTTGAAGCAAAAGAATTTAACCAGTGGCTCTTTTTCTTCTTTTTGAAGAATTTATTTTTCAATTTGTTATCATTTTTTCTTCCTCCTTCAATTTCATAATTGTTCCATTTTCGACATGTAATAACCTTACTCTCTTCTATCCAGTAATGTGATTGACATTTAAAATTCCAGTTTCCTATCGATGGATCAAATGTTACAGTTTCTCCATTAAACTTCACACTCCAATCTGTTGGGGACAATGGTGTTACGACTTCATTTCCACAACCGCACACACATTTGTGTACGGCGGTAGAATATTGAAGAGAAATGTAAATCGTATCTGATTTTATTTCATCAGGTATGTAATCTACAAACTTATGCTTCAGTCTTGTCTTCATTAAGCAATTGTGATACGTTTATTGAATAGATCGAATTATGTTCCTGTTCTAGGTCTTGATAGAAGCCTGACATTTTTTTCCATTTAATGACGGCTTGAGTTGCATTGAGCGCATTCAACTCTACAATTTGAATATTTGTTGAGTAATCGTTCTCAGTATTTGTGGATTTTGGAATTCGTTGATCCAAATGATCTTTTTTGTCCTTTGTTCCACAGGTTACTCGTATTGATCCAATTAGACAATCGTCTAAAGCATTAACACCTAATCCAACATCAATAAAAGAAATCCCATTTTCACACAGAAACTCAATGCAAGAAGTTCTAACTTGATTATCATCTATGCAGAGAAATACATAATCCATGCCTAGCAGTAAGTCTATATTTGACATACTCAAATAGTAATCATGAGGAATAATATTTCGTCTTAATTTTGAATAAACACTATCGTAATAACCGACTTTGGAAGGTTTTTTTACTAACTCAGTAATACTAATCGCACCAGGTGATCGAAAAGCATTGTGATTTAACATGACATCTCCATCAAAAATATGAATCTCTCTAACACAACTCTTTGCAACAAGATCTAGAATATACGAACCTGTACCGCCTAATCCAACTATCGCAATGCATTGATTCGCAATCTTATTGTTGATGTGGTCAATATTCGCCCGACTTGAATTTGTGTCGTGATAGTTAAAAACTGATTCTTCATTTTCTATTTCAATCGGAAGAAAAGGTTTTTCTGTCACATCCTTGTTTAAGGATTTCGCTGGAGCTGAGATTATATCTGCATATCGCTTTACTTTTTCATAATAATTGGGATAGCCAGCAGGAGGTTTATTTGAAAATGAGAAGTTCAGTACAACTTCATTCCCAAGTCTTTGGTTGATACTTCCGTGCTGAATACCCGTTATCACTTTGCCATCTTTGTCGCAAGGGTGCTCTCCTGAAAACATCATAACATGATTCTGAGGTTTCACGGTTTGTTTACCACTTAGAGTTAAATCGCACACTAAAATGCCATGTTTAACTTCTCTATTGTTAGTGACGTAAGGTATATGGTGGGCTAATAAATGCCCACCATAAATTTCTATTTGATATCCTTCGTCACGTAATTGTTTTAAATCCGGATTAAGATTTATCAGTTGCTGAGACATTGAATATCATTTTAGATTTAACTTTTACTTCTTCACCTTTAACCATGGATCCCTCTGGTTTAGAGCCGTGTCCTCTGCTATATGTTACTGTGTAACACGTATTAGGATTATCATTAAAACTTTCAAATGCAAGTTTTACTAATTCATTGAAGGAAATGAATTTTTTACACCAAATCTTTTCACGACCATTAACAATAATAGATCGTTCATGTTTCATTTCATCATCATCAGTTAGGTCGTGTACTTTTTTGGTCTTTCCATTCTCCATAACTGAATCGATTCCATTTTCCATCGAACTAGAAGAGCTGTACATTTCACTTTTACCAATAATTTCACCATTAGAAGCTTTAAGTACGAAATATGGCTGATCTTTCTTTGAATTTCGAATTTCAAAGTTCTTTCTATTTTGTGAATTAACTTGAACAGATTCAATACCTTTTATTGCTCCTGCTTTATTTTGATAACCTTCGCTTTGTAAAATTATCTCGTGATTTCCAGCTTTCAGATTAAAGTAAAACTGATCATCTTTACCAACTATAATTGTATAATAACTATTCATGATTTCTTCAAATTTTGATTATTAATATTTTCTTTTCTAACACCTTTGAAAGGTTTGTCATCAGATTTACCATCCATAAAACGACCTGTGTCCGTATTTCGCTTGACCCATTTGTCAGTTTTAGGATTTAGAACCTGTGATCTATCTTTCACGGCACCGTGTCTACGGTTGTCGCCACTTTTTCCATTTGTCGCCATCTTATATATTTTTGACGTTAAACAATATGCTCATTCAGTTTCCTCAGTCTTAAACTGAATAGATTTATTGAGGAAAAAAAGCGCTAAATAATTACCTGTGAGCTTAGAGTGGTAATTTGAACAATCGAATTTGCTCATTTGTAGATTACAGAAAACATTGTATATTTGAAGTGCAAGTAAAACTATACGGAGAGATCTGTATTTATAAAAAGTTCAATTTCGATTGGGCTTTTTTTTATTTTAGATTTTTATGTCATTTGTCAATTTCGTTTAAATTTATATTCGTTTACACAAAGATACATAAAAATCTAAATATAACAAGCAAAAGATAACTATGTCAAGAATATATTTAGATTTTTGTTCGGTATATCAAGCAGAATGTATTATATTTGTCAAAAAAAATGGTTATGGAAACATTAGGAAACACTCTGAGAAATGGAAGAAAGACCATGGGGTTAACATTACGACAGGTCGAAGAATCTACAAAAATCTCTAATGCTTATTTAAGTCAACTGGAAAATGATAAAATTAAAAGTCCATCAGCAAATATTCTCTACAAGTTGTCTTCATTATATAAAATCCCATTAAATGAGTTATTGGCGAATGCAGGAATAATAGAACCAAAACCAAAACTAGAATCAGAATCGAGTGATCATGAGGATTTCATTAGCGATATTGCATCTTCTTCAGAAGGTATGTCAACAGAGGAGCGAAAAGAAGTTCTGGATTATTTAAAGTATATTAAATCCAAGAATAAAAGTTCATGATTGATGAAATGTCAAAGGGGGATATCGAGAAAATATCTCATGACATTTTAAGGTAAAGCAAAACTCTTGATATTTTTCCTACACACGGTTATAAAATTTTGAATTCACGAATGATACAGGTATCGATTTTAGAAAAGTTCTGATACAAGTGGGATTTTGCTAAATATTTTAAATTTGGCGATGAAGGCTCTATTCTTTTAAATACTTTGGATAATGAGATTTTAAATTCAAATTTTTATTACTTTAATAATGGGTATAATGGCTTTGTGTTTATTTTCCCAAAGGGGGAGACCAATAAATTACAAAAAATTATTCTTAATAATTTTTAATATTATCAGTAAATTCAAAACTAATTTTACCTTTATTAGGCTGATATGATAATTTTTTAATGAAAGTATTGTTGTATTTAAATGATTTCTTATTAAATTAAGGAATGATATCTATTATCAGATATTTAACACAATAAATAATTTTTTTTACCTATATTCGCCAACCATACTATAAATTTGTAAAATATATTGAAGTGGAAAACAAAAAGAAAATTCTTGATAAAATTGAATTTCATTATGAAAAAAACCCACAGTATAGAACTATTAATGCTGATGGAGCCTATGGAGGTGTAACTCCTACAAATCATATAAACATATCTTTTTACTCAACACGAAATTGTATTCCTACATCGGTGACTCATAAAGTAAATGAGAATGGAAGTTTAAGTGAACAACCTATAGAGGTAAATCCAAACTCAAAAACAGGGGTAGTACGAGAAATAGAATTTGGTGTTTATATGAATAGACAGACTGCTCAAGATTTATTAAAGTTTTTGAAAACTATATTTGAAACTGATATAAAATAACATGAATTCAGCAACAACTATAACAATAAATGTTTACGAGACGAGTTCAATTAATATTGGACAACCGTATGAGTTAGCTTATTTATATAGCCGTCTGTATAAATTTGAGGATAAAATGCGTTATAAAAATAAATTTTTACTTCAATTTTTGCATGGTTGGATTCGCTCAAGCCAAATAGAACTTTTAAATAGATATCTTAACGATGAAGCTATTCATCACTTTCACCCGTCATTACAAAAAAGTTCATTGATTATTTGTAATAAAGTTGAAGGGGTGGATAGAAAAGCGCTTTCTTCAATAGAAGAAAGCTTAAAAATAAGATTGCAATCCTAATATGGAATACGTTAAAGATCGTGATGAAATACTTAGATCTGATCAGAGAGGTATTGGCATAGCTGCATTATACGTTCCTCCTCCTCGGAACAGTGTGCATGTTGGTGTTTTTTGCAATTGGGATGATTTTCAAAATGTAGTCCATTTCAAAAATACTAATGATATTGAAATAGCTAATCTTAATTTAGCTAAATTTGATATCTATAAATACTCTTGGCTATCAGATTTTCCTGAACTGCTTATTGATTCTTTATTGGCCACGGTTGAATTAATAAATGAAAATGAAGATAATACACTCGTGCTTGATTTAAAAAGCATAGTTTATAATGGTGGTGTATTTGAAATTGCAACAGGAAAATACATTATTCAAACAACTCCTGAATGTCAGATGAACTGCGGAGTTTTCGTAATGGCTTTACTGGAGACGTATGATTATCAGCTCATTAACTGGGAGTCGTGGCCTGCTGTAACTATACAAAACAGGAATGATTATTTAGAGGGGTGGTTGACCGACTTAAATATTCCTTCAGATACTAGAGAGGAATTCTATCATTTCAATAGAGAGATTAGAGGTAGACATATTATGGCGAGTTCGCAATTTGGAAATATATCTTCTGAATATAATGTTGTTGAAGCTTCATCTCAACAATTAATGGATTATTTCACGCAACAATATAATTAATCCTTAGCTATAAGAGCTTACTATACAAAACCCCGCAAGAGATTACTCATTACGCATTGCATTTCTTGTCGTGAATTATGTTGGGACTACAACCTAAATTCTCGTAAGTTTTATCTTACGGGGATTCATTTTTTAGCTTAAAAAGGTTTGATCAGATCGATTAAGTAATCGGTTTAGAAGCGGAAGTGATCGGGGTAGAAACTAGATAAGAACGAGATTGAAACCCCTTAAGACACCCTTTATTATAGTTCCATCATTAAGCTTTGTGTTCTTTATGTATCTATTGACGTAATGTTTTATCTTTTTATTCCAAATAAAGTTCCCAGCCCTGAAACCACTACTTTCTCAATTTTATCATTTCTTAAGTTCTTTTTTTTTTCGTATTCTGCTAACGTTGCTACTTCATTAAAAAAATATTCATTTAGAGTTGCCTTTAATCCCTTGTCGTTGATAAATGTATATTGCCCTTTCTGACCAATAGATAGAATTTCATAGATCTGTCCTGTCCACCATTTGTAAATAGTTTTACTATCTCCATTGACGTATGCGTTCTCTATACCTGAATAATCACATATTGCGAATATGCGTTTGGAAGGTGTTTCTTTAATTCTATTCATTGTTACCTTATTAAGTTTTGGTTTAATTCAAGTTGTGAGTTCGATAGTAATATACCTTATTTTTGAAAAAAAAATTTGATTTTGGATATTTCTAATTTCTTATAACTGCATTTGGAACCTATTGAAGACTGACATATTCCATTTCATTGATATTACAATCTTATATTGCCTTATCCGTAAAAAACGGGTGTTGTGCCATTCTATCGGCTTGTTGCTCCTTTGTTACTTTTATGTATCTCATAAATGAGCTCTCTGTAGTGTGAGTACTAATTGCCATTATATCAATAACGGGAACACCAGCTAAATAAGCATTAGTACAAAAACTACGTCTTGCTGTGTGTGTTTTAATAAGCATGTATTTGGGTAAGTGTTTACTCACTTTTAAGCCACCTTTTGATTTGCTAGTGCTTTCTATATCATCAAGCTCTGCAAGTTCTCCTACGTCTTTAATTTTATAGTTAATCGTTTGGTCAGGCATGTTTTTTGGAGGTTTTCCTCCGTTCTTTTCTAAAATTTCAACTACAATGGGATGCAAAGGAATAATTACTTTTTGTCCAGTTTTCTTTGTGTCAACTCTTAATCTGTAGCCATCAATCCGTTTAATAATATTTTCAGGTTTTAAATCGTTGAAGTCGGAAACCCGTAAGCCAGTAAAAGCACCAATCAAAAATAAATCCCTAGCTCTCTCATGTTGGGGTTTTGTGGACAAATCAAGATTGTACATTTTCTTTAGTTCGTTAATTGTTAGGTAGATGTTATCTACCTCCTCTTTAAGGACTACAAAGCGTTTACTTCTAAAAGCCATGTTATTGGTGAATTCCTGTTCAACAGCTTCACCCATAAACATTTTTAAATTTTTCAGGTGTTTACCCGTATTGTTAGTGGCATAGTTTTTAGTGTTGCACCATGCAATAAAATCATAATAAAAGTCTAGGGTAATGACTTCAAATGAAAGGTGATATTTTGCAGTTTCAAACAGTTCTAAAACTGCCTTTGTTCCTTTTAAACTCTTGATTGTTCCTTTGGTAATTGGTCTTCCAGTACTCGGATTTATCTTCCCCTCATAGCTTGTAATAAGCTTGTCGATAAAACCAAAAAAGCTTTTTTCTTTTTCGTTGACAGGAGCAAAGAATTCATCAAGGAATTTTTTTAGGCTAATCTTCGATAATGGCAATCCAGCAACAATGCTGTTGTCAATAAAAGCGACTACTTTATTTTCAAGATCGTTCAGTAAAGTGTTTATTGAAAGTTTATCTTTTGCACCAGCTTTATTCTTTATCCTTTGTCTCGCCTTATCCCAAAATTCGGGATGGATCTTAACGGGTAAGTAATAAACCAGTCTGGTATTATGAAATCGGGAAATCAATAATATTTTGGTCTCCATATCCTTCATGGGATATTCTAATACGAAACGGACATTGGCCATAGTGCAAAGTTTTTGTTTGCACTAAAGATAAGGATAATTTAAAACCTGACGGAATACCTGACGGAATTTCTTTATTGGTATTAATTTACCTTTATTTACCCTTTATGTGTTCATGTGTTGTATTTACTGTGTTTATTAATGTTTGTGTGCTATTTCGTGATGATATCAATGTTTTAGGAAATGATTAAATTAAGTATTTTAGAGTCCGCCAGAGACCTCAAAGTAAATTTATAAAGCCCCAATTCTCAATGAGTTGGGGCTTTGTTGTTTTAATGTGTTGCCGGTTTTGTTGCCGATTTAATCTAATTGATTATGAATATCTAACTTATTGAGACAAGTTTACAGTTTAGGCTAATTCAAAAATTTTTCAATTAAAGTGATGTCCCTAGTAATTTCAAAATCTAATTGAACACTTTCAATATTTGATGGATTCTTTTTGCCAATCAGTTTTTCATTTTGGTATATTCCAATCCAACAGTCGAAACCATCTTCGCATTTTGCCTCTGATGCAAAATGATTAAAAATAAGGTATTCTTCTTTACTAATTTGTTTGTAATAAAGAGGTGATGGATCAGAACTGTAACTAGAAATTTTATCGATAGTTTTTTTAAACCCCCAATCCAATAACTTTTTTATGAATTCGTTTATTTGAAATCTGTGTTCGTATGAATGATTAGTTTGCATGCGAAGTGAATGTATTTCTGTGTTCGAAAGCTCATCTTCTAGAATATGTTTTAATAATGAATTTTCTTTAATTGGGTTTTTTAAATAATACCATTCAAGGATATCATTTTGATTGATATTTTCTGGTAGGTTCTTGTAGTTCCCATTCTGAAGAAAGTCACTAAATGCAGTTTTAATTTTTAAAAAATTGGTTTGTTTGACTTCACCATCATGTTCTCGATAGTAAATAACTCTATTATCTAATTTAGATTTGCGATATCCAAACTCTCGGAGCCATTTATATATGTTGACTTGATTTTCAAAATCATATTGTATTTTTATTTTTCCATTCTTCTGGTGAATAATCCGGATAAACTTATTAATGTCTTCGGTCATAATGATGTGATTGAATAATTTCATTAAACGTAATTTTTCTAATAGTATTAAGTTTATCGAAATAAGTCAATCTTAAAATATTCATCTTCGTTAAAATCATCTTCAATTAAGTCAAGTTCAATATTATTTATTTTTAAATCTTCAGTCACGTCCTGCTTTATTTCATTTTCAAATTGTTTTCGTTTCGCTTTTAATTCATTGTCAAAGTAAGAAATATCTAGACTTAATTTGGAATGTAAGTTTTCCTCAGCAGAGGAAAGCTTTTTACTCAAATTATCTACTGCATGTATATTTCTGGTTATTTCAATGTCTTTTTTAATAGCAGATTCAATTTTTGCCTTTATCGATTCTTTGTTAATTTCTAACAACTCATCATACTTACCAGAATCGATATTTCTTAGAGAAAGAAAATTGCTTACGTTCTCAAACCAACTAATATTGCTAACAATTTTAGAAAAAATTAATGCAGTATCTGGCTTAATAATTTTTTTAAATTCCTCTGTGAATTTTATATATTCTTTTTCATCAAGGCTATAAAGCTTTGAAATATCGACTTGTTTATACTTTTCTATAAGGCTTTTAAGACATTCCTTATTTTCTGAATTTTTCACAAATGATTTAAGTTCCTTAACCTTAGTCATTAAAGATGTCGTTATATGGTATTCTTCTCCTGATAATAGCCATGTATTGGTCGGAATAGTATCAAGTTTAGTTTGAATAATTGAATTGGAAATAAATATAACTTCTCTATCAGTTGCTAATTTATCCACTAAATAGTTTAAAGTATATGATAGTTGATTAAAAAAGAGTAAAGAGTCTAGTATCATTATTATTAACTCTTTGTTATCTTTTACCAAGCCTAACATGAAGTCCTTAATGGATGGGTTTTGAAAAGTTAAATAATGATTGCCTTTTGTTGAGATATTTAATTTAATAAAACTGTCTTCTAATTCACGGAGGTAATTTTTGATATCTAATGGTCGAAACTCAAGATTATACTTTCGAGTATTTGTATTATGAAAGCTTATTATTATTTCTTGAAACTCAGTAAGTAATACTGGTTCGCCTACAGATAAAAGAATATGGAGAGTATACTTTGCCCCATCTGAAATTTGACTATTAAATGCTCTTTTCCAAATTCCTAGAGGATTATTCAGGTTGTTAATAAACTCATCTGGATATTTTTCTACAGATACATTATTTAGTTTAAGTGTCATTTGCTCAACAATCCGAGGGCTATAATTCTCATGGTTAATTATCTTTTTATAAGCCTTGCTATCAATTAAAACTTTTATATAATCTATTGATAAACCTGAGTAATACAGATGATTATATAATATTAAAGCACGAATTCTCTTACCATAATTGGTCAAGTCAAGTGTATATTTGTAAATGTCCAGTTCATTGGAATCTAATTTTTCATATTTTTCTTTCGCTTGTTTAAGAATATATTCTCGAGTTGTCATAATCAATGCTTTATGTTTGTTTTTCATAATGCGATTAATTAATTGAATTAAATCTGAAGAACGCCCTTCTATTGCATCATATTTTAAAAAATTCTCCCCAAGAAAATCATCAAAATAAAAAACTTGTTTTTTATTTGAATCTTCTTCTAGTAATTGTTCTCCTTCAATAATTCTTCTAATCTCAACTACTTCGTACTCTTTTTGGAGATATTCCCATAAAATTAATTTTGCTAATGTTGTTTTACCAATACCAGGAATGCCACTTATTATTATGAATTGATTTTTATTTAAAATTTTTATTGCTTGTTGTAGACTCTCATTTTTAACATAGAATTTATAATCACGTTTTAAATCATTTATTAATGATTTTGCTCTTTCAAATAAAGGCTTATTGATTATAGCACTAAACATCTCAGAGCTATTTATCCATAGTTTATAATTACTTTGATGTATCTCAGGATATATATCTAATAATTTATTTAGACGGCTTTTTGTATAAATATTGTTATCACTTGTCATCCAATCTTGGAAGTTCGTTTTTATAAAATCAAATTTTGCTACACTAGGCTCATTTGAAGTCGCAAAATAATATTTCTCAGGATTCAGTTTTCTTACATTATCACATTCTTTTTCAATCATCGATTTTGAGATTGACTTTACTCTTTTGCACTGAACTACAATATTGTTTTTATCGTCTTCAGAGTACCTTAAGTCTACCCCTTTATCCTTTCCTTCTGCAAAAGCTGTCAGTTCGACACCTAAATCTCTAGATAGTAGATCTTTAATTAGATATTCAAAATCCAATGGTGACAGTAAATCTTCGAAAGTATAATTTGCCATTATTTTAGAATTAAATTAGAATACGGAAATTGTAATCTGTACCTTTTTGCTACCATCTCCATCTTATTACGTGTATCAATCCAAATTTTATTTTAAATTGCCAGAATATTTCAGGAGAATCTTTGTTAAATTCAAATCCTGTATTTTTTTTATCAACGCCATTTTTTGATGAAACACCTTTTATGCTTATTGGTATTCTTTGTTTAGAAAAGATTAAATGAATAGAACCCATCTTTCCTTGAGTTAAGCAAGGAACTCCAACCTCTTCTTCTCCTTCATTAAATGAATTAATTAAACCATAGGTAAGTACCCAAGAAATTTCTTTCCCTTTTCGAAGAGGCTTGTCGAGGTCACAAATTATTTTCTTTGCTCCACCATCATCTGTTTGTACAGTAATTCGGCCAATGTTAGTTTTGAAATTTTTATAATCCCCAGTAGATGTTAATCCGGATGCAATTAGTTGGGTGATATTGGGTTTATTGATTTTGAAAACTGTAATTTTTTTTCCTTTGACTAAACCTTTTTTATTTTCAGAAAAGTCGTAGATGTAGCTAAAATATTTATTGACAATAGATGGTCTCAATTCAATATAAATGAAATAAAGAATTAGAATTATTCCTATTCCAAGAATACCCCAACTTAGATTCATCTTTTCGATTGTAGTTACACCTATTATCGAAATTATTAATCCAATTATGCCTATTCCTCGATCAATTTTCATGGTTATTTTTTGTGAAGTCTGCAAGCCTTAATTTTACAACAGAATCGATAGTTAGCTTTAGAACTTGTCGGTCTGTCATTACTAATTTAAGTTCTTAATTGTTTCTAACCACAATTTCATATCATCCAATCCATTACGTTGTTCTAATCTTTCAATTGTCATCTTACGAACTGCCTTCGAGTTTAGTAATTTTTTCACATGAGATTCCTTTCTTTTCTGTTTGGACTCCTCTAATTCATCCCATATTTTCTCGGCTGATGTTTCATATAAAGTCCTTGCAACTGTTTTTGGGACATCCATTTCATCTTCTATTTCAGGTAGTGAAATTATTGTTCCATTCTCGGCATAAGCTTCTTCTATAGCCTCTTTGGATAAATAATTTTCAAGTTCAAGTTTCGTGGTATTGAATGCTTTTTTACTTTGATTTCCTTCTTCATTTATTTTTCTTACATATTCTCTATAATCTTCGATATCATTATCATAGATATGTACTTCTGGTTTACCTAGGCCGTCCAGATACTTATTATCAATGTAAAACTTTAAGCTCGAACCACCAGAAATGACGATCCCTATGCTATCATTGTTATTTAGATTAAGAATTTCGGGATTATTTGCATGTAAGATTTCACTATATATTTTCAAAGCATTTATATCGTGATTTCCCTCAACAAATAATAATGTTCTAACACTATCCTTTGGGTTTGGTAGCACTCCTAAAGTATTTATAATCTTATCAAGAGTAGCTTCATTTATTGAATTGTCATCAGATAAGCCATATTCGATATTAATTCCTTCATTAGTTTTGTGAATATAGTTTAAAGATTCAATAGGTATTTCTTTAACCAAGTTGGAACTGTGAGTTGTAAATAGAACTTGAATATTATCTTGTGCACTAAGTTCAATAAGTGAGTTTATAAGAATTTTCTGATGATTTGGATGCTGGGAAGTTTCTGGTTCTTCAATTGCATAGATTATTGCAGGAGAATTATCCTCCATTTTTTTCTTTTCTGCTTGAGCTTGAAAGAAACTTAATAGCACTAATCTTTTAACTCCGCTTCCTCTTTTGTTTAAAGGGATATTATCTTCATTAAGGAGCGTTAAATCAAATACTTTATCCCAAGCAGGTATTTTACTAAAATCAGATTTCATCTTCTCGGCTAGACTCTCATCAATATCTCTAAGCTTTTCTAATGTTCTTTCTGCCACTTCGGATGATTTATTTCTAACTTCAACCTCAATTCGTTCTAGTAGTTCTTTAATTTCAGGAATCGCTAATGATTCTCTAACAGCCTGCTTCATTGGGTCTTGGACATCTTTGTCTTTGTCATCGATATTTTTATCAACTTTGAATATAGAATAAATTGGCAGAAAACTTTTCAGTTTGATCCACAATGCTTTTAAGTTATTTTCACTATCCAGACTTCCATCAACTTTTATAGCTATTTCTGCCTCTTCAGATTTGACAGCAGCTCTTATTGCTCTACGAAGTGATGGATTCTTAGTTTTTGCTACACCAGTCAAATCTGCATCTACTTCCTCTGCTAATACTTTTAAATGAGAATTCTTTAAACTAAGAATATTAATTAGCTTTACATGTGTGGGGTGTTTTGCAATTAGATATGTTGATTTTCCAATTGACTTAGCAATTTTAAATTCCTTTTTAATTTCAAGTTGTCCCTTAGAATTCAGTATCTTTTCTTCAATGGGACTAGTCTCAATGGATGAATCTAAGACTATTGTTTTAGGTAATTCTTCAAAAACGCAAGTAATTTCAATCGTATCGTTTCCATAGCCAGCAGTTAAGTCTCCTTTGTCTATGTTTTCATTAAAAAAACAGTCTAATGCTTCAAGAATAGTAGATTTACCAATGTCATTCTTACCGATAATACAAGTCAAATCATTAATCTTAAAATTGATTTCATCCTTGTAGCATCTAAAATTTTTTAATTTAAGTTCAGTTAATTTCATAATTGATGTATTTCTGGAAGGGAGTTAAGGCAGGTAAAAAATGAATTAATGGTGTTACAACAATGTACTATATTAAATAAGATGCATTGTTGGCAATGTAAATTATCAGTCCGTTAATTCATATTTAATATTGTGTTTGTCTAAGAAAAACTTTATTGTTTCTGCATGAACGCCAATCCCGACATTTAAAAACTGATTTTCCTCTATGGTTTTCCCCTTGACTTTGACACTGCCTGTGAATCCTAAAGGTAAGGTCACATTCTTCGATTGTACAGCATATATATTTCCATGTTTGTCAAAAATGGGACCACCACTTTGTCCTTTTAGTCCGGGAGATGATGTTTCCAAATATTGCACATTTATTTCTCCTTCAACTTCATTCGTAAGCAGATTTCTAGTGTAAAGTCCTTCTATTGGGAAAAGTGGAAGAGGTAATAAATTTTGGGGTAATTCAAATTGACCAGTTGCATCATTAAAAGTTGGACTAAATTCAACAAATGGAAAACCAAGCTTGCATAAGCTTGTTCCAGATTTAATATTTTTAGGGTTGATAATTTTTGGAAATACTTTTTGGTCATTAATTGCAGATTTATCAACCCTAAAAAAAGCTAAGTCGTGTTTGCCATAAATATAATATTCTTCAATTTGTATCGACTTTCCGCTTAAAAGAATTGAAAAATCAGTCACCCATTTTTTATTTGGTTTAATGGCTCGAATCAAAGCTTTTTTTTGTCCCTCTTTTATTTGCTTATTATTAATTTTTTGAATTTTTTCTTGGTATTCTTTAATTTCATTTTGATGTTGATTAAAAGCAAAGGAAGCTCCTAGGTTATGAGCCGCAGTCATTAGCCATCCATCATCATTTAATATTATAAAACTTCCAAGTCCTCCTTCAATTGTTTTATCAAAAAATCTTAATGTTACTACCAAAGGGAAAGTGTATTTTTTTGCTATTTCATAAGCATCTTTGAACATATCTTTAGGTTTTTAATGGTTACTAATGGATTGCGCTATGGGAGATCTGAGTACTTATTATCTGATGTTTTTATTTTACCCCAATGTTTTATAAAATTTTTTTGTTTTATCCACGTCAACTAGTAGTTCCAAATATTCAATAGTATCTTTTCTGATTTCAGGCTTGTTCAGTAAAATATCACCGAGTGTTCTTAAACGATTTAATTGAGCAGATGTCCGTATTCTACTTTTTAATGTTTTGTTTGTTTTTATTGTTTCAATAAATGAATCAGCAGAAGAATTATCGAATTTCTCAAACATCTCTGAAATCCTAGGAGCCGCGGCATTTGAATAAAATGCTGTACGTGAGTATTGATTACTGCCTCCTCTGTATCCAACATATGATAGTGTTATAGCAGCTACAAATCTGTCAATTAATTCAGGTGGAATTGTTGAACCTAATCGTTGTAATTTCTGTACTATTCGACCTTCTTCGCTCCAGTTATCTAGGTTTTCTTCCAGCTCTCGAATTACTGGATCAAAGAGGATATTTCTACTAGCCTTAGACACGTATCTAAGTCCCTCAACCAATGTGAGTAAGTTGTTAGCTTCAGAGATAATATCACTATTGCCTTCAACTAATAATTTATCATATCTTTTCCCGATTTGTTGTCTTATCTCTTTCGGTATTACTTTCCATAATATCGGGTAACTATATTCAATATTACTTTTTAATCTAGTTGAAGCATTGTCTCCTATATAAAGAGTGAATAACCGATTTGTCATTTCATTTTTATAGATTAGAGGCAAATCTGTAAAAGCCTGTTCAACAGCAATCTCATGCTTGTTGTAGGAGTCTGAGTCCATTGTCAGAATATATTGATTTACATCAATAATAGTTAAAGGATAATCTTGAGATAATATATAGCGATTACAATCTGCTATTAGATTAAATACTTTAAATAAAGTCGGGTCTGAACTATCTGGATGACCATCAAATATATTTCTCGTTTCGCGAGCCTGATGCAAAAGCTTATGAGCTTCCCAACTCAGAACGCCAATTTTATAAGCACCATCAATTAAATCATAGTCAGTTACATAGTTTTGAAAATCTTCATATGTCTTAATTTCTCTTTTAGGGTTAATTTCCTTATTAAAAAGGTCAATACTGCGATGTATAACTTTTTGTCTCAAATCATCAACAACAGCATTCCAATAAGATCCAATTGTACTTCTTAATCCCCCTGCTGCAAGTACAGTAATCGCTTCTTGAACGTATTTATTATCAATGAAATCTTCGCGAACATTGGTTAATTCCTTTTGTAAATACTCAAGCTTATCAGCTGGAATTACAATGTCTTTTATTTCCTTTTTTGCGAGTTTATTCATACTGGTGCTTTTTTTTAGGTTGAAGGTACCGTTTTGGGAAACGGTACGATTATGTGTATGGCTTCTATAATTGTAGATCTTTGTGCGTTTCCAGACCTATTTATACTTGAAAACGTACAAAAGAATATCTTTTCTAATCTTTGATTAAGTTAATTGTTGAAACGACCCTTATACAGTAATACATAATACCAAGTAAAGCTACAAGTTTTCATTTAAGATTCATACTGTCAAACCTGCCAACTTTTTTAATTCGGAATATTTTAATGAGATCATTACCTCAATAACGTGATAAGCAAAATTAATAAGCTAAGAGAAGTGAATTTTCATTCGCCATAAATTAATGTTGGTAATAAAATCAGCCTATACAGGGAATTGCACCACATTAAGGATACTATTTTGCCAGCTAATTAACCGTTTAGACGGATAAATAGGTAGTCTCTGTTGGTAAAAAGCCTCGTTCTGGCTAAACCGGTTTACGGTATTTTTAAGTAAAAAATCAGCTTTTTCTCTTAAATGCTTAAATATTAATATGATATATTAAATATATTTATTAAATTGGAATGCATAATACATTATTATTTTAATTAAATCAAATAAAATGAAAAAATTATTAGGATTAGTATTTGTTTTTTTTATTAGTATTTCGGCTTTCTCACAGCAGACTGGGAAATATGTTCCAGGAGACCAAGGCGGAGGCAGCACAGGATCAGGAAATTTTACCTCAATTGATAAGGCTGGTGATTGTACGTCTGGGTATTTAAGATTTACTTACCAAGGATATTTAACTATTGCGTTGGATTACAGTAACAATACTGTTTCAAATTTTACTGTCACAGCTTCTGGTTCTGGCTCAATTATGACCAATACTATTACATCAAAAAATGCAACAGTTTCTAATGGTAAAATATCAATTATTGTTTCTGTTTTAAATAAGACAACTGACGGATCCCAAGAAAATCCTTATTTTACTCACATAACAGAGTCTTTCATTTTTAACATATGTACTCAAGAATTGAATTAAGAATCTTGATTCTTCTTAAAGACCTATAAATTGAATATTTATAGGTCCTTATCTTGCGCTATTTGTAAGTTCTCTAATCCTATTGCATTTTGAAGAGATGTTTAAACCTGTAACTGATTAATGTTATTCTCAAAACCAGAAGTCCTCTTATTAAAACCAATATTTTAAATTGGTATTAGTTATTTTTGTTAAACCAACATTCATGGAATATTTTTGCTAAAGTCAAATTGATTGAGTAGTGGCAGATTGCATGGCAATTTCCTATCAACCAATGATGAAGTTTTAGCGAGAAACAAACCTCAATATGTGCCATTCTGCAATTAATTGCACAAAATGTTGTGCCGTCGTATTTAATTTTATACATCAACACTCCACCAAAACCCTTTATTATCTGTATCTACAAAAGATGTGATTTTACCATCTTTGTGCTTTACCTTTTGGAGTTTCTTTAATTTTTCGATTAATTCTTTAGAAGACCACTGCTTTATCTCCTGAATATTTTTATTGCTTTTTTTAGATTCTTCAGAAATTTTCTTATTTATATTTTCGAGTATTTTCTCGTCAGATACTTTTTTAAGTTTTTGATTCTTTTCTAATAATCTTAGTATTAATAATGTTAAGAATTCATCATCTCCTAATATTGCTCCCTTTTTCTTCGCATTTAAAAAGAAATTTATCAGTAATATTGAGACACCTATGATTTGTGTAGGGATTGCCCATTGCTGAATAAAAATCATAGAGACAAATGGTAGAAGAGAAAGACTTTTATCTATAAACTTTAAGTCATCATCATGTATAACCCAGTTGTATTTTCTTACCAATCGATTTGCAACTCTTTTTACATGAATTTTCCCATTTTCGTCTTTTGTTATATTTGTAGAACATTTATTTTTTGCATTCTCAAAATAAATGTCAAAGCTGTCTTCCTTGAATAGACTCATCGCTTCATCTTTATTCTGCAATTCTATATTATTATCTTTTATAATTTTTATGAATTGTTCCTCTAATAATTCATTTGCTTCATCAAGTCTATAAGTTTTATTATCCATAGTGTTAATTTTTATAGGTTCTTCTTATATGTGGCATAACATGTTATAATGTATATTATACTATGAAAGTTACATAAGCTAATTAATGAATCATAAAATAATTATTACTCTGGCGCAATATAGAATACATCTAGATAGTGCTATTGGGAGGAGAAACAACCGTCAATTTTCAACATACTCTTTTCTGATTCTCTTTACTGTTATCAATTGCGCCTACTTTTTTTACTAACCATTTGAAATGGTATGTCGGGAACAGCCAAGCATATTCTGAATGTAATTGTAGCTTTTGCCATCAATGAGCATACTCTCAATTATTGCATGGTACATTTTATGTAGTTCTTTAATTGTGTTGCATTAAACATTGATTTTTGTCCTTAATGCATCATTTCATAAATGAACTTTTGGGAGTATGTGCTAATTGCCATTATATCGATAACTGGAACATAAATCTTATTTTTAACAAACTTTAAGTCTCTGCCCGATCATATTTTTATTTTAAAATGATTGATAGTGGCTTATTTTTTTATATTTGTTAGACCTAATGTTGATAATATCTACATTGATATTTCATCGACACGATAAACATTTAATTTAAAATTTAAGCATATGTTCTTTTTTAAAAATAATGATAACGGCCCTAAAACAAGTTACACTGCTCTTGAGCTAATGAACGAGATGGAAAAGCGAAATGATATTTTGCTTATCGATGTTCGCGAGCCTCATGAATTGGCGAAGGAGGGTATTAAAAATGCCATGCATATTCCTGTAAATCAGATACCGGATAAGCTTCCTCTTTTGCCGAAGGACAAAGACATGGTGATTTTTTGTCATGTAGGATTTAGAAGCAAGCAAGTAAGAAACTACCTGCATAAACTGGGTTATCACCGAGCCGCGCATTTAAAAGGCGGATTGAACAGTTGGAATAAAGAGCTGAAACAGAAAGCCAGTCAGCTTAGCGAGGTTGAATAGTTTGCAGATAAAATAGAAAAAGGCTCAATAATTTAGTGTATTGAGCCTTTTTTCTTTGTGTTCATAGTGGATTGGTATCCTATACAAATCGTTCCCGCTTTTGCATATTAATTAAACTCCATAAAATTGATATGACCGCACCAACTACCAGCATCATTCGGTTTTGAGAAAGCACGTTTTGCCATATGCTGTAACTCATATCACCCGGAACATTGAAGGGGTTTAGGAATATATTCCATTTGCTGGATGCAAGAGGTTCTGCAAGGATCAGAAATGCCAGACCAATAATTACCATAACTACTGCGGCTCCACTCGCATTTTTGATTAGAGTGGCCAAAAGGAATGCAAGACT
This sequence comes from Labilibaculum euxinicum, assembly GCF_963678175.1. Classification (NCBI taxonomy): domain Bacteria; kingdom Pseudomonadati; phylum Bacteroidota; class Bacteroidia; order Marinilabiliales; family Marinifilaceae; genus Labilibaculum; species Labilibaculum euxinicum. The sequence continues at coordinate 903,621 of NZ_OY782756.1, forward strand.
GGCTAAAAACAGCAGACAATACATCAGTTGGTAAACCATATGAAAAACGGATATGCGGATAATTGCAAATACCGTTATCCACGACATCAAACACATCATTAAGAGCAAAAGTAATAAGCTAAGTGCAAAGCGCACCAAATACACTTTATATCTGTAATTGGGGATTCCAAACAGAATTTCGAGCATTCGGGTATCTTTATCGCTTTGTATGTTGTAGATAACAGGGTAGAATAAGATCAGGACTCCCGGAAAAATCAAGCTCCTATAAATATCTGCTTCATCGGGACTCGAATCCGAGAACAACATGATACCGGTTACCATCAGGAAAAAGGCGAAAGCTGCAATCAGAAAATAGATAAATTTATTCGCAAATATAATCTTGATGTTGTAGCGTATAAAATCGGCTGTGAGTATCAGTTTTTCTTTCATGTGTCTAAGTTTGTTTTTTATTGCTACATGGAACTTACCATGCTGGAATAATCATCCCCTTGTGTGTCAAAATTGCTTTGGCATGGATGTTTCATATGATTATTGTTTTTTACCGTAAAGTGCACCTTCCATTTTCTTTGTGATCTTCGTGGTTAAATCTTTTTTATTTATTCCTTCATTTCCCTTTTGGGTTAATCCCTTTCTTCCTTTTCGTTCAGCAAACACAAATAAGCATCTTCTAAATTTGCTTTTGTATTTACCGCTCCGTAACCCGGATTTTCATCGGCCAAACAGCGAACCCGAATCTGATCTTTGTCGCGCATATGATGAATAATAACATGTTTGGTTTTTAAATTTTCAAACTCTTCGGTTGATACCGTCAGCATCCACACTTTTTTGTCGGCGATACCTGCCATGTGAATCGGTTCGCCCAAGTATTTTAGTTCTCCTTTTTTCATCACAGCAACCCGGTTACACGAACTGGCTACATCTTCAATAATGTGAGTGGAGAAAATCACGATTCTGTCCTGACTTAGTTCTACCAACAAGTTTCTGAATCGAATTCGCTCGCGTGGATCAAGTCCGGCGGTTGGCTCATCAACCACCAAAATTCTTGGTAAGTGAAGCAGAATCTGTGCAATCCCGATTCTTTGTTTCATTCCTCCTGAAAAGGAACCGATCTTATTGTCTTTTTGATCGAGCATGTGAACGGCTTTAAGCACATATTCCACACGTTCCATTCGTTCTTTATTGTTATTCAGTTTTTTCAGAATTCCCATGTAGTTCAGGAAATCCCATGCGCTCATGTTTTCGTACATACCGAATTCCTGTGGCAGGTATCCAATTAAACCTTGCAGTTCTTCACGCTTTTCGCGAACATCAATGCCGTTAATGGTGATTTGCCCGTAACTCTGTTCCAGAATACCGCAAATAATTCTCATCAAGGTTGATTTACCGGCACCATTGGGTCCCAGTAATCCGAACATCCCGTTTTTAATATCAAAGGAAACACCTTTAACGGCTTTAAACGGAATTTTCTTTTTCCCGATTATTGGGATGATTAAAACAAATCGGTAGAAGAATTTGCGGATGCTGCTAAATCGGCCTTTCACCCGGTTGATGTTTATTTTTTCATGATAAATTTTATCAGAAGACACTTTGATCAGTAAAGCCAAATACCAGAAAAAGGCCAAAGGAGCAATGAGTCCGATTAGTTCGTATTGCTGATAAAAATATACGAACACAGGTACCGGGAACAACCAGTATATGATTTTATGCAGTGCATAAATAAATCGGGGCATCCATTTTTTACTGCTTTCTTTTTTTAGATGATTACGGTATTCCATAACGGGAGCCATAAAATTCAAAATCAGAATTTGGAATAGTATGGACAAGCCAAGTAACCAGTATTTGTTTTCGAGATGGATGTAAATGAAAAAGAACAGGAAAGCAAGCAAAGGCAATTGCCAGATTAAGGTCACAAAATCGCGGATAGATGAATAGGATTCCTTTAAACCCAATCGCTCTCTAATTTTAAGTCCCGATTTCCATTCCCTGATAAATCGACCATCCCATTCGTAAATTTTTACCAAATTTCTAATTTCGATGTGTAAAGCGTCATCAGGAGCAATTAGCTTTTCGTTGGCTTTTCTTAAACTGGACTGAATAAAATAGATGCATGCCGGTACCGATAACAGCAAAATCAGGAATGTGATGATCTGCCAAATTTTGCTGTCTACTTCCATGTAAATGAAGTAGGTTCCTATCATCCAAATAGCAATTTGAATAGTTTTTACCCAAACAGGCTGATTTTGTATCCAGTTTAAGCTGGTTCGCAATCCGGCATATAGTGTTGGAATAAAAACCAAGGTAAGAATTGTACTGAGGCTTAGCCCGCCAATTACGGTTATGGCGAAAGGAACTCCAATAGTTGTTACATATTCGGCACGACCAAGAGCAAGTGGCATTAAGGCAATAATGGTAGTGATAGCTGTGATCAGGATAGGGCGGATACGTGCCAGGCCGGCCATAATAAGAGCTCTGGATTCTCTGTAGCCGCGTTTCTGCAATACGTTTGAATAATCGATCATGATGATTCCGTTGTTTACAACGATCCCCAGAAGAATAATTAGTCCGGTAAATACATTGGCGTTCATTAGAGAGGTTCCGGTAAGGATCAAGGCAATCAGCGATCCGATTGCAGCCATAGGAATGGAAAACATCATTACAATAGGCATGGTGAACGATTCAAAAACCGAAGCCAGAATCATAAATATCAGAATGATGGCCATCAGAAACAGAAAGCCAAATTCAGCCAGATTGTCTTCTTCATGAACAATTTCCAGTGCTATTCCCGATGGAATATTCATTCGTTCAACCAGTTCATCAACTTCTACCCTCGATGCAGTTAAGAGGTCTTTCTCATCGTTCACTTCATCAATAAACTGATATTCAACTTCGAGTTGTTTTTCCTGATTCGTTCTTTTGATCGTTGATAATCCGTCGGTGAAATTTAGATTGCTGATGTTTTGCAATTCGAATTCAGCGCCTTGTGTACCTCTTACGGTAAGCTTACGCAGATCTTTTGCATCTCTTGTTTGCTGCTCGGTATTGTCACCAAGTGTTTTAATAATAATATCGTACTCTTCGGTGCCTTGTTTGAACTTTACACCACTCGAAAATTCTTTCTGAAAGGAATTTAATTCCGACAATACCGATGTAACAGGAATATCGTATACTGCCATGATTTGTTTGTCTAATTCCATGACCATTTCGGGACGTTTGGCAGGAATTCGAACCGATATATTTTTAATGGAAGTCAATTGATTTAGGTAGTATTCCAAATCTTCCGATACGTCGAGCATCTTATTAAAATCCTGACCTTTAATAATCAGTTTTTCTTTTTGACTGCCCATGCCCAACATTTCCATAAATGGATTGTCGCCGCCAAAATCTCCGCCACCGCCAAAACGACGACCTGTAGCCGGAGGATCCCAGCTGAAAGATGCACGTGGCAAATCATCCAAACGTTCCAGAATATTTTTCTTAATGCCGGGAATGGAAAGGTTTTGCTTCTCGCGATAATCATCAAGTAGTGTGATTGTTAAAACAGCTTCTTCTTCATAAACCTGACTGGTGATGTCTTTTTTCTCCTGAACAGAATCTAGTTTTTGCTCTACTTCCCGAATGAATAAATCGGTGTTTTCGAGTGTTGTTCCGCCCGGAAGAGTCACATAAAGATTTAAATCTTTCGTTTCGGTTTCTTCTGTCGAAATCATGCTTAGTCCCAAACTAATCAGTAAGGTGATGAAAAATAGTCCTAAGGCACCAAGAATAGTTCTTCCCGGAAACCGCATACATGATTTAAGTGTTACCAGATAAATCTGTACCAATCGGTTATGGAGGGAAATATTCTGGAAATTAACGGCGCGGGCGGCATTTTTTCGTTTCAGAAAAGTGTGGGTAATCATGGGAATTAATAGCAGGGCAACAACCAGCGATACCAATAAGGTGGAGATAATGGAAACACCAATGTGCTTGCCCAATAATCCGATAAAGAAATTGGATGTAAACAGAAAAGGCAGGAATACGGTGATTGTTGTTAGTGTGGCAGCAAAAATGGATCGCCATACTTCTTTGGTTCCCTGAATAACTGCCGTGTCCGGATCTTTCTTTTGGGCAGCCAGACGGTAAATATTTTCGAGCACCACAATACTGTTATCGAGAAGCATCCCAATGGCAAGTGCCATCCCCAAAAGGGTGAGTGTGTTGATGCTGATATCGTAAGCATAGAAAAAATTGAACGCTGTGTAAACCGAAATGGGTATTGCCAGTGCAATTGCGGTGACCAAACGAAGGTTTTTCAGGAATATCCAGAGAACGAAAATTGCCAGAAGGCCTCCAATTAATGCCAGTTCAATAATTAAATCGATATTGGTTTTCATGGTTTCGGCAGTGTTGGTTTGCACCACCACAGCAATATCTTTGCTTGCCAGTTCCTGATTGATTTCTTCAATTTTCGCAATTACATTGTCGGCCAGTTCAATGATGTTCGATTGAGAATCGCGGGTTAGCTGAAGGGTTACTGCTTCTTTTCCGTTTACACGGCTGTATGAGGTTTCTTCCTTTACTCCAAAACGAATGCCTGCGATATCTTTCAGTTTTATATTGCCTGCTTCTTTAACAACAAGCTCGTTTAATTCTGATATATCAGTAAATTCGGAGACAACATTCACAAAGTGCATTTTGTTATTTTCAATCACTTTCCCGGCAAAACTTCGCATGTTGCTGTTCTTGCTTAGAACGGAACGAACATCCGACGGACTGATGCCATAACTCTTGCAAACATCATCTCTTAGCAGAATATCAATGGATTTTTCGCGCCCGCCAAAAAGAGCCACATTGGCTATGCCATCGATATTTTTAATTTTATCGACGATTTCATTCTCAGTAATTTGCCGAACCCGGTCAACACCTCCACTACCACGAACCTGAATATTCATGAACATGTTGTTGAGTTGTTCCATATCGAATTTAAATACCTGAACCCTGAACTCTTTTGGAAGATCTTTTTTCTTTTCTTCTACTTTTTCAGCAAGTTTTAAATAAGCATATTTAAGATTGGTTCCCTGTTCGAAAGAAATCTCAATACTTCCTCGTTGCTGTCCGGCAGTAGAGACTATCTTTTCAACGCCTTCCATTCCTCCTGCAATTCCTTCCAGAGGAATGATTGCTTCACTTTCCATATAGCGGGGATCTACTTCCATAGTAGTTCCTACCTCTACAAACAACATAGGAAGCTGTGCATTTGGAATCAGTTCGACCGGTAATTGTTTGTAGGAGAAAAATCCCAACATGCTAAGTCCGGTGAAGAGCATTGCTATTAAAACCTTTCTTTTTATAATGAAGTTCATATAATCTAAGCTTAATTAGCTGTTAGCTTGTTCCTGTTTATTGATGTTCTGTCAGATTATTATTTAAATCTGTTTATTTCACTGTATTGTTTGATGTTCTATTTTCCTGATTTCGAAAAATAGCTTTGCATGTTATCGAAAATATAGTACACACAAGGAATAACGACCAGTGTTAAAAGGGTTGAGGTGATCAAACCTGAAATTACAGCTATTGCCATTGGAGCCCGTAAAGCTGCACTTTCACCAAATCCAATGGTTAGTGGAAGTAAGGCTAAAATGGTTGTGATACTGGTCATTACAATTGGGCGAATTCTGTTTTCACCTGCCATAATTATCGAATCGCGCAAGGAATTCCCCTGCTCTTTAAATTGATTAATTGCATCAACCAGAATAATGGAATCATTCACCGCTATTCCTCCCAGCATAATAATACCAATGTAGGCCATGATGTTCATAGGCATTCCCAAAAGGAAAAATGCCCAAATGGCACCAACTCCAGCCAATGGAATAGTGAGCAGAATGGTGAAAGGATGAATGAGTGATTCGAATTGAGAAGCCAAAACCATATATACCAATATGATCGAAAGAATCAAAGCAAAGCTTAAATTGGAAAGTGCTTCCTGACGTTTCTGTTCTTCGCCAATCAGATTTATCTGATAACCCTGCGGCAATTCAATATTGGCGAGTTTGGTGTTTATTTTATCGACAACCTGATCGAAAGCCACTTCTCCGCGAATATCGGCACTGATTTTTCCAATTCTGGTCTGATTTCTTCTTAGCATTTGTTTTGGAGAAGAGGATTTTTCGATGTGTGCTACTTCGTAGAGTGGAATTTTCTGGTCTCCGCTTTTTAACAGAAGTGTATTTAATTCAGACAGACTTGTTTCGGGCATCTGAATGGTAATGTCATTCATCTCTCCGCCTTGTTCGAATTTGCCGGCATCTTTTCCCATCAAAATGTCTTTTAGCTGACTGGTAATTCCTTCTGTACTTAGGTTAAAAAGACCTGCTTTGTAACGATCAATCACCACATTAACTTCCGGGGCTCCTTCTTCGATGTTGGTTTTTACATTTGTCAAATCGGGAACCTGAGTCAGGAGTTCTTTAATTTCTGCAGAAAGCTGTTCCAGAACTTTCGTTTCTTTTCCTTTTACCTCAACTTCAATGGGAGCACTTTCTGTTCCAATGGTCGATTGTAAAGCCGTTTCATCATGGATAATGGATATCTCGGTATCGGGAATATCACCAACCAATTGACTTACGTTTTCGAGTATTGCTTCCGATTGAGCAGTGTATTCGCTTTTTAAACGAATTTTTATGCTGGCGGTATTTTCATTTTTAAATACGGCTTTGTCGGCAGCAGAACTGCTTCCCGGACCAATTTGAGTGTATATTGTTTCGAAATAATCTCCCATAGATTGTTTCAGCATGGATTCGATGGCTTCAACTGTTTGAGAGGTTCTTTCCAGTTGAGTTCCTTCTTTCAATTGAATATCCAGACTGAATTCGCCGACTCCGCTTTTGGGTAAGTATTCATTTCCAACATAGGGCAAAATAAGTCCTGTCAGTACAATTAACAAACTTGCGGATCCAATTACCAGGCTTCGTTTGTTTAGTAAATTGGCCAGTAAAGTTCCGTACCAGCCTATTTTAACCGATTTGAATTTTACATTTTTTCCTTTTCCCTTGTAGGCATAATGAAACAACATGGGAATCATTAAAATTGCAACAAAAAGAGAGGCTATCAGCGAAAAAGCAACCGTCCAGGCCTGATCTTTAAAAAGTGCGCCGGATGCTCCGTGCATATATACAATAGGAAGAAACACAACAATTGTGGTAAGAGTGGAAGCTACAATTGCACCTCCAACTTCCGAAGTTCCTTCTATGGCAGCATCTTTCACCGAGAGCCCAAGCTCCATTTTCCGAAAGATATTTTCGATTACTACAATGGCATTGTCGACCAACATTCCGGCTCCTAATGCCAAACCGCCCAGTGTCATTACATTCAAACTTAATCCATTAAAATACATTAGATTAAAGGTGGCGATGATGGAGACAGGAATTGCAAAACTTACAATTGCGGTCACCTTTATTCTTCGCAAAAAGACAAAAAGAACCAAAATGGCGATGAGGACGCCAATTAAAGCGGTTTCTTCTACTTCATCAATTGCTTTTTGAATGAACTGACCTTGGTTTTGAACCACGATAAACTGATATCCAGGCAAGGCTTTACGGATAGAAACCATTGTTTTTTCGAAATCTTCAACTGCCTGAACTGTATTCGATCCCGTTTCTTTGTAAATAGACAAACCGATACATCTTTGGCCATTGATACGGACAATATTTTGTGCTTTTTTTGCCACAAAACTTACTTTAGCTACGTCTTTTAAAAGAATTGGGACTTTGTCTTTCACTAAAACTTGAGTGCCAGTATTTACAGGAGCAGACGATGAGGCCGAGGATTGTTTGGTTCCGACAATTATATTTTCAATTTCCTGAATGTTTCGGATTAAACCGGCACCTTTAATAATGTACTTGGTTCCCATCTCAACAATGCTTCCACCTGAAACATTTTGATTCAGACTTTTTATTTTCTGTACAATCTGATCGATGGTTATTTTGTGGGCATCCAAAAGGTATTGGCTGGTTTCGATGCGCACTTCCTTTTCCTGTGTTCCGGTCAATTCTACCTCAGCGATTCCTTCCAAACGAATCAATTCGTTACGAATGTAATTTTCAGCCACTTTTCGCAGCTCATCCATGTCTTTAATTTCCGGATGAAGCATTCCGATAATTAGAATGGGAGATGCATTGGGATCGTGCTGCGTAATGGTGAATTCATCAATTTCGGCATTCTGACTGTAAGCTGTTAGTGCTTTTTGCAATTCCAGAAAAGCTTCATCCATATCACTCCCCCAGGAATATTCCACGGTTACCCGTGCCGACCCAACCATACAAACTGATGAAACCTGACTCACCCCTTTTTGTCGTATGGATTGTGCTTCGATGCTTTCAATAAATTGCTTTTCGATCTCTTCCGGAGGACGTTCGCCGGCTTTAATTTCCACAAATATGCGGGGAGCGTTCATTTCCGGGAACAGGTCAACATTTAATTTGCCGAGCGACACGTATCCCAAAAGTAATATTGCCATTACAATCATGGAAACTGTTACCGGATAATTGACCGAAAATTGAGTTATTTTCTTCATTTTGAAAGCAATTTATAATTGAATGGCATAGCTTGCCATCAGGTATTGGATGTGAATTGAAATTTGTAGATCGATTATTTTACCACCTTTATTTTTGATCGGTTCCGAAGAGTTTCAAAGCCTTTTACTACCAGTCGGTCTTTTTTCTCTAATCCGGAAATCACCTGTACTTCGTTAGGATTTTCCAATCCAAATTCAATCACACGCTCTTCTGCCAAACCTTTGTTTACAACAAAAACGGTGTTTCCTTTTTGTTTGTTTAGAATTACATCTTTTGGAATCACAATGGTAGAATCGGCTTTTGCAACTACAATTTCAGCTTTCGCAAACATGCCGGGGCGCAGCAAAAGTTTAGAGTTGTTAATATTAATAACAGCTTTAAAAGATCTGGTTTCAGAATCGATAGCCGGCGATAATTGAGCCAGAACGCCGTTTAGTGTATCACCGGGAATCGTATAGTTGATAATGTTTACCGGTTGTCCTTTTTTGATCGAAGTCATGTTTTTTTCAGCCAAATTAATTTCCATATGCAGTTTGCTGTAATCCATGATGCTTAGCATGTCCGATGATGCTTCAACCCGTGTATTGTCAGTATAGTAGTTTAGATTGGTAATGATTCCTGAAAATGGAGCTTTCACCTTTAGTTTAGCCAATCGAAATATGGCATCTTCGTAAGAATATTTGGCATTCATCAGATCTATTTCTGCGTTTTTCACTTCCGAAAGGGTAACGCCGCCTTTTTCATATAGCGATTGTTGCTTTTCGGATACTTGCTGAGATATCTCCAGACGAAGTTCCAAGGACTTGATTTTAATGTTGTTCTCGTATTCCTTGTCTTCCAGAACGATTACATTGGTTCCCTCCTTAACGAAATCGCCCAAGGCAAATTGGCGACCTGTTGCAGGATTGATTTGCAAGTGGTATTTGCCGGCCACTTCGCTTTTTATAGCAACTGTTTTTATAGGATTTACAGTTCCTGTGGTGCTAATGAATTTTTCGATGCTTTTGGATGTAATTTCCTGAACGGATACCTGAACTGCGATGTCTTTGTTTAGATCAGTTTCCCTGTCGTTACAAGCGGAAAATATTGCAATGCTTAGAAGGTAGAATGCGATTCGTTTCATGTTTGTGGACTTAGTATGGTATATCATGATTGAGTTTTTTTTATTCAATGATCAAATTTTCCTGCAATTCCTGTGGCACAAAGGATCTGTCGTTTTCAAAATCCCAAAGTGATTGTATTTTTAAATTCAACAATTCCAACTTATAGTTGATTAAAGAGTTAGCCAGATTCATTTTCTTTTCGGACAACTGATTTTGAAAGCGCTCCAAATCGATACTGGTTAAATCACCGTTTCGGTATCTTTCTAAATTGATATCATAAGTTAGTTCTGCATTTTTTTGGTTTTGCTTGGAGATTTCGATTTGCTGAATCAAATTTTGAAGATTGCGATATATTTTTCTAATGTTGATGGTGATGTCATCGCGCAGGCTGTTTTTATCTATTTCGCGGCTTTCTATTTCCAATTCGGCTGCTCTGATTCGTGCTTTTCTTTCTCCCCAATCAAATATTGGAACAGAAAAAGTAATTCCAACCCGTGGACTTCTGGTGGGTTTGTCGTATACATCGGCCAGATTTTCATTGTTTCCCATGATTCCAATCGAAAGACTCACATTTCCTTTAAATTCGTTGGTTGCTGAAGTTTGAATCAAATCAAATTTGGCATTGTTTAAGTCTATTTCTTTTTGTGTTAATTCCAATCTTTGTGTCAACCCGTTTTCAATGGCTTTCTCAAGATTTACAATTACAGGAACGTATTGGATATCTGTACTTACAGTTACGTCATCGTATAGGGAGATTCCCAACAAAAATTTAAATTCATCTTTGGCATTCTCCAATTCTACACGATTATTATCGAGACTCGATTTACTGGTTGCATAGTTTAATTCAGCTTGATAAAGTTCTTCTTTCGCAGACAAGCCACCTTCAACTTTACTTTCAATGATTTCTTTACTTACTTTCTGGTTTTCAAACTCTTCCTCCGATATTTTCAAGGCCATTTGTTTCTGATAAATGGAATAAAATGCCTGATTTACCCGCCTTTCCATATTTAGTAATTGTATGGAGTAGGCCAAAGTTGCATTTTCAAGATTTAACTCGTTTCGGGTCAAATCCATTTTGGTTTTATTAAAAGTGAACAGTGGCTGATCGTATTGCAAGTAAAGCGAGTTGTTGTATCCCGCATAATTTGAACTGCTGGCTTCAGAGTAATTGTCCTGATAGCCAAACTCATTTTGCAGGGACAATCTACCATCAGTTAATTTAATTGGCTGAGAAACGGTAAATGTTCCACTTGCTTTTTTATTTTCAGAAGTATTCCAGGTGGAAAAATATTCATTGTACGATTCTGTTTTGTCGTACGATAAAGGAGTAACATCAAAAGAAAAACGAGAGCGTAAAGAGGCCAGTTGGGCATTCAGCTGTTCTTTGTTTTGCTGCATGTTTATTCTCGATTTTTTAATGTCCGGACTATTTTCAAAGGCTATGAGCAGAGCCTCATCCAGAGTGATATTCTTCTGTGCCTGCGAGTATAAAGAACTGAATAGAATTGCTCCGGCACAGATAAAGATTCGTAACAATTTTTGTTGTGGTATAGTTGTGATCATGCCTTATATAATTAGTATATTTTATTTGTTTTCAACCCATTTAATTGCATCTGCAAAGAGAAAAGAGCCCGCCGATTTGTTGTTCAGTTCTACTTTTGCATTTTCAGGTGTGATAAAGAAAGTGCCCAGATAATTCCAACCGTTTTCCAGTTCCTGATCACTTTTATTGATTTCTTCAACTCCTGATTCATGATATACTTTAAAATTATAATCCGTTTTTTTCTGTTGTCCTCTTCGTCTTCCCCATTGTTCAATTTTTTCGATATGACAGTAAACATCGTATTGTGCGCTGTTTTTTAGTTCCGCAGTCCAAATTGCCGAACGTTCACCTTGTCCGGATTTTGTGAAGAATGCAGATCGTACATATTTTCCGAAAAAGCCGGAACGTAAAACATTTTTCCATTCATTGGGCGGATTCCACGTGCGCAATCTCGAATATTCATGCTCAGTAATTCGTTTGTCATCCATCCATTGTTTTAAATAACTTTTGTTCGAAACCTGTACATATTCAAAGCCTTTATCCTCGTTATCAACTACAAATTCATTCGTGGCTAAAATCCCGTCAAAGGCTTCGCAGGCTTTTATATCATTAAAGAAATTGCCTTTTTTAGTCTCGTCAAACGAACTGAAATCATAAACTAAACTATTGGGAAGATTCTCTGAGATATGTGTTGATACATTCATTCTGCTTGGTTGCGAAGGGAATACAAATCCCACATCGAGAGCTGAATTCGCCGGCACAAGAATTGTTTTTGTAAAAGCCGGTTTGTCTTCCCCCGGGTTTCTTCGGTTTCGTCTTCGGTTTTGATCATTTAATTCGATACTAACCGAAATAATTCCATCTACCGATTCGGGGTTGGAGATTTTGTATCGAATCTGGTATTTAATGTGATCGCCTTCTTTCACCTTGTAGGTTTGCAGATCTTTAATTAAAAAGCCTGGTAATTTGTTCGTTGTATACCAGTTTTTCACATCGGCTTGAATTGATTCGCCGTTGTTCGCGATAAGCAGACTATCAAAACTGGTAAAGCTAAATTTCCGATGTTGGTTTTCTGCGATATAATTTTTTAGCAGGGAATTAAACTTGTCTTCCCCGTATCTGGCTTTAAAAATTGAGAAGAGATGAATTCCTTTTTCTCTGAAAATATCATTTAAGTAGATCTGTTCGTCATCGTCTTTGGATGCTTTAATACCCGATTTTGTGATGTCTGTTAATGATGCTTTCTTTAGTTCAAGATTAATGCGCTCTTCTTTACTGATTCCATCAAATTGCCAACGGTTTTGTGATTGAGAACCGGCATTTTTTTCTTTCAGATAAACTCCCAATGCAATATTCAGAACCGGAAATTCCTGCGAATACATCTGGGTTGAGTAGCCATAATAGTTGGGGAAAGGAGAATAGGTATTTCTATCAACATTATCGAACTGATACCATTCTGTTGCAGGAGGCATAAAATTTGCACGTACAAATCTTTTAAAAATGCGAGCCTGCAGTTCTTCGTCCGAGACTTCTTCATTATCCCGCTTCATTCTTTTTTCGAATCGGTTCTTTCGCTTTTTAAAATCAGTTTCTTCCATCGCAACTCCCTTTTCAGGATAAAAAATAATTTCGGGCTGTACGGCATCACTGCTTATCGACCAAATGTGTTTGTCCAAAGCAAATTGAATCGGCACTTCGGCTAAAGCGAATCGTTTGAACGGATATTCCAGATCTATTTGGGTTTCGTACTCATTTTTTAATCCCCTGATTAGTGAAGGCAAACTATCCTGTATTACATCAAAATGCTTCAGGAAAAATTCATTTCCCCGAATGCTGTAAATTGAATATTCAACGGAATCAACTTGAATGCTGTGTTGAAGATAATCACCAATCAGCAGACTGATTTTGGGTAAGGCTGATTCCGGATGAAATGCAAAAACACCATCTTTAATTTTTGTTACCTCTCCCTGCGAAACGGGAATCAGATTATTCGATGTTTTAACTTTTAAAGTAAAATTTGTGAAATCTGGCGAATGTAATGCTGGATTACCGGAGGCATATCCAACTCCTGCGATAGGATACCATAAAGCATCACTGGTGAGACATACAAAATCATCTTTCAGGTAAGAGAATCGCTTTCGAATGCGAAACATTTCTGCTGTAAAATTGTTTTTGGTTAATTCAGGATTTAAATCCAAAAAATGAGTTCGTTCATCTATCGATCCGCTGTAAATAACATCTAATTTTGTGCTTTCATTTTTTAGCAAATGTTGGCCCGGAACAATTTTCAGCAGATGAGTTTGTCTTGTAAAATTCAGATTCTTACCATTCTGAAGAACAGCTCTTACTTTTAAATCAGGATTTAAACTGAAAAGAAGGGTGTCTAAATCTGAAGCGGAATGATTACAAATTTCAAGCTTGACTTGTACAGCTATTTCTTCATTGGTATGTGTAAGATCTATATTGCAGGAGGTAACTTCAGGTTTCGGAAATGCTGCATATTTGTTATTCAGAGCAATCATTTCGTTTTTAAACTTCTGATTGTTGATGTTAATATCGATGTATTTCTTCGCTAATAAACCCCCGATCAGAAAACTGAATAAAGCCAAATAAATGGGAAGTGAAACCAATCTTTTCGATTGAGGCAAGCGATTTAATTTGGATATGGTAAAGAGGATAAAGCCGATTCCCAGGAAAAAATAAATTCCCCGGTGAATAGCTACTTCTTTTAAATTTCCAAATCCACCAATGGTCGAATTCATCATTGGCACCTGGTAGGCAATGTAATCGAACAGATGATAGAATTTGGTATTTAAGTAGAAGATACTTAGAGCAATGTATCCTAACAGAATGATGAAAGTAATGGCTTGGTTTTTTAAAATGATCATTAAAAAGAACGCAAGACCGAGAATGTAAACGAGGGTAGGTATTGATATTAAAAGTGGATAGTAAAATACTACCCATGCACTTTGTGAAGAATCCTTACTTAAAAAGGAGAATCCTATTCCCATTAATAAAATGATAAAATTGAGGATGACGAAAACGCTTATAATTCCGAGGGTTTTTCCTAGAATATATTCACTGTTGGTCATCGATCGCGCATAGATTACTTCTACGGTATCGTTTTTACTGTCTTGTTTCAGAAATTCAGAGGCTAAAAATACGGCAACAATTGCCTGACCCAAATTTAGAATGATCAGATTGGCATAAGGAATTGCTGCAGGGAGTGCACGGTAGATCCAAGGCGCTCCGCTATTTTCTACAAATGCTGCAACATTAAAAATACCAATAAACAGGACGGAGAGTCCGGCAAATATTCTAAAAAACCAGGATCGAAGAAGAGTTCTGGTTTCGTACTTGGCTACGGTGCGTATGGTGTTGGGAGAGATCATTTTTAAATTGCTAGATTAGTGCCGAAGACATTTCCATGAAATAAACGTATGCATGTTCCAGATTTGGTTCCAGCTCAATTGCATTGGTAAATTGACTGCCGTCTCCAATTAATTGAACTTCCCAACCTTCTTGAGTTGGAATTGTGGAAACTACAGGATATTTATCTTTTATCAGATCGTATTCATAGCCAGAAGTATTTACCTGCCAAACATGTCCACGTGCTTTTTCAATGAGAGCTTCAGGTGTTCCTTTAAAAGCAACCTGTCCGTTGTTAAGTAAAGCCAGATTGTTACAAACGCTTGAAATATCTCCAACAATGTGGGTTGATAAAATAATGATCACATCTTGCTGGCTTAGCTCTGATAAAATATTTCGAAACCGAATTCTTTCTTCCGGATCAAGACCGGTTGTTGGTTCATCAACCACGATAATTTTTGGATTCCCAATCAAGGTTTGGGCAATTCCCAATCTTCGTTTCATACCTCCGGAGAGTTTATTAGCATCTCGTTCCCGAACATCAAATAATCCAACCTTGTCAAGCCATTCATCAACTTTATCTCTTCTTATGTTTTTGTTTTTTATTCCGGAAAGTGAGGCCGCATAATCTAAAAACTCCCATGTTTTCAGTTTTGAGAAAAAACGAAAGTCCTGTGGCAGATAGCCCAACATACTTCTGATTTCTTTTCGGTTTTTTTCCAAATCAAACGAATCAATGGAAACAGAACCCATGCTTGGTTTCATTAAAGTCACTAAAATTCTCATTAAACTTGATTTCCCCGCACCATTTGGACCCAGTAGTCCAAACATTCCAGTACCAATTTCCAGATTTACATTGTCCAGTGCTTTTTTTCCGTTTGGATAAATTTTACTTAGTTCCTGAATATTGATTTGCATCTGTTTGTTGGTTTCAAAGTAAATAAGCTAGAATAATCTTAGACAATAAATAGTAGATAAGGTTTAAATAAATTTTTGTCTATCGATCAAATTTACAATTTATGCTTAGTAATGCTTTCTCATCCATTCGTTTTTCGATAAACAGGATAGTTTACCTGTTCTACACAAAGTATGAGACAAGAAATGCGAACAATAGGTTACAGATTTTATTAATTTAATCCTCTTTCAATTAAAAGATAGAATAAGACATAGTATCGATTTAAGCGGAATTGAATTCAGCTATTCTAAATAACTGGCAGGAAATGATTTTTTTTGATTGATATATTATGATTATAATGTCAAGAGTGGGAAGTGTTCATAAACAAATATTGTTATTTGAAGGATAAAAGAATATATTCTGTGTTATATTGTTTTTTTTTGTAATGTGGTTGTGGTGTATATATCTAATTTAGAATTGATTACCTCATTGACTTTCAGTGAGTAAAGTTGTAAATTTAATCTTATTAAAAATAAGGAGGAAATCATGAAGAGGAGAAAGATTTATGACGAAATTGAGCAAATGTTCGGTTTAGTGCCAACAATGTTCAAATCAATTCCTGATTCAACACTGGAATTGGAATGGGAGTTATTTAAAAGACTTCAACTGGAAGATGGTGCAATTGGTGTTAAAAATCGTGAGTTAATAGGATTGTCAATCGCAGCAGTTTCAAAATGTCGTTATTGTGCATATTTCCATACTGAAATGGCCAGATTAAATGGAGCAACAGATGAGGAAATTGAGGAAGCCATTCATTTTGCAAAAGCATCAGCAGGTTGGAGTGCTTATGTTAATGGAATGCAGTTGGATTTTAATGATTTTAAAAAGGAAATTGATCTTGCTTGTGATCATGTCCGTGATTTGCATCTACAGCATTAATACAATAATTAATTTGGAGTAATTGATTATTGATTGTGAAAATAATAGAAGGAGATCTTTTTAATAGATTTCCTTCTTTTTGTTTATTATACTTATCTTTATTAAGATTAATAATAAACAACAGGAACGACAATGAGAGTTTTTTTTAATAATGATTCATCGGATAAGCTGGAATATACACCCTTGGAATTGGCACAGGAAATGGAAAAAAGGCAGGATCTTCTGATGCTTGATGTGCGTGAGCATACAGAGATAAAAATTTGTCATTTGAAAGATGCAATGCACGTTCCTATGGGACAAATTCCTAATAAACTGGAAGATTTGCCTAAAAATAAGGATTTGGTTGTATTTTGTCACATGGGAGTGCGCAGTAAACAGGTGATGAATTATTTGCGAAAAAATGGGTTTTCCCGTGTATTTAATTTAAAAGGAGGTATTGATCGTTGGTCGGTTGAGGTGGATCCAAAGGTTCAGAGATATCGATAAAGTATACATTTTGAGGAGCCTCATTCATAATTGAAATGAGGCTCTTTTATATGCTGTGGTTTCTATTTTATAAATATGCTTTGTTTGAGAACAATGGGTTCACCATTTTCAGAAATTCCTTCAACAATTAATTCATACTCACCTTTCACATCACTTGCTGTAAATTCTAACTTAAAATCCTGTTCTTTGCCCAGTGTAATATTTGGCTCCCAGAGTAAATCAGTCCTGAAATCGGGCATAAATTTATCAGAAGAACTTGGTTTGTTAGCTAAAGAATAGCTTGATGTGAATAAAGGCAGATAATATCGTTCTGTGTTTATTGGCAATTGGTCTATCTTACAATCTTTATCTTTGGAAATGACATGTATGATTCCGTAAAAATGGGATTTCCCATAAAAATATTCATATGGCATCACCTCAATCCTGTCAATTTCCGAGGGTCTTTTATTTAGAATAATTCTGGGATTAGATACTATTAGTCCATCGTAAAGAATTAATGGAGCAGGCTTCATAACTTTTAATTGATCAGGACTATATACATTGAAAAAGGTTTCTTTTTTTCGGTAACTAATTTTAACGGGAGAAATAAATTCATGGAAGTATTCCTCCAAAGAGTCCAAACGAATAAAGTTGTCGATTTTTGTTGAAGAATACGGTTTCCCAAAGAAGTTACTCTCTCCGCGATACAAGCATGTATCTTTTAATTCTGTATAAGTTTTCTGATTATAGATGGTTCGGATTCTATAATTTTCATAAAGTTTTTTTAGAAAGTCTATTTGGTCTTGATTTAAATCAGATTTTTTCCATTGTACAGATGCAAAACCTTTTTGGTTGAATTTTTCTTTTAGCTGGATAGAGCATTCTTCGAAGTTATTATCGTTAAGTTGAATGGAAATATCATGCAATCCTTTTTTTAATGGAAGCTGAAAGAAAAATTTACCATCTTGATGTGTTCTAAATGTGCTTATATCAGCATATTCGCCAATTTTTGACAGGTAAATATTTTTATTGGCAATAGCTTCTTTTGTTTTTCGACTTTTTATTTGTCCTTCCAAAATATAGGTTTCCTCTTCAGGATACTGACTTGAATTAACGAAATAATTGGGGTTACTACGTAAGTATAAGGATTTAAGTCCATCTTTTGAAATCCAATCTTGTTCCGGTATTTTACTGAGTTGTTCAAAATAGCTATTCATTGAAGCACCAAAATTACTGTAGATATTGAAGAATTCAATAATATTAGCCGATGTATGAAAAGGTTCTTTTAATTTGATACTTGCTGAGAGATATAATAATTCAGCTTTTTTTGTAAAATCCTTACTTGTAAGATTCAATTGAACTTTCTCTCGGGGGGAAACAGTAATACGTGGATTTTCAAAAAATACTCCTTTGTTATTACTTGCTAAATGAAAGACAGCTTCTGTTAAAATTTCTCCATCTGGATTTTTAACACAGATTCCATAACTTGGAGAGTTTAATTCCTTTTTATGAACTCGAAACTCCCAATTGTTATTAGTTAACTTAAATGATTGATCTACAACATTTCCTTTGTTCGAAAAGATTTGAAATTTGAGTCCTTTATCAGGAACCGATGATGCATTGTTTGATGAAACTGTAAAACGGATGTATCGATCCAGATCTTCAACTGAAGAAGTAATCGTATATGGTTTCTCCTCATTCGTATTGCTTTTAGTTCGCAACACAGTTCGGTCATTATCTTTCAAATCATAGAATTGAGTTGATCCGTTTGTAATTTTTTGGTTGTCGATACTATTTTCTGAAAGCTTGTAATTATTAAAAACAAAAATTGGTGTTACACTTGTTAATTCTTTTGAAGTAGAGTTCATCCAATGCGTATAGGCATTAATGGCGTAGTTTCCTGTTGATAATTGATCCGTTATTAGAAAACCACCAGCCCCCATTCCTTGATTCAGGATTATCTTTTCCTGAGCAACAGCATAGCCATTTTCGTCAATTAATTCCAGATAGGCGACTTTACTTAAATCGGACAGCTTCTGTGTGACAGAATTGATGCAATACAATTTTAATAGGACTGATTCTCCGGCAAGAAATATATTCTTTTGAATGTGAACATGAATTCTTTCACTTTCATGGCTAATATTTTCTCCCTTGCCTGCAAAGTTAATAGCTAGTGAAACAGTCAAAATAAGCAATATGTATATATAGTTTTTATTTTTCATAGCTTTAAAATTCAATGTTATATGAAACTGTAGGGATCACGTTTCCAAATACAGATAGTTTATATCCAGCTACAGAAGAATCTTCAGATCTAAAATAAACGGAGTAAGCATTATTGCGTGCTGTAAGATTATACAAACCAAAAGTCCAGGATGTGTGATAGGGTTTGTTTTTGCGTAAATTTCCCTCAACCAGCAGAGAAATATCGGTTCTAAAATAGTTTGGAATGCGATATTCATTTCGTTCGGAATAGTAAATAATGGGAATTCCTTGTAGGCTGTATTTAGCAATAGGATAGGTAGCAGGCCGACCAGTGTGATAAACTAAATTAGTTGAGAATATAAACCGTCTGGAAAGTTTAAAGCTGAAAAAGGCTTTGATATTATGTGGTTTGTCGTACGGTGCTCTATACCAATCACCATCATTAACTGCAAACTCGCCCGTATTATCTTTTGATTTGAGGTAACTTCTCGAATAAGTATAGCTCACCATTGTGTTAAACCTGCCTTTGTTTTTTCGGATGAAAAGTTCTACTCCGTAATTCTTCCCTTCTGCGTTAAGTACCTCATTTTCCGTATGCTCATTTAAATACAGTTGTGCACCATCCTTGTAATCTTTCGCATTTTGAACCTTTTTAAAATAGGTTTCTGCTGATAATTCAAAGTTAGAATTGAAAATATTCTTGTAAAAACCTAAAGAAATCTGATCCCCAATTTGAGGTTTTAAATACTTGTCAGAAAGTTTCCATGTATCTGTTGGAGAAATAGATGTTGTGTTTGATAAAAGATGTATGTACTGACGGGTTCTATTGTAACTTGCTTTTATAGATGTGCTTGGGTTTAATGCATAATTAACCGAAATACGATATTCAGGACCATGATATATGTTATTCAAACCAGTAGATGTAATGGTGTCCAAAATATTATAACGACTTGTAATTCCATCTAAATAAGTTAATTCTTCCCTTTTTCCGACATTGCCATATAATGAATATCTAATACCTGCTTCTGCAGTAATATTTCCCATAAATTCCCTTTTAA
This sequence comes from Labilibaculum euxinicum, assembly GCF_963678175.1. Taxonomy (NCBI): domain Bacteria; kingdom Pseudomonadati; phylum Bacteroidota; class Bacteroidia; order Marinilabiliales; family Marinifilaceae; genus Labilibaculum; species Labilibaculum euxinicum. Next base: position 923,747 of record NZ_OY782756.1, read on the forward strand.
AACCTAAGAATAAGGCAGCCTCAAGACCATTTTCTTCTGGCAAATTGTTATTACTTACTACAGAAGCTTCAGAATAAGGTTTCATGTCTCCCGGACTGATGTTGTAATATTTTAGTTCGGTTCCCAGATCGATTGTTGTGTATAAATCTTTTTCAAGATTTAGATATGATTTAAATCCGCCTTCATTCACCTTGTGAGTTAATTTAAAAGCATTACTTGCTATCTCTGCCGAACTCATATCATAAGAAAAGCTTGTGAAGTATACACTGTTATTCATCTTTAGCTTTTCTGAAAATCGATATCTCCAATTTAGTGAGCTAACAAAGTTATTGAAGTTATAAAGGGTATCAGAATGCAATTGAAATTCATCTTTGCTCTTGTAATAACTTAACTCAAATTGATTATTCGAATTAGGTTTATAATTTATTTTTCCATGTAAGTCATAAAAATTCGATTTAGAGTCTACTAATTCTTTGGAGTCTATCTTATCTACTATCCAGTCAGAATAGGTGAATCGGAAAGAATTCATTATTGAAAGTTTGTTCTTGAGTAAAGGTAAATTCAAAAATGCTTTTGTAGTAACCGGACTAATTCCAACTTTACCATTTATTTTGTCGGCTATTTTATTGTTTGAATGAATATCATAAGTTGATGAAATTCGACCTCCAAATTGAACAGGAATGCTTGATTTATATAAACTGGCCTCCTGTATCATGTCGTTATTAAATGCAGAAAAGAATCCAAAAAAGTGAGCAGGATAGTAAATAGGTGCATTATCTATTAGTATTAGGTTTTGATCGGCAGAACCTCCTCTAACGTTGAAACCAATTGATCCTTCCCCAGCGCTTTCCACACCTGGTAACATTGTCGTGCTTTTTATTATATCAGGTTCACCAAGGGCTGAAGGTAAAGATTCAATATCCTTTGCCAGAATAAGTTCTAAACCCATTGATGTTCGCTTTACTTTGTCATTTTTTGCTAAAACACGTATTTCCTTGAGATTTTGGGATTCACTCATTAACTGAACATTAATTCGACCATCACCACGAAGATTAATTTTTCTGGAACTTGGTTTAAGTCCCATGTATCGAAAATTTAAATTGTAAAATCCAGGAGGAAGATCAAGTTCAAAATAGCCATCTTTATCAGATGTTACTCCTTTAGTAAGATTAGGAAGAAATATTGAAACGCCTTTAAGTGGTTGAGAGCTTTCAAAATGGCTTACCTTACCAAATAGTTTTACTTTTTTCTTGCCAAGAGCAGTTCCAATTTCATGAATTCTGTACTCCTGCTCCTGCAGGTTCGAAATGTCTTTATCTTCCTCAACTGATTCGACCTCTTTTGTGGTATGATTCACTTTTTCCCGAAGACTAAATTCGTTTCCAATGTTTTCATATTTCGAGAGAACAATTGAATTATTTCTAACTAGAAATCGAAATTGAGTGTCAGCTAGGATATCATCTAGTATAGCTGTAATATTTTCATTTGAATAAGACTTTTTTAGGCGAATGTTTTCAACCCAATTTTTATCAAAAAATACTTTTATTTGATATTTATCACTCAGATCATTTGCGAACTCAACAAATGTCATTCCTTCATGACCAATACTTATTTCTTGTTCGCCTATAGCCAAACAAGGGAAAAGTATGAACAAACTATATAGTAATAGGAGTGCTTTTTTCATTTTCCGTAATTTTATTGGTCAAATTTTATTAAAAGAGGGATTGCATCTAATGGATTGTGTCTGTTTATCTTTAACTTACTGAAGCGAACGAATTGCTTGATTTCTTTCTTTTGGGATGGAAAGAATTTGATGAGATCAGCTTTGCTTTTTATCGTGCTTAACTCTTTTTTATAAATGGCATACATATTAGTATCATCTATATAGTTGAATTTTTCAGAACCTGTTTTTGAACTTAGAACTCGTAATTGAGTACGTTTAATAACGTAGGTTATTTTTGAAGCAGTAAAAACTTGGTAGTAGTTGGCCGGACTTAATTTTTTATGAATCAAATCACCTCTTTTAAAATGATAAATCATCTGGTTATCTAAAACTGTAAATTCTTCTAAAAAAAACGGATTTACAACAATATTGCAAGTTGTATTGCTCTCTGTTTGAATTGGGGTTATTATTTCTTCTTTTGAGAGGTCGTAGAAGAACTTCAGATTATTGAAATTCTGTCCATTAAATTTAAAACTTCCGTTTAACTCCAGTTTTTTTAAGAAAAATTGTTCAGCTTGTGCTACCGAGTGGGTAGGTATCCAAATTTTTCCATTTATTATATTTTCCTTGTCAGAAGATAATTTGGGTTGACCAAATGTATTGGAGTAAAATGCTACAATTAACAGAATAGGTGTGAGCAGGTTTAGTAATTTAGATTTCATAGTATATAGTTTTAAGGCCAAAATGAAGGTTTATTCGGTGAATATTTAAAATTACAATCGTAACAATAATTACGTCGAACAATAAAAATGTGTGTTTCGCCTTCGAAATAATCTCTTACAATATGGAATATACTTTGATCAGGACTTCCATCCTTAAATTTCATTGTAATATCTTCACAATCCGAAGGAGAATCTTGAAATTTCATTTGGAAATCTTTCGAAGAAAAGCTTGCATTCATAGAGTTCACACTTGAGACTTCAAAATATCCGAGTACCGGATTTTTTGAATGGCAAGCGCAAATATTACCTTTTGCATTTGCAGTTATTACGTTATACAAACCACCATTTGTTTGGATTGACTCTTGAATTTTTTTCCAAAACTCATAACAATTAAAGTCAACAGAGTATAGAGATAAGTTAATGAAATATTCATAATTTAGTTTAACTTCATTTTCTGTTATGTAAGAGGTTGGTAGGTGCTTGAATTCCTTTATTTTTTGACCAGATCCATCAAAAACGAAAACATTATCTGAACGCAGAAAAGGATAGCATATTTTGGATGGATTTGCAGTTTTTGGTTCGAAATAAGGATTTCGCCATTCCCAACTTTCTCGATACTCCCACCTAACATAACTGCTTTGATTTGTTGGATCAGAGGCATCAATATATAATTTGGCAGCATTTACTGTACTTGCATCTTCTAATAATAATTTTTTTTCTTCACCATATATTGATTTAATGATTATCTCGGGTTGAATTGTTTCCGGATTGGATTCATATTTCTCACCGGAATTTGTTTGAATTTCAATCCAATAGCTTCGACCTATTTGACCTTGAAAATTTGAATTTTGAGTCCTGTAAACCCCGGGAGATGTTTCCCATAAAATTTCAGAATTTCCGAGATCGTCATTAATCATTATAATTGCGCCTTGTTCGGGTCTCAATGTATCGACTCTTATGAGATCAACAGTTCTAAATAATCTTACCTCATACGGACCAGGTTTATTTGTAATCTTTCCGTCAACAACTAAAATTGAAATATCAGCGTCAATTTCTGGATAAAACTTTTCTGTACACGAATAGATGAGCGTGAAGAAAAATGAAAGGATAATAAATTTTATTTTGGATTTATGCATAGTATTTATAAAAATCAGGGCCAAAAAGAGGGTTTGTTAGTAGGATGAACTACATTGCACTCATAACATTCGTTTCTGCGAACAATATAAACGGTGGCTTGTCCTTCAGTATAGCTTGAAAGGATCTGAAATTTGGTGGAGTCAGGACGGCTGTCTTCCTTTCTCATTTCGAAAGATTCACATTCTTTAGGATAATTTGCAAATTCAAGTGTGAAATCATTTTTGGAAAAGAAATTTTGCGTCCTGTTTACAGAAGAAACTTCAAAATATCCAATGGCTTTACATTTTTCATCACATCCGTTTATATTTCCTTCAATATTTGCGGGGGTGATATCGTAAAGAGCACCTTCTGAGAAGTTAACAGATTTTATTTTTTTCCAGAATTCATAATTGGTTTCTGAGATTGAAAATAAAGTGATGTCAATTAGATAGTTGTATGATAATTTTACTTCATCAGTATAGATAGCTGTGGTTGGTTGTTGAGTAATAAATTTTAGATTCAGGTTTGAGGCATCAAAAATATTTACCAAAGGGAAAGCAGTAACAGGGTAGCAGACTTTACTTGGGTTTTCAGTGATTTTTTCAGAATTTGAATTTTCAGGAGATCTCCATTCGTAACTTTCCCGGTATTCCCATCTTATGTAGTTGGCATCTGTACTATTTGCTTTTGCATCAAAATAGATTTTTACTGCGTTTTGTTTTTCGGAGGCATTAATAATTACCTCTTCTTCTTTTCCATAGATCGATTCTATTTCAAAAGGAGGGGGCATTTTTTCCGGAGTTGATTCATATTTCTCTCCTGTTGCAGTTTCTATTTCAATCCAATATGTTTGCCCAACTTCGCCTTTTATTATGCTGTATACAGTTTGGTAAACACCCGGCCGAATTTCCTGAAAAAGTTCACTGTTTCCTAAATCATCTTTAAGTATAATTTCAGCATTTGCCTCTGGTTTTAAAGTGTCAACTTTTATAAGATCAACAGTTCTGAATAATCTAACTTCATAAGGGCCTGAGTCATTAGTAATTTTACCGTCAATAACTAAAATTGAAACATCAGCGTCAATTTCTGGATAAAACTTTTCTGTACACGAATAGATAAGCGTGAAGAAAAATGAAAGGATAATAAATTTTATTTTGGATTTATGCATAGTATTTATAAAAATCAGGGCCAAAAAGAGGGTTTGTTAGTTGGATGAACTACATTGCACTCATAACATTCATTTCTGCGAACAACATATATAGTAGTGAATTTACCTCCGGGTTTCGTGGTAATAATATGATATTTTTTGGGATCGGGAGCCAATGTTAATTCTATAGTTTCACATTCTTTAGGATAATTTGCAAATTCAAGTGTGAAATCATTTTTGGAAAAGAAATTTTGCGTCCTGTTTACAGAAGAAACTTCAAAATATCCAATGGCTTTACATTTTTCATCACATCCGCTTATATTTCCTTCAATATTTGCAGGGGTGATATCGTAAAGAGCACCTTCTGAGAAGTTAACAGATTTTATTTTTTTCCAGAATTCATAATTGGTTTCTGAGACTGAAAATAAAGTGATGTCGATCAGATAATTATACAATAATTTTACTTCATCAGTATATATCGTTGAAGTGGATTGTTGAGAAATGAATTTTGAACTTAGGTTTGAGGCATCGTAAATATTAACCACAGGGAAAGTGGTAACAGGGTAGCAGATTTTACTTGGGTTTTCAGTAAATTTTTCAGAATTTAAATTTTCAGGAGATCTCCATTCGTAACTTTCCCGGTATTCCCATCTTATGTAGTTGGCATCTGTACTATTTGCTTTTGCATCAAAATAGATTTTTACTGCGTTTTGTTTTTCGGAGGCATTAATAATTACCTCTTCTTCTTTTCCATAGATCGATTCTATTTCAAAAGGAGGGGGCATTTTTTCCGGAGTTGATTCATATTTCTCTCCTGTTGCAGTTTCTATTTCAATCCAATATGTTTGCCCAACTTCGCCTTTTATTATGCTGTATACAGTTTGGTAAACACCCGGCCGAATTTCCTGAAAAAGTTCACTGTTTCCTAAATCATCTTTAAGTATAATTTCAGCATTTGCCTCTGGTTTTAAAGTGTCAACACTTATAAGGTCAACAGTTCTGAATAATCTAACCTCATAAGGGCCTGAGTCATTAGTAATTTTACCGTCAACAACTAGAATTGAAACATCAGCGTCAATTTCAGGATAGAATTTTTCAGTACAAGATGTGTTTAGCAGTATTAGTGCCAAAGCCCAACAAAACGGGGATTTTATAGGGGACATGAGGTTAGAGGTTTAGATGATGGTTTTAAAAGTAGTATTTTAAGTTTATAAATAAGGCATTATTGATGAGTAAATTACAATAGATTCCCAGTATTGATAATTATACAATATAAAAAAGTTTAAAATGTAAAGAATAACTGCTATACTTAATTGATATAAATAATATGATTGGTTGCGAAATAGTTAGACTAATTGAAGTAGTTGGTGGATTTTGTGAAATCTGGATCTAAAATCAAAATTCTCATTTTACTGCAAAACTCACCTTTCCATACCTTCTTCCATTAATCTGAATCTCAATTTCATGTTGTCCAAAATAGTATTTTCTTGTAGTAATTGGTTTAAAAGAGATTTTTTTCTTGAAACAAATATTTCCATTGGCAGGGATTGATTTTTTTGAAAGCTTAAAAACTTTTGGAGCTGTCCTGCCATTTGCTTTCATGTAATGAACTATAAAATCAATCATCAAATTTTGCTTGTCAGCAGATGAGGATTGTATCTCGAAAGAGAATTCAATTTCATTGCCTAATTGACATGTTGGCGTGTTGACGCTTAGATTATTTACTGCAATTTGTACGTTCTGCGGAAATCCTAAAAGCTCAAGTGCTTTTGGATGGCCTTGCTTAAGCAAAGTTCGGGAGGCGTGACCAATAATCCATTGCGTGCTTTTGTTGTTGGTTTTATTCCAGCGAGTTAATGTTTTAATAACTAAATCAGGATGATCTTTTGCAATGTCATTCAAATTATTGGCAACTGATCTACGCACATAGAGTTCATCATCTTCTTTTAATTTTTCTAATAATTTCAGTACTGGTGATGGATCTTTCTGGAATTCTTTGAGAGGTGATGCCCAAGGCAATTTAGGCCGGCTTCCTTCCGAAACTAATCTGCGGACATGTGCGTTTTCATCTGTTGTCCAGAGATGAAGGTATTCTATGGTTTCTTCGGGATATTTCCTAATGAATGGGCGTATGGCAAATTCTGAAGTGAATATTTTTGTTATTTCCTTTAAGGCTTTCATCGAAAGATGAAAATCTTCCTTTTGCAATCCAAATTGAGACACATAACTAGCAATAGGCATATAGTAGAAGCCTTCAATTTCTTTTTTGTCAGTTGTATTGTTTTCTTCTGTAATTGAGTTTATTAAAATTGCCAGAGCTTTTGGGTACGATGCTGGAAGATGATTGAATAATTCGGTACAAATTAGTTGAGAACGCTCAGATAAGCTAAGAGGTTTAAGCTTAGATATGATTGCATTGACGAATGAAGAGGTGTTGAATTCCCCCCAGGATTTGACAATATTGGAAGCCATATTGCCGACTAATTGATTGTTATATACATCTTTAAATAGAAATCCTTTTTCCATAAAGTATTGGCTGATTATGAGTTATTTTGAGCAGAATAAATTAATCATTATTGTGAACTAAGCAAAATAAAAGAAAGGCTGGACGATAGCATCCAACCTTTTCTGGTTTTAGTGTGTTTTATGATTGCTAGATCGTTTTTACAATAATAACAGAGTAGTCTATATTTAAGACTTTAACAAATGAATCTTTGGCAATTATTTCTCCGAATTGTGATTTGGCTTTCCATGTCGATCCGGAAAGAACTACTCTCCCTGTTTTTTTCCGGTCGTTAATTTCTTCCATAACAATAGCTTCTTTCCCAATCAAATTTTTGTGATCGTTATTGGGTTGGTATCTTTTACTTATGGAGTGTTTTGTAATGTATGGTTTAAGAAGGAGCAAACAGATTGCAGAGCATGTAATAAGTACAAGCAATTGTTCCGGGATAAGAAATCCCAAATAGGAAACTATTCCGGTTATCAGGGAGGCTATTCCATAACATGCAGAAACAAAGTTTGATATGAAGATCTCAATTACAAAAAGACCTACTGCAAGTAATAACCAAATATGCCAAAGTTCTAATTCCATTTCATAATTTTTAAGGTGAAAGTAAATTTACATTGAGAATATGTTAATAACAAGTGTCAAATGTGCCAAGTTTGTCAATTTTATACCTGAATTGTTTTGTTAAATCGAGAAGATGCTTTATTAACAGGAGGTTTGAGGTTTTTTCAGAAGAGGAATACAGGTAGTTGGTTTTGTCGTTATTGAAAATGGTTCTAAATAATTTTAATAAAATGAACTTTTTAATTAGGTTTGCGCTCTTATTAAAGAGTTGAAGGTCTTAAAATACATTGTAAAACACATAAGCATGAATCCATACCTGACATCAGAACACAAAATGATTCGAGAAAAAGTAAAGGCATTTGCCCAAAAAGAGGTAAAACCTGTGGCTTTCGAATTGGATGAAAAAGAAAAATTTAGTCCCCAACTTACTAAAAGAATGGGTGAGTTGGGCTTATTCGGTATATATTTGCCTAAAGAGTATGGAGGACAAGGGAAAGATTATCTTTCATTATTGATAGCTGTTGAAGAACTTGCCAAGGTGGATGCTTCTCAGGCATCTACTCTGGCGGCTCATAATTCTTTGGGAATTGGTCCCATTTATTATTTTGGAACCGAGGAGCAAAAACAGAAATATCTTCCAAAATTGACAAATGGTGAAAATGTTTGGGCTTTTGGATTGACAGAAAACAATGCGGGTTCTGACTCTCGGGGAACAGAATCAATAGGAATTTTGAAAGATGAGAATTGGGTGATAAATGGAAGCAAGAGATTCATTTCAAACGCATCTTCCGATTTGTCCTTAGGAGTAACTTTGCAGGTTGTAACAGCTAATGATAATGGAAAAAAAGAATTATCTGCTATATTAGTAGAGCGAAGTGCAAAAGGGTTTCATGCTGAGCCTGTAAAAGGGAAAATGATGTGGCGGGCTTCTGATACAGCTCAGTTGACTTTCAGGAATTGCAAACTTCCGAAAGAAAATTTGTTGGGAAATTTAGGCGATGGAGCCAAAATAATGTTGCAAACACTGGATTCCGGTCGGCTAACGATTGCCGCAATGGGACTTGGATTGGCTCAGGGAGCTTATGAACAGGCTTTGTCTTATTCGAAAAAAAGGGAGCAGTTTGGCAAACCGATTTCGAAATTTCAAGCCATTGGATTTAAATTAGCCGATATGGCTACGAAAATTGAAGCGGCCCGACATCTATTGTATCATGCATGCTGGTTGAAGGATAATGGTCATTCGTTTGGGAAAGAAGCTGCAATGGCGAAATTGTTTTGCTCTGAAGTGGCACAGGAAGTTGCAAATGAAGCTGTTCAGATTCATGGTGCGCACGGATTAATTAAGAATTCGGAAGTGGAGCGTTTTTACCGCGATCAGCGAATACTGCAAATAGGCGAAGGAACATCAGAGATTCTTAGATTGGTGATTTCAAGACATATTGGTTGTTAATTTGTAATTATGACAGACAGAAAAAAAGATCACATTGAATTGGCTTTTCGTTCTCAAATGAAGGACGCTTTGATTGATGAACGTTTTTATTATGAGCCTATGCTTAGTTCTCATTCTAAGGCTGATGATACAACGTTTACTTTCTTGGGGAAGGATATGCAAACTCCGATATGGGTTTCCAGCATGACCGGCGGAACAGAATTGGCAGGAAAGATCAATCGAAATTTGGCTCGTGCTTGTGCCGAATTTGGTATGGGAATGGGGCTGGGTTCTTGTCGTTCTCTTTTAGATAGTGATGAGTATTTTTCTGATTTTGATGTGCGTTCAATTATTGGTGATGATTTGCCTTTGTACGCAAATCTAGGAATCTGTCAGCTCGAAGAATTAATTCAGAAGAAAAAAATCAGTAAGATTATAAGATTGGTTGGTCGTTTGCGTGCTGATGGATTGATTATTCACATCAACCCTATGCAGGAATGGTTGCAGCCAGAAGGCGATCGAATCAATCAATCGCCGATAGAAAGTCTGGAATATTTACTTGATGAGGTTGATTTTCCAATTATTGTAAAAGAAGTTGGCCAGGGAATGGGACCTGAAAGTTTACGGGCTTTATTGCATCTCCCGCTTCAGGCAATTGAATTTGCTGCATTTGGAGGAACCAATTTTGCGAAAATAGAGTTGTTGCGTAATTCAGATTCTCAAATTCAATTGTTCGAGCCTCTCGCTCAAATTGGACATTCGGCTAATCAGATGACAGATTGGGTGAATGAGATTGTTGCCGGTGATGATCAGGTAAAGTGTAAGGAAATCATCATTTCAGGAGGAATACACAACTTTCTGGATGGCTATTATTTAATGGAGAAATCTACACTTCCTGCAATTTATGGTCAGGCATCTTCACTTTTGAAGCATGCAAAAGAATCATACGAAGAGTTAAGAGCATATTTAGAATCACAAAGGAAAGGATTACAACTGTCAAAGAGTTTCTTACGTGTTCGAAAATAATAGTTTTACCTAAAAAACCTTCTGTTTTTTGGGACAACTACTTAAAAAATGTAATTTAGGACTTCAAAGTATTTTATTATTTTGTTGGTTGATTCAAAATCAGCGAAAGAATTAAGATGAAAAGATATGAAGCGGAAAGCAATCATTTCAGGATTCTCCAAACTATCTCGTGAAGAGAAGATGGAGAAAATGGGTGAATTAACCGGCAGTGCAGAGCGAATTAAATCGCAACTGGATAGTTTTCGCCTGCAAAATAAGGAACAACAGGATTTGTTGGATGAGATTAGTGAGAACACTCTTTCTAATTTTTATCTTCCTTTTGGCGTTGCGCCAAATTTCCTGATAAATAATCAGTTGTATCACATTCCAATGGTTATCGAAGAGAGTTCTGTGATAGCGGCGGCTTCAAGATCAGCTAAATTTTGGGCAAGTCATGGCGGATTTACTGCTCGTGTCGTTTCTGTTGTGAAATCGGGACAGGTTCATTTTATTTGGAAGGGTGATTCGAACAAACTGAATGACTTATTGCCTGAATTAAAATTTGATTTGTATCGGGCAACCAATGAATTAACCGGAAACATGCGCCAAAGAGGTGGTGGAATTCAAAGTATTCAGCTGGTGAATCTTTCTGGTGAAATGGAAAATTATTATCAACTGCATGTGACTTTTGATACTGCAGATTCGATGGGAGCTAATTTTATTAATTCCTGTTTGGAGAAAATGGCTCATCAAATGAAACGATTCTTTAAACATTACGAAGGACTTTCGGATGTGGAGCGGGAATGTGAAGTAATCATGTCAATTCTTTCCAATTATACACCGGATTGTCTTGTTGAGTGTTCTGTGGAATGCAGTCTTGATGAGTTGGATGAAATTCATCCGGGGCTTAGTGGAAAAGAATTTGCGCATAAATTTCAGAAAGCTTCTAGAATAGCAGAATTGGATGTATATCGCGCAACGACGCATAATAAAGGAATTTTTAATGGAATTGATGCTGTTGCTTTAGCTACAGGTAACGATTTTCGGGCTATCGAGGCAAACGGACATGTTTACGCATCTAAAACAGGGAAGTATAAAAGTCTGACTCAGGCCAGCGTATCTCATAACCGATTCCGGTATCAGTTAACCATGCCTTTGTCGTTAGGAACTGTTGGCGGTTTAACAAGCTTGCATCCTTTAGCGAAGTTTGGCTTGGAATTGCTTGGGAAACCATCGGCAAAGGAGTTAATGATGATTACGGCTGCCGCCGGATTGGCTAATAATTTTGGTGCTTTGCGATCTTTAGTAACAACGGGAATTCAGCAAGGACATATGAAAATGCATTTGTCGAATCTGTTGAATGCTTTAAAAGCAGATTACGAAGAAAAGAAACAGGCCTTGGAATATTTTGCTCACAAGACTGTTTCTTACAGTGAAGTGGAAGCATTTATTAAATCACTGAGAACTAAGCTACAATAGAATTTGAAGCCTATATATAAATATTATTCGAACGCTAAATTATTGCTTACAGGCGAATATCTTGTATTGCACGGAGCTTTGGCTCTTGCAATTCCCTTAAAATATGGGCAAGTTTTGGAAGTTTTTGAATCTGAGGAATCTGATTTGGAATGGCTGGCCTACGAAAAAGGGAAACTATGGCTCAAATTTTCAATTTCAAATCAGGACATTATAAATCAAACCGTTGAAGGAGAAACAGAAAAAGATTTTGTGTGCTTTCTTTTGAATAGAGCCAAAAGTTTAAATCCTTCTTTTTTGAATAGCTGCAATTTTAAAATACGAACAGAATTCGATTTTGATCGAAACTGGGGTTTGGGCAGCAGTTCAACATTAATAAATAATGTTGCTCAATGGGCCGATGTGAATCCATACAATTTGCATTCCTTGGTTTCAAACGGATCTGGTTTTGATATTGCATGTGCAAATTACTGCAAACCAATCTTGTTTCGTAGAGATGGTGCTCATCCTTTAATATATCCTGTGGATTTTCCGGAAAAATTTGTGACTCAACTGCACTTTGTTTACTTGGGTAGAAAGCAAAAGAGTGCTGATTCTGTTAATAGTTTTCTTAATGAACGTAAGTGTACTGAGGAAGAATTGGATAGAATTACTCAATTAAGTAAGGATATTCTTTCTTCTAAAGATTCAAAGGAATTTGATCATGTGATTAAAATGCACGAGCTTTTGGTGTCTGAATTATTAGGGCAGGAATGTGTGAAAGAAAAGTTATTTTCTGATTTCAAGGGATCTGTTAAATCACTTGGAGCTTGGGGAGGAGACTTTGTTATGGTAAGAAGTGATTTGACTAAGAAAGAAATACAATCCTATTTTTACAGAGCGGGATTTACAAGTATTTTTTCCTGGAACGAAATGATACTGGGAACAAATTAATTTACGGCTAAGCGATGACAGATTATAAAAATTCAGGATCGATTGGCTGGGAAAGCCCTTCAAATATTGCATTAATTAAATATTGGGGAAAGAAAGGAAATCAATTGCCTTGCAATCCTTCCATAAGTATGAGTTTAAAAAACTCGCTTACCCGAACTGTACTTTCTTATGAGCCAAAAGGTAATGGGGATCAATTGAGTTTTTTGTTTGAAGGTAAAAGACAAGTTTCATTTGAGCAGCGAATAACAAAATTCCTCGGAAACTTATCAGATCATTTTAAATTTCTTACCGATTATCAATTATCCGTTTCCTCAGAAAATACATTTCCACATTCAACAGGAATTGCAAGCTCTGCTTCGGCTATGAGTTCTCTTGCTCTTTGTTTGTGCAGTATGGAAGAGGAAATTTCAGGAGTTAAAATGGCTGAGGATGAGTTTTACCGAAAAGCTGGTTTTATTGCCCGATTAGGGTCCGGAAGTGCTTCTCGATCTGTTTATGGCGGTTTTGTTGCCTGGGGAGAAAGCAATTCTTTTTCCAAATCTTCCGATGAATATGCTGTTCCTTTTTCGAAATACACACATCCGGTTTTTCAGGATTTTCAGGATGCTATTCTTTTGGTGAGTTCCAAAAAGAAAGAAGTTTCCAGTTCTGCCGGGCATCAGTTAATGGAAAATCATCCTTATGCATCAGCCCGTTTTGCTCAGGCAAATAAACATTTTGAAAGAATGTTAGGTGTACTGAGATCCGGCGATTTGGAAGAGTTTATTGAAATCATGGAAAATGAGGCATTGAGCTTACACGGATTAATGATGAATTCGACTCCTTCGTTTACTTTGTTGAAACCAAATACTCTGGAATTAATTGAGAGAATAAGATCCTATCGTTTAAGTAGCAATGTTCCTGTTGGATTTACTTTGGATGCAGGACCAAATATACATCTGCTGTATCCTAAATCAGAAAAGGAAAGAGTAGTTCCTTTTATCGATTCTGAACTATCTCAATTTCTTGAAAACGGAAAGTATATTGTTGATGAAAAAGGGGAAGGACCACAAAAAATAAAAATGTAGAGAGCTGTGAGAATACATCCTGACTTATTTTATGCGAAAATATTACTCTTTGGTGAGTACAGTGTTTTACTAAACTCGATGGGGTTAAGTATTCCTTATACCCATTTTAATGGAGAGCTAAATTTTATTGGTGATGATAAATATACCGATCGGAATTTTGCCAAACGATCCAATAGGGAATTGTTCAAATTTTTAAATTATCTGATTGATAATTCGGATAAATATGATTCTTTGCTTGATTTGAGAACCTTTGAAAATGATATTAATAAAGGTTTGTATTTTGAGTCAAGTATTCCGGAGAGCTACGGCTTGGGAAGTTCAGGAGCACTGTGTGCCTCTGTTTATAAGAAATATGGAATCAATCCAATTGGGAACAGTAAGAAGTTAAAAAATGGTGAAATTATTCAATTGAAGAATATTTTGGCTCAGTTGGAATCTGGTTTTCATGGTAAAAGTTCTGGTTTAGATCCTTTGAATTCTTATCTGAAAGTCCCTTTGTTAATTTACAATCAGAATGAAATTGAACAGGTAAGTTTGCCGGGGAAAAAATTTGGTGAAGACAGTGCTATCTTTTTAATTAATTCTCAGAAATCGGGAAATACAGAACCATTGGTTCGTTCATTTTTGAAGAATTGTGAGAACAAAGAGTTTTCGACCTTAATGGAGCAGGAGTTAATTCCAATGAATAACCAGTGTATTCAAGAATTGGTGAATGGAAATGCTGATTCCTTTTTTGCAGAGTTAAGCCAATTATCAAAGTTTCAGTTGACTAATTTTAAGTCGATGATTCCAGAGAATTTCCTTGATTTATGGACTGAAGGATTAAGCTCACAGCAATTTTGGCTGAAATTATGTGGATCCGGCGGAGGAGGCTATTTATTGGGTTTTACTAGAAATTATTCTACAACAAAAGGTCTTTTACTTGAAAAGGGATACGATATTGTGACTGTGTATGAGAATGAGAAATAGATTTCTGTTAAAGTTTGAAATGCATTTTAAAACGCTAATTCAACTTAAAAACTAGCTTTCACAAATATGTAAAGGAATGCTATATGTTATCTGGGTTCCAGATTGATTTGGGTCGTTATTCTTTAAATCAGAAATTCCAAAATTCATTTTTTTAGCAGATTTGAAATTGTAAATTTTAACACGGTCAAGAGCTATAGATGTAGCTATGGATTTATGATTTGTATTTGTGCGTGATTTTTTGGCCTCGTTTATACCAATCCCATTGTCTTTAATTTGAAATTGTACCGAATCCATATTTTTGCTAAGAGAAACCTTAACCTGTATTTTTGCATGGGGATTATTTCTCAACATACCATGTATTAAGGCATTTTCTACAAATGGTTGAGCAAGCATAGGAGGAACTAAAACCTGATCCTGATCGATATTTTGATCAATTTCAAAACTGTAATTTATTTCATTTTCGAATCGTAATTTCTGAAGACCAATATAGTCCTTTAATGTATTGAGCTCAGTTCGAAGGGGAACAAACTCCTCTCTGGAGTTTTCCAGTATCCCTCTTACCAAACTAGCTAATCTAGAAAGATAATTGTTAGCTTCTTCATTCTTTTTATCGAGTATAAAACTCTGAATGGCTGTTAATGAGTTGAATAAGAAATGCGGATTCATTTGTGTTAAAAGAACCTTTTGGCGTAAATTTAATATTTTATGGTCGGCTCTTAATCGGTTAATTCGTAAAGAGACCATAATGGCAACGGCACCCAATATCATTGCGATTATTAGAATAATAATCCATGAATTTTTTTTGCCTATTTCAAGATTTTGAATCTGACTTTTCTGAGTCAAAAGTTCAAGTTCTTTTTCTTTCTGTTCCGATTCATATTTCGCGGTCAGTTCTTTTACTGCTTTGTTTTGAAAAACTGCAATTAGAGAATCATTAATGAAATGGTATTTTTTTAAATAATTGATTGCTTCTTTTGGATGATTTCTTTTTTCTAAAAATTGGGAATAGAAGAAATAGCTCTCTTTTAAATCGTCAAACAATTGATTTTCTATGCAAGCTTGAATGGATTTTTTAAAATATGCTTCTGCTTTTATATTTTTATTAATCTTCTCGTAGGCTAATGCTTTTAAAATGAATACTTTGCTCATTCCCCAATGGTCGTTAAGTTGGATTCGCAGTTTTTCACATTGATCTAAATATCCTAATGCTTTAACGGGCTGATTTGTTGCAAAATAAGATTCGCCAATGTTCAAAAGAATGGTTGACTTGAGTTGAGTATTGCCTGTTTCTTCATTTAGGTCTAAGGCTCGAAGGCGATATGAGAGCGCTTGATCAGGATTTTTGAGTTCGCTGTAAAGGGAACCCATATTAATGAAGATATTTATTAGTTTTTTTCTGTTTCCTAATTTCTCATAAATTTGTTGGGCATACTTATAGAAATCCAAAGCTCTGTCAAAATCTCCGAGCGTTTGGTGCAGTCCTCCAATATTAAGGTAAACACTTGCAGTGCCATCTTTGTAATCAACAGCCTTGTAGATGTTTAAAGCCTCGTAATATTGTTTTAGAGCTTCGTTGAATTTTCTTGTTCTGCGGTAAAGAATCCCGATGTTTCCGGTTATTTTACCAATATTCAGACTGTCACCCACTATTTTATATTGTGCTATTGCTTCCCTGTAATAATATTCTGATGAATCAAAAATACCTTGGAGCAAATAGGTTCCTCCCAACGATTTGTAAGCGGAGGCTAAAATGTTGGAATTGTTTGTTTCAAGAGCTAATACAAGCGCTTGTTTTCCAACTTTAATACTTTCGTTATATGATGAGTCTCTTAACCCCTCTGCTTTATTTAAAATTTGGGTTATTTGTATTTCACTTTGCGATTGAACTTTGAGTGTCGCATCGGGTTTGGAAAAATTACTTGACAATAATTTGCTTGGCAGTAAGCAATATATAAGGGATAGTAAAATAAGATGTTTCATGTGCCTAAATTTGTTTTTTATTGCCACATGGAACTAACCATGCTGGAATTATTATCCCCTGTGTGTCAAAATATCCTTGTTATGGACATTTCATATCGCAAAAGTAATAGCGACACACCAAAAAGAACAATAATTATAGTGTTATTTCTATATTATTAAACATGGCAAGTGTCAAAAAAAATATGAGACAATGAGAGTTAAAATTGCAGATAAAAATAAATTTTATGAATTAGGATCTGTTGCAATAGAGGAGTAAGGGAATTGTGTAACAGACTTGAGTACCGTGAGAATTTTGATCAAGATGGTTAAGATCTATTATTTCGAAATACATTTTTTTAGATGATTTAAAATTGTAAATCTTAACCCGGTCAAGAGCTATTGACGTAGCGATAGATTTATGATTTTGATCTTGTCTGTTCTTTTTGGCTTCATCAATACCAATTCCATTGTCTTTAATTTGAAACCGAAGCAAATCCAAATTCTTGTTTAGTGATATCTTCACTTGTATCTGAGCGTTAGGATTGGTTCTCAACATACCATGAATTAAGGCATTTTCTACAAATGGCTGAGCCAGCATTGGTGGAACAAGTACCTGATCCTGATCAATATTTTTATCAATTTCAAATTCATAGCTTATTTCATTTTCAAACCGTAGTTTTTGCAAACCAATATAATCTTTTAAAGTTTCGAGTTCTGTTCTGAGTGATACAAATTCTTCTCTCGAATTTTCCAGTATCCCTCTTACCA
This sequence comes from Labilibaculum euxinicum, assembly GCF_963678175.1. Lineage (NCBI taxonomy): Bacteria > Pseudomonadati > Bacteroidota > Bacteroidia > Marinilabiliales > Marinifilaceae > Labilibaculum > Labilibaculum euxinicum. The sequence continues at coordinate 941,074 of NZ_OY782756.1, forward strand.
AACTTGCTAATCGGGAAAGGTAATTATTGGCCTCTACATTCTTTTTATCGAGTATAAAACTCTGAATTGCCGTTAATGAATTGAATAAAAAATGAGGATTCATTTGAGTTAACAGAACTTTTTGGCGCAAATCCATAATTTTATGATCTGCCCGTAGTCGGTTAATTCGCAGGGAGACCACAATGGCAACAGCACCCAATATCATCACGATCATTAGAATAATGATCCATGCATTTTTCTTGCCTAATTCAAGGTTTTGAATTTGACTTTTTTGTTGTAATAGTTCCAGTTCCTGTTGACTTTTCTCTGTCTCATATTTTATTGAAAGTTCTGCAAATCGATTAGACGTTTCGATTTTATTTATTGAATCATCTACTTGAATCCACTGACTTTGGTGGATAAATGCCTTTTTGAAATCTTGTTTTTCACGATATACATCAGTTAAGGAACTTAGAATTTCAGATCGCCATTTAAGCATGTTATTTTCAATTGCTAATTGGTCAGCTTCCAGAAGGTATTTTTCTGATAAATTGGCGTTGTTTTGGCTCATTTCGATTTTAGCCAGCTCTAATTTTGCACTAATTAAACCATCCTTATCACCAATCTGAATTCTTATCTTTTCAGCTCTTTTCACATAAGCAGTGGCAGAATCAGGCATATTTTGAGAGTGATACAAATAGCCAATATTGAAAAGTAATTTGGATTCGAATAGAACATTCCCAATTTTAGAATTTTCGTGAAGTGATTTGTTATAAAAGTCTAAGCTTTTTGTGAAGTTCTTATTTTGTTCAGCTATTGCGCCAAGGTTGCAGTAAGCATTCGCAATTTCTACGGTGTTTTTAAAATTCTTAAAGTTAGAAAGGGCTAATAGATAATAGTTTTCGGCTGTTGCTAAATTCTCCTGTAAATAATAAAGATTACCAAGATTATTGAAAATACTTCCTAGACCTTCGCGGTAATCAATTTCTTTATAGATTTTTAGGTTTTGCAGATAATACTCCAGAGCCATGTCATACTTGGCTTGTCTTTTATATAGAAGGCCAATATTTCCCAGTACTTTTCCAACATCCGATTTTGAATTTAAAGCCTCGAATTGAGGAATAGCTTTCTGGTAGTAAAGGAAAGCTGAATCGGTGGTTCCAGAAATGTAATAATTGATTCCCTGTGTTTTATAAGCTTTTGAAAGGAAGTTTGGATTTTGAGTTTCTTCAGCTATTTCAATAGCCTTTTGGCAAATAGTAATACTCTTGTTTATGGAGCTGTTGCGAAAATAAACAGACGAGTCTAAAAAAAGAGTGATTTGTTGCGTAACAGGATTTTCTTCTTGCTTATTATTTGTACTAAATATGTTGGCGAATGCAGAAGAATAGCAACAAATCAATATAAAAATCAGAGTCGTATTCAATAGCTTCATAATTATGAATTTGTAGTGACGGGAATCAGTAGTTTTGATTGATTTCATTCTTGTACAAAATAAAGAAATTGTTTCGATAATTTGTACTAAAGATTTATTAATCTTAATCAAAGTCGAATGTATAGAGAGTAAGGAGTAGACTATTAAATGATTACTTTAAGTTGTAGAGAAGAAAAAAAAGCCTGATCTTTCGATCAAGCTTTTCAATTATAATGGGATATGTATGTAATTACAAGTTGTAGGTGATTCCAATTCCTGGTAAGAAACCAGAATTTTTATATTCACCACCAAAATATACGGGTGCTCCATTTGTATCTGGATTTAAATTGTTATTAGTGTCAAATGCGGTTGTCTTTTCACCATTAATGTAAAGTAAAGAAACATCAAGGCTTAATTTATCTGTCAGCAGATAAGAGAAACCAGCTGAGACACCAATTTTATTGGCACCAGGAGTTTCAGGAGTGTAAAACTTTTTGTTCGTTGGAGTTTCATCATAGTAGAAACCTGCACGAATGTCTAATTTTTCATTGGCAGAATACTGTGCTCCAATACGGTAGGTAACGGAATTGCTCCATTCTCTTTTGCTATTTGATTGTTTATATGGATCTATACCAGTAGCAGGATATGCATCAAGTTTTTCAAAATCAAATGTTAATGCTTTATATTCATTCCATTGAACAAAATTTGCATCGGCAGAAATCAACCATTTTTTGTCAATTTGGTAGGCAAGTCCAATATTATAACTTGCAGGTAAAGGTAGTGTAGCAGCAAACCCCCTATCTGGGAAGGCAGGTGCTACAGCAGGATTTGCAACAGTAAAATCAGCGTCACCTTCTGTCTCATCTAGCTCAATATCAACTTGTGAGCGATACGAAAGACCAATATTTAATTTTTCTGTTGGTTGAAGGAAGACACCTAAGTTATAACCATACTTTATAGTATTACCTGACAGATTTGCATTATCAGCTGCTCCACCTGTAGGTAAAGCTCTATTTAAACTAAATTCACCATAAACAATATTTAGTCCGGCTCCAACACTAATCCAATCGGCAAGTTGATAGGATACGGTAGGCTGAATATAAATAGCTTTCAATTCAATGTCTTGAATTAAATATTTTCCAGACCATGTTTTACCCCAATCTACCTTATTTCCAAAAGGAGTATAAACACCCAAACCAATTGCAAGCTTTTCATTTACTTTCATCGATCCATACAAATAGAATGGTGTTCCTGTTGGGTTATCTGTTTTTTCTTTCCCTAAAGCTCCTGTGAACTCAGTTTTAATTATGGTTGCAAACCCTCCTACGGAGAAACTATATTTTTGATCTAGTGTAGCTAAAGCTCCTGGATTCCATTGCATACTACTTGCATCAAAATTTAATGCAGTACCAACATGCCCCATACCAGTTTGTTTATTCCCTTGAACGTTAACGGCGTAACCCTCAGCCTTTACATTAACAGCCATAACAATTATCGCAATGGCTAAACATATTTTTCTTATCATAAGTAGATGATTAATTAATTCGTGGGAAATATAATCCAAATTATAGGTATTGCAAGTAAAAGATCAAAACAACAAGAGAATAAACCTTGTGTATCCCTTTAAAAATGGCATGTATAGATGTATCTAAATTTATAAGTAAGATGCATGGTTTTGCTTCTTGTATTAGTTTTTATTAAATTATTAATACTTTTAACCTGAATAATAATTCCTTATTCAATTATATGAGCGTTAAGCTGAATAAAAAAACCGGAGGAGATTTCGTTTATCAAAGTTTTAAGGAAGGCTACAAAAGTGTTACGCCCTCTTTAATTAACCGTTCATTTGAATGGAACGACAAACAAATAAATATACTTTTAGAGTCTGCCATGCTTGAATTGGGGGAGTTAAATGCCTATTCTAAATTTTTCCCCGGAATCGATAATCATATTCCTTTATTTATAGCTCAGGAAGTTATTGCATCGAATTTAATTGAGGGAAATAAAAGTGACCTGTATCAAGTTTTCGTTCCTGATGTTTCTCAATCGTTTAAAAGTCAGTATGCACAAAAAGAAATAGTGAATCATATTAAAGCGATTCACTGGGGTGTAAATGAACTGCAAAAGTTTCCATTGTCAGTTCGTTTGGTGAAAGAGGCGCATAAAATCCTGTGTTCCGATCTTCCTGCCAAGGAAGAATTTGGTGGAAAGTTAAGATCGTTTTTTCATGCTCATGAGAATTCTTTTGAAGAGGAGTCGAATTATTCGCCACCCAATAAACATGAATTGAAAATATTAATTAATGATGGTAAAAAATTCTGGAGAAATGACGATTTGGAATTACCACAGCTCATTAAAATGGCTATTTCTTTGTATCAATTTGAAAATATTCTGCCTTTTTTGGATGGAAATGGAAGAACTGCCCGTATTTTAATTTTGTTTGAGACTATAAGTTTAAAATTTGTGGCTCGTCCAATCTTCTGTCTATCCGTTTTTTTTGAAAAGAATCGTTTGGAATATTATCACCGTCTGAATCTAATACGTTCAAAAAATGATATTGAACAATGGATTAAATTTGTACTTACCGGGGTAAAGGAAACAGCTTTGCATAGTAAGAATCTTTTGGGAAATGTAGAAGGTCTTACTAAGTATTATGAGTCAGTCATTGAAGAAAAAATGAGTAAAAAAAGAAAGCAATCTGCCAAACAATTGCTTTCAGAGTTTTATTCGAGCCCATTTATGTCTGTTAGTGATGTGAAGGAAAAATTGCAATTGAGTTTTCAATCGGCGAACTTACTGGTAAAAGAGTTTGAAACACATAACATTCTTAAAGAGTATGCCGGTGCCCGCAGAAACAGAGTTTTCTATTTGTGGGAATATTTAAATTTATTTGAGTTGTAATAAAATAGATGATATAAAAAAAGAGCTTGATTCACATTTGAATCAAGCTCTTTTTATATTTGTGAAGTTCTTATTTACCTAAAACTTCTTTCATTTTCTTACCAATATCCGCAGGAGATTTCACAACATGAATTCCGGCGGCAGCCAGGGCTTTCATTTTTTCTTCGGCAGTTCCTTTACCACCGGCAATAATAGCGCCGGCATGGCCCATTCGTTTGCCTGGAGGCGCAGTTTGACCTGCGATAAATGCAACAACCGGCTTGTCCACATGTTTTGCGATGTAAGCCGCAGCATCTTCTTCATCCGATCCGCCAATTTCGCCAATTAAAACAATGGCTTCGGTTTTAGGATCTTCATTTAAAAGCTTTACTGCATCAAGGTGCTTGGTTCCTATAATTGGATCGCCGCCAATACCAATAGCTGTTGATTGACCTAATCCGGCTTCGCACAACTGATGAACAGCTTCGTAGGTTAACGTTCCTGAACGGGAAATAATACCAATTGTACCTGGTTTGTGAATAAATCCCGGCATAATTCCGATTTTAGCTTCGCCCGGTGTGATAACTCCCGGACAGTTGGGGCCAATCAATGTTGTTTTTGGGTATTTTTTAAGATACTCATGAACCTTTAACATGTCCAAAGTAGGAATGCCCTCAGTGATACAAACAACCAAAGCAACACCTGCTTCTGCAGCTTCCATAATAGCATCTGCAGCAAATGGTGGCGGAACAAATATTACAGATGCATTTGCACCGGTTTTTACTACAGCACCTCTCATGGTGTTGTGAATCGGAATTTTATCCATGAACAGCTGACCGCCTTTTCCAGGAGTAACACCGGCAACTACATTTGTTCCATATTCTATCATTTGTTGGGTATGGAAAGCCCCTTCAGAACCAGTGATTCCCTGAACCACCAGTTTAGTATTTTTATCAACTAATACACTCATTATGCTTCAATTGTTTTAAGGGTGGCTACTACTTTTTCGGCAGCATCCCGCAATTCTGTTGCTGCAATAATATTCATTCCTGATTCTTCCAAAAGCTTTTTACCTTCTTCAGCATTGGTTCCTTGTAAGCGAACCACAATCGGCACTTTAGTATCAATATTCTTTATGGCTTCGATAACTCCTTTGGCAACCCGGTCGCAACGAACAATACCACCAAAAATATTAATCAGAACAGCTTTAACGCTGCCATCTGAAAGGATAATTTTAAAGCCTTTTTCAACTGTTTCTGCAGAAGCAGCTCCTCCAACATCAAGAAAGTTAGCCGGTTCACCACCAGTTAGTTTAATAATATCCATGGTTCCCATTGCCAGTCCGGCGCCGTTTACCATACAACCAATATTTCCATCCAGTTTAATGTAATTTAAGCCTGATCTGCCTGCTTCTATTTCTAAAGGCTCCTCTTCATCTAAATCGCGAAGAGCAGTAATGTCTTTATGACGATACAATGCATTATCATCGAAATTAGCTTTTGCATCCAAGGCAATAACATCACCTTCTTTGGTTACAACCAATGGGTTGATTTCAAAAATGGAAGCATCAGTTCCTATATATGCTTTGTAAAGAGCCATCAGGAACTTAACCCCGTTTTTAAAGGCATCTCCGGTCAAATTTAGAGCAAATGCCATTTGTCTGGCTTGAAATGCTTGTAAACCAACAGCGGTATCAACGGCAACTTTTACAATTTTCTCAGGAGTTTCTTCTGCAACTTTTTCGATTTCCATTCCCCCTTCGGTTGATACCATAAAGGTAACTTTTGAGGTTGCACGATCCATTACAATTCCGGCATACAACTCACGATCAATATTCGAAGCGGCTTCTATTAAAACTTTCTTCACCAAATTTCCTTCCGGACCAGTTTGGTGCGTTATTAGAGTCATTCCTAAAATATCGTTTGCGTAACGAGTTACATCCTGAGCTGTGGGTGCAAATTTAACACCTCCGCCTTTTCCTCTTCCACCTGCGTGGATTTGGGCTTTTACAACTACGGGCAGACCAATTTCGGCAGCTGCTTTTTCAGCTTCCTGAACCGAAAAAGCAATCTTGCTTTCGGGAACAGGTACACCAAACGACCGTAAAATTTCCTTTGCTTGATATTCGTGAATCTTCATTATTACTAATTTTTTGTTAGGCTTGGAAAAGACCTGCTATTGATCTGTGTTTATTGTTTTAATTGATTTTGAACAAGTAAGCAAGTCGGTAGCTATTAATTATAAATGATTAATTTTTTGACGAACCTAAATATATAAATATCTGCATGAAATAAAAAGTACATTTACTGTAAATTTAAAAGAGTTTTGAATCTTTTTATTTTCTGAATTTTTGAAGTACCTGGAATGGTTAAAAATTAACTGAACTTAGTTGAGAACAGAAAAACATGTAAAAACTTCCATTTATCGAATAAAATGAAGATTCTCCCTATAAAATGAGGGAAGAGACTCTCATATTTAGTAATTTCAAATTCAAAGCAAAAAATCCATAATGTAAAGGATGTTTATCGAAATGTGGCCAATGATGGTAAATATTTTATTAGGTTAATTATTTGTTTTAATTTTAATCAGAAATTTAAAAGCACAGAAAAATGAGCACATATTATAACAAGGTAAAAGATTACCTGTTGAATTTAGAATTCAATATTATTAAAGAAGATAAGACAGAAGAGCTGTTTGTGGTTGAAAATCCGGAAGGTGGAATTGCAAATCTGATTGTTGATTGTGAAGACCCGATTTTGATTGTTGAAGGTGTATTGTTTGAGCTGACAGATGATAATCCTGAAATTTATAAAGCTTTACTGAAAAAGAACAGAGAAATTATTCATGGTGCGTTTGTTCTCGACGGATCAGGAAAAAAAGTTCTTTTTAGAGATACTCTTCAGTTAGAGAATTTAGATCAGAATGAATTAGAAGCAACACTTAACTCATTGGAAATGTTATTAAGTGAGTATTCGGAAGAGATTATTTCATATTCAAAATTGTAACCTAATAAATCAATATACAAATGGGAGTTTTTAGTAGATTATTCAACGTGGGCAAAGCAGAAGCTCATGCCGCTATAGATAAGTTAGAAGATCCAATTAAGATGACCGAGCAGGGAATCAGAGATCTGAAAAATGATTTGGATAAGAGTTTACAGGCTTTAGCAGAGGTTAAGGCAATGGCAATTCGCAGCAAAAGAGAATTAAATGAGCAAAAATCAGTAGCTAAAAACTACGAGCAAAAAGCAATATTATTATTGCAAAAGGCAGAAAGAGGCGAGCTTGAGATGTCGGAGGCTGAACGTTTGGCAACCGAAGCCTTGGCAAAAAAAGAAGATGCTGTTTCTACCGCAACAAGATCGCAGGAAGAAGTGATTAAGTTTGATGCCAATATTAGCCAATTAGACACGAATGTAAAGAAGTTGAAATCGACAATTACTCGTTATGAGAATGAGTTGAAGACTTTAAAAGCTCGTGCCCGTGTAAGTCAGGCTACTCAAAAAATTAACAAACAACTTTCCGGAATTGATAGTTCGGGAACTGTTGGGATGTTGGAGAAAATGAAAGATAAAGTGGCGCAGCAAGAGGCAATGGCCGAAGCATATGGCGATATTGCTTTTGAAAATCGTAGTTTGGATGATGAAATTGATGCAACTTTAAACGAAAGCAATGTGAAAGCATCCAATGCGTTGGAAGAGTTGAAAGCGAAAATGAAGAATAAAGAATAGCTGTTTTTACAAATTTGAACGAAATTAAAAATGGGATTTACCGATTTTTTTAAACGGAAACAGCCGAAGTATGACAGCACCAATATCCGGGTTACCGACCTGGATGTTGGTTTTGTTTTTGAATACGATCTGGATAGTTGGGAAGTGCAGGCGGGTTATGAGTACGATTGGGGGGATAATTATTTCTCTAAAGAATACAAGATTAACAATGGTAGTAAAACACTTTTTCTTTCGGTTGAGGAGGACGATGAAATAAGTCTTTCCGTTTGCGATAAGGTTAAGGTTCGTGAATTAGGCGAGAATGTACTTGCTGATTTGCTGTCTAAGCAAAAGCCTCCAATGACTTTGTTTTATAAGGATAAAAAGTATTTCTTTGAACAGGAATCACCGGGTTATTTTAATGATAAAGCCCGTGGAGAGGATTGGGTGGAATTTATTTCATGGGATTTTGTTGATGAATCCGGAGAATATATTGTTACCATTGAGCAATGGGATGAAAAAGAATTCGAAGCTTCGGCCGGTAAGGCAATTAAGGAGTTCGAAATATCTAATATTTTACCTAAATAAGTTAGTAAGAGTTATTAGTGAAAAGCATCTGACTTTCATTGATAACTCTTAACTCGTAATTATAAACTACAATTTATGAACACAGTAACTAAAGTAATCATTGGGATTATTGTAGTGTTTTTTATAGCAAAGACTTGTGGACGATCAGGATCTTCCTCCTCTTCTTCAGTTGCAGAAACATGGCAAAAATCTCCCGTTGATAATTTGATTAAGGAGTTGAATAATGAACAGAACTTCTCGATAATTCTATTCGATATGGACGCTAGTGAAGGTTCTGACAATTACCGTCATCAATATCAGGTGATTATTCAGCGTCCGGACACGGTAGTAGAACAAAAAACCACTTGGAAAAAAGTGAGCGAGCCGTTCTTTTCTCAGAATTTGAATAATATGGGAATGGAAATTGTTTCTAAAAAGGATGGGGTTGTGACCAAGCAGGCTGTACCTGCAGGATACAATCACTATGTTGGAAATGAGAAATACGGACGATGGGAAAATCGGGGAGGATCTTCTTTCTGGGCGTTCTACGGACAATATGCTTTCATGTCGCACATGTTCAATATGGGATCGTACCGACGTTCGTACTGGAATGATTATCGAAGCGGTGGATATTATGGAAGTTCAAGAGGATATTACGGCCCTCGCGGAAGCAGTCCTGTTTATGGAACGAAATCTTATACCTCTTCCGGTTCGGGAAGCAGCAGTAAGTGGGGAAGCAAGCCTTCCACATTTAAGGATAAGGTTCGAAGTAGAGTAAGTCGTTCTTCAAGTTCAAGCAGTGCAAGATCTTCACGCAAAACAACAAGAAGTTCATCAAGATACCGCACAAGTTCAACACGCTCCCGCAGCGGTGGATTTGGAAAATAATTTTTGACGTAACGAGTATTAGTCCATAGTCTTTAGGCAAAATGCGATATTTCTATTTACTAACTACTAATTACTAATGTACTAAAACAAATACTTATGATATCATTATCAGAAATTTCGTTTATCGTTTATGATGCTGTGGTTTATATCATGGCAGCATTTGTCATTTTCCTGATTGGAAAATTTATTTATCAATTGCTTCACCCTTCTTTTAAAGTGAAAGAGGAGTTGGTGAAGAAAGATAACTTTGCCTTTGCCATTTCTCATGTAGGATACTATATCGGCTTATTGTTTTCAATAGGAAGTGCAATCGTGGGACCATCAAATGGTTTGGTAAATGATGTGATTGATATTGCCGTTTACGGTTTATTGGCCATCGTACTTTTGAACATTTCTATATTTTTATCTGATTATTTAATACTTCGAAAATTTTCAGTTCGTAAGGAGATTATTGAGGATCAGAATGCCGGAACCGGTGTTGTAGAAGGAGCAGTTTCGGTAGCATCAGGTTTAATTATTTTTGGAGCCGTTTCGGGCGAGAGCGAAGGACTTTTGTTTGGGATTCTTACAGCCGTTGTTTTTTGGGCATTTGGTCAAATTGCTTTAATTGTAACTACACGTATTTATAATTGGATTACTCCATACAATTTGCATGAACACATCGAAAAAGACAATGTTGCTGTTGGAATTGGTTTCGCCGGAGCTATAATTGCGATAGGAAATTTGATTCGTTTTGGGTTAACCGGAGATTTTGAAGGTTGGTTGCCAAGTTTTACCGAAGCTGGTTTTGAGCTTGTTGTGGGAATTATTCTATTGCCGGTTATGCGTTTAATAACAGATAAGATATTACTGCCGGGTGAACGGTTAACCGATGAAATTATTAATCAGGAAAAACCCAATGTTGGAGCTGCTTTAATTGAAGCATTTGCTTATATCGGTGGATCGGTTTTAATCACATGGTGCTTATAAAATTATGAATTATAAATGTTGAATTATGAATTAAAGATCATGAGTTGGATAATGTCGGTTTGTGCATTCCAATTCATGATCTTTAATTCGTAATTCATAATTCTCTGAAAGTGTTCAAGAATAAATCAACATTATTAAAAGCGGCAATTTTTGCTACAGGATTTTCAGGTGTAGTGGCAGAGTATATTTTGTCCACTTTGGCACAGTATTTCTTAGGTAATTCTGTTTTTCATTGGGTGATGATTATCTCACTCATGTTATTCTCAATGGGTTTGGGTAGTCGAATTACTAAGAATTTTGAGACCCGTTTATTGAAACGTTTTCTGATCTTAGAATTTGTGTTATCGTTCATCGTTTCGTTTGCTGCTTTACTGGTTTATACGGCTTCTGCATATACTCAATCGATAGGAATTCTTATTTACAGTCTGGCAATTTGTATTGGATTGTTGATTGGAATGGAAATTCCTTTGGTGATCCGCATTAACGATGATTACGAGAAATTAAGGTTCAATATTTCGAATATTTTAGAGAACGATTACTATGGAAGTCTGCTTGGAGGGATATTTTTTGCCTTTATCGGATTACCCGTATTTGGATTGATTTATACTCCTTTTATTCTTGGGTTTGTAAATTTCTCTGTCTCGATTGTGGTGTTGATTTTTCTTTGGGATCTTTTGAAATCCTCAGAAAGGCAAGCCTTGATTGTCTTAGGCACATTTGTCATGATTTCGCTGACAACCGGGGTTTTTGTTACCGATCCTATCATTAAATATGGCGAGCAGCAAAAATATTCCGACAAGGTAATCTTTGCGGAGCAAACTAAATATCAGCGTATTGTAATTACGAAATGGAAGAATGATTACTGGCTGTACCTAAATGGTAACGAACAGTTATGTACGCGTGATGAATTGATGTATCATGAGCCTTTGGTTCATCCTGCAATGAGTTTGCATCCAAATCCGGTTAACGTGCTGGTATTAGGTGGTGGTGATGGTTGTGCTGTTCGGGAGATTTTAAAATATCCCAAGGTTGAGAAAATCACCTTAGTTGATTTGGATCCAGCCATGACCAAATTGGGAAAGACGAATCCCATCTTGACCAAATTGAACCAAAACTCGCTGAATAATGCAAAGGTTGAGGTATTGAATGATGATGGTTACAAGTATTTGCTGTCGAATGATGATTATTATGATGTAATAATTATTGATTTACCAGACCCGAGAGGTGTAGAACTGGGACGTTTGTATTCGCATGAATTTTATAAACTTTGTTATCGTCATTTACGTCCCGGAGGTGTTATTGTAACTCAGGCAGGCAGTCCTTATTTTGCAACGCAGGCATTTTCGTGTATTTTAGAGACAATGAAAAGTGCAGGTTTCCAAACAGTTCCAATGCACAATCAGGTGATAACTTTAGGCGAATGGGGGTGGAGTTTAGGGGTAAAACAGCCTGCTGATACCAATGTGAAAAAGCAATTGCAAAATATCGAGTTTCATATACCAACACGTTGGATCAATAAGGAAGCTATGACCTTGATTACATCTTTTGGTAAGGATATTTATCCTTGGGAAAAAGACAGTGTTTATATCAATAGAATTCATGAACCTGTGCTGTATAAGTATTATTTAAAAGGCAATTGGGATCTTTATTAATAATAAATCAGATTTGAATTATTATTGAAACAGAATCCTCAACAGAGAAAATGTACTGATAAAACAGAGGTAGAAATAATCAGCTTTTATCTTATACAATCATAAAAATCAGCGTCTAAAATTAGTGTCGAATGAAGACGAAAACAAAAATATTAGCAGCAAAAATTCACAATCTTCGATTTTGGGTTTCCGAATGTGAACCCAAGGTTTTGCAAGCTCAGTTCCAAGATTATTTGGAGCAGGTTGGCTTTGTGATTTTGAATTTTACCGATCATCATTTTCCGGTTCAGGGATATACTGCTTTTTGGTTGCTTGCTGAATCACACTTAGCCATTCATACTTTTCCAGATAAAGGATGGTCGTATGTTGAGCTGAGCAGCTGCAACCAGAAAAAATCAGAAGATTTCCGAAGTTTGGTAAATGCCGGTAAGCTTGACATTAAATGGAACGGTGATGGTGTAGAGATTTGTGTACCTGAATAAGTAGAATCACATGAAGAAAAGGCTAAGTATTTTTATTGCATTTTTAATATACGTAATTGCCATACTGGGAATTAAATATTTTGAGGGGCAATCGCCTGATTCAAATATCAAGACAGTTGGAGATGCTTTTTGGTACGCCATTGTAACTCTTACAACAGTAGGATACGGTGATTTTTATCCGGTAACATTTGCGGGTAAAATTATTGGTTTACTTGTGATTATTGGAAGTTTGGGAATATTGGGATTTGTTATTGGTGAAGTAACTGTTAGATTTAATCAGTATATGGAAAAGAAAAAAAGTGGTTTCTGGGGAAGTGATTTTGATAATCATTACATTATTATTGGCTGGAATGAATTTGGACAAAAAGTAGCGAGCCAAATTATTCAGGCAGGACAAAAGGTAGCTTTTGTAACCAATAATAAAGCTGATCTGGATTTAATTGCTGATTTATATCCTTCTAAAAATACATTTAGTCTTTTTGCTGATTACTCCAATGTTGAAGCTTTAAGTAAAGTGAATGTTGAGCGTTCAAAACGAATATTTGTGAATTTCGATGACGATTCGGAAACCTTGGTTTTTGTGATCAACTTAAAGAAAAGATACCCTGAGGCAAATATTGTTGTTACTTGTTTAAACCCTAGTTTGAGGGAAACTTTTGTGAATGCTGGTATTGTTCATGTAATTGCACAGAGTGAAGTTGCTTCAAAATTGGTTGCATCTTACTTGTTCGAACCTTATGTAGCCACCTATACCGAAGATTTAATTTCTACAAGTGTTGCTGATGAAGATTCGGACATTCAGCAGTATATAATTACAGAAGAATGCGATTTTTCCGGTGAGGAATATATGGCTGCTTTCATGAAACTGAAGCTGGATTACAACGCAATTTTGATTGGGATGGTGAAGGAGGGCAGGTTAATGAAGAATCCGCCAAAGGGAACAATGGTTGCAACGGGTGATTACTTGATTTTAATCTCCAGCGGAGAAACGAAAAAGAATCTGGAAGATTTCTTTGGCGTGAAGGAAGGTGAATAAAGCTGAATTATTCAGGATTATAACCAACATCATCGGGAAGATTTGGCGCTTGGGAAGCCATAACCGCTAACTGATCGGCACGTTCGTTGCCCGGAATGTTAGCGTGACCTTTGATCCAAACAAATTTCACATTGTGTTTTTTGTAAACTTCCAGGAATCTCATCCATAAATCTGCATTTTTTTTCCCTTTAAAGCGCTTTTGCACCCATCCAAAAACCCACTTTTTCTCTACAGAATCAACCACGTATTTCGAGTCGGAGTAAATAGTAACATCACAACCGGGTGTTTTTAATGCCTCCAGTCCAACAATAACAGCCATCAGTTCCATTCTGTTGTTTGTAGTAAGCTTAAATCCCTGATTTAAATCTTTTCGATGCTTTCCCGAAATTAAAACTACACCATATCCACCCGGTCCGGGGTTTCCACTTGCAGCTCCATCAGTATACATGGTTATTTTAGTCGACATATTATTGGTTTGCGGTTTTCAAATCAAAAGTAAGAAAAAATGAGATGCAGAAAGGATGTATAAGAAAATTGGCTGTCGAATTTGTTCCTGATTTTTTCAAGTTGTAAGCAACTCAAATTATTTTGTAAATGGTGTAAGATGATTTTGGATAAGGAAAAGAGATTTCAGATACTGGTACACACCAATTGGTGTATGCTTACTTACTATTTTCGCTCTGCTTACTGCAACTTTTTGCATTGCTTACCGCAAATTTTTGCGGTAGTGTTCGCAATTTATTGCGATAAGCAGGCAAGAACAGACTATTAAATTTGGATATTTTAATTTCTCCTTTGTATCCTTTAAAATCCTTAAAAAAAGGATGTCCGAAAATTCGAACATCCTTGTTAATCTATTTTGATATGATTTTAAAATTATCATGTAAGTCAATCTAATTACTCACATCTAAAATCTCAGTACTATTTATTTCACAATAGTCATTTCGTCAATCAGATTTTGAGCACCGGCAAACTTATCAATAATGAAAAGTGTGTAACGAATGTCAAGATTGATACATCTTTGCAGATTTTCTTCAAAATCGATATCACCTGACATGGCTTCAGAGTTACCATCAAAGGCAGTACCGATTAACTCACCGTTTCCGTTAATTACAGGAGACCCTGAGTTACCTCCGGTAATGTCACTGTTGGTTAAGAAACAAACAGGTAAGTTGCCGTTTTTATCGGCATACTGACCAAAGTCTTTTTTATTGTACAGCTCTTTTAGTTTAGCAGGAACAACAAACTCATCATTTGTAGGATCTTCTTTTTCCATTACCCCTTTAAGAGTTGTGAAATGTTTATAGTAAACACCATCTTTTGGAGTGTATCCACCAACATTTCCGTAAGTTAAACGGATAGATGAATTTGCATCCGGAGCCAGATTTTTCTTTTTATTGATTTGCATTAAACCATCAACAAACAGGCGTTTCCCTTTTTGCAGTTGATCAGATCCTTTTGATAATTCAGTTCTAATCTCTTTGTATTTAGCAATGATTGAGTTACCTATTTTGAAAGCAATATCATTTTCAAGAGTTTCCAGTTTTGGGTCATCTAGAAATTTATTGAAACTTTCAGATGTAGCAAAAATGGAGTTTGAATAAACGTCAGAAGCTAATTTGTTAAAGTCGTTGTTGTATTCTTCGCTAAAAGTTTTGAATATCTCCGGCTGTTGATCTGCCGGAATATTCTCTGCGTACATTTTGTACATGCCGGCCATTAGTTTTTCATCGGTTGGAGCATTGTAATCTTTATAGAAACCTTCAGCGGCTTGACGGTAACCAGTAATTGCCTTTTCAATTGCCGTTGTATCTGGAGTTTCAGCCTCAAGTAACGATTTTAGACCTCCTAGTTGAATCGCAAAAACAGGCATTTCCGCACCACTTAGCAAAGCTTCTCTTAAGTACGAACTGGCATTCATTACTTCTTTACGTTCTGCATAAACCTGAGCAATCATTTCAAGAGCTTTTCCATATTTAGCTTCTCTTTTTGATTTTTTATTTGCCCATTCAAGATATTCCTTTTCAATTTCTTTTTTGTGCCCCATTGTATTCAACTTTGTAAGGGCTTTGTTTTGCTCGTTTGAATATTTCCAATAGTTGGCACTCTGAGCATGTTTGGCCGCATATTGAATACGAACTTTTGCATCTTTAAGCATATCTTCCTTCATAATATCCAATTTTAAAGTACGGATATCGTAACGGTTTTGGTTGGTGATTTTCATTGTTTCTTCCAAACCAAAAGAAGTAAGATAGCGGTCGGTAGTTCCAGGGAATCCCATAATCATTGCAAAATCCTGTTCTTCTACGCCTTTGGCAGAAACAGGAAGGTGATGATTTGGTTTTAATGGAATGTTATTATCCGAGTAATCAGCAGGTTTTCCATCAGGTCCTGTATAGATTCTGAACATAGAGAAATCTGCAGTGTGACGCGGCCACATCCAGTTGTCTGTATCACCGCCAAATTTACCCATTGATTGTGGAGGAGCTCCAACTAAACGAACATCTTTATAAATTACATATACGAAAAGGAAATATTGGTTTCCTTCAAACATGCTTTTAACATTCGCTTTGTAATCTGTTCCTTCTTCAGCTTTTTTCTCCAATTCTACGGCAACTTTTTCAATTGCTTTGTAGCGCTCTTCCTCAGTCATTTCGTCATTCACTGCCGAAAGAACTTCTTTCGATACATCTTCCATGCGAACTAATATAGAGGCTGTAACACCTGGATTGGTGAGCTCTTCATTTTTATCGTAAGCCCAAAATCCATCTGAAAGATAATCATGCTCTGTTGTAGAGTGTGATTGAAGAGCACTGAATCCACAGTGATGATTTGTAAGAAATAAACCTTGATCAGAAATAATTTCACCAGTACAGAAATGACGGAATGGTCTTCCTTCAAATCCTAAACCTACAATCGCATCTTTTAAACAACTTTTATTGATGCTGTAAATATCATCGGCAGATAATTTTAAACCTTTTGCCTTCATTTCGGCAACGTTCTTATTTAATAAAGATAAAAGCCACATGCCTTCATCTGCTTTTGCATTGGAAAAGCTAAGTAGTAAGCTTAATCCCAAAATTAATGATGCAAATTTTCTCATTTGATTTACTTTAAATTTTTAATATAACCAAACCGGTTTTTGGTAAACCAGAATGGTTATCAGTTGTTATAAGTATTTAGTCGAATAGCAAAGTTAATATTAATATAGGATTACATTTTTCTTGGAAAAGAGCTAAAAAGCGCAGGGAAAAATAATCAACTGCTAACCAGTGTGTTGTGTTTTTATTGGATGCTGAAAATTAGATGAACCCTGTGTTTTTCTCGTTAAATAGAATTGATAATTGCTTGTTAATGAGCTGTTTTTCCTCAAAATTTCAACTCTAATTGATTTGGCAGGAGAGAAAAGGTTTTTCGGTGAATGGGATTGATTCCGTGTTCCTGAATGGCTAAGCGATGTTTTTTGGTCGGATAACCTTTGTTATTTTTCCAATCGTAACAAGGAAATTTCTCATGCTCGGATAACATGTAATCGTCGCGATAGGTTTTTGCCAAAACAGAAGCAGCAGCAATCGATAAGTATTTCCCATCTCCCTTTACGATACAGGTGTGATTGATATTCGGATAAGGAGTGAATCGGTTTCCATCAATAAGCAGATGTTCAGGTGTAATTTTGAGTTGCTCAACAGCTCTGTGCATGGCTAAAAAAGAAGCATTCAGAATATTAATCTGATCGATTTCGGTGTGGCTGACAATTCCAACTGCCCATGCAATTGCTTCTTTCTGAATTACTTCTCGAAGCAAATATCTGTTTTTTTCAGAGAGTTTTTTTGAATCGTTTAATATTTTGTTCGAGAAATTTTTAGGTAAGATTACTGCCGATGCGAATACGGGGCCGGCAAGACAACCTCGTCCTGCTTCGTCGCAACCTGCTTCAATCATATTTTTGTGTAAATAGGAGGCTAATTCATTCATAGATGCAATATTTGTCTGTAAAAATAGATCGAATTTTCTATGGAATCAAATTGCATCTGTTAAATTAATTTTTGTATTTAATAATTCGGGCGCCGTCAATAAATTCGGACTTTACACTTCTAGGATTGTCTATTATTTCATAGAATTCATCGAAATAATTCAAGGCACGTTCTTTTTCTTTATCATCCAGATAAGGACAATTTGTGTACAGCTTGTATAAAAATTCTTTTTTCATTCTAAATTCCCTGAAAATACCTTCCAGTTCTTCAGCGGTTCGTTGATAACCTCTGTAAAGCCGTTCGTGAATAGACTGAATATCTAATTTTGCATTAGGGGTGGCATATGGAGCATCTACCAAACTGGCCCAGTCAAAATCATAGGGTACTGTTATTAAGCGAGAAGTTGGTGTCTTCGAAATAAGTTTGATGTTATGAAGGGTTGGAACTCCCCAATCTGTATTCCCAACCATGTATTGAAAGATGGCAAGTTTGGTTACCTTACTGATGTTGGTACGATCCTGATGAACTTTTTTGTCGTAACGTGCTATCTTGCCATTCCTTGCAGCCATTTTTTTAAAGTCTTCTATAAAGAATGCAAATTTTTCTAGAGGTTTCATCTCTCCTTTACTGTCCTTGTAAGATATTTTTACCAAACGAACCCTAAAACTTTCAGGTGTGAAAATATTATATGCTTTGTAGATCAGGTATTCATGGATAAGCATTTGTTCATACCTATCGTTTCGATTTTGACAATGAGAAACCAGTTTTAGCTTATTGTTATCGTGAAAGAGTGAATAGTTTGATTCTGCTTTATTGAATTTTACAGTTAACGGGGGAAATGCACAAATACTGCGGTCTTTCCTGAAATTACCTCTGGTTTTAAGTTCTACAATCATGGAAACTATTGAATCACCAAGTAGGTAGGAGAGTCTTCCCTTGTGATATTTGTTATTATCACCTACATCTTTAACCAATGACTTTAGATCAGTAGTTATTGATAATTCAATAAGCGTATCGGATTCAAATAAATCCGGAGCATGATAAACAGAATCTATTTTTTCCTGACCAATTGCAAATAGTCTCGTGCATCCCAGTGAGAATAGGAAGAGTATGAGAAAAGTCTGGTGGCGAATTAGTTTTATCATAACAAAGGTGCTTTATTAGTCAGGTACTCCTGTCGCTTATTTCTGCATCGGTTAATATATTAGGAGTTACAGACTCTTTGTAGAATACAATTAGCTTTGTATATCCTTTTGCCAAATCTATTTGTCCGATACTAAATTTTGCGACTACCATTCCTGTCCGGGTTTCGATGTCATCAATTAATTCCTGATGCTTGCTGGGATGAATTAAATCAAGTCGATCGTATACTATGGTTCTTCTCGCAAGATGACGCTTCATCCAAACCCTTTCCATCACCCAGGTGGTTGCCATAAAAGCTGCGTTGGTAAAAGCAATTTCGCCAAAACTTACTTCCCCTCTGGTTAATGCATTAATAACTGATATGGTAATGACAAGAAAAAGGTAGGTCATTTCCCGGATTGGTATGGTATCGGTACGGTAGCGGATAATTCCAAAGATTGCAAATAATCCAAGAGCAAAACCAAGTTGTAATTCAATACTTCCAAGTAAAAAACAAAGAAAGAATACGGTTGTACTAATCATGATGTAGGTAAAAACGTAGGATCTTTTTCCTGTAGCTCTGAAATAAACGTAATTGATTACAAAAACCGTTACTGCTAAATTAAGTATGAACCGGAATAATAATTCAAGTATATTATTCGAGTCCATAAATGATGTTGGAATATTTGGGTTCGTTATTATATCAGTAATAAATTCCATGCTGTTTTCGTTTTATTGTAACCGTTCTTTTTCCTTATGTGCAAATATCCGATAATATTTCTGATTCTCTATAAGTAAGCCCTGATCAATATAGTTGGGATCGCCTATGGGCACATCCATTCCAATGAGTTTAAACGAATAAAATGCATATACTTTAGCGACAGGAGTGTGTCCAAAAATAATAACGTTAGCATGATAAAAATCAAGTGTCTTTAGTACCTCCTGTAAAGATATACGGTCATATTTTGGTGTTCTTGATAAATAGCCGCGATACCATAACGGACTATTTGAATATAAAAATAAATCAACTAGTGTCGTGTCTTTTAGCTCGGTATAATTATTTAAGTGGTATCTCATACCAGTATTTACTTCATCAATACTCATTCTTTTCTCTAAAAAATCAGGAGAAATACCACCATGTACAAATAATTGTTCTCCTATGCGGACAATAGTATTTTTAGATCGCAGCCATTTACCCAAAACCGAATGTTTGTCGAAAAAATGTGAGTAATGAAAGTGAATATAATGAGCCGCATGCTGATATTTATCAACAACATATCTATCATCAAAAAGTAAAGCCATCATTTCATGGTTTCCCAGAAGGTAATGAACCATTCCACCTTGTTTTTTCGCTTGAATTTCCAATTGAAAAATGAACCATAAGCATTCTGTCACTTTATCCCCTCTGTCAAATACATCGCCGGTAAAAACTATTTGTCCATCCCCAAAATTCCATTTGTTTTTTTCATCAATAATTTTGTTGTAACGAAGAATAGCTAATAATGATTCAAATTCCCCATGGATATCCCCCAGAACGACTATCTTATTATTTGAAGGATTTTCCCCAGATTCTGGCTTGATTTTATGAGGAATAATATAAGTCAGAGTATCATTTCCTGCAAATCCGAGGAAGGTCACGGTGTCATTCTTAAACCGGAAAGTTTTGCTTATTTTTCTGGTTTTGTTTTTTATGCTGTCGTGCACTATGTAAAAAGCCTCAACTCTTGTTGAAGAAATGTATCTAACGTGAGGGCCTTCAACATAGCTGGCAACAATCAAGGAGTCTTTGCAAATTGTGTCCTGGTCAAAAGATGCGCGAGACTGAAAGGAGCCAAGCAATAATATGAGGAGTAAATATATGTAGACCTGTTTTATCTGCATTAATTATCTGATTGCATTATTTAGAGTGTTTAAAGATAAGATTAATTTCCATTTTAATTAAATGCGAATTCATATTCCTGTAAACCATTGTATCTTGTAAGATATCCTTATTTTTGTAAAAAAAAGCAAAATAATGTATACTAAAGAAGAATCTAAAGAAGTTAAAATTCAATTTTGGGATGGATTTAAAAGATATTCAAAAGAAAAGGGAAGAAAGATGACCTCATGGGTTTTGCGCGGAACTCAGATTAAGGAAGTGCAGTTAAAGTTTGATCTGAATGAGAATGGAGCATTTGTTATTATTCAGATTGACAGTAAGTTGGATTCGAAAAGACATTCTGTTTATGAACAGTTCGAAAAGTATAAGCCTGTAATAATGGGTACTTGCGGAGCGGATTTAAAATGGGAAAAAGACTATTTTATTGAGGGATTTAAAGATGTAGGTATGATTTATTACCATTTGGGAGGAGCATCAATTTATAACAAGGATGAATGGAAAAGCTATTTCGAATTCATGTTCTCGAAAATGACAATTTTGGAAGAAGCATTTTTAGATGTTAAAGATGTCGTATTGCAAGCTGTGTAGGATATTTTTTTTGGAGTCGTATCTGTAT
This sequence comes from Labilibaculum euxinicum, assembly GCF_963678175.1. Classification (NCBI taxonomy): domain Bacteria; kingdom Pseudomonadati; phylum Bacteroidota; class Bacteroidia; order Marinilabiliales; family Marinifilaceae; genus Labilibaculum; species Labilibaculum euxinicum. Next base: position 962,241 of record NZ_OY782756.1, read on the forward strand.
GGTAAACAGTGCTTATGTCTGTGTTTAGTGCCGTATCACTAAGGATTTGTTTAAATTTTATCAGTATAATTTTGTTTTCGAACAAAAGCCTCCTATCTTTGCAACCGCAAAACGAAAGATATTTCTTAAAATATATTGCGGGATGGAGCAGTGGTAGCTCGTTGGGCTCATAACCCAAAGGTCGTCAGTTCGAGTCTGGCTCCCGCTACTAAGGATTAGGATTAAGCAGGCCTAAACAAGAAATAAAAGATAGTATCTTTCGAAAATATATTGCGGGATGGAGCAGTGGTAGCTCGTTGGGCTCATAACCCAAAGGTCGTCAGTTCGAGTCTGGCTCCCGCTACTAGCAAAAGGGCTTTGGAGAAATCCAAAGCCCTTTTTTAGTGGTAATTTTTACCTTCTCAGAAGTAAACATTTTACGCTAATTCTCTTACCTTTGCGTAAATATTTTAGATCCTTTCATTATGAGTCGTTTAAAAGAGAAAAAGCCTTTACTTGAGAAATTAAAAAACAAATACAGGTTAACTATTTCCAATGAAGGTACTTTTGATGAGGTATTATCGATTCGATTATCACGTTTAAATGTTTTTACGGTAACTGGATTGTTTTCAATTATCCTTATCGCGTTGGTGACTTTACTTATTGCATTTACTCCGTTACGTGAATATATTCCCGGTTACCCCGATGGTGAAATGCGAAAAAATATTGAGGATAATGCGATTTTAGCAGATTCTCTTATTGCAGAACTGGATAAAAGAGATCGCTTTTTTCAAGGAATTCGAAATGTTATTTCAGGAAATGATTTCGATAATGTTGTTGAGAATGCTGATGATTCAATTGTTGATCCCAAATATAAAGATTTAAGCTTTAGTATCTCTTCAAATGATTCAGCTTTTCGGAAAGAGCATGAGGAGGATGAGAAATATAATTTATCTTTTGGAAGCGCTCCAAAAGCCCGAGGCTTGTCCAACACCTACTTTTTTGCGCCGATTAACGGCATGGTTTCTAATCATTACGATAGTAAAATTGAGCATTTTGGTACCGACATTGTCGGGGGGCTGAATGAAAGAATCTCATCGGTATTGGATGGAACCGTTGTGTTTTCAGAATGGACACTAAATACTGGCTACGTTATTCAGATTCAGCATTCGAACAATTTATTGTCGGTTTACAAGCATAATTCTGAACTGTTGAAGAAAACTGGTGAGCACGTAAAAGCCGGCGAGGCAATTGCTTTACTGGGGAATTCGGGAGAACTTACATCCGGGCCTCATTTGCATTTCGAGTTGTGGCACAATGGACAAGCATTAAATCCTGAGGATTATATCAAATTCTAACTACAAATAAAACTCTAATTATTGATGAGTAAACATATTGCCATTTTGGGATCTACGGGTTCCATTGGAACGCAGACCTTAGAGGTGGTGGAAGCCAATCCTGATGAATTTATTGTGGATGTACTGACGGCGAATAATAATATTGAGCTGTTGATTCAGCAAGCAAAAAAATTCCATCCCGATGTTGTTGTTATTGCCTGCGAAGAAAAATACACTGAGCTTTCCGAAGCTTTAAAAAATGAACCCATAAAGGTTTATGCCGGAATTGATGCAATAGCACAAGTCGTGCAAATGTCGGCAATCGATGTTGTGGTTACAGCAATGGTTGGATATTCAGGACTTCTTCCCACTATTAAAGCAATTGAGGCAAAAAAGAATATTGCTTTGGCAAATAAGGAAACTCTTGTGGTTGCAGGTGAAATTATTCAAAGATTAGCCTTAGAGAATGGTGTTAATATTTACCCTGTAGATTCGGAACACTCAGCAATCTTTCAGTGCTTATCCGGCGAGTTCGATAATTCAATTGAAAAGATTTATTTGACCGCTTCCGGAGGACCGTTTCGAGGCAAGGATAAAAAATTTCTAGAAACCGTAAGTTCTAAGCAAGCCTTGCAGCATCCTAACTGGGACATGGGAGCAAAAATAACCATTGACTCTGCCAGTATGATGAATAAAGGTTTTGAGGCGATTGAAGCCAAATGGCTGTTCGATTTAAAAGCTTCTCAAATTGATGTAATTGTGCATCCGCAATCAATTGTGCACTCTATAGTGCAGTTTGAAGATGGATCGATGAAAGCACAAATGGGATTGCCGGATATGAAATTACCTATTCAGTTTGCACTTACCTATCCGAAAAGATTAAAAACAGATTTTCCACGTTTTAATTTTTTAGATTATCCGAATTTGAGTTTCGAAGCAGCCGATTCAAAGAATTTTAAAAATTTAAATTTGGCTTTTCAGGCGATGGAAAAAGGTGGAAATTTGCCATGTATTGTAAATGCTGCCAACGAAATTGTTGTTAATGCCTTTTTAAGAGATGAAGTTGGGTTTTTACGAATGAGCGATATTATAGAAGACTGTATGCACAAAACCGGATTTATTAAAAATCCAACCTACGAAGATTATGTGTTAACAGATAAGGAAGCAAGGAAATTGGCATTATCTATGTTGTAAAAAATACCTATCTTAGGCATCCGCTAATTTGCTGATTCTATTAGTCGGCAGAGTTTAAATTATTAATTGAAATTGAATGGAAGTAATCGTTAAAATAGGACAGTTTTTGTTGAGTTTGTCCATCTTGGTTGTGTTGCATGAATTAGGGCATTTTACCTTTGCAAAATTGTTCAAAACCAGAGTTGAAAAGTTTTATATGTTTTTCGATCCTGGATTTTCTTTGTTTAAATTTAAAAAAGGAGAAACAGAATATGGTATTGGATGGCTGCCTCTTGGTGGTTATGTAAAAATATCAGGAATGATTGATGAATCGATGGATAAGGAGCAGATGAAATTACCTCCTGAGCCTTATGAATTCAGATCGAAACCGGCATGGCAAAGGTTATTGATCATGGTAGGTGGTGTTTTGGTGAACTTTGTTCTTGCATTTGTTATTTATGTTGCAGTGCTTTACACTTGGGGCGAGCAATATCTGCCTGCTGAAAATGTGAAGTATGGTGTTGTTTGTGATTCTTTAGCCGAGAGTATTGGATTGCAGGATGGTGACAAAATTGTTGCTTTGGATAATCAAAAAGTAAAAAAGTTTAATGATATCGTTCCGGATATCTTGCTAAATAGTCCTAAGTCGATTCAATTCATAAGAAATAATGAGCAGCTAAGTGTTGATATTCCTTCTTCTTTTGTGCCGGCATTATTGGAGAAAAGCAGTAAGGGATTCTCTTTAAGTCCTGTGTTTGATATTCGTTATCCTTACAGTGCTGTTTCTATTGGAAAAGTGTTGAAAGAATCTCCTGCAAGTGAGGCCGGAATTTTAAAAGGAGATAAAATTGTATCGATTGATTCTGTTGGTTTCAGCTACTACGATCAATTTCAGACTTTTTTACAGTCGAAGAAGAGTCAAAGTATTTTGGTTCAGTTGAATCGAGACGGTAAGTCCGAACAAGTTCAGCTTACTGTTGGTGATGATGGGAAAATTGGATTCTATCCACAAATAGAATCGGGTTTGTTCGAGTATGAAACATTGGAGTACACTTTCGTTGAATCAATTCCTGCAGGTTTTAATAAAGGGATTGATAAGCTCGGATCCTATTTAAAGCAGTTTAAACTGATTTTTTCTTCTGAAACTAAAGCATATAAATCAATAGGTGGTTTTATAACTATTGGTAATATTTTTCCGGGTGTTTGGAATTGGGAGGCCTTTTGGAATCTGACAGCATTCCTCTCAATTATTTTGGCGATCATGAATATTCTTCCAATTCCAGCTTTGGATGGCGGACATGTAATGTTTCTGATGTATGAGATCATTACAGGAAGAAAACCAGGAGATAAGTTTATGGAGTATGCACAGATAACCGGAATGGTGCTGTTGTTTGGTCTTTTAATATTTGCAAATGGTAATGATGTTGTAAAATGGATTTCTAATATGAAATAGAAATTTCAGTAAAATTAGTAACTTAGTATTCCAAATCATTAAATAAATAGATATGAACCTTTTTGTTTTAGCCGGAATGGTTGGTCCCTGGCAAATTATAATTATAGTATTTGTAATTGTACTTCTTTTTGGTGGAAAAAAAATTCCGGAACTAATGAAAGGATTGGGTCAGGGAATGAAAGAGTTTAAAAAGGCTACTGATATGGATGACGATAAGGATAAAAGTAAGGATAAAGAATCCAAAAATAAATAAGATAGGAAAGGCAGGAGTTACTTCCTGCCTTTTTTGTCACGTCTTTTTTTCCTAAATAGGAATAAAATAATAATGATCTGAAAACTAACTTTTTAGTTATTTAGATTCATTTTGAGCGGAACATTTAGAAATAAATGTTTTTTTTATGTTATTTTGTTGATGAAATATCTTCATTTCGTATTATTTTACGAAATTTAGGAGCATTTAAATGCTGATATATGAGGAAATATTTACTTCTTATTTTTCTTTGCTTTGCTTTTGCTATTCAGGCAGATTCACAGTCGCTTTTCAATATTCTGAACAAAGAAAAGCCTGAGAATATAAATGAAATCAATCAACGTTTGATTCATTTCACTTCGGAAATATTGAAAGAAGATCTTCCGGAAAATACTGTAATGGATGCTAATTATATTCCAGTTTTTTCTGATGAAGTATATCAGGAGAGAATGGATAAACTCAATGCAAAAAGTCCGATTCAGTTGGATTTTAAGCCAATTGTCAGAAGATATATTGACGCATATGCAATTAGGCATCGTGAAAAAACTGCAAAAATTATAGAGCGTTCCGAATTGTATTTCCCTTTGTTCGAAGAGTATTTGGATAAGTACCAGCTTCCATTGGAATTGAAATATTTATCAGTTATAGAATCAGCTTTGGATCCTAAAGCAAAATCACGATCAGGAGCAATTGGCTTATGGCAGTTCATGTATAATGCCAGTAAAATGTTCGATTTAAGAATCACTTCGTATATTGATGAGAGAATGGATCCGGATAAATCGACAGAAGCAGCCTGTAAATATCTTCAGTATTTGTATCGGATTTTTGGTGATTGGAAACTTGCATTGGCAGCTTACAACGGAGGGCCTGGTATTGTGCGTGAAGCGATTCAACGTTCCGGAGGAAAGACTGATTTCTGGGAAATATCACCTTATCTTCCCGAACAAACCAGAAATTACGTGCCTGCATTTATAGCCGTTAATTATGTCATGAATTATAGTTCTGAACACAATATTGTGCCTGCGAAAAATGTATATCCATACTTTAGAATATCTCCCGTTACTGTAAATAAGCCAATCTCGTTTCAACATGTTGCCAAAGTGCTTGATTTACCCATAGAGGCAGTTCGGGAGTTAAATCCAATTTATAAGTGTGATTTGATTCCTTTGTGTGAACTTCCGGCCAAATTGATTCTTCCAATAGGAAAAGTGGGCAAATTTATTGATTTGGAAGAGGTTATTTACGGAATGAAGGATGAGCCTAAAAAATATCTTGATCTTCAAAAGGATCTTTCAACGACTGAGGGGAAATACTGTATAATACATAGTGTAGAGGCGGGAGAGTATTTTCATAAAATTGCAATGAAGTACGGCTGTACAATTAATAATATCAAGGCATGGAATGAGATGGATAGTCCTGATATTTTTATTGGACAAAAACTGAAAATCTGGGTTTACCCTTCCGATACCTTGGCTCAAAAACCACAAAGGGATCCTTTATTGAAAAAAAGTAGTTTTTTACTTTATGAAGTTCAGGCTGGAGATAGTTTAAGCTCAATTGCAGATAGATTTCAACTTGAATCGACTACCGATTTGGTTGAATTAAATAGTATAACCCGTTCTAAGAAATTAGTGCCGGGAATGGTATTAAAAATAGTTCATTACGAATAGAAACATTTGTCTCTGTAAATTTAAAATTATGAAGAGAATAATTCAAACAACATTACTTTGTTTGCTTGTAACGGTAAGTATTTCTTCCTGCAAGAAAACAACACAAGGACTAAGACCTGTAGTAACCGGGAAATCGGGAGAAATAGTTGTAATAATAAATGATGCTTTATATGAAGGAAGTGTTGGAGATACATTAAAGGCGGTACTAAATGATACTCAAATTGGATTGCCGCAAGATGAGACACTTTTTGATATACTGCAGATTTCGCACAATGAGTTTTCCAGTATGTTTAAAACTCACCGAAGTATTTTAGACCTCAGGGTTTCGTCGAAAGTGAAGGAAAATAAGATCTCTGTAAAGAATGAATTGTATGCGAAAACACAATCGTTCATGAAGATCGAAGCTAAGAGCAACAAGGATATGATACAGCTCTTGAGCGAAAATAAAAATAAGATTATTGCCTATTTTCATATTGGTGAACGGGAAAGGAAAATTAAGGTTTTTAAAAAGAATGTTGTTCAGGAAATTTTCGAAAAGCTAAAGGAGAAAAATAATTTCACTCTATCTTTCCCTGCGGGATATACCATAAACAAAGAAGAACCTGATTTTCTTTGGGTAAGCAAGGAGACTCCCTCAACGAGTCAAGGGATGTTTATTTATACCTACGATTATATTTCCGAGGATTCATTCACGAAGGATGAGGTGATTAAAAAGAGGAATTTACTACTTAATAAGTTTGTTCCGGGACCTAAGGAGGGTAGTTATATGAGTACCGAAATGGATTTTCCAATTTCGAACCGTCAATTCAAGTTTTTCGATAACTATGCAGTGGAAACAAGAGGTTTATGGAAAGTGAACGGCGATTTTATGGGAGGTCCTTTTATAAATATTACTTTTCTTGATCAAAAGAACAACAGAGTTGTGTGTATGGATTCGTACGTTTACTATCCAAACCACGATAAGCGTGAATTGTTGAGAGAACTGGAAGCGATCATGTATTCTTATACAAGTATAGAAAAGGAATAGAACGTGAATTTACCCGATTTAAAAAATTTGAGCATTGAACCTTATCGTAATCGCGAAGAGGTGATTCGGCAGGTTGCTGCCCAGATTGAGAAAGATTTTGATCAGTTTGGGTTGGAAGTGAAATTTTCCGGAGAAATACACAATGCATACGAAGAACTTTTTAGTCAGTTAAATGAACATTTAACTTATTTATTGGATAGGGATTATCATCGTTTAATTCTATTGTTGTATCAGATAGATGTGAGTGAAAAACAGATTATTAAAACGGAATTAAATTTTTCTGATGTTCCAAAATCAGAGTTACTTACTGAGCTAATTATTTTAAGGGAACTCAAAAAAGTATTGATAAGGAATTATTTCAAGGAAAATCCGGATAAATTATAATAAAACCGCAGCATCAAGCTGCGGTTTTATTTTTTCCTTATCAAGGAGTAATGTTTTCCGCTTAGTTTTTTACTATTTTTACTTGGCTGTAAAAATCCACAGGAAATATCTGTTTATCAGAATTTGGAAATATCAAGTTCGAAGTATTGGGGAATTACTGTGTTGATCGATATGGTTTTTCACACTAACATGAGTTCCGATGAAAATAGAAGTAAAAAGCTTTCAGAAGCCAGATGAGAACGAGAACATTCTTTTTTTGGCAACTGCCGGGAATTATAAAAATCTTCCTCTTTCCGAGCAGGAGATGAAGTTTGCTGAAGAGCAAATTGCCACCGAGAATACGTTAATAGAGTTGAATCGTTATACGCGCAAAATTTATTTACATGTGGCAGATAATAAAGAGTATACTAATTCCGATTTGGAGAAAATGAGGAAGTTGGGCTTCTCTTTTCATGCCAGGATTCAGGAAAGTAAAATCACCAAAATTGTTTTGCAGGATTATCTGAACGATGCAGAAGCAATACTTGCTTTTGCTGAAGGTGTTGCCCTGACAAATTATCAGTTTCTAAAATATTTTACCGATACAAAAAAACAAAAGCATACTCTGGAAGAAGTAATTATCCATAGCGACGCTATCAGCTCAACACAGCTTAATGAGTTAATTGCAGTTGTTGAAGGGGTGAATTTTGCACGCGAACTTGTAAACGAACCTTTAAGCTATCTTACAGCAGAAAAATTAAGTGAAGAAATTCAGGAAATGGGAGTTAAAGCTGGATTTACTGTTGATGTTTTTGGAAAGAAAAAGATTGAAAGTTTAAAGATGGGCGGTCTTTTGGCCGTGAATAAAGGCAGTCTTGACGAGCCTACTTTTTCTATATTGGAGTGGAAATCGAAAGAGGCGGTTAATTCGAAACCAATTGTTTTTGTTGGAAAAGGGGTTGTATACGATACCGGCGGATTGAGCCTTAAGCCAACTAAGGACAGCATGGATTTGATGAAATCTGATATGGGTGGTGCAGCATCGGTAGCCGGAGCAATTTATGCAATTGCGAAAGCTAAACTGCCAATTCATGTAATTGGATTAATTCCTGCAACAGACAATCGTCCGGGTGGAAATGCTTATGTACCCGGCGATGTTATTAAGATGTATAATGGGAAAACTGTTGAGGTTTTAAATACAGACGCCGAGGGAAGAATGATTTTGGCCGATGCTCTTAGTTATGCAGATCAATATAAACCGGAATTTGTTGTCGATTTGGCGACATTAACAGGTGCAGCGGCTGTGGCTATCGGGAAGTATGGCATGGTGGCAATGGGAAATGAGGATAGTAAGGATAAGATGACTCAATTAAAGGAGTCTGGAGAGAAAGTTTACGAAAGACTGGTAGAATTTCCTTTTTGGGAGGAATTTGGAGAGCTGATAAAATCGGATATTGCAGATTTGAAGAATATTGGTGGTCGTGATGGTGGAGCAATAACAGCTGGGAAATTCCTGGAGCATTTTACAAATTATCCATGGATTCATCTCGATATTGCCGGACCTGCGTTTGTAAGTACAACAGATAATTACAGAGGTAAAGGAGGCACAGGTGTTGGGGTTCGCTTGTTATTTGAATTTATTAAACAATATCGATAGTAGGAATAATTGAAAAGATGATGCTCTTTTATTGAATCTTTCTATTTTTGTAATGATTTTTTTAAGATTTAAGGCACAAATGTTTTGCAAATGTATTTCTTAATCACTCTGTTAATTGTATTGATAAAGTCAGAGAGTATAAGAAGTAACAATATAGCTGATCATTTTCCAGTTCACTCTATTTAAATAGCAACGGCTTAAAATTGGACTTTTGAAAGTGATATCAGTCCACTGATATAAAATAAACAGCAGATGAAAAACACTAAAATAAGAGTTGGAATCACTCATGGCGATATTAACGGAATTGGCTACGAGGTTATTATTAAAACCTTGATGGATGAAAGGATGTATGAAATTTGTACTCCAATTATTTATGGCTCTCCAAAAGTTGCAGCTTATCATCGAAAAGCACTCAATATAGAAACTTTTAGTTTGAATAATATTAAGGAAGCTCAGGAAGCACATCCTAATAGAACAAATATTATTAACTGTGTTGATGAAAATATAAAAGTTGAGTTAGGTAAATCAACAAGTAGTGCCGGTGAATCTGCATTTAAGGCTTTAGAAGCTGCTGTTGCAGATTTAGAAAAGGGATTAATTGATGTGTTGGTTACAGCGCCAATAAACAAGAAGAATATTCAATCTAAGGATTTTGTATTTCCAGGGCATACTGAATATTTGGAAAGTAAATTGAATTCCGGTAAATCGTTAATGCTTTTAATCAGTGATAAGCTAAGAGTGGGTGTTGTTGCTGGTCATGTGCCTATTTCCAAGGTGCCTGAGGTTGTTTCAAAAGAAAATATTATTAGTAAGCTAAATATTTTGAATAGTTCTCTTCAAAAGGATTTTGGAATTAGAAAGCCACGAATTGCTGTCTTAAGTCTAAACCCGCATGCAGGGGATGATGGATTGATTGGAACAGAAGAGATCGATGAAATAATTCCTGCTTTGGAACAGGTTCGCGAAAAAGGAATAATGGCTTTAGGTCCCTATCCTGCTGATGGTTTCTTTGGCTCTTCAGATTACATGAAGTTTGATGCCATTCTGGCAATGTATCATGATCAGGGCTTGGCTCCATTTAAAGCTTTGGCATTTGATTCAGGGGTAAATTTTACCGCAGGATTATCGAAAATACGCACATCGCCTGCCCATGGTACAGCATATTCCATTGCCGGAACAAATGTTGCATCTGAAAAATCTTTTCAGCAGGCATTGTATATGGCTATTGATGTTTTTAGAAACCGGGAAAATTTTGAGGAAATTAGTAAGAACCCCATGCAAACATCAGAAGCATCAAAAAATTCGTAATAAATTTTTAACAAAATAGTAAAAAGAGCGGTTAAATTTGAATCGCTCTTTCATTTTTTGTTAAAAACAAAGTCTTGATTGTAAAAATTGCATAATTTTACATATTTTAAGGATCTAAACAGAAAAATTCAATTCATATTTTATGTTTGAGTATATTAAGGGAGTTATTGATGATCTTACACCAACTTCAGTAGTTGTTGAAACTAGCGGAATAGGTTATTTTTTAAATATTTCATTGAATACATATTCGAAATTGTCCGGGCATAAGGAGGCACAATTGTATTTGCATCAGGTTGTTCGAGAGGATGCTCATATATTTTTCGGCTTTTTTGATGCTAACGAACGCGGTGTTTTTCGACATTTAATTTCGGTATCTGGAGTGGGAGCTAATACGGCACGAATGATGCTTTCATCTTTAACGCCTTCCGAAATTCAAACTGCTATTGTTACAAGTGATGTGAAAACGTTACAGGGAGTTAAAGGAATTGGAGCTAAATCGGCACAACGAATTATTATCGAATTAAAAGATAAACTTGGAAAAGATACTGATATCTCTGACTTTTCTTTACCACAGAACAATACTACTAAAGAAGAAGCGTTATCTGCTTTAGTGATGTTAGGTTTTGCGAAGAATTCAGTAACTAAAGTTATCGATAAAATATTTACAGCAAATCTTGATGCAAGTGTAGAGGATTTGATTAAGCTGGCCTTGAAACAATTATAATTGAAGAACGTAATTGCTTTACTAACCTAAGGTAATCAACCATTGAAGAAACTTATTAAATATACTCTGACCTTATTAATAGTGTTGTTCTGTAGTGCTTTGGGAAGTAATTCCAGCTTAAGTGCCCTTAATTCTAATCCTCAATTTGGCATTCAAACTGTACAGCAGCAGGATACTACCAAACGATCTAAAAATGACTCAGGACGCGTAATCAATCTGAAATCACCATTTCATAAAGACAATCCTGATGCAAAGGACAATTCACTTCCTTACCCCTTTGATGATGTAAACGATAATCAAGAGTTTGGTTCTCAAAATCAATCTCCATTGTATCTTAAGGATCCAAAAAATATTCTGACATCCATTCAGTACGATGCTGTTACAGGTAATTATATTTTGGTGACGCGAATTGGAGATGTCGATTACCGTCGTCCGATTAGTATGACTGCAGAAGAGTACAAGCAATACGAAGCAGAAAAATCTCTTCGGGATTATTGGATGGAACGTAGTCGGAGTGATGGGACTGCAGGAAGTAATGAGTTAGTGCCGGATTTAAAATTAGGGGGGCAATTTGTTGATAAAATTTTTGGCAGTAATACAATTTCCATAAAACCGCAAGGGTCAGCCGAGTTAACTTTTGGTATTAACACAACCAAGGTCGAAAATCCAACTCTTCCTGTAAATCTAAGAAAAACAACTAGTTTCGATTTTGATGAGAAGATTCAAATGAATGTGACTGGTACAGTTGGCGAGAAGTTGAAGATGGATGTGAATTACAATACCGAGGCCACTTTCGATTTCGAAAATCAGATGAGACTGGAGTATTCCGGTGATGAAGATGAGATTATTAAGAAGATTGAAGCAGGTAATGTTTCCATGCCCATTTCAAATACATTGATTACCGGTGGACAAAATTTATTTGGAGTTAAAGCCCAAATGCAATTTGGGAAGTTATCTGTAACTTCTATTTTTTCACAGCAAAAAGGAGAAACCAGTGTTGTTGAGATGGAGAATGGAGCGCAAAAAAATGAGTTTGAGATATCAGTTGATAAATATGAAGCCAACCGACATTTCTTTCTTTCCAAATATTTCTACGATCACTACGATCAATCTCTGCGAAATCTTCCTGTAATTAATTCAGGAATTACAATCAATAAAGTTGAAGTTTGGGTGACTAATAAAACATCTAATTTTCAGGATTCCCGTAACCTTGTGGCTTATGTTGATTTGGGTGAAGATGGTGCAAATATTTCCAATCCTTCAGAATTTTCGCAAATAGGAACAGGTAACCTGCCTAATAATGAGTTGAATGATTTGTATCAGAAAATGACAAACACTTATTCTGGTATAAGAGACATTAATCAGGTTACAAGTACATTATCCCCATTAGCTCCTGGTTTTGTTAGTGGAACAGATTACGAAAAAGTTGAAAATGCCCGCAAATTATCTGAATCGGAATATTCTGTAAACGAAAAATTGGGTTATATATCCTTAAATCAGGCATTAAATGCAGATGAAATTTTGGCGGTTTCGTTCGAGTATACCTACAGAGGACAGGTGTTTAGAGTTGGAGAATTCACCAGTGATGGAGTGAGTGCTCCTCAAACACTCATTATGAAGTTGCTGAAAGGAACCAATCTTAGTCCCCAAATGCCAACATGGAAATTAATGATGAAAAACATCTATAACATTGGGGCTTTTCAGGTTAATCAAGAGGATTTCATATTAAATGTATTGTATCAAAACGATAATGCGGGGACTGCAGTAAATTATTTGCCGGAAGGGGACATTAAAAATAAAATTCTTCTCGAAGTCTTGAATGTAGATAATCTGAACTCACAATTGGATCCGGGTGCAGATGGAATGTTTGATTTTATTGACGGGATTACAATCTATTCTACAAATGGCCGAATCATATTCCCGGAAATAGAGCCTTTTGGCAACTACCTTAGAAAAAAGATTAATAATGATGCAATTGCAGATCAATATGTGTTTGAAGAGCTTTATAATTTAACTCAAAATGATGCACAGCAAATTGCCGAGAAAAATAAATATAGTCTGAAAGGAAGTTATAAATCATCAACAAGTTCAGAGATCTCTTTGAATGCTTTGAATGTGGAGCCGGGTTCGGTTAGCGTAAAAGCGGGTGGTAGAGAACTAATCGAGAACATTGATTATACCGTTGATTATACATTGGGAAGGGTGAAAATAATCAACCAAAGTCTATTGGAATCAAGTACTCCAATTTCCATTTCTTCGGAGAATAATTCGCTGTTTAACATTCAGACCAAAACATTGATTGGGGTTCAAATGGATTATCAGTTTAATGATGATTTCAATCTGGGTGCAACTATGATGCATCTTTCCGAGCAACCTCTTACACAAAAGGTTAATATTGGTGACGAACCTATTTCGAATACCATTTGGGGGCTGAATGGCAGCTATAGAACCGAATCGGAGTTCCTGACCCGCATGGTGGATAAAATTCCATTTATCGAAACAAAAGAACCTTCATCAATTGCTGTTGAAGGTGAATTTGCTCAATTGGTTCCAGGTCATAATAAAGCAATTGGTAGTTCGGGTACGGCCTATATCGATGATTTTGAGGGAACAGAGACTTCGATTGATATGAAGAGTTTGAGTTCATGGGTTTTGGCCAGTACTCCGCAAAATAATGAAGCTTTATTTAAGGAAGGAAATTTGAACAATGATTTAGCATATGGATATAACCGGGCAAAACTGGCTTGGTATGTAATTGATCCGTTGTTCTTGCGTAATAGTTCTGCAACACCAGGGCACATTAAATCGGATAAGGATCAGCAATCAAATCACTTTGTCCGAGAGATATTTGAAGAAGAAATTTGGCCAAATAAAGAGAGAGCCTCCGGGGTTCCTACTAATATTTCGGTTCTGAATTTGGCCTACTACCCAGAAGAAAAAGGGCCTTATAATTTTGATGTTGATGGACAAGCCGGGATTTCTCAGGGTATGAATCCTGATGGTACTCTTAAAGCTCCGGAATCGAGATGGGGTGGTATTATGCGTAAAATTGAAACCAACGATTTTGAAGCTGCAAATATTGCTTACGTTGAGTTTTGGATGATGGATCCATTTGTTTATGAGCCTAACCATAAAGGGGGGAATTTATATTTTAACCTTGGAAATATCTCCGAAGATATATTAAGAGATTCGCGAAAATCATTTGAGAATGGGTTGCCTGCGGATGAAAATATTACTTTGGTTGATAGTACAAAATGGGGTCGGGTTCCTTTGGTACAATCACTCGTAAATGCTTTTGATAATAATACAAATGCAAGAAGATATCAGGATGTTGGATTGGATGGATTGAGTTCCAAAGATGAGTTGAGTTACTATAAGGAGTACATTCAGGCAATTAGTATTTCGGCAAACTTGGGAACAGGTTCCGAGGCATATGTTCTGGCTCAGAAAGATCCGTCAAATGATGATTATCATTATTTTAGAGGCGCAGATTACGATAGTGATGAGCTAAGTATTTTGGAACGTTATAAAAAGTATAATGGTCCGGAGGGGAATTCACCAACATCTGAGTTATCAGGAAGTGCATATCCTACATCCGCAACAACATTGCCTGATGTAGAAGATATTAACCATGATAATACTCTGAGTGAGACCGAAGCATATTATCAATGCAAAGTACATTTGGCGCCGGCAGATATGCAGATAGGTCAAAATTTTATTGTGGATAAAGTGACCAGTAATGTGGATTTAGCTAACGGAACGAATGGCTCGGTTGATTGGTATCAGTTTAAAATTCCGGTTGATGAATTCAAGGATACGTATGGTAATATTAGTGACTTTACGTCGATTCGTTTCATGAGAATGTTCTTGAGGGATTTTGAAGAAGATGTGGTTCTGCGATTTGCCACCCTTGATCTGGTTCGTGATGATTGGCGGAGATATGATCAGTCTATTAACGAAAATGAAACGGATGATATCGTATCAGAAGCTGGTTTCGATATTACAGCGGTAAATATTGAAGAGAATGCAAGTAAAGAACCGGTAAACTATATTTTGCCTCCGGGAATTGATCGGGTTGTGGATCCAAGTAATCCTCAGTTAATTCAATTGAATGAGCAGGCTATATTGTTGAAAGTTACCGATTTGGAAGATGGAAAAGGAAAAGGGGCTTACAAAACCCTTAATATGGATATCAGGAAATATGGTAAGTTTAAAATGGATGTTCATGCTGAGGAGATTGAAGGTTATTCTGTGAGAGACGAAGAAGTGAGTGTGTTTGTTCGTTTAGGATCAGATTATCAGGACAATTACTACGAATATGAAATTCCCATGCGGTTAACACCTGCTGGTCTTTATAACGGCGATATTGAAGAAGATCGTTTAGCAGTTTGGCCTGATGAAAATCGTTTTGATTTTAAGCTTCGTTTGTTTCAGACAATAAAGCAGTTAAGAAACGATGCTGTACGCGGTACTAATGCGAAATATTCCGACATATATGATTTAACAGTTGGTGATTTGTCTAATGATGCAGATCCGCAACATCAAAATCATATTGTAAGAATAAAAGGAAATCCAAATTTGGCAAACATTAGAACGGTTATGATTGGGGTGAAAAATCCCACCAATGATGCTACCGGAATGGATGATCATCAACTAAAATCGGTAGAGGTCTGGCTGAATGAAATGCGATTGACGGATTTTGATGAAGATGGAGGTTGGGCTGCAAATCTGCGGGTAACAACAAAATTAGCTGATTTTGGTACAGTAACTTGGGCTGGAAGTAAAATTACATCTGGTTTTGGAGGGATAGAAGATGGTGTTAATGATCGATACAAAGATGATATATTTCAATATGATTTATCAGCCAGTTTTGAGTTAGGTAAATTTTTTCCTGAAAAATCGGGTGTTCGTATTCCATTGTATTACGCTATTTCTGAAGAAACAAAAAGTCCGGAATACAATCCTTTAGATCCGGATATCCCACTGGATGTAGCACTTGAGAATGCGAATTCAAAAACAGAGCGGGACTCCATCAAAAAAATGTCTCAGGAATATACGAAAAGAAAGAGTTTTAATTTAACGAATGTTCGTATAGAAAAGGCGGAGGGAAAACCTAAATTGCTTGATGTTTCGAATTTATCTCTTACCTATTCCTATAACGAAACTTATTCAAGAGATGTAAATACGGTTCGTGATTTGGAAAAGAATTACAGAGGTGTATTGAGCTATAACTATAATAATGTGCCGAAAAATGTTCAGCCGTTTAAGAGGGTTAAAGCATTTCAAAATCCGATGTTCAGATTGTTAAAGGATTTTAATTTTTACTATTTGCCGACACAACTTTCTTTCCGGTCTGATTTGCAGCGCTATTACCGCGAAATTGAGAAAAGACATATTCCTGAAATAGGAAGTGGGAATACCGAACTGGCAACCATTAAAATTAAACCTACTTTCGATAAGGATTTTATCTGGTATCGCTATTACGATTTAAAATACAACTTAACTAAAGGACTGAAATTTGATTTTTCAGCGACAAATACATCTCGAATTGATGAACCGGAAGGAATTGTTGATAGAGATAGAGATCGTGAAACCTATAATATTTGGAAAGATTCCATTTGGAATAATTTAATGGATGGTGGTCGAAATATTCAGTACCATCATAATTTTAATCTTACTTATACAGTTCCAATAAATAAAATTCCATTGTTGAATTGGACATCCGTTACAGCACGGTATGCGGGGGCATATGATTGGAATGCCGGAGCAATAACTGCCGATACTATCGAGTTGGGAAATACCATTCGAAATTCCAATAATATACAGGTAAACGGGCAGCTAAACCTTGTTAATTTGTACAATAAAATTGGTTTGCTGAAAAGAATTAATCAAAAATACGGTTCGAACCGGAAATACAAAAAGAAAACAGAGAATTACAAGAAGGTTAATTATGAAGGTACTGTTGCTGAGTTGAAAGCTGGAATTCCTACCTCTATATACCATAAATTGTCAACCGAGGATATCTCCATTAAGGTTTACGATACTCAGGGAAAAGAAGTAAAGGTTAAGGTGAAATCTGTAACAGGCAACAGGGCTAAAATTACTTCAAGCGAGAATGTGAAAAATGTTCGGGTAAGAGTCAATGGCAAGCTTTCGGAGAGTGAAGGAGTTTTTGCCTTAATAGGGGAGAATTTTCTGAGAACAGTAATGAGTGTTCGTAATATTTCCGTTAATTATTCAGAGATTAACTCAACAACGTTACCTGGATATATGCCGCAAACAAATTATTTTGGTGGTGAGTCATATAACGGAACCAAGGCTCCCGGTTTTAACTTTCTGGTTGGTAATCAGGATAATAATTTTGCAAGAAGTGCAGCTGAAAAAGGTTGGATTACAACCGATGAAGCTTTGAATGAACCATATGTAATGAGTCATACTCAAAATTTTACCATAAGAAGTACTATTGAACCGGTAAAAGGATTGAAAATTGATTTAACGGCAAATCGTAATTATTCAAGAAACCGAAGCGAATACTATATTTACGATTCGGGGAATGATAATTTCACGGCTGAGAACCTTGTTAAATCGGGTAATTTCAGCATGAGTTTTTTAAGTTTGAAATCGGCCTTTTTTACAATAGGGAATACAGGAGATTACTCTTCGGCCTATTTCGATAAATTTTTAGATTTAAGAAAAGAAGAAAGTTTACGATTGGCAAAAGAGAGATATGGTGAAAATTATGAGGACAAAAAAATATTCACTAAGGTTGTTGTAGGAACAGAAACAACGAAAGTAGAGACGGATTACTATGAAGGTTATGGAGAAACATCTCAGGAAGTTTTAATTCCAGCTTTTCTTAAAGCATATGGTAATGGAGGAAAAGGGTATAATAGTTTGTTCCCGGCTATTTCGAGGATGAAACCAAATTGGAGAGTGACTTTCGAAGGCTTATCCAAACTGCCGCTAGTTAAGAGGTATTTCAAATCTATAAATTTGAGTCATTCATATAGTGCAACATATGATGTGGGTTCGTATAATACCAATTTAACTTACGAGGAAGGTGACGACGGATATAGTATTATTCAGGATATGGCGCATAATTTTCTACCTCTTTATGAAGCCAATTCAATTTCCATTAATGAGCAATTCAATCCTCTGATAAACGTTGATATGATTTGGAAGAATAATTTCTCGACGAGTTTTGAAATTAAGCGCACACGAAATTTGATTCTAAGTTTATCAAATACCCAGTTAACAGAAGTCGCTTCTAATGAAATGATTTTTGGTTTGGGGTATCGATTTGATGATTTTGGTATGATAATAGGCTCAGGGTCTAAGCAAAAAAAATATAAGAGTGATCTTAATTTGAGGGGAGATCTATCAATTCGTAAGAACAATACCATCATTAGAAAAATTGTTGATGAAGTGGATCAGTTAACATCAGGACAGAAAGTAGTAACAGTTAAGTTTAGTGCTGACTATGTTTTGAGTAACAGATTTAATTTAAGACTGTATTACGACCGGATTGTAAATACTCCTTATGTTTCACTTTCATACCCAACTACAACTACTGAATTTGGTGCGAGTATTCGTTTTACTCTTGCGAATTAGAGGTTTACTGTTATGCTCTTATATTCTGATTTTGCACTGATTATTAATCATCACATAGAATGAATAAGAATAAGTTCTAAAACATTCAATTACGTATGACGTGATATTTTATAATTAAAAAAAAAATGTAAATTTGGGCAGTAATTTAATACTCTTAATAAACAACATACTATCATGAATGTACCTGAAAATTTAAAGTATACCAAAGATCACGAATGGATTCGTGTTGAAGGAGAAGAAGCCTTTGTTGGTGTTACTGACTTTGCTCAAGGAGAGCTTGGAGATATCGTTTTTGTTGAAGTTGAAACCGAAGGCGACGAATTAGATAAAGAAGAAATATTCGGAACTATTGAGGCAGTTAAGACTGTTTCAGACATGTTTATGCCAATTGGGGGTGAAGTGTTAGAGTTCAATGAGAAATTGGAAGAGGCTCCGGATTTGATCAACTCTGATCCATATGGTGAAGGTTGGATTGTGAAAATTAAAATTGCAGATAATTCAGAATTAGAAGAATTATTAACTGCAGAACAATACAAAGAATTATTGTAATTATTCAATATGTAATGAAACCCTCATACCATCCGTGTGAGGGTTTTTTTATGCATTGAAATCTTTTGTGTAAAAAATAATTTAGGATTTATTTATCTGGCATATTAGTAATTTTGCACGATATAGAGTATTAAATTGTAGCCCTTTATACTCTCAATCTGCAATTTAAAAAATCTGGAATACTGATTTAGTAATATCCTGACATTAAAACTAATTGCAAAGTAAGAACATAAAAAAAGCAGGCTGAACAGCCTGCTTTTTACTATTTATAGAATTGTATATTTTACAATTTCTTTTTTACCTCTATTTCTTCAAATGCTTCTACCATATCGCCAACTTTAATGTCGTTGTATTTGTCGATATTTAATCCACATTCGTAACCTTTCGCTACTTCTTTCACATCGTCTTTGAAACGTTTCAGAGAACCAAGTACTCCTGTATAAACAACAATACCATCGCGAATTAATCGGATTCTAGAGTTACGGTTGATTTTTCCATCACGAACAAGACAACCTGCAATATTACCCACTTTGGTAATATTAAATACCTCCACAACTTCAACCGTAGCAGTAATTTCTTCCTTAATTTCAGGAGAAAGCATACCTTCCATTGCTGATTTTAATTCATCAATTGCATCGTAGATGATTGAGTACAAACGGATATCGATTTCTTCCTTCTCAGCAAGTTTTCTTGCTCCAATAGAAGGTCTAACCTGGAATCCAACAATAATAGCATTAGAAGCTGTTGCAAGCAATACATCCGATTCGGAAATCTGACCAACTGCTTTGTGAATAACATTCACCTGAATTTCCTCGGTAGAAAGTTTTATTAATGAATCAGAAAGAGCTTCAATCGATCCATCCACATCACCTTTTACAATAACATTAAGCTCCTGGAAGTTTCCAATTGCAATACGACGGCCAATTTCATCAAGTGTAATGTGTTTCTGAGTACGAAGACCTTGTTCACGTTGCAATTGTTCACGCTTATTTGCAATGGAACGAGCCTCTTTTTCACTTTCCATTACGTTGAAATTGTCACCAGCCTGTGGGGCACCATTCAAACCAAGAATTAAAGCTGGTTCTGAAGGACCAACCTTCTCTATTCTATTACCACGCTCATTGTACATTGCTTTTACGTGACCAGTGTAACTACCTGCTAATAGAACATCTCCAACTTTTAAGGTTCCTGCCTGTACTAATAATGTAGTAACATAACCTCTACCTTTATCTAGTGAGGATTCAATTACTGAACCAATAGCACGTTTATTTGGATTTGCCTTAAGTTCCAGCATTTCTGCTTCTAAAAGAACTTTTTCCAGCAACTCTTCAATGTTAATACCATTTTTTGCTGAGATTTCCTGACACTGGTATTTTCCACCCCAGTCCTCAACTAAATAGTTCATATTTGCTAATTCCCCTTTAATTCTTTCAGGGTCAGCACCTGGCTTATCAATCTTGTTAATTGCAAATACAATAGGAACTCCCGCTGCACTTGCGTGATTGATCGCCTCAATTGTTTGTGGCATTACGTTGTCGTCAGCTGCGATTATAATAATTGCAATATCAGTTACCTGAGCACCACGTGCACGCATTGCGGTAAACGCCTCGTGACCTGGAGTATCAAGGAAAGAAACTCTTCTTCCATCATCAAGTTTCACATTGTAAGCTCCAATGTGCTGCGTAATTCCTCCGGCTTCACCTGCAATTACATTCGCGTGACGAACGTAATCAAGCAGGGAGGTTTTACCGTGATCAACGTGTCCCATTACAGTAACAATTGGAGCACGGGATTGTAAATCTCCCTCTTCGTCAATTTCTTCTTCAATTGACTCCTGAAGTTCAACACTTACAAATTCAGCTTTAAAGTTAAATTCATCAGCAACAATAGCAATAGTTTCTGCATCTAATCGTTGATTGATAGACACAAATAAACCTAATCCCATACAAGTTGCAATAATATTGGTAACAGGAACAGCCATCATTGTTGCCAATTCATTAACTGTAACAAATTCAGTAAGCTTTAAAATATTTTTTTCAGCTTCAATTTGTTCTGCTATTTTTTCTCTTTTTGCACTTTCGATGTCACGTTTATCTCTACGGTGTCTCGATCCTTTCGATTTACCTCCTTTAGAAGTTAATCGGGCAAGAGTATCCTTAATCTGCTTTTGTACATCTTCTTCGCTAACTTCTTTTTTAACGACTCTTTTCTTCTTCAGCTTATTAAACTTAGCAGCACCAGCGCCAGTCCCTTTAAGTCTTACTTCAGTAGTTCCTGGTTTTCCTGGCTTTCCTTGTCCGGGATTTGCCAAATTTACTTTTTCAGTATCCTTTTTAATTCTTTTACGTTTCTTACGCTGATTGGCTGATACTTTATCTTTATTACCCGCACCCGGCTTTTTCTCAACTGGTAGTTCAATTTTTCCAACTACAGTAGGACCAGCTAGTCTTTGGGTAGAAGATTTAAAAATTTCTTCTTTTCCTGAGCCTGAATTTTCCTGAGCCTGAGGTTTTGAAGCAGGAGCTTTCTGTTTTTCCCTTCTTTCAACTTCTTTTTCGGCCTTGGTTTTTTTGGTTGGTCTGGTTTTTTGATTTAATGCAGATAAATCAATCATGCCAACCACTTTAAGCTCATCTTTTTTCTCCTCTTTAGGAGCTCGAGCTTTTTCCTCTTTTTTCGGGGTTTCCATTTTAACAGTTTGGTCATCAGAAACTGGATTTTTAGCAGGTTCAGATGTTTGTTCAGTAAGTTCTACTTTTGGAGGTGTAACTATTTTAACTACAGGTGTCTCTGCAGTCACATCCGCCTTAGGAGCTTCCTTCTTGGGAGCTTCAGACTGAACTGGCTTAATAGTTTTTTCTACCTTATCCGGATTCGTTTTTGCAACGACTTCCTGTTTTGTTTCCTGTGGTCTTTTTGCTTTAGGTTTTAATGCATCTAAATCAATTTTACCAACTATTTTAACAGGTTCCTTTTTAGCAATTACTTCTTCTGTTTTTTCAACAGATTTTTCTTTACTACGAGTTTCAGGCTCTGAATCTTCAGAAATTTTTTCAATTGAAACTGTTTCTTTTCTTTCGCGGGTACTTTTCAGATTTACCTTTTCAGATTCCTTTTTCAGATTCAAGTCAGAGCTAAACTCTTTAGCGAGGATATTATAAGCCTCTTCTGAAACTTTGGTATTTGGATTGGAATCAATCGGAATGCCTTTTTTGTTCAGAAATTCAACAATTGTTGAAGTACCAACGTTTAGTTCTCTTGCTAATTTACTAAGTCTTATATTTTTATCGACTTTCACCATATTTAAAAGTTAACTGTTAAAATGTCCCGTTTCAAAAATTTACATCATGATTCTGAAGAATTTAATTATCGAACTCGGATTTAAGAATATTCAAAATCTCATTAATGGTCTCTATTTCAAGATCAGTTCTTTTTTCTAACTCCTCAGGAGATAAATCAAGAACGCTTCTTGCTGTATCACAACCAATTTTCTTTAACTCATCAATTATCCAGGCATCAATTTCATCCGTAAATTCTGATAAGTTTACATCTTCTTCAACTTCCTCCTCAGACTTCTCACGATATACATCAATTTCATATCCTGATAACTGACTTGCCAGTTTGATGTTTAAACCACCTTTACCAATAGCTAAGGAAACCTCTTCAGGATCCAGATAAACTTCAGCACGCTTGGTTTCTTCGTTAAGTTTTACCGAGGAAACTTTCGCTGGGTTAAGAGCTCTTGTGATAAATAGCTGAGTGTTGGTTGTGTAGTTGATCACATCGATGTTTTCGTTACGTAATTCACGAACAATACCATGTATTCTCGATCCTTTCATACCTACACATGCTCCAACAGGATCAATTCTTTCATCGTATGATTCAACTGCAACCTTAGCTCTTTCACCTGGAATTCGAACAATATTTTTAATAGTGATTAAACCATCAAATATTTCCGGTACTTCCAGTTCAAATAATCTCTCAAGGAAAACAGGAGAAGTTCTTGAAACAACAATAAGAGGACTGTTATTTTTCACCTCAACACGAACAACTACCGCTCTAACTGTTTCTCCTTTGCGGAAATAGTCAGAAGGGATTTGTTCTGTTTTCGGCAGAATTAATTCATTTTCTTCATCATCCAGAATAAGAATTTCTTTTTTCCAGATTTGATAAACTTCACCGGTGACAATTTCGCCAACCCGGTCTTTGTATAAGTTAAAGATATTGTCTTTCTCCAATTCTAAAATTCTCGCAGAAAGATTCTGACGTAAAGTTAAAATCGATCGTCGGCCAAAATCCATAAATTTCACTTCGTCAGTAACTTCTTCACCAACTTCGTAATCATCATCTATCTTTTTTGCTTCAGAAAGTGAGATCTGCAGGTTTTCATCTTCTACTTGTCCGTCTTCTACAATTTCTCTATTTCTCCAGATCTCTAAGTCTCCTTTGTCTGGATTAATAATGATATCATAGTTTTCGTCGGTGCCATAATTTTTCAATAGAAGATTTCTGAAAACATCTTCTAACACGCTCATCATTGTAGCGCGGTCGATGCTTTTCAACTCCTTAAATTCTGAAAAAGTCTCAATAAGGTTCATGTATTCAGCTGTTTACCTGTTAAAAAGTAATAATATCTTTTGTTGATTTAATTTGATCTAAAGTGAAGGAGTAATTTTTCACAACAAGTTGCTTCTTCTTTTTTCCTTCAACCTTTTCCATTTCTTCAACTTCAATTTCTATTTCATTATCACCAACGGTGATCAGTTTTCCTGAGAATTTAATCCCCTCAGTTGTCAATACCTCAACATCTTTATTTATGTATTTGTGGTATTGTTTAAAAACCTGAAAGGGTTGACCGATTCCAGCTGAAGCAACTTGTAATTCAAAGTCTTCAACTTCACGATCAAAATGCCCTTCGATAGCTTTGCTTAGTTCGATACAAGTAATGATCGGTACTCCGTTATAGCTATCAATTACAACTGAAATGACATTTCCAGATGAAACACTCACATCAACCAGAAACAGGTCGGTATCAGCAATTTCATTTTCAATAATTTCAGTTATAGTTTTCTTATCAATCATATATCGGTTAATATCAATAAAATAGGGGACTTTTTGTCCCCTAAAGCTCACAATTTGTTTACTTTTCGATGCAAAATTAGAGATAAATGTTCTAAAAAACAAATGACATCCCTCTAAATTATTGTATTCTAATCGCTAATGAAAAATTATTCTCTTGAAAATGAGTTTTTTTAATGAAATTTGATCTCTTCCTTTGTTCAATTGAATGATTTTAACCCATTTGAACGATTTTACTTTATTTCAAGAAAGATATTTTTATTCACAAGCCAATTTTAATTGGGGTTTGAATAGTACTAAGATAGGCTTTTTTCGCTACTTTTTATACATTTGTTACCAGCCTATGATACAAAAGCGCATGAGTTTAAATACTGGTAGTAAGAAAAAAATAGTAAATGATCCGGTTCACGGATTTATTCATATCCCATCCGGGATATCGTACGATTTGGTTGAGCATTCTTTTTTTCAGCGTTTGAGAAGAATAAAACAGCTGGGGCTCTCCTTCCTGGTTTTTCCGGGAACTTTTCATAACAGATTTCAGCACGCTTTGGGTGCAACTCATTTAATGAGTCTTGCGATAGAAACCATTCGATCGAAAGGACACGTAATTACTCAGGAAGAGGAGGAAGGAGTACATGCGGCAATATTACTTCACGATATTGGACATGGGCCATTTTCTCATGCATTAGAGTATAGTATTGTTGATGGTATAACTCACGAGCAGATTTCTGAATTATTTATGAAACGTTTAAATCATCAATTTAAGGGTGAGTTGGATGTGGCCGTAAAAATATTTCGGAATGAATATCCAAAGCGTTTTTTGAATCAGTTGGTGTCGAGTCAGTTGGATATGGATCGTTTGGATTATTTAAGGCGCGATAGTTTTTTTGCCGGTGTTACCGAAGGGGTGGTTGGATCGGCACGGATTATTAAAATGCTGGATGTTCGTAATGATCAGTTGGTAGTGGAGGCTAAAGGCATTTATTCAATTGAAAAATTTTTGATCGCCCGGCGTTTGATGTATTGGCAGGTGTATTTGCACAAAACAGTTATTGCTGCAGAAGAGATGTTGGTTCATATTTTGAAGAGAGCTAAATGCCTTGCCGAAAAGGGAGAGGAATTGTTTGCGACTCCATCTTTAACCTACTTTTTGTATAACAAAGTAGGTAAGGTGGAGTTTGAAAATCCGAATGTTGTTTGTAATGGTAGAAATGCCTTGGAGATGTTTGCCGATCTTGATGATGACGATATCATGGTTAGCATTAAGGTTTGGGCTGACCACAGCGATAAAGTTCTTTCTTATTTGTGTAAATGCATACGCGATCGCCAATTGTTTAAAATTGAGATTCAAAAAACGACCTTCACTAAAGAATATATTGATCAAGTGAAAAAACGGGTGGGGCGTTATTTTGGATGTTCAGATCATGCTCTCGAATTTATGGTGATTTCAAATTCGATCAGCAATAATGCATATAGTTCGGATGATGATCAAATAAATATTTTATATAAGGATGGCACGCAGTGCGATATAGGAGAGGCTTCGGATATGCTGGATGCTTCTGTCTTGTCTAAAACAGTAAAAAAATATTACCTCTGTTATCCTAAAATCCAGGAGTCATTTGTTTGATTCAACAGCTTTTAAGAAGTGATTTCAACTTCATTTTCAAGAATACTTTTTCTATAGATAAAGCAGGCAATAGGAGAAAAAATTTCATGCGCATGAAATAATTATTAGATTTGCAGAAATTTTTTTCTTATAAATCAGCTATATTGGATGATTTGTGCTTGGTGTTTGTATTGTGAATACCGGATATAATGAATCTTTTTTTGATCTGATAAAAAATAGAACGAATGGAATTTACAGCAGAAGATATTGCAGAGTTTCTTAACGGAGAGGTAGATGGGAACGCTAAGGTTAAAGTAACCAATGTTTCCAGAATTGAAGAAGGGAAGCCTGGAACTCTTTCATTTTTAGCAAATCCTAAATACGAGCACTATATATACTCTACACAGTCATCAATTGTTTTGGTAAACAAGGATTTTGAGACTGAAAAGGAGATTGAGACAACACTTATTCGTGTTGATGATGCTTATCAGGCATTGGCTCAGTTGTTGGAAATGTATGAGCAAAGCAAACCTCAGAAAACAGGAATTGAAGAGCCTTCTTTTGTGAGCAAGTCATCGAAATTGGGTGAGAAGATTTATATTGGTGCCTTTGCATATATAGGTAGTAATGTTCAGATTGGAAATAATGTAAAAATTTATCCTCATTGCTATGTAGGCGATAATGTGATTATTGGCGACAATACCATATTAAATTCAGGAGTTAAAATTTACGAAGGATGTAAGATTGGTGCTGAATGCATTTTTCACTCCGGCGTTGTAATTGGCGGTGACGGATTTGGTTTTGCCCCTTCATCGGCAAACGACTACAAAAAAGTTCCTCAGGTAGGAAATGTAGTAATTGAAGATCATGTAGAGATTGGTGCAAATACGTGTGTTGATCGTGCTACTATGGGATCAACAATCATCCGTAAAGGAGTGAAGCTGGACAATTTGATTCAGGTTGCTCACAATGTAGAAATAGATGAAAATACAGTGATTGCCTCTCAAACCGGTATTGCAGGAAGTGCAAAGATTGGTAAAAATTGTATGATAGGCGGACAGGTGGGAATCGTAGGTCATTTATCAATTGCAGATGAAGTGAAAATTGCTGCTCAATCTGGTATTGGCCGCACGATTAAGAAAGAAGGAACTGTATTGCAAGGATCACCGGCTTTTGATTTTGGACCTTATCAAAAATCATATGTGCTGTTTAAGAATTTGCCTAAGATGAGAGAGCAAATTATTGAACTGGAAAAGGAAATAAAAAGATTAAAGGAAGAGTAAAGGGAAGTTTTGCTTTCAATTAGTTAACCTGGGATTTAAAAATATTGATGTCAAGTTATGGCAGATAAACAAAGAACATTAGCAAAAGAATTTACTCTTACAGGAAAAGGACTTCACACAGGACTGGAAGTTTCTATAAAGTTTCTGCCTGCATCCGAAAATCATGGATATCAGTTTAAACGGGTAGATTTAGAAGGTCAGCCTGTTATAGAAGCAAGTGCCGAGTATGTTGGTGATACATCGAGAGGAACTGTATTGGAAAAAGGAGAATGTAAAGTTCAGACTATTGAGCATGCATTGTCTGCTTTGTATGGATTGGGTATTGACAATTGTTTGATTGAGATGAATTCTACTGAGCCTCCAATTTTAGATGGGAGTGCTAAATTTTATGTAGAAGGAATTGAAAAAGTTGGTATTGTAGAGCAGGATGCAATTCGTGAGTATTACGTGCCAAAAGAAAAGATAACATACAGGGATGAAGCCCGTGGTTCAGAAATTACGATTCTGCCTGATGATGAGTATAGTGTGGATACAATGATTTCATTCGATTCTAGAGTGTTGAGAAATCAGTATGCCCGCCTAAGTTCTTTAAAAGATTATAATGAGGAAATTTCGATGTGTCGTACGTTTGTATTTGTACGGGAACTGGAGTTTCTGTTAAACCACAATTTAGTTAAGGGTGGAGATTTGGATAATGCCATTGTTATAATGGACCAAATGATGGATCAAAAAGAATTGGATCGTATTGCAGATTTATTCGACCATCAGCATGTTGAGGTAAAGGAAGGAATTTTAAGTAATTTAGAACTTTATTTTGATAATGAGTGTGCACGTCACAAATTATTAGATGTGATTGGCGACCTTGCTCTCTGCGGTAAGTTTATTAAAGGAAGGGTTATTGCAACCTGTCCTGGTCACGGACCAAACACTGAAATGGCAAAATTATTAATCAAACGAATTAAGAAAGAAATGGGAAAAGATTCAGTTCCGGCTTATGATCCAAACAAAGAGCCTGTTTTAGACATTAATGGCGTAATGGGCTTGTTGCCTCACCGTCCTCCATTCTTGTTGGTTGACAAAATTATTGATATTCAGGATGACAGTATTGTTGGGGTGAAGAATGTGTCTATGAACGAGCCGTTTTTTGTTGGCCATTTTCCTGGAGAACCGGTAATGCCAGGTGTTCTTATGGTAGAGGCTATGGCTCAATGTGGAGGTATTTTAGTACTTAACCAGGTCGAAGATCCTGAAAATTATTCTACTTATTTCCTAACTCAAAACAATATCAAGTTTAGAAAAAAAGTAGTTCCTGGTGATACTTTAATTTTTAAATTGTCATTTTTATCCCCTATTCGTAGGGGAATTGCTAACATGCGCGGTTTAGCTTTTGTTGGTGATACTGTTGTTGCCGAAGGTGAGTTTATGGCTCAAATCGCAAAGAAAAAATAATTAATTAATTAGAAACTACTGCTACGCAACAACTTCTTGTAACGGGAGTTTTGCATAAAACGAAATATAAAAAAAATGAAGCAACCGTTAGCATATGTACATCCTGAGGCTAAGATCGCTGATAATGTAGTGATTGAGCCCTTTGTTACCATTGACAAAAATGTTGTAATTGAAGAAGGAACACGTATTGGGTCGAATGCCACAATCATGGAAGGAACCCATATTGGTAAAAATTGCGTGGTATTTCCGGGAGCCGTTATTGGTGCTGTTCCGCAGGATTTAAAATTTCGTGGCGAAAAAACAACTGTTGAAATCGGCGACAACACCACCATTCGTGAGTGTGTTACCATTAACAGAGGTACTGTAGCCAAAGGGAAAACCATCATCGGAAGTAACTGTTTGTTGATGGCCTATGTGCATGTGGCGCATGATTGTGTTATTGGTAATAATTGTATCATTGGTAATGCAACTCAAATTGCCGGTGAGGTAATTATCGATGATTTCGCTATTCTTAGCGGACTGGTTGCTGTTCATCAGTTTGTTCACATTGGTTCACACGTAATGATTTCAGGTGGATCGTTGGTTCGTAAAGATGTTCCTCCCTTTGTAAAAGCAGGTCGCGAACCGGTTTCCTACATTGGTGTGAATTCAATTGGTTTGCGTCGTCGTGAATTTGGAAATGAAAAAATCCGTGAAATTCAGGATGTTTACCGTTACCTGTACCAAAAAGGAATGAATAACTTTAATGCACTGGAAGCTATCGAGGCCGAGATGCCTGCTTCTCCTGAGCGTGATGACATTATCTTATTTGTAAAAAATTCGAAACGTGGAATTATGAGAGGATATTTTCCTGAGTAAGCTATCGTTTTAAATGATATAAAAAAAAGTGAGACTTTCAGTGGAGAGTCTCACTTTTTTTATGTAATTCTCAAGCTCCAGGCACTTCTTTATGGTGATGGATAGAATGAGGAGTCAATACATTTTTGCTTTCTCCAAATGAGGACAATTATTTTCGATGGCAATTTTTAGATCATTTTTAATTTCCTTCCATTCTTTCTGGTGTGATTTGGTATCGAAATAATGAATTTTATATTTACGATTGTGTGTTTGGAGTATAATTTTTTCATAATTACCATATTTACTTCTATCAAATCGGTACCATTTAATTTGCTCCCAAGTTACTTTGCAGCTATCATATTGAACACCATCTTGTCTTATTGTAAAAGTTTTAATTTGGACTTTCTTTTTTCCGATAAAATTTGAGATTGTCACAAATAAAATAGGAGATAAAAAAAGAATAAATATTGTCCAGTTTATTGTTGGTTTTATAATTCCAATAAGTAGAAAGGCAATAAGAAGAATTACTACTATTGTAGATAAAAAAATAACCAGAAATTTACCAATGGATAAGTAGGTGTATGAATATTTCTTCATATAAGCTTGATAGGTTTTTTACTGCTAACTTACATCAATCCCCAGCCTTTTTCCTTGAAGAGATGAACCGGGGATTGTTTTTGTTTCTTTTTTTTGAGCTGTTTTCTCTTCTCCTTTAGGAGAAGGATAGGATGAGGTGTTCTAACCTTCCTTTATCGGATTCCAGCCCTGAGCCTGCAATTCAATTTCCACACCATCCCGTGTTACCAAATATTTTCCTTTCGAGATATCAGTGATGTGACCAATTATTTTCACATCCTCTATTTTTTCGATGGCATCGAATTGATCCAAAGGAACAGTAAACAGCAACTCGTAATCTTCACCGCCGTTTAACGAAAAGGTGCTGTAGTTCATGTTCAGCTCTTCGGCCATTTTGTGTGTTTCGTAGTCAACAGGAATTTTCTCTTCATAAATCTGGCAGCCAACTTTCGATTCCTCGCAGATGTGCATAATATCCGATGATAATCCGTCCGAAATATCAATCATCGAACTAGGAACAATCTTCGCATCCTGCAAACGCTCATAAATATCTTTTCGGGCCTCAGGCTTCAACTGACGCTCTAAGATGTAGTCATGCCCCGTTAAGTCTGGTTGCATGGCTGGATTGTTGTCGTAAACACGTTTTTCGCGCTCCAACAGCTGTAATCCGGCAAAGGCCGCTCCTAAATTTCCGCTTACGCAGATTAAATCATTCTCTTTGGCTCCGCTGCGGTAAGTCAGTTGCTCAGCATCAGCTTCGCCAATTGCAGTCACCGAAATGCACAATCCGGTTAAAGAGGATGTGGTGTCGCCACCCACTAAATCGACATTGTAATTTTCGCAGGCCAAATTAATTCCTTCGTAAAGCTCCTCGATAGCTTCCAGGGTGAATCGCTTCGAGATGGCAATAGAAACAGTCACCTGCTTTGGCAGGGCATTCATGGCATAAATATCCGAAACATTCACAGCAATTGACTTGTAGCCTAAATGTTTAAGCGGTGTGTACATTAAATCGAAATGGATACCTTCCAGCAGTAAATCGGTGGTAACAACAGTTTTTTTATTCTGATAATCTAAAACAGCGGCATCGTCGCCAACACCAACGTTGGTACTTGCGTGTTTTAGTTTTATATTTTTGGTAAGGTGTTTAATCAATCCGAATTCGCCCAATGTGGCAATATCGGTTCCTTTAGCATTATTTTCCTGCATAGTCTCCTTAGTTATTGATATTTGTCTGCAAAGGTAGATAAAAATTGGAAACTGAGAAGGTGATGTTATTGGTCATGGTTTATAATTTTAAGGAGGTGATTATTTTATAGATTTTGTTTTTTTATAGTTATGGAAAGCTTTAAGTGTATGGAATGAAATTGTGTGAATGGTCTTATTTTAGTGACTAATGATGAATAAAATGTTATTAGTGAATGTTTTAGACGTAAAAAAGATTTGTATTTGTGGTATCTCTTTCATAAATTAAGTAGGTATTACTAAATCTTAATTTAAATTATAATGAAAAATAAACTTATGCTATTGATGGTAGTGGCTGCTTTATTTACCATTACCAATTGTCAGAATGACAATACCGCCGATCTTAAAGAAAATGATGGGGATAACCTAGTGTTAACCGATGTTCAGAATGGTGAGCCAATTGAAGGACAGTATATTGTTGTTCTGAATGAGAGCTCGGTTAAAT
This sequence comes from Labilibaculum euxinicum, assembly GCF_963678175.1. NCBI lineage: Bacteria > Pseudomonadati > Bacteroidota > Bacteroidia > Marinilabiliales > Marinifilaceae > Labilibaculum > Labilibaculum euxinicum. The sequence continues at coordinate 993,862 of NZ_OY782756.1, forward strand.
CTGCTAATCAAGGCAGTTACGATGAGAGAATTGCCGAAGTAAAAGCTTTTGCCAATTCTATGTTTCAAACAAAATCGAGTTCTGAATTTGAAGTAGGTTTAGCTTTTGCTACTGTAATTAAAGGTTTTAGTGTTAAAACAACACCTGATTTTGTTGAAGCATTGAAATTGGATAGCAGAGTAAAATACCTTGAACAAGATAAAATTATTGCTCTAAAAAAGCCTGGAACTGTTCCAACACCAGAACCTACTAGTGAGGTTATTCCCTGGGGAATTACACGGGTTGGTTATGGAAGTGGTATTGGAAAAACAGCTTGGATTATTGATAGCGGTATCGATTTAGATCACTCTGATTTAAATGTTGATGTGGCCAGAAGCAGAGATTTCACTGGTTCTCGTGTGGGAGCTGATGATCAAAATGGACACGGAACCCATTGCGCTGGTACGGTTGGTGCTATTGATAATGAAATTGGAGTAGTTGGAGTTGCTGCAGGAGCAAATCTTGTGGCAGTTCGGGTTTTAGATCGTAGGGGTAGTGGTTCCACTTCCGGAGTTATTGCAGGAGTTGATTATGTTGCAAGTGCTGCTTCTCCCGGCGATGCTGCCAATATGAGTTTAGGCGGAGGTATTTCTATTGCTTTGGATGATGCTGTATATGCCGCTTCTCAAAATGGCATTTACTTCGCATTAGCAGCCGGAAACGAAAGTGATGATGCTAACAATCACTCTCCGGCAAGAGTTAATGGAACTTATATTTGGACTATTTCGGCAATGGATATAAATGATAATTTTGCCTACTTTTCAAATTATGGAAATCCGCCTGTTGATTTTTGCGAGCCAGGTGTTAGTATTTATTCAACCTGGAAAGGCGATGCATACAATACAATAAGTGGAACTTCAATGGCTGCTCCGCACATGTGCGGTATTCTGCTAATGACCGATGGGAATCCAGTAACCGACGGTTTTGTAAATGGAGATCCTGATGGCAATGCAGATCCTATTGGAGGAATCTGAGATATTGCAAAATGAATGGGAATAGCCGTCAATTGACGGCTGTTTTTTTGAAAAATAAAAATTGGAAATAGAATTGAGAGGAGATGGGACGGGTTTTAGGATGTTGTCAGGTCTGGTTGCCTTGAATTTAACTTTAATTTTTTAGCCTTATTGGCAAAAGTTTTAGCCTTTTTGATGCTACGATACATGAATTTACCCAATGGATTTACCAAATAGTTAGGTTTATGTATTCCGATCGAAGGTCGAAGAATGAAGCAGGTGCTTCCACTCTTGAAAATCAAGCTTCGAAGCATTAAGATGATGCATTTACCCTTGACTTTGATGCCTCCAAGCATCTTCTTCGTGAAAAAATGCATGAAATTCATTCTTCAAGCCATCTAAATCAAGCTTCGAGATGCCTTGGTGGGGCTTCAATTCATCCTGTGCATGCATAAATGCTTCAAAAGAAAAGCGAAACCCGCATGTTTTGAGTTTCGCTTTCGCTGATGAATGCTTAATACGATTTTAGATACTGATCGGTATAAAGTAATTATTTAACCACTTCGGCCTCTTTTTTCTTGCCATGAGGGAAGAATTGTTTCAATTCTTCGTAAATAGGGATTGCTCCTTGCTGCTGTTCTGCAGCGTAATATCGAATCGACCGGTAAAATGCCATTGTATCCTGATAGTTATCATGATCCAAAAGAATTTTAGTATCACTTAGTTTGCGTTTAATTAAGTCGAGTTTCTGAATCATTTCTTCTATAGTTTCCCGCGCAATGTAATCGCGCTCAAATTCGTCTGTATTCACAAACTGAGGAACCAAATCGGGATGCTGATCCATAAACGACTTCGCTTTATTCACCAATAATTTATTGGTTTCGTTTATCGAACCATAGTTAGTCCTGTCTTCCGACGATAGTTGAGGTGCACTTTTTCCGGCAAAAGCCAGCAAGGCATCCAAATGAGCATTATTTTCGGTCAATTCTTCTGCTGTGAATGTGACCTGGATTAAATCGTTGTTTTTCATTTTGTAGTAATTTCTAGATAAATTGAATTTATTGTGATCTTGTATCCTATTGAAAAGTATACGGAATTATATGACTAGATAACAGTTTAAAAGCCAGGATCTCCTATACCTCCCCCAGTTGACCAAAGAATATTTACCCAATTTGATGGGAAGGGATTTCTTGTATTGTATTCTTTTACATCTGCTTTGTAAGTTTTTTGTAAATAGAAGGTTTCGCTTCCATTTTTTGGTACAACTCTATAGTTAACTTTTAAATAAATTTGATTTGATGGTTCTGAAATAATGAATTTTTTGCTTCCAGATTTATAGTTTAAGTATGAGTTGTGATCAAAGTGATGATAAGGCAATGCAATGATATTTGTATTCCAAACTTCTGTTTCTTTATCCAGGCCTACGATGTCTGCACTTCTATATGGGTATTTTTGACTCCCCCAAGTGAAATCAACACCTCGATCTGAGGAATTGGGAGCAAGATTAAAATCGGCACTTTTATCAATGTATAATACTTGTGTTGTAGTGTATATATCTACCTCATTTGCAATGTCAGGATTGACTACTACATCGCAGTTGGGAGTTCTGAATAGATGAGTTATCATATACGAATTGACATTGTCAGTATCAGGATTCCAAAGGCCAGAATTTAACCTAATAGATTCATTGGAATTTACGGTTGGAGTGGTAGCAAGATGCAATAACCCTATTCTTTTGTTAGGCATTTCTAAATCGAAAGAATAAGAGATTTGTGATGTGATTGTTCCTGTACCATTAAGATCTAATTTGGTTTGTAGTTTGACTTGTTGAATGTTTGGAGATGAGCTTCCAAACAAAGATGAACTTAGAGAAGAAAATAGACCGGAAATACCAGAACTCATAAAGTTAGCTACTCCTTTCTTAAGGGCACTGACACCATCTTTTACGATACCTTTAAATAGATTTTTCACATCAATACTAGCGGATGAGTTGTCAGCCTTACTTTCCAGAGTAGTTCCGACTGCATCTGCACTAGTGCCATTAACTTCAAGATTAACATTCGTTGTTGATGAGGTCTCGTCTTTTTGGGAAAATAAGTTTCCAATACTAAGAAGACTGCCCGAGGATGATGAGCTTCCTATAATACTACCTGTAATATTTCCAGAAATATTACCACTAAATTCGAGATTATCTCGTTGAATGGATGTTATTGCAAATATCAATCCGTCTGAATTTACATTGGGATCATAGCAAGAAACATCAAAGTCAAAACAATACCAATGGTTTGGAGCTAAACCATTATCAATATTGCTAAAGTTAGAAGAAAGAGCAGTACCCATTGTACTTAGGTATCTTTTAGTCTGATTAACTGGATAAGACTCTCCAATTGATGGGTGATTAAGTATTTTAGAGTTGTTGCCGGAAGCTAGAGCTAATATACCTACTACATCGTTACCTTCTGTGTTTAAAGCATGATAGTAGAAGAATCTGAAAATACCTCTATATCGATTATATAATCCAATGAAAGGGAAATCTGTAGTGCCTTGATATGTTGATGGGTTGTATTCTCGAATCGTGTTATATATAACTTCCCAGCCATCTTTATCAGATATGTCATTTTTAATATTGTAGGGGATTTTGCTTGCTACGTTGGTGTCAAACCAATATTTAAAATCGGAATGATATGTTCCGTTTATTTTGACACTTCTTGGAGGATTGGAAAGATCAATGGGATAATTTCCGATGGAAGAGGTGCTTTTTACACCGCCACTATTATTTATTTTAATTGAAGGCAAGGTCTGTAATTCAGTTTTTGCATAGGCATTTTCTCTACTTTCCGTGGGTTGAAGGTCTGCTGATAAATCATCTTGACAGCTAATAAGAAAAAGTAGTGAAGCTAATAGCCAAAAGAGTTTTGTTTTCATTTTGTCAAAATTTAAAGATTAATAATTAATTTACATTAATTTTGCCCTTATCTCCTCGAACGAGATCTTGGGCTTTGAGTTTTGGTATGCGAATATTGATAAACTCGAGAAGCAAGTTAAAAAAACTCACTGCCACTATTTGGCAGTGAGTTTATCTTTATTAAGTCTAATTGAAGAGTTGGGATTGTGCTGTGTTTGTGGTTGTTATTGTGATTGGGTAATTCACACAATAGAAAGGTGATTGTGTCATTCTAAATAACAGGAAAATTGAACATCATATAATGCAGATATCAGTGCACCGAAAGGATTCTATTTATCCGTACAGAGAGATTTTTACAATCACACTTCCTCTTTTTCATTTGCATAATAATAGCTTTGTTTGCATCTGCTGTAAGTTATGGGGTGCCCCATATTTTTTAAGGAGGAGATGATTCGATATAAACTGCGTTCTGAAATGTTTAATCTCTGGGCTAACTCCGTTGGTGTTCCTGTGCTTTCTTTTTCTGCATGTTCTTTAATGAACTCTGCTTTCTCTAAAATATTCAAATGTGTCATATGATTACTTTTTTGGCTGTTTGTGATTTACTCATTAGTTCCTGTAATGTTAAAAAGGTAACCCGATCATCTGTTAAATATTGTTAAGTTATTAATGGTTAACTTTGAGAATATTATGTAAGTGTAATGTTTTCAAACTGTTAGTTCTTAAATTGTGAGGCGGAATTTTTTTTTGTTAGATATTATTTAATTCAGTTAAGCTGTTGTATTTATCATACTTCAGCTAAGTTATTCGAAATGATTCATGGAACTGTTTAGGAGTAATTCGAAATAGAAAATGTAGTATCAAAAAGCATTGGAAAATCTTCGTTTCGTAAATGTATCCTTTCCGTTTAAATTACGTTAACAAATAAAAGGACTTGGAGGTATTTTATTCGTTTCAAGTAAAAAGATATCTAAATACTTTATTATATTTGCATGAAATTCCATTGGGGCATGCAATTGTGAGTAAGCTGAACGATTTAAAATTTCTTACGGAATTTGAGGTCTGTACTCTTCCCCTTTAATTTAAAATATTGAATTCTTTTAAGGAAATGCGATAAATCTCATGTGATTTTGAAGCTTTCTACCTGATACTTAAACAACATGGCAAAAGAAGAACAAGATAAAATATTAGATGAGGTAACGCAGAGCGATTATAAATATGGCTTTGTTACTGATATTGAAAATGATGATATAGGCAGAGGTCTTAGCGAGGATGTTATCCGCATGATATCGGCTAAAAAGAATGAGCCTGAATTTATGCTTGAATTTAGATTGAAAGCTTATCGTCATTGGCTGACTATGAAAATGCCGGAATGGGCATATTTAAAAATACCTGAAATTAATTATCAGGATATCATTTACTATTCATCGCCAAAACAAAAAGCAAAGTTGGAGAGTATGGATGATGTTGATCCTGAAATTCGTGCAACTTTCGATAAGCTGGGTATTCCTTTGGATGAACAAAAACTGTTATCGAATGTTGCAGTTGATGTGGTGATGGATTCATCATCGGTGAAAACTACATTTAAACAGGCTTTGGCTGAAAAGGGGGTTATTTTCTGTTCGTTTAGTGATGCTGTTCAGGAACATCCCGATTTAATTCAGGAATACATGGGAACGGTTGTTCCAATTCAGGACAATTTTTTTGCAGCTCTTAACTCCGCAGTATTTTCCGATGGTTCTTTTGTATACATCCCGAAAGGGGTTCGCTGTCCAATGGAGCTGTCTACCTATTTCCGTATTAATGCGGAAAATACAGGGCAGTTCGAACGTACATTAATAGTATGTGAAGATGATAGTTACGTGAGTTATCTGGAAGGATGTACGGCACCAATGCGTGATGAAAATCAGCTGCATGCAGCTATCGTTGAAATTATTGTGAAGGACAATGCAGAGGTGAAATACTCAACAGTTCAAAACTGGTATCCTGGTAACAAAGAGGGATTGGGAGGTATTTACAATTTTGTAACCAAACGGGGTATTTGCGAAGGTAAAAATGCGAAATTGATGTGGGCTCAGGTGGAGACCGGATCAGCAGTAACCTGGAAATATCCGTCTACCATATTAAAAGGTGATGGTTCGTCGAGTGAATTTTATTCGGTTGCTGTAACCAATAATCATCAGCAGGCTGATACGGGATCAAAAATGATTCACATTGGTAACAACACCAAAAGTACGATTATATCAAAAGGAATATCAGCAGGAAAAAGCAGCAACTCTTACCGGGGATTGGTTAAAGTAACCAGGAATTGTGAAGGAGCCCGTAATTTTTCTCAATGCGATTCATTACTTTTAGGAGACAAATGTGGTGCACATACATTCCCATATCTCGAAATTGGCAATAAATCGGCTAAAGTAGAACACGAAGCTACTACCTCTAAAATTGGTGAAGACCAGATTTTCTATTGCAATCAGCGGGGTATTTCTACCGAGGATGCTATTGGTTTAATTGTTAATGGATATGCCAAAGAGGTAATCAACAAAATGCCAATGGAATTTGCTGTAGAAGCTCAAAAGCTTTTGGCGATTAGTTTGGAAGGATCTGTAGGATAATAGATATATAATAAGTAGAACCCAACGCATAACTGCGACAAAATAGAAGTGAAATGTTAAGCATTAAAAATTTACACGTTTCCATTGATGGAAAAGAAATCTTAAAAGGAATTAATCTTGAGATTAAGCCGGGAGAAGTTCATGCTATTATGGGACCTAATGGTGCTGGTAAAAGTACTTTAGCTTCAGTATTGGCAGGAAGAGATTTGTATGAAGTAACCGAAGGTGAAATTATCTTTCAAGGGAAAAATTTGTTGGACATGGCACCTGAAGATCGTGCTAAAGAAGGAATTTTTCTGGGGTTTCAGTACCCGATAGAAATTCCTGGAGTTTCAACGGTTAATTTCATGAAAACTGCGGTTAACGAACATCGAAAGCACAAAGGCTTGGATCCATTAACTGCATCTGATTTTTTAAAGCTAATGCGCGATAAAAAAGCATTGGTTGAGATCGACTCAAAACTGACAAATCGTTCGGTAAACGAAGGATTTTCGGGTGGAGAGAAGAAAAAGAATGAGATTTTTCAAATGGCGATGCTGGAACCTAAATTGGCAGTTTTAGATGAGACCGATTCAGGATTGGATATTGATGCTCTTCGTATTGTTGCAAATGGGGTGAATAAATTAAAAACTGCTGAGAATTCAACAATTGTAATTACTCACTACCAACGTTTATTAGATTACATCATTCCTGATGTTGTTCATGTTTTGTTTGACGGTCGAATTGTAAAAACTGCCGGTAAAGAGCTTGCTCTTGAACTGGAAGAAAAAGGATACGACTGGATTAAAGAAGAAAACGGAAAATAGTAGAGGTGTTGGAAATTGGATTTATCTTATTTCTCATATCTATTATCTAATATCTAAAATAACATGGCCAACATAGATACAATAAATAAGGATTTCGCTGATCTGTTCGAACAAGGTAAAGAATTGCTTTCGAATGGTTCTTCTGATTGCATGAATAAGACTCGTGAAAAAGCCTTTGTTCAGTTTCAGGAATTAGGCGTACCTACTCGTGTCAACGAGAATTACAAATACACCAATCTAATACCAGCTTTCGATCATCCATACAATGTAAATCTTCGTTATATGGAAGTGGATGTTGACCTGAATGATATTTTTCAGTGCGATGTGCCCGAGTTGGATACCAATATGGTATTGCTGACAAATGGTTGGTTTTACGGAAATAATAAAGTGCTTACCGAATTACCCGAAGGAGTTATCGTTTGTGGGGTTCAGGAAGCATCACAAAAATATCCTGATATTTTTAATGCACATTACGGCAAGTATGCCAAGCCTGAAGAGGATGGTATCGTAGCATTGAATACAGCTTTGGCAAAAGATGGGTTATTCATTTATGTGCCTAAAGGTGTCGTAATCGACAAGCCTATTCAGGTGGTGAACCTTTTGCGTTCCGATCGCGATTTAATGGCAACTCAACGTAATTTATTTGTGATTGAGGAAAACGCGCAAGCCAAAATTATTGTTTGTGATCATACCTTAACGCATCATAAATATTTAAGCAATTCAGTTACAGAAGTAAATGTGGCGCCCAATGCGGTGTTCGATTTGTATACCTTGCAAAATCAGCATTTGAATTCAGTAATATTGAATTCCATTTTTATTCGTCAGGATAAACATTCAAATGTGTTGACCAATACCATTTCTCTTTACGGAGGAACCATTCGCAACAATCATCACGTATTGTTGGATGGAGAACATTGTGAGAATAATACATTTGGAATGTATTTGATGGATAACAAGCAACATGTTGATAATTTCACGTCTATAGATCATTCAAAACCGAATTGTTTAAGCAACGAGCATTTTAAAGGAGTAATGGATGGTGAGGCAACTGCAGCATTTGCGGGTCGAATATATGTTCGCCGCGATGCTCAAAAAACATTGGCCTATCAATCAAACAACAATTTGTTATTGAGTGATGATGCTCAAATCAACACAAAACCTCAGTTGATTATCGATGCCGACGATGTGAAGTGCAGTCATGGTGCTACAGTAGGTCAAATGGATGAGGATGCACTGTTTTACCTGCGCGCAAGAGGAATTGATGAGAAAGAAGCGCGTCAGATGTTGATGTTTGCTTTCGCTCACGAAATAATTGAAAAAATTAGAGTGAAGCCGCTTAAAGATCGAATTGATGCCTTGGTTGATACAAGATTAAGAGGTGAAATATCGAAATGCAATACTTGCGCACTTGCTTGTAAAAATTAGATTTAATTAATTCTGGTACTGTGGTACTTGATTCTCTTATAGAATGACAATAGATATCAATAAAATACGTAAAGATTTTCCCATTCTTGAGGAACTGATTCACGGTAAACCTCTTGTTTACTTTGATAATGCTGCAACTACGCAAAAGCCTCGTCAGGTAGTTGATAAGTTGGTTGAGTACTATTACAGGTACAATTCGAATATTCACCGCGGCGTTCATTATTTGAGCAACAAATCCACCGATGGAAACGAGAATGCAAGAGTAATTGTGCAGAATTTCATCAATGCAAAACATTCGCACGAGGTGATTTTCACCAGCGGAGCCACTGAATCTGTAAATTTGGTGGCCAATTCGTTTGGTGATCGATTCATTTCCGAAGGCGACGAGGTGATTGTATCTGAACTGGAACATCACTCCAATATTGTTCCCTGGCAATTAATTTGTGAACGGAAAAAAGCAACTTTAAAAGTATTGCCTTTTAACGATCGTGGAGAATTGATGATTGAGAAATTGGATGATTTAATTACGGATCGTACAAAAATTATTGCAGTTAATCACATTTCCAATTCATTGGGAACCATAAATCCTATTTGTAAAATAATTGAGATTGCGCATGCTAAAAATGTACGTGTTTTAATTGATGCAGCTCAATCGGTACAGCACAAAAAAATCGATGTTCAGGATTTGAATGTGGATTTTCTGGTGTTCTCCGGACATAAAATTTACGGACCAACCGGAATTGGTGTTTTATACGGCAAAGAAGAATTACTGAATGAAATGCCGCCATGGAAAGGCGGAGGGGAAATGATTTCCGAAGTAACTTTCGAAAAAACAACCTATAACGAACTTCCGTATAAATTCGAAGCTGGAACGCCAAATTATATCGATGCAATCGGATTGGGTGCCGCAATCGAATATGTTGAGAATATAGGTATTCACAATATTGATGCTTACGAACAGGAATTATTAAAATACGCAACCGAAAAATTGCTTTCAATTGATGGTTTGCGAATTTATGGAACCGCAAAAGAGAAAACTTCAGTCATTTCTTTTCTGGTGGAGGGAATTCATTTCTACGATATGGGAATGTTGCTTGACCAAATGGGAATTGCAGTAAGGACTGGGACGCATTGCACCGAACCGGTAATGCAGCATTTCGGAATCGACGGTACTGTTCGTGCTTCATTTTCCTTTTACAACACAAAGGAAGAAATTGATTCACTTTATAACGGAATTCTGAAAGTCTGCAAAATGTTTGCAGTAAAATAGTTCGTTGGTTCGATTTTCACAGATAGAAAATTATTGTAACTTTCGGCTGGAAAAAATATAAATTAGATACGTTCGCAGATTTTGAATGGGGGATATTTTCTCATATCTAAAATCTCATATCTAAAATCTATAGTATGACAATAAACGAAATTCAGGAAGATATAATTGAGGAATTTGCAGGTTTTGAAGATTGGATGGACAAATATGCCTACCTAATTGAGTTGGGAACAGATCTTTCCGGTTTGGATGAAAAATATCAAACAGAATCGAATCTTATAAAAGGTTGTCAGTCAAAAGTTTGGTTCAATGCATCCCTCGAAAACGGTGTTGTAAAGTTGGAGGCCGACAGCGATGCGATCATCGTAAAAGGAATTGCAGCTTTGTTGATTCGCGTTTTCAACAATCAAACTCCTGAAGATATTATGAATGCCGATTTAAAATTCATCGATGAAATCGGCTTAAAGCAACATTTATCGCCCACTCGCTCTAATGGATTGGTTTCCATGGTGAAACAAATAAAAATGTATGGAATTGCTTTCAATCACGTAAGCAAATAATCAGGAAAAGATGGGAAAAAAAGAAACAGAAGCAATAATCGTCGAGGTTTTAAAAACCATTTACGATCCCGAAATTCCAGTGAATATCTACGATCTGGGATTGATATATGAAATTGATATGTATGAGGAAGATGAGGTGAAAATCCTGATGACTCTTACAGCGCCAAATTGCCCGATGGCCGATCAAATTTTGGAAGAGGTAAATGAAAAAACAAAATCACTGCCGCAAATCGAAGATGTAACCGTTGTGTTAACATTCGATCCACCTTGGGACAAGGATATGATGACCGAAGAAGCAAAACTCGAATTGGGTTTTCTCTAAATATATCAAAGGGCTGTTTTTTCACAGTCCTTTTTTGGTTCCTGCTAATTTGGTTTCCGATTTTTGTTTTGGGCGTTTCCTTCGTTCCTCAGGTCGGGCTTTTTGTTTTTACTCCTCGCTCATTCTTCGCTGTGGGGTAACCACTTCAATCCCTAACGCAAAATAATTCGAGTTTTCGGGTTCAATATAATAAGCTTAAGATACGGCTTTGTTGCATTTTCAGATAAAACTATTTAAATGAATATTTTTTTGAGTTTTGAAGTCTAAGCGAGAGCTGTCAATAGAGCGTGCCATGTGATACTTTAGTTGATTTAGAATGCAGAAGAGCTTTCTATTGGCTTGATTCTTTTGCTTACTTTTCTCATTTAAGGAGAAAAGTAAGAGCTGTCCGGCTTAAGGACAAAGTAATTGAAAAGTTACAATGTTTAAATTTCAAGGAATTAAACAAATTTAAGAATGTTATGTTCTGACTATAATCAAGCCTCCCATGTAAGGGTATGACTTGATCCTAAAACCAAAATAACTATTTATTAAGATGAGCTTCAATATTAATTTGGTATTATTATAAAATGCAAAATGTTTATCTGCGCTTATCGTGAATTTCGGTAACAATCTTAATTTAGCACCATGAATCTCACTCTTTCTGCCAAATCAAACCTCATAAAAGCCAAAGCTATCGAGCTTGGCTTGGATCTTTGTGGAATCGCAAAAGCAGATTTTCTGGATGAGGGAAAAGAGAATTTTCAATCTTGGCTAGATAAAAAATATCATGGTGAGATGTTGTATATGGCCAATAATATTGAGAAACGATTGGATCCTCGTTTATTGGTTGAAAATACCAAGTCAATTGTTGTTGTAGGTCTGAACTATTTCCCAAAACAGCAGCAACAAGATCCTGAAGCACCCGTAATTGCAAAATATGCGTACGGAAAAGATTATCATTTCGTATTAAAGGATCGATTAAACCAGCTTTTGGAATACATCAACACAGAAATTGGTGAAGTTTCGGGTCGCGCATTTGTCGATTCCGCTCCAATATTAGAGCATGCATGGGCAAAAAAAGCAGGTTTGGGCTGGATTGGAAAAAATTCACTGTTGCTCAACCGTAAAATAGGATCATTTCTTTTCCTGGGCGAATTACTAATCGATATGGAGTTGGAGTATGAGGAAGAAAAATATCAGGATTTTTGCGGAGGATGCAGTAAGTGCATTCGTGCTTGTCCTACCGGAGCAATAACGGAACCCTATGTGGTTAATGGCAGCAAGTGCATTTCCTATTTCACCATAGAACTCAAAGGTGAAATTCCCGAAGAAATGAAGGGTAAATTCAAAAATCGTGTATTTGGTTGTGATATTTGTCAGGATGTTTGTCCTTGGAATCGCATGGTAAAATCCAATTCAGTTCCTGAATTTCAACCTAATTCTGATTTACTTTCTTTATCAAAGGCAGAGTGGGAACAATTGGATGCGTATAAGTTTGGTGAGATATTTAAAAACTCTGCTGTAAAACGAACAAAATTCAAAGGATTAAAACGCAATCTCGATTTTCTTCATACAGAGAGCGAATAGCTTATATTGAATTGCTTTCTATAGGTTTTAGTAATGAACTTTTGTTTTCCCTTTTTTTCTATATTTATACATTCAAGAAGTGGATTTTACTTTTTTTGTTCTTCCCGAAAAAGTTTGATGCCCCTCTGTACATGAATTTTATTCGTCGTTAATATCAAATTTGATGATACACAATATTTACAATCTAACTACAAATGATAATACGCGTTTGTTTTTTCAAGTTTGGCAACCTGCAGTTCCACCCAAAGCAGTAATTTGTTTAGTTCATGGCATTGGTGAACATTCTTCCAGATATCACAATTGGGTGGAACAATTTGTGGAAAAGAACATAGCTGTTTTACGTTACGATCAGCGGGGGCATGGTTTGTCTGATGGAAAAAGAGGAGTCATTCAATCTTACGAAAAATTAATGGACGATATTGATTTCGCTCTTAAGGAAGTAAAAAAGCATTTTGAAGATACCCCATGCTTTCTATACGGACATAGCATGGGAGGAGGAGAGGTTTTGAATCATTTAATCACCCGGAAATCGGATTATTTGGGCGTCATTTCCACTTCGCCATGGATTGTTACGCAGGAGGCACCACCGAAAATTGCAATTCCTTTTCTTCGGACACTTGCGAATTTATTTCCTTCCTTTAGTATTAAAACCAGCTTCGATGCTAAAATGTTATCTCATAACAAGGAGGTGTGCATTAAATATGATGAGGATGAATTGGTGCATCATATGGTTTCATTCAGATTATTTGTTGATGCTTATGATGCCGGATACGGTATTTTGAAGAATCCGGATAAAGTAAAAAAGCCATTATTGTTGCTGCATGGAAATAATGATCAGATTACAGACTCCAATGCAAGTAAAATTTTCTCGGAGGGAATTAAGGATTGCTGTACATTTATTCAGTACGATAAAGCTTATCATGAATTGCATAATGAATTCTGTCATCAAGAGGTTTTTACAGATATTATAAATTGGTTGGACGCTCTATTAGCAAAGAACAAGCAAATTATTTAGAATATGACAATTTTTAGAACTGAGGTAAAGATTCCAGCATCGCGGGATAAGTTTGGTTACAATTCAAAAGCAATTATGCTGGGTTCTTGTTTTACCGAGAATATTGGTGAGCAGCTCAGCAAATATAAATTTGATGTCAATACCAATCCGTTTGGAGTAATTTATAACCCGATCAGTGTAGGCAATAGTTTAAAAATACTAATCGAGAACAAAAAATTCTCTGAAGAAGATTTAAATTTTGCCAATGACATGTGGTTTAGTTTTTCTCATCACGGACGATTCTCCAATGCCGATGTGAATGAATGTTTGGATGCAATCAATACCGAAATTAAAAAGTCATCATTAGATCTCGCAAATTCAGATGTTCTTTACATTACATTCGGAACTGCCTGGGTTTATGAATTGCTTGATACTGGAGTGATAGTTTCCAATTGCCATAAATTACCAGCAAAGGAATTTCATCGTTACCGACTGGATGTTGACGAAATTGTCCAATTCTATAAAAAATTGATTGTTTCTTTAGCAATTTTCAATCCGGATTTAAAAATAGTTTTTACGGTGAGTCCAATTCGCCATTGGAAAGATGGAGCACATGGAAATCAGCTTAGTAAAGCGACTTTACTTTTGGCGATTGAGCAGCTGGTGGAGTTGTTTGAACAGGTGTCTTACTTTCCTTCTTACGAAATTGTTATGGATGAGTTAAGAGATTATCGATTTTATGGAGAGGACATGCTGCATATGAATACCACATCAGTCAATTATATTTGGACTCGTTTCGTTGATACATATATGGAGAATGAAACACTTGCCGTGATGAAACGGGTAGATAAAATTGTTTTGGCAGCCAGTCATCGTCCCTTTAATCCAGACACGGTCAGTCATCAGGAGTTTATTACCAGTACATTAAGTGATGTGAAGAAGTTAGAGAGTCAATATCCAAATATTGTCTTTGATAAAGAAAAATCACTTTTATTAAAAAATCTTCACCATTAGTCTGGACATTCTCATTTGAATTTTGTAATTTGTTTTTCCCATTCGGATAAAAAAATAGCTTCTGATTATCAGGCAGCTATTTCTTTTTGTGAAAAAACTTTATGGAATGGTTTGGAATTGGGAAAAATAATGGTTTATCTTTGCACCGCTTTCAACGGAAAGTGAGCAGGGTTTTGAGTGATTTGGGGAGTAATTTTTTTATCACCGGAACGGGTTTTATTTTTTTTTGAAATTTTTTCACTTTGGGATTAGGATATAATGAAATAAATGATTTATCTTTGCACCCGCTTTGGGAGCTAACGAGCTCGTGAGACCCTAGGAAACTTGGGGATTACAGCGAAATTGTCCTGAAAAAAAAAGTTGAAAAAAGATTTGCAGGTTTGGGATTTATTTCTTTATCTTTGCACTCGCTTTTAGAGACAGCAACGGCTGTCTTGTTTAAGAATGAAATTTTAGAACAGGTTGCCTTTTTAAGTAAGGGGTATACAGCCGACAGAAGTTCTTTGAAAATATTGGAAACAACAAGTTAGGTAAATACAGGGAATAAAACCTTGTCAAGTAAGAATTACGATAACTATAAATACATCCAAGAGCAGAATTATAACAAAAGTTTTTATACAACGAAGAGTTTGATCCTGGCTCAGGATGAACGCTAGCGACAGGCCTAACACATGCAAGTCGAGGGGTATAGGCAGCTTGCTGCTTAGAGACCGGCGCACGGGTGAGTAACGCGTATGCAACCTACCTTTTACTGGGGGATAGCCCAAAGAAATTTGGATTAATACCGCATAATATATTTGAATCGCATGGTTTGAATATTAAATCTACGGAGGTAAAAGATGGGCATGCGTAGCATTAGTTAGTTGGTGAGGTAACGGCTCACCAAGACTATGATGCTTAGGGGGTCTGAGAGGATAGTCCCCCACACTGGTACTGAGACACGGACCAGACTCCTACGGGAGGCAGCAGTGAGGAATATTGGTCAATGGGCGCAAGCCTGAACCAGCCATGTCGCGTGCAGGATGACGGCCCTATGGGTTGTAAACTGCTTTTTTACAGGAATAAACTTTGCTACGTGTAGTGAACTGAAGGTACTGTAAGAATAAGGATCGGCTAACTCCGTGCCAGCAGCCGCGGTAATACGGAGGATCCAAGCGTTATCCGGATTTATTGGGTTTAAAGGGTCCGTAGGCGGGCTTTTAAGTCAGTGGTGAAATCCCGGAGCTCAACTCCGGAACTGCCATTGATACTGAAAGCCTTGAATTTAGTTGAGGTGGGCGGAATACGTTATGTAGCGGTGAAATGCATAGATATAACGTAGAACACCGATTGCGAAGGCAGCTCACTAAGCTAACATTGACGCTGATGGACGAAAGCGTGGGGAGCGAACAGGATTAGATACCCTGGTAGTCCACGCCGTAAACGATGATTACTCGTTGTGCACAATACACCGTGCGTGACTGAGCGAAAGCATTAAGTAATCCACCTGGGGAGTACGTTCGCAAGAATGAAACTCAAAGGAATTGACGGGGGCCCGCACAAGCGGAGGAACATGTGGTTTAATTCGATGATACGCGAGGAACCTTACCTGGACTTAAATGTAGATTGACCGGCTTAGAAATAGGCTTTCTCTTCGGAGCAATTTACAAGGTGCTGCATGGTTGTCGTCAGCTCGTGCCGTGAGGTGTCGGGTTAAGTCCCATAACGAGCGCAACCCCTATCGTTAGTTGCTAACAGGTTAAGCTGAGGACTCTAGCGAGACTGCCACCGTAAGGTGAGAGGAAGGTGGGGATGACGTCAAATCAGCACGGCCCTTACGTCCAGGGCTACACACGTGTTACAATGGCCAGTACAAAGGGCAGCTACCAGGTGACTGGATGCTAATCTCAAAAGCTGGTCTCAGTTCGGATCGGAGTCTGCAACTCGACTCCGTGAAGTTGGATTCGCTAGTAATCGTAGATCAGCAACGCTACGGTGAATACGTTCCCGGGCCTTGTACACACCGCCCGTCAAGCCATGGAAGCCGAGGGGACCTGAAGTACGTAACCGCAAGGAGCGTCCTAGGGTAAAATTGGTAACTGGGGCTAAGTCGTAACAAGGTAGCCGTACCGGAAGGTGTGGCTGGAACACCTCCTTTCTAGAGATTGGAAGTATTGTACTATAGGAATTGAGATTCGATAAGAGTTTTAGACTGTATTTCCTGACTGATTGTTTTCATAAATTTATTTATACCATAACCCATAGCGTTAGGGTGTTTTCACCGCTAAGCTGATAGGTAGTAATAGTCCTGTAGCTCAGTTGGTTAGAGCACTACACTGATAATGTAGGGGTCCGCAGTTCAAATCTGCGCAGGACTACTATTTAATTATCCATTAGGAGTTATTGATTACGAATAGAACGTAATTAAATGATTTGTAATTTGTAATTGGAGTGAAACGATTATGGGGGATTAGCTCAGTTGGCTAGAGCGCCTGCCTTGCACGCAGGAGGTCATCGGTTCGACTCCGATATTCTCCACAAAAATACGATGGTGTATTTAAAGTTCTTTGACATATTGAAACAAAATTAAAGTAGAAGTAACAAAAGTAAAGAAACAGGGATGAATTCCGGTAACGGGATTTAATTTTTGTTAACACAATAAGAAGTAATTAAGAGCGTATGGCGGATGCCTTGGCTCTCAGAGGCGATGAAGGACGTGATAAGCTGCGATAAGTCATGGAGAGGTGCAAATAACCTTTGACCCGTGAATTTCCGAATGGGGCAACCCACCTATTTTAATAGGTATCCAGCAATGGAGGCAAACCCGGAGAACTGAAACATCTAAGTACCCGGAGGAGAAGAAAACAAAAGTGATTCCCCTAGTAGTGGCGATCGAACGGGGATCAGCCCAAACCTATATTGTTTCGGCAATGTAGGGGTTGTAGGACTGCAATAAGAGAAATGGCGTGAAGTGGAAGTGTTTGGAAAGACACACCGAAGAGAGTGATAGTCTCGTACACGTAAGCAAAATGCCTCCAGCAGTATCCTGAGTAGCGCGGAACACGAGAAATTCTGTGTGAATCTGCCGGGACCATCCGGTAAGGCTAAATACTCCTGAGAGACCGATAGTGAACAAGTACCGTGAGGGAAAGGTGAAAAGCACCTCGAATAGAGGAGTGAAATAGTACCTGAAACCATACGCTTACAAGCGGTCGGAGCACCTTTTGGTGTGACGGCGTGCCTTTTGCATAATGAGCCTACGAGTTACTCCTCACTAGCGAGATTAAGGGCTTCAGGTCCGTAGTCGAAGCGAAAGCGAGTCTGAATAGGGCGTAAAGTTAGTGGGGGTAGACGCGAAACTTGGTGATCTACCCATGGTCAGGCTGAAGCTCTGTTAATCCAGAGTGGAGGGCCCAACCCGTTGACGTTGAAAAGTCTTGGGATGAACTGTGGGTAGGGGTGAAAGGCCAATCAAACTGAGAAATAGCTCGTACTCCCCGAAATGCATTTAGGTGCAGCGTCAGAGTCGAGAGTTATAGAGGTAGAGCTACTGATTGGATGCGAGGGCTTCACCGCCTATCAAATCCAGACAAACTCCGAATGCTATAACTTATATCTGGCAGTGAGCCCGTGGGTGCTAAGGTCCACGGACGAGAGGGAAAGAACCCAGACCATCAGCTAAGGTCCCCAAATGTATGTTAAGTTGAACTAACGAGGTGAGATTGCATTGACAGCTAGGATGTTGGCTTGGAAGCAGCCATTCATTTAAAGAGTGCGTAACAGCTCACTAGTCGAGCGATCTTGCATGGATGATAATCGGGCATAAAACATACTACCGAAGCTATGGATTTAGAATTTATTCTAACTGGTAGGGGAGCATTCCAGCGGCGCAGAAGCAGTGTGGTAATGCATTGTGGAGCTTCTGGAAAAGCAAATGTAGGCATAAGTAACGATAATGCGGGTGAGAAACCCGCACGCCAATAGACTAAGGTTTCCTGATCAACGCTAATCGGATCAGGGTTAGTCGGGACCTAAGGGGTAGCCGAAAGGCGAACTCGATGGACAACGGGTTAATATTCCCGTACCGGCTTTAACTGCGATGGGGTGACGAAGAGATGAAAGCACCGCGAACTGACGGAATAGTTCGTTGAAGACCGTACGTGATGAGAGATGCAGGTAAATCCGCATTTTGAGCTGAAAGTCGATAGTACTGCAATGCTACGGCAGCGCAGATAGTGTGCCTAATTTTACTTCCAAGAAAAACCTCTAAGCTTCAGGTTAAAGCTGCCCGTACCTCAAACCGACACAGGTAGTCAAGTAGAGTATACTAAGGCGCTCGAGTGATTCATGGCTAAGGAACTCGGCAAAATAGTCCTGTAACTTCGGGAGAAAGGACGCTCTCAGCGATGAGAGCCGCAGTGAAATGGCCCAGGCGACTGTTTATCAAAAACACATGGCTTTGCAAAAACGAAAGTTGAAGTATAAGGCCTGACACCTGCCCGGTGCTGGAAGGTTAAGTGGAGATGTTATTTTCGGAGAAGCATTGAAATGAAGCCCCAGTAAACGGCGGCCGTAACTATAACGGTCCTAAGGTAGCGAAATTCCTTGTCGGGTAAGTTCCGACCTGCACGAATGGTGTAACGATCTGGGCACTGTCTCAGCCATGAGCTCGGTGAAATTGTAGTATCGGTGAAGATGCCGATTACCCGCAACGGGACGGAAAGACCCCGTGCACCTTTACTGCAGCTTCACATTGATTTTGGGTAAGTAATGTGTAGGATAGGACGGAGACTATGAAGCGGGTTCGCCAGGACTTGTGGAGTCAACCTTGAAATACGTCCCTTTGCTTATCTGGAGTCTAACGTCTGACGACGGACAGTGTGTGGTGGGTAGTTTGACTGGGGTGGTCGCCTCCAAAAGAGTAACGGAGGCTTCTAAAGGTACCCTCAACACGTTTGGTAATCGTGTGTAGAGTGCAATGGCACAAGGGTGCTTGACTGTGAGACATACAGGTCGATCAGGTACGAAAGTAGAGCATAGTGATCCGGTGGTTCCGCATGGAAGGGCCATCGCTCAAAGGATAAAAGGTACGCCGGGGATAACAGGCTGATCGCTCCCAAGAGCTCATATCGACGGAGCGGTTTGGCACCTCGATGTCGGCTCGTCACATCCTGGGGCTGGAGAAGGTCCCAAGGGTTGGGCTGTTCGCCCATTAAAGTGGCACGCGAGCTGGGTTCAGAACGTCGTGAGACAGTTCGGTCCCTATCTGTTGTGGGCGTTGGAAATTTGAGAGGATCTGACTCTAGTACGAGAGGACCGGGTTGGACGAACCTCTAGTGCATCTGTTGTGGCGCCAGCTGCATTGCAGAGTAGCTACGTTCGGAAGGGATAAGTGCTGAAAGCATCTAAGCACGAAGCCTACCTCAAGATGAGATTTCCTTTAAGGGTCGTTGGAGACTACGACGTTGATAGGTTGCAGGTGTAAAGGCGGTGACGTCAAAGCCGAGCAATACTAATTACCCTAAAACTTTTGAGTGCGGTGTTCATTTCTGAATTTTTTCGGATGTTATTTTTACTTTGATTTTTTTGATATGTCTATGATATTATCTTGAGGGTGTAAGCTCAATATTAGATGAATGATTTTAGGTGTCTATTGCATCGGGGTTCCACCTCTTCCCATTCCGAACAGAGAAGTTAAGCCCGATAGCGCCGATGGTACTGCCAACAGGTGGGAGAGTAGGTCGACGCCAACTTTTAAAGAGTCTTGTTCCAATGGAATGAGACTCTTTTTTGTTATATATGTAAATTTTTAACAGCAGAATTTCAATACAGATCGTAAATATATTCTCTTCTTTAACTCTCTCTAAGGTTTTTTAACCTATATTTTGAATCAATCCATTCAACTTAATAACAGTTTGTTTATCTTTGTTGGCTATGAAACAATTCTTCCTATTAGTAACAATTTTAGTTTGTCTTTGTCTGAATTCTTATGCTCAGGTGTATGATGGTGGTCCTGATGATCTTCAAAGAGATAAATTAGGGAGTAGAGGTAAATTGGGAAAGGAAGGTAATGAACTTGACAGTTTAGGCTATAATAATGTAAAATCTGTTATAAAGAGTTGGAAACTCACTGATTTTGCTTCGAGAAATGAATTAGTTGAATTGGATACAATTTTGGGCTCTCAACATAATTACAACCCAATATTTAAAAAGAGTATTTCCAATACTTATTTAGGCAATTTAGGTTCTCCATACTTATCAAATATTTATAGAGATCGCAATGTCAATGAACAGTTCTTACCGTTTTCGCCTTATAGAAACTATATGCTTAAACCGGAAGATATCGTATTCTTTAATACAACCACACCTTTTACAAGTGTTTATTACGAAACAGGTGGCCCTAAGGGACGAGCGGAGAATTTATTGAGAGTGTTGCAAACACAGAATATTAATCCTAACTTGAATGTAGGAGTTAGTTATAACTTAATTTCCAGTGATGGGCAGTATCAAAATCAGAAAACAAAGTTGTATGATTTTAGCTTTTTCTCTTCTTATAAAAAAGAAAGGTACGGGTTGGATTTTGTTTTGAATCAAAATAGTCTGAATAATGAGGAGAACGGTGGTTTGTCTGAAGATACTGACTTAACTGATAAAAGTGAGGATCCGGAAAATTTGGAAGTCCGGCTTGATGGTGCTAAAAGTAAATTGACCAATTTTAATTTTTTCATGAATCATTCTTATGGCATTGGTGAAGAAAGAGAAGTTATTCAGGAGAAGGATACAACTTATTCTTATCCTATAAATTTTATTTATAATTTTAAGTATGAATCAGATAGTTGGAGATACAAGGAAACAATAATCGACAATTCTTTTTATTCACATTATTATTATGATACTAAGTCGACATTTGATAAAGTTGAATATTCAAACATTAGAAATACGTTTCAGCTTGTATTTAATGAAAATAAAAACAAATGGATTCGTTTGGGAGCTAGGTTTGGAATTATAAGTGATCTTGGAAAATACAACACCAGATTAGCGGTAAAGGAAATTTCTTTTCATCAAACGGACACGAAAATTCATAATAATCAACTTCTTGCCGGTTTGTTTAGTTCAGCAGGTTCATCTTTAAATTGGAATGCAACCGGAAGGTATGTATTCGAAGGATATAAGCAAAATGATTTTGAGCTAAAATATGAATTAACAAAATGGATTGGAAAAAAAGATTCAATTCATCACGGTGTATCTGTTCTTGCTAAATTAAATTCTAAAACACCTGATTTTCTTCTTTCTAAGTACTATGGAAATAACCAGCAGTGGAATTTGAATTTGGATAAGATTACAGAATTAGAGCTTGGAATTGAATATTTTAATGAGAAAAGGAATTTAAAAATAGGTGGGCAAATTAACCAAATAGATAATTATACTTATTTTGGACTGGATACTATTCCAGAACAAACAAGCAAAGGAATTACGGTATTGACCGGATATTTAGAAAAAAGATTCAAGTTGGGAAACTTTTATCTAAACCAAAAGTTAGTTGGTCAAAAAGGATCTGAGGATAAAATTTTACCATTACCAACTTTTTCAATCTATAGTAATAATTACTATAAAAATACATTTTTTAAAGGCGCACTTGGGCTTCAAGTAGGATTTGCAGTACATTACAATACTGCATTTTATGCCCCTGACTATATGCCATCAACAGGACAGTTCTTTTTGCAGAATCAGAAAGAAATTGGTGATTATCCTAAGGTTGATGTATACATTAATTTTAGAATTAGACGTACTCGGATATTTGTTATGTATGAGCACATGAACGCGTCGATTGGCAGTAAAAATTATTTTGTTGCTCCACACTACCCTCTCAATCCAGCCATGTTAAAATATGGACTAATCTGGACTTTTTACAATTAAGGATTTATTATAAAAACCAAGAACTGGAATCAAATATTTCTAGGTTGGAAATCTGATTTTTTCTAATTTTTAATTAGGAAAGGAAAAAGTTATGTCTGGAATCAAATATTTAAAATTATTTATCCCCGTGATTTTCATGGTCTTTCTTCAGACTTGTAATCAAAACCGTAAGATGGTTGGATTGCAGATTGAGGAGAAACCAGTTGTGGAGTTAAAGCATGTAAAACTTCGTGGGAAGTTGCGTGTGGTTACGGATTACAATTCCACCAATTACTTTGTATACAAGGGGCATACAATGGGGTTTCAATATGAAATGCTGGAAGCTTTGGCTAAACACTTAGGTGTTAAATTGGAGCTGACTGTAAACAATGATTTGGTATCCGCTTTTGCTTCTTTGGAACGAGGTGATGTGGATTTATTAGGGATGAATTTAGCAGTGACAACTGATCGCATGGAGAAATTCAATTTTACGATTCCTCATAGTCAGTCGCCGCAGGTATTAATTCAGCGGAGTCCTGTTAATGATTCTATTGGTTTCATTAGGAACAAGGCTGATTTAGGAGGTAAGCGAATTCATGTACAGTCAGGATCATCATTTCAAGAGCATTTGGTAAAACTCTCTAATGAAATGAAAATGCCTATTGATATAGTAGTTGTTGATATGTTGGAGGAAGAGGGGCTGATATCGATGGTAGCCAGTGGTGAGATCGATTATACTATTGCAGATGAAAATGTTGCGATGGTTAATTCTTCGTATTATCCGGGTATTGAGTTTAAGACAAGTGTGAGTTTACCTCAGAACCTGGCATGGGCATTGCGCAAAGGAGCGAATCATTTAACTCATGATGTTAATATGTGGTTAATGAATTTTCAAAAAACGAAAGAATACAAACGAATATACCAGCGATATTTTAAGAGTAGCCGAATTGAAGAGATGATGCAAAGTGAGTATTTTACTGTAAAAAGTGGTAAGATTTCGGATTTTGATGATCTTCTTAAGGAAAAAGCGAAAATAATAAATTGGGATTGGAGATTGCTGTCAGCTTTGATATCTCAGGAATCAAATTTTGATCCTAAGGCGCAATCATGGGTTGGTGCTTTTGGTTTAATGCAATTGATGCCCGAAACAGCTTATAGATACGATGTTGATTCACTTTCTTCTCCTATTGAGAATGTTGATGCCGGAGTTAGGCATTTAAAATATTTAAAAGGGAAATTGGACAAGACTCTGTCTGACAAGACGGATGAGTTGAAATTTTTACTTGCATCATATAATGTTGGATTAGGACATGTGCTGGATGCAAGACGATTGGCAGAAAAAAATGGTAAGAATCCTGATCAATGGAAGGGAAGTGTCGACTATTATTTATTGAATAAATCGAAACCGGAGTTTTTTAATGATCCGGTAGTGAAATATGGTTATTGCCGTGGTTCGGAGCCTTATCAGTATGTGAATAAAATTTTGGTACGTTATAATAATTACCAAAACATTGTATTACTGAATTAGTCTGGCTCGAAGAAACATCTCTCTTAATTCGGATAGAATCATTGCAGTGGCTCCCCAAATTTTGTGCTCTTTTGCTTGAAAATAAGGAGCGTGAATTTCGAATCCGTTTTTGTTAATGGTGAAATTGCTAATATTCTCTTTTCCTAATAGTTGAGATACAGGCATTTCGATTATTTCTTCAACTTCGAATTCATTCAATTTAAATTCAGGTCTTTTTTCGCAATATCCTAATACGGGTAAAACCATAAAATTACTGACTGGAATGTAAAGTTCTGTTAAGAAGCCTAATATTTTTATTTTTTTGCAGTCGACACCAAGTTCTTCATTTGTTTCTCGAATTGCAGTTATTGTTCTATTTGCATCACTTTCTTCATATTTTCCTCCAGGTAAACTAATTTGACCACTATGGCTGTTGTTTCCTGTTGTTCTTTTCATGAAAGGAATATACAATTGACCATTGTGAGGATAAAATAATAATAGAACACTACTATCCCTGGCAATACTAGGATCACTTGTTTTAAGGGCGTGATCCCGAATCGACGGGGACATTAAATTTTGAGCCTCGAAACCAGGCAATCCATTATTTAGTTCATTATTTACTAAACTGGTAAATTGTTCAAGGTCAAATATCGTTTCTAAAGTACTCATAAAGGCTTTTTTCTAATAGTACTTAAAGATAATAATAATGTTTCCCTCTAGTAAGAAAAAAATATTAATCTTTTTTAGATCAGCAAAAAGTAACCCCGAAAAAAAATCGGGGTTTAAACTATTTTCTAAAGTTTTTAACAAATTGTTCTACTTCAGGAACTCCTCCCTGATAGAGAAGATATCCATTATAAGGTTCTCTTTTTGTTGTTTCGTCGTTTACGGGTTTTTGCATAATGTCAATTACCTCTTTTCGTTTGCTGGTTTGGCCTAGTGTCCATCCTAATTTAATATAGGCGGCTTCGGGCAGCATATTATCAAGCGGAACAATTCCCATTGAGAGTAAGTCTCGTCCTGTATCGTAAACAAACATGTGAGTGTAACCCCAAAGAGTTTGAACGGTCATGAATATATGAACCCCTTTTTCAACTGCTCTTTTTAAAGCTGGGTAAACCGGTTTGTTGACATGACCAAGGCCAGTACCAGCGATAATTATTCCCTTATAGCCACAGTCAACTAATGCATCGATAATATCGGGTTGCATATTAGGATAGTAGTATAGAATCGTAACTTTTTCTTCGAAGTAAGGAAGGATTTTTACGTTTCGATCTTTTCGTCGGTGATTGTACTGTTTTTTAATTGGTTTAACTCCTTTTCTGGTAACCGTAGCTAAGGGTGTATCGCCAAGAGTCCGGAAGGTAGATCGATAACTCGAATGCATTTTTCTCACTCTGGTTCCCCGATGCAAAAATCCATATTCATCCGAAGTTGGGCCAAACATACAAACCATTACTTCTGCAATATCACCGTGACCGGCAGCTACTGCTGAGTGCATTAAATTTAAAGCTGCATCTGATGACGGTCGATCTGATGATCGCTGAGAACCTACTAAAACAATTGGAACGGGTGAATCCTGAACCATATAGGTTAAGGCGGCCGCGGTATGATGCAATGTATCTGTTCCATGAGCGATAATAATTCCATCAATTCCGTTTTCAATTTCTTTTCCAATTGCAATGGCTAATGAAATGTATTGTTTCGGTCCCATATTTTCACTGAACACAGCAAAAACCTTTTCGGTAGATAGATTACATATATCAGCCAATTCAGGAACAGAACCATAAAGTTCTCCTGGCGAAAAGGCCGGAATAACAGCTCCGGTTCTATAATCTAACCGGGATGCGATTGTTCCTCCGGTTCCAAACAGCTTTACAGCTGGTTGTCCGTCTGTATAAGGAAATTTTTTTTCGGGAACTTTATAATTGGCTTTTTTGTAACCGGTTTCCTTCATTTCTTTTATAGTTGTAACATTTATCCCAATGTTGTAACCGGTTATTATTTTAAGCACAATGTGCTGATCATCATCATTTTCTGCTCTCGGTAGAATTGTTCCGTCGAATTCGCCTCGGGTGGTAACAATATGTGTTTTGCCCCATACCCGAACACTGTATTTTTTTAGGGTCTCAAGAGCCATCCCTTTGTATCCTTGAAAAATATCTTCCATTAGTTAAGTCGTTTGTCGATGTTTACTCTTAATTCTCTTAATTCAATATTCCCAATTGCCTGACGATGCAATTGTCCCATGATCCAGTGACTGGCATTCTCATTGTTCTCTGATGGATGTAAGTCCTTAAATTTTTCTTCCAGAAAATCAATTGGAGCGATCAACTCGGCCAGACTTCTTTTTTTAAATTTTAAGCTGATTAACATGGAGGCAAAATCCATACTTGGGTTTTGGTATAGAATAGGGAACAGGTATCGTGTAATGTTTGGATGTAATTCCTGATCGTGAATGAACTTGAATAGTCCGACTAATTTTCGGTAATTGAATTCGGGATGGATGCTGTATTTTCCGATGATGTTTTTATAAGTGTGGCCAAAGAATATTGCGGTACTTTTAGGATCGAATTGAAATCTGTCAGTTATTTCTTTAATGATCGAATAAAGATCTTTACTAAGAATAAAATGATGAGAATCTTTAGGTACTCCCCATTCATTCATTTGATTAATTCGCTCACAAATATCATTTGGTAAATCTTTACCAAGATTATTGATGTATTCATCCGATAGGGGAATTGGTGCAGAGTCTGTATCCGGATACATTCGATCGGCACCCGGAAGAACTCTCTCGAAGATTGTTGTTCCATCGGGCAACGATTTGCGTGTTTCGTTTGGGACACCATCAAAAACCATTTTACAACGTTCTTTTATTGTTTCGATTGCTGTAGGGATATCTTCTTTCGCTCCCCAAATAATTAATTGTGCATCATTTGAATTTGATCCTAATTTGGCAAGCATTTTACCAAAATCTTCTTTTGACAGCAATTCTTCTTCTTGCTCTGAATGCACTAAATTGGGATGTTCGATACAGGCAATTACTTTTAAACGCTGGGCAATTTCATCGGCAAAGTTTTGACCTGGCTGGGTGAAATGCGATAGTAATCCTTTAAATTCAGGAAGGTTAACAGCAATAATCTGATGTTCTTTTTCTTTGCATTCAATTAAAGGGGCATATGTGAAATTATAGTCGTGATAATCTAGTTTTTGTGTGAGAATGCTCCAATCTTCTTTTTGAATTCGTTCGATTAATAGTTTTCTGATATTTAGCAAAGCCCATTGTCTGAAAGCCTCATTGTGTGAAAGTTCCGGAATCCATTTGTTGTGAGCAACTCCTTTAATTTCGACTCTCGATCCGCCTTTGCAACTAACATTTACGTCTTCGCGGCCTGCTCCCATTCCTGTGCGGACCAAGCCTGTGCTTCTGTTTAAAAAACGGATGTATTCTGCAGCTTCCCGTAATTCATCAGGAGTGTTTAGTTCGGGGGCGGTAACTGTTTCTATCAGTGGCGTGCCAAGACGGTCTGTTTTATAATATCGCTCATGTCCAACGTCTGAAATCTCGCGGCAAGAGTCTTCTTCGATGCTTAACTGTATCAAATTCACCTTTTTATTGCTTAGTTGAATTTGTCCGTTTACACCTAAAATTGCGGTTCGCTGAAAGCCTGTAGGTATACTTCCATCCAAATATTGTTTTCGGGTAATATGTACTTCACCTACGATATTTAATTTGCACAAAAGTGAGATTCGAAGGGCAATTCTTAGAGCTTCCTGATTAATTCTAAAGGGAGGAGTATCGTCAATCTCGTAAGTACAGGCTGTTTCGTTGTTGATACGATATATAATGTTTTTTCGGGTTTTAAACTCCATTAGCGCCGTGCCGTCATATCCGCCAAGTTCGCTCATTGCAGGGCGCATATGTCGTATTATTTCAGCATCGTAAGCTCCGTTTTTGTGAAAGACACCACTGGGACAGTGACAAAACAATTTTTCTTTTGTGTCAAGTTGCTGGTGAACTTCCAGTCCGGACATGAAACCAATTCGACGATAATCGTCCTCGGTGGCTTGCTGGCGGGTGACATAGCCAATTTGTTCTTTGGTTTGGAGATGGTTTTTGTTGGGTGTGAATATAGTATTCATTGGGTTAGTTTTTAGTAACCCCAAAAAATACTAATAATCTGTTGGTTAAGAAATGATTTAATTCAGGTTTGCCCCCTGTTTTAATGAATTTTGATTTTGAAATTAGGGTGTAAACGGCAATCTGATTTTGTAGCCTTTACTTTCAATATCTGCTTTTATTTTTGCCCCAATTGCTTGTCCCCACGACATTCCGGCCTGCATACTTTCAGTGGTGATTTTCGGTAATTTCTGAGCAATTCTTTTTCCGGCAACCGATTCGTAAAAGTCAATCATGGCTAATACATCCTCGTGAGAAAGGTTCTGCCTGTAGATTGGCAAAAGCATTTTGATTAAATCATTAACTGAAGTATTCACGAATTCAACTTCAGCTTTGTCCCAATATTCTGTTGGAATATTTGATTCCTGACTTCGTAGTTGAATAATCATCGCTTTAATTGATTCCTGATAGCTGGCTTGTGATCCGTTTATCTGAAACAGATATTTTAAATCTTTTTCGTACGTGTTGGTTTCTTGCCCCGAAGAAGCGAATGTAGATGTCGAAAGGGTAAGAAATAAAAACAATACTATATTTTTCATGGTTTTTTAATTTGCTGAGAGTTTTTTTATTTAGTTAATTGAAGACGATCAAGTATTTTGGAAACTATGATTTTCCTTTTGGGAGCATCATCAGAATTTTTAATATCGATATTAATTGCGAAAAAATATACATTCTCTCCTTTTTCAAGATAGCCAACATACCATCCAATTTGCTTGTTTATTCTTGCAGCCCATCCTGTTTTCGCTCTGATTGTATAATCAGGAGTCTGTTCAACAATCATTATTTTTTTTACAATTTCTTGATTTTTTTGCGAAAATGGAAGTTGGTTAAAATATAATTTTTGTAAAAAATCAATTTGTTGGTTTGGGCTGATTCTAATGTCTCCGCTCAACCAGAAAACATCGATTCCTCCGTTTATATTTTTATTGCCGTAATCTGATACCTCTACCCAATGTTTCATTCTTTCTTCGCCGATTCTTCGAGCCAGTTCCTGATAAAACCAAACGGCGGAATATTTTAATCCGCTTTCCAAATTTTGATCCCTATTCCATTCGTTATATCTACGATGGATACTATCCCACTTAATGATTTCTTTTTCATCCTGAATCACTCCGGTTTCCAAAGCAATCATCGAATTAATTATTTTGAATGTGGAAGCCGGCAAAAATGCCGAATCTAATCGTTCCGAATTAAAGCTGAGTTTTGCATCATTTTTTAAATCATAAATTGCAAAACAGCCGTTGATTTTTTCTGATTTGAAAATACCTTCCAAATCGGAAGAAGAGTAATTGTTTAAAATTGAATTTGATTGTGGTGAACAAGCAAAAAGGATAAACAATAAAAAAAGAGAAAGTAAGGTTTTCATAATGAACTAGTTTGCAGTTGATAAAACATTCTGTTTTTTGTATACCATCCAAAATAATACAATACCAAGAGAACAAAGAACTGTTGCAATAATTGATCCTTCCAAACCAAATTGACCTCCGGTAAGAATTTCATTCCCTTGAATACTTTGTGATATTAGAGAGGAGGAACTGGTTCCGCTAACTTCGAATCCGAAAATTGGTCCCTGAAAAAAATTCCAGCTAAAATGAAGGGCCAAAGGAAACCACAGATTTTTAGTGAAGATATAGCCAATTCCCAAGAGTAATCCTGCAAGGAAAATATTTGTAATACCAACAAGTGAAACATTAGGATTCATTAGATGAAGAGCCATAAATATCAATGATGATGAAATTAAGGCAATATATTTATTCATGGAATCCATGAAATTTCGAAGAAGATATCCTCTTACAAATACTTCCTCGTTAATTGAAACTAAAATAAACAATACTACTGATTGAGCTAACCCAATCAAATTAAAAGTAATGGAATTAAACGTTAAGTTTCCAGAAAAATACAGAATTAAACTGCCTGCTCCCATCATGATAAAACCGGACAGTAATCCGTAAATGATATCTTTTGTCCTTTTTTGAAAGGACAATCCCAAATCAATCATTTTTTTTCGATCGATAAAACGGGTAAACAGCCAAATCAACAACAGCGTTCCAATTGTTCCAAAAAATTGAATTACTAAGAATGAGGAAGTAGAATTATCTGCCTGATTTTGTAGCATTTCCAAAAGGTCTTTGTTCGACGCAAGAGCCAATACAAAAGTACCAATAAGTTGAAAAATTCCGGTAAATATTATAAAGGGAAGAAGAATTAAAATGGCTCTGAGCCATCCTCTTTTAATCGCTGGTTCATTGTTTGTTGGGTTCATTAATTTGGATTTTGGTTTGTGTGGGTAAAATTAACAAAATCCTGATGTTATGAAAGGGAAAATAAACGTCTCTTAATTTATGACGACATAAAAAAGGGGCTGTCCCAAAAGAACAACCCTTTTTTTTATTGAGTATATACCTATACGATGCCCTGTGCAATCATGGCATTGGCAACTTTTACAAAACCGCCAATATTTGCACCATTCATGTAGTTTACAAATCCATTTGAAGATTTACCATACTTAACACATGTGGTATGAATATCCTTCATAATCCTTTTAAGCTGATTGTCAACTTCCTCGCGGGTCCAGCTTAAACGCATTGCGTTTTGAGACATTTCTAAGCCAGAAACAGCAACACCACCAGCATTGGCCGCTTTGCCGGGACCATACAGAATTTCATTTTTAATATAAATATCCACAGCTTCGGGAGTAGAAGGCATATTGGCACCTTCCGAAACGCAAATGCAACCATTATCAATTAAGATTTTAGCTTCTTCAGCATTTATTTCATTTTGTGTGGCACTTGGCAAAGCAACATCACACTTCACTCCCCAAGGTCTTGCGTCTGGATAGTAGGCAACATTGTATTTCTTGGCATATTCTTCAATTCTGCCTCGTTTAATGTTTTTAAGTCTCATCACGTAAGTAAGTTTTTCTCCATCAATTCCATCCGGATCATGAATAAAACCGGAAGAATCGGATAAGGTAACCACTTTACCTCCTAATTCATTCACTTTTTCGACAGTAAACTGAGCAACATTTCCAGAACCGGAAACAGTTACGATTTTGCCTTTCAGACTGTCATTTTTCGTATTCAGCATTTCTTCGGCAAAATATACATTGCCATAGCCGGTTGCTTCCGGACGAATAAGGCTTCCTCCCCATTCTGCACCTTTACCGGTTAAAACGCCTGTAAATTCGTTACGTATTCGTTTATATTGACCAAATAGATAACCAATTTCTCTGCCTCCAACTCCTATATCTCCGGCAGGAACATCAGTATTTGGTCCTATGTGCTTACAAAGTTCAGTCATGAAGCTCTGGCAGAATCTCATTACTTCATTATCCGATTTTTGTTTTGGATCAAAGTCTGAGCCCCCTTTTCCGCCTCCCATTGGGAGTGTGGTTAAGCTGTTTTTAAAAACTTGTTCGAATGCAAGAAATTTTAGAATACCAAGGTTTACCGTTGGGTGGAAACGCAATCCACCTTTGTAGGGGCCAATTGCACTGTTCATCTCAATACGGTATCCGCGGTTCACTTGAATTTCCCCTTTGTCATCAACCCAGGGAACCCGGAAAATTAAGATTCTTTCAGGCTCTGAAATCCTCTCCAAAATTTTAGCTGTTTTGTACTTTGGGTTTTCCTCTAAAAAAGGAAGTAATGACTCCACCACTTCGTGAACAGCCTGATGAAATTCAATTTCTCCTGGTGTTCTGCTTTTTAATTTGTCCATAAATTCCTTGCTGGAAGGAGCCTTTAACATAGTTGTCATGGTAATTAATGTTTAAGTTAGACATGAATTATACTGGGTGTGAATGAATGTGATCGCTAATACCAGCGATCATATTTAAAGGTAAAAAAGAAATCCCTCAAGGTCAAGGGCTTAGGTTTCACTTAAATTGTTTAAATTTAAAAGAGCCTACAAACAGTAGTCAAATCACCACGATCTTTTTACAATTTTTAATGCATCTACGTAAGTAAACCGAAAATGTATGGAATCAAATCCGGGTAAAGAGCAGGGAATCAATAAGATTATAGCCGAAAATATAGAGCGGTTAAAAGAACTTTCCGCAATCAATCAAACCACAGGTATTATCAAGGAAGGAAAATCCATTGAGGATACTTTACAGCAAATCTGCTTTATTCTTCCTAAAGCATGGCAATATCCGGAGTTTACGGTTGCCCGTATTGTATTTGACGGACAAGAATACCTCAGCCCCGGATTTCGTCTCTCGCAATGGACACTAACACAGGAATTTTTAACGATCAATAATCGAAGCGGACGAATTGAGGTTTGTTATGTGAAAAAATTCCCAACACAAGATGAAGGCCCATTTTTGAAAGAAGAAAGGCACTTGATTGAGAATATTGGGAATATTATTGTTGGTTATATCAATAGCGAAACGGGAAAGGAACTGCTTAGTCGGAAAAGGAAAATTGATCCTGAGAAGAAGGAAATAATAGGTCCTTATGTTCCGGTTACAAATCGAAAATTATTACAGGATTTTTTGAATAAGAACAATGCTGATCGGGATATTTATCATGATTTAATGCCATTTAAAGTAAAGGAAATATTGTTGGTTGCGAACCTGTATGATGCTTATTGTATTGAGCGTGAAGGGCGTTTTTCAGAACAAATTTCCAGCGAATATCATCAGCTTAACTTAACATCAATGCCTCGGGTTACAGGTGTTTCTAATTTGGAAGAAGCCATGGAACAATTACATTCCAAGCATTTTGATATGATTATATTAATGGTTGGAGTGGATAAAAAAACACCAATAATTTTAAGTGAGCATATTAAAAAGGAATTTCCGTACATATCCATTTTTTTATTGCTGAATAACGATGCCGATATTGCCATGTTTGAAGAACAACGGGCTGAACTAAAAAGTGTAGATAAAATATTTGTGTGGAATGGCGAGTCGCAGGTTTTCTTTGCCATGATTAAGAGTTTGGAAGATAAGGTAAATGTAGAAAATGACACAAAGATTGGTTTGGCTCGGGTAATTTTATTGGTTGAAGATTCGGCAAAGTATTATTCGAGATATATGCCAA
Source organism: Labilibaculum euxinicum (assembly GCF_963678175.1). Classification (NCBI taxonomy): domain Bacteria; kingdom Pseudomonadati; phylum Bacteroidota; class Bacteroidia; order Marinilabiliales; family Marinifilaceae; genus Labilibaculum; species Labilibaculum euxinicum. The sequence continues at coordinate 1,026,935 of NZ_OY782756.1, forward strand.
TGCTTTATCAGAGTGTTTTGGCGCAAACCCAGCGAATAATAGATGATGTGAGCACCGATGCTCAGTATAAAATACTTCGCTTGCGAGCGCGACCTAAAATATTATTGGCTTCGAATTACGAAGAGGCAATGAATATTTATTATCGGTTTAGGGAGTATTTGTTGTGCTTAATTTCTGATGTGAAGTTTAAAAAAGATGGAATATTTTTAGATGATGCGGGAATTAGTTTGGTAAAAGAAATTAAAGATGAATATCCGAATATGCCGGTTATATTGCAATCTTCTGATGTTTCGAATGCCAGCCATGCTTTTAAGCTGAAAGCTAGTTTTATCGATAAAAACTCTGAAACGCTTAGAGGGGATATTCGTTTGTTTATTCGTCAGTTTCTGGGTTTTGGCGATTTTGTTTATAAGGATGCTGAAGGAAAGGAAATTGCTACGGCAAAATCTTTAAAAGAATTTGAGGAGTATTTGTATCATATTCCCGCTGAATCGTTGGTTTATCATGCTCAGAAAAATCATTTCTCATTATGGTTAATGGCTAGGGGAGAAATTCGGGTTGCAAAAATGATTGCTCCCTATCACATCACCGATTTTAAATCTGCTGAAGATGTGCGGGATTATTTAATTAATGTAATTCAAAACTACAGGGACGAAAAAAATAAGGGAAAGGTTGTGGAGTTCAATGCCGATTTTGCTCTTAATTCCAACAATATAGTCACCTTATCTACCGGTTCCTTAGGTGGAAAAGGGCGAGGATTGGCTTTCATTAATTCCATGCTTTTTAATCTAAATTTGAGCCGGTTTGTTCCCGGAATAAATATAAAGGCACCTATGACTGCAGTAATTGGTGTTGATGAATACGAATCATTCTTAGATCGAAATAACCTTTTAGACCGAATTAAGGATATGGATGATTTTGAACAAATTCAGAGGGTATTTCTGGATGCGGAATTAACGCAGCGTCTGGTTCAAAAAATAAGAATCATTCTGAATAACTTTGAGCAGCCACTGGCGATCCGATCTTCCGGATTGTTTGAAGATTCATTGCTTCAGCCTGTAGCAGGGGTTTTTCAAACTTACCTTGTGCCCAATAATCATCCCGATTTAAATACGAGGGTTAAGCAGGTAACTGACGCAGTAAAATTGGTTTATTCCTCCATTTTTTCCAATGATGCAAGGTTGAATGTTTCGGCCATGAATTATAAAATTGATGAAGAAAAAATGGCTGTAGTCATTCAGGAAGTAGTGGGCAATCAGTATGGATCGACTTTTTATCCTCACATTTCGGGTGTAGCTCAATCGTATAATTATTATCCCTTTGGGCACATGAAACCCGAAGAAGGGTACGCTGTGATAGGTGTTGGTTTGGGTAAATATGTTGTAGATGGTGAAAAGGCATTTCGGTTTTCTCCTGTTTTCCCAACCATTGAGAATAACAGCGCAAAAGATCAATTTAAAAATTCGCAGGTAGAGTTTTATGCTGTTGACCTAAACAAAAAAGATTTGGATCTTCTGGAGGGAGATACGGCAGGGTTAATTCGTTTGGATATTGATGAAGCAGAAGAACATGGTAATTTGGTGCATTGTGCTTCTGTTTATAATTCCATGAGTGATACAATTAGTCCTGGTTTGGATATTATGGGACCAAGAATCATCAATTTCGCCAACATTTTAAAATACAATTATATTCCACTGGCAAAAACGATTGAACTTGTTTTGGATATTATAAAAGAAGCAATGGGCTCACCGATTGAGATAGAGTTTGCAGTCGATTTAACGAAAGATAAAGAAGGGAAGGCTTCGTTTTATCTTCTGCAGATTAAACCTTTGGTTGGTAATATAGATGATTACCATATTGATTTGAATGAAATTGACAGAAGCAAGCTTTTGATGATTTCTGAAATGAGTATGGGAAACGGATTGGTAGATGATATTGTTGATGTTGTTTATGTTGTGCCCGAATTATTCAAAAAAGATTTGACTCTTGAGATTGCGGATACCATCTCAAAAATTAATCATGAAATGAGAGAAAAAAATAAACGTTTTGTATTGATTGGTCCGGGGCGCTGGGGCACCCGCGACCGATGGATTGGAATTCCCGTAAAATGGAACGACATTTCTTTCTCAAAATTAATTGTGGAGACAAGTTTTGAGGATTATCCTTTGGAAGCATCATCTGGATCTCACTTTTTTCACAATGTAACATCAATGAATATTGGCTACAGCTCCATTCACCACCATTCAGAAACATCCTTTATCGAATATCAATTACTAAAAAAGCAGAAATTAATTGGGGAGTATGGCGCCGTTCGTCACGTTCAGTTTAAAAACCCATTAAGTATTAAATTGGATGGTAAAAAACGACTGGCTGTTGTGAGTTGGGAATGATATTTAAAAATGAATGGAAATGCCTAAAGCCAGATTCCAGATATCGTAAAATTTAACATATTCTGTTCTTATGCCTTCTAATAGATAATTGTCAATTGTTCCAATTTCGGTGTAAAAATCGATTCCTTTAATTATTTTATAAGGAAGAGGGTGGTAAACCATAGCGCCGACAAAAGGAGCAAAATGTATTTTATTCTGAAAATAATAATCATTGGGGAAGTAGCTGGGTAAATTTCGGTAGGTATTGTGGGTTGAACCAAAATTGATACTTAAGCCTGCCGTTGGAGCAACTACAAAATCACCAATGTGAAATTGTTTGATAAGAAATGTGTTCTTAAATGCAACTGTATTTAGAGTATGAACATGTGAATGCATTGATGTACTGCCATACATGAATGAAAGACGATACCAGTCTTTTGCAAGATAATAGGTAATTCCGGCAGAAAGAAAGCCAATATTACCTGCGTATTGAATTTTTGCATCACGTGGTAAATACCATTTTCTTTTTATCGAATCAGTTTGGCCTTCGTTAATATTACTACCCAAGGCTGATAGGTTAAAACAGCAGCTACATACTAAAATGATTAATATATATTTTTTCATTAAAAAGCGATGTTTTCAATCGAATAATTACCATTATCAATAGTAATTACCTGATAGTGATTATCAGCAATATCACCTCCTACCAAAAAATCTGTTTTGCCATATTTTTTGCCATGATAAAAGCTGTGTGTATGGCCATGTATGGAGAGTTTAATATTGTTATTTTCCAATATTTGATTCAGAATTGAATCTTCTCCGTTATATTGATCCGAATAAGGTGGGATGTGTGAGACCGGAATCACCAGATCAGCACTGCCATCATTCTTTAAATTCTCATTGAACCAATCAAAATCAGGATCTGTGTTTTTTCGTTCCCATACAATATTATCAAACATTACAAATTTGCAGCCTTTGTAAGTAAATGTGTAGTTGTTTTCACCAAAGGAGGTATGGTATAATCTTTCGCCATTTGATAAGTAGTCGTGATTCCCTATTACTGTAAAAAAAGGAACGTTTAGCTTGGCTATTATTTCGTTAAACCAAGTAAATTCTTTGTGAAGGGCACTTAAGGTTAAATCGCCGCCATGTATTACAAAATCAATATCGTCTCTTTTGTTTAAAGCTGTAACAGCATTATTGAATTCATCATAAAACGTGTGAGTATCTGTTATAAAAGCGAATTTGAACGCTTCATTATTATTGATAATCTTTATTTTATCCAGATTTTTAGCGGTTAAATTTCTGAATTTACTTTTTACTTCATTATCATATGGACTGTATTCATAAGGCAGACTGCATCCTGGGAATACTCCCAAAATTGCAGATAGGCATACCAGTCCGTTGGTTTTTATAAAATCACGTCGGATCATATCTGTTGGTTTTATTCTTTCAGAATAAATTCAATAAAATTAGTGTGGAGCAAAGATATTATAGAAAAAGAAAGATGATGAAAGTTATAACAATTCTTAACTTTTTTAACAATTCAAAGCATTTTAGCTGCGTGAAGAAGCGATTTGTTAATCAAATTTAATCGCCTTTGCAGGAGTTATTTTTGTAATTAAATAGGAGGGAACAAGCAACATCGAAACTGTAACAATTAAACTGCCAATATTCAGAAGAATAATGTGAGTGATTTTAAGATTGATTGGTACGGTATCTACATAATAGTTGGTTGGATCTAAAGGAATGATTTCAAAAAAGTACTGAAGCAGACAGATAGAGATTCCAATAATATTACCCCATAATAATCCTTGTCCGATAAGCATGGCAGACTGGTAAAGAAATATTTTACGAATCGACCAGTTTTCTGTCCCCAGTGCTTTTAAAATTCCAATCATATTGGTCTTTTCCAGAATAATAATTAAAAGTCCCGAAACCATATTAAAACCGGCAACCAGTATCATTAGGCTTAAAATAATCCATACATTCATATCGAGCATATCAAGCCAGCTAAATATTTGCGGATATTTACGAACAATGCTTCTTACTTTTAAACCGGCACCATCATCGGTAAATGATGCAGCTGTAATTCCTTTTATCTGTTGATCGATAAGATCTAAATCGTCAAAATTATCAATGAAAATTTCGTAGCCGCTAACTTGATTGTTACTCCAGTCATTTAATTTTTGAATGTGTTGTATATCGCAGATAAGGAATAGTTTGTCGAATTCTTCCATTCCGGTATTGTATATCCCGGTAACAGTAAAACTTCTTACCCTGGGCGGTTGCTGAATAAAATAAACCGATAATTTGTTACCTACTTTTAATTGAAGAAGATTTGATAGTTTTTCCGAAATCAAGATATCATTACTTTTGGTGCTGTCGGTGAGCTGAATGGTTTTTCCCTCCACCAAATGATTTTTAAAAAAACTCCAATCGTAATCTTTACCTATTCCGTTTAAAACAATTCCTTGAATATCCGATTTTGTTTTAAGTATACCCGGTTTCATTGCAAAGGATTGTATGTGCGAAACTCCGGGTATTTTTTCAATGCTGCTTACGGAGATTGCATTTTTTTCGATGGGGTTAGTTTCAAACGACGAGTTGTTATCGTAATTTGTGATTTGTATATGGGAACCAAATCCGATAACCTTATTGGTAATTTCAGATTTGAACCCGGTAACAATAGCTACAGCCAATATCATTACTGCGATGCCAAGAGCAATACTTATTTTGGCAATACTAATAATAGGATGAGATATATTTCCACCGCTTTTTTTGCTGATGGTAATTTTCTTAGCTATAAAAAGTTCTAGATTCAAATTGAGTTTCTTTTTAAAGATTAATACAAAAGTAGTAATTTCGGGTTTACAGATGTGAAAAATTAGTTAAATGAGAAAAATAAAACAATTGATTCAATATTGTGTGCTGTGTTCATACTTTTTGTTTGTAATATGTGTAACATCTTGTGCACAAAAACAATCAGATTCATTATCGACCGGAGCCGAAAACTTCACAGAATTTATACCTCTGCTGAAAGAGAAAAAAATTGCAGTTGTCGCCAATCAATCCTCATTGGTTAAAGGCGAACATTTGGTTGATGTATTACTGGCAAAAGACATACACATTACTCAAATTTTCAGTCCCGAACATGGCTTTCGGGGTGATGCTGATGCAGGCGAGAAAATTACCAATGGCATAGATGCGAAAACAGGATTGCCGATTGTGTCCCTATATGGAAAGCATTATAAACCTTCGGTGGCTGATTTAAAAGATGTTGATATTGTAGTATTTGATATTCAGGATGTTGGCGTTCGGTTTTACACATACATATCCACGCTTCATTATGTGATGGAAGCTTGCGCCGAGCAGGGAAAACAGGTAATTGTTCTCGATCGGCCAAATCCAAACGGACATTACGTGGATGGACCAGTCCTGGAGATGAAATACAGTTCCTTTGTTGGAATGCATCCGGTGCCTGTGGTTTATGGCATGTCGATAGGTGAATATGCCCAAATGATTAACGGGGAAAAATGGTTGAAGAATAAAGTACAATGTGAATTAAAAGTGATTCCATGTAAAAACTGGAACCGGGAGAAATCCTATTTGCTGCCGGTAAAGCCGTCGCCCAATCTGCCGAATCAATTGTCTGTTGCTTTGTATCCGTCTCTGTGTTTTTTCGAAGGAACAGTGGTTAGTGCCGGTCGTGGTACAAATTATCCGTTTCAAGTATACGGACATCCTTTTTTTACCAAGGGGGATTTTGTGTTTACACCAAGAAGTATTACCGGAGCAAGTAAATATCCAAAGTTTAAAGGTGAAAAATGTATTGGTTACGATTTGCGTAAAATAAATGCGGATGACTTCCGAAAGAAGAAAAAATTGGATCTGTCTTTTTTATTAAATGCTTATAGTGAATTGAAAGCGGCCCCGGATTTTTTCAATTCTTTTTTTGAAAAGCTTGCAGGAACAGCAAATCTGAGAACTCAAATTGAAAACTCCATATCGGAAGAACAAATTAGAGAGAGCTGGAAAATGGATCGCAAAAAATTTATGGCAATTCGAGCGAAGTATCTCATTTATCCCGACTTTACAAAAAAGTAGGTAGAAAGAGAAACAGAAGCATCGGAGTGAAAGGAAAGTTGTATCGACTAAGTTGCAAATCCGATGTTCTGTTTCTGAGGGATTCTTTTATTTGTGGTTGAATTTGTATTCGACCTTAACAAGAGCAAGTTTACAAAAGAAAAATTTAGGAAGTATAAACTGACTATTAATTATGTGTTAATTACTATTTATTTTTTCAGATTTAGGAGCAGAAATTAACAATAGAATAGCTTGAAATTAATTTAGATTTTCTCAAAATAATAAGTAAATTTAAAGGAGTGTTCAATAAATAAAATATTTAAAATGGCATTTACCTTGCAAATTAATGATAAAGTTCCTGAATTTGATCTGATAGCTACCGATGGAATTCGATATAAATTAAACGATTTTAAATCATCTAAACTTTTAGTCGTTTTTTTTACTTGTAATCATTGTCCTTATGTTATCGGTTCCGATGAAGATACCAGAATGATTGCTGATAAATACATTCCAAATGGAGTTGAATTTGTGGGAATTAATTCTAATTCAGCAAACACTTACGAGGAAGATGATTACGATCATATGGTAACACGAATGGAAGAAAATGATTTTCCATGGGTTTATTTGTACGATGAAACACAAGAGGTGGCAATGGCATACGGTGCATTGAGAACTCCCCATTTTTATTTGTTTAACGAAGTACGCAAATTAATTTATACAGGCAGAGCAGTCGATAATCCCAAAGATACGTCCAAAGTTACTTCCAGAGATTTGGAGAGAGCTATAGATGAATATTTGGCTGGAAAAGAAATTTCTGTTCCGGTAACCAACCCAATTGGCTGCAACGTAAAATGGGATGGGAAAGACAAACATTGGATGCCTGCAGATGCTTGTGATTTGTTGTAAGTATTTTTCCCAATCAGATAAAAAATAAAAAACGGCTCCAATTTTAGAGCCGTTTTTTGTATTATATGTTGAGAAACTTCTTAAATAGTTCTTCCCGGATAAACCTTCAATGCTTCAGCAAGAGTTTCCATCGCTTTCGCCAACTCTTCTTTTTTAAGAACGTAAGCAATACGTACTTCATTTTTGCCTAAACCTTTTGTAGCATAAAATCCTGTAGCAGGAGCCACCATTACAGTTTGGTTTTTGTATTCAAAATCCTCTAAAATCCACCGTGCAAACTTGTCTGCATCATCAATTGGAAGTTTAACTACAGTGTAGAAAGCTCCTTTAGGAGTTGGACAGTAAACGCCATCCATATTATTTAAAGCAGCCACCATAAAGTTACGGCGATCGATGTATTCGTTGTAAACTTCGGTGAAGTAATCTGCAGGTGTCTCCAAAGAAGCTTCGGCAGCAATTTGTCCAAAAGCAGGAGGGCACAAACGAGCCTGAGCAAATTTTAAAGCGGTGGTAATTACTTCTTTATTTTTTGTAATCATTGCACCAATACGAACACCGCACTCGCTGTAGCGTTTCGAAACAGAATCAATTAGAATTACATTTTGCTCCAAGCCTTCCAGTTTCATAGCTGAGAAATGCTCTTCGCCATCGTAACAAAACTCACGGTAAACTTCGTCTGAGAAAAGGAACAGGTCGTGCTTGATAATCAACTCACGCAATTGATTCAATTCCTCTTTTGAGTACAGGTAACCAGTTGGGTTATTTGGGTTACAAATAACAATTCCTTTGGTTTTAGGAGTCATTAATTTCTCGAATTCTTCAATTGCAGGCAATGCAAAATCATTTTCGATACTCGATGTAATTGGTTTTACAACCACACCGGCACTTACAGCAAAACCGTTGTAGTTTGCGTAAAATGGCTCCGGAATCAAAATCTCATCACCAGGATTCATACAAGTCATTAAAGCAAAAGTAATTGCTTCCGAACCACCTGTAGTAATCAACATCTCATTTTCGTCCACGTTAATTCCGATGTTCTGATAGTATTTCGCCAATTTCCTGCGGTAAGAAATATTACCCGCCGAATGAGAATACTCAATCACCTTTTCGGTACAATTTCTAATGGCTTCCATGGCAACCTCAGGTGTTTTAATATCCGGCTGACCAATGTTTAATGGATACACAGTTTTTCCTGCAGCTCTTGCAGCTTCAGCGTAAGGAACCAATTTACGAATTGGCGACTCAGGCATTAATCTTCCTTTGTCTGATATTTGTGGCATTTGTTATGTGTTTATATATTTTATGAATGAAGTTTTTTGTTGCTCAAAAATAGATAAATTTCCATGTAAAAAAAATGATTTTTATTGCTTTTCAGCATCCCGTTAAAAATCTGAAATTTACTCTCCAAATCAGTGATTATAAAATAAATGCATAGTTTTATTAATTCCCTTATTTTTATTGCAAATTACTTACAGATCGCTTTCAGACAGATTGTTGCTTTTTGTTGGAGATATATCTCTCAGATTTTCTTAATTTTGAGCCAAATTTTTTTAGTAGTATAGATTTTTAAATTTTAGTTAAACACATGGAAATCCCAACAAAGTACAATCCTGCAGAATCGGAGGACAAATGGTATAAGTATTGGATGGATAAAGGATTCTTCCACTCTGTACCTGATGAGAGAGAGCCGTATACAATTGTGATACCTCCGCCAAACGTCACCGGAGTGTTGCACATGGGGCATATGCTAAACAATACAATTCAAGATGTATTGGTGCGTAGAGCCAGATTGCAGGGAAAAAATGTCTGTTGGGTGCCGGGTACCGATCATGCATCTATTGCGACAGAAGCTAAAGTTGTAAACAAGCTAAAGCAGGAAGGCATTTCAAAAGATGACATTACCCGCGATGAGTTTATGGCGCATGCCTGGGAATGGAAAGAAAAACATGGCGGAATTATTTTAGAGCAGCTGAAAAAATTGGGTGCTTCATGTGATTGGGAGCGTACAGCTTTCACCATGGACGAATCTCTTTATGAATCTGTGATCGATGTTTTTATCGATTTATATAAGAAGGAAAAGGTTTATCGTGGTGTTCGTATGGTGAATTGGGATCCATCTGCACAAACAGCTGTTTCCGACGAGGAGGTAATCTATAAAGAATTACAATCGAAACTATATTATTTAAGATATCAGGTGGAAGGCAGCGATGAGTACATTACCATTGCCACCACCCGTCCTGAAACAATTTTGGGTGATACGGCAGTTTGTATCAATCCAAAGGACGAACGCTTTGCTCATTTAAGAGGCAAGCGTTGCATTGTTCCTTTGGTGAATCGTTCCATTCCGATCATCGAAGATGAGTATGTTGATATGGAATTTGGTACCGGTGCTTTAAAAATTACGCCAGCTCATGATATTCATGATTACGAAATTGGTGATCGTCATAATCTGGAAACCATCGATATTTTTAACGATAACGGAACCATGAGTGAGGCAGCACAGCTTTATGTTGGTAAAGATCGTTTCGAAGTTCGTGATTTAATTATGCCTGATTTGGAGAAAGCTGGCAACTTGGTGAAGGTAGAAGATTACGTAAATAAAGTAGGTTTTTCGGAACGTACCGATGCTGTAATCGAACCTAAATTGAGTATGCAGTGGTTCCTGAATATGAAAGAATTGGCCAAACCGGCTCTTGAGCATGTAATGAACGACGATATTCAGTTGCATCCTCCAAAATTCAAGAACACTTACCGTCATTGGATGGAAAATGTGAAGGATTGGTGTATTTCCCGTCAGTTGTGGTGGGGACAACGAATTCCGGTTTATTATTTGCCTGAAGGCGGATATGTAGTAGCCAGATCAATTGAAGCCGCACTTGTTGAAGCAAATGCCAAAACAGGAAAAACATACAAAGCAGAAGACTTACGTCAGGATGAGGATGTGTTGGATACATGGTTCTCTTCATGGTTGTGGCCAATTTCTGTCTTCGATGGTATTCGTAATCCTGAAAACGAGGAGATCAAATACTATTATCCAACCAACGATTTGGTTTCCGGACCGGATATTCTGTTTTTCTGGATTGCCCGTATGGTAATTTCAGGTTATGAGTACCGTGGCGAAAAGCCATTTAGTAATGTTTATTTAACTGGTATTGTTCGCGATGAATTGGGCCGTAAAATGTCAAAATCATTGGGTAACTCACCTGATCCGTTAGACTTAATTGCTAAATATGGAGCAGACGGGGTTCGTGTGGGAATGCTGTTGTGTTCTCCTGCCGGAGGCGATTTGCTCTTCAACGAGAACCTACCTGAACAAGGACGTAATTTTACTACCAAGATCTGGAATGCATTCCGTTTGGTAAAAGGTTGGGAAGTTGCCGATATCGAGCAACCTGAATATGCCCGATTGGCAACAGAGGTTTTCCATGCACGTTTAAACAACACCATGGAAGCTTTGGATGAGCAGTTCAAGCAATATCGCATCAGCGAAGCATTAATGACTGTTTACACCTTATTCCGCGATGAGTTCTCATCATGGTATTTGGAAATGGTGAAACCAGCTTATCAGCAGCCAATCGACAGGAAAACTTTCGATTCGACCGTAGCTCTTTTCGAGAAGTTGATGCAGTTACTCCACCCATTCATGCCTTTCTTAACAGAGGAAATCTGGCAGTTACTTGCCGATCGTACCGATGAGGACAGCATTATGGTTTCAGTGATGCATAAGCCAGATTCTTATGACGCTAATTTGTTAGCCAAGTTCGAGCAGGTAAAAGAAGTGATTGTTGCTGTTCGTAATATCCGTAAGCAAAAAAATATCGCTTTTAAGGAAGCTTTAGAGATGAACTACAAAGCAAAAGAGGATAATTACGATACTTCTTTCGATTGTGTAGTGGCTAAAATGTGTAACCTAAAAGAGATTACTGTAGCAAATGGAGAAATGACTGGTGCAATGTCGTTCATCGTAAATGCAGTTGAATATTTTATTCCTTTGGGCGACTTGGTCGACGTTGAGGAAGAATTGAAGAAAATGGAAGAAGAGTTGAAATATACCAAAGGTTTCCTGATTTCGGTTCAAAAGAAAATGAGCAACGAGCGTTTTGTAAACAATGCACCAGCTAAAGTCATCGAAATTGAGAAAAAGAAAATGGCCGATGCCGAAGCTAAAATCAAAGTTTTAGAAGAACGTATTGCCAGTATGAAATAAGAGAAGTATTCTCTATTATAGTAATGCCGTTTCATCCATTTGAAACGGCATTTTCTTTATTCGTCTAAGGAATGAGGATTAAATCATATTCATGTCTTATTAACTATCCTTGCAGCTAAATAAAAGAATGTTATCTGTTACCATTTCGTAGAATTTTTCCTTCTCTTCAGCTTCAAAAATTTTTACAATATTTCCTTCGCAATCCCACAATGTTATTTTAAACATAGTAAGTGCAGCAGGGTCGTTATTTGTAATCAACACGTAAAAAACAGTTTGTTCTTCATATACTGCCTGATATATATATTTATTAGTATATCTATCACAGTTAGTTAAAGTGTTTTTCACTTTTTGCAGCCATGTTAAATCTGTGCATTCACATTCGCACGTAAGTAAAGGTTCATCTTCCTTATTGTCACAATAAGTTAGGGTAGCAAAACAAAATAATAGAAAAAGAAACTGTTTCATTTTTTTTAGATTTAAGATGTGTATTTATCTGCAGGATGTATGTTTTGTTAAATGGTTGCGCTGTTTGCAGAATTTTATTTTGAGAATAACCAATCGAGAAAAAGAAAATGGTCGATGCCGAAGCTAAAATCAAAGTTTTAGAAGATCGCATTGCCAGTATAAAATAAGAGAAGTATACTCTATTGTATTAATGCCGTTCCAATGATTTGGAGCGGTATTTTTATGCTCTAAAGTCTAAGTTCTAAACCTGCCTCTATCTGTACTCTACCTACAAGTTGATTAGCTTCTACCGTACATTGGATATTTCTCTCAGTACAATAAGAAAGTTTAATGTACATCAAATTATATTTTGATGTACATTAAAATTATTTTTCATGTACATCAAAAATGATTAACTTATAGGTGTAAGTTAGATATTCTCATTAGGAAGAAATCAACTTGTAGTAAGGGACAATTCAAATTATCAGCATATGGCAGTCTTCTATAAAGCAGTGAAAATAAAAACACCATTGAGTAAAAATGGTAAAACTGAAATGTATTATCCCCGGGTAGCTAACCGACGGAAGGAAAATTTAAGGGATATAGCAGAACGTATTTCAGACATGTCCTCGTTTAACAGGTCGGATGTGATTGGAGTTTTAGAGGCATTTACTCAATTAATTCCTCAGTTGCTGAAAGATAACAGTAGTGTTGAATTGGGAGATTTGGGTACATTTTCTCTTCATATTTCGGCCGAAGGGGTAGATTCGGAAGAACTGGTAACACGACATCGTATTAAGAAAAGTACGATTGCTTTTCGTCCCGGTAAGCGAGTGAAGCAAGATATTGCAAGAGTCGATTATCGAAAAATTCCGAAGAAGTGAAAGAGATTTTTTTTTGCTTGTGGTTGGAAAATAAGAGTTTTCCACATATTTTTTGATCCATGCAAATGGGTTTTAACCCGTTCGAAAAATATATTTTCCGTTGCAAACGGTTGTAGTTTCTGTTCAATTAGCTTATTAGAGAAATAATTCTTTATTTTGTAGAGGATAAAAGAGTCCGAAATTCCAAAATAAGATTTGGATGAGGGGAATAGTGGCTGAATAGTCTAATTTGAATACTAAAAGATTAAAAAAATATGGATACGATTAAGCATATCCCTGAAAATGGAAAAACCAGAATTGTAATTATTGGTGGTGGTTTTGCAGGTTTAAAACTTGCACGTCAGCTGGTAAAAACAAAGTATCAGGTGGTGTTAATTGATAAAAACAATTTTCATCAGTTTCAGCCTTTGTTTTATCAGGTGGCAACCTCTGGTTTGGAGCCAAGCTCTATTGCTTTTCCCTTGCGGAAGATTTTTCAGAAGCGGAAAAATGTGCATTTTCGAATGGCTGAATTGTTGGAGGTGAATCCAAATGTGCAAGAGATATACACAAGTCTGGGGTCTTTGAAATACGATCATTTGGTATTGGCTACCGGTGTGGATACCAATTATTTCGGAAATAAGAACATCGAGGAGTTTGGTATTCCTATGAAATCGGTGTCCGAAGCCATTTTTCTGCGCAATTCAATTTTGCGTAACTACGAAAAGGCGTTGAATGAATCGGATCCGAAAAAGGCGGCCAATTACATGAATATTGTTTTGGTGGGAGGTGGTCCTACCGGTGTTGAATTGGCAGGTGCTTTGGCCGAAATGAAAAATGAAATCCTGCCAAAGGATTACCCGGAGCTTGATTTTTCTTTAATGAATGTGTATTTGTTCGAAGCGTCAGATCGATTGTTGAGCGGCATGTCGGAGAAAGCATCAGCGAAAGCGAAAACTTACTTAGAGAAATTGGGTGTAATTGTAAAAACGGAGGCTCGGGTTGCCGATTACGACGGACTTAAAATTAGTTTGGCTGATGGAGAGGAGTTTTACTCATACGCTTTGGTTTGGGCTGCGGGGGTTGTGGCTAATTCCATTAAGGGTATTTCGGAGATTGCTGCAAGTCGTGGAGGAAGACTTCGTGTTGACATGTATAATAAGGTAAGCGGTTTAAACAATGTGTATGCTTTGGGCGATTTGGCTTTGCAAAAAGAGGGGGAATATCAGAATGGTCACCCACAGGTTGCACAGGTTGGTTTGCAGCAAGCTGGTGTTTTGGGTAAAAACCTCATAAATATTCAACAGGGAAAAAGCATGAAACCTTTTCATTATAAGGATAGAGGATCATTGGCAACAATTGGAAAGAATTTGGCTGTCGCTGATTTGCCTGGAATTAAAACACAGGGTTTTTTGGCGTGGATTCTTTGGTTGTTTGTGCATTTAATGGCAATTGTGGGTGTAAAGAACCGATTCTTTATCTTGATTAATTGGGTTTGGAATTATTGGACTTCGGATCAATCGCTGCGGGTTTTAATTCGACCGGATAAACGAAGTTTTACGGATAGGGCTTCAAAAAGGCATCAGATTAAAGACCCGGTTAACTTGAATTAAGGAGGCTGAAAGTACCAATTTTACTGAAGATTGGTGCTTTTTTTATTTTTGGCACAAGCTTTGCATCTATTCAGTCAAAGTATACCGGTACTTGACTTTTAGAAGATTCGTCCCTACCATAGGATGACAATATTGAAAGCCATACAAGAGTGTGAATTGAGTATTTAAATTTCATCCTGCACGAAAGGGCTATTTGGCTTACACATTAAAAACTAAATGCCATGAGAAAGTCTGTATTATATAAGTTGACAGCCAGTATAGTATTGGTTTCAGCAATCGCAATTTCTACTACAAGTGTATCAGCTCAGCGCAGATCGCAACAAAATGAGAAGACCCGTTACGAAGAACGAAATAAATCAACTCGTTTGAAAGATGCTGATAGAAATGAGAAATACAACAAGAGTCGTTATTCAGATTACTCAGATCAGAAAAGGAATAATGCGTCTAATAAGAAGAGTGCAAAATATCACAAAGCGTGGCATGCAAATGGGCATTCAGGTCAATATAAAAACGAGCACGTAAATAGAAATAAGCATTGGGATCGGAATCACAGAGGGGCGCATGTGAAATCTTATCATTCTTCAGGTGATCGTTACAGAAGTTATCGTTATCCAAAAATGGTTCATACCAATCAACGTTACAGAAACTTTTACAACAATCATGGAAACAATTGTTATCGTCATGAACGTTACGGAAATGTAGTTTTAAGATTTGCTGTTGCACCGGTTGTAATCCGACATAGTTACGGAGATTACTATTTTTCTGATGGAGATTTTTATAGATTCTATCCTGAAGTGGGATATGTTGTAGTTGATGCGCCAAATTCTTTGTATTTCTCTTATGTTCCTGATAACTGCCATAGGATTTTGCATCATGGAAATGAATATTACACAAATGGAGATATGTGTTTTGTGAAGCATAGATATGGGTTTAGATTGGTGAGTGCTCCTGCCGGAATACATTTATCTTTGAGATTTTAAGTGAAAGACTAATTATTCGAGCATTATTGAACAGTACTAAAATAGACTTGCTTTTAAAAAATAAAAAAATACAGGGGTGTGGTTTGTAAAAAAGACAAAAATGGTCTTAAAATTTGCAAAACTACACCCTTCTCTTGTAAAAAATGACGTTTTATGGCTGGCATACTCAAAAACGGGGTATTTTGTTGTGACTTGTTTTTCTTTTGAGTTGATACCTGATCAATAAAGGGAGTAGGAAGGGGAGAAATATAAGATAATCTGCTTGTGTATACACTTTTTAGGGGTGTATGTGAAAAATCTTATTTTTTGTACTCGAAAACGATTTCGAGAAGCTGTTGTAAAACAGGTTTTAGCTTGGGTTGATCAATGAATTTTATCTTTTGTGTGTTCTGATTTTATTGGGATTTATGGCTTTTTATGTTGTGTGTTCTAAATTCTGAATTCCGCTTGGATATTCAGTGGAAACTAGGCTATTTTATCCCTCAATAACAAATGATAACAACAACACAATTTAAAACAAGCGTATTATGACAAGGGATGAATATTTAATGGATCCAAATAAGTTGGTTCAATTCCTGCAAAAACCAAGCAACGAGTTCACAAAAGAGGATCTGATAAGATATATAGCAGAGAATGGAATTAAGATGATTAATTTCCGTTACGTTGCTGAGGATGGAAAATTGAAAACCTTGAACTTTATTATTACCGGGAAAAGCCATTTGGATAGTATTCTATCTTCTGGCGAGCGCGTTGATGGATCAAGTTTGTTCTCTTATATAGGAGCAGGTTCAAGTGATTTATACGTGATTCCCAGATTTAAAACGGCATTTGTGAATCCTTTTTCAGAAGTGCCGTGTCTGGATATTCTTTGTTCGTTTTATACTGCTGAAGGAAAACCAATGGAAAGTGCTCCTGAGTACATTCTAAAAAAGGCACATGAGAGCTTTAAAAAAACAACAGGCCTTACTTTTAAGGCAATGGGTGAGCTCGAATACTATATTAAAAGTTCAAATCATACATTATATGCTGATGTTGATCAGAAAGGATATCACAGTTCCCGGCCTTTTACTAAATGGGAAGGTTTGAGACGCGAAGCAATGGTTTTAATTGCTCAATGCGGAGGGAAAATAAAATACGGACACTCAGAGGTTGGGAATTTTTCAGCGGGTGATGATGGTTACGAACAACATGAAATTGAGTTTTTACCGGTTGAGGCAGAAGATGCAGTTGATCAGTTGGTGATTGCAAAATGGATTGTGAGAATGTTGGCTGCCCGTGAGAATGTATTGGTGAGTTGGGCACCAAAAATTACTGTTGGTAAAGCCGGTAGTGGTTTGCATATTCATATGTTGGTAGAAAAAGACGGCAAAAATATTTGTATTGAAAATGGAAAGTTGAGTGATACGGCTAAGAAAATGATTGCTGGTATTTTGAAACTTTCCGGAGCTTTAACAGCTTTTGGAAATACGATTCCGACTTCTTATTTACGTTTGGTTCCGCATCAGGAGGCTCCGACTTACGTTTGTTGGGGAGATCGTAACCGCTCTGTTTTAGTGAGGGTTCCTCTTGGTTGGGTAGGTGCTGCGGATATGATTAAGAGTGTGAATCCGTTCGAACCGGCTGATGCAAGAGATTTTTCAAGTAAGCAAACTTTTGAGTTCAGAGTGCCGGATGGTTCTGCAGATATTTATTCATTGGTGGCTGGTTTGATTGTTGCAGGACAGTATGGATTGGAAATGGAAGATGGCTTGCAGGCAGCTGATGAATTGTATGCAGATGTAGATATTTTTGCTTCGCAGTATAAAGAAAAATTAGATGGTTTGAAGCAATTGCCGACTTGTTGTTGGGAGAGTGCAGATTGCTTGCTTGAGCAAAGAGAGGTTTTTGAGCGAAATGGTATTTTTACAAAGGGAAGAATTGATGCGGTTGTGAAAAAATTAAAATTATATGAAGATTATGGGTTGAATGACCGAATTCTGGGTAATGAAGTTAGGATTATGGAGATTGTAAATGATTACATTCACTGTATGTAAATTTGGGAAGAATACTTACTAATAAGTTTTTTATATGGGGGTAGTCCCGCAACGAAAGTTGCGGGACTTTTTTTATGATTTCCTTTATTCTTTGTATGCAAATGAGTAGGATTCATCGTGTTGTGATATATCTAAACCTTTGGCTTCAGAGTATTCTGAAACTCTAAGTGTAACAAATTTGTTTGTTATCCAATATAGGATGTAGGATCCTCCGAAAGTAAAAATTCCAACAATTACCAATGCAATGATGTGCATTAAAAAAGTTCTGATCTCTCCATGTATCAGTCCAACATCATGAGCAAATACAGCGGTTAAAATCATTCCTGTAATTCCTCCCATTCCGTGTGCCGGAAATACATCAAGGGTATCATCAAGAGATGTTTTTCCTTGTAAGGTGATTGCGTAATTGCTTACGATGGATGCTATTACACCAATAGTAATGGATGCTCCGACAGTTACAAATCCTGCGGCAGGAGTAATGGCTACAAGTCCAACAACCAAACCAATTGCAGCTCCTAATCCTGATGGCTTGTGTCCTCGGGCACCATCAAGGAAAATCCAGGTTAGCATGGCTGCCGCTGATGCTGTATTTGTATTTAGTAAGGCTAATACTGCTGTCGATGAGGCTTCCAGGGCCGATCCGGCATTGAATCCAAACCATCCGAACCAAAGCATTCCTGCACCAAGAAGCACGAATGGAATGTTGGAGCGTTTTTCGTTGTATTTCGATTTTGTTCTTTTTCCGAGAAACATGGCTCCGGCAAGCGCTGCGAATCCTGCAGACATATGAACAACAGTACCTCCTGCAAAATCTAATACTCCCATGTTGCGAAGAAATCCGTTTGGATGCCAGGTCCAGTGTGCAAGCGGAGCATATATAAATATCGTGAAAAGGCTTATGAAAATCATATATGCTCTAAATCTTACCCTTCCTGCAAAAGATCCTGTGATTAAAGCGGGTGTGATAATTGCAAATTTTAACTGGAAGAGTGCAAAAAGAGCAAATGGAATGGTTGGCGACATTTCAGGATTTGTGTAGCCTCCTACATTTTTAAACATCAGGAAAGTTAGCGGGTTTCCAACCAATCCAAAGCCGTCAGGTCCAATGCTGTCTCCAAAAGCCAGACTGAATCCAATAACAACCCATATCATACTTACAATTCCCATTGCGACAAAACTTTGAAGAATTGTTGATATAATGTTTCTGGGATCCACCATACCACCGTAAAAAAATGCAAGTCCGGGAGTCATAAGAAGAACCAGGGCGGTTGAGGTCAGCATCCATGCTACATCTCCCGAAACAATGTTTGGATCGTCAACTCCCAATTCAACACTAGGGACAAATATTCCGACAATAGCCACTACAATAAGCAGCAATAAGGCATAAAGCCATTTTTTACTGTTTTTCATCACAATAATGATTTATAAAATGTACAAAATCCGGTTGGTGTGATTATGGATTGTAGTCCGTCAAATATTACGCTTGGGTGGTAAAAATAGAATAAAATTTAGAAACGACCTAATTGAAATGAGGGGTATGGTTATTTAAAATGATTATATTTTTGAGACGGCCCTATTTTTTTAGGGTGAAAGTTCTTTTTGTGTATGGTTTTTTATTTGGAAGGATTTGGATTTGTGGTGGAATTAGGACGAGACATCCTGTAAAAAGAAAGGCTCCAATGTATTTGGAGCCTTAATTAGTTTTTTTCGATTCGTAGTTGATGTACAACAAATTTTCCTGTATCATTTTTTAGCAGAAAATTAACCCGGAAGTCTCCATGGCTAGTTGTTAAGCTCCCAATCACATATCGGGCTTCAGGTTTCCCGCCTTCATGTTTTTTATTGAATCCTGTCGGAGGAAATTCCTTAAAGAATTTAGCCATGATTTGTTTTGCTTGTGATTTGCTGTAAATAGCTTCCTTATCTTGTATCGTTAATTGAACTCGATCTCCAAAGAAATTTGATAAGCTTATACTATTGCCTTGTTTAAAAGCATTGATCAGTTCTCGTGGTAAATCATCCTGATTTTGTGAAATTGCTGATGAACAACAAACTAAAAGGAAGAATATTCCTGTAAATATGTATTTTATAGATCTCATATGAATAATTTTCAACTTAATATCATATACCTTTACACAAATACTGTGCGAAAAATACACTGCAAGTTAAAAAAAATCTGAATTTCTTTTTCTAAATAAGAAAAGAATTGATTATTATGATGTGTGCAGTCAGTCATATAGATACTTTCATCTTGCAGGAATTGTTTAAAGTTTGAGTACTATTTTCGACGAAAGGAAATTAAGATTTTTTTTGCGCAAATTTTTGCCAAAACAACAAATAAGGGGAGTCATAATTGAAAATTATAAATAAATGAAAATTGTTCTTTTAGTTATTGGAAAGACAGATAAGGATTTTGTGAAAACGGGGATGGAAGAATATCAAAAGAGATTGGTGCACTATCTTCCTTTCGAGATGAAAATAATTCCAGATATAAAAAATACGAAGAATCTTTCTGAAAATCAGCAGAAGCAAAAAGAGGGGGAATTAATTTTAGAAAAGATTAAGGCCGGAGATACATTAATATTGCTCGATGAGGGAGGAAAAGAGTTTTCTTCTGTAGCTTTTTCTAATTTTATAGAACAAAAGATGATCGGCGGAATTAAAAATTTGGTTTTTGTAATTGGCGGTCCTTATGGGTTTTCTGAAGATGTGTATCGGAACGCACAAGGAAAGGTTTCGTTATCGAAAATGACTTTTTCCCACCAAATGATTCGGATGATTTTTACCGAGCAATTGTATCGGGCAATGACAATTATTAAAGGAGAGCCTTATCATCACGTTTGATGCTTTGAACTAATTATGCTAATTTGTGAGGAGTTTAGCATGAATTTTGTATCTACAATAAAACATTTCAAAACTATCCGAATTGAAAAATAGACTTCTCAAATATATTCCTGCGATTTTAACGTTGGTATTTCTTCTGTTGGCAGTTTCTACAGAGTATTATTTTAGGCAAAATGACCGCCTTGCAAATGTGGCCAATCATGCCCGGCAGGTTTTGGAGAGAAAAGAACAGCTGCTGAAAAATGATCTTGGCGAACTGCAGACTGCAATCGCACAAAAGGATGGAGTACTTCAAAAATACGATAGCTTTTCTGAGTTTGAGAAGGACCTAAAAAAAGATGGATTTGTTCTGGTTGCCTATAAACAAGATAGTTTGTTGTTTTGGAGCGATAATTCATTTCTGATACCTGAGAAAAGCTTTCTTGAAGAAGAGAATTCATTGGTTGTCCGGCTGGATGATGGATTCTATTTTATGCAAAAACAGAAGGTGGATTCAATTGATCTTTATGGATTCTTACTTTTAAAAAAGATTTATCCATATCAGAATAAATTTCTGAAAAATCATTTTGGGCCGGATTTTTTCATCCCCGATTCTTTTGATATTTCTTTACATCCGAATGTGGGAGCTTCTGTTAGCAATTCTGATGGCAAATTCTTGTTTTCTTTATCGGATGATAATGCGGGAATGGGCAGCAGAAGGGGACAAAAAGGAGTGGGTTTACTGTATTTATTGGCGATTCTGTCTGGTTTAGTATTCTTCAGTATCTTACTGCGGCAATTAAAAGATTTGAAATTAGGTCTTTCAGCTTTTCTTGTTTGGGGAGCAGGTTTGGTGCTTTTACGATATTTTATGTTGCTTTGGGGATTTCCTGCTGTTTTTTCAAAGTTTGAGATCTTTTCGCCTGTTTTATTTGCGAGTTCATTTTTCTTTCCATCCTTAGGCGATTTTGTAATCAACTCGTTCTTTTTATTTGTTTTCGTTTATACCTATTCAAGGTTTTTGGTAAGCAATCAATTCTTCAAGCCTAAAAGTTCATATCAGGTTGCCGGATGGATTTATGTGCATTTAATACTGTTTTATCTACTGTATTTTACAATCGAGGATTTGTTTGAAAGCTTGATTTTTGACTCTAGCTTTAGTTTGCAGATGTTTGTATTTCAGGACAATGGAATTTATGTTTTTATAGGTTTTGCCATTTTGATTTTTTTATTTTACGCTCTGGGACAAATTGCAAATCTATTAGGCCAAATTGCCCGGGATTATTGGAATTTAAAAACTTATTTACTCGCAGTTATTCCTGTATCCATAATTTTAAGTTTGATATTTTATTATTTCAATCCTGTAAAACCCGATGCTGTAACTCTGGGCTTTCCAATTTTGATGGTTTTTGTCTTGGGTCTCATAAATTATCAGAAAGATAAGGGAGGCCGATATTCTTTATATGTGGCTTTGCTTTTAGGTGTTTCAATCTTTGTTACCAACAGGATCAATTCTTTCTCCAGCCAAAAGGAAAAACAGGATAGACAAGTGGTGGCAATGAATCTTTCTACAGAATATGATCCAACTTCTGAATTTTTTTTGATGGAAATTCAAGAGAAACTCGATCAGGATTCAATATTGAAAGATTTGTGCAAGCAACCTTTTAGAAATGAACCTGAAATAGCAGACTATATTCAAAATAAATACTTTACAGGATTTTGGGAGCAATATCATCTTCAGGTTACTATTTGCAGCAACATAGATGACTTAAATATTGAGCCCGATAATCAGATCAGAAATTGTTTTGAGTTTTTTGAAGAAATGATTGTGACAACGGGTGAACCCATTCCGAATAGTAATTTTTACTACTTGAATGAGTTTGATGGGATGGTTTCATATTTAGGTGTTATTTCCAATCCATCGTTTGCTTCCGATGAGGTTAAAATTTATCTGCGTCTCGATTCTAAATTTGGCAATGAGGGTTTGGGATATCCGGATTTGTTGTTGGATGAAAAAGTTGATTTGCGCCCGGTAAGTCATGAATATTCGTATGGGAAATATCAAAATGGGAAGCTGATTGCTTCTTCCGGCAAATTCAATTATTTCATGAGTAATGCCGGATTTGGTGAAAGTTCTGCCGATTTTTTCTGGAAACAGATTGATGGGTACGACCATTTGGTATATAAGTTTGGTGATAATGCTGTTGTAGTGAGTTGCCCTTCAGTATCATGGTATGACCGAGGGATAACTATTCCGTATGTTTTTGTTCTTTTTTATGTTTTTGGATTTTGTATTTGGATGCTTGAGAAGGTTTCTTCTAAATTCAGAATAAATCTAAGTTTCAAATACCGGATTCAATATTCAATTATTGCTCTGCTGATGCTATTCTTCCTTTTGTTGGGTGGTGGGACTGTATATTATAACATTAATCAGGCCAACGAAGCGAATAGCAGAAGTCTGCAAGAGAAGTTACTGTTGGTTAAACGTGAGGTAATTCGGGATTTATCGGGTGATAGTTCACAAAAATCAGAGGTGTTAACAGATCAATTAAGGCAATTGTCAAATTTGATTTTTGCAGATATTCATTTGTATGATTTGTCAGGGAAATTGATTGCAACATCCAGACCAGAGATATTTGAGAAAAAACTGCAGGGGAAGAGGATGAATTTTGCCGCTTACGATCAACTTTTTTTTAATGAGCGAACTCATTTTATTCATAAAGAACAAATTGGGAAAATGTCTTACTTGTCGGCTTACGAATCTTTGGTTGATGAAAATAATGAAACCATTGCATTTGTAAATCTCCCTTATTTCCTAAAAAGCAAAGAGCTGGAAAAAGAAATGTTTAATTTAATTCTTGCCGGGGTAAATCTTCATGTATTGATGATTTTGCTGGCCATTTTTCTTTCGGTAATTATATCGAATAAAATAACTTATCCGCTTCGTTTAATTCAGAGCAGACTGAAGGCAACACGTTTTGGTTCGTATGGTGAGCAAATTGAATATACTAAAAATGATGAAATAGGTAGTTTGGTGAAGGAATATAATCAAATGCTTATTGAGCTTGAAGAGAGTGCTTCCCGTTTGGCAAAATCGGAGCGGGAATCTGCATGGCGGGAAATGGCAAAGCAAATTGCTCATGAAATTAAGAATCCATTAACCCCAATGAAATTAAGTATTCAGTTTCTGCAGAAACGCTTCGAGGACAAAACACCAAATTGGGAAGAGCATTTTAATCGTGTGAGTAAAACATTAATAGAGCAAATTAATGCTTTGTCATCTATTGCTACTGCATTTTCGAATTTTGCAAAGATGCCGGCAGCCAAAAATGAGAATTTAAATTTGGTTGAAATTCTAGAACATACAGTTGATTTGTTTAAGAACGATGATTTTGATTTGAAACTCGATTTGAATTCCATTGAGAATGCAAGTGTTTTTGTTGACAAAGAACAGTTTGTCCGCGTTTTTGTGAATTTAATTAACAATGCGATTCAATCTATTCCGGAAGAAAACCTGGCTCAGGTTGTAATTGAGTTAGAGGATATAAATTCTGATTATCAGGTAAGTGTAATTGATAATGGTTCCGGAATTAACCCGGAGATTAAAGAGAAGTTGTTTTCTCCTAACTTTACAACAAAATCGAGTGGTATGGGATTGGGTTTATCGATTGTTAAAAATATTGTTGAGAATGCTAACGGAAGCATTTGGGTTGAATCGGAGAGGCATATTGGATCTTGTTTTATTGTTCGGATTCCTAAAAGAAAAGAGATATAAGATGATTGTAAAAATACTGGTAGATAATACCGCGAAAGATGGTTTTGAGGCAGTTCATGGTTTTTCGGCTGTGATTGAGGCCGATGAGAAAATTTTATTTGATGTTGGACCAAATTCCCTTTTTATCGAGAATGCGGGAAAAATGGGTGTTGATTTGGATAAAATCAATACTCTGGTTTTGAGTCATGGTCATTGGGATCATGGTGATGGTTTGCAGTTTGTGTCAGGGAAACGTTTGATTACACATCCCGATTCATTTTCTCTTCGTTTTCGAAAGGAAAGCAAGACTACTGTTGGCCTAAAAATGACAAGAAAAGAGATTGCCGAACAATTCGAATTAAAGGAATCAAAATTGCCGGTTTGGATCAGTGAGAAAATGGTTTATCTGGGTGAAATTCCACGATTAAATGATTTTGAATCCCAATCAACAACTTTCCTTTTGGAAGACGGATCGCCGGATTTTGTTGCTGATGATTCTGCACTTGCCATTAAGAGCGAAAAAGGATTAATAGTCATCAGCGGGTGTGCGCACGCCGGCATTTGCAATACGGTGGCTTACGCAAAAGAGGTTTGTGGGGAGGATAAGGTTTATGCGGTGTTGGGAGGTTTTCATTTAAAGAAACTGGATGAAGTTTTTCAGAAAACCGCAAGCTTTTTTCAGGAAGAGAAATTGGAAATATTAGGAGCAACACATTGCACAAGCTTTCTTGTTCAGGATGAGTTTAAAAAATATTTTAAAACGATAAATTTAGAAGCTGGAGTTGAGGTAGAATTGTAACTATTTTACCTCGTCCATAGAAATAAGATTGTGCAGAATTGCATATACCGTTAATCCGGATACAGATTTAATACCCAATTTTTGTGTGATGTTTTTACGGTGAGTGACCACGGTATGAATGCTGATGAATAATTGATCGGCAATTTCTTTGTTGGTTAATCCAAGAGCAATATGTTTTAAGATATTTTTCTCACGGGAACTAATTGTTTCTGAATTTTTATCAGGAAATGAACTTTTGTTATTTTTATTTAGAATTTCCTGCATCATATCAAGAATGGTATTTTGCCCATCCATATAATTGATATAACCATCTGCCTTTAAGTCATTTTTAAGGTTTTTCTTGTTCGATAACAAGATCAGAGAGAGTTTATTTTCATTGAAAAATTCCCTCTTTGCATCCAGACAATCACCGGGCAGCATGTCTGGATTAATAATGAGAATATCCGGTTTTCTTTTGTGCACAATTCCGCATACATCCTCTTTATTATCGATGAGCTGAATCACCTCAGAATTCTCCAGATTTTGAAGTATTGACCGGAGTCCTTTTCGGATCATGCACGAATTATCAGCAATAAGAATCGTAGATCTTGCCATAGTTAGAATTTAAATAAGATTGCAGATCGATTTTTCCATTAAGATAACTTTAGGAGTTAGTACCTTATCCTCAATTCTGGAATGATAGTTCAAATCTTCCTCTAATTTGAACAGATCCTGTATAATTGTATGGTAAAGTGTGCTGTTTGCCGGAGGCGTAAGATATTTGATCATGATGGTTTTTAAATCCATCAGTTTTTCTTCTACATCATTATGCCCTTCCTCGTATTTTTCAATGGAAAATGATTCGAAAATTTCACGGTTTCTTTCTGTAAAATTTTGATTCTTAATGATTTCTTCAACGGCTAAAACATATGGGAAAACAACATTTTCCTCATGCATAATGTGTTCTGTCAGCTCAGATTTATATCCCTCAAAGAAGTTTCTGATCAGCAGAATGTATTTCTGATCTTCAGTGTCTTCCGATTGCAGAGAGATAATTTTTTGTTCAATCTCTGATAATTTATCATTTAAATAACTTGAATGAGTCATTTTAAGATAGTTGACAATGTTCTTAACCGGAATAGTTTGAAGCTCTTCTTTTGGGAAGTAGTCTTTATCGTGATATGCGTTTACAAGCTGTAAAAAGAAGTTTATGTCGACCTCGTTTTCCCTGCAAACATCAGCAACGGTTTTGTCCCCAAATCCCAAATTGATTCCAAAACGGTGAATGACTGGAATGAGCATATAATTCAATTGAATTACATCAGCCAGCTTCATATCCTTTTTAATACGCATAGCTTGTTTTTTTAATTAATCTAAATTAATAAAAAGTGTGGAATATTCGCAAAAACGCATGAAGAATGCAACCGAAAACCGAAACCAAATGGAGGAATAACACTAAAAATTATCTTATGGCAAAAGATTTTTTGAATACCATTTGGTTTCAGTTGTCGCCGGCATGTTTTATCTGTACAAAATTAGTTTCTCCAAATTTGCGGACAATACCTACTTATAGGTATATTATCCCATTTTAAAATTAAGATGAGTCGGTGCAATGCCGATAGATATTTGACAATCAATGTCAAGCCTGCGCAGATAGGGATTATTTGATTTCGTTGATTTTCAATTCAAATACTAACTGGTATTATCTCCCGAAGTGAATGATTTCCTTGATATGAAGTATTCGCGATTTTGCATATTCATATTTAGGATCGTCTATGTCGGAGGTTTGCTGGAGGAATTCGGTGTAATAATCCAGTGCTTTATCTTTATTTTCCCCATACTCTTCGTAGGTTGTTGCAATTTCGTAAAGAATATCTGGGTTCGTGTTGTCTATTTCAAGAAGATTCAGATAGGATGCTGTCGCTTTTTCAAATTGTCTGGTTGCTCCGTACGATTTTGCCAAATACAAATGCATTGAGGCTTCAATAGGTGAAGTGATATAAAAAAGAGCATCTTCCAAAAATTTAATCCCTTTCTCGTGTTGATTCAATCGGGCATAACAAATTCCTGTATGGAAATTAATCATTGGGTCTTTTTCAAAGGTCGGGCCACAACTTGCAAAAGCAGTTAATGCATCTTCATATTGCCGGGTCTGCATGTAGCAAATTCCCAGTTGCCTGTGTTCGGCATCAGTTAGGTCGTTGGATACTTTAAGATCTTTTAAAATTGTTAAGGCATTGTCGTACCATTCCAATCCAATTAAAACCTGAGCCTTTTTCTTTAGCAGTATGGTGTTGTCCGGATAGGTTGCCAATCCCTTTGAGCAGTATTCCAATGCTTGCTGGTAAGCGGTCATTTCATAAAGTTGTTGGATAATATGAACCAATACAGATAAGTCATCAGGGTTGAGTTCGTACGAAATCATATAAGAAGACAAAGATCCTGTGAAATCCTGCATTCGGTCTTTTAAATTTCCTATTTGTTTGTAAATGAAAGGATTTAAAGAATCCGTTTGGATGATTTGTTTATAGACATTTAAGCTTTCTTTGAGTTTATTTTGACCGGAAAGGGTTTTTGCTAAAAGTAAGTTGATTTGATAATCAGAGGAATCAATGGAATGTAAATTGGAAAGATATTTCTCTGCTCCGGGATAATTTCCTAATGAGTACAGACAGGAACTTAAATTCAAGAGTATTGTTTTGGAATTATTGTTTAAAGAGTTAGCTTTTTGATAATTGATGATGGCTAATTTGTCTTTGTTAAGGTTTTGAAAGGCTTTGCCAAGTTGAAAATACAAGAGACTGTTTAAGCTGTCTTTTTTTATCATTTGCTCAAGCATTGGAATTGCTTTGGAGTATTGTTCCGAATACAGGAGTTGATCTACCTTAGTTGCTTTTTGAGAAAAACTTGCAGGAATGTTAATTGCTATACTTAACAGAAGTAGGAGGATGATTTGTTTCATGTCTTGGGTTTATGATTAGGATTTAAATATAACTAAAATTTTAGTTATCAAAAATATTTTTCTCTTTAATGACAAAAAAAACCGACTCAGAAAAACTGAATCGGCTAATGATTGTGCTGTGTACAACACTTATTTTTTTCTCACAAAAATTTGAATCGGCACCCCGGTAAATGACCAGTTTTTGCGGATCTGATTCTCAAGATATCTTTTGTAAGGATCTTTAATGTATTGAGGCAGATTGCAATAGAATGCAAATGTTGGTGCGTGAGTTGGTAATTGAGTTACATATTTTATTTTAATAAATTTCCCTTTCAACGCAGGAGGATTAAGAGCTGCAATTACTTTTTGCATCACATTGTTTAGTTCCGATGTTGGTATTTTACGAATACGATTCTCATAAACCTCAAGCGCCGATTCCAAAACTTGAATTAATCGTTGTTTTGTAATGGCAGAGGTGAAAATAATTGGAACATCTTTAAATGGTGCAATTCGATTTCTAATTTCTTCTTCGAATTCTTTCATGGTATTGGTTTCTTTATCCACCAAATCCCATTTGTTAATCATGATTACAACTCCTTTGCGATTGTTGAGAATAATGTCAAGAATACTTAAATCCTGAGCTTCTACACCACGTGTTGCATCTAAAATCAATACACAAACATCAGCGCTTTCAATTGTTCTGATTGATCGCATTACCGAATAGAATTCAAGATCTTCGTGCACTTTTGGTTTCTTGCGAACTCCGGCAGTATCTACCATGATAAAATCATGACCGAATTTCTGAAATCGGGTATGAATTGAATCTCTTGTTGTTCCTGCAACATCAGTCACAATATTTCGGTCGATTCCAACCAAAGCATTCACAGTTGATGATTTTCCTACGTTAGGACGACCAACAAATGCTATTCTTGGCAAACCTTCATCATCGTCGTTTGGTTTGATCTCAAAATCATTTACTACAGCATCCAGTAAATCTCCTGTTCCCGATCCATTAACCGATGAAATTGGGAAAACCTGTCCGCTCAGACCAATCGAATAGAATTCGTTCGCTGCAAAAATTAAATCCGCATTGTCAGACTTATTTGCAACCAAATAAACTTTCTTTTTGGTGCGGCGAAGTATTCCTGCAACAGCCGAATCTAAATCTGTGATTCCGTGCTGTACATCTAAAACAAATAAAATAGAATCAGCTTCCTCAATGGCAATCATTACCTGTTTGCGGATTTCCTCTTCAAAAATATCGTCTGAATTGGTAGCGTAGCCTCCGGTATCAATAATAGAAAATTCTATGCCATTCCATTCAGATTTTCCGTAATTACGATCACGGGTAACACCAGCAGTTTCGTTTACGATTGCTTTTCTAGTACCTGATAATCGATTAAAAAGTGTAGATTTTCCAACATTTGGCCTTCCTACGATTGCAACTATATTGCTCATTATTTTATTTTTCTAACGCAATCTCTGCGTGTAATTCTTATTCAATTGATTAAAATCCTAAAGATTTCTTCGATTTGTCAATACAGTTTTGAACTTATTGATTGTATCCAAAATTCTTTAGCTGAGAGTCTTTGCTTCTCCAGTCTTTTGCAACCTTAACGTATAGTTTTAAGAACACTTTTTTCCCAAAGAATTTTTCCATGTCCAGTCGGGCTTCAGTTCCAACTTTCTTCAGTGCTTTCCCCTGGTGTCCAATGATGATTCCTTTTTGAGAAGTTCTTTCAACATTAATTACGGCCATAATACTGATCATTTTAGGCTCATCTTTAAATTCTTCAACGGCAACCTCTACCGAATATGGAATTTCTTTGTCGTAGTTAGTCAGTATTTTCTCTCTGATAATTTCATTTACAAAAAAACGGGATGGTTTATCAGTTAGTTCGTCTTTTGCGAAAAAAGGAGGACCTTCAGGCAATAATTCCAAAATGCGGTTAAACAAATTCGGAACGTTAAAATTCTCTGTTGCCGACATTGGGAATATTTCAGCTTTAGGAAGTGTTACTTTCCATCTATCTACCAGTTTATTTAATTTTTCCTGATCAGATAAATCAATCTTGTTGATCAGCAAAAGAACCGGGATGTCAGAATTTTGTACCTTCTTAAGGAATTCTTCGTTTTTATCGATGGTTTCAATAACGTCGGTAACATATAAAATAACGTCAGCATCAACCAATGCCGAAGTTGAAAATTTCATCATCGACTCCTGAAGTTTGTAGTTTGGCTGCAAAACTCCTGGTGTATCAGAGTATACAATTTGAAAATCATCACCATTAACAATTCCTTTAATCCGGTGACGCGTGGTTTGTGATTTCGACGTAATAATTGAGATGCGTTCCCCAACCAAATTATTCATTAAGGTTGATTTCCCAACGTTGGGATTTCCAATAATATTTACAAAACCTGATTTATGAGGCATATGTACTCCAATTTAGTGATTTAAAAATTTTTGCAAAGATAGTACAATTAATACCATTTACGAAAATGTCTGCCACTCATTAAGATGGAATAAAGAACTTGTTGGAGTTTTTTTTATAGAAATACCAATATGTAATGGTTTAAAAGTCCTAATTCGAAGCGTTAGTGTGGCTTAAGTTTTAATGTTTTGAATTTACAGTGTGTTGTAAAGACTGTTTGTGCGATTTGTTTTTATTTTCTAAAACTATATATTTGTAGCAGAATAAGGAATGAGAACTTTGTTCTAAATATTTTATTGTTTCTTCAGGGCAGGGTGAAATTCCCGACCGGCGGTGATAGTCCGCGAATCTTTAACGAGATTGAACTGGTGTGATTCCAGTACCGACAGTACAGTCTGGATGGGAGAAGAAAAACAATTGATCAATTTGATTGATTTCATGTCGATGGAAATTATTTCCGTTCGGCTATACCTATAATAGATGCCCTGAATAGTTTAATGAACTGTTCAGGGCTTTTTGTTTTTATGCAGATGAGCAAAGAATATCAATACATGCAGAGAGCCTTTGAGTTGGCTAAAAAGGGAATAGGAAGAGTAAATCCTAATCCTTTGGTTGGTGCTGTTATTGTTCGTGATAATAAAATTATTGGCGAGGGATATCATGAGTTCTTTGGTGGTCCGCATGCCGAGGTAAATGCATTTCGATCTGCAACAGAATCTGTTGAAGGGGCAACAATGTATGTGACTTTGGAGCCATGTTCCCATTATGGTAAAACACCGCCTTGCGCCGAAGCAATTGTGAAAAATAGAATTGGGAAAGTGGTGATTGGGATGCTGGATCCGAATCCATTGGTGGCGGGAAAAGGAGTAAAATTACTTGAGGATAATGGAATTGAGGTTGAATACGGCTATTTGTGCGAAGAATTAAGTCAGATGAACCGTGTTTTTCTGAAATTTATTCAAAATAAAATTCCCTATGTGGTGATGAAAACAGCCATGACTCTGGATGGGAAGATTGCCAGTGAAACGGGTGATTCCCGTTGGGTTTCCAACGAAAAATCACGGGCACGGGTTCATCAGTTAAGAAATGAACTGGCAGGAATCATGATTGGTGTTGATACGGTGATTGCCGATGATCCGATGCTGACGACCAGATTGGGAAAAGGAGAAGGACGAAATCCGGTAAGGATAGTGGTGGACAGTAGTGCCCGGATTCCTTTGGAATCAAAAATATTGAATACGGGTGTTCAGTCCAAAACAATTGTTGTTGTAACAGATAAAGCTGACTCTGTAAAGATTGCACAAATTGAGGACTTAGGAAATTCCGTTATTATTGCAAAATCCAGAGATGGAAGAGTTGATCTTGCTGATTTAATGGTGAAGCTTGGAAGTGAAGGCATTGATGGAATTTTACTGGAAGGAGGAGCAACGCTTAATTTTTCGGCTTTGGAAGCAGGCATTGTTGATGAGGTAATGTCGTTTATTGCGCCTAAAATTATTGGTGGTGCCAATTCTAAATCACCGGTTGGGGGCGAAGGAATCAAATTCATGAAAGATGCCATCGAATTGGAGCATATCAAGATCGATCAGCTTGGAAATGATCTGATGCTGACAGGGAAAATAAAAAAAGTGTGGCAGATAGTGGATGCTTTGTAATCTGATAACTGTTTACCAATAACTGATAATTGAAAAAATGTTTACAGGTTTAATTGAAGAAATAGGAAACATTAAGTCCATTCAAGGTGGAGGCAAGTCAATTCGATTGACTGTTTCGGCCCGTAAAATTATGGATGATGTGAAGCTGGGTGATAGTATTGCAACCAATGGAATTTGTTTGACAGTGGTTAGCTTTAATTCTACCGGTTTTTCGGCAGATGTTATGCCGGAGACAATGAGCCGAACAAATTTCGGATTGTTGGGAGCGGGAAGCCGCGTGAATTTAGAGCGGGCTCTTCGCGTTGGCGACCGGATGGGTGGTCATATGGTAAGCGGACATATCGATGGTTTGGGCGAAGTTGTAGGCAGGGAGCAAGATGATAATGCCATTTGGGTTAGCATTGCGGCACCTGGTAATATATTGAAATATATTGTGGAGAAAGGTTCTGTTGCCATTGATGGTATCAGTTTGACTGTGGCCTATGTAGATGAGAAAATTTTTAAAGTTTCAATTATTCCCCTTACACAGGAAGATACAACTTTAACTTCTAAGAAAAAGGGAGAAAAAGTAAATCTGGAATGCGATATGACTGCAAAGTATATTGAAAAATTCATGCTTCATAGAGATGAGGAAAGTGCTCAGGTGGAGAAATCGGATATTTCGATGAATTTCCTGAAAGAGAATGGGTTTGCATAAAAAGTAAAATTGGAAACAAAACAACAATACATAAAACTATGAAATTTCATACAATTGAAGAAGCGATTGAAGACATCAAATTAGGGAAGATGATTGTGGTGGTTGACGATGAAGATCGTGAAAATGAGGGTGATTTGCTGATGGCGGCGGAAATGGTTACTCCTGAGGCAATCAATTTTATGGCCCGACAGGCTGGAGGATTGATTTGTATGCCAATTGTTAAGGAGCGTTTGGATGAGTTGAATATCGATATGATGGTGTACCATAATACTGATGCAAAGCAAACGGCCTTTACTGTAAGTATTGATGCTGCAGATTGTTCAACCGGTATTTCTGCTCACGAACGTGCGCATACAATACAAAAAGTGTTTGATAAGAATGCCAAACCGGAAGATTTTACCCGTCCGGGACACATTTTTCCTTTGGTAGCGCGTAAAAATGGAGTTTTGGTTCGTGCAGGACACACCGAAGCTGCTGTTGATCTGGCAAGAATGGCTGGATTGTATCCGGCAGGCGTAATTTGTGAAATTATGAATGAGGATGGGACCATGGCCCGTGTTCCTCAGCTCAGAGAATACATCAAAAAGCATGATTTAAAAATGATTACGATTGCTGATTTGATTGAGTATCGCAGACAAACAGAGAGTGTAATCGAAAAAGTAACTGAAACAGCAATGCCAACAAAACATGGCGAATTTAGAGCTCATGGTTTTGTCAATAAAATTACCGGTGAGCATCATGTCGCTTTGGTAAAAGGAGATATTGATACTTCTGAACCAGTGTTGGTTCGGGTGCATTCTGAATGTTTAACCGGTGATGCGTTTGGTTCTATGCGTTGCGACTGCGGCGATCAGCTGCAGGAAGCTTTGCGGAGAATCGAAGAGGCTGGCAGAGGTGTGTTGTTATATATGCGTCAGGAAGGCAGAGGTATTGGTTTAATCAATAAATTGAAGGCTTATCAACTTCAGGATATGGGGATGGATACTGTTGAAGCAAATTTGGCATTAGGATTTAAGGCCGATTTACGTGATTATGGTATTGGTGCTGCGATTTTAGCTGAATTGGGTGTTAAGAATTTGACTTTAATGACTAATAATCCACTGAAAGTTGCTGGTTTAAAAGGTTATGGATTGAAAATTGTTGCTCGTGAAGAGATTGAAATGACTTGCAATGAAAAGAATGAATTCTATATGCAGACCAAAATGAATAAAATGGGTCATCTATTGCATCAGGATGTAAAGTGGAATTTGCAAAACGATGATAAAAAGATAAAATAAGTATATGTGTTAATGAGTGAATGAGGTAACAAGAATTGCTTTTTGAAGAAGAGTAATCTCACAGCTGAAATCTCATTTCTCACATCTAAAATCAAATAAAATGAATATTATTGAAGGTAAGCTTATTGCGAAAGATTTAAAATTCGGTATTGTTGCCGGTCGTTTTAATGAATTTATTGGAGGTAAATTGTTAGCAGGTGCTTTGGATGCGATCAACCGTCATGGAGCTTCAACTGATGATGTAGATGTCGCCTGGGTTCCCGGAGCATTTGAAATTCCATTGATTGCCAAGAAGATGGCAAAAAGCGGTAAATACGATGCGGTTATTTGTTTGGGTGCTGTAATTAAAGGTTCAACTCCTCATTTTGAATATGTGTCGAGCGAAGTAACTAAAGGTGTTGCAAGTGTTTCCTTAGATTCGGAAGTGCCTGTTATTTTTGGTGTTTTAACTACCGATTCTATTGAGCAGGCTATTGAACGTGCTGGAACTAAAGCTGGAAACAAGGGATTTGAAGCAGCGGTATCTGCTATTGAGATGGCTAATTTGCTGAAGCAATTTTAAGAATACAATATATCAAAAAAATCCCGGCAGTGATGCCGGGATTTTTTTTATACAATGTCTACTGAGTAGATACTTATTGCGATTAATATATTTTAAGCATGCTCACCTCTTTTTCGCTTAGGAATCTCCATTTCCCTCTTGGGATGTTTTTCTTTGTGATTCCTGCAAAAAGTACGCGGTCCAATTTTTCGATTTCGTAACCCAGATGCTCAAAAATGCGTCGAACAATTCTGTTTCGTCCCGAATGAATTTCTATTCCAACCTGAGTTTTATCGGTTTCACTTGTAAAACTAATGGCATCAGCTTTAATTTCTCCATCTTCTAATTCCAGTCCGGCAATTACCTGATCTAGTTCTTCCTGAGAAATTGGTCTGTCAAGGAATACATGGTAAATCTTTTTTTTGTTGTAGCTCGGATGAGTAAGACGTTTTGTTAAATCGCCATCGTTGGTGAAAATTAAAACTCCGGTAGTCATACGATCCAGTCTTCCTACAGGATAAACTCTTTCGGGACATGCATGACTAATTAAATCCATAACCGTTTTTCTTCCCAGAGGATCATCAAGAGTAGTTACAAAATCTTTGGGTTTGTTTAAAACCAAATAGACTTTTGCTTCGGCCTCCAATTGTTTACCATCCATGCAAACTACATCATCAATGTTTACTTTGGTGCCAACCTCTTTAACAATTTCGCCGTTAACGGTTATTCTGCCTTCTTCAATCCGCAGGTCTGCAGCTCTTCTTGAGCATGCTCCTGTGTTCGAAATGTATTTGTTAAGTCTTAGGATACCATCTTCCGGACCTGATAGTTTAGCAAAAGCCAATTGTTTTTTCTTGCTGTAATGCTTTTTTTGAAGCGTTTCTTTATCAGGTTTGTTCTTAAAACGATCATAAGGTTTTGCAGTAGAATCTTGATCTTCATCAAAATCATTTGCAAATCTTTTTTTGTTTCCTGTAAATTCTGATCTTTCTTCGCCTCTTTTTGAGTGGTCGAAATCTCTTCCCGGTCTGAAGTTTGAGTCTTCAGATCTGTGTCTTCTTCTGTCAGAATTTTCTGATCTGCCGCCAAAGTTGTGATCTCGTGATCCTGAATCCCGGCCAAATTTACGGGTTGAGTCTCCAAATCGGGGTTTTCCTCTGTAAGAGTCTTTTTCAGATCTGTTGTCGTCAGATCTTCTTGACGAGCCTGATCTTGAATCAGAACCTCGTGAATTTCTGTAAGAATCACTGCTGCGTCTGTCAGAACTTTCTGATCTGCTGCCAGTATTTCTATTTCTTGAATCCGAATCCCTGCCAAATTTGCGATTTGGTTCTTCCGATCCGGATCTTCTTCTGTCGGAACTTCTTTCCGAACTGTCACCACCAGATCTTTTTGATGATTGTGGTCTTGTGTTGTCTCTTTGAAAAGGTTTTTCTGAATTGTCTCTTCGTTGTCGGGGATATTCTGATTTCCCCTCATTGTTGCGTGATTCTGAATCCTTTTTGAATCGAGGATTTGCACCACCAGGTTTTCTATCGTTTTCTGTTTTTGATCTAAAAGAAGATTTTTCTTTTCTATCTTTCCCGTATTTTTTTTCTTCCATTTTTGAGTAAATGATCATTGTTCTGAACCTGCAAAGGTACTAATAATCAAAGAATATATTAATTCCACCAGTTAAAAAAGTGAAATAAAGAAAATCAATTTCAATTTTGCTTTTTTACTCTTGATCGAAATTATAAATTTGTCATACAAATTAAGAGATGAATGTTTGTTCAGAATCTTTTTTTATGAATCAGTAAGCATTAAAATTGGATAAATAATATGGCATTAATTAAATCAATTTCCGGAATCAGAGGAACGATTGGCGGTAAGGTTGGAGATGGATTAAGTCCTCTTGATGTTGTGAAATTTTCAGCAGCATACGGTACCTGGGTATTACGAAGAAACAGCGGACAAAAGGTAAAAGTAGTTGTTGGACGGGATGCCCGGATTTCCGGCGAAATGGTCGATATGCTTGTGGTTGGAACTCTTTTGGGCTTAGGAATTGATGTTGTGGAAATTGGCTTGGCAACTACGCCAACCACTGAAATTGCAGTTGCTGAAGAAAAAGCTCAGGGAGGTATTATTTTAACTGCCAGTCACAATCCTAAACAATGGAATGCATTAAAACTACTCGATGAAAAAGGGGAGTTTTTGAACGATAACGATGGGAAAATTGTTCTTTCCATCGCTGATAATGAGGATTTTCTATTTGCCGATGTAGATGATTTAGGTCAGCTTTCTCATGTAGATAATTACACTCAAAAACATATTGATCATGTTTTAGCACTTAAGTTGGTTGATGCTGATACAATAAGAAAAGCAAATTTTACGGTTGCTGTTGATGCAGTAAATTCGGTTGGTGGTATTGTAATTCCGCAATTATTGAAAGCTTTGGGTGTTGAAAATGTTGTAGAATTATATTGCGAGCCAAACGGACAATTTCCTCATAATCCGGAGCCGTTGCCAGAGCATTTAACTGAAATTGCTTCGGTAATGAAGGAAGGTAAGGCCGATTTAGGATTTGTAGTTGATCCTGACGTTGATCGTTTGGCTATTGTGAACGAAGATGGAAGCATGTTTGGTGAAGAATATACATTGGTGGCATGCGCTGATTACGTATTGGCAAATACACCTGGAAATACGGTTTCAAATCTTTCATCAACCCGTGCTTTGCGCGATGTTACAGAGAAACATGGAGGAACATACGAAGCTTCGGCTGTTGGCGAAGTGAATGTAGTTACCAAAATGAAAGAAAATAATGCCATAATTGGTGGTGAGGGTAATGGAGGTATTATTTATCCTGAAAGTCATTATGGCAGAGATGCTTTGGTTGGGGTTGCTTTGATTTTGACGCACATGGCAAAAACAAAGAAAAAAGCTTCGGAGTTAAGAGCAAGTTATCCGAACTATTTTATCTCAAAAAATAAAATTCAGTTAACTCCCGAAATTGATGTTGATGAGGTTTTAGTTGCCATGAAAGAAAAATACAGGAATGAGAAAGTGAACGATATTGATGGGATTAAAATTGATTTTGCATCGGAATGGGTTCATCTGCGAAAATCAAATACTGAACCAATTATCCGAATTTATTCGGAAAGTGAAAATGAGGATTCAGCAAATCAATTGGCAGAAAAAATTATTTCAGAGATTGAAGAAATTATCAAATAGGATTTTTTTTTGAGAAGCGCAGGATATTAATTTTCCTGCGCTTTTTTTCTGATAAAAGAAAATTTTCCGTAATCGTTTGCATTTCTTCGATCTTATAAAATTAAAGCTTTTTTGGAACGATTTAATCAGATTTCTTCCGATTTAATTTTATCTCGGAACTTCTATTCTCCTTGCTAAATGTGGCTTCTGATAATAAGATCTGTTTGTCGTTATTGAACAGAAGAGCCTGTATGGGTGTTTATACCCAGTTTTGAAATAGTTAAATATGTCAGAAGTTAGATAATTGTTATCTAATTTTTATATATTTAAGTGAGACTGTTGAAAAGCAGGTCTTTTTCTGAATTATTTTCTGGCATTGTGTATATATTTGCTAGCCAATAAAGAAAAAATTCTCCATTGATACGAATACAAATAGATATAATCAAAGATTAAAGCCTTATGAAAATTACCGTTGTAGGTGCAGGAAATGTTGGCGCAACTTGTGCAAATTGCATTGCCCAAAAGGAATTAGCAAACGAAGTAATTATTGTTGACATTAAAGATGGATTGTCAGAGGGAAAAGCTCTTGATATGTGGCAAACTGCTCCGATTAATTATTACGATACAAGAGTTAAAGGAGTAACTAATGATTATGCCGCAACTGCTGGATCAGAGGTTGTTGTT
Source organism: Labilibaculum euxinicum (assembly GCF_963678175.1). Lineage (NCBI taxonomy): Bacteria > Pseudomonadati > Bacteroidota > Bacteroidia > Marinilabiliales > Marinifilaceae > Labilibaculum > Labilibaculum euxinicum. The sequence continues at coordinate 1,065,207 of NZ_OY782756.1, forward strand.
ATTACATCAGGTCTTCCGCGTAAACCGGGAATGAGTCGTGATGACTTAATCGCTACCAATGCAGGTATTGTAAAATCGGTTACTGAAAATGTAATTGCTCATTCTCCTGATGCAATCATCATTATCGTGTCAAATCCTTTAGATGTTATGACTTACGCTGCTTTCTTAACAGCTAAAAAAGCATCTAACAAAGTATTTGGTATGGCTGGTGTATTGGATACAGCTCGTTACCGTGCTTTTCTTGCTGAAGAATTAAATGTTTCTCCTAAGGATATTCAGGCATTGTTGATGGGTGGACACGGAGATACAATGGTTCCGCTTCCTCGTTACACTACCGTAGCAGGTATTCCTGTAACTGATTTGATCGAAGAAGATAAATTGAATGCTATTATCGAAAGAACTAAATTTGGTGGTGGTGAATTGGTAAACCTGATGGGAACTTCAGCTTGGTATGCTCCAGGTGCTGCTGCTGCTCAAATGGTAGAAGCCATTGTTCGCGATCAAAAAAGAATTTTCCCGGTATGTGCTCTGTTGAACGGAGAATATGGAATGAAAGATATTTTCTTGGGAGTACCTGTTGTTTTAGGTAAAAACGGTATCGAGAAAGTAATCGAAGTGAAATTAAACACAGAGGAAATGGAATTGTTGAAAGGATCAGCAGAGGCTGTTAAATCTGTAATGAAAGTGTTAGATGAAATGAATATTCTATCTTAGTTGGAAGATTTCATTTACTAAAATATTGAGGTTGTCTCCATGAGAGACAACCTTTTTTGTTTTGTAAAATCAAACAGAAATAAATTCCACCTTAAATTCTGAACAATGTCATCTGTAAATCAGTATCTATAAAATTTTTAGATAGATTATTATTTTGTTAATGTTTTAAGGGTTTTATGTAATTTATGGCACAAAATCCTGTTCTTTTGGTATATTTGCTGTCCTTTGTTCAGAAAGCCCATGAAAATTGAAATCCCAATAGAGATAATCGAACTTGAAACCGAAAGTTTCCATCTTTTAATCAGATGTAAAGTAAACAGTAGTCATGAAGGAGATCTTGTGATTGATACCGGCGCTTCAAAAACGGTTTTAGACCGGAATTTCGTACCTGCTTACACCTTGTCTGAGTATCAAACCTCAGAAATAAAGTCGCGGGGTTTGGGGGAAGGAAGTTTAAATACCGAAATGGTTAAGATAGATTCATTCCAATTAGGAGATCTTCTTGTAAATGATTTTCATTGTGCAATTATTGATTTGGCAGGTATAAACGAGATGTACATGGAGCACTGTCAGCGGGAAATTTGCGGATTACTTGGAAGTGACTTTCTTTTAAAATACGGAGCAATTATCGATTATGGAAGAAAAATTCTGGAATTGAGAATTCTTTAAATCCCATGTCTTTCACCAAAGACGTAAAGTCGGTTAAATACCTGAGATTATTGAACAAAGGAATTTGAAAAAAATTAATATATTTGTGCGTTAATTGCGGTTAAGAATATTATATACCACATAAATAAGAATTAAATAAACCTAAACACATGCGAAATAAAGGAGCGATTCGTCTACTCGCTATACTCTTTGCGTTAGTGAGTTTGTATCAATTGACATTTACTTACGTTACCAAATCAGTTGAAAAGGAAGCTCAAGAGTTCGGAGCCGGCGATATTAAGAAGGAACAAGCTTATCTTGACTCTATTAGGGGTGAAGGAGTTTACAATTTTCTTTGGATTAAAGATTACACTTACAAAGAGTGTAAGGAATTGGAGATGAACCTTGGTCTTGACCTTAAAGGAGGTATGAACGTTACCATGGAAGTTTCTGTAATTGATATTATTAAGGCTATGGCCAATAATAGCAAGGATGAAACTTTTGTAGCAGCTATAGAAAAAGCCAAAGCGATGCAAAAAGATAGTCAAAAAGAATTTGTTGTTCTTTTTGGTGAAGCGTTCGAATCAATCAATCCAAATGCTCAGTTATCTTCTCCCGATATCTTCGGAACTTTAGAGATGAAAGATAAAATTCCTTTTGGAGCTTCTAATGCTGAGGTGTTAAAAGTGATTAAAAAAGAAGCTGATGCAGCGATTGATAATACCTTTAACATCCTTCGTTCCCGTATTGACCGTTTCGGTGTTGCACAGCCAAATATTCAAAAAGCTGATGTTTCGGGACGTATTATTATCGAACTTCCAGGTATTAAAGATGCAGCTCGTGTACGTAAGTTACTACAGGGAACTGCAAGTTTGGAGTTTTGGGAAACTTATAGTGCTAACGAAGTAACTCAGTATTTAAATGCTGCAAACGAAAAGTTAGCAGCTATCAATACAATGGCTGAGCCTGCCGAAGCAGCCAAAGAAGCTACTAAAGAAGAGGTGAAGGAAGAGGCAAAAGATGAAGATGTTGCTCTTTTGGACAAAATTGAAGAAACAGCTAAAGATTCAACTACTGACCTTAACGCAAAAGAAATTGCAAAAAAATACCCATTGTTTTCTGTTTTGAATCCTACACAAAGAGGTTCATCGAAAGCAGTTGTTGGTATGTCTCATATTAAAGATACTGCCAGAGTAAATCAGATTTTGGCAATGCCGGCTGTTCAATCAGTAATGCCACGTAATTTGAAATTCTTTTGGGGGGTTAAACCTATTGATAAAGGTGGTAATGTATTCGAATTATTTGCAATTAAAGTAACCAGCCGCGATGGAAAAGCTCCGTTAGATGGTGATGCTGTTACTTCTGCACGTGAGCAAATTGATCAAAACAAAGCGCAAGCTGAAGTTTCGATGAGTATGAGTGGTGAAGGAGCAAAAGTTTGGGCTCGTTTAACTAAAGATAACATTGACCGCGCAATTGCAATTGTTTTGGACGGATATGTTTATTCTGCTCCAAATGTAATTAGTGAAATAAAAGGCGGACAGTCCAGTATCAGTGGTAATTTCACCATTGCAGAGGCGAAAGATCTTGCAAACATATTAAAGTCAGGTAAATTACCTGCTCCTGCTCATATTATTGCTGATGAAGTTGTTGGACCATCTTTGGGACAGGAATCTATTCAAAAAGGGATGTGGTCATTCATCATTGCTTTTGTGTTGGTGTTGATTTATATGTTTTTCTTCTATAGTAAAGGTGCAGGTCTTACTGCAAATATTGCTTTGATTGCCAACTTGTTCTTCATTTTTGGAGTGCTGGCTTCACTGGGCGCTGTGTTGACTTTACCTGGTATTGCCGGTATTGTATTAACAATCGGTATGTCGGTGGATGCGAACGTACTGATTTATGAGCGTATTCAGGAAGAGCTGAAAGGTGGAAAAGGATTGAGTCTTGCCATTTCTGATGGATACAAGAATGCCTATTCTGCGATTATTGATGGTAACATCACAACTCTTTTAACTGGTATTATTCTTTATCTTTTTGGAGAAGGTCCAATTAAAGGTTTTGCAACTACTTTGGTTGTCGGTATTTTCTCATCTTTATTTGCTGCAATTTTTATCACCCGATTAATTATTGAAGGTTCTCTTAAACGTAACCGTAACATTACTTTTACAACTAAGTTTACCGATAACTGGTTGCGAAATGCACATATTAAATTTCTTGAGAAAAGAAAAGTGTTTTATGTGATTTCAGGTATTGCGGTTCTTGTTAGTATTGGGTCTCTTGCAACAAGAGGTTTAAATCAAGGTATCGATTTTACCGGGGGTAGAACATATGTTGTTGCTTTTGATCAGGATGTTTCGGTTGAAGCTATTTCTAAGTCGTTGGAAACTGTTTACGGGCATGCTCCTGAAGTGAAAACTTTTGGTGGTGATTCTCAGGTGAAAATTACCACAAAATATAAAATTGATGAATCAGGAAACGAAGTTGATGATGAAGTAGAAGGTTTACTTTACACAGGGTTACAACCATATTTAAATGGAGCTTCTAAAACTGATTTCCTTGAGAACAATAGAAAGATGTCGCAAAAAGTGGGACCTACTATTGCTGATGATATTCGTCAGTCTGCAGTTTGGTCAATCTTGTTTGCTCTTATCGTGATTTTCCTTTACATCATGCTTCGTTTCTCAAACTGGCAGTATGGGTTCGGTGCTATCGTTGCTTTGGCTCACGATTCAATCATAGTATTGGGTATCTTCTCATTGTGTTACGGATGGCTGCCATTCTCACTTGAAGTTGATCAGGCATTTATTGCAGCAATACTTACTGTGGTGGGGTATTCTATTAATGATACCGTGGTTGTATTTGACCGTATCCGTGAGTACATTGGATTGCATCCAAAACGTGATCGTGTTGAGGTTGTGGATAGTGCTTTGAATAGTACATTACGTCGTACTTTCAGTACTTCATTATCTACTATGGTTGTTTTGTTAGCCATCTTCCTTTTCGGGGGAACTTCAATTCAAGGATTTACATTTGCTTTGTTGGTAGGGGTAATGGTTGGAACCTATTCTTCACTTTTCATTGCAACACCAATTGCTTACGACACAAGTTTACGTGTATCTAAAGTGATTGCTAAAAAGAAATAATTAGAAATTAATTATAAAATTGTCCCCCGAATCGTATGGTTCGGGGGATTTTTTTTGCTTAGGTTCAAATCGAATGCAATCTATCTTCATGATTTAAAATTTCTTCGGTATATTTGTTTAAAATTTCAATCAAATGAATGATATTCTTTTATTTATTAGTGGCGGTGAAATTGTTGTCGTACTAGTTGTTATTCTGTTGTTGTTCGGATCGAAAAAGATTCCTGAATTGGCTCAAGGTTTGGGGAAAGGAATGAAAGAATTCAAAAGGGCGACGGAAGATATTAAATCCGAGATCAGAAAGGAAACTGAAGTTCTTGATCATATCAAGGAATTTAAGGATGACCTTACTAAGAAGCTGTAATCCCATATTCTAGGTTTAATCATTCCACCAATATACAGTGTGGAATTTTTTTTTTAATTCAATGGACTATTTGTATCTCTTTATTGGTTTCGTTATTCTTTTATATAGCGGGAATTTGTTGGTGAAAGGAGGAGTGGCCTTATCTTCTCATTTTAAGATTTCTACACTTGTTGTTGGAGTTACTGTAGTTGCGTTTGGAACATCGGCACCAGAGCTTTTTGTGAGTCTGGGTGCAGCTCTTCATGGCAGCCCTGATATTGCTGTCGGCAATGTTATTGGCTCTAATATTGCAAATATTGCCCTCGTTCTTGGTTTTACAGCTATATTAATGCCTTTGCCTGTTCGCAGTAATTCCATAAAGTTCGATTGGCCTTTTATGATGGGCGCATCCTTACTGTTTTATGTGTTTATTTTAAATCAGAAATTAGAGTACTATGAAGGAATTATTTTTGTAATTCTTTTGATCGCATTTATGGTGTGGACGGTTTGGAAATCAAGAAAGGAAAACAGAGATTTAATAATAGGATTTAAAACAGCTGAGCACTCAATATTTGTTGCAGTTCTACTAATTCTTGCTGCCTCGGTTGGCTTGTATTTTGGAGCTGATATTTTGGTGGACAGTGCTAAAAATATCGCTCTCGACTTTGGAGTAAGTGAACGTGTAGTCGGATTGACTTTGGTTGCTTTCGGCACATCAGTACCTGAATTAGCGACTTCTGCGGTGGCTGCTTATAAGAAAGAGATGGATATCTCTATTGGAAATATTATTGGCTCTAATATATTCAATATCTTAGGAGTGTTGGGAGTTACATCAATTATCAAAAATATTTTCATTAGTCAGCCAATCATATCTTTTGATATACTTATTATGCTGGGGGTGTCTTTTCTTCTGTTTTTGTTGATTTTGCCGTTGAATAATGGGAAACTTCACAGATGGAAAGGATTTTTACTGCTTGCAGTTTATCTGATTTATGTATATTTGGTTTTCACGAAGTAATTCATCTGTATGATAACTGCTGATCAAATCAAAAAAAGTTTTGGAACGGTTAATGTTCTTAAAGGAATCGATCTAAATATTACAAAAGGAGAAATTGTTTCTGTTGTTGGCGCCAGTGGTGCCGGCAAAACTACACTTTTGCAAATACTCGGGACATTAGACAGACCCGATTCAGGAAAAGTGTTTTATGATGGTGTTGATATTACTTCATACAATGAGAAAGAATTATCTGCATTTCGAAATTCGAACATTGGCTTTGTATTCCAGTTTCATCATTTACTTCCTGAGTTTACAGCTTTAGAGAATGTTTGTATTCCTGCCTATATTGCCAAGAAATCCAGATCCGAAGCTATTGCGAAGGCAAAAGAATTGCTCGAAATGCTGAATTTGGGTCATAGAATGGATCATAAACCTTCCGAACTTTCGGGTGGGGAGAAGCAACGGGTTGCAGTAGCAAGGGCTCTGATTAATGATCCAATTGTAATTTTGGCTGATGAACCTTCCGGTAATTTAGATTCTAAAACGCGTCAGGAGCTTCACGAATTATTTTTCACCTTGCGTGACCGTTTCAATCAAACATTTGTGATTGTAACCCACGATACGGAATTGGCGGATATGTCCGATCGAAAAATTAGTATTTCAGATGGATTGATCGATGGGAATGACTAGTTTTTCATTTGCAGATTTAAAGGAATTTTTGGATGAGAAATACGATTTATTCAATCGGGAATCTTTCATTAGCACCGATCCCATACAAATACCACGATCTTTTTCGAAAAAAGAAGATGTTGAAATAGCCGGTTTCTTAAGTGCAAGTATTGCCTGGGGACAAAGACCTACAATTATTCGCAATGCAAAATGGCTGGTCGAAAGAATGGATCACCAACCTCATGAATTTATTCTGAACGCATCCAATCTTGATTTTGAAGTTTTTAAGGATTTTAAGCATCGCACGTTTAATGGTGATGATTGCATCTTTTTTCTGAAATCATTGCAAAATATCTATAAAAACTACGGTGGATTGGAAGAAGTTTTTGCGAAGGGAGTAAATGATTCAGGTACTGTAAAAGGTGCATTGGCCTATTTTAGAGACGTATTTTTTGAAGCTGAGCATTTGGACAGAAGTCAGAAACACATCTCAAATGTTTTGAAAAAATCCTCAGCCAAGCGATTGAATATGTATTTGAGGTGGATGGTGCGGAAAGATGACCGGGGAGTAGATTTTGGTTTGTGGAATCAACTTTCATCGGCAGACTTGTATTTGCCTTTGGATGTACATACCGGAAATGTTGGACGTAAACTGGGTTTGCTAACCAGAAAACAAAACGATTGGCAGGCTGTTGAAGAAATAACCGAAAACCTTAGGAAATTCGATCCCAACGATCCTGTGAAATATGACTATGCCTTATTTGGTTTGGGTGCTTTTGAGAAATTTTAAGAAGAATGGCAAATAATTATTTTGAGTTCAAGCAGTTTCGGGTCGATCAGGATGGCTCTGCAATGAAGGTTGGAACCGATGGAGTTCTTTTAGGTGCTTGGGCGAATATTTCCAAAGCCAATCGAATTTTGGATATTGGAACCGGAACCGGATTGATTGCCATGATGATGGGGCAGAGAACCAATTCTGAGGTGAAAATTGATGCCGTTGAAATTGAATTGTCCTCTTATCAACAAGCTGTTAATAACTTCGAAAATTGCCCGTGGACTTCAAGATTGAGTGCATTTCATCTTTCTTTTCATGAGTTTTGCCAAATTACAACGGTCAGGTATGATTTGATTGTAAGTAATCCGCCTTACTTTCTTAATGGTTTAAAAGCGAAATGCGAAACACGGACACAGGCTCGCCATGCAGATTATTTGCCTTTTGAGGATCTGTTGAAAGGAGCCATGAATTTATTAACAGAATCAGGAGTTTTATCTGTTGTGCTGCCTGTTGAAGAAGGGGAATATTTTCAGAGATTGGCTGGATTAACAGGCTTTTATTTGAAAAGAAAGATTTCTGTTCTGCCTAATCCAGGGAAGCCCGCCAAGCGTTATTTGTTAGAATTTTGTTTGCAGAAATGCGAGGCTCAATTCGCTGAATTAATAGTGGAAAATGGACACAGACACGTCTATTCTCCTGAATATATAAATCTGACAAAAGACTTTTATTTGAAATTTTAGGCTACTGTTCCGACTCGGTTGATAGTTTAAATTTCACCCACCATTCCGCGAGTTCATAAGGGTTTTGATTGGTGCCGGCTTTTAATCTTTCCATGCGTTTATTAATGTATTCTTTACTGCTTAAAGCGGAATAATATTCCTCATTTGCTTCATTAATACTTGCAACTCCAATGCCTATTATTTCATTGCCCGACAGGTTTTTGGAGTAAAATTCACTCATTGCTATTCGAAGGTGATAACTAAATAGAACTTCGTTTTTCGAACTTAGCTTTACCTGATAGGTATCGTCTTCCTGCAGAGTACTTATAGAAAGACTTTCATTTTTTTTCGCGTTAACAACCTCGAAAAGTTGGAAACGATCCCAAAATTCCTCATTTAATTCTGTTAGTGAAAAACGGGATAAATAATTTTCAAATTTTTCTTCTGTAAAAGGAAATTCAGCCGGCATTGGAAAGTTAATGGCAAAATTGTTTTGAAGTTTTGCTTCTGGATCAATCCAAATACTAAGTCCAAGATTGTATATTTTCCTAAGTGTATTTGTTGAATTTGTCTCAAGAATAATATCGATAAATTTATCGTTGTTGAAAACCTTAACACTTATTTGGTCTTCGGCATTGTAATAGTTTGCCTCTGTTGTTGAATATATTTCGGAATTGAAATTTCTCTCATTTTGCCAATAGGTTGATATTTGATTTTTTACTGTACAGGAATTAAGAGTGAAAAGACTCACTAAAAAAGTAAATTGAACTATTCGGGACATGTATTTTCGTATAATTAATGCAGATCAAAAATATAAAAAAGAGAATGATCTTAGGTGAAAAACGCAATTAATTATACTGAAGTGCCTACAAAACAGTTTCTTCTTCAATAAATTTTATGCCCAAATTTTCAAGTTCAGTAAGAATTGGTTTGTAAAGTTCAGGTAAGGTTGGGATATGAACTCCTTTCAAATGAATCTTATCTTTGGCCAATAGTTTTGTTGCTATCGCTAAAGGAGTTCCAACAGTATACGACATGGCGGTGTGTTCGCGGTCGGTTCCTTCATAAGTCATTGAAGAAGTAATTCGTTTCCTTTCTCCGTTGATTTCAAAATCAAACAGATGCTGCATAACCAGTAAATCTCTGTCGGTAGGTTCGAGAGCCCATTTTTGTTCCAAAATTTTCTGAAGAATCATGGCTGGAGTGGCATTTTTTAAAGCAACAACTTCATCAGAAAACAATCCAAGCCATTTTAGTTTTGTCATTATTACAGAGTTGACATCGATGTGTGTAAAATCGGCTAAGTTTTCCTCAGTGGATTTTTCACTATCGGGCAGAAAACTCAATAAATAATCGAGATAAGTTAATTTGTGAGAGTCCTTCATTATATACGTATCGTCGGTGCAGCCCAATTGAACCAGAACGTTCCATGCCTCCGAATAACCAGGTCTTCGCATGGTTCCCCGCATAATGGTTGGAATGTTATTCAGTCCGTATAATTCACAATATTGCAGCGAATCTCTGTTTGGATAAACTTCAAAATCGCCATAACCTGTAATTTGAGTTTTGGTAAGAGTAGAAAATAATTTGTGATAGGGAATGTATTTGTAATGGTTATTTTCTTTAAACTGTGCTGTTCCTTGTCCCGCAACAACTACATTTCTTGGATTCCATGAAAATTTATAATTCCAGGGGTTGTTGTCGCAGTCAGGAGCGACTAAGCCACCGCAAAACGATTTAAATGTTTTAATTTTTCCACCACGATCCTTTATCTGATCGATAATTTTCATGGCAGACATGTGATCCAATCCTGGATCAACACCGAGTTCATTCAAAAAACACAGCCCTTTTTCTTTGGCTTCTTCATCCAATTCCATCATTTCAGAGGAAACATATGATGGCGTCAGCATGTGTTTTCTATGGCGCAAACACTCTTTCGCAACAATAATGTGCATAGAGGCCGGAACCATACTCACAACAATGTCTGCCGTCGAAATTTCTTCAGCCCTTTGTTCTAAATCTTTTAAATTAAACCGAAGTGCTGTTCCGTTGGGATGGTTGTTAATTTTCTTTTGGGCAGACTCTAACGACATATCGCCAACAGTAATTTTCCAATTATTTTTTTCCGAATGCTTTAATAAATATTGTATTAAGCTGGTTGATGAAAGACCTGCGCCAATAATTAGAATATTTTTCATGTGAGTGTCGTTAGTTAGTGTGTTCTGCGTCTCATAAATTTATAATAAAGTGGCTAAAAAACGATAAATAGTTGATTGTTTTTTATGAAGGGATTTTTGGAATGTGAATCCTAAATTTAAGATGCTAAATGGATTGTTACTTTCAAACGCCTGATTTAAAGGTGTAGATTTTTTTTATATGTAAATTAAGAAAATGTCAGCACAAAAATTTATGAGATTTGTTATGATTTTTATTTTCTGATCTCTAAATCGGAATGATTATATTTGTTCGGGAAAGATAAAAAATTGCGTAACCTCTAAATATATTAACTCCTTGGTACAAGCTAGAAAAGCCGTTGAAACCCCATTAATGAAGCAGTATTATCAGATGAAGGATAAACATCCTGATGCTATTTTGCTGTTTCGGGTTGGTGACTTTTACGAAACATTTTCTGATGATGCAATTCGCACTTCTGAAATTTTAGGCATTACCCTGACTAAGCGTGCTAACGGATCGGCATCCTATGTTGAGCTGGCGGGATTTCCACATCATTCTATAGATACTTATCTGCCTAAATTGGTTCGGGCAGGCATGCGTGTGGCCATATGTGAGCAATTGGAAGATCCGAAGAAAACCAAAACGTTGGTTAAACGTGGCATTGTTGAATTGGTAACTCCAGGGGTATCCTATAATGACAACGTTTTGGAGCATCGGGAGAATAATTTTCTTGCCTGTATTCATATGGAAAAAAATTCAGCCGGGATCGCATTTTTAGATGCCTCAACAGGTGAGTTTTTAACTGCCGAAGGAAGTTTTGAGTATATCGATAAATTATTGGGCAATTTTCAGCCAAAAGAGGTTTTGTATCAGAGAGGTAAAGAGAAAATCTTTCATGAATTATTTGGTGGTAAGTTTTATACTTTCACCATGGATGACTGGGTTTTTACCGAAAGTGCGGCTAAGGACAGGTTGCTTCGTCATTTTGAGACAAGTTCGTTGAAAGGCTTCGGCGTTCAGACTCTACGAAATGGAATCATTGCCTCGGGTGCCGTTTTGCATTATCTGGATATCACAAAACACAGTCAGGCAGCTCATGTAACTCAGCTTTCGCGGATAGAGGAAGACAAATACGTGTGGCTGGATAAATTTACAGTTCGGAATTTAGAGCTGTTTGGAGCCTTAAACGATGGAGCAAGTACACTTTCGGGTGTAATGGATAAAACCTTATCGCCAATGGGAGCACGTCTTTTAAAAAGGTGGATTGCTCTTCCCTTAAAGGATTCGGCGAGTATTAATGATCGCCTGAGTGTTGTGAATCATTTTTTCGGGAATGAAAAGGTTTCTCATTCCATAGGGGATGAAATACAGCAAATCGGAGATTTGGAACGGATTATTTCCAAGGTTGCTGTGGGCAGAGTCAGTCCGCGGGAAATTGTTCAGCTAAAAAATGCCCTGATTGCCATTGAACCTATCCGAAACTATTGTTTGAGTAGTGGTAATGATGGCTTACTAAAAATAGGGGATCAGTTAAATCCTTGTGCTTCGGTTCGGGAAAAGGTTGAAAAGGAAATTCATGCTGATCCGCCAAACATGGTTAGCAAAGGCGGTGTAATTGCTGATGGGGTTTGCGAAGAACTGGATGATTTAAGGAAGATATCGTTCTCGGGTAAAGATTATTTACTGCAAATGCAGATGCGTGAGATTGAAAGAACAGGTATTACCTCTCTTAAAATTGCGTTTAATAATGTGTTTGGATACTATATTGAGGTAAGAAATACTCACAAAGACAAGGTTCCTGAAGAATGGATCAGAAAGCAAACTTTAGTTAGTGCTGAGCGCTACATTACTCAGGAATTAAAGGATTACGAAGAGAAAATATTGGGAGCCGAAGAAAAAATACTGGCTTTGGAAACCCGTTTGTATAACGAACTGGTTCTGGGTATTGCAGATTATATTTCTACCATTCAGTTAAACGCGGCCATGATAGCGCGATTGGATTGTTTGCTGTCTTTTGCGAAACTGGCAAAAGAGAACCATTACAATTGTCCGGGCATTAACGATTCTCAGGTAATTGATATCAAGCAGGGAAGACATCCTGTTATTGAAAAGCAACTGCCAATCGACGAAAAATACATTGCCAATGATGTTTATCTGGACAATGAATCGCAACAGGTAATTATTATTACAGGGCCAAATATGGCGGGTAAGTCGGCTCTGCTCCGACAAACTGCACTAATTGTTTTAATGGCGCAAATTGGGAGTTTTGTGCCGGCTAAGGAAGCAAATATTGGTTGTGTTGATAAGATTTTCACCCGTGTGGGTGCTTCGGATAACATTTCATTGGGTGAATCTACTTTTATGGTGGAAATGAATGAAGCTGCCAGTATTCTTAACAACCTTTCATCAAGGAGTTTGATTTTGTTTGATGAATTGGGACGGGGTACAAGCACTTATGACGGGATTTCTATCGCCTGGTCGATTGTGGAATACATTCACGAGAATAGTAACAGCAGAGCCAAAACATTATTTGCAACGCACTACCATGAGCTTAACGAGATGGAGAAATCATTCTCCCGAGTGAAGAATTTCAATGTTTCGGTGAAAGAAGTCAACAATAAGGTTATTTTCCTGAGAAAGTTAGTTTCCGGAGGATCCAATCACAGCTTTGGTATTCATGTGGCACGTATGGCCGGAATGCCCAAATCCGTTGTGAAACGAGCTGATGAAATATTACTTCAGCTGGAAGGAAAACAAAATGGAGAATCGCTCGCCAAACCAGTAGGTGAGATCGCTCAACAGCGGGAAGGTTATCAAATGAGCTTTTTTCAACTCGACGATCCGGTACTTCTGCAAATCAGAAACGAAATTTCGGATCTGGATATTAATAATCTGACACCAATTGAGGCTCTAAATAAGTTGAATGAGATAAAAAAGATATCCGGATTGTAAAAAAAGATAAAAAATGTGAGTGTCCCATATACAAAGGCTTTTGATGGGTAGTGCCTGAATTTCAAGGAGTCAGATTCAGGATTCTTGTAATGTCTTTTATGATGATTGAAAAAAAATGAGTCAAAAGGTTTTTTTCCTTTGCAGAATCAAAAAATACGCATATATTTGCATCGCAATTGAGAGAACAACGGTTCACTTTTAAAAGCACAATGCGAGAATAGCTCAGTTGGTAGAGCACAACCTTGCCAAGGTTGGGGTCGCGAGTTCGAGTCTCGTTTCTCGCTCAAAATCCGAAAGGATGCCCAGGTGGTGGAATTGGTAGACACGCTGGACTTAAAATCCAGTGGCTTCACGGCCGTGCGGGTTCAAGTCCCGCCCCGGGTACAATAACCCTCTTAAACAGCAATGTTTAGGAGGGTTTTGTTTTTTTGGGGGAACGAATGGGGGAAAGTAGGGTTATTAAATTTGGATAGATCAAGGGATCAAGTCGAAAATAATTAGTGGATTGGTAAAACAAAGTAAAACTGAGATCCTTTTCCTTCTACTGATTCGACCCTTATTTTACCTCCAAGTATTTTGGCGTATTCTTTAACAATAGTTAAGCCTAAGCCAGCTCCTTCATAAATTATTTCTCTTCCATTATCAATACGGTAAAAATGCTCAAAAATAAGTTCTTGGTTCTCCGAAGAAATACCAATACCTGTGTCTTTAATATAAAATTGAATCTCGTTCGTTTTGGTTTTAAAATTAAATCCAAATTCTACACTTCCCTGGTTTGTATATTTAATAGCTTTTGAAATCAACTTACTAAGTATTACTGTTATTTTTTCTTTATCCGAGAAAATAATTATTTCTTTTGCCTTATGATTATTTTTATATGAAAATTCGATGCCTTTAGCATCAGCTTCAGGTTTATACAGAACATACATGTCCTCAATTACATTCTTAACATTAATATCTTCAATATAAATATCCAAACAATCAGCATCTAACTTTGACATTTGAATAAGCTCATCTATTGTATTTAACATTCTAATAGAACTTTGCTGAATAGCATCAATATATCTCAGATGATCTTCTTTTGATAAAACAGAATCTTCAAGTATTTCTGAAAACCCAAGAATACTATTCATTGGTGTTCGGATTTCATGACTCATATTTGTTAAAAAAGACGATTTCAATTTGCTGGCCTCTTCAGCTTCTTGTGTAGCCTTAATTAAACTCATTTGGGTCAGTTTAAAATCTGTAATATTATCTATATAACCATCGTACCTAAAGATTTTTCCATTAACATCCCTTACAATACGAGCTCCTTCTTTTACATAAATAATATCACCGTCTTTTGTGTACCATTCAGATTGAAAATTAATTATTTCACCTTTTTCTTCCAGTATTTTCTTGAAAACTTCTCTCTTATTATTGTCTGCATAACATCCCTTTGACAGGTTTTTTTTAACTAAATCTTCCAATGAGTCATACTTCAGCATTTTTAAAATTGCTCGATTTGCATAGATGATTTGCCCTTCTGGTGTTGTTTGATACAAACCCACCAATGAGTTTTTCACCAAATCCAAATAAAGACTATTATTTTCCCAGTTTCTATTTTTTAGAATCCGGGATACGGAAAAAATCTCACCCAACGGTTTAGATAAGATCTTCTTAAGGGAGTTAAAAATCATTGCCATAATCTAATTTACAAATAAATTCTTATTTATCAAGTTGATTTTCATTGCTGTAAAATAAGTATGTTATCGTAAAATAATTTTTATATGGTGTAGTTTTTAACTAATCTGTAGAAATCTATGTGATGCTTTTTATTTTATCTCAATATTCAACTAAGAATATAAGGAGATCGACAATTTCTATTCTCCAATTCCGTTTTAGGTAATTTAACTATACTATATTCCATCCCATAGTATCAGTCTGTTTAGGGCAGTGTGTTCAGTTTAATTGCAATAGTTTTTGATATAGGTAGTTTTTCCTCCGAATTGATTACAGCCATTAGGATAATAAGTCGTAATTAATACCCAGACTATTAAAAATATTGTTCCTCCGACCATATTTTATTTTTAATTGCGCCCAATTCCTAAATAAACACCATGAAATTCATTTTTATTTTTTCTGCTCAAGAGGTATTTACTTATTTTACATCATCAATGCTTGGTGCTTTCCATTTTACGCTTTCTACTTTTCTGTCTAAGGCTATATTTATGGCCATTGTGTTTCGGTACTTGTCGTAAATCATTGCGAAAGTCATAATTAAACTGGTTCCAATGATTACACAAAGCAATATTCCCGGCTCAAAATCTTCAATTTGTGCTTCGGAAGGTATGCTGTAAAATAAAAGTACGGTGATTAAGCCACGAGGAGCTACAAATAATTGCGGCAGTATATCTTTTCCTGCAAAAATGCGCAGAATAACGTATCGTATCGTATAAATTGAAATCAAAATCAGAAAGCTTACTATTGTTACGTTTAAACTCAGTAAGGAAGAAATGGCAATCGAAAGTCCGAAAATTACAAAGAAAAAGGTTCGTACAACAAAGGCTGTTTCTGCTGTGATTGTATGCAACTCATTGTAGATATGATGTGCTTTTTCGAAATCAATTAATTTTGAGAGTTTTCCTTTGAAAAAAAGTTTCATGTTCGCAATCACTAATCCAAATATCAGGATAATAATAAGCGAAGAAAGGTGCATTTTTTTGCCCAGTGCATATAGTAGTAACAGTACGGCTATTAGTAAAAAGAGTTTTACCTTGCTTTTTATGCGTTGAAAAATTAAAATAATTGCATAACTGGCTATCAGGGAGATAATGATGGTGAGCAGAATGTTTCCTGCAAAACCTGTTACTCCGCTATCTTCGGCGGGATTTAATTTTCCGGTTAAAAAATAGAACATCATAATGCCCATTATATCCGAAAAAGTACTTTCGTAGATATGAAATTCTTTTTTGCCTGCATTTAAACCTGATACGCTTGGTATGATAATGGCACTGGATAGTATGGACAATGGGGTTGCGTAAAGCCAGGCCGATTCCATGGTCATTCCGGGAATGAAATTGTAGAGAATCAATACAACGGCCCAAGTTGACAAAATAAGGCCGGTTAAGGCAACAGTAAATGATTTTAGGATGGGAACTAATTTCTCTCTTTTCAGTTCCAGTTCAAGAGCCGCTTCCAGCACAATCATAATTAATCCAACAATTCCCAAAACTTCAAGAATAGGAAAGAAATTTAATGCTTCTGCATTGAAATATTTTAAAATATATTGCAACCCAACCCCCAGTACGATGAGCATCAGTACTGCAGGGATATTTGTTTTTCTGGACAATCCATTGAATAAAAAAGATAAAATGATGATTATGGATACTTCAATAATCAAATTATAGGATGAAATGATTTCCATAGTTGTTACTTAAAATTGTTTGTTACACTTGTTTCAATCTGTATTTCATGTAAAAAGGCAGTTAAATCTTCTGTGGCAGCACCATTTTCGAGTGTGTACTGAAATTTAAATACCTGAGGAATTTCACTGTTCTTTATGGTAGGTTTTTGTCCGAAATCTAAAATTGGATTGTCAAAAATCAGATTTAAAACCTGTTCTTTTGTTAATTGTGTACGCAGGTAAAGTGTTTGTCGTAATTTGGTATTCACATTTGAGTAGATCGCAAATCCTAAATTTTCAATTTCGGTGTAATTAATAAATCGTTCTCCATATTCGGCATTAATGATTAATCCGAAGGATTGCAGACTCTTAACTTCTCCCTTAAAATCCCCAATTGTGATAAATGCGTCTTTGCTCACCAGAGGGTTTGCCCTAAAAAAAATTCCGCTCACGAAGTTTTTGATATAGTAGAAACCAAAAAGACTTATAAAAACCAACAGAATACTATGTGTAATGTAATTGATAGATATAAAATCGAGTAGTAAAAAGGATATTGCAATAGGTTTGTAAAACAACATGCCTTTTTTTAAAAAGCTTATTATTTTTTTGTTGGTTACGTTTTTTTTAGCAAATCGCTCTCCAATGTATGTTAGCAGCTTTAGTATCCAATAACAGACTGCCAGCAGTACAAGCAGGCCTAGTAAACCGCTCCAGGTGTATAATGTTTCGATATTTTCCATTTAGTTGAGTGTTCCTCTGTATTTTAGAATTTCACGAATATTGTGGTACAATACTTGGTTTAAAACAAGATTTCCCTCTGTGTTTCGAAGAAATACTTTGGTGTTTGTTAAACGTTTTAATCCTGATTTATAGGAGATGTTGTATCGATTTCCCAAAAGGTTTTTCAATACAATTTCGTTAATGTGTTTGTATAATAATACATATTTAAGAATAATAATTTCTTCGGGAGTGAAAAAGTCTTCAAAATCATACTCTTTTTCTTCAAAAATTACTTTATGATCATCCGCAGTAGTAATTGCATAGGTCCATGCCTGCAATACTTCGCCCATATTATTGTCGTAATTTTTACACAACTTTTGTACGTAAAGCTCCAGTTGTTTATTGAGCAGGGGAAGTCCTTTTTCCGTCACCAAACTTCGGTGCGAGGCACCATGCCGCAATAATATGGCTTTGTGTATTTCGTCAGTTTTTGCTTTGTTAACATCAATAATAGAGCTGAACGAATTGGAAAAAGGAAGTCTTTTATCCAAATGAGACTGCATGGCATTTGAAGTAGTCATGATAACGAAAACCTGATCGGATTCCGATTCCACGAATTCTATGGCGGCTCGTACATTATCCAATAAACTGTGGTTTTTGTCTCTCCAGAGTTCCAGATTATCAATTACCAATAAAGGATGGAAATTATAGGTGTGTTTCTTAATATGCTGAAGAGCCTCTGCAAGGTTTTTGGTGGTTGTAAATTTTCTTCCTTCAACGGAAATAGTACTGTCAACTTCGAGAAAAATACTTTGTTTGTCAAAATGATCTTTTGCAGCGCTTTCAATAAAAGTAGATTTCCCGCTTAAACTATTTCCTACAACAAGGACTGCTTTGTTGTGTCCTTTTTTCCATAGACTTAAGGTTTCCTGTAGTTTTTGTTTTTCGGTTTCGCGCGGAACGAAAAATAAATCTCCAATAAAATTCTTATTTAAAAAAAGAGTATCGTAATGAACGTTAGATGCTTTAAATGTTCTGTATTCAATGCATTTTGACGATGCCTCTAATTTCATAAACGGATTATCAGCGGTACTGATTTCGTATGTTCTGCTAAAAAAGGAAAGGATATTTTTAAATTTTTTTTCTACTTCAAGTAAGAATTTGTTTTTTGAAGATGTGAGTTGAGTTATTGATGATTGCAAAGAAACTCTTAGAAAATCTTCTGTTTGATAAATATTTGAGACTAAGAATTCGGCACTAAATTTTTCTTGTACCAAACCAATTATCTTCCTCTGCAAATTTTCATTTGTATTGGCCGAGCGCAGTAAGTTTTGTATGCTTTGAACCTGAGAAGGCAGTGTTTCAAGTGTGTTGTTGTTTTTTAGTAAAGTTAAACTGCTCTTTAAATTTATTAAACTGTGTTTATAAAAAGCAAGCAGATTTGTCCTGTTTTGCCACAGCTCGATCATATCGGGAAGCAGCATATAGTTCAGCCACTTTTTAGCCGATTTATTAAAGTCTATTTTTTTAATGAGTAATAAACCATCTTCACTTGCAACAGGAATGCTGTTTTCTTCGAGCGAAGCAATTTTTAATTCAATATCAAAGGCATAGGTTTCTTGTTCTGTATTTGTTACCTCTAAATCATCCAGAATATCTTCAATTAGTGAAATGGTGTCTGCAGTTTTAACAATTTCATCCAAATTCTGAACAGAATCCAACACTTTACTTATGGTTTGTTTAGAATTTTCAAGTTCACTGATAAGCGTTGTGCAAATGTTTTGGGTATGATTTTTAATATCTTTAAAAACAAGAATGATATTGGATAAAGTATGAGTTGATTTCTCAATTT
Organism: Labilibaculum euxinicum; assembly: GCF_963678175.1. Taxonomy (NCBI): domain Bacteria; kingdom Pseudomonadati; phylum Bacteroidota; class Bacteroidia; order Marinilabiliales; family Marinifilaceae; genus Labilibaculum; species Labilibaculum euxinicum. Next base: position 1,084,299 of record NZ_OY782756.1, read on the forward strand.
CTTTGGCTTGATTTTGCACCGTTAGAAATTGATTTTTGTAAACTTCCCATGGATTTTGCTGGTGTTTGGTTTTGGAAATATGTTTCTTTCTTTTTTTATCGGTTTGTTGAGCCGGATTTAGTTCTGCGCTAATTTTCTGAGCAAAGGAGTTGATTGCTTTTTCTAAAATTGCTTTGGATTCTTTTAAGTGATGCTGAACAGTCTGATCATCGACCAGAGATTCTTGTTTTTTATTTTTTGAAATTTGAAGCTGTAACAATACATCTCGATGTATCAGCATCGTATTTTTAAACGACTCCGGCAAAAGATAATTCAGAATATATATTTTTTTAAAATCCGGATTTTTATCGGTTTGTGCTTTGTTGTATTCCTGATCACCAATAGAAATAAAGAAATTGCTTACTTCTATAAATTCTTTTAGAATAAGCAGAGAAAGGCCTTCTGTTGTCAGGCTTTGTTCCAATAGGTTCAGATAGTCCTCTAAATGTTTATTTAAAACCTCTAAAACGCTCAAGTTTTTGGTTGTTATATCTTTCTCTTTATCAGACTTCATGTGTTTTAAATCTTTATTAATTCATAGCAAACCCTATGCAATATAAGAATTCCAAGTTCAGGATTTTTAAAATTAAAAATACTTTTTATGATGATTTAATAAATAAGCTGAAAGAGAGAGTTATCAAATCAACGATACTGTCAAAATGAGATTTTGATTAAATTAACCGGGAGTATAAGGAGTCTTAAATAGGTGTATTTCCCATTTAGAAGACTAGTTTCTTGTATTATTTTATGAAATGTTTTGTGTATAAAACCAGTACCTGTATTTATTTTATTGTGAATGTGTGTTCCAGAACTGTTTCGGCTGCATTTTTTGCGATGAGTATTTTATAATCTCCTTTGTACAGCAGCCATTGTTCATGTTGTAAATCCCATTTTTTGAGGTCATTAATATCAATGCTCAGGCTTATTGTTTTTGAGGTATTTGCCTGTAAAGAGACTCTCTTAAAGTTTTTTAGTTCTTTAATTGGCATTCGCTCCATTTTAGGGAATTCAACATACACTTGAACAACATCATCCGCATCCCAATTTCCCGTGTTTATCACATCAATTTGAAGCGATATCTGCTCATTCTTTTTGTATTGGTTAGAAGGTTTTTGAGCCCAGCGATAATTAAAATGAGTATAGCTTAACCCAAATCCAAAAGGATAAGCTACCTCACCGTTAAAATAACGATAGGTTCTGTTTTTCATACTGTAATCGGTGAATGGAGGCACATCATCGATAGATTTATAGAAGGTCAGAGGTAATTTTCCCGATGGGGAGATATCTCCGTAAATAATATTTGCTAATGCGTTGCCGCCTTGCTCTCCCGGATACCATGAAAGGATGATTGCATCTGCATATGGTTCTACTGCCTGAACATCAACAGCACTCCCACTTGTTAAAACAACAACAATTGGTTTGTTATGAGATTTTCTCATTTTTTTCAGATAAACCAGATGGGAGTAAGGAATGCTTAAATCAGCTTTGTCTCCGCTGTTTTTAGATAGAAAAGCATCACCGTCTTCACCTTCAAACAAGGGAGTAAGTCCAAGAACGAGTATCGTGGCATCAGAATTTTCTGCTGCCCAAATTCCACCAAAGCGGGTGGTATCTGCATAACTGCAACCAAAATCATATTGTACTGCTGTTTCCGGTCCCGCTTTTTTTGCAATACCTTCGGCAAAGGTTACCATATTGCCCGACATGCCATGGTAGTTGCCAACCAAAGTACTGATGTTAGCAGCGTTTTCACCGGCTACCATTATGGAGCCAATTTTATCTTTACTTAAAGGCAAAACACCATTGTTTTTAAGAAGTACCATGCTCTTTTCTGCAGCCTTAAGTGCCAGCTGTGTGTGATAGGAATTGTTTATACTATCCAGACCAAAATTTGCATAGGGCGAATTCCCGGGATCATCATATAAACCCAATTTAAGTTGAGTGATGATTGTAGGATAAATTGATTTATCAATGTCAGCTTTGCTGATTAATCCTTTTTTTATTGCTTCAAGTGCATCGTCTTGAAGTAAGTTGGAGCAGTCCATATTCACTCCTTTTTTAATTGCTTCTGCTGCTACTTCAACGCTGGTAGGAATGCTTTTATGTCGCAGCCAAATATCTTCCAATGCCCAGCAATCTGTAGTTATTTGCCCTTTAAAGCCCCATTCTTTTGTAAGTATATTTTCCAGAAGTTTTTCGCTTGTGCAGCAAGGCTCGTCATTCAAGCGGTTATATCCGCACATAATGCCTGAAACACCATTGTCCACCAAAGTTTTAAATGCCGGAAGGTAGGTTTCTCTTAAATCTTTTTCGTCTACAATTGCATTAAATGTATGCCTGATTGCTTCAGGACCACTATGCGCAGCAAAATGTTTGGCGCAGGCAGCAATTTTATAATGATCCGAATCATCGCCCTGCAGGCCTTTCACAAAAGCGGTTCCCATTTTTCCTGTTAAAAAGGGATCTTCACCGTATGTTTCCTGACCTCTTCCCCATCTGGGATCGCGGAAAATATTGATGTTTGGAGTCCAAAAATTGACTCCTAAATACTGCAATCGTCTGTTTTTGGCTGTAGCCAGATTATACTTGGCACGAGCTTCGGTAGAAATAGCATCAGCAACAGATTGAGCCAGTAATGGATCAAAAGTCGCAGCTAAACCAATCGCCTGAGGAAAAACGGTTGCTTCTCCAGCTCTCGCAACTCCGTGTAATCCCTCGTTCCACCAATTGTAAGCAGGTATTTGCAGGCGTTCAACGGCTGGAGAGTTGAAACCGAGTAAAAATATTTTTTCCTCCAGAGTAAGTTTGTTTATCAAGTCATTGGCTCTTTCTTCGATGGAAAAAGAGCAATCTCTAAATTTTTCGTTTTGTGCCCATGTATTGTAAGGAATAATTAGGAAGTACAGGGTAAATAGTATGATGGGTTTTTTATATGAATACATAATACTTAAATTTTAATTGTTTAGGCACTGTTACTAATGGACATTTCATGCGTTTCAAATCGTTATTATTCATGGCAAACGCTATGCAATATAAGAATTCCAAGTTCGGTTTTTAAATTTTTTTAATACTTTTTATGATGACTTTCAAATGGAAAGAATGAAAGAGTTATCGTATTGATAGCATTTTAGAGATAAGATCAAAAATGAAATTAACATTATTTTAGTGATTGATATCTAGGCTGTATTTGAATAGACAGGCATTTATTATTACTTTTCGGTTGAATAAAAATTTTTCCCGATGTTCCGAAATATATCATTCCTTATTTTTTTTGTTTTTAATCTAAGTGTGAATGCACAAAAGGTAGACTTACTGTATTTTACAGATGCTCACCAAATTTTTCCGGTAGATGATGTTGACGGAGGACGAGGTGGTGTTGCCCGCTTAAAAACTATTGTTGATGAGGTACGAACGGTTAATCCAAACACTTTGGTAATTCATGGAGGTGATTTGTGTGGTGGTGTTCTGTTTGGAGGAATGTACAGAGGCGAACCAATGATTGAAGCTTTTAATGAGATTCCCGTTGATATCTGCAATTTCGGACAGCATGAATTTGATTTTGGTGCACAACATACCATTCAGCTTTTATCCAAATCCAAATCGCAGTGGTTTAGTTCCAATCTTAAAAACAGAGATGGTGGTGTGTTTGGGAATTTACCTGCTTTTTTAGTGAAAAAGATTGGCGGTTTACGAATTGGATTTATTGGCCTGACCGATGCTATGAATACAAGTATTCATGATGATTTGGTGGTTCAGGAAAATTTATTTGTTTCTGTTTCTAAGCTTCAGCCTGAAATGGGGAATGTTGATTTTTTGGTACTCATAACCCAAACAGATTTGGAAACCAATCGGAAATTGTTGGAGCAGTTTCCTGAAATTGATTTGATTTTAACTGAGGAGCAGTTTGAGCACGAAAGCAATATTTTTTACAAAGGCAGTGTTCCGATTGTTGCTACTGCCGGAAACATGAGTTCAGTTGCTAAATTGAGCCTGGAAAAGAATAAAAAACCGTTCGTTGAAATTATTCCTTTAACTAGTGATGTGACTTCCGAGAAGTATATGAGAGATATGGAGCTGTATTACAAAAAGGATATGGAATTGCAGTTGTCCGAAAAGATTGGTCGGTTAGAAGTTCCTCTTCGTTTTAAAGATGGGATTACCGGCGAAAGCCTTGCCGGAAATTTAATTGCTGATGCATTTAGGGAATGGCACAGTTCCAATGTGGGAATTATTAATGGTGGTGGAATAAGAGCTGATGTACCTGTGGGAGATTTTACTTTAAAATCTGTTCGCTCGCTGCTGCCTTTTGGAAATAGAATTTGTCAAATACTGATTAAAGGGAAGGTGTTGAAACAGTTTTTAAAAGAGAATGCTGCAGATAAAAATGGTCAGTTGCTTCAGGTTTCAGGAATTAGTTACAAATATTCACCGGCCGATAATGAGATAATTGTTGAGAGGGACGGGAAAGAGTTGGATGATGAGGAATTATTGACGGTTTCATTGAACAATTACAGTTTGGGTAAATTAACCGGAGAGTTTGAAGTTTTGGTTGATGAATTGAATCCCAAGGCAATTGAGGATTTTGAAGTGCTAAAAGCATATTGTAAAAAATTAAAGCTTGTAAAACCGGTTTTGGAAGGACGGATTGTGCTATTGGGAGAGTAAAAATATACCGAAAGAATCACATATATAATTCAATCGGTACATTTGATTAATTACATCAAACTAATTGCCAGAGTCAGATAAAAACTACGCCCGGGAGCATAAATTGCCTTGTTGCTGCCTTTTACCGACCTGTTTAAATGCTCGTAGTAAGCTTCGTCAAAAAGATTTCTTACACCACCAATTAATTTGATTTTATCGGAAAAATCGTAAGATGCTTTAATATCAGCTATAGTAAAAGCAGGTGTTTTGCTTTCGCCGTAATTATTTGATATTCTATTTTGCTTTAAAGCATGTCGGATCATTATTTCCGGATGAAACTTATTCCTGCAAAAGGAAGCTCCCAATGCATATCTGATATCAAGAGGAGGAATTTCAGGCAAGGGCTGATTGAAATCCATATTCTTTCCATAAGTATAGGCAACATTTACCTTGTGATAAATGGAAGATGTGATTTTCTGATACCAGGAAAATTCAAAGCCACGCATAACTGCTTTATCGATGTTGTAATATTGTTTTACACCGGGAGCAGTGGCTAGTCTCGGCGATAAATCAGGTCTGATTTCTGCACTGATGTAATCTCTTAACATGGATGCAAAAAGGGTGATGTCCAATTCTGATTGATCAGTTTTCCAGGTAAAATTATAGTCTAACTGGTAGTTTACCTCCGATTTCAGCTTTGCGTTTCCAATTCTTTCGTACGGGTCAACATCAACTGCTAAATAGTTGATGAAGCGTTCGGTTAAGCTTCCGCTGCGTTCGGCTCTTCCCAGCCACAATCCCATTCTAATCTGTTTCGAGAAATCGTGAGTGGCACCAAAACTTGCCGAAACATTTAGTTTGTCAGATGGATTTTTTGAGTTGGCATTTATAAATTCAGTGGTTATTTCTCTACTCTTGGCACTGTTGTGTTCCAAACGGGTAGAGGCAACAAAATAGACCTCTTGCAATGCAAAATGATATTCTCCAAACAATGAAAATTTGGAAATTTTACTGTCCTGCCAAAGATTATCGAAGAAGGTTGTCCCGCTTTTCGGCCCCATCAGCATTTCGCGGGTACGAGTTCCCTCTGCTTCTTCCGCTTTGTAGTCGATACCGGAAAAAAGAGAACTGTTCTTAAACTGAAACCTTGCCTCCGATCGGCCACCATAGTTTTTGGTTTTTGCCAAAGTGATTGCATTCACCGTTCTCGGATTCAAATCTTTTGTCAGGTTGTCCATGCTGTGATCAACAAAAGAGCCGTAAAATGAAGTGGATAAAGAGCTAAAGTTCGAGTTCTTAAAGTTGATTTTGTGAGAAAGATTTAGCAACCAGGTATCATCTTCCCGCAAATCCATATTCAGAGCAGGAAAATCTACATCCTTGGCAAAGTTGTTATTTGCCGACAGCTTGATGCTCTGAGAACCGGATAATTTAAAGACGCTGCTCATTCCAATGTTGCGCCGGTTAAATCCGGAAGGTGTTTTGTTGCCGTTTCCATCTTCGTAATCATCACCTTCGCTGTAGGCTCCGTAAATGCCAAAGTTATAGAATTTCCCTTTTGCTCCGGCCATGGCTTCTGTGCGGAAGATATTTCCGTTGCTTTCGTAACTGCCGCTTGCCCTGCCAAATGCTTTTGTGGTTTCGCTAAAACTTGCAGGTGCTGATTTAAAATGAATACTGCCGCCAAAAGCATTTCCATATCGCAGTGAATGCGGGCCTTTTACAATTTCTACCCGATCGACCATGCTCATCGGAATTTGACTTGCGGGAGGATCCATTCGGTTTGGACAAGCTGCAGTTGCGCTCATCCCATTGTCCATAACCAGGTTTAACTGATCGTATTTAAAGCCGCGAAGAACGGGATCGAAACCATAACTTCCGCTTTTTCGGATGCCTCCAATCATGGCACTCTGACTCAAAAAATCACCTGCGTCGTGCGATAGTTTATCACTGATGCGGACCTTCATGATATCACTTTTAGCAGAGCTGTTTGCTCTTGCAATTACAGTTGTTGGCAGCAAAGAAATGTATGATTGGGTGAGAGTTAATACTCCGTTTTTAATTGCTTCCTGCAGTCTGTCGCCTGATATTTCAAGTTTCCCATAGTTTACATGCGAAATTTGAAGTTTTTCTGCAGCGATAAATTTGATTGATATTTCGCCTTCGGGAGTGCTTGTCCCTTTCTGATTCTGATATAGGTAATGGGCATACTGGATTGGCTCTCCGGTTTCAGTATCTTTCAGTATTATAGTTTGTTGTGAATGCGCTTGTATCCCAATGAATAGGAGACAAATGATTAGAATATTTTTCATTCCTGAGTGTTTTAAGTAATGGAATTACTTGACAGGATTAGCCTGCTTTGATTGTGTAAAACCAATGCAAGCCTCCCAATAAAGTAAGATTTACAGTGAATTATCAATTCGGGATTGATAATAATTAATTGACCAAAATTTGATTCTTGGAGGATGAAAAATATCAAAGGAATGTTGAGTGGGATGCAATGGCTCTATGTAAGCTAATTGTTTTGCAGAAGCAAGAACTGCGGGTTCATTCTTGAGTATGCTTATGCTTTGAATGAATAATTGATATTCTTTTTCGGTGATCTGTTTATCCTTCGAAGACTCTTCCTTTTCGTGTTCCTGAATTTGTTTTTTTAGGTGACATTTTCCGTTACACTTCATTTCAGGTTTGTCTTTATTGGTGCAGATTGACGCAAAAAAATCCTGATTTATTTTAAAGTTCACAGTGATTAATACCACTTCAAAACTTTGAAATGAGAAAGTTAAAAGGAGTAGGTAGGCAAAGATTCTATTCAGGAACATAAATAAAGACAATTGTGTATTAAATATACAAAGCTTTATGTAATATGTAGTTGTTATGGATAGAAAATCAGAGAAGAAGTAATAATATGCCTAAACAAAAAGATATCTTATGGGAGAGTTCTGGAAGCCGAAAATAAAAAAAGCTCATTTGTGGTTCAGATGAGCTTCTTTATTTTCTTTTGAAATCCGTTTATAGATTGATTACCTTATCGGCATCAGCCTGAAGGGTGATAATATCAGGCATACTTCCAACGGTTCCTACTTTTATTTGATCAGATAAATTAAAATAATCCAAACAGGTTTTGCAGGCAAGAAGCTGTACTCCTTTTTTGTTTAGATTTTGTAAAGATTCCAAAGCAGGAGAGTTTTCACAAATTAATTTTACTCCTGCGTTGTAAAAAACAATGATTTTAGGTGTTCGCCCATCAGCATCCAGAAGTTTAAAATAGTTGGTAATTAATTTCAAACCCAATTCTTCGCTGCCGGTTCCCATTCCATTCTGAGTAACCTGAATTAATGTATTTCGCTGCATATGTTTTTATTTAACGCTGATATAAGGTTCATTTGCATTTGTACGCTCAATCATTTTCCCAATTGGATTTAGATCAAAGCCTTCGCTTTTGGCCAGAGCAACAAACTCGTTGATGTGATTATCGTCTACAGCTACCAAAAGGCCACCGCTTGTCTGCGGATCACAAAGCAGTGATTTCTGATCTTCGCTAATCGCCCCAATTAAATGTCCGTACGAAGCCCAGTTTCTTCTGGTTCCGCCAGGAGTACATCCTTGTTTAATTAATTCTTCTACACCCTCAATTTTTGGAACGGCAGTATAATCAATTTCAGCATTTACATTACTGCCTTCGCAGATTTCACCCAAATGCCCCAATAAACCAAAACCGGTAACATCAGTCATCGATTTGATATAGGTTTGCTCACCAAAAACGATTCCAGCCTTATTTAGAGTGCACATTAAATCAACAACGATCTTATTGTTTTCGTGTGCTATTAATTTCTTTTTTTCACCAGTGGTTAGTACTCCAATACCCAATGGTTTTGTAAGGAAAAGCGTGCAGTTTGGAGTTGCAGTGTTGTTTTTCTTTACCCGATCGGTAGCAACAAGTCCGTTTACCGAAAGACCAAAAACAGGATCGCCTATATCGATGGAATGACCACCAGCCAATTGAATTCCAGCGTCAGCGCAAACATCCCGGGCACCTTCCACCACTTTTTGAGCAATATCAGTAGATAATTTCTCCAAAGGCCAGGCTAAAATAGCCAAAGCCATAATGGGTTTTCCACCCATAGCGTAGATATCACTGATGGCATTTGTTGCTGCAATTCGACCAAAATCGTAAGGATCATCAACAATTGGAGTAAAAAAATCGGTGGTACTGATTAAAGCTTGTCCATTTCCCAAATCGTAAACTGCTGCGTCATCTTTTGTATCGTTGCCCACCAGCATTTTTGGATTGGGAATGGCAGGAGTACTGCTTTTTAGAATGCACTCCAGATCTTTAGGAGATATTTTACAGCCACAGCCTGCTCCAGGACTAAATTGGGTTAATTTTTTTGTTTCCATATTGTTTTTGAATCTAATAAACGGTGCAAAGATATTACTTTTTATGCTTCATTATTGGCAAACAAGATGCTTTATTGTTAGAATAGTGAAAAGGATCCGTTTAGAATTTAAGATCTTAGTTATGACATTTAGATTATTTTCCGCAACAGAAAAAGAATCTAACAACAGAGAGCACTGAGGTTTGCAGCGTTTTCCTAATTGAATTTCTTCTCGTTCAATTAATAATTGTTAATTTTGGTTTTGTCTCAAATCATAAAATCAGAAACTTGATAACAATTAAATGTAGTATAAAAGCAATTTCAATAGTCGTTCTGGGATTTTTCCTTTTGGGATGTTCTGTTCAAAGTAATTTGCGAAAGGAGAAAATGTCGCTTGAACAGATTGCTGAAACTAAATGTGAGACGTTTACCTGCATTTCGGAGGTTGATTCAACACTTCAGTCTGACTTGGAGACGCAGGGGAAACAGATGCTTCAAATCTATTTAATTCGTCATGCAAAGCCCAATGTGAAAAAGAATTGGTTTTATTCGGCTGATGAGGCTAAACAGTATGTACTTGATTACAATTCTGTACCAATTATTCCTTTCGATTCTTCGTTGGTGGCAGTCAATTTACGGCCTAATCATATTATTTATTGCTCCAGTTTACCTCGTGCGCAGGAAACGGCATTAAAAATTTTTGGAGATAAATTTCCGGTCGTTTCTGATTCTATATTTCGGGAATTTGAAATCAGAATGATATCGGCGAGTAGTTTTTTGAAAATGCCATTGGGAATTTGGCAGGCTTTTAGTCGGGGCAGTTGGATGCTGGGTTTTAATCATCGGGGCATCGAGAGCCGCAAAGAAGCAAGACTTCGAGCCAGACAAGCATCTGAAAATTTAATTAAAGTTGCTTATGATGAGGAAACCGCCGTTTTAGTTGCCCATGGCATGCTGAATGGTGCAATTGCCAAAGAATTGGAGAAGAAAGGATGGAAACTGATTCAAAAGCAAGGGCATGTTAATCTTGGTGCGACCATCCTTGTTAAAACTGTTGATATAAATGATTAAATGAGGTTTGAGTAAATATGCCAGCTTTGATGACTGATCACTGAATTACTTTTTCCTGATCATCATTAATCCGTGACGTATGGGAAGAATCAGGTTCTCGACTCTGGAATCTTCCTGAATAAAATGATTGAAATTTATTATACCCTGAGTTTGTTTGTCGTTGTTTTCGATTTCTTCTACAACTTTTCCATCCCACAAAACATCGTCGGCCAAAATAAAACCACCTTTATTTAGCTTCGGAAACACAGCCTCAAAATATTCGATGTACTGACGTTTATCAGCATCAATAAAAACGAGATCGAAATCTTCTTCCAGCTTTGGAATTATTTCAAGTGCATCTCCAATATGAAATTGAATACGATTTTCAAATCCAGATCGCTTAATGTATTTACGGGTAAATTGTTCCAGTTCGTCGTTGCAGTCAATGGTGTGAATGATACAATCCTCACTGGTTCCCATGGCCATACTTATCGCCGAATATCCTGTATAGGTTCCAATTTCTAAAATGCGCAGTGGTTGAATCATCTGGCAAGTCATCTTTAAGAATTTTCCCTGAAGATGCCCCGACAGCATTCTTGGGCGCAACATTTTAACGTGAGTTTCACGGGTAAGATCCTTCAATACCAAATCTTCTGTTTCAGTATGCTGCAGTATATAATCTTCAAGTTCTTTATTAACTTCTATCATGCTTATTTGTACATCAAAGTGGTTAACAGATCTTTATTTAGAATTTCGTTGGCAACTTCAAGCAATTCATCCGCTGTAATGCTCTCCACCTTTTGATACAATTCCTCCAATGAGTCAATTCGATTGTATAATAAAAAGCTTTTCGCAATGTTGAGCATTAGGTTTTCATTGTTTTCCGAAGAAATAGCAATCTGACCAATCATCTGATTTTTAGCTCGTTTTAATTGCCCGGAGCCAAGTTTATGGGTACAGAGTAAATCCATCTCTTTGTTGATTAAACTTAAGCACTTATCCAAATTGCCTTTGTCGGTACCAAAGTAGATGCTGAAAACACCTGTATCTGCATAAGGCGTGTAATTTGCTTCAATATTATAGGCCAATCCGTGTCGTTCCCGAAGGGTTAAATTCAAACGTGAATTCATGCCCGGGCCACCTAAAATATTGGTGAGTAACGATAAGGGAATTCGTTTTTCATCATTTAAGTCGTAGGCTATATTTCCAATCACACAATGTCTCTGATAAGTTTTCTTTATCATGGTTTGTGTGCGGGCTTCATACGAATTTGGCTTTTTTCTCTTGGTCGTGCGAATATTCTCAGGTATATGCCCAAAGTATTTCTCTACCATTTTTACCAATTTGCTGAATTTAATGTTCCCCACCGAACTTATTACCATTTGATCTGTGTGGTAATTGTTCTTAATGAAATTCAATATATCATCACGTTTGAACTTTTTAACATGTTTTGGAGTTCCCAAAATATTCCGGCCAATTGGATCATTTTTGAAAATTAGTTCCTCAAAATCATCAAAGATCAATTCCGAAGGAGAATCCTTATACGAATTGATTTCATCCAGAATAACTTCTTTTTCTTTCTCTAATTCTTTGTCAGGGAAAACAGAATTGAAAGTGATATCGCTGATTAGCTCTAAAGCTCTTTTGTAGTCTTTGTCCAGGAAAGTAGTGTAAATACAGGTTTCCTCCTTGGTTGTGTATGCGTTTAATTCTCCGCCTACATCTTCCATTCTACTCAGAATATGGTATGCCTTCCGTTTAGTTGTACCTTTAAACACAACATGCTCTATGTAGTGAGCAATTCCCCATTCCTCCTCTTTTTCATCACGCGAACCGGTATTTAAAATAATTCCGCAGTGTGCAACATTTGCGTTCACGGCATGGTGAATTAGTCGTATACCATTTGATAATGTGTGAGTTTCGAATACCATATATTTTTTTATTAGGTCGCAAAGGTAATAAGAAGTTTAGATTCCTTTAAAATTCCTCTCTAATTTTATTGATTTTATTTGGTGATTTTATTTTTTTGCGTATTTTTGCATCGCTCAAGTAAAGAGGGTACCATAGCTCAGTTGGTAGAGCAATGGACTGAAAATCCATGTGTCCCTGGTTCGATTCCAGGTGGTACCACATCCTTTTTCTTTGAGTACACCAGTAGGGTACCATAGCTCAGTTGGTAGAGCAATGGACTGAAAATCCATGTGTCCCTGGTTCGATTCCAGGTGGTACCACGAAAAGAGAGAAAAACATTGCGTTTTTCTCTCTTTTTTGTTTTGTGAAAATCACTAATTTTAGAAAGCATCAATCAGCTCTTCCAATCCTTTTTTCTTGAATTCCCGTTCGTTTGTTGATAAAGCTTTTGCAGCAGTTATAACTGGGAATTTCTCATTCTTAATATATTCCAGCGCAGCATGCAGATTTGATTCATCAATATCCCCAAAGTCATGAGTTAAATCATCTGATATTTTATAGTTAACCGGAATGCCATCAAAATAGCCGCCTTCGTCATTTGCATTGGTAATTGAAAAGCTAATAGGGACAATTGCCAAATTCAAAGCTTTCTCCTCAAATACATACATTCCAACTGGTTTTCCGTGTGTTTTGCTTCCTATCAGAATCACATTTTCTTTGCCCAAGTATGGTTTTAATCCATTAATAACCATCTCACTTGCCGAAGCGGTTCCGGATGTGGTAATTACAAAAACTCTTTCGAAACCATAGGCTGAAGGTTGTTCGAAAAAAACCTCGAATCTATCATTTTTTTCTCTTTGCAAAGCATTGTGAAATGTCTTCGAGTAGATTTTATCTTGAAATGCATTTCCAGTAATCAAAGATGCCAGTTGGTTCGATATGTAAGTACTGCCACCTCCGTTGTATCTTAAATCCAATACAAGTTCTTTTGCATTTTTTTTTTTAAAATAGGTGAAGGCTTCGTTCAATTCATCTTCCGATTTGCCTAAAAAGCTGTCAAATGCCAGATAGGCAACTTGAGTTCCTTCATAAGGAATAACTTTTCTTTTTAATACTGTATTTTGATCAAGTACCTTTTGAGAAGCGGTGATTTTTTTTTGCTCGCCGGCATTATTTTCAAAAATGAAGGTTCCGCTCGATTTGTCAAGTTCATTTAATATTTGTTCTTCACTTAGGTTTGAAATTGCCAATTGGTTAATGTTTACCAATTTCCATCCGCGTGTAACTCCTTCTGCAGCCAAAGGTGATTCATCAAATATAAGTTTTACTCTTAAATCATTATAGCTGTCAAATTTGAAGGATAAACCATAACCTGTGTAGGTGCCATTCTCAAAATAAGCTAGTAATTCATCAAGGTTGGCTATATAGCTCCATCGATCTTGATCAGCAAGTAGTGCTTCAAAATAGTCGTTTGCCGATGAGTAATTGGCTGAACTAATATCCGGTAAATCTTCATTCCACAAATACCACTCCTGCATCGTTTTATCAATAACTTCATAGGCTGTTTTATCAGTACCCGATCTTGGCAATATATTATTGTCATCACTACACGATAGAAATAAGGATGCCAGAATTACTACAAGTGAATATTTATTGAGAATTGAGAATTTCATGTGATTATAATTTTAAATTTTTGCCATATGGTTCCGAAAGTTTTCGGGATTACCAAACTGGACTAATTATTCCTATGTGTCAATTTATCTTGACAATTAATCAGCTCGATATTGTAATTTATTGAAAAAACAAGACAATTTAGGTTTAACAAAAACCATACCTAAGATTTCTTTAACGGGTAAAATCGTCATCTATTGTTTAATTTTCAGCAAAACAATCTATAGAATCAATCTAAATAACATTGTGAAAAAATTGATACTTAATCATATTGACATTTTATATCTGCTATTTATATTCGATGTGGCCTGCTTTGTTTTGCGAAGTACAAATTTTCTTTACATTTGTAACACCAAAATAAAGGGTACCATAGCTCAGTTGGTAGAGCAATGGACTGAAAATCCATGTGTCCCTGGTTCGATTCCAGGTGGTACCACAAAAAGAGAGAAAAACGCTATGTTTTTCTCTCTTTTTGTTTATATTGAATTTTAGGAAAATGAAACTGATCCGGATCAAGTCGAAAAGTTTTGGGGACGTGGTTAAATTTTGTCCTCTTTTGGTTTTATGAAGATTGAAGTTTACATACTGCAAAGTGTTGCCGGAAATTGCTATTACATTGGTTACACAAAAGATTTAACAAATCGATTGTATCTTCATGATGAAGGTACATTTGAAAATTCTTTCACATCAAATTACAAAGATTGGCAGCTGTTTTATCAGTTAGAGTGTGAATCTATAGCTCAAGCTAGGAGAATTGAGAAACATATCAAAAAAATGAAAAGTAAGAAGTATGTTGAAAACCTACTGCTTTATAAGAATATTGCTATTCGATTGTTAGAAAAATACAAGTAGTACCTGTTGTTTGCTCCAAATGTTTTTGGAGCCGGGAGATACAATGAAAAGAGAGAAATGTATCTGGTTCGCCCCGAAAGCTTTCGGGGCCAGGTGGTACCACGAAAAAAGCCGATCATATGATTGGCTTTTTTTATGCTTTTGAATGTGGAAATCCATTTGAAATGTTAAAGTTTGAATAAATTACAAAAAACAAACGTTTTCGATCTAAAATAAAGAAATTCAAGTCTCTAACTAATTTTTTTATTTGAATTAATACGATATTTTTGTAACACTTAGACCAAGTAATAAAGAATTTAAGATATAAAATACTTCAAAATGACAAATAGTAAAAAAGCTTTATTGATGATCCTTGACGGATGGGGGATCGGTGATAAATCAAAATCAGATGTAATTTCTTCAGTAGCTACTCCATACATGGATAGTCTGTTGGCAAAATATCCTAACTCACAATTGCAGGCTGCAGGTAGATTTGTTGGTTTGCCTGAGGGACAAATGGGAAACTCAGAAGTTGGACATTTAAATATTGGTGCGGGTCGTGTTGTTTATCAGGATCTGGTTAAAATAAACATGGCGGTAGAGCAGGACACCCTTAAAGAAAATGAGCAGGTTGTTAAAGCTTTTACTTATGCCAAAGAGAATGGTAAAAAAGTTCACCTGATTGGATTGATTGGTAATGGTGGTGTTCACTCATTAAGTTCTCATGCAATTGCTCTTTGCGATGCAGCACAAGCTTTTGGATTAAAAGATGTGTTTGTTCATGGATTAACCGATGGACGTGATACTGATCCTAAATCAGGATTAGGATTTGTAAAAGAATTTGTTGAAGCAATTGAAACTAAAGGATCAGCAAAATTTGCATCTCTTATTGGCCGTTACTACGGAATGGATAGAGACAGCAACTGGGAACGTGTTAAGCTTGCTTACGATTTATATACAAAAGGAGAAGGAGAATCAGCTTCCAACGTTGTTACTGCAATGGAAAAATCGTATGCAGAAGGCGTAACAGATGAATTTATCAAGCCAATTGTAATGGTTGATGAGTCAGGAGCCCCTCTTGCTACCATTGAAAAAGGTGATGTAGTTATCTGTTTTAATTTCCGTACTGATCGCTTGCGTCAAATGACAACTGTGTTCACTCAGGAAGACAAGCGTGAGTTTGGAATGCATACCATGGATGTAGAATGGTATACCATGACTTGTTACAATTCTAACTTTAAGGGAGTGAATGTAATCTACGATAAAGATAACGTTCAAAACACAATGGGTGAGGTTGTATCTAAAGCTGGAAAAAAACAAATTCGTATTGCTGAAACTGAAAAGTATGCTCACGTAACTTTCTTTTTCTCGGGTGGCAGAGAAGCTGAATTCGAAGGTGAAAAAAGATTAATGGTTCCATCTCCAAAAGTGGCAACTTACGATTTACAACCAGAAATGTCTGCACCGGCTGTTGCCGATATGATTACTGCTGAATTGAATGCTCAATCGGCTGATTTTGTTTGTTTGAACTTTGCTAATGGTGATATGGTTGGACACACAGGAGTTTATGAAGCAATCTCAAAAGCAGTTCAGGCTGTTGATAAATGTGTTGAGCAAGTTGTTGAGGCAGCAAAAGCAAATGGATATGATGTAATTATTATTGCAGATCATGGAAATGCTGATTTTGCTGTAAATGCCGATGGTTCTCCAAATACTGCTCACTCCTTAAATCCTGTTCCCTGCATTTGGGTGACTGAAAATTCCAAAGGAATTGAGAATGGTATTCTTGCCGATGTTGCTCCAACTTTATTGGATATTATGGGGATTGAGAAACCTGAGGATATGACCGGTAAATCTTTGATAAAATAGAAGATTGTAACTGAAAATATAAGTTTCCGTATTATCTTTGCCGATAATACGGATTTTTTTTTAAATCCACGAAAGTAGAAATTGTAAAAGGATAGCATTGTGTTACAGATAGGAAAAACCATAGTAAGTTTAGACGTGATTGAAAAGAAATTCATTTGTGACATTTCAAAATGTTGCGGGGCTTGCTGTGTAGAGGGAGATTCGGGAGCACCGTTAGAGGAAGAAGAGAAGCTGATTATTGAGGAGATTTATCCTGTTATAGAAGAGTATCTTACCGAAAAAGGCATTGAAGAAATTGAAAAACAAGGTAAGACTGTAATCGATTCGGATGGTGATTTGGTAACGCCTATCATTAACAATAAAGAATGTGTTTATACTGTTTTTGAAAATGGATCGGCACAATGTGGTATCGAAAAAGCTTTTTTCGATGGTAAAATAAACTTTCGCAAACCAATTTCATGTCAGTTATACCCGATTCGAATTCAGAAATATGAAGAGTTTGATGCGGTGAATTATAACAAATGGGATATTTGCAAACCTGCCAGAGAATTGGGATTTAAAAATGGAACTCCGGTTTATGTTTTCTTAAAAGAACCATTAATCAGAAAATATGGTGAAGAATGGTATAAAGAGCTTCAGTATGCAGCTGAACACATTGATGAAATCATGAAAAAAATGTAGATGACAAAGTACCAAGTGTAAGAGTAAAAACATCACGAAATTATATTGTAAACAGTAGCCGTTTGGTTGCTGTTTTTTTATGCTTTTATGTCTGTTTATTTGATTTGTGATTTAATGGGTGTTGACATATAGAGGTTGCAAATCTCTATTAGATGAAGACTGAAAGCTAATTTCTATTTACTATATTTACGTTTCAAATTACTTAAATCCAATAAACACACTATTATGGATAACATTAAAGAATATATTGAAGAGAACAAAGAGAGATTTTTAGAGGAATTGTTTGGACTGATTCGAATTCCATCGATTAGCTCGATTGAAGCAAATAAACCAGAGATGTATAAAGCTGCCGAATACTGGAAGCAGTTAATGCTGAATGCGGGTGCTGATAAGGCGGTGGTAATGGAGACAGAGGGAAATCCTGTTACTTATGGCGAAAAGATTATTGATCCAAAATTGCCGACAGTTATGGTTTACGGACATATGGATGTAATGCCGGTTGATCCAATTAATTTGTGGGATACTGATCCTTTTGAGCCGGTAATTAAAGATGGTAAAATTTGGGCCCGTGGTGCTGATGATGATAAAGGTCAGGCATTTATGCATGCAAAGGCTTTCGAATATATGGTGAAAAATAATTGTCTTCCTTGTAATGTGAAGTTCATGATTGAAGGGGAAGAAGAAGTAGGATCACCTAATCTGCCTAAATTTTGTGAAGAGCACAAAGAAATGTTGCAGGCAGATGTGATTTTAGTTTCTGATACAGGAATGATTGCTCCGGATATACCATCTATTACAACAGGATTACGTGGATTGATGTATTGGGAAGTTGAAGTGACCGGTCCTAATCGCGATCTTCATTCAGGATTGTTTGGTGGTGCTGTAGCAAATCCAATTAACGTATTGGCTAAAATGATTACTCAGATGGTAGATGATAATGGACATATTACCATTCCTGGATTTTACGATGATGTAATTGAAGTTACTAAGGAAGAAAGAGCAATGATGGCTGAAGCTCCTTTCGATGTTGAGGAGTACAAAAAAGCAATCGACGTAAAAGAGTTAGCTGGTGAGAAAGGTTATACTCCTTCTGAACATACAGGAATTCGCCCTTCGTTTGATGTTTGTGGTATTTGGGGTGGATATATTGGCGAAGGTGCTAAAACAGTTCTTCCTTCAAAAGCATATGCAAAAATTTCAACGCGTTTGGTTCCGAATCAAGACTGGGAAAAAATTTCAGTTCTATTTAAAGAGCATTTCGAAGCAATTGCTCCGGATTGTGTAAAGGTAGTTGTTACTCCGCTGCATGGTGGACAAGGATATGTTTGTCCCATAGATTTCCCGGCTTATATTGCGGCAGATAAAGCGTATACCGAAGTTTATGGAAAACGCCCTGTACCTGTTCGCAGTGGTGGAAGTATACCAATTATTTCTTCTTTCGAAGAGATTTTAGGAATTAAATCTGTACTCATGGGATTTGGATTGGAAAGTGATGCGATTCACTCACCAAATGAGAATTTCCCTTTGGAACAATTCTTCAATGGAATCAATACAATTCCATTATTTTATAAGTATTTTGCCGAATTGAAGAAGTAATAATTTGTAATTCAAATATAAGTTGGAAAGGGTATTCTTGTGCAGAGTACCCTTTTTTTATAAATATATGTTTTGGTATGATCAGTTTAAAGATTGATTGGGATTTGTCTTAATTCCTGATTTTTCGGGGCTATAATTATTATTTTATTTCATTGATACTTCGGAATCGTTTAAAATAAAGCTTAAACCTTGAAAATCGGTATTTTTCTGGTTATGTTTGTATTTGGGTTTAATTGCATGGTTTTTTGATGGAATACAGACTAATTGCTGTATATTTCGTAACAGATCATACAAGTTGAAGTAAATTTGCAGTTCATGGATGAAATTTTTGAAAAAATAGGATCAGCTCAAACTCTTAGTCAGAAGATTGAGCGCCGAATAGAAGAGGCTATTCGCCAGAAGAAATTGCTGGTGGGAGCTAAACTTCCTTCGGAGCGGGAATTATGCGAGATGTTTGCAGTTAGTCGGACTGCATTGCGCGAAGCTTTGCGTAGACTTAGTGCCCGGGGCTTAATTGAAATCAAAAAGGGTAGTGGCATGTATGTTAGTGAATTGAAAATCAAAGATGCTATTGATTCTTTAAATTTGTATTATGATTTAAGTTTTGATAGTAACCTGATCCCTCAAATTATTGAAGTACGGCGCGTTTTTGAACCGGAAATTGCCCGGATGGCAGCGAATAACCGAAGGGATAAGGATTTGGATTTATTGCTTAAGAATATTTCGGATTTGGAAGATTGTGATCCGGATAATACCCAAATGGAAGCAGATATCATCAATAAATTTCATTTGAATGTTGCTAAGGCCTCCTGCAATCCGATTGTGATTATTACTATGGAGCCAATCTATTCTCTTTTGCCACGCATGCGAAATTTGATTTATGCCAATGTGGATGGAGAGAAAGATTTTACAATTAAAGCTCATCGTACCATTTATGAAGCTATTCGGGATAAGGATGCTGATAAAGCTTTTGAAGCAATGGTTGGACAGATAAACAGAACCCTTGAGATCTACACACAGTATTTGAAAAAGTAAGAACTGTATTTTCAATAAAAAACGGAGATTGATGATTCAATCTCCGTTTTTTTTATCGTTTTAAAACAATATTTATTTGTAAGCCTCAATGGCCTTTTTTACTGAACCATGTTTTAACAGTAAGCTTTTAGCAACTTCTTTTTCAAGTTTTAATTCTTCCATAATCATTTTGGTTCCTCGTTCAACCAACTTTTTGTTGGTTAACTGCATGTTTACCATTCTATTGCCCTGAACTCTTCCCAATTTAATCATTAAGCTGGTGGTGATCATGTTTAGAATCATTTTTTGAGCAGTTCCGGCTTTTAATCTGGTACTTCCGGTAACAAATTCGGGGCCAACAATTGCTTCAATCACAATTTCAGCTTCTTTGGAAACTGGCGCCTCAGGATTACAAGTAATACATGCGGTAAGCAGACTATTTTCGCGGGCTTTTTTTATGCCGCCTATTACATAAGGTGTTGTGCCTGAAGCGGCAATTCCTAATACCGTATCATTTTGATTAAAACCATGTTCCTGTATTTCTTCCCAGGCTTTGTTCCAATCATCTTCGGCCGATTCAACGGCATTTCGTAAGGCCTTTTCTCCTCCTGCAATCAATCCAATTACAATATTATCCGGAACTCCAAAAGTTGGCGGTAATTCCGAAGCATCCAATACGCCAAGTCTGCCACTTGTGCCAGCTCCAATATAAAATAATCTACCTCCGGCTTTAACACGGTCAACAAGTAGGGAAACAAATTTCTCGATTTCTGGAATCGCGCGATTTACTGCTAAATGAACTTGTCCGTCTTCCTGATTAATTCCAATAAGTAGTTCATTAACCGACATCTTTTCCAAATTGGAAAAGTTAGAAGGTGATTCTGTTATTTTGTTTGAAGTTTTCTGGTTACCTGCTTTATTCATTATTTTGTTTTTATTTACCAAGATGGTACTGAATCAATCCTTCCAATGGGCTTTGCTCAATTTTTCCAAGATGTAAACCGATCTTGGCTGCGACCATTTCCAATTCTTTTTTAAAGTAAAATGCAATACTTCCTATAAAATGAATTGGCAGGCTGATGTGATTGTTGTATTGTTTTATATTTCTTTCGAAAAATTCCCCGAAGCTCTTCTTTACAAGCTCCGATATATATGGTGATTGAATGTTTTCAGAAAGAAAGACTGTAAATTGAGCAAGAAAACGGCTGGGCGCTTCCTCTTTGTATACTTTGTTTATAATATCTGCATATTCCAAATTGTATTTCTGATAGAATGCACTTTTTATTTCAGCAGGAGCAATATTTTTAAGAATATCAGCCAGCAATTTTTTACCCATAACAGCTCCGCTGCCTTCGTCACCCAATATGTATCCCAAGGGAGGAACGTTGTGTTCAATGTTTTCCCCATCATATAAGCAGGAATTAGATCCTGTTCCAATGATGCACGCTATGCCTTTTTCTCTTCTGCAAACCGATCGGGCTGCAGCTAAAACATCGCTGTTAATTTCGCAATTTGCATCAGGAAAAATTTGTAGTAAAGAGTCTTTAATGATTTTCTTCTTCTCATCAACAGCACAACCGGCGCCGTAAAAAAAGATTTGGGTAACCGAACCAAAATCATCAAGTGAGCTAATTATTTTAATTATCGAACTCGTATTTTGATGATATGGGTTAATTCCCAAAGTCTGTTGGCGTTTAGTTACGCCTTTACTTCCGAGAAGAACCCAGTCGGTTTTGGTTGATCCGCTCTCTGCAATTAATATCATGATTTTATTTTTATAACATGTATGATGAATGTTAATTTAAAATGAATTTACAAATAATTAAATTAATATTGAATTTGTATTTTTCCATTTTCATTCCTTCTACATTGCTTAATATCCTTATCGTACGGGTGAATTTATTTTCACGTTACAAATATATAAAAATTAAACATTTGTAAAAAGTATTATATAACATGTATGACCAATTTTGGAAAATATGATTTTCTGTTCTATTTTTGATCCGAAAGTAATTTAAATCAGGAGATAGCAAAATGGAGAATCAGATACTGCAATTTAGGGAAGAGCTTGATGAAGCCAAGTTGTATTACCAACCTTCAGATGAGTTCGACAGAACAGTGAAAACCCGGTATGAGAAAATGCCGGCAGATATTTTTTCAACTGCTGAAAAGGCAGCCAAGTGGGTTGCAGGTGAAATTGCAAATGAAATTAAGCAAAAACAAAAGCTTGGCGAAATGTGTGTTGTAGGATTAGCTACCGGTGCAACGCCATTGGGAGTGTATTCCGAACTGATTCGTTTGCACAAAGAAGAAGGCTTGTCATTTTTGAATGTGGTTACTTTTAATTTGGATGAGTATTATCCGATGTTGAAATTAAGCGCACAAAGCTATAATCATTACATGAACGACGTTTTATTTAATCATATCGATATTCCTAAAAATCAAATTCATGTACCAAATGGTGAGGTAAGCAAGGTCACAATTACCGGATACTGCAATGAGTATGAAAGACTGATTGATTCTTTTGGGGGATTGGATTTGCAAATACTTGGAATTGGTCGTACAGGGCACATTGGATTTAATGAACCAGGTTCACAATTGGATTCGATAACCCGCTTGATTATGCTCGATTCTTTGACCAGACGAGATGCTGCCAAAGATTTTAATGGCTTAAATAATGTACCTAAGGCGGCTATAACAATGGGTGTTGGAACCATATTTAAAGCCAAAAGGGTTATTTTAATGGCTTGGGGCGAAGGAAAAGCGGCGATTGTAAAAAAAGCATTGGAAGAAAGTCAGTGTGATGCTGTTCCCGCCAGTTATTTGCAACGACATACCGATGTGAAGTTCGTTTTGGATGTGCCTGCGGCAAGTGAATTGTCAAGAGTGAAAAATCCTTGGTTGGTTGGAAGTATTGAGTGGGATCGGTATTGGATTCGGAAAGCGGCAGTTTGGTTGTGTAATAAATTACAAAAACCAATTTTAAAACTGACTAATCGTGATTATAATGATAATGGATTGAGTGAGTTACTTGCTTTGTATGGCTCGGCTTACGAGGTAAATATTAAGGTGTTTAATGATTTGCAGCACACCATAACCGGTTGGCCTGGAGGCAAGCCAAATGCTGATGATTCTCATCGTCCGGAGAGAGCAGAACCTGCAAGTAAAAGAGTTTTGGTTTTTAGTCCGCACCCTGATGATGATGTAATTTCGATGGGAGGAACTTTGAAACGATTGGTGGATCAAAACCATGAAGTTCATGTTGCATACCAAACTTCAGGAAATATTGCGGTTGCCGATGATGAGGCGGTGAGATATCTTTCTTTTGTAAAAAGTTTTTCGAGAACTCATGATACAAACGAGGGCAATCTTCAGTGTGTAATTGAAGACATTCAAAAAT
This sequence comes from Labilibaculum euxinicum, assembly GCF_963678175.1. Taxonomy (NCBI): domain Bacteria; kingdom Pseudomonadati; phylum Bacteroidota; class Bacteroidia; order Marinilabiliales; family Marinifilaceae; genus Labilibaculum; species Labilibaculum euxinicum. The sequence continues at coordinate 1,107,384 of NZ_OY782756.1, forward strand.
TTCTTTTGGAAAATAAAAAGCCGGGAGGAATGGATACAGCTGAAGTGCGCAATATGAAAGCCTTAATCAGGAGAGGAGAGGCAAAAGCTGCCTGCCGTTTTGTAGGTATTCGATCTAAGAACCTTCATTTTTTGGATCTTCCTTTTTATGAAACGGGTACGGTTAAGAAAAATCCGTTGGGGAAAGAAGATGTTCGTATTCTTGTGAATTTGCTTCGAAAAATAAAGCCGCATCAGATATTTGCTGCGGGTGATTGGTCTGATCCTCATGGAACGCACCGGGTATGTTGGGAAGGAATTTACCAGGCATTAAAAATAGTGAAAGATGAAGAGTGGATGAAGGATTGCTATATATGGTTATACCGTGGAGCTTGGCAGGAGTGGGATTTGGACGAAATTCAAATGGCTGTTCCGGTTAGTCCTGAAGAATTGCAGCACAAACGGAATGCAATATTACGACATCAATCGCAAATGGAAAGTGCTCCCTTTATGGGAAATGATTCCCGATTATTCTGGCAAAGATCAGAAGAAAGAAATAGGGCTACAGCCGATTTATTTAACAAATTGGGCTTGGCAGAATACGAGGCAATTGAAGCTTTTGTCAGGTTTATTGTTTAGATTTATCTGAGAATTTCCGAATTCGACAGCTTGAATTCGGGCTTCTCTTTAACTGGTTCATTTTAACTGAAAAACAATGATTTCCATGTCTGGATTTTTTATAAATATCCGTTTTCTTAGAATGCTTTGTGTAATCTCTGTATTGTTGTTCTCAAATTTTAATTTGATAGCTGCTAAGAAATCGGACCGACTAACTCGAAAAGCCGATAAAGCGGCACAATCTTTTGTTGAGCAAGCTTCCAAAGATTTTGTTTTCACATTTAAGTACGATAGTTTACAAATAGATTCAGAGCAAGAAGAAATTATATTGTATATGAATCCGGTGTTTTCGTATATTCCGTTTCGTCCGGAGTCTGTACAGAGATATAAGAAAGATTTCAAGGAAGATTTGGGTCGGAGATTTAAAAACTATTCCATCCGAATGGAAAGTATGGGACAGGAAATAAGTGATTTAATCCCTAATTTCTATCGGAATGGAATTGTTGAGGCGGATACAAATCGTTTGAATAAGAATCATGAAGTAACGCAAGCTTTGGTGCGAAGAGTAAACACAGGGAACGATGCAAAACTTGGATTGGAAAATAAACACATTGCTTTGTGGCATTCTCATGGATGGTACTATGAAAACACGCTGGACAGATGGGAATGGCAGCGGGCAAGAGTGTACACAACAGTGGAAGATTTGTGGACAATGGAATTTGTTGTTCCATATATTGCTCCCATGCTCGAAAAGGCCGGTGCTAACGTATTGTTCCCGCGCGAAAGAGATGTTCAAAGAAATGAGCTGATCGTTGATGCTGATTGGTCATCGGAAGGTTCGGAGTGTATGGTAGATGCTTCCGTTTGGGAATTGAATTCTCAAGCGGGTTTCGCAAACAAATATCCCTTTTATATTGAAGGAGAAAATCCATTTGAACTGGGAAAGAGCTATCAGACAGAGGCGAGTGCGGTAGAATCTACGAAAGTTCAATATTTACCCAATTTTACGGAAAAAGGAGAATATGCAGTGTCTGTTTCCTATTCTGATGATGAGGATAATGTGAATGATGCGCACTATACCGTGTATCATGCAGGAGGTAAAACTGAATTTTTGGTGAATCAAAGCATGGGTGGTAAAACCTGGATTTATTTGGGGACTTTTCTTTTTGATAAAGGGAAGAATCCCGAAAAGGGAATGGTTGAACTGACTAACGAAAGTAAGGAGCCTGGGAAATGGATTTCGGCTGATGCAATACGATTTGGAGGAGGAATGGGAAACATTGCCCGAGGGAATCCTGAAGAATTGGATGAATTGAAAAAGCAAAGAACAGAGCTTGGTTTTAAATTGGACTCCTGTGTTTGGCAAAAATATACGAGTAATCGGCCAAGATATCAGGAGGCTGCACGTTACTATCTTCAGTATGCAGGAATGCCTGATTCGATAGTTTATAGTATCAATAAAGATTACGATGCTGATTACAGTAACCGAGGAAAAGATGCGGTTAAGTTTCAGAAAAGAGAAGTTGGTAAAACGGATTACAAAGATGATTATATGAGTCGTGGAGAGTGGGTGGACTATTTGATCGGAGCACCATCTGGACCAACAAAAAATGTGGATGCAAAAGGTTTGGGTATTCCAATTGATATGGCCCTGGCGTTTCATACAGATGCTGGAATTACACCGAATGATGCTATCATTGGAAGTTTGGCTATTTATTCGACCACCTGGGATGAGGATTATTTTCCAAATGGAGAATCGAAATGGGCAAGCCGTGATTTAACGGATATTGTTCAGTCACAGGTTGTGGAAGATATTCGCAAGAAGTATGAGCCTAAATGGAGGCGCCGAGGAATGTGGAACAAACAATATTCAGAAGCTTATCGCCCAAAAGTTCCTACCATGTTGTCTGAACTCTTATCGCATCAGAATTTTGCTGATATGTATCAGGGAATGGATCCGAAATTCAAATTCGATATCAGCAGAGCTTATTACAAAGGGATTTTAAAGTTTCTGTCATCTCAGGATGGAAGGGATTATGTGGTGCAGCCTTTGCCGGTTGATCATTTTCAAATCAGGGAAACTGAAAAAGGAATTGTTCTTTCTTGGAAACCAGTAATAGACCAATTGGAGCCTACGGCAGTTTCTGAATCATACAAAGTTTACACAAGAATTGAAGATGGTGGGTTTGATAACGGAATAGTTGTCCCCAATTCAGAATACATTATTACGAATTGCAAACCGGGTGTGATTTACAGTTTTAAGGTAACTGCTTTGAATAATGGCGGAGAAAGTTTTGATTCGGAAATATTAGCCTATTGCAAATCAGAAAATGGTAAAAAACCGGTTTTGATTGTAAATGGATTCGATCGAGTCTCTGCTCCTCAGGGTTTTGACGATGGCAAATTGGCCGGTTTCGTAAGTTCGGAAGATGAGGGTGTCGCATACAAAAGAAATATTGCCTATGTAGGTGATCAGTACGATTTCGATCGAAAATCAAAGTGGTTGAATGATGATGCATCGGGTCATGGAAGCTCATATGCCGATCAGGAAGAACGAATCATTCCGGGTAATAGTTTCGATTATCCGTTTGTGCACGGACAAGCAGTTCGGGATAATGGTTTTGGATTTGTGTCGATGAGTGATGAGGCCTTTGAGGAATTGAATTGGGCGGCGCAGGATTATTCTGTGTTGGATTTAATTTTTGGAGAGGAAAAAACGACCAAAAGAATTTACGGCAAAGAGAATAAAGATTTTACAATTTACACTCCTGAAATGAGAGAGGCGATTCGTAAGTATCTAAAAGGGAATAATGCAAAATTAATTATTTCCGGAGCTTATGTGGGAACAGATTTGGAATTGTGCGGCGATACTTTGGCAAAATCTTTTGCGGAGGATGAATTGCATTATCAGTTCAGAACCAATCATGCAAGCAAATTGGGCAGCGTATCGCATACAAACGAAGTGAGAAATAATTTTACAGGAGAATATCAATTCGAAACAGGATATTCACCTGATATATATAAGGTTGAAGCACCCGATGCGATTGAACCTAAAGGGGAAGATGCAAAAGTTCTTCTTCGTTATTCAGGAAATAATAAAAGTGCCGGTGTAGTGTATGATGGAAACTATCAATCTGTAATTTTAGGCATTCCATTTGAAACACTGGAAACGAAAGAGTATCGCATTGAATTGATGAAACAGATGTTTCAATTTTTTAATCAGTAAGAAAATAATAAAAACACAATAATTACTATGAACGAAAAGGTGACATGTTTTATTCCTTTTGGAACAAAGGAAGAGACCGAAATAACAATCAATGAGCTGATTAAATCAGATTTGACAGCTGCGATTTATGTGGTAGGCGGAGATGCAGAACTAGATGCTGAAGGTGTTACTGTTTTAACATCGGAAACCTTATCGCACGGAAAAACGATTCATGCAATTGCTGAGAAAACAGATTCTGAATATGTTTTCATCTATACAAAAACAAGTGCCTTAACTTTGGGTCAATTGGCTTTGGATCGGTTTATGAAAGTAGCCAAGGATACAAATAGTGGTTTGGTGTATTCAAATTATCGTGCCATTAAAGATGGTGTGGTTGAAAATTGTCCGGTAATCGATTATCAGGAAGGAAGTTTGAGAGATGATTTTAATTTTGGATCGGTTCTTTTTTATGATGCGAAAGTGTTAAGAGAAGCCGTGAAAGATGTTGATACTTCTTTTCGTCATGCAGGATTGTATGAATTGCGTTTGGCAATGGCTGCCCGTTCCGAATTCATGAGAATTCCGGAAGTATTGTACACCGAAGAAGAAATGGATACAAGAAAATCGGGAGAGAAAATTTTTGATTACGTTGATCCTAAGAATCGTGCCGTACAAATTGAAATGGAGATTGCCTGCACCGAGCATCTGAAGAGAATCGGAGCTTTTTTAGCGCCAAAATTTGACGATGTTGCCTTTGATGAAGGTAATTTTAAAGTGGAAGCTTCTGTTGTGATTCCGGTTCGCGATCGTGTAAAAACCATCGAGGATGCGATTAAATCGGTATTGGCTCAAAAGGCGGATGTGGATTTCAATTTGATTGTTGTTGACAATTATTCTACAGATGGAACGACTGAAATTATTCAGAAATATGCTGCTGTGGACAATCGGATCATTCATATTATTCCGGAACGAAAAGATTTGGGAATTGGTGGTTGCTGGAATGAGGCAGTAGCTCACGAGTCTTGCGGTAAATTTGCCATTCAGTTGGATAGTGATGATTTATATGCCGATGAAACCACTGTGCAGAAAGTTGTAGATGCATTTTACAGTCAAAACTGTGCTATGGTTGTAGGAACTTATCAGATGGTAAATTTTGCATTGGAAGAAATTCCTCCGGGAATTATTGATCACAAAGAGTGGACTCCGGAAAACGGAAGAAACAATGCGCTTCGTATTAATGGATTGGGAGCTCCCCGTGCATTCTATACTCCGGTATTGCGAAGGAATCCAATTCCAAATGTAAATTACGGTGAGGATTATGCTTTAGGATTAGCAATTTCGCGTAATTATCAGATTGGTAGAATTTACGATCCAATTTATTTGTGTCGTCGGTGGGATGATAATTCGGATGCATCTTTGGATATTGAAAAAATGAATACTCACAATACGTACAAGGATCGTATTCGTACCATCGAATTGAAGGCTAGAAAACTGTTGTGTAAAAAATACATGATTTAGACTCTGTGTAACTAGTGATCTCTGTGGTAAAAAAAGTCTAACCACTGAGAGCACAGAGTTACACAGAGAAAAAAAAGGAATACAGGGGTGATTTGCAAAATGTTAATTTGGTGTAATTTGATCGTGCCAATAGTTTGTTAAATCTTTGTAAATACCTACGATTTAGACTCTGTGAACCTCAGTGTTCTCCGTGGTAAAAAAATAGTTTAATCACAAAAAGCAGGGAGATTCACAGAGAAAAATAGGAATACAGGTATTATTTTAGTGAGAAACCTGATAAAAAATAAGAAGTATGAAGCAATTTTTTCAAATTTTAGTGGTATTGCTTATTTCTCTAAGCTCTTGTCAAGGAAAAAAAATCCAACAAGAGGTAAAGGACTCTGTTCAATTAAAAGATTCTGTTGATCAGGAAATTTTTAATTCCATTCGGGAAATTGCAGTTTCGGCTTCACTGGATTCGCTCTCTTTGGAAGACAGGGTAATTGAAGTGGCAAAAATGTTTATGCAAACAGCCTATGTTGGCGGTACTTTGGATGGGGGAGAGAAAGAACAGTTGGTCGTTAATTTCCGGGAGTTGGATTGTACTACTTATCTGGAGAATGTGGTGGCCTTATCAAAAGTACTATCCAACGACTCGCTTACAACTGATGATTTTTTGAAAGAACTTGAAAATCTGCGTTACCGAAATGGCAAACTGACTGATTATTCTTCGCGTCTGCATTATTTCTCCGATTGGATTTATGAAAATGAAAAGAAGGGAATCGTAAAAAACATTACGTCTGAAATTGGTGGTGAAAAGTACAACAAAACAATCAATTTTATGAGTACGCATGTCGATTCTTATCCTGTTTTAAAAGCCGATTCTTCATTGGTAGAAGAGATCCGGAAGACCGAAAATGAAATCAATAAAAGAGAATTGTTCTATATACCGGAAGCAAAAATACAACAGCTTGAGGATAAAATTCATAATGGAGATTTAATTGCTATTACTACTAAAATAGAAGGACTGGATATATCTCATGTGGGAATTGCTATTCATGTGAATAACCGATTGCATCTGATGCACGCTTCCAGCAAAGCTAAAAAAGTGGTGATTTCAGATATTCCCTTGGCAGAAATGCTCATGCAAAGTAAATATCAATCGGGGATTATGGTGGCCAGGTTGCAGTAAACTATAACTCTGACAGAGTCGGAGACCGGTAAGCGTTAAATGATTTAATTTAACAAACAGACTAAAGGAATATATTTTGTCAAGATATTGGGAAACAATGAATGTAAACAGCATAAATAAATTAGAGAATTTATTGGAGGAGAAATCTTCCACACAGATATTAGGTGATTTTCTGAACGATCAGCTTAGAAATTGGCCTTTGGCAACAGGAAATTACAAGGGATTGGAAAAAGTTGAAGAGAAAGAATTTCAATTCGATGGATATAAGATAAAAGTTCAGTTCAATCCTGAAAGAATCAGATCATCAGCCGCGAAAGTAGATCAAAAGAGTATTGAAAATCGTGCTTGTTTTTTGTGCCTCGATAAACTTCCCAAAGAACAAGGTGGTATCGCTCAAGGCGATGATTTTGTGATTTTGGTAAATCCGTTTCCAATTATCCCACAACATTTTACCATTCCAAAAATCGATCATGTCGATCAGAGTTTTGAAGAGAATGTTTCAGGAATGTTGTCTTTGGCTAAAAATATGCAAGGATATACTTTGTTTTATAACGGGCCAAAGTGCGGTGCTTCAGCTCCCGATCATATGCATTTTCAGGCAGGGAATAAATATTTTATGCCAGTAGAAACAGAGTATGCAGTTTTGAAAAATTTGCAATCGGAGCTTTTGAGCGATTCGAATCAATTTGAGATGCGTGCTTTTCCGAATTATCTTAGGAAAATGATTTCCATAGAGTCGGAAAATGAAAAAGAAATGATGAAGGCTGTTTCTGTTTTTTATCAGACTTTTTCGGCGATGCAACCGGAGGAAAAAGAGCCAATGCTAAATGCAATTTGTTTTTTTTCTGATGGCAAATATAGTATGCATTTGTTTCCACGAAAACTGCATCGTCCATCGCAATATTTTGCTGAAGGTGATCAGCAATTGCTGATAAGCCCTGCATCAGTAGATTTTGGCGGTGTATTTATTACTCCCCGGCGGGAGGATTTTGAGAAAATCACATCGGAGGATATCGTAGATATCTTCAAACAAGTAAGTGTTGACGATGAGTTTTTCGGAACTCTTTGCGAGAAGTTAAGAGCTAAATTAGGAATCTCACTTTAAGGAGAAAAGAAATTGTATACTCCCGTAAAAGACACGGTTTTTTCTCGAGAGAAACTAAAATGTAGATCTTGGGACTGAAAATGTAACAAAAGGGAGTATGAATGTAGGTCGAGGAACTGTGAATGTAACAGGAAGTAATTCAAATGTAAGTCGAGGGAATGCAATTGTAGCACGAAGTAATTTAAATGTAAGTTGAGGGACTGTGAATGTAACAGGAAGTAACGCAAATGTAAGCCGAAGGAATGCAATTGTAAAAAAGCCTTTACTTCAAATTAACCTCTAAGTAATTAAAAGAAACATGTCCAATACCATACGACAATATCACGACAACGATTTTGATGAAGTTTTGACTCTTTGTCAAAATACTCACAAGTTCGATTCTTTTACCAAAGAATTACTTCACGAGAAAATCTACGAAGATCCTTTTTTTAATCCTGAAATTATTTGGGTTACCACGGAAGGAAATGCTATTGTTGGATTTTTAATGGGAACCTGCCGAATGGATATTCGGGGAGTGAATTATGGCTACGTAAAACTAATGGCAGTGCAGGAATCTCATCGAAGAAAGGGAATTGCCCGAAGCATGTATGAGTTGCTCGAAAAAGAGTTGCGTTCGCGAAAGGTTGATGTGATGCGTTTGGGTGATGTTCCAATGAATTATTTTATGCCGGGTATCGATCCCCGGTACACACCTGCACTCTGTTTTGCTATGCGAATGGGATTCAATCGATTTATGGACACTTCCAATCTTGTAGTCAATTTATCTGATCGGGAATGGTCTGATGAAAAGAAAATAATGACTTTAAAATCTGAGAATATTGAAGTTTCACGTGCAACAAAAGAAGACAAGGATGAATTGATGGATTTTGTGGCTGAAGAATGGAAGCTATGGCAATATGAATTGGAGATGGCCTGCAAATCGAATCCGATTGCCATTCATATTGCAAAGATGAATGGAAAAATAAAAGCATTCTCGGCACACAGCGCAAATAATAAAGGCTTGCCATGGTTTGGCCCAATGGGAACACATCCCGATTTACGCGGAAAAGGAATGGGAAAAGTGTTGCTGTATCGCTGCATGGAAGATTTGAAAAATATAGGCTTCAAAACAGCAATAATTCCATGGGTAGGACCAATCGATTTTTATTCTCATCATGCAGGAGCTGTGGTCGAAAGAGTATTTTGGCGATATGAGAAAAAACTGACTGAATAAATTGATAAGAAATAAGATGGGAAAGATGAGATAATAAAAGTTGAGTTCCGGATAGTTTGGAGCTGTAAATAATCTATTGTCTGGGATCTAATATCTAAAACCTATTAAAAAATGAACGAACCACAATTACGGGTAGGCATCATGTACGAGCCTAAAATTTCATTTACATTAAATGGAATTTACATCCTCCAGCAAAATGGAAAAGAATATACAGGAAAGCAAAATGCCTGCTATATTAATGATAAAATATCTTTTGATGGTCTTGTAGATGAAGAATTGGTTTTTTATCCTAAATATTACGAAGAAGCATCTTTCGATTTGTCTGATGTGACAATTGGGATTAAATTCCATTGGGAACGAAAAGAAAATCAACGATTTAAAGGGGCTTTGCAATTTATTTGCGAGGATGAAAAATTGACTGCCATCAATGTTCTTTCTTTAGAGGATTATTTGGTAAGTGTTATTTCATCTGAAATGAGTGCTACCAGCAGTATAGAATTGTTGAAAGCTCATGCAATTATTTCCCGTTCCTGGCTAATTGCGCAGGTGATAAAAGGAGCTGAATTGCAAAAAACAGAAACTAATTATCAGAGTATAGTTGAAACCGATGAGCAATATATTCGTTGGTACGATCGCGAAGATCATGTGAATTTTGATGTTTGTGCCGATGATCATTGTCAGCGTTATCAAGGCATTACCAAACAATCTACCCAATTGGTAGTTGATGCAATTAATGCAACCCGTGGATTGGTACTTACCAGTGAGGGGGAAGTCTGTGATGCCCGTTTCTCGAAATGTTGCGGCGGCGTTGCAGAGACGTTTGAAAATGTATGGGAACCTAAAAATCATAAATACCTGCAGGCTGTTATCGATAATCCGAAAGTTCCTGCTGGATACGATATGAATCTGGGAAATGAAGTCGCCGCGGTCAAATGGATCCGTACTTCACCTGAAGCATTTTGCAATACCACCAATAAGGAAATTTTGTCGCAGGTTTTGAATGATTACGATCAGGAAACCATGGATTTTTATCGTTGGAAGGTGGAATATACACAAGATGTAATTTCAGAATTAATAGCACGTAAAACGGGTAAAGATTTTGGACAAATTCTGGATTTAATTCCTGTTGAACGAGGTGAGTCAGGTCGTTTAATCAAGCTGAAAATTGTTGGTTCAAAACGAAGTTTCGTGATCGGAAAAGAATTGGAAATCAGAAAAGTACTTTCCGAATCACATTTATACAGTTCTGAATTTGTAGTTGATAAAGAAGGAGAAGAGAATGGAGTTCCGGCTAAATTTATTTTGATTGGTGCCGGCTGGGGACATGGGGTTGGTCTTTGTCAGATTGGAGCTGCAGTGATGGGTGCCAAAGGATACAAATACGATGAAATTTTGCTGCATTATTTCCGTGGAGCAGAATTGGAAAAAAGATATTAATTATAGATGTGAGATTTAAAATGTGAGGTATTCTTTTTTTTGAATGCTGTAAATAGCCTCATACCTTACATCTCAAATCTAAGAAAAATAAGATACGTGAATCGGTACTTTTGAAGCTGTAAATAATCTCAGTTCTCAAATCTCACTTCTCATATCTCAGTTCTCAAATCTAAACAAAGAAAGAATGTCAAAAACAAAAACCCGCTCACCATGGGCGTGGATTCCATCTCTTTATTTTGCAGAAGGTATTCCTTACGTTGTGGTGATGACCGTTGCTGTAATCATGTACAAAAAGCTGGGAATTTCTAATACAGATATTGCTTTGTATACTTCCTGGTTGTATTTGCCTTGGATGATTAAGCCTTTTTGGAGTCCGATTGTGGATATCGTTAAAAGTAAACGCTGGTGGATTGTTAGTATGCAATTGTTGATTGGTGCGGGTCTGGCTGGGGTAGCGTTTACGGTTCCTACAACATTCTTTTTTCAGTCAACATTGGCCTTTTTCTGGTTGTTGGCTTTTAGTTCGGCAACTCACGATATTGCTGCCGATGGTTTTTACATGTATGGAATGGACTCCAATAAGCAGGCATATTTTATTGGAATACGAAGTACATTTTATCGTCTGGCGATGATTACCGGACAAGGACTTTTAATTATTCTGGCAGGATATTTTGAAACAACAAAACTGTTCGGGAATAGTGAAAATAACATTCCGCTGGCATGGTCGCTGACCTTTTATATTTTGGCAGTCGGATTTTTGTTATTTTGTGTTTATCACAAGTTTGCACTTCCGCATCCACAAGAAGATGAAGACCGGGAAGTGAAAAGTTTTTCTACAGTGTTTTCTGATTTTGGAGAGACCTTTGTTACTTTCTTCTTGAAAAAGGATATCTGGAAAATCGTAGGATTGCTTTTGGTGTATCGTTTGGGGGAATCTCAGTTGGTAAAAATGGCATCTCCTTTTCTTCTCGATCCTAAAGAGGTTGGCGGATTGGGTTTAACTACAAGTGATGTAGGATTGGTTTATGGAACCATAGGAATTATTTTCCTGACTTTAGGCGGTTTATTGGGTGGATTTTTAGCTTCTAAAAATGGGTTGAAACATTGGCTGTGGCCAATGGTTATTGCTATTAACTTACCAAATCTGGTATATGTTTATCTTTCTTACGCATTGCCCGAATCTTTCTTTTTGATTTGTGTTTCGGTGGCAGTTGAGCAATTTGGCTACGGCTTTGGTTTTACAGCTTACATGCTTTATCAGATTTATGTATCTGAAGGAAAACACAAAACAGCTCACTTTGCATTTTGCACAGGTTTAATGGCTGCGGGAATGATGTTTCCAGGAATGATTTCCGGTTGGCTGCAGGAGTTGTTGGGTTATCAGCACTTCTTTATTTGGGTGATGATTTGTACCATTCCAAGTTTTATTATGGTGAAAGTGATTGATATAGATCCAAAATTTGGTATTAAAACAGGAAACAATGAAAAATAGAATTGCTTTTTTAGGAGATAGTTTAACCGAGGGAGGATGCTGGGAAGAATACTTTCCTGCTTATGAAATCTCCAATTTTGGAATATCCGGAGAGCGGTCTGATGAAATCCTATTTCGATTGGATGAGGTTTTGTTCAAGAAGCCTAAAAAGATTTTTTTGATGATGGGAATTAACGATCTGGGTGAAGGTTTAAGTTCTGAAAAGATTCTTACGAATTATCAAAAAATATTTTCAATAATGAAGGAGCATAAGAACATTGAATTGATCGTTCAAAGTCTTTTGCCTACTAATGATACGATGTTTAAGAGTGCCAATTTTGATGGAATGAAAATTCTGGAGGTCAATTATCATTTAAGAGATTTGTGTGATAAAGAGAAGATAACTTTCGTGGATTTGTACACGGCTTTTTCAACCTATAAATCCCAACTGATAAAAGATTATACCAATGATGGTTTGCATTTGAATGAAGCAGGTTACAGAATATGGCAGAATTGTTTGCAATCTGAAAATCTCATTTAAAAATCTTAAAAAGATGAAAAAAACGGAACGTTTAATGGCTTTGGATGCCTTTCGGGGATTAACCATTGCTGCCATGATTACTGTAAATACTCCTGGGAGTTGGGGACATGTTTATGCTCCATTGCTGCATTCCAAGTGGCATGGCTGTACACCAACCGATTTGGTATTTCCTTTCTTTCTATTTGCTGTTGGTGTTGCTATGTGGTTTGCTTTCGGAAAATTTGATCATAAATTAAGTCCCGAAGCAGGCAGGAAGATTCTGAAGCGGACTGTAATCATTTTCGGGATCGGTTTGTTGTTAAATGCGTTTCCATTTGTTCAGGTTGAATGGGAAAATTTCCGGATAATGGGTGTTTTGCAGCGGATTGCCTTGGCCTATGGAATAGGTAGTTTGCTTTGTTTGTCGCTGAGTAAGCTTCGTTTGGTATTTGTTGCATTGGCTATTCTTCTGGTATACTGGGGGTTGATTTTTTCCCTTGGCGGTGATGATCCGTATAGTTTAGAAGGAAATCCCACAATGGCTTTCGATGCCATGATTCTTGGAGCGAACCATATGTACAAAGGGTTTGGCGTAACTTTTGATCCGGAAGGATTGTTTAGCACTCTTCCTGCAATCGCTACAGTAATCCTCGGATATCTTTCAGGATTTTTAATTGAGTCAACCGAGCGTAAAAAGTTGGTTGCAAAGTTATTGTTGTTTGGTTCCTTAGGTGTGATTGCTGGTTTAATTTGGAACTTGGGATTCCCTATTAATAAACCAATTTGGTCTAGTTCTTATGTGATTTATACAGCAGGTTTGGCACTTTTGGTTTTAGCTGTAATGATTTACCTGATAGATATTTTGGAGTACAAAAAATGGGCTCATCCTTTTTTGGTTTTCGGAATGAATCCTTTGTTTATTTATGTTCTTTCAGGAGTTTGGATAAGAGTGATTATTTATCTGGTTCATTTTTCAGATCAGGCAGGAAATTCAACAACCGGATATGTTTGGTTGTATAAAAATGCATTTGCATCCTGGGCAGGAGATATGAATGGATCTTTGTTTTTTGCTCTGGCACATATCGTTGTCTATTGGCTCATCGTGCTGTTTCTCTATCGTCGGAAAATTTTTATTAAGATATAATGTTGTCTTTTATTGAAAATTAAGTTGTTGAAATTGATTAAAATAATTCTAGAAATAATGAATCCAATGTGGTGTCGATTATTATTATTTATATTTCTTTTACCATTACACCTTTTCGCTGAAAAAGTAATTCGAATTAACCAATTGGGATACTTGCCAAATGCGCATAAATCAGCTGTTTTTTTGAGTGATAAACCGATCTTTAATGATAATTTCTATCTTTTTAACAGCTTGTCCGGTAAAAAGGTTTTTGAAGGAAAAGTAGAGATTTATGACGGATCAAGCTGGGGAAAACAAGCGGCTTGCCGACTTGATTTTTCAAAGTTTAAACAAAAAGGTGGGTTTTTTCTGAAGGTAGGTGAAACACAATCAAAATCATTTCGAATCGACTTTGATATATATGATGAAACAGCTGATTTTCTACTGAACTATATGCGTCAGCAACGCTGTGGGTACAATCCATTTTTAAAAGATTCGTGTCATGTGCACGACGGAATAATTGTTGACCATCCAACTCGTTCTGGTGAAAAAATAGATGTAACCGGCGGATGGCATGATGCCTCTGATTACCTTCAGTACGTAACGACATCGGCCAATGCTGTTTACCAAATGTTATTTGCTTACCAGCAAAATCCGGAAGTGTTTAGTGACCGGTTTAACGCGAAGGGACTCTCAGGGGCTAATGGTATTCCTGATATTTTGGACGAAGCTCGTTGGGGCTTGGATTGGCTGTATAAGATGAACCCGGCAAAAAATGAAATGTATAATCAGATTGCTGATGATCGAGATCATCGCGGATTTAGATTGCCAACTCAGGATACGGTTGATTATGGATTTGGAGAGTACCGTCCGGTTTATTTTGTGACTGGAAAGCCGCAAGGGCTTGGTAAATACAAAAATAGAAGCACCGGTGTAGCTTCCACGGCAGCTAAGTATGTCTCGTGTTTTGCATTAGGTGCTAAATTGTTTCAATCTATTGATGCTGATTTTGCAGGTAGAATAACAGAGAAAGCTATTGATGCCTGGGAATGTGCTAAATCTAATCCTGGTGTTTGCCAAACTGCATGTGTCGTTTCACCTTATTTTTATGAGGAAGATAATTATGTAGACGATATGGAGCTGGCGGCATCCTCCTTGTATCATTTGTTCGGAAGCGATGAATATCAGCAACAAGCCAGATATTGGGGAGAGTTGGAGCCGGTGACCCCCTGGATGGAATTACACCGTGCCCGTCATTATCAGTATTATCCTTTTGTTAATTTGGGACATACATGGTTGGCACAATCTCAGGATTCTGTAATTGCAGGACAATTTGTAGCTTTAATGAAACAAGGATTAGATGACTTGGAGCGATTTGATGCAGGGGATCCGTTTTGTATTGGTGTTCCCTTCCAATGGTGTTCTAATAATTTTGTTGTAGCGGCAGCATCTCAGGCTAGGCTATATAGATTGATAACTGGTGATGAAAAGTATGCCGGTATGGAAGCGGCTCTTACTGATTGGCTTTTTGGTTGCAATCCATGGGGAACCAGTATGGTTTGCGGGCTCCCAGCAGGGGGTGATTATCCGGAAGCACCACATTCTTCTATTACTTTTAAATTGGGGCAAACGACAACAGGGGGCTTGGTTGACGGACCTGTTTATAAAGATATCTACGAAAAATTGAGGGGAATTGAGTTGTTTGAGCCGGATGAGTATTCTAATTATCAGGAAGGTAAAGTGGTTTATCATGATGATATTGGAGATTATTCTTCAAATGAGCCTACAATGGACGGTACTGCAAGTTTGACTTATTTACTTTCGTCGCTTGATGCTGAAGGGCAACAAGCAACAACAAAAAATATTGTAAAAGATGAGCAAGGAGCAGTTGTACGAATGGATACAATCAAACGGGAAATTTACTTTATATTTTCAGCGCATAATTTTAATGATGGCGGGCTTGCTATCGAGAAAACTTTAAAGGAGCAAAAGGTTCTGGCTTCTTTTTTCTTTACAGGAGATTTTTATTCTAATCCTGAAAACCAATTGTTAATTAAGAACTTAATAGCTGACGGGCATTATCTGGGAGCACATTCCGATAAGCATTTGCTATATGCTGACTGGTACAAGCGGGATTCATTATTGCTTAGCAGGGATCAATTTGAAACAGACCTGAAAGCTAACTATAGGAATATGGAAAAATCAGGTGTTGATGTGAGATCTGCATCCGTATTTTTGCCTCCTTACGAATGGTATAATTCAATCGTTGTTGATTGGAGTCATCAATTAGGCTTATCATTGATTAATTTTACACCTGGTATACGAACGAATGCTGATTATACGACTCCGAATATGTTAAATTACAGGTCATCAGAAACTATCTTGAACGATTTGGAGCAGTTTGAAATAAATGATCCAAATGGACTTAATGGATGTGTCATATTAGTACATTTAGGGACTGATCCTGCAAGGACAGATAAATTTTATAACCGGATGAAGGAGTTAATTATATCCTTAAAGAAAAAAGGATATAAATTTGCACGATTTGGGGAATAGATTGTCCTTTTATTTAAGGATTTTGGTTGTTTTCAATTTGGTTCGTTTAATTTCTTTTGTCGATTTGTTACGGCTGAGTAACATGGGGGCCGAAACGCCAAGCGAAAGTGCCGATAATACAAAAAAGGCTTTCAATCCATTGTCAACAGTTTCTTGTAACAACTGCAGAAAAACAGCATGGTCATTTTCTGCAGTTAAATGGATAATTCCCAGCATCATTCGGTAAGTAAATGCACCGGGAACCATTGGTATAACCGCAGGAATAGCAAATACGAAGGGTGGCGAATGTCTTAAGTGAGCAGCCCGGATGCTTAAAAAACCAATTAGTAAAGCTCCCATAAGCGAGCTGAGAATGATATTCATTCCCAGCTTCATGCAGATTAGTTTTACTGTTCCGCCCAAAGCACCCATGATGAATATTACCCATAATGTACGGGGAGGAACATTAAAGAGTATTGCAAAACCACAAGCAGCAAACCCCAGCCAAATCCATGTTTCAAAAAATACAATCCACTCCATATTCTAAATGTTATAAATAAGAATCGCTCCCAGTAAACCCAAAGCAATCGAAAAAGCGATAATTAATCCATTAAGTCCTCTTACCACTCCGTTTATAATATTTCCATCCAAAAGATCCAGCAGGGAATTAATTAATGGAATTCCAGGAATTAGATATAAAACAGAGGTTGCAAAAGCATATTCCGGATTGCTGCTAATGTGCAGATTAACTGCAGCTCCCGAAATCATAGCTGATACAAAAGCGGCCAGGAAAATACATAAATAAGGATTGAATTCTCTTTTTGTGACTTCCTGTCTTACAAATAAGCCAACAAAAGTTGCCGCAAAAGCAATTAGCATTTCGATAGCTTCACCACCAAAAATGCGGCAGAATGAGGCGCCTGCCAAAGCTACCATCAGTAATGTTACGATCCGGGGATAATGAGGTACAGATTTTAATCGGTCTATTTCATGACGAACCATTTCCAAATCCCATTTTTCCTCTATAATGTGCCAGCTCATTCTGCTGAGTCCGCTAACAATTTTGAAATTGACACGATGAGCCGATGTCTGCATCAGCCGGCTAAAGAACTGATCAGACTCTTCGTTGTTGATGGTTAACATTAATGCGCGATGGGTAATTAATAATTCTGCATGGTATCCAAAGGCCGAAGCAATACGCATTACGGTAACCCGAATTCTAAATGTATTTGCTCCGGTCTCCATAAGTAAGGCTCCTACTTCGAGCAGAATTTTACACAGCTCGTTAATCTTTTCTTTTTCGGATAAAACCATATTTTTTTATTGTTTTGAAATGATATTAACCTGATTGTTGAATACTTCAAATGAGTTTTTTGTAAACCGATCTATTTGTTACTCTGTGGTCCTATGTTTAACAGCAAAAAAATGTTTCTTAATTTGTTGTTGTTGTACAAAGTTGTTTAACGGAAAGGTTTTGTTTTGAAGTAGATTTTATTTTCTCTAAAATAAAGAATATATCAGGCAAAAGTAATCATTTTTACAATTTCACATTCTGATGCAATGATAAATTATGATTCTAATTTTCATTTTATTGCGATCAATTATACAGCCAGTATTTTTTTGATTTTTCCAAAAATGATTCTCTGGGCGCAAACCAAAGTTCTTCGATGTCACTTACCAAAAAGTTTTCGGTAAATCTCTTTCTTATTTCTTTACTTCCACATACTTTGTCGAACATACTTAAGCGTGATACTTCGCACATTTTAAATGGATTTTTATTCGGATACAATTTGTGGCATTCCTGCATCACATAAAATTGAATGAGTGAGATTGGTGCTTGCTGAATGTCTGTAAAATGCAATTGAACTCCATGAAGCATAAGGTCTTTCCCGACTGAATAGTATGGTTTATAGTGTACTGGTCGAAAAAGAACACCCGAAATTTGCAGATTATTTAAACTTTCAGCTAAATCGTCAGCATTGATCCATTCGGCAGCAAATAATTCGAAAGGCTGAGTATAACCAACACCAATCGAAATGGTATATAATTCTCCAAGTATGCCCGAAGCTGCATAGTAAATTGCACTTGCTGAGTTAGGGATATGCGGAGATGTTGGTACCCAAGGCAAACCGGTTTCCTGAAAAGTCATGTTTCGTTTCCATCCTTCCATTTTCACAACATGTAATTTGCATTTTTTACCATCCTTCAGTAAGCCTTCTTCATTCAAATAACCAGCCAGTTCGCCACAAGTTAGTCCGTACACATAGGGTATTGGGAACTGACTCACAAAAGATATTTGTTTAGGTTCAACCAAGCAACCTTCTATTTTATTTCCTCCAAAAGGATTTGGTCGATCCAATACGATAAATTCTACATTGTTTTCGGCACAAGCCTCCATTAATAATCCCATACTGCTGATGTATGTGTAGGAACGGACGCCAATATCCTGAATGTCGTATACAATAGCATCTAAACCTTTTAGCATTTTGGCACTGGGTTTCTGTTGTCTGCCATACAGAGAATAGACTTGA
The DNA here is from genome assembly GCF_963678175.1 of Labilibaculum euxinicum. Lineage (NCBI taxonomy): Bacteria > Pseudomonadati > Bacteroidota > Bacteroidia > Marinilabiliales > Marinifilaceae > Labilibaculum > Labilibaculum euxinicum. Next base: position 1,125,809 of record NZ_OY782756.1, read on the forward strand.
ATACCTGTTTTTTTGTCGGTGTAGGTTGCTACTTTCTCGCCGGCAGCATGATCTCCCCGTATTCCATGTTCAGGGCTGAATAGAACTTTAACATCTACATCATTGCAATCATGAAGCAGATCGATAGTCGATTCTAAATATTGATTTACTCCAGTAGGGTTGGTGATAATTCCAATCTTTTTTCCGGTAAGAAAAGAGTAATTGGTTTTTTGTAGTACATCTATGCCTGTTTCCACTTTTTGGGCAAGGATAGATGTTTGGAAAAATAATATTTGAATACAGATTAAAAGAAGGGAATATCTTAATCCTCTGTAAATACGCAATGTGTTGTTGTTAACCATGATGACTGTTTTTTATATTTTTGCAATTTAGGTATTTGTTTTCTTTAATTTCTCGTTGCAAAACTAATAAATTTTATATTTTTGTAACATGTATGACAACTTGATCGATTTAGCGAAATGAATAACTCTTTAAGTCATTATTTTTTGCTTCCTTTTCATAGGTTGCAAGTTGTCTGATGTAAACAAAGCAAATTTACCCTTTTTAATTGAGATGGGTGAATTTACTATTGCCAGTCAATTTATTGAGGAGAAGCTTTTGGATGCTGATTGTTTTGTTGGGAATAGGTAATGGAAATGATAAATAATTTGAAATGAGTAAAAAAGGATTTATAGGATTGTTGTTGCTGTTGATTGCCTTTGGTGCAATGGCGAAAAACAAATCGCCGAAAAGAGAGATGCGTGCAGTTTGGGTAGCAACAGTTGATAATATTGACTGGCCATCGAAAGCAGGCCTTTCTGTTGAGGAACAAAAGAAAGAAATGATCACTTTATTGGATCAGCACAAAAAGAATGGAATGAATACTATTGTATTTCAGATTCGACCAGCTACGGATGCATTTTACATATCTCCCTACGAGCCTTGGTCGCAATGGTTGAGTGGTGAGCAAGGAATTGCTCCCGACCCATTTTATGATCCACTTGAATTTGTAATAGACGAATGTCACAAAAGAGCAATGGAATTGCATGCATGGCTGAATCCTTACAGAGCTGTTTATAATGATGCAGTAACTAAAACTGATTCGATGCATATCACCAATGTTCATCCAGAATGGTTTTTGAAGTATGGAAAGCATAGATATTTTAACCCTGGTTTACAGGAAACACGAGATCATTTTGCTAAAGTTGTTGGAGATGTGGTTAGAAGGTATGATGTTGACGCGATTCATTTTGATGATTATTTCTACCCATATAAAATTGCAGGAAAATCATTTCCTGATTCGTTGAGCTTTGTGAAAAACGGAGGTGAATTTTATCCGGATCGAATTGAGGATTGGAGAAGAGATAACGTAAATTGTGTGATCAAGCAAATTAACGATACAATTAAATCAATAAAGCCATGGATGCCGTTCGGAATATCTCCTTTTGGGGTTTGGCGCAATAAGGATGTGGATAAATGCGGATCGAGAACTAAGGCTGGTCAAACCAATTATGATGATTTGTATGCGGATGTGCTTCTTTGGCTAAAAAATGATTGGATTGATTATGTGACGCCACAAATTTATTGGCACATTGGTAAAAAAGTAGCCGATCATAGAATAATTGCTAAATGGTGGCGAAAAAATTCTTTTGGCAAGCCCTGTTATATTGGTCATGGTGCGTACCGGTTGAATTCTAAATCGAAAGTAAAAGCTTGGCGCAATTCAGATCAAATAATTAGACAGATTCGAATGGTTCGCAGATTGAAGGGGCTTGACGGAAGTATGTTTTTTAGCTCTAAATCATTCATGAACGATTTGGAAGGAATAAACGAAAAACTAACTGAAGATGTATATTCTAAGCCTGCAATTGTTCCGGAAAATGGAACGATTAAAGCTATTGTTCCAAACATTCCGGTGGGTGTTAAGTTGAATAAAAGCAGCAGTTTCTTAGAGTGGGATGGTACAGAGCTAGCAAAATCATATGTGATTTATAGATTTAAAAAAGCTTCTAAAGTGAATTTAAAATATGCCGATAAAATTATTGGTCTAACTGCGAACTCTTATTTTAAATTAAATGATGATGATAAGGGATACAAATACGTGGTAACATCACTAAGTAGAACAAATACGGAAAGTGAACCCTCAGTGGAGGTATGGAGGTAATCCGATAATTATCAGTTTTTGTACTTATTGAGTCGAGGAAAAATTAAAAAGTAGAGCTAGTGAATATTTGGATTGTTTTTGGAATTGTTTTTGGATATTTTGGTTTGTTATTATTTGTTTCATGGTTAACCTCCAGAAATAGCAATAATGAATCTTTTTTTACAGGAAATAGAAAATCACGATGGTATTTGGTTGCGTTTGGAATGATCGGTGCGTCATTATCCGGTGTAACCTTTATCTCTGTGCCTGGCGAGGTTGGGAATACAGGATGGAGTTACTTTCAATTTGTATTGGGAAATCTTGTAGGATATTGGGTGGTTGCACAAGTACTAATTCCACTATATTATCGTCTCGAATTGGTTTCGATTTATACTTACCTGAATCAACGATTTGGCCTTAGAACTTATAAAACAGGATCAATTTTCTTTTTGATTTCGCAAACAATAGGAGCATCTTTTCGCTTGTTTTTAGTTGCAGGAGTTCTTCAATTGGCCTTTTTTAATACTTTTGGCATTCCATTTTGGATTACGGTATTTATAACCATATTACTTATTTGGGCTTATACCTTTAGAGGTGGAATTAAAACTATTGTTTGGACAGATACGCTTCAAACCTTATTCATGCTAACTTCGGTTGTTGTTACTATTGTTGTTATTATGAATAAATTAGATTTGGATCAGCAAAGTGTTTTAAATGCAATAGGTGAAAGTAAACTATCAAAAATATTTACTTGGGACTGGCAGTCTCCTCAAAACTTTTTCAAACAATTTTTTGCGGGAATTGCAGTGGTAATTGTTATGAATGGATTGGATCAGAATATGATGCAAAAGAATTTGACATGTAAAAATACCAAAGAAGCTCAGAAAAACATTTATTGGTTTAGTTTGTCTTTTGTACTGGCAAACGTGATGTTTCTTTGTTTAGGGGTACTTTTGTATATTTTTGCGCAACAGAATGGAATTAATATACCTGAGAGAACTGATGATTTATATGCTTTTCTTGCTTTAAACCATTTTGGGTTACTAGTAGGTATGATGTTTTTGTTAGGGATTACAGCGGCGGCTTATTCTAGTGCCGATTCAGCCCTGACTGCTTTAACAACTTCCTTTTGTGTCGATTTCTTGAATGGGAATGTTACGCAAAAAAAGAGATTGGGAATTCATTTAATGTTTTCAGCTATTATGTTTGTTGTGATAGTGGTGTTTAGTCTGATAAATGACCAGAGTGTTGTTACTGCTGTGTTTAAAGTGGCTGGATATACTTATGGACCATTATTGGGCTTGTTTGCTTTTGGTATGAGTAACTCCAGAAAAGTAAAAGATTTTTGGGTTCCATATATTTGTTTTGTATCTCCAATATTAACCTATTTAATTTGTGCTTATTCAGAGCAACTGTTGTGGGGATATCGGTTTGGATTTGAGTTGCTGATTTTGAATGGGTTGATTACTTTCTTGGGTTTGATTCTTATTTCTGAACGAAAAAGGATGGTGATGTCTAATACCAAATTAACATCATGACAAGTATAATAGAAGAAACATTTGGTTAATTAAGTGAGAAAATAAAAAGGAGTTTAGTTTATAATAATCAAACTCCTTTTTGATTTGTGTCGTGGCGTTTTACTTGCTTTCATAGATTGCACCGAGCAATGTGTTTTGTGATGCTCCAGTAACAGAAGGTAAATTTCCAGCTTGCTTGTTTATTCTTTGCATGGCTAACCATGCGAATGCTATTGACTCAACAAGTTGTACTGATACTCCAAGTTCATCAGTTGTTGATATTTTTACCTTTGGCAAGTGGTATTGGAGCCTTTCCAGTAGATAATCGTTATATGCTCCGCCACCACAGGTATAAATTGCGTCAAGTTTATGATTTAATTTTATTAAAGAATTGGAAACTGTAACCGCAGTTAATTCAAGTAAAGTTGATTGGACATCAACATTCTGATAAGTTGGCAATAGTTTGAGGTGATTGTTTAACCAGTTTAAGTTAAATAGTTCCCTTCCCGTACTTTTTGGAGCAGGTTTTTGAAAGTATTCTTCTTTTAGCATGCTATCTAATAAGTCAGGGATAATTTTGCCGGATTTCGCCCAATCTCCTCCCTTGTCAAATTTTTCATTTTTGATTTTGTAAATCCAGGAATCCATTAAACAATTTGCGGGACCGCTGTCGAATCCAACTACATTTGTTTCTTGATCTGTAGTAATTGTTAGGTTTGCAATTCCTCCCAAATTTAGAATTCCTCTTTTTTCCTCGTTTGAATTCAGAAAGGCTTGATGGAAAGCCGGTGCGAGAGGTGCACCATTACCTCCTAAAGCCATATCCATTCGTCTAAAATCGGTTACCGTAGTAATTTTTGTTTTGGCAGCAATTAAATTGCCATCGCCCAGTTGCATTGTGAACGGATACTTGGATAACGGTGAATGAAAAACGGTCTGCCCGTGACAGCCAATGGCTTTTATTTGGGAATGATGAACACCCGCTTTATTAATTAAATTATTTACCGTTTCGGCGTAGCATAGTGCTAGTTGATGATCAATTTCTCCAAGCGTAAGTAGATCGGTCTGGAATGTTCTTACTAATTGATCTAATTTTTCTTTTAGATTAATAGGGAAATCTTCTGAATGTTTTTGGAGTACATTCACTTTCCCTTCACTGAAATCTACCAGAACAGCATCAATACCATCCATGCTTGTTCCTGACATTATGCCAATATGTAAATTCATCTGATTGAAATTTAAATAAGTGATGTTTATGTGCATTTTTGTACAAAATAGGAATACTTTTTAATAATATGTATTACATCAAGACAGATTTTGTAAAATTTGAAAGAAAAAGCCTGTTCTTGGTGTCAATTCTTTTTTTATGTCATTTATTCGGGAATTAATAGTTGTGTGTGTAATATCTTTGTTAATAGCTGTTAAGGCTATTTTTTAGCCTCCTGTAGAATATTTTAATGAAACACGGAAAAAAGTTAGGTAGGATGTAATACAACTTTTAAAAAAATTAATATATTTGAACCTAAATAACTAACCATTTAACTTTTATGATGAAAAAAACCCTACTATTAATGGTCCTGGTCGGATTTGCAATGAATCTTTTGGCTCAGGAGAAGAAAATTACGGGAGTTGTGACTGGAAGCTCCGATGGCAATACGTTACCTGGGGTAAATATTGTTGTTAAAGGAACCAGTGTTGGAACTGTAACTGATTTAGACGGTAATTATTCTATTACTGTTGATGCGCAGGATGAAATTCTGATTTTTTCTTTTATTGGAATGAAGACAAGAGAGGAAAAAATTGCATCAAGAAATGTTGTTAATGTTGAACTTTCACAAGATGCATTAGGTTTGGACGAAGTTGTTGTGACCGGAGCTGGCGCTTTAACCAAAAAGAAACAGCTTGGGAATGCAATTTCAACAATTCCTGCATTGGATATTCAGGAGTCGGGCGCTGTGAGTGTTGGTGGTGCGCTGTCAGGAAAATTGGCAGGAGCACAAGTAATGCAGAATTCTGGTGGTCCGGCTGGTGGAATTTCTGTTCGTTTGAGGGGAGCTAGTACTGTATTAGGTAGTTCTGATCCTCTTTATATTATTGACGGAGTGGTTGTAAATAATGAATCGAGAGAATTGATTAATCTAGGGGGTTATACTCAAAATCGATTGGTTGATATAGAACCTCAGGATATTGAACGGGTAGAAGTTATTAAAGGAGCTGCAGCTGCTGCGATTTATGGATCCCGAGCCAGTAACGGTGTTGTTCAGATTTGGACAAAAAGAGGTAGTTCAAAAGAAACGACAGTTAACTTTATTTCTTCAATAAGTGTTAGTGAGGTTCGAAAAAAGCTTCCTTATAATAATGTCGAAATGGTGTGGGATGGAGATGTGGCAGTTGATCACAATCCTGATGGAAGTAAGGTGCAACGTAACGATTATCAGGATTTAATATTTAGAACAGCTGTTGGAACTAAGAATTATCTTTCTCTTTCCAGAGCCGTTGGTGATACCAAGTATTTTTTCTCAGCTTCTCATTTTAATAATGAAGGTGTTGTTGATAATACAAGTTTTCAACGAACAACAGCTCGTTTAAGGATTGACGATCAGATATATCCTTGGTTAAATGTTAGTGTGGGAACAAATGTATCCTATAACGAAAGTAGTGATCAGTTTAATAATGAAGATTTTAATTATGGTCTTTTAACCAGTTTTCTTTTTGCCGACAATACTACAGATATGCATCCTACTGCTGGAGTTTATCCGGGTTTTGGGTGGATTACAAACATTCAGGAGGCAATTGATCAGGTAAAAGCCAAGCAGGTAAATAAAAGAGTAATATCTGATTTTAAATTGAGATTAACTCCTTTTAAAGGTTTTTCATTGGATTATTCTTTTGGATATGATTATAGTAATTCCATAGCTACACTGTATGTTCCTGTCGGTTTTAATACTACACCGCAAGGTGTTGCTCAGAGGGGAAGTATGGATGAAATTAAAATGAATAACGATATCAATGCTCGGTATATGTTTGCAATTAACGATGATATTGTTTCAACAACTTCAGCTGGATATAGTCTTCAATACGATCGATATGAAAGATTATCATTATCGGCAGAGGGGTTAATTCCAACAGTAGAATCAACTAATGCAGGTACTGTTACGGGGCGTACTGATTACGCCGCGGAAAAATCAATTAGAGGGTACTATTTTCAGCAGACTTTTGGCATTTACGATAAATTATTTCTTACTGGTGCAATAAGAGTTGATGAATCGTCGGTTTTTGGAAATGATGAACGTCGTCAAACCTATCCTAAATTAAGCGCTTCGTATGTGGTCTCTGATAATGACTTTTGGAAAAACAGTAAGATTGGGAATGTTTTAAATACTTTTAAAGTAAGGTCTTCATGGGGGCGGGCAGGAAATATGACGGCTATCGATGCTTATGATCGTTATACAAATTATAATACTGTTGCAATTAATGGTGCAACAGGATTAGTAAAACCAAGTGTTTTAGGGAATGAAAACATTAAGCCGGAACGTCAAACGGAATATGAAGTTGGAACAGATTTGGAATTCTTTAAAGGGAAATTTGGCTTGGAGTTGACTTATTATCATCAGGACATAGATGATCTGTTGTTAAATAGAACTTTAGCTTCTTCAACCGGAGCTGATTTTCGAGTTGAAAATGTTGGAACAATGTCTAATAGAGGGTTCGAACTTTTATTTAGAGCCAATTTAATACAAAAAAAATCATTTAGCTGGGATTTGACTGCAACCTACAGTACTAACGAGAATGAAGTGAATGGTATTGAAGGCGATCTTATTACCTATGCATGGGGAGAATCAGCGGCTAAAAATGGAAATCCGTTAGGTGTGTTTTATGGTTATTATTATGCTCGTAATGCGGATGGAAGTTTGCTATTAGATGCAAATGGATTGCCTCAAAGAGAAAAGGGGGGATACGAAAATAATGAGGCTGTTTCTGAAAGAGGAAGTGATGGACAACCTACGGGAGAAAACTTAAAGAAAGTAATTGGAGATCCTAATCCTGATTTTATAGCTTCTTTGACAAATGAGATGAGGTATAAGAATTGGTCTTTTAGGGCGCAGTTTGATGCTGTTCAAGGCTTTGATGTTATTTCCTGGGACAAAAGGATTCTGAATCGTTTTCCCGGAGGAGATGGTGAAGCTAAAGAATTGTTGGGAAAACGTCCTAAAGGATGGGGGAAAGCTGAGTATAACATTTATGAGTCGTTTGTTGAAGATGGTTCTTTTATTAAATTACGCGAAGTGTCATTAGGGTATAACTATAAGCCGAAAGTTGATTGGTGCGAATCCATTAAATTTTCCATTACAGGTAGAAACTTGTTTTCAATTGATAGTTATTATGGAATGGATCCTGAAGTTAATCGGGAGGGACAGTCTAATGTGGTTCGGGGTAATGATATGGCTAGTGTACCAATTCCAAGAACAATTACTTTCGGTGTAAATGTTAAATTTTAAAATTTGAGAAACATGAAGATTATACTTAAAAATATACTGTTGGGATTTGTTCTGTTGCTGTTTTCATGCCAGAAAGAATATACGAATCCAAACGAGCCAAGCGAAGAAAGTGTTTATAGCAGTGTTGATGGGTTTTTATCCGTATGTATTGGCTTAAAAGCGAATTATTCAACTTCTGCTTTGAGATATGCTATATATGTCCCTGGTATTACAGCTCGTGAAATTGGTACGACAAGTACTTATCAAACACCCATGGATTTGTCTTATGGTGGTACATCTTTAACCAATATTAATACTGGTGTTGGTGGTTTGTTTTCTGGACTTTTACAAAATAAAGGGCAGGCCGAGGATTTGATTGAAAATATTGATCAGGTAACAATGCAGGATGGTACCAGAAACGGTGTATTAGCTTTTGCTTATTATTTCAAGGCTTTGGATTTGTGCAATCTATATCAGAATTTCGAGCAATCCCCTTTGATGAATTCGGCAGATGGTGATGCTGTTTTTTCTAATGATTCTGAAGTTTTGGATGAGGCGATTAGTTTGTTATTGCTTGCTAAGGAAAATATCAGTGGTGGAATGTCAGATGAGTTTTTGGCAGTTATAGGGGATATGGAAATGGAAGAGTGTTGTGATGCTTTATTATCCCGACTTTATTTGTATAGTGGGGAATATGATTCGTGTATATCCGTCTCCTCAGGTATTAATTTAACATCTCAGTCAACTTTTACTTTTGACAATGAAAACTACAATCCTGTTTTCGCTTTTGCAGTTGATGGCTCTCCATATTTATTTCCTAAAGATAATTTTGGTTTGGTGGGAGCTTATCTACCAGATTCAGATGACGGACGTTATGATTTTTACCTTTCAGAACCAAATAAAACTGAACTTGAAGAATTGGGCGGTGATGTGTTAAAATCTATAGGTGGTTTCTTTAGCACTTTCGATACACCAATTCCTGTTTATTTACCGGGTGAAATTCTTTTGAACATGTCCGAAGCATATGCCAGAGATAATGATCTTGCTAATGCAGTAATTTATTTGAATATGGTGATGACAAAAACAGATGATGTTTTTGGTGTTAATGCAGGATTACCTGACCAAACAAGTTTTTTGACTTCTCTTTCAAAGGATGATTTGTTAGAGGAAATATACAAAAACCGTTGTGTGGAATTATTCTTCACAGGTCAACGATTAGTTGATAGTAGAAGATTTCATCCGAACCTTGTATTTACAAAATCATCAGACTTGGAAAGCGAAAGAAATAGAAATTATTATCCTTATCCTCAGGAAGAAAGAGATAATAATCCGAATTGTCCTGCGGATCCTGAAATTTAAATACTCATCAATATATTCGTTGTTCCGGACATGTTTCGGAGCAACGAATATTTTACTTAATTGAAAATAAAAAGAATGGTTTCGTATCGGTTTTTGCAAATTCTGGTTATTATATTGCTTGTAAGTTTCAATGCCTCTTTTGGGATTAATGTTCATGACAGCGAATGTAATCCTGTTAAAGATCATATTTCACATACTTCTAAAGCCAGACAGGTAGAACAACAAATTTGGTTAAAGGTGGATGTTGATCGTGATTCTGAATTATTCCCCCTGTTATTAAAAGTAGTTAAGAAAAGAAAAATTGGAGGAATTGTTTTCTCCGGGCATAACATGAATGCGCTTGTAAATATATTGGAAGAGCTTAAATCAAAAAGTAAATCAGATATATTATTTGCGGTCGATGGAGAATATGGGATTGGAAAGCATTTTAAGCTTTCAAAAGCTTTCCCTTCAAACGAAACACTTGCCTCAATTACTGATTCTTTGTTGCAGAAAAAGGTTGTATCTGTATTATCTGATCAACTTAAAACATTGGGAATTCAAATTAATATTGCTGATTTTAAAGATGAGGATACGGGAAAAAAAATAAAGGCATTGTTCTTAGAAAATCAAATTTTTGTTTCCTCGCCTGTAGAAAAATTAATACCCGACAAAACAGCAAAACAAGATTCTTTGTATCCTCAATTATTTTTTCTGACAAATGATCTGGAAAAAGAAATTGATTATTTCCTGAAAGAAGTAAAAACACAATACAAAAGTAAAAAAGAATCAAAATTGGCAATCAGAAGTTATGCAGAGAAAATACAAAAAGTAAGAGAGCAAACAAAATGCAAGTATTTAAGAAAAGAGGATGTGACTTCAGTTTGTGCATTAGTCAATGCTTCGAATTCAAAAGTTTTAAGCCGGGAAGCTTATCGTTTTGGATCTGTTCTTTTGAAAAACGAGAATGACTTTCTTCCAATACCAGACTTGGGAAAACAAAAGATTGCCTATGTTTCTTTTTCTGATAAAAGGGAGAATCAGTATTTCGGTAATATTTTATCGAAGTATACCAAATTGGATTGTTATCAATACATACAGAGTGAGAATGATAGTGTTTCAAATAAGCTGTTTAAAGATTTGAAACAATACAATCTAATTATCTTAGGCATTTTTGATGATAAAACGAATTGTAATCCTGCGTTAGATAAACTAATGTTTTATGTGACAGAAGAACAAAATGTAGTCAATAGTTTTTTTGGAACCAGTGATGTTTCTCAAGCAACACGATCTAATGCTGTTCTTTATAGTTATGATTCTGATTCGCTGACACAATCTTACGCTGCGCAAATTATTTTTGGAGGAATTTCATCAGGAGCTAAGCTTTCTTATTCTTTAAAAGAATATCCGAGAGGAAGTGGTCTTACCACAAAAGGAGGAACTCGTTTTGAATATACGATTCCTGAGATGGCCGGAGTAGATGGTGATTATCTTTCGTTTGAAATTGATTCTCTTGCTAATATGGCAATAGATGTGCAAGCTTTTCCGGGGTGTCAGGTGCTTGTTGCTAAAGACCGAAAGATAATTTACCATCAATCATTTGGTTATCACACTTATTATAAAGACCAAAAGGTAACGAACAACGATATATATGATTTAGCTTCAGTAACAAAAATAACAGGAACACTGCCTGCTTTGATGCAATTTGTTGATCAGAAAAAAATAGATTTAGATCATAAATTTTCGGAGTATTGGGAAGATTTTAAAGGAACAAATAAAGAGGATTTATATTTTAGGGAAATATTAGCACATCAGTCAGGCTTACAATCATGGATTCCGTTTTGGAAAAATACGGTTGACAGTTTGGGGAATTATTTACCCAATATATACAGCACTGTAGCAACAGATACATTTTCAGTTCCGATTTTCAAACATTTATTTTTGAATAAGAATTATCATAAAGTAATGTTTCATGATATTAATGAATCACTTGTTTCCAGTGAGAAAAAATATGTTTATTCAGGGCTTCCGTTCTATATTTTTCCTAAACTGATTGAACAAATAACTAAACAGGAATATCCTGAGTACATACAACAGTCATTTTATCGTCCATTGGGAGCATACAATATTATTTTTAATGCAGGTCAGGTTTTTCCAGTCGAACGAATTATACCAACAGAATACGACAGCAGTTTTCGATGCAGCCTTTTGCATGGGTCTGTTGATGATGAGGGAGCTGCTATGATGGGGGGAATTTCCGGCAATGCTGGTTTGTTTTCTGATGCCAATGATTTAGCAAAATTATTGCAAATGTACCTTCAGATGGGGGAATACGGAGGAAAACGATATATCTCTGAGAAAACAATGCGTGAATTTACCCGGTACCAGTTTCCTGAAAATGAAAATCGAAGAGGGTTAGGTTTTGATAAACCCGAATTAGGGAATGATACTTTAAATATTGAGAATTGTTATCCGGCTTATTCTGCAAGTACTGCAAGTTTTGGGCACTCTGGTTACACGGGAACATTTGTTTGGTGTGATCCGGAAAGTCAATTGGTTTATATCTTTTTATCAAATCGGGTATATCCGTCCAGAAAAAACTCTAAAATATACGAAACTAATGTTCGGATACGTATCCATGAGGCTATTTATGAGTCTATTGATAGATTTAAGAATAAAAACATTGTTCAATGAAGAATTTATATTGGGTAATCATGATTTTTATTTGTTTTGCATGCAGTAACAACTCAAACCTGTTGCAGGAAGCAAATGAAATATCATTAAAAATTGAGGAACGAATGGTTCCTGATAGCAGAGAAGGTGTCTATAAAATAGATTTCTCTATTCTAAATGGAAATTCGTTGGTAATAAAAGGTGAAACATCTCTGCCGGAGGTACAATTAGCCTTATTTTCAGCTCTGGAAGACTTGGAAGTTCATTTGGTAGATAGCTTGGTTGTACTTCCTGAGAAAAAATTAGGGGATAAAACTTGGGGAGTAATCAACTTAAGTGTTGTGAACTTAAGAGCTTACCCAAAGCATTCGGCAGAGCTCGTTTCGCAATCAATAATGGGCACGCCGGTCAGGCTTTTAAAAGAAGAGAATGGCTGGTATCAACTACAGACCCCGGACAAATATATTGCCTGGGTTGACGGAGCTGCAATTGCTCAAAAAACAGAGTCTGAAATGAAGGCTTGGAGGAATTCAACAAGAATAATTTTTATTCCGGATTTTGAAGTCGTAAAAGATCCTGGACAAAATGAAGTAGTTACCGATTTAGTTGCAGGAGCAATTCTGGAAGTTGAGAAAGAAAATCAGAACAGTTATGATCTGAGCTTACCCGATGGAAGAAAAATTCAAGTAGAAAAATCGAATTGCGAACAATTTTCTGATTGGAAAACAAGGGAGTTGAATGATGCATCCATTTTAACCAAGACAGCTAAACAATTTCTTGGCCGCCCTTATTTATGGGGCGGAACTTCTGTGAAAGGTGTCGATTGTAGTGGATTTGTCAAATCAGTTTATTTTATAAACGGGATTATTTTGGCCCGTGATGCTTCATTGCAGTTTCTTCATGGAGATACCATTTCTCCCGGGCAGGGCTTTTTAAAATTGACAGAGGGAGATTTGATTTTTTTTGGAAGAGCTAAGACTGATGAGAAACCAATGAAAGTTACTCATGTGGGAATGTATATGAATCATGGAGAATACATTCATTCTTCAGGTCGGGTTAGGATTAATAGTTTCGATCCAAAAGCAGAAAATTATAATGATTATAGATCGGTAACCTGGCTGGGTGGCCGTAGGATTTTAAGTCGAATAGGAGAATCAGGAATAACTAGAGTTTCTGAGCATCCATGGTATTAGAAAGATATGACTATAGACAGAAGAAAATTTTTAGGAAATACTGGTTTGTTGGCTGGAGCTGCATTTTTGCTTCCGGCAATGAATTCTTGCGGAGAAGCAGGAAAAGGTAAATCAAAACATTCAGGAACCGGATTGAAACTTAGTTTCGAACCTTATGAGTTGCAGTTGAAACATGTATTTACCATCGCATCTTTTTCTAGAACAACCACCCCGGTTATGCTTACGAAAATTGAGTGGGATGGAATTGTTGGTTATGGCGAAGCTTCCATGCCTCCTTATTTGGGAGAATCCCACGAAACAGCCGCCAAATTTTTAAGCAGTTTAAATTTGAGACAGTTCTCTGATCCGTTTCGGCTGAATGAAATATTAAGCTATGTAGATGCCGTTGCTGAAGGAAATTGTGCGGCAAAGGCGTCAATTGATATCGCTTTGCACGATCTGATCGGAAAATTACTGGAAAAGCCTTGGTTTAAAATCTGGGGATACAACCAGGAAGATACTCCCATAACAACTTTTACCATTGGCATGGATAAGCCGGATGTGGTAATTGAAAAAGTGAAGGAAGCTTCTCCTTATAAAATGTTGAAAGTGAAAATTGGGCGAGGTACCGATGAGGAGATGATTAATACAATACGCAAAATTACTGATGTGCCTTTGTGTGTTGATGTGAATCAGGGTTGGAAAGATAAGCATGAGGCTTTAGATAAAATTCATTGGTTAAAAGAACAAGGAGTTGTTTTTGTTGAACAACCTATGGATAAACACAATTTGGATGATATGGCGTGGTTGACACAGCATAGTCCCTTGCCTACAATTGCCGATGAAGCTATTCAGCGATTGGATGATGTGGCAAAATTGCATGGAGTTTATTCCGGGATCAATATCAAATTGATGAAGTGTACTGGAATGCGTGAAGCTCACAAAATGATGAATGTAGCCCGTTCATTGGATATGAACGTGATGATAGGATGCATGACGGAAACGTCTTGTGGTGTTAGTGCGGCAGCCCAGCTGTCGCCTATGGTCGACTGGGCCGATTTGGATGGAAATTTATTAATATCAAACGATCCTTTTAAAGGAATTGAGGTTCAGGACGGAAAAGTTATTTTGCCCGACCTACCTGGAATTGGAGTTATAAAAATATAAATGATTTAGAATTATTTTTTACTAACCAAAAATTAATACAATGAGAAAAATTGCATGTATTACCCTAATCATGCTTCTTGGTTGGCAAGTATCCTGGGCACAGGATTTGCTGGTTAAAGGCAAGGTTACAGACAGTGATAAGGTATCTTTACCCGGGGTATCCATTGTCAAAAAAGGAACATCGACTGGAACCATTTCAGATATAGATGGAAAATACGAATTGAAAGCAGAGATTGGTACTACCTTGATATTTAGTTTTGTTGGGATGGAACCTCAAGAGATTGAGTTTACAGGACAAAAGATTGTTGACGTAGAACTGGCAGCTCAGTCGATTGGAGTTGACGAAGTTATTGTTACAGCTTTGGGTATTAAAAAGAATAAAAAATCTTTGGGGTATGCAGTTCAGAATATTAAATCTGAAGAATTACTTGATGGGAACCAAAGTAATATGGTTAACTCTTTGCAGGGAAAAATTGCAGGGGTAAGCATTAGTAGTGCTGGTGGATCCCCAGGAGCTTCGTCTATTATTATGATTAGAGGTGGTTCTTCGTTGAGTGGAAATAACCAACCTCTGTTTATTGTTGATGGATTACCTATCGATAACTCGACTAATTCGAGTTCTGAAGTTGCTAGCGCTAACCGTGCTTCCGATATTAATCCAGAGGATATAGAATCTATATCTGTATTGAAAGGTGCTACAGCTGCTGCTCTTTATGGTATTCAAGCAGCTGAAGGTGCAATTATTATTACAACTAAGAAAGGTAAAACGGGTGAGGGTAAAATTTCATTCTCTTCTACTTTATCTGTTGATGAGGTTATAGGTACTCCTGATATACAGAATACCTATGGACAGGGAAGTTACGAGTATAATAGTGATGGAGATATTCTTGGTTACGACGCATCACCGGGAATACACTTACAGTCGTGGGGTGATGTAATTCCTGAAGGGACTCCTACTTATGATAACATTAGTGAATTATTCGATAAGGCAGTTACACAAAAATATAATGCTAATTACTCAGGAGGTAATGAACAAACAAATATATTTGCTTCAGCATCTTATTTAGATCAAAATGGTGTTATTGAAAATACAGGTTACGAAAAATTGAATCTTACTTTCAATGCACAGTCGAAATTTAGAAAAAATTTGACTATTGGTGTTAATGGTAAGTATATTAACACTCAAACTAAAAGTAATAAGCAAGGTACCTCTTCTGGAGGTTCTTATATAAGTATGCTTAAATATCCTGTTACCTACAATGCACGCGATTACGCAAACGAAGATGGTACGCAAAAGATATTTATGGATTCAAAAGAAGATCAAGATTTTGATAATCCTTACTGGAGTCTTGATAACTCTCCTAATACTGATGAGGTTGATAGATTAATTGGACAAGTTAATTTGAATTACAAACCTGTCGATTTTCTTACTATTTCTTATCGTATCGGAACAGACTATTATTCTCAATTTAATAAGAAGATTACTGATTTCGGCTCTCTTATAAAAAGTAGATCAAATGGTTACCTTAGACAATACGAGAAGAATAGTCGCTTAGTGACCTCCACGCTTCTTTTAATGTTTAACAAAACCTTCGACGAAGATTATTCTCTTGACGTAACTTTGGGACAAACGGTTGACGAAAAGAAGACAAGAACAACTTATACTGGAGGTAATAAGTTTCAAGCTCCTGATATATATAGTGTGTCAAATATTGCTGCTGATGACCAAACGCTTTCGGAGTCTAAATATAGAAGGAGAAGTATGGGGGTTTTTGGTGAAGCTAAATTTGGTTGGAAAAACATCGCATTTTTAAATGTAACCGGAAGAAACGACTGGTCTTCTACTTTGCCAATTGGAGATCATTCATTCTTCTATCCATCTGTAGGTACTTCTGTTGTCGTTTCCGATCTTCTTAAAGAATTTGGTACTGATATTACATCAAAAGATTTCCTTTCATATCTTAAATTGAGAGCTACCTGGGCGCAAGTTGGTAAAGATGCCAGTGCTCATATGTCGGAATCTTATTTAACACTACGTTCATGGCATTATGTCCCTGTTTCTGAAGGTTACACATGGAATTCAGATCAGGCTGGTAATCCAAATTTGAAACCTGAATTTACCACTTCATTCGAAATTGGTATGGATGCTCGTTTATTTAAGAATAGAGTTAAGTTAGATTTTAGTTACTATCATAGTTTATCTGAAGATCAGCTCTTAAATGTTAGACTACCACCGGCTGCAGGGGCTTATATAGCTCAGCTTAATGGTGGATCAGTTAAAAACGAAGGATACGAAGCTTTAGTCAATGTTTCTTTATTTCCTAGATCGAGTGAATTTCAATGGGACATGTCATTCAATTTTGCAAAAATGGAAAGTACTGTTTATGATCTTCCTGGTGAATTAGTTGAGGTAAATAACGATCAATCGTGGACATGGAATAACACTGCTTTAGGTGCTGCTGTTTTGGATGGTTACCTTTTCGGATTGAAGGGGAAAAGACCAAAGAGAAACGATAATGGTGATATTATAATTAATAGCGATGGAAACTATTCTCTTAGCGAAGACATCTTCCCGGATGTTAATCGTATGCCAGATTGGACCATGGGGATTATCAATTCAATGTCGTACAAAAATTTTAGATTGTCATTCCTTTTCGATATGAGTATAGGTGGCGATGTTTATAATGCTACTGAAGCAGCTTTAACCTATTATGGTTTGAGCAAAACCTCAGAGGACAGATCTATGACCGAAACAATTATTATGGATGGTGTTGTGGCAAATGGTGTAGAAGCAGACGGAAATACGATTTATGAAAAAAATACTACTCCTATCTTGAAGGATCAGAATTATTATCAAAAACAATATTCTCAAAATGCTGAGAACTTTATTGAAGATGCTACATTCGTTAAGCTTAGATATATAACGCTCTCTTATAATCTTCCTAAGACCCTTCTTGATAAGATTGGTTTTGAAAGAATGGAGGTTTTTGCTACTGGTCGAAATCTATTGATGATTTCTGATTACTCAGGTGTTGATCCTGAAATAGCTTCTTTTGGTGCCTCTGTAAGTGGTTCTGGAGCTATAGGGCTCGATAATCTAAGTACTCCTAATACCAAAGGTTTTGATTTAGGTGTTAAAATTAATTTCTAAAATTGCGATAAATGAAAAAATTAAATATAATTAGCGGATTTCTAGTTTTACTTTTGTTAGGAGGTTTGTTTTCCTGTTCCGATGATTTTTTCGATGTTAATGAATCAGAAACAAAACCGTCGAATATGTCATTACCGCCTCAACAGCGATTGTTGGCTACAATAGATAATACTACCGGTTTTGGACAAGGTAGATTGTCTAGAGAGGTGACTGTGCTCTCTTATCATATTACTGAAAGAACAACATATTATTCAAGATGGAACTGGGGGACGCTGTCTTATGCTGCTGAGCAGTATCTATATGCTAATGCTCTTCCAAATACTGCTGATTTAATTGTCTTAGGTGAAAAATACAATTCACCTCATTTTTCCGCAGTGGGAAAGATATTGAGAGCGTATCTTTTTTCTATGGTTAGCGATCAGCTTGGTGATATAATACTAGACGATTCTTATGATGCTAAAAATCAGCTTGTTCTTACGCCTAAGTTAAATTCGCAAAAGGATGCTTATTCGAAAATTCATAAGCTTATCGATGATGCTCTCTTAGATTTTGATAAGCCAAATGAGATTGACCTTAATGTAATTGGTACAGATGTGATGTTTCAGGGAGATATTGCGAAGTGGAAGAAATTTGCTTGGGCTCTTAAAGCTCGTCTTTTGAACCATATGACTGCTAAAACTTCCGGTGATTTTAAATATGATCCAACGGCTGTTATTGCTGCTTGTCAGAAAGCAATGACTTCAAATGAAGACAATGCCAAAAGAGAATTTACTGGTGAAGAGACTCTAAATAATATTTACCCATGGTCCGATACTGAAGGTGGTGATGTTGAAGGTGCTTTTGATTCTCGTGCAGATAATTGGTCGAAGTTTTTTGTTGATAATCTTAAAGATCCTTTATTGTTAAATAATGAGTCTGTTCCAGATCCACGCCTACCTCTTATAGTGCAACCTGCTTTAGATGCAGAGCTTTATGGTTTAACGGGTTTAGATATGTATCAAGGTGTTCCTATGGGAACATATCGTGAAAATGGTTTTAATGGTGTAAAGGAGACTGTCAATTTTGTTGCTGGTGATATCAATCCGTTTACAGGACTTGCTTTTACGGAGGATACTCAAATAGTTATGGATTCAACAGAGTATTTCTCTAGAGGTCATCAGTATGGTAAACCTAATGGTCTGTTTTATACTAGTCCAAATTCCGATTGGTATATGATTACTTATGCAGAATGTAAATTTATTGAAGCTGAGGCTAATTTTAGAAATGGTGATAAGGCGGCTGCTTTTACGGCATACAAAGAAGGTATTCAGGCTGATATGACAAATATGGGTGTTGATGCTGCTGATATTGCTAATTATTTGACTCATGTTGATAATATTGGTTCGGCAAATATTACTCTTGAGCATATAATGACTCAAAAACATATTGCAATGGTAATGAATCCTGAAACTTGGGTTGATTTGCGTAGAGTTGAGTACGATAATACTTTTACAAGACTTAAGAGACCTGAAAATCTTGATGCTAGCATATTTCCAGCTTCAGGTGATGAAGTTGATGGTAAAGAGAAGTGGATTCGTGCTCTTAAATATGACGTTAGAAATGTTGAGAGAAATGCAGCAAATTTACCTGATAATGATGATGCATCGCGTTTACCAACTAGAGTTTGGTGGAACACTCCTGATGCTGATGATGTAGTTGATTTAACGAACTAATTTTTATTACTACTTACTTTTATTAGTAGAGTATTGCGGAGAATGGGGTGACGCCTTACGTATAAAGTTGAATTTATATTAGCTGCAAGTTAGTTTAGTTAGCATTATAAAGTGTAGGGTATCTACTTTGCACTTTATAATGTATTTGCTTTATGTAAATTGAGGTGTGAGTTTTAATAAGCATAAACGTGAGAAAGAATAGAGATATTGCCTTAAGTATTTATAAGAAATTACACAATCCGAGATTGTTTCTTCTGGTTTTGTCTACTTTTTTCGTTGTGAATACATTCGCTTCTGATCCTGATGCAACTATGGTAGAGAAAGTCGTTAATGGAGTAGAATATAGCAAAATTACTTTGAAGAATGGACCTGTTGTTATTCATCAGTTGCGTATTGATATGTCCTGTGAAAATTTAGAGTTTTCGGGTAGCGTAGCAAATAATTATTTGGGATTTGGTTTAGAAAAGACTTCCCAAATGGTAGCCAGAGAAAATAGGAAGGAAAATAAAGTGATTGCAGCTGTAAATGCAGATTTTTTTGGAGGTAAGAGGCCCGTTTTTCAGAATTGTATGATTTTAGATGGCGAATTTGTAAAAGGAGTTAAAATGTCTCGTACACTTTTTATGGCGGACGAACAGGGTTTTATTCATTTGGATAACTATCAATTTAATGGAATTTGCATGGTGAATAATGATACTCTTGTTTTGGATGGTCTTAATATTCCCGTTGAAAAACACAAATGTTCTTTTTATAATAAATTTTACCGAAAAATGCCGGTTCAGAATGACTCTGTAGTATATTGGAGGTTAATGCCATTAAAAAAACCTATTATTGGCTCTTTTTGTAGTTATCAGGTTGGAAAATGTTTTGTTAATCCAGATTCTCTCAATTTTGTGTTAGGTTGGAATTATTTAGGTTTGGGATGTTCAGGTAAAAGAATAATAAGAGAAAATGACACTATTGATATTAGGTTAAGTATTTCACCTGAGGGTGTTGCTCCGCATTTTATGATAGGAGGCTTACCAAGGTTAATTCAGAATGGGAAAAGAATTGTCAAATTTAAAAATAGAGAAGGACTAAGTAGAAAAGGTTTTTGGAATGATAGACATCCACGAACTGCGGTTGGTATTGATCACAAAAATAATTACCTGTATATGATTGTTGTAGATGGTCGCCAGCCAGATTATAGTATAGGGATGAAATTAAAAGAATTAGGGAAATATCTTAAAAAATTAGGGTGCGATGAAGCATTGAATTTTGATGGTGGAGGTTCATCTGCTATGATTGTGAATGAATTGCTGATGAATCACCCTTCCGATAAAAATGGAGAGCGAAATGTTTCGAATATATTTTTAATTAGAGAACGTTAAAATTTTCGAATGAAACAAAATCCTGGATACTAATTCAGGTACTATGTAGTAGTAGTGTAACAGGGATTCTTCGGGATCCCTGTTTTTTTGTATGTAAAAGCTTCGTTAATTTTTTACTATCTTCATAAGATGCCATCACAGTTCGTATTCGAACACTTGGTGTGTTAATTGCGGACAGTTAACTCTTTTTCATTTTTTAGAATTTTGCTTTAGTTTTTGATTTAAAGAGATATAGTAATTTTGGTATTTGATTTGAATAAGAAAAACAGATGATATGTATCGAAGGGTTAAGTTTTATAAATATGTGATTGTATTATTTCTGGCCATAATTAATTTATGGTCATTCAATGTGGAAGCACAAGAAAAGAAGAATGAATTAGGCTCAGGTGCATTTTCATCTTACGATAAGGTTTTTAATGGAAATATTCAGGATCTTAATTTGGCAGACTACTCTGATGGTCCGCATTTTTTCTGGCTCGACGATAAAACTGTGAAGTCGTGGTATATCAATCATAAAAAAGAAGGAAATATCATTGATATCCGGGAGAAGAAAATAAAGATAAAAGGCGATTCAGTAGTAGTTAAAGGACAGAAAGGTGATAAGAATAAGTATTGGCTTCGAAAGGGAAAGTATCCGGTTCAAAGTGCTGAATACTCGGGGGTGACAAAGTTGTTGGCAATTGGAGATGTGCATGGAGAATATGATGCACTGGTGGAATTATTGCTGAATATTGGAGTAATTAATAAGGATTTGGATTGGAATTGGGGAGATGGACATCTGGTTTTTGTTGGAGATATTTTTGACCGGGGAGATAAAGTAACTGAAAGTCTGTATTTAATTAAGAAATTACAAAGACAGGCAAATGAAAATAAAGGGAAACTGCATTTATTGCTTGGGAATCATGAAATAATGGTTTTAATGAACGATTCTCGTTACGTTGCTCCAAAGTATAAGAATATGTGCCAAAGGTTAATGTTTAATTACCCGCGTTTTTTTAAGGCAGATACAGAATTGGGGAAGTGGCTGCGATCATTAAATTCTGTAGTTAAAATTAATGATTTACTATTTGTTCATGGTGGCTTGTCTCCTGATTTAGTTGATAGAGGACTTAGCTTGGAGCAAATAAACAATGATATTCGGAAAAGTATAAGTGCAGATAATAAGATGACACATGAGAAGTTGATGAGATCCATATATTTCCCTGAAAACCCTTTGTGGTATAGAGGTTATCTGATGAAATCAAGAAGTTATTCAATCATTACTAATGAGGAGTTAACTAAGGTGCTTACTTATTATAATGTAAATAGAATTTTTATCGGGCATACAGAGGTTGAATCTATTCATTTTTTGCATGAAGGTAGAGTCGTAGCAATAAATGTTCCAATGGGATATTCTGAAATTGAACCTCAGGTAGTGTTAATTGAAGATGGAAAATATTATCGTTGTTTTTCAGATGGAAGAAGAGAGTTAATTGAATAATGTTTTTACAAAGAAATGCAATGAGTAGACTGTCGAATGCAATTAGGCTGGAAAATAATAACAAGAAAGATTTTTTCACAAAAGCTTTCTTAATCTTATTGATATTCCTTTATTCGATTCCAGTCAGTGCTGTTTCCAGAAAGGATAGAGACAGCTTGTTGCAATTGCCATTGTTTAAAAACGAAAAACTCCTTGAGTTCGAATTAAAAACTAATTTGTCAATTTTGATAAATGATATTGGAGAGGACAGGAGGTATCATAAATGCGAATTGCGGTTAATTGAGAATGAGAAACAACCGGAAAGTAAGATAGACGTTGAAGTAATGACCCGGGGAAATTTCCGAAGGCGAAAACAAAACTGCGATTTCCCGCCATTACGATTTAAACTGCCTTCAGAAAAGTTGACAGGAACCGAGTTCGAAGGGCAAAGCAAGTTAAAATACGTAAGTCATTGCCAGTCTTATCAGGATGGATTCGAACAGAATACCATTAAAGAATATCTGATCTACAAGATGTATAATCTTATCGACGAACACAGTTATAGGGTTCGTTTGTCTCAAATTTCATTTATTGATAGTCTTACTAATGATACCATTCAAAAGTTTGGTTTTTTTCTGGAAGATAAAAATGATCTTGCCACCCGAAACGGAAAAATAATACTGCATTATAAAAATTTAAAGCAATACAATATTCTTCGAAAGAATATGGTAATGCTGTCTTTGTTTCAGTTGATGATTGGAAATTCAGACTGGGATATTTGTCGGTTGCACAATATTGAGATTTTGTCGGTGGATGAACAGAGCATTCCCGTTGCAGTACCTTTCGATTTTGATTGGTCGGGAATAATCAATCAGACTTATTTTACTTTGGATCCTCAAATAGCTCCCGATGCAAAGTACAAAAGAATATACAAAGGTTACAGATGGAGTGATGAGGAATTTAATGCCGCTTTCACAGATTTTAATGAACTGAAAGAAGCGTTTTTGGAATTGATTTCACGATGTGAATATTTAAATGAAGAGAATAGGCATGGGGTAATAGAGTATATCCTGAAATTTTATGAATTGATAGGTTCAAAAAAGGATGTAAGGGACGTTATTCGGAAAAATGCTCCTAAAATTCCATTGGTCAGATAAAAAGCAGTTTTTTTTTGAAAAAAACTGAAATTTTCAGCGCAAACGATAAAAATAAGGGTGTTTGATCCTGTTTTTATCGTTTTTTTGTTTCGTTGAGCTTATTTTTTTGGAAGTAGAATTGTGAAATCGAATTATTTTATTCACATTTGTATCACTGCAAAGGGGGGTGTTGAGTAAAAATTGAATATTTTTTTGCTGAGTACCCCTTTTTTTTCAATACGGATTAAGATATCAATAACTAAAATTTTTTCATTTATGACCACAATTAGATTTAAAGCGTTAGGGGAGTTACTTAAAAGAGAACCTAAAGCAGTTCATTTTCCTTCAAATAAGGTAACTGATTATTATGGGGAATTAGTTTTTAATGTAGAATCTATGAGAAAGTATCTTTCTAAAGAGGCTTTCCGTGCAGTAATGACTGCAAATCAAAAAGGTTTGTCTGTAGATCGAAAAATGGCAGATGGTATTGCTGCTGGTATGAAAGCATGGTCTATTGAAAAAGGAGCAACTCATTACACTCACTGGTTTCAGCCATTAACAGACGGAACTGCTGAAAAACACGACGGTTTTATCGATTATGGTGATGGTGGTCATATGATTGAAAACTTTTCCGGAAGTTTATTGGCTCAGCAGGAACCGGATGCATCTTCATTCCCTTCAGGAGGTATCCGTCAAACATTTGAGGCCCGTGGTTATACTGCTTGGGATGTATCATCTCCGGCTTTTATTGTTGGAACAACTCTTTGTATTCCTACTATATTTATATCTTATACAGGAGAGGCACTTGATTACAAGGCGCCGTTATTGAAAGCATTAGCTGCAGTTGATGAAGCCGCTGTTTCTGTTTGTCAGTATTTCGATAAAAATGTAACTAAAGTTCATACCAATTTAGGATGGGAACAGGAATACTTCTTAATAGATGAAGCTCTATATCAAGCTCGTCCGGATCTTGTGCTTACAGGCCGTACCTTAATGGGACACTCTTCTTCTAAGGATCAGCAATTGGATGATCATTATTTTGGATCTATTCCAGAGCGTGTTACTGCTTTTATGATGGAGTTGGAAGTTGAATGTCATAAATTGGGAATTCCTGTGAAAACCCGTCACAATGAGGTGGCTCCAAGTCAGTTTGAATTGGCTCCTATTTTTGAAGAAGCTAACCTTGCCAATGACCACAATCAATTGTTAATGGATGTGATGAAAAAGGTTGCCCGTCACCATAAATTCCGTGTTCTTTTTCACGAAAAACCATTTGCTGGAATTAATGGATCAGGTAAACACAACAACTGGTCATTAGGAACCGATACAGGTGTTGTTCTTTTGGCTCCGGGAAAAAATCCTAAAGCGAATATTCAATTCCTTACTTTTGTTGTAAATACTTTGATGGCCGTATATAAGAATCAGGATTTATTGCGTGCGTCAATTCTTACAGCATCAAACAGTCACCGTTTAGGTGCTAACGAGGCACCTCCTTCAATTGTTTCAGCTTTCCTTGGAGATGAAGTCTCAAGTATGTTGGATAGAATTGTAGAGGAAGTTGGTGAAAGAAAAATGACACCTGATGAAAAAACGGCTTTGAAATTGGGTATTGGCCGAATTCCTGAAATTATTCTGGATAATACAGATCGTAACCGTACTTCGCCATTTGCATTTACAGGAAACCGTTTTGAGTTCCGTGCTGTAGGTTCTTCAGTGAATAACGCTGCTGCTATGACTGCCTTAAGTGCGGCTGTTGCTGTTGAGTTAAAAGAATTTAAAATTGCAGTAGATGCTTTAATTGAACAAGGAATCAAAAAAGATGAAGCTATCTTCCAGATTCTTAAGAAAATGATCATTGAATGCAAGCCAATCCGTTTTAATGGTGATGGTTACTCTGATGAATGGTTGGTTGAGGCAAAAAGAAGAGGTCTGACAAATATTACAAGTGTTCCGGAATCAATTTCTAAGTATCTTGATCCAGCGGCTAGAAAATCCTTGATTGAAAGTGGCGTGATGACTAACAAGGAATTGGAAGCTCGTGTTGAAGTTGAATTAGAGAAATTTACTAAGAAAATTCAAATTGAAGCTCGTGTTCTTGGAGATTTGGCAATTAATCATATTGTACCAACGGCTGTAGCTTATCAAACTAAGCTAATTCAAAACGTTCAGGGCTTAAGAGATATCTTTACCAACAGTGAGTATGAAGACTTGTCTGGCGCACGTAAAGAGTTAATTAAAGAGATTTCGGTTCATATCAGCTCAATTAAAGCTAAAGTGAGAGAAATGGTTGATGCTCGTAAAGAATGTAATGTATTGAAAGAAGGCATGGAAATGGCTGTGGCTTATGATGAAAAAGTTCGTCCTTACCTTTCAAGTATTAGATATCATATTGATAAGTTGGAGTTGGTCGTTGATAACGAAATGTGGCCATTGCCAAAATATCGTGAATTGTTATTCAATAACTAGTCGAGACAACAATAAAAATTGCAAAAGGATGTTCATTTATTTGAACATCCTTTTCTGTTTTATATAAGAAATGTTTATCTCTACTAACAAAACATTGACCACTGGAATAAAATAATTATTTTTATACCTTGTTAGTTCAATAAGTGAATTTTAAACTCATCTGATGAAGCTTTTTTCCAATATCTGTATTTTTATAATTCTGGGAGTATTTGTTTCCTGTTCTTCGCAATCCTACGTAAATCGTGGCGATAAAATGGTTCAGTCCGGACAGTATTACTATGCACAAGGTTTGTACGAAAAAGCTTATAAAAAGTCAAAGGATAAAGAACTAAAAGCCGATATAGCATTTAAAGCAGCGTCCTGTTTCGATCAGGTAAATGAAGTGCGTAAGGCTTCCTCATGGTATCGAAGAGCTATATTAAACCGGGATACTTTCTCAAATGCAGTTTTAAATTTAGCTTATGCTGAAGTGAAAAATGGGAAAATGGAAGAGGCCGAGGAAAATTTCTGGGAATATCTGGATCTAAAGCCCGAAGCAAAAGCAGAGAATGATCCTTCTGAAATACTAAAAAGAATTAGCACATGGGAAGAGTATCCGGGAAGATATAAAGTGGAGATATTGAATGATTTTAATTCGTCGGGCAGTGATTTTTGCCCTGTTTATATGGGGAAAGATACAAATGTTATCTTTTTTTCATCAACAAGAAAGTTGAACGATAAGCCTAAAAAAGACGGTGTTACAGGAGATTTTCATTCAAATATTTTTGAATCGCACTATTCGAATGAAGTGATTCGAAAGAGTAAAAAGAGAAAAGGGAGAAAGGCAACATCACGAAAAGTAATAGTTGATACTTATCAATGGAGCAAGGCTCGTGGTGTGGGAGATACAATTAATTCAGAATGGAACGAAGGCGCGGCATGTTTTTCTCCTGAGGCAGATGTGTTGTATTTTACTTCTTCTCGAAAAATAACCAAAGATAATCAGGGAACAAAAATATTTGCTGTGCAAAGGCAGGAAGATGGCTGGGGAAGTGTCGCTCAACTTGATCTGGTTCCGGATAGTCTGTCCGTGGGGCATCCTTCTATTTCGGCTGATGGTAATATTCTGTATTTCGTATCCGATATGCCTGGTGGTTACGGAGGAAATGACATTTGGATGGCGAAAAAGAGTGGAAGCAGTTGGAGTGAACCTCAAAATATGGGGCGCCCAATCAATTCTCCAAACAATGAGTTATTCCCCTTCATAAAGAACAATGGCGATTTATTCTTTGCCTCTGATCGAAAGGAAGGCATGGGTGGTTTGGATATTTATCAGGCAAAACGTCAGGAAACCGGTGTGTGGAAAGTGGAGAATATGAAATATCCAATCAATTCGACTGCCGATGATTTTGCAATGGTATTTCAGACTGGTCAGGAGAAGGGAATGTTTACATCGTCGAGAAAAAATGGAAATGACGATATTTATAGATTTGATTATGTGCCTTTACAGTTTTCTTTTTCGGGAAAAATTGTAAATTCTGAAACAAACGAATTTATCCCTAATGCAGATATTCATATCGTTTCTTCGAATGGTGAACAAATGGATAGTAAATCTGCTGAAGAAGGGCAATTTAATGTGGAGTTTGATCCTGAATTGGAATATATTGTAATGGTTTCGGCAGAAGGATATCTGAATGGTAAAGAGCAGGTGAGTACTTTAGGAATAGAAATCAGCCGCAATTTTAAATCAGTAATTGGTTTAAAACCGATTGAGAAACCAATTGAATTGCCAAATATATTTTACGATTTTGGATCATGGCAATTAAGAGAAGAATCTAAAACGGCTTTAGATGGTTTGGTGGAAACATTAAACGATAATCCTAAAATTACGATTGAATTGGGATCGCATACCGATTATGTCGGAAGTGAGTCCACAAACCGTGATCTTTCTCAGAAAAGAGCACAGTCAGTTGTCGATTATTTAATAGAGAAAGGAATCTACTGGGATCGGTTAATTGCTCATGGTTATGGGGAATCGAAACCTCAGACAATTAATGCGGTGAAGGCCAAAGAGTTTAACTTTTTAGCTGAAGGCGATATGTTGAGTGAATCTTTTATCAGTAAGCTGAAAGAGAAAGAGAAGGATGAGGCGAATCAGTTGAATCGCAGAACCGATTTTAGAGTGCTGTCAACAGACTATCAGCCGGGGCCAAATTCTAAAGTAAAACCAGGATCTGATTCCAGTCAAATAGGGAATACATTAATAAAAAATTTATCAGAAATTAAAGGTGTTTTCTATACCGTTCAGATAGGAGCATTCAATAAAAATACGATTCCGCCGATACTTCAAAAATACAAAGTGGTTTTCCGTGGAAGCGTAGATGATTCTACAGTGAGATATACTACCGGAATATTTGATGATCTGGAAGAAGCAAGAGCCGAAGCGGGTAAGATTAGTGAAACTGGAATTAATGCATTTGTAATCGCTTACAATAAAGGGAAAAAGATTACCTTTGCCGAAGCAAAAAAAATGAAGAAGTAAATGAGTAAGTAAGAGCGAGACTGTTTTATCTGTTTGCTATTTAGCGACTTATAGTCTGTAAGTTCTAATCTTTTTGCTTGTTGCTTTTACCTTTTATCTAAACAACCATGAGAAAAGACGAAAGATATAACCTTAGAGGAGTGTCAGCTTCGAAGGAAGATGTGCATAGTGCAATTAAAAATCTGGATAAAGGATTGTATCCAAATGCATTTTGTAAAGTTGTTCCGGATTACCTTACCGGCGATGCAGATTATTGCAATATTATGCACGCCGATGGTGCAGGAACAAAATCATCTCTTGCCTACATGTATTGGAAGGAAACAGGCGATATTTCTGTGTGGAAGGGAATCGCTCAGGATGCATTGATTATGAATTTGGATGATTTACTTTGTGTAGGTGCAGTTGATAATATTCTGTTGTCATCCACAATTGGACGAAATAAAAATCTGATTCCCGGAGAAGTTCTTTCTCAGATTATTAACGGAACTGAAGAGTTATTAGCTGAGTACAGTAAAATGGGAGTTAATATTCATTCAACAGGTGGCGAAACTGCCGATGTAGGAGATTTAGTTCGAACCATTATTGTCGACTCAACGGTTACCTGCCGAATGAAAAGAGAAGACGTAATTACGAATGAAAAAATTCAGGCTGGCGATGTAATTGTTGGTTTGTCATCATCAGGGAAGGCAACTTACGAAACAGAATACAATGGAGGAATGGGATCTAACGGTTTGACTTCTGCGCGTCATGATGTATTTTCAAAATATTTGGCCGAAAAATATCCTGAAAGTTTCGATAATGCAGTGCCTGCGGAATTGGTTTACTCAGGAAACTGTAAATTAACCGATAAAGTTGACGGTGTTGATATTGACGCTGGTAAATTGGTACTTTCGCCAACAAGAACCTATGCTCCGATTATTAAAAAGATCTTGGATCAATTCCGATCTCAAATCCATGGAATGATTCATTGTTCAGGTGGTGCTCAAACGAAAGTGCTTAATTTTGTCGACAATATCCATATCGTGAAGGATAATATGTTTTCGGTTCCTCCTTTGTTTAAACTGATAAAAGAGCAGAGCGGAACTTCTTGGGATGAAATGTATAAGGTGTTTAATATGGGACATCGGTTTGAATTGTACGTTCCACAGGAAATCGCTGAAAATATTATCGCGATATCAGAAGAATTTAATGTAGATGCTCAAATAATTGGCCGTTGTGAGCCAAACACAGGAAAAAAATTGACGATAAAAAGTGAATTCGGAGAATTTGAGTATTAGGATATTTGAATATACTACAAAAGAGGCTGTCGATAAGACAGCCTCTTTTTGTTTGAACTCGATTGAGATTTATTTTATTGCGGTAGGCTCGACTTTTTTCAATACCAGAATTTGGTTTTCTTTGGTAATTACATAATTGTAAAATTCTTTTAAATAATCATATTCAGAAGGTAAATATTGTGATTTTCCTGTGTTAAAAGAGTATTTAATCATCACCTTGTTAGCAGATTGATTAATTTTGTATATGTATTCCCCACCATTATCAGGAAGTGTAATTTTAGAAGATTTTGGTTGTTCCTCGATTGTGTAGTTGGTAGGAAGCTCCAGAATCAGCAGGTAATTTACAGATATTGGATATCCAAAATTAACCGGATATTCTCTTTGTTCCAGCTTAAAAGGGTTTTCATGTGTTTTGTTTTTTAAAATAGGATTCAAATAGATTCTTTCACCTTCCATATTTACAAGGTTTTCTATTTCTGTTGAGTAGCTGATTTGCAAAGGCTTATTTTTGTCTTCTAGATTTTTATATTCAATTTCTGAGATATTCCAGTCTTCATAATCCGATTTTAATTTTTCGGTATACCCATCTGTGTTGTTTGAAATTGTTTTTCTGATGTCCACTCCTTCGTAGTCATAAAAAGCTTCGGTCACTTTACCTTTAAGTGTACCTTCCTCAGTTAAACTAAGAGTCGACATAATCGCACATTTTGATCCTTTGTTAGTTTCAAGGTTGATCCATTCGGAGTTAGTTTCAGTGATCAACCTGCCTTTGTCATTTAAACATCGAAACGGAAGAATTCCGATTGGGCAATAGGGATCCGTTGCATCCATTAAATAGTTTTTGTCTCCTATCTTTGCGCAGGCAATAACATAGTTCATTTGGGTTATTGTAGGATGCGAGGGATGAATAATTCCGTTTTGTCGTGTGCTCAAAACAACAGGGTTCGCATTTATGCCAGCAGAGCGTAACATGGCTATTAATAATAAGTTCACCTCAGCTGTATTTCCCGATTTTTCTTTCCATGTAGCTCTCAAGCTTTTTTCACAAAACAATCGGTATTTTTCATTCCATTTAATGTTGTTCTGCACTGCCTGAAAAATTAAGACCGTTTTTTCTTCTTCGCTTTTCGCGTCAGCAATAAGTTCAGGCAGAATATCCTTAATAAATCCATCTTTTTTTAAGACACCTCCAAAATCGTCTGATTTAATTAGTTTGTCTTGAACATCCTCCCATGTGGAAGTGAAATTATGCAATACCCCGTAATCATACTTGTAAGATTGCAATTCAAATTCAATGCAGCTTAAGTAGTTTTCTTCGGCAAGCATGTATGATTCTTTTTTAAAAGAAGGAATGTTTTCCGCATAGTATTCATTAATATTGGAATTGGGCGTGAGAGTGTATTGGTGTACTTTGCTATCAACATTTCCTGTGGAATTATCTCTGTATCTAATCAAAAAATTTTCTGGTCTGCTCTTTTCATCTAATTTCTTTATGGGATAATATCCTTTTGTTGTAATCTGATAGTTGAAATAACTTGGGATTCGTGTATTGTATTTTGAATAGACAACAGGAATGCTGTATTGAAATTGCCAGGCTCTAAAATTTTGTTTGAATGGTGAAGAAATTTGATATTTTATCTCAATAACAGAGCCTGCTTTTATATTCGGCATAGTGAATTTTATTCTATTCCAGTTTGGAGTAGTTTCTTCTTTGAAAATTGAATTTTTTTCCAATTTATCGATTAGAATTTTTTCATCTAAGTTATAGGTTCTTGCTTTTAATGCCCCTATTTTCTCTTCCCCGTTTGTACTATGATATAATGGGATTTTAAATGTTGCAAAATCAAAGCCTTCAGGTTTTAGTATTTTTATTCTCACATGGCGCTCAAATTTACAGACAAAATCAGTATCATCATTTTTGGCTTCAGTTTCAAAATAAGAAGCTCCGCTGTCATATAAAATAACGGCTGCTGCACTGGTGTCTTTTTCATACACTTTCATTTCCAATTCTTCCGCAGAGACTTTTCCAAATTTAATTTTTTCATTATCAGCTTTGGAGTTTCCAGCTAATAAAATAAGAAGAAGCGAAAAAGTAATCTTTATTAAATTGTTCATAGTTTGTTTGGTTAGGGTGTGATTATAATATTTTAATCTTGTTTGTTGGGCAGTTTGGAACCACATTTCTAAAATTAAGATTTATTAGATTAAATAAAAATTTTTAAATGAGTGATAAATAATTTACTACGCGAAAATATTGGCCAAATAATTCATAAAACAGCCTTAAGTCGTGGATTTCTTAAAAATCAGCATCTAAATAGTGAAAGCTTTATTTAAAATGATTTTATTTTTATAATTTTGTCCAAAATTTAGAATACAGAATATGAGCAGTAATTTGTTACTCGATAAATTAGAAGGTGTCCTTATCCGATTCAAGGAGGTTAGTCAGTTGATTACCGACCCCGAGGTGATGGGAGACATGAAGAGGTATGTAAAGTTAAGCAAGGAATATAAGGAATTGGAAGCTGTTTCGGATGCCGCTAAGGAATTTAGAAATGCTCTTGATAGGATTGAAGAATCAAAGGAGATTTTAAACAGCGAATCGGATGAGGAGCTGCGCGAAATGGCAAAAATGGAATTGGAAGAATTGGAAGTTAAAATTCCAGAGCTGGAAGAAGAAATAAAATTGCTTCTGATACCTGCTGATCCCGAAGATTCTAAAAATGCTATTCTTGAAGTTCGTGCAGGTGCCGGAGGAGATGAGGCTAGTATTTTTGCCGGTGAATTGGCCAGAATGTATACAAAGTTTTGTGAATCTAAGGGTTGGAAGGTTTCAATTTCAAGTTTTAGTGAAGGAACTTCGGGAGGATATAAGGAAATTGTAATGAACGTAACCGGAAACGGTGTTTACGGGATTTTAAAATATGAATCGGGAGTACACCGTGTACAAAGGGTTCCACAAACAGAAACACAAGGTCGTGTTCATACCAGTGCTGCTTCGGTTGCTGTTCTTCCTGAAGCGGAAGAATTTGATATCGATGTAAAAGAAAGTGATATTCGTAAGGATACCTATTGTTCATCGGGCCCCGGAGGACAGTCCGTGAATACAACCTATTCTGCCATTCGTTTAACTCACAATCCAACCGGTATTGTGGTTACATGTCAGGATCAGAAATCACAGATTAAGAATTTAGCTAAAGCAATGGTTGAATTGCGTTCCCGTATTTATGCATTGGAGCATCAAAAATATCTTGATGAAATTTCATCCAAGCGTAAAACAATGGTTTCTACCGGCGACAGATCAGCAAAAATCCGCACATACAATTTTCCGCAGGGAAGGGTGACGGATCATCGTATTAACTTTACGATGTACAATTTGGCGGCCACGATGGATGGGGATATTCAGGAAGTAATTGACAAGCTTCAAATTGAAGAAAATTCAGAACGACTTAAAGAAAGTGGTTTGTAATAATATTGGCAGTGGTTTTTCCACTGCCTTTTTTGTAATAATCTAGTAAACAACCAAAGAAATGGAATGCCTGTTTTTATATAATCAATATTCTGGGTACGATTATTTAATTTTCGGAAAGTTCCATCTCATCAAAACATTAAAATTATAAACGGATGAATTATCAAGCATTATTCGAGCAAATTAAGAAGAAGAGGAGTTTTCTCTGCGTAGGTTTAGATAGTGATATAAAGAAAATACCTGCTCATCTTTTGAATACCGAAGATCCGGTTTTCGAATTCAACAAAGCAATAGTTGATGCTACAGCAGAATTTACTGTTGCCTATAAACCGAATATTGCATTTTATGAATGTCTTGGTGCTAAAGGATGGATTAGTCTTGAAAAAACGGTAAACTACATCAAAGAGAATTATTCAGATATTTTTTTGATCGCTGATGCTAAAAGAGGTGATATCGGAAACACTTCAAAAATGTATGCAAGTGCTTTTCTCGAGAATATGCCTTTCGATTCAATTACGGTGGCTCCTTATATGGGAGAAGATTCAGTAACGCCCTTTCTCGAATACGATAATAAATGGGTGATTCTTTTGGCTCTTACTTCAAATAAGGGAGCTTTCGATTTACAGTTTTTTGAACAGAATAATCAGAGGTTGTTTGAAAGAGTTCTGGAAAAATCTCAGGAATGGGGTACGAAAGAGAATATGATGTATGTTGTTGGAGCTACAAAAGCTGAAATGTTAGGCGATATAAGAAAAATTGTCCCGGAACATTTCTTGTTGGTTCCGGGTGTGGGAGCTCAAGGTGGAAGCTTGCAAGAGGTGGCGAAATATGGAATGAATAATGCTTGCGGATTATTAGTGAATTCTTCGAGAGGAATTATTTTTGCTGATTCTTCCGAAAAATTTGCTGAGGCAGCTAAGGAGGAATCCAGAAAATTGCAGGAGGAAATGGAGCTTTTACTTAAAGAAAAATCTTTGATTTAAATTCAAACTAAATATTTTACAAGGCGGTAATCAATGATTTACCGCCTTTTTTATTGATAAATACATGATAAATTGTTAAATTCGATTTTTGATGATTTAAAATTGATTGGATGAATGAAGATTTCCTGCAGTTTATTTGGAAACAGAATCTGTTTTCAAAAACAAATATTTTCTCCACAAAAGGAAATGCAATTGAGATTATTGATGTAGGAAAACAAAATTTCGACTCCGGGCCCGATTTTTTTGATGCAAGAATTAAAATCGATAATGTTCTTTGGGCCGGAAATGTTGAAATTCATCTAAAATCTTCATCTTGGTATTCTCATGGGCACAATACTGATCCTGCCTACGAAAATGTAATTTTGCATGTTGTTTTGGAAGATGATTCACCTGTTGTTTTGAAAAATGATCGCGTCATTCCCTGTTTGGAACTTCGTTTCACTCCTGAATTATTGAATAAATACAGAAAGTTAATGTTATCTGAAAAATGGATTCCTTGTGTGGATGAAATTGGTGAGATTGAAAGTTTCTTTGTTCGGAATTGGCTTGATAGAATGCTTCTGGAACGTTTGGAGCGGAAGTCTCACGAGATTCAAAAGATTTTAGAGCAAAATAATAACTCTTGGGAGGAAACATTTTATCAGGTGCTGGCACGATATTTTGGAATGAAAGTGAATGCTGATCCTTTTCAACAGCTGGCCAGATCCATTCCAATGAAATTTCTTGCCCGGCAAAAGAACTCGATTTTCCAATTGGAAGCATTGCTTTTTGGACAATCAGGTTTATTTGAAAAGTTCGATTGTGAAGATGTATATTTGAATAAGTTGAAGTTGGAATATGAATTTCTAGCTGATAAATATCAATTGAAAGCATTGTCTCCTGGTCAATGGAAGTGGTTACGCCTGCGGCCATCAAATTTTCCTACAATTAGAATCGCGCAATTTGCCGCCTTGGTTCATAATTCACAGTCCTTGTTTTCGCAAATTCTTCATGCGAATTCAATAGAGGATATCTCAAATCTATTGAATTGTCAAGCTTCCGAGTATTGGACTAGGCATTATCAATTCGGCTTGGACTCGAATGAAAAAGTTAAGATTCTTGGGCAATCGAGTGTCGATGGGTTAATTATTAATTGTGTTATCCCTGTTTTATTTCTCTATGGAGTAGTAAATGACTCTCAAAAATTGAAAGATAAAGCTTATGATTTGCTGGATAAAGTTTCTGCCGAGGAGAATTCGGTTACCCGAAAATGGAAAAAATGTGGTGTTAACGTGAAGTCTGCGTATCATTCTCAGGCTTTATTGCAACTAAAGTCTAATTATTGTGATTTATTTAATTGTTTGCAGTGCGAATTTGGAAATAGAATTATTCGTAGTGTTGATATATAATTTATATTGATGAAAATATAATGTTGCCGTTGTTATTGTAAGGCTTTAATGATTATATTGGATTTTAATCTTGCACGAATGAATAAGCAGAAAATTTGGGAGGAAAACATACGTACATTAGGTATTGCAATGTCATTTTTGATACTGGCAATTCTTATTGGTACAGCTGGATTCATGTTTTTGAATGAAGCCTATACTTTTGTAGATGCCCTCTATATGACCGTGATCACTATCACAACAGTAGGATTTACCGAAGTGCATCCGTTGTCAGATACAGGGAAACTTTTTACAATATTTTTAATTTTCGTCAGTTTTGGAATATTTGGATATTTGGCTTCGGCCATAACCCGATTTATTTTAGATGGCGTTTTTCGTAGAAATTTAAAAGATTATAGAACCGTGAGGAGTATAGAGAAATTAAGTGGACACGTTATTGTTTGTGGTTTTGGAAGAAATGGGAAACAGGCATGCCTCGAATTGATTGCGCATGGAGAAAATGTAGTTGTTGTTGATTCTGAGGAAAGCAGTATTGATAATGTTCGTTTAATTCCGGAACTATTGTTTGTTCAGGGTGATGCTACTCAGGAAGAAGTGCTCAGTTTGGCAAATATTTCAAGTGCCAAAGCGCTGATAACAGCAATCCCGAATGATGCAGAGAATGTGTATGTTGTTCTTACTGCCCGGGAAATGAATGCAACGATAAAGATTATATCACGATCAGAAAAAAGTCAATCCGATAATAAATTAAAAAGAGCAGGAGCCAATAATGTCATTATGCCTGATCGACTGGGTGGACAACAAATGGCAAAGTTGGTTGCACAGCCTGATGTTGTGGAATTTCTGGATAATATTCTGTTGCAATCAACCAAAGGGGTGAAGTTGGAAGAAGTTAGCTGTTGTGAGCTGTCAAATTGTTTTGTGGGTAAATCCATTCGTGAGCTAAATGTACGAGATAAATCAGGAGCCAATATAATTGGTTTAAAAGATGAAGGTGGGGCATATGTATATAATCCGTCTCCCGAAATAGTTCTCGATAAATCTTTTCATCTATTTGTTCTGGGAAATAAAGAGCAGGTTTACAATCTAAAGCAGCTATTAGTAGAAGGCGTATAAGACTAAATTTCTTATTGCTGATATAAAATAGGAAATCACAATCTATGTTATGATTTTTTTTTATGTCTGTAAATCAGTGTCTTGACTTTTTGTTTAAATTTTTTTCATAAAACATTTGGAAGTGTGGAGACTCTTCTGTTATATTTGCATCCACTTTCAACGGAGAGTGGATTTATAAAATGGTTGTTTAGTAGTATTTTATAGGCAGTGGTAGGGTGGTCGTAGGAATCTTTTTATGATTGTATACACCTACTAAACTTCCAATTTTATTTTTTTTGAAATTTTTTCACTTTGGGATTAGGATATAATGAAATAAATGATTTATCTTTGCACCCGCTTTGGGAGCTAACGAGCTCGTGAGACCCTAGGAAACTTGGGGATTACAGCGAAATTGTCCTGAAAAAAAGTTGAAAAAAGATTTGCAGGTTTGGGATTTATTTCTTTATCTTTGCACTCGCTTTTAGAGACAGTAACGACTGTCTTGTTTAAGAATGAAATTTTAGAACAGGTTGCCTTTTTAAGTAAGGGGTATACAGCCGACAGAAGTTCTTTGAAAATATTGGAAACAACAAGTTAGGTAAATACAGGGAATAAAACCTTGTCAAGTAAGAATTACGATAACTATAAATACATCCAAGAGCAGAATTATAACAAAAGTTTTTATACAACGAAGAGTTTGATCCTGGCTCAGGATGAACGCTAGCGACAGGCCTAACACATGCAAGTCGAGGGGTATAGGCAGCTTGCTGCTTAGAGACCGGCGCACGGGTGAGTAACGCGTATGCAACCTACCTTTTACTGGGGGATAGCCCAAAGAAATTTGGATTAATACCGCATAATATATTTGAATCGCATGGTTTGAATATTAAATCTACGGAGGTAAAAGATGGGCATGCGTAGCATTAGTTAGTTGGTGAGGTAACGGCTCACCAAGACTATGATGCTTAGGGGGTCTGAGAGGATAGTCCCCCACACTGGTACTGAGACACGGACCAGACTCCTACGGGAGGCAGCAGTGAGGAATATTGGTCAATGGGCGCAAGCCTGAACCAGCCATGTCGCGTGCAGGATGACGGCCCTATGGGTTGTAAACTGCTTTTTTACAGGAATAAACTTTGCTACGTGTAGTGAACTGAAGGTACTGTAAGAATAAGGATCGGCTAACTCCGTGCCAGCAGCCGCGGTAATACGGAGGATCCAAGCGTTATCCGGATTTATTGGGTTTAAAGGGTCCGTAGGCGGGCTTTTAAGTCAGTGGTGAAATCCCGGAGCTCAACTCCGGAACTGCCATTGATACTGAAAGCCTTGAATTTAGTTGAGGTGGGCGGAATACGTTATGTAGCGGTGAAATGCATAGATATAACGTAGAACACCGATTGCGAAGGCAGCTCACTAAGCTAACATTGACGCTGATGGACGAAAGCGTGGGGAGCGAACAGGATTAGATACCCTGGTAGTCCACGCCGTAAACGATGATTACTCGTTGTGCACAATACACCGTGCGTGACTGAGCGAAAGCATTAAGTAATCCACCTGGGGAGTACGTTCGCAAGAATGAAACTCAAAGGAATTGACGGGGGCCCGCACAAGCGGAGGAACATGTGGTTTAATTCGATGATACGCGAGGAACCTTACCTGGACTTAAATGTAGATTGACCGGCTTAGAAATAGGCTTTCTCTTCGGAGCAATTTACAAGGTGCTGCATGGTTGTCGTCAGCTCGTGCCGTGAGGTGTCGGGTTAAGTCCCATAACGAGCGCAACCCCTATCGTTAGTTGCTAACAGGTTAAGCTGAGGACTCTAGCGAGACTGCCACCGTAAGGTGAGAGGAAGGTGGGGATGACGTCAAATCAGCACGGCCCTTACGTCCAGGGCTACACACGTGTTACAATGGCCAGTACAAAGGGCAGCTACCAGGTGACTGGATGCTAATCTCAAAAGCTGGTCTCAGTTCGGATCGGAGTCTGCAACTCGACTCCGTGAAGTTGGATTCGCTAGT
Organism: Labilibaculum euxinicum; assembly: GCF_963678175.1. Taxonomy (NCBI): domain Bacteria; kingdom Pseudomonadati; phylum Bacteroidota; class Bacteroidia; order Marinilabiliales; family Marinifilaceae; genus Labilibaculum; species Labilibaculum euxinicum. Next base: position 1,164,316 of record NZ_OY782756.1, read on the forward strand.
AATCGTAGATCAGCAACGCTACGGTGAATACGTTCCCGGGCCTTGTACACACCGCCCGTCAAGCCATGGAAGCCGAGGGGACCTGAAGTACGTAACCGCAAGGAGCGTCCTAGGGTAAAATTGGTAACTGGGGCTAAGTCGTAACAAGGTAGCCGTACCGGAAGGTGTGGCTGGAACACCTCCTTTCTAGAGATTGGAAGTATTGTACTATAGGAATTGAGATTCGATAAGAGTTTTAGACTGTATTTCCTGACTGATTGTTTTCATAAATTTATTTATACCATAACCCATAGCGTTAGGGTGTTTTCACCGCTAAGCTGATAGGTAGTAATAGTCCTGTAGCTCAGTTGGTTAGAGCACTACACTGATAATGTAGGGGTCCGCAGTTCAAATCTGCGCAGGACTACTATTTAATTATCCATTAGGAGTTATTGATTACGAATAGAACGTAATTAAATGATTTGTAATTTGTAATTGGAGTGAAACGATTATGGGGGATTAGCTCAGTTGGCTAGAGCGCCTGCCTTGCACGCAGGAGGTCATCGGTTCGACTCCGATATTCTCCACAAAAATACGATGGTGTATTTAAAGTTCTTTGACATATTGAAACAAAATTAAAGTAGAAGTAACAAAAGTAAAGAAACAGGGATGAATTCCGGTAACGGGATTTAATTTTTGTTAACACAATAAGAAGTAATTAAGAGCGTATGGCGGATGCCTTGGCTCTCAGAGGCGATGAAGGACGTGATAAGCTGCGATAAGTCATGGAGAGGTGCAAATAACCTTTGACCCGTGAATTTCCGAATGGGGCAACCCACCTATTTTAATAGGTATCCAGCAATGGAGGCAAACCCGGAGAACTGAAACATCTAAGTACCCGGAGGAGAAGAAAACAAAAGTGATTCCCCTAGTAGTGGCGATCGAACGGGGATCAGCCCAAACCTATATTGTTTCGGCAATGTAGGGGTTGTAGGACTGCAATAAGAGAAATGGCGTGAAGTGGAAGTGTTTGGAAAGACACACCGAAGAGAGTGATAGTCTCGTACACGTAAGCAAAATGCCTCCAGCAGTATCCTGAGTAGCGCGGAACACGAGAAATTCTGTGTGAATCTGCCGGGACCATCCGGTAAGGCTAAATACTCCTGAGAGACCGATAGTGAACAAGTACCGTGAGGGAAAGGTGAAAAGCACCTCGAATAGAGGAGTGAAATAGTACCTGAAACCATACGCTTACAAGCGGTCGGAGCACCTTTTGGTGTGACGGCGTGCCTTTTGCATAATGAGCCTACGAGTTACTCCTCACTAGCGAGATTAAGGGCTTCAGGTCCGTAGTCGAAGCGAAAGCGAGTCTGAATAGGGCGTAAAGTTAGTGGGGGTAGACGCGAAACTTGGTGATCTACCCATGGTCAGGCTGAAGCTCTGTTAATCCAGAGTGGAGGGCCCAACCCGTTGACGTTGAAAAGTCTTGGGATGAACTGTGGGTAGGGGTGAAAGGCCAATCAAACTGAGAAATAGCTCGTACTCCCCGAAATGCATTTAGGTGCAGCGTCAGAGTCGAGAGTTATAGAGGTAGAGCTACTGATTGGATGCGAGGGCTTCACCGCCTATCAAATCCAGACAAACTCCGAATGCTATAACTTATATCTGGCAGTGAGCCCGTGGGTGCTAAGGTCCACGGACGAGAGGGAAAGAACCCAGACCATCAGCTAAGGTCCCCAAATGTATGTTAAGTTGAACTAACGAGGTGAGATTGCATTGACAGCTAGGATGTTGGCTTGGAAGCAGCCATTCATTTAAAGAGTGCGTAACAGCTCACTAGTCGAGCGATCTTGCATGGATGATAATCGGGCATAAAACATACTACCGAAGCTATGGATTTAGAATTTATTCTAACTGGTAGGGGAGCATTCCAGCGGCGCAGAAGCAGTGTGGTAATGCATTGTGGAGCTTCTGGAAAAGCAAATGTAGGCATAAGTAACGATAATGCGGGTGAGAAACCCGCACGCCAATAGACTAAGGTTTCCTGATCAACGCTAATCGGATCAGGGTTAGTCGGGACCTAAGGGGTAGCCGAAAGGCGAACTCGATGGACAACGGGTTAATATTCCCGTACCGGCTTTAACTGCGATGGGGTGACGAAGAGATGAAAGCACCGCGAACTGACGGAATAGTTCGTTGAAGACCGTACGTGATGAGAGATGCAGGTAAATCCGCATTTTGAGCTGAAAGTCGATAGTACTGCAATGCTACGGCAGCGCAGATAGTGTGCCTAATTTTACTTCCAAGAAAAACCTCTAAGCTTCAGGTTAAAGCTGCCCGTACCTCAAACCGACACAGGTAGTCAAGTAGAGTATACTAAGGCGCTCGAGTGATTCATGGCTAAGGAACTCGGCAAAATAGTCCTGTAACTTCGGGAGAAAGGACGCTCTCAGCGATGAGAGCCGCAGTGAAATGGCCCAGGCGACTGTTTATCAAAAACACATGGCTTTGCAAAAACGAAAGTTGAAGTATAAGGCCTGACACCTGCCCGGTGCTGGAAGGTTAAGTGGAGATGTTATTTTCGGAGAAGCATTGAAATGAAGCCCCAGTAAACGGCGGCCGTAACTATAACGGTCCTAAGGTAGCGAAATTCCTTGTCGGGTAAGTTCCGACCTGCACGAATGGTGTAACGATCTGGGCACTGTCTCAGCCATGAGCTCGGTGAAATTGTAGTATCGGTGAAGATGCCGATTACCCGCAACGGGACGGAAAGACCCCGTGCACCTTTACTGCAGCTTCACATTGATTTTGGGTAAGTAATGTGTAGGATAGGACGGAGACTATGAAGCGGGTTCGCCAGGACTTGTGGAGTCAACCTTGAAATACGTCCCTTTGCTTATCTGGAGTCTAACGTCTGACGACGGACAGTGTGTGGTGGGTAGTTTGACTGGGGTGGTCGCCTCCAAAAGAGTAACGGAGGCTTCTAAAGGTACCCTCAACACGTTTGGTAATCGTGTGTAGAGTGCAATGGCACAAGGGTGCTTGACTGTGAGACATACAGGTCGATCAGGTACGAAAGTAGAGCATAGTGATCCGGTGGTTCCGCATGGAAGGGCCATCGCTCAAAGGATAAAAGGTACGCCGGGGATAACAGGCTGATCGCTCCCAAGAGCTCATATCGACGGAGCGGTTTGGCACCTCGATGTCGGCTCGTCACATCCTGGGGCTGGAGAAGGTCCCAAGGGTTGGGCTGTTCGCCCATTAAAGTGGCACGCGAGCTGGGTTCAGAACGTCGTGAGACAGTTCGGTCCCTATCTGTTGTGGGCGTTGGAAATTTGAGAGGATCTGACTCTAGTACGAGAGGACCGGGTTGGACGAACCTCTAGTGCATCTGTTGTGGCGCCAGCTGCATTGCAGAGTAGCTACGTTCGGAAGGGATAAGTGCTGAAAGCATCTAAGCACGAAGCCTACCTCAAGATGAGATTTCCTTTAAGGGTCGTTGGAGACTACGACGTTGATAGGTTGCAGGTGTAAAGGCGGTGACGTCAAAGCCGAGCAATACTAATTACCCTAAAACTTCTGAGTGCGGTGTTCATTTCTGAATTTTTTCGGATGTTATTTTTACTTTGATTTTTTTGATATGTCTATGATATTATCTTGAGAGTGTAAGCTCAATATTAGATGAATGATTTTAGGTGTCTATTGCATCGGGGTTCCACCTCTTCCCATTCCGAACAGAGAAGTTAAGCCCGATAGCGCCGATGGTACTGCCAACAGGTGGGAGAGTAGGTCGACGCCAACTTTTAAAGAGTCTTGTTCCAATGGAATGAGACTCTTTTTTTTTGCCTGAAATTTGGTATTGAAAATGGCTTTGAATAATTTTTTACAATTTACTTTGTAGAATCAAATGGTGTATTGATTTGAAGTAAACGAAAGCCACTTCCGTGAATGTTCTCAATTGATAAATTGGAATCTGGTTTTAAATACTTTCTAAGTTTAGTAATGTAAACATCCATACTTCTTGTTGTATAGAAGTTATCATCCCCCCAAATGGTTCGTAAGGCATTCTCTCTGGGTAAAATTTGATTCATATTAGCGCAGAGCAAGCTTAACAACTCAGATTCTTTTGGGGAGAGCTTTTCTTGCTGATTATTTAAAGTTAATGTTCGCAATACTGGATCGAAAATGAATTTACCGATTGAGTATTGCTTTATTGTTGATGCTTTGCTGATACCATTATTTCTTGATAGTATGGCTTTAATCTTATAGATTAATAGTTCTGAGTCAAATGGTTTCGTAATATAATCATCGGCACCTAAACGATATCCTTGAATAATATCTTCTTTAAGTGCTTTTGCTGTAAGAAAAATGAGTGGTATATCCGCATTAATTAGTTTTATTCTTTTTGCTAAAGTAAATCCATCCATTTCCGGCATCATTACATCGAGAATGCAAAGATCGTATTTTGAATTTTCGAAACTCTCTAATCCTTCTTTTCCATTTTTACACAAGACAACATCAAAATCTGAAATTTCCAGATAGTTTTTCATGACAGCACCAAAATTAGGTTCGTCTTCAACTAATAGTATTCTAATATTATTTTTCATTTTGGCTTTTTAATGGAAGCGTTAAATTGACAGTTGTTCCCTCGTTAGGTTTACTGATAATATCGATATGTCCATTGTGTTTTTCAATGATCAGCTTTACGTAGCTCAATCCGAGGCCAAATCCTTTTACGTTGTGAATATTTCCTGTTTCCGCCCTGAAGAATTTTCTGAACACTTTTTTCTTGGTTTGTGGATTCATACCAATTCCTGAATCTTTTATCCAAATATGGATTTTGTTGTCCTGATTTTTTGTCCCGATTTCAATTTCGGGTTTTTCTATTGAATACTTAATTGAATTGTCGAATAAATTGAAAATAGCATTTAAAAAATGGACTTCGTCGATTTCAGCTATATCGTTGATTGCCTTTAAATCGATTTTTAAAGTGCCGTTTTTCTCATCAACTTGTAATTGAATATGCTCTGCAGCTTTTTGAAGTATTTCGTTTATATGATTGGTTTGCGGATTAATATCCAATTCATGTTTACCGAATAAAGAAAGTTGAAGAATATTTTCCACTTGTTTGTTCATTCGGAAGTTCTCATCTTTTATAATTGATGTAAAGTATCTGATTCTATCAGGATCTCCGATTATTTTTGGATTATTGATAGAATCTGAAGCTAGTGCTATGGTAGCAATTGGGGTTTTAAATTCGTGAGTGATGTTATTGATAAAATCAGATTTGATATCATTAATACGCTTTTGTTTTAAGATGAAAAAAATGGCATTACCAAAGGTGAAAATAATAAACAGGGTGAAAATTGCTGATAGTATCAGTAATGAAAAAATGGATTTGTATATAAAATTGAATTGGTCAGGAAAAAGCAGACATAGTTTATGATTTGATAAAAAAATATCATTTGGGAATAAATTTACCTGATGATTCGAAGCAACTAGTTCTGAATTTAAACTGGAGTCAGATGAAAGGACAATGTTCTTTGTTTTATCATCAATTACGGCATAATCGAATTCGGTATTAATATCAAAAAAGGTTAAGCTTTCCCGAATGTCATTGGGTAAATCCTTTTCATTGATTCGATCTTTGATCGTAATATCCTTAGAATTGAATTCATAGACAACTTTTTCAAAAATGTTTTCAATTTGCTCCTCTTTTTTTCTCGCTCTAATTATGGTATCATTTGTAGTTACTTGTATATCAATATTTAGAGATGAATCAAGAATTGTTTTTGGCTGCCAAAATTTGATGGATTTACTTTTAGGATTTTTGCGCGATACTATTAATTGTGTATCAGAACTGGTTGCATTATTTTGTTTTCCGTTGATTTTCCGGGTTGTTTTTATGCGGATGTGATGATCGTTTTTGTGATTCTTCTCATCAAGAAATTGTTTAATCTCATGAATTTCAATATTGCCAACTTTAACATCGGTGGCAGAATTCAGGCCTTCTGAGATTAAAAAAACGGATTCTTCCTTTTCAAGATTAGTAACAATTTTGTGTAAAGCTTCATTAATATTTGAATCAAAAGTCTGCTCCTGAATTTCGATTGCATTTTTTATCCAGAGAATTTGAACTCCAATAATCCCAATTAATGAAATTGACATTAGGAGGATTAAACTGGTGATAATTTTTCTGCTCATTGTGATTTTTATATAGATATCTGAAGATACAATTCAAATATATAAAGAGCAAGATTCATTATTGGTTAATGGCTTCCTAATAAGTCTTAATGAAAAGTTAAAGTATAAAAAAAGGACTATAAAAGTCCCATTTCCTTTACTCTAAGTAAATCTTCAGGAGTATCTATTCCTATCGATTCGTGTTCAGTTATTTCTGTTTGTATCCAATAACCATTCTCAAGCCAACGTAATTGTTCTAAAGATTCTGATAATTCTAATTTGCTTTGTTCTAGTTTCGTAACCTTCATTAAAGCATCAAATCGGTAGGCATACATCCCTATGTGTTTGTAGAAAGTATTTTGAGACAGCCATTTATCCTGATCTTCGCCACGAACAAACGGGATTGGTGACCGGCTGAAATATAAGGCGCGATTATCCTTAGCAGTTACCACCTTGACTTTATTTGGATCAAAAATTTCAGCAGTATTTGTAATTGCTTTTATTAATGTTGCAATTTCGGTAGCCGGATTATTGAAGCAGGATTTTAATGAATTAATTTGTTCAGGCTGAATAAAAGGCTCATCGCCCTGAATGTTAATAACTACGTCGAAATCAAGTTTTAAATTTTGGGAGATAATATTAGCCGCTTCAGCAATTCGATCGGTTCCGCTTTGATGATTTGGAGAGGTCATGATTATTTTTCCTCCAAAACTTTTAACAGCTTCCTCTATTCTTTTATCATCAGTAGCAACATAAACATGATCAAGTGCTTTAAGAGCTTGCTCGTATACTTTTTGAATCATTGGTTTGCCGTTAATATCGGCCAAAGGTTTACCAGGAAACCTAGTAGATGCATATCTTGCAGGTATAATTCCTAAGAATTTCATTTTTGTTTTATTTTGCGTGTTTTAATTTAATGGCAAAGTAAACAAAAATTCAGAACCTTCCCCTAGTTTGCTATGAGCCATTATTCTTCCACCATGACCGTTCACAATTTTTTTAGCGATAGCTAAACCTAAACCAGTACTACTTTCATTAGCTGTAGTTTTTGCACTGGTTGTTCCAAATTCGGTAAATAAATTTTTTACTTCCTGATCTGGAATACCAACGCCCTGATCTGTAACTGATATTTCAATATATGAATTGTTCTTTTTAAGAATGACAGATATTGTTGTATCTGGGTTAGAGTATTTAATAGCATTGCTTAATAGATTGTGCAATACCTGCTCAATTTTATTTTTGTCGATCCAAATTGAAATAATACTTATTGTTGGATTAAAATTGATTTGGATGTTCTTTTTTTTTGCGAAAATCTTATTGATTTTTATTGTATTTTCAATTATTTCCTGAATATTTTGTTCCTTCTTATCCAGTTTGAGTTTACCCAGTTCAATTTTGGAGATATCTAATAACTCATTAATCAGGTCAAGGGAAAACTGACTGCTGTCTTTTATTAATTCCATGAATTCAATTCTATCTTCATCGGAAAAATCGTGATACGAATCTAAGAGCAGATTGGAAAAGGATTTTATTGCGCCAATAGGATTACGAAGGTCGTGTGCGGCTATACCCAGAAATTTTGATTTTTGCTCATTAAGTACACGAAGTATTTCATTCTGTTCTTCAAGTTTATTCCTGCTATTCTCTAACTCAGTATGGTCATCAAGAATTACCAAAATATATTCATTTCCACCATATTGTATGTGTCGGGTTGAATACAAAAAATGTTTGGTTTCTTTTTGGTTATTTGAGTAAAAACCTCGGGTAAGTTTTTTATCATTTGTTGGAACTTTTTGGCACATGGTAAGCAGAAGATCACTTCTCAATTTACAGTTTTTACATTGAGAGGTTTCACCACATAAAGCATTTTCATCAACGGTGTATTGACATCCTAAGGAATTTCCACATAATTTATCAAGTACCTTTTCTTCTCTTTTTTGAAAGAGGAGTGTAAAAGACTCGTTTACACTTTTAACGCGGGTATGCTTATCTAGAATAAATATTGCTGATGTTATATTGTTGAATAAAATATTTAAAAATTCATTTGATTCTTTAAGACTTTTGAGATGGATTGACATAGGCTCTTGGATTTTACTATTTGTAATATGAAGTATTACTGAGATTGCGTGAAAAAGATACTGAAAATTAACAATCTTTAAAGATATTAATTAGGCAGAATAGCCTTCTAAATCTAAAAAGTAGTAATTTTGTCAGGTAGCATGATAAAATTTCATGTTTTTTATTTAGGTAACAATCAAATTAGATTTTTTTGATGGATATACAAACAATAAAACATCGTTTCTCAATTATCGGGAATACATATTCTTTGAACAGATCGCTTGACATTGCTATTCAGGTTGCCCCAACTGATTTATCGGTATTAATTACAGGAGAGAGCGGAACCGGAAAAGAAGTGTTTCCTCAAATAATACATCAATTCAGCTCTCGAAAACATGCACCATATATAGCTGTGAATTGTGGCGCTATTCCGGAAGGGACTATTGATTCAGAATTATTTGGACATGAAAAGGGTGCATTTACGGGAGCCTTATCAGATCGGAAGGGATATTTTGAGGTAGCTAATAAAGGAACCATTTTTTTGGACGAGATTGGTGAATTGCCATTATCGACACAGGTTCGTTTGTTACGTGTTTTGGAAACCGGTGAGTTCATTAAAGTTGGTTCATCAAAAGTTTTAAAATCAGATGTAAGAGTTGTTGCCGCAACAAATCTTAATGTTCCTAAAGCTGTAAAAGATGGTAAATTTAGAGAGGATTTGTATTACCGTTTAAATACTGTACCTATCAACATGCCTCCTCTGAGGGAGAGACAAGAGGATATTTATCTGCTGTTCCGAAAATTTGCACAAGATTTTGCTGAAAAATATAGAATGCCGCCTTTGCGTCTTGATCCCGGAGCTCAACAGTTATTGAAGTCTTATCGCTGGCCTGGGAATATTCGACAATTGAAAAATATTACAGAGCAAGTTTCCATTATTGAAAAGGAAAGGCAAATTAGTGCTGACATACTGAGGAACTATCTTCCAAGGAATGATGAGCATATGTTACCCGCTATTTATACTGATGTGTCTAAAAAAGATCAGGCCTTTTCTTCAGAAAGGGAAATACTTTACAAGGTTCTTTTTGATATGAAAAAGGACATGACTGATTTGAAAAAGTTAGTGTTTGAGTTGATGCAAACAAGTGGAGATTCTTCGTCTTTGCAAAAAGATAACGCTTTGCTTATCCGGAAGCTGTATGAAGATCAGGAGATTGATATTCTTCATCATCAATCTTCGGCGCAAACTTCTTCAACTATTTCATCGCCTAAAGATTCGGTAATTCAAGATACAGAGGAATTTGTTGAGGAATCTTTATCGCTTGAAGATAAGGAGGTTGAATTGATCAGGAAAGCCTTGGAGAAGCACAATGGAAAACGGAAGTACGCTGCGCAGGACTTAGGAATATCTGAGCGGACACTGTATCGTAAAATCAAAGAATACGATATCAACTAATATTCACAATTTATTGTTATTTTTATTTCCCAATATTATGAAACTTCTATGACAGGCAATTGTGACACACAGAGGCATGATTATTGGTTCATGGTAAGTTCCGTATGGCAACTAAAAAACATATTATAATCATATGAATTTAATTAAAGTCTTGTTTTTAAGTTTTTGTGTTGCCTTTGTGGTAACAGCATGTAAGGTGTCCTATTCATTTACAGGAGGAACCCTTTCTCCTGAGGTGAAAACTTTTTCGGTGCAATTTTTTCCTAATAGAGCTCCCCTTGTAAATCCTAATTTGAGTAATCAGTTTACGGAGGCACTTAAAGAAAAATTTCGTGGGCAAACTACTTTGGATGAAATTGTAGATGGAGAAGGACATTTGAATTTTGAAGGAGAAATAACCGGATACAGAACTCAGGCTTTAGATGTTACTGCAGATGATATTTCTGCAACCAATCGATTAACGGTTACTGTAAAAGTTCGTTTCACAAACGAAATAGAGCCTGATAATGATTTTGATAAGAGCTTTTCAGCCTTTCGGGATTTTGATAGTACCAAACAGTTAAGTGAAGTGGAAGAAGGATTAGTGGCAGAGATTTTAGAAGATATTATTGATGATATATACAATGAAGCGGTTGTAAACTGGTAAAAAATGGATCAAAGTTTATTACAGGATTGGATTAGAAATTCAGCGAAAATGGATCGGAACAGTCATCGGGAATTAAAAAGTCTGATTGACAAATATCCTTATTTTCAGACTGCTCATCTACTCTTGTTGAAAAACTTGCATGACAGCCAAAGCATTCGGTTTAAAGAAGAGTTGAGAAATTCAGCTTTGTACATTCCAGACCGGCGTCAGTTGTTTTTGTTAATTCAAGATCAAATTAAGATACAATCCCGTTTTAAGAGTAGCGAAAACATACTTATTGCTCCAGAAACACCAGAGCCTGTTACACAAGAGGAAAGTACAGATCTTCTGATCGATGAAAAGTCACTTGTATCTGAAATAGAAGCGGAGGAGCAGGATGGATTGTTTCAATTATCAGAGGAGTCGGAAGTAATGGATTCTGAGGTTTTGAATGATCAGAATAATCCTGTGGAATCTGAAAATTTGTTTGCTGCAAATGATGAAATTTTGGAGATCGCTGATTCTGAAAACAAAAAAGAGGAATCTACAGCGAAAACTGAGAAGTTACAAACAGAAAAGCAGTTGAGCGACTCGGAATTATTGGTGGCGGCAACAGAGGTTTATCATATTGGTTTTGGTGGTAATTTATATACTTTATCAGAAGAACCAAAGATCAGGAAAACAGAATCGGATAAGGATGAAAGTCACACCTTTACTGATTGGATGACAGTTGTTAATAAGAAAGACAGTAATGAATTTCATTCGGATTCAGATAAGGAAAAATCGAAAAAAGGAATTGATCTGATTGATAGTTTTATTCAAAATGAACCAAGAATAAGCAGGAACATTAAAGTTGTTGATAAACAAGAGGATATTTCATTGGGAAGTTTAGAGGATAAAGATGGTTTTATTAGTGAAACTTTGGCCTCTATCTACGTGAAACAGAAACTGTTCGATAAGGCTATTGCTGTTTATGACAAATTAGTTTTGAAAAATCCCGAAAAAAACGCTTACTTTGCGAGTCAGATTGAGAGAATAGAAAAATTAAAAAATAGTAAATAAGATAAGTATGTATACCTTTGTTTTAGTATTGATCTTTATTGTTTGTGTACTTTTAGTGCTAATCGTATTAGTACAGAACTCTAAAGGAGGTGGATTAGCTTCAAACTTTTCATCCTCAAACCAAATTATGGGAGTTAAGAAAACAACTGATTTCCTTGAGAAAGCAACCTGGGGTTTGGCCGGAAGTTTATTAGTTCTTTGTCTTTTAGCTGCGATGACTATTGATCGTGGTGAAGTAGAAGGTCAGAAATCACAAATCGAGCAGCAATTGCAGGAAACTGAAACTGCTACTGATGTTCCTACTTTCCCTACTGAAGCTCCTTCTACAGAAAAGGATACAGCAAAATAAGAGAAGAAAAATATCATTGATATAAATAAATGTCAGTATGTCATATCATACTGACATTTTTTTTGTCTTGTTATCGTTCTGTTTTTCAGTATATTTATTCATTCCCAGCTGAAATGTTGATAAGTCTTTTTCACATTTGTTATTGATGCTTTAAAATAGGAACAGTATTGTGGCAATATTGTCAATGAATTTCTTTTGGCATGAATTGTGAAAGAGAATGAATCATAAATTGTAATTTAAAACTTAAAATATTTTGAAAATGGCAGACTTAAAAGGTAGAATTCTTGCTGGTAAAATTTTGGTTGAAGCTATTAAAGCTGAAGAAAAAACTGCAAGTGGTATCATTATTCCGGATGCTGCAAAAGAAAAGCCAATGCAAGGTAAAGTAGTATTGGTTGGTTCTGATAAGAAAGATGAACCAATGGAATTAAAAATCGGAGATACGGTTTTTTATGGCAAATATTCAGGAACAGAACTGGTAATTGATGGAGATGATTATCTGTTAATGTCTCAATCAGACGTTTTGTACATTGCATAATTAATTACACAAACTTTCAAAATTAAGTAAGAAATGGCTAAAGAAATTAAATTTAATATAGAAGCCCGCGACCTTTTAAAAAAAGGTGTTGATGAGTTGGCAAATGCAGTAAAAGTAACTTTAGGACCTAAGGGTAGAAATGTTGTGATTGATCGCAAGTTTGGTGCACCTCAGATTACCAAAGATGGAGTTACTGTTGCAAAGGAAATTGAATTGGCTGATCCAGGAGCAAATATGGGTGCTCAGATGGTTAAGGAAGTTGCTTCGAAAACTGGTGATGATGCTGGTGATGGAACTACGACAGCAACTGTTTTGGCGCAATCTATTGTAAATGTTGGATTGAAAAATGTAACAGCCGGTGCGAATCCAATGGATTTAAAACGTGGTATTGATATTGCCGTTGCAGCTGTTGTTGCTAACATTAAAGAGCAAGCTCAGGAAGTTGGAGATAACTTCGACAAGATCAAGCAAGTTGCTAAAATCTCTGCAAATAATGACGAGACTATTGGTGCACTGATTGCTGAGGCAATGGAAAAAGTGAAAAAAGAAGGTGTAATTACTGTTGAAGAGGCAAAAGGAACTGAAACTTACGTGAAAGTGGTTGAAGGAATGCAATTTGACAGAGGATACATTTCTCCGTATTTCATTACCGATCCTGAAAAAATGGAAGCTGATTTGGAGAATCCATATATTTTATTGTACGACAAGAAAATTTCTACAATGAAAGAGTTAATGCCGGTTCTTGAACCAGTTGCTCAATCAGGTCGTCCGTTAATGATTATTGCAGAAGACGTAGAAGGCGAAGCATTGGCCACTTTGGTTGTGAATCGTTTAAGAGGTTCATTAAAAGTTGCTGCTGTTAAGGCTCCTGGTTTTGGTGACAGAAGAAAAGAAATGTTGGAAGATATTGCTATTCTTACAGGCGGAGTTGTTATTTCTGAAGAAAAAGGAATGAAATTGGAGCAGGCAACCTTGGAAATGCTTGGTCAATCAGAAAAAATTACCATTGATAAAGAAAACACAACGATTGTAAATGGAAGTGGAGAAAAAGATGGTATTGTTGCCCGTGTTTCTCAAATCAAAACTTTAATCGAGAATTCAACTTCTGATTACGATAAAGAAAAACTTCAGGAAAGATTAGCCAAATTAGCTGGTGGTGTTGCTGTACTTTATGTTGGAGCAGCTTCTGAAGTTGAAATGAAAGAGAAAAAAGATCGTGTTGATGATGCATTGAGTGCTACTCGTGCCGCTGTTGAAGAAGGCATTGTTCCTGGAGGTGGCGTAGCGTACATTCGTGCAATTGCTGCTTTAGAGAACCTTAAAGGTGAGAACGAGGACGAAACAACCGGTATTGAGATTATAAAGCGTGCTATTGAAGAGCCATTGCGTCAGATTGTTGCCAATGCTGGCGGCGAAGGTGCAGTTGTTGTTGATAAGGTGAGAGCTGGAAAAGGAGACTTTGGTTACAATGCGCGTATCGGAGAATATCAGAATCTATTTGAAACCGGTGTTATTGATCCTGCTAAAGTATCTCGCGTAGCTCTTGAAAATGCGGCTTCAATAGCTGGTATGTTCTTAACTACAGAATGTGTTTTGATTGAAATAAAGGAAGAAGCTCCTGCTATGCCAATGGGTGGTGGAATGGGTGGCGGAATGCCTGGTATGATGTAATCATTCTTCATCTGGAATATAGAAGGCGGCTGTTTGGCCGCCTTTTTTATTTTCTTTACTTGCGTATCAATAAAGGAGGCAATAGAATTTTTTCTTTGATTAGTCGTTTATTTAGCCTTCTGCTCATACTCCTGTAGATTGTGCCGGCATCATCCCATTGCGTGCCCGAAGAATAAATTTTACCAACCCAAAAAGGTTGCATACTATTTATATCTATTAAGTAGGCTTGAAATACAGCTTTCGGACTTTCTGATTTTTTAATTTCTCCACACTTACTAATTCTTTCGCTTACCTCATAATAGTAATCTGTTTCATTGATAAGAAGAATCGCTTCAGTATCAGATTTGCGTAAAGTTGAAATAAAATCATTGTAATTAATATCAATATTTATTTTGAATTTGTCTTTTGATGATGTGATTGGAGTTCTTGGATTGGATATTTCATTTCTAAGAACATTCTCCAGAAGTCTTCTGCTATCCATCGATTTCAGATCATTAATATTATCCCTGAAATATTTATCGTAAGTTTCTTCATTTAATGTTTTAACATTTATTTCATTAAAAATCGTAATTACAAATATTTTGTGATATTGTTTCTTTGGTTTTTCAATGTTTTGAAAAGATACATATGAACTTGCACATCCACCTAAAAGAATAGAAATACATACTGTTAGCAGGCTTTTCATGATATATATTTTTGTGTATACTAAATAGAATTCTCTATGTATATGACAGTTTCATGACGGGATACACGTATTCTGAATTGCATTTTTTTTCGTTGTGACTATTTAAATAGTTGCACAACTATAAAAATAGTCATACATTAGCACCATGAAAGAATTAACAAAGGCGGAAGAACAAGTTATGCAATATTTATGGAAGCTGGAAAAAGCTTTTCTTAAAGATATTATTGAGGAATTTCCAAATCCAAGACCGGCATATACAACAATATCAACAGTGGTTCGGGTTTTGGTAAAAAAGGGAATAATCGGTTTTACAACTTATGGGAAAGTAAATCAGTACTATCCATTAATCTCTAAAAGAGCTTACACTCGTGCGTTTATGAAAGGAGTAATGAAGAGTTTCTTTAACGATTCGGTTGGAGGATTTACTTCCTTTTTTACTCGCGAACAGGATTTATCACTTTCGGAATTGGAGGAAATGAGAGTTCTAATTGAGGAACAAATTCATAATAAGAAGAAAAATGGCTGAGTTTGGAATTTATTTGCTGGAATCCAGTATTTGTTTGGCTGGATTTTATTTCATGTACAAATTATTTTTGTCCGGAGATACTTTTACAAGCAGAAATAGATACTATCTCCTGTTTGTTACATTTATTTCGTTGATTATCCCTCTGTTAAATTTTTCATTTCAGACTGAGAATTTTTCTGCAGCCAATAAATTTGTATGGGAATTTGAACAGTCATTTCAAACAGAAATTTTGCAATCAAATGAATTGGAGCCAGGAACACCTTTATTTTCTATGATTTCAGTTGTATGGATTTTGTATTTTTTAGGAGTTTCTGTTTCTTTTTTTCGGATTGCTAAACATGTATTTCATCTCTTTAAATTAATAAAAGCCAATGAAATAAGAATTTATAATGGTTTAAAAATTGTATCGGTAAACGAAAATTCTTCGCCGTATTCTTTCTTTGGGTACATATTTTTGAATCAGCAAATACTTACCGAATCGGAACAAGAACATGTTCTTTTGCACGAATCCATACATGCCAGACAATTTCATTCTCTCGACCTATTGTTTGTTGAGTTAGTGAAAATGGTTTTATGGTTTAATCCTTTCATTTATTTAATAAATCGATCATTGATCGAAATGCATGAATACCTGGCCGATCGGGAATGTTTTAATGAAGGAATTGACAAGGTGTATTATCAAACCTTACTACTAAGAAATGCAGAACGTCAAATGATGTTTGCTTTAACCAGTTCCTTTAATTCATCGTTAACTTTAAAAAGAATTAAAATGATCAAAAAAATAGATACATCTAAATTAGCACATCTTAAAATTATTTTGGTAATCCCAGTGGTTTTAATCAGTTTATTGAGTTTTAGCTTTTCAGAATCAATCCCAAGATTGTCAGAGGGGAATTTTGATAATTTTTATCCGCTGGAATCGCTTGCATTTCCATTAAAACCAGGCGATCAAATTTACATTTCTTCCGGTTACGGAGAACGAATTCATCCGATTACCAAAAAGAAAGGATTTCATAATGGAATGGATATTGCTGCGCCAAAAGGAACATCAGTTCTTTCCGTTTCGGATGGGATTGTTACCAAGGTGAACAACCAATTTGTACAAGGAAAAGGATATGGTCGTTTTGTAATTGTAGATCATCAGAATGGGTTTTCCAGTTTGTATTCTCAGATGGATTCCTATTCTGTAAAAGAAGGCCAGAAGATATCAAAAGGAGGTCTTGTTGGAACAATTGGAACATCAGGTTTAACAACTGGCCCTCATTTGCATTTTGAGCTTAAAAAGGATGGAAAACTTGTAAATCCGGCAGACTTTTTTGAAAAGGATTTGTCTGCTTATCAGAAATAAAAAAAGGGGATCGTTCGATCCCCCTTTTCTATTATCTCTTGTTTTTTTCTATTTTTTCCATAATTATTTCCTGTACAGGCCGGTTCTCAATTTTTGAATCCAGCCACGACATGAAATCCAAATATAAAAATGCTCTTTTCTCGAAAGGATCATTAACCCATTTTTGCAAATCAATTCTTGATTTTTTCAACTCATCTTTCAATTGGTCCGGACTTATCGAACTTAGTTTTCTAAGGAAACGAAGGATGTATTTTTGAACTTCCTGTAAATCGTCCATTTTTGCCAGAAAACGATAAGTTGACCGTATTTGGTATTCCAAGAGTTCTGTATTTTCCAACTCGTAGTGGCTAATCAGATTTAATATTCTTCCAAAGCAATGAATATCGCCGCGAAGCGTGGTATCTTTTACATCTGAAATTCGATTCAAATATTTAATTGCCTCTTTGTATTGTCCATTGCCGAAATACAAACATGCAATTTTATAGTAGAAAACCAGGGCGCGGTGATTGTCCATTCCAAATTTATTCTCTTCAAGAAAATGTTCAATTTTTGGGATTAAATGTATTCCCTTATTAAATGTTCCATCCATAAAATGCCTGTTTATACGGTGTACATACAGGAACATATTTAAAAGGATATTTAAATTTGAATTGTGCTGGAATTGTTCTTCATTCTCCAATTTTCGTAATAAGCGCAGGTTCTTTTTAAACGTAGTTACATGATTTGTGTAAAAGAGAGCTGCCAAAACATTGTTCAGTCCTTTCAGATACAAATCGGTATGAATATGAATCATCTCCGGATTTGTTTGAAAAAGATCAACCCACTTTTGTGCATACTTATAGCACATTAAAAAATCCTGAACAATTAAATAATACCAAACGTAGGATTGGAACAAATACAATTTCTCAAAGAAACTTAAGGATTGAATATCATAGGGGTGTAAGTTGGCGTTAAAAAATTCTTTCACCATCAATAAATCTTTCTCGTTTCGGACATATCCAACTTTAAGATATAAACCATAAAGTCGAATCGACATATTTGAGAAGAATACAACTCCATCCATAATTTTACTGATTTCTGTTGCTTCCCGGGTAATTTCTTCGGCTCTGTTTTCAATACTTTTAGTAACGTATTGCGATTCTAATAATTTCTCGAATTGGACAATTTCAAATACCAAAATATTCTTCTTGTTTTTTCGGGCCAGGGCTTTCGTTTTATCAAGTATTCGTAAGCTTTGCTGATACAGGCCTTTGTTATACAGAACTTTTGCGTGATCAATCTGTTCACGGATACTGATGCTGATATCATGATTAATCTGCGTTAACCGAAGGCTGGTAAGAAGTTGTTTGTACAAGTGTGCCTTTAGATTAGGAAGCTGAGATTGCTTTATTTCTTTTGCTTTTTTTAAAATAATGCTCTCATTGTAGTCATCCATTTTATCCAAAACATCGAAAAGTTGTAAAAATTTGGTCTCCTTTTCGCTGCTAATTCTATTGGCATACAGCTTAAAATTTCGTTTCTCCGATTTCGAAATCGATTTAATTAATTGAAACAGAGGGTCTATTTGTTGTTTAGGCATTGTAAAAGATGTGTAAGTTAACTGTTTGGTAAACAGTGTAATTTTCAATATTCATTTTGCTTGAACTTCGTAGTTTGTATTAAAAAACGATTTTCGTAATCTCAATTCATGAGCTACATTTGAATCATCAAATCAAGAGAATGATTCAATTAAATAATCTTGAAACGGAACATGAATACAACAAATCTGTTATCAAAATTAACAAAATCCGAGAAACTAGAAACAGTTATAGGATTAAATCAAGCTCTTGAATGTATTGGAGTCGATCAAATTAACAAAGATCTCAGCCGAAATCAGGCTATTGAAATTGGGAATGTGATTGTTGATAAATTTGCTTGTGTAATGAATTTAACCAAATTGGTGGAATCCATTAAAGAAGTGGTTTCGGTTGAAGAATTGGAGGCATTTAGAAATGAATTATCAGGCAAACTAAATTCTGTTGTTACAAATACAAAGAAAGCTCCGATTCATCAGAAACGTATGGCTGCTTTAAAGAGTAGTTTTGAGGAAATTTCTGGTGACAACGTACTTTGAAAACCATTTGTAGTTGTTAATTCAATTGCAATTTTTTAGAGAGTTGGTAACACTATCCCCCTTGTGTTATTAATGATCTAACTATTAACCAAACATGAAGAATACTAAGTTGTGATGGTTCTGTGAGGAAATGAACGATTTCTTTTTGGCTTGTTAGTAAATATTTACGAATGATCCAATCCGTTAGAATTAGTAGTTTAAAAGTAAGTTAGGTGTGATTATACTTTTTTGAGAAACATTCCATGCTTAATCGGATCTCTTAGATTCTTCTTGTTATTATTTAGACCATCTTTTTGATTATGTTTTAATATTAGTTGTGATAACCGGCAAGATTCTTCTTGTCGGTTTTTTTTTATGGAGTGTTTTGAGTAATCAACTACCATTTAAATTGTGATTTTAAAATACAGACGTATCGAAGTAGGTACTGTTTCTGTATAGATACTGATCGAATTGATCTGATCCAATGGTATTTTCTCGTACGATTCGTAGGTAATGTTGTTGCGGTCTAGAATATTATGGAACAAAACTCCAAGTTCGCATTTTGTCTTTTTAGGATAGAACTTGTAGATAAGAGCGGCATCAAGTCTGGTGTAATCTGGTTCTGCAACAATTTTGTTTCGGCTTGAATAAATAGGAAAGCCTGATCCGTAAATATAATTTGCTGAAATGTAAAATGGTTTTAAAGCCAGTAAACCTGCTGTTTTTATTTCATGGCGCTGATCATGCAGTGCTCTGCGATATTCGTTGGTATTAAAATAATCGAAATTTTCGAGAGTTTTGCTTAAGGTGTAAGAGATCCATAAGGTATGATCGCCCAGATCCTTTTTGGCAAAAATATCCAACCCGTAACTTTTGCTTTTACCCAAAGATATATTGCCTTCTTGCCGGTATTTGTAATATCGTGTATGTCCGTCTGTTTTTTTATAATATCCCTCAATGCTAAATGTAAATCCATTGTTGTTGTAAGATCCTCCGGCAACATGATGAACTGATTCCAACACGGGAATGTCTTTTTCATTGGCACCGACCCAAATGTAACGGAAATCACCGGTTTCACTTACGACAGAACTTTTTGTAATGAATTGTTTGTACAAACCCCAGGCTCCATTGATCGCAACTCTCTCGGAAAGTTTTAGACTAAGAGAGATTCGGGGCTCCCAATAAACTTTTTTCAGATTGATTGGATAATTGGCCAGAAACCCTGCTTTTATGGAAACACCGCTGCTAATATTCAGATTGTTTTGAAAATAGCAGCCAATCCGGTCTGCTTTGGATTTTATGTGCAGGATATTGATATCGAGAGAATCTTCCTTTAAATTAACTTCATCGTTGATGTAATTAATTCCAGTCTCGAAATTCTGATCTTCAGCAAAAACAAATGAATTTTTAAGTGTTGCTCTGTATTCTAATATGTTGTTTTTTGATTTATCATCTCTTCTGAAAAACTCTTCGTTGGTACGAATTCGGGTAATGGACACCACATCGCTGGTTCTTGTATCTAACTCAGACCGGGAAACAGATAGCGAGCTGGTGTTCCCATTTCGCCATACTTTTCCGTAGTTAATAGAACCACCAAACTGATCATTGCCTTCGTATTTGTGCTTTTTTGCATTTGTATACGATTCTGTTGTAATATCGTATGAGTAGCGATCTTGTCCAGACATTAAACTAAGCGAAAAATTATCTCCGTTTTCCCAATTGCTTGTAAATTTAAAATTGAAATCATGAAATTTATAATCCGGAGCAACATCCAAATCACCTAAAGAGGAAACTAAAGCTTGTCCTAAGCCTTGTCCCTGAAGGTTTGCGTTTGATGAAGCATACTTAATTTGTTCATCTTTAAAAAGGTTGTAATAGGTTTGCCGGAAAGCCAACAGCAGAGAGGATCGTTTGCCAATAGGCTGTTCGTAGGAACCACTTGCCGTGATATTATTTAAGGTTAGATTTAAAGTGGGTTTAAGCCGACTGCCGTTTTTGCCGGTAATGTGCACAATTCCGCCAACCCGATCGCCGTAACGGGCATCAAAACCACCTTTTAAAACTTCAATGTTTTTTACAACCAAAGGATTCACTGCACCAATATCTTCATAAACATTTTTTAATCCCCAAAGGGTAATGTTATCGAATAATACCTGACTTTCACCTTCGTAAGATCCCCATATAATCAGGTCGTTTTTTTGCTCGCCGGCGGCAAGAATTCCTGGCTGTAAACGAAGCAATTCAAATACAGAATTGTCGTTGTTGGTAGGTAAAAAACCCGCAATTTTATGATTTAATTTTAGATTCCCTGCCTGATTGCCCATTTTAATGAATGTTTGAACAATTTTATCGGTAACGGTTATTTCAGGTAAGTCGGTGCTCGCAGCTGTTAGTAAAATATTTTGATTTGCTCCTTGGTTTATAAGTGTATCGTGAATAAAGTATCCTAAATGGGAAGCTAAAATCCGAAAAGTACTGTCTGTTTCTGAAGTAAACGAAAAGTTCCCCTGCTCATCGGTAGCCATGGGCGAATTGTTAATGGTAAGATGAGAAAAAGGAAGGGGCTCCAGGCTTTCCTTGTCCATAATTTGGCCGAAAATTCGATATTGAGCAATTCTCTCTTCCGGAAATATCAAGTATACCTCATTTGATTTTTGGTAATTAAGAGGAAGCTTTCGCAGCAAAAAGTCTATTGTTTTATCTTTCGAAGAAAAAGATTTATCGAGACTTACGATATAAGCTGAAAGTAAATCGTTGTTAAAAGAAAGTTGAAAATCATATTGATCCCTTAGATCAATCAATACTTCGCTCAAAGCTTTTTTGTTGGCAGTAACTGTAATTTTTTGAGCAGAAATATTTGAAAAAACCAATCCTAATAATAGAAAGATGATGATTCGTTTCACTTATTGGGCATTAGAGGTTATGATGTAATTGTTGTTAGGTCCTTTTACAAATTTCAATCCAAGAGGCATACAGACAGTATGAAGTACCGTTTCTACAGATTTTTCTTTGTCAAACTTCCCGGTATAAATTAAATCAAATTTCCCCTTTTCTACAATTTTAATATCATACTGTAATTCTATTTCTTCGAAAACCAATTGCAATGGGGTTTTAGTAAATAGGAATAAATTGTTGCGCCATGATATTTTATCCTCGGTGTTTTTACATTTCTGAAGCTTTATTTTGCCATTCTTGGTAACGAAAGCGTGGTCGTTTGGCAGTAAAAGAATTTTGTCGGATGTAAGAGTTGAAACAACTTTTACTTTTCCGGTGTAACAGGTTACTTTGTATTGATTTCCCCGGGCATATATATTAAAACTTGTGCCTAAGATATAAGTTTTCCCATAGTTAGAGGCAATTTCGAATTTGTTTCCTTTTGTAATTGTAAAGAATGCTTCGCCTTCAAATTTCACTTTTCTCGAAAATTTCCACCAGTAGGGTTTGTAGGATATGCTTGAGTTAGCGTTTAAATCGACTATTGACTGATCGGGTAAGTTTACACTTAAATGTTCCCCTTTTGGACAATGAATAGTTTTTGTGTAAAGATTAATAAAACCGGTGAATCCGATTAGTATTACTATACAGGCTGCGGCTGCATATTTCACCCATTGCATCCTTTTCACTTTAGCAGGTGCCACTGAAGCAGAGGTTTTTTTCGAAAGCTCTTTCCATACATCCTCTTTGGATTTTGAATAGGTGACTTCGATTTTCGGAAGTGAATTGATAAAATCCATGTCCGGCTTGAGTTCGTTATGTTGGTTGTCGTTTTTCATTTATCTTCCTAATGCATTTCTTAAATACGAAAGTGCGTATGACATTCTTTTTTCAACAGCTTTAACGCTTAATTCTAATCGATCGGCAATTTCCTGATATTTTAAACCTTCCATTCTGCTCATTAAAAAAACAGTTCGTTGTTTTTCTGAGAGTTCATCCAGTGCTGTTTCATATTTTGTTGTAAGTTCCTGATACGCTAATTGGTCTTCAGGTGAGTGATTGTCAATAGCAGGTTCTAACTTTACCAAGTATTTTTGGGCTACTTTTTCTCTTCTGTATTTACTGATAAAAAGATCGCCTGCAATTTTGTAAAGTAATGATCGTAAAGGTTTCTCATCGAATTCTAGATTTTTCTCCCACAATTTCATGAAACTATCTTGCGCAATATCAGTGGCCAGTTCTTCATCCCGGGAACGGTAGTAAATGTAGTTCCGGATTGAATCGAAATGGTTGTCAAATAAGAGTTTAAATTCTTCCTGTGTCAAGGCTAGAGGATTGGTTTAAGGTAAAAATAAACTTTTTCGGTGAATTTGGTGCAGAGGATTATTGCAATACTCTGCACCAGTTTCAGTTTTTATTGATTCAAATCTACTATTTGTCCCTAAGTCTTAGGTGTATTCCAATCTCAATTTCTTCGGTTACTGTTTCGCCGGCATCATTAATGTATGTGTAAGTTGCTATGTTATCACATTCTCCGTCACCATAATCAAGTCTTGCAAATTCAATTTGGTTTTGAGTAAATATTACCAATCCACTTACAATTACACGACAGGTTCCAATTCTTACCAACGGATTTTCAACATCAATTGTCTTTGAATATTCATTTTGCTCTGAATCTACACAAGTAACAGAACCTCTGATTTCAATTCTATCGTCGCTTACATCCCATTTTGTATCCAATCCTGATACCCATTCTTTGGTTCTATTTTCCGAACGGAAAAGAGTAGTTTCATCAGGGAAGGTGAATGTTAATTCGCTAGTATAAGCAAACATTTTTGAGACACCTCTTTCTCCAGTATATTCAATACGTTTCCATCCATCAACAGCAATGCCATCAATCACTAAGTCGAGAGTAATTTCACGAACTGCGCCATCTGTAAAAGGAGCTGCTGTTAGCACAATAGCAATGGTACCACTAATAACACGACCGTTGTTTAGAACAGTAGAATCACTATAATTGATAGTAATTGTCATTGGGAAACGATTTTCGTCACCAAATTCAATTGATACATCAGGCAACTGATCGGTTTTGTATCGATTCCAAAGTTGAAAGAATTGACAGTAACGGTCAGCAACGGCACATTTTGTAGAAGAAGTAACCTCATCAAATGATTCCTGAGCAAATGAGAATAAATCAGTTTCATAATCAACCGATACCATAACATCTTCGGTTAATTCTTCAGAAGCAACTACTGTTTTAACCGTGTTGTTCAATTCAACCTGATCTTCGTTCAATACATCAATTACATCATCACTTTTATCACAAGAGAAAAATATAACTGCTAAACTTACTACTAGTAAAAAAGAAAACTTTTTCATGATTCTAATTTTTATGATTTTACATTTAAGTTTTATGAGCTCGCTTACTTGTGAACCGATAAATGAAAAAAATACCCTACCTGAAACGAAATGTTTTTTGCTTATTTACAATATCTAAAAATGGAAGTATATGAAAGGGCTATATTTAGTAAGTTTTGGTTGACGTGGGATGGTTAGAGATCGATTGAGTTGTTGATGATTATTCAGTCAAACCAAATTCTTATTATTCCAAGGATTTGAATATCTTTGCGGATTCAGTTAGGGATTTAATAATTGCCAACTACGAATAGATAAAAAACGTTCGTAATTTGTAATTGACAATTCGTAATTACTAATTCTTAATTTGTTATTGATAAGATGAAGAACATACGTAATTTTTGTATCATAGCCCATATCGACCATGGGAAAAGCACCCTGGCCGACCGCTTGCTGGACGTGACCCACACCATTACCGATCGTGAGAAACAAGCTCAGGTATTGGATGATATGGATTTAGAACGCGAACGTGGAATTACCATTAAGAGTCATGCCATACAAATGGATTATGAGCTAAATGGTGAGAAATATGTACTGAATTTAATAGACACTCCTGGTCATGTTGATTTTTCTTATGAAGTTTCGCGATCGATAGCTGCCTGCGAAGGAGCCTTGTTGATTGTTGATGCAACTCAGGGAATTCAGGCTCAAACCATTTCCAATTTGTATTTGGCCATTGAGAATGACTTGGAGATCATACCAGTTTTAAATAAAATAGATTTACCCAATGCAAATCCCGAAGATGTAAAAGATCAGATTGTGGATTTGTTAGGCTGCGATGTGGATGATATTCTTTCGGCAAGTGGAAAAACCGGCGAGGGAGTACCTGAAATACTGGAGGCAATTGTTTCACGTGTTCCTGCACCTACCGGCGATACAGAAGCTCCTTTACAGGCTCTCATCTTCGATTCGGAATTCAACTCGTTTCGGGGAATTGTTGCTTATATCCGTGTGATGAACGGGGAAATAAAGAAAGGCGACACGGTTAAGTTTGTAAATACAAAAAAAGAATACCAAGCGGATGAGATTGGTGTATTGAGGTTAATACAGGAGCCAAGAGCATCTCTTAAAACAGGAGATGTTGGGTATATTATTTCGGGTATTAAAACTTCAACCGAAGTAAAAGTTGGAGATACCATTACACACAAAGAAAATCCGTGTAAAGAGGGAATCGATGGTTTTGCGGAAGTAAAACCAATGGTGTTTGCCGGGGTATATCCTATCGATTCAGAGGATTATGAAGATTTGCGTGCATCGATGGAAAAATTAAGGTTGAATGATGCTTCTCTTACTTTTGAGCCGGAATCATCAATGGCGCTTGGTTTTGGTTTCCGTTGCGGATTTTTGGGCATGCTGCACATGGAAATTATTCAGGAACGTTTGGATCGTGAATTCGATATGAATGTAATTACTACGGTTCCCAACGTTTCGTACATTGCTCACACCAAGAAAGGCGATAAATTCGAAATGCACAATCCGTCGGATATGCCGGATCCCAATTCATTGGATTTTATCGAGGAGCCATTTATCAGAGCACAAATTATTACCAAGTCGGAATATACCGGGTCTATTATGAATCTTTGCATGAGCAAACGAGGAATAATGACCAATCAGCAATACTTAACCAGTGATAGAGTAGAGTTGACCTACGAAATGCCATTGGGAGAGATTGTGTTCGATTTTTACGACAAACTAAAAAGTATTTCGAAAGGATATGCTTCCTTCGATTATTTCTTAATTGGTGTCCGGCCAGCCAAATTGGTGAAGTTGGATATTCTTTTGAATGGTGAAGGAGTGGATGCTTTGTCTACTTTAATTCACTTCGATAATGCCCAGTCGTTTGGCCGACGCATGTGTGAGAAATTGAAGGAATTAATTCCCCGTCAGCAATTTGATATTGCCATTCAGGGAGCCATCGGAGCCAAAATTATTTCCCGAGAAACCGTAAAAGCTGTTCGTAAAGATGTTACTGCAAAATGTTATGGTGGTGATATCACGCGTAAGCGTAAGCTTTTGGAGAAACAAAAGAAGGGAAAGAAAAAGATGAAACAGATTGGTAATGTGGAAGTTCCTCAGAAAGCTTTCCTTGCTGTACTAAAACTGGACTAAATGATTAAGAGTTATGAATTAGAAATGATGAATTAATTCTGATCAATAAATTTTTAAAAAGCTGTTCTACTCTTAGGACAGCTTTTTTTGTCTCTCATTATCTGTGTTTATCATTTCTTTCATAAATAATCTGCGTCTCATTTTAACCTTTCCTTAACTCTTTTTAGCTAAAGCTTAACTGCCTTTGTTTAAGTAGTATCGTAATTTTGATTGTAGAAATTATTAATCCAATTTAAAAGATAAGTTATGAAACGTCCATGCCAAAGAGATTTTGACACACAGGGAGATGATAATCTCAGCATGGTAAGTTCCATATGACAAATCAAAAACAAATTATAAACATATGAAACGGTTATCAATCTATTTATTGCTGGTTTGTTTTGCAGTTTTTGCTGCTCAAAGCTCTTCGGCTCAGAAGAAAGAAAAAAAAGATGAAAAACATGAAACGCATGTAAAGGTTAAGCTTATTGAAGATGGGAAAGAAACGGTTATCGATACTGTCTTTTATGATGCTGATGGTCACGAAAAAATGTTTGAAATGATGGAGTTAAGGGGATTGTCCGATTCTCTGATAAAAAAGCATCATGTTTGGATCTCTGATGATGGGGGTGAGAATCATGGCAGACACAAGAAAATAATGAAGACATTTGTTTTTTCATCTGATTCAGCTTGCGATGGTAAAGAGATGAGAATAATGAATAGAATCAGAATTTCTGATGAGGATGGAAATGTAATTCTTCATGGTGGTGATTCTTGTATTAAAAAGGATATCTGTATTGAAATGCTGGAAGGAGGAGATCATAAAATGCATATGATGGAATCTCATGGTAAAAAAGGAGAGAAAGTTTTTATTATCAACGATTCTGATGACGTTGAAATAACAGAAGAGGATGGTCATAAAATCATCAAAATAAAAACTTCTGGTGATGAGAAAATGTGGATTGAAAAGGATAAGGATGTAGATGTTACCGTAGAAGTAGAGGTTGATGATCAGAATGGTAAAAAAGTGAAAAAAATCAAGAGAAAGAAGAAAAAGGAATAGATCTTGAAAGGATCAAAACAAAATGCCTCGATATTGTCGGGGCTTTTTTGTTGATAAGAAGATGGGTTTTTTCCGGAAATTAAGAATGGCTATCTTTAATTTGAACTCAAAAAAACAGAGTGTAAATTTTCTTATATTTATGTCCAATAACAAATTCGTATTGAGCCCAAATAATGAACTTAAGCCAAATAAAAATCATTAATAGAAAGTACCCGTTTTCGGTATTAAATCTGAAGCATCTTTTTTTTATTGGAATAGCTGTAAGCGCAATTCTGTATATTTTTCAGCCTTTTGGATTTTACAGTTATGAAAATAACAAAATGATCGCTTCGTTGGGATTTGGCATGATCACTTTTCTGTGTCTGCTTTGCATGAATAGCTTTGTCAAAAAACAGCTTCATCAACTTTTCAGTAAAAAGTGGACTGTTCTTAAAGAAATGGGATACATCCTTTTCCTTCTGATTTTAATTTCCTTATCGAATCTGTATTATTTGTCATTGATTATTAATGGTTTTCAGGTAAACGCCTTGTCTTTTCTGTATACACTATTACTAACAAGTGCGATTGGCATATTTCCAATTACCGGAATGGTTTTAATTCGGTACAACAAAACACTTAAAAATAATTTGAGTCAGATTATTCAAGAAGGACGGAGTGGTGAAACAATGGAGCACAACAGCCCGATCACTTTTGAGAATGCAAACAAAACCGAGCCGGATTTTACAATCGAAATAAATAATTTTCTGTTTTTGGAAGCAATTAAAAATCATGTCCACATCTATTACTTAGTTGATGGGCTGGTAAAAACAACAAGTATTCGCAATACGCTAACCAATATCGTAGATCAGGTGGAAAATGATGCTGTTTTTCAATGCCATCGCTCTTTCTTAATCAACTTAAACCAAATAAAGACTGCAAAAGGAAATTCGAATGGATATAAAATTCACTTGAAAAATTACGATCAGACAATACCCGTTTCGAGAAAATATGTTCCTGAATTTCAAAATCTTAAGGGATTTATCACGAGAGGATATCAATGGAATTTAGTGAATTAATTCTTTTTTTCTCTTTAAGTAATAGGAATGATTTATTGTTGTATTCTTCCTAATCAGACAGATTGCGGAACTATTGTTTGGATGTAGTAAACAAGTCCCCTTTAGGGGATTTAGGGGTGAAAAGAGAAATGTGACATTATATTGTTTTCATACTTAAAACCATATTATCAGAAAAAAAGGACACAAAAAAAGCTCCGATCATATGATCGGAGCCTGTACTAATATTTTCAAGATCCTTACTTCAATTTCTTTCTGTAGTCAAGACCCAATTCAACCATTTGTGCTTCGGCAATCGGCGATGGAGAATCAATCATTACATCACGACCCGAATTGTTTTTAGGGAATGCAATAACGTCTCTGATTGATTCGATACCTGCAAACATAGATGCCAAGCGGTCAAATCCAAAAGCGATTCCGCCGTGTGGTGGCGCACCATATTTAAATGCATTCATTAAGAAACCAAACTGAGCTTGTGCTTCTTCATCGGTAAAACCAAGATGCTTGAACATTCGAGCCTGAAGTTCTGTATCGTGAATACGAATAGAACCGCCGCCAATTTCAACACCATTAATTACCAAATCGTAAGCATTGGCACGAACTTTACCAGGATCAGTTTCCAGCATATGCAAATCTTCTTTCTTAGGCGAAGTAAATGGATGGTGCATGGCGTGGAAACGTTCTGAATCTTCATCCCACTCTAAAAGAGGGAAATCAACAACCCAAAGCGGAGCGTAAACATTCTTATCGCGCAAGCCTAACTGATTACCCATTTCCAAACGCAGTTCGCTTAGTTGAGGTAATGTTTTGGCTTTTTCACCCACCAAAATCAAAATCAAATCGCCTGGTTTTGCGTTACAAGCTTCCGCCCATTTCTGCAATTGCTCTTCTCCGTAAAATTTATCAACCGATGATTTATATGAACCATCCTCATTGTATCGCAGGTAAACCAATCCTTTGGCTCCAATTTGCGGTTTTTTCACAAAATCAGTCAGCGCATCCAGTTGTTTACGAGTATAAGTAGCACATCCGCCAGCACAAATTGCTCCGATATATTCTGCTTCATCAAAAACTTTAAAGTCACTTCCTTTCGCAATTACGCTTAAGTCAACAAACTTCATATCAAAACGGATATCAGGCTTATCGTTACCATAAAATTCCATGGCATCAGCGTAATCCAATCTTGGGAATTTGAAGTTCATCTCCACATTTTTCAATTTCTTGAATAAATGTTTGGTCAATCCTTCAAAAGTATCTAAAATGTCATCTTGCTCAACAAAGGCCATTTCGCAATC
Organism: Labilibaculum euxinicum; assembly: GCF_963678175.1. NCBI lineage: Bacteria > Pseudomonadati > Bacteroidota > Bacteroidia > Marinilabiliales > Marinifilaceae > Labilibaculum > Labilibaculum euxinicum. Next base: position 1,193,735 of record NZ_OY782756.1, read on the forward strand.
AATCTGCGTAAATTCAGGCTGACGGTCGGCACGTAAATCTTCATCGCGGAAACATTTTACAATCTGATAGTAACGGTCGAAACCGGAAATCATCAACAATTGTTTAAATACCTGCGGTGACTGTGGCAAAGCATAAAACTCACCCTGATTCATTCTCGAAGGAACAATAAAGTCACGCGCACCTTCCGGAGTCGATTTTATCAATACAGGAGTTTCTGTTTCAATAAAATTCAACTGATCCAAATAGTTACGAACTTCGATACCCATTTTGTGACGCAAAATTAAATTCTCGCGAACACAAGAACGACGCAAATCGAGGTAACGATATTTCATTCTTAATTCATCACCACCATCGGTATTGTCTTCAATGGTAAAAGGAGGAATTGCCGATTTGCTTAAAATAGTTATATCATCAGCAATAATCTCAACAGCTCCTGTAGGTATTTTGTCGTTTTTACTTTGTCTTTCAGCAACCTTACCGGTAATTGAAACAACGAATTCGCGGCCTAATTTTCTTGCCTTTTCGCATAATTCAGTATTGCTTTCCATATCGAAAACAAATTGAGTAATGCCATATCTATCACGAAGATCAACAAAGGTCATTCCCCCCAGATTACGTGCTTTTTGCACCCAACCACTAAGTGTTACCGTATCGTTTACATTCTGAATTCTTAATTCTCCACAAGTATGAGTCCTGTACATCTTATACCATTTAATGATTTAACAAGCTATTAGTTATTAGCCATTAGTTGATTTCTGTTATTTAGGTCTGTTTCTTTTGATTTACTGTCGAACAATTATTAATATCAATTGCAGTGACTAATCACCAATAGCTTTCTGTTATTAACCTCGTTCTTTGTTATTGGTTTTGTTAACTTTGCGAAATTACTAACAATTTGCGAAACTGAATACGCTTTTATTAATAGATTGTTAAATTTTAGCGATAAGAAATGAAATTAGGTCTTAAATTGTATGAAAGCAGTAGTTTGCAGCTCTGTTTGCGGGCAATTACAAGTTGACCTGTCAGCGGTAGTCCCTGACAAAGTTTTTCTTCTCACATCTCAAATCAAAAACATGAACCAAGAGTCAATTATATCTCCGTTTTCCGACGAATATTTTATGAAACAGGCCATGCAGGAAGCCCACAAAGCTTTCGAGGCCGATGAAATTCCGGTGGGCGCCATAGTGGTGTGCAACAATAGAATAATAGCGCGATCGCACAATCTTACAGAGCGGTTGAATGATGTGACCGCTCACGCCGAAATGCAGGCCATAACTTCTGCAGCTAATTTTCTGGGGGGAAAATATCTCATAGACTGTACTTTATATGTAACTCTTGAACCTTGCAATATGTGTGCAGGCGCATTGGCGTGGTCGCAAATCTCAAAAATTGTATACGGTGCAAAAGATGAGAAAAGAGGATATACCCGTTTTTCACCCAATCCAATGCATCCAAGAACCGAAGTAGTTTCAGGTATTATGGAACAGGAAAGTGCTGCTTTAATTCGCGACTTCTTTGCTCGTAAAAGAATGTCACTATAGAAAACGGAGAAAAGTGTAAAATAAAAAGGAGCAAAGTCCGATAAAATTATTATTTTTGCCTGCGGTAAGTAAAAAAAGTGATTCGTAAAGTTTAGTCGGGATAATTCTACATTTTAGCACGATTGCTTGCCAAACTGCCATCCAACCAATTTATAATCCATATTTTTTTCGAAACTGAATAGTATATAATGCTGTTTCTGTGTTTGGTTCCTGTGATCCTTGCCGGAAATCCATTATCTTTATTTGTAAATCTATAAATCAATATATCATGAGTGCACACAATGAAGCCAAAATGGGCGATATTGCTGAAACTATCCTTTTACCTGGAGATCCTTTACGGGCAAAATACATAGCCGATAATTTTCTGGAAGATGTGGTTTGTTACAATAAAGTAAGAAACATGCTCGGTTTCACAGGAACTTATAAAGGCAAACGCATTTCTGTGCAGGGAACGGGAATGGGCGTACCGTCAATTTCAATTTATTCTCATGAGCTGATAACGCAATATGGTGTGAAAAACCTGATTCGTATCGGAACCTGTGGATCATTTAACGAAGATGTGCACGTGCGCGACGTAATTTTGGCGATGACATCCTGTACCGATTCAGCCATCAATAAGAATTTATTTAAAGGCATGGATTATTCTCCATGTGCCGATTTTGGTTTGTTGAGCGATGCCCATAAAGCGGCCACCGAACAAGGAGTAAATATTAAAGTGGGCAGTACATTAACGTCCGATATTTTTTATCACGATTTAGAAAATAATCCTGAACCATTTAAAATTTGGGCAGATTACGGCGTTTTAGCGGTAGAAATGGAAGCAACAGCTTTGTACACAATCGCAGCCCGAAACAAGGCGAAAGCTTTGGCAATTCTTACCGTTAGCGATCATATCCTAACCGGCGAAGAAACTAGTGCCGAAGAGCGCCAAACAACTCTTCATACCATGATAAAAATTGGGTTGGAGACAGCAATCAGACAATAATTTTAGATCAGATATATTTATTGTAAGTAAGGGAGAAACATTGGGGAGTTTCTCCTTTTTTATTTTCTATTTTGGTCATGCTCTGACTGTAAGTAAGTCGTTCGTGTCAGGGGATTACTTGATTCATATTTCAAAATGCCAATTTTACCTTTAATTGCGCATTACTCATTGTTAATTATTTTAGGGCGTGTCCCTCATTCTTCGGGTCAGGCTTTCCGTTTCAACTCCTCGCGCTAACGCACAAATCCAGCACCACCTGCGGGGTTTTCTCTTCAATCCTTCACGCATGCCACTTCGTAAAGATGCTCTTTGGAGTATTTATGCTTTGATTTTAACTGAATTTTGAGGGGCTCACTGTAAGTGAGGCTCTCAATGTGTTTAGTAATTGGCACTACTCGCAGCACATCAAGGTGCAATGTACCACACTATTTGGGTAAAAGCAGCTCCTGTAGATTTGTAATCTATAGGTTTCGAATTGAGGATTTGTGATCCTCCTGTTAAAGGGATTTTCTTGGATGTGGGTGATTTAAAATCACTTATCTGGGTACGATTTGATTCAGATGAATTTTGAGGGTCTCACTTTAAGTGAGGCTCTCAATATGTTTATAATTGGTACCCTCACTGTAAGTGAGAGCACCAAGTTCTTTTTGTGTTCTGCTTAAGCTTCCACGCCTGTCATGCTCTAACTATACGCAAGCCGTTCATGTCAGGGGATTACTTGATTACATGTGGATTTTTGGTGTTAATCTGAAATAAATCTCCACTAAGAATTTCCGATTACATATTAGCATAAAGAACTATTGGTACCCGTCTTTTTCTTTAAAATAAACCGCTTCACCTTTATCTCCATTTTCCAAATCGGTCATTTCTATCCGGAAAATATCACATCCTTTTTTACTCAATTCTTTTGGAGCATCAACATGTAATAAATAGCCATTGCATATTCCATTTGAAACATACTCTTTCACTTTCTGTTTCATGTTAATTTTAACCGGCACTCCATTTATGGTAACCTTTACATCAAGCAAATCAGGATCAGTGCAAAGATCTGTATCATCAATAGGCTTATCTGGATTCGAATAATACTTGGATAAACTCATGGGTCTGCAATATATCGTATATCCCGGGCTTGCTCCTTCTATTTTAAAAACGGTAATACCATAAATCTCAAGGCGGTGGTAATGAATATTCAATACCATATCATCTTCAGCAATAACATTCCATGCCCAAAATTCAAGCCGCATATCCTCATGTGATAATTGAGAATTTGATTTTGGATACTCACATAGTTTCATCGATGCCAATGCAAGGTATTTTCCCTTTTTCACTTTCAGGGAATATCTTCCATCGCTGTCGGAATAGGTTTCATACATTGATTCTTTTCCAAATTCTCTACCTTTTATTTCAACAAAAGCACTGTCTTTGGCATTGCCTTCAAAATCAGTTACAATTCCCGAAATAGTTATAGAATCTTTTTGAGCGCTTGCATGCAAATACAGAGAGCAAACCAGGAGTAGAGCAGATAAAATCTTTTTAGTCATGTTTTTTTCAGTTTGGTTTTTATTTGACGCTCTAACTCGAAATAATGTTACATCCTTATCTGTAAATCATCCGCTAAGTACCTTTTGGTATCGTCTTCATTATCTTTTAAATTTTTTATCCTGGTTAAAATATATTTTGATGTACATCAAGTTATATTTTTGATGTACATCAAACTTATGCTTTGCCACTAGTATATAATCAACTTGTGCTTACAATAGTTTAAGATCATCATTATATAACCATAGAGAACAAAGTGGTTCAGATTATCAAAATATTGAGGGGTTCACTTTAAGTGTCGTTCTCAGTGTGGTTAATAATTGGCGCCCAAACTGCAATTGAGAGCGCCAAGCTTATTTTAGATCAAATAAATTAAATGACTGTAGTTTATAAAACAACCCCGTTAGACTTAGTTCTAACGGGGTTGTTTCTGATATCACATAGAATTTATTCCTTCACTTCGAAACCCAATTCTTTTAGCTGTTCCCAAAAATTAGGGTACGATTTTTTTACCACATCGGGCGAATCAATTACCACATTTGGCCAAGCCAGTGCGATGGGAGCAAATGCCATGGCCATCCGATGATCGTGGTAAGTTTCGATCACAATATTCTCTTCTTCTGTTTTTCGTTCACCATTCCAGGCCAATTCGCCTTCGGCCGGTTCAGTAAGAACGTAACCTAATTTCCCCAATTCTGTGATTAGTGCATAAATGCGATCTGTTTCTTTAATCTTCAAAGTTTCTAAGCCGGTAAAGTGGAAAGGAATGTTTTTTAAACAGGCACAAACGGCAAATGTTTGAGCCAAATCGGGCATCTGATTAAAATCGAACTTTAGCTTTGTACAATTGGCTGCCATCTTTTCAATGAACATTCCCCGTTTCGAGAATTGAGCTTTAACGCCTAGTTTCTCAAAAACCGGAACCAATCCTGAATCACCCTGAAAACTGTGTCTTCTTAAACCATCTAAATATAATTTTCCTTCATCGGCCAAAGCCATAAAAGCAAACCAGTACGATGCACCCGACCAATCGCCTTCAACGATATAAGGAATCCGTTGATAAGCCTGATTTGCCACATAAATTTCTTGTCCCTTAAATTCCGATTTCACACCAAACTCCTCCATAATATTCAGAGTCATTTCGATGTACGAACGCGATACAATTTTTCCGCTTAGTTTAATTCGTAACCCTTTTTCAAGAGTTGGTGCAATTAAAAGCAATGCAGTAATGTACTGAGAGCTGGTATTTCCTTTTAGTTCTACTACTTCACCGGTAAGGTTCGATCCAAAAATTTTAAGCGGAGGATAACCTTCTTTTTCCAAATAGGTAATTTGAGCGCCTATTGAGTTTAGAGCATCAACCAAAACGCCAATGGGTCTTTCCTTCATTCTGTGCGAACCGGTTAAGGTCCATTCGCCAACAATTTTAGAGAGGTATGCAGTTAAAAAACGCATGGTAGTTCCTGCATGTCCAACATCAAAACTATTGGTGTTGGAATTTAGAATGCTCTGCATTGCTTTTGAATCATCACAATCCGAAAGATTTTTAATCGGCTCAAAATTGTAGCTCAACGCATTAATAATTTGAACTCTGTTTGATATGCTTTTAGAGGCGGGAAGAACAATTCTTCCTTCCAGTAAATTATTTTTTTTCGAAATGGAATATTGCATCGAACTCAGTTTTGTCTGTGAAAAATACCGGGATAGCGCAAATCAGGTCATCAAAACCATTTGGGTTAAGATGACCTGAATGATAATTTTATGCTTTATTTAAAAGTGGAATACAGAATCAACTTCATATTGAGTAGCCAATTTATCACGGCCTTTCAAAAAGTCAAGTTCTATCAAAAAGTTCACGAAAACATTTTTCAAATTAAATCGACTCAATAAATCGATAGAAGCTTTTGCTGTACCACCCGTTGCCAATAAATCATCGTGCAGCAAAACTACATCGTCAGAATCTAAAGCATCCTGATGGATAAAAATTTCATCTTCTCCGTATTCCAAAGAATATTTCTCAGAGAAAGTTGGCGATGGTAATTTACCAGGTTTTCTTACCGGAACAAAACCAGCACCTAAACGATAGGCTAAAACGGTTCCTAAAATAAAACCACGGCTTTCTAAACCAACAACCTTTGTTATTCCTTTGTCTTTATATTGATTGTAAAGAGTGTCAACTAAAGTTGCCAGATGTTTATCATCTTTCAACATTGTTGTGATATCCTTAAATACGATTCCCGTTTTAGGAAAGTCAATTACGTCTCTTATCGAATCTTTTGCTTCCTGAAGTCTTACTTCCATTTTATTTTCTTTTTCCAAACCAGGAGTACGAAAACATCCAATTTCATTCTGTTTTTTCTGTCTGTAAGACGTGAAAAAGCAGAAGAAGTGGAACATTCACCCCCTCCTCACTTAATTATTCTACAATTACTAACTTGATATAGTGTGGGATAATTCCGGGTAAAAATAAAAAAGTCTGAGTAAATATTCATTATATATTAGCAAAAACTGCATTTATGATTTGAAATGAGAAACTATTTTTCAGATCCTTCGATTTTCATTGTTGAACTCCACTTTAGTTTTTACCTTTGAGTAAATTCAATTTTAGAATCAAAATGACTATAAATAATCAAAATCGCGCAGCCTGGATTAAGCTTTTTTACTACGTGTTTATATTTTTATATCTGGCGGTAAGCATTATTTTAATCTATTTAAAGGCAAAGCCGATTTATCCAATTTTTGGAGCAGTCAGTGGTTTCGTTTTTGCCTGCATCGCACTTAGTTTATCGCTCAATTTGAATTATATTATCTATCAGGAATCAGAAGAGAAAATAGTTTTGAGATATTATCCGCTGCACCCTTTTCACCAGAAGTTCAAATCTATTGAAATTCCCAAAAGTCAATTGTCTCATTTCGATTTAAAAAGAAAACTGTTTGGCTTACGGCCTGAAGTTACTTTGTATCAGCAAACAGAAAGAGGATTAGCAAAATACCCATCAGTTAGTATCTCTTCTCTTACAAAATCCAGTCAGGCGGAAATGATTAAATCATTGCAAAAGAATTCCAAAAAAAAGTAATAAGATTTACTTTTGCGGTTGAGCGTACTAAAATATAATTGTATGCGTTATCAGTTTTGTAAATCCTTTATTGAAGATTATTATAACATGATTAGAAAAATTAAAAGTCAGTTAGCACTATTGATTGTGGTGCTTGTATTGCCAAATACCATATTGGCTCAGAAAAATGATGTAAGACTTAATATTGGAATCCCTTTAGGGAAATATGGGAAGTTTGATCACAACTTTATGGGCACCAATGAAACCAATTCTCCTTCTTTTATTATTCAGTTGGAGAAAAACTGGAAGCCTGATTTAAGTATTGGAGCTTATGTTGGCTATGCCGGGCAAAAGCATGAGTTCAATTTGGGTTTTGATGAGGTGAAATATAACTATTATCGATTTGGAACGGTATTAACTTATGAATTAAATGGCTGGCTTTCCGAAATGAATATTGCACCTGACAATGGGATTGAAATGTATGCCAGTGTAAAAACAGGGCTTTCTCTGGAGAATCGAAAATCTACAATTTCCAGATTGGATGGAGGAAATGTTCCTACTGTTAGAACCAACAGGAATAACGAGTTGCTTTTCGATCTAGGTGTTTTGCTGGGTACCCGTTACCATTTTTCAAATCAATTTGGCATTTTTGCAGAATTAGGTTGGGGAAATGCAGGATTTTTCACCATAGGAACAACCTTTACCTTATAAATATTTTGTAAATTAGGCCTCGTTTATTTAATTTGATGAATATATGGAGGATATTTATAAAATTGCTGTTAGTTTTTTGAATGGGATAGGCCCGGTTAATACAAAGAAAGTAATTGCCTATACCGGAAGTATTGAGGGACTGTTTAAAGAGAAAAAACAAAATTTGCTAAAAATTCCGGGAATCGGCCAATCTTTTATCGATAAGCTGGATCGTGATAACGCGATCCAATTGGCAGAGGAAGAGCAAAAGTTTATATCAGATAATCATATCAATGTTAGTTTCTATTTAGAGAAAGATTATCCGCAAAGGCTTTTAAATTGTGCCGATTCGCCTTGCACACTATATTATAAAGGAAATACTGATTTTAATGCGGCACGTACTCTTAGTATTGTAGGAACCAGAAATGCCAGTGATTACGGACGGGAGATCTGCAATAAGCTGATACAGGATTTATCCGAAAAGGAGGTTAAGCCTTTAATTATAAGTGGTCTTGCTTATGGTGTTGATATTTGTGCCCATAAGGCAGCTTTGCGAAACCAATTGCAAACTGTTGCCGCAATAGGTCACGGATTGCATATGATGTATCCTTCGCTGCACAAAAGATATGCTGAGGAGATAGTTAACCAAGGGGCATTAATTAGTGAATTCACATCCAAAAGTAAATTCGATCCTAAAAATTTCGTTCGCAGGAACAGAATCATCGCAGGAATGGCAGATGCTACTATTGTTATTGAGTCGGCATCAAAAGGAGGTTCGTTGGTGACTGCTGATATTGCTAATTCGTACAATAGAGATGTTTTTGCATTTCCAGGCCGAACATATGATAAAGGTTCTACGGGTTGTAATAAACTAATAAAAACGAATCAGGCTCACCTTATAGAGAGTGTTGCCGATTTGGAATACATATTAGGATGGGAAAATAAGAATAAGAGTCCTAAAACGGTTCAGACAAAATTATTTATTGAGCTATCTCCCGAAGAGGAGTCACTTGTTCAGGTACTTAAGGAGAAAGGTAACATGCCTATAGATAGCATTAGTCTGAAAACATCATTTCCGATGAGTAAAGTGTCGAGTTTACTTCTGAAATTGGAATTTGAAGGCATAATAAAGTCACTTCCGGGGAAAATCTACACTTTGAATACATGAATTTTATCATTTTTTTTTGATAAATGTTGTAGAGCAGAAATTTATACCGCGTAAAGTATTGATAATGAGGCGTAAAAAGTTTACGGAAACGTTGTAAAAAAAATATTAATTTAATTTGTGATTATGAAAAAATATATACTTTTGAACCAAGAACTAATATTTAAAACAACACAATCTAATTTAATTTCATAACATAGTTTGGCATGGAAGCAAAGATTAATGAATTCATGGAAGGCCTAAAGGCCAAAACTCCTGGAGAAGCAGAATTTCATCAGGCAGTTCAAGAAGTAGTAGAAACAGTTTGGGAAACTTATGATGCAAATCCTAAGTACAAAGCTGCGAAAATTCTTGATAAAATGTGTGAGCCGGAACGTACAATCATGTTTCGTGTACCATGGATCAATGATAATGGTGAAGTAGAAATCAACCGCGGATACCGTGTTGAATTCAATAGTGCAATTGGACCCTATAAAGGTGGATTACGTTTTCACCCATCGGTTACATTAAGTGCATTAAAATTTTTAGGCTTTGAGCAGACATTCAAAAACTCTTTAACAACATTACCTATGGGTGGTGGAAAAGGAGGTTCTGATTTCAACGCTAAAGGAAGATCAGATAACGAAATTATGCGTTTTTGTCAAAGTTTCATGACTGAGCTTTGCAGACACATCGGTCCTAATACAGATGTTCCTGCCGGTGATATCGGAGTAGGTGGTCGTGAGATTGGATATTTATTCGGACAGTACAAGAGAATTCGTAACGAATTTGTTGGTGTATTGACTGGTAAAGGTCTGGAATTTGGTGGATCATTAATTCGTCCTGAAGCAACTGGATTTGGAGCTGTATATTTCGCTCAGCACATGCTGGCTGAAAACAATGAAACCTTAGATGGTAAAATTGTTGCACTTTCAGGTTTTGGTAATGTTACTTGGGGTGCTGCCCTTAAATTAGTAGAGCTAGGTGCTAAAGTTGTTACTATCTCTGGTCCTGATGGATATGTATATGATCAGGAAGGTTTAAATGCTGAAAAGATCGATTATTTATTGGATTTGAGAGCTTCTAATAATGATGTTGTTGCTCCTTATGCTGAAAAATTTGGTGCTAAATTCTTCCCTGGTAAAAAACCTTGGGAGGTTAAAGTAGATTTGGCTTTTCCTTGTGCAATTCAAAATGAGTTGAATTTAGAGGATGCTAAATTATTGGAAGCAAACGGATGTAAATATGTTGTTGAGACTTCAAACATGGGTTGTACTGCAGATGCAGCTTTCTATTTAGTGGATGCTTTGGCTTTCGCTCCTGGTAAAGCGGCTAATGCTGGTGGTGTTGCTGTGTCTGGTTTAGAGATGTCACAAAATTCTATGCGTTTCAACTGGTCTACTGAAGAGGTGGATGAGAAGTTGGGTCGTATCATGAAAGATATTCACGATACTTGTGTTAAATTCGGTACTGAAAATGGACACATCAACTATATTAAAGGTGCTAATATTGGCGGTTTCGTAAAAGTTGCCGAAGCTATGTTGGCTCAAGGCTGCGTATAATATACTATATCGCCTACTATATAAAAGCCGGCTTTGCCGGCTTTTTTTAATTGATATTCGCTTATTATTAGTTTGGCAAGTCACTCCTGTTTGTATATGTTTGCAGAAAAGTTGTGAAAGATGAAATTGATTGATACCCATTCCCATATCTATTCAGATGATTTTAAAGATGATATTGAAGAGATTATCTCAAATTGCAGGAAAGTAAATATCGGGAAAATTCTACTTCCTAATATTGATTCGGAATCGATACCAAAAATGAATCGATTGGTTCAACGTTTTCCTGATGTGTGCGTGCCCATGATGGGACTTCACCCTACATCAGTAAAAGAAAACTACAGGGAAGAGTTGGAGAATTGTAAGGCCTGGCTTGCAAAAGGAGATTATTGTGCGATTGGTGAAATAGGTATGGATTTGTATTGGGACAAAGCTTTTGTGAAAGAGCAGCAAATTGTTTTCGATACTCAAATAAATTGGGCACTTGAAAGAGAGCTTCCAATTGTTATTCATGCCAGAGATTCATTTGATGAGATTTTTGAAATATTGGAATCTTACCGCAATAGTAATTTAAAAGGTGTGTTTCACAGCTTTACCGGAAATACGGAGCAAGCAGTAAAAGCAATTGGTTTTGGATTTCTGTTAGGGATTAATGGAATTGTAACCTTTAAGAATTCCGGACTTGATAAAACAATTGAATCTATTGGATTGGATCATCTGATTTTGGAAACTGATGCTCCTTATCTGGCCCCTGTGCCAAAGAGGGGAAAAAGAAACGAAAGTTCGTACTTGGTTTATATTGCCAGTAAGCTTTCTGAAATTTATCAGCTTAGCTTAGATGAGGTGGCCAAAACAACAAGTGCAAATGCGGCAAAATTATTCAATATTGAATTGAAATAAAATGGAACAGAAACAAACTTCTATTTTAATAATATATACCGGAGGAACAATTGGTATGGTGAACGATCCTGAAACAGGTTCGTTAAAACCATTTGATTTTGATCATATCCTAAAACAGGTTCCGGAATTGAACGGATTTGGGTTTAAATTGGAATCAATAGCTTTTGAGCCATTGATTGATTCATCAAACTTAAATCCGAGGGTATGGATAAAGATTGTTGAAATAATAAAAGAGAATTATCAGAACTTTGATGGCTTTGTTGTATTGCATGGAACGGATACTATGTCGTACACTGCTTCAGCTTTAAGTTTTATGCTGGATAATTTACAAAAACCAGTTATCCTTACCGGATCTCAATTGCCAATAGGTACATTAAGAACTGACGGGAAAGAGAATTTAATTACAGCTATTGAAATTGCTGCTGCTTATCAAAACGGACAAGCTATGGTGCCTGAAGTTTGTGTTGTGTTCGAGAATAAACTTTTTCGGGGCAATAGAACTACAAAGCACAATGCAGAACATTTCAATGCGTTTCATTCGTATAATTATCCTGATTTGGCAAAGATTGGAATCCATATCAATTATAATTATGCCGCTATTCATTACCCAAGTCAGCCGGGAGAATTAGAAATATCAACATCTTTGGATCTAAATATTGCGATCTTAAAGATATTTCCGGGTATAAATAAGACTGTGGTTGACTCCATTCTTAACAGTAAAGGATTGAAAGCTGTAATAATGGAAACATATGGAGCCGGAAATGCACCTACGGATAAGTGGTTTATCGACTCAGTAAAAGCTGCAATCGAGAAGGGGATAATCGTATATAATGTTACTCAATGTGCTGCTGGAAGTGTTGAGATGGGCTTGTATGAAACTAGTCTGGAGCTATTACATGCAGGTGTTGTTAGTGGCAGAGATATAACTACTGAGGCTGCGGTAACCAAACTTATGTATGTGTTGGGGAAAAACTTAAATTCAGAACAAATCAAATTCCTTTTAAATAAATCTTTGAAAGGCGAATTAAGCCAATAGTTTATTTGTTTTTCACATTTTTTTTGTAATTTGGTGCACTGTTTAGTCCCTTCTGTATTACATAAAATTAAATTCATGATTATCATGGAAAACAGATGTAGAAAGACTTTTCTTATTAAAAGGAATATTCAACTAAGTAATTAGTTGTTTTAGAGATCGTAATCGTTTAATTTTGTAAAAAATAATTTCGTTAATTAAAATTTGAAAAACAGACTATGAAAAAGTTATTTGCATTTATAGCAGTTATCGGGATGCTAAGCTTAGGAGCGTCAACAAACGTATTTGCTCAGGATGAGACAGCAGAACAAGCTACCGTAGATACAACGCAAGTTGCTGGGGAAGTTGCAGAAGAAGTTGTTGAAAAAGCAACCCCAGTAATGGAAGAAGAAGCTATCGAAAGTACTTCTTTTCACCAAGTTGTGAAAAAACAATTCATCCAAGGTGGTGCGATGTTTATGAGTTTTGTATTGTTAACACTTATTTTAGGTTTAGCTCTTTCTATCGAAAGAATCATTTACTTGAATATGTCGACAACTAATACTAAAAAATTGTTCGCTAATCTTGAAGATGCATTGAACAACGGTGGCGTTGAAGCAGCTAAAGAAGTTTGTAGAAATACTCGTGGCCCTATTGCCAGTATTTTCTATCAAGGTCTTGATCGTATCGATGAAGGTATTGAAGTAGTTGAGAAATCAGTTGTTTCTTACGGATCTGTACAGATGGGTCTTTTAGAAAAAGGTCTTTCTTGGATTGGTTTGATGATTGGTCTGGCTCCTATGTTAGGATTTATGGGTACTGTAATTGGTATGATCGACGCTTTCGATTCTATCCAGTCTATGGGTACTATTTCTCCAGCAGCTGTAGCAGGTGGTATTAAAGTGGCCTTGATTACTACTGTATCTGGTTTGATCGTTGCGATGATCCTTCAGGTATTCTATAACTACTGTACTTCAAAAATTGACAGTATCGTGAATAACATGGAAGATGCCTCTATCTCTCTTCTTGATATCCTTGTAAAATACAACATGAAAAAATAATTTTAGACTATGTCAAATACATTGAGTAAATATTTAAATATTCTCACCTATGTAATGATTGGTCTAACAGCAATTTTTGTTGCCATGTTTTACTTAGGTGGAGATCTACCAAATCAAGCGGATCAAACACCTGTTTATACTGATGTTTTATTGAATTGGGCCAAAGCATTGTTTGTTGTTTGTGCTGGTTTGGCTTTGGGTTTTCCTATCATTCAGTTAGTGACTAATCCTAAAGGAGCTGTTAAAGGTTTGGGTGGATTAGTTGGTTTGGGTTTGGTAATCCTTATTGCTTATTCATTATCAGATGCAACACTGTTAGATCTTCCTGGTTATACTGGTGCTGATAACACTCCAGGAGCACTGCAATTTGCGGATACTGTACTTTACACCATGTACATTCTAGGTGTTGGAACAGTTGCAGCTATTGTTGTGACCGAAATATTAAGAAAATTACGTTAAGTAAATGATTCGGGTTTTTAATTCGGATCGATATACCTTTAGATTATAATATTATGGCAAGAAAGACACCAGAGATTAATTCTAGTTCGATGGCCGATATTGCATTCTTGTTGTTAATTTTCTTCTTGGTTTCGACTACTATGGACATTGATACAGGTATCTATAAAAAGTTACCACCAATTCCAGAGGAAGAGGAAATAGACGCACCAAAGGTTAAACAACGTAATGTTTTAGCTATTTTGGTTAACCGCAACGATGACTTATTGGTTAATGGAGAAATTCTAAGTATTTCACAACTGCGTGAAAAAACAAAAGAATTTATCCTGAACCCGCTGAATAGTGCAGATTTACCTGAGAAAAAATTGACTACAATTCCTTTTTTTGGAGATGTAATGGTTTCAAAAGGTTTGGTTTCTTTGCAAAATGACCGCGGAACTAGTTACGAAATGTACATTAAAGTACAGGACGAACTTGCAGCAGCATCTCGTGAATTAAAAGATGAGAAGGCAATGCAAAAGTGGAACAAGAAATATGCAGACTTGAATGAGGAGCAGCAGGATGCTGTTCGGGATTATGTGCCAATGCAAATTTCTGAAGCTGAACCTAAAAATGTGGGAGGAAAAAAATAATGGGAAAATTTAAAAAAGGTGGTTCTAAGGAGCTTCCGGAAATTTCAACAGCCTCTCTTCCTGATATCGTATTCATGCTTTTATTTTTCTTCATGGTTAGTACAACCATGCGTGAAGTGGAGTTGAATGTTAATATTATGGTTCCAAGTGCAAAAGAAATCGTGAAATTGGAAAAAAAGGATCTTGTTAGTAACATCTATGTAGGTGTTCCAATGAGAAAATTTGCAAAAACGATGGGTACTGAACCACAAATTCAATTGAACGACCAATTTTCAACAGTTGATGATATTCAGGCTTTTATTGCTGCTGAAAGAGAAGCAAGAAAAGAGGAATTACGAAACAAGTTGACTACTTCTCTTAAAGTTGATCAATATACCAAGATGGGTATTATTATCGACATTAAGCAAGAACTTAGAAAAGCAAGTTCGTTAAAGTTGAATTATTCTACACGTGAAACAGCGGAATAATATTCCAAGTTTATACATATTAAAGAAGGAGTCCGTTTGGACTCCTTTTTTTGTTAGCCCATCCCCAAAAGAATCAGATTCATGTCAATGTATTCTGTAAAAACTCTTGTCACAATTATATTGAAAGAGATAATTGTTTGAGAATGTGTTGATTTTTGGATTGCACCCGATGGAATAAAATAAAAAGCCAATCAAAAAATATGATTGGCTTTTCTATTTGTGACCCGTACAGGATTCAAACCTGTGACCTTCAGAACCGGAATCTGACGTTCTATTCAGCTGAACTAACGGGCCGATTACGAGTGCAAATTTAGAAAAATATTTTGTTCTGCATCGCATCTAAATGCATTCCTGTAAATAAATATAATTCATTGTTTTAAACTTACATGCCTAAACCATTAGAATCCATATCTTAATAAAATTATACTTCCTTCTTAAACTCGGTAAATATTTATAAACTTTTGCTAATTTTGCGCTTTGAAACGCAAGAAATAACCATATTTTATCAAGATTACCATGGAGTATAACTTTAAAGAAATAGAACAAAAGTGGCAGAAGTATTGGACTGAAGAGAAAACCTACAAAGTTGAAGTGAATTCTGAAAAGCCCAAATTTTATGTGCTCGATATGTTTCCATATCCTTCGGGGGCTGGTTTGCATGTTGGTCACCCACTTGGATATATCGCTTCGGATATATATTCCCGCTATAAAACTTTAAAGGGATTTAATGTGCTTCATCCGATGGGGTATGATGCTTATGGTTTGCCTGCTGAGCAATATGCAATACAAACAGGACAGCATCCCGCTATTACAACAGAAACAAATATTACCAGATATCGCCAGCAATTAAACAAAATTGGTTTTTCATACGATTGGGATCGTGAAGTTCGTACTTGCGAGCCTGAGTATTATAAGTGGACTCAATGGGCATTTATTCAAATGTTCAATCACTATTTCAATATCGATTCACAAAAAGCAGAATCAATTGAGTCTTTAGTTACACAATTTGAGCTTTCAGGAAATGGAAAAGTGAATGCTGCCTGTTCAGAAACAGAAATGTTTACTGCTGATGAGTGGAAAGGCTTTACTGATATCGAAAAACAAACTGTTCTTTTAAACTACAGATTGGCATATTTAGCCGATACAATGGTTAACTGGTGTCCTAAATTAGGTACCGTTTTAGCGAATGATGAGGTGAAAGATGGAGCTTCTGTTCGCGGAGGACACCTTGTTGAGCAAAAGAAAATGCGTCAATGGTCATTGCGTGTTTCTGCCTACGCAAAACGTTTGTTGGATGGTTTGGATAATTTGGAGTGGACGGACTCTTTAAAAGAGATTCAGAAAAACTGGATTGGAAGGTCTGTAGGTGCTGAAGTTAACTTTGGCGTAAAAGGTTCTGATCTGAAAATGGAGATTTTCACTACCCGTCCGGACACCATTTTTGGTGTTACTTTTATGGTTTTAGCTCCGGAGAGCGATTTGGTGAAGGAATTAACGACTCCAGATTGCCAGGCGAATATTGATGCTTACATCGAGGCAACCAGCAAAAGAACAGAAAGAGAGCGTTTGGCCGATGTTAAAACGGTAAGCGGTGCATTTACCGGTGCATATGCAATTCATCCTTTTACAGGCGAGGAAATACCAGTTTGGGTGAGTGATTATGTGCTTGCCGGATATGGAACAGGTGCAATTATGGCGGTTCCGGCTCATGATAGCCGCGATTACGCTTTTGCAAAATATTTCGATTTGCCGATTGTTCAGGTTGTGTCAGGTGGTGATATTTCTGAGGAATCCTACGATGCCAAAGAAGGACAATCAATGAACTCTGATTTTTTGAATGGATTGGATGTAAAAGATGCTATTGTAAAGGCAAACGAGGAAGTTGAAGCCAGAGGTTTAGGAAAGAAAAAAATCAACTACAGATTGAGAGATGCTATCTTCTCTCGTCAAAGATATTGGGGAGAACCTTTTCCTGTTTATTTTAAAGATGGTATGCCTCAAATGATGGATTTGGACAAGTTGCCTTTAGAATTGCCTGAGATTGATAAATACCTGCCAACAGAGAGCGGAGAACCACCTTTAGGACGCGCAAAAGATTGGATTACCGAAGATGGATATCCAATTGAATTGAATACAATGCCTGGTTTTGCAGGGTCATCGGCTTACTATTTACGATATATGGATCCTCGTAATAATGAGGCATTGGTTTCTGCAGAAGCAAATGAGTACTGGCAGGATGTTGATCTGTATATTGGTGGTACCGAGCATGCTACGGGGCACTTAATCTATTCTCGTTTTTGGAATAAGTTCCTTTTCGATATCAATGAAGTATGTAAGGATGAACCTTTCAGGAAATTGATCAACCAGGGAATGATTCAGGGACGATCGAATTTTGTTTATCGTGATAAGAAATCCAATAAATACGTTTCTCACGGATTAATAGAGGAATATGATACCACAGCAATTCACGTTGATGTGAATATTGTGAAAAATGATGTTCTTGATTTGGAAGCCTTTAAAAACTGGATGCCTGAATATAAGAATGCAGAATTCATTTTAGAAGACGGAAAATACCATTGTGGCTGGGCTGTTGAAAAGATGTCTAAGTCCATGTTTAATGTGGTAAATCCTGACGTAATTGTTGAAGAATACGGAGCTGATACTTTGCGTTTATACGAAATGTTTTTGGGACCGTTGGAAGCGCATAAGCCATGGGATACAAATGGAATAGATGGAGTTCATAAATTCCTGAAAAAATTATGGCGGTTGTTTCATAATGAAGCAGGTGAATTTGAATTGGCAAGCAGTGAGCCAACACAAGACGAATTAAAGGTTCTTCACAAAACCATTAAGAAAATACAGGATGATATTGAGCGTTTTTCATTCAATACCTCAGTTTCAGCTTTCATGATTTGTGTGAATGAGTTGTATACTTTGAAGTGTAACAATAAAGCCGTTCTTGAAAATCTTTTGGTTATTCTTGCTCCTTTTGCACCTCATGTTGCTGAGGAACTATGGGCTTTATGTGGAAATACAACAAGTATAACGAAGGCAGATTTCCCGGAGTTCAACGAAAGTTTCGTTCAGGAAAATATTCATAAATATCCTGTTTCATTTAATGGTAAAATGAGATTTATATTGGAATTACCAGTAAATCTTAGCAAAGATGAAATTGAAAAGGAAGTTCTTTCTTTAGAAAAATCTCAAAAATGGATTGATGGAAAGACTCCTAAGAAAATTATTATCGTTCCTAATAAGATCATAAATATAGTAGTATAAATAAATTATTCAAATAAGTTCTTGGCTTTAAGCTTTGTTGACTATTTGACAACAAAACTTAAAGCTTTTTTTTTGATACGAGATGAAAATAAATTATTCTGAATTAAAATCCCTGGTAATAATTACAGTTGGGATGGCAATATATTGTTTTAGTTGGGCTGCCTTTTTAATCCCATCCGGTATAATCGGAGGGGGGGTTAGTGGTATTGGCACATTAATTTATTTTGCAAGCGCAAAAGCAATTCCTGTTGGTTATTCTTATTTTATTATTAATGCCTTTTTAATACTGATAGCTCTAAAAATATTGGGTAGTAAATTTGGTGTTAAAACAGTATTTGCAATTATTGTAGGGTCGGTATTACTTTCAGTTTTGCCTAAGCTTATTCCTGAACCTTTAGTGAATGAAAAATTTATGGCTGCAATTATTGGAGGTGCATTATCCGGGATTGGAGTTGGTATCACGATATCTCAAGGAGGTAGTTCCGGAGGTACTGATATTATAGCAATGATTATCAATAAATACAAAAATATCAGTCCCGGACGTATTATATTATATCTTGATATTTTTATCATTGCTTCATCTTATATCGTGTTTAAAGATGTACCTACTATTGTGTATGGTTACGTAGTAATGTCTATTACAGCTTACGCTATTGATATGGTAATTTCCGGATCGAAACAATCTGCTCAGCTTTTTATTATTTCGACAGAGTTTGAGAAGATTGCCAATGAAATTACCGGAACCATGAACAGGGGAGTGTCGGTGATGGATGCAACAGGTTGGTACTCAAAAGAAAATAAAAAAATATTGATGGTAGTGGTTCGAAAACATGAAGCACCATCAATATTTAAATTAGTAAAGCAAATCGATGGAAATGCCTTTATATCAATGGGATCGGTAATGGGGGTTTATGGCTTAGGTTTTGAAGAAATAAGAGGGTAGTTATTATGAAAAAAAGCAGTTCGATACAAATGTCAAAATTTGATTTTCAATCATACCTAATTATCACAATAGGCTTGTTGGTCGGTTCGCTTGCGTGGACCGGATTCATTATTCCTGCAGAAATTGTAGGTTCGGGTGTTGGTGGTATTGCAACCATGATTTACTATGTTACAGGTTTTAAGGTTGGATATAGTGTTTTCCTTATCAACTCTGTTTTTCTTCTTGTGGCATTGCGTGTATTGGGTTTTGGTTTTGGGATTAAAACCATTTATGGAATTACTGTTCTTTCCTTTTTTCTTTGGTTGTTTCAGTCTTTGATAACGGAACCGTTGGTTTCTGATCGATTCATGTGTGCTATCATTGGAGGAATACTGGCTGGTGCCAGTGCCGGAATGATATTGTCACGAGGAGGGAGTACAGGGGGAACTGATATTCTGGCCATGATGATTAATAAGTATAAGAATTACAGCCCCGGACAATTGTTACTTACAATTGATGTTGTTATTATTTCGTCTTCGTATTTGTTAGAGCATTCCATTGAACAGGTTGTATATGGATTTGTTACCATGGGAGTAAGTGCCTATTGTGTTGATATGATTATTGAGGGAAGTAAACAGTCTGTACAGATTTTTATTTTTACACGAAAGCCTGATGAGATTAGAAAAGAGGTTGTTTATTCTCTTGATCAGGGAATAACTGTTCTTAGTGCAACAGGTGGTTTTAGTGGGGAAGATGTTAAAGTATTAATGCTGTTGGCCAGGAAAAGAGAATCTCAAACTATTTTGAATATGATTAAGTTGGTGGATCCGGATGCATTTATTTCTCTGGGAAGCGTAATGGGAGTTTACGGAAAGGGATTCGATAAGATTAAATAGCAATTTCTTAAAAAAGCTTAAAACAGATATCTGTCAGTAATATTAGTTGTGTGACTATAAAAACAGTTATACCTTTAGGCCTCACAAAAATAAATATCCATGATAAAAAAATTCTTGAACTATAGGTTTCTATTAATTGCAGGTGCCGTTCTGTTAGGTTTAATTATATTTAAATGGTATTCAAACAGAGAGTTAGTAGAACAAATTGATCAGGAAGAAGTGGTAATTGACTCCACAGAGGTAGCGCAGGTGCATTTAAAATATGGATTTCCCATTGAAGAATTTTCTGTAGAAACTAATAAGGTAAAACGAAATCACAGCTTATCAACGATATTACGGCAATATGATGTTAGTTTTGGTACTATTGATAATATTGCAAGGAAAGCAAAGAAGGTTTTTAATGTCAGAAGGATTAAGTCCGGGCATGAGTATTCGGTTCTTTTCACCAAAGACAGTTTGAAAACGCCGGAGTACTTTATTTATGAAAACACTCCCGTAGAATATATCGTATTCGATTTACGCGATACTCTGGATGTATTTAAGGGTGAAAAGGAAATCATTAAATATAGGAAGCAAATAAAAGGGAGTATTGAGTCGTCATTGTGGAATGCAATGGTTGAAGCCAATTCTGATCCTTTACTATCGATTGAACTTTCAGATATTTACGCCTGGACTATTGATTTTTTTGGCATAGGGAAGGGTGATCAGTTTAATGTTATATACGAAGAATCATATGTGGATGACAAACCAATTCATCAAATAAAAGTGATTGCGGCAAATTTTGTACACCATAACTCAGATAATTATGCTTTTGCATTTGTTGAAGGTGATAAAGAAGGTTACTTTGATGAGGAAGGTAAAAGTCTGCAGAAAGCATTTTTAAAAGCTCCTTTGCGATATTCACGAATTAGCTCTAAGTTTTCTAATAACAGGTATCATCCTGTTTTAAAAAGGTATCGGGCTCATCATGGTGTTGATTACGCAGCGCCTACAGGTACGCCTGTTCACACAATTGGTGATGGTGTTATTACCAAAAGAGGATATCAGGCAAATGGAGGAGGAAACTATCTGACTATTAAACACAATAGCGTTTACACAACAACTTATATGCATCTTTCCCGGTTTGCTAAAAAAATGAATACCGGCACCAGAGTTAAGCAGGGTGAAACAATAGGATATGTTGGAGCAACCGGTCTTGCAACAGGTCCTCATTTAGATTTTAGAGTTTATAAAAATGGAACTCCAATAAATCCATTAAATATGAAATCACCTCCAGTGTCCCCAGTGAAAGAAGAAAACGTGCTTAGATATAAGCAGGAAATGGAAAAGTTGATGCAGGAACTGAATCCGAAGGAAGCAATTACTTTAGAGTAATTGCTCAATTATTTTAGGGAAGAATTCATGTTCCAGTTTATGAATTTTTTCAGCAACATCTTCTGCAGAATCATTTGGAGAAATACTGCATTTGGCCTGAAATACGATTTTCCCTTCATCATATTTCTCATTTACCATATGAATGGTAATACCGCTTTCGGTCTCTTTATTATCAACAACTGCCTGATGGACTTTCATGCCATACATTCCTTTTCCACCATATTTTGGTAAAAGGGCAGGGTGAATATTAACAATGGAATTGGGATATTTACGCAGTAAATTAAGAGGAAGCAGCCAAAGAAATCCTGCTAAAACAACAAAATCGACCTTTTTTTCAGCCAAAAAATCAATTATTTTATCCGTTTCATTAAATTCTGACCGGGAAAAAATTAAAGTTGGAATATTTAGGCTTCTTGCTCTGGAAAGTACAAAGGCATTGGCGTTGTTGGAAAGTATTGCCGAAATCTCAAATTCGGTTTTGTCGCTAAAATACCTTGCGATATTTTCAGCATTACTTCCTGATCCAGAGGCAAATATGGCTAGTCGTTTCATGTTGTATTTTCAAATGTAACTAAAACACACAAATATATGCAAAAGGCATTTCGCAGTGAAATAATTTCGCAGAAAAGGAAAAAGAATTACCTTTGACCGCAACTTTGTGAAATAAATTTGAATTATTTAGAGTAAATTTATTTCTTTGCACAGTTGAAAATTAATTAGTTTAAATATTTAATCACTTAAAATTTTAAAGTTATGTCTGATATTGCATCTAGAGTAAAAGCTATCATAGTTGATAAGTTGGGTGTGGACGAAACTGAGGTAACACTTGAGGCTAGTTTCACTAACGATCTTGGAGCTGATTCATTGGATACAGTTGAGCTTATCATGGAATTCGAAAAAGAATTTAATATCGCTATTCCAGACGATCAAGCAGAAAACATTGGTACTGTAGGTGACGCTATTTCTTACATCGGAGAAAACGCTAAGTAATTATTAACCAGAACCTTTTTTATGGAATTTAGAAGAGTAGTAGTAACTGGGCTCGGAACAATTAACCCAATTGGTAATTCTGTTGCCGAATATTGGGATAGTTTGGAGAACGGAGTGGGTGGATCAGGATTGATTACTCATTTTGATGCTTCAAAGTTCAAAACTCAGTTTGCTTGCGAAGTTAAAAATTTCGAGCCGAATGATCATTTCGACCGCAAGGAAGTTAGAAAATTAGATCTGTATGCTCAGTATGCTTTGGTTGCGGCCAAACAAGCTATTGAAGATTCAAATCTTGACCTTGAATCGGAAGATTTAACAAAGGCTGGAGTAATCTGGGGTTCTGGTATTGGCGGAATTAAAACTTTCTTAGATGAAGTTACAGGATATGCAAACGGGGATGGAACTCCTCGTTTCTCTCCTTTTTTCATTCCTAAGATGATTTCTGATATTGCCGCCGGTCATATTTCAATGAAATATGGATTCCAAGGACCTAATTATGGTACTGTTTCTGCATGCGCTTCGGCTTCACATGCAATGATTGATGCAATGAATTACATCCGTTTGGGTAAAGCTAATATCTTTATTACAGGAGGTTCTGAAGCATCTATCAATGAAGCAGGGTTGGGTGGATTTAATTCTATGCAGGCATTATCTACAAACAATGAAGAGTATAAAACTGCATCTCGTCCGTTCTGTAATACCCGTGACGGTTTTGTTATGGGTGAAGGAAGTGGTTGCTTGATATTTGAAGAATACGAGCACGCCAAAAAACGAGGAGCAAAAATTTACGCCGAAATTGTTGGTGGTGGAATGTCTGGTGATGCTTATCACCTAACAGCAACTCATCCGGAAGGAAGAGGTGCGATTAACGCTATGAAAATGGCGTTAGAAGACGCTTGTCTGAAACCAGAAGAAATTGATTATATCAATGTTCATGGAACTTCAACACCTGTAGGTGATATTCCTGAAACAAAAGCGGTTCAGACAGTGTTTGGCGATCATGCCTATAAATTGAACATTAGTGCTACAAAATCAATGACTGGTCACTTGCTGGGAGCAGCAGGAGCTGTTGAAGCTATTGCCTGTATTTTGGCAATAAACAATCAAACAGTTCCTCCTACAATTAACTTTAGCGAGGCGGATCCTAACATTGATGAAAAACTAAACCTTACACTTCATAAGGCTCAGAAACGCGAAATTCGCACTGCCCTGAGCAATACATTTGGGTTTGGTGGCCATAATGCTTCGGTTATTTTCAAATCATTCATTGAATAATTTGTGATAAAGTCTATATTTCAATCCATAAAACTTTTTTTCTATCCTGAAAGGGAGTTTTATGGATTGTTTTTTGATTCACTGGGGGTTAAACCTAATAATCCTGATTTGTATGAACTCGCTTTCATACACAAATCTGCAACCATCCAAAAAAAAGGTTACGGTTTAAATAATGAACGTCTCGAATATCTTGGAGATGCTATTCTCGGTGCCATAATCGCTGATATTTTATACAAGTACTTTCCCAATAAGGACGAAGGTTTTCTTACCCAAATCAGATCTAAAATTGTCAGCAGGCAATCCTTAAATAAGCTGGCGGTTAAAATTGAGCTCGACAAGCAGGTTGTCTCCAATGTGAACTTGAATAATAACAAGCATATTTACGGAGATGCATTTGAAGCTTTTATTGGAGCTATTTATCTCGATCAGGGGTACGACAGAACAAGAAAATTTATCGAGGATAAGATTTTTAGGACTCACATCAATTTGGAAGAAGTGGTTACTGTTGAAACCAATTTTAAAAGCAAATTGATTGAGTGGGCTCAAAAAAATAAGAAAGATGTTTATTTTGATACACACGAAGGTGGTATTGATGATGCATTGAATTTGCCATTGTTTACTTCTGAAGTTGAGGTGGAAGAAGTGAAAATGGGTACGGGGATGGGTACATCTAAAAAGGAAGCTCAACAAAAAGCTGCTCAAGAGGCTCTTGCACGAATAAGTCAAATGGAATTGGCTTGCTAAATCTCTCCTGTTACACTCTGTTAGTGATTTTCAAAAAAAGAAATTTGTGGTTGGTTTTAAGTTGAAGGTGGATTTTTTCATCTCCTTTTGCGAATAAAACTGTATAAAAAAAAGGACGGTAACCACAACCGCCCTTTCATCTAACTATTAACCAAAATTTTTAATCAAGGAGATTGTTTCTTATAGATTCGCTCTCCGTTGGCAAATATAGTGTCAAATTATTAACTTCAAAGTCGTTTTTGTGAAAATTTATCGAAAAACAGCCGTTTTTGTCTAAAATAGATTAAATCCAAATCTATAAAGTGGTGATGAGTTTTGGTAACCGAAATTTTGGTAATTGTATCCATTTAAACTTGTGTTAAAGATTGTTAAGCTGGAATAGCTACAGCTGGTTTTTTTTATATTTGTATCTATGAATCAAAAATATATTTGGCTTGTAACAATTGTACTCTGTATTTCCTTATCGGGATTGATATTGGTTCAGATTAACTTTTTTCAGTCAGCCTCTAAAATTAAAGAAGAACAACTTGCTCTTACTGTTAGTAAGGCTTTAGATCAGGTTGTCTCAGAATTAGAAAGAGCAGAGAAAGAGCAGATTATTTTGGAAGGTGATGTTTCCAACTTTAATAATGGTACAATAATCAGCTCTAAAAGTTCAGGGTTTAGTATTAATATTCCTATGGACTTCACTCATGAAAAAGCCAGATTGAGTTTTTACTCCGAAAACAAAGAATATAATATTGGGGAAGGGTATTTAAATCCAGAAGGTATATCCGGACTTTCAAAAATGCAGTCTCAGTTTAATAAAACTCTAAAATCGGGTAATTCCAGATATGCTCTAATTGCAGGACAATTAGCTAACTCGCAGCTCTCTTTGAGTGAAAGGATAAAAATGGAAAAGTTGCCGCAGCTTATTCAGGAAAAGCTGCGGGAGAACGGGATTAAGCTGAACTTTGAATATGCAGTGAAATCAAATAATAAATTTGAGAAGAGATCAAAAAATTATTTTCGAAATCCTTCTTTCGAAAAATACAGCAAGCAG
Source organism: Labilibaculum euxinicum (assembly GCF_963678175.1). Taxonomy (NCBI): domain Bacteria; kingdom Pseudomonadati; phylum Bacteroidota; class Bacteroidia; order Marinilabiliales; family Marinifilaceae; genus Labilibaculum; species Labilibaculum euxinicum. Next base: position 1,219,300 of record NZ_OY782756.1, read on the forward strand.
TTGTTTCCCAATGATTTTTTCTCCAATCTAAACTTTTTATATATTTATTTCCCTGGTCAACAGAGGTATATGTTACAATCATACTCTTTGTTACTTCCATCTTTCATATTGACTCTGGTTTTAATTCTTTCCAGTGCATTCACGATTTTCATTATTTTTCGTCAGAAAAGGTTATCAAACATAAAGAATGACTTCATTAATAATATGACACATGAGTTTAAAACTCCTATTGCAACTATTTCGTTAGCTTCTCAGATGTTGAAGGATAATACTGTTACCACAACCGCATCAACAAGAGATCATATTGCTAAGATTATTAATGATGAAAGTCGGAGACTAACCTATCAGGTTGAGAAAGTTTTGCAGATGGCGGTTTTTAATGAGGTTAGAATGAAATTGAAATTGAAGACAATAAGTGTTCATAAAATAATTCAAAATTTATTACCTAACTTTACTATAAGAGTTGAAGACAAAAAGGGGAACATGTATCAGAATATTGATGCAGAGCATGATCTGGTAATGGCTGATGAGGTTCATTTAAGTAATGTAATTGCGAATTTATTGGATAATGCCATTAAATACTGTAAAGATGCTCCGGAACTTAGTATTAGTACAAGAAATAAAAATAAGGGTATTGTTATTACAGTTACAGATAACGGCATTGGAATTTCGAAAGAAGATCAAAAAATGATTTTTGAGCGTTTTTTTAGAGTGCATACGGGAAATGTTCATGACGTTAAAGGATTTGGTTTGGGATTGTCTTACGTTAAAAAGATAGTAGATGCCCATAATGGACAGGTTAGTGTTGACAGTATACCTGATAAAGGATCCAAATTTGAAATATATCTTCCCTTAAAAAAATAGATACATATGGAACAAGTTAAAATTTTATTAGCAGAAGATGACGCTAACCTAGGACTTCTGTTAAAAGAGTATTTGGTTGCAAAAGGCTACAACACCACACTTCGTGAAGATGGCGATAAGGCATACGATGAATTTTTAAAAAATCCATATGATCTGTGTATTTTTGATATCATGATGCCGCATAGGGATGGTTTTACTTTGGCCAAGGATATTCGTTTGATCAATAGTGAGATTCCAATCATTTTTCTAACTGCGAAGTCCATGAAAGAAGATGTTTTGGAGGGGTTTAAATTGGGAGCCGATGATTATATGACAAAGCCTTTTAGTATGGAAGAGCTATTGGTTCGTATCGAAGCTGTTTTAAGAAGAACTTCAGGGGTAAAAAGTGAAAATACCCAGGAAGAGTTTAAATTAGGGCGCTTTTTATTCGATTCAAAGAAGCAGTTTCTTCAGGATGGTGAATCAACAATTAAGCTGACAACGAAAGAATCAGAATTGTTAAAACTTCTCTGTAATAATGTGAATAAAGTTTTGGAACGAAATTTAGCTCTTAGAACGATCTGGTCCGATGATAATTATTTTAACGCCAGAAGTATGGATGTGTATATTACTAAGCTAAGAAAGCATTTAAAGCCTGAGCCGGGCATTGAAATCATCAATGTTCATGGTCGAGGATATAAACTAATCATGTAACAGTTACCTGATATAGAAAACGCCGGTCAAATGATCGGCGTTTTTTTATGAGATATTTATTCTGAAACCTTTTCAGTAGAATCAGATTGTTCTGCTTTCTCTTCTTTTTTAGCGACTTCTTTTTCGCGTTGTATCATATCCTGATACATACTCCGCATGAATTTAATCCCAAATTGCAAAGCGTCTTTTTTGCTCTGAAAATTTGATTTGATTAATTGATGCATGCTTAATTCTTCACTCGGATCATCGGTATAATAGAAAATATCAATATTAGGTCTGTTCCCTTTCTTTTTGATTTCCATTCCGAACCAGGTTTCGAATTCCTGGTCTCCTACTTTAATATGACGTACAAATTTTATCATCTTCTGATTTTTTTTTCCGTTGCGAAGATACTTTATTTTTTTTAAAGGATGAATATTCAAATTTGAGATGGTATAAAAAAGAGGATCTTCAATTGAAGATCCTCGAAATTTATAAAGTAACTTACTTATTATAATGAAAGCTGAGGGTTGGTAACATCAGAAAGTATCTCATGATAGCGACCCGAATAATTTTCCAGACACCAATTTTTAAGTTTCTCAAAATCAGTTGGTGTTAGCCACTGAAAGGCTTTTGTCAACTCTTTACGAAAAAGAGCAAAATCAAAACTTACATTAGCGAGGACGATTTTTGTTTGTTCAAGCATGATTATTCAAGTTTATAGTGTTTAACAGAACTTGTTCCACTAAGCTACAATTTTCTTTGAGGATTGAAGAATACATTAAGAAGTCTTAACATTTTTTACGGTTTTATTAATGTAAGCTTATTCATTTATTGTTCTCAGGTTGAAGGCGTAAAAAAAGGAGCTGCTATAGCTCCTCATTCTGTTTTTTTTCCAACTCTTTAATCTTCTTTTCCTGATTGTTCAATAATACCATCGAAATTGTAAGGATAAACATGACAATCAGTTCAATATAGATTCCGCTTCTGTCTGGGGTTTCTGCCGAAGAGTTCAGGAGGTTTAATATTGCAGCCACCATAATTAAAAAGGTGGACATGATTAGCAGGAGTTTAATTAGTTTCATGTGTTTTTAATTTTAGCGAATCTTAATAGATGAGTTGCTGAGTATTTATTCCAGATGAATTTTATTTATAGAATGAAATTATTAAAAAATCAGTTCAAAAAAAAATGGCCTTCCTGAGAAAGCCATAGTATTTTATTTTTCAGGGATAAAATCCGGTTTTTTTAATTCCAATCTGTTTTTTACAGGATTCGCATAGATTTCCAGGAATATATGATTTAATCTTTCTAGATTTCCTTCATCCGGATTAATTTTCTTTTCCATGTGCTTTAAGAAAAGATCTTTTTCTTCAGATGTATATTTATCCGCGAACTCATCCGTTTGGTTCACGATATCATAGGCAATGTAATTGTCAGGCCAAAGTTTGTAGTTCTTGTGTATTCTGTAGTCAATCAAATCAGCAAGAGCTTTGAATTTATCTCTGCTGTCATCCATTTCTTCAATAACATCGAGCATTGCAGAGATCGGTTTTCCGATAACAAAATTAACGCGGCCTTTTTCATTAACCATTCCTTTGATCATGCTTCGTAAATCGTCCTTAGGAGTTTTCTTAAAACCTTCTTCGGTTTCTTTTTTGTATACTTCTAAGGTTTTCATTGCATCGCATGGCTCGTATTCGTATGAAATGGCAACAGGAACAATTCGTAAGCTTTTAAAGTGCTCAGAGAAAGTAACATCTCCACTCATTTGCAGCATTTTCAACAAACTTTGCTGAGTTCTGTCATCACCATCTTTGGTACGGCCTTCTCGTTGCGCTATCCAAATAGATGATTTTTTAGTGTTTAATGCATACTGAATGTAAGATGATAATTGCTTAGAGCTGGTAAGCATCTGACGAACAGTTACGTTTCTTTGTACAACGAAGCTTTTGTTTAGTTTAACTAAATCGGCTATCCACGGTTGAATTAAAAGATTACTGCCAATAGCGATTTCAGTTGTTTCAAAACCATTGTTGTAAAGCATCACGTTAAGTAAGGCTGAATCCAAAATGATATCTCTATGATCCGAAATAAATAAATAACTTTCTTTTGGATCAAGATTTTCCAGTCCGTCAATGGTTATTCCTTTGGTGGTGTGGTCAATAATGTGTTGTGCCAGTCGTACAATGAAGTTGCTCTGAAATTCCTTTATTGTTTTTACTTCTCCCAATGCTTTCACAATCATCTCTTTCGAAAATCCTGGAAATAACTGTTGTGAGAATCGAATAAAAGCTTCTTCTTTTATTAAACGTCCGATGGTTTCTACAACTTCGGAATCGTTATATGGTCGAATAGCATCAAAATCTGAGTCAGTGAACATTGCTTGGTTCTTTTTGTTTTAAGGAAAGGCAAAAATAAGCAAATTATATGGAATGTCTAGGAAATGGTACCTGCTTTTTGTTTTTATTGATGATTAACTCCCTTGAAATTCAAATATTTACATTTGTGAATAGGTGTACTATCTAGCTGTGTTTGGGGAGGATGGCTCTTAATTAAGGTGCTGCAATAACTGTCAAATCGACATGAAATGTATTTGAATCAATCTTGGCAGAGAATTTGAGTTTTTTATCTAAAATGTCTGTTAAATTAATTGGAGGAATTGTAATGGGAGGAATTTGGATCATATTTATTGCTTTTACTTTGTTGAGCTGGCTGGTGAGTAGTCAATTAAAAGCAAGATTTAAAAGGTATTCTCAAATACCTACGGCAAATGGTATGACGGGACGCGAGGTGGTTGAGCAGATGTTGAGGGATCATGGTGTGAGAGGGGTACGGATCGGTTCTGTTGATGGTCAGTTATCTGATCATTACAATCCGGAAAATAAAACCATTAATCTGAGTAAGGATGTTTACTATGGTAGAAGTATAGCGTCAGCGTCAGTAGCTGCGCATGAAACCGGACATGCAATTCAACATGCTGAAGCATATGCATGGCTGCAAATGCGATCGGCTTTGGTACCCATTGTTAGTTTTAGTTCCAATTGGATACAGTGGTTGCTTTTGGCTGGAATTGTCATGGTGAATACTTTCCCTCAACTACTTTTGACAGGGATAGTACTGTTTGCCGGCACTACTCTTTTTAGTATTATCACCTTGCCTGTAGAGGTGGATGCTAGTCGAAGAGCCTTGGTTTGGCTGAAAACATCAGGTATTACAACCTATGAAACACAGAAAAGCGCTTTTGATGCATTGAAATGGGCGGCATATACTTATTTTATTGCAGCTCTGTCTTCCTTGGCAACATTACTTTACTATGTAATGATTTATATGGGAAGAAGGAATTAGACTCTTAAATGTGTGAAAAAAATTAAAAAGTATTGTCCTTTTACTATCAGAAAATTCAGTGGCTGATGTAAAAGGACTTTTTTGCTTATATCAATTTAATTTCAAAACAGACTTTAATTAAAATGAATTAATTTTAGCTGTATCAAGGCAAAAAAGTAAAGCAAAGCAATGTTACGTTGCATCTTTTTTAACGAAGATATAGCTGAAAAGAAACATTTTATAAGGCATGTTTTGATGTTAATTTGGTATTGTTTCCGTATCGATTGATTCCAAGTGTTTGTAATAGTTCTGCTAAAAAGTAAAGAATTAGAATCCTTTTTCTTATTTTTAATCTTTCAAAATAAGAAAAAGAGATATGACTAAAATAGCAAAATACGGATTTGTGCTTTCCTTCGTTTGGGTAGGGTTTTTATTGGCGATTAGCTTTATGGAAGCCTGGGTTAAGTTTCGGGCTGTGTCGCTCGACCTGCCAATAGGATTGGATGTGGGAGTTCATGTATTTGGCGCTTTAAATATGATTGAGCGCATCTTTTCAGCAATGCTTTTGGTTTATGTGTTTATCAATTATACCGATAAAGTTGTTGTGCTTACCGGCTTAACGATTTTCACCTTTGTAGTTGCTCAGTCGGGATATTTGCTCCCTGAATTAAATCAGCATGCACAGTTAATTATTATGGGAATGGTGCCTGAGAAAAATTCAATTCACCACATATACGTGCTTATGGAAGTTGTAAAACTGGTGGCATTGCTGGTTTTGGGGTTCAGACAAGTGAGAATATTCAAACAAGCATAGTTTCCCTGAAATTGTAATTTCGTAACGCTCTGTATTCCTAATAAATACAGATGGAAACCAAATATGGTATGGTTTCTTGCGCATTTGTTAAAAAACAAACAAATTAGTTTGTGGCAAAGTTCGGATTCTCCCAAAAATAATTTTAATAGCTGTTACTTTAAATAGGCAGATTTTACTTTTAATTTAATTGATTGTAGAGTTGTAAGCATTAAGATTTGAAGATTTTTTGTGAAAAACCGTTAAAACATTAAATGGTGTTGTAAAACATATTCGTCAATAAATGAAAAGGCGCATGTTGTATGACATGTTTTTGATGTGATAGTTTGTATAGCGTGCGATTAAAATTAACACTAATGTTAAAATAATAACATTAAAATAGTCAAAAATAGCCTTTTTGAACCTTTCTGCAAGCTTGTTTAGAATGAATAAAAAGACTGAAGAGTTTCATATTTGTGCCATTTAGAATGGGTCTTGATACGGAGTTCTGCAATCGTTTTCATCAATGAACTAAAAAATTATCTTTGTTTCGAAAATAGATTTAAAACTACTGTATTATTAAGAATTCAGAGTTTTTAAGCAAAATGTAAAAACAAATTTTCGATGAACAAGATAATCTCAATTAAAGAAGCAGTTGCCAAATTGCAGGATGGAATGACCATCATGATCGGAGGATTTCTTTCGGTTGGAACAGCAAATAATATGATCGATCAGGTCGTTTCTTCCAATGTTAAAAATTTAACTATCATTTGTAATGATACTGCTTTTGCTGATAAAGGTTTGGGAAAATTGATTGCCAACAGACAGGTTGTTAAGGTGATTACTTCTCATATTGGAACAAATCCTGCTACGATTGAGCAAATGAATAATGGAGAAATAGAAGTGGAATTTAGTCCTCAGGGTACTTTGGCTGAGCGCGTTCGTTCTGGTGGAGCTGGGTTAGGTGGAGTTCTTACTCCAACAGGTTTGGGAACCATGGTTGCCGAAGGTAAGGAGATTATAACTGTTGATGGAAAAGAGTTTTTGCTTGAGAAACCTTTGCGGGCAGATGTTGCCTTGATTGGAGCAAGCATTTCTGATACTCAGGGTAATCTTACTTATAGAGGAACCACTCAGAATTTTAATCCATTAATGGCTACTGCTGCCGATTTGGTAATTGTAGAAGCTAAGCAGATGGTAGAGGCTGGAACACTGAAGCCGGAAGAGGTGAAAACTCCATCTATTTTTGTAGATTTTATTGTAAACAACTAACTAATATAGACAAATGGAAAAGGCAATGATAAGAATGCGCATGAGTTCTCATGACGCTCATTATGGTGGAAATTTGGTTGATGGAGCAAAAATGCTTCAGTTATTTGGTGACGTAGCAACAGAATTATTAATCCGTCGCGATGGTGATGAAGGATTGTTTGCAGGATACGAAAGTGTTGAATTTTTAGCTCCTGTTTATGCAGGAGATTACATCGAAGCTGTTGGCGAAATTATAAAAGAAGGCAACTCAAGCCGTAAAATGACTTTCGAGGCCCGCAAAGTAATTGTGCCAAGAACAGATATTTCTGAATCGGCAGCTGATTTTTTAGAAGAGCCAGTTGTAGTTTGCAGAGCTGTCGGAACATGTGTTACTCCTAAGAAATCTCAACGTAAATAATTATAAGCCATGGAAAAACTGATCATCACAGCAGCCATTTGTGGCGCAGAAGTTACCAAAGAGCACAATCCAAATGTTCCTTACACTATCGAAGAATGCGTGCGCGAAGCAGGTTTGGCTTATGAGGCTGGAGCAAGTATAATTCATCTTCATGTGAGAACCGATGATGGAACTCCTACCCAGGATAAGAGCCGTTTTAAAATGGTGATGGATGCGATTCACGAGAAATATCCTGATGTAATTATTCAGCCATCAACTGGTGGTGCTGTAGGTATGACGAACGATGAAAGATTGCAGCCAACTGAGTTGAACCCGGAAATGGCAACTTTAGATTGCGGGACTTTGAATTTTGGTGGGGATGAGATTTTTGAGAATACTGAAAATACAATTAAGTATTTCGGTGAGAGAATGATCGAGAGAGGGATTAAACCAGAATTGGAAGTGTTCGATAAATCGATGATTGATATGGCACTTCGTCTTCACAAAAAAGGGTTTATTAAATCGCCGATGCACTTCGATTTTGTAATGGGAGTGAATGGAGGAATTTCGGGTACTCTTCGCGACTTCGTTTTCTTACGGGAAAGCATTCCTGCGGATGCAACTTATACGGTTGCTGGTGTTGGTCGTTTTGAATTCCCATTGGCCACTGCGGCCATTATTGATGGGGGGCATGTTCGTGTAGGATTTGAAGACAATACAATGATTTCGAGAGGAGTTGTGGCTGAGTCGAATGGTCAGTTGGTTGAGAAAGTAGTTCGTTTGGCGAAGGAATTAGGCCGCGGGATTGCAACACCAGCCGAAGCTCGGGAAATTTTAGGGTTAAAGCAAAAATAAGATTAGATCAAGGAAGTTGAGCAGGAGTCTTTTTCTCATGTCTCAAATCTCAAATCTCAAATCTAATAATAGGAAATGAACAAAGGAAATAAATACGGAACACACAGAGTACTTGAACCAAAAGGTACTCTTCCACAACCAGCTCAAAAGTTGGATAACAACATGTCGGTTTACGACAATGAGGTTTTAATTGATGTTCAAACATTGAATATTGATTCGGCAAGTTTTACTCAGATTAAGGGCGCTTGTGATGCTGATAAAGCAAAAATGGAAGAAATGATTCTTTCTATTGTTGCTGAACGCGGTAAAATGCAAAATCCGGTAACGGGTTCTGGTGGAATGTTGATAGGAACGGTTAAGGCAGTTGGTCCTAACTTCCCAAATCAGGATTTAAAAGTTGGTGATAAGATAGCCACATTGGTTTCTTTATCATTAACTCCTTTAAATATTCAAAAAATTAAAAATATTAATCTGTCTAACGATCAGGTTGATGTAGACGCTCAGGCGATTCTTTTTGCGAGTGGTTTGTATGCAGTTCTTCCAACAGACTTGCCTGAGAAATTGGCTTTGGCAGCTCTTGATGTTGCAGGTGCTCCTGCTCAGGTAGATCGTTTGGTGAAAGAAGACGACACGGTTTGTATTATCGGTGGTGGTGGAAAATCGGGTGTGCTTTGCTGCTATCAGGCAATGCAGAAGGTTGGGCCAAAAGGAAAAGTGATTGTTGTGGAGTATTCGAAAGAAAATGCACAGCGTATTAAAAATCTTGGTTTGGCTACTGATGTTTTGGTTGGTGATGCAACAGATGTAATGGATGTTTACACACGAGTAACCGAAATAACTGGTGAGGAAGGATGCGATGTGGTAATCAACAATGTAAATGTTGCTTCTACCGAAATGTCATCAATCTTAATTACCAAAGACAGAGGTTGTGTTTACTTCTTTTCAATGGCCACATCGTTTAGTAAAGCAGCTCTTGGAGCAGAGGGTGTGGGTAAAGATGTTGATATGATTGTTGGGAATGGTTATGCAATTGGACATGCCGACCTAACATTAGATATTATCAGAAATTCAAAAGGAATTAGAGAATTGTTCGAAAAATTATACGTGTAATGACTAACAACGACAGACGCAGAGAAATGTTTCCTGAGGTAACCGATATTCAGTGGAATGACTGGAAATGGCAGGTGCGTAACCGTATTGAAACATTGAATCAGTTAAAGAAATACATTAGTTTGACTGAAGAGGAAGAAGAAGGAGTTCGCAGATCATTGGCATCATTGCGTATGGCTATTACTCCATATTACATGACTCTAATTGATCAGAATAACCCAAATTGTCCGGTTCGTAAGCAGGCAATTCCAACAGCCGCGGAAGTATATCATTCTCCGGCAGATCTTTTGGATCCATTGCATGAGGATGAAGATTCTCCTGTTCCTGGTTTAACTCACCGTTATCCGGATCGTGTTTTGTTTTTGATAACTGATATGTGTTCGATGTATTGCCGTCATTGTACCCGCCGTCGTTTTGCCGGACAGTCTGATGCTTCAACTCCTCAGGATAATATCGAGAAAGCAATTGAGTATATCGCAAATACGTCGCAGGTAAGAGATGTTGTTCTTTCAGGTGGGGATGCTTTGTTGATCAGCGATGATAAATTAGAATATATTATCAGCCGTTTGCGAGCTATTCCTCATGTTGAGATTATTCGTATTGGAACACGTACTCCTGTTGTTTTGCCACAACGTATTACCGATAATTTGGTGAAAATGTTGAGTAAATATCATCCAATTTGGCTGAATACTCATTTTAATCACTCCGACGAGATGACTGAGGATTCTAAAAATGCATTGGCTCGCATGGCAAATGCAGGAATCCCTTTGGGAAATCAATCGGTTCTTTTAAAAGGGGTGAACGATTGTGTTCACATCATGAAAAAGTTAATGCACAACTTAGTAATGAACAGAGTTCGTCCTTACTATATTTATCAGTGTGATCTTTCGATGGGATTGGAGCATTTTAGAACTCCGGTTTCTAAGGGAATTGAGATCATTGAAAATCTTCGGGGGCATACTTCTGGTTTTGCGGTGCCAACTTTTGTAGTTGATGCTCCGGGAGGAGGAGGAAAAACTCCGGTGATGCCTCAGTATGTAATTTCTCAGAGTCCTGGAAAAGTGGTAATGAGAAATTTTGAAGGAGTGATTACAACTTATACTGAACCTTCTCATTACGATAATAAATGCACTTGTCCTGATTGTACGATGAATGAGAAACACGAAGGGGTTGCATCTCTTTTAAATGGAGATAGATTATCAATAGAACCAGATCATTTGGCTAGAAAAGACAGAAATAAAAAAATAGATGCCGTTTCTTAACGACATAGAAAATTATAAGAGTCTTTCGATTGTAGGACTTGAGAAAAATACCGGGAAGACCGAGTGTTTGAATTACGTGCTGTCCCGGCTTAGGGACAGCCGTAAACAAATAGCTCTGACTTCAATTGGTATTGATGGCGAAAGCTGTGATCAGGTTACACAAACAAATAAGCCCGAAATAGAGCTTCGTGAAGGGATGATTTTTGTGACTTCGGAATTGCATTACAAACAGCGAAAGCTGATATCTGAAGTGATAGATGTATCCCGTCAATCAACAAGTTTAGGTCGGTTGGTAAGCGCAAAAGTTTTAAGCAAGGGTAAGGTTCTTTTGTCGGGACCCGTTAGCAATCATTCCATTAAGGAGTTAATTGCTGATTTAAAAAATAAAGGAGTAGAGCTGTGCATTGTTGATGGTGCTTTATCCCGCAAAAGTATAGGTTCGCCAGCTGTAACCGAGGCCATGATTTTGGCGACGGGAGCAGCTCTTTCGGCAAATATTACGCAATTGGTTTATAAGACTAAATATGTGTATGATTTGATTCAGTTGCCGGAAATTGAAATGAATTTGAAAGCTCAATTATCTGAAGTAGATAATGGCATTTGGGCAATCGATTCGAAAGGCAAGTTTCAGGATACTGGAATTAGTTCTGTTTTGCTGATTAAAAAAGAAAAAGATAAGCTTTTTCAGTATGGCAATAGCTTTTTTGTGAGTGGCGCTGTAACCGATCAGTTTTTAGAATTCTTGAAAAATCAGAAGCAGATATCTGAAATAAAGCTGATTGTCAGGGATTTTACAAGAGTATTTGCAAATCCTGAAACCTATTATGCTTTTGTAAAGCGAGGCGGAAGAATACAGGTTTTAAATAAAACCAATTTGTTGGCGATTACAATTAATCCTGTTTCGCCTGATGGATACCGATTGAATTCGGATGAGTTGAAAAGTGCATTGCAGGATAAAGTAAATGTGCCGGTTTACGATATAAAAAGATTGTAGAAATGTTTCGGGAAGTAGTATCACATACAAGCGGATTGCAATTTCTGATGGAGAATCTGGATTTAAGATCTCCCATGGGAAGACGTTGTCTGCTGGATTCGAAAATGATGTGCTGCGAAAAGGAAATTACTGCCGAATTGAACTTGGTGGATCGGATAGTACAAGCTTTGGAGTTGAATTCAGATTTTATTTTTCAAATTCAGAATAAATTAGCTCAGTTGCGCGATATCCGTGGAAGCGTGAATAATTTGCTTGGTAATTTGGTGCTTGATGATGTTGAACTGTTCGAAATTAAGGTGTTTGCTTTAGTGGCTCAGGATATTGTTGAACTTCAAAAAGAAGGAAAGCAGAGTTTTCTGGAAATTCAGGATCTGAGTCAATTGATTCGTTTGCTTGATCCTCAAAATACAAAAATTCCATCTTTTTACATCTACGATAATTATTCAGAGGAATTGGCTGTAGCTCGTAAAGAGTTGAGATTCGCTAAGAGTAAAAATGGAGATTCTGAATTGGATATTGAAGTTTTATTTAGCAAATCACAAGAAATTGAGGCAAAGGTTCGTGAGGATCTATGTTCTAAAATCTCCTTACACGGATCCGGTTTAGCAAATGCCTTGCAGCAATTGGCTCATTTGGATTTATTGATCGCGAAAGCTGTTCAAGCTAAAAGTTTACAGCTGAGTAAGGGAGAAGTATCTAAGGGAAATACAATATATAGGGGCTTGTTCAACCCAATGATCAAAAATGAACTGGCAAACCAGAATAAAGATTACCAGACTATAGATATTGAGCTTGAAAGTTCGGTTTGTGTAATTACAGGAGCGAATATGGCTGGGAAAACGGTGGTGTTAAAAACACTTGCTCTTTGTCAGTATTTGTTTCAGTTTGGATTTTTTGTTCCGGCCGCATCGGCACAAATCAGCATTGTAGATAAAGTTATGATATCGGTTGGCGATGAGCAATCAGAATTGAATGGCTTGTCTTCATTCGCCTCTGAAATGTTGAATGTGAGCCGTATGGTAAAAGATTCTAAAAGCCATAAAAATGTTTTGGTTTTGATTGATGAATTGGCTCGGACAACAAATCCGGTAGAAGGTTTGGCAATTGTAAATGCCGTAGCGGATATTTTTTATCAAGGAAAAATAAAAAGCGTAATCACTACACATTACAGTGGTTTAAAATCCAAGTTCAGAAAACTTCGGGTGAAAGGTCTGGACAAGGATTTGGGTGCAAATGTAATCACCCATAAAAATATAAACAGTTATATGGATTATTCATTGGTAGAGGATCTGGAAGGGGAAGTTCCTCACGAAGCGCTTCGGATTGCTTCTTTATTGGGAATCGATAAAGAGATTATTGAAAGAGCGCAGAACCAATTAGCGAGTAAGAATAAATTATGAGTTATTAATTATAAATGATGAATTGTGTAATACAGTTTCCTGATTTATAATTCATAATTCTTAAATCATAATTAGGAAGAAATGGAGAGGAGTAAACTAGGTCTTGACTTTGAGAAAGTTGGACACGCAAAAGAGGTGTCGAAGCGAATTGCAGACGAGGTTCAGAAATTCGTAGAGAACTATTCAACTGTTTCAGTTGAGAGAACTTTGTGTCGTCTTTTGGGAATCGATGGAGTTGATAACAACGAGGTGCCGTTACCAAATGTTGTTGTTGATGAATTGCAGGAAAAAGGAGTTTTGAGCGAAGGTGTAATGTTCTTTTTGGGAAATGCTGTTTTGGAAACAGGTTTAAACCCGCAGGAAATTGCAGAGAAAATCGCTGTTGGAGAATTGGATCTAACTAAGATTCCGGTTCATTCAACTGAAGAAATTCACAAGGCAATTCAACCTTTTGTAATGAAAAGTATTCAGGTGATTAAGGATCGCAAAGCGAAAAGAGATAATTACATAGAAACAATAGGTGAAGGACCAAAGCCTTATTTATATGTAATTGTGGCAACTGGTAATATCTACGAAGATGTTGTTCAGGCAGAGGCGGCTGCTCGTCAGGGTGCCGATATTATTGCTGTAATTCGTACTACCGGACAAAGTTTGCTTGACTACGTTCCTTACGGAGCAACAACCGAAGGTTTTGGTGGAACTGTGGCAACTCAAGAAAATTTCCGAATTATGCGTACTCACCTTGATAAAATTGGTGAGGAAGAAGGCAAATACATCCGTTTGTGTAACTACTGTTCTGGTTTGTGTATGCCAGAGATTGCTGCAATGGGAGCAATTGAAGGTTTGGACGTGATGTTGAACGATGCATTGTACGGTATCCTTTTCCGCGATATCAACATGCAACGTACTATTGTCGATCAGTACTTTTCAAGATTATTGAATGGTTTTGCTGGTGTAATTATTAACACCGGAGAAGATAATTACCTGACAACTGCTGATGCATTTGATGAGGCTCACACTGTGTTGGCTTCCGATTTTATTAACGAGCAGTTGGCTTTGGTAGCAGGTTTACCTGAAGAACAAATGGGGTTAGGTCACGCTTTCGAAATGGAACCGGGACTAGAGAATGGTTTCCTTTATGAGTTGGGTCAAGCTCAAATGATCCGAGAGATTTTTCCTAAGGCTCCTCTAAAATATATGCCTCCAACAAAATTCATGACCGGGAATGTATTTAAAGGCCATGTTCAGGATGCATTGTTCAACCAAATTTCAATTTGGACCGGACAAGGAATTCAGTTGCTGGGAATGCTTACTGAAGCAATTCACACACCATTCATGTCCGACAGATATCTTTCTATTGAAAACGCTAAATACATTTTCAACAACATGAAGAGTATTGGTGATGAAATGGAATTCAAAGAAGGCGGAATCATTCGTCAGCGTGCAGCAAAAGTTCTTGATGATGCAACTGAATTGGTTGAGAAAATCGAAAAAGAAGGATTGTTTACAGCACTTGAAAAAGGAATTTTTGCTGATATCAAACGTCCGAAAAACGGCGGTAAAGGTTTGGCTGGAGTTGTGGAAAAAGGAAGCAACTACTTCAATCCGTTTATTGAATTATTGCATAAAAAGTAACAAGTATAAAGTAACAAGTACAAAGCATCAAGTAAAAAGTTCCAAAAAAATAAGTTTTGGGAGCTGGGAAGTCCCCCTTTCAGAGGGGATTAGGGGGGTGTTAAAAGACACGGGTGCGATTGCATTTGATATTTAAAATATAAAGGAGACAAAAAAATGAGTGGAGGTCTTTATTCAACTGATTCCAACGAATTTGATAAAACACTTGATCTAACTAAGATCAAGCCTTACGGCGATACCATGAACGATGGTAAAACTCAGGTTAGTTTTACTTTGCCGGTAGCCAAAGGCGACGAAGCCATCGAAGCAGCCAAGCAAATGATGAGGAAAATGGGTTTTGAAAATCCTCAGGTTGTATATGTGCAGGAGCTAATGGCAGGATTTACATTCTTCAATTGTTATGGAAATTGTATTCATACTGTCGATTTTACAGGAATAACTGTTCCTAAAGTGGAAGCAACGGCTATGGATATGCACGAAACGGATGATTTCATTAAAGAAAACATTGGTCGTCCGATTCGTGTTTTAGGCGCCAGTACAGGTTCCGATGCGCATACTGTTGGAATCGATGCCATCATGAATATGAAAGGTTTTGCCGGACACTATGGTTTGGAGCGTTACGAAATGATGGAAGCTTTAAACATGGGAAGTCAGGTGCCAAACGAAGAGTTTATTGCGAAAGCAATAGAATTTGAAGCTGATGTTCTTTTGGTATCACAAACAGTTACTCAAAAAGATGTTCACATTAAGAATTTGGTAGAACTGGTTGAGCTAATGGAAGCTGAAGGATTGCGCGAGAAAGTAATTTTAATTTGCGGCGGACCGCGGATTTCTCATGAGTTGGCAAAAGAATTAGGTTACGATGCCGGTTTTGGAATGAATAAATATGCCGATGATGTTGCATCATACGCAGCTCAGGAGTTAAGCAGAAGAATAAATAGATAAAAATTAGACATGAGATATTAGATATGAGAAAAGCAAGTCTCATATTTCAAGTCTCACATCTCACATCTAAAAATAGTCTCACATGGATAAAAATGAAATCAGAGAGGTAATTGCCAGAAGAGCAGCTCTCGAATTACACAATGGTGATGTAGTAAATCTTGGAATCGGATTGCCAACAATTATCCCCAATTACGTTCCTGAAGATGTGAATGTGATTTTACAATCGGAGAATGGATTGTTGGGGATGGGTGTTGCTCCTGCTGAAGGAGAAGAAGATCCTGATTTTGTAAATGCCGGTGGTGGATTTATTACTTGTAAAAATGGCGCCAGTAGTTTCGATAGTTCTGTTTCTTTTGGAATTATTAGAGGTGGTCATGTTGATGTTACTATTTTGGGAGCCCTTCAGGTAGACGAAAAAGGAAATTTAGCAAACTGGATTATTCCAGGCAAAAAAACTCCGGGAATGGGAGGAGCTATGGATTTGATCGTTGGAGCCAAGCGTGTGATTCTTGCCATGGAGCATACTGCACGCGGAAGTCATAAGATCATGACGGATTGTAATCTTCCATTAACTGCGGCAGGTCAGGTAAACATGATTATTACAGAAATGGGTGTTATGGATATCGTTCCGGAAGGAATTCTTTTAAAAGAGATCAATCCTTTATTTACCATTGAGCAAATTCAGGAAGCTACCGATGCAAAATTAATTATTGCTGAGGATTTAATTGAAATGAGAAAAAACTAGATATGAGAAACT
The DNA here is from genome assembly GCF_963678175.1 of Labilibaculum euxinicum. Taxonomy (NCBI): domain Bacteria; kingdom Pseudomonadati; phylum Bacteroidota; class Bacteroidia; order Marinilabiliales; family Marinifilaceae; genus Labilibaculum; species Labilibaculum euxinicum. Next base: position 1,235,557 of record NZ_OY782756.1, read on the forward strand.
AGATATGAGATATCAGACATGAGATATTAGATTTAAGAAATTAAATAGTCGTAAAGACAGATGGTTTTAATTTTAGGTCTCATATTTCAGTTTTCAGTTCTCACATCTTTCATCTCAAAATCTCAAATCTAAAAAAGATATGAGCAAAGTATATATTGTTGCAGCCAAGCGAACTGCAATCGGGAAATTTTTAGGAGCATTAACTCCTGTTAAAGCCACTGATTTGGCAGCCACAGTAATCAAGAACATCATTGAAGAAACCGGCGTTGATGCGGCTAAGATTGATGAGGTTGTTGTTGGTAATATCCTTATGGCTGGTCAAGGTCAGGGGATTGCCCGTCAGGCTTCCATTAAAGCAGGTATTCCTCAGGAAGTTCCTGCTTACGGAATCAACATGATTTGTGGTTCAGGTATGAAAACAATCAATTTGGCCTATGCGAACATTAAAGCCGGTGAAGCGAATTTAATACTTGCCGGAGGAACCGAGAACATGTCGGATGCTGGTTTTGTAATGCCGGGAACTGTTCGTACAGGACACAAAATGATGGATTTGAAAGCCGTTGATCACATGGTTTTTGATGGTTTAACAGATGCTTTTGAAGGATACCATATGGGAATTACGGCAGAAAACATTGCTGCTAAATATAACTTAACCCGCGAAGAGCAGGATGCTTTTTCTTTTGCTTCTCAGCAAAAAGCAATGGCCGCTCAGGATAAGGGAAATTTTAAGAATGAAATTGTTCCTGTAGAGATAAAATCCCGCAGAGAAACAATCATTTTCGATGCGGATGAATTCATTAATCGCGGAACCAGCGTAGAAAAATTAGCTGGCTTACGTCCCGCTTTTAAAAAGGATGGAACGGTAACTGCTGGTAATGCTTCAGGGATTAATGATGGTGCTGCTTTTGTATTGGTTGCTTCGGAAGAAGCAGTAAAAGAATTTGGTTTAACTCCTCTTGCAGAGATTGTGGCTACCGGTCAGGGTGGTGTTGATCCGGCAATTATGGGGATGGGACCTGTTCCTGCAATTGCAATTGCATTGAAGAAAGCGAATATGAAATTGGAGCAAATGGAAGTGCTTGAATTGAATGAAGCTTTTGCGGCTCAATCATTGGGAGTGGTGAAACAATTGTGCGAAGATCACGCTGTTGATGCTGATTTCTTTGCTGAAAGATGCAATGTGAACGGAGGAGCTATCGCTTTAGGTCACCCAATTGGTGCATCAGGAACCCGTATTACCGTAAGTTTAATTCACGAAATGAAGCGTACCGGAAAAGAGTTTGGTTTGGCTTCGCTTTGTATTGGTGGCGGAATGGGGACTGCAATTATTTTGAAAAATGTGTAATGAGAAGTGAGATATTAGATGTGAGACATGAGAAATTCTTGCACTTGATATCTTGAATCTTAAATTTCAACTTATCTGTGGTTTTAGTTCAGAGATTATTTAGAAAGATATATAACTTATGATGAGATATGAGTCACTGGATGTGAGCTGTGAATAAATCTCACATCTAAAATCTCATATCTGAAATCTATATTTAAACAATGAATTTTAGCTTAACAAAAGAACAGGAATTATTCCAGCAAATGATTAAGGATTTTGCTGAGAATGAAGTGAAACCTTTGGCTGCTGAAGTAGATGATTTGGAAAGATTTCCGGTTGAAACAGTTGAGAAAATGGCCAAAATTGGAATTATGGGTATTCCTATTCCAAAGCAATATGGTGGTGCAGGCGGAACAAATGTAATGTACTCGATGGCCGTTGAAGAACTGTCGGCAGTGTGTGCAACTACAGGGGTTATTGTATCGGCTCACACATCATTGTGTGCGGCTCCTATTTTGGAGCACGGAACAGAGGCACAAAAGCAAAAATACCTTCCAAAACTTGCTTCAGGAGAATGGATTGGGGCTTTTGGTTTGACTGAACCTAACGCGGGTACCGATGCTGCAGGACAACAGACAACCGCAATTGAGGATGGCGATAATTATATCATCAACGGAAGTAAAATATTTATTACCAATGCAGAATTTGCTCACGTTTATGTGATTTTGGCAATGACTGATAAATCACAAGGTACACGTGGTATCACTGCTTTTATCATTGAAAAGGGAACTCCTGGTTTTTCTATCGGAAAAAAAGAAAAGAAAATGGGTATCCGCGGATCTGCAACCTGCGAATTGGTATTCGAAAACTGTATTGTTCCTAAGGAAAACATGTTGGGTAAATTGAGTAAAGGTTTCGGTATTGCGATGAAAACTTTGGATGGCGGACGTATTGGTATTGCCGCTCAGGCTTTGGGTATTGCGCAGGGAGCTATCGACGAAACAGTGAAATATGTGAAAGAAAGAAAGCAGTTCGGTCGACCGATTTCTGCCTTCCAAAACACACAATTTCAGTTGGCTGATATGAATACCAAAACGGAAGCGTCGCGTATGCTGGTTCGCAAAGCAGCTTACAAAAAAGATGCTAAACTTCCTTATTCGGTTGATGCTGCAATGGCTAAACTATACGCTGCTGAAACAGCAATGGAAGTGACCAATAAGGCAGTTCAACTTCACGGTGGATATGGTTATACCAGAGAATATCCGGTGGAGCGTATGATGCGTGATGCAAAAATCACAGAAATCTACGAAGGAACATCAGAAGTTCAGAGAATGGTAATTTCAGCCAATATGTTAAAATAAGGATTTAATTATTCGTAGGGACACGACATGTCGTGTCCGTTTAACACGAAACGATTTAAGGACACGACATGTCGTGTCCCTACAATCCCAATAAAAAGAAAACAAAATGAAAATAGTTGTCTGTATTAAACAGGTACCGGATACAACCGAAATAAAAATTGATCCGGTAACGGGAACTTTAATCCGCGACGGTGTGCCAAGTATTATGAACCCTGATGATAAAAGTGGTTTGGAAATGGCATTGCAGTTAAAAGATGAAAAAGGAGCTCATGTTACCGTAATTACCATGGGACCTCCTCAGGCCGATTTAATTCTTCGTGAGGCTTACGCTATGGGCGTTGATCGGGCGATTCACTTAACGGATCGAAAATTTGCAGGAGCAGATACTTTGGCTACTTCGCACGCTTTGGCAGGTGCATTACGGAAGATCGATTTTGATCTTTTGATCACAGGTCGTCAGGCGATTGATGGTGATACTGCTCAGGTAGGTCCTCAGATTGCTGAGCATTTGGATTTGCCTCAGGTATCTTATTTGGAAGATTTAAAATTCGACGGAGATAAGACATTCACAATGAAACGTCATATCGAAGACGGATACCAAATGCTGGAGGTAGAAGCTCCTTGTGTGGTAACCGTTCTTTCATCGGCAAACACTCCACGTTACATGAATGTTGGCGGCATTGTTGATGCCTACCAAAAAGAGGTTGAGGTTTGGGGATTCAACGAAATTGAAGTTGATGAGAAAGATTTGGGATTAAAAGGATCACCAACAAGCGTACACAAAGCATTTGCCCGTGGTTTGAAACCAGCAGGTGAACTTTACGAAGTTGGTACTGATGAGGCCGTAGGAATCATCATCAAGAAATTAAAAGAGAAATTCATTCTAAACTAGTTACAGCTATGAAATTAGAGGATTACAAAGGTATATACGTCTTCATCGAACAACGTGAAGGTATCATTCAAAACGTAGCTTTGGAATTGTTAGGACAGGCTAGAAAGCTGGCTGATGAGTTGAGCGACAAAGTGTATGCGATGTTATTGGGGCATCAGATTACTGATCAGGCACAAGGCTTAATCGCTCGTGGTGCCGATGAGGTAATTGTTGTGGATGCTCCTGAACTAAAAGAATATACTACAGAACCATATACACAGGCAATTTGCCAAATTATCAGAGAAAGAAAACCGGAATCTTTATTTATCGGGGCAACCACTTTGGGTCGTGATTTGGGGCCAAGAGTTTCGGCTCGTGTAGGCACTGGTTTAACTGCTGATTGTACCAAGATTGAGATTGGCGAAAATGGCGAAATGTTAATGACTCGTCCTGCTTTCGGAGGTAACCTTATGGCGACTATTGTTTGTAAAAACCACCGTCCGCAAATGGGAACGGTTCGTCCGGGAGTATTGTTTGCAATGGATGCTGACGAAAGTCGTACCGGAGCTATCGTGAACTACGAGGTGAAATTCAATGCGGCTAAGTTTCGTGTGAAATTGTTGGAAACCGTAAAGGAAGACAACAATTTAATCGATATTACCGAAGCCAGAATTTTGGTTTCAGGCGGACGTGGAATTGGTAATAAAGAAGGGTTTGAAGCAATGGATGCATTGGCTACGACTTTAGATGCGGAAGTTTCGGCTTCCCGTGCTATGGTTGATGCCGGTTACATTGGTCACGATCGTCAGGTGGGTCAGACAGGGAAAACTGTTCGTCCCGACTTGTACTTTGCATTTGGTATTTCAGGAGCCATCCAGCATGTTGCCGGTATGGAAGATTCTGATTTGATTATTGCCGTAAACAAAGACAAACACGCACCAATTTTTCAGGTTTCCGATTTGGGTATCGTTGGGGACGCTAAACAAATCATTAAAAAGCTAACCGAGAGATTGGAAAAACAAAATTAATCACACCATTAACTACAAGTTGAAAGACTCGCTCGATTGTTTTCGGGCGGGTCTTTTTTTTAGGAAACCAGACAGGTTTACTTGCGTCTTGTAAATTTAACCTGTCTGGTTGAAGAATAAATTAAATCTCCAGCCATTCATCCATCTCCATAAAATCAACGTGTTGCTGATGCATAAATCTGAAGTTAGCTTCATCATCGAACCATTCAATTACATCTTTTCGTTTCAATTTTGTTGGTTTAACCGATAAACAAGTTAGATAGCTGCTCCACGGATAGTCCACGGCAATATCCGTAAATCCGTGATGAATGGGATTGTTGTGGATGTATAAGACCAGCGTTCGAAGATAGGTCTCGTCTTCTACCAGTTTTCTTTTGAAAGGTCTTTCGAAAAGGGATCCTGTTCGTTGGTACTTTTTATTAATGTATTTGGAGTAGGCATTAAAAAGATGTGAAAAGTGTTTTGTGGGATTTGGCTTTTTGATACCAACTCTATCAGGTTCTTCGAACTCTGACAGGTTTACACTTGGTTGGGTTTGAAACCTGACGGAGTCTTTAGACCCGTCAGAGTTTAAATTTTTGTAAATTCCAATTTCCTTCTCCGATTTTATTCTAATCAGCAAATGAAAATGATTAGGCATCAAAACCCAAACAAAAGTATCTGCGATTGGATCAATATACTTCTCGTAAAGTTTTAAGAAATGTTTGTAATCATTAATCTCCCGATATAAATTACATCCGTCAATACCACGATTATAAATGTGATAATAGGATTCGGATTCTAAAGGAATGGTTGCTGATGGCATATTAGACTGATTATTTTTAGGTGCCTTTATAAAGATTGTATGAAAGTGTTGAATTAATTACTTCACATATATTTAAAGAAAGGGTCAGACTTAACTAAAGTCTAACCCTGAAAATAGCAATTACACATTTTGCGGGATAGTGACTACTAATTAAAATTAACATTAATTTTTTTCTTACCTGAAACCATACTTCTGTCGTTAATGTAGATTTCGGCAGTTTCAGCAAATTCATTATCCGTAATATCACCATCTACGTATTCTTTTATTTTATCAATACTTGTTATGAATGCAACTGATTCTCCTTCCAAAGATGATGTAGAACTATCATATGGATCTTTACTACCATAAGTACAAATAAATCCAAAACGCATAATTTTACTGTTCCTGAAATGTTTAATAAGGTAATTTAATGACGGTAATACGTGATTAGTAATAATCTCTGCCGCTCTCTCTTTACTTGATAATTTTTGTATGTTATAAACTTCACGACACCACAATCCAGAGAATATGATTGTTAATTCGCCTTCTTTATCTACAGTAAAGAAACTAGGAATAAAATTGCTACTATAATAGAAATAATCAGCAAGAAAAAGACCAGATTCTTCGATATACTCTTTTATTGCTTCTTTATTTTCTAAAACTAATTCATATTGACCTTTGTATTTTTCATCTAATGAGTCTATATTTTTTTTATCAAAATTTGATATGTCAAACACTGTCTTGTCTAGGTCTTTAGCAATATTCTGTCCAAGACTCATACCACTCCAGAGAAAATTATTAACAGCGAAGGAACTATTTAAGTATTCCTTAGTTGTTAATAATGATGTTGTATCTAGTTGTGAGAATAAAAGTTGATTTGAGGTTATTAGGATGATAATTGATAATAGTATCTTCATTTCGTTTATTTTTTATAGATAACAACAGTAGTTAATTTCATCATAAAGTTGAATGTTAATAGGGTTAGGTGTTTATGTGATTTATTTAAAATACTTAACAGCCATACTGTGTATTCCTAACCCACCAGGGTCTAGTTTGTACCGTAATAAGATACCATTACTCGAAGTTTTCCACTCACGGCAGATGTAATCTCCATTTTTTGAAGCTGCGCATACTCCATATTTATGCTAAAACCAATGAATTAAGAAGGTTGTATTGTCGTAAGTACCATTAAAGTTTATCGAAACTTCGAATAACTCATCTTCACTATTAAAATTGTAATGTCTGGCAAATTCACCGTTTTTTTTACTAAAATAGAAAAGTCTATAACCTTTAGATAAGATATCAGATTGGACTAAAACTCCACCATCTGTATTATTACCTTCCCAATATGGAGCTCCAATTTTTGCCTTAATCTGTTGGAGGTTCGGAATAACTGGTGAGAGTGTGCATTTCCTCAGCAGTTAATTCCTCATCTTTTGAGCAAGAAAATAGGATACTAGCCAAAGCAAGAATAAAAAATGTTTTTTTCATTTTATATTATTTTAAATCAAATGATATATAAATGTATTAAGAACTAAAGACAATCTATCCTGTCAAACCTGCCAAGTTGAATAATTTGATAATAGATAAATCTCACAGCAGCAGATTAAATAAGAATGCCTGATTGTTGTTTGCCTAAATAACATCATTGAATGTTGTATGTTTCATTGTGGTTCTGTTTTAGGTCTTTCTGCTCGTGATATATTTAACAAAGTCTAAATGTATAAAAAAATAGAATGAGATTTTGCTGATTATAATGCATTGAATTGGCAGGATGAAATTACCTGTTCTGTACTTCCGATTCATTAGTGGCTAAGCAATGGTTTTGATAATGAGAAATATTTTATGTTTGCTCTTATTTAGATTTATTATTCGTAATAATTGCTTCCTGTTTGATTCTGTAGGGTGGTGCCAGATCTTGTTGCAGCAAGGTTTTATACCATTGTGCTGATATTATTACTACATCAGAAGAATAAACGAGAGTATTTGCGTAACAGATTATATACTCAGCTGAATAAATGATACTATTTGCGAATGATTTTATATTATCAGCTGAATATATAATCTGTTCAGATGACATCTGAGAACTGATTTTAGTCATCGGAAGATGATATTTTATTAGCTGATGATGCGATTTAATAAAATGAACTTGTAATTATTTAGCAGAGTAACTTAATTCATCAGTAGTATAAGATAATTATTAAGCTGAGTATATTATTTCATTTCGAATAAGTTGTGAGCCATGGCGGGCGAAAGAAATCTAAAAGTTTTAATAATTGCATGCCGTTTTGAAATCCAAAAAGGCAGATACATTTAACAATCAATAATAGCGGAATAGGTGTTGAGTTTGTTTCGATACAGAATTTTTGTGAAGCCTTTGCTGTATGCAATTGAGATCGTAAATAAAAAGGGAACCCGTTACAAACAGATTCCCTTCCCTCTAACTAAAATGTACTTCTACTACATTATTGCTTAACAATTTTGAAGCTGACAGCTTCGTTTTGGTTGATAAAGTGAACAAAATACAATCCTGCCGGATAACTTGTCAAGTCTAGAGTGGTTGTTGGTTCCAGTTGTTTGTACAAGATTAGTTTTCCGGCTGAATCGAACAATTCTACCTGTATGTTGGCTGAGTAATTGAAATTTTCATGCAAATCGATCACCAACTTTCCTTTTGTTGGGTTCGGATAAATGGAGATGTTCTTTTTGATAAGCTCTTCAATTCCTACCAAAATGACTTCTACCTGTTCCGATATTTCTGATTTGCATCCATATTGATTCCAAACCTCTACGGAATAGTTTCCATCCTGCGATGGCGAGAATTCCTGATTGGTGGTTCCATTCTGCACCTCGTTGTTTCTGTACCATTGGTATTCAGTTGCAGATGTAGAAGACAGAATGCCGTTGTTGTAAGTTGCGACAGGAATTTGCGGTAAGTCATGAACGGTTATCAATACTTGATCGGCAGCCGAACAGCCATTGCTGTTTTCTACACGAAGAGTGCAGGTGCCGGTTGAACCGATTTCATGCGCATTTGTGCCTTCCACGTCGTTCCAAAAGTAGTGAGCGTAGGCATCCGAAACCGTAAAAGTATGAGTTTCACCCTCGCAAAGATCAATATCGTCGCCCAAATTAATATCCGGACTTTCCTTAAAAGTTAGGCTCACCATGTCTGTTGCTTCGCAACCATTGGCATCAATCACTTTCAAGGTGTAATCTCCTTCAGCGGAAGCGATTAATTCATTGATGCCTTCTGTGTTGTTCCAGAAATACTGCGCAAAATTGTCTGCGGCACTAAAAGTATGCTCGCTGCCTTGGCAGATTTGTACATCAGCACCCAAATCAACCGATGGAGCAGTATGGAAGGAAAGATTTGCCACGTCAGTAGCTTCGCATCCGTTGTTGTCCACCACTTTTAGGGTGTAATCTCCTTCCACCGAAGCGATCAATTCATTTGTTCCTTCTGCATTGTTCCAGAAATACTGTGCGAAATTGTCTGCTGCACTAAAAGTATGCTCGCCACCTTGGCAGATTTGTACATCAGCACCCAAATCAACCGATGGAGCAGTATGGAAGGAAAGATTTGCCACGTCAGTAGCTTCGCATCCGTTGTTGTCCACCACTTTTAGGGTGTAATCTCCTTCCGCGGAAGCGATCAATTCATTTGTACCTTCTGTATTGTTCCAGAAATACTGCGCAAAATTATCGGCTGCACTAAAAGTGTGTTCGCTGCCTTCGCAGATTTGCACATCAGCACCCAAATCAACCGATGGAGCAGGGTGGAAAGAAAGATTTGCTATATCAGTAGCTTCGCAACCATTTGCATCAATTACTTTCAGGGTGTAATCTCCTTCCGCGGAAGCGATCAATTCGTTTGTGCCTTCTGCATTGTTCCAGAAATACTGAGCAAAATTATCGGCTGCACTAAAAGTGTGTTCGCTGCCTTCGCAGATTTGCACATCAGCACCCAAATCAACCGATGGAGCAGGGTGGAAAGAAAGATTTGCTATATCAGTCGCTTCGCAACCATTTGCATCAATTACTTTCAGGGTGTAATCTCCTTCCGCGGAAGCGATCAATTCGTTTGTGCCTTCTGCATTGTTCCAGAAATACTGAGCAAAATTATCGGCTGCACTAAAAGTATGCTCGCTGCCTTGGCAGATTTGCACATCAGCACCCAAATCAACCGATGGAGCAGCGTGGAAAGAAAGATTCGCTATATCAGTAGCTTCGCATCCGTTGTTATCCACTACTTTTAGGGTGTAATCTCCTTCCGCGGAAGCGATCAATTCGTTTGTGCCTTCTGCATTGTTCCAGAAATACTGAGCAAAATTATCGGCTGCACTAAAAGTGTGTTCGCTGCCTTCGCAGATTTGCACATCAGCACCCAAATCAATACTTGGAATTTCATGTATGCTAATAAAATCCGTTATACTTGAAACATCTGATAAGGAATAGGTATCATTGGTTGTTGTTAACGATACGGTAAACGAACCAGCTGTATCGTATGTGTGCAGAGGATTTTCTTCGGTACTTGTATTTCCGTCGCCAAAATCCCAAAGGTAAGTTTCTCCATCGCTTGAGTTGTTGGTAAACTGAACAGTCATTGAACCGCAGTTTTCTGTTTTATCGGCGGTGAAATTAGCAACAACCCGAGCTAACCTATTAATTGTATCGGTAGTTGCAACGCTCCATTGTTTGGTGTCATCAAGGAATTGAAAATGAATGAGCTGATTGTCTCCAATGGGAAGCTGATCGAGATGAATGGATTCTGACAAGGTGAATGGAGTAATCGATTCACTTAAATCAACCTGATTGATACTTGTTACATCATCATTGAACCAATATCGGTACGAAGTGATTTTTCGGGCAATGATTCCGGAATTGCTGCCATATTTTCGAATAAAAGATGTTGCAGGAACGCTCCATTGATTCGAATCATCTTTAAAGCGCATGTGTATGGAATGAAAGCCACTTGCCAGCAGTTTGGTATCCAAAACCTGATTGATGACTGCAGTATCGGCTAAAGGCAAAGATGAGGCGATTCGATTGTTGAAATCATCATCCATCCAGTATTCAAAACCATTAATTTTTCGTACGATACTTTCTGTTCCAATTTCGTATTTTCTGAAGAAAGAAGTTACCGGAGTGCTCCATTGCTTTGAATCATCGCGAAAGCGAAAGTGTATGGAATGGAATCCGGTTGCTAAGGTTTTTGTATCCATCACCTGATTCAGATTGGCGATGCCGGTAACAGGAATTGCCGAAGCATGTCTGTCTGCGAAATTATCATCAATCCAGTATTCAAAACCATTAATTTTCCGAACGATACTTTCTGTTCCAATTTCGTATTTTCGAAAGAATGATGTTACCGGAGTACTCCATTGCTTTGAATCATCGCAAAAGCGAAAATGAATGGAATGAAAGCCTGCAGCCATACTTTTTGTATCCATCACCTGATTGAGATTGGCAATGTTTGTCACAGGAATGGCTGAGACGATCCGACTGGCAAAATCATCGTCTATCCAATATTCAAACTTCGAAATATTGCGGGTGACCGCAACTGTTCCGTCAGGATATTTCCTGAAAAAATCAGTTACTGGTACGGACCATCTTTTGGAATCATCTCTGAACCTGAAATGAACAGAATGAAAACCATCGGATAATCCCGTAGTGTTAATATTATTGCTTAATTCAAGTGTTGCAACTCCCGTTTCTGTGACTGATATCCGAGATGTAAAATTATCATCGAACCAGTATTCATACTTGTCAATGTTTTGGGAGTAAAGAGTATGCGTAATTGAAAAAAGCAATAGTAATAGAATTACTTTTTTCATATTTAGTTGTTTTGAGCTGAGATTTTAAATTGAATTGGAAGATCGCCATCGGTATTGGTTGTTCTTGATATGGTTTTTTCTTCGATTAATGGAATAACAGGTGCACAATTGTCTTTGTAAGGAGTTGGATTATCTAAATTGTCTTTGGTTCCGTAAATTCCGATTTGAGTTCCATCGTCTCCGTTAATTGCATCGTAAGGGGCTTGTAGGTGTAAATCAAAATCGTAAGCGTAGATGGTTGTTGTTCCATCCCAGCTTGTAAAAACAGATGCGCCGTTTGATGCTGCTACGATTTGATTACTGGTAAAAGTATTGTCGGTTATTGGGTTAGTTTGGTAATCGTAGTCGCTGATGATAAGATTTTTGTGCAGTGTTATGTTGTTGCAGTTTCTGAGTAAATCTGCAGTGGTTGTTCCATTGTAATAAATAATATTACTTTCAAGAGTACATTCAGCGCAGTTATAACACTGGTAATTTACTGCACCATGTAAAAATATGTTGTTTGAGAATAATCCAAATTTTGCGTTTTGAACATATCCAGTGGAAATTATGTTTTTTTCGAAAATATAGGTCGTACAATTATTGATGTTGATATTGCCTCTGAAAATGCATTCCGAAACGATAAATGATGATGAAAAAGTAATGGTTGTGGGTAAGGTAATGTTTCTCATGTTGCACCGGCTAATGGTATATCCTGTTAGATCTGAGGCATTGTAACCAGCCATATCGATATCATCGCAGTAAACACCTTCTAATTTGCCTTTTATGGCACCGGCTCTAACATAAATAACACCTGAAATTTCTGTTATTCCTGTAGCTGCAGTAGTGCTTGGATGATGACCGGCGCCAAATATTGTGAGTTCTTTGTTAATGTGAAGATTTTCGATAAAGTTACCGGCTGAAATGTAAATGGTATCGCCGGCTGCGGATGCTGTTATGGCAGTGCTGATTGTATTGTACATACTTGCAGTACCTTGGTGGTGAAGAATAACCCGTCTTTGTGCTTGTCCGGTAAAAACGATTGTAAAGAAAACAGTGATTAAGAGTAGAAGTTTTTTCATTTTTTTGAGTTTTAGATTTGTATTTTCTTTTAAAAGTAGTTGGATTCAACGGCAAGTCACAGAAGAAAATAACAAGTGGTAATTTGCGGTAATAAGTGGGAGTTTTTTAAGAACCAAGCATATATATTCTGACAGTTTGTTTCCTTTGGATTGTCTTATTATTTACCACTTATTACTCTATCTGCTCACTTGTTATCTATTGAATCATAATTTAGAATAGAATTCCTATCTTGGTATTTGTATTTAAAAACCCCTTATATCTAAACTCAAAATGAGGAGAATCTGTCTCATCATGTTCCTGATTTTTTTGACTCTTTCTGTGTTTGCACAGCAGCGTCCATATATCAATTATACAACTCATTCGGGTTTGCCTCAAATTCAGGTTCGGGCAATTCATCAGGATCATTTAGGATATATTTGGGTGGGAACCAAGTCTGGTTTGGTGAAGTTCAACGGGGAAGAGTTTGAGAATTACCTGCCTAATAAAAGTATATACGAGATTGAAAGCGATTCGAAAGGACGGGTTTATGTAAAAACCTACGATCAGCTTTATCGGTTCGATGGCAGGGATATGCTGCTGTTAACAGGCTTCAAAAATCCTGCTGTGGTGATTATAGGTAATGAAGAGTATTGGATTTTATCTGAAAATTGCCTTTTTCAGTATCGGGATACAGCTGAAATACAGCGATACGTTTCGGATGTGGATTTTAAAGGAGTCATAAATTCGGTAGCATATGTAAAGAATAAAGCCAGGGTGTATTTTACAATGCAGGATTTAAATCAAATCTTTAGTATTGCGGATGGGAAAATAGAACGCGAAATTAAATTTGAAGGTTCTGTAAAACGAAAGGTTTTAGCTTTAAAGGGGGAGGAAATTGTCTTGGTGGAGGAAGAAAATGAAAACATTCATTACCTGAATCCTGTTGATAAAAGTAATTATTTTAGTGTTTACAGGATCAACAACCGGGTTGATAGTATTAAAATAAACCATTTGCCAGTAAAGGATTATCTGTATGTCAATGACTATTCTTTTTACCGTTTGGATAGTGTTACAAAATCCTCCACAAAATTCAATTTGGATTTTATAAAAGCACCATATCCGGCTATTTTAGATCGGGATAATAATATTTGGTCTGGTTCGGACAATGGCTTGTATCAGATATTTAATGGTCCCATATCCAATTTTCCCCGAAGCTTTATGAACGATATCTGGACAATGATTAAAGGGGATGACGGTCATTTTTATGGCGCTGTATATAAAGATGCTTTGTATCGTTTGGACATGAAATCTCAAACCAAGGAGGAAATTCTTGCTCCAGGACCATTCCACAGAAAGGAGACCGATTACTATTATGGTGCTTCAAAAGATAAAAAGGGTTTTTTGTATTTTCCTACGCATTACGGATTGGTGAAATACAACTACAAAAACACAAAGAAATTCGATACCGGAATTTCCTTGATCACGAAATACGATTCTGTTAGCAATCGAATTATATTCGGACAAATGAACGGACTTGGTTTTATTGATGAGAAGGAAAATATTGAGATTCTGATTGATTCAAGCAAGCAGTTGGTTCCTTCGCATCCTAAAGCTATAGATTTTGATGAAGAGGGAAATATTTGGATTGGGACTAATGGTTGTCTCACCAAATACGACCGAAAAAAGAAATGTTTTTCAAAAATAGAAGGCGGTCCTAAGTATGGTGTTTTTTCTATCCATAAAGATGTAAAAGGAAATTTTTGGATGGGAGGGAAGGACGGTTTGTGGTTTTACAATTCACAAAATGAGGAATTTAGAAGAGTCGACGATGGAATCATCGAAAACAATATTGCCGGAATTATCTCGAAAAGTGATGAATTACTGATTGTTGGAACTTCTTTGGAGGTTTTTGCGATGGATTTGGCATTATTTTATTCCAAAGGAAATATCCGCATGAAGCTGTTCAATTTTCGAAATGGATTTTTGTCCGAGGAGGTTTGTCAGAATGGGTTTTTACTGGATAAAGATTTGTTGTACGTTCCTTCTACAACTTGCACTTCAGTTATTGATCTGGATAAAGTCAATTTTGATACTGATTTTTATGATGTGCGAATTACAAGCCTAAATGATAAGGGAATAATTTATTCAGATACAATCTCCAGATCAGAAATTTGTATGGAAAATGGTTGTAACGAATTGGATTTATCTTTTGAAGCAATTGGTTTTGGTTTGCCAACCAATCCGATGTTCAAATACAAGTTGGATGGTGTAGATAAAACTTGGAGCGATTGGACAAAAAAGAAGTATGCAAACTATCGGAATTTGGCTTCAGGAAACTATTGTTTTCATGTAATGGCGCGCCCAGGCGGAAATCCAAATGTAACAACACAAAAAGAGGATCATTTGCATCTTAAAATTTCGTTGCCTTTTTATAAGGAGCCTCGTTTTTATCAGCATACTTTAATTGGTTTTGTAATATTGGTGTTGATACTTGGTTTTTTTGTTCATTCCAGAATCCATATTAAAATGAAAATGTTGGATCGGGAACGAAAAATAAAATTTCTTGAAATTGCGACTTTGCAGGCACAATTAAATCCTCATTTTGTTTTTAATATTTTGTCGTCAGTACAGAATTTAATCAGTTTGCATAAGCCCGAAAAGGCCAACGAATACTTAATTAAGTTTTCAAGATTGATTCGTGCTTACATGGAGGCATCTATTAAATCATCAAAGGTTTTACTGGGAGCTTCGGTTAGCAGTGAAATTACGATTAAAGAGGAAGTGGATTTATTGCAGATGTATATTGAATTGGAACAGGTAAAACATAAAGAACGGAAGTTTGATTTTGAAATTAAATTGGATTCTGATGACCTCCAAAACAAAACAATTCCGCCAATGATTTTGCAGCCTTTGGTAGAAAATGCAATTAAACATGGTTTGGAGCCTGGTGAGAAAATTGGATTTCTGCAGATTCGCTTTTCAGATCGGGAAGATGGTGTGGAATGTATGATTCGGGATAATGGAATTGGACGGGAACGCTCTCAGCAAAATAAAAAGGATTCGATCAAATTGTATCAGTCCAGAGGATTGGAACTAATCAATAAAAAAATTGAAATTCTCAACGATCTGGATTATAAAATTAAGATTGAATACAAAGACCTTGATGAAGGAACAGAAGTAAGAGTGACATTTACTAATTAGCAGGTTATGCAAGAAGTTTATACAGCATTGGTAGTTGAGGATGTCGAAGATACATCAAACTACATCAAACAAAGAATCGAAAAATTGTGTCCTTTAATCAGAGACATTCAACAAGCATTTAGTATCGATGATGCCTATGAAAAGATTAAAGAGAATCATTTCGATATCATATTTCTGGATATTCAATTGCCTAAAGGAACGGGTTTTGATCTTTTGCGAATGCTTTCGGATGAAGGCAAAATCGACTTTGAAATCATTTTTATAACAGGCGAAAGTGCAAAAGAGTTTACCCTTAGAGCCATTAAATATTCGGCTCTCGATTTTCTTTACAAACCTTTAGATGATACTGATTTAATACTTGCTGTAAACAAAGCAACGGAGAAACTGCGATCGCAGTATTTCAACCGGCAAATAAGCTTGCTTTTAGATCGGGTTGGGGACAGTAACATAAATAAAACCAATAAAATTGCTCTGCATCTGCACAATGGAATTGTTGAATTTGTGACTGTCGATGAAATTAAATACCTCGAGGCCGATGGTGTAATTGCCTACGTATTTTTAAGAAATGGGAATCGACTCACTACTACCAGAAATTTGGGTTACTATAAAGAGATGCTGATGATAGATTATAATTTCTATCCCATAAGCAATAGTTTATTAGTAAATCAAGATTATATTCTGCGTTACAATCATAAGGAACTGCAATTAACTCTTAACGATGGCACTGTTTTGTTTGCTTCAAAACGTTTTGGGAAAAGTTTTAAAGACACCTTTACTCAGCAAAATAATAATGGATCAAAAGTTTTGCGTAGTATCGCTCACTTGTGGAAACGAATGCTTGAGTAATATTTGAAAACCAGAAATCTTAAATAATGATTTTAGATATAATGATCTCGCTGTTCTCCATTCCGGTTAGTTGCAGGTTTGCGCTGTCAAATTGAGTAATCACCAGGAGGTTTCCCTGTTGCAGCTGATGAATTTTCTGATTTATAGTCAGACTAATTTCACCTGAGAAAATATATCCTATCAGGAAGTCTGTTGCTTTATCAAGAGGTAAATTTACAATTTGTTTCTTTTCAATAGAAAGAGCCTTGATTTCTCCTTTTGAAGTGCCGCGTGTCATCAAATTAAAATCGATGCATTTTCCAATCGATGAGGTTTTCCAATCTCCTTCAAAGCTGTCTGTATCGAATTTGCCAAGCTTTTTGCTGTAACGATTTTCGTGAATGATTTCTATTGCTCCATCTAAAATCATAATTTTTCGGGATACACCGGGTAGGGAAGTAAAATCTGATTCCTCAACTTCTACCATAGCTGTGCTTAGTCTAAAATCAAAATCTCTTCGCTGGTAATCTGATGTTGGCGGGTAGATATAAAGTTGAGTACTGGTTCCGCCCGACCAGTTAATTGTATTAAAATCATCTGCTTTTTTAATTTCGATATTCATGTTGTGGATTGTTGTGTTTGCAAATCAAAATTACAAAAGACGAATGAGAATAATAGTGCCCTTTTCTATTAAAAAAGAAAAGGGAATTCATCTTTACGAGTGAATTCCCTTCTTGTATAACTTTGAACCTTGCAGACTTATTCCATCTTTCTGTTTTTAACATACTTTTCAAGCCACTGATCTTGTTCCCACAACATATGAAGGATACTCTCTTTGGCTCTGTAACTATGACTTTCTTTTGGGAAAATAACCAATCGAACGTTAGCTCCCAATCCTTTTAGTGCGTTAAAATACCGCTCACTTTGCATTGGGTAAGTTCCTGAATTGTTATCTGCTTCGCCATGAATTAACAGCAAAGGAGTTTTCATTTCGTCGGCATTCATAAAAGGCGACATTTTGTAGTATACTTCAGGGGCGTCCCAATACGAGCGTTCTTCGCTCTGAAAGCCAAATGGTGTTAATGTTCTGTTGTAGGCACCGCTTCGGGCAATTCCGGCAGCAAACAAGTCTGAATGACTTAATAGGTTGGCCACCATAAAAGCACCGTAACTATGTCCGCCAACAGCAACTTTATTTCTATCGATATATCCCAAAGAATCTACTGCATCAATTGCAGCTTTTGCATTCGAAACCAGTTGCTTACAGAAAGTATCGTTTGGTTCTGTTTCACCTTCTCCAATAATAGGGAATGAGGCATCATCTAAAACAACATAACCCTTAGTTACCCAGTAAATTGGCGATGCCCAGTAAGGGTAGGTAAACTCGTTTGGATTTTGAGTGTTTTGAGAAGCACTTGCTTTGTCCTTAAATTCCTTTGGATAAGCCCACAAAATCATTGGCATTTTTTCTTTTTTGTTTGCATCATAACCTACAGGAAGATATAAGGTTCCGGATAGTTCTAAACCATCTTCTCGCTTGTAGTTTAAAACCTCTTTGTGCACGTTTTGGATGCTTTTAAAAGGATTCTCGAAGCTGGTTAGTTGCTGAAGTTCGTTCTTTCTTATATTTCGGAAGTAGTAGTTAGGGTATTCGGTTTTAGATTCAATACGCACCAATAACTTTTTGTTTACAGGATCAAAATCCTGAATGTCTTCAATTTTGTTTTCGTAAGTTGATTGATACAAGTGTTCGGTTTTTTCAGTCTTCAAATTTAACTGATCAACAAAAGGATATTGCCCCTTTTCACTGTAACCATCTCCTATTAAGAAGGCATTATTACCATCTAAAGCCAGTACATAGTTTCCGAATTTATTTCTTTTATGCACAAAGTTTCCCGGATCATTGTATTTGTCCTGATAGTTTCGATCTGAAATTATTTTGGGTTCCTGACTGGCATCCGATGGATTAAACACGTAGGTTTTTATATTTCTGGTATTCCACCAGTAATCCATGGCAATTGCGATATTGTCATTGCCCCAGTCAATAGTATAGAATCGATTGATCGTTTTTAAGATACTTTTTGGCGTGCCGTTAAATGGAGCTTTCAGTTCAAATACTTCATCTCGAAAATCCACTTTGTTTTCGGGATCTCCGCCATCAAGAGCTTCAGTATAAATTAGAGTGGCGGGTTTATCATCGCGCCAATTTAAATCTCTTCTTCCGGTTCTTATTGCCATAAATCCCTTTGGCAGTTCTTCAATCAAAGGCACTTCCAAAACGGTCTGCACCATTTCGCCTTTGCTCGAATATATTGTGGTTTTAAATGGAAATCTTGAGTAGGGAACCAGATAGGAAAATGGTTTTTCGATGGTGGTCAGCATTACATAGTTTCCGTCAGGAGAGAAGGTAATACTTTCAAACATTGCTGCACCTAACCATTTTTCTTTACCTCCGTTAAGCGATATTTTGTAAAGATCTGAAAGTGCCAATTGTTCAAAATTGTATTCGTCATTTTTGTTTTTCAGCAAATCCTGATAGGTTCTGTTTTGAGCTTTACTTCCTTCATTAACAGATATTGTTGGTCCGGTTGGAATACTGTTTTTTGTATCGATGAGTTCTTTTCTGTCTTCAGAAATCATTTTCACCAATAAGGATTTACTGTCTTCGAACCAATTAATTACATCGCCCATATTGGCATTAACATTGGCTTCTGTTAATTTTGAAGCAACAGCCTTTTTAAGATCCAAAACCCAAATTTCAACACCATCTTGGCTTGTATTAGTAAAAGCGATCATTTTCTGATCGGGCGACCATTTGAAATTGGCTAAACGAGGATTTTCCGGTAATCCTGTTACGGATTTCGGATTTGCATTTGTTTCTTTTAAATTGATTAATTTCAGATCGTTGTAATAGTTTGTTCTACTACCGATATTTGTTTTTGGGTTGATTCTCAAACCGCCCAGACGCAACTCAACTTCAGAAAGTTCAGCAATGGTTTTGTACGAATCACGATATCGTAAAACCATAAAATCTTTACTTTCATCAATAAGTACCGATGGAGCAGCCTTCACATCAACTAAATCTAAGATCTCAGAGGAAGGCTTCTGATAAGTTATGTTCTCCTGAGCATTCGCACTTGAAAAGCCGAGGAGTAAAGCCAGATAAATGAATCGTTTCATAATAAAATTTTTATTTTCGGTGAACTTTTATGTGTAGTTGTTTTGTTTGTTATTACTTTATATCATCAGCTTGTTAAATTAACAATAAAATTGTTTATTCTAAAATATACCAAGACTGTTTTTTAGGATGTTGTAAATAAAAAGCCGAAAATAACAACGGCCCCTATTCCGTGTTATTTTCGGCAAATTATGTCTGTTCAGGTTTTGAAAAAAGTAGGAGAACAGACCCCTATAATTCCGTTTGCCAATAGGTTAATAAAAGCGGTCAGGAATATCTCTTGAAATTTTATTTTACATTGTTAATTAACAAAAACCATACCAGTAAAATGAGATCGAAACTCAATTCATTTGAGGTGATCAAAGGAGGGATGAGTTCCGTCTCATTTACACTTAAGGTTCAGTTTATTCAGAATATGTAGTTCTTGTTGTTAATCGTATTTAATACATTTTAATCTGATTCCAGTTGTGAGCTGTTTGTTTCGTACACGAGATGTCTTTTGCCTGCAGAACACTTCTTCCATCAGGAAGAAGTGTTTGATTGCAGGTTCATTGATTTCACAGACTATTTTTCATCAATTTCTTTTAATAAAGACTCAACCGCTTTTTTAAGTTGCTGATCATCACCTTTGGTTACAACTTCGTAGTCATTTCTAACTTTAATATCCGGTTCTATTTGGTGATTTTCAATGTATTTTCCTTTGGTGTCTTTTACTCCAACCATTGGCATACCAAAATACAAAGTCGGATCCTGAAGAGTTTCCCACCATACAGCAGTCATAGTGCCGGGAACTGGCATTCCAACCAGTTTTCCGATTTTTAATGTTTTGTATACATATGGGAATGCACAGGCATCAGAATAATTACTCTCACTAATTAAAACAGCAGATGGTTTTTTCCACTTGGAAAGAGGTTCTGTTCCAAAATCCTGTCCTCTGGGTGAAAGGGTAGAGTATACTTCACCGCTAAGCAGAGTTGCTAAATCGTCGTGCAGCCATCCTCCGCCATTAAATCTGGTATCAACAACAATAGCTTCGTAAGTACCATATTTACCCAGAATTTCAGAATATACTTTTCGGTAGCTTTGCGAATCCATTCCTTTTACATGAACATATCCAATTCGTCCGTTCGACAGGCGCTCGCATTCTTCCTGACGCTTTTTTACCCAACGTTCGTACAATAAAGTATTAATGCCCGAAACAGGTTTTACAGTTTCTTCCCATCGTTCTTTTGTGTAAGGATTGTAAAGAGATAAGAGTACTTTTTTATCAGCTTTGTGATTTAGTAAAGGATAATAACTCTCGTTTTTAGGAATCACATTTCCATCAATTTTTTCGATGATAGTTCCTGCTTTAATCTTTGAATCGGCTTGGTTAAGGGGGCCTTTTTCCAGTACTTCGGCAATTCGTAAACCATCACCTTCGTAATTCCAATCGAAGAATGCACCTAATTTGGCTGTTTGATCAGGATTTTTTGATCTGGCCCGATAACCGGAACCGGTATGCGAAGCATTTAACTCACCCAATAATTCACTTAGCATTTCTGCAAAATCGTGATTGTTATTAATATAAGGTAAAAATCGCTTGTATTCACTTTTGTAAAAATCCCAGTCAACTTGATGCATTTCAGGATCATAAAACTTTCTTAACATGGTGCGCCAAACATGTTCAAAAAGATATTCTCTTTCTTTGGCTTTATCCAAATACATTTCGGCAGTGTAGCTGATGTCTTTTCGTTTGTTTGTCGCAACATCTACTTTAATGATGCTGTTGCCTGACATTAAAAACAGGTTTTTTGCTTCCTTGTCGAACTGCATAGCGCCACCGCCACCTTTTAAGTCAAGAACTTTTTTCGTTTCTTTCTCTTCCAAATCGTTTACCCAAAGATCGTATCCACCTTCGAATTTGCTTAGGTAAAATAATTTTTTCCCATCAGGAGTCAGAATTGCATCAGAAAGTTTGGAAGGATTGATTGTTAAACAAATCTGACGATCTTCCATTCCTGAAAATTCAATGTTTAAATCTTCAACTTTGTCTTTGTCTTTTTTGTCCTTCTTATCCTTTTTCTTGTCTTTGTCATCGCCATTATCTTCCTCTTTCTTAGCTTTTTCAGCTTCTTCTTTTAATTCTTTTTCTTCCTTTGAAAGTTTGAAATCATCAAATGCTTTCTGGTTAAAGAATTGAATGTAAACATCCGATTGCGAGCCCCAGCTTCCATGACTGCGATATCCACGTTTGTCGGTGAACCAGATCATTGCATTTCCTTTTAATGACCATTTGGCATCAGAATCACTGTAGCCGCTTTCAGTAAGGTTAATCACCTTCTGATTTCCCTGAGCATCCACCATTGCTGCGTCAGGCATAAAAATAGTATGAGGATAAATATTAACAAGAAACCATTTGCCGTCAGGCGACCAGTCGTAATGCTGATCTCCGTCGGAATAAGAGTAGTTCCATTTTTTGCCTAGTATCGTTCTAACTTTTTTCGATTCTAAGTTGATTACTTTTAGGATAACGCGATCTTCAAGAAAAGCAATTTCTTTGCCGTCAGGAGAATATTTTGGTTGAAAGGTTTCTGCATCAATTTCCAAAACTGCCTCTTCTTTTAAAATGGTAGAGTTGGCAAACTGAGTTTCATCTTCCCGGGTCATTTTGGTTTGGTACAAATTCCAGCTGCCGTTTCTTTCCGAAGCATATAGTAAAGCTTTTCCATCAGGACTAAAGCTTACCGAGCGTTCCTGTTCCGGAGTGTTGGTAATTCGTTTTGTAGTTCCATATTCAACAGAGGTCACGAAAACTTCTCCACGTACAATGAAAGCAACTTCTTTTCCGTTTGGAGAAACGCTCATTTCGGTAGCGCCACTGCTTAGTTTTTCAAAGCTCACTTCATTTTCTTTGCTGTCAATAGCGATGGCTACGTTTAGTTTTACAGGTTCTTTTCCCTCTTCCTGAGTGTAAATTTCACCATTCCAGGAATAACAAAGTTTGTTGCTGTTAGAAATGCTTAAGAAACGAACCGGGTGTTTCTCAAATGTACTGATTTGAGTCAGTTGGGTTTTATCTTTTACAGGAGCTTTCCAAACATTAAAACTGCCTGATTTTTCTGTTAGATAGTAGATCTCATCATTTGATGCATTAAATACAGGATACAAATCCTCACCTTCAAATGTTGAGAACATACTGTGTTTTTTATTTGCAACATCATACAACCAAATGTCTCTGGTAACTGCCGAGGTATGATGCTTTCTCCAATGATCTTCATATCCTTTACTGTCACGGTATAATATGTACTCCATATTTTTACTGTACTTTGCATCCAATGCCGGCGAAGTCAGTATCTGTGAAACTTTGCCGCCATTTACCGGTACACTGTACAATTCAGGAAGTACGCCTGACGGAAACATTGCATTTTTGAAATCATCACTAATTGTTGAAGAAAATAGTATGTTTTGTCCGTCTGGTGTAAAACTAGATGGTATTTCTCCTTTTGAATTAAATGTAATTCTGTTCGGAGTCCCTCCTTCAACAGGTATTGTAAAGATGTCAAAATTCCCGTATCGGTCAGAAGCAAATGCGATAGTTTTGCTGTCGGGAGACCAAACCGGTTGGTAGTCGTAGGACTGGTTGCTGGTAAGTGCTGTGGCATTACCACCTTCCGAAGAAATGGTAAATAAATCGCCGCCATATTCAAAAACAACAGTTTGACCATCCGGAGAGATTGACGGATACCTCAACCATTGAGGATTATCCATACCGAGAAGACTTTGTGCAAGAGCAATTAAAAATGTGGTGATGAAAAACAACTTTTTAATCATGTTTTGTCGAATTGTGTTAAAAATTAGGACATAGGTTTTCCATGAACAATAATATTAATTCGATGGTAGTATCATAATTTGTACCAAAGCTAATAAGCTGTTGATTGTGTGTGTGGTTGTGTTGAAAGTGTTGTACTGCAGATAATTATTATTGTTCGGATGTGAACAAAGTACTGTTCGTTTTCGGACTGCTTGTCTGCAGTTATAATAAATAATTACAGTGAAAATTGTGAGATTTACAGGTCGTTAAATTCCTTTGGGTATTCAACACATCCGGAAACGGTTTTTAGAGCATCTTTTTCCAATTCAAGTGCCATAAAAACTTCGTTTGGTACTTCAAAAGTACATGTGATATTGAATTTAGAAGCTGGAGTAAAACCAAATTCAGGGTAATATTTATCGTGCCCCAATACAATTACAGATTGGTGCCCCATTTTTTTTGCCTTTGCCAATCCATTCTCTACCAATTGTGCCCCAATACCTAATCCTTGCAATTCAGGTATTACCGACATAGGTGCCAAGGCTAAAGAATCAAATGTGTTATTCTCAGATTTAATTTCGATTGGAAAGAATAAAATATGACCAACAATTTCATTTCCCATACAAGCAACTAAGGAAAGATCTTTGATGAACTTTTTGTTTTTTCGAAGTTTTTCAACTAATAATCCTTCAGTTTCTCTACCAAATGCCATGTCGTTAATCATGGATATAGTCTTGTAATCATTCTTGTTTTCCGGTCGAATCTGAATTTTCATAGTAGTAAGGTTTTGATGCAGGCTGTCTGGTAAAAATACCAAAAAAATCCAACACAACTGAATAATTCAGCCTTGTTGGATTTTAATATGTGTTTTCAGATTAAACAGCGTCTCCTACAAGAGTTGCTTTGGTACATTCGTTAATAATTACATTTGCCAAATCACCAACACGGTAGTTCTTTTTTGGAAATACAACCACTTTATTTTGTGAAGTTCTTCCATATACATCCTGTTCAGATCTTTTGGAAATTCCTTCAATCAAAACTTCGAAAACTTTTCCAATATCACCTTGATTGTTTTCCAAAGATATTTGGTTTTGCAGAGCAATCATCTCTTCTAATCTTCTTTGTTTTACCTCTTCGGGAACATTGTCTTCTAAATTCTTGTAAGCAAATGTACCCGGACGTTCTGAATATTTAAACATGTAGGCTAAATCGAATTTCGCCCATTTCATTAATTCAATGGTTTGATTGAAATCTTCTTCGCTTTCATTATGGAATCCACAAAAAATATCGGAGGAAATCCCGCATCCTGGTATAATTTTTCGGATGGCTGCAATTCTGTCTTTATACCATTCCTGAGTATATTTTCTGCGCATGTCTTTCAAAACGGAATCACTTCCTGATTGCACCGGCAAGTGAATAAACTTACAGATATTATCATGCTTGGCAATGGCTCTTAATGTGTCATCACTCATGTCTTTAGGGTGTGATGTTGCGAACCTGATTCTCATTTCAGGAACGGAAACAGCAACCATCTCTAAAAGCTCAGGAAAGCTGACTTCGGAAACAGAATTCTTAAAAGCAAATGAATTTACATTTTGGCCTAAGAGAGTAACTTCTTTGTATCCTTTTTCAGCCAAATCTTTAACTTCTTTTAATATACTCTCCGGGTTTCGGCTGCGTTCACGTCCTCTTGTGTAGGGAACAATGCAGTAGGTGCAGAAATTATTGCAGCCTCTCATGATAGAAACAAAACCAGATATGGAGGTTTCATCAATTCTCGACGGACAAATATCTTTGTATGTTTCGGTAAGGGAGAGTTCTATGTTGATTGCTTTTTCTCCATTTTCTGCTTTTTTCACCAGAAGAGGAAGATCCATATAGGCATCAGGCCCTACAACAATATTTACATTTTTTTCCTGATCAAATAGTTTTTCTCCGAGTCGTTCAGCCATGCAGCCAATAACTCCAACCAATAGTTTTGGGTTCTTTTTCTTTAATTCGCTAAAGCCTTGAACTCTTCCACGAACTCTGGTTTCTGCATTTTCACGAACCGAGCAGGTATTTACTAAAATTACATCAGCTTCTTCGCGGTTTTTTGTAATGATAAAACCATCATGTTCCATTATCGAAGCTACAACTTCACTATCAGCAACATTCATTTGGCAACCGTAAGTCTCCAAAAATAATTTTTTGTTGTTATTGCTCATTTTTGTATTTCCCTTATAATAAATTTTGTGCAAAGTTATATTATCTCAACTGAATGACAAGAAAAGGAGAGGTGATTTAGAATGGGTAAAAAATAATGGATTGCGTTTCAGAATTCGGGATGTAAGCTTATGATTATTAATTGGATGGTTTTTAGTTGATTAATTTGTACTTTTAGTAGGAGATCGAAATGATTTTCATCAATATTTAAGCAATGGATATTTAAGTTTATATTGGCTTGGTAATTGTGTTTGTTGCTAAATATTTTTGTGTATTTTTATCCCGCAAATAAGGGGTTCAGGAAGAACTTGATTTAGAGTGGGTTTGTGAGAAATTAATCTCTTTTTAAACCCGTTTGGATGGTATGTCGTTCAAATTTAGGAATAGTTCTTGTGTTACGGTTATAAAGTGTTAATGTAAAAGTAGACATCATGAAACGTATTTTAGTTCCAGTTGATTTTTCTGGTGATTCTCTCAAGGCATTGAGGTTTGGCATTTATTTGGCAAATAAATTGGATTGTCATCTTAGGATGATTCATGTGCAGAAATCTGAGAAATTCGAAATCCCTTTTCACTTTGAGGAATTGAAAAATGAAATCATTCATACCGTACAAGAATATTTCGAGAAATTGACTGAGCTTCATTCTGCTGACTATTGTGTTAGGAATGGAGTTTTTGATTTTAAAATAAGAACAGGAAGTGTTTACCGCGAAATTGTAAATCAAGCAAAATACGGCGATGCATATATGATTCTTATGGGAGCTTACGGAGCTTCCGGTTTCGAAGAATTTTTTATTGGAAGTAATGCTGTTAAAGTCGTTACGAATGCCACTTGTCCTGTTATAACGGTACAAAAAGAATTCACTAAGGGGCAGGTAAAAACAATTGTAATGCCTATTGATGCAAGCACTGATACAAGAAAGAAAATTCCATTTGTGTCTGAAATTGCTTCCCGATGTAATGCGAAAGTTCATATTTTGGGTGTTCATGAAACTTCCGACACCAATGTGATCGGGAAGATTGAACATTATATGAGACAGGCTGAAGACTACTTAAAGGATGGGAATATTGACTATGTGAAGAGCATTCGTAAAGGAGACAATAATACTTTCTCTTCTCTGGATTATGCTCGTGAAGTAGATGCAGATTTAATTGCAATTATGACAGAACAAGCTGAAAGCTCGATTAATATGTTTTTTGGATCTTACGCTCAACAAATGATAAATCGTTCTGAAATTCCAATATTATCTGTTCCTAACAATTAATTAATGAATCCGGCAGCTGGTTTAACAGGTGATTCATCTTCTGTTTTTATTAGGTGTTTATAAACAACAAAAAATGCAGTACATTAAAATATTATTCTTATCTGTCTTTATTCTGTTAGGTGTCTCATCAAATGCACAATTTGTTGAAGACGTGAAATCTAGTGGTGAACAAAGAGTAGACTCGCTGGGGAGTGTTAGGCTCATTCAGGATGATCGAATTAAAGAGCTGCTCGATACAGATAAAATGATTAGCTCAAAGGATCCTGGATTTTCAGGATATAGAATTCAGATTTTTTCAGGTAGAAGTACCGATCGGGAAAAAGCATTTAAGATTAAGGAAGAATTTAAAGAGCTGTTTCCTGAAGAAAGGGCTTATGTAGTATATAAGGCTCCTGATTTTAGGGTTAGTGTTGGTAATTTTCGAAGTAAAATAGAATCAATCGAGCTTTACAAAGCTTGTTTAAAGTTCTTTCCGAATTGTTATCCGGTTAAGACTTATATTTTATTTTCAGATTTGACACCAAACGAGCAAGATCTTGAAGAGCTTATTCTTGATGAAGAGGATAAACAACAAAATGCAAACTAAATAACCATTTAAGAAGTTAATAATGAGTGACCAACTAAAGCACGAGTGTGGGATAGCAATGATTCGATTGCTAAAACCTCTTGAGTACTATCAGGAAAAATACGGATCGTGGAGATATGGTATTCAAAAACTCTATCTGTTGATGGAAAAACAACACAACAGAGGCCAGGAAGGTGCTGGAGCTGTTGGGTTGAAATTGGACATGCCTCCAGGGAACAAATACATTCATCGTGAGCGTTCATGCAGTGATCAGCCAATAAAAGATGTTTTTGACGGTGTCTATAAAGAACTGGCGGTCGCAGAGGCAAAATATCCGGATAAATTTAATGACCCTGTTTGGGCCAAAGCAAATTTACCCTTCGCAGGTGAAGTGTATTTGGGACATTTACGATACGGGACTTTTGGACGAAACAGTATTGATTTCGTTCATCCGGTAATGAGAGAAAATAACTGGAAGTCGAGAAATCTGGTGTTGGCCGGAAACTTTAATCTGACTAATGTTGATGAGCTATTTGATTTGTTGGTTGGATTGGGACAACATCCTAAAAATTATACTGATACAGTAACAATTCTTGAAAAAGTAGGGCATTATTTAGACGAAGAAAATCAAATGCTATTCCGTCAGTATAAAAATGATGGTTTATCGAATCAGGAGATATCCCCTCAAATAGAAAAGAATATAGATATACAAAAGGTGCTTTCGGGAGCCAGCAGAGATTGGGATGGAGGATATGCAATTGCAGGTATGTTTGGCCATGGCGATTCTTTTGTGATGAGAGATCCTTGGGGTATTCGTCCGGCATTTTATTATCATGATGATGAGATTGTTGTAGTTGCTTCGGAAAGACCGGTTATTCAAACAGCTTTAAATGTTAGAGCAAATTCGATTAAAGAAATTGCTCCGGGAAATGCAGTTATTGTTCGTAAGAATGGTGATGTTGCCGAGGTTCCTGTGCGTGTTGCTCAAAAAAGAAGATCTTGTTCTTTCGAAAGAATCTATTTTTCCCGGGGGAGCGATAGGGATATTTATAAGGAAAGGAAGAGACTGGGGCAATTGTTGACTCCGGCTATCTTGGATTCTGTTGATCATGACATTAAAAATACTGTTTTTTCATTTATTCCAAATACTGCTGAAACAGCATTTTATGGCATGATGGAAGGTGTTCGACATCACTTAATGGAGCAAAAAAAACAGCAGATTCATGATTTGAACGGAAGTTGGACAGAGGAAAAACTTCAGGAGATTATCTCTGTTGAGCCCAGAGTAGAAAAAATAGCTATTAAGGATGCGAAAATGAGAACCTTCATTTCCAATGATGAAGGGCGTGACGATTTGGTAGGTCATGTTTATGATGTTACTTACGGGATTGTTAAGAATCAAGAGGATAACCTGGTTGTTATTGATGACTCTATTGTTAGAGGGACAACTTTAAAGCAAAGTATTCTTAGGATCTTAGATCGTCTTCATCCAAAAAAGATTGTAATTGTTTCTTCAGCTCCTCAGATTCGTTATCCTGATTGTTATGGAATAGATATGACCCGAATGGGTGAATTTATTGCTTTTAATGCTGCAATTGCAATGCTGAAAGAGCGTGGTTTGGAGGCTGTAATTGATGAAACATATAAGAAGTGTAAAGCTCAGGAAAATTTGCCTAAAGAAGAGGTAGTTAACTTTGTAAAAGAAATTTACAAGCCTTTTACTGCGGAAGAAATATCGGATAAAATTGCGGTGTTACTAACTCCGGAAGTGATGGATGCTGAGGTGAGGATTGTTTATCAGACAGTTGAAAATCTTCATGTAGCTTGTCCTGAGCATACTGGTGATTGGTATTTCACAGGAAATTATCCAACTCCAGGAGGAAATAAAGTGGTGAATACTTCTTTTATTAACTATTGTGAAGGAAATGACAGACGGGCTTACTAAAATAAGTTCGATATAAAATGGAAACCCGTCTTGCAAAAGGCGGGTTTTTTGTTTGAATGTGTTACAAAAAAAAGCATTCTTTTCAGAATGCTTTTTGAGATTATTTCTTTTTAAAAATATTCAGTTTTGTTTTTGGAAGCTTGATGTGCAGTAAAGAAAGGTAAGATGCCGTGTGCCGGTCTTTTTTGTTCTCGTAAACATCGGCAATTGTAATCATGATACCTGTTTCTTCAACATCTCCAAAATGTGTGTTGATGGCTGTGCCAAAGCACTTCATTGTAGGGGATAATCCCATGTAAGCATTAATGAGTGGGGGAACATTTTCTCCATTCTTACGAACATTTTGTGATAGAACTTTGTAGTTCTCCTCAAAAGTATCTTTGCAAAAATCTTTTGCTAACAGCTCTGTGTCCATATTGGTTACAAGAGGAGTTGTAGGAGTGGCAAGTTTGTCCGGATCGTTGAACATTTTATTCATGAAATACAGGATGTGATTTCGGGCATCTCTGTTGTAATCAGGATACATTGTTACTTTGCCAAAGAAATATTTAATTTCAGGGTAATCAATAATTAATGCACCTAAGCCATCCCATAAATTATCAAGTGCATATAAACTTTTACGGCCTTTTCTGATCGATTGATATTCCGGTTGTACAAACGACCGCCCCAATTCGATCATGTGAGGCATATAGTTCTTTTTAAATTCATCTGAGAAATTAAACAATCTGGAAGTTGCAAGATAGATTTCTCCATTTTCATCTTTAGGAGCCTCGCTGCACAAAATATAACGGTAGCCGCCAAGAATTTCTTTTGCTTTAGGATCCCAAACAATTAATTGATGATATGGTTTTTCATCCAGATCAAAGTCATCAATATCAATATCTTTACCTGTACCTCCTCCGGCTTTACGGAAAGTGATTTCACGTAAACGTCCAACTTCTCTCATCAGATTAGGAGAATCATGATGTGTGAAGCAATAGATTTCATTCGATCCCTTGTTGGTCTTGCGTACAAATCTTTCTTCAGTCAGTTCTTTCTCAAGCTCCTCTCGTGGTACAGGGGGAATAATTTCTTTCATCAGTCGTTGTATTGATTCCTTTGTAAGGATAATTATTATTTTGGTTTTTTTTGCTAAAAATGATTTTCAAAAATACTTACATTATCGATAATAATGAATAGTACCGTGGCTAATATTTGATCAAACGAATAGAACCTTAGGGATAAGGATTTATTGATTTGCTAAATTATATGTTTTCTCTTTCATTTTTTCAGCCCACTTGTCATACGACATACTTTTGTCAAAGGTTTGGTATGAGACAGGCTTACCTACGCAAATAGTGAATTTTTTTCCTCTTTGCTTAAAAAGCTCGTTTGGCAAATATAACATTTCCAAATTAGATTTTAACCTTAGGAATTTCCTAAGATTGGCAAGGTTATAAAAGAAATTAGAGTTTCTTCCGTTAATATGAATAGGTACTATATCGCGTTTGTATTTTTTTGCCTTCGAAATAAAACTTTTTTTCCATTCTAAATCTTCAATTTTCCCTTTTTGTTTTCGGGAAACTAAACCTGCCGGAAAGGTGAGTATTGTTGCTTCCGATTGGTAGGCTTCTACTATTGTTCTTGCAGCTTCTTTTGCTTGCCCTCCATGTTTGTTTATCGGCACAAAAACGTCTGATAAGTTTTTGATATTCATTAGGATATCATTAACCAAAAATTTAATTTTCGGAAAATGCTTGCCAAAAATGCTGATTAAAATAATCCCGTCGGGACCACCTAATGGATGATTGGAAGCGAAAATATATCTGCCTTCTTTATTGATGTTTTCAAGACCTTTAATCTCAAAAGTAATTTGAAGTTCTTCTAAAACACTATCTGCAAATTCAATACCTTCTTTTTGATAGTTTCTTGATAAGAAATCATTAAGCTCATTCTGATGGATGATTCTTTTAAGGTATCGAATTATAAACTTAGGGAGTAGTTTCGAAATTCTTTCACTTTTACTTGCAAAAACCTTCTCTATATCAATTTTTAAATAGCTCTCGGGAGTGTTTTCTTTTTGCATAAAAATCTTAAATATTTTAATATAGTTAGCAAATATCGCAATTTTCTTGCTTTGTTTTTCAAAGATTTATAACAATCTCAATATAATTGAGTGATAATTAGTTGGGCTGCTTGTTAAAAGTTATTAACAAAACTATAAAAGTGGGAGTATGTGGTTGAAAGTGGGTAAATTTTTCTCTAATTTTACAATTGTAAATTATTTTTCCCAATGGTAACATTTATAGGTGATTATCCTTGTAGATTGGACTCAAAAGGCCGTGTTTTGTTGCCTTCTGCTTTTCGGAAGCTCCTTAATGGAGGTTCTGAAAGTCGTTGTGTTCTAAGAAAAAATCTTTACGAGAAATGTTTAGACCTCTACTCTATTTCGGAATGGGAGAAGCAAACCGAGATGGTACGGGCGAAGGTGAATCCTTTTAATAAGAAGCATGCAGGGTTCTTGCGGGAGTTTTTTAGAGGCACTGCAGAGGTCTTAGTTGATGGGAATGGACGGATTTTAATTCCTAAGAAATTTTTTGATTTTGCCGGATTTTCAAAAGATGTTACCCTGGCCGGACAAGATGGGAAAATCGAAATATGGGATACTGAAACTTACGAAAAATCAGCTCTTGGGCAGGATGGATTCAGTACTTTGGCTGATGAAATTTTAGGAGGAGATTTAAATAACGGGTAATCGTTGAGTATGAGCATTTAGAGTTGTTCCTTTGTGTTTCAATTAAAAGATAAAAATATGAGTACATATCATATTCCAGTTTTACTAGGAGAGAGTATTGAAGGGTTGGATATAAAGCCAGATGGAATCTATGTAGATCTTACTTTTGGTGGAGGAGGCCATTCAAGAGAGATTTTAAAGCATCTTACTACAGGCAAATTGATTGGCTTTGATCAGGATGTGGATGCAGAAGAAAATGTACCAAAAGATGATCGGTTCATATTTGTCCGTCATAATTTCAGGTACTTTAAGAATTTCATGAAATATTTAGGTTACCCTAAAGTGGATGGAATTTTAGCCGATTTGGGTGTTTCTTCTCATGAATTTGATGTAGCCGAACGAGGTTTTTCTTTTCGTTTTGACGGCGATCTTGATATGAGAATGAATCAGGATTCAAATTTTACTGCTGCTGATTTATTGAATGAGTATAGTGTTGAGGATTTGTTTCGAATCTTCAAATTTTACGGAGAGGTTAAAAATCCAGGAAAGCTCGTGCGGGTAATTGATAATCAAAGAAAAGAAACGCCGTTTACTACTATTCAGCATTTTAAGGAGGTGATTGCTCCTTGTACGCCTAAGTTTAAAGAGCATAAATATTTAGCTCAGGTATTCCAGGCTATTAGGATAGAGGTGAATCAGGAGATGGATGTTTTGAAGGAAATGTTATTGCAGTCTGCAGAAATGTTAAAGCCGGATGGAAGATTGGTTGTGATCACTTACCACTCTTTGGAGGATAGATTGGTGAAGAATTTTATTCGGGATGGAAAATTTGAAGGCAATGCAGAAAAAGATTTCTTTGGGAATGTGCAAACGCCGTTAACCGCGATTAACCGAAAGGTAATTCTTCCGGGTGAAAAAGAGATTGAGCTAAATGGAAGAGCGCGAAGTGCGAAACTTCGGATTGCTCAACCTAAATCATTATAAGGATGTTTAAATTTCGAAAAAAATACAACGATTTCATTAAGCCTAGTGAGGAACTGAAAGAGACATCTTCAGGTTCGGTCAAGGATTTTATTGATGGAAGTATTTTAACGAAAACGGAAGTGGTGCAACAGTTGCCTTTTATCATTTTCTTAGTTGTTTTAGGAATTTTTTATATCAGCAACAGGTATCGTTCCGAAAGAGTTTATCGTGATATGGTCGGTTTGGAGCAAGAGTTAAAGGAGCTAAGGTTTGAGTCGATAACAACAGCCTCCGATCTGATGTATATGAGCAAGCAATCAGAAGTTGTAAAAAGAGTGGAAAATGAAGGTCTTGATTTGATTGAAGCAACCGAGCCTCCTATTAAAATATATTTAGAGAAGTAGTGCCGATAAAAAAGGATATCATATGGCGGGTAGGGGCGATCTACACTTTGGTGATTATTTTTGCAATACTCATTGTTGGTAGGGTGGTAGCCTTGCAATTGTTCGAAGGAGATAAGTGGCGAAGTAAAGCTCAGTCTCTTTCGCAGCGAGATGTGATCGTGTCGGCCAATCGGGGAGATATTTGTGCCGCTGACGGCCGGCTTTTAGCAAGCTCATTGCCTTACTATCAGTTGCGAATGGATTTTCGTGCTTCCGGATTGACAGATTCTCTTTTTCGTGCCGATGTTGATTCTTTGGCACTTTGCTTATCTCGGTTTTTTCAGGATAAATCTGCAAAGGATTATAGAAATATGCTTTGGAAAGCGAAATATCGAACCAAGTCGAACCGGTATTTTTTAATTCACCGAAAGAAAATTAATTACATCGGACTTAAAAAGATCAAGACCTTTCCTATTTTTCGTTTGGGGCAGAATAAAGGTGGATTAATTTGTGAACAGGAAAACAGACGCATACAGCCTCACTTAAATCTGGCCAACAGAACAATAGGATATTTGTTGGAAGGTGAACAAAATCAGCAAATTGGTAAGGTGGGTATCGAAGGGGCTTTTGAAAGTGATTTAAAAGGAGTTGATGGAATAAGTATCATTCAAAAAATGTCAGGCAGATGGTTGCCTGTAAATATGGTCGAGCCTAAAGATGGGAACGATTTGATCACTACCATTGATGTGAATTATCAGGATGTTGCTGAATCGGCTTTAGAGCAACAGCTTATAAAATACAATGCAGATCATGGATCTGTGGTTTTAATGGAGGTGAAAACGGGAGCAGTTAAAGCAATAGCCAATTTAGGTTTCGATGAAAAATCACAATCATATAGGGAAGATTATAATTATGCTATTGGTGAGGCAACAGAACCTGGTTCAACATTCAAGTTGGCTTCAATAATGGCTTTGTTTGAGGATGGATATGTTGGCCCTATGGACTCTGTGGATACGGGGAATGGCGTATTTAGCTATTACAAAGAAAAAATGCGCGATTCTCATGTAGGCGGATATGGAAAAATAACGGTTCAGGAGGCTTTTGAAAAATCATCGAATGTGGGGATTTCGAAATTGGTAAACGATCACTATAAAAACAAACCTAGATCGTTTATTAATCGTCTTTACGAGTTTCGGTTGAATGAACCATTGGGGCTTGCTATTAAAGGAGAAGGAATTCCAAGTATCAAATATCCTGATGATCCATCATGGTCGGGAGTTTCTTTGCCTTGGATGTCGATTGGGTATGCGGTTCAGCAAACACCCTTGCAGACTCTTACATTTTATAATGCAATAGCTAATAATGGTAAGATGATGAAGCCTAGATTTGTAAAGGAATTGAGGTATCATGGCGATGTAATTCAAACTTTTGATAAAGAAGTCTTGAAATCTAAAATTTGTTCCGGAGAAACACTTAAAAATGTGAAAAACATGTTGGAAGGTGTTGTTTTAAGAGGAACGGCCAGAAATCTGCGGAATGCGAACTATACCATTGCCGGAAAGACTGGAACGGCACAAATAGCTGATAAAAATAAAGGTTATAAAGTTAAAGTGTACCAAGCTTCATTTGTTGGGTATTTTCCTGCTGATGATCCTATGTATTCGTGTATTGTTGTAATTAACCGACCAAATAAAACCAAAGGATTCTATGGAAATCAGGTTGCCGGTCCGGTTTTTAAAACAATTGCAGATAAAGTGTATGCGATGAGCTATTCAATGCATCCAATAAAACCGGATGTTGCAAGTTTGGAACCAAAGGTACCGGTTTCATTGAATGGATATAAAAATGATCTGGACAAAGTGTTTGATGAATTAAATATTGAAATAGCGAATAAAGATATTCAGTCGGAATGGGTAATAACTTCGCGGAAAGACTCAATTATTGAATACAAATACAGAACAATTAAGAAATTTATGGTTCCGAATGTAAAAGGGATGGGCGTTCAGGATGCACTTTATATATTGGAAAATGCAGGACTGAAGGTTCGGGTAAAAGGCTTGGGATCTGTGTCCGGACAATCTATACAGCCAGGAGCTTATTTTAATAAAGGAGATCATATTACAATCGATTTATCTTAAAATGTGACAGATGGGAATAAATATAAATGAACTGTTTGGTTCGGTAAATATACAGAGCATAAAGGGGAACAGGGATGTTGAAGTGAATGAGATTCATTTTGATTCCCGAAAGGTGAAACACGGTGATTTATTCGTTGCGTGCAGAGGAACCATGTCTGATGGTCATGATTTTATAAATACGGCAGTTGAAAGGGGAGCAACGGTGATTGTATGCGAAGAGTTACCTGACAGCAGTACTTCTGAAACAACCTTTATTGTGGTTGAAGACTCTTCGGCCACGCTTTCGCAGATTGCACATAATTTTTACAACAAACCAACCGAAAATATACAACTGGTTGGTGTAACCGGAACAAACGGAAAGACCACAATTGCTACTTTGTTGTATGATTTGTTTAAAAAACTAGGTTACAAAGTTGGCTTGTTGTCGACAGTTTGCAATTATGTGGATGAAAAAGAAATTAAGGCAACTCACACTACTCCCGACGCATTGCAGTTAAATGCCTTGTTGGCAGAAATGGTTGAGGCCGGATGTGAGTATTGTTTTATGGAAGTTAGCTCGCATGCCATCGATCAAAAACGGGTTGGAGCATTGAATTATAAGGGCGGAATTTTTACAAATATCACACACGATCATCTCGATTATCACAAAACATTCGATGCTTATTTAAAGGTGAAAAAAGCTTTTTTTGATCAGCTGGGGAAGAAATCATTTGCTATTACAAATGCCGATGATAAAAATGGAAAGCTGATGCTCCAAAATATGAAAGGGCATAAATTTACCTATTCAACTCGTTCTTTTGCTGATTATCGCTGTCAGATTTTAGAAAAGCACTTTACAGGAATGCTTTTGGAAATGGATGGCACAGAGATATGGACTAACTTTATTGGTGATTTTAATGCTCACAATTTATTGGCCGTTTATGGTACGGCTCGTCTGCTGAATCAAGACAAAGATGAGGTGTTACGGGGAATAAGTGAATTGAAATCTGTTGATGGAAGGTTCGAAAGTATCATTTCTACAGATGGCATTATGGCTATTGTAGATTATGCTCATACTCCGGATGCCTTGAAAAATGTCTTGGAAACAATCGAAGCTTTACGAACAGGAAACGAGCAGGTAATAACAGTTGTTGGTGCCGGTGGCGATAGAGATAAAACCAAAAGACCATTAATGGCAAAAATTAGTGCCGAATTAAGCGATAAAGTAATTCTGACATCGGATAATCCAAGATCGGAAGATCCTGATCAGATTATTAAAGATATGAAGGAAGGAGTGACTGCAAACAATACTCGAAAAGTATTAGCGATTACTGATAGAAAAGAAGCTATACGAACAGCCTGTATGTTGGCGCAAAAGGATGATATTATTTTGGTTGCAGGGAAAGGTCACGAAGATTATCAGGAAATAAAAGGAATTAAGTATCATTTTGATGATAAGGAAATAATCAAGGAAATTTTTAAGCTGTAGTTATGTTATACTATTTATTTAGGTATTTAAATCAATTGGATTTTCCGGGAGCCGGGATGTTTGAATATATCTCATTTCGGTCGGCATTAGCCATTATGACTTCGTTGTTTATTGCGACTGTATTTGGGAAAAAGATCATTCTCTTATTGCAAAAGCAGCAAATTGGCGAGATTGTTAGGGATTTGGGCTTAGCCGGTCAAATGGAAAAAAAAGGAACACCAACCATGGGGGGAATCATTATCATTATCTCCATTTTAATTCCGGTCTTACTATTTGCCAAACTCGATAATGTCTACATTATACTAATGATTATTACAACTATCTGGTTAGGATTAATTGGTTTTATCGATGATTATATAAAAGTCTTTAAAAAGGACAAAGCCGGTTTAAGCGGCAAGCTTAAGGTAGCTGGCCAAATAGGTTTAGGTTTAATTGTTGGGTTAACCCTTTATATAAATGATGATGTAGTTGTACGTGAAAAAACGAGTATGTCTGAAATAGGAATTCAAACCGAATTGGTTGACGAAGGATTTACATCTCAGGCTCCCGGAACAACTCGTTTAACAACTGATGAAAAATCTACAAAAACAACGATACCTTTTTTTAAGAATAATGAATTTGATTATGAATCGTTAGTTGCTTTTGGTGGAGAATATGCACCTATGTTGGCTTGGCTGGTTTTTATAATTATTACCATATTTATTGTTACAGCCGTTTCAAACGGTGCAAATATTACCGATGGTTTAGATGGTCTGGCGACAGGTTCGTCAGCAATTATTGGTGCCACTTTAGGAATATTGGCCTATGTATCCGGTCACGTGGTGTATGCTGATTATTTGAATATCATGTACATTCCAAATTCAGGCGAACTGGTAATTTTTATTGCTGCTTTTATTGGAGCAACCATTGGCTTTATGTGGTACAACTCTTACCCGGCACAAGTTTTTATGGGTGATACAGGCAGTTTGTCTTTGGGAGGAATTATAGCTGTTTTTGCCATTGTTATTCACAAAGAATTGTTGATTCCTGTTTTATGCGGAATTTTTCTTGTTGAGAATATTTCGGTGATGATGCAGGTTTCCTGGTTTAAATACACCAGAAAAAAATATGGTGAAGGGCGAAGAATCTTTAAAATGGCACCTCTTCATCATCATTATCAGATGAAAGGATATCCAGAACCAAAAATTGTTACCCGATTTTGGATCATTGGAATTTTTCTGGCAATTATAACAATAGTAACTCTAAAAATCAGATAAGTACAAATGGCAAAACGAATCGTCATATTAGGTGCAGGAGAAAGTGGTGTTGGTGCGGCTGTGTTGGCCAAATCAAAAGGCTTTGATGTGTTTGTTTCAGACTTAGGAGAAATAAGTCCCAAGTACAGGCTTGCGCTGAATAAGTATCAGCTTGATTTTGAGGAAAAGCAACATACTGAATCTCTTATTTTATCGGCAGATGAAGTTGTGAAAAGTCCTGGGATTCCTGATACAGCGCCTTTAATTGTTAAGCTGAAAGAAAAAAATATTCCTGTAATTTCTGAAATTGAATTTGCGGGAAGATTCTCCAATGCTAAAATGATATGTATAACCGGCAGTAACGGAAAAACAACAACAACTTTGCTTTTGTATCATATGCTGAAGAAGGCAGGATTGCATGTTGGTTTAGCCGGAAATGTAGGAGATAGTCTGGCTTGGCA
This sequence comes from Labilibaculum euxinicum, assembly GCF_963678175.1. Lineage (NCBI taxonomy): Bacteria > Pseudomonadati > Bacteroidota > Bacteroidia > Marinilabiliales > Marinifilaceae > Labilibaculum > Labilibaculum euxinicum. The sequence goes on from NZ_OY782756.1 coordinate 1,274,141, forward strand.
GGTTGCCGAAAAAGATTATACGCATTATGTGGTTGAGTTGAGCAGTTTTCAGTTGGATGGGATGTATGATTTTAGAGCTAATATTGCTATACTGTTAAATATTACGCCGGATCATTTGGATCGGTACGATTATAAAATGGAAAATTACATCAATTCAAAATTCAGAATATTGCAAAATATGAAATCCGAGGATTCTTTTGTGTTTTGCACCGATGATGATATCATCAAAAAAGAATTAATGAATTGTGATACTCTTGCTCAATTATTGCCGTTTTCCGTTCAGGAAATAGAAGAAATGTGCGGATGGATTGAGAATGAACTTTTAAAAATTCAATACAACGAAAATCTCTTTTCTATGGATAAAAAAGATTTGTCTTTACCTGGAATTCACAACGTATATAATTCATTGGCATCAGGAATTGCCGGAAGTGTACTGCAAATTCGGAAGGAAGTAATTCGCGAAAGTTTAAGTGATTTTCAAGGTGTTGATCATCGATTGGAAAAGGTGGTTCGTGTAAGGGGAATTCAGTTTATTAATGATTCAAAAGCTACAAATATCAATTCTACGTGGTATGCATTGGAAAGTATGGATGAGCCGGTAGTTTGGATTGTTGGTGGAATTGATAAAGGAAACGATTATTCGGTTTTGGTCGATTTGGTGAAAGAAAAGGTGAAAGGAATTGTGTGTTTGGGTGTTGACAACTCTAAAATTCATGCAGCTTTTGATGGTAAAGTGGATTTTATAGTTGATGCCGGATCTATGAAAGAGGCAGTGACTCAAGCATATCAAATAGCCAGTAAGGAAGAGATTGTTTTGTTGTCTCCAGCTTGTGCAAGTTTCGATTTGTTCAAGAATTATGAAGACCGCGGAAATCAGTTCAAGGAAGAAGTAAGAAATTTATAAATTGAAGATATGGCGGGTTTTTTTAAGAATTTAAGCTTGAAGGGGGATAAAACCATCTGGATCATTATCTTTTTTCTTTCAATGATTTCTTTGCTGGTTGTATATAGTTCAACCGGAACACTTGCCTATAAGGTGAAAGGCGGGAATACATCCTATTTTTTCATTAAGCAATTGATTCTTTTGGGCGGTTGCTACATGATTATTTATGTAGTTCATCGGATACATTTTAAGGTATATTCCAGTTCAGCCAATCTGGTTCTGATCATTTCAATCGGATTGCTCATATTGGCAAAACTCGTTGGTACAAACTTAAACGATGCATCAAGGTGGATTACAATTCCTGGGATAGGGTTCAACTTTCAGCCGTCGGAGCTTGCTAAACTTGCCTTAATATTGCATGTTTCCAGAACATTGTCACGATATCAGGCTGAAGATTCCTGCAAAAAAGAGGCGTTTTGGCACATTGTTATTCCTGTAGGAATTGTGTGTTTGTTGATTTTTTTGGATGACTTTTCTACTTCAGTATTGTTGGGAGGCGTATGTTATTTGCTGATGTTTATTGGTAGAATAGCAAAAAAATATTTGTTTGGATCGGTGGGGGTTGTTTTGGGATTGGTGATTATGCTGATTGTAATGGCACCTCTGCTTCCCAGCATCGGACGTGTTCAAACCGTGCGGAGTCGAATCGTTAACTTTTTTGATAAAGACGAGTCAAATGTAAATAACAACCAGAATTATCAGGTAGAACAAGCAAAAATTGCAGTTGTTTCCGGGGGAATTTTCGGAAAGTTCCCAGGAAATAGCACACAGCGGAATTTCTTACCACATCCGTATTCTGATTTTATTTATGCCATTATTTTGGAAGAAATGGGCTGGATTGGAGGTTTTATCATACTGGCTTTTTATCTCATATTACTGTATCGCGCCGGCTTGATTGTCCGGAAATGCAATCGGACTTTTCCTGCATTGCTGGTGGTTGGTTTAACTTTAAGTATTGTTTTTCAGGCATTGACCAATATGGCAGTATCGGTTAATTTAATCCCGGTAACGGGACAACCTTTGCCTTTAGTGAGTATGGGAGGTACGTCACTAATTTTTACAAGTGCCGCCTTTGGAATGATACTAAGTGTGAGTAATTGGGTAAATGAGGAAGAGAAATTGAATGAAGAAGCAAAAGTAAATGAAGCAGAAAATTAAAATAATTGTTAGCGGAGGCGGAACAGGAGGCCATATATTTCCGGCTATTTCAATTGCAAATGCTTTAAAAGAAAAGCATAACGATTGTGAAATTTTATTTGTAGGAGCCGAAGGGAAAATGGAAATGGAAAAAGTTCCTTCTGCAGGATATAAAATAGTTGGATTGCCAATACGTGGACTTCAACGAAATTTTTCGAAGGAGAATTTGAAATTTTTTTCGAGACTGTTTAAAAGTTTGAGAAAAGCCAAGGCCATTGTTAAGGATTTTCAGCCCGACGCAGTTGTTGGTGTTGGAGGATATGCCAGTGGTCCGCTTTTACATGCAGCAGCTAAAATGGGAATTCCTACCGTAATTCAAGAGCAGAATTCGTATGCGGGAATAACGAACAAACTTTTGGCAAAAAAAGCAAAAAAGATTTGTGTGGCTTACGAAGGAATGGAACGGTTTTTTCCTGCTGACAAAATATTATTGACAGGAAATCCTGTTCGAAAAGATTTAATAAATATTGCTTTGAAAAAGCAGGAGGCAATGGCTCATTTTGAGTTAGATCCTGAAAAGAAAACCATTTTGGTTGTAGGGGGAAGTTTGGGAGCAAGAACCATTAATAATAGTATGTTGGGTTCGCTTTCAGCAATTTCAGATTCAGAAGTTCAGGTAATCTGGCAAACAGGAAAGTTTTACATTGAAAAGGTTCGCGAAGAATTGAAAAATTGGGACATCCCCGGATTAAAAGTTTTTGATTTTTTGGGGAGAATGGACTTGGCTTATGCTGCTGCCGATATGGTTATTTCAAGAGCCGGAGCGGGTACAATATCAGAACTATGCCTGGTGGAAAAGCCATGTATTTTGGTACCGTCACCTAATGTTTCAGAAGATCACCAAACCAAGAATGCCATGGCTCTGGTAAATAAGAATGCTGCGATAATGGTAAAAGATATTGATGCTGAAAAGGAATTGGTTGTGGAGGCATTAAAACTGATAAATGATGCAGATAAATTATCTGAGCTTTCGGCGAATTGCAAAGCTTTGGCGAAGCCCGATGCAGCAGATGAAATTGCAGAACAAATAATAGCATTAACATAGATTATGCAGATTAAGGATTATAAAAATATTTACTTTATCGGGATTGGTGGAATTGGCATGAGTGCTATAGCCCGCTACTTTAATTCCATTGGTAAGAATGTGTTTGGTTATGACCGAATGGCCACTCAGCTTACTGCGGAATTAACTGCGGAAGGTATTGGTATAACTTTTCAGGAAGATGTCGATCAAATTCCAGTACGTTATCAATCTAAGTATGATACTTTAGTAGTGTACACACCTGCTATTCCTGCAAATCATCCTCAATTGATTTATTTTCAGCAGCAACAATTTGAAATTATGAAGCGATCGCAGGTTCTGGGTTTGCTTTCCGATAATTTGAATGGTATAGGTATTGCCGGAACCCATGGTAAAACTACGGTTTCAACCATCACAGCGCATATTTTTAAAACATCAGCTTTAGATTGCAATGCTTTTTTAGGAGGAATTTCCCGCAACTATCAGTCTAATCTTTTACTGTCAAAAACCAGTCCTTGGATGATTCTTGAGGCTGATGAGTTTGATCGTTCATTTCTTCAATTACACCCGCAGTTGGCTGTAATTACCTCAATGGATGCTGATCATTTGGATATTTACGGCGATAAAAATGAATTGGAAAAGAGCTTTCAGGCTTTTGTTCATCAAATAAAGGAAGGGGGAATCCTTGTCTATAAAAAGGGATTGGTTCTCACTCATGATAAACTTTCGGCTTATACTTATTCATTAGAGGAGAAAGCAGATTTTTATGCTGAGAACATCAAATTAGTGGAAGGATTTTATCAATTTGATTTGGTGTATCCGGATGGAACAATTAAAGATTTGTTGTTCTCCTACCCAGGGAAGATTAATGTTGAAAATGCAATTGCAGCATCAGCTATGGCTCTTCTTTGCGGTGTTGAAGCTGATGAGTTGAGAAAAGCTCTTTCAACTTTTAAAGGAGTTAGAAGAAGGTTTGATTATCAAATCAGAAATGAAAAAATTGTTTTTATTGATGATTATGCACATCACCCAAAAGAGTTGTGGGAAAGTATATCATCGGTAAGGGAATTGTATCCTGAAAAGAAAATAACCGGAATATTTCAACCTCATTTATATTCACGAACAAGAGATTTTGCAGAAGGTTTTGCTGCAAGTTTAAATCTTTTAGATGAAGTCATTCTTTTGGATATTTATCCAGCCAGAGAATTGCCAATAGAAGGGGTTAATTCTGAAATTATTTTGAAAAACCTGAAGGTGCCAGCTAAATTATGTACTAAAGGTGATTTGATAGAGTTACTTAGAGAGAAAGAATTTGAAGTTTTACTAACTTTAGGTGCAGGCGATATCGACAAGTTGGTCGAGCCGATTAAAAATTTAATCTGCGAACGATTGGAATGCTAAAAAAAATTGCAAACACATTAATTTGGGTGTTCTTGCTGGGATACTTAATTGTAGTTTTTTCCTTTGCCAATGGCAAATCGGAGAAGCTGGTGTTTTCAGGTACACTGGTAAATGTGGTTGATAGTGTGAAAAGAGGTTTTGTAAACAATTCTGATGTTGAAAGAATTATTAAGAAAAAATATCCGGGAGTGGTAGGGACTACTATTTCCGAAGTTAATAAAGAAGCATTGGAGGATCTAATAGACAAGATTCCTTATGTGAAAAAATCGGAAGTGTACAATTCGCTTTCCGGAAAATTAATTGTTGAAATTAAACAACGCAACCCAATTGTGCGGATTTTATCGGGGAATGGATATTATATTGATACGGATGGAGAGAAAATGCCTTTGTCTGCAAATTTTACATCAAGGGTTTTGGTGGTTTCAGGGGCTGTAAATGATCAGTTGATAAAAGAAGAACTGTTTGAGTTGGTAAAATTTATTACAAATGATGAATTTTGGAAATCGCAGATCACACAAATTGATGTAGACAGAAACAAGGAGTACGTTTTAATTCCTCGTGTTGGAGCTCATAAAATTGAATTGGGGAGCATTGAAAACTACGAGCAGAAATTTCAAAAATTGAGAGCTTTGTATATCAAAGGATTTTCAAAAAAAGGTTGGAATACGTATAGTAAAATCAATTTGAAATATAAGAATCAGGTAGTTTGCACAAAAAAGAATTTAAATGACTAGCAGGAATAATATCATAGCAGCTATCGACATTGGCACAACTAAAATTGTTGCCATTATGGGAGAAGTAGACGCCGATGGAAGGTTGCGGATTATAGGTATGGAAAAAACCGTATCGAGGGGCGTTAAGAGGGGAGTGATTCATAGTATTGAAGATACAATTGGTGCTATCAGTGAGGTAGTTGATCGATTGGCGGAGAAAACTAACAAAGACATTTCTACAGTTTATGTAGGTATTGCCGGACAGCATATACGGAGCATAAAGAACCGACAGTTTAAATACATCCAAAATGGAATAGGTGAAATTACTAAACAGGATGTTGAGGAAATCATAAATGAGAATTTTAGGATTCCAATTGAGATTGGAGAACAAATACTGCATGTGATTCCGCAAGATTACGTAGTTGACAAGGAGGCTGGCATTCGGAATCCAATAGGAATGGCCGGACGAAGGCTGGACGGGAATTTCAATATTATTATTGGAAGAACTGCATCTGCACGCAATATTGTGAAATGTGTGAAGGAAGTTGGATTGGAAATTGAAGAATTGGTTTTGGAACCTTTAGCTTCTTCTTTATCTGTGTTAAGCGAAGAAGAAAAAGAGGCTGGAGTTGTTTTGGTTGATATTGGTGGCGGAACTACGGATATTACAGTTTATTTTGATGGTATACTAAGGCATACTGCAGTAATTCCTTTTGGTGGCGATATTGTTACCCGAGACATAAAGGAAGGTTGCTCGGTACTTATAAAACAGGCCGAAGCTTTAAAAATTCAGTTTGGAGAAGCTGTCGCTGATTTAGTAGACGAAGAAAAGGTGGTTACCATTCCAAGTGTTGGTGGTTGGGATCCAAAGGAAATTTCTTTTAAAACCTTGGCTCAAATCATTCAATGCCGAATGGAGGAGATTATTGACAGTGTTAAATTTCAAATCGAAATTACAGGACTGCACGATAAAATTGGTGCCGGAATTGTATTAACAGGTGGAGGTGCATTACTGACGAATCTTGACGTGCTGACTCAAAAACAAACAGGAATAGATGTTCGCATAGGCTATCCCGGAGCATCATCTAAAATAATTTTAGATGAAACCTTAAATCAGCCAATTTATGCAACAGGAATTGGATTGATGCTAAAAGGTTTGAATAAACCTCGTAAAAAAATTCAGAATCAGAATACAGACAAAAATAAAACAGGCAAAAAGAAAGGATTTCAGAAATTTTTTAGTGCTTTGTTTGATACTGATGATTTAAAAATGTAAATAAAATATTGTAACCCTAATACTTGTGACATCATGATTGACGAATTGTTACCGGTTGATTTTGAACCTAAAGAGAAATCCATTATAAAAGTGATTGGTGTGGGTGGCGGTGGAAGTAACGCTGTTAATCACATGTTAAAAGAAGGAATCACGGGGGTCGATTTTGTAATATGTAATACTGATTCTCAGGCTTTGGAAAACAGTCAGGTGCCGATTAAGGTACAGCTTGGTAAATCACTTACCGAGGGTAGAGGAGCTGGAAACAAACCTGAAAGAGGACGGGAATCTGCACTTGAAAGTATTGATGACATCAATAAAGTTTTAAGTGAGAAAACCAAAATGATATTTGTGACTGCCGGTATGGGAGGTGGAACCGGTACAGGTGCAGCTCCTATAATTGCAGAAACAGCCAGAAAGCAAGGAGTCCTAACTGTTGGAATTGTAACGATCCCATTTCGATTTGAGGGGAAAAGAAGAATTGAGCAGGCGATGGAAGGAATTGCAAATCTGGAAAAGCATGTGGATGCACTTCTAATCATCAATAACGAAAAGTTGAGGATGATGTATGGTGATTTAAAATTATCGGATGCCTTTGCAAAGGCTGATGATGTTTTATCTATTGCCGCCAAAAGTATTGCTGAAATAATTACTGTTCATGGTTATGTAAATGTCGATTTTGCCGATGTGGAAACCGTGATGAGGGATAGTGGTGTAGCCGTAATGGGATCAGCTTCTGCTACAGGTGAAGACAGAGCGCTTCGTGCTATTGAAGAGGCACTTACATCTCCGTTATTGAATAGTAATAATATTTGCGGAGCAAGAAATATCTTATTAAATATCATCTCGGGTAAAGATGAGGTGACCATGCAGGAGGTTAGTGTGATTACCGATTACGTTCACGATGTAGTGGGTGACGAGGTGAGTATTATTTGGGGAAATGGTAATAGTGATAGATTGGACGATGAATTAAGCGTTACAATTATTGCTACCGGATTTTCCGAAAGCCCTATTCCTGAATTAAGTATAGAACCTCGGAAATCAGTTCAAAATGAAGCTCCTAAATTGGAGCTGATTATTGAGAATCCAGCCGAAGCTGAGGAGATTGCGGCAATGAAGAAGCGGGAGGAAAGGCAACGAAGAGAAGAGTTGATGAGAAAACGCTCCGATGAAGACCGTGAGGAGTATGAGGTAACAGAAGAGAAAAAAACGCCTGTAACTAAAAGTAAGGAACCTATTGAAGTTGAGGAAGAAAGTGGAGAAGAGGAACATAAAAAAGGAAGCCTCGACAATTGGTTTAAAGATAAGTTTACACAGATATTTGATAATAATGATTCTTCGATGTAGCGTTTTAAGTTGCGTGAAATCATAAAAGAGATAATTTTAGATATTAATGACTGAGGATTTAATTGATTTTAGTTTGCAGGAAAATGAATCATCGATTATAAAAGTAATTGGTGTTGGTGGTGGTGGCGGTAACGCTGTAAATTATATGTATAAGCAGGGCATAAAAGATGTGGATTTTGTCATTTGCAATACTGATGCCCAGGCCCTTGAAACAAGTGAAATTCCTGTGAAAATTCAGTTGGGTGAATCGCTGACTGAAGGTCGTGGTGCGGGTAACAAACCCGAGCGGGGTGAGCAATCCGCGATTGAGAATTTGGAAGATATAATTGAAGTGCTGGCTGATAATACCAAAATGGTTTTTATTACTGCTGGTATGGGAGGAGGAACAGGTACAGGTGCCGCTCCGGTTATCGCGAAAGCGGCTAAAGAAATGGGGATTTTAACGGTGGGTATTGTTACGATACCATTTCGTTTTGAAGGACGCCAGCGATTGCACCAGGCCATTGAAGGAATCAATAAATTAAAAGAGAATGTGGATTCCCTTTTAGTGATAAACAATGAAAAGCTAAGCGAAATTTACGGCGATTTAAAGTTGTCTACAGCCTTTTCCAAGGCGGATGATGTGTTGGCAACCGCAGCTAAAGGAATTGCTGAGATTATAACGCTTCACGGTTATATCAACGTAGATTTTGAAGATGTAAAAACAGTAATGACAGATAGTGGGGTTGCAGTAATGGGATCTGCTTCGGCCGAGGGAGAGGATCGTGCTGTTAATGCCATTCGTGAGGCTCTTACATCACCATTATTGAACAGCAATGATGTTAGAGGAGCCCGAAATATTCTCTTAAATATTAGTTCCGGTCAGGAAGAGGTAACCATGGATGAGGTGGGACAAATAACCGACTACGTTCAGGAAGCTGTTGGCGATAGTGCTTCTATTATTTGGGGTACAGGGCAGGATTTGGCATTAGGAAAAAAAGTATCGGTTACAATCATAGCAACGGGTTTCGATAATGGTTTAATTCCAGAGGAGAAGGCGACACCCAAAACTGCATCTTTTCAGGCTGGCAGAGGACGCAACAGTGCTGTCGATCAAGTAAAAACTATTTTAGAAGAAGAGGCGAATGAAAAATCGGAAGAGAATCAGTTAATCTTGACAGATTTGAAGGATACTGAAATTGATGAAATTGAAAATATTCCTGCTTACAAGCGAAAACTGAAGAATATAGACAACCAGAAATTTCAATCGGGTAAGGTTATTCGCTTTACTTTAGACGAAGAGTAGTCATACAGTCATAATCTTATAGAAACTTAAAATACAGAACAATGGGTTTATTAGAACAGATCAATTCAGATATAAAAACTGCCATGAAGGCGAAGGAAAGAGACAGATTGGAAGCACTCCGAGCTGTAAAAACAGCTTTTACCATGGAAATGACAAAAACAGGAGCTGCCGATATCGACAATGATTCTGCACTTAAGATCATTCAGCGATTGGTGAAACAACGTAAAGATTCTGCCAGTACATTCACTGCCGGAGGGCGTGGAGATTTAGCCGAGAAGGAACTTCTGGAATTAAGTTATTTAGAGGTTTATCTTCCTGCTCAATTGTCTGATGAAGATTTGACCGTTGCCGTTCAGGGAATCATTACTAAAACCGGAGCATCTTCCATGAAAGATATGGGGAAAGTAATGGGATTGGCTTCCAAAGAATTAACAGGTAAAGCTGATGGTAAAGCCATTGCTGATAAAGTTAAGGAGCTTTTGTCCTAGTTTTATAAGGAATTTTAAGAGGTGCTGCATTTGTAGCATCTCTTTTTTTATGGATAAACTTAAATGCACAAAAAAAGCGGGATGATAATTTATCATCCCGCTTTTTAATGAGTTTTACTCTCTAATAAAACTTGTATCTTTTATCAATAACATTTGCATTTTCTTTCAATGCCTGAAATGCCTGATAGTTTGTTCTGTATTGATATCCTTGCTCTAATCTTGATTTAAAAGCTTGAACGGTAACATCAGAAACTTCATCGCTGTTTTCGTTAGTAATAACAAGCATGTAAACACCTTGATTGCCTTCAACAGGAGATGAAATTTTACCTTTCTCCAGCATTGAAGCTGTACTTATTACTTTAGGCTCAATCCCTGCACCAGGAATCTGAAACGATTGGAAACTGATACCTGTTGCAGTTTTAACTTCTAAGTTTTCTTTTTGTGCCACAGAAAGCAAACTTTGAGCTCCGGCACTACTCTTTGTCATCTCAGCAATAATTAGTTCAGCTTTTTTATCTTTTCTGATCGCTCTCTTGATTTCAGAAACCTTATCTTGAATAGATGCAATTCCTTCTTCTTTTATATCAGAAAGGATCGCAACAACAAATTTGTTTCCAAATTCGAAAACTGCAGAGTTATCATTATTCAATAAAATACTCTCCATATTATCCGTGTTGTAGGCAGCTCTAACAAGATCTCTTGAATTTTCCAGTCCGGGGATCAATTTAGTTTCTCTTTTAAGATTTGCTGTTCTACGATTTAAACCATCAGCAGTGCTTGCTTTCTCGAACGCATTTTTGTCAAGATTGTTTCCTGCAAAAGTACGGGCTTTAGCATAAGCTGCCTGAATTGTTTTTTGACTGGCTTCAACCTTACGGTCAACAATAGCAAGTTGAACTTTTTTCACTGCCTTACTCATATTGGTAACCTGAATAACGTGAGCTCCAAATTGAGTCAGAACAACTTTTACTTCATTCTTTTTCGAAGAGAAAGCAGCATCGTTGAATGGCTGAACCATTTTTCCTTGAGTAAACCATCCTAAGTCACCACCATTAACAGCAGAACCTTGATCTGATGAGTTTTCTTTTGCTAAAACAGCAAACTTAGCTCCTTTATCAAGTAAAGCTTTTAAACTGTCAGCTTTTGCTTCAGCACCTTTATAATCACCATTAACAGGACGAATTAGAATGTGACGGGCTTTTACTGAATCAGGAAGCATTTTTACTTCATGCAGTTTTGCCATTTTATACATTTCGTTTTCGAAGTAAGGGCCAAATACATCACCTTTATTTGCAGAGAACGCGAATGCGTTAAGATCAGCATTTGTGATTTCGTCTTGTTTGAAATAGTAAGCATTAAAATCGCTGTCGCCATTCAATTCTACAAATTGAACGTCATTGCTTTCATTTGTGAAGTCTTCTTTCAAGTCAACAATCCATTTTTCAGTTGCTTTGTAATCTTCAGTAGAAGGTATAACGTCAAATGATACGTAATCAATCTTTCTTGATTCTGTTTGTTTGAACAGATCTTCGTGTTTACTATAGTAATCTCTGATTTCAGATTCAGTTACATTAATAGTACTGTCTGGAATTAGATTGTAACTTTTCACAATATAATTGAAATCTACTTTTTTACTTCCTTTAGTTGCCATGTCTTTAACCAATACATTTGGCATGTAAAGACCTTTTTGAACTAAGGTATTGTACTTAACAAGATTTCTTTGCGTAATAATTGATTCTTCGATGTTTAACCAGTAAGCTTTTTGAGGAGTTCCATTAGGAGCTGCAATTAATTTCTTAAGAGTTGCAACAACTTGATCCTTATCAACCAATCCGTTTTCGTTTTGAAATAACTGACGAATAGCAGGATCGATATTTCTACCTTGAACCATATCAAATAATTCCTCAGAAGAAATAGAAATTCCCAACTCATCATACTCACGGTTCATTACAAATTCCTGAACCATCTGTTGCCAAACCTGCTCTCTTAAACGCTCAATCTGTTCCGATGGAATTGAGTTCTGTCCGGACATGAGTTTGTTAATCTCAAGACTATGATTGAATCGGTTTTGGAAATCACGGATGTTTACTGATTCCCCTGCAATTTCTGCCATCTCATTTCGTGAGTTTGCTAATAACGAACCACCTGATTTTAGAGCATCTCCAGCAATAAATGCAAGAAGAGCACCACCAATAATGATCCCTATAAAAACACCACGATTTCTTATTTTTTGTAATGTTGCCATCGAAAAAGATTTAAATATTCTTAATTAGGCTACGAATATACAAAAAAATGGGAAATGATCGCTTTTTATTGCAATTGGATTACTCGCTTTTATAGTAAAATAAAAAGAGACTTGAAAGTAATTATTTCTATCTGGAATAATATTGACCTGATCCTACTTACAATTGAGGATGCGGACATACCCGGATATCTATTTTGGATATAAATAGAGATGATTTAAATGAGGATAAGAAAATTGGGGATGAAGGATATTTTATAGAATTGTTAAGCGTATTTTAATAACACGTGTATTGCTTACTTCCAAAATTTTAAAATTGAAATTTTCAATGCGAATTGTTTCATTATACGTGGGAATACTTTCGTGAGTGAAAATAAGAAAGCCGTTTAATGTTTCAAAGTCTTCTGATACAGGCAGGTTAAGTTCATACTTGTCATTCAGATAATCTATTTCCAAACGGCCTGCGAAAATGTATTCTGTATCTGAAATTTTCTGTTCTTCCAGATCTACGTCATCATGTTCATCTTCAATTTCGCCAAATATCTCTTCCATGATGTCTTCGATGGTAACCATTCCCGCTGTTCCTCCAAATTCATCAACCACTACGGCAACACTTTTATGTTCGCGCGTAAAAAGATTTAGTAATTTATGAGCGGGCATTGTTTCGGGTACAATAATAATATTGCTTAAGCCTGCCTTTATACTTTGTGGATTTTTAAAAATTACAGACGAGTGTATATAACCAACAATATTGTCGATTGAATCTTTGTAGATTAAAATTCTGGAGTATCCGGTTTCTATAAAACGTTGCGTCAGGCTTGAAATATCACCATTAATTTCCATTGCCTCAATTTCATTTCGGGGCACAATGCATTCGCGCAATTTCACTTTTGAAAAATCGAGCGCATTTCTAAATATTTTTATGTCGTGAAGATCGTCTTCGGCTATGGTTTGGGCATCATGGCCTTCCTGTACCAAATGATCCAGATCAACTTTCCCAAAAGCCTGCGTTTCTTCTTCTTCGGTAATGTTAGTTTTAAAAATTTTTCGGATAATATTTTTTGATAGGAATATAGTGAACGATGTTATCGGATAGAATAAAATGTAAAAAAACATCACCGGAAGGGCAAACAGGTTCAAAGCCATGTTTGGATTGATCCTAAAAAGGGTTTTGGGTATAAACTCTGCAGTAACCAGAATTAATATGGTTGAAAGAAATGTTTGAACAGCCAGTATTATTGAATCGGAATCAATCCATAGCGCTATAGAAGGTTCCAATAACTTAGCCATAAGAATACCATATATTACAAGGGCAATGTTGTTGCCAACGAGCATGGTACTAATATAATGTCCTGGGTTTTGAGAAAAAATAGAAATAACCTTAGCCGAAACTGTATTTTTGTTTCGATCAAGCTCCATTCGCAACTTGTTTGCGGCAATAAAAGCAATTTCCATTCCTGAGAAAAATGCCGATAAGGCCAACATGATAAAAATGATGATCAGCTCGTTCATTTATTTCCGGGCTTTGTTTTTCTCTTGTAATTTCCGCATGTATCTTCTCCAAACATACATTAAACCAGCAATGCCGGCGATAACATACAGCATAATACTTTCAGCAAATCCGTAATCAATTGTTTTGTGTACAGCAGCAATCAAGCCAACAATCATAACGATTAACCAGATGATTTCTAAAATGAAAGGGAGTTTTTGTTTCATGTGTTAAATGATTTTAGATGCAATATAGTACGATTTTATTCTTATTGTTCTGTTTCATCATTTAAATATACTTCACCAGTAACTTTTTTGAGGGTAATCTTATCCATTTTATCATCAGAAGAAAAACCGATTCCTTCCAAAACCTGACCATCATCTGTGGTAATTCTAACATATTGATCCGAATAAATGAGACCTTTACCTTGATCCCAATACATTAATTCGGTATTTATGGTTTTCCCGTCATCACTAACAGCAATAACTTTATTTCTTAGTTCCCACAATTGATCTGAGGTAAAGTGTTTGGCATAATTTGCTTCTATTTGTCCTGCAACAGTTCCGTCATCGTCATAGGAAGTAATTTTTCCTCCTTTTGGGAAATCCTGATACTCTTTATCTTCGGTTTTCACATCAATAAATTCAACCGCAAAAGCACGATATTTAATTCGTGTTGAATCAGTGAAAATAAATTCAACATCTTTGCCCGAACGCTCCGGGGTTTTTTCGTTACTTGTAATACTTTGTACCTCTTTAATACTGTTTTTACAAGACAAAAGCATTGTAATCCCGGAAAGGATCACAATGCTTTTGATAATATTATTGATATTTTTCAATGTTTTATTCTGTTAATCTTGCTTTGGTTGATTCGTTAATCCAATCTCCAACTTTATAAGTATCTCCTTCTTTAATTCCTTCGAAGAAAGCTTCCTCTTTGCGGGGGAAATACTTAGAGTAAGTAGTAATTAATTCGCGGGCTTCTTCAGAACAATCAGGATCTAAAGCTTTAGCTTTAGCAAATTTATCAACAGCTACCCAATAAACAGCTTGCTTTTCAAGCGGACTTGATCCGTAATTTTTGCTGTAAGCAGCATAAGCTTTTCCAATCAACAAATAAGGTTGTCCCCAATTAGCTCTGTATTTGGCTGCCTTTAATGCGTTAGATTTAGCATCACTGTATTTGCCTTGCATTAAAAGAATTGTAGCTAATTTGAAATGAAGGTCCGCTTTAATATCAGCATCTGTTTCCAATTCGATAGACTTAACTAAGTACTCTTTACTCTTGTCAAATTCTTTTTTCTTGATAAACATTTTTGCCAAGTTGTGAGCAGCATCAGCATTCGGATCCAATTCATATTTTCTTTCCGCAACTTCAGCATACAAAGCTCCATCTTCACATTCCTGACGATTCAACATTCTTAAGATCTTATTGATCAGAACCAAATCATTATTATTTGCATGAAATTTAGGAGTAAAGATATTGCTTAAGGTTTCACAATCAGCAACTCCGGCAGCAAAGAAAATTTGTTCTACATTCAATCTTGCGTTGTTGATATTGTCTTTTTTAGCTGGATCAGTTTCAGCATCCATTTGCTTCTTAGCCATATCCATAAAAAGAAGGTAATTGTCGATCACTTCTTCTGCTTCTATTTGATTGTTTTGAACCAAAACTTTTGATGCTTCCATTGTGTTGGCAATAACTTTCGCTTCAGCATTCAGTCCTTGCATTTCAATGGATTTTTTCATCATGGCATAAGCTTCTTTTACAGAAGGGATATCTTTTTCTCGGTATTGAAACAAATCACCACCTTTACGACCAAGAATCCAACCTGTAGAATATTTACGATCTTTACCAAAATACTTAATTCGGTTATCGTAAACCATCATTAAAGTGTCAATGTATTTGTCATTCTTAGTAGCGCGGTATAATCCTTTCATTATTTTCACACCATTAATATACGTGGATTTTTGGTAGGCAGGTGCATTTCTATAAACGTATCTCCATCCAGTAAGTGCTTCTTTGTAATTTCCCTGTTTTACCATCTCGATGTAGAGAGATGCGTTTAAAATTGTTTTAGCACTATCCAACCCATATTTTGATTCCAAAGTCTGAGCTTCCGCCTTAAACAGACCCGAAAACAAAAGAACCATTGTTACAATTAAAAGTCTTGTCTTCATATTACTATTTTTTTTATAATCAAGTTACTTTTTATTTCAAAACCAAAAATGACATTTAGATTTACCTGTAAAATCTCAATATTTTAAACCAGGGTCTAAATATAACGAAAGTTTTAGTTTTGTCAGAACTAAAACTGCAAAACTCATACCAAAAATTTAGTACAAGCTTCGAAACTGGTTGGGACATCTATATTTGAGAGCCCTTTGCAAAACTATAAATAAAATATAAAGCTGCAAAAAATACGTCTTATTAAGAGTGAATCAATAAATTAAATTCCAATATCTTATTCAACCCCTCCAATACGATTTCGGGATGATATGCTGCTTTGTTATCTATTGATTTATTTAAAAAACGGGCATCTCCTCCGGTAATTACCACACGTAATTCCGGATGTATGGCTTTTAATTTGTTGATGTATGAATCTATTTCGAAGATCAGACCATTTTGAACGCCTGACACTATTGCATCATTGGTGTTTTTACCAATTAAATTGAAACCTTCATTTTTTGACAGCTCGGGCAGGTTTTGAGTAAATTCGTGTAAAGCTTTGAAACGCATTTTTAAACCGGGAGATATACAGCCTCCTAAATATTGGGCTTTAGCAGTAACAAAATCAAACGTGATAGCGGTTCCGGCATCTATTACCAGTATGTCTTTTCCTTTATATAAACCATGTGCGCCTGCGCAAGCGGCTAATCGATCGTAGCCGAGTGTGCTTTTCGATTCATATAAGTTTTCCAGTGGTGTGCCTATTTCTGAATTAAAAAACAGAACGACTTTGCAGGCCAATTTTAATCTGGAGATTAATTCTTCAGGATATTTTCTAACAGAAGAAATAATAACATTAGGTGCATTTTCACATCTTGATAAAAGGCCGGAAACGAATTCAGTTTCCCCTAATGTTGAGTTTTCAAGTCTAACTAATTGATTGTTTTCAAAGAAGCCTGACTTTATTTGTGTGTTCCCTATGTCTACTATTAAATTCAAAAGAGTCGGAATGATGGTAATTTATTGTAAATGTCTTGTAAAATCGCATAAAATTAGTAAACTTTAGGCATATTAGTCTATTGATACTTAGGTTTTTTATAATCATTTTAAATAAGATGCTATTTAATTATTCAGTAAATACAATTTAAATGATTGTATATCCTTTTTTTAGATTAAAATCGATCACACATTCAATTTTAGATTGATGAAGAAAAAAATTTTAATTGTAGAAGATGACAGTTTAATATCGACCATCTTTCGGATGTTTTTAAAAGAACTGGGTTACGATCTTATCGGAATAGTAGAAGATGGAAAAGAAGCTATTCGTTTGTGTGAAACAATGAAGCCGGATATTATTCTGATGGATGTTCATTTGGGTGGAGGCCTTGATGGAATTCAAACTACAGAATTAATTAAAACCAAATTTGACATTCCGGTTATCTTCCTTTCCAGCGATACTGAAGAAAGCACTATTCAGAGAGTTATTAATATTCATTCTTATGGATATCTGGTGAAACCAATTGATAAGAGGGAACTTGGAATTTCAATAGAATTGGCTTTTTATAAACATCAATTTGATTTGGATCAGAAAATGCGTGAACAGCGTTTTAGAAACTTCATTACCGATTCTCCCGAAGCTATTATTGTGATCAATGAAAATGGTTTGATCGAATATGTGAACTGTTTGGGATTAAAATTATTCAAAACAGCATACATCGAAGATTTAATGGGCTTGCCCTTGTTGTCATTTGTTGATGATGATTACTCGGCAGTTTTTAAAGAGAGATTGGAGAATTCGTCGGCTATGGAAAAAGGAATCTCTTATACTCATCTGAAATTAAAAACCATACATGGCGAATTGATTGATGTTGGTTTGACCGGAGCTCAAATTGAATTTAATGGTAAGAAAAATTTACAATTAATTGTTCGTGATATTACGCGGGAGTTTGCCTATCGTCAGTTGTTAGCTGAAAAAGCGAATATCATTAATAATTTTGTTGATGGTGTTGTTACTTTCGACCTTGAGGGGAAGGTGAAATCGTGGAACCGGGCATGTGAACGGATTTTTGGTATTTCTGAAGACAGCACTATCGGTAAATTATACTGTAGTTTGTTTCTTTACGAGGGACAAAAATCGTTTGCCGAAGATATTTTAATTCCATTAGGGGAGAACGGGAAACATGAAGTGAATTTTACTTTAGAGATAAATGATAAAAAGCAGAACGTGAAGCTGATTGCTAGTTTGCTGCGTAACGAAAAAGGAGAAGAAACCGGAGTGGTTTGCTACATCCGGGATCATTCGTGTTCATAAAAAATAAACTCCGATCAATTTATCGATCGGAGTAATAATATTATATCTCATTAATTAGAGCCAGTATTTCGCTGGCTTTTTTAATGTTCTTAATTTTCTCGAAACTAAGACTTAGTCTGTTTTTTGCTTCTTTCATTTTGCAGGGAACAACTTGTGTCTGCAGGAATTGAAGGACTTTACTAAACTGCGCTGATTTATAGAAAGCTGAATCCTGATCAGAAATAAAATACAGAACCAGTTTTCCCTTTTTAAGAATGATTTTTTCGATTCCTAAATCCAAAGAAATCCAACGCAAACGAACAACATCTAACAGTTCAAGACATGGTTCGGGTAAGTCTCCAAACCGATCTTTTAGTTGAGATTCAAATGTTTTTATTTCTTCTTCGGTCTGAATGTTATCCAATTCGCGGTACAAACGAATTCGTTCTGAAATGCTTTCAACATATTTCTCAGGAAATAGAATTTCCAAATCGGTATCTATTTGGCATTCGCTTATAAATCGGAGAACATTTTTTCCTTCTTCTTTCTTTTCATCTTCGAAAACATCTTTGAATTCATTTTCCTTCAATTCCAGAAGTGCTTCATTCAGAATTTTGTGATAAGTCTCGTAACCAATATCAGCAATAAAACCGCTTTGTTCGCCACCCAGTAAATTACCGGCGCCACGAATATCCAAATCCTGCATGGCAATATTAAAACCACTTCCCAGTTCCGAGAAGTTTTCAATGGCCTGAAGTCTTTGTCTGGCTTCCTGAGTCATGGAATCATGCGGAGGAGTTAACAAATAGCAAAATGCTTTTTTGTTCGATCGGCCAACGCGGCCTCTTAACTGGTGCAGTTCGCTCAATCCAAAATTCTGTCCGTTATTAATGATGATGGTATTGGCATTCGGAATGTCCAATCCAGATTCAATTATGGTAGTTGCAATCAGAACATCAAAATCACCTCGGATAAAGTCGAGCATGATTTTTTCCAGTTTAGGTCCTTCCATTTGTCCGTGGGCAACCACAGTTGAAACTCCTGGAACGGCTCTCTGAATCATTGCTTCAACGTCCTTGATATTTTGAACCCTGTTATGAATAAAGAAAACCTGTCCGTTTCGTTCCACTTCGTAGGTAATTGCTTCCCGAATAATGTCTTCATTAAAATTATGAATTTCGGTTACAATCGGATAACGGTTTGGTGGCGGCGTATTGATGATGGACAAATCTCTCGCACCCAGCAATGAAAATTGTAATGTTCTTGGAATTGGAGTAGCAGTTAATGTTAAGGTATCAACATTTACTTTAAACTGTTTCAATTTTTCTTTTACGGATACACCAAATTTCTGCTCTTCGTCAATGATGAGTAAACCCAAATCTTTAAACTCAACATCTTTTCCTATGATCCGGTGTGTCCCGATTATAATATCAGTTTGTCCGGCTTTTAAATTTTTCAGAATCTGTTTCTGATCTTTCGAGGTTCTCATTCGACTGATATAATCTACCGTGCAGGGAAAATTTTTCAATCGATCGTTAAAAGTTTTGAAATGCTGAAAGGCCAGAATTGTGGTCGGAACCAGAATAGCGACCTGTTTGTTATCGGCAACAGCCTTAAAAGCGGCACGAATGGCAATTTCGGTTTTTCCGAAACCAACATCACCGCATACCAGCCTGTCCATTGGGTAAGGCGATTCCATTCCTTCTTTGGTTGCGATTGTTGCTTTCACCTGATCGGGAGTATCTTCGTAAATGAAAGAAGCTTCCAATTCTTGCTGCATGTACGTGTCGGGACTAAACGAAAAACCTTTTTCTGATTTTCGTTTGGCATAAAGGGCAATCAAATCCTTGGCAATATCTTTTACCTTGCCTTTGGTTTTTTCCTTTAGCTTTTGCCATGTGCCGTTACCCAGTTTGTATATTTTAGGAGCAGATCCGTCTTTGCCTTTGTATTTTGAAATTTTATGGAGCGAGTGCAAACTCACATACAGAATGTCATTGTCTTTGTAAACCAGGCGAATTACTTCCTGTGGTTTGCCGTTAGTATCGATTAGCTGCAAACCTCCGAAACGACCAATTCCATGATCGGAATGAACGATGTAATCACCTGGGTGAAGGCGGTTAATCTCTTTAAGAGTTACCACTTCTTTGGCTTTGTGAACCGTTGAGTTCTTAAGCTGAAATTTGTGGTAACGATCGAAAATCTGATGATCGGTGAAGATCGATATTCTCAGGTCTTTATCCGAAAATCCTTCATGAAGGGTATGGTTTACATCCTGAAAATCAACTTCAATTCCCTGGTCTTCAAAAATATTGTGGATTCGTTCAATCTGTTTTGGATTGTCGGAAAGAATGTAATTCGACTCTGCTTTGGCATTGTTATTTAGCAAATGCTGACCAAGTAACTCGAAATTTTTATTGAATGCTGGTTGCGGATTTTGATTGAACTGAAGCTCTTCCTGAGCCACAAAAAAGAATTTCTGTCCGAATTCCAATGTCGAAAAATCATTTAACTGATTCAAAAATTCTTTGCTGTTTATCAGATAATCTTTAGTGGATACGGAATCTTCACCCATTTGCATAAAAGGAACCTTTTCGATGGTGCTTTCATATATAGATTGAATCCGGTCGCAGGAAAACTGTAAATTCCTGCACCAAAAAACGGCATTGCGGGGCACAAAGGAAAGAAAGGATATCCTGGAATCCTTCAGCAGACTTTCCTGAATGTTGGGAATGATATCAACGGAGTTTAGTTTTTCTATGGATAGTTGATTTTCCACATTAAACATTCGGATGGAGTCTACTTCTTCGCCAAAAAAATCAATTCGAAAAGGATGCTCATCCGAAAAGGAAAAAATATCAATAATACTTCCGCGGATAGAATACTGACCTGGTTCTACCACAAAATCGGCTCGTTCAAATTCATAATCGACCAAGACTTCTTCCACAAATTCGGGAGATAATTTTTCGCCTACCTTAATTGTTAAGGTATTTTCTTCCAGTTGTGCTTTACTAATTACTTTTTCGATAACGGCTTCGGGAAAAGTAATAATGAAAGTAGGATGCTTATCGGAATTCAAACGGTTCAGACATTCGGCACGAAGAATAATGTTCGAACTGTCAGTTTTCTCATATTGAACGGAACGTTTGAAGGAAGATGGGAAGAACAAAACGGTATCTTCATCAAGCAGATTGCACAGATCATTGTAAAAATAGGCGGCCTCCTCCTTATCGTTAAACAGTAAAATGTGTGGATGTTGGCCGGGTTTAAGGGCGGAAACCAACAAGGGAAGCGAAGAACCAACCAAACCTTTTAGGTGAAGCTGAAACTTTGATTTTTGTTCCAGATATTTTTCAATGCTGTATCGGGCAGGATGCTCCGAGAAAATTTGTATAAGTTGTTTTAGTTCCAAACCCTTGTCCTTTTATTATTTGATTCGCAAATTTAGGGAAAATATTTTAGGGACAAGTTAAAAGTGCCAAGAACCAAGTAACAAGAACCAAGTAACAAGAACCAAGTAACAAGTGCCAAGAACCAAGTGCCAAGAACCAAGAACGAAGTAACAAGTGGAAAGAACCAAGTATAAAGCAGGCAAAAGGAAATGTCGTTGGTTTGATAACATGCACATCTGTTGCTTTTAAGTAAAAAAAAAATAAAGGGATATGAAATTTCATTCGTCAGTACTATTTGTAAAGGATATCGAAATATCAAAAGATTTCTACATTCGTGTACTTAATCAGGAAATAGAACATGATTTTGGAAAGAATGTGATATTTAAGAGTGGTTTAACGATTTGGGAACCGGCACCAAATCATATTATTGAGAAAGAGTTGAACACAAAAGGTGATTTGAATCGATTCGAATTGTATTTTGAAACGGAGTTGCTTGAAGAGTTTTGTGAGAGACTGAAAATGAAAAAAACAGTGTTTTTACATGAAATTCATAAAGAATCCTGGGGACAAAGGTCCATTCGTTTTTTTGATCCCGACAATCATCTGATTGAAGTGGGAGAGCCTATGGAAGTATTTGTGATGAATATGAAAAACGAAGGACTTTCTATAAAACAAATTGCACGAAAAAGTGGAATACCACTTGAAACTGTTGAGACTATAATTTTAAGATTAAAAAAATAATAAAATCATGTTTATCATTTCATTAACCTACAAAGTACCTATCGAAAAGGTAGAAGAAGAATTGAACAATCACGTTCAGTATTTAAAAGAGCAGTATGCTTTGGGAAATTTTCAGGCTTCGGGCAGAAAAGTTCCGAGAACAGGAGGCGTAATACTTTCAACAGTGAAGGATAAAAAACAATTGGAAGAAATTCTGGCTAAAGATCCTTTTCACAAAAATGATTTAGCCGATTATGCAATCACCGAATTTATCCCCAGCATGACGAGCGACGAGTTAACTTGTTTGCTGGAGGTTTAATTTAAAATCCATAACCGACAGGGCCGTATCCGGGAACACTAACATAGCCGCGGGTATTGCCCTGATCGGAATTGCCGGCACTAAAGCGGGTTGACCAGAAATTATCTCCGCCACTGCCTTGTCCCATATAATAGTTCTGCTGAGCAGCCAAATACAAATTAACAGTAGGAATTGGATTGCCCTCGTAACCGGCATTCCCCTGATCATCGAACCAGTAAAAGCCTGGTTGAATGTAATAACCCAATACATAGCTCCACACCAACCATTCGTTCTCGGGCAGTTCCCGCCCGTTAACAACTACACTTGTATTGCCGGCAGATGCGTCTGATTTTAATTCCCCAAAATCGTGTCCGGGCAGCATAAATCCGAAAGAAGCATAACCAACAACTCCATACAAACCACTTTTGCTGTCGTACCAGTAATTTCCTGCTTTGGGTTTTAGGCCATATTCATTTTCAAGATTGGTAAGTTGAGTTTCATTCAGCTCAATATCATTAATAATGACTTTCCCGTTTTGACTGAAAGCAATAAGGGGAACCGTAAATAGAAACAGGCTTATTAAGAGTTTGTAAACTGTATTTTTCATTGCTTTTGATATTGATTTATTCACGAATTGGATTTAAAATATACATATGTGTGCGAAGAGAATTGGAAGCAATGTAGGGTGCTTGTGTAAAATTACAACAAAGATGATGGAGTGTCAATAGCTTGTTGATGAGACTTGATGAGTGTTTAAAATGGAGTTGTGAAAAATAATAAAGAGAATTATGTGTATTTTAATAATCGAATTGTTAAATTTAAAAATTCGATCATAAAAAATAATATAGAAGAATTGAGTGGGATCAGAGATGATTGGTGAGTTTGAAGAGCTTGATGATAGTTTATGATCCGTATAGGTAGGAACAATTTACAAAAATAATACAGAGAATTAGTTTCACTAAAATCAACATGAAATGGCAAAACTATTAAACGACAAAATGTCGTCGCAGGTACACATTAACAATTCGAATCGCCATACCAGGCTTTGTAAACAAACCAAAGGAGCAGAAGGTTTAGCAGAGGCAATAGCCCCTAAAATTATTGTTTTAAAAGAAAAAAGAGACGAAACCGACAAAAAGAGGGAATTGTATGATGCTGCTCATGATGATTTGATGCTGAGAGATGCGGTATTGGACGATAGCATTCGAAACGTGGCCGATGTGGCCAAACAATACGACCGTAACAATCCGGGACGACCTGTTTTTACTATGTTATTTCCCGATGGGAAGTATTCCGACATTGTACGTGCACCATTTGCCAAAGAAGTTGATAAGGCTAATCAAATTGCTGAACGTATTAAAGCCTTAGGCGAAGAGCACGTTTTGGCGGTACAATATGCGCCACTTACCAGAGCCATTGCCGAAGTGCGCACAGCAATATCCAACAAGCAACAAGCCAAAACCAATGTGGAAATGGCTGTTGCAAATGAAGGATTGGCTCAGGCCGATTTGCGCAAACAATACGAATTCAATTATCTGGATGCGGTAAAGTTGTTTGGCCGGAAATATGCCGACCGTTTGTTCCCCAGAACGGTATCGAAAGCAAAGGTTGAGGAAGAGGTTGCTGCTCCCGAAGTGTAATCCGATTGTAAATACAGAAAAGTATGCGCTGCAAGCCTGCAGCGTTTACTTTTTTTCGGAGGAATATAGTACGCAGGCTTGTAAAGCCAACTCTACCGAAATCGAATAGCTGCTGCATGCCTGCAGAACATGTTCGATTGTAGTAAAATAGGGTAAACATGCTTGCATACACCATTTCACAGCTGTCGAATAGTTGCTGCACGCCTGCAAAGCACATTTTACCGAAAAAAAACAGTTGCTGCAGGCATGTAGAAATAGCTCTACCGAAATGGGGAGGTGTTTGCAGGCTTGCAAGAAGAGCATGTGATTGCAAGTGTTAGTGAAGAATATTTATTGATTAATAATTTAAAGAAAATATAAAATGAAATTTTTAGTAATAGATTTTGAAACAGCCTAATATTTTATGTGCAGGGAAAGGAGTCGGCCCTTCAAAGGTTGAGAAGATGGAAATTAAAATTGAGCAGGGTAAAGATGCTTGTATTTTGAAGGAAGGTGAAATTTTAGAATTGTTAGGGATGAATTGATATTTCTAAGTGTTTGATCTGCTAGAAATCTTCGACTTCTGGCATAAGCAAGTAATATGAGGAGAATTACAGGTTGCAAACTTGCGGTAAGAACAAAACAAAAGCCACTTTCCAATTGGGAAGTGGCTTTTGTTTTGTGGTGTGTTACAATAATTTCTTCTGTAAATTCGGTTTAAAGTATCATAGTTTAGGCATTCATTATTATACTTGATTGTAAATAATGTTTACTTTCGTAAAAATTTTATGGATAATAGTATTGCTTAAGGCTTACAGGCAGGCAAGGTGTTTTTCTCTAAAATAGTAACGATGAAATTAAATTAAGATAACCTTTTGGCATCTCTTACAAAATGGAGTGAGACCATTCAACAAAATAGATAAAATATGAATCCAATTTTAAGTCGAAATTCATTTTTCGTGAAGGAACATGTTGGCATGTTCAAAGCAGCAAATAATTTTGATATTTTCAATCCTGAAAATCAGGAAATGATAATGACCTGCAGGGAAGAAAAACTTGGTTTTTTTACCAAGATGCTTCGCTTTACTGATTACAAGAGAATGACTCCTTTTAATATTGAAATTAAAACTGTTTCAGGTGAAAAAGTACTAACAATAAAACGAGGTGTTTCATTCTTCTTATCTACAGTTGAAGTTTTTGATGAGAATGATAATTTATTGGGAAAATTCAAACAAAAATTTTTCTCAATAGGTGGCAAGTTTGATGTTATTGATTCTACTGAAAATATTTTGTGCACTCTTAAAGGAAAATGGACCAGCTGGGATTTTAAATTCAGTAAAGGGGAAACCGAGTTTGCTCATGTAAGTAAAAAATGGGCTGGAATTGGCAAGGAATTGTTTACATCAGCAGATAATTATATGTTGGCGATTGATGAGAAAGTGACTGCAGATAATCCGATGAGAATTCTTATTCTTGCCGCGGTAATGTGTATTGATATGGTTTTAAAAGAATAAGCGACCAATAAGTAAAGAATACAAAGCCACTTCTCAATTGAAAAGTGGCTTTGTTTAGTAGTGTGTTAAATTTTTCTTCTGAAAATTCTATTTCAGATGTTGTTGAAGAAATGTAAAAACTCTTCGGTTTTCTTCACCATGTTAGTCGATCCGGTATAAAACGGAACACGTTCGTGAAGCGAACTTGGTTTAATGGTTAAAATTCGCTGCGTGCCATCGGTAGCTTTACCGCCGGCTTGTTCTGCAATAAAAGCAATTGGATTGCATTCGTACATCAAACGAAGTTTTCCGTTGGGGTTTTTTCTGGTTTGCGGATAGATAAAAATACCACCGTTCAATAAATTTCGGTGAAAATCGGCCACCAAAGATCCTATGTATCGGGAAGTGTAGGGGCGGTTTGATTTTTGATCATATTCCTGACAATACTTAATGTACTTTTTTACACCCATTGGAAAATTGATGTAATTCCCTTCGTTGATGGAGTAAATTTTTCCTGTTTTTGGTGTTTTAATGTTGGGATGCGACAAACAGAATTCACCGATTGATGGATCCAGAGTGAAACCGTTTACTCCTTTTCCGGTGGTGTATACCAACATGGTTGACGAACCGTAAATGATATATCCGGCAGCAACCTGTTTGGTTCCTTCCTGAAGGAAATCCTCAATTTTAGCAACTTCTCCCCGGGGAGAAAGGCGTTCGTAAATCGAGAAAATTGTTCCGATCGAAACATTTACATCGATGTTCGATGAGCCGTCAAGCGGATCCATTGCGAAAACATATTTTCCATGTTTACTCAATTCATCATCAAAAATAATGATTTCTTCATTTTCTTCCGATGCAACAGCACAGCATTCACCACAGGCTTTTAAGGCATCAATAAAGTGAGTATCTGCAAAAACATCCAGTTTCTGCTGATCTTCTCCCTGCACATTTCGATCTCCATGTTCACCTAAAATATCAACCAGACCGGCTTTGTTCACAGCACGGTTTACAATTTTAGATGCAATTCCAATATGATGAAGTAACCGGGATAATTCTCCCTTTGCTCCAGGATGATCGGATTGTCTTTGGATGATGAATTGATTTAGAGTTTGAACATTGTTGTGTTCAGTCATTTTTTTAAGGCTTTTTGGTTTACATTCATTTGGTGGCATAAAGTTATGCTTTTTTGTGAAACGCCGAAACACTTATTTCAAACGTCAGACTGTCTAAAAACCTTGATAAGTTGTTGATAAGTTATAATTGCTGTATTTGGCAGGTTTTCAACACTTTGTTATCTTATGGTATGAGATTTATACAAGGACAAGACAGAACACAAACTCATCTTTTTCCCATCTCACTGGATCAGTCAATTGCTAAAGACAATGAAGTTCGCTTGATCGACCTGTTTGTTGACAGCCTTGATTTGAATGACTTTGGTTTTAAAGTTGATTTTGATGAAAACGGACGACCGGCTTACCGTCCATCGGATTTACTCAAACTCTACATTTATGGGTATCTGAACAGAACCCGCTCCTCCCGGGGTTTAGAGAAAGAGTGTGCGAGAAACATAGAAGTTATGTGGTTGCTCAGGTGCTTAAGCCCTGACCACAATACCATCTCCAACTTTAGACGGGACAATCCCAAAGCAATAAAAAAAGTATTCCGGCAAACCGTTCAACTGGCCAAACACTTTAATTTGATTGGAGGAAAATTGCTGGCCGGTGACAGCACCAAACTCAGGGCACAAAACAGCAAGAAAAACAACTTCAATCAAAAAAAGATTGACTGTCATTTAGCTTATATTGAGAACAAGCTTTCGGAGTATGAAAAGGCATTGGCAGAAAGTGACGGCGATAAAAAAAAGATCATCGAAGAAGAAATCAGCAAACAAACTGATCGGAAAAAGGAGTATCAAAATATAGAGAGTCAAATCAAGCAAACAGGTCAGCCTCAAATCTCTACTTCCGATCCTGACAGCCGTCAGATGATTACCCGTAATAACATTACCGAAGTCGCTTATAACATACAAACCACGGTTGATGCAGAAAACAACATCCCCATCGATTACAAAGTAACAAATGCCAACGACAGCAAAGCCATGGGTAATATGCTGCAGCGTGCAAAAACGATTTTACGAAGCAACCAATTCACGGCTCTTTACGATAAAGGTTACCATACCGGTTCAGAATTCGCTGTCGCGGATCGATTGGGTATTGAAACCATAGTAGCCATACCCAGAGTGGCAGCACAAGCACCGAATCCAGAATATAATGTAGACAATTTCGGATACAACAAGCAGGAGGATTATTATACCTGTCCGCAAAACCAACAACTAAGAACTAACGGAAGATGGCACCAGGCCAGAACCTACCAGTTTAAACGCTATACGACCAAAGCCTGTGCAAACTGCAGTGTAAAAGACCAATGCAGCAAGGCAGTCTGTGGAAAGGCAATACAACGCAGCGAATACCAGGATCTCATTGAGGTAAACAAACAACGCGCAGATCAGAATCAAACTTATTACAAACGACGGCAGGCAATAGTCGAACATCCTTACGGAACCATAAAACGACAATGGGGCTTCGATCACATTATGACAAAAAAAGGCATCGCAAGGGCAAGTGCCGATGTGGGCTTACAAATGACCGCCTACAACCTGCGCCGCTTAATCAATATTATTGGCCTGAAAACCCTTATGGAATGGGCAATACAGCAATTATCTTATTTTCTTGAATTAATACTGCTGTTAAAGTTAAGTGTCGCCCAAATAAGAAGCTCAATTCTATTTCCAAATAAAAGCATTTTCAATTTTTATGTATCCCTAAAACCGCTATATTTAACACTTAATTGAGCAGTTTGATGAGTTTTTAGACAGACTGACGTTTACGGTAATTAATTTTAAGGTGTGAAGCCTTGGTATATTAGGTATGTAATAAGTGAAAGGAAAATTGTTGTTTTAATGGCATTAAACAGGTTTTTGTTTTCAACCGCGTTTTTTTCTTTTTTGCGATTAAAAAGTGCGAAATGAATTACAGAATGATCTTAAAATTTCACAAACTTTGTAATGCTGAAACAATATTTTGTAACTTCAATTTTTATTTTGAAAGCGGGTTTAAATAACCTTTTAGTAAGAATTATCTAACATTTTTTTGATGAACATATTTAAATTTGGCGGGGCTTCGGTAAATAGTGCTGATGGTGTACGGAATTTTGTGAAAATTGTACAATCCTACAGAGAGGAAATGATTATTGTATTGTCGGCAATGGGCAAAACAACCAATGCTTTGGAAGAGATCGTTGATGCTTTTGCAGCTAAAAAGGATGGGATTGAATCTAAAGTAGATGCATTGCAAACATACCATACAAAGATCATAAATGAATTGTTTTCCAAAAAGGATGATGCTGTTTTTTCGAAAATAGAATCTCTTTTCGGGCAGTTGCGGGCTTATCTGCAAAAATCACCCTCCTTAAGTTACGAATTTGATTACGATCAAATTGTGTGTTTTGGAGAGTTGATTTCTACAACAATTGTATCTGAATACCTTCGTTTAAGCGGTACGCCAAATAAGTGGGTGGATATCCGTACTTGTTTAAAAACGGATGATACTTATAAAGAAGGACGGATTGATTGGGAACTTTCTCAGAAATTGGTACCTCAGGCCTTTGGTTTTACCAACACATTTGTATACGTAACCCAAGGATTTTTGGGTGGAACTAAAACCAATCAGACAACAACTTTAGGACGGGAAGGCTCCGATTATACCGCTGCAATTTTATCTTATATCCTTGATGTGGATAAATTGGCCATTTGGAAAGATGTTCCCGGAATTATGAATGCAGATCCAAAATGGCTGCCCGATGCGCAAAAATTAGAGCGTATTTCGTATCAGGAGGCCATCGAACTTGCTTTTTACGGCGCTAAAGTAATTCATCCCAAAACCATACAGCCAATTAAGAAAAAGAAAATTCCATTGCAGGTGCGTTCGTTTCTTAATTTGAATGAATCCGGAACTTTAATTAGTACAGCTTCTAAAAAGCAGGATCAGTTGATTCCTGTTTATATTCGTAAACAAGATCAGGTGCTGATTTCGATACGACCAAGTGATTTTTCTTTCATACTGGAAGAAAATTTAAGTTCGTTGTTTTCCATTTTCGCAAAACATCAGGTGAAAGTAAATTTAATTCAGAATTCGGCAATTAGTTTTTCGGTATGTGTTGATAATTCAGATAGAAGGTTGAAAAATTTAATTGAAGAAATTTCTACCAAATTTGAAGTGAGATACAATGAAAATCTGGAGTTGATTACGATTCGCCATCACAATTCTGAAGCCGTTGAAAGAATGACCAATGGCCGGGAAATACTGCTGGAACAGCGAAGCAGAGATACTGCACAATTTGTGCTGTTGTAAAAAAATAAAAGACAAAGAGGTCGGGAATGTTTGGTGAATTCAAAAACTTCCCTATCTTTGTTCCCGTTATATAAGGTAAATCTCTCAGGAGAATATCTATAATTTATACAGAAGAAGTAAGAGAACAGGCTCGTTGACCTTCTGACAACCGCGGCTTCCATAGCTGAAAGGTGTCAAATCCTGACCAAATTTTTGGTGAATATAAATTAACAGATTATGAAGAAGACTCAAATTAATTACAATCAGCAGGCTCATCAGGAGCAAAACTTCACGTTGCAATCTTCAACCATGTTGATGATGCGAATGCAGCAAATGATGCGTATGATTTAACGCATTCTTTCTAAAATCTTTCCCTTTTTTTAGATACTGGTGCGTATAAAATAACACCGAACCCGGGAATTCAAATTCAATTTTGCTTACTTTTTATATTTCTGTTTTTACAGAACGATGAATAGGTACAACCAAATCTGAAACCACATTCAGAATGTTTGAATCTAAGCAGATATGTTTTTGCGACATTCAGAAACTTCAGTTTCTAACAAATTAATCAATTTTTAAATCAAGGAATAGGCTTTTAAGCTGAATAACAAGTCAGATAATCTGATTGTTATGTAGTAGCTAAAAGTGAATGGCTGACAGCAAACAGCCTGTTCGAAAAACAGAATCGCTATGTCAAATAATTTAAGATACGAAACATTACAGATACACGCAGGTCAGGAAGTTGATGCAGTAACCAACTCGAGAGCAGTTCCTTTGTACCAAACCACAGCTTACACTTTTAATAGTTCAGAACACGCAGCAAACCTGTTTGGATTGAAAGAATTCGGAAATATTTATACTCGTTTGGGGAATCCTACCAATGATGTTTTCGAGAAAAGAATTGCGGCTTTGGAAGGTGGAGTTGCAGCTGTTGCAACAGCATCCGGTCAGGCTGCCCAGTTTTTAGCACTAACAAATATTCTGGAAGTTGGTGACAACTTTGTAAGTGCTTCTCAGATTTACGGAGGAACATACAATCAGTTTAAGGTTCAGTTTAAAAAACTGGGAATAGAGTGTCGTTTTGTTGATATCGATGAGCCGGATACTATTATTCCGTTGATCGATGAAAAAACCAAAGCCATTTATGTTGAGGCTTTACCGAATCCTAAATTCTCAATACCGGATTTTGAAAAGATATCTGCAATAGCTAAGAAATATGATTTGCCGCTTATCGTGGATAATACTCTGGGTGCAGGAGGATATTTATTCCGTCCGTTGGAGCACGGAGCCAATATTGTTGTGGAATCGGCAACCAAATGGATTTGCGGTCATGGAACAGCTATTGGAGGAGTAATTGTTGATGGAGGAAACTACAATTGGGGAAATGGAAAATTCCCTCAGTTTACTGAGCCTTCAGAAGGATATCATGGATTGGTATTCTGGGATGTTTTTGGCGCCGACGGACCATTTGGAAACATTGCTTTTGCAATTCGTGCCAGAGTAGAAGGTTTACGGGATTATGGATGCAGCCAGAGTCCGTTCAATTCTTTCCTTTTATTACAGGGATTGGAAACTCTTTCACTTCGTTTGGATCGTCATGTTGAAAATACAGTCGCTCTTGCCAAATGGTTAGAGGAACAGGATTGGGTGGATCAGGTAAATTATCCAGGCCTAAAATCCAGTCCTTACTACGAAAGAGCTCAAAAATATTTCAAAAAAGGCGCCGGCTCTGTTTTAACTTTTAAAGTAAAAGGTGGAAAAGAGCTTGCCGATAAATTGGTTGATGGTGTGGAACTTCTTTCACATGTTGCCAATTTGGGAGATGCAAAATCTTTAATTATTCATCCAAGTTCAACCACTCATGAGCAATTGAGTCTGGAAGAGCAAAAAGCTTCGGGTGTTGAGCCGGGGTTGCTTCGTATTTCGGTAGGTATCGAACACATCGAAGACATTAAAGCTGACATCAAGCAATCTGTTGAGAAAGCAATTAACATAGAGACAATCAATTAGTTCTTATAGTCAATCCCAGTTGGAAATTTTTTAGTCGGATTTTCGACTGGGAACTTAAGATTTCGCTCAAGAATATTTTGGGTGAAATTTTCACAAAGTAAAAAACAACAAACAAAACAAAATCAATAAACAGTGAATCCAGAATGTTACATCCATAAAGAAGGTTTACAACTTGAATCAGGTGAGTGTCTGAAAGAGTTGGAGCTTACCTATCACACCTATGGGGAATACGATCCGCAAAGGAATAATGTGATTTGGGTTTGTCATGCTCTTACTGCTAATTCGGATGTTTTCGATTGGTGGGAAGGATTATTTGGAGAAAATGATTTTTTCAATCCAAAAGATTACTTCATAGTTTGCGACAATACTCTTGCTTCCTGCTACGGTTCAACCGGACCTCTTTCAAAAAATCCGGACAACGGGCAGGCATATTATCATGATTTTCCACAACTAACGGTTCGGGATTTGGTTGGGGCACATGAAATTTTGAGAAAGCATTTGAAAATAGAACGTATTCATATGATGATTGGAAGCTCACTTGGCGGCATGCAAGCCATGGAGTGGGCTTATCTGTTGAATGGGAAGTTGGACAATTTGGTGATATTGGCCTCCAATGCAAAACATTCTCCTTGGGGAATTGCTTTCAACGAATCGCAAAGAATGGCAATTGAAGTTGATCCTACCTGGAAAGAATCGAATGATGAAGCAGGTTTGAATGGCATGCGCGTGGCAAGATCGATTGCTCTGCTCAGTTACAGAACTTATTCAACTTACGATCATTCTCAGCAGGAAAATGAAGAAGGCAAAACAGATCATTACAGGGCAAGTTCTTATCAGAGGTATCAGGGCGAGAAGCTGGCGCGCAGATTTAATGCGTATTCGTATTGGCATCTTTCAAAAATAATGGATAGTCATGATGTTGGCCGTGGAAGAAATGGTTTAGTTCCTGCTTTGAACGAAATCAAATCAAGAACATTGGTGATTGGTGTAAATTCCGATCAGATTTTCCCAATTCAGGAGCAACGATTCATTGCTGACAACATTCCAAATGCAGAATTCCTGGAAATCAATTCAATTTACGGGCACGATGGCTTCCTTTTGGAACAGGAACAATTAACTGAAGTATTAAAAACATTCTTAAACGATAGCAAAATCAAATGAGTAATAAACTAAAAATAGGCGTTTTTGGCTACGGTGTTGTAGGTTCCGGATTGGCTCACGTTCTAAAAAACAGCAAAGGTTTGGATGCATCTATCGTAAAAGTTTGTGTGAAAGATGCAGCTAAGCAACGGGACATAGATCCTGAGGTACTCACATTAAATTCGGAAGATATTTTGAATGATCCGGAAATTAATGTTGTTGCAGAATTAATTGACGATGCAGATGTGGCCTATCAGATTGTAAAGGCAGCTATGCAAAATGGAAAGCATGTGGTTTCTGCCAATAAAAAAATGCTGGCCTATCATATCGAGGAACTGATTCAACTGCAGTGGCAATACAAGGTTTCATTTTTGTATGAAGCTTCGGCATGTGGAAGTATTCCTATTATCAGAAATTTGGAAGAGTACTACGACAATGATTTATTGCAATCGGTAAGTGGAATCCTGAACGGATCATCTAATTATATCCTGACAAAGATTTTCAATGAAAATCTGGATTACAATCTGGCATTAAAAGAGGCACAGGATTTAGGATTTGCTGAAAGTGATCCTACATCGGATGTTGGTGGGTTCGATACTTTATACAAACTGATTATCCTTACCGTTCACGGATTTGGTTTGTTTGTGCATCCCGATGAGGTTTTTAATTCGGGAATCGCGAATCTTTCACCAAAAGATATTGAGTTGGCATCGCAAAAGGGATATAAAATTCGATTGCTGGGAAAAGTAACCAAAGTAAACGGCAATAGGGTGAATTTGTTTGTGGCTCCAAAATTTGTGAGACCAACAGAGCATGCTTATACGGTTGAGAGTCATTACAACGGCGTTTTAATTCAGGGGAATTTCTACGACAACCAGTTTATGTATGGAAAAGGAGCTGGTGCGCATCCAACCGGATCGGCAGTTTTATCGGATATAACAGCTTTGGCCTACAATTACAAATACGAATATAAAAAGCTGAAATATTATGGTGGTTTGGAATACACCAACGATATGGATGTTGAGATTTATTTGAGATACACAGATAAAAACGATTTGGAATTATTTGATTTCAAGGAGATATCGGAATCGCTGACTGGAAAAGATTTTAACTATGTAATTGGAACATTGAATCTTTCCAAACTGATAAATATCCGTAAGCAAATTGCAGGGAAAGATATTTTCCTGGCTTATTTGGGTGATGAGTAATTTTGAATAATGGAAATCAATGTAAAATCTCATCCCGATTACTATCGGGACTCGCATCTCAAATCTAACTAGAAATGATCATATACAAATTTGGCGGTGCATCGGTTAAAGATGCTGCTGCTATTAAAAATATTTGTCAAATTATTGGCAAAGTAAAGCGTCCGCTTACAGTAGTGATTTCGGCAATTGGTACAACAACCAATTTGCTGGAAGAAATTGTAGATGCTTATTTTTCCGGAAATGATAAGGCCTTGGAACTTTTTGATCTGCTGAAGGAAAACCACACTTCAGTGATCGATGATTTATTCGAAGAAGTTCCGGCGAAGGTCAGTTCGGAAATAAACGCTCTTTTCATCGAGCTGAAAACCAAAATTTCAAAACCATCATCCGACCAGTTCAATTTTGAATACGATCAGGTGATTGGTTTTGGAGAACTTTTATCAACAACAATTGTAGCTGCTTATTTAAATCATATCGGACAAAATAATAAGTGGATTGATGTTCGAACCTGTTTGGATTCCGATGATAATTACGTAGATGCCAACATTCTTTGGGATTCGTCGAAAGAAAAAGCCAATGCCGTATTTCCAGATAATCCGGCTGCATTATACATTACACAGGGTTTTATTGCCAGAGATCCGAATGGTTTCACCACCTCTTTAGGAAGAGAAGGATCAGACTACACAGCGGCAATTTTAGCTCATTTGCTTGGCGCTGATAAAATGATCATCTGGAAAGATGTATTGGGAATTTTGAATGCAGATCCTGATTATTTTGATGTGACAACCAAATTGGATTTAATTCCTTATCATGAAGCAATAGAGCTTTCTTATTACGGAGCCAGGGTAATTCATCCGAAAACCATAAAGCCGTTGCAGGCAAAGAAGATTCCTTTGTGGGTGAAATCATTTATCGATCCATCGCAAAAAGGAACTTTAATTACAAAAGGAGATCAGCCGCAACCATTGCTGCCAAATTACATTGTAAAAAAAAGACAGTTGTTAGTGACTTTAAAACCGCTGAATTTTTCTTTTATTGGTGAAAAAGACCTTGTTTTTATTTTTACACTGGTTACAAAGTATAGAATAAAGCTTAATTTTACTCAGAACACTGCGGTTAGCTTTGCATTCTGTGCCAATAGCTCAGCCAGAAATATGCAGGATTTGGTGGCAGAATTGGAAGAAAAGTATGAGGTTGAATTGAGTGAGGATTTGGAATTGATCACCGTTCGGCATTATACGCCGGCGACAATCGAAGAAATACAGAACAAACATCATGTTCTGGTAGAACAAAAGAACAGTAATACTGCAATCTATCTAACAGTCGCAAATTAATATGGAACAGAAATTTACATCTATTAAAGAGGCATTACAGAAGCAAATTCTTGTTTTAGACGGTGCCATGGGAACAATGATTCAGGCGCACAAGTTGACTGAAGCAGATTTTCGTGGAACCCGTTTTGCAGATTTTTCAAGTGATCAGAAAGGACACAACGACTTACTGACTTTGACTCAGCCTGAAATCATTAAGGAGATTCATCAAAAGTTTTTGGAAGCCGGAGCCAATATTATTGAGACCAATACATTTAATGCCAATGCAATATCATTGGCCGATTATCAATTGGAAGAATTGGCCTATGAACTGAATTTTGAAGCAGTGAAAAATGCCCGTGCTGCTGTTGATGAAATGAATGTTATTGATCCAAATACTCCACGTTGGGTAGCGGGAGCAATAGGCCCAACCAACAAAACGACTTCCATGTCGCCAAAGGTTGAAGATCCTGGATATCGGGATGTAGGTTTTGATGATTTGGTGAGAATTTACACCGAGCAGATAAAGGGATTACTGGATGGTGGAGTAGACGCCCTTTTGATAGAAACAATTTTTGATACTTTAAATGCCAAGGCTGCGATTTATGCGGCTGATTTATTGCTGGAAGAAAGAGGATTGGATACACCAATCATGATTTCGGGAACCATTACTGACAACAGTGGACGAACTCTTTCGGGACAAACCCTGGAGGCTTTTGTTACTTCAGTAAAATGTGACCGATTGCTGAGTATTGGATTGAATTGTGCTTTTGGAGCCAAAGATTTGGTGCCGTATATTCAACAATTGGATACGTTGCTTCCGGTTTATGTGAGTGTTTATCCGAATGCAGGTTTGCCAAATGAATTGGGAGAGTACGACGAAACTCCTCAAACCATGTTGGGTGATTTAAAAGAATTATTGGATAATAAGAAGATAAATATTGTTGGAGGTTGCTGTGGAACCCGACCAGAACACATTAAAATATTAGCTGATGCGGTTAAAGGTGCTGCCCCAGAGAAATTCCGGTTGTAGAAAAGGAAACCCGTTTGAGTGGATTGGAATTGCTTCGAATTAATTCGCTCACCAATTTTGTGAATGTAGGAGAACGGACTAATGTGGCAGGTTCTATAAAATTTGCCCGTTTAATTCGTGAGAAAAAATACGAAGAAGCACTTTCGATAGCTCGCAATCAAGTTGAAAACGGAGCACAAATCATCGATGTAAACATGGATGATGCCATGTTGGATGCTGAAAAGGAAATGGATATTTTCTTAAAGTTATTGGTGTCTGAACCGGAAATTTCCCGTGTTC
Organism: Labilibaculum euxinicum; assembly: GCF_963678175.1. Lineage (NCBI taxonomy): Bacteria > Pseudomonadati > Bacteroidota > Bacteroidia > Marinilabiliales > Marinifilaceae > Labilibaculum > Labilibaculum euxinicum. The sequence goes on from NZ_OY782756.1 coordinate 1,310,892, forward strand.
CCATCATGATCGACTCATCAAAATGGTCGGTGTTGGAAACAGGATTGAAATGTGTGCAGGGAAAATGTGTGGTCAATTCAATTTCATTAAAAGAAGGTGAAGAAGAATTTATCGATCATGCAACCAAAATAAAAAGATACGGAGCTGCTGCTGTTGTAATGGCTTTCGATGAAAAAGGACAGGCCGATACTTTCCAGCGAAGAACTGAAATTTGCGCAAGAGCCTATAAAATATTAACCGAAACGGTTGGCTTTCCGGCCGAGGATATCATTTTTGATCCCAATGTATTGGCAATTGCCACAGGAATCGAAGAACACAACAACTATGCGGTTGATTATATCAAAACCGTAAAGTGGATCAAAGCCAATTTGCCACATGCTAAAATTAGTGGAGGAATCAGCAATCTGTCTTTTTCTTTCCGGGGAAACAATACAGTTCGGGAAGCAATGCATTCTGTTTTCTTGTATCATGCCATAAAAGAAGGCTTGGATATGGGAATTGTAAATCCGGGAATGTTACAGATTTACGATGAAATAGAACCAGAACTTTTACAAAAAGTAGAAGATGTGGTTTTGAATCGCAAGCCTGAGGCTACCGAGATACTCATTGAATTGGCCGAAGGATTGAAATCGGTAGGGAAAGTTCAGGTGAAAGCCGATGCATGGAGAGAAAAACCTTGTTTTGAAAGACTTTCTTATTCTCTGGTAAAAGGAATCACCGATTTTATTGAACAGGATTCTGAAGAAGCCAGACAGTTGTTGCCTCGCGCATTGGATGTGATTGAACAACCTTTGATGGATGGAATGAACATTGTTGGCAATTTGTTTGGCGAAGGGAAAATGTTTTTGCCTCAGGTGGTAAAATCAGCAAGGGTAATGAAAAAGGCTGTTGCTTATCTTCAACCTTTTATCGAGGAAGAGAAAAATAGTTTGACCGATGCGAAAAATGCCGGTAAAATAGTAATGGCGACCGTTAAAGGTGATGTACACGATATTGGGAAAAATATTGTTGGCGTAGTTTTAGGATGTAACAATTTCGAGGTGATTGATTTGGGCGTTATGGTTCCAAGTTCAAAAATTTTAGAAGTCGCCATACGAGAGAACGTGGATGCAATTGGTTTAAGCGGGCTGATCACTCCATCCTTGGAAGAGATGTGTTTTGTTGCCGAAGAAATGAAGCGGCAGGGCTTGAATATTCCTTTGGTAGTAGGAGGTGCAACCACTTCGGAATTACACACAGCAGTAAAAATAGAACCAAACTATGACAATGGTGTGGTTCACGTTGTAGATGCGTCCAAGTCGGTTGGGATCTTTAAGCAGTTGTGCGATAAAAATAAAAGAGAAGATTTTTTGGCAAAAACCCGTGATGAGTATCAAATTGTGCGTGAAGATCATGAAAATAAAAAACCGGTTGAATACTATACTTTGGATGAGGCCCGGAAAAACAGAGAGCAAATTGATTGGAAAACCGCTCCTATTTACCAGCCAAACAAAACAGGATTGCAGGTTCTAAATAACTTTTCGATTGGCGAAATCCGCAAATACATCGACTGGACTTTCTTTTTTGTAGCCTGGGAGCTAAAGTGTATGTATCCTGAAATTATGGAAGATCCGGATTTTAAGGAACAAGCTAAAATTCTTTTCGATGATGCCAATTACATGTTGGATGTAATTGAGCGCGAAGGATTGATTGAAGCAAGTGCGGTTTACGGATTGTTTCCTGCCAATAGTGTTGGCGATGACATCGTATTGTTTACCGATGAAGACAGAACAAATGAAATTACCAGATTTTGCGGCATTCGTCAACAGGAGAAGTTTAAAAAAGGACTGAGCAGTTTGTGTTTGAGCGATTTTGTGGCTCCAATCGAATCGGAAAGAATCGATTATGTGGGCGCCTTTGTGGTAACAGCAGGTTTGGGTATTGAAGAAATACTTCAGAAATTTGCCGAAGATCATGATGATTACAACAGCATCATGATTAAGATTTTGGCTGATCGTTTGGCGGAAGCTTTCACCGAATTACTGCACGAAAAAATCCGTAAAGAAGATTGGGGATATGCTGCCGACGAAGATCTTGACATAGAGATGATGCTTCGTGAACATTATCAGGGAATTCGTCCTGCTTTTGGATATCCGTCATTGCCCGAGCATTCCGAAAAACAGGTGCTTTGGGATTTTATGGATGTTGAAAAAAACATAGGAGCAACATTAACCGAAAGTTTTGCCATGTATCCGGCAGCTTCGGTGAGTGGATTGATTTTCGCTCATCCGGAGGCATTGTATTTCTCTATCGATAAAATTAAGGAAGATCAATTAAAGGATTATGCCTCCCGAAAAGGAATATCCGAAGAGAAGGCAAAGAAGCTGTTAACAGCTATATTATAAATATGATTTATGAGAATTGGTAGTATCGGGAATGAATTTTATTTCTTAAATCTAATATCTCACATCTAAATTTAACCAATGAAAGTAATCGAACTATTAAATCAGGCAATTGAGAATAAAACCACACATTTCTCATTTGAATTGTTGCCTCCTTTGAGGGGAAACAGCATATACAAAGTTTTTAACACGATAGATAAGCTAAAGGAATTCGATCCTAAGTACATTAATATCACAGCACATCGCGACGAGGTGGTTTTCACAGAATCGGAAAGTGGTTTAATTGAAAAAAAAATTACCCGAAAGCGCCCGGGGACGGTAGCAGTGGCGGCAGCAATAAAAAATGAATACAAAATAACTGTTGTTCCTCATGTAATTTGCAGCGGATTTACCCCGGAAGAGACTGAAAATGCACTTTTGGATTTAAATTTCCTGGGTATTTACGATTTACTACTACTGCGTGGTGATTCATCTTCCCGCCATGCTTTTATTTCCAGTGAAGGAGAGCACAAATATGCGATCGATTTAATCAATCAGGTGAATGAAATTAACAAAGGCGGGTTTTTGGATGGCACACATGTAGAGCCTTTTGCAACTCCGTTTTCTTTCGGTACGGCCGGATATCCTGAAAAACACGAAGAAGCTCCAAATATTGATTCCGATATTTATTGGTTGAAAAAGAAAGTGGATGCCGGAGCTGAATACATCGTTACCCAAATGTTCTTCGATAATCAGAAATTCTTTGATTTTGTAAAGAAAGTTCGCGATGCCGGTATTACAGTTCCTGTTGTTCCGGGTATCAAGCCAATATCTGCTTTAAGCCAGTTAACAGTGCTTCCTCAGATTTTCAAAACCGATATTCCTGAAGCATTAGCTGCCGAAGTTCGCAAATGCAAAACCAACGATGAGGTAAAGCAAGTTGGTATAGAGTGGGGAATTCAGCAAGGAAAAGAATTGATTCAGCACGGGGTTCCTTCCTTACACTTTTATACACTTATGGCATCCGATTGTGTTCGTGATATCGCAAAAGCAATCTATTAAATACGTTAAGGTTTATTTTTTCCTTCGAAAAAAGAAGCATCCAGTATCAAATTAAACCCAGAGGCTCAAGATCTGATACCATCCCCCTGATTTTTAATCAGGGGGTAAGGAGCAACAGAATTTCTAATTCGTATTCAGCTGTTGGCAGTTAGAAAACGATCCCGCAATGGGAGATCTCTTTGTGTTTTTACTTGATTAGCACTTTTTTGGATTAAATGGAACGCTTTCTCTCACAAAGTGTCCCTCATTTCTCAGTATGGAAATCCCTTTGGCTCAGAGAGGAAAGATTAGCTTATTGATGGGAAGCACTCCAATGATGAGTTTCGTGAATTAATCCTGCTCAGGGATTTAAAACTTTGTGCAGCTTTTTATTAAATTTGCAAAGAAGATCGTATAAGTAATCTTTTAGAATTATGTACGATTTATTTTTGACTATGCACCTTGAATTTTCAGCGAATACATGATAAAAATAGAGATTGAAGTGTTTTTGACAGAGAATGATAAAATTTATTGAAATGAAGAGAATACTATTTGTACTGATGTTTTTATTTGTTGCAGCATTTTCGAATGCCCAAATTTTTAATACATCAGGAATTTTAAAAAATGGTGAGGCGTCGATTGGATTTGAACCCTCGATGTTAGTATCCAATGGATCAAATGAATTTTTAATGTTTTTCCATGCAGGAGTAGGCGTTGGAAGAAATATCGATTTGGGAGCTAAAATTGGTGCTTTTGGCGATGAAACTTATTACGGTGGCGATGTGGAGTTCGGAATCAGTAAGAATCTCTCATTGTCAGCAGGAGCTCACCATTTTCATGACTTTGGTTTCGATGGAACGGCCAATGTAACAGTTCCCTTGGCATCGGGTACAAAATTGATTGCCGGATTAGATATGGATATTAATTTTGGCGATGAAACAACTATCCCTCTTTGGGTGCCAATCGGCATAAGAGTTGCTGTAGGAAATGGATGGTCGCTGATTATGGAAGCTGAAATTGAATTAACCGATGAGGCTTACCATTACTTTGGAATCGGCATGGCTTATGGATTTTAGAATTTACAATTACAAATAAAAAAAACTCCGCTTTGGGCGGAGTTTTTTGTTCTAAATATCTCTATTTTCCAAATTCATCAATAGTTTTTTGAGCCCTAACTTCCGATAGTTTCCTATTCGATTCATGTGTCCAGTCACCAATGTGCAGACTCAGCAATGCTTTTTCCGCTTCAATCTGATAAACAAACACCTTTCATCTGACCAGATACGGATTTTTCACCAGATGGCAATACGAACCACTTTTCCGTGTGCAGTATTAATAAGGCAAATCAGTTTTTTTTAATTTATTCAGGAATTCATTATTCACCATAAACATCGTATCCTTTGTTTGCTGCACATACAGACTCATAATATCGCATTGCTCAAACAAGTCTTCAATCATTCTTCCTTCGCAGAACTTGCCTGAATAGTTGAATTTGTCGTAATCAGTTGCTTTTCTGTCAAAACTTTTAATGGATAGGCAAAAATAATTTCCGTAGTACCGTATCTCATAATTCTAATAATATCGTTTTTTAGGTTCTGTTTATAGGTTCATATTTGTTGATGAAAGGCTTTTAATTGTTGATTAAATGCTATTGAGTAAAGATTTTTGAGAAAAAATATTTTTCTATTAAGTGGATTTTAGGTAAATTGAATTGAACAGTAATACTTGTGGTATTGGTGATTATTTTTACATAAAATAATGTAATTAACTTAAACTCATGAAAAAGCGAAAAACAAGCATTCAGAAGTTAAAAGAATTTGCAAGGCAGTCTAATAGAAATATTGACTTTTCAGTGAAGCATTGTCATGGTAATGCTTTGAATCCTCTTATTTATAATCTTCGAAATCTGTATATTCCTAATAATGGAGGTGAGAATAGTTATTTTGTATGTTTTGGAGATTCTCGAAAGATAAATGAAAAATCAACGTTTAGTGGTGTTTTTTTCCCAATATCGATGTGCAGATCAGCTAAAATACTTATCAGAAAGAAAAATATAAAGGATATATTTAATCCTTTCTTATCGCAGAGCGATTATAAAACGGGCAATGAATCTTTCGATTCTCAGGTGGTGATAGAGGAGTTTGATTCTATCGGGACAAATAATATTTTTAAGAATTTAGAGATACAAGAATTGATTTGTAACTCATTGGAGTTTGATAAAAGGCTTAAAATCGGAGTGAATCTTGTAAATACCAGTTTTGTTCCGTCATTAATAAACAGATCTCATTTTGGAATTTTTACAACAGACAGATGGTTCGTTGAGCCGGAAAAAATAGAAACTTTATTCAGCATTGCAGAAGAAATCAGAAGTCATATTATTCAGATTGAGGAGCCTAAGCTGGAGCTTCATATTTAAAATACAAAACCTTTAATTTAATTAAAGGTTTTGTATTTTAGTAAGAATCATTACTCTCCAAATTCATCAATAATCTTTTGAGCCGTAACTTCCGATAGTTTAATATTCGATTCATGTGTCCAGCCTCCAACGTGCGGACTAAGCAATACTTTTTCCGATTCGATTAAATATTGAAACTCTGCGGGCAGCTCCGATGCATGCAAATCTTCGAATGAAGTTTTTTCATATTCCAGTACATCCAAACAAGCACCTTTTACCTTTCCTGTCTCTAAATTTTTCACCAAATCAGCAATACGAACAACTTTTCCGCGAGCAGTATTAATAAGGTAAATTGGCTTTTTAAATTTATTAAGGAATTCATCATTCACCATAAACATTGTTTCCTCCGTTTGCGGAACATGTAAACTCAAAACATCACATTGCTCAAACAAGTCTTCCATCTGTTTTTCTTCACAAAACTCATCCGAATAATCGAATTTATATTTGTCGTAGGCAATAACTTTGCAACCGAAACCTTTCAGGCGTTGGGCAAAAGCACCGCCCATATTTCCATATCCAATAATACCAATGGTTTTTCCTTTTATTTCGATGCCTCGATTTTCTTCCCGTCGCCACATTCCATTTCTAACTTCCCAATTGCACCGGCACAAGTTGTTGAAAAGAGAGAGCAGCATTCCTAAAGCATGTTCACCAACCGCATCTCTGTTTCCTTCCGGAGCATTAAAGCATCTAATCCCTTTGCTTTCGGCGTAGTCTACATCAATGTTTTCCAATCCGGCACCCACACGACCAATAAATTTCAGACGAGTAGCCTGGTCTAATTCTTCCTTGTTCAACTTGAATTTACTGCGGATAATAATGCCGTCGAACTCATGAAAAATTGCCAGAAGTTCTTCTTTGTTTTTTTCAGGAGCATAAGTGCATTCAAACCCTGCTTCTTCAAGCATTTCTTTCAAACGTGCGTGGGTTGAATCTATAAATAGTACTTTCATTTTTTTATGATATAAGATTGTAGATGTGAGAAGTTTCGGGCCTTTTTTCTTAGGCAAGGCCGTATGTTCTCAAATGCCGTACAAAAGTAAATGTAAATTTAGAAAATGAACAATCTGTTTGAAAGTATTAATGGCGGTTGATAGCTAAGAATTGGAATTGGTTTAAAATTAGTGAAAATTACAAACGATCATTTTTTATCAGCATCTAAATCCACTACAAAACTGGCTTTGTATCCTCTGACTTTTCCCAGAGCATCATATATCTCGTAGCCAAACATCATTTTTTTAACTCTCTTTTCAAGAGAAAGCTTTTTCGCATCCCAAAACCATTCCTCTTCAAACTGAATGTTTCCCGTTTTATTCATCAAATCACTTTCAGCTATTATTTTTTCAAGTTCAGGAATTGATAACTGATGATTGTCGTAATAATCAAAGGCTGGAAGATCTCCATTTCTTACCGCATTAATAATGTCTTTCACCAGATCGTGAATATTGGTATTTGCAAGGCATTCAGTTTTCCAATCATCTTCCGGATTCGGATTAGTCACCAAAACCTCATAAATAATAGGATTGGCGATTTTCACACCAGAATATTCTTTGTTTTCAACAGTGTCTTTCTGCTGGCAGGAAAACAAAAACAGCCCTGAAAAAATCAGAGCTGTAACTATAAGATTATAGTGTTTCATATTTTGAAGATTTCACCTTTTTACTTTTACCTTTTTTCTTATTTCTCAAATCTCACTTCTATCTTTCAAAACTCAGCCTCATTCCTTTAGTACTGTCATCAAATACACCATTGTCGTAGGCCAAATGACCATTAACAAAGGTTTTGTCTACTTTATATTGGAATTTTTCACCATCAAAAGGAGTCCATCCACATTTGTATAAAGAATTGGCATTGGTAGCTGTCCAGTCATCTTCTTTTAAAAGAACCAAATCGGCGTAGTATCCCTTGCGAATAAATCCACGTTTTTCAACCTGAAAAATTTCAGCCGGAGTATGGCACATTTTCTCCACTACCTTTTCCATACTGATTTTTCCTCTACGTGCTTGTTCCATCATTGCTATCAGCGAATGCTGAACCAAAGGACCACCACCGGCGGCTTGCATGTAGTTGCCATCCTTTTCTTCCGGAGTATGAGGAGCATGGTCAGTTGCAACCACATCCAAACGATCATCCAAAAGAGCTTCCCAAAGCGCATCCTGATCTTTTTTTGTCTTAATTGCAGGATTCCAACGTATTCTCGACTTCTTAGTCAGGTAATCTTTATCATCAAACCATAAATGATGAACACAAACCTCACTGGTAATTCTTTTATCTTTTGCAGGAATCGAATTATCAAACAAATCCATTTCCATTGCACTCGACAAATGCAGAATATGCAAACGTGTATTGTATTTCTTTGCCAGTTCGATAGCTTTCGATGACGATTTGTAGCAAGCCTCGGCACTTCTTATCACACCATGATACTCCATAGGAATGTCATCACCGAATTTTTTCTGATATTCAGCCTGATTTTTATCAATGGTGGGAGTGTCCTCACAGTGGGTTGCGATCAACATGGGCGATTTTTCAAAAATCTGCGAAAGCGTGTCAATATCATCTACCAACATGTTTCCGGTCGACGAGCCCATAAATATCTTAATGCCACAAACCGATTTCGGATCTGTTTTTAAAATCTCCTCCAGGTTTGTGTTTGTAGCGCCCATATAAAAGGAATAGTTTGCCAAAGATTTTTCAGAGCCTAATTTATAACGTTCAGTTAGCAATTCCTGAGTTACCGTTTGTGGTTTCACATTGGGCATATCCATAAAGGAGGTAGTTCCGCCAGCAACGGCAGCTCTCGATTCTGTATACAAGTCACCTTTTTGTGGCATTCCCGGATCACGAAAATGAACCTGATCATCAATAACACCCGGAATCAGTAATCTTCCGGCAGCATCAATAACAGTCCAATTCTTATCCGTAACTTCAGGAGCTGAAGTATATATTTCTTCAATTAGCTGATTTTTTACAAGAACACTTCCTGCAAACTTTTTGCCTTCATTAATAATCAAGGCGTTTTTAATTAGAAAACTTGACATTTGGTTGCTTAGTTAATACGTTGTAATATTTTGTATATTATAGTATATAGATGTTTGGGAAGCCTCACTATTTTATCAAATAAATTAATCTCATAGCTAACATCTCATTTCTCCTATCTATTATATTTTGTGAAAAAGCTTCTCAATTTCATTTTAATCACTCCCCAAACAGCTTCATTAAAAATTCCACCACTCATTTTAGAGGTTCCCTGAGTTCTGTCGGTAAAAATAATTGGTACTTCAATAATATTAAAACCAAATTTCCAGGTGGTAAACTTCATTTCAATCTGAAAAGCATAGCCTTTAAATCGGATATTATCCAAATTAATCGTTTCCAATACCTTTCTTGTATAGCATTTAAAGCCGGCTGTAGCATCATGAATCTTCATTCCCGTTACAAATCGGACATATTTCGATGCAAAATACGACATCAATACTCTACCCATAGGCCAATTTACAACATTTACACCGGAAACGTAGCGCGATCCAATAGCCATATCGCCGCCTTTTTCCGAACAAGCCTTATATAAGTGAACTAAATCTTCCGGATTGTGTGAAAAATCAGCATCCATTTCGAACACATATTCATATTTGCGTTCCAACGCCCATTTAAAACCAGTAATATATGCTGTGCCCAAACCAAGTTTGCCCTTGCGTTCTACAATGTGCAGCTGCGAAAACTCATTTTGTAGTTTCTTTACAATAGTAGCAGTCCCGTCTGGCGAGTTATCTTCTATAATCAGAATATCAAAAGCTGTATCCAGCGAAAAAACCTTCCTTACAATCGCTTCAATATTTTCTTTTTCGTTGTAAGTTGGGATAATAACAATACGATTTGTCACCATGAGAGATTAATGTGTTAAAATAATTTTGCAATACGAAGATAGTATATCTACCTAAAATCTTTTCCGAACGATAGTTAAAAAGCCTAAAATTTTTAATTTTAATTCATTCCATTCCCAATTTTGTATAAGAAAGAATAGAGAAATTGGTCGGGCTATCCGCTAAATCTTTTACTTCGTTCCTCGTTAAAAGGATATCGCTTCTATCCCTAATGGAGGGATCTCCCGATCATCAGCGAATAATGTTTTACTCAGCACCATCAGGAATCATTGGTTAATTTACTTTTTATAAAAAATAATTATTCATGTTATCAGTTAGTTAAGTTAATGTTTGGAAAAACTTTTTAAATGTATTAGGAATTGGGAAAAATAATGGTTTATCTTTGCACCGCTTTCAACGGAAAGTGAGCAGGGTTTTGAGTGATTTGGGGAGTAATTTTTTTATCACCGGAACGGGTTTTATTTTTTTTTGAAATTTTTTCACTTTGGGATTAGGATATAATGAAATAAATGATTTATCTTTGCACCCGCTTTGGGAGCTAACGAGCTCGTGAGACCCTAGGAAACTTGGGGATTACAGCGAAATTGTCCTGAAAAAAAAAGTTGAAAAAAGATTTGCAGGTTTGGGATTTATTTCTTTATCTTTGCACTCGCTTTTAGAGACAGCAACGGCTGTCTTGTTTAAGAATGAAATTTTAGAACAGGTTGCCTTTTTAAGTAAGGGGTATACAGCCGACAGAAGTTCTTTGAAAATATTGGAAACAACAAGTTAGGTAAATACAGGGAATAAAACCTTGTCAAGTAAGAATTACGATAACTATAAATACATCCAAGAGCAGAATTATAACAAAAGTTTTTATACAACGAAGAGTTTGATCCTGGCTCAGGATGAACGCTAGCGACAGGCCTAACACATGCAAGTCGAGGGGTATAGGCAGCTTGCTGCTTAGAGACCGGCGCACGGGTGAGTAACGCGTATGCAACCTACCTTTTACTGGGGGATAGCCCAAAGAAATTTGGATTAATACCGCATAATATATTTGAATCGCATGGTTTGAATATTAAATCTACGGAGGTAAAAGATGGGCATGCGTAGCATTAGTTAGTTGGTGAGGTAACGGCTCACCAAGACTATGATGCTTAGGGGGTCTGAGAGGATAGTCCCCCACACTGGTACTGAGACACGGACCAGACTCCTACGGGAGGCAGCAGTGAGGAATATTGGTCAATGGGCGCAAGCCTGAACCAGCCATGTCGCGTGCAGGATGACGGCCCTATGGGTTGTAAACTGCTTTTTTACAGGAATAAACTTTGCTACGTGTAGTGAACTGAAGGTACTGTAAGAATAAGGATCGGCTAACTCCGTGCCAGCAGCCGCGGTAATACGGAGGATCCAAGCGTTATCCGGATTTATTGGGTTTAAAGGGTCCGTAGGCGGGCTTTTAAGTCAGTGGTGAAATCCCGGAGCTCAACTCCGGAACTGCCATTGATACTGAAAGCCTTGAATTTAGTTGAGGTGGGCGGAATACGTTATGTAGCGGTGAAATGCATAGATATAACGTAGAACACCGATTGCGAAGGCAGCTCACTAAGCTAACATTGACGCTGATGGACGAAAGCGTGGGGAGCGAACAGGATTAGATACCCTGGTAGTCCACGCCGTAAACGATGATTACTCGTTGTGCACAATACACCGTGCGTGACTGAGCGAAAGCATTAAGTAATCCACCTGGGGAGTACGTTCGCAAGAATGAAACTCAAAGGAATTGACGGGGGCCCGCACAAGCGGAGGAACATGTGGTTTAATTCGATGATACGCGAGGAACCTTACCTGGACTTAAATGTAGATTGACCGGCTTAGAAATAGGCTTTCTCTTCGGAGCAATTTACAAGGTGCTGCATGGTTGTCGTCAGCTCGTGCCGTGAGGTGTCGGGTTAAGTCCCATAACGAGCGCAACCCCTATCGTTAGTTGCTAACAGGTTAAGCTGAGGACTCTAGCGAGACTGCCACCGTAAGGTGAGAGGAAGGTGGGGATGACGTCAAATCAGCACGGCCCTTACGTCCAGGGCTACACACGTGTTACAATGGCCAGTACAAAGGGCAGCTACCAGGTGACTGGATGCTAATCTCAAAAGCTGGTCTCAGTTCGGATCGGAGTCTGCAACTCGACTCCGTGAAGTTGGATTCGCTAGTAATCGTAGATCAGCAACGCTACGGTGAATACGTTCCCGGGCCTTGTACACACCGCCCGTCAAGCCATGGAAGCCGAGGGGACCTGAAGTACGTAACCGCAAGGAGCGTCCTAGGGTAAAATTGGTAACTGGGGCTAAGTCGTAACAAGGTAGCCGTACCGGAAGGTGTGGCTGGAACACCTCCTTTCTAGAGATTGGAAGTATTGTACTATAGGAATTGAGATTCGATAAGAGTTTTAGACTGTATTTCCTGACTGATTGTTTTCATAAATTTATTTATACCATAACCCATAGCGTTAGGGTGTTTTCACCGCTAAGCTGATAGGTAGTAATAGTCCTGTAGCTCAGTTGGTTAGAGCACTACACTGATAATGTAGGGGTCCGCAGTTCAAATCTGCGCAGGACTACTATTTAATTATCCATTAGGAGTTATTGATTACGAATAGAACGTAATTAAATGATTTGTAATTTGTAATTGGAGTGAAACGATTATGGGGGATTAGCTCAGTTGGCTAGAGCGCCTGCCTTGCACGCAGGAGGTCATCGGTTCGACTCCGATATTCTCCACAAAAATACGATGGTGTATTTAAAGTTCTTTGACATATTGAAACAAAATTAAAGTAGAAGTAACAAAAGTAAAGAAACAGGGATGAATTCCGGTAACGGGATTTAATTTTTGTTAACACAATAAGAAGTAATTAAGAGCGTATGGCGGATGCCTTGGCTCTCAGAGGCGATGAAGGACGTGATAAGCTGCGATAAGTCATGGAGAGGTGCAAATAACCTTTGACCCGTGAATTTCCGAATGGGGCAACCCACCTATTTTAATAGGTATCCAGCAATGGAGGCAAACCCGGAGAACTGAAACATCTAAGTACCCGGAGGAGAAGAAAACAAAAGTGATTCCCCTAGTAGTGGCGATCGAACGGGGATCAGCCCAAACCTATATTGTTTCGGCAATGTAGGGGTTGTAGGACTGCAATAAGAGAAATGGCGTGAAGTGGAAGTGTTTGGAAAGACACACCGAAGAGAGTGATAGTCTCGTACACGTAAGCAAAATGCCTCCAGCAGTATCCTGAGTAGCGCGGAACACGAGAAATTCTGTGTGAATCTGCCGGGACCATCCGGTAAGGCTAAATACTCCTGAGAGACCGATAGTGAACAAGTACCGTGAGGGAAAGGTGAAAAGCACCTCGAATAGAGGAGTGAAATAGTACCTGAAACCATACGCTTACAAGCGGTCGGAGCACCTTTTGGTGTGACGGCGTGCCTTTTGCATAATGAGCCTACGAGTTACTCCTCACTAGCGAGATTAAGGGCTTCAGGTCCGTAGTCGAAGCGAAAGCGAGTCTGAATAGGGCGTAAAGTTAGTGGGGGTAGACGCGAAACTTGGTGATCTACCCATGGTCAGGCTGAAGCTCTGTTAATCCAGAGTGGAGGGCCCAACCCGTTGACGTTGAAAAGTCTTGGGATGAACTGTGGGTAGGGGTGAAAGGCCAATCAAACTGAGAAATAGCTCGTACTCCCCGAAATGCATTTAGGTGCAGCGTCAGAGTCGAGAGTTATAGAGGTAGAGCTACTGATTGGATGCGAGGGCTTCACCGCCTATCAAATCCAGACAAACTCCGAATGCTATAACTTATATCTGGCAGTGAGCCCGTGGGTGCTAAGGTCCACGGACGAGAGGGAAAGAACCCAGACCATCAGCTAAGGTCCCCAAATGTATGTTAAGTTGAACTAACGAGGTGAGATTGCATTGACAGCTAGGATGTTGGCTTGGAAGCAGCCATTCATTTAAAGAGTGCGTAACAGCTCACTAGTCGAGCGATCTTGCATGGATGATAATCGGGCATAAAACATACTACCGAAGCTATGGATTTAGAATTTATTCTAACTGGTAGGGGAGCATTCCAGCGGCGCAGAAGCAGTGTGGTAATGCATTGTGGAGCTTCTGGAAAAGCAAATGTAGGCATAAGTAACGATAATGCGGGTGAGAAACCCGCACGCCAATAGACTAAGGTTTCCTGATCAACGCTAATCGGATCAGGGTTAGTCGGGACCTAAGGGGTAGCCGAAAGGCGAACTCGATGGACAACGGGTTAATATTCCCGTACCGGCTTTAACTGCGATGGGGTGACGAAGAGATGAAAGCACCGCGAACTGACGGAATAGTTCGTTGAAGACCGTACGTGATGAGAGATGCAGGTAAATCCGCATTTTGAGCTGAAAGTCGATAGTACTGCAATGCTACGGCAGCGCAGATAGTGTGCCTAATTTTACTTCCAAGAAAAACCTCTAAGCTTCAGGTTAAAGCTGCCCGTACCTCAAACCGACACAGGTAGTCAAGTAGAGTATACTAAGGCGCTCGAGTGATTCATGGCTAAGGAACTCGGCAAAATAGTCCTGTAACTTCGGGAGAAAGGACGCTCTCAGCGATGAGAGCCGCAGTGAAATGGCCCAGGCGACTGTTTATCAAAAACACATGGCTTTGCAAAAACGAAAGTTGAAGTATAAGGCCTGACACCTGCCCGGTGCTGGAAGGTTAAGTGGAGATGTTATTTTCGGAGAAGCATTGAAATGAAGCCCCAGTAAACGGCGGCCGTAACTATAACGGTCCTAAGGTAGCGAAATTCCTTGTCGGGTAAGTTCCGACCTGCACGAATGGTGTAACGATCTGGGCACTGTCTCAGCCATGAGCTCGGTGAAATTGTAGTATCGGTGAAGATGCCGATTACCCGCAACGGGACGGAAAGACCCCGTGCACCTTTACTGCAGCTTCACATTGATTTTGGGTAAGTAATGTGTAGGATAGGACGGAGACTATGAAGCGGGTTCGCCAGGACTTGTGGAGTCAACCTTGAAATACGTCCCTTTGCTTATCTGGAGTCTAACGTCTGACGACGGACAGTGTGTGGTGGGTAGTTTGACTGGGGTGGTCGCCTCCAAAAGAGTAACGGAGGCTTCTAAAGGTACCCTCAACACGTTTGGTAATCGTGTGTAGAGTGCAATGGCACAAGGGTGCTTGACTGTGAGACATACAGGTCGATCAGGTACGAAAGTAGAGCATAGTGATCCGGTGGTTCCGCATGGAAGGGCCATCGCTCAAAGGATAAAAGGTACGCCGGGGATAACAGGCTGATCGCTCCCAAGAGCTCATATCGACGGAGCGGTTTGGCACCTCGATGTCGGCTCGTCACATCCTGGGGCTGGAGAAGGTCCCAAGGGTTGGGCTGTTCGCCCATTAAAGTGGCACGCGAGCTGGGTTCAGAACGTCGTGAGACAGTTCGGTCCCTATCTGTTGTGGGCGTTGGAAATTTGAGAGGATCTGACTCTAGTACGAGAGGACCGGGTTGGACGAACCTCTAGTGCATCTGTTGTGGCGCCAGCTGCATTGCAGAGTAGCTACGTTCGGAAGGGATAAGTGCTGAAAGCATCTAAGCACGAAGCCTACCTCAAGATGAGATTTCCTTTAAGGGTCGTTGGAGACTACGACGTTGATAGGTTGCAGGTGTAAAGGCGGTGACGTCAAAGCCGAGCAATACTAATTACCCTAAAACTTTTGAGTGCGGTGTTCATTTCTGAATTTTTTCGGATGTTATTTTTACTTTGATTTTTTTGATATGTCTATGATATTATCTTGAGGGTGTAAGCTCAATATTAGATGAATGATTTTAGGTGTCTATTGCATCGGGGTTCCACCTCTTCCCATTCCGAACAGAGAAGTTAAGCCCGATAGCGCCGATGGTACTGCCAACAGGTGGGAGAGTAGGTCGACGCCAACTTTTAAAGAGTCTTGTTCCTATTGGAATGAGACTCTTTTTTTTTGCCTGAAATTTAATTTTGCTGAGAAACCCGGAAGGAAATCTTTTTTTAGAGACAATTTGAAATAGCAGATAAGCCTGTAATAGAAGTAATTTTCATTAATTCAGCATTTTGAATGGATGTTTTTATTGCTATATCTTGCTTTGTAGAAAATATTGCTTAATTTTGCGAACTGATTGTATAAGGCAATCAGTAATAGAAATTTTAAATTTTCAAATAAAAGAATTATGTATTTATCAGCAGAGAAAAAGCAAGAGCTTTTCGAGAAGTACGGGAAGTCTAACAAAGATACTGGGACTGCAGAATCACAAGTAGCTTTGTTTTCATACCGTATCAGTCACTTGACTGAACATTTAAAGAAAAACAGAAAAGATTACAGTACCCAACGTGCACTGCAATTGCTAGTAGGTAAGAGAAGAAACTTCCTTGATTACTTAAAAGCAAAAGATATTGAAAGATACAGAGCTATTATCAAAGCTTTAAATATTCGTAAATAATATCATATTAAAGCAATCCCGAGTAATCGGGATTGCTTTTTATAATATATAGCGACATCCTGTTGCTTATCCTAAAAAGAGTTTGAAATAAACTACACAAAGATGAAAGTGATTGAAAAAATAATTGAATTAGGTGATGGAAGGTCCATCACAATTGAAACAGGGAAGTTAGCAAAACAAGCTGATGGAGCTGTTGTAGTTAAAATGGGTAAGACCATGTTGTTGGCTACTGTTGTGTCTGCAAAAGATGCAAAAGCGGATGTTGATTTTATGCCTTTGTCGGTTGAATATAAGGAGAAATTCAGCGCATTAGGTAGATTTCCTGGAGGTTTCATGAAACGTGAAGGCAGACCTTCAGATTATGAAATTCTTGTCTGTCGTCTTGTGGATCGTGCTCTACGTCCATTATTTCCTGCAGATTACCACGCAGAGACTTTTGTTTCCATTAACCTTATTTCGGTTGATGCTGATGATATGCCTGACGCTCTTGCAGGCTTAGCTGCATCTGCAGCGATCGCAGTATCAGATGTTCCATTCTCAGAACCAATTTCTGAAGTTCGTGTTGCCCGAATCGATGGCAAAATGATAATTAATCCATCTCGTACAGAATTAGAAACTGCTGATCTTGATATGATTATTGCTGCTACCATGGATAACATCATGATGGTTGAAGGTGAAATGTCTGAAATTTCTGAAGCTGAAATGCTGGAAGCTATCAAATTCGGTCATGAAGCTATTAAAGTTCAATGCCAGGTTCAAGTTGAGTTGGCTGAACTAACAGGTAAAACTGTTAAAAGAGAATATTGTCACGAAACTAATGATGAAGAACTTCGTCAGTTAATCGTGGATAAAACATATGCTAAGGTATTAGCCGCAGCAAGATTACAAAACCCAAATAAGCATGAACGTTCTGATGCATTTGGTGCAATAAAAGAAGAGTTTATCGCTGAATATTCTGAAGGTAAAGACGCTTTAGAGATTAACAAGTCTTTGATTGGTCGTTACTATCACGATGTTGAAAAAGACGCTGTTCGAGAAATGGTTTTAGAAGATCGTGTACGTTTAGATGGTCGTAAGACTGACGAAATTCGTCCAATCTGGTCTGAAATTGATTATTTACCAGGTGCTCACGGTTCTGCTATATTTACCAGAGGTGAAACACAATCATTAACTTCGGTTACTTTAGGGACTAAGTTGGATGAGAAAATGGTGGATGATGTATTGTACAGAGGAAAAGAGAAATTTGTTCTTCATTATAATTTCCCTTCATTTTCAACTGGAGATGCCCGTCCTTCGCGTGGCATAAGCCGTAGAGAAGTTGGTCATGGGAATCTTGCTTTTAGAGCGTTAAAAGGGATGATTCCTAGCGATTCTCCATATGCAATTCGTGTAGTTTCTGATATCTTGGAATCTAACGGTTCATCTTCAATGGCTACTGTATGTGCAGGAACATTGGCGTTGATGGATGCAGGTATTAAGATTAAAAATCCGGTAACTGGTATTGCAATGGGATTGATCTCAACTAAAGGTGCTGAGAAATATGCTGTATTGTCTGATATTCTTGGTGATGAAGATCACTTGGGAGATATGGATTTTAAAGTAACTGGTACTAAAGATGGTATTACAGCTACTCAAATGGATATAAAAGTTGACGGACTTCCTTACGAAGTTTTAGCTCAAGCATTAGATCAGGCACGTTTGGGTCGTCTACATATTCTTGGAAAAATTAAAGAAACTATTAGTGAACCAAGAGAAGATTTGAAACCTCATGCTCCGCGTATTGTATCTATTGAAATTCCAAAAGATATGATCGGTGCAGTAATCGGACCAGGTGGAAAAATTATTCAAGAAATTCAAGAATCAACAGGTGCTGTTCTTGTTATTGAGGAAATTGACAATAAAGGTGTTGTTGATATTTCTGCTAATAATAAAGAAGCAATTGATGCAGCTTTAGCTCGTATTAAAGGTATTGTTGCAATTCCTGAAGTTGGAGAAATCTACAAAGGAAAAGTAAAATCAATAGTTGCTTTTGGTGCTTTTGTTGAAGTTCTTCCAGGAAAAGATGGTTTGCTGCATATTTCTGAAATTGAACACAGAAGATTAAATACAGTTGATGAAGTTTTGAAAGAAGGTCAGATTATTGAGGTAAAACTTATTGAAGTTGACGCTAAGTCGGGTAAACTGAAACTTTCCAGAAAAGCTTTGTTGCCTAAGCCTGAGAAAGAGGAGAAATAGAAAATCAAATATATGATTGGAAATCCTGGATTTATTCCGGGATTTTTTTTTGTTATTAGTTGAATGTCTAACTTTAAAACTTCTAAAACAGAATCGGCCTTATGGATGAAAATTGGGTAGACAAAATTTCAAATGAAATTGATGAACAAATTGATCTTTATATATCAGTACGCGACTATCGATTTTATCAAATTGAAAAACTGAAAAGAATAGCAAAGCACTTAAACAATGATAAAAGTTGTTTAGAATGCAAATATGCCCGAAAAGAGTTGGAAACTATCGTTCTGGAGTTGGATCGATTAATTAACAAGTCAGGCGTAAATAAAAGTGAATATGAGAAAAAAGTTGAAAGCTTGCTAAAGCATTTAAAGGATAAGCATAAAGTTTTTCAGGCCCATTATTTCACTTATACTTATTCCGCAACATACACATTCCTTGGAGCTGGTTTAGGGCTTCTTTTGACTTATGGGATATTTTATAGTTTCAACCCGTCAGTGTTTTTTCTGACTTCTGGAATTGGAATGTTCGTCGGAAATGTTCTGGGGAGCAGAAAAGACAGGATTTTAGTTCGGGAGGGAAAACAGATTTAGACTAAAAAAAAGAATATCAAATTCGAATAAATAGATGGACTTTTCCAATTTTATTATAGCTAAGAGTCATTGTTACTATTTTATTTGCAATGGCTCTTCCTTTTTTATAAAAAAGCCTGATATTTGTGCCTCATTTTCTATTTTTATGTCTCCAAATCTGTAACTCACTATTAATGGATTATAAATTTATCGTAATAGAAGGAAATATTGGTGCTGGTAAAACCTCACTCTCTCATAAGATTGCGGAACAATATAATGCGAAGCTCATTTTGGAGCAGTTCGCAAATAATCCGTTTTTACCCAAATTTTATAAGGATCCGGATAAGTATTCATTTCCTTTGGAGATGTCTTTTTTAGCAGACCGATACAATCAATTAAAAAAGGAATTAAGTGAGACAGACTTATTTAAATCATTTACGATTGCCGATTATTATTTTATGAAATCATTGATTTTTTCGAAGCAAACGCTAAAGGATGATGAGTATAGTCTGTATCGGCAGTTTTTCCATATTATCTATAATTCCTTACCAAAACCCGATTTATATGTCTATCTACATTCAAATGTAGATAAGCTATTAAGCAATATAAAAAGTAGAGGGAGAGAGTATGAACAGGAAATTTCAGCAGATTATTTGCAGAAAATTCAAGACAGTTATTTCGAGTTTTTTAAACAGCAGCAGGAACTCAGTTTCCTTGTTATAGATACAAATAGCATCGATTTCGTTAATAATTTAGATGATTACAATAAAGTTTCAGATACGATATTCAATTTTAACTGCAAAAAGGGGGTAAATAGAATTATTCTCTGAAGGCCTTGTTATATCAAATAAAATTATCGAATCGATTTAATTTGCATAAAATTTTCTTAAATTTGTTTTTGAACTAGATTATAATGTTTAAAGTTAAAATAATTAAGTAGTTGTTATGAAAAGATCAAAGGTTATTTCCCTAGCTTCTTTGCTGTTATCAGTTGCAGTTCTTACGAGTTGTGCAGGATTGAGCAAAATGAAGAAAGAAGCAAGTAACATCAAGTATCAAGTGACTCCTGAGGTTTTGGAAGCTCATGCAGATATGGTTGATGTAAAAATCACTGTTAATATTCCTGCAAAGTATTTCAACAAGAATGTTGTTTTAGTTGCAACTCCGGTTTTAAAGTTTGAATCAGGAGAGAAAGCTTTCCCTTCAAAAACTTTGCAAGGTGAAAAAGTTCAAGGAAACAATACTGTTGTTCCTTACGAAACAGGTAAAACAATCACTTACACAGGAAAAATTCCTTACGAGCAAGCGATGAGAATTTCTGACCTTGAAGTAAGAATGGTTGGAAGTAAAGGTGATAAGTCTCAGGAATTTGATCCTTATAAAGTTGCTGATGGTGTTATCGCTACTGCTACTTTGGTTCAAAATGCTCCACGTAGTATTGTTGGAAAAGATGCTTTCCAAAGAATTATTCCTGAAAGTAAAGAAGCAGATCTTCATTACTTGATTAACAGCGCTCAAATTCGTTGGTCAGAAATGAAAGCTGATGACATTACTGCTCTTAAAGCATATTTGGATGCTGCTAAGATGGATGAGAATAAAGAATACAAAGGTGTTGAAGTTGCGGCTTATGCATCTCCTGATGGAAAGCAGGATTTTAATGAGAAGTTAGCTACTAAACGTGAAGGTTCTTCTTCTAAGTACATTAAAAAAGAAATGAAGAAAGCTAAAATGAGTGATTATGCTGCTGAAGAATTCTTTAAAAGCAAAGTTACTCCTGAAGATTGGGCTGGATTCCAGGAATTAATGAAAGCTTCTAATATTCAAGATAAAGAGTTGATTTTGCGTGTTCTTTCAATGTATTCAGATCCTGAAGTACGTGAAAAAGAAATCAGAAACATTTCTGCTGCTTTTGACGAAGTTAAAAAAGAAGTACTTCCTAAATTGAGAAGAGCTAAATTTACTGTTAACGTTGACCTAATTGGAAAAACTGATGCTGAATTAAAGTCTCTTGCTTTAAGCAACCCTTCTGAATTGAATGTTGAAGAATTATTATTTGCTGCTACATTAGTTGATTCTGCTAAAGATAAATTGGCTGTATACGAAACTGCTAAAAAGCAATTCTCTAACGATTGGAGAGGTTATAATGATGCTGGTATGATCTTATTCGGAATGAATAAAGTATCTGAGGCTAAATCTAACTTTGAAAAAGCTGATCAGCTATCTGCAAACAATCCTGTTGTTAAAAACAACTTAGGTGCTGTTGAGTTAGTAAACGGTAATGTAAGCGAAGCTGAAGTTCTTTTTGGAGCTGCAACAGGAGCTGGAAACGAAGTTAATTACAACTTAGGTATTGTTGCAGTTAAAAAAGCACAATACGATACAGCTGTTAAGCAATTTGGTGAGTGTACTGCTGCTAATGCTGCATTGGCTAACATCCTTGTTGGAAAATACAATGTTGCTTTAGACAAACTAAATGCTAACACCAGCGATGATGCAATAGTTTATTATTTGAAAGCTGTTGTTGGTGCAAGAACTGATAACAATAACCTTGTTTTCACAAACCTTGAAACAGCTGTTGCTAAAGATGCTTCTTTAAAAGCTGCTGCAAAAACCGACATGGAATTTGCTAAAGTTTTCGAAGATGCTAAATTCAAAGCTATTGTTGAATAATTAATTATTCCTAAAATATTGAGAAGCGACCCATTTATGGGTCGCTTTTTTTATTCTTGTAATGCATTTATTCAGTAGATTTTTTATCTTCGTCTTCTCACTATTATCAGTGAAATAATGAATTAATTTGATTGTAGAATGGAAATTCAATTCCCATATAAAGTAGTAAACAATTTTCAAGGCTATATTTTCTTTTCGGAAATGCATCACCAAACAAAGAGTTGCTTTGAGGAGCAAATTGTTCTGAATTTTGCAAACACTAAGGTGATTGAATCCAATTTGTTTGCCATATTGGGAAGTATTATTGCCGGTTTGGAGCGCAGGAAGAATAAAATCCGACTTTTGAATATGCAGGAGCCTATTCAAAACTTATTTAATTCTAAGAAGCTGATTAATGGTTCTGCCCGCAAATATTTATGGAAGTGTTTTGTGAAATGCCAGCAGTTTGCTTCGGTAGATGAAGAGGCTTTGGCTGATTATTTGGAAAAGAGGATCTTTCCCGAGCGACCTGAAGTGAAATTAAATAAGCAACTGAAAATGGCTGTTCAATTGTGTGTGGCCGAAGTTTATCGGAATGCTTTCGCACACAGCAACTGCAAAGAAGTTTTTATTGCACACTATTATTCTGTTTATAATAAGAAGCTTTTAATAAGCATTGTAAGTCAGGGGCGACCATTTAGTTTGCTCGTAAATAAGACTCTTAATAAAAGGTTAAATGGTGTAGGAGCCATCGAGTGGGCTGTTGAGAACGGACATACAACAGGAAAAGATACTCATAAAGGAATTGGATTGTATACTATTCGTCAGTTTATAAAGCAAAATCAAGGCAAAATTCAAATTATATCGGGCGATGGAGTTTGGAAACAGGTGAAGCACCGAAGCTTTTCAAAATTGCATGAAAAAGAATTTCCGGGATCCGTTATTACCTTAGAATTTAATCTTCAGGAATAAGCTTACTTTTTCTGATAATTTAGTTTTGAGAAAAGATCCCAAAGCACGATTCCACAGCTTACCGATACATTAAAAGAGTGTTTGGTTCCGAATTGTGGTATTTCTATACAGCCTTCAGAAAGACTTACAATATTCTGTTGAACACCTTTTACTTCATTTCCAAAAACCAAGGCATATTTCTTAGAGGAATCCATTGTGAAATTTTCCAGAGATGTGCTGTTTTCTGCTTGTTCAACAGAGTAAACATCAAAGCCATTACTCTTTAATTGCGCAACAGCATCTTCCGTTTTTTCGAAATATTCCCAATAGACAGAATCTTCCGCTCCTAAAGCAGTTTTGTGCAATTCGCGGTGTGGAGGTGTGGCAGTAATTCCACAAAGATATACAGCTTCTACCAAAAGTGCATCCGATGTACGAAAAACAGAACCAATATTGTTCAGGCTTCTTACATTATCCAAAACAATAATGATGGGAGTTTTTTCAGATTCTTTAAACTCATCGATGCTTTTTCTGTTTAGCTCGCTGTTTTTTAGTTTTCTCATTGCTTTTATTGGAATATAAGGTCAATAATAGAATTGGCTACAAAAATATAAAAAAAGGAATCCTTTTGAGATTCCTTTCGTTTATTTTGTTTGAATTGTTACCAGTTAACAGGTTTACGGCGAACGGGCATAGTCATGCAGCGCGCACCGCCGCCACCACGTGGTAATTCTGATCCTTCAAGGGTTATTACATATTTTTCGTAATCGGAAAGCTCTACTTTATGACGAATAATGTCTTTTGCACGAAGAATTTCGAATCCGTTTTTATTCATTGCATCCATGGTGTGAACGTTTCGTCCGTAACCAATCACTTTTCCCGGACCAACGGCAAAAAAGTTAGCTCCGCTGTGCCATTGCTCCCTCTCCTGATTCCAAGGATCTCCGTTTCCGCCGCAATAAATAGGTTTCAAATCCATTCCAAGTTTTTTCAGAGCCTGAAGAAGATTGTTTTCACGGGTGATAGAAATCACTTTTCCGTTTTCAATGGCAATGTGAACAGTTTGGTATTTGTTTGGACGGATAATTAAGGGTTCGTAAACCATACATTTATCAACATCTAAAAGGGTAAATACCATGTCCAAATGAATGAAAGATTCCGGATGACTTGGCAGCTCCTGTATTAATAAATGGCGTTGTGTTTTGTCTTTTTGGCAAAGTAACTGAGCCAGAATAAAATCAATACCCTGAGTTGATGTGCGGGTTCCGTTACCAATAATCATGATGTCTTCACGGGCAATTAATACATCGCCTCCTTCAATGGTACAATTAGGATCCATTTCAGGATTATCAATCGGATTAACTGTTTTTGTTTTAAATCCAGGAGTATAATCAAAAATCGCCTGCATAATCAAGGATTCTCTATCGCGAACCGAACTGGCCATTTTACCAATCAGAACCTCATCCAGAACTGACATTGAAGCATCTCTGGTAAAGAAAAAATTGTGCAGTGGCCGCATCGCATATCGTTCCTTACTCAGAAATTTAGTCAGGTTGTCTCTTTTTAAAGGAACACCTTCGATTAATAGAGAAGCAAGGTCCGGGGGTGTCTGTTCCAGCAGGAAATCTTTTATGCAGTAAGTGTTTCCTTTAACACTTATCTGAGGTTCCATTGCAGAAATTTGGTCAATAACATTCTCTTTGGCTTTTTCATCTGCAAGCACATCAGCCAGTAAATCTTTAACCTGATAGGTTTCTGAAATTTCAGAAAGAACACCGCTTAATTGTTTGTATTCATCTTTTGCAACCGATAGGTTTAAAATATCACTGTAAAGAGCTCTTTCGGCATTTTCGGGAGTCATGTTTTCAACTTCTGAACCAGGAGTGTGAAGGATTACACCTTCCAATTCTCCAATCTCCGATCTTACATTTAATTCTACATACTTTGTCATACCTCTCAATTAAAGTACCGTTTGTTATAGTTGTTTGCGTCTAAAAATAGATGTTTTTAGATTTGCAAATGAAAGAAAAATTTGGGGCATTGAAAAGGATTGCGTTAAGTAAATTTCAATTTTCCTTAACAGTGTCTGAAATCGTTAAGATCATGATCAATACGAAGAGTTTGAATCTGGAAGTTACTTTGCGTGTTATGTAATGTAGTGTTGATATTGACGGCAGAATGCAGACACATTTAAATTATTGGTTTTTTGGCGTTTCCTAAATTCCCCTGCACAATTGTTCCGGGGAATTCAGGTCAGGCTTTCCGCTATTACTCCCCGCCATATTCTTCCGCTTCGCTTTAGATATGTCTGCGGGGTAACCGCTTCAATCCTTAACGCAAGCCTTTGTAATATAATAGGGTATAACACCCGATTGAATAAATACTGCCTACCAATTTATCCAATCGGCATAAAACCAAAACCTCTGAATAATTCATAAAACCAATATCAGACCTAAACCTCCCTGGCAATTTTCACTACACTTTGTTCCAATTTCCTTATCCATAAGAAAAATAATTTGCTGGCCACACAAATCACTCCCTGCGGTCAATGGCGTTTTACCTGCTATTTATAGCTGCCAAACAATATTGTCCTAATTGATTTTAACAATTGGGCTTTCCGCCCAAACCCGACATCATTTCTTGTCTTGAAACAAGAAACGAAGCAAAGAAATTCAAGGCTGCTTTTTAAAAAACTTCCTTATTTAATTCAAACCTAAGTGCGTACGGGCGATCTTCGAACAAGTTCTCAGCTTCCCGGTCTTACTAAAGGTTTGAACTAAAACGAAAGCTCTTTAAAAAAGATGCCAATCAAATACCTAACTTAAATTGTACCCCTTAAGATTATCACGAGCTGTAAGTTTTTATAAAAGAAGTAATTAATACTTATTCTCAAAAAACGTTTAGGACGCAATTGGCTGCCAAATATTTTTCTTCTTGTATATTTTGTTCAGTAATAAAAAAAGCACTACATTCATTATGTTTTTTACGTTAAAATAAGGGGGAGTGGGAGGTGATTGATTAGATACTAATTGCAAATGCTGGTCTTTCAATCAATATCAATTTTGGTAAGCTAAGAAAAATAGTTTTTTCATTCAATATCAATAGTGATAAAGGTTTAGGAAAGGTTTTTTTAAGCAATTTCAATAGAGATAAAGCCTGAGGAAATGTTTATTTACCAAATATGAATATTGATAAAGCCTCAAAAATTGGTTTTTTGCTCAATATTAATATTGATAAAGTAAAAGAGGACATTTTGAATAATCAATAAATACTAATCTTTATAATGATGACCCATGGCATTGATTAAGAAAATCACACCGAGCAGTCGCAATGGCGATATTAGTGCATTGTTTAGCCTTATTCTAAAAGCATTTGTGAAGATTGATTGGAGTTCAGATACGTATTTGACTTCCATAATTGAAAAGATAAGTGCTAGTAACACCTCCCTGATTGAGGCATTAAGACGACTGAAAGTTTATTCTCAGATGGCAGAGAAAGACCACGTGCGCAATATGGCAATTAGAGATTTGTTTAAATTGGTAGAGGGCTATGTTCATATTCCTATTGCTGAGATGAAAAAAGCAGCCTTGGTGGTCGAGAATGTATTGGAGCAATATGGTTTAAGCATGCAGAACAAAGATTATGCTGCAAAATCAGCAGATATTGAGTCCTTACTAAACGATTTAGCCAAGCCCGATGTTGTGGCAGCTATAGCAAATTTGAAAGGCGTGGCCGAAACGATTGCTGCTTTGGATGCGAATCAACAAGATTTTGAAAATGTGACCTTGCAACAGGCAGAGGGAGAGAGTGTGAAGAAAGGTTTGGCTTCTGCCAGTCAATTGAAAAAAGAAGGCGTTATTGAGATTAATACCAATTTGGTAGGCTATATGAACACCATGGCAAAGGTAAAGCCAGCCACTTACGAGGCTACGGCCAAAACAATTGCCGAGTTAATCAATCAAAATAACGAATTGGTAAAACGCCGTTACAAAACAAACAAGCCAGACCGCGAAGTAGCCGGTAAAACTACCGGCTAAGTGCTTCACGAGATGTAATGCACTTTGTTTTTAATAAAACACAAGTTTAAGAATAGAAGCCTGCTATTACATGAGTCGAGTAAAACAAAAGAGATTTACACCCGCCTAAGTGAAAATCTCTTGCAAAAATAAAAAGGATAACAATAACTTACGAAAAACAACAGATAAGTGATATAAAGTGCATTGTACTTTAGGCATTTGTTGTGGTGCATAGAAAAAACAAACTTAGATTTAGATAAAGAATGGAAGTTGACGATTTTGAAGAAAAATACGCAAAAGACACAGAGGAAATAGATGAAATATTTAAGGATTTAAAGCGTTCAGAGCGAGAAGGTGCACAAAACATCTTGAAATATTTCGATAGAATTCACGATAAGCTATTCACCTTCAATAATATCCTAATTGCTGGTTATTTTGCTCTTTCCCAATTCTTTGAATCTTTTTCAGTATATGGAATAATTATTCCTCTCATAAACCTTGCGTTACTAATAATTATTGAATATCGCATGATGGAGAAAAGTAGATTTGACGCACAAGTAACAAAAAAACCTAAAGACGAAATCGACCAGAATGGATCAAAAATCAGTAGAACTACAAGATATTCTCTCTACTCAATAATCTCAACCTCAATTGTTGTAGGTGTTTTCATATTTAATTTATTCAACCTTGACTCAAAAGCAGTACAAGTTGTTAATAATAATACAACTATTCAGTACAGTGAGTATGGCTATGCACAAAATGGGAAAGACAATCTGAAAGTTTCGCTGCTAATATCTAGTTTTAATAAATATGGAGAAATAGTTGATCGGATTCGCCAAATAACTTGCAATGACAGTATTCCTAAAATTGTAATTAAAAATAGAACTATCGTACGCAATATTTTTCCTGCTGAAAATTGTGAGCCAATAAAATTTGATCCAAGAGGAAAACACTATGTGACTTTCGTTGATGGGAAAGCTTATCACAATAATGGATCAAAAGAACTAAGTGTAGATTCATTAGAAAGAATGCTGCTAAATGATTTTTCCTACTATAGTACACCTAACTTAACCAATGAACCTAATAGTTATTTGGTAATTATTGAATCAAAACGGAATGAAAAAATAATAGGAATTGAAAAATTCATCAGCGAACTAACTGGAGCATTTGATAATCTGAAAACGAATTTAAATTTGAACATTGCATTTTGGGAAGTTGTACCACATATACCACCACCTCCCGAAAAACCAATTGAATTAAAAAAGGATGAATAAAACGCACCACAACATACGCTATATACCATAGGCGAGTAGTGGGTTTTCGTTGGTTTTATGCCTTTAATGAGCAACGGCAAGGCAACCATTTTAGAATAGTTATAGTTAAATGTAATCCTAAAATGGCTACCTTGCCTTTTTATAAAATTTGAAATATAAATCAACTAAAGCGCCTACGTTATATAGCGCCGCTCGTTAGGCACAAGCGGAACAGCGACTGAAAATTTAACACGCAAAAAATATTATAAAAATGAGAATAGCATTTTTTTTAACCTTATTTTATTTGGGTTTGACCAACATTTCGGCTCAATTAGCTCAAAACCCTATTATCTGGGCCGATGTTCCTGATGTAAGTGTTATTCGTGTGAATGACACATACTATATGAGCAGTACCACAATGCATATGAGCCCTGGAGTTCCAATTATGAAATCAAAGGATTTGGTAAACTGGGAAATAGTAAGCTACGCATATGATCGATTAGTTGAAAATGATAAAATGAATATGGAAAACGGTCAAGAAGCATACGGATATGGTTCTTGGGCAAGTAGTCTTCGTTATCACAAAGGGATGTTTTATGTATCAACTTTTTCTGCCACTTCAGGAAAAACACATGTTTACAAAACTAAGGATGCTGAAACTGGACCATGGGAAGCCTTCTCCTTTGCGCCTGTTCTTCATGATAATTCACTGTTTTTCGACGATGATGGACGCGTATACATGCTCTATGGAGGAGGTGAAATTAAACTAATTGAATTACTTCCCGATGCATCAGGAATTAAACCTAATGGGATTAATAAGGTAATTATTGAAAATGTTAATTTGATATTTGGAGAAGATGAAGTTGGTGGACTTCCTGGGGAAGGTTGTCAGTTACAGAAAATAAACGGAAAATATTATCTTTTTAATATTGCCTCACCAAAAAGCCGCTGGTCACGATCGGTTATTATTCATCGTGCTGACAAGATTACAGGACCTTACGAAGGTCGTTTGGCTCTTCAGTATAAAGATGTAGCGCAGGGAGGTTTAATTGATACACCTGATGGAGATTGGTACGCTATGCTTTTTGGTGATAGAGGGGCTGTTGGGCGTGTTCCTTATCTTGTACCTGTAAAATGGGAAGACGGATGGCCAGTTCTGGGAAATGAAGGCAAGGTTCCTGAGCACCTAAATCTCCCTGATAATTCTGATTGTATATCCGGTATTGTGGCTTCTGATGAGTTCGAACGAAAGCAAAACGATCCTAAACTTCCTCTTGCGTGGCAATGGAACCATAATCCTGATAATAAAAATTGGGATATTCTTCAAAATCCGGGACGTTTACGTATCACAACAAGTCGTATTGATACGAATGTGCTATGTGCGAAAAATATTCTAACCCAGCGAACATTTGGACCTAAATGTTCGGGATCAACTTTAGTAAATGTCAGTAATATGAAAAATGGAGACATTGGTGGTCTAATTGCTCTACAAAATAAATATGGTTACGTAGGCGTCAAAAAGGAGAATAATAAAACTATGATTGTTCAGGTTCAGACAAACCTTGGAGCAAAAGAAAAAAATGAAAAACAAGGCATTATCAATTTAAATGATATAATTACTTCATCTAAGGTGATTGAGCAAGTACCATTAACTCAAGAACAAGTCTATTTCAAAACCGCAATTGATTTTGAAATAGATAAAGCTTATTTTTATTACAGTTTAGATGGAAAAAAATGGAAGAAAATAGGGGACTCATTACAAATGGTTTATTCATGGCCAAAACACTTTATGGGCTACCGCTTTGGACTCTTTAATTATGCCACAAAAGAAATTGGAGGAAATGTCGATTTTGATTATTTCCGAATTGACGAAAGATAAACCGCCCCGCTAGTGCGCGATTTTATCGCGTTCCTTTAGGCTGGAAAAGAAGACAGTTATCACTCCGCTACAAGCTTGCGCTAGCAGGAGTTTGAAGAAGTAAGATGATGCTAAAGCAAAAGAATAGGAATATTTTAAATTCAGTTGGCTAAAGCCAAACTGCAATAGATAAAAAACACAAAATATTTACTGATGTAATGAGCAAAACTGAACATCTATTGCAATTGTTTTTAAGCAATGAATTAAAATGATTGAAGCAGTAGGATAAAGCTAAAGGCAAATATCTATATCAGTTGCTTTTAAGCAACTGATATAGTGAAATTAATAAATAGGCTTATTCTTATTCCCAATTCAATATCCGGCAGCCTGCCCATCTTTTCTCGATTCCGAGGCTCCAAAATACACAGCTCTTTCGGCATCAAATAGAATAGCCTGATAGCCACCATATCCGCCCATGTCATATTTTATTTTGTGTCCTTTTTCCATTAACTCACGAATACTTTGGTAAGGAATTTCCGATTCTAAATTTACCCATCCACCATCGGTCATTTTCCCTCCGGTTGGCTGTGACGAACCATCATGACGAATTCTTGCTGCATCGCCGGCCTCTTGCAAGTTCATCTTAAAATCAATTAAATTAACAACAATTTGAGCATGACCTTGTGGTTGCATGGCACCGCCCATTAAACCAAAACTGACGTATGGTTTGCCATCTTTGGTAATGAAAGCCGGGATAATTGTATGAAACGGACGTTTCCCGGGTTCGTACACATTGGCATGTCCTTCTTCCAGACTGAATAATTCACCTCTGTCCTGTAACACAAAACCCAAACCATCAGGCGTCATTCCTGATCCCATGCCCCGGTAGTTGCTTTGTATTAATGAAACCATGTTGCCCTCTTTATCGGCCACAGTCAGGTAAATGGTATTGCCCTGTTCCAGTTCACCGGCAGGATAGCTTTTGGCTGATTTGTTGGGATCAATTAAAGCTTTTCTCTCCAATGCATATTCTTTCGAAATCAATTTTTTTAGTGGAATTTTCGAAAAGTCAGGGTCGCAGTAGTACTTTGCTCTATCCTCGAAGGCCAGTTTTTTAGCTTCAATAAAAGTGTGCAGGTAATCACTGCTTCCAAATCCCATTTGTGCGATGTTATATTCTTCGAGAATATTTAGCATTTGAAGAGCCGCTGTGCCTTGTCCGTTGGGTGGTAGTTCCCAAATATCATATCCCCGGTAATTTATAGATACGGGATCAACCCATTCCGATTTGTGTGAGGCCAAATCATCGTAAGAAAGAAAACCACCCTGCTCTTTCATATATTTTGCAATGGTTTTGGCAATATCACCTTTGTAGAATGCATCGCGGCCGCCTTTTGCTATTTTCTCCAAGGTATTCGCTAAATATGGGTTCTTGAAGATGTCACCCTTTTTAGGCATTTTTCCATTTGGCATGTATGTTTCCGAAAATCCTTTGTATTTCATTAATCGATTGGCACTGGCATTCATATAGTAAGCAATAAGTTCGCTTACCGGAAATCCATTTTTGGCATATTGAATTGCTGGATTTAGAATTTGTTCCATATCCATTTTCCCAAACTTGTTATGCATGGTAAACCATCCATCAACACAACCGGGAACAGAAACGGGCAAGGCTCCAAATGATGGGATAGCAGAGTAGTTATTTTCCTTGAAATATTCCAGACTTAGCGATTTTGGGGAACGTCCACTTCCATTTAAACCATATAGTTTTTTAGTTTTTGCATCCCACAAAATGATGAAAATATCGCCGCCAATTCCATTTCCGGTAGGCTCCATTAGTCCTAAAGTGGCATTGGCTGCAATCGCGGCATCAATTGCATTTCCTCCGGCTTTTAGTATATTGAGTGCAACTTGAGTGGCTAGTGGCTGACTGGTGCAGGCCATCCCGTTTTGTGCGATAACTTCAGATCTTGTTGCAAAATTAAGTCCGGTAACCCGGTCTTGAGAAAATATTGCCAATGCGAAGAGTGATAGTAAGCAGAAGAGAAAAGACTTTTTCATTTTACAGGGATTTTTATGGATTAGTTATTGCTTGAGAATACACTTAAAGATAGGAAAGATTATCTTTGAATAGGAATTATGGATATGGCAGGATGGTTTAAAATAGGCGTCGTAATTTTGTTTACTTTTGCAGGTTCGGCATCAGCAAAGGAGTTGTGCAGTATTCGCTCATTTTCACAACAAGACACTGTCGTTTTCCTCGATACCAATTTGCATGTAAATCTCGACGAGGTTAAAATTTTGCGTTACAAAAAAAAGAGAAGAAAACACTATCAAAATACCCGGCAGTACTGGCGGATGGTTCGAAATATTCGTATCGTTTATCCTTATGCCGAGGCAGCCAATGAAACCATCGGGAAGCTTACCAAAGATTTAGAAGGAATTGACAACAAAAAAGAACGCCGTAAACTCATCCGAAAAGAATACAAAGGCTTGATGAAAGATTACAAAAAACCTCTGATGAAACTCAAAATTTCGCAAGGCAAATTGTTGATGAAATTAATCGATCGGGAAACCGGAAACACCAGCTACAATCATTTAAAAGAGTTGAAAGGATCGTTTACAGCAATATTTTGGCAATCGGTGGCTGTGATGTTTGGTTCATCGCTAAAAGCAGAATACGATCCTTTTGGCAACGATTGGATGATTGAAGAAATACTCGACAGAATGAAACGCGGCGAATTGCTGCCTCCGGGAAAATTGCCTGTGAGGAGAATCAATTAAAATTAAAAACCTTCTGAAACCCCCGGGAAGAGCGCTTACTTTTGCGAAGGGAGGGTCACAGGGCCGAAGGGCGACTCACTTTTGCGAAGGGCGGGTCACAGGTGCGAAGATTTGGATAATTCTTCCGAAGGGCGGGTCACAGGCACGAAGGAAGGCCTGCTTTATGCGAAGGGAGCCTCACAGAAACGAAGGGCCAATAGAATGGCGATTCTTCGCAGTTAATACTCATGGTTTCGTGAATTGGAAGCAACCTTTTGTATGGTTCTGCATCAGATAATTAAAGCTTAATGTTATGAGAAAAAAAGTATTGAAGAAGTACAACAAATTAATTGCCGTTCTTTTATCCATTATGGGCATAGGTGGTACAATTTCTTTTACCGGATGCGATGGTGGTGGAGAGAGTCCTGTTGAGTATGGAACTCCTCATGCAACCTTTAAAATTTACGGAACAGTTACTTCTGAAAGTAAGGTGGCGATACCTAATATTAAAGTGAAAATGCAGTACGATTCTACTTATACGGATGAAAAGGGAGAATACGCCATACAGGTTGTTGAATTTCCTCAGGATCAAAATTTCACAGTTCGGTACGAAGATATTGATGGCAGTGATAATGGCAGTTACCTTTTAAAAGACAGTATTGTAGAGTTTAAGGATCCTCAGTTTGAAAACAGTACAGGATCTTGGGATTTTGGGGAAACGAAAAAGGAAGTAAATATTGAACTATCAGAGGACAAATAATGAATTCGAAACTCTCGTTACGCAAAAAAATAGCTCTTGAACTTTTTAGAAAATACCGGGACAATGCAAAAAAGCTGCATCAGCTCAATTATATATTTTGGGAATGTACCTTGCGCTGCAATTTGAATTGTTTGCATTGCGGCAGCGATTGTAAAAAAGAAGCCTTGGTAAAAGATATGCCCATTTCCGATTTTATTGGTGCTATTGATGATGTATCCGGCATTGTAGAGCCAAATAAAACCATGATTGTTTTAACAGGTGGAGAACCGTTGGTGCGAACTGATTTGGAAATTTGTGGAAAACAATTGTATGAGAGGGGATTTCCATGGGGAATGGTTTCCAATGGATTTCATCTTACTTCCAAAAGATTGCAATCTCTTTTGAGAGCGGGTTTACGTGCCGTTACCATTAGTTTGGATGGATTGGAGAATTCGCACAATTGGTTGAGAGGAAATCCAAAAAGTTTTGAAAATGCAGTAAATGCTGTTGGGCTTTTGGCCGAAACGGAAGATCTAAAATTTGATGTAGTTACCTGTGTGAATCAAAAGAATTT
The DNA here is from genome assembly GCF_963678175.1 of Labilibaculum euxinicum. NCBI lineage: Bacteria > Pseudomonadati > Bacteroidota > Bacteroidia > Marinilabiliales > Marinifilaceae > Labilibaculum > Labilibaculum euxinicum. The sequence goes on from NZ_OY782756.1 coordinate 1,344,747, forward strand.
TAATGAGTTAGACCAGATCAAGGAGCTGCTTTTATCCAAAGGGGTTAAAGAATGGCGGCTATTCACGGTTTTCCCAATAGGGAGGGCAAAGGAAAATAGCGAATTGCAATTGAATCCGGTACAATTTAAAAGTTTGTTCGATTTTATTGCCAGGGAAAGAAAAAAAGGCGATATCAAATTGAACTACGGTTGCGAGGGTTTTTTGGGAAATTACGAAGGCGAAGTTCGAGACAACTTGTTTTTCTGCCGGGCGGGTATTAATGTAGCCTCTGTTCTGATAGACGGTTCCATCTCGGCATGTCCAAATCTTCGGGATAACTTTTCGCAGGGAAATATCTATCAAAATAGCTTTAAGACAATCTGGGAGAATGAATATTCTATCTACAGAGATAGAATTTGGATGAAGACAGGCGAATGTTCCGATTGCAGTTCGTTTAAATATTGCGAAGGGAACGGTATGCATTTGCGTGATGAAAAAACCGGGAAATTGTTATTCTGTCATTTAAATAGAATAAAAGAAGGCGAAGAAGCCTTTAAAATGTAGCTTTCCTTAACGTTTAGTGCTTAAATATTCCTCCATTCTGCGATCAAACATCTGGTTTTTCTCTAAGTAGTCAGCAAACTTATTGTGCCCCGATTCCTCAATAAACTTCTTTAATTCTTCAAAGGCTTGTTCTTTTTTTTCTTCGATATTCATTCTGTACAGGTTCATGTATTGCTCAGCCTTTCTTTCCCATTTATATTTTTCAATGATGATTTTTTTGAGCAGGAAAGAAATTAACAGGCTTGAGATAAGTAAAATAAAGCTGGAGATTTCAGGAAAAAGAAGTACAGGCAGTATCAGGAAAAAAACAGGTAAAAAGGAGGCAATGCAAAATATCCCTATAATTATGTTGTTGTAGTACTCAGAAAAATGAACCAATTTCTTTTTTTGAGAGGAATAAAAAATCAGCCAGTTGACAAATAGATTCAGAGCCATGCTATACAGAAGAATTGCTGCTTCATATGCAGAATTAAGGGAGAAGAAAATAGCAGCAAAGAGGAGTAAATTAGAAATGATAAAAGGATAGATGTGATTTTCGGCTGCATCTTTGGTGTTTCGGTTTTTCATAGAAGGAATTATGATGTTGGCTTATGGCAGGCAACCAAAAGCCAACAGCTGATAGTTTATTTATAATGCCATAATTGTTTTCACTACATTGTCTGCGCCATCACCAATTTGAGCAATTGTTGCATCAAGCATATAGCAAGGAGTTGTCACAATTTTATTCTCTTTATCAAATACAATTTCACCGTGAGTTGTTGTAACATGAGTTGCCCCCATTTTAGAAATTGCTTCAGCAGTTCCTTCGTCTTCGCCAATGGTAACTTCTACATCTCCCAGAACTTTTGCAATAAGGGCAGGAGAGATGCATAAGGCACCGATTGGCTTTTTTGCTTTGTGCATTGCCTTTATAGCCGATGCAACATCAGGATTTACCTCACATTCGGCACCTGCGAAAGCAAATGTGCATAAATTTTTTGCTACGCCAAATCCGCCGGGAAAAAGAATAGTATCAAACTCATCGGCTGAAAATTCTTTTAGATCTTTGATATTTCCCCGTGCAATTCGAGCAGCCTCGACCAATACATTTCTTGTTTCGGACATTTCTTCACCAGTAATATGGTTAATTACATGGTATTGATTGACGTTTGGAGCAAAAATCTGATAGCTTCCTCCGTTTTTTGAAATAGAATATAAGGCTAAGGTTGCTTCATGAATTTCAGAACCATCATAGACACCTGATCCTGCTAGAACAACTGCAAATTTTTTCTTTGAATTCATTTTTAGAAACTTTTAATTTTACGGTTTATGATGTTTGTTTTAAATAAACGAATATCTGTTCTTTATATTTCATTGCGGAATTAGCCTGAACTAATTCCATTTTTATAAATACAAATTATAAGAATGAAGACGAAACGTATATTTGTTGCAATAAAGATAGATAATACACATCAAATTAATGAAGTTTTTCGACAAGTTGGAGTTGATTTAGATGAAGAAAGAATAAAATGGGTCGATAAAAACGGACTTCATATTACGCTTCTTTTTCTGGGAGAGACCGATATTGAGGAAATTGCCGTGATTACTGATAAATTGAAGATGATTGGAGCTGATTTTGATGTTTTTAGGTTGAATTTAAAATCGCTCGGCGCTTTTCCTTCAATAGAGCACCCAAGAATTTTATGGGCTGGCATTAATTCAACTTCAGGCTTATATCAACTGCAGGAGAAAATTCGAATTCACCTTGAAAAAAGTAAAGTGTCCGAGGATTATAAATATACACCTCATCTTACTATTGGCAGGATTAAAGGAGGAGTTAAGGATTCTGAAAAGGTAAAGAAATGCCTGCTGAAATGGAAAGAATGGGAAGATAATGAGCTTCTTATCGATAAGTTTGTACTCATGGAAAGTTTACTTACGAAAGATGGACCCGTTTATCATGTTTTGGAAACTTTTAGCTTGAAAAATCAGAATGTGTGAGTTGTTTTTCATTTGTAAAGTGTTGAAATAAATAATTATAAACGACTTTTAAATTTTCCTTTCATCAGGATTTTTTAAATTAATGATTAAATGTAAATTTGGGCTACTTAAAAATATTCGAATATGATTACGATAGAAACATTGGTGTTTAATCACTGGCAGGAAAACACATACATATTGCATGATGAAACAGGGGAGGCAGTCTTGATTGACTGTGGTGTTTTTTTTAAAGACGAAGGCAGAAAGCTGATTGATTTTGTTGAAAAGAAAGGGCTGAAACTGGTAAAACAGTTGAATACACATTTGCATATCGATCATGTTTTGGGCAATCAATTTATGAAGGATCAGTTTGGATTACTTACCGAAGCTCATAAAGATGATGAATTTTTGTTGGCTGAAGCTCCTAATTACGGAGTTCGATTAGGATTGGAAAATGTGGTGGAGCCACCTCCTATTGGTAAGCTGATTAAGGAAGGTGACATTATTAAATTTGGAAATTCGGAGTTGAAAGTGATTCATGTTCCCGGACATTCACCTGGTCATGTGGTGTTTTACAATGAGGAACAAAAATTTTTAATTGCAGGTGATGTCTTATTCCGCGAAAGTATTGGGCGAACAGATTTACCATACGGAAATTACGAGCAATTAATTGAAGGAATCAAAACCAAACTTTTGATCCTTGATGATGAAGTTTGTGTTTATCCCGGGCACGGGCCGGCAACTTCTATCGGACACGAGAGATCTAAGAATTTGTTTTTAAAAGGATTGAGTTAAATCAATTAAAATATTCTAAACCCCATTTTAATATGGGGTTTTTTTGTATCCAAAACAGACTTCGGAACAGGTTGTAAATGTGATAAAAATCATGTTTGTATCGTTCTATAAAACAATTTGTTAAGATGAATTGTTGTTGGATATGAGAATGTTGGATAACTGTGATTAAATTCAGGGTTCAACCTCCTCGTAAATTTAAATCTTTTACTACTTTTACGGACACAAATATTTTATAAACAACACCTAATTTAAACAACAATATGGCAACTGAAAAGTTTGTTTCCCGTCACATTGGACCTCGTAATGGCGATATTAAAACAATGTTGGAAACTGTTGGTGCTCCTTCTCTGGAAGCCCTGATTGATGAAACAATCCCTTCAGATATTCGTTTGGAAAAAGCATTAGACCTTCCAAAAGCATTATCAGAATACGAATATTTTTCGAAGATTAAAGGAATTGCTGCTAAAAACAAAGTATTCCGAACATTCATAGGACAAGGGTATTACGATACCATTACTCCGGCCGCTATTCAGCGAAATGTATTGGAAAATCCAGGATGGTATACCCCTTATACACCTTATCAGGCAGAAGTATCACAGGGTAGATTGGAAGCTTTATTGAACTTCCAGACTATGATTTTGGATTTAACCAAAATGGAACTGGCTAATAGCTCTCTTTTAGATGAAGCAACTGCCGTGGGAGAGTCAATGTATATGATGCAGGCTCTACGTTCCCGCGCCAAGAAAAAGGCTGATGCAAATCAGTTTTTTGTTGATAAGAATGTTTTTGCTCATACTCTTGACGTCTTAACTACTCGTGCAACTCCTCTGGGAATAGAGCTTGTTGTTGGTGATTTCAATACATTTGAATTTACTGATCAGGTTTTTGGAGCCATAGTTCAATATCCGGCTTCAAACGGTAGTATTCAAGATTATGCAGCTTTTGTTGAGTGTGCTCATCAGGCTGAAGCATTGGTTGCTGTATCTGCTGATTTAATGAGTTTGGCGTTGCTAACTCCTCCAGGTGAGTGGGGTGCTGATATTGTTGTAGGTACATCTCAACGTTTTGGTGTTCCAATGGGATATGGCGGACCTCATGCAGCATATATGGCTTGCCGCGAAGCTTACAAAAGAAGCATTCCCGGACGTATTATTGGTGTAACCAAGGATGCTCAGGGAAACAATGCTTTGCGTTTGGCTTTGCAAACCCGCGAACAGCATATTAAACGTGAAAAAGCAACCTCTAATATCTGTACAGCGCAAGCCTTGTTGGCTACAATGGCTGGTTTTTATGGTGTTTATCACGGTCAGGAAGGTTTGAAGAGAATTGCAATGCACATTCATTCTGCTGCAGGCATTCTTTCCGAAGGATTAAAATCCTTGGGTTATCAACAAACTGTTGACAACTTCTTTGATACTTTGCAGGTTGTGATTCCTGCCGGGGTTTCTGTTGAGGAAATTCGCAAAGCTGCATTGCAGGCCGAATTCAATTTCTATTACATTAACGATACCACAATTGGTATTTCAATTGACGAGAAAATTAGCGCAGAGGAATTAAGTGCTGTTCTTACCATTTTCTCAAAAGCAGCAGGTAAAAATGAAGTTGTTGTGGAGGGTATTGAAGATAAAATTTCATTCGATTCAAAATATGCAAGAACAAGTGAATTTCTAACTCTGGATGTATTTAAACGTTACCGTTCCGAAACCGCTTTGATGCGTTACATTAAAAGTTTGGAAAAGAAAGATATTGGACTGAATACATCTATGATTTCTTTGGGATCGTGTACAATGAAGCTGAATGCAGCAGTGGAAATGCTGCCAATTAGCTGGCCGGAGATTGGTGGAATTCATCCATTCGTTCCTGTTGATCAAGCTCTTGGTTACAAGGAAATTATTGAAGATCTTGAAAAATGGCTTTCGGTTATTACCGGATTTGCAGGTTGTACTTTACAGCCAAATTCTGGTGCTGCCGGGGAGTATACAGGATTAATGGTGATTCGCGAATATCATATATCAAGAGGTGAAGGCCATCGAAATGTGGTTTTAATTCCTTCATCAGCACACGGAACAAATCCTGCTTCGGTTACAATGTCAGGAATGAAAGTTGTGATTGTAAACTGCGATGAAAACGGAAACGTAGAATTTGAGGACTTAAAAGCGAAAGCAGAAAAGCATAAAGATGATTTGTGTGCATACATGATCACCTATCCATCTACACATGGTGTGTTCGAAACAGGTATTAAGGCGATGATGAATCTGATTCATGAAAACGGAGGACAGGTTTACATGGATGGAGCGAATATGAATGCTCAGGTTGGTTTAACAAATCCGGGTACAATTGGTGCCGATGTTTGTCATTTGAATCTTCATAAAACATTTGCAATTCCTCATGGTGGCGGCGGACCTGGTGTTGGTCCAATAGCTGTGGCTGAACATTTGGTGCAATTCTTGCCTTCTCACAAATTTGTGAAAACCGGTGGCGAAAATGCAATTACTGCAGTGGCAGCAGCTCCGTTTGGATCTGCAAGTGTATTGCCAATTACCTATGGATACATTGCCATGTTAGGCGCTGAAGGCTTGGAGCAAGTTACAAAAATGGCAATTTTGAATGCCAATTACCTAGCTTCCTCTTTTGAGAAATTAGGTTTCAAAATTTTATATAAGGGAGCAAAAGGGCGCGTTGGTCACGAGATGATTTTTGACTGCCGTGAGTTCAATAAATCTGTAGGAATTACCGATACGGATATCGCTAAGCGATTGATGGATTATGGGTTTCATGCTCCAACATTATCTTTCCCTGTTCATGGTACATTAATGGTTGAACCAACCGAAAGTGAGCCATTGGAAGAGATGGATCGTTTCATTGAAGCATTGGCCAAAATTAATGAAGAAATGAAAGAGATTGAAGATGGTGTTGCTGATGTTTCTGACAATGTATTGAAAAATGCACCACATACACATAGGGTATTAACTGCTGATGAGTGGAATCATACATACAATCGTCAAAAAGCAGCTTATCCATTAAGTTGGGTTGCTGATAATAAATTTTGGCCTTCAGTTGCTCGTGTTGATGATGCTTTTGGCGATAGGAACCTAATGTGTACATGTGCACCATTAGAAGCTTATTTGGAAGAACATATCGATGTTGACTAAGTAATATCAGATAAATATTTTAAAATCCGGTGAGTTAATTTTCATCGGATTTTTTTATAAACAAGATCGAAATTTAGGGCACAAAAAAGGAGGCTGCCCCGGCCTCCTTTTTGTTCTATTACTAACCCTAAAATTTAACTATGAAAATAATGAATTGAATAAATTCATTAAATCTATGTGTGTTTACGTTAGGGTTTTGAAAAAGTTTTGGTTAGTAAGAGCTTAGAGTTTAAATTTTGTCTGATTGATTTTCATAAAAATGACTCTTTCCCTTTTGCTGCAAGTCTTTCCTTGAGACGGGAAAAAATGAAAAAAAAATGAAAAAAGGACAGTTTTCTCTTCATTTAACTAAATATTGTAATTATCAGTAATTCAGATATTTAAATTAATTTAAAATTCATTTTCAATCACCATACTCAAAATATCTTTTAAATCTATATTCATGGCGGCAACTTGTTGGGGTATAAAACTAGTTGCTGTCATTCCCGGAATAGTATTCGCTTCTAAAACGAAAATTTCATCTTTTCGAAGCATATAATCAACCCGAACAATCCCTTTGCACTTTAAAGCGTCATAAATGTCCGAAGATAAATTTTGTATTTGAAGAGTTAGCTCTTCTGAAATTCTCGCTGGCGTAATTTCATCAGCCATTGTGGGATCGTATTTGGCTTCGTAATCGAAGAATTCCTTTTTAGGCAATACCTCTGTTACTGGAAATACAAGGGATTCCTTTTTTGTCTTGACTAAACCACAGGTGAATTCCAATCCGTCTATAAATTCTTCGATGATAACTTCTTTTCCTTCACCAAAAGCTTTGGCAATGGCTTCATCCAGCTCATCAACTTTCTTAACTTTCGAAATGCCAAAGCTAGAACCATCTGCATTTGGTTTCACAAAACAAGGCATGCCCAGATTTTCATTTATTGCTTGGGTCGAATAGTTTTGGTCTATTTTAAGAAGAATCGACTTGGCAACCTTAAAGCCCAACGATTTTAAATAGGAATTACAAGCATGCTTATTAAAACTAAGCGAACTGCTAAAAACATCGCAGGTTGAATGGGGAACAGCAAGTAATTTTAAATATCCCTGCAAAATTCCATTTTCACCGGGAGTTCCATGAATTCCAATATACGCGAAATCAAACTTTACCTTACCTTCTTCAGTGCTAAAACTAAAATCATTTTTATCGATCGGATAATATCGATCGTCGATTTTTACGTTCCAATCTGTTCCTTTTAGTATTACTAAGTAAGGAGTGTATTTCTCAGCATCCAGACATGAGAAAATATGATTTGAAGTTTGCAGGGAGATTTCAAATTCAGCAGAATCTCCACCTGCAATTACAGCGATTGTTCTTTTCATTGGGTATCTATGGTTTTATTGTTCTTCTTCTTCCTCTATAGGTCTGTTAGAGGTGTAATCTCTCCATTTCTGGATTAAAGTGGCCATGTCATCAGGAATTTCCGAATCAAATGAGATATATTCTCCGGTTACCGGATGATTGAAGCCTAATGTTTTAGCATGTAAGGCTTGGCGCGGACAAATTTTAAAACAGTTCTGAACAAATTGTTTGTACTTGGTAAAGGTGGTTCCTTTTCTGATATCATCTCCTCCGTATTCAGCATCGTTGAATAGGGGATGACCAATACTTTTGAAGTGGGCACGGATTTGATGTGTTCTTCCGGTTTCTAAAATACATTCTACCAAATTTACATAGCCAAGTCTTTCCAAAACTCTGTAATGGGTTACAGCATGCTTTCCATGTTCACCATCAGGGAAAACATCCATAACTTTTCTGTTTTTAAGATTTCTTCCAACATGACCGGTTATTGTTCCTTCGTCGTTTTCAAGATTTCCCCAAACCAATGCTCTGTATTTACGGTCACTGGTTTTATTAAAAAACTGCAATCCCAGTTTGGTTTTAGCATCTTCGGTTTTGGCAATTACCAATATCCCGGATGTGTTTTTATCAATACGATGTACCAACCCCGGGCGAGGATCTTTTGCATTAAATAAAGGGAGGTTTTGCAAATGAAAAGCCAAAGCATTAACCAATGTTCCCGAATAGTGCCCGTAGGAAGGATGTACAACCATTCCCGGCTCTTTATTAATGATTAAAAAAGCATCATCTTCATAAACAATATTTAAAGGAATATCCTGAGGAATAATTTCAATTTCTCTTGGCGGATAACTCAACACAACGGTGATTACATCCTTTGGTTTTACCTTGTAGTTACTCTTAACAGGTACACCGTTTACCAAAATGTTTCCATTGTCAGCAGCATCTTGAATTTTATTTCTCGATGAGTTTAACATTCGGTCAACTAAAAATTTGTCTATTCTAAGAGGATTTTGTCCAGGATCGGCCTCAAAACGAAAATGTTCGAATTGTTCCTGGTTTGCATCCAGATCTTCGTCAACATTGAAATTATCTAATGGTTCTTTTTCAGTCATTTTTTAAGTTGTTTTAGTAAAGCAAGTTGCTTAAACTTAGTTGCATCAGAGAATCAGCGCGTTGTAGTTTTACCGAATCCCGTGTTAGCCAGATATCAATTTTAGAACCAGGTTGAATCCTTTGATCATTATCAAAAGAAGGATATTGTTTCCAAACTTTGGATTGAATAGAATCAAAATGGTTGGTAATTGATTGATCGAATTGTATTCTTCCCAAATTCATATTGGATAGAATGATTTTTTCTTTTGCCTGAGATTTTGTTTTCCCAATTAAATTTGGAGCAATAGTTCCATTGTTATCCCCTTTTCCCAGAACTAAGTCTATGCTTGCGCCTTTATCAATCATACTGCCGGCAAATATTGTATCGCCGCTGTATTTTGGAAATAACACAAGGTTAAAAAATTGATTTTCGGCATATTCTAGTTTTCCAATCTGAAAACCATTGGTTATTAATAATTCATAGGCTTGCCGGAATGAATTATCGACCAAATTAGGGAAACGAACCTGTTCAGGTTTGTTGGCATTAATGGTTAAGAATAAACTTCTCTTTCTTTTTACAACCGCACCAGCTAAAGGTCTTTGGTCAAGAACCGTGCCCGGAGCAAATTTTGGGTTGTATATGGAATCGTAGATAGAGAAAACCAATTGCTCAGTTTCCAGTTTATTTCCGGCTTCTTCAATACTCATACCATATAAATCCGGAACTTCAAGTTCTTCTCCGTGATGGGTGTACCATCTTAAACTAATTAGAGTGATCCAAATTAGAACTATTGTAATTAATAAAGCGATTCCAATCTGTATTAGAAATAGCTTACTCTTAAAGAAATTTACTGATTTCATCCTCATTAGGGGCTTTAGTATTCTTTATAAACAACTACCTGCAAAAGAAAATATTGCTTGAATTACTTTTCTTTTGCTTTCTACAAAAATAGCAGAGATTTTTTAGATTATAGAAAAAAATGGAGCAAACCAGAACTAATTATTTGATTTGAGATTAATCCATAAAAAAAGAGCTCCCTCGGAACTCCATCTTCATCAATAATAGAATATTGTCTATTCTATAAAATACAAAAAAGTAAAGAATATAAAATCCTTTACTTTCTGTATATCGTCAACTTAATTTAAAAATTAAGCCTTGTGTTTGTGTTCACTAGAAACAGATAGTTTTTTTCTGCCTTTGGCTCTTCTACGAGATAATACAGCTCTACCGTTTACTGAAGCCATTCTCTCTCTGAATCCGTGCTTGTTTCTTCTCTTTCTATTTGAAGGTTGAAATGTTCTTTTCATCGCGAAAAATTTTTATCGAATAAAGTTATTATATGCGTTGATTTCGGATTGCAAAAATAGGGTTTTTTTTAATCTAACAAAAAGATCAGCCCTTTTATTTTCACTAAATATCAAGATGTACTACTTTTTTTGTCTCAAAGAACTCTTCCGAGAAATAATTTGAGCACTCGTAAACACTGATTCTGCTTCCATATTCGGAGATTTCACCCTCAAAATCACCACCCTTTAAATAAATTATTCCATTGGGTAAACTATTTTGATCTTTCCCCTTACTATTTTTAAGAACCATGTTTACAAATTTTGGAAATGCCGTAACAGCTCTGCTTACAATAAAGTCAAATTTATCTTTAACCTGTTGTACGCGAATGTGTTCGGCCTTTACGTTGTTCAGCTTTAGTGCATTCGCAACTTCAGTTACAACTTTTATTTTTTTCCCGATCGAGTCGATTAAATAAAAACTGCATTCAGGAAATAAAATAGCCAGCGGAATTCCTGGAAAACCACCACCTGTTCCAACATCCATTATTTTTGTGCCGGGAGTAAATTGAATCACCTTGGCTATTGCTAAAGAATGTAAAACGTGATGTTCATAGAGTGAATCCATATCTTTTCTGGAAATAACATTAATTTGCTCATTCCAAAAAGTATATAATTCTTTTAATCTGAAGAATTTTTGTTCCTGTTCTTCAGTTAAATCGGGAAAGTATTTTTTGATGATTTCCATGCCAAATGTAAATTTAAACTTGGCAAATATAGACTAAATTTTGAAGATGCGAATGAAAAAGAAGTGCGGATTCTCTTTAGTTTTTTTTCTTATCAATCTTTATCTCAGTATCTTTTAGAGTGTTAAAAAGTAATTCCCGCGCTCTAAATAATTGTGCTTTTACAGTGCCAATAGGCAGATTTAATTCTTTCGCAATTTCCTCATAGGAAAATTCTTCAAAATAGCGCAGTTCTATTAACCTTCGGTAGCGTTCTTTTAAACGACCTACCTCGTTGCGCATTATTCGGGCTTTCTGATCCCTAATAAACTCTTGTTCCGGATTTAGTGTGTTGGATTCCAGGGATATACTTCTCTCGTTTTCAGAGTCATCTTTCCCATCAATAGAAATAGTATTGCCTTTCTTTTTTCGGAGAAAATCAATACAGTTATTGGACGCAATTTTAAACAGCCAGGTGCTGAATGCATATTTTGGAGAATACTGTTTGATGTTTCTAAATGCTTTTCCAAATGCTTCAAACGTTAAATCTTCTGCATCATTTTTGTTGTTCACCATTTTTAGCAACATGAAGAAGATCGCGTCTTTGTATCTTTTGAAAAGCTCCTCATATGCTTTTTGAGTACCATTAATAGCAGATAAAACAAGCCTGTAGTCGTATTGAGCTTTTTCCGAGAGGTTAGGATTTATTTCCATTGGTTGCTTTTACTGAGAATGAAATTTGTAGACAAAAAATATATTTTTGAAAATAACACAAAAATCTCATATAAGTACGAAGATAAAAATAAATTTTCTTCCTTCAAATGCCTGGTACTTATTTTAAATAAGGTTCCAATCAGTATTATTTTTGTTAAATATATAATTGCGACGAAAAAGTATAAGTGTGTAAAGAGTAACGCGTAAATACTGATACTATAAAAGATCATTTTGCTTATTGGTTCTAAGTCAGTAAGTAAACGAATTTTGAAGGGAAGGTATTTTCGGCATTTGTAATAATGCCTGTTGATTCTGATCCATTGGTCAAAAGCACAAATTGAAGACAGGTTAATTTTGGCTTCGGGTTGAAGACATACGGATGCTCCGGAAAGTTTAGCAAGTTGAAAAACCATTAGGTGATCATATCCGGCCTCAAAGTGGGAATGCTTTACAAAACCTTTGTTTGCAAAGAAATCGGATTTTTTGTATCCCAAATTATCACCATTTCCGGAATGAGCGTTTCCTGAAGAAGCAAAACCTGCACTTTTGATATTTTTTGAGAGTAAATCGAATTTCAGAAAATTATAAAAAAAGCCCTTTTTGTTCTCAAAATTAGCATAGCCTATGTGTACTCCTTTGTCCCATGAGTTTACGAATTCCTGCAACCATTTGCTGCTTGAGGGTTTACTGTGGATATTGGTGAAAATTATTTTTTCATTCTTAGCGGCTTTAATCCCGATACTTAATGCCAGCTTTTTGTTGTGTTGAAATTTATCATCCAAAGGTATTTTTGTAGAGCGAAGATGAGGGTATCTTTTTTGAAACTCTTTAATTATTGTTTCGGTTTCATCTTCACTACCATCATTAACCAAAATTAACTCAAAGTCGGGATACTCCTGTTCCAGGAATAGTGAAAGGTTTTCTTGTAAATAACATCCCTCATTTTTCACGCATATAACAATAGAAACAGGTTCTGTTTTTATGTTGTGATTGGTTTTTTTCTCTTTTTTGAATAATTGGATGTAACGAAGTTGATATAACATCTGTACGCAAAAAGCAACCAAGAGAACAATGAGAATAGCCCATTGATTAAAAGAAGTCGGTAGAGTAATTATTGTTTCCAAATTTAGGCATGTTTTTGTGCCTCAAAAATAAGAGATTCTTATCGATAAAAAAATTTTGATATGCAGATTGATTTATGTTAGCAAAGACGACTTGTCTATGTGTCTGATATTCTTGCTTTAGGAATCATCAGTTTACCTTCGGACAAGGTAAGTGATTCAGAAATAAGATTAATTAGTATCTTTGCTGCCTGATTTTTTTACGAATTGGTTGAGATACCTGATTGTAAGTAAATATAAATAGGTCATATGGATTTTAAATTACTGAATACAGATACTAAGTCTTCGGCGAGGACAGGGGAGTTAACCACGGATCATGGGAAAATTCAAACGCCCATTTTTATGCCGGTAGGAACACTTGGTTCTGTAAAAGGTGTACATCAGAGAGAGTTAAGAGATGATATTAATGCCGAAATTATTTTAGGTAATACCTATCATTTGTATTTGCGTCCTGGTTTGGATGTGTTGGAGAAGGCGGGTGGCTTGCATAAGTTTAATGGTTGGGATCGGCCTATTTTAACAGATAGCGGTGGATTTCAGGTGTTTTCTTTGGCTGAAAACAGGAAGTTATCAGAGGAAGGTGCAATGTTTCGTTCACACATTGATGGCTCGAAGCATTTCTTTACTCCGGAAAATGTGATGGATATCCAAAGAACCATTGGTGCTGATATTATTATGGCATTTGATGAATGTCCTCCCGGAACATCTACTTATGAGTATGCAAAAACTTCACTTGAGCTTACTCAAAGATGGTTAGAGCGTTGTGTGAAAAGATTTGATGAAACAGAATCAAAATATGGTTATTCGCAAACTTTATTTCCGATAATACAAGGTTGTGTTTACAACGATTTGCGGATTAAAGCAGCTGAACATGCAGCATCTTTAAATCGGGAAGGGTATGCAATTGGCGGTTTGGCAGTTGGTGAGCCGGTGGAAGATATGTATTCGATGATAGAGGTTGTTAATCAGATTCTGCCTAAAGATAAACCGAGATATTTGATGGGGGTTGGAACTCCTGTTAATATATTGGAAGCCATTTCGAGAGGTGTTGATATGTTTGATTGTGTAATGCCTACCAGAAATGGAAGAAATGGTATGATTTTCACAAGTGAAGGAATTATCAATATTAAAAACAAGAAATGGCATGATGATTTTTCACCAATAGATCCTAATGGAACATCATATGTGGATCAGGCCTATTCAAAAGCTTACGTTCGGCATTTGATTCATTCGGGGGAGTTGTTGGGTTCTCAAATTTGCAGTATTCACAATCTGGCTTTTTATTTATGGCTGGTACGCGAAGCAAGAGAGCATATTAATGCAGGAACTTTTGCATCATGGAAAGAAATCATGGTTAAGAAATTAGCTGCCCGTTTATAACTGTTAAAAAAGCTTACAATAGATTCAGCTCGATTGGTAATTGAAGAATAAGTTATACTTTTATTCCGAAATTTGTTATTCTGCAATTTTCGGGAAATAAGGAATTTAAAATTCAGGTTTTGAGAAAATTAGATTTATACATTATCCGAAAGTTTTTGGGAACTTTCTTTTTCGCTATTGTTCTGATAATAAGTATTTCGGTTATTTTCGATTTTTCGGAACATATCGATGAATACATCGATAAGGAAGCTCCTCTCAGGGCAATCATCTTCGATTATTATCTAAATTTTATTCCATATTTCGCCAATCTTTTTAGTGCGTTGTTTACTTTTATTGCAGTAATTTACTTTACCTCTAAAATGGCATATGACACTGAAATAATTGCCATTTTAAGCAGTGGGGTAAGCTTTCGCAGATTGATGTATCCTTACTTTATTTCAGCACTAATTATTGGAATATTTTCGTTTCTTCTAAGTAATTATATAATTCCTCCAGCCAATCAAAAAAGGCTGAATTTTACAGCGACCTATATCAGTAAGCAATTCAGAAATAACGAACGTAATATTCACAGGCAAATAGAACCGGGTATTTTTATTTACATGATTAATTACGAAACAGCCAGTAATACAGGATATAAGTTCGCGTTGGAGAAATTCGAAGGAAAGGAGCTGGTCTCTAAATTGACATCCAGATCGATTCGGTGGAGTAAGGAGAAAAATAAATGGACTATAAATGATTATTTTATTCGAAGAATAGACGGGGATAAAGAGTCATTTGAAAACGGAAGGACGAAGGATACAACCTTTAATTTTGGACCGGAAGAGTTTGGCTCTAAAAAAAATATTGTTGAGGCAATGAATTTACCGCAATTGAACGCATACATTGAACAACAGTCCATGCGGGGTGACAGCAATATTGAAGCTTATAAGATTGAGAAATACAAGAGGATGGCGAATCCGTTTTCGACTTTTATTCTTACGCTTATTGGTGTATCACTTGCATCACGCAAAATTCGTGGAGGAATGGGTTTGCATTTAGGAATTGGACTACTGTTAAGTTTTTCATTTATACTTTTTATGCAGATATCTATTGTATTTGCAACAAACGGAAGTATGAATCCCATACTTGCTGTTTGGTTGCCTAATATTGTTTTTTCATTCATAGCGGTATATTTGTATCGAATCGCGCCAAAATAGAAAAAATCTAAATAGTTTTTTGTGAATTGATTTGATTATCAAGCTAAAGAGCTTATTTTATATGTGGCTAAATATGGGGTGGAGTTGAGTAGAGTTTTTTTCTACCCTAAAATTTAGTAATGTTGTATCTTGGAATTTCATGAACTGATGAAATTCAACATATATATGAAAGTATATATTTTCTAACTAAATGTACAAATTATGTCATTGAAACGAAACATTCTTGATCTTAGAAAGAGAAAAGAAAAAGTGCTTCAAGGTGGCGGTGAAAAAGCCATTCAGAAGCAAGTTGCGATGGGGAAATTGACTGCCAGAGAAAGAGTAACATCTATTTTAGATGAAGATTCTTTTCATGAATACGATATGTTTGTTGAGCACGAAGCTCGCGACTTTGGTATGGAAAAGAAAGAACTTCACGGTGATGGTGTTATTATTGGTACCGGTACTATTTATGGTGAGCCGGTGTGTATTTTCGCACAGGATTTTACCGTAGCCGGAGGTTCTCTGGGTCTGATGCATGCACGTAAAATTACGAAAATCATGGATCATGCATTAAAAATGCGTGTACCATTGATTGGTATTAATGATTCGGGGGGAGCCCGTATTCAGGAAGGTGTTAATTCGCTGGCAGGATATGGTGAAATCTTTTTCCGAAACACTCTTGCATCCGGAGTAATTCCTCAATTGTCAATAATTCTTGGTCCTTGTGCCGGAGGAGCTGTTTATTCTCCTGCACTTACCGATTTTGTGTTTGTGGTAGAGAACATTTCTAAAATGTTCATTACTGGTCCTGAGGTAATAAAAACAGTTTTGGGTGAGGAAATCACCATGGAAGAACTGGGTGGTGCTAAAGTTCATAGCGAAATCACTGGTAATGCTCATTTTTATGCTCTTAGCGAATACGAATGCTTCGAACAAATTAAGAAGCTGTTAACTTTCATTCCATGGAACAATACTAAAAAAGCTAAGGCATTTCCTCCTAAGCCACCAAGACCGGAATACAAAATTGAAGAAATTGTTCCTTCTGATCCTACTCAGCCATATGATATCCGAAACGTAATCAAATCTGTTGTTGATGATTCTGATTTCTTCGAAAGTATGGAGAATTTTGCACGAAACATTGTAGTTGGTTTCGGTAGAATGAATGGTGAAACTGTTGGTTTTGTTGCTAATCAGCCATTAGTGCTGGCAGGTGTATTGGATTGTGATTCTTCAGATAAAGCGGCACGTTTTATTCGTTACTGTAATGCTTTTAATATTCCAATTGTTACTCTAGAGGATATGCCGGGTTATTTACCAGGTGTAGATCAGGAGCATATGGGCGTTATTCGTCACGGAGCTAAGATTCTTTATGCGTACAGTGAAGCTACAGTACCTAAAATTACTGTAATCATCCGTAAAGCATACGGTGGAGGTTATATTGCAATGAACTCCCGCCATATGAAGGCTGATTTTATGTTTGCATGGCCAAATGCTGAAATTGCTGTTATGGGACCTGATGGAGCAGCTAACATTATCTTTAAGAAGGAGATTATGGCAGCTGCCGATCCTGAAGCTATGAGAAAAGAAAAAGTAGCTGAATACAGAGAGAAGTTTGCTAATCCTTATGTTGCAGCAGCCAAAGGTTATATCGATACAGTTATTGAACCACAGGAAACACGTAACATGTTGTTGCATTCAATTGAGGTTTCAAGCAATAAAGTTGATAGCAGACCTGCGAAAAAACACGGTATTCCTCCATTCTAAAAAGTATTCGATATGGGAAATTTAAAAGAATTCAACGTTGATGGTACTGTTTATACAACAGAACTAACCAAAAAGTTTGAGAATAGAAAGCCTTGGATTAGACCTAATCCGAAGCATATTAATTCATTCATTCCAGGTACAATTGTTGAGATTTTAGTTAAAGAAGGGCAGGAAGTTAAAGAAGGTGAAAACCTGATGATTCTTGAAGCTATGAAGATGAAGAATCAGATTAAAATGCCTTTTGATGGTAAAATTGCCAAGGTTTATGTAACTGAAGGAGAAAAGGTTCCCAACAGATTATTAATGGTGGAAATTGAGTAATCTTTCTGAATTGAAATAAAAATGAGTCTGTTCATAACGAACAGGCTCATTCTGTTTTAAGGTTTTTACAGTCTGCTTTTCCAGCAAAAATATTCACTCCAGATTTCAGGGCACATGGGTTCTTCTTTAAAAATTCCGAATAATGAAGATCCACTGCCCGACATTGAAGCATAAACTGCGCCCATGTTGTATAAATCATTTTTAATGTTTTCTAATTTGGGATGATTTGGGAATATGCTGTTTTCAAAGTCATTAAAAATTAAGTTTTTCCAATTTTGGATGGGCTCAGTTATAAGTTCTTTTAATGATTTGTTGGGTTGCGAAGGTGTAACGCTCGAATAAGCTTCGGGTGTGCTGATGTGGATATTCGGTTTTACCAGAAGTATATGATATCCGGAAAGATCAATAAGTATCTCTGAGAAAACAT
Source organism: Labilibaculum euxinicum (assembly GCF_963678175.1). Taxonomy (NCBI): domain Bacteria; kingdom Pseudomonadati; phylum Bacteroidota; class Bacteroidia; order Marinilabiliales; family Marinifilaceae; genus Labilibaculum; species Labilibaculum euxinicum. The sequence continues at coordinate 1,362,545 of NZ_OY782756.1, forward strand.
CTCCTTTCCCTTCTGCGAAAACAGGTTTGTTGGCAATAAAAAAAGGACAGTCGCTGCCAAGTTGTCCTGCCAGATTTTTCATTTCATCAAATGAAAGTTCTAGTTTATATTTCTCATTTAGCATCTTAATCATGAAGGCGGCATCCGATGATCCTCCTCCTAATCCTGCACCAAATGGAATATTTTTGTGCAGATGAATATTGGTTGAAGGGATATTGTATTTTCTGTAAAGCAAGTCAAATGCTTTGCAGACAATGTTATCCTTATCGTCTATTTTTATTGGAATGCCTGATGAACTGAAGTTGTAGATTGTTTCCTTGTTCGAATCTGCAATTTCCAAGCCATCTGTAAGAGGAATGGGGTAAAATATAGTTTCTATGTTGTGAAATCCGTCAGATCTTTTTTCAACTATATTTAATCCGAGATTGATTTTAGCATTTGGGAAGCGAAGCACAAGTAATAAGTTTTATGATTGAATGGTAAAAATACTTGATTTATAAGAGCAAAAAAAATCAATTTGTAGTATTTTTATTTTCTATCTTTGACACTGCATTCTATATTTTTTTTAGAACTTTTTTTGAGCTTGAAAAAATGCTTAGTGTGCTGATTTTAAAGGAAAAGTAAACTGTTAGAATTTAATATTTTATGGCTGGGGCAAATAAATATAACAATCAACCGAAGAATAAAGTAGATCTTGATTATGGGAAAGTTCCTCCGCAGGCATTAGAGCTTGAGGAAGCTGTTCTGGGAGCATTAATGCTTGAAAAAGATGCGATGATTTCGGTTGGGGATATTCTAAATGCTGATTCCTTTTACAAGGATGCTCACCAAAAAATATACAAAGCTATACTGTCGCTTTCAATTAACGAGGAACCTGTTGATATACTAACAGTTACTGAAGAGTTAAAGCGACATGGGAATTTGGATGCTGTGGGTGGGCCTTTTTACATTACCCAACTTACAAATAGGGTTGCATCTGCTGCTCACATCGAATTTCATGCGCGAATTATTGCTCAAAAGTTTATTCAGCGCGAATTAATTCGGGTTTCATCTGAAATTCAGACTCAGGCTTTTGATGAGAGTGTTGATGTTGCTGATTTGCTGGATAGGGCACAGCAAGATGTTTTTGAGATTGCAGAAGGAAATATCAAAAAAGAATCCTCGCATATTCGTCCATTGGCTGATGAGGTAATCAACCAAATTGTGGAAGCAGGGAAACGAACCGATGGTTTAAGTGGTGTTCCTTCCGGCTTTACTGCATTGGATCGAATTACATCCGGATGGCAAAAATCCGATTTAGTGATTATTGCGGCTCGGCCATCAATGGGAAAAACAGCATTTGTTTTGTCGATGGCCCGGAATATGGCGGTTGACCACAAAGCACCAATAGCTATTTTCTCACTCGAGATGGGTGGTGATCAGTTGGTGAAACGTTTAATATCAAGCGAAACAGAATTAGGTTCTGAAAAGTTGAGAAGCGGGCGTTTGGAAGATTTTGAATGGGAACAGTTACATGTTAAAATTAAAGATCTGGTTGAAGCTCCAATATATGTGGATGACACACCTGGTTTGTCAATTTATGAGCTGCGATCTAAATGTCGTCGTTTAAAGGCGAAACATGATATTAGTTGTATTGTGATTGACTATTTGCAGTTGATGACAGCTGGTTCGGATATGCGTGGCAATCGTGAGCAGGAGGTGAGTTTAATATCACGGCAATTAAAGATCATCGCAAAGGAATTAAACGTTCCGGTAATTGCTCTTTCTCAGTTGAATCGTGGTGTTGAACAAAGAACTGGGGATGCAAAAAAACCAATGCTTTCCGATTTGCGTGAATCCGGTGCGATTGAGCAGGATGCCGATATGGTGTTGTTTATTCACCGTCCGGAAAGATATGGCATAACTGAGGATGCTGAAGGAAATTCATTAATTGGTATTGCTGATATTATTATTGCAAAACACCGTAATGGTGCTGTCGGAGAAATACAGCTTCGTTTCCGAAATCAGTTGGCCCGATTTACCGATTTGGAAGGTGAATCATTAAACCCATTCGCCACACCGGGTTTGGAGGATGTGAAAACATTCAGTTCCAGCATGAATCAGGAATCTTCCGGTTTTGATGATTTTAGTGCAGGATTTGGTGGGGGCAGTGATTTTGATGATGCTGCACCATTTTAATGACCTTATGAAACGTCTTCTCAAATAGAATTTGTTATTTTGTTTTTATGATAGAAGATAGATTGTTCCCGAAAATATTTTTTCGAAAAATAGTTATTTTACTGTTTTTCGCCTTATCTGCATATACATCCTTTTCTGCAAGTTTATTAATTCAGATGGATGATACTCAGAAGAATCATCTTAAAGCCTATGGTATTGCTTTTTGGACTCTGGAAAAGGATTATCAGATTCATTGGCTGTTGAATTATCGCGGAGGATCTTTTTTACTTCCTTTCCAGAAAGAAATTCAGGATGAGTGTCAGATTCGAGGTGTCAGTTTTTCTGTTCTCAGCGATGTTTCTGCTCAGCAAATATTGACAGAAATATCAAGCGATGAGTTGAATATGGATGCCGTTAAACTGGAAAAATCACCTTTGATTGCAGTCTATTCACCAAAAGGGAAGAAACCTTGGGACGATGCAGTAACCCTGGCACTTAGCTATGCCGAAATTCCTTACGATATTATTTATGATGATGAGGTGATGACCGGGAAGTTGTCGAAATATGATTGGCTGCATTTGCATCATGAAGATTTTACAGGGCAGTTTGGTAAATTTTATACCTCATACCGAAATATGAAATGGTATAAAGATGAGGTGCAGTCCAATATGGAGATGGCTAACCGATATGGTTTCCCGAAAGTTTCCGATTTAAAAAAAGCAATATCTGCTAAAATAAGAAATTTTGTTGAGGCTGGTGGATTTTTATTTGCAATGTGTTCTGCCACTGATACTTTTGATATAGCACTGGCCTCGGGAGAACATGATATTTGTGATGCTGTGTTCGATGGAGATCCTATTGAGCCGGATGTTCAGTCTCAACTGGATTTTTCAAAGACATTTGCCTTTCAGAATTTTACGCTTGAAAAAAATCCTAATGTATATGAGTTTTCGGATATTGATGTGACTTTAACAAGAAAGCTAAGGCAGGATGAAGATTATTTTTCTTTGTTTGAGTTTTCTGCAAAATGGGATCCGGTACCAACCATGTTGTGTCAAAATCACAAAAATTTGATAAAAGGTTTTATGGGACAAACCACTGCTTTTAAGTTGGAGTTGATAAAACCTAGTGTACTTATTATGGGAGAGAATAAAGCTGCTGGTGAGGCGCGGTACATTCATGGAAATTTTGGGAAAGGAACCTGGACTTTTTATGGGGGGCACGATCCTGAAGATTACCAGCACTTGGTTGGAGATCCGCCTACTGACCTTAATTTGAAAAAGAATTCGGCTGGTTATCGCCTAATACTGAATAATGTTTTGTTTCCGGCAGCAAAGAAGAAAAAGAGAAAAACCTAAGGAGAGTCGAAAAGTCTGAAAAGTAGTAAGGTCAAAAATCTGGGATCTTTTTTTTCCTCTAAGCTTTTAACTTTGATTTTTTTCCTGACCAAATCAAGTAGGTTCAGATAGAGTATAAAAAGAAAAGGCTGCGTCCCCTAAACGCAGCCTTCGTATTTCAACATCGGTTATATACCAGTTTCAATATATTATTAACCATTTGTAATCTATTAACCTTAGTAACTTCACTAACCCTTTAAAAGTATTTATGAATGTCACAGTACAAACCGATGTTGGCAACAAAACTTGTTTGCATATCAAGTTTTGCTGATTACCTCTGCAAATATAAATGATATTTGCTTACTATTGATCTGTTAATTGGTCTTTTTTATTGTGAATTGTTGAAGAACATTAAAATTTGATTGCAGATTGTAATGCAAATATGTTGGTTAGCATGTTACAGTATCCTTTTGATTTCTGATAAATCATTGATTTCGAATGTTGGCTCGTCTTTGTGATTGATTTTGTGTGGGTTAAAATAAATTTGATCCATTTTGACTTTTTTTGCACCGGCAATGTCTGTAGAAAGATCATCCCCGATCATTATGCTGTTTTTTGCAAAAGCGCCGGCCCTGTTAAACGCATATTCAAATATTTGCTGGGTTGGTTTATTGGCACCGGCATCTTCCGAAGTTATTACCTCCAGAAAATAGCTGTCAAGTTTTGAATTTTTTAGTTTCTTAGCCTGAACTTCAATAAAACCATTGGTAATAATATACAATTGGTATCCTTTGTTTTTTAAATATTCAAGAATCTGATGCGCATTTGGGAAGGTAGCCGTTTGTAAAGGACTAATTTCGATAAAATCATTTGCAATCTCTTTTGCCAAATCAAGATCATCAAGTCCTGCTTCTTTTAATGTCAGGTAAAATCTTCGGTAGATCAAATCCTCTTTTTTTATTCTGTTTTGATAATAGGCATTCCACAATTTGCCGTTGTGATATTCATATCGTGATTTGAAAAACAGGAAACTTCCAAATATTGATTGCAATTGGTAATCCCTAAAGAGTAGATTTAGGCTTGCCTCGGAATTTTTATTAAAATCCCAAAGTGTACGGTCAAGGTCGAAAAAAATATGTTGGTACTTTAAATTCATGTTTGATGATTTGTATGAACTACAAATATAGCAGGGGATTTTCAGATTGATTTGCTTTTAATTCAATACAAACAATTTTTATTGCTGTTTTTAATTGCTTGACAGTTTTAAAAATACTTTTAATGTAAAATAAGAAAAATATACCAGTCGTGTTTATTTTTGGGGTTTATAATCTTGTAACTTTCTATCAGTCAAATCAGATAAAATAGTATGTAATGAGTATTGAAAACAGAATTAATCTTTAAATTGATGGTGTAAAACGTGAAGCCATCGAAACCGGGATTGCCGGTATAAAAACAGAATTAATGCCTTTGTTGGTTGCATTATCTGTTGAGAAAAAGCGAAATCTGCCAATTGTAGGCGAACGATTAATTACTTTTGTAGAGCGGGCAACGCAAAGTGTGAATCAAAACTTGAAATTTGTGCCTCCTTATTTAAATTTAGACGACGTTAAGGTTGATTTAGAGGCCTGGGTTTCTGAATAGTTTAAGTAAGAAATTGGAGAATTTACTGAGTATGTTAAATGATACTGCGGCCCTAAGTGACAGCGAGGCTTACATGGCAATGCTTTCCTATTACAATTTTCTTAAGCAGGCAGCAAAAGATGCTGTGCCTGGTGCAAAGCCAATCTACGATAATTTAAAGCATCATTTCACTTCTGCTAAAAACAGTACCAGTACAAATACAAACGAAGATTAAAAATTAATAACCGGGTTTGACACATTAATGCAAAGAGGCTGTTTCGTAGTTATGAGACAGCCTCATTTTTATGCTCATATTACAGCTGTCCCACTATTTTTCAGTGTGGCTTGTGTTCACTGTGTTAAAAAAAAATGATCTAGAGTTCTAAATTCTATATTTGTTTGATGTGAAAATTCTTGACCACCGAATATACTGGTAATCACAGTGGAAATGAAAATGGATTGTTTCCTTACGTTATTTTTGTTCTTAAGCTCTTTTACTTACGGTCCTTTGCCTTCTTTTCGTTTACCTGCGTAATTGTTTTTTTTTCTTGGTGTAATTTTGTGCCCTTCGTGGTCAAATCTTTTTTTTGATATTCTTCGTACTTCGTTGTGCTAATGCTTTTTCCTTTTTGTACCCCTTTGCAGTTAATTCCTTATTTCTTTGTAGTTAAATTTTCGGGTACGGAATAGTGACGCAGGTCTTGTTGATAACAAGTGAGCCCTAAAATAGTTGAATTTGGACATTATTAGACCAAATTAGGGGTAAAATACCCCTCGCCCGGTATTTTTTATCTCATAGTTGGTATTTTTTACAGCTTGCCAGGACAATTGTATAGCGGGCGAAGTATGTTTAAGCCTTTAATCGATCTTTTTATAGAAAAAAAACTGTCGTTTAATTCAAAATATACAAATTAAGATTAAAAACTCTTCCTTTTTTCAATTCTGTTGAATACCTTTGCGTGCTTTGTACGGGCTTGTCAATGAGTTTTCTGGAGGAATAATGTGTTGAAATAAATCCACATTTTCTGTTATTGATTAATGACGATTAAATGATGTCTTAATTCTTGTTTTTTGTGATTAAAATAGTTTAAATTGGGATGGAGACTTGGTGTATAAGTCAAATTAAAGGTAATTGCAGCTCAAAATTTTCTTTTTTGTTAAAAAAAATACAACACTTTTTAACATTTGCCGTATCAGAGTTTATATTTCGGAAAAATTTATGTTTTTTATAACAGCTAAGTACTAATTGTGCATTAAACCCATACGTTTGATAAAACATTTACACATAAAATTCTTTTTACTACTATTTATTCTTTGTTCGCAGGGTGGTTCTCTCTTGGCAAAGGATATTCTAATGGGGAGTACTTCTTCTATTAATGTAAATACGGGAGATTATTTTTATGATGACGGTAAAAATAGGAATTATGCTAATGATAAAGACTATACTATCGTTTTAAAGTCCGCACCAGGAACTCAAATTCAAGTTGTTTTTGAGAGCTTTGATGTTGAAAGTGAAAGTAGTTGTGGTTATGATTGGTTAAATGCTTTTGATGGAAATGGTACTACCGCTAGTTCTTTAATTGGAAAATATTGTGGAACAACAAATCCTAGTCCTGTACTATCAACAGGAAGTGATTTGACATTTCAATTTCATTCAGATGGATCAGTTAAAAAGTCAGGATGGAAAGCTAGAATAGAGGTTGTTGTCCCAAGTGTTGTAGGTCAGGGCTTTTGGTTTAAAGCAGATGCTGGTGTCAACGGAAATGTTACGTCTTGGACAGATCAAAGTGGTAATGGACATACCGCCAACAATTCAGGAAATGTTTCGAAAATAAATAATCGTTTGAATTTTAATCCGATTCTAAACTTTAGTGGAGTAAACAGGCAATTTCCAGTTTCAGGTACAGCTTCGGTTCAAACTTTGCTTGTCGTGAATAAAACTCCTGCCACTAATAATGATTTGTCAGGATTAATTGGTGCGAACGGCGATAAGGGGGTGCGTTTGGCAATCCCTGGTCAGTCTTGGAAGGGGGATAATAATAGGGATGACTGGGTGAATACCACTCAAGTAGGGACGGGGCGAATCAATGGATTGTCTGATCGCAATATGGTTCATAATTCACAGTGGCACATCGCTGATCTTACTCGTTATCAGGCTTTATCAGGCGATTATTATTTAGGTGGTTATTATAGCAATCGCCCATATTCTGGGGAGATTGCTGAAGTTTTGGCTGTTTCATCTGCTGTTACCAATCCAGTACAAATTGAAACTTATTTAGCCATTAAATATGGCATTACTTTAGGAAATACAACAAATCCGGTTGATTATGTGAATGCTTCCGGAGCAAAGGTTTGGAATGGATCTTCCAAGTATCAAAACAATATTGCTGGTATCGCTCGGGTCGATTCTCCTTATGCATTGCATCAAAAAGTATCTTCTACCAATAATACAGCATCCACGAGTGGTTCCAATGTTACGATGTCCACGATTAACGATTTCACAAAGTCGAATCAGGATGCTTCAAGAACGGACTTGGCAGATGGGGATTATTTACTATGGGGTGACGATGCAGGAGCAAGCGCTTCATGGCAGGATAATGGCGATTATCAAACTGTTGCGCGCAAATGGAAGTTGGAAGAGACAGGAAGTTTAGGGACTACTTATTTTCAAATTAATTTAAAATCTTACCCCAATGCTGTTGGTAATTATCTGTTGATCGTTGATAATGATCAGGATGTTGCGAATGGAATAATCAATAGCTATGTCCTAGCCAATACAACCGGCGATTTATATTCTACGTCTTTCACACCTCCTAATGGAACGAGTTATTTTACCATTGGATATTATTCCGGATCAAACATTACTGTTGCAGACTGTTTGGGGGCAAAAACTATTTGTGATGCAGTTTACGATGAACCCTCGCCTGAAATTGAGGGGCAAGGATTTGTTTTAAATGAACTTCCTGCTGTCACTAATACTTGTATGCCTGATGAGAAGAATGGTATTTGGTATTCTTTCACTCCTCAGAATGATGTGGATGCGGATTTGAAGTTTAGGATTACACCTAAACAGTCAAGCGATGATTATGATTGGGTGATTTTTGATGTGACCAATGTAAACTGTGAAGATTTGAGAGCCAGAGGAATGGATGCTGATGTTTTTGTAAGTGGAAATACCTATGGTTCAAATTGGAATAATGGAGCTACTGGGGCAGATAGTGATATGGGCGGTTCAGGAAATTGTAATGGGCCAGGAACTAATAATGGGCCAAAATGGAACAGTGATGTTAGGGTGAAACCGGATCATCATTATGTTCTTTATGTTTCGAATTGGTCTGAGAGTAATAATGGATATACAATAAGTTTTGATCAAGGAGGGTCGGCAATTATTTATGATGATATCCCGCCTGATTTGAGTGGTGTTGTGCAGGCATGTTATGGTACGAATGAGTTAAAAGTTGACTTTACAGAAATAATACCTTGTGGGAGTCTTGATAAAAATGATATTACTGTAACTATTGGAGGGATATCTTATAACGTTATCGATGTAACTTCGGCAAATTGCGATTCAGGAGGAGTTGGAAGTACTTCGTATGTTTTTATTTTGGATCGGACAATCTTAGATGTTGGGGCATCAAGCCTTCAAATAGAAGCTTCGGGGATTGCAGATATGTGTGGGAATGTGAATTTGGTTACAAGTAATATGTCATTTAATGTTTATGAAGTTGTAGCGGCTCTTTCTTCAAATAAAAACCCAGTTTGTATTGGTGAGATAATTACTGTTACTGCTGATGCTTCAGGAGGGTCGGGAGCTTATACTTACGAATTTTACTTGAATGATAATCCTCTTGTAAGTAATGCCCAATATAGTATTTCTGACAATCAATTGTCGTCAGGTGCATTTGTTGATGGCGATGTTGTGAAAGTAAAAGTGACAGATGAGAATGGCTGTTTTGTAACAAGTGCGGAAATAAATTTGACGATTAATTCTTTGCCTGCAGAGCCAACAGGGGCTGGAGCTCAATCCTTATGCAGTACCAGTACTGTGACTGATTTAAGTGTAATACCGCCATCAGGAAGTACTGTTAATTGGTATTCTGCGGCTAATGGAGGAACTGCTTTAGCTGATACCGAAGTTTTGGTTAACGGATCAACTTACTATGCCGAATCAGAAAATACGACAACAGGTTGTTTGAGCTCAAGTCGTCTGGCTGTAAGTGTAACGGTAACCGATAATGAAGATCCAACGGCAATTTGTAAAAATATAACGATTCAGTTAGATGCAAGTGGTAATGCTAGCATTACAGCAGCACAAATAGATAATGGATCAAGCGATAACTGTGGGATAGCGTCAATGTCATTATCAAAGACAGATTTTAATTGTGATAATGTTTCTACTAATCAGGTTGTAGCCTCAAGTAATGGTTATTCTGTTAATATAGAAGTATGGCCTGTTTCTGTTAATCCTGTTGGCACTACTTGTGATTATGGTTATAATTATACCGTAACGCTTGGGTATGATATAAGCTTCTCAGGTTCAGGTATTCCAGCAGGGGTGTATACCCTACAAGGAACTTTGGGTTGCGGTGGTTTTTTTAGTTTGCCTAACGGTGGTGGAAGTGGAACAGTCGAGACAACAAATGCATGGAGGGGTGCTTCTGATTGCGCAACAATTACACCAGAGATTTTGGGTTGTACTGATGCTACCATAGTAATTGAAGGACCAGGTATTCCTAATCAAAATATATCTTTACCATTATCATCTCCTAATACTGTTGAACTGACAGTTGTAGATAATTCAGGGAATACCTCAACATGTAGTGCAAATGTTTTTGTTGAAGATAATGCAGCACCAACAGCGATATGTAAGGATATTACAATTCAATTGGATGCAACAGGAAATGCAAGTATTGTAGCCAGTGATATTGATGGAGGATCAAGTGATGCCTGTGGAATATTAAGTATGACTGCAAGTATGACCTCATTCGGTGTGGCTAATGTTGGGGAAAATACGGTAACATTAACAGTGACAGATAATAACGGTAATGTATCTATTTGTGATGCAACAGTAACAGTTGAAGATGATGTAGCACCAACGGCAATCTGTAAAGATATTACGGTTCAGTTAGATGTAAGTGGTAATGCTAGTATTACAGCAGTACAAATAGATAATGGCTCAAGCGATGCTTCAGGGATTTCAGATTTAAGTGTAAGTCCAAGTACATTCAGTTGCTCAAATATTGGAGCTAACACAGTTACTTTAACGGTAACAGATAATAATTCTCAAGTATCAACATGCACAGCAACAGTGACGGTTCAAGATGTAACCAATCCATTAACCCCAACATTAGCGGATGTAACAGGAGAATGTGGTGCTACCGCAACGGTACCAACCACAACAGATGCATGTGCTGGGACAATTACAGGAACGACAAGTGATGCATTAACTTATAATACTCAGGGAACACACGTAATTGCTTGGACATTTGATGATGGCAATGGCAATTCAATTGTTGTGAATCAGAATGTAATCATTGCCGATAATAAAGCACCAGTTGCTGATTTGGCATCTTTGCCAAACGTAACAGCCCAGTGTGAAGTAACAAGTTTAACAGCACCAACAGCAACCGATAACTGTGACGGTGCAATCACTGGAACACATTCAGAAACGTTTCCGCTTACAGCATCAAAAACTGTAGTTTGGACTTATACTGACGGATCAGGAAATACCAGTACACAGACTCAAAATGTAGTAATTAATGATACAACAGATCCTGTAGCTGACGCAGCAAGTTTATCAGATGTTACAGCTCAGTGTGAAGTAACAAGTTTAACAGCACCAACAGCAACCGATAACTGTGACGGAGCAATCACCGGAACACATTCAGAAACGTTTCCGATTACAGCATCAAAAACTGTAGTTTGGACTTATACTGACGGATCAGGAAATACCAGTACACAGACTCAAAATGTAGTAATTAATGATACAACAGATCCAGTAGCTGACGCAGCAAGTTTATCAGATGTTACAGCCCAGTGTGAAGTAACAAGTTTAACAGCACCAACAGCAACCGACAACTGTGACGGTGCAATCACCGGAACACATTCAGAAACGTTCCCTATTACAGCATCAAAAACTGTAGTTTGGACTTATACTGACGGATCAGGCAACAGCACAACACAGACTCAAAATGTAGTAATTAATGATACAATAGATCCAGTAGCTGACGCAGCAAGTTTATCAGATGTTACAGCCCAGTGTGAAGTAACAAGTTTAACAGCACCAACAGCAACCGATAATTGTTCGGTAGTAACGGTAACAAGTGATGCAGGCTTACCGATCAATACTCAGGGAACCACTGTTGTAACCTGGACTTATAAAGATGTTGCGGGTAATACAAGCACACAAACACAGAATGTCATTATTACTGATAATATTAAACCAACGATCACCTGCCTTACTGATATCATGCAAGTAGTTGATGCTGGAAGCTGTGATGCCGTGGTTACTTATGCTACACCAATTGGTTCTGACAATTGTGCAGGAGCATCTACAGCTCAGATCACCGGATTGTCTTCGGGTTCAGCTTTCCCAATTGGAACAACAACGAATACCTTTGAAGTTACAGATGTGGCAGGAAATAAGGCCAGCTGTAGTTTTAATGTGACAGTAACAAAAGAAAACAATATAGCAGTTGTTGACGTATCTGGTTCTTTATCTCCTGAAACTAGTGATGGTTCAGATAATAATAATGGAAATCACTGTTCTGATATGAATGGATTGCAGGCTGTTATTTCTCCATCAGGATATACTTATTCCCCAGGAACATCGCAAGTTCAATTTAGAGTGGATCGCTTGTGTGACGCAGGAACTTGGTCTTTTGCTTATTCGATAGGAGGAGCAGGGGTTAATGTAGACAAGGTTTTAATAACAGATGTTGGAACTTCAACAAACTCTTCTGGTGTGATCAGCGTTCCTTCTGAAAAAAATTATGTCCTATTTACAATAGATGTAGATAATGTAGTTGGTACAACTTTACTTATTGATTTTACAATTTCTAATGGAGGAACAGATAGTGCAATAAAAGATGCAATTACAATACAACACAACTTGAAAATGATACCACAAATAGTGGGTTTTGACTAATTAGAATTAATAAAACAACTATAAAAATTTCATATTATGAAAAAGCTATTACTCTCATTAATGATTTGTTTGGGAATCATGATGATTTCCTCTCAAACTTTTGCTCAGAACAATCCTGGTGAAAAATTAAAGCCATATGTAGGTGGGACTTATACTTATACATTTGATGGTATTACTGATGGATTGACCTATGAATTTTATATAAGTTCACTCAGTACTTCTGGTGGAGGAAAGGGAACTGTAGATACTGGTTTAACGGGCTATATCACTTCGGGATTAACTGGAACTGTGTCAGGTAATAAAGCTGTAGCAACAATTGCATGGCCTGCAGCAACAACAACAGGAACCGAAGTATACTTATTTGTAAAGATTTCAGGTGCTGGGGTTTGTGAGAATTATAATGCTGTTGGAATTACGCCAATCGCGAATAGCTTCACATTAGCTTTGATAGATGATATTGCAAGTCCTTCCTGCCCTGATTTGACAGGTTTAAATGCTGTTGTAGCACCAACGGATACTTACAATGCAGGCACAACTACTTTAACTTATACTTTCACCAAAGCAGGCAATGACAATGATTGGAATGCAGGATTTGATATTGTTCAGGTTGGTAGTGGTGATTATACTTATACATTTAATGGTACCAGTGCTTCGGTTACAGGTAACAATGCGACAACTGCTGTTTCGGCAACGGGATTGACAAATAATACTCAGGTTGTAACAATCGTGGTGAATAATGTTCCTGGAGAAACTCCTTCTTTTAAAATTCACCCAACGAGTGCTGTTGATGTGGTAACATCAGTATCACCAACTCTACCAGGTGATGTAACTCATATAATTACACCTATGCCGGTAATTGGTTCATTTAATTAGTAAAATCTAAAAAATTATATCATATGAAAAAGTTATTATTATCACTCGTTATTTGTTTGGGTTTGGTATCCTTTGCCAGCCAAACATTTGCTCAGAGTACGGCTGTTAAACCTTACGATGGAGCGAAGCACACCTACACATTTGGAGATGTTGAGGCGAATGCAACTTATAAATTTTATGTGAGTACTTCTACTGTTGCTTATGGTGTAGGATCGGAAGTTACCGATTTTGGAGCTTTCACGGGAACAGGAACAGGAACTATTGGAGCGGCAAATGGAGCTGCCTCGGTAGAAATAACTTGGGCAAATAATGCAGCGGCAAACTATGGTGCTTCCGGATTGTATTTGTTTTTAGCAGTAACTGTATCTGGAGACCCTTGCTCTGGGCCAGGTAACTACAAAGCTGTCCATATTATGCCTCAAGCCAGTGCATTTAATCTTGCAGTTGTTGATGACTCAGCAACAGATCCGACTTGTGCCGATTTAACTGGATTGAAACCTGTAATTAATTTGACGGATATTAATGTAACAGATGAATATGATGCTGGTAAAACAACATTGTCTTATACAATAACCCGTACAAATTCATCTAATGCTTGGAGCGGAACTTATACTGTTACTTCTAGTGATAATACTGTTGAATTCACTGCTAATACCGTAGCTTCGTCTTCAGGTTTAGTTTCAGGCTCTGTAACTAATGAGACTGCAAATACACATGTTGTGACAGTAGTTATTACCAATAAACCAGGATCAAATCCAACATTTACCTTGAACTTAGTAACAGGTTCGGATGATGTTACAGGAGTAACTGATATTGATCTTACAACTGCTGATGCAACAGCAGATCATACAATCAATTTGATGCCAACAATTGGATCTTTCACAGGAATTTAATTTGAAAAAAATATATAAATGAAAAATATTTATAAATTATTAATTGCACTAGTTGTTTTAGTGGGCTCTTCGGAACTTACTAAGGCACAAAGTACTTATGAATTGCCTTATCCCGGTGCTACACACACTTATCAATTCGATAATGTTGTAGGAACTAGTACTACAGATTGGTTTGTATCCAGAGATGCAGCTGTTGGTGCTACAGCGATTGTTGGAGGTGCTTCTGCAGATTTTGTTATTTCAGCGGTGGATGGAACAGGAACCTCAATGGGTACTGATGGCGTTTTAACTGGTACTGGAGTATCTAAAGTGTCAATTACCTGGAATGGAACTGCAAGTGGTACGTATTATGTGTTTCTTAATGTTAGTGACGGTACTTGTTCGAACCTAAAAGGTTATAAGGTTGTTGTTCAAACGGGTGAATTTAATGCATTGATTGCTGATGTTACAGGTTCGGCTACACCTGGTACTGTAGATACTTCTGTGGCAAATGATATTAAATCTCTTACTTGTCCGGATGAGACAACAATTAGTCCTATTGTGAATGAAGGTACACCAAGTTTAGGTACGTCTGATATTGTATATCGTGTGAATCGTGAGTTTACAAATACAACTAATGGCTGGAAAGTAGTGTTTGATGCTTTGGTTGCAGGTGCTTCAATTAAAGAGGTTAAGGATGCTGCAGGTACAACTATTGCAGATGCTTCTGGTTATATCGTTGATGGAACTCAGGATTACATTCTTGTTACTGTAACTGTAACAAATGCAATTTCAACGCCTGATTTTACTTTGACGATTAATTCAGCGGGAACAATAGATATTATTACTAATGCTTCAGATAATGATGCAACAGATAATGATGCAACGCATCAATTCAATGATATGCCAACAATTGGTAATATTTCTGGAATTTAATAGAAATAATATTTAATGAAAATAGACATAATATATAAGACATTTATGGCATTTGCCATAATCATCCTCTCACTTGCTTCGGCAAGTGGGCAGGGTGCTTATACTGTTGTGTTAAATTCTCAAGTAAAATATGAAGTACCGGGGAATACAGATATTCAAACTTACGAATGGAAGGTTTATACCGATAATTTATTAACAACAGAAGCTTTAGTTTCAGAATGCATATTAGCAACCGTAACAGGAGAGCCTAATGCCATTGTTGTAGATTGGCTTAGTGACGGAGATTATTATCTTACATTATATGCAACCGGAATCAATGGTTGTACTAATAAAAAGGCTTGGAAATATACAGTAGTTTCAACACCTAACATTGTTTTTAAAGATCTAACATCAGAGGATTGTGCTGATTTAGATCCACAATTTGCTACAGAAATGGTAACAATGTTCGATTCAGGTACTCAATTGCCGGAATCACAATACCCGATTACAGTGAACTATCGCTTAGATGGGGATTCTGCTGATCGAACTGCAATTGTAAATTTTGCAGATAAAATGCTCCATGTAGCGGGCGTTATTGAAAATGAAATAAATGAAACAATAAATCATATAACCATAATGAGTGCAACCAATAGGTATGGAGGTACGTTAAATGTGGTAACAGGAAAAGAAATTCATACAAGAACAATACATCCATTACCAATAGTTAACGATATAGAATATTAATTAGACTTTAAATACTACTGATATGAAAAAAATATTACTTGCAACGTTTGTAATTCTGACAACAAGCATAGCTTCATTTGCTCAAAATGGCGAATTGATGGCTACAACTCACAATGTGTACTCTGGTATTACTCATACCTATAAAGCAACTGGTACGGATGCTTTTACTTGGGAAGTATTTTCTGATGTAGCTTGTACAGCCACGGTTTTACCTGCTGCCGATACATATACTTTTTCAGCAGGAACAGATCTTACTAAAGATCTAACCATAACATGGAATGAACCTGTAGCATCACCTGCTACATATTATTTGCGTTTGAAGCAGTTAAATACAGGAACTGGTTGTTATAACTATAAGACCTTAACAGTTATTGTTACTTCTGTAAATGATATGACTTTTGCATTTGCACCTACTGCATCTACTGAAGATTGTGCTGTAAACATCTCTTTATCAGATGTGATTTTTGATGTTACTTTATCAGGTACTAATTTGGTTCATGAGGCAACTAAACAAGCTCAGGTTGAGTATGCTATTGGAACAGGTACTAAAGCTTGGTTAAATGTTGATTTAGGCAGTACAACAGGAGCTGGTACATATACCATAACTATCCCTGCAAGTCAATTGTTAAGTTCAGATCCAAAAGTTGATCAAAATTTTGATATTAATATTTATCGATTACGCGATGGAAATGGCGCAATTAATGATTTTGCATCAACGCCTATTACTCATGTATGGAAAGCAAATGCCCTTCCAACTATTGTTGACATTGTATTTTAGTATTAACTAGATAGCTATGAAAAAAATAATTTTATCAATATTATTCTGTTTTACTGCGTTTGGACTTGTATCAGCCCAAACACAGGTAACTGGAGGCACAAGCCAAAAGTTGACCGCAGTACATACGTTTGGAAATACTTTCGCTTGGACTGTTGTTGGTGATGGGACTGGAACGACTGTAACTATTCCCGAAACAACAAATACTGTAACTTTTACTTGGCCAACTGTAGCTGATATCTATACTGTTACAGTAGTTACAACAGATGTGAATGGTTGTAAGAGTGAACCGTTTGAGCAAAAAATACAAGTACTAGGTGACCCAACTGTGGAGTTTGCTGATGCAGGTGATGTAACAGGAGTTTGTTCTGCAGCCACTACAATTGCTGCTAATGGAAGTACACCTGTTACTGTTACTTATACCGGGGCACAGCCATGGACATTAACGTATTCAATTTTGGATAATAATGATCTTGTTGTTGCTGGATTTGATAATGTTGAAGTCGCAAATTTGAATGGTGATTATATTATTGATGTAGTTCATAATTTTGTTAATAATGAAACAACACCTCAGAATTGGAAAGTTGTAATTAACTCTGCAAAATCAGCTGATGATGTGGTTGTTAATGCTGCGGATAACGATAAAAATATTGTTGTTTATCCTTTACCAGTTATCACCAATCTTACTTTGAACTAAGCTAAATTTTAAAATAAATGTTGAAAACCTTACTACATAAAACACTGCTTACTGCAATAGCCATCCTTTTGGGAGGATGGGCTGTTGTGGCACAGCAGTATGTGGTTAAGGGAACAACACTTAATTTTAAGGTGGATGAAGTTACTGGTTATGAATATCATTGGTCAGTAACACATACATCTAGCGGTTCAGTAGCATATCTTGCATCAAAAACATTTGAATCCGGTGATTATGTATTCGCTAACGAAGGTGATTATGAGGTGAAAGTATATCCGGAGGATTTAGGGACACATTGTTTTGGTGATCCATTAACCATGATCGTGGTAGTTGATGGCGCAGCTCCAACCGCTGAGTTTGATGATTTAGAGGTACCCTATGTTTGTTCTGCAAATAATGGCGGAGATGCAAATGGTAAAGTGAATATTACCGTTAATTATAATGGTCCTAAACCATGGACATTTAAAATTTCAGTCGATCGTGCACCTGCAGTAATGCCTGTTGGAGCAGAGGAACTGTATGTGAATACTTTTGAGTTTGAACTTGAAATTCCAAATACAACGGGTAAAACACACAGAGCGGAGATTTTATTAGTTGAGGCGAAGACTTTATCAGGAATACCGGTAACAGAAGATCTTGCTAATCAAACTTTGGAGGTTGATGTAATGGCTTTACCAAATACTTTATTTGGTGATTATGCTCCGGTAATTCAGGCTGGAACAATTCAGTCTTATACTGCAACCATCGAGAAGAATGAAAATTATGAACTTTTTGTTCCAGGCGGAGCAACAGTCCTAAATGAAAAGACGAAGAAGCTAAGCGATAAGTTCCATAGTGAATTAAGTTTTGATGTTCAATGGGGAAATACGCCTGGAGATTATCAGATAAAATTGTTGGAGCGCACTGCTTTTGATTGTGCCGGAGATACAATTTATGCAGCTATTAGTGTTGTTGAATCTTTCGTAGTTAGTTTGGGTGGAGATATTCAAATTTGTGAAGGAGAGACTGCAGCTTTAACTCCGGCCATCGACTTTGATGGAACTTATACTTACCTATGGTCAGATGGATCAACAGGTTCTTCATTATCCGTAACTGAGACGGGAACATATTCTGTTACAGCAACTGATTCCGAAACAGGTAAATCATCATCGGCAACAGTAAATGTTAATGTGTTAACAGCTCCGGTTGTTGATTTGGGAGCGGATTACGAATTGGCTGATGCTGAAACAAAGGTGTTGGATGCAGGAAATCCGGGATTAACCTATTCTTGGTCGACAGGAGAGACAAGTCAGACCATAAGCGTGAATAACAGCAATACGTATAGTGTTAATGTAACCAGCTTAAATGGTTGTGTTGGAACTGATGAAATTATTATAAGCAGCGCAAGTGATGTATTTGCTATTGATTTGGGTGCCGACAAGAATATTTGTGATGGGGAAGAAGTGATTCTAAATCCCAATCCAAGCATCTCGCAAAACTATGCTTACCTATGGTCAAATGGAGCAGGAACCTCCACACTTACCGTGAGTGAGTCCGGAATTTACTCGGTAACGGTAAGAGATGATGAAGGCAATGAAAAAACCGATGAAATTGAAGTAATTGTGCATGCTTTACCAATTGTTGATTTAGGTGGAGATATCACATTATACGATGGTGAAACCACGACTTTGGATGCCGGAGTTTCAGGATCAGGTTTGGTTTACGAATGGAGTTCCGGAGAGTCAACCCAGACAATATCGGTAAGTGAGGAAAATGTATATTCTGTGAAGGTTACAGATGAATACTCATGTTATAATACAGATGATATTAGTGTTGTTAGAAAAGACGGTCATAAATTCTCTGTAGATTTAGGTGGTGATATTCAGATTTGTGAGGGTGACAGAGTGTATCTTGAACCAATTATTGATAGAACATTTACTTCTGATCCTATTTATAAATGGATACCGTCAGAGTCAACTGAAAAGGGAATCCTTGTCAATCAATCAGGTAAATATTGTGTTGATGTAACGGATCCATTTGGTAATACAGAAGGAGATTGTATCGAATTAACGGTTAATCCTTCTCCTATTGTGGATCTTGGTGAAGACCTTATTGTTCAAACCGGAGAAAATGTAACTCTTGATGCTGAAAATAATGGTAGTTTCTACCGTTGGTCAACAGATGATATTTCTCAGACTATAAATGTGAGTCAGGCAGGAGAATACTGGGTTGAAGTAACCAATCAACAGAGTTGTATGGGAAGGGATACGATAAATGTAATTTATCCGGAAGGTGATCAATTTGTTGGATTAGCCAGCGGATTCTCTCCAAATGGAGATGGTAAAAACGATGTTCTATTTGTTCGGGGTAACAATATAGGTTCAATGAATTTGATTGTTTATAACCGATTAGGACATAAAATCTTTCAATCGAACAGACAAGATGTAGGATGGGATGGTACCTATCGTGGAGTAAAACAAGATATGGATGTTTATGTTTTCTTCCTGCAAGTGACCTTCCTTGATGGTAGTTCTGTACAAAAGCGCGGAAATGTTACACTACTGTACTAATATAGTTGATGAATAAAATGGATTATTACTGTTAAATTTCATCATATTAATTATATTTATGCCAAATAATTTGTCGCAAAAAAATAAATGTAATATAAAATATTTCACAGTGGGTAATAGGCTATTATTACCCATTTTTATATTTTTGCTTGGGGTATTTCGTTTTGCTGGTTGAAAATCTTTGCTAATCGGCTGAAAGACCCGTAAAATTGGATATGAGGAAGAGTTTAATTGTTTTTATACTGATATCGTTATTCGGGGTCTGTCAAGTCTTCGCACAGCGTGTGCACTCTTCTCAATTCTATTCTATACCATTATTGTTGAATCCAGCTCTTACAGGAAATTCTGATTATAATCTTCGGGGTGGGATGAATTATCGTAACCAGTGGAATAGTGTAACAACACCTTTTGTTTCTCAGGCAGTTTTTGTAGATGGTAAATTATCGACTCAACTATTGAGTTCTTCCTGGCTTGGTGTTGGAGGTATGATTTTCAATGATAAAGCTGGAGAAGGTAGTTTAAAAACTACTCAGGTTATGTTTTCCGGATCATTAAATAAAAGTCTGAATGCAGGGAATACATTGTTTTTACATGTGGGACTTGGTTTGGAATTAGTTAATAAATCGGTTGATTATAACAAATTGGTTTTTGATGATCAATGGGATGGCACACTTTTCGATCCAAATTATCAAACAGGAGAACCTTTAGGAACACAATCTTTATTTTATACTGACTTTTCTGCTGGTACTATGGTTACATTTTTTAAAGGGAAATCAAAATATTTTATGGGGATGGCAATTAGTCATATAAATCAACCCAATGAATCCTTTTACGCAATCACCAATAACCTTAAAAGACGATTTGCATGGCATGGAGGAGTAGAGTCCAGATTATCTTCGAGATTATATGTCAAGCCTGAAATTATGCATACTACCGAGAGTAGTTCAAACGAGTGGATTGCCGGAACCAATTTTATGATGTTGTATGGAGAAAAAGGCACCATTCTTCATTACGGATTGTGGTATCGTTTTACTCAGGATATTATTCCTGCATTTGGGTATGAGAAAAACCGCATGAAATTTATGATTAGCTATGATATTAATGTCTCGGATTTACAGGCTGCATCTTCTAACAGAGGTGGTTTGGAGATTTCTCTGACTTATAATTACAACTATTCCAATCCCCGGGAAATCCGAAAGTTGAAACGTCGTCAGAAAGTCAAAAAATTGGGTGATAAGGCAATCTCTTGTCCTAAATTCTCACACGAAGACTAATGACAGTTAAGAATTATAAATTCATAATGTGGTTCTTCTAAGCTAAATCATGAAAGAGTAGCAGCAAAGCTTTTAGCCTTGGTTTTACTGTCGGTCCTTTTTTATGTATTCTTTCTTCTTTTTCTCAACAAGCTTACCGCCAACAACAATTACAATTTCACCTTTCACAGTTTTCGAACTGAAATGAGCGATTAGTTCAGCGAGAGTGCCACGTACATTTTCTTCATATAGTTTGGTTAACTCACGGGATACAGATGCTTTTCTATCTTCTCCCATTACTCCAGCAAATTGCTCTAAGCTTTTCACCAGGCGGTGTGGAGATTCATAAAAAATCATTGTTCTTGATTCTTCCGCCAGTTCATCTAATTTAGACTGACGCCCTTTTTTTTGCGGTAAAAATCCTTCGAAACAAAATTTTTCATTTGGCAACCCGGAATTCACTAAAGCAGGGACAAATGCTGTTGCTCCTGGTAAACATTCAACATCAATTCCATTATCAAGACAATGTTTCACCAAAAAGAACCCGGGATCTGAAATAGCCGGTGTTCCTGCATCAGATATTAAGGCAATGGTTTCACCGGCTTTAATTCGGTTAACGATGTTTTCGGCCGTTTTGTGTTCGTTAAATTTGTGATGAGAGTGTAAGGGTTTTGAAATTTCGAAATGTTTTAATAAAAACCCAGATGTTCTTGTGTCTTCAGCAAGAATTAAATCTACTTCTTTTAATATTCGTAAAGCTCTTAAGGTAATATCTTCTAAATTTCCAATTGGAGTTGGAACAAGGTATAGTTTTGACATGTTTAAAATTTTCTTTTGGTGATTTCGATGAATTGGGTTACGGTAGGATCCTCCAGATTCCACTCTTTTTCAGCTTTTATCCAATTCATAACAGATTCAAAAGTACCTGCTTTATTTATGAAGGAAATAGCTGTATTGTATTCATCTATATTGTTTTCGAAAAGCTCACGGGCAAACAAAAAGCGATCATTAATTCCAATAGCCGACTGAATATCTTTCAGTTTTTGAGATGGAAGTTTCTCGCCAATCAGTTGAATAGGTTCCGATTGAACGTTTTGGGTTACAATTTCTGATTCTATTTGTTCTTTTTCTTCAATTTCAGGTTTTTCAGGCCTGATATTGTCAATTACCTGTTGTTTTTCAGAACTTGTATCAGAAAACTCAATTTCTTTTTTGATTGGTTCAGGCGAAGCAGAAATAATTTCTTCAGGAACATTTGGTGAAACAGTCTCTGTTGGTTTTAATTCACAATTCTTTTTCAGGATATTAAAATCCTGACTTAAACCCAGTATTCTGGAATCAAGTAACTCAATACTATCACTTAAATCCTCAGGCTTATTAGTGAAATGTTCCAGTAAGTTTTGAATTTCTTCGGTTTTACTTTTAAGCAGTTGAATGACTAGTTTATTATCCATAACCAGAATTTTAATATGCAACAGAATTCTATGTACTAATTTACAAAAGTAAAGCTAATTTTTTTTGTATTGATTGGTTGAGTGGTTTTTTCGGTTCAAACAAAATATTTTTTAGGGAGGTATTGTTTAAAAGTTTATTAGCTCAGTAATGCAAGTATGAAAGTGTTTTCCTATTTTTGTCTATCTATGTAAAATAACCTAAAGTTTATCACATGTTTCTTGAGAATGATATTAACAGAGCTGGCAGTAATGGTTGGATCGAAGTAATAGTTGGTTCTATGTTTTCGGGTAAAACCGAAGAATTGATCCGTCGGTTGAACCGGGCAAAAATTGCCCGTCAGAATGTTGAAATATTTAAACCTCATATTGATGTGAGATACTCTGAGGACGAAGTGGTATCGCACAATTCCAACTCCATTCGGTCAACCCCCGTTGAAACATCAGCAAATATATTGTTGCTTGCCAGTAATGTTGATGTGGTAGGTATTGATGAAGCTCAGTTTTTTGATGCCGGCTTGTCTGACGTTTGTAACGAATTGGCCAATCAGGGTATTCGGGTGATTGTTGCTGGCTTGGATATGGATTTTAAAGGCAATCCTTTTGGCCCGATTCCTAGTATTATGGCTACTGCAGAATATGTTACCAAAGTTCATGCAGTTTGTATGCGTTGTGGAAATCTGGCCAATTACTCACATCGTTTGGCCGAGGCTGATAAATTAGTGTTGTTAGGCGAAAAGAGTGAATATGAACCGCTTTGCCGAAATTGTTACCAGAAAATTTACAGAACATCTTCAACAAAATAAGTGGATGTATTATGACTGTTGCGCAATCATATACTATTGAATCGGTAGCTTCTATCACAGGAGGTGTTTGTTATGGGAAAGAAAATCTCATTGTTAAAACCCTTTCGATAGACAGCAGGTCGTTACAACTTCCGGGAGAAACACTTTTTTTTGCTTTAGTTGGTGCGCGGCACGATGGTCATTTATACATCAAAGATTTGTATCAAAAAGGGGTTCGTGCATTTGTTGTGAGTAATTCTGAATGTACAGATTTAAAACAGTATCCTGAGGTCGGCTTTGTTTTGGTTCACGATACGCTTATTGCCTTGCAGAATTTGGCCGAAAATCACCGAAAGAATTTCTCTTTTCCCGTAATAGGAATTACCGGCAGCAATGGAAAAACCATTGTAAAAGAGTGGCTGTATCAGTTGCTGAATGAATCGTATTCTATTGTTCGCAGTCCCAAAAGCTATAATTCTCAGGTGGGAGTTCCGCTTTCTGTCTGGAACATGAACAGTGAGGCCAATTTGGCTGTTTTTGAGGCTGGTATTTCTCAACCGGGAGAAATGGATCAACTCTCAAAAATTATTCAACCTACCTATGGGATTTTTACTCATTTGGGGGATGCACATCGCGAGAATTTTAAGGATGAAGTTCAGAAATTAGAAGAGAAGATAAAATTATTCTCTTCCTGCGATTCGATTGTGTATTGTGCCGATAATAAACTTGTAGATGAATCTTTAAAGTCCCGGTATGGACAGAATAGAGAATTGATTTCCTGGTCAAGAAATCAAGCTGCCAATTTGATGGTTGTTTCGGAAGAAATAAATGGGAACCGAACATTCATTAAAATCAAATATAAGAAGGAAACAAAAGAGATAAATTTGCCTTTTAGTGATAAAGCCTCAATTGATAATGCAATTACCTGCTGGCTCTGTTTGCTAAACCTGAATGTTGATGATGAAACCATAAAAGAAAGATTCCTGAAATTAGAACCAGTTGCCATGCGATTGGAAATCAAAGAAGGAATAGGTGATTGTACACTAATTAATGATTATTACAATTCAGATTTGGGTTCGCTGGGAATTGCCTTGGATTTAATGAATCAGCAGCAAAAAGATAAGTGCAAAACCATTATTTTATCAGATATTTTTCAATCGGGTTATACAAATCATCAGCTTTACAAGGCGATATCCAAATTGCTCGAACAGAAGAAAATAAATCGTTTGATTGGTATTGGGGAAGGTATTTCGTCGCAATCGAAACTATTTACCTGCAATGCTTCTTTTTATCGCTCAACCGATGTATTTCTGGCAGATTTGAATCGAAATCAGTTTAAGGACGAAATTATTCTGATAAAAGGAGCAAGAAATTTTCATTTTGAGAGAATTTCAAATGCGCTTCAATACAAAGCACACCAAACGGTTCTGGAAGTGAACTTAAATGCCATGGTTCACAATTTGAACTACTTCCGTTCCTTATTAAAACCAAGTACCAAACTGGTGGTAATGGTGAAAGCTTTTTCTTATGGAAGCGGATCAACCGAAATTGCTAATTTACTGCAATATCACCGGGTTAATTATTTAGCCGTTGCCATAGCCGACGAAGGTGTTGAACTAAGAAACGCAGGAATCACGATCCCAATTATGGTGATGAATCCGGAGCCTCACAGTTTCGACACCATGATTGAGTATCGCCTTGAGCCAGAAATATACAATCAGACTATTTGTCTTGAATTTGAAAAAGCATTAAAGCGAAATGGAGTAAGAAACTATCCTATTCACATAAAACTGGATACAGGAATGAATCGTTTGGGTTTTGTTCATCACGATATTGATACTTTGTTGTCACTGATTGTGAACAATGATCATTTCTTTATCAGTTCTGTATTTTCCCATTTGGCGGGTGCAGATGAGCAGCAACACGATGATTTTACAGCTCGGCAAATTAATTCGTTTACCCAATGGAGCGATCAAATATTGTCGCAGTTTTCGTATCCTATCGATCGGCATATTTTAAATTCAGCCGGTATCGAACGTTTTCCGCAAGCACAATTCAATATGGTTCGTTTGGGAATTGGTCTTTATGGAATCAGTGCTACACATCAGGAAAAACTGATGAATGTGAGCAGCCTGAAAACTACAATTTCGCAGATAAAAGAAGTGTCAAAAGAGAATACCGTAGGTTACGGACGAAAAGGGCAATTACAGACCGATACGCGCATTGGAGTTATCCCAATAGGTTATGCCGATGGTTTCAACCGTAAACTGAGCAACGGCCTTGGAAAAGTGATGGTGAACGGGCAATTGGTGCCCGTTGTTGGCAATATTTGCATGGATATGAGCATGATCGATTTGACCAATACCGATGCTAAAGAAGGAGATTCCGTTCTAATTTTTGGCGACGATTATTCGGTAAGTAAATTGGCCGAACAATTGGATACCATTCCCTACGAAATTCTCACCACCATTTCGCGTCGGGTAAAACGCGTTTATTTTCAGGAATAAAAATATTTTGGGTGTTCCCCTCGTTCCTCGTGGCGGGCTTTTCACTCCTACTCCTCACTCATTCTCCGTTATAATCCCTAACACACAGGGTTCGAATATTTGTTCAGCTTTTGTTGCACCTGCTAATTACTACTGCAAAATAAAAGCCATCCCTAACGAGATGGCTTGCTATATTTTAAGAAGCAGCTCTTATCCAAGTTTACTAACCCGGTCTAATCTAACCTTATCTAAAATCTTAATTTTCCGGCCATCAATTGAAATGATTCCTTCGCTTGCAAAAGTGGAAAGTGTACGAATTGCATTTGATGTTGTCATATTCGATAGGTTAGCGATATCTTCTCTCGAAAGATAAACCTTAATGGTTGCTTCATCATCTTCAAAACCATATGTATCACGAAGAAACAGCAGCGATTCAGCCAATCTTCCTCGAATGTGTTTCTGAGTAAGGGTGATTGTTCTGTTGTTTGAAAATCCTAATTCGGTAGAAAGCGAACGTATAATGCACAAAGAAAGGTCAGAATTGGTTTTAATAAATTTCAGCATCAATTCGTAGCTAACTGTACAGGTTATAGAATCTTCAATTGCAACAGCCGAAGCAATGTTGTTTTCTTCGGCAAAAAGTGCACGGTATCCAATAAAACCAATAGGTTTTGCCATTCGAACAATTTGCTCGCGACCGCCTACGCCTTCTTTAAATATCTTTACTTTTCCTTCAGACAAACAGATAAGCCCAATTGGTCTTTCACCTTCTTTGTAAATGTATTCACCTTTCTTAAAAAAAGAACAGGTCATGTTCGCCATTAACTCTTCTTTTTCAGAAGGAGTTAGAACATTAAATACTGAACTCGAATTATTAATTACTTCCCCACAAATAATCTCTCTGGATTTTCTATCATTCTCAATCATATACAAGGTGGAATATGGATTTAAAATACGTTGTATGTTTTAAAACACTTCAAAAGTATATAAATGAAATGAAATGTGAAAATGAATACAGAAATAATTCATTATTTAAGTGATGTTCGACAACATGCTGTTAAGTAGGTGTTTATACCCATTAATTAGTGTTTTGCTACTAAGGGGATTTTTCGGCCAAAGCCAAAAGCCTTTGATGAAACGCGTAAAATAGGCGGAGTCTGGAATCTTTTGTATTCATTCATATTGACTAACCTAAGGGCTTTTTGAACCGTTGCTCTTTCAAAACCATCTTGAATAATTTCTTCCGAAGACATATTTTTTTCTATATATCGAAATAAAATGCCGTCTAACACATCGTAATCTGGTAAAGAATCCGAATCTTTTTGATCGGGACGTAATTCGGCTGATGGTGGTTTTACAATTGAGTTTTCAGGAATTACCTCTTTATCTTTATTGATGAACCAGGCCAATTTGAAAACATCGGTTTTGTAAACATCTCCAAGTACCGATAAGCCACCATTCATGTCTCCATATAATGTGCCGTATCCAACTGCAGATTCACTCTTATTTGATGTGTTTAGAAGGATGTGTCCAAATTTATTCGATAAGCTCATAACTAATGTTCCTCTTATGCGAGCCTGTATATTTTCTTCAGCAACATTAAAAGGGAGATTGCCGAATATTGGATCTAAGGATTTTTGAAATTCCTGAAAAATATTCTGAATTGGGACAATATCGTATTGAATGCCTAAGTTTTCAGCCAAATCTACTGCGTCTTTTATGGAATGATCCGAAGAGAATTCGGAAGGCATCAGCAGAACCCGCACATTTTCTTTGCCAAGAGCTCGTTCTGCCAAAACCACTGTTACGGCCGAATCAATTCCGCCTGAAAGCCCCAGTGTTGTTTTGGTGAATCCCATTTTTCCGAAATAATCTTTCAGACCTAAAACCAAGGCATCATGAATTTTTTCTATGTAATTTACATTTCTGGCTTCTGCTTTTTGATTTTCAATCGCTTCAAGATCAACTATCTGATAGTCTTCCTCGAAATAATTTAATCGTTTGGCTACTTCTCCCTTCGAATTCATAACCAAAGAGTCACCGTCAAAAATTAATTCGGTGTGCGCTCCAATCTGATTGACGTAGAATATTGGAAGTTGATATCTTTCCGAAGTTGCCTTCAAAATATTGGTTCGCAAATCCTGCTGATTATAGGAAAATGGCGATGCTGCAATGTTTACCACAAAATCAGGATTGAGTTTGCTTAGCTCTTCCATTGGTGAAATTGTGTACAATGCCGATTTTGCAAAGTTGTTGTCTACAGGTTGGGTTTCCCATAAATCTTCACAAATAGTGAGTGCAATTTTTTTTCCTTTCAATTCAACCAAAGAGAATTCTGTATTGGGTTCAAAGTACCTGTATTCGTCGAAAATATCGTAATTAGGCAACAGAGTTTTATTATGAATACTCTCAATTTTCCCGTTGGAAATGAAATAAGCAGAGTTGTATAAATTTTTCCCTTTCGGATGAGGATTTACTGATGGCCCTCCAATTACGGCAGCAATATCAATGCAATGCTCCGCTACTTTTTGAAGTGCCGATTTAGATTTCTCAACAAATTCCTTACGTTCCAGTAAATCTTTTGGCGGATATCCACAAATGGCTAACTCTGAAAACAGAACCAAATCTACGCCGCTTTTGCGCGACTTATTGATTGCTGAAATAATTTTTTCAGTGTTGCTCTCGAAATTACCAATATGATAGTTTAATTGGGCTAATGCTATTTTCATACTTAAAAGATATGAGTCCCGAAATATTTCAGGATGAGAAGAAAGATCATTTAATCTGCTGTCTCATTTTAATAATTGAATACTTTAAAGCTGTATTTGTTTTCAGCTTAGCAAATTTAGTGATAAAAATATGGAATAGGTATTCCTTCTGTCAGCAAAAACAAAACCGTGACAAAATTAATTAATCCTTGTATTTATTAAGGCATTGTAAGGAAAAACCAATTTTTGAACCGGGCTTAACTTATTTTTAATATTTTTGAGAAACACAAAAACAAATACCTACAATTAAATCATAAGAATGCAGTTAAATCACTACAAAAATACAAGTGCGAGTATTTTAATCTTGTTGCTGGGTTTTCTTTTTTCATGTAATTCGGACACTAAAAGTCCTGATGTTTCAAATATTGATTTGGAAGTGAAAATTCAAAGATTTGAGCAAGAGCTTTTCGCGGTAAAACAGGAATCAGATTTAAATCAGTTAAGACAGCAGTATCCTGATGTATTGCAATTGTATAGTAATAAAGTGATTGGTCTGGGAGATTCAGATGATTCTGATTATATGGTTTATTTGAATAAGTTTTTAACTGATTCAACAATGAACCAGGTTGCTGATAGCGTTGCAAAAAAGTTTCCGACTCTGGATAAAGAAGAAAAGGAGTTGACAAATGCTTTTAAATATTTAAAGTACTATTTTCCGGAAAAGCCGGTCCCAAATTGTTGTTCTCAAATTTCAGGTTTCAATCAGTCAATTGTTGTTGCCCAAAATTTGATTGGAATAAGCTTGGATAAGTATTTGGGAAAATATTGTGCATTTTATTCCTACTTGGGAACGCCAATGTATGCAAGAGAAAATATGATTCCTGAAAGAATTGTTCAGGATGTTGTGCTTGCTTATGCTTTAACTGAATTTCCTTTCACTCCGCTAAAAGATGATTTAATCAGCAATATGATTTATCAGGGGAAAATAAGATACTTTTTGCAAGCCATGATGCCCCAAAAAAGTGAGGCCGATGTGATGAAGTATTCGCAAAAAGAATTGGAATGGTGTGAGGAGAATGATGAGTTGATGTGGGGATATATTATTGAGCAAAAACATTTGTTTACAAGCGAATACCGTACGGTTATTAAGTATATAAACGATGGGCCTTTTACTCCGGGAATGCCGCAGGAATCACCTTCCAGAACCGGTATTTGGATTGGATGGCAAATTGTAAAAGAATACATGGCAAAACATCCCGAGGTAACTATAAATCAGTTAATGACTGAAAATGATTATGCTGCAATCTTACGGGAATCTGCTTATCAGCCTTAAAATGATCAAAAATGAAAATAGCTTTGATTCAATTTGCACCTGTCTTTGGTGATCTGAAATCAACGATAGAGTCTTTAAAGGTATTGTTATTTAGAGCAAAGGAAGCCGATTTAGTTGTACTTCCGGAACTGGCCAATACCGGCTATAATTTCGATTCGAAAGAAGAAGCTTTTGAGCTTTCGGAAACAGTAAAGGACAGTGTTTTTCTTGATTTTATTCAGGAATTGTGCTTGCAGTATAATTTTACCGTTGTCACTGGATTTTCAGAGAAGGATGGTGATCAATTGTATAATTCAGCTGTTTTGATGAATGCAACAGGGCTTGTTGGAACCTATCGGAAACTTCATTTGTTCATGAATGAACAAAATATTTTCGAGAAAGGAAATTTAGGTCTTCCTGTTTTTATTGTTGATGATGTTAAAATAGGAATCCTGGTTTGTTTCGATTGGATGTTTCCTGAAGTTTGGCGTAAATTAGCTTTGCAGGGAGTCGATTTAATTCTTCATCCTTCAAATTTGGTATTGCCATATGCACAATCTGTAATTCCTTCCTATGCATTGGTGAACAGAATTTTTATTGCCACAGCAAATCGAATTGGAACGGAAAAAGAACTTTCTTTCACAGGTCAGTCTATTATTGTGAATCCAAGAGGAGAAGTTCTTGCTAAAGCTGATAAGCTGGAGCAGATTTTGTTTGTTGATATTGATCCGAAATTGTCCAGAGATAAAATGATTACGAAGAACAATGATGTTTTTAAGGATAGAAGAACTGATATTTATGAATAAGAGCCAGAAATGAGTGTGTTAAAACGAAATATTGAAGAGGAAAAAGCAAGAATCCGAAAGGAGATAAGAGCTGTAAAGCAAAATTATTCTTTTGAGCAGAAAAAAGAGTTGAGCTTACCTATTTTGAAATGTTTGGAACAGCTTCCGGAATTTATCCAAGCCAAAACAGTAATGCTTTACTGGTCGATGAAGGATGAGGTTTATACTCACGATTTTGTTTGCAAATGGGCCAACGAGAAAAAAGTTATTTTACCTAGTGTAAAAGGAGAAACATTGGATTTGAAACTTTTTGAAGGAGCGGATCAGCTGATAGAAGGTGAACATTATGGGATTCCTGAACCTGAGGGGGCTGTATTTATGAATGAGGACGAAATTGATCTGATTTTGATTCCTGGAATTGCTTTTGATCGGGAAAAGAATAGGATGGGTAGAGGAAAAGCCTATTACGACAGGTTGTTACAGTCGTTAAGTTCTTTTAAGGTTGGTATTTGTTTCAATTTCCAGATTTTGGATCATGTACCAATTGATGAGCATGATATTAAAATGGATGAAATAGTATTTCAATAAAAAAGCCAGTGATTATCTCACTGGCTTTTTAATATCGCTAAATTACGATTATTCTGCGTGAATAGCTTCCACAGGACAAGCGTCAACGCAAGTACCACAATCAGTACAAAGATCAGCGTCGATTACATAATGCTCATCACCCATAGAAATTGCTTCAACAGGACATTCTCCTTCGCAAGAACCGCAAGAAATACAGTCGTCGTTAATTACGTAAGCCATTTTCTTTAAATTTTTAGTGTTAATACTATCACAAATGTAATATCATATTTTTAATGGAGAAACAATTTCGCCGAGAATTATATTATTTTGAAACAGATTAAATAATGAAGAATAAGCTTAGGTAAATAATTTGCACTCTCTATTGTGCAGAATTAAAGATGTTTGTTTTTTTAATTGGTTGATTTTAGCTTATTACGAGAACTATTTGTTTAAATATGAAATCGCTAACCACGCCATTGTACTCATTGATGTTCGTAAAGAATCATCATTTGCTTCGAAAGTTGAAGTGTGCAAAGAGCCGTTTTTTTCCGATTGGACTCCAAAACGATAAAAAGTAACAGGATATTTCTGTGAATAGAAGCCAAAGTCTTCGGTGGTCATTCTAATATCCATATTTACAACTTTTTCTTCGCCCAGTAATTCAATCGCATTTATTTTAGCTTCATGAGTAAGGTCTTCGTGGTTGACTAAAAATGGATAGCCATGACGAATGTCTACTTCGCATACCGCACCCATTCCTTTGGCTGTTGATTGAGCTATGTCTGCAATTAATTGTTTGGCCTTAGCTCTCCATTCTTCATTCATGGTACGAAAAGTTCCTTCTATTTTCACTTCATCCGGAATGATGTTGGTCGCTCCGTCAGCAATCATTTTTCCGAAAGAAAGCACGGTTGGGATTCTTGCATCGCAATGGCGGCTGACAATTTGCTGCAATGCTACAATTATATGTGAGGCTATAAGAATTGTATCTGTGCATTTGTGTGGCATGGCGGCATGTCCGCCTTTGCCTTTAACGGTAAGATATATTTCATCACCGGATGCCATATACATACCAGATCTAAATCCTATGGTTCCAGCAGGCATATCCGGTAAAACGTGCTGACCAAGTATCCATTCCGGCTCAGGTTGTAAAGCTCCTTCTTCCATCATTAATTTGGCGCCACCAGGTAATAACTCTTCTCCAGGCTGAAAAATAAGTAAAATCGTACCTTCCCATTCATTTCGTAATTCCGATAGAATTTTGGCTGTTCCAAGCAGACTGGCCATGTGCATGTCGTGTCCGCAGGCATGCATAACACCTTTGTTACGAGAGCAGTATTTGTTATCTGGATTTTCGTTAATGGGCAAGGCATCCATATCAGAACGAAGTGCAATAACCTTCTTAGCAGGGTTTTTTCCTTCAATTTTCCCAACAATACCGGTTTTGACAAAGCCACATTTATAGGGAACTCCTAACTTACTCAAATAATTCTGAATAAATTTAGATGTTTCAAATTCTTCGAAAGAAAGTTCAGGATGAGCGTGCAGATGAGCTCTTATTTCTTTTATTTCATCATTAATCTGTTCTGAGAATGCTAATATTTTGTTTTTTAGATTTGTCATTTGTGGTTATTGGTTTATTTATTGCAAATCAATTTTTTGCGTAGTTAAATTTGATCGGGACCTAATCGTTTAGGCGTTTGAAGAATTTACTTCAATCAATCACAAATCTACTAAATAGTTACAACAGATAGAAAGGTAAGCAATTTTGAAAGAAAATAATTTTGAACAGATAAACCTGGTTCGGTTTTTGTTTTTGGATACTGAAGAAACTCACTAATATTTTAGTATCCATAATCTTGAAAAACAAATAGAAAATATGTTATGGTTGCCTTTTGATTTGACTTAACAACTATTTAACGATATTTAGGTTTTCTTTTAGTGAAAAATAATTAATTTTGTTTGTTTGGCTAAATTTTCAAGGATTTTTTGAACTCTTTAAATTGTTTGCCGTAATATACAAGATCATTGTAAATTAAAATAATTAATTGTTATGAGTAGAAAAGTATTTTATTTGTTGGTTGTTGCTATTCTAGGAAGCACATTGTCTGTGTCTGCTCAGGATGCTGCGCCAGTAATGAAATTTGACACAAAGGAGTACGATTTCAAGACTTTTAAGGAAGAAGATGGATCAACATCTTACTCGTTCGAATTTATTAATACCGGAAATCAGCCGGTTATTATTAATCAGGTACGGTCCTCCTGCGGATGTACATCTCCGGAATGGAGTAAGGAACCAGTTGCGCCGGGACAGAAAGGCTTTGTGAAAGCAACTTTTGATCCTAAGAATCGTCCGGGGCCATTCAATAAGTCGATAACGATAACTGCAAATACGAATCCAGCAATTACTATATTAAGAATTAGTGGTAATGTAATTGCGAGAGAAAAAACTGTGGCTGATTTGTATCCAAGAGAAATGGATGGACTGCGTTTGCAGAACAATCATCTTTCTTTTACTAAAGTGAAAAATACAGAGGTAAAAGATGCTTCAATGGAAGTTTATAATGATAGTGACAAACCAATAAGTATTGGATTTAAAAGAGTGCCTGCTCATTTATCTTTGAAGATGGTTCCTGAAACATTGCAGCCAAAACAAAAGGGTCAGATTATTGCGACTTACGATGCCAGCAAGAAAAATGACTGGGGATTTGTGATCGATTATTTAGATGTTTTAATCAATCAGGAATATAAATCGGGTAACCGGCTAACTGTTAGTGCTAATTTGGTTGAGGATTTTTCAAGTTTATCGAAATCGGAATTAGCTAATTCTCCAAAAGTTGAATTTGTAAAGGATGTATTTGATTTTGGAGAATTAACTCAAGGTGAAAAAGCAGAATATTCTTTCACAATGAAGAATATGGGTAAATCTGATTTGATTATCAGAAAAACCAAAGCTTCATGCGGATGTACAGCTATTGCTCCGAGCACTAAGATTGTTAAAGCAGGTGAAGCATCGGAAATTAAAGTGGTATTTAATTCCAGAGGAAAAAGAGGCCGTCAAAATAAAATGATCACTGTGATTACTAACGACCCTGTTGATTCGGAAGTAAAACTTCGTATTTCGGGAAATGTTGTAATGCCTAAAACGAATTAAGCGAGATTCTAAAATTAAGTTGTGAAACGTCCATGCAAAGGTGTTTTGACACACAGGGGGATGATTCCAGAATGGTAATCCCGAGCTTTCGTGACCATATAGCAACTAAAAACAAATTATAACCATATGAAAGGCTTTTCCATCAGGAAAAGCCTTTTTTGTTGCTGACAAACATATGCACTTTTCATGATGTTTACTAAATCATTACTTTGTAAATTTATAACTTCGCAAACAGAAACGAAAGGAAATTTCTTGTCATGACAGATAAAAATAAAAGAGATCATATCGAAAATGCACCTGATTACAAGGCGCTCAAAGTAAACAAAGGGATAAGTAAACCACCGTCTATTAATCCAAAGATCGCAGACAGGCTTATCATGAATAAGCGTAAAAAACATTCTGTTGAGGATTATGTGCAGGGAATTTTAGATGGGAATATTGGGATGTTAAGTCAGGCAATAACTCTTATCGAAAGTTCGAAACATGAACATCAGTCCGTAGCTCAGGAGATTATTGAAAGGTGTTTGCCTTATTCTGGAAAGTCCGTCAGGATTGGAGTAACAGGAGTTCCTGGAGCGGGGAAAAGTACCTTTATTGAAGCATTTGGAAAACATGTAACTGGACATGGGCATAAATTGGCAGTATTGGCAATTGATCCAAGTAGTGAAAGGAGCAAGGGGAGTATTTTGGGAGATAAAACGCGAATGGAAGAGTTGGCTGTTGATCCCAAAGCTTATATCCGGCCTTCACCTTCGGCCGGATCTTTGGGTGGAGTTGCACGTAAAACCCGCGAAAGTTTAATTCTTTGCGAAGCTGCTGGGTTCGATACAATTTTGATCGAAACAGTTGGTGTAGGACAGTCCGAAACAGCTGTACATTCTATGGTAGATTTCTTTTTACTGATTAAAATTGCCGGTGCCGGTGATGAATTGCAGGGAATTAAGCGGGGAATTATGGAGATGGCCGATGCGATCAGCATTAATAAGGCTGATGGGAATAATATTCACAAAGCTCAATTGGCAAGAGTTCAATTCGAAAATGCCCTGCATTTATTTCCTCAATCACCTTCGGGGTGGATTCCTAAAGTTCTTACCTGTTCGTCTATTGAGAAAACCGGTATTGATGCGATTTGGGATAATATTCTGGAGTATTGCAGTCATACGCAGCAAAATGGATACTTTGATCAGCGAAGAAGTGAACAGGCTAAATATTGGATGTATGAAACTATTAATGAACAATTACGTGATAGGTTTTATCATTTAGAATCAATAAAAGGGCAAATTCCTGATTTTGAGAAGAAGGTTTTGAAGGATGAGATGAGCTCTTTTGTTGCTGCACACAAACTATTGGATGCTTATTTTAGTGATGTAAAAAATAAAGAATAAAGCACTTGGTTTACTGAAAAACTTTTCTTTTTATTGTTTTATTTGGTAGTTTTAATGTCTAATAAAAACACAGATCAAAATACTTAATCACATGAAGAAATTTTTTATCGCAATTGCAGCGATTGGCCTTTTTTTAGGCTCTTGTACACCTA
Source organism: Labilibaculum euxinicum (assembly GCF_963678175.1). Classification (NCBI taxonomy): domain Bacteria; kingdom Pseudomonadati; phylum Bacteroidota; class Bacteroidia; order Marinilabiliales; family Marinifilaceae; genus Labilibaculum; species Labilibaculum euxinicum. The sequence continues at coordinate 1,398,266 of NZ_OY782756.1, forward strand.
AAGATCAGTACAAATTAACTGGGAAAGTTGAAGGTATGACTGAGGGGAAAGTTTATCTTTCTAAACTTCAGGATAATAAATTGGTGAAAACTGATTCAACAGTAATGACTGCAACAGGTTTTTCTTTCGAGGGAACTGTTGCATCTCCGGATCTTTACTACATTGAACTGGAGGGACAGCGAGGCGCAATTCAATTGTTTCTTGAGAATACAGTAATTACTGTTGATGCTAATGTTGAAAACTTAAGGGAAGCTAAGGTTACAGGTTCTTTAAATCAAGATGTTTTAACAAATTTTGGTGCGTTACAGAAAGGATTTCAGGAAAAACAACAAGCTTTATACTCTGAATATCAAAAAGCAGCGGAAGTAAAGAATCAGGTTGCTATGGATTCTATCGAAGCAGAATTTAATAAATCAGAAGCTGATAAATTTACTGCAAGTAAGGAATTTTTAAAGTTGAATGGAAACACTGCAGCGGCAGCATTCGTTGCGTACAGAATTGCATTTCCGCTTGAAGCTGCCGAAATGGAAGAAGTTTACGCTGTGTTAGGTGAGAACGCTCTTAAATCATCTTACGCAGGATTGCTTAAGGATAAGATTGAGGTGTTGAAAAAAGTTACTGTTGGGCAACCTGCTCCTGATTTTACCTTGAATACCACAGAAGGAAAACCACTTAGCTTATCTTCTTTTAAAGGTAAGGTTGTTGTAATTGACTTTTGGGCATCATGGTGTGGACCTTGCAGAGGAGAAAATCCTAATGTGGTTAAGATGTATACAGAGCTTCATCCTAAGGGAGTTGAGATTTTAGGTGTGTCTTTAGATGATAAGAAAGAAAAATGGTTAAAAGCGATTGAAGACGATGGATTAGTTTGGAATCATGTATCTGATTTGAAAGGTTGGGAATCTTCTGCCGCTAAATTATATGGTATTAGTGGAATTCCAGCTACGGTAATCGTTGATCAAAACGGAGTTATTGTGGCAAAAAATCTAAGAGGTGAGGAATTAAAAGCAGCTATTGAGAAATTGGTTCAGTAGGTTTTTATAAATAAAAGCATTTTTGACCCGGGAGATAATTAAATTTATCTTTCGGGTCATTTTTTGTTAAATGAGTTGGTTTTCACTAAATTCAAGTTCTGAATTCATTCGGGTGTCTGTGTGATATACAATGAAAATTTAAACGGAAAATCTTTGTGGAAACAAAAAAACATCTACTTTTGTTATTTAAAGTAGATCTAAATAAAACAATATCCCCAAAACTTAGAAATGAACTTAGTAAATAAATTTATTCTGGTCTTGCTTGCAGGAATTACAATGTCTTGTCAGTCAGGTAAAGTCGAGAAGGACAGAAATTTGATATCGGTAAGTATATTGCCTCAAAAATATTTCATTGAGCGGATTGCAGGTGATGATTTTAAAGTGAATGTTTTGATTCCTCCGGGAGCCAGTCCGGCAACTTATGAGCCAACGCCAATGCAAATGAAAGATGTTGCCAAATCAATTGCTTATTTTAGAATTGGATATATTCCCTTCGAAACTGTTTGGCTGGATAATTTATTGGAAGGAACTGAAAATATTAAACTTATTGATCTTTCGAAAGGCATTGAATTGATTAAAGGTCAGGAGAAGCATGGAGATCATTTTCATGAAGGTGGAATCGATCCTCATATTTGGTCATCACTAAAATCAGTAAAAATACTTAGCAAGAACTTGTATCAGGAACTAATTAAAATGGTTCCTGAAAAGAAGGATATTTATGAGAAAAATTATCAGCAGTTTCTTTCTGAAATAGAAGAATTAGATCAGGTAGCTGAAGATTCATTTAGGAATAAAAAAGGAATGTCGTTTATGATTTTTCATCCTGCTTTGACCTATTTGGCAAGAGATTATCACTTACATCAAATATCTGTAGAGATGGATGGTAAAGAGCCATCTCCAACTCATATGAAACATTTGGTCGAGGAAGCTCAGCGATTAAGTATAAAACATGTTTTTGTTCAGAAACAATTTAATGTTGAGAATGCCAAATCAATTGTTGCCGAGATTGATGGTGATGTTGTTGTTATTGATCCTTTGGCGGAAGATTGGCTGACTGAAATGAAAAGAATCATTACTATACTTAAAGACTGAAATTGTCGGAAATGAAAAAAATTCTGGAATTAAAATCACTGACTGCAGGATACGATGAAAAGATTGTATTGAAAGGGGTGAATTTGGTGGTGAAAGAAAATGATTTTTTGGGAATTATCGGTCCTAACGGTGGAGGTAAAACAACGCTGTTAAAGGTAATTTTGGGTACTATAAAGCCTGTTGAGGGAGAAATACTGCCGGATGGTAATGACAGATGTATTATTGGTTATTTGCCTCAAATCAATCAAATTGATAATAAGTTTCCAATTCCTGTTAAAGAGGTTGTTCTTTCAGGATTAATGTCTCATAAAAAGATATTTGGAAGATATAATAGTGAGAACAAGAGGCGTGCAGATGAATTAATGACGCAAATGGGTATTATTCATTTAAAGAATAAAAATATTGGAGAGTTGTCTGGCGGACAATTGCAACGTGTATTTTTGTGCCGGGCAATTATTGCAGATCCGCAGTTGTTGATTTTGGATGAGCCGGATACTTATGTGGATAGCAATTTTGAAGGAGAGTTGTATGAAATTCTTCATCATTTAAATTCTCATATGGCCATTATTGTTGTCTCTCATGATGTTGGAACAATATGTTCTCATGTAAAGTCAATTGCCTGTGTGAATGAAACACTATGTTACCATGATTCGAATGTGATATCGCAAGAGCAGTTGATGGCCTATAATTGCCCGATTGATTTAATAACACATGGCGAAGTTCCTCACCGAGTACTAAAGCATCACAAGTAAGATATGAACGAACTAATAGAGTTATTTCAATATAATTTCTTTCTAAACGCTGTTGGAGCAGCGATTCTGGCGAGTATTTCCTGTGGAATTATCGGTTCTTATATTGTCGCACGAAGGATTGTTTTTATCAGTGGCGGAATTACACATGCCTCTTTCGGAGGAATTGGCCTTGCCTGGTATTTAGGATTGAATCCGGTATTTGGAGCCGCGGTTTTTGGTGTATTATCAGCTTTGGGAATTGAATGGATCTCGAAAAAAACTGACGTGAGACAAGATTCGGTTATTGGAATTTTATGGGCTTTTGGAATGGCTTTGGGTATCCTTTTTATTTACATGACACCTGGTTATGCACCCAATTTAATGAGTTTTTTATTTGGGAATATTTTAACTGTCGGAGCCTTGGATTTATATCTGCTTTTAGGTTTATGTGTATTCACAATTGCTGTATTTTTCTTCTTGTTACGGCCGATTTTATTTGTTGCCTTCGATGAAGAGTTTGCACGAACGCAGAAAGCTCCGGTTCAGTTTTTAAATTATTTACTGATATCATTGGTGGCTTTGGCCATTGTTTTAAATATTAGAGTGGTTGGAATTATTCTGGTGATTTCTTTTTTGACAATTCCGCAAACCATAGCCAATATGTTTACGAATGATTTTAAGAAAATGATCTTCGGATCGATAGCATTTGGAATTTTGGGATCGTTTATTGGCTTACTGGTTTCTTATCGAATTAATGCACCATCAGGAGCAACAATTATTTTTTCGTTTGTGATCCTGTTTGTGATAGCGAAACTTGTTCAATTAGTAATGATTTCGGTTAGGCGGAAAAATTTGGCCTAATTCAGTTGAAGAGGGCAGATCTTCTGTATTAAAAAAGAATATATAAATTAGTAAAACAAAATTTGTACTAATATAAACAACAAAATAAAATGAGTTACGATTTAATAGTAGTAGGAAGTGGTCCAGGTGGTTACGTAGCCGCCATTCGCGCTTCACAATTGGGTTTGAATGTTGCAGTTGTTGAACGCGCCGAATTGGGTGGGATTTGTTTGAACTGGGGTTGTATTCCAACCAAATCTTTGCTGAAATCAGCACAAGTATTTGAATATATGAAACACGCCGGAGATTATGGATTAACTATCGAAGGAGAGGTTAAGCCTGATTTTGAAAAGGTGGTGGCTCGTAGTCGTGGTGTAGCTGAAAAAATGAGCGGCGGGATTCAGTACCTGCTGAAAAAGAACAAAATTGAGGTAATCAATGGTTTTGGAAAATTAGTAGGTAACAAAACGGTTGAAGTTACGGCTGAAGATGGAACTAAATCCAATCATGAAGCAAAGCATATTATTTTGGCAACAGGAGCGCGTTCCCGCGAATTGCCAAATCTTCCACAGGATGGAAAAAACATTATCGGATACCGCAAAGCATTGACTTTGGAGAAATTGCCTAAATCAATGATTGTAGTTGGTTCCGGAGCAATTGGATCGGAGTTTGCATACTTCTATTCTACTATGGGAACTCAGGTTACTTTAGTAGAATTTTTGCCGGAAATTCTTCCTGTTGAAGATGAAGAGGTTTCGAAGCAAATGGGACGTAGTTTCAAGAAGAATAAAATTAAAGTCATGACCAATTCTACAGTTGAATCTGTTGAAGGATCGGATGGCAATTTAAAAGTGAATATTAAAAATAAGAAAGGCGAAATCGAAGTTCATGAGTGCGAAATCGTGCTTTCAGCAGTGGGAATTGCGCCTAATACCGAAAATATTGGTTTGGAAGAGGTAGGAGTGGCTGCAGAAAATGGCAGAGTTCTTGTCGACGATTATTTCAGAACCAATGTGGAAGGTGTTTATGCAATTGGCGATATTATAAAAGGACCTGCTTTGGCTCACGTTGCGTCGGCCGAAGGAATTTGCTGTGTTGAGAAAATTGCCGGAATGAATGTTGAACCAATTGATTATACAACCATTCCCGGATGTACATATACAGTTCCTGAAGTTGCATCGATGGGATTGACCGAAAAAGCAGCGAAAGAAGCCGGATACGAGTTGAAGATTGGTAAATTTCCTTTTTCAGCATCTGGAAAAGCAAGTGCTGCCGGAGCCAACGAAGGATTTGTTAAACTTGTTTTTGATGCTAAGTATGGTGAATTGTTGGGAGCTCATATGGTGGGCGCTAACGTAACCGAAATGATTGCAGAATTGGTTACTGCCCGCAAGTTGGAGACAACAGGTCATGAATTGATTAAGTCGATTCATCCGCATCCAACCATGTCGGAAGCTGTCATGGAAGCCGCAGCTGCCGCTTACGATGAGGTAATTCACATTTAAGAGATACGAAAATAATGCTGGATAAAAAGCCATCCTTTAGTTTATAGGGTGGCTTTTCTGTTAAAACCAGGCGTTTTTTTAGTTTCGTTTTTTTAAGTTTGTGAGAATTAATTTAAAACTTCAACCGACTAACTACAAAAAAAATGAAGAAATTTTTATTGGTACCTATTCTTGCAATGACATTCAGTACCATGTCAATAGGACAAAATAAGGGAACTGTAGATGCTAAAATGTTGAACGAGATTCGTTCAAGTTTCAAATTGGATGCTTCGAGTAGAGCAATTCAAAATGCAATTACCAATTCGGAAAGCATTAGAGAGCTGTCTCTCAATCATGAAAAGATTGGAAAAACAGATCATTTTTTCAAATACAGAGTTGATGTAAAGGGAATTACGAATCAGGAAAGTTCAGGCAGATGTTGGATGTTTACTTCTATGAATACAATTCGTCCGGAAGTAATGAAAAAATTTAATTTGAATTCATTCGATTTTTCTCACAACTACAACTATTTCTGGGATCTGTTCGAGAAATCAAATTTGTTTCTTGAGAATATAATTGCAACTGCTGATCGTAAGATGGATGATCGGGAAGTTGTTCTTTATTTTAAAGGTCCTGTTGATGACGGCGGCGTTTGGAATTCTTTTTTTAATGTAGCTAAAAAATATGGCGTTGTTCCGGCGGAAGTAATGCCGGAAACAAAGGTGAGCAATAAAACCCGCGAAATTACAAGCTTGATCAATGAAAAATTAAGAGGAGAGGGATACAAGCTTCGTAATATGATTGCTGAAAAAGCATCGGTGAAAGATATTGCATTGGCAAAAATGACCGCTTTAAAATCAATTTACCGCATGTTGGCTTTAAGTTTGGGCGAACCTCCGGTAAATTTTTCATGGAGATTTAAGGATGCTGATGGAAAAATCAGCGAAAGCAAAATGTATACTCCTAAAGAATTCTTGGCTGAAATTAATCCTGATTTTGCGAATACTGAATTGGTGATGATCATGAATGATCCGACCCGTGACTATTATAAAGTATACGAAATTAAGAATTACAGAAATGTTGAGGAAGGAATCAATTGGACGTATTTAAATCTTCCGAATGATGAAATTAAAAAGTTTGCAATGGCTTCTATCAAGAACAATGAAGCAATGTATGCATCCTGCGATGTAGGAAAACAACACAACAGAAAAGCGGGTGTAATGGATTTGAATACCTACGATTATGAGTCTTTAATGGGCGTTGAATTCGATATGGATAAAAAAGCCAGAGTTTTGACTCGTCAATCCGGTTCTTCTCATGCAATGGCATTGATTGGCGTTGATGTGGATGAAAATGAAGTGCCTGTGAAATGGGAATTTGAAAACTCGTGGGGAAGTACCTCAGGAAATAATGGATATTTAACTTTCACAGATGAATGGTTCTCGGAATATATGTTTCGTGTGGTAATCAACAAAAACTATTTGGACGAGAAAGCGAAGGAAGCACTTAAAACAACTCCGATATTACTGCCGGTTTGGGATTATATGTTTTAGACTCAGCCCAAAATAAATTTATAGTAAAAGAACCTCAAAACTGAGGTTCTTTTTTGGTTTGTGATTTGTTTGTAGTGACAAGGAGTTATGTTAGGCTAATGAATAACATTTAGATTTAATAGCTGACCTATTTTTTGAGCTTCCAGTTTGGCTTCCAATAAATCTTTACATCTTTTAAAAGGAATTCTTCGATTGCGGTTTTTCAGAAATAAAACTACAAAGCAATCATCTGTCTTCAAATTCGTTTCTTTTTGTTCGGGAATATAGGAATCTCGCAGAATAATAGATGAGATTCCGGCAACACGGTCAATATTTTTTAAACTTCTCCACGAGCCCGATTTAAATAGCCCAAAGTAGGCGTAGTAGAATTTGTATTTTTCATCGTCCTTGTCCAGATAGATTACAGAGTAGGAAAATGCCATAAACGATCCGATTAGAACTAATAATAGCGTGAGAGGGAGGATGGATGAATAAATTCCCACAAGCATGATCATCCAACCAAGTATCGATCCCGCTTGCCCAAATAGTTTATCGAGTTTGTTGTGAATCATCTTTTTGGTTATTTAGTTTAATTACTATATAACCGTAATTGATACCAATTTACCCTACTTCTGTTTTATCCTTATTTTTTTCAGGGTGAAAACCCGGCTCCGAATATTGATTTGGGAGCAGTAATTTAATTAATAAGTTTTTCTTATTGATATATGATCTTTAATAATCTGAATGATGTGATATTTGTATCAGAGAATTAGAAATAATATTAATAAACTAAAAATAAGAAAACATGAAAAACAGTAAAAGTAACCTGGAAGTAGCAGAATTAAATGCAAAAGAAAGAGAAGTAGAGCAATTGCAAATATTGTTGGCCAATTATCAATTGTATTATCAGAATTTACGCAATTTTCATTGGAATGTAGGGGGAAACGATTTTTTTGAGCTGCACGCCAAATTTGAAGAGTTGTATGTTGATGCCAGCGATAAAGTGGATGAAATTGCAGAGCGGGTATTAACATTGGAAGGTCATCCTTTGGGAAATTTTTCCGATTACGTTGCCATTTCAACCATTCAGGAAGCCAACTCAAATTGTTCAGGTACCGATATGGTGAAACAAATTATTCAGTCGCACGATATTTTAATCGGGAAAGTAAAAGAAGTATTAATTCAGGCAAATGAAAATGAGGATGAAGGAACTTTAGATATTCTGCCAGCCTACGTTTCTTATTTTGAGAAGCTAAACTGGATGTTTAAAGCATATTTGCGCTAAAATAAAATGCCTCCAATTATTATTGGAGGCACTTTTTATATTTTATTCAAAATCCAGAACAATAGGAGAATACATGTAGTTTCCCATGTAATCTTCCATTTTATTGGTGATTTTATTGGTAAATACAATTCGTTGTGATTTGGGAAGATTATCAGATAGGCGATTAATATCCGAAACAATTTGTTCTTTAATAATCATCTCAGCATCATCAATGGCAACTATCTTTAAATTGCTTAGATTGATTCCGCTAAACGAGTACAATTCATTGAATTTTCTTGCTGTTGCAATAACAATATCCGAACCGGCATAAATTTTATCACGCAGGTTGTGTAAATTCCCCGCATCACCTTCACTAAATATCCTCAGGCTGGTATTGTGACTTAGTGCCAGAAACTGTTCTTTCAGTTGAATTGCTTTCTCTCTATCCGAAACAACAACAATGGCTCTGGGTACATCCTCAAACTCAGCTTTAAGCTGCTGAATAATACCAATAATTATAGTATGGGTTTTCCCGGATTCATCAGGAGCTTTAACAAATAGATCAACACCGCTTTTTATTTTTGAGATGCAACTCTTTTGAACTTCTGTTGGAGTTTCAAAACCATATTCTTCAATAGCTTCTAAAAGCTTTGGATCTAATTTTTTTAAAAACATTGGGTGATTGTATTTTTTGTATTCAATGCAAAATTACTAAATATCCCATCATTAGAAACTTTATAGTGATATTTGAAAGAAAGAGGCACGCGGGATGCCTCTTTTCGGTTCTATAATTGCTTGGCAAGTTTCATTAATTGGATAAATTCACTTCGGTAGCCTTCTTTATCTTCGCCCTTTGATTGTTGAGCCAGATCAATCAGCATACCGTAAGAACAGTTTCCCTTAAATTTTGAATCTCTTAACAGAAGTCCGAAACCGGCAACAGAAGCTGAGAATTTGAAGTTATTGGATAGTTCCCGCCTGTCAATTCGTGTATTGGAAATTATTTTTTCCAATAACAGACTCTTTTTACCATCTGGTTTTTTGTAGCGGAATTTTACTGTGGCCAGTTCGTTTCCCGTATATGCATTGGCGTTTAAACTTGTGTTCTGATATTTTAATTCCTGATCTTGTTTTTTCTTGTTCTTCATTAACTTGATCTCGTAAAGAGCCGTTACGCTGTGACCAGATCCCAATTCTCCGGCATCTTTTGTATCATCTTCAAAATCCTCACTAGCCAACATTCTGTTTTCGTATCCTACCAATCTGTATTCTGCCACAACAGCAGGATTGAATTCAATCTGGATTTTTACATCTTTGGCAATGGTGAATAAAGTACCGCCAAATTCATTCACCAATACTTTTTTTGCTTCCAAAAGATTGTCAATGTAGGCATAGTTGCCATTTCCTTTATCGGCAATAATTTCCATTTTATCATCTTTGTAATTTCCCATGCCAAAGCCTAAAACAGAAATGAAAATTCCTTTTTCACGTTCTTTTTCAATCAATCGCTCCATTTCAGCATTACTCGATTGACCAATATTAAAATCACCATCAGTAGCTAAAATAATACGATTGTTTCCTCCTTCAATAAAATTTTCACTTGCTGCTTTGTATGCTTGTTTTAGTCCCGATGCTCCGGCAGTATAACCACCTGCATTTAAGCGGTTAAGTGCATTTAAGATATCTTCTTTTCTTGCTCCTGAAGTAGAGGGAAGAACCAATCCTGAATTTCCGGCATAAACAACTATTGCAACTCTGTCATCTTCCCTAAGCTGACCGACCAAAAGCTTAAATGCTTTTTTTAGCAATGGTAATTTGTTTGGAGAATCCATCGAACCTGAAACGTCAAGAAGAAATACCAGATTGGATGCCGGTAGATTTTCGGTTTCAATTTTTTTGCCTTGTAAACCAATGTGCAGCAATAAATTTTCTGAGTTCCACGGACATTCAGCCACTTCGTTTGTGATAGAAAAAGGATGCTCGTCATTGGGTTGCGTATAGTCGTAATTAAAATAATTCACCATTTCTTCAATTCGAACGGCATCAATTGGCGGTTTGGTTCCTTCTGTTAAAAATCGACGAACATTACTGTACGAAGCAGCATCAACATCAATCGAGAAAGTAGAGAGTGGATTTTTAACTGCTTGTTTGTATCCATTTTCATGAATGGCAGAGTAGCCTTCTGTATTAAAGTCTTCTTCCATTTCGCAATCCATCATTTCTAATAGTACAGGATTGCGCTTTTTGAATTTCCTGCCTTTTACACGCGCTCCGGCAGCACTTCCCGTAATTGCTTGTTGTTTACTTATTCCATAAGCGCATACAACCACTTCATCCAGGCTAATGTCTTCTGCCTTTAGGATTACATTAATGATACTTTGTTGCTTCACCTTAATTTCCTGTGCAATCATCCCAATAAATCCAAAAATTAATATGTCATTTTCATTGGCTTCTATCGCGTACTTTCCTTCAATATTAGTAACAGAACCAATACCTGTTCCTTTAATTATTATACTAACACCTGGCATTGGGACATTCGATTCATCGCTTACAGTTCCGCTTATGCTTTTCGCAGATAAATTTCCTATCAGAAACAGGCTGATAAGTGTGATTAGAATTGCTTTTGTTCTCATGGCTATCTTTTTTTAATGAATACTTATTTTTTGCTTATTTACCTGTAGGATGCAATCGGAAAACAAATTCCATAAAAAGTTTTCATCTTTTTTTCTTTTTTGTTAACTCGCGGTAGTGAATGAATTGTTTATCAAGTGAATATTTTTAATGTTTCGACTCAAAAAAAATCCGGAAAGTAAAGAAGATCTGCAGTTGCTTCAAGAGTATAGGAAGCAAGGCGATCTGGATGTGCTTGGACAACTTTTTGAGCGGTACATGCACTTGGTATATGGTGTAGCATTAAAACATTTTAGCGATCGGGAATTGGCGAAAGATGCAGTAAATCAAATTTTTGAACGTCTTATTGTTGAAATCCCTAAATTTGAGATACAGAATTTTAAGAGCTGGTTGTTTGTTGTGACAAAGAATTTCTGTTTAATGGAAATTCGAAAGGAAAAATCACATCGAAACAGATTCGAGAAATTTTCTGCTGATCAAAATATGGAATCTGCCGAATTTTTGCATCCTATAGATGAGATGACAAATAGTTCTTTGGAAGATAATCTGAAACATTGCATTGAACGCTTAAAATTGGAACAAAGGCAATGTGTGGTGTTGTTTTATTATCAGGAAAAGGGATACAGAGAGATTTCGGAAGAACTGGAGTTTCCTGAGAAAAAGGTAAAAAGCTATATTCAGAACGGAAAGCGAAACCTGAAAATTTGTTTGGAACAGATAGAATCGAAGCATGAGGTTTAAAAGTAGATTGACATATCGAAACTTTATAGACTACTTCAGTAATAAACTGGAGAAGAAGGAGAAACATGCGTTCGAGAAAAAGATGATGCAGGATGCTTTTGATAGTGAGGCTTTTGATGGCTTGTCGAAAATAAGCAGTCAGGAGCTTGAGCAGGATTTTGCAGAATTAAAAAATAAAATACACGCAAGAACGCAGGAAAGAAAAAGAAGAATTCCGATTTGGTTTCCTTATGCGGCCAGCATTGTAATTTTGATCGGTTTAGGTTCTGTTCTGATGTATTTAAATCAATATTCAGTTCAGAATGAGATGATTGGTAGTCAGATGGAAAGTGAAGTAAAAAAAGCAGAAGTTCCTGTTGTTCAGCCTGAACTCCCTGCAAAGAAATCTGAATTGCTGGATATTATTGATACACTTAAGGAAGATTCAGAACTTGAGTTTTCGGACAGCGGGGATTCTGAAGTACAAGAATTTGCTGAAGTTGAGGATGAGGAAGTTGATGAGGAGATTGAAACTTTCTCTAAACCGGAGATTCTTTCTGAAGCACCTGTTGCGAATAAAAAAATGTCGGTAAATAGAATCACCAAAAGTGCTGATGCTGATTTAGAAAGCACACTTGAAATAGAAAAAGCCTTGTCAGGGAAAGTGGCTGGACTTGAAGTCTCTAAACAAAAAAAACAGGAAGAACCGCTTGCGTTTCACGCAGATAGTTCAAAGAAAGATATCAATAGGATGATAAACGGAGTGGTTTTAGATGAGGATGAAGTGCCAATTCCAGGAGTGCAGATTTTTAGTAAAGAGACAGGAGAAGGTGTTGTCACAAATATGGATGGTCAATTTCAGATTAATGCCAATGATACAAATAAAACTTACAAACTGACTGCTTCATTTATTGGTTACGAGCAGAAAGAAATAAATGCTCAGGCCGATTCAACATTACTGGTGATATTGGAATCAGATGAAGTTTCAATGGATGAGGTTGTTGTGGTTGCATATGGTTCGGATGGAGATCAACGGGAAAATTCAAACAATTCATGGGAGAAGGCAAGGCCGGCGAATTCAGCATCAATATCGAATTTTAAAAAGGTACTGATTGAAAAATTGGATTACTCCAAATTTGAACATTTGCATGGAGCTTATAAGCTGAAATTGTCATTCATTATTACCGCTTCGGGTACTGTTGATGAAATTGTTTTTAAAGACAAACCGGATTCTGTATTGGTTTCTGAAATTGAAAACTTACTCCGTAGCGGAGAAAACTGGGAGCCTGCCAAATCGAGAGGAATTCCTGTTTCTTCAAAAGTGAGAATGGTACTTAAATTGCATTTTGAGTAGAGGTTTGTACTTTTTTCCTTTTGTTGGTAAGATAAACACCTAAAAGAATACATGCCATACATGTCAGATGCAGAATAGTAATGGTTTCGCCATCAATAACACCCCAGAAAATAGCAAAGATAGGAATGATGTAGGTTACTGATGAGGCGTAAATTGCAGAGCTGTATCTGATTAAGCTATTCATTAACAGCATGGCAAGAGCAGTTCCAATTATTCCTAAAGCCGCCAATGCAAGAAAATGAACCGGCCAGTTTGGTGACTGAAGAACAGGTTCGAAATCTGTTGTTGCCAGATAGATTAATGCTGCAGGACCGGTAAAAAAGAAAGCCAAAGAGGTAATCTGAATACCCGTTAAATGAGATAATTTCGATTTAATTTCGTTGATATTGATTCCGTAAAATACGGTTGCGAGAACAATTAGTAAGGCATAGCTGTTCACATTTCCCAAAGCTAACTCCTTACCTGAAGTGATTAAACCCAAAGCACCAATTAGTCCGATCACCAGACCGATAACCTGCAGCCATTTGAATTTTGTTTTGTGAAGAAGTATTCCAATGGCTAATGTGAATATTGGAGTAAGAGAATTCAACATGCCAGCTAATGCACTGTCAATTTGAGTTTGTGCCTTGGTAAACAGAAAAGCCGGGATAAAACTTCCAATAAAGCCAGCAATCAAAAGACTTTTTAAATCCTTCTTTTTCAGAAACTTTAAATTCTTGATTGAATAAGGCAAAAGCACCAGCGAGGCCAAAAGCATACGTATTCCTGCTGCCTGTTCGCTGCTAAAACTTTTCAATCCAATTTTCATCAGAATAAAAGAAGATCCCCAAATAAAGGCGAGCAACAGTAAAATTAAGAATTGAAACCAAGCTTTGTTCCAGTGCATAGTGTAGTGTTTTTAGGATGCCAAAAATACTAGAAATTAGTCATATAACAAGTAGTTGGGATGGCTAATATAAAATGAGAGGAAAAAAACTAATTCTTTAAAAATAAACCCCCGATAGCAGTTGATCGGGGGTTTGTGTGTAAAAAACAGATTGAGGTTTTGCGCAAAAACCAACAATTGATCGTCGTTTAATTTTGTAAGACATTGTGGTAGTAACTTAATCACCTCTTTATTCCGTTTTTTGGTAAAAGGTAACCCTTAAACGAGAATTATTTTTTTAATTGGTTTACAGTCAACTTTATTTTATTCAGAGCTTCCTCTACTACAGATCGGGGACAACCAATATTTATGCGCAGATATCCTTCTCCTTCGGAGCCAAATTTAGTGCCGTCGTTCACAGCCAATCCTGCTTTGTTAATCAACAAATCATGCAGGTCTTTGGTCGAAATTCCCAGCGACCGGTAATCCAGCCAAAGCAAATAAGTTGCCCCGGGTTCAACCAGTTTTATCTCGGGGATGTATTCCTGCAGATACTTTCTTAGAAAATCAACATTGCCTTTTAAGTAGACCATTAACTCATCCAGCCATTCGGCACCTTCCTCGTAACCCGCCTGCATCGCAACGTGTCCAAATAAATTTCCCAAATCCAAATGCAGAGCCGATACCATTCTCTTGTATTTTTTTCGAAATTCAGGATTCGCAATAATAATTACAGAACTTGCCAGACCTGCAACATTAAAAGTTTTCGAAGGCGCAATACAGGTAACTGTTCTTTGGTTTAAATCCTCGGACAGCGAAGCCAGCGGAATGTGTTTGTATCCTTCAAAAATTAAATCCTGATGAATTTCATCAGAAATAATAAAGAAATCATAAGTTTTGGCAAGATCTCCAAGTTGAAGCAATTCTTTTTTGGTCCACACTCTGCCAACAGGATTGTGCGGATTACATAGGATCAATGCTTTTAATCCCTGTTTCGCCAATTCTTCCAGCTGATTAAAATCCATTTCGTAACCCGTCTCTGTTCTTATCAAAGGATTGTAAACCAGCTCTCGTTTGGTGTCATTTACAACATGATAGAAAGGATGGTAAACCGGAGGTTGAACAGCTATTTTATCACCTTCGTTGGTCAAGCTCATCAGCAAAAGCGACAAACCGGTAACCACACCCGGACTAGTTGATATCCATTTTTTACGAACAGACCAGTTGTGTCTGGTTTGAAGCCATGTTTGAATACTTCCAATACAATCATCGCTGCGAAACGAGTAGCCGTAAATCTCATGATTGGCTCTTTTAATTATGGCATCTGAAATGCAGGGTGGAACTTTAAAATCCATATCGGCTACCCATAGGGGAAGAAGATCTTTTTTTCCAAAGAATGCATCAAGTTTATCGTACTTTAAGCAGTCTGTATTTTTTCTATCAATAATTTCATCAAAATTGTAACGCATATTTTCTTTTTTAAGAGGAGTGAATTTAGAAAAAAGGCTCAACTAAAAAAAGACTTTCAGGAGTAAGATTTTTGATGACAAAGAAATCGTTCCGGGTATTGTTTTCTTTTGAATAAATGTAAAAGTGTGGTCGGAGTATTTTTTACGGTAATTTACTGCCTGATTCTGCAAGTAACACAACAATACCTGATCCGTACACACCAATTTCCCAATAATGCCTCTTAGAGCATCCCGCAGGACAATCGCCCCAGCCATAGCTGTAAATCAGGTGAATGAAATCGGAAGTGTAATCTATAATTTCAATTTGAGATCCATCGCCTATGCATAAGGTTGATTTCGCAGAAAGTATGAAAGGGATTTTCTTCAGTTCAGAGGCCAATGCCAAATGATTAATCCCGGTTTCTGATCGATATTTGTATTGATTGTTTCCAAGGGAATCAAGACTGATGTTGTATTCGTAGATGTAATCATCCAGTTGCCTGTGATCTGAATAGCCATTACGGTACCAGGAATTGATATTAGTATTTATAGTGTCGGAGCTTAGTATGCCTTCGTGCAGTTGAACGGGGCAAAGAGTATGAATCTGATATTCTCTGATTTCATAAGCCGATTGCAGTAAAGAATCTAAAAAGACCATTTGAAGAGCTGATATGACTGGTGCTACATGCGATTCATCAATTTCGATATTGTTTAATTCCCGGGTTTCTTCATTTAAGTACAGGTTTAAACAAAGAAGTTTGGCATCGTCCAAAAGAATTTGAAAAGTTGAGTCAGAAACTCTGGAGTCCTGAATGATATCAGTAGGAAAATCGATTGTAGTTTCACCATCACATGCAACAAAGAATATGCCGGCCAAAAAGGAAGAGAGAATAAAAAGGTAGTTTTTCATTCTATTTGATTTTGGAAAAAGGTTCGTAATAGCCTTACGTGTTGTGATGCAATAGCTTATCTGTTATATAACGGATTCGAAATGAATTTGTTGCATTTTATCTGAAAAAAATGGAGAAATCGGACATTCAAACTATTTGGAATCATTCTTGATGAGTGACGGTTTTTTGATGACGTAAATGGGTGATTTTTCGGAACATTTCTGATTGAAATCGAGTAGAATCTTATACTTTTGGTAACCAATAAAAAATCAGGCATGACAACATATACTTCATTAAAAAATACTTGCATTATTATCGTTATTCTGGGAGGAATCTACATGGCGGCTCAATTGTTTAATTATTCGAAGATAGATGATCCAACAACAGAGCATATTGGAAGCGAATACATGAGTAAATACAATGTATATGCTTTAAAAACACCCGATAAAATGACTTTTGCCGGTGAAAATGTACCACTGGAAAGGTGGGATGTGAAAGAATCTTTCGATAGAGAATTGTTGGTGAATACCTACTGGCAATCACAAACACTTCTCTTCATTAAAAGAGCCAATCGTTATTTTCCCATCATCGAACCCATTCTGAAAGAGCAGGGGGTACCCGATGATTTTAAATATTTGGCATTGATAGAAAGCGGATTGGTTCCTACTGCAAAATCACCGGTAGGTGCTGTAGGGATATGGCAATTTATGAAGGGAACAGCTAAAGATTATGGTTTGGAGGTTGAAACAGAGGTGGATGAGAGATACAATGTTGAAAAATCGACCATCGCGGCCTGTAAGTATCTGAAGAAGTCGTATGATAAGTATGGAACCTGGAGTTTGGTTGCAGCATCCTACAATGCGGGCAGAAGGTTTATCGATAAACAATTGCAGCTGCAGGATGCAGGGGATTATTTTGATTTGCTTTTAGGGGAAGAAACAGGTAGATATGTATTTCGTATTATGGCTATTAAACGAATAATGGAGAATACAGATGAATTTGGATTTAGATACCGGACATCCGATTTGTATCCAAATATCCCAACCCGTAAAGTGAAAGTTTCGGGAAATGTTGATGATTTTGCTGTCTTTGCAAAGGAAAACGGGGTTAATTATAAGATACTAAAGCATTTTAACCCTTGGCTTCGAAAAGCTTATCTAACAAATTTATCTAAAAAAGAGTACGAAATTACACTTCCTGCCAAAGGATATATTAATTTTGCATTTTCTGAATATAAAAGTCCTTCAGATTCTGTTGCAGTAAAGTAGCAAATTAAAGGGTGTAAAAGGAGATTGTAAATTGAGTATCAAAGACAGCAAGAATAGAAATGGGGAAGAGCGCCTGGAAACTGAAAGCATTGAGGTTTTTGGTGCCCGTGTTCATAACCTCAAAAATATAGATGTAAGCATCCCAAGGAATCAACTTTCGGTAATTACAGGATTAAGCGGAAGTGGAAAATCCTCGTTGGCTTTCGATACAATTTATGCCGAAGGTCAGAGGAGATACATAGAAACTTTTTCGGCCTATGCCAGACAGTTTTTGGGTGGAATGGAGCGTCCGGATGTAGATAAAATTACTGGTTTGAGCCCGGTGATTTCCATTGAGCAAAAAACGACCAATAAAAATCCTCGTTCCACAGTTGGAACCATTACCGAATTATATGACTTTCTTCGACTTCTTTATGCAAGAGCAGGTATAGCCTATTCTTACGAAACGGGAGAGGAAATGGTGAAGTATACTGATGAGCAGATTATTGATTTAATTCATGAAAAATTCAGCGATAAAAGAATATTAATTCTTGCTCCAATTGTAAAAGGCCGCAAAGGTCATTATAAAGAGTTGTTTGAGCAGATCAGGAGTAAAGGATTTCTCTATGCGCGTGTTGATGGCGAAATTGTTGAGCTGTACCATGGCTATAAAGTCGATCGATACAAAAATCATGACATTGAAGTTCTGATTGATAAGTTGGTGGTTGAGGAAGTTGGTGATAAGCGTTTAAAGGAATCTGTGCAAACCGCAATGAAACATGGAAAGGGAATTACCATGATTCTGGATAAGGATACTGATGAGGTAAGATTTTATAGTCGTTTGCTGATGTGTCCTACCACTGGAATTTCATACAATACTCCGGCACCGCATAGTTTTTCATTCAATTCTCCGCATGGAGCTTGTCCCAAGTGTAAAGGTCTGGGGCGGGTAAATGCCATCGATATGGATAAGATTATTCCGGATGCGAATTTGAGTATTCGTGAAGGTGGAATTGTTCCTTTGGGAAAATATAAAAATTCATTGATATTTTGGCAGCTCGAAGCGATTGGCCGAAAATATCATTTCGTGATGGATACGCCTATAAAAGAAATACCCGATGAGGCGCTAAGCATTATTTTGGATGGTTCCAGTGAAACATTCAAATTGGAAAATACACCATTGGGCGCATCTTCCAATTACTTTCTTAGTTTCGATGGTGTGATTAAGTACATTTCAAATCAGGAAAGCAATGTAACATCGAAAAAAGCTAAAAAATGGGCCGAGCAATTTATCATCACAAAAGTTTGCGAATCCTGTAATGGCAATCGTCTAAAAAGAGAATCCCTTCATTTTAAAATCCATGATAAAAATATATCAGATGTATCAACGATGGATCTGGGCTTGTTGAGTGAATGGTTTCAGGATTTGGAGCAACACTTAAATGAAAAGCAACAAATAATAGCACAGGAGATATTGAAGGAAATACGGTCGCGCTTAGGCTTTCTGATTGATGTTGGTTTGGAGTATTTGTCTCTCAACAGAAGTTCTGTAACTCTTTCGGGTGGAGAATCGCAGCGCATTCGACTTGCTACCCAAATAGGTTCTCAGCTGGTTAATGTGCTCTATATTCTCGATGAGCCAAGTATCGGTTTGCATCAAAGAGACAATCAGCGACTGATTTATTCACTGCAGCAATTGCGTGATTCGGGGAATTCGGTAATTGTTGTTGAGCACGATAAGGATATGATTCTATCGGCCGATTATGTGGTTGATATGGGACCATTTGCAGGAAAGCATGGAGGAGAGGTTGTGGTTGCCGGAACACCTGCTGATATACTAAAAGGTGATAGTTTAACTGCTCACTACTTAAATGGCGATAAGAAAATCATCATTCCTGAAAGCAGACGGGAAGGGAATGGAAAAACAATAAGCCTGAAAGGTTGTACAGGGAATAATCTGAAAAATGTAAATATTACTTTGCCTTTGGGTAAATTTATTTGTGTTACCGGTGTTTCGGGAAGTGGCAAGTCAAGCTTGATAAACGGAACACTGCAGCCAATTTTATCTCAGCATTTTTATCGGTCGGTTGCAGATCCTTTGCCATACGAAAAAATTAGCGGGATAAAGAATATCGACAAGGTTGTAGAGGTGAATCAATCGCCTTTAGGTCGCACACCAAG
Source organism: Labilibaculum euxinicum (assembly GCF_963678175.1). NCBI lineage: Bacteria > Pseudomonadati > Bacteroidota > Bacteroidia > Marinilabiliales > Marinifilaceae > Labilibaculum > Labilibaculum euxinicum. Next base: position 1,417,579 of record NZ_OY782756.1, read on the forward strand.
ATCCAATCCGGCTACGTACACCAATTTATTTGGTGATATCAGAAAGTTATACGAGAAATTGCCGGAGTCGCAGATTCGTGGATACAAGGCCGGACGATTCTCATTCAATGTGAAAGGCGGCCGATGTGAAACCTGTCAGGGGGCAGGGGTTCGGTCTATCGAAATGAATTTTCTTCCTGATGTTTACGTGCATTGCGATGAGTGCAACGGAAAGCGTTACAACAGGGAAACTTTGGAGGTGCGTTACAAAGGAAAATCGATTGGTGATGTTCTGGATATGACCATTAATCAATCAGTGGAATTTTTTGAACACATTCCTGCTATTCAAATGAAACTGAAGGTTCTTCAGGATGTTGGATTGGGATACATAACTCTTGGACAGCCATCTACAACCCTTTCGGGAGGTGAGTCGCAAAGAGTGAAATTGGCAACAGAGCTGGCCAAAAGAGATACCGGGCAAACCATGTACATTCTCGATGAGCCAACCACGGGTTTGCATTTCGAAGATGTGAGAGTTTTGCTTGAAGTGTTGAACCGATTGGTGAATAAAGGAAATACAGTTGTAGTGATAGAGCACAATATGGATGTAATTAAAGTTGCCGATCACGTAATTGATATTGGAGTTGAAGGGGGGCGGAATGGTGGCGAAATCTTGTTTGAGGGCACACCTGAAGATTTGCTTGCATGTAAGAAATCATTTACCGCTCAGTTTCTGAAAGATGAAATGAAATAATTTACAATTGAAATTTAATGAAAACAAAAGGATCTCCATCTAGAGATCCTTTTGTTTTCATTAAATTGGGATTGTGTGAAGCTTAACAAAAATTAACTGGACAGCTTTTAAATGTGTCATCCTAATTGTTATCTTTAAAAACAGTATAATCATAACCGGGTACATTGTAAATATAGAATTCTATGGGAAAATTGATTGATATTTATTTTGAAGATTTAAAAGAGAAAAGATCTTACCCTATTGGCACCGATCTTCAGACAATACTTGCAGATATCAAACCACAACTTAATGGGGAAGTGCTTGGAGCAATGGTTAATAATAAGCTTAAAGAGTTAAGCTACGAAATTTACAAACCTAAAAATGTAAAGTTTGTGGATGGAACACATCCGGATGGGCGTAGAATGTACGTCCGTTCATTGTGTTTCCTTCTTTACAAGGCAGTTCATGATTTGTATCCAAAAGCAGGTTTCAGGGTCGAGCATTCAATTTCGAATGGTTTGTATTGTCGGATAACAGATAAGAACATATTGCTTACGCCTGGTGATATCGAAAATATTAAAGAGAGAATGACTGGGATCATGGAGGCTGATCTGCCTTTTGTTCGTGAAGAAATTGAAACAGAGAAAGCAATAGAATTATTCGAAGCTCAGGGTTTGAAAGAGAAAACCAGTCTGTTTCGCACCCGGGGAAATCTATTCACATCCGTTTACCATTTAGGCGATAGTGTTGATTATTTTTATGGTTTTTTGGTTCCGTCTACAAGTAAACTGAAGGTGTTTGATTTATTGCCCTTTGCTCAGGGAATGTTGCTTATGACTCCTGGAAGAAGAAATCCGTTGGAAACGGAAACCTTTATTCCTCAGGAGAAAATGCTAAAGATATTTAGTGAATACAAACGTTGGGGAAATGTTTTAAATATTTCTAATGTTGGTGATTTGAATGGCTATGTTGAGAATAACAATATTTCAGAGCTGATAAAAATATCGGAGGCTTTGCACGAGAAGAAAATTTCTCAAATAGCAGATAAAATCAGAAAGAAAAGAAAGCATGTGAAGCTCATCTTGATTTCCGGACCTTCATCATCAGGAAAAACAACCTTTGGAAAAAGATTAGCCATTCAGCTTAAGGTTGCTGGTCTGCATCCGGTAAATTTGTCTTTGGATAACTACTTCGTTAATCGGGAAAAAACTCCTAAAGATGAAAATGGAGAGTACGATTTTGAGGCGTTGGAATCTTTGGATGTTCGCCTGTTTAATGAGAATTTGGTCGATCTTCTGAATGGTGTAGAGGTTGAATTGCCAAAGTTTTCATTCGAAACCGGTACTCGTTATTTCGATGGGGAAAAATTGAAAATTAATGGCAAGCAGGTTTTAGTTGTGGAAGGAATTCATGCTCTGAATCCAAAATTAACTCCTCTTATTGCCGATGATTCAAAATTTAGAATTTATATTTCTGCTTTAACCTCAATTTCTATTGATGGTCATAACAGGATTCCATCAACAGATAACCGTCTGATTCGCAGGATTGTTCGGGATCATAAATATCGAAATTACAGTGCTTTTGATACGATTAGTCGTTGGCCGAGTGTTAGGCGTGGTGAAGAGAAAAATATTTTCCCGTATCAGGAAGAGGCTGATGTGATGTTTAATTCAGCTCTTCAGTACGAATTGGGTGTTTTAAAGAGATATGCAGAACCAATATTGAAAGAGATTCAGCCCAATCAGGCAGAATATTCGGAAGCAAACAGGCTGTTAAAGTTCTTTAGTTACTTTCTTCCAATTAGCGATGCTGAAATACCTCCTACTTCCTTAATGAGAGAGTTTCTAGGTGGAAGTACTTTTGAGTATTAGTTTGTTAATAACTTTTTGCCTGTTCATATTCATTCCTGTTTTAGCTGTTAATATCCTTACTGACTAAAACAGGAATTTTTAGTTGTTAACAATTATATTGATCTAAAATAGGGGTGTTTGAAAGTTATTAACAATTAATCAACACTGTTGATAACTTGTTAATACTCCGTTGAAAAGTAAGAAAATGGATTTTGTCTGGGTTTTTAGAACCGGGGTGCAAATATAGGATAAAAAGAAGGAGTTCTGGAAGGAAATATCTTGTTTTTTTAATAAAAATTGATGCGTTGAGCTAACTACCTCTTCATCATACGGTCTATCTCAATTTTGTGATCGCGTTGTTTTAAACTTTCCCTTTTGTCGTAGTGTTTTTTTCCTCTGCAAAGCGCAATTTCCATTTTTGCAAAACCTTTTTCGTTCAGGAAAATTCTCAAAGGAACAATGGTTAAACCACTTTCTTTAGTTTTTCGATCCAATTTATCCAACTCTTTTCGGTTAAGAAGGAGTTTTCGTTCCCTTTTTTCTTCGTGATTATAATATGAACCAAATTTGTATTCGGAAATGTGCATTTCTTTTACGTAAAGTTCATTTGCGTTAAAGTAGCAAAAGGAGTCTCCTATGTTTGCTTTCCCTGCACGTATGGACTTGATTTCGGTTCCAAATAGTTGAATTCCTGCTACAAAGGTTTCGATGAATTCGTATTCGAAGCTTGCTTTTTTATTTCTGATATTTATTTTCTGCATTGTAAATTCTTTATTGCCCGACAAATTTACGATTTAAATTGTAACCGGAAGTGTGAAAATAACGGAAAACATTCGTTCAAAGATTAGTGGGAGAACTAAAATAAGCAAACTGGCTACAATTGTAAAGCCTGGTTTTTTATTTTCGGCTATAGGAAGCAGAGGAGATATTCCCAACCATAAAACACGAATAAAATACAATTCAAAAACCAGACATATCTGATTAAGAAAAGAGTAAGGTGAAAATAATTTTGCAAAACTGTGAAATAAGCAGAAAACTGCTCCACTGTATACAATTAATTGATAGATAGTTGATGTCTTAATTTGTAATTGGAAGTTAGGAGCCAATAGTTCAATCATTTTTCCGGCCGTTAAAAACCCCAGGTTTAAGGAAATAAAAGAAACAACAAATTGAGAAATTCCAATGCTAAGACTTCCTGTGTGGATGAAAGCTCCGATGGAAGAAAGAAGCGAACTGACGGCAATTACCGGAAATGCAAAATATATAAAAATAGATTTCACATTGGGTGTTTCCAGAGCAATAGCTTCCCACTCCTTTTTTGGTTCAATAAGCAGATTAAGCCATCTGGAGAAAGAGTATATAGTATTTTGTATGCGAAAATTCATTACTGTAATTTCTTAATATTGATTGATATCAAAATTAAACAAGCTTTTTTAATTTGCTGTACTTTTTCGCAAAATTGTAGGCTTCTGTTACAGCTATTTTATTAAAATCCCATAAGGCTGGCTATTCCAATAAAAAATGCCCCTAAAACGGCATATATAGAAAGTAAACCAATCAGTATAAATGTAAAATAACCCGATTTTTTATCATCAGGAATAGATAGTATGGGAGATATTCCTTTGTATAGGATGTAAAAGCTAAAAAGGCTTAAAATGGTCAGGTAATTTATTGTGGGAAATAAAAATGCCAGTGAATTGAATAAAATACCAGGGATAAAGGAGAAACCAATAAGAGTGAAAGCTCGGTTAAATCTATCCTTTTTATCTTCGAATTGTGCAAATTTACTAACAAGAAGTGTGGAAATGTAGATGGATAGAATGGAAAATAAAAATGTGGCACTTGCCGAAAATAAGTGCATATTAATATGTTGAGATGGATTTTGATCGAACAATTGATAACCTGAAAAATTACAAATGGCCATTAAGAATAGTAAGGGGAGCAAAAGGCTTAAGAATAATTGTTTTGGACTGTGGTCTTCAGTTGAGATTGATTTCCAGGTTTGTTCCGGTTGAATAAAAAGGAGTAGACTGTGTTTGTATGCACTTAGGTTTGTCATATTGAATGGAGTTATTGGTGAATTCAAAAAACTTAAAGTAATTTTACTGCGTAGTTTACATACACAGTCTTGTCTTATTGTAAGATAAACATTATCCGGATGAACAAAAACAGATCGTTTTAAGTTCGGAAAAAATATTTAAGATGCAGAATAACTTATTAGTTGTACTAGGAGCAACCGCTACTGGGAAAACAAGTCTGGCTGTAAAGTTGGCAAAGGAATTTAACGGCGAAATCATTAGTGCCGATTCGCGTCAGATTTACCGTGGAATGGATTTGGGTACTGGTAAAGATCTGGATGAATATATTTTGGATGGAAGTCCAATTCCTTATCATTTGATTGACATTGCTGATGCGGGGTATAAATACAATGTTTATGAATTTCAGCAGGATTTTGTAAAGGCTTTTGAGCAGATTACCGCCAAAAAGAAAATGCCTGTTGTTTGTGGTGGTACGGGTATGTATCTAGAGGCTGCCTTAAAAGGATATAAATTAATAGCAGTTCCAAAAGATCAGGCCTTTCGGGATACATTGCTTGATAAATCGCTGGATGAATTAGGTGTTATTCTTCGTTCTTACAAAGAGGTGCACAATAATTCTGATCTGGAAACCCAGAAGAGGGCTATTCGTGCGATTGAAATAGAACGCTATTATGCCTCACATCCGGAAATTGAAATGGATTATCCAGAGCTGAATCCATTGCTGATAGGAATTAAGTTCGATCGTGAAATTAGACGGGAGAGAATTACTCAGCGCTTAAAAGAGCGGTTAAAATCAGGAATGGTTGAAGAAGTTCAGGCGTTGATGCAATCAGGAGTTTCGGCTGAAGATCTGATATATTATGGGCTGGAATATAAATTTTTAACACAGTATGTTGTTGGCGATTTAACCTACAATGAAATGTTCAATGGTTTGGAAGTGGCAATTCATCAATTTGCAAAACGCCAAATGACCTGGTTTCGAAAAATGGAACGCAGTGGCTCAAATATCCATTGGCTGGATGGTTTTATGCCCTTAGAGGAGAAAGTGCAAAAAGTAAAAGAACTGGCAGCTCTTTAATTCAGGTGTTTCTCAATTTCTGAGAATGTGATTCTTTTAACCTTTAATTTATCCCACTTGGAAAAGGGGAGGGGAATATTTGGTAATTCTTTAATTGCGTCCTCAATTACATAAACCGAAATGCCTCGTTTGGCTAAACCAACAACAGCACAGTCTACACAAACATTGGTTGTAACGCCATATACAAAAACTTTTTTAGGTGCAATTAGTTCCAGTAATGCATTCGTGTTCTTATTTCCTTCGAATACATCGAAAGCGTCTTTTCGAATTACAATATTTCTATTGATGATAAAATCACGGATATCTTTTTCTGAATACTTATTATTCCAAAATACTTCTGAAAATGGAGTTTCTGGTATTGTTTCGCTCACGTATTCGGCTCCGGAGGTATTGGCCATACAATGCGGTGGAAAACTTGTAATGAAATCAGGCTTGTTGGATAATTCTTTTGAATTGGCATAATGAAAATCAGCAGTATTAACTACCTGAATATTATTGCTTTTTGCAAAAGCAGTTATTTGCTTAAGAGTAGGTTGAATTTGCTCAGCACCAGGAACGTACAGTTTCCCTGATGCACTCATGAAATCAAATTGAGTGTCAACATTCCAAAATAAAATATCTTTTGCAAACATAGCTGGCTCTTTATTTAGATTTGTATTTACTACAATATTACAACAGCATAGAAAGATATCAAAATCAAAACATTAATTATTCGGGTAAGACATCTGAAAATTATCACCTTTTAACGGGAGAATTGCATATAACAACGAATAATTTTCACTCCTTATTAATTCTTTTCTACTTTAATTTTGAAATTCATAGTTGAGAATGTTTATGACTAACATAAAAAAGATATCACCTAGCCGGATTGCTTATCATATATTGTTTTGGGTGCTTGCCTTTACGTTTTGGCTGTTCACCATGTTTGTGGCAAGTAATTTTAAAAATATACTAAGATTAGAACCTGTCTTAATGACATTTGTGTTCAATCTGTGTTTTGCTGCTGCGGTTTACTTTAATCTGCTTATTTTGATTCCATTGCTGTTTAAGAGGCAACGGTTTTTTCTGTATGTTATTTCCTTGTTGGGAGTGATTTCTTTGGCGGCTTTTTTTATCGATTTTTTATTGGTTTATCCTTTAGGACGATTTGTGCAGGGTGAACAGTTTTTCGAGGAATTGACTTTTGTTGTATGGTTTAATTTTGCATTTTTTACATTTATTTATGTTGGGGTTACGAGTTTTTTATCCTTAATGAGAGAGTGGTTTGTTTTGCAAAAAATATCATTTCAATTAAAAGATATTGAAAAGGAAAAACTGGAAGCAGAACTGAAGGCACTGAAGGCTCAGATAAATCCACATTTTCTGTTTAATACACTAAATAACATTTATTCTCTTACGCTTGATAAGTCGGATAAAGCGCCCGGTTTGGTGTTAAAGTTATCCGATTTAATGCGGTATATTTTGTACGATTGCAATGACCGTTACGTTTTGTTGGAGAAAGAGCTGGAGTTTATAAAGAATTATCTGGATTTACAGAAAATTAGATTGGATGATAGTATTCCAGTAAAAATGGAAGTGAAAGGTGATGCGGCAAGAAGCAAAATTGCACCTCTGTTGTTCGAGCCTCTTATCGAAAATGCATTTAAGCATGGTTCTTACGGAAGGAATAATGGTGGTTTTGTAAATATTCTCTTTAATTTTGAAGATAAGAATCATATTGAATTGTCAATAGAGAACCGATCGGAGAATGGTTGGAATAAAGAGAATGAAAAGAATGGTGGTATTGGAATAAAAAATGTAATTCGTAGGTTGGAGTTACTGTATCCTGAAAAACACCGGCTGGAAATTAAAGATGAGAATGACCTTTTTAAGATTAGCTTGCAAATTGATTTGTCCTAACTAAGTTTAGATTCTATGAAGTTGAAATGTTTAATAGTTGATGATGAGCCGTTAGCGCAGCGGGTTTTAGAAAAATATATTTCTGAACTACCTGGGCTTGAGTTAAAAGGGAAATGCAGTGATGCTATTGAGGCAATGGAAGTTTTGCAGGAGCAAGAGGTCGACCTTATTTTTCTGGATATTAATATGCCTCGCTTGAGTGGTATTAATTTTCTGAAAACCTATAAAAATCCACCCATGGTAGTGATTACTACGGCTTACACGGAGTATGCTTTGGAGAGTTATGAGCTGAATGTATTGGATTATCTGAAAAAACCTTTTTCATTTGAACGATTTTTACAGGCGGTTCAAAAAGCAGAGGAAAGAATTAAAGGTGTGGCGGAACCGCAGGAAACAGATAAGGACGAGCGGGAATTTATTTTTGTTAAGGCTAATAAGAAAACCATTAATATTAGTCTCGACTCAATTTTATATGTTGAAGCTTTGGGCGATTACGTTAAGATTTTCACAAAGGAAGGACATGTTGTAACCTATCAATCACTGAAAGGAATTGAGCGTTTGTTACCATCAAATAAGTTTTATCGGATTCATAAATCTTACATTGTATCTTTATCTAAAATTAAATCGATAGAAGGAAACATGGTACACATGGAAAAGAGTACGATTCCAATTGGAAATAATTACAAACAGAGTTTCTTTCAAAGAATACATCCGGCATAATATTATAATCAAGTTCTGTTTTTCAAGAGATCCTGTGGAATTTTTTTACAGGATCTCTTTTTGTGTGTAAAGCTGTGTTTGTATCTGATTGATTCGCAGTAAAAATGAAGTGTGTATTGTTCTGGAATAAGAGATGGGTTTAAACTTATAATTTCTACTATGTTTCGAGCATGGAAAACTGGAATTAAGAAGTGTAAATATATTGGGGATTTCATGCTTGTAATTCGCTCCCTTTTTGTTAAATTTAGACCTGAAAAAGTTGAATTTTAGATTTAAAAAAATTGAAAATCCATGAAAAAACTGACTAATTGCCGTTATATTGCTTTTCTTGTAGTAGTTGTCTTTGCTTTTAACTTTGTTGGCTGTAAGCCAGTTGATAAAAAGAATACTGAAGGGCAGACTGTGAAGCCTTTATTAAAGAAAGCAATTGAAAAAGAGGTGAAAGATGTAGTTTATCCTCTTCCAACCACTTTTGAGTTGACCTCGATGTTGAATCGTATTGGTGCTGATTATATATTAGGCCTTTCTAATTCATCAGAGAATGCTGATAAATATTTTACTGAAAAAGCCAGAGCCTTGAATCTTGGTGTGTATAGTGCAGATTTGAGTTATGCAAGTACATATCAGCGCAAGCAGGAAACAATGTTGTTTTTGAAAGCATCTAAAGCTTTAATTGATAATCTGGAAATTACCAGTGCTTACAATGAAACTCTTGTGGAAGAGGTTGAAAAGAATTTGGATGATAAAGATCAGTTGGTGAAAATAATCACAAATTCGTTTTACGATACTTATGAGTTTTTAAATAAGAATGCAAAAGGTAATCTATCATTAATGGTTGTTAGCGGTAGTTTTATTGAAGGGTTGTATATTGCAACTCATATTTCTGAGAATACTTATTCTAATCCGGAAATTGTAAAAGTAATTTTTGATCAAAAAGAAGTTTTGGAGAAATTGCTGTCGGTATTGGAACCTGAGGCTAAGGATCCTAATATTGATTCTTTATTGATAGAATTAAATGGCCTTAAACTTAGCTATGATAAGATTGTTGATGGAAGTATGGATGAAGAACAGCTTAAGGAAATTACCACTAGTGTTGCTAAACTTAGAGATTCTATCGTTCAGTAATTGTTCGATGTAACAAGATATGTGACTGCCTTTCGTTTCGGAAGGCAGTTTTTTTATGCCAAGATCATTGGTTCAACTATCCTTTTGTTTACGAAATAAATTGTATTTTTAAAATTAGTCTGGTAAAGGCAAACCATAAATTCTGAGAAAGTAAATGGGGGAATCGATTTTAAATGCACTAATGCACCTTTTTGCCATTGTTGCCAATGCCAAAGAAGAAGGTGTTTCGCGGGAAGGGAAAGTAATTGTAGAAGGTTTTTTGAATCGCTATGTGAATTTCGAACTCCAGGTTGAGTATCTGCGATTATTTGAGAACTATTCTGAATTCTATCGTCGTGAGATGGAGTATCAGGCAAGTGTGCATTCTCAGCAAGCCAATATTCTTTCATTAACAGAGGCCTCCAAGGTTTGTACCAAGATTAAAGCAGAATTGGTTCAGGAAGAACGTTTGATTGTTTTGCTGCGTTTGCTGGAATTTGTTTATGAAGACAAGATTGTCAGCGAAAATGAATTTGAGTTTATTAGTATTGTTGCGGAAAGCTTTAAAATACCCAGATCTGAATTTATCAATTGTCTTGCTTTTGTTTGGGGTGATACGCTCGATAAATTCGACAAAAGTAAGTTCCTGATCATCGATAATAAGGTGACAGAGTGGTCCGAGAATCTGTCTTGGTTCATGAAGAAAGATGTAAAAAAGACAGAAAACGATTTTAAGCATTTGTTCTGTGATAACTTGTATGGAAGAATTGTTGTTATGTTTGCGCAAAGTGTGAACTTGCTGGTATTCAAATACGAGGGAGAGCTAAATCTTTATCTGGAGGGAAACAAAATAAAGCCGGATAAAACTTACCAGTTAAGTAATGGTTCCATAATTAAAGGACCCAATATTAAATCAATTTATTTCTCGGATATTGCCGGTAAATTTTTGAAGGAAGAGTCGCAGCAGAAAATAATATTTTCGGCTAAGGAAATTGAATTTAAGTTCAGAAACTCAAATAATGGAATACACAAATTTAATATTTCGGAAGAGAGCGGACAGCTGATTGGTATAATGGGAGGCAGTGGTGTTGGTAAGTCCACATTATTGAATGTTTTGAACGGAAATTTGACTTTAAATCACGGTGAAATTCGGATTAATGATTACGATATTCATAGAAATAGATTGGCAGTTCAGGGATTGATTGGTTTTGTTCCGCAAGACGATTTATTGATTGAGGAATTGAGTGTTTTTCAAAATCTGTATTATAACGCCAAGTTATGTTTTAAGGATTACAGTGAAATTCAAATCTTGAAAAAAGTATTGAAGATACTTCAGGATTTGGATTTGTATGAGGTGCGGGATCTTAAGGTTGGGAATCCATTGAATAAATTTATTAGCGGCGGACAGCGGAAAAGGATAAATATCGGTTTGGAGCTGATGAGGGAGCCTGCTATTTTATTGGTAGACGAACCTACATCCGGCTTGTCTTCTACCGATTCGGAAATGGTTATGAATCTGCTCAAGAGGCAAACGTTAAAGGGCAAATTGGTAATTGCCAATATTCATCAACCCTCGTCGGGAATATTTAAAATGTTCGATAAGCTTTGGATTCTCGATCGGGGTGGTTATCCTATTTATAACGGCAATCCTATTGATGCAATTGTTTACTTCAAGACTCAGAATTCGCAGGTAAATGCTTCCGAGAGTGAGTGTGTAACTTGCGGAAATGTAAATCCCGAACAGATATTGCAGATTGTTGAAACCAAATTAATTGATGATCAGGGAAAACCAACCCGAGAGAGACGAATCCTTCCTGTGGAGTGGTATCAGAAATACAAGGACAATATAGAAGCCAATCATTTGCCCTTGCGTGCCGATAAAAAATTGCCACAAAGTGATTTTAAGATTCCAGGAAAATTAAAGCAATTTTCAATTTTCTGGATTCGGAATGTTCTATCGAAATTAACCAACAAACAATATCTGATTATTAATCTGTTTGAGGCTCCGTTGCTTGCAGTGATATTAGGTTATTTCACGAAATACACTACCGATGCAGGATATGTGTTTGGTGAAAATAAAAATTTTCCGGTTTTTCTGTTCATGTCGGTTGTGGTTTCTATGTTTTTGGGATTAACCGTAAGTGCAGAAGAAATTATTCGGGACAAAAAGATTTTACAACGGGAGAAATTTCTGAATTTGTCCCGGATTAGTTACCTCAGTTCTAAAATCATTTTCTTATTTATTCTCTCTGCAATTCAGTCTTTATCTTTTGTATTGGTTGGCAACTATATTTTGGAGGTTGAAGGAATGCTTTTTTCCTATTGGTTGGTATTGTTCACAACTTCGTGTTTTTCGAACATGATCGGATTAAACATTTCAGCAGGATTGAATTCGGTGATTACTATTTACATACTGATTCCTTTGATTCTGGTTCCTCAGCTCTTGTTGGGCGGGGCAATGATTAAATTTGATGATCTGCATGCCGGGATTACCGATAAGGTTTACGTCCCAATTGTTGGCGATTTTATGACTACGCGCTGGGCTTATGAGGCTTTGGCAGTTACTCAGTTTAAAGACAATAAATTTGAGAAACACTTCTTCGAGTTTGACAAAGGAATTAGTGATGCCTCTTTTAAAAGTTCATTTTTGATTCCTAAAATTGAATCTGTTTTGCTGGAATGCGAACGAAGTATCGAGTTTGAAAAAAACACAGACGATCTGGAGGCTCAATTTGGTATGCTTCGTAATGAGATTTCTCAATTGGGAAGAGAAGCAGGAATCAATATTTTCCCTGAGTTAAAGGAGTTGAATGTTCACGATTTTAATTTAAATGTTGCCGAACAAACCAAGAGTTTTTTGGATAAGGTAAAGCTTTACTATTTGGGTTTGGCAAGCGAGTCGGGTTATAAAAAAGACTTTGAGTATTCCCGTTTGGTCGATTCTTTGGGGCGCGATGGTGTTTATGAGTTTAAGCAAAAATATTACAATACCGGTTTGGCTGATTTGGTTTTGAATAAAACGGAAATTAATAAAATGATTGAAGTAGATGATCAATTGATTCAGAAGAAAGATCCTATTTTAATGTATCCGGATTCTAGATTTGGACGTTCTCATTTTTATTCTCCGGTAAAACGAATCGGCAATTTTTATATCGATACATTTTGGTTCAATCTTGCCGTAGTTTGGCTGGGCACCGGCTTTTTGTTTCTGTGTTTATGGTCTGATGTTTTACGGAAAGTAATGAACTACATAGAAAGTATTAAGCTGGTTCATAAAGAGAAAAAAAGGAAGTAGTACTTAATTCGAATCAGCTAACAAAGTCATTAAACTTGTTGGAGTTTTACTTTACCATTCTTCGATTCAGATAATTAACAAAAAGCAAACTGCATGCAATCACAATCATCCCGATAATTGATAGTAAATCAGGATGTTCATCAGGAAGAACTAACCAGCTTAATGAAGCGCCAAAAATTGGGACGATAAATTTCCATGTATTTAAATTGGAAACTTTTACGTCAGGCCGTTGCAAAAGGCCAAACCAAATGGTGATGGCAAATGCCGAGACCATAGCTAACCAAGCTAATGAAAGATAGTATTCGCCTGGATGAATGGTATTCCAGGATGGATTTTCTATTGGAATAGAGATCAGCATCAGTGCAGCGCCTCCAATTATCATCGAAAGAGAAGCCAATACCCGGGGAGGCATGTCTTTTGCATCACGCGATACAATTACGTTGCCGGTACTTCCTACAATGTTATTAAGGATTAAAATTCCTACACCAAGTGGAATTGTTGTTGTTAGAACAAAATCAGCCCTACCCAGACTAATAATACACACGCCGGTTATTCCCAAAATAATGGCAAATATTTTTTTCCAGCTCATCTTGTCATTAGCAAGCATAAAATGGGCAAAAACAGCAGCGAACAAAGGTTGCGAACCAATTAACATGGCCGCCAAAGCACCCGGAACAAAACTAATTCCAGTATAGAACAATCCGTAAAGGAAAGTGGTTTGCAGCAAGGCTACCCAAAGAATGAACCGCCATCTTTTTTTCGATTCCAGGATTTTATACTTCAAATCTTTAATGAAGGGAAGAATAATTAATCCCGAAAGGAGAAATCGAATACCAGCAAATTGAAGCGGAGTTGTATATTTTAAACCTATTTTAATTGCTGTAAATGGAGTTGCCCAAAGCAAGCACGCAAAAATGGCCAATACGGTAGTTGAGAATAGGAATTTCTTCATGGGGCACGGTAAATTTTCTGTAAACTTAGGGATTTTTAGTTGATCTCTGAGAAGAAGTGTGTTTTAATATTTACGGAGTTTATTGTGTTGTATAAATAGTGAAGTCGATACGTTTAATCTATTAATACAATATAAAATAGTATATAAATAGTAGTTATTACTAATTATCAAGTGTAAAAATAATTTTAATGATAAGATAATATAATTTATTAGTTGTAAAATATATGTATCTTAATGGTTTATTATTTTAGTACAGAAAAATAATCCGATGAATCAACAATTATTAGCACATGCCAAAGCAATTGAGGTAGGAATGATTGCAATTGCGATAGTAGACTTCTGGAAAATGAAGAAGCCAAAAATAAATGATCACCTGCAACTGAATCTGGAAGAGTTGAACATTCAAAATAAGATTCTTCAAGATTCATTTGGAACCGTGCGTAATGGCGCTTATACTTTGGAGATGAAAAAGCTGAATAGTCAAATAGCAAGTTTATTTGTTGGCTTAAAGTATATGATAAAGGCTTACTTACATCATCCCGATAAGGAGATTGTAAACGGTGCAGGGAGAGTTTGGGGGCAACTTGCAGTCATTGGTGTAGATACTCACAAGAAAAATCTGGAAAAAAAAATTTCTGGTTTGCAAATATTAACTGAGAGACTATTATCAGGAAAACTAAAAGCTGATGCCGATAAACTAAAGGGAATCGAGAAGTATTTAACTGTTTTACACCTGAGCCTCGATCAATTGAAAGCGCTTTACAGGCTAACCAATACTGAGCAGGTTAAACGCAAACAAAGAGTGCAGACAACGGCACAGGCTCATAAGGTGCATCGAATATTAAATGATGATATTTTTCCTTTTTTATTCACTTTCCGACAGGTAGATCCTGATCGTTACGACAGTTTTGCCCGATTCGTCGAATTTGAGTTGAAGAATACCAATGCTGTTATCAGAGCGCGCAGAACGCGTTGGGCAAATAGGAAGAAAGAGGATGAAAGAATTTAAATTCTATTCCATTGTTCAGTTTTTGTTGTTTCTATTGAGCGGTAAATGATGATTTTTAAATTTGAATGGAAATAAAAATCCCCATCAAACGAAAGTCTGATGGGGATTTTGTATTGTAATTTTCTTCAAATTTTATTTTGCTTCTTTCACATACTTGTCAAGCCAGTTGGCGAAAGTGCGCTGCCATAAAATTCCGTTTTGAACGCCCAGAACCCAGTGGTTTTCTTCAGGCAAATGAAGAAACTGAGCAGGGATTCCGCGCAGGCGTGCAGCATTAAATGCCTGCATTCCCTGCGATTCAACAATACGGTAATCTTTTCCGCCGTGTATAACTAAAATCGGAGTATCCCAATTCTGAACAAATTTATGTGGAGAATTAGCATAAGAGCGTTGAGCAATCTTGTTGTCTTTTTCCCAGAATGGACCGCCAAGATCCCAGTTTACGAACCACATTTCTTCGGTTTCTAAATACTGAGCTTCCAAATTGAACATGCCGTCGTGAGCAATAAATGCTTTGAATCGTTTCTCGTGGTGTCCGGCCAGCCAGTAGGCCGAGAATCCACCATAAGAGGCGCCAACGCAACCCAAACGGTTTTCGTCAACAAACGGTTCTTGCTTAACAGCATCAATAGCACTTAAGTAATCTTTCATGTTTTGTCCGCCATAATCGCCTGAAATTTGTTCATTCCATTCCTGACCAAAACCTGGTAAACCTCTTCGGTTGGGTGCCACTACAATGTAGTCATTGGCTGCCATCATCTGGAAATTCCAGCGGTAACTCCAAAACTGCGAAACGGTTCCCTGCGGACCACCTTGGCAATAAAGTAACGCAGGATATTTTTTGCTGGCATCGAAATGAGGAGGATAAATTACCCAAACCAACATTTGTTTGTTGTCGGTGGTGGTTATCCATCTTTTCTCAACCTTGCCCATTTCAAGTTGGTCAAGAATATTTTTATTCACAAATGAAATCTCTTTTGCTTCTCCCGTTAGCGGATTTACATTGTAGATTTCAGCAGGTTTCGACATCGATACTTTGGTTGCAATAAGAGCATCGCCGGCAATGTGAACTGTATGGTAATCGTGAATGCCTTCTGTTATTTGTTTGATTTTACCATCGGCAAGGTCAAGCTTGTAGATTTCCTGCACGGCATGCCATCCCGAAATAAAATAAATACTTTTGCTGTCGGCAGTCCAGGTTAACGATTGAGCATTCTGATCGAAATCTTTTGTGTAGAAAGTTTCTTCGCCGGTAGCCAAATCCATTACGAATAAGCGGTTTTTATCAGCTTCGTAACCATCTCTTTCCATGCTTTCCCAAGCCATTTTGCTGCCGTCAGGCGAGAATACAGGGTTCATATCGTAGCCCATCATTCCTTGCGTCATGTTTTTGGTTTCGCCGGTAGCGATATCATAAAAGTAGATGTCCGAATTGGTTGATTTTGCGTATTCTACACCATGTAATTTACGTGATACATAAGCTAAGGTTTTCGAATCAGGAGACCAGGCTATTTGTTCGGTGCCACCAAATGGTTTTACCGGAGCCGACCATTTTTCACCGGGCATAATATCTTTTCCGGATGTGATTTTTTCACTGTAATCAGCAAGGAAAATGTGAGTGTATGTATCTACCCAGCTGTCCCAGTGGCGGTAGTTCATGTCGTTAATTACGCGGGCATTTGCTTTTGGAAGATCCGGATATAAATCTTTTACTGCTTTTTCCAATTGTACTTCTTTCAGATAGAATATTTTACTCATGTCAGGTGAGTAATTGAATGCATCAATGCCTCCTTCGATATCCGAAACCTGAATAGGATTGCTTCCATCAGGATTCATTTCCCACATCTGGGTGGTTCCACTTGCTGAACTTATGTAGGCGATTTTTTTGCCGTCAGGTCTCCAGATTTCGTTGAATTCTTTTTTTTCTGTGTTTGTTACTTGAACAGGCTCACCACCTTCAACAGGAAGAGTGTATAGATCGCGGTAAGAGCGATTTTCTTCTTTGTTGAAATAGCTTACTCCGTATAAGATTGTTTTGCCGTCAGGGGAAATGTTTTCTCCGCCAAGGCGTCCGAATGACCATAAAACTTCAGGAGTCATTACATCCGACTCTAGTTTTGTTTCCGGTGTTTTGTAAGACGAATCGTCTTTTGATTCCTCAGCTTTTTGTTGACAGGATGATAATCCTGTCACAATTGCCAAGCCTAACAAAAGTTGTTTGTTTGTCATGATTGTATAGGTTTGTTGTGTTGATTTATTTCAGCACTGTAAATGTAAGAAATACGAAGAACATTTAATAATCGATTTGTTCATGCTAAAGACATGATATATCGTATTTTCAAATAGCTGGGAATGTATTAAAAAAAAGACCCTCAATAAAATTTGAGAGTCTTTCTATATATTTTTTTCAGAAAAAATTATACTGCAGCTACAGGATTATTGATTGCATTAATAATTTTAGCTTCTAATTCTTCAGCCAATTCAACATTGTCAATAAGAAGTTTTCTTACTCCTTCGCGACCTTGTCCTAATTTAGTATCGCCATAAGAAAACCAAGATCCACTCTTTTTAATGATGTTGTAAGTAACCCCAAGATCGATGATTTCACCTGTTTTGGAAATTCCTTCACCGTAAATAATGTCAAATTCAGCTTTTCGGAATGGAGGTGCAACTTTGTTTTTTACCACTTTAACACGAGTATGATTACCATTCACTTCATCACCATCTTTAATCTGTCCTATTCTTCTGATATCCAATCGAACAGAAGAGTAAAATTTAAGAGCATTACCACCGGTTGTTGTTTCAGGGTTGCCAAACATCACACCAATTTTTTCACGCAATTGATTGATGAAAATACAGGTTGTGTTGGTTCGGTTGATGTTTGCTGTAAGTTTACGCAATGCCTGAGACATCAAACGGGCTTGCAATCCCATTTTTGATTCTCCCATTTCACCTTCAATCTCAGCTTTTGGAGTTAAGGCTGCAACCGAGTCAATAACAATTATATCAATTGCAGATGAGCGGATCAGCTGGTCGGCAATTTCTAAAGCCTGTTCTCCATTATCAGGTTGAGAAATCAATAGGTTTTCAGTATCAACACCTAGTTTTTCAGCATATGAACGATCAAATGCATGCTCTGCATCAATAATTGCAGCAATACCTCCTGCTTTTTGAGCTTCAGCAATGGCGTGAATGGCCAGAGTAGTTTTACCTGAAGATTCCGGTCCGTATATTTCAATAATTCTTCCTCTTGGAAGTCCGCCCACACCTAATGCCATATCTAAGGATAGAGATCCTGTTGAAATGGTTGCAATATCTTCAACGGCATTGTCCCCCATTTTCATAATGGCACCTTTACCGTAGGTTTTATCAATTTTCTCCATGGTTAACTGGAGTGCTTTTAGCTTTTCTTTGTTGATTTCTACAACTTCTTTTGCGCTCATAATATATTTTCAATTATTTATTTTCTACACTAAGTCCATTTCAGATAGAATCTGATTGGTATGATCTTTTGTTTTTACTTTGGTAAATACTTTCTCAATAATTCCTTCTTCCGAAATTACAAAAGTAGTTCTCAAAACTCCCATATAAGTTTTTCCGTATAACTTCTTCTCACCCCAGGCACCATATGCTTCTAAAATTTCTTTTTCTGTATCAGCAATTAAATTAAATGCTAAGTTATACTTTGCAGCAAATTTTTGGTGCGATGATATTTTGTCCGGACTTACGCCAATTACTTCAAATCCTTTTTTTGTCAGATCATCGTAGTTTTCGTTTAAATTACACGATTCCGCAGTGCATCCGGGAGTATTGTCTTTCGGATAAAAGTACAGAATGACTTTTTTGCCTTTGAAATCAGAAAGTTTTATTTCTTTCTCGTTTTGATTTAAACCAGTGAATTCCGGTGCGTTATCTCCTTCTTTTAAGTTTGTCATGGATTTAGAATTTGAATTGCAAATATACCTTTATATGCATAGAGGTACGAATTTTTAGCATTAAAATTATCAACCACTGAAGTTAAAAAAAAAAGCTTCCAAAACATGAGGAATGGATTTCTTTTTTATTTTTCCAACTCGTTATTTTGTTAATCTTAATCTCTATTTTGTAATTTCGTACTTACACATTATATATTATCTTTGTTATAAAATAATTACTATCTTAACTTTTTGTTAGATCCTGCATGTTACAAGAGGTTTTTGTTGATGCAAATGATACGTTGCAGGAGGTTTATTGTTTTTTGGTTGTTAATTGGAGGGAAGCATTCTTTGTTTTCCCAATTTCCATTTTCAAGAAATTGATTCTATGAATAATAAAATGAGATTACACTACAGTTTACTTTTTCTTTCTTTTTTCTTCCTACAGTTTTCAGTTGCGCAAAGCTTTAGTGGAGGGAAAACAGAACAGCAGATTGAGCAGGAGGCTTTTACATTCTTCGACGGGGAGAATTTTATTAATGCATTGCCGTTGTATCAGGAATTAATAAATGTGTATCCGCAGGATCCGGAATACAATTATTATCTGGGAGTTTGTCAGGTTGAAGTGAATGAAAATGTAAAGGAGGCTATTCAGCATCTTAAGATTGCATCAACGAAAAATGTAAATGCATCGGTTCCATACTATTTGGGACGGGCTTTTCATATGAATTATGAGTTTAATTCCGCAATAAGGTATTATCGGAAGTTTCGTGAATATTATAAAAAGAAATCGATTGGTATCGATCGGTTAATTGAGATGTGTCAGAATGGTTTACCTCTGGTAAATTCTTATTATGTGGTTAATGTAAAAAATAAAAAGGTAGTAAACAGGAGTGAATTTTTTAGGTACTACGATATTGAAGGTTTTGAGGATCGGTTGTCAAAGAAAGATAAATCTCTTACATCCAGATATGATGGTGACGGAGATAGAGAGGTAGCTTGTTTGGCAAATAAAGGACAGTATATTTACTTTTCAAGTTATGGAAAAAATAAAAAGACAGGACGGGATTTGTATCGTGCCAAACGCTTAAGAAACGGTGGATGGGGAGAATGGGAAGCACTGAACTCTCTAAATACTGTTTACGATGAAGTATATCCGTTTATGTCGAATGACGGAAGAACTCTTTACTTCTGTTCTCAAGGTCACACAAGTATGGGGGGATTTGATATTTTCAGATCAGTATACAATGAAATATCTGATACTTGGAGTGAACCTCAAAATATGGGATTTCCGATTAATTCGACATCTAACGATTTGTTTTTTGCAACTGATTTAAACGATGAGTATGCATGTTTTACTTCAAGCAGGGAGAATGGAAAGGATGAAGTAACTATCTACAAAATAAAATTATCTGATTATCCGGAACAAAAAGTAGTGATGAACCCTGATCTGCTATCCAATATTGCGATATTAAATGTGGGTAGTAGTAGTGTCGACGGAAATTTATTTGAACAAGGTGCGGAAGAGCCTTCTTATTCGATGAAGTATAACAAAGAAGATTTTCCATATTTTAATTTTCCGGTTACCAGTGAATTGACGTATCATTATTTGAACGAGTTTAAATCGAGCGAGGCCAGGGAGATTTTTATTGAAGCTAAAAATGACCAATTTAATTCGGATAGTTTAATTGACGGTACCGAAGACTTAAGAAGCCAGTTGAATGGTTTGGAAGGAATGCCTCATACTATTCTGTCCAATAAGATATCTAAATTGGAACAAAAGTCGTTTGAATTGAGTAAGCAGGCCGAAAATAAATTATTGAAGGCTCAATCTCAGGAATCTGATTATCTGAATAAAAATATTATTGGAACTGTTACTGCTGAGGTGCACGCTCCTTCCAAGAAAGGACAACTGGTAATGAGTTCGGAAATAATTCCTTCCACAAATTCAAGGTCTGGTGCTAAAGTTGTTAATAAAACTGAGGATGGATATGTTTATCATTTGCAGGTCGGTGTATTCTCTAACAGAGCAGAATCAAGCTTCTTTTCAGGTTTAGATGACGTGAAGGAAGAAATTGTTGGGAATGGGAAATTGTATAAATACATGGTTGGAACTTACTCTACATTTGCTGCAGCTAAGAAAAAAATTCCTGAAGTTCGTCAATTGTTTCCCAATGCTTTTGTTGTAGCTTATAAGGATGGTGTTAAAACCAGTTTAAGTGAAGCTATTAAGGCAACCGATCAGGATTATAAGCCTGAGCCTCAACCTGTGGCTGCTATTGTCAATACAAAAGCAATCCAGACTGTTACAGATGATCAGGTTAATTTTAGAGTTCAGGTGGGAGCATATTCCGGTGAAGTTCCTGAGGATGTTAAATTAAAATTGGAAAATTTTTCAAAGTACCCAATAGACTATTCCAAAGATTACAGAGGGTATACGATTTGCACTGTTGGTAATTTTGATTCTTACAGCAAAGTGAGTAAATTGAAAATGGAACTTCGCGAGGCCGGTTTAGGGGATGCTTTTACTGTAGCATTTTCAGGTAATGATAAAATAACCATTCAGCAAGCACTCGAAATACTTAGACAATAATAGAGGAGATTGGTAATGTTGGGGATTGATAAAATACATACAGATAAAGAAGAGAGCGATGTAATCAGCGATCTTTTAAACC
Source organism: Labilibaculum euxinicum (assembly GCF_963678175.1). Classification (NCBI taxonomy): domain Bacteria; kingdom Pseudomonadati; phylum Bacteroidota; class Bacteroidia; order Marinilabiliales; family Marinifilaceae; genus Labilibaculum; species Labilibaculum euxinicum. The sequence continues at coordinate 1,438,826 of NZ_OY782756.1, forward strand.
GCAATACATTGATGCTGATTAATGATGATTTTCACACTTTTGATTTTGTTGTGGATGCGTTGGTTGATGTTTGCAGACATGATCCTGATCAGGCAGAACAATGCGCTTATATTACTCATTACAAGGGGAAATGTGATGTAAAAAAAGGAGATATGAGTACCATTAAACCTATGAGGGATAGATTAGCAGAGAAAGGATTGAAAGTGAATATTGTTTAGCTTCAGATAAATTAGATTTATAGCAAATGACAGCATTAATTATTGTACTTCTTATCGTATTCGGTATCGTTCTTTTACTGTTGGAGTTTTTGGTCATTCCAGGAATTACAGTGGCAGCTATTGGTGGGATTTTAATGATAGCCGGAGGTATTTATATGTCTTATCACCATTATGGGAATTCAGTAGGACACCTCACTGTTTTGTCTGCTGTTGTTTTTAGTGGGATATCTTTGGTTTTAGCCTTAAAGTCACAAACGTGGAATAAAATAATGCTAAATACAGAAGTCGATTCTAAAGTTCAAAAATTGGATGATGAAAATATTACTATTGGTGATCAGGGGATTTGTGTTTCACGTCTTGCACCAATGGGAAGAGTGAAGTTGGATAATATAATTGTTGAAGCAAGATCAACGGGAGCTTATGTTGATGAAAAGACAAAGGTTGTTGTTGTAGGTATTGTTGATAAGATTGTAATTGTAAAACCTATCTAAAATAAATCAAATGGAAATTGGTGCATTAATAATGTTAATTGTCGCCGTTGGGGTTGGAATATATATACTATTCTATTTCGTCCCAGTAGGTCTTTGGTTTTCGGCTCTATTATCAGGAGTTAAAATTTCTTTACTTCAGCTCGTGTTTATGAGATGGAGGAAAGTTCCGCCAAAAGTGATTGTAAGTGCCTTAATTGAAGGTACAAAAGCAGGCTTGATTTTGAATCGGGATGAACTGGAAGCTCATTATTTGGCTGGAGGTCGTGTCGCTCAAGTAACGCATGCTCTGGTGTCAGCTTCAAAAGCTAATATCGATTTGACATTTAAAATGGCTACGGCTATTGATTTGGCCGGTAGAGATGTGTACGAAGCCGTTCAAATGAGTGTTATTCCTAAAGTCATTAATACACCTCCTGTAACAGCCGTTTCTAAAGATGGTATTCAGTTAATAGCTAAGGCCAGGGTTACTTTACGTGCTAATATCCGGCAGTTGGTTGGAGGAGCAGGAGAAGAAACTGTGTTGGCAAGGGTAGGAGAAGGAATCGTATCTTCAATTGGGTCAAGTGAATCTCATAAAACGGTTCTTGAAAATCCTGATTTTATTTCACGTGTAGTGCTGGAAAAAGGATTGGACGCTGGTACCGCTTTTGAAATTTTATCGATTGATATTGCTGATATTGACATAGGAAAAAATATTGGAGCAGTGTTGCAAACAGATCAGGCTGAAGCCGATTTGAAAATAGCGCAGGCAAAAGCCGAAGAGAGAAGAGCCATGGCTGTTGCTCTTGAGCAGGAAAATAAGGCATTGGCACAGCAAATGCGGGCAAAGGTGATTGAAGCGGAGGCAGAAGTTCCCCGGGCAATGGCCGAAGCTTTTCGAAATGGTCAATTGGGGATTATGGATTATTACCGAATGAAGAATATTGAAGCAGATACTAACATGAGGGATAATATTGCAAATCCATCTGATAAAGGGAAAAAGAAATAGATGAATTGATATAATTTCAATTGTAACCGGGGAGTATTCATGTACTTTCCGGTTTTATTTTGGGTAATTTGAAAAAAAAATGAAATGAATCTCATTGATTTATAATTTACTATAATCCAAAGCGCCGAAATCTTCTATTAATGGGAGGTAAATATTTTGCACATCTGAATTTTTTACATACTTTTGCTACCGCAAGATCAGGAGAGGTGGGTGAGTGGCTGAAACCACCAGTTTGCTAAACTGACGTACGGGAAACTGTACCGGGGGTTCGAATCCCCCTCTCTCCGCAATTTTTTCTATAAAGATGGAAAATGGAGTTGGCGAAATTTTTTTCCCCCTCCGCAAATTTTCGGGGTGTAGCGTAGCCCGGTTATCGCGCCTGCTTTGGGAGCAGGAGGTCGCAGGTTCGAATCCTGCCACCCCGACGAAAATTTTTCAGAGGAGTTTAAAAACTTCTCTTTTTTTATCTAAATAGAGTACCGGAATGAAAGTTTCGGGGTGTAGCGTAGCCCGGTTATCGCGCCTGCTTTGGGAGCAGGAGGTCGCAGGTTCGAATCCTGCCACCCCGACAATATTTTAGAGGAGTTTTAAGGCTTTTCTTTGTCAAATAGAATGCCGGAATTAAGTTTCGGGGTGTAGCGTAGCCCGGTTATCGCGCCTGCTTTGGGAGCAGGAGGTCGCAGGTTCGAATCCTGCCACCCCGACAAGAAAGAGAAATCATTTGGTTTCTCTTTTTTTGTGCAAAATATTTTCAAATCGCATATTGAGTATCTATTGACTTTCTTACATTTGCATCCAACTTACACAACAACAACAAAACGTCATAATGGAATCAATAAAAGAGCTTTATCGCATTGGGTACGGGCCTTCGAGCAGTCATACAATGGGACCGCGTAAAGCAGCAGAACAGTTTTTGCTGCGCCATCCTAAAGCAGATAAATATGAAGTGACTTTGTTTGGCAGTCTGGCTGCGACAGGGAAAGGGCATTTAACAGGTGTTGCAATTGAAAAGGTATTTGAGGAGAAAGATCTAAATTTGATCTGGCAGCCTGAAGAATTTTTGAAGAGGCATCCTAATGCGTTGCGTTTCAAAGCTTTTTCTGCATCAGATGAATTGATTGAAGAATGGACTGCCTACAGTATTGGCGGTGGAGCAATAATAGATGACAATAGCGAGGTGTCTGCCCAAAAAATATATGGGTTGACTACAATGGATGAAATATTAGAGTGGTGCAAAAGCAATAAAAAGCAACTTTGGGAGTACGTGGAATTGATGGAGGGAGACGGTATTTGGGACTATCTGGATGAGGTTTGGACTGCAATGAAAAAGGCTGTAAAAAGAGGAATGAACAAAGAAGGTGAACTTCCGGGAGGTTTAGAGCTGGAGCGCAAGTCTCATTCATATCGATTAAAAGCGAAAACTTTAAGCGGGCCGATGAGAAAACGATCCATGTTGTATGCATTTGCCTTGGCTGTTTCAGAAGAAAATTCTAGTGGAGGTGTAATTGTAACTGCTCCAACATGTGGAGCCTGTGGTGTTTTACCTGCAGTTCTTTACTATCATAAGAAATTCTATAAGTTTGGGAAAAAGGATGTATTGAAAGCTTTAGCGACCGCGGGATTAATTGGAAATTTGGTCAAGACCAATGCTTCAATTTCGGGAGCAGAAGTTGGTTGTCAGGGAGAGGTGGGAACAGCTTGTGCCATGGCTTCCGGAGCTGCTACTCAGTTGCATGGAGGAACTGTATATCAGGTTGAATATTCTGCCGAAATGGGTTTGGAACATCATCTGGGGCTTACTTGTGATCCCGTTCTTGGTTTGGTTCAAATACCATGTATTGAACGCAATGTTTTTGCGGCAGCGCGCGCATTAAACCACAATACCTACGCGTTACTTTCAGATGGCCGTCACAGAATTAGTTTTGATCAGGTAACTGAAACAATGATGAAAACCGGACTTGATTTACCATACACGTACAAAGAAACATCTTTGGGAGGATTGGCTTCATTAAAGGTCTTTAATTATAAATAAAACACGAATAAAATGAGCTTGATTCTATTATAAATCAAGCTCATTTCTTTTAATGGATCTAAATTTATTTTAGATCTTTTTCTCGTCTTGCTTTAAATTCCGATCCGTCTTTCCATTTCGGAAATTCATCTTGATTGGCAAGTTCCCAGCCAACGCGAAAAAGTAACCGGGCATCTTCGGCAACACCATCTAAATTCCACCATTCTTCGTATTCATCAAAAGGTTTGTGGTAATTGTTGCTTAGCCATTCTTTTTCTTTTGCAGACATGTATTCTATGCCTTTTTCTCTGCTATCGTTGTTGCCACGAGCAAATAATGCCGGAACACCTACGCGGGCAAAGCTGAAATGATCCGATCGGTAATACATTCCCGATTGAGGATTAGGATCAGGCAGGATATATCTATCTTGTTTTTCTGCTTCGATTTTTACTATGTCTTCCAGATCTGATTGTCCATATCCTGTAATCATTACATCTTTCATGCGCCCATAAGGCAACATCAGATCATTGTTAATATTTGCAACAGTTTTGTTTAGCGGAAAAATTGGATTGTCTACATAAAATCCGGAACCATTTAATCCTGACTCTTCTGCAGACGGAGCTAAAAAAACAATTGACCGGCGAGGTTGATGAGGCATGGCTTTAAATGCTCTGGCAATTTCAAACATCCAGGCAAGAGAGGTTCCATTGTCAACAGCACCATTGTAAATTGAATCTCCATTCATTTTTGGACCAATTCCAAGATGATCCCAATGTGCAGAATAAAAAACATATTCATCTGCCAGATCTGTTCCTTTTATTATTCCGAGTACATTGTGTGTAACGTCAAAATGCGCTGAATTTTTAAAGACAACACTTAATTTTGTGCTTAAATTAAAACCTGTAAATTCTTTTTGCTTGGCTAATTGAGTCTCAGTGTCCAGATTCTTATCTGCATCAGCAAATAATTGTTTGGCAGCATCAAAAGTTATCCAGCCTTCAACTAAACATCTTGATTGATAATTATCCTTAGCTTGCTGATATAATTTTGGAACCGATGCCGAATTTAAGACAACTGACCATGGGTATCCCGCTGGTCTGTCTTGATGAATAATCAGTATTCCTTCGGCTCCTTGACGGGCTGCTTCCTCGAATTTATAGGTCCACCGGCCATAATATGTCATTTCATTGCCTTTAAAGAAACTTTTATCAGTTGAGCCAAAACCAGGATCGTTCACCAAAACAATTACGGTTTTTCCTTTAACATCCAGATCTTTATAATCGTTCCAGCCGTATTCCGGTGCTACAATCCCGTAGCCTGCAAATACTAAGTCAGATTCTGTTAATACGATTTCATCCTGAATGCGTCGCGAGAACGTGACAAAATCCTCCCCATAAGTTAGTTTTTTCACCTTGCCATGTGATTTTAAACTAAGAAATTGGGGAGCTGTAAGTGATATCTCGACTAATGGAACGTCCTGAAAATAGGATTCCTTGTTGATTGGATCAAGCCCTATTTCTTTATACCGCTGCGCGATATAGTTAATTGTTTTTACTTCACCTTCAGAAAATGGTTTTCGTCCTAGATATTCATCAGATCCCAATTCTTTGATGTAATTGATCATTCTCTCTGTTGAGATAACCGATTCTGCATTTTTTAAACTTTCATCGGAAGAACTGCACGCCATTGTTAGTGCGGCGATTGTTAGTGTTAGTAGTGTTTTTATTTGCATGTTGTTTGTTTTGCTTAAAAGTAGGAAACAAAGTTTAAATAATTGTAATGCATAACATATATTGTTTCTGTCTTTTTAATGTGATTCAGCTTACAATTTATGATTGGGATTCAAGCTATCTTGCATTTTAATAAGAAACTTAGAATACGTCTTGCAATTTTTGTAGTTTTAAAAAAAAAGTAAAAATTATTATGAAGCCAAAACGAAAATATCGAACTGTTGAAATGTTGCTAAGAATAGTAACAGCTATTATATTGATTCAAACATTACATTTTAAATTTACAGGTCATCCGGAGGCTGTTCATATCTTTTCTGCAATTGGGATGGAACCTTGGGGACGGTTTGGTATTGGAGCAATTGAATTGATTACGGGCATTTTGTTTTTTTTACCTAATTTATGGAAAGCAGCAGCTGTAATAACCTCAGGATTGATGATTGGGGCAATTGGGATTCATTTATTTACTTCGGTAGGTATTGTTGTTGAATATGATGGTAGTTCTGATGGAGGTCAGTTATTTGCAATGGCGGTTGTTGAATTACTCTTTAGCTGTATATTAATGTATAGGGCTAATTTGCCGGAGATGTATAAGGACTATTTCTCTAAAGAAGATTAGGTTAATGGTGGAAAAGCTTTCATATCAGGAGAAATGTGCTTGTTCCCGTAGTAGTTTTTGTAAGTATGTGGAGCGTCAGGAATATTTTACTGTTTACGAAAAAGAATATCTGGTAAAGATTATCGTGAATGATAATTTGTCTGGAGTGTTATACGTTAGTTCTGTTTTAGTTGTTTGGAGTTTTATTGCAGGAATAATTGATGCAGTGCTTTTTCCTGGAATTATTGCTTATGCCATTTTTCATGGAGTTGTCGATTATAAAGTTCTTACTCCGCCGGTTTTATTTCTGCTTGTTAATTTTTTAGTCAAGTTAATTTACATTGCAAGCAACTTAAAAGACAGAGTAAAGCGCAATGATATATTTATTTCAGCCTTGCCGTATACTGGTTCTGCTTATCTTCTGAAAAAATTTCTGATTGATGATAAATTACTATCGAAAGCTGTAGTTCTTTACTTGAAAGAGAAAAAGCTACAAGCTAAAGATTATTTTCTAAACTTGATTATTAAAAGAAATAAGTAATCGAATAGATGTTCTTTATAATACACCCTTTGCTCCAATTCTTTATAATTCCCTTTAATTTATATCTAAAGAATAAATAACGTGCTGTAAATTTATTTTATAGTAAATAAAAAGTGGAATTTATCCCCACATAATTGTGTAGTCTACAATTTTATGATGAAGTGTTTATTAATGCTTGTATTTATTTAAGATTTGTAATTTTCACAAATAGAGTGTTTTGCGGTGTCGCTTGTCGCTGTATGTCATTTGTGGCATAGAAATTTCATAATAGATCATGTTATTATATTTTAATATTTATATAAAAATTGATTAGTTATGAAAAGAGTTTTGATTGTATCAGCAGTAGCATTAATGTTTAGTGTAAGTATTCCAACATCAGTTTCGGCAGCAAATTTAGTTTCAGGGACAAGTTTTGTGCAGGAAGATGTTAAATATGAGGAATTAAAAGCTGAAGAACTTCCTAAAATGGTTCAGACAGCAATTACGGAATCATATTCGGATTATGCAATTCTTAAATCATTTATTGGAAATGATGGATCGTACAAGATTATCTTATCAAAACCAGAGGGAAATATTGCTGTTTATTTCAATGCGAAAGGAGAATTTGTAAAACAGGAAGATCTGGCGGTTTAAGGAATAGATCCATTTAAGCAATTTACCCAAATTTTTAATGCTTATACCTCTATCGAAGTTGTATTTCAATATTTCGATAGAGGTAATCTTGTTGTCTTTTAAATATCAGAGGAGTTACATTTTACAAAACAAAATTGATCAGTATTGTGAAACGTCTATGACAAGGATATTTTGATACGCAGGGAAATTATTTCAGTATGGCAAGTTCTCCCGAAAAAATTTCGGGACAGGCTATATGGCAAAAATATACAATTATAATGATATGAATAGTATTCTTATTGTGGATGATGATGCAACACTTTGTTTGATGCTGAAAAAATTTTTTGAGAGAAAAGAGTTTTTTGTTACTACTAGTTTTTCATCGGTTGAGGCAAAAAAAAAGATTCAGTCGAAATTTTATGATATCGTACTTACTGATTTGAGAATGCCGGAGGTGTGTGGTATGGAAATCATAAGTTTTGTGAAGAAAATAACTCCAAAGACTGTAGTGGTTATGATGACAAGTTATGCAGATATCTCATCTGCAATAAAATCGATTAAATTGGGAGCTTATGATTTTATATCGAAACCATTTGGACCCGATGAAGTTTTGGATATTGTTAATAAGGCTCTTTTACATCAAAATCCCGTTGTAAAATCGAAATCGCAAGTATCATCAGGTATTCAGGATTATTATCAGGGCAAAGGAAAATTATCGAAGCAATTACTAAAACATATTGATTTAATTGCACCAACTCTGATGTCAGTATTAATTGTAGGTGAGAGTGGTACCGGAAAGGAAATTGTAGCGAAAATGATTCATGAAAAAAGTGATAGGTCTCAAAAACCATTTGTTGCCGTCGATTGTGGATCTATTTCAAAGACGCTGGCTTTGAGTGAATTTTTTGGACATGAAAAAGGTGCTTTTACAGGTGCTGTTACTGATAAAATCGGACATTTTGAGGCTGCAGATGGAGGTGTTCTGTTTTTGGATGAGGTAGGAAACCTTAATCATTCTACGCAAGTTCAATTATTGCGTGCTTTACAAGAAAGAAAAGTAAAGCATGTAGGCAGTAATAGAGAGGTATCGGTTGATGTTAGGATTCTGGCTGCAACAAATGAGGATTTAAATGAGTCGAAGCAGATTGGTGCTTTTCGGGAGGATTTATATCATCGCTTAAATGAGTTTCAGATTAATGTTCCTCCTTTAAGAGAAAGAAAATCCGATATTATGCATTTTGCAGAATTTTTTTTGAATATGGCCAATAACAACCTTGGGAAATCGGTAGTTGGTTTTGATAAAAGTGTAGAATATGTTTTTACTAATTATGCTTGGCCAGGTAATTTAAGAGAAATGAAAAATACCGTTCAGCGTGCAACACTTCTTACAAAAAGGGAGTTAATTACTTTAAATGAGTTGCCGTCTTCTTTTTATGAAAATACTCAGGAGTATCTAAATCCTTTATTTGAATCCGAAGGTGAGAGGATTAAAAGAGTTTTAAATATTTCGGATTATAATAAAAGTAAGGCTGCACGCTTGTTAAATATGGATAGAAAAACCCTTTACAGAAAAATTAAGATCTATAAATTATGAAGTAGATGGTAAAGCTTATCTGAATTTTATCTTTATTTGTTTATTGATATTTTTTTTAATCTGAGAATAGAAATGAATAAGGTAATTATAACAATTGGTTTTATTATGGGATTGGTTTTTTCAGGAATGGCGCAAGTTCAGGATTCCAGAGGGTATATAGTGAAAGTAGGAGATATGGCACCTGATTTTGAAATGAATTTGACCGATGGAAGTAAATTAAAGTTGTCTGACTTAAAAGGAAAAGTTGTGATGTTGCAGTTTACGGCTAGTTGGTGTGGAGTTTGTCGCAAAGAAATGCCGTTTATCGAGAAGGAGATTTGGCAGAAGCATAAAGAGAAGGATTTTGCCTTGTATGCTTTAGATTTGGACGAGCCACAAGAAAAGGCTGAAAAATTAATAGCCGCAACAGGAATAACTTATCCGGTTGCATTGGATGAAGGGGCAGTAATATTTACTAAGTATGCACACAAGGAAAGTGGTGTGACTCGTAATGTAATTGTTAATAAAGAAGGCAAAATTATTTATCTCACCAGATTGTTTAATCAGGAAGAGTTTGAAGGGATGAAAGTGGTGATCGAAAATGAATTAAAAAAATAATTTGTTTTTTAAGGAAAATGCAACAGGTGAAATTAATTGCATTTTTTTAGCGTTTATACTTCCATGTAAGGAGCAAAATGGATTTTCTTTTGCTTAAATGAAATGCATCTAAAAAGAAAAAGGGCGGTGACTAGCCGCCCTAAACTACTACTTAAATTTACTTATGAATTAGTACAATCAATCACCTAAGTGTTTAACAGACTTTCTTCACCAACAAAGATAATGTATGATGTTAATTTTTATTGTTAAAACACATCCTTTTTTATGAACCAATGATTTTGATAAATGAATCGCCATTTATTAATGAATAGTTATTTCTTTTTTTGGGAGAGGAACTCTAATTTTTTTTGCATTTGCATTATTGTGATTCATTTCAGGTCTTAGTTAGTATAAAAAATAAATCAGAAAGTCTGATATGTTAAGATGGATTAAATTCATCAATAGGTTTATCATTAATTACTCCATTCAGCCCTGTTTAGTTCTTCGTAATAAAATCTTTTAAAACCCTAATTCCTCTTGGATAGCTAATTTGTCCCCGATTGCCTTTGTGAATATATTTTCTCTTTTTCTTAATTTTTAGTTACAGATATTTAAATCACTAAAATATTCATTTGTTTTACTTTCACAATTGAAAAATGCCTAATTTTATGCCTATCTTAAGGGGATCAAAAAGATTTTGATTTAGTTTAATTATTTAGCAGTAATAGTTTATGGACAAGGATTTTATTCATATTATAGAGAAGGTAAGGGCTTATTTGTTCAAAAATGGTTTAAGCGGCTTTTCTTTTGATAAAGTTAAAGATTTTGGGGTGTCGCCATCTGATGTATCCAAATTTGTTGATTCAGTAGAGGAGTTGGTAGAAAAAATTCTTGAATACGAACGAAAATCGTTTGAGTCCATTTTTACTCAATACAATTTTGAAGGTCAGAATGCGATTGATATATTATTTATCGTAAGTCAGGAGATGAATGATCGTTTCGAAAATTTAACACCATCCGTTACAATGGAATTTGAGAGTCATTTCCCGGAAGTGTATAAAAAGCATATGGATGAGCGGATGGAATTTATTTTTGATAAAATTAAAATAAATGTTGAAAAAGGAATAGCTCAAGGCATGTATCGCGATGATCTTAGCAGCGAGATTGTTGGACGGATGTATCTGGCGAGACTTGAAGACATGCATAATCCTGAACTATATCCTCCGGAGAGATTTAAGTTTGGTACAATCTACGATACAATGATTGATCAATTTGTAAAAAGCATTGGTACCGAGGATGGAATTAATTATTATCGTCAGCGTAAACAATTACTGGGTGTTTTAAGTTTTGGACGATAAAATGATATTTGCAGGAATAAGTTCTCCTGTATTTTGGACTATTTATTCAGGCGATTGCTTCCAAAAATATTTGGGAGCGACAAACAAGAAATTATAATCACATGAAAATTTCATTAGCACCTCTTCAGGGATATACTGATTGGGTGTTCCGACAAGCATATGAAAAATGCATTGGGGGCGTAGATGAATTCTATACCCCTTTTCTTGTTCTTCAAAATTCAGGAGAAATAAGAACCTCGCACAAAAGAGAAATAGAACCTTTTTTGGAGAGAAATAATCGATTGGTGCCTCAGTTTTTAAGTGGATCTGTTGAGGAGTTTCAATTTTTTGAGACGTATCTTTCAGATTTAGGCTATGAAAAAATGAATTGGAATTTAGGTTGTCCTTTTCCTATGGTTACCGGGAAAAAGAAAGGATCTGGCTTGTTGCCATATCCTGAAAAGATAAAGGATATTCTGGAATGTGGATATTCCGGGAAAATTGACCTGTCGATTAAAATGCGGTTGGGTTTGGAAGATAAATCGGAGATACTTTCGGTCTTGGATGTGATGAAAAACTTTAATATTGATGAAATTATCGTTCATCCTCGCATTGGCAAGCAAATGTATAAGGGAAGTGCCGATCGGGATTATTTTCAGCAAATACAGGAGGGTTTTAATAAAACAATTGGTTTTAATGGTGATATTGAGACACTTGATGACTTTGAGAACTTGAATGCTCAATTGCCAAATCTAAATCATGTAATGATAGGAAGAGGAGTTCTGAAAGATTATTGGTTGCCGGCAAAAATAAAGGGAATAGAAATTCCATCTGCAGATATTCGTAAAAAAGCATTGCGTAAAATGTACGATGAAATTTTTTCTACTTATACTTCATTTTTAAGTGGGGATACGCAAATCTTACAAAAAATGAAGCCGTTTTGGGAGTATTTCTCCAGTCATTTTGAGAATGAGAGAAAAGTTTACAAAGGAATCAAGAAATCGGGAGGCTTAAAAAAATATCACGAGGCTGTTTCGTTTGCATTCCAACAAAATGTAAAGGAGTAGAAGAATGAAATTTTCAATCGAATTAACGGATCAATTCCTTCATGTTGAGTTTCAGAATCCGGTTAGGATGGTAAGTTCTGCAATTTTAAAAGGAGGTTGCCAAATTGTTGACCATTTTTTGAATACAAAGGTTGATGCTAATTTTAAAGGAGAAAGAACTGATTTTGAATCTCCGGATATTACACTTAAAGGAATAGCTGACTCCCAAAATTGGGAAGGGAATTGTGTTGGAATGATGACTGCGGCCTTAATGAGTTCATTCCGAAGAATTCGAGTTGAAAAGCAGGGGGTTTGGATAGAGGTTTTTGTTACATCCGGAGTGTCAAATGCCCGCAGGGCAGGAGATGAGGCCGATTATCAATTCGTGAATGAGGAGTGTCAAAAAATAGGAACTATTAATATTCTGGTTACTACTAATGCTAATCTTTCTGATGCAGGTATGGTTGAATGCATTATGATGGTGGCGGAAGCCAAAGCAGCTTGTCTGCAGGATTTGAAAGTTCTGAGCCCGGTTAGTGGATTATTGGCAACGGGAACAGGAACTGATTCCACGGCAATTGCATGTGGAACAGGTCCTGTAGTTCAGTATTGCGGCAAACATGTTTTGTTTGGGGAAATGTTGGCAAAACAACTTATGAAGCCATTTATAAATCATTATCGGTGGCTAAATAATTGGTAATAAATTGAGCTCTTTCTGTTGCTGAATATTTAGGAAGTTCAATAACAGTAAAACCCAATTCTTCATAGGTGTTTTTTAAGAAAACAGATATTTCCTTTGCTTCTTCAAATGATTCAGGTCTTTCTGCATCGTTAATAAAAATTTCTTTCCAAGGAGGGGCAAGAAATACAGTTTTGTTGTATTGGTCGGATTTCTTAAAATATTTTAATGGAACAGTCAAGCCTCCTCGTCTTACGTAGGCAATAATGTCAGGTAACCCACGATCAAAAAAACACTTTCCTTCGGCTTTGCATTCAGTAAGTTGATAACTCATGCGCTCATAACAAATTTCAGCAAATTCGGATAGATTCTGCCAGGGAACTTTGTCTCCGCTAATTTGATGTTGTTCCTGAATAACAATCCTTGATATTTCTTCAAAACACAGATAGCCTTGTTCTGATAATTTATTTAACAGGGTCGATTTTCCTGATCCCGGACCACCAGTAATTATGTATCGATTATGGTACTTGTTCATGTTCAGTTAATCTTCTTTTAAATGAGCGTAAAATAGATCCATATCGATGTTTTCTCTTATTAAATCAGCCAGTTTGTCGTATTGGTTTTCTTTAAATTCCTGATAATTAAAATCACTTTCTTGTTCCAGATTGAATCCGGATAACAGATGTTGAATCACAATTTTGTTGTCCAGAATACCATGAATATAACTTCCCCAACAGTTCTGGTTTAGAAAATAGCCATCAGTTTTTCCATTGGATAAAATGCATAGTGGTATGTTATTCTGGACAGCAATAGTTTCTCCCATATGAATCTCATATCCAAAGCAGTCTTGATTTGAATCCCTGAATTTGAAAGCGCATTGTTCTGTGAGTTTTTCATTAGTGATCGTTGTTTCTATTGGCAGAATCCCAAGACCTGCAATGTTTTCAATGTTGCCTTCAATTTGAAGTGGATCGCTAATCTTTTCACCCATCATTTGATAGCCACCACAAATACCAATTACTTTTTTCCCATTTTTGTGTGCTTTAACAATAGACAAGGCAACACCGTTTTGTTTTAGTTCCTGAAGATCAGAAATGGTATTTTTGCTTCCTGGCAGGATTATGATGTCGGCAGTTTCTATTTCTAAAGGATTGTTTGTATAGAAAAGATGAACTCTTGGATCATGTTCCAGAACGTCAAAATCAGTAAAGTTGGCCATGCGTGGTAAAATAACAACAGCACAGTTAATTTTTTCTTTACTGGATGTTTTTGATTTTTTTCCGAGACTAACAGAATCTTCTTCCTCAATATGGATATCTTTAAAATAAGGAAGGATTCCGATAACAGGTTTGCCGGTAAGATCTTCAATAATCTTTTTCCCGTCTTCGAATAGTTTTATGTCTCCTCTAAATTTATTGATAATAATTCCCTTGATTTGCTTTCGCTCGTTTTTATCAAGTAACTGAATACTTCCATAAACACTCGCGAAAACACCACCTTTATCTATATCAGCTATTAAATAGGTAACCGCATTGGCTTCAACAGCCATTCGCATGTTGGTGATGTCACGGGTTTTTAAATTTAGTTCGGATATGCTGCCCGCTCCTTCCAATACTACGGGATTGTATTTTTGGTTCAATCGATGAAATGCAGATTTTGCTTCTTCAAATAAAGCATGCTTATTATTTCCCATAAAATATTCGACCGCAGTTTGAGTACCAATAGGTTTTCCATTCAAAACAACTTGTGAACTTTTATCATTTGTAGGCTTTAATAAGACAGGATTCATATCGGTATGACAAGCTAATCCGCAGGCTTCAGCTTGAACAGCCTGCGCTCGGCCAATTTCAAATCCTTCCGGTGTTGCGAAAGAGTTTAGTGACATATTTTGAGCCTTGAATGGAGCCGGTTGATAGCCATCTTGCTTAAGAATCCTGCAAAACCCTGTGTTGATAATGCTTTTTCCAACATCCGATCCTGTTCCGACAAACATTAATGGTCTTAATTTAATCATAAAGTGTTTATTTTTAATTCAACTAAAGAAGATAGTTGATATTTAAAAAGAGCAATTTCAACTGGCTTCCAAAATTAGTCTTTTTTTATCGAGTTGTTTTTGTTGTAAAACAGTAAATTTGGGAAATTTAGTGAAGTTTGACTAAAATAAAATGTAAGGTTGAGGCCTGAGTGAATTGGTTCTAAATATTGTTGATTTGTAGTTTTAGATTTTATTTGCTTATGAATTAGTAATAATTTTGCTAATATTGTAATGAATTGTAACAAGTGGTCTCTTTATAATATTAAACTAGCTACATGACAATGTGGCTTATGTAGAATATTTAAATTTTTTGGAACCATTGACTAACTATTTAAATCTAAATCATAACTACTAATGAAAGTTCAAATTGATGCTGTAGATCAGAAGATTCTATCTTACTTGATTAAAAATGCAAGGATTCCATTTTTGGAAATAGCCAGAGAGTGTGGAATTTCTGGTGCAGCAATTCATCAAAGAGTTAAAAAACTGGAAGATGCAGGGATTATTGATGGATCTAGATTTATTGTTAAACCACGAGCTTTAGGGTATGAGGTGTGTGCCTTTGTTGGTA
This sequence comes from Labilibaculum euxinicum, assembly GCF_963678175.1. NCBI lineage: Bacteria > Pseudomonadati > Bacteroidota > Bacteroidia > Marinilabiliales > Marinifilaceae > Labilibaculum > Labilibaculum euxinicum. The sequence goes on from NZ_OY782756.1 coordinate 1,453,850, forward strand.
TTTCTCTTGATCATGCGCATCAATATAAAATGGTTGTTGAGAAAATTGATGCTATTCCTGAAATTGTAGAATGTCATTTTACCACTGGTAACTTTACATTTTTGGTAAAGATGCTTTGCAGGGATAATCAACATTTAATGGATATTTTAATTAATACACTACAGAATATTCCCGGGATATCAAAAACGGAAACATTTATTTCTCTGGATCAAACAGTTGACCGGGAAATTAAACTGTAATAATAATTTATTGAATTAGGAGGCTTTCATTATCGGAAGCCTTTTTTTGTATCTATAAATAGTTGTTATCGTTTACCAAATAACTCTCTTTTTTGTATCTTTCGAATTCATTTTACAAAACACTTATAAATACAAAGCAATATGTTTCCAAAAGAAGTATATATTAAAAGACGTAACCAATTACGTGAAATAATGAAAGACGGAATTGCATTGGTATTAGGTAATCCTGAAGCGCCAATGAATTACGCCGATAATGTTTATCATTATCGTCAGGATAGTACATTTTTGTACTTTTTTGGTATCGATCATCCTGGTTTTGCCGGTGTTTTTGATATCGATAATAATAAAGATTACATTTTTGGTAACGATGTTGATATTGATGATATAATTTGGATGGGACCACAGCCAAGTGTTGCAGATCAAGCTGCACGTTTTGGTGTTGAAAACACAGCTCCGTTTAATGATTTGAAATCTTTTGTTGCTGAAGCAATAAAAGGAGGTCGAAAAATTCATTTCTTACCTGTCTACCGTGCCGAAAATAAAATCTTGATTCATGAAATGATTGGCACACCATTAAATGCAATTAAGGAGAATGCATCTGAAGAATTTGTTAAAGCTGTTATTTCGCTTCGAGAAATAAAAGATGAGTACGAGATTAAGGAATTGGAGCGTGCGGCTGCAATTGGTTATGAGATTCATACCACAGCAATGAAAATGGCCAAAGATGGAGTTTATGAAAGAGAAATTGCCGGAGAATGTGAAGCCATAGCATTAAGAGCGGGAGGACTGCTCTCATTTCCAGCTATTGTTTCAAGAAGAGGAGAAACCTTACACAATCACGAGCATGGTAATCTGCTTAAAGCGGGAGATTTATTGCTTGTGGATAGTGGTGCTGAAACCGATTCTCATTATGCTTCTGATAATACCCGAACAATTCCTGTGGGAGGAAAGTTTAGTCAAAAGCAGAAAGAAATATATGAGATTGTGCTGGCTGGAATCAACAAAGGGAATGAGTTGATTCGTCCATGGGTTACTTATCAGAGTATTCATCTGGAGGTTTGTAAAGTACTTGCCAAGGGCTTAAAAGAGGTTGGTTTAATGAAAGGTGATGTTGAAGAGGCTGTGAAAGCTGGAGCTCATGCCTTATTTATGCCGCATGGGCTTGGGCATATGATGGGCTTGGATGTGCACGACATGGAAAATTTCGGTGAGAATTTGGTTGGATACGATGAAAAGGTACAACGGATTGATCAGTTTGGAACTGCTTATTTGCGTCTTGGAAAAGAGCTAAAGCCAGGTTTTGTAATCACTAATGAGCCGGGGATTTATTTTATTCCGGCGTTAATGGACAAATGGAAGCAGGAAGGATTGCATTTGGACTATATCAATTACGATAAAGTTTATGAATATCGTAATTTTGGAGGTATTCGCTTGGAAGATGATGTGTTGGTAACTGAACAAGGAAATCGTTTGATTGGAAAGAGGATTCCAATTAGTATAGAGGAAGTAGAGAATATAATGCGTTAAATACACGTAGTAAGAATATTTTAAAGGCAGCATTTCTGGAGAATGCTGCCTTTTATTATTATCGTTAATTCGTTTAATTTTACTTAAACTTACTTTTTTATAATAATCATGTAACAAAAACCATCTTTTATCAGTTTAAACAGATACTTTGCGGAACTTTTTTAGCCCCACAAGGAAATGATAAATTGATTTACTGAATTGTGTTGTTTAAATCTGTTTAAACTATCCATTTGGCTGATTTTGTGAGTTGTTTTGATTGATTAATTTATGTTGCTTTTTCAATGTAGAGTGTCTTTCATTGCAAATTAATTTCGTTTTAACTTTGAATCTTAATGACATGAAGAATGGTAAAATTTCTACCCTATTAATGAAAGTATTTAAGTTAGTCTTTGTTGGTTTATTGTTTATTTTTCCATTCAGTGGAATGGCTCAGTATGACTATGAGCATTATGTGCCGCCGTTTTATTGTTCTGCTCAGGTGGGAAAACAAGAACTTTTCTTGTCAACCAATTCAGAAAAAGACCTTAAGGTTTTTATTGAAGATGGACAAGGTAATACAGTAGCAGGTCCGTTTACAATTAATCGTAATCAAAGCAAAACTTATGTTTTTAAAACTCCGGGAGGAGATACGTATAGTTCGCATAATTCGAGTACTTATCCTGATGGGTGTAGTTATTCGTATGGAATTATAGGTCCAAAGGAATTAAACAAACCTTTAAATGGGCAGGGGTTAAGAATTTACTCGTATGATGGTCCTTTCTTTGCAAATATAAGGCATGGCTTTAGTAATGGTGGGGAATATGGAGCATTAACGCATGGAGGTTCTCTTTCGGCAAAAGGAGCTTATGCCAAAGGGAAAGATTTTTATTCCGGGCATTTGTATAGCCACACAATTAATTATTCAGATCCTTCGTATAGTGGAGGTTATCCTATTCGAAGCCACTTTATTTCAGTGATGGCTGTTGAAGATGGGCAGACAACCGTTAATTTTTCTGGAATTAAATGTAAGTACATTACAAAATACGATGGTGCAAATGTAGTTTTAGAATCAATAGATCCTTCTGATGTTATAACAGGAACACTAAGCAAAGGGCAGAGTTATGTTATTGGGGTAAATTTGCATGCTAATCAATTTAAGAACGAATCGATACAAGTTCGCAATGGAATGAACGGGACTCATATTACATCAACTCAAAAAATTGTTGTGAATTGTGGTTCATGGACAGCAGGGGCGAAGCCATCTCAGGATATTGGTTTCGACCAGATTGTTCCGGTGGATCAGGTGCGAGACACATACATAGTAATGAAAGGAGAAGGAAAGGCTGAGCCAGATCCTACTGCTTATTATGCTGGACAGGAAAGAACTATTGTTGTGGCAACCCAGCCAAATACTGAAGTAATGGTAAATGGAAACAATAAAGGTACACTGGCTAATGCTGGTGATTTTATCATTTTGGATGACATTGTTAATCCTAAAGCACTACCAACACTTTACATTGATACAAAAGGTAAAGATGTATATGTTTACCAAACCATGTGTGGTACAAATCAAGACTGGACAAATATTGGGCTTAATTTTATTCCTCCTCTTACAGGATTGGGAATTAAGGAGGTTGTGATTCCTCAAGCTAATTACATTACTACCGGTGCCGGAGGTCTTATAAATCCAACGGTTACGGTTTTGTCGCAAAAAAATGTAGATGTACAACGTAATGGAACATCTTTAAGCAATCCTCAGGATGTGCCTGGAACAACCGAATGGGTATATTATAAAGTACCTAATATAAGCGGTGATTGTCGTTTTACAGGGAGTAAAGCTATAAATGTTGCCTGGACAGCGAGTTCAAATACTCTTGGTGCTGCAGGATATTATTCTGGCTTTACAAAGGCAGTATCTCCAATTCATCCTGTGTTAAATATAGATAAAGAAATAAGTCTGGTTTGTGAAAGTTATGATGAGAATATAAGTGTTGCTCTTGTAGAACCATTCCCTGACTTTTATGAATGGTATGTAAATGATTTTACAGGGGATCCAATTATTGAAAATGGACCGCTGGTTGTGCCAGCTCCGGATGTAGAAACGATCTATTCTGTTTTGGGATATTACCGAGATCCAAGTTTGGATATTTTATTTAATGGTGATTTTTCAGATGGTTTTAATGGGTTTGAGTCTGATTACGATATAGTTACCAGTAATCTTGTTGACCCTGGGAATTTCGCACTGGCATCCACCCCTGTAGCAGAAAATCCTGTTTTAGCTGACTTTGGAGCAATGGACGGAGGAAGAATGTTCTTAGGATATTCTGATAGGCAAGGAGAGGTGGTTTATCAGGTGAATGAATTGCCTGTAGAAGAAAATTTCAGTTATATTTTTAAGTTGCACGGGCGTTTGGCAAAAGAGAATTCGACTTATAATCAGTCGCTTAAAGTGCTTGTTAACGATGAGACAATTATTGAAGATTTTAAAATAGATAAATCTACAGAGTGGCAATCAGTTTCAGCTCTTTGGAAACCGGGAACAGCAAGGAAGGCAACAATTAAGATACTTAATCATAATCTTGATACTCAGGATGCTTTTTTTGCTTTGGATAGTATATCATTCGTTCAGGCAGTTCAGGATACTGCAAAATTCATCGCGAAGGTTGTTCCAAATTTTAGTTATGGAAGTGATGGCGATATTGTTCATTTTTGTAAAGATGTACAGAATTCATTGGATGTTTCAAATGGAGATGTTAGCTGGTACGATTATTCATGGTCGAAAGACAGTGTTGATTTAGTTGATGGTGATGTATATAGTGGAGTTAAGTTCCCTGAATTAGTTTTTGCTAATCCTCAGAAATCACAAGAGGGGGAGTATATATGTACTATTGGATTTAAACCGGAATATCAGGACTGTGGAACCTCAGGAGCTACAGTGGATGTTACATTAAATGTATTAGTTGATGAGGAAGCAACAGTAAGTATTGATACAGACAAAACTAATTTTTGTTCGGGATCAAGTACGATATTAAATGCGTTGGTAACTGGAGATGCTGGTGATGTAAAATGGTATGTTGATGGAGGAACTTCTCCTGTATCATTGGAAAATCCGTATACATTTAATTACCCAACCGGAACCTATACAGTTCGTTGCGAGGTTGAGAATGGTTGTGGGGTTGCAGCAGATCAGGTTGTTATTAATGTGTTATCAACACCAGTATTAAATAGTATAACTTCAAATGATGATTTGTGTGTGGGGCAAGATATTGTTTTAACTGCTCTGGCAACAGGTGATGGTGTTTTAACTTATGATTGGAAAAGAGGATCTCAAACTCTATCAGAAACAGGAAATGTATTGAATTATACAGCTTCAATGTTAGATAGAGATGTTACATTTAAAGTTAAAGTAACCAGTGTTTATACAATTGCCGGAGAAACAGTCGAGTGTCCAAATAGTTTGGGGATGGCTGTATTTGATTTGGATATTTATCCATTGGTAGAGTTTGATAAACTACTGCAGGATGCAACGGTCTGTGAAGGGAATAATCATTCATTTAGTGTGGATATGAAATATCCAGGTGATTTTTATACCTATAGTTGGAACAAAGACGGGGTTGATTTATTGAATAATTTATCTTCTCTTAATTTATCAAGTGTTAAGAATGCTGATGCAGGAAATTATAGAGTAGATGTTACAAATCGATGTAATTCTGGATTTTCGGCCGCAGATTTAATTGTAACCCCTAAAATTAAAGTAAATGGTTTTAGTTTGGATAAAACAGGGCCATTTTGTAGTGCAGCAAATGTAACTGCATCCTTCAATGTTGATAATAATGGAGCTGTATATATCTATCAGGTAAAAGAGCCCGATGGAACAATTAAAACCATAACTAATCCATATACCTTTACGGTTGATGCAAGCCATCAGGGAATCTGGGAATTTTTTGCTAGTAGTTCTTGTGATGCTCCGGTTTCTTTTAAGCGTACATTAAATATGTTTTCTGATTTTGGTACTCTTTCAGTTGCTGATGTTGGAACTTGTATTGGTGAGAATGTAACCTTTGAAGCTAAAGTATCTACAATACCTACCGCCACTGTTCTTCATTATGTTTGGACGGACAATTTAGGAAATCCAATTGGAACAGATTCTGATAAATTGGAATTGTCGAATGTTCAGGATGCTGACTTTGGAAACTACAAAGTTGTTGTTACCGATCAGTGTGGAAATACGAAAACAGCAACTGCCAATTTAACGAAAGAAGCTGTTACTTCTCCGGCATCAGGAACATCGACTGTTTGTGTCGGCGATAATTTTTCAACGACAATAACTTATTTAGGATCTCCTATTTTCGAATGGAGATTTGGGGATAAGGATTCAGGCCCAATAGTTGGAACAACAGAAACTTTGAGTTTAACAAATGTTAGTTTGGCGGATGCGGGAGTTTATTATTGTAATGTTACTTTGAGCTGTGGAGATGCGGTTATTCAAAGAGAATTGAAAGTTAATACACATGTTTCCCTTGTTGATCCTTCTGATAAAATAATTAATATTTGTGAGGGTGAAAAACCATTGCTTAGTTTACTTACTACTGAGATTAATGGTAATCCTGCTGATTATTCAATTGTTTGGAAAAACTTTGCCGGTACGAATATAGGAACAGGAACTTCTATTCAATTGGATGCTCATAATATTGTTGGCTCATTTATATATACCGCAACTGTTGTTGGAAAGTGTGAAACTCCGATAAAGACTTATCGTGTAGTTGTACATGCTAAGCCAGTAATAAGTACTTTAGACAATACTCTGGCAGAGTGTTCAGGATTAGTTACTTTAGAGATTTCGGCATCAGGAGAACATAAAGGGATTGTGTGGTGGAAAGATGGAGCTGTAATCACTGATGGTAATGCTGATCCTGCTGATTTTGTTATTAATCCAGCCACAAGTCCTTCGGATGATGGTGATTACATTGCAAAAGTGGAGTCCGATTATTGTGGTGATGCGCAGGTTTCAATCAATCTTGATATTAGAAATACAATTGTGGTATCGAATCAATCACCTACCAATACAGTAGTTTGTGAAAATGTTGCCACCAATTTATTTGTAACGGCTACAGGTGACAATATCGTGTACAAATGGTATAAATCATCGGATCCAGCCACTACCTTATCTGATAAATCTAATTTAGATTTAGGAAATATTTTATTCACACAGGCAGGACAATATAAATGTGAATTAAGTAATGATTTAAATTGTGGAAATCAGACGCTCACATTTGATGTTCAGGTTAATAAACATGCTACGGTAACAAATCCGTTAAGTGTAACAATGTGTGAAACGGATGCAAATCCTGTATTTTCTGTTGTTGGAACTGGAGAAGCGCCAGTAACTTATCAGTGGTATGATAAAAATAATGCTGCAGTAGCTGGAGCAACCAGTAATTCATTAACAGTAACTACACCAGTAAACGGACAAAGTTATTATTGTGTCGTTTCGGGTAGTACTTGTAATGCTGCTGCTTCAGCAAAAGCAACACTTACTATAATAAAGAATGTATCTGTTACTGATCCTTCTGATTTAACAATTTCAGATGGTGCAAATGCTAGTTTCAGCGTTGTGGCTTCGGGTGAACCATCTTATACCTACAAGTGGTATGAGAATTCGGGGTCTGGATGGAATCTCCTTACAAACGGAGGAAAATATTCAGGTGTTAACTCGGCCAAATTGCAAATAACCGGTGCTGATAAAGCAACTTTTAATGGAAACCAATATCGATGTGAGGTTATTAGTTCTGGAGCGGTTTGTGCTTCATCAGCAACCAGCAATCCTGCAACACTAACGGTTACAGAGGTTACAAAGATTGCTGTTCAACCAACAAACACAACTGTTTGTTTTAATACCAATGCCAGCATTAGTGTTGAAGGTGCAACAGCAGGATTAACTTACACCTGGTACTACAAAAAAGGAGCAGGTGCATACGAAACAGCATATGGAAAAGATGGAATAACGATATCCAAAGTTGGACAGGTATCGACATTAACAATTCCTGCGGATGATTTGGATATCAACAATTGGAAGTTTAAGTGTTTGGTTAGCGATGGCGTTAGTACCGATCAATATTCAAATGAGGTAATTGTAACTGTTTTAGAAGATATTGCTGTTGCAACAGCTGATGCAACTTATAATCCTTGCGTTGGTCAGCCACTTTCTTTGTCGGTTAGTGCTACAGGTGATGCAATTAATTACAAATGGTATAAAGTAGGAGCCGAGTCAACAATATTATCGACAAGTGCTTCCTATAATATGGGGACCATTTCATCAGCTAAGGCAGGGACTTATATATGTGAAATTTATAATGACTTAGGTTGTTCTTTAATAACGAGAAGTTTTGTTGTAAATGTAAAAGCACTTCCAACAGTTACAAATCCTGCTGATGTTACTATGTGTGCGAATGATGTGGATCCTACTTTTACAGTAACAGGAACTGCAGAAGGAACTGTAAATTACGAATGGTATGATAAAAATGATATTCTTGTTGTTGGAGCAACAAGTAATGTTCTAACAGTAACTAGTCCTGTTAACGGACAGAGTTATTATGCCGTTGTATCAGGTGATTATTGCTCAACTGCAAAATCGAATAGTGCAAGTCTAACTGTTTTATCAGAGGTTAGCACAACTAATCCGGTTAGTGTTACTGTTGCAGATGGTGGTAATGCAAGTTTCAAGGTGGTAGCATCAGGAGAACCTACTTATTCTTACCAATGGCAAGAGGATGCAGGTTCTGGATTCGCTAATTTATCTGATGGTGATGAATATTTAGGAACTACATCTTCCCAATTAAAACTGACAGGAGTTTTAATGGCAAATGGATTTGATGGAAACATATACAGATGTATTGTAACCAGTTCCTCTTGTTCAGGAGTTGCTACCAGTTTAGGAGCAGTTTTGACATTGAGTAATGTGATTAAAATAAAAGATCAACCAATTGATCAAAAGGTTTGTGAAACCCAATCAGCTAGTTTTTCTGTTGAAGGGACTGCTGCAGTTGACAATTTTGCATGGCAATATGATGATGGTTTAGGCGCTGGGTATGTCAATGCAGATGGAGTTCTTGGAATGTTTGTAACAAATATTGGACAGATTTATACATTAACAGTTCCAAACGCAAATACAAGCATGAATACATGGAGATTCAAATGTGTATTGAGTGTTGGTATAGCAAGTGATGATACTAATGAGGTGCAGTTGGAAGTTTATGAAACAATAAATGTTACTACCCCTCTTGTTAATAATCTTCAAGAATGTGAAGGAGAATCTCTGGTTCTGTCTGCAGTGACAAGTTCTGGTAGTAATATTCAGTACAAGTGGTACGAAAGTACAACTCCAGGAACTGTTCTGTCAACAAGTGCAAGTTACGATTTGGGTAATGTTTCATTAGCTAATGAGAAAACATATAAATGTGATGTTTATAATGATCTTGCTTGTGGAGATGTTACTATTGATTATATAATAGATATAAAGGAAAAGGTAACAGTTAGCGATCCTACTGATAAAATAATGTGTGCTAATGATGCTGATCCAGTGTATAGTGTAACAGGTGAAGGTGAAATGCCGATTACTTATCAGTGGTACAATTCTTCCGGAGCAATTAGTGGGGCAACAAGTAATAGTTATACTGAGACTTCTCCAGTAAATGGGGATTCTTATTATTGTGTGGTTACTAATTCATGTAATTCTGTAACATCTGCAGTTGCAACCTTAACAGTTTACGAAGAAGTTTCGATTGTTGATGATCCTTTGAACAGTACAATTCCTGATGGTGGAAATGCAACATTTACAGTAAAAGCTGCAGGGGAACCTGATTACATTTATCAATGGCAAGAAGATACTGGTTCAGGATGGAGTAATCTTTCGAATGGAGGGAAATATGCCGGAGTTACAAGTGCAACTCTTAGTATTACCGGAGCAGATCAGACAACTTTTAATGGAAATCAATACCGTTGTGTTGTTGGAAATACAAAATGTTCTGCAAATGCAACAAGTAATCTGGCAACATTAACAATTACTTCTGTTGTTAAAATATCCGGACAACCACAGAATATGGAAGCCTGTTTGGGTGGAGCTGTAGATTTTGAAATTACAGGAAAATCTTCTGGATTGATTTACAATTGGGAGTACAGTACAAATGGTACTACATTCAATACAGTAACCGGATTTCCTGAATTATCAGTTTCTCCAATTGCGAACGGTTCCAAATTGGAAATAGCTGCAACAACTCTTGCAATGAATAATTGGACTTTCCGATGTATTGTTCGAGATGGTGTGAGTGCTGATGAAACATCTGGTGTTGCTTCGTTAAATGTTGTTGAACCGGTTAATTTTGATCCTATTGCTGATGAAAATTTATGTTTTGGCGTTGAGAAACAAATCAGTTTGGCTAATCTTTCGGGAACAGAGCCAATCTCATTTTCCTGGATGAAAGGTGCTGCTGAAGTTTCAACCACATCAACAGTAAGTATTGCGGCTTCAGATAATGGAAATTATCAGGTAACTGCTGGTAATGGCGGTGTTTGTCCTGATAAAACAAATAATTTTGTAGTTGATCATTATGACGAACTTGAAATTGCAGCTTGGGGTAATTCTACTCAGGTTTGTATTGGAGATACCGAAGTGTTATCTGTTGGTATTACAACAATAGATGCAGCTAAGACTGCAAGCTATAGTTGGTATAAGGATAATGTGCTGATAGGTACAGATCCAAGCTTCAGCTTGACTGCGACAGATAAAGCGCAGACGGGTCAGTACAAAGTTGGAGTTTCAGACGGATGTACTACTAAAACAGTTCCTGGTTATGTAAGTGTTTATGAACCAATTTCAGCAGGTAATACATGGAATGCAGAAACAACCTTGTGTATTGGTGCAGAATTAAAATTGGAGACTAAAGTTACTGGTGATGTTACAACATATGTGTGGACGAAGGATGGTGCAGGCTTTGCAGCAAATGCAACCTATTTAAAATCTGCTGTTGATGCAACAGATGCTGGTACTTATGTTTGTACTGTTTCTGGAAATTGTGGTGGCCCTATCGTTTACACAATTAAAGTGAATATATTGGCAATACCTGAAATTACAACAGGTATAGATGCAATCGCTGAAGTTTGCGAGGGAAATCCTTTAGTTCTGGGACCAATTGTGGTAAGCGGAACTTATAATGATCCCGTTTGGACACTAAATGATAATTCATTAGTGACTACTACAGTTGATTATTTGGATTTAGGAACGGCAGAATTATCAGAAGCTGGAAATTATTTAGTTACAGTCAGCAATATGTGTGGTTCGGATGCTTCTTTGGGCAATCAGGTAATTAATCCAATTCTAACTCTTGATCCAATTGCACCGCAAACTGTTTGTGCAGGAAACGACGTTGTGTTTAGAGCAAATGCAACAGGAACAAGTTTGAATTACCAGTGGTTGGTTGACGGCGTGGATCAATCAGTGAATTCTTCGGAATTGGTTATTGATGCTGTGGATGTTATAACCTCCGATTTGAATGCATCTGAAACATATAATGTTGAATGTAAGATTACCAGCACAACAGGTTGTGGTGACGATTCTCAATCAACAACGTTAACTGTTAAACCAAACACATTACTTCATACAACACTTAAAAATGTTCCTAAATATGTAGGTGAAAGCTATACAATGACAGTAGACGTAACTGGTATTGATTTAGTTTTTGAGTGGACTCATGAATTAACCGATGGAACGAAAGTACCTTTGACAGAAACAGGGCCTTCTGTAACTCTTACTAATATTACGATGGCTGATGCCGGTTATTATACTTGTAAAATTATTGGAGCTTGTGGTCAAAGATTGGCGTCAGGTAAATTAACTGTAAAGGAACCTGTCACTATTGTTTCCGGGTTGAATACTTTAGAGGAAAAGTGTGTTGGAGATCCTTTAAGTTTGTCAATATCTGCAACAGGTCAAATCTCATCAGTTAAGTGGTTTAAAAATGATATTCTGATTCCTTCTGAAACAAGTCTGAATTTATACTTTGCAGCTCTTGGTTTGGCAGATGCTGCAGTTTATAAATGTGAGATTGAAGGCGAAGGAATTTCTGTAATAACTGAGACAACAACAGTACGGGTTTATTCTCAAACAGTTTTAAATACTTCCTTAAGTGATACGACTCTTTGCGAAGGAAGTGTTTTGGATTGGGTTCCTGATATTGATGGAACATCGAGCATGACATTTGAGTGGACAATGGATGGAGTTAACGTATCTGATCAGAAAATACTTCATTACGATGCTCTTGCTTTAAGTAACGAAGGCAATTACGAAATTCAGGTTACGAGTATGTGTGGTGATGTTTCTTCCAATGCGAATTTGGAAGTTATTCAGTTGCCGGTATATGTCTCTTCAACAGTTGGAAAAGATGTTTGTGAAAATGAGCCATTGGTCGAATTTACAGTTGAATATACCGGAGAACAGCTAAAATATCAGTGGAGGAAAGATGGTATTGATCTTCCCGGAAAAACAAGTGAAACCTTAAGCCTTACAAATATTCAGCTTTCGGATGCCGGAGACTACAATTGCAGAGTATATTCTACTTGTGGAGAAGAATTTAGTCCGGTTGCGGCATTGAATGTAACACCGCAATTGCAGGTTCTGTCAGATCAGGTTGATATGAAAGTTTGTACTGGTGAAGATGTATTGTTTACAGCAGATGCGGTAGGGAATAATGTAAATTACCAGTGGAAAGTTGATGGAGTTGATGTGGTTGATGTTCCAGGAGTTATTAGCGGAGCAAATACATCATCATTATCGATTGTTTCGGCTCAGGTTTCCCATAGTGGTTATTATACTTGCATTTTATCTGATGATTGTACAGATTACCGATCAACGAAACCAACAGAATTAGTTGTTCATGCTCTTCCAAATACTGCGATTTATGGTCGAATGGTACTTTGTGCTAAAGAGGATCGTGTAACTTATGTGCTCAATCAGGTAAATGCTGATGTTTACAGTTGGAATGTTAACGGTGGTATATTTGCCGGCCCCGAAGAAGGAGCCAAAACAAGAGTTACATGGGAGGAACTTTCTCCGGGCAGTCTTTCAGTTTCGATTATGGATTGGGCAACAGGTTGTCAATCTCGAGTTGATTCTGCAGTTGTATTAAATGCACTTCCAAACGTGAACTTAACAAGCTTAGGCTCTAAAGGAGTTTGTGAAAAAGAATTTGTGTTAACCGGAGGTTTCCCTGAAGGTGGAATTTACTGGATTAATGGAATCTCGCAAACAGAATTTAATCCTTCGGAACGTGGTGCCGGAACCTATGCAGTACACTATTCTTATACTGATGGATACGGATGTTCGAATGTGACACCAGTTGCTAATTTAACGGTAGATGTTTTACCTGTAGTTGATATTACAGATGATATTACTGTAGGTAGTTGTATTCCGACACCGCTTAGTGCTAAAACAGACGAAGATAATATCCAGTGGTTTAAAATACAGGATAACAATAGGCTTTTACCGGATAATTTAGATAATCCGAATTCGATGAATCCTACATTTACACCTGGAAAATCACAGGTATTATTGGCAATGGTTAAGGACGAGCATGGTTGTGAAGGAATTGATTTATTAAACCTTTCAGTAGCTCCTCTTCCTGTTGTAACAACTATTAATGATACAACAGTTAGTCAATGTAATCAGTTGGTTTTGCAAACTGATATCGTTGGAGATCAAGATGTAATTAGTTGGACAAATCCAGATCATTTGGATCATTCGGATATAAGAAGTCCTAGAATTATTGATGCTCCTGAGGGAACTCATACTTATGCTATTAGTGTAACCGATTTATATGGTTGCGATGCAGAAGGGGAAGTAACTGTTACCATGCTTGCTGATCCAACTTTACCTGAGGATAAATTTGGTTGTGAAGGTGATAAATATGAGATTGACATTACAGGGATGGAAAATCCTGTTTGGAATGATGATGATAGTTCACCGGTAAGAACGATTGACAAGCCAGGAGAATATAAATTGGAAGTTTCCAACGATTATGGTTGTGGTGATGAGCAATTGTTCGTGATTAATCCAAAACCAAACTTAGGATTGAAAGATACTTTGATTTTTGAAGGACAAACAGTGACCTTTGGTCCAAATCTTCCTTCGGATTACGCACCTTACTTTTTTGAATGGCAGGATGGTAGTATTTTCCAAAGATTTGAAGTGTCAGAGACTGGAACCTATAAGCTTAAGGTTGAAGATAATTTAGGTTGTGTGGCTATTGATTCTGCCTATGTTGAAGTGAAACCTGTTGGAATAGAGTCGTCAAATGCATTTCTACCTTTAGCCGATGATGGAACGAATGATAGATTCTTTGTTGGCGATAATGAGAATATGGGAGGAAATGCCGATGAAAGATTCTCAATTATTGAAGAGTTTGAGATGTATGTTTACGATCGTTGGGGTGAATTGCTGTATAAGACTAACGAGCAAGGGTATAAAGGCGGATGGAATGGACAATACAAAGGGAAACTTTGTCCGGCCGGAGCATATGTCTGGGTTGTATTTGTAAATGGGGAACTCACCAATAAAGGAACCTTTATGTTGATAAGATAATTTGAAGAAAGTTTTATTTTACGTGTGTTTGAGTTTCTGTTAGCAGAAACTCAAACTGCGTGAAATAACATTCATTACTAATGACGATTTAAGGAATTGGAAATTTGTTTTTGTAATGGGTAAATAAAATAATGCCGGAATCTATTAACAAAATAATTTTCGGTGCGTATAGTTTGAATTAACCACTAAATGAAAATTCTCCTTCGGGGAGAACTTTAATTATAAAATTTATGAAAAAGGCACTATTCGCTTTTTGTATATTGATTGCAGGAATTGTTACTACGGGTAAAGCTCAGGATATTCGGTTTTCTCAATTTTATGCCAATAAACTCTATTTAAATCCAGCTCTCGCTGGTTCTACTAATTACTCCAATGTTAGCCTAAATTACAGGAATCAATGGCCAAATTTGGATTTACCCTACGTAACCTATAGTGTTTCATTTGATAATTTTTATGAAGCTGTAAACGGGGGAATTGGAATCATGGTTATTCAGGATGATCAGGGGGACGGAGCACTTAAAACGACAAATTTTGCAGGAATGTATTCATTTTACCTGCGGATTAATGATGATTTAATTGTGAGACCAGCCATTCAAGCGTCTTTTCTGCAAAAAAGAGTAGATTGGACAAATTTAGTGTTCCCCGATCAGGTGTCACCAATTCATGGTAAAATATTTGAGCATAACAATAATAATGATCCTGCGAACAGGAAAAAAGATGGATGGGATTTCTCGTTGGGAGCAATTGCCTACTATAAGGATTTTTATTTTGGTATTGCTGCTCATCACCTGGCAAAGCCGGATCTTAGTTTTGATGATGAACATGAAGATAAATTGGAAACCAAATATACCTTTCATGCGGGAGCTGAATTTGTATTAGGTGGAAGAAGCCGTAGTTATGTTGATAAATGGATTTTGGCTCCGGCACTGTTATTTCAAAAACAAGGTGATTTTTCTCAGATGAATTACGGTTTATATGCCAGTAAGAGTTCAATGGTTTTTGGATTGTGGTTTAATCAGAATTTTGAGCTGAATTACGATTCATTTATAGCTATGGTTGGTTTTGTTACCGAAAGGTTTAAAGTCGCTTATAGTTACGACTACGCAATTACAAAATTGATTCATACCAATACGGGGGCACACGAGGTTTCGTTCTCATTTCCCTTGGCATTTGATACCAGTAAAAGGAAAAGAAAGATTAAAGCCGTTCGTTCTCCGGTATTTTAACAGCATTGTAAGACAAATAGAAAATAAATAAAACTCATAAAGAAAGGGCTGTCGTTATCGACAGCCCTTTTTATATTTGATTCAAATTTAATTATTTAATTCTTTCAATAAATTTGACTCTAATCTTTTTCAGTAATTCAAGGTCAAGATTTTCAGCATAAATGCGGATCATGTCTACAGCTTTAAAATTGTCGTAAATAAAGCCTAAAGAGGCATCAAAATGAAACATCTCCATATTGTATTTCACTTGCTGTGTTAAGTGCTCAAATTGCTTCCAGCTTAGCTTCTGTGGAATGGTAAAATAGCCATGGTTTGGTTCAATGTGATCAGAGAAATATCCATTACCAAGTTCATCCAATGCAAAAAATTTATCCAATTGAATCATTGCTTTGGAGTTGTGCGGTATTGTTGCATTCGATTTTAAATTAATACCTTCTTCTATGTAGCACGATTGCAAATCTTTTATTTGATCATACTTGGTTAATCTTCTGATTCTAATTGCATGATAAACATCGTTATAAATTGTAATGGTACCCATCGCGGCATGAAAATCTACTTCAAAATACGACATGATTTTTTGAGTAACCCGCGTAAATTCTTCTAAATCACATTTTTTGTCAGTTACCAAATAAATGTAATGAGGCTTAATGTCTTTTTGAATTCCTTCATAATATTCATAGTAGCCGGGAAAAGGGTTGGTAGCTTCTAAAACAATTGTACCAGGCAATATTTTGCTGTCAATAACTTCAAGGGTTTCCTCTTTAAGCAGGCTTCCGAATTTAACTACAAAGTTCTTATCAGTCATAGGAGAAGGATTTTCAGGTTTTTATTGAGATTGTCTTATTTAAACTTAGTAAAAATTGCGAGTAAAAACAAGGCCTTAAAAGCTTTTAAATAAGGTAATTTTTCTTTAATGATCTCTTGTGAAAACAGGATTGTTTTCATTTGAAAGCATTGGGTTGTACATGTATCCATCCAAATCAAAAGCTTTTAATTCTTCGGGATCAGTAATTTTATTCTGAATAATGAATCGAGTCATTAATCCTCTTGCTTTTTTGGCAAAGAAGCTAATCATTTTGTATTCTCCATTTTTTAAATCCTTAAATACAGGAGTGATAATTTCAGCTTTTATTTTCTTTTTATTAATTGATTTAAAATATTCGTTGGATGCTAAATTGATTAAATGTTTGTGATCGTTTTCTTTTAAGCTTTGATTAATTGATTTCGTAATCGTATCTCCCCAAAATTGGTATAAATTTTCTCCTCTGCCTGTTTTTATTTTTTTGCCCATTTCAAGACGATAGGCCTGAATCAAATCCATTGGTTTGAGAACACCATACAAACCGGAAAGAATTCGAAGATCTGTTTGAGATCTGTGAAAATCTTCTTCCGAGAAAGTGAAAGCATCAATGCCCGTATAAACATCGCCTTTAAAGGCCAATAAAGCTTGTTTTGAATTCTCCGTAGTAAAGGGAGTATTCCACTCGTGAAATCGTTGAAAATTTAATTGTGCAAGCTTCGGACTTATTCCCATCAGATCCGCAATGTTGTCGACTTTAAGTTTTCGAAGCTCTTTGATTAAAAGATTGGATTCTTTTAAAAATGAAGCATCAGAATGTATGTTTGAGAGTGCCGGACTTTCGAAATCCAGTGTTTTGGCGGGCGATATTACAATTAGCATAGTGTACTTTTTTAATGTTGAATTTAAAATTACTTATAATTGACTGAAGCATCAATAGTGTTTATCATTATTGATAAAGACTTAGGTTTTGTCTATGAACTGGTACTGAAAAACAAAAGGGTGCTCTGCTTAAGAACACCCTCTGATTTAACCGCCTCAAATTGCTATAAATTTTTATCCGGATATAAATCTTCCCACCATTTTGGCTGGTTTTTTAAGTGTTTTGCGAAATAGGCAAATATGGTGTTGTTCCAAAGTATTCGTTGGGTATAATTCTTGATGTGATGATCTTGATTTTTTACCTGAACAAAATCGACATCTTTCCCCAGCAATTTTAATGCCTGATACATTTGAATGCTTTCACCAAGAGGTACATTCGTGTCAACACTTCCGTGAATTAGTAACATTGGTGTTGCAACTTTATCAGCATTGAATAATGGACTTTGATCGATATACAATTTTCGATTGTTCCATGGAAATGATTTGCCGGAAGCATTCACACTATAGGAATATCCCCAATAACCTTCGCCCCAGTAACTGGTAATGTCGCTAATACCGGCATGCGAAATGGCGGCTGCAAAAATATCGGTTCTGGTTTGCAGCAACATGGTCATAAATCCACCGTAGGATGCTCCAATACAGCCAACATGATCTGCATCAGCAAAGGAATGGGCTTTTAAGAATTTTTTGGTTCCTTCAATAATTTCATCAGCAGTGGTAATTCCCCAGTTGTTTTGGTGTTCTGCTGAGAATTCCTGCCCAAAACCAACGGCTCCGCTTGGCTGAAGCAGATAAACAACATATCCCATTGATGCATAAAGATTCAAAGGATATCGGCCACCGTAACTTCTTTCAACAGGTGATGTACCTGCATAATAGTTTACAATTACCGGATATTTTTTGTTGGAATCGAAATTTGGAGGATAGTAAACTCTTCCAATAATGGTTTTGCCATCTTCTTTGGTGAAATTCCAGTCTTCTGTTTTTCCAAATTTCACGTTTTTTAGATTCTCTTTTTGCGGATCGGAGATCAGTTTACTTGTATTCGAAGCCAATTCATAAACAAAAGCTTTGTAAGGTGAAGATATGCTGCATGCTGTACAGGCAATGTTTTTTCCGTCGGCCGAAAGGCTAAAGTTGCCAATAACATCTGAATTTATTTGTAAAGCGTTGAATTCCTTATTCGCTGGTTGGTAACGATACAGCTGGATGTAATCTTTATCATTTGCTTTCAAATAAATATTCATATCACTTTTGTTCCACACAGCCTGGTTAACCGATGGGTCGAAATGAATTGTAATTGGATCGGCTTTTTTGTTTTTCAGATCGAAAATGTACAATTGTCCGTCGTAATTATTGGCTAATGGCTGTTTTCCAATGTTTTCGCCAAGTTTTCCAAAGCAGGAAGGACCTGCCTGAACCAAAAGCTGAGTGCCGTCAGGAGAGTATTGTGCCGAACCACCAAAAAGTTTGTCTTTCCAGATGGTATCAATCTCGAAAGTTTCGAGGTTCATCTGATAAAGATTTTGTTTATCGTAGGGATATTCCTCGTAATCGGGACGTGATTGAGAAAAAAGAATGTATTTGCTGTCGGGACTGATATCCTGCAAGCCGGTTGTTATCGTTCCATAAGTTAAGCGTTGCTTTACGCCGCTGGCAACATCCAGTTTGTATAAGAAACTTCGGGTTCGAAACCAAGGCAAACGATCTTCCATTCCTTGAATTTTTCTGATCTTCCAATCTTCCGAATAATCTTTCGTTACTGAGAAAATGATTTGTTTTCCATCGGGAGTCCAGTTGTAATCCGAAAAATCAGCAATACTATTGGCTATTTCCGTTTCTCTTCCGTTTTCAAAATCAAAAATAAAAAGGCTTGTTTTTTCGTTGTATTCTTTGGTGTACGAAATACGGTTTCCTGTAGGCAGCCACTGAATATTTGCCAGTTGACTTCCCCGAAAGGTGTATAAGATTTTTCCGCTCTCAATTTCCTGAATTTCTTTCCAGTTCTCACTATTGTCCGATGGAGGAAGTGTTCTGCTGTAACTAAGTAAGGCAAATTTACCATCAGAAGATAATTCGATGTTTCGTACATTTTCGCCATCCAATATTTTATGAATGGTAACGCTTTGTTGCGGCGATAAGGATAATTTTATATTGTTTTCATCCCAGGGCTTATTTGGAGTAATACCAAGTTTAAAGTCGTTCTTTTTCCCGCTTATAACTTTTACAAGGATGCAGTGTTTTCCGGGCTCAATCTTAAGTTCTTCCGAAAGCTCCTTGGCATCATCAGTTTCTGCCTTGTAGTGTGAAATTTTTTTTTCTCCATCGATATACACTTCAAGAAGCGGATAGGCTTCTACAATTAATTTTGCTTGCATCCATTCATCCGCAGAGAAATAAGACGCATAAAACAAAAGACTGTTTTCGGCAGATTTGCTGCCTGTAAAACCTTTTTTATTGGTGGTTGTTTTGCTCCATTGTAAGTTTTCACCGTTCCACTTTAAATTGTCTTTTTCAGCAGGTTGAAGTTCATCTATTTCAAGCTGATTGTCCTGTAAAAGGTTTTGTAATTCGAAGGTTTTTCCTTCGATGTTTTTTGTAGAGTGGAAAGCTGGTAGTTGTAAACTTACAGGATCGGTTTGAAGCCAGTTTTCAATTGTAATGCTTTTGCTGTTCTCTTTTTGTGCGAAGCTGCATGTGGTTGCAGTTAGCAGTACTATCATTGTAGGTACAAAATATTTTTTCATCTGTTTATAATTTTAAATTTTTGTCAGATAGCCTGTCCCGAACTTGTTTCGGGAGAATTTAGCATGCTGAGATTATCATTTCCCAGTGTGTTAAAATCGCTTTGGCATTTTAAACATCAATACTATGGAATTTTAGTTTGATAAAAAAGGATATTTATTGGGAAACCAGTCCTTTTTAGATATCTGTGCCGTTTAACACGATAAGTGTAAATTCATTTGTTTTTTATTCAATATTCAGGGAGTTGTAAAAAAAATAAAGGTCAAGTTATAATGAATTAATGAAAATGACTTATATTTGTTTTACTTAAAAAACGGAGGAAAGCTATGAATACAATTGTCACATCATCACCTTGCACTTATAAGAGCTAAATCAGCTTAAGCTTTCCGTATTCACATTATTTTTTATTTTTTTTATTGTAACGGGGGTGAAAGCCACCCGATACGTATATCAACACACCTAAAATTTTGGAGGGTAAATTATGAGCACATCAATGTATTGTTGCGGGCAAGCCACGGTGAAAGATCCGGTTGGCAATAAAACAAATTGTTTTAGAATAAGAGAAAGAGTAAACGAGTTTATTGAACATCAAAAACGAAAACAGAATGCACCATAATATAAGAGTAAGGGAAGGAATTTTAAATCAATTAAATAAGCTTGGGAGACTGTGGAACTATTTTCTGGAGGCACTCTCGGGAAGTGAAAAAATATATACCAACGGGAAGATTAGCAAAGCGCTTTTTATGCTTTCGATTCCTATGGTATTGGAAATGATTTTTGAATCGGTATTTGCTGTGGCCGATATATTTTTCGTTTCCAAATTGGGTGACGACG
This sequence comes from Labilibaculum euxinicum, assembly GCF_963678175.1. Taxonomy (NCBI): domain Bacteria; kingdom Pseudomonadati; phylum Bacteroidota; class Bacteroidia; order Marinilabiliales; family Marinifilaceae; genus Labilibaculum; species Labilibaculum euxinicum. The sequence continues at coordinate 1,474,712 of NZ_OY782756.1, forward strand.
CTGTGGCTACAGTAGGAATTACCGAGTCGGTGATCACCATTGTGTATGCAATAGGTTTTGGCTTATCGATGGCAACAACCGCTTTGGTTGCCCGGCGCATAGGCGAGAACAAACCAGAAGAAGCATCAAAGGTTTCATTTCAGGCCATTGTAACAGGTGTGTTTGTATCTGTATTTATTGCGTTTGCCGGGATTTTTTACTCGAAGGATTTATTGGCTTTAATGGGAGCTAATTCAACCATTGTGAATGAAATGTCGGGCTATGCGACCATTATTTTGGGAAGTAACGTGATTATCATGCTTCTTTTCATCAACAATGCCATATTTCGTTCGGCGGGTGATGCTGCTTTATCGATGAGGGTATTAATTGTTGCGAATTGTTTGAATCTTGTTTTGGATCCATTGTTGATTTTTGGTTGGGGACCAATCCCGGCCATGGGAGTAGAAGGAGCCGCTATTGCTACAAGTCTGGGACGAGGCTTGGCGGTAGTTTACCAATTTGCTATGCTTGGCAAGGGAAAAGGGAGGATTCATTTAAAATGGAAACATATTCAGCTAAAATGGGCGACAATTAAACAATTGGTCAGCTTATCGGTTGGAGGAATAGGGCAAAGCATCATTGCTACATCGAGCTGGATTGGCTTGATGAGGATCATGGCAGAATTTGGAAGTGCAGCCATAGCCGGTTACACCATTGCCATTCGGCTGCTGATATTCATTCTTCTGCCTTCCTGGGGATTGAGCAACGCTGCCGCAACATTGGTTGGTCAGAACTTGGGAGCAAATCAGCCGGAAAGGGCTGAGAAATCGGTTTGGGCTGCAGGAAAAATTAATGTTGTATTTTTGGGCATAATGGGAATTGTATTTTACTTGTTTCCACGTTTTTTTATCGAATTGTTTACACCTGATCAATTCATTGTTGCTAATGGAATTCAGGCTTTGCAGATAATCAGCATGGGGTTTGTTTTTTATGGTTTGGGAATGGTGCTGTTGAATGCAATAAACGGAGCCGGTGATACCCGGACACCAACCTATTTCAATCTGATTAGTTTCTGGATTATTGAAATTCCACTTGCTTATTTCCTGGCCATTCAATTGGGTTGGGATCAAAAGGGAGTATTTTATTCGATAATAATAGCAGAAATGACGCTTACATTAATAGCCCTTTTTTGGTTTAAACAAGGGAAGTGGAAGTTGATGAAAGTATAGTGAATAAAGCCTGAGGAACAACGAATGTTTCTTCAGGCCTTTTTTACAGTGAAACAGTTAATAGCCGGATTTTGGTTACTAAGCAGAGAAATTTTGTTTTATAATGAAGGAGAATACCGCATAGTGAGGCAGCGTTTGAAGGATGCTTACCGCAAAAAGTTGCGATGCTGTTCGCAAAAAATTGCGGTAACGTTCGCAACTTTTTGCGGTAAGCATAAAATGTGAAGGCTATGGTTTGTGATCGTTTTTTTCAAAATAGCTGTTCAATTAACTGACATTGCATATTCAAATGTTGTGTTGGGAATTAATTCTAAATAAAAATCCCTCTTAAAGCAATTTAAGAGGGATTTTCTGTTTGTTTTGAATGATTATCTTCTCTCCAGCTGCACAATGTTCTCCACATGATGTGTGTGTGGGAACATGTCAACAGCTTGAACTTTGGTTACTTTGTAGGCTTCGTCCATCATGGCTAAATCGCGTGCCTGAGTTGCTGAATTACAACTTACATACACAATTCGCTTTGGAGCAGCGTGCAGAATTGTTTCTACCACATCGGCATGCATTCCTGCTCTTGGCGGATCAACAATAATGGTATCCGGCTGACCGTGAAGTTCAATAAATTCTTTGGTGAGAACATTTTTCATATCCCCGGCAAAAAATTCGGTGTTGCTGATTCCGTTAATTTCAGAATTCACCTTAGCATCGGCAATGGCCTCGGGAACGTATTCAATACCAATCACTTTTTTTGCCTGTTTAGCAATAAAATTAGCAATGGTTCCGGTTCCGGTATACAAATCGTAAACTACTTCGTCACCTGTTAATTCGGCAAATTCTCGTGTTTTGCAATACAAATTGTAGGCTTGCTCCGAATTGGTTTGGTAGAACGATTTTGGACCAATTTTAAAACGCAGATCTTCCATTTGCTCAAAAATATGATCTTCTCCTTTGTACAGGATGGCTTCCTGATCGGTAATTGAGTCGTTGGCCTTTTTGTTAATCACGTACATTAGCGAGGTAATTTCCGGGAATTTTTCTGCCAGGTGTTTTAGTAATCCTTCTCTCTTCTCAACATCTTCATGGTAAAAAACAACGATAATCATTATATCGTCGGTTGTTGAGGTTCTAATCACTAACGTTCTTAGAAAACCTTCCTGATTCCGGATATCAAAAAAGGATAAATCATTAGCGAAAGCATATTCTTTTATGGCCAAACGAACCGCGTTTGATGGTTCGGGCTGCAGGTGACATTTATTAATATCAACCACCTTGTCGAATAATTTTGGTACGTGAAAACCAAGTGCAGGAGTTCTTTTTATATCATCGCTAAGTGCAATTTCCTCGTTGGTAAGGTAACGCTTGTTCGAAAACGTATATTCCAGTTTATTGCGGTAAAATTCAGTTTTTTCTGATGCCAGAATATCATTTATACCATTCAGTTCTACTTTGCCAATCCGTTCTAAATTGTCAATAACTTCCTGTTGTTTAAATTTTAGTTGTTCTTCGTAGGGTAGATTTTGCCATTTGCAGCCACCGCAAACTCCAAAATGCTCACAAAATGCATCTATTTTCATTGGAGAATGTTTGTGAAAAGCAACAGGATAGCCTTCCATAAAACTTTTGCGCTTCTTGTTGACCTGCACATCAACAATATCGCCAGGTATTACACCGGTAACAAATACAATTTTGTCATCAACTTTACCAATTGCCTTGCCTTCGGCGGCTAACTTCTCTATTACTACTTTTTCCAGAAGTGGTTTTTGCTTTCTATTTCTTCCCACGATTCAATTGTTTTTAAATATGGGCACAAAGATAGATAAAAGTCGAAAGGTCGAAAGGTTGAAAGGCCAAAAAGTCGAATCACATCTTCATTATTATCAGAAATCCCCTAAACTAAAGCCTAAGGGCTAAAAGAGAATCGCTGTTTCTACTTAATTTTATATCTTTACTTCGTATTCCAAAGCCACATTTCAATTTTTATAAAAGTACTATGAACAAGTTACTTGCTGTTTTTGTATTGTTTGTATTGATTTCGTGTGGAACGAAACCAACAACAAAAGTTCCATGTTTTGCATGGGTGGGTGGTCCTGGTGAGGCCACAGATATTGAGTTAAAAGCAAATTTTACTGATTTAAAAGAAAAAGGAATTGATGGTTTGATGTACAACGGAGGTCATGATCCTTTGGTTTATCAACGTGTTGGTAAAATTGCCAAAGAGGCAGGTCTCGAATTTCATACATGGATACCAACTATGGTACAAGGACGTGATGAAAACATTCCTGCGGAATTGTATGCCGTTAATGGAAATGGGGAATCAGCTTGCGAGAAACCTGCTTATGTTGATCATTACACATTCTTGTGTCCGAACAGGGAAGAGGTCTATCAATATTTGTCTGGATTATATACTAAAATAGCTGCCTTGCCGGAAGTTGATGGAATTCATTTGGACTATATCCGTTTCCCGGATGTAATTTTGGCGAAAGGACTTTGGAAGAAGTACGGTTTGGTAATGGATAAGGAGTATCCGGAGTTTGACTATTGTTACTGCGACAAGTGTAAAGCCGATTTCAAAGCTAAAACGGGTATTGAGATTACCAATCAGACCGAAGCAAGAGATATTCAGGAGTGGAAACAATTCCGTCAGGATTTGATCACGAAATTAGTAAACCGTTTGGCTGAGGATGTACATGCGCAAGGAAAAGAAATTACAGCGGCGGTATTTCCCGGGCCTCATTCTCACGCAGTGAAAATGGTTCGTCAGGAGTGGGATAAATGGAATTTAGACGCTTTTTACCCAATGAATTATAACGATTTTTATTTGGAGGGCACAGAATGGGTTGGCAAGATGTGTAAAGAATCATCTGAAAGTGTAAAGGGCGAAAAATCGGTTTACAGTGGTTTATTCATTTGTCCAAAACCGGATTCTAAATCGAAAGAAGCAGACCCTGAAAATCACGGTTTATTGCCGGAGGAATTGGGCGAAGCAATACGCGAGTCGATGGTTAACGGAGCAAAAGGTATTTGTTTGTTTACGCCCGATAGAATGACCGAAGCGCATTGGGTGGAATTTAAAAAAGCGATTTATAAAGATTATTCTAAAAAGTAAAGGGTAATCTTATACCAATTTAATTTCAAAATAGACTTTAATTAAAATGAATTAATTTTTAGCTGAATCGAGGCAAAAAAGTAAAGCACAGCCATGTTACGATGCATCTTTTTTAACGAAGATATAGCTGAAAAGAAACATTTTATATGGCATGATTTGATGTTAATTTGGTATTAAATCTGGAAACAGAAAGGGAGCTCCATTGGAACTCCCTTTTTTATTTTAACACAATTGTGTTTTTAAAGTCTTCAAGCATCGATTTTATTTTGTCAATACTAACATCAGAATGCAGCCAGTTAATAGCTGGTTCGAGTGAACTAAATACTCTTATTGGTATATCGAATACTTCTTTTAAGTCATCAATGAAAAGTATGGTGTTTACAACCTGATTTGGTGTGTTTGTAACAATAGCAATACTGTCAATTTTTAAAGTTAATTCTGATTTCGAATAGAATTCGATAAAAGCATCATTCATTTTATGATAAGGCTTATCGGTATTTTCTTGAATATCAACCAAAATGCTAAATTTAGGCACTTGGCTTAAATTAACTTCAATTTTATTTTTTAATTCAAATACATCTTCAATCTCCGTCTCTCCGCAAAAGCATTCTATCAAAAGCTTATGTTCCTCTACATAGTTGTAATAAGAATTCCCCACTCTATTATTTATTTTGTTAATTAATTGATTTGCATATTCATAGATTGGTTTTTTTAGGGTTTGCAAATGTAATTCTTTTTCTAAAACTACCAAATGATTTTTTCCGGATTGAAGATTAAATGTTAGGTTTGCAAAATATTTAAACACAAACATATAAGCTAAGTATGAATCATTTATTTGTTCCCAATATGGGATGGGTCGATTTTGAGGATATTGTTTTTGATAAGGAGTTGTCGGTTCAAGTAGAGCAGTTTCTAAGAGAGTATGAGCACCTTGAAATACTAAATAGATTTGGTTTGCCCGTAGTGAATAAACTTTTGCTTTTTGGGAAATCAGGTTGTGGAAAAACCATGACTGCCAGGGCTATTGCCAATAAGTTGGGCAAAAAGTTGAAAACGATTAATTTGGGTAATATTGTCTCGTCTAAATTAGGAGAAACCTCAAGAAATATTGCAGCCGCATTTAAAATGGCAGAAACTCAGGAGGCCGTTTTATTTTTCGATGAGTTCGATTCTTTGGGCAAAGAAAGAAACTATGACAATACCGATAGCAGTGAGATGAAACGGGTGGTGAATAGCATGATTCAACAGATTGATTCGTTACCAAAAAACTCGATTCTAATTGCAGCGACCAACCAAATTGACCTAATTGATGAGGCCTTGGTTCGACGTTTTGAGTTGAAGCTGGAATTTCACAACCCATCAAAAATTTATTTGGATCAATTGTACGATCAGTTGATTTCAAAATATCCGAAGGAATATCAGAAAGTAAACCGGATTTATGACATCTCTTTTGCCGAGGCTGAAACCATTGTGATGCTCGAAGTGAAAGAAAATATCATAGAATCAGAATTAATAAAAAAAGCAAAAATTTTGCAGGAAGATAAGCTGACCGTGATTTGTGATAATTAGGATGGTTGTATTTACTGATCAATGATTACGGATAACTGAGAACTGTTGTTATCTTTGTCGCTTTAACAGAAAAACATGAATTAGTATGATCTCTATTAACAATCTTACGGTTGAATTTGGTGGCTTTACCCTTTTTAAGCAAGTAAGTTTTATTGTAAATACTCGCGATCGAATTGGATTGGTTGGGAAGAATGGTGCAGGAAAATCAACTTTGCTAAAAATATTTGCTGGTTTTCAGGCGCCTACAACAGGAACTGTATCATTACCAAATGAGATTAAAATAGGATACTTACCTCAGCAGGTAAATCATATCGACGGTAATACTGTGATGGAGGAAGCTTTGTCAGCTTTTGAAGAGGTTTTGGGCTTGGAAAAGGAAATTGCTGAAATTAATTCAGAGATTGCAGAACGAACCGATTATGAATCGGAAGAGTACATGAAGCTGATAGAAAGATTGACGGATAAAAATGATCGCTACCATATGATGGGTGGTGAAAATATCGAGGCCGAAGCTGAGCGTACTTTACTTGGATTGGGATTTTTAAGAAGTGATTTTATTAGACAGACTACAGAATTTAGCGGGGGATGGAGAATGCGGGTAGAATTGGCAAAAATTCTGTTGCGCCGCCCACATGTTTTCCTTCTTGATGAGCCAACAAATCATTTGGATATTGAATCAATTCAGTGGCTGGAGGATTTTTTGAAAACTTATCCGGGAGCCGTAGTATTGGTGTCTCATGACCGGGCATTTTTGGATAATATTACCAATAGAACCGTTGAAATTTCTGTTGGTAAAATATACGATTACAAAGTTCCCTATTCACAATATGTTGTTTTGCACGCAGAGCGTCGCGAACAGCAAATGAAAGCCTACATTAATCAGCAAAAACAAATAAAAGATACTGAAGACTTTATTGAGCGTTTTCGATATAAGGCAACAAAATCAGTTCAGGTTCAGTCCCGTATCAAGCAATTGGATAAAATTGACCGTATCGAGATTGACGAGGAGGATAGCTCGAAACTAAGCCTGAAATTTCCTCCGGCGCCACGATCTGGCGATTTGGTTTGTGAGGTGAAAAATTTGAGCAAAGCATATGGTGATCATTTGGTTTTAAATGAGCTTGAATTTGTAATTGAGAGAGGTGAAAAACTTGCTTTTGTGGGTAAGAATGGAGAAGGGAAATCGACACTGGTAAAAGTCTTGATGGGCGAACTAGAGCATACGGGTACATGTAAGTTGGGACACAATGTAAAGATTGGCTATTTTGCTCAAAATCAGGCTCAGATGTTGAACGAAAACAAATCGGTATTTGAAACGATTGATGATGTTGCTGTTGGAGATGTTCGAACTAAGATTCGTGATATTTTGGGTGCTTTCATGTTTCGGGGCGAGGATATTGATAAAAAAGTGAAGGTTTTATCGGGAGGAGAGCGTTCCCGTTTGGCTATGATTCGCTTGCTTTTGGAACCCGTGAACCTTCTTGTACTCGATGAACCTACCAACCATTTGGATATGAGATCGAAAGATGTTTTGAAAGAAGCATTGAATCAATTTGATGGTACGGTAATCGTCGTTTCTCACGATCGTGAATTTTTAAATGGTTTGTCATCAAAAGTGTACGAGTTTACCAATAAAAAGATAAAGGAACATTTGGGAGGAATCTATGATTTTCTGCAAACCAAGAAAATGGATTCTTTAAAGGAATTGGAAGTGAAGAAAGCTGTTTCTGTAGTTCAGGCAGATGCTGCGCCTTCTGATAATAAGTTGAATTATTTGGAGCGGAAAGAGATGAATAAGAAGATCTCTAAAATGGAAAGAGCTGTTTCAAATTCAGAAGATAATATAGCACGATTTGAAGAGCAAATAGCACAGATGGAAGAGTTACTTGCAAATCCTGAAAATATGCAGGATCAGTCACTTTTTTCAAGATATGAAAAAGCCAAAAAAGATCTTGAAAAAGAAATGTCTGATTGGGAGAATTTAAATGAAGAATTAGAGCAGCTAATTGCTGAAAAAGGGGAATAGTAAATTTTAAAGTTCGAAGTGTTGATTTTTAGATAATTACTATCTTGGAACAAAAATGATGACCTCACTTTCTGCAAAGCCAACCTTATCCAATGAAAGAATTCAATCTCTCGATATACTTCGGGGATTTGCTCTTTTAGGAATTTTGTTGATAAATATTCAGTTGTTTGGGCTTCCCAATGCCTCTTTTTCCAACCCATTAGTAATGGGAGAGTTGTCTGCATCCGATTATATATTCTATTATTTCGTGAATGTATTTGGTGAATTGAAGTTTATGACCATTTTCTCTATTTTATTTGGTGCAGGTATTCTGCTGTTCATTAACCGGCTAAATGACAAGGGATTTGATGGTTCAAAATTTCACATTCGACGCATGATGTGGTTGCTGCTATTTGGAATACTGCATGCTTATTTAATTTGGTTTGGAGATATTTTGGTTGCTTATGCCATTGTGGGTTTGGTTGCAGTTTTACTTCGGGAAATGAAAGATCAGTGGAAAATTGTACTATGCGTAGTACTATATCTAATTCCAATGGGATTTTTTTATTTAGTAGGTAGTTTTTTTGAAAGTATGCCACCCGAAATGGCAAAGGAATCCATGGCAGATTTTAGTCCTGGTCCAGAATTAGTAGCAGCAGAAATAGATTTGTATCAAATAGGAAGTTGGTTCGATATTTTTGTGAAAAGAGCTCAGTTAAATATGAACTATCAAGTAGGTTCATTTTTCATGCTGTCTTTATGGAGAACAACCGGAGTAATGCTCTTGGGAATGGTATTGCTGAATAATGGAGTATTGGCAGCAAAAAAGTCGAAACTTTTTTATTTTGTAATGGCAATTTTAGGTATTAGTGTGGGAACTTTATTTTCAAACGAAGGATTTCATCGTATTGTTGAAACTAAATGGGAGGTAATTCATTTCTTTAAATACGGTTATCAGTTCAATTATTTTGGCAGTTTATTTTCCTCATTGGGCTATATTGGTTTGATCATTCTGATTTATCAATTGAAAATTTTGCGTTTTTTAACAAAAGGTTTTGAAGCAGTTGGTCGAATGGCTTTTACGAACTACCTTTGTCAATCCATAATTTGTTCCATTATTTTTTATAGTTATGGTTTTGGAATGTTTGCACGTTACTCAAGAATAGAATTATTGATTTGGGTTTTGTTAATCTGGACTTTTCAATTGATTTTTTCCATTATTTGGTTGAAATATTATAAAATGGGACCATTTGAATGGTTGTGGCGATATCTGACATATAAGGAAAAGCCTCAATTATTAATGAATGTAAAACACCAATAAGCAAATTAATCGATGGCTAAACAAAGACAAGAGATGTTGTTCGGAATCAGAGCAACAATGGAAGCAATAAAAAGTGAAAAGGAAATTGAAAAGGTATTGATCAAAACAGGATTAGCAGGTCCTTTGTTTCAAGAATTATTCGATTTAATTCGCGAAAAGGGAGTTGAATATCAATTTGTTCCTGTTGAGAAGTTGAATTCTTTGGATCAACATAACAATCAGGGGGTTGTTGCTTTAATTGTTCCAATTCCTTATCAGGAAATAGAAGAAATTGTACCTGAACTTTTTGCTCAGGGTAAAACACCACTTTTATTGCTTTTAGATGAAATTACAGATGTGCGTAACTTTGGTGCTATTGCTCGTTCTGCTGAATGTGCTGGTGTACATGCCATTGTAATTCCTTTTAAGAATTCAGCAAAGATTACTCCTGATTCTATAAAAACATCCGCCGGAGCTTTGTATAACATACCTGTTTGCAGGGTTCAAAATTTAAAGACTCTTGCCCGTTATTTGAAGAAAGAAGGAATTCGAATTATCGCAGCAACCGAAAAGGCTGAAAAAGTTTATACTGAAGGTGATTTTACATTAGCAACAGCTATTGTTATGGGATCGGAAGATGTTGGTATTGAGGATGCTTTGCTGCGCTTGGCTGACGAGCAGGTTAAAATTCCAATTGTCGGTTCAATTCAATCTTTGAATGTATCTGTTGCAGCATCTTTAATGGTATACGAGGCAGTGAGACAAAGAAGTTAGTCTTCTAAAAAAACATAGATTTGAACGCAGAAATTTAATTTCTGCGTTTTTTTATTGACATTAATCCATCCTAAACTGATTTTTGGATGTCTAATATATAAAGGCTTGTATTTATATTAGATTTTGAAGAATTATGAAAGGGATTTTAACATCAGTATTAGTATTTGTGTCTTTGTTTTTATCAGCTCAGGAATTTGATGAAGTGATAAACAAGGCAAACAGTAAATTTTTTGATGAGCACTATCAGGATGCACTGAAGGATTACCAGGCATTGATAGAAAGTGGTATCGGAGATAATTTTCAGCGTTCATGGGCATTTGGTTACGTTGGAGTATGCCAGCAGGAACTTGGTAAAATAGAGGAAGCTAAAAAGAATTACAGAATTGCAATGGATATGGGGAATTCTGGTGTAAGTTTTTATTCCAGGCTGTTGGCAATATATAAATCGGAAAATGATGTGAAGGGACAGGAATTTGTTTTGAAGGCAAAAATGAAGAATATCCCGCATGAATATAAGCAAACGGTTAAGATTCTTGCGTTTCTGTATGTGAATTCAGAACAATTTGAAAAACTATTACCGGTTTGTGATGAATTGATTGAGTGGTATCCTGAAAATTACAAGTATCATTATTTTAAAGCAATTTCTTATCAGAAATTAAATGATATTGAGAAGGCTAAACCGGAGTATCGTAAAGCAATTGAACTAAAGCCCAATGATGTGAATTCAAATATGAACTTGGGAATTATTTTGTTTTTGAAGGCTAATTCAGAGTATGATTCTGTAGTTGAGAATTATGAGGCGATTGCAAAACCAAGTGATAATGATTATCAACAATGCAAAAGTAAATTGGCTTTAGCCAGAAATAAAATGCGTGAAGCTGAACCATTTTTATTAGCGGCTTATAATTCGAAACCTAATTTGAACCTGAAAAACGCATTGTTTAATTTATATCGGAAATGTCAGGAATATAAAAAATCTGAATATTACCAGTAAAGGTCTATTGAAGAAAATAAATTCTGACCTCGAATAGTCAGTCTGTCTTAAAAAAGAATTACCCGAATCAAACGAATTTGATCGGGTAATTATCTATAGTAATCTTAGGGTTAGAATGCAGTTTGATTCTGACTTCTGAATGTTGTCTATCTCCTCTGTCTCCCTGTGTGTTTCAGATTCAGCTCCGCTAATTTGCTAAAATTAATTTTGGATTGCAAACCTTTTCGAAAATTCTTTTGAAAAAGGTCTTTTTTTTTAAGCATCACTTTAGCTTGTAATTAAACCTTATAAACAAAAGCATTAATATTCATACCAGCACCAACTGAAGCAAAAACAACGTAATCACCTTCATTTAATTTATGATTGTCTAATTTATCTTTGGCAATTTGATCGTAAAGAATTGGTACAGTTGCGACTGAATTATTTCCCATTTCTTTAATAATCATTGGCATTATATCCTTTGGAATATTTTTTTCCTGATACAAACGAAAGAGTCTTTTAGTAATGGCTTCATCCATTTTTTCGTTGGCCTGATGAATAAGAATTCTTTTAATATCCTTAATTCCCAAACCAGCCTTATCAATACTTTCCTTTACTACACCCGGAACATTCGTGATGGCATATTCGTAAATTTTACGTCCGTACATTTTAATGAAAAGACTATTGCTGTTTCCTTCAAAATCGGCATTATCCGAAATGTCAGCACGCAAAAAGAAAGCCTCATTAATCGTGTCGGTTCTCATGGCATGAGATAGTATTCCCGATGCTTCTTCCGCTTCGCATGCTTCCAATATTGCAGCACCGGCGCCATCAGAATAAATCATACTGTCTCTGTCATGCGGATCACAAACTCTTGACAAAGTTTCTGATCCAATAACCATTACCCGTTGCGCATCGCCTGATTTGATATAATAGTCAGCTTGAATCATACCCTGAATCCAACCCGGACATCCAAATAAAATATCGTAAGCTATCGTTTTAGGATTCTCAATTTGAAGAAGATTTTTCACTTTTGCAGCTAAACAAGGCAGCTGATTTGTCAGCGTAGAGTTTGGTTTAACATCTCCAAAGTTTTGGGCAACGATTATATAGTCTAAACTTTCTTTATCTATTTTGGATGATTCCAAAGCATTTTTTGCTGCTAAATAGGCAAGATCAGAGTTTTGTTGATCATCAGAGGCATATTTTCTCTCCGTTATTCCGGTAATATCTTTAAATTTTTCTATTATTACTTCGGGAGATGTTTCAATTTTCTGTCCGTTTGGTTCGAAAAATTCATGATTTAAAAAATGCTCATTTTTAATTTGAACTGTTGGGATATAACTACCCGACCCAACAATTTTCGAAAATCTTTTGGTACTCATTGTTATTGTTTTTGTTTCAAATACTATATGTGCACTTATTTTTAGGTGCACAAATTTTTCTTAAGAGACAATTTTTTAGTGTCCGAAAGACTTGTGTTTATTGATAAGTTGAAAGGTCAACTTACAGTTAGGTATACGTAGCTAAGGTAAATATTTATTTTAAACTTGGTGTTTTTTAAACGAAATTTAGGTGTTCTATTAAAATTTCACCAATCATAAAAGAAATAGGTAATAGTTAAATAAGATAGGTTGAATATGTGTAATGCAAAGGGATTGACTAGTTTACTAATTTCTCTTTTAGGTTTTTATCTGCTGGTTTGTTACAAAGCCATATGCCAAATAGGGCTTGTTTGAATGACAGCCCTCGAATAGATTGTTTTAATTCACCGTTTTTATAGACTAAAGTTCCGTCAGCAGGCGAGTATATAAATTCAAAAACGTCTTTTTTCTCAATACCTCCCAGAAAAACAGAGATAAAATCATCAATTTCCTGTTTAATATTTTCCATTTCACCATTTGTAGCATTCTTAAAACCATCTCTGGTAGCTTTTTCCATTTTTTCTGATGTAATTAATCCGGATATAATTTCTAAGCGGATTCCCATACTCTCATCTGCGGCGATAATTTTTTCAGCATCATTCATATCTTTTGAAAGATACAGGCCCATTGCGTACATGTCCATCCAAAGTTTAACACGAGTTCCTGCTCCTTTTAATTGCAGTTGATGCTCCTTCACAATCAGTTCGTTTGGTAGTTCAACTCCTCCAACTCTTGTTTGAGAAAAACCGTAAAAGCTTGAGAGTAAAATAAAAAGAGTAAGTAGTTTTTTCATCTTTTTTAAGTGATTAGGTTGATGTCTGATGCAATTTTTATTAACTGAATATCAGTTTAGCGTAACACAGGTAAAAGGTAGCAAATATATTTACTAAATAATTAAGCCACAGTGGGTATTGACGCTTATTGGATTTTAAATCTCCGTTTACAATATAAATAAAAGTAAAGAACACTCCAAAAGCCCACATGAGTAAAAAAGGCCAGTTAAAACTTGAAACATCATGTGTTTTGTAGGTTTGTACTACCTGAGGTATTACGCCAATGCTTAAAATAATATTCCCAAACCAACCTAATGATTCAAAGAAATTCAATTTTGGTAATGTTGTTTTCATTCTTAATTTGCTAATTTTTGAAAATCATCTCCAGTTGGATTTTGGAATACTCTTAAATTAAATTCCGGAACAATTGCTAATATATGATCGAAGATGTCAGCTTGAATGGCCTCGTAATTTGCCCATTCCTGGTCGTTTGAGAATACGTATATTTCTAAGGGTAATCCTTTTTCTGATACTTGTAATTGACGCACAAGGAATGTCATATCATTATGAATTTTGGGGTGTTCCTGAAGATAAGCTTCAACATATTTTCGGAAGGTACCAACATTGGTCAATCTTCTTTGATTCACTGGAATTTCACCTTCTGGGTTGTTTGTCCGGATTTCATTCTTTTTTTCAATCAGATAATCCTTTAGTAAACGAATTTTTTCAAAATTTTCGATTTCTTCTTCACTTAAAAAATGAATCGATTTTACATCCAGATTTAGATGGCGTTTTATTCTTCGGCCTCCCGATTCTTCCATTCCTTTCCAATTGTTGAACGATTCAGAAACCAAAGCGTATGTTGGAATGGTACTAATGGTCTTGTCCCAGTTTTGAACTTTAACAGTGTTTAAACTGATATCTATAACAGTTCCGTCTGCTCCTTTTGATGGCATTGAAATCCAATCACCAATATTTACCATCTTGTTGGCAGATAGTTGAATAGAAGCAACAAATCCGAGTATTGTATCTTTAAATATTAATAGAATAACAGCAGCAAAAGCTCCCATTCCAGCAAGAATTGTTAATGGATCTTTCTGAATAAACAGAGCTACAATGGAAATAATTCCCATTGCGTAAAAGAAGATTTTCACAATCTGCAGGAAACCTTTAATCGGTCTGGTTTTACTAATGGGGAGTGTATTGTAAATATCATTTCCAGCATTCAAAAATGTGTCAATCAGCATGATTGCCAATATCACCATATAAACATATGAACTATTTTGGATGAAATTATTTAAGCCTTGATGATCAAGCATTCCTGCACTAAAATATATGATTGCGGCGGGAGCAAAATGTGCGATTTTATTGAATACTTTTCTTTCCAAAAGAATATCATCCCAATTTGTTTTCGTTTTTCGAACCAATTTGGTGATGATTGTGATCAAGATTTTTTTTGCAATAACATCACATATCCATGCAATGAAAATAACAATAGTAATTGCGATGATTGATTGTAGTATTATTGCCCAATATTCGGTTATTCCTTCGTTGATCAACCAATTTTTTAATTGAACGCCCAAGAGTTCTTTCATGAAGTAAAAAGTTATAAATTAAAAATCTAAGATATCTATTCCTTGCAGGAAAAGAAAAGTGTATTCATTATAATTTGTAAATTTAGACTCTAAATGCAAAAACAACTATTATGACGACAAAATCTTTACTGGTATTTGTACTAATTGCAATCTCTTCGGTTTGTTACGGACAAAGTAATTTTGATAAATATTTTGAAAGTAAGACTCTGAGGATTGATTATATGATGGGGGGCGATGCCAATTCTCAGACTATTTTTCTGAAAGAATTGAAAGAAGAGCCTAATTGGGGAGGAAGTAAAATCAATTTAATTGATCAGTTTGGATATGGAACATTCCGTTTTAAACTTTTTGATGTGGAGTCCGGAGAATTAATTTATTCAAAGGGTTTTAACTCTTTGTTTCAGGAATGGCAGTCAACTGCCGAAGCAAAAGAATTAAAAAGAGCATTTTATCAGGTAAACGTAATGCCTTATCCTAAAAAAACAGTACGATTTGTGTTGGAATCCAGAAACTGGGATGGCAGTATGGAGAAAATATGGGAATATAAGATTGACCCGACTAATTATTTTATTGGTAAAGAAAAGCCCCGGAGTGTTTCATTTACAAAGATTATGGGAGATGGTGATCCTGCGGAAAGTGTAGATATTGCTTTTATAGCGGAAGGGTATACTGCTGATGAAATGGAAAAATTTAGGGCGGATGCCAAACGTGTAGCTGGTTATTTGCTTGATGTACCTCCATTTAACAGATATGCAGACCGATTTAATATATATGCTTTAGAAGCCGTTTCGGAAGATTCAGGAACTGATATTCCGGGCGAAAATATCTATAAAAACACGGCTGTAAATACTACTTTTTATACTTTCGATGTCGACCGTTACCTAACAACTTTTGATATTAAATCCATACATGATATTTCTGCAAATGTTCCTTACGATCAGATATTTGTGCTGATTAATACCGATAAGTACGGTGGAGGTGGATTCTACAATTATTATTCAAGTTGTTCGGCCGATAATGTATTGTCCTACGAGGTGTCGAGTCATGAATTTGGTCACGGGTTTGCCGGTTTGGGAGATGAGTATTATTCATCGGAAGTGGCATACGAAGATTTTTATAATCTGGAAATTGAACCTTGGGAGCCAAATATTACCACTTTGGTTAATTTTGAGTCGAAATGGAAAAATATGCTTGATGATTCGATTCCGGTTCCTACACCCCGAACGAAAGATTTTATTGATAATTTAGGTGTGTTTGAAGGCGGTGGTTATATGGCCAAAGGGATTTATTCTCCCATGCAGGATTGCAAAATGAAATCGAATCAAATGAAACATTTCTGCCCGGTTTGTGAGAAAGCTGTGGAGCAGGTGATACTGTTTCATATTGGAAAATAAGTGATATCAAGACCTCTATCAGAAAATAAAAAAATGCGCTCCAAACCGGGGCGCATTTTTTGCAGATGATCTGGGTTACTTATTTTTCTTCTTCTTGTTTTTTAGCAATTCCGTAGAAAACCAGTAAGGCAAGTCCACCGAATAAAAAGATCATAGAAAAGTAAGATACTTCTTCATTTAAACTTGTGTAAGCATCTAAGATGTTTCCAATTAGAATTCCAATTGCAAGACCAATTAAAAGAACACCGTATTTTAAGCTTTCTAAAGTACTGCACTTTTTTTCTCCAACTAAAAGGTTGATATCCATGCCTTTTTCAATTAAAGCTTGTCTTTCTTTGTGACGGTGCACTAAGAAAACGATCAAAGGAATGATTCCAAATACAGAAATGATTGCTACTACTCCTGTTATATCCATGATTTAAGTTTTAAGATTAAACTGTTATTATTTTATTGATTGTGAATGAAAACCAAAGCTTGATTTTTGCATTCAACTTTATGACGCCACCTTATTCAAACAGGTTACAAATATTTTAAGATTTTTTTAACGCTTACAATTATTTCAATAAAAAGCATTGTCTTAACTTGCTATTAATGAATTGAAAAAAAAATATTGAATTTATAGAATAAGCTGTAACCGATTTTAGATCCTTTGCGTCTAAGTTGTAGATGGTTCAATAAAAAGGAAAAAAGAAGTGAATCAACGCAACATTATGAAACGAAACGATGTCTTTTTAGTTGATGACCTTGTTTTTCTAAATTGAAAGCACAATCTGTATATGAAGTTTCAAAAGGATAGCTATTATATAGCCAAGATTAGAGAAGGAGATCCCGGGGCATATGCTTTTCTTGTAAATAAATACAAGAAGATGACATTTAATGTTGCCTTACAATTGATGGGAAATCGTGAAGATGCCGAAGAAATTGCTCAAGATGCATTTTTGAAAGCATATCAGGCCTTGGATAGCTATAAGGGAGATGCAAAATTTTCAACCTGGATATATCGAATCATTTACAATGCAGCGATATCGCGTTTAAGAAAGAAAAAATTAGATGTAAGCTCTATTGATGATGATTTTACAAGTTCGGTAAATGTAAAATCGACTCAATCAGCCTTGCAGGAAGTAAGAAATATAGAAAGGAAAAAATACCTTTCCGAAGCATTGAACAGGTTACCTGCTGATGAAAGGTGTCTGATTACTCTGTTTTATCTGGAAGAAAATTCGGTAGATGAGGTTTGCTCTATTACCGGTTTAAGTGCTTCCAATGTTAAGGTGAAATTGCATCGTGCAAGAAAAAAGCTTTATACTCTGTTGGAGTTGGCTTTACATGGTGAATTAAAAACGATATTATAGATATTCGAAAGAATATAAAATTAGACTACAATGAGCAAAAAAGAAGATATCTATAAAGATGATTTTATCAAAGAATTGATAAAGGATGTTGAGTTGGAGGATCCTTCTGCTCAATTTACGAATAGGGTTATGGATATGGTAATGCAGGATTGGCTTGCAAAACCGATTGAAATGAAGAAGCCGATTTCGAGAAATCAATGGATTTGGATAAGCGGACTTATTTTACTTGTTGTACTTATTCTTTTGGGCACTGATGTGAGAACTTTAATTAGTTCTGCTGAGAATCCGTTTTTACATCAGCTTGATGCTGTATTATTACAACCAATTAATCAGGTTTTAACGAAAGTATTTGATAGTTTAATAAAACTTCCGGTAATGGTTTACATTGTTGCTGTTTCTTTTGGAGGATTAGCGGCTTTTGATAGAATTGTTAATAAATTATTGCATCATTAATAGGAGAGCAAACACAGTCGGTATTGTATCGGCACTTCAGTAATATTTGATTTTTTTAATTGAAAAAACCGCACTTTTCAGTGCGGTTTTTGTATTTTCTAAAAAGGAAGATCATCTTCTTCCGGTGCAGGAGGAACGTCCTCTGCTCTAAATTCAGGCATTTCAGGAACAGGGGAACCAGCAGCTTGTACTTTTTCAATTCTCCAAGCTTCAAGATTCGAAAAGTAGTTTACTTTTCCATCTTTTTCCCATTTACGACCACGAACATTAAAAGAAACTTTAATTTCTTCGTACAAAGAAATTGTTTCCAATAAATCGCATCGATCCTGTGTTAGTTGAAATTTAATAAAATCATTCCATTCAGAATTTCTTTCGTTTTCAACTTCAATAACAAATTCTCTTTTTTTGAAACGATCGCTGATTGATTGAGTTTCCTCTTTCACGATCATTTTACCATTAATTTCAAAATTCATAATGTTCTGTATATTTTGTATTATTCTTTTACGATTACAATTTTATCAATGCTGTCTCCTGCACGAATCGCATCAATAACTTCTAATCCTTCAACCACTTTGCCAAAACAAGTATGCTGGCGATCTAAATGGGAAGTGTTTTCGCGGCTATGGCAAATGAAAAATTGTGATCCACCAGTATTTCTTCCGGCATGAGCCATCGATAAAACGCCTCTGTCGTGATATTGATTTTCACCATTCAATTCACAATTGATTGAGTAACCTGGGCCACCGGCACCTGTGCCATCCGGACAACCACCTTGAATCACAAAATTTGGAATAACCCGGTGAAAAGTCAAGCCATCGTAAAATCCGGATTCTGATAGATTAACAAAGTTTTCAACAGTTTTCGGAGCATCATTCTCAAAGAATTCCACTTTCATAATACCCTTTTCGGTATGAATTTCTGCGTGCATCATTTTTATTTGTTTTAAATTATTTCAATTTTAGTATCAAAAGGAGAATTCCGACTCATTAATTCTCTTACACGAGAATATTGAGAAGTAATTGTTTCCATTTGTAAAAGTCTGGTTTTTATAGAATAGAAGGATTTGCTTTGTTAAAGCACTGGTTGTAAGTGTATTTATATAAAATTAATCCATTCTTCTAAAAACAAGATTTTAAATTTACAACAATGCAATTGCAGTTGCAAAAGAATGCAAATCTAAAAAAAGATTCTTTGTCAAAAAAGAAAAAAGAACCCCTTCTGGAAAACTCCAAAAGGGGTAATTGCTTTTAATAAGTTGTACTAATTAATCAAATTTATTAATTAGTTCTTTTTATCGTCTTTTATGATATCCAACAATTCAACTTCGAAAATTAAAGTTTCGTTTGCTTTGATATCAGCTCCCATTGCACGTGGACCGTAAGCAAGGTTCGAAGGAATAAATAATTCCCATTTAGAACCTACAGGCATTAATTGTAATGCTTCAGTCCATCCTTTAATTACACGGTTAGCCGCAAATGTAGCTGGTTCGTTTCTTTTATAAGAAGAGTCAAATTCTTTACCGTCAATAGTTGTTCCTTTGTAGTGAACTGAAACTTTATCAGTAGCAAGAGGTTTAGGACCGTCTCCTTCGTTGATAATACGGTATTGTAAACCACTTGCAGTAACAACAATACCTTCTTTTGATTTGTTTTCTTCTAAGAATTTTTGACCTTT
Source organism: Labilibaculum euxinicum (assembly GCF_963678175.1). Classification (NCBI taxonomy): domain Bacteria; kingdom Pseudomonadati; phylum Bacteroidota; class Bacteroidia; order Marinilabiliales; family Marinifilaceae; genus Labilibaculum; species Labilibaculum euxinicum. The sequence goes on from NZ_OY782756.1 coordinate 1,494,309, forward strand.
AGCTAAGTTTTCAGCTCCAATTTTTTCCTGAAGACCTTTGATGTAGTTGTTGATAACAGCATTTCCTTTTTGAGGATCAATTACCAATGAATCTTTGTCAAGAGAAGCGTACAAGGCTGCCAAAAGAACTTCTTCGTTCAAATTAGTAAGTCCGTTACGCTCAAGGTTAGTACCAAAACTAGCACCTAAACTATAACTAACAGAGTCAAGTTCGTTGTTTAGAGCAACATTTTTATTTCTTTTTTGATTACAAGAAGCCAATGTTATTAGTCCAAGACCTAGTGCAATAGATAATACTTTTAGTTTCATTTTTTTTGGATTGTTATGGTTATTAATATAATTATACGATTTCAAGTAATTCAACTTCGAAAATTAAAGTTGTGTGTGGGCCAATAAGGTTTCCGGCCCCCTGTGCACCATAAGCTAAGTCCGAAGGAACATATAGTTTCCATTTTGAACCTAAAGGCATTAGTTGAAGAGCTTCGACCCAACCTCTAATAACTCCATTTACCGGAAATACAGCAGGTTCACCTCTTTTTACAGAACTATCGAAAACTGTTCCGTCAATTAAAGTTCCATGGTAGTGACATTTAACGCTGTCAGTTCCTTTTGGAGTGTCTCCTTTTCCTTCTGTGATAATTTCGTATTGCAGTCCGCTTTCAAGACTTACAACACCTTCTTTTTTAGAGTTCTCTTCTAAAAATTTTGTTCCTGCTTCAACCGCTTTTCCAGCTTGTTCTTCTTGTAGTTTTCCAAAAAATTCCTGAAGAATACCATTGGCCTCTTCCGGAGATAGTTCCGGCATTTTTCCATTAAAAGCAGCATCCAAAGCTTCCATAAATGGCTCAACACTAATTGTTTTAACTCCTGAAGTTATTAAATTACTTGCGATGCTTAATCCAAGGCAATAACTTACCTTATCTTGTTCTTCTGTGTACTTCATTCGGGTATTGTATATTTAATTATAATAATTCAATTTTATTTATGATCAGCAAGATCATAAGAATCGTCTAAGGTAAAACTTTTCTCTCAGAATATCGAAAATCAACTTGTAATTAACCTTTTTTTGCATTTAACTTCCAATAAAAAAAGATCTTCATTCAATTATTTGGTTTTCTATTGATGCATAACTTCTTTGCTCGCAGCATTTGTCGTTTACCGGGTGGGCCAGGTAGACGTTTTACCTCAAATCCTGCACCTCTCAGAGCTTGTTTTATGATTCCTTTTGTAGAGTAGGTTGTTAAAACTGCATCTTCTTTCAGGTGATTGTGCAGTTTTTCAAAAATATCCTGAGTCCATAAATCGGGCTGAATGTCAGGAGCAAAGGCATCAAAATAAATAAGGTCATATATAGCAGGGAAAATAAATTTTCTGAGATCACCCTGCAGTTTGTTTAGTGTAAATGTTTTTGTGATTTCAACTTCCTGATTCCATGCTGCCTGATGCAGCTTTAAAAAAACGTCTCTGTCTGATCCTTCTATTTGATCGGTGTAATTCAGGCTTTGAATGTGTTCTTTTTTTATCGGATACAATTCTATTGAATGATAAATAACGGTTCTGTTTTGTTTTTCGGCTTCAATAAGAGTGAGGAAGCAGTTTAGTCCTGTACCAAAACCAATTTCTAAAATGTGAATTGGATCTTGCTTGCAAAAATTGAATCCTGCATTTAAATACACATGCATCGCTTCCTGAATAGCACCATGAGTAGAATGGTAATGCTCATTTAATTCAGGAACAAAGAGGGTATGAGAACCATCTTCAGTTATTTTAAGCTCTCTTTTTAAATTCTTCATTCTCGATTGGATTAATGATTGTAGAGGACTGGCGCAATCTGCTTGGAATGATTCTTATCCATAAACGTTTTAAAGGAATTGGAGACTGGTTTTCGGGATGTTTGTTCAGTATAAAAAGGAACCACAAAAATAAAATACTTCCTTTTAATATGCTGCTAATGGTTAATCCCCACCAAACACCTGTCGCCGAAACTGACTCAGAAGATATCCAGTTCTGAAATTCAGGTAGATAATCAACTAAAGTGTAGCTCAATATATAGGCAAAGGGAATCCGCATCAGGTTTCCAACAATTCCAACTATTGCAGGTGGAACTGCCCGTCCAATTCCGTTAAAGGCTCCTGTTGCTGTAATTTCAACACACATAAATATCTGTGAAATACCAAGAATAAATAGGTAAACCATGCCCATATGCACTACATTATTTTCACTGTTATTTATAAACAATCCGAAAATATGATCGCCTGCAAAAAGGAAGAGCAAGGTACTAATGAATCCTATAAAACCTGCGATTCCTAATGTGATGAAGAAACCTTTTTGAATTCGTCTCCATTTATTTGCTCCATAATTCTGGCCTGTGAATGTACCCAATGCAGTTGAGAAACCAGAGGCGGTCATCCAGGATAGTGCTTCTATTTGTGATCCTATCGATTGAACTGAAAAAGGAATGGGATTTCCATGAGAAATATTGTTTATCACCCTTGCTAAAATCATAGCGATAAAGGCAAAACAAGCTGATTGGAGGGCAACAGGGCCTCCTATTTTTAGGATTGGGAGGAAGAATTCTTTTTGAATTTTCCCTAAATAGTTTTTGATTTGTAAAGGGTTTTCCTTGATATACAAGTAGTATATAAATAGTAGAAAAACACTTAGCTGAGAAATTACAGTCGCGATTCCTGCACCTTCGGCACCCATACCTGGAATACTTCCCCAACCAAAAATAAGAATTGGATCGAGTATCATATTTATAATCAAGCCGGAGGCATTGATCCAAAATGAGGTTTTGGTATTGCCAACTCCATTATAAATACCAGCCATAGTGATGTTGGAATAGGTAAATGGCATTCCAACGGCAATTATCCGAAGGTATTTGAAGGCAGTCTCGTTTACAAATTCACTTTTAATATTAAAAAGACCTACAATAGGGTCGGCAAATATCCATACTGATAAAGCAAATCCAATGGAGATAATAAAAGATAAACTGAACGCGTTTTTTGCAAATGATTGTGCCCGTTCAAGATTTTTACTTCCTATTGATTGTGAAATTCCTACTTCAGCACCAATTTTGGTAATAAAGAGGAGTGATGAACCAAACCAAACCAGATAAAGAGCAATTCCAACAGCACTTACAGTTTCGCTTCCAACTTGTCCCAACCATGCCATATCCGTCATGTTGTATGCCATTTGCACAAATGAGGTGGCAATTATTGGAATAGCCAGTTTTATAATTTGAGGAAAAATTTTTCCTCTGGTAAGATCTTTAATTTGGTTCACTTTACTTATTTTGGTTCTTACAGGAACGGGTTTGGTTGTATTTATTCCCTATTTTCGCAAAGTGTTGAATAGGAAATATGAATTGATTCGCTTTTTTAAGGCGTGTAAAATTACAAAAATTGAAACGATTATTTTTTTAATTATTTCTGGATATTTGAATTGAAAATGGAAGAGGAATATCGCAAAATAATTCACGTTGATATGGATGCTTTTTTTGCCTCGGTAGAGCAGAAGGATAATCCTGAACTTCGAAACAAACCAATTGCGGTTGGGGGATCCGGAGATAGGGGAGTTGTTGCTGCTGCCAGTTACGAAGCGAGAAAATTCGGTGTGCGTTCTGCAATGCCTTCTTCTATCGCGAAAAGGAGATGCCCAAATTTGATTTTTGTAAAGGGCAGGCATGACCGATACAAAGAAGTTTCGAAGCAAATTATGAGTATTTTTCATGAATTCACCGATTTGGTAGAGCCTCTTTCTATTGATGAAGCTTTTCTAGATGTTACTCACAACAAGAAAAATCTGCCTTCTGCGAGTTTGATTGCCAAAGAGATTAAGGAAAGAATTAAGGAGGTGACTGGTTTAACGGCTTCGGCAGGAATATCAGTAAATAAGTTTTTGGCTAAAATTGCTTCCGATTATCAAAAGCCTGACGGTTTATTTGTTATTCCTCCTAAAGATGTTGAGCAGTTTATTGAGCAGTTATCAATTGATAAATTTTTTGGAGTTGGAAAGGTTACTGCTGATAAAATGCATCAGTTGGGTATATTCAGGGGAAAAGATCTGAAGGTGAGAAGTCTTGCAGAATTGACTCGTGTGTTTGGAAAAGCCGGACTTTACTATTATCAAATTTCAAGAGGTGTTGATAACCGTCCGGTGAATCCCAACCGGGTTCGTAAATCGGTGAGTACTGAGCATACATTTCATGCCGATTTATCGAATAAAGATTTGATCAGAAAAGACATGATTGCAACTGCAGAAGATTTGCTGCGCCGATTAAAGAAGAGTGGTTTTAGAGGAAGGACTTTAAGTTTAAAAGTGAAATACAGTAGTTTTGAACAGGTAACAAGAAGTAAAACCATTCTGCAGGAATTGAATCGGTTGGATCAAATTCTTAATCTGGCAAACGAATTGTTAAACCAAATTGAACTGAAAGAAAGCATTCGACTGCTGGGTTTAACTGTTTCCAATCAAATCAATTTTTCTGAACCTCAGCAATTAACCTTAGATTTTTGATTAATTCAGATTTATCTAATATAGAAATCAAGCTATTTTTATAATTTTACATTCCTTTAAAAAGGACAAGGGTGTGTTTAATCACTCTTTCATCTGTTTTCACATGAAATTATATTTTAATAACTCAATTAGGATACTATTCTTACTGCTGATCTTTTCAGGTTGTTCTGTAAGCAGTAAGATTAATAAGCCTGATCATCAACAGAATTACACGATTGATTCAGTTATGGATTCGAATTCGCAAAAGGACACTGCTTTTGTGAATGTTATCGAAAGCTATAAATCTCAGCTCGACGGGGAAATGAATACGGTTATTTCTGTTTGTGATGAAGAAATGATTACCGGTAAGCCAGAGAGTAAATTGTCTGATTATATTGCCGATGCAATGCTTGCCATTGGGAAAGAATTCTGTGTTGAAAATAAATTATCCCACTCTGTTGATTTGGTGATAATGAATCAGGGGGGAATTCGCACAGGAATGCCTAAAGGGGAAATAACAACCGGGCGAATTTTTGAAATGTTACCTTTTAAAAATAAATTAGTGATTGTTGGAATGAAAGGGGACGATTTAATGAAACTTTTGAATCAAGTTGCCGGGTTTGGAGGTGAAGGTATTAGCGGTGTGAAAATGGGAATTAAGGATACTCAAGCGGTTGATGTTCTTGTTAATGGAACGCCGGTTGATTTGGGAAAAACATATCACATTTTATCAATAGATTATTTGGTGAATGGTGGTGGCGGGCTGTCTGCATTTGAGACAAGGGAAACGTTCAGACATTTGCACCTTAAATTAAGATCGGAAATGATCAAATACATTAGGCGTGATTATGAAAATGGAAAACATATCTCAGCAGAACTAGACGGGAGGATTTACAATGTGGAATAGAAGGGATTTTTTGAAAAATATCGGTGTAGCGGGTTTGTTTTTGGGAACAGGAATTATTCCCAAAAGAGCTTCTGCTGCTAAAAAAGAATTACAGAAAATCACGGTTCTTCATACCAACGATTTGCACAGCCGTATTGAACCTTTTCCAAAGGGCGACCCTGAATTTGGTGGTTTGGGAGGTTTTGCAAGAATTCATGCACTGGTTCAAAAAATCAGAAAAGAAGAAGAATTGGTTTTGTTATTTGATGCAGGCGATGTGTTTCAAGGCACTCCTTATTTTAATTTTTTTAAAGGGGAAGCCGAATTTAAATTAATGTCGAAAATGCGATATGATGCCGGAACTATTGGGAACCATGAGTTTGATAATGGTATTGAGGGGATTGCAAGTCAATTGAAACACCTTAATTTCCCACTGCTGAATGCTAATTATGATTTTTCAGAAACAGAATTGGAAGGAAAGATACCTGAGTATAAAATATTTGATAAAGGAGATTTTAGGATTGGTGTTTTTGGTTTAGGTGTTGATTTAGATGGTTTTGTTGAACCGAAAAACAGAGGTTCTATTTCCTATGTTGATCCTGTTGATGTTACTGAGAAAATGGTGGGTATGTTAAAGGATGAAAATGCTTGTGATTTGGTTATTTGTCTTTCACATTTAGGATTTCAGAACGATTTTGGGTGTGATTGTGATGTGAATTTAGCCAGGAAAACCAGAGGTGTAGATTTAATTATTGGAGGACATACACATACCTTATTGGAAACTCCGGAACGGGTTCTGAATTTGGACGGTGAAGAAGTGTTAATTAATCAAGTTGGATGGGCAGGAATTGCTTTGGGAAGAATTGATTTTTACATCGATAAGAAAAATAAAACCAAATTAGCATCTTCAAAACTTCTTTCAGTTAATGAAGAATTAGTTTAATTGATACAATAATTGCAGCAAACTTAGGTTAATAACTTGTTGCTAAAGTTCGTTTACATTGAAAAATTCCAAGTTTAAATTAGATAAATCGAATTGGGCCTCGGTAGAAGGCTGGCTTTCAATAATTGGGAATATATTGCTTTTTGGATTAAAATACTGGGCTGGTTTGGCGACAGGTTCCATTGCAATTATTGCAGATGCTTGGCATACCTTGTCGGACAGCTTAAGTTCTGTAATTGTAATTGTTGGTGCTAAGATTTCGAAGAAGCCTGCCGATGAGGATCATCCTTTTGGGCACGGACGAGCCGATTTAATAAGTGCCTTTATTATTGGAATTTTACTTCTCTTGGTGGCGTTCGATTTTATCATTGAATCTTATCATACGCTGCAAAGCCGGGAGTCATCGCAATTTGGGAGCATTGCTATTGTTGTAATGATCGTGTCGGTTGTAACAAAGGAATTGTTGGCTCAATTTGCCTATTTCGGAGCAAAGAAAACCAATTCCAAAGTGTTAAAAGCTGATGCATGGCATCATAGAAGTGATGCAATATCTTCTTTGGTTATTTTGGTTGGAATATTTTTAGGTCCTTATTTTTGGTGGGTCGACGGAGCTTTAGGAATGATTGTTGCCATACTAATTGGTCATGCTGCGTATGAAATTATTAGTGATTCTATTCATTCCTTATTGGGAGAGAGTCCTTCCGATACAATCATTCAGGAACTAAAAATGACCATTGAGAAAGTGTCTTCGTACAAATTAGAACCTCATCATTTTCATCTTCATGTATATGGGGATCATACAGAACTAACTTTTCACATATTACTTCCGCAGGATATGCCAATAAAAAAGGCTCACGATATTGCAACAGAACTGGAAGAAGCCATTCTCGAAAAGTACGGTTATGTATCAACAATTCACATTGAGCCAAATATTGATTAGCACTTCAAGATCCATTTCTTTGTACAATGGTTTTATCTTCAGATTTTCATTACCATAGGTAGTGGATTTTTTTGTTCTTCCATAACTTAAATTGTGATGTCAGGCATATGGTAAATGCTTGCATTATTTGTTTTATTTCATCTGTTAGTTATTTTATCTCCGTTTTGTCCGACTGTGTGATTTTTGGCAAAATATAATTTTTTGTTTCTTCTCCTATGGATTGTTAGCTAATAAATTGACAATCTAATCCACTATTGTTTCAGTAAAGTTTCAAAAGAATTTTAGTTCATCTTAAATTAACCTTTAGTTGTTCTGTCAATTGATGGTTATGTATTGGAATTGGAAATATTTAATTCCTAATAATTAAATGGAACGCATGTAAATCTCACTTAATAAGTGTGTTGTGTTGGTTCTTCTGTAGGGGTTATCCACGAAATATACTATTTACTTCTCTCCGGTTTTTTACATAGATACATTTTAATATTTAAAATAAAGTTTACTCTAAGCTTATCATTAGGTGATATGTGTTCGTGTACTTTGAGCCAGATAAAAAGCTTGAATATTCACAAATACATATGACGATATGGAAATTAGAACCACCTTAATTTTAGCCTTAGTGTTAGTTGTGTCAGGATTACGTGCACAAGAAGTTGCCAGTTTAAATTCTGATGATGTGACGGTATGGCCGGCATCAAATAAACACGGGAATGATTTTATAGAAACAACACCCGACGAACAATTAACTTTTACTTACTACAGTCCGGATGAGGAAAAACTTTCCTTGCCGGTAAGGGCATCTGTGGAAAGTACCTGGGGGAAGGAAATTGCTCAGTATTATGCACTGTTCGAGAGTGTTTACATGTATGAAGAACAACCGGTAGCGGGAGACCCTAATGTGGTTTTGAGGATAAGAAAACCCCGCATTTATAAAAGTATAAAGGGAATTGAAAATTACCTGAGAAAAGAATTAAAAAAGGAGACTTGCTCTATGTCGGGTGCAAGTCAGCAAATAAAACAGATACTGAAAATCGGCATCGCGGTTATAAGCGAAGATAGTGAATGGTTTGAGAAACAACTAAAAAAACAGAAAAGCAAAAATGAAGAGATTGCTCTTTATAATAAAATTGTATTAATCAATATCTAATTTGACATTTAATCGAAATGAAAAAAATTACTTTACTACTTCTGATTTTTACGAATGTACTGATCGTAAATGCTCAGATAAAATTGTCGGGTCGGGTTAACGATCAGCAAGGCAATTCGTTGCCGGGCGTTAATGTTGTGCTGAAAGGGACATCAAAGGGAACGGTTACTTCTCTTGATGGTAATTACAGTATCGAAGCAAAATCTGATGATGTTCTGGTATTTTCGTTTATGGGATTTGCTTCGAAAGAAGAGCCTGTTAACGGACGTACGCTGATTAATGTAGTGCTTGGCGAAGATGTGCAGCAGCTTAATGAGGTTGTAGCTACAGCAATAGGTATTAAACAGCAAAAGAAAAAAATTGGATATGCAACAGAAAAAATTGTTGATGACGTAATTGTTCAGGCGAAAAGTTTGAATTTGGGAGGTGCTTTAACCGGGCAGGTTGCAGGATTAACGGTAACCAACCCAACAGGTATTTTTCAATCTCCTGATTTTCAGCTTCGGGGTAAAAAGCCTCTGATTGTATTGGATGGAATTCCGGTTGAGACCGATTTTTTTGACATCCCCACTGAAAATATTGAAAGCATAAACGTATTGAAAGGAACTTCAGCTTCTGCACTTTATGGGAGTAGAGGAAAAAATGGAGCAATACTTTTGACTTCTAAAAAAGGGACATCAAAAGAATTGCAAACAACAGTTTCAACAACTTTGATGGTGTCAGCCGGGTATGCTGCTTTCCCTGATCCGCAACATGAGTATGGTAGTGGCTCTAACGGACAATATGAATTTTGGGATGGAGCTGATGGTGGTATCTCTGATGGAGACATGACCTGGGGACCTAAATTTGAATCTGGAAAAATGATTGCGCAATGGAACAGTCCGATACGCGATAAAGTAACCGGTGAAACAATTGAATGGTATGGTGGTGTTAAAAACACCAAATACGATGATCGGTCACGTTATGAGAGAGTCCCAACTCCATGGATTCAGCACAACAATTTAAAGAACTTTTTGAGTACCGGAATTATTTCGAATACCGATATGTCAATCAGTATGAAAACAGACCGTGGACAATTTATGATGACCGGTAAGTATGCTTATCAGAAAGGTCAGGTGCCCAGTTCCCGTGTTAACAGCGGCGGTTTAAATTTTAATGGAAGTTATAAATTGACAGAAGATCTTACGCTGGAAGGTGGTTTGTCTTACTCGAAGGTATATTCTCCAAACTATCCGCGATACGGATACGGACCTAAAAATCACATGTACACAGTTTTAGTCTGGATGAGTGACGATGTGGATGGTGAGGCTTTAAAAAATCACTTTTGGATACCGGGACAAGAAGGATATCAGCAGGCAAATTACAATTATGCGTGGTACAATAATCCATATTTTGCTTCCAGCGAATTAAAGCAGGCTCACGATAGAAATGTGATATCGGGTCAGGTGAAACTGCGTTGGGATATTCTTCCAAATCTTTCAATACAAGGGCGGGGCGCTGTTCGAATGAAGGATTTGTTTGAGAACATGCAAAGTCCTAAATCGTATATGAATTACGGCGATTCCCGTGAGGGTGATTACAAGACCTGGAATAGCGAGCAGACTAATTTCGATACCGATGTATTGCTTACTTATACAGCCAATATTTCTGATGATCTTAATTTAACAGTGAATGGAGGAGCATCTTATTTTTACAGAAAATATCAGCAGGAATATGCGGCTACCGATGGATTAATTGTGCCGGGAATTTACAATATGGGAAATTCTCAGGGGCCCATTATGGCTACTAACTATTTAGAGGAAAAAGCGACATCGAGTGTGTATGCTACGGCAACTCTGGATGTTTTTAAATCGTGGTTTTTAACACTAACCGGTCGTAACGATAAGTCGTCAACCATGCCTACTCAAAACAACTCTTATTTTTATCCATCAGTTGCTTTGAGTACTATGGTTTCCGATTATATCACTATGCCAAAACAGGTCGATTATCTTAAAGTATATGGTTCATGGGCACAGGTATCCAGTGATTTGGATCCTTATCAGATAGAGTCAACTTATTCCAATAACGGGACATTTGGGATGAGTCCAAAAATTAGCTATCCGGCAGGAATTGTGAATTCGAATATTAAACCTGAAAAATCAACTTCAACAGAGTTTGGTTTGTCAACTTCTTTTTTTAAGAATCGTTTGGGACTTGAAGGAACTTATTATAAAGTTGTTGATGAAAATCAGATTATACAACTGCCTTTATCCAAAGCTTCCGGATTTTCCAGTCGTTATGTGAATGGCAATGAGTATGAAACAAAAGGTTTGGAGCTTGGGCTTTCTGCTAAATTAATTAACAAGGCTTTTAAATGGAATGTAAGAACCAATTGGAGCTTTAATAAAAAAACGCTTACAAAAATATACGGAGGAGAAGAAAAATATAACGATCTGCGGGTTGGTGACAGAGCCGATGATATGTGGGGAACGCAATGGCAAAAAACTGATGACGGACGATTAATTATTGATCCCAACACCGGATTGACTATAAAAGACAGTGAAAAAGGATATTTGGGGCATACAGATCCTAACGCCCGCTTCGGATTTCAGAATACGTTTAACTACAAAAAATTCACTCTTAATGTCGATTTTGATGGAGTAATTGGTGGTGTAATGTCATCCAAAACCATTCAGAAATTATGGTGGGGAGGACGTCATCCCGAATCTACAACCGGCAGAGATGCCGAGTATGCAGCAGGAAAAGCAGTGTATATTCCTAAAGGTGTTAATGTTTTAGCAAATGGGGATATCGTAGAAAACACCACTGCAGTCAGCTGGCAAACATGGAGTCAGAATTATCCATACCGTGCAAATGTAACCGAAGATGAAAACAAGAAATTTGCCAATGTTTTCGATCGTTCTTATGTGAAACTTCGCAAGGTTGCTCTTACCTATAATTTTGATAATAACAATAAGGTGAGGTTGTTGAATGGGGCTACTATTACTCTGTTTGCAAATAATGTGGCGGTTCTGAAAAATATTCCGCTTGTCGATCCTGATTTTACAACTGGGAATGATGATGATTTGCAGGATCCATCAGCACGTTACATTGGTGTAACAACAAAATTCACTTTTTAATAAACATCCAAAGTGTCCAAAAAGATAATAAAAATGAAAATGATTGTTAGAATATGTACTTGTATATTGTTAGCTGCAGCAGCTGTTTCATGTACTGATTTTGAGGAACTTAATAAGGATCCGAATAAGCCAACCCAAACCTCACCTCAGCTTTTGCTAACTACAGCATGTTGGGATGTTTTTAGCGAATTTGACAATTTTCAATACGAATCGCGAATGCTTGTAGCTACTGATGGAGAGAGCTCTGAACAGTTTTACAACTGGACAAGAGGAGACTTTGGTTCTTTTGATAATTTGAGAAATATACAGAAACTGGAAGAGGAATCCGTACGTGTAAGCTCCGATGCTAACTTGGCTCTTGCAAAATTTTTTAAGGCATGGTATTTCTATAACTTGACCATTAAGTATGGAGATATCCCTTTTTCTGAGGCTTTGCAAGGGGAGACCAACGAAATATATACCGCAAAATACGATACGCAGGAAGATGTTTTTGTTGGGATCTTAAATCTATTGAAAGAAGCTGATACTTTGTTGGAAGGAAATACTGAGATTATTACCGGTGATATTCTGAATGATGGTTCGTTGTCAAAATGGCAAAAACTAGTAAATGCCTTTCGTTTAAAGGTTTTGCTTACCTTATCTCACAAACCGACTATTGGAGGAGAAGCTGTTGCATCACGTTTTGCAGATATTTATTCCGGTAAAGCTTTAATGAATGATGTAAGTGAAAGTACACAGATAAACTTTTTGGATCAATCAGGAAGCAGATACCTGAATTTTAATTCAAGTAGCTTTGGATCTGGATTGTATATGGATTCAACTTTTGTTCAAAAATTAATTGACCGGGAAGATCCCCGTTTGTTTGTGTATTGTACCCAAACACCAAATGCTCTTAAAGCAGGTAAAGCTGTCACTGATTTTACATCTTACGAAGGAGGAAATCCAACAGTACAATATAGTCTTGTAAATGCAAAAGCAGTGGCTGGAAATATTTCCAAGCCCAATTCCCGATATTACGACGATCCGGTATGCGAATCAATGATGTTGTTAGGATATCCTGAGCAACAGTTTATTATTGCAGAAGCGATTTTAAGAGGTTGGATTAGCGGCGATGCTGTGGCTGAGTACAACAAAGGAATTAAAGCATCTTTTTCATTTTTTGCGGGTCAGGCATCAACAAAAGGCTATAGTTCGTATTTAAGTGCCGAAGCTTGTGATCAATATCTGTTAAATTCTTTTGTTGATTTGGATCAGGCTCCAACGGTAGATATGAAGATATCGTATGTTATCACACAAAAGTATCTTCAGACTTATTTTCAGGCTGGTAAAACGCCGTTTTTTGAGCAGCGCCGAACAGGTTATCCAATTTTTGAAACAGCACCGGGAGTAACAATACCTAACCGTTGGATGTATCCTCAAACGGAATATGATTACAACAAAACAAATGTAACCGAAGCGGTAACCCGCCAATTTTCCGGTAAGGATGATATCCGCGAAACTCCCTGGTATTTAAAATAGGGTAGTTTCGTTTGTAATTAATTTTTCCTCACTTCTCATCTGTAAGGATCAGGAGTGGGGAAATGCTTTTATTAAGTTTAAAAATATAGTAAGTAATGAAAAAAATAAGTCTGATATTATTCAGTTTTTTAATCGCTCAAATGTCTTTCTCTCAATCTGTTGATTTTAAGTTTAACCCGAATGGGGAATTTAAAATTTTACAACTGACTGATACGCATGTCGCTGTAGGTAAAAACAACCAGCAGCACGTTATGGATTTGCTCGCAACTTTGGTTCAGGAAGAAAACCCTGATTTGGTTGTGTTTACCGGCGATGTAGTAACAGATAGTGATAATCCTAAACCTTGTTATGAAATATTCGCGGAATTCTTTAAGAGGCACAAGCTGCATTGGGCTGTAACACTTGGAAATCATGATTCAGAGAATAAAATGCCTAGAAATAATGTTGTGTCTATTTTGGATGGTCTTGATTTTTGCATTAACCGATCTACAGATAACTTAAAGGGTACAAATTTTTTGTGTGAAGTAAAAAGCAGTACCAACTCTGATAGCAAGGCGATACTTTATTTTTTAGATTCTCAGGATTACAGCACAATAAAACCAAGAGTGGATGGTTATGGTTGGTTTTCAACCGGGCAGGTGGTTTGGTACAAAGAGCAAAGCCAGAAGTTTATTGATGAAAATAAGGATACGATTCCTGCTTTAGCATTTTTTCATATACCCTTGCCGGAGTATACTGATGCCTGGTGCAATGGTAAAGCATTTGGAACAAGAAAAGAAGTAGAGTGCTGTTCGAAAATTAATAGTGGAATGTTTGGTGCAATGGTAGAGCAAGGCGATGTTATGGGAACTTTTGTTGGGCACGATCACGTGAACGATTATGTGGCGTCATATTATAATATGGCTCTTGCATACGGCCGGGCTTCAGGTGCGAAAAATTCCTATGGTGACTTAAAGCAGGGGGGCCGGGTTATTGTGTTGAAAGAAGGTAAACGAACATTTGATACATGGATTCGTGAAAAAGACGGAGAAATAAAGCAGGTTTGTAATTTTCCTGATTCGTTCCAATAATATCCTGTTAAAATCTATATCGTGCTGATGCAGATATGGGTGAGTTTAATACCAATTTAATTTCAAAACAGACTTTAAATAAAATGAATTAATTTTTAGCTGTATCGAGGCAAAAAAGTAAAGCACAGCCATGTTACGATGCATCTTTTTTAACGAAGATATAGTTGAAAAGAAACATTTTATAAGGCTTGTTTTGATGTTAATTTGGTATAAATACCAAACGAGATATTATTTAAGACATGATTGAATACATCGTTTTTAGCAATTGGTATTTTGTTGAAAACGATGTATTTGCTTATCTGTTAAATTTTATTTTTCCTTGAGAAAAGAACTGCCGTAATTGCACCTCCAATTACAAATACAGCGCCAAGCATTGAGTAGATGCTTAAACTATCTGTTTTTATCCATTCTACATTCATAGAGGATAAAACAGCCATGCTTGTTAATGTGATAATTGGGTTAACGGTCACAATTATACTTACTTTGTAGGCTTCGGTATACTTGAAAGCCAATGCCAGACAACCATAGGCCACGAGAGTATTCATGCCCAGAAAAATCACGATTACCCACGAGGAAAAATCAAGATTTGAGAAGGCTGCAAAATCAACAAAAGGAGCGTAGAGAATAGCCGGTATTCCGTAAAGAACCATATTTAACAGTTGCGCCGGGTGTTTTTGCACCAGTTTTTTTTGCAGTGAAGCATACAAAACCCACATTACCGCTCCTAATTCGATCCAGAAAAAACCCGTGTTGAATGCTTCGGTATCTTGTATAAAGGCTTGCAGCTGATTTCTGTAAAAGAGAAATAAACCCAATCCTGCAATGCCAAATCCAAGTAATTGTTTGCTGTTTAATTTTTCTTTAAAAAAGAAAACTCCGACCAAGGCTAACAAAATAGGAGCTGTTTGCATCGTAATTTGCGCATTACTCGGACTGGTATAGTTAATTCCCTGCATAAAACCCAGATAATTTACACCCAAAGCAAGTGCAGCAATTACCAAGATGAAAGGAGGTCGTTTTATAATATTTAATTGCTTTTTGTCAGTTATTAAATAGTAGAGAAACAGAATAGAAAAGGCAAACGTAAAACGAAACCATACTATGGAAACAGAATCCAGATCTTTCAGGCTGACTTTTAAGAAAATTGGGAGAAAACCCCATAAAAGTGCTGTGATCATGGCGTACAAAACACCTTTGTAATTGTTTGAAATCCCCTTTAGACTCATGTTTTTGTTGGATTAAACTAATTTATTTAGAATGATTTTACAGAGCTAAAAGTAGGAAAAAAAAGGATGAAGCAATTCGCTGTCAGGATTTAAATTTGAAGATTTTTATAGTCTTTTATTTTTTATTATTTCCAGCCGGTTCAGGCAATGTAAAGCTTACAAATCCCAAGGATTTCCATACCTCCAATACTTGATTCAGGCTTACCTCAAAAGATAAATATTCCGGGTTGTCAGAATTGAGCAGCAATTGATTGTTTTGAAAATCTTTTTTTACTCTTTTATATACTATTCCATCGTCGTCAGTCAATACAATACAGCAGCTGTTATCTTTTATTAGTTCCCAATCCTGAACATATTCACAAATTATGTATGCGCCGGAAGGAATTGGCAGCATGCTGTCTCCTTCAATTTGAAAAGCCCGGTAGGTTTTGTTTTCCGATAGCTCGGCAAATGGCATTCTGAAATTGGGCAATTCGCTGATAAATTCAGCATCAGAATATCCGTTAAGGTAACCTGCAGCAGCTTTTACTGGCACCAGACTGATCATTTCTTCATTTTGTACATCCACTAAAATGGGCAAAACTCTTAGTTTGTCTCCTTTGGTGTCCTGTGTTTTTTCCTGATCCAATTTGCTGATATCCTCGTTAACCAATTCGTCTAAATTACGTTTGAAGAATTTCGAATATTTCATCAATGTGGTAATTTTTGGGACACTTCTTTTTTTCTCGTACGCACTGATTGATGAGGCTCCTATGCCAATTCGGTTCGATAATCTGCCTTGAGACAATCTTTTGCGCAGGCGTAAATGTTTAAGATTTTTATTTAAGTTTTCCATGATGAGGCTTTGTACAGGTGAAATTTTTTGAGTTGCAAATGTACATGTTTGGAGCTTCTTTCGGAGAATAGGAAAGAACAATTTACCGGATTTTCTGTCTGTTCCGATATAGTTTATTGAAGATTAAGGAATTATAATGTGCAGATATCAACTCTTTGAATTTAGTCCGTTC
The DNA here is from genome assembly GCF_963678175.1 of Labilibaculum euxinicum. NCBI lineage: Bacteria > Pseudomonadati > Bacteroidota > Bacteroidia > Marinilabiliales > Marinifilaceae > Labilibaculum > Labilibaculum euxinicum. The sequence goes on from NZ_OY782756.1 coordinate 1,510,659, forward strand.
AATTATTGATGAAAATCAAAAGGGTTTGAATGAAGATCTTTACGTGAAAACCTGTATTTTGTAGTATCAAAATAAATAAGTTGATACAATGAACACAATAAAAGTAAATTCCCCGTTCGATGGCAGTTTAATTCAGGAAATTCCTTTGCTCGATGAGCATCAGGTGGAAGAAAAATTGGCCAAAGCCTACGCCTTGTTTCAGGATCAGTCCCGCTGGCTGAAACCCTACGAGCGCATTGCCATACTTGAAAAAACAAAAGCCATTATGCAGACGCGGGTCGAAGAACTCACAAAAATTGCAGCTTCTGAAGGAGGAAAACCTTATCAGGATAGTAAAGTGGAAGTGCTTCGTGCAATTAACGGCGTACAATTGGCCATTGAGCACATTGGTCAGTTAAAAGGAGAGCAAATTCCCATGGGAACCACAGTGGCTTCTATAAATCGATGGGCATTTACCCTGCGCGAACCAATTGGCGTGGTTCTCAGCATAAGTGCTTTTAATCATCCGCTAAATCTGGCAGTGCATCAAATAATTCCAGCTTTTGCCGTTGGCACACCCGTTATCATCAAGCCGGCAACATCAACGCCGCTGTCGGCAATCGAGTTGGTGAAAATTATGAAGGAAGCCGGATTGCCAGAGGATTGGGCACAGGTGGTTATTTGCAACCGCCAAAACGCCGAAAACATGGTGAAAGATTCACGGATCAACTACCTTTCATTCATAGGTTCGGCCGAGGTGGGATGGAATCTGCGGTCCAAGCTGTCGCCGGGAACCCGATGTGCATTGGAGCACGGAGGTTCTGCACCGGTAATTGTCGAGGCAGATGCTGATCTTTCGCAAACCGTTCCCGCATTGGCAAAAGGAGGATTCTATCATGCCGGTCAGGTCTGTGTATCCGTTCAGCGGGTATATGTTCACGAAAATATCATCGAAGAATTTACCGCTCAACTGGTCGAAAAAGCAAATTTATTGCATGTTGGAGATCCTATGGATCCTAAAACAGAAGTGGGACCGCTGATTCAGACTTACGAGGTCGATCGGGTAGAGCAATGGGTAAACGAAGCCGTTACCGAAGGCGCGAAAATAATGTGCGGGGGCAAACGGATTTCTGATACCTGCTATCAGCCAACAGTTCTTCTGAATCCTGATTCGGAATCGAAAGTTTCTCAGCACGAGGTGTTTGGTCCGGTGGTTTGTGTTTATGCTTATTCCAAATTGCAGGATGCCGTTAATCGCGCAAATTCATTGCCTTTGGCCTTTCAGTCAGCCATTTTCACTTCTAATTTAGATGTGGCTATGGATGCAGTCAATCAACTGAATGCATCGGCAGTAATGGTAAACGATCATACCGCTTTTCGTGTCGATTGGATGCCTTTTGGCGGACGCGATACATCAGGAATCGGCATGGGAGGCATTCCGTATTCCATGCACGAAATGACCCGCGAAAAACTCATGGTGATTAAATCGAAAGTATTGTAATAAAAATCAGGGCGGAATTCATTTTCCGCCTTTTTTCACGTTTTGGGCGTGTCCCTCCAGGTCAGGCTTTCCTTTACTACTCCTCGCTCATTCTTCGCTGTGGGGTAAACACTCCAATCCTTCACGCAGGCCGATATTAGCTTTCGCTTCAATAAATAGTACAAACCAAACGCAATTCTGTCCATTTACCAACAAGCACCTCTGTATTAACTTTGTAGTAAAGATTTATAACAGGAGGTAAATATGGATAAGGTATTTCACGAAGCAGGAACAAGAGGAAGTAGTCAATTGGATTGGTTGGATAGCAGGCATAGTTTTAGTTTTGCTGATTACTACTGTCCGGAGCGAATCCATTTTGGAGCATTAAGAGTGCTTAATGATGATGTTGTTAAAGCAGGAATGGGTTTTGGAACTCACTCGCATCAAAATATGGAAATCATTTCAATTCCATTAAAAGGGGCATTAAAGCATAAAGACAGTGCAGGACATTCCGAATTAATTAAAGTTAATGATGTTCAGGTAATGACAGCAGGAAAAGGTATTATGCATTCTGAATACAATGCCTCAGAAACGGAAGATGTACATTTTCTCCAGGTTTGGATCATTCCTGAAAAAGAAGGACTGGAACCAAGTTACGATCAACGATCATTTCCGGATGTAAATGAGAATGGTGAATTGCAACTGCTTGTTGCTCCAAAATCATCACAACATAATGCTTTAAAAATTAATCAGAATGCATATGTGTTCCGGGCAAAAGTGACTAGTGGAAATACACTCGAATATACAATAAACGGTAACGCAAACGGAGTTTATGTTTTTGTTCTTAACGGAGAGCTGACAGTTGATGGAGAAGTTCTTCGGCCGCGGGATGGTATAGGTGTGGATAGTGTTAATTCATTGTATATTATGGGTATTGTTAATTCAGAATTTTTGATTTTTGAAGTACCAATGCATTAATTAAATGTTAAGAATGGCTTAAGCTGGCATGTGATGTTGAAAATGGGTGTAATCAACCACTAAAAAGTAGATTTCACAGGATGGAAGCTGTCTAAATTATATTATCTTTGTTTTTTGTCAGGAAAAGTGATATAAATCAGTATTTTTATTACAATTTCAGACAATCGAATGTAAGATTCTAAAATTATTACTATGGCAAACAGACCTGTAACCATTAAAGACATAGCTGAAAAACTAAGTATTTCAGTTTCCACTGTCTCACGTGCTCTTAAAAACAATCCCGAAATTAGCTTAACAACCAGAGAAGCAGTTCAGAAATTGGCAAAGGAATTAAAGTATCAGCCAAATCCATTGGCTGTTGCTTTAAAAACACAAAAGTCGAATACTATTGGTGTTGTTGTTCCGCAAATTGTTAGTTCTTTTTATGCTACTGTTGTAAAAGGAATTGAGCAGATTGCTGATGAGCACAACTATCAGGTATTTGTTAGTTCTTCAAATGAAAGAATCGAAAAGGAAGAGAAAAATGTAAATGGGTTCCTGAACATGAGAATGGATGGAATTATTCTATCACTTACCCGTGCAACAACTACATACGATCATATTCATAAAATACAGGATATGGGAGTGCCAATGGTACTTTTTGATAGAACATCTAAAGAATTGGAGGTTTCCAAAGTTGTTGCTGATGATGCTGCGGCTGCTCATACGGCAGTAACTCATTTGATTAATGGTGGTGCCAAAAGAGTCGCGTTCATGACCGGACCTGAGTTTATGCTATTCGGAACAAACAGACTAAGAGGATATAAAAAAGCCCTGGAAGACAAAAATATCCCTCTGGATGAAACATTAATTTCCCGATGTGATTTTACTGTGGAAGATGCGAAAAGCCTGGCATTGGATTTATTGTCCAGAGCCAATCGTCCGGATGCTATTTTTGCAATAAATGATGATATGGCAATTGGAGCAATTGCAGCAGCAAAAGAGTTAGGCCTTAAAATTCCTAATGATCTCGCAGTAGTAGGATTCTCAAATAGTCGCAGATCACGTTATATGGAACCTTCAGTTTCTACAATGGATCAAAATCCAAAAGAGGTTGGTCGGGAAGCGGCAAGATTACTGTTCGAACAAATGGAAAAAACTCCTGATGCCAAAGCGATAAAAGAGGTTGTTGTTCATGCCGATTTGATTGTTAGAACATCAAGTGACAAATAAAAATATAGATAAAAAAAATCCTGCTTAATTTAAGCAGGATTTTTTTTAGAAATCTTCTTCTTGTCTTTTCACCAGTTCTTTTGTAGAAAGCAAACCGCAGGCAGCAAAAATATCAAGTCCTCTCGATCTTCTGATCGTTGTGGTAATTCCTTTTTTCGTTAGCTGCTCTTTAAAATCTTCCATCGTTGCCTCATCAGATCCGTCAAGTGGAGTATCTGGAATTGGGTGAAAACGAATCAAATTGATTCTGCATTTAATCCCATCCAAAATCCTGCAAAGCTCTTTTACATGACGGGGCGTATCGTTAATTCCTTTAAACATGATGTATTCGAAAGAAATTCTGCGCTGAAGACCAAAATCAAAATCACGAATTATTTTCAATACATCCTTTATTGGATATACATTTTGAACCGGCATCAATCTTTTTCTTTCATCTTCTAAAGGAGTATGCAGACTAACAGCCAAATGACATTCGCTATGGTTAAGAAATTCAATCATTCCAGGAATTATCCCAATTGTAGATACGGTGATCCTTCTTGGGCTCATAGCCATTCCATAATCCGAGGTTAGAATCTCCAGAGATTTCATGAGTTCAGGAACATTATCCAATGGTTCTCCCATTCCCATGTAAACAATATTGCTTAGATTTTCTCTTTCGGGCAAACTTCTTATTTGATTGATAATTTCGCCGCTTGATAATTGTCCCTGAAAACCTTGTTTACCGGTCATGCAAAACAAACAACCCATTTTACAGCCAACCTGAGAAGAAACACAAAGTGTATTTCGTTTCTGATCCGGAATGTAAGCGGTTTCTATGAATTTGTGAGGATGAGCAGTCGGGTAAAGGTATTTTTTTGTTCCATCAACCGAAACCTGTACTTTGGTTGATGCAGTAATACCAAGATCGTAATTTTCCAGCAAAGCAGTTCTTGCTTTCAACGAAAGGTTAGACATTTCTTCAATACTGGTAATGTCTTTTTTGTACAACCAGTCGGCAATTTGCTTAGCTGTAAATTTGGGAAGATTTAATTCAGTAACAATTTGAATCAGTTCTTCAAGTGTTTTTCCTAAAAGGGTATCTTTGGCCATTATTCTATTTTATAATTACAGATAAACAGCGATTTTTATCCAGTCTGTTTTCATGTAAATTAATTGCATTAAAAGTAAATTTCAGCTACAATTCTTTCGTATTCAACTCCACGTTTAATCAAAAGGTCGCGAACTTCAACTACCATTTCAGGACTGCCGCATAAAAAGAAGCGGCAATTTTCCGGTAGTTCCTTTACATCCTGCAAATATCGTGTTAATCTTCCATGATACAAACCCTCAGCTTCATCTTGTGAGCAGCAACGAATGTAATTCTCTTTTAAAACAGGAATAAATTCTTTTTCAAAATAGAAAGAATGATGATATCTGCCTCCATGAATAAGGGTTTTATTCTTAAGCAAACCTGAGCGAAACATGGCAGCATAAGGTGCAATTCCTGTTCCCGATGCAATCCACCACGCCGGCGATTCATCATCAATAAAATCTCCGTCAGGATTTGTCACATAAAGTTCTGATCCAGGTTTAATTTCACTAAGTCTTGGTGTTAACCAGCCATCATCCTTCAAATTGTATAACACCTGAACTTCAGCGTCGTTTTCACCACTGGCTATGGTGTACAATCGTGGTGTTACGCTTAAATCTGTGGTTAATCCAATGTACTGTCCGGCAGTAAAACTCTTTACTTTTTTATATTTTAAAACAAACACTCCTGGAGCTATTGCTTTATTCTCAATTACTATGGTGGTTGAAAGTTTGTTTTTTTGTTCTGTTATTGATTCCATATATTATTTCATTTTAATGGTGCAAAGATAATAAATTATTTATAAAGATTCTAAATTGCGATCAAATCAAATTTCTTTCCTTTTTGTAACTTCTATTGCAGGTTAAGCGTCTCATAATACATGAGGAATAGACTGAGAATCTGTTCTTGATTATTAATTTACTAATTCAATTTTTAAAACCTGTATAAAATGAAAACTCAAAATTTAATTAAAAGGAATCTATTGCTTCTAGTTTTGTTCCTGTTTTCTCTTAATTCCTTTTCTCAAACGGTATTTGCCGATGAAAAGGCAAATTATGATGGTGTGAAAAAAATAGTTGTAGAAGGAAGATTTTGTGATGTTACCTTGTTGGGTGAAAATCGTGAGGATGTAAAATTTGTGGGGATTATTAAAGGTGTATCCAGAAATGGGAGTTCTTATAAAATCAATCACCGGTTGGAAGGGAGCACTTTGAGAGTATGGATAGAATCGCCAAGAACGTCTTGGGGAAATATTGATGCATCATTACAATTTTTAGTCCCAACACAAATGGAGATTGACGTGAAAAATTCTTCAGGGGATGTTTATTGTGAGAATATTTCTTCGGATTACACCAAAATACACGCTTCTTCGGGCGATGTGAATGTGAAAAATATAATCTCTGATCTTGAGGTGATAACAAGTTCAGGAGAGATTAGTTTGTACGAAATCAAAGGGGATCTAAACTCACAATCAAGTTCGGGGAATCATGAATATAATAAAGTGGCAGGAAATGTAAAATGTAAAGCAACCTCAGGCGATATAGAAATGGTAAATGTGATTGGAAATATTTCTTCCCGAACTTCGTCCGGAAATCAGGAGTTTGATAAAGTGGAAGGGCAAATTAAAAGTATTTCTTCTTCGGGAAATGTTGGGATTCTTAATTCAAAAACAATTCTAAATTTAACCAGTAGTTCTGGTAATTTGAGAGGACAAGGATTGGTTTTGTTGGGAGAATCCTATTTTAAAGCCACCTCGGGAGATGTTAGCATGAACTTGTTAAATGATTTTGAGCAGTTGAGTTTTGATCTTTCAGCATCTTCAGGATCGCTTAGGGCGGGTAACCGTAAAGGAGATGATAACCTGTATCTCAAGCGTGGTGAAATATGGGTTCATGGAAAAACAAGCTCTGGAAATCAAACTTTTAAATAAGTAGTTGTTAGGCCTGTTCGAAAACGTACATCGTGTGTGATGTATACGTACACTTTTAAAGGTGTAAATATTTTCACATTGCATGTAATTATTTGAAAGACAGAATTGTATGTATTTTGGCCTGTGGATTGTAATTATATATTCGAAATCATTTGTTAAATGATTTCCCAAATATTGGGAGTGGTGTCCCGGGATTTTGGTTTTAATAGCATAATTAATTGGTTTTCTTTAATATGCCGTAACATTCAATTAGTTACGGCATATTATTTACTCTTAAGACTTCAATTAGGTTGCAAAACCATTATGTTGCGTATTTGTTGTTTCGTAACATTTTAGAAAATGGGAAAAAAATTAAATTTAACTTTTGATTAAATATAGCTTTTCCAGGTAATAAACAGTTAGCGTGTTTATATTCGGTTCAAGATTTTATTGTTAGACAATGATGCCAATAATTGTCTAACAGAGGTTTGGGAATATCTATAGGGGAAACTCCCGGACATTTTTAGTTGGTAATTGTTGGATGCAATGTGGTAATTCTAGACAACAATTCTAAAGGCTCCAAAATATAAGGGGTAACAAAGGATGTTCAAATTTGGGCATCCTTTCTTTACTTGGAAAAAGTTGCGTACTCATTATGGATCAATTCAAATATAAGGTGGAGTAAGTTTTTTTATGCATATATTTTAGCTACCCTAAAAAGGAAGAAGTTAATATCTCTCACCCCTCTAAGTGATGCCCTGAATGCTTTCAGTTTTGCATTGAAAGATTCCGCCGAAGCATTCGTACTGCGATTATCAAAGTAGTTTAAAATACCTTGATAATGATCTTGGATAGTGTTTTTAATACTTCTGAATGATTTAAATCCAGTCTCTTCAACCTTTCTAAACCAATGAGCTAATTTTGTATAAGCAATACCCTTTTCTTTGGTTTGTGTAAATATCAATCTCAGGTTATGAGTTAACATGTATGCTTCTTTCATATCAGGATATTGGGCAAATAAAATTTTTGCACGTTTTTTCTGACTTCTTGTCCAATTGTTTGCAGATTTAAAAAGTAAATACCTGCTTCTTGCCAAAAGTTGCTTTTTAGAATCCCCATTATCAAATACGGCCGGCTGATATTTCTCTTCCCTGTAATTAGCTTCTCTGATCGCTTTAGATTCTTCATTTAGAGCATCCCAACGATGAGCTATCCGCATTTGCTGTAAACCGTCATAAGCCAATTTCTGAACATGAAAACGATCAATTACCCTGCTTGCTTTGGGAAAACTGCTTTGTACGATTTTATTCATGCTTCCCGCCATATCCAGAGTTACTTCTTCGACTAAACCTCTAATACTCTTAGGAGTCTTCTTTAAGATGGAGATGATATTTTCAGATTGAGTCCCTTGAATCATGGCAACCAATGCTCCTTTTCGGCCTTTTGCTGCCTTATTGGTAATTATTGTATAAAGCTCTCCATTGGTTAAGGCTGTTTCATCAATACTTAGCTTAGTACCAATATTTTCAGGAAAAACCATCCACTTGTGAGCATGAGATTTCTGATCCCATTGATTAAAATCACTTAAGTGTTCTTTGTATTGCTGAGAAAATTGATTCCCATTGATATGATAATGTTTTTCAAGGCTTTTACTGCTGATCGGGTATTTGTCCAAATAATTCTTTTAAAAAAGAAGCGAACCCTTTTGTATATCGAGCTCCCTTTGCTATCAAATCCCAATCTCTGCTTACAATCTGACCCGTAGAACAAACGAGCCACTTCCTTTTGCGAACATGCAGGTAAACCATGCGTTCCCGAATAGGGTAATCTTGAATCACCACTGCTGACTGAAAACCTTTTGAAGTCAGCTTTTCTGATGAAAATTCTTCTGGGAATTGATGTAATTCATCCAGATGAACATCCAATCGATTTTCATCAATAATAACTTGAGTGATCTCAAAATAGGAAAATATCTCTTCTGGTAAAATTGCTTGAAGTAAGAGGGTGTAGTGATCTTTTGTTGAATCCATCGTCTAAATTTTAGACAACAAAATTAAATTATTCCTTTTGATCCACCTACTTTTTGAATTGATCCCTCATTATATATCACAAAATGGTAAAGGTGTATTGTCCCCTATAAAAACCAACGGGGGTTCAGGTTACAGTTCTGACAGAATCCTATTTTAAGTTTTCAAACCGCTAATACCCTTATTTGTCACTTGTGTAAACCGTACTGAAAATCACATTACAAAAAAAGTTGTTATCATGATTACTGGATTAGCCTGTCCCGATTAGATAGATCACCTAAGAGGATACTAAAAAAAACCGTCCAAAGGACGGCTTTTAATATGTAAGTGGTTTTATAAAATCACCAGTTTAGCTGGGTAATTCCAAACCATAGTTTTGTTTTCTGTCAGCCTTTTTAAGTAAGAATGATAAGAAAATGGAAATTACACCACAGCCTACCAATACCAAAATCGGGATTGTATAATCTTTAGGTTGTCCTTCAGGTATTCCTTGATTTACAAAATCAAGCAGTGCTCCGATTCCCCAAAAGAATAAGAATAATCCCCAGTTTTGAAGGGTAAACATGGTAGCGTAAGCAGTTCCTAATCTGTTTTCTGCAACAATTTTAGCAACCGAAGGCCACATGGCAGCAGGTACTAAAGAGAATGCAACTCCCAGACTTAATAGTCCCAAATAAGCTATATACACATTATCTAGTATCGATAGAGAGATATGAGCAAAAATCAGAAGTAACGATCCAAGAATCATTAAGGATGCTGCTTTTCCTTTTTTATCTACATAATTACCGAAAATAGGAGTGAATATAATTGTTCCAAGAGGAATTAAACTCGCTGTTTTTGCTCCATTTCCTAACCAAATTGCTAGAATATCTTTCATTACAAACAGATAGAAACAGAAAGCAATCAACGCGCCGGTTTTAAACAAAAATCTGGTTTGTTTATTTTCAAAGTTATTAGGCACAACAGCAAAAAGAATTGCAAATAGGAAGAAAACAAGATAAATACTTGAGGCTCCAATTGCTTTGCTTCCCCATAAAATAACTTCTCCTGCCTGAGGAAGGGACTGAGTGAATCCAAATTTATTAATCAATAAATCGGGAGCATATTGCATGAATGGAAAAATGGCAGCATAAAAAGTTACACAAAGAAGAGCAATGTATAAAAACGATTTGTTCTTGATTAATGCAATTAAATCAGAGAATTTAAAATCTTCTTCAGGATCACAGACTTCACCGCTATTATCACTTATCGTTTTTTCTTGTTTATCCAACTTGATATCAAATACGGTATAAATCAGGAACATGATAAGGGCTAAGCCAATAAGCGAGGCTGCAAAAGTAACAGCAGGAGAAACATGTCCTCCTCCAATATCTAATGAAAGTGCAGTACCCATCGCACTACCCAATCGGCCAAATCCCATATTGATAGCCATCGCCAAGGCAAGATCGTAACCTTTAAACCATTTTACGATGGTTCTGGTTGCTACAACACAAACAACTTCAAGTCCGGATCCAAATAGAACCCGACCTACGATGATCATGTTTAACATGGTGCCGTGTTCAGTTCCGAAAAATCCGGAAGCAGCTAAAGCGGAAATAGATCCTCCCAGAACTGCAAGACCACCGAATACAATACCTGCAACTCGAATTCCCCATTTGTCGAGCATGATACCTCCAATGATAATCATACCAAACATATTGGCAATGGTGGTTAGAGCAAGAATCCGACCAAATTCTTCACTGGAAAATCCCATTTCCGATTCCATCAGCCCTTTTAAGCCGGAAAAGAAATCCTGAAACCAGTAGGTACTAAAAGTTAGTCCCGAGAGAAGGATCAACATTGCCCAACGCATTGCAGATGAGTCGCGCAACGTTCTTTTTAATGTTTCTGTCATTTTCGTTGTATTTTTTAAATTAAACTCAGGTTTAAGAGGTTACTAAATTAAGATAAATGAATAAAAAAACAAATCAGAAACTATATTGGGACTTATATGAAAAAAGCCGTCCCGAAGGACAGCTTTTTTATATGATATTTACCATTTAGGCTATTTTTGAATATTCGGTAATTCTAAGCCGTAACCTTTTTTCTTATCTTCCATTTTTAATAACATACCAACTATGATTGCCAGTAAGCCTAGTCCTGCAAAAATAAGCATTGGGTTTGTGTAATCGTATAATGGTACTGCTGTGCCGTTAGCTTTTGCTAATGCAACTTCTGGATTCGATTGATCCAATACATATCCAATTAATAATGGAATTCCCATTAATCCCCAGTTTTGAATCCAAAAGATCAATGAAAAAGCGGTTCCCAATTGATTTTCAGGAATGATTTTTGGAACTGAAGGCCACATAGCAGAAGGTACTAAAGACAATGCGATTCCTAAAATAATTACCAAAACAACTGCAACAAACCAGTAATTTAATATTGGTAATGAGAATACAGAATGTACTAATAATATTAAGACGGCTCCAATGATCATCATGGTAGCTCCTTTGCCTTTTTTATCGTAAACCCCCCCAAACAGAGGTGTTAGGAATAGTGTTCCTAATGGCAGTAAACTTGGTATAATACCTGCAAGATTTTGGTCTAAACCATACTTGTTCACCATTAAATCGGATGCATATTTAATGAATGGAAAAACTGAAGAGTAGAACAATACACACAAAACAGCAATTAACCAAAAGCCTTTGTTGGTCACAATGCGACCTATGTCGCTGAATTTAAATGGCTCTTCGCTATCAGTTCCGTTCGACTCAGCAAGTGATGCATCCAGTTTTTTATCCATCGATACATAGATAAAGAAAGTGATGAATCCAATAACCAGCAATATAAATGCAAAAGCAATAGGTGCGGAAACGCTTGGTCCCATTTTTTCAACTAGTTCACCGTTTACAACTTGGGTGTGTACACTTGAAAAATACGTAGCCAATGGAACCGGAGCTGCAATTGCCAGCATAGTTCCCAATCGGGCAACAGCCATTTGCATTCCCATAGCCAGAGCCATTTCGTTTCCTTTGAACCATTTTACAATGATTTTAGAAACAGTAATTCCTGCAATTTCTACACCAACACCGAAAATGGCAAATCCTACAGCAGCCATAAACACATGAGTATGGATACCAAAAGTTGTGTCAGTAACTAAGGTTGGATTAGTGATAGCCCAATACTTAATGCCGGCTCCTAAAACCATAATTCCGGATGACATAATTCCGGTAAAGCGAACCCCCATTTTATCAAGGATAATACCCCCGAAAATAAGCATTCCAAAAAATACATTTAACCAGCCATATGCACTGGTGAATATTCCGTAGTTTGTACTTGACCATGCAAACTCGGATTCCAGCATTGGTTTTAAAGGAGACATTACATCGGTTAAAAAATAACCTGCAAACATCGTGATAGAAATTATCCCCAATGCTCCCCATCGTGCTGCTTTCGAATCTCGAAGAGTCAGTCTTAGTGCTTCAGTCATATTCTTTTATTTTATCTGTTAATGTTGAGTAATTGTTTAAGGGGTGCTAAAGTAAGATTAATCCTTAAAGAAACAAAAAGCAGATATCATGTTTTATCTAAACATATCGATTCCAGATTTCTGGGCATAGTAGCATATATTACTTATCTTTAGCAAGATTTTTATTTAAGTTAATCCAATGGACACATTAACAGAAAATACCGGGTTGTATACAGATTATTATGAGCTGACCATGGCTCAGGGATATTTTTTAAGTAGTAAAGAAAATGAACAAACCGTCTTTGATTACTATTACAGAACTAATCCGTACGAAGGTGGTTACCTTATTTTTGCAGGATTGCAGGACCTGCTTCAAATATTAAAAAACTTTAGTTACAGTAAAGAAAATATTGAATTTCTGAAGAAAACAGGATTGAAAGATGAGTTTCTGGAGTATTTAAAGGATTTTAAATTTACTGCCACTGTTTACAGTATGAAAGAAGGGGAAATTGTATTCCCAAATGAACCTTTGGTAAGGGTCGAAGGAAATATAATCGAAGCTCAGTTAATTGAGACCTTACTTCTGAATTATCTGAATTTCCAGTCGTTAATTGCGACAAAAGCTTGTCGGATAAGAAATGTAATTGGTGATAAGGATTTTGCTGATTTTGGATTGCGAAGGGCTCAGGGCTTGGGTGGAATACATGCCAGCCGTGCGGCTGTGATAGGAGGAGCAAATACAACATCGAATGTTTACAGTGCATTTAATTACGAAATTCCGCTTACGGGAACACAGGCTCATGCCTGGATTCAGAGTTTTGATTACGAGCTGGAAGCATTTCGTCGTTATGCTGAAATCAATCCGGATAGTACTGTTTTGCTGGTTGATACTTACAATACACTTAAATCGGGTGTTCCTAATGCAATAATTGTTGCAAAGGAATTAGAAGCAAAAGGATACAAAATGATTGGCATTCGTTTGGATAGCGGCGATTTAGCATATTTAAGTAAAAAGGCCCGAAAAATGTTGAATGAGTCTGGTTTAGAATATGTGAAAATCATCGCATCAAACCAGTTAAATGAGTATGTAATTAAAAGTTTGAACGATCAGGGAGCACAAATTGATGGATATGGAATTGGCACTGAATTGGTTACAGGAAAAGATGCCGGAGCTTTAGATGGGGTTTATAAATTGGTTCAGAACAACGGAATTCCAAGATTGAAAATATCTGAGAATATTGAAAAAATCACCATGCCTGGAAAGAAAAAGGTGATTCGTTATTTTGATGAGGATGGAATGTTTTTTCGGGATGGTATTTTATTAGAGAATGAAGAATCGACGAATCGTCTGTTTCATCCTTTTCATAGTCATAAGCATACTTACGTTACGGATTATAAGTGTGAAGAGCTGATGAGTAAGGTGATGGAAAATGGAGAGATATTAATTGAAAATCAATCTCCTGTTGAAATAAATGCCTATGTAAGGAAACGCTTTGCTCAGTTGCCGGATGGACATAAACGATTTATTAGTCCACACATTTATAAAGTCGGTTTTTCTGAAAATATACTAAGTGTGAGAGATCATATTTTAATGGATTTACGATCAAAAATAAGAGAGTAGCACTGTTTTTTGATTGAGTACCATTTAAAATTAATTTCGATGCAAAATTTAGATTCCAAAATAATTCGTCCTACTCTTTTGCTTGACAAAGCAAAATGCATTGCCAATATTGAAACAATGCAGGCCAAGGCAAAGCGTTCAAATACGCGTTTGCGGCCTCATTTTAAAACACATCAATCGGCAGAGATTGGTGAGAGGTTCAAAGAAAGAGGAGTGGAGGCCATTGCTGTTTCATCCATGCAAATGGCGGAATATTTTGCCAATAACGGATGGAAAGACATTACTGTTGCTATTGCGGTAAATGTGCGTGAAATTGATTTGATTAACGAATTGGCTTCGAAAATTCAACTGAATTTGGTTGTTGAATCGCAGGAAGCTATATTGTTTTTGCAATCAGAATTAAAACACAGGGTAGAGGTATTTATTAAGGTAGATACAGGTTATCAACGCTCTGGTATTCCTGCTGAAGCAACTGGGTCAATTCGTTTGTTGGTGGATTTGATGAAGGAATCTGATAAGCTAAATTGCAAGGGTTTTTTGGCTCATACAGGGCATAATTATCAGGCTTCAGATCAGAAGGAAATACACAAGAACCATAGTAAAACATTACTGGATTTAAATGAATTAAAGGATGTTTTTCGAAAAGAAATTCCTGGTCTTGAAGTATCCTTAGGGGATACACCAGCCTGCAGTATTAGTGATGAATTTTATGGGATTGATGAAATTCGTCCGGGGAATTTTGTCTTTTACGACATTATGCAATATGTGTTGGGATCGTGCGATGAGGATCAAATAGCTGTGGCGATGGCCTGTCCGGTAATTGCCAGAAATATTGATCGTAATGAATTGGTGATTCATGGTGGAGGTGTTCATTTTTCTAAAGAATATTTGGAAGCAGATGACGAGGGAACAAAGCTTTTTGGGAGTATTGTTCGCATTACCAAAAATGGATGGAGTGAAATTATAGGCGGAGGGTATTTAGCAAGCCTGTCTCAGGAACATGGAATTATCCGCTGCAGTGATGAGTTATTCGATGAATTCGTAATTGGTGATTTAATTGGAATTTTGCCGGTTCATTCGTGTATGACAGCTAACTTAATGGGCCGATTCATGACTACAGAGGGGGAATGGATTGAAACAATGAACAGTAAGCAGTAAAAAAGTAATTGGTGAACAATTACCAGTATGATTTGTTTGCTGCTGAAAGATGAAGAAGATGAATTATCAGAAGGTGTTGCGGCGATTCAATTTAGACAAAATAAAGAAATCCATTGTTACAGAGATTGCTTGTACCGATACTTCCAATGCGACAATAGCATTATCATTGACGTTGGGAATATTTCTTGCCTTTTCTCCGGCTTGGGGATTTCAAACGGTACTTGCAATAAGTTTAGCTTTGTTTCTGAAATTAAACAAAGTGCTGGCTTTAATAACCGTGAATATCAGTAGTATACCTCCATTAATTCCTTTAATTGTAATTGCTGGTTATCAGACCGGAGCGCTTGTTTTGCATGGTGAATTCCAGAAGGAAGTGCCCGATTTGATGGATTTAAGGAATCTGGGTGAAAATTACCTGCAATTTGCCTTGGGTTCGTTGGTGTTTGCAATAATGATTGGTGTAATTTTCTATTTGGTGATTTTTCTGATTTTAGGAAGATATCGGAAAGTTTAAAAGAAAACGATGGGGTTTTTTGTGATACACCCTTTCGCCTGTTGGTACTTTCTCTGCAAAATGAAAGATTCAACTCTTTTTTCTTTGTGTAGCTTAGTGGGTATCCTTCGAGTTTACTTTGTGGTTAAATTCTTATGCTATAAAAAAAAGGAACGCACAATTGTACGTTCCTTCCATATCGGTATTTGATAATATTATTTAACTGGAATGTTTTTCAAAGTTTCAACTAAGAAATCCCAGAATTTAGTAACTGTATCAATTTTAACTTTCTCATCCGGAGAGTGAGGGAAACGGATCGTTGGTCCGAAAGAAATCATATCCCAATGTGGGTAAACAGCTCCTAATAAACCACATTCCAAACCAGCGTGAATCGCTTTGATTTCAGGAACTTTCCCGTATTTTTTATTGTATACTTCCTGCATGGTTTTCAAGATTGGAGAATCCATGTTTGGTTTCCATCCCGGATATTCACCTTCTAATTTTACTTTACCGCCAGCCAATACAAAAGTTGAAACAATTGCTTGTCCTAAATCTTCTTTTGCAGAGTTTACAGATGAACGCAATAAAGCTTGAATGGTAACAACACCATCTTCACTTACCACACGTGCAAGGTTAGTTGATGTTTCAACCAATCCCGGCATAGCATCGCTCATGCGGATTACACCGTTTGGACATGCGTAAATGGCGTTGATTAAATTTTTCTGGCTCTTGTTTTTGAATACGTGCTTTGGGGCATCGGTTGGTTCAGCAAAAAATGCTAAATCTGGTTCTACAGCTGATAATTCCGATTTATAAATAGCTTCGTATTCTGCAACTCCGGCAAGGAATTTCTCAGTATATCTTTCAGGAACGGCAACAATTGCAAACGACTCACGTGGAATCGCATTACGCAAAGATCCTCCGTCAACAGAAGACATTCTTAATTTGTATTTTTTAGTTGCTGCTTTTAAAAATCGGAATAACAATTTGTTTGAGTTTCCACGGCCCAAAATGATCTCCATTCCTGAATGACCGCCTTTTAAGCCTTTCATGTATAGCTTGTAGCCAACATATCCTTTTTCAAGTTTGTCTTCTTTGTATTTGAAAGTAATATTGGCATCGATACCACCGGCACAACCAACATACAATTCGCCTTCATCTTCCGAATCCATATTTAGAAGGATATCACCATCTAAAACATCATTTTGTAGACCAAAAGCACCAGTCATACCAGTTTCTTCGTCGGCAGTGAATAAAGCCTCAACAGGACCATGCTCAATATCCGTAGCTTGAAGAACAGCCATTGCTGCAGCAACTCCCATTCCGTTATCAGCACCTAGAGTTGTTCCTTTTGCAGTTACCCAATCTCCATCAATAAGTGTTTCGATAGGATCTTTTTCAAAATCGTGAACGGTGTCAGCATTTTTTTGAGGCACCATATCCAGGTGACCCTGTAATACAACTCCTTTACGATTTTCAAAACCTAGTGTAGCTGGTTTTTTAATGATGATGTTTCCAACAGCATCTTTGATAGTTTCCAATCCCAAATCCTGTCCGAATTTCATCATGAAATCCTGAATTGCATTTTCGTGCTTCGATGGGCGTGGTATTTGAGTTAATGAATAAAAGTTTTCCCAAATAGCCTTAGGTTCAAGGCTTAAAATTTCTTTGCTCATTAGTATATTCCTCCGTTAAATTTTAGTGTTAATTATTCAAGAGCACTAAAGGTAGTATTTTTTAGTAAAGCCGAAAAGAGAATCGGGAAAAGTGATTGTGAATTAAGGATTTTTAAGAATACAGTAAAATTAATGCCGGGATATAATGGTTCTTTATAAAGCGATAATTATTTTTTTGTCCGCTTTGGGCCTTAATAAGGCCTAGTATTTACTAGGGACTTATTAATAATTCCATTTTAAAGAACCAACATCTTTTATAATATTTTTTAAAAGATGTTGGTTCTTTGTGAAAACTATATATATTTATCCTTTGAAAAAAATGATTAAAAGCGAGATTAAATTGGAATTAGAATTTCTATACGAAAAAACACTGGCAGGTACTGTTAATGCTAAAAAGAGGAAGCAGAACCAGTATCGTAAAATAATATCCCATTTGTATTACAATGGAGTTGCTTCAATTGCAGAAATCGTGAAAACGGCAAAAATGAGTCAGCCTTTGGTTGCTTCGCTTGTTGAAGATCTTTTGGGTTTTGGGGTGATTCTTGAAAATGGAATTGGAGAATCAATTGGAGGAAGACGTCCAAATTTATATTGTATGAATCCTGAATATCAATATGTAGTTGGTGTTGATATTAATCTGCATACACTCAATTTAGCTGTTTTCGACTTGAATAATCAGTTGATATACCGCGAAGAGTTTAAAGAATTTGAGTTGGAAAATAGCAGTGAGTATTGTCAGGCATTGATTGGAAAAATTAATGTTGCTCTTGAAACAATAAGTATTGAGCGGGAAAAGGTATTGGCTGTAGGAATTTCAATTCCTGGTTTGGTTGATGCTGAAAAAGGATTGACCCATACGCATTTGTCATTTGCAGAAGAAGGTTTAAGGACTTACCTGAACCGGAAACTGGAATTTCCAATTTTGCTCGACAATGATGCCCGTACCATGGCATTAGGCGAGAAAGCTTTTGGAAAGGCCAAAGATAAAAAGAATGTGTTGTGCTTGAATTTAAGTAATGGTATTGGTTTAGGAATGATTTTGAATGGTGAATTGCATAGTGGTAAAAATGGATTTGCCGGTGAGTTTGGTCATATTTTAATCGATCCGGAGGGGACACTTTGTAATTGCGGGAAAATTGGTTGTCTGGAAACGCTGACATCAGGGAAGATTTTGGTGCGGCAGATAAAAGAAGGAATTGAGAAAGGTCAGGAAAGTTTTTTAGCCAAATATAAGGATGAGGGGAAAAAGATTGATTTAAGAGCAGTTGTTGATGCAATTTTAGCTGGTGATCAGTTTGCTATTGACCAATTGAACAAGATGTGTGAATATCTGGGGAAAGGTTTGGTGACTTTGATTCATTTGCTGAATCCTGAAATGATAATTATTGGAGGAAGATTGGCTCAGGCAGGAAAATATATAATTAGTCCGGTAAGCATGTGGATGAATAAATATGCTATGGATAAAATTAGTTCGGAGACTGAGCTGGTAAATTCAGATTTGCTGGATGATGCCGCTCTTATGGGAACTATGGCAAACGTTATGAAGAAAATAGTTAGTGATTAGTTAAGAAGAGAATTGTCTCCCTGTTGTTTTCAACTTGCGTTGAAGATTTGTGTAGAAGTAGTGTTCTTACGGGGAGCAATTTTCATAAAGTATGGTGACCATCTGCCTTTTCTAAAAACCATTGGAACATTGTAGTAGTAGTGATGCACGGCAGGTGGTTGCTTTTTTTGAGAAAATCTTTACAGGAATGTATTGGTAAGGATAAAATTGAAGAGTAAAAATTGATTTAGAATTAAATAAGATATGAAACGTCCATGCCAAGACTGTTTTGACACACATGGGGATGATATTCCCAGCTTGGTAAGTTCCATATGGCAACTAAAAAACAAACTATAATAATATGAAACCTACGTTATTGGTATTAGCTGCAGGAATGGGAAGTCGGTATGGGGGATTGAAGCAGATCGATCCGATTGGGCCAACGAATGAAACTATTATTGATTATTCGATACATGATGCAATTGAGGCCGGTTTTGGTAAGATTGTTTTTGTGATTAGAGAGAGTTTTGAGGAAGAGTTTAAAGAACTTTTTAATACAAAACTAGCAGGGAAGATTGAAGTTGATTACGTAAATCAGGAAATAGGAAAGGTTCCTGAGGGATCAGTTTATAATCTGGAACGCGAAAAACCTTGGGGAACAGGTCATGCAATTTTAATGACTAAAGACTGTATTAATGAACCTTTTGCAGTAATTAATGCAGACGATTACTATGGCGTTGAGGCTTTTACAACTATTGCGGAGTATTTAAGCAACACTATTACTGATGAAGAAAACTGCATGGTTGGCTACCAGCTAGGTAATACCATTTCAGAAAACGGTTCGGTATCAAGAGGAGTTTGCGGAACAAATGAGAATGATCACCTGACTGCCGTTGTTGAGCGGACTCATATTGAGAAGTTGGAAAATGGAATCGCATACAAGGAGAATGAAGTGTGGGTTCAGCTGGTTCCGCAAACGACTGTGTCGATGAATTTTTGGGGTTTTACTCCTAAACTATTCGATTATTTGGAAGCTCAGTTTATCCTTTTTCTGAAAGAAGAAGGGGATCAGTTGAAATCTGAATTTTTTATTCCTTCTGTAGTTGCCAATATTATTAAAGATGGAAAAACACAGGTTAAAGTATTGAAGTCGGATGCTCAGTGGTTTGGAGTAACTTATCGGGAAGATAAAGAAAAAGCGGTTAAAGCGATTGGTAAATTGATAGAGAAGGGAACATATCCTTCAAAGTTGTGGGCATAATTTTATAGGAGAGAAAAATGACTTTAATAAAATCAATATCAGGTATTAGAGGTACTATTGGAGGAAGACCCGGGCAATGCTTAACACCAATGGATATCGTCAGCATATCAGGAGCTTTTGGCATGTGGCTCCGAAACAGCGGTGTCGCTAAAAAAGTAATCGTTGGCCGTGACGCCAGAATCAGTGGAGAGATGGTAAACCAACTGGTGGTTGGGGCATTGCTTTCAGTTGGTATCGAAGTGGTTGACCTTGGATTGGCAACAACTCCATCAGTGGAAATGGCTGTTACCGATTTAAAAGCCGGTGGAGGTATTATTATTACAGCAAGTCACAATCCTAAAAATTGGAATGCACTTAAATTATTAAATGCAAAAGGCGAATTTATTTCTGATCAGGATGGGAAGGATTTGCTGCATCTTGTTGAGAAACAGGATTTCAATTACAATGATGTTGATGATTTAGGAAAGTACTCTAAGAAAGATGATTATTTAGAGACTCATATTCAGCATATTCTTGATTTGACTTTGGTGGATAAAAAACTAATTGAAGAAGCTGATTTTTCTATTGCAGTTGATGCTGTAAATTCGGTGGGAGGAATTGCAATTCCTCAATTACTGAAAGCTTTAGGAGTGAAAAAGGTGAAGAAAATTAACTGCAGTCCTGATGGTAATTTTGCTCACAATCCGGAACCTCTTCCTGAAAATATTGTGGAAATATCGGAATGTGTTAAGAATGAAAAGTTAGATCTTGGTATTGTTGTAGATCCGGACGTTGATCGCTTGGCTTTGGTTTGTGAGAACGGGCAGGCATTTGGCGAAGAATACACTTTGGTGTCGGTGGCTGATTATGTACTTCAAAATACAAAAGGCAGTTTAGTTGCCAATTTATCATCAACCATGGCACTTCGCGAAATTGCTAAAAAGCATGGCGTTGAGTTCTATGAATCAGCAGTAGGCGAGGTAAATGTGGTGCGCGAAATGAAGAATCATTCGGCAGTAATAGGTGGTGAGGGCAACGGAGGTGTAATTTATCCTGAATTGCACAATGGAAGAGATGCGCTTGTTGGAGTGGCATTGTTTCTTACCTATTTGGCAAAATCAAAATTAACCTGTTCAGAACTACGGGCAGGTTATCCCGATTATAAAATCGTAAAACAAAAAATTGAACTGGAGGGTGTTTCCAATTTAGATGCCATAATGGATCAGGTTCGCAGAAAATTTATTGATTATCCCTGCAATACGATTGACGGATTGAAGATTAGTTTTCCGGAGGGATGGGTACACCTCAGAAAATCAAATACGGAGCCCATTATTCGAATTTACTCCGAAGCAACTACGGAAGAGTATGCTCGTAATTTAATGGATTGTGTAAAGCAGTTGATGAAAAACACAATTTGAGGAAGTGATTATTTTAGACTTTAGAATATAATATAGAAATAGTAATCTTATAAATTTTAAATTATGGTAAGTGCACAAGTAGTGGATACTAAAGTAAATAGGTACGTAGTTCCTCTTATTATAGTTGGAGTAATGTTTTTCGCAATTGGATTTGCACTGGGGATAAACAGTTATATTATTCCGCTTTTAAATAAAGCTTTGGATATTTCTTCTGCCGAATCATACTTAGTGATTGCAGCTACTTTCTCAGCCTTTCTGATTTTTGGATATCCAGCATCATTGGTGATTGGTAAAATTGGCTATAAAAAAACAATGGCATTATCTTTTATCATGTTTGCAGTTGGTTTTTATTTATTTATTCCTTCTGCAAGAATGGAAAGTCTGCCTCTGTTTTTGCTGGCTTCCTTCATTAGCGGTATGGGAAATACTTTTCTGCAGGCTTCTGTCAATCCGTACATTACCATATTAGGACCTATTGAAAGTGCCGCAAAACGGATGAGTTATATGGGGATCGCCAATAAATTGGCCTGGCCGATTGCGCCGTTATTTTTGGCATTGATTATTGGAAAAGAAGTGGACAGTGTGTCACTAACCGACATAAACATTCCTTTTTACATTATTATTGGTGTTTTTGTTCTTTTGGGAGTATTGGCTCTATTGGCTAAACTGCCTGAAGTAAAAGCAGTAGGTGAAGATGAAGATTCAGCACACGATTGTCCTTATGCAGCAAATAAAACATCTGTTTGGCAGTTTCCGCACCTTTTATTAGGCGTGCTTGCCCTTTTCCTGTATGTTGGAGTTGAAACCGTTTCGTTAGGAACCTTGGTTGATTATGCAACTGCTCTGGGTTTAGCCAATGCGGAATATTATGCATGGATTGCGCCGATAGGTATGGTTATTGGATACATCTGTGGAGCCGCTTTAATTCCTAAATATCTTAATCAGGCTACAGCCCTTCGAATTTGCGCGGTAACAGCCTTGTTTGGATCATTAATGGTTGTGCTTTCACCTCAAGATTTATCAATCTACTTTATTTCATTTATGGCTTTAGGATGTTCCTTAATGTGGCCTGCTTTATGGCCGCTTGCAATGACTGATTTGGGAAAATTCACTAAAGCAGGCTCATCCTTAATGGTTATCGCAATTGTTGGCGGCGCTTTAATTCCAACGATTTACGGTTTTATGAAGGATTTTGCCGGAGCACAAAATGCCTACTGGGTTTGTGTTCCTTGTTTTCTTTATATTCTTTATTACGGTTTAAAAGGACATAAAATAAGAACAAAATAATGAATCCAATTTGGGCATGAGTAATCATTTACTGTGCCCTCATTCAAAGATGAAATATGACGAATACTTTAAAAGAAATAGCTTCAAAATTCTCTGTTGAAGGGGAAATAGCAGATATTAAACCTCTTGGAGAAGGGTTTATTAACGATACATTTATTGTAACAACCCTTGCTGAAGAAGACCCAAGCTATTTATTTCAACGCAAAAATAAGAATATCTTTAAGGATGTGCCCGGAATGATGGGGAATATCTTAAAAGTGACAACTCACCTTAAGCAGAAAATAGCTGCAGCAGGTGGTGATATCATGCGCGAAGCAATGACAATTACACCTGCAAAGAATGGTGATTTGTTTTACAAAGATGAAGAGGGCGACTTTTGGGCAATGTGTCTTTTTATTAAAGACAACCTGACTTATGAAGCTGCGGACAGTCCGGAATTGGCTTATGCAGGAGGAAAGGGAATCGGTAAGTTTCAATCGATGTTATCGGATATGAAAGAGCCATTGGTAGATATTCTTCCAGGCTTTCATAACATCAGATTCCGTTTTAAGCAATGGGATGAAGTATTGAGTAAAGATACTGCAGGCCGTAAGGCTGGATTGACTGAAGAGATTGCCTGGGTTGAGAATCGCCGTGAGGAAATGCTTGAATTCTGGACTCTGGTTGAGAACGGAACCATTCCTACACGGGTAACTCATAACGACACAAAAATCAACAACATTCTTTTTGATAAAGAGGGAAATGATTTGTGTGTGATCGATTTGGATACCGTATTGAACAGCACCGTGCTGAATGATTATGGTGATGCTATGAGATCATACACCAATACTGGCCTGGAGGATGATGAGAATTTGGATCATGTGAGTATGGATATGGATATATTCGAAGTATATACCAAAGGATACCTGGAAGAAACAGTTTCGTTTTTAACAGCTCCGGAATTGGAATATCTTGCTTTTTCCGCCAGATACATCACTTTCGAACAAGTTCTTCGGTTTTTAATGGACTACATCGACGGAGATCAGTATTACAAAATAAAATCACCGCAGCACAATTTAATCAGAACTCATGCTCAATACAAATTATTAACAAGCATGGAAGAACAATATGAGCAAATGAAGCAAGTGGTATCAAAATACAGCAAAGAATTATTAGTGTAATAAAAGGAGTTTTATTTCTGATACCAAACCCGGTATTTAATCGTGTGGTAGCGTAATTTAAAACAAACAGTCATTTTCTCACGAAAGTGAAGTGTTTTAAACGAGTAAGGTTAAGAGATTATAGAAATAAAAAGAAAATGAAAACATTATTTACATCAAAAGTAGAGCAAGCATTCTATGAATTATCAGGAGTGCAGGAAATTACAGCCAAAATACCTTATGTAACGGTTGATAATTTTCCAAAATTAGGTTTGATGACTTCACTTCGTTTTTTGGAGTGGGCAGAACAAAATCCTCAGGGAGTAATTAGTTTGCCAACCGGTAAAACTCCGGAGTATTTTATCAAGTATACCCAGTTTCTTCTTGAGAATTGGAACAAGCCTAAAGGAATCGAAATCCGCAGTCAGTATGGACTTGGAAACATGGCTAAACCAGATTTGAGTGGTTTGCAGTTTGTTCAGATTGATGAGTTTTATCCAATTGATCCGCGTCAGCACAATAGTTTTTACAACTATGTGATGAAATACTATATTGATGGTTTTGGACTGGAGAAATCCAATTCATTACTAATTAATTCAGAGGAAATTCCATTGGTGGGTAATAAACATTTTCTGGAAGTTTTTCCCGATTACAATATTGATTTGTCGCTTCGTTACCGCGAGGCAACAAGTGTTGTGGAAGAGATGCAGCAGAAATCAATTTTCATGATTGATAACTGGTGTACTTCTTATGAGCAAAAAATCCGCGATAAAGGCGGCATCGGGTTTTTCCTGGGCGGAATTGGTCCTGATGGTCATATTGCTTTTAACACCCGTGGATCGGATCATTTTTCGACTACGCGATTAACAAAAACAAATTTCGAGACACAGGCGGTTGCTGCAGGCGATTTGGGTGGAATAGAAGTATCCAGAAACCGTTTGGTTATCACAATTGGTTTGGATACAATTACCCACAATCGAGATGCGGTTTCAATCATTTTTGCTGCCGGTGAAGCTAAAGCTGATATCGTAAAAGGATCACTGGAAAGCGAACCTGATGCAATTTATCCGGCTTCGGTACTGCAGCGTCAGAAAAACAGTCGTTTTTATTTAACAACAGGAGCGGCCTGTAAATTGACTGATAGTGTGAACCAATTCTACAAAACAGGAGATTGGACACATGCGAAAAGCGAAAGAGCGGTTATCGATCTGTGTCAGAAAATCAATAAATATGGTCACCATTTAACTTTGGAAGATTTAAAGGCTGATCCTTACACCAGTCAAATTCCTGATTTGAATGAAGGAACTGTTCAGACTGTTATTGATTCCATCAAAAAGAAGTTGGAAAAAGGGATGAAACCTGATACCAACGAGGTAATTTATCATACCGGCCCTCATCATGATGATATCATGCTGGGAATTATGCCGTACACCAACCGTCAGATGCGTTCAGCAACTAACGATGTTCATTTTTCTGTTCTTACATCTGGTTTTACCGCAGTAACGAATGGTTTTGTGATTGGTGTATTAAAAGAGTGTCAGGAATTTATCACCAAAGGTGAAATTCAAATGCTGGAATATTCTGATTTTTTCGAGGTAGGATTTAGTAAGAAATGGGATAAAGATGTGTATCATTTCCTGAATTCGGTTGCAGCCCGAAATCAGAACGGAAAGAGAAGAGGTTTGTGTCATCGTGTAATTCGTTCCATTGTTGAAACCTGGAAAGTAAACAGCAAGGAGCATCTGAATGAGACAATTGCTTTTATTATTGCAGATTTGGAAAGCAGTTACGATGGAGGTAAAAATACTTCTGAAGTTCAGAAAATGAAAGGGATGATTCGTGAGTTTGAAGAGGAGTTGGTTTGGGCTCATTTCGGTACTCCTGTTAAAAATGTTCACCACTTGCGTTTGGGTTTTTATAAAGGCGATGTGTTCACCGAAACCCCTGAAAAGAACAGGGATATGCTTCCGGTTTTGGAGGAATTCAGAAAATACAAACCAACAATTATTAGTTTGGCTATGGATCCGGAAGGAAGTGGACCGGATACCCATTATAAAGTATTGCAAGCCATTGCAGGAGCAGTTAAGGAGTGGAAAGAGGAAGAGGATTTATCGAAACTTCGAATTGTTGGTTACCGAAATGTTTGGTTTAAATACCATCCTTCCGAAGCCGATTCGATTGTTCCGGTTTCTTTGAATGCTCTTGATGTTATGGAGAATTCATTTACCGAAAGTTATTTAAGTCAGGTGAATGCATCTTTTCCAAGCTACGAGTACGATGGCAAATTCAACGAGCTGACACAAAAGGTTTGGGTGCAGCAGTTGAAGCAAATTCAATTGCTTTTAGGCAAGAACTTCTTTTACGAAAATAATCATCCGTTGGTAAGAGCTACTCATGGTTTGGTTTATATAAAGGAGATGAATGCTGAAGAGTTTGTGTCTATGGCACAGGATCTTGAGAAAGCAGTTGAAGAAAATCCGTTTTAAGTACCACACATAAATACCCCGGATCGGGAGACAATTGTCTCTCGGTCCACTTTTTTTAAGTATATGACCGAATATATCGTAAAACGAATAAAACAAGGCCTTTTAACAATTACAGGACAAGAAATGCATCCCGTATGGGAAATGGCTGATGTAAACTCTGACTTTACTTTTCCATGGGAAAATCAGAAAGCTCCAAAAACTAATTTTAGAGCTTTGCATGATGATGAGTATTTTTATTTCCGATTCGATGCGGAAGATGAAAATGTTCTCAGCTTTGTAGATAAGGATCATAAAATGGAAGTTGTTCATTCTGACCGAGTGGAGATCTTTTTCAGACAAGATGAAAAATTAAATCCGTATTATTGTTTGGAAATGGATGCCCGTGGTCGGGTTTTGGATTATGTAACCCGATATTACCGCGATTTCGATTATGAGTGGTCGTGGCCCGAATCTAAAGATCTGGATGTAAAAGCTTCGGTAAATACAAACGGTTATGTAGTGAAGGGAGCTGTAAAACTATCTTCACTGGAAGGTTTGGGTTTATTAAAAGATGGTGTATTGGAAGCAGGTTTGTATCGTGGATACTGTATGAAATTACCTGAAGGAAACAAAGAGGCTGACTTGAGATGGATCTCCTGGGTGAAACCGGATTCTAAGGAACCGGATTTTCATATTCCGTCATCATTTGGCAGGTTGAAGTTAGAGGCCTAATAAAAAGAAAGAATTAGCTTTGCTAAGTAATTTGTGTGTAAGTCTTACTTTTCACTAGCAAAACCGGAGGAGTACTAGTCCAACAATCGGAGCAGTACTAGTCCGACAACCGGAGCAGTACTAGTTCGATAACAGGAGTAGTATCAGGACTATTTTTATTGGAAAGCAAATTAGAATAAATTGGAATGACAGATATAGCAATAGGTATAGACATAGGAGGAACCAATACAGTTTTTTCATGTATTGATGCAAGCGGAAAATCATGGGGAAATGGAACCATTCCTACTCAGGAACAAGAACGGTTTGAGGATTTTCTGAATGACTTATGTGATTCAATTGATAAGACGATTGAGGATTCAG
The DNA here is from genome assembly GCF_963678175.1 of Labilibaculum euxinicum. Taxonomy (NCBI): domain Bacteria; kingdom Pseudomonadati; phylum Bacteroidota; class Bacteroidia; order Marinilabiliales; family Marinifilaceae; genus Labilibaculum; species Labilibaculum euxinicum. Next base: position 1,537,896 of record NZ_OY782756.1, read on the forward strand.
ATGAAGATCTTAAATTAATTGGAATAGGTATTGGAGCTCCCAATGGAAATTTCCATACCGGGACGATTGAAAATGCTGCCAATTTACGGTGGAAAGGATTGCTGGAAATTTCCCGTTTGGTGAAGGAACGCATGAATGTACCTGTAAAATTGACCAATGATGCCAATGCTGCCGCTTTGGGTGAACGTATATTTGGAGGTGCCAAAAACATGGATGATTACATGGTGATTACTCTGGGTACCGGTTTGGGAAGCGGCATTGTTGTAAACGGCGATTTGCTTTACGGACATGATGGATTTGCCGGAGAAGTAGGACACATTATTATGCGTCCGGAAGGACGTGAGTGCGGGTGCGGACGAAGAGGTTGTTTAGAAACTTATGTATCGGCTACCGGAGTAAAACGGACTGCTTATAAAATGTTGGCAAAATATTTGGTTGATAGTTCTTTGCGGGCAATTCCGTTTAATGAATTGAATGCGAAAATGGTTGCTGATGCAGCCAATAACGGAGATCTGCTTGCAATGGAAGTGTTTGCCTATACCGGGAAAATGTTAGGGGAAGCTTTGGCGAATGTGGCATCGGTAACCAGTCCTAAAGCCATTTTCTTTTTTGGAGGATTGGCAAAAGCAGGTGAGCTTCTTTTTGAACCTGTTCGTGAGGCAATGGAAAAGAATTTACTGTTCCTGTATAAAAATAAGATTAGCCTGTTGCATTCTGAATTAGGCGAGGATGCGGCAGTTTTAGGCGCAGCCGCTTTAATATGGAACGATCAGGCTTAATGATTCCAATAAAATACTGATTGATAAGGCCGTTTCACAATGTGGTGAAACGGTTTTTTACTTCGGACTACTTCCTGGTTTGGGTATTTCTTTTGAAACAGCAACAGGCCCAATCACATAAGTTTTTGGTCCCAAATACAAATCAGAATTCATCATTTCATCCCAGCTTACTTCTTTTTCGGGATAATCGAAAGTCCACTTAACAGAACATCAGGATTATAAATCGTATTTTCACAATTTGTACTTCCTTTGCTGTCTTGAATAAGATCAGAAATTGAATTGCAGCTTTGTGTGATATCAGGCAAGCTGCCGTTGACGGAGGACAGAAAATACTTGCTGATGCCGGACTTCCTAAAGCAAAAGAATTTGTAGGTGGGGATTTGGGCTTTAAAGAAATGTGTGAAAGTGGATTGGTCGATTTGATCTATATTGCCATACCGTGGGAATGGCACGTACCTGTTGCAATTGCAGCCATGGAGAGATGGCCAAACAGGCTGGCGGTCATGGAGGTATGGATTTTGTGATGGATTGGCGATTGATTGATTGTTTGCGAAACGGACTTCCTGTGGATATGGATGTTTATGATGCTGTGGCCTGGAGTTGTATCACATCACTAAGTGAATGGTCCATTGCGAACAAATCCAATTCAATAGAAGTTCCTGATTTTACTCGTGGTGCTTGGGAAACCAATGCTCCAATTGACTTAACTTTAACTGGCGCAGGAACAACGCAGGTGAGGAATTTAATAAAAGCGAATTCTAAAGGACAATTAAACGTTCATTAAGAAAGTTACATAGTTAATTTAAGCAATAGTGAAGTTATGTCTTAATTGATTATTAAACTTCACTATTGTTGTTTTTGCAAAGCAACTAATGTAAATTTGTTTTTGATACTAAATTATATTAAATGAACAAACAAATTCTGGTAACCGGCGGAACTGGCTTTATCGGTTCACATACTGTTGTTGAGTTGCAAAACAGTGGTTACGATGTGGTGATCGTAGATAATCTTTCGAATTCGAAAGTTGAAGTGTTGGATAAAATTAAGGAGATATCCGGCATTCGTCCAAAATTTGAGCAGTTTGATTTAACCGACAGACAAAAAGTAAAGGATTTCTTTCAGAAATATTCGGATATAGAAGCAATTATTCATTTTGCGGCATCGAAGGCTGTTGGTGAATCGGTTGAAAAACCATTGATGTACTACAACAATAATCTGAATTCTTTGATGAATATCATGGAGTCGATGATGGAATTTAATGTATCCAATCTTGTATTCTCATCTTCGTGTACAGTATACGGACAACCTGATTGTTTGCCGGTAACTGAGCAAACTCCAAGAAAAGAAGCAGAATCTCCATACGGAAATACCAAAACTATTTGTGAGGATATAATTCGTGATACCATTAAAGCATGTCCATCGTTTAAGGGGATTGCACTTAGATATTTTAACCCGATTGGTGCACATGCTACGGCAAAAATTGGGGAGTTGCCTTTAGGCGTGCCAAATAATTTGATTCCTTTCCTTACACAAACTGTGGCTGGCATTCGCCCTGAGTTGAGTGTGTTTGGAGATGATTATGACACTGCCGACGGTTCAGCAATTCGGGATTATATTCATGTGGTGGATTTGGCCAAGGCTCATGTTGTTGCCATTGAAAGATTATTGAATAACAGAAATAAGGAAAACTACGAGTATTTTAATGTTGGTACAGGAAACGGCGTTTCTGTTCTTGAGATTATTAAATCATTTGAAAGAGCAACGGGAGAGAAAGTTCCTCATAAAATTGTAGCTCGTCGTACAGGTGATATCGAAAAAATATATGCCGATACGTCCTTTGCAAATGAGGAGTTAGGATGGAAAGCAGAGAGCACTCTTGACGAAACGCTTCTTTCTGCCTGGAAATGGCAAGTGAATATTGGTGAATTATAGCAAGTCACAAAAAGTTTTTTTTAACGCCTGTCATTTAATTGATAGGCGTTATTCTTTTTCGCGAATTGCAATTTTTAAAAATAATGTTGGGAATTAAGCTTCATACAGTTTAATACACTCCTGATTGATAATATCAACAGGCAGATACTCATCTTTTGTAATCTCGTGATTCAAAAGAACATATTCGAATAATTTTTTTACAGCTTTAAATCCTTGTTGATGAGGGTGCTGGCCAATTAAAAAATTGATGGTTCCCTGATTTAGATATTTGATGTTTTGTTCGATAGGATCAAAACCTACAAGTATAATATCACTGAGTTCGTTGGTAATCAGATATCTTGCTATTTTATAAACCTTGGATCCTGTGATGAATATGGCTTTTATGTTCTTGTTTTTCTTGATTACAGAATCCAATTTCTCTTTAATAATTTCAGCATCAGATGTAGGAATTTCAATACTTATTTTCAGACCTTGATTTTTTCCTTTATCCATAAAATAGCTTAAAAATCCTTGTGTTCTTTGATTTAAGTGATGAACATTTTCCAGATTTTTAGCCAGATTAATAATTAAAATATCTCCATTTTCGGGAATGCCAAAGTCTATTAAATTAGCGGCAACCCTTCCTCCATGAAAACCATCACTGCCAACATAAGCTAAATAGTTGCTTTTCGATAATTTTGATTCGATAAAAACATATGGAATTCCTTTTTCATCAAGTTTTTCGGTGAAATCAAGACTCTCTTTTGAGAAAATAGGAGAAAACACAACCCCTGAAGGATTAAGCTCTAAGATTGCTTCGGTTTGCTTTATAAAATCTTGTTCATTGTAATGCTCGAAAAAGAAATTTTTGACTTTTACTTGAAATTGTTCTAATTCCAAGGCGGCTTCAGTAATACCATTTAATGGTCTTTTCCAAAATATATCTTCCTCGGTTGGGCTTGGTAACAAAGATGCAAAAACACATTGCTTTTTAGAAGTAAGTGCTCTGGCAATAAGGTTAGGTTGATAGTTATTTACTTTTGCAATTTCCAGAATTTTATTCTTGGTTTCTTCCGCAACTTCTCCGCGATTGTGGAGTACACGATCTACCGTACCAACAGAAACACCTGCCTGTTCAGCTATGTCTTTTATTCGAATCTTCGCTTTGGTCATTTCTAGTAAATAAAAAAATCAGGAAGGAATTTATCCTTCCTGAAATTAACAAACTCTAACTACAATTATGAAACAAAAGTAATACATTTACTCATAAAAAATTTAGAATCCTAAGAGTAAAGTATTGAGGGGTTTATTAATTATTGAATTGGATTTAAATTTTCATCCAAAGGTTGCATTTTTGGCATTAATATATGTACCAAACCTAATAGGATTAGATAGGATGAACCAGCAACTAAAAATGCCCAGAAAAATCCTGTATTATTTGCATTATCAAGAACTGATCCTAGAATTACATTACTAATAATTCCAGCTACAGCACCTACCATACCACCAATACCAACAACAGATGCTACTGCTTTTTTAGGAAATACATCCGAAGCCAGAGTAAATAAATTAGCAGACCATGCTTGATGACCGGCAGCACCTAAACTAATTAAGATAATAGCAATCCATTTACTTTCTGTATAAGCAACAAAACAAACAGGTAGAATCACCATAGCACAAATTAGCAGGGTTAATTTACGGGCTTTATTTAGCGACCATCCTTTTTTTATAAACGCACCAGAAAGCCAACCGCCGAAAATACTACCACCATCTGCGATTAAATAAATAACCAAGAAAGGCAAGCCCATATCGTGAATTTTTACATCAAAATTATCTGCAAGGAATATGGCACCCCAGAAAAGATAAAACCACCAAACAGCATCGGTTACTTTAGCTAGTGAGAATGCCCAGGTTTGTTTCTTTAAAATAACATTTTTCCATGGAAGTTTTTCAATTGATTCAACCTCGGAATCACTTTGAATGAATACCAATTCTTCTTTTGAAATTTTTGGATGATCTTCTGGCTTTTTATAAGTTCTGTACCACATATAAACCCATATTGCACTAAGTGCACCAGTAATCAAAAATGGAATTTGCCAGTTAACTAATTCCCCTTGACCTCTGTCTCCGCCACTCCAATATACAATAGCTCCAACAACAAAAGGTGCTGCAATGGCTCCAACACTAGTAGCAGCGTTAAAAATACCAGTTGCAAAAGCTCTCTCTTTCTTAGGAAACCATTCCGCAACAGTTTTAATTGCAGCCGGGAAGTTACCCGATTCTCCAAATCCCAGACCGAATCGTGCACCCATGAATCCAATTAAACTGAAACCTCGACCTACAGCAGCATGTGCCATCCCAAAGAGACTCCAGACACCAATAGATAATATGTATCCTTTTTTGGTTCCTAATTTGTCAATGATTCCTCCCATTGAGATTAAACCGATTGCATAAGCAATTTGAAATACCACAAGAATATTTGAATAATCTTGTTTTGTCCAACCGAAATATTCGATTAGCTCGGGAGACATTACTCCCATAATACTTCTGTCGAAATAGTTGATACTGGTAGCCATAAAAAGCATCGCCAGTATTCTATATCGATAATTCTTAATTTTGAGCATTTATTTAGTTTTTAGTTTGATTTTAAACCTGCAGTTAATCCTTGTTCTAAACCGCGTAGTTCCGCCAATCCTTTCATTCTACCATATAAAGAATATCCTGGGTTTGTTTTCTTTGGAAGATCATCCAGCATTTTATTTCCATGATCGGGACGCATAGGAATTTGCCAGTCTTTTCGGCCTGATTCCTTACGTTCTTTTTCTTCTATCAGTAAAGCTTTCATTACAGCCGGAATATCAATATCTCCATCAAACAAGTAGTTTTCGAAGAAGTTTCCTTCCTCGTCTCTAGTCACATTTCTAAGATGAACAAAATTAATTCGGGGAGCTAATATCTTTGTCATTTCCGGCAGATCATTAAAATGACCAGCACCAAACGATCCTGTACACAATGTAATTCCATTTGAAACCGAGTCAACTACTTTAGTTAATTCCAAAGCGTCTTCGACGGTGCTGACAACTCTGGGTAAGCCAAGCAAAGCACGTGGCGGATCATCCGGGTGAATTGCCATTCTTACGCATGCTTGTTCGGCAACAGGAATAATTTCCTGCAAAAACTCATGCAAATGTTTTTTTAATTTTGGCGCATCAATTTCTTTGTAGCCATCCAATACTTTTTGGAAACTTTCCAAAGTGTATGATTCTTCGGCACCAGGAAGACCTGCAATTACATTTCGGGTAATTTTTTCGATTTCTTCTGCTGACATCAATTTGAATTTGGTCTCAGCTTTTTTCAAAATATCTTCAGAATAATCTTGTCTTGAATTTTCTCTCTTTAGAATGAAGACATCAAAAGCTGCGAATATTTCAATGTCAAATTTAAGAGCATTGGAGCCATCTCCCGATTCAAAGGCTAAATCGGTTCTAGACCAATCCAAAACAGGCATAAAATTGTAGCAAATGGTTTCAATACCACATTTACCTAAGTTTTTGATACTCTGCTTGTAATTTTCTATGTATACTTTATAATTGCCGGTCTGTTTTTTTATATCCTCATGAACTGGCACACTCTCAACCACCGACCAAGTTAGTCCGGCAGCTTCAATTTCGGATATTCTTTTTTTGATTTCGTCAATTGGCCAGACTTCTCCGTTTGGAATTTGATGAAGAGCTGATACAATACCGGTTGCTCCGGTTTGTCTTATTTCCTGAAGTGAGATTGGATCGTTTGGACCGTACCATCTCCATGTTTGTTCTAATGACATGCTGTTTGTTTTATAGTTAATGAACAAAACGGACAAGAGGTGATTGAATTCTTGTTCCGTTTTGTCACATAAACACGCTAACCTAAATAATATATAATTAAAACTAAAAGCCTGCTAAACTCCACTATACGCACTAAATCCTCCATCAACAGGAATAACAACCCCTGTAACAAAAGCAGACCAGTCCGATAACAGATAAAGTAGAGTACCCTGTAATTCTTCAGGAGTACCGTAACGTTCCATTGGTGTATTGTTAATAATTTTTACGCCTCGTGCAGTTGGTTCACCTGTTGCTTCATCGGTTAGTAAAAACCGATTCTGATTTGTCAACAAAAATCCAGGAGCTATTGCATTTACACGTACTCCCATTTTTGAAAAATGAACTGCTAACCATTGCGTAAAATTGTTCACAGAAGCTTTAGCTGCAGAATATGCTGCAATTCTGGTCAGTGGACGGTAAGAGTTCATCGAAGACACATTTACTATTGAACCTCCTTTTTTCTCAATCATATCCATGGCAAACACCATCGTTGGAAGAATCGTTCCTTTAAAGTTCAAATCAAAAACTCTATCAAAACCTTCCATTTTCATTCCAAAGAAAGTTTCTTCCAGATTTTCAAGGTCGGAATCTACCATTTGATCTACACCAGATGTAGCCAGAGGAGAATTCCCTCCGGCTCCATTGATAAGATAATCTACACTCCCCAGCTTATTATTGATTATCCTCTTTGCTTCCTGCAGTGATTCTTTATCAAGTACGCTTGCTGCAACCCCGATTGAAGAAACATTGTATTTGGTTTCAATTTCCTGAGCTAATTTTTCAACAGCATCAGCATTAATATCAATCAATGCCGTTTTTACACCCATTGCAGCCAATGATTTAGCCATGGCAGAGCAAATTATTCCTCCGGCACCGGTAACAACGGCTACTTTATTTCTTAAATTGGTTTCCATTTTGGTTTATTTTCTGATTTCTTTGATGATAGAGATAGCATTGGCAGTTGCAGCTTCAATTGCTTCGTAATTGAATGATCCATCTGCATTTTTCACCATCAGCTGAGATCCCATTCCTACACAATGAACACCTGCATTGAACCATTCTGTCAGGTTTCCGACTTCTGGTTTAACTCCTCCTGTTGGCATAATTGAAGACCATGAGAAAGGACCTTTTACGGCTTTTACAAACTCAGGACCACCCACTTGTTCTCCTGGGAATATTTTTACAACCTCAGCACCTAATTCTTCAGCGTAGGATATTTCTGTTAACGATCCACAACCCGGTGACCAGGCTATTTTCCGACGATTACAAACTTTAGCCATTTCCGCATTTAAGATTGGAGAAACAATAAAATTTGCACCCAACTGGATGTATAACGAAGTTGTACCGGCATCAATAATAGACCCGACGCCTAAAATCATTTCAGGACATTCTTTAGCAGTCCATTTAATTAGTTCTGCGAAAACTTCATGTGCAAAATCGCCGCGGTTAACGAATTCAAATACGCGGGCACCACCTTTGTAGCATGCTTTAACGATCTCTTTACAAACTTCTATATCTGAATGAAAGAATACAGGAATCATTCCCACTTCTTTCATTTTTAAAGCAACTTCTATTCTTGAATATTGAGCCATTTCGTTATTAATTATGAATTGAGAATTATGAATTATAAATGAAGAATACTTCAATCATATAATTCATAACTCATAATTTATCTAGCAACCCGTCCGGATGCATCACCTTCCATTAACTTCACAACTTCGTCAACAGTAACTTGATTGTAATCGCCATAGATTGTATGTTTCAAGCAAGATGCTGCAACCGCAAAATTGAGAGCTTTCTGATCATCTTTTGGCCATGTAATTAATCCGTAAATTAATCCACCCATAAATGAATCACCGCCACCAACACGATCAACGATGTGCGTTATTTGGTACGTATTATTTGCTTTGTACAATTCTGTTCCATCATATAAAACACCTGTCCACGAATTGTGGTTTGCGCTGATAGATCCACGTAAAGTGGTAATTACTTTTTTACAACGGGGAAATTGTTTCATGATTTGTTGAGAAACAGATAAGTAAGCTCCCGCTTCAACATGTCCGCCGGTAACATCAACACCTTCTGGTTTGATTCCTAAAACTTTTTCAGCATCTTCTTCGTTTCCTAATATTACGTCGCAACCGGCAACTAATTCCGGCATAACTTCGTTGGCAGTTTTACCATATTTCCAAAGATTTTTTCGGTAGTTTAAATCAGTTGAAACGGTAATACCTCTTTTGTTGGCTTCTTTAATAGCTTGTAAGCAAACATCAGCTGCACCTTGTGAAATTGCCGGAGTAATACCTGTCCAATGAAACCATGATGCACCTTCAAATACTTTTTCCCAGTCAATCATTCCGATTTCAAGTTCTGCAGCAGCAGAATTAGCTCTGTCGTAAACCACTTTACTGCCTCGGCTAATAGCTCCAGTCTCCAAAAAATAAATTCCCAAACGATCTCCACCCCAAACGATGTTGTCAACACCAACGCCGTATTTTCTTAAATCCATCATACAAGCGTGGCCAATATCATTCTTTGGAAGTCGGCTTACAAAATCAACCTCAATGCCATAATTTGCCAAAGAAACGGCAACATTAGCTTCTCCTCCGCCATAAGTAGCGTTAAAATTATCAACTTGAGAAAATCTAGCATAACCTGGTGTTGCAAGTCTTAGCATGATTTCACCGAAAGTAACTACTTTATTCATCTTTATTATTTTGTTTGAGTAAGATTAAAAATTGAAATAATTTTTAGCATTATAGTAACAGATTCCCTGTACTACTTCCTTCAATAGTTCTTCGTTATACGGAATTAATCCCTTTTCAACATCGTTACCAATTAGGTTGCAAAGAATTCTGCGGAAATATTCGTGACGACTGTAGCTTAAGAATGATCTTGAGTCAGTTAGCATTCCAACAAATCGGCTTAAAAGACCAAGATTAGAAAGAGCATTCATTTGTTTTTCCATGCCATCTTTTTGATCCAGAAACCACCATCCTGATCCCCACTGAATTTTACCTGCTATCTCACCATCCTGAAAATTCCCTAGCATAGTTGCATAAACTTCGTTATGAGCAGGGTTTAGATTGTAAAGAATGGTTTTTGTTAATTTTTCTTCAGTAGCCAGGCGATTTAGGAATTTCGACATATCTTCAGCCACCAATTTGTCAGCAATTGAATCGAATCCGGTATCAGCACCTAATTTGTTGAACATTCCGGTGTTATTGTTGCGAATAGCACCAATATGGAATTGTTGAACCCATCCTTTTGAATGATCCAAAACAGCAAATTCATACAACATTGCTGATTTGAATTTCAAAATTTCTTTTTCGTTCAATTCTTCTCCTTTTCGGATCTTTACAAAAATTTCAGTGGCTTCATCATTTGTATATTCAGCGGCAAAAAATTGCTCTAAACCATGATCGGAAGCTTTACAACCCATTTCAGCAAAGAAATCATGTCTTTTTTGAAGTGCCGAAAGTAAATCTTCAAATGTGTTGATTTCCATTTCGGATGCAATTGCCAGTTTGTTGATGTATGCGTTGTATTCTGATGCATCATCAACAGCCATTGCTTTATCTGGTCTCCAAGATGGAACCACTTTGGTTTCAAATCCGGAATCTTTAATTGCTTTATGATATTCCAACGAATCGGCAGGATCATCGGTTGTACCAATAACTTCAACATTGGCTTTGCGAATTAAGCTTCTGCATGAAAACTCAGGAGTCTTCAATTTTTCATTGCACTCGTTCCAGATTTCCTCTGATGTATCAGGACTTAATATTTTTTCAATGCCAAATGGCTTTTTTAGCTCCAAATGTGTCCAGTGGTAAAGAGGGTTGCGCAGTGTATATGGAACAGTACAAGCCCAATTTTCGAATTTCTCTCTGTCAGAGGAAGATTCTCCGGTGATACCTTCTTCTTTTATACCGTTGGTTCTCATAGCTCTCCACTTGTAGTGGTCACCATATAACCATATCTGAGTCATGTTTTCAAATTGCTTATCATCCGCTATTTCTTTTGGGGAAATATGGCAGTGATAGTCGATAATTGGAAGATCGGCTGCAAATTCATGATACAGTTTTTTCGCTGTATCGGTCTCAAGAATAAAATCCTTGTCTAAAAATTTCTTCATCGATATTGTATCAAATAAGTTTCGTTTTCGTACACGGGAGTTTGTAAAAAAAAGGTTTAAAACGATTGTTTAAATAATTAGAACCTTTTCAAAGTTTAAATCTAAAACATTTCCGTGTTCGAACACGAAGGTAGTGTTGTTTTCTAATTATTGCAAATTCAGATTTGTTTTTTTCACAGAATTAGTTTTGCCTGATGTAATTTATTAAAAGATTTCTTCAGTGCCTTTCAATTGTAATCTAGACTTACAGTGGTTTGTGCTGATATAGTAAAAAAAAGGAATGCAGTTTATTGATTAATCTGAAAGTTGTTATTTATTCGGATTCTAAAAAAGAGAAGTTCGTATCAATCACATCAAACCTTGTTACTTGTGCTGAGGTGATACAGTTTTATTCGTTTTGCTAAAGATTCAAAAATTAAAGAATAATCTAAGTTTTCCATTTCTATCATGATTTAGAATTACTATATAAGATGAATTTAAGGTTTTACAAGAGTTGTCACAATGAATCTTGGACTACAGAAGGGGGCACTTAATTCTAAATTTAATAAGGTTAAAATTTCATGTTGTGGTAAAAAAAAATGGTTTTGCGTGTAGTAATGTGCTGATTAATAATGTTTAATACATTGTTTTGGTTTGTTGTAAATTAACATCTGCGCCATTAATTTGTATCATAAATGACACATGAGTTATCATTTCAACTCTTATCATTAACAAATTTTAACATGTTGGAGTAAGACCCGCGATATATTTGTAACATGTTTAATAACCGAGTTTTATTTAAATCAGATTTCTATGATGATTAAAAAAGCGAAATTAAAAATTCCGGTGCAATCGTTATCAAGGCAGTTGCTAATTTTTACTGGAATTGCGCTGATGTTGCTTTCAGCAACTGTGGCATATGGGCAGACAGAGCGAACCATAACGGGTGTTGTTGTATCTGCGACAGACGGTACGCCAATACCGGGTACAAATGTAGTTATAAAAGGAACTACAATTGGTGGAATTACCGATATTGATGGAAACTACTCTATTCAGGTTAACGAAAACGATGTCGTTGTTTTTTCTTTTATTGGATTTAGATCTCAGGAAGTTCTTATCTCCAATCAGCAGGTAATAAATATTGTATTGGCTGAAGATGTATCCAGCCTTGATGAAGTTATTGTTGTAGGTTATGGTGTTCAGCAGAAAAAGCTAGTGACTGGTGCTACTTCTCAGATGAAAGGAGATGCAATTCAAAAGCAAAATGCGACTAACCCTTTACAAGCCATGCAAGGTCAAACGGCCGGTGTTAATATTGCGTCTACTTCAGGGCAGCCAGGGTCAGACATGAGAGTAACCATTCGTGGTATTGGTACAGTTGGAGATTCTCAACCACTCTATATTATTGATGGAGTTCAGGGAGATATCACAACGGTAAATGCTTCGGACATTGAAAGTCTGGATGTATTAAAAGATGCTGCTTCTGCTGCTATTTATGGTTCTCAGGCTGCTAATGGTGTTGTTTTGGTTACTACAAAACAGGGGAAAGCTGGAAAAGCACAAATTTCTTTTGATGCTTATTATGGTGTGCAAAATGTAGCAAGAACCACTGATATGCTGAACAGAGATCAATACATTACAATGATGCAGGAGCAAGCATTAAACTCAGGGTCAGCTTTGTATGATGGAAGTGTTTTTGATGGTGCTGCCGATACTGATTGGGTAGATCAAATGTTTACAGACAATGCTGTTACTGAGAATTATTCACTTGGAATTACCGGAGGAACAGATGCTTCTGTTTATGCTCTTTCCTTATCTTATATTGATCAGGAAGGTATTGTAGGTGGTGCAGATGTATCAAACTATGAACGATATGGCTTTCGTGTTAATACAGAGCACAAATTGTATGAAAATATTTTAAAGGTTGGCCAACATATGAATTTCAATTATATTAAGAATAATGGAGTTGCTGTTGGTAATCAATATAGTAATAGCTTAAGAGGTGCATTTGGTACGTCTCCTTTATCACCAGTATATAGTGATAACAATATTTACGGCAGTCCTTACAATGACACATCTAATTCTCCTTGGAATACCGGTGATGGTAATCCTTACGGATCATTAATGACAAACAATAAGAATGCCAGCGATCAGCAAAAAATGCTTGCTGATATTTATGCGGAGTTAGAGCCTGTTAAAAATTTAAAAATCAAATCATTGTTTGGTTTTAACTATTATGCTTCTGAATATCGAAGTTATTCACCATTGTATCAGTTCTCTATTTATTCATACAACAATGATCACACCACAGTGAATCAAAACATGAGTAAAGGACATACCATGACCTGGACGAATACAGCAAGTTATAGTTTTGATCTTAATGAAGTACATAAGTTTGATGTATTGGCTGGGATGGAAGTTATTCGTTTTCAGGGAACTAAATTAGAAGGTTCAAATTGGGATCTGCTCTCACAGTTCGACAATTTCGGAGGTGCTTATCTTGATAACACAAGTGGACAAGCAGAGTTGGATAAAGATCCGGAAACAGGTGAAGTAAAAGGAGTTATTGAGAAACGCACAGTTGGAGGTGGACCAGAGGTGAAATCACGTCGTCTGTCCTATTTCGGTCGTTTGGGATACAACTACAAAGAAAAATACATGCTGAATGCGACTTTACGTGCAGATGCATCATCGAAATTTACCAAAGGGAATCGCTGGGGATATTTTCCATCTGTTTCAGCAGGTTGGGTTGCAACAAATGAACCATTTTTAGAATCGGTTAATACCTGGATGGATTTCCTTAAAGTAAGAGCAAGTTGGGGACAGGTAGGTAACCAGTCTATTGATGATTTTCAGTATGCAGCACCTGTTAATACATCAACCAATTTTTCAGGAACTGATCCAGCTGCTAATTATGTGTTTGGTACAGCACTGGTAAATACACCTGGAGCATATCCAAGCAGATTATCCAACCCAATTGTAAAATGGGAGACCTCGGAACAAACCAATATTGGTTTCGATGCTTATTTTATGAATAGTCGATTGGGTGTTAATGCAGATTTTTATGTGAAAAAAACCAAAGACTGGCTGGTAACAGCACCAATTTTAGCAACTGCAGGTACATCTGCTCCTGTTATTAATGGAGGTAATGTGAAAAATACAGGAATTGAATTGGCCTTAACATGGTCTGATAATATTGGAGATTTGAATTATCATATTGGTGTTAACGGTGCTTATAATAAAAACGAGGTAGGACAAATCCCTACTGATGATGGAATTATTCATGGCTTATCAAATATGTTGTATGATAATTCACCGGAGTTTTACAGAGCTGAAAATGGACATGCCATCGGATATTTCTGGGGTTATGCAACAGCTGGAATATTCCAAAGTGAGGCAGATATACAAGCTTGGCGAAATGCGGGAAATGGAATTTTGCAGGACGATGTAAAACCAGGTGATGTAAAATATGTAGATCAGGATAAAGATGGAATCGTAAATTCTGACGATAAAGTAGATTTGGGTAGTGGTATTCCTGATTTGACTTATGGTTTTAATCTTAGTTTGGACTACAAAGGATTTGATTTGGCAATTTCTGCTAATGGTGTTGTGGGGAATGAAATTGTACAGTCGTACCGGAACCAGGGGAATAAGAAGGCTAATTACACAACAGCTGTATTGCAGCGCTGGACTGGCGAAGGAACATCCAATAACATGCCGCGTGTTACAGAAACCAATGTAAACTGGCAATTCTCAGACCTTTATATACAAAATGGAGACTTCTTACGCATTAGTAATATTGCTTTGGGATATGATTTTAGCAGATTGACTAAAAACAAATTATTCAGTCAGCTGCGATTATATGCTGCTGTTCAAAACGCATTTACTTTTACAAAGTATGATGGTATGGATCCGGAAATAGGATATGGAACACAAAGTTGGGTGTCAGGGGTCGATTTAGGATATTACCCACGTCCTCGTACTTTCCTGATTGGTGTTAATCTTAAGTTTTAATGTTGATAAAGATTTAGAATTATGAACAAAATAAAATTAAATATTCTAACATTTGGAATGCTGAGTCTGGGCTTATTCTCTTGCTCAGAATCATTTCTGGATGTAGAACCGGAAACCTCTATTTTTGATAGTAATTTTTACAAAACGGAGGCTGATTTTGAAATGGCTTTAGTTGGTTGTTACGATGGATATCAAAGAACAACATCTGATGGCGGAACTGCTTTCTATGTAGCTTCAGAGCTTCTGTCGGATGAATGTTTTGGTGGTGCAGGTGCAGGAGACGATAGAAATAATCAGCTTTTGGATCGGTTTGATCTAAGTCAGGCACCTTCTTACAACGATATCTTTAACGAGACATGGAAATCTTATTATGCAGGAATTTTTCGTTGCAATAAGTTGTTAGCGAAGCTGGATGATATTAGTTGGGAGGGCAAGGAAGATACTCGTAACAGAATTGAAGGTGAAACTCGTTATTTACGTGCGTTATTGTATTTCGATTTGGCACGATTGTTCAATAAAGTGCCCTTGTTGCTTGAACCAACTACCGATAATGTGCCTCAATCGGAACCTGCAGCTATTTATAAAATAATTGCTGAAGATTTAAAGTTTGCTGCTGAAAATATTAATCAGCCGGCTTATTCCCCTTCATGGGCGACAGCAAATGACGGACGGGCTACTCAATGGGCTGCAAAAGCTGTGTTGGGAAGAGTATTCTTATTTTACACCGGTTATTATGGTACTGCCGATTTAGAAGGAGTGGTTGATAAAGCTTATGTGTTGGCAGGACTCGATAATGTGATTGCCGAAGGAGGTTTTTCATTAGTTTCGGAATACAAAAATCTTTGGGAAGCAGCCTCGACTACACCAGTATCTGAAGATAATACTTTAGCAAGTACTTGGGCCGGAAGAGGAAACTCTGAAGCAGTATTTACACAAAAATTCAATTATACTTCCGATTATAATGGTAATGTTGATGGAAACAGATGGTTGGTGATGATGGGATTAAGAGAAACTACTTCTTCGCCTTATGGTTACGGATGGGGATTATGCACCGTAAATCCAAAAACCGCTCAGAGTTTTGATACTGATGATCAGCGGAAAACTGCATCGGTTATTGATATGGTTTCTGAAGGTGTGATAGAAGATGTTGATCTATCCAAGTGGAGGGAATATACCGGATATTGTAATAAAAAGTACATACCTCTTGCCCTTCCTGATGGAACTAATATTGTTGACGGTTTAGGTGAGGGTGATAACCAAATTTCACAATTTCAGGATTTTATCGTGATGCGTTATTCTGATGTTTTATTGATGGCTGCTGAATTGGGCAGTGCAAAGGCTCAAACATATTTTGATGAAGTGAGAGGACGGGCAGGTTTAGGTACTAAAACCGTAACGAAGGAAGCCATTATGGCAGAACGTAGGGTAGAGTTTGCTTTTGAAGGAATCAGATATTGGGATTTATTGCGTCAGGGAATTGATGTGGCTGCCGCTGCAATTGCAGAAAGTAATACAGAAGTATTAAGTGCTAATGTATCTGATTTTATTACAATCACAGAGGCAAACATCAAAAAAACAAATGGTTTTATGCAAATTCCAAATACACAAATTACTCTTTCGAATGGTGTTTTAAAGCAAAATGCAGGATGGTAGTAGTTTTAAAAATATAATATGATGAAAAAACTATATAATTTATTAACATTTCTGATTCTATCAGCTGTAGTGTATACGAGTTGTACACCTGATAAATACGATCTGGAAAAAATCGATATCAAATCAGAAGATTTGGTGGAGGGTATAGCCTATACGATAACACATGATACTGAAAATCCAAATATTGTTTATCTGACAAGTTTAATGGAATCAAACTATCAATCTTTATGGAGTCATCCTCAAGGTAGAAGTCAAACTCAAAAGGATACATTAAAGATTGCTTTTCCAGGTACTTATAAAGTTCTTTTTGGTGTGAATACAAGAGGCGGTGTTGTGTTTGCAGCCGATTCAGCAGAATTTGTAATTGATGAATTCTATTCTGGTTTCGTTGATCATATACTATGGACTAATTTAACTGGAGGTGTCGGACATGAAAAAACGTGGCGACTGGATTATGGTTCTTATGGCCTTGCGGCAGGACCTTTAACTTATTGTGAACCTCAAACAACCTGGGATGAATGGCAAGCTGGAACTGCTAAAATTGGATGGGCTCCTGCATGGGTTGGTAATGAATGGATTATAGAAGAAGCTGATAAAGACAGTAGAATGACTTTTAGCCTGATTGACGGTGCTGAGATAACTACACATAAAGTTACCGAAGGAGTTGATGAGATAGGAACTTTTTCACTGGATGTAGATAATCATACTATAACGACTACAGATGCTACCATTCTTCGTTCCAACAACTTTATTGCCAATGCAACTAACTGGAACCAGAATTTGGCTATTTTGGAGCTAACAGAAAATCAGTTGATGGTTGGGGTTAGAAGAACAAATGATGAAGGAGATTACCTGTACGTTTGGAATTTTGTTTCTGATGAATATGCTGAAAATTATGTGCCGGAAGATCTACCGGATCCTGAACCAACATTACCAGATGGTTGGCAGGAAGATATTTCTAAGGTAGTTACCTATGATATTAAATGGGTTTTATCTCCCGAAACTCCCTTTAATTGGGCTAATTTGGATGGTTCTTTAAAGAATACAGCTTGGGTATCTTCTGATACTTATGATGATTGGACGGGGTTTAACTCTTCAGTTCCAGCTATCTATTCGGATTTCTCGTTAAAAATGAATTCTCAGACAAATACTGTTGAATATACTGCACCAGATGGTATGGTTGAAAATGGCACTTATACATTAGATGAAAAAGGTATTTATACCTTCACAGATATCAAACCAGAATTTATTATATCTGGTGAGGTAACTTTAAAAACAAGCGACGATAATACTTGGAGAATAACTTCAATTGAAAAAGATCCTTCAGGTAATGTAACAGGAATGTGGGTAGGTGTGCGTGATGATGTTAAACCTGAATACAAGGTTTATAAGTTAGTTCCACAAATGGACGTTGAAGAGGTTGATCCATTGGTTGCTTGGAAATCAGCTTTGGCAGGTAAAACTTTTGTGCCTGATGTAAATTGGTTTGTTGATTGGGTTGGTGATTCTCCTGATTTTGCAGGCGGATGGACTAGTGCTTCTACATTTGGAGATGATTTGACCACGAATAGCTGGGTGTGGGATGCAAATGTTAAAGCTATTGCGGAAAGTGCAAGCATTTCCTTTTCTATGAATGGGGATGTTATGGAAATAGACTTGGCTCAAAAATTAACAAATGAACATAATGCAGGAGATGACACAACTCCTGATTGGGTTACCGATGATGTAAATTCAGATTTTACAAATTCAGGAACTGTTGTTATTGATACTGAAACTTCCATCTTAACAATCGATATTCCTTTAGTTAGTTATGCCGGATCATCAGCTCGATGGTTAAGTTCTGTTGGAAATACTGGTGGTGAATGGTTTTTTGTTTCTCACGGAGACTCAAGCTTATCAAATATTGATGAGAAAGGTTTGTGGTTAGGATACACTAGTAAAGCTGGTGAAACAACAATACTTCACTACGTAGTATCAAATTAAATTTGCAAATTTTTACAAATTATCCCGCCCCATTGCGGGCGGGATAATTCTATAATCAAAATTACAAACAATGAAATTGCACCATATATTAATCTCCTTTTTGATTGGGTTGATGGTTTTTGGAGGATGTTCAAATGACGAAACCAGCATAAATCCGGAATTGGTAGTTTCTGTTGATAAGCTGGATATCGCAAAAGCCGGGGAAACAAAAACCATTCATGTTAAAAGTAATGTGGATTGGACGATCGAAAGTTCAGAATTATGGTGTACTGTAACTCCAAATTCCGGAGAAACAGGAACTAACGCAATAGAAGTACTTGTTAGTGCAAATAACAACACCGATGAAAGAGCAGCAAGCCTTACTGTAAGAGCTGGTGATCTTACTAAGGAAATATCTGTTGTGCAAGCTCCCGAATATTTATTGTTACTGACAAAAAGTGCATTTGAACTTAATTCCGATGCTCAGGAAATAAGCATAGAATTTCAAACATCCGGAAAGGTAGAAATTGCTGTTGACGGAGATTGGATTGCAAAGAAAGAATTAAAAAGTATAGTTGATGGATCTCAGACCTTTATCATAAGTGCAAATGAATCTTTTATCGCACGGGAAGGTAGCATCAAATTTACTTTAGATGATATTACAGAAATTGCCACAATCAATCAGAATGGAATCGATGTGAACATTCCTGCTGACAAAACCGGTGTTGAAAGTGATGCTGTGACTTTAGCCGGTAAAATGATAGCCGGATGGAATATTGGGAACTCTATGGAAGTACCCGAAGGAGAAACCGGCTGGGGAAATCCGGTTGTTTCCAAACAATTAATAGACGGCGTTAAAGCTGCTG
The DNA here is from genome assembly GCF_963678175.1 of Labilibaculum euxinicum. Classification (NCBI taxonomy): domain Bacteria; kingdom Pseudomonadati; phylum Bacteroidota; class Bacteroidia; order Marinilabiliales; family Marinifilaceae; genus Labilibaculum; species Labilibaculum euxinicum. Next base: position 1,557,061 of record NZ_OY782756.1, read on the forward strand.
GGTTTAATGCGATTCGTATTCCATGTGCATGGGATGCTTATATTACAGATAGAGAAACTTATAGGATTTCAGATGCTTGGTTCGCCAGAGTAAAAGAAGTAGTAGATTATTGTTACGAAAATGAAATGTATGCCATCTTAAACATTCATTGGGATGGGGGATGGTTAGAGAACAATCCAACTTTCGATAAACAAGACGAAATAAATAAAGAACAATATGCCCTTTGGCAGCAAATTGCTGTGTATTTCAGAGAATATGATGAGCACTTACTATTTGCAGGAACCAATGAAGTACATGCTGATTATGGCACACCTTCAACCGAAAATATTACTGTTCAGCAATCATTTAATCAAAAATTTGTTGATGCTGTTCGATCTACAGGAGGAAAGAATGCCTACCGAAACTTAGTGGTTCAAACTTATAATACCAATATTGCTCATGGAGTTAATTTTCATGAAATGCCTACGGATGAAGTTGCAAATCGGTTAATGCTTGAAGTACACTATTACGATCCTTGGGATTTTTGCGGACAGGAAGAAAGTGGTTTCAAAACCCAATGGGGAGATGGATATACAGATGTTTCCAGTTACGGTCAGGAAGACTATTTAGATGAACAATTTGGAGCCATGAAAACCAACTATGTGGATAAAGGTGTTCCTGTAATCTTAGGCGAATACGGAGCCATGTTACGTGCTGATCTTACAGGAGATGCATTAGCAATCCATATCGAATCAAGGAATAATTATTTGAAAACAGTAACAAGCGCAGCTAAAGCAAATGGGATGATTCCTTTTATTTGGGATAATGGAGGTACTGGTAATAATAGTTTTGGATTGTTCGATCGTAATACCGGTAATGAAGTACATTCTGATGCTATTGACGCTATAATTGAAGGTGCGATAAATTAAGAATACTTGATATATAGAAATTATTAATCTCAGTTTTTTCGATGTGAAAGAGTAATATAATAGGTTATTTAAAATAAGATTTTATGATTTTTAAAAATAAGAAATTAACTATATTTTTCGCAGGTCTGGGGATGTTGGGAGTTCTTGCTTCCTGTTCGCAGCCAAAATATGAAAAGTTAGAGAATGGAGTAGTTGTTTCCCTTAATAAGAAGGAAAATACAGAAGCCACATTGGTGAAACTGGAAGTAGTTTCTGATGACATTATTCGCGTTAGTTCCACTCCTGAAAAATCGTTTCCTACTAGGGAGAGTTTGGTTGTATTGTCTCAATCAATCACACCAGATTATACTGTAGAAGAGAATCAAGACCAAGTAACACTTTCCACAGCAAGTATTAAAGCAAAAGTATCTCTTTCAACAGGAGAGGTGTCATTTTATGATTTAAACGGGCACTTGTTACTGAAAGAAGCAACAGGAGAGTCAAAAGGATTTACGCCAATTGAAGCCGATGGTTTTAAAGGATATTCTTTTCAACAGGTTTTTGATTCACCTGATAATGAGGCTTTTTATGGTTTAGGACAACACCAAAGCGATGAATGGAACTACAAAGGTAAAAATGAGGAGTTGTATCAGTACAATACCAAAGTATCTATTCCTTTTGTAGTCTCGAATAAAAATTACGGTATTTTATGGGATAACTATTCGTTAACACGTTTTGGCAACCCTAATGATTACGGTCAATTGTCACAATTTAAGTTGTACAATAAGGAAGGAAAAGAAGGTGCTTTAACTGCAACATATACAACAGGAAAGGGTGAAGAATTTACAAAAAGGGATGAAGCAGATATTGATTATGAAAATTTGGAAACGGTGAAGAAGTTTCCTGCAGATTTTCCCTTTAATAATTCCAAAATTGTTTGGGAAGGAGAGATTGAAGCCAAGGAATCAGGTATTTATCATTTTAAATTGTATTATGCCGGATATACCCGTGTTTCGATTGGTGGTAAAGAAGTAGTTGGGGAACGTTGGAGAACAGCATGGAATCCGAATACTTATAAGTTTACTGTTGAGCTTAAAAAAGGAGAACGTGTGCCTGTTAAATTGGATTGGAAACCGGATGGTGGTATTTCTTATGTCAGTTTGAAAGCATTAAGTCCTCGTCCGGCTGAAGATCAAAATAAATTGGCTCTTTGGTCAGAAATGGGACAAGAGCTTGATTATTACTTTATTCATGGCGATAATATGGACAAGGTGATTAGCGGATACCGTCAATTAACTGGGAAAGCAACTATTTTGCCTCGTTGGGCATATGGTTTTTGGCAAAGCCGCGAACGCTATAAAACCCAGAAAGAAGTAGTAGGTACTTTAGCCGAATTTCGGAAACGTAAAATTCCTATCGATAATATTGTAATAGACTGGTCGTACTGGGAAGAGGATCAGTGGGGAAGTCATAAATTTGATGCTTCACGTTTTCCCGATCCGCAAAAAATGATGGATGATATTCATGCTATGAATGGACATGCTATGATTTCTGTTTGGCCTAAGTTTTATACAAACACAGATAACTATAAGGAACTCGATGCAAAAGGATTCATGTATCAGCAAGCGGTAAAAGATAGTGTACGCGACTGGATTGGGAAAGGACACATTGGCTCATTCTACGATCCATATTGTAAAGAGGCACGCCAGCTTTTCTGGAATCAGATGAAAAGTAACATTTATAATTTTGGAATGGATGCCTGGTGGATGGATGCTTCTGAACCTGATATTGTATCTAATTCGAGCATGGAATATCGTAAGAAGCTAATGACACCAACTGCTATTGGTTCATCAACAGAGTTTTTTAATACCTATGCGTTAATGAATGCAAAGGCCATTTATAACGGACAGCGTAGTGTAGATCCAAATAAAAGGGTCTTCTTATTAACCCGTTCAGGTTTTGCCGGATTGCAGCGATACAGTACAGCAACCTGGAGTGGTGATATTGGAACACGATGGGAAGATATGAAAGCGCAGATTACAGCAGGAATGAATTTTGCTATTTCGGGTATTCCTTATTGGACGATGGATATTGGTGGCTTTTGTGTTGAAAAACGTTACGAAAAAGCTAAAGAAGGAAGTGAAGATTTAAAAGAATGGCGCGAATTAAATACCCGTTGGTATCAGTTTGGATCTTTTGTTCCATTATTCCGTGCTCATGGACAGTACCCATACCGCGAGATTTATAATATTGCACCCAAATCTCATAAAGCATATCAAAGTATATTATACTACAACAAGTTAAGATATCGATTAATGCCATATATCTATTCTTTGGCAGGACATGTATATTTTGACGATTACACCATTATGCGTGCACTGGTAATGGATTTTACCAAGGATACCAAGGTAAATGATATTGATGATCAATACATGTTTGGGCCTTCAATAATGGTGTGTCCGGTTTCTAAATTTAAAGCACGTGAACGTCAGGTTTATTTACCTGAGGGAAGCGATTGGTATGATGCATACAATGGCTCACTTTTAAAAGGCGGACAAACAATTAATGCTGATGCTCCTTATGAAAAGATGCCTCTTTTTGTAAAAGCAGGATCTATTTTGCCTGTAGGACCAGAGATTGAGTACACCAGCCAAAAGTTAAATGCACCGATAAAGTTGGTTGTTTATACTGGTGCTGATGCTCAGTTTGAATTGTATGAAGATGAAGGACTAAACTTTAATTACGAAAAAGGCAAGTACAGTACAATCTCAATTAAATGGTCTGAAAATGACCAAAAGCTGACTATTGGAGAGCGGAAAGGTGAGTTTGATGGAATGCCGCAGGAACGAATATTTACTATTGTGTTTGCCTCTGAAACCAAAAAAGTAGATTTTAATTTTGATGACTACAAAGGCAAAGAAGTTAAGTACAATGGAAAATCAGTTCAAGTTGAATTGTAATAAGCCATAGCAAGTAATATAATCCCGGCAGGCAATTGTTTGCCGGGATTATTTTAAGGTAAGTATAATGAATATCAGAATAATATTTTTGTTATTGTTGGCAATACTAATTCAAGTGTCAACTTATGCACAAAAGGAAAGTGTACCCGAAAAAGGATTTGTAAGTTGGCTGCCTGCAACCAAATGGGAAGATGCCTCTTTAATATGGATATTAGTGGGGGTTTTCCTTCATTAATCACACTTATGATTGTGAATAGCAGGCCGGGATATATGACAGTATTTTCTACTTTGCTTAATGATTGAGAAAATGGCGAGATTACAGGTGTTTTGGCATGGGGGAACATTAAAATAAAGCGCATTAAATGGGATGACCGACAAGTTAAAATCCAATTGTCATCAAAAAACAAACAGAAGGTAACATTGGAAATTGGAAATGGTATTCAATTAACAAATAGTAAAGTAAATGGAGCAAAATATAAAATTAAAGATGGTAAATTAATGCTCTATTTAAGTAATGATAAAATTGTCGAAATTGTGGTTTCCCGTTTAAAGTAAACGAAAGAAGAAAATTAAAGGAACGAATATGAAAAAAATACTATTATATGTAGGATTAACACTTGGAGTGATGACCAATGTAAATGCACAAAGTAATGCAAAAACAGAAAAGAAAATTGATGAAATAATCAATCAATTGACTCTTAAAGAGAAAATAGCGATGTGTCATGCGCAATCAAAATTTAGTTCTCCGGGTATTCCTCGTTTGGGTATTCCAGAGTTGTGGATGTCTGACGGACCTCATGGAGTTAGAGGTGAAATAAACTGGGATGATTGGGGCTATGCTAATTGGACAAACGATTCGATAACTGCATTTCCTGCACTAACTTGTTTGGCGGCAACATTTAATCCTGAACTTTCGCATGAATATGGTGTAGCCATTGGAGAGGAGGCGCGATTTAGAAAAAAGGATGTTTTATTGGGACCTGGCGTTAATATTTACCGGACACCACTTAATGGACGTAACTTCGAATACATGGGAGAAGATCCTTATTTGGCATCGGTTATGGTTGTTCCTTACATAAAAGGAGTTCAGGAGAATGGCGTTGCTGCTTGCGTTAAACATTACGCACTTAATAATCAGGAAGAATGGCGCGGACATATCAATGTAAACCTTAGCGACAGAGCTCTTTATGAGATTTATCTGCCGGCATTTAAAGCGGCAGTTGAAAAAGGTCATGTATGGTCCATAATGGGAGCTTATAATCAGGTTCGGGGCGAGCATTGTTGTCATAGCAATTTGCTGCTTAATAAAATATTGAAAGGAAAATGGAATTTCGATGGAACTGTAATTACGGATTGGGGTGGAACTCATGACACCAAACAAGCCGCTTTTAATGGATTGGATATTGAAATGGGAACATGGACCAACGGATTAACAGCTTCTGCTAAGTTTGCTTACGACAACTATTTTTTAGCGGATCCATTTTTGAAAATGATTCAAGATGGTGAAATTGACGAATCGGTTGTTGATGACAAAGTACGACGAATCCTGCGGTTGATGTACAGAACCAATATGAACTTAAATCGTTCGCTTGGCCGGATGAATAATGTTGAACATACTCAGGCAGCACGAAAAGTTGCCGCAGATGGTATTGTATTATTGAAAAACAAGAATGGGTTTTTTCCAATTAATCCGGACACGAATATCAAGATTGCTGTAATTGGTGAAAATGCTACTCGTTCAATGACTGTTGGTGGCGGTTCATCAGAATTGAAAGCTAAATATGAAATATCACCATTGGAAGGCATTAAAAACCGCTTCAAAAATGCGACCATTCTTCATTCAATAGGTTATGCTTCCGGACCATCAGCTTATGGACGTGAAATACCTTCCAAATTGAATGCCGATTCATTGGTAAAAGCAGCCGTTAACGTGGCTTCAAAAGCAGATGTTGTTTTATTTATTGGAGGACTCAATAAAAATCATTTTCAGGATTGTGAAGGTGGTGACCGCAAGCATTTCGAATTGCCGTTTGGGCAAAATGAGTTGATTGATAAATTATTAAAAGTAAATAATAATCTGGGACTTGTATTGGTTAGTGGAAATGCAGTTGAGATGCCATGGTTATCGCAGGTTAAAGGATTAATGCAGTCGTGGTACAATGGTAGTGAGGCCGGAAACGCTTTGGCTGATGTTATTTCGGGAGATGTGAATCCTTCAGGAAAACTTCCCTTCTCATATCCGGTTAAATTAAATGATAATGCAGCTCATTATTTTGGGGAGCTTTCATATCCGGGCGATAGTATTAATCAGTACTACAAAGAAGATATTTTAGTTGGTTACCGTTGGCACGATACAAAAAAAATTAAGCCTTTGTTTGCCTTTGGTTATGGTTTGTCCTATACGGATTTTAAGATATCCGATCTTAATACAGACAAGCAGATTTACTCTAAAGGTGATAAGATAAAAGTTAGCTGTATGCTGGCAAATACAGGAAAAATAAAAGGATCAGAAGTTGTTCAGGTTTATATCGGTAAGCCAAAATCAAAAGTTGATCGGGCTTTAAAAGAACTCAAAGGTTTTAGTAAAGTATATTTGAATCCCGGGCAAGAACAACAGGTAAAGATTGAAATTTCTGTTGATGATTTAGATTTCTACGATGAATCAATATCCGGTTGGAATTTGGAAAAAGGCACTTATATTATTTATATTGGTAATTCCTCCGACCATATTATTCAAAAGCAGAAAATAAATATAAAATAGAGAATTAGGGATGGGTTTTACTGTCCCTTTTGTATTTAACTTTAAAATAAATTCACAAAACTTATTTATGTATCGACTAATTGGCATAATCCTGCTTTTTGTTTTATCAAGTTTTTCAATTCATGCAGAAAGACAATATTCTTTTCTGAAGGTTAACAATGTTGATGGATTAGTTAATAATCAGGTAACCTGCATACACAAAGATGCAAGAGGGTTTATTTGGATCGGAACAACAGCAGGTTTAAGTCGGTATGATGGTTCAAGCTTCGTCAATTATAAACACAAATCTTCCGATTCAACATCAATTATTGATAATTATATTGTAGGTATTCAGGAAGATGCGAATGGAAATTTATGGATTAAAACAGGGTGGGGTAATATTGTTTATGATATCAATAAAGAGAAATTTCATAGTGATTTGTCATTATTTTTAGGACAAAAGGGTTCTGAATATAATATTGAGAATATCTACATTGATAAGAATAAGAAAATTTGGGTAAAGGAATTTGAGAAACTGTATTATCAAGCTATTGATTCAGTTACAGGTAGGCTTAGGAGTAATTTTCCAGAGTTAAAAGAGGAATCTTATATGGTTGTAAATTTCGTGCATGCCAATGGCGATTATTATTACCTGTTGAGCAATGGCTGTGTCGAATGTTTTGATGGGCAGGACTATAAACTTAAGTTTAAAAATGATTTCCTTGCAGGAAAATTAGGAGCCGATAGCTTAAATACAGCCATTTTTATTGATGCAGAGAATGATATTTGGTTTTATGGAAACAATGATGGACTTTATCAGTACCAAATAAAAAATAACAAGTGGAATCATTATACCGTTCATTCAGATAAAATACGTTTAACAAGTAACATCGTAAAAAAAGTTATTCAAGATGACAAAGGATTAATTTGGGTAGGTACTGACCATGGAGGTATTGATGTGATTAATAAATTCTCAGGAGAAACCACTAAGATTTATCACCAGTCAGATAATGATAAAAGCTTGTCTCAGAACTCGATAACGGAATTGTATATGGATAATAATAACGTTATCTGGATTGGGACATTTAAGAATGGAGTAAGTTATTACCATGAAAGTATTCATAAATTTCCACAGTATAGGAATTTTCTGTCCGACGAATCGAGTTTGCCGTATAATGATGTTAACTGTTTTGTTGAAGATAAAAAGGGAAATTTATGGATTGGTACGAATGGTGGTGGTCTCATTTATTTTAACCGCAGGAATAATACTTTCAAAAGCTATAAGGTTGATGAAGCCAATTCTAATTCCTTAATTAATAATGTTGTTGTAAGTTTATTTATTGATAGTAATGATGAATTGTGGGTAGGAACATTTACGGGAGGATTAAATCGTTTTAATGGAAAAACCTTTAAAAGATATCAATATTCACCAAATGGAAATAATGGTCTTACGAGCAACAATATATGGTCAATTAATGAAGATGATCAGCAAAATTTATGGATCGGTACCCTTGGCGGAGGTATCGTAATATTCGATCGTAACAATGAAATTTTTAAACCTGTTCCAAATAAAGGCAATGTGAAATTGCCTACGGAATATGTGAATCAAATCTGTAAATTGGATAACGGTAACATGTTTATTGCAACAGCTAATGGAGTGACATTTTATGATGTTAAAGAGCAGCGGTATAAAAATTACCCCTTAGTTACAAGATCAGGAGCACCGCCTTTAAATAGTAAAAATGTGAATGGAGTATTTGAAGATTCAAGAGGTCTTTTATGGATTGCTACAAGAGAAGGATTAATTATGTTTGATCCAAATGCAAGTTTCTCGAAACATTTTACCAGCGAAGATGGATTACCTGAAGATGTATTTAACTGTATACAAGAAGATGAATTTCAGTCAATTTGGGTCAGTAAATCAACAGGATTAAGTCAGATTATTGTATCGAAAACAGCTCCTGATAAGGAGTATTCTTTTCAGATTTATGATTTTACAGAAGAGGATGGATTGCAAGATAAAGAATTCAATCCCAATGCAAGTTATAAAACAACAAATAATGAATTGATTTTTGGCGGGCGCAATGGTTTTAATCTGTTTGAATCAAAGAATATAAAATACAATCAGATTTTACCCAAAGTAGTATTTACTGATTTTCAGGTTTACAACCAAAGTGTATCTCCTGGGTCAAAAGTGAAAAATGTTAAATTACTGGAATCTTCAATAGTATCAACAAAAAGTATTGAGATTAAACATTCTATGAATGTTTTTTCCATTGGATTTACGGCACTTAACTTTTTTATTCCGAGTAAAATTAAATATCAATATAAATTGGAGGGATTCGATGATGATTGGGTGTCGCTGGATGCGAATCGAAATCGGGTAACCTACACCAATCTTAATCCGGGAGATTATTATTTTAAAGTGAAGGCATCCAACAATGATGGAATTTGGAATGAGGATTATGCAGAATTACGTATTATTGTATTACCACCTTTGTATGCAACGCCATTGGCTTATTTTATATATATCCTTTTAGTTGTTGGAATTCTTGTGTATTTCAGATATTCAATGTTGCGTAAGGAACGTGTAAAATTCCAAAAAGAGCAAGAACAAATACAGGCCAACCGTAATCATGAGATGGATGAGATGAAACTGAGGTTTTTAACGAATGTTAGTCATGAATTTCGTACGCCATTAACGCTGATTTTAACGCCTTTGGATAAATTGTTAAAGCAAACCAGATCCGAATCGGATAAAAGATTGCTTGATACCATTGAGCGAAATGCCAAACAACTCCTTAATCTGGTAAATCAATTGCTGGATTTTCGTAAGTTGGAGTTGCATGGATTGCGATATAATCCATCTTACGTTGATATTGTTACTTTTTTAAATGAAGTGACTCATAATTTTGAGGATGCCTTTAACAAGAAGCGAATCAAATTCACATTTGAGCATTCAACAGAACTTTTTATATTCAATTTCGATAAAGAAAAACTGGAGAAGGTAATGATGAACCTACTATCCAATGCTTTAAAATTTACTCACGAAAAAGGGAATGTAAAATTAAAGTTGGAGATAAAAGATGAAGATGGACTTGTTAATATTATTATTCAGGATAATGGTGTTGGAATAGATGAAGAGGATATCGACAAAATATTTGTTCGTTTTTATCAGTCCGAAAAAAATAAGAAATTGGGACTGTCCGGAAGTGGAATTGGATTGAATCTCGCCCGTGAGATGATTCAGCTGCACAATGGCATTATTGAAGTGGAAAGCGAACGAGGTAAAGGAGCCAAATTTAAAGTGAGTTTGCCAATTGATAAGACAGTTGTAGTAGATAATGAAGATTTGGAAAGAGTAGATGAAGATTTTGCCAGACCTCAGCAAGAGTCTGAAAGTAGCGAGAAAATCAAAAAGCCAATTATTTTATTGGTTGAAGATAATATTGATTTCAGATCGTTTATGAAAGAAACACTGCAGGAACAGTTTAAGATCTACGAGGCTCAGGATGGTCAAAAAGGATACGATACAGTTCATAAGGTACTTCCTGATTTAATTATTAGCGATGTGATGATGCCCAATGTGGATGGCCTTGAATTGTGTACAATGCTTCGTAAAGATATCCGGACATCCCACATTCCGTTTATCCTTTTAACTGCGCGAACTGCTGATGAGGATAAAATTAAAGGGCTGGAAATTGGTGCCGACGATTACATAACAAAACCCTTTAATATGGATTTACTTCTTTTGCGGGTTCGTAAATTATTGGAAAAAAGAAGTCAGTTCCAAAAGCAATTTCAAAAAACGGTTGATATAAGTCCAAGCGAAGTTCAAATTACTTCAATGGATGAAAAATTGATTAAAAAAGCCGTTGCAACAGTTGAAAAAAACATTTCAGAATCTAAATTTTCAGTTGAAGATTTAAGCCGTGAACTGGGTATGAGTCGTGTCTATCTTTATAAAAAATTAATTTCGATTACGGGTAAATCTCCTATTGAGTTTATTAGAATTATCAGATTAAAAAGAGGACTGCAGCTTTTGGAAAAAAGCCAGATGAATATTGCAGAAATTGCCTACGAAGTTGGTTTTAACAGCCCGCGTTATTTTAGTAAGTATTTTAAAGAAGAGTATGGTATTTTACCAACGGCTTATGCGAAAAGGTATAAGGAAGATGGAGAATAACTGCATTTAATTCGGAATAAATACATTTAGTTACCCTTTTGGAAACATTTGGTAAGTAAAAATATTGCATTTGTAATTATTTTTAGCCTCTAAATTGAAATAGAGTTATGAGTTCAAAATTTTTAGCTAAAGTAAGCCTTGTGCTTTTTTATTTATTTCCTAATACTGCTTATTCCAATGTTTCATTGCCTGCTATTTTTGGCAAACACATGGTGATGCAGCAAAATTCTGAGGTGAAACTATGGGGTTGGGGCAAGCCGATGGAAAAAATTAGAGTAACTACCTCTTGGGACAATGATACCCTAAATACTGTGACCACTAACAATGCAAAATGGTCGGTAATGTTAAAAACTCCTGAAGCAGGAGGTCCATATTCAATAAAAATAGAGGGATACAATTCTGTAGTTATCGATGACATATTAATGGGTGAGGTGTGGTTACTTTCGGGACAGTCGAATATGGAATGGAAAACCAGCTTTGGAATTAATAATATAGGAGAAGAGGTTGAAAATGCTGACAATAATGAAATTCGTTTTTTTTCAGTAACGCTTAAAACATCACCAACTAAATGTATTGATGTTTCAGGTCAGTGGATGAAATGTACGCCCGAAAGCATGAATGATTTTAGTGCTATAGGTTACTTTTTTGGAAAGGAACTGAATAAGGAACTTAAGATTCCTGTTGGGTTAATCAGCTCTAATTGGGGTGGAACGCCAATTGAAACATGGGTTCCGGAGCAAGAAATTTTGGCTTCGAATGAGTTAACAGAATCTGCTCAAAAGGTACCTTATTTTCCTTGGGCACCCAATATGCCTGGTTGTGTTTACAATGCAATGATAGCACCGATTATGCCTTTCCCAATGAAAGGAGTTTTGTGGTATCAGGGAGAAGCTAATGTCGATAATTCAGCAACATATACCAAAACCCTTGAGACTTTAGTGAGAAGTTGGAGGAAAGGTTTTAAAACTGATCTTGCTTTTTATTATGCACAAATAGCTCCTTTTATTCACTATGCTAAAGATGCAGGAGTAAAAGTCCGCGAAGCTCAACGCCGTGCTTTAGAATCTATTCCAAATTCGGGAATGGTTGTAATGAGTGATATTGGTGATACTCTTGATATTCATCCACGTAATAAAATTGACGCAGGGAAGCGGTTTGCACATCTGGCACTTAATAAAACCTATAAGTTGAGTGATTTTCCAGCATCAGGGCCTCTTTTTAAGACTTTTTTGATTAAAGGATCAGAAGTCGAAGTAATTTTTGATTGTGCAGAAGGATTGCATTGTGAGAAAGCTGATTTGCCCTATTTTGAATTAGCAGGAGAGGATGGAATCTGGTTTTCTGCTCAGGCTTTTATTAAGAACGACAAAGTACTTGTGAAATCAGAGGAAGTTAGGAATCCCGTTAATGTGAGATTTGCCTGGGCCAATTCAGCCACACCAAAACTTTTTAACAAGGATAATTTACCGGCTTCCTGTTTTACTACAATTGATTTTTGAAAACCATATAATTTTATAAATGAGAACTATAGTAAAGAATATCATTTTATTGTCCTGCGTGTTTGTTTTTGGATTTTGTAATGTTCAAAATCAGGATATTTCATTCGATCAGCCAAATTTAACTTATGAAGGCCGAATTAGGTTTCGACCCGATGCTGCGGAGCTTTCATGGTCGGGTTCTTCGGTAAGTATCCAATTTAAGGGAAGCAGTATTTCAGCTACTCTTCAGGATTTGGATACGGCAAATTATTACAATGTGATTGTGGATCGTAAGGTGATTTCGAAATTGCATACCGATACACTGAAAACAAAATACATACTAGCCTCAGGCTTATCCGAAGGAATACATCAAGTACAATTGTATAAACGTACCGAATGGGATAAAGGGAAAACATTGTTTTATGGTTTTGAATTACCCGGTGATGCAAAACTTCTGCCGGCGGAAACACCAAAAAAGAGAAAAATAGAGTTCTACGGAAACTCCATTACCTCTGCGTATGGAAATGAAGATACTAGTGGAAAAGATCGTCCGTATGGTTATTTTCAAAATAACTATGAATCATACGCAGCTATTACAGCAAGACATTTTAATGCTCAATACCATTGTATTTCTAAAAGTGGTATCGGAGTATTGGTTAGTTGGTTTCCATTGATTATGTCCGAAATGTATGATCGAATCGACCCAAATGACTCAGTTTTAAAATGGGATTTTTCCAAATATACACCTGATGTAGTAGTAATTAATCTTTTTCAGAACGATTCATGGATCGTAAATATCCCCAAAAATGAGCAGTTTAAAAATAGATTTGGTAAGGATGCACCCGATTCAACAACTATTATTGCAGCTTACAAAGATTTCGTCACTTCCATTCGCGGTAAGTATCCACATTCGTCTATTATCTGTACCCTTGGCAGTATGGATGCAACCCAAAAAGGATCTCAGTGGCCTGGATATGTACAAACAGCAGTAAGTCAATTAAAGGATGATAAGATATTCTCTTGTTTTTTCCCGTTTAAAAATTCAGGCGGACATCCAAACATTAAGGAACATCATGCAATGGCTGACCAATTAATTGAGTTCATTGAAGAAAATATTGAATGGTGATTTAGAGCCTAATATAAAAAACTGCACTTAAATTGATATCATTAGCGTATTATTAAGGACCAAATGCAGTTGAGAGGTAGTGTTAGGAAACTAGTACTACCTCTCTTTACAAAAAATATCCTGTTAATACTCGATTTTTGATCTCTTCAGAAGGCATTGAAAAAAATAGCTTACGGTTTGGGCAGGACACCAAAATTGAGAAGATCTAATAAAGAAAAAATATGGCAAAGAAAATTAGCTTATTGGCATTACTAATAAGCAGTTGGATTGGTGTTTTATCTGCACAGGATTTTTTTCCTAAAAAGGATTTGATGTCTGTTGGTGTGTATTACTATCCTGAGCAATGGTCGGAAGATCAATGGGAAAGGGATATTGAGAATATTGCCGGTCATGGATTCGAATTTATTCATATGTCTGAATTTGCCTGGGCTCAGATGGAACCATCTGAGGGCAAGTATGATTTTACCTGGCTTGATAAAGTAATTGAGTTGGCTGATAAAAATAAGCTGAAAGTGATTTTGGGAACACCTACGCCATGTCCTCCGGTATGGCTCGGAATTAAGTATCCCGAAATATACATACAAGATGGTAACTATCAATCTAAAGAACATGGCACCCGTGCAAACATGTCATTATCCAACCCGATTGTTTTGGAGTATACACAAAAAATTGTTGATGAAATGGCTAAGCATTATGCACACAACAAAGCTGTAATGGGATGGCAAATTGACAATGAGCCAGAGGCTAAAGAAGATTACAGTCCGTCTGCGCAATTGGCATTTCGGGAATGGTTACAAAATGAATATGCAGATATTACAGAACTGAATAAGGCATGGGGAACGGCATTTTGGAGTCAGTTGTATTCGGCTTTTGATGAAGTTAGAATTCATAATGCTCAGAATGTTGGTTGGTGGGGTGCAAATCCTATTGCTTTATTGGATTTTAAGCGTTTTACAGCGGATACGCAAGCATCTTTTTTAGATTTTCAGGCAGAAGAATTGCGGAAATATATTGATGAGTCACAGTTTATAACTACAAACTATGTGGCAAAAGGCAGCCAGACGGATCCGAAAAGAAGTAAAAAACTTGATTTTGCTTCATTTACAGCTTATCCCAATTATGGGAGCAATAATCTGGGAGACTTGGGTTTTCGTTTAGGTGATCACACCGTTTTAATGTATGCCAATGATTATTATAAGTCGGTAAATGGCATTGCAGGAGTTATGGAACTGCAGCCCGGACAGGTAAATTGGGCCAATTACAATTCATTGTTACAGCCCGGAACCGTTCGTATGTGGCTGTGGCATTGTTTTGCAGGAGGTAGTTCTTTTGCATGTACCTATCGTTACCGACAAGTACTTTATGGTGCCGAGCAATATCATAATGGTGTGGTTCGAACCGATGGTGTTACTTTGAGTCAGGGAGGAGAGGAGTATGTACAGGTGATCAAAGAGATGAATGAATTGAGGAAAAAGTACAGCAAGAATACTCAAATGCCTGAAGCTGTTCAGAAGAGAAAAACTGCCATCATGTGGTCGTTTGACAACCTTTGGAATCTGGAAAGACAGAAGCAAACCAACCAATGGAATACATGGAAGCACATGCAGCGTTATCAGCAGATATTGCATTCATTTGGTGCTCCGGTGAGTTTCATTTCAGAGGAAGATGATTTTGATGATTATGAATTTATTATAGTTCCTGCTTACGAAATGGTAGACGAGGCGTTGGTTCAGAAATGGAAAAAGTTCGTTTCAAAAGGAGGTAAGCTTATTGTTTCACCAAGAACCGGAGCTAAAGATAAAAATGCTCATTTATGGGAAAATAATTTATCGGGCATTATGAATGAACTAATTGGAGGAAAGATTTATTCATTTGATATGCTTCCATCCGGGAAACAAGGTAATATTTTAATGGATGGGAAAAATTACAAATGGAGTTCATGGGGAGATTTAATTACCCCGGAAGATAAAACTGAGGTCGTAGCTAGTTATACCGATCAATTTTACAAAGGAACTGCCTGCATTTTAAAAAATGAAATTGGTAAAGGGCAAGTTTGGTATATTGGAACAGAATCTGTTGATGGGGATTTGGAACGCAATCTTCTGAAAAACATATACCAACAAAATAATGTTGGGGTAGAAAATTATCCTGAAGGTGTTTTTGTTCAGTATCGCGATGGTTTTATGGTGGCTGTTAATTATTCTTCCGATGAGTATATTTTAAATTATAATGGAGATTACCTGATAGGAGATAAAGTGTTAAAACCAGCAGATGTTGCCGTGTGGCGGATTGAGAAATAGCTTGGTGATTTCTAGTAACTGTTCTTATAAAATTTCAACCATGTAAAATATTTACGTGGTTTTTTTATAGTTTGTTGAGGATCGAGGAATAACTTTTTATATTTCTGTTGCTGAGATGGGGTAAATTGGCTCTATTTCTTCTTTTCGGATAATTATGAAAACGCTGGTCTATCATCAGCCGCTTTAAAGTTATGGTGTGAGTTTGACGCAATATTATTCCTTCTTGTTTTGCTGTTTTGTTAATCCACTCAATTATAAGTTTGTGTAGTTTTGTTTGCATCTGTTGGGTAAGTGATATTCTTTTCTTGTACGGTACTGTCAATTAACACTTCTTTTTCCTGAGCCTCTTTGCCAAATAATTGGATTGATACTTTCAATAATTTTTCTACCTCGTCTTTACCGATACGCTTTCTAAAATGTATAAATTCTGTTGGATTAAAGGGTTTTTGTGTTTGAAAAACATTCTCTCTGCTAAAATATTGCCAGTAGGGATTCTTAATCCATCTGTCAACTTGCCACATCACTTAAATTATAAATGTGTTTTAGCAATAGCAAACCTACCATTCTACGGAACGGATAGGAACTGACGGGCATTCTATCTCTGAATAATAAACAGAGAACCCTTTCTCTATCTAGTCCCAATCTATTTTTCAGGATAAAATACATAACTCATGCTTTAAATTGATGAACCTTTCCATGGGTGTGTCAAAAATACTTAACTGAGATGTTTTATCTTGTTTTCCAACCTTATCAGCAAGCTTTATGTCTAAAATAAATATTTACTTGCAAATTTAGAAACCTAAACAAAAAGTTTATCTATTGGTTATCAGAATTATAATGCTTTTTTAAAGTCCGATTAGTTATGCTTATTAGTGTCTAAAATTATTTAAACGAAACTCTCACGAATATAATGTGTTAAAATAAGATTTTGGCTGAAAGAAATATTCTAGGGTAATAAATAATATGTTGAAATTTTTTGCCAAATTTGAAACTTATTTATTTTTCTTTCGTCAAAGCAAAAGATTCTTTAACGCAAAGGAATATATGTTTCTACCTAAGGTCAATTAAGATGTCGATTCATAGGAAAACCGATTATTATGAAAAGAAATGGAGCAAGTCTACTACTAATATTATTTTTACAATTAACATATTTATCTGTAAAAGCAAGTGATTTCTACTGGATTGGCGGTTCGGGTAATTTTAATGATATAGAGCATTGGAGTGATCAGCCAGGTGGAAAGGTAAACCCTGGTGCCCTCTTGCCGGATAAAGATGATAATGTGTATTTTGATGAATTTTCTTTTCCAGATCCGGGAGCAGAAGTGGTAATTACTAGTGTAGCGCGTTGTTTGAATATGTATTGGGGCAATGTACAAAACACGCCTGCTCTGAAAACGGATAATAATATTGCGCATTATTTGGTAATTTACGGAGGAGTGAAATTTAATACCCAGATGATCATTGACCTTGATCGTCCTCTTTATTTTAGAGCGAATACTCTTGGCAATGTTATTGATTTTGGAGGAAATTCATTTAATGGAGATTTCTATTTTGACAACAATGGAGGTTGGAGAATTACCAGTGAAATGAATCTGCTTGATAATACGGTTTATTTTAATCAGGGAACCTTAAGTATTGAAGCAGAATTAACCTGTGGAAGTCTTGTTGCTGAAAACCCGGTATCCAGAGAGCTCTATTTAAATTCTTCAATAATTAATCTTCAAAAAAGCGGAACATCCGTTTTGTCTGTCCAAACAGATAATTTAAATCTGTATCCGGGAAATTCAAAAATAATTGTTAGTTCAGCAAATTCAACAATTGAAACAACCGGAACTAAACGAGTTGATTTTTATGATGTTCTTTTTCAAGGGAACAATGGAGCAATAGAAAGTAATGTTACTCTTACCTCTTTTAACGATATAACATTTGAGCTGGATGGAAGTTTAAAAGGGGAAAACGATATTCAGAATTTGATTTTTACTGCTGGTCACAGTTATTCCATTTACGATGGCACTCAAAATATAAAAACTAAGTTTGAGGCTCTGGGAGAATGTTATGCCTATATTTATATTACAGGAGATGTTCTTGGTGGAAATATTTCGGCCGAATTGGTTAATCTAAATTATTTAAAGGTTAAAAATATCAACGCAAGTGGAAATGCGGTTACATTTTTGGCTAATAACTCCTATAACTTAGGCGGGAATAATGCGAGTTGGAATTTTGTTGCACCATCTTCCGCAGATTATACCTGGACAGGAGGAGCAGGTGATGGTATGTGGGGAACACCAGGCAACTGGGATTCGGGTTGTGTGCCATCCAGAAATAATAGTGTAATAATACCAGCCACCTTTGTAGTAGCTATTGATATTCCAGCAGAATGTAAAAGCCTTACTATTGATGATAATGCGACTTTAGAAGGATCAAATAATTTAGCAATTTTTGGATCTCTGGCAGCAGGAAACTGTACCTGGGTTTTTGATGGAGAAACACAGTTTGATGGAGGTAACATAACAAACACAATAACAATAAATTCGGTTCTTACAGGATCTGTATCTTTTATTGGCGATGGAGAATGGACTCTTAATACAAACATTACTGTTGCAAATAATCTGGAGTTGTTTAAAGGTAAATTGCATGTTAATGGAAATCGATTAATCGTAGGACAATTCGTTTCTACAAGTACTTATAACCGGGAATTGGATTTACTTAATTCAAATGTGGATATTACCGATGGGGTTTCACGTTCATGGAATATTTCGGGCAGCAATTTTACACTTATCAGTAACAACTCTGAAATTCGATTCCTATCGGACGGAGCAGAACTCTACAATAATTCTTCCGATTTTATTATTTATGGAAGAGTAGTTTTTAATTTTCCTGATGGTCAGACATTTTTAACGAATGAAGGATTTGAGCCGACTTTTGAGTCTCTTGAGTTTAAAGGGAATGCTAAATTATTTGGTAATCATCAGTTTGATCAACTAATTTTCACCAAGGGTAAATCTTATCTTTTTAATGTTGGCAGTAAACAGAAAATTACAAAAGCGGATGGTTTGATTGCTCACGGTACATGTTCCGAATACATTTCTTTTAAAGGAGAAAATGGTGTTGCTTATTTTGATTGTGACGTGTCGTCATCTGATCTTTTTAGACTAAGAATTGAGGATATAAACGTTATTGGAGGAATTGGTTCGTTAACAGCAAATGAATCGATAAGTATTTCTGGATATGATGGATGGGTTTTCCCTGACGATTTAACCGGAGGCACTGTTTATTGGACGGGAAATGTTGATAATGACTGGTTTAAGGCTGGAAACTGGTTGGGAGGATGTTTACCAAACCGAAAAGATGTGGTTATTTTCGAAGATGCGAAAGTCTTAAACAGTTATGAAGTAAATATATCTAAAAAAGGGAGTTCAGCAGAGTGTTTGGATATGATCTGGACGAATGCCAGTTTAATGAGTTTCACAGGAGATCAGCCAATATGTATTTTTGGAAGTCTGGATTTTTCGGGCATGGTAAATGCCAATTATTCATATTCAGGTGATTTTTATTTTAAATCAGAGAATCCTTCCAATATTAATGCGGGGACAGTAGATTTACTTAGCGATCTCGTTTTTGAAGGAACTAAACAAGATGATGATTCCTGGCTTGCAGGAAGCTGGACTTTGAATAGCGGATTGAAGACATCAGGTACAATTCTTTTAGAGAATGGAGATCTGAACTCTAATAACCAGGATATTGAGGCTGTTGGTTTTATTTCTAATTTTGGTGTAGCTAATACAAGATCATTAACATTAGGATCTTCGACATTTAAATTGGAACAATTTGAAATTTCTCCTGACGGATTTACTTTTGATGCTGGTACTTCGGAGATAATATTTACTACAGGAGGCGATTTGATTGTTTCAAAAGGAGCTGTTCCGGTAACATTCTATAATGTTACTTTCGATGATGCTGATGGAAATGCCTACATAGATACTTACTCAGACGACATTTATTTTAACAATATAGTATTAAATGGAAATACTTATTTTAGAAAAAAGAATGTTTCTGAAATAAGTTTTGTTGCCGAAAGTATTCAATTGGCTGTTGGGAAAACCTATGTGTTTGAAAGTAGTCAGACCTTTGTGCTTGGTAATGTAATTGCTAACGGAGCCTGCGAAGGAACTATTGATATAACAGGCTCGCGTGCCGATCCTGCAATTTTTAAAGCGAAGACTGGTGCAACTAATATAACAGTAAATTCGGTTAATATTTTAAATGTAAATGCTGAGCCTGCAGATACATTTGTTGCAAATGCTTCAATAAACCTGGGGGGCGCTGACGGTTGGAAATTTGAAAATGAACCATCAGGAACCAATTTGTATTGGGTTGGCGGAACAGGAAATTGGGATGATCCAAATCATTGGTCAACGGTTTCCGGTATTAAATCGGGAGGTTGTGTGCCAACAGCAAAAGATAATGTATTTTTTGATGACGGTTCATTTACAGATACAGAACAAACAGTATATACAGGAGCCAGTGATATTCGTTGCCGAACAATGGATTGGACTGGATCTGAAGCTGCGAGACCGAATTTTGAAATGGGCGCAACTGATATTTCAGGTGTTTATATTTATGGTTCTCTTATTTTCAATTCGGCTGTAGATATTAATCTATCTGCAGTGGTTAATTTTTACTTTAGAGCAACCGAACTTCAGGAGATAAATACATTTGGATATGTGTTTCCAAATATTGTTGAGTTTGATGGTAATGGCGGAGAGTGGAAATTAAGGGACGATATGCTCATGGAAGGTGATTGTTTCATCCGTTACGGTAAATTAATAACCAATGGTTTCGATTTGGAATGCAAGAGTATCACATCTACAGATCCAACTGAGGGAGTTAATTCAAGGGGTTTAGATATTCAGAATTCTAGTGTAACCATTACCGGAAAGGAAGATGTATTGGGACGCTCGATTTATTTTAACCTTGCCGATGCATATTTGGATTTAGGATTTGAATTTTTATCTGCGAACAGTACAATTACATTTACAGATAATGCTGAAGTATTTATCGCAGGAGCCACAACACACAATATCTCATTTGAAAAATTAATATTTGAGAAGGATGGAGAATTGGATTCAGGCTTTTCTGGTATTACTCCTTATGTGAGTTATCTGCAGTTTAAAGAAAATGGTACCGTAAATGGAAAAAATAAATTTGGAACAGTCGAATTGGGTAGGGGGTTTGAATTCAAGTTTCAGAATGGCAAAACGTATGAAATGGATTACCTTCTTGCTGAAGGAAGTTGTTTCGCTCCAATATCGTTGCATTCTACGAAAGATACTAAACAAACTACCATACTTGCGGCAAATAATGTGACAGGTAATTTCCTTGAACTGAAAGATATTAATGGCGATGGCTCAAAAGGAGCAAATTATACTGCAGCAAATTCATTTGATTTAGGGAATGTTACAGGTTGGATAACTGATGGAGCAATTGCTCCAATCGCTTTATACTGGGTTGGAAAGGGAACCGACGATAGCTGGAACAATCACGAGAACTGGAGTCGTACCCAGGATGGCAGCGAAGAAGGTTGTGTGCCTACCTTAAACGATGATGTTTTCTTTACTGCGAATTCATTTTTAGGAAGCAAATTTGTAGAGCTAAGCGTTGCCGGAAAATGCCACAGCATGACCTGGAATGATGATGTAGATCCTGGTGCAAGCTTTACTGTTGACGCGACTCTTCAAATTGGCGGATTCATGGATTTAACAGAGACGATGTCATTGAGTATGCGAGGTGTTTTTGACTTTGTTGGAGATGGATTGGCAGGTGATAAATTTGTTGATTTTGCCAATAAATCGATGAATGGTGATGTAATCTTCAATGGAGATGCACAGTCATGGGTTTGGAATTCGAGTTTGATCACTTCCGGTGATTTGTATTTGGAGAGTGGTTCTGTTACAACAAAAGGTAATGATTTTACTGTCGGACGATTCAGCTCATTGTCTTTGGGTGATCCTGATGCGGTTCGTAAGTTTGATATGAGCGGTTCTATCGTAACTGTTATTTCCGATCAGCCAACAGGCTGGAACATGAAGATGAATACTACAGGAGGATTGAATTTTATTGCAGCAAATACAAAAATTACATTTGCCAATGGAGGCGGAATTTATTGTGAAACCAATACTGATGTGACGTTTGGTTTTGTTGATTTTATGAATAATGGGATTATAAGAATAAAAGGAGCAGGACAAGGATATTTTGGTTCTGTGACTTTCTTTGAGCAAGGACAGATTTATGGTGATAATACTTTTACCAATTTGGAATTCACGCTTGGATATGAAAACAATACCATTGAATCAGGAAAAACGATTACCGTTATTTATGATTTAAAAATGGAAGGTGTACGTTGTTCTTATGCTTTCCTAAAAGCAAGTACTCCTGGGGTTAAGGCGTTTATATATAAACCATCAGGATTGTTTGGTAAAATTTACAATGCTGCCTTAACAGATATTGCGGGAACATCAGGTTCTGGGGGAGATCATCCTGTGAATTACCATTTTGATAATGATAACACTACAGGTTTCGTTTTGGTACCGAGTGCCCCCGGAGGAAGTGAGGATCCACCGTCTTTTGAAGGTAGCTTCGACCAGCCTCGTGAAGAGTGGTGCAGTGATGTTGCCGTTTTGGATCATGTAAAGGGTTTTCCTATTAACAGCAATACAACATTCCAATGGTATTATAGTGCAAATGGAACGGTTGGAACTTATACAGCCCTGTCAGGTGAAACCAATGCTGTAATTGAAGTTACTATTTCAGGATTCTACAAAGTTGAAGTGATTTATGGTTATAATACTGTAGCGAAAGATGGTTCTTTGTGTAAAATTGAATCTGTTATTGAGGTTCAGTTAGGAACCAAATCGAATGTTTCCCTGGAAATTACAGCCAATAATGTAAAATGTTTTGGGCAGGGAAATGGACGAGTTGTTGCCAAAGTCGCAAATATTCAGTATCCGGAATATAAATTTTTCTGGAAAGATGAGGCAGGAATTGATTTTTCAGCATCAACATCAACCAACAAAACAACTTGGGAAAGTACAGCATTAAACTTAACACCTGGTAAGTACAATATTACTGTAGCCGATGGAAAGAATTGTGAATTTGATACTATCGTAAATATATTTGATGCTTATGAATTGCTAATCGATAGTATTGCAACAAAGGATTTGACTTGTTTTACGATTCCAGAAGGAGAGATTTTAGTTGCAGCCTCCGGAGGTACCGGGAACCTATCTTACTTTTTAGATAATGTAGTTCAGGCAAATGAAAATATTACAGGATTGTATTCCGGTGACTACAAAGTTCATGTTTCGGATGAGAACCTATGTCTAACTCCTGAGCAGGATATTACTTTGAATTCAAATCCTGAGATTGTAATGGATCTGAACGGAACTGACTTGCTTTGTTATAACGATAATAATGGATTGTTTAATCCAATTGTTACCGGAGGTGTAGCTGATTATACTTACGCTTGGACGGGGCCGGCCGGATACACGGCAACAACAGCTAATATTTCAGGCTTGGCAGGAGGAACTTACGAATTAACAGTTACTGATGCAGTTAATTGTCCTTCGGTTTTGAGTCAGGAATTGATTGAACCAAAGGAATTAATTACGAACGAATTAACAATTGAAGCTGCAAATTGTAATGGAGAAAGTTCAGGTGAGATTTTTGTTGAAGCAGCTCAGGGGACTTCAAACTATCAATATTATTTAGATGGAGTTGAAAGTCCAACAGGTATTTTTTCTAACCTGGCTCCAAAAGATTATGCACTTCGAATTGTTGATGCAAACTCATGTGTGTTTGAACAAAATGTTACTGTTACTGAGCCGGGGGAAATAGGATTCTTAATTGAAGATATTGTATTGCCAACATGTAAGAATATCAATGATGGTATTGTTAGAATCACACCTTATGGTGGTAATAGTGGCTACAGGTACAGCTGGTCAGGACCAAGTGATTATCGGTCATATTCTCAAAATATTGAAGATGTTGTTGCCGGTGATTATAGTTTGCTGATTACTGATAAGAATAACTGCTCTTCTGAGAACGGTGTAGACTTAAATTTAGGTTTGAGCATCCAGTTGGGCTTAGTTGTAGAACAACACATTAAAGTTGCAGGAACCAAAAATGGTATTCTTTCTATTGAAACTTTGGAAGGTACAATTCCTTATAGTTTTACCGTTACAGGGCCAGGAGGATATTCATCTGTTAGTCCTGATAATTACGATGACAACAGTTTCTTGATTGAGAATCTGGCAGGAGGTGTTTATACCGTTGTCGCAACAGACGCTTCCGGATGTTCAACAGTGAAAAAATCGATAATAATTGAAGAACCGGAAATGGCCTTCGCTTATATTGAGGAAAGACAAGCTGTGGGTTGTGCAGGAAGTCCTGTGGGAGAATTAAGGGCACATGCCAAAGGAGGTAATGGAACATTTACTTATACTTGGTCTGGGCCTGCCGGATACAGTGGAACAGGAGAAACAATTTCGGGATTAGCCGCAGGCATTTATACTGTTACAGCAACTTCGGCTGGTCAATCGGCAACTAATACTTATGAATTATTAGCTCCGGATCCTTTGTTGGCCAGTGTGGCAAATGTTGAAAATGTAAGTT
Source organism: Labilibaculum euxinicum (assembly GCF_963678175.1). Classification (NCBI taxonomy): domain Bacteria; kingdom Pseudomonadati; phylum Bacteroidota; class Bacteroidia; order Marinilabiliales; family Marinifilaceae; genus Labilibaculum; species Labilibaculum euxinicum. The sequence goes on from NZ_OY782756.1 coordinate 1,581,408, forward strand.
GTAACAATGCCGCTGATGGTGAGATTGAATTGGATGTGAATTTTGGATCGGCAGATTACACAATAGCATGGACTAATGGAGCTGGATTTTTATCGTCGGCAAAACATATTTTAGATCTGGAGCCTGGCACATATGATTATGCCATAACTTCAGAATATGGATGTCCTCCTGTTTTAGGAAGTCAGGCTATCACAGAACCAACTTCACTTGCATTGACTGTAACTCCGATTGATATTTCTGTCGTAGGTTTGCGTGATGGAGAGATTTCGGCAACAGTTACCGGAGGAACCCCTCCTTATATTTTCTTGATATCAGGACCAAATGGATATTCTTATGCTGAATCAAACGTATCTGAAAAAATTTCAGTTGATGGCTTGGAGATGGGCGTTTATGACGTTGTTGTATTAGATGCGAATGAGTGCAGAATTGAAGATTCTAAAAAGGTTCATGAACCGGAGAAATTGCTCTTGTTTGTAACTTCAAATACAGATATTACCTGTCCTGGAGGAAATGATGGTGCTGTAACCGTGGATGTTTTAGGGGAAAGTGATCCTAAAAATTTAACTTATTCATGGACAGGAGATAACTATTTTAGAAGTACAGATAAAGATGTTTCCGGTTTAAAAGCTGGTACTTATACTGTTACAGTATACGATTCGGCTGGCGATCCCGGCTATGAAAGTCAGAGTTTGCAGGTTGTGGTTAATGAACCAGACAAGCTTGTTGCTGAATTCTGGAAGAAAGATATTTCCTGTTTTGGAAGGACTGACGGTTACATTAACCTGCATCCGAAAGGAGGAACTCCGGGTTATACCTACTTATGGGGAGGAACGGGTGTTATCGGGACAAATGAAGATCAGCAAGGACTTTCGGAAGGAACATATTCGGTTCAGATAACAGACAGCAAGGGATGTAAATCAGAAATAACACCAATTAGTATTGTGGAGCCTAAGCAGGTTTTTGTTACAGTTTCAGATTTTTTAGAGCCAACATGCTATGGTTTGGAAGATGGCTGGATTAAATTGGATATTTCGGAGGGTACCGAACCCTATTTGGTTAACTGGGATAATTATGGTAGTATCACTAAGGATATTTTTGATGTTGAATCCGGAGATTATTCTTATGTGGTTGTTGATAATAATGGATGTGAAACTTCGGGATCTAAGTTGTTGAACCAGCCGGATACATTGATCGCTGAAATTAATGATTATCAAGATATATTGTGTTATGGAACAAATTCAGGAAGTGCAACCGTTGATATATCAGGAGGAACACCAAACTATATAATCGAATGGTCGGATGGTCAGGAAACAGATATTGCTTCTGATTTAATTATTGGGACTTACGATGTTAAGGTTGTTGATAAGCATGGATGTTCAGATGTCGCCAGTGTGGAGCTTGTTCAGCCAGAGGCTTTGAATTTGGAAGCCGAAGCCAGTCGCCCAACTACAGTTGATGCCAATGATGGTTCCATTCGAATTGATGTTACCGGAGGAGTTTTAGATTATACCATTAATTGGTCTGATCAGGATTTGAATCCATATTATGGAACAAGTATTGAGGATTTGGGAAGAGGTACTTATATAGTAAGTGTAATTGATAAAAATAATTGTCAGTTAGATTCAACAATTGTACTTGAATATTTATATGAAAACAGAATAACAATACCAAAAGCATTTACGCCAAATAATGACAGCTATAATGATTATTGGGATATTGACAGAATCGAGTTTGTACAAAACCTTAAGATTGTGATTTACGATCGATGGGGAAAAGCAGTTTATAAATTTAGTGGAACTGGTAATCAGTATCGCGGTACCCCATGGACTGGTGCCGATGGAAATACTAATTTACCAATAGGTTCATACTATTATGCTGTAGAACTTGATGATGAAAAGCCGATACTGGGAACTGTAACAATTCTCCGTTAATTAATAATATTAAACCTGACCCTTAGATTCTAATGAGAATAACAATAATTCTAGGAGTGTTACTATTTGCATTCACTCAAGGAAAAGCTCAACAATTGCCACTTTATAGTCAGTATGTGGAGAATGGATTTTTACTCAATCCTGCCATGGCAGGAAGCCGGATGTATTCACCTCTGCGATTAAGTTTGCGTCAGCAATGGTCGGGAGTAGAAGGGGCCCCGGAAACACAGGCATTGAGTTTTAATAAAAATATGAATAATAAATGTACCACTTGTAACGTAAAAGGAAATCCATTATCACGACGGAATAAACAAATGGGAGTTGGCTTGGGAGGATATTTTTTTAACGATAAAGCAGGTGAGGTTGCCAGAACAGGAATTGAGTTTTCTTATGCCTATCACTTGCAATTATCAAAAAGTAAACTGGGGCAAACAGGAACAAAGCTTTCATTCGGATTGGGGGGTGTTTTTTATCAGTTTAAGTTTGATAAAAGATACATCCCGGTTAATGATCCAAAAGCAGGGCCGGATGAAGTATCTTATGTGCCGGATGCAAACTTTGGTGTTTATTTGTATAATGATGATTATTTTGTAGGGGCATCAGCAGCGCATTTATTTGAATCTTCTGTTAAAATGGGAGATAACAATATCAATGATAATATTATGATGCGTCATTTTTATGCAACAGCAGGTTACACATTTCATTTAAAAGACCTTGTTGATTTGGAACCTTCGGTAATTGTTCGTAAAACAATGGATTCTGATATTTATTACGATCTGTCAGCAAAGTTGTTTATCAATCATTTTTGGATGGCTGCATCTTACAGAACAAACGATCAGATTGTGGGAATGGTAGGGGTAAATTACAATCAATATTACATTGGGTATTCATACGATTATTACACAAACAATTTAATTGCTGACAGCAGTGACGGAACTCATGAGATCACATTAGGAATCAATTTCGACATTCCAAATAAAATGAAGAGGGAAAGTAGATTGAGAGAAAGAAGAGCTGCCGATCGAAATTTCAGTAAAACAAAAACTTCCCGATACAAGAGAAACAGTAAAAGTTACATTTTCTTTTAAAAAAATTTAGAAGAACTTGAATCTGGTATTTTTACATAAAATACCGGATTTTTTATATCTTCAAGTTCGATTTAAACAAGTAAACCATGCAATTCTATCGTCTTCTGTTTTTTATTGTCATCTCATTTCTCATTATTTCTTGCGACCAAGATGAGAATTTTACGACCGATCCAAATTTTAGATTGACATTTTCAGCGGATACAATTGCATTTGATACATTATTCACTGGCTTTGGTTCAACAACCAAGCAGTTAAAGGTGAAGAATACTTCATCCAACGCAATTAATATCTCGCACTTATACCTTCAAAATTTAGAATCACCATATCGACTAAATGTGAATGGAATTCAGTCGAACAATTTGATGGATATTGAACTTGATGCCAAAGACAGCCTTTTTATTTTTGTTGAGGTAGGTCTTGAAGCAAAAGATGAGGATGCTCCCCGGTTATTAGAAGACCAATTGAAGTTTGAACTGAACGGGCAGGTGCAGGAAGTGATTTTAGAGACTTTTGCGCAGGATGTTTATATAGTTGATGGTGACATTACTGAAAATACGATTTGGACGGCAGATCGTCCTTATTTTGTTACGAAACCTGTTTGGATTGATGAAGGTATTGACCTGATTGTTTATGAGGGAACAAAGGTTTATTTCAAGAAGAATGCGGCACTTCATGTTAAGGGTAATTTTGAAGTAAAAGGAAGTTTTCAAAAACCTGTTTATTTTGGAAGTTCACGATTAGAGGAATTGTACAAAAATGTTCCCGGCCAATGGAATGGAATCTACTTTTACGATGAAAGTACGACTCACCTTCTCAGTCATTTTATTCTCGAAAACGGCATTAATGGATTAAGTTTTCCTAAAACCATATTGGATAACAATCCAATATTGATTGAGTATGGAATTATTCGGAATTTTACCGGGATTGGATTACTGGCATCAAATTCCATTATTGAAGCTCATGATATGCTGGTCAGTAATTGTGGCGGGGAATGTGTCCGATTAAAAGGGGAGGGTTCTTACCTGATATCACATTCCACATTTTACAACTCTTGGTTTTTCTCAGCCAGATCGGAACCTGTGATTTCATATAAAGGCATTGGTGAAAATGGCCTGACGATACGGAATTGTATTATTTATGGAAATAAAACTGATGAATTGGAATTAGATTCAGCAGAAAATGCTTCTGTTCAGAATTCTCTTTTAAAATTGAGCAATTCAGCCCATATTGATTATGCCTCAATATTCACTGAATGTTTGTTTAATGAAGATCCTGGTTTTCTTGATTTGGAAGAGCTTAACTTTAGCTTGAGTGAGAAATCGTCAGCCATAAATAAGGGAAGTATTGAATTCATATCGACCTATCTTTTTGATTTGGCAGGCAATCGCAGAGATAATGATGCAGCCCCGGATATGGGATGTTATGAATTTTCAGAAATTAAATAATATGAAGTTTTCTCTAATCCTAATCATTTGCCTGTTCTTGTGTGCGAGAATTAGTTTGGCGCAATCTGTCATCGATGGATCGGAGGAAGGAATACGAGGTGATTTTAGGTTGATGTTTTACAATGTGGAGAATCTTTTTGATTGTTTTGATGACAGCCTTACGCTGGATAATGAATTTCTTCCAAGGGGAGAGCGAAATTGGACATGGGAAAAATATCAGAAAAAATCACAAAAAGTGGCTAAGGTAATTTTAGCGGCAGGTGGCTGGGAGTTTCCCGATTTAATTGGACTCTGTGAGGTTGAGAACCGATTTGTTTTAGATGGTTTGTTTAAAATTGGATATCTGAACAAAGCAGGATATCAAATTATTCATCGCGAATCGCCGGACAGGAGAGGGATAGATGTGGCATTAATTTATCAGCCTGAAACGTTTCATCCCATCGATACGACATTTATTAAATTGATTTACGATGGAGATTCAATCTCAACTACCCGGGAAATCCTCTATGTAAAGGGGAAAACAAATACAGATGATACTTTGCATGTCTTTGTAAATCACTGGCCTTCGCGTTGGGGAGGCCAGCTGGAGTCCGAGAATAGAAGAATATCAGCATCACATTTGTTGAAAGGAAAAGTATCTGAAATTGTTAATCATAACGGCAATCCCTTGATTATAATAATGGGCGATTTTAATGATTATCCGGATAACAGATCTTTACAAACTGAGCTGAATGCTCTATCCCCGGAGAAAGAAATTTGCAATAATAAATTGTACAATTTGGCTTATTCATTTTTAAACAAAACAGGAATAGGGAGTCATAAATATCAAGGGAAATGGGGAATGCTCGATCAATTTATTGTATCAGGAGCTTTGCTTAATAAGTCTGGTTTTTTGTATTGTGATCCAGATAATATGAGTCTTTTTAAACCCGAATTCTTATTGGAAACAGACAATACTTATTTTGGAGAAAAACCTTTTCGAAGTTTTATTGGATATAAATTTAATGATGGTTTTAGTGACCATCTTCCTATTATTCTTGATTTGTGGAGGAAATAAAAATGGCTGTCAATTGATGTTGGCAGCCATTTTAATAATTTATTTATTTTATTCTGCAGAAATAATTTCAGCAAGGTTCTTTTCATATAATTTACTACCTGTTTTCGGATCGAAATTTGAACTTGGACCGGAAATACAACCACCTTCACAAGCCATTACCTCTATAAAATTACCGCTTGTTTTGCCTGTTTTAGCAAATGCTTTCAGCATATTAATCTTCTTTTTGTCAAGACCATTTACAATTACAGGTTTAATGTTTACGTAAGGCTTAAGTTCAAGTACCGATTGCGCCACACCACCACTTGCGGCGTAAGCTCTTCCGTGATTTAAAATACTTTTGTCAAGATTTATTGAATTTTCCATTTCCATCTCAACTTTCCAACCTTTAAAAAGAGCCGATAATTCTTCAAACGTCATTACGTAATCTACGTTCGGATCATTCATTCCTTCCCGGCGTTTGGCAATACATGGTCCAATAAATACAATTTTTGCCTTTGGATATTTTATTCGGGCAATCTCTGCTGCATAATACATCGGACTCTTGGTATGCGAAATGTATTTTTTCATTTCGGGTATATGCTTGTCTACAGCAGAAACATAAGCAGGACAGCAGGAAGTTGTCATAAAAGGGGCTTTTGCAGCCAGACGTTCCAGTAATTCGTCGGCCTCATTTTCAGTAGTTACATTTGCACCTTTAGCGACTTCTATTACATCTGTAAAACCCAATCTCTTGATAGCTCCTAATACATTTTCTATTTTAGAGTGGAATTGTCCAAGAACAGCAGGAGCAACTATGGCAACGGTTTCTTGCTCTTCCTCTTTTATGGATTTCATCACATCTATTATCTGAGAATTCTCCATGATTGAACCAAAAGGACAAGCCGTAATACATTTGCCGCAATCAATGCATTTATCTTCATCAATCCGTTCAATACCATACTCATCTTTGGTGATAGCGCCAACAGGACAAGCATTTTCGCAAGGTACAGGCATGTATATAATGGAATGATAAGGGCAAACACTCATGCAAATACCACAATTAATACAGGTTTTGGGATTGATTTGAGCTTGACCGTTTGCATTCCAGCTGATGGATTCCTTAGGACAGTTCATCATACACGGATGTGCAACACAACCTTTGCAAAGATTGGTTACGATGTAACTATTCTTTACACAAGAAGTACATGCCTCATCAACAACCGTCAATATTTTGTTGATTGGGTTTTTTCTTTCAAGTGCTTCTTCAGCATACGAAGCCAAAGTTTTAAGTTCGTCTGTGTATTCATCCAAATCGAAACCTAAAAGTGGAATCAATTTTTCTTTAATGATTACACGTTCCTTAAAAATACAGCAACGATCAGATTTAGGGCTTCTGCGTGGGGCCATTTCAAGAGGAATTCTATCAAGTCCTTCCATTAATTTCCCTTCATTAAAAAGATCTGCCATTCTTGCCAGAAGATCTCTTCTGATTATCATTGTATTGTCAACGTATGCCATTCCTGAATACTTTATTAGTGGGGTGTTTTCTTCTTTTTTTCAGGCCGCAAAAATAGATATTATTATTGTATTATATGATGCTGTTTAGCATGCAAAGGTTGTAAGTTTAAAAAAACCTTTGGACTAATCCAAAGGTTCTTTTTTGTTGCTTTTTTTTATGGGTTCAAGTCCCAGTTCTTTTCCTTTTTTCAGCATAAACTGATAGGCTGCATCATGTTCATTGGGAATTACTCCATCAAGAATAGCCTCTTTTATAGCCATTTTAATATCGCCAATTATTCTGCATGGCGATAAATTAAAAATATCAATAATTTCCTGTCCGTCAATTGGTGGCTGAAAGTTACGAACAGAATCCTTTTCCTCCACCTCTTTTAGTTTCCTTCGTACCAATTGAAAATTATCGAGAAACTTTTTCACTTTTTCTTCATTTTTAGAAGTGATATCGGCTTCGCATAATTTCATTAGTTGATCTACATCATCGCCGGCATCAAACAGCAATCTTCGGATTGCAGAATCGGTAACCACCTCTTGTGCCAATACGATGGGACGCATATGAAGAAGTACCATTTTCTGAACAAATTTCATTTTCTCGTTCAAGGGTAATTTCATTTTCTTAAAAATACCAGGCACCATTTTCTCGCCAATAAAATTATGAGCATGAAACGTCCATCCAATTCCATCCACAAATCTCTTGGTATTCGGTTTGGCAATATCGTGCAGTAAAGCCGACCATCGCAACCAAAGATTATTTGATTTTGGAGCTAATTGATCAAGAACCTCAAGTGTATGGTAGAAATTGTCTTTATGACTGATTCCTTTTCTGGTTTCCCGTCCTTTTAGTCTAACAAATTCAGGAAATATTAATTTTAACAAGCCTGTTTCATCCAGCAGCTTAAATCCGATAGAAGGTTTATCTGAAAGAATTATCTTATTTAATTCCTCGATAATTCTTTCTTTTGTGATGATATTAATTCGATCCTTATTGGTGCGAATAGCTTCAAGAGTTTCCTTCGATATTGTGAAATTAAGTTGGGTCGCAAAACGTATTGCCCTCATCATTCGCAAAGGATCATCAGAGAATGTTATTATTGGTTCCATTGGTGTTTTAATGATTTTATTATTTAAATCATTAATTCCATTAAATGGATCGAGCAACTCTCCAAAATTATTCTGATGCAGGCTAAGAGCTAAAGCATTAATGGTGAAGTCCCGTCTTTTTTGATCATCTTCGAGTGTGCCGTCTTCAACAATAGGGTTTCTGGAATCCCGATTGTAAGATTCTTTTCTGGCACCAACAAATTCAATTTCCAGATCTTTGTACTTTAGCATTGCCGTTCCATAGTTCTTAAAAACAGAAACTTTTGATATGCCGGCTTCTTTTGCTGCTTTTTGGGCTAGTTCAATACCGCTTCCAATAACTACAATATCAATATCTTTTGATTCCCGGTGTAAAAATAAATCTCTTACAAAACCTCCAATTACATAACTCTCGAGATTTTCACGGGTTACAATTTTGGAAATAATTGAAAATATAGGGTGTTTTAAATGTTCTTTCACTTTACTTTTTTTCAAACAGTTTACTCTAAATCATGTGCTTCAGGAGCCTAAAATCATAAATCCCTGATTCATTGCGCTGACAAAATTACAATTATTTAGATGGAATCTATAAAAACAAGCATTTTTTGAATCTGGCACACAAATTGTAAGATGTAAATATATATATTTATACATGTAAAATGATTGTGTTATTTTAATATTATAAGTTATGGTAGAACATTTGACAGTAGAGACATTTAAAGCGAAAGTATTTAATTTCGAAGAAAATAAAGATTGGAAGTTTGAAGGGAACCGACCTTGTTTGGTTGATTTTTATGCGGATTGGTGTGGTCCATGTAAAGCTGTTGCTCCTATTTTAGAGGAATTACAGGAAGAGTATGGTGATAATCTGGATATTTACAAGATTGACACTGAAAAAGAACGTGAGTTGGCATCAATGTTTGGAATTCAGAGTATTCCCTCTTTGTTGTTCATTCCTACAGATGGGCAGCCACAAATGTCACAGGGTGCTATGTCAAAAGAATCCTTTAAGCAGGCGTTTTCCGAAGTTCTTGGTGTAGGTGAATAATATTTGAGACTTAAAGTTTTGTTAAAGCTCCTGAATAATAATGATGGTTTTGAAAAAAGTATCATTTTTGTAAGAGAGTAATAATAAAAAAAGAAGTTGAACTAGGGGGTGTTCTTTTGTTGGGTTACCTTTGTAAAGAAACAAAGATGAAACGCGCCATGAGAAGACTTTTCTCACACATGAGGATGACTAAGTTGGCGAGTTCTCCCGAAACAAGTTCGGGACAGGCTATTTGGCAATAAAAAACAAATTTAGACACATGAAAAAAATATTTTTTGCATTTTTTGTAACAATGATAAACTTAAGTGCATTTTCCCAGGCAGCAAATGAAGTCATCCACTTGGATGATAATAGTTTTAAGGAGAAGGTATTTGATTTTACAAATAGTAAAGAATGGAATTTTAAGGGGGATAAACCTGTAATCGTTGATTTTTATGCAACATGGTGTGGTCCGTGTAAACGTGTTGCGCCTGTGCTTGAGGAGCTTCAAAAGGAATATGGCCAGGACATTCAGATTTACAAAGTTGACACCGATAAATCGCCAATGGTTTCCGGGGCATTTGGAATTAAAAGCATACCAAGTTTTTTGTTTATTCCTGTTAAAGGAAAGCCAACAATGGCACAGGGAGCTTTACCAAAAGAAACATTCGTAAAAGCTATAAAGGATGTTTTGGGTGTTAATGCACCTGAATCAATTAAATAGGGTTGAAAAAAGAAAGTTTAGGTTTTAGAAAGAGCCGGCATTTAGCCGGCTCTTTTGTTTTTGAACTATTTCCGATTACCTTTGTCGCAAAATCACAGTGGGGTGCCTTAAATAACAGGCTGAGATCATACCCTTTAAACCTGATCCGGATAATGCCGGCGTAGGGAAAATTGCGAATTAACTTTTCGCTAACCTGATCTTATTACAACCTCATTGCAATATATTATTAACGTTTTAACTTATAAACAATGTTTACAAGAAAGATGAACTGTGTTTTGCGCAGAGCTGCAGTGTTAATTTTATTGCAATTTGTATGTTTTATCGGATTCTCTCAACTTACCGTAACTGGTAAAGTTACCGATAAAGCAGGAAAAGCACTTCCGGGTGCCACAATAGCAGTAAAGGGAACTTATTTAGGAACCGTTGCCAGTTCGAATGGTACATACAGGTTTCAGAATTTAAAAGAAGGAAACTACAGTTTTGTGGTTTCATTTTTGGGTTATGAAAGTGCTCAAAAAGAAGTGAAGCTGGCTAAGTCAGAAGAAATTGACTTTAATTTGGAAGCATCTGCCATTATGGCCGATGAGGTTCTTGTTGCTGCTACCCGTGCAGATCGTAAAACACCAGTAGCTCTCACCAATGTGAAAAAGGACGAAATTGTTGCTCGAAATTTAGGGCAGGATATTCCCATGATTTTATCGTCTACACCTTCGTTTGTAACGACATCGGATGCCGGATCGGGAGTTGGTTATACTGGATTTAGAGTAAGAGGAACTGATGCGAATCGAATTAATGTAACCATTGATGGTATTCCTTTGAACGATTCTGAATCTCATGGTGTTTATTGGGTAAATATGCCTGATTTTGCATCTTCGGTAGAAGATATTCAAATTCAGCGTGGAGTGGGTACATCTACGAATGGAGCAGCTGCTTTTGGTGCAACAGTAAATCTTCAAACTTCGAAAGTTGCTTCGGAAGCATATGCTGAAATTGCAAGTTCTGCCGGATCATTTAATACGTTTAAAAATACGGTTAAAGTTGGAACAGGACTAGGAAAGAATGGATTTTCTTTCGATGCACGTTTATCTAAAATTACTTCTGATGGTTACATTGATAGAGCGAAAACTGATTTGCAATCTGTTTTTCTTTCAGGAGGATACTATGGCGAAAAAACAAGTATTAAAGCCAATTTTTTTGCAGGAAAAGAGCAAACTTATCAAGCATGGAATGGTGTTCCTAGTGTGAGATTAAACAATGATGAGGCTGGAATGCAGGAATATGCAGATAACTGGTTACTAAGTCAGGAGGCTGTTGATTTTATGAAAGCTTCAGATAGCAGAACTTACAATTTGTATACCTACAAGAATGAAACCGATAATTATTGGCAGAAACATTCGCAATTATTCTTAACTCATTTGTTATCAGAAAACACAAAACTGAATATTGGCTTGCATTATACGCATGGTGAAGGATACTATGAGCAGTTTAAACCAAACGATAAATTGAGTAAATATGGATTAGATCCAATTGTAATTGGAAGTGAAAGTATCACCAAAACAGATGTGATCAGAAGAAAATGGTTGAATAATGATTTTTATGGAACTGTTTTTTCTTTGAGTCATTCTTTCTCTACTGTTGATTTGGTTTGGGGTGGTGCTTTGAATAAATATGAGGGTGATCATTATGGTAAAATTCGTTGGATGAAAAATGCCGGTGATACTTTCCTTGATCATGAGTATTATTCAAGTACAGGAACCAAAACAGATTACAATACATATTTAAAAGCCAACATTGCAATCTCCGAACAGTTTAGCATTTATGCAGATATGCAGGTACGTGGTATTAATTATGAAATTGAAGGAATTGATGATGATTTTCGCGATCTGACTCAGAAGCATGATTTTGTGTTTTTTAATCCAAAATTGGGTTTAAATCTACAATTGAATAATTCTAACAGATTTTTTGCTTCTCTTGCAGTTGCAAACAGAGAGCCTAACAGAAGTAATTATACCGATGCTGAGCTAGGAAAGACACCAACAAGTGAACGTTTATTCGATTACGAATTTGGTTATAAATTTACTCGTTCAAATGTATTCTTTGAGGCAAACCTTTACTACATGGACTATAAGGATCAGTTGGTACTTACCGGACAAATTAATGATGTTGGAAGTGCCATTATGGTAAATGTTGCGGATAGTTACAGAATGGGAGCTGAGTTTAGTGGGGGAGTGAAGATTTCTAAAGAATTTGACTGGAGTGGAAATATCACTTTAAGCAGAAATAAGATTAAGAATTTTACAGAATATGTTGATGATTGGGATAACGGAGGTCAAATTGCAACAAGTTTAGGTACTACAAAGCTTGCTTTTTCTCCTGAAGTAACTGCTAATTCGATGTTTACATACCAAAAATCAGGATTTACCGCTCAGTTATCTTCTCAGTTTGTTGATGAGCAGTTTATCGATAATACATCAAGTAGTGATCGTAAATTGGATGCTTACTTTGTTTCAAACCTGAATTTATCATACGATATAAAAAGTAATATATTCAAAAGTATGAGAATACATCTTCAGGTAAATAATTTGTTCGATGAGGAGTATGAGTCGAATGCTTGGGTTTATAGTTACAATACAGGAGGTACACGTTATAAAATGGATGGGTATTTTCCACAAGCAGGAATTAACTTTCTTGCTGGCGTAACAGTAAGATTTTAAATAAATTTGCAGGGACACAGCATATTGTGTCCCTGCAAAATATATTCTAACAGCATGAATTGGATTGTTGATAATATCATTGAAATAATTGGAACCGTTGCCGGTTTAATCTTTCTTTTTTTAGAAATCAAACAGAATAAATGGTTGTGGCCGGTTGGGCTTTTAACCTCGGTGATGTACATTTATGTGTTTTTTATTGCCAAGTTGTATGCCGACATGTCTCTTCAATTCTACTATGTTTTTATTAGTATTTACGGTTGGATTGTTTGGTCGAAAGGAACTAGTCAGAAAGAACTTCCAGTAAGCAAATTATCGAAGGAATTGTTTTTAATTCTTTTCGGAGCCAGTATGTTAATTTATGTGGTAATCTCATATATATTGGTAACTTTTACCGATGGTTCTATTCCATATTGGGATGCTTTCACAACAGCCTTGAGTATTGTTGCTACCTGGATGCTGGCGCGGAAAATTCTAGAGCAATGGCTGGTTTGGGTAATTGTAAATGCGGTTTCTTTGGGGCTGTATATCTATAAAGGATTGTATCCAACCTCTGTTCTTTTCTTTTTTTATACTGTTTTGGCAGTGGTAGGATATATTCAATGGAAAAAAGATATGCTTAATACTGAAGCAATTTCCCGCGAATAATTACTTTTGTGTTTGATAAAATTCAAATTCTGAAAGATTTAGATTAAGTAAGCATGCAAAAGAAAGCGGTAATTCTGGCTAATGGTTCATTCCCTACACACAAAATTCCTTTAAACGAATTAAAATCCTCAAAATATATTGTTTGCTGCGATGGAGCAATTAATAAATTGGATGAAGCGGGAATTGAGCCTTTCGCAATTGTAGGCGATCTGGATTCTTTAAATCCGGAAATGAAATGGAAATACCGCGATATCATTCACCATTTTGCCAATCAGGACAGTAATGATTTAACCAAAGCCATTAATTGGTGTCTGGAAAATAAATTTTCTCAGGTTACTATTGTTGGAGCAACCGGACAGCGTGACGATCATATGATTGGAAATGTGTTTCTACTGCCACAATATGCAAAAAAAATTCGTGTAAAAATGCTTACCGATTATGGTTGTTTTACACCTATTCTCCGCTCAAAAAACTTCGACAGTTACACCCGTCAGCAAGTTTCAATATTTTCTCCAAACACGGAGACTCTAATTTCTACAGCCAACTTACGATATGCATTAACAGAGCAAAAACTGGAACTGATGAATCAGGGAACCCTAAATGAATCGATGGGGGACAGTTTCCGAATTGAATTTGAAGGCGGTCCGTTAATAGTTTATCAGGAATATTAATATATCTAACTGATTAGTAGTTGTTTTTTTGATTTTATTTTGAAGTCCTTTTGTTCTGGATACAGGAATGAAAAGCTGTTTTATAATATTCTTATAAACTAATATTCCTGTATATCTTTGTGGCGCAAAAAACTAATAAGATCTATGAAAAAAATTAACTACCTACTACTTTTAATGCTTTTCTTTGTTGGCATTCCTACCGGTAAAGCACAAGAGAAAAAACAAGACATTTCAGTTAAATTTGGAGGCTATGTGCACTCTTTATTTACCTACGATACCCGTCAGACGGTTAGTGCCCGTGAGGGATTTATCTTGCTATATCCAAAAGATGAACTTTTAGATGGAAGCGGAAAAGACATGAACAAAGGCGGCGTTTATAATATGGCTGTTATTCAGTCGCGTGTAAATGCAAAAATTGCAGGGCCTGAAATTTTAGGAGCGAAGACCAATGGTTTATTGGAAGCAGAGTTTATCGGCAATGCAGAATCGGATGTGAATGGATTGCGTTTGCGTCACGCTTTTGTAAATTTGGATTGGGGAAAGACTTCTTTGTTAATAGGACAAACATGGTCACCATTATTTGATGCTGAAATCTTTCCAACGACAGTTGGTGCCAATGCCGGATTGCCATTCAAAGCTTTTGCCCGTAATCCTCAGTTGCGTTTCACTTACAAAACGGAGCATTGGAAATTACTGGCCGCTATTGCATCGGAGCGTGATTATACAAGTACCGGACCCGATGGAGCGAGTAACAAATATTTAAGAAATTCAGGATTGCCTATTCTTCAGGGACTGGTTCATTACTATGCAGGAAAGCATGTGTTTGGACTAAGTGGAGAGTTTAAAAACATCAAACCATCTTTAACAAGTACAACCGGATCGTTAGAAGATGGTAATTTAACTAAATGGAAGAATGATGAAACTCTTTCGTCGTGGGCGGTGGTTGCATCTTATAAATTGAATTTAAAACCAATTACTTTTAAGACTCAAGCTACTTATGGAACCAACTTAACTGATGTGTTAATGTTAGGTGGATATGCAGCGAAAAGTTTAAATCCTATGACTAATGAGGCCAGTTATACTGGAATAAAGGTTTTAGGTACATGGACTGATATTTCTTACCTTAGAAATAATTTTGAGTTGGCTTTACATGCCGGTTATTCCAAAAATATGGGTGCCGATGATAAGGTTATTTCAGGTATGATTTATAGCCGGGGAAAAGATATTGGAGAATTGTATCGTATTGCGCCACGGGTTGCGAAACGTTTCGAGAATTTAAAGATGGAATTGGAAGTAGAATATACAGCCGCCTCTTACGGCGACGTTACTGAGAAAGCAGAAGTTGAGAATACCCATTGGGTAGGAAATACAAGAATTTCGGTAGGCTTGTACTATTTCTTTTAAATTAGGAATTGAATTAGATACAGAAGGCGGGCAGAAATGTCTGCCTTTATTTTTAAAACGGAATGGTAAAGTAGAAAGTGGTTCCCTCATTAAGTTTCGAGGTAAACCATATTTCGCCTCCTAAAAGTTCAACCAGACTTTTACTGATTGCCAATCCCAATCCGGTACCTCCGTATGTTCTTGTATCTGCATTTAAATCAGCCTGACGGAAACGGTCGAAAATAATTTTTTGTTTGTCTTCAGATATTCCGATTCCTGTGTCTTTTACAAAAAACCGGAGGAAGTCTCCTTTAATATCATATCCAATTTCAATTGTTCCGATGTTGGTAAATTTTATAGAATTTTCGATTAAGTTATTGAAAATCTGAACCAAGCGCATTGTATCAGTATTGAATTCAGAAATGCTTTTATCGTCAGGAACTGTAGTTATGATGGAAAGATTTTTATTATCATGCAAGTCAAGTATGGCTTCGTAAATTTCATTCAGATTTACGAATAGATTATCCAGAACACATTTGTTTTTCACAATTTTTAATTGATTGGTCTCAATTTTCGAGATATCCAATATATCACTGATTAAGCGAAGCAAGTGTTTTGTGTTTCTTTGAATAATTGAGATAAAGCGGGTACGTTTTTCTTTTTCTACATCATCCCCGGCCAATAGATCGGTAAAACCCAAAATGGCATTCATTGGAGTTCGGATTTCGTGCGACATATTGGCTAAAAATGCCGATTTCAATCTACTTGATTCCTCAGCTGCTTCTTTAGCAATTTTTAGTTCTTCGTGATTGGCTTTTATTTCCAGCAAATGAGCTTTTTCTTTTTGAGCACGAACCTTCCGTAAATGCATATTAATAGTCATCACAATGATAATAATTGTAAGAAGAATCAATACTGTTAGGGTTAGAATAACAATTTCTTTGTTTTCGCGGACAAAACTGTATGGTTCATTTATAATACGGGAATCTTTAGGGAGTTTCGATCTGTCAATATTGAATTGAGTAAGTTGTTTGTAGTCAAAACAATTCTCGTATTTTGCCTTTTGCGAAGGAATATCATCTATACTAGTACCTGATAGGACTCTTTTTGCCATTTCAGCAACTTGTTTTCCTTGATTTCTACCGGTAATTAATGTGCCTCCTACAGCCCCGTGACCCATGTAAAAATCCCAAACACAGTAAATTGGCACCTTGCAATAAGGTATTACTTCTCTAAAACTATCTTCGTAAGTATAATACTTCCCTTCAGAGTCTCTATTGTAAAGCAGATATAAAACAATCGAATTTTTATCCAGCGAGGAGAGTTCTTTTTGAAGATTCGGCATATTATCCGGTTGAATGATTCTGTAAGGAATCAATTCTTCCATGTTTTTGATATCATCTTCAACAAATTGTGCCATGACTTTTCCTGTGGTGGTTTTGTCGCTGACGATAACAAGTTCTGAAAATTTAGGATGATTTTCCTTAATGAGATGAATGGTAGAACAAAAATTCATATTTTCGAAAACTCCGCTGTATCCTTTCGGAACGTCAATAGTTGAGTTCAAACCGCAAAACAATACAGGTACAGATCCAAAAATCTGATTCTTATATTCTAATAAGAAATCATAAGCATTGTTGTCTGTAGATATAATTAAGTCGAATTTTTTATTCTTATATTTTTCCTGATAAAATTTGGCAAGCAAATTCAAATAATTTTGCGGGAAATATCTTTTTGTATCCATATCCTCTATGTAAATAGAATAGGATAATTTGGTTGAAAATTCCCGCTTGATACTTGATACGATGGAGTCGGTCCAACTTAAACCATTGTGGTAGGAATTTAAGACTAAAATATCTTTCTGATTAGCGGAAAAACCTTTAAAACAGAAGATGAAAAGAAGGAGTACAATTGAAAAATATTGCTTTGTAATTCTCATAAACATCAAATTAAATCAGTAAACAGATGCAATCTGAAGTTAGGAATTATAAAGCTGATTTAAAAGAGTTAAAAGTTTAATATTTACAGCAGATAATGAGCAGGAATAATTATTAATTAAAATTGTTACTCCATATTCTTTCCCTGATTTTGTTGTCAGATAGCCGCAATAGGTTCTTACGCCGGTCATCGAGCCGGTTTTAGCCTTCCAGTTCCCTTGCAGATCGCTATTCCGGCCAAATGATTTTAAAGTCCCTGATATCCCGGAAACAGGCAATGAAGAGCTAAACTCATTTGAATACCTGCTCCGATACATGATTCTTAAAACCTGATCGAAAAAGTCTGCAGAAACAGCGTTGAAGTGGGAGAGTCCGCACCCATCATACAGCGACAGGTATTTTGTGGGAAGACCTTTTTGATTCCAGAAATTTTTAACAGCTTCAATCCCGTTTTCCCAGCTTGCCTTTCCTGATTCTTTTGCTCCAATCTCGAAAAGCAGATGATCGGCAAAAAGGTTGATGCTTTTTTGATTGGTAAGGGTTATAATATCTTTCAGCTTCGGAGAATTCAAATTAAGAAGCAAACTTCTTTCTTTAGCCGGAAAAACCTTGTTTTCGATTGAGATTCCTACTTTCAGAAATGATTGATTCAGAGATTCGATTAAACAGTTTTTTGGCTGCAAAAGGGCACCTTTCACTTTAAACTGGGCTCTGTTTTGTGGAATGCTGCCTTCAATTCTTCGCTGATTACTGGTATTTCCTCCAAAAATATAGGCCAAATCGCGATTAACAGCTGAGCTGATTACCTGATTGTCGAAAAACAATCCTGTGTTTTGCGGTTCTGTTTTTGTCAATTGTGTTGCAGTGCCGGCTTTTCCCGATGAAAAAAACAGGCTGTACATATTATCATGAAAGCTAAGTCCGTTGGGAATTGCACCGTAGTAATTTCCAATATCTTCCCAGATCCATGTTGCTGGTATTTTGGCTTCAATATAAGAGTCGTCAGCCAGTATTTTTCCTTGAATTTTTCGGATGCCAAGAGCTTTTATCTTTTCCACAATAAGTTGCTCAATTGGTTTTTCGTTCTCAAAATATTTCGATCCCAGTGTTGGATCTCCAAAACCTTTTACAATCAGGTTTCCGGCAAGAGTTCCGTTTTTAAGAAGTTCTCCGTTGGTTTCAATTTGCGTTGTAAACTGATAATTGCTTCCTAAAATCTCCAGGGCAGCAGCTGTTGTAATTAATTTTTGTGTTGATGCGGGAGTCAAGGCCAAATGAGCTTGGTTCGATGCTAAATTTTTACCTGTTTTCACATCCGAGACTACAATTCCTATTCCGGCCGAATAAAAACAGCTGTCCGATACAAACTCATTCACGTAAGTCTGTAATTTATTAGACCCGGGTTTTTGAGCTTCACAAGAAATTTCCAATAAGGAAACAATGAAAACAAGCAGTAATTTATTCATCCATCTCATTTAAAATTTTCTCAACTTCTTTTTCTGTATTGTGAAGCTTCTCTTTGCAAATTACAAGAAGTTCCGAAACCCGTTTCACCTTTTCCGATAAATCATCCACATCCAGCTCGTCATTTTCGATGGAAGCAATGGTTTCTTCAATTTCGGTAATTGCATCGCGGTAGCTTGTCTTTTTTTTAGCCATTTGTATTTAATTAAGTCGTTTTAGTTTTCTTTTTCCGATTGATTTTTTGAACCTGACTTTCAACGCTTCCGTTGGCAAACCGGGTTTCAATAATGTCGTGGGGCGATAGCTGATCAATATCCTTTATTATTTTTCCTTCTTTCAAACTCAAGGTATATCCTTTTTTCAGAATATGATCAGGATTAAGATATTTTACCGATTGCCCGAATAATGACAGATGGTGTTTCTGCTGCTCAATCTGTCTTTTAATCTTGGTTTTAAGTTTTATCTGCAACTGACTGATAAGTGTTTTTTGATTTTCAATTCTTCGTTCTGTAGAATACTGAAATTGTGAATTCAGTCTTTGCTGATAATGAAATTGATCACCCAGCAAATGAGTACCGGCAGTTTTTAGTCTCTGTTTGGCTGCACTCAGCTGATTCGATTTCCGTTCCAGTATCTGACTCACCATGGGCGAGAATTTGTTGGTTAAGTGCACCAGTTTTTCCGATGAGGATAAAAGAACTTCATTCACCTCTTCTAAAAACTGCTCGCGTAAACCATTCTGATATTCTCTGCATTCGTCAAAACAATCAATTAAGAATTCGGCTGCTGCAGTTGGTGTTTTTACTTTGGTATGAGCCACCAAATCAACAATCGTTTCATCTCTTTCGTGTCCGATACCCGAAATTACCGGCATTGGAAATTGAGCAATGTTAAAAGCCAGCCAATAGCTGTCAAAACAATTCAAATCTGCCTGCGAGCCGCCACCACGAATAATCACGGCAGTATCAAATACATCTTCGTACTCATTTATTTTATCGAGAGCAGCAATTATCGATTCTTCGGCATTATTTCCCTGCATAACAGCCGGAAACAATTTGTAGTGGAATTTGTAGCCGAATGAGTTGCTGTCAAGCTGATTTGTGAAGTCGTCGTAGCCTGCAGCCGTAGGCGAGGAGATGATGGCAATGCATTTTGGAATCTCAGGAAAAACCAGTTCCTTATTCATTTCCAACACACCTTCTTCATCCAGCCGCGCAATAATTTCTTTTCTCCGCCGGGCCATGTCACCCAAAGTGTAGGTAGGGTCAATGTCTTTGATATTTAAGGAGAAACCATAAATTTCCTGAAACTCAACACTTACATTTACCAATACTTTTATTCCTGATGAAAAAGGCTGACCTGTTGTTGTTTCGAAGTAAGGTTTCAGCATTCGAAAGGTGTAGGACCAAATGGTAGCTTTTGCTTTCGCAATAATCTGATCGCTGTTTTCATCTTTTTCAACCAGTTCCAGATAACAATGTCCGTTTTGATTGTAACGCAGTTCACTAATTTCAGCCACAATCCAAACACCCGAAGTAAATGTTTCGGAAAGGATATTTTTTATTTGCTGATTCAGCTGAAAAAGACTGATTCCTTTTTGGCTCATCTACTTGTAATTAATGAAGTTGTGTTTCGGAGAATGGTAAATATGCAGGTGTTTATCTCATTTGCAGGCGAAGATAAGAATCCGGATCATCAACAAACTTTTCCGGATCAACCAAATGATCCTTTTGTTTTTCCATATCCTCTAATTTTTTCTGTTGGATACTATCCAGTTCATCCTGATTGGCGGCGATGCCGTTTTTGTATTCTATATTGAAAAGAAGCTCCCCTTTTTCAGAATAAAAATCCCATTTCCCGTCGCGTCTGTTATTTTTGTAAGTGCCGCTAAATTCAATCACTCCATTTGGGAAGTACGATTGAGTGATGCCATCTAAATTTCCGGAGCTGTAATTTGCCTCCAAATATGTTTTTCCATTTTCAAAATAACGTTTCCAGATCCCATGTCGTTTGCCATTTAGGAAGCTAAGAGTCTCGGCAGGTTTGCCGTTTTTAAAGTAGTACACACTTTCACCATTTTTTATTCCCCCGGTAAATGTTTCGCTGGCGCGGATGTTTTTATTCTTATCGAAATACACCCAAATGCTATCTTTTTTCGATTGTATGAAATTTCCTTTTGCAATTAGCCCTGCAGATTCATTGTAAAGAATGGCTTTCGCTTTTTGTCCTTCACTGGTGAAAAATAATTCAGCTTTTAAATTGCCGTTGTCGTGATAACGTTTCATTTCACCAATCGGGTAATTATCTTTAAAAGTACCGGAGTATTTAAGTCTGCCATTGGTGTGTGATTTTTCCCATACACCTTGTTTGTTCCCCAGCTCATCGGTTTTGTTAATTTGCTGAGCAAAGTTTAGCAGTGGCAAAAGGATAAAGGCGAATAATAGTATTTTTTTTGTCATCTTATTTTTATTGGGTCTATACAAAACTAATAAAAGATTGATTGATGCTAAAAAAAACAGATGGCTTTTCCCGTTAAAATCAAGACCTTTTACTGAGCGACTCTAAAAACATGTTGTACATCATTTTTAATATTTTTACGATCGTGCTGATTTTTTGTATTTTATGAGTCGGAAATGATCGAATATTGTGTAATTATGTTATGAATTACAGAAAGATTATTTCTTTAATTTTCGATGCTGTTTTATAAAAGATTCTGTAAGTGGTGAGATAGAATAACAGCAAAGAAAGAGAGTGTAAAATGTATGCATAACTAACAAAAATGGTGGTATGGAAACAATAGATTTTCCTTTTAGTTTTGATGAAATGCCGGTGGCGGCAAAATTCTTGCTGGATAGTTACACCCGGGATATGGCAGATTTCAACAGAATGTATCCTATATTCGATGAGACTTTTAAAGCCCGTGTAAGTGAACAAATTCAGCGGGCAAAAGAATATGTGAATTGTGGTCCCGAGGGAGTACAGATTCAAAACCTTCGTTCTGGAATTTATAAACGGATAGAATCTCTGAACAACATGATACTTGAGGTTCAGGATAACTTCCCGGTATCCCGGATAAAAGAATTTGATCAAATTGTAGAAATCATTGAAAAGAAGGATTTGAAAGCCATTCTCACAGTGATTCCAAAATTTATAGTGCAGTTGGAAGCGAATATTCCCCGCGAAAATGCCGAGGTAACCCAAACGATTATAGAGAAAATTTTGACACTTTTTCAGGTGCTCAAATTAAATAGAATAGAACTCAATCGTTTGCTTAACTCCAGAGGTTTGCTTAAAGAAGAAGTATTTCGCTGTTTGAATCATTTGTGGGCAACCATGCAGGATATTATGGAGATAGGACAGGATTTGTATAGAAAATCAGATCCTATGAAATGCGTGGAGTACGAATCGAACTACTTAAAAATGAAAGTGAAGAGTTTTTGGTTGCATACCAGTCAGGATTTGGTAACAAAGTAACACTTCACGATTCGTTAAACTCTAAATAAAATACAAAGCCCGTTTTATCATTCAAAACGGGCTTTTTGCTTAAATACAAATTTGATTTAGCCTGTTTATTGCGGGTAGTGCATCAGTTACTTTTACCACTGCGATTACAATTTGTCTTTATCATCAATCTAAAACAATGAAATTAGAGCTTAAGAATTCCTGTGAATATTTTATTACTGCTAAAAGAGAATTTAAAGCAGTTGCAATTGATCGCACTACAATTGTCGATTGCTGTGATTTTGCGTGGCGCATGGTTTTTGGGGAAGGTCATCATCGAAAGCATCGCTCAGGAGGAAAGCAGGAAAGGAATAAGGGCGAATTGTTTGCGAATACTTTTCAGGGGAAATTGGCCGAATTTGTTACCTACAGGGAGCTGTTGAAAAGAGGTTTTACAGACATTAATAAACCTGACACCGGTATTTACGGCAAAGGCATTTGGGACGATGCAGATTTAGAATGCCGGGGCAAAAGAATCAATATTAAATCGGCGGCATTTTTTTCCAATTTGTTACTGCTCGAAGCAAAAGACTGGAATAGGAAAGGGGAGTACATTCCTAATTTGGAGAACGGCACCAACCAACACTACGATTTCTTTTTACTGGTGAGGAGTAAGCCGGATATTAAAAAACTGTTGAAACGTCATCTGTTTTTTTACACGAACGAATTCGATTCTGAGCAGTTGAAAGAGATAATATTGGGTGAGAAATGGACTTTCGATTTTGCGGGTGTTTGCACTCAGCAAACCATCAGGTACATTATTGGTGAAGGTTATTTGTTGCCTCAAAATTCTTTGTTGAACGGCAAAATAAAAATGGATGCAGCCAATTACTACATCCAGTGCGGTGATTTAAAAGAATTTGATTTCCTGTCCGGTGAATTGAAAAAGCTCTAGTTAGGGCTCATTTTGCAGTCTATTCCCTTAATTGCTTTCAATATGTTTTCGGCAATTTTCTCGATAACGGGGACACTCACCGAGTTGCCAGCTTGTTTGTAGAGGTGTGAGTTGGCAATTTCGGGCAAAATGTAAGTTTCGGGAAAGCCCTGAAACTTAAAACACTCTTTGGGCGTTAATTTTCTGATTCCGAACTCTGTTTTTATTAAGGGTACATTGTGTCCGCCAGTGCCCATATTGGCCGTTAAAGTGGGGCAGACATCCGATTTGTTCTCTCTTACATATTGTCTTCGGAACTGATATACGGTATCTTCTCTTGTGATATCGTTCTGCAGCATTTCAAACATGTACTTGTCTTCGCGGTAATAAAATTTCTCATCTACTTTACCTTTCAGGAATACACTTTTTACCTTTCGGGTTAATGTTTCTTTGGCCGGAAAATCGAAGTATTTATAGTTTTCGGGGTACACATTTTTATCGAATCCGATGATGAAAATCCGTTCCCTGTTGTGTGGAATGTTGCCGTAATCTTTTGTGTTCAGTACTTTGGAGTGAAAAGAATAGTTTCTCTTTTCGATTTCGTTCTGAATTACTTTAAAGGTATTCCCCTTATCGTGCCCAACCAGATTTTTCACATTTTCGAAGAACAAAACTTTGGGTCTCATTTCGTCTACAAAATCGAGCATTCTAAAAAAATGATTTCCCCGGTTATCGCCGAATCCTTTTCTGTAGCCTGCCACCGAAAAAGGCTGACAAGGAAAACCTCCGGCAAGCACATCTACTTTATTCAGGCTGCTGATATCAATTTCCATGATATCGCCTTCAATCAGTTTGTGAGTGAAATTTTCACGATAGGTAACACAGGCGTTTTTGTCATATTCATTGGCCCAGGAAACAGCAAAACCTGAGTTTTTAAATCCCAGACAAATTCCGCCAACACCCGCATATAAACTCCCAACCGTAAATTTGTTCTTCATAATTCTGATAATTGTAGTTTGCGAAAATAGGGGTTTTTATTGAAAAATGAGAACAGAAACAGGATAAAGGAGAGTGGAAAATAAGAATGAGTAACCGGCCTGCAGGTGAAAGTAAGAATCAGTTACAATCTGTACAAATAAAAAATGGCGGTCAAATTAATTTGACCGCCATTTGCTTTTATCTGAAGTTGAATTATTTCACTTCTTCGAAGTCTACATCAGTAACTTCGTCATTTTTGGCTGCACCTTCAGCTTGTGGTTCGCCTTGTGGCTGACCAGCCTGAGCATCTTGTGCCTGAGCGTTGTACATCTCCTGAGAAGCGGCCTGGAAAACAGTGTTCAATTCTTCAACAGCAGCATTACATGCATCAACATCCTGAGCTGCGTGAGCAGTTTTCAATTTAGCCAAAGCATCTTCGATAGGTTGCTTTTTGTCAGCAGGAAGTTTATCGCCGATTTCTTTCAATTGCTTTTCAGTCTGGAAAATCATACTGTCAGCTTTATTCAGAGCATCAACTTTTTCTTTTGCAGCAGTATCTGCAGCTTCGTTTTCTTTAGCTTCCTGTCTCATTCTTTCGATTTCAGCATCAGATAATCCCGATGAAGCTTCGATACGAATACTTTGCTCTTTTCCAGTTCCTTTGTCTTTTGCAGAAACATGAAGAATACCATTCGCGTCAATATCAAAAGTAACTTCGATTTGAGGAATTCCACGAGGTGCTGGTGGAATGCTGTCTAAATGGAAACGGCCAATTGTTTTGTTGCCGTTAGCCATCGGACGCTCACCCTGAAGAATATGAATTTCTACAGAAGGCTGGTTGTCAGCAGCAGTAGTAAAAGTTTCAGTTTTCTTTGTAGGAATTGTTGTATTCGACTCAATTAATCTTGTCATTACACTTCCCATTGTTTCGATTCCCAATGAAAGGGGAGTAACATCTAAAAGAAGTACATCTGTTACATCACCGGAAAGAACACCACCTTGAATTGCTGCACCAACTGCAACCACCTCATCAGGATTAACACCTTTTGAAGGAACTTTTCCAAAGTAATCCTCAACCAGTTTCTGAATAGCAGGAATACGGGTAGATCCACCCACTAAAATTACTTCGTTAATGTCGGATGTTGAAATACCAGCATCTTTAAGTGCCAATTTACATGGTGCAAGAACAGCTTGAATCAATTTATCTGACAATTGCTCGAATTGTGAACGTGATAATGATTTAACAAGGTGTTTTGGAATACCGTCAACCGGCATAATATATGGCAAATTGATTTCAGTACTTGTAGAACTTGAAAGCTCAACCTTAGCTTTTTCAGCAGCTTCTTTCAAACGCTGAAGAGCCATTGGATCTTTACGTAAGTCAATTCTTTCATCAGCAAGGAAACTTTCAGCCAACCAGTCAATAATCACCTGATCGAAATCATCACCACCAAGGTGAGTATCACCGTTAGTTGATTTTACTTCGAATACACCGTCACCTAATTCAAGAATAGAGATATCGAAAGTACCACCACCAAGGTCAAATACAGCGATTTTCATATCCTGAGCTTTCTTATCAAGACCATATGCCAATGCAGCTGCAGTAGGCTCATTGATAATACGTTTTACTGTAAGACCGGCAATTTCACCAGCTTCTTTAGTAGCCTGACGTTGTGAATCGTTGAAATAAGCAGGAACAGTAATTACTGCTTCGGTTACTTCTTGTCCTAAATAGTCTTCAGCAGTTTTCTTCATTTTTTGAAGAACCATTGCTGAAATTTCCTGTGCAGAATATTTACGGTCATCAATTTCAACACGTGGAGTGTTGTTATCACCTTTGATTACTTTATAAGGAACGCGACTAATTTCTTTAGTCACTTTATCGTAACTTTCTCCCATGAATCTCTTGATAGAAGAAATTGTTTTTGTTGGATTTGTAATAGCCTGACGTTTTGCAGGATCTCCAACTTTTCTTTCACCGTTTTCTATAAAAGCAACAATAGATGGTGTTGTTCTTTTACCTTCGCTATTAGGAATAACAACAGGCTCGTTACCCTCCATTACAGAAACACAAGAGTTGGTTGTTCCTAAGTCAATTCCAATTATTTTACCCATTTTTAGTATTTATTTAATGTTTTAATTCTATTACTTGTTTGGGATGTTTGTTTCATCCGATATCAATTTATCAAAGCCTGTGCCATTAGTTATTTTGCCAAAAGAAATGTTATTCTGGCATCGGCGGCCGAAATTTTACTCATTCGTCTGACATGTTTTCTGCCAAAAAGACAGAACAGTCTGATTATGCATTAAGAATTATTAATGACGAATTGAGGGCTGTCCGGAAATAATTTTTACGCTTTTGCCTTTCTTCTTTTATCTTGTTGCTTTTGCCTTATTTTATAACTTTGCAATTCAATATTCATTATTGTTGGTTAGATTTGATTAACCAAACTAATATCAAAAAATTTAAAAATGTCAATCCATAAAGAATCCGCAAAGAGAGTAACTACACATGTACTTTCTGAAATGAAGTTAAAGGGCGAGAAGATCTCCATGCTTACTTCGTATGATTATTCCATGGCACTAATTGTTGACAGAGCAGGTGTAGATGTAATTCTGGTTGGCGATTCGGCTTCAAATGTAATGGCCGGACACGAAACTACTTTGCCAATTACCTTGGATCAGATGATTTATCATGGTGCATCGGTTGTAAAAGCTGTGCAAAGAGCATTGGTTGTTGTCGATCTTCCGTTTGGAACTTATCAGGGAAATTCAAAGGAAGCTTTGAACTCATCCATCCGAATTATGAAAGAGGCCAGTGCCGATGCCGTGAAGCTGGAAGGTGGCCGCGAAGTTTTGGAATCGGTGAACCGGATTCTTTCTGCAGGAATTCCGGTAATGGGGCATTTGGGCTTAACCCCGCAGTCTATTCATAAATTTGGAACCTATGCGGTTCGCGCCAAAGAGGACGAAGAAGCCGAAAAATTGGTTGAAGATGCTAAACTGTTGGAGGATGCAGGATGTTTTGCCATTGTTTTAGAAAAAATTCCCGCCGCCTTAGCTGCTAAGGTCGCTCAGAGTGTTGCAATTCCAATAATTGGAATTGGTGCCGGTGGCGGTGTTGATGGTCAGGTTTTGGTGATTCATGATATGTTGGGAATTACTCAGGAGTTTTCTCCACGTTTCTTACGAAGATATCACAACTTATTTGCTGAAATACAAGGAGCTGTAGAGACTTATATTGGTGATGTAAAATCAAGGGATTTCCCGAATGAGAGAGAGCAGTACTAAAAGCAGAAGGAACGGGAATAAAGTACAAGGCATCAAGTATCAGATCCGATGATAAGTATCAAGTCTTTTTTCTTATCTTTGCGCGCTTTCATTTGAAAATTAAATAAATAAGGAGTACCAATGGCGAAAGAACAATTGGATATATTATTCGAAGACAATCATATAATTGCTGTAAATAAAAAGTGTGGTGATATTGTGCAGGGTGATAAATCGGGCGACGAACCTTTAAGCGAAAAGGTAAAAGCCTATATAAAGGAGAAGTACAACAAGCCCGGAGATGTTTTTTTAGGTGTTCCGCATCGTATCGACAGACCCGTTAGTGGTGTTATTGTGTTTGCCAAAACCAGCAAGGCTTTAACCCGTTTAAGTCTGATGTTTCAGCAAAAGGATAAGGAGATCAGTAAAATATATTGGGCAATTGTTCAAAACTGTCCAAGACTCGAGGAAGAAACATTAACTCATTACTTGTTGAAAAACGAGGAGAAGAACAAAACCAATGTTTTCGATAAATTGAAACACGGAGCTAAGGAAGCAACTTTAGAATATAAGTTACTGACTCGTTCTCAGAAATATTTTATGCTCGAAGTTAAATTGCACACCGGTCGTCATCATCAGATTCGTGCGCAGCTGGCTAAAATTGGTATTCCAATCCGAGGTGATTTAAAGTACGGAGCTCCACGGTCTAAAACCGGTGGTGGAATTGGTTTGCACGCCAGGGAAATATCATTTATTCATCCTGTAAAACAAGAGCCGATTCGAATTGTTGCTCCTGTTCCCAAGAATGATAATCTTTGGAAAGATCTGGCGAATCAGCTATAAGCAAAAGACCAGTTGAAAAAAAAATAAATGGCTAAATCGTCAGCAAGTGCAGATGATTTAGCCATTTTTTATTATTCATCCAGCATTTCTTTTTCAAAATACAAGGGAAGCATTTCTTTTATGGTTTCAACAATTCTGATCTTTTTCTCACCATACAAAATCAATTTGATAGGCTGATTGAATCTTTCTTCTGTTTCCAATAATACCTGTCGGCAAGAGCCACATGGAGGAATCGGATTTCCTGAAAATGAGCCATTGGTGCGTGCAGTAACTGCAATTGCTTTAACGGCTGAATCGGGAAATTTTGAATTGGCATAGAACATGGCAACACGCTCGGCACACAGGCCGGAAGGATAAGCTGAATTCTCCTGATTGTTACCTTGGATAATTTCATCGTTTTCGAGGAGAATGGCAGCACCGACACTAAATTTTGAATAGGGTGAATAGGAGCGGAGAGCTGCTTCTTTGGCATTTTTAACCAATTCTTGTTCTTTCAGAGGTAATTCATCTACCGAATCGTATTCGAATACAGTTGTAATTATTTGGGTTTTCTTCATTTGTTATTCTGTTTGCTCAGATTGTTTTTACGAATTGTTGGTATTCCCGCTTAAAGAAATGGAAGCTTGTATCCATTATCAAACGGCAATTAAATCAATACTTTCTGAAATTTAAACATTTTTTTAATAATTATAATAAACAAGCAAGAATAGGCGTTTCCATACATCAGAAACAGATTGTTAATTAAATTAATTGTTTAAAGTAACGGAGGATAACAGGATTGTTATATTTTTATGGTTGTTTTGGAAATCGCGACTAATATATACATAAATAGATTGATTTCCCATTTTTCACACACGATTCAAAAAACCTAAAGCGAATGAAGAGAGTTTTCCTATATATCGTACTGAGTTTTGTTCTTGGTACATCTGTATTTGCAAAAGACTTAACCCGAAAACAATACATCGAAAAATATAAGGATTTAGCTGTTCGCGAAATGCTGCGAACAGGAATTCCGGCTAGTATTACTTTGGCTCAGGGTTTACTTGAATCCGGAAACGGCAACTCAATACTGGCAAAAAAAGGCAATAATCATTTCGGAATTAAGTGTCACGACTGGACCGGTCCGAGTATGAAAATGGACGATGACCGCAGAAATGAGTGTTTTAGAAAGTATGATCATGCCTATGATTCTTATAAAGATCATTCTCAGTTTTTAACCACCCGCTCGCGTTATGCATTTCTGTTTAAATATGGTTCCAATGATTACAAACGTTGGGCTCATGGCTTAAAAAAAGCAGGATACGCTACCGATCCTCAATATGCTCATCGATTGATAAAAATTATTGATGAGGAGAATTTGCATCAGCTTGATCAAAAAGG
Organism: Labilibaculum euxinicum; assembly: GCF_963678175.1. Classification (NCBI taxonomy): domain Bacteria; kingdom Pseudomonadati; phylum Bacteroidota; class Bacteroidia; order Marinilabiliales; family Marinifilaceae; genus Labilibaculum; species Labilibaculum euxinicum. The sequence goes on from NZ_OY782756.1 coordinate 1,610,911, forward strand.
GAAAGGGGAAGATCTGATTATTGAAAAACCTACAGGAACCGATCTGGCAGATATTGATTCCTATTTGGAAATTGATCCGTTTGGAGCACGCTTGGAAATTGCGAATGGAGTACATTATATAATCACCAAAAAAGGCGATACATTCTATAGTATTGAGAAAAATTTAGGGGTAAGCCGAAAGAAACTTCTGAAGTATAATGATCTTCCCAGAAATTATATTCTGCAGCTCAATCAACGTTTGTATTTGCACAACAAGCGCGGAAGAGCAGCCAGAGGTTACAATTTCCACAGGGTGAAAGAAGGGGAAAGCTTGTATAGTATTGCGCAGGAATACGGAGTTCGGTTGAAGAGAATCCGAAGATTTAATGGAGTAGATAAGAATTACAAGCCCGAGCCTGGAGAAAGAATCTGGTTAAGAAATAAAAAGAGATAGGCAATACCAAATTAAGATCAAAATTGATCTTATAAAATAGTGCTTATAGAATCAAGTCATAGCCTGACAAGAACGGCTTGTATATAGTCATAGCCTGACAAGCTGATATTTTAAGCAGGCTGTTGATATTAAATTGGTACAATTAAATCCGGTTCGAAAGAATCGGATTTTTAATTGATTAGGTTTTTCCTTATGTTTTACATAAATTTAAAATGCGAAAGAAAGGTAATGGAGTACCCATCGACCTAAGGGAAACCGTGGATATTTGCATCAGTATTTTGCATTTTTAATTTTTTAACTAAATCGAAAACAAATGAGACAGCTTTTTTTTATTGTTCTTTTAGCAATTTTTGCCGGTAGTTGTGCAATAACTCAAACTACTGTTACGCCGCCACCTAATGCAAATGTGCCCAAGCATGCTGTTTTTATTTCGCAATCGGGAACTCAGAATTATTTAATGCAAACAGTGCTGGATTTGAAGAACAATGAAATGGTGGTGTTGAGTTATAATTATCTGTCAACTGTAATTAGAACAGGTATTTATTTAAATCCTGATGATTACAAAGGGGGGCAGCTTATAGGAACAGATGCACCCTTTAAAGAAGAAGTGGAAGAAAACAAAACAGAAACTTCAGAGAAAAATAAATAAATTAAAAATGGGGCAATCCAATAGCAGATTGCCCCATTTTATTTTGAACTATTTTAAGTTTGAAATTCTCAACACTCAAAGCTTAGATTGCAAACTTGGATTTTCAAATTTCATCTATTAGCTCATCCTATCCTTCTCTTGAAGTAGAAGAGAACGCATCTTCGATTTTAATTGTGAGTATAAACAAGATTTTGTTGATCCAGTATTTATTTGGAATGTTGCTCCCCTTCACATTTAGAAAAAGGGATTGTGGGATGGTTTTATTCTTCCAATTGATCCTTTGTGCGGCTCAGCAGCAGTACATCGGCTAACTGAATCGAAAGAATACAAAGCACACCAAACAGAAGAGGATATTTGTACGTGAAAACCAGTTCGAGAATGACATCCACTTTCGCCGATTTTAAATAGTAAAGCAGGCCAAAAGCGATTCCGGGAATGCCAAGATATCCTAAAGTCATCATTAACATACGCAGCAATGCCTCTTTAACCGATTTTTGTTTTTCCACCTTTTCGGTCACTAAATCGGCAAAATCATCAGGAATCGAAACCGAAAAATCCTGCTCAAGACTTTCGGTAAGCAGTTCATCAATCAGTTTTAATTCATCTAAATTCCAGTTTTCTTCAGCATTTTCGAAATTCATATTCATATCTGTATTAAAATATCAAAGTTCTTTCCTCTCATATCTTGAATCTCTTTTCAATTCGCTTTTCACCAACATTTCTTTCAGCATTTTCCGGGCTCTAAAAATATAGTTCTTCACCGTACCTTCCGGCAACTCTGTAATTTCAACAATCTCATTGTATCCATATTCCTCCAAATGATACAAACTCAAAACCGTTTTGTATTGAGCCGGCAGTCTGTCAACCATTTGCCGAACCATCTCCTTTAACTCTTTTTTCTGCGTCAATTGCTCCGGATTTTCATCTGAAACTCTGCTGTGTTGAAGCGATTCGTATTGCGATTCTCCAATATCTACATCGGGCTTTCGCTTTTTTAAATGATTCACCGATACCCGGTAAGCGATGGTTGCAATCCAGGTCGAAAGTTTCGAATCACCTCTAAATTCAGGCAGTTTTTGATGCACTTTTATAAAAACTTCCTGCGCTACATCCTCCAAATCTTCCTGCTGATTCAACAATCTTCCAGCTACATGAAACACCAATCGCTCGTACTGCTTCACCAAGTATCGGAAAGCTTGAGGATTGCCATTACATATTTGTTGTATCAGCTCGGTTTCGTTCATCTTTGATGGAGTAGACAAGCACTCTCATTTATTTGTTGCATGATATCGCAATTAAATTTCATTTTCTTTTGGGCGTTCCCCTTCGGGTCGGGTCATCCGCTATTACTCCTCGTTCGTACCTCACTGCGGGGTATGCGCTTCTACCCCTAACGCACCCCACACACGAAAGCAATTAGTTATAAATATAAAACAATTCCGGTCCTGATCTGTTGAAATGCCTCATCCTATCCTTCTCCTGAAGGAGAAGAGAACACATCTTTAATTTTATTGGTGAGAATAAGAAGATTTTGTTGATCCAATCTTTATTTGGAGTGAGACTCCCCTTCACCTTTAGGAGAAGAGGCCGGGGGATGAGGTCTTTTTGACGAATTTTAAATCCTAAATCCCAGATTGCAAATTCGGGACAGTTGATTTCCTCATCCTATCCTTCTCCTTTAGGAAAAGGATTATAAGGCCTTATAGGCATTTAAAATATTATCAATCTTGGCATTGGTTTCAGGATTAATAAATTTCATATCCGGATTTTGATTCAGCCATTTTAAGGTTCTTTTTATTCCGGTGGAAAAAGGGATTGAAGCCTTAAATTCCGGCACAAAAGTTTTGATCTTTGTATTATCAAAAATGACACTTTCACTTTTATCGGCGAGCAGCGTTCCTGTAAAAGAAGGTTCTGTTTTACAAATAAAATCAGAAGCAATATGCACCACCTTTGCTTCACAGCCCAAACTGTCAGCTAAAATTTTATAAATCATGTTCCAACTTAAAATTTCGTCGGAAGTAATATGAAAAGCATGTCCTATGGCTTGAGTTAAACCTAATAAGCCAACCAATCCTTTTGCAAAATCATCAGAATGGGTTACAGTCCATAATGAAGTTCCGTCGCCGTGAATAATAATACTTTTTCCTTTTAAAATTCGGTCAGCAGTTGTATATTCTTTAAATCCCCCAATGGCAATAGGAATCACAGTATCATATGTTAATGAAGGGCGCACAATTGTAACAGGGAAATTTTCTTCCTGATAAGCTTTCATTAATCGCTCTTCACATTTAATTTTGTTATTAGCGTAATCCCATAAATTATTACTTAAAGGAGTCGATTCAGTAATTACAGGGTAACTTAGAGGTGTTTGATAGCACGAAGCAGAACTTATAAAAATGTATTGTTTGGTTTTTCCTTTAAAAAAGGCAATATCACGTTCAATATCATCTGGTGTAAAGGCAATCCAGTTTACAACAGTATCCCAGTTGTGTTTTTTCAGGTCGGTTACCTCATTAATTTTATTAATATCACCTACCAGAACTCTAGCGCCTGATATTTTCCGGATTGTATTCCCTCTGTTCAGGTGATAAATTTCAATTCCTTTTTCAATGGCTAATTGGGTGGATGAAGTACTTATGTTTCCTGAACCTCCTATAAATAATACTTTCATTTTTGGCTGTTGAAAGGTTAATAAAATCTTGATTAGCAAGATAAAAATAAATTAATAGTAAAAGTCACACCTTTAATCTTTCTTATTTCTGTAATTTAAATTAGGTCTTTTATTTTCTTCTGCGTTGAGGTTGGTAATGATGTGGGTTTTGCTTCGGGTTCCCGTTAGCATTTATAAATAATAAATACACTCAATAGGTAGTTTTTGAGTGAAGATTTATTTTTCGGACAAGTCCTGGGGAATGAGGTGTAAAAAACAAAAACTTTTTGCAACATTCTTTTAAGCACCATGGTCTAATAGAGCAAACACATTCAGAAACTTAAAAATTTTAAATATGAATTTAGGAGAATTGTTAATGGCGGCAGTGGTGTTCTTTAGTATCATCACCTTTGTGAAAATTTTATCGGCACACTTTTTAAAGCGTAAAATTATTAAAACAGGACACTTCGAGAGAGCAGGTATTTTGGAGCAAGATGCTGAAATAGAAGTAAAAAAACAAGTAAAATATGATTTGTATCCAGCTTTAAAATGGGGCCTGGTTGCATTTTTTGGCGGACTTGGATTCATTGTTATGGAATTGTTGGCGGCTTCAAATCCAATGTTTAAGCAATATGATAGCGCAATGCCTTACGGAATCTTTTTTGTTTCGATATCAATTGGTTTCTTGTTGTATTATTTAATTATGAGCAAAAAAGTAAAAGAGTAAACTTCTTTATCTATCATAGTCAAAGTAAAACCTCCGGGGGCAAGATGATTTGCTGGCGGAGGTTTTTTTAATATGCTAATATTATTTGAGAGGATTAAAACTCGTCTGTTTCAGGTGACGAATTTAGTTTGGGACTATAAGGTTTACCCTTCTGTCAAAAAGCAAGTCCCGGCATTAAAATTCCCGGTACTTAAAAGTGAACTCCCTATGCTTAAAAGTGCTTTCCCAGTACTAAAAAGTTCCTCTACATTTAAAAGAGTGTTTTTCTCAATGGATATTTCGGTGTAAAGGTTAAGAAGAGGCATATTGCAAATCCATCCAATATCTCATTCCTAACATCTAACGATCTACTGTTATCAGAAACAATATTTGTTTTCTTCAATCAATTTACCCGCGATTAACCGGCGCTTTTCTTTGCTGTTGAGTCCGGAGTGTTTTGTGAATCGTTTCAAACCCAAAAGCATCATTCTTAATTCATCGCCCTGAGTTATCGAATTTGCTGCATCTTTGGCATTTTTATGAATGCGATCGGCAGCATCATAAAAAAAGACCTCACACATGGCTACTTGTTCAGTACATGCTTCTTCGCCTTTTAACTCAATCAGCTTTTTCACGCGCAATAAAAGTGATTCTGCCTGATAGCAATCGGTAATGATATCAGAAATATTCATTAGTATTTCCTGTTCACTGCTTAGTTTTTGCATGAATTTTTGCGTCGCAGCTCCTGCAATTAACAGGGCACTTTTCTTAAAACCGACTATTAATTTGCTTTCTCTGGCCAACAGAGATGTATCTTCTTCGCCAAATTCAGGAATTGCCATTAATTCTTTCACAACGTTTTGGGCTGCCGATAAAAGAGGCAATTCATTTTTGAATGCTTTGCGCAATAAAAAGTCAACAATCAGCATTCGGTTTATCTCATTGGTTCCTTCAAAAATCCGATTGATACGCGAATCGCGGTAAGCGCGCTCCATTGGTGCTTCGGAAGAGTAGCCCATTCCGCCATAAATCTGAACACCTTCATCGGTTACATAGTCCAAAGCTTCGGATGCTGCCACTTTTAGAATGGCAGCTTCGGCAGCAAATTCTTTTTGAGCCTGAATAACAGCTTTTTCTTTCGGTATTCCTTCTTCAAGTAAATGAAGCATTGCATTTTGTATGTCGTTGCTACAGCGGTAAATGGCCGATTCAACCGTATAAGTTCGGATTGCCTGTTCTGCAATTTTGTATTGTATGGCACCAAAATTAGCAATGGCCTGTCCGAATTGTATGCGCTCATTGGCATAGGTAATTGAATGGGTAATTATTTTTTTGCCTGCACCTAAAACGGCGGCAGCCAATTTTATTCTGCCGTTGTTCAGAATATTTAAGGCGATTTTAAAACCTTCGCCACGTTCGCCAAGCAGATTTTCTGCCGGAACTTTACAATCTTCAAAAAACATCATGCAGGTCGATGAGCCTTTAATCCCCATCTTTTTTTCTTCCAGTCCGAGCTTGATACCGTTAAAAGTTTTCTCAACAATAAACGCACTAAGGTTTTTATCATCATCGATCTTGGCAAAAACGGTGTAGATGTCCGCAAAGCCGGCATTGGTGATCCACATTTTTTGCCCGTTTAAAACATAGTGAGATCCGTCAGCCGAAAGTATGGCTTTACTTTTTCCTGAATTGGCATCCGAACCCGCTCCGGGTTCAGTTAAACAATAGGCTCCTTTAGCTTCACCGCTTGCCAGCAGTGGTAAATACCTTTCTTTTTGTTCTTTGGTTCCGTAATACAAAATTGGAAGGGTGCCAATACCCACATGTGCGGCGTAGGCAACAGCAAAAGAGCTGTAGGTTCCCATAATTTCGGTACTCAGCATCGAGGTATTCAGATCCTGACCGAAACCACCGTATTCTTCCGGAACGGCAATGCCTAAAAGGCCTAACTCACCTGCTTTATCCATGAGGGAGGTCATTAATCCTTCTTTCTGACTGTCGATTTCATCCAATAGAGGAAGAATTTCTTTTTCTTGAAAATCATGACAAGTTTCCATGATCATTTTTTGCTCTTCCGAAATTTCTTCAGGAATAAAAATATCCTGAGGACAGGTTTCTTTCACTAAGAATTGTCCGCCTTTTACTGTTTTTATCTTTTCCATCTTTAATGAGTTTAGAGTTATTTTTCTCACTCCTAAATCCCCTAAAGGGGACTTTGAAAAAACAATGTCAATTATCTTTGAAGAAGAACTAGCCCCTTTTAGGGGGTTGGGGGTAGTTTTACATCATCTCAAAAATTCCCGCAGCTCCTTGTCCCGAACCAATACACATGGTAACCATGCCGTATTTTTGCCTGCGCTTTTTCATTTCGTGAAGCAGCTGCACGGATAATTTCGTGCCTGTGCAGCCAAGGGGATGGCCAAGAGCAATGGCACCACCATTTACATTGATGATTTCAGGATTCAGGCTCAATTCTTTTATCACGGCAAGTGCCTGTACTGCGAAAGCTTCGTTCAGCTCTATTTGCTCAATTTGATTCATTGCTAAACCAGATCGTTTCAAAACCTTTGGAATGGCCTCTACGGGACCAATCCCCATGTGTTTTGGTTCCACTCCGGCAACAGAATAGGAAACAAAGCGAGCTATTGGTTCCGCATTCAGCTGTTTCAGCATTTTTTCGGATACCACCAAAACAAATGCTGCACCATCCGAGGTCTGCGATGAGTTGCCTGCGGTAACACTTCCCCCTTGAGCAAAAACAGGTCTTAATTTATTTAAAGCCTCTTCTGTTGTTCCCAATCTAGGTCCTTCGTCCACATTAATAATGTGTTCTTTGGTTTGTGCTTTGTCCTGTCCATTTACAAAAGTCTCCAGCACGTGAATGGGAACAATTTCGTCCGAAAAACGATTATGAGCCTGTGCTTCCAGCGCTTTTCGGTGAGAGTGAAATGCAAATTCATCCTGCTCTTTTCGGGATATGTTGTATTTCACCTGAAGAGCTTCAGCAGTAATTCCCATGTTCCAGTACCAATCTGGATGAGATTTTGCAATTCCAAGATTGGGCACCAAGCGCCATCCGCCCATCGGCATTAAGGACATCATTTCAACACCACCGGCAAAGATGCAATCGGCCAGACCGGCCTCAATTTTCGAGGCCGCAATGGCTATGCTCTCCAATCCCGATGAGCAATACCGGTTCACGGTCATTCCTGGCACCTGCACATTGTCCAATCCCAATAGGGCAATCATACGGCCAACATTTAATCCCTGTTCTGCCTCAGGAGTTGCATTTCCAACAATCACATCATCTACCATTGCTGTATCCAAATTTGGCACCTCTTTCATGATGTGCTGAACTACCTGGGCTGCCATATCATCCGGACGAATAAATCTCAGATTTCCTTTTTTTGCTTTGCCTACAGGGCTTCGGTAGGCGGCTACTATATATGCGTTCATATTTTTGCTTTTTGTTGTGAGTACCGGGTACTTAGTTTCGAAGAATTTTGCCTTTTTGCAACAGACTTTGCATTCGCTCCAGGGTTTTCTTTTGCTGACATAGTTTCACAAAAGCAAGCCGTTCTAAATTCAGCATGTAGTTCTCCGAAACTTCTGCAGGTTCGCTCAGTTCTCCACCACTCAATACTTTCCCAAGTTCAATGGAGAGATATTTATCGTACTCCGAAATGTAATTGCCAACTTCCATTCCGTCGGCTCCCGAATAAACCAAGGCCAGTCCTTCTGCACCCAATACTCTAATGTCTTTGACAGGCAGAGGAGGAGTGTAGCCTTTTTCGCACATCAGCAGAGCTGCTTTTTTAGCGTAAAGCAACTGGTGCTTTCTGCTCACAATCACTTCATCTACATCTTTTCGCAGGTATCCTAATTCGAAGGCCTCGTACCCCGATGTAGATACTTTTGCTTGTCCGATAGTCAAAAATTTATCCCGGAAACGGTTGGTTCTAATGTCATCTGCAGCCATTTCTTTCGAAAGGCGATAGGCAAATTCTTTGGTACCTCCGCCCGCAGGAATTACGCCAACGCCCAATTCTACTAATCCCATATAGGTTTCGGCGTGAGCAATTACCTTATCGGAGTGCATGCAAACTTCGCATCCGCCGCCCAAAGTCATTCCATGAGGAGCGGCAATCACCGGAACTGATGTATATTTCAGTTTCAGCATGGTATTTTGAAAGGTTCTGACAACCATGTCCAGTTCTTCAAACTCCTGTTCGATGGCCAGCATAAATACCAGACCGATATTTGCCCCGGCAGAGAAGTTTTCCCCTTCGTTGGAGATGATCAGTGCTTTGTATTCCGTTTCGGCCAGTTCAATGGCTTTGTTAATTCCCTGAATAATCTCACTTCCAATGGTATTCATTTTGGTGTGGAATTCCAGATTAATAACGCCATCACCCAAATCGATAATACTGCAGCCTTCGTTGCTCCATATGCTGTGAGTAGGGCGAAGATTGTTGAGTACGACTAATTCTTCCGTTCCCGGGATGGTCATGTAATTTTCAGAATCAACATCAAAGTATTGTTTGTTTCCAGCTTTAAGCTGATAGAATTTCTGATCTTTTTCTGCCATTTTATAAATCCAGTCTGCAGGTTTATATCCCAGTTCTTCCATCATGGGAATGGTCTTTTTCAATCCCAGGGCATCCCATATTTCGAACGGCCCCATTTCCCATGCAAAACCTGTACATATGGCTTCATCAATCTTGTAAATTTCATCTGATATTTCTGGGATTCGATTTGATACGTAGGCGAATAAACCTAAAAATAATTTGCGGTAGAATTGACTGACTTTTCCGTCTCCTTTTAACAGCAGTTTAAATCTGTCGTTCAGATGAGGAATGGCCTTGGCAGCCTCAAATTCTGCAAATTTTATTTGTTGTTTGCTTTGATATTCAAAGTTGGATAAGTTCAGACTAAGGATTTCACTGATTCCCTCTTCATTCTTGATCTTTTTATAAAACCCTTGTCCGGTTTTTGCCCCCAACCATTGGTTTTCCATTAATTTTTGAATGAAATCAGGAATCTCAAAAACATCTTTTGATTCATCATGAGCAAGTGCTTTTTTTAGGTTTTGAGCCACGAGAACTAAAGTATCCAAACCAACAACATCGCAGGTGCGGAATGTGGCTGATTTTGGCCTTCCGATAATAGGGCCGGTCAATTTATCTGTTTCTTCCACCGAAAGGTCGAATTCTTTCATCAGATGAAATACCGACATCATGGAGTACACGCCGATTCTGTTGGCAATAAAGGCAGGTGTATCTTTACAAATCACTACTGTTTTTCCCAGATGCTTTTCTCCAAATTCGGTAAGGAAACCGATTACTTCCTGTGATGTGTGTGTTGAAGGAATGATCTCCAGAAGTTTGAGATATCTTGGAGGATTGAAAAAATGCGTACCGCAGAATGATTGTTTAAAATCATCCGATCTTCCCTCCAATAACATTTCAATTGGAATTCCTGAAGTATTGCTTGTAATTAAGGAGCCTGCTTTTCTAAATTCCTCAATGCGGGTATATAATTTTTGCTTGATTCCTAAATTTTCGATGATGACCTCTATCACCCAATCACAATCTTGAATTCTATGAAGATCGTTTTCAAAATTTCCGGTTAAAATCCGTTTTGCAAAACTCTTTAAATACAAAGGGGCTGGGTTCATTTTTAAGGTTTTCCCAAGCATTTGGTTTACAATTCGATTCCTTACTTTAGGATGTTCAAGAGAGTAACCTGCTTTTTCTTCTTCAGCATTTAATTCCTTTGGAGGCATATCCAACAAAAGAACTTCCAGACCAATATTTGCAAAATGACAGGCGATTTGGGCACCCATAACACCGGCTCCCAAAACGGCAACTTTCCTTATTTTACGATGCATATATAGTGTTTTAAGTGTGTGTTAGGAATAAATTTCTTCAATTATCAATTGATATTTAATTTTTAAAACGGTACGCTTTAGCTTTAGAGTAGGCGAGAGTTCTCCTGTTTCAGGAGTCCAAACATGAGGAACCAATCTGAAACTTTTAATTTTTTTCGGACGATCCAGATTAACATTCATTTTTTGAATTTCTTTCCAGATACGAACTTGAATTTTCTGGTTGTAAATGATCTGATCAGCACTCTCAAATGGTATTTTCTTACGTCTGCAATATTCTTTTAGAAATACAAAGTCAGGTGAAATGATCACGGAAGGGAATCTTTTAAATTCACCACAAACAATACTTTGATCAATAAATGGAGATTCTTTAAGTCTGTTTTCAATTTCCTGCGGAGCAATATATATTCCTCCGGATGTTTTAAACATTTCTTTTTTTCGATCAGTAATTTTTAAAAAACGTTCATCCTCCCAACAACCAATATCTCCCGTATGAAACCAACCATCTTCTTCCAGAACTTCCTTTGTTAGTTCAGGATTTTTATAGTAGCCAAGCATTACGTTCGGTCCGCGGACCAAAATTTCACCATCCTCCGCAATTTTAACTTCTACACCTTTTAATACCGGTCCCACAGTACCAAACCTCACGTTAGGATAAGAATTCTGATTTGCCGAGATAATTGGTGATGTTTCTGTCAGTCCATATCCCTCTTGAACAGGAATTCCCGCAGCCCAAAAAAGCCGCTCTAAACGAACTTGCAAAGGGGCACCTCCAGAGCACATGAATTTGATATTTCCGCCTAAGGCTTCCTGCCATTTGCTGAAAACCAGTTTACGCACAATTTTCAATTTGAATTCATACCACCAGCCATTTGCCCGATTCAACTCATATTTTTGGCCGAGGTTAACAGCCCATAAGAAAATTGCTTTCTTTAAAAAAGGCTGACTTTTCCCCTTTGCCATGATTTTATCATATACTTTTTCGAGCAAACGAGGAACAGTAGCAAAACCATGAGGCTTTAGTTCGCGTAAATTGTCACCAATGGTATCCATGCTTTCGGCGTAGTAAATACTAATTCCTTTGTATTGATACTGGTAATTTACCATTCGTTCGTAAACATGGTTAATTGGCAGAAAACTCAAAGTTTTGTGAGATGAATCTAAATTTAAACTGGCAGCAGACGCCAAAACATTACTTATAAAATTGCTGTGAGAAAGCATAACACCTTTAGGATTTCCTGTAGTTCCGGATGTATAAATAATGGTCACTAAATCATCAGGCTGAATACTATCTTTTATCGCCAACAGCTCTTTTTGCATTTTGTTTTCAGCCTTTTCGCCAATTTCCAATAAGCTGCTCCAGTGAGCAACTGATTTTATTTTTTCAAATGAATACACAAATTTTACTGATGGATGATTGTTTAGCAGAGGTGCAATCTTTTCATATAAAACATGATTAGCTACAAAAATGGCAACTGGCTGGCATTGCAGAATAATGTAATCGTAACTTTTGGTATTTATTGTTGGATATAAGGGAACATGCACAGCACCAATTTGTGCCAGCCCCATATCAACAAAATTCCATTCAGGTCTGTTGTTGGTTATTGTAATAACGCAATCATTCTTTTTAATGCCATTTTCCAGCAGAGCATAGCTTATATAATCCGAATAAGTAAGGTATTGCTCAGTTGAAAACGGTATCCATCCGTCTTTTTCTTTTTTAGCAAAGGCATCTCTTTTGTCCGGAAAGTTTTTTCTGTAATTTTCCAGTAAATCAAAAATGCGCGTTATCATAAATTATAAGTTTATCTAGGTAAGATATTATAGCATATCAAAATGTAGAATTGGCACATGATGAAGCGCAAAAGAATATAGTCTCTATGGGGAAGAGGTGAGAGGATGAGAATATTATTCCGGCAGCTGTGTGAATATAATCTAATCGGGAATTTAACTTGTTGAAAACCAAACTAGAGCTATAGAGAATTTACGAAAATGTTTTCGAAAATAAAAGAATAATTGGGGAGTCTGCTTTTTTATTTGGTGAGCGTAAAAAAAGGAAGCTGAAAAAGCTTCCTTGTATTTTATAAATGATAGTTCTTTATTTGTTGAAATCCCCGGAGGAAATCCTCAGTTTTCATTCGTTTTTTACCTGCCTGCTGCAACATTTTAATGGAAATAAAACCTCCGTTTACTGCTACCTTTAAATAGGATTTGCCATCAGTAACGATACGGCCGATTTCTTCACTGTGATTTGTTTTTTCTTTTTCTGTTGTGAAAACTTTAAGTCCAATTGCTTTTCCTGTTTCATTAGGAATTAACTCGGTCCATGATGCCGGATAAGGGCTTAATCCGCGAATCAAGTTATGAATTGAGTCCAAATCTTTAGTCCAATCAATTTTACAATCTTCTTTGAAAATTTTTGGTGCCGATTTTAATGCAATTACTTCATCAGATAAATTTTCCTGAGGAATCTGAGGATATTCTCCTGCTTCTATGGCATGAACAGTTTTAACAACCAGTTCAGAACCAACAGTCATTAATTTATCATGAATAACTTCTACGTTATCATTATCTCCAATCGGAATTTTTTCCTGAAACAGGATATTGCCAGTATCAATTTTATGCTGAAGCAGGAAGGTTGAAACACCTGTTTCTTTGTCTCCGTTAATAATAGCCCAATTGATCGGTGCAGCGCCTCTGTACTGAGGAAGAAGTGATGCGTGAAGGTTTAACGTTCCGTATTTTGGCATATTCCATACCATTTCAGGAAGCATTTTAAATGCAACTACTACTTGAAGGTCAGCTTTTAATGCTTTTAATTCTTCCAGAAATTCTTCATTTCGAAATTTTTCGGGCTGAAGAATTTTTAGTCCTTTTTCTACTGCGAATTTTTTCACTGCAGCTTCCTGAATTTGTTGACCTCTGCCGGCAGGTTTGTCAGGGTTTGTAATTACACCGACAACATTGCATCCTGCATTTAGTAAGGCTTCAAGAGGAGCAACGGCAAATTCGGGTGTACCCATGTATACAATTCGAAGTTTATTCATAATTCCTTACTCTTTTAATATTCTGTTTCCTTTGTTGTGTTTTGGGAAATAGGGGCAGTTTTTGCATCCGTTTCCACAGCAATATCCTCTTTCCGTCAAATACTTTTTCGAAAGTATTCTATATCCGTCGGGACTCATCGTATAATCTATATCTGGTTTTAAGTCGTCGAACATGCTATTCCTGATTGATTAGTAAAAATTCGTTCATCTTTTCATTCTTAATAGTGACTGACAGATGATAATGTGAAATTTTAAGTTCTCCATTTTCAAGAACAATTACGCCTGATCCCCGACAAACGCCCATCCATGTATTTAGTAATTCATCAAACCAGATGGTTTTGTTATCGTCGGAGAAATATATTTGTCGGTCGAAAGGTTTAAAATCCCAGGTTTTTCCTTTTAAAAAGTGAGGTTCGCAGAATGCGAAAAATTCTTTTTTAGTCCAGCGTTCGCCTGCATCTGTGCCAATATAAATGGCATTTTCACTCATCATATCAAAATAGGATGTTAATTCTGCCTCAGCTGCAGCTTTGTGCCATTTATTAATGAATTCATCTACTTCCTTATTTTGCGGTGGCTCTGAAGTGCTGCAGGAACCTGATATAAGAATAAAAAGTAATCCTAAAATGAGGGATAGTTTATGCATCTTTTTTCTTAAAAAATTTAAGAGGATTAATTTTCTTAAAGAAATCAATATAATTCTCAATATTGAATACCGTGGAGTCGGTTGTTGCCTTATAAGTAAGAATTATTCCTAAAGGCAGAACGATTAGTGAAGACATCCACATGCCCCAAACCGGTTCAAGAACCAATTCTTTTGAAAAACGTTCTGCTGTCATCGAAATAATGTAGTATACAATAAAAAATAAAATCGAGATAATTACCGGCATACCCAATCCGCCTTTTCTGATGATTGCTCCAAGAGGCGCTCCAATAAAGAAAAAAATAAAGCAGGCAAAAGGCAATGTGAATTTGCGATGCCATTCGTTGGTGTATTTTCTAATCCATTTAATTTGACCTGAAAATTCGCCGTCTTTTCTGGAAATATTTTCACGGGCTTTTCTGCCTTTGTTTAAAGCATAACTAATTGTAGTAAGCTTTTTTGATAAGGAAAGTTTATTGAACAAGGAATCAGCATCTTGTATCTTTTCTGTAATCAAGACGGATTTTATTGAGTCCCTTAATAAGTTCTTAGGTTCTTTTTGAAAATAATGTCTGGCAAGCAAACTTTTAGTAAAATTATCTTTTTCCTTTTTTAGGTTGAGTTCAAGAGAGTCTTCCTGATTTACCAATTGTCCCAAATTCAGCATTCTGTAACTGTTTTTGTAAACATTTTCGTCAGTTCTCTTTAAATCTGTGCCCGGCAACGAAATATTTTGTTTAAATACTCTAAATTTTATTCTTCGGGAAGGATGATTTTTGTTTCTGTTTCGGGGTCTTTGTTTTACTTCCTGATAAATGTTACCACTGTAAAGCGTAAGATTCATGGTTAGCTTGTCAGCTGAAGTTACCATAGTTCCCGAATCAGCTACGGTTACATCTGTATTGCCTAGATTTTCACGATGATCATAGATCAAAAGATCATACATCATTCCTGTATTTTTATTTATTTTTCCAACCTTAACACTAAATTTTGGTAAGTCGTTAGTGAATATTCCCTCCTTAAGAATTAATTCAGGGTTTTGTCTTTTAATATCGCGCAGTAAGGTTGTTGTTTTAAGGGAAGCAATAGGCATTATATTGTTGGAGAAATAGAACGCACCTAAACTAATCAGGATAATTAGAATGGTTAATGGTTTCATGATCCTTTGTAAGGATATTCCAGCCGCTTTCATTGCTATAAGTTCGTAATTTTCACCCATATTGCCGAAGGTCATTATGGAGGCTAATAGAATAGCCAAAGGAAGTGCCATTGGCACTAAAGTCGCCGAAACATAAAATAGAAATTCTGCAATAACAGTCCAGTCCAGACCTTTTCCTACCAATTCATCTATGTAGCGCCATAAAAATTGCATGAGTAACACAAACATGCAGACGAAAAAGGTAAATGCCAGAGGCCCTAAAAAGCTTTTTAAAATAAATGAATGCAATCTTTTCATTCCTTGCCATTTTGGTTGATAAATGGAATCTAAAATATCTTTCAACCAGATTAGTAAATCATGTTTGTTGAAACTTCACGATTTGTTCCATACAAAACAAGACCAATAACACGATGAGACTGGTCTTGAGGAATACAAAAATAAGGTATTTTAATTAGGTTTCGTAAATGTGGAGTGTTAAAAAATCATATACCTAAAACTTGTTTTAGCTCTGAAATCTGAGAGTCCCATAATTCTATCCCTTCATCAACCTCATCTTCTTCAGCATAATCTGTAATGATTAGAGATAAATCGTTGGTTAAAGCATCTATTTCAATTTTGAATTCGAAGAAGCTATCATCATCATCACTGTCTAACCAATGAAAACGCACAAGGCGATTGTCTTTTTTCATTAGTAATTCTGCTTGTTGTTCGGAACCTTCCCAAATGAAAGTAAAAATTTTTCCTTTTTGATTAACATCATCAGCAAACCATTCTGATAAACCACTAGCACTGCTTAATCTATCGTAAATTACTTTCTGTGAGGCATGGAGCACATATTCGAGTTCAAATTGTTGCATTGGACGGGCTTTGATTTAGTAAAATAATTAGATGTAAATATGTAAAAACCATTTATACAAGTTTATAGCTTTTTCATATAACCCAAAATACTGGATTTTTTCTAACTAAAAACGTGAATTGTAAGTTACTACTGAAATTTTTCGCAAGATACTTAAGAATATGGAATAAAAAAAAACAGGATTAAAACTTGCCGGATTCTCATATTGCTCTGTGCTTTTTATTTTATCAATAGTTTAATTCTAGTAATATAAGGAAAATTTAAGAAATAAGTTTTAGAGATTGCAATTCTAAACTTTTTAGAAAAAAAAGGGTGAGGATTTTTTTTAAATGAAAAAGGATTTTATATTTGCACCTCGTTAGAAAAACGGCGAGGTAGCTCAGCTGGTTAGAGCGCGTGATTCATAATCACGAGGTCGGCGGTTCAAGCCCGCCTCTCGCTACAAAAAGGGAATGACTGAAGAGTTATTCCCTTTGTTTTTTTATTAAAATGCAGAACCAAACGGGATTTGATTCTGACATATTTCCAGTCTTCGAGAATTGATTTGAATCGGGATATTTCGATATTTAACGGGAGGAGGCTGTTTTACGATTAAATTGTGGCAGGCAGACTACTTTTAGATACGAAATTGGTTCATATTTTTGGCCTGTTTTTTTTAATTGAGTAAGGATTATTTGCTTTTTTGGAAAAAAATAAAATAAATTTTAAGTGTAATATTTCTGTTATTGAGATAGTTTGCCCTATTTAAACCGAAGCTTGATTCAATTTCCAATTAAAAGATTTTTTTTAGAACTAAAATGCAATTATATTTGCACCGCAATCCAGCAAAAACGGCGAGGTAGCTCAGCTGGTTAGAGCGCGTGATTCATAATCACGAGGTCGGCGGTTCAAGCCCGCCTCTCGCTACAAAAAGGGAATAACTGAAAAGTTATTCCCTTTGTTTTTTTTAATCAGACTAAAATTAGCGGATGATTATTTTATCTTTGTTAATCAAAAAAAATAATAGAATATGATGACAAATAATTGGTTCGAGTGCAAAGTAAAATATGTGAAAATTGATGAAGCATCTGGCAAGGAAAGAAAGGTGTCTGAGCCATATTTGGTTGATGCTGTATCTTTTACAGAGGCTGAAGCAAGAATTCACAAGGAATTGGAACAAATGATCAGCGGAGATTTTAACGTTACAAACATCAGTAAATCGAATGTAACAGAATTGTATCCAAACGAGAATGGCGATCGTTGGTTTAAGGCGAAGGTTTCCTTTGTAGATGTTGATGAAGCTTCTGGAAAAGAGAAAAAAGCGACTCAATATATGCTTACTCAGGCTAATAATGTAAAGCAGGCATATGAGTTTTTGGAAGAGTGCTTAAGTACAATGATTGTTCCTTATGAAATTCCTGCAATTTCAGAAAGTCCACTAATGGATGTATTCCCATATTTTAGCGATGAGCTTAATGAAGAGGTTCCTGCACATTTAAAACCAATTGCAGAAATGGAAGTAAATAGTGATGAATTTGAATAGACCGGAATTTTTACGGATAATGAGATTTTATTTAATCTGTAATAATTGAAACAGATTTAGCATACAATAGAGGTTGCTTCGTTTATCGGGGGCAACCTCTTTTATTTTGGTGAGAATTGTTAATTTTAGTGTTCATTTTAAAATTGTTACGATGTCAGAAATTAAATTTGAAACCATAGGAACTATCCGAACTTCATATAAAACCCTTGAAAATATGCCGATACAGCCAATGGGAGCGAAGGGGGTGAAGGCCAGTGTTGAATTAAAATCTGAATTTGTTGATGGATTAAAAGATTTGGAGGAGTTTTCTCATATTACTTTGCTTTACCATTTGCATAAAGTAACAGATTACAAATTAAGAGTAATCCCCTTTATGGATACAGAAGAGCATGGTGTTTTTGCAACCCGTTCGCCTCGCAGACCAAATGCAATTGGTATTTCAACTGTGAAATTGATAAGTATAGATGGGAATATTCTTCATGTTGAGGATGCGGATGTTTTGGATGGCACACCTTTGTTGGATATTAAACCATTTTTTGGACAGTTTGATAATCGCGAAAATATAAAATCCGGTTGGTTAGATCGGAAATGGGATGAAAAGCACAAAACATTGAAATCTGATGAACGTTTTAAAACATCAATGGACTAGATGGAGATTTTTTAATCAGAAATAAAAAAACTGCCAAACTTCCTTTTTGCAGGAAGCCTGGCAGTAACCTAATTTACCACATATTACCACAGAATTGACTTTTGAATGTTTGTTTTGTGATTTGGTCTTTTTGTGTTGAAATTAATTAGAGCAGCAAAATAAGTTATTGTATAATTGCTTTAATTCATTCCTGTTTAGGCCTGATTTTTTTCTGGCTGAGAGCTTTTTTACAGATTCAATAAATAATTGACTTTGCTTGTTGTTTAAATGAATTCCCATTTCTTTTAAGGTGTCTTTTAGAACAGCCAAACCGGAATGTTTACCTATAATAAATTGACTTTTTTGCCCGATTAACTGCGGGTCAAAAGCATGATAACTCATTGGATCCTTGAGAAGGCTGTTGCAATGAATTCCCGATTCATGACTGTAAACTTTTTCGCCTGAAATGGGTTTTGATTCTGAGTTTCTTCGTCCGGAAGCCATTTCTACAAATTCGCAAAGCTGAATACAGCTTTTTAAATTAATTCCACTGGATTCGGAAAGTGAAAATGCCATAGCCGCCACAACTTCTTCCAAGGCGGCATTGCCAGCTCGTTCTCCAAGACCGTTCACGGTTACAGAAACGGCATTGGCTCCTGCACTTAAAGCGGCAATGGTATTGGCTGTTGCCATTCCCAAATCGTTGTGAGCGTGAAATTCCAATTCTGTTCCGTCTAAACAATGTTGATATCTTTCAAACAGTTTTTGCACCGACATGGGGTTCATAATGCCTACCGTATCAGCCAGTCGAATTCGATTCACCTTTAGCATTTCAGCAGCAAAAACAAAATCATCAAGCAAATCAGTTTGGCAACGGGAAGCATCTTGTGCACCGACAGCAACGAATTCAAACATATTTTGAGCTTGTTTAACTATTGTTGATAAGGTGCCAAGCATCCAATTCCGGTCTTTTCCAATCGATGCCAGATGAATTGCTGAAACCGGGAAAGAGATATTGATTCTTGAAACACCCGTTCGGGCAGCGGCCTGCAGATCGTTGGTGCAGGCCCGCGCCCAACAGGTGGCATTGAAACGAAACCTTTGATCGTTGATGATTCTAATGTCTTCTTCATCCGCTAAGGAAATGGCGGGTGTTCCTATTTCCAATTCTTTTACACCAGCCTCATCCAACAGAGCTGCAATTTTCAGCTTTTCTTCAAGAGAGAAAACTACTCCGGGTGCTTGTTCTCCATCGCGAAGAGTGGTATCGATGATGTGCATGGTGTTTTTTATTAAAGTGTTATACGTAAATTTTATTCGGCAATTAAATATTCGGTAACAGCTTCGCCTTCTTCCAGAGCATCCAGAATTTCATCAATTCGATCCGGTGTTACGCCTCCATACCATAGGTTGTTTGGATGAACTACCATTACCGGACCTTGTGAGCAAACATTTAGGCAGCCGGTGGTTGAAACTGTCGCGTCTATACCTCTGTCTGCACATTCTTCCATAAGATATTGAACCATGTCTACTGATCCGTTTTTATTGCAATATCCTTGCGCTTCTCCTGCAATTCGAAATGAATTGCAAACTAAAATGTGAAATTCAGGTTTCTTCATGATGATAAAGATTTTATGTGTTTTTAATTGATCATTTGAATTTTGGCTGTTGTTTTATCAACCGCATCCGGTAGCAGAACCAGTACATCCTGTTCCACATTTTGTCATTTCGGTTTTGCATAGGGAACGAAGTTCGGTGCCTTTGTAAACAGAATCCAAGCCTTGGTCGATTAGTCCGCTCATCTCGATGATTTTAATTCCGCTTCGACCTAGAATACCTGCTGGTTTTTTGCCGATTCCTCCAACTAAAATTGCTCTGCAGTCAGCCAAAGTTTCCGCTAGTTTTTCCCAACGGGAATCGCCTTGACCCGTGTCGGGAGTTGCCCTAACATTTACCAGTTTGTATCCTTTGGGTGTTTCCCTGAAAACGTGAATTCGATCTGCTTCACCCAAATGTTGATTCACCAAAATTCCTTCCATAGAGGTGACTGCAACACAAGGTCTTTCTTCTCCTTTTTCAACTGTAAGAAGAGCTGTTTCGGAAAGTAACTTGGCGGCTTCTGCAGAATCTTTTCCGAGTAATCCTGCCGCGTCGGCTCTGCATCGTGCGCAATGAGACATCGGAGGAAGAAATACTTCTACTTTTTTACGTAAGGATTTCATAAAATCAGGAGTAGGTTCCTCCATGTGTTCCATGGCGGTATCTTTTACCGGAAACAATGGAATTGTATTCATTAAATCCACTCCAAGTGATGCAATTTTTTCTGCAATTTCTGCAATTTCATGATCGTTGATTCCCGGCATTATAATGGTATTTACCTTTACAGTAATGCCGGCTTCCTTTAGTTTGGCTATTGCTTCCAATTGTCTTTGAAGTAGATATTCTCCGGCTTGCGCTCCAAAATATCCTCTTTTGTCGTGTCGTACCCAACTGTAAACTTTTGCTAAAGTTTCGGGGCGTAAGCTGTTTAAAGTGATTGTAACATGAGATACGTCCAGCTCTTTTAATTCATCGATATAAGGAGCTACATTTAAGCCATTTGTAGATAGGCAAAGCAGCATATCCGGAAAGTTATCCCGAACCAAATGAAGCGTTTTCATGGTTTGGGTAGGATTGGCAAAAGGATCGCCAGGTCCTGCAATTCCAACCACTTTAAGCTCCGGCATTATTTTCACCAATTTAATAAGATAGCTTAATGCCTGATCGGGTGATAAAACGCTGCTGGTAACTCCGGGTCTGCTTTCGTTTACACAGTCGAATTTTCGATTGCAATAGTTGCATTTCACATTACAAGTTGGAGCTACGGGCAAATGTACCCGGGCATATTTATGATGTGCGTCTTTGTTGAAACAAGGATGAGTTGATAAATCTTTCATGATGCGACTTTTATGTGAGATTTCTTAACTTTTATTAATTGTAAATGCTCTCTTTTACATGTATTTATATCCGATAGGAGAATTGTTTTGTTTGTATTCAATCATGGCATTTACTACCTTGTCGAATAATTCCTGAGTCCCCTGATAACCAAGAAGAGTAATCCGTTGTCCTCCAATTCGATCGTGAATAGGAAAGCCAACTCTTATCAGCGGAATATTGAAATTGCCGGCAATGTAATTTCCCTTGCTGTTTCCGATTAGAAAGTCTGGTTTAATTGTATTGCACGCCTCATTGATTTGTTCAAAATCAGAATCACTAATTACTTTGATGGTTTTTCCATGTTCCGGACAATGTCTGATGATTTCTTTTTGAAGCTTTCCGCTGTTTGCTCCCGAGGCTGCCAAAACAACTTCGACTCCTATTTCATCAAGAAATGAACACAAGGCCAGAACTAAATCTTCTTCGCCGTAAACCACAGCCTTTTTTCCAAAAATGTATTTGTGTCCATCGGCATAAGAATCCAGTAAGCGACCTCTCTGCATTTGATATTTCACAGGAATGTCTTTCCCGCTTATTTTACTTAGAATATCAAATAAAGAATCACTATTGCTCATGCCAATTGGTAAAAGGCATTGGTGGTTTTTTACGCTGTGTTCACTTTCCAGCCACGATGCTCCGCTGACTTCAGTTCCTCCATTTTGCCCGCCTTGTTTTACTGCAGTAAAAACACCCAATTCAACCGATGCGTAGGCTTCTCCCATTTTTTCAAGCTCTGATATTGGAGTACCTCCTTTTGGTACGCGATAATATTGATCCCAAACGGGGTTGTCCAAAGTATCCGAGTAATCGGGTAAAATTGTTGTTGTAAGATCAAAGTCAGCTACTATTTCTTTGATATGCCGAATATCTGAAGGTGAAACAAAGCCTGGGAAAAAATTGATCTTGTCAGCAGATGGTAATTTTTTCGCATAGTTTTTGACAACAGCTAATACTGTTGCATGAAATCCATCCATGTGAGTTCCCTGATAACTTGGTGTTGAAACGGTAAACAAACTAGGTAAATTGGAACTGGTGCTGTCGTTTCTTATGTGACTTAGTTGTGATGCAACGTCTTCCCCAATGGTTTCGCTCAGGCATGTTGTAGCAACACCAATTGCCATTGGCTGATATTGATTGGTAACATTGGTTAGTGCAGTTTTTAAATTTGCCTCTCCTCCAAAAATGGTAGTTTCTTCGCTAAAATTGGAAGATGCAATATCTACAGGCTCCTTGTAATGACTAATCATGTAACGGCGAATGTAGGTGGCGCACCCTTGAGAACCGTGAATTACAGGAACGCAACCTTCAATGCCCTTTATCGCAATACAGGCACCCAAGGGTGAGCACAGTTTACACGCATTTCGTGTTGATACAAATGGTCTGATATATGATAAAGTTGGGATTTTTTCCATGTGAGTTAGCGTTTAAAGAATTTCCAAACAGGACTGGTTACCGAGGCGTAAACCTCGTTTGCAAAGTTTAGCATGCCTTCAAAGCCGGCTAATGCTTCTTTTCTTTCGTGATTGTGATCGCAGAACCCAATTCCTAATTTGTAGGCAATCGGACGTTCTTTTACGCCGCCAATAAAGAGGTCGACTCCTTTTTCTTTTACAAATTCTGAAAGTTCATTCGGATTCGAATCATCAACAATAATGGTTCCCTCATCGCACAATTTTTTAAGCAAATTGTAATCGTCTTTGTTTCCGGTTTGTGATCCTACCATTACGGTTTTCATTCCAATTAACCGAAGGGCTTTCACCAAGCTGATTGCCTTAAAGGCACCACCAACATAAATCGCGGCCTTTTTGCCTTGTAATTTTTCTTTGAATGGTGCCAAAGCAGGTAGTAGAGTTTTAATTTCAGATGAAACTAATTCTTTTGCTTTTTGAAGCATTTCATCGTTCTTAAAAAAGCCGGCTACTTCGTAAAGGGCATCAGCCATATCTTCTATTCCAAAATAGGATACTTTAATGAATGGAATGCCGTATTTTTCTTCCATTTCTTTGGCCAGATGCATCATGGAGCCGGAGCATTGAACCACATTAATAGAGGCTTTGTGTGCCTGACGAATTTCATTTATTCTGCCGTCGCCGGTAAGGCAGGTAATGATGTTTACGCCAATTTTTTCGTAATATTCCTTTAGCATCCACAGCTCCCCGGCCAAATTAAAATCTCCTAAAATGTTTATGCTAAAAGGAGGTGCCTGAAATTCATTATCTGTGCCGACAAGTTTGGCCAAAGCATCGCAGGCAGCTTTGTACCCGTCTTTTTTTGTGCCTTTAAAACCTTCCGCCATAACCGGCAGTACATCAATTTTTTGTTCTGCAGATACTTTTCGGCAGACTGCTTCAACGTCATCGCCAATAACACCTACAATACAGGTGGAGTAGACAAATGCTGCTTTCGGTTTGTAGGCTTCAATTAATTCAGTAAGTGCAGTATAGAGTTTTGGTTCTCCGCCAAAAACCACATCACGTTCGCGTAAATCGGTCGAAAAACTTAAGCGGTGCAATTGTGGTCCGGAGGATAATGCACCGCGGATATCCCAGGTGTAAGCGGCACAACCTATGGGGCCGTGAATCAGGTGCAGTGCATCGGCAATGGGATAAAGTACAACCCGAGAGCCGCAAAATACACAGGCGCGTTGGCTGACACTTCCGGCTAAGCTTTTCTTCTCACAATCTAAATCATGGGCTGATGTTCCTATTGTGTGTACCTGAGTGGATCGTTCTTTGATTATTCTCTCCATTGTCGTTAGTTATATATGTGTAATGCACAGGTTTATATTGAGAGGGAAGAAATTTTTCTTCGTATTGGTTTTTATTCAAAACGAGTGATAAAAATGAAGGAGGTGGGAGACGTTTTATCCTAGCTATGAGAAAAGGGTATGATTTGCAAATTAGCCAGTAACCTCCTTCATTTCATCGCATCACTACATTACCAACTCGAATGATTCTTCAGGGCAAGTTGCATCCTGCTGATCCATAAGTACTGAAAGAATTTTTTCAAGAATTCTCAATCCTCCCATATAACCTAGTGTTGGAAAATAACTGTGTCCAACGCGGTCGATAATAGGGAAGCCCATTCGTACAAATGGAATCTTTTCATCTCGCGAAATGTATTTTCCATAGGTGTTTCCAATTAACAGATCCACAGGATTTTCTTTGATCCATTGGTGCATTAAAAGCATATCGGCATTGGCACCATTTTTATATTTGGCCTCTGGTACACTTTTGCTTAGAATCTTTTCCATTCTTTTTTCGAATGTTTTACCGGGAGTTCCTGAAACAATGTAAACTGGTTCATATCCATGTCTACCAAAAACTCTGCTAATGGAATCAATTGATCGGGATCACCCCATAATGCTACACGTTTACCATACAGGTATTGGTGCATATCAGTAATCACATCAATTAAGCGTCCACGTTCATCGTTAATGGATTCAGGAACAGAAACAGATCCAAGTTTTGCCAGTGACTGAATAAAACGGTCAGTTGCCTGAATACCAATTGGCAGATCCTGTATGCTGAATTTTACTTTACACTGATTGTCGAGATTGATAGCTGCTTTTTCCGTTGCCCATTCACCCAAGGCAAGGGTATGAAGGCTGTCACCCATGCTTACCATTTCAGGAATTGTAGTTCCTCCTTTCGGATACATTTCAAATTTCCCGTTCATAGGCGAATCCAAAACATCTGAAGTGTCAGGAAGCAAAACATTTTTCACCTTCATTAGTTTTAAAATTCTTTTTAATTCTCTCATATCAGAAGGTTCTACCCAACCAGAGAGAATATTCAGCTGATTTTTAAGACTATCGCTTTTTTTAGCGAAATATTTTACAATACCTTCCAGCATATTGGCATAACCAGTTACATGACTACCTACGTAACTTGGAGTTGGAGCCTGTATCACGTGCTTTCCTTCCGGAATTTTACCATCCGATGCAGCCTTACTTACAATCTGACCTAAGTCATCGCCAATTGTTTCTGATAAACATGTGGAATGCACTGCAATTATATCCGGCTCGTATATGGTAAAAATATTTGTGATTGCCTGCAGTAAGTTTGCTTGTCCGCCAAAAACAGATGAACCTTCGGTAAATGAACTGGTTGCAGCCATTACGGGTTCTTTGTAGTGTCGGGTTAAAGTACTTCTGTGATAAGAACAGCAGCCTTGTGAGCCATGACTGTGAGGCAAACATCCGTGTATTCCTAATGCGGCATACATTGCACCAATAGGCTGACAGGTCTTCGCCGGATTTACCGTTAAGGCCTTTCTCTCTACTATTTTACTTGTTGTATGATTTAATAACATCTATTTGTCCTCCTTTATTCGTTAATGGCAAAACTTCCAACAATTTCAGGGTCGGTTTTCCAAGGTGTAGTCACCATTTTCCAGATTCTTGTGCAGAGCATGCGCTCCATTTCCAGATAGAAATTGATTGCTCCTTCAAAACCGGCATAGGGTCCACCGTAATCGTAGCTGTGTAATTGTTTCAATGGAACTCCAGACTTTTGTACCACATATTTTTCTTTAATACCGGCACAAAAAATATCAGGTTTATAGTACTCAATCAGCTTTTCAGTTTCCCAATGGTTGATGTCATCAATAACCAGTGAGTTCTTTTTCATTTCGGACATCATACCGTCATAGTTGCTGAATTCGTAACCATTTTTAAGAAGTTTTTCTTTTTTTACAGCTAAGTCTTCACGGTATAATTCAAGATCTTTCTCAACAGTCAGATCTTCAATGTTTCGGGTATCGGCATCAATTTTTATGCTTGGAATAACATCTCTGCCTTCGTAATCGTCACGGTGAGCAAATTCATATCCTGCCGATACTGTGGTTACACCTATTTCCGAGAATAAATCCTGATAATGATGAGCTCTTGAACCTCCAACAAACATCATGGCTAATTTGCCTTCTGTTTTTGCTTTTACAGCTTCTCTTACCACTTCCACTTTCTTCATCTCGCGTTCTATAATCTCTTCCACTTTTGCACTTAGCTCAGCATCATCAAAATACTCAGCGACTTTACGAAGAGCTTTTGCACTGCCTTCTGCACCAATGAAACTAACTTTCACCCAAGGAATACCATATTTCTCTTCCATCATCTCAGCAATGTAATTGATGGAGCGGTGACACATAATCAGATTAAGGTCAGCGGTATGAGCATATTCCATACTTTCGATCGTAGAGTTACCACTAAAAGTGGACAGCAAAGTGATTCCAGCTTCATCAAACAATCTTTCCAATTCAAAAGCGTCACCACCAATATTGTATTCGCCAAGCAGATTGATTTGGAATTTGCCAATACGGTCTCTGTTGTTGTTGCCGATTACATTTTTGAATACACCATTGTTTGCAATGTGGTGACCCGCCGATTGAGATACACCGCGGTATCCTTCGCAGCTAAAACCGAAAATATTAATTCCCAATTCCTCTTTCATCTCGCGGGATACTGAGTGCACATCATCTCCGATTAAACCAACAGGGCAGGTTGAGAAAATGCCAATTGCTTTGGGTTTAAAAATCTCGAATGCTTCGCGAACGGCATCTTTTAGCTTAGCTTCACCACCAAATACAATGTTAGAATCCTGTATGTCGGTAGAAAAACTGTAGGTAATAAAGTTATCTTCTCCTTCAGCAGGTCTGGTTTGGTTTCTTCTTGTAAGCCAGGCGTAAAAACTGCAGCCAATTGGCCCGTGAACCAAATTAATAATATCTCTTGTTGGGCCTAATACTACCCCTTTACATCCTGCGTAAGTACATCCTCGTTGAGTAATAATTCCCGGAATGGTTCTTACGTTGGCTTGAATTTCTTTTCCTTCGGCAGGATCATTAACCACCAATGATTTTTGACGTTTTTTAGCAATCTTTGTCGGGTATTTTGCCATGATCTCATCCATCACTTTCGATGGATCCGGCAAACCCTGTGTTATATCTAATTTTTTTACCATAGCTTTTCGTTTAATTATCCAGAACTTGATCACCGCTTTCTGCAGTTCTTACACGTATCGCTTCATTTACAGGCAAAACGAAAATTTTACCATCTCCTGGGCTTTTTGATTGATTGGCTTCGATTATTGTTTCGATACATTCTGATACCTTATGGTTCGGAACAACAACTTGAAGCAGGCGTTGAGGGCGAAGTCTGGGTTCTTTTCCTAAAAGCTCCAATGCTTCAGGCTGATCATTCTTTACACCTTCTAAAACTTTAGCATCCCAAAGGCCTTTGCCGCGTCCGAATACACTACCTGTTGCAGTCATCGAAGAAAATCCGGCATCACGCAAAGCCCGTTTGGTTTTGTTCATTTTATTAATCTTGATAATGGACATTATACACTTCATACCTTCGAGTTTTTAGGTTTATAATTCTTTGGTACCTCTGCTTATTGTATAGGCTTCATCAACTGGAGATACGAATATTTTTCCATCACCGAAGGCTCCTTTTGGAGTGGATCGGGCAGCATCCAAAATAGTATTGATGGCGAAGTCTTTGTCTTCATCTTTAATAACCATCATCAGCATTTCTTTAGGCAGTTCATCGTAAGTAACATCACCTATTTTGATTCCCCGCTGCTTACCGCGGCCAACCACCGGCATTTTTGTTACAGCGATGTATCCAGCTTCAAACAGAGCTTTTAAGACCTTATTGGTTTTTTCAGGGCGGATTATTGCTTTTATCATTAACATAGTCTGTATTGTTTTAAATGTTTGGAATAATGTGTTTTGTAATTTGGGTAGGATTTATTAGGCGTCAATACCAAAATCGATTAGAAGTTTTTCCAGTTCTTCCATTTCCAGAGGTGTAGGAATTACAAACATTTCATTATCATTGATCGCATTGGATAATTTACGGTATTCATCGGCCTGACCATGTTCCGGTTCATATTCAATTACTGTTTTACGATGAATTTCAGCTCTTTGAACAACATTGTCACGGGGAACAAAGTGAATCATTTGTGTGCCCAGTTTTCGTGCTAATTCTTCAATCATATCACTTTCGTGATCAACATTACGTGAATTGCAAATTAAGCCTCCCAAACGAACAACTCCGTTCTGTGCATATTTTTGAATTCCTTTACAGATATTGTTTGCAGCATACATGGCCATCATTTCACCAGAAACAACAATGTAAATTTCTTCCGCTTTACCTTCACGGATTGGCATTGCAAAACCTCCGCAAACCACATCACCAAGCACATCGTAGAATGTGTAGTCTATTTCGTATTTGTCATCCCAGGCACCTAACTGTTCCAACATATTAATCGAAGTAATAATTCCACGACCGGCGCAACCAACTCCTGGTTCAGGTCCTCCTGATTCAACGCATCTTACTCCACCGTAACCAGGACGAACAATATCATCCAAATCAACATCTTCTCCTTCTTCGCGCAGTGTGTCAAGAACTGTTTTTTGAGCTAATCCTCCTAATAATAATCTTGTGGAGTCGGCTTTGGGATCACATCCAACAACCATGATGTTTTTTCCAGCTTCAACTAGACCTGCTACAGTGTTTTGGGTTGTAGTTGATTTTCCAATTCCACCTTTTCCGTAAATGGCAATTTTTCTCATGTCTGTTATTTTTATTTGGGTTAATAGTTGCCAAGCCGTATTCATAAAGCGTACCATTTGCTTTTTTAGCTTTGTTGTTTTTGTTGTTTTGTGGTTCTTAAGTGTTTATTGCAGAGGTGTTTATTGTTGTTTTGTCCGTATTTGTTTTGCATTGCAGGCACTTCGATTTCCTACAAATTTGTAGGAAAGATGGTTTTGGAGTACATATTTGAATTTAAGTGTGTAATCGTTGGTTCAGTAAGGGATTTCGATCTGTTTGATTATTTGATTCATACAGAAATGTATTTTAAACAAAATTTGAATTTAGGATTCAAATTGTTCCAAAATGGTTTTGTAAGTGATGGGAATTGTTTAAATGGGGGTGTGTTGGTTTTTTATATATTTTTATTTGCGCCAGGCTGTATTTTTAATGGGGTGTGATTTGCAATATGTATAAATTACTAAATGATTTGTATATTTTGTAGGGGTGTTGTTGCTTTTTTTATAATTTTGCAGATGTACCCCCTTAAATATTCGCTTATGAGTTTAAAATGCAAAAAAGCAGGCGACGAATGTTATGGTTTTAATGAAATGTCTCTTCTTTTCGATATAAGCCAAAGACTTTTGAACAGTAATGAATTAAAAAAGGATTTATCTCCGATATTAGCTTGTTTGGTGAAACATTTGAATGCCGAAAGAAGTTTTATCACGATTTTTAATCGGCAAACAAACCGGATGATGATTGAGGCTGCCTATGGATTAAGTGCATCGCAGCAAGCAAGGGGAAAGTACAATTTGGGTGAAGGAATTATAGGTAAGGTTGTTGAATTGGCCAGGCCTGTTGTTATTTCTGAAATATCAAAATCGAAACTTTTTATCAACAAAATTAAAACGGAACTTACAAAAGACGGACACGAGTTAACTTTTATTTGTGTGCCGCTTTTGCTTGATAATGTTGTAACGGGTGCCTTAAGTGTTGTGAGAATTTACAATTCCAACATTTCTGTTAATGAGGATATTCAGCTATTGAGTATTGTTGGATCGATGATTGCAAAAACGGCCCGATATAAGCAAGCTAAGCTTGAAGAATTAGAAGCATTACGAGAACAAAACAGAGAATTGCAAAGTCAGCTCGATAGCCAAAAACCGCATAACATTATTGGTAACTCAGGCAAAATGTGTGATTTGTATGCATTGGTAAGTCGGGTGGCCCAAACAAACAGCACGGTTTTGTTGCGTGGCGAAAGCGGGATTGGAAAAGAACTATTTGCTGAGGAAATACATGCCAAAAGCAAACAAAAGGATCGTAAGCTCATTAAAGTAAATTGTTCTGCATTGCCGGAAAGCTTAATTGAAAGTGAACTTTTTGGACATGAAAAAGGAGCTTATACAGGTGCCGATCAAATGCGAAAGGGGAGATTTGAATTGGCCGATGGGGGAACAATATTTCTCGATGAAATTGGTGATTTGCCTTTATCTACGCAAGTAAAATTGTTACGGGTTTTGCAGGAAAGAGAGTTTGAACGTGTGGGGGGATCTAAAACCATTAAGGTTGATGTGCGAATAGTGGCAGCAACAAACCGTAATTTGGAGGAGCTAATTGAGAATGGTGATTTTAGAGAAGATTTCTATTACAGAATTAATGTTTTTCCAATATTTATTCCTCCTTTACGACACAGAAGAGATGATATTCCAATTTTGGTTGATCATTTTATCGATAAGTTTAATCGGAAGAATAATTTTCAAATTAAAAGAATTACAACATCTGCAGTAAATATGTTGATGGTTCATCGTTGGCCGGGAAATATTAGGGAACTGGAGAATGTGATTGAACGATCGTGCATAATGACGAAAGATAATGTTATTCATAGTTACGATTTACCTCCAACTCTTCAAACTGCCGATTCAACAAACAGTGTAATGGAAGGTGGAATGATGGTTGTGGTTGAGCAGCTTGAAAAACAATTGATTCGGGACGCACTCACGACTACGGCCGGGAATGTAACAAAAGCAGCTGAATTGCTTTGCATTACAGAGAGAATGCTGGGGACAAGAGTAAAAAAATATGAGATTGAAACCTGGCGTTTTAAAGTGTAATTTTAAAATAGATTTCCAAACTGTAAATGCTTTTACAAACCGAAAACATGACAACACTTCCTTTTTCCTTTGTAGAGCTGAATCT
Organism: Labilibaculum euxinicum; assembly: GCF_963678175.1. Lineage (NCBI taxonomy): Bacteria > Pseudomonadati > Bacteroidota > Bacteroidia > Marinilabiliales > Marinifilaceae > Labilibaculum > Labilibaculum euxinicum. The sequence goes on from NZ_OY782756.1 coordinate 1,641,809, forward strand.
TGATGATTCGGATCATCAGACTGCATTGTTCAATTTAATGAATGCGTATATGTTGGATCGGATGGGCTGTGAAAAGCCATTACACCCCGATTCATTTCAAGAATTAGTACGTGGATTGCAAAAACAGGCTAATTATATTGGGGTTTTAGTGCAAAATGAGAATGAATATATTGCTTTGGCAAATTGCTTTGTGAATTTCTCAACTTTCAAGATGTCTTCCCTCATAAACATTCATGACTTAATAGTTTTACCTGATTATAGGGGGAAAGGTGTAGGGCGGTTCTTAATGCAATCTGTTAAAGCCATTGCCAGGAAGATAGATTGCTGCAAAATAACCTTAGAGGTTCGAAACGACAATCAAACAGCTCAAAACCTTTACCTTTCGGAAGGTTTCAAGGAGTGTAATCCTCCAATGTATTTTTGGGAAGCAACTATTGATCGGGCTTAAAATTAGAAACTGTTTAAAAATTTATCCTTTAGCTCTTTCATAAGCCAAAAACCTCATAATTGCGTTAAATAGAACCACTATCCGCATCAAATTTGCCTTATTCTGAGTCTTTTTTCTTCGATAAAAATTTCTAAAAATAAATTTAAACAGCTTCTAAAGATACTTTTGAAATTAAATTGGTATTAACAACTAATAATTGCCTGCCTAATGTATTGCCCTCGCTTTTATAAAATTATAATTGTGATTTTTTCATTTAACGAAGCCGTTAACATATTATAATGACTTGCCTAAGCCTTTGGTGGAGGTATTAACAAATAATAATGGACGTTTAAGCCTTTGGTGAAGGCATTAACAAATAATAACGACCTCCCTTATTTTTGATATTTCTCTGCAAATGCTATTAATAAATTTAAACAGCTTCTTAGGCGAATTAATAATTTGGGATTATGAATTAATTACCAAATCCTTCAAGGTCGCAATCCACTTTGGATGATCGTTTAGGCTCTCAACCAAGGCTAATTTTTCGCCCCCGTTTTCCTCGAAAATTTCTCGATATTCTATTCCAATTTCTACTGTTGTTTCTAAGCAATCAGCAACAAAAGCAGGGCTGAAAACCAAAATCTTTTTAGCTCCGTTTTTTGCTTTTTCTTCCACTACTTTATCAGAGAAAGGTTCCAGCCAGTTTTTGTCCAATCGGGATTGAAAGGAAACGGTATATTTTTCTTTAGGAATAGATAATTTTTCAGCCAATAAGCGACTGGTCTCAAAGCAGGTTGAACGGTAACAATAATAATCTGTTTCCGGAATAAATTTTTTGTGACAATCGCATTTAAAACAATTCCGGTTAGGATGAACTTTGTTTATTTGGCGGATTGGCAGTCCATGATAAGAGAATATAAAATGATCAAAATCGTTTAAATCATGCTTTTTGGCATTTTCAGCAATAGTATCCAGGTATCCTTCATGGTCGAAGAATTGGTTTACAAATTTCACTTCAGGAATTACTTCCCAGGATTTGATAATTTCCATTGCCTTCTGGAAGGTAGAACCTGTTGATGAGGAAGCATATTGCGGATACATTGGAAGAATAATCAACTTCTGAGGCATATCCTTTTGTATTTTATCCAAAACGTTCTTCATCGATGGTTGCTGATAGCGCATGGCCAGCTCTACAGTAAAATTGGAATCCAGTTCCTCTTGAAGCAAGCCTTTTACTTTTTCTCCGTAAATCATCAATGGAGAACCTTCTTTGGTCCACAATTTCTTGTAGATTTTTGATGAACCTTTTGCCCGAAAAGGAACGATAATAAGGTTTACTAATATTTTACGTAACAACCAGGGAATATCGATTACTCTCGGATCGTTTAGGAATTCGAAAAGATAGGTGCGAACATCTGATACATCAGGACTTTTTGGCGTTCCTAAATTGAGTAGTAAAACAGTCGTTTTTTTTGGCATAGTGTTCGTGTTGATTATTTAGATAAAAAGGGAGTGTTTAGCTGTTTCCCAGTTTAAAGTAATAAAAATTAATTCATTTTAATTAAAGTCTGTTTTGAAATAAAATTGGTATAAACAGGATTGTACTTATTCCACCCAGTTAATTCCTTTTTTTAGAAGAGAAAGTGTTAACTCTTCTTTGGAACCACTTTCAATCGGGTACTGATAAGTCCATTTTACTTCGGGTGGCATGCTGACCAGTATTGATTCAGTTCTTCCATTGGTATCCAGTCCAAATTTGGTTCCTTTATCAAGTACCAGGTTGAATTCTGCGTATCTTCCTCGTCGGTGCAATTGCCAGTCTTTTTCTTTCTCCGAATAGCTTTCCCCCTTGTTCTGACTCATTATTCGGCAGTAAAGAGGTGCAAATAAATTGCCTACATCCATTGTGAAATTAAAAATTTCCTCCTTGCTTAAACCATCTGTGCCATTTAAATGATCGAAGAATATTCCTCCAATACCACGGGTTTCTTCCCGAAAGGGAAGAAAGAAGTAATCATCAGCCCAAGTTTTAAATTTTGAATAATATTCCGGATGATGACGATCGCATACTTCTTTCAGTTCCTTGTGAAAATCTTTGGCTTGATCCACATTTATATAAATGGGAGTAAGATCAATTCCTCCACCGAACCAAAACGTACCATCCTCTAATTCGAAGTAACGAACATTCATGTGTACAATTGGCACATGAGGGTTTTCGGGATGCATGATTAGTGAGACTCCGGTTGCAAAGAAATTTGAATTGGAAAGATTTAATTTGTGTTTGATTTTTTCTGGTAATTTGCCGTGAACTGCTGAGAATTGAACTCCACCTTTTTCTATAATGTTACCATTCACTATTACTCTACTTCTACCGCCGCCACCTTCTTTGCGTTCCCAAGTATCTTCCATAAAATTTGCTTTTCCATCGGTTGTTTCAATGGCTTTGCATATTCTGTCTTGTAACAGGCGAAATTTTTCGGCGATTATTTCTTTATTCATGTAAGTGTGATTGTGTTCTTGGTCCATATCGCTTTTTCTAGGATAGAGGTTGTTTTTTCTTTTTAGGGATAAAACGGCTCAGCATTTTCTTCTCAAATTTCCAAAAGAATCGAAATTGGCCCAATAAACTACCAACAATGATTAAAAACACTTGGTAGGTTGGAGTGATTATTAAAATGCTCATGAAAATTTTAATCAGCAGGTTTGTGTCAGAACCCATTGACAAGTAGGAAAAAACAAGTTTGCGTACCATAACCGCTAGACTTCCGGTAACCGAAAAGGCAATAAAAATAAGTATCAATTGGATGTTAGAGGTGATCTCCCAACGCTTTTTAAGTTTCTCAAACATGAGATTTTATTTAGAATTATTTTGAATAAGAACAAATATAATATAAAATACCTTTATGTCTTAAATAGGATGCAAAAATTCTATTTGATTTTATTGATTGGTGCATCGAATATTTGACTGGTGAGTTGCGGGCATAAAAAAAACCGCCTCAAATTGAGGCGGTTTCTAATAGGTTATATCTTAGTGCTAGGAAACTTTTTCCAGTTTTTTCATGATAGAAAAAATAAAAGAAGCAGCAATAAAGCACAGAATAATGAAAATTGTCCATACTTGCCAGATTGCAACGCGTTCGTATAAATAGCTGCCAACGCTTAAGAACAAGTTTCCAACTGCGGTTGCTCCTAACCAACATCCTTGCATGATTCCCTGGTATTTTGGAGGGGAAACTTTTGATACAAAAGAAATTCCCATCGGACTCAAGAATAATTCAGCGATAGTTAAAGTAAAATAAGTACTAATTAACCAGCCTGTACCAACACGAAGATGGTTTGGGTCTGCCTGCATAGCATTAAAAGGATCTAAACCTAAAGATCCAATTAACAGGATTAAGAAACCTACTGATGTTATAATCATACCGATACCAATTTTTCTTGGTGCTGAAGGTTCTATGCCCCTTTTGTTTAACCAAGCAAATATTCCAACAATAATAGGAGTAAGTAATACAATCATAGTTGGATTAAAATGCTGGAATAACTCAGGAGAGAATGCATTTACTTCAGGGTTCTGAGTATAAAAATAATAGGTGGAAAACACTGAAACAGCAAGAACTCCAGCTCCAATTAATTTGTTTTTTGCTGATGCTCCTTTGTTAAATATAGAGCTTAAAGCAAGTATTCCAATTACAATTGAAAGTAAAGACCAAATATTGAAAACCAAATAGGTTGCAGGTCCTACACTTGTTACTGTGTAGTCACGGGCAAAGAAACTCATGGTTAAACCATTTTGGTGAAAAGCCATCCAAAAGAAGATAACTACCCCAAATACAAGAAACAATGCTGTAAGTCTTTGTTTCGTTTCTGCTTTAGACATTTCAACAACTTCGCCTTTTTCGTTATCGGCTTTTTGAACATCAGGAAGGAGCTTCTTATATATAGTATAGATTACAAGAGATAAAATCATTGTTAGTCCAGCTACACCAAATGCATAATTAAAACCGGAACCGTAAGCGGAAAGGTAATTTGTTGCAAAGTCAGATAAATCAGCAACATGAGCTCCGGACACTTTATCTGCAAGTGTTTGTAATTCAGAGATAACTCCAGTATCTGAAGGAGTGGCTTGAAATTTATGGATGATTGCAGGTAAGGCATCATCGCGTAAAAATCCTTTTGATTTTATAAACCAGTTAATGATTCCGGCAGCGGCACTAGGGGCAAAAAGAGCACCAACATTGATACCCATATAGAATACGCTAAACGCTGAATCTCTCAAATGAGAATATTTGGGATCATCGTAAAGTTGACCAACAACAGCTTGTAAATTTCCTTTGAACAAACCATTTCCGAATGCAATTACGAATAGAGCAAGAACAGTAAAAATGAGACCAAAGCCTGGAATAGCCATTAAAACATAGCCGGCCAGCATCGTAATAAGCCCGATGTAAATGATTCCTTTGTAGTTTTTAGTTCTATCAGCCAGAAAACCTCCAACAAGAGCTAAACCATAGATGGAGCCATAAAAAACACTGTAAATCATACCTGCTTTAGTTGCAGATAAACCATATTTTGCGGTAAGGTAATATACCAGAATTCCCATCATGGTGTAGAAGCCGAAACGCTCCCCCAAGTTGGCGAAAAATGCAACGTATAGTCCTTTAGGATGTCCTTTAAACATAAATGTTAGTTTTTAATTAAAAGTAAAGTTTTAGTTTTAAGATTGACAAATATATAGAAAAAAACAGAAGGTAGTGACGATTTGTTATCAGAATGAATCTATTTAAAACGTTTTCGTAAGCATATTCAATTATTGAAAGTTTAGTATCTTTGATAAAGGCATTCGATACATAAGGAATTAAAAAAAAAAAGATTACGATAGCAAGCCTAAATTAGATACTTGAACTGTTTAGGTATTATAAGATTGTGATGTTTTGTTTATTAACTTTTGTAGAGCCTATCATTTAACGATTCAAAACCCGATAACAATGAAAATATTTACTGCTAGACAAATTGCTGAGATTGATGCCTACACCATAGAGCATGAACCAATATCTTCCATCGATTTAATGGAACGAGCCGCGGGGCAAATTTTTAAGTGGATTATTTCACATTTTCCTGCTCCTCAAAGTTGCAAGGTTTTTGTTGGTCCGGGAAATAATGGAGGAGATGGATTAGCCTTGGCACGCATGTTGGCTGATAAGAATTATGCTGTTGAAGTGTTTGTGCTTCGAATAACCGATAAGATATCGGATGAAGCTGAGGCGAATCTGGAGCGGATAAGAAATTTGAATACATTGGATTTGTATGAAATGACTTCGATTGAATCGATGCCATGGCTTTTTAAGGATGATATAGTTGTTGATGCAATTTTTGGCTCGGGTTTGTCAAGGCCTCTGGAAGAATTGTCGTTGGATGTTGTGAAAGCAATAAATGCCAGTGATGCAAAAGTTATTGCCATTGATATTCCATCGGGTTTGATGGGAGAGGATAACTCTAAAAATAATTTGAGAGGAATTGTTCGGGCAGATTATACTTTAAGTTTGCAATTTCCCAAATTGGCATTTCTTTTTCCCGAAAATGCTGAATATGTTGGTGAATGGGAAGTTTTGCCAATTGGGTTGCATCCCGAAATAATTCAAACAGAGCCCACTGCCTACAAGTTATTAACTAGAGAGTTTGTGAAGTCTTTATTGATGCCCAGGAAAAAATTTGATCATAAGGGAACCTACGGTCATGGCTTGCTTATAAGCGGCAGTTATGGGAAAATGGGCGCTGCAATACTGGCTTCCCGTGCAAGTCTGCGTTCGGGAATTGGTCTGTTAACTACCCATATTCCGCGTTTGGGATATCAAATTATGCAAACAGCCGTACCTGAAGCTATGGTTAGTATCGATCGTTCAGATATTATTTTTACAGAATATCCCGATTTGAGCCAATTTAAGGCGGTTGCTATCGGTCCCGGAATAGATAAAAAGCAAAATTCTTTTAAGGCAATGATTGATCTTTTAAAGGAAGTAAAAGTTCCGATGGTAATAGATGCCGATGCAATTAATATCATTGGAGAGCATCCTGAACTAAAAGAAGAATTGCCGCTTGGAAGTATTTTTACTCCACATGTTAAGGAGTTTGAGCGTTTGGTTGGGAAAAGCGGTGATAGTTATACCCGCAATTGCATGCAGCGGGAGTTTGCAAAAAAACATGGACTAAGCCTGATGTTAAAAGGAGCATATACGGCTATTTGCTGCCCGGAAGGAACTTGTTATTTTAATCCTACTGGTAATCCGGGAATGGCAACAGCTGGCAGTGGTGATGTGTTAACTGGAATAATATTATCTTTGTTATCGCAGGGCTATTCATCACATATCGCGGCAATAATTGGAGCGTATCTGCATGGTTTAGCGGGCGATTTAGCTTCTGTAGATGTCGGTGTAGAAGCACTTACTGCCAGCGATATAATTGACTATTTACCGAAAGCATGGTTACATTTAAAAAAATAGTGAGCTTTGTATATTAGTTAGGTGATAATTACCGTTAGTTTTATTAGCCGATTTTAAACAAAAAATTCAGATTATAATGAACCGAATGATTCTAAGAACTTTATTGGTATTACTTGTTGTAACTTCTTGTCAGTGGTATGCCGGTGCTCAAAAGAGAAAAACGCTTGATACTCCTAATACAGTAGTGTATGCATTGCCTCAAACCGTTTTAAAACTTAATGTGATTGCAGAAAAAACGATTTTGAAAAGAGGTCCTTTTGCCGAATATGCAAAGAAATATCTGAATATTTCGGATGTTGTTTCTGCCGATGGAGTGGAGTGGGAACTAAAATCAATTGATGTTTCCTCTCATGGTGAGGTAGATCCGGAAGAATATCATAAAATTACCACTTCCGTGGATTATGAACCTAGTTTAATTTCGTTGACTCCTTCCGGATTAATCAGAGGTTTTAATTTGGAGAAGAAAATGATATTGAAAGAAGAAAAAGAATCGGTTTTCATTACCGATGATAAGATTGATATAGAATACGGGAAATTTTCAATCGATCCAATAATAAAATATAAAGAGGATACCATTTTTAAAGTGGTGGAAACGGATACAGCTTTTGTAAAAGTTCCGGTTCTGGAAAAGCAGGCCTTGGTAAAATCTTTGGAGGAGAAAGCGGAAGAAGCGGCTCATCAGATATTTAAGTTAAGAAAAAGAAGATTTAAAATATTAACTGCAAATTATGAGGTATTGCCTCCGGATGGAAAGGCTTATGAGATCATTATTAAAGAATTGGAAAAATTAGAAAATGATTACTTATCTCTGTTTGTTGGCAAAAGAGTTGGATTTACAGAGAATTTTCAGTTTTTATACACTCCTAAAAATGGTGAAAATGGCGGGGTAATTTTTCGAATGTCTCCGCAAGCTGGCCCGGTTGGAGTGAATGATTTGGGTGGAAAACCAATTCGTGTTGATTTTAAAAATTTAGAGATAACAAGAGAGTTGGCAATTATTCCAACAGTTGGACTTGTTCCTCAGAAGCAAATATTTTACAGAATTCCGGGAATGGCTGATGTATCTATTTCTAATGGGAGAGAAATTTTATTTCAGAATAGAATGCCGATTGCACAGTTTGGAAAAATTGCGAATATGCCTGCTGAAGTATTGCTGAATGAAAATTACAGCATTGAATTTTTTCCTGATTTAGGATCAATCAAAAATGTAAGTAAATAATGTTTTTACAGAATTAAAAAAACCTGTTTGATTTTCAAACAGGTTTTTTTTTGTGAGTCTTAACAGACTTTTATTGTTGTGCTTGATTAATCAAGCATTCTTTCAATAGTTTGAGCTCTGTTTGGACCAACAGAAACAATTTTAACAGGTACTCCGGTTTCTTCCTCAATAAAATTAATGTAAGCATTAAATTCTTCAGGGAACTCATTCTCATGAGTAACAGCAGTCATATCAGTTTTCCAACCTTTAAACTCTGTGTAAACAGGTTTGATATCGTCAGTCATTTCGTAAGGAACATGCTCAACTTCTTCACCATTTACAAGGTAAGATGTACAAATTTTAATGGTGTCAAAATCGTCCATTACATCCGATTTCATCATGGTTAATTCAGTAACGCCGTTAATCATGATCGAATACTTAAGAGCAACCAAATCTAACCAACCGCATCTTCGGGCACGACCGGTTGTCGATCCAAATTCATTTCCTTTAGCTCTTAGCAAATCTCCATCAGCATCAAAAAGCTCAGTTGGAAATGGTCCCATACCAACTCTTGTGCAATATGCTTTGAAGATACCAATAACTCTGCCAATTCGATTCGGTGCAATACCTAAACCAGTACAAGCTCCGGCACAAACAGTGTTCGATGAAGTTACAAATGGATAGGATCCAAAGTCAACATCCAGCATAGTTCCCTGTGCACCTTCAGCAAGAATTGATTTACCATCTTTAAGAGCATCATTAAGAAATTGTTCACTGTCGATTAACTGAAATTCAGCTAAAACTTTGATGCCTTCAAACCATTCGGTTTCATATTCAGAAATGTCGTAATCAAACTCATAAAGTTTGTCAAGCATTAAACGGTGCTTGTCAACTAACGAGTCGTATTTTTCTTTGAAGTTTAATTTGATATCTCCCACACGCAAACCGTTTCTTCCGGTTTTATCCATATAGGTTGGTCCAATTCCTTTAAGGGTTGATCCAATTTTTGATTTCCCTTTAGCCGCTTCGGATGCCGCATCAAGAATTCTGTGAGAAGGTAAAATTAAATGAGCCTTCTTCGAAATAAATAAGGTTTTGGATAGATTGATTCCAAGTTTTTTTATTCCTTCAATTTCTTTCTTGAAAATTACCGGGTCGATAACAACACCATTTCCAATAACGTTAATCTTATCATCGCGGAAGATACCGGAAGGAATTGTATGCAGAACGTGCTTTATTTCATTAAATTCCAAAGTGTGTCCTGCGTTGGGGCCACCCTGAAAACGGGTGATAAAATTGTACTTTGGGGTTAGTACATCCACAACTTTTCCTTTACCTTCATCTCCCCATTGGAGGCCTAAAAGTACATCAACTTTCATCTGTCTAATAATTTGATAGTAAATCTTAACAAGTAATTATCCAAACCAATTTTACGATTGGATTTATAAAATTGGTTCGGGTACGCTGTTAAATCTTGAAGAATGCTTGCAAGTTTTAACAGTCAAAGGTAATAAATATTTTTATTTCGGGCAGTTGAAAACAGGTCTTGTTGATAAGTCATTTTTGGGCATAAAAAAACCTCTTATTTAAAGAGGTTTTTGAAAGATATTGATTGTTGATAAACTTAGTTGTTTTCTAATTTTCGACATTCCTGGCAAATTCCGTAGATATATAAGGAATGATGAGAAACTTTGAAGTCCATATCATCAGAAACATTTTTACGAACATCTTCTAAACGGGTGTCGCAAAATTCAAGAACTTTTCCACAACGGGTACAAATCAAATGATCGTGTTTGTTGCTGTCATATGCTTTTTCGAACTGAGCGATATTTTTACCAAATTGATGCTTAACTACCAATTTACAATCTAAAAGAAGATCTATAGTATTGTAAAGTGTTGCTCTGCTGACACGATAGTTTTTATTTTTCATAAAGATATAAAGAGATTCAATATCGAAGTGACCTTCCCGGGAATATATCTCATCTAGTATTGCGTATCTTTCCGGAGTCTTTCGATGTCCCTTTTTCTGAAGATATTCTGTAAACATCTTCTTAACAATTTCTTTAGTGTCTTCGTTGCTCATATCAAAAAATAACCTAGGTGTTATCTAATCTAATTTAAAATAATGGGTCTAAAATAGTGATTTTTTTTAGAACTGGAAGCTTATTTAGAATAAATTTTAATTTAGCTGTATTCTTCAATATTTTCGATACGTTTCACATTATCAAGACCTTTGATCTTGATAAGTTTCATAATTAAATTGTTAAGATCTTCAGTATTGTGAACATAGAGGTGGATTAAGCCCTCAAACACACCATCATGGCTTTCAAAGTGCAGCGATCGCATATTTACATCATGATCTTTTGAGATAACATTGGTAACTTCATTAACAATGCCAATTTTATCAATTCCTGTCAATTCAATAATGGCGAGAAAAGACATTAATCTATGACTGGTCCAATCTGCAGCAAGAATCCGATCGCCCTGACTTGACATTAATTTTAATGCGTTGGGGCATTTCCTTTTGTGTATGGTTACATTATTAGCCATATCCAGATAGCCAAGAACTTCGTCTCCAGGTATTGGTTTGCAGCAGGCTGCAATTTTATAACTCTCATTAGCTGCCAATTCTGTAAGCATAAGAGTTTTCTTTTTATCAAGTTCAGGTTTTGCATTAGGAGTTTCAAGGATTTCTTCGTCCTCATTTTCCTCTGAATTGCCAAAAAACTGAAGTTTCCAGTACTTAATGAATTTACTTTTTGATTTTTTTCGAACAACACCATCAATTTCGTTGATGTTGATGTTTCCTATACCAACTTTATAAAATAATTCTTCTTTATTCGAAAGTTTGTAGTGCTCCAGCATTTTTCGAAATGCTTTTGCATTTAGGAGAAGACCGCTGTCAGATAATTGATCTTCTATCATTCTGGAACCTTTTAAAGTGTATTCTTTTCTTTCTTTTTTAAAGGCAGATTTAATTTTAGACTTTGCCCGGGCAGTGATGACAAATTCAATCCATTCATATTTGGGTACTTGTTTTTCAGAAGTTAGAATTTCCACTTGATCACCACTTTTTAATTCATGGCTTAGTGGCACCAGCCGATGATTTACTTTAGCTCCAATACAATGATTTCCGATATCTGTATGGATGTCGTAGGCAAAATCAAGAGTCGTGGCTTTTTTGGGTAAAGTGCGAATGTGTCCTTTAGGTGTAAAAACCTGAATTTCCTTTGAAAATAAATTCAATTTAAATTCGTCGAGGAATGCCATAGCGTCAGCTTCCGGATTATCTAAGATTTCACGAACATCGTTCAGCCACTTATCTAATTCAGACTCTCCACTTCCACTGGTATTGTATTTAGAATGAACTGCAAAACCTTTTTCTGCTATGTCATCCATTTTCTCTGTTCTTATCTGAAATTCGACCCACCTTCCCTGAGGTCCCATGGCTGTTACGTGCAGCGCCTGATAACCGTTGGCTTTCGGTGTACTAACCCAATCCCTGATACGTTCTGGTTTAGGTTTGTAAATATCAGTAATAAGAGAATAGATATTCCAACATTGGTTTTTCTCAGAAACACCTTCCTTGGGTGTAAAAACGACCCGGACGGAAATGAGATCGTAAATTTCTTCAATACTGGTATTTTGAGTTTCAATTTTATTCCAAATAGAGAAAATTGACCTTGGTCGGTTTTTAATGGAGCATTGAATATTTGCTTCTTTAAGTTTCTCCTTAATCGGAGCAATTATGCTCTGTATTATTTTTTGTTGTTTTTCTTCTTGTTCTATTATCTTTTTGGAAATGTTGTCAAAGTCATCCGGGTGTTCATATCTCAGACTTAAATCTTCCAATTCAGATTTAATAGCATACAATCCCATTCGATGTGCTAGGGGAGCAAAAAGAAAAAGTGTTTCGCCGGCAATTTTCATTTGCTTGCGCAATGGCATAGAGCTCAAGGTGCGCATGTTGTGCAGTCTGTCGGCCATTTTTATCAGAATCACCCTAAGATCATCGGATAGGGTTAACAGCATTTTTCTGAAATTCTCTGCCTGCATTGAAGTTTGTTGATCAAATACGTCCGAAATTTTAGTCAGACCATCAACAATTTGGGCAACTTTTTCACCAAAATGATTTTGGATATCTTCAAGGGTGTATTCGGTATCTTCAACAACATCATGCAGTAAGGAAGCTACAATAGATTTTGTTCCCAGCCCCATTTCTTTTGCTGCAATTTGAGCTACAGCAATTGGATGCAAAACATAAGGCTCTCCTGATTTGCGACGCACCTCTCTATGAGCTTCCCATGCAAAATGAAAAGCCTTGTCTATCATTTGTTTACTTTCCGGCTCACGACTCCTTTTGCAATGTTTCAAAAGTTCCTCGTAGGCGTCAAGTATTAGTTGTTTGTCTTTTTCGGTTTCACTACTCATAAAAACCCCTTTGTTCTGTATATATTGTTGCTACGATTAAAAGTAGCAAAATCTTATAATTTTAAGATACTAAATGTAGTACATGTTTACCTTTTTTTAACAGGTAATCATTAATATGCGAATTTTCACAACAAATTACCATACATTAAACTGAAATATCATCCAGTTTGGTAAAAAAGGAATTAATTTGAAAAGGCAACGGCTTCTTCGCATTCCTTCGGTCCACAGACTATAAGGTAAAGATCATCAAGCTGTAAATACTCATTCGCCAATTCCATTATTTTTTTTGCAGTAACAGCTTTTAAATCCTTAATAAATTGTGCAAAATAGGTATTGTCTAATCCAAAAGGTAGATTTCCTTTTAATCCATCCGACAAGGCAAAAGGACTGTCTAAATTTCGAAGCAATTCACCTGAAATATAATTTTTCACTAATGTCAACTCATCTTCGGGGACCAATTCTTCCCTTAACCGCTTAATTTCGATGAATATTTCTTGAACTGCAGCCTTACAAACCTCAGCACCAACTTCAGTAACAATCGTAAAATGGCCATCTTTTAGATGAGAGATCAGGATAGAGTTGATTCCATAGGTATACCCTTTTTCTTCTCTGATATTTTGCATCAGCCGTGATCCGAAATAGCCTCCTAATATTAAATTTAAAAGTTGCATTCCCGTATGATCGGGGTGAGTTTTTGTGAATAATTTGCGGCCAATTCGGATTGTCGATTGAACAGCATCATCTTTACATACGAAGGCTGACTTTTCTTTTGAACTTATTATTTTATGGTCGAAATCAATTGACGGACTTTGATTTGTCCATTTATTTTTACCAAATAAATCTTCAACCTCAGATAGCACATTATCATCCACCTTACCAGCTATTATAATATGGCAGTTGTTGGGCGTGTAATGTTCTTTGTAAAATTCTTTAACATCCTGCAGACTGCAATTGTCAAATTCACTGCTATCATAGATGTTTGCATAAGGATGATTTTTTCCATAAATCATCTCTGTGAATTTTTCTTTAGCTAAAACATTTGTTTTTTGATGATCAATTTGATATTGCTGTTTCTTATTGGTTAAAATTGTTTTGAATTCTTTCTCGGGAAAAATGGAATTCTTGATTAGATCTGCAATTAATGCAAGAGTCTCTGAAAAATGTTTTTTAAGGCTGTACAGCGTAACACTTGCATCATGTTTGCTCGCTGAAAACCCAATGTGAGCCCCAAGGAAATCAAATTTCTCTGCAATTTCAGATGCTGATAAAGAAGAGGTTCCCTCGTTAAGCATTGTGTTGGTTAAAGTAGCAATTAACGGTTTTTTCTGTTGCCAGATTCCAGCATTAAAAATAAATTCAATTTTTACAACATCCTGACTACCACCATTAATGATGTGAACGGGAATGTTGTTGCTCAACGAATGTTTTAGTGAGGGCAGAATTTCAACGCTATCTACTGTTTTGAATTCTGGAGCTGTGTTTCTGTATAAGTTTTCCATTCCTATTTTTTTGAGTAGTAATAAAGTGTAGAGCAATTTTCTTTTCTGAAAATTTTAGCGGAACTGTTTAAAATGTCAGCAACACTTACTTTCTGATATTTTTCCACTTCTTTATTAATGTCGTCGGCATCACCTAATAATTCATGGGTAGCCAGGTTCATAGCCTTGTTTAAATAGCTGATTTCTGAAAACACTAAGCTTGACTCCACCTTATTTTTCACTTTCTGAAGTTCGTACTCATCAACTTTTGTTATGGTCATTTTATTCAGTTCTTCCCAAATGGCAGCTTCTGCTGTTTCCATGGCTACACCTTCAACCAGTTTTCCTGTTATCAGAAACAATCCAGGTTCAAATTCACCTGTAATATAAGCGTCGATCGAAGAGAATAAATTCTTTTCTTTTACCAAAGATTGAAAAATACGTGACGATTGTCCGTTAGACAAAACATCCGAAACCAAATCTATAATATAAAAATCTTCGTCCATTCTTTTTCCCATATGAAAGGCCATATAGATTGCATCGAACGGTACGTTACTATCTATTCGTTTGCTCCGGAATTCATTTTGAGTTGGTTCAACAGGAAGATTTCTTTCTTGAATTTCTCTTCGTTCAATTGGTCCAAACCATTTTTCCGATAGTTCTTTAACTTGTTGAGTATCCACATTTCCTGCAACAACCATAATTGCATTATTGGGTGCATAATGGTGAAAAAAGAAATCTTTAACTTCTTCTAAAGTAGCTTTTTCAATGTGTTCGATAGATTTTCCAATTGTTGGCCATTGGTATGGATGTTCTTTATAGGCCAAAGGGCGAAGGTGTAACCAAACATCGCCGTAAGGCTGATTGAAATATCGTTGTTTAAATTCTTCAATGACTACACTTCGCTGTACTTCCAGACTTTTTTCGCTGAAAGCAAGACTCAGCATTCTGTCGGATTCCAACCAAAAAGCGGTTTCTAAATTTGCTTTTGGAACAGTAAGATAGTAATTAGTGATATCATTATTGGTCCATGCGTTGTTGTCGCCTCCGACCATTTGCAGGGGTTCGTCGTAATTTGGAATATTTATCGATCCTCCAAACATGAGGTGCTCAAAAAGGTGAGCAAATCCGGTTCGTTCAGGATTTTCATCTTTTGCTCCAATATTGTATAATATATTTACGGCAGCCATTGGAGTGGTCTCATCGCGATGCACAATTACCCGCAAGCCATTCTTAAGTGTAAATTTATCAAATTCAATCATAGTTTCTTCTGTGTAATTTAAGAATGGATACGCCTTAAAATTTATATTTTTCGGATTGTAATTGAGTCAGGCTCTCTTGATATTCCTGTTCTATTTGGGATATAATTTCAGAAACGGGTTGGATTTTATTGATTAGTGCAGAAATCTGACCAATCTCCAATTCTCCTTCATCCAAATTTCCTTCAAACATGCCGCTTTTTGCACGACCTTTTCCTAAAATTTCCTTCATTTCTTTTGGAGATGCACCTCTGCATTCAGCTTCATTCACTTGATTGAAAAAATTATTTTTAACCAAACGAGTAGGGGCTAACTTTTTCAAAGCCAGTTTTGTTCCGCCTTCACCTAGTTCCAGTACCGATTTTTTGAAATTTTCATGAGCCGATGATTCTTCAGAAATGGCAAAACGGGTTCCCATTTGAACGCCATCAGCTCCTAATATCATTGCAGATAACATGCTTTCTCCGGATCCAATTCCACCAGCCGCAATCAAAGGCAATTGAATGGCTTTTCGAACTGAAGGAATTAATGTCATTGTAGTTGTTTCCTCTCTTCCGTTATGTCCTCCCGCTTCAAAACCTTCAGCAACAACTGCATCAACACCAGCTTCTTCGCATTTTTTTGCAAAAAGAGCACTTGATACAACATGCACCACCGTAATATCATGTTCTTTTAAAAATGGAGTCCATTTTTTAGGGCTTCCTGCCGATGTAAATACAATTTTAACACCTTCTTTTACAATGATGTTCATGATTTTATCCATTTCAGGATAAAGTAATGGAACATTAACACCAAATGGTTTGTTGGTTGCAGTTTTTGCTTTTCGAATATGCTCCTGAAATGTATCAGGGTGCATCGATCCGGCGCCAATTAAACCTAATCCTCCGGCATTACTAACAGCCGTTGCCAACTTCCAACCTGAGCACCAAACCATTCCCCCTTGAATAATTGGGTATTTAATATTGAAAAGAGATGTTATTCGATTTGTCATTTTCTTTAGAATCTAATGTTATTCAATCAAAAAAAGACACAAGAACAAAGATTGTATGCTTGTGTCTGTTAATATGAATCGGTGATAATGCAAATTTAGAAAAATTCTTGATAAGAATAAGACGTGGAAGTATGATTTTAAGCATACCTATTCAACTTGTTACTCTTTTGAACGTAGTAATGTGATCTGACAGATGTTCTTTAGATCTATTATATATATCAGATTGCATTGGATTATTTTTTCGATTAGGGAGTTGCTTCTTGTATCTTAAGGAAGATATTCTTTATTTTAAGCTTCGAATGAAGGAATTTGGTGAATGATTGGCAATTGGTTGCGTTAGAATCATGAGATTGGTTTTATTTAAATTTTAGAGTGAAAAAAAAATCATTATTAGGTCGTTTTTTGGTTTGGCGTTTAAAGCACATAAATAATCGTCAGTTTATTTCAATGTTAGCCATTATTATTGGTGTAACATCGGGAATAGCAGCAGTAATTATTAAAAATTCTGTGCATTTTATTAGTTCTCTTCTTCACCGTAATTCTTCACCGGAATATGAAAATATTCTGTACGTTATTTATCCCACTATTGGAATTTTAATGGCCGTTTTATTTATAAAATATGTAATCAGACGTCCGGTTCGGCATGGTATACCTAATGTACTGTATGGCATTTCAAAATCCAATGCTCAAATTAGCCGCCACAATATGTTCTCATCAGTTGTAACATCGGCTCTAACAGTTGGATTTGGTGGTTCTGTTGGTTTGGAAGGACCAAGCGTGGCGACCGGAGCTGCTCTTGGTTCAAATATTGGTCGCTTATTCCACTTAAATTACAAGCATATTACATTGCTTTTGGGGTGTGCCTGTGCGGGAGCAATGGCTGCCATTTTTAAAGCGCCGATTGCCGCAATTGTTTTTGCTTTGGAAGTAATTATGCTTGATCTTACTATGTGGTCTTTAGTTCCGCTTTTGTTAGCATCTGCATCAGCTATTATTACCTCTTATTTCTTTCTGGGAATGGATGTTTTGTACCCTTTTAAGGTGCAAAACGGGTTCATTATGTCGGATTTACCTTACTACATTGTTTTGGGGATTTTCACCGGTCTGATTGCCACTTATTTTACAAAGTGTTACATGTTTATACATGGTATTTTTGAGAAGATTGATTCGATTTATAAGAGATTAATTTTTGGAGGATTATCACTTGGAGTTATTATCTTCTTTTTTCCTTCTTTATTTGGTGAAGGTTACGATGCGATAAATTCCTCTCTGTCTGGAAATTACTCTTATTTGTATAATAATTCATTTTTCTATTCTTTTCAGGATAGTTTTTGGATGATTATTGTTTTGTTGGTCATGGTGATATTTTTTAAAGTAATTGCCTCTTCAATTACTTTTGGAGCAGGTGGTATAGGTGGTATTTTCGCACCAACACTGTTCATGGGTGTTAATGCAGGAGTTTTGTTTGCTAAACTTGTGCAGCATCTGGGACTACGGAATTTAGAGGTTAATAATTTTGCTCTTATTGGTATGGCAGGAATGATTGCGGGAGTATTGCATGCGCCGTTAACCGGATTATTTTTGATTGCCGATATATCAGGAGGATATCAATTGTTTGTTCCTCTGATGATTACAGCTACGGTTTCATATGCTACCGTAAAAACCTTCGAAACACATTCTGTTTATACAATACAGTTAGCCAGACGCAAGGAGTTAATGACACATGATAAAGACCAAAATGTGCTGTCGTTGATGCGTGTTACCAGATTAATAGAGAAAGACTTTAGTACCGTAAATTCAGATGCCACATTAGGTGAATTGGTGAAAATTATTGCTAAAGCACATCGAAACATATTTATTGTAATTGATGAAGCTAATAATTTTCAAGGCATTGTAAAACTGGATGATATCCGGGAGATCATGTTTCAGCCGGAGAAGTATGATGACGTATTTGTTCGGGATTTGATGGTTGTTCCTGAGGTTGTTATTCAGCACGACGAGTCGATGGCTGATGTGGCCAGTAAGTATCAGTATTCCGATAAATTTAACTTAGTTGTTCTTAATGAAGGTAAGTATTGTGGATGCGTATCGAGGGCACAAATTTTTTCTACTTACCGTCGTATGTTAAAACATTTTTCAGAAGATTAATAAGATCGAAAATTAAGATTGTTTCTTATACTGTGATATAACAAACGTTTGCTTTGTTTGTGCTGATTGTCAGTGATTTAATTTGCATTGGGAAAAGTTTATAAAATTTCCTGTCAAAAGGTTTTCTCCTTACTAATTATCTGTTACTTTTGCACTCCATTTGAAGAGCTGTTATATAAATGTATAGTCTAATAAGTTCAGATAATCAATGGGATACATAAGATTAATAAAATCGCTGGATTTTTTTATGTAATTCTCTATAGGGTCGCCTGACTTCTTCAGCCATCCGACCAATACGTATTAATAATGTCGTTAGACATAAACGTTGATTTTTTAGAAATGAAGAATAAAAGCTTGCTTTCCCGGTTTTTAATTTGGAGAGTGAAGAACATCAAGGAACGACAGTTCGTTCTACTTTTAAGTTTTTTAGTGGGTCTTGTAAGTGGTTTGGCTGCGCTTCTGTTAAAGAATGCAATTCATTTTACACACCATTTTTTAACGCATCGATTGCATGTTGATTCTGCCAATCTACTGTATTTGGCTTATCCGGCAATTGGAATTTTATTGACAGTTTTGTTCGTGAAGTTCTTTGTTAAGGATAATATTGGTCATGGTGTGTCGCGGATACTGTACGCAATTTCGAAGAAGAATTCTCAGATAAAATCTCATAACAACTACTCTTCAATTATCGCCAGTACTTTAACAATTGGTTTTGGTGGATCGGTTGGAGCTGAGGCACCGGTAGTACTTACAGGAGCATCCATTGGTTCGAATCTGGCTCGCTTATTCCACATGAATTACAAAATTGTAACTTTAATGATTGGATGTGGTGCAGCAGGTGCAATTGGCGGTATTTTTAAAGCTCCTATGGCAGGAATGATTTTCACATTGGAAGTTCTCATGCTCGATTTAACCATGGCTTCTTTAATTCCTCTTTTAATTTCATCGATTACCGGAGCCAGTGTTACCTACTTTTTTATGGGAAAAGCTGTCTTGTTAAGCTACGATGTTACAACTCCTTTTGTGATTAATAATATTCCTTACTATATCATTTTAGGTGTTTTCGCAGGTTTGGTTTCTCTTTATTTTACCCGCTTTTCAATGTATCTGGAATCTATATTTGGAAAGATTACCAACTGTTATCGAAAAATGGTTGTTGGAGGTATTTTGCTGGGGATAATGATTTTCTTATTTCCTCCGCTTTATGGAGAAGGTTATAACACCATTCAATCGTTGCTGAATGGCAATCATACTGATTTAGTAAATAATAGTATATTCTATTTTCTGAAAGACAATTATTGGCTGTTGTTAGGATATGTGGTGCTGGTTATTGGTTTTAAGGTGATTGCCTCAACTGTTACTACTGGTAGTGGAGGGGTTGGAGGTATTTTTGCACCTTCTTTATTTTTGGGAGCTGTTGCCGGATTTTTTGTGGCCCGGGTAATTAACGGATTTAATTTTATTAAGCTTTCCGAAAGCAATTTTACCCTTATCGGGATGGCAGGGATGATGGCAGGTGTTATGCACGCGCCTCTTACAGCAATATTCCTTATTGTTGAAATCACCGGTGGCTACGCATTGTTTGTACCAATCATGATTACAGCAACCATAGCTTATCTTACAATCATGTATTTTGAGCCGCATTCAATTTACACCAAACGATTGGCAAAACGCGGCGAGCTGATTACTCATAATAAGGACAAAGCGGTTCTTACACTTATGAAAATGGGTAAAGTGATCGAGACGGATTTGAAACGAGTGAATCCGAACGCAACTTTAGGAGAATTAGTGAAGATTATTTCGCATTCACAACGAAATATTTTCCCTGTAGTTGATGAGGATGAGAAATTGTTGGGAATAGTGTTGTTGGATGATATCAGAGACATCATGTTTAGTCCTGAGATGTACGATGATACATACGTGTGGAGTTTAATGATTATGCCACCTGCAATTTTGGATGTTGATGCACCTATGGATAAGGTGATGCGAAAATTTGAAGAAACAGGAGCCTGGAACCTTCCGGTTGTACAGGATGAAAAATATTTGGGGTTTGTCTCAAAAGCGAAAATATTCAATGTCTACAGAAGAGTTTTGGTGCATTTCTCGGATGAATAGATATTTACGAATGGTTATTAGATTCGTTAAAGTCCATTTTGCAATTGCGAAATGGACTTTTCTTTTTTTTGTAAATAACTGATATTAAGATTCAATTTATTAAATTAGGACTAAACCAATTGAATTTCATGATCGGAAACACGCGATGGCGTCGATTTCTAATATGGAGACTGCGTCACATCAACAATCGGAGTTTTATTTTAATTCTGAGCGTACTTATCGGTATTGCTTCCGGAATGACTGCACTTGTATTGAAAACAGCAGTCTATCGCGGACGTGAGTTTTTGCTGGAAGGAATCAATTGGAGTTATCAGAATTATTTGTTTTTTCTGTACCCGATGATTGGAGTTGGCCTTACTTTGGTATTCAGGAAATACATTCTTCGCGATCTCGCAAAACACAATCTCACATCACTATTACATGCAATATCAAAAAGAAATAGTATTGTTAAATTGCACAAAACCTATTCATCCGTTATAGGAGCCATTATCACTGCAGGATTTGGAGGTAGTATCGGTCTCGAGTCTCCAATTATTTCTTCGGGAGCGGCTATCGGATCGAATATGGGGCGTAATTTTCATTTAGACTACAAAGAAATTACCCTGATGTTGGCTTGTGGTGCATCGGGAGCAATTGCTGCTATTTTTAATACTCCTATTGCAGCCATTGTATTTGCTTTGGAGGTATTGTTAATCGATTTGTCTCGGTTTTCCTTAATACCCTTACTAATGGCCTCGGTTAGCGGGGCAATAACAACAAAGCTTTTTTTGGATGAGGATATATTGATTGAGTTTGCTATCATTCATCCTTTTGTGATACGGGATATTCCCTTTTTTATTTTACTGGGCATTCTCTCAGGACTTGTTTCTGTTTATTTCACCAAAACATTTCTTTGGATTGAAAAACGATTTGAACAATTTAAGTTTCTGAGAAACAAAATGCTGATTGGAGGACTTTCTTTAGGAATACTCATATTTTATTTTCCCGCTTTATATGGAGAAGGTTATAACACAGTAAAAGCATTGGTGGGTGGAAATCTTGCAGAGGTTTTTCGTTCAAGTTTATTTGAAGATTATACTGATGTTTGGTATATGGTAGTCATTTTTATTGGAGCTTTGGTTTTTTTTAAAGTGATTGCTGCCTCAATTACTTTAGGTGCAGGTGGAATAGGCGGGATTTTTGCTCCTTCGGTGTTTACAGGAGCGATGCTGGGTTTTTTGTTTGTATTTGTATACAATCATTTCGAGTTGGGGGAGCCACTCTCAGAGAGTAATTTCACATTGGTTGGTATGGCAAGTGTTCTTGGCGGCGTTTTACATGCACCACTAACCGGAATCTTTTTGATAGCAGAAATAACGAGTGGATATGAGCTCATTGTTCCACTGATGTTGTCAACTACTATTTCTTTTATTACCGTAAAAAGTTTGCAAAAAGAGTCAATTATTACTGCTCAGTTGGCTAAAAGGGGAGAGTTGATTACTCACAATAAGGATCTGGCTGTTTTACGTTTTATGAAACTGTCAAAAGTGATTGAAACGGATTTAATAAGCATTTCGGAAGATGGGAATTTAGGTGATCTGGTGAAAGTTATATCTAAGTCGAAGAGGAATATATTTCCAGTGCTTACTGAAGAAGGTTATTTAATTGGGATCATTTTGCTCGATGAAGTTCGTGAAATCATGTTCAACAGCGAATTGTATTCTATGCCAATTAGTAATTTTATGATTATGCCACCCGCTTCAATTGCTTTTACAGACTCAATGGAAAAAGTGTTGGCCAAATTTAAGGAAACAGGAGTCTGGAATTTACCGGTTTTGGATCAGGGCAAATACGTAGGATTTGTTTCAAAATCCAAATTGTTTTCTGCTTATCGGCAGCACTTGTTAGATATTACTGCCGATTAAGCATTTTCCTGTAAAGGAACTGTTCTTGCTGCAAGGTTTACAAATCGATAGATTTACTTTTATCGTTCTGATGCTTCCAATATATAGAATCTCTTTGTTGAAAATATCTTTTTTGCTTTTTCATAAAATCATTGTGCAATGAGTCAAGATTTCGATGCATCTTTTCATTGTGTCCCTTAGAAAAATTCATGTGCTCTTCCATCATTTTCTCCATTTTTTGAAGAATATCATTGTGACTGGAATCACGGGAGAAAAAATCATCATTAAAGAAATCTTCGTTGAAAAATGGATGGAGAAACTGGTTGTTTCCCGAACTGTCCTGATTAAAAAAATGCTCCAATTGTTCCTGCATCTTTTTTCTCATCTCATGGATGTCCGAAAAATTATGAAAGGCAGAGTCGGGAGTAATCTGGTGGCAGCTATCCGATGACCAAGTATAAACATAGGTGGAATCATATCGAATCAGGTTTCCATCTTTATCAAATTCCTTATTGACTTTAATGTCCTCGTTGGGTTTTGTTTTTTTATTATTGTTTTGAGAAAATCCGGAAAGGGAAAACAGTAAGATCAAAACAAAAAATACATATTTAGTTCTCATTTTAAGTAAAGTTTAGTTTCCAATATCACTGTAAATTTACAAAAAGAGTGATTTTATTCCGAGTTAAATAATTTTAAAAAGTATTAAAAAAGCCACTCGAAATGAGTGGCTTGTCTATAAAACAGTAATGGATTTATTATTCCATATGTTTAAGGTTTACGGCGTACATAATTACAAATACGGCAGTTATAATTGCACCTATAATTGTCATAGATAACATTGCATCAAAATCAATTAAAGCAAGAGGAACTAATAGCCAGAAAAGATTAGCAATTAGGTACAGATAGAAACCGTTCTTTTTCAATTTAAACATCATGAATATTCCTACCAAACTTAGTATTGCAAATAAACAATTTACTCCAGTTATCAATTCCAGATTTTCAGACAATGCGTTTAGTTGTATAATACCATTTTCTGTCATACTGTAAAAAAATCCAGATTCCATTCCAGCTTCTTTCATTTTTTCAAGCCCTTCAGTTGCTTGTTCAATTTTAGCTGGGTAAGAACTTTCAAAAGTTACGTAGGTGTATAAAGAGTTTAATAAACCAAATCCACCACTACCAATAAATGAGAGTATACAAAGAACGGTTAAGAAAGTTGGTCTTTTTTTAGGGGCTTCCATAGTTGTTACATTTTCTTCCATAATAGTTTGGTTTTTTAGGGATAATAATTATTAATTAATTCATTTTATGAAGGTTGATAGCATAAAGGGCAATAAATAGTATGGTGAATATACTTCCAAATAAGATTCCAATATTAACAAATAAGTTAAATCCAATAAACACAGGAGCTACAAAGAGAAGCAACACCTGAGCTGCCGAATAGATGTAAAACCCTGTCTTTTTTAATTGAAACATTAGAATGGCACCTGTTAAGCTTGCCGCATACAATATGAATTGAGTCAGTGAAATTTCAAAAATATGTTGAAGTGCTTTTTGTCCCATTGCCACTGCCTGTTCTACAAATTTTCGGGCATACTCATCATGAACATTGTCCAATGCGTTTTCAAAGAACTCAGGATCGAGCAGATTTTGGAGAGGAGACATAATCATCCCAAGGATATTTTTTAAAACACCGAATCCACTTCCAATAAAGGTAAGAATGCACAAGGCAGTTAATAGTCCTGGTCTTTGTTTAGGGTTAATGTCTACGATTTCCATGATAGTTTGGGTTTGGGTTTGGGTTAATTGCAATGTTAAATTTACAATAAATGCCTTAAGTTGCGAAATGAAAATTTAGAATTTAGATTTTATGCGCTTATTGAAAGGTGAGTTGGGATTTTTACAAGATGATTATTGGTTTTTACAGCTTCATGAGTTTTGGGATTTTAATTGGTCAATTTTCTATATGCTTTATAAATATTCATTTAAGGATGAATTATGCAGGAAATAATTTTTTTAATATGCTGATTTGTCTAATTTTGAACCTGCACTTTCGGGAATCTGTAATTTTATTTTTTTTTGTGGTGCATCATCTTTTCAAGGGGGAGTAAATACTTTATCGACAAGGAATTATATTCCTTCTAAACGCTAACAAATCATTAATTCATTTCGATTAATTTCGGAAAAAAGACAAACAACAATGGAAAGAGATATTCAAATTTTCGACCTAATTGATCAGGAATACCTACGTCAAAAGAATGGTATTGAACTAATTGCTTCTGAGAACTTCGTGAGTCAGCAAGTAATGGACGCAATGGGCTCATGCCTGACAAATAAATATGCTGAAGGATATCCAGGAAAGAGATATTATGGTGGTTGTCAGATAGTAGATCAAACTGAACAATTGGCTATTGACAGAGCATGTGAATTGTTCGGAGCAGAATATGCTAATGTGCAGCCACACTCTGGAGCACAGGCAAATGCAGCGGTATTTTATGCATGTATGCAACCAGGAGATACATTCTTGGGATTGGATTTGTCACATGGAGGTCACTTATCACACGGTTCTCCGGTAAATCTTTCCGGTACTTTGTATAATCCTGTTGCTTATCATGTAAAAGAGGAAACAGGTACAGTAGATTACGATGAATTAGAGCAGTTGGCTTTGGAACACAAACCAAAAATGATTGTTGCCGGAGCATCTGCTTATTCCCGCGATTGGGATTTTGTTCGTTTGCGTGAAATTGCAGATAAGGTAGGTTGTTTGCTTATGGCGGATATCGCTCACCCTGCAGGATTAATTGCAAAAGGGTTACTTAGCAATCCAATTCCTTACTGTCACATTGTGACTACAACAACTCATAAAACTCTTCGCGGACCACGTGGAGGATTGATTTTGATGGGAAAAGATTTTGAGAATCCTTGGGGACAAACAACTCCAAAAGGGGAAGTGAAAATGATGTCTCAGGTAATAAATTTTGCTGTATTCCCAGGACAACAAGGCGGACCTCTTGAGCATGTTATTGCTGCTAAAGCGGTTGCTTTTGGTGAGGCTTTAACCGATTCATATAAAGAGTACGCTATTCAAATGCAGAAAAATGCAAAGGTAATGGCAGCAGAATTTATGAAATTAGGATATAAAGTTATTTCTGGTGGAACAGATAACCACTCAATGTTGGTTGATCTTCGTTCTAAATTCCCTGAAATTTCTGGTAAGAAAGTGGAAAATGTATTGGTGCAGGCTGATATTACAATTAATAAAAATATGGTTCCATTTGATACTCGTTCTCCATTTGCAACATCCGGTTTGCGTGTCGGAACTCCTGCAATTACAACTCGTGGTTTAAAGGAGGAGCACATGCCAATTATCGTTCAAATGATTGATGAGGTAATTAGTAATATCGAAAGTGAAGAGGTTATTGCTTCTGTTCGCGAGCGCGTAAACGAAATGATGTGTGAGCGACCAATGTTTGCTTGGTAGGCTTATGTCACAAATATAGTAGAAGAGGAGGATTTGATTCTCCTCTTTTTTTTGTTTAAGATTCTGAGAAATGTTTCGCAACTATTGGTTTTCTATTTATGATTAATATGTTTAATCAGATTAATTTCTAAAAAGTATTTTGTTTTTTAACATGTTTTGTTTCAATTTTTATATTTAGTTTAAACGCCTAAAAAAGATAAAATTATGGAGTGGTATTATTATATTTTAATTGTAATTGTCGGCGTTTTTTGTGGGTTTCTAAATACGTTAGCGGGTAGTGGATCAATTATAAGCCTGGCTATGTTGATGTTTATGGGACTTCCTGCAAATGTTGCCAACGGAACCAATAGAATTGCCATTTTAATGCAGAATATTGTTGGGGTCAGTAGTTTTAAAAAACAAAAAGTTTTTTCCTTTAAAGAAGGGATATGGCTGGCACTTCCTGCCATTGTCGGATCGGTAATTGGAGCAGGTCTGGCCGTTGAAATCAATGAGGATATGATGCAGAAGACCATTGGTGGCTTGCTAATTTTCCTCTTTTTTATTGTGCTTTACAAACCGGATGCGTGGGTGAAAGGACAAGCTGGTTTAATTCGATCTAAGCCTAGTATAATACAAATTGTAATTTTCTTTTTTATAGGATTGTATGGTGGATTTATACAAGCAGGGGTTGGATTTTTTCTTCTTTCAGGATTGGTGTTGGGAGCAGGTTTTGATCTTGTTAAGGCAAATGCAATTAAGGTATTTATTGTTCTTCTTTATACTCCATTTGCTTTGGGCGTTTTTGTTATGAACGGACAAGTTGACTACAAAATAGGTTTAATTCTTGCTGCAGGAAATATGATTGGTGCTTATATTGCGGCTAATTTTGCTGTTAGTTTAGGAGCTAAATTTGTCCGTTACATTCTTTTAGCGGTAATTATTTTCGCCTCTCTCAAGTTTCTTGGCGTTTATGAAATGCTTGGATTGATATAAATCAATCCAATTGAAAATGATAAGTGATTGATCCTTGCTGAAATGCAGCAGCTTTTGGATCAGAATTGAAAACGGCTTTCATTGCGGCCTTTCTGGCTGCTTCGAATAGAGTAGAATTACTGGTTGTAGAACCTGGCATCCCTGGTCGTGCATTAACAACTTTACCATTTCTGTCAACAGTTATTTCAACTACCACTTTTCCGCTTTCTTGCAGGTTGTATTGTGGTTTAGGGATAGACATAGAGTTTCTGCCTTTTAAATCGTACGAAACACCTTTATTTCCTAATCCGGAACCACTGTAATTATCGGAGTCAGGAGATCCGTTAGGATCACCTTGATTACCCGATGGAAATGTTTTGCCTTGCGATGAATTTGAGGAAGTTCCCTGACCAAAAACGTTTTTTGCCTTGTTGTTGATGTTGGCAATTTTTTCCTGTCTTTCCGCTTCTTCTTTTTTAAGTTTCTCTATTTCAGCCAAACGTTGTCTTTCAGCCTCGGCTTCTTGTTGTTGTTTAATCTCTTCCAGCCGTTTCTTTTCGGTTTCGATTTTTTTCAGTCGATCTTGTTCCGCTTTTATTTTTTTATTTTTTTCAACTTCAGCCTTTTTTTTCGCAATTTCCTTTGCCGAAGGAACAGAAGGAGCTTCTTCGCTGTCTTGAGTAAGAATTTTTTCGTTGGCTGAACTTGCTGATTTTTCCGGTTTCGATTGAGAAACATGTGGTTTTCGTGCAGGTTTTGAAACAGCAGTAACAGCTTGAGTCGACTGGGAAGGAGCCGGATCTTTTTTGCCTAATCCCTGATTCGTATTCCCAAAATTCACCAAAATACCTTCTTCTTCCGGTAGAGGAAGTGGCGTATGAAAGCCTAGATAAAATAGTATAGCAAGCAATCCAATGTGGAAAATTATTGTCCCAACAAATCCAATTCGTTTACCCTTAGAATTACTCATCTAATAAAATTATTTAGCTCTTGTTGCCAATATTAACTTGTACTTGTTGTTTTTCGCAATATTCATTACTCTAACAACTTGCTCCATAGGTACAGATTTATCAACATGTAATGAGATGGTTGGATCCTCTTCTCTGGCCAAACGTTTTTGCAAACGATTTTCAAGTTGAGAAAATGGAATAGGAGTGGTTTCAATAAAAAAGTTAAACTCCTTATCGATAGAAACTGTAGTTATTGGTTTTGCCGAAGTTTGATTCTTACTTTGCGGCAAGAGTAATTTTAGTGCGTTTGGTGCGATAAGGGTTGATGTTACCATAAAGAATATAAGCAACAAGAACACAATATCTGTCATTGATGACATACTAAAATTAGAATTTACCTTGTTTCTGGTTTTTAATGCCATGAGCTAATTACTTAATTGGTTCGTTCAATAAATCCATAAACTCGGTAGTGGTTGCCTCCATAGTGAAAACGACTTTTTCAACCTTTGCTACCAAAATATTATAAGCAAAATAAGCAATTATCCCTACAATAAGACCAGCAACCGTTGTTACCATTGCAGTATAAATACCGTGCGACAGAAGGGATACATCAATATTATTACCAGCAGTAGACATATCGTAAAAAGCTTGAATCATACCCATTACAGTACCTAAGAATCCAATCATAGGAGCTGCGCCGGCAACTGTAGCAAGAGTAGGCAGGTTTTTTTCAAGTTTAGAAACCTCAAGATTGCCGATGTTTTCAATGGCAGCATTAACATCATTTAGTGGCCGTCCAATTCGCTTAATTCCTTTTGAAATCATTTTTGATACAGGAGTGTCATTCGATTCACAAAGAGCTAATGCTGAATCCATTTTTCCTTCATGAATGTAATCTCTGATTCTGTTCATGAAATTTGAATCTACTTTTGTTGCTTTTCGTATGGCATAGAATCTCTCAAAAAAAATGTACATCGCAATACCCGAAAGTACTATGATTGGAACCATAATCCATCCTCCTTTAAAGGCCAGATCGATAAAATTAAGAGAAATTTCGGTGGCTTCCGTTCCTTGTCCTTCAAGTAAGGCTTCATTTTGTGCCGCAGTTTGAATCCCAGCTAAAATCAAAAGATAATTCATATTTACTATTTTCAAGTTAAATCTAACACATAAAAAAACGAGATATAATACAGAATATTATATCTCGCTAAATTAATATTATTGTTTTTGATTCTCGATACAAAAACAGGAAATTCTAATTTTAATGCAATAAGACCGCTTCGAGGTAGTAAACCCCGGCACCAGCAAGGTATCCGGCTAAAGCCAGAAGTGAAATCTTTTTCAAATACCAGATAAAATCTATTTTTTCCATTCCCATAGCAGCAACACCGGCGGCAGATCCAATAATCAAGATACTTCCTCCTGTACCAGCACAATAAGCTAAGAATTCCCAGAATAGACCATCCTGAACAAAGTTGGATAGATATCCTACAGCTCCTGCACCTTCAATAGAATACATTCCCATCGCTCCTGCTACCAATGGCACATTATCCACAACAGATGAAAGTACTCCAATAATTAGGTTGATAATGTAAATGTTATGAATATTTTCATCCATGTATCTGGCTAGAATATCTAAATGCCCTGCGGATTGTAAACTTGATACGGCTGACAATATACCTAAAAAGAAAAATACAGTAGGTACATCAACTTTTTTAAGAACCCCAATAACAGTTAGTTTTCTCTTATCTTCATGAGTCTTGTTTTTATGCATAATTTCAGTAACCACCCACATTGTACCTAATCCAAATAACATTCCAAGGTAGGGAGGTAAATGGGTTATGGTTTTAAATACAGGAACAAATAGTAAGGCTGACACACCCAGACAAAGAATGAAAACTCTTTCCTTATGTGTAGTGTATTCTTTTTCATCTCCATTTACATCAGTAGGACGCTTAATGATTCCTTTCATTGAGAAGGAAACGATGATTAGTGGTACAATCATTGTGAACAAAGAGGGAAGAAATACTCCGGTGACAATTTTAAGAGTTGTTACCTGTCCTCCAATCCAAAGCATAATTGTTGTGACATCACCGATGGGAGACCAAGCACCTCCTGCATTTGCGGCAAGTACGACCATAGAAGCAAAAAACCATCTGTTTTCTTTTGATGAAATTAATTTTCGGATCAAAGCTACCATTACGATAGTCGTTGTAAGATTATCCAAAGCCGCTGACATGAAAAAAGTTAAAATACTTAGTACCCAAAGCAGTTTAACTCTATTCGTGGTTTTTATTTTATCAGTAATGATTTTAAATCCTTGATGCTGATCTATGATTTCAACAATTGTCATTGCTCCTAAAAGGAAGAAGAGAATGGCTGATATTTCAGATAAATGATGAAGAACCTCATGATGCACAATAAAGTCAAGCATTCCTTCATGAGAATCAGCACTCGGGTTTATTGCAACATATTCATTCCAGGCTCTGCTAACGCCGGTGGAAAGAATATCTACTCCTCCAAATACGTAAAGAACCCAGGTTATAACTCCGATTAATAGAGCAGAAGCTGCTTTGTCAATTTTTAGGGGATGTTCCAGAGCGATAGCTGTATATCCGAGAACAAAAACCACAACCATTAGTGTAAACATAGTAATAGATTATTTTTGAGTGAATTAATTTTTATTCGATAAGATGCTAATATAGCAATATTTGCTATTTAATATCCGAGGTAATTAAAGAAAAAAACCTCTAACTAATTCTGCTGAAAAACATTGAACTTACAATTTAAAAACACATTTCCGCTGATAAAGGCTAGTTTTCTTTTTTGCCTTTGTTTGATTTGAGGAAATTGAGGTATTTTTTTACTAATCCGGAAAACGTGTTGAAGTCTTCTTTGTAAAAAATACCAATTCCTTGAGTATTTCTCGTTTCCTCGTATACCAAATATTCATTTGAACGGGTGAAAGCTTTGAGTTGTAATTTCCCTTTTTTGTCCAATCTGAAGTTTACATCAACATCACCAACAATATCATTATTGCTTGTCTGATTATTTCCCGTTCCAATATTTCCATTAATAGTTACCCTGTCGTCAAAAACCTGTGTGGACAGAGCCAGATCAATCTCATCACTGGTCAGATTGTCTCCGGGTCGGTAACTTACACCAATATCAAAATCGTTACTGATTTTACTAAGCCAGTTTGATAGTTGATTGGAAAGCATTTCGCTTGCGGTAACTCCAACGGCATAGCTGGAATTTTTATTTTCAAAATCAGGATCAGTGGATCTCAGGTATTCGGGAGTGAAAAACCGGTTTAAAACAAGTAAGGATAAAATCTGCTTATTCATTTCATCTTCAGTTGAAAACAGGCCTTCCAGAATACTTTGTGTTTGCTGATCCAAAGTAGGGAAATTAATATCAAAGCGAATAAGCGGATTTTCAAGATTCTGGCTTAAGTTCATATTACAATCAACAGGAATCTTCTTGGAATTATCAATGTAAGGAGTATTCAAAAGCAGATCGTACAATGTTGTTTTAACACTATATACTGCATCAATATTAAGTGTTGCGTTGTAAGGGTCACCGTCCCATTTGATGTTTCCTCCGCTTGCTAAATCAAACTTTTTATTGATGACATTTTGTAAGGTGAAAAGGTAACTACCTGTTTGAATTGTATAATCTCCAAAAATTTTAAAATCGCCCTTGGTGTCAATTTGCAGTTTTAAATTTCCCCCTCCTTTGGCTTTTAAAACATCACCAATTTTCGAATCAAATATAATTTGAACTTCAGTTTCCGGAGTAATTTCCAAATCGCAGTTTAATCGGATACCTGATAGATCAATTTTGTATTCTTCTTCCAAATTTGAATCAGCATTCAAATTTGAATTAACAAAGGTGATAAAATTACTTTCTTCGATATCTCCGCTGTTGTTAAGAGGAACATATAATTTGGTGTTTTTATTTGTTTTCACTCTCGCCTCAATATCCAAATCATTCACCGGACCGAACAGAGTTGTAATTCCGGTAACATTGGCTTGTCCGTAAAATAGTTCGTTATCTGTCGGTTTTGTATTCAGGACATTAAAATTAAGTGCATTTACAGCTAAGTCTAAATTGAAGTTGTTGAATTGCTCATGAGAAATCACTCCGTAAATAATAGCTGAGTTTTTATCTGAATCGATAAGTTTAAATTGATTAAACTGCAACTCTGACGGTGTTATTTTAATGCTGTCATTGCATGAATAAGTTGTTTGCAGCTCGTTTATTGTGAAATTTGCATCTTCCAATTTAAGAAAACCTGTCGATTTTGGTTTACTGGATGAACCTTCTATATGTACGTGACCAGAGGCATTACCCTTTATGTTGGAAATATTTTCCTGCAGGTAAGGATTTAATAACCCCAGACGTATTTTATCAATATTAATATCCATATTCAGGGAGTCCGACTCGGGGAAGTAACTACCGTGTAAATCAATCTCTTTATGAGTGTTGTAATCAGTAAATGAGGAAAATGAGAGTTTTTTGTCAAACTTATCCCAATCGCTGATCAAGTAGAAATTCCCTAAGGTATCATTATTAAGAACAAGATTCTCGAGCATGAGATTGGAGTTGGATAATCTGTCGCCATAAAAGTCGGAAATTTGCACGTAGCCGCGAACTGTCCCATCAATTCCAATGTTTTGTTCTCGGGTTAAATCATTTAAATTCTTTAAACTAATGTTCTGAATTTGAAAGTTGATACTGTCAGCAGGATTGGAGGAGATTTTTCCATCTAAGCCAAAGTATTGATTCTCTCTACTGATTCTGAAATTATCAATCGCAAAACTTGTGCTGTCAATAATCAGGTTGGATTGTTGAATAGACCAAATACTATCGGCCATAATGATGCTGCTGGGAAGTAAATTAATATTCCAGACAGGACGATCTGATTCTTTTGACTTTTTGACACTCCCTTTGGCGCTAACAAAACCACTGTAGGTAACAGCATCCCAGTTATTCCAAAGCAGATCCAAGTTGATATTGTTATTACTGGCTGTAATTTTTTCTGAAAGATTGTACAATTTAAATTGATCCGAAAAGTTAAATTTATTTGTGCGTCCCTTTATAACAAGCTCTTTATTATCGGTAGAGAGATCTAATTTGAGTTCTTCAAACGATTTATCTTGTATTGTAAGAATTGGTGAAGTAAAGTGCATTTCGATTAACTGTTCTTTTGCATTTAAACTTCCTGTTAAGTTGGTATTTGGAGCAAATTTAATATCTGGATAAAAAAGCTTTGTAATGGGCTCTGTTTTTTTTAAATCTATTTTGAATTTGAAATTATTTGTACTGTCAGTATTTACAAATTCTTTTTCCGGAGCATAGGCTGGAAAATAGACATAGGCCAGGTTCGCAACAGAAGAAATTAATTGATCAATTTCATAATTTCCTTCTATTTTGGCATCCGAAATATCCGAGTTCAGGATGATTCGTTTAAACGTTGGAGAGGAAAATGAGTTAATTGTAAATTTGTTGAGAACAAATTCCCCCAAACTGTTTTTGTATTCTGTATTTGTAAGTTCAATAATACCATTTGCGTTATCAAATTCGCTTCCGGAAAAATTTGCATCCAGAGATAAGCTAAGTTCTGATTTTGGATCTTTTGTATTTAAATGAAGGGGAAAAAGTTTAGCATTACGAAGATGAGAACTAAATTTCATGGTTGGAATTTCCTCTGAAAAATCAATGTTACCAGTAAAATTAAACCCTATATTCGGATCTTCAATAGAAATTTGACCATCAAAGCTTGAATTAGTGAAAAATCCATCTAAGGAAAGGTTTTTATATTCGTAATCGTAGAAATCCACTTTACTAATATTTCCTTTCATTTTACCTTGGGTTGTATTTGTTTCAGTAAAACCGTTTACCGAAACATTTAAGGAAACATTTCCAACTTTCTCCTGTTCAATTAAACCTCCGAGATAGAAGTTTGATGCTTTAATGTCTCCCGTAAAATTTAATCTGCTGCTTCCAGGGTTGGGTTTAAATAATATATCCGTTTCTATTTCTCCCAATTCAGTTTTAAAATCTCCATAGAAAACAAAGTCATTTAAAAAACCATTAAATTGACCGTTGTAATGGATTAAGCCTAAATTGTCGAAGTATTCAGGCAAATTAAAGAATTCTTTTTCATAACCAGGAATGTAAACTTTTTCAATATCAGAAATTGTAGTTGTGAGTTCTTCAAAATCGGCTTCTAAATAAGCATCTTTTAAGTAAGGAAGACCATTCATATAAAATCGTCCTTTAAGAACCGTATTTGCACCATATACAATATCAATATCACGACCTCTTAAATCGTAAACAGTGCCGTAAATATGCCCGGAAAGAAATCCTGTCTCCCGAAATCCCAAGAGCAAACTATTAAAATAAGCTACATCTAAAAAACTAACCCGAGAGGAGATTAATTGGAAATCCAGCTTCATTTTCTTAGTAAAATGCTGCCAATATTGTTTGCCCGGCTCGTAGTTGAAATATAAATGCTCTGCTTTAAGCTTACTGTTTGCTGATGTGATATTTACATCTTTTAATCCCCACTGATGACTTGTTATCCATGTTTTGGCTGTAAAATCTTTCAATTCGAATCCTGATTTTTCAATACAGCTTAAATGCTGCAGTTGAAAATCTACCGAATCGCCAATAATTTGAATGTTTCTGGCTTGAAGATTCAATCTTGAGACATAAATATTGTTATAATTCATGCCAAATTCCTGAGGTATAGTATCAGGTGCGCTATATCCAAACTGAGAATTGATAAGATCAACGTTGGTAACGGTAATTTCCCATGATTTCTGAATTGTATCAGTTGTATTTCCTTTTTTACCACTCGATAGTGAGTCCAGAAAAACATCATAGTTAAATAATCTGTTCTCATCTTCGCGAAGGTTTACATAGGCTTTGTCTAAAGTCAGTTTGTTGATGAAAATCTTTTGTTTTCTGATATTAAAAGAATCAATTTTAGCTGTCAGGTTACCCACATAAACCAAAGTGTCCTTCTGATAATCTTCAATATAAAGGCCTTTAAGTATTATGCTTTTAAAGGGAGAGATGTTAACTCCTTCAATTCTGACAGGAGTATTTGTTTGTTCTGAAATATAATTGGCAATTTTTTGGCTTGCGTAGGTTTGTACACGACTATTCAAGAATATCAAATAGGTTAAAATGGGTATCATAATGATAACCACAAGCGTCCAAATTGATATTTTGAGAAATTTTTTGATAATTTTGCTTTTTTATGAGATGCACAAAATTAGCTAAAAAGAAGAAGATTTTTACACCTTAATATAGTGTTTCAAGAGATTTTTGATTTTTTTAACCATTTAAGTGTGTAAAGCCATTTTTATTCTGATTTAAATAAAATTTAATGAGTATTACTATATTAGGAATTGAGTCGTCATGCGATGATACTTCTGCTTCAATATTAAAGGATGGAGTAATTTATTCAAATGTCACAGCCAACCAGGATGTACACATGGATTATGGCGGAGTGGTTCCGGAGTTAGCTTCCAGGGCACATCAGCAGAATATAATTCCGGTGGTTCATCAAGCCATGCAAAAAGCAGGAGTTACTGCCGATGAGATTGATGCAGTTGCTTTTACAAGAGGACCGGGTTTGCTGGGGTCATTAATGGTTGGAACTTCCTTTGCCAAAGGTTTTGCTCTTTCTAAAAATATTCCTCTAATCGAGGTGAATCATCTTCAGGCACATATCCTTGCACATTTTATTGATGATTTAAAGAACAAATACGAACATCCTGACTTTCCTTTTTTGGCTTTGCTTGTGTCCGGCGGTAATTCTCAAATTATTGTGGTCAAAGATCATCTAGAGATGGAAGTAATTGGGGAGACCATTGATGATGCAGCAGGAGAGGCTTTTGATAAATGTGCCAAAGTGATGGGATTGCCTTATCCGGGAGGTCCGATTATTGATCGTAATGCAAAATCAGGCAATCCTCTTGCGTTTGAATTTAGCCGGCCAAAAATTCAAGGCTTAAACTATAGTTTCAGTGGTCTTAAAACATCATTTTTGTACTTTGTTCGCGATCGGATAAAGGAAAATCCGAATTTTATAGAGGAAAATAAGAATGATTTGTGTGCATCGCTGCAATACACAATTGTTGATGTTTTAATGAACAAAGTTAAAAAAGCAGCAAAAGAAACCGGGATTAAGCAAGTGGCTATTGCCGGAGGAGTTTCAGCCAATTCCGGATTGCAAAAAGCATTGACAGAGGCAGCCGTAAAGTTCAAGTGGAAAGTTTTTATTCCTCAGCTTGGTTATTCTCTCGATAATGCTGCTATGATCGCAATTACCGGGTATTTTAAATTTCTTAAAAAGGAATTTGTGGAGCAGGACACCGCTCCTTTTGCCAGAATGACCATTAAATAACATAGAAAACGGAAGAAATTAAAGTTTTCCGTTTTTATACATTCAAATAGTTTTTTAGTACCGTAATTGCATTATCACTAAAATAGCAGAGATTGATTGGTATTTTTTCTTTGCTTTTTAGAACAATAATTAGTTTGTGATCTGTAATTGTAAAATCTTTAATATCCTTTAAGTAAATTTTCAGCTCTTTATTTCCCCACCCGGTTTTATAAGTTAATTTTCTGGCGTTAATAGTTAAATATTCTTTCGGGTAAAGAAATTTACAACCTAAAAGTAAACCAATAAAATAAAGCGAAGCAATTATCAAAACAAGTACAAGATATTCGCTAAAAGGAAAGAAATCAAGATAGTTGATAAATACAAAAAATAATGCGGTGCAAATCAAAAAGGAAATACCCAAGGCAAGTTGTATTCCTCTCGATTCGTTATTGTTAATTTTATGGTTCCGTATATCAAATTCAAATTGGAGCATCAATACGCAGCTTTAGATTCTATTTTAAAGTTACTAAATTGTTCTATGATATAAGTAAAAAAATACTACTGATTCGGTAGAAATATTATTCATCAACTAAAATCTGACTAAAAAGATTATTCTGTTGTAACAGATCGGAGTATGATTCTGATATTAAATGTTTTGCATTGATTTCTAGGGTTTTAATATATTGATTGCATTGTTCCTGCAATTTATCTATTGATATGCTGCCATCATTATCTTTGGCTATGATTTCAACAAAATCACCTAAACCTTTAACAGTGTCAATATGGCATGTCACATTATCTTTAGTATAAATTTCTCTTGTTTTTTCGACTACAGACCTTGTACCTAAAGTCTTTGCAAGAATTTCTTTTAAAGTAGAATCAGGATTTGTTGGATAAAGGTGAACCTGACTTTCAGTAGATCCTTTTTTGTCTTCCCTAATGTAATGGATTAGCATATTTTCGATAGATCCTTCTTTGAGCTTTAGTATGCCTGATTTGGAATGGAAGTAAGTGTCTGTTTGGGGATCAGTTCCGTTGCACCCGGCGCCAATTGACAAAAGTATTTTTCTAATTTTCTCCTTGTTTTCACAATAAGCTTTAATCTCTATATTAGTTGGCATTTTCTTCGAATTAGTTATTGCGGAAAGTTCGGGAAAAATAATGATTTATATCTTACTCCAATATAATCTGAAATATTTTGGAGCTTATTTATAAATAAATCCGGCTATAGGTTCTATTATCAGCTTAATATAGTTCACTTAATTCGATTATTTTTTTTGAAATCTGGTCTAAGGGTAAGATGTAGTCTGGTTTCATTATTTCAATGGCCGAAGCAGGCATTATTGTAGCAGTAGCTGTTTCTGGATCTTCAACGATAGTAATTCCAGCATATTTTTGAATTTCTTTTATTCCATGGGCACCATCCCTATTTAATCCGGTTAAGAGAATACCAATCAATTGATTTTTAAAGTGCCAGGCTGCCGATTCAAACAAAACATCAATTGATGGTCTCGAATGATGTATTTTAGGATCAGCAGATAAAGCAATGGTAGAATCATTTTCTATAAGTATATGATAGTTTGGGGGGGCAAAATAAACCGTTCCGGGTTTTATTTCTTCCTTTTCTTCGGCCTCTTTTATTTTTACTTTACTCTGTTTTTTTAGGTATCGAATGAAGGAATCGTTTTTATTATCACCAATATGAAGTACAATAAAAACAGCCAAAGGAAAATCTTTTGACAGATGGGGAATAATGGCTTTTAAAGCATCTAAACCTCCATAAGACGTACCTATAACAGCAGCTCTAAACATTAATTGATTCTCTTTTTATATATTTTTTGTGAGGAATCGATATTGGCAAAATTGCTTTCTAATTGCGTAAAACGAAGGCTCTCTTTTGTACCCAAACACAAAAATCCGCTTGATGATAAACTTTTGTAGAATAAGTCGATCACTTTATTTTGTAAATCTTTATTAAAGTAGATCAAGACATTTCTGCATAGGATTAAATTAACCTCAGCAAAAACATTGTCGGTTACTAAATTGTGATCAGCAAAAACGACTTTTTTTGAAAGAGATTGATCCAGTTTAAGAGAACCGTATTTAAGAGTATAATAGTCCGAAAGTTTCCCCTTACCGCCGGATTCGAGGTAATTTCGACTAAATTTTCCAAGATCTTGAGTTGGGTATATTCCTAATTTAGCAATATCCAAAACTCTTCGATTAAAATCTGTAGCATAAATCTGACATCTGTCAAGCAGATTTTCTTCTTTTAAAAGAATTGCAAGCGAGTAAACTTCTTCACCGGTTGCACATCCTGCATGCCAGATTTTAATAAACGGGTAGGTTCTTAAATTTGGCACAACATGCTCACGAAAGGAGGAATAGAATTCCGGATCGCGAAACATTTCGGTAACGTTTATGGATAGATCTTCCAGTAAGCTGATAAAAAAGCTTTTATCCCGAAGAATTTTATCCTGCATCTGAGAAATTGTTTCAAATCTTCCAATTGCCATACGATGCATTAAACGCCTTTTGATATGTGCGGTTGAATAATCTCTAAAGTCGTAACCATATTTCTGAAATATTGCCTCAAGAAACAAAGGAATTTCTATATCGATATTTTCGAGATTTTCAAGTAGGTTTGGATTCATATCTTATTGTGCGATGCTTTTCGAAGCCTGACTCAAAATTTTTCTAAGATCAGCTTCTTTAAATGGTTTAGTCAGGAAATCGTTCATGCCGGCTTCAGTACATTTTTGTTTGTCTTCGATAAAACTATTGGCTGTAAGAGCAACAATATATGTCGGTTCATCAATAGTTTCAGAAATTTCGAAGCTTCTAATTTTTTCGGTGGCGCTAATTCCATCAAGAACAGGCATCTGCATGTCCATAAGAATAATTTGATGTCGGTTTTTTTTATACAACTCAAGAGCTTCAACGCCATTTTTTGCAATGTCACAAGTTAATCCCATCATTCGAAGGGTGAGTGTAACCACTTTTTGGTTTATTGGATTGTCCTCAGCTACGAGTATCGATAAGTTAGAAGGGAGTGTAATGTTTTGATGAATGGGCATATTTTCTTTTCTTTCTTTGCATCCAAATTTCAATTCGAACATGAATTCTGAACCAACTCCCAGTTCGCTTTCTACAATAATTTTTCCGCCCATTAATTGAGTAATATTTTTTGAAATGGCAAGGCCAAGACCTGTTCCTCCATATTCCCTGGTGATTGAACTGTCTGATTGGGTGAATTCTCTAAATAGTTTTTTTTGTGCATCCTTTGATATTCCAATACCGGTATCTTTAATGGTGAAGAATAAAGATACATGCTCTTTCGATTTTTCAATGCATTTTATAGATAGGGTAACAGAACCGTTTTGTGTGAATTTGATTGCATTATTTGTCAAATTCATGAGTACTTGATTTAAACGAAATGAGTCTCCTATTAAATTTTCAGGAATGATTTCATCCACCTCAATTTTAAATTCAATTTCTCTTTCAATGGCTTTATAATTTAAAAGATGAAAAATTGTGTCGGTTACTTTTCGGATATCAAAATCAATCTCCTCAATTTCAATTTGTCCTGCTTCAATTTTCGAGTAATCTAATATATCATTAATAATTTGAATTAAATTTTCACCTGATCTAGCCATCACATCAAGCATGTCTTTTTGCTCAGAATTGAGTTCGGATTGCAGTAAAAGTTTTGAAAGACCTAAGATTCCATTCATCGGAGAACGAATTTCATGTGACATGTTTGCCAAAAATAATGATTTTGATCGGGTCGCTTCCTCAGCTTTATTTTTTTCAATGATAAGTTCCTCATTCTTTTTTTCTAAATACACCAGCAGCAAATCCAATTCTTTACGCTGACGATATAAATCCAGAAATACACTTACTTTTCCTTTCAAAACTTCAGGAATAATAGGTTTCGGAATAAAATCGACAGCTCCGGTTTCTATTCCTTTAATGATGTGTAAATCGCTTTGATGAATTGCAGAAACAAAGATCACCGGTAAATACTTGGTTTTCTTTCGTTGCCTCATTAATTCGAGGGTTTCATAGCCATCCATTTCTGGCATTTGCACATCAAGAACAGCCATTGCAAATTCATCTTTCAGAGTATATTTTAGGGCATCTTCTCCAGATGATGCACGAACAAATTCAACATCAAAATCGCTAAGAATTCTTTCAAGGCTTATCAAATTTTCTTCCTTGTCATCAACGATTAATATTTTGTCTTTTTTCATTTTCCTGTTATTGTTTGTTGTCCAATTGTATTTTTTTGGTACTGATTTTCTGCTTTAATTAAATCTATTTTAAAAGTATAGTTAGTTGTAAAGCCAAATTTTTAACATTGAAAACAATTTATTTTCATCTATTGGTTTTGATAAATAATCATTTGCTCCCGATGAAATTGCCTTTTCATAATCTTCTTTCATTGCCTTGGCAGTCAGGCAAATAATCGGAATATTTTTAATTCCCGGAGTTTTGCGAATTATAGTCATGGCTTCATAACCATCCATTTCCGGCATCATAATATCCATAAGTACTAAATCTACGTTTTTGTTTTCTTTTAAAACATCAACTGCAATTTTACCATTCTCAGCTTCAAAAACCTCTATTTCTTTATCTTCAAGTATTTTGCCCAGTGCAAAAATATTTCTGATTTCATCATCAACAACCAGTACTTTTTTTCCTTTAAAAATAGAATCATCTATTTCGGTAACCTTAATTTTAGGATTATCGGGAATTGTTGTTGCAACATGATGCAGAAAGAGGGTGACTTCGTCCATTAATCGTTCATCGGATTTTAATCCTTTTAAAATAATCGAATTGGTGTATTTGCTTAGTTGCCGGTGTTCTTCCCGTGATAATTCTTTACCTGTATAAATAATTGTGTTTGGTATAATTATATTGGCTTCGGACAGCTTGGTCAGCAGTTCATTCCCTGTGAAATCAGGCAGACCTAAATCTAATATTACGCAATCGTAACTATTTTCTCTAATTAGCTTAAAGGCTTCAATTCCAGTAGAAACTTCTTCTATTTCAGCATTTGTTGATTTTAAAAGTGTTCTAATAATTTTTCGGGTAAAC
Source organism: Labilibaculum euxinicum (assembly GCF_963678175.1). Taxonomy (NCBI): domain Bacteria; kingdom Pseudomonadati; phylum Bacteroidota; class Bacteroidia; order Marinilabiliales; family Marinifilaceae; genus Labilibaculum; species Labilibaculum euxinicum. The sequence continues at coordinate 1,683,125 of NZ_OY782756.1, forward strand.
GAATCATCTTCAACGATTAAGATTTTTTTAGATTCTGAAAATAGTTCTTTTTGAATTTTTTTAATGGCACTCGAGAAATCTGTAGCTTTAACAGTTGGCAGTACATTTTTTTCCCTTTCTCTGATTCCCTCTACAGGATTTACGATATGAATTGGCAAATTAGATGCGAACGGGTGTGATCTTAACCGATCCAATTCTGTTTCGCCATTTTTCATCAGTAATTCTACTCCTATGATTATTGCTGAAGGTTGATGAGCTTCAATGAGTAAAATTGCATCTTCAACATTTGAGGCAGCCAAAGCGTGAAAACTGCTTTCGTGAATTTGGTAGTACAATAAACTTGCTTCTTTTTTGTCGGGATGAATAATTACTACAGTAGAACCTGTATGTGGAATATCTCGATCATCATCAATGAAAAGAGGAAGAACAATATGTTTTTCTTCATCAGGCTGCAAGTCTTTCTCCTGCAACTCTAAAGCAGAGTTTTGAACGGTTTTAACGGATTGTTTCACCGGTAATAGTAAAGTGAAAGTAGATCCTTTTCCAGATTCACTTTCCACATGGATTTCGCCACCCAGCATTCTGGCCAATTCTTTTGAAATAGACAAGCCTAATCCTGTGCCGCCATATCTTCTGGAAGTACTCCCGTCGGCTTGTTGAAATGCTTCAAAAATAGCATCTTTCTTTTGGTCTGGTATTCCTACTCCGGTATCAGTAACAACAAAAGCACATGTTTCAATTTCTTTTAAATCATCTCGTCGCACTATTTCCTGATCAGCAAGCTTTCTCATAGTTACAGAAATAGTACCTTTCGAAGTGAACTTGAATGCATTCGATAAAAGATTTTTTAAGATTTGAGCTAAACGCAATTGGTCTGTTTCTATTGTTTTTGGGAAATCCTCTTCAATATCGATGGCGAAATTTATTTTTTTCTTTTCAGCCTGATGTTTAAAATTCATTAATATTTCCTGCGCGATACTGTCGGAACCCAGATTTTCGAAATGAACAGTCATTTTCCCTGCTTCAATTTTCGAAAGGTCCAGAATTTCATTAATAAGCTGAAGCAGATCCTTGCCGCTTTTGTTAATAATTTCGATTGATTCAATATCTTCATCATCTAAATTACCCTTTTTGTTTTTCGCGAGAAGATTTGATAAAATAAGTAAACTATTTAATGGGGTTCTCAATTCGTGAGACATATTTGCAAGGAAATCAGTCTTGTACTGACTTGTTTGCTCCAATTCGCGTGCTTTCGTTTCTAACTTTTCATGTGTTTGGGATAAGCTAATGTTCTTGCTTTGAATTTCGTCTTTTTGAATCTCCAATTGGTTGGTTCGTTCCTCCAATTCCTCGTTGGCAACTCTCAACTCTTCCTGCTGAACCTGAAGTTTTTTTTCGTTATCAATTAGTATTTTAGTTTGTTCAGCTAATTCTTCGTTGGCCACCCGAAGTTCTTCTTGCTGAACCTGTAATTCGCTTGCTTGCTTCTGAGTAGTATCTAATAAATTCTCCAGTCGGACGCGAGCTAATGTTGAGGCAATTTTCACAGTAATACTTTCACGAACAGCTTTAATGAATTCAATTTCCGATTCGCTGATCTTTTTAATCGATGCTAATTCCATTACACCCCAAAGGGTGCTGTTAAAAATTAATGGAACAATAACAATGTTGGTAGGTTTTATTTCCCCCGTTCCAGAGAAAATTGTAAAATAATCTTCAGGAACATCTTTAATGTGTTTTAGTTTTTTTGTTCGAGCTACCTGACCAAGTAAGCCATGCCCTAATCTAATATTTTTGTATTGATTTTTATTGGGTATACCAATGGAAGCAGTAAGTGATAAATTCTGATTTTCTTCCTGATAAACGTAAATTGCACCAAGCTCAGCACTTAAAAATTCAGTCATGAATATAAGAGAGTTGTCCGAAACTTCATTTAAATTTTGATCCCCTTGAAGAACTCCATTCAATTGATTCACACCAGATTTAAACCATGACGTTTCATCATTTATGGTTTTTGCATCCTTAAGGGTTTTCACCATCTGATTTAAAGAGGTTGATAATTCATCTTCTTTGGATTTAGGCGTAAGACTTACGCTTAAATCTCCATGTGCAACTTTTTGTGTGTAGTTAACAACATTCTGAAAATCTTGTTGAATAATGTCGAAAGAATTAGCTAAAGCACCAATTTCATCTTTTGAATTAATACTTAAAGGAGTGCGAAAGTTACCTTTGGCAATAAGTTTAAAATTGTTCACCATTTGTTGAACAGGAACAGAAATTGATTTGGAAATATATCTTGACAATAGCAGAATTGTAATTGCCAGGAGTAAAGCAATTCCGAGCATCACCCACATTAATGCAGAATTGGTTTTTTCCGCTAAATTACTAAGAACAGAACTAATTTCTGTATAGTGTTGTTTAATCTCGCTTAGCTGTATTTTTGTTGTATCAAGGTTTATATTTTCTCTTTTTGTAAGTAATTCATTTTTTATTTTTTCAACAAGATCAAGGGTTTTTTTTGCATAAATTCTCGTGTCTTTAATGTTGCTGTTGTTTAGTGTTTTCAGTATTTTTAAGCGATTCACTAAAAGTCTGGCATTATTAATCTCATTATTATAGATTTCAGGAAAATTCTTGAACAGATCGTTTGCTATTTCATCATCGCTTTTGAATGTGAAGTCATTGTTGATTTGTATAAAGTCTTCAGCTAAATGGTTTGCCCGGGTTAAATATTCGGCAGATCTTTCAAGATGTTCAACGTCTTTCGAAATTTTGAAATTATAAAGTTCCTCAGTGGCATTTTGGAGTAGAGTTTGATGAACACGTACACCATTAATTATTAAATCAAGAGTTTTGTTTGTGTTGAAAAAATAGTTTGAAGTCAAACTTAAGAAAAGGATACTTAAAAGTGTTAGAAGAGTCAGCAAAAGCAGCTTGGATTTAATCTTCCAGTCTTTAAATCGTGTAAATCTTGTGAGCATAGTGTTTGAACCGTATTAAATACTTTATGAACAATTTTGTTTGTGTGTTCTTGTTATCCGTAATATTACGGTATTGTGCGCGAATGGTTACTAAAGTAGTTCGAATGTTACTTTTTATTACTTCAATTTCTAAAGTAGTGATTTTTTCAATTACCGTCATCAAAACCAATGGATATTTAATTTCATTTTTTTCCATGTATTATGGAAAGAAATATTGTTAATGAATTGTTATTTTGTTAGGATTTATTCCTTGGTAATCATAAGTTTGTGTGAATCAAAACAAACAATTAATAATCCTAAAAAGTAACACAATGAAATACGTAAGCATCATTGCAATTTTTCTTTTTTGTATGTCTTGTAATTCAAAACAAAAAGAGGCAAAAGAAGGTAATATTGAAAAAAATCAGTTAGCACAAATCAAAACAGCTGTTGTAACCATTGATCAGTTAATGGTAAATGCTGAAGAATTGGTTGGTAAAGAAGTACATTTTACAGGATTGGTAAATCATGTTTGCGCACATTCGGGCAAACGCTGTATTTTAAAGAATTTGGAAGGTAACTTATCTATTCGTGTCGAAGCAAGTGGGAATTTGGAGGGATTTGATAAAGAAATGGCCGGACAGGATATTACGGTGTCTGGAATTTTAAGAAAGACACGACTAGAAGAAGCGGCGATAGATGAATGGGAGACAGAAATGAAGGCTAAGGATGCTTCGGAAGACGGCGGAAAACATTGTAGTTCGGAAATGGCAAATATTAAGGAAATGCGCAACTGGATGAAAGAGAACAACAAAAATTATTATGCAATTTATTATGTAGACGGAAATAGTTATGAAGTTGTGGAATAATGTAAAGATTAGAAAATGGCTCCGTTTTATACATCGTGATCTGGGATATTTTTTTGTTGGAATCACTATTATTTATTCCGTGTCAGGTATTATTTTAAATCATAAAAAGAATGGGGAAGATCCGGCTTACCATACTGAGTCTAAAACAATACAGTTGGCTTCAAATTTAACACCAAATCAGTTAAAGGTTTATTGGGACAAAAACATTACGAATTATCCTTTAAACCGAATAATTCCTGATGACAGTAAATACAATGTTTATTTAAAAGGGGGATTGGGAAATTACGATCCGGTAAACGGACGCTTGTCATTTGAGGTGTATGAGAAAAAAGAATGGGTCTATTTTATTAATAAACTTCATTACAATAGTAGAAAAGGATGGACACTAATGGCAGATATTTTTGCCGTTGTACTGATTGTGTTCGCTTTATCCGGGATGTTTATGGTTCCTGGTAAAAAAGGGCTTACCGGAAGAGGGAAGTGGTTGATTGTAATTGGAATAGTCATACCATTTTTGTTTTTTCTGTAAAAAATATAATTAAACAAAGAAGAGTTCATTGAGAAGGTTAAAAATACTTTTGAAATGAACTTTTTTTTTTGTAGTTGTTTTTATATGCAAGTTGTGGAACGATAATTGACTAATCAATAGAATTCTTTAAATACTCATTTTGTTAATCAATTTATTCCTGTAAATTGCTAGCTCTAAATCTGATTTATGCCATGAATAGAATATTTGTTACACTACTACTGATCATTTTCCATATTAGCTCAATGAGTCAAAATAAGGAGCTGAAAAAATTGTTCTCGAAAGGAAAATACGATCAGGTAATTGAGAAAGCTCATTCTATGTTGCAGGGAAATGCAGTAGATCCGGATTTAAATTCGATTTTAGGTCGGGCTTACACAGATTCCAAGCAGTTTACAATTGCAGTCCCTTATTTGGAAAAAACGATCGCATCGGCAACAGTTTCGAGTGATGTAAAAGAAATCAGTAAGGCGTATTTGGCAAAATGCTATTTTATAAATGGCGAAGAACAAAGAGCTGTAAAACTATTAAAAGAATGTCAGAATGACAGAAAATCAAAAGAGGCTGCTAATTATGCGGATAAATATTTGAATTTGTTTCAAACCGGGATTTATTATAAAGCATGGGAAGTTGTGGAATCAGAGAATATTCGATTTCATTTTCAGGATAAAAATAAATTGGAGAATGTGGGTGCATTCATGGCAAGAAACGATCTTAACTATAAAAGAATTACAGAAACCCTCGGTGCTGAACCAATTAAAAAAGTAGATTTTTTTGTATGGAGCGATAGAAATGAGGCATTTAGAAAGTTTAATCGTCCTCTTGGGTTCTCAAATTCGGATCTTCGTATAGTGAACGTACTATATAATGCTCCTAATGACTACGAACTTTGCCATATGCTTTGTCAGATGGCAGTGCAGACAAAGTTCAGGACAATGTTGATTAAGGAAGGTTTGGGAATGTATTTCGCCCAAATGGACCAGAATTTATTGAGAATTGCACGGCTTAGAGTTCCAAAGGATAAATTTTCATTACTGCAGTTGTGGGAAGAACCCACTAAATATGAAAGAGATCTAAGTTATCCTGTTGGAGCGGCTTTTATTGAATTTTTAATCAATAAAGGAGGAAAGCAAAAATTGAAAGAGTTCTTAAAAATACAAACCATAAAACATGCCGTGGAAGTTTATCCAGAGTTTCATAAATGGGTGAAAACTTTTGAAGCTATGTTGATGAGGTGAAATTGTCCTTTACTGGCTGATGGTATTTTACATAATAAAACTTGCTTCTGAATAGCGGCAAGAGCTATTCAATTCCTTCTGTAATTTCATTGAAATTAGGTATTTTTTTAATCCATTTATAAAACTCCCTCTCTTTACTGTTTGTAATAGAAACTATTTTGTCTTTAGGTATTTTTAATCTCACCGAAATTTTACCATTCGAAGAGGTAATTTTTTTGATATTGTTTTTGTTGACAATACATTGTCTATTGATTCTAAAGAAGCTATCGTTAAGTAATTCCTCGTAATGATTAAGAGAATGTGTTAACACAAAATTGTTTCCTGAAAAATTGATCAACGTAACTATTTTGCACTCAATATACATATAAGCAATAGTACTGCTGTTTATAGTTAAAGTTTCACCTCGTTTTTGAATTTGTATGTGTTCTTCAGTATTGATACTCGCTCTGTTTAAAATTTGCAATGTGTTCGACGAGGTATAATGAAAGGGAGTCCCTTCTATCGTGATTTTATATTCTTGTTGATCTTCTACAGCTTGTTGGTATTTCTTGCAATTCTCTTTACAATTCATGTTTGTTGTATATGTGTTTTAATTATTACCATAAAGGAGGGAACTGGATAATCAGCTTAAATCATGAAAATTATTAACATATAAATAAAATACTGAGTTGCTAATGTTTTGCTTGGAATTTCCGGTCTATTATTATTATAGATTAATTGAATTTTAATAATTATGTAGTATATGGATAATAGCTAGCAAATATATAGAATTGAGATGATGAATTTCAATGGAGGATTTAGATTTGTTGACGAATGGTTGTTTATTGTATGTTAATCTTGCTTTGTCAGGAGATATTTTCTGTCGATGGAGTAGAGTGATTGATAAACAAAGATTCGATTTCAATCATAATTTTATTTGTCATTTTATCATGTCGATGAAGATTGTGAGTAAAAGGTTGTGGATATTTATTTTTTTTAAGGGGGGATTAGTATAATAAGTGATTTTCAAGTTTGGAAGTTTAAGCGTAAGAAGGCATTTTTACTATGATATTGGGAAGAGGAATATTGCCAATAGTAAAATCTTGATATAATCATGAGAGAAAACAAAAAGAAAGCTTTGCTATTTTGTGTTGACAATAAAGAGCGGGAGATGCTATCCATAATATTAGATGCTTTTTCGGTTGAAGTATTTGAAGAAACATGTATGAATCGGGCAATAAATGTAGTTAATGAACACGGTATTGATTACATTCTTGGGAATGAGGAGGAAGAGAAATTTATTAGTGCAAAAAGCATTTTTACAAGACAAGCGAATACTTCTTTTCAATTTATTTGTTTTCATAAAAGTGCATTTTACTTTTATTTAAAAATTTTTAGGAATGAGGAGGATTTTTTTGATTTAAAAATCGATATAAATTATTTTTTTGGAAATCAAAAGTCACGTGAAATATCGAATGACAATCTTCTCTCTATTTTAAGTCATGAAATGTTCACACCTCTTAATTCGGTACTAGGATTTTCTAAGTTGCTTCAGGAATATAGTTATACAGAAAAAGATGTGAAAAAGTATTCAGGGTATATTTATAAATCTGGACAGAAAATACATAATAAATATCGATTACTATTAGATTTTATTGCATTAAAAGAAGGAGGAAGAGATTGTCATTTTTCTTATTTTTCCATTGTCTCTCTTTTTTGTGATCTTTTGGAGAAATATAAATTTAAGAAGGAATCTATTCTGCTTGAAGTTGAATATAATTATGATCTAAGTCAGGTTGAAGTTTTTACGGATAAAACCAAAGTAGAAAAAATACTTGAAAATCTTTTAGATAATGCAATAAAATTCACGGAAGAGGGAACAGTTGTTTTTGGCTTTGCAATTAATAAAAATAAGTCATTGGTTCTTTTTGTGAAAGATACTGGTATTGGAATTTCAAAAGAACATCTGAATTCTGTTTTTGATGCCTTTTGGCAAGTGGATAACTCTGATTCAAGAAGATATGGTGGTTTGGGGATTGGATTGTATTTGGTGAAGGAATTTCTAGATCAGTTGAATGGAAAAATAATATTGAATTCGGAGGAAAGTAAGGGCACTTGTATTCAAATAGAAATACCTCTTCCCGAATCAATTCAGTCTGAAACGATTCAATTGGAAGAGGCATGTTCTTTTAAATAATAACTGCTAAAACATTACAATTATAATATTGCTATTCATATTTTAAACTTTTAATAGGGTTTTGGGTGGCTGATTTCCAGCTTTGATATCCTACTGTAATAATGGAAATTGCAAAAACTAACATGGCAACCGATAAAAATACCCACCAAGGCATATTAATCCGGAAGGCAAATTTACTTAGGTAATTGTCCATAAAATACCAAGCCAAAGGCCAGGCGATAATATTTGCAAGAACTACCCATTTGGTAAATTCTCTGGAAAAGAGTGTTATTAAATTGCTGACAGTGGCTCCTAAAACTTTCCGAACGCCAATTTCTTTTGTTTTTTCTTCGGCCATAAATGAAGCTAGTCCGAAAAGTCCCAGACACGAAATTAAAATGGTTAAAATTGAAAAGTATTTTAGAATAGCAATTGTACTCTCTTCCTCTTTATATTGGGACGTGTAATTATCTTCTAAGAAGTTAATAATTGTAGGAAATCCAGGATTGTATTTTTGACATACTTTTTCGATATGTGCCAAGGCTCTGCTGTTACTATTTGTTTCGATTTTAACTGCCAAAAAATTATAATATTTATAAGGAATAAAAGCCATTGGACCAATTTTTTGCTGTAAACCTCTATAATTGAAATCTTTTATAACACCAATTATTCGTTTGTTTGATCCCCAATGCACAATGGTCTTATCAATAACTGAATTCTTATCAATCATTTTAGCAAATGTTTCGTTTATCACTAACGTAAGAGAATCGGCATCAAAGTTATCTTTGTTAAAAAAACGACCTTCAACTAATGGGGTTTTGTATACATCTATAAAATCAGGATCTGAAAAATACATGTGAACCAAAACATCTTTAGTTGATTCGTCATTATTCCATTCATATCCGCCACCATTACTGCCAAGATTTATTGGAAGATCAGAACCAAAAGTTGAGCTTAGAATACTAGGATCAATCATTAACTCTTCTTTTATGCTTTTAAGATTTTCATTCATATTTCCATTTAATACCACGAAAGCAACGTTCGATTTATCGATGCCAGTCAAAGCTGTTTTCAAATATTTTGTTTGAAGAGTAATGGTAAGAGTGCTGATAAGTAGAAAAACAGTTAATGTAAATTGGAGAACAACTAATACTTTTCGGAAAGCCGTAGCTTTTTTTCCAGAGCTTGTAACTCCTTTCAGAACTTCAATTGTTTTATACGAGGTAATGTAAAAGGCAGGATATGCTCCGGCAAATAGTCCTGTGAATAATACTACAGAAATCATGATGCTTAAAAATCTCCAATCTGTATAATTTAATTGCAGGTGCTGTCCCAGAATGTTATTGAATTCAGGAATAAATACCCGAACCAATATAATTGCAAAATTGATTGCGATCAATGAAACCAGTACAGACTCAAAAAGAAATTGCCAGATTAATTGTGGTTTAGAAGAACCTATAGCCTTTTTTAAACCTATTTCCTTCGCCCTTTTGGATGCTCTTGCAGTAGAGAGATTCATAAAGTTAAAACAAGCAATCAGCAATATAAATAAGGCAATAATTAAAAATATGCGGATGTTTTTTAAGTTGGTTTCTTTTCCTTCCAAAGAGTATAAATGTGTTTTACTTACCGGAAAAAGAGATATTCTTTCGGTAGATTCAGCCTCCACATTATCAACATAGAAAGTACTTAGTTTTTCACTTACTGCATCAGGGTCTGTACTTGCATCCAATTCTACAAATCCCGAATAGGAATGATTACCCCAGCTTTCCCAGCTGGTCCAGTCTTTCTTTTTAAATTCGAATGACATTAGCAAATCAAAATCAAAAATAGTATTGGATGGGAGGTTTTTTAATACGCCTGTAATAGTAATATCGTATTTTTCGTTTAATTTAATTACTTGCCCAATGGGATCATTATTACCAAAGTATTTTTTAGCGAATTTCTCTGAAATAACGATTGAATATGGATCTTCAAATACTTTCTCGGCTGTTCCTTTTAGTAACGGGAATGAAAACATCTGAAAGAAATCAGCGTCTGCATGAAAAATTCGCTCGTAATTCTTTTTCCCGTTTATACTCAATAAACTTTTCTCTCCCCAAGGATCGTAGTTTGTTGCATGTACAATCTCAGGTGTTTTTTCTTTCATTAAATCGACAAGTTTCCCCGGTATGTTAGGCCATCCGTATTCTTGTCCGCTATAGGTTTGCCAGTTTACAATCTGAAAAAGTTGTTTTTCTTTTTTGTGAAATTTATCGTAGCTAAATTCATGATTTACCCATAACAATAGAAGTAGAGTACAGGCCATACCAATAGCCAGCCCTGATATATTAATAAAACTATATCCTTTGTTGCGGATTAAATTTCTATAGGCAATTTTAAGGTTGTTGAAAAACATGATATGGGTTTTAATATTTTGAATTGTCTAAATTATAAAAAGGAAACGGCATTGGCAGGCGTTGCTATTTTGGATTTGTTGTTTTCACTCACAATTTGTCCGTCGAATAATTGAATTATTCTGCTTGCCCTTTCTGCATCGGAGCTCGAATGCGTAACCATCACAATGGTTGTATCTTCATCATTAAGCTGTGAAAGCAAGTTCATAACTTCATTGCCGTTAGCAGAATCAAGATTTCCTGTGGGTTCATCAGCTAAAATTAGATTCGGATCAGCAACTACAGCTCTTGCGATGGCAACTCTTTGCTGTTGTCCGCCAGATAATTGTTGAGGGAAATGCTTGCTTCTATTTTCGATCTGAACTCGTTTCAAAACTTCATTTACTTTTAATTTTCTCTCAACAGCAGGCACTTTTTGGTAAATCAATGGAAGTTCTACATTTTCATAAACGCTTAATTCATCGATTAAATTAAAACTTTGAAAAACGAATCCAATATTTTCTTTCCTTAGTTTCGTTCTTTGTTTTTCTGAGTAGTGAGATACTTCATTCTCAATGAATCTAAAATTGCCTTGGCTTGGGTTGTCCAATAATCCAATAATATTTAATAATGTTGATTTTCCGCAACCAGATGGCCCCATTATGGCAACAAATTCACCTTTTTTTATTTCTAAATTCACATTCGAAAGAGCCGAAGTTTCTACTTCTTCGGTTCTGAATGTTTTACATAGATTTTCAGTTTTTATCATGGTTTTGTGTTTTTAATAATTATTGATGCTGGAAGCTATTTTCATACCAATATTCATAATTATATAATAGTGAGACTTTTATGGTTATTTGTAGTCGTTGTTAAGGTTTCAAAGTGTCACAAAATCATCCAAGAGATGTATCAGAATGGAACAATTGGTTTTTTAGTTGATCAATTTGATTTACTTTTAAATTTGTAATAACGAAAGAGTAAATCTTTTTGAAAAATGAAAAAAGCAGGTAACGTATTAATTGTTGATGATAACAAGAGTGTTCTGGAATCTCTTCAATTGTTTTTGAAGCGCAAATTCGATGAGGTGATTATTTGCAGCAATCCGAATAGAATCCCCAATCTACTTTCCTGTCATAAATTTGATGTTGTACTTCTTGATATGAATTTTTCAACAGGTATTAACAATGGGAATGAAGGCTTGTTTTGGATGAAGGAGATATTGAAGATTGATTCGACTTTGGTAGTAATACTTTTTACAGCTTATGCCGAAGTTAATCTGGCAGTGAATGCAATGAAAGATGGAGCTGCTGATTTTATTTTGAAACCTTGGGATAATAAAAAACTATTTGCAACACTTAAAAGTGGTGTGGAATTGCATCAAACAAGACAAAAAGTTGAAAGTTTAGAAAATCAAAAACAGTTTTTGGAACAGGATTTAAATCAGAGTTTCGAGAAAATAATTGGTGATTCTGAAGCCATGAAACCTGTTTTTGAAACAATTAGAAAGGTAGCAAATACAGATGCTAATGTTCTTATTCTTGGTGAAAATGGTACAGGAAAAGAATTGGTTGCCAGAGAACTTCATTTGATGTCTGCCCGGAGAAATGAAATTTTTATGGGGGTAGATTTGGGATCTTTAAGTGAATCAATTTTTGAGAGTGAATTGTTTGGTCATTTAAAAGGTGCTTTTACCGATGCAAAAGAAGATCGGAAAGGACGTTTTCAATCTGCCTCCGGAGGAAGTCTCTTTTTGGATGAAATTGGTAATTTGTCGTTAGCCATGCAGGCAAAGTTGTTGACTGTATTGCAAAACAGAAAAGTTACCCCTTTAGGTTCAAACCGGGAAGAGCATGTAGATATTCGCCTGATTTGTGCAACCAATCAAAATGTTCAGGAAATGATAATTGCAGGAAATTTTAGAGAAGATTTGTTGTATCGTATTAATACCATACAGATTGAGCTGCCACCTCTTCGTAACCGGGGGAATGATATCATTACAATTGCAGAGCACTTTTTAAAACGCTATACTGATAAATATGGAAAATCAGAGTTAAAGCTAAGACCTGAAACGAAAGAAAAATTACTAAACTATTTGTGGCCGGGAAATATTCGTGAACTCCGGCATTGCATGGAACGGGCTGTTATTTTAAATGATAAGGGAGAACTGAACCCGGAAGATTTTCTTTTGGAAAAACAAAATTCAGGTATTGAGCTAGGAGACAGTCCTATAAGTTTGGATGAAGCTGAGAGGTTGATTATTGTAAATTCAATAAAAAGGAATCGTGGAAATATTAGCAGTGTCGCTAAAGAATTGAATATTGGCCGGCAGACATTGTATCGTAAAATTGAGAAATACAATATTTCTTAAAATCTAAAATATGATTTATCCAAAATTAACGATTGTAATAATTGTTCGGGTATTTGCTTTACTAGTTAACTGTATTTTTTTGGCTTTGGCTTGGGTGTACTATAAAGATGTACTTGTAATTGTGAATTTACTAATCATTTTAAGTATTCAGATTTACTTCTTTATCCGAAAGTTAAATGCTGTAAATCAGGATTTAGAAAATTTTTTTAAAGCAATTCGAAATAATGATACCAGTATTAAATTTCAAAACAGGAGATCAAACTTAGGTTATAATCAATTATTCACTCAATTCGATCTGATTAATAAAAGCATACAAAATATTAAAATTGAGAATGAAAACAGAAATCAATATTTCAAAGTATTGGTAGAGCATGTTGGAGTTGGATTGGTTTCTTTCAACGAAAAAGGAAAGGTGTTTTTATTTAATGGAGCAGCAAAGGAAATATTTAATAAGGCTAATTTATTTCATATCCAGCATTTGGATAGAATTCAGGAAGGAATTTCGGATTTGATATTAAATTTAGAGCCATCTGAACAAAAATTGATTTCTCTTTACCGAAATTATGAAATGATTCAGCTTTCTGTGAAAGCAACTAAATTGAAAATGTCCGGTCAAAACTTAACGCTCGTATCTTTTCAAGATATTAAAAATGAGTTGGATGATAAAGAGTTGGACTCATGGCAGAAATTAATTAGAATTCTAACTCATGAGATTATGAATTCTATCAGTCCGGTAAATTCATCTCTTTCTACTTTAATTGATTTCTATCGCGATGACGATACAAATAAGCTGATCTCCAATAAAGAGGTTGATGCAGAGATGATATCAGATACAGTTAGCGGACTGGAAATTATCGATGAACGAATTAAAGGTTTGTTGGATTTTGTTCATCGGTTTAGAGATATTGCCATAATTCCAAAACCAAATATTCAGCGAATTGATATTCTGGAACGAATCGTAAAGATTTCTAATTTATTTTCTGAAAAGTTTAAAAGTTCAGACATTAAATTCGATCTGATTTGCAGGGAAAAGAAAGTTGATTTAAATGTTGATCCTGTTTTATTAGATCAGGTTATTATCAATTTGCTGACGAATTCTACTCAGGCATTTCGAGGAATTGAGAATAGGAGGATAATTCTTCGCATTGGTAGAAATGAAGAAGACAGGAGTTTTATCGAAGTTGAAGATAATGGATGTGGAATCGAAAAAGATCTTCAAGAAGAGATTTTTGTTCCTTTTTTCACTACAAAAAAGGATGGATCAGGAGTAGGGTTAAGTCTTTCAAGACAGTTAATGAGACTTCATGGAGGTACGATATCTTTTAAATCAATACCAAACAAACAAACTCTGTTTAGATTGCAATTTTAAATAATCGTTAAAAATCAATAAAGTATATTGGATGAATATATTTTTATATATATTTGTACTCAAAATACTAAAATAGTTCACTTATGGCAAAATCAGATAAGGTTGAGATTCAAGAGAGAGTTACTAAGGTAGCGATGGATATGATGCTGAAATTTGGACTTAAAGGTTTGAATATGGTGGAGTTGGCTCGTGAATGCGGGCTGGCAAAAGCTACATTGTATAAGATTATTGGAACAAAAGAAGATTTGGTAAGAGAAATTGCTTTTGAAATATTCAATGTGAATATAATTAAAATTTTAGAGCCTTATAAATCTAATAATGATCCTGCAAAGGCAACACAGGAATTTTTAGATAACTATTTGAGTTATGCTATTGCAGGACAGAAGGTTCTAATACAACAGATTTATAAAGAATATCCTTTGATTGAGAAAGATGTTGATGAAAAATATGAAGATGAAATAAATATTGTTTATGGTAAATATACTGAATGGCAGGAACAGGGCTTAATTCGTCAGGATATTAATGTTGAGTATTGTATTGATGCATTACAAAGTCTGAATGATATTTATATTACAAGACATTACTCTGAAGAAGAAACGATTAATAGATTACGTGCAGCTTTTCGATGCATGATTATGGGAATGGGAATTCCTTTAAAGTAGAAAATAAAACAAATAGTCTTTTTGGAAATAGTATAGAGTGTGTAAAACTGTTGAGGTAGATATACTTCAATATTTTTTTGAGGAAAATGAACCTAGTGAACGAAAATAGTTCAAAGAAACAAAATGAAAATGATGAAACTAATGAAAATGGTGATTCTTACTACAATTTTGTCAGTAGGAATTTTTGCATGCAAGAAACAAGAGGAATCCAAAACGGAGATTATTCAGCCAGTTAAGGTGTATAAAGTAAGTGATAACCCCAATGGTACTTCAGTTAAGGTTTTTACGGGTTTGGTTAAAGAATCCAGAGAAGTGAAATTAGCCTTTCAAATTGCAGGACCACTGGTAGATTTAAAAGTGAATGAGGGGCAGTTTGTTAAAAAAGGAGAGCTTGTAGCGGTATTAAATGATCGTGATTATTTGGTGCAATTGGAATCTGCTAATGCAAATTTTGAAAATGCAAAATTACAAGCAGAAAGATATACTGCATTGTATGAGAAGAAAAGTACATCAAAAAGTACTTATGATCAAATTCAGGCAGTATATAAATTGGCAAAAGCACAAAAAGAAGCTGCAGAGAATGCTTTAAAAGATACTAAAATTTACGCGCCATTTTCAGGATACGTACAAGCTATGTATGTTGAAAATTTTGAAAAAATTGGTGCCGGTCAGCCTATTGTTTCTCTTTTGGATTTGAATAATTTAGAAGTTACAGCCGCTTTAAGTGAAAATGATTTTCTTCAGCATAAATTATTTACCGAATTCAGTGCGAATTTTGAAACTTTCCAAATATTGATTTTAATCTGAAATTAATTGAAATTGAAAGAAAGCCAAATGGTGATAATTTTTTTAGAATGAGATTGAAAATCGATACTCAGAATAAACAAATTGTTCCGGGAATGGTGGCAAGTATTACGGCAAAATTAAAATCGACAACTATTACAGGTTGTAAAGTGCCGGTAGAATCTGTTTTTAGTAAAGAAGGAAAATCGTATGTGTGGGTTTACAATGAGAGCACGAATTGCGTAAAAAGAAAAGAGGTGCAGATGAAAGGTTTTGATTCAATGGGAATGATTAACATCACTAAAGGTATTTCAAGTGGAGATTTGATTGTGTCGGCTGGTATTAATAGTCTTCGCGAAGGTCAAAAAGTAAAGCAATTACTTCAAAAGTCAAACTCTAATATCGGAGGTCAGTTATGAATTTTACAGAGGCTGTATTGAATCATCGGAAGGTATTGCTTTTTGTGCTGATTGCGATTGTGTTTGGCGGAGTTGTGGCCTTCACTAAAATGTCGAAGCTTGAAGATGCCGAAATTAGTGTGAAATCAGCATTAGTAATTACTAAGTATCCGGGAGCTTCTCCCCACGAAGTGGAATTGCGCGTTACAGATATTTTGGAGACAGCCATTCAATCTATGGATAATATAGATTTTATTGAATCCAGATCTATGGCAGGATACTCAGAGATTACTGTGGAAATTGCTTCATCTGTGCGAACTAAAGATCTTCCTCAAATATGGGATGTTCTGCGTCGAAAAGTGAATGATGTAAGTGTTTACTTGCCATCAGGAGTATCTCATCCAATGGTATTTGATGATTATGGAGATGTTTATGGGATTTTCCTTGCTTTAAGCGGAGATGGTTTTTCTGATGAGGAATTAAAGGATTATTCCCGATACATGAAGAGAGAGCTGCTGCTTGTGCCAGGAGTGAAACGAATTAACTTATTTGGAGAACAGCAATCTTGTGTTAATATTGAAATCTCTCAGGAAAAAATGGCTTTTTTGGGTATTCATCCTTACAAGGTGATTCAAATTCTTGATGCTCAAAATAAGATTGTTGATCCCGGAACTTTTAAAGTGGGAAGTAATAGGGTAAGAATTGCTTCCGATGGCAGTTTTCAGCAATTGGATGATTTAAAGAATTTATTGATTTCGGGCAGTGGTAAGAATTCGGTTTTTCTAAAAGATATTGCTGACATTAAGAAAGATTCCTATACGCCGTACACCAATAAAATGAAGTACAATCAAACTCCGGCAATTGGTTTGGCTATAGCCATGGATAAGGGCGGGAATGTGATTAAATTGGGAGAACTTGTTCAGGATAAGATCGATAAATTAATGACGAATGTTCCTGTTGGGATACAGATCAACCGTGTTTTTTATCAGCCGGATCGTGTAAGTATTGCTATAGAGCAATTCATGGTGAATTTAATTGAATCGGTTTTAATTGTGGTGATTGTATTGCTTCTGGTTATGGGATTCAGAACGGGTCTTTTGATTGGGAGTGGTCTGATATTTACCATATTAGGAACTTTTATTGTAATGCTTAGTTTTGACATTGCATTACAGCGGGTGAGTTTGGCTGCGATTATTGTTGCAATGGGAATGTTGGTAGATAATGCTATTGTTATTGCTGATGGTATTTTGGTTGATCTCAAAAAAGGGATTCCGCGAAAAGATGCTATGGTAAGGACATCTAAACAAACTGCCATGCCATTACTTGGAGCTACTTTAGTGGCAATACTAGCTTTTTTGCCAATTTATTTATCGCCAGACAGTACAGGTGAATTTTGTGCCAGTTTGTTTCAGGTAATTGCAATTTCTTTGTTTTTAAGTTGGTTGCTGGCATTAACTCAAACACCTTATTTCTGCGATTTATTTTTGAAAGGTAAGAAATACAGTAAAAAAGAAGGGGACAATACAGACCCATACAGTGGAAAATTCTATCAGTATTTCCGTGGTTTTGTTAAATATTCTTTGCGACACAAAACGTTAATTATTTCGCTTACCTTATTGGTATTTGTATCATCAATATTTGCTTTTAAAAATGTGAAGCAACTGTTTATGCCAAATTTGGAGTACAATCAGTTTATTGTAGAGTATTATTTACCTGTAGGTTCTGATATTGAAAATGTAGAAAAGGATCTTGGCGAGGTTGAGGAGTATTTACTTAAACAAAAAGATGTACTAAATGTAACAACTAGTTTAGGTGCAACTCCTGCCCGATATACATTGGTTCGTCCTTTTATAAATAATAATTCAAATTACGGTGAATTGATAATTGATACAAAGGATTATGAAGCAACAAAAAGATTAGGGAAAGAGGTTCAGGAATATTTAGATGCAAATTACTCCTCGGCAAGATGTCGTGTAAAATACTATTCTCCGATATTTGCAGAATATATGATTGAGGCTAAGTTTTCAGGACCGGATCCTAAGGTTTTAAGAGATTTGTCCGATCAGGCGGAAAAAATTATGGCGGCAGAACCTACAGCAGCTAAAGTAACCAATAACTGGAAAAATCCTGTTAAGGTTTGGAATCCTGTTTTTTCGCAGGCACAATCACGGGTAACTAATATTTCCCGCTCCGATGTGTCGAATGCATTGGCTTGCGCCACTGATGGTTTACCAATAGGACGTTTTTATCAGGGTGACGATATGATGCCGATTATTCTGAAAACAAAAGCGAAGGCGGACAATTACATCGAGGCTTTGGAGAATACGCCTGTTTGGGGGAATGTAGCGCATAGTATTCCTTTGCGTCAGGTAGTTTCGGATATTAAAATTGATTTTGAAGATCCAATAATTAAACGTTACGACCGTCGAAGAGCAATTAAGGCTCAATGTGATCCGGCATCAGGCTATAATGCACCAGATACATTTAAGAATCTCCATAAAAAGATTGAAGGAATTCCTTTGCCCGAAGGATACGATTTAGAATGGTTAGGAGAACATAAAGATAGCGTTGATGCAGAAGATAGTATTAATAAATTTATGCCTTTGGCATTTTTGTTAATGGTAATAATTATCATGATGCTGTTCAATAATTTCCGACAACCAATTATTATTTTAGCCATTCTTCCACTCGCTTTTATTGGTGTGAGTTATGGTTTATTATTTACCGGGAAACCTTTTGGCTTTGTGGCAATAATTGGTACGCTCGGACTGATGGGGATGATGATTAAAAATGCTGTGGTTTTACTGGATCAGATAAATCAGGATATAAGTGAGGGAAAAGAAATTTTAATGGCCATTATCGATTCAGCAGTTTCCAGACTGCGTCCGGTACTAATGGCGTCTTTTACAACCATACTTGGTATGATTCCTTTAATCAGTGATGAGTTATTTGGAGGAATGGCAGTAGCCATCATGTTTGGATTATTGATTGGTTCCCTTATTACATTGATTGTTGTACCTGTTTTGTACGCGATTTTTTACAGGGTTTCAACAAAATGCGTAATGGAATTATAAGTGTTAGCAGATATGAAACGTTCATGCCAAAGCGATTGCGACACACGAGGAGATGATTATCCGGGCAGGATAAGTTCCATATGGCAAGAACATACAACTATAATCATATGAAAAATAAAATATTTTGTCTTTTGATCTTTTCCCTGACAGCTTTTCAGGGAAAAGCTCAGGAGTTGTCACTGAGCGAGAGTCGCACATTGGCATTGGAATACAATCAGAAAATTAAAATTGCTGATGAAATGATTGCTGAAAATGAGTCGAATGTTCGATTTGTATTCACACAGTTTTTACCGAATTTAAAAGCAAGCGGTTCGTACAATTATTATCATGATATTGATGATATTAGTTTACCTGGTTCATTTTTGCCTACTGCGAACAGTTTGGCTGAAGCGCAACAGGGAATTTATAGTGGTACCAGTGATGTTTATTTTCCTGGCTTTAATTTAGAGTTAAGAAATATCGATTATTTTTCTTCTAATTTAACGCTTACTCAGCCAATATATATGGGAGGAAAAATAAGAAGCTCCTATCAAATGACTAAGATGGGAAGAGAGATTTCCATCTACAACAGGAAGTTGCAGTCATCGGATGTTTTGCTGGAAACTGATCAGGCATACTGGAATCTTGTTTCCATAAATGAGAAAGGTAAATTAGCTGAGAAATATGTGAAGATGCTTTCAGCTTTGGTTCAGGATCTGCAAAATGCATTTGATCTGGAGATAACCACTAAAAATGAATTATTAAAGGCTCAGGTACAATTGAATCAGGCAAAATTGGATTTGTTTAGGGTGCAAAACCTGATGGTGTTGTCTAAAATGTCTTTGTGTCAGGTAATTGGGAGGGATTTGATGAGTGATATTACCGCCACAGACACAACAATTACAATCACACAAAATGCAATTGATGCAGATTACATGCAAAAAGCATTAAATCAAAGACCTGAGCTATTGATGTTGGGTAAACAGGTTGAAATTTCACAGGAACAGATTAAAAACACTCAGGCTGATTATTTACCTCAGTTAGGAGTTGGTGCATCTTACTCCTATATAAGTAGAATTGAAAGTTTGATTGGGTCATCTAAAATTCTGGCTGTTCAAGCGAATTTGTCTGTTCCGGTTTTTCATTGGCAGGAACGCAAGCATAAAGTTGCATCTGTGCGGTTTAGAAGTAAACAAAAGGAGTTGGAAATGGATCGCACCAGAGATCTGATTAGTCTTGAAGTCCAGCAGTCTTACTTCAAATTACAGGAAGCATATCAGCAAATTGAATTAGCAAAAGTGTCAATGGATCAGGCAAATGAAAACGTTGAGCTTACTCAGAACAGTTTTTATGAAGGCTTGGCCAATACAACAGAATTGCTTGATGCACAGGCTTTTTGGCAAAGAGCACATGGTGAGTTGATTGATTCAAAGATAAATTACAAGCTAAGGGAAATTAGCTTCTTGAAATCAATAGGAGAATTGGCAATCTAATAGTGGGGTGGACGTGACCGAATTAACCAGTAGGATGGGATTGATGTGTAATCGTCAATTTTAATTCGGTCACTCCTTTTTTATATAAAGGTATGATTAGCAGGTATCAGGACAGAGAGAAATTATATCAGTTTGGAATTACCAGATTGGGTAACACATCTCAGGAAAATATTAAAATATTAGAGAACCATTTGTTTCATCTTAAGATGAATGAGGATTATGTAATAAATTCCTATAAAGAGGTGGAGGAGTTGGTTCAATTTATTAATAGTAATGAATAAAACTTTATTTAGAATTAATAGCAAATCAGTTGGTATTTATTTTCTCACAATAATACCAATTTGGGTACTTGCATTTTTCTTTTTAATGATTTTTCAGGTGGATGAAACAAGTCATCTGTCTGTTTATAAGGTGCAAAATCTTATAAATTTATTGTGGTTTGGTATCATGGCTGGAATAATCTGGGGCACGATATTCAAACTGGCAAAATCTCTTCGCAATCAAATTCCTACTTATCTATTTACGATTATAGTAAGTTTATTGGTAAATGTAAGCAGTGCTTATTTGCTGGTTTATTGTATGTATCACATGGGAGATTTTTTTCCAATAGATAATTTTCCGGCGACCTTTCCTCAATTGTTGTCTTTGTATCAATCCAAGTTGTTTTACGCCATATTGGCTTATTTTTTTATTGTTGGAGGTTTAATCGAAATTTTCCACGAAATAGATCGAAAATTGGGTAAAGGTATACTTGTTAAATTTTTGCTTGGGCGTTATTACAAACCAAAAGAAGAGAAACGAATTTTTCTGTTTATGGATCTGAAATCGTCCACCTATTATGCCGAAAAGTTAGGGCATTTTAAATACAGCAGATTAATTCAGGACTGTTTTAAGGATATTTCTGATGCAGTAAGGATAAATCATGCTCAGATCTACCAGTATGTTGGTGATGAGGTTGTATTGACCTGGAAAATAAACGATGGAATAGAAAATTTGAGATGTCTGCAGGTGTTTTATGACTTTTTGGATATTCTTGAGAAGAAAAAGGAGTATTACCAAAAGACTTATGGAATGATACCCATTTTTAAGGCTGGGGTGCATTCAGGTAAAGTAATGGTAGCAGAAGTTGGAGAGTTGAAATCTGAAATTGCTTATCATGGCGATGCAATAAACACGGCTTCAAGAATTCAGGGACTATGTAATTCTTATAAATCGAGACTGCTGATTTCCGGAGATTTGTTGGCAGAGCTGAAAAAGAAGAAAAAGGAGGTAGATGTGTATACTTCTTTGGGAGAAGTTTTGCTGACAGGAAAAAAAATACCAACAGAATTATATTCCTGTTTGGTTAAGTAACCGATTTCCTTTTTTAAGGTGTTTATTAATAGTAGCAAGTAACTTCTTTTCATCAAAAGGTTTGGCTATAAAATCATCACATCCGGCTTCAATACTTTTACTTCGGTCTTCTCTAAAGGCATTTGCAGTTTGAGCAATAATAGGTAGATTGTCTCTCATTTTTTTGATAGACTGAGTTGCTTCCAAACCGTTAATGTCAGGCAATCTTAAATCCATTAGTACCAAATTAATAGTTGGGTTTTTAAGACTTAACTCAATGGCTTTATTCCCTGATATAGTGTGTAATATTTTAACTTTTGTTGGTTTTAAAGCAGCTTCAATGTATTTAAAATTGGTTTCATCATCTTCTACAACGAGAATTAGTTTATCATCCCATTTGTAGTTTTTTTTATTCGTGCTTTTTATAATTTTCGCCTCTGAACCTACAGGTTTATAAGGAATGGTAAAGTAGAAGGTTGTTCCTTTATCTTCTTGAGTTTCCATTCTTATTTTACCGCCCATTAATTCAACAAAGCCTTTCGAAATTGCTAAGCCAAGCCCTGTACCTCCATATTTACGGGTAAAAGTTTCTTCTACCTGTCGAAAACGTTCAAATATAATTTCTTGTTTTTCCTTTTGAATTCCAATTCCGGAATCCTGAACATAGAATTCCAGAAAATTATTATCAATTAAATGGTATCCATATTCAATATAACCTGAAGAAGTGAATTTAAAAGCATTGTTAAGTAAGTTGGAAAGTATTTGACGCAGCTTTCGTTCTTCTGTTATCACCAATGTTTCTTCATCCGAAAGTGTTTTGTTAACTCTAAAATCAATTCCATCGTCCGCACTATTCTCTTTAGAGAACTGGGCATACAATTCGTCTAAGATAACATTAAGGAAGCATTTTGTTTCTTTAATAAAAGTTTGTCCGGAATCTAGTTTTGAGATATCAAGAATGTCATTAATTATTTTCAGCAACTGATTCGAACTTTTATAAATAATGTTGATGTAAGTATTACTCTGAGCTTCGGTTTTGTCTGGTCTGCGAAGCATATCTGCAAAACCAATAATGCCATTCATTGGTGTTCTTATTTCATGAGACATATTGGCCAAAAAGGCAGATTTTAAGTGATCACTTTCTTCGGCTTTTTCTTTGGCTTTCACCAATTCTTTTTGTGTAGATATAATTTTCGAAATGTCATTAATGATAATCATTGATGAGTTATCAAAAGGAACCATAAAGAATTCACAATGACGAACTTCACCATTTTTAATTGTCATATGAAATTCCTGTTTCCCTATGTCGGTATGCTCTTTTTTTGCTTTAGCGATAGCCTCTTTCCAAATGTTTTTAACTTCTTCCCGGTATTTTCGATCAGGGAAACACGATTTATACCAGTCATCCGAAGTTTTTATGTCATCTAAAGTGTATTCAAACAGCTCTATAAACTTATCGTTAAAGTATTCAATGTTTTGTCTTTCATCAGTAATAACAATAGGAAGGGGAGATTGATGAATCATTTTTTTCAACCTTTTCTCGCTCTGTACAATTGCCTGCTGAGCATGTTTACGTTCTGTAATATCTCTTGATGTTGATAAAATTACATGTTTTCCCTGCAGAGTCACAAGTTGGCTAACGGTTTCCATCGGAGTCTTTTTTCCATACTTGGAAACGAAGGTTTGTTCATGAGTGAATTGTTTCTCTCTTGTTAACCTTTTTATGGAGTTAATGATATAATCATCAGGAAGATCTTCAATGTAATCGGCTGGAGATAAAGTAAAAAGCTCATTTCTTGAATAACCCAGAACTACACAGGATGTATCATTTGCTTCTATTAATTTAGAACTGCCGTCACCAATATATTCATTTACCAGAATGATATCGGTACTGCCGTTAATCAGGTTGCGATATTTTTCTTCACTTTCGGCTAAAGCCATTGTTCGTTCAGTAACTCTTTCTTCCAATTTATCATTAAAGAGTCTTAATTTTTCCGAGTATTCGTGAATTTCCTGATACTGAACACGAATGGTATCTTCACCACGCTCCCGTTCTTTTATTTCATTCTGAAGTTTAGTATAGGTTTGAGTTAATTCGGTCATGGAATGATCCAGAAGCTGTTCTTCACTAATATGACGGACAGAGCCTTTTCCTTGATAGATTGCCTGCGCTTTGTAAATAAATTTTTTAATGGGTCTGGAAATACTCTCCGAAATAATATAGGTAATAAATAAACTTGCAAGAACAATTAATATGGCTATACCAATAAATATATATAATTTTTTTGTGTGTGCTAAAGTTGCTTCCTTATAAATACGATTTGCCTGCTCTTCGGCGAAATCAGTCATTACTTTCGTTTTTTCTTTTAATTTATTGAGGTGTTCAGCCGCAATTCCATCAACCATTTTTTTTGCACTCACCTCTTTGCCGCTAACTTTTAAATCGATGATTTGGTTTCGAAGTTCTTCCCATTCTATAAAGGTATGATAGGCAATTCCAACATCTCTCTTATCGCCTAAAAAGCGATTGAAAACAGTATCGAATTGAGTCATCACTTTTAGATGATATAAATTGATGGTATCAATAGCCTGATCGAATTCTTGTTGTGTTTTGGCAAGAAGAATATCCTTCATGGCGCTTTCCATGGTTTGGATATGAGTGTTGATATCCCTAACAGCGTTACTTACCGTATATGTGTGAGTATAAATGAATTCGGACTCGTTGCGAAGATTTTTTACCTGGAAAATAGAGAGGATAACAAATGATACCGTAAACAGTAATATTAAACCGAATCCGGCGATTACTCTGGTGCGGAATTTCATTTTATTTAACATGAAATCTCAACGGGTTTAAGTGTGTAACATAGTGGTAGTTGATTCCAATTAATCGCATTTGACACCAAGTTAATTATTATTACGGATTTACACAATAAATTTGATTAAAGGTAGATATTGACCCATGTAGAGGCGATAATATGCAATAAAAAAAGCAGCTCAAAATGAGCTGCCTGTAAAATATAATGATGTGTTTTTTAATTACACAATACCGGAAAATCCCATAAAAGCCATCGCTAGTAATCCTGCTACAATTAGTGCTGCGGGAGTGCCTTTTATTCCTTTTGGTAAGTCAACAAGGTCGAGATGCTCTCGAAGACCTGCGAAGATCACTAAAGCAAGACCGAAACCAATAGCTGTAGATCCTGAGAAAACAACTGCTTCTAACAGATCATAGTCTTTCTGAATTGTTAAAATAGCAACACCCAAAATTGCACAATTGGTTGTAATTAAAGGAAGGAATACTCCTAATGCCTGATACAATGCAGGACTAACCTTTTTGAGAATGATCTCAACCAATTGTACCAAAGCTGCAATGATCAGGATAAAGGTAATGGTTTGCATAAAGCCAATACCAAAAGGATCCAATACCAATTTTTGCAGCAGATAAGTTACAATAGTAGCCAGAATCATTACAAAAGTAACAGCACTTGACATACCTACTGCTGTAGATACTTTCTTCGATACTCCAAGGAAAGGACAAATTCCAAGGAATTGAGCCAAAACAACGTTGTTTACGAAAATGGCAGATATAATGATTATAATATAATTCATGATGATTTCTCTTTAGGCTTTTTTAATGCGGTTAATAATAGCAATAAGGTATCCTAATGCGATAAAAGCACCAGGAGCTAATACAAAAATCAGCATACCATAATTATCACTAAATATAGAAATGCCAAAAACTTTTCCACTTCCCAATAGTTCACGAACAGATCCCAAAAGTGTTAAGGCCATTGAAAAGCCTAAGCCCATTCCTGCTCCGTCCAATATTGAAGGTAAAATTTTATTTTTGGAAGCAAATGCTTCTGCACGCCCTAATACAATACAGTTTACAACGATAAGAGGAATAAATACACCCAATTGTGCATGTAAGGCAGGAGTGTATGCCTCCATTAAAAAACTAATGATCGTAACAAAAGCTGCTATGATTACGATGAAGGAAGGTATTTTTACTTTTTCAGGAATCTGAGAACTCACCATTGAAATAACCATGTTTGACATGATTAAAACGAAAGATGTAGCCAGACCCATTCCCAGGCCATTAATTGCCGAGGAAGTAACACCCAGAGTAGGGCACATTCCAAGCAGTAATACAAAAATGGGATTCTCTTTAATAAGTCCTTTGGTGAAATTTTGAATGTTACTCATTGCTTATCTCCTCCTTATTGTTGTTTTTTTTCATGTACTCGTCATAACCAGTTTTAATGGCATCCAGAAATGCTCTTGAACTAATAGTTGCTGCGGTAATTGCATCAATATCTCCACCATCTTTGCTTACCGTGAAATTTATAGAGCCAGGGTTTTTATTGATAACACTGGATTTTTCACGTGATGGTTCTGTTGGTTTAAACCAACTTACCATTTTTGTTCCTAAACCTGGTGTTTCCGTGTGTTCCAATACAGAATAATTGTGAATTGTTCCATCAGGTTCAAAACCAACCATAATCCAAACATTACCGCCAAATCCTTTAGTGGTTAGAGTTTTAACTGCCGTACCAACTAATATTCCATCTTTTTTAGCTGGATAAAATTCCAAAGTATCCTTTTCGTTCAATCCAACTTTGTACATCTCATCGCTGGGATTGTTATTAAATTCAGGAACAACTTCTTTAATGGCATTGAGTTTTTTTGCCAATTTTGCTTTAGCAATAGGTTCTTTGGTGATTTCGTATACCGCACCTAAAGCAGCAGAGGCTATAAGTGTTATTACAAACAACACCAAAACCATATTTGTAAATGTAGATTCTTTTTTCCCAGCCATGATTATTTCCTTTTTTCGCCGAAACGCTTTGGTTTAACATACACATTAATCAGTGGCACAAATGCATTCATAATAAGAATCGCAAAAGATACACCTTCCGGATAAGCTCCGAATACGCGAATTATAACAGTAAGTAAACCAATACCAATACCGTAAATAATCATTCCCTTATTCGACATGGGAGAGGTAACATAGTCGGTTGCCATAAAAATAGCACCAAGTAGTAATCCACCTGTTAAGATATGGAATAAAGGACCTGCATATGCTTCTGGATTAGACATGTGAAGAATACCTGAAAAAATGGCAACAGTTCCAAGTACAGCAACTGGAATATGCCAGGTAATGATCTTTTTAAATAACATGTAAGCCAAACCAAGAAGTAAAGCAATACCTGCTACTTCTCCCATAGATCCACCCGTATTACCCATAAGCAAATCCATATTGCCTGGTACATCATGCATTAACTGCGATAATGGCTCACCTTTCTTTAATCCTTCCTTGATAAGTGCTAAAGGAGTTGCTCCTGTTTGCGCATCAAAATAAGCAGTATCAAAACCTAAAGGTTTTGGCCAGCTGGTCATTTGTACTGGAAACGAGATTAAAAGAAATACACGACCAACTAAAGCCGGGTTGAAAACATTGTTTCCTAATCCGCCAAAGGTCATTTTGCCAATACCAATTGCAACCAAGGCTCCAATCAGAATAATCCAGATTGGAAGGTTGGCAGGAAGGTTAAAGGCCAAAAGAATACCTGTAATTAATGCAGAACCATCAGTTATGGTAGGAACTTTTTTAAGAAGGTATTTCGAAATTAGAAATTCGAAAAGATAACAGGATGCTACGGCGGTTAGGGTTACGATGATTGCACCCATGCCAAAGTAAACGAATGAAAAAACAAGCGCCGGAAGCATCGCAAATACCACTCCATACATGTTCTTTTGTATGGAATCTCCACTATGAACGTGTGGAGATGGGGCGACTAGTACTTTGGTGTTCATATGTTAAATTTATTAATTAATTTACTGGTTTATTGAAATTTGAAATACTTATAAGTTGTTGTGTACACTCTAAGTACTTACTTTCTAGATCTCATAATCTGACCAACTTTTCCTTTTCCCAATCGGATGTAATCCAATAAAGGACGGTTTGCCGGGCATGTAAAACTACAAGATCCACACTCAATACAATCCATAACGGCATCGTTTTCCAAACGGTCGTATTCTTTTTTATCAGCCAAAACCATTAATAGGAATGGTTCAAGTCCCATGGGGCAAACAGAAACACATTTACCGCAACGGATACAAGGTTTTGATTCTTTACGAACAGCTTCTTCGCGAGGCAACAGCAATAATCCAGAGCTGCCTTTGGTTAATGGAACATCAACAGTCGTTAAAGCTTTACCCATCATTGGGCCACCGCCTACAATCTTACCTGTATCTTCAGGTAAACCACCTGCGGCATCAATCAAATCTTTTACCGGAGTTCCAATTCTGAATTTCCAGTTCGAAGGATTTTTTAATGATTTACCTGTGATGGTTGCAACACGCTCGAAAAGAGGTTTGTTTTTCTGAACCGCCTCATAAACAGCAAGTGCAGTTCCAACATTTTGTACTACAGCGCCAACTTCAATAGGTAGTGCCCCCGACGGAATTTCACGTTTAATAGTTGCTGAAATTAATTGTTTTTCACCACCCTGAGGGTATTGAGTTTTCAGCGGGCAAATTTCAATTCCTTTATAGTTTCCTGCAAGCTTGGTTAAATGAGCTATAGCATCAGGTTTATTGTTTTCAATTCCAATAATGGCTCTGTCAACATCTAAAGCTTTCATTAAAATTTGAGTTCCAACCAATACTTCATCGCCTTTTTCGAGCATAACCCTGTGGTCAGAAGTCAGGTAAGGTTCACACTCCACAGCATTGATGATCAAAACTTCGGCAGTTTTTCCCGGAGGAACCGACAATTTCACATGAGCAGGAAAAGTTGCTCCACCCAAACCAACAATTCCGGCTTCGGCTATCTTTTTTATAATTTCTTCTTTGCCTGCGCTGATTTCTTTTACCAAATCTTCGCTTCGATCAATTGTTTCCATCCATTCGTCACCATCAACTTTAATGATAATAGATGTTTTACGGAAACCACTTGCATCCATAATATCATCCACTTTAAAAACGGTTCCTGAAACCGAAGAGTGAATGTTTGCGGATACAAATCCTGATGATTTCGCAATCAATTGTCCAACTTTAACTTCGTCGTTTTTTTTAACGACCGGAGTAGCAGGAGCGCCAATATGTTGAGAAATTGGAATACTTACTGTTTCGGGTATTGGCAATACCTGGATTGCGCTGCTTGCCGATAATTTGTTTTCGGCAGGATGAATACCTCCTAATGAGAATGTTTTTAACACTGATGATCCTCCTATTTATTTGTTCTCAGTTGTGTCGTCATTTGCTGTTGGCTCTATCTTTGGAGCCTCTTCCGCTTTCACCTCAGCTTTCGGTGCCGCAACAGGTTTTACGCTTGCTGCAGTAGGTTTTTCGGCTGGTTTTTCTTTTCGAGGCGGAAAATTTAATTCGTGAATTGCATTTGTAGGGCAAACAATTACACACTTTCTGCAAAGTTTACATTTATTGTAATCGATGTATGCAAGGTTGTTTTCCAAAGTGATTGCATCGAAAGGACACTCCTTAACGCATTTACCACAACCAATACAGGCAACGTTACATGCTTTTTTAGCAATTGCTCCTTTATCTTTATTTACACAAGACACAAAAACTCTTCGACTTTTTGGTCCTTTTTTACGAAGCTCGATAATATTGTTAGGACAAGCTTTTACGCAGGCACCACAAGAAACACATTTGTCTTCAATAATTACAGGAAGGCCGGTTTCCTTGTCCATATACATTGCATCAAAATTACATGCATCAACACACTCGCCTAATCCTAAGCAACCAAACTGACAGCCGGTTTCACCGCTGTAGAGTGAGGCTGCAATTGTACAAGATGGTGCGCCATCGTACTGATTGGTTTTAGGTCGGTTTTCGCAGGTTCCGTTGCATCGGACCACAGCTACGGTTGGTTCGGCAGCTTTAACTTCGTGTCCAAGAATGGCACCTACGTGCGACATTACAGGAGCTCCACCCACAGGGCAAAGAAAGTTGTCGATGTTGTCGGCCTTCACCAATGCTTCGGCAAAACCTCTACATCCGGGATAACCACAACCACCACAATTTGCGGCTGGTAATGCTTCTTCTACCTCGTCGATGCGAGGATCTTCATACACTTTGAATTTTTGCGCTACAAAAAACAGTATAATTGCTGCCGTTACTCCAATAGCACACAAAGCCAGAATAGTGATAACTATAATGCTCATAGTTTAAATGTTTACGATTTTCTCGATTGTAAATGAAAAAGTTTTCTTAAAATGACCTTTATAAAAGGACAGCACTATATAATAGGGAAGTAATATGGCTAATGCCGAAATCCCGCTTATTAATTCATTATTAGTAATTGCTGTGGCAATGATTAGTGTAAGTATTACCAATACAAACGGCAACACGTAGGCAAGGAACATTGCCAACCATCCTAAAGATTCCCGATAGCTTAGGATAACCTTTTCTCCAACTTTAAATTTGTTACTGTAATCAATAACATCAATTGATTTGTCTTTCATGTCAGACATGGTACAAGCACTTTTTGCATGACAACCTGCACAAGCAGAAATATTAACAATGCCCACCGTAATCTTACCATCCTCTATTTCAAGGATAGTCCCTTCGTGATCAATTTTTTTGTGATCCTGCATGTACTTTTCCCTATTAATTGTTGTTTCTAAGTGAAAACTCCTGCGAAAGCAAATGAGTTTCATTCATGTAACATTCATCTAGTCAATTTGGTAGTGAATGGATGCTGTTTAACACAACGCAACAAAAATAACACTTTCGGTTACATTCGATTCTGGCAAAAGTCAATTTATAGTGTGTTTAAATAGAGGCAGTTCCCTACTTTTGTAAAGTAGAGATTACAATTTTTTTTGTATCTCTATTGAATACAGTTAGTTTGGGCTATTCCTGAAAAAAATCAGTAATTTAAGTCTGTTTTGCAATCGAGTTAATTTAGATTCATTATGAATAAAATAAGGATTGCAGGATTCTATTCAAAGAATTAATTGATGCTAATCTGACTAACTTTAAATTTATGCGGTAATTCTTTGATAGTATGTGTGATTAGTGTTTTTTTTATAGTTTTCCTGTTAAATAAATTATTTTGTTAAAATTGTCTTATTTGTGATAATAGAATTGAGAATTTTAAAGAATGTTTTTTTGTTATTTAAGAGCAATAATTAAAAAAACTTCCAAAACAATAGTACTTCAATCCAGTCAATCTTGTGCTTTTTATATATTTGTTGCCTTACAAGTAGCATAAATATCAAATACATGAAAACCAATTATTTATATAAAATAAGCTTATTATGTTAACTTCTATTTCGGAATGTTTGTATTGCCAAGACAATGAATTGCTGCACAGTTTAATGATTAAGATTTGTGATTTGGAAGTATCGCAATTATTTTTGTTTAAAGAACAATCTTATTTGGGGCGCTGTAATGTTGTGTACAAGGATCATGGTGTAGAATTTCATGAGTTGAGTGACAAACAGCGAAATGCATTTATGAACGATGTGGCTAAAGTTGCAAAGGCAATAGATACTGCGTTTCAACCTGCAAAAATTAATTATGGTGCTTATGCCGATACTTTATCGCATTTGCACATGCATATTGTTCCAAAACACAAAGATGGATATGGATTTGGTGGTGTTTTTGAGATGAATCCACAAAAAACAACTCTTTCCGAGGCGGAATATATTGAGTTAATAGAAAAAATTAAAATGGGATTGTAGTTTTAGATCGAAGATCATTTAATTTGAAATTAATCAACAACTAACTTGCATCAAGTAATGAAACATGCAATATTTTCACTATAAAAAACAGCGAAATTCCAAAAAGGGTTTCGCTGTTTTTATGTCTCGATGTATTTGTTTTTTAGCTGATTACACTCCAGTTTATTTTGGTTTTGCTCAATCGTTTAACCTGTTTTGCAAGAGTGAAATTTTCTTCTTTGTCCAGTAGGGGATCATTGTCCAGTATTTCCTGAGCAACATCTCTTGCGTATTGAAGCAACTGTCCATCTTTACCAAGATTGGCAATTTTTAGGTTGTAAGAAATTCCGCTTTGCTGAGTTCCTTCAATATCTCCGGGACCACGAAGTTTTAAATCTACTTCGGCAATTTCAAAACCATCGTTGGTTCGAACCATTGTTTCAATTCGCTTTCGCGATTCGTTAGAGATTTTGTAGGAAGACATTAGTATGCAGTACGATTGTTCGGCTCCACGGCCAACCCGACCACGTAACTGATGAAGTTGGGACAAGCCAAACCGTTCTGTACTTTCAATTATCATTACTGATGCATTTGGAATGTTAACTCCAACTTCGATAACCGTTGTCGCTACCATTATTTGAGTTTCTCTTTTTGCAAAACGCTGCATTTCAGCTTCTTTTTCAGCTGGTTTCATTTTCCCATGAACCATACTTATTCCATATTTTTCGGGAGGGAAATATTGAGAAACACTTTCATATCCTTCTTCCAGATTTTTGAAATCCATTTTTTCAGATTCTTTAATCATTGGATAGACCAAATAAATTTGTCTTCCCAAATCAATCTGTTTTTTCATGAAATCGTAAACCTGTTTTCTTCTTTTCTCGAAGTAGTGAACTGTTTGTATTGGTTTTCTTCCGGGCGGTAACTCATCTATAACCGAAACTTCCAAATCACCATATAAAGTCATGGCAAGAGTTCTGGGAATAGGTGTAGCAGTCATCACTAAAATATGAGGGGGAATATTATTTTTTTTCCACAATCGGGCCCGTTGCGCAACACCAAACCGATGCTGTTCATCAATAATTACCAAGCCCAGATTATTGAATTGAACAATGTCTTCAAGAAGAGCGTGAGTGCCAATCAAAATTTGCAGCTCACCACTTAGTAATTGTTCATGAATAATTTTTCGGTCTTTCTGTTTTGTTGATCCGGTAAGCAAAGCCACTTTAATATTGAGCCCCTCGAGAAATTCAGTGATTGATTCCATGTGTTGTGTGGCTAAAATTTCCGTTGGAGCCATCAAACAAGACTGACAACCATTGTCAAGTCCCATTAGCATGCACATTAGTCCAACCATTGTTTTGCCACTGCCCACATCGCCCTGCAAAAGACGATTCATTTGTTTTCCCGAACCAACGTCTTTTCTAATTTCTTTGATAACTCTTTTTTGAGCATCCGTAAGTTCGAAAGGAAGATTGTTTTGAAAGAATTGGTTAAAGTTTTCCCCTATTTTAGTGAACTGATGACCACGATAAAGCACCCTGCGCTTCATCTTCATTTTAAGAATGTTTAGCTGAATGTAAAACAGTTCTTCAAATTTTAATCGGTAGGTGGCTTTTTTTAGTATTTCTGCATTACTTGGGAAATGAATCTGCGTAAGCGCTTCGTGAAGATTAATTAATCCTAATTTACTCGTCAAACTTGCCGGAAGCGTTTCCGGAATTTTCCCATTTAATGATTGTAAGGCATTTTCCTGAAGTTTGTGAATTGCTTTAGAGTTGATAAAACTGCTTTTCATCTTTTCGGTAGTTAGATAAAAAGCTTGAAGGGAGGCATTCAATTTCCCATTTTTGGCCTCACTCTCTTCCAATTCAGGATGAACTACATTTATTTTCCGGTTAAATTCGGAAGGTTTACCAAAAATGATATATTCAGTCTTGGGTTTAAGGCTTGCTTTAATGTATTTAATTCCCTTAAACCAAACCAATTCCATTACACCTTTTCCATCAGTAAAATATGCTACCAGTCTTTGTTGTCTTTTTTCTCCAATTACCTCAATACTGGTTATCTCACCTTTTACCTGTATGTATGGTAACTTAGAGTGAATTTCACTGATTTCGTAGAACTTAGTTCTGTCGATATATTTGTAGGGAAAATGATACAGTAAATCTTCGTAACTGTAAATTGATAATTCCTGATTAAGGATGGAAGCCCTTTTGGGGCCAACGCCTGCTAAAAATTTTATGTCGAGTCCAGCTAATTCTGACATTCTTACGGTTCTAATTCTATTTTATATGGAGGGGATAAAATTTCACCCTTTTGTGAAAATGCTTTAAAAATCTAAAAGTACAAACAAAAGTAAATTGAAAAACTTTTATTTTAAAGAAATGATTGCTTAATCTTATGCCATATTATCATTAATATTATCAGGATAATACCTGTGACAGGTGATATCTTGGCTTAAGAATTTGAAGAAATTCAAATTTACGATTAAATTCGCCAATTCTAGTTTATTGTAATTATGGGTCGAATCCGCTACAAATTAAAGAAACGTTTATATCGCTTAAAGGCCTTTCGCCGAAAAGGATTTGGGATTCATTCACCCTTTACTTTTCACCTGATTGTTAATGTAATTGAGGCAAAATTGTCTTACTATGCATTTGGTCAGTTATTTCCTTATCGGAAAATTATTGTGAATGCGTTAAAATCAAAATTGGAAGATGGTGAGATTAGTAAGGATTTGGCAAAGAAGTACAAAGAGGAAATTCAAATTATTAAATCGACAGAAGCATTGGATCGATTGCTGTTTCGCCTGATGAACTTTTGGCATGCTGAAAAATCAGCTTATTTTGGTGAAGGAATAGGATTTACTCTTGCTTATATGGCAAAGCTTGATTCCCGAAAAAGTGTTGCATGTCTGGATCGGGGAGGTGTTTTATCGGAATATTCGGATGATATTCTTCGGAACTATATGGGAATTCAGAATTATAAGAGTTTTAACTATAATGAGATTTTGAAGCAAAATCCAAAATATGATTTTCTTGTTTTTTCTGAAAATACCAGAAAAGAAATTCTGTCTGATTTTATCCTGAATTATGAATTGCTGCTCGCAGATAATTGCATGATTGTTATTCAAAATCCACATAAAAACGATACGATTAGCCTCTTTTGGAAACAGATGAAGAAATTGGAGAGAATTTCCGTGAGTCTGGATTTATTTCATTTGGGAATTCTTATTTCGAAAGACGGAATGCAGAAACAAGATTATGTAAGAAAGTATAGGTTCTAGCTATTGCATAGATTCTATGAAATTTTATCTTTGTAGTAGCTCTGCTGAAGGGAATAAAAAGATCCCAAATGTTGGAGCTAATTAAAACACACACAATGACTAAATTTAAAGTATATACAAAAACAGGAGATTCCGGCACAACAGGTTTGATTGGAGGAACAAGAGTTCCGAAGCATCACTTGCGATTGGAAGCCTATGGTACCGTCGATGAATTAAACTCTTATATTGGGTTGATTCGATCGCATGATATTGAGTCTAAATCAAAAGAGATTTTATTAGAGATTCAAAATAAATTGTTTATGATTGGTTCAAGGTTGGCAACCGATGAAGAAAAATCTGATTTAAAGGAGAAGTTACCTATTGTGGAAGCAGACATTCTTTTATTGGAAAAAGAGATGGATCGGATGGATGAAGAGTTGGCTGAACTTAATAATTTTGTATTACCGGGAGGTAGTTTGGCCAACGGGTTTTGTCATGTTGCAAGAACGGTATGCCGAAGGGCAGAACGCCGGGCAAATCAACTATCAAATGATGTAGATATAAATCCACTATTGTTGAAGTATTTAAATCGTCTTTCGGACTATTTATTCGTGCTTTCGCGTAAGGTTTTACATGATGCTGGAGCTGATGAAATTAAATGGAAGCCTGACTTGTAAATTCAAAAAAAAAAATTATATTCGCAGAATAATAAAAGAACCTAATAAAATATTAAATATATGTACTGGACACTTGAATTAGCCACTAAATTAGAAGATGCGCCTTGGCCTGCTTCCAAAGATGAATTAATTGATTATGCGATCCGTTCCGGAGCGCCATTGGAAGTGATTGAAAACTTGCAGGAAATTGAGGAAGAAGGTGAAATTTTCGAAAGTATTGAAGATATTTGGCCTGATTATCCAAGCAAAGGAGATTTTTTATTCAACGAAGATGAATATTAAGATATAAAAAAAGGGACTTTTATAAAGTCCCTTTTTTTATTGGTTTTTTTACGGATGAATTTAATTCTCGAATTGGCGTATACTCTTTCCAGATAAATATGTCTTCCTTTGATTTTGGTTGGTATTCTTCAAGCCATTGAAAGTCTTTAAGAAATTTCATTTCCTTTTCTACTTCGAAGAGAGGATACATATTGCCGTCAGGTTTTTTAAGAAAGATAATTTTATCAATTTTATTGTTTTCGATAAGAATACTGATATTGCTGCTCTTGGCAATATTCATTCCCATAATTATCTCCTTGTCAACAGGATAATATAAAGTTTCCCCATTTCCTTTAATGTCAAGTTTGTAAAGTTTGTTGTCTTTAACATGCCCGAGCATATTTCTACCTTTTATCTGATTGAAAAAAGTGGTGTCTTCTTTCGCCGTTAAAAAGGAAGATCCTCTAAAATGCAGATAACGAATTGCTTCATTTTGGGTTTCAATGCCAATTGTATCAGCTACCATTTGGTTTTGTTGTGCCCAAAGAACGGGATCATTGAATAATCTGATGGTCGAATCCTGCATGGTATAAACCAACGAATCGCAGATTCCCTGCAAATCTGTACGGTAAAATTTCACATGATGAAAAGCCTTAATCCGTTCAAATTTGGCACTGTCTTTTTCAATTTTCAGACTGTCTGAATGAAGAAACAGTGAATCACGGTCAGTAATCTGAATAAAGACTGCAGAATCGGTCATAAGAGCTTCCTCTGTATTCTTGAACGTTTCAAGATAATTGCCCATCAATATTAAATTATTCACCGTGTCCCGCAACTCAACATTTTTAAAAATCCGGGCCAGTTCATTGTTTCGATCCAAATAAATACTGTCACCTTTAATTTGATACGATTTACTGTCAAGAGTTGTGTTTTTAAAGAACTGAGAGATATTTGATTCTGTATTGTACCAACCATCTTCCGAATATAAGGTTTCTTTCTCCCCAACAATTTTAGTTGGTCCTAAAATAAAAGCAACCTTGCTAACTGTATTGTATTTTAAAGTATCTGAATACAGCGTGTAATCAGTAGTTACAGCTTTAACACTATCTTTAAAAAACAGCAGTTCTTGTTTTGTATAATACCTTCCAATATCACTGGTAAGAGTATTTTCTGCGTCAACAATTTTGCCGCCGTTAAAATAGTATCCTACGCTTTCGTTCATGTCAAAATCAAGAAATTGTGTGGTAACGGTAACCGATTTGTTTTTTAGTTTCACGTTATCTCTCATTTCAGCAAATTTTGTGTTGCCATAATATTTTAGGTAGTCTCCGTAAATATGAACGGTGTCGGCATTAATAATATGAACATTACCAAAAGCCTCTAAAGTGTTTAGCTTTTCGAATTGATAAGCACTGTCACAATACATCTTTATATCGCCATGTGTAATAAAAACATTGCCTAAAAATTTATTGAGTAGAGGATCTGAGTTTCTCACAAACTGTACCTCGTCTGAGTTTTTGATCAGTACTTTCGATTTCTTTTGAGCAGAAGACGAAAGATTTGTCAGACAGATAATGCCTGTAAGTAATATAAATATGTATTGATTAGCTTTGCTAAGCATTCTTTTTTACTTTAATAGTTCTTGTATGATGTTTTCAATACTGATTCCTTCAGCCTCAGCTTTGTAATTCTTCATGATTCTATGCCGAAGAATTGATACTGCAACCTCTTTCACGTCTTCAATATCCGGTGAATATTTCCCAGACAGCAAAGCGTTGGTTTTTGCGCCGACC
This sequence comes from Labilibaculum euxinicum, assembly GCF_963678175.1. Classification (NCBI taxonomy): domain Bacteria; kingdom Pseudomonadati; phylum Bacteroidota; class Bacteroidia; order Marinilabiliales; family Marinifilaceae; genus Labilibaculum; species Labilibaculum euxinicum. The sequence goes on from NZ_OY782756.1 coordinate 1,720,397, forward strand.
ACTAGATATTGTGATGCTCTAGGTCCTGCTCCCCAGTTAATATATTCTTTAGCCATTCTGTGAGAATGCTCTGTATTTGGTCTTGTTTTAGCGGCTAAATTAACAGCATATTCCAATACATTTCTGTTAATCGGGACTTTCTGAATTAATTTTTGATAATGTAGTATCTGATCTGCCGACATTATTTTATCAAGAGCAATTTCTTTGCCGGAAGTTGTGTTCTCAACAATTGCCAATTCGTCTTCAATTTTTGGATAGTCCAGATAAATGCTAAACATGAATCGATCCAACTGTGCTTCAGGAAGAGGATAGGTTCCTTCCTGTTCTATTGGATTCTGCGTAGCGAGAACAAAAAATGGTTTTTTAATTGGGTAAGTTTTACCGTTTACAGTAACCATTTGTTCCTGCATTGCTTCTAAAAGTGCCGACTGAGTCTTAGGAGGAGTCCGGTTTATTTCATCAGCAAGAAGAATGTTTGCAAACAATGGGCCTTGAATAAAGTTAAATTTTCTTTCATTGTTCAATATTTCAGTTCCAATGATATCCGAAGGCATTAAGTCAGGAGTAAACTGAATTCGCTGGTATTTTAAATCAAGAACCTGAGCTATTGTATTTACCAGAAGTGTTTTAGCTAAGCCGGGAACACCAACAAGTAAGCAGTGCCCATTGCTGAAAATGGAGATTAATACTTTTTTGATAATATCATCCTGTCCATATATTTTTTTCCTGATTTCAGCAGTTAATTTTTGGTAATCTGCTTGCAGGGCATTTGCAGCTTCAACTTCAGTTTTAAAATTCATAGGATTCCTTCTTGATTATTGCCGTTAATAAATCAGACACAGCTTAGGCTGTGTCTGAGAATTGTATCGGTATTTTATTTACTTTATCCAGCCTTTGAATCGGAATTTAGCATTTTTATAGGTGTCATCAACATGAACATAGGTCTTTTCTTGTTTTTCAGAAATCCATTTGTTCAGAATTTTTTGTTGCTTCTGGTTGGTCAGCATGTTTTCAAATATGCTCCAATCGTCAGATAGATTTGCTTTATGTGCTTTTGTTTCCGATTTTATTTTAATCACCTTATAAGCTTCCTTGCCGCCTGTAACATCCAGAAAAGCTGAGGATATTTCATTTAGTTTAAGATCGTTTACAGTTTTAGATACAGCCGGAGGTAAATTATCCCTTTCGAATTTAGAGGCTCCGGTATAAGGATTTACAAGTAATCCCCCGTTATTTCTGGTGTCTTTATCATCTGAGAAATAAAAAGCCGCCTCATCAAAATCCATTTTGTCCTCACGAATTAAATTGGCAATACTATCCAGCTTATTGATAGCGGCGGTTCTTTTTTCCTCTTCAATTTTAGGTTTTAGAAGAATATGACGAACATTAATACGTTCTCCTTTTCTGTCAATTAGTTGAATAATATGAAATCCATATTCAGTCTCAACAATTTTCGAAACTTTATCTGTTTTTAAGTTAAAAGCCACATTTGCAAATTCCGGAACTAATGAAGATCTGGGTGTATAACCAAGTTCTCCACCTTTTTGCGCACTTCCCGGATCTTCTGAATAAAGAACTGCAAGTGTTGCAAAGCTATCGCCGTTTAGCACTCTTTCCCGATATCCTCTTAACTTGGTTCTGATTCTGTCTTTTTCATTATCCGAAATCTGGGGGTATTTTACAAGTTGCTGAATTTGAAGTTCTCCTGGAATAGTTGGCAAACTATCCTGAGGAATTGAATTGTAAAATTCCCGAACTTCGGCAGGAGTAATATGTATGTCTTTTGTGATTTCAGCCTGCATTTTTTCTTTGATACGTTCGTCGCGGGTGTCATCACGAAGATCGTTTTTCATATCAACAATACTTTTGTTGAAATATTGTTCCAGTTTTTCTTTCGATCCAATGCGTTGAATATACATTTCCATCTTACGTTCCAACTGATCTTCAACTTCCTGGTCTGTTACCTCGATACTATCAACTTGCGCCTGGGCAATCATCAGTTGTTGAATCAAAAGATCTTCAAATATTTCAGTCTTTAAATCAACACTCCCGGAAGTGTATCCCTGAGCCTGCATGCTTAAAAATCTGTTTTCTACATCCGATTTTAGAACCACTTGATTCCCAACAACAGCAATTACTTTATCTACCACATTATCTTGAGCATTGGCAGAAAAAACGCCAATTAAAATCAAGGCTAAAAGAGTATTGAACTTCTTGAAAATGTTATGCATATTTTATGGATTAATAAATTTTGAATTTGTTTTTGGATTCAGCATCTCTGTAAATGTTCTCTTCCAAATTTTTAATAAACTGAATTTTACGTTTGTTTAATAATATTTTTTTAATGTCTTCCTTAACAAAAGGCAAAGGAGCAAGATTGTCTTTTAGTTCAAATTCCTGAATTTTCACAAAGTAATGATGTGTTGAATCGCTTGTTTCATAGTATTTTGTGCGCTTCAGAAATTTAACTTCATCATTTATATTACCTGGAAGTTTATCCAAAAGTTCTTGAGCATAAATCCAACGATCGCTAAAATTATCAAATTTTGTCGCATTCTGAAAACAGTAGTCCTCCAATTCAGCCCAATCGTCTTCTTTTTCCGATTTGTAAAGCTTTTGAATTTTTGAAAGATTAGGGACCGGAATAGGTATTTTTATATATAATGCTTTAAGAATGTTTCGGTTTAAAATGAAGTTAGCCGAATAACTTCTATAATAATTTTCGATTTCGAATTGACTAATCAGGGTGTCAATTTTCTGTTCTATTAATTGTTGTTGGTATTTGTGAATTATTAGTGACGATCTGTAGTCTTCAACCATTTTACTAACATCTTTGTCTTCCTCAGACAGATTGAGTTCTGCTTTTGATATGATAAGTTGTTTTTTTATCCACTGATGTGTGTAGTTTTGGGCAATAAGAAGGCTGTCATCCTTGCTGATGCCATTTGGAATTACCTCTTTAACTGTACTTAAATAAAGAATGTTGTCGTTTACTTTTGCTACTGGCTTATCGTTTTCACTTTTATTCGAGTTGCATGAATAAAGAATTACAAAAAGTAGTAACAGTAAGGAATATTTAGTCATTTTGTTGTTGAACAATTTTGTTTAATGTTGATTGTGAGATTTCAATTTTGTAATTGTTTCGCAATTGATCTTCCCAAACTTCTTTTAAATACATTTTGTAATCAGAAGTGACCTCTTGTTTAATACTTTCAAAATCAACATTGTTGTTGTACCTATTTATTTGGTTTTGATAGAATTCCATCAAACCTTTATTATTTTGTTTTGCCGGCAACCAAACTTTTTGTTTTGTAATGCCCAAAACCAACACTCTGTTTTCATAATTTTGAATCAGATTTATGAGATCGGTATTGCTCTCAAGTAACTGATTTTTGTAAAAGGCTAAGATACTATTGTTTGAGAAATTATCGTAAATTCGGTTGATGTATTCTATAAAATTTTCATAAATATCCTTAGATGCCTGCTGGCTAAGATAATTTGCAAAATCTTCCTGGGTATATTTCTTTCCGTCTATTGTGAAAAGTGGCTCCCATAAATCAGCATAGGCATAATCTAAAATGGAATAAAAATTAGAAAGAAGCTCTCTGTTTTCTTTAAATTGATAGTCTTTTTTGATTTTAGCAATCAATTCTTCAGTACTTAGTTTTGAACGACTATCTGATGCAATTAGTCGTTGAATTTCTTCTCTGCAATCGTCTAATGAAGAGTAGTTTTTTTTATCGGTTAATTGTAAAATATGATATCCGAAATTGGTTTTAACGGGTTTCGATATTTCTCCAATTTCTTTTAATTGAAATGCTGTTTTTTCAATTTTCGGGTGTGTTTCAAATAATCCGAACCAAGGAAGAATGCCTCCTGATGGAGCTGATCTTTTATCTTCGGAATAATCTTTTGCTAATTGTGCGAAATCAGCACCTTCCATAAGTATTGTATAAAGCGAATCAATTTTTTGTTTTATTTCCGATTCATTTTCAGGTTGATACTCGAGTAGTATGTGTCTGATTTTTACTTTTCCAGGATTTGGTATTTTTTCCAGAATTTGAATTATATGGTATCCAAATTGTGTTCTTACGGGTTTCGAAAATTCGCCGACCTTCAATTTGTAAGCAGCAGATTCAAACCGGTATTCCATGTCAAACGCGGTAAAATAACCTAATTCTCCATTGTTTTCTTTTACAGATTGATCATCCGAATTTTTTCGTGCTGTTTTTTTAAATGATTTTCCTTGTAGCAGATCCTGATAAACCTCCTGTGCTTTCTGATAAGCGACAAGTGTGTCGTTATCTAGTTTGCTGATTTTCACTAAAATATGTCTCGCTTTAAGAAAGTGTTGGATCCGGTTGAAAGCTTCCTGAATTTTTTCTTCGGTTATAACTGTAGGATAAAGAAACGAGTTAAGGGCAACGTCTCTGCTGATTTGTAACTCGTGTTTTACTTCGGGAAGTGTATCAATCCTTAACCTTTTTGCCTCGGCTAATTTAATTTGAAACAGGATGTAAAGATTCAGAGCTTCTTTTATAGATAACTGATGGTTTGCCTGGTATAATTCTTTAAACTCCTGAGAAGAGAAAGGAATATTGTTTATTGTAAAAAGAGTATCTGTTGGATGTGATTGTCCAAAGCTTGCCATTTGGCAACACAGCATTATTGATAGATAAAAGAATACTCTCTTCATTTAGCAGATTTAATGTGATCATTGAACCGCAAAAAAAAATGATAACCTGTACGCGACAGGCTATCATGAAATATCAGATATGACTATCTGCTGTAATTTGGAGCTTCACGGGTAATTGCAACATCATGAGGATGACTTTCTGCCATTCCCGAAGCAGTTATTTTTACAAATTTAGCATTGTGAAGTGCTTCGATATTAGGAGCACCACAATAACCCATTCCGGCTCTTAGTCCGCCTACCAATTGATAGATAACTTCATAAAGAGTTCCTTTATAAGGTACACGGGCTACAATTCCTTCCGGAACTAATTTTTTAATATCATCTTCAGCATCCTGAAAGTAACGGTCTTTTGATCCTTGCTGCATGGCTTCAATGGATCCCATACCTCGGTACGATTTAAATTTACGACCATTGTAAATGATCGTTTCTCCCGGAGATTCTTCAACACCTGCAAATAAAGAACCTGCCATAATTGAATCTGCACCGGCAGCAATTGCTTTTACAATATCACCGGAGTAACGTAAACCACCATCTGCAATAACAGGAACACCTGTTCCTTCAAGGGCTTTTGCAATTTCATAAATCGCGGTAAGCTGAGGAACACCAACACCTGCAATTACACGTGTGGTGCAAATAGAACCAGGACCAATCCCAACTTTTACAGCATCAGCACCTGCTTCAACTAAAAATAAAGCGGCTTCAGGAGTTGCAATGTTTCCAACAACAAACTGCATGTCGGGAAATCTTTTTTTCGCAATTTTAAGCAGATCGGCTACACCTTTTGTGTGTCCGTGAGCTGTATCGATAATAATTGCATCGGCATTTGCATGCACCAATGCTTCAATTCTGTCGAGAGTATCGCCGGAAACACCTACAGCAGCGGCTACTCTCAGTCTCCCTTTTTCATCTTTACATGCCAAAGGCTTGTCTTTTGCTTTGGTGATATCTTTATAAGTAACCAGACCAATTAATTTATTGTCGGAATCAATTACTGGTAATTTTTCAATTTTATAGGCCTGAAGAATTGCTGCTGCCTTTTCGAGGTCGGTTGAAACCGAAGTCGTCACCAGATTTTCTTTGGTCATTATTTCAGAAATAGGGCGATCCATATCCAACTCGAAACGAAGATCACGATTGGTTACAATACCTTTTAATGATTTGTCTGATTCAACAACAGGAATACCACCAATTTTAAATTCTTTCATTAATACCAATGCATCTTTAACTGTTTTGTAGGAAGCAATAGTAATAGGATCATAAATCATCCCATTTTCTGCTCTCTTTACAGTCATAACTTGTTTGGCCTGAGATTGAATACTCATGTTTTTGTGGATAACGCCAATCCCACCTTCACGGGCAATAGAGATGGCTAAAGCCGATTCGGTTACAGTATCCATTGCAGCTGATACAATTGGAGTGTTCAGAGTAATGTTACGGGTGAAACGGGTTTTTAGATTTACATCTCTAGGTAATACTTCCGAGTATGCAGGAACTAAAAGTACATCATCAAAAGTCAGGCCGTCAGAAATAATTTTATCAGAAACAAATGACATTATGCAATAATTTTAGATTTAAATTGCATGCGAAATTACAAAAAAATAGTGGAACAGAGATTGTTCTGAATTCTAAAAAGTGTTAATTAGTTGATTCATTTCAAAAGTTACTATTTTTAATTTGTTATTTATCTTTCAAAATCATGTTTTTTTAATCAAATTACTTGTAATTCAGTTCAATGGATCGTTTTAATGGGATTCTAAAAAAATATTGGGGCTATGTAGGTTTCCGACCTTTGCAGGATGAGATTATTAAATCTGTTGCAGAGGGGAAGGATACGCTTGGTTTAATGCCAACAGGAGGAGGGAAGTCATTAACTTTTCAGATTCCGGCATTGGCAATGGAAGGGATATGCCTTGTTGTTTCTCCTCTGGTAGCTCTAATGAAAGATCAGGTGCAAAACCTAAAAGACAAAGGCATTAAGGCTGAACTTCTGTATTCAGGATTGACACATAAAGAAATTGAAATTATTCTGGATAAATGTTTATTCGGAAATATTAAGTTTCTGTATATCTCGCCCGAGCGGATAGGTTCAGATTTATTTCAAATAAAATTAAGGCAGATGAATGTTTGCCTGATTGCTGTTGATGAATCGCATTGTATATCGCAATGGGGTTATGATTTTCGGCCTGCTTACTTAAAAATCACACACTTGCGGGAGTTGCTTCCCGAAGTGCCGGTTTTGGCTTTAACAGCCACGGCAACCCCTGATGTAGTTAATGATATTCAGGATAAACTGGGATTTAAGGAGAAGAACGTTTTTCGAAAGAGTTTTGAACGTAAGAATTTAATTTATCTGGTTAGGGAGGTTGAAGATAAAAAGAGATATCTGCTTAAAATATTCAGCAAGCAGAGGGGGAGTTCGGTTGTATATGTTCGAAGCAGAAAAAGGAGTAAGGAATTAGCCGATTTTTTAAAAACAAACAATATTAGGGCGGAATATTATCATGCCGGCTTATCAAATGAGGTGAAGGATTTCCGTCAGGACAGATGGAAAAGGGGCATTTTTCAGGTTATGGTTGCGACCAATGCTTTCGGAATGGGTATTGACAAAGCGGATGTGCGGACAGTGGTACATATGGATTTGCCTGATTCGCTGGAGGCTTATTTTCAGGAGGCGGGTCGTGCCGGTCGCGATGGGAAAAAAGCCTTTGCTGTATTGCTGTATTCGAAGCCTGACAGAGTACAATTGTTGAAACGGATTTCTACTTCTTTTCCTGAAAAAGATACGATCAAAAGAGTATATCAATCGGTGGGGAACTTTTTGCAGGTTGCCGAGGGGGCAGGAAAGGATGCAGTTTTCGATTTCGATTTAGCTTTGTTTTGCCATAATTTTAAATTTAATGTGCTTCAGGCTTTTAATAGTTTAAAGGTTTTGCAAAGAGCTGGATATTTAGAGCTTACAGATGATTTGGAACACGAATCGAGAATACATTTTCGAATTGAAAGAGATGATTTGTATAAATTTCAGGTGGCCAATAAAGATTTTGATGCGTTTATAAAAGTTCTTCTTCGGTCTTTTACCGGTTTATTTACCGATTTTGTTCCAGTTAATATAGATTTGCTGGCAAAACGGATAAAAACTTCCAAGGAGTTGATCATTTCTTATTTGAAAGAATTATCGAAATACAAGGTGATTCAATACATTCCCAGAAAAAAGACACCGTTCATTATTTATACACAGGAACGGTTACCGCTTAATTTTATAAAGTTTACGAAAGAAGTTTATCAGGATCGGAAGGAAAATTTATCTCAGAAAATTAATGCAGTAATTAATTACGCTGAAACAACAACCATTTGTCGGTCGAAATATTTGTTGGAGTATTTCGGACAAAAATATGCTCCTGAATGCGGGCAGTGTGATATTTGCAAAGAGGCGGAAGGAAATGACTTAAGCAAGGACGAGTTTGCTAAGATTTGTAATGAAATTTGCGCCACATTGGGCAAGGAAACTTTATGTGTTGATGAGATTATTAAAGTATCGAAATACTCGGAAGAATCTGTTTTGGAGGTGATTCGTTTTTTGAAAGACAATGAAGAGCTTGAGTCCTTAGATGGCAATCGTGTTCGTTATATCTCCTTTTAACTCTTGTTTTTATTCTTTTATAAGCAGTAGTATATTACTATTCTGCCAAATATTCGTAAAATCTTGTTATTTTTGCATGCTTATAGTATTAGATAGAAGATGAAAGATCAGTTTGACCATATTGTTTATTCAAAAAATGTTATCGAGTTTGTAGCAGTTGCCAATGAGTTTTGTTTGCTGTTGGAAAACTGTGCCAAGATATCAAAGATTGAATTTATTGAAACAGCTCAGAAGTTATTGCCTTTGCTTTACCTTAAGGCATGTTTGCTGCCTAAAAATGAAACAGACTTAGAGGAAGAGATTGAAAAATTTGTTTCTGAGTCGGATTGGGAATTTATTCATTCTTCGGTTCAGTCAAAAATGGGAGCTCACGATCAGTATCTTGAAGTGTTCGAAGAAGATATGGAATATAGTGAAACACCAGTTATTGCTTCTATATCAGAAAATTTTGCCGATATTTATCAGGATGTAAAAGATTTTCTTACCTCCTACAGAATTGGCACAATGGATGTGATGAACGAGGCATTGTGGGATCTAAATAATAGTTTCTATCAACATTGGGGACAGAATTTAGTAAATTCATTGCGGTCAATTCATAATTTGATGGCAAAAAACGAAAATCTTGATGAGGAGATTGAAGATTCTGATCGCTCCAAATTAGATAATATCGACTTAAGTAACTCAATCTTTTCGCAGAGGAAAAGAGAATGGGGAGAAGAGGATCAATAGATGGGAAAATAAATTCATGTTTTCCTTAGAAAAAGAGTAATAGATGTTACCATTTCAAAAATCAATTACAAAGGAAGAAGTAAACGAATTGCCATTGCAGGGCTTTGATGGTGAAATTGTTCTGGTCGATCAAGACTTGGAATTGGATAATGCTGTTCAGTATTTGAAAAAATTTCCAATTTTGGGATTCGATACAGAAACGCGACCGTCATTTAAAAAGGGAAGAGTCAACGATGTAGCTTTGCTGCAGTTGGCGGCTAATTCCAAGACTTTCCTTTTCAGGATAAATAAAATAGGATTGCCTGAGCAATTGCTTGATCTTCTTGCTGATCCAAAAATTATGAAAGTTGGGGCAGCAATAAAAGATGATATTCGGGGATTGCAAAAATTGAATGATTTTGATGCCAACGGTTTTCTTGAGTTGCAGGAATATGTCTCAAAATTTGGGATTGAAAGTTATTCTCTGAAAAAGCTGTCAGCTATTGTTCTTAATTTCAGAATCTCGAAGCGCCAGCAGGTTTCCAACTGGGAAGCTGAAGAGCTAAGTTCCGGACAATTAAAATATGCAGCTACCGATGCTTGGGTATCCCTTAAAATATTCGAAAAATTAAAGGCTTCAATAGCATAGTAAACAAAACTTTAATTAAGAGAATTCTTCATTTAGTATCTGTCCTGAATTATAAAAGTTTGAATTGTTATTTTTAAAGAGAGAATCGGCGGGGAAAATTATTTTTCCGATTAGATTTCTCTCTGTTCAAAAAGAAAAGAAATTTCCAAAATGATAAATTATCCAAAAGTTATCCTTAAGCAAGGGAAAGAACATTCTATTAAACGATTTCATCCCTGGATTTTTTCGGGAGCGGTAAGTAGAGTGGACGAAGGGCTGGAAGAAGGAGATTTGGTTGCTGTTTATTCGGCAAGAGAAGAGTTTTTAGGGATCGGGCATATTGCCATTGGATCAATTGTGGTGAGAATTATTTCCTTCGAAAAAGTAGAGATCAATCTTGATTTTTGGGTGGGAAAATTCGAATCGGCCTGCAAAATGAGAAAAGCAATTGGTTTGTATGGAACTGCAGATAATAATGTTTGTCGTTTGGTGCATGGCGAGGGAGATGGGTTATCTGGATTAATCATCGATTTTTATGCAGGAACTGCTGTAATTCAATGTCATTCGGTTGGGATGTATTTGCATCGCGAAGAAATTGCGAAAGCGTTATTAGCCGTTTTGGGTGATGATTTAAAAGCTGTTTACGATAAATCGGAAGGAACAATTCCTTTTAAATCAGGAATTGAACCAAAGAATGAATATTTGTATGGAAATACAGATTCGTTTGTTGCTTTAGAGAATGGATTAAAATTCAATGTTGATTGGTTAAAAGGACAAAAAACAGGATTCTTCATTGATCAGCGCGAGAATAGAAGTCTTTTGGAGCAATACTCGAAAGGACGATCGGTGCTGAATATGTTTTGCTATACCGGAGGGTTCTCCTTTTATGCAATGCGTGGTGGTGCAGACTTGGTGCATTCTGTAGACAGTTCGGCACGGGCTATTGAGATTACAAAAGAAAATGTTGAATTAAATTTCCCCGGAGATTCCCGTCATGAGGCATTTTCGGAGGATGCATTCAAATATTTGGATCGATCAGCAGGAAAATACGATTTAATTGTACTGGATCCGCCTGCTTTTGCCAAACACAAAAATGTGCTCGCGAATGCTTTAAAAGGATACAAACGATTAAATACAATAGGTTTCGAACAGATAAGGAGTGGTGGAATCCTATTTACTTTTTCTTGTTCGCAGGCGGTAAGTAAGGAGGATTTTAGAAAAGCCATTTTTGCTGCGGCTGCGAGTGCCGGAAGAACGGTTCGGATTCTTCATCAGTTAACACAACCGGCAGATCACCCTGTAAATATATACCATCCAGAGGGAGAGTACCTGAAAGGACTGGTTTTATATGTAGAGTAGTATAAATATTTTCACAGAGGAATTAGTAACAGAATTATCAGTTTTTTGTATCTTCCCTGTCGCTTGATATTTAGTTGGTTTTCAAATTTGAAAATCCAGTAATCAATAAGTAAATCGAAAAAAATTGAAGTTTTCAGAATTTAACTTTACACCTGAATTAATGGACGGGCTTGCAGCCATGGGGTTCGAAACTCCTTCTCCTGTTCAGGAACTTGCTATACCGCAAATCATCGACAATAAGGATTTAATTTGTTGTGCACAGACAGGTACCGGAAAAACCGCAGCCTATTTGCTGCCAATAATGGATAAAATACAAAAGAATAAAATTGATGGTTTTAGCACTTTAATTTTAGTGCCAACCCGTGAACTGGCGATGCAAATTGATCAGCAAATGGAAGGTTTTGGCTATTTCGTATCGATTACATCGCTTTCGGTTTATGGAGGTGGAGACTCTTCAGTTTGGGATCAGCAGAAAAAGGGATTAATGGAAGGCGCTGATATTGTAATCGCCACTCCCGGCCGAATGATTTCTCATTTGAGTCTGGGCTATGTAAACACATCTAAATTAAAGCATTTAATTTTAGATGAGGCGGATAGAATGCTCGATATGGGGTTCTTTGACGATTTAATGCAAATCATTGGTCATTTGCCGAAAGAGCGTCAGAATTTAATGTTTTCGGCTACTATGCCATCAAAAATTCGCGAATTGGCAGGAACTATGATGAATAATCCTGAGAGCATTAATATTGCGATTTCTAAACCGGCCGAAGGAGTTTTACAAGCGGCATACATGCTTTATCCTGAGCAAAAAATACCTTTGATAAATCATTTGTTGAGAGACAAGGATATTAAGAGTATTATTATTTTTTCTGCTACAAAGTTGAATGTAAAAGCAATTACCAAAGATCTAATAAAGCATAAATTTAAAGCCGCAGGGATTCAATCTGATTTGGAGCAAAAGGAACGGGAAGATGTTCTTCGTGATTTCAAAAACAGAAAGTATCAGATTTTGGTGGCCACAGATATAATTGCCCGGGGAATCGATATCGATTCAATCGACTTGGTGATTAATTTTGATGTGCCTCATGATGCGGAAGATTATGTGCATAGAGTTGGCCGGACAGCAAGAGCCGAAACCGAAGGTGTTGCAATTACATTAATTACTCCCAAAGATCAAAACGATTTTAAAAAGATTGAAGATTTGATTGAATCCTCAGTTTATAAAATTCCTGTGCCCGAAGAATTAGGAGAAGCTCCTGAGTACAATCCAAAGTCATATAGTGGAGGCGGGAAGAAGAAATTTTTCAAGAAAAAGAATTTCAAAAAGAAATAAACGTAAACGAACCCAAATCATGAACCATTCTAAAGTATACGACATGATTGTTGTGGGCGCCGGTATCAGCGGATTAAGCCTCGCCTGTCAAGTAGTTGCCCAAAAAGGAAAACAAGTTCTTGTATTAGAAGGTGATAATAGAATTGGCGGTTGTTTAAATACTCACTACCACGATAAAAATGATTTTTGGGTGGAAATGGGAGCGCATACTTTCTATGCTTCCTATACAAACTTGATTGCGTTGATTCAGTCTGCAGGATTGGAACCAAGTATTGAGCCAAGAGCCAAGGTGGGAATGAAAGTGTTTACCGACCGGCACGAGAAAATCATGTCGGGGGTAAGTAAATGGGAATTGTTAACATCCGGGCCAAAATTGTTTTTCTCGAAACGAGATGGCAAAACGGTGAAGGAATATTTTGGGAATATTGTTGGTAAAAAGAACTACGACAAGGTTTTTAACCGGATGTTTAGTGCAGTAATTGTTCAGAATGCTGATGACTTTTCTGCAGAATTTTTCCTAAAACGAAGGAAAACAAAAAGTAAAGGGCATCCTAAAAGCTTTATCCTTAAAAAGGGAATGCAGAGTTTTATGAATGCTTTGGCCGAAACAGAAAATATTACTTTGCTTACAGGGCAGAAAGTGGTTTCGGTTCAAAAAAAGAATGAGGTAAGTGTTACAACAGAATCAGGAGAGGAATTCAACGCGAAAGACATTGCTTTTGCTGTAACTCCATCGGTTGCCGGAGGTTTACTTGCTGAGATTAATTCCGATTTGGCTGCTAAGCTGAAAGAATATACAACCAAAAATATTTTATCGAGAACCGTTGTCCTGCCAAAGGAAAAATTGTCCTTCGATCCGGTTTCTTTTATTATTCCCTTGCAAGGGTCTTGTTTTTCGATGGTGACAAGAGATGTAATGGAGCACAAAGAATCAAGAGGATTTGCTTTTCATTTCGAAGAAAATAATATCCGAAAAGAAGAACAAGTGGCTTTAATGGCTGAAATGCTTGGTGTTGATGAATCTGATTTGGAAGAGACAATTGTGGCAAATCACAGGTTGCCGGTTTTGGATTTGGGACATAAAGAGCGAATTCAGGAAATTCAAAAATTGGCGGAACAAGCAGGAGTTTATCTAACCGGCAATTATTTTAACGGACTCTCGTTAGAAGATTGTGTAGAGCGTTCGGGGAACGAATGCAAAAGATACCTAAGAAATAATAGTTAACAGGCAGGAGTGCTCTCAAATCTCAGGTCTAATATCTCATATCTAAAATAGATGAAAAAATACATAGATCATATAAAGAAAAGCTTGCAGTTGCAGGCTTTTCAGGTTGAAAATACCTTGCAGCTATTGAGCGAAGGTGCCACTTTGCCATTTATTTCCCGTTATAGAAAAGAGATGACGGGTAGTTTGGATGAGGTGCAGATTGGCAATATAAAAGACGAAATTGCCCGTTTAACGGAGCTGGATAAACGTCGCGAAAGCATTCTTGATTCCATTGAGAAGCAGGATAAGCTCACCGATGAGTTGAGGCAACGCATTATGGCTTGTGGAGAGCTAAATCAGTTGGAAGATTTGTACCTGCCGTACAAGCAAAAGAGAAAAACCAAGGCGGTAAAGGCCAGGGAAAAGGGACTGGAACCCTTGGCAAAAATCTTAATGAAGCAGGAAGAACGTGATGTGGAAAGCAGAGCATCGCATTTTTTGACAGATGAAGTGCCAAACACCGATGAAGCTTTGCAGGGGGCACGGGATATAATTGCCGAGTGGGTAAACGAAAATGAGGTGGCCAGAAATTCGGTTCGCAGCATATTTCAGCGTCAGGCGGTAATTCGTTCTAAAGTAGTAAAAGGAAAAGAGGAAGAAGGAGAGAAATTCAAAGATTATTTTGAGTCGGAAGAGCCTTTAAAAAAAGTAGCCTCGCATAGAATACTGGCTTTGCGAAGAGGCGAGGCCGAAGGAGTTTTGCGTGTAAGTATTGCTCCCGATGAGGAGGAAGTATTGGATCGGTTGAACCGGCTTTTTGTGAAAGGAAATACTGCAGCTTCCCAGCAGGTAGAACTTGCAGTAAAAGATGCCTACAAAAGATTGTTGGGATCATCATTGGAAACAGAATTTGCAAATGCTTCGAAAGAAGCTGCCGATAAAGAAGCCATTCGGGTGTTTTCAGAGAATCTAAGACAGTTGCTTCTATCATCTCCACTGGGACAAAAACGTGTTTTGGCTTTAGATCCGGGTTACCGAAGTGGATGTAAAGTGGTTTGTTTGGATGCGCAGGGAAATTTACTGCACAACGAAACTATTTATCCGCATCCTCCGCAAAATCAGGGAAGTATGGCGGCTAAAAAGCTGACCAACATGGTCGAGACTTATAACATTCAGGCCATTGCTATTGGTAACGGAACAGCCAGCAGAGAAACAGAACGTTTTGTAACCAATCTTCATTACGATCGAAAAGTGCAGGTTTTTGTAGTGAGCGAGGCCGGAGCTTCTATTTATTCAGCATCGAAAGTAGCCCGCGAAGAGTTTCCCGAATATGATGTTACCGTGCGTGGTGCAGTTTCCATTGGCCGCCGGTTAATGGATCCATTGGCCGAGTTGGTGAAAATTGAAGCCAAATCGATAGGTGTTGGACAATATCAGCACGATGTAGACCAGAGTTTATTGCAGCAAAGTCTCGATCAGGTGGTAGAGTCTTGTGTAAATAAGGTGGGTGTTAATTTGAACACGGCCAGTAAGCATTTGCTCAACTACGTGTCGGGTTTGGGCCCGCAATTGGCTCAAAATATTGTTGATTACCGTGCCGAAAACGGAGCTTTCAATACCCGCAAAGAGATATCCAAAGTGAAACGAATGGGCGCGAAGGCATTCGAGCAATGCGCAGGTTTTCTTCGTATTCCCAATTCTGAAAATCCATTGGATAACTCAGCCGTACATCCCGAATCCTATGGCATTGTAAAACAAATGGCAAAAGACCTAAAGTGTTCGGTGGCCGATTTAATTGCCGATCAGGAATTGCGGAAGCAAATCGACTTGAATAAATATGTTAGCGGCGAGGTCGGATTGCCTACCCTGAAAGATATTATGGAGGAATTGGAAAAGCCGGGCCGCGATCCGCGAACCATTATTAAGGTATTCCAGTTTAAAGAAGGAATTTATAAAGTAGAGCAGTTGGAAGTGGGCATGGAGTTGCCGGGAATTGTAACCAATATCACCAATTTTGGCGCCTTTGTTGATGTTGGCGTAAAACAGGATGGTTTGGTTCATATCTCGCAGCTGGCAAACCGGTTCGTGTCCAATCCGGCCGATGTAGTTCAATTGCATCAGCACGTAAATGTAAAAGTTACCGAGGTTGATGTTGCCCGAAAAAGAATTCAATTATCAATGAAAGATTGCGAACAGTAAATTTCCTACCATTTTTACAAAATCAGAAAACGAGAAATTATGGAATTTAACGATCAGGAAGTAATTGTTGATTGCCCGCATTGCAAGGGTGAAATCATTGTGAATATTTTAGAAATCACAAATCATCATACAGTAAGTTGTCCAAAGTGTGGGAAGAAAGTAGATTTATCGGCAAATGATCCTTCTGCAAAATTAGGCATTCCTAAAACGTATATGCCTTTTGAAGGATTAGGTGATTATCTGAAACAGGTTGAGGAGAAGAAAAAGAAGAAATAATTCATAAACCTCTGTGTCCCTCAGTGCTCTCTGTGGTGGAAAAAATAAAAATAAATTTTGACCACAGAGTACACAAAGTATCGCAGAGAAAAAGGTGAGAATTGAAAGAGGCATTCCCGAAAAGAAATGCCTCTTTATTGCTCTAACGACGATTAACATCTCCACCGCTCGAGTCACTTACGTTTATTTTTGCAGGATTTCCATAGTAGTTAACATCACCACCGGAACTAGCACTGGCCTCAATTTCTTCTTCTGCATATACAGTAACATCGCCACCACTTGACGCTTTTGCTTTACAAACTTTTGCGATTAATTCTTTCGCTTTTAGATCGCTGCCACTGCTTGCTTTACCAGCAAAAAAATCAGCTTTTCCTCTTAGTGTGGCATCAGCACCAGAGCTAACACTGCAGCTTAATTCTTTAGCATTTAATTCCATTTTGGCATCGGCGCCGCTGCTTACCGAAATATCTAATTTCTCTGCGTTTATCATGTTTCTGGTTTTGAAATCTGCTCCGCTTGAAACGTGTATTTCGGTAACATTTACCAGAGTAAGGTAAATATCCATTTTAGTTGCCCTGCGGATATTACCATCTACTTTAAGAATCAGTTCGTTTCCTTTTACACGCGTAATAATGTATTCCATAAGATTTTCGTCAGCTTCAACACGTAAAGATTCTTTGTCGCCCTGAGTCACATATACGTTCAATCCACTACTTGCCGAAATTGCAGAGAATGATCCAATTTCACGATCTTGTGTTTGAACATTACCGTTCCCTTTTTCGCCCCAAAATTGGGCACTTGTATTTCCTGTAAGCAGAAAAGTAAGACCTACAATTAGAAGGGAGGCCTTTTGGATAATTTTTTTCATAGGTATTTGTGTTTTAAGTGAAAATGTTAATCAGTATATAAGACGCCGTGAACGTGAATTAAGTTACAGCTTAAATAAAAAAAGCAGAAATTCATAAGAAAGTCTGCTTTTGATATTTTGAAGAAAAGACGAGTAAATTGAGTGGAGTGTTGCACAGAATTTATTTGTTCAGCATTACATATTCATCTGAATTTTTAAAACAGGTTTAAAAATGGTTGTCTGATAAAGTTTTTAATTCTACTCGAAACGGCTGCTTTGCCTCTTAAACTGACTTCTCTGCTTCCAGGAATTTGAGTGTGATTTCCCAATACAATTACTGCTGGTGAAGCCGGCAATTCGCTGTTTTTTATTTGGCTGAAAAATTTTGTGTTCCCGCTTATCACATCACTGTCTGTATAGCTAACCTTCGATACCACATTGATATTGGTTTCCTTCGATAATTTTTTGTGAAGCTCATCAGCCATGTCTTTTAAATGTTCAAGCCCCATATAGATTACAACTGTATCATCGTTCTCAATTTCCCTGACAATTTCGTTTAAAGCACTTTTTTCACCACCAACTTTTACGGCAGAATGAAAATGAATGCCCGATGATTTCCCTCTTTCAGTAAGGGGAATCCAAAACTCACTGGAGGCGGCCATAGCAGCGCTGATTCCCGGAATCAGTTCAAACTCTAAACCCGCTTCCAGCAGGAAACGAATTTCCTCAACACCTCTGCCGTAAACCATTGGGTCGCCTGATTTCAATCTCACTACCTCACTGCCCAGCAAGTAATACATCAGCATCTGATCATGAATATATTCTTGTCTGCATACCGGATTTTTACCATCGCCTGATCGCTTCCCTACATCAATAAGAATCGCTTTGTTGGGAAACAGAGCACGAACTTCATCGGTAATTAAGGCATCGTATAAAATAACATCTGCATTCTGAATGCTTCGTAAAGCTTTTATTGTGAGCAGATCGGCAGCACCGGGTCCGGCACCAACAATCCATATTTTTCCTTTTTTCATATAATGATATTTTTAACCACAAAGGGAACACAAAGGACTTCTCAAAGTCCCCTTTAGGGGATTTAGGGGTTTCTAGACTTTCGACCTTTCAAGACCTTTTGACTTTCCTATGTTTAATGCTTAAAATCCTTGGGATTCACAATTTCTGCTATGTATTGTTTGCGGATCACAAAATCACCAAATTCTTCACCTTTTGTTCTGTTTTCGGAATAATCTTTAAGAATCGGACGAAGCTCATTCAGTATTTCTATCTCGTTCACATTTTCGCGATACAGGTTGTTCAGGCGTGTTCCCTTAAAATTTCCACCCAAATAGAAATTGTACCTTCCTGGAGCTTTTCCGATAAAGCCTATTTCGGCTACGTAAGGTCTTCCACAACCATTGGCACAGCCTGTCATTCGAATCACAATTTCATCCTTGGTTAAGCCAAATTCCTGAAGGCTGTCATCAATTTTATCGATCAAGAAAGGAAGATATCTTTCTGCTTCAGCAAAAGCCAGACTGCATGTGTTTAGAGCAACACAGGCAATAGAGTTGGCTCTTGTCCCGGAAATTGTCTGAGGCAAAAGCTGGTGTTTTTTCAGAATCTGACTGATTTTACCTTTGTTTTCTTCCTCAATCTTGCCTAGAATCAGGTTTTGATTCCCCGTTAACCTGAAATCTGAAATATTCAAACTTGCAATTTCCTGCAGAGCTGATTTTATGGTGATCTGCTCAACATCTTTTACTCGTCCGCCTTCAATAAAAAGACCCAAATACCAAAGGCCATCTTTGGCTTTTTGCCATCCGAATTTATCACCGTTGCGTACTAAAGCATAGCTTTTTTCAGGCTCTAATGAATAACCAAGCTTCTCATTCAGTAGTTCTTTAAATGCATCAACCCCAATTCTGTCGATGGTGTATTTTAAACGGGCATTCTTTCTCACTTTTCTATTTCCCAACTCCTTTTGCAAGAGTACTACTTTTTCAGCAACATCCACAGTATTCTCTGCCGAGGCAAAACCCAGAACATTTCCCAATCGGGGATAGGTTTCCGCATCGCCAAAAGTTGTTCCCATTCCGCCGCCAACAACAATGTTGAATCCTTCCAGAACACCATTGTTTTCAATGGCAATAAATCCCAAATCCTGAGTGAAAATATCTGTATCGTTAAAAGGAGGAGTGGTAAATCCAATTTTGAACTTTCGTGGCAGATAAACAGGTCCGTACAAAGGCTCTACTTCGCCGGCACTCCCTTCGGCCACTTTCTTTTGGTCTAGCCAGATTTCGTAGTAGGCCGGAGTTCTTGGGGTTAAATGATCGCTCACTTTGCCAGCCAATTCCTGTACCTGATCGAAAACTTCGGATGCATACGGATGAGGACTAGCCATTACATTTCGGTTTACATCACCACAGGCTGCAATGGTATCGAGCAATGCCTTGTTTATGGATTGGATACTTGGCTTTAGGTTTCCTTTTAAAACACCATGAAACTGAAATGCTTGTCTGGTGGTTAATTTGATGGTTCCGTTGGCATATTCATCTGATATTTGATCGATTTGCAGCCATTGCTTTGCATTTACAACACCGCCAGGCACTCTCACCCGAATTAAAAAGGAGTAATCTGGTTCCAGTTTGGTTTTCTTTCTTTCCCGTTCGTTATCCCGATCGAATTGTTGGTAAATGCCATGAAATTTAGAGACTTGTCTGTCATCAAGAGCAATGGCTCCTGTAATTGGATCGGCAAGACTTGCCTCCAGTGTTCCGCGCAAATAGTTGCTTTCGGTTTTTATTTTTTCGACTTCGGACAATTCTGCCCAGTTGATATTATCTGACATAGGTTTTTTAATTATGAGTTGAGTAAGATCGAAATTGAATGCTTTGTGTTGTAAAAATTCATAATTTTTAACTCAGAATGATTAATATACATCGAGCAGTAATCGCTTTTCTTTTTTCAGGTTTTTTAGATATTCTTCTGCTTTTTCAGAAGTTATTCCACCTTCCTTCTGAATAATTTCCAGCAAGCTTGTCTGAACATCTTTGGCCATGTATTTTTTGTCTCCGCAGATGTAAAAATGAGCACCGTTTTCGAGCCATTGAAATATTTCTTTCCCATTTTCCTTCAGTCGGTGCTGCACGTAAGCTTTTTCTTCCTGATCTCTTGAAAATGCAACATCTAATTTTTGAAGTATTCCTTTTTTAAGGAATTTCTGCCACTCAAGTTGATATAGAAAGTCTTTTTTGAACCGTTGATTTCCAAAGAATAACCAGCTTTTTCCTTTTGCCTTATTTTGTTCCCGTTCTTGCAAAAAGCTTCGGTAAGGAGCCACGCCGGTTCCTGCGCCAACCATAATCAGCGGTTTGTTTTCATCATCCGGCAAACGGAACGACTCGTTTTTATCAATGTAAATGGGCAAATGATCGCCTACATTAATTTCATCGGTGATGTAAGAGGAACAAGCACCGTTTCTGTCGCGTTTTTTACGATTGTATCTTACCGAAGCAATGGTGATGTGAACTTCCTCAGGATTTGCTTTCGGACCTGAAGAGATAGAGTAGAGGCGTGCATATAAAACCCGAAGAGTAGATAAAAATTGATCGCTGGTAATTTCTCCAGGGTAATCTTCCAATAAGTCATATGCATCAGCTCCGTGAAGATAGTTTTCCAATTCATCCTCATTATTCAATAGCAGTTCAAGATCCTTATTCTGAGTTATGGCTTTGTACTTTTCAAGAACCTCGCGGTTCAAAACAGTGATCTCCAGCTTGTTTTGTAAGGCCCGAAATAAACTGATTTCTTTCTCATCAATTGTAACTATTCGTTCCGGATCATCTTCCAATTTGTCAATTATCAAGTCCACCAAATCAATAGGATTATTGGGCAAAATACCAATGCTGTCTCCCGCTGTATATTCAATGCCCGAATTTTCTAATGAGATTTCAACATGGTAAATTTCTTTTTCAGAATCAGTCGTTGTGATTCTCACTTTTTCCAAAACTTCGGCATAGTATGGATTGGCGCGGTTAAATTTCTTCTTTGGCACAGAAGCGCTTGCAGATTGGGTTGAAGCAATAACTTCCGGCACCAAGCTCTTCAATTTACCAGTCACTTTTTCGATCCATTGTTCGGCGACTTCTTCGTAAGCAACATCACTGGTTTGAACCGGCAAAATTGCCTGCGCACCTAATTTTGTAAAAGCTAGATCGAAATCAATTCCTGTCTGGCAATACTTCTTGTAGGTTTTGTCACCCAAAGCAAGTACCGCATATTTGGTATCGGGTAGTTTTGGTGCTCTTTTGCCGTGCACATATTCGTACAAATCTTCAGCCTGAATAGGAGCTTCACCTTCACCATGTGTACTTACGATCAGGAAAAGGTATTTTTCCTTTTTTAAATCATTTTTCGTGTAAAAGTCAAGGCCTTGTATCTTCGCATCGAAGCCCAGTGCTAAAACTCTATCGTGAAGATCCATAGCTATTTCCTTGCTGTGTCCGGTATGCGTGCCAAATAAAATAGTGATACTTTCGGAAGATTTTTGATCGGAAATTATCGGAACATCAATTGCATTCTTTTTTCCATTAATAATCCCCGATAGGTATCCATTTACCCAAACCAATTGCTCGGCAGATAAATCTTGAATCAGCTTATTTAGCTGAGATAATTGTTCTTGATTGATTTGAAATTCTTTTCCCATGTTCTTTCAGTTATAGAAAATGTTATGCCACTATTAGTTAGCAATTAGTTGTTTTTGAAGCTGGTAATTTTCAAAGTAATCTTTCAGTTGATTTCTCATGCGAATCGATTCGTAAACATCTTCACCATTAGAACTTACAGCAACACTAATGTTTGAATGTTTGTAAATGGCGGGGGAAACGAACTCACAAAAATCTGGTTGATCGTGTACATTTAGTAATACCCCGGCTTCTTTTGTGTCTCGCATTAATTGTCTTACAAAAGCAGGATCTTCAACACAGCTGTAGATTAAAAAATAATCTTTTAGCACTTCCTTGCTGTATTGTTTCTCGTGATAAACAACACCTGAATTTTTAATCCAGCTAATGATTTGAGGAGCAATCACCTCAATTAGATTTGTGCTCCGTTGTAATATTTTAAGTTTTTTATAGGCATCTTCATCGCCTCCAATAATTAAGATTTTTTTATCTGTTATATCTAAGGCTATTGGTAAAAATTGTTTTTTCTGTTTCGACATGATTGCTCTTTTTAAATGTGATAATCAATGGGATGTTCTTTTTCTTTTCCTAATTGGATTTTATTCCATGTTCTTTCATGGATAAAATAGAGTCCCATTTTTGTAAACAACTCAACCCCTCCAATCGACATGGCCCATTTTAAATCTCCAATCACTAAATAGGAGATTAAGATGGTATCAATGGTTCCAATCGTTCTCCACGAAATGGTTTTTAGTACACTTCGGTATGTTTTTTCCTTCATTTTAATCGACTTACAAGAATAAAAAAAGTCCTTCTGCGCAGCAGAAAGACTCGATATGTAATGTTCATTTAGGTACATAACGAATTCTGCTAGGGTGGATTCCATAACATACACATACAACAACATGTTGCTGAATTGGTTCTGTTTGTTGTATGATTTGAATTTATATTCATCCTTGTGCGAAAAATATATTCTTGAATTGATTAAGTCTGTTGTTGAGATCATTTTGTCGAATAAAAAAAGCCTTTTTGCTGTTGCAAAAAGGCTCTTGAGAATATTCTGATATCTAATTCGTCAATTTAAGCTGTTCCTTTTTGCATAACAATACTTTCCATACACATACAACATGTTGTACACATACACAAAGACATTTTGTTATTTTGAAGAAATTGACTCATTGCTAAATAGGATATTTTGATCTGTTTATCGGATACAAGTTTAGGAAGATATATTGATGATTCCAACAAAGAGATAATAAAAAAGACTGTGTTGTCTTTTTATTATTTAAAAGAAACGTTTGCATGAAGAATGGCATCTATTGCTCAATTAGGCTTTTTATCAGTGTGTTACGCTTGTTTTTGTTGGGGAAGTAATTTAAACTGTATTTTTTAAGAAGACAACATCTTTGAGATCGGAAGAAAAAAATAAGATTTATTTTACATTAAATTATTCATTTAGTAGTTCTGTCACAGTAAACTTGTTATATGAATATTCAATTATGACGAGAAAAAACAGAATTATAAGCTTTCATAAGATGAAGCGGGAAGTTGTACATCTGATTCATGAAAAATATCCTTTTGGTTACGATGATGAGATTAAATTTCACAATTTAGGAGCCGGAAAAAGTTTTTATGCTTTTAATTTTATAACAGAAGAGTATAATTATTTGGTTAAAGTCGATATGAATGTTGATTTTTTGGTGGCTGAGATTGGGTTTGAAGAAGCTAAATATGAGGAGGCTTATTCATATTAAGTTTACTTGAGAAATAAAAAATCAGATTTTATAAATAGTTAAGTCTATTTTGTTGCTTGGAGTTCAATCTCTTCCTATATTTACATCACAAAATTAAATCAAAAATTATGCTCCCAAAGTTTTTATTAGCAGACAATTCACAAGAGTTACCAGACACTCTTTTTATCGTTCACACACGTTCACCAAAGTGTATTATCGAATGTGATGTTGAGGATTTCAACTCTAACCAAACTGTTTATTGGCTGGAGAAAACTCCGGAAGATCAAAATCTGATTGAAGATTTGATGGATGAGGCTGAAACCTTCTATAACGATGAGTTAGAGAATCAGGAAGATCTTTACGATGAAGAGTTTGATGATTAATTAATTTGTAAAACACAGATCATGAGTAAGAAATTAAAACGATCATCGGATAAGATGATTGCAGGTGTTTGCGCAGGTATTGCAGAATATTTAGGATGGGAAATTAGTCTTGTTCGGGTTGCTTATGTATTGCTATCAATATTTAGTGCAGGATTTCCAGGTTTGTTGGTTTACATTATTCTTTGGTTCGTATTGCCTGAAAATAATTAGAGAATACATTGTTAGTATATACAAGGGGAAGAGCGATAGCTTTTCCCTTTTTTTATGTGTAAATCCGCGCAGTTTATCGGAGATAATAGTGGACAATTTGCAGTGTTTAATAACAGTTGACATAGGAGATATTTATCATGATTTCCGTTTTCTATTTCTTCTATTTTTGCACCTATTTTAAACAAGCAGGAGGGAATGCTGACTAAAGTAAAATGGAATTTTATTTTAAAATGCAATCTCTTTTTATACTAACAACAACACCTTAATTTTTTTTACTGATGAAGTTTTTTAAATCTATCGTATTGATAGGATTAGTACTTATCTGCGGGGGAGTAAAAGCAGACAATTTACCATCTAAAACCAGAGTGAATAGTAGCATTGATTTGGTTAGCCGTCATTTGTGGCGGGGGTTTAACAGTGGCACGGCACCAACTATCGAACCTACTTTAGAATTCCAAACCGGCAAGTTCACTGCAGGCGCCTGGGGGGCATATTCTTTCGATGAGAGTTATCAGGAAATTGATTTGTATTTACAGTACAACACACCATTGTTTCAATTTAGTTTATTCGATTTTTATTGTCCTGCGCCTGACTTTTCAAATTCAAAGTTTTTCGATTTTGACAGTAACGAAAGTGTTCACTTATTTGATGTTTCGGCAAAGTATAAAGGCTGTGCTAAATTTCCAATTTCAATTATGACTTCCGTATTATTTTATGGAGAAATGGATCGTGATAAAAACAATGACCAACGTTATTCAACCTATTTTGAATTTGGATATTCAAATTTTATTGGAGGAAAGAAATTCTCATGGGCTTTGGGTCTTACACCTTTTAAAGGGATGTATGATGACAAAATGAATGTAGTTAATGTGAACATGACCATGTACGATAAAATTAAACTGAGCGACCAGTTTTCTTTACCTGTAAGGGGTGGTCTTACTTTGAATCCTGTTACTGAAAAACTATTTCTGACATTTGCTATCACATTATAATTACAATGAAATATATTTGAAAAGGCTGCCATGTGCAGCCTTTTTTTATGCAATCTGCCCGAAAATTATAAAAGAATTGGTGATATTTAAACTTTAAAGTCGTTTTAAGGAAAATTGAATGAAAAAAGTATGACAGCATTAGAAAAGGTGAATGAATTTCACGAAGCATTTGGTGTAAATGTTGAAAATACACCGGTAATTCCCGCCAAGGAAAGATGTGAATTAAGACAAAATATCATTCAGGAAGAAGTTGATGAACTGAAAGTTGCCTGGGAATCGGGGAATTTGGTTGAGGTGGCAGATGCTTTGGCAGATATTCACTACTTGATAATGGGCACTGTGCTCGAATTTGGTCTTCAGGACAAATATGCTGAGATTTTTAGCGAAGTTCATCGAAGTAACATGAGTAAGTTGGATGAAAATGGGAATCCGATCTATCGGGAAGATGGGAAAGTGATTAAGTCGGAACTGTACTCAAAACCAGAGATTGCAAAAATTTTAAACCGTTAGAACAAATTACTACACTATGAAACTTCAGAAATATCATGTAGATGCCTTTACAAATAAATTGTTTGGCGGAAATCCTGCTTGTGTTATCCCATTAAAAGATTGGTTGCCTGATGAAATCATGTTTTCCATAACCAAAGAGAATAATTTGGCTGAAACAGCTTTTTTTATTGAGACAAAAGATGAATTTCACATTCGTTGGTTTACTCCTGAAGTGGAAATGGATTTATGCGGGCACGCAACATTAGCAACGGCGCATGTGATTAAAAAGCATCTTAATTATAAAGGTGATGTAATTCGGTTTCAATCGGCAAGCGGAGAACTGCAAGTGAGTTTTGAGGCTGATAAATATGTGTTGGATTTTCCTTCCCGTATGCCTAGAATTGCTGAATTGCCCGAAATTATAAGTGCAAGTTTAAATATTCAGCCCAAAGAGGTTTATTTGGCCAGAGATTATGTATTGGTTTATGAATCGGAAGAGGAAGTAAAGGCATTAAATCCTGATAAAAATAAATTGGAACAAATTGATTTGGGACATGGAGGAATAATTTGCACTGCATTAGGTAATGAAGCCGATTTTGTGTCCCGATTTTTTACTCCGGGAGCAAGCATTTTTGAAGATCCTGTAACAGGATCAGCGCATTGCAGTCTGGTTCCATTTTGGAGCAACCGCCTGAATAAAAATGATTTGTTAGCTTATCAGATATCTGATCGACATGGTGTTTTGAATTGTACAAATATGAATCATCGTGTGATGCTTCGAGGAAATGCAATAACGTATAGTGTTGGTGAAATTTATTTATAGAAGAAAGAATTGTAATTATGCCAAAGGTGTATATAGAGGATCAGGTTTTTGAAAAGAAGAATTATTCCTTGGAAGCTTTGCCAAAAGGAGAGTATGAGAATTGTCGTTTTGTGAACTGCTCATTTGCCAACAGCGATTTGTCTGAGAATATATTTCTTGAATGTGAGTTTGATCAATGCGATTTAAGTCTGGCGAAACTAAATTACACGGCTCTGCGCGATGTAGTTTTTAAGACCTGTAAAATGCTTGGGCTTGGCTTTCAGGATTGCAATCAATTATTACTCTCGGTTCAGTTTAATGATTGCCAGTTAAAACTGGCATCGTTTTACAAGTTAAAACTAAAAGCAACAAAGTTTATTAATTGCAATTTACAAGAGGTCGATTTCTCTGAAACTGATCTTTCCGGATCAATCCTGGACAATTGCGATTTGAGTAGAGCCGTTTTCGAATATACAAATATTGAAAAAGCAGATTTACGAAGCTCCTTTAATTATTTGATTAATCCTGAAATCAATAAAATTAGAAAGGCAAGGTTTTCTTTACAGGGAGCGGTTGGTTTATTAAGTCAGTACGATATTGAGATTGAATGAAAGAAATTCATTACAGCAAAAAAAGAGACTCAGTTGAGTCTCTTTTTTTTAACTGCTTATCTAAATTTCTCCGGGATGTTCTTTTGAAAATTTATCAAGGTAATTGTTCATGGTTCCTTTCATATCTTTTCGCAATAGTAGAATACCAATAAGGTTGGGAAGTGCCATAAGTGCAATGGTAATTCCCGAAAGAGTCCAGATAACTGTTGTATCGGCAAACGAAGCGATAAAGAAGCCAATGCAATAGATGATTCGGTAGGGAAGAACACCTTTTGCACCAAACAGGTAGGTTACCGACCTACCGCCGTAGTAGGCCCAGGCAATAGCTGTTGAAAAGGCAAACAGAAGCAATCCAAGGGAGACAATCCATTTGCCCCATTCTCCAAAATAACTTCGGGTGAAGGCTTCTGCGGTTAAGGGAGCCGAATGCATTAACGAATTGCCTTGAAAATATTCCCCATTTTCATTTACGTACTTTCCGTTTTCAATGGGAAGTGTTCCGCTGTACAATTCTTCATCGTTTTTGTAAACTTTCACTTCTTCGGCAAGTGAGCGGGAGTTGATTATAGAAACTGGATTTTGAATAATTCCATTTTTCACTTGCAATTCACCAGAGAAAACGGGCAAATCTGTTTTCCCATTTAAAAAATTAAAAAGTTTATCCTGATCTTTCGTATTCGAATCGTTATACTGATCAGCCATAATCACCATATCAGTATTTTGAAATCGATTGGAAAGTTTTTCTTTCCAAACACCAGACGATAATATCACCAATCCGGTTAAAGAGCAAATGACAATGGTATCAATAAATGGTTCCAGAATAGCAACCATTCCTTCGGATACGGGTTCTTCGGTTCGGGCAGCAGCGTGAGCAATTGGCGCGGATCCCTGTCCGGCCTCGTTACTAAATAAACCACGGTTTACACCACGGTTAAATGCATAAGCAAAACCAGCTCCCAGGAAACCACCTGTGGCAGCTGTTCCTGTAAATACATTTGCGAATACCGAAACCAGCGAAGGGATGATATTTTCGTAGTTATAAAGAATTACAGATATTGCACCAACAAAATAGATGATAGCCATTGCAGGAACCAGTTTGTCAGTAACCTTTACAATTCTTTTTATTCCTCCCAAAATTACAAATGCGAGCAATACAGCCAGAACACCGCCGGTAATCATTTGATCGAAGCCAAAAGTAGAATAAAGTGAACTGGATATGGAATTAATTTGAGGCAAGCTACCTGTACCAAAAGAGGAAACAATTGTCATGGCAGCAAAAAATCCGGCAAGCCAAGGCATTTTTAGTTTGTTTTTCATGTAGTACATCGGTCCGCCGGATATAAAACCTTTTTCATCGGTTTCACGATATTTATGCGATAAGGTAACTTCAACAAATTTGGTGGTCATACCCAAAAATGCGGTTACCAACATCCAGAATAATGCAGCTGGACCTCCTAAATAAATAGCAAATGCAACTCCTGCAATATTACCGGTACCAACAGTGCCCGAAAGTGCAGTGGCTAAGGCTTGAAAATGAGAAGCATCTCCTTTTTCGCCGGG
Source organism: Labilibaculum euxinicum (assembly GCF_963678175.1). Classification (NCBI taxonomy): domain Bacteria; kingdom Pseudomonadati; phylum Bacteroidota; class Bacteroidia; order Marinilabiliales; family Marinifilaceae; genus Labilibaculum; species Labilibaculum euxinicum. The sequence continues at coordinate 1,748,755 of NZ_OY782756.1, forward strand.
TTTGTCGTATTTTCCCCGAACTACTTTAAGAGCGTGTTTAAAAAATCGGATTTGTGGAAACTTAAGGTAAATGGTGAAAAATATACCAGTGAATAGGAGCAAAAGAGTAAACCAATTGCTTCCTCCTAAATAGATTTCAATTCCGGCTAAAAAGTCGTTTAATTTGTGCATAAAATAGGGGATTAGTAGTTTTTGGGTTAATAGATTTATTTTAAAATCTTTCTAAGATAAAGGTTTATTTTTAATAGTCTAAAATTGAAATTAAGAATATTCTCTATTGGGAAGTTACACGAGCAGTGTGGTAAGGAATAATGCGATGCTTTATTCATGATAAAATATATTCTTAATACTTTATATAGTTTGTTTTTAAATAATAGTTATATTAAATTCATTGAGTTTTTGATTTAAATTATTTATTAATTAAATATTAATTAAAATGAAAAAAGTACTTTTCACAACTTTGGCAGTTGCATTTTCCTTGTTGGTAATGGCACAGGAAAAAACGAAACAAAAAGAAGTCGGACTTTCCTTTAGTAATCTGGATGAATTTGGAATTACCTACAAAGTAGGTACACAAAAAGCGATGTGGAGATTTAATACTCTTCTTTTAACCGGAGGAAAGACTACCATGAAATATCCGGAGCAATATCGGCAGGTTCGAGATGAGTATTCAGATAAAGACTTTGGCTTAAACTTAATGGTAGGTAGAGAGTATAGAACATCGATTGATGATAACTTCGAGTTTAGATGCGGTTTCGATTTGTCTTTTAGCAACTATAAGCTAACGCATGAGGATAAAACGATGGAAGACTCACATGATTGGAGAAAAACGGTAAGTAAAGAGTCGAGCTATGGGTTTAATTTGGTTTTCGGGTTTAATTATGTGTTTAAAAATAAGCTTGTTGTTGGAGTGGAAGCACTTCCAAATGTAAGTATTATAGACGGTGAAATTAAGAAAAGTGCTTACTATGGAGATTTTGAGACGGAGAAATCGGATATTTCAGGTTCTAGATATGGATTGAAGAATAGTTCTGTTCTATTAACTCTCGCCTATCGATTTTAAGAAATAGAATAATTCTTATTTTTAATGCTGAATTGGACGGTTGTTCGATTCAGCATTTTAATTGATTCTTAACCTTTTGTTATAACATTACAAGTGGTTAATACCTAAATTTTAATTTATGAAATTAATAATACCTTTTCTCTTATTATTAGTTGCTCTTCAATTTACTGTGCAAGCACAAGTTTACGACGTTTCTCTTGCTGATAGAAACAAAGCGATCGAATTATACAATCTTGCAATTGAGAATAACAGGAATAGTAAGGTGAGCGAAGCATTTGAACAGTTTACTAAAGCAATTTCAACAGACTCAACTTTTCGCAATCCATATTTGCAATTATATACTGTCGCTATGAACGATTCTACTAAAATCGACACAGCTATATCCATTTTGCAGAAATCTAAAAAAATATTTCAGCAAGACGATGAGATCTGTTACTATTTGGGCGAAATGTACAAGGCTAAAGGAGAAGTAAAAAGAGCAATGGCAGAGTATAGTATGGCAATTGCTTACAGTAAAATGAATGGTGAGGATTTCTATCTGGTGCATAAGTATTATTTTAACCGGGCTAATATTTGCCTGGAAAAAAATATGATTAGTACTGCAGTTTTAGATTATACCTACGCACTTAGTTTAAAGCCCGATTATGGTGTCGCTTTTGCAAACCGAGGCATTTGTTTCTTTAAGATGGGAGAGATAGAAGCAGCATGTAAAGATTGGAAACAAGCCGTAAGCTTGGGAGTAAGTCAGTCTGAAGAATATGTCGGGAAAAATTGTAAAACAGAAGTTCCTCAATAATATCAAGGAATAGCACAAGTGTGTTGTTCCTTTCTTTTTGTGCATCCAAGTCTTTTATTAATTTTGCAGAAGAAATAATTAAGATTGTAGAGCAGCGCGTGATATATCCGGAAAATTTTGAAGCAAAAATACGGTTCGACAGAGTAAGAGAACTGGTTAAAAAACAATGTTTAAGTTCATTGGGACGCGATTTGGTGGATGCCATTCAGTTTTCCTCTTCTTTTAACATGGTAAATCGTTTGGTGAATGAAACCAACGAGTTTAAAACCATTTGTTTAGATGAGGATAGCTTTCCTTTAGGATATTTTATTGATGTTCGTCAAAGTCTCGAAAAAGCAAGAATTGAAGGAACTTATCTGGAATTGGAAGAACTCTACAATCTAAAAAGATCTCTGGAATCTATTTCTGCCATACTTCGCTTTTTTCAGAATACAGAAGAAAAAGAATATCCATATCTGAAAAAGTTGACAGGGAATGTGAAAATGTATCCCTTCATTTTTGATCGGATCAATGCGATTATCACTAAAAACGGCAGAATAAAAGACAATGCATCGCCGGCACTGCAGCAGATTCGCAGTAGTCTGATTCAAAAACAATCGACCATTTCGAAGCGGATGCAAACTTTGCTGCGTGCAGCACAAAAAGAGGGTTGGGTCGATCAGGATGTAGCCCTTTCTATTCGCGATGGAAGGGCAGTTATTCCTATTCCTTCGGCTCACAAACGAAAAATTAAAGGAATTGTTCACGATGAGTCAGCAACAGGTAAAACCAGTTATATCGAGCCATCGGAAATTGTTGAAACAAACAATGAAATTCGCGAGTTGGAATATGCCGAACGCCGTGAAATTATTAAAATACTCCAGGAATTTACAGCGCAGCTTCGACCTTATATAGGTGATTTATTTAAGGCATTCGAGTTTTTGGCAAAAATGGATTTTATTCGTGCCAAGGCCATGTTTGCCATACAGGTAAAAGCGGTACTGCCTAAAATGGTGAAGACGCCGACTGCCCTTTGGGAGAAAGCCGTTCATCCCTTGCTTTACCTTACTCTGCAAAAAGAAGGACGAAAAGTAGTTCCTCTTAGCATCGAGATTAGCGATGAGCAGAGAATGGTGCTGATTTCCGGACCAAATGCCGGAGGTAAATCGGTTTGTCTTCAATCCTTGGGGCTGATGCAGTATATGTTTCAGTGCGGTTTGTTGGTTTCTATGGGCGAGGAATCTAAAATTGGAATTTTCGACAACATTTTCATGGATATGGGTGACGAGCAGTCCATCGAAAATGATTTGAGTACCTATAGTTCTCATTTGATGAACATGAAGCATTTTCTTCGTCACTCGAATACCGATACAATGATTTTGATTGATGAATTTGGTTCAGGAACCGAGCCCGCATTGGGGGGAGCCATTGCCGAATCAATTTTAGATAAGCTAAACCGCAAGAAGGTACGAGGTGTAATCACAACTCACTATTCGGGCTTAAAGCATTTTGCATCAGAGGCCGATGGGATTGAAAACGGAGCCATGTTATACGATTCGCACCAAATGCGGCCTTTGTTCCAGTTGGCGGTGGGGAAACCGGGATCATCTTTTGCATTCGAAATTGCGCGTAAAATTGGTTTGCCCGAGGAGATTTTGAAAGATGCTACGGAAAAAATTGGTGAAGATCATATCAATTTCGACAAGCACTTGCGTGATATTGTCCGCGATAAACGATACTGGGAAAGCAAACGCGATAACATCCGTAAAAGTGATAAGAGACTGAATGCATTGGTAGAACAATACGACAAAGAGTTGAAAGAAGCCAGCAAGCTTCGAAAAGAGATTATAGAGAAGGCAAAAGAAGAAGCCGCTCAGTTATTGAACAGCGCAAACAAATCCATCGAAAAAACCATTCGGGAAATTAAGGAGAATAAGGCTGAAAAGGAGCGTACCCGCGAAATCAGAAAAGAATTTGAGCAGGTTAAAATTCAATTGACTGAGGGCGAATTGGAAGAAGAGGAGAGAATCAATAAGAAGATTCAGAAGCTGAAAGAGCGCTCAAATAAAACAAAAAAAGAGAAAGCAGGAGATGAATCCAAAGCTCCGGTTACAGCAAAAAGTAAAGCTCAGTTCAATCCTGATGTGATCGAAAAAGCCGATTTGGTGAAGCTTGACAATCAATCCGCCGTAGGCGAAGTAATCGAGATCAACAAAAAAACTGCGGTGGTGGCCTTTGGCAGTATTCTAACTTCGGTTAAAGTGAATCGATTGACGAAAGTGAGTCGGTCTCAGGTTAAAAAGGAGGAAAAGACTTATAACAGAACCTCTTCTTTAATTCAGGAAAAAATATCGAAACGCAAGTTAAGCTTTAAAGCCGATTTGGATGTAAGGGGAATGCGTGGCGAAGAGGCATTGCAGGTGGTGATTGATCACATTGATGATATCATCATGCTGGATGTGCACGAATTTCGTATTCTGCATGGAACAGGAGGAGGAATTCTTCGCCAAATGATTCGCGAGTACCTACAAACTGTAGATTTGGTGCAGCACTTTCGTGATGAAAAAATTCAGATGGGTGGTGCTGGAATCACTGTAGTTACCATGGAGTAAGCTTTCCGCAAGTATTTAAGACCTAAAATTTGTTCGTAGTTTGGTGTCCTGCACTAGCTTGGAGCCCCAAATTAAACAGTTGGTAGGTTCCATGCATAGCTTGGAGCCTCCAATTAAATAGTCTGAAGGTTCCCTGCAAAGCTGGGAACCCTGTTTCGGTATTGGAATTGTGCTCTCGCAAGCGTGTTTACCTGCACCGTAAATGTAATTTTGTGTCCTGCACTAATGAAATACTCAAAATAAGCGGTGATGGGGCCATCTGCAAGTGTGAAGGGCAGCATCCGACTATTTTTGGCGAGGCTCTCGGCTTTGCAGGGAGTGCTCATTCTGTCGCTGGCAAGGCTTTTAATACATGTATGATCATGTTTTTTCAGTTTTGCGGTGATTCCAACAAGGTTAAAAGATACAAAATACGAAGTCAAATAAGGCTTTCACCATTGTTAAAGGCCAAATCGAAAACAATTTGAGGGTAAACAGATTCGCAGATCAATCCCAATTATAAAAAAAATGCCATCTACAGGAGATGGCATTAATAAATATAGGTGTGAAATATATTTATTGAAATAAACTTACAAGTACATAGAGGTAATGGGCAAACGTACCCGCGATTATTCCTCCAATTGTGTGTGACAGTAGGGCTTTCGATGTTAATTCCCGATAGTTAAGTGTGTCAAGCATGGCCGTGTGAGTGCTTAAATAACCACTCCAGCACATTCCCATTGCAGTAAATACAGCAATAACATTTCCGTCAATAATTCCCTTGGCAATAAATGCTTTTACCAATGACATTGCCGCACCAACAGCACCCAATGATGTTACAGGGAATGCAATTAATTCAGGATGCTTGAACCCAAACAAACCTTCAAACAACCACCAGATGTGTCCTGCTAATTCAGGTAGTAATGGAACTCCTTCGTAAGCAATTCCCTGATAACCTAAAGCCGCATCTTTAGGGCCGAAGGTCAGCATCATTACCATGGTCGAAATAATAAGTACGCCAGGAATAATAGCCAATCCTAAATCAACACCCGATTTTCCTCCATCCAAAATAGAGTTCAGAAACCGCAGAAATACCCCACCTTCCGATTTAAAACTGATTTTTTCAGCGGCCCCTTCAAAATCTGTATCTTTTCTTACAGGAATGTGACCTTTTATTAAGCGCTGCATCAATCTGGTCGAAACAACTGCGCCAGCCAAAGCTCCTGCCAGTCCTATCAATGCTGGTACAAATAGGTTTTCTTCGCTTCCTGGTATTTTAAGAGTCGACATAAAAGTGATTACGATCAAACCCATTCCAAAAGCAGTACCAAAATTGGTTAAAGAAACCAGTTGATAATTTTTAAAATACTTGCTGAAATTTTTATCCTTTGCCAAACTGATAATAGCAGGGTTGTCGGATAGAAAAGTTAGAACTCCGGCCAAAGCAGCAACACCAGGAAGATTAAACAGCGGCTTCATTAAAGGGGCAAGAATTTTCTCGAGTAAACGAACCACACCAAATTCAATCAGCAGCTTGCCTAAAGCTCCCGAAAGTACTGTGATTCCCATAATGTAGAATACGGTATTCATTAATAGATCCCATGCCGTATTCATAATGGTGTTTAGCATATTGGCAACACCCATTTGGTGGCCAACATAACCAAAAATTCCGAAAAAAGTAAGCAGAAACATTGCTGCCTCATACCTTCGTTTCTTAAGGAAATCAGTTTCCCTAATCGACTTAATTGCGTTCATAGTTTTTGTTTGTGTGTTTGTTGTTTGTATTTCGCTGCAAAAGTAATTTTTTGGCTAATGATGATGTTTTTTTTGTGTATGATCTTTGTCAGGTTTAAGATATCATTGATATGTTTAAAAAAAGCCACCCGGAAATCTTGTTTTACTTGTATTATTAATGAATTGAGATCTGTTGTGTTGATAAAATCATTTTTTAGCTATGCACAATTGTAGTAGCTTTGTTGTCCCTTTCAAAATTGATCCATGACAACAGCCAAACGCGCATTAAAAAAATATTTTGGATACGACCATTTCCGGCCCTTACAGGAGGAAGTGATTAAATCAGTACTTCAGGGTGAAGATGCCTTGGTAATTATGCCAACAGGTGGTGGTAAATCCATCTGTTATCAGATCCCTGCTTTAATTATGGAAGGAGTTACTGTGGTAGTTTCTCCTTTGATTGCTCTAATGAAGGATCAGGTGGAAGGTTTGCATGCCAACGGAGTGGATGCAGCTTTTTTGAACAGCTCACAGTCCGCGAAGCAACAGGCAGATGTCATGGAAAGAATCACGGAAGGAAGTATAAAACTGCTGTATGTTTCTCCTGAGAAATTGCTTAGTCACGAATTTTATTACTTGCTTTTACAGCTTAAGGTAAATTTATTTGCCATTGATGAAGCTCATTGTATTTCTGTTTGGGGGCACGATTTTAGGCCGGAGTACGCTAAAATGGCCTATTTGAAAAAACAATTTCCTCATGTTCCGGTAATTGCTTTAACCGCTACTGCTGATAATCTAACGCAAAAAGACATTGTAAATCAATTGGGTCTGGTAAATCCAAAAAAATATAATTCTTCATTCGATCGTCCCAATTTAAGCTTGAATGTGGCACCGGGTAAGGATAAATTTAAAACCATCCTTGGATTTTTACGTCAACGGCCACATCAGGCAGGAATTATTTATTGTTTAAGCAGAAAAGCGACGGAAGGCCTGTCCGAAAAATTGAAAAATGCCGGGGTAAATGCTTCCTACTATCATGCTGGTTTATCAGCTGAGGAAAGAGCACGCCGGCAAGAGGATTTTATTAATGATGAAGTTCCTATAATCTGTGCTACCATTGCCTTCGGAATGGGAATTGACAAGTCAAATGTACGTTGGGTGATTCATTACAATCTACCGCGGAATATAGAATCTTACTATCAGGAGATTGGTCGTGCAGGCCGGGATGGATTAAAGGCTGATACGCTTTTATTTTATAGCTTTTCGGATGTAATCGTTCATCGGAAATTTATCGAGGAATCGGCACAGAAAGAAGTTTCACATGCCAAATTGGAGCGAATCCAGCAATTTTGTGATGCTCAAATATGCCGGAGAAAAATTTTACTGAATTATTTTGGTGAACATTTAGAGGAGAACTGCAACAATTGTGACGTATGTAAAAATCCTCCCCGCGTATTCGATGGAACAATAATAGCACAAAAGGCATTTTCAGCCATTGTTCGGTTAAAAGAAAAAGTCCCCGCAGGAATTTTAATTGATGTGATTCGGGGTTCATCACGTCAGGAAATTTTGAGTAAGGGATATCATAAAATAAAAACTTATGGGGTTGGTAAGGATATCGCGCATCAGGATTGGCAGCAATATATGCTTCAACTTTTAAATTTAGGTTTCATCTCGGTTGCCTATGATGAAGGGAATGCTTTAAAGTTAACAGCTCAGGGCCGGGAAGTTCTTTTCGGTGAGCGACTTGTAAATTTGGTTCATTTGGCTTCTATGAAGTCCGATCCGGAGGTAAAACCTATCCTGAAAACCGGGAAGCAAGAAGCCAGAGAGGGTTTGTTCGAAGCATTGCGAAAATTGCGTTTGCAAATTTCAAGAGAAGAGAACATTCCTCCGTATTTAGTATTCTCTGATGCCAGTTTGCAGGAAATGGCTCAGGAAGAACCTACAAGTGAATTTGAGATGAAACTGATATCGGGAGTTGGAGTTCGAAAATATCAGTTGTATGGTGACTTATTCATTAATGAAATTGTAGAGTTTAGCCAGAAGAAGAATCAGGAAGCCAAAAAGAGCGGCGAATCTTTTTATCAGACTTATGAATATTACAAGCAGGGTTTTTCGGTAGAAGAAATTGCAAGTATCCGTAAAATAAACCCGGTAACCATTTATTCTCATTTGGCGTCACTCTACGAAAAGGGTGCAGATATCGATTTAACAGAGTATCTGAATTCTTCAGAATTGGAACAAATAGAAGACGCTTACCGGTCTTTGAATGAGACTGGTAATGTTAAGGATCTCTATTTATTTATGAAAGAAGAGGTTGAGTATTATAAAATACGACTTGGAATCTCCTATCTGAAAGTTCTTTCGTCCAGTTAATTTTAGTCTTAATCGTCCATATATCCACTGCATCGAAAATATTCGTATACTATAGTTATTTTTGTTAAATTAGTTCTGGTTTATTAACAAAATACCTGCAATTATTTTTTTATAATTGCAGGTGAAGTTTACACCTTTAAATAACCTACTAATATGAAACGTCCATAATAGATAATTGTGACTCACAGAGGAATGATTCTTCCAGCATGGTAATCCCGAAAGATTTCGGGACCATATGACAAAAACTTAAAATTATAAACATATGAAATTTAAATTGTTTTTTAGCATTGCTGTAACTGCACTTTTAGCAATGTCTTGTGGTCCAAAGGCAACAACGCCGAAACCACCTGTTGCAAAAAAAATAGCGAAAGAACTTACAATCCATGGTGATACCCGGATTGATAATTATTATTGGATGAATCAGAGGGAAGATACAGCCGTAATTAATTATTTGAAGGCAGAAAACAGCTATACTGATGCTATGATGAAGCATACAGAAGAATTTCAAACAAAGTTGTTTGATGAAATGATTGCCCGTATTAAGAAAACAGATGAATCCGTTCCTGCTAAATCCAATGGATTTTATTACTACAGCAGAACAGAAGGTGATGCAGAATACCCTTTGTATTGCAGAAAAGAAGGGGATTTAGATGCAGAAGAACAAATCATGCTTAATGTTCCTGAAATGGCACAAGGCTATAGTTTCTTTAGTATAGGAGATTATTCGGTTAGTGAAAACAATAAAATTCTTGCCTATTCTGAAGATACTTTAAGTCGTAGAAGATATACCATAAAGTTTAAAAGCCTGGTTGATGACAAAGTTTATTCTGATGAAATTGTAAATACAACAGGAGGTATTACATGGGCAAGTGATAATAAAACAGTTTTTTACACGGTAAAACACCCTGAAACCTTATTGCCTTATAAAGTATTTAAGCATGTTTTGGGTACACCAGTTGAAAAAGATGAATTGGTTTACGAAGAAAAAGACAATACTTTCTATACATTTTGTTACAAAACAAAATCCAGAAAATATATTATAATTGGTTCAACCAGTACTCTTTCTGCTGAATACAGATATATCGATGCAAGCAAGCCTAATAGTGAATTCAGTATTTTTCAGGCCCGCGAAAAAGATTTAGAATATAGCATTGATCATTTTAAAGGAGATTTTTACATCAGAACTAATTATCAGGCAAAAAACTTTCGTTTGATGAAAACTCCGGTGACTAAAACAACGAAAGAGAATTGGATGGAAGTGATTCCGAATCGTGATGATGTGTATTTAAGTAATTTTGAGATTTTTGAAAATTACCTTGTTGTCGGCGAAAGAAAAAATGGTTTGAATCAGCTGCGAATCAGACGTTGGGCAGATAATGAGGAACATTACCTCGATTTTGGTGAAGAAACCTACGATGCCTGGATTTCGACAAATCCTGAATTTGAAACAGATGTTCTTCGTTACGGTTATACTTCTTTAACAACACCATCGTCTACTATAGATTACAACATGACTACGAAGGTGAAAACGGTAATGAAACAGCAGGAAGTTGTTGGTGATTTCGATAAGTCTAATTACGAGGCCAAAAGAATTTGGGCAACAGCTGAAGATGGAACAAAGGTGCCTGTTTCGTTGGTTTATCGTAAAGATAAATTCAAAAAAGGAACCAATCCGCTGTGGTTATCTGCTTATGGTTCTTACGGCAGTAGTTCCGATGTATATTTTAGTTCTGTTCGGTTGAGCTTATTGGATAGAGGATTTGTTGTAGCTACGGCACATGTACGCGGAGGTCAGGAAATGGGACGCTATTGGTATGAAGATGGAAAACTTTTAAAGAAGAAAAATACTTTTACTGATTTTAATACCTGTGCTGAGTACATGGTAGCCGAAGGATATGCTGCAAAAGATAAAGTTTTTGCGTGGGGTGGAAGTGCAGGGGGATTGCTGATGGGAGCAATTTGTAATATGCGGCCAGACCTTTATAAAGGAGTTATAGCTGCAGTTCCATTTGTTGATGTTGTAACAACAATGCTGGATGAATCGATTCCATTAACCACAGGGGAATTTGATGAATGGGGGAATCCAAAGAATAAGGAGTATTACGATTACATGCTTTCCTATTCACCTTACGATAATGTGGAAGCGAAAGATTATCCTGCTATGTTGGTTACAACAGGTTTGCACGACTCTCAGGTTCAATATTGGGAACCTGCAAAGTGGGTAGCTAAATTGCGCGATATGAAAACAGATCATAATCCTTTGCTGATAAAAATTAATATGGATTTTGGTCACGGTGGTGCTTCCGGGCGCTTTGAACGCTATCACGAAGTTGCATTAGAATACGCCTTTGTTCTTGATCTGGTAGGAATTACTAAATAATTAGACATAAATATAAAAAAAGCTCTCTATATAGAGAGCTTTTTTTATATATTTAGGTTCATATTAACCTAATAAAGGCTGATGATAAAGACGCTAATTGTTGATGATGAATTAAAAAGCCAATCAACTCTACATAAATTGTTGGAGATGTATTGTCCTGGAGTAGATGTTATTGGCTTTGCGCATAATGTTGAAACTGGGATAGAAGCAATCAATACTTTAAAGCCGGATTTGGTTTTTTTGGATATTTCAATGCCGGATGGAGATGGATTTGAAGTTCTGGAAAGAGTCGGAAATCGTAATTTTGAGGTGGTTTTCACAACTGCTTTTAATGATTATGCAATTAAAGCTTTTCAGTTTGCTGCATTGCATTATTTGTTAAAGCCTATTAATTATATTGAATTACAGAGTGCTGTTAAACGTTTTAAACAAAATCATCAGGATGTTGATCTAAATGAGAAAATAAAGATTTTGTGTGATAGTTTAAGTAATCATCATCAGAAAATAATTCTCCCCACATCAAATGGACTGCGAATTATAGAATTGAATCAGATTCTTCGATGTGAAGCAGATGGCAGTTATACCAATTTCTATTTGAGTGATAATACCGTATTGATGGTTTCTAAGGTATTATCCAATTTTGAGGATATATTGCCGGAAGAAATATTCTGCAGAGTTCACAGTAAGCATCTGGTAAACCTAAACTACATCAGCCAGTACATCAAAGGAAGAGGCGGACGTATTATTTTATCTTCCGGAAAGGAAGTTGAGGTTTCAGAAAGTAAGAAAAAAGACTTTTTAAAAAGACTGAAGCACTTGGCTCATTCATTAACTAATGTGAAGAAATAAAAATATCGGCTATTGTTGGTGATGGTGAAAAAAAATGGAAAAAGTTGATTGATTGAAAGGAGATAGAACCAGCTATTACTGATTCTTCAGAACATGAATTTAAGGATAAAATCAATATACAAACTCCAGGTATTTATTGTTTTGGTTGCAGATATAAACTCAAGTGATTTTTAATTTTTTAAAAGAATAAGTCCCATCGTTTCAAGATCTTTTCAAGTCCGGAAAATGATTTATAGATATAGGCTGTTTAATGTTTTTGGCTTATGATTCCTTTTTGAATAATAAACAGACCTGTTTTCCCCTTTTTAAGTGGTTGTTTTAATAGTTAGTTTTATAAACACCATTATAAGCTAAAACAACGCAGATATAAATTTATTGTCCCTGAAGATAAATTGGTGATTGCCTCCGTAATATTTCTTGCCTATTTTCACTCGAAATTTGATTAAGATCACTACAATATACTATTACGACAATGATTGAACGACTGAAATCGGAAGTTTTAAAGAAGTTTGGTTCAGAGCTATTGTATACTAAAGCGTGTCGTATTTTGGCTGATGAAATTTGCGAGGAAACCGGATACCGGATTAGTACTACCACTATTCGACGAATTTATGGATTCTTAAAAACAAGGACTACCCCAGCAAAATTTACATTGAGTACGCTTTCCATTTATGTTGGTTATGCAACTTGGGAGCAATTTTGTGCTTCACAGGGTGGTACTATAAAATCTACTTATAAGAAGAAAAGAAATTGGAATGATTTATATCAAAAATCACTCGAACTCAGTAAGGAAACGTATAAATTAGTTGCCGGACAATCAGGTATTCCATTTCATTCAGTTGTTAGTCGGTTTCATGCCGAAGAAAGAATTAGATGTTTTTTGAATTCATCGAAAATGGCAACTGGTTTTATTGCTCCTGGAGGTTTCGGTAAATCAAGTATGTTAGCCAAGTGGTTCGAGAAAAATTGGATTAGAAAACAAAGTGATGATGTCATTTTATATCTGAATGCATCATTCATGCTTAGTTTTTTAAATAAGGATTTCAGCTTGGATCGTTGGATTCAGGATCAATTAGATTTTACAGAGAAGGATACTTTGAAATATTTTCTTGAAAATCCTAAAGATTGTGACGCTCGAATAATATTTGCCATCGATGCGCTTGATGAAATCACATATGATAATATTAAACTGGAAAGGCTGTTTCTTCAGATAAAACAGTTTATATCAAATTATAAGGATTCTGATAAGATAAAACTAATAATAACTTCACGTTGCTCAACTTGGGAGAAATTTGCCTTACCATTTGTAATAAAAGGAAATGCTATTCAAAATAGTTGGTACGAGCTAGGTTTGAAATTAGATTCTCAGGATTATCAGAATCTATATCCTTTAACAAATGATGAAATTGAATATGTTATTGATCGAACAATCAATAATAGTTTTTCGACTAAATTTTCAGTTAAGGAATTGTCCTTCCAACAAAAGAAAATGATTTCTAATCCTTTTTATCTGGAATTATTCGTGAAATTATACAATCCGAATAAGCATTATGGCAATAATCAGGGGCAAGAGTTGTTAAATGAATTTTTAAGAAACAAAGTGTTTTATTCCAGATTTTCGGAAGAGAAGATGGATATTTTATATGGTATTTTGAAATTGATTGAACATGGGAAGAATGGAGTTGCTGCAAAAAAAATGGAATTGCGGGATGCTTTTCCAATCCATCTGAAAACTGCTGGGAATTATTTTTATGCCTATGAGGAATTAATTTCATATGGATTATTAACCGAATTTATCACCATAAATGAACACAATAGTTATTGTAAGTATGTGAAAATTACCAGTGAGTCCTTACGTGAGACTTTGATTGGTTTTAATCTTATTCAGCAAAACGGAGGGGTTGATTTTCAGCTGATTAAAGTTGTTGAAGATGAGTATTCTGGTTTTGACATTAAAAATAGACTAATTAGCTTTTTATACACGAATGCTTTCTATAATGGGAAACATCTGGAATTAAAAAACTTTTTTGAATTAAGTGACGAGACACTTTCAGATCGTGAGGTGATTGATACCGTTCTTAATTCAGCGATTTATTCAGATGATCGGAAAATAGAGTTAATGGAGCATTTTGCAACACAGAAACGAGCTGAAAAGTATCTGTTTAAGGATTTTCCAGATATCTATAATATTAGTAAGGGAGATAAGGCTATATTAGAAATATTTGCAAAAAACGGACAATCTAAAAGTGTACGAATAAAGTCATATTCATTGTTGTTGTTGAATTCTGTATTTACAATGGATATAGAGAACATAGAGCATCATTATCAGGAATTAAATGCAGAAGAGATTGATTTGTCATGCACAGGAATTGATATCTCAATGAGACTTAACAGTATTTTGATTTACAATCATTTCATCAGTAAGGAATCTAATGAAATTGAGATTTTAATGATGTTTTATCACAGGGAAATGGCTTATAATCATCTGGATGATAATTATTCACTTAATGGTGAATTTGAGCTTGTTATTTGTATGGTATTGATTTATATGAAATCCTTTCATAAGGTTCTTCAATTAATTGATGATGTTGAACATTTGTATAAAACAACAGAGTCGAAAAAATCAAATCTAAATTACAGAATTCTGCAATGCTATAAATTATCTGCGCAGCATAGTTTAGGTATGGAAATGACTAAAACTCAAATTGAGTTTTTAAAATCATGCGAAAGTGAAATATTAGCTTCAAAAAATTATTTCTTGCAAATATATTATCATTCGTTTCTTAGTTCTGTTCAGTTTTCAGAAGGGAATCGCGTTCAGGTGGAAAGACATTTTAATTCAGCTATGGAAATTTGTGATGAAGCTAATTACAGATTGTGTTCTTTAGGAATCCTAAAAAAAATGGTAATATATTATAATGAATGGGGTGAGAAAACAAAAGAAAGCATTTGTTTATCGGAAGAAAGGGATATTTTAAGAGATGTTAGCTCAATATTTGATATGGAAACTCTTTTTGTTTAGAAGTTTAGAGAAATATTTATAAAGCTATTTGCAAGTGCAAATAGCTTTATTTAGTTTATAATCCTCTGTTTTCATTTCAAAATTTTAACTTTACCATTATTGCATTAGATTTTATTAGTTTGCAAGAAGAAGTGGCTGATAAGCCTATTTTTTTTATGATAAAGTAAAAGCGTTTTTTTTGATATGAATAATTCTTCAAAATTTCACATATTAACAGTTTTTTCTATTTTTTTATTCTTTCTGTGTTGTTTTCCTGATTTCGCGGTTGCTCAGGATAAATATTCAATTTTCGGAAAAGTAAAGATTGAAAACGGAAGTATTGAGAATACTCGAATTACCATTTTAAAAAATGCAGAAAAGATGGAGTCGGGAATTGTTGATAATAGTGGTAAGTTTGAATACGAATTGGATTTTGGAAATGAATATATTTTCGAGTTTTCGAAAGAGGGATTTGTTACCAAGAAAGTAAGTATTTCCACTTTTGTGCCATTAGATATTCTTAGTAGGGACAATCAATTTCCACCCTTTAAATTTATGGTTTCCTTATTTCCAGCTTATGAGGGGCTTGACCTTTCTGTTTTTGATCAACCCATGGGAATGATCATGTACGATAAGGAGTTAGATGATTTCGATTATGATCGGGATTACGATGCGCAAATTAGAGATGCAATTAAAAAAGCTGAGGAAGAAGCCAAAAAAAGAGCGGCAGAGTTAGAGGCGCAAAGATTGGCGAAAGAAAGAGCTTATAAGGCTGCGATTCAAAGAGGTGATGTTAATTTTGATGCAAAAAAATATGATCTGTCGAAAGCAGGTTATAACGAGGCTTTGGCGATTATGCCTGATGAGGATTATCCAAAAGCACAATTGCAAAAAATTGATGAATTGATAGGGCAGGAGCTGGCCAATGCGGAGGAAAGAGCCCGTCTCGAAGCAGAACGAAAAGCATTGGAGGAAAGGTATTTAGCATTAATCACTAAAGCTGATAATCAATTTGAGACAAAGGATTATAAACTTTCTAAAGCGAACTATACAAGTGCTTTAGAAGTGAAGCCAAGCGAAGCATATCCTAAAAACCAGATTCAAAAAATTAGTGATTTGTTGGTGCAACAAGCACAGTTAGAGGCCAATAAAAAGGCTATGGAAGAGAAGTATGCATCAATAATTGCAATTGCAGATTCTCAGTTTTCATCGGGCGATTATCAGTCCTCGAAAAACAGTTATTCAGATGCTTTAAGTTTGAAATCTGAGGAGGAGTATCCCAAATTGCAAATTCAAAAGATTGATGGGATCTTGGCAGACCAGCAAGCTGAAGCTGATGAGGCTGCTCGTTTGGTTGCTGAAAAGAAAGCTTTGGATGAAAAATATGCATCGATCATTAATTTGGCTGATTCTCAATTTTCTTCTGGTGACTATCAGACTTCAAAGTCTACTTATTCAGATGCATTGAGTTTGAAATCTGAGGAGGAGTATCCAAAATCTCAAATACTGAAGATTGATGGGATCTTAGCAGACCAGCAAGCTGAAGCTGATGAGGCTGCTCGTTTGGTTGCTGAAAAGAAAGCTTTGGATGAAAAATATACATCGATCATTAATTTGGCTGATTCTCAATTTTCTTCTGGTGACTATCAGACTTCAAAGTCTACTTATTCAGATGCATTGAGTTTGAAAGCAAACGAAACATATCCAAAATCTCAAATTCAAAAAATTGATGGGATAATAGCAAAACAACTGGCTGAGGCTGATGAGGCCGCTCGCTTGCTTGCCGAAAAGAAAGCTTTGGATGAAAAATATGCATCGATCATTAATTTGGCTGATTCTCAATTTTCATCCGGTGACTATCAGACTTCAAAGTCAACTTATTCAGATGCATTGAGTTTGAAAGCAAACGAGACATATCCAAAATTTCAAATTCAGAAGATCGATGGAATATTGGCACAGCAATTAGCTGAAGCTGATGAAGCCGCAAGATTGGCATCTCAAAAGAAAGCCTTGGATGAGAAATATAAATCTGTTGTTGCGTTGGCCGATTCACAGTTTTCAGCCGGAGATTATGATTCTGCTAAAAACACATACAAGGATGCTTTAAATTTAAAGTTGGCAGAGGCTTATCCAAAAACTCAAATTCAAAAGATCAATGAGATATTGGATGCTAAGCAAGTGGAAGCTGATAAGGCTACTCGTTTACTTGCTGAAAAGAAAGCCTTGGACGAAAAATATGCATCTATAATCAAATTAGCCGATTCTCAATTGTCATCTGGTGATTATCAGGCTTCTAAAACAAGTTATACCGATGCTTTAAGTTTGAGGGTTGACGAAGTTTATCCTAAATCTCAAATTCAAAAGATTGATAACATATTGGCAAATCAGCAAGCCGAAGCGGAAAAAGCAAAGCGCTTGTTAGCTGAGAAAAAAGCCCTGGATGAAAAATATGCATCTGTCATCAAATTGGCTGATACCCAATTTTCATCAGAAGAATATCAATCAGCCAAAACCAATTATACGGAAGCTTTGCGTTTAAAAGCTGGCGAAGCGTATCCCAAAACTCAAATTCAAAAAATTGATGTGTTATTGGCGAATCAACAGGCAGAGGCTAATGAAGCAGCTCGATTGGCATCTCAAAAGAAAGCTTTAGATGATAAATATGCATCAATTATTGCATTGGCAGACTCTCAGTTTTCCAGCAGTGATTACCAATCGTCTCGAACAAGCTATAAAGATGCTTTAGAATTGAAGGGGAAGGAATCTTACCCAAAGGCACAAATCCAAAAAATTGATGATATTTTGTCTGAACAGAAACGTTTGGCCGAGGAAGAAGCTAGATTGGCTATAGAGAAAAAGGGACTGGATGAAAAATACAATTCATTTATTTCTTTAGCCGATTCTCAATTTTCTTCAGAAACTTATGAATCAGCGAGAAAAAACTATACTTTGGCTTTAGAAATCAGGAGTAATGAAAGTTATCCAAAAACTCAGATTCAGAAGATTGATGAAATAGTGAAACAGCTGAAAGCCAAGGCTGAAGAAGAAGCCAGAATTGCTGAGGCTTTGCGAGCCACTGAAAGAGAGTATAGTAATTGCATCGCTCTTGCTGATAAATATTATGAAGGAAAAAGATGGCAATCTGCAATTGGGGAGTATGAAAAGGCTCAAAAGCTGAAACCTAAGGATGTTTATCCTCCTAATCAAATAGAAGAAATTAAATTGATATTGAAAGAGCTGGAGAAGTTGGAAGAGGAAAAATCAACATTACTGTATCAGTACAAAGCTTTGCTTGAGGAAGCAGATCAGTTTTTTGGTCGGGAAGAGTACACATCAGCAATTGGAAAATATCAGGGAGCATTGGATTTAAAACCAGCCGAATCTTATCCTAAAAATCAGCTAAAGAGAATTGAAGTATTACTGGAGCAGCAAGCAAGAGAAGCTGAAAAATTGAAAGAGTTGAATCGTTTATATGGCGAGGAAATAAAATTAGGAGATAAATTTCTGAAAGAAGAGCAATTTAGTGTTGCACGTCATCATTTCAATTCTGCACTTAGTATGAAGCCGGAAGAGGAGTATCCTAAGCAGAAATTGGAAGAGATTGAGAAATTAGTGGAAGCTTTAAAGCTGGCTGACAAGGAGGTTGTTTCAAACAACCCAACTAATTTTGAGAAAAAACTATCTATTGCAAAGGAACGGGAATATGCATCAAAAATTGCAAAGGCTGATGATTCATTTAACGCATCGCATTTTACGGTAGCGAAGGTGATGTACGAAAGAGCTCTTGAATTATTCGATAGAGATTATCCTAAAAAGAAATTAAAGGAAATTGATAAATTGATAAGAGAAGGTAAGAATTCTGAACTAACAGAGGAATATCGTAAATTAATTGCCCGGGGTGATGAAGAGTTGACTAAAAAGAATTATTCCGTAGCAAAATTCTATTATCAGAAAGCCAAGGGCTTAGATACTTCTGAAAAGTATGCCAATAAGCAATTGGATAAAATTGAGGAGTTTATCAATTCGAAGAAAAATCAGAAGCTTGAGGCTGAGTATAAAAAAGTTGTTACCCAGGCAGATGAAGCATACGATAAGGGAAATTATTCTGTTGCCCGTTTCTATTACAGAAAGGCTAAGAATCTAAAATCGAATGAGTCTTATCCAAAAGAGAGATTGAAATTGATACAGGAAAACCAGAGCAACAAGTAGTATTTAACCACATTTTAATATATTAAAAATAAGTTTATGGCCTTAAATTACCTTTGGATTTTCTTTTTTGTTGTTGCTTTTGTTGTTGGATTGATCAAGTTGATCATTTTTGGTGATATGGAGGTATTCCCTAATATGGTAAACTCCACATTCGATATGGCAAAAACAGGTTTTGATATTTCTCTTGGCTTAACAGGTGTTCTAACCTTGTGGTTAGGAATAATGAAAATCGGAGAAAATGGAGGAATTGTAAAAGTTTTTTCCCGTTTGATTGGTCCGTTTTTCAACAAGTTGTTTCCTGAAATACCCAAAGGACATGCTGCACACGGTTCGATAATGATGAATTTAGCTGCAAATATGCTCGGTTTGGATAATGCAGCTACGCCATTAGGATTAAAGGCGATGAAGGAAATGCAGTCTGTTAATCCATCGGAGGACACCGCATCCAATGCACAAATTATGTTTTTGGTGCTGAATACTTCCGGATTAACGATTATTCCAATATCTATTATGGTTTACAGGGCACAATTAGGAGCTGTGAATCCTTCTGATATTTTTATCCCCATATTACTGGCAACTTATTTTTCTACACTGGCCGGTTTGATTAGTGTTGCAATTGTACAGAAAATAAAACTTTGGGATAAAGTTATTTTGGCTTATCTGGGAGGATTAACTGTCTTTATTATTGGGTTGATAACTTATTTCTCAAGCTTGGAAAAGGATCAGATAACTCAGATTTCTACTGTAGTTAGTAACGTATTTTTATTTTCAATTATCATTGCATTTATACTTTTGGCAGCACGAAAAAAGGTGAATGTTTATGAGAGTTTTATAGATGGAGCAAAAGAAGGATTTTCAATTGCCATTAAAATTATTCCTTATTTGATTGCTATTTTGGTTGCAATTGGTGTATTCAGAGCTTCCGGAACAATGGATTTAGTGATTGAAGGAGCGCGGCGGTTTTGTCTTTTTGTTGGTGTAAATTCCGATTTTGTAGAAGCCTTGCCTACCGCATTAATGAAACCATTGAGTGGTAGTGGTGCCAGAGGAATGATGGTGGATGCGATGCAAACGCACGGGGCAGATAGCTTTGTTGGCAAATTGGCATCAACGCTGCAAGGTGCCACAGATACAACTTTTTATATTATTGCCGTGTATTTTGGAGCTGTGGGAATTAAGAATACCCGATATGCTGTTACTTGTGGATTAATTGCTGATTTTGCCGGTATTGTTGCCGCCATAGCAATTGCTTATTTGTTCTTTCATTAAGAGGCGAAAAAGATTACTTTTGCGACTCAAATTACTAGATAACTATGATAAAATTTAAGATTGAAACTGAATATATTGAGTTGATTAAGTTGATTAAAGTAACTCGTATTAGTGAAAGTGGCGCTCAGGCTAAGATTTTTGTTGAAGATGGAATTGTATTTCGAAATGGAGAAGTGGAAACTCGTAAAAGAGCAAAAATTCGTCCCGGTGATAAAATTGAAATTTTCGATGAAGTGATTATCGTAGAATAATTCTTCTGAAAAAACAGAAAAAGCGCAGGCACTTTTAAAATGTCTGCGCTTTCTTTTGGATATAAGCTAATGGCTAAAATCTATTAATAAAACTCTAAAAAGTTTTTAACCGACCCTAAATAGTAATCTTTCCAACCTTCAACTATCTCATCGTAAGCTTCATCGGGTATGTTGGTGTGAGTCAGTTCAATTCGAGATCTTGAACCAGCTTTTTTTATCAGCAAGGTCACGATAGACGGACTTTCGGTTTCTCCAAAGAACCACTCCTGAACAATCTTATAATCTTTAACAATTTCCAGATTAACACCCGTAATATCTCCTTCCCAAAGAGAGAAAACAGTGCCGGGGTTTTCATCCATTACTGCAGGATAACCAGTCCAAAGTTCAATTTGAAAAGAATTGGTTAGGGCGTTATATACTTCTTCCTGCGAGGAAGTGATTTCTAGGCTAAATGTGAATTCTTTCATTTCATGTTATTTTTCTGTCTCAAAATTAATCTGAATAATAAGAATGTAGTACCTTTTATAAAATAATTTTATTCATATCAAGGAAATCTATACGATAATAAAAAATTGTAATGTGGAGATTGCAATTATTGTAAGCTTTAATAAATCTAAATAAGAATAATTTTTTATATTTGTATCGAAACATTTAAATATGATTATAAATATTAAACTATAAGTTATATGTCTAGCTTTGAAATCATAATGCCTAAGTTGGGCGAGAGCGTACAAGAAGCTACTATCACGAAAATGTTCGTGAAGTTGAATGATCAGGTGGAAGAGGATGATATGCTTTTTGAAATTGCAACTGATAAAGTGGATTCTGAAATACCTTGTCCGGTAGACGGAAAAGTAATTGAAATCCGATTTAAAGAAAATGATGTTGTTCCTGTTGGCGAGGTTGTTGCGATCATTGCCTTGGGTGATGCAGATGATGTGGAAGAGCCGGTTAAGGCAAGTGCTGGTACTTCTGTATCCGAAACAATACCTCAAGAAGCTGCAGGAAGTGTAAGTATCTCTGATATTCAATCTGCTTCAGGCCGATTTTATTCTCCGCTTGTGAAAAGCATTGCGAAAAGTGAAAATATTACTGTTCAAGAGCTGGAAACAATTACTGGACATGGTACCGAGGGAAGAGTTCAAAAACAAGATGTTTTGGATTACTTGTCCAGTCGCAATGGAACAACTGTTTCTGCTCCTGAAGTGAAAACAGTTTCTGCTCCCAGTCCGGCTCAGGCAGCTGAAAAACCAAAAGTATCCATGTCGATTGGAGCACAGGATCAGATTGTGGAAATGGACCGTATGAGAAGAATCATTGCCGATCATATGGTGATGTCGAAGCAAACATCTCCGCACGTCACCGCAATGGTAGAAGCTGATGTTACCGATATGGTTAATTGGAGAAATAAAGTAAAAGATGAGTTCTTTAAAAAAGAAGGAACCAAGATTACTTACATGCCAATTATTATTGAAGCCGTTTCTAAAGCTTTACGTGATTTTCCAGGTGTGAATGCTTCTGTTGACGGATACAATGTTATTCTGAGAAAGAATATTAATGTTGGTGTTGCAGTAGCTCTTCCTAGTGGAAACTTAATTGTTCCCGTTATTAAAAATTCAGATCAGAAAAACTTAATTGGTTTGGCAAATGATATGAATCGTTTGGCAACCGATGCACGAAATAATAAATTAAGTCCGGATGATATTCAGGGCGGGACATTTACAATATCAAATTTTGGGTCCTTCAAAAATGTAATGGGTACACCAATTATCAATCAGCCACAGGTTGCAATTTTAGCTGTTGGAACCATTGAAAAGAAACCTGCAGTAATCGAAACTCCGGCCGGAGATGCAATTGTTGTTCGTCAGAAAATGTTCCTGTCTCTTTCCTACGACCACCGGGTTGTTGATGGAGCTTTGGGGGGAGCTTTCTTACGGAAAATTGCAGACTATTTGGAAGAAATTGATAGTAACAGAGCATTTTAAATCATGGAAACACTGGAAATAACATCCGTAGAAAGTACTACGGACAAAACTAATAAGATGACTGAAAGTAAAAAGTTTAGCATTAAAAAAACCTCGAAGGAATTGCTTGGTCGTTGGTTTCATTTGATGACTTTGGGTAGAGCATTGGATGAGAAAGCACCCAATTACCTAAAGCAGGCAATTGGCTGGTCTTACCATGCTCCTTATGCCGGTCATGATGGAATTCAATTGGCTATTGGGCAGGTATTCGATCGTAAAACAGATCACTTATTCCCTTACTACAGAGATATGCTGACCTCTATTTCGGCGGGTTTAACTGCTGAAGAGATCATTTTTAACGGGATATCAAAAGATACAGATGTAGCAGGTGGCGGTCGTCACATGTCGAATCACTTTGCAAAGCCGGAATGGAATGTTCACAATGTATCTTCCTGTACAGGAAATCATACTTTGCATGCAGTAGGTTTAGGCCGCGCAGTAAAAAAATACAAGCACAAAGGAGTTGTAATTAGTTCTCAGGGAGAATCGTCGGTATCGGAAGGATATGTTTACGAGGCCATTAACGGAGCAACCAATGAGCAGCTTCCTGTAGTATTTGTATTTCAGGATAACGGATATGGAATTTCGGTTCCTAAGAAAGATCAGACGGCGAACAGAAAAGTTGCTGATAACTTCCGTGGAATGAAGTACCTGAAAATTATTCATTGTAACGGAAAAGATGTTTTTGATTCGATGAATGCAATGACTGAAGCAAAACAAATTGCATTGGAGACTTCAACTCCGGTAATTGTTCAGGCCAACTGTGTTCGTATGGGGTCGCATTCCAATTCCGATAAGCATGAATTGTACCGCGATAATGCTGAATTAAACTACGTTACAGAATACGATCCATTGGCGAAGTACCGAAGGTTATTGGTTCGTTACAAGCGTTTTACCGAAGAGGAACTGTTGGCTATTGAAGCAGAAGTGAAACTGGAAGTTAAAAAAGCGCATAAAGCAGGTTTAAGTGCACCGGATCCTGATCCGGCATCCATTCACGATTTTGTGATCCCGGAACCTTATGTTTCCGAGAAATATCCAGAAGGACTGCACAATTTCACCGGCAACAACAAAAAGTTGATTGAAGGATTGAATGAGACACTAAAGGCAGAATTCCGTCTTAATCCAGATACTTTTATTTGGGGACAGGATATTGCCAATAAAGATAAAGGCGGGATTTTCAACGTTTCCAAAGGGATGCAGCAGGAATTTGGTAAAGACAGGGTATTTAATGCTCCAATTGCCGAAGACTATATTATGGGAACAGCAAATGGAATGAGCCGTTTCAACGATAAAATCAGAATTGTTGTTGAAGGTGCTGAATTTGCTGACTATTTTTGGCCTGCAATGGAGCAGTTTGTAGAAACAACTCACGAATATTGGAGAACAAAAGGACAGTATTCGCCGAATATCACAGTGCGTTTAGCATCTGGTGGATATATTGGCGGCGGATTGTATCACTCGCAAAATATTGAAGGAGCCTTGGCAACTTTCCCAGGTGTTAGAATTGTTTACCCATCGTATGCCGATGATGCCGCAGGATTGTTGCGTACCAGCATCCGTTCGAAGGGAATGACTGTATTTATGGAGCCGAAAGCTTTGTATAACGATCCGAAAGCATCGGCGGCAGTACCAGAAGACTTTGAAGTTCCGTTTGGAAAAGCAAGAGTACGAAGAGAAGGTGCTGATTTAACGATTGTGACTTATGGAAATACAACTCATATGTGTGTTGAGGTTGCTGATAAGTTAGCCGAAGATACAGGCAAACAGGTTGAAGTTATTGATCTTCGTTCATTGGTTCCGATGGATATAGAAACAATACTAAAATCGGTAGCGAAGACCAATAAAGTAATGGTTGTTCATGAAGACAAAGTATTTTCTGGTTTTGGAGCTGAAATTTCGGCAACAATAACCGAACAGGCTTTCAATCAATTGGATGCTCCGGTAAAACGTGTTGGATCTGAATTTACACCGGTTGGTTTTAATCGTATATTGGAAAAAGCAGTACTTCCGAATAATGATAAAATTTATGCAGCAGCAAAAGAGCTGATAGAGTATTAATATCAGATTAGGAGATATAAGCTATGAGATTTAGGACATTTTTAAAGCGCTCAATTTTTTCCTCATTTCTCAGTTCTCACATCTAAAACCCAAAGATAAAATGAAAAAAATAGGTTTATTCTATAGTTTCAATACGAACAAAACAGCTAAGAATGCTGAAAAAATAAAAAAAGCTTTTGGATCTTCAGCAGAAGTGGAAAGTGTAAATGTTGAGGACGTTGACGAAGAAATGTTTCTTGCTTACGATAATTTAATATTAGGTGTTCCAACATGGTTCGATGGTGAATTACCAAACTACTGGGACGAGTTTATGCCTGCTATTGAGGATCTAAAGCTAAAAGGCAAAACAGTTGCTTTGTTTGGTTTAGGCGATCAGGTTGGATATCCTGAAAATTTTGTAGATGCAATTGGTCTTTTGGCAATTGCACTGGAAGAACGAGGAGCAAAAGTAATTGGATTGACTTCTCCGGAAGGCTATAAATTTGAAAAGTCTGTTGCTTTACGCGATAGCAAATTCTTAGGTTTGGCTCTCGATATCGAGAATCAGGCAGGTTTGTCAAACGAAAGAATTGAAGCTTGGGTAGAGCAATTAAAAAAAGAGTTTAAATAGATTCCTTTATTGTAATTAAATAGTTGACAGGCTTCTCCGAAAGGGGAAGCTTTTTTTGTGGATAGAATCACGGAATAATTTTTTCAAATTATTTTTTTGTGATATTATTATGTTTTTCTATTTTTAAAAGCTTCTAACTTTAATTTCAAGTATTGTCCCAATGAAAAATATTAATCAATGTCCTTCAGGATTAATTTATAATGGTTTATCCATTGTCTATTTACATTCCTTTTCGATAGGAAATAAAGTAAAATTTGATGATCAACATGTATTTGTTGAAACCCTTACTAATTCTATTGACCATCAGATTTTTAATTTGCAGGGACTTGGTGATGAGAAGTTAATTTGCAGGTATAAATTGAAAGGTTTCAGAACCATTATAAAACTTGAAGATAATGGCCCTGAGATCAATGGATATGTGCATGTTGAAGCATCTTTATTTTTTAATAATACAGTATGTATTTCTTATCGGTTGGTGATTGATTCAACCAAAGATTTAGACTGGGATCATGAAGGTTTTTGTGAATCAAGTACTTCATTAAATACTGATGAGCTAATTGCGCTTGCAGGAATCCCATTGGCTACTGAGCATTGGTCGCAAAATGGAGATTTGGATTGTTCTGATATAGATAACGATGTTGAAAGCATCAGTATCTCAGAATTGTATCTTGATGAATCGACCAACTGGTTAGATATTCCTGTTGAAAAAACGGGTAAGAAAGAGGTATTTTTAAAAGTTCTTGAGCAATACAAATTTTTGTTTACTAAGAGCGATTCTGAAAGTTCGATAGTTGATCCAATATATGTTTTTATTGATGTTTGGGAGAATGTTGGTCATCAGCAGGGAATAAGCTTTGCAAAAATGGCTGAAGATGAAATTATCGAACACATCGAAAATCATCATCAATCTGAAATGATAGGCTTGCTTACTCTTTATCCGTATGAATGGCCCTATCGGTTGAGTTCTGATTTTGAAGAGATATGTGGAAAGAATATTGCTATTGACACAGATGATCTTGTTTTAGCAAATCAAAATATTTGTATTGTATTTGGAACTTATGGTTTAAGAGGGAAGGATTCGCCAACCGATTGGAAAGAGCATTTGGCCGAAAGAGCAAAATATCATGTGTCTTGGCCTGAATATTTGTTGATTGTTGAAATGATAATCGCTAAGAAGCAAGCAATAAATAATGCTCTTTCTCATTTTATCAATAACACAATTAAGGTGTCCCGACAAAAAAACACACGCAAATTGATCGAAGAAAATGCCTTGCTGACACTTGAAATATCAAATACCTTATTAAAGCTTGATGCAGTAAGATTTTCCCGATTTGTTTCTCATAAAATTATGTATGAGCGTACGGAGAAAAGACTTGGTTTGGAGAGAGATTACAATCAGTTACAGAATGCAATTAGTCAAATTGACCAATCTTTAAATAATGTGACAAACAGCAGGGAGATAAAGCAAGCCAATTTATTAAATCTCATTTTAGGAATTATTTCGGTAGCCTCTCTTTTTAGTATTTTACTGACTCCGGCAGAATTGCCGTTTTTTAAGGCAATTGCTGCCGATGAAAGGCTTGCATTCAATGGAGGTGTAACAATTATCATCCTTACATTTTTATTAATATTTTTAAGTGTCGTGTTTGGTGCATTCAGACTGATTAGAACTATTTTTTATAGAAAATAATGATACGTAAAGCAACAGAGCACGATAAGGAACAGATTGTTAATCTGTTTTGTGAAAACATAAAGAAGCAAAAATCTTATATCTCTCATGGTGAAATACAAATGGGAATTGCTTTGGATACAGGAATATTGGCTGAAAATTATTCTTTGCTATGGAAAGAATATTTAGATGCCCAAATGAATGAGTTTAAGGATACGGTTTTAGTTTCGGAAGAAGACGGGACTGTAAATGGGTTTATTATAGGAGAAATTGCGAAGGATCGAAATGAATGTTTTGGTGTAATTTGTGATATTGTGGTTGATCAATCATGCCGGAATATGGGCGTTGGAGTCTTGTTGTTGGAGTCATTAATAAGCACTTATCAATCTAAAGGTGTTACCGATTACTATTTAGAATCTGGAATTAATAATCATGAGGCTCATCAGTTTTTCGAAAAGATGGGATTCGGGAAAGTTTCAGTTATTTATCGGAGGAAGGATACGTGAAATTGCAATCGGAATTGTAGTGAAATTTAATTAGAACCTTTTTAAATCAGTTGCATAAGCTGTCATCTCCAATTACAGGTCCGAAAAAAATTATAGATTTACCACGTCGAGAAAAACTTATGAATAGAATTATTCCCATACTACACAAACATTCCTACAAAGGCCTCTACGAATGCTGGATTTGTTGATCCAGCCTTTTCCATTTTTATTCAATCCGAAGTTTTCTTGTTTAGTCTAACTACCTAAAATTCATACTTGTTTGATGATATTCTGCACGGTATCAATTGATGTGACGTTTACTATTTTAATGTGGCATCAGTAAATTGCGGTATTTGACTCAAAACTCAACAAACACTAAAAAAAACATGAAAAAACTGACACTTATTTTATTTGCTCTGTTAAGCCTGACTCTGGTGCAGGCACAAAAGAGTTTCACACTTGAAGATATCACCAATAATGGAACCTTCCGCGCCCGTTCGGTTTACGGATTACGGTCTATGAACAGCGGAGAATCTTATACCGTTTTAAAACAGGGAATTAGAATTGAGAAATTTTCTTACGCTACAGGCGAATCTGAAGAAATAATTTTCGATTTAGCAGAAGTTGGCACTGATAAAATTAAAAGAATAGATTCTTACCAGTTCTCTTCCGATGAGCGTAAGATTTTGATTGCAAGTAATCGTCAGAATATTTACCGACATTCTTATTCAGCAGAATTTTATGTGTACGACCGCGATAAAAAGACTTTGGAAGCTTTGTCGGCAGGCAGACAGCAATTGGCTGATTTTTCACCTTCCGGCGATCAGATTTGTTTTTTTAGAGACAACAATCTCTTTATAAAAGATCTTCAGAAGAAGAAAGAGGTTCAGATTACCTTCGATGGAAAATACAATTACATTATTAACGGAGCGCCAGATTGGGTTTATGAGGAAGAGTTTTCCTTCAGTCAGGCATACCAATGGTCGCCCGACGGCAAACGAATTGCCTTTATGCGTTTCGATGAGAGCAAGGTGAAACAGTTCAATATGACTGTTTTTAAAGGAACCAATCCTGAGAAAACAGAGAATGCCTTGTATCCCGAAAATTATACGTTTAAATACCCAAAAGCAGGAGAAGACAATTCTATTGTGAGTGTTCATGTTTACGATTTGCAATCAGCAGTAACTAAAACAATGGATATTGGAGAAGAAACTGACCAATACATTCCGAGAATGCAATGGACACAAGATCCAAAAGTGTTGAGCATTGTCAGAATGAACCGCCATCAGAATCATTATGAGCTTTTGTTGGCTGATGCAGCAAGCGGAAAATCCAAATTATTGTACGAAGAGAAGAACAAAGCCTGGATTGATATTAACGATGACTTGAGCTTTTTGAAGGATGGAAAGCATTTTATTTTCACCAGTGAAAAGTCAGGATTTAATCACATTTATTTGTACGATTTGCAAGGAAATCCGGTTAGACAAATAACCAGTGGCGATTGGGAGGTCACCCGGTTTTTAGGTTACGATGAGTCAAGCAAACTATTTTATTATCAGGCGGCAGCAGTATTTCCTTTGCAACGCGAAATTTATGCTGCAGATATCAAAGGAAAGAAAACCACTTTGCTTAGCGCGGACAAAGGAAGTAATACTGCAAATTTTAGCAAAGGGTTCAAATATTACATCAATTATTATTCGAGTAATGAGCAACCTACTTTGGTGACTTTGCACAATGCAAAAGGAAAATTGATCCGTACGTTGGAAGAGAACCAGGATCTTCAGAAAAAAATGCAGGAGTATCAGTTGCCAAAACGTGAGTTTTTTAGCTTTACAACCTCCGAAGGTGTAGAGTTGAACGCCTGGATGATGAAGCCGGTTGGTTTTGATAGCAGCAAGGAATATCCTGCTTTACTAACCTTTTATGGTGGTCCGGGCTCTCAGGAAGTATTGGATCGCTATAGTTTCGATTGGTCGGATTATTTGGCACAAGAAGGATTTGTAGTAGTTTGTGTTGATAACCGGGGAACAGGTGGCAGAGGAGAAAAATTCAAGAAGTGCACCTATATGCAAATTCAGAATCTGGAAGCCATCGACCTGATTGAAACAGGAAAGTACATGGCAAAACAGCCTTTTATTGCTGCCGATAAAATTGGCGTGTATGGCTGGAGTTTTGGCGGACAAATGTCCTCTTTGTGCATGTTTCGCGGAGCAGATGTGTTTGCTGCAGGAATTGCTGTTGCGCCGGTAACTACCTATCGTTATTACGATAGTGTTTATTCGGAAAGATACTTGCGCACACCGCAGGAAAATCCGAAAGGATACGATGAGTATGCGCCCATACATTTTGCGGATCAGTTAAAAGGAAAATTCTTGTTGGTTCACGGCACCTCCGATGACAATGTGCACATGCAGAATACTCTGGAGCTGGCCGAAGAGCTGGTTCAACACAACAAAAAATTTCAGATGCATTTGTACACCAACCGAAATCATGGCATTTATGGCGGGAATACCCGTTTGCACCTGTTTGGCATGATGACCGATTTTTTAAAGGAGAATCTTAAGTAAGAACGAGAAAGTGTGATATGCAATCGTGTTTCTTACCACAAAGGAAAACGAAGTGCTGCACAAAGAAAGTGAGCCTGAATGGCTTAAATATTTATAGCCCGTGGCATCGCCACGGGTTAATTGCATCATATAAATCTGTCGCATGAAATTGTGTTGATTAATGAGTTTAAGATTCCTGCGACGGAATTGCACCGCAACCCGGCACGGGAACCAAAAGGAGAAAAGGAAAAGAATCGGTGGCGTAAAGGTATAAAAGCGACCAGCAACTAAGT
Source organism: Labilibaculum euxinicum (assembly GCF_963678175.1). NCBI lineage: Bacteria > Pseudomonadati > Bacteroidota > Bacteroidia > Marinilabiliales > Marinifilaceae > Labilibaculum > Labilibaculum euxinicum. The sequence continues at coordinate 1,778,944 of NZ_OY782756.1, forward strand.
TTTTTTTTATTTCGTTTGAATAGTAAGTAACTTACATATTGTGTAAGTGAGCTAGTTACTAATCAGTTCGATATGGATGATTTCTACCTCCCCAAAATGAAACGGTTTTTTGGAGTGCTTCTTTTATTGTTGGGCTTTCTCAGCAGCAACAGTCTTATTGCTCAGGAAGACGATGTTTGTATGATGTGCCACGACGATCCTTATCTTATAAAGGAAGTGAATGGTAAAACACAATCTGTATGGGTCGATTTACCTGTAATAACGAATTCTATTCACGGGAAAATAAGCTGTATCGAATGTCATCCTGAAGCTGCAGTAGAGGACTGGCCACATCCTGAAACAATGTTGCCTGTAAATTGTGGAAATTGTCACGAACAGGCAGCAGAAAAGTATAATATGGGTGTTCATGGCAAAGCACATCAAAAACAAGCCAGGTATGCGCCCGATTGTAAGGAGTGTCATGGAAAACACGATATTCTTTCTCACAACAATATTAGTTCGCGAACCTATAAAATGAATATTCCCGTGTTGTGTGGAAGATGTCATCGCGAAGGAGCACCTGTTGCACGAACCTATCAGATTACAGAACACAATATTTTAGAAAACTATAGTCAGAGTATCCACGGCAAAGGATTGTATAAAAGCGGTTTGATTGTTACAGCAACCTGTAACGATTGTCATGGAAACCATTTGATATTACCCCATGCCAACCGGCTTTCGAGCATTTCCCTTAAAAATATCGCAGCTACCTGCATGAAATGCCATGCCCGAATAGAGCAGGTTCATACGAAGGTGATCAATGAGCAGTTGTGGGAAAAAAAGCCGGGAGCTATTCCTGCCTGCACCGATTGCCATCCGCCTCATATTGTAAACATCCAGAATATTGTCGAGAGTATTTCTGATCGTTCTTGTCTGCTGTGTCACGAAAAAAGAGATATTCATAAAATTGTTAAAGGGGATACCATCTCACTTCAGGTTGATGTGAATGATCTTACAAATTGGGCTCATAACAACATTACCTGTGTAAAATGTCACTCTGATGTATCCGCAAAAAAATATCGCCCCTGCGAAACGGCGGGAAAAGTAGATTGTTCCGGTTGTCATGCTGAAGTTGACGAAATATATATGGCAAGCGGGCATGGTGCAGCCTATTTGGAGGGAAAAGAATCGGCGCCCTATTGCACCGATTGTCACGGTACTCATATTGTCAAACCTAAAAAGGATGAGACTTCGCCTGTTTACCGGCTCTCTATTCCAATACTTTGTGGAGGATGTCACCGGGAAAATGGCCGGGCAATTCAGCAAACAGAGCTCAAAGAAGTAGATGCATACCACGACTACTCCATGAGTGTTCATGGTCGAAGCATGATCCAAAAAGGATTGCTTTCGAGCGCTGTGTGTACCGATTGCCACACCACCCATTTTATGCTGAAAGACAGTGACGTGAGATCCTCGGTTTATCCGAAAAATATCCCCGCTACTTGTGGCAATTGTCACAAGGGAATTTACAATGAATACATACGGAGCGATCATGCAATTTCAAAAAACAATGAAGAACAAAAATTCCCGACCTGTACGGTTTGTCATTCGGCTCACCTTATTTCCGAGATCGACAAAGATGAATTTATGCATGAAATTACTCATCAATGTGGCCTTTGTCACAAACATTTGTCTGAAAGCTACATGGATACCTATCATGGGAAGGCCTATCAGCTGGGTTATTTAAAAGCAGCCCGATGTTCCGATTGTCACGGCGCTCATTCCAATATGAATGTGAAGGATCCAAATTCAGCCGTTGGCTACGACAATATTGTGGCAACCTGCCAGAAATGCCACGAAGATGCAAACATGCGGTTTACCGGATTTTTAACTCACGCAACACATCACAACCGCGATAAATACCCGGCTCTGTATTTCACCTTTTGGGGAATGTCCTCCTTACTGATTGCTGTGTTCGGCTTTTTTGGTTTGCATACCCTTTTATGGTTGCCCCGATCCTTGCGCGAACGAAGGCGGAAGAAACTGATGCCTCATTTTGGCAAGGCTGTTTATATCCGGCGATTTACCGAAAGCCAGCGGATTACCCATGTGTTTGTTATTTTAAGTTTTGTGATATTGGCCCTAACCGGTATGATGCTTAAGTTTGCAAATATGCAATGGGCCAGACATTTGGTTGATTTGTTGGGTGGTGTTGAAATGGCAGGTACATTGCACCGTTTGGGGGCCGTAGTTACTTTCGGATATTTTGTTTTTCATCTTTTTTCACTCATTAAAAACAAGAAAAAAATGGGTTTTGGATGGTCGCAATTTATATTTGGCAGGCATTCTCTGCTGTTCAACCGTCAGGATGCTAAAGATTTTTGGGCAAGCATGAAGTGGTTTGTAGGAAGGGGAGGACGACCAAATTACGGGCGATGGACTTATTGGGAGAAATTCGATTATTTAGCCGTATTTTGGGGAGTGGCCATTATCGGTTTTACCGGATTGGTCTTATGGTTTCCCGAGATGTTTACCAAGTTTATGCCTGGCTGGCTGATTAATGTGGCTCAAATCATTCATAGCGATGAAGCTTTGCTGGCAGTAGGTTTTATCTTCACCATTCATTTTTTCAATACGCATTTTCGTCCGGAATCCTTTCCCATGGATACTGTAATTTTTACAGGTCATGTGCTGTTGGAGGAATACAAGGCCGACAGGCCAAGAGATTATGAAGAATTGGAAAAATCGGGCAAGTTGAACGAATTAATCGTCGAAATGGAGATTCCTGAAGAGAAAAGGCGGATTGTGAAAGTATTTGGTTTCTTTTTCCTTTTCGTAGGATTTCTTTTGATTGCTTTAATCATCTATTCCTTGCTTTTTGGATCCAGTTAAATGCCTGATTTTGTAAGGGAATCTAATATAGAAAAGGAGTCAACGCTAAGGAGCACAAAGAATACAGAGTATTAAGGGCTCAAACATCAATAGACTGAGGTAAAACCCTAGGTCTAATGAATCATGAACATCCGTCGCAAAGGAAGTTGACAAACTAGAATTTCTGTTGGCAAAATGCTCCCGACGATCAAATTTGGCTAAAACCACGCGGCAAAATGCTCCCGACGATTAAATTTGGCTAAAACCACGCGGCAAACTGCTCCCGACGATCAGATTTGGGTAAACCCACGCGGCAAATTGCTCTCGACGATCAGATTTGGGTAAAACCACGCGGCAAACTGTAGCCTGTTAATTTATCCAATCCATAAGGTTTGTATAGTCAAGCTTAATGTGATTAATATCGTATTTTAGTAATGATTAATCGATCAATAAAGGTAAACTAGTATCCAATCAAGGAATATGTTGTTGGAGTGCACTTGCTTGAGGGCTCTTTTTTTATTGTTGGTTTTTACAGCAGGTAAGCTCTCGTTAATTGCCAAAGCTGTTTTTGGTGTTCAAATTATCTCTTCTTATAAAAGATCTGTTTGGCTGGCGGGATTTCTTCCTTTTCCCGGTCAGATCTTTCTGTTTGCAAAACAGGCTCATTTGTGCGCCAAATAGCTGTCACGGAAGGGGTGTTGGAGCATACGAAAAAGCAAACCTGTGTAAATGAACAGACAAAGAAGCGAAAGTTTGGTGTGTTTTTCCAGAAAGTAAATAATGTCTTAGCATCTGAAAAGTGCTTAATTTTTTCCTCTTAATTTTAAAAAGAAATAGGGACATAGTACTATTATTAAGTTTATCTTTAACACTTAATTATTTGGAACAAGGGAATCGTTTTGCATGATTCAAGTAAAACAATTGGGATTTACGATTGAAGAAGCGAAAGATCTCTTGCAAAAATAGAAAGTTTATAATATCTGATTTTGAGGGATAGAAGACACAATAACAACAACTTACACAAGACAGCAGATAGGTGATGTAAGACGCATAGCGTCTTATCCACTTGTTGTAGCCATTAAAGCCAACGTCCGAAAATAAAACTAACATTATATGATACCGAAAAAGATTCAAGCACTTTTTGATTTTATTGATTACTTAGACGGTAATAAAAAAGAGTACGTTGAGAAATATTTACCATTATGCGAAGAGTTAATTAAACTCGACACGCAGAGACATAAATTAAAACCTAAACAAAACTATAATGACAAACAAGAATATGACAAAATTAAAGAAATAATTGCGACTAAATTCTCTCCGATTACTGCAAAAATTTATAACCCGATTACTGCAAAATTACGAGAGCTTAATATTTGGACTGGTGATGACACCTTTAATAGTATTTGGAATTCAAACTCAGCAGCAATTATTGATTTTAAAGAAAATTTTAAGCAAGAAGATATACCCGTTGTAATGAAGTATAAGAATAAATATTTGAGTTTTAGAAATGATACAAATACCGATTTTCTTTGTTTGTCGTTTGCTTTTCATGTTTTAGATGAGACATTTAAAGAGTTGTTTGATTTCTTCAAAGACTCAGATAAAAATGAATTCGACAGTTTTGAAACTAAGACAATTGAGGTAGATAGTATTGAAGAAGCATTACATGGATTTTTGAAAGACAAAAAGAAAAATATTAAGTTTTCAATTCCGACAGAAAACATTCTTGCTAAACCAACTGACAAACCAACAAAAAACGAAGTCACAAATATCAAAAACGAGTTATACATGGGAAATAAATATGAAGTTGGAGATATCAAAAACAATAATGGACAAGTTATTATTGGAGATGCAAACGAGACAAAAATGAATAGTACTATAACTGACAAAGGCATTGATAATAATGAAAAAAGTGACTTACCACAAAAAACGTTTAAATGGCAAAGAACAGGAATAATTATTGCGACTATTTTAGCGATAACGACAATTATTCTAATGATTATATTTAACAGTTTATGATTAAAAATTCAATAATGGCTGCTAACATTTTATAAATTCCATGGCGGCCTCAGTGGTATGCAGCGACGGATTCCCGCATGTTTTCCTTGTCCGTATGCGGACAGGAAATCACCCGAAATCCGCCACGTAACTTATGATTTTTCGTTGTGAGTTATTAAAATGAACATTAATTGAGTTAAATAAATACTGGTTCTAGATGAAAATTACAAGAACAACCAACCCAATTCATTTTGAGGATTTAGAACCCATGAGATTTGAGGATTTGTCTTTTAACTTACTTTATCGTCAAAGTAAATGGCATTCCATTAATCATCTTGGACGATCTGGAAGTGATGGAGGAATAGACATTGAAGGAACAGAAATACTTTCAAACAATGATTTAAAAGATTGGATAGTTCAGTGTAAAAGATATAAGTCCTTCAGTCCAGGTGAAGCTGAAAAAATTATTAAAGACCTAAAAAATAAGTATCCAAAAAATAACAACTTCCTACTTATAATTTCTTGTCCTTTTAGTAAAACTGGACATGATAGATTGAAGTCACTTAAAGAAGAACTCAGAATTGAAGAATTAGAAATATGGACAAACTCTAATTTAGAAGCTGAACTGTATCATAATCATCCTGATCTCTTAAATATTTATTTCGGTATTTCCATTGGAACCTCATTTGATTTAAGACTTGAGTTGATTGAAAAAAGGAAAAAATTCAGGAATGATTTAAATAGAGAACTATTAAAGGAATTTGATCCTACCAAACCGATTATTGGAGCCCATAGATTTCAACACAGAAAATTCATTATTCGATCGGTAATGGATGATGATCATGAAACATATCAAGATAACTTCGGTTGGTACAGTTATTTCGGAGTACAGCCATATTACATTGGTGATTTTGGTATAACAGTGAATTTAGAATTAGATTATGGCTACTTAAATGACGATAATGAATTTATCAAAACATCAGATACTGGTAATCGAGAAAAAAGGACTATAATAAAGAAAGGTCATTTACCTTATGAAAACATTTTGACATATGATTTAGATAATGGAGAGTGTAGACCAATGTTTTATTGTGTATACAAAGGAGAAAATGGCCCTTTCGACAAAATAGAATGGGAAGTAGAATAAAAACAACTCACAACACGCGCTCATATAACATAGGCGGGGAGCTGGTTTTCGAAGGTTTAGTGCTTTTAATGAGCAACGGCAAGGTAGCCATTTTAGAATAGTTATAGTTAAATGTAATCCTAAAATAGCTACCTTGCCTTTTTATAAAATTTGAAACATAAATCAACTAAAGCGCCTACTTGCCATAGTGTGCCAAGAAGCAGTACATCGGCATAAAATAGTACTGCATGTTTTATTTGAGATGGTGGAATCGACCCACCAATGTCGCATTTCAGGATGAGGCATCAAACCACCTAAAGGTGCTGAGGTAAAGAGCCATGGTGCTGAGCGTTTAGGAGAATCTGTGCCATGAGCATAGCAGGTGTTAATAGAAGAGATGAACTAAAGTGAACCACTGATGAGGTGTCGGGAAGTGGCAATATTCTGTCAAAAGTAGCAAAGTATGTTATGCGATGAAGAGTACAACGGGAGCCTGTTTATTGGTTGTACGGCAGGCGGGTTATTCCCTTCGGTCATGATCTCCACTTCGTTACGGTACAGGTGGCATGACTTCTATTTAGGCTCAGATAAGGAACTTGGGAAGCTGTTTTATCATGTTAAGTGAAAGGCACAATAAGAACAACTTAGAGGTCAAATAACGATGGATAAAAGCAGTGGCGGATCTATCGTAGTTTCTGTAATGGAGATTGAGCAAAGGGATAGAGTCGTATGGTTTTAGAACAGAAATCAACTCGAATGAGGATGAATCTATGGAATGAAACAAACAGGAAGGTTTTATTCCTTATTTGGAACTAATCTGAGAATCAAAGCCCAATGTTCTAAATAATGTTTTGCTAATTTTAACAAACAAAAGGATAAAATACCTTTGTGTAAAATCAATCAATAAAAAAAAAATGAAAATAGCAGTACCAGTAACAAGCAGCAGAGAAATCGATGGTCATTTTGGTCATTGTGAATTTTACAATGTGTTTGCAATTTCAGAAAATAAGGAAATTGTTGATGTACAAAAGATGGAATCACCACAGGGTTGTGGCTGCAAATCGAACATTGCATCGGTTTTGGCTGAAGCAGGCGTAACAGTAATGCTTGCCGGAGGAATTGGCAACGGAGCAATTAATGTGTTGAACAATTCAGGAATTGAAGTGGTACGTGGCTGTTCGGGTAATGCCGAGGAAGTGGTTAAGCTGTATGTTGCAGGCCTGGTAAGTGATAGTGGCTCGAGTTGTCAGCATACTCATGGCGAAGGAGAAGATCATCAATGCAGTCACTAAAATTCTTTGTTTAAGAAGAAAATTACGGGAGTAGAAAGAACATATTTTGCAGTTTGGCCGGCAACATACTCAAAAATCAGTTTAACGATAAAGTAGCTGTATTTAAATAGCGGTCAATGCAACTGTTTTTTTTAATTAAAGAGGTTTATAGTCAGTGCTGTAAACCTCTTTTTTGTGATGGAACAAGTGCCGTTTATACAATGTCTTTTTAACAGATTATACAAGTGAAAATATTTGCAAAATTGCAAATCTTCAATCACTTTTATTATTTAATTTGTAGTAGTAAATGTGATTTGTATTTAAATTAAGAAGTAAGATTAGTCCATTATTAATCAGTGTTATAAACGACTGTAAGAAGTGTTATGAATGTTAAGATAAGAAAGTCCGACATCAATGATTTTAATTTTTTAGTAAAATTAGAAGAGGAGTCTTTTCCTGCTTTTCAACAAAGTACAAAGCAGAGTATCAAGCATGGTATTCAAAGTGATTTTCAGGAGATATTAATCGTTGAAACAAAGGATAAGAACAGAGCGCCGATTGGAGCTTTGGTTTTGTTTAAATACAGTAAATCATTACGCATATATTCTATTGCTATATTGCCCGAATACCAAAATCTGGGATATGGTGATTATTTACTTAAACATGTATTTGAATTTGCCAATCGTCAGAATTATGAAAAAATATTGATTGAAGTAAGTACCAGAGACACAAAACTAATAGACTGGTATAAGCAAAGAGGATTTAATTCTTTTGAAAGAATAGCTGACTATTACGGCGAAGGAGAGGATGCTGTGAAAATGGAATTTAAAACCAATATTGCTTCATGTTCTCATAAAACAACCAATATTATTGTAATTAACCAACCTTATAAATGGACATTCCCAGATATAAATGCGAAGATTATTACCGTTAAAGAATATATAAATAATCCAGTATATCAGACAAATACAGATTTCAGAATCTTTAACTTGTGCAGCAGTTATAAGTATCAAAGTTACGGTTATTATGTTTCTTTACTTGCTTCGGCCCGTGGGCAGCGGATTATACCAAGTACGATTACGATTCGTGATTTTCGTATCGTGAACGTGATTCATTCCATTGCTTATGATATTGAGGAATACACCAATAAATCACTGCATAAGGAGAAGGGAAATACTTTTTCCTTACATGTTTATTTTGGACAAACAAATACCAAAGGTTATAATGCGCTGGCGGCTAAGCTTCATCAATTGTTCGAAGCACCTTTGTTCAAAGTGGATTTTATTAAGCATGATGAAAAATGGATTATTAAAAAAGTACAGGTTTTAACCCTGAATAAGGTGGCAGAGCAGGATTTAAATTCGGTGTATGAATTTGCCAAAAAGTATTTCAATAAAAAAAGATTTCACAGCACTAAACTGGTTAATTACAAGTATGATATAGCTGTACTTGTAAATCCTAAGGAAGAGAATTCACCTTCTTGCCCTAAAGCATTGCAGAAATTTAAAAGTGCGGCCAATCGCCGAGGATTATATTTGGAGTTTATAACAAAGCAGGATATTGATAAAATAAATGAATTCGATGCTTTGTTCATTCGGGAAACAACAAGTGTAAATGATCATACTTATGAATTTTCGCGTACAGCTTATGCCGAAGGTTTGGTTGTTATTGATGATCCCTGGTCTATTTTAAGGTGTTCCAATAAGATTTATCAGAATGAAATATTTAAGAAGCATAAATTATTAACGCCTGAAACAGAGGTATTCACCAAGAATTTATTTGACCCTAAAGTTTTGAATCAAATGAATTATCCTTTGGTGTTAAAACAACCCGACAGTGCTTTTTCATTAGGGGTGATAAAGGTTGAAGATAAAGTTGAAGCCCGTGCCGAAATAAATAAGCTTTTTAAAATTTCGGATATGGTTGTTTGTCAGGAATTTCTTTACTCCGACTTCGATTGGCGAATTGGAATTATTGATAATATGCCACTGTTTGCTTGCAAATATTACATGTGTAAAGATCATTGGCAAATATACAATTGGAAAGGCGAAGAGGAAGATAAAACGGGTAATTCCGAAACTGTCAGCATCGAATCGGCTCCTGAAATTGTGGTGCAAACAGCCTTAAAAGCATCAGCTTTAATAGGAGATGGTTTGTATGGCGTAGATTTAAAAATGATAGATGGTAAAGTTTATGTTGTTGAGGTAAATGACAATCCAAATATCGATGATGGCATTGAGGATTTTGTGTTAAAGGATCAACTGTACGATACAATTATCGATTCGATATATCAGCGAATAGAGATTGCTAAAAATGTGCAGCGAATAGATTTCAGACGAAAATAAGCATCAAAAAAAACAGGTTATTGTGTTTGTATTGATATAAATTGGAGACTATGTTTTTCGCTTCTATCTTGATGTTTACAAATTCAATAAAAAATAATATGAATCAAAAAACAGATTAAAATGAAAACAAAATTTTTGCTGATCATTCTGTTCATTGTCTGTACTATATCAGGCAACTGTCAGCAATCGCCTAAAGGGTATTTTGAAATTTCGGTTGATGATTTGATTGCTAAGGCAGATCTATACGAAAGCAAAAATGTTGAGGTCATTGGACTTATTGTGCACATGTGCGGAGTTGATGGAAAGAAGATGAAATTGAAATCTCCAAGTGGTGCAATTTTAAAGATTGTGCCTAATGATTCTGAGGAAAGTTTCGATCCGGCATTTAAAAAGCAATTGGTTTGTGTGCAGGGAGTGGTTGAAATCACACGCATAGAAAAGGCTTATGTTGACAAAATGGAAAAAGAGGGAACATTGCTTTGTCATATTGATCATACTCCATGCAAAGACAAACCTTGGGTGAACAATAAAATTGAATCTGGTGAGGATATTGAGATAGTAAAAAAAGACATTGCTAATCTTAGAGAACAATTGCAGGAAAAGGATTATATCAATTTTGTTACTATTCGTTCCGTGAAAGTGAAATTGTTAGACGAATAACTTAATAAACCATTATTCCCGTTTAAAAGATATGAAGCGTCTATGACAAGGATATTTTGACACACAGGAAGATAATTCTATAATCATATGAAAAATAAGAAAGAGGATAGCATATTGCAAACGGTAATTAAAGGACCGTCCCACGGTTATACTGATAATTATTCAATCAGGGAAATGTGGAATGAGATTGCAAATGAGCATAACGGTGAATCTAGAATAAGTCATAATTCTGGATATGAATTAGAAATTCAGACTGTGAAGATTCCTTATAAAAAATGGATTTTTACGATCACTATCTCCGATACAAGACCACTTAAAATTAGTACCGCAGGATTTCCACTGCAAGAATTTGAATTGTTGATAAGCTGGGAGGATTTTATTGAGAGAATTATCAAGAAATTTGGAAAGCCGGAGATTGAATTGGGTAATCCAGACTTTGATAAAAAATATTTAATTAAAAGTGATCGGCCTGAATTGGTTGTCAATATTTTCACTCCTGAAGTCCAAAAAATATTCCTTAAAAACAACATTTATTCTTTTTCATATCAAACAAAAAGAGAATGCGAAAAAGCCGAAATTCTAAGTGTAATTAGTCGGAAAGTTGAGGATAAAGAATTGGTTAAAGAAATAATAAAAGCACATCAACTGATTATTGATAATCTGGAAGCATTAAAGGTTTTTAAGTAAGTATTGAATTATAAAGCGTTAATTAAAAGGTTCATTTTTGAAGAAGTGTTTTGAAATGCAGACTAATGAAGAAAGAGAGCCGGTTTCTTCTTTCAATAAATACTCAAAAGATTAAAAAAAAATACAGGAACTGTCTATATGCCAATATCATCGCGATATTGGCATATTTTATATGTAAAATCCAATGTGTAGATAGTTTTTAATAGTATGATCGGACAAAATATACTTATAAAAAAATTGCCTGATGCAGAATGAAAAAATTGACTACTGAAGTAAAAATCCTTAACTTGATATAAGGTGTTATACATCAAATCTTTATAATATATTTATTGTTTCATTTTAAAATTTTATGATATGTCAAGTACAGGAGGAATTGTTGCGGGCTTGCTAGTTGGCTGTGCAATTGGTGTTGGTTTAGGTGTTTTATATGCTCCCGATAAAGGGGAGGTAACCCGTAAAAAAGTGAAAGCGAAGGCAAAAGAAAAGGTTGAAGAATTAGATGCTGTTTTCGATAAAAGTGTAGAAAACATGCGTGTTAAAATGGACGAACTAATTGTGGCGTTAGAGAAGAAATTAGAAGACTTCAGAAGAAAAGAAAAGGAAGAAGAAGAATTAGCATAATTCTTTCTGACGTCTGTTTGTTATTGAAATCAAATTATTGAAGTTTCAGTTTGCTAAAACAAAAAGATATTGGGAAAAATCGCCGAACAGTTCACACAATTAAAGGAGCTGCTTATTGAGTATTTCGATTCTAATGTTGAATACTATAAGTTTGCTGGTTTCGAAAAATTAATGCGCTTCGTTGTTGCCATGACGTTTGCTGCTGTGTTTTTCATATTGCTTATGCTTGCATTGTTTCTTTTTGGATTTAGTGCTGCCATATGGCTGGGCGATTTGCTGGGAAATGAAGCTGCAGGTTACCTGGGCATAGGTTTCTTTTATCTCTTTTTGTTGTTATTGGTTTATCTTCTTAAAAAAAACCTGATTGAGCGCCCATTGATCAAATTCTTTCATCGATTCCTTTTCAAAAAGGAAAATAAAAATAATGAACCAAGCTGAATTCTATCGATTCTAACGCCAAAGCTATGGGTTTATTATTCCAGACATTTCACAAATTACGGTAACACTGTAAAAATAAAATAGATACTAAATGAAGCGCTTTCGGTCACTTAAGGATATTGAAAAAGAAAGATACCGCCTTTATCTGGAAAAGGAATTGGCTGGTTACAAGCTGGAATATTTTTTTCGAAATACCAGAAAAAATTTTAGTGCTGAAAATTTTTTGGAGAACAGTGTTGGAAATTGGTTTGGAAGAACGATTGGACGATTCATCAGGAAAAAAACCAATCCTTAAATTTCCATAGAGGGAATACTCTGGAAAGAAAGGAGTATTACTAAAAAAAACGCAGAAAAATCCGAAGTAAAAAGTGATTAAAATTGGAGGCTGTTGAGAAATTAAATATCAATAGTCTCTTTTTTTTTGCAGAATAGTAGATGGAAACTAAGAAAGAGGGATCGGATATTTTGTCTCGAATTAGGCTAAAAGCAAAGGGTGCAAAGCTTTGCATAAAATTATTTTCGGTTTATTTTATCTGTTTTTTGACAATTGAAAGTTACATTTAATCGCAATCGCTGTAAAAATTATAAGTATTGATAATCAGTGCTTAATGGCAGTTATTTAGATTATTATCAGATTAAAAAAAGCAATTGGGAATCGTAAGATTTGCAAATAAGGGATTTTTCCTCTTATATTTGTCGCATAGATTTGTCAACGTAATCAGATCGAAAGAGAGATTGTAGATGTTCGTTGACAAAATTAAAAACAAATTATGAATCTTTAGAGGTTCGAATCAACAAAAAGAATATGCAATTTAATTCAGTAATTATTATTAGCGTCATTATTCGCGTCCTTCTGGACACGATTCGAGGCTGAGCATATTTAAATTAAACGAATTTAATTTTACAAAATATCTAAGGCCTCTTCAAAACGAAGGGGCTTTTTTTTTGATCCGGTTATTGTATGTTATCATTTAAGGTAGTCATTATCGTCATTATTATTTCAATTGTCATTATTAGAATGACAAGGAAGGAAAGCGTGCACAGACAATAACTTTCGATAAAACGAAATTATTAGCGCTCTTTCCAACGAAAGGGCGCTTTTTTTGACGCAAACTGAAACAAACAAGAATAAACTATTAACGAATTAACCAAAATGTATAAAAATAAATTACGCAGTGATCAGACCACACAAGGCCGAAGAATGGCCGGAGCGAGAAGCTTGTGGCGGGCAAACGGAATGAAAGAAGAGATGTTCGGAAAGCCGGTTATTGCGGTGGTGAACTCTTTCAGCCAATTTGTACCGGGACATGTGCACTTGCAAAATGTAGGGCAAATGGTGAAGACGGAAATTGAAAAGGCCGGCTATTTTGCTGCTGAATTTAATACGATAGCTATCGACGATGGAATAGCAATGGGTCACGACGGAATGCTCTACTCTCTGCCTTCACGCGACGTAATTGCCGATAGTGTTGAATATGTTTGCAACGCTCACAAGGTTGATGCCATGATCTGTATTTCCAACTGTGATAAAATTACTCCTGGAATGATGATGGCTGCCATGCGATTAAATATCCCTACTGTTTTTGTTTCGGGTGGACCAATGGAAGCCGGTGAGTCGAAAGGCGAGAAGCTTGATTTGGTGGATGCCATGGTAAAAGCCGGTGACGATAGTGTCAGCGATGAGCGCATGCAGGAAATTGAAGAATCAGCTTGTCCTACTTGCGGCAGCTGTTCGGGAATGTTCACCGCCAATTCTATGAACTGTTTGAATGAAGCATTAGGTTTGGCTTTGGCAGGAAATGGAACTTTACTGGCTACTCATAAACTTCGTAAAGATTTGTTTACTGATGCGGCGCAATGCATTGTAGATATTACGAATAAATACTACAAAGAGGGTGACGACCGGGTTTTACCTAGATCAATTGCCACAGTGGATGCTTTTAGAAATGCAATGACATTGGATATTGCAATGGGAGGATCAACAAACACTGTGCTTCATTTGTTGGCAATTGCCCATGAAGCCGAAGTTGATTTCACCATGAAAGATATGGATGAACTGTCTCGTAAAACACCAAATTTGTGTAAAGTAGCTCCAAATTCGCCTAAATATTACATCGAAGATGTGAACAGGGCGGGAGGAATCATGAGTATACTTGCAGAATTGGATCGTGGAAATCTTTTAAATACTGATGTGTATCGTGTTGACTCTGCCAACCTAAAAGAAGCTTTGGAATTGAATGATCTTTTTTCTGAAAAGCTGACTGCTAAAGCGCTGGAAATATATCATGCTGCACCAGGTCAATCGGGTAGGAACTTAACGTTTGCTTCTCAAAATACTGCTTTTAAGGAGCTGGATAAAGACAGAGAAGCCGGTTGTATCCGAAGCATGGAAAATGCCTACACTCAAGATGGTGGATTGGCCGTTTTGTTTGGAAACATTGCTCCAAACGGGAGCATTGTAAAAACGGCAGGAGTAGATTCGTCAGTTTTCAATTTTACAGGTACGGCAAAAGTATATTATTCACAGAAAGATGCTTGCGAAGCCATTCTTACAAAACAGATTAATGCTGGCGATGTGGTTGTGATTCGTTACGAAGGACCAGCTGGCGGACCCGGAATGCAGGAAATGCTGTATCCAACCTCTTACCTGAAATCAATGGGATTGGGAGCAAAATGTGCTTTGATTACCGATGGACGTTTTTCTGGTGGAACTTCCGGATTATCAATCGGTCATGTGTCTCCTGAGGCAGGAGCCGGAGGAGCAATTGCTTTAATTCAGAATGGTGATAAAATTGAAATCAGTATCCCTAAAAGAAGCATTAATGTCTGTATTTCTGATGAAGAATTAGCACAGAGAAGAAAAGACGAAGAAGCATTTGGTCAGGAAGCATTTGTGCCCCGAGGACGTAACCGTCAGGTTTCAAAAGCTCTGCAAGCCTATTCAAGACTTGTGTCTTCGGCAGATAAAGGAGCAATTAGACAATTATAAATTATTAATTAAGAATTAATAATAGAGTCAAAGGAGTCAAAAAATTTTAAGGAATTCACTGCTTTCGACTTTTGGCTAAAACAACAAACACAATGGAAGTAGCAGCAAAAACAAAAAATACAAATGGAATGATTAAAACCATTGAAAGAATATCGGGAGCCGAGATTTTGGTTCGAACGCTTATTCAGGAAGATGTAGATACCATGTTTGGATACATTGGTGGTGCAATCATGCCTGTTTACGATGCTTTGTACGATTATCAGGATGAAATGAAACAGTACATGTCGAGGCATGAACAAGGAGCAATGCATTCTGCTCAGGCTTATGCACGAATCAGTAAAAAACCAGGTGTGTGTTTTACGACTTCGGGTCCTGGCGCAACAAATGTAATTACCGGATTGGCGGATGCATATCTGGATTCGACTCCTATGGTTGTAATTACCGGACAAGTAGCCAGTGGTTTATTGGGAACAGATGCTTTTCAGGAAACCAATATGGTTGGTCTGTCAATGCCTGTAACAAAATGGAATTATCAAATTACAAGTGCTGATGAAATTGCCAAGGTAATTGCTAAAGCATTCTATATTGCCCGTTCAGGTCGTCCGGGTCCGGTTTTAATTGATATCACTAAGGATGCTCAGATTGCCACAGCAGATTACGAATATAAAAAATGCGAAAGGGTACGTTCTTATCAGCCGGTTCCAAAAATAAATCAGTCGGAGATTGAAGCCGCCGCCGCATTAATCAATGGTGCAAAAAAACCATTGCTTTTGGCCGGACAAGGAATTTCTCTTTCGGGAGCTGAAAAAGAATTGATGGAATTTGTTGAGAAAACTCAGGTTCCTGTTGCTTGTACTTTGTTAGGATTGTCATCATTCCCTACCGATCATCCGTTGTATGTTGGAATGCTGGGAATGCATGGAAATTACGGACCGAATATGAACACCAACGAGTGCGATGTTTTGATTGCAGTTGGTATGCGTTTCGACGACAGAGTAACCGGAGATACAGCAAAATATGCCAAACAGGCAAAAATCATTCATATCGATATAGACAGATCAGAACACAACAAGAATATTATAGTTGATGTACCTGTATTTGCTGATGCCAAGCAAGCTTTAGCCGAACTGAATAAGTTGGTTAGTGGTGGAGAAAAAGCAGCATGGATGAAGACTTTTAAAGATTACTATCAGCTTGAATTTGATAAAGTAATTAGTAAGCAGGCTTATGCCAATAAGGAAAACATTAACATGGCCGAGGTAATTCGATTGCTGTCGGAGCAGACTAATGGCGAAGCTATTTTGTGTACCGATGTTGGACAGCACCAAATGACAAGTGCCAGGTATTATGAGTTTAAAAAACCAAATACTCAGATTACATCAGGAGGACTAGGAACCATGGGATTTGGTTTGCCTGCAGCCATTGGAGCTCAAATAGCTGATATGGATGCAACGGTTGTATCTGTTTCCGGAGATGGTGGATTCCAAATGACTTTACAGGAGCTTGCGGTAATCAAACAGTATAACCTGCCGGTTAAAACAATTGTATTAAACAACTCGTTTTTAGGAATGGTACGTCAGTGGCAGGATTTGTTTTTCGAACAACGATTTTCAAATACTCAGCTGGAGAATCCTGATTTTGTAAAGATTGTTGATGGATACGGAATCAAAGGAAAAAGAGTATCGAAGAGAGAAGATTTGGATGCTGCAATAAAAGAAATGCTGGAAACACCGGGAGCTTTCTTTTTAGAAGTGATTGTTGAAACGGAGTGTAATGTTTTGCCAATGATTGCACCGGGAGCTGCAGTATCGGATATGCGGTTGGAATAAGTTTAAAGTAAAAGGAGAAGGTTTAAAGTGAAGAGAATAAACCATTTTATTGAGTTTTATCTCGTATCTCATTTCTCACATCTAATATCTAAATAAAATGAAAGAATATACAATTACGGTTTTTTCTGAAAACGACATCGGTTTGTTGAATGAGGTAACCATTGTTTTCTCGAGAAGAAAAATTAACATAGAAAGCTTAACTGTTTCCGAATCGGAAGTAAAAGGGGTTTCACGATATACCATTGTTGCTTTTATGGATGAAATGAAAGTTGAGAATGTGGTTCGTCAAATCGAAAAGATCATTGGGGTATTTAAGGCCTTCTTTTTTGAGGCTGATGAGATTGTTCATCAGGAAGTGGCATTGTTTAAAATTGCAAATTCTCCCGATTTAAATGGAAATCTGGAAGCATTAATGAGAAGTCAGAATGCAAAAATTCTTACTGTTCATCCGGATTTTCTGGTGATTGAAAAAGTTGGGTATAAGGCTGATAACCAGGAATTGTTTAATGAGCTGGAACAGTTTGGTGTATTGCAGTTTGCCCGTTCGGGTCGGGTTGCAGTATCCTGTCAACAGAAAGAATTTACAAGTTATTTAAAAGAATTATCAAATTAAAAATAGATGTAAGATGATAGAAATGAGATGTGAGAAAATAGAATCGTTCACATTTCACTCTCAAAATCTAATATCTAAAATCTAATATCTAAAAAATAGAAAAAATGGCAACAATAAACTTTGGTGGCGTTGAAGAAAAAGTAGTTACACGTGAAGAATTTTCGTTGGAAAAAGCACGTGAGGTAATGAAAGATGAAACCATTGCGGTTATCGGATATGGTGTTCAGGGACCAGGTC
Source organism: Labilibaculum euxinicum (assembly GCF_963678175.1). Lineage (NCBI taxonomy): Bacteria > Pseudomonadati > Bacteroidota > Bacteroidia > Marinilabiliales > Marinifilaceae > Labilibaculum > Labilibaculum euxinicum. Next base: position 1,796,608 of record NZ_OY782756.1, read on the forward strand.
AATCATTAAATTTAAAAGATAATGGTTTTAACGTAATCGTTGGTCAGCGTAAAGATTCTAAAACCTGGGATAAAGCTGTCGCTGATGGTTGGGTTCCAGGAGAAACTTTATTCGAAATTGAGGAAGCTCTTGACAAAGCTACCGTTATTCAATATTTGTTATCAGATGCCGGACAGATTGCTGTTTGGCCTACAGTACAGAAATACTTGAAGCCAGGTAAAGCACTTTACTTTTCTCATGGTTTTGGTATCACTTACAAAGAGCGTACGAATATTATTCCTCCGAAGGATGTTGATGTAATTTTGGTGGCTCCAAAAGGATCAGGAACCAGTTTGAGAAGAATGTTTTTGGAAGGACGTGGTTTGAATTCTTCGTATGCGATTTTTCAGGATGCAACTGGAAGAGCTTTCGACCGTGTTGTGGCATTGGGAATTGGTGTTGGTTCAGGTTACCTGTTCGAGACTACTTTTAAAAGAGAAGTTTACTCGGATTTAACTGGTGAGCGTGGAACATTGATGGGATGTATTCAAGGAATTTTTGCTGCACAGTATGAAGTTCTTCGTTCTAACGGACATTCTCCTTCTGAAGCGTTTAACGAAACTGTTGAAGAGTTAACTCAGAGTTTAATGCCATTGGTTGCTGAAAATGGAATGGATTGGATGTATGCAAATACTTCAACAACAGCACAACGTGGAGCATTAGATTGGTGGAAGCCTTTCCGTGATGCTACCAAACCGGTTTTCGAAAAATTGTATAAAGAGGTTGCTGCGGGTAACGAAGCACAACGTTCTATTGATTCCAATAGTCAAAGCGATTATCGTGTGAAATTAGATGCTGAATTAAAAGAACTTCGCGAAAGTGAAATGTGGCAGGCGGGTACTGCTGTTCGTAAATTAAGACCTGAAAATAACTAGAAATACATTCAAAACCTGACAGATTTTTAAAACCTGTCAGGTTTATTTCAAGCTTGGATATCCCATTAATTAGAAAACAAAGATTGGCTTAGTTTGCAGGTTAATAGGGTTTTGTGTTTTAGTTTGTGTTTCGGGAAATGTATTTGAATTAGTTTGAAGATCGTAGTTGCAATTGAATAATTGTTTTTCCCAAAGGCCATAAGTTTTTAGGTTTGTCAGGGATTGGGAGATTTCTCCCATTATTCTAAAATAGTCCAAAACTTTAGTAAGATGATTTATGATAGTATCCTTATTGGTTTTAACCTGATTATTGATCTCATTATTGGAGAATCAACAAGGAAGACTGTATAATATTCTAACTAATGTAAGGTTATCATGCAAGGTTCTTCCAAAGACAGGGAGAATTTTTTTTTGCAGCAAAAACGAGTAATAGCATACGTAAAAACACAAATACAATGAGTGATAAAATATTTATTTTCGACACCACACTTAGAGATGGTGAACAAGTTCCGGGATGTCAATTGAATACAATTGAAAAAATTGAAGTTGCCAGAACTTTAGAGGCTCTTGGAGTGGATGTTATAGAAGCAGGTTTTCCTGTTTCAAGTCCGGGAGATTTCAATTCAGTCGTCGAAATAGCCAAAGCGGTTAGTAATCCCATTATCTGCGCACTTACCCGCGCTGTTGAAAAGGATATCGATGTAGCTGCCGAGGCTCTTAAATTTGCAAAAAGAGGGAGGATTCATACCGGAATTGGTACTTCTCCTTATCACATAAAATCAAAATTAAATTCAACCCCCGAGGAAATACTCGATCGTGCTGTTCGCGCAGTAAAGTATGCCAAGCGTTATGTCGAGGATGTTGAGTTTTATGCTGAGGATGCCGGGCGTTCAGATAATGAATATTTGGCCCGCGTAGTTGAAGCGGTTATTAAAGCCGGAGCTACAGTTATTAATATTCCTGATACAACAGGATATTGCCTTCCCGGAGAATATGGTGCGAAAATTAAGTACCTGATGGAAAATGTCTCCAATGTTCACAAAGCAATTTTATCAACCCATTGCCATAATGATTTGGGTATGGCTACTGCGAACTCTTTAAGCGGCGTAATTAATGGAGCCCGTCAGGTAGAGGTTACCATAAACGGAATTGGAGAACGGGCAGGAAATACTTCATTGGAAGAGGTGGTGATGGCCATTAAAACGCATCATGCCTTGCCTTTCTATACCGATATCAAGAACAAGGAAATTTATGCTGCCAGTCGTTTGGTTTCGTCTTTAATGAACATGCCTGTTCAGGCAAATAAAGCCATTGTTGGAAGAAATGCATTTGCTCATTCATCAGGAATCCATCAGGATGGATTCTTGAAAAACAGAGAGAATTACGAAATTATCGATCCTGTTGATGTTGGGATTAAGGAATCAGCAATTGTTTTAACAGCCAGAAGTGGTCGTGCAGCATTAAATCATCACCTAAGTCAAATGGGCTATACATTAACCAAAGATCAGCTGGATGATGCCTATAATCGATTCTTGGTGATGGCTGATCAGAAAAAGAATTTGACAGAGAAAGATCTTTCGGAATTAATGGGTGATGCCAATGATTTGCAGAAATCAGTGGAATTGGAATTACTGCAGGTTGTTTCCGGTAAATCAACCATTCCGATGGCTACGGTACATCTGAAAATAAAAGGAGTCAGCTGTGCGGCAACCGCTGAAGGAAACGGGCCGATAGATGCTTGTTTCAATGCGGTTAAAAAACTGATAGAACAAAAATTCACTTTGGGTGAATTCCTTGTTCAGGCGCTTACCCGCGGAAGCAATGATTTGGGAAAAGTTCATGTTCAGGTTGAACACAAAGGTCGTACAGTCTACGGGTTTGCGGCGAATGTTGATATCATTACAGCTTCTGTTGAAGCATTGGTTGATGCGCTTTCCAAAATAGTATAAGACAGATTTAGATAAAAATATTCAGAAACTATTTGAATTTGTTTTTAGAATTTTTTTCGGTGAAAGATGAAGCGTAACAAGGCAAATTAAGGCAGTTAGGCTTTATTTATTCATATAAAAAAACTGAAGGATAAATTAAAACAGTTTCTCAAATACATAATCGTATTAAAAGAGTAATATGGAACCAAAAACACTATTTGATAAAGTATGGGATGCTCACGTGGTTGAGAAAATTGAGGGAGGCCCCAGTGTATTTTATATTGACAAGCATTTGATTCACGAGGTAACCAGTCCGCAGGCATTCTCCGGATTAGAGGCAAGAGGAATGAAAGTTTTTCGTCCTGAAAATACCATTGCAACTCCAGATCATAACATTCCGACAGAAAATCAGCATTTAACGATTAAGGATGAATTGTCGAGAAAGCAAGTTGAAACTTTAACGGCTAACTGCGAGAAAAATAACATTACACTTTATGGTTTAAATCATCCATATAATGGGATTGTTCATGTTGTTGGTCCGGAGCTTGGACATACACAACCGGGAATGACTCTGGTTTGTGGTGACAGTCATACTTCAACACACGGTGCTTTTGGAGCTGTAGCTTTTGGTATTGGTACTTCGGAGGTAGAAATGGTTTTGGCAACTCAGTGTATTTTGCAGCCGAAGCCTAAAAAAATGCGGATTACTATTGATGGCCAACTGCAAAAAGGCGTTACCGCAAAAGATCTTACACTTTATGTGATAGCACAGCTGGGAACCGGCGGTGCAACCGGATATTTTGTTGAATATGCAGGATCGGCAGTTTGTGCTTTGAGTATGGAAGGTCGAATGACTGTTTGTAACATGAGTATCGAAATGGGAGCCCGCGGAGGAATGATTGCTCCCGATCAAACTACTTTTGATTATGTGGAAGGTCGTGAATTCGCACCAAAAGGCGAGGACTGGACAAAAGCTTTGGCCAAATGGAAAGAGTTAAAAACTGATGAAGGAGCTAAGTTCGATAAAGAATATACATACAAAGCTTCGGACATTGAACCAATGCTGACTTATGGAACCAATCCAGGAATGGGAATTGGAGTTTCCGGAAGTATCCCAACTGCAAAAGATGTGGATCCAACCGAATTGCCAACTTTCAAAAAGTCATTGGATTATATGGGATTTGGTTTAGGAGACAAACTATTGGGTAAGAAAGTTGATTACGTTTTTGTGGGTAGTTGTACCAATGGTCGTATTGAAGATCTTCGAATTTTGGCTGCTGCGGTTAAAGGAAAGAAAAAGGCAGATTCAGTTACTGCATGGATTGTTCCCGGATCAAAACAAGTTGAAAAACAGGCTATAGAAGAAGGCTTGGTTGAAATTTTGGAAGAAGCAGGATTTAAAATGCGTCAGCCTGGCTGTTCTGCATGTTTAGCCATGAATGACGATAAAATTCCGGCAGGAAAATACAGCGTTTCTACATCAAATAGAAATTTTGAAGGAAGACAGGGACCCGGCGCAAGAACAATGTTGGCCAGTCCGCTTACGGCTGCAGCTGCTGCAATCACCGGAGTTGTTTCTGATCCTAGAGAATTGTTTTAATCAAATTCAGTTATCAGTAAATAGTAATTAAACAGTATTTGGTTAGCGTAACGATAGCTATCGGCTAACTGCTAAAAGTGAAATAATTATGCCAATAGATAAATTTACCACATTGGAATCGACATATGTACCGCTTCCCGTTGAAAATGTGGATACAGATCAAATTATTCCTGCACGTTTCCTAAAGGCGACAAGCCGTGAAGGATTTGGTGAAAATCTTTTCCGCGATTGGAGATATACTTCTGACGGAAAAGAAAACCCTGATTTTGTTTTGAATAAATCTGAATATTCAGGCGAAATTTTAGTGGGAGGAAAAAATTTCGGAAGTGGTTCATCAAGGGAACATGCAGCATGGGCAATTCACGATTATGGTTTTAAAGTTGTTGTGAGTAGTTTCTTTGCTGATATTTTCCAAAATAATGCGTTGAATAACGGAGTGCTTCCTGTTATGGTTTCGCCTGAATTTTTAGCGAAAATATTCGATGCCGTAGAGAAAAATAAGGAACAAAAAATCGTAGTTGATTTGGAGAAGCAAAGCATTAGTCTGAATGGAGAAAGCGAAAGTTTTGCAATTAATCCTTACAAGAAAAATTGTTTACTGAACGGATTCGACGATATCGATTTCCTTCTCGCAAGAAAAGAAAAGATAGAGGCTTTTGAAGCCAATAACTAATAGAACATGCAAAGATGAACGAACTGCGTAGCTTAGAAATAATGGACACCACTCTTCGGGATGGTGAGCAGACTTCTGGGGTAAGCTTTAATTCCGAGGAAAAGTTAGGCGTTGCAAAATTATTACTGCAATCCTTAAAAGTAGATCGGATAGAGGTAGCCTCAGCCAGAGTATCTGAAGGAGAATTTCAAGCAGTAAAGCGAATTACCAAATGGGCAGAAGAGAACGATTGTCTGGACAAAATTGAAGTTCTGGGTTTTATTGACGGAACTGCCTCTCTTGATTGGATTCATGCAAGTGGTGCAAGAGTAGTGAATTTGCTGTCGAAAGGTTCATTAAAGCATTTACAGGGACAGTTGAAAAAATCACCGGGACAGCATGTTCAGGATATAAAAGACGCCGTGGCCTATGCATCAAATCTGGGAATCAAGGTAAACCTATATCTTGAGGATTGGTCGAATGGGATGATTTCTTCAAGAGATTACGTTTGGTATCTGATGGATGAACTTCAACATGAAAACATTCAGCGTTTCATGTTGCCCGATACTTTAGGTGTATTAAATCAGGTGCAGGCTTTCGATTTTTGTTATGCTTGCCGCGAAAGATATCCAAAACTGCATTTCGATTTTCATGCTCATAATGATTACGATTTGGCAGTGGCTAATGTTTATTCTTCAATTTTAGCTGGTATTAATGGCATTCATACAACAGTGAATGGTTTAGGCGAACGAGCGGGAAATGCTCCTTTGGCTTCCGTAATAGGAGTAATAAACGATCATTTGGCTCGTAAAATAAATGTTGATGAGAACAAAATCAATATTGTTAGTCGAATTGTAGAGACTTTCTCAGGAATTCGGATACCCAGAAATAAGCCTTTGGTAGGAGAGAATGTTTTCACACAAACCTGCGGCGTTCATGCCGACGGCGATTCAAAGGATGATTTGTATTTTAACCGTTTAATGCCCGAAAGATTTGGACGTGAACGCAAATATGCCCTTGGCAAGACATCGGGTAAGGCGAACATTAAAAAAAATCTGGAAGAGCTGGGGATTACTTTGGAAGAAGAAACCATGAAACTGGTTACAAAGCGGGTCATCGAACTGGGAGATAAAAAAGAAGTAGTTACCATAGATGATTTGCCTTACATTGTTTCTGATGTTTTGAATCAGACAATGGATGAGATGCCAATTCAGATCAAACATTATTCTTTGTCTTTATCCAAAGGAATGCGTCCGTTTGTTTCTATTAATCTGGAAGTAAATGGGAAAATGTACGAAGGAACATCGTCTGGAGATGGTCAATTCGATGCTTTTATGAATGCCATTTGGAGCATTTATGACGAATTGGGCAGAGAACGGCCAATATTGACCGATTATCTGGTTCGAATTCCTCCGGGAGGAAAATCAGATGCTTTGGTGGAAGCTTTTATTGCATGGAATTATAAGGGGAAGGAATTTAAAACCCGGGGATTGGATCCTGATCAGATAGAAGCAGCAATAAAGGCTACTCTTAGAATGCTGAATTTAATTGAGCAGCATGACAATGTACTCGCAGGGCAATTATCAGATAACAATAAATAAAAACATAAAATGTGTAATTGGATTTTGATAAAGTTAAATCTTCTCAAATCTGATATCTAAAGATCTTACAACAAAATGAAGTACAAAATAGCAGTATTGGCCGGAGACGGAATCGGACCTGAAATAGTAGCACAGGCAAGAAAAGTTACCGATGCAGTTGTTCAAAAATTTGGACACGAATTTGAATATACAGAAGCTTTGGTAGGAGCTGTAGCCATTGATGAAGTTGGTAACCCTTATCCTGACGAAACACACGAATTGTGTATGAATTCGGATGCCGTTTTATTTGGCGCCATTGGTCATCCCCGGTTCGATAACGATCCAAGTGCAAAAGTTCGTCCTGAGCAAGGTTTGCTGGCCATGCGTAAGAAATTGGGCTTGTATGCTAATCTTCGTCCGGTAAATACGTTTAAGTCGCTGATTCATAAATCTCCTTTAAAAACCGAATTGGTTGACGGTGCCGATTTTATGTGTATTCGTGAGCTAACCGGAGGAATCTATTTTGGCCGTCCGCAGGGACGTACCGAAGATGGACAAACTGCTTACGATACATGCGTGTACTCCGCCGATGAAATTGAACGAATTGTTCGTTTGGGATTTGAATATGCAGGAAAACGCCGCAAAAAACTAACCATTGTTGATAAAGCAAATGTATTGGCTACATCAAGATTGTGGAGAGAAGTTTCTCAAAGAATTGAGCCTGAATTTCCTGAAATTGAAGTGGAATATATGTTTGTTGACAATGCCGCTATGCAGTTAATTACCTGGCCAAAACGTTTCGATGTAATGGTTACCGAAAATATGTTTGGAGATATCCTTACCGATGAGGCGAGTGTAATTTCCGGTTCAATGGGAATGCTGCCTTCAGCATCAATAGGTGTTCACACTTCGGTATTTGAGCCAATTCATGGTTCTTATCCACAAGCTGCGGGTAAAAATATTGCCAATCCTTGTGCTACGGTTCTTTCTGCAGCCATGATGTTCGAATACGCATTTGGCTTGATGAAAGAAGGAGCTTTAATTCGCGAAGCAGTTGACAAAGCATTGGAAGCAGGTATTGTTACTGAAGATATTGCTGATGGCAAAAAGGCTTACTCAACGAGTGAAGTTGGTGATTGGTTGGCAAATTACATTCAAAATGCATAATTAATACACATCATATGTAAGAATAAGCCTGAAGGAATTGGTTACTTTCAGGCTTATTTATTTTAACAAAAAAAAGGGGGACGAAATGTCAGAAGAAATTTATTATCCGCTAATGGCGGATATTGTTAAGGCAAACAGGCGGGTTCAGGAGGTGGTGTTGGAAACTCCTTTACTCAAAAACTTAAATCTATCATCAAAAAACGAAGCAAATATTTATTTGAAAAGGGAAGATCTGCAACAGGTTCGTTCCTATAAAATAAGAGGTGCATATAATAAAATATCCAGTTTGTCGAAAGAGGTGCTGGCAAAAGGAATTGTGTGTGCAAGCGCGGGCAATCACGCTCAGGGAGTTGCCTATTCCTGCAATAAACTGAAATGTTTCGGAAAAATCTACATGCCCGAAACAACCCCTCGTCAGAAGATTAAGCAGGTGAAAATGTTTGGCGGCAATCAGGTGGAAATCATTCTTACCGGTGATACTTTTGATGATGCCTCGGCCAAAGCAAATGCGGATGCCAAAGAACTCGGACAAACCATTATTCATCCGTTTGATGATCCAAAGATTATTGAAGGACAGGGAACCATTGGCTTGGAAATACTGCGGCAGCTTAAAGAGTGCATTGATTATCTGTTTCTGCCGATTGGCGGAGGCGGTTTGGCTTCCGGAGTAGGAGCATGGATCAAGGAATTTAGTCCGAATACAAAAATTATAGGTGTTGAGCCCGAAGGGGCTGCTTCCATGAAAATGGCATTTGAAAAAAAGGACAATGTGGCTTTGGAGACAATTGACCGCTTTGTAGATGGTGCTGCAGTAAGAAAAGTGGGAGATCTTACCTGGAAAATATGCGAAAAGGTTTTGGATGGAATCGTGGTTGTTCCGGAGGGACTCATCTGCTCAACCATTTTGCAGATGTACAACGAGGATGCAATTGTGGCAGAGCCTGCAGGAGCCTTATCCATTGCCGCTTTGCAATTAATGAAAGAAGAAATAAAAGGGAAGAATGTGGTTTGCGTACTAAGCGGAAGCAACAACGACATTACCCGAATGGAAGAAATCAAGGAGAGAAGTCTGTTATACGAAGGCTTAAAGCATTATTTCATGGTGCGTTTTCCGCAGCGTTCGGGAGCTTTAAAAGAATTTGTAAACGATGTGTTGGATGCGGGTGATGACATCACGCATTTTGAATATTACAAAAAGAGCAGCAGGGAAAAAGGCCCGGCAGTTATCGGAATCGAAGTACAGAATCCTTCCGATTTACAGCGCCTGCAGCAACGAATGACCGAGCGCAATTTTATTTTTGAATACCTGAACGATAAAACCGATTTGTTTCAGTTCATAGTTTAGCTTTATATGATTTTAGATGTAAAATTAAACACTCATATAATGCCGATAGATATCTAAAACTAAATCATAAGCCCGATTTATCGGGAGCAATGATTGAGTAAATTTAGATACTAATCGGTATTAGTTGATAACAATCAGAAAAGCGATAGCCAGTAATTGGTTATCGCTTTTTTGTAAGTATCTGTCTAACAGGCGCCGTATGAATTGAGAGGTCCGATTTTTTTCGGGATACTGTTCTGTGAGAAGTTAGGGGTGAAATTCCCCTAGCTTACTCGACTGTGTATAGGTTTTTATCCTTTTGCCTCATTCCTATGGTCAGATAGTTTTTGAATTATTATATCGACAATCTCTTTAGCTTGTTCGTCAAGGTCTTTTGAAGGGTCAAAATTTAGACCTCCTAGTTTTTGAGTTTCATCAAATAAACTTGGATAATTATCAGAATACCAAATTGGAATTATTGAATTAGTTCCAAATCGTTCTTTAAAATTATCAGATTCAAATTTGGTCCAAATCTTTTTTGGATAATCTTTGCTTAATAATACTACAACAAAATATGCCTCTGATTTATATATTGGAGCCAAATACTCTTCAACATTTTCCGCTAATATTCTGGATTGTTCATTTTTATCATAGAACACAGATATTTCTCTATCAAGTAGTAAATCATTAATTTTTGACGCGAGCTCTCTGTTTTCTCCCGCAAAAGATAGTGCAAAGTCGTATTTATTTGAGAACGTAAGACTAATGTAGCCGACTTTTTCAGCGAACTTAGACCAAAGAACATTTCTCAAATAAAACATAAATTTGGGGTCTTCTACTGCTAATACTCTTGAATTGGTGTCATAATGGACTACATCTTTTAATTCTTCATTATCTCGTATAATTGCTTCAAGGAATCCTTTATCGACAATTTGCGTTATACTGAGTTTGTTTTCAGGGTATTTTAAGTATAAGTCATCAATTTGGATTGCCCATTCTTCAGATAATGAAAGCCAGTACAAAAGGTGTAAATAAGGAGCTCTTCCTTCTCTTCGTAATCTGTTCCCAATTGCGAATTTTCTAGCTTTAGGGTAAAAAATTCTATCAAAATCCGATAATACTTTTTCTCTTATAACCTCAATACTTGATTTTATATCTTTTGTTTCTTCACAAGTTTCTAAAACTTCGGAGTCTATACAGGTTTCTTTTGACAATAACTGTGCTATGTGAAAACTACCTTTTGCCAATTGGGCAATGTCCTCTTTTGTATTTATTCGGATATTAAGTGCTTCTTCACCTAGTCCAATTAGTTCGGTTATTTTATTTGGAGGATTTTGTTCAAATTTGATTGTGTCAATTCTATTATTTAAGTCACCAGCTATTTGAACCAATGAATCACCAGCTTTATTTATTCCTATGAGAATCAATTTATCGTTCACTCTTTCTTCATCTGCTAAAACCTTCATATAGTCGGCAATTGATGATTTTAAATCAAACTCTAACAAATGAAAGTCATCAATAATCACAGTACCCATACCCTGAAAATCAGGTAGAAGTTTTATCATCTCAAGGTCATCCTTTTTTCTTGCAGTTAAAGCAGTAACGTTTTTATTAAGTCCCAATTCTTCGATAACTTTTATTACACAAGTGGTTTTACCAATACCTGATGGTCCCTCAACGACTAAGCACCTTCCTTTCGTTCTAAGCGAAACTAAAATTGTGTTGTACTCATCGGGTCTAACAAATGTATGTTTTGGAATTCCGGAAGTCTTAAATACATCTTCTAAATATGCTTTCATAGTTTAATTTCTAATTCTAACTAACGGTTTATATGAGTGGAGTTCGGGATTAAAAGTGATGAACTTTCAATTTCGCACTGATCCAATTTTTTTATTCGTATTTTCGTTTTATAGCTAAATCGACAAAGACGAATTGGCGGTGTTACAACGGAGAACTGTGGTTGGATTACCCACTAAAAACCGCATTGTATTTACCCTTTGTGTAAAGTATTTCATATTTTCATTTTATTCATTTTTATATTTTCAAGTATGTGTTGCATTTCAGAAATCATCTTATGTTCCAAATCTGAACCTACAGAACATTCCATTCTTGCAATTTCATAATATTTCAACATCTCCTCAAAATCTTTCATTTTATACGATTTCATGAATTGATCAAAGAACATTTCAATATTTGGTTTTCGTTCTAAAATCATTTTGTCTGACCTATATCTGCTAGAGTACGATTTTTCTTTATTTCTAAAAGATCGCAATTCAGAACTAATATCATCCATTTGCGAGGACATTTGAAACAACTGCATTTTAAATTGTTCATTAGGATCATCTATCGTTTTAATTTGTGCGCTTTGTGAAAGTGATAGAAGTTTTATTACAGAATTAAAACCTTCTCCAGTAACAAAAGCTTTTTCGGTTCCTTTTAACATTTTCGATATAGCTTCTTGATCATTAAGTACATCATTGTATCGTAGTTCTTTACAGTAATCATATGCTCTTAAAATTGAAACATCAAATATTCGTTCAGTCCCTTTTTCTTGTATTAATACAACTGGCTTATCAAAAGCCTGTCTTAGTCCAAGTTCAAACAGTACGTTTGGGTTTCTTGTAGACAAATCACAAATTGCCATTGGGGCTTCAATTAATTTTTTCAAGATACTTAAATGGATTATATCTGTTTCTTCCACTTCATCCGCTCTTACAGCTTTATAATCTGCTTTATCACAAGCTGGTGTTATAATGTCTTCATAAACTCTTTTAAAATGTCCTTTGTCATAATCTTTTGGATCAGAAATCGGCATTATAATGAAACATTCTTGTTGACTATTTTTTGCCATAATTATATTGGATTAGTTGTTTTTATATTTTGCTTTATTTCGTTTCTATTTTTAGTAAAGTGTATTTACCGATCCACATCGGACGATATTATGCGTACTAAAGTAGTAAATCGAAACAAAGATTTAGCCTGTCAAAGTTGCCAACTTGCAGGGATGTGAGTAATTGCACAAAAAACAGCTTTCCTATTTTGGAAAAGAGCCAAGAGGAGAGCCATTTTATCTATTGCAGTTTGGCTTTAGCCAACTGAAATTAAAATATTCTGAGTGTCTTTATTTAAAATTTAGTTCTCTGCTTTACCCATTTAGTTTTTTCGAAATGTCATTTTTTGCTTTATCTATTTGGGTATTGATCAAAAAAAGGAACATACCTATGAAATGGTATAAGACTACTATTAGTCCGACACATGGACTAGTAGTGGTCCGACACCCGGATAAGTAGTGGTCCGATACCCGGACTAGTAGTGGTCCGACACCCGGACTAGCAGTTGTCGGATCAGCACGACAGTAAAGAAGCAATAGCCAGTAATTGATAATCGCTTTTTTTAAAAGCTTGAAAGTATATGAAGCTTTCTTGCATTGTTCAGCTTCAGGATTTTGTCTGTTTATTTGTGATTTTCACCAATAAGGTTTTGTTATGATAATGAAAAGTCTTAACTTTTTGGTCACCAAAGAATTCAAAGAAAACCCAAACCCTAAAAAAACTTTTATATGAACAATGAATTTTCAAGAAGAGAGTTTATCCGAACAGGGTCTTTCTCTCTAGCGGGAATGGCAATTTTGCCCTCATTTTTAAGCATGGGATGTAATCGCCTTACCGAACAATCGGGCTTAGAGGAGTATTACTCTCATTTTAATGTGAACAGAGAAATGCTTCAAAAGGTAATTGCCGAAGCCTTATCAAGAGGAGGAGATTATTGTGATCTGTATTTTGAACATTCTCTTTCAAACTATGTTGGACTTCAAGACAAGCAAGTAAATCGAGCCGGATCTAACATTGACTATGGAGTAGGTGTACGCGTTTTAAAAGGCGATCAGACCGGTTATGCTTTTTCGGAAGAGATTTCTTTGGATGCTATGAAAAAAGTAGCCAAAACTGCAGCAAGTATTGCAAATGAAAGCAAAGACTATCCACCTATTAATTTGCAGGAAAGAGTACATCCTGAATTCTGTAAAATTAAAACTTCCTGGGAGGATGTATCTATCAAGCAAAAAATACCATATCTCCAAAAATTGAATGATAAGATTTTCGATTTGGATGGTAAAGTGGCTAAGGTTCAGGTGTATTTGGACGACAGTTCTTCTTATATTCTTTTTGCGAATTCCGAAGGCGTGGTAAGTTTTGATTATCGCCCTATGGTGAGTTTTATTGCTGTTTGTGTTATGGAGAAAGGAGATCGGAGAGAAGATTTCTTTGCATCCCGTTCCATGAGAATAGGATATGAATATTTGAATGAAGAGTTAATGGATGAAATCGCAAATGAAGTTGTTGTAGGCGCCAATAAACAATTTGAAGCTGTGAAACCGAAAGCAGGACAAATGGAGGTGGTTTTGGCTGCCGGCGGAGCTGGTATTCTATTGCATGAGGCAATGGGACACGCATTCGAAGCAGATTTTAATAGGAAGGAAACCTCAATCTTTAGTGATAAAATGGGGCAAAAGGTAGGAGAAGATTTTGTGACTATTATTGATGATGGAACCAACCCAAATTATAGGGGGACTCTGAATATTGATGATGAGGGAATCCTTACCCAGAAAACAAAAATGGTTGAAAATGGCGTGTTAACCAGTTATCTGCACGACAGAATTAGTGCAAAATATTACAATGTGGCACCAACAGGAAATGGCCGCCGGGAATCTTTCCGTTATGCCCCAATTCCGCGTATGAGAAATACATATATGGAAGCCGGACCTCATAGCAAAGAAGATATTATTGCCAGTGTTAAGGATGGAATTTATGTGGATACATTTACAAATGGAGAAGTGCAAATTGGAGCAGGGGATTTTACTTTCTATGTGAAATCGGGTTATTTAATTGAAAATGGTAAACTGACCCAACCAATAAAAGATGTAAATCTGATTGGTAATGGGCCGGAAGCTCTTCGTCAAATCTCAATGGTAGGTAAGGACCTTAAAATTGATTGTGGAACTGGAACTTGTGGTAAAGGCGGACAAGGAGTTCCTGTATCTATGGGATTGCCGACGGTTAAAGTAGCACAACTGACTGTTGGTGGGGTTAATGCTTAATCATGCATTAGAGTTTACTTGTAATCAATTAAAAAGAAGTTTCGATGAAAGACAATAAAAAAGTGGAATTGGCCCAATGGGCTTCCAAATATGCCACAGAAAATGGCGCAAAAGAAGTTTCAGTTTCAGTTTATGATTCTAAAGAATCAGAGGTTGAAGTGAGAAAGCAGAAAATTGAAAAAATACAGGAATCGATTCAAAGTGGATTAAGCCTTAAGCTTTATGTGAACGGTAAATACTCAACACATTCTACAAATCGATTGGACAGGAACGATCTTGAAAAATTTATCAAGGAGGCTATTCTGGGTACGAATTATTTAGCCGAAGATCAATATCGTTCTTTACCAGATCGTCATCTTTGTTATGATGGAACCGAAAAGGATCTGAAATTATTTGATTCAAATTACGACTCGATAGATCCTCGTCAGAAAATCGATTTGGCCATGCAGGTTGAGGCTGAAACGACAGGTATGGACGAAAGAATTATCAGCGTTACCGGATCTTATAGTGATGGATCGTACCGTAGTTATTTAGTGTTGAGTAATGGCGTTGAGGGGTTTAAAGAATCTACGTCTTATTCTATTGATGCAAGTGCGTCAATTAATGGAGGTGATAGTCGCCCAAGTGATTATCATTATAATGCCGCAAGATTTTGGGATCAGTTATCTGGAGAAGGTGTTGGGAAATATGCTGTTGAAAGAGCTTTAAGGAAAATTGGAGCCAAGACTATTCAATCGGGAAAAATGGAAATGCTGATTGAAAACAGATCAGTAGGCCGTGTATTTAATTCTCTGCTTCAACCCATGTTTGGTTATAACCTTCAGCAAAAAAGATCCTTTTTAGAAGGAAAAATTGGCAAAAAAATTGCTTCTGATTTATTGAGTATTACCGACAATCCATTTATTGAATCGGGACGTAATTCACGATTGTATGATGGTGATGGTTTGGCTTCCCGTAAAATGACGGTAATAGAGAATGGTATACTTCAGACCTACTATATTGATGATTATTACGGTAAAAAGTTAGATATGGAACCAACTACAGGCTCGTCATCTAATTTGATTTTTGAACTGGGAGATAAAGACTTATCAGCTTTGACCAAAGATATGAATGAAGGTATTTTGGTAACTGGTTTTAATGGAGGTAATTCCAATTCTGCAACGGGTGATTTTTCGGTTGGAGTAGAGGGCTTCTATGTTAAAAAAGGAGAAATACTTCATCCTGTATCAGGAATGAACATTACCGGAAATCATAAAGAGATTTGGAACAATTTAATTGCGATTGGTAACGATCCATTAACTGATCGTTCGTGGCAAACACCAAGTATGCTGTTTGAAGGTGTCGATTTTAGTGGATTATAATATTGCGAAAATAAGTTTAACTCAGCCCTGTCAATTTGATAGGGCTTTTTTGCTGCAGAAAATATTAATCTTACTTTTACCCCTTGTTCAGCAAACCCATATTCAATAAGCATGTACAGAAGTGTCATTCTAACATTTTTTGTTTTACTAAGTCTGAATTCTTTCGGACAAAATGATTCTCTTGCATTTCAGTTTGCCGAGGCGAATAAATATATTGAAGCGAAAGACAGCATTGTTCAGGTAAAAAAGAACAAAATCGCCTTGCTGACAGATTCCCTGCATCATTCAAATTTTGAGGACCGAAGAAACGAGGAGTACAATTTATTGGTGAGATTGACCAAAGAATACGAGTATTTTGTTTACGATTCGGCTTTTTATTATGGGAATTTGGCATTGAAAACGGCTTATCGGTTAAAGGATGCATCAAAAATTGCTGAAGCCAAATCAAATATTTCCCTGATTCTTCTGCTTCGGGGATTATACAAGGAAACCATCGACAGCATTCAGACCATCGATCCGATGGCTTTGGATCAAAAAAAGCGCATTGACTTTTATTCTGTAGCTTATCGTGCCTATTACGATTTATCCAATTCCCGTTGGGGATATTATGCGCCCAAATACCGCGAAAGCGGGAATTTATATGTGAAGAAAATTGCAGCAGAGGGTGATCCAGATTCTTTCGAATATATTCTGGCTTTGGCATTAAAAAGTCAGAATAATAACGCCAGTTACGATGTTAAAAAGTATTGCACATCCTTATTAAATAAAAAGGATTTAACCCCGCATCAGGCTGCGATAACCAATTGTATTTTGGGCATTTCGTATTTAAAACTGCAGGAGAAAGAAAAAGCAAAATATCATCTTTGTAAAGCTGTTGTAGGTGATATTCAGTCTATCACAAAAGAAACTTTGGCGGCGAAAGTATTGGCAGAACTACTTTTTCACGACGGAGATTTAGAGAAAGCAAACCGGTTTATCTCCGAAGCTCAGAGGGATGCGGTATTTTACGGCAGCAATGCGCGGCAATTGGAGATATCATTTATTCGGCCCGATATTGAAGCTGCTGTTTTGAATAAAGTAGAAAAGGAAAAAAAGATCATATCCAATATTTCTCTGATCGTGTCTCTTCTGGCCTTGCTGTTAATTTCTTTTTCCATCATTATCTACCGGCAGGTAAAGGAATTGAAAAAAGCCCGTAAAGAGATTTTGGAGAGCAATAGTAATCTTCGGCAATTGAATGAACAGCTTCGTGAGGTAAGTAAAATTAAGGAAGAGTATGTTGGTTACTATTTCAATTTCAGCTCGCAGTTTATCGAGAAACTGGAAGCGATGAAAAAAGCCGTTTCGCGCCAGCTAATCACGAAGCAATATGATGCCATCGAATCGGAATTAAAAAAATACAATTCGAAGAAAGAACGCGAGAATTTGTTTCAAGACTTCGATCGGATTTTCCTGAAATTGTTTCCTGATTTTGTGAATCGATTCAATCAATTGTTCGAAGAAAAAGATCGAATCAGTTTAAAAGATTCTCCATGTTTAAATACCGATTTACGGATTTTTGCATTGATCCGATTAGGCATAAACGACAATGAGAAAATAGCCGGTATTCTTAATTTTTCGGTGAATACCATCTACACTTATAAAACTAAAATTAGGAATCGTTCCATTTATCCAAATGAAGAATTTGATTTAAAAGTGATGGCGATAAAGTCGGTTTAACTGTAATTAATGCCTATTTTATAACAAAGCACTACAAATTTTCTTATACGAAAAACTCCCAACTTGCCATAAGCAGTTTGGGAGTTATTTCTCTTAAAAAATCAAAGTTGAATCAGAGAATTAAAAGCGATAAGCTAAGGATAATAAGACAGAAGAACTATCAAAACCATATCTAATATCGGAATGGTCTACTTTGTTACTATACTCTGGAATCCTTCTTTCTTCCGATGTTTGTCCAAATGTATATTTAAGGTAAGGCAGAACTTCTGCACCTAATATTAATTGATCACTAATTATATAATTTAAACCAAACACAAGATTAAGTCCAGGTGTAAATAAATTACTTTTTCTTTTACTTGGATCAGTGGTAGATCCATTGTTTTCTTTTGAGTGATTATATCCAAATGATAAATCGAGGCCATATCTGTATTCAAGATTTTCTGTAATAAGTTTTCTGTATTCTTTTCCAGCACTAAAACTTAATCCGAATTGTTGAGAATCACTATCATTAAATGCTTTGTCTGAATTTCTATCTTCATTCATCCCTGATAAAAAAATGGTATTGAATCTCCATAATGACTGTTCTGTACCAATTTTATAGCCGAAGCCAAATTCATCCAAATTTCTAAAAGTGAGACCAACCTCTTTTATTTTAGTTTTTTCTTGAGCCATTACAAAAGTTGATAGTGTAAGGGCGATTAATAAGATCACCGTTTTTTTCATGTTCTATAATTTTAGTAAATATTATTAATTATTTATAATTGTTGTTAATTAACAATATTTATGCCAATATATATTAATATGTTTTTTTTATTCAGGAAAATAAATTGTCAAAGTTCAATTATTCACTTTGCTGAAGATTCAAGTTCTCAAATTATTGTATGTGTAGCTTATAAAGGATATTGTATTTCATCTATATTTTCAAGAGTTTCGTATTTTATTAATGCATAGACTGTTAGGTTTTTAGGTGTTTTTGGGTGATGTTTTAATCTATATTTTCAATTAGTATTTAGTTATTGAGCTTATTCTCTGGTTACTTTGATAATTATTCAGAACTTATAGGAATTAACTATAGTTTGAACTTAATTAATACTAATCTTTTGATTCAATTAACTATGAATTTTAAATCAACACTGTGTTTTATTGCTGGTCTTGCAATGATATTGGCATCCTGTGCCAATGACAAATTAGTCCGGAATGTTGAATCGCCCGATGGAAAAATTGGCGTTCAATTCAGTATGGTCGAAGGACAGGCCACTTACGAGGTTTTGTTCAATGGTAAAAAAGTAATTGAGCCGTCAACTTTAGGCTTCGATTTTCAGAATATGCCATCTATCAAAAAAGGATGGAAGATTGTTGACTCACAACTTTCATCAAGTAACTCAACTTGGGAAATGCAGTGGGGCGAGAAAAGAGTGGTTGTGGATAATTTCAATCAATTAGTATTGAATTTAGAAGAAGAACAGTCTCCAAACCGAAAAATGAATTTGGTGTTTAAAGTATATAATGATGGTCTTGGATTTCGGTATGAATTTCCGGAACAGGAGGCTATGAAAGAGGTGATGATTACCGATGAAAATACACAGTTTAATCTCACCGGCGATCACAAAGTATGGTGGATTCCGGGCGATTGGGATATTTACGAACACTTATATCATACTACCTCACTTACCGGTATCGATGCAATTGCATTGCGTTCCAACGACAATCTGGCTCAAACTCATATACCGGAAAATGCGGTGAATACTCCGGTTACTATGAAAACAGCTGAAGGTGTTTACTTGAGTTTTCACGAAGCCAACCTGACGGATTATGCGGGGATGACTTTGAAAGTAAACAAAGAGAAATTGATGCTGGAAAGTGAATTGGTTGGATCGGACAGAACGGGTTACAAAGTAAAGAGAGCTGTACCTTTTAACACACCTTGGAGAACCATTCAGATTTCTGAAAATGCAGGCGGTTTAATTGAATCTGATTTGATTGTAAACTTGAATGAGCCCAATAAAATTGGATCGGTTGATTATTTTAAACCGATGAAATATGTAGGCATCTGGTGGGATATGCATTTGGGAACCAAATCATGGGATATGGCCAGTGGCAAGCACGGTGCTACAACCAAATATGCTAAGGAGCTAATCGATTTTGCTTCAGAAAATAAGATTGGTGGTATTTTGGTTGAAGGATGGAACACCGGTTGGGAACACTGGATTGGTTTTGAGGATCGCGAAGGTGTTTTCGATTTTGTTACTCCTTATAAAGATTACGATTTAAAGGAAGTGGTTCGGTACGGAAAAGAAAAAGGAGTAGAGTTGATCATGCATCATGAAACTTCGGCGGCTCCGAGAACTTACAATCAGCAAATGGATACAGCCTATCAATTGATGAATTCGCTGGGAATTCATTCGGTGAAAACAGGCTATGTTGGCAAAATTATCCCGAAAGGAGAATATCATCACGGACAATGGATGGTGAATAACTACAGAAGAGCTGTGGAAACAGGTGCGAAATACAAAGTGGCAGTTAATGCTCATGAACCAATAAAAGCAACGGGTTTGCGTCGAACTTATCCGAATGTAATTGCCCGTGAAGGATTGCGCGGACAGGAATTTAATGCCTGGGCAAGCGATGGAGGAAATCCTCCGGAACACCTTCCAATTGTAGCATTTACACGAATGTTGGCAGGGCCTATCGATTACACGCCGGGTATTTTCAATATCAAGTTAACACCTCACAAGCCAAACAATCAGGTAAATACTACTTTGGCGCAGCAATTGGCATTGTATGTGGTAATTAACAGTCCAATTCAGATGGTTCCCGATTTAATTGAGAATTACAAAGGAAACGATGCATTTCAGTTCATTCGGGATGTAGCCGTAACCTGGGAAACCAGCAAGGTGTTGAATGGTGAAGTAGGGGATTTTGTGACCATCGCACGTAAGGATCGTAATTCTGAAAATTGGTTTGTCGGATCAATTACGGATGAAAATGCCCGCGATATGAATATAGATTTGAACTTTCTTACTCCAGGAAAGAAATACAAAGCAACACTCTATTTGGATGGTAAAAATGCTCACTGGGATAAGAATCCAACTGAGTTTCAGATCCTAAATAAAGAGGTAGATAACACGTCGAAAATAGAATATCATTTGGCTGAAGGTGGCGGAGCAGCCATTAGTTTGATCGAATTATAAGGCTTAGAATTATTATTGTGTTAAAGTGGCATTCCTTTTTTTAGTAATGTCACTTTTTTTGTAGCTTCACGGAAAGTTTTTTATGAAAATAAATTGATATGCTACTTAAAGCCAATACTTTCTGTAATTAAGGAAGGATTTGTTTTACACCAAATAATATTCACACACTAACTTATAAATTGAAATGTTAAAATTCAATCTTAAAATTGTGGCATTTTGTCTTATTCTATTTGGGACAATGAAAAGTGCTCAGGCCGAAAAGGATGTTCGTTTAATGAGATATCCTGATATCAATAAAAATTTAATTGCCTTTGTTTATGCGGGCGACATTTGGACAGTAGATTCCGATGGAGGTGATGCCAAAAGATTGACTTCGCACAAAGGAATGGAATTGTTTCCTAAAATCTCTCCTGATGGGCAATGGATTGCTTTCTCGGCTGAGTATTCGGGGAGCCGTCAGGTTTATGTAATGCCTTCAACAGGAGGAACACCTAAGCAGTTAACTTATTACAATTCGGTTGGAATGATGCCCCCTCGTGGTGGATTTGATGATGCAATACTAGACTGGAATCCGGATAGCAAATCCATTTTGGTGCGTATGAATCGTACTCCTTTTGGAGAGCGAAACGGAACCTATTATCAGGTAAGTATTGATGGTGGCTTGGAACAGGCCTTACAAATTCCTGAAGGGGGATTTGGAGTGTTTTCACCGGATGCAAAAAAAATATGCTATGCCCCAATCAGTCGTGAGTTTCGTACCTGGAAGCGTTACAAAGGAGGTAGAGCTGCCGATTTATGGATTTATGATTTGGAAAAGGATCAATCGGAGAGAATTACAAAATTTGTAGGTTCCGATCAAATTCCTTCCTGGTATAAAAATGCCATTTATTTTGCATCAGATCGAGATTTAAAGTTGAACATCTATAAATATGATGTGGACAGCAAAGAGATTACTCAGATGACTCATCACAAAACATTTGATGTAATGTGGCCATCGGGTGAAAACGGACAGATTGCTTATGAGAATGGTGGTCAATTGTTCAAACTAAATCTGGAAACAGGGAAAGAGGAACGCGTTGTTGTGAACATCAATTTCGATAATCCGAATACATTACCTTATTATAAGAATGTAAAAGATTTTATACAAAGTGTTGCCGTTTCTCCTTCAGGGAAAAGAGCTCTTTTTGATGCTCGCGGCGATATTTTTTCGGTCCCTGCCAAGAACGGACCAAGTATCAACTTAACACAAACTCAGGGAGTTCGGGAAACTGCACCAAGCTGGTCACCAAACGGGAAATACATTTCTTACTATTCAGATGCTACAGGTGAATACGAAATTTATCTTTTGGAGAACAAAAAGGGAGCAAAAGCGAAACAAGTAACTTTTGGTTCTTCGGCCTGGATGTATGATGCCAAGTGGTCGCCGGATAGCAAATACATGCTGTTTTTCGATCGTACTTTAAAGCTGAAATGTTTAAATGTTGAAAGTGGAGAAGTTAAAATAGTTGATGTTGCCAGACGAAATGAAATTACTGATTTCTCATTTTCACCTGATTCGAAATGGATTGCCTATGTGAAAGACAGTAATAATGATCAGGGAGCAGTTTGGGTTTACAATATCACGACCGGAAAGAATTATCATTTAACGGATGATACTTTTGGTGATTCATCTCCGGTATTTTCGAAGGATGGAAACTTCATCTTCTTTTTATCAAACCGTGATTTCAATCTTGATTTTTCAAGCTTCGAGTTTGATTATTTGTACAACAATGCAACCCGGATTTTTGCCATGTCGTTAAAGGCAGACGGACCTAAATTGTTTGCTTTAAAAAATGATGTTGAAGAGGTGAAAGAAGATAAACCTGCTGTTGACGAAAAGAAAAAAGTGAAAAAGGATGATGCTAAACCTGAAGAGAAGGTCAAAGTTGAAATTGATTTTGAGGGCATCTCCAATCGCATTACAGCTTTTCCTTTATCATCAGGAGATTACGATAATCTGGAAGCTGTTGAAGGAGGAATCTTGTACACCAGCGATAGAGTTTTACATCATTATACCATAGAAAAAGAGAAGGATGAAGTGATTTTAGATAAGGTTTCCGGTTATTCTTTAGCCGGAAATGGTGATAAATTATTGTATTGGGCAGGTGCTGCATATGGAATTACCGATTTGTCTGCCGGTCAGTCGGCCGATGCCGGCAAACTCCAATTGGATGATTTGGATATGAAGATTGATCCTAAAAAGGAATGGAATCAGATTTACACCGATGGGTGGCGTATTTTTCGGGACTTCTACTATGTGGATAACATGAATGGTGTAGATTGGGCGCAAATTAGAGCCAACTACAGTCAGTTGATGCCATATGTAAGTCATCGTGCCGATTTGGATTACATCCTGGGTGAGATTATAGCGGAAACCAACACCGGACATTGCTACGTGAACTATGGCGATTTCGAAAAGGTGAAAGCTGTGGAAACAGGTTTGTTAGGAGCAAAATTAAAAGCTGATGCAAAAACCGGTAAATACATCATCTCAAAAATTTATCAGGGCGAAAACTGGACTCCTAACCGACGATCACCGTTAACCGAGCAAGGTGTTGATGTAAAGGAAGGTGATTACCTGTTAAGCATTAATGGTCATGCTTTAAGTACAGACGTGAATCCTTATCTTTATTTGGAAGATCAGGTGGATAAAATGGTGGAGATCACCGTGAACAGTCTGCCCGGTTTTGAGGGAGCAAAAACCTATACCATTAAACCAATTGAAAGCGAATTGGAATTGATGTATCTGAATTGGGTGAACGAGCGCCGCGAGATGACAGACAAATTATCCGGAGGAAAGATTGGATATATCCACGTTCCAAATACCGCAGTGGAAGGCAACAGGGAATTGAACCGTGGCATGTATGCCTATCACGATAAACAAGCCTTAATTATTGATGATCGTTACAATGGCGGTGGATTTATTCCTGATCAAATGGTCAGCCTTTTAGATCGTAATGTATTGTCTTATTGGCACCGCAGAGGTCTTGAGGCGAATCAAACACCTGCAGTTGCCCACGATGGACCAAAGGCAATGCTGATTAATTCTTACTCATCTTCAGGGGGAGATGCTTTCCCATATTATTTCAAGAAAAAAGGTCTTGGCAAATTGATAGGAACCCGCACCTGGGGTGGATTAGTGGGTATGTCGGGTAATGCCGGATTAGTCGACGGCGGCTACATTGCTGTTCCCCGCTTTGGTATTTTCGATGAAAATCAGAAATGGATCATCGAAGGAGTTGGCATGTATCCTGATGTAGAAGTGTACGATGAACCACATTTAGTAGCTAAAGGGATTGATCCTTCCCTGCAAAAAGCAATAGAAATACTGCTAAAAGAATTGGAGAATCAATCGGAAGAAAAAGTAGTAGCTCCGGCGGATCCAAACCGTTCCAATTGGATTGAAGTGGATGTGAAATAATAGATGAACAAAGTCTTAAACTATAAAAGGAGCATCATTTGGTGCTCCTTTTTGTCTGCATAAAATTTGGTAAGATAATTTCAGGAATCAACACCCTTTCGTATTATTTCAAATTGCTTTCACGATCTTCACTGCGTTGCGGTATCCTTCCTAGGGAAGATTCAATGTAAAAAACACATACAAAAGTTAAAAGTGGTGAATTCTCACATTTTAATGGGAAAATGTTCGAAGAACAGAGGGGCGCTTGTATTTACAAAGAATCCTTTTCTTTAGGAGAAGTGAAAAAGATTTTTCACCCCCCAAAAAACACTTAAAAACATGTAAAAATAAGAATACGGCAAAAAAGATAATAACTGGTAAGCATAATGGATAATAGGTCGATATTTATTATTATTTTCATCCTAAATAAAAAACAATAATTATGATACTACAAATTTCAGATTGGTGGAGTTCAATGGAAATGGTGGAAAAGATCTTCTGGAGCATTTCAGTCCCATTTTCTCTCCTGTTTCTAATTCAGATCGCACTTACTTTTGTTGGTGGTGATATTGATGATCTGAGTGCTGAAGGAGATGCAGATACTGCAGTGGAAGGCGATACTGGAATTGATTTTCAGTTTATAAGCTTAAAAAACCTGATTGCCTTTTTTGCTGTATTTGGTTGGACAGGTATAATTTGTTTGGATATGGGCTTAGGAGCCGGTGTCTCGACATTAATTGCTACTCTTGCTGGTTTAGCAATGATGTTAATTATGGCTTCTATTTTGTATTTCATGGGAAAGCTGGTAGAAGAAGGAACCTTAAATATAAATAATGCCAAGGGGAAAATCGGCAATGTTTATTTGTCTGTACCGGCCAATAGAAAAGGAATGGGAAAAGTACAAATTGAAGTGCAGGGGCTTCAAACTTTGGATGCGGTTACCGATAGTGATTCAGATATTCCTACCGGTGCAGTAATTCAGGTTGTAGATGTTTTAAATGATCAAATTTTAATTGTAAAACCTTATTAAATAAACTATTAATAATAAGTTATCATGGGAGAATATGTTGTTCTATTAATTGCGGTCATTGTAATTGCCGTTTTTTCTTTAATTGTATCGTTTTTTAAGAGATACAAAAGGTGTCCGTCCGACCGCGTTTTGGTTGTGTATGGAAAAGTTGGTAAAGGAGTAGATACCGAATCGCGTTCGGCCAAGTGTATTCATGGTGGTGCAGCCTTTATTTGGCCAATCATTCAGGATTATGCTTTCCTGGATTTAACACCGCTTTCGATTGAAATCAATTTGAAAAGTGCTTTGAGTAAGCAAAACATTCGTGTGGATGTACCTTCTCGTTTTACTGTAGGAGTTTCTACAGAAGGAGGAGTAATGACTAATGCTGCTGAGCGACTATTAGGATTGTCTCAGGCAGATATCAGTAATTTGGCTAAGGATATTATTTTCGGTCAGTTACGTTTGGTAGTTGCTACCATGGATATTGAGGAAATCAATAGCAACCGTGATAAATTCCTTGCAGCTGTATCAAATAATGTTGAGGCTGAATTGAAAAAGATTGGTTTGAAACTGATCAATGTGAATGTTACGGATATCAACGATGAATCGGGATATATTGAAGCATTAGGTAAGGAAGCTGCGGCTAAGGCAATAAATGATGCCAAGAAAAGCGTTGCTGAGAAAAACCGTGATGGTTCTATTGGTGAGGCAAACGCCCATCAGGCACAACGTGTGCAGGTTGCTGCTGCTGATGCATCGGCAGTTGAAGGAGAGAATACGGCAAAAATTACAATTGCCAATTCGGATGCGCGCAGAAGAGAGAGAGAAGCAGAAGCAGAACGTTTGGCTTCGGCTGCAGAGAAAGTAACTCAGGCGCGTGCTTTAGAGGAAGCTTATGCTGCTGAACAATTGGCTGAAAATGCCCGTGCAACCCGTGATAAAGCAACACAGACTGCTAATGTTGTGGTACCTGCCGAGATTGACAAGCAAAAAATTGAGATTGCCGCTGAGGCGATTGCAGAACAAACCCGTCGTCATGCGAAAGGGGAGGCTGATGCGATCTTCATGAAAATGGAAGCAGAAGGTAAGGGTATTTATGAAATTTTAAGCAAACAGGCTCAAGGTTTCGATAAACTTGTTCATGCAGCCGGAAGCGATGCTAAAGATGCAGTAATGTTAATGATTGCTGATAAGTTACCGGAATTGGTTAAAACCCAGGTTGATGCTATCAAGAACATCAAGATTGATAAGGTTACTGTTTGGGAGAATGGAAGCGGAAAAGATGGCAAAACATCTACCGCTAACTTTATGCAGGGCATGATGGGATCTATTCCTCCGATGGAAGAACTTTTCAAAATGGCTGGAATGGAACTGCCAAACTATTTGGGTAAAAAAGTAGAAGAAGGTGAAACCGTTGAATTCGACGATGTTTCGGATACCAAAGAAAAAGAAGAGAAATAAGCATATTTATTTTTAATATTGGAAAGGAGTACCGGTTGGTGCTCCTTTTTTATGCTTATCTCGTTGTTTTTATTCATAGGATTTGACCCTATGTGGATACTGTATTTCTTTTCATTGATTCTAAATCGATCAAGTTTTAGATTAACCACGGAAATGTTGACAGATAGGTAAATGATATCATTTTAAAGGTGAAAGAATAGTAAATATATTGTGTTAAAAATCATTAAGTAAATTGTTAAATAGCTAATTATTTCTTTAATTTATAAGAATTACACTTATGTTGTGTATTTTGTACTACAAATCACTAAAACAAATCACAAATGATTAAGAATTTATTTAGCAAAATGAGTCTTTGTACTGTTTTGGCACTGACCGGCACTGGAATGCTGTCCGCTCAAAACAATATGGATGCTAAACTTCCTATGGATCCGAATGTGAGAACCGGGAAATTAGACAATGGATTAACCTACTATGTTCGTCACAATGAAGAGCCTAAAGATCGGGCTAGTTTCTACATTGTTCAGAATGTAGGAGCAATTTTGGAAGATGATAATCAAAATGGATTGGCTCATTTTTTGGAGCATATGGCCTTTAATGGGACGGAACATTTTCCAGGAAAAGGTGTCCTTAATTATTTAGAGAAATACGGCGTAGCATTCGGTCGTAATATTAATGCTTATACCAATGTAGATGAAACGGTTTACAATCTAAGTAATGTCCCAACTACGAATGAGAATTTGTTGGATTCTACTCTTTTGGTTTTACACGATTGGTCGAATTATTTAAGTCTTACTGGTGAGGAAATCGACAGCGAACGTGGAGTAATTCATGAAGAATGGAGAACCCGCCGATCTGGAGGAATGCGTGTTTATTTAGAAAAAAACAAACTCGTTTATCAAGGCTCTAAATATGAAAAACGTGATGTTATTGGAGATCTTGATGTCATTGATAATTTTGACCATCAGGTAATCAGGGATTTTTATCACGATTGGTATCGTACCGATTTGCAGGCCATTATTGTAGTTGGAGATATTGATGCAGAGAAATTTGAACAAAAAATAAAGGACATGTTTGCACATATTCCTGCTGTTGAAAATCCGGAGGAAAGAGTGTATTTCGATGTTCCTGAAAATAAGGAACCAATTGTTGGTGTAATTACAGATCCTGAAACCAGCAGAATTAGTTTTGAAATTGTTTACAAACACAACGCAACTCCTTTTTCCGAAAAAAATCTAAACTATTATCGCAAGCTTTTAATCGAAGATCTTTATTCAAGTGTATTGGGAGATCGTTATAACGAACTGCTCCAAAAAGGGAATGCACCATTTATAGCCGGTTATGCCGCATATTATAATAAAGCCCGAAAAATGGATGTTTTTCAAAATGGAGTTACCCTTAAAGAGGATAATATTTTGGGCGGAATTGAAGTGCTTTTGAAAGAAACAGAAAGAGCCAAAAGATATGGTATAGTGGCTTCAGAATTGGAACGTGCTAAAACGGCTATGTTGAGTAAAATGGAAAGAGCTTATAAGGAAAGGAACAAACAGAACAATGATCGCTTGGTTCGTGGCTATCAGCAAAATTATTTAACCAATGAGCCTGTTCCTGGAATTGAGTTTGAGTTCGAAGCAATGAAACAATTATTGCCTGGTATTAGCGCAGAAGAAGTAAATGCGGTTTCAAAAGGATGGATTACGGATGAGAATGAGGTGATTACCTTATCGGCTCCTGAAAAAGAAGGATTACAATTGCCGACTAAAGAACAATTACTTGCAGTGGTTGCAAAAGTGAAACAAATGGAGTTGGCGCCTTATGAAGATAAAGTGATAACTGAACCTTTACTTTCAGAACAACCTGCGGCCGGAAAAGTTGTAAAAGAATCAAACTTGAAGAATTTAGATGCTGCAGAGTGGACATTGGCGAATGGTGCAACAGTTGTTGTGAAAAAAACAGATTTCAAAGAGAATGAAATTAGTATGCAAGCTTTTAGTAAAGGAGGAAATTCAATATACAGTGTTAAGGATCTGCCTTCGGCTGAACTGCTTGGAGGTTTTGTTTCAAATTTTGGATTGGGCAAATTTGACAAGATTAGCCTGCAAAAATTATTAACGGGTAAAGAGGTTAAGGTAGCACCATATGTAGGTGAATTATCAGAAGGACTTAACGGGAATTCATCCATAAAGGATTTTGAGACCTTATTGCAGTTGGTGCATATGTATTTTGAGCAACCACGTTTCGATCAGGAAGCTTTTAATGCATTGAAAGGAAGATATATGGCTTATGTGGCCAATATGGGAGCTGATATAAACAAAGCGTTTAGTGATTCCGTATCAATGACTTCTACCAATCACAATCCAAGAACAATTCTGTTTGATACAGATATGATTGACAAATTGGATTTTGAGACAATGAAACGCATTTATCAGGAGCGGTTTGTTGATGCCAGCGACTTTACATTTGTTTTTGTAGGCAATATAGATGCAGAGGAAGCAAAACCAATGATAGAAGAATACTTGGGAAGCATTAAGGATATAGACCGTGAGGATAACTGGAAAGACAATGGTGTGGATTATCCTGAAAAAGATACTTATACCCATTTTGACAGAGAGATGGAAACTCCTAAAACAACCATCGAAATTGATTTTCATGGTGATATTGAATATTCAAAAGAAAATTCAGTATTGATGGATGTTGTTGCCAAACTTTTAGATAAAAGATATCTTGAGGTGATTCGTGAAAAAGAAGGAGGATCTTATGGTGTGGGAGTTGGTGCTTCGGTTGATAAATTTCCTCGGGAAGAGTATAAATTAGTGATTCGTTTTGATACAGATCCTGCCAAGGCTGAAAAATTAAAAGGAATTGTTTATAGTGAGATTCAGGCTCTTTTCAACGAAGGTGTTAAAGAAGATGACTTGCACGAAGCGAAGGAAAATTTCATTAAGGTTCGTCAGGAGAATCTTCGTAAAAATGGTTATTGGTTAAATGCGATCAATCGTTACTATGTGTACGATGAGGACATGATGAGTACTGAAGATTTCGAAAGAATGATCAACTCAATTTCAAAAGAGAAGGTTGAGAATTTTGCTAAAAAGTATTTTTCAACACCAGCAAAAATTGAAGTGGTGATGTCTCCAACGCAGAAAGAGATTTAATTCCAATTCATTAGTATAATAAAAAGGATGCTCATAAATGGGCATCCTTTTTTGCGTTCTAAATCTCTTTCATAAGTGAGAGTGTTCTATTCAATTTCCTTGAATTTATATAAATTGCAGGGGTGTAAATAAAACAGAGATAATGGAAATATCATTTAATGAATTTGAGCAATACATAGATGACAAAATTTTAAAGCGCGGGTTGTCGTATTTTAAGAATAACAAAGTAAATCAGCCAATAGAAATAGGAATAGGGGAATATGAGGCTACAGTTGAAGGAACTGAGGATTACACGGTAAAATTGGTAATTAAGAACGATATGATTTTGGAACATGTTTGTAACTGTCCGTATGATATGGGACCTTTCTGCAAGCATGTTGTTGCTGTTATTTTTTATTTGCAACAAGATCAATTGAATTTGAAAAGAAATCCACTTACTAAGGCATCTGAAATACCTGCAGTGAAAAAGAAGCGCAAAACTTTGGCGGATAAAGTAATTGCAATGCTTGAAAATGCATCTCATGATGATCTGAAACAATTTGTCCGAATAAAGGCAGAGGAAGATAGAGGATTCCGAAATCAATTATTGGCTTACTTTGCTCAATACAATACTTCAGAATCGAAAAGTTTTTATGTAAATCAAGTGAAATCGATTGTGAGTTCAGCTTCGGATAGATATGGTTTTGTAAGTCATTCATCTTCACGAGATGTTTATTATGAAGTAAATAATCTTCTCGAATCGGCACAAAATCAATTTGATAGAGGCAACTATAAAAGCACTTTTTTTATATGTACAGCTATTATGGAGGAGATGGTAAAGGCTGTTAATTATGGTGATGACAGCAGTGGTTATTTAAGTTTTGGCATCGATTCATCTTTTGACTTATTAGTGCGTATTGGAACATTACAATTGGATGAATCGATTCGAAAATTGTTGTTGGATTATTGTTTGAAAGCATACGGAAACAATACTTTTGGGGGTTGGGACTGGCATTTAGGATGTCTCCATATAGCATCATTATTATTAAAAACAGAGGCCGAAATAGAAAGTTTTTTCGTGTTGACAGATCATTCAGAAGTGTCGGAATATTCGTTGGAGGAAATGCAGGCAATAAGATATAATGTGTTGCTGAAGTGTAAAGGAGAAAATCAGGCTGCCGAATATTTAGAAGCACACATATCCAATTCGAAATTACGAGGCATAGCAATTGAGAATGCTTTGAAAACGGAATCGTACGAAAAAGCAATTGGCATTGCTGTGGATGGTATTAAATACGATAAGAAAGACAGGCCTGGATTGATTCATGAATGGTATGATTGGTTATTGAGAATTGCGCAGAAGCAGAATGATACCGAGAAAATTATTGAATATGCCCGTTTTTTATTTGTAGATAATTTTAGATCAAAACAGGATTATTATCAGATATTAAAAGAAAATATAGCTCCTGAATCATGGTTTTCATTTGTGAATGAATTGGCAAAAGACTTAAGAAAATCAAGTAGGTGGGATCATAGCGGTTTGTTGGCAAAAATTTACATAAAAGAGGAATGGTGGGATAAACTTTTGGTTTATTTGCAGAAGAATCCGGACTTCCCAACCATTGATACTTACAGTGAATATTTAATAAGTAATTATTCTGGTGAAATCATTAATTTATACGCTGTTGCAGTTAAGAAATATATGGAAGATAACATAGGGAGAGGTCATTATCAGAGTATTTGCAGATACATAAGACGAATGATTAAGCTTGGCGGAAGAGATGAGTCGAACGATCTGATTGCATATTTAAGAAAAGAATATCCAAAACGGAAGGCTTTATTGGAAGAATTAAATATGATTTAAAAGATAAAGAGACCATCTGAATTCTCAGACAGTCTCTTTTACTGGTTTTGTTTTTCCTTTTACAGATGCTTGTCCCTCAAATAATTACTTTTCATTGTTAACGGTTAATTGTACATCCATCCATTTTTCCAAAGTGTTTAAAATTTCTTTCTTCATTTCAGGAGGAAAGCTGTTGATTCTTGATCTGTGAGATCCTTTGGGATTCACAAACTTTTTGCATTTGTCATTTCCTTTCAGATCAACTGAAGTTGCCGACCATGTATCGTTCTCACCATATATGAACAATATTTTTTCCGCATCAGTCTGCAGCCATTTGTTGATTTTAATCATCGATGAGGCATCAAATTTCCGGATAGGTTCATTGGGGAAAGTAAAATCGAAAGTGATATCCTTTTCATCGTTCAGGTATTGTTTGAAAGGAGCAATTTCGTAGCTATACATTCCAATCTCGGTTAATGCCTGATGATAAAATGCAAGAAGCGGTTTGATGTTGCTAACATCGAAAAAATCGATACTTGATACTTTAAACAAATGCTCGAAAAGCTCTTCAGAATTGGCATTTTTATCGGGAATGCTGTCAATTCCGCCCCATTGCCAATAGGCAAATGGATATTCCAGAATACTTAAATCAAGTGCCTTTTCCAGGCCCATTGAGAAAGAATAGTTCTTCTCTTTTGCATAGGCATCAGCAAGAGGAAGTAATTTTTCTCTGTTATTAAAGCAAGCCAGCTGAAATTGATAAATCTGATCTCTGGTTTCTTTGCTGCCAACACTGGCAAGGCGTTCGTGGATTCTTTTGTCTTCACGAGCCAGATTAAGTGGTGCAACATAAGGAACACTAACATCAACATCATCAGGATAAAAATACCTGTGAAAAATAGTTGTTTGCCCTCCTTTACTGATTCCGGTCGACAGCCATTTTTTAGGATATATTTTACGCAAAGCCTGAATGATTACATGCTGATCGGCAGCCGCTTGTTTGATGTTTAGGTATTGCCAATTCAAACTATCGGGCATTGAATTTTTAAAGTAACGGTGCTCAATGGTCAATTGATTTGCATTCAGTAATTTGCTCAACTCCGCAGCCTTTTCAGACCAAATCTGATAACCTTCCAGTTCCACAACCATAGGCTGATCGAAAGACTGATGACCCAATAAGACCCGTTGTTGAAATGTTCCAGCCTTGGGATTTTGATGATCGAGATCTTGTGTAAAATAGAGTTCGTAATACGCTGCAAAAGTAGAGTCTCCGGCAATCTTTTTTACACTTACTCCTGGGATTTCTTCAAGTTGGGTCAGCAGATCTTTTGGTTTTGTTTGTCCGCAGGAGATGCTGCCAACGAAAAGAAATCCAATCAGAAGGAATGTAATTTGTTTAAGTTTCATTGATTAGTAATTTTAGAAAATATAGGGCGTGTTAATGATAATTTTTAGATTCTTTCTCTTTCTACATCAGCAATGCTTTTAGGAATAGGTTTTCCTAACAAACGGGCACCATCAGGAGTAATTAAGAAATCTTCTTCATTCCTAATGCCTCCAAAGTCTTTGTATTGTTCTACTTTATCGTAATTAATGAATTCCTCGAATCGTTTTTCGGCTTTCCACATGTCTATTAATTCAGGAATAAAATAGATTCCCGGTTCAATGGTTAATACAAATCCCGGTTCAAGTTCTCTTCCCAGACGCAATGATTTTAGTCCAAACAGAGTACTTTTTGCTTCGCCGTTGTAACCAACACAAACCTCGCCTAAATTTTCCATATCATGAACATCCATTCCCATCATATGACCAGTACCGCATTGAAAGAATAAGGCGTGTGCTCCTTGTTGAACAGCATCTTCAACATTTCCTTTCATAAAACCCATTTGCTTCATTCCTTCGGCAACAGTTCGGCATGCAGTAAGATGAACATCTTTAAATTTAGTACCGGGCTTCAATTTTGCAATGGCCGCATTGTGAGCATTCAAAGCAATCTCATAAATTTCTTTTTGGCGGGTTGTAAATGTTTTATCTACAGGAAATGTACTCGACATATCACCCGAGTAATGCATTCCATTTTCAGCACCACAGTCAAGTAATACCATATCGCCGCTTTTTAATGTATTGCCATGATAATGGTTGTGAAGTGTTTGTCCGTTTATAGTTGCAATTGTTGGGAAAGATGGTTGTCCACCCATGCTGATTGCTATTTCCTGAACTTTGGCAGCAATTTCATATTCTTTCATTCCCGGGCGAGCCATACGCATGGCTGCAAGATGCATTTCTGCTGTAATGTTAACAGCCTCTTCAATTTGAATGATCTCTTCGGCTGATTTGTAATTTCTTTGATTTACAACCGCCTGAATGAATTCAGAAGATGCATTTTTTACTGAAATATTGGGATGAACATTCAATAGGGACTGTAATTTAATTTGATGTTCAGGACGGTAAGAGGGCAGGTGATGAACTCTTTGTCCTTTTGTTAAGGCTTTTTCAAGATATGTTTTTAATTCTGACTGGGGAGCTGTCTCTTTAATTCCAACAGTTTCGCTTTTTTCTTTTATGGTAGGCTGGGTACCCATCCAAACAATATCATCAATGGTTAATTCATCGCCGAAAATAATTTCACGATTTTCATCGATATCTATAATTGCATTTAGTCCGGCATAATCGGAACCAAAGAAATATAGAAAGGTACTGTCCTGACGGTAATGATAAGTGTTGTCAGCATAGTTCATTCCACTTTCGTCGTTGCCAAGAAAAAGCAGGATTCCTGATTTTACGTCAGATTTAAGTTTGTTTCTTCTGTTGATATAGGTTTCTTTTGAGAACATCATTATGGGTATTTGGTTAATTAATATATACTATTGAGTATTTGTTTAAGTACCTTAACAAATTGGTAAATTTAAACTGGATGTAATTTATTTGTTCAATGAGGAAACTATTAAATTATGCCTGCGGGATACAAGAATCTCACTAAAGGACATTATCAGTTAGAATGCACAGAACAAAATAAGTTGTGAAAAGTGATATTGGGGAGATTTAACAAATCCAACATTCGAACAAACCTTTGTACGAACAATTGTAAAGAAGTATAAATTCGTTAAAACAAAACATGATAAGCTTGTTGATTCGGAGTAAATTTATAAAAAACAAATTAGTTTATTGGTGTATTATTTTTAAAATGAGTTTAAACTGCAGTAAGTTCCTTTTTAAAGCCGAAAAAAAATTATACGAATTTTAGTATGATTGGAATAATTACAGGGACTAATATGGTAAGTACTATTCCACTAAAAACGGCAATGATAGCGTACTCTTTTCCTGAATAGCGTATAATAATCGGCAGGGTCGTATCCATTGCAGTTGCACCACCAGATGCAATCCCGGCTAATTTTCCAAAGTATTTTACAAATAAAGGAGTTGCTAAAAGAGTCAGTATTTCCCTGATGATGTTTGAAAGAAGAGCAATAACACCCAGCGTATCGCTATGAAATTCTGTAATAATAACGCTGGATAAACTATAATAGCCAAATCCGGCTCCCACAGCCATTGCTTCACCAATACCAATATTCGAAAGCAAGGCAGAAACAGCAGAAACACCAAGAAGAGATCCTACAATGACTGATAGAGGAACCAAAATAATCTTGATGTTCACCTCACGGATTACTTTCCACGAACCGCGATCGGTTCCAATTCCCATACCCACTAAAAACATCAACAAATAAAGAGCATATATACTGAAATCACCTTCTAAAAGAGAGGAAGGTAAAAAGCGTGTTAGTCCAAGGATTAAGCCCAGAATAAAGAAGCCAAGAATTATTAAACTGCCTTTCATGTGTCTAAATTTGTTTTTTATTGCCACATGTAACTTGCCATGCTGGAATAATAATCTTCCTATGTATTAAAATCTCTTTGGTTTGGATGTTCATAGTTATCGTTGAAATAGAGATTTATTTCTTTTTGAAAAATAGGATATAGGTAAAATAGGCACAAATTAAAGAACCTAAAACAGCTCCGATTGTAAGGATCAAAGCTTGAATTCCGATAGAATCAAGATTGTTTAGTATTTGTTTATTGGTTCCAACACCTATCCCCAAAAGAAAAAGCAATAGAAAAATAGAAAATGATGTTAAAACACCAATAACTTTTATGATTTTTGGGCGGTTGCCAATAAGAAGACCAATTCCGATTCCTAAAATCATTATGGATAAAACAATGATGATGTCCGTTAGCATAGTTGTGACAATCTTATTAAAATAAGTTTTGAAATCTGAGCCTGCAAGATTGGTTTTTTCTTTCAGATAATAAAATTGTAATATCAGATAGTTTGTTTTTTATTGCCGTGCTATTTCAGGAGGAGACATTTACAGTTAATAAAAAAGGCTGCATCTTTCGAAACAGCCTCTTATCTATTTTTTAGAAAATAAGTTTGTAGTTTGTCTGATGCTGGTACACTTCGCCAGGTTGTAACCACCCCTGTTTAAAGTTTGTATGATTGGGAGCATCGGGATAACCTTGAGCTTCTAAAGCAACACCTGAGAAAGAACCGAATTTCCCAGCTGCGATATATTTTCCTGTATAAACCTGTAAACCAGGGAATGTGGTTGCAATTTCCATTGTTACTTCACCATTTTTATCAGAAAGTTCAGCTATTTTTCTTGGTGTTTCAGTCGATTCTCCAAACGCAAAACAGTCGTCGTAGTTCTCAATATCTTCGATGTCTCTGTCTATTTGTTTTTTTGTTCTAAAGTCGAAAAGAGTGTTCTTGATATTGTATATTTTGCCGCTTGGAATCAACAAATCGTCTGTTTCTAAAATGAACTCAGTATCAATCTGAAGTTGATGGTCTAAGATACTCTCAAAATTGTTTGATAAGTTAAAATAGGCGTGTTGAGTTAGATTAACCGGGGTTGTTTTATCCGTTACAGCTTTGTAATGAATCTGCAATTCGTTATCATCAGTCAACTTATAAATTACCTCAGTATTTAAATTTCCGGGAAAATTTTCTTCTCCATCAGGACTCAGGTAAGTTAATTTTAAATCAGTATTGTTCCCGATTTCTGCTTTCCATACTTTTCTGTCAAACCCAATATCACCACCATGCAAATGGTGCATTCCATGGTTGCAGGGAAGCTGGATTTCTTTTTCATCAAGTGTAACTAATCCTTTGTTAATTCGATTTCCAAACCGACCGATTAAAGCTCCAAAGTAAGGATAGTTTTTAAGGTATTCCTCATTTGTATACTCTTCAAGCGAATCAAAACCCAGAACAATCTCTCTTTCCTCGTTGGGCAAAGGAAGAGTAAATGAGGTAAGAATACCACCATAATTGGTGATTTTTGCTGTCAGGCCATTTTTATTTCGGAGAGTGTATAGTTGTACTTTTTCTCCATCACGAGTCAATCCAAAATCAATTACATCTATCATTTAAAAAATTGTTAGTTTTATTCAGAAGCCCGAAAGTAAAACAAAATATCCATTTTTCATTTTAGAAAGGGAATTTTTAACAAATTAATTAACGTAAAGGCAATCAGAGGAATGGAGAGTTTAATTAGCTCTTTAGCATAATCAGTTTTTTAATAAGGATGTAAACAGTGGCTTTTGTTAAAGTATCATTATGCCTTCAATGCGCTGTGCTTTCATGTAAATATCGATTACGGCATCAGCTGATTCCATCTCTTTTTTCAAAGTAATTCCTATGAATTTTAAGTCTTTGGAAGTTTTAAAAGAAAATTCAGTATCTGCAGGGAAAAGTTCCTTAACAGCCTTTACTTTTTCATCTGAATTGGGAATGATAAATTTAAACATATATAATGAAGGCCAGGTTAATGACTCCATGAGCTGATATCTAAGTTTCGTATATTTTTCTTTTTCCATTTTGTGTTCAAATATAAATTGGAGGTCAAAAATCGGAATTTATTTTGAATTTATCGGTTTTTGAAAACTGAATGTTCAAATGGAAACGAATAAAACCCGCTATTTGTTTCACTGAAAGTTTAAATCGGGAGGTTTGTCGAAATCCAAATGAAAATTTTAAAATTGGTTAAGATTATCTCATAAATATCTATCTTTATGCGTTATAAATAAAAATTATTGATCGTAAAAATTCTTGTTAAGAAACTCCAAATAAATTTTATAGATGAATCGGAAAATAACCATCGTTTTACTGGTAATTGCAACATTGGCAATTTCTTTTGTTGCAATGAAAGGCTTAAGCAGTTTAAAAGAATCTCCTAAAAAGAATTTAGATAAAAAAAAGCTGCCATTTGTTAAAGTTGAGGCTGTAAAGTACAATGAAATATCTTCTCCAATAGTTGAGAAAGGACGATTGGCTTCTAATCTGGAAGTGAATTTGAGTTCGGAAGTTGCGGGCAGAATTGTTGAGACAGGAGTCCCTTTGAAAGTGGGACAGAAGTTTAAAAAAGGACAATTGCTGATTCGTATTTACGAGGAAGATGCAAAAATGGATTTACGCGCTCTTAAAAGCCGTTTTCTGAATAAACTGGCTGAGAATTTGCCGGATATTAAAGTTGATTATGCAGATAATTTTGAGGCGTGGATGAATTTTTTCAATGCGATCAATTTGGAGGAAAGTATTCCTGAATTGCCAAAGGTAAAATCCGATCAGGAAAAGGTGTTTATGGCAAGTAGAAATATTTTAGGCGATTATTATGCCATTAAGAGTGCTGAAGTTAAGTTAGATAAAAGAAAAATATATGCACCCTTTGATGGTTCTTATGCCGAGGTAAATACGCAGATCGGATCGGTTGCCGGAATGGGCACTAAGCTGGCCGGCATCATTGAATCAAATAATCTGGAACTTCAGGTTCCTATTGAATCGAAAGAAATTTCATGGTTGAGTTTAAATGAAAAGGTAGATATTTTGGATTCGGATGGAGAGGTTGTTTTTACCGGAAAATTGGTGAGGAAATCTGATTTTGTTGATGAGGGAACGCAGTCCATTTCAGTTTTTGTAAAGTTGGAGAAAACCAATGGGAATGAATTGTATCAGGGACAGTTTTTAACGGCTCGTTTTAATGGGAAAAAGATTGCCAATGCGATGGAAATTCCCAGAAACGCAGTTTTTAGCTCTAACAAAGTGTTTGTTGTTGAAGGCGGTACCTTAAAAGAAAAGGAAATTAAGGTGATCAAACGAAATGAGAACACCTTGGTTTTTAATGGTTTGAAAGAGGGAGAGATATTGGTTGTGGAACCTCCTGTTAAAGCAACTGAAAACATGCAGGTACAAATCAAGAAATAGCGTATAATGAGAAATATAATATCACAATTTGTAAGATATCCGTTTTACGGGAAAATGATTATTGCGGTGCTTGTTATTGCAGGATTTGTTTCTTTGGCTTTTATGAAGAAATCATTTTTCCCCGAGACCGAGTCTAAAACGATCA
Organism: Labilibaculum euxinicum; assembly: GCF_963678175.1. NCBI lineage: Bacteria > Pseudomonadati > Bacteroidota > Bacteroidia > Marinilabiliales > Marinifilaceae > Labilibaculum > Labilibaculum euxinicum. The sequence goes on from NZ_OY782756.1 coordinate 1,835,431, forward strand.
CAGTTTCTATGGTGTTTCCGGGCGCTTCACCAAAGGAGGTTGAAGAGGGCATAACCTCTCGGATTGAGGATGCTGTTCGGGGAATTGTTGGAATCAAAGAAATGAATTCCGTATCATCGGAGGGCTTTTCCCGATTAACCATCACCACAACCGGCGATTACGATTTAGATGAAACATTAGCCGATGTAAAAAACTCGGTGGATGGAATTCCTACTTTTCCATCGGGAGCCGAAAAAGCCGTTATTGCCAAGCGCAGGGCTACATCACCTGCCGTGCGCATGGTGGTTACCGGCGATATCGATTTAATCAGCCTGAAAAAATATGCCGATCTGATTTACGACGATTTAATGCGTTCGAAAGTCATGTCGCAAATATCTCTGTCGGGTTTTCCAAATCTGGAATTATCAGTAGAGGTGAAGGAAGATGATTTGCGAAGATACAATCTGACATTTAGTGAGATCTCTGCAGCGATCGCCAATAATAATATCGATATTTCGGGAGGAACAATTAAGAATGAGGTGGAAGAAATTCTAATTCGTTCGCGCAACCGATCTGTTGATCCGGATCAAATCGGCGAAATTATTTTAAAAGCAAATCCTGACGGAAGCTACATCCGGATTCGTGATGTCGCGAATACTCATTTTCAGTTTCAGGATGTTCCGAATTCAACCTATGTTAATAAAAATCCGGCGATCTCAATTCAGGTGAACAAGCTGAATAATGAAGATTTGGACGATATATCGGTATACTGTAACAAATATGCCAAAGAGTTCAATGAAAAATATGATGATGCCCGACTGGAAATCAGTTTCGATTTCATTAGTCTGTTGCAGTCAAGATTGAATCTGCTGTTTAAAAATGGCGGGTATGGTTTGTTGCTGGTGATTATTTCATTGGCGCTTTTTCTGAGTTTCCGATTGTCTATATGGGTTGCGTGGGGAATTCCAGCGTCTTTTTTAGGGATGTTTATTGTTGCCAACTTAATGGGAATTACCATCAATATGATTTCTCTTTTTGGGATGATATTAATAATTGGTATTCTGGTGGATGACGGCATTGTGATCGGGGAGAATATTTATTCTCATTTTGAAAGTGGTAAAAGTCCCCGAAGAGCGGCAATAGATGGTACAATGGAAGTTGTTCCTGCAGTGCTTACTTCGGTAACTACAACCATGGTGGCTTTCTCACCGCTCTTGCTGGTTACCGGGAATATGGAATTTATGTACGAAATGGCATTTGTAGTGGTGGCTTGTTTAAGTCTGTCGCTTTTCGAAAGTCTTTTTGTATTGCCTGGTCATATTGGAAACGAAAAAGTATTGCATCGAAATCGGAAGGATAACTTTTTTAACCGGTTTAGAGGAAAAGTTGAAAAGGGAATTCTTTTTGTCAGAGACAACGTTTATGCAGGGACTCTGGATCGTGTAGTTCGTTGGAGATGGTTTGTTGTTTTTATTCCTGCAGCTCTGTTCTTTATTACTATAGGTTTATTTAGCGGCGGATTTATTCAAAGTACATTTTTCCCCAATGTGGCTTTCGACACCTTTGCTGTGAACATAGCTTACAAGCCTGGAAGCAATAAGGAAATCACAATAGCCAGATTAAAGCAGTTCGAAAAGTCAGTTTGGGAGGTGAATGATGAATTGATGAACGAATTTCAGGATACAGCAAATTTTATCAAATATACAAGACTTTCATCAGGTAATGCATTTGGCGGACAGGAAGTGGGGCCGCATGCAGGAAACCTGTCTGTTACTTTGCGTGATATGGAAGGAGCCCCGGTTTCAAGTTTTGATATATCAGACAGAGTAAAGAAGAAATTGGGAGATGTTTCCGATCTTGAGAAATTTACCATTGGAGCCAGCAACCGTTGGGGAGCTCCTGTTTCTATTAGTTTGCTTGGAAACGATTTGGAGCAGCTCAATCAGGCCAACGATTATTTTCAAGGGGAGTTACGCAAAATGTCCTCTTTATACAATATCAACGACAATAACCCATTGGGAAGCCGTGAGGTAAGGTTGCAATTAAAACCAAAAGCCTATTACCTGGGGATGAATTTAAGTTCCATTACATCGCAGATCCGGCAAGGCTTTTTCGGAGGACAAGCACAGCGCCTGCAGGAAGGAAAAGATGAAATAAAAGTGTGGGTTCGGTATCCGAAAACCGACCGGGTTTTTATCGGTCAAATGGAAGACATGAGAATCCGTACACCAAAAGGGGAATTTCCATTGTCGGAATTAATCGATTATGAAATTTTACGCGGGCCTGTTAGCATACAGCGTTACAATGGTGCACGGGAGATTCGTGTTGATGCGGAACTAATTGATCCGAGTGAACCGGTACCACCTATTTTAGACTACATTGAAACCACAATTTTACCCGATTTGGAAGCGAAATTTCCAAGTGTTCGTCCGGAATATCAGGGGCAGCAAAAACGCTCTGCCGAAGATATTCATGAATTGAAAATTTATTTTAGCATAGCATTTATGCTGATCGTTTTTATTGTGATGATTCATTTCCGAAGCTTTACACAAGGAATAATTATATTACTGATGATTCCTTTGGGCTGGATGGGATCTGCCTGGGGACATGGAATTGAAGGGTATCCTGTTTCCATGTTAAGTGTTTGGGGGATGGTTGCTCTTTCGGGGGTAATTATAAACGATGCTGTGGTCTTCCTGTCCAAGTACAATTCGCTGATTGTAGAGGGAATGGAACCTGAGCCTGCTGTTAAAGCTGCTGGCAGAGCCAGATTCAGGGCTATTATTCTAACCACAATAACAACCTCAGTTGGTTTGTATCCATTGATATTGGAGAATTCATTTCAAGCTCAATTCCTAATACCAATGGCTATTGCCCTGGTATACGGAGTTTTAATCGGCACCTTGTTTCTTCTGTTGTTCTTCCCGGTATTAATTTTAATCCTGAATGATATCAGAAAAATAACAAAGGGCATATGGGAAGGTGAAAAAATTTCACCCAGAGATGTTGAGCCTAAGGTGAAAGAATCAAAGGTAAGTTTGGATTAAAAAATATGAATTGCCCTGTATAAATTACCCCGGATTATGATCCGGGGCTCGGGGGTCAAATAAAGAACAAAACAAATGATCAGAAAAGTATCATTATTCATAGTCTTCATTTTGTGCAGTCAGTTTATTGTGCAGGCACAGAAAGAACTAAGTTTGTCCAAAGCCATCGAGGTGGGATTGGAAAACAATTATCAGTTAAAGATTTATCGAAAATCAGAAAAGGTATCTGAATTGAATAATACCTGGGGAAATGCCGGAGCTTATCCCAGCCTTGAATTTAATCTTGGGTATCGAAATACAAAAGATTATAACGAAGAAAAGGATTTCATGAGAAACAGTTTAATTCCTTCTTTGGATGTAAACTGGACTTTATTTGATGGGTTTGCGGTACAAATTCGAAAAGATAAATTCGATGATCTGGCTCAGTTATCAAAAGGAAACACCATAATTGCTGTCGAAAACAAAATAGAACTGATCATTCTTTCCTATTATAAGGTATTGTTAGAGAAAGAGCGCATGGAGGTTGCCCAAAAAGTGATGATTTTATCGTCGGATAGATACGAGAAGGTGAAAGTTGGAAAAGAGCTGGGAAGTTCGGTTACCTATGATGTTTTACAGGCGCAAAATGCATGGTTGCAGGATCGTTCCTCCTTCCTGATTCAGGAAGTGAATTTCAACAATTCTGTTCGGGATTTAAATTTTCTTCTGGGTGTTAAAGAGAGCGAAACCTATACTTTCGCAGATGAGTTCTTACCCGTAAGTGAAGAATTTCAGATGGCAGCATTGCTGGATAAAATGCTTTCGGGAAACAATACTCTTAAAAACAGATACATACAGGAAATGTTGCTGAAAAGGGATGTAGATATGGCACGAAGCAATTATTATCCCCGTGTTTCATTGGGTGCCGGTGTGCAGGGAAATTCAGTAAGAACGAAATTGGATGGTCTGCCTGCTTCAACTGCTGATTCGCATAATTTTTATGCCAATGTGAGCTTGAATTTCATGATTTTTAATGGAAATTCGAATCGAAGAGCCATGCAGATTGCAAAAATTCAGGAAGAAATAGGAAAGGTTGAAACGGAAGATGTAAAACATTCTTTGACGAATTTACTGGTTCAGCAATTTGAGTTGTATGAAGTGCGGAAAGAACTGTATCAGCTTGCCGAGGAGAATTTAGCGGCAGCAGAACTCAACCTCAGCATTTCAAAGGATAAATATGAGTCTGGCAGCATCAATTCGTTCAACTACCGGGACATTCAGATCACCTATCAGAATGTGGCTTTGTCAAGAGTGAATGCTATTTTTAATCTGATTCAATCGAGAACAGCATTGGTACGAATGACGGGTGGAATTTTAAGCGAACAGACGAAATAAATACTGCGGATGTAAACAGTCTTACAAAAACAGGGAATTGTCATTCTAAGCAAAGCCGAAGAATCCATTTTTTTAATGTGGTGTTTCGTGAAGCTCAACCTGCCATTTGTACCAAGGAATGATCCCGATTTTTCCGAAAAGATTTAAACGATTAAAAGCTTGCTGGTATTTGTGTTGCATCACAAATAGCAGCAAGCTTATTTTCTGTATATATAAGATTGCTTTTGATGTTAATTTGGTATTGCAAGCATAGGATAAAGTTTTGCAGAACTATACAATAGAAACATAAAAATTTCCCTCTAAAAGATAAAGTACTATTAGAACAATTGCATTTTCGACCTGCACCATTTTTTTTATGGAAACAGGTAAAAAATGTCTGTCTCACTTATATGGAATGTTGTATATTAGACTGATATACTGGATTTTTTGTAATAAATGTCCAGATCTTCATCGTTGAATTCATATTCTTAATTTATGGCTGGGCATTCACGATTTGGTATTTCTTTTTTATTTGAATTTATTGAGGAGAAATGCTCAATTTTACGTGATGCGGTATATTCCAGATTCACCATTCTGCTTGCCTTTCACCTTTTAATAGTCATAATCAGGATTTTATACGTGCAGTTGAGTTCTTTGGAAATTTATTCAGAAGAAGCACAATATTGGATCTGGTCTCGTCATCTGCAGCTGTCCTACTACTCCAAACCACCTTTAATAGCTTATTTAAACTGGTTCTCCACTTCACTTTTGGGGAATACTCCTTTAGGCATTCGGATCAATGCCATTCTTATTGGATTCGGCATTGCAATGACTTGCTATTATCTTACTTTGGAACTCTTTCACAATCGCAGGACAGCCGCAATCGCATCTTTTCTAAGTTATGTTCTGCCCTTTATTTGGCTTCCCTCATCTTTCTTTACAACCGATAGCCCTCTTCTGCTGTTTTGGCTTCTCTCTCTTTTTTTATTTTGGAGAGCTGTAAATAACAATTTCATGAAAAATTGGATTTATTTTGGCATCTGCCTTGGGTTGGGCATCATTTCAAAGTATTCCATTCTTTTAATACTGCCTTGTTTATTTGTATTTTTATTGCGAAGTCATTCTCATGTTTTTCGAAGCCGAAAGCTCTATGTTGGAGTGAGTATAGGCTTACTGTTTTTTTTGCCTGTTGTTATTTGGAATATAAAAAATGACTTTGTAGGTCTGCGTCACGTTCAATATCTTGCGGGAAATACGAAAGAAGCTGTCCAAATAGAGAAGCTGGCTTTTAATTTTTTGGAATATATTTTCGGGCAGATTGTCATTTTATCTCCATTCTTTATAGGTTTTTATATTAAAATCCTAAAATCATGGATCCATAAGCAGCTTTCAGATGAAATGGTATATCTTATCCTTCCGGGTATTATGGTATTCTTTGTTTTTATGCCCATTGCATTCGTCAGAAGATCGGGCGTTGAAGTAAACTGGCCCATGTTTGCCTACGCCACAATTCCGGTTGCTTTGGCTCATTGGGCTGTAACGGGAAAAAAAACCGGCAGATTAGCGGCGGGTGCTGCAGCAACTTTTATGCTGGTGTTACTCATTACCAATCTATCCGTTCTTGATAAAGTGGAAATTCAGAAAATTATCCCCGTTAAATTCGATCCGACAAGTAGGTTAGCAGGCTGGAAAAGCCTAGCCCAACATGTTGATTCATTGAAAAGAAGGATTCCTTCTACGAACTGTTTTGTATTTTCAAATAACTATCACATTAGCTCCGAGATGCAGTTTTATCTTGAAGAACAACCAGTAACTTATTTTTTAAATCACAACAACCGCATGAATCAATTCAGCCTTTGGCCGGGACTGGAACAGTTTGTCAACAAAAAATATTATGGAATTTTCATCAGTACAACACCAATAAAGGACAAATTGAAAGATAGTTTTGAGGAGATGGGCTCCTTTACTACCCGAAAAACTCTTTATCGCGGAACAGAAATCAATAATTTCAATATTTATGTTTTAAAGGATTTCAAGGGATTTGAGGAGAACAACAGTCACTACTAACTCTTTGGCTCAGTTTTATTAGGCGGATGAATCTATTAAACGCTCTTAAAAGCGTGATTTTATGCCTTGCAGTCATCCCTGCTTTTTCGAAAAAATTTAAACTGTAATCAGCTTGCTTATCAGCCTGTTCAAAATTTGTTTAGCAATACGATTTTAAACTCCCTGTTAAAAAGTTTCTTTTCGGACAGTATTTTTTACTGCCCAAAATGATCAGGAACTAAAACCGAAACAACTTCACCAACAACGCAAAGCACCCCGTTTGCAAACAGTTCCGCTTCCACAATTACTTTTCGAGCTCCAACTTCCTTAATTTTCCCTTTAATTACTATTTCGCCGCCAATGGGTGTGGGTTTTAAATATTTTACCTGTAGCGAGGCTGTAACGCAACGGGGAGCGTTGGTTTCCGAAAGCTCAATTCCCTGTGCTTTAGCCAAGGCCAATGCCGCCGAGCCGGTTCCGTGGCAATCTATCAGCGAGGCCAGCAGTCCGCCGTATACAAAACCGGGAATAGCCGTGTGATATTCTTTGGGCACAAAGCGGGTAATCGTTCCTTCACCCTCCCAAAAAGTTTTAATCTGATGTCCGTGTTCATTTAACCTGCCGCAACCGTAACAATGCGCAAAATGGTCCGGATAGTAATCCTGTATTCCTTTCATTGTAAATATTTTTAAAAACTTTTTTTGTTATCTGACATGAAGATACCAATAAGATCGGTATGCTGAAAAATTTGTTGGGAAATCCATGCCGTCACATGGAGATTAACACTGTATGCAAGCCGTTTTGGTCAGGGTATGACTTGATTCTAATCACTATTTTATAAGATGAGTTTTGATCTTAATTCGGTATTAGTTTCCCACAACTTCTAATTCGTAAAATGTTGTTTCAGGATCAACAACACGTGTAAAATTCAGGTCTTTATTATTGAGAAGCACGACTTCTGCAGTCGTGTAAATGATATTGCCATCTACCAGATGACCACCAATCGTATTGCCTGTGCTATCCGATACCGAGATATGAATATGATTGTTTTTACCATGGTCTGCAAATGTTCCGGTCAAAGAAACAATTTCGTAATGACCCTTTAAATGCAAAAGCTCTTTTTGATTCGCCGGCCGAATAATCAGTTCTCTCAAACTTCCCACACAGGTAGAAACCGATGCCGATTGCAGCTGATTGGTTTCAACAAATTGTGCCATTTCCTGTTTCAGATCCATCCCCGGTTTTAAGCGCAGGGCATACATTTCAACATTATTTTGCTGGCAGGAAACCAAACTGATAAAACCTGCAAGAAGCATAAAGGCATTTAATTTCAACATAGACATATTTTTAGGAAAATGTAAAATTAGAAAATATAAAAATGGTAAGAGCCAACAGGGAACTAAAAGTTTTCGCAAAAAAAGAGGGGGGCAATGCCAATTGAAGAGAAGAATTTGCCAATGGAAGGGGCACCTAGGCCAATTGGAGGGTGGTACATGCCTGGGGGATAGTGTTTATTACAGGCATTTTGGTGAGAGTGTTCATATAATGGTGTCATTTTTTTTGTTCTCTTTCTATTTCACAAGCGAATTTACTTTGCTCGAAACGATTCTTTTAATTTTAAAGGGACTTTTTTGCTGCGATTCGTAGTAGGTCCGCATTTGTATTTCGGATATAATACCAATGGTAATCAGTTGAATTCCCCCAAGCACCATAAGCAAGGCTAAAATAAGGATGGGTTTCCCCCAAATGTCTTCTCCCATTATTTTAAGGCTTAACAAATAAACATTTAGAATGGCTCCGACTGTAAATATCAGAATGCCCAAACCGCCGAAAATATGCATGGGTTTTTGCATGTATCGGGTAAGAAAAACCATTAAAATAAGATCGCTTGCAACTTTAAAGGTTCTTGATAAATTGTACTTTGTTTTTCCAAATTGCCGGGCATGATGTTTTACCGGTATTTGAGTAATGCTTGCCCCGTTCGAGCTGGCAAGAATAGGAATAAACCGGTGCAGTTCTCCATAAAGGCCAAGTTCTTTGGCAATTTCATTTCTGTAAACTTTAAGCGTACAGCCATAGTCCTTTATATTCACTTTAGTGAGCAAACGAATTAGGTAATTGGCAATTTTGCTGGGAATTAAACGCAAAAGCAAGCCATCTTTTCTATTGCTTCGAATTCCTGCTACCAAATCCCAGTCACCGTATTCGGCCAATTGCACCATCATGGGAATATCTGCCGGATCGTTTTGCAAATCCCCGTCAAGGGTGACAATGTATTCTCCCGTGGCCACCGAAATTCCGGCCGCCAATGCTGAGCTTTGTCCGTAATTTTTTCGAAGTTGAACCATTACAAAGCGTTCATCATTAATATTCAGAATGTTGTTTCGGGTTGCATCTGTTGAGCCGTCATCTACGAAAATAACTTCATATTCGTAATCGGTTAATGATTGAATAATTTTCTCGCTTAAGGGAGCAATATTTAGTTCCTCATTGTAAACACAGATAACAAGACTGAGTTTTTTCATGCTTTAGTTCTTTGTGAGTTTATTCTTTAAGAGTACAGTGGTTCTGTTCTCGAAAACATCTTTTTGTTCAAATATTTTTACGGCAAATTCAGAGTAGTTTGCATCCTGCAGACTTTTACTTGTACTGATAACACAGGCATCAGGATGATTCTGCAGGAAATCTTTAATGCTTTCAATACTTTCCAGTTTTATAATTTTTTGCTTTAGATAAAAAGGATAGGAAGGATTGAATTTTTTATAGCAGGCAATGGGTTCATCTTTATTGATGTATGGCAGCGACAGGGTGACCGGGTTTTGTTTGGCAATTTGAAAAAAAACAATCTCCGAAAGGAAAAAGGAGAGAAGAATAAAAGAATAGCTGATTAGATGAATCGTGAAATTTAACGCTCTTTTTTTATGGAGTTTCAAAGCAAATCCGGCTCCAATGATTCCGGGCAAAAGCAGTAATAGCTGTGGTTTTAAAAAAGTGTATTGTTTTTCAATATCCAGAGCGAAATAACCTGCTGTAACAATCAGAATGGCAACAATAAACAGCACAATGAGCTCCCACCTGTATGCAGGCTGTTTTTGTTTGGCGAGCAAAGAACCAATAAGAATCGCAAAAAACGGGTAGGCAGGTGCAGTATAGTTTGGCAATCGAGTTGACGACAGACTAAAAAACAGGGTGATTGTAAGTCCGGCAACAAGAGCAAACAGCAATACATCCTTCTTTTTATTTCGATAAGCATGCGATAGGGCACGAACCAGAAATATTGAAAAAGGGAACAAACCCATCAGTACAAAACCAGATGCCATTAAAAAGCTTCCTCCATGACCTTCCTTGGTGCTGGCAAAGCGTTCCAGATTGTGTTCAAAGAAAAATCCATACGTCCATTCTCCATGAGTTTCCCGATGGACCAAAAGGTACCAGGGTAAAGCTATTGCAGCAAAAATGAGAAGTCCGGATATGGGTTTTAATCCCCAAATAGTAGAGAATTGTAATTTTTTGCTGAGCAGTAAATAGAGGAGCATAATGAATCCGGGCAGTAAAACCGCAATAGGGCCTTTCGATAAAGCGCCCAGAGCCAGGCAAATATACATGCCCATTGCAGCAAATCTGTTTTTTTCCTGAAGAGATTCAAAAAACAGGAATAAGGAAGCGGTAAAGAAAAACAGGAGGTACGGATCGGGTACTGCCATGTGAAAGAAAACCCCAAAATGAAGGGAAGATATCAGAACCAATGAACTGAAGTAGGCTGATTTAATGCCCAGCCATTTTTTCACAAAAAAGTATGTGATTAGTAAGCTTAAGGCTCCAAAAACGATCGAAAAAAAACGTGCTGACCAGGATGAAACACCAAAAATTTTGTACGATAAAAGCATGAAAAAGTAGTGTAGCGGAGGTTTATCGGTGCGCAATTCATAATTGAACCCGGGAACAATATAATTTCCGCTTTCCATCATTTCGCGGGCACACTCAGCATTTTTGGCCTCGTCTAAAATATAAATTGAGCCGCTAATTCCAGCTGTTGCAACAATAACATACAAAAGCAGAATAAGAACAGGGATTTTAATTTTTGGGTGGATACTTATAAGGAAGCTTCTCATTACTTTTAGGGTTTATGGATGGCAATGGAATTTTAGTTTTTGTGATAAGAAATGAATATAAGGATGAATTTAATTTGCTGTTTTGAAGCCGGTTTAATTTGGTTTCTATTATCCAAATGAAAAGAGCCGATTCAAGAACACCCAGAATAGCCCCAAAATACACATCGATAAAAAAATGCTGCAAAAGATAGACTCGTGAGATACAAACCAGACTTGCTATGGTTAAGGACATGTAACTAAGAAGGAATTTCCGATAAATCCAGATGATTAGGGTGGTTGCAGCAAATACGGTCATTGCATGACCCGAAGGGAATGAATTTTTATAGTAAAAATGAATTCCTTCGGGGATGTGAATTTCACTTTTCGACAAGTAAAACAATGGCCGCATTGAATTTACAAATATCATTTTTTTAAACAGATAGGAAATCAGACCCGAGGATATCAATAGCAGCACACTAAGTATTGCGTAATAGTATTTTTTGAAAAGGAAAACAAAGGCAAGAACCAGAAGAAAGCTGCCATCTCCAAGCAGGGTGATCCAGAAAAAAAACTGATCGAGAAAAGGAGTATGGAGCGCATTAATAAATAAGGAGAATTCAATTTCGGAAAAGGCCAATAGAATATAGCCTCCGGATACAAGTAAGAGGCAGAAAATAAGCATGCTGTAAATTAGCTGTTTTGAAATAATCCTCATAAGACAAAGTGTTTTTCTACTTATGATATAAGTTGTTTGTTAGAGTTATTGAAGTAGCAATTGCACAAGTTTTTCGTTTTTATTCAAACGAACATGGCCTGAAATGCATTTATTTACATACAAGTTATTGTTTTTATTTGTTAAATAATCTAACTTGAAATTACTTTTTTCTATCTAATTTATTTTCTGTCATTTTGTTTGCTTCTAAATAAACAAGTAATTTCCAGATGTTTGGATGAAAAATACTTCTGTAGAAATAAGATAAGCTTCAAATTTTCTTTAGGGTTTTGGATTGCATTTAGTTCCTAAATTGAGCAATTGGAATCTGCTCTTTTAAAATAGTTGAGTTGGAGTAGAAGGATTCATTAACTTAAATTATAAAAGAATTATGCGATTCTATTTCCTTATTATTTTTCTTCTTCCTCTTCAGGTTCTGGCCAACTCTTCGGCAATAGATTCTTTGAATGCAAAGTCCGATGATAAATATGAGTACGGCTTGAACATAAAAAAAACAATTATCCCTATTTCCCTAATCTCTGTTGGTATAATTGGTTTTGAAAATAATGGTTTTGAGATCTTTAATGAGGAGATTCAGGAGGAAGTGGCCGAGAATATTGACAGGCGTTTTACGATTGATGATTTTATGCAGTATGCTCCGGCAGGTGTGGTTTATGCGAATAACTTACTGGGAGTAAAAGGAAAACACAGCTTTTCAAATCAGTTGCTAATACAAGGAACTTCTTTATTTATTATGGGAGCGGTAGTTAATACTTTAAAATATTCAGCCAAAGAGGAGAGGCCCGATCATTCCGGATTTACATCTTTTCCGTCGGGACATACTGCTATGGCTTTTGTGAATGCAGAACTCCTTTGGCAGGAATATAAAGATGTTTCAGTTTGGTATGGAATTGCGGGATATTCTATGGCAGCTTCAGTTGGGATATTTAGAGTTGTGAATAACAAACATTGGGTGACTGATATTGCTGCAGGAGCAGGAATTGGAATACTAAGCACAAAAATATCCTATCTGATTTATGAAAAAATACTTACCAGAAAAAAGAACAGAAAACAAACTTCTCTGATGATACCATTTTACAATACAAAGCAACTTGGTCTTAGCTGTTCAATTACATTTTAAGAATTTAAACAATGATTAAATTCTAAATTTCCTGTAAAATTTACAGATGTCCTCCTGGTGGCATCTCTGTCCATTGTACGATGTTCAAGTTTTTCTCTGCCCATTCTTTTGGGGGGTAATAATAAGTCTTCTTAAAGTTTAATTCCAAATCTTTCATAACTTTTCATTGATTGTAGTTGTAACCGGCAAGCTTGCCGCTGCTATTCAGCGGAGTTTATTTCTTCTTCAAATGAGTCAGTAACAAATATATTCCACATATTATCTCTAAAGCAACCAAAACAACTATATACCAATTAATTTGTGATGATATAAATATTGCGGTTGGTCCATCTATTCCTCCAATAATTCCAATTGCTCCTGCTTCTTGTTTTGTAAATAAATCAATCATATCTCGAAAAGGAAAAATATATGATATGATTAATAGCGAATTAATAATGAACAATATCCAAATAACATTTCCTATTTTAAAGTGTATTTTATTCATATTCTGTCTTGTTTCATATTTGTTTTTTGCTATTCTCAGAGTTTAATTCCAAATCCGTCATATGTAAACGTTCCGCTTCCGTGTTTTAATTTTCCGTTTTCGTACAATTACTCTTTCGGATAACTTAAATTCTTATCTAATTTAATAATGTAAATATAAAGGTGGTGTGAGAGGTGTATCCCGGCTATTCTAGTCGGGACCATCTACTCGATTGTGTGCTAGCATTTATTCTTCTTTATCTACATTTATTACAATTCGTCTATAACCAGCCAAAGCCGGAATACCTTTGTCTGTTATTTCTAAAATAAGATGAATTGTCTTTCCTGAAGCATCAGAAGGTACAAGTATTTTACATTTAGGGGAAGAATTCTCTTCTATAGTTATTGCACCTTTATATGTACTTGGTTCATTATAAACAAACCATTTATAATCTAATTGATTTCCATCAGGGTCTTTTGATTCAGTGGCATCAAAAATCAAAGCATTTCCAGCTTTAGCTCTTTTATATAAACATTTTAAAGAATTATCACCATCTACAATGGGTACAGGGTGATGGTTTACAGCAGAATAATCATCTGTAGTAGTCCATATCATACGAGCTGCAAAATTATTCCAGATATGTTGTTTCCATTTGTTTATGGCTTCAATTCCCTCTTCTGTACTGCCATACATGTAATAAGGGTCATATTGAGTTTCATCTTTACCACTTTTGACAATGAAATTCATGCCTCGAATTCCACTTTCTTTATTAGTGGAGAATCGTCCGCCCCAGCCACCATAGTCGATGTGGTCCGGAACGTTTAAACCATTGGCGTAAACATAAAGAAAAGAAGGAGAGTCGCCTTCTGTTGCCCAAATTCTATTTGGGTAATGCACACCAAAGGGCTTGATGTTCTGAATATTGTTCTTCGCCCAATCGTCAGATGGTGCCCATCCATAGATTTTTTTGTTGCGTATATATACAATGTCAGGAAAGTTTTTCGCAATCCAAGCACCCGCATCATCTTGCCCAAGCACGTCATAAAGTCGTATTTTCTTTACGAATGCGTTTAATGCTTTTTTGTTTCGAGTATTTTTTACTTTCCAGAGTGCTTGTGCAACAGTATTCATGCCACCCCATCCGGCAATCCATACCGGGCGGTTATCCCCTTTCTTGTCTACCGCTGAAATAATTAATTCTGACCCCTGAGAATCTTTACCCTCTCCCACGCCGGACATATTGGATTTTGCCTGCCCTTGCATTGTGATTGACCTTAAATAGTCGGCTTCCGGATAACCGGTTGCTTGTTTCTTCAAACAAGGTAACACTTCTTCATACCAATTGACAACTTCAATTATCTTTGCGGTTTTGTCTGGGTCGTCTACCCAAACCTGTGAACTTACAAGCCCTTCAATGTCAATCGCATTGGAACAGACCAAAAGGTGAATCATGGATTGGATATCATCGGGGTCACTACCACCAAGGTCTGTAGTGACAATGAGTCTTTGTTTGTCGCTCTTATTTACTTGCGCAGAAGAAAATTCTACGCATAAAAGAAATGTAAAAATTAGAATGTATTTCATTTTTTTAACTGTATAAAATTTTATTTACTCTCTTATTCGCTGTTGCTCTACTGACCATCTTGTGTAATGCTTGCACACAACGGCAGTCTGTCTAAAAACTCATCAAACTGCTCAATTAAGTGTTAAATATAGCGGTTTTAAGGATACATAAAAATTGAAAATGCTTTAAGCGTAGCAAGGTGAAAGCTGTGAGATGGTTAAGGCGTATCTGTAATTGTTATCGCAATCTATTTTATCATTGGACATTAGGCTGTCAGTTAACCTAAAATTGAATTGACTCATAATAAGAGCCGTATGAAACGAAGTTCGGCGAAGCCAATTGAGAGATTTATTGCCTGTCCCGATTTTTTTCGGGATACGGTTCTGTGAGAAGTTAGGGATGAATTGAAAATCGACGAAGTCAAATTCCCCTAGCTTACTCGACTAGGTTTTCGTGCATTATTCTATGCAATCTGTCCGTGTGTTAGGGCAAACATACTCTTTGCCAAGTTTTGGTTTGTGTGTCTGCCATTTTGAGCGACTTGGCAATGTGCATGATTGCCGTGCGTTAGGCTATCAATTGGTTAATGGTTTTATTAATTTTTTATCTATATAATTGATTTTAAAGTCCAAGCCTTCTGTTGCAGTTTTAAATGAGTCATCTGAGTTTTCAAATGAAGCAAACAACAATGTTTGAACATCCTTATAACCAGATAACTCAGTCAAGAAACTGCGAAAATGACTAATTGAGATATCTTGTTGCTTTGGCTCATCAAACATTAAAAGGTTTGGATGATTTCCACCAAACTTGTTTGAAGTTAAATGTAAACTACAAGTGTAAGCCCAAATACATCTAATAAAATCACTTGCTCCAGAATCAAAACGTAAATCGTAGCTTTTTAGGTCATCACCAAACTGAGTTTGCGCCACAGGAAGATAATTATCCATTGAAATATTAATTAAATCATTCGATTTACTAGTATATTCAAATTTCGCCAAGAGTCTCTTAAATTCTTGAAGTAAATACCCTAGTTTTTTTCTATCACTAGTCGAAAAGTAATCTTTAGGGAGATTTTCAGCATCTCTTAATAATTTTTCATGCTGTGCTGATAGATGTTCTATTTCATCTTTATAATCATTGAACTCTTCGAAATATTTAGAGTAGAATTCTATACGTTTCTTGATGTTTAGTTTACGCTCAATTTCAACTTCAGAGGGTAATCTATCATCAGAAATAAGCTCTTTCTTAATGTCTCTTAGTAATTGGCGTTTGTTTGATAAATTCATTTTTATGCGAACCAACCTATCTGTCTTTGATTTGATTTTAGATTCGAGTCCTTCAATGTACACTTTTATCATTTTGATTTGTGCATCAATAAATGCAATATTATCCTCAATCAACATCGGTGTCTGCGTTATTTCCGTAGGTAAGAGTGAGTCTTTTACTGGCTGTTCACAGGTTGGACATATATCTTGAGCTATTTTACTGTCAATTTCAGCTCCTAATTTCTTTACTTTTTGAGCTCCTTTATTTTTTCTTAAATCTTCATATAAAGATTGTAGTTGAATATTATAACGAGTTAATTTGTCCTTATCAAAACCCAACTCTTCTGATAACATTTCATAGTTTAAAGTATTAGCATTAATACTCTCGTTTAAAGAGTCAAGTTTTGCCTCATTTTGCTCAATTTTCTCGGAAACTTTTGGAATAATTATATTCTCAACTAATTCTAATTCTTCTGATTGTATTTCTATAAAATCAGGTATAGTATACTGCTCTTCATCCTTAGAAAGTAAAATAGAAATACTATTAATATCATTTATAATCGTTGGCTTTGCTGCGAAGCCAAATAATTTACCACCACCTTTCTCAGCAAAACGAGATAATTGCTTATAAAGATTAGACCACTTTTCCTCAAGTATCCGTTTAGAGGTTGTAAGCTGTTGTTTTATCTGCTTATTATCATATACATCAAGGGCTAACAAGAATTCAATAACCCTTGCTTCTTTATTTGTTAAGCCATAGAAAGGCATGGTTGCTAAAAAACCAGACCAACCAGATTTTTGCTCTATAATAAAAGAAGGGGCAATCTGCTGAAGATATATTTTCCTTTTATCTCCTGATTTATTAAATACACTTGGAAGATTCCAATCTAGAAATTTTTCTAGAAATAAATGATACCCGTAGGTATCATCTGATGCACCACCTTTGTCATGTATATACATTGGTTGAGAATCTAAAGCCTTATTGTTACCCGTTAATAATGGTCCTAAAAAAACATCTATTAATTGAGAAGCTCTCGTTGTATTTTTAACACTACGCTTAGCAGTAACAATTTCTTTATGTGAGTTTTCAAACTCCAAAAATATAAACGACTGCAATACTTGATGAAAAGAGTTTTTGGGATATTCAACTATATCTTTTAGGACAGATTGCATGGTTTTTTCATTCTTTCCTCCAATTAATTCTTCAAAACCTAAGCAATAAATTATTGATTGAAATAAACTACTCTTACCAGATGTGTTATTACCTCGAATAATATTAAATCCATTCGAAAATTCGTATTCTGCTCCGTATAGACCAGAACTAGTATTAATTTCTATTTTAACTGCTTTTATATTAATCATTGAATAGAGTCCATTGGTTAGCTAATTCTTTCAATCTAGTATCTGTAATTTTCTTCTTGCCTATTTGCTTTAATAAAGATATTTCTTCAGAGAGTATTTCTTCATCAGCTTCAATATTATCACAAAACAAAAATCCTTTTTCTTCAAGTTTATATGTGCCTTTAGAGTAAGAACAATATTTTTCAGCTGTGGCAATGTGCAAAGCTCTATTTAGTGTTGGCTCTATACTCCACACTGAAAATTCAGACTGAAAATTACTGTTAACATATTTAAGCAATTCATTTCGATTATCAATCCTTTTGAAAGCCCATGAAAAAAGATGTAATTTTAATAACCCTGATTTACTTCCTATACACGAGTATTTTAGTGTGAGGCAAATTTGAGCAATTTTATAGCTTGGTCGATAATCTGCAGGAACAGAAATAGGTCTTTTGGTAAACGATAAATGTTTTATATTTGATTCACTCATATTATTCGAAATCTATAGGACAACGTAAAATCCAATCAGCCATAACTTGATTACACAAATTTTGAATCATTGCTTGGTCTAAGTAAGGAAAACTCTCTTTAATTTTAGCTTCTACCATAGCAGAAAACTTTTGATGAAGAATATTATTGTCTGGATTTGGGAACATGCATTCTTCAACTACACGCTCTTCCACTTGGCTAATAATTTTTATAAATTTTTCGTAGTCTTCGGGGTAATCACTTTGCCATTTTTTTAGAATTTCGCTACCTTCTAAAAAATGGCTCACACTCTTTTCTGTTAAACTATCTACTTTTTTATCCAGATTATTTGTAGAAGATTCAAATCTAGCCTTATGCTTTCTTTGCGCATTTTGAACTAATGAAATTTCTTTCCCTTTCCACTTTAACTTTTCATCTTCAGTTGTTGGATTAGCAGGAGAAATATCAATCTTTTGCTCATCAATCTTTAAAATCTGATGGATTTCAGGTTTTAAGAAGTCTAAATCTACTGGAATTACTTCGAAGTTGACATTATCGATTATTGAAAGTCCCCAAGATTTAACTTCATCTCGTTTAACTGTACAATGATCAACGATATCATTTCTACTATAGCTAGGAGATACAAAATACCATTTATTGATAAGCGAATTACCTAATTTCTTATACAATTGCTTCTCATAAGTTTTTAGTTTTTTTAAATCCTTTGTTATTTTATCGCGTTGTTTTTCATATAATTCACTCTGAGTGTAATGTTCATTAGGACAATAGCATTGAAAAGCCTTACCTGCTCTTGTAAATCCTTCGATTCCATAATCGCCTGGGCTAGCAATGATTTCAAAATATGATTCAGCTTCGTATCTTCTTTTAAAGACTATTTGACAAACTTTTTCCCATCTGTCACCATCAAAATTTCCATATTCTGTTTTTATCATAGTCGAACGTTCTTTGTGTGTAGGCAAAAAATAGCTCTTTTGTAAGCTGAAGAATCGGCTTGTGAGTTGAAGCTTGCAAATGTGCTATTTGTGCGCTGGCTTTTCATTGGTTTAATCGATGTTACTTCTGTCTTTTTGCATGAAACCTAACGTTAAGTATAAGAATAGTAGCCGACTGCGTGGTACTTTCTTGTCAAGTTACAGGAAAGTTGAAGCGGGCTAAAACCCTTGAATTTACTACTATCCCGGCTATTATTTTTATACATTGTTAGCAAACGTAATTTTATATCAATCCGTTTATCATTTCTATTATAGTCGGGGCGATTGCATTTCCTACAACACCTTCAATTAAGTTTCTAATTGTCTTTAATGATTCCGTAATTATTATTTTTTTCGGCTTTGGAGATTTTGATTGTGATTTAATTGTAGCTAATTCAGACTCCAATTCCTCTGCATCTTCTTTCTCTAAATTCAAGTCATTTTTAATTCTGTCTATTTCTAAAATTAGCTTTTGTAAGTCATCAAATTTTGCTTGTTCAAATAAAATATTTTGAGTTGAGTTAGTATTTCCCTGCTGTATTGCTGAGTTATTCATATTCTCAACATGTATCACATTTATTGCTGGAAAATGATCAGTTGGCACATCTGGCGAATTATGTAATTCTTCAATTTCGAGGATACCTTCATGAGTTATTGAAATACCTCCACCAAGAGTTTTTGGTTCAATCAAATATTCTCCTTTTAAATAGTCAACAATATTTGAGATGTCTTTTCTTTCAATGTTTATTTCTTTTCCAAGCTCCCACATATTTACAATCAAAGAAGAATCCCCATCAGTGACCTTGTAAAGCTTATTTAAAAAATCATACCTTAGTTTTTTCTTTTCAGATATATTCATAATCAATCAAATTTATCACATTTAGGGCATTTCCATGAAGCTCCTTCAGGTCTGTCTGGATGGATTTTATTATCAAGACTATCCGTTCCTCCAAAGTCATGAAAGTTTTCACATTCCTTTTCAAAAGCAGCTTTTGGAGATGAAGCATAACTAAACTTAAATCGCTTATAACTACCAACCCACTTTTTAAGTCTACCGTTTACATCACTATCTGCTCTTCCAACATACTTTACGTAAAATGTACTTTCTTTCACATATCCAAGGGCGTAATTTCCCGCAGACTTTCTTGTAACAATCTCATCGATTTTTTCATTCGTAAGTTCATAGGAACCTTTCATGTTTAAACTTGCCATATCTTAAAATATTGGTTAATGTCGATAATGTTATGTTTGCTAACTTCTTAAATTGTGCACCATAGGTGCACTTATTTCTACTATATCAAATGAAAAGGTGCACAATACATACCCATATGGCGTGTATTGTGCACCTTTTGGTTAAGTTTTGTTCCATAGTTCATCAAGAGGATTCACATTTTGTAGTTTTTCACAGTCGCTTCTAAAAGTAAGCATAAAAAATAAACAGAAAAGTAGCTTCGCTTATTAATTATCAATATAAATAGTGAAGAAAGGATTCGCAGTCAGGGGTTTGTGTCTTGTGTTGCCTGCTTGGCTTTATTAAGGAAAATTGATTTATTGAGGATTTAGTGTTGTTAGTCAGGAATAAATGTCTGTTTATGTGCTGTGAGCTGTTGTGTTGTATTTTTGAGAATCTGATAAATTTAACATTTTTTACAGTTTTCCTCAAAAGCCCTGCAAACAGAAAGTGTGCCACGGGTTGAAATGTTTTTTTAGCATAAAAATGGATCTGTTTTACCAATTATGGTTTTGATATGTGGGGATAATTAAATAGTTTCAGTCTGTTTTTGTTACGTGGGGAGGGGGTTTGGCAACAAATAGCCGCCTTTTAACAATGCAAAAAAAACAGGCAACCCATTGGCCGAGCATCTTCAACTTTTGCGGGTAGGAAATGCAGCCAACGGGCCCTGTCCCTTTTATATAATTTTTTCAAATTATGACGTTAAGATACGGATTAATTCCCAATCATCTAACTGATGATCCTGATGATTACATGGGCATGGTAACCGATAACGAAACCATTGGCACAGAGCAAATTGTTGAGCAAATGATTGGCAAAGGCTCAACCGTAACCAAGGCTGAGGCCTTATCGGTAATCGAAGAATTTAATTACGCTGTGGTGCAGGCCGTGGCCAGTGGCAACAATGTAAACACCGAGCTGTTTAAGGTGTATCCGAGTATTTCGGGGGTGTTTGTTAACCAGAGCGATAGTTTCGATAAAACACGCCATTCTATTCGTTTGAAGCTGAATGCCGGCCATCGTTTGTCCGAAGCGATTGGGAATATCGAATTGCGTAAGGTGGAAATATCTGTAGTACAGCCAGTGATTCAACAGTTCACCGATTTAAAAACCAAAGCCGTAAACGAGACCTTTAGTCCGGGTCAGATTGCTTCCCTAAAAGGATCGCTTTTAAAATTTGATGAGGAAGATGCTGATCAGGGAATCTTTTTTATTGCCGGTGATGGTGTGGCAACCAAAGTAGTTAATGTGGTAAAAAACAAACCCTCTGAATTGTTGTTTTTTGTGCCTGAAGCCTTGAAAACAGGAAGTTTTCAGGTAGAGGTGAGAACAATTTTTAAGAACTATAAAAGTATGAGAGCAGGTCGTTTTTTAACAGATTTGGTTCCTGTAGGTTCGGGAGATTAAGTTGTACAATTTTACGGTGAAATTGTATTCAGGAGTCGATTCAAACGAATCGGCTCTTGTTTTTTCACGACTGTTGCAGTCGCAGCACCACGACCGTTGTAGTCGCAGCACCACGACTGTTGTAGTCGCAGCACCACGACCGTTGTGGTCGTAGTAGCACGACCGTTGTGGTCGTAGTAGCACGACCGTTGTGGTCGTGGATATGGAAAAAGAAATGTTGGTTTGCGATCCTGACCAGAGGTTAGGAACTGCACAATGTTTCGATGTTGAGTGGGGTGGCATTGTTCCTGCGATTCTTACATCGCAGGTATTCTTATAAAAGTGGAGAGTCCGACCTTAAAAATAAATTTGATTTCCGATCACATTCACATCTTATAAATTTTCACACAAAAAAGGACACGCCATGGCGTGTCCCTGCGGTAAGGTATATTGTATTTTATATCTCCAATAACAATGAATCCGGATCTTTGCCTCCGAACAGCATTTTCTGAGGATTCTCAATCATCTCTTTAATCTTCACCAAAAATCCAACTGAATCTTTTCCATCAATTACCCGGTGATCGTAAGATAGGGCGATGTACATCATCGGGCGGATTTCTACCTTGCCGTTTACAGCAACCGGTCGTTCCACAATATTGTGCATGCCCAAAATACCCGATTGCGGCGGATTGATAATTGGAGTACTCAACAGCGAACCAAACACACCGCCATTGGTAATGGTAAAAGTGCCGCCGGTCATTTCGTCCAGACTAATTTTACCCGAACGGGCTTTGTTGGCCAAATTCATCAGTTCCTTTTCTATTTCGGCTAAGCCCAAGGTTTCGATGTTTCGGATGACCGGAACCATCAAACCTTTTGGTGTTTGCACCGCAATGGCAATATCTGTGTATTCAGGACTTACAATTTCGTCACCATCCATCATCGAATTTACCGCAGGGTGCAGTTGTAAAGCCTCCGAAGCTGCTTTGGTAAAGAAGGACATAAAACCCAGTTTAATATCGTGGGTTTCTACAAATTTCTTTTGATATTTGCTGCGCAGTGCCATTACTGCACTCATGTCAACTTCATTAAAAGTAGTCAGCATGGCCGTTTCATTTTTTACGGAAACCAAACGGGTGGCCAGCTTTTTCCGAAGATTCGACATTTTTGTGCGTTTCACTTCTCTCGAAATGCTTTTGCTTTGCGCTGGAATTGCTGCCTGATTGCCCGGATTACTGACCACCGCCTGAATGTCTTTTTTCGACAAACGTTGAATGCCTGCAATTACATCATCAACCGAAAGGTGATTTTCTTCCATCAGTTTTTTAGCAATGGGCGAAATCTTAACATCCTTGTACGTTTCAGAATTTGTTGACTTGGATGCAGTAACAACTGCAGGAGCTGTTTTTTCAGCAGGAACTTCTTCTTTTTTAGCTTCTTTAGGAGCAGAGGAAGCAGATGCTTCTCCGGCAAAACTGGTGTCTATGCTGCAGGCAACCGATCCAACAGCAACTGTATCGCCTTCCTGCGCCATAATCTGAATTTTACCACCTTCATCAGCAATAAGAGTCAGAGTGGCTTTATCCGATTCAATTTCTGCAATTTCCTGATCCTTTTCAACAATATCACCATCTGCTACAAACCAGTTGGCTATTTCTACTTCGGAAATGGATTCTCCGGGACTAGGTATTTTTATTTCGATCATCTTTATTGTATTATTGTTTTTATCATCGGGTAAAAGCAACTAAACCTGTTGCATGTCTTGATATTTTGTACTTTTTACAAGGGTCTTTTGATTTACATCAGCAATTTACTTTTCTTCTCTTCGAAATATTCGTGCTGAACGAGGATGTCTGCATGAGAACTGCCTTCCACACATTGTAATCCGCAATATTTCAATTTTCGATCGCAATTGCATTTTCGAAATACTTTGTTAATGATTTCGTTTTGCCCTGCCAGATGAATTTTATTCAATCCGGTTGCCGGACTGCCACTGGCCTGGCGTGCTACAGGAACCAATTTAATATCTTTGTTTTTAAAGTTGTAGTTGATAAACTGCCAGGCTCCCATGTTTTCCGGTTCTTCCTGAACCCATAAATGAAGAAGGGCATTTGGATATCGATTCAAAATCTGATCAATCTGTTTATCAGGAAACGGATACAGCTGTTCCACCCGAACCAAGGCAATATCCTGAGCAAACAGTTCCTCTTTTCGGGCCAGTAAATCGTAATAGATCTTTCCGGAACAGAATACAACGCGGCGAACTTCTTCTGCAATTATATTGTTGTCGTCAATCACTTCCTGAAACTGACCTTTGGCCATGTCATCAATTTTCGAAACACATTTTGCATGACGAAGCAGACTTTTTGGCGTAAAGCAAATTAACGGAACCCGTATGTCACGTTTCACTTGTCTTCGTAACATGTGAAACAGGTTGGCAGGTGTAGTCGGGTTGGTAATCTGCATGTTGTTGTTGGCACATAGGGTAAGGAAACGCTCCATTCTTGCGCTCGAATGTTCTGCGCCTTGTCCTTCGTATCCATGAGGAAGATACATCACTAAGCCATTTTTTATGCCCCACTTGTCTTCGGCAGCACTGATGTACTGGTCGATAACTGCCTGAGCCACATTGTGAAAATCTCCAAACTGAGCCTCCCAAATGGTAAGGCCGGAAGGATGTGCCAAGGCATATCCGTATTCAAATGCAAGTACACCATATTCACTAAGCAATGAATTGTAGATATGGAAAGGGGCTTGCTTGCTGCTGATGTTTTTCAGCGGGAAATATTTCTCGTCTGAGTTCTCAATCACCAAAGCTGCATGCCGGTGCGAAAAAGTACCTCTTTCCGAATCCTGTCCGCTTACACGAACACTGTTTCCTTCTTCCAGCAGACTGGAATAGGCAAGCAGTTCTCCCATGGCCCAATCCAACTCATCATTCGCGATCATGTTTTTGCGATCGGTCATTAACTTCCCAATCTTTTTGAAGAAAGTAAAGTCACCGGGCAAATTGGTAATGTTTCCGGCGAGCTCAAGCAAAGTCTTTTTTGCAACTCCTGTTTTAGGAGAAGATTCAAAATCTTCCTGAGTTGAGTATCGGATGTCTTTATAGTAATCCTCCAGAAAAGGCTGTATAATTACCTTCTTAAATGTTTTAGATAATTCAAAATCTTTATCTAAAAGTTTGTTGTATTCGGAGTTAATCGCTGCAACTTCTTCTTTGGTATAAATTCCTTTTCCAATCAGGAATTCGGCATAAATATCCCGTGGATTTTTATGTTTGGCGATTTCTTTGTACAGAATTGGTTGGGTAAAACGGGGTTCATCCCCTTCGTTATGACCAAATTTCCGGTACGAAAGAATATCTATGAAAACATCAGAATTAAATTCCTGACGGTATTCCATAGCCAGCTTGATCGTGAAAATCAAAGCTTCCACATCATCACCATTTACATGAAACACAGGAGAACGGGTTACCTTTGCAACATCGGTACAATATGTACTCGACCGGGCATCCAGATAATTGGTTGTGAAACCTACCTGATTGTTGATGACCAAATGGATGGTTCCTCCTGTTTTATATCCTTTCAATTGCGACATTTGAATTGTTTCGTACACAATTCCCTGTCCGGCAACAGCAGCATCTCCATGAATGATAACAGGAACCAGTTTGTCCTGATCGCCGGTGTAGTCGTTATCAATTTTCGAGCGTGAAATTCCTTCAACAACAGCACCAACGGTCTCCAAATGTGAAGGGTTGGGTGCCAAATGAAGTTTTACTTTACTGCCATCATCTGTTTTTACCGTATTTCCATATCCCAGGTGGTATTTTACATCCCCCAAAGCAATGTCTTCTTCGAACTCTTCGCCCATAAATTCTTTGAAAATATTGGCGTAAGGTTTCTCTAAGATATTGGCCAGGACATTTAATCTTCCCCGGTGAGCCATCCCGAAAATAAATTCCTGAACACCAAGCTCAGCACCACGTTCAATCATGGCATCCAAAGCAGGAATTAAGGTTTCTGTTCCTTCGAGGGAAAAGCGTTTTTGACCGACAAATTTTTTGTGGATATAGTTTTCGAAACCAACGGCAAGCTTTAAATGATAGTAGATGTGTTTGCGTTGCTCATCGTTAAAGTCAGGAGTGTTTTTAGTGCCTTCCATCTTGTTCTGCAGCCATCGCATCATCTGAGGATGACGTACAAAAACATATTCTGCACCTATCGATTTGCAGTAGGTTTCCTGCAAATGGGAGACAATATCTTTTAATTTGGAAGCACCCAATCCTATTTCAGTGCCGGCATGGAAAACAGTTTCTAAATCTGATTCTGACAGATCAAAGTTTTCGACGTCGAGTGTAGGGAAATATTTCCGTCGGGTCCGAACCGGATTTGTCTTGGTAAAAAGATGTCCGCGCTGACGATAGGCATGAATCAGATTCATAACATTGAATTCTTTACTCGTCGGACTTGCGGCAGGAATATTTTCGTTGGCCGTTTGTTCCTTAATTGGAAATTTGGCTGTTGCAAAATCAAATCCCTGGAAAAATTGTCTCCAACTTTCTTCAATGGATTCAGGATCATTCTTATAGGATTGGTAAAGTTGGTCGATAGATTCGATTTCACTGTTACCTAAAAAGCTAAATTTATCCATATAATTGTTCGTTGTACTTAGTCTGATTATCGTTGTTACTTAAACAAATGTATTAATTTTTAAGCCTTATGGTGATATCAAAAACGAATAATAGATAAAAAGATCATTTTTTTTACAGATATAGATATAGAGTTTTTCTATAAGATGTTTTGGTTTAACATTACTAAAAATAAACAGCACAATTCTTTTATTTGATGCCTGTTCGAATTACTTTAGTTTTTTTAAGACAAACATGTAAAATCTCACAGATGTATTTTCTCCGTATTTTAATTGTTTTGGCACTTGGTGCTCAATTCACGGCCTGTCATAATTTACAAAAAAAACCTCGGTTTGCTCTCGAAAAAGGTGATCTTCTTTTTCAGGATCTGGATGCGGATTCTATTTCAGATGCGATAGAATCAGTAACAGGAGGAGATAAGAATTTGAGCTTTTCGCATGTTGGGATTGTTGATATTCATTCAAACGGGGATACCTTGGTTTTAGAAGCCATCTCAAAAGGAGTTACCTACACCAAACTCACTGATTTTTTGCAGCGAAGCACAACTGCTGACCAAAAGCCAAAAGTTGAGGTGGGAAGGCTAAAGCCTGAATTTACTGCTTTTATTGATAAGGCTCTGGAGTCGGGAGGGAAGCTGATTGGAAAACCATACGATGATATTTACATCATGGGAGATTCAACTTACTATTGCTCGGAGCTGATTTATGACCTATTTGCAAATGCCGGAGATTCTATTGAAATCTTCCGGTTAAACCCGATGACTTTTAAGGATGCTAAAACCGGTGATTTTCTTCCTTTTTGGATTGAATATTACAAAAACTTAGGGGTAGATATCCCGGAAGGAAAACCGGGTTTGAATCCCAATGGGATGCACGGGTCTCCGAATATCGAGATTGTATTTTCCTACTTGCGGCAATAATCTCACATCTTTCATCTCATATTTCAAATCATACTTAAACAATGAATTCATTCTTACGCGAATTAACCAGCGAGCTGTACGAAAAATACGGCAGTAATTTATCCAATTGCATGTTGGTGTTTCCAAATCGCCGTGCAGGTTTATTCTTTTCAAAATATTTAAATGAATTGATTGAAAAACCTGTTTGGGCGCCCAGAATTTTAACCATTAATGATTTTTTTAAAACTCATTCTCAGTTGCAGACCGAGGATAATCTGGGTTTGCTTTTCCGTTTGTATAAAATCTACATTCAAAAAATGGATGTCTCGGAAAGTTTCGATGAGTTTTACCATTGGGGAGAAATGCTTTTGGGCGATTTCGACGATTTGGACAAGTACCGGGTGAATGCAAAGCATTTGTTTCAGAATTTAGCGGAAGAAAAAGAGATTGATAATCTGTTCGATTACTTAACGGAAGAGCAGATTGCTGCTATACAATCATTTTGGAGTACATTCCGTCCCGAGAAATATTCGGAGCATCAAAAGGAGTTTGTGAAACTATGGGAAAATCTGTATCCTATTTATTCTGATTTTCGGGATGTATTACAATCTGAAGGATTGGCATACGAAGGAATGGCTTCCCGAAAATTGGTTGATGAGTTGGAATCGGGGAAGATTGAAATCAAAGAAGATCGGGTCATTTTTATAGGTTTTAATGCATTAAACCGTTGCGAACAGAATTTGTTTGATGAATTGAAGAAGCAGGATAAAGCCGATTTTTATTGGGATTACGATGAATCCTATCTTCAGAATCCTTTTCATGAGGCGGGTTTGTTTTTACGCGAAAATATCAAACGGTTTCCGTCGCCAAAAACGAATATCAGGTTCGATAATATCAAGAATAATCAAACCAAAGTTGAGTTTGTTTCACTTTCCTCGGAAGTGGGACAGGCGAAGTATGCCCACGCAGTGGTTGAAGAATTCTGCAGGAATTCGGAGGATGCCTTAGAGGAAACGGCTATTGTTTTGGCCGATGAGGAGTTGCTTCTTCCGGTATTGCATTCCATTCCTAAAATTGCAAAGAATGTGAATGTAACCATGGGATATCCAGCCAAAAATACGCCTGTGGCAAGTTTGCTGCGTTTGGTGATCGATCTCCAGAAAAGTGTGAAAAAATCCAATGGAGAGGTATCGTTTCATCACAAACAGGTATTGTCTCTTCTGAATCACCAATATTTGAATTCTGTGAATCCTGAATTGGCACATTCCATAACACAGGATATTCTAACAACCAATAGAATTGAAGTTCCACAACGTTTAATTAAGGGGGATCCCGTTTTGGAAAAACTTTTTTCTCCGGTGAGTAGTGTAGAGCAATTTTCAATATATCTGCTTGAATTGCTTCAGGGAATTTATCAGAAACTAGAAACTACTGATGAGGAAAAAACCTTGGTTGATAAAATTGAACAGGAATACATCTATCATTTATTTTTGGCAATAAAACGTCTCAATTCTTTATTAAATCAGCACAAAATTGAACTAAAGCAGGATACTTTTTATAAGATTCTGGATAAAATGATTCAGAGTTTGAGTATTCCATTCGAAGGAGAACCTTTGGCAGGTTTGCAGGTAATGGGAATTTTGGAAACACGATTGCTCGATTTCAAAAAGATTGTCGTGCTTTCGATGAACGAAGGGAAATTGCCTAAAACAGGAGCTGCAAATTCTTTTGTTCCCTATCATTTGCGTAAAGGCTTTGGAATGCCGACAATCGATCATCAGGATGCGATTTTCGCCTACTATTTTTACCGGTTGATTCAGCGTGTTGAAGATCTTAAATTGCTGTACAGCACTCAAAGTGACGGGATTCGCACTGGTGAAATGAGTCGTTTTTTGTATCAGCTGAAATACGAATCAGATTTTGAGATTGTTGAGAACAGTCCGTCCTACAATATTTCTTTGCAGGAAACCAAGTCAATTAGCGTGGCTAAAAATGAGCGGATTCAAACTCGGTTGAACGAATATTGTGGGGATGGGATAAAGAGTTTTTCGCCGTCAGCCTTAAATACCTATATGAATTGCAGTCTAAGCTTTTATTTTAAATATTTAGCTGGTTTAAAAGAACCCGATGTGGTTTTGGAAGAGATCGATCCGCCAACTTTCGGGAATTTATTTCACTCGGTTTTGGAAGAATTGTACAAGCCTTTTAGTGGCAATACAATTCGGAAAGAAGATTTGGAGGGATTGCGGAAAAACAAAGTTTTACTGGATCAGGTTTTAAAGGATGCTTTTCGGAGCATCTACTTTCAGCTGAAAAAGGAGCAGCCAATGGAAATTGGTGGAAGAAATCTTCTTGTTTTCGATATCCTGAAGAAGTTTATTGATCGGATATTGATTTTGGATCAGAAATATGCACCCTTTGAAATTGTTTCTTTGGAGGGTAAATATAAAATTCAAATGCCAATAGGAGAGAAAGCCGATCGAAAGGTAAACATTAGCGGGTTGATTGACAGAGTAGACAAATTGAATGATACCATTCGTATTTTAGATTACAAAACAGGCAAGGCCGATCTGATTTTTAAGGATATCGCTTCTCTTTTCGAAAAAGAAGGGAAGAATAAAAATAAAGCGGCATTTCAAACTTTGCTTTATTGCTTGTTTTACGATGAAAATTACAATCCAGGTGCAGCAATTTCCCCAGGAATATACAGTCTGAAAGAGTTTTTTAACGATGGGTTTGATTGCACCTTAGCTCAAAAAGAGGGGCGCGGAAATGCCGTTCGTGTTGATGATTACAGAATGTTTAAAGCTGAATTTGTTGAAGGCCTGCAAGAATTACTGGAAGAGATTTTTAATCAGGATATTCCTTTTTATCAGGTAGAAAATAAAGATATTTGCCGAACTTGTGTGTATGCCGAAATTTGCCATCGGTAAGTTGTGGCTCATTTTGTGCCTTAGAAATTGAATAATATCAATAAAATGTATCGATCAGTTATCTTATTCCTGTGTTGTTTATTGTTTGGATTTACTTCCAATGCACAAAAAAAATACCGTATCAAGTCGAAGAGAGCCATCAAAAATTATGAGTTGGCTTCAGAGGCTTATCGGCAGATGGATAATTCCAAAGCTCTGAAATATTTGGATGTCGCAATTGAGCAAAGCCCTGATTTTATTGAAGCATGGCTTTTTAAAGCTGATGTTTTGCACGAAAAGGGCAAGACTGAATCTGAAATTGAAGCTTATTTGGGGGCGATAAATATTGATGCCAATTTTTTTCCGAATGTGCATTTTAATCTCGGGAATGCTTACCTGAAAATAGGAGAATATCAAAAGGCATTAACGAAATATGAAGAGTTTCTATCCCTTTCAAATAGTTCCGACAGAAATAGAAGGTTGGCAGAAAAAAGACTGGAAAGTTGCCGGTTTGCGATCAAGTCGATGGCAAATCCTGTCGATTTTAAACCGGTAAACCTTGGTGATAATGTGAATTCCGAATTTGATGAGTATTGGCCGAGCCTTACGGCAGATGAGGAATTGCTTGTATTCACCAGATTGTTGACAGAGAAGAAAGAAGGAACTGAAGTGAAAATCAAAAGACAAGAGGATTTTTATGTGTCTCACCAAGAAGATAGTTTATGGATGCCGTCTGAACCATTATCCTTAGTTATCAATACGGAAAAGAACGAAGGAGCACAAAGTATTACGGCAGATGGCAAATACATGTATTTTACGGCTTGCAATCGTACCAACGGATATGGCCGGTGCGATATTTACTATTCAGTTCGGGAAGGAGATATTTGGTCGGCACCGATAAATGTTGGCAAACCAATTAATTCGAAAGCTTGGGAAGCTCAGCCAAGTATATCTGCTGACGGACGGGAACTGTATTTTGTGAGCAACCGAAAATCAGGAAAAGGGAAAATGGACATTTGGCATTCCAGATTAATTGAAACTTTGGAAGATGGAAAGCAACGATGGACGCAGCCAACTAATCTTGCTGTTAATACAGCAGACAATGAAATGTCACCATTTATTCATGCCGGAAACCGGTATCTGGTATTTTCCTCTGATGGTTTAACCGGAATGGGTGGATATGATTTGTTTAAGACAGAACGCGATAAAGATGGGAAATGGAGTGATCCTGAAAATTTGGGTTACCCAATTAATACATTTAACGACGAAATAGGATTGATTATCAATGCGAAAGGTGATAAAGCTTATTTTTCTTCGGATCGCCTAAAAGGCAAAGGAAAAGATATTTTTAGTTTTGAGATGCCTGTAGATTTGCAGCCACAGTCTGTGTCGTGGTTAAAAGGCAATGTGTTGGATGCTAAATCTAAAAGTCCCGTGCTAGCTTCGCTTTTATTAATTGATTTGATGAGCAATGATACAATTATTCAGATAAAATCAGATCGGACGGATGGCAGCTATTTGGTTTGTTTGCCTTCGGATAGAGAATATATTTTTTCTGCTGAGGCCGGTGACTATCTTTTTTATTCCAAACATTTCGAGATGTTGAATGATAAGAAGAAATCGAATCCTCAACAATTAGATATCTTTTTAGATAAAATTGAAAAAGGAAAAGAAATCGTACTTAGGAATGTGTTTTTTGATATCGACTCCTGGGATATTTTGTCGAAATCTGAAATTGAATTGACCCGCTTGTTTGATCTGTTGGCAGCTTATCCTAAATTAAAAATTGAAATTGCCGGTCATACCGATAATACCGGAACTGAAGATTACAATCTGAATCTTTCCAATAACCGGGCAAAGGCGGTTTGCGATTATTTAATTTCAAAAGGAATAGAAGCAAAACGGCTAAGCTTTAAAGGATATGGTGCTTCACATCCTATTGCAGCCAATGAAACCGAAGAGGGAAGAAGTTTAAATCGAAGAACAGAATTCAAAGTTGTTGAAAATCAATAATAACCAATAAAATGAAACCGATATATCTTGATTACAATGCGACTACACCTATCGCACCGGAAGTTGCTGATGCGATGATTCCTTACTTAAAAGGTTTTTTTGGCAATCCGTCAAGCTCACATTTTTATGGACGGCAATGCAAAGAGGCTGTGGATAAGGCAAGAAATCAGGTAGCTTCATTGCTGAATTGTGATGCTGAAGAATTGATATTTACCAGTGGCGGATCTGAATCAAATAATTATGCATTAAAGGGCTATGCTTTTGCAAATCAGGATAAAGGCAAACATATTATCACTTCTTCTATCGAGCATCCTGCGGTTACAGAGGTTTGTAAATTTTTGGAAACAGAGGGCTTCGAGGTTACCTATCTGCCTGTTGATGAAACAGGACGAGTACAATTGTCTGATGTGAAAAAGGCCGTTCGACCAGATACTATTTTAATTTCGATCATGTATGCGAATAACGAGGTTGGAACTTTACAGCCAATTTCTGAAATTTCGAAATTGGCGCAGCAGAATAATATTATTGTCCATACTGATTGTGCTCAGGCTGTGGGTAAAGTACCTGTTAATGTTCAGGAACTGGGTGTTGATTTACTGACTCTTGCAGGTCATAAATTCTATGGCCCGAAAGGAATTGGAGCCTTGTATATTCGCAAGGGAATTAAATTGCAGAAATTGATTCATGGTGCAGATCATGAAAGGAATTTACGGGCGGGAACCGAAAATGTATTGGAAATTGTTGGTTTGGGAAAAGCCGCCGAATTGGCCATGGAGGAGGAAGACAAACGAATGAGGCATGAAATGAATTTGATTCGGATTTTACGCAGGAACTTATCTAAACTTTCAGATGTTCAGTTTAATGGGAATAATGATTTTTGTTTGCCAAATACCTTAAGTGTTTCCTTTAAAAAAATTCCGGTAAACGAGATTCTAAGTCGGTTGAAACATGTGGCGGCATCAGCGGGTGCCGCATGTCACACTGATTGTGTAAGTGTTTCTGCAACCCTGGATGCTATGAAAGTTCCTTTGGAATATGCAATGGGCACAATTCGTTTTTCTGTAGGCAGATATACCACTAAAACTGAAATCGATTTAGCTTCAAATGAAATCATTGAGGTGATTAAAAGTTTACGCAGAGATGCCAATCAAAAGAAAAGTAAGTTGATGTAAAGTATTTGAAACGACCAATGACAAATATATTTTGATACACAAGAACAAGCTTATTGGTTCATGGTAATCCCGAAAGTTTTCGGGACCATACAGCAACTAAAAAATAAATTATAATCAGATGAAAAACTCATTTCCACCTGCCAGCAATTCTTCAGCTTTGGAAATGGTGTTTTCTTTAACCAAGCTGTTTAGCCAAGGCAGATTGCCTGTTTTTTTGCGCAATTTTGCTTTGGAGTACCAATCTTTAGGATAGGAAATTATGGCTGGAGTTCCTTGCTTCCCATATTCCGGATAGGATTGATAATAAATATCACCAATGGTAACAATTAATTGGTCTTTCGCACTGTGAATTGAAAGTGTGAAATGCATTTCAATCTGGAAAACGGAAGGTCTTTCGCTTAAAGAAATAGGAACCTGGCCTTTGTATCGAAATTCGCCTGAATTTGAATTAATATATTCAATCTTACCATTTACTTGATCCGGAAATGAGGAAATCCATTCTCGAATTTGCTGATCTGTTATTGCTGTTTGCAGATATTTTGTTTCCAAACTAATATTTCCGTCATCATCTAAAAACAAGTCGATGTTCTTTGTCTGTTGGGCAACTATGAATGAGCTAAAAGTAAAGGACAGTAGAACAATGAAGATTTTTTTCATAATGGGTAGCTTAAGAATTGAACATATGATTTGGCATCATCTCAATTTTTAATTTAATCCTTTTTATCGATTTTTCAAAAAGAATAGTTTTCCTTACAATTAAGTTGTAAGCCCTTTTTTGCGGGTAATCAGATAAATAAGGGTCTATCATTATGTTCAATGCGAAGAAAGTGGCACATTTGACACTTGTTTTATCATACCTATTGCAATATTTTTACTTGTGTAGTGAAGGTTTAAATTCCTTCAATTTTCATATTTGACTTGATAAGTTTCAGCTCTTTTTAAGTTTTAAGTATGGTTTTAGTTGTTAGTAATTAAAAGAGGGGCTTTGCCCCTTTTTTATATCACCATAAGTATTCTCTCCTAAATAATTTATTAATTCTTCATTTTAAGTGATGAATCATTCTGTTAATTGACAGGGTATTTATAATTTTGTTGCACTTCACTGTTTTTATAGCCAAAGAAAGATTTTCATGACACATATATATTCTCTGAACAGATTGTTTATTATTCTTATTTTTCTTGTAAGTCATTTTTTTGTATCTGCACAAGATATTGATTTAGAAGATGATAGGTTGGTTTGTAGATTGTCTCGACCCAATATCTGGGCAGATTCCATTCTGTCGACTTTAAGTGATGACGAGAGAATTGCTCAATTGTTTATGCTTGCAGCATATTCGAATAAAGGAGATGAAGAATCTGAGAGAATTGCCGGCTTAGTGAGTAAATATCAAATCGGAGGAATTATATTTTTTCAAGGAGAACCAGGGAAGCAAGCCGAGTTGACAAATAGGTATCAAGCTTTGGCAAAGGTTCCTCTTTGGATTGGAATGGATGCAGAAATTGGACTCGGATCCAGATTAAAACAAACGATAAGTTACCCAAGGCAAATTATGCTGGGTGCAATTCAGGATAATGAATTGATTTTTCAGTTGGGGAAACAGATTGGGAAAGAGTGTAACAGGCTTGGTGTTCATGTGAATTTCTCACCCGTAATGGATGTGAATAATAATCCGCGAAATCCGGTAATTAACAGCCGTTCCTTTGGCGAGGATCGTTACAATGTAACCAACAAATCGTACGCTTTTGCTTCAGGAATGCAGAAATCAGGAATTATTGCTGTAGGCAAACATTTTCCGGGTCACGGAGATACCGAAACCGATTCGCATTTTGACCTTCCTTTGGTAGATCATCCTATTGAAAGACTTGATTCTATTGAACTATTTCCTTTCCGTCGTTTAATAAATAATGGTTTGGGGGGGATTATGGTTTCTCATTTAAATGTACCGGCGCTTGATCCTTTGCAAAAAGTAGCGACACTTTCCCGTCCGATCGTTTCTCAATTGCTGAAAGAGGAAATGGGTTTTAAAGGTTTGGTATTTACGGATGCTTTAAATATGGAAGGCGTTCGTAAATTTTATCCGAAGGGTGTGGTTGATGCTAAAGCTTTGGTTGCGGGCAATGATGTTCTTCTTTTTACCGAAGACGTTGCAATAGCAATTAAAGAAATTAAATTGGCGCTAAAAAGCGGTGACCTTTCCTGGGATGATATCAACGAGAAGTGTTTGAAAATTTTGAAAGCAAAGTATTGGCTCAATTTGAATGAGTACAAGCCAATTGATCAGAATAGACTGTGGTCTGGATTAAATACACAGCAAGGATTTATTTTAAGACGAAAGTTGACCGAGAAGGCAATTACATTGGTGAAAAATGATGAGCAGTTGTTGCCGTTAAAAAGATTAGATACCCTGAAAATTGCTTCTGTTGCTATGGGTGTCCCTATCCGAAACAGATTTCAGGAATATCTTGGCAGGTATGCAGATATAGATTTTTTTCAGATCGGGAAAAGTGCTTCGATTGAAAGTTATTATCAATTATTGAAAAAACTTGATGAATACAATTTGGTGATTGTAAGTAAGCACGACAGTGATATGCGGGCATCAAAGAATTTTGGAATTACGAGTCAGACTATTGAGTTTCTTTCTGAGCTTTCAAAAAACAAGAAGGTGATTTTTGATCTGTTTGCAAACCCTTATGGTTTGGATTTATATGAAGGGACTGATCGGCTAAAAGGGATTTTGGTTTCGTATGAGGATAATATTGAAACTCAGATGGCTTCTGCTCAAATAATTTTTGGAGGTTTGGCTTCTCAAGGGCACTTACCGGTTACAGTTAATGGGCATTTTCCGGTTGGTACTGGTTTTGAAACCAAACACAACCGTCTGGGATTTTCTTTGCCCGAACAAGTTGAATTAAATACACTTAAATTGAATGTTATTGATTCGATAGTAAATGATGCCATTAAAAAAAAAGCAACCCCAGGATGTCAAATTCTGGTAGCTAGAAAAGGAAAGGTTGTATTTCATAAATCATACGGTCATTATACCTACAAAGGAAAAGTAGAAGTTCGTAATCCTGATATTTACGATTTAGCATCACTTACAAAGATTACAGCTGCACTTCCGGCAATAATGCAGTTAAGTGACGAAGGGTGGATTAATGTTGATCATACATTGGGTGAGTATTTTTCAAAAGCCAAAGGCACCAATAAGGATACTCTTATTTTAAAGAAAATTTTAGCTCATGAAGCGAGATTGTTGAGTTATAAACCATTTCAATGGGAGGCTGTTGATTCGGCGAGCTTCGATGGAGATTTATTCAGTGGGAATTATTCGAAACGTTATAGTCTAAAAGTGGCTGATAAATTGTATCTGGATCGAAATTATAAATTTAGAGAGGGGATTTTTTCCAATCAAAGCTCTGAAGAATACCCGGTTCAAATTGCGAATAACCTTTTTATACATAAAGGTTATCACGATACAATAATCAATCAGATATTGGCAACCGAATTTAGAGAATCAAATGGTTATAAATACAGCGATCTTGGTTTTATAATGATGGGAGAGATGATTAAGGATATTTCCGGCGAAAGTTTGGATGGCTATGTGAAAAGACATTTGTACGACATGTTGGGAGCCTCCAGTTTGGGGTATCATCCTTTGAAACGCTTTAGTGCCGATCGGATTGTACCAACACAGGATGATAAGTTTTTTCGAAAACAATGGCTTAAAGCTTATGTGCACGATCCAACTGCAGCAATGCTTGGCGGCGTTTCGGGACATGCAGGAATGTTTGGTAATGCTGGCGATCTGGCAAAATTAGCTCAGATGTATCTTCAGGAAGGAACTTATGGCGGTGAAACCTACATAAGTGCTGAAACGATGAATCGATTTACTGGACGTGCCTACCCAAATTCAGAAAACAGAAGAGGAATTGGCTTTGATAAACCTTTTTACGATCCCGAAGAAAAAGGTGGTCCAACATGCAGTGAGGCTTCCGAATTAAGTTATGGACACACTGGTTTTACCGGCACTATGATTTGGATTGATCCCAAATATGATTTGCTGTATATTTTTCTGTCGAACCGAATTTGTCCTGATGAGTCGAATACCAAATTGATAGAAATGGATGTACGAACTAAAATTCAGGAACAAATATATAAATCAATTATTAGAGAGGAAAAAGTTGATCCTGAATTCATAAGCCTTCCTTTTTCACCATTTGGAAAAGGGATGTTTTATTAGTTCCACATTTAAAAATTTACTTTCATTTGTGACTTCCCGATCAATCCATTGTGGCAGTTCAAAGTCTTCATTTTCAGAACTAAGCTCAATTTCGGCTACAATTAAACCCTTGTTGTCGCCTTCAAATACGTCTATTTCCCAGAATAAATTATTTTGAGGAATCACGAATCGTGTTTTTTCAATCTTCGAATCACAAAGAACTAAAAGATCCTGAGCATCTTTCAACGGAATCTCGTATTCAAATTCAGATCTGCTCAACGGATTATTTCCGGTTTTAATGGTTAAAAAAGATTGATCTCCCGCAATTCTAATTCGTAAACTTTTATCCGGATCACTCCAAATGTATCCTTGAATAAGTTTCTTTCCCTCTGGAGGAAGATCCAGTAAATTTGATTTTATGAGGAATTTTCTTTCTATTTCTAAAGGCATATGTTGCTGAGGCTTGTCTTATTTGTAAAATTTATTTCCAACGATTTTAAGTCCGTCGAGGGTTAACATTGGCTCATGATGATCGAAACTGTTAAGAATAGGAAGCATCACAGTGGCCAATCCACCAGTGGCAATTACAGTAGTTTTTCCTTCCATTTCCTTTTTCATTTCAGTCAGAAGTGATTCAACAAGACCTTTGTAACCGATTACAATACCAGCCTGCATTGCATGAACCGTATTTTTTCCAATGCAGGAGGGAGGAACAACCAAATCGACATTTGGTAATTGAGCTGTTTTTTGAGAAAGCGATGCCATGGCAGTTTTAAGCCCGGGAGCAATTGTCACACCTAACAAATTTCCATCTGCTTTTATCACAGTAAAAGTAAGAGCAGTACCAAAATCAACAACAATGCAATTGCCCGAATATTTGTTGTGAGCAGCAACGGCATTGGCAACCAAATCTGTTCCTATTTCATAAGGATTACTGATTCCAATATCTAAACGCGGATACAATTCCGGACCGAGAACTAAAGGCTCTTGGTTGAACAGTTTTCGAATCATCTCACGGATAGGAAGTATCAGCGAGGGAACTACACTACTCAGAACTACCCTGTTAATCTCTTTCAAATCGATATTCCGACTCGCAAGTAAAGTTCTGTAAATGACTTCGTATTCATCAGATGTTTTGTTGGCAACTGTATGAATTCTAAATTGTTCGGCCCAATGATTATTGCTGGATAAACCGCAGACCACATTTGAATTTCCTATGTCGATGGCTAAAAGCATATGTTGGCTTGTATTTATTGCTTAAACTAAAGATAAAGATCGGCAAAAGCTTTAAAAGAAAAGCCTAATTAACCCTGTTTTTTGTAATTCCATTTTTTAAATACTCAATAATATTCTGACAGGCTTCCCGGCTCATTTCAATTCTGGTTTCGATTGTTGCAGTGCCAATATGTGGTACTACAAGAGCTGTTTTCTGCGTTAATAATTTTGGATGAATAATGGGTTCGTTCTCAAAAACATCCAGTGCGGCACCGGCAATTTCACCTTGTTCCAAAGCTATGGCCAAGTCAGCTTCATTAATAACTGCACCCCGGGATGTATTAATTAAAAAGGCCGTTTTTTTCATTTTCAGGAACTCCTTTTCATTTAATAAATGATGCGTTTCAGGGGTTAAGGGGCAGTGCAGGGAAATTACATCCGATTTTTCAAGCAGATCCGGCAAATGCATATAAACTGCATCCTTCCATTTAATCTCAGAAATGGGTTTTCTATTGTGATAAGCGATATTCATACCAAAAACCATTGCCTTTTCGGCAACCGATTTACCAATATTGCCCATGCCTACAATTCCTAAGGTCTTTCCTCGCAGTGTGCTTCCTAAATTTTTCATTACTCCCCATTCAAATTCCGGATTTGTTTTTAATCCATAATTGCACAACGAAATTTGTCTGCTCAGCGATAATAAAAGTCCCATACACAATTCGGCAGTTGGTTCGCAAACAGCTTCAGGAGTATTGCATACAATAATTTCTTGCTCATTTGCAGCATTCATATCGATATTATTAAAACCAACTCCGTAATTGCTGATAATTTTCAGATTTTTTCCAGCTTTTATTATATCTGCAGAGACTTCTCGGTTAAAAATAGACAGCAAACCAATACAGTGCGGAATCAGTTCAATTAATTCTACTTTTGTGAAGAATTCCTTTTCGGGGTAAATCAAATCAAAATGAGTTTCCAATTCAGTAAGTCCCTCTTTTGGAATTGAATAGGTGATAAGTATTTTATTTTTCACAGAATTAACAGTATTAATTTTTATAGCCTAAAAGGTAGGGATTTAATAAAAATGAGCATTATTAAAAGCTTTGGAATTTAGCAAACTTTTTAATTGCTTATTTGATTTGTTGAGTTTCCTCCATTCTTTTATATTAATAGATTACTATAAACATATTTTGTAGCTTTGTACAAGATTTGATACTTAACATTACTATCGCATGATTTTATTAGACAAACCTTACGTTTCCAAGTTTCTTAAAGAGACAATTGAAAAATATAATTTTCCAACTCTGGATACGGGTAATGTTACCGAAAAGGGGGAGCTTGCATTGATTAGTTCAGAGCAGATTGTACAACATTTTCGTGATAATACAAATAGTCGAATTTATACTAATTCCGAGAATTCTATCAATTGGGTACTGAACCATTTAAGTTTCACCAAACTACCTGAATACATTAATGTGTTTAAAAATAAAATTGAGTTCCGAAAATTGATTCAGGGAATGTATCCTGATTTCTATTATAAGGAAGTGCTCCTTAAAGATTTGGATAAAATTCAATTGGACGAATTACCAATGCCGTTTATAATTAAGCCGGCAGTAGGTTTTTTAAGTCTTGGAGTTCATAAGGTTGTAGATGAGAATGATTGGTCAAGAGTGAAGCAATTAATTCGCAAGGAATTTACAAATGCTCAGGCTTTATTTCCTATTGAGGTAGTAAACGCATCTTCCTTTTTAATTGAGGAAGTAATTGCTGGAGAGGAGTTTGCTTTTGATGCTTATTTTGATGAGAATGGCGAAGCGGTTGTGTTGGGAGTATTGAAGCACCTTTTTGCTTCCGAAAAGGATGTCAGTGATCGGGTTTATTACACTTCAAAGGAATTGATTAAGGCATACCTTCCACAATTTAAGCAGTTTGTGCAGGATCTCGGAGAGCAGGTTGAATTGAAAAATTTTCCTGTTCACATCGAAGTTCGTGTGGATGAAGTGGGTAAGTTAGTCCCTATTGAAGTGAACCCAATGAGGTTTGGTGGCTGGTGTACTACGGCAGATTTAACTTATTTGGCCACTAAATTGAATCCGTATCATTGTTTTTTAAGCAATATTAAACCCGATTGGAATCAGATCTTAAAAGAAATGGATGATGAGATTTATTCTTTGATTATTTTGGACAATTCGACTAAAATACCATCTGGTAAAATTACACATTTTGATTATGAAAAATTATTGACGCAATTTTGTAATCCACTGGAATTACGTAAAATTGATTATAAAATGTATTCTATTTTTGGGATGCTGTTTACCAAAACTCCAAAAGATAAGTTCCATGAAATTGAAGAGATATTAGTTTCTGATTTATGTGATCTTGTCATTGAAGAGTCTCATTAAAATATCATTGCATCGATATGATTACCGATTTTATTATTCGTAGAGCCGAAACTTCAGATGCTCTTTGTATTGCGATGTTTAAAATTCAAGTTTGGCTTGATACCTATGCTGCGGGAGGAGTAAATAACGAATATGCGGAATATTTGGCTTCTGAAATTACCAAAGAAAAAACGGAAACTATACTTCGAAATCCGAATAAAAAAATATTTTTGGTCGAGAGGGATTCGTGCTTAATTGCGTGTTCTCAACTGGATTACGATACTTCTTGTCCTGTAAAAGATATTACAGATCCAGAACTATCCGTATTATACGTATCAAGACATTTTCATGGACAGGGAGTTGGTTATAAACTTTTGCTGCATGCTGAAAATGAGGTGAGAAAAAATAATGGTTCAGGTTTATGGCTCACTGCTTATTACAAAAACCAAAATGCTCTTGATTTTTATCATCGCCGGAATTATTTGGTGGCCGGCAAGTGCTTTTTCGAAATGGGTGAAAATCAATACGAAAATTGGGTGTTCTATAAAAAGATAGGAGCTTAGAAAAAGTGGAGAAATTAATCATTTTGGATTTTATTGATCCACTCGTCTTTAAGAATTGCATAAATTACATCATCAATCCATTCTCCATCTACAAAGATGCTTTTTATAAAATGAGCTTCTTTTCGAAAGTCTAAACGTTCAAGCATAGCTATCGATTTTATATTTGCCGGATCGACCGAAGCAGTAATACGATGTTTGTTTAAATCAGTAAAAAGAAATTTAATTACTTCTGATAAAGCTTCGTTAGCAAAGCCTTTTCCATGATAAGATTTTGCCAGGGTACAACCAAGTTCGACTTGTTTTTCGTCTGCATCTAAAAAATGAATTCCAATGTCACCAATCACTTTCTGATCTTCTCTGCAGATAATTACCAATTGATACCACGTGTCAATCTGGTCGATGCTTTTGGAAACTTTATTGTTGATGAAATCATAAACATCATCAATGTTTTTTGGGATCCAGCCTTGGTACTGATTGGTCTTAGCATCTGAACGATAATCGAATACTTCTTTAGCATGTTTATTTTGGATTGTTTGTAGGCATAATCTTTTAGAGTGTAATTCCATAATAAATCTATTTGTTTCGAATACAGGAAAGATATTTTTTCTGGGTGGATTTTACAAATATGAGTTTAAATCTTATAAATTTGTTTTTTTATATAAAATAGATGATTGGAATTACAGCTTAAATTTGTCATATTCAGGTGCATATTATACCCTTAAGGATAAATAATTAGCAATTTGTTGAGAATAATTCCGTACATTGCAGAACCTTTAAGAAATGATCAGATAGTAGTATTAATTATCGTGTTTATTTTTTGAAGGATTATAATGAATTTCGAATCTTAAAAAAGCTATGGCAAGACCAAAAGAAACTTACAACAAAAAAGAGAAAGAGAAGCAAAAACTCCAGAAAAGAAAAGAAAAAGAAGCGCGTAAAGAAGAACGTAAATCCAGTCCAGGTCGTACTTTCGAAGAAATGCTTGCCTATACAGATGAGTTTGGCAATTTGAGTGATACGCCACCAGATCCAACCAAAAAGAAGAAAGAGATTAACGAAGAAGACATTGTTCTTGGTGCACGAAATAGTGATGACGGTAATTTTGAACAACCTTTAAGAGAGGGGATTGTATCTTTTTTCAATACTAGTAAAGGATATGGATTTATTAAGGATTTAGAAACCAAGGAGAGTATTTTTGTGCATATCAATGGTCTTGTAGATTCAGTAAGTGAAAATGATAAAGTTAACTTTGAAACTGAGCGTGGTCCTAAAGGGATGAATGCTGTAAATGTTACTTTAGTTAAAAAATAAACAGCCTTTTCGGTTGTTACAATTTTAAGAAATAAAAAACCACCCCAAAAGGGTGGTTTTTTATTTTGTATGAAAGTAATATGAACTAGTCGATTACTCTTACATTTACTGCGTTCATACCTTTTCTTCCTTTTTCCATATCGTACTCAACTTTATCGTTTTCACGAATTTCGTCGATAAGACCCGATGAGTGTACGAAGATGTCTTCACTTGAATCTGCTGGTTTAATGAATCCAAAACCTTTAGATTCGTTAAAGAATTTTACTGTTCCTTCCATTGTAATGTTTTTTAAAATAATAAGATGTTTGTTTAAAGTCTGTATTCTCATTTAATTGCCAGTAACAGTTCTATTATTTTTTATTCCTAAATGGAATGAATAGTAATGAATGATATTGAAATTATTATTTAATAAGACTTTCGAACAAAACAAATATAAAAAAAACAATTTTTCAATCCAAAAATAACCGGCAAAGTTTTGAGTTCTGTAATGATACTTGTTGTGAGGTGATTATGGATTTAGTTTGGTTGGATTTTCACAGTTTGGTTTATGTAGATTATTCGGGAGAAGGAGTGAGTTGATATGGAAAAGAGATGGTATTTATTCTTGCTGAGTTAATTCTATAGCATAGAAATGCAAAGCTGATATTTATAAAGGATCAATTCAAAAAGTAGGTGGATCAAAAGGAATAATTTAATTTTGTTGTCTAAAATTTAGACGATGGATTCAACAAAAGATCACTACACCCTCTTACTTCAAGCAATTTTACCAGAAGAGATATTTTCCTACTTTGAGATCACTCAAGTTATTATTGATGAAAATCGATTGGATGTTCATCTGGATGAATTACATCAATTCCCAGAAGAATTTTCATCAGAAAAGCTGACTTCAAAAGGTTTTCAGTCAGCAGTGGTGATTCAAGATTACCCTATTCGGGAACGCATGGTTTACCTGCATGTTCGCAAAAGGAAGTGGCTCGTTTGTTCTACGGGTCAGATTGTAAGCAGAGATTGGGATTTGATAGCAAAGGGAGCTCGATATACAAAAGGGTTCGCTTCTTTTTTAAAAGAATTATTTGGACAAATACCCGATCAGCAGTAAAAGCCTTGAAAAACATTATCATATCAATGGGAATCAATTTTCTCAGCAATACAAAGAACACTTAAGTGATTTTAATCAATGGGATCAGAAATCTCATGCTCACAAGTGGATGGTTTTTCCTGAAAATATTGGTACTAAGCTAAGTATTGATGAAACAGCCTTAACCAATGGAGAGCTTTATACAATAATTACCAATAAGGCAGCAAAAGGCCGAAAAGGAGCATTGGCTGCCATGATTCAAGGGACTCGATCTGAAAATATCATCTCCATCTTAAAGAAGATTCCCAAGAGTATTAGAGGTTTAGTCGAAGAAGTAACTCTGGATATGGCGGGAAGCATGAATAAAATCGTACAAAGCAGTTTTCCCAAAGCAAGCAGGGTAATTGATCGTTTTCATGTTCAGAAATTGGCTTATGACGGTTTACAGCAAATGCGGATAGCTCATCGTTGGGATGCTCTAAATGAAGAATCTAAAGCGATCAGAGAAGCTAATTACAGGGAAGAGAAATATCAGCCGGCCGTATTTGATAATGGGGATTCTAAAAAGCAACTTTTGGCAAGAAG
This sequence comes from Labilibaculum euxinicum, assembly GCF_963678175.1. NCBI lineage: Bacteria > Pseudomonadati > Bacteroidota > Bacteroidia > Marinilabiliales > Marinifilaceae > Labilibaculum > Labilibaculum euxinicum. The sequence continues at coordinate 1,879,515 of NZ_OY782756.1, forward strand.
CAGGTATTTACTTTTTAAATCTGCAAACAATTGGACAAGAAGTCAGAAAAAACGTGCAAAAATTTTATTTGCCCAATATCCTGATATGAAAGAAGCATACATGTTAACTCATAACCTGAGATTGATATTTACACAAACCAAAGAAAAGGGTATTGCTTATACAAAATTAGCTCATTGGTTTAGAAAGGTTGAAGAGACTGGATTTAAATCATTCAGAAGTATTAAAAACACTATCCAAGATCATTATCAAGGTATTTTAAACTACTTTGATAATCGCAGTACGAATGCTTCGGCGGAATCTTTCAATGCAAAACTGAAAGCATTCAGGGCATCACTTAGAGGGGTGAGAGATATTAACTTCTTCCTTTTTAGGGTAGCTAAAATATATGCATAAAAAAAACTTACTCCACCTTATATTTGAATTGATCCTTTATAAATAAGAGCTATTTAGACGTATTTACCGATTTACAGACACAAAAAAAACCATCCTGTTGGATGGTTTTCTATTTTGTATAAAAGTAATACGAATTAGTCGATAACTCTTACGTTAACGGCATTCATACCTTTTTTTCCACGTTCTGAATCGTACTCAACTTTATCGTTTTCACGAATTTCGTCGATAAGACCTGTTGAATGTACAAAGATGTCTTCACTTGAATCGTCTGGTTTAATGAATCCAAAACCTTTAGATTCGTTAAAGAATTTTACTGTTCCTTCCATTGTAATGTTTTTTAAAAATAATAAATTAAACGTTTAAAGACTCTAATTTAGTAATTAACAGTAACAAACCTATTATTTTTATTCAAAAAGAAACAAATAGTAATGAATGATATTGAAATTATTGGTGGAGATAAATCTCCCTTAGTACTTTTAAACACTGCAAATTTATATAAAACTTTTATTCTATCCTAACTTCAGGCAAAATAGTTTTAGTTTGTGGCCTATAATTAACGAATATATCTTTTAAATAATCATATCCTTGTATAATGTGTCTGATTATTAGTTACATATGTGTTTGTTTAAAAAAAGATGTTTGTTAAATTAGTTGTGTTTAGATACGAGAAATCTGTATTATTATTTATCCAGTTCACCAAATACTCTTTTTAAGAGATCATTAACCCTCTTTAAAGGGTCTTTTCTGATTAGTTTTTCTTCATCTGCAACTTTGAGAAATAAAGCACTAAGCGCTTTTTCGGTCACATATGCATCAAGCTTGGTATTTATTGGCTCTAAACTGGCTAACTTTCCGGCAAAGCTTCCGGCCACCGCATTGTAATTTTTGGTTAATAAACTCCACGATTCATTCGTAGATAAATTTGCAACCAGTTTTTTATCTAAGGACGCCTTTACTTTGGGCATAAACAGCTCCTGTAGTTTATTTTGAGTTTTGTTTTGAAGATATATGGTTGCCGCATTATTCCCTCCTTTAAGAATACCGAATGCATCTGCAATTGTCATTTCTGTAATAGCAGAAACAAATATTGGTGTTGCTTCAGAAACCGCATCTTCAGCAGCACGGTTAAGTCTAAGAACTACTTTATCTACTAATTCTGCACCTCCTGGTATCAGATTGATGTTCTTTGTAATGCTTTGTGCCTCCGGAGGCAGCAATATTTTAATCAACTCGTCTTTGTAGAAACCATCCTTCTTGGATAGCAGGCTTGACGCATTCTTACTGCCAATTTTTAATGCCTCTTTTAATCCGGAACTTACTTCAGTGCTGGATAAAGGTTTTGGTTGTGAGAGTGCATACTGATCCATGAAAGGCTGCAGCTCAGCGCAAGAAGCAATTAGGAAACAGATTAATAGGATTGAGATCGTCTTATTCATAAATTGTTGCTTTAATGAAGCTGTTTGTTTTTAAACGCAACAAGGTATCAAAAAATGATAGGAAATTCAATAATAAAAGCCTGCAGAAAATTATGCAGGCTTTACAATTTATAGTTGTATTTACTCAGTTATTGCTTTCATAAAATCTTCCACATCCCCAGGGGTGCTCATTATTCTCATAAATGTTCCCATAGTTAGTTCCGGCCAATACAAGGCAAAACGATATTTACCATGCAGCATACTTGCCTCTTTTCCTTGCAGGATAATTTCATAAGGCATGGCAGCAATATGATCTTCTCCAATTATTGGAAGGAATTGTTTTTCCCCATCTTCAGGATCTAATAAACCAATTCCAAACACGGCTATGTTTTTGTCTTCAAATACTTGTTCGTAAATTAAATTGGCATTTCCTTTTTTTGCTTTTAAATTTTTACGGATAGTTGTTAGTCCTGCTTCGAATGATTCGAACTCACTTAAATCAACAGGATCACTGAAATATGGCATCATCATTTTGTAATGATACTTTTTTAGTGAACTTTCTTTTACTTCTCCGCCAAATGGAGAAAATTCATCACCTATTGCTGATAAGGATTTTTTCACATCAGAAGTAATCTTTGAAAGCAAAGGTTTGTCCGTTTCGTAGTTACTTAAATAGGCGCAAAAAACATAGTCTGGGTTAAGCATACTTACTATAGTGCTTTCTCCTTTTTTAACCAAACCTATTTTAAGCACACTGGCCAAAGTACCTCTGTCTGCTGACTTTAGACACAATTCCCTTAGATCATTTCGCGTGAAACAAATTACGTAGAGTTCTTGGCTGGCTTCAGGCTGGTATTCTCCTATTATTGAAAATTGATTTGTTTCAAGATTTTGTTTTATGCTTGAAATCAGTAAACTGATATCCGTTTGTGATGTTCCGGCTTTAATGAACGGAGACATTTTATTTTCTTGTGCATTGCTAATCTGGATCCAGGCAAAGCAAATCAGAATTAGGACTATTTTCTTCATAGTAATATTAGTTTGTAGTTATTAAGATGTTTAGAACTCCTAATATATAAATATGAAAATAGATAGACTATATTATAGGAATTGTTTTCTGTCTGAATTTTTTGGACTAAAGGCATTTGCGATCCAAAGCTTCAATCAATACAGCACTTTTTATTCTATTTTAAATGATTGTAAATTGTGGTATTATTAATTTTGTGGCGTCGAATCTTTTCCTGAAATTTGATTTTCTTTCCAAAAGGAAGTAGGAAGCGGATATTTAAACTGAATGATATGAAAAGACCATGTAAAAAGTGTTGCATACAGGAGAATGAGTGTAATTTGGGAGTTATATCTGACCTTAATCAAAAAATTATAAACAGATGAAATGGATTTTATTGCTGGCGAGTTGGACTAAAGAGGAGAAGAAAAGATTTTCATCCGATAAGGAAGCAATTCATGAGTTTACCAACTGGCTTTCTCATGGGCTGGGATTAATTTTTGGTATTCCGGCAGGATTGTGGTTGTTAAGTATAGCCTACGAAACGCAGAATATTTACGGATTTACAGCATGCTTACTCTTTGTGGCCGCATTTAATTTGCTCTATGCTTCATCAACTGTTTACCATTATATGGTAGGAAGTCCAAATCGTAAATTGTTTCGAAAGTTCGATCATATCAGCATTTTTTTTATGATTGCTGGAACCTACACGCCTTTTCTGGTTATTTATTTGAATAATCAGGTTGGCAGACTTTATTTGATGATTTTGTGGGGATTGGTAGTTGTTGGAATATTTTATAAAATATTTTTGCTGGGCAGATACCGCTGGATCTCTCTCATGTTATACATATTTATGGGCTGGATTCTGTTTTTTAATTTCTCTGCATTTAGTTCATCTCTGCCTGCTTTGTGTTTGCAGTGGATAATTGCAGGTGGCATCTTTTATATGTTGGGTGTGGTCTTTTACATGTGGAGAAAGTTGCCGTTCAATCATTTTATATGGCATTTATTTGTGTTTGCAGGTAGTATTTCTCACTTTATTGCAGTGTATTATTGCATTATATAGCAGAGGCTGACTCAAAATAAGAAGGGGCATCTTTGATATACAGATGTTTCTATTTTTTGAATCAAAAAATGGTTTGTGCTTGAGGCAGCCTCAGGATAATTTTATTTCTGTTGCTAACAAATTCTGCAGTTCTTAACATACCAGGAAACAGAATGCTCATTGTTGTCAACCAATTCTTTTATAATTTTTCGATCATCCCAAACAGCACAACAAGAGGTTGATTGATTTAGGGCCTTAGTCAATTTTGACCAACGATCCATGATTTCCATGGTTAGAAAACTTTCGTACTCTTTGAATACTTCGATAGCACATGAACCACAAAAATGTAATTGATCTTCAAGCGGTTTAAGATTTTCATTTTTTGTAAAAATGTGTTCGCCTACCTTAAAAAATTCATTCTCTTTTAATTGAAGAGTTAATTTTAAATCAATTGTAGTCATAGGTTTGGAGATTAGGGTTTGCTTCTTTTTTTCTCTATTTAAACATTTATGGTTTTTCTTTTATTGTCTGATAATCTGCTGATTCTAATGCACAATTAAAAATACGCAATTTTGAAGTCCCGAAAAAATAAAAAATCATTAAGGATAGAATTCTTTATTTAGATCAAAAAAAAAGCTCCCCGAAGGAAGCTTTACGTTCTGATGTTTTTTTGATTTTTTATTAGTCTATTTTTTGCAGTTGAACAGTGAAATGTCTCATAATTGGAGCTTCGTCAATAATTTTAAACCCATGTTTAATTTCATTTCTTCGATCATAAACATTTTTCAGAGCTACTGCAACAACATCCATATGGTTGTTGGTATAGGTTCTTCTGGGAATTGCCAAACGCAGTAGCTCTAAGGCAGGATAACGGTTTTCTCTGGTTTCAGGATCTCTATCCGCTAAAATTGTACCGATTTCAACCCCGCGAATTCCTGCTTCCAAGTACAATTCACAACCTAACGTTTGTGCCTGATACTCTTCTTTTGGTATGTGAGCTAAGATCTTTTTTGCGTCAACAAAAATTGCATGTCCTCCAATTGGTTTTTGGAACGGAACACCAAATTCCTCTAATCGGCTACCTAAATATTCTACTTGCTTAATGCGTGTTTCAAGATATTCAAATTCAGTTCCTTCATCAAGGCCTTGTGCCAGTGCATTCATATCACGTCCCGACATACCTCCGTAGGTAACATATCCTTCAAACATGATATTGTAGGTAGATGCTTGTTTCCAAAGGTTTGCATCTTTCATCCCAATGAATCCACCCATGTTTACAATTGCATCTTTTTTGGAACTCATCGTTGCCATATCGGCATAAGTATACATCTCTTTAACAATCTCTTTAATTGTTTTATCCTGATATCCTTCTTCACGAGTTTTAATGAAGTAAGCGTTTTCGGCAAAACGAGCGGAGTCAAAACACACAGGAATTTCATATTTTTCGGCCAATTTTTTAACTGCTTTCATATTAGCCATTGAAACAGGCTGACCACCCGAAGTATTGCAGGTAACAGTCACAATAATCATTGGAACTTGTTCTTTTGGATAAGTAGAAAGAACCGATTCAAGCTTAATAAGGTCAAGGTTTCCTTTAAAAGGATGATCGATTACTGTATCAAAAGCTTCATCAATTGTACAATCAACAGCTTTTGCTTTTCTAAATTCAATGTGTCCTTTTGTTGTGTCAAAATGTGAGTTTCCCGGAACAATATTGCCTTCTTTAACCAATACCGAGAACAATACATTTTCTGCAGCCCGGCCTTGGTGAGTAGGTAGAAAATGATCAAATCCCATGATGTTTTTAATAGCTTCCTTCATTTTGTAGTAGGAGCGTGCACCAGCATAACTTTCATCTCCCAGCATCATTGCCGACCATTGTTTATCACTCATTGCACCTGTACCGGAATCGGTAAGCAAGTCAATAAATACCTGATCGCTTTTTAGATTAAAAAGGTTGTAATTAGCCTCTTTAAGCCATTGTTCCCTTTCTTCGCGAGTACTTCTTTTGATGGTTTCAACCATCTTGATTTTATATGATTCTGCGAATGGTAATTTCATAATGTTTCGTTGTTTGTTTTATTGTGGTATATAGCTGTGTAATTATCTATAGGATATAATTCTCCCATATCAATTATGTGCTCTTTGATAAATGTATACGTAAAAATTTGAGGTAGGATGCCTCAGGCGAATCTAGAAGTGAAACTCGTCTCTGTTTTTAATATTAAGGTAGACCTTGTGTGTCAGTTTTGGAAGTTGATATTTTGTTTCCATAGTTTCTGATTTTCTACTTCTGCCAAAAATAGAATAAATTCTGCTGAATAAAAAGGGAGACCGGATATTTTATGCAAACGTTTGTTTTTGAGAGCAGTTTGTTAGAGCTCCAAAAACTCACAATTTTTAACCTAAATGAACAGCATTATTCTTTTTATAAAGAAATAATTTCAACAAATTTGCATGTGCCGTATTTAGTTGGCATTTTTCTTATTCAATAAGATTTTCCATTAGCCATTTAACTATTTAAAGAAGTAAAGATCATTGCCCTATGATTCGAGTTTTTTTTGTTTTGCTAATTTTGCTTCAGTCATTAATTTCTTTTTCTCAACGAAATGTTAAGAAAGATTTTGTTTTTCCTGACAAAATAAAATTGGATAAATCTGCTTATAGATTGAAGCAAAATAAGGCTGATTCAATCAAGTATTGTTCCAATGATACTGTTTTAAACGGACTCGTTGATCCATTGCACCATATAGATAATGTGGGTTTTCGATTTATCGTTCGTGAATTGGAAATGAATTATTCAAAAAAGAAACATCAGACTGATTCTGTGCAGGATGCAGTAAATACTTTATTACAATACGTAAAAAATGATAGTATTCGGGATATGGTTTACTACCTGAAGAAATACATTGAAACACGAAAGACTGAAGAAGCACTCCGAAAAGTAAAAAAACAAATGAAGTTGGAGAAGGTGTTGAGTTACCAGCCGGAATTATTAAAACCTGATGAGCTGGATACAGATGATTCTTGGAAGGCTCATGCATTGGAGGAGTTGTTTGAGTATGTTGAAAATGATCCGGTTCATCAATGGATCAGGGAAATCAGCAGAGATTCGGTTCTGTTAGGCGTGAAAAATTATCAGAACGATTCAATTAAATTCTGGATTAATAATGGAAAACAGGATTTTAAACGTTTTTGGTTGAAGAAAAACAAAAGGGATTCTATCGGGATATGGGTTCAGAATACCAAAGATCGATCGGTTCGTATTCTTGTTGATGACGATGTATACCAGCAGTCAGTTCAGAAATCAAAAATGAGAGGAACGAGGGTGAAACTGGAAGAGAAAATTTCAAGCGATCAGTATAGTTTAGCGAAACTAGGTAAGTACAAACGCTATTCTCAAAAATGGAAATTGGGTGCTACTATTGGATTCTATTTTAATCAAGGTCATGTAAGTGATAGTTGGGCCGGAGGAGGCGAAAGTTCAATTGCTACCATATCAACCATAGATGCATTCGCAAACTACAAAAACGGAAATCATACCTGGGACAATAAATTAGCTGTTAAGTATGGTCTTTTAAAGTCGGGAGACAATGGATTTCGAAAAAATGAGGATCGTATTGAATTTGAGACGAAGTATGGTCAAAAGGCTGTTAGGAAATGGTATTATTCAGCACTGTTTAATCTGAAAACCCAGGCTGTAAGAGGATATACATACCCAAATAATGCTGAAAAAATATTAAAATCATCCTTTTTTGCACCTGCTTACATTATTGCATCGATTGGTATGGACTATAAACCAAGTAAAAAATTGTCAGTCTTATTGTCTCCGGTAGCAGCAAAATATACAATTGTAAGAGACACAAGTAATATTGATCAAACGGCCTATGGAGTAGATGCCGATAAAAAAGTTAAAAAAGAAGTCGGATCATATGTTAATGTCTACCACAAGTTTGTATTTTGGGATGAAATGAGTGTTGAAAATAAACTGACCTTATATTCTAATTACTCGGATAAGCCTAAGAATATTGATGTGGACTGGGAGATGATTCTGGTAATGCCAATTAATCAATACATATCTACAAAATTATCAACTCATTTGATATCAGATGATGATACAGGTTCAAAAGTCCAGTTCAAAGAAAATCTTGAGGTGGGAATCAGCTATCGCTTTTAGGGAAGTAATGTACTGGCAATTAATTTTTTTTATTGATATAAAAGATGTTTTAAAACCTTTTTTACTTACTATAAAAAGTACTAATTTTCTGATCTAAATTTAAAGTATAAATCGATGAGTTTAATTTATAGAGTACCTGGTGTTGGAAAGATTGAGATTGACACATTAGTTGTTGATTCGAATGGAACATTAACGGTTAAAGGTGAAATTGTTTCTGGTGTGATTGAAAGAATACAGCGTTTGCAATCCTTTGGAGTAAATGTTGTGATGATTTCTTCTGATCAAAGAGGAAACGCACGTGAATTATCTGATTCTACCGGAATTACCTACTACGAAGCTAATAACTCGAGAGAAAAAGAAGATATATTGCTTTCATTAGGAAGTAACAAGGTTGCTGCAATTGGAAATGCTCGTATTGATATTGGGCTGTTTGTGCAGTCGGTTGTTTCTATTGCTACATTGCAAGGCGAAGGAATTCATAAAGATGTGATTGATCATGTGGATGTAATTGTTCCATCTATTAATGATGCCTTAGACTTCTTTTTGGATGAAGACACATTTATAGCAACAATGAAACGTTAATTGTTTTGTGCTAAAATATTTAGAATCTCCTTATGGGAGATTTTTTTTTGTTTTGCTGAAAATAAGGGGTGCTTTTTGCAAAAATGATATTTATATGGATATGTTTTTATTAATAGTTTCAATTGTTGCGATAGTTTTTGGAATCTATTGGTATTTTATTCATACTCCTGATTATACAGGATATATTTCGGTTGATGGCGGAGAATTAAAAAAATACAGCATAGCTGAAGAATTATTTGCTTTAACTCAAAGTCCTGTTGATGATATTTGGATAGTAGATACCCGGGAGGAAGAATATTTTCTATTGGGCCACATTCCCACTGCTCTTAATTATCCTTTTGATGAAATTGAAAATAGATATTCCGAAATGCCATTGGGAACCAAACTGATTTTTTACTGCGATTTAACATTGAAATCTCAAAATGTCATCAACTTTTTAGAGGAAAAGGGACATACCCAAATGCTGAATTGGGGCAAATACAAATACTGGACTTATCCTGAAATTGTAGAGGAAGATATATTTGTTTAAAGTAAATTTTGATAGATGTTAAGATTTTCATCATCGAAAATGCAAAAAATAATTTTGCGAATGGATTTTAGCTGTTTCGCTTCTTCCTTAATTGTTTTAATTGCTATCTCTGCGGCATCTTTTTTCGGGAAACCATAAACTCCAGTGCTGATGTTCGGAAATGCAATGCTTTCTAAATTTAAATTTTCGGCCAATCGAATGCTGTTTTTGTAGCAATTCTTGAGGAGTTGTTTTTCATTGCAATTTCCTCCTTTCCAAATTGGGCCAACAGTATGAATAACATGCTTTGCCGGAAGAAGGTATGCCTTTGTTATTTTTGCTTCTCCCGTTGGACAACCATTTAATTTTTTACATTCTTGTAACAATTCAGATCCTGCTGCCCGATGAATAGCTCCATCAACACCACCTCCGCCAAGTAGACTTTCATTAGCTGCATTCACAATTGCATCAACATGTAATTTGGTCAGATCTGATTTTTCAATTAAAATTTCCATTATTGCAGCGGCTTATCGTTTAAATCATGTTTTTTTAGCGTATAATTTCCAAAACAGGCTTTCAATTTTTAAATTTAGAGATTAGCTTAAAATTAATAATTCAAATTCATTATAAAAAATGACCCCGAAATCGATTGCAATTCATTGATTGTGAAATTGTTTGTTCGAGATTGAAAAAATATTTTTACTTTAGCCGAGCTAGCCAAGCAAATTGATTGAAATATATTAAATTGACAATTATGAAAAGAGTATTAGTTGCAACCGGAGGTGGTGATTGCCCAGGGTTGAATGCTGTAATTCGCGCCGTTGTGAAACGTGCAGCTCAGGAAAAAGATTGGGAAGTAGTAGGAAGTATTCAGTCTTTCGATGGAATATTGAAAGAACCAACTGAGATAAAAATATTAGATGATGCTGCTGTAAAAGGAATCCACTACCAAGGTGGTACAATAATTGGAACTACCACAAAGGGTGGTCCATTTGCTTGGCCGGTTAAAAATAAAGATGGCTCTTGGGGTTCTGCCGATCGTTCAGACGAAATGATTCGCAAATTACAATACTTGGGAATCGATGCTGTAATTAGTATTGGTGGCGATGGTTCTCAGAAAATTTCACAAGCTCTTTACGAAAAAGGATTGAACATTATTGGGGTACCTAAAACCATTGATAATGACCTTTCTGCAACAGATTTTACTTTCGGTTACCAAACTGCAGTACAGATTTGTACTGAAGCTGTTGATAAATTAAAAACTACTGCGGCATCTCATAACCGTGTTTTTATTTTGGAAGCTATGGGACGTGATGCGGGATGGATTGCTTTAAGTGCTGCTATTGCTGGTGGTGCAGAAGCTTGTTTGATTCCGGAGGTTCCTTACGATATTAAAAAAGTAAAGGAAAAATTAGATACTCGTTTCCTAAAAGGAAAGGGTTTTGGTATTATCGTTGTTGCTGAAGGTGCTATGCCTATAGGTGGTGCTGCTTTAGCTGCTGAAAGTACTGAAGTTGGAAATCCTAACCTGAAATTAAGCGGTGCTGCTGATCGTTTGTTGGTTGAATTGAAAGAAGCTGGTGTTGAGGCTGATATTCGTACCACAGTATTAGGTCACTTGCAACGTGGTGGTATTCCTTTGGCTTACGATCGTGTTTTAGCAACTCAATTTGGTGTTAAGGCATTCGAGATGGTGTTGGAAGGAAAATTTGGTCAAATGGTGGCTTATCGTCATCCTGAGGTTGTTGGTGTTCCTCTTCCGGAAGCTATCGGAAAACAAAATCTTGTTGATCCAAAAGCTAATTTGGTTAAAACTGCAAAAGGTGTTGGTATCTGTTTCGGAGACTAATTCTTTTGCTAAGATATATAACCGGAGTCCTTATGGATTCCGGTTTTTTTATGCTTTAAGAGTTTTAATTACTCAGAAAAACCGATGTTTCCACTTTGGTTTTGGAATCATACATTGGTTTTTTTTACCAAACCAATTGTATCGGTTTCTTGAAATTAGATTGTATACCCAATCGGTAATTATTCTTGGTACGAACTTAAAGAAGTACAATGCTCTCCAAGGATAAATTAAGTGTTTCGTTACTTCTAAAACGGCGGAGCTTTTTGTGTAAATCTGCTTGTTTTCGATGAAGATTATGGTGCTAAGTTCTTCATTGGTAAGTTTGTATTGAACCAGTAAATCTTTGGCAAAGTCAGACTGAAGTGATGCAAAATGAAGATTTTCTTTTCTGTTACAGGCAAGTAAAAATCGAACGGAAGTAGTACATAAATTGCAAACCCCATCGAAAAGTACGATAGGGTCTGAATAATTTTGATCTGATTTGATATGTTGCATATAACTATTCCTAAAACAGTTTGCAAGACAAATTGTTCATCCCTTAATAGATAAAATTAAAAATAAATCCAACACAAAGAATTCCTGCAGCAACTATTCCTACAAATGCCAATATCAAAGGCATTTTTAATACCTTTTTAAGGATAATAATTTCGGGCAAGGACAAACCAATTACCGACATCATAAAGGCAAGTGAAGTTCCCAGCGAAGCTCCTTTTTCGATTAAAACACTCACAATTGGAATGATGCCTGCTGCATTTGAATACATGGGAATCCCGATAAGAATAGATAAAGGAACAGAGTACCATGCTGATTTTCCCATTAGTGCAGCCATGTAATCTTCAGGAACGTAACCATGCGCCGCCGCGCCAATTGCAACACCAATAACTATGTAGAGCCAAATTTTACCGACAATTTCTTTAACTGTATCCAAACCAACCTTAATACGATGCGAAAAGTTCATTTTGGTTTCATCTGTTCCTGCTTGTCCGGTTTTTACATCAAAAACCCAGGCTTGTATATATTTTTCAAGCTTTAAAACTCCTATTAGATAGCCGGCAAAAACCGCGATCAATAAACCTGTTAGTGTGTAGATAATTGCAGTTTTCCATCCAAATAAACCAACCAGCATAATAAGTGCGATTTCATTTACCATTGGTGCGGCAATCAAGAAACTGAAGGTAACGCCTAAAGGTACGCCTGCCTCCACAAATCCCAGAAATAAAGGAATTGCAGAACAAGAGCAGAAAGGAGTCAAGATACCAAGCAATGCTGCCAGAATATTTCCCATGAAAGTGGATTTTCCAGCCAAAGCGTTTCTGGTTTTTTCAGGTGAGAAATAGCTGCGGATAATACCTACACCAAAAATAATGAGGACTAATAACAGGAGAACCTTAGGAACTTCGAAAATAAAGAAGCGCAAGGTTTCTGAAAGGTGCGTGCCTTTTTGCATCTGAAAAACGGTATCGATTAAAAAATCGGATATATTTTGCAGATTGGCATACAATAAATACCATACGGGAAGTAAAAGAAAAGCCAGAAGAAGTTGCTTTCTATTTGTGATTTGTATTGATTTAATCATAGTGATTGATAGCCTTTAAGCAATAAAAAAGATGTAAGTGAAATAGAGACCGGATAGAATGAAAATGACAGCAGCCACTTTTCTAAACCAATACTCGAAACTTTTAACCTTGTTGTAAAAACTGCCTACACCCGATAGTGTGAAAGCAAGCAGATAAGCAATTATTATAACCGGAAGACCGGTTGCAATGGCATAAACTATTGGGAGAAACAATCCATCGGGTTGAGAAATGCTTAAAGGAATTAACATTCCGAAGTACAAAATGCCGCTATAAGGGCAGAACGCCAGTGCAAAAACAATACCTAAGAACAATGCTCCCCAGTAGCTTCCTTTAATTTTCTCACCATTAATTTTATTCGTTAGTTTTCCAACTCCTGGAAAATTGATCGAAATTATATCGAGCATAAATATTCCAACCAGAATTAAAATCGGACCCAATAATCGTTCCCCATAGGCGTTGAAGAATGAGGATATGTTAAATTTACTGGCCCCAAAATACAAAATGATGCCCAAAACAGTATAGCTAACGGCTCTGCCCAGTGTGTAAATCAGACCACTGATAAAAATCTTTTTCCTGTTCCCCAAATTCTTACTGATATATGCAGTTGCAGTAATATTTGTGGCCAAAGGACATGGACTAATTGCAGTCATAAGGCCAAGCAGGAATGCTGAAAGAACAGGTAAGTTGCTTTGGGATAAAAGTTGATCTAAATATTCCATTTTGCAATTGTTTCTGAAAATAAAAACGGCAATATATCTTAATCACATCACAATTTATATTGCCGTGTGTCATCAATATTTCTTCAATCAAGTCAATATTGAATAGAAATTACATATCGGCTTTTAAGGTAGATTCCAGTTTTTCAACGTAAGCTTTGGTGTCGTTAATAGCAGTACGGAATGCAAAATTGGTTAAGTTTTCAATTTCACCTGATTTGCTGTGCTTAATGAAAAGGGAAGAGCCCGATGCCTGAAATTCTTTAGCCAAAGCTTCATTTCCTTCTTCATCCAGATTAATATCGAAGAATTTTGCATTCATTTTTTCTGCAATCTCCTTTGCTTTTTCGCCTACAGCTTTACACGTTTTGCATTTTCTGTCGCCATGAAAATAATAGATACCTGCGTTTTCAACGTTTTGCGTGGTTAATTTACTTTCTGCAGATTTTTCACATTTACTGCAATCATTAGTGCAGGCAACTTTGGTTTCTGCTTTTGCAGTTTCTTTTTTTGTATTCGATTGACAAGAAGCAAAGCTAATACCAATTGCCAGTAGACTATATAATGCCAGGTTTTTCATTTTATAAATGTTTATGCGTTTTGAATAAATTCTTTGATTTCAGATACTGAAGGGACTTTTCCGCTCACTACCACTTTTTCGTTGATAACAAGAGCAGGAGTTGACATCACACCATAAGATAGAATCTTTACCATATCATCCACTTTCGTGATGTTTGCATCAATTGCAAGTTCTTCTACTGCTTTTTTGGCTGCTTCGGCTAATGTGCCGCATTTTTTACAGCCCGGACCTAATACTTTAATTTCCATAATAATATTTTGTTTGTGTTAATAGTAATTTGCTTTGAAGAGAGCGGGAGAGGAGATTGAGTCTGAAATCTCATATCCGGTATCTCACATCTATTATTTGAAAAATTCTTTAAATAATTTTTGAGCCATAGCCCAATTTTCTTTGTTCAGGCAGTATTTAATTTTAGGAGGGGTAATTTCGCCCTGAATTAAACCTGCATTTTTTAGTTCTTTTAAATGCTGAGAAAGGGTTGATCTGGCAATGGGAACTTCCTCTGCCAAATCGCCGCTGTAGCAGCAGGTTTGTTTCGAAAGTAAATCGCAAATGTAAATGCGCACAGGATGCGACAAGGCTTTGGCAAATCGGGCCAATTGTTTTTCTTCAGTAGAATAAAACTCTTTTACTTCCATTTGTTTCGTATTTCGTAAAACTACGAAACGAAGGTAAAGGGAAATTTTAAAAGAGCAAAATTTTGATGGGAGAAATTAATGTTTATCTGTTTTTTTTTTGTCACAGTACTATAATATGTAGAAAATGATTCCCATTGGTTGAATTCATATTTCTGTTGGAGTTTTTGATATTCCTGATGTAAATTTTAAATATCTATCGGATTTTTTTATATCCCTGATGCTTAAATTGATTCTCCTGATTGTTAAAATTGACTACTGATTCGTATAAATGTGCTTCTGATATTTAAATTATATTCCTGATGCAAATTAGGCCAGCAGATTTAGGCTTTTTAGCTAGTTATTTATTTCAGTTAACTTGTTATTCCTTTTGTTTTTACTTCTTATATACTCACTCGAATATCTTTTTTGTTTTTCTTTGTCGTCCCAGAAAGCATATTTCCCGTAGGCACGAATTTCGTCAACCAATTGTTTCAGATAGGTGTAGGCTCTGTCGCGAAGCTGTTTTTCCGGTCTTTTTTTGCTGTTTTTCACCCCATTAACCCGGTTCATTAGTTCGTGCAGCTCATGCGACAGTTGTTTCGAGCGGTCAATTTTAGTCGTATCAAATAGAATCGCGGCCAAAGGTTCTGGATATTGTTTGGCAAATGCATAGTAGTCGCTCATGTCCTGAATCAAATTCATATGACCACGGCCTCTCAATATGTTTTGCAGTTTTTTCAGAATATCCGGGTGGTTTCTGTAGGCAAACTTAAAATCGAACTTTAATTCCCGATGCAATTGGCTGGCTTCATTAATTTTTGCTTCCCATTCTTTGTTGCTGGTTAAGGCTGATTGATAAACTGCAGTCCATATTGATTGCCGTTCTTGTAAAAATTTAGCTCTCAAAGGAAGCTCATTAATTGAATCTTCGCTTACCCCTTTTGCCAAAAGCTCTGCTTTGTCTTCTATTGCATTTTGGTGAAGTATTCCGGCCTCGCCAATGGTAATATCTACAGGAATAGTTGGTGAAATAATCTTGTTTTCAGAAATTTCAAGAACCAATTCATAAATTGTTTTTGTCGTTGTCACGTTTGCCATTTATTAAATTTTTTTCGGGTTGAATTATCAATTGGCTTGTTAAATAAAACATTTTGGTTTTTGAAATTAGAAAAGATATGTTAAAAACAAAAGCTTGTGCCAATAAATTATAGCTTTTTATGATCAGGCTTTAAGGCTTTGGTGTTCGCAGGAGGGAACAGGAGCGAAAAATTATGGGCAGCAAGTGTTTATTGCTCTTCTTTTGAACCCGATTGCAAGTGATTTGTTAAAATTATTGAAATGCACAAGTCTTACTTTGTTTACGTTCTACTGGCTTGATTGAACCTCTATGCACATCATATTAAATAGGTGCGATTTTTTGCACAAACTTAAATTTTGAGACGGATTTGCGTGAAGAATTGAGAGACACGCCCTTAAATAATTAGCAATAATAGAGGGGTAAGGCAAAATTAATCTGGAAATAAGCTTTTTAAAATGTTTTTGTTCTGTGATATCTTGGTTGAAAAAGATGCGAACTAACTGGTTCTGTTTTACTTTTCAGACTCGATCGTTCTAAAATTTAATTAAAGCGGATTTTGATAATAAACAAAGCCGGTCTCCCCAAAAGGAAACCGGCTTTCTATCGTCGTTTAATTTGTATTTATTCTGCAGTTTGCACTTCGCAGGAATTGCCCATGCAGTTCGGTTTTACATCCGGTTGTTTCATCAATTTTAGTTTAACGGCCAGAAAATAAAGCTGACAGCCAACACAAATACCAAATGCGGTTTCAACAAACATTAAAAGCATGCAGAGCAGACAAAGCATGCAAACCGATTCAAAAATTGTTGGGTCGCTTTGCAAAGGAATTGATAAAAAGAATACGACCGATGAAATGGCCAATCCTAAACTCCATGCAATTTTTTTTTGCACGGCTCCAATGTATATTGGTTCTTGTTTTAGCACAATTAATCGGGCTATAGCATTTGATGGAGCGTATTTAGGATTAATAAACACGCTTATCAGGAAGCTTAGCATCATAAATCCCGATACGTAAGGAATTGGCGTATAATTTTGAAAAAATACTCCGGCAACAACAGCAACCAATCCCATTATGAATAGGATACCTGCACTTGCCCGAACTTCCCTCTCGTTTAAAACTTTGTAGCCAATTCCGTCTACATGTTCTCCAAAACTCACTATTGACATCTTCTTGTATTTTTATTTATAATCGATCTGCAAAATAATAAAAATACCTGTAGGTATTAAATGTAAATAGTTAAGCAAATGTTAAAGTAGCTTTTTAATTGTTGTGGAATTTATCTTAGAAATAGGAATGAATGCTGCAGATTATAATTCATTTCAGGAATAAAAAAGCCGGCTCCCAAAAGGAAACCGGCTCTATAAATATTTGTGTGAGACTATCTAATCTGAGCTCCCAATTGTTTTTCGTAGCTCTTAATCAGTTTCTGCAATTTTTTTTTTTGAAATTATCGTTTAGTCTTCAATGCTTATATTGTATAGTACATTACTAAACTTAAGATCATAATCGATGTACATCTGCAATGAAATCTCATAGATTCCTGAGTTTAGGTCTTCTGGTATCACATACTCAACCTGAGTGTCTGATAGAACTTTTACATTTCTAACAATTGAACCATTGTTACCTATAATGCTGATCTGTATAGGATTTCCAGTTAAATTAGCTCCATCAACAATGAGCTTTTCACCTCTCTTAAGATGAGCCTTGTTTACAGCTGTAATAATTGGATTTGTTGTAGTTGGTGCAGTGATTTCAATAGTTTTGTTTGATGTAACTTCTTTATCATTAACTTTTACTTTCACATTGTAGCTTCCTGGAGTTAATAATGGATTAAGAATAACTTGTATACTATTGTCTCCATCCTTTTTTATATAAGCCTCATGTTCTTGGTTGTTCAATACAAAGTAGACCATATTGTTCCCTTTGCTAAAATTATCGCCAGCAATTGTAACAATCACATTATCGTCGGTATTACTTGTTGATAGACCTGTAATAATAGGAGCAGGAGGTAGAATGGTTATGTCCCCCAGGCTATATTTTACATCGCGTATATACATTGTTAATTCAGCCTCACCTAATTTGGTACTACTTGGAAGAGTGAAACTAACCTCTGATGTAGTTTGTTCATCTATGGTCATTATATAACTTCCCGAACTATAATTTAAAGAAACTTCACAATCACTAAAATTAGTTCCCTTAATGGTGATTTGCTCACCTGCCGAATAAGTTGTTTTCGTTAGAGCTTCAAGAGTAGGCTCAGGGGCTTCTTCTATACTTACGGTTGCGGTATATATTTTAGTACTGTTGTCTTCAGCAGTTACTGTGTAGGTTTGAGATACCTTAAAGTTGTTTTCTTTACCTGATTCCGGATTTACAGTTGCCAATTCTGAAACAACAATGCTTGGTTTCATTGAATAAATGTCAAATTTCTCTGCCCAAGGAACTGTTACTTTAATAGTGTTATTTTCATGATCAATAACGCCAATTAAAGTGGGAGTAAACTCTTCGAATTTGAATTCCAGTATTTTGTTTTCTGAACTTTTGGCAAAATTTACAGTAACAACATATTTCTGTTCTGTTTTGTCTTCTGCTGTTACAGTGTATGTTACAGGACTACTAAAATCCGTTTCTACATCGGTTTTTGGTGATATGCTTGCATCGTCAGAAATAACTATATTAGGAATGAGTTTTTTAAGGTCGGTACCAATTGGCACTGTTAATTCAATAGTGAAGTTCGAGATTAATCCAGTTACTATTGGGTCGAACTGTTTGAATAAAAACTCAGAAATTGTACAATTTTTTGATTTTTCAATTTCTACGCTAACAGTATAATCCTGTTTACTACCATCTTCAGCGGTTACAGTATAGGTAACAGGCTTTGTGAAATCTTGAACTTTATCTGCAAGAGGAAAAATTTGAGATTTAGCTGATATTTTTATTGTTGGTGTTAAAGACGATAGATTCACGTCTTTTGGGACAGTAATACTAATTTTAAACTCATTAATAACTGCTTTTAAATTACCTGCCGAAGTCGTTATTGAGAACTCAGTTATTTGTTTTAGTTTACTTTTTTGAACGATGTCTTCATCTTTATCGCAATTTGTAAATAAAAACATAGCGAGGATGAACGCTAAACTCTTGTAAAATTTAATCATTGTTTAATTAATTTAGTTTTATATTGTTTGATGTTAATATTAATTAAACTTAACACTAGTCAACTTATATTTGATTATGTTTTTAAACATGCAATAAAAACCTAATGATGTAAATTCCTATTGGTAAGCGTAATTGTTATCAAATAAAAATTTATTATTAAGATGTAAATCAATAAAAAAGCCGGTTCCCAAAAAGAAACCGGCTCTATAAATATTTGTGTGAGACTATCTAATCTGAGCTCCCAATTGTTTTTCGTAGCTCTTAATCAGTTTCTGCATAATCTTATCAATCTGCTTGTCTTCCAATGTTTTTACAGTGTCCTGAAGAATGAAACTCACTGCGTACGATTTTTTATCTGCGCCCAGTTTTTCACCTTCGTAAATATCAAACAGAGAAACAGATTTTAATAAGTTTTTCTCGCAGTTGAAAGCGATGGTTTTAATTTCAGCAAAGCTGGTTGATTTGTCAATGAGTAAAGCCAAATCGCGTTTTACGGCAGGATATTTTGGTATCTCGGTGTAAGCAATTTTGTTTTTAGTTGCTTCTCCAATTAAAGTTTCCCAATCGAAATCAGCATAGTAAACAGGAACATCAATGTTCATTTCTTTTAGAATTTTACCGCTTACCATTCCAACTTCAACCAATACCTTTTTCTTAACGCCGTAGCTTAAGCCTTCGGTAAACTGGTCGTTTTCAATCTCGTTAATTCTTAATTTGTCGATCTTAAATCCCAAACGTTTCAGAACATTTTCAGTAAATGCCTTTATGTGGAAGAAGTTAGTTGGCTCTTCTTTTAAATTCCAGTTTGCAGCAGTTTTATTTCCACACATGAAAACACTCAGGTGTTCTTTTTCGAAATAGTTGTCAACCGGATTTTCATTTTCTTCATTCTTAAAGTGTTGGTACGATTTACCAAACTCATAGAATTTTAGATCCATATTTCTACGGTTGATATTGTAAGCAATGCATTCCAGTCCACCAAAAAGGAGACTCTGACGCATCGCATTTAAATCGGAACTAAGTGGGTTGAAAATACGAACAGTATTCTCTGGTTTCAAGCTTTCCAAGTTCTCGTAGTAAGATGCTTTGGTCAGCGAGTTGTTCATGATCTCGTTGAAACCAGAATACGACAACAGATCTGCAATGGTATTTCTTAATTTGTGCTCGTCTGGTTTTGGAGCATAGCTTAATGATGCATTTACCTTACCGGGAACTTTAACATTGTTGAAACCATAAATACGCAATACTTCTTCTACAATATCGGCTTCACGTTTTACATCCACACGGTACGGAGGAACCAACAGGTTCAATGTATCATCATCTTCTTTTTCGATACCGATTTCAAGAGCTGTTAAAATGTTTTTGATCGTTTCCTTACCAATTTTCTTACCGATTAAACGCTCGATACGATCAACGCTTACCTCAACTTTAAAATCGGCAACCGGGTTCGGATAAATATCAATCACTTCCGATGAAATGCTTCCACCTGCAATCTCCTTAATTAAAAGAGCGGCACGTTTCATCGCATAAATGGTATTGTTGGGATCAGTTCCACGTTCAAAACGGAAAGAAGCATCAGTATTTAAACCATGGCGACGAGCCGTTTTACGAACAGATACTGAATCGAAATAAGCACTTTCAAGAAATACAGAAGTAGTTGATGCGCTAACACCCGATTCTAATCCTCCGAATACACCTGCAATACACATCGGCTCTTCAGCGTTGCAAATCATCAGGTCGTTTTCGTTCAATTCCCTTTTTGTTTCGTCAAGAGTTGTAAATTGCGCTCCACCAGCCAGTGTTTTTACAATTACTTTATTCCCTGCTATTTTCGAGTAATCGAAAGCATGCAATGGCTGACCGGTTTCAAACAATACAAAGTTGGTGATATCCACTATGTTGTTAATCGGTTTTAAGCCAATTGCTTTCAAACGGTTTTGCAGCCATTCCGGTGATTCTGCTATGGTAACACCACTTACACAAACACCTGAGTAACGGTGACAAGCTTCGGGGTTTTCAACAACAACCTCGATTGGAGTACTGTTGTTTTCAACTTTAAAAGCTTCAACCGAAGGCATTTTATATTCTATAGCTTTTTGCTGCTTTAAGTAAGCAGCCAAATCTCTGGCAACACCAATGTGAGATGCACCATCAATACGATTAGGAGTCAAGTCAATTTCAATGGCAATATCGTCTTCCACATTGAAATACTTAGCTGCAGGTGTTCCTACAACTGCGTCCAAAGGAAGTTCCATAATTCCCTCGTGACCTGTACCAACACCAATTTCGTCTTCGGCACAAATCATACCTAGTGAAACCTCGCCTCTAATCTTCGATTTCTTAATGGTAAAGCTTTCATCACCATCGTACAAAACAGTTCCAACTGTGGCTACTACCACTTTTTGTCCCGCTGCAACATTAGCTGCACCACAAACAATTGGTAATAATTCTTCGCCATTCACATCAACACTTGTTATGCTCAAATGATCCGAATTTGGATGGGGAATACAAGTTTTCACTTCACCAATAACCAAACCTTCCAAGCCACCTTTAATGGATTGGATTTTTTCGATTCCACCAACTTCCAAACCAATTTGAGTTAGAATGTCATCCATTTCAGCAGGTGTAAGATCAATATCAATGTAATCTTTAAGCCATTTGTACGATACCTTCATTATATGTGTATTTTATCAGATAGTTTTCAAATTTATGGATAAAGTGATGCATTTACTTCACCTTATTCTACAAGCTTACAAAAGTAGAAATTTTACCTCCAAGTAACAAGCGGGATAGAGGCTTTAAATTAGTAAGCTTTAAGAAAATGAATTAAGCACTAAGACATTCGTTTTACTCATTATACTCAAAGTAATGCATAGGGAATGTAAAGACATTAAGAGACCTTCTTTGTGTTCCTTTGTAAAATCCTTCGCGTTTCCTTTGTGGTTAAAATATTTATCGTTCCAGGAAATTGATTATTGCCCCTATTTCGAATATATTTGTAGAATTATCAAAACAAAACTATGAGCGAACTGAAAGAGAAACCAATCATACTTGTAACGAATGACGATGGCCTTAATGCCAAAGGAATAAAGGCTTTGGTGGCTATGGTTAAAGATTTTGGAGATATTTATGTGGTAGCTCCAAACCGAACAAATTCAGGCAAATCGAATTCCATAACTGTTGAGATTCCTATTCGAATTAAAAAAGTTCGGGATGAGGAGAACCTTCATATTTATAGTTGTAAAGGAACTCCTGTTGATTGTGTTAAGCTCGCATTGAATAAGATTTTGCCAAGAGTACCTGATTTTCTGGTTTCAGGGATTAATCATGGCGCAAATACATCGGTAAGTGTTTTGTATTCCGGTACAATGGGCGCTGCTATCGAAGGTTGCATCAATGGAATTCCATCCATCGGATTTTCCTTAAATGTATTTGATGCTGATGCTGATTTTACCCAATCAGTAAAGTATGGCCGTAAAATATTCGCTAATTTGTTGCAGCATGGGTTATCAACTGGTGTTTGTTTAAATGTGAATTTTCCTAAAGATGAGATCAAAGGCATTCGTGTGTGTCGGCAGGCTGCCGGCAGGTGGAATGAGGAATTTGACCACAGACAAGATCCTTTTGGAGGAGATTATTACTGGTTGACCGGACATTTTAAGAATGCAGAGCCTAATAATGAGGAAACCGATGAGTGGGCCATTAAAAATGGATATGCATCGGTGGTTCCAACTCAAATTGATATGACAGCACACGCTTTATTAGAGAATTTAAAAAAATGGAATTATGAAGTCCAGGATTAATTCAACCCCTTTGGGATTGATTATTGGGATTTTGGTTCCTATTCTCTCAATTCTTCTTGTCTTTGCTGTCAGATTTAAAGCCGAGATGAGCTTAGAGACGTTTATCGATAGCTTGTTAGTTCATAAAATTTACACAAAGGTAATGGCACTTGGAGTGTATTTTGGGAACATTGTTTTCTTCTTTCTTTTTATCAAAACGGATCTGCTAAAAGCGGCCAGAGGAGTATTGCTGGCAACTATTTTGTATTCATTCGCGATCATGATTTTCCGTTTTGGGATGTAATTTGTATAGATATAAGATGTTAGAAGTGAGATATGAGACAGTGACGTGTAAATTATTTCAGTTCTTAAATCTTACTTCTCAAATCTATTTAGAAAAATGAAATACTATATCATCACAGGGGAGGCATCGGGAGATCTTCACGCATCGAATTTAATGAAAGAATTGAAAATTCAGGATCCGGAAGCTGAATTTCGATTTTGGGGAGGTGATTTAATGTTGGCACAGGGTGGCGAACTGGTAAAGCATTATCGCGAAACAGCTTTTATGGGGTTTTTGACTGTGGTGAAAAACCTGGGAAAGATAAAAGCGAATTTTTCTCTTTGTGAAACAGATTTGCTGAGATTTAATCCGGATGTTTTGATTTTGGTTGATTACCCAGGATTTAATTTGCGTATGGCAAAATTTGCCAAAAAGCATGGGATTCGTGTTCATTATTACATTTCGCCTAAAATCTGGGCTTGGAAAGAATCCCGGGTGAAGAAGATTAAAGCCTATGTAGATCGGATGTTTACCATTTTTCCTTTCGAGACTGAATTTTATCAGAAGCACAATTTTGAGGTGAGTTTTGGTGGAAATCCACTATTAGACGCCATTGAGAATCGTCCGAACAAAGAGGAAGGTTTCCCTGATTTTATTAAAAGGAACAAACTGGGTGAAAAACCAATTATTGCTTTACTTGCCGGATCGCGTAAGCAGGAAATTGAGCGGGTGTTGCCTGTAATGTTGGAATGTGTAGATTCTTTTCCTGATCATCAGTTTGTAGTTGCAGCAGCTCCATCAATTGATGCGGAATTTTATGCTTCTGTGGTTGGCGATCAAAATGTGCAATTTGTTTATGGGCAAACCTATGATTTACTGCAGCAAGCGAAAGCCGCTGTTGTTACTTCGGGAACTGCAACTTTGGAGACGGCATTGCTTCGTATTCCTCAGGTAGTTTGTTATCTAACTGGAGGAGGGAAGTTGTTATTTACAATCGGGAAGCGGCTTTTAAAGGTGAAGTACATTTCGCTCGTTAATTTAATTATGGATCAATTGATTGTAAAAGAGCTGATTCAGCATACTTGCAATAAAGAGATGATAACACAGGAACTGAATCAAATCCTTTTCAATAAAGAGTATCGTATTCAGATGCTTTACAATTATCAGCTGTTAAACGAAAAATTAGGTGGCGCAGGAGCATCAGCACGTTTTGCTAAAATGATTTACGAAGATCTGCAGCGGTAGAAAGGCTGACAAATTGTAGCATGCTATTCCGGCAATACCTTAGCTGTAGGACTTTGGTTGTTAACTTGTATCCGACTGATTGTAACAGCAGGATTTCCTTTGTAATACATGTCTCCACTGCTGTAAATGGTCACGTTTAGTTCGTTTTCGGCCCAAACATGCGCTTCGCCAATTCCATTTTGTGCCAGATTTACTTTTTTGCTTTGTAACTCAGAAGCTTTAATGTTGATAATGCCGTTCAATACATAATTTGAAGTTGGGCAAATGCCTTTAAATTCATATCCTCCTGCTGCCGTTCCAAAAGAATGAAAATCGAGGAAATCATACTTTAAATCCAGCTTCATTTCTATCAGTTCACTTTTTGAAGTGATGTCGATATCCAATCGATTTCCACTTAATACTCCTTTGCTGGAAAAAGAAGCTGGAGCATTTGCTGTAATTAGTTTGAGTTCTTTTAAATGAATTTCAGCTTCGATTAAATCAAAAATTTTAAGATTGTTTTTATGAGAATGATCAATAGTAAGGTTTTGATCGCTTATAACAACAGACGCTTTCGAAATAATGTTCTTACCACCTTTTAACAGAAGAAATTCTTCTTCATCTTTCACTAATGTTATTTTGAATGTGTTGAGATTTTTAATACTGGAAATCTCAGGCAGATCAATCCTTTTTACCGTGTACTCTCCTTCATTCTCAAAGGGATTCAGGGTTTCACAAGATGTTAGTGTGAGAAGTAATAAAACGAATATGTAAATTTTATTTTTCACTTTTGTCTTTTTTGATTCGATACCCGATTCCCCATTCTATATAATCGGCTTTTCCCATATGTGCTTTTAAGCTCAAACTGGTTATTAAATGCTTATTGAGTATGTAACGAATGCCAAGTCGCGTATAAATAGGTTTCTCAGGCTCAGTTTTATAATAGGTGTAAACACCGATGTTGGCAATGATACTAAATTTCTCTATAACAAGATCATGAGAAATAAAAATTGCTTGACTAAAACGATTCTCAAAGTCTGTCTCAGGTTCAAAATCCCATTTTCCTCTGTTGGCTGCTTTATTGTAAAATAAATCAATTCCAAAGCCTATTTTTTGTTTTGCATTAATTCCGAAAGAATAATTCCCTGTTAAGCTGGATGTGTAATATTTGTGATGATCTTTCTCCGAAGCCTGCTTAATTCCATTGCCCCAAATCAATACAAATTCATTGGGCAATTTCTCTTCTATTACTGCCGGGGTGAATGATTTTCGGCTTTTTTCATTCCAATAGTACTTTACCCCAAAATTACTTGTTAAAATATTTAGTCCCTTGTTGGGAGCACTAATTGCACCATTTGAAATGTGATTGAATCCAAGTCCCGCATTAATTCCCCATTTAGAATTGATTGAATAGCTTCCCTGAGCAACTAATTTAAAAAAAGCATTGAATTTGGTGCCGATGGCCAGGTTTGTGTAGTTTTTAACCGGATCGAAGTGTTTTTTTGTATAACCAAGTCCAATTCCTAATTGTGTATTCACTTCCCATTTATTACCTCGCGATAGGGGGAAATTTATGTATGGAAAAATAGCGGTTACATTCCCCAATACCTTATTGTTACCCAAACTGCCATGATACAATCCAAGGCCAACTTCAGGTTGTTTGTACAACTTAGCCCAGTTCTTTTCATTTGATGGTATGTAACCCATATTTAATTCTACGGCAGAAATTTGATCATTTATTAAATAACTGATGGATTTATGATGAGGCATAACCACTCCGTAATGATATCGAATAGTAGTAGTGAATATGTCCTTATTGTTTTTTTCCTGGGTAAATGCAGTTTTACAGAAAAGAAAAAATATAAAAAGGAGAAAGTAGTTTTTCATTTTATGGTATTGATTTCATCAAAGCTCATTGTTAAAATGTTAACTTAGAATTTATCCGAAAAAGTATCGTTTTCAATTGAATTTTGTAATCACGGATCAAATTTATGTAAGTTAAATTGATTTCGCAAAGAGTTTTTTCAACTGGAATAATTTTGCAAATTTGTAGAATAAGAATTTTTAACCAGAACCTAAATATATGTTGCCACTGCTTAGCAAGGAAATCAGGACTTTTTTCAGTTCAATTTCCGGGTACTTAATTCTTTCCATATTTTTAATTGCAACAGGATTATTTGTTTGGGTTTTTCCGGGCAATTCAAATCCTTTGGATTCAGGATATGCGAATTTGGATGTTCTTTTTGAAATGGCACCCTGGATTTATTTGTTTTTGATACCGGCAGTATGCATGCGATTTTTTGCAGAAGAGAAAAAACAGGGTACAATTGAACTTTTAATGACTCGTCCAATATCCGATATGGGAGTAGTGTTGGCAAAATATTTTGCAGGTCTTGCTGTTGTTACATTTTCTCTATTGTTTTGTCTGGTTTACTACTACTCCATTTACTATTTGGGCAGTCCTGCTGGGAGTATTGATTCCGGAGCATTTTGGGGATCTTTTATTGGCCTGTTCTTATTGGCAGGAGTTTATGTTTCGATAGGTGTGTTTGCCAGTTCATTAACAGATAATCAGATTGTTGCTTTCTTATTGGCTTTGGTGTTTTGTTTCATTTTCTTTATTGGTTTCGATTATTTAGGTGAGATTAACAGCATGCAATATTTGCAAAACCAGATTGTTTCGATGGGAATTAATGAACATTACAGATCCATTTCAAGAGGAATTGTTGATTCCCGGGACCTGCTGTATTTTATAGGAATTATAGTGGCTTTTCTTTTGCTGACGCGGACAGTTCTTAAGAGTAGAAAATGGTAATTGAATTTAGATATGGTACGAAATAGAAAATTAAAAGACCTTTTTCAATTGCTGATATCACTGTTGGCTTTGGTAATTGTTATTCAAGTTTTACAAATGTATTTTTTTCGTTTGGATTTGACTTCCGAAAAACGATATTCTTTATCGGATAATACAAAAGAGTTGGTGTCTCATCTAGAGAAGGACTTATATTTTGAAGTGTACCTTTCTGGAGATTTACCTTATGGATTCACAAAACTGCAAAAGGCCTGCCTGGAAATGATTGATGAGTTTTCGTCTTACTCCAATGTTAATATATCGTATTCTTTGATCAATCCTAATGATGTTTCTAATCCGAAAAAACGAAAAGAATTTCTTGATCAATTGGTGAGTAGAGGCTTGAAACCAATTAATCTGCAGGAGAAAACCACTGACGGCAGCTTAAATCAGAAGTTGGTGGTTCCTGGAATTATTGTTCATGACAGAGAGAAGGAGACTAGTGTTCATTTGTTAAAAAGTGTGGCTGGTTTATCATCCGACCAAAATTTAAATCATTCCATTGAGGAGCTGGAGTTTGAACTGACCTCGGCCATTCGAATGTTACAGAATAATATTCCAAAAAAAATAGCATTTCTTACCGGACATGGTGAATTGGGAGAGTATGAAGTGGCTGATTTTACAGCTTCTCTTCTGCAGCGTTATGAAGTGAATAGAATTAATGCTAAGGATTTAAATATTAAAAAAAATAGGTATTCTGCCTTGGTAATTGCACAACCCCGTAAGGAGTTTTCCGAAGAAGATAAATATCAGATCGATCAGTACGTGATGAATGGCGGACGCGTGATGTGGCTGGTTGATGAGGTGATTGCTTCGATGGATAGTTTGGTGACTAAGGAGAGTACAATGGCCTTTTTTCAGCCATTAAATATGGAAGACCAATTGTTTAGATATGGTGTGAGAATTAATCCTGATTTGGTAATGGATGTTCAGAGTCAGCTGATTCCTGTGCAAACAGCTTTACCTGGTCAGCCAGTTAAGTTTACGCCGGCTCCTTGGTATTACTCACCGCTTTTGGCAGCTCCCGATTCTCATCCAATCACACGAAAATTAAATGTGATAAAAGCTGAGTTTGCAAATTCGATTGATTTTGTAGGTAATAACAAACAGATAAAAAAACAGGTTTTGTTGGCCAGTTCAGAATATACAAGACTTGAAAAAGTTCCTAAACCAATTAGTCTGAATATTGTAAATCAAAAAATGGAGGCATCCGACTTTCCTGCCGGACCAAAGAATATTGCGGTTTTATTAGAAGGGATATTTCCATCTGTTTTTCAGAATAGAATCTGGAAAGGAATCAATAAAAATGATTTTAAACCGGAAAGTGTTCCAACTAAAATGATTGTAATATCGGATGGTGATGTAATTAAGAACAGGGTAAGAGGAGTGGGGAATAATCGCCAGATTGAAGCTTTGGGATACGACAGATATAGTAAGTCAACATATGGCAATAGAAATTTTTTACTTAACTGTGTTGATTATTTGTGTGATGATAACGGATGGATGCAATTACGGTCAAGGGAAGTGAAATTAAGAATGCTGAACAAAACCAAAATTAGATCGGAAAGATTGTTTTGGCAGCTTGTGAATGTGTTACTACCTCTAATTCTACTTCTTGTTTTTGGGCTTGTTCGTTTCTATGTCAGAAAACGAAAATTTGCATCATCGGGTGATTCAAATATTGCTTAGAAATACTATTTTTGTCGCCTCTAAAATAAAGTTTAGGAAGGTCTTCTTTCATTCTGAGTTTTATTTTTATGATTTTTATTGTGATGAATAATGTGTTTTAATGGTAAATAACATCCATTCAATTAAATACTGGTTTTATTTACTGGAGCCAGCTTTGTTTTTTGAATGAAGATTGTCAGGATTCCTTAATAAATTTGTATATTCACCACTTGTTATTTGCCCTTTGCCGCAATTGAATATTTCTTGTGTAAGGGTTCCTGATTTTGAATTTTTGGTTAATTTTAAAATATTATGCAAATGAAATTTGTAGTATCAAGTACAGAATTGTTAAGTCATTTACAGGCAATTAGTCGTGTTATTAGTAGTAAGAATACCTTACCTATTCTCGACAATTTTTTGTTTGAATTAAAAAATGATCAATTGGTAGCTACTGCTTCGGATTTAGAATCTACCTTAATTACTACAATTCCATTAGAGACTTCGGTAGGCGAAGGGGTAATTGCTTTTCCAGCTAAAATTTTGACTGATACTTTAAAAGAATTTCCAGAGCAACCACTTACATTCGATATTGATCTGACTTCTTTGGCAGTGAAAATTACTTCCGAAAACGGGGTGTTTAGTATTGTTGGTCAGAACGGAGAAGATTTTCCAAAACTTCCTGCAAAACAGGAAACTAATTTGGTGAATATTTCGGTTGAAGGTTCAGTTCTATTAACTGGTATCAACAAAACATTGTTTGCAACGGCTGATGATGAACTTCGTCCGGTGATGAACGGGATTTTTGTAGAATTGGGAAATAGCGACCTTACTTTTGTGGCCTCTGATGCTCATAAATTAGTTCGTTACAAAAGACTGGACGGAAGATCAGAGGTTGAATCATCGTTTATTTTGCCAAAGAAACCAGCATCGCTATTGCGTAATATTCTTCCGAAAGAAACGAATCCTGTTCGCGTAGAGTTTGATGAGAAAAATGCCTTTTTTACTTTGTCGAATTACAAGTTGATTTGTCGTTTGGTTGAAGGAAACTATCCAAGTTACAACTCGGTTATTCCTAAAACCAATCCTAATAAATTAACGATCGACAGGGTTGAACTATATAATACATTAAGACGGGTTTCTGTATTTTCAAATCCGGCAAGTAACCTAATTAAATTTGAATTGAAAGCAAATGAATTGGTTGTTTCTGCTCAGGATATTGATTTTTCAATATCAGCAAGAGAAAGATTACAATGCCAGTATGAAGGACAGGATCTGGAAATCGGATTTAAATCGGTATTTTTGTTAGAGATTTTGTCTAATATTTCGTCCTCAAATGTTATGGTCGAACTATCTGATCCAACAAGAGCAGGTATTTTCCTGCCTTACGATAATGATAATGCCGACGAGGATGTGTTGATGTTGTTAATGCCAATGATGATTAATGCCTAAGCAAAAACTTATATGATTACGAAATAAAATAACCCAACAGAACGTAAAGCTCTGTTGGGTTTTATATTTTTGTTACACAAGCTAAATTTCATAAGAATCCCATGAATTTGAATTTAAAGAATCCAATTGCCTTTATCGACCTTGAAACCACAGGAATTAATGTTGCGAAAGATCGTATTGTAGAAATGTGTATTGTAAAAGTGAATCCCAATGGTGATGAAGAGGTGAAGACCTTTCGGGTAAATCCGGGAATGCCAATTCCGGCACAGTCAAGTGCTATTCATGGCATAACTGATGAGGATGTTAAAAACGAACCATTGTTTAAAGAAGTAGGTAAAACTATTGCAAAATATTTGGAAGGGTGCGATTTGGCTGGATACAATTCCAATCGATTTGATTTTCCGTTACTGGCAGAGGAGTTCTTACGTGCAGATATTGATTTTGATATGAAAAAAAGAAAGTTTGTGGATGTACAGACTATTTTTCATAAAATGGAACAACGCACACTTGTTGCAGCCTATAAATTTTATTGCAATAAAGAACTAGAAGGAGCACACGGTGCCGAGGCAGATACAAAAGCGACTTATGAGGTTTTAAAATCACAGTTAGACAAGTACGACAATCTTGAAAATGATATCGATTATTTGTCTAAATATTCATCTCAGAATAATAATGTTGATTTCGCCGGTTTTATTATCAAGGATGAAAATGGGATTGAAATGTTTAATTTTGGAAAAAATAAAGGTGTGGCAGTAGAAAAAGTATTGGCTGATCAACCTGGTTATTACGGTTGGGTGATGAATAGTGATTTCCCATTGTACACCAAAAAAGTACTTACAGAGATTAAATTGAGAGGGTTTAATAAGTAATAGATTATTGATGAAAATTTTAGCAATAGGAAGAAATTACGAAAATCATGCTAAGGAGCTTAATAATCCGGTTCCTGAAGAGCCTGTGGTGTTTTCGATGCCCGATTCTGCACTTTTAAAAAACAATAATGATTTTTATTACCCTGACTTTTCCAAAGACATTCACCATGAGGTGGAAGTGGTGGTGAAAATTTGTAGAGTAGGTAAGAATATACCTTTGGAATTTGCTCATCGGTATTATGATGAAATCGGTTTGGGCATTGATTTTACCGCCCGGGATATTCAAGCTGAATGTAAAAAGAAAGGCTTGCCATGGGAAAAAGCAAAGGCATTTGATGGTGCTGCGCCAATCAGTAAATTTATATCGAAAGATAAGTTCAGGGATGTTAATCAGTTGAATTTCCATTTGGATATCAATGGGAATAGGGTGCAGACAGGTAATACTTCAAATATGATTTTTTCAATTGATTATCTGATCTCGTATTTGTCACAATATTTCACGCTGAAAATCGGAGATCTGATATATACAGGAACACCGGAAGGTGTGGGCCCGGTTAAAATCGGCGATCATCTGATTGCTGAGCTGGAAGGGGAGAAAATGATGGATTTTAGCATTCGCTAAGTAAAATACTGTATTATTTCTTTATTTAAATATATGGAACGACCGGAACACTTATGTTTACGGTCGTTTTCTTATAACCTGTTGAGAGGTAACTACTTTGATGATGTTTTGTTTGAGGGATGTTCTATTTCTATGATATTTAACACTTTAGCTTATTGGCTTTGCTTTCGAAAACCTTTTAATAGTAAGGAAACATCACTATCTTTGCGCCAATATCACAACTAAATAACTTTTATGGAATATCAACATTGGGGCAAATTAATTCGAGATCGTATTGAAAAATATTCAGATCGAATTGCTATGCACTATAAGGATGAAAAAAGTGGGGAATGGGTTGGTGTAACCTGGACTGAATTTGGATTGGAAATTCGGCAAATATCAAAAGCGCTGATAAAAATGGGTGTTGAGGAAAAGCAAATGGTTGCTATATTCTCACAAAATATGCCGGAGTGGATTACGGCCGATTTGGCGATTATGTGTGTGCGGGGCGTAACTGTTCCAATCTATCCAACGAATTCAACAGCAGAAGCAAAATATATCATTGAAGATTCTGAAACGCAGGTTATTTTTGTTGGAGAACAAGAGCAGTATGATCGCGCAGTGGAATTAATTAAGACAGTTCCTCATGTTAAAATGATTGTTGCTTTTGATAAGGATATTGTATTGTCCGATTTTGAAAGATCAATGCATTGGGATGAGTTCTTGATTTATGGAAAGAATGCTATGAATGGTGCTGCTTTTGAAGAACGGTTTGGAAGAGCAGAATTAGATGATCTTGCTACTCTGATATATACTTCGGGAACAACAGGAGAACCAAAGGGAGTAATGATCGATCACAACAATATTTCAAGTGTACTGGTCTCACATGATAAGGAATTGAATGTATCTGATAAAGATGTTTCTCTTAGTTTTTTGCCTTTAAGCCATGTTTATGAACGAATTTGGTGTTTCTTCTGTTTTCATCGTGGAATAGAAATTTATTTCAATCTTGATCCTAAAAAGATTGGTGATGCGATGAAAGAAGTGAAACCTACTCTAATGTGTACGGTTCCCCGAATTTACGAGAAGATTTATGCGGCCATTCAGGAGAAAAGTAAAGGGGCCTCAGCTGTAAAGAGATCTTTAATGAATTGGGCGATTAAAATTGGCGGTAAATATTATAATGAATACCTCCTGTTTGAGAAGAAAGTTCCAGCTGGTTTGAATTTCAAGCATAAGCTTGCTGATCAATTAGTGCTGAGGAAACTTCGTGATATATTTGGTGGCAGAATAAATTTTATGCCTTGTGGCGGAGCTCCGTTAGATTCAAATATTATTGAATATTTTCATGCTGCAGGTTTAAATGTAAAGATGGGATATGGCTTAACCGAAACCATGGCAACTGTATGTTTGTATGGTGATAAGTACATAGATTTTAACACAACAGGACGTATAATTGTTGGAACTGAGATTAAAATTGGTGATAACGATGAAATTTTAGTGAAAGGACCTGGTGTTATGCGGGGATATTACAAGAAACCTGAAGCTACTGCTGAAGTAATAAAGGATGGTTGGTTTTGTACTGGTGATGCAGGTAGAATTGATGAAAATGGTGCTGTAACCATCACCGATCGGATTAAAGATTTGATGAAAACTTCGGGGGGAAAATATGTTGCTCCTCAAAAGCTGGAAAAAACCTTGGTTAACGATCAGTTTATTGAGCAAATAGCTGTAATTGGTGATTGCAGACAATATGTAACTGCTTTGGCAGTTCCGGCAATGGAACCTCTCCAAAAATATGCAATTCAGAATAATATTGGATTTGAAACTATTGAAGAGTTATTGGGTAATTCTCAAATAATAGAGTTTTTTGAAAAACGTTTTGAGGAAATGCAAAAAGAATTTTCGCGTTTCGAGAAGATAAAAAAATTTACATTATTACCGAAAGAGTTTTCAATCGAGGCAGGCGAGATAACTTCAACGCTGAAATTGAAACGAAAAGTAATTCAGGAGAAATACAAACATCTTATTGATAAGATGTATAAAGAATAATAAACCCACCAGTTTATTTAGTAAACTCCGGCAGAATTAATTTTCTGACGGAGTTTTTTTTGTTTTACTCATCACGTTTTTTGTGCAACAAATCCAATCCATGGACTGTTTTCCTCGAAAGGCACTCCTTGAAGATCCGACCAGTAATCTTTCACACTAAATCCACTTTCTTTTATCATAGAGATAGCTCGTTCCAGTGAAAAATAATGTTTCCATATGTTATGAGTCCGGATTTCGCCGTTTTTTAAAATCAGCGTGTACTTATCCAATCTAACCTTATCTTTCTTGTATTTGTAATGAGATTGTAACAAAAGGTGTTCTTCCTCACTCCAAAATCCATCTTCTTTGCTAATGTACCACGATTGGTCTGGTTCTTCATTCTCGAAATAATGCTTTGTGAATACATCAAAAATCAAGTAACCTCTTGGTTTTAATGCTTTTTTAACTTTTTGCAGGAGTAAGCTTCTGTCATCATGAGATAACACGCATAAATCGCCGTAAATGAGAGTGATTACATCGAATTCTTCTTTGTAATCCATTTCCATATAGTCCTTGCAGATGTATTTAATACGATAATTAAATTCCTCAGCTTGTTCTTTTGCATAATCAATAGAACTCTGCGAGAAATCAATTCCAGTTACAGCAAAACCCTGTCCATAGAAATTTTCGCTGTACAAACCGGGGCCACAGCCCAAATCAAGTAATTTACTATCTTCCGGAAGTTTTAGGTATTCGCTCAGCCAAAGTACAGATTGCAGTATGTCCTGATATTTTCTGGAACCCTGATCCGATTCATCGTCAAGATGAGCATTTAGCAGATGCTCCGAAACGTATGGGTCTTGCCAAAAATTCCCATCGTCTTTTGCAAACAGTTTAGGTTTCTTGGTAATCTTTTCAAGAAGGGAGAAATCGATTAACCCCTTAGGTGAAATTAAAGTCATAGTTTTCTAAAAAATATATTACTGATTTTGTTGCAATTTTACTCTTTTAATTCCTGAAATACTAAAAACAGAAGTCAAATCAGTTTATTTTACAGAGTGTTATGCATAATTTTGTTTTTAATGCCTTCGTTTAATCATTACTTCGTATCCTTCAAGGATATTAAATCCTAGTTTTTTATAAATATTTAGTGCCGTTTTGTTTGAATGATGAACCTCCAGTTTAATTTGCATGTTTAAGCTTTTAGCATGCGCCAATGCTGTTTCAGTAAGAAATTTTCCATATCCCCGGAGTTGATATTCAGGATGAATTCCCACATGATGCAGATACAATCGTCTGGAATCATTTGTGACCCAACAAGAACCAATCAGTTTTCGGGTTTTGGAATCTTCAAGAATCCAGAATTTGCCTCCGTGCAATAAGCTTGTCTCGATTGTTTCTGCATTGTCGCCACGTTCTTCACCTCCCAAACTGGTTATTTCCCATAACTTAAGAACGGACTGGTAATCGTCTGATTTATAATTTCTAAGCTTGATTGAGCTCATCATCTTCTTTTTTTATAACATATACCTGACCGGATTCAAAACGGATTACTTCTATAAGTGTGTCTTTGTCTATAAAACCGTCCT
This sequence comes from Labilibaculum euxinicum, assembly GCF_963678175.1. Taxonomy (NCBI): domain Bacteria; kingdom Pseudomonadati; phylum Bacteroidota; class Bacteroidia; order Marinilabiliales; family Marinifilaceae; genus Labilibaculum; species Labilibaculum euxinicum. Next base: position 1,914,563 of record NZ_OY782756.1, read on the forward strand.
CCGATTTAGCATCGTAAATTTGATTTTCGATAAATACTTTGCCCGAAGGACGAAGAACGCTAAGAACGGTTCCTGTTTTCCCTATTAATGATTTGCCTTTCATATCAACACTAACGTAACCATCTTCTGATTTTTCTATTGTGCCAAGAGCTAAATGTCCTAAAAAGGAATTGGAGGCAAACAGCCTTTTGCTTGCATAAATTGATCCCAGTATGGAGGCTAGCATAGAAAAGACAACCAGCATAATTGCACCAAGCAAAGCTCTTACGTGACGGGGCTCAAAATCAAAAGCAACATTGTCAACCAAACTTAAAGCTAGGCCGGTAATAATGAGAATGATTCCGGAAATACCAGCAACACCAAAGCCTGGAATAACAAATATTTCCAGAGCGAGGAGGATGACACCGGCAACAAATAAAAGAATTTCCCAGTTTTCGGCCATTCCTTCCAAATAAAGGGGCGAGAAGTAGAGAACCGCTGCAATTGCGGATGCCAGTATCGGAAATCCGATTCCCGGAGTTTGTAACTCAAAATAAATTCCTCCAATAATAATCATGATTAAGATACCTTGTAAAATAGGATTAATCATGAAATCAATCATTTTTTCAATTCCAGTTGGTTCATATTTTTTAATCGTATATTCTTTTATTCCAGCCTTAGCAAGGACTTCTTCCACACTATTTGCAATTCCTTCGCAGTATCCGTTTTTAATTGCTTCAGCCGGAGTGAAAGTTAAAACTTTTCCGGTGTCAATCACATTTTCAATATAAGTTCGGGGATCAACCATCGCTTCAGCAATTAACGGATCTCTTCGCCATTTGTAGATTGTGTCACCTTTTTGAATTAATGTGTCTTTGCCATGCGATTCGGCTGTTGCACGCATTGTCGATCGCATGTACGATTGATATTTATCGGGCATTGCCGCACCTGTTTGATTTACAACAGTTGCCGCTCCAATATTGGCTCCGGTTCTCATGTAAATACTATCGCAGGCAATGGAAATAAGAGCTCCGGCAGATGCAGCATTGTTATCAATAAAAACATAAACAGGAATCTTGCTGTTTAAAATGGCTGTTCGAATTGAATCTGCATGAATCACCGTACCGCCGTAGGTATTCATATGAATAAGAATGATATCAGCATTCCATTCAACGGCTTCCTGAAGTGCATCTTTTGTCTGTCTCCAGGCGGCAGGCCCAATCTCCCGTTTAATATCAAACTTGTAAACCTGTGTTTTGTTAATTTCCGGAATACTGTCAGCAGGCTGATTTGCCATAAGCTGGAAAGTCAGCGATAAAGAAAAAATGATAAGAAGAAAGCGACGAATGTTATTCATGTTTGTATTTGTTTTTACTGTGTCTGATTGTATTCAAAACCTAAGCCTGACAATTAACAGGAGGAATTTGAACTTATATGTAAGATAGCAATTAAGTTTAAATTTTGTTTGATTTTCTATTTAGGTATTTGTCATCATCCCAAATTTCATTTACTGCTAAAGCTCCTGCAACAACTGAAATAATAGCTGCAAAACTTGAAAAAGAAACGCCGCAAAATGGAACGATCAGGCAGAGTGAAAAAATAAAACCATTGGCAATTACGATTCCTTTGTTTTCTCTCATGAACAGAACACTTTGTGTAATGCTCATTTTTTTGCGTTCAATTGCATAATCCAGAAATGAAAATCCGTAGAAATACGCTGAAATAAAAAACAGTAATATAGCGGCAATCCAACCTATTATCGGAATAAAACTTAAAATAAACATGAGTATCGTTAAAGCCAGTTCTATTAGCAAGTTTCGAACAGCAATAAAAACGCCGCGTACAATGTCTTTTAGAAATTGTTTTATTTCAAATGGATAGTCATTTCCTGTTTTTATTTTTTCTGTTCGTTCTGATAAATAGGAGAATACAGGTGACATAAGAATGATGATGATATAGCCTCCAAAATATGCGAATATCAAAAAGAATAATAATTTGAATATTACCCAAATAAATCCCCCAAGGGTCGCTTTTAAGAAACCGGAACCCCAAAATTCAGTATTTTTTAAATCCAACCATCCTTCAAGATAGGTTTGCGATTGTTGAGCCAAATCACCAATGTAATCCCAGCCAACCCAAAATAAAATGATATTGAGAAGAATTGGGAATATGAAAAACCAAGCCAATCGTTTTCTGAAAATATATTGAATGGCTTCGGTGTAAGTTCGTAAGCCAAAGCTGAAATCTGTAATGAATTTCATTGATTCTTTTTTAAGTTAAGTGACTTAACAAAAATAACATTTATCGATAAAATGCGAAATATAAGATTCATTGTTTCATCAGATCATTCTATGAAAACTTTCGCGACTCATCGCTTTTAATTACCTTTGGGCTTCTAAATAACCATTATTGACATTTAATTTTTTTGAAATGCAGAGTTTGACAGCAATTTCGCCGGTTGACGGACGTTACCGTGATAAGGTAGACGTTTTAGGAGAGTATTTTTCGGAATATGCTTTGGTGCGATACAGAGTTTTGGTAGAAGTAGAATATTTTATTGCTTTATGTGAGGTTCCTCTTCCGCAATTAAAAGATTTCGATAAGGATTTATTTGCAGATTTGCGTAGTTTATATCTCGATTTTACAGTTGAAGATGCGCAAAAAGTTAAAGATATTGAAAGCGTAACAAATCATGATGTTAAAGCTGTTGAGTACTTTATTAAGGAAAAATTTGATGCTTTAAATCTTCACAAATACAAAGAGTTTATTCACTTCGGATTAACTTCTCAGGATATTAATAATACAGCAACACCGTATTCATTGCGCGATGCTGTGCATGATGTATATTATCCTCTTTTAGACGAATTGATTAATAAACTGGACAGTCTTTCTGATGATTGGAAAGAAATTTCAATGTTGGCCCGTACTCATGGTCAGCCGGCATCTCCAACTCGTTTGGGAAAAGAAATTCAGGTATACGTATATCGTTTAAAGAAGCAGTTGGATCTCTTGAAAAGTGTTCCATGTTCGGCTAAATTTGGTGGGGCTACCGGTAACTTTAATGCTCATCATGTAGCATATCCTAAAACCGACTGGAAAGAATTTGGGAACCATTTTGTAAATGATATTTTGAAATTGGAACGTGAGGAATTCACTACGCAGATTTCCAATTATGACAATATGGGAGCTATTTTCGATAATCTAAAACGAATTAATACCGTTTTGATTGATTTGAATCGTGATTTTTGGACTTATGTATCCATGAATTATTTCAAACAAAAAATTAAAGAGGGTGAAGTAGGATCATCGGCTATGCCTCATAAGGTTAACCCAATCGATTTTGAAAATTCGGAAGGAAATCTTGGATTGGCAAATGCTACTTTTGAGCATTTATCGGCAAAATTACCAATATCCAGATTGCAACGCGATTTAACAGATTCTACTGTTTTAAGAAACATCGGAGTTCCTTTTGCACATACTATTATTGCTTTTAAATCTTTATTAAAAGGTTTGGATAAATTGATTATTTCGAAAGAAGCTTTTCAGGCCGATTTGGATGCGAACTGGGCGGTTGTTGCCGAGGCAGTTCAAACCATTCTTCGCCGCGAAGGATATCCAAATCCTTATGAAGCATTAAAAGCTTTAACCCGTACCAATAGTCATATAACAAAAGAAAGTATTGCTGAGTTTATCGATACTCTTGATGTTGACGACAGCTTAAAGGTTGAATTAAAGGCGATTAGTCCAGATAATTATACTGGAATCTAAAATATTAAATCTTGTTAATACTTTGTAAATAGGCTGTAAGAGTTGTACTTTTACAGCCTTGTTTTTTTACAGCTTATTGATAATTTTTACACACTAATTACTTGATGAAAAATTTTATTAAGGTTCTTAAACGATTCTTGCCTCCTTACCGATTGGATTTGGGAATGATGTTTTTTTATAACTTGCTATCTGCTTTGTTTGGTGCATTTTCATTTGGAGTAATGATTCCGGTACTGAATATCATATTTGGTATTTCAGGAGACCCTGTAACTGAAAAAGTTGCATGGGAGTTTACTACAGATGCCTTAACTAATAATTTTTACTATTATACTTATTTATTGACTCAGAATTATGGTGCCGATGCTTCCTTGATGTTTGTTGGGCTTGTTCTTTTGGTTATTGTTTTGTTTAAGGTTGCTTTTGCATTTTTAGGATCTTATCATAGTGTAAGCATTCGAAATGGCGTAGTGCGTGATATGCGTCAGATTATCTATAGTAAGATTGTGAATTTGCCATTGCCTTATTTTACAGATGAAAAGAAAGGTGATATTATGTCCCGTTCAACAGGTGATGTATCTGAGGTTGAAAACTCTATTATGAGTTCAATAGACATGTTTTTTAAGAACCCGGTTATTATTATGGTCTACCTTGTAGGAATGATTATTATGAGCCCTCAACTTACTCTTTTTGTTTTTATATTACTACCTATAGCTGGGTTTATAATAGGCAGAGTTGGCCGGAATTTGAAGAAAAGTTCACGGTCGGGACAGGATAAAATGGGTGATATTCTTTCTACGATTGAAGAAACTTTATCCGGCCTTCGGATCATCAAAGCATTCAATGCTGAGGATAAAATGAACGATCGGTTTATGGTTGAGAGTAATGATTACCGAAAGATCATGAATAGCATGATGAGACGTTACGTTCTGGCTCATCCTTTAAGTGAACTTTTGGGAACGATGGTGATTGTAATTGTTTTATGGTACGGAGGACGATTAATTCTTAATGGTACAGGTAATTTGAATGCGTCTGCCTTTATTGCCTATTTGGCTATGTTTTATTCTGTGATTAACCCTGCAAAGCAATTTTCAAAGGCTGCTTATAGTATTCAAAAGGGATTGGCAGCAATGGATCGTATCGATCAATTATTGGATGCCAAATCGACAATTACAGAAAAGGAGAACGCAAAAAGTGTTGGCGTTTTTCAGGAATTAATTGAATACAGGGATGTATCTTTTTCCTACAATGGAGAACGTAATGTTTTGAAAGAGGTTAGTGTTACTATACCAAAAGGGAAAACAGTAGCATTGGTCGGTCAATCAGGTTCAGGTAAAACTACATTTGCGGATTTATTACCACGGTTTTACGATGTAAACAAAGGTGGTATTTTTGTGGATGGTACTGATATTCGGGATTATAAAATGAAGGATTTGAGAAACTTGATGGGAAATGTGAATCAGGAATCCATTTTGTTTAATGATACTATTTTTAATAATATTGCTTTTGGTGTAGAAAATGCCACATTGGAAGAAGTTGAGGCCGCAGCTAAAATTGCTAATGCTCATGATTTTATCACAGCAACTGAAGATGGTTATTATACTAATATTGGAGATCGTGGCGGTAAACTTTCCGGTGGTCAGCGGCAGAGGTTGAGTATTGCCAGAGCTGTTCTTAAAAATCCTCCTATTATGATTTTGGATGAAGCTACTTCAGCTTTAGATACGGAATCAGAGCGATTGGTACAGGATGCTTTGGATAAATTGATGCAGAATCGTACTTCAGTTGTAATTGCTCACCGCTTGTCAACAGTTAAAAATGCCGATTTGATCTGTGTTTTTCATGAAGGAGAGATTGTTGAACGTGGCAAACATGAAGAGCTTATTGCAAAAAATGGTACGTATAAAAAATTGTATGATATGCAGCTTTTGTAGGTATTCAATTCTGAAAAAATAATAAGAAGGATGAATCAATTAAGTGGTTCATCTTTTTTTTGTCACTTATTTTATTTTTTTGCGTAGAAAACAAATAATAGTAAACACTTAGTTTTTTAAAATTTAAAGTTATGTCGAAAACTATTAGATCAATTCAGCCCCAAAAGGAGAAGAAAAAAAGGTTTCATTCAAAAAAATCAAAAAGAGAGATTCCAAACTATAAATTGAGAGAAGGAATTGTAGAGATGGATGCAAATGAAAAGTATTACTTAAAGGATAATTTATAAAAAGTGAAAAGCGATCAGAAATGGTCGCTTTTTTTATAAAATAAAAAACTTTCCTAAATAATTAGAAAGGTTTTTGCACGGGTGGAGAGACTCGAACTCCCGACACCTGGTTTTGGAGACCAGTGCTCTACCAACTGAGCTACACCCGTCTGTAATTAGTCTTTTCAAAAATGTTTTCCCGAAAAGTCTGCGACAAAAGTAGGATATTTTTTTTGATGTGCAAGCCCTTTTTTTATCTGGATTTATTTTTTCACAGATGAAACTTTCCTTTGGTTTTGCAGGGGTTTCAGAATGAGATGATTGCTGTTGAAAGAGTAATTTTATTTGTTGGAAAATAATTTAATAATATTCATGAAAATGTAGTAAATTAATAGGTGAAGTAAAAAACATCAAAATTAATGAGCCATGATAAAAACGAAAAAAGAATATTCCAATGGAGTGGTTACAGTAGTGTACGAATCTGATTTATGTATTCATTCCGGTGTTTGTTCTAAAGGATTGCCAGATGTTTTTCAGCCGGGGACAAGACCTTGGGTTAAAGCAAAAGGAGCTGGTACTGAAGAGATCATTAAACAGGTGCAAAAATGTCCGTCCAGAGCGTTGTCTTTTTATATGAATAGTCCCGATCGTGAAGACGGTGAAAAAGGTCCGGTTAAAGCAATTGAAGCCGGGCACAAAGTAGAAGTATTTAAAGATGGTCCTATTATGATGGAAGGACCAATAACTCTTGTTGGTTCAGATGGACAGAGAAAAGTAATGGCAAATGCTTGCTACTTTTGCCGTTGCGGTTCTTCTAAAAGTAAACCATTTTGCGATGGTTCCCATAAGGACATCGGGTTTAAAGAATAAAAAAAGAAAAGAGCACCTTTGGTGCTCTTTAAATTTATTGTTCAGTTTTAACCGTGATGGAATTGCGTGTGATGGAATAAACTGCAAAAAAGCCAACTGCATCATTCGAAATATTGCTTCTTATGTTGGCAGGCGGACCTGAAAACATGGGCGTTTGTTTTTGGTCCATAGTTTGAAATTCATTAACAAAGTCAAAATAGTCTTCAGTCATAGCATAAGTTTCTAAAGTAATTTTGTCATTATCATAAATTATTTCGTCGGGTTTTTCCTGATCGAAAAATCCAACGTCAACACCTTTTGAATCGCCTCCATTAAAGAAAGTGTCTTCGGCTATCACAACTTCAGTTATGGTATCTTTTACCAATATATTATTAATTTGGCAGGCAAAACCATAATAATTTTCTGTTTCGATATCATCTTGTAAATACAAGGAAAGAAGCCAATATGCTTTTCTATCACCATCGTCATTCATGTATCTTTTGTCGTAATTCATCTTAATTGAATCAACATCATATGGGAATGGCATCACGGATTGAGCTTGGTATATTTCCTTTTCACCATTCTGATCGATATCAATATTGGATATTGATAAAGAGTATGTTGTGCCTGGTATTCCCGAAAATTTGGTAACGCTTTCGTAATATCCCCGGCTTGTTTCTTCATAAAGATAATCGGATGTGCCATCGCTGACTTTTATATTCGCTTTAGTAACAGGTATTGCTTCTTTGTTAAAGAATACGTCGCTCGATTCACTTAATTTCACGAAATGCTTTTTGAAATCATTTGTGATTTTGGCTTCAACACATAAGCGGGTAGAAGTGCTGTCTAATTCTACATCCATCTTCTCGGTGCAAGAGCTTAGTATTAATATAGATGTGATAAGATATATTATTCGTTTCATTATTTTAAAATTTAAAATTATAGGTCACTGAAGGAACAAAAGTGAACAGATATGTTTTTTCTGCATAAATCTTTTTAGGATCATTTTCATCCTGAACGAAATTTACAACCCAAGGATTTTTTCTTCCGTAGGCATTGTATAAGGAAAAGTTCCATTCTCCTTCCCATTTTCTATTTGGTTTTTTCTTATTCTTAACGGTTAAAGCCAAATCCATTCGGTGATAATCCGGCAAACGGTAGGAATTTCTATCCGAATATATTTTTATAAATGCACCTTGATATTCTGCCCGCCCTGTTGGGAAGGTTATTGGTTTCCCTGTTGAATAGGTAAAATTAGCAGAGATGCTTGTTCTTTTCGTTAATTGATAACTTAGGGCAGCCTTAATATCATGAGGTACGTCGTAGGGTGAGCGATAGGTGTTGCCTTTATTAATACCTGCAACAGTTCGTTTGGTGCTTGCATAGGTATACCCAAGCCATCCATCCAGACGATTTAAATTAAGCTGTGCCATAAATTCTATACCGTAAGCTTCAGAGGAACCAAATCGTAATTCGCCTTCCAATTCTTTGTTTAAGAGCAGATTGGCAAAATCTTTAAAATCAACAGTGTTTTTCATTTTTTTATAGTACAGCTCCACTGATGTTTCTATTGCGTTGTCTTTGAAGTTTCGGAAATAACCTATGGCATATTGATCTGATTTTTGTGGTTTAACATTAGGCGAAGAGGGAAACCAAACATCCAAAGGCATTCCCCCTGAAGAATTCTGAGCAAGCTGCATGTATTGTGAGGTTCTGGAATAGCTTATTTTAACAGAAGAAACCTCATTTAAAGAATATTTTGCTCCAAGTCGTGGTTCCCAGTTGGTATATGTATTATATATATTTCCTGATTTGTAAATTGTAGAATCAGTAACTTCATAATTGTTATTAAAATCATAAACGGTACCTTTTCCAATATTATTAAACATCGAAAAACGTATTCCATATTTTAATGTTAATCGTTCTCCTATTTTTTGTTCGTTAGAAACGAACAGGGCTTCTTCCAACGCATTCGAATTATTAACCTTGTATTCTGATATAAAGGATTCCTCACCAATTCCGTGTGCATAACCAGGTTCAAATTTATGGTAGGTGAATATTCCTCCGAATTTGATTGTGTTGTTTGAATTTAAAAAGTAATTGAAATCTTGCTTTACGGACAAATCTTCAAGTTTAGAATCCCACATAAAGGCATTAGCTCCACTGCTATTAGACAATTCATAATTGTATTTGCTCCAAAGTAGAGACGTGTTTGAGAATAGTTTGTTTGAAAATAAATGATTCCACCTAAGAGTTAAGGTTTGATTTCCAAACGAAAGTTGGTTATCGTTGTTTTTAAACTTGTCTTTCCCAAAATAGGTCGAAATAAATATTCGATTCTTACTATTAATCCGATGATTAATTTTAGCGTTTAAATCGTAAAAATACACGATGTTGTCATTTACATCTTCATTTGAAGAAAGACGAAGAAATAGATCCAAATAACTTCTTCGGCCACTTAAAATGAATGAGGTTTTATCATTTTTTCCAATTGGTCCTTCCAAAGTTAAGCGCGACGAAATGGTTCCTATTCCACCGCTTCCAGAGAATTTTTTAGAATTTCCATTTTTCATTCTGATATCTAAAAAAGAGGATAACCGGCCTCCTATGTTTGCAGGAATATCTCCCTTGTAGAGTTTTAAATCGCTGATGGCATCGTTATTAAAAATGGAAAAGAAACCTAAAAGATGAGAAGCGTTGTAAACGGGAGCTTCATCCAAAAGAATCAAATTTTGATCCGGATTTCCTCCACGAACGCTAAATCCAGTTCCTCCTTCGGCCGCAGGTTTTACGCCGGGAAGCATTTGAATGGCTTTGATTAAATCAACTTCACCCATTAGTGCAGGAAGTTTTTTTACCGTTGAAACAGGAAGTTTTACAACGCTCATTTCATTGCGCTTGATGTTTTTGGCAGCACCTTCTCCCGTTATCACAACTTCATTTATTTGCTGACTTTCATTATCTAATTCAACAGTTAAAACTTTATCTTCTTCAATTTCGATAATCGATTCTTCTGTTTTGTTGCCTAAAAAGGAATAGCTAATCGTGTATTTCCCGGAAGGGATACTGAGCGAATAAAACCCGTACACATTACTAACTGTTCCACTTGCTAATTCCTTAATGTAACATGCGGCTCCAATTAAGTCTTCACCCGTTTTCTTATCACGAATATATCCACTAATGGTTACTGTTTTTTTTTGTATAGTTTTAAATGATATCTGCTTCTCAATTATCCTGTATTTAAGTTGCAATTGAAGAGATATTTTGTCTAACAGAAGATCCAGTGCATATTCCTTTTTACCCAGATTAATTGTTTTCTGACTGAGATCATTATCTGTTGGATACGTGTAATTGTATCCGGATTGAGTCTTTATCAGGTTCATTAATTCATTTAATGTATAGGAATTCTTTTCTGTTTTTATAATATTATTGATTCTATTTTGTGACAATAGATTTGTACTCCCCAACAACATTATTATGCAGCTAAGGGTAAGAATGATGTGCTTCATTTATTAATTTACTTTAGTAGGATTATATTTTCTTTTTGTTCGGATTCGAGATTAAGAGTGAAGCAAAGAGATTTTATTATGCTTTCCAGATTTTCATCCTCAAATACCGCAGAAAGCGAAAGTTGAGATTTTGGTATATTTTGGATCTGAATTGTGGTATTAAAAAGTTCGCTTAAATCTTTGCAAATAACTTCCAACCTCTCGTTATTATATTTTAATAGCTTTACAGTAAAATCAATTTCATTAGATTCAGAATCCTTTTTTAGAACCACTTTTTGATTGTTTACAAATTGCGCACAATCACCTTTCAGTAATCTGGTTTTATTTTTCGGATTTCCTTTTTCCATAAACTCCACAATTCCAGTCCGAACTTTTATCGTTGTTCTGTCAATTTCTTCTTTTATTCTAAAAGATGTGCCAACTACCATTGTTCGGGTTTGCCCAGATAAAATAATAAAAGGTTTTTCTTTGTTTTTGGCAACATTAAAAAAAGCTTCTCCCTTTAAAGTAATGAGTCTTTCATTCTTCGAAAAATGATTTGGATATTCAATTCTGGATCCTTCTGCAAGAATAATGGATGTACCATCAGGAAGTACCAAAGTTTTTTCAGTTTGTTCCATGTTCGAAACAATTAAGTTTGAATTTTCAGGAGCAATAAAAAGATATCCGAACAAACTGGTTGAAATAAAAGCAACTATAAGGGCAGCATACCGAAGTGTTCTTTTTAGATATTGTGATTTTATTTTTGATTTTTTTGCTAATAAATTTTGAAATCCTGCTTCAGAATCGAATTCGATTTTTGCAGTTATGGATTCTTTCGCATCCCAATATATCTTTAGTTCATTAAGATACTTCTGATTATCAGGATCTTTATTTAGCCATATTTCTAGCTTTTGTTTTGTTTTGTCGTCACATTTTTCATTTAAATAATCGGTTAATATTTCGGTGTTTACCTTCATGGTGCATGATATTATTGGCATTCGAAACAAAAAAATTGCAATTTTAGTTGTCAGAGTTTCTACAAAATGTAAGGTGTTTCTTTAAACTCTATTGGTAAGACAATGATTATGCATTTTACCCCTAGTTGAAAAGTGATTTTTTTTTATTTTTTTTCGAGAAAGAAAAAATAGATTAGAAAATCGGACTTGCTTAATTGAGTTCTCAACTTTTTAATTGCTGAATTCATATGATTTTCAATGGTCTTTTTCGAGATATTCAATTCAATTGATATTTCATTATAAGACATTTGAAAATTACGGCGAAGCAAGAAAATCTCTTTGCATTTTGGAGGGAGTGAATTGATCGCTTTTTCAACTTTTTTGTTTAAAGCTGTCAGGTCTTTTTCGCGGTTTAATTCATAAGGGGAATCAATAGGATCTTCAATTTCTTCAATTGGAATAATCGACTGCTTATAACTTTTTCTCATATGGTCAAAGCAGGAATTTTTAACAGCTTGGTATAGGTAAGACGATATGGAAGTGTTAATATCAGGAGACTTATCCCATATTTTCAGGAAAACATCTTGTACCAGATCTTCGCATAAATCATGGTCAGAAAGGAAGGAGTAGGCAAAATTGCACAATGGAGAATATAACTCTTTGAATGTTTTTTCAAAATCAAGATTCGTTTTTGTTTTAGAAAGCGCAAGCATAATATCTCCGTTTTAAAAATCAAAAATAGAAAAATAATTTTGTATTAAAGATTTTTTATGTTTTTGGGATGGGTTTTGACGACGGGATGAGTCTGGGGAAGGGGAAAAAGAAAACCCTCTGCGAATGCAGAGGGTTGATATTTTATTTGCTGGCTTTTACTTCTTTGTATTTTAATATTTGAGTTCGTAAAGCTTCTGAAACTAAGTCGGCAGCTTCTTCAAACGAGGTGCTTTTCTTTTTTGCAAAAAGCTCACTTCCCGGAACTTTAATTTTCACTTCAACTACTTTATTGTCTTTTGTACTTGATTTGTCAACATTAAGTATTATATCGTAACCAGTAATTGTACTTTCCAACTTTTCAAGTTTCTTAAATTTTTGGTTAATAAAAGCTTCTAATTTGCTATCTGCCTTAAAACCTACGGATTGCATTTTCATGTTCATCACAATTCCTCCTATATTTTAATATGCAACTTATTGCACAAGTTAATATTCTGTTAAATATAAACCGGTTCTTGTTATTCGCGCGTTAATGACTTTTAAAGCCATAAATGATTAATCTTTCTAGATTGAAAATACGCAAAAAAACTAAGGAAAAGAAATGAAAAAGATGAATTTAAATGTCTTTAACAATTTTAATTTCACAATAGCTTAAGGATAAGGTGTATAATTTTTATTGAAAATTTAACTTTTAAAATTCTATTGTTCCAATTTATCAAAAGGAGTTTGTTTTTTACAGAAAAAGGCGAAAAACAGGATTGTTTTCCGCCCTTTTAAAATCAACTAATATTAACTAATTTATAAGTGTAAAATTAACTTGCCTAACTTCTTGCGAATTTCCACCAACATAAATGTGATATTCTCCCGATTCTATCAGGAATTCTCCTTCCGGGGAATAATATCCCAGGTCTTCAGGTTTTAATGTGAATGATACCATTATATTTTCGTCTGGTTTTAACTTGATTTTTTTGAATTGTTTTAGTTCTTTAACCGGACGGGCATAGGTTGCTTTAGGATCCTGAATGTATAGCTGAACAACTTCTTCACCTTCATATTTTCCTGTATTGGCAAGCGAGATTTTAATCTCAATGGTTTCATCCTTTTTTATTTCACCGGAATTGATTGATGCTTCCCCGTAGGCAAATGTGGTGTAGCTTAAACCATAACCAAATGGATATAATGGTGTATTTGGTGCATCGGTATAGTGTGACCAAAATACATTATTCGTAGAAGTAGGTCTGCCTGTGTTCATGTGATTGTAGTAAATCGGACATTGGCCTACATTTCTTGGGAAAGACATGGTTAATTTACCTGATGGATTGTAATCTCCAAAAAGAACATCTGCAATTGCATTTCCTGCTTCGGAACCACCAAACCATGTTTCCAGAACAGCATCTGCATTTTCAGCTATTTCGGGAATGGCAAGAGGCCGGCCATTCATTAATACAACAACAATGTTCTTGTTTACTTTTTTTACAGCATTAAATAAGTCCTGTTGCAGTCCTTTTAAACGAATGTCTGTTTGACTCCTGCCTTCGCCGGATTGCCAGCAATCTTCTCCAAGAGCCATAATTACGACTTCTGAATTCTGTGCTGCTTTTATTGCATCCTGAAATCCTGATTTGTCATTTTGTTCATAAGAGAGCTCCTGAAGAAAATTTCTATCTCCAATCGTCAGATTACAGCCTTTACTGTAGTTTATTCTCGTTTTTGCAGACACGGCTGATTGAATTCCTTCCAGTAGGGATACTGCCGAGTTTTTAATAGCTTTTGCTCTCCAACTTCCCAGAGGGATATCCTTACTGTCGGCCAACGGGCCAATAAGGGCAATCGACTTTATTTGTTTCGATAAAGGAAGTAACTGAGCCTTATTTTTAAGAAGTACCATTGAGTGACGGGCTACGTTTCGGGAAGCATCCCTATTTTCTTTGCTGTAGATTTCTCTTTTTTCACGTTCAATATTAGAGTATTGATATGGATCATTGAACAAGCCTAGTTTGTACTTAATTTTTAAAATGCGTTTAACTGCATCATCAATCAACTTTTCATCTACTTTGCCTTCATCTACAAGTTCGTTAAGATATTTGCTGTAGGCATTGGACTCCATGTCCATATCCGAACCTGCTTTAATTGCAAGCAGGCCAGCCTCTTTTAGATTTTCGGCAGCTCCGTGATTTGATATTTCTTCAATGCTTCCCCAGTCGGAAACAACAAATCCTTTAAAATTCCATTTGTTTTTTAGTAAGTTGCGTTGAAGATATGGGTTTGCTGTAGAGGGCGTTCCATTTATAATATTGAATGAATTCATGAAAGTAGAAACACCGGCTTCAGCTACCGCTTTAAAGGGTGGTAAAACAATATTGTGAAGTGTATAGGATCCAATATCAACAGTATTGTAATCTCTTCCTGACTCGGAGAATCCATAACCGGCAAAGTGTTTTGCACAGGCAGCAATGGTATTGTTTGCCGATAAATCAGTTCCTTGAAATCCTTTAATACGAGCTACAGATAAAACACTTGCTAAATAAGGATCTTCTCCGCAACCTTCCATTACTCTTCCCCAACGTGCATCTCTACCCACATCCATCATGGGGGCAAAAGTCCATTGTAAACCGGCAGCAGAAGCTTCTTTCGCAGCAACTTGTGCTGATAGTTTAACGATTTCAGGATCCCAGGAAGAGGCTTCAGCTAAAGGAATTGGGAACATGGTTTGATAACCGTGAATTACATCGTATCCAAAAATCATAGGAATGCCTAAGCGGCTGTTTTCAACGGCTAATTTTTGGGCATTAAGAGTAGCATCTGCTCCTGTAACATTTAGCATGGCACCAACTTTACCGTTCTTTATTTGTTCCAGTTGATCCTGAGAGTTATTATTTTTTGGAGCAGGTCCTGTCATTTCCCATCGGCTTGTGTGTTGGTTTAATTGTCCTATTTTCTCAGAAAGAGTCATTTTACCAAGAAGGTCAGACACAAATTCATCTTCTTTAGATTGGGGGTTTTTCTCTTGATTACAGGATAAAAGCACAAGTAATAAGATGATGACCAGATTTACTTTTTTAATCATTATTGTAGTATTTTATATGGAATTTTATTTGATTAAAATATAATGGTTTGTATGGCTCTTGCCGGAATTTCAATTGATGTTGCAATATTGGTTCCAATATATAATTTGTAACTCATAGTTTTTTCAGTGCTGTTCATCACAATTGTTGCCATTTTACCATCTTCGTTTATAAATGACGTGCTTTGAAGAAAGCTGGAACTTGTAACAGTACTTACCCTTTTTGCTCCCGGGCGGATATATTTTGAGAAATGTCCCAAGTAGTAATACGATGGGGTGTAAATTAAGCTGTCTGTTCTAGTATCTGCATGAATAGGGGAGAAACATAAATTTCCAACATGATTTGGACCTCCGGTTTCATCCAATAGAATGTTCCAATCTGTCCAACCAACGGTTCCCCGATTAAAGTCATTAATTATTGAACGACCATATCGTTCTGCATTTGGCCAATACTGATATTTTGAAGAATCGAATGCTTCGTTACAACCTTCGGTAAAAAGTAGTTTTTTATCTGGATAGGCTTCTTGTATTTTCTGTACGTTGTCGAACATAGGTTCGCCACCTCTCCAGGTTTCATACCAATGAAAACCGGTTCCCCAGGCATACTTGGCTGCTTCAGGATCATCGAAAATGGTATTTGCCCTGTGTGTGATTAAATCTCTGTTGTGATCCCAAACTACAATATTTTTATCACCAAGTCCTTCTTGTTCTAATATTGGACCTAAATGGTTTTTTAGGAAATCTCTTTCTTCTTCTGCAGTGTAAATGCAAGATTCCCAGCGTTGAACCGCCATGGGTTCGTTTTGGATTGTTATTCCCCAAACAGGAATGCCTTCCTTTTCGTATGCATTAATGAATTTGGCGTAGTATCTGGCCCAGGTATCGTAATATTCAGGAAGCAATTTACCTCCCTGAAGCATGTTGTTATTGTCTTTCATGAATGCTGGCGGGCTCCATGGACTTGCATAAAATAGAATGGAACCTCCGGCTTTTGCAATTGCTTGTTTAATCATTGGCAAACGATATTGTCTGTCGTGATCAATTGAGAAGGTTTCTAAATTTTTGTCTCCTTCTTCGATATATGTGAAGCTGCCACTACTAAAATCGCAGCTGTGAATAGACGTACGAATTAAGGAATAAGCATTTCCTTTTTTGCCATAGTAGGCTGTAATCAGTTCTTTTTGTTTTTCTACTGAAAGTTTTGCAAATACTTCGGCAGATGCATCGGTAATGGCTCCACCTATTCCGATAAATGTTTGAAATGTATTGTTTGGATTAACAAAAACAGAATTTTCAGTTTCCTGAGCTTGTTTGGTTTTAATAAATTCTACTTGTCCTGTTTTAGTTAATCTAAGATCTGTATCCTTGGCAGTAGTAATTACAGTTGCCGTTTTTCCTTCAGCAATAAACCCTTTAGTAAAATTGGTTTTCTCGTTCTTGTTTGGTTGCGAGCATGCTGTTAAGGCAATTGCTATAATGGGGATAAATCTTTTCATAGTCTTTTTTTCTATGTTCTAATGAATTAGTAAAAGACTACCCTAAAAATAAGGGTAGTCTTCTCTATGATTCAAATTTGATATAATAATATATTAATATCCAGGGTTTTGATCTGTGTCGTCAATCGAATTATTTGCGATTATTTCACTTTGAGGTATAGGAAACAACTCGTGTTTGTTCGCTGTATATCCTAAACTACCCAATTCTTGAACTGCAAGATCCCAACGAACTAAATCCCAATATCTACTGCCTTCAAAAGCCAATTCCAATTGTCTTTCTTTAACAATTGCCTGAAAAATATCATCAGAAGCAGTAATGTCTGTTAAACCAGCACGATATCTAACTTTGTTTAATTCGATAAGAGCCTGAGGATCATTGGTTGAGAAATGATAGGCTTCGGCCGCCATAAGTAACACATCAGCATATCGCATTAAACGCCAGTTGATTGTGTAATTCAGCTCAGGAACACCATCAGTGCTGGTTTCAGAAGGTCTTGTAACATACTTTAAACGCATGTATCCTTCGTAGTCGTGTGCACTTGGGTTTTTGATAACACCACCGGTTGCTTGAAAATCAGCTGCTGATAATACGGTTGCATTTCCTCGTTCAGTATCTCCGGCATCAACAAATGCCTGACCAATTTTTGCTGACGGAGAGTTGAAACCCCAGCCATTAACAATATCAAGAGTAGAATTTGAAAAATCGAATACCGCATCTCTTGGACCTTGTAACTGGGCTTCGATGTTATTTTCGTTGCCCCCTCCCCAAGGGAAGTTGCCCCAATCGTAAGATTCTTGAGCAGTGTAGGATACTTCAAACAATGACTCCTGTCCGAATTCAGTTTCTTTTGTCCACACATCGGCAAAATCTGGTTCTAAATCGTATTCCAAACTGCTAATTACCAAAGCAAGTTGAGTTGCTGCATCACCATATTTCTTTTGGTAAAGAAGAGCTTTTCCATAGTAGGCTTGTGCAGTTCCTTTTGAAAAGCGATAACGATCTGCAGTGCTGTATTCACTCTTTAATGGAAGATCTGGAATTGCTTCGGTAAAATCTTTTTCTATTTGAGTATAAATATCAGCAACGGATGCTCTGGGCAAATGATAATCAACCTCGCTTACAGGATTTACCGTCATAAGAGGAACACTGCCAAACATGGTTACCAATTCGAAGTAGCAATAAGCTCTTAATGCTTTTGCTTCTGCAATCATCTCTTTTTTACCATCAGTATCTGGTTCTACCTGATTAATAATGGTATTGGTTGAACTAATGGTTTTGTAAAAGTTAGACCAGATTAATTTAATTTTATCATTATCTGTTTGAATGGCAAAGTCATCAATATTTTGGTAACCCGATTGGTCACCTTCCGAGGAACCTGCTAGACAGTCGTCTGCGGGTAGATTTTTTACAAAATAGACGCTAGCCCAACTACCGTTGGAGAAGTTGTTTTGTATTGCGTTGTATACTCCAACAATTGCCAGTTTAACTTCACTATCGGTATTTAAGAAATTGTCACTGGTTACACGACCTGTTGGATCTATCTCGAGAAATTTATCTTCGTTGCAGGAAGAACTGGAAATTGCAATGGCGATTCCCAAAATATATTTGAATATTTTTAAATATTTCATGTTTGTATGATTTATGTTACCCCGATAAAATGAACGGAATTAGACTTTTAGCCCAGACTGTTCGTTTTATTTAATCTCGGTACATTTTAAAACTAAATATTGATTAAAAATTAACAGATAAACCAAAAATCACTTTTCCAGAGATTGGATAGATTCCCCGGTCAACACCTTGTCTTGTAACTTCTGAACTACCAGCTTCAGGATCTAAACCTTCATAATCTGTGAAAGTGAAGAAATCATCCAAAGAAACAAACACACGGGCACGATCGATACCAGCTTTCTGAGTTGTCGATTTTGGAAGTGTATAACCCAATTGAATTTGTTTGATACGCATGTATGAACCATCAGATACCATTAAGTCACTACGATAAACATAGTCGCTTGTATTGTCAGCAGCCGGTCTGCTGGCATTGGTGTGAGTAGGAGTCCATCTGTTATCATACATGAACTTTGGTTTGTTAGAGAAAGGTCTGTCGGAACGGAACCAACCCATAAATACATCATTTCCTTCAGATCCCTGTATAAAAAGATTAAAGTCAAATCCTTTGTACTGAGCATTAAAAGTAGCACCATACAAAAAGTCTGCATGTGGATCGCCAATGTAAGTCTGATCGGCAGCAGAAATTTCACCATCCTTGTTTACATCAACTACAATAGGGGCTCCGGTAGTTTTATCGATACCATTGGTTTTGTATCCTTTGAAATACCAGATTGGGTACCCTTTTTCAAACCAGGTTAAATCATGACCTCTAAGATTATCCCCGACTATTGGAGATCCTGCTTGTTTGGTCACTTCGTTATCTTGTGTTGATAGATTTAAATTAACGCTGTACTTAAATTCATTATCGTTATTTCGATACCCTAATTCAAAATCGAATCCTTTATTGGTAACAGTTCCTGCATTTGCAAAAGGAAATTCGTTTCCGACAGATAATGGTCCTTGCTTAACAAAAATCAAATCTTTTGTTTTTTTATTGTAGTAATCCATTGAAAAGGAAAGTTTTCCATTCAAAGATCTCAAATCCAAACCAAGATCAAGTTGTTCTGTGGTCTCCCACTTTAAATTCGGGTTGGTTAATTTGTCGATTTCCGCACCGGGTTGGTAAACGTCATCAGTACCAGGGTATTGTATTCCTGAGAATACCCAGAATTCACGATCTTCATTTCCTGGAAGATTTGATCTGCTACCGTTTTGTCCCCAACTGCCTCTTAATTTCAAGTAATCAATACCTTTGATGTCAAAGAAATCTTCTTCAGACACAATCCATCCTACTGACGCTGCAGAGAAAACAGCAGATTTATCAGTCGTAGGAAAAGCATCAGCCGCATCACGGCGAAGTGATAATTCCATCATATATCTGTTGAGATAATTGTAGGATAAACGACCGAAATATGACGTCATTGTATGGTTTACGTATCCACCACCTGTTCTATCAAATTCATTAGATGTTGTATGTTCCTGATAGGCATACTGGTCACCTTCAGCAATTAGTGGTCCGGAGTGCATTGTGTAATTGGGTTCTTGGTTTTCTTCAGCAGAATAACCGGCTAAAAGAGTAAAGTCGTGATCACCTACTTTTTTATTGTACGTTGCGAAGTTCTCCCACAACCAGGTGTACCACTTGTTAATTTCGTCATCAACCGAAGTTGCTGAGTTTTGGCTTTCGCTTGAGAAATAATAAGTTGGAGCCCATGAATGTTGAGTTTGATAAGTTAAATCAAGTCCAATACGAGTAGTAAAAGACAATCCTTTTATAGGTTTAACTGTTGCATAGGCCATTCCCAAGACTTTATCCTGAGTAATGGTGTTGTGATAAGTTTGCAACATAGCAAGCGGATTAGCTGTTTCCCCAGTTACATATTGTGCCAGACCGAAATAACGCCCATTATTATTTTTTAGAATTGTATTACCACCATCTAATAAACTTTGAACGTTGGCAGGAGTGCCATCATATGTTACAGGAGTAAGAGGATCAATCAAAAGTGCATTGTTTACAACACTTCTGTATTCGTCATCTTCTCCAATATATTTTTGCTTGGAGTGAGAAAAGCTAAAGTTATTACCAACTTCTAACCATTCTTTAAGACTGCTTTTGGCATTAACACGAGCGGTGATACGTTCGTATTTTGCTTTGTCATCACCAACAATACCATTTTGTGAATAGTATGAACCAGAGACCATATAAGTCGATTTTTCGGTTCCGGCGGAGTAACTTAAGTGGTGTTTTTGCATAGGAGCAACTTCGAAAACTTCATCCAGCCAATCGGTATCGTTTCCATTTTGAGTAACGGTTCCTGCACCTGATTCCTGCATCCATTGTTGATACTCGCTGGAATTCATCAATTCCAGGTCACTTCTTGAACTTTGAAGACCATATTGAAAATCGTAAGAGATTTTAGCTTCACCTGCTTTACCCGACTTCGTTGTAATAATGATAACACCATTGGCACCTTCGGTACCGTAAATGGCAGCAGAAGCGGCATCTTTCAAAACATCAAAAGATTCAATATCACCCGGATCAATATTATTAATGTCTCCGGTTTTCATACCATCTACAATGAACAATGGATTTGAATTACCATTTGAGTTTACTCCGCGAATACGAATGTTTGTTCCTGCACCCGGAGAACCTGAATTTGATAAAACAGATACACCTGCAGTACGGCCTTGAATAGCCTGATCTGCTCTTGATGCCGGAGTATTCTGAAGCTCTTCGCCCTTAACACTGGAAATAGATCCTGTATTCAGAGCTTTCTTTTGAACACCGTAGCCAATAACTACAACTTCGTCTACACTTAGTGCATCTTCAGTCATAATAACATTAATTGTTGTTTGATCGCCTACCAAAATTTCCTGTGTTGTGTATCCAATGAAGCTGTATACAATAACGTTTTCGGGGTTGGCGGAAATAGAATAATTTCCATCAATATCGGAAACTGTTCCGATAGTTGTTGACTTTAAGGAAATATTAACACCAGGTATACCAAAACCGAAGGAGTCAGTTATTTTACCAATAATTTCCTTGTTAGTACTTTGACCAAACATGATGGATACATTGCAAAATACCATCAGTAGTAACATGGATGACTTCAAAAGCCATCTACGGTTGTTTAGCTTCCCTGTTTTAAGGCAATGTGTGGGAGCATTAAAATTCTCAGATTTTTTCATAAAATTAATTCATTAGCGTATTATGGTTACAATTTATTTCCCAAAAGGAGAGGACCAACACATCCTAATGGGTTTTTGATATAAACTTTTTTTTAATCTTTGTTTTTTATCATATGTGTATTTTTAGACTTTAAAATTTATGTGTAGTTACTGAAAATCAGATTTACATCGTTTTCGATATTCACAAAAAGAAAATACAAGTATTGTCTTTTATGAATAGTTGTTTTATTATTGTTTATCAGACAATTAGTGTTCTTCTAATTCCCTTTTTTTTCATAAATTTGCGCCGATTCATTAGCGTATTAATAAAATGAATTATTTGTCGGAAGGAGAGGACCAACTAATCTTTCCGGCATTTTTTTATTCTTCTTTACGACTTTTTCCATAAGCATCGATTCCTGAGGTTAAATAAACAAGCGGAGCATTCCAGTTAATGGCAATTTCATTAGTCGAATAACTACATTGCTCATCAGCATAGGATTTAGCAGGGTAAGTAGATCTGATAACATCAGAACCACAATCGTTGGGAACAATTAAATTGGGACCGCCAACCAAAAAGCCAGGCACAGGTTCTTGAACAGAATCGGCAGCAGAAGGTCGGTGGTGAATATTCATTGGGCTCAAAGAACCAAAACCTGTTACAAAGCAATAAGCAGTTGCATTTCGGCCAAGCAAATAGTCTAAACTCTCTCTTGCTGAGTTCAGGTATTTGGAATTCTTTGTTATCTGGTATGCAAGTAATTTCATCATTCCTTGATTCGCAAATTCTGAATTACTTCCCCATTCGTATTTCACAATGGCGATTCTATATGGTGAATTGTTTTCAATCTCAATTAGTTGATCGATGTTCTTTAAAAAAACATCTTTCAATTCGGTGTATTCACCCTTTATATCAGAAGTTAGTAATGAAATTATGCCTAAGGTATTTACATCCCGCCATCCCGGAGTTGTAATATTAATATCATCGTTTTTGTGATGTTTATTATACTTATTGTTGGCTGTTGCCACATATAATTCGGCAGATGCCCAGTACCATTCATCGTTTAAATCTGTATCATCATAAGCTCCGGTATTAATATCGGATGCCTGTTTGTATAAGATATTTGGATTTTTAACTGCCCATTTCCATGCTTTTTCTGATTGAATTAAACAAGAATCAGCCAAACCAGGTAAACTCGTATCAAAATCAGCAAAAAGGCGGGAAGCATAAGCCATTGTTGCAGCAAAATCTAGAGTTGCGGCTGTACTTTTTTGGACCAGATATCTTTTATTGGTAGCATCATGTGGCATTACAAAGCCTTCAAAGTTTTTGGTGGTTAGTTTGTGATAAACCCCACCATCAAAAGAATCCTGCATAGTCATCATCCACCTAAGGTTATACAATGCTTCGTCCAAAATATCAGGAATTTTGTTATTTGATTCCGGAATGTTCACGTTCAATTCACTGAAGTAAGTTGGGAATGATTTATATGCAAAAAGTAAAGTGTAGGTTGAAATACTGCTGTTAACGATGTATTTGTTGTAATCCCCGGCATCGTACCAGCCTTTTGGTGATGATACAATACTATTTTCAGAATGATTTTTATCTGCAGCAGAAGAGTGATAATATACAATTGTATCGGGGTGACCTTCCGGGCGAGCCCAAATCCCTCCATACATACTGTCAATTTTCATTCCTGAGCGATTCAGATAGAAAGACTTAAGCGAAGCTTTTGCAAGTTCCGCATAAGGTCTTTCTGTTATGATGATTTTATTTGAGATGATGCTGTCATTTACTATAATATAATACTCCCCCTTATCGGTTAATTCCGAAAAATCTATTGATTGGATCGTATCACCTGATAATGAACTATATTGTTTCGAACCAGCAGCTTTTTCAAGTATGGTTTTACCATTGCTGTTTTTAATTTGAAACAGATCGGCACTTGTTCTGATCATTGCTTTTTTAGGAGCATTATTTTCATATCCAACTTGATTGGTGAGTATGAGCTGTTCGTTTGCCGGAACAGGCTCATCCAATTTTTGGGTACAAGCGGATGCCGTAAACAGAACAGAAAGCAGGGATGCGTATATTTTATAGTTTTTGATCTTCATTTCTATGTATTTATTATCCTATTGTAACCGTTACTTTGTGAGCTCCTGATTTTAAAATTGGAATCATGTTACCGTTCACTGGTGCTCCATCAATTTCCATTGATTTTATTCCTTTGTTTTTCCCATCAGGATTCAAGATCTTAACTTCATAACTTACTCCACGAAATTGACGGGTTATGGTGTATTCTTTCCATTCTTTAGGAATACAAGGATCAATTCTTAATCCATCGTAATCTGGTTGAATACCTAAAATGTATTGAGAGATGGCATAGAAATTCCACGATGCAGTTCCAGTCAGCCAGCTGTTTTTTCCCTCGCCTGGTTTAAAAGCATCTTTTCCAGCTACCATTTGGCAGTATACGTAGGGTTCTACTTTGTGTAATTCACTGATTTCTTCTAAGTAAGATGGACAGATTTTGCGGAAATAATCCCAGGCCTGATCACCTCTTCCTAAAAGGGCTTCACCAATGATTATCCACGGATTGTTGTGGCAGAAAATACCTGCGTTTTCTTTGTATCCGGCAGGATAGGTGGAGATTTCACCATACTCAATTTTGTATTCGGTGAAGGCTGGATTATTTAAAACAATTCCATAAGGCGTATCCATACGTTCCTTAACACTGTCAAGAGCCTTTTCCATCAAACCTTCCTCACGGCCAATTTCGGCCATAGTGCACCAACCTTGAGATTCAATGAAAATCTTGCCTTCTTCGTTTTCTTCTGATCCCACTTTTTTGCCGTAGTAATCATATGCTCTCAAGAACCATTCGCCATCCCATGCATGATCCTTAATTGTTTGAGTCATTGCCTCAACATGCTTAGTGGCTTTATTGGCTTCTTCGGTGTTGCCGATTCGTTCGCAAAGCTTAATGAATTCTTTTCCATACACTACGAATAATCCTGCGATCATAACCGATTCAGCAGTTCTTCCTTTTTTATTTCCTGTTGTTTGGAACGATTCGTTTGGATTTGTTGAGAAGCAGTTCAGGTTCAAACAATCATTCCAATCGGCACGACCGATTAAAGGCAGTTGATGAGGGCCTAAATTATTGACAACGTGATTGAACGATACTTTTAAGTGATGAAATAAGGACTGCGCCTTCGACTCATCATTATCAAAAGGAACCATTTCATCCAGAATACTGAAATCACCTGTTTCTTTGATGTAACATGTTACTGATAAGATCAACCATAAAGGATCATCATTAAAATCCCCTCCCAGGGCATGATTTCCCATTTTTGTTAATGGTTGGTATTGGTGATAACATCCGCCGTCTTCAAATTGGGTGGCAGCAATGTCTAAAATTCGTTGTCTTGCCTCTGCAGGTATCTGATGAACGAAACCAATAATATCCTGATTGGAATCACGGAATCCCATGCCTCGGCCAATTCCACTTTCGAAGAAACTTGCGCTTCTTGACATGTTAAAGGTAACCATGCATTGGTATTGATTCCAGATGCTAACCATTCTGTTTAGCTCTGTCTCTTTACTTTTTAAATTGAATTTGTCAAGAAGTTTGGACCAGTAGTTTTTTAAATCAGCGAAAGCAGAATTTACTTTCTCAGTTGTATCGAACTGAGCCATCATCGCTTGGGCTTTCGTCTTATTGATAACTCCTTTAGATGCCCATTTGTCTTCGTCCTTGTTCTCTACGTATCCTAAAATGAAAACAAATTCCTTTTCTTCACCTGGTTGTAATTCTACTTCGATATAATGCGATGCAACTGGCGACCATCCGTGAGCAATGCTGTTGCTGGCTTTGCCATTTTCAATTGCCTGTGGCTTATCGAATCCGTTGTGCATTCCAATAAAGCTTTCTCGATCGGTATCGAAACCATTAATTTCGGAATTTACCGAAAAGAAAGCGTAATGATTTCTACGTTCCTTGTATTCTGTTTTGTGATAAAGAGCAGATCCTTCTACTTCTACTTCACCTGTTGACAGGTTGCGTTGAAAGTTGGTCATGTCATCTTCAGCATTCCACAAACACCATTCAGCAAATGAGAATAGTTTTACTTTTTTTACTTTGTCTGATTCGTTTTTCAGTTTCAAAAGGTGCACTTCTCCCATATAGTCGAGTGGGATGAAGCAAAGTAAATTTGAAGAAAGTCCATTTTTACTACTTAAAAAACGGGTATAACTAAGGCCATGACGGCATTCATATTTATCCAGTTCTGTTTGAGTTGGTTTAAAGCCGGGGTTCCATGTGCACTCCTCATCTTTTATATAGTAATAACGTCCGCCCATGTCTACAGGAACGTTATTGTAACGATATCTGGTTAATCTTCTAAATTTCGCGTCTTTATAAAAAGTATATCCTCCCGCTGTGTTTGATATTAACCCAAAAAAATCTTTATTCCCAAGGTAATTAATCCATGGAAATGGAGTTTTTGGTGAGGTAATAACATACTCCTTGTTGGCATCATCAAAGAAACCGTACTTCATAATACTAATATTAAATTGTTTACTCTTTTAGGTGTTGTTGGCACCTAATTATACTTATATATTCTAATTTTTTTCTCTTGTTCTTCTGTCTGTAAGTTCGAGAGTTATTTCATTCATTTTCGTTTGATTCAATGGATATATTGTCATGAAAATTGCACCTAAAATGGCAATGATCGCGGGTACCCAACTCATCAACATTGTAATTCCTGGAATTGCTCCCTGAATGGCAGAATAATCTTGTCCGTTGTAATGAAAAGCAGCCAAAATAAAACCGATTATTGCACCTGCTATACCACCACCAAATTTGGTGGCAAATGAACCTGCCGAATAGATTAGGCCAGTTGCTCTTCTGCCATTTTTGAATTCAGAATAATCAGCAGCATCGCCAAGCATAGCAAAAAATAGGGTTGGAAATATTGCTGCAGAAAACTCTGATACAATACCCAAAATAAAGATTGCAATGATGTCGCCCGGGCCGCAAAATATGATTGATGCATTCACTACTCCTGAGAAAATTAATGCGTAGATGAACAGCTTTTTCTTTCCTAATTTCTTGCTTAAGGGTGCAGTAATCATTGCGCCGGCAATAGAAGCAAACATTAATGCAACCATAAAAGATGCAGCTAAAATCTGATTGTGTAAATAATGAGTAAAGTAAATTACTACGATTCCCTGCTTAATTGAATTGTAGATGCTGAACAACAATCCGATTGTTAATAAGACTAACCAAGGTTTGTTACGGATCAAATCTCTTAAATCTCTCCAAAGATCGCTTTGCTGCTCTTTGGGGGGTTGAACTCTTTCTTTCGTAGTCCAGAAAGTGATAAACATGAAAAGGACTAAAAAGGCAGACATCACATAAATGGAATAACTATATCCACTTTTTTGGTCGATAATAACAATTTTTTCACTGCTTAGATTTTGTTCGCCTGAAACAATGAACGAATAAGTTTTGTTGGCTTCCATTGAGAAACTCTTTCCTGTAGTAGGAGAATTAGTCGGATTGTTATTGTTTTCCCAAATAAAGTTTGCAATGCCATCTTTTGTTTTAATGTTTACATTTTCTACATCAGAAGGAGCAGAGACAGTTACCTGAAATCTATCGGAAGCCAACTCGTTTACACTAATCGTTGGATTGATATTTCCAAAATGTGCAACCAAATAGAGTAAAGCTCCTTGTACGAGCATTCCGCCGGCAAAAGCACCCACCATTCTGTACGATCCAATACTTGTTCTCTCTTTGTCGTCACCTGTCATTACCGCCATTAATGCACCGTAAGGAATATTGTTGGCGGTATAAACTAATGTGAAAATAATATAAGTTGTATAGGCATATATTATTTTGCCTGTAGGACCTAGATTTGGAGCAGTGAAAAGAAGAGAAAGAATTACGCCTAATGGTATTGCTGTAAACAATATCCAAGGTCGAAACTTACCATACTTCGTATTTGTTCTATCGCCGGCAATTCCCATTAGAACATCGCTAATGCCATCTGAAAGACGGGCAATTAACATTAGTAAACCTACAGCAGCTGGATTTATCCCAAAAACATCAGTGTAGAATATGAATAGAAAAGTTGCTACACCTCTCCAGGCTATATTGGCAGCGCCATCGCCAAGAGCGTAACCAAGTTTTTCTTTAAAAGATATTTTAGTTGAATCTGACATTTTTATTTTTTAGACTGTGAAATCAAATAATTCCTTTTTTGTTTTTTCATAAACCTCTCTGCTGAATACATAGAGGCGTGCTGGTTTATGAGCAACTCCTGTTTGTTTTTCATCCGTAGGAATCAAATATTTCATGCGGGCAATTTTTTTTCTGAAATTTCTCTTGTCCAACTCAGTGCTTAATATCACCTCGTATATGTTTTGTAGCTGTGTCAGACTAAATTTTTCAGGAAGCAATTCAAAACCGATAGGTTCTTGCTTAATTTTATTTCGTAATGCAATTAAAGCTTCCTCCAGAATTTGATTGTGATCGAATGCCAGTTCTCCAACTTCTGATACAGGAACCCATTTCACATTTCTGCCTTTCCACTCTAAAGTAATATTCTGTGTTGCCAGAAGGGCAAAATATCCAATTGATACAATTCTTTTATCAGGGTCTCTGCCATCGTGAATTAACCATCTTCTGTCATTCTCTTTTTTTAATCTGTCGGGATGCGCAAATGTTTTGAATTGATCAAGGAATACATTTTTTAAACCTGTTAAGTCAAATAAAACACGATAAGCTGCCTGCTCAATGGTTTCATCTTCATAGATGTGATTTCCTGTTAATGTTAAATCAGTAAATTCGGGCTGTCCTGTAGAATTATTAGTAAGTGTTCTATCTACAAGTAGAACTTGAAGTTCTTGTCCATTGTATCCGAATATTACGCAATCTACAGATATGTAATCGTTAAGTGGTCTGCCTGGCATCTTTATAGTTGGGGTTTATATCTTATTTTTTTAATTAAGTGTTAAAACAACACTAACTATATTTGATGCTAATGTAAATCCTTTTTTAGAAAAATCAAAAAATGATTTATGTCTTTTTCGAAATCGTATGCGGAGTAGGTTGTATAAAGTAAACTAAGTTGGGCTGTTTTTCGGGATTTCAGGATGTTGATTCTCTTTTATTAGAAAATGTTATTTGTAATAATTATAAATAAAATTAATCTGAAATTGAGGAAGAAGGAAATGACTTGGAAAATTATGCATAGTTAATAACTGTGCATTAGGATGAAGTTGAGGAGGTGTGGGGGTATAGATTAAAGGAGATTTTAGATGTGTCTTTAGTTTGTCATATAAAAGCAGCAAAGGCTGTTCATTTGAAGAGCCTTTGCTGAAGTGTGTTATCTTTTTTTTGAAATTCTATTGAGAATTTCTTCATATTCTTTGAATCGATGTTCGCGAACAGGCCGTATTTTTGGTTCTGTTGAAAAATAAAGTAACAAACAAGGAGTAATGTTTTTGTATTTCTCAACGTATTCGTAACGTATCAATTCATTGTTATTAATCCGTTGTTTAATCTTGTTATGATAGGGATACATTATTTCAAATTTAAATCCACCGGCAAAAAATGAGAAACCGATGAATAGTAATAGTAAAAATAAAATTTATTTTTTCATTATTGGACTGTAGTTAGCTGGTTATTTTTGTTGAAACATTTATTGATTGCATCCAACAGTGTGTTTTTTCCTACCGGTTTTGAAAGATAGAGATCGCAGCCGGTGGATAATATCTTTTCCCGATCACCAGACATTGCATATGCTGTTTGTGCAATAATTGGAAGTTCCGGTTTTATATTTTTTATTTGTTTTGTCGCTTCATATCCATTCATTACAGGCATATTGATATCCATTAACAGTAAATCAACTTTTTCTATCGTTTTGCAATAATTGACTGCCTCCCTGCCATTTTTAGCACGAATGCATTGGGCACCTTCTCTACTAAGTATTTCTACCAAATATGAATAACTTGAAGTGTCATCTTCGGCAATAAGAATCGTTTTTCCTTTCAGACTAAGTTTTTGCTGACAAACTCCATTGGTATGGATTTGTTTTGCATCGTCTACATCAACGGGAATCGTAAAAAAGAAGGAAGCACCTTTTCCTATTTCAGATTCAACCCATATTTCACCACCTAATAAATTAATTAATCGTTTGCATATGGTTAACCCTAAGCCGGTTCCACCATATATTCTGGTTTTAGATTCATCAACCTGTCTAAATACTTCGAAAATTAGTTCCTGCTTATCAGGAGGAATACCAATTCCTGAATCAGTAACATAAAATTTCAGCATTGGAATTTGATTCTGGAAAGATTCAAGGCAGCCAAATTCAACGCTTCCCCATTGTGTAAATTTTAATGCATTTTTTAACAGGTTAAGTAAAACCTGTTTGATTCTATTTTGATCTGAATTTAAAATCGGATTTATGTTTCCAAAGTCAACATACATTTTCAGTTCTATTTCTTCTTTCCCCAAAATTAATTGCTCATTTTTAATGATGAACTGCACTTCGTCTAACATGGATTGTATTGAAAATGGTTCATTCTCAATTCTGATATCGCCTGTTTCTATTAAAGAGATATCAAAAAGATCTTCAATAAGAGCTAATAAATTATTACCACTCTTGTTTATTATGTCATTAAAACTGAGAATATCTTCCATGTTTGAGTTTTCATTAATAAGTTCTGAAAACCCTATTACAGCATTCAGTGGAGTTCTCAATTCATGCGACATACTTGCTAAAAAAGTCGATTTTATCCGGTCACTTTTTTCAGCATCTTCCTTGGCTGTAATTAAAGCTTCGGTAAGGTTTTTTCTTTGTGTAATGTCTTCTATCATGGCTAAATGGCATGAGTCTCCTTTGACCTGCACATCGACTTTCGCGACGGTTAAAGTGATCCATACGCAATCCCCGTTAGGCCGTGTCAGCCTTTTTTCCAATGTAAAATCGGTAATTTCTCCTGTATTTAACAATTTCATTTGATCCAAGTCTTGCTGTATATCATCAGGATGCGTTATCGATTGCCAATTGATTTTTTTTAAATGCTCTTTGGAGCATCCCGTTATTTCGCAATATTTGAAATTCATTTGAAGAAATTGGCCGTCAGCAGAATTGATCAGGGCAATGCCTAAAGGAGCTCCTTCAAAAATCTTTTGAAATTTTTCTTCGCTTTCTTTTCGTAAATGTTCGGCGTTTTTTTGTTTGGTAATATCTGTAATAAAACCTTCCAGAGATATCAAATGATCGCCGTCAAATACACCGCGGCCACGCTCCCAAATCCAGTGAATTTCACCATTTTTATTTCGAATGGGATATTCGCCTGCAAATACACTTTTTCGTCCTAATGCTTCCTGCCATTTATCCCATAAAAGGTCACGGTACTCAGGTAGAATAATTTGATTGAAATTAATTTTCTTTTGGTCTATGAAATCTTTAGGTGTGTATCCTGTTATATCCTTGCATCCCTCACTGATATACTCTATTTTCCAATCTCTGTTGTTTGCACATCGATATACAAAACCAGGAAGATTATTGAGTAAGGTTTCCATTTTACGGTTGCCTTCTTCCAGTTCGGTTATTTTAATTTCAATGTCCGCGCTTAGCTCCTTGTTTTCCTTTCTCAATTTATCCTCCGCATCTTTAATACGAAGCATAGCATTCAATTGAGCAATTAATTCTTCTTCCTCAATTGGTTTGGAAAGGAATGCATCTGCTCCTGTTTCTAATCCTTTAATCCTGCTTTTTTTATCGTCGCGCATGGCTGTAATCAGAATTATGGGAATGTGTTTGGTTTTTGCTTCTTGTTTTAATTTTTCAGAGGTTTCAAACCCATTCATTCCTGGCATAATAATGTCTAAAAGAATGGTGTCGGGTTGTTCTTTTATTGCTGTTTCGATTCCTTCTGAACCCGATTGGCAAGTTATAATTGTACAGTTAGGATAGTAGCTTTTAAGTATTGCTCTATAAACTACCAAATTATCGTTATTATCGTCAATTGCTAGAATTTTTCTCATAGAATTAAATAAAGAAGTTTTCAATTTTTGATAGAATTTTCAAATGCCCAACCGGCTTTGTTACATAGGCGTCGCAACCTGCTTGCAGTATTGCTTCTTTGTCTTCGATCATTGCTATCGCAGTCAATGCAATAACTGAAATGTGTTGTATTTTTATATCAGACTTACATTTATCTTACTGTTTCAATAATGTCTATTTTAGGAAAAACAGATACTTTCCCCGAGTATAGAAAAAATCTTTGCGTAAAATAAAGATTTCGGAAATGCTACTAAAAATATTTAATTTAACGCAAATAATCAATATAAATAGATTCTATCTTGTTAAATAAAATATTAATATGTGATGAATAAAAAATAGAGACGGTAAGTGTAGGTGATTTTAGAATAGACCCTTTAAAATTGGATATTTATCTTGAGAAAGATAAGTAGGAAATAAGTACCTTTGACTTTATTCATTACATTATTCTATAAAGACAAAATAAAAGCGCGTATGATAAATGAAACTGTAAAAGTTCATGATAAATTTTCTGTAGAGATTAAATTGGGCTATGAGCCTCGTAAAGATCGAAAGGTGAGTGAGTTTTCTATAAAAACCTGGCTTTTTATACCCAGTGGTTTGGATATTAATTCGTCAACCTATACAAAAGAGGACTTTTACAATGATTTTAATTCGAACATTCGTCTGATTACACCTACCTATCTATTAAGGGATATTGCTTTAGGTGATCATTCCGTTTTCCAGTATCTGGAGGAAGCCTTTCATAAACTGGCTAATGAATCTAATTCTAAAAATGAGGCCAATTATGAGTACCATATTCGAATGTTTCATATTATTACCAGATCGGCGCTTCGCAGGGAAATTCAGCATATTCTTCAAAACGAATTGCCTGAAGATCGACAGTACCTTATTGATGAATACATTTCGAATGTTCGGAAAATTGGACGACATTACCGCGATTTGCGTAGAATTGTGAATGTGCCGACAATTCAAAAGGAAATGTTCGATTACTATTTGTTCGGTGATGAGTTTATGAGCAATCAGTTTGAGCAGCATTCTTACTATTTGCACCGGGGATTACAAAAAATGCACCATTCCGATTTTGAGCTGAGCAAAGATGAGATTTTACGCTTGGTTAGGGAAGAAGTAGCCTACAAAAGAAGTAAGGGATACTTGGTAGTTGAAGACAAGGCACATGATAAGAATCGTTGGCTGGTGCACCGAAGAGGTGCCTTCAATAAATATTTTGAAGGTCAGTTGCTGCTCAACTCCCGTAAGAAAAAGGAGGGGGTTTTGGCCATGCAGATATTATACAGTTTAGCTGCTGGTTTGGCTATGATTTTTGGAGCCGCACTTACCTTTCTTTTTCAGAAAAGCTTAGGAACTTTTACCATGCCTTTGTTTGTGGCTCTGGTGATTATTTATATGCTTAAAGATAGAATTAAGGACCTTAGCCGGCTTTATTTGGTGGGGAAGATTAACAAACGCTTTTTCGATCATAAAACCGTTATTCGTGTAAAAGGAGATGAGGAAATTGGTTGGTGCAAGGAGAGTTTTGACTTTGTACGTGAAGATACTGTTCCTTTGCGGGTGATGAAACACCGCGACCGGTCTAGAATTGTTGATGTAGAAAGTCGTGGAGTTGGAGAGAAAATTATTTTCTATCGCAAACTGCTTCGTCTGGATAGGGTGGCACTGGATAATTCCTATGGAGATTACAACATTACAGGAGTGGTCGATATCATTCGATTTAATGTGTCGAAGTTTATTCAGAAAATGGATAATCCTGAAATACCGCTTTACTATTTAAAAGACGATGATTTTGAAAAAATATCCGGAGAGAAGGTATACTTCGTTAATATGATATTCCGCTTTAAACTCGACAATCAAACAAGTTACCGCCGTTACCGGATTATTTTTAACCGGCGAGGAATAAAAAAAGTAGAGAAAGTATAAGAAGCTATAAATCGCGAAGAGGCTTTATCAGATCTGATAAAGCCTCTTTTTTTTGAATATCCTCAAATTATTTTTAGTTGGAGATCGTTTTTTTTAGCGCTTGTTTTGGTAGTGTTATTAAGTATTTAGGATCAGAACTTTATAATACAGAATACATCTATATAGTAAGTACTTTGCAATACTAGGTAATTTATTTATATTTGCCATGTGGAAATCAGTAATTGTTGTTTGACTGAAATAAAAACAGAAAGAGTCTTATAAAAGGTTAGGAATAACAGCTTTTATTGAGATGTATACAATGAGTATAGGAAGATGTTAAAAATATAGAATTCATCATGAACAAGAATATATCCAAAGAGTACGATGTAATAATTATTGGAGGAGGAGCTACCGGTGCAGGAACAGCACGAGATTGTGCGATGCGCGGGCTAAGTGTTTTGCTTGTTGAACGTCATGATTTTGCTACCGGGGCTACCGGACGGAATCATGGTTTGCTGCATAGTGGTGCACGATATGCTGTGACCGATCATGAATCAGCGGCAGAATGTATTAAGGAGAATATGATTCTGCGTCGTATTGCGAACCATTGCGTGGAAGAAAATGATGGATTGTTTATTACTCTGCCGGAAGATGACATCTCTTTTCAGTCTCAGTTTGTGGATGCTTGTAAAAGTGCCGGTATCGGGACTGAAATTTTAGATCCTGATTTCGCCCGACGTATTGAGCCTTCGGTCAATCCTGATTTGATTGGTGCCGTAAAAGTTCCGGATGGATCTGTGGATCCTTTCCGCCTGACAATGTCGAATGCCTTGGATGCCAGAATTCATGGAGCGGTTCTTTTAACACAACATGAGGTAACTGGTGTTGTTAAAGAGCAGAATCGGGTGACTGGTGTTGAGTTGTTCAATCATGAAAGAAAAGAAAAAGTAAAATATTACGCTAAGATAATAGTGAATGCCGGGGGAATTTGGGGGCACCATATTGCTGATTTGGCTGGTGTCAATATCAATATGTTTCCAGCAAAAGGTTCTCTGCTTATTTTTGGTCACCGTGTTAATAAAATGGTATTGAACAGATGCAGAAAGCCGGCTAATGCTGATATTCTGGTGCCGGGAGATACTATTTGTCTGATTGGAACTACTTCGGAACGTATTCCTTATGACCAAATTGATAATATGTTTGTATCCAGAAAAGATGTGGATGTTCTGATCCGCGAGGGAGTGAAACTTTCTCCGGCATTGGCAGCTACTCGTATTTTACGTGCTTATGCTGGTGTACGCCCTTTGGTTGCAGCAGACAATGATCCAAGCGGACGAAGCATCAGTCGTGGAATTGTACTACTTGATCATCAGGAGCGGGACGGGCTTTCAGGTTTTATCACGATTACTGGCGGCAAGCTGATGACCTACCGTTTGATGGCTGAAGAAGCTACTGATTTAATCTGTAAAAAACTTTCTGTTGACAAGCAGTGCGAAACAGCCGAAAAATCATTGCCAGGAGCCGAAAAGAGTGAGCATCCGCTAAGTATTGCTACCGAAAAAGTTTACACAGGGGCTAATATCTCCCAAAAGTCGGCGAAGGATCGTCATGGTACACTTGCGAAGAATATTTCAAATGGAGACGACTACGAAGATTCATTGGTTTGTGAGTGCGAGGGAGTGTCGATTGCCGAAGTGAAATATGCGATTAATGAATTGCATGTTAATAATTTGATCGATTTACGTCGCCGTACCCGTGTAGGTATGGGCACATGTCAGGGAGAATTGTGTGCCTGCCGTGCGGCCGCTCTCCTTTGCGAATCTTCCGAAAAATCAGGCAAGGCAAAAGATGATTTGGCTAATTTTCTTCAGGAACGATGGAAAGGAATGCTCCCAATTACCTGGGGAGAGGGAATCAATGAGATTCAGTTTACTTCCTGGATTTACGAAGGCATATATGGTTTGAAACCGGATAACAATTAAGCAGGGATTACTATGAAATTCGATAACATTATTATAGGAGGTGGGTTGAGTGGACTCACCTGTGGAATTAAACTGGCAGAACAAGGAAAAAAATGTGCAATAGTTTCATCGGGACAGAGTGCAATCCATTTTTTTTCCGGTTCGTTCGATTTGCTGGGAAAGATAGATGGACAAGATGTGAAAAATCCGCTGGAAGCGATAAAAATATTGCCCGATACGCATCCTTACCAACGTGTTGGGATTGAAAATATATCCCGGTTGGTTGTTGAAGCTCCCCGGTTGTTGGATCGTGCCGGCTTAAATTTTTTTGGCAAGGCAGACGAGAATCATTTTGTGTTAACCCCAATGGGAATTATGAAACCGACGTGGTTGACTATTGATGATTTCACCCGTTTCGAACAAAATGATGCATTTCCCTGGAAAAAAGCAGTCATCCTAAATTTTAGTGGATTCCTCGATTTCCACACTTTATTTGTACAGGACGGACTGAAGAAATACAACGTGAATACGCAAATTAAAAACTTTGCCATGAAGGAATTTGAAGCAATCCGCCGCAATCCGAGTGAAATGAGATCTACAAATATTGCGAAGGTATTTGATAGTGGAGATGCTCTTGACGAATTTGCTAAAAAGGTAAATCAGCTTAGTGAAGGTTTTGAAGTAGTACTTTTACCGGCAGTATTCGGGTTGTTTACTAAAAATGTTGCTTTAAATCTTAAAGCAAAAGTAAATAAACCAGTGGTACTGCTTCCGGCCATACCACCATCAGTCCCTGGTATCCGAAGTCAGATATTGCTTCGTAAACGATTCGAAGAATTAGGAGGGACTTATTTCTTGGGTGATATTGTAGAACAAGGCACTTTCAAAAACAACCGACTGGTTGCTGTTCAAACCAATAATCATGGAGATATTAAACTGGAAGCTGATCAATTTGTTTTAGCCAGCGGAAGCTTCTACAGTAAAGGTATTGTGGCGACGCGTGAGAAGTTATACGAGCCTATTTTGGGGCTTGATATTGATGGAGATACCGATAGTGAAAAATGGCTCGATGAGAAGTTCTTTAACGATCAGCCGTATATGCATTATGGGGTTAAAACCGACAGTGGCTTTCATGCATTAAAAAACGGGAAACCAATTGAGAATTTATTTGCGGCAGGTTCTGTGCTTGGAGGGGCTAATGCCCTTAAAGAAGGCAGTGGGGCAGGCATCAGTTTACTGACTTCGCTGCATGTGGCTGAGCAAATTTTAAAATAACAGGACAATGAAAAAGGAAATGTTTGAACCATTCAATAGCAGCGATAATAATTTTGAACAGTGTGTGAAGTGTACAATTTGTACCGTTTATTGTCCCGTTCTGGAAGTGAATCCGGATTATCCGGGACCAAAGCAGTCAGGCCCTGATGGAGAACGGTTACGTTTAAAGGATCAAAATTTTTACGATGAATCATTGAAGTTGTGCCTCAACTGCAAACGTTGCGAGGTAGCTTGCCCGCACGGAGTGAAAATTGGAGATATTATTCAGCTGGCACGTATCAAATACAGTAAGAAAAAGCCAAAAGTCAGGGATATGATTCTTGCAAATACTGATATTGTAGGTACTATGGCGAGTACGTTTGCACCTATTGTGAATCCTATTGTTGCTCTAAAGCCTGTTCGGCTCATGATGGATGGTGTACTGAAAATAGATCATCACCGTATATTTCCTAAATATGCAGGGATGAGGTTCGAGACCTGGTACCGCAGATATGCTGCATCAAAGCAGAATGATTTTAAAAAGCATGTCAGCTACTTTCATGGCTGTTATGTAAATTATAATTTTCCTAAACAAGGCAAAGACCTGATCAAAATTATGAATGCGGCAGGTTATGGTGTTCATCTTCTCGAAAAGGAAAAATGTTGCGGGGTAGCTTTAATTTCAAATGGTCTTATTAAACAAGCCACAAAACAAGCACGTCACAATGTGGAAGCCTTTAAAAAATCGATAGTAGACAAAAATATGCCGGTAATATCCACATCCTCAACCTGTATATTCACTATTCGCGATGAGTATCCGCATTTATTGGGGGTGAAGAACGACGAAATTCGCAACGAAAGCGAGCTGGCTACCCGCTTCCTGTTCCGTTTAATCGATTCAGGAAAGCTTACATTGGTTTTTAAGAAGGATTATAAGAAACGTATTGCTTACCATACTCCTTGTCACATGGAGAAGCTTGGCTGGTCTATTTATTCCACCGCCTTACTGAAAATGATTCCGGGAATTGATTTTGTATCGCTTGAATCGCGGTGCTGTGGTATTGCGGGGACTTATGGCTTTAAAAAAGAAAATTACAAAACGTCGCAGGGAGTAGGGAAACCGCTCTTCGATCAGATAGAGAGCTCAGATGTCGATTTTGCAGCTACTGATTGTGAAACCTGTAAGTGGCAAATTGAGATGTCGACCACAAAAAAGGTAGAACATCCGATTTCTATTCTTGCCGAAGCTTTGGATGTGGAAGCAACTGTAAAATTGTGGCAAAAGTAAATTGATGAGAATCATGAGAAGGGTGGCTTAACAGAGTGCCCGGTTTTTATAAATGTTAGGGTGTAATGCCGCAATTATTGGATGAGAAGAATCCTTTTTTTGCGGCATTATTGTTGCTGGTTGATTTTGTTTTTTGTGCATAAAATATCTGATAAAAAAGCTTACTTCGCTCATGTAATAGTATGTTGTAAATCTGGCGATGAAATCAGCAACCGACCTAATTGGATGATTTTAACCTTCGTGGCAGTAGGAAAGTGGAAGTATAAATGAATTTGATGATACAGATAAAGAGGCTGCATTTAACGCAATGCAGCCTCTTTATCTTTTGCTTTTTCACAAGTTTTGTATTGTTATTAAGCTCCTTCTTTGATTAAAAAATGACTAAAAGCCTGCTTAATAAAATCTTTGTGAGAAAAATAAGAATTACTTTTTAACCAATTAAACAACTCATACAATTCCTTTTCGTTTAACCATTCAAACGATTTCAGAAGTTCTTTTCGAAATAAATGTTCCTGATCTGAAACCGATTTTAAAACAAATTTCTGATGTTCTAACATGACTGAAAATATTTTGATATTACTCAATCGCCAAGCATTGGAATTTAATCCAATCCAAAGGCATAGTAGTACCTACCGGGGTAATTTTCGTAAATACCCGATAGCATGATTCCTCCACCTTTACGGTTTAGGTAGTCCTCGAATTCTCTTAGGCTGTTAATGCTTTTACCATTAACCTGAAGAATAATGAAACCTTCTTTGAGTGAGGTTTGCCGTTCAATCAGCCCTGAATTTATCTTACGAACGCGCAATCCTCCTGATACATCAAGTTTTTTTGCCTCTTTTGCACTAAGTTCTTCCAATTCTATTCCCAACCGAACTAAAACCTGATCTGTCTCTTTTTTGCTAAGATCTGCGTCTCCTTTTGCATTTCTTAGTGTAACGGTAAAATCTTTTACTTTTCCGTTTCGGTTAACATGAAGATCCAGTTTATCGCCCGGACGGTGACGCCCAACTGTTTCGAGCAATTCTGCCGTTGTTTTCACATTGGCATTGTCAACTTTTACAATAACATCGCCTTTTTTAATGCCTGCATCGGCTGCAGCACTGTTGCCTGCAAGACTGTCAACATAAACACCCTCGCTAAGCTCCAAATCTTTTTCCTTTGCTAAATTACCATCAACATTTCTGATTACAATGCCCAAATAACCACGTTGCACAAATCCAAAGCTCATAAGGTCTTCAACCACTTTGCTAACAATGTTCGAAGGAATGGCAAAGCCATATCCGGAATAAGAACCTGTTGGGCTGGCAATGGCTGTGTTGATGCCAACCAAACCACCTTTAAGGTCGACAAGTGCGCCTCCACTGTTGCCCGGATTGATGGCAGCATCAGTCTGAATAAACGATTCGATGGCATTTGAACTTTGCAGGATGTTGATATTCCGGCCTTTGGCACTCACAATTCCGGCTGTAACGGTCGAATTCAAATTAAAGGGATTTCCTACGGCAAGTACCCATTCTCCAACTTCAATTTTGTCGGAATCAACAAAAGGAATATAAACCAAATTTTTCTCTTTAATTTGAATTAAGGCCAAATCGGTTGTAGGATCGGTACCAATTACTTTTGCCTTGTACACTCTGTTATCGTGAAGACCAACCTCAATATCGTCAGCACCTTGAACCATGTGGTTGTTGGTAACGATATAACCATCCGAATTGATAATTACACCCGAGCCGGAACCAATACGTGTCCATGGAGTATTTTGCCGTGGTTCCTGAGGATTGGAATGAAAGTAAGGACCGAAAAAATCTTTTAGCATATCATCACGAAAAAAATCACGGAAAGGAGAGGGAACTTCCTGCGAATGCTGAATGTTCAGCATGCGTGTCGATTTAATGTGAACAACCGCATCCATCACTTTTTTCGAAACCTCGGTGAACTGCAATGGGGTAAGCACGCCATCTTTAGTTACAGTATAACTTGCACCAACAACAGGAGTGCCGGTAATGTGTTCTATTTTAAGTGTTTTTTCATTACTGCGTAATAGTGAAAAGCTTCCTATTGTGAGTGCACTCCCAATGGCTGCAGATAATAATAGTAAGCCAAATTTTTTCATTTTTAGTTATTTTTATAAATTCCGATTTTTCGCTTGTTATTTTTCTCAATAAATATTATTTGTTTGCCAGATATAAAAATGTTTTTTATGGGCAGGGGTAACCTGCCCATCTGTTAATTAAGTAATGGAAATCATTCTTGAAGGTTTTGGTTTTGCTTCTTCCTTTTTGGGCAGATGGATGTTAAGAATTCCATCATTGTACTTGGCTGAAATTTTATCTCCGTTTACCAGATCGATAGGTAATTGAAATGATCTGTGAAACGACTGATAACAAAACTCTCTTCTTGAGAATTTTCCATCTTTGTTTTCCTTTTCTTCTTTTCGTTCCGAAGAAATAGAAAGTTGATTGTTGTCTAAATTGATTTTGAAATCACTTTTTTTCATTCCTGGAGCTGCTAC
Source organism: Labilibaculum euxinicum (assembly GCF_963678175.1). Classification (NCBI taxonomy): domain Bacteria; kingdom Pseudomonadati; phylum Bacteroidota; class Bacteroidia; order Marinilabiliales; family Marinifilaceae; genus Labilibaculum; species Labilibaculum euxinicum. The sequence continues at coordinate 1,954,869 of NZ_OY782756.1, forward strand.
TTCAATAATGTATTCATTATCGTTTTCGCGAACATTTACTGCAGGTAATGTTGTGTTGGTGTTCGAAAAGTTCGAATTGTTCCAATCCATCCAGTCTCTTGAAAAGAAGTTGTCGAACAAAGATGGAAAGAGATTGTCTGAATTTCTTTTTACTAGTGTCATGATAAATCCTCCTAATTTTACAGTTCTTTATTCAAAAATAAATAAGTACGTACTTGTAAAAGTATTCGAATTGCAATTCATTATAATTCGATCAAAACAGATGCCAAAATAGAAAATATTAGGAGCGCGATAGTTTTGTAAAAATAATAAAATCAGGTGCTTAAGGCAAAAACTTTTTGATGGTGCGGGCAGGATATTTGTTTGACATTTTGACGCTTTGGATTCTAAGTAAATGTCATTTTGACGTTTCAGATCAGAAATAAATGTCATCTTGACTTAATAAAGATAGGTATTGTAATATTTCTTTGTAAAAAGCCTTCGAACATAAGCAATATCAATTGTTAGGTGTCTGCTAATATTGAAATCAGCTTGCTGTTGGTGCGTTTTTTTGACCAATTTATTTTTTTGTTTTGCCAATGAATAAGATTTAATTTTACAAGGCTGTTGAGAATGGCTGCAGGTAGTTTTTTGCCCTCATCAGGAAAAAAAATATTGTAAAATTAAATACAAAGGAGATTGATATGAGTAAGTTGAAAATGATTTTACTGATGGGTTTTGTGTGCTTGTACAGCATTAAATTGCAGGCACAATACATCATCGAACAGATAGAATATGAGATTCCCATTAACTATGAATTAATTCCGGCGGATAAGGAGTTTGAAGATGCTGCTGATGAGGCCCGGTTTTTTCTTCAGCTTCCTGAAAGTAAATTAAAAGATGCGGCTCAGAAAGAGTATGGGGATATCGAGATTATTAAATCAACAATTTATATTGACGGCGATAACTTTGCGGTGGAATCTTCCTCACAGGAGGACGGAAAAACTACCGTGATTTTAAATCATAACAAAGGCTTAATTTACTACGTTTTATGGTCGCAGAAGAAGATCTACGAGATGTCGGCTGAGGACATGGCAGAAATTCAGAAAGATGCCGATGCAGTAATGCAAAAAATGATGGCAAACTTGCCACCCGAAATGAAGGAACAGTCGCAACCCGCGAAACAAATTACAGCAACCGGACGCAGGATGGTTAAATACGGACAGCGGTGCAGCGAATATTTATTGGAAGACGAGCAGGAGCTGATGGTAATCTGGGCCTCGGACGATAGTATGGGTTTGGCCAAAAAAGCAAAAAGCATGTCTGAAAAACTGGCTGAAATTTTTCCTTCGATGGATGAGGACGAACAGGACGAATGGGATTTAGCGGCAGGGAAAATACCCGTTGAAGTAAGAACCTTTCGCCTCGATGCAATGGATGGAGCCCAAATGGAGATCCAGGCAATTACCCGAATCAATCAAGTTAATCCTCCTGTCGAAAAATTCATTTTGCCTGCCGAGGCTGTTGGTTTCGAGAGAAGTTCTTTTAAAGACATGATGACCCAAATGCAGCAAATGATGCAGGGAATGGAAGAAGACTAAATAACTGCGTGAACGAATACCTTTCATAAAAAACTCCCCTTCAGTGCATTCAAGCTGAAGGGGAGTTTTTCTTTTAAATATAATTTGTATTCTCTGTTTAGGATTCGATTAAATCATCGGGTGCATTTTGCGACGATTTTGGTTTTGGCAATGTATATTTTGCCATGCGGGCAGCATCATCGCTAAAAATGATTTGCGCAATATCGCTTATTGGTTTAACCAACTGATACACTTCGTTAAGTATTTGAGTGCGTTGCTGAGTTATAACACCACGCTCTTTTTTAAATATTTCCTGTTCAATATTGGCTGTTTTCAATTGTTTGGCCTTGCTCATTAGCTGGCTGATTAATTCCTGCGAACATCCGGCAGCTACCAAATTGGTTTGATAACTTTCTGAGGTTTTCGCATGTTGTTCCATAAACAGAACCATTTTGGCTTGCGAATCTCTTACATTACTAATGTCGTTAAAACCAAATTGATTTTGAACCGCGGTATTGCCTTTAAAGGCTTTGCGGACAAAATAAGCTATTGTTTTGTAGGAATGGTTGCAGTCTGCCATGGCATCGAGTACAATTTGGGTGTGCTCGGCCATTTCATCAATAATTACCTGATCCGATTTTTGTGCCATTACCGCGGCCAGCGAATCTTTTATTTTTGTTCCGTATTCCGGAGTAAAAGTAGAGTCGAATGCAATAAATGCATCCGAATCGTTGAGGTACATTTCCGCAACTACCCCTGCATATTCAAGCAGACTTGCTTCCGGAATTTTAAATAATCTATCATTTAAAGCCATATGTAAATTGTTTTTTAGTGTTTTTAAAAATATGAATGCTTGTATGACCGGATTAATTGTCCGGTTATGAGAGGATGAAAAAAACGAACCAGAATCCTAATTTGGGTCGGTTTTAATCGGGATTAGCTGTATTTATTGAGCGGAGAAGTATCCGCATTTCGGGCGAATCTCACCCGAATTTGGGCGGACAATGCCCCACCTCGAAATGACTCTCCACAAATCGGGCGGGCAATGCCCCACTTCGGAATGACTCTCAGCAAATCGGGCGGGCAATGCCCAATCTCGGAATGACTCTCAGCAAATCGGGCGGGCAGTCCCGACAAAATTGCAAAGGCATTCCCGATTGTTTTGCTCTTTGCCTTAACTAAAAGCTCTTTTTGCACTTGTATTTGTACTGATTAAAATGTCAAAGAATCCATTTGTAATTTGAAAACACCTCTGTCGGCTAAAATTGCAATGTTTACTAGTTGTAAGCATTGCAAATCTTCTTGTTGGTTTGTTGTATGTGCTGTGTTTTTTACCGTTGTAAGTGGTTTTGTCACAATTGTAAACCGATGTGTAAATGTTTCTAATAACTAAAATCGACCGAACTTAAGTAAAATATATTATTTTACAGCCTGTCAAATGTGCCAAGTTATTTAAATTGCAGAATTTAACATTTTTTAAATGTTTTTGATAAGGGGAGAAGCGGAGATAAAAAGCTTCGTTTGGAGGCGAACCCCAAAAATTAGACACAACTTTTGGGGTGCAGTTCAGTTGGAGGCTTTTAATTGATAGTCGATGACGTTTGCATCATTGGCCTTAATTGATTTATTGTTATGCCCTGAAAGGGTGGCATATTAATCCTACACGTATCTTTCGTTATAACCGCCTTGTGCACGGTATTCATCTTTATTTTCGCCGGGGAACAGTCTTTATTGCATTAAATAACTACTTGTTAAAGCAAGTAATTTTTCTTTTTTTATTGGTTTTGAAATAAAATCGTTGCAGCCTGCGGCTATCGCTTCTTCTTTCTCCTGAGATGTTGTGTATGCTGTTTGTGCAATAATGGGTAGGTCGTACTTCAATTGTCTGATTTTTTTGGTGGCATCGATACCGTTCATTACAGGCATTTTAATGTCCATAAGAATTAAGTCAATCTGATTATTGGTTTTACAAATCTCTATGGCTTCTTTTCCATTTTTTGCGCGAAGGATTGTTAATTTGTCATCAAACTCAGAAAGAAGAATCTCTAAAAACAGGAAGTTAATGTTTTCGTCTTCGGCAACCAAAATGGTAAAGTTCCTTGTTTTGTCTGAATTGGGAACAGGACTGCTTGGTGTATGACTTATGGTTTGTTTTATTGAATTATAGGGCAGGCTCACATAAAATGTTGCCCCTTTCCCTTTTTCCGATTCCAAAGTGATTTTTCCACCCAGAAGTTCTGCGTTTTCTTTGGCTATTGATAAGCCTAAGCCTAAACCGCCAATATTTTGAGAGACTTCTTTATCTTCCTGCGAAAATCGTTCAAAAATAAGTTCTTGGTTTTCGGGATGTATTCCAATGCCTGTATCTTTCAAATATATTACGATCGTATCATCCTGCAAAGTATACCCCAGTTCTATGAATCCGTCTTGCGTAAATTTTAATGCATTTTCCAATAAATTACTAACGATCCGGTTCAGTTTATAGGGATCGGTGAGCAGGTTACTTTTGCTGTTGGGAAGCCCCATCTTTAGAGATAAGGGTGTCTGGTTTTTTTTTGCCTTTCTTTCGAATATTGTGAATAATTCCGATAAGAATTCATTTAGACACAATTCCTCTATTTGAGGTTTTACTTGTTTTGTTCCAAGTGCAGAAATTTCAAGAATATCATCTATAATGTGGAGTAACTGATTTCCGCTGCTTTGAATGATTTGGATGTAATATTGTCTTTTTGCATTTGTAATATTCGGTTCATTTAATAAATCTGAAAATCCGAGAATTCCATTCATCGGTGTTCGGATTTCATGTGACATATTGTTAATGAATTCAGTTTTTAGCCGGTCACTTTCTTCAGCCTTTTCTTTTGCGGTTTTAAGTTCGTATTCGGTTTTTTTCTGATCTGTAATGTCCCTAAATTCGACAACCCGAACATTTTTTCCCTCATATGGAATTTGGCGGGCTTCTAATCTTATCGGGTATTCATCTCCATTTTTCCGCAAGCCAATACTGTAATACGGGTTTTCGTATTCGTTTAAGATATGTCCCATAACAAGCTCACGTGCCTGCTCAGCGATCAGCAACAATCCATTCATTCCAATTAGCTCTTTAGTAGAGTAGCCGGACATGGCAGCAAGTCCATGATTGCAGTCTAGAATCATTCCTTTGTCGTGTATGGCAATTCCCCCAAAGGAAGCATTATGGAGCGTTTTAAACCGTTTTTCACTTTTTTCGGCTGTTTCTATAGCTGATAATAATTCTTCATTTTGTGCTTGATATTCTTCGTTAAGAACCAGGTATTCTTCATTTTGTTCCTGAAGAAGGGTTTCTGCAATTTTTTTATCGGTAATATCTTCGACACTCGACCATATAAGTTCCTGACCATCTTTTTTAATCATTTTCCCATACAATCGAATAGGAATTAGTTTTCCCGATTTGTGAATGCATTCCTTTTCGTAAGGTCCGTAACATCCGGTATTTCTTAGCGAAGCTAATTGCAGTTCTTCCTGCCAGGCATATTTCTCAGGAGTAATATCCCAATGCGTTAATTTTAGCGTTTCTTCTATTGAGCGGCCAATGATACTTGCATATGCTTTGTTAGCCTCTACCAATTCGCCGGTAAGTTTGGTAAGAACCAAACCAATTGGAGACTCGCTGAAAAGCATTTGAGTGAATTTTTCATTTTGGATGGCCTGCTCTTTCGCACGTGTAGTTTCCTCGTGTTTTTGGTGTAATTTTTTTGATTGGTCCACTATTATTTTTTGATTTTTTTGCTTCGAAGCAATCTCTGCTGACAGCCATTTTTTGATCAGAATAATTAAAATTACAATGGCAACAATAAGGTTTATCATTTTTGGAATAAACACAACTTTAGCCTGGGCTAAATAATGGAATATTTTAATTGGAATTATTTCGGAAAGTGATGTGTACCAGGCGCCAAAATAGATGCTTTCGAAAAGAGTACGGAAAGCATCAATCGACAAAACAATAAGAAGTAATTTCAATAATTTGTCTGAATTACCAACTAATTTTATTTTTCTGACATAAAATATAAGGATGTAAGACCAAATTAGTACCAATAGCGTATAGGTAATTGGTGTAGCAAAATTAAAGAAATCGTCCATATTATTGGTTTTGTGTTAATACCGCTGTTGATTGTCCTACCCAAGATATTCATTTTTTTTAAATATACTGTTGGTGGTGTTATTGAAAAACAGCAGTTGTTTGTTGTCGTTTATGTTTTATTGTGGTTGATGCGGGGGAGAAGAGTGTCTTTGTAATGGTTTAATATAATTCCGATATTTTTAATTTGCCTACTATTTTTTTTAGGCCGTATTTTAATTCTTGCGTGTATTGTGACCGATTTCTGATTTTTTGGAGTTTGAAATTAAATACTTATTTCTAATTTTCAGTGGATTGGATCAATTTAGGAACACGTAATTATTTCATGAAAAATAAAAAATATCTCTATGCCGGACGAAGGCAGAAAGATTTTTTTAAAGAGTTTGTAACCGGCTTTATTAATGAGTTGTAATACCTGCTTTTTTACAGTTTTTAATTAAAAAGTCTAAAATACTTTTATTATATTTATGAGCATTTTATGACTGATGAAAATGAGGTGGTAAGTGAAATATATGTCAACTAATTTATCTCATGCATGGAGTCCCGTTATTTAATTGAAAACCAATATCTAATTAAATATTTTTCGTATGAAAAAAAATACAATTTATTCAATTCTGCTTTTGTCCTTAATCAGCTTTAGTGCGATTGGGCAAAATACAATGACGGTTCATACCGATCTTGCAAAAACAAAAATTAACAAAGAAATCTACGGGCATTTTGCTGAACATTTGGGGCATTGCATTTATGGTGGAATTTATGTTGGTGAAGATTCTCAAATTCCGAATGTAAAAGGATTTCGGGAAGATGTAGTTGGTGCGCTTCTGGATATGAAGATTCCTTTGCTGCGTTGGCCGGGTGGTTGTTTTGCTGATACATATCATTGGAAAGACGGTATCGGACCCAGACAGCAAAGACCTTCAATGGTGAATATTCATTGGGGAGGAGTTACTGAGGATAATAGTTTCGGAACTCATGAATTTCTTGATTTTTGTAAATTGATTAAAGCGGAACCATATATTAATTTGAATGTTGGATCGGGAACGGTTCAGGAGGCTTCGGAGTGGGTTGAATATGTTACTTCGAAAAACATTAGTCCGATGACCGATTTACGAAAGAAAAACGGACAGGAAGAACCTTGGAATGTTAAGTTTTGGGGAATAGGCAACGAAAATTGGGGTTGTGGTGGTAACATGACACCTGAGTATTATGCTGATTTGTATAATCGATTTGCTTCGTACTGTGGTGGTGATTTGTATCGTATTGCCGGCGGACCAAATGTTGATGATTACAATTGGATGGATGTATTGATGAAGAAAACAACCCGCCACCGCCATTTGGTTCAAGGTGTTTCGCTTCATAGTTATACATTTACAACAAGCTGGGAAGATAAAGGATCAGCTACTGATTTTGACGAAAGCGGTTGGTTCGCTGATTTAAAAAATACCCTGAATATGGAAACTCTGATTCAGGAACATTCAAAAATAATGGACAAATACGATCCTGAGAAAAAAATTGGATTGATTGTAGATGAGTGGGGAAACTGGTTTAATGTTGAACCTGGTACAAATCCAGGATTTTTGTATCAGCAAAATACACTTCGTGATGCATTGGTTGCCGGGATTAATCTGAATCTTTTTAATAATCATGCCGATCGTGTTGCGATGGCTAATATTGCGCAGGCTGTTAATGTGCTGCAATCGGTTATTTTAACCAAAGAGGATGAAATGGTATTAACACCTACCTACTACGTATTTAAAATGTACAGTGTGCATCAGGATGCTACTTTGATTCCTACAGATTTGAAATGTGAAAACTACGAGTTTAACGGGAAGTCAATTCCGGCGGTAAATGCTTCGGCTTCGACTAAAGATGGTGTTGTGTCTGTTACTTTTTGTAATTTAAATCCAAACAAGAAGGAAAGTATCGATCTGACATTGGCCGGACAAGAATTTAAAAGTGCATCAGGACAGATTATTACGAGCAAAAATATGAATGATTGTAATGATTTTGGCAAAGATGAAATAGTGAAGATTAATTCGTTTGAGGTAAAAAAACCAAAAAATGGAAAACTTAGCATTGATTTGCCTGCTAAGTCAGTTGTTTTGATACAATTAAAATAGAATTAGTTCCATATCCAAAAGGGTGCTGTCACAATTGTGACAGCACCCTTTTTTGTTGAATGGATATTGTAGTGAATGAAAGATTAGGTGATTCTCATTATGTACGAAGTTGTGGAAATCACTTCTGTAAAATGGCTTATTGCTTTATCTCAATTTTATGGATAGTAGGGGATTACGATTGCCGAAAAGATAAAGGAATATGAATTCGTTACAGGGATTATAAAAAAAAGAGATGAGAATTAGTTCTAATTCTCATCTCTAACTATAAACATTGAGCAAATGTATTTACTTCACTATAGAGCCTTTTATCATGGTAAAAGAATGTGCCGGAAAATCGTAAGTGATTTTATCACTTTTCTTCACTTTTAAAGAAGACTTTTTCTTTGTCTCCACGCTTGTTTTTCCGAAGTCATTTTCAGATTTAATGTCGGGACCATTTATTTCGTACACCTCAAATTCGCCGTCAAAAATTCCTTCCTGACAAAGTAAATCTGTTGTAATTGCCTTGTCTTTATTACGGTTCATCACGCAAACAATTACTTCGCCGTTATTATAGGTGGCCGAAACATCCAAAAATGGAACGTCTTTTTGAATGGTTGTTGATTCACCCAATCCTATGAAAAATTTGCCCGTGTCATATGTCTCACAATCAACATGAACATCCAGAGAGGTTCCTTTTACATTGTTGGCAAATAACTGAATAGGATAGAAGATGGTTTGCTTAAACATTCCTTTTTCGGATGTGAATATAGGTGCAATAACGTTCACAAGTTGTGCCATATTCGCCATTTTCACGATATCAGCATTACGGATAAATGCATTTAAAAAGCCTGAAATTACCAGTGCATCTTCTAAATTGTAGCGTTCTTCGAGAGCTTTGGTACCTGCCATGGTTTCTTCTCCGCGGGCACGATACCAAATATTGTATTCATCCCAGGCAATATAAATTGGCGGGCGGTTTCCGCGGTCTGCATTTTGCATTTCGCGGTCAATCAAACCTTTTACAACACGGGTTCGTTCTTCCAGAACTAAAGGAGAGGAAACGAAATTGTAATAATTGTTTTCAACATTACCAACATACATATGCAAGGCTAAATAATCAATTACATCACGCAATTCGTGAAGTACTTTTTCGTTCCATTCGTTGGGATCTGCATTGGGACGGTAGTTTGACGAACCGGCTGCTATCAGCTTAATTTCCGGAGATGTTAGTTTCATCAATTTGGCTGCTTCTCTTGCTTTTTTGCTGTAATCTTCAGCATTTAGATGACCCATCTGCCAAAATCCATCCATTTCATTTCCCAGACTCCAGTATTTAATGTTGTATGGATCTTCGTGACCATTTTTTTTCCGGAGTTCGGCATAATAGGGACCGCTTTTAACGTTGCAATACTCTACCCATTCCTGGGCTTCCTTTATTGTTCCTGTTCCCATGTTTACAGAAAAATAGGGTTCTGTTCCCATTCTTTTGGCATAAGCCATAAATTCATCCGTTCCAAAGCGGTTGCTTTCCAAACGCGACCAAGCCAATTCCATTCTGGCAGGACGATCATCTTTTGGACCAATGCCATCTTTCCAATTGTAATTGGATACAAAGTTTCCTCCCGGGTAACGGGTAATCGAAACATTCAGCTCTTTTACAGCATCCAGTACATCCAAACGAATTCCGTTTTCATCGGAAAGAGGAGAATTTTCTTCGTAAATACCTCCGTATACACAACGACCCAAATGTTCTACGAAATTCCCGTAGATATTTTTGTCTACCTCACCAATAGTTCGGTCTACATCAATTTTGATGCGTGCATTTTGTGCTGATAATGTTTGCGTACCCACCAGAATTGTCAGCGAGCATAGAACAGCAATTGCATATTTTTTTGATTTTATAATCTTCATATTTACAGTTTTATTTTGTATTGTGTTTTATAATTTAACGGTTGGCCACTGATCTTTATCCCAGTTAATTTCTTTGATTAAGAGCTTCGGATTGCCATTATCAGAAGCATCGTAAGCATGGAAAATTAAATAGTCGGTTCCATCAAAACTTACAGTTGCATTGTGTCCAAGTCCGTACCAATCCTTATTTCCTGTTAAAAGAATGGTACCACCTCCTGTGTTCATTGGTTTGTTGTCTCTATCCAAATAGGGGCCATTTACATTCTTTGACCGGCCAACAATCATTTTATAGTTGCTGTTTACACCTTTGCAGCAATAATCAATAGATGCGAAAAGGTAGTAGTACCCGTCTTTTTTTAAAATAAAGGGAGCTTCTATGGCATTTCCTCCTGCATCGACAGGATTGTTGTCGATTGCCGGAGGATTGGGTAAACGGGAATCTTCTTTACGAGAGGCTATGGTTGGAATTTCCGTTAAATCATCATCTACCGACATTGCATCATCGGAAAGTTTCACCAATTTGATTCCATCCCAAAAAGAACCAAAACTTAGGAATGCCTGTCCTTGTTCATCTACAATTAAATTGGGATCAATGGCATTCCAATTTGTTTTGTTTGGAAAAGATTGGATGATTTTGCCATGATCAACCCACTTAAAATCAGGATCGTTTGCGTTTAGTGTTTTGTTGGTTGCCAAGCCAATGCATGAGGTGTTTTTACCAAATGCAGAAACGGAATAGTATAAGTAATACTGTCCTTTGTAAAATGAAATGTCCGGAGCCCAAATATGACCTTTAAAACCATCAACAGCTTCAACAGCCCATTTTGGAGGATTGTCAAATACAGGTTTCTCATCTGTCCAGTTTTTCATATCCGTTGAGGACCAAACATTGATTCCCCATCCGGTACTAAATAAATAGAACGTATCATTCTCACGGATCATCACCGGATCGTGAACGGAAATTTTATTTTGCCCAACAGATATTTGAGTGAACAATAATAAACTTGCAAAGAAGAACAATTTCACAAGCATCTCACTAATTTTTATAGATGATTTTTGCATTGTAATACAGATTTTGTAACTATTATTTTGTTGTTTTTTTACCCCAAACAGGTCTTCCTCCGGCTGTTAAGCCTGAGTAGGTAAAGGTTGTTGTTCGGGGTGATGCTTCCCAGTCCCAAGCTTTTTCCAGATTGAGATGTAACTCACCTATAGTAAGAATCTTTTTATCCTGATCGTAAGACCATGTACCACTAAATGCGCCGGATGCCGTCATGTTGGACGAGAGAATCAGTTGAGATGATTTTTGCTGAACCTTATATTCGTAATTCATTGATATGTTTTCCCACGTACCTGTTAAATCGCTTTCGCTGATGCTTGGTTGTGGCACACCTGCATAACGTTCAGGCATAACAACCGGCCAGCCGTCTTCTGTCCATGCAATTTTTCGAATATTCCCCATCATAATGGCATTGCTGTAGGTGTTTCCATTTGTATTGGCAGGCAAACGGGCCTGCGAACTGTAGAACCATTCGTTTGTTTCTTTGTTTTTGAAAACAGCACAGTGCGAAATTCCTACCCAGCCTGAATGATTGTTGAACTTGTACGGGTGTGTTAACATGGGCCAGCATTCGCCTCCTTCAGTAATATTTGTTCCATCAATGCCAAGATATGGACCTGTGATACTTGTTGATCGGCATACTCTGGTATTGTAGGCAACCGATAGCTCATCGTAAGCAAGAAACAGATAATAGAATCCTGTTTTTTCATTGTAAATAATTTCAGGACCTTCCTGTGCCTGCCAACGATTAAGTTCGCTGTTTTGACGGCGTGCAATAAGAGTTCCGTAGTCTTCAATTGATGACAGATTATCGGGTTTTCCTGTGTCTGGATTCACTTGTAATGCGACAATGCCTGAATGCCACGAACCGTAAATCAACCAGTGATTTCCTTCCGGGGTAATAATAAAAGTTGGATCTATTGCATTCCATTTAAAATAGGCATTCCAATCGCTTGTACTCGAACGCGACCAGTTGTTTTCTCTGTCTGAAACAGAACTAACTACCATTCCTTTATCCACCCAGGTGTTACTGCTTAAGTCATCCGATTCCATAAGACCGATAAAAGCATGTTCTGTCCAGGAACCATCAAAGTTTGCAGGAGTATTGGCTTTTCCTGATTCAATGTAATTGTCAATTACAATGCTGTAATACATTCGGTACTTGTTTCCAACTTTCCGAACAACCGGAGCCCAGTGTCCATAAACAGGAGAGTCTATAATATCAAGCCCTGCGTGAACCCTCATACTGTTGAGTGTGTCTTTTACCCACGAAGGAGTTTCGGTCATTGCCATTCCACGAAATTCCCAGTCAATCAAATCCTTTGATCTGCGATAAAGAAAATGTCCGTGACCCTCGTGTGCATTCCCATAGGAAGCATCCGTTCCGTACATATAATAATACTCTCCATCATATACTACAGAAGGGTCATGAACATTGGCTAAATTCCAGGAAGTCCGATTGTCCCAACCTGAGATGGCTGAATAATCATCAGCATATTCAGGACCGGAAAAATCATCCACGGGAGGATTTTCTACTACCGGATCCGGTTCTTCGGGATCAATAATATTGTCATTACTGGAACAGCCTGCAGTCATTAGAAAAATCACGAAGGCTGCTGAAGAAATAAATCTCATCATCTGTTTTTTATAAAATCAGAGTTACTTAGGATTATAATTTCTGTTCTAAATAACTCTATTAATGCTGCTTTTTGTCCTTTATTGTAGGGCTTGAATTTGATGATTTCATCACCAAAACAGATCTATAGGGTCAGAAATACCAAAGTATTCTTCGTGATCTGATTGTTTTAGATGATTAAATAAGGGGGATGTCCACAAGAAGCGGACATCCTCAAAATTAGGTCTGAATTGGCTTAGTAGCCATCATTCTGTACCATTCCCTTGTTTGTATCCATTTCGGATTGAGGGATTGGGAAATATTCGCGGCCAGGAGTGTAGGTGTTGAATTCAGCATCTCTTGATTTTAGCCAGGCTAATTTGGATGCATCTTTTAACCATCCCCAGCGGCGGATGTCATCAAAACGGTGTCCTTCCAAAGAAAGTTCTAAAAACCGTTCATGGGCAATTTGCTCTCTCATTTCAGCCTGTGTCATGTTTGGTTTAACGGTTGCTAAATCAGGCAGGTTTACACGATCCCTCACCATCTGTATGTACTGATAGGCATCATTGGTGGCTCCGGTCTCGTTTAAACATTCCGCATACATTAACAGCACATCTGCATAACGCATGATGCGTTCGTTAATTCCAGATCTCCAATCATACTCGTTTGCAAAATCACCATCAGAATTTTCATACTTTCTGCAGTATAAATCATTTAGATTGGATTCGTTAGCTGCATAAAATGTTGCAAAATCCTGACCGTATAATGACATTCCAACACCGTCGTATGCATTTTTATTGTAGAATATTGTTGCGTCTAACCGCGGATCAACTTCTCCATCAACAGTTAATTCTTCTCTGTATTCATTAAACAATGCCCAGGTAGGTTGTAAATCTGCATATCCAAAGCCCGCAGCACCATATGTAATTGCTCTTCCTGAGGTTCTTCCCCAACCAGGTGCCGGCGTTCCTCCCCAGCTTAGATCTACACCGCCAGCTTCTCTGCTAAATTGTACTTCAAATACAGATTCTGAATTGTTTTCGTTTGTTACGGTGAAATTATCACGGTAATCAGCAACTAAAGAGTACACTTTCAGATCAATAACTTTCTTAAATGTCACTTTTGCAGATTCGAAGTCTTTTGTAAATAATTGTGCTTTTCCTATATAGGCCAAAGCTGCACCTTTTGTTGCTCTTCCTATTTGTCCTGCGTCCAGTCCGGATACATCATCGTAGGAAACAGGCAATAAACCGGCAGCCATTTCTAAATCAGAAATTACCTGAGCCCAGCCCTCTTCATTTGTTTTTTGTTTGTGATATAATTCACTGTTGGATAATGGCAAAGGAACATTTTTAAACATGTTTACCATGTGGAAAAAATACAAGCCTCTTAGAAAATAAGCCTGCCCCAGAACACGGTCTTTTAAATTGCTATCTTCCATTTCAATGGACGGTACATTATCCAATACCTGATTTGCGCGGTAAATTCCCTGATAAAAATCACGATATGCCCAACTGTAAATATCTGGATTTGCAATACTCGAGTTGAATTTGCCGATAACGGACATTGCGGTCCAAGGGCTGTTACTTCTGGTTGCATCATCCTTTAAATCCAGCATCATAGGAGTGCTTCTCATGTAACTGCCGTCTATTAGCATACTGCCATACACCGAATTAATTCCTTTAAGTGCATCGTTATCTGTCTTCCAAAATGCTTCTTCCGTATCAACATTTGGATCTATCTGTACTAAATCGTCCTCACTAACACAACTTGAAACCAAACTGGTCAGCGCAAACAAAATAGCTATACTGTAAATATTTTTATATCTCATTTTATTTCTGTTTTATTTAAGCATTTTAAAAGTCAATCTCTACACCTAAAATAAAAGTTCTTGGATTTGGAAAAGACCCGTAATCGAAACCTCTGGAGAATAATCCATCACTCATAAAATCAGGATCATATCCTTTGTATTTACTAATGGTCAACAAATTTTGTCCTGAAACATAAACTTTTGCATGTTCCACTATATTATTTGCTTTTAATGGAATATTATAGGCCAACTGTGCATTTTGTAATTTGATATAGTTTCCGTTCTGGATAAATCGGTCAGATGCTCTTGCATTTTGATTGGTTTCCAATTGATCAGGACGTGGAATGTTTGTATCTGTATTGGTTGGAGTCCAGTAATTCAACATGTCTGTATGATGATTTACAAGTCCGCCAATCATCAAACTGTTGTAAGTTCCGTTGTAGATTTTATTACCTGCACTACCTTGCCAGAACATTGAGAATTCCCAGTTTTTGTAAGATCCGCTTAAGTTTAAACCATAGCTAATTTTAGGAATTGAAACGCCTTGGTAAGTTCTGTCTTCATCGGTAATTAAACCATCTTTATTTACATCTTTAAACTTAACATCACCTGCAACAGCACCCGGTTGAGTGGCATGTGAATCAACATCTGCCTGACTCTGAAAAAGACCTTCTGTTTCGTACACATAAAGTTCACCAATAGACCGTCCTACTTCGGTTCTTGAGTTGGTTCCATTAATTGGAGTATCATCTGTTCCTATTTTTAATACCCTGTTTTTTAGTGTTCCAACATTTGCCGAAATATTGTACTTAAACTCTTTTGAGGAGTTGGTATAACTCAATAAGAATTCAAAGCCTGTGTTTTTGACTGCCGCTGCATTTGTCATAACCGATGATGACCAATCGTTGCTTATTGTTCCGGTAGAAAGAGGTAGCGGAACTCTGGCTAACAGGTCTGTTGATTTTTTCTCGTAATATTCAGCAGTAAACTGTAGTTTGTTATCAAACATTCCTAATTCTACTGCTGCATTTACTGTTTCAGTATCTTCCCATTTAAGATTAGGATCCGTTGCATCAACAACAATTGTACCTGGAGCTAATGTATTTCCAAAAAGATAGCTTGCAAAACTATTGGTTGTAGGAGTGTAGGCATATACTCCTGCAGTATTGTTTCCCAAAGTACCATAACCTCCTCTTAACTTCGCAGTATTCATCCACTGTGGAAGAGTGATAAAACTTTCGTTGTGCAATTTCCAGGCTCCGGAAACAGAGAAGTAATCTCCTGTATTATTTTGCTTGGCAAAAAGAGAAGTTTTGTCTTGTCTGTAATTTGCTGTTAAAAAGTATTTGTTATCAAAATTGTAGTTAATTCTGCTTAAATAGGATATGCCTGTTATTGTACTTTCGTATTCACCTGTAGAGGTATCGTCAGCATATTCCAAATGACTGATTTCATTGTCTTCAAATCCAACTCCTCTTGACCAGTGATTGTAATAATTTGTTTTTTCCTGAACCCATCCTACAAGTGCATCCAACTTATGTTTGTTTATTTCAATGTTGTAAGTAAGCAGGTTGTCCAGCGAAGTAAAGGTTTTACGGCTATCGTTAATGTCAAGCGAAGATTCCGAATTTGTAGTAATATAATACCATCCTAAATCACTTGGAGGCACAAAATATCTTGTGTGAGTATCCAGTTGATCAGCACTGGCGCTAATTTTATATTTTAAGCCTTTTACAATTTCAATCTCACCCCAGATATTACCAATAAATCTGTTTCTTTCAGCTTCATTATCAATTAGGTTGTTGAATCCAATCACATTTAAAGTGATTGCTTTTTGAGTCAGGTTATCAGTACCTCCGTAACCACCTAGTCTGTTTTCGTCATAAACAGGCATTGTTGGGATCGATTGAAGCAGGTTTATTACCGATGAGGTGCCTATATTGTATTCGTTAAAACTTTCTTTATCTGATTTTGTATACCCAAGTTTAGCACCATATTTAAATTTGCCTTTTTTTCCATTCAAATTTAAGCTGGTTGAGATTCGTTCATAATCCTGAGGAGTATCTATATAACTTGAGTTTTTGTAATAATCTGTATTAAAATTGTAACCGAAATTTTCAGAACCTCCGTTGAATGATATTGTATGATTCTGGATGATACCTGTTTTGAAAGCGGCATCCTGCCAGTCGGTATTTACGTTGTCAATATAATACTCGCTGGTAGGATCGTTACCTGGAAGTATCGCTTGTCCTGAATTCAAGTAAGCAGCATTGGTAATTTTTTGGTATCCTTCTCTGTCGGTAAGTGAAATTTTCTTGGCAACATTCTGTATGCCGAAAAGAGATTTGAGTTTCACTTTTAAATCTCCATTTTGAACTCCTTTTTTTGTGGTGATGATTACAACACCATTCGCACCTCTCACACCATAAATGGCAGCGGAAGAAGCATCTTTTAGTACTTGCATTGATTCGATATCGCCGGGAGCGAAATCATTAGGATTGTCAACAATCATTCCATCAATTACAAATAATGGGTTGTTATTATTAAAAGAAGTAATGCCTCGGATTTTAATATTTACCGATCCTCCAGGCTCACCCGAAGATTGAACGGTAACTCCAGGAGCTTGCCCCTGCAGCATTTTGGCTACATCATAAGTCACTGTTTTTTTAGCATCATCGGTATCAATAACACTAACAGCACCTGTTAAATCCGATTTTTTTTGTGTGCCATATCCAATAACAACAACTTCATCAAGCTTTGATACATCTTCTTGTAAGGTAACATTGATTGATGTTTGATTATTTATTGGAATTTCCTGTGATAAATAACCAACAAAGGAATAAATTAAACTTGCATTTGGATCTTGAATGGTTAGGGAATAGTTTCCGTTAATATCCGTTATTGTTCCATTTGTTGTTCCTTTTTGAACAACATTAACTCCAGGGAGTGTTGTATTGCCGGTAGTTTCATAAACAACACCTTTAACGGTAATTTGAGCTTGACTTACTCCTGAAAGAATCAGGAAGCAGAACAAAAATCCGCCTAAAAATATTTTTTTCATAGAATAGAAATTAAATGTTACTTATCGTTTATAACGTTTGCAATGTAAGTCGATAGCTCTTCAAAGAGGTGGACAATTACACAATTGGGGTGGATGATTTCGGAAAATGAAGAAGTGTGTTTATTGGAAAATGTAGATTACTTTCTGTTTTTGAGAGAGTTATGTGTGAAGTCGGAGGGGCTCATTCCATAATGTTTGCGGAATACTCTGCTAAAATATTTAGGGTCATTGAATCCAACGGCAAATGCAATATCAGAAATTGGGAGTTTGTTTTCCTGTATCAACTCCATCGCTTTTTTTAATTTGAATGCGTTTATAAAATTGGTAATGTTTAAGTCTGTTATTGCTTTCAATTTTTTGTATAATAAACTGCTGCTTACAAACATTTCGCCGGCAAACTGATTGATTGTGAAGTCGGGATTGGTGTAGTTTTTTTCCAGTATTCGATATACTTTATTGATGAATTCTTCATCAACAGGGTTTGATGTAATGTTTTCCGCAGAAATGTTTTGCGACGAATTGAACATTCGTTTTAATTTCATTCTGCTTTCAATCAGATTTTTCATTCTAATCTGTAACAGTTGCAGATTGAAAGGTTTTGAAATGTAATCATCAGCACCGGTTTCAAGGCCTTCAACCCAGTTTTCAACCATATTCTTTGCTGTTAACAGGATAATGGGAATATGGCTTGTCTGAATCTCCTTTTTCATGCATTTACACAGCTCAATGCCACTAAGCACCGGCATCATCACATCAGAGATGACTAAATCTGGAGAATGCTTTTTAGCCATCGTAAAGCCAATGTTACCATTTTCGGCTCCCAGTATTCTATAGTCCTCTTTTAAGGTTTGCATTAGAAAGGTACGCAAATCAAAATTGTCTTCAACAATCAGTACCAATGGTTTTGATTTGTCCTGTTTTCCAGTGTTTTCATATCCTAAGTTTGATTCTGGATTAACCATGTTATGAACTAATGTATCAACACGGGCTTTTAATTTCACCTCAGCCAGAGTGTTGTTGCGGTCTAAATCTTTTTCGTTATAACGATCGGTTGTATATGGCAAATAGACTTGAAAACAACTTCCTTTTTT
This sequence comes from Labilibaculum euxinicum, assembly GCF_963678175.1. Taxonomy (NCBI): domain Bacteria; kingdom Pseudomonadati; phylum Bacteroidota; class Bacteroidia; order Marinilabiliales; family Marinifilaceae; genus Labilibaculum; species Labilibaculum euxinicum. The sequence goes on from NZ_OY782756.1 coordinate 1,973,198, forward strand.
GATTTCACTTTGAACTTGAATTTTACCGTGTAATATTTTAATAATCTCAGAGGTTAAAGCTAAGCCAATACCAGAGTTATTCTTGTCTAATTCTCTTTCGGATTCTACATGGTAAAACCGTTCAAAAATAAATGGCAGATGTTCCTTTGCAATGCCTTTTCCGTTATCAGTAACTTCAATGTATGCATAAGGTGCAGGGAAAATATTATCAGCATCATTCTCTACAAATTTAACTTTCATTGTAATTTCACCATTTTCAGGTGTGTATTTAAAAGCATTGGATAGCAAATTGTAAAAAATATTTTCTAGTTTTTCTGCATCAAACCATGTTTCTGAATTTGTTTGCTGTGCTTCAAAATGGTACTTCATCTGCATGTGTTGAGCCAAATTTTCAAATGATTCAAAAATATCATGTAAGAACTCATTTAAATTGCCTTTACTCACAAGCAGATCCATTTTTTCGTTTTCGATTTGCCGGAAATAAATAAGTCGGTTGATCAGATGAAGCAGTCGTTTGGCATTTCGGTCAATAATTTTTAAAGTGCTGATTGTGTTTTGATCATCGTTTAATTTTTTCATTAATTGTTCCAGAGGATCAATAATTAGCGTAAGGGGAGTTCTAAATTCGTGTGAGATATTCGTGAAAAAACGCAATCGAAGTTGGTTGACCTGTTTCACTTCCTTGTTTAATTCAATCATCTTGTCGCGCTGTTGGGCAATCTTTTTATTTTGAATTTCAAGTTCAAGTTTTTGTCCGCCGATTAACAGCTGTCTGTCCGCTAATTCCTGATTTGTTTGCTGCAAATGCTCAGCCTGGTGTCTTAGTTTGTCTTTTTGTTCTTCAATTTTTTCAGTTCGTTCCAGTACCTGATTCTCTAACTTCCTTTTTTGCTCTTTTAAAAAACGTGTTCTGTATTGAATGTAGCTGATTATAATTAAAACGATTGCAATCAGGAGTGTAAATTGAAACCACATTGTTTGCCAAAAAGGTGGATGAACTTTTATTTTTAATTCCGCAATCTTGTCTGACCACATACCATCGCTGTTAGAGGCTTTAACCATGAATTTGTATTCTCCTCCCGAAAGATTTGTGTAATTGGCAAATCTTCTGCTCGATGGAACATTAACCCAATCCTTATCAACACCTTCCATTTGGTATGAATATTTTATTTTTTCAGGTAAAAAATAATCAAGAGCTGAGAATTCTATCGAGAAAACTGCGTCTTTGTAGGAGAGTTCAATTGAGTTTGTTTCAGATATGGATTTATTTAAAATTACATTGGAATGATATTCTTGTCCAATTTCAACAGGCCTGTTGAATACTGAAAATTCAGTAAAAACCGGTTTTGATGCTTCATGGTATGATTCAACATTTTCCGGCATAAAATAGTTTAATCCAGCTATTCCCCCAAAATAAAGTTTACCATTTTCATCAGCAGCTGATGCTGACCAATAAAATTGGTTACTTAAAAGTCCATCTTTTACAAAATAATTTTGAAAAGATTCAGTTTTCGGATTAAATTTTGAAAGACCATTGTCCGTGCTGATCCATAAATTGCCTTGTTTGTCCTCTTCTATGGCATAAGTTACATTATTGCACAAGCCATTTTGGTCATTATAAGTTATAAATTGAAACTTACCGTTATTATCAATAGTGTATTTACAGATTCCATTTCCGTAGGTACCAATCCATATGGTACCGTCTTTCGATTCAAACAAGGAAATGATGTAATTTCCAGGAAGAGAGAATGGGTTATCCTGCTGATTGAAAAAGGCGTCATATTTAATGCTTGTTTTTTTATCAAGTTGATTTAATTCATCTTTTGGAATGCGGAATAATCCATTACGGGTACCTATCCAAACCTGATTTTGCTGATCATTTAAAATACATCCAACTTCGAGATGTGCAGACAGTTTCATTTTCTCATCGAGATGGGTAAAGGTGTTCAGCTTGATATTAAATAAATCGAGTCCTTTTAATGTTCCAATCAGCAACTGGTCTTTATCCAATTCTGTTATTGAGGAAACGAAATTCGAACAAAGGCTGTTCGAAACTTCAGAATTGTTACGATAGGTATCAATGTTTTTGGTGATTACTGATTTTAGTCTTTTTAAACCGTCTCCCCATGTACCTAACCAAAGTTGTTTACTGCTGTTTCTATATATGGAAGTGATAAAGTTCGCGCCAATTTGTTCTTGAGGTGAATTGCTGAGATTAAAATGGTCTACATTCTCTCCATTATTAACTATTCTGTTTAAACCACCACCTGCGGTTCCTATCCAAAGAATGTTTTTTTCACTTAAAATAGAATTGATTGTATTGTGACTTATGCTTTTAGGGTTTAATGGAGTGTGAGTGATAGAATAAAAAGGTTTTTGATAAATGTTGTAAAAATTAACACCTCCTTTATCGGTACCTATCCATACATTTCCTTGTTTATCAGCTAGTAATGAATTAATGAAAGGGTTGTTTAATTTTTGATCTTCTTTGATATCATCACCTAAATGATAAAAAGAGTGCGAATTTGGATCAAAAAAGTTTAGTCCGGCCAAAGTACCAACGATAATTGTGCCTGAATTGTCTTCAACAATTTCTGTAATTGCTATGTGGTTTAAACCAGATGAATTCTGTGGCTGATGCGTGTAAAAATAGGTTTGTTTATTGTCTGGCTCATATTGATATAAGCCATTAGAGGTTCCGATCCAAACATTTTCTTTTGTATCAACAAAAATGCAATTTACAACTAGGTTTGCTACAGATTTAATTAGTTTGTTTAATGTGGTATCGTTTTGGAAATTTATCTTGTCAACAATTACCAAACCGTTCTCGGTTCCAATTAAAATATTTTCTTTATGAATTAAAATGTGACTGATGTGTTGGTTTGGCAAAACAATTTCAGTAATCTTCTTAGCTGAATATGAGTCTGTTTTATCTTCCTCAATAAGCCAAACTCCATCATCTTCTGTCGCTATCCAGATCTTATTTTGTTTATCAATTGATATATGAGGTATGGAGTGTCCGTTTAGATTCGACTTTATGTTTTCAGGCAACGAAAAGCGATTCTCATTAAAAAGGAATCTACTTAATCCATTTTTTGTTCCAATCCAGATATTTCCTTTGCTGTCTTCACTCATCGATTGAATAAAGTTGTCAGGAATACCGCTAAGATCCTTGGTTTTGTTATAGGTAGTAAAAGTGTAACCATCGTAACGGCAAAGTCCGTTCCATGTTCCAAACCACATAAATCCCCGGCTGTCTTGTAAGATACAATCTACTGTGTTTTGCGCTAACCCGTTGTTGTTATTTAGGTAATGGAAACGAATATGCGAAATTGGCGATTTTTGAGTTTCTCCAATAAGTGTATTGCTGCAAAAACAAAGAAGGATAAAGAAACTGAAAAAAATACATCGCCGCATGATATTCTGTATTTTTATAATTTTAAATTAAGAGTGTATCGAACTATCAAAATGTGGTATTTGTACAAGTATACTTACATTCTTTGAATGCGCAAAACCAATAATTCGTAATTTGTATCATTTATTGTTGACTCCGATAGGAATAAATTAACCTTAAAATAAATTAATGCTTGTTATTGCATAAGAGTTTAATATTATTTTTTTTGTAAATTTCGTCGGAAATTTATTTTTTTTTCACAAGAAAATAATAAAAGTCAAAAATACTTTATATATTTGAGGAGAAAATTAATATTATGAATCCACAATATAAACATCCTAAATATCATGTTGCTGTCGATTGTGTAATCTTTGGTTATCATGAAGGGGAACTGAAATTATTACTTTATCCAAGAGGATTTGAGCCTGCGATGGGAAGATGGTCTTTGTTAGGAGGATTTGTTCAGGAAAATGAGTCGGCTGATATGGCTGCCCGCAGAGTGCTTAAGAAAACAACAGGACTGAGTGATATTTACTTAGAGCAAGTGCAATCGTTCTCAGATCCGTCAAGAGATGAGGCTACGCGTGTTATTTCTTTAGCATACTATGCATTAATTCGAATTGATAAGTACGATACGGATTTGGTTCGCGAAAATGGAGCGCATTGGTGGCCAATAAGTAAGCTTCCTACTATGATTTTTGATCATGAAAATATGGTTCACGAAGCGTTGGACAGACTTCAGAAAAAAGCAAGTTTTGATTTAATAGGAGAGGAATTGCTTTCAGAGATGTTTACACTCTTGCAATTACGAAATTTATATCAGGCAATTTTTCAGAGGGAGTTTGATCCTGGAAATTTTAGGAAGAAGGTGCTTTCACTAGGACGTCTGGAAAAGTTGAATATTAAAAATACTACAGAATCCAAGAAAGGGGCATTTTATTATCGGGCGATTAAAGGAGATATTGAAAAGACATTTGATAGAGTTGTTAAATTTTAAAGCTTGATAATTTAAACTAAAGAAGCAATTTTTTGCTTTTTTTTACTTAGTATAAAAGTAGAAAGTACTGATAAAATACTTATTTGAATCTGCTGGTAAGTCTTATTGTTGTTAATGTGAAGATTAATTGTATTTAATAAAAAAGTATAAAATACTATAAGAATAAAATGAAAGAGCTAAAAGAAAAAGAGATTTGGTTTGTAACCGGAAGTCAACACTTGTATGGTCCCGAGACACTAAAACAAGTAAAAGATAATTCAGAAGAAATTGCTGAAGGGCTTAATGCATCAGACGCAATTCCTGTAAAAATTGTTTTTAAATCGGTATTAACAACTCCTGACGAAATTTATAATTGTTGTCTTGAGGCAAATACAGACAACAACTGTATTGGATTGATTACATGGATGCATACTTTTTCGCCATCTAAAATGTGGATTCAAGGTTTAAGTATATTGAGCAAGCCATTTGCACATTTACATACTCAGTACAACAGAGATATTCCCTGGAGTGAGATTGATATGGATTTCATGAATTTGAATCAATCAGCACATGGTGGCCGTGAGTTTGGATTTATCTGCACACGATTGCGATTAAATCGTAAGGTGATTGTAGGTCATTGGAAAGATGAAAAAGTTCGCAAAACCTTAGGAAGCTGGACAAGATCTGCTGTTGGATATAATGAATCTAAAAATTTAAAAATTTGTCGTTTTGGCGATAATATGCGTCATGTTGCCGTAACAGAAGGCGATAAGGTTGAAGCTCAGAAAATATTGGGCTGGCAAGTAAATTATCACGGAGTTGGTGATCTTGTTGTTAGTATGGATTCGATAACAGAGCAAGAAATTGATTCTTTAATGGATGTTTATGCTGCCGAATACAAATTAGAAGATAAAACAAATTCAAACATTCGTTATCAGGCTAAGATTGAATTGGGGATGAAGAAATTCCTGGATGCAAATGGATATAAGGCTTTCACGACCAATTTTGAAGACTTGCATGGTTTGAAACAACTTCCGGGATTGGCTTCTCAACGATTAATGGAACAAGGTTACGGCTTTGGAGCAGAAGGTGACTGGAAACAATCTGCTTTGGTACGAATCATGAAAGTAATGTCGGCTGGTATGAAAGGCGGATGTTCTTTTATGGAAGATTATACTTACCATCTTGATCCCGCTTGTCCTTCAGTGTTAAGTGCACACATGCTTGAGATTTGTCCTTCAATTGCTAAAGAAACTCCAAGTATCGAAGTTCATCCATTGGGAATTGGAGGAAAAGATGCTCCTGCCCGTTTTGTATTCGATGTGCCTGAAGGGGAAGGAATAAATGCAACTCTTGTTGATATGGGAGGACGTATGCGAATGATTGTTAATCCTGTGACAGTTATTACACCTAAAGCATTACCAAAACTTCCTGTTGCCCGTGCCCTATGGGTTCCACAACCAAATCTGGAAATTGGTGCTGCGGCATGGATTCTTGCCGGTGGTGCTCATCACACTAGTTTTAGCATGGCATTAAACAAAGAATGTCTTGAAGACTTTGCTGAAATGGTTGGTGTTGAATTCGTAACGATTGAAAATTCAACTACAATTTCAGATTTTAAAAAAGAGCTGAAATGGAATGATTTATATTACCATTTAGCGAAGGGATTGTAGCGAATATTAAATATCATTTAAACAATACTAATTCAAAATACTCTCGGCTTTTTGCTGAGAGTATTAATAAAACTAATCACTATGAATGCAGGTTTTACGGCCATTGATTATGCTGTTTTTATTGCTTATGCAATATTAATTGTAAGTCTAGGTTTATGGATTTCCCGAGGAAAAAAAGGTGTAGAGGAAAGTTCAAAAGATTATTTTTTAGCTGGAGGTACACTTTCCTGGTGGGCTATTGGAGCATCTTTAATTGCAGCAAATATTTCTGCTGAACAATTTATTGGTATGTCTGGTTCTGGCTTTGTTGTTGGTTTGGGAATTGCAGCTTATGAGTGGATTGCTGCGATTACTCTTATTTTGGTTGCAAAGTTTCTATTGCCGCAAATGATTGATAAGAAAATTTACACAATGCCTCAGTTTGCCAAAGAAAGATATGGCAGCGGAGTCAGTTTCTTTTTCTCATTTTTCTGGTTATTGGTTTATGTTTTTGTAAATCTTACTTCTGTTGCTTGGTTAGGAGCTATTGCAATGGATCAAATTCTTGGATTCCCAATGGAATATGGAGTACCGGCTTTACTTCTTTTTGCAGGTATATATTCTGTTTATGGTGGTCTTAAAGCTGTTGCCTGGACTGACGTTGTACAGGTTGTCTTCCTTGTTGGAGGTGGATTAATAACTGCATGGTTTGCTTTGGATGCAGTAGCAGGTGACGGTTCTGCAATAGATGGTTTTTTGCTGGTTCTTAGTAAAGTTAGAGAAGTTCCCGGAGATGTTCATTTCAATATGATTATTGATGAAAATATAGATGCGACAGTCTTCAAAGATTTACCTGGTCTTGCTGTTATTTTTGGAGCGATGTGGCTTACTAATATTGGGTACTGGGGTTTTAATCAGTACATTATTCAAAAAGGATTAGCGGCTAAAAATTTGAAAGAAGCAAAAAGAGGACTTCTTTTTGCAGGATATTTAAAAATTCTAATTCCGATTATTGTTATCGTACCAGGTATTACTGCTTACGTAATGTTTAATCATCCTGATTTAAGAGGTGCTATTGATGGATTATCAGGTGCTATTGACAGACCGGATCAGGCGTATCCTTGGTTGCTTCGTAATTTTGCACCTGAAGGGATTCGAGGTTTAGGGTTTGCAGCACTTGCCGCAGCAGTTGTATCGTCTTTAGCTTCGATGCTGAATTCAACAGCAACAATTTTCACTCTTGATATTTATAAAGAGCATATTAATAAAAATGCATCCGAAAGGAAATTGGTATTGGTGGGGCGTCTTACTGCCGTTTTTGCCTTAATAATCGCTATCATTTCTGCGAAACCATTGTTGGGAGGATTGGATCAGGCATTTCAGTACATTCAGGAATACACCGGATTTATTTATCCTGGGGTAGTTGTTGTATTTGGAATGGGAATTCTTTGGAAACGAGCAACCAACAGAGCAGCTCTTTGGACTACTATTGCGACTTTACCAATGGGGATTTTTATGAAAATGTTATTGCCGGAATTGCCATTCATTATTCGCATGGGATATGTTTGTATGGCTTTAATTTCTTTGGCAGTAATTCTGGTTCTTACTGATAGTCATAAAATAGAAGCTGAAAAAATTTCAGAAAAAAATCGTGAAAAATTGCTTTTGGGTGGTAAACTATTTACTGGATTAACAATTATTACTTTAGTTGCAGGTATTGTTTGGGGTACTGATTTGTTTGGTGTTAGTTTAGCTCATCTAGGTTTTCATTCAATATTCATGATGACATTTATGATGGCTTTTTTAGCCGTAATCATGTTTACGAATGCAAATTCCAAGAAACAGGATGGTAAGGCGTACTCTTTCGATCCTGAACTTTTCCAGACAGATAAAACATTCTTTATTAGTGCAATGGGTATTGTTGTGATTATTGTTGCATTATATGCTTATTTCTGGTAAAATAATATAATAGGTGTGAATTAAATTGCCTGGTAGTTGAGTTAAATATGGTAAGGTTAAAAACTATCAGGCAATTTTTAAAATTCGAATAATGGACTTAAATAAGTTAAAAGAAGAGGTTTTTAAAGCCAATCTTGAATTGGTGCAATATGGATTGGTACTTTTTACATGGGGAAATGTAAGCGCTATTGACCGGGAAAATGGTTTGGTTGTAATAAAACCAAGTGGTGTTTCCTATTCCGAAATGAAGAGTGAAGACATGGTTGTGGTTGATTTGGACGGGAATGTTGTAGAAGGCAAATTACGTCCTTCGTCAGATACGCCTACTCATCTTGAGCTGTATAAAAGTTTTAAAGAGATAGGCGGAATTGTTCATACTCATTCAACTTATGCAACCGGATGGTCACAAGCAGGAATTGGGATTCCAATACTAGGAACTACACATGCTGATTATTTTAACGGACAGATTCCTTGTACACGTGATATGAATGAAGCTGAGGTAAAGGGAGCTTATGAAAAAGAAACAGGCACCGTAATAATTGAAGCATTTAAAGAATTGAATCCGATGCATGTTCCTGGTGTGATTGTTAAAAATCATGGTCCGTTTACCTGGGGGAAAAATGCAAATGATGCTGTTCACAATAGTGTTGTTTTAGAGGAGCTGGCCAAAATGGCTTTCATTGCAAAAACCATTCAGCCAAATGCCTCAATGAATTCTCTTCTGACTGATAAGCATTTTAGTCGCAAACATGGTAAAGATTCATATTACGGTCAGTAGGTAAAACTGCTTTGATTTAATGATTAAAAATACAGTTTATGAGTGCAAAGAAATATGTAATAGGTCTTGATTATGGTTCAGATTCAGGAAGGGCTGTTGTTGTAGATGTTGCAACCGGAGAAGAAATTGCATCGTCGGTTATGAATTATCCCCGATGGATGGAAGGTAAGTATTGTGATCCTGTAAAGAATCAATATCGCCAGCATCCATTGGATTATATAGAAGTTATGGAGTATCTGATTAAAGATGCTCTGGAAAAATCGCCAAAAGGGGTTGCCGGAAGTCTGGTGGGGCTTTCATTTGATACTACAGGAAGTACTCCTGTGTTGACGGATGAGAATGGCACTCCTTTGGCTTTATTGCCTGAATATGCAGAAAATCCGAATGCAATGTTTGTATTGTGGAAGGATCATACTGCTGTTAAGGAAGCTGCCGAAATTAACGAATTGGTGAAAAAATGGGATATTGATTATTCTCAATATGAAGGTGGAATATATTCTTCGGAATGGGTGTGGGCAAAAATGCTGCACGTATTGCGTGATGATGAATCCATACGGGATAAAGCAGTTTCCTGGATAGAACATTGCGATTGGATGTCGGCGGTATTAACAGGAAAACAGAAGCCAACAGAAGTGGTGCGCAGCCGATGTTCTGCGGGTCATAAAGCGATGTGGCATGAGTCATGGAATGGATTGCCTTCAGAGGAATTTTTGACCAGTCTCGATCCTTTATTAAAAGGTTACCGCGATCAGTTATATGAAGAAACTTATACGAGTGATGTTTCGGTAGGGAAAATTTCTCCTGAATGGGCTGAACGTTTGGGAATAAGCTCTGATGTAGCTGTTGGAGTTGGAGCATTTGATTGTCATATGGGTGCTGTTGGGGGTGAGGTAACTCCAAACGTATTGGCACGGGCAATAGGAACTTCAACCTGCGATATCATGATCGCTTCTTACGATCAGATTGGTGATAAATTAATTCCTGGTATTTGCGGACAAGTAGATGGTTCGGTAATTCCCGGTTATGTTGGGTTGGAAGCAGGACAATCAGCTTTTGGTGATTTGTATGCATGGTTTAAAAATGTTGTTGCCTGGCCAATCGAAAATATCCTTTCAAAAACGACTTTGATTGATGAGGAAACCCGTGAAAAATTGATTGAGGAAGCTATCTCGAAGATTATTCCGGAGTTAAGTAAAGAAGCTGAAAAAATTTCAATTGAAGAATCTACAATTGTGGCAGTTGATTGGATGAACGGACGACGCACTCCAGATGCAAGTCAGGAGGTAACAGGTTCTATTGCTGGTTTAACTTTGGGTTCTTCGGCACCTCGTATTTTTAGAGCATTGGTGGAAGCAACTGCTTTTGGGTCAAAAGCTATTGTCGATCGATTTGTTCGTGAAGGTGTTGAGATTAAAGGAATTATTGGTTTAGGTGGAGTAGCCAAGAAGTCACCTTTTGTGATGCAGACTTTAGCAGATGTATTGAATATGCCGATAAAAATTGCGCGTACCGAGCAGACATGTGCTTGCGGTGCAGCAATGTTTGCTGCTGTTGCTGCCGGAGTATACAAAACAGTAGGAGAAGCTCAAAAAGCAATGGGGCAAGGTTTTGATATGGAATACATACCTAATCCGGATCACGCTAAAAAGTATCTGGAGATTTACGAAAAGTATGTAAAATTAGGAACTTTCACCGAGCAGGAATTGTTTGGAAAAGATAAAATAGTTGAAACAATAGGACAAATTAGTTAGATTAGTTAGCGGGAAACCGAGGGGGGAAATGTTAAGTTCCATTCTCTCGGTTTTTTTTGTAACATTTCGGAGTTTATGCAAGCTTCATTTAAAAATTAGTGGTGAATTTAGAATCGATTAATATTGATCTTTTCAGGATTTATGCAATGAGAAGAAATTGATAACAATAAACTAAATATTATGAAACTATTAAATGTGTTATGTGTTGTAATTATTCCTGTTATGATGAGTTGTCAGAAGCCGCAAAAAAAGGAATTGATTTCTGAAACAGATTTTTCTTGTGATTATAATGGAAAAAAGGTTGAACTTTTTACTTTAACTAATAAGAATGGTCTGGTTTGTCAGTTAACAAATTTTGGAGCAAGAGTTGTTAGTTTATGGGTGCCGGATAAAAACGGAAATTTTGCTGATGTTGCTGTTGGATATGGAACAGGAAAGGATTTTATAGATAAAAAAGAATATTTTTTTGGGGGAACAATAGGTCGTTATGGAAACCGAATTGGTCAGGCTAAATTCTCTCTGGATGGAATAGAATATCAGCTTGAAGCAAACAATGGAGAGAATCATTTGCATGGTGGATCAAATGGTTTTTACCGACAAATTTGGGATGTGAATCAAATTGATAAGCAAACTTTGGAGTTTAGCCTGCATTCAGCTGATATGGACGGAGGATACCCTGGTAATGTTGATGTAAAAGTAAAATATCAGTTCACAGATGATAACGAATTAAAAATCGAATACTTTGGAACAACAGATAAGCTTACGGTTCTAAATCTTACCAATCATACTTATTTTAATCTTAAAGGAGCAGGAGCAGGAACAATTAACGATCATCAGTTAATGATCAATGCTGATTCTTTCACTCCTGTGGATGCCGGTTTAATTCCAACAGGTGAAATTTTACCTGTAAAAGGGACAGCATTCGATTTTAACAATTTAACTGCTATTGGTGAACGGGTTGATAATGATGAAACGCAGTTAACCTATGGTAAAGGTTACGACCACAATTGGGTGTTGAATAAATCAGATGAAAAGCTGACTTTAGCGGCAAAAGTTGTTGAGCCGTTATCGGGAAGAATTCTTGAAGTTTATACCATTGAACCTGGAATTCAGTTTTACGGTGGTAATTTTTTAGATGGAGTTGTTGGTAAAGGGAATAAGAAATATGATTTCCGAACTGCATTTTGTTTGGAAACACAACATTTCCCAGACAGCCCAAATCAGGCAAACTTTCCTGATGTGACAGTTAAGCCTGGCGAAGAGTATTATTCAATTTGTATCTATAAATTTTCAAGTAAATAGTTTTTAGTTAGTATAGTGAAAATAGGCTGAATCTGTTACTGATTCAGCCTATTTTGTATACTTGTAAAAGTGAATTAGTTTACAATTCAATTAAATTTCGTTCGAATAAATTGAGAGGTTCGCATCCATCCTTTGTTACCAATAGAGAGTCTTCGATACGCAAGCCACCCCATTCGGGGATATAGATTCCAGGTTCCATTGTGATCACCATGCCCGATTGAAATGTAAATGATGCATCGTCTCTGATAAAAGGGGGTTCATGTATGTCTAATCCAACTCCATGACCAATTCCCGGATAATAATATTCTAAATATTTAGAAGGTATTTGTTTTCGGACCATCTCAGCAATTTCTTTTCCCTCAACGCCGTCTTTTATTGAATTGATGGCTAGTTTGCCGGCATTATTTATACAATCGTAAATTTCTCTTTGCTGATCGTTTGCTTGTCCCAGAACAAAACTTCGGCTTATATCTGCATGATAGCCATTGTATAAAGCACCAAAATCGAACAGGATTAAATCACCATTTCCGACACGTTTTTTACCTGGTTTCCCATGTAACAGGGAAGTTCTTTTTCCTGACAAAACCATTGTTTCAAAAGAAAGATTATCTGCGCCGCACTTTTTAAGGTTGTATTCAAGTTCAGCAACGATATCAATTTCCATAACTCCTTCTTTTATTGAAGAGAGTGTGTTTTCAAGTGCCTTATCGGAAATTTGGCTGGCTTTTCTCAGATTTTCAATTTCATCTTTGGATTTTATAATGCGAATCTGTTCTACTAAATTTTGAGTAGGAACTTTTTCACCATTAATTTCAGAATATTCCTGAAATGTGATATGATTACTTTCAAACCCAATTCTTTGAATGAGTAAGGATTTAATGAGAAAATCATAAGTCAAAGAATTGTATCTCTTGTCGTTAATCCATTCAAATACAGTTATATCCTTATGGCATTCATTTTTAGCCTGTTCAGTATATCTGGGGTCAGTTATCAGATAACAAGATTGTTTTCCTATGAGCAAGCGTGATGAATCTCCTGTGAAACCCGATAAATAGGTAACATTTGATTCGGAGGTAACCAGTAAAGCATCAATATCCTGTTCTTCTAATAGCTGAAGTGTTTTTTGTATTCTTTCCATGTTTATATTTTCAAATGAGCTTGATGTAGATTCTATGTAAAGTAAATAAAAATTCAAATTCACAACTACAACAAATGTGTACCAAACTTATATAGGTGTTTTATTTCCCGCTGTAGAAAGAATATATCTATATTAGAAACAGTGGGTAAAAGATTTAGGAAAATTACTATGTTTTAAAACGTATTTAGTACCTTTAAATTCTGATTTAAAGTCTTGTGTTTAAGTAGTTATGTGGGGTGTTAGGGCTTTTATTAAAATAATATTTATTTGTATGAATAGAATGATTTTAATTGTTTTTGCTTTCGTTTGCTCAACTTTGGGAAATTTAGCTCAAGCGGATAATGATTTCTTAAAATTTGTTCATTATACAAATGTGGATGGATTGCCATCATCATATGTGAAGAGTATAACACAAGATCAGGATGGTTTTATCTGGGCGGCAACAAGAAGTTCTGTATGTCGGTTTGATGGAAATAAATTTGAGAATTTTCAATGTGTTGATAATGGTAAGTGTTCAGATATACAGAGTGATAAGATCTTTATGTTGTGCGATACAATTTTAGTATGCAGAACAATTAAAGGAAAGTACTATCAATTTGATTTTAACAATGAATATTTTAAGCCCTATGAACCATTAAATGAAATAAAGGGACTGGAGATTATTGTTCCAACTGAAGGAGGTGCATGGTTATGTGTTCAGCAGCAATTAAAATATTTTGACGGTGAAAGAGGTCAATGTATAAATCTGGAAGATAAAATTAAATTTGCGGTCTTACCTAAGGATACGAAAATTGTTGATGTTAGGGAAAAAAACAATAAAATTGTTGCTTTAACAGAGAATTCGATCATATATGTTATTGATCGGAATAAGAAATTTGTGAAGGGGATAGACTTGCCCCGTGAGTTGCGGGAGGATTCATTTTTAGCTTTTTTTTTAGAGGATAATTGTAATATTTGGGTAGGAACTTCAAATGCTGGAATTTGCAGAATTAATGCTGAAAATGGGCAGTACATTCATTTTTCAGAAGAGCAAAAAGGTCCGCGTCATATATTACACAATATGGTTCATTGTTTGGCTGAAGATTCGATTGGAAGGGTTTGGATGGGGACCGAAAACGGATTGTGCGTATGGTCACCAGTCACAGAGAAATTCACCTATCAGCAATTTGATTTGACCAATCCTGATGGAATCAATACCAATCCGATATACAATGCGTTTAAGGACAGATGTGGAAATATTTGGTTTGGATCCTATTTTGGGGGGATAAATTTATGGTGTTCTAATTCAAGGTTTTTTAAGAAATGGAAGGCCGGAACCGGTAAAAGAGATTTATCAGGTAATGTAGTTAGTTGTTTGGTTGAAGATCAGAAAGGAGATTTATGGATTGGCCTTGAAGATATGGGGCTGAATAAAATGAATATTTCAACTGGAGAGATAACGGAATTCCAAAGTTGTGCAGAAGGAAATGGCTTGAATTTTAATAATCTGCATTGTCTGATTTTTGAATCCCCCGAAAGATTATGGATTGGAACCTATACCCATGGGATTAATATTTTAAATACCAAAACAGGTCGGTTTGAATACATAACAACAAAAAATCACCCATTATTACCCTCCGATAATATTTATCATTTTTTGAAAAAGGGAAATCTGATCTACATCTTAACTAGTAATGGTGCTGCAGTTTATAATACAATAAGCAAGTCGATATCTCCTTTTTTTAAAGACATACTTAAAGGGGTACAAATCGAATATATGTGTGATGCCGGTGAATACATCTGGCTTTCATCATTTACGGGTGTGTATCGTTACAAGGTGCAGGATCAAACGCTGTCAAAGTTTGATAAGATTCCTTTTCTGAAAGGAATAAATTTTGTGAAAATAGATTCAAAAAAAAGGGTTTGGATTGGCGACTCTTATGAGGCACTTTGCTATTACGATGAAGTGAATGATACTGTGGTTCGATTCAATAAAGATAACGGGTTTCCTGTTTCGTGGATTTTTAGTTTGGAAGAAGAAGAAAATGGTGATTTTTGGGCCAGTAGTGATAAGGGCTTGGTTAAATTTAATCCTGAAACAAAGAAATATATTTTATTTGATCTTGATTCAGGCATCCCTTTTGAACAATTCAATTACAGAGCTTCGTATAAGGATACTCGAGGGAATATATATTTTGGTGGAAATAATGGGATGGTTTCATTTAATGAATCGGGAGAAGAAGTTAAATCTAAACCTCTGGATGTAGTGTTTACCGAAATGCAGCTATTCAATAAGGTTGTAGTTCCTGGTGTTAATTCACCACTTAAAAAATCACTGAACAGATCATCTGAAATCAACTTAAAATATAAAGAAAATGTTTTTACGATAGGTTATACTGCACTAAACTATGAAAATCAAGGTAAGTGTCAGTATGCTTATTACCTTGAGAATTTCGATAAATCATGGAATTACGTTGGAAATAGGGGGTTTGCTACCTATACCAATCTTAGTCCGGGAAATTATACTCTTCATGTTAAGGCTTCTACCGATAAATCGGAATGGAGCGATCATCAACGATCCATCAATATCCATGTTAAACCGCCATTTTATTTGTCCATATGGGGTTATTTAATTTATTTTTTTATTGTTTGTCTCATATTTACCGGTATTTATCTTGTTGGTTCGCGAATTCAAAAATCTAAGGCTATTGCTAATTTGGAAAGACGCGAGAAAGAATATGCCGTAGAGTTGAATCAGGCAAAACTTGAATTTTTCACTAATATTTCGCATGAATTCAGAACTCCTTTATCACTAATTATTGGTCCTCTTTCAAACATGATTGAAAATGAGAATGTCAGTTTTTCGGTCAAACAGAAATTTATAGGAATTGAAAAAAATGTAAAAAGATTATTGCGGCTTGTAAATGAACTGCTTGATTTTAGAAAGGTAGAGCGGGGAAAAGAAACATTGCAGGTTAGCAAAAACAGTATTAATACTCTTTTACAAGACTTGAAGGAATCATTTTCGACTACAGCTGAAATGAAAGGTGTTGATCTTATCCTTGAGACAGAAGGTTCTGATTCTGAAGTGTGGTTTGATTATTCTAAAATGGAAAAGGTGCTTGTTAATTTATTATCCAATGCTTTCAACTTTACAGACAAGGGCGATTCAATCAGACTGACTGGAAAAGTGCAAAACGAAATTTGTTTAGATAAAGAATTGAAACAGACTCTTGTGTTGTCGGTGTTAGATACTGGACATGGGATAGAATCCGATAAGCTTGATAAAATTTTTGACAGGTATTTTCAAGCCGAAGATAAGGTCAAAGTTTATTCAGGATCGGGAATTGGATTGGCATTTGTAAAGGGATTGGTTACTCTTCATAAAGGAAGTATTGTTGTGGAAAGTAAACTTCAGGAGGGAACTAAATTTACGATTTCACTACCAGTATCTGAATCGGATTACTCTGATGATGAATTGACAGACTGTTGCGGCAGGAGAAGTATTCTAGAGGATATTGAAATGGAAAAAGATCATAAAAGCTATGTTTTGGCAGATAAATCGGAACAAATAAAAAATTCGCCGTCCATTTTGGTCATTGATGATAATCTGGAATTACTTGAATTTATTCGTGAAAGCCTTCAGGAGGAGTATAATGTAACAACGGCTTCAAGTGGTGAAGAGGGGCTGGCTCGAATTGCTGAATGTACTCCGGAACTTATTATTAGTGATGTTATGATGCCTGGGATTGACGGTTTGGAGCTAACGAAAAGGATAAAAACAAATATTGAAACATCGCATATTCCAGTAATTTTATTAACGGCAAAAGGAGGAATCAATAATAAATACATAGGCTTAAAAACAGGTGCTGATTTATTTATTGAGAAGCCTTTTTACCCGCATATATTAAGTCAGAATATTTGTAATATCCTAACTACCAGGAGGAATGTTATTGAACGATTTAAGAAAGATGCCTTTATTGCACCTGCTGATATAACGCATTCTGATTCTGACCGTGAGTTTGTAGAGAGTCTCACTTCTCTGATCATTGAAAATTTAGATCAATCATCAATGGATGTTTCTTTTATCACAAAGGAAATGGGTATTAGCAGATCTCTTTTGCATATTAAATTGAAAAGAATAACGGATTGTTCGGCAACTGAATTTGTTCGTACTGTTCGGTTAAGAGAGGCTGTGAAATTAATTTCTGATGGGAAATGTAATATCTCCGAGGCAGCTTATCGAACAGGATTTTCCAATCCTGCCTATTTTAGCCGAAGATTTAAAGAATTTTTCGGGAAATCTCCTCGGGATTATTTTGAGATATAGTTTTTGTATTTATTGAATAATTCAAAGTTGAGATATCTAAACTGCTATAGGCAATTGTAGTTGGAAGAGTCGAAATTAGATTTTTTTTTACCCTAAAAAAATAAATGTTTTAGGTATTTCTTTTACTAAACATCTTGAGGGTGTTTAAGTCTTATATTTGGCGGTAAGTAGCATTAAAATAGCTACTTACCGCCATTTGTTTTGTTGAATGTTTCAGTTTGTGTAACTCATTAATCAATTCAGAAGACATATGTGTTATTCTTATAGACAATGGTGAAAGCGAAATGGAGTAATGTTTTACAGATTTGGTGCTATTAATAATCTAATCCATTTGAAAAGTTAATTTAATTAAAAATTGTACCTATGAAAAAACGAAGTTCTCCTTTTCCATTCTTATGGAAATCCAATCCGGTTAAAATATTTCTTCCTGATTTTTGTTATCTGATTGCAGATATGTGATATCGGGATAGAATTTAGACTGATTCAGTCAATTTTATCTTACTATTTAAGAGAATATTAAAAATCCTAAATGGGCAGTCAGAAAACATATGTCAAAGTTTTCTGGTTGAATCTACAAATAAAAAGTAATATTAAATGAAAGCTATATCTATTGGAAAAATGCGATTGCTATTCTGTATGCTGCTTATTGCTTTCTTACCAATAACAGTCTTCGGGCAATCGAAGATAATAACAGGTAAGATTTACGATGAACAAGGACTCTCAATACCTGGAGCAACCATTGTTATTGTTGGCACAACAGATGGTACAAGTACTGATGTTGAAGGTAAATTCAGTATAAAAGCAAAACCAGGTGATGTTTTGCGATTTTCCTTTGTGGGATTCGAGACACAGGAGGTTGTTGTCAAGGATCAGACTGAATTAAAAATTGCTATGAGAGCAGACACTGAGACTATTGATGAAGTTATGATCGTAGCCTATGGTGTTCAAAAGAAGGAATCGGTTGTAGGAGCTATATCTCAGGTTTCAGGTGAAAAACTGAAGTCCATTAAAATGGGAGGTAGTGTTGAAAATACCCTTCAGGGGAGTTTGCCAGGTTTAACGGTAATTATGACCGATCCTACTCCTGGAGAAGAGGCATTAGGTGGATATTATGCGGCATCGCCTATACAAATGTCTATTCGAGGTGCATCATCAATGGGGAATAATAACCCATTAGTTATTGTTGATGGTGTCGAACGTAAGTTTTCAAATATTGACCCTAATGAAATTGCTTCTATTTCAATTTTGAAGGATGCCTCGGCAACAGCTGTTTATGGTGTTAAAGGGGCTAATGGTGTTATTATTGTGAATACCAAACGAGGCCGTTCAGGTGCGGTTGAACTTGATTTTACCGCTAGTGTTTCAATGAAAGAACCAGCTATTTTGCCAGAATATATGAATTCTTATCAAACCATGATGCTTCGAAATGAGGCTTATAAGAATGATGGGAAGTGGAATATGTTAATTTCGGACGAGGCTTTAGAGCATTATAAAAATCAGGATTTGCCTTATTTATATCCAGATTATGATTGGATGGAACACTTGTTTAAGCCTGGTTTCGATCAAAATTATAATTTGAACGCGCGTGGAGGAAATGATTTTGTACAGTATTTTGTTTCTCTGGGTTATTTGAATGAGGGAGATATTTTTTCTGTTGGAAATGATTTTCCTTACGATTACGATAAGAAAAATGCACATTACTGGCATAAACGCTATAATTTTAGAAATAATCTGGATTTTAATTTGACAAAGTCTACTCGATTATCAGTGAATTTGGGCGGTAATATCAAGGTCTGGAATAAGCCACAAGATACTTTTACTCAGGAACTTTGGTTTTCTGCTCCTTCGGTAATGCCATTTTATCCCGAAGATGCAATTAAGCAGTATCCTGACGATGTTATTCCTTACAATCAAACAGGTACACGTCCAATGATTAATCCTGCTCAAGGAGAAGTTCGTTTGAATTGGATGGGAGGACAAGGTTTTATCCGTAAAAAATCAAGTGAGATTAATGCTGACCTTCGTTTGGTTCAGCAGTTGGATTTTATAACTCCAGGATTATCTGCATCCGGTTTGTATTCTTACAATGGGGATGCTATATATAATAAAGACTATGTCTTACCTCAGTATTTTGGTTACTATCTTGATCCTGAAACGCAACAATGGTCTCGTTATACCAATTATGGTTCTGAAGATTTTGATACTCCTCAACCTCCTTTAACGGTGACAAATAATGATGATTTATGGGGAACTACCCGAACTCATTATTATGAGGGGCAGTTAGCTTATGCCAGAAAGTTTGGGGATCATAATGTTTCAGCAGTAGGAGTTTTTAGTCGGAGGGAATCCCGTGGAATTAAAGATTTCCCGCATTATGAAGAAAACTGGGTTGGTAGAGCTACTTACGATTATAAGGAGCGTTACTTTTTTGAAGCAAGTGTAGCACATACTGG
The DNA here is from genome assembly GCF_963678175.1 of Labilibaculum euxinicum. NCBI lineage: Bacteria > Pseudomonadati > Bacteroidota > Bacteroidia > Marinilabiliales > Marinifilaceae > Labilibaculum > Labilibaculum euxinicum. The sequence continues at coordinate 1,992,910 of NZ_OY782756.1, forward strand.
TTCCGAAAAATTTGCACCAGGTTTGCGTTACGGTACATTTCCTGCCTTTGCCGGAGGTTGGTTACTGTCAAAAGAAGATTTTTTTCAGCCATATACCCACATAATTGATTTATTTAAACTTAAATATTCTTGGGGTAAGGTTGGTAGTGATGCTGGAATTGATCGATGGCTTTATCAATCGGAATTTTCTGAAGAAGGAGGTGCCGCATTTGGTTATCCATTGCATGGATATGGTGGTATTAAGGAAGGTAATATCCCTGTAACTGACGCAACATGGGAAGAAGCGGTGAAACAAAACCTTGGTTTGGAATTAGGCCTTTTTCAAAGTCAGGTTGTATTGAATGTTGACGTATTTACTGAACGTCGTACAAATATGCTTCAAAAAAGGATGTCTGTACCAAGTTATGTTGGGGTTAGTGAAATCAGAGGTAATCTTGGGGAAACAAAAAGTCATGGTATTGAGATTGAGCTATCTGTAAATAAACAAGTGAATAATAATTTGGCTTTATTTTTGGATGCTAATGTGTCCATGTCAGAAAATAGAGTTGTGTATTATGATGAGCCGGACAAGATGCCTTTTAATTTGAAAGCAGAAGGAAAGCCTGTAGATATAGCTAAACGTATTAGTAGTTATACTCCTGGTACTGGTCTGGTAGATGGAGGTTTCTATCAGGATTTTAATGAATTGTTTTTATGGCCGGTTGCAACAGGAGGTAATCCTATTGTAGGTGATATGAAATTCTTAGATTACAATGGAGACGGAACTGTTGACAAACAAGATTGGCTTGTTGCTGAAGATCCTATAACTCCAAATGTCACATGGAATGCCAAATTGGGAGCCATGTATAAAAGTTGGTTTTGTGATATAACATTTTATGGAATTAGTGCTGTAAGGCGACCTATGCGTCAGGGGGGGATGTTCTATTTATACCCATTCTCTCAAAATAAGGACAATGCTTATACAGCACACGCCAATCACTGGACTCCAAGCAATACAAATCCTGAATTTCCTTCTGTTCACTCCGAGGCAACTAATCAGTATAACTATCAGATTAGTAATTTCTCAATGATTGCCGGACAATATGTGCGTTTACGAAACGCCCGTATCGGTCGCAATTTTGAAATACCTGCCTTTAAAAAGATAGGAGTGAAAACAATGAGTCTTTCCTTAGTTGGAACCAATCTGTATACTTGGAAAAAGTTAGGATGGGGAGGAGATCCGGAAGGATTTAACTTTGGAGTTGATTTCGGTGCATATCCTCAGACTAGAAGATATACTCTGGAACTAAATGTGACATTTTAATTAGAAAAACATAATTGTATGAAAAAAATATTATTAGTTATATTTTCTGCTGTTGTCCTGTTTGGTTGTGAAAATTATCTGGACAAAGTTGAAGACTCTGCGGGTTTACAGGCCGATGATGTATATACTGATTATTTGAATTTTAGAAAATTTGAGGATCGTATGTATAAAGATATGAATGATTATTTGTCGGCGGGTGACTATACTTACATTGCAGCTTTATGTGACGAAGGTCATTTAGGGCCTGGTTGGGAAACGATGCCAATTGCACAAAATGGAGACTGGATTCGTTCGTATAATACAGGTCAGGCACTTCAGTTTTATGGTGTATGGGGTGCATGGGAGAGCATTCGAATTGCGAATTTGGTACTTGAAAATCTTCCTCAGTTAGAAGGAGCAGCTACTACTGATCAAATGAATCAGTTGAAAGGACAGGCTCATTTTATGCGTGCCTGGTATTATTATGAATTTTTGAAACGACAAGGCGGAATGCCATATATTCAAAAGGCATTTAAAGGAACTGACGATTTTGCAAGAACACGTTTGTCATATCACGAAACAGCATTGAAGATAGCTGCAGATTGTGATACAGCAGTTCTTTTATTACCTGCTAAATGGGATGATGCTAATATTGGTCGCCCAACAGCTGGAGCTGCGATGGCTCTTAAGTCCTCTACTTTTTTATTCGATGCAAGTCCAAGCAATAATCCAAGTGGTGATGCCAGCAAATGGGAAGCTGCAGCTTCTGCTGCCTGGGATGTTATTAAGTTGGCAGAATCCACTGGCCGTTATAAACTATTGCAAAGTAAAGGAACAGATCATGTAACCTATGCAACAGAATGGAAGATCAATGAAGAAGGGGAACGCGAAGTTACTAATACCGAATCGATTGAATATATAAGCGGATTTGACAGTATCTTTATGTACAGACCTTATAACGATGAAATTATTTGGGAGAATTATTCCGCAAGTTATTCAAGTGGTTATTCTGTGTTTACAGTTCCTAGCCTAAGTGCTGGTGGCGTAATTCAAGGATTTAGTCCTACGGCCAATATTGTTGATTTGTTTGAAACCAAGCAAGGTTTGTCCATTCAGGATGATCCTGATTTTGATGATCAAGATCCTTTTATTGACCGTGATCCTCGTTTTTATCAATCTATTCTATTTAATGGTGAAAGATGGACAAGTCAAACAGATCGATACATGGAGTTGTTTGAGGGAGGTAACGAGCGTAAAGGTGAAGAACATTATTCAACATCTGGATATTTGGCACGAAAGTTTTGGGCTAAAAATGTGGATCAATGGTCGGGAACACAGGCTCCTAATACCCATGTTATTTATTTTCGTTTAGCGGATATGTATCTGCAATATGCTGAAGCTGTAAATGAATTGGGAGGACCAAATCATAAAATATCTGGAGCAACTTTAAGTGCTGTTGAAGCATTAAATATTGTTAGGGCACGTGTTGGAATGCCGGGTGTAAATAGTATTTATCTGGGGAGTAAAGAAAGTTTTCGCGAAAGGATTAAAGCCGAAAGAGCTGTTGAACTTTACCTTGAAGGCAAACGCTTCTTCGATTTGTCAAGATGGGGGGATGCACATAAGCCAGAACATAGAGAGTTATACGGTATCGATTTTCAGGCTGATGCCGGAAGTCCTACTGGATATATTATTTCTCGTCCAACAACTCCATTCTTCACACTAACATTTGGTCAAAAGCATTATAAATGGCCTATACCTTTAGAGGATGCATTAATGTTTGAGGAATTTAAACAAAATCCAGGTTGGTAAAATAAGTAATCTGATAGATATGTCTAAGCCAAAATATAAAATGTTTTGAGGTGTAAGACTGTCAGTATAAAAGATATGATTATGGAAAAAAAATATATTAAAAACCTGTTGGTTCTGATTCTCACTGTTTTGGTTGGATATACATCCACCTATGCAGAAGACGAAAAGAAGTCAACGATCGCGGTAAGTGCGAAAATTTTGGACGTTGCCAATCAGCCTGTTTCCAATGTGCTTGTTTCTTCATTTATAGGCAAAGATAAGGTGGTTACAGACTCGGAAGGTAATTTTACAATACAGGTTTCTGAATTGAAAACGGATCATTTATATCTGGAGGAAACCGGGTATAAACCGATGGTTGTTGATGTGGAAAAAGGAGAATTAAAAGAAGATCACATTGTTCTGCATAAAGAATATCCAATAGATGGAAATAGAACATTATCATTTCCTTATCAGGATGTGCCTTCCAGCCGTTCAGTTTCTGCAACAACAGTAGTTACAGGAGAAGAATTAAGTACTTACCCTTCAAGTAATTTTTATGAAACTTTAAGTGGACGTGTTCCGGATTTAAAAGTGGCGACGATTAGTGCTGATTATTATGTTGTAAATGGAACTATACGTTCCACTATGGGAGTACCATTGAATATTCTTGTAATCAGAGGTGACGAAGCTGTTACATATATTGATGGTGTGTTGCGCGATGCTTCAGATTTATCAGCAGACGAAGTAGAAACAGTACATGTAATTCGCGATTTAGCCGGACGTGCTGTACTTGGTTTAACAGGAGTTGCTCCGGTAGTTTGGATCACAACTAAAAAAGGAGCGAGTTACAAAAACCAGATTAACGCAACAGCAAGTGTTGGCTTTAGTTCTCCAACAGCCTTACCCGAATATTTAGATGCTTACAATTATGCGACTCTTTATAATGAGGCTAGGGTTAATGATGGTTTAAATCCTATTTATTCACAAACAGCATTGGATGCTTATAAAAATAATTCGGATCCGGTAAAATTTCCTAACATAGATTATCAGAATGAATATGTTAAGAAAAGGGCGATGTTTCGGAAAGCAAATGTGAATTTTAGTGGTGGTGATGAAAAAGTGAACTACTTTTCGATGGTAGACTATGTTGGTACCGATGGTTTGGAAGCTGTTGGGCAGGATTCCAAATTAAACCGTTATAAAATTCGCGGGAATGTTCATATTAAGTTGAACGATTGGATGAAGATGAATGTGAATTTGTCAGCCGTGTATGGTAAGCGAAAGTTTGCTAATTCATCCGGAGGGGCACAACAATTCAACTTATTCAGTTATATCTCGCAGTATCCATCCAACGCACATCCAATTTCCTATGACGACAAATTAATTATTAGTAATGATTACCCTATGAATATAACAAACGAGTTGATGTATGGGGGATTTGCTGAAAATATAGATTTGAATAGTCAAAATAGTGCAGAGCTTATAATTGATTTAGGAAGTGTGCTTAAAGGATTATCTTTTAAGGGATCTGCGGCTTTTGATGTAAACAATTCCATCACAAATAATAAGGGAGGAACCGCAGCATTATATCGTCTTATTGATAATAATGGAGAAATAGGAACAGAGAGAATGGTTGAGGAAAGTATTATTCCTAATTTATCTCAGAGTTATGACAATTACAGGAGAAGAACTACTGCTTACGGACAATTCAATTATGACCGTACATTTGAAAAACATGCTATAATTGTAAATGCTTCCTATAATCAACTGTTGGAAGAAATTAGGAATACAAGTCGAGGTTATCAGCCATTGAAAAAGCAGGATGTTGGATTAAGAGCTAATTATGCTTACGATGGTAAGTATGTTGCAGAATTAAGTTTAAGCTATACTGGTAGTATGCTTTTGCCAAAAAATAATCGTTTTGATTTGTACTCAACACTGGGAGCTGCTTGGATAATGAGTAAGGAAGATTTTCTCGCGGATAGTAAAGTGATTGATTATTTAAAATTATATGGTTCTTATGGCTCTATGGGAGTTGATAATTCAGGTTTAGCTGGGTTTAATGCCTATTACCTGTATCAAACACTTTGGCAGGCAAATGGCTCCTGGCAGCCTGGTGTTGAGGGAAATAAAGCAGATCCAGTAAATGTTTACAACATCATGCAAGCTGGAAGTAATAATTACAAGCTTCCTCAAGTAACAGATTTGAATGTTGGTGTTCAAAGTGAATTGTTTGATCGCAGGTTGTCTCTGGAGTTAAATTACTTTACCAGAATAGGAAAGGATTTTTTAACACTTAAATTTTATGATACCCCTGCAATTTATGGAGGAACAGATTTCTTGCCAGCATCAAATTTTGGTGAGAATAAATCTTGGGGTTATGATGGAAATATTCAGTTCACCGATAAAATTGGAAAACTAAACTATTCGTTTGGGGTAAATGCTTCCTATAAAAGATCAAAGATTGTGAAGGCAAATGAGGCAGTTAATTTGGAAGACTATCAAAAGAGATCGGGTACGCAAGGTGATCATTTCTGGGGATATTCTGCTGAAGGTTTGTTTCAATCGGATAGCGAAATTCAGTCGAGAGGTATAACTCAAAGTTGGGGAGATGTTCAATCGGGAGATATTAAATATTCCGACTACAACAAGGATGGAGTTGTTGATGAAAATGACCGACATGACTTGGGAGAACATACACCGCGTATTTATTATGGGGTAAACCTAAGTTTAGAATACAAAGGAGTTGGACTTAAGTTGATTGGTACAGGTGTTGCTGATGGTAAAAGATCGAATTTATATTCCAATTACTTTTATAACAGAAATACAAATCAAAATTATTCAAAACCGATGTTGGATCGTTGGCCGGAAACCAATAATTATCCAAGGTTAACAACTACCCAATTGGAGAATAATTCTCAGAGTTCATCATTTTGGTTGACTAATGCAGCTTATTTTACACTTAAAAATGTGGAATTGAGCTACACTTTGCCACGCCAAATTTCTCGAAAATTTCTGATGAATAACTGCAAGATGTTTGCTCAGGCTACGAATCTTTTTACTGCTTCAAATCTTACAAAGTATGGTTTGAATCCTGAAAATATGGAAGCGGGGATATATTCTTATCCTATGTTGAAAACAATCACCTTTGGTGTAGCCTGTAAATTTTAACAATTAAAATCAGATGTATGAAACGATTTATATTTATAATAATATTGGCCTTGAGTTTGGGAGCATGTGAAGATTTCCTGGATCCAAGACCTATTCAGGATCAAACCAGTGAGGATCTTTGGAGTCATGCAACATACGGTGAGGGGATCCTTACAACGGCATATGATGATCTTGAAGGTAGTTATATTTCAGAGGATTATTTTACCGACAATGCTGTTCCTAATGTGCCAGGTTCAAATAGTTTAGCTATGGGGTCATGGAATGTTCAATCCAATCCTATTGGGAACTGGAGAAATAGCTATAAAAATATCAGATATTTAAATTTATTCATCGAGAACGCTAAAGATTTGGTTTATAAGGTTTCTGATTCATATAAAGATTCAACCTTAAAGGTACATAGAATGGGAGAAGCTTATTTTTTAAGGGCTTGGTATCAATGGCAATTGCTTCGCGATTATGGTGGTTATGCTTCCGGCGAAACGGAAGCATTGGGCTTTCCCATTGTAACCAGAGTACTGGAGCAAGGTGAGGATTTAGATCTTCCTCGGAATACCTATGAAGAATGTGTACAACAAATAGCAAGTGACTGCGATTCAGCAATCAAGGTTTTGCCAATTGATTATTTGAATGGAACCGATGAATTTACAGGTTTATCAAATAGAGGAAGGGGATCTGCTTCAGCAGCATTGGCTTTAAAAGCACGTATGTATGTGTATGCGGCCAGTCCGGCATTTTCTACTCCTGATCAGGCAAAATGGGTTCGTGCGGCTAAAGCTGCGGCAGAAGCTATTGAGGTTATCGGAGGATTAACTGAACTGGATGAATTTGGTAATTTTAACGATTTTTCAAGTCCGGATAATATTTGGATTAATCCTACCGAGTCAGGGAGTGGGCAAGCATATGGATGTTATCCTCCATCGTTGTATGGTTCAGGAAATTGTAACCCTTCGCAGGAACTTGTAAATTCATTTCCGGCAAAAGATGGTTATCCGATAAGCCAAAGTAGCTTATATAAGGCGAATACTCCTTACAGCAAACGTGATGGTCGTTTCGAGCGCTTCATCTTTTTTAATGAGGATTTGTATAACGGAACCTATATTAGAACTGTTGAAGGTGGAGCTGATGCTCCTGGTGGATTAAGTCAGCATGGAACCCGTACGGGGTATTATATGAAAAAACTTATAAGTAAAAAAGTTCGGTTAACCCCAGGGGATTATGCAAGCGATATTTATTTTTATGTGTATATGGCTAAAAATGAATTGTATTTGAATTTTGCAGAAGCGGCCAATGAGGCTTATGGGCCCACAGATGCATCTTTAGGTTTTTCGGCTCTTGAAGCTCTTCAAAAAATTCGTGAACGGGCTGGAATAGATTCGGATACTTCAAGAGAAGGTTATCAGGATCAGTATGTTGAAAATACAGCAGCCTTAGGTACTGATGCTTTTAGAGACCTTGTTAAAAATGAAAGACGTTTGGAATTGTGTTTTGAAGGACATCGTTTTTGGGATATCAGAAGATGGAATGATCCATTAAATCATATAATTTCCGGTGTAAATATTTCATACTCAGATCAACCTCTTGAGCAAGAGAAAGAAAATATAGGACTTCGCTCAGTACCATCAACAGATTATATTTCAAGTTGGGAAGATATCAATTCTATTAACAATGGTTTTGATAATCCAGCAGCTTCAAATGATAATAGTCGTGGAATTTATGGAAACTGGTACAGTGGTGGAGAGTGGAGATATATTCAATATGATTTTCCGCAATATCCAACATCTACCGGTGTGAGTAGAATTCATACAGTAGATCAGTCTGATGTATATTGGTTCAGCGATGGTGGAGGTATTTTAACCCCCGATAGTGTTTACGTAGAAGCTTGGGATGTAAATTTAAATCAATGGGTAGAAGTTTCTAACTGGGTTGGATATGGACGCGAGGCGGATGAATGGAATGTTACCACTTTTGATCCTGTGTCGACAGACAAGATTCGTTTGCACATGAAAAGTGATACAGAATCTACTGGTGTAATAGAATGGAGAGTATGGGGTACGAAAACCAATCCTGCAAGTTATAATTATCAATATCAGCAGGTAGAAGCTCATAGTTTTCAAGATTATATGCGTTATGTTCCTGTACCTTATACTGAAACGCTGATCATGCAAAATCTGAAACAAAATAAAGGTTGGTAACAGGTTGTTTTAATGTAAAAATGTAAATTCATATATTATGAGAAAGATAATTTTATTCCTGTTGTTGATCGGGTTTATGTCAAGTTGTTATGATGATTTCAGACTTGATTATCCGTATTCAACTGTGGCTTTTTCAAACGCAACCGGGGGGCTTGATATTCCTGGCGTGCTCGCACGTACTGTTGTAAAAGATGAGGGACTTAAGTTGGATGTAGGTATATATTTGAGTGGGAAACTTGAAAATACAAAGGAGAGATGGGCAGAATTTGAAATTGATGAAAGTTTGTTGACAGATACTGATTTTGAATTATTGCCTTCTAGTTATTATAGTTTAAGCAATAGTAACACTATTGTAATCCCATCTGGAGATTACATTGGAAGAGTTACGGTGACTCTTGATTCAACAGTCTTTTTGAATGATGCTAAAGCGAAGGATTATAAATATGCCCTTCCGCTTCGGTTAATTAAAACTTCTGAGGATTCAATTCTAGCAACGCAAAGTACTCAAATTTTGACTGTAAAGTATATAAACCATTATGAAGGGTTTTATTATAACAAGGGAACGTTTGTTACTTATAGTGCAGATGATGAAGAGCTTAATAGTGGGGCTTTTGATAATGAGATTAATGCAACCACTTTTGGTTTGGATACTATTTTGATAGATGGTCTGATAAACGGCATTGGTGAAGATTATATGGCTAAATTAGCTATTGATCCGACCAATTCTCTTTATTTGGAATATGTACCTAAAGTGCCTGAACCGCTTGTTCTTGAAAACGTGGCTTTGGCAAGTACTGCAACAACTTCATCAGTATCTTCATGGGAAAATGTTGATGCCGTAAGAGATGGACAGGAACCTACGAACTCAGAAACAAAATCTCCTGGAGGAGCGTATGGAAACTGGCCAAATCCAGAAACTTGGAACTGGGTGCAATACGATTTCCCTCAGTATTATGAAATCTCAAATTCTCAGGTTTATTGGTGGACAGATGGCGGTGGAATTCTAATTCCTTACAATACTTATATGGAATATTGGGATCCAGCTACTGAGGTATGGACTAAATTTGCCGATCCTGTAGTTAACGGTGTTAGTATTCCTGCCAGTGATTATGGAAATACAACTTTGTTTACAGCAGGGAATCCTAGTTCGGGTACCGATAAAGATAAATTTAATGAAACAACTTTTACTCCGGTAATCACTGATAAAATTAGATTGCATTTTATTGCGGTTGAATCACAAGGAATACATGAATGGAAGGTTATGGGAGTTAAAGCAAAATTATCGGGATATGAACAAGAACCAATACAGAAAATTACTTTAATTGGGGATAATAAATTCGATAGTACAACAAGCACCTATACATTAAATTATAGAGTTGATTATGATGGTAAAGATCATTATACAGAAGTATCATCAACTATGGTTTGGCGTAACAGAATAAGAGATGGTGTTAACGAATGGAGGCGTTAAGAATCTTCATTGTTGAGATGAGAGAAATTTAACTCTGGTGAATTTCGTTGTTGTTATTTAATTTTTAGGAAATTACAATCCGTAACAATAAAAGATAAGATTCGGGCGCAGGTAATAATTAATTTTACTTGCGCCCAATTTTTCTTAGCTGTGTTTTTTCAAAGCTTTCAATAAATTTATTTTGTCAATTAAAATTTAAAAATAATGAATCAAATACAGAATAAACATCTGATAATAGATCGGTTAAATCTTAGGATGCTTTTTACACTGATTATCTTTACTCTATTCTTTTTGGCCTGCAGTGGAAGTGATTTGGTTTCTGATGAGGATGAGAAAGGTAAGCCAGATTCAGAAACACCAAAAGCAGATACAACTTCATTCGATAAGAGTAAATTTTATGTTCCTCTGGAGTTTAAGGATAATGATTATACTTCTACATCCAGTACATGGTGTTACGAAAGAAGTAAGCAATCAGATCATTTTATATTATTTTGGGCTGCAGGATATGGAAAAAACGATCCAGGGGCTGCAGAGGTTCCAGATAACCTGCGTGTTGATATTGATGACTTATTAGAAAAGGCGGAGGTGTTTTATGATCTAAATGTAAATACACTGAAGTTTGCTGAAACTGGTGTTGGTAAATCAAATTTGGATCAATATAAAATGCAAATTTACCTGTTTTATCAGGAAGAATGGATGGCTTTTGGAGCCGGATATGATGATACTATTGGTGCCTTATGGGTTAATCCAGGTACAGTTCAGCCGGTTGGTGCTGTTATTGCTCATGAAATAGGGCATAGTTTTCAGTACCAAACATTTTGTGATTTAGGTGGCAAGGTTGGATTTCGTTATGGTTTTGGTGGAAATGGTGGGAATGCATTTTGGGAACAAACAGCGCAGTGGCAATCTTTCCAAGCTTATCCAGAGCAAGTATTTGAGAATAATAACTTCCCTGTTTATTGTGAGAATTGTTTTCGACATGTTTGTCACGAGGACTATAGGTATGCCAGCTATTTTATACATTATTATTGGGCAGAAAAACATGGAATTGATATTATTGGAAAAATTTGGAGAGAAGCTCAGGAGCCGGAAGATCCCATTGAAGCATATATGCGTATCACCAATATTACGGTTGATCAATTGAACGATGAGATATATGATGCCGCTGCAAAATGTGTGACATGGGATGTTGATGCTTTAAGAGAGTATGGAGCTAACCATATGGGACAACAGTCATTTAAATCAATAACACTTGATGACGGGAGCTATCAGGTAAGTTATGATCGTTGTCCGGGAACCACAGGATACAATACAATTCGTTTAAATGTTCCAGATGAAGGCACTGAAATATCTACTGAATTTACAGGACTTGTTAATGCTTCAGGGTTTAATCAGATAGCTGATGTGAATAGAGCTGGATGGCGTTATGGATATGTTGCACTCTTGGAAAATGGGGCGAGAGTATATAGTGCTGTAAATAAAGAGCCACATGGATATGCTGTATTTACAGTACCTTCCGGATGTGTTAAATTATGGTTAGTTGTAACTGGAGCTCCAAATTCGTATACTGCTCATCCTTGGGACGATGATGACACAAATGACGATCAATGGCCTTATAAAGTGAAATTTACTAATACTGATCTTTATGGAAATATTGTATTCGATGGAACGGAAGTACCTGAGGATTTAACTTTAACTTATGATGTGAAATTTTCACCAAGTTCTGCAGGATATACAGGAAGTACAGTAAGTATAGATCTAACAAAATTAGTGAAGGTACTTGTTTTACAAAGTTCTGAAATTAGTGATAAGATTGGAAATGAAATTACCTTTTATGGAGTAGAATCTAATGAAACTTTGAACATAACCACCACAGCTACCGGATTAGGGCATTGGTTTGATATCGATGGTAATATTTGTGCTTATGGTGACAATGCCAAAGTTTTTTCGGAGTTTGATAAAACAAACTTTACTTTCTCAATTGGTCAATATCCCGGGCATTGTTCTTCTGGTAATCAGTTTAAAGTTAAACAGGCCTTGGTTTACCAATATGCAGCAGGTAAAAAGGTACAAGTTACGTTTGTATTTAATATTACAATAAAGTAACACACTATCTTCGGCGTAGAATAAAAACTACGCCGAAATCATCTGAAGTAACATATGGGGCAGTGTGTTGCGGGATAATGAAGCTGCTGTGTTGAAAAGGCAATAGGAATCGTCTCTGTTTGATTTAAATTTAACGTAGGGAATGGTGAATTTAAAGGAGAAATTGTTAAACATGAATTCATAATATTACATGGAAAAATTTATTTGTATCGTATTATTAATCCTATTTGCTTTTTGTGCTAAGGGGCAAAAAGCAAATAGAGATTTGACAATTGAGAATAACCCATTACTACCAGGCTACTTTGCCGATCCAACCATTAAAAAATTTGGAGAAATCTTCTATCTGTATTCCACTACCGATGGAATTAAATTGGCTTCGGGAGAACCACAGGTTTGGGTAAGTAAAGATTTTGTGAATTGGTACAATACCGAAATGGATATTGAGTTACCGGATGGTTTAACCAATTGTTGGGCTCCTGATGTGATGAAAGGGAAGGATGGAAAGTATTACTATTTTATGGGTAATTGTGAACATGGCTGTAATATTTATGCCTATGTTTCTGATTCACCAATTGGTCCATGGAAAAGTCTGAAAAATGGACAGGCTGTTATTCCTGTGGGGACAGCGATTAAGGGGTTACCAGCTTTGGATGCCCAGTATTTTTTGGATGATGATGGATCAATCTATTCCTATTTCGGGACTTGGTGTTCTAGTTTCGGGGGACTTGGATGGGCTAAAATTGATCCCAAAGATCATTGTACGATATTGGAAAGCGGATCAATTCCAATCACTCAAATTCCTGAAGTATTTGAAGCTGCTTATTTACTAAAACACAATGGAAAGTATATTCTGATGTATTCGTCCGGTGATTGCAGGTTGAGCAGCTATGCAGTTCATTACTCTTATTCTGATTCTCCGGTAGGTCCCTTTAACTACGGAGATAATTCTCCAATACTGAAAACAAATCAGGACGGAAGTATTGATAGTCCGGGGCATCATTCGGTTTTAAAAGATGGCGACGATTATTATATCCTGTATCATCGTCATGATAATCCACATAGTACTGGTGGTGAGTTCAGACAAGTTTGCGCTGATAGACTTGATTTCCTGAATGACAGTACTATTCTTCCGGTAATTCCGTCGCATAAAGGAATTGGTTATTTGAGAAAAAACCAGATCCCTGAAAAGGATTTGGCCTTTAAAGCCAAAACAACAGCTACATCTTATTATCATTTGGAATCACCGGCAACAAAATATACAAATAGTCCAGTTGATTATAAATATCTGCCTGAATATGCCACAGATAATAATAACGGAACGATGTGGAAGGCTGCATCAAGTACATACCCTCAATCGTTGGTTGTTGATTTGGGTAAAAAAGTGAAAGTTGCCAGAGTAATGACTCAGTTTGAGTATTCAACTTTTTACTATCAGTATAGAATTGAATGTTCTTCTGACAGCATTAATTGGTTCTTGTTTTCAGACAGAACAAATAATAGGCAAAGTGGGTCACCAATGATTGATGATAACAATGTAAATACCCGCTATGTTAAATTGATGGTAACCGGAGCTGAAAAAGGAGGATTGTTTCCTGCAATATGGAATTTAAAAGTTTATCCTGATTTATTTGAAATTCCTGAATTGGCCTTGCTGTCGAAAACTTCTAAGGATAATCTTTTAACGGATGATCATTTATTAATGAATTTTGACGTCGAAAATTTCGTAATGGATTCTTTTGATTATTCCTTCAAAAATTCAGGAAGTTTAGGGGGATATTTTATGAAAGAAGGTGCTCCCGAAATAAAGTATATAGACAATGTAAAAACAATTTCTTTTGATGGAGAAAGCTTTTTTAAATTAAGTGAATCTGCTCCTAACAGTTTAAGTTGGAACTCACCGTATACTGTATCTTCGTGGGTATTTAATCCTGAAATTGGAGATGGAGAATGCCTGATAACCTGGAATAGTCGTGAAAACATGCTGCAAGGCTCCTATTCAGCATTAATGTATGGTAAAAGTAATTTTGGAGCTGTGGCTCATGGAGATGGATCTGTTGATTTAGCCTATAAAGAAATCCCTGAAGCATCAAAATGGCATCACATAGCACTGAGCTTTGATGGAATGGTTGAGTCGGTATATGTTGATGGTGTTCTAAATACTCAACAACCAATTAATCTATTTGTTAAAAATAGTGATATTCTGATTGGCGCAAGTGGTTTATACGCAGAGAATTATACTGGTTATATTTTAAATTCTCAGCTTTTTAACAGAGCATTAACCAAGCAGGAAATTATTGAATTAATGAAGATTACATCTCCGGATAAATAATATTCATTAATCAGTTTATTTTTCGGCAATTAGTTAAATCCAGTAAAATTAAAGGCGAAAATATTTACTCTATTTGAGTGCATTTAGAGAATGGAGTGAATAAAGCCTTGATAAATCGATGTAATTGAAGAATTAAAAACATTTGTACTATTATTTTGAACAAACCGACAACTTAATGTGAGCATTTCGATACAATTTTACATTTGAAGAGTAATTAATTTCTGAAATAGTAATATTAAAAAAATAGGATATAACAATGACAACAATTAAAAGAGTTTTAACACTTGCGCTTTGCATTTTGTGTTTTGCAGCAAATGCTCAGGAAAAAAATAAAACAGGTGGATATCCCATTTCTCCTGTTCCTTTTACTTCTGTAAAAGTTACAGATTCGTTTTGGGGACAAAGACTGAAAGCAAGTCGTGAAGTGACTATTCCATTGGCTTTTAGTAAGTGTGAAGAAACCGGTCGATATGAAAACTTTATTAAGGCAGCACATCCAAGTGATACGATTAAAGTGGAAGGCTTTTCATTTGATGATACCGATGTGTATAAAACCATTGAAGGAGCAAGCTATTCAATGCAGACTTTTCCTGATAAAAAATTAGACAAATATATTGACAGTGTTTTAACAATTGTGGCAGCTGCGCAAGAGGCAGATGGATACTTATATACTTCCCGCACAATGAATCCTGCACATCCGCATGAATGGGCAGGAACCAAACGTTGGGAAAAAGAGGAAGACCTTAGCCATGAGTTGTACAATCTGGGACATATGGTTGAAGGTGCTTTGGCACATTATCAGGCAACTGGGAAAACAAATTTTTTAGATATCGCGAAAAAGTATGCCGATTGTGCCGTAAGGGAAGTTGGCGATAAACCAGGACAGGTAACAGTAGTTCCAGGTCATCAGATAGCAGAAATGGCTTTGTCGAAATTGTATGTTGCAACTGGAGAACAGAAATATCTTGACTTTGCAAAGTTCCTATTAGATAAGCGGGGGTATACCACAATAAAAAGTGAATACAGTCAGTCGCACGAACCGGTTTTGGAACAGGACGAAGCTGTTGGGCATGCAGTTCGTGCTGCCTATATGTATACCGGCATGGCCGATGTGGCTGCGCTTACCGGTGATACTACCTATGTAAACGCTATCGATAGAATTTGGGAAAACATTGTGGGCAAAAAATTATACATCACAGGAGGTATTGGTGCTACAGGGCATGGTGAAGCTTTTGGTGAAAATTATCAGTTGCCTAATATGTCGGCGTATTGTGAAACCTGTGCTGCCATCGGAAATGTTTATCTCAATTACAGACTATTTCTGCTTCATGGCGAATCAAAATACTACGATGTACTGGAACGCACTCTTTATAATGGGTTGATTAGTGGTGTTTCATTGGAAGGCGATGGGTTTTTCTATCCAAACCCACTTGAATCGATCGGTCAGCACCAACGCCGGCCATGGTTTGGCTGTGCCTGTTGTCCGTCAAATATTTGCCGGTTTATTCCTTCTGTTCCAGGATATATTTACGCAGTGCATAAAAGTGATTTGTATGTAAATCTGTTCATGTCGAATAATTCGGAAATTAAGGTAGATGGAAAACCGGTAGTATTGAAACAAACAACCAATTATCCTTGGGTTGGTGATATTAATCTGGATGTAAATCCAAAGAAGAAACAAAACTTCAACCTTAAAATCCGTATTCCGGGATGGGTGTTAGGTCGGGTAGTACCAAGTGATTTATATACTTTCACTGATAATAAAAAATTATCATACTCAGTTAAAGTAAACGGGCAGTCTGTTACAAGTCAACTTAAAAATGGTTATTTCACTATCAGTCGTACTTGGCGTAAAGGCGACAAGGTTGAAGTTCATTTCGATATGGAAGCGCGCACTGTAAAAGCTCATCCATTGGTTGAGGCTGATCAGGGCAGAGTTGCTGTTGAGCGTGGTCCTGTAGTTTATTGCGCTGAGTGGCCTGATAATGATTATAGTGTATTGAGTGCTGTTATTCCACAAAAACCGGTATTTACTGTTGAAAACAAACAAGACTTACTGTATGGCATCAATATGATTCATACCGATGCTCAGGTACTTAATTACAACAAACAAGGTAAAATCGAAGTAAAAGATGTTCAATTGAACATGATTCCTTACTATGCCTGGGCTCATCGTGGAAGTGGTGAAATGACAGTTTGGCTTTCCAACGATTTAAGTACCAGTCGTCCCATGCAACAACCCACTCTTGCCTCGGAAAGTAAAGTTGATGCCTCGCATTTGGTGAAAGCAATTAGTGCGGTTAACGACCAACTCATCCCTAAAAATGGTAAGGCTCAAGCTGTACCTTATTACCATTGGTGGCCTAAAGAAGGAACAACAGAATGGATTTCATACGAATTTGACGGTGAGAAAACAGTAAGTGGTTCAACCATTTATTGGTATGATGATGCTCCCTGGGGTGGTTGTCGCATACCAAAAGAGTGGAAAATTTACTATAAAAATAAAGACAGTGAGTGGACGGCTGTTGAGAATAATGAACCCTACACCGCAACAAAAGGTGTTCCCAGCAAAGTTTCATTTAAAACAGTGAAGACCAATGCGATAAAACTTGAAGTGAAGTTGCCTGAAAAAAATGCGTCAGGAATTTTCGAATGGGAATTGGAATAGTTCCGATACCGAATTTTCATACTAAATATAGATATATAATGAGATTAAGATATTATAGTTTCCTGATATTGTTTGGTTTTCTTGCATTTTCTTGTGCTAAAAAGGAGAATGAAACTGTAGGACATTTAAATCCGGTTCCCTTTACCTCTGTTCATTTAAATGATCAGTTTTGGGCTCCTAAAATTGAAATTAACAGAACTGTGTCAATTCCATCAGCATTTAAAAAGTGTGAAGAGACCGGGCGTATGGATAATTTTGCTCTGGCTGGTGGTTTGATCAAAGGAGAACACCAAGGTGATTTTCCATTTGATGATACTGATGTTTATAAAGTGCTGGAAGGAGCTTCATATACGCTGGCGGTAGAGTATGATGCTAAATTGGATCATTATCTGGACAGTTTGATCACTTTAATTGGTGCCGGACAAGAAGAGGATGGTTACCTGTACACTTGCCTAACCAACAAATGTGAGCGTTTGAAGCGTTGGTACGGAGAGGGACGTTGGGATCGTTTGAACAGCCATGAACTTTATAATTGCGGTCATTTATACGAAGCTGCTGTTGCTCATTATCAGGCAACCGGAAAACGTTCTTTACTTACAATTGCGATCAAAAATGCTGATTTGGTGAATCAGGTTTTTGGTCCGGGCGAAGGACAAAAGAAAGTTCCTTCAGGTCATCCGATTGTGGAGATGGCATTGGTAAAATTGTATCGGGTTACAAATGATGAAAAATACCTTAAGCTGGCGCGTTTTTTTATTGATGAAACAGGGAAAGGTACTGATGGTCATGAATTGAATGAATACAGTCAGGATCACAAACCAATTGTTGAACAGGATGAAGCAGTTGGTCATGCTGTTCGTTTGGGATATCTCTACTCAGGTGTAACCGATGTTGCTTCCTTGATGCATGATAAGCAATTGATGGAAGCCACAAAATGTGTTTGGGAAAATGTGGTTTCTAAAAAATTATATATTACGGGTGGAATTGGTTCCCGTGCTCAAGGTGAAGGCTTTGGCCCGAATTACGAATTGCCTAATATGACAGATTATTGTGAGACTTGTGCTTCGATATCAAATGTTTACTGGAATTACCGTTTGTTTTTGAATGATGGAAATTCAAAATACTACGATGTACTTGAACGTGTGTTGTACAACGGAGTTATTTCGGGTGTATCCTTAAGCGGCGATAAATTTTTCTACGATAATCCTCTTGAATCTGTTCATAATCATGATCGCGCACCTTGGTTTGGATGTGCTTGTTGTCCGGGCAATATTACACGGTTTATGGCCTCGATACCGGGTTATATTTATACAACTGATGAACATTCTGTGTATGTAAATTTATTTTCTGAAGGTCACGCTGACGTTGCAGTAGGAAAGGATACCCTGAGTCTGACACAAAAGACACAATATCCTTGGAGTGGTAAGCTTACAATTTCAGTTGATAAAAAGACAAATGAACGTGTTGGTTTGAAAATTCGCATTCCGGGATGGGCACAAAATCAACCTGTACCATCTGATTTGTATCACTTTGTTGAAAATGTCACAGATACTTATACCATTAAAGTAAATGGAAAGAAGAAATCACCCGAAATGGTGAATGGTTATGCCATTTTGAGAGAAAAGTGGGATGCGGGAGATCAGATAGAAGTTGAATTTCCAATGCCTGTGCGTAAAATAAAAGCCAGCGAAAAGGTGATCAATGATCATAACAAATTGGCTTACCAACGTGGCCCAATAGTGTATTGCTTCGAGGATAAAGACAACAATAATGCGTATTTATTCGATGAGTTTGTATCGCCGGATGCAAAGGTGAGTTCTCAATTTGAAGAAAATCTTTTAGGTGGGGTGGTAACACTTACAATGAAAGCAAGCAGGGTAAGTCAATCGGGAGATGCAAAAACAATTGAACCTGCAACTCTTAAAGCCATTCCATATTATGCATGGAACAATCGGGGAACAGCAAATATGTTGGTTTGGCTGCCTTCAGCGGAAGAATCGGCTATCGTAAAACCCGCATATTCACCTGCAGATTCGGCCAAGGCATTTTCATCAACGGATTGGGCTCCAGGTTTGAATGATGGGTTTACTCCTAAAAATTCGGGTGATACTGATAAATCATATTTCTACTGGTGGCAGAAAGAAGGATCGGAAGAAACTGTTGATTATGAATTTAAAGAACCTATTGTATTGTCTCAGTCATCGGTTTATTGGCTTAATATGGATCACTACGACGGCAATTATAAGGTGCCCGAAAAATGGTCATTATTATACAAAGACAGCAAGGGGAAATGGGTTCCTGTTGAGACCAGTGATGAGTTTAAAGTGGAACTTGATAAATACAACACAGTGAATTTTAAGCCTGTAAAAACAAAAGCACTTCGAATTGCGGCTCAACTGCAAAAAGATGAGTCGGGTGGTATTTTGGAATGGAAGGTAAAATAATTGAGACTGTAATTTTCTGATAACTATATAATTATTAAAATATGAGATTCGATTTTTGTAGAGCTTTATTCTTTTCAATTTGTATTGGAGTTGGATTATCTTCCTGTTCAGGTATCGAAGATAATCGAATAAGCACGAACGGCCCTGAGATGGTTGAATTTAAAGTACTGCCATTTGATTTAAAGGATGTTAAATTGCTTGATGGACCTTTCGAAAAGGCCATGGAATTAAATGTGCAGAGCTTGTTGAATTATGAACCAGACAGATTGCTGGCAAAATTTCGGATCGAAGCAGGTCTTCAGCCTAAAGCAGAGCATTATGATGGTTGGGAGGCAAATACAATAGCAGGACATAGCTTAGGACATTATTTAAGTGCCTGTGCCTTAATGTATAATTCAACAAACGACAAGCGTTTTCTTGACCGGGTTAATTATATAGTTGATGAGCTGGAAGCTTGTCAGAATGCTGACGGTGAAGGATACATAGGTGCTTTCCCTGACGGAAAGCGGATTCTTGAAGAAGAAGTAGCAAAAGGAGATATACGTTCGAAAGGATTTGATTTGAATGGAATATGGGTACCCTATTATACCGAGCATAAAGTGATGGCTGGTTTGACTGACGCTTATAATTTATGCGGGAATAAGAAGGCTTTACAAATCAATATAAAATTTGCAGATTGGTTAACAACCATTGTAAAAGACTTAAATGATGAACAAATTCAGAACATGCTGGATTGTGAGCATGGAGGAATTAATGAGTCGTTGGCTGATCTTTATGGATTAACCAAGAATGAGAAATATCTGCAGCTGTCTAAGGTTTTTCATCACAAAAAGGTGCTTGATTCTTTGGCTCATCATGTTGATATCTTGCCGGGAATACACGCGAATACACAAATTCCCAAATTAGTTGGATGTGCCCGCCGTTATGAGCTTACCGGGGATTTGTCTGATAGAGAATCCGCTGAGTTTTTCTGGGATCGTGTTGTAAATTATCACTCCTATGTTACAGGCGGTAATTGCAATCATGAATATTTTGGGGAGTCGGATCATTTGCGCAACCGTCTTAGTCAAAATACGACTGAAACATGCAATGTGTACAATATGTTGAAGCTGTCCCGTCATCTTTTTGAATGGGATGCCGCTCCTGAGGTTGCCGATTTCTATGAAAGAGCATTATTCAATCATATTTTATCCTCTCAGCACCCTGTTGATGGTCGGGTGATCTATAATTTGTCATTGGAAATGGGAGGTCATAAGGTATATCAGGATCCATATTGGTTTACATGTTGTGTGGGAACAGGAATGGAGAATCATTCAAAATATGGAGCAAACATTTATTTTCACAACAATAATGAATTGTATGTAAGTCAATTTATTGGTTCTGAACTAAAATGGAAAAGCAAAGGTTTGATCGTAAAACAGACAACTGTTTACCCGGAAGAACAAGGGACAAAACTGGAGTTTAACTGCGAAAAACCCAGTAAATTTATGCTTAAACTGCGCTACCCAAAATGGGCTGAAAATGGTGTGGAGATTTATATCAATAATGAAAAGATATCTGTTGATCAAAAGCCGCAAAGTTTTATTTCTATTGAAAGAACCTGGAAAAATGGAGATGTATTGGAATATAAGATGCCTTTTACACTTCGTTTGGAAACCATGCCTGATGACAGCAACCGTGTTGCAGTTATGTATGGTCCGATGGTAATGGCTGGTGAATTAGGCCCGGAAGACGATCCAAAAGCAACTGATGCAATGTATGTGCCTGTTATTATGACAGAAGATAGAGATCCTTCGAATTGGTTGAGTTCTGTAGAAGGAGAAGTAAATACATTCAAAACAGAATCGGTTGGATATTTGCATGATTTTGTTTTGAAGCCATTCTATAAAGTGCATGATGTAAGGTATTCTGTATATTTTGATATTTTCAACCAAGAATCATGGGCGAAATACCAAAAGGAATATCAAGCTAAACAAGCACAGAAAAAGAAATTGGAAGAAATGACAGTTGACTTTTTCCAACCAGGAGAAATGCAGCCCGAACGTGATCATAATTTCACAAGCGAAAAATCATCCGTTGATGTGATAAAAAATAAAAGATCCCGTGTTGTTAACAGAGGTGGTGTAATGTCCTTTGAAATGGGATTGATGAAAGGAAATCGATTGGCTTTGGCTGTTGAATATTGGGGCGGAAGTACCGGAGCTAAAACATTTGATATCTTGATTGACGGAAAATTACTTGCGACAGAAAATATCGCAGATAAAAAGCCGGGTGAATTCGTGGATATCTTATACCAATTGTCCGATGATATTTGCATGACCAAAGATAAAGTGTTGGTTACATTTAAACCTCACGAAGGGCATAGAGCAGGACCAGTATTTGGTGTAAGAACTGTTAAGCAATAAATAAGGAAAGAATATTTTAGTTAGTTTTTAATGGTGGTAGTTCTGAAAACTGCAAATCTCAAAAGAGAGATTTGCAGTTTTCACATAGAAGGTTGGGAAGGTCATCTAAATAATAAATTCCTTTCATGATGATTGAAATTATTTATTTGAATTTAAAAGTATTGAAAATGATAAGAAAGTATTTTTTAATTTTGATTGTTTTTCAGGTATTTCAAGGATACAGTCAAAAATTTGAAGACTTAGCGCTTACGCCTCCAATGGGATGGAACAGCTGGAATAAATTTGGCTGTAATGTAAGCGAAAGCCTGATTATGGAAATGGCTGATGCAATGGCCGAAAGCGGAATGCGGAATGTTGGTTACGAATATTTGGTGATTGATGATTGCTGGCAGGTGGGCCGCGATAGTTTTGGAAATATTATTGCTGATCCGGAACGGTTTCCGTCAGGAATGAAAGCACTTGTTGATTATGTGCATAGCAAAGATTTAAAATTTGGCATTTACTCCTGCGCCGGATCAATGACCTGTCAGTCTCGTCCGGGCAGTCGAGGATATCAGTTTCAGGATGCCCGTACTTATGCATCGTGGGGCGTAGATTATTTGAAATACGACTGGTGTTTCGATGAGGGACAAAAAGCTGAAGCGGCTTATAAAACAATGAGTGATGCTCTTAAAGCCAGCGGAAGACCGATTGTATTTTCTATTTGCGAATGGGGCGAAAGTGAGCCTTGGAAGTGGGGGAAAGGAATCGGACATTTGTGGAGGACAACGGCCGATATTCGGGATTGTTACCAATGTACTTTTGATTGGGGCGGACTTGGAGTTCTCGATATCATCGATAAACAAGCTGATTTATATGAATTTGCAGGTCCCGGACATTGGAATGATCCTGATATGCTGGAAGTGGGAAATGGAGGCATGACACCGGATGAAAATAAAACACATTTTTCGATGTGGGCCATGTTGGCCGCACCATTGATGGCAGGAAACGATTTGCGAAATTTGGATAAGGCAACAGCTGAAATTCTTATGAATAAGGAGGTAATTGCAATTGATCAGGATTCTGATGGACACCAGGCCAGAAAATTTATGGACATGGGCGAATATGAAATCTGGGCAAAACCGCTTGCTGACGGAGAAGTGGCTGTATGTTTTTTAAACCGAACAAATGAACCCTGGAAATTGAATTACGACTGGAAAAAACAGACGATGTATTTTGCAAAAGATGTTAGTATCCATCGAAATGTATACAAGGTAAAAGATTTGTGGGAGCATAAAATCATTGGGAAAACAGATGAAAACCTTGTTAAAGAAATTCCTCCTCATGGAAGCTTGTTGGTTCGCTTGTCGAAGTTAAATAATAAAAAACATTATAAATGAAAAAAATTCTTATTCTAATCGCAGTTTTGATGCCTTTGTATGTGGCATCTGCAAAAATTAAAAAAACGGATCAGTCAGAGCAAAAAATATTTACAATTACATCTCCGCCTTCCGATTTTAAATTCGATTCATTCTATAAAAAGTATGTTAACGTGAATGGAATTCATATCATGAGCTCCAATAAGGTTCCTGATTCAGCTTTTTATGTGGCTTGTAATATTGTCGATTTTATGACTAAAAGTTTGCCGGGTGAAGTTTTGAGTCAGATGGTTAAAGAAAATGCCCGGCTTGCAATTATGGCTCGTTACGAAGGGACAACAGATATTCCGGAGCATGCTCATTTGGCTCAGGACACGACATTGAACTGGGATCTTAGAGCCCGTGGACTTGGCGGCGATATGGAATTGCCGTTAACATCTTGTGCTGAAGAGAACCTGCTTGCTTATCAGATTGATAAATATCATGCTGAGGATATTTTGGTTCATGAATTTGCACATGCCATTCATTTAATTGGAATTGCACCAATCGATTCTACATTCAACAATTTACTGCAGGAAAAATTGGATAATGCCATTGCTAAAGGGAAATACAAAAAAATGTATGCTGCTACCAATATATATGAATATTGGGCCGAAGGAGTTCAGAACTGGTTTAATGTGAATGCCGAAGTTAAGGTTCCTGATGGAAAACACAATTGGGTGAATACCCGGGAAGATATGAAAAAATACGATCCTGATTTGTATGAAATTGTTGCGCGGTATTTTCCTGAATTCGAAAAAAGTCCATCCCGCCATTCTACAGCCAATTTATACCGGGAATAGTAAAAGAATAAGAAATGGTTACCGAATAGGGGTGTGAAAGCCTTTAATAAATGAATAATGTACATCATACTATTAATTGAAAACAAATGAAAGTTCAGAAAATAACGATCATTATATTTTTACTGCTTTGTGCAGGAAATATATTTGCGCAGGGAGAGTTGAAAGACTATCAGGAAGCTGAAAAGTGGCTTTACTATAATTCACGGGCTAAAGTTTATAATTCGGGAATTCAACCCAACTGGATTGGTAAGGGGGATTCATTATGGTATTCAACCAAAACAAGAAAAGGGAATGAGTATTTTTTGGCAGACTTAAAAAAGAAACAAAAAACACCTTTGTTTGATCATGCGAAATTGGCAGAAAAAATTTCTGAGTTTTTGCATAAAGAATACAAAGCGTATGATTTAAAATTAACCGGACTTAGCTTAAAGGGCAGAGATACATTAAAGTTTACTGTAGACACTTCCTGCTTTACAATCAATTTGAAAAACTATCAATTAAAATCGGCAGCTAATCCCGAAAAAAGAAATATAACTGAGTTGCCTGCTCCAAACAACAAACAAATTGCATTTATAAAGGATTATAATATCTATCTGAAAGATAAAGATGGCAGCAATATTGTTCCCTTAAGTACAGATGGGTGCGAAACACTTAGTTATGGCAATTCCATTCCGTGGGAATTTGTGCGCAATGAAAGCAAAAAGCAAGATGTAGAATACGGAATAAGTGCGTATTGGTCTCCTGACTCAAAATATCTTATTTGCAGCAAATTTAACCGTAAAGAAGCTCAAAATTTATATATGTATCACAGTTCTCCTGAAAAAGGATTACGGGCCGAAGTATATTCTTACGAACGTGCACTTGCGGGAGATACATGTCTTGCTAAAACTTCGTATGTTATTTTTAATATCGAATCGGGTAAACAAATAGAATGCGACCTTCCTGAATATGCAAGCTTTTTAGAAGGTGGCTTTGAATGGAAATCCAATAAACATGCGTATATCATTCGTTACCAAAGAGGTTATCAAACAAGGGAATTAATCGATGTAAATGTTGAGACAGGAAAAACCAGAACTGTGATTTCTGAAACCGCCGACACCTATGTGGATGTAAATATGCTTTTGTACCGGATAAATAAAACCAGTAACAATATTATTTGGTCATCGGAGAAAGAAGGATGGAATCAGTTATATCTGTACGATTATGAAACCGGTAAGCAAATAAATAAAATCACCAAGGGAGAATATGTGGTTCGCGAAATATGTAAGGTGGATGATAAAAAGGGGAAAATATATTTCACCGCCTGTGGTATAGAAAAGGGTGATCCATATTACACGTATTTGTATTCGATCAACATTGATGGTTCGGGACTTAAATTGCTGAGTCCTGAAAATGCAACTCATACTTGTTCAATAAGTCCGAATGGAAAATATGTATTCGATGATTATTCGCGGGTTGATTTGCCCAACCATTTTCTAATTCGAAGTGTAAAAAACGGAACTAAGATTCTTGATCTTGCTCAACTTGATATTGAGGATCTTGTTGCAATGGGATGGAAAGCTCCGGAGATGTACAAAGTAAAAGCGAGAGATAACAAAACAGATATCTATGGAGTGATTTATCGTCCTTTTAATATGGATTCTACAAAAAGGTATCCGATAATAGATGGAACTTATTCTGGTCCGCAAACAATTCGTACTCCTAAATCATTTACTTCGGCCTTGTACAGTATGGATGTGTCATTGGCACAAATCGGTTTTGTGGTGATTACGGTTGATGGATTGGGCTCTGCTTATCGATCCAAAAAATTTCATGATTTCTCTTATAAAAACCTTGGCGATATAGGTGCTCCCGATCATATCAAAGCCATTAGGGAAATGGCGGTTAAATATCCTTATATCGATATCGAAAATGTTGGAATTTATGGTCATTCGGCCGGAGGATACGATGCGGCACATGCCCTGTTAACTCATCCTGATTTTTACAAGGTTGGCGTTTCTTCTGCAGGGAATCACGATCACAGAATTGCCAAAGCATGGTGGCCCGAATTGTACATGGGTTTTCCGGCAGGGAAACATTACGACGAGCAATCCAATTTGTCTTTAGCCAGTCAATTGCAGGGGAAATTAATGTTAGCGCATGGAAACATGGATAACAATGTAAATGCGGCTTCATCCATGCGAATGGCAGATGCTCTAATAAAAGCCAATAAAGATTTTGAATTACTACTGGTACCGGAATGTGATCACAGCAGTCTATACTACAATAAATATTTTATTCGGAAACGTTGGGATTATTTTGTGAAGAATTTGTGGCACAAAAATGTACCGAATTGTTACGAGATAAAAAATAAATAGTAATTATTTAGTTGACACCCATTATTTTAATGAAAAGTAGTGGGTGTTTTATTTGAAATAATAGGTGCTGAATAAGGCTGAACCCAATTTCAATTTGTTGACAATGTGACCGAGAATAGTTGCTTATTTTTTTAATGGTTTTTGCAGTTTGACGGGAAAATGGTGACTTAGCATAAATAAAAAAATACTGTTTTTAACACGAAATGTTAAAAAAAAATTACACATATTTGTTTACAATCTGCAATAAAAATCTTTTATAAATGGAAACAATCATCAAAGTAAATTCTATTTCGCAACTGCATGAGATGTTAAATATGGATGTTCCCAAGAATCCTCTAATTACAATAATCGATGTTTCCGATATAGAGGTAACACAAGAAATGGTTGACATAAAAGTTGTGACAGATTTATACTGTATTGCCTTAAAAGATGTGCATTGTGGTATGGAATATGGAAGAAACAGTTACGATTTTGAAAATGGAGCTTTGATGTTTACTGCACCACTGCAAGCATTTACGGCTACCAAACCAGTTGGAAAAAATGAAAATAAAGGCTGGATGCTTTTTTTTCATCCCAGTTTTCTCAGCAAATCGCATTTGAGTCAGAAAATGAATCAATACTATTTTTTTGAATATCATACTGATGAGGCCTTACATCTATCCACATCAGAAAGAAATACATTAAATGATATTATTTCTAATATCCAAAAAGAGTATACAGAAAATATTGATTGTCATAGCCAAAAGGTGATTATTTCAAATTTAGAATTGTTACTAAATTACTCTCTTCGTTTTTACGAACGTCAATTTAAAACCCGTAATATTGTACACCAAGGTATTGTAGTAAAGTTTGAAAAAATAGTAAATAATTGGATAGGTAAAAATTTACTTGCTGAAAAGGGAATTCCAACAGTGCAGGACATTGCAGAAAAAATAAACCTATCCCCTAATTATCTAAGTGATGTGCTTCGAAAAGAAGCAGGGATTTCTGCCAAAGATTACATCAACAATTTGATGATTAGGAAAGCAAAGGCAATGTTATTAAGTAGCACTAATTCAGTAAGTGAAATAGCCTATTTACTTGGGTTTAATTATCCCCATTATTTTACCCGCTTTTTTAAATCAAAAACAGGTGCAACACCAACAGAATATAGAAGGGTTAACTAGTTGCTATCTGTTTAATCCTTAGTAAGTCCATTTTATTGGGGATTATTAAGAAAGAAAATGGTTTTTAATTTGAGAAGAGAATGGTTTCCCAAAAAGTTAATAAATTGAAATAAGCGGCAACTGCAATATTTTGTGGCTAACTGTCTTGCAATAAATTTGTAAGGACAAGCTAATAACATCTTCAGCTTCTTTTGCCCCAATACGTTTGCCTAAGAGGGCAGAATCTTTTGATTACCCCTGTATTTTTATTGCAACTGAGCTTTCTTACTGAAAAGAAGGTAGTGTAAACTGCGTCCCCTCTATTATAATATAGGCTTGAATAATTCTTTTGCGTGATGTAGTTTAAAAAAGATTTCTTCTTTAATATTATATTCACCTGCAGATTGTCTGGCGGTATCCATTGTATCTACTTAGTTGTTTTGAGGTTTTGATTATAAGCTCATTGTTGAGTTCAAAAATTTGATGTAAATCTGATTGTTCTTAAAAAAAACAAGGCTCATCAGTAAAAAGTGTTAGAGGATCGATATTATGTGTTATTGTTATTGCCGTTTTTTCTACAGATTTACCCTGTTTCATATTTCGTAGTAATCGATCAAATTCGACTAAATATTTATTCGTACCAAAAAGTAAAACCTGCTTAAATGGAACAAATTGAATTTATAAAACTTTGATGTGTAAAAGGGAGATTTGTAAAACTAATTGGTGTTGTGTTTCATAGAATGCATAAAAGAGATTGCATCAGATCTGGAATTTACAAATAATACCATTGGTGCAATTTGTGAAGAAACAATAGCAAATTACAGAGGTTTGGCTTTAAAAGAGATTGAATCTCATTTCCCATTTTCGATAGGAACTTGTATTGAATTTGAAACCAATTCAAATTGTTCAACATCCCTAAATCATACACAGAAGCGTAGAACTTCACAAAGCTCTTATAGAGTATTTGTTTGTTATTTTTCTGGATGAGACAACCAAGAAAACAGAACCAAAAAACCTAAATAAAACTTAAAAAATATTACACATGAGAAAATTTTACCTATTGTACATCATTTTGCTTTGTAACTTAAGTCTGTTAGCACAATCCCCGGAGGTGTCTCAACAGGCCTTAACCTTTGGTTCAAAGCAGATGCCGGTTTTACTTCCAGTAGTTTTAGCAATGCCGAATGGTTGTCAATCTCCAGGCAACCTGGCATTTGATCAGAATCTTATGGTGTTGATTTAGAGTTTGTTGTGTGATTTGTCGGTGCTGTTAATATAATGCTTTTCCTCGACAAAAGTTACATGTTAAAAAGTTGACATTCCTGAGTTTATATTGATTTAAACAAAAACTGGGTTCTTTGGATTGAAGAGAAAACAGGAAAAGTTGAAAACAATACTATTTAATAAATTTTTTATAATTCCACATGATTTACAAATTTACTACACTACTTGGAGGTTTGATGTTTGCGGCGATGAGCTCATTATGCATTGATACTCCACCCGAAATGAATGGGAACGACATTTCTCCAAAGTATTATACCGAAACAAATACTCCGGTAACTGTATTCCCAAACTTTACCATTACCGATGCAGAAGGTGATGATATTAAAGGATTAACTATATCCTTTAGTTCTACCGGGCATCACAGCGATCAGGATAATCTTTTGTTTACCAATCAGAACGGAATAACCGGAAGTTTTGATAAAGGTACAGGAGTACTTACGCTTTCCGGAGATGCTTTGCCTGCCAACTATCAAACTGCAGTGCGCAGCATTACTTATTCAAATGATGCAGCACCTGGTGCCGTAAGTTACGATCAGCGCGAGTTAACTATATCATTTGCTAATTCATACTATTTAGCATCTACTGGTCATTTTTATGAGTTTGTTGGTGCCACGGACGCTTTTAACACAGCTTCGGCCAATGCCAGTGCAAAAACATATTATGGGTTACAAGGGTATTTGGCTACTATAACATCAGCCGACGAAAATACATTTATTAAAGATAAAATACCTTCAAATATAGAATGGTCATGGATTGGTGGTTCTGATAATGAACTTGAAAATACGTGGAAATGGATAACCGGGCCCGAAACCGATACAATCTTTTATGACCAGGCGACTAAAGAAAGTTTTGGATATACAAATTGGTATACAGCAAATAGTGAACCTAATAATGTAAATGATGAGGACTATCTGGCGATAAACAGGAATGGAGCCTGGGGAGACGGAGATCAAACGAACGGCTTTAGTTATATCGTTGAGTATGGTGGTATGAGCGGAGACCCAACCTTCAATATGACAACAACTACCACTTTGGATCTGGTTAAACCTCAGCCACCAGTAATAGATGGTAAAAATGATTCGCCAACATACAATACCGCCGAGTATAGCCCGGTAGTTGCATTTCCTAATTTTACGATTACCGATGCTGAAGGTAGCGATATTAAAGGCTTAACAATCCATTTTAGCTCCGGTTATCGGAGTAATCAGGATACCCTGCTTTTTACAAACACAGGTAAAATATTGGGCTATTTTGATGATACACAAGGAGCATTAGTATTATTAGGCGATGCTTCTCCTTCGGAATACCAGGCAGCCATGCGAAGTATTACCTATGTAAACAATGCACTTTTATTTAGTTTAATAGATGGCAGCCAGCGTCAGTTGACCATTTCTCTGGCCAATGCCGATTATTTTTCGCAAGACGGAAGTTTGGATAACGGACACTTTTATGAGTATGTAAATATATCCGCTACGTGGACTCAGGCCGAGGCTGCTGCCAGCGCTAAAACATATTACGGATTGAAAGGTTACCTCGCTACTGTTACCTCTGAAAATGAGAAAGACTTTATTCTGAGCATATCAGATGGAACTGAGCAAGCTTTGTGGTTAGGAGGTTCAGATGAAGCAATACCGGATACATGGAAATGGGTAACTGGCCCGGAGGATGGTACAATTTTCTATCAAAACGGAGCAGTAGTTAGTGGCAAGTATGAAAACTGGTCTACTGGTCAGCCGGATGACGCAGGGAGTGTAGAGACGAGTTTGCAATTTTTCACTTCAAACGGCACATGGAATGACAGGCAAAATGACTATACGTCTGGATATATCGTCGAGTATGGCGGAATGGATGGCGACCCAACTATCAATATGACGACAACTACAACCCTTAATATTGATTTAGTCCGTCCGGAAGCCCCTGGAGGAATAGTTGACAATTTACGTGTATGGTTTAATGCCAACAGCGGAACTACTAATGGAGGAAGCTCTGTAACCAATGGAAATATTACGAGCTGGGAAGGCCAAAAACCATATGGTGTAAATACAACTATTGTAAATGATGTTGCAGGAGATCCTGAAGTGGTTTCCAACAGGGCAAATTTCAACGCTATTGTATCTTTTGATGGTAATGATGCGATAAAAACCTCCTCTACTGCCCTCTATACAACCTATTTCAATTCAACTACGGATAATAATACCACCTTTTTAGTAAAGAAAACTACGGCAGGAAGTGTTGAGGCCGGGTACGGTTCTGCAACTGGTACCAGGGACAGAGCCGGTTATTTTGAACGGGCTGGTGGTTATCAACGTACTGATTATGGCAAAGACGGAACAATAATATACGGTAATACAACTAGTATCAATAAGTATGTAATTGCGCGGCAAGATGTGCAGCCAGGTGAGCTGTCCCTTTATTTAGATGGTACTTTCGAGACACAGACAAGTACATTCAACTCACTGGCTGGGAGTAATGATGGTTATTTGGGATTCGGAGCAAATCCACAAGACTTTTCAGCCGCATCTACCACAGATATCGCTGAATATATTATTTATGCTGCTGATCTTTCTGATACTGAAGTAAAAGAGGTCGAATCTTATCTGGCGCTTAAATACGGTATTTCAAAAACCGATGATTATCTGGCTTCTGATGGAAGCACCATCTGGAGCGCTACCGATAATACAGGCTATGATAATGATATTTTCGGTATTGGCCGTGATGATGCCAGTGGGTTAAACCAAAAAGTATCAAAATCAGTCAATGATGGTTCAATTCTTACTGTTGCATTAGATGCTGATTTTACTTTGGCCAATAACGATGCAGGCCGAACCACACATGCCAATGACCTGCAGTTTCTGACAGTGGCAAACAACGGAGCCGTTTTGACGCCACAAGTAACAGAATTGGACGCAACTACAGGGTTCAATATCCGTTTGGCACGCGAATGGAAAGTTGATGCCACCAACTTCGCACAAAACATTAGTATGAAGTTTGAAGGTTACGATGAAGATTGGTCGATTATTGCAACTTCGGATGGAGATTTTTCATCTAACGTAACCACAGTTGGAACTTTAAATGCAGATGGTGAATTTACAACCACTGCTGCTCCGGCAGATGGAACGGTATTTACTTTAGCAAAATACCAGGAAGCACCGGGTGGTGTAACCAATGGTATTTCGCTTTGGATAAAGGCGAACAACCAGGTCTTTTCTGATTTGGGCACAACCGATGCTACAAATAACAATACAATAGAACAATGGAACGACCAGAGCCCTTATGGCAACCATTTTACCCAGGTAAATACGAAAAAGCCAACGTTTCTGGAAAATTCGTTGAATTTTAACCCACAGGTATATTTTAATGGCACCAAAGCCATGAATGGCGTGAGTATGACAGGACTTCCTTCAGGTTCTGATGCCCGGTTGATGCGTGTAGTGGCGACTCAAACGGCGGCTTTTACAGGAAATCATGTGCTTTTTGCCCATGGAACCGCAACAGATGGTCAAGCTCATGGAATAGCGGGTTCGTTATCTGATAATAGCCTTTTATATGGTTCATGGGGTGGCGGAAACAGTATACTCAGTAGTAATTCTTGGACGCTGAACAAACCACACATTATTGGTGGAGGTTTTGACGGATCATCGACAACATATCTACAGGCCGACGGGGCAACCTTAACGACAGACGCTGATGGTGCACCTCCAACCTGGAACACGGTGAACAGTCGTATGTGTATTGGAGCTGATATCGCAGATGAAACCGGAGAATTCTGGACAGGAAATATTGCGGAAGTTGTGGTCTACAGTGCCAATGTCTCTGCCAGCGACCAGCAAAAGATAGATTCTTACCTGGCACTTAAATACGGTGTTACGTTGGATCAGACAGATGCAACGGATTATCTGGCTTCAGACGGAACAGCTATTTGGAAAGCAGCAAACAACACAGGCTATACTACCGATATTTTCGGAATTGGGCAAGATAACGCATCTGGCCTGAACCAAAAGGTATCACGGTCAGTAAATAATACAAACGGACCAATACTGGCCACCATACAGAATTTTACTGCTTCAAATACAGACGTAAGCAGAACGGAACTTGGCAATGGCAATTTTATGCTGATGGGGCATAATAATGGAGCAGAAAACTCATTTACCTCAAGTTTCGACGGAGGCACCAATAACCGTTCAGACCGTGTCTGGAAAGTGGATGAGACCGGTACGGTGGGTAATGTATATTTTGCTATACCAAAAACAGCGATAATGTTCCCTTCTGGAATACCTGTTTTGGTAGCATCTAATGATTTAACATTCAACAGCTCTGACGATATCGTCAATTTAGCTGACGATGGAACTTATTATTGGGCTTCGATAAATCCTGATAATGGAGCATATTTAGCTTTTGCATCAACAACACCAGGTTTTACGGTAAGCGAAACAACCTTAACAATTGATGAAAATGCAGGAACAGGCACGTTCACAGTTGTTTTAGATGTTCAGCCATCCAACGATGTGGTTTTTGATGTTGCAAGCGATAAAACGGAAGAAGCCACGGTAGATAAGGCAACACTGACCTTTACATCGGCTAATTGGGACACGCCGCAGACGGTGACAGTTACTGGTGTGGATGACGATATCGATAGAGATGACACGGCAACAATCACTGTTATGGTGAAGGATGCTTCCAGCGATGACCCTTTCGATGCGCTGACTGATCAAACTGCAGGAATCACCCTGACCGATGATGATACAGCTGGTTTTACGGTAAGCAAAATAGCCTTAACAATTGATGAAAATGCAGGAACAGGCAGCTTTACTGTAGTTTTAAATTCAGAACCGACAAGTGACGTTGTTTTTGATGTTACGAGCGATAAAACGGATGAAGCTACGATAGATAAGTCAACACTGACCTTTACATCGGCTAATTGGGACACGTCGCAGACGGTAACAGTTACTGGTGTGGATGACGATATCGACAGAGATGACACGGCAACAATCACTGTTGCGGTGAAGGATGCTTCCAGCGATGACACTTTCGATGCGCTGACCGATCAAACCGTAGGAATCACCCTGACCGATGATGATGTGGCACCAACAGTTTCTACATCCGCGGTTTCTTCTATCACTTCAGGCTCAGTAACTATGGGAGGTGATATGTCAGATAAAGGTAGTGCTGATGTAACCGAAACCGGGGTTGTCTATTCTTCGATAAACGCATCTCCCGAGATAGGAGGAGCAGATGTAACGCAAGATTCAAATGGGGCAGCGACTGGAATTTTTAGTGAAACTATTGGTTCGCTTGCTCCCAATACCACTTACAACTTTCAGGCGTATGCAATTAATAGTGCAGGAACGAGCTATGGTGGGGTTCAAAGTTTTACAACCAAACAAACTCAAACCATTACGTTTAATTCTCTTTCAGATAAAGCGTATGGTAACAGTGACTTTGATCCTTCAGCTACGGCAAGTAGTGGTTTAACGGTCTCTTATAGTAGTTCTAATACATCTGTGGCCACTATTGTGGCCGGAAAGATTCATATTGTTGGAGTTGGTTCATGCACTATTTATGCTGACCAAGCCGGTGACGACACTTATGATGTGGCAGCCCAGGTTTCGCAAGGATTAAACATCACTCAAAAAGCAATAACAGTAACCGCTGATGCAGGTCAGACAAAAGTTTACGGAGGTGCAGATCCAACATTTACTTACACGACATCTTCAGCATTGGAAAGTGGCGATTCTTTCACCGGAGTACTATCAAGAACAAGTGGAGAATCTGTAGGTTCTTATGCCATTACAATCGGAACACTGAGTGCCGGATCGAACTACGATTTAACTTTTGTGAGTAAAGCTTTTAGCATCACTCAAAAAGCAATAACAGTAACAGTTGATGCCGGTCAGACAAAAGTTTACGGAGATGCAGATCCGACATTTACTTACACGACATCTTCAGCATTGGAAAGTGGCGATTCTTTCACCGGAGCACTTTCAAGAGCAACAGGAGAAGATGTAGGAAGTTATGCTATTACAATCGGAACACTGAGTGCCGGATCGAACTACGATTTAACTTTTGTGAGTAAAGCTTTTAGCATCACTCAAAAAGCAATAACAGTAACAGCTAATACGGGTCAGACAAAAGTTTACGGAGATGCAGATCCGACATTTACTTACACGGCATCTTCAGCATTGGAAAGCGGTGACTCATTTAGCGGGGTACTATCAAGAACAAGCGGAGAATCTGTAGGTTCCTACGCCATTTTACAGGGAACATTGAGTGCCGGATCGAACTACGATTTAACTTTTGTGAGTAAAGACTTTAGCATCACTCAAAAAGCAATAACGGTAACAGCAGATGCCGGTCAGACAAAAGTTTACGGAGATGCAGATCCGACATTTACTTACACGACATCTTCAGCATTGGAAAGCGGTGACTCATTTAGCGGGGTACTATCAAGAACAAGCGGAGAATCTGTAGGTTCCTACGCCATTTTACAGGGAACATTGAGTGCCGGATCGAACTACGATTTAACTTTTGTGAGTAAAGACTTTAGTATCACCCAAAAAGCAATAACGGTAACAGTTGATGCCGGTCAGACAAAAGTTTACGGAGGTGCAGATCCAACATTTACTTACACGACATCTTCAGCATTGGAAAGTGGCGATTCTTTCACCGGAGTACTATCAAGAACAAGTGGAGAATCTGTAGGTTCTTATGCCATTACAATCGGAACACTGAGTGCCGGATCGAACTACGATTTAACTTTTGTGAGTAAAGCTTTTAGCATCACTCAAAAAGCAATAACAGTAACAGCTAATACGGGTCAGACAAAAGTTTACGGAGATGCAGATCCGACATTTACTTACACTACGTCAGCAACATTGGAAAGTGGCGATTCTTTCACCGGAGCACTTTCAAGAGCAACAGGAGAAGATGTAGGAAGTTATGCTATTACAATCGGAACACTGAGTGCCGGATCGAACTACGATTTAACTTTCGTGAGTAAAGCTTTTAGCATCACTCAAAAAGAAATAACGGTAACAGTTGATGCCGGTCAGACAAAAGTTTACGGAGGTGCAGATCCGACATTTACTTACACGACATCTTCAGCATTGGAAAGTGGCGATTCTTTCACCGGAGCACTTTCAAGAGCAACAGGAGAAGATGTAGGAAGTTATGCTATTACAATCGGAACACTGAGTGCCGGATCGAACTACGATTTAACTTTTGTGAGTAAAGCTTTTAGCATCACTCAAAAAGCAATAACAGTAACAGCTAATACGGGTCAGACAAAAGTTTACGGAGATGCAGATCCGACATTTACTTACACGGCATCTTCAGCATTGGAAAGCGGTGACTCATTTAGCGGGGTACTATCAAGAACAAGCGGAGAATCTGTAGGTTCCTACGCCATTTTACAGGGAACATTGAGTGCCGGATCGAACTACGATTTAACTTTCGTGAGTAAAGACTTTGCAGTTACACAGAAACAAATAACCATAACAGCAGATGCCGGTCAGACAAAAGTTTACGGAGATGCAGATCCAACATTTACTTACACGGCATCTTCAGCATTGGAAAGCGGTGACTCATTTAGTGGAGTACTATCAAGAACAAGCGGAGAATCTGTAGGTTCCTACGCCATTTTACAGGGAACATTGAGTGCCGGATCGAACTACGATTTAACTTTCGTGAGTAAAGACTTTAGCATCACTCAAAAAGCAATAACGGTAACAGTTGATGCCGGGCAAACGAAAGTTTATGGACAAGCAGATCCGGCATTCACTTACACCACGTCAGCAACATTGGAAAGTGGCGATTCTTTCACCGGAGCACTTTCAAGAGCAACAGGAGAAGATGTAGGAAGTTATGCTATTACAATCGGAACACTGAGTGCCGGATCGAACTACGATTTAACTTTCGTGAGTAAAGCTTTTAGCATCACTCAAAAAGAAATAACGGTAACAGTTGATGCCGGTCAGACAAAAGTTTACGGAGGTGCAGATCCAACATTTACTTACACTACGTCAGCAACATTGGAAAGTGGCGATTCTTTCACCGGAGCACTTTCAAGAGCAACAGGAGAAGATGTAGGAAGTTATGCTATTACAATCGGAACACTGAGTGCCGGATCGAACTACGATTTAACTTTTGTGAGTAAAGCTTTTAGCATCACTCAAAAAGCAATAACGGTAACAGTTGATGCCGGTCAGACAAAAGTTTACGGAGGTGCAGATCCGACATTTACTTACACGACATCTTCAGCATTGGAAAGCGGTGACTCATTTAGTGGAGTACTATCAAGAACAAGCGGAGAATCTGTAGGTTCCTACGCCATTTTACAGGGAACACTGAGTGCCGGATCGAACTACGATTTAACTTTCGTGAGTAAAGACTTTGCAGTTACACAGAAACAAATAACCATAACAGCAGATGCCGGTCAGACAAAAGTTTACGGAGATGCAGATCCAACATTTACTTACACGGCATCTTCAGCATTGGAAAGCGGTGACTCATTTAGTGGAGTACTATCAAGAACAAGCGGAGAATCTGTAGGTTCCTACGCCATTTTACAGGGAACATTGAGTGCCGGATCGAACTACGATTTAACTTTCGTGAGTAAAGACTTTAGCATCACTCAAAAAGCAATAACGGTAACAGTTGATGCCGGGCAAACGAAAGTTTATGGACAAGCAGATCCGGCATTCACTTACACCACGTCAGCAACATTGGAAAGTGGCGATTCTTTCACCGGAGCACTTTCAAGAGCAACAGGAGAAGATGTAGGAAGTTATGCTATTACAATCGGAACACTGAGTGCCGGATCGAACTACGATTTAACTTTCGTGAGTAAAGCTTTTAGCATCACTCAAAAAGAAATAACGGTAACAGTTGATGCCGGTCAGACAAAAGTTTACGGAGGTGCAGATCCGACATTTACTTACACGACATCTTCAGCATTGGAAAGCGGTGACTCATTTAGTGGAGTACTATCAAGAACAAGCGGAGAATCTGTAGGTTCCTACGCCATTTTACAGGGAACACTGAGTGCCGGATCGAACTACGATTTAACTTTCGTGAGTAAAGACTTTAGTATCACGCAAAAATCCTTGACCGTTACAGCCGAAAACAAAACCAAAGAGTACGATGGAGCCGTATTTACTGGTTTTACTGTTACTTACTCTGGATTTATAACAGGCGAAGATGAAACTGATTTATCAGGAACACTTGTTTATAGTGGATCTGCTACAACTGCTACCAATGTTAGAACAGGGTATGTCATCACTCCAGGTGGATTGACTTCATCCAATTATGCCATTACATTTGCTGATGGTTCATTGGACATTACTCTAAAAGTTTTGACCATTACAGCCGAGGACAAAAGCAAAGAGTACGATGGAGCAGTATACAGCGGATTTACTGTTACTTATGCTGGATTTAGAATAGGTGAGGATGAAACTGATTTATCAGGAACACTGACATTCACGGGTACTGCAAGCACAGCGATCAATGTTGGAACAGGGTATGTCATCACTCCGGGTGGATTGACTTCATTCAATTATCACATTATATTTGTAGATGGTTCATTGGATATAACCCCAAAAGCAATAACTGTAACCGCTGATGCAGGTCAGACTAAAGTTTACGGAGATGCAGATCCAACATTTACTTACACGGCATCTTCAGCATTGGAAAGCGGTGACTCATTTAGTGGAGTACTATCAAGAACAAGCGGAGAATCTGTAGGTTCCTACGCCATTTTACAGGGAACACTGAGTGCCGGATCGAACTATGATTTAACTTTTGTGAGTAAAGACTTTAGTATCACCCAAAAAGCAATAACGGTAACCGCTGATGCAGGTCAGACAAAAGTTTACGGAGATGCAGATCCAACATTTACTTACACGACATCTTCAGCATTGGAAAGCGGTGACTCATTTAGCGGAGTACTATCAAGAACAAGTGGAGAATCTGTAGGTTCTTATGCCATTACAATCGGAACACTGAGTGCCGGATCAAACTACGATTTAACTTTCGTGAGTAAAGACTTTGCAGTTACACAGAAACAAATAACTGTAACCGCTGATGCCGGTCAGACAAAAGTTTACGGAGATGCAGATCCGACTTTCACTTACACTACGTCAGCAACATTGGAAAGCGGTGACTCATTTAGCGGGGTACTATCAAGAACAAGCGGAGAATCTGTAGGTTCTTATGCTATTTTGCAGGGAACACTGAGTGCCGGATCGAACTACGATTTAACTTTTGTGAGTAAAGACTTTAGCATCACTCAAAAATCCTTGACCATTACAGCCGAAGACAAAAGTAAAGAGTACGATGGAGCCGTATTTACTGGTTTTACTGTTACTTACGCTGGATTTATAAGTGGAGAAGATGAAACTGATTTATCAGGCACACTGGCATTCACGGGTACTGCAAGCACAGCGATCAATGTTGGAACAGGATATGTCATCACTCCAGGTGGATTGACTTCATCCAATTATGCCATTACATTTGCTGATGGTTCATTGGATATTACCATTGCATCCCAAATCATAATTTTCAATCCTTTGGGAACAAAAGTTTACGGTGATGCACCATTTACAATTTCTGCAACAGGAGGTATTTCTGGCAACCCAGTTGTGTTTATTAGTTCAGATCAAAATGTTGCTGTATGTTCGGGAGTTAATGGCGAAATTGTAAACATTATTGGAGTAGGTACATGTATGATTAACGCGAATCAGGCAGGTAACAGTAATTTCAATCCTGCAATTCAGGTTAGTCAAATATTAACAGTTAATAAATATATTGCCGGAGATACTGACGGAGATGGTGTTATCACTGATCCGGAACTTGCTGGAGACACCGATGGAGATGGTGTGATTACTGATCCGGAAATAGCCGGAGACACTGACGGAGATGGTGTAATTACTGATCCGGAAATAGCCGGAGACACCGATGGAGATGGTATTATCACTGATCCGGAGATAGCAGGAGATACCGATGGAGATGGTGTGATTACTGATCCGGAGATAGCAGGAGATACCGATGGAGATGGTGTAATTACTGATCCGGAAATAGCCGGAGACACTGACGGAGATGGTGTGATTACTGATCCGGAAATAGCCGGAGACACTGACGGCAATGGAACAATTGATGATTCTGAACTTGCCGGAGACACCGATGGAGATGGTGTAATTACTGATCCGGAGATAGCAGGAGATACCGATGGAGATGGTGTTATCACTGATCCGGAAATAGCCGGAGACATTGACGGAGATGGTGTTATCTCTGATCCGGAATTAGCCGGAGACACTGATGGAGACGGTGTGATTACTGATCCGGAAATAGCCGGAGACACCGATGGAGATGGTATTATCACTGATCCGGAGATAGCCGGAGATACCGATGGAGATGGTGTGATTACTGATCCGGAGATAGCCGGAGATACCGATGGAGATGGTGTAATTACTGATCCGGAAATAGCCGGAGACACTGATGGAGACGGTGTGATTACTGATCCGGAAATAGCTGGAGATACCAACGGTGATGGCGTAATTGATGATTCCGAATCAACTGAAATCACTTTAGATCTAGTAAATGATGTTGATAATCCATTGAGTCTTTGTGATGATACTGAGGTTGAACTCGCATATACTGGTTTAATTGGAAATCCAAGTCAATATAGAATCACATTCGAAGAATCAGCGAGTACTGCAGGATTTCATGATATAGATTATACTGATATTTTATCGGATTCAAGAGTGTTTCGATTTTCAGTGCCTGTTGGGGTTTCAGATGGTTTGTATGAAGGGAATCTGCAATTGAGAAATAACTTTGGGGTAGAGTCTGTGATGTATAAATTTCAGTTTATCGTAAATGTATCAGCAGAATATATTATTTCGAAGTATGATGATGTGGTACTGTGCGACAACAGCAGTGAACGATTTGCAGCTTATCAATGGTATAAAGATGGAGTTGCGATTCCGGGTGCTGTTAATCAATTCTATAATGATCCTGATGGTCTGGTTGGTTCGTATTCTTTGGATTTAATAACTATTGACGGACAGCATTTGACAACTTGCTCAAAGGAATTCAATATTCCATTAAATAAATCAATTAGTGTTTATCCTAATCCGATAAGTAGTAATGGTAAATGTACTGTTCGTATGAATGGTTTTGAAGAAGACGAATTACTGGGAAGTCAATTGTCAATATTCAATTCGTTTGGAGCCAAAGTATTTTATACTGAAGATGTGATAAAAGAAAATGTATTACTGCTTCAATTGAAAAATGGAGTTTATGTTGGAAATGTCACTACTGAGACGGGATCTAAGTATTCATTTAAAATTCTTATTCAAAAATAGCAGGTGTATTTTATAATGAGAAAAAAATTACAATCAACAGTATTCGTGAAAACTCAAGAAATCAATCAATGAAAAAATATAAAATACAGGTTCTAATTGGATTTTCCCTCTTTGTTTTTGGATCAGTTAAAGCCCAGAAAGCAGATCAGTTTTTATCACTTGATATGAGTAGTGGACTGCATAGCATGCAGTATTCTCTTCAAAATGGGAAAGCAAAAAGACAGTTTGGATATGGCTTCCATCTGTCTTACAGCTATTTTTTAAATTCACATTGGGGAGTGCAGACAGGTATTGGAATGCAGAAGTGTCGAACTAAGGCAATCTTAAATTATCAGTCGAGTACCAGTGAAATTGATTCTGATGGCGATTCGTATGAGTTTCGTAACAGGTTTGATAATTGGCAGGAAAAACAAGATGTCTTTTTTGTTGACATTCCGTTATCCTTACAGTATCAAAAGATGTTAGGGAAAAAATTTGGGATTTTAGCTGGGTTAGGGGCTCAAATATCTATTCCTGCACAGGCCACTTATGAAACAACAGGAGGTGAAATGGTAACCACTGCCTATTACAGTCAGTGGAATGTAGAGTTATACGATTTACCGCAACATGGTTTAGGTTCGATTACAACTAAATACAAAGGCGACATATCTTTAAATCCATCTTATTCTGCGATTGCAGAATTGGATGGGTTTTATCAAGTATCTGAGAAAATAGATGTGTATGCAGGATGTTATTGTAACTATGGTTTTAATAATTTAATAAGCCCTGAGAAAAAAATAGTTTATCAGCCAGACGGGGTTTATAATGGGATCTTAGCATCAGATCAGGTTTCTAAGGTTAATCTGTTGGCATTTGGACTTAAAGTTGGAGTCCGTTTCCGGATAAATAAGGTAAGGCGCAGAATTAGCAAGAAAACAGGATCAATGAACGAGGTACAAACAGCAGAATATTCTGGTTCGTTGCTCCCGGCAGGTTCGGTAAAAGAAGAATTAGGTATTGAATCAGCAAAAACAGGATCAATGAACGAGGTACAAACAACAGAACATTCCGGTTCGTTACTGCCCGCTGATTCGGTAAAAGAAGAATTAGATATTGAACCAGCAAAATCAGAAATTAAAACCTCAGTTAATAAAGAAGAAACACCAATTGAAAAGGCAAGACAAATATCAGACTCTATGAATCTGGAGTTTAGTTTTAATTCAATAGAACTTATAAAAGAGCAAGATAGTAATTTCCAGATCTTGAGTAATCTCTTGAAAGAAAATCAGGAAATACAGTTGCAAATAATTGGACACACATGTAATATCGCAGATTATGAAACAAATATGATAGTTGGTTTAAAAAGAGCAGAATATGTAAAGTCTAAATTAATTGAGTTGGGTGTTCCTCCTTTTCAAATGGAAATAGAAAGCAGGGGTTTAAATGAGCCCCTTTTTGAAAATACATCCGAAGAAAACAGAGTGAAAAATAGAAGGGTGGAAATAAAGGTTATCTCTAAATAATGAGGTTTTGTTGGATGAGCAGGAGAGAGAGAGGGATTATGCCTCTCTTTTTTGTTTTCGTTATGAGTACCGTTAAGAATCCCAAATGGTTTCTTCTTATCCCTTTTTCAATATCTTAAAATAGGTTCAAAAAAAGAGAGTCTCAAATGAATGAAACTCTCTTTCTAGATTAGAATAATACAATTAACATCTTATGGAGTTATTGATTTTAGTGTAATTTCTCCGAAGAACTCTTGTTCTTTTTTTCAATAGTGCTTCATCATTTGCGATCAATCATTTTTCCCAATCAAGATCATTGCATAAATGCCGCTAATTAATCCTTATGGTAGTTTATTTCAAGTAGATCCCATCTTTTTTCTAATTTTGATAATGAACCTAAAAACTTAGAGTAATCCTTTTCTTCTTTGATTGTCCAGCCAACTTCGGCATATGCAGCCAGTCTTGGAAATATCTGTAAATTCATTTTCTGAACTGTTGGAATCCATTCACTCCACATCTGACATCCCAGTCCTGGAATTTTGGAATCATATTTTGGATCCAGACCTTCGGGGATTGGATCGAATGAATAGGCTTTAGTCAAGGGAATTGTTTCATACTCTTTTGCAACTGGATGATTCAAATGAACATGTTCGAATAATTTCTTCACCACTTTAAAAATTATCTGGTTTTAGAATGACTTTTATTAAAACCTTTGGTTGGAACATTTATTAAAAAAATCAGGAAGGAAGTCACTTCCCTGGGTTCAGGCTGTTATTTTTAATACAGGTTGTAAATAGAAGATGGTTTGTGTGGTTTAGTCCAATTTCCGATCTTTGCTGGGTGAAATGTCAAAAATACTTTTAAAGCTTTTTGAAAAGCTGGAAAGGCTGTTGAATCCAACACTGTTTAGTATTTCGGTAATGTTACCTTTCTTGTTTTTGATCATTTGAACCACTTTTTTAAGCCTGTGGTTTTTTAGGATGTCTTTGGTTGATTGGTAATGGCTTTTAGTTTGCGGTATAAATGCGTGGAACTAAGGTTCATTTTTGAGCTGATCATTTCAACGGATAAATCAGGATTACTAATAAAATAACTAACAATATTTGATAAGATTAGAAGATAATGATGAGATTTAGATTGAAAATAGTTTTTGTATTTGTTCTCTGTGTGGGATTTTTGTCGTGTGCACAGACACACAAGAGAGAGTATGTGAAAGGAAGAAATTCTTTTAATAAGGGTTGGGAGTTTGTTAAAGATGTGAACGTACCGGTTGATGAATTGATGAATCGCAATGACCAGAATGTTTCATGGGAAAAAGTTTCTTTGCCTCATACTGCAAATATAGAACCTCTGGTGATTAACGGCGATCAGTGGCAGGGAACCTGTTTTTACCGCAAATATTTCTCAGTTTCCAAGAATTTATCCGGTAAGCATTTGGGATTGTATTTTGAAGGGGCTATGCAGGTTGCAGAGGTATTTCTGAATGGTAAGCTGCTTTATACCAATTTGGGAGGTTACCTTCCTTTTTATGTGGATATTACAAAAAGTGTTGAGTTTGGAGTTGATAATTGTCTTCTTGTAAAACTGAATAATGAAGACAATCCTGTTGTTCCACCAGGGAAATCATTAAAAGTTCTTGACTTCAATACCTATAGTGGAATTTATCGCAACGTTTGGTTGGATGTAAAAGATCCTTTACACATATCGAACGAAATGGAGGTGAATCACA
Organism: Labilibaculum euxinicum; assembly: GCF_963678175.1. Taxonomy (NCBI): domain Bacteria; kingdom Pseudomonadati; phylum Bacteroidota; class Bacteroidia; order Marinilabiliales; family Marinifilaceae; genus Labilibaculum; species Labilibaculum euxinicum. Next base: position 2,037,324 of record NZ_OY782756.1, read on the forward strand.
TTGCTGCAGGAGGTGTATTTGTAACTTATAGTAATGTTAGTGAAGAGTCGGCTAAGGTTCATGCTCAGGTGGATATGAAAAACGATTTAGCCACTGAAAAAGAAGTGGAAATTCAATTGGAATTAATTGATGAGACTAAAGCAGTAGTTGGGAGCTCTTCTCAAAAACAAGCACTAAAAGCCAATTCTACAGCAAAAGTAAACACGGATATAGAAGTTAAGCAACCAAAACTTTGGTCGCCTGGTTCTCCGTCTCTTTATACTCTCAGAATTAAAGTATTGTTGAAGGGGGAGGAGTTGGAGATCAGAGATGCAAAAATAGGAATCAGAACATTTAGCATCACTGCACAAGAGGGGTTTACAATAAATGGAAATCCTTTGTATTTGAGAGGAACCAATCGTCATCAGGAATATCCATATGTGGGATATGCTATTTCAGACAATGCCAATTACAGAGATGCCTGGAAAATTAAGATGGCAGGTTTCAATTTTGTCCGCTTGTCGCATTATCCGCAAAGTCAGGCTTTTTTAAATGCCTGCGACGAATTAGGTATATTGGTTATGGATGCCATACCTGGCTGGCAGTTTTTTGGGGATGAGGAGTTTCAGAAAAATGCAATTCAAGATATACGCAAAATGGTTCGGGTTGATCGGAATCATCCTTCCGTTATAATGTGGGAATCTTCCTTGAATGAATCGGCAATGAGTCAGGATTTTATGGAGAAATCACACGAAGCAGTTCATGAAGAATTTCCGGGAACTGATGTTTATACTTGCGGTTGGAAAGATTTTGCTTACGACGTTTTTAATCCTGCACGTCAACACGCTAAGCCTCCATATTACTGGAATAAGTATGAAAAGGACAAACCGTTTTTTATTGCGGAGTATGGTGATTGGGAATACTATGCTCAAAATGCCGGTTTCAATCAAAAAGCCTTTCAGGATTTGTCTGATGAGGAGCGTAACTCCAGACAGTTAAGAGGTTTTGGTCAAAAACGATTGGTGCAGCAAGCCTTGAATTATCAGGAGGCTCATAACAGTAATCTTCAGGGAAAAGCGATAGGTGATGCCAACTGGCTGATGTTCGATTACAACCGTGGCTATGCGCCGGATCTGGAATCTTCTGGAATCATGGACATTTTCCGTCTGCCTAAATTCGCCTATTATTTTTACAAAAGTCAGACAAATATCGGAGAATCAAAATTGAAACAATTTGCCGAACCAATAGTGGCTATTGCCAATTATTACAATGATCCATCCTTTTTAAATGTGAAGGTTTACAGCAATTGCGAGGAGGTAGAGCTGTTGGTAAATGGCAAAAGTGCAGGAAAACAAAAGCCTGATCAGGATAAAAACAGTACTCATTTAGCGCATCCGCCGTTTTCATTTCAGTTAACCTCATTTACACCAGGCGAACTGGTGGCAAAAGGATATGTGAATGGCAAAGTGGTATCCCAAGCAGTTCAGAAAACTCCGGGTGAAGCTGTGGCTTTGAAATTATGGATTGATGAGAGTAGTAAAAAATTAGCAAGCGGGTGCAACGATCTTGTGTTTGCATATGCTGCGGTTGTCGATAAAGAAGGGAACATACTTCCTTTGGCGGAAAACAGTATCCAATTTATGATTTATGGAGGAGCAGAGATTATTGGAGCAAATCCTGTTGATGCCGAGGCCGGAATAGCAACTGTTTTACTGAAGGCAGGAGACGTATCGGGTAATATTAAAGTAACTGCTGTGTCGGATGGTTTACAGGAGGGTTCTATAGAAGTACATGTAGAATAGTAATGTATTAAATATCGCAGAAGGGACAGCATGCAAACCTTCTGCGGTGTTTCTGATAATAGATAGGTGATTCGCATCAATTCGAAAATTTGCGCATAAAAAAAAGAGAGAGGGAGTTTCTTGTTTGTATATAAAAGGTTGATTTGTTGTTTTTTTATAGAGGTGTGGTTGTTTGTGTTCTCTTGAGAGTTCACTTTGAGATCATCTCAAGAGAAATTGTATTATTTGGTGTCTTTTGTATATTTATCGAAAAAAAATTATCATAAAATAAATTGGATTGTTATAAATATCGATCTGCACATAAGTGACATTATAATGTTTTAGATATCCAATGTATTGATAATGTTTTATTCGAAGAGAATACCTTGAAGCTCTGCCCCGGGGAGGATAGAGGAAAAGTTTGAAAAACGGATGGTTTTTCATACCACTTTGAAGAAGTGTAGTTTTGAGTTATGGATGATCATATTAAAAAAAGACATAACAAAACACTGCTTTTGTATCATGTGGTTTTTCCTGTAAAACACATGAATTCAGTTATTATAGATGAAGTTGGAGTTGGATTGAACGAAATCTGTATTGAATTGTCATAACGCCATGAAATACAATTTATAGAAGTTGGTTATGAAGAAAACCACGTTCATTTCTTAATACAAAGTGTGCCCAGTTTGTCTGTGAGTGAAATGTGTATGAAAGTAAAGAGTATCATGGCGAAAGAAATTTTCAGACGTTTTCCGGAAGTGAAGACCAAGCTTTAGGAAGGGAACTTTTGGACAAGTGGCTACTGTGCAAGCACAGTTGGTCAATACAGGAACAAAGATGTTATCAAAAAACATATTGAAAATCAAGGCAAAGAAGTAAAATATCAAAAAGAGTATGAAGCTCAGCTTATTCTTTTTGATTTCTAATACCTCGGGGCTCTCCCGGGGTAGTTTATTCGTAATTCCGAATGAGTGTTATGGTGTTGCGAATAAATTATAACCCCTTCATATACTACTCCATCCCCTCGAATTTAAATAATACCATTGAATTAAATACAAAAGTATCCTAAATGAGAAACATAAAGACCCTCTTGTAACTATAGCTAGGTGTATTTTTATTGAGTTGCCCAAGAGGCTTGTTGTTTTAAACTAAAATCTATCTTATTATGAAATTGAAATTTAGTGTACGCATGAGATGGTTGAATGGAGAATATAGAGTTCTTCTTGCCATTGTGCTGATGAATTTAATTGTGTTGCCCGTTTTTGGGCAAAAAATACCAATATCGGGCGTTGTAAAGTCGAGTTCGGATGGTGATGCTCTGCCGGGTGTAAATGTCATCATAAAGGGGACATATCAAGGGACTATTACTGATATCAATGGCGCCTATAGCTTAGAGGTTGAAGATGGAGAAACATTGGTTTTTTCGTTTATAGGTTTTGAAACGAAAGAGGTTTCTGTCAAAGGACAAAATGTGATTAATGTTTCATTAAAAGATGAATCTCAGCTTATAAATGATGTTGTTGTAATAGGTTATGGAACAACAACCCGTAAAAATATAACCGGTGCCATTTCGTCAATTAGTGCAGATGAAATTGTTAAAACCAATCCTACAACTTTAACTCAGGCTTTACAAGGGCAAGTGGCGGGAGTTATGGTGCAGGCTGTATCAGGGCGTCCAGGATCTGGAAATAGTGTTTCAATTCGAGGTATCACTTCTTTGGGAGGTTCTCAGCCCTTATATGTAATTGATGGTGTACGTATGTCAAAAGGTAGTGATCCAACAGTAGGATTAAATACGGACGATATCGCATCGGTTGATGTTTTGAAAGATGCTTCGGCCACCGCCATTTATGGTACTGATGGTACAGATGGGGTAATTATTATCACTACCAAACGTGGGCATGTTGGAGCTCCAACCATATCTTATGGTTATAAATATTCTTTATCCGAAGTGCCTAAAAAATACGATTTGATGAATTTAAAAGAGTATGCAACTTTTTTGAATGAACGAAGCCAAGATAATACTTGGTCTTTTGATGCCAGACCAGAGTTTGCCAATCCAGAATATTTAGGTGTGGGTACGGATTGGCAGGATGCTTTATTTAGAATGGCTCCTACTCATGACCATACGATTAGTGTAAATGGTGGAGATGAAGTGACACAATATGTGTTGTCTGGATCATATAATAATACGGAAGGTATTGCCTTGGGTTCAAGTTTTGAAAGGATGACTTTCAAGCTTAAATTGGATAACCAAACAACCAAATGGATGAAAATAGGTACAGATGTGTCATTTTCATATGTTAAAGAAAATAAAAGTGAGTCCTCTGGTGGTGTTATTCAGAAAGCTTTAGAGATGAGGCCTAATATCCCTGTACAAAATGCTGATGGGAGCTATGGTGGTTCAACTGAAGACTTGGGTTGGGTACCACCTCAGCCAAACCCATATGCATTAGCGCTTATTAATGACAACAAAGAAAAAAGTAGAGTGTTACGGAATAATTCGTATGCTGAAATTAACTTTATAAAAGGCTTAAAGCTGAGAAATGAATTTGGGGTGAGTTTCACTGATTGGACTGCTGATAAGTTTGAACCAACTTATGAGTTGGGAAATGCAATAAGGGATATAAATTCTTCATTTTATCAATATAGGCAGAGTCAATATTTGTCTGTAAGCAATTACCTTACATATAATCATATGTTTGCAGATCATTATAACTTGACAGCGATGGTTGGTCATGAGGCTCAGCTTTCTAAAGGCGAAGATGTATCTGCTGGGCGTAGTGATTTCCCTTCAAATACTGTAAAAACCATTGGTGCAGGAGATGCAACCACAGCTACCAATAATGGTCGTAAAACGCATAATTCAACAGAATCATACTTTGGACGGGTTGACCTAGGTTTATTTGATAAATATATTTTACAAGGAAATGTTCGTTACGACGGTTCATCAATTTATGCTAAGGAAAATCGATGGATCTTGTCTTATTCAGGATCTGTTGCATGGAACATTAAAAATGAAAACTTTCTGAAAAATGTACATGTGATTAATGCCTTAAAATTACGTGGCGGATATGGTTTAACGAACAGAGCCGGGGGGACTGATTATGCTTATGCATCCGTGCTTTCTGCATGGCCAACAGCTCTATCTGGCGTATCTCAAATTACCACAAAAATTGGAAGCCCTGATTTGACATGGGAGCAAACGAAGTCTTCCAATATAGGGCTTGATGTTACTTTGTTTGATTGGCGATTAAATATTGGATTAGATTTTTATCTTAAACAAACTGATGAACTGGCCTTACAAGTGTCATTGCCTTCATATGCTGATACAGGAATAGGTTATGTCCCAGGTACAATAGATGCGCCATATGGCAATTTGGGATCCATGGAAAACAAAGGTTTTGAGTTTAAAATCGGATCCACTAATATTAAAACCAATAACTTTACCTGGAAGACCAATTTTACCTTTTCTCTTAATAGAAATAAAGTTGTTAAGTTAAATTCAGAAGGTGCTTTTATTAAAGGTGATTTAAGCAGAACTGTTGCCGGAAGGGCAATAGGTGAATTTTATGGCTATGAAGTAGAAGGTGTTTATGCCAGCCCTGTTGACTTTTTAGGTGATGAGGCAAAAGGTATCCTTCCTCATGCAAGGCCGGCTAAAAACGGAGAAATATTACCTTATGGCAAGGCTGGAGGTAGTATTTGGTATGGCGACCTTATGTTTAAGGATCAAAACGGCGATGGCATCATTGATGAAAGTGACCAAACTTACCTTGGATCTCCAATTCCACTATTTCAGATTGGATTTAATAACTCAGTTACCTTTAAGAATTTTGATTTGAATATTTTCTTTAGTGGTAGCTATGGCAATAAAATATATAATAAAATCCGCATTAATACAGAAAATCCACGTGCTAATCTCTCCTACTTTAGTTCAATGAAAGATTATGCCAAACTTGCATTGGTAGACCCGGAAGGATCTGACAGTGATGTGAACAATGTATATGTTATGAATGCTGATACTAAGATTCATGGGGTTAGAAATGACGATACCAATGGAAACACAAGAACTTCAGACAGGTATATTGAAGATGGGTCATTCTTAAAATGTAAAAGTGTTACTTTAGGATATAGATTTTCAGAACACCTGCTTCGTAAAGCGAATATTTCTTCTTTAAGGGTTTATGCGTCTGTAACCAACTTATTTACAATCACTAACTATTCTGGTCTTGACCCGGAAATTGGATCATGGAATCCTAGGAATGCTGGAGTTGATAGCGGTTATTATCCTCAGCCAAGGATATTTACATTTGGTGTAAATTTATCTTTATCAAATAAATAATTAAATAAATTGCTATGAAATTAAAGTCAAAAATAATTTACTTAACTGTTGCTATTGCAGGTCTTTTAGCATCTTGTAGCGATACGTTTTTAGATCGTCCGCCACTATCTAACATCAGTTCAGGTAACTTTTATCAAACCTCTGAAGATTTAAGATTGGCAACAGCTGCTTTATATGCTGGTGCTCAATGGGGGAGTTTGAGTTATTTTTCGTTCCTTCAAATCGGTGAAGTGATGAGTGGAAACATGATACTTGGTTATAATGATGATGCAGTTCAGATAAATAACTTTGCAGTTACTGGGTTGAATAGTGCTGTTATTACTTACTGGAGATCAATGTATGCTGTAATTCAGCATTGTAATATTACGATTAATGCAATTACAGAGAAAGCTCCCAATACCATATCTGCAGAGGAAATAAACGGAGCAATTGCAGAAGCTAAATTTATACGCGGATATGCTTATTTAAATCTTGCTGTTTTGTGGGGGGATGTTCCTATAATTGAGGATCTTAATGATTTGATAAATGACCCTTTGAAGGAGAGGAATATTGCGGATGACGTATATCAGTTTGTAGTAAACGATCTTACTTATGCTGCAAAATATTTGCCGGTAAGCGATGAAAAGGGTAGGGTAACAACCTGGTCAGCACAAGGACTGCTTGCTAAAACTTATTTAACTTGGTCTGGGTTGAATTCTACATCTGGAGGGCAACGAAACGAAGCGCTTCTTGATAGTGCCAAACTGTACGCGGGAAATGTATGTCATGACAGTGGCTTAGAGTTAATGGATAGCTATGAAGACGTATTTAAGTATGAATTTACTGATGACGAAGAAATTTTATTTTCTCTTCAATGGTCTCCTGTAGATCAAGGATGGCTGAATGGAAATATGCTTCAATTATTTTCAAGTGCAGGTTTCTCTATTAACGGAGTTACACCTTGGTTCGGTATTCGACCTACTTATGATATGTATCTGCAGTATTCAGAGGCAGATTCTGTTAGGCGTAAAGCTACTTTTATGTATAAAGGGGATCATTATGCTGAGTTAAATCAAGAAAAGGGAGGTGTAGACTATACAGGTGATGCTGGTTTAAAGAAACATATCGTAGGTAATGAAAAAGATGTTAATGCGCCAACAATGGGTGTATTCTCTTCGGCTGAACATACCCCTTTATTAAGACTGTCAGATGTTTATCTCGTGTATGCAGAAGCTATTTTAGGTAATAACGGCTCAACAAGCGATGCAGAAGCACTGTTATACTTTAATAAAGTACATAAAAGAGCCGGCCTTGAAGCTGTAACTGAGATTAATGATGATGCAATGCTACGAGAAAGAAGGATTGAGTTGGCGGCAGAGAGTCAATATTGGATGGATTTAGTAAGACTTTCTTATTATAATCCTACTAAAGCTATTGGTCTTTTAAATGGAGGTGAAAGAGTGATATTTACACTTAATGATGCTGGGGTAGCAGAACCTCAAGATGCATATGGTATCATTACCCCGGCAAACATAAATACATTTAAACTACCAATCCCTTCAGATGAAATCACTGCAGATCCTAAGTTGTTGGATGAACCGGTACCTTATTTTTAATGAAAAATAAATAGAATAATTATGAAAAAAATAATGTTTAATCGTATTCATTTCGCGATGTTAGTCTGTTTTGTCATTTTAGGAATACAGCTTACGTCTTGTGAAAAAGAAGAGGATAATTCACCTGTTATTACAGGGATACGTAATTACGCTCCTGCCCCCAATGACACGATTCTTGATGTATTGGTTCCCGGACAGTATGTTGTATTGGAAGGTTCAAACCTTCAGAACGCATCGTTGATTACCTTTGATGGTATACCAGCCACGATTGATAATGGTATATTAGCCGGGAATTATGCGGTGGTAAAGGTTCCTGATGTAATTCCTTTTCCTTTGGTGGCAGAGGTAGATGTAAACAAAGTTAGATTTGTTAACACCAATGGAGAAACAAGTTTTGATTTTCCAATACTTGCAGGGCCTCCTGCCATTACTGGCGTTTCAAATGAATTACCAACACCAGGTACTGTTGTTGCCATTAGTGGGACTAATTTGTTTCAAATTGAATCTTTTAGTTTTGGAGGTACAAATATTGCGGATTTTCAAATATCCGAAGACGGAACATTTATTACATTTACTGCTCCGGAATTGACTCAAAGCGGGCCAGTAAAAGTTGTTACAAGATCAGGAGTTGATTCTACAATTTTTGCAGTGAATGATTTTGAAACTGGGATGTTATGTAATTTTGATGATATAAATACTTTCAGTTGGGGTGCAGAAATTAAAAATGATAGTCAAGAGTTCCCTGGTAATCAAGGTAATTTTGCAGTATTAAACAGTGATGTTCTTGCTCCGTGGTCCGGTGACTGGTGGTCCGGTGGTCGTAGTATTAATCTAAATAGTACGCAATTAGTGTCTGTTGAAGATTTGGTCTTACCTGTTGATAATTTTGCCCTTAAGTTTGAGCTTAATGTTCCCGGCGATTGGATTGGAACTCAATTGTATGTTATAAAAGATTATTCTTTTGAAGCCGACCCATCCTACCAGATGCTTTGGGAGCCTTGGTTAGTAGCTAATGGAGCCCAAACTTTCTCAGCAACAACTGCTGGTCAGTGGGTGACAGTAACTTTACCGCTAACAATGTTTAAAGTAAAAGATGACAATGACGTAGAAGGCAAAGGTGACTCTGCTGCCAGTTTAGTCGAATTACTAGGTGATACCGGGAGTGGTCAAATAATTATATACACTGCCAATAAAACTGAAGTGCCAACTGAAACTGGTTTCCGAGGTGCTTTTGATAATATTAGGATTATAAGAATTAAATAACTGTTTAACTGAAACAATAGTTAATCTTATATAGGCCTGTAGGTTTTTACTTCAGATAGTAATTCCTGCAGGCCTAATTTTTTGTATGGTAAAAAATATACAATGGATTGGTTTGTCAGAAAAAATATGAATGCCGATACGGTTAAATCAATTATCCGCAACTCCTTTTTTTAATAATTGCGATAAGGAATGTTTTGGTATCAATTTTAAAGTTCGCACATCAAAAAATGGAATTTTCGGGCTTTTTTTTCTATTTTATTTTTTCGGACAGTTATGCCTTAAAGCAGGAATAAATATGTAGTTAGTTTCAACAAACACTATTTGCTCTGAGGTTGTTGCTAAATAGCAAAATAATGGAAATAATACATTTATACCCCCTTTGTAAAACATGGAGCCCCTTGGGAGTTTGGAGAATACGATATATTTAAATTGTCGTTTATTTGAAACTTACAGGTGTGTAATGTTTTGGATGAAAGAATTTTAAAGTCGTTAGATTATAGTCGCTTATGATAGAAATTGTAAAATATGACAATGTAATGAGAAAGACTAGTACTAAAGTGATGTTGTTAATTGCATTTGCTTTCTTTTTAAACTTCTTCTCCGAAGCGTCGCAATTGTATGTGGACACAAATTATCATCCTTATGATGATAAAATATTGAGAAAAATAACAGCAGCATTAAATTAATAAAAGAGGTAGGCTCAATGTTGTCTGCAAGAGACATTTGGCATGGGATAGTTACGAGCCTGCCGAAGGACAGTTCGATTTTGAATGGTTCAATACCGTTATGGATTTAATTAAATGATGCAAGGATTTCTTTGGAACGAGTTGAAAGTATATTGAAGTAGTATTGATTATGTATTAATTAGAAACAAAAAGAGAATGAAGTTAAATGTTTATTTTAAAGGGTTAGTGATTTTTATTACGATCATGTCTTTTTTTTCATGTAAGAAAGAGGCAGGTGTAGAGCCAGTTTTAAATGTCTCTCAAACTGAGATTAACGTAGAACCCGATGGAGGTGAGGATTTATTTACTATTGAATGTAGTGATGAATGGACAATAAATAATAATGCATCTACCTGGGTACAAGTAAGCGTTACAGCAGGTGATAGTGGTACTACTTCGGTTGGCGTTACAATTGAAGCTAATAATACTGGTAATCATAGGAGTGGTATTTTGACTATAAACTCATCGAATGGTCAAGCAAGGAGAGTGACTGTTGATCAGGCTGCAAATCTATATCCTTCCTACAATACATCACCAATAGCTCCTGATGCAACAGGGATGAGCAGTACTGCTGTAGAATTGGCAGCAAAAATGACCTTGGGAATTAATATTGGTAATACCTTAGAGGCAACTCCCGGGGGCGAAAACGCTTGGGGCAATCCTAACATTACAAAAGAATATGTTGGAGCCATCAAGAATTTAGGGTTTAATGCCGTTCGTCTTCCATGTTCATGGGATCAGTATGCAGATCAAACGACTGCAAAAATAGATCAGGCATGGATGGACCGCGTTAAGGAAGTGGTACAGTACTGTGTTGATAATGATATGTATGTGCTTCTTAACATCCATTGGGATGGAGGTTGGTTAGAAAATAACTGTACTCCTGAGATGAAAGAATCGGTAAATGAGAAACAGAGAGCTTACTGGGAGCAAATAGCAACGGCAATGCGAGACTTTGATGAGCATTTGATGTTTGCCAGTGCCAATGAACCAGCCGTAGATGATGCTGCTAAGATGGAGGTGCTAAGTTCTTATCACCAGACCTTCGTCAATGCTGTTCGGTCTACTGGCGGAAGAAATAGCTATAGAGTGCTTGTAGTTCAAGGACCTAGCACAAATATCGAAAAAAGTAATGATTTAATGGATATGCCCACAGACGAGATAGAGGGACGTATGATGGCTGAGGTTCATTTTTATTCTCCTTCTCAATTCTGTATCTTGAAAGAAGACGTAGATTGGGGGAAAATGGCCTTCTACTGGGGAAATGGGTTTCATTCAACGATTGAGCCTGAACGTAATGCCACCTATGGAGAAGAAGATGCGGTAGATGCATCTATGGCTTTGGCAAAGGCGAAGTTTGTAGATAATGGAGTCCCGGTGATTTTGGGAGAGTATGGTACTTATAGACGTGATAATGAACAATATGTGCCTAAAGATTTAGAGCTCCACAATAACTCCGTGGATTATTGGATGACCTATGTGACAAAAAAGGCTCTTGAAAACGGTTTGATTCCATTTTATTGGGATATTGGTGGAGCCGTGGACAGACAGAACTATACTGTAAAGGACCAACGTACTATTGATGCTATTATAGAAGCGACTAAGTAATTCAACAAATAATTTGTAATCATCCCCCGGCACTTGTGCCGGGGGATGATTACAAATTATTTATGATAAATCAAGAGTGTAAAAAAATACACTTTGTACTGTTTAAGTTGTTTAGGGTTTTTACACTCTTGGAATGATTGAGGGGCTTTAAATCAATAAAACAACCATTATGAAGATTCTCTTTTTTAAAGAAAATAAAAGAATGTATATAAAAAAAATAGTTTTAAGTACAATTATAGCTATGTGTTTTCTTGGATGTAAATCCACTGAAAATCAATCAAACACAAATAAAACGGAAAGGGTTAAGGAAAACTTAGTGGAAAAATTCGCAGGTGTTTCACCGAAGCTTAGCTCTGACAATGCGAATCCTTTATTAGACTTTATGTTTACTGCCGATCCAACAGCGGTTGAGTATGAAGGAAGAATTTATGTCTATGCTACCAATGATCATCAACAGTATGAGAACGTAGGAAAGGACGGAAAAAACACATATCATCTTATTCGTTCACTGGTCATGATGTCTTCTGACGACATGGTCAACTGGACGTATCATGGTCTTATAAATACAGCGGAAATTTCGCCATGGACTCAGAATTCATGGGCGCCTTCAATAACATCTAGAGTAGAATCTGATGGAAAGACACATTTCTATTTGTACTACTCTAATAGTGGTATAGGAACGGCCATGCTTACCTCTACTTCTCCCGTTGGTCCCTGGAGTGACCCATTAGGGAAAAACATAGTTGATAGTTCTGTGCCTGGAGTCAATTGCGAGTCTCCATTTGATCCTGGAGTTGTTATAGATGACCAAGGTATGGGGTGGCTGGCTTTTGGAGGAGGAACACCTAAAACCGAATACATGCCAGGTAATTCTCGTATTGTTAGACTAGGAGAAGATATGATTAGTCTTGCTGGTGACATTGCTGAGATACCTGCGCCTTATTGTTTTGAGGCAAGCGAGCTTAACTTTATAAATAGAACCTGGGTTTATACTTTTAATACAAGCTGGAAACCGCGCACGGAATGGCCTTATAAGAATATTGATAAACCTAGCCAATGCAGTATGTCTTATATGACAAGTAAAACGCCTTTAGATTCGGATAGCTGGAAGTATCGCGATAGCTACTTTAAGAATCCTGGTGATTACCACGTGGGACCTTATACAAATAACCACACGCATCTGTTTCAATTTAAAAGGAAATACTATATAGCTTATCACTCCATGTATTTACAGGATTATTTAGGTACAAAAGGTGGTTTTCGCAACGTAAGTATTGATGAAATACAGGTGGATGAAGAAAACGTACGCATACACATGGGAGAAGCGACTTATAAGGGGCCTTCTCAACTTAATACATTAAATCCATTCGTTATCCAACAAGCAGAAACAACTGCTGCCACTTCTGGACAAGTTCAATTTGAAGCTTTTGGTAATCCAGGTAATATGGTTGTTAAAGGAAACGAGGATAAACAATGTCTCATGGTACGAGGCGCTGATTTTAGTCAACATATTCCTGCAGAATTTGAAGCTAGGGTAAAAGGAAAAGGTAAGATAGATGTCTATGTGAATGATTTAAAAGGAACAGCTGTTGTTTCTCTTATATGTGATAAAGACGAATGGATTACTCTGTCAAAGAATGTAGAAAGAAAAATAAAGAAGGGAGTGGGGAATATCTATTTTGTATTTAGTGGAAAAGATTTTGTGTTTGATGAATGGCAATTTAATGATTAATTCTCGGAGTTATTTTATTGAAGCCAATATATAATTAGATATTCAATCAAAAAAAGCTTTACGATTAAATATTAAGCTGTTGATTATTATTTTGAGTAAAAATGTCTAATTGAAAATGTTCGGTAGGATGAAATACTTTCAATTAGACATTTGGGAAATATATTGCTCATTAAATGAGTCGTAAAAGTTGTTTTTTGCAGAAAGAATAAAGCTAAATAAAATGAGAAAGGTTCTTTGTCGAAATGCTATTCTCTGTGTAATTAATAAGATATACAAAAAATAAAAATGAAAAGATTCATATTCATAGTGATAATTTTTTTTCTTATTACAAATACCAGTGCACAACAATTTCCTTATCAAAATCCTGATTTGAGTTCATATGAACGTGCAAAGGATTTAATATCACGCCTTACGTTGAAGGAAAAAGCAGCACTGATGTTTGATGAGTCGGAGGCAATTCCTCGTTTAGGAATAAAAAAATTCAATTGGTGGAGCGAAGGATTACATGGAATCAGGTATGCTCATAATGTATCTGTTTTTCCTCAGTCTATTGGGATGGCCGCATCCTTTGACGATCAACTCGTTTACCATGTTTTTGATGCTGTTTCTGATGAATTCCGGGCCAAATACCATGAGGCTCGAAGAGAAGGAAAAGAGAACAGTAAATTTCTAAGTTTGTCTGTTTGGACACCCAATATAAATATATTCCGTGATCCACGTTGGGGACGAGGACAGGAAACGTATGGAGAAGACCCATATTTGACCACCCGTATCGGAATTTCTGTGGTCAATGGACTTCAGGGACCTGTTGATTCAAAGTATAAAAAACTATTGGCATGTGCTAAACATTTTGCAGTGCATTCCGGTCCGGAATGGAGCAGGCATTCACTGAACCTTAACAATGTTAATCCACGTGATTTATGGGAAACTTATTTGCCTGCATTTAAAGCGCTGGTGCAACAGGCTGATGTACGGGAAGTAATGTGTGCCTATCAGCGTTTGGATGATGAACCTTGTTGTGGAAGTAATCGATTACTTCAACGAATTTTGCGTAATGACTGGGGATTCAAATATCTTGTTGTTTCCGATTGTGGTGCGATTACTGATTTTTATAGCAGCCATAAGGTTTCATCTGATGAAGAGCATGCAGCTGCCAAAGCAGCCTTATCAGGTACTGATGTAGAATGTGGTTGGGATTATATTTATAATAAATTACCTCAGGCAGTTGATAAAGGATTGCTTGATGAAAAGGATATCGATGAACGTCTGGAACGGGTTTTGGTTGGGCGTTTTGATTTAGGCGAAATGGACGAGGACTCCTTGGTGTCCTGGTCAAAAATTCCTACATCGGTAATTGATTCAAAAGAGCATAAAGAATTGGCTCTTAAAATGGCGCAGGAGTCAATGACACTGCTTCAAAATAAAAATAATATCCTGCCATTGTCTAAATCAGTAAAAAAGATTGCTGTAATAGGACCTAATGCTGATGATGAGGCGATGTTGTTAGGTGATTATAACGGATTCCCATCCAGTATCACTACAATTTTGAAAGGGGTTAAAACAAAACTTTCTGAAGATAAAATATTCTACGATAAAGGTTGCGATATAATTGAAGACATGATTACCCAAAGTCTTATCGAAAACTGCTCTTTTGATGGAAAAGCTGGAATGAAGGCGACCTATTGGAACAACAAAGAGTTTAAGGGAGAAATTGTTACAAGTGAGCAAATTGTGAGTCCCATACAATTAACGACTGCGGGTCAAAATCAATTTAGCAGTGGCGTAAATCTTAAAGGATTTTCCGGAAAATATGAAACGGTTTATCACGCTAGTCAATCGGAAGAAATAGTTTTCAGGTTAGAATTTGGAGGAAAGTGCGAAGTGATTGTAAACAATGAAACCTTATTTTCAAAAGAATTATGGCAATTGGCACCAATCAGGATTCCGTATAAAGTTAAAAACGGGAAAGATTATAAGATAGAAATTAAATATTCTGCCGTTAACGATGGAGTAGAAGCAAGCCTAAAATTAAATGTCGGCAGGGAGATTCCAGTTAATTATGATGCATTGGTTACTAAATTAAAAGGAATAGATGAGGTGATTTTTGTTGGTGGTATTTCACCAAGATTAGAAGGAGAAGAAATGCCGGTCGAATTTAACGGATTCAAAGGTGGCGACCGAACTAATATTGAACTTCCTCAATCGCAGCGCAAATGTTTGCAAGCATTGAAAAAAGCAGGTAAAAAGATAGTATTTGTAAACTGTTCCGGAGCTGCTATAGCATTAACTCCTGAAACTGAAAGCTGCGAAGCTATTCTTCAGGCCTGGTATGGCGGACAATCAGGAGGTCAGGCTGTGGCCGATGTTCTTTTTGGAGATTACAATCCTTCCGGGAAATTGCCTGTAACTTTCTATAAGAATTCAGATAAACTTGGGGATATTGAAGATTATTCCATGAAAGGAAGAACCTATCGGTTTATGGATGATGCTCTTTTTCCTTTTGGATATGGATTAAGTTATACTTCATTCAAAATAGGCAATGCCAAATTAAGTGAAACCGAAATTAAAATTGATGAATCAATCCATTTGACAGTGCCGGTTACAAATACAGGAAAGCGTATTGGTAATGAAGTTGTCCAGGTTTATATTCGAAAAGTAAACGACATCGAAGGACCGTTAAAAACATTACGTGGATACCAACGTGTAGAAATCCCGGCAGGAAAAACCCAACAAGTTACTATTGATTTGAATCCTTCTTCGTTTGAATTTTTCGATTGGAGCCAACGAAAAATGATGGTGAACCCTGGTGAATATGAGGTTTATTATGGCAATAGTTCCGATAGTAAGAATTTGAAAAAAATAAAATTAATTAGAACATTGTAATAATACTCTTTGCAGATTTCTGGGCTTAAGAATTGGATTGTGTTTTATTGAAAAGTAGATAATAGAATTTAAAAATTTTAAATATAAACCGTTTTAAAATAGTATTAATTTATGAAAATCGTTTTTTCTACCATAATTTCCTTATTGTGTAGTTTAATGGTGTTGGCTCAGGAAAAAAAAATGGTAGTAGTAAATACCAGCAAAGAGCCCGTTACACCAGGCAAATTTGAGTCAACATGGGAGTCGCTTCAGCGATACCAAACACCAGAATGGTTTCGCAATGCCAAGTTTGGCATTTGGGCACATTGGGGGCCACAATGTCAGCCCGAGCAAGGTGACTGGTACGGCAGGCTTATGTACGACGAAGGTAGTCCCCAGTACAAATGGCACTTGGAACATTATGGGCATCCTTCTAAGGTAGGCTTCAAAGACGTGATTCATGACTGGAAAGCTGAAAATTGGGATCCAGAAAAGTTGGTGGCCCTTTATAAAAGAGTTGGAGCACAATATTTTTTCGCCATGGCAAACCATCATGATAATCTGGATTTATGGGACAGTAAGTACCAAGAATGGAACTCTGTACGTGTAGGCCCAAAGAGAGACATCATGACCGGATGGGCAGAAGCAGCAAAAAAGTATAACTTGCCCTTTGGGATAAGTGTACATGCGTCCCATGCATGGACATGGTTTGAAACTTCCCAGCGCTCTGACAAGAAAGGACCATTGGCTGGTGTACCTTATGATGGAAACCTAACCAAAGAGGATGGTAAGGGCACTTGGTGGGAAGGGCTTGACCCCCAAAATCTTTATGCACAAAATCATCCCTTTAGCAAAGGAAGTGAAGATGATATTACGTCCTTATGGGGTGGGCAGTGGAATTGGAAAAATGGGGCATCCCTTCCAGATCAAGAATACTGTGATAGATTCTACAACCGTACCATGGATCTCATCAATAAGTATAATCCGGATTTAATTTATTTTGATGACACGGCTCTACCGCTTTGGCCAGTTAGTGATGCTGGTTTAAAGATTGCTGCGCATTATTACAATACTAATATGTCCATCCATGATGGAAAGCTAGAAGCTGTCTTATTTGGAAAGGTACTGACCGATGAACAGAAAAAATGTATGGTGTGGGATGTGGAAAGAGGCGCGCCAGATAAAGCACAAGCAGATGCTTGGCAAACCTGCACATGTATTGGCGATTGGCATTATAACAGGGCTGTTTATGATGAAAACCGATACAAATCGGCAAAAACAGTCATACAAACTTTGATTGACATCGTTAGTAAAAATGGTAATCTACTGTTGAATATTCCAGTTCGCGGAGACGGAACGATTGATGATAAGGAAGTAGCTATTTTAGAAGGCATTGCAGCCTGGATGGATATAAACAAAGAGAGTATTTTTGATACGTGTCCGTGGAGGGTGTTTGGCGAGGGGCCAGTGGCTGATGAAGCTAACCCTATGCAAGGTCCTGGTTTTAACGAAGGCAAAACACAATTGTCGGAAAAAGATATTCGCTTCAATCAAAAAGGGACTATTCTTTACGCCTCAGTTTTAGAGGTTCCTTTAGAAGATATTACCATAAAATCACTAGGTAAAAACAAAGTGAATTTCAAAATAAAAAAGATCGAAATGCTTGGCAGTAATGAAAAACTCAAGTGGAAACAAAAAGCAGGGGTCTTGGTAATTGAAAAACCTAAAGATGTACCAAATGATATGGCGGTAGTATTTAAGATTGAAAGAAAATTTTAACAACTAAGAAAATTCATGAAAAATACAATTATAATGAATACCAAGTTCTTAGGCGGAACAATGTTGGCGACTCTTTTATGGGTTGCCACAATATCATGCGGAAATGCAAATAATGATATAGAACCATTGCTGGATGTTTCTAAAGTATTGATTTCCTTATCAGCAGAAGGGGGAACAGAAAATATAACAATAACAAGTAATGACAACTGGAGTGTTGATGGTTTAACATCATGGTTGGAATTAAACCAAACCAGTGGCAATAGTGGTAACGTAGAAATCCAGTTGACAGCAGAACTAAATGACACAGGTTCAACACGCTCCGCCACATTGAGCATCTCCCTGAAAAATGGAGAGATTCAACAATTGGTTAAAGTATCACAGGTTTCTCAGAGTACGCCCGTAGCACAAGCGGATCCCAATTTTTACATCTTTCTTTGTTTTGGACAATCCAATATGCAAGGCATGGGGGCAATCGAAAGTCAGGATAAGACGGTAGATAGCCGTTTCAAGGTGTTTCAAACACTGGATTGTTCAAACTTGAATAGGGAAAAGTCAACGTGGTATACAGCTGTTCCGCCTACTTGCCAATGTAATTCAGGGCTTTCGCCTGCCGATTATTTTGGAAGAACTATGGTTGAAAATTTGCCAAATAACATCACTGTGGGTATTATAAATGTTGCTGTTGCAGGATGCGACATCAGGCTGTTTGATAAGGATAAATACCAGGACTACGATTCTACATCTACCGATGCCTGGTTTACCTCCATTATAGACGGTTATGATGGAAATCCATATCAGTATTTGGTCAGCCTGGCAAAACTGGCTCAAAAGGACGGTGTGATCAAAGGGATTCTTTTACATCAGGGTGAAACAAACTCGGGGCAGCAAGAATGGCCAACCTACGTACAGAAAATATATAATGATATGTTGACAGACCTATCTTTAGAAGCCAATTCTGTTCCTCTTTTAGCAGGTGAAATGTTCTCTGGCGATAATAATTGCTGTTCAAGTATGAACACCATTATAGGAACGTTACCGGAGACGATTCCAACAGCACACATCATTTCTTCGGATGGATGTACTGGACAGGATGCTGCCCATTTTGACTCAGCGGGTTACAGAATCTTAGGAAAGCGATATGCAGATGAAATGCTTTCTCTATTGGGCTATTAAAGAATAAAATGAGGATGGAGAACGAGGAGTGGTTGGTTTCACTCTTTTGATTGGTGGTTTCCAGTATGAACGATGAATAGTAGACTTAATAAAAAATGAAATGTCTGATAATCAAAGAATATTTATGAAATTATCCGATTCAACCAATGGCCAGACCTATGTCCTAGAGCAAAAAACAGTAGGTTTTAAAAAGTTAAAGCCAAGCTGGAAAACGGTATTAATAGTTTTTTTGCTTTTTATCAATGGCTTGTCAGTTCATGCCCAGCAACAGGAGGGTATTCATAGGAAACAGCTGTTTGATGACAACTGGAAATTCCTTTTAGGCGATACGGTTGCTGTCAGTTCAAAGGATTTCAACGATGAGAGTTGGCGTAAACTCGATTTGCCTCACGATTGGAGCATTGAAGGGAAAGTCAATCCCAAAAATCCGACAAAAGGAGGAGGAGGATATTTTCCGGCAGGAATTGGCTGGTATCGGAAAACCTTTCGGGCACCCGACGCATGGGAAGCTGAAAAAGCAGCTATTTATTTCGAAGGTGTTTACATGAATTCAGAAGTTTTTATCAACGGAAAATCGTTGGGCATTCATCCGTATGGCTACACATCGTTCAGCTACGACCTTACACCATATCTTAATTTCGGAAAGGAAAACGTTATTGCTGTGCGGGTAGATAATTCGCAGCAGGTAAACAGCAGGTGGTACAGTGGCTCTGGAATCTATCGCCATGTGTGGATGAGGGTGAGCAATCCGGTTCATGTGGCTCATTGGGGTATAAACATCACAACACCTGTTGTATCTACAAAAAAGGCAACCGTACAGATAAAGACATTAGTGAAAAATGAAACGACTTCAACACAAAGTATTGTTGCTAAAACTATTCTTTGGAATAAAAGTTCTAAAATAGCAGGAAAAGGTCAGGTGCAAATAGAGCTTCCTGCAAACAGCGAAAAGGAAATTACTCAAACAATAAACGTGTCAAATCCTTTACTTTGGACACCTGAAACCCCCAGTTTATATCAGGCTCAAATTCAGGTAATAAAAGATAAAAAGGTACTTGATGACACAAAAACCAGTTTTGGTATTCGTTCCATAAAATTTACTGCCGAAAAAGGGTTTCAGCTTAACGGCAAAACAGTTAAGATAAACGGAGGTTGTGTGCATCACGATAATGGTTGCTTGGGTTCT
Organism: Labilibaculum euxinicum; assembly: GCF_963678175.1. Classification (NCBI taxonomy): domain Bacteria; kingdom Pseudomonadati; phylum Bacteroidota; class Bacteroidia; order Marinilabiliales; family Marinifilaceae; genus Labilibaculum; species Labilibaculum euxinicum. Next base: position 2,057,352 of record NZ_OY782756.1, read on the forward strand.
GTTGCTTTCGACCGTGCCGAGGAACGCAAAGTGGAGTTGCTCAAAGCTGGTGGATTCAATGCCGTTAGAACGTCGCATAATCCACCTTCCGAAGCATTTCTGGATGCCTGCGACAGATTAGGGTTACTGGTTATGGATGAGTCGTTCGATTGCTGGAAAGTTGGGAAAAACAATAACGATTATTCTAAATATTTCAACCAATGGTGGAAAAGTGATTTATCATCAATGGTATTGCGCGATCGCAACCATCCTTCCATTTTCATGTGGAGCATTGGTAATGAAATACCGGAACGTGGAAAACCTGAAGCTGTGAAAACAGCGATTATGCTTATTGAAGAGCTTAAAAAAATGGATAATACCCGTCCGGTAACTTCGGCTATTGTTGAAAGTGGCAAGGATTGGACAATAATGGACTCGCTAATGGCTGTACACGATGTGGCGGGTTATAATTATCATCTGTATAGTGCGCCGGACGATCATAAAAGAGTGCCTGAAAGAATGATTGTTCACACGGAATCCTATCCAAAAGATGCATTTGTTAATTGGAAATTGGTACAGGAGAACAATTACGTTATCGGTGATTTTGTATGGACGGCGATAGATTATCTTGGTGAAGCCGGTATTGGTAGAACGTATTATTCTGGCGAAACACCTGGTGAAAACTGGGATAACGATATGTTTCCCATTCATGCTGCCTATTGTGGTGATATTGATTTGATGGGATGGAGAAAACCCATTTCGCATTACCGAAGCATGTTGTACAATAATAACGAAAAATTATATATGGCCGTTCGCGAACCTGAACCAGAGCCATTGGAAATCAAAACAACATGGTGGTCGGTGTGGCCAACTTGGGAAAGCTGGACCTGGCCTGGTTTTGAAGGAAAAACTGTTCAGGTTGAGGTATATTCCAAATATCCTAAAGTAAGACTGTATCAGAACAACAAGCTGGTTGGTGAACAGGCAACAACGAAAGATCAAGAATACAAAGCCACATTTTCAGTTACTTATGCATTAGGAGAGCTAAAGGCGGTTGGAGTTGAGAATAATAAAGAGGTTGAAGCTACTACGCTGCAAACTGCCGGCAATGCTGCAAAAATAAAACTTACAGCCGACCGAAAAGAGATATTGGCCAATGGACAGGATTTATCATACATATCTGTAGAAATTACGGACAAGGATGGAATAATCCAACCGAATACCACAAATCGTTTGCATTTCAAAATTGATGGCCCCGGTGTAATTGCAGGAGTTGATAATGCCAACATCAAAGACACCGACTCTTATGTAGATAATACACGAAAAGTATGGAAAGGGAAGGCATTGGTGGTGATAAAAAGCAATCATCATGTAGGTGATATTATATTATCGGTAACATCAGATGGATTGGAGGAAAAAAGTATAATTATTAAATCAACACAAAAAAATTAAAGCATGGGAATATCATTGAAACAACCTCTCTTTTTTTTATTTTTTATTTTAAGTTCGTTTATTATAAATGCTCAGGAAGTAATTTCGCCTAATGGGAACATAAAGATTGTTTTAAATTTGCCCAAAAACAATGCTTCTCATGAATGTTTTTTTAAAACCTTATATAAAGTTGAAAACAGGTTTGTTGAAGTTTTGCCCGATTCTAAATTAGGTATTAATCGTACCGATGAGCAGTTTACAGATAACCTTCTTTTTATTGCAGCATCGAAACCTGTTTCAATACACGATAAGTATAAAATGGTTTGTGGTAAACGATGCCTATGCGAAAATTTTGGTACTGAAAAAACATTCAGTTTCCAAAATTCCAATCATCAACCCTTAAATATTGTTTTTAGGGTTTATAATGATGGTATTGCATTTAGATATGTTTTTCCTAATTATTCTGATTCTGCAAAAAGCATTATTGGTGAAGAAACAACCTATGTTTTGCCCGATAGTACAAGCCGATGGATGCAGCCTTATGAAAGGTCATACGAAAATTTTTATCCGTTGAGTAGAACGGGGGTTGATAAGCAAAGGAAGCAGGAGTGGGGTTATCCTGGATTATTTAAAGTTAATAATCAATCAATTTGGGGGCTGATTTCGGAAGCAGATATCAGCGAAAATAATTGTGCTGCTAAACTATGCAATCTGAAAAATACTAAGGAATATCAAGTTACATACCCTTCTCCTCGTGATAATTTCAAGCAAACAGGGGTGAAAACCATGTTACCTTGGAACTCACAATGGCATACGCTAATAATAGGTCAATTGTCTGATGTAGTAGAATCTACTTTAATTACAGACGTTAGCGAACCGAGCCAATTGAAAGACACAGATTGGATAAAGCCTGGTCCAGTTTCGTGGATATATTGGGCAAACAATCGAGGTTCAAAAGACTACAAAAAAGTAGTTGAATATGTTAACCTTGCTGAGGAAATGAATTGGCCTTATGTGCTGATAGATTGGGAGTGGGATGTAATGGGCAATGGTGGTAATATAATCGATGCTCTGAACTACGCAAAAAGCAAGGGAATAAAACCAATGATATGGTATAATTCAGGTACAATTTGGCTCGACCCAACGCCGAATGACAGGTTGCTGACTGCCGAAAAACGTGCTAAAGAGTTTGCGTGGCTCAATAAAATAGGTGTTTTTGGTATAAAAGTTGACTTCTTTGCCGGAGACCAGCAGGATATGATGAAATATTATATAGACATTTTGAAAGATGCAGCAAAATATCATTTGATGGTGAATTTTCATGGGGCAACAGTTCCCCGAGGCTGGGCTCGTACATATCCAAATTTGATGTCAACTGAAGCTGTATATGGTGCAGAATGGTATAACAATCAACCTGTATTGACTGATAAAGCTGCAGCCCATAATACCACGCTGCCATTTACACGTAATGTAATTGGTTCAATGGATTACACTCCGGTTACTTTTTCAAATTCACAGCATCCGCACATCACATCGTATGCTCACGAGTTGGCTTTGTCTGTTGTATTTGAATCAGGGCTACAGCACTTTGCAGATAGTCCATCAGCGTATGAATCTTTACCAGCAGAACCAAAAGAATTTCTGAAAACCGTACCTGTTGCGTGTGACAATACAAAACTTCTGGATGGTTATCCAGGTGAAAAAGTAATTATTGCCCGTAAGAAAGGAAATCAGTGGTATATCGGTGGGTTAAATGGAAAAGATGAATCCCAGACTTTAATAGTAAAGTTTGATTTTCTGGATAAGGGAAGCTATAATTTCCAGCTTATCAAAGACGGGAAGGATGATAAATCTTTTTCTTCAGAAATAATAAGAGTGAAGAGAGGGGATGCATTGAAAATTGAATGCCTTCCACGAGGAGGGTTTGTTGGTGTGATAAAGTAAAATAATCAAGGAATGTATTATTTGTGATTCAAGTAATATTAATACAAATAAATTAGGAAAAATGATAAAAAAAATTTTCAAAGGAATTGTGTTTTCCTCCCTTTTAATTAGTGCTTCGTTCACATATTCTCAAAGCAATGTAATCCATGTAAAATCCCCTAACGGGAAGATTGACATGGCTTTGGAAAGTGGAGCAAAGCTAACCTGGTCTGTAAAACATGAAAATACAGAAGTTATTGTGCCTTCTACTATATCGTTAACACTTGGTAGCGGAGAGGTTTTAGGCAACAATGCAAAAGTTATTAGCACTAAAAAATCAAAAGTCAACACTACGTTTACAACGCCTATCTATAAAAAGGAATCGGTGGTTGACGAGTATAATCAGGTTATAGTAAATTTTAAGGAGCATTATGGCTTGATTTTAAGAGCCTATGATGATGGTGTGGCCTACCGTTTTTTTACAAATAAGAAAGGCCAAATTATTGTTGAATCGGAAGAAGCTGGTTTTAACTTTAGTAAGGACCATAAAGCCTATGTTCCCTATGTACGTGATCTAAGAGAAAATGACATGTATTCATTCGCCTTTGAATGCGATTATGTTGAGACACCTCTTTCTGGATTTGTAAAAGATTCACTGGCTATTTCTCCGCTGCTTGTTGATCTGGGAAATGGGAAAAAAGCTGCTGTTATAGAGGCTGATTTGGAAGATTACCCTGGTATGTTTTTAACACGAAATAATCAAACGAAGCAAGGTTTGAAAGGAGCTTTTGCTCATTATCCGAAGGAAGAACGAATGGGGGGCTACAATAACATGGACTATATGGTAGCAAAAAGGGAACCTTATATCGCCAAGACAAACGGTACACGAAAATTCCCATGGAGAGCAATCATAATAAGTGAAAGCGATAAAGATCTGTTGAACAATGATATGGTGCAAAAGCTTGCAGCACCTTCTAGAATTAATGATATAAGCTGGATAAAACCAGGTAAAGTAGCATGGGATTGGTGGAATGATTGGAATATATCGAAAGTCGATTTTAAGGCAGGGATCAATACCGAAACCTATAAATATTATATCGATTTTGCTTCTAAAAACAATATTGAGTATGTGGTTCTGGATGAAGGTTGGAGTGAAGAAACCGATATGATGAAGATAGCACCAAGTATGGATGTTGAGGAACTCATTAACTACGGAAAACAAAAAAATGTAGGAATTATTCTTTGGGCTTCATGGTATGCTATCAATCAGGTTTTAGACGATGCTTTTATTAAATATTCAAAAATGGGAGTGAAAGGGTTTAAAATAGATTTCTTAGATCGTGATGACCAAAAAATGGTAAAGTCGGTTTATAACATTGCTAAAAAGGCCGCTTCTTATAAACTTCTTGTTGATTTCCATGGTATGTATAAACCCACTGGCGTTCAGCGAACATATCCGAACATTGTTAATTTTGAGGGGGTAAAAGGCTTGGAGAACGTTAAGTGGACAGCAAATGATGATACCCCATATTATGCCACTTGTATTCCCTTTATCAGAATGCTGGCGGGACCTATGGATTATACGCCAGGAGCCATGCGTAATGCAACAAAAGCAGATTTTCGTCCAAGCAACTCCATGCCGATGAGTAAGGGAACCAGATGTCACCAGTTGGGTATGTATGTTGTTTATGAAGCTCCATTACAAATGATGGCCGATAGTCCTACGGCCTACATGAAAGAACAGGAAAGCACGACTTTTATTACCAAGATCCCTACTACTTTTAATGAAACAGTTGCCCTTGATGGGAAAGTGGGAGAATATGTAGCCATTGCCAGAAGAAAGGGTGATATATGGTATGTAGGCGGTTTAACTAATTGGACATCAAGGGAGATGATAGTAGACCTATCGTTCCTTGATAAAGGAACCTACTCCGCCGAAATTTTTAGAGATGGCATTAATGCGGATAAAGATCCTACAGACTATAAAAGAGAAACAACTGATGTTACAAATACCGATAAGTTAACGGTAAATATGGCCAATGGTGGTGGTTTTGCTATTATAATTAGCCCAAAAAAATAAGTGTATTAAATATTAATTAAAATACGCTTGATCATATAAATTAAATCAAAATATGAGTTCTATACATCAGAAGACAATGTGAATTGGAAATTAGTTGATAAAGGAGAGTTTTCGAACATCAAAAACAACCCTTTGATGCAAATCAAAAATTTTACATTGGCAAATGAGTGTTATGTTAAGTTGTGCATTTTGAAAAATACCCATGGTGATAATGTTGCCGGGTATGCCTAAGTGGATGTGATTACGAAATAATAAATACAGTAGGAATCTTATAAATAGAAGAAGAGAATATTACATCATGATAAAAAGAAAAATTAGCGTTTTACTAGTACTATTTACGCTGTTGTCTCTGAATGGATGGGCGCAAGAGCCTGTTTACCTGGATACAAGTAAAACCATAGAAACTCGAGTAAAGGATGCATTGTCACGAATGACGTTAGAAGAAAAAGTAGAGTTATGTCATGCTCAGTCTAAATTCAGTTCAAAAGGAGTTCCTCGGCTAGGTATTCCAGATGTATGGTCTTCTGATGGCTCACATGGTGTGAGCGATGAAAAATTATGGGATGAATGGAGTAGTGCGCAATGGACAAACGACTCCTGCACCGCTTTTCCGGCATTAACATGTCTTGCGGCAACATTCAATCCCGACATATCATTGCTTTACGGAAAATCTATTGGAGAAGAAGCCCGATACCGTAACAAAACCATGTTGTTAGGGCCAGGAGTCAATATTTATCGTACGCCACTAAATGGTCGGAATTTTGAGTATATGGGCGAAGATCCTTTTTTGGCTTCACGTATGGTGGTGCCATATATTCAAGGTGTACAGTCTAATGGAGTTGCTGCTTGCGTAAAGCATTTTGCATTGAACAATCAGGAAATTTCCCGTGGTGAGATTAATGTAAATGTAAGTGCCCGAGCATTGTACGAGATTTATCTTCCAGCCTTTAAAGCTGCCGTTCAGGAAGGAAATGTGTGGTCAATCATGGGCGCATATAATAAAATATGGGGCGTACATAGCTGTCACAACGATTTATTATTGAATAAAATTCTGAAAAATGATTGGAAGTTTGATGGCGTGGTGGTTAGTGACTGGGGCGGTGTACACAGTACTGATGAGGCTGTGAATAACGGACTTGATATTGAAATGGGTACCTATACCAATGGATTGACAACACAAGGTCATTTCCCTTTTTCAAGCTATTATTTAGCTGATCCATTCTTGAAAGGAATTAAATCAGGGAAATACGAAATATCGAAACTTGATGATAAAGCGAGCCGAATTTTGCGAATGATTTTTCGTACCACTATGAGTCCTAATCGTCCGTTTGGACGTTTTGTGTCACCAGAACACAGCTCCGCAGCCAGAAAAATAGCAGATGAAGGGATTGTTCTTCTTAAAAATAACAAACAGTTTTTACCCATTCCTGAAGGCAAATACACAAAGATTGCTGTGATAGGCGAAAATGCTGCTCGTAGTCTGATTGTTGGAGGAGGTTCTACATCGCTGAAAGCTGCTTATGAAATTTCGCCATTGCAGGGATTAAAAAATAAATACGGTGAAAATCATATTGTTTACAGCATGGGATATGCTTCAGGGCCGTCGCTGTATGGGGCAGAAGAGCCTTCTAAATTAAATTTAGATTCATTGCGAACTGCAGCTGTTGAAGTTGCGAGTCATGCCGATTTGGTGCTTTTTGTTGGCGGATTGAATAAAAATTATTTTCAGGATTGTGAAAGTGGTGACCGTAAATCTCTTAGTTTGCCATTCGGACAAGATAAACTAATTGAAGATATACTAAAAGTCAATAAAAATGTAGGCGTAATTTTACTAAGCGGAAATGCTGTTTTGATGCCTTGGTTAGATAAAACACCTGCTGTTTTGCAAGGGTGGTATCTTGGTTCTGAGGCTGGAAATGCTTTGGCAGATATTATTTCCGGTGATGTAAACCCTTCAGGAAAACTCCCTATCTCATTTCCTAAAAAACTCGAAGATGTTGGGGCACATGCTTTTGACAAACTCTGTTATCCAGGCGATGGTGTCAACGTGTATTACAAAGAGGATATTTTGGTAGGATACCGTTGGTATGATACTAAAAACATTCCTGTTCTTTTCCCATTCGGGCATGGATTGAGTTATACAACATTTCAATACGGAAAACCTACAATTTCTTCAAAATCAATTACAACAGCCGATTCATTAGTTGTAACAATTCCAGTAAAAAACACAGGTAAAGTTGTGGGAAAAGAAGTAGTTCAATTGTATGTTAATGATGAAAAATCGAGTTTGCCTCGTCCGCTTAAAGAATTAAAAGGGTTTGATAAAATTTCTTTACAGCCGGGAGAGGAAAAGACGGTGAGTTTCACTTTAACAAAAGAGGATGTTTCTTATTATGATGACAAAAAAAATGCATGGATTGCAGAACCAGGTAATTTCAAAATTATGATTGGAGCTTCGGCTGCCGATATCAAAGGTACAGCAAGCTTTATTTTGAAATAAGGCATTATAATTGATTTTAAATAAATTTAATATGAAAAAAATAATTTTTCTTTTAGTTTGTATTTTGGGTTTCTTTCACGACTCAAACGCTCAGGGATATAAAAATCCTGTTATTTCTGGTTTTCATCCGGATCCGAGTGTTTGCAGAGTTGGTGATGATTATTATTTGGTAACCAGTAGTTTTGAATATTTTCCGGGAGTGCCGGTCTTTCATAGTAAAGACTTAATTAACTGGACGCAAATCGGACATTGTCTGACCCGTCCTTCCCAACTTAAATTAGAAAAATGCGCACCTTCTGCGGGTATTTATGCACCAACACTCCGTTATCACGAAGGTCGTTTTTATATGGTTACTACAAATGTATCTGGTGGAGGAAATTTTTATGTATATACAGATAATCCTGCAGGAGAATGGTCTGAACCTGTTTTTGTAGAACAGGGTGGTATTGATCCAACTTTATATTTTGAAGACGATAAATGCTATTTCGTGTCCAATGGCAAAGGCATCACCATTTCTGAAATAGATATTAAAACGGGAAAAAAACTTACCGAAGGCAGAATTGTATGGAATGGTACAGGAGGACGCTATCCAGAAGCACCGCATATTTATAAAAAGGATGGATGGTATTATTTACTCATTTCTGAAGGAGGTACCGAATATGGACATAAAGTGACAATTGCGCGCAGTAGATCTATTTATGGAGCTTATGAATCGAATCCTGCTAATCCAATTCTTACGCACATGAATGAAAATGCACAAAGCAACCCAATCCAAGGAACAGGACATGGAGATTTTGTTCAGGCTCATGACGGTTCGTGGTGGATAATATTCTTGGGCTTTCGTCCGCAAAGCTTACTGCACCACGTATTGGGGCGCGAAACCTTTTTAGCTCCGGTAAGATGGGATGCAAATGCTTGGCCTGTGATAAATGGCAACGGTACGGTAAACATAGATATGAATGTGCCTACTTTACCTTTAAAGCCTGAAAAGCAACATAATCTTTCAACCGATTTTGATGAAGCGAAGTTAGGTGTTGATTGGAACTACCTCCGAAACCCATTTATGAATAATTATTCGCTAACAGAAAAGAAAGGGGCATTGCGGTTGAAAGCAAGCCAGGTTTCTTTGGACGATAACGATTCCCCAACTTTTGTGGGACGCAGACAGGAACATATGGATTTTTCAGCTACTACTGTGTTATCATTAAACGATGCAAAGGAAGGCGATGAAGCGGGAATGACAATGTTCTACACGAGCCAGGCTCATTATGACCTCTTTCTAAAAAAATCAGAAAAAGGCAAATATAAATTGGTGGTGCGTTATCACATGGGAGAGTTGAACCACATTGCATACGAAAAAGAAATACCTAGTGATAAAATTTATTTGAAAGTAAAAGGAGACAAGGATTTTTACTCGTTTTATTATTCCCTTGATGGTAAGAAATTTAATTTTTTAGACAAGATAAATGTATGGTATTTGAGCTCTGAAACCAATGGTGGTTTCACGGGGGTATATATTGGATTATATGCCACATCCCAAAATAAAAAGACCAAAGCTTATGCTGATTTTGATACGTTTATATACAAACCTGGAGATTTAGATTAATGTAGGGGTAATGGTGTTTTTCCTATAGCTTAGAATTAAGAAAAACAATTATAAAGTATAAGGTATAATGAATAAAAAAAGAAACAAAATAGTGTTTAAAAAAAAGATTTTGGTTGCTCTAATCATTCTTTTTTGTAATTATTTACAGGCTCAAACCGCAATGGTCAACGTCCAATCGCGTAATCTAACAAGTTTAAGCGGCAAATGGAAAGTTATAATTGATCCAACCGGTATTGGAGATTGGAGACAGGTTTGGCAAGAAAAAAAGCCTCAAAAAAAAACCGATTTTGTTGAGTATTCATTTGAAGGTGGGCCAGAATTAGATGTGCCGGGAGATTTTAACACCCAAATGCCAGAACTCACTTATTTTGAGGGAACAGTTTGGTACAAAAAGCAGTTTAGTCATACAAAGAGAGAAGACAAAAGATTGTTCCTCTATTTTGGAGCTGTCAATTATTTAGCAGACGTGTATTTGAACGGTGAAAAAATTGGTAGTCACGAAGGTGGTTTTACACCCTTTCAGTTTGAGATAACCAATAAAGTTAAAGAGGGCAACAATACTTTAATTGTTAAGGTTAATAACCAGCGCAAAGAAAATGGTTTGCCAGGTGTAGGTTATGATTGGCTTAATTTTGGGGGAATAACCCGCGATGTTGGTTTAATTGAAACAAACAATTATTTTATTGAAGATTATTTTATCCAACTAAAAAAAGGAAGTTTAAACAACGTTTTAGGATGGGTTCAATTAAATGGAGCCAAAACAAACCAAAAAATCACCATTAAAATTCCAGAGTTAAATCTGAACTATAAAACAAAAACAGATGATAAGGGTTTTGCCAATATAGAATTCTCTTCAAAATTTACTCTTTGGTCTCCAGAAAACCCAAAACTTTATAAGGTAGCCATAGAAAGTGAAACGGATGCTGTTGATGATAATATTGGCTTTAGAAGTATTGAAGTTAAAGGGAGTGAAATTTTTCTGAACAAGAAGCCCATATTCTTGAAAGCTGTCAATATTCATGAAGAAAATCCTTTTAAGGGAAGTAGAGCCTTTTCAAAAGAAGATGCAGGAATTCTGCTTAATGCAGCGAAGGAATTGGGTTGTAACCTAGTTCGTTTGGCACACTACCCTCATAGTGAAAACATGATTAAGGAAGCTGAAAAAATGGGACTCATGGTTTGGGATGAGCTTCCTATATACCAACATATTAAATTTTCAGACAGTCTTGTTCCAAAGAAAATGGAAATGATGCTAAAGGAAATGGTGACTAGGGATAAAAATCGTGCAGCTGTGGCGATATGGAGCCTTTCCAATGAAACATATTCATCTACACCAAATAGAAATGATGCACTCATTTCATTAACACAAAAATGCAAAGCGATGGATTCAACGCGTTTAATTAGTCATGTAATTAATACGCAGGGTTATGGTGACAATACCTTTACGGTTCGTGATTCGCTTTATAAGTATTCAGATATTGTTGCGATTAATGAGTATATAGGTTGGTATATACCTTGGCAAGGAAAACCTTCAGACACTAAATGGGAAATCGATTTTCCAAATAAGCCTGTGTTTATATCCGAGTTTGGAGGTGAAGCTTTATATGGGAACAATGATTTGTCCTCCGATGAAGCTTCTAACTGGACCGAGGGGTACCAAGAACAAATATATAAAGATCAAGTTAAAATGTTCAAGACTATTCCCAATTTAGCGGGTGTATGTCCGTGGATTTTATTCGATTATAAATCCTTGAGTAGAATGAACCAGATTTACCAGAACGGTTACAACCGAAAAGGACTGATATCTGAAAACGGAGAGAAGAAAAAGGCTTGGTATATTATGAGCCGATATTACAAAGGAAAATGAAAAAAACACTGCTGTTATTTTTACTTCTATTGAGTTCGACAATTAGTTTTTGTCAAAATTTTTCAAAAGAATGGGTGTCAGATTCTCTTTTTCTTAAACCAGAATCGGCACTTTTTGACTCTTCAGAACGAATTGTTTATATCTCAAATATTAACGGTGAATACCTTGCAAAGGATAGAAATGGGTTTATTTCCAAAATCAAAACAAATGGTGAAATAGATTCCTTAAAATGGGTAGAAGGACTTGATAGTCCACAAGGTTTGGGTTTGTATAAAAACAAATTGTATGTAGCAGATATTAACAGGGTTGTTCAGATTAATACGAATACTGCTAAAATTGAAAAAGTATTTGTGGTTGAAGGTGCAAAATTCTTTAACGATATTGCATCTGATTCAAACGGAGATATTTACACCTCTGACTGTTTTGGGAATAAAATTTATAAAATAGCAAACGGAAAAATTAAGGTATGGCTCGATTCTAATTTTATTTCAAATCCGAATGGTTTGTTGTGCACAAAAGAGGATCTTTTAATGCTGAATATGAAAGACAAAACCGCTTATGCGATAAATAAATTGACTAAGAAGCATCGTTCAATTTTTAGCGGAATTGATAATCTGGATGGTATTGTTAGCGATGGTGCAAACGGATTTTTCGTGTCTGGAGCCTGGCAGGGTCAAATATTTCATATCGATTCAGATGGTAACAAAAAGCTAATAATTGATTTAGGAAAAGAAAAAATCATTACAGCCGATATTGAATATATTAGTAAAGAAGAATTGTTAATAATACCAACTTTGGATAAAACAATAATTGGATATAAATGGACGAAATAATTTTCAATTGGTATGTAATTGAAATATATTTTAAGAACTATAACCACTAGTGTCCCATTAAAATCGGGACGTTATTATTAATTAAACAAATTTGGCTCATTAAACCTAAAACGTTCTTTGTCATTTTGAAATTTAGTTCTCTCAAATAAGTCACGAAGGTGAGTTTTATCTGTTAAAGAAATACTCAGAATCTGCAAAACCTCATATGTACTTCTGTCAAGTTGCATGTCTTTTTGGACGATCGCCACCAAACAGTAAGTGCACATGGCAACGTAGATCTGAATCCGAACAGCATTTTCAGTAGTTCCCCAGAATTTCTTGATTTTCAGATGTTGCTTTAGCCATTTGAAGAAAAGCTCGACTTGCCAGCGGTTCTTGTAAAGTTCAGCAACTTGAAGTGCAGAAATGTGCATTGTATTGGTTAAGAATACAAGCTCACGCTTTTGTTCTTCATCCCAATATCTGACCAATCTAAGATGTTCTGGATAGTATTGCTTGGGATAAAATCCAGTCAATTCAATCGTTACATCTGAAAGCACATTCTTTGGCAATCTTCGTTTCCATTTGATTATCTTATATTGAAGGTTCTTCTTTGCTCTGACAACGAAGAAAGCTCCTATCTGATGAATCTTATACAACATTTTGAAGTGATTATATGCACGGTCAAATATGTAATATGAGCCTGATTCATAAGGAATTTTTTTCATTGCAGTAGAATCGTGCACAGAAGCTTCTGTAATGTGAAAGAAAGCGGGAATCTGTGTCTCTACATCATATAATGTATGCACTTTGATTCCACCTTTTTTCTTGCGAAACTTCGCCCACCAGAATACGGAAAGGCACAAGTCAATTGTCGTTGAATCAAATGCGTAGATATTGCCTTCAAGTTTGAAGATGTCAGAAACTCGTTTTAGTCTGGCTTCATTTACCAGATTGTAAGCATACTCTTCAAAAATGTGATAATCTCTGTCTTGATTGGCTCTGGCCAGAGATGATTTTGAGATATTCTTGCCCATACCCAAATGATAAGATTTGGAATGGTGAGCATCAAGAGCGACAATCAAATCTCTCAGACTTTCACGATTTGATAATTGCCCGAACATCAGAGCAAGCAATTGGTTCCAACAAGTGAAATGTTTCACGTATTTGTCACCTTCATACTTGCGAACGATGTAGTTGAACTTATTCCTATCAAGGAATGATGCTAACTGAGCGAAAACGTATTTATCCTTATGCATTTGCTAATCTCTTTAAGAATAGCAAAAGTGTAAATTGAAATCCGTTTAATCGAAAAAAGCCTGTAACAAACTAAATTTCAAATATTTCAAAGAACATTGTAAGACTTTAATGGGACAGTATTGAACTATAACAACAAATAATTAAATAAAATGGAAAGTGTTTTGAAATTAAAAAGAGTTGGAATATTAATGTTTTTGATGCTTATGGTTTTTGGGAGTTCATTTTCCCAAAGCAAGGTAATTGAACTTTGGAACGGAAAAGTTCCTGGTGCAATTCACAATGATAAGTTCAAACAGATTGTTGATACGACTGCAAGCTGGGTTGATAAGCATTCCATTATCAATCCCTACCTTGATGTATATCTGGCTCCTAAAGAAAAGTCAAATGGCACTGCAGTTGTTATTTGTCCTGGTGGAGCCTATGTGGGGATGGCTGTCAAACATGAAGGGTCACAGGTGGCAAAATGGCTAAATAGTTTAGGCGTGACAGCCTTTGTGCTAAAATACCGTTTGCCTGATGATAGTATTATGAAAAATAAGACCGTTGCCCCCTTGCAGGATGGACAAAGAGCAATTCGTATAGTTCGCAGTCATGCGAAAGAATGGGGCATCAATCCACAAAAAATTGGGATCATGGGATTCTCAGCAGGTGGACATCTGGCATCTACCCTTTCAACTCATTACAATGAGAAAGTGTATGAATCAGATGATTTGACCAGTGCCAGACCCGATTTTTCATTGTTGATTTATCCAGTTATTTCGATGGAGAAAGGCATTACCCATTGGGGATCTCGGGTAAATTTGCTTGGCGATAATCCTACGCCGGAACAGGTGAAGCATTTTTCAAACGAGTTGCAGGTAAATAGCGAAACTCCACCAGCTTTTATGGTTCATTCTTTGGATGATGGTGCCGTGCCTGTACAAAACAGTATAAACTATGCCTTGGCTTTGCAAAAGTTTAAAATTCCTTGCGAACTTCATCTTTACCAAACTGGAGGACAAGGTTACGGTATGGGTAATTCGACAAATACAGAATCAACTTGGACTGAAGCTTGTCGAAAATGGCTTGAAATGAAAGGTTTATTGTTGAGTAAATAATTAGCAAGAGAATCTTCGGGTAGGAAATAATGTATTTTATAAACAAATTGGTTGTTATGAAATTATCTGGAAAATTTACGGAAACGGGTTTGTTGATGTGACCACAGATTTTGATCCTGACAAGTTAGATTACCCATTGGCCGTCACGAATTATCGGTCGATAATATGTTTGTGCCTTATTTGCGTACTCAGGATTGTGGCAATCGGTCAAATGTGTGTTGGAATGATGGTAACTGCCGATAATTTGATGAATTTCAGCGCACTTCATTATACTCCGCTCAATTTGGGAAAAGCAAACCACCCCTACGAATTAACACGCAGGAAAAAAACAATCCTGACTGTTGATATGCAGCATTGCGGATTAGGTGGAGGAAGTTGTTGCCCCGGACCAATGGGAAAATATCAGCTGAAAACAGAAAAAGCAACTTTTAGTTTTTCTATCCGCCCATACCATGGGAACATGGGTAATATGGAAGATATTTCAAAAATAAACTCGGCAATTAAAAAAAAGTGAAAAATATGGATAAACAAAAATGGAATAGAATGAAGGTGCTCTCAATAGTATTCATCCTGTCGATGATGATTACAGGATTAAGGGCACAAACACAGGATGCCAATCGTTTTTTTTCTGATAAGGATTTAATATCTACTGGTATCTACTATTATCCTGAACATTGGAACGAAAACCAATGGGAAAGGGATATTAAGAAGATTTCTGATATGGGCTATGAATTTGTCCATTTGGCAGAGTTTGCGTGGTACAAGTTGGAACCAGAAGAGGGAACGTACAACTTTAAATGGCTTGATAAAGTGGTCAATTTGTGCAAAAAGAATAACTTAAAGGTAATTATGTGTACACCTTCAGCTACAAGTCCTACGTGGATGCGCGTTAATTACCCGGAAACCTTTATTGAAAATAGCGACTATATTCGTGCCGAGAACGGAACACGTGGTTTAAATTCTGTTACAAATGCAAAATACCGTGATTTGGTTGAAAAAGTTGTGACAAAATTGGGGGAACATTATGGTAAAAATAAGAGTGTTATTGGTTGGCAAATAGATAATGAGCCACCTGCTATTGCTGATTATAGTCCTTCGTCGCAAGCTGCCTTTCGGTTGTGGTTAAGAGATAAATACAAAACAGTTGATGCATTAAATCAAGCATGGGGAACCGCTTTTTGGAGTCAATGGTTTGATAGTTTTGAGCAAGTTATTATTCCTAATACCGATCTAGTTGGTTGGTGGGGAAATAACCCTCATGCTCTTTTGGATGTTAAGAGGTTTCTTTCAGATAGTCAAGCTGAGATGCTTGATTTTCAGGCAAAAACTTTGAGGAAGTACATTTCAGAGAGTCAGTATATTACTACAAATTATACCGCTGTTTCTGCAGGAGCCGATCCACGTCGAACTAAACATCTTGACTTTGCTTCATATACGGCCTATCCTAACGGGGGTAGCGACAATTTAGGAGAATTGGGTTATCGTTTGGGGAACGGTAAAGCGATCCTTTTTGCTGCTGAGTATTATAAGTCTGTTGGTGGAGTTTCCGGTGTTATGGAAATTCAACCTGGTCCGGTAAATTGGGGATGGTATAATCCTTTGCTTTTACCAGGTACAGTTCGTATGTGGTTGTATCATACATTTGCAGCAGGAGGTAAAATCGCCTGCTCATACAGGTTTCGTCAAATCAATTATAGTTCAGAGCAATATCATTCAGGTATTATAAAACCTGATGGAGTTACTCCATCTCAGGGAGGAGAAGAATACATGCAATTTATGAAGGATATAAAAATACTTCGTAAAGCATACAAAGCGAACCAAACAATGCCTGAAAACTTGGCGAAAAAGTCAACAGCTATTCTTTGGAATTTGGAAAACTACTGGGCCATTGATCGTCAGAAACTTACTTATCAGTGGAATACATGGGATTACCCTGTCAAGTTTCTGGAAATGGCAAAATCTTTAGGGGCACCTACGGATGTTATTTCTGAAGATACCGATTTCTCAAAATATAAGTTTTTAATTGCGCCTGCCTACGATTTAGTTGATTCGGCATTGGTGAAAAGATGGACAGACTACGTAGTCAATGGAGGCCACTTAGTTTTAACTTGCCGCACTGCCACTCGAAATCGCGACGGACATATTTGGGAAGGAGATTGGGCTGCGCCTTTATCAGATTTAATTGGGGCAAAGGTGGAAGCAACAGATATGTTATCTAACTATGCGAAAAAAGGAGATGTTTTAATGAATTCAACTCATTACAGTTGGGATAATTGGGGCGACTTGCTAAATCCTGATAAAAACACAGAAGTGCTAGCTGCGTATGACAACCATTTTTACAAAGGCAAGGCTGCTGTTGTGAAAAATAAAATAGGTAAAGGTACTGTGACTTACATTGGAGTTGTTACAGATGATTCTAAACTTGAAAAGGATATTCTGCGCAATACTTATGAAGGAATAGGAGCCGCTACCCAAAACTACCCTGAGGGTGTTTATGTGTATTGGCGCGAAGGTTTCAATATTGCAGTAAACTATTCTTCAGATGATTATATAATGGATATTCCGGAATCAGCTAAGATTCTAATTGGTGAAAAGAAATTGAAGCCTGCCGGTGTATTGGTATGGAGTGAGTAGTTGAGATTATAACACTTAATTGAATAACGATTTAACGATGAAACTTAGAATTCTTTTTATATTAATGATAGGAAACGTACTATTCCTTTCTGCTCAAAACAGTAAGCCTGCATATCTGGATGTAACCAGGCCATTAGAAGAACGTGTTGAAAGTGCTCTTTCATTGATGACAGTAGCTGAGAAAGTAGAACTTTGTCATGCTCAGTCAAAATTCAGTTCTAAAGGGGTAGCCAGATTGGGAATACCTGAAGTATGGACTTCCGATGGACCTCATGGAATTCGTGAGGAGGTTTTTTGGGATGAATGGAGTGGAGCCAACTGGACAAATGATTCGTGTACGGCGTTCCCTGCACTAACTTGTTTAGCAGCCTCTTTTAATCCTGAATTAGCTTTGCTTTATGGCAAGTCAATTGGGGAAGAAGCCCGCTATCGTAATAAAACCATGTTGTTAGGACCTGGAGTTAATATTTACCGAACACCACTGAATGGGCGAAACTTTGAATATATGGGCGAAGATCCTTACTTAGCATCGCGCATGGTGGTGCCTTATGTAAAAGGTGTACAGAAAAATGGTGTAGCAGCTTGTGTAAAGCATTTTGCTTTGAATAATCAGGAAGTTTGGCGTGGGCACATCAATGTTAATTTAAGTGACAGGGCTCTGTACGAGATTTATCTACCTGCTTTTAAGGTAGCAGTTCAGGAAGGAAAAGCCTGGTCAATTATGGGTTCTTACAATAAATTCAAAGGAGAGCACTGTTGCCATAACAATCTTTTGCTAAATAAAATACTTAAACACGATTGGAAATTTGATGGTGTTGTCATTAGCGACTGGGGTGGAGTTCATGATACAGAGCAAGCAGTAAACAACGGACTGGATATTGAAATGGGAACCTTTACTAATGGTTTGACTACGGCTGGTCATTTTCCATATTCTGAGTATTATTTGGCTAATCCTTTCCTTAAAGGAATCAAAGATGGAAAATATGATATGGCAGTGTTAAACGATAAAGCACGTCGTATTTTAAGATTGATATTCCGTACAACAATGAGTGCCAACCGTCCATTTGGGCGATTTGTGTCACCAGAACATAGCGAGGCTGCACGGAAAATTGCCCAAGAGGGAATTGTTCTTTTGAAGAACACAAATGATTTCTTTCCAATACCTGCAGGTAAGCTTAAAACGATTGCTGTTATAGGTGAAAATGCTTCAAAAAGTCTGGTTATTGGAGGAGGTTCTTCTTCATTGAAAGTGGCATATGAGGTATCTCCATTGCAAGGATTAAAAGAAAAATATGGCGATGCTCACATTATTTATAGCCTTGGTTATGCTTCAGGACCTTCTTTATACGGCAGGGAAGAATCTTCAAAGTTAGACACTGATTCGCTTTTTGCTGCAGCTGTAGAAGCAGCAAAAAAGGCTGATGTTGTACTTTATATTGGAGGCCTGAATAAAAATCATTTTCAGGATTGTGAAGGTGGTGATAGGAGAGCAATGAACCTTCCTTTCGGACAGGATAAATTGATTGATGCTTTATTAAAAGTGAATAAAAACACAGCAGTAATCCTTCTAAGCGGAAATGCAGTGGCTATGCCTTGGGTTGACAAAGTTCAGGCAATTATGCAAGGATGGTATCTTGGTTCAGAAGCCGGGAATGCACTGGCAGATGTTATTTCAGGAGATGTGAATCCATCAGGTAAATTGCCATTTTCTTTTCCCAAAATATTGAAAGATAATGCTGCTCAGTCGTTTGGGGAAATTTCATACCCTGGTGATAGCATTAATCAATATTACAAAGAAGGTATTTTAGTGGGCTACCGTTGGTTCGATACAAAAAAGATTGAACCTCTTTATCCGTTTGGCTATGGATTGAGTTACACCTCTTTTACTTATTCAAAACCTACAGTGGATAAAAAAGAGATAAATGCTGAAGGAACAGTTAAAGTGTCTTTTACAATAACCAATAGCGGCAGCACTGATGGTGCTGAAATAGCTCAACTTTATGTGGCTAAGCCTCAATCAGAAGTTGAACGAGCAGCAAAGGAACTAAAAGCTTTTGAAAAAGTATATTTAAAGGCAGGAGAGAGCCGTGTTGTAACAATGGATGTTTTAATAAATAATTTGGCCTATTATAGTGAAACAGATAACAATTGGGTAATAGAACCGGGAAGTTATACCCTTTTAGTTGGAAGTTCATCTCGAGATATAAAAGGAGAAGTGAATATTAAGGTTCATTGATCCTCAAGCCCCTGATAGTTTCACTTGGTTATAGGTATATTTTAATATGCCTAAAATCAAGTGAAACTATGAATTTCTACCTACACCTGATATATGATCAGGAGAAAGCTTCAGGTTTTAATACAGTTGAGCTTCCAATTACTTAATTTAAAGGTCAGGTAAATAACAGGCTTGTTATATATTGGAAGCAGATTGCAATCTATTTTGAAGATTACGATGAGTATTTGCTTTTTGTCGGAGCAAATGAGCCCAGTGTAAAAGATGCCACAGAAATGGCAGTTTTTTTTTCCTATTATCAAACATACATCAATGGTGTTTCAAACCGGGAGTTATACCAAATTAACATCAAAAACATGCCTTATAAAATGTTTCTTTTCAGCTATATCTTCGTTAAAAAAGATGCATCGTAACATGGCTGTGCTTTACTTTTTTGCCTCGATACAGCTAAAAATTAATTCATTTTAATTAAAGTCTATTTTGAAATAAAATTGGTATAAGTTCTATAAATCCCAGCGTTGTTGCTTGAGATTCATCTGATATATGTCCGCTGATCAGCCTTCTCTTTTTCAACTTCCCCGTATTATTTCTTGCACCAATAATTGAACGACTCGCTTTTTAAGCCATGTTGGTTTGCAGATGACTTGCGCGTTAGCCCAGATTTCCTCCACTGCTCCCTAAAGTAAGCATCTCTTCTTTCCTGTTCATCTTTTTTGCAGCAAAATTAGATCACTTAATCCTATATGTATAGACGTAGACTGTAGGCGTGGATACCTTTATCCTAATTTTTTTGTTCGAATAGAAAAGTTTCCTGTTTCGAAAAGTTAGTTCATTACAATACCTTTTATAACACATAAAGCACCCTTTATTCATCTTTTTTTATTGACCTTAGCATTCATTAAATAATACATTTAAAACCTTTAATAATAAATGAAGAATAAAAGAAGATATTTAGGTTTATTATGTGCCGGCCTGTTTTTAACCGCATGTTCTGTTCCTCAATACCAGTTGTCAGAAGATGGTATTATCTTAAATTTGAATCAGGAAAATAAGTTAAATCCAAGTAAAGTGTATTTGCAAGTGCTTGGTGATGAATTGATTCATGTGTCTGCAACGCCTGATAAAGACTTTCCAAAGGATTCAAGTTTAATTATTGTGCCCGGTCTTCAAACTGTACCTTTTCAAGTCGACGATCAAGGAGATTCAATAATGTTGAGTACTGCAAAACTTAATGTTATGGTTTCGAAATCAGATGGAGGCATTAAGTTTAAGGACAAAGATAACCACTTAATTCTGGCCGAGAAATCAGGTGGAGGTAGAACATTTTCACCTATCAAAGTTGAAGAGACAAATGGTTATTCTGTTCGACAACTGTTTGATTCTCCTGTTGATGAGAGCTTTTACGGATTGGGACAACATCAGTCGGATGAATTTAATTATAAAGGGAAAAGTGAGGAGCTTTTTCAATATAATACAAAGGTTTCTGTGCCTTTTGTTGTTTCTAATAAAAATTACGGCATTTTATGGGATAGCTATTCGATAAGTCGTTTTGGTGATAGTCGCGATTATAAGCAACTTAACAGGGT
Source organism: Labilibaculum euxinicum (assembly GCF_963678175.1). Taxonomy (NCBI): domain Bacteria; kingdom Pseudomonadati; phylum Bacteroidota; class Bacteroidia; order Marinilabiliales; family Marinifilaceae; genus Labilibaculum; species Labilibaculum euxinicum. The sequence goes on from NZ_OY782756.1 coordinate 2,078,360, forward strand.
TTTTAAGTTGTATAATAAAAGTGGACAGCCTGGTAGCCTCACTGGTGTTTATCAACCGGAAGGTAAAGACTTCAAGCAACTAGTGCGTAATGAAGATTCTCTTGCTTTTGAGAATATAAAAACAATAAAGAATCTACCTGAAAATTTTCCTTTAAAAGGTGCAAACGTGACTTACGAAGGAGAAATTGAAACTTCTCAAGAGGGTACTTATCGTTTTATTTTATACTATGCTGGGTATGTAAAAGTTTATGTTGATAATCAGTTAGTTGTTCCTGAGCGTTGGCGTACAGCTTGGAACCCCAATAGTTATAAGTTTACAGTTAAGTTAGAAGCTGGTAAGAAGGTGCCTTTAAGAGTGGAATGGAAACCTGATGGAGGAAGATCTTATTGTGGATTACGTGTACAAACGCCTCAACCAGAAGAAGAACAAAATAGTCAGGTTTGGTGGAGTGAGATGAATAAAAAGCTCGATTACTATTTTGTATATGGTGATTCGATGGACGAAATTATAAAAGGGTATAGAACGCTTACAGGAAAGTCTCAAATTATGCCCAAATGGGCCATGGGCTATTGGCAAAGTCGTGAACGTTATAAAACTCAGGATGAAATATTAGGTGTTCTTAAAGAATTTAGGACTCGAAAAATACCAATTGATAATATTATTCTGGATTGGAATTACTGGCGCGAAAAAGAATGGGGAAGTCACGAATTTGATGAGAAACGTTTCCCGGATCCGAAAGCAATGGTTGATTCCATACATGCTATGAATGGCAAGATAATGATATCTGTTTGGCCGAAATTCTATGTAACTACTGAGCATTTTAAGGAATTTGACAAAAAGGGGTGGATGTATCAGCAGGCTGTAAAAGACAGTGTTCGGGACTGGGTTGGACCCGGTTATGTGGGGTCGTTCTACGATGCCTATTCTGCAGGGGCCCGTAAGTTGTTCTGGAAGCAAATGTATGACAATCTATATCCGTTAGGTATTGATGCCTGGTGGATGGATGCCAGTGAGCCCAATGTGCTTGATTGTACCGATATGGAATATCGTAAGGCTTTATGTGGACCGACTGCTTTAGGGTCTTCTACCGAATATTTCAATACCTATGCCCTGATGAACGCTGAAGCAATTTATGATGGACAGCGCAGTGTTGCTCCAAATAAGCGTGTGTTTTTGTTAACACGTTCAGGTTTTGCCGGGTTACAGCGTTATTCAACGGCAACATGGAGTGGAGATATAGGAACACGCTGGGAGGATATGAAAGCTCAGATCTCTGCCGGGTTGAATTTCTCCATAAGTGGTGTTCCATATTGGACTATGGATATTGGTGGTTTTTGTGTCGAAGACCGTTATGTTGCAGGTCAAATGGAATACAACAAGAGTGGTAAAGAAAATGCAGATTACAAAGAATGGCGCGAACTGAACGCCCGTTGGTATCAATTTGGTGTATTTGCGCCTCTATACAGATCGCATGGTCAGTTCCCGTTTCGAGAGGTGTGGAACATTGCACCCCAAGGACATCCTGCATACAAATCGATTACATATTACACTAATTTGCGATATAGGTTAATGCCATATATATATACATTGGCAGGTATGACTTATTTTAACGATTATACCATTATGCGCCCTTTGGTGATGGATTTTTCATCTGATAAAAATGTTGAAAATATTGGTGATCAGTTTATGTTTGGTCCTTCCTTTATGGTGTGCCCGGTATACACATATGAGGCGCGTAATCGTGAAGTCTATTTTCCCGAAGGAACAAATTGGTACGATTTCTATACCGGTAAATATATTCAAGGTGGTCAGAAGATAAAAGTAGATGCACCATATGAGCAAATTCCATTGTATATCCGCGAGGGATCTATTATTCCGGTTGGACCTGAAATTCAATATACAGGAGAGAAATCAGCCGAATCAATTACAGTGTATGTTTATCGGGGTCAGAATGGTCAGTTTTCCCTTTATGAGGATGAAGGTGTAAATTATAATTATGAGAAAGATGCTTATTCAAATATTCCATTCATTTATAATGATGCTGATGGAACATTAACAATAGGAGAGAGAATAGGTGAATTTGATGGTATGTTGAAGCAACGTACATTTGTGATTGTTCCGGTTAGTAAAGACAAAACCAAAGGATTTAAATTCGATGCCAAAGGTGAAAAAGTAAGTTATGATGGGCATAAGCAAACAATCAAACTGTAATTGTATTACTAGATTAAAAGTTTAATAATTTTTTCAGGTATCGTATGAGCCATTAAGTATACTCATACGATACCTGTTAATAATATAAGATTTGATTTTAGGGTAAAGAAAGTTTAAGGTATAAGAATTTTAGACTCTTCTCAAAACAAAATATCTAACACTTGAATAAACAAATAGAAGAATGAGATTTAGTCGTTTGTATATTTTTTCGCTTGCATTTTTATTGGTTTTGCCGGTATTTGCAAAAAAGAATAAGGAAACTAATTTGAAAGAAAGAGTTATCAGTGTTGATTTCAACTTTGAAAAAGGAGCTTTGAATACAATGTTCAAAGAATGCATTGGAGCCGGGCGTGCAAATGAAGGGTTACGTGCAGATTGGCAACAACAGTTAGCATACACAAAAAAAATGTGCGACTTTAAGTATATTCGTATGCATGGTCTTTTGAGCGATGATATGGTTGTTTACTTCGAAGACAGCAAAGGAAATCCCCAGTACAGTTATATGTATATTGATGCATTGTATGATTATTTATTATCAATAGGGATGAAGCTTTTTGTAGAATTGGGATTTATGCCTCAAGCATTGGCCAACGGTCAGTAAACTGTTTTTGGGTGGAAAGGAAATATTACTCCTCCCAAAGATTATCAAAGGTGGATTGGGATTGATGATCATTCAGGGTATTAAGAAAGCTTCTTTTTATGCCTATAATTACATGAATAAGCTCGGTGATGCAGAGTTGGTTAATAATGATACTAGATCCTGGGCATCAAAAGATGATGGCGGTGACATTCAATTACTTCTTTGGGATTTCACAAACACACATCCCGGTGATTCTATACATAACCAGAAATATTATATACAGGATTTACCGGCAAAGTCAAAAGGTAAGGTAAAAGTAAACCTGACCAATGTTCCGTCAGGACAGTATACACTGGAGATTTATAAAGTGGGTTATCGAGTGAATGATGCTTATACCTGTTATATAGATATGGGAAGACCCAATCAACTTAACAAACAGCAGGTGGAAGAACTAAAAAGGCAAAATGATGGTTCTCCTGTTTTCACTGAATTGGTTGACATCGATTCGAACGGAGAATTTACCAGGGAGCTAGATATTCGTGAAAATGATGTTTTCATGCTCAACTTGGTAAAGAAATAGAGAATTGCTAAAACTTAGATGTTTCATTTATTGATGAGATATATTTTGAGTATAAATTATGAAGCAAATAAAAAGAAGTTGTAGAGAAGCAACTTCTTTTTATCGTTAATTGGCAATAAATTTAACCATGCTTGATATTAAAATCAGCACGTTTAAAATTGAATCTTAATTATGAGAAGAACATTATCATTAATTATTTGCATAATGATTGTGGTGAGTGTTTGTGCCCAGAAATCATATCCGTTTCAAAATACTAAGCTGGATGATGAAAAACGGATAGATAATATCATTTCATTACTAACTGTAGATGAAATGATTAATTGTTTAAGTGCCGGATTTTCTGTACCAAGATTGGGAATCCGGAATAGTGGCAATAGTGAAGGGCTACATGGATTATCGCAAGGTGGTCCGGGTTTTAATTATGGCCCCAAAATCCTAACAACTCAATTCCATCAAGCAATAGGTTTAGCTCAGATGTGGGATGAACAATTGCTTAAAGAGGTAGCTGCTCAACAGGATTGTGAAGCTCGTTATGTTTATTAAAGTCCTAAGTATTACCGAGCAGGCCTTGTTGTGTGTGGGCCAAATGGCATTATTTTCTATTCAGCCTGGTAATGTGGAAGTAATGGCAGGTGCATCTTCTGCTGACATTCGTTTGACAACAACGTTAAGGCTGAAATGATCAAATGGTATTTAGAGAGCAGTTAGATCAAATATTTGACAGAAGTAATATTTAATGCATTATAAAATAATTATTTAAAGATGAATATAAGAATATCACTTAGCATTTTTGCAGTACTCTTTATTCAATCCATATGTTATGCTCAGGTATCCTTGCCTAAGGTATTTGGCAACCATATGGTTTTACAAAGAGGAATTCAAATCCCGGTTTGGGGAAACGCATCTTCGGGAGCGGAAATAGTTGCAGAACTTGGAACTGAAAGTATAACAACAAAAGCAGATCAGGATGGAAACTGGAAGGTTCGTTTCCCTGTATTTAAAGCAGGTGGTCCTTATGTGCTTAAAATATACGAATCAGGAAAGTTAGAAGAATCAATTGAATTTAAAGATGTTCTTATTGGGGACGTCTGGATTGCATCAGGTCAATCCAACATGGAATGGCAGGTGCAGCAAGCGCAGGATGCCAAAAATGAAATAGCAAAAGCTAATTTTCCTCAGATGCGCTATATTTTTGTTGGGCACGATACAAAGCTAACTCCTCAAAAGGATATTTTATCGGGCACATGGAAGGCATGTGATACCACCAGTGTGAAAGAGTTTTCTGCTGTTGCTTACTATTTTGCGCGTAAAATACACCACGACCAGAATGTTCCCATAGGTATTGTACAAAGTACATGGGGCGGAACACCTGTTGAATCGTGGACAAGCCGTGAAATGTTGCTTTCATCACCAATTACCAAACCCAGTGTACTTGGCAATGATACACTTACTCCTCAACACTTTCTGCAAGACAGCCTGAATATGATCCGTTTTTGGGACATTGTATATCATCCAAAGAACAATACGGATAAAATAGTTTCTGCACAAGTTTATGATGATTCCGGCTGGAACGAAGTTGAAATGCCTAAGTTGATAAAAGATTTTGGTGTTGGTGCTTATGAAGGAATGGCATGGTTTCGTAAAAAGGTTGTGTTGCCCGAATCTTTTATCGGAAAAGATTTAACCCTGAATTTAGGACACCCTGAAATGAATTATTCGCTGTATTTCAATGGCGAAGAAATTTGTAAGACAGTTTGGAATGCTAATCTAACGCATTATTATACCATTCCGGGCAACTTTGTGAAGAGTAGAGAAAATACTATCTCAATAAGAATCGCAATGCTATGGAGTGGCGGAGGATTGAATCCTCCGGCAGAAGATATTTACATTACAAATGGAGATTTAAAAATTTCTTTAGCCGGAAAGTGGTTCTATAAACTCGATCTTGAACCAACAATTCCAACCATTCACAACTATCAATACTATCCTGATATGCTGTTTAATGCTATGATTAACCCGCTTATACCATACGGAATTAAGGGATTCATTTGGTATCAGGGTGAAGCCAATGATTCGGTTGCTTATAATTACAGAAAGATGTTTCCCATGATGATAAAAGACTGGCGGAAACGCTGGGAGATGGGCAATCTTCCGTTCCTATATGCACAGTTGGCAAACTACAAAAAAGAGCAATCTCTTCCTTCCGAAAGCGAATGGGCTGAGTTAAGAGAAGCTCAAACATTAGCGCTTTCAGAACCCAGTTCCGGAATGGCTTGCATCATTGATATTGGAGATGCGAATACGATTCATCCATTGAATAAGCAGGAAGTAGGACGCCGGTTGGCATTAATAGCCAATAACCAGGTATATAAAGAGGATTGCGTTGCATCAGGTCCAATGTATAAAAGTTCTAAAAGAAAAGGGAAGCGTATCCGTATCAGTTTTACAAATACAGCTTCAGGACTTTCAACAAAGGATGGAAAAGAAGTAATTGGATTTGTGATTGCCGGTAACGACAAAAAATTTTATTGGGCAAAAGCTGTTATTGAAGGAAACAAGGTTGTGGTTTATTCAGATAAGGTTGCTGAGCCTGTGGCAGTACGATATGCCTGGGCTGATAATCCTGTATGTAACCTCATAAATTCAGGAGGCTTGCCAGCTGTTCCTTTCAGAACAGACAACTGGAAAGGAATTACTCAAAAGTAAGCAAGTTATAAAGATTGCAAAAATAACAGAGCTTACATACAAACAAAGTATTCAACTATAATGATTAAGAAACTGATTTTTCCTACCATTTTAGCCGTGTGCATATCCTGCCAGATTAAAAATGTACAGATATTGAAAAATAGAGTTTTTGAAACGAGCCATGTGAAGACTTTTCTCACACAAAGATGACTAAGTTGGCGAGTTCCCCCGCAACGCTGCGGGGCAGGCTATGTGGCAAATTGAAGAAAAAATAAACATATGAAACTGTCAGGGCCAGCGCAAATTATTGGACACATAACCTGTTCCGTCAAAACGGGAACCTGTTCCGCTTTAGCGGAAGGAGTATAGCCTTCCGTAAGGCTGCTGAACAGGTACTCCGAACTTGATTCGGGGATTGTGAATTGCGTTGGTTATCAATGTTCTACTAATTTTTAAGCAGATGAAAAAATATATAATCATATTCGTTTGGGTTGCATTGGTAATTTGTTGTTCAACCAAAACCCTTAAAGCCCAATATCAAATTCCTGAGAAATTAGGTTGGTGGTACGAAGCTCGCTTTGGGATGTTTATTCACTTTGGAAGTTACTCTTACCTGGGGCATGGAGAATGGGCTTTCAGTATTGAAAACTGGAAGAAAGCTGATTACCAGGAAAAGGTTTCTTCTCATTTTAACCCGGAAGAATTTGATGCTAATGAAATTGTCCGTTTGGCCAAAGATGCAGGAATGAGATACATCGTTATCACAGCTAAACATCATGAAGGGTTCAGCATGTGGGATACTAAAGTGAAGAGTTTTAAAGATGTTACAGGCAAAAAGATGTACAGTTTGCGCCGCTTTACAACTTTCGGAAAAAGAGATGTGCTAATGGAACTGAAAAAGGCCTGCGAAGCAAATGATATTAAGTTTTGTCTCTATTATTCAATCCTTGATTGGGGGCACTCTTCACAGAAAATCAATCATATAGATGGCAGTACCTTTTCTTCTATGAAATCTGATTCAGCACGTACTGCCTATATCCGTGATATGAAAGCCCAGCTCAAAGAGCTAATCAAAAGATACCATCCTGCTGTACTATGGTTTGATGGCGACTGGACCCGTAGAGCAGATAAGCCTACACCGGAAAAGTGGTGGACAAAAGAAGATGGTATAGATTTGTATAATTACCTAGTAAAACTGGCTCCGGATATGATCATAAATGAGCGTGTAGCGCGAAGTTTTGGATTGGGAGATTTTGAATGCCCGGAACAGGAAGTGCCGGAAACGCCAAGCAACCGCCAGTGGGAGACCTGTCAAACAATGAACAAGAGCTGGGGGTATAATGAGAACGATCATGATTATAAATCAGTTAAGATCTTAATTCAGGAATTGGTAAAAGTAGTTTCCCGCGATGGGAACTATCTGCTTAATATTGGCCCTAAGGGGGATGGAACAGTGCCTGTTCAAACAACAGATACCTTACAAAAAATAGGCGACTGGATGAAAATTTACGGAGAAAGTATTTATGGCACCACACGTAGCCCTTTCAAAACCGAACCGGACTGGGGCTTTTATATCAAGAAGGAAGGTAAACTGTATATTCATGTTTTTAGTTGGCCTAAGACTGGTGAGTTAACGATTCCCACATTGAAAAATGATATTAAAAAAATATATTTGATGGCTGATTCGGAAAATGAACTTAATTATACAGTTAACAACGGAGAGATTAAGATTTCCTTACCTGAAGATGCTCCAAACGAAATTAATTCGGTGGTAGTTATTGACGTTGAGGGACTACCGGAGGCATCTGAATGATTGGGTATGATCTTTGGGACAAATGATTAATATTAAAAACACTAAAAGTAATAAGATGATGAAACATTTTTTTTGTGAGATGAGAAAATATAGGTGGGTTTATGTTCTTGCTGTCATGGCAATAATGAATGCATGTACTGGTAAAGTTACCCGGGTGGTTTGTGTGGGTGATAGCATTACAGAAGGTTTTGGTTTGGCAGTTCAAAGCAAAACAGGATATCCGGTGGTGCTTGACAGTATTCTTGGAACCAATTACAGGGTATTGAATTCGGGCAGAAGTGCTACAACACTCCAGCAAAAAGGGGATTTTCCTTATTGGATTTGTAAAGAGTTTTCTAATGTGTTTGCTTTTGACCCTGATATAATCGTTATCAAGTTGGGAACCAATGATACTAAACCATATAACTGGCAAGCAGATCGGTATGAAAAAGATTACCAGGCTTTAATAGATACTTTTAAAACCATACCAGCAAAGCCACAAATTTATTTATGCTTGCCGGTTCCTGTGTTTAAAACAAAGTGGGGGATCAACGATTCTACTGTTGTTAATGGTGTGATTCCTATTGTTAAAAAAATAGCAAAAGCCAATAATCTGCCAATAATAGATTTGTATCATCAAATGCAGGATCAGGGTGCTAATTTCCCTGATAGTATTCATCCAAATGAGCAGGCAGCTGAAGTTATGGCGGGAATCATAGCTAGAGAAATTGGTAAGTGAATACTATTTACCTACTTTTTTAACTTCGTATATTTTTGATTGATCTCTTTTTTGCTATATCCAACAAAAGAGAAGGAATGTTAGTAGTTCCCTATGTAGTGCTTTTAAGAAAACACAATCTTTTTCAAGTGGTGTTTTCTTAAAAGCACTATGTATGATTGGGTTGCGTTGTTGATACTAGTGTTATGTAAGGAATTTCAGGCAAGCCTGGGCAAAAATAATTAGGGTTGGCTCTCAAAGGGCATGCTTGACATGACACTAGATTAAATTTAGTTGAGAATTGAAAATTAACGTAGTATAATCGCTGTCGGAAACCAAAACTACTTTCCTGATTTAAAGGTCAGCGAAGCAAATAAGTCGGGTTAACTCCATCGTAAAATCACTTACAGGATTGTCAGATCTTGTTTTTTGGATGCAGGTAAAGTAAATGTTACACTGGCGATTATTGTTTGTTATTAGGAATGAAACATGGGGATACTTTTTCCAATTAATGATGCTGCCATAATATATCAATCAAATATCCTGGCTGTGAAATATTTTATATAAATTTAGATTGTTGAGAGTTTAAAAGATAAATTATGAGGATGAGGAGAATAGCAAAACTGTTGAGTATAATATTGGTATGTACAGTTTCATTAAACGTAGTTGGTCAACCTTCATATATTTTTCATCATTTGAATACAAATGACGGGCTTTCCAACAGTAATGTCAGAACAATCTTAAGAGATAGTTACGGATTTTTATGGATCGGAACCGGATATGGGTTAAATCGTTATGATGGTTATGGGTTTAAAGTATATTTAAAAAATAAAGACATAAGTAAGTCATTATCAGACAATGAAATTTTGGACTTGCAAGAAGATGGACTTGGTAATATCTGGATCAAAACGAAGTTTGGTTATATGGTTTATAACAGGAACAAAGATTGTTTCATTACCGATATAAGTGATTTTCTTAAAGATTTTGGCATTGAGGTCGATCGGAACTATTTGGTGCATGTTGATAAAAATGAAGACTTATGGGTGTTAAGTGATCAAAAAGTTTTCTTTTATGATACTCATACAAAGAAACTAAAAGCTTTTGCAATGAAAGTTCGGGTGGATGAAGTAATTACTTCAGATTTTAGCGATGACGGGGAGAGTTTGTATGGTAATTTTAATAAAGGAGTTATTTGGCAGATAAATAAACGTACAGGCAATCAGGAGGTAGTGAAAGTTAATAACGTTTTTGGATCTGGAGATAGTGATTATTTTAATAAGATATTTGTTGATGATCACCGGGGTATTTGGCTTTTTTCTCGAAAAAATGGTCAATTGCTATATCGAAAAAGTGGACAATCTGATTGGAATATTTTGAAATTGCCTTCATCAGTGGAGACAAGAAGTAATGGTGTATTAAAATTAATGAATGATGACAATGGACGTATCTGGATAGGTACTGATCATAAAGGTGTATTTATATATGATCAAGTCAATAATCAGTTGACCAATTTGCTTTCTGATGATAAAACAAGCTCTTCTATTGCATCCAATAATGTTGCATGTTTATATAAAGATAAAAGCGGCATTATTTGGTTAGGACATAATAAAAAAGGTATCTCCTTTTATCATGATAGTTTTCGTAAGTTTTACAATGTTGAATATGCCGAATGTGAGGATGTTAGTGTGGTTTTGGAAGATGGAAAGGGAAATGTTTGGTTAGGTACCGATGGAAAGGGTTTGTATGTGTCCCGAAATGTATCTGAAAATACTATTGAAAAATTACCAATTGAGAATAGTTCGATCATCTCATTATTGGAAGATAAGAGTGGTCGAATTTGGGTCGGAACCTATTTGAATGGCTTGTATTGTATCGAAGGTGCTAAAATTAAGCATTATACCAAGGCTAATAGTAAGTTGGTTTCTGATGATATTTGGTGTTTAAAAGAAGATAGGTATGGGTCTATATGGATTGCTTCTCTTAACGGTGGAATCCAATGTTTGAAATTAGATAATGATAGTTTTGATTCCCTATTCTTGGTTTCGGAAGAGATTAAATATCCATTAGATATGTTCTATGATGGAGGTGATAAGTTTTATGTTGGTACCGTAAATGGACTTTATATTATAGACATTACTGATGGAGATCAAGAGTTGCACCAACAAAATAAAAGAGGAACGCAGCAACTAAAAGAAATCGTTATTAATAATGTTTATATCGATCGGTTAGGTAATATTTGGTTAGGCAATTCTCAAGGATTGACCATATGGGATATGAAAAACGATTCTTTGCATTACCTTAATAAAGAAAGCGGGTTGTGCGATAATATCATTAGAGGTATTGTCGAGGATGATCAAAATAAAATATGGGTAACTACAAGTAATGGTCTATCAGTTCTTTCTACAGAGCGGGATTTGTACGGTGAATTAAAAATTTCGAACAAGAACTATTCTACAAAGGATGGAATTAGTACGAACTATTTTAATAATCATGCAATTTGTAAGTTATCTAATGGTGATATTTTATTGGGAGAAACACAAGGTTACACCATTATTAATCCCAATAAACTGGCAGAAACTTATTTACCCAATACCAAAGTTTTTTTAACAGGGTTAAGTGTAGGTAATAATAATATAATGGTAGATTCATTATATAGTGGTCGTAAAATTTTAAACAAGTCTATTGAGCTAACAGATACTGTAACCTTTAGCTATAAGGATATGCTTCTTTCATTTCATTTTACTACCGGAGATCTGATAAATGCTGATAAAGTAAAATATGAGTATAAATTAGAAGGATTTAGTGATCAATGGATTGAAACACAGGAGAATAGAATTGTTTTTTCTTCGTTAAATCCAGGTGGGTATAAACTATTTATAAAAGCCTGTAATAGTAATGGAGTTTGGAGTAATCAAGTCACCACTTTGAATATTAATGTAACACCTCCTTTCTATTTGTCATGGATTGGGAAAACATTGTCTATCATTATTCTTTTAACTCTTATTTCATATATTTTTTATCGAACCCGTAAAAGGAACAATCTTAAGTTCGAATATAAACAGATGCTGATGAAGCAAGAACAAGAAAAGATATTAAATGATATGAAATTAAGGTTTTTTACAAATGTTAGCCATGATTTACGAACGCCTCTTACCCTTATCACTACTCCATTACAAACCATATTAAAGGAAGAATTAGACGCTGGTTTACGTAAAAAACTGCAAGTAATTTATAAAAATGCGGAACAATTATTCTCACTAATAAACTCCTTATTGGATTTTCGAAAGTTAGATGTGGGAGGAGAAGTGTTAAATTTGCAATTGGGAGACTTTGTTAATTTTGTTAAAGATGTTTGTCTTTCATTTAATTCGCATGCGGTTGATCGAAATATACAATTTTCTTTCTCTAATGAAATCGAAAATCTAACAATGCAGTTCGATCAGGTTAAAGTTCATAAAATGGTATTAAACCTGCTTTCTAATGCATTTAAATATACATCAAATGGAGGAAATATTAATGTACATGTTTGCACGGAAGATAGTGACGTTTGTGTTAGTGTTTCAGATTCAGGACAGGGTATTAACAATGAAGATAAGAAGCACATTTTTGAACGCTTTTATCAGGCATCACAGAAACAAGAGAAAACAGGAAGTGGAATAGGTTTGCATATTGTAAGTGAATATGTTCGTTTACATGATGGTATTATTACTATTTCTGATAACCAACCACAGGGTAGTGTTTTTACAATTAAACTTCCAATTCAGAAAATAGATTATGATAATGAATTAAACATACTTGAAGACATTAGCGATGAAGCTATAGATAAGATGGAAATTCAACAATCCCCAATCAAACCCGTATTATTATTTGTAGATGATAACAAAGACCTTTGTGAATTTATGGCTGAAAGTTTACAAGTTGAATACATTGTATTGATTGCTTATAACGGTGCTGAGGCCTTGGAGAAATTAGAGAACAATGATATTAAAATTGTGGTTAGTGATGTAATGATGCCTGTTATGAATGGTACTGAATTGTGTAATCGAATTAAAACAAATATTCAATGGTCGCATATTCCAGTGATTTTATTAACTGCCAGAACTACAGAAGAATGCAAGATTGAAGGATTTGAACTTGGCGCTGATGATTATATAACTAAACCATTCAATTTTGATATACTTAAATTACGGATAAGTAAGTGGCTTGAATGGACAGTGAAGAGTCATGTTTCATTTAGTCAAAAAGTTGATGTATCACCGAGTGAAATTACGATTACCTCACTTGATGAACAACTAATAGAGAAAGCTATTAAAGTAGTTGAAGAGCATATTAATGATACAGAATTTTCTGTGGAGGCTCTTGGTTCCGATATTGGATTAAGCAGAAGTCACTTATATAAAAAATTAATGTCAATAACCGGTAAAGGCCCGGCTGAATTTATTCGTACTATACGTCTAAAAAGAGGTCGTCAATTACTAGAGAAGAGTCAGCTTCAAATATCAGAAATTGCATATGAAGTAGGTTTTAATTCACCCAAAAGATTTGCTATTAACTTTAAAAGTGAGTTTGGAGTAACGCCTTCGGAGTATCAACGCAGCTACAAGGAAAAGGAATAATACATTAGCAGTTTGTTGGACTTTCACAACCGACAAAAAATTATTGAAGTGTTCAAATAACTACTAAATATTATTTTTGCTTTTAAATGTAATTGCTATGTTTAAAGGAAAGACTATCATAGGGGTCACTGAAAAGTTTAGGAGAGATAAAGATTGTTTAGCTTATTCATTAATGGTTATTACCTCACTTTGGCTCATTTAGGCTTCCTTTTAGGTTTGTTTTCCAAACGATGTTTTGAAACGTTTTTGTCAAATTTCTGGCAAAATTCATCTGCCAGGTAGAAAATTTCTATAATTTTAGCTTCTGTTAATTGTATGGATTTTATTTATAATTAATTGTTTGTCAGACTTTTAAATTGAAAAAATACATGCTTTTATTCAAATAATTTCTCGCTTATTTTACTTCTACTATTCTTAAAATCAAGACATTATAAATCGAACTCAGGTTATTAAGTATATTAATTCTTGTGATGCAACTTATTTAAGGAGAGGTAAGGATGTCGTTGTAGCAAATAATGGAGATTCTCCATTTTTCAGTTGAGTAGTTTTTCTTGCAAAAAATAAAATAGAAGTAGTTTGTCTCATTTTTACTGGTTTTTGAATGTTTTAAAACGATTTGTCAAAACTAGCAAACGAGTGATTTTTGAGCGGAGCAAAACAGTGAATAGCAGTGCATTAGTACCTGTTCGAGGTGTAGCAAAATCAAACTTTAAAATCTACACCGAATTCTACTCCTTTTTATTGCTGTTTAAGGTGTTTAATTGCTTTGGTACTAAATGAAGAAAGCCTTGTAAACGTTAAGTTTACAAGGCTTTTCCTTCTATTGCATTTCTGCATGGCGGAGAGAGAGGGATTCGAACCCCCGGTACGTTGCCGCACAATAGTTTTCAAGACTACCGCATTCGACCACTCTGCCATCTCTCCAATAATAATTGAGCGGGAAACGAGACTCAAACTCGCGACCCTCAGCTTGGAAGGCTGATGCTCTATCAACTGAGCTATTCCCGCATTGATGATTTCATAAGGATTGAGCTTTCTCAATCGAAATCAAAGTGGGGAGAGCAGGATTCGAACCTACGAAGACGAAGTCAGCGGAGTTACAGTCCGCCCCAGTTGGCCACTTTGGTATCTCCCCAAATAATAATTTCAAAAAAAATGAGCGGGAAACGAGACTCAAACTCGCGACCCTCAGCTTGGAAGGCTGATGCTCTATCAACTGAGCTATTCCCGCATGCAAGAAACACGTTTGTTTCTTGGTTAAAAAATTTAAAGTGGGGAGAGCAGGATTCGAACCTACGAAGACGAAGTCAGCGGAGTTACAGTCCGCCCCAGTTGGCCACTTTGGTATCTCCCCAAATGCAATGTATGTAAAGAACTTTGTTTCTTGATTGCGGATGCAAATATAGGAGCTTTACTACAAAATACAAGGGGTGCCTGTGTTTTTTTTTCAAAAAAAACGAAATATTTATGTAAGTGTTTGATTTCCTATGAAATATTTTTTCAATATAATTCGTCTGGAAATTTGAGACGCTGTTTTTTTATGAAACAGGGCTGCTTTTATTGCGATCTGAAAATTGAATGGAACTGATTTCGCTTCTGTCGATTTTTTGACGGAGATCAGATGGGGGGATTTCACAGTATCTATTTTTAGGCCGTTTAAAGAGTAAAGAATTGTGAACAGAGCTGATCGTTGATTTATACCTGTAAGTCTTTTCCTGCGCTTTCTATTGTTGTAAATAGTAATTTTTATCAGTTTGTATTTTATAAAAAGAGCAAAAAAAAACGGAGGCTATTGTTTAGCCTCCGTTTTTATATTTTGAGTTTGTTTTACTTTATCATCGACTTAGCTCTTGTAATGTATTTTTCAACATCACGGGCTTCTGCTGATTTAGAAAAGTCTTGTTCAATAGTTTCGTAAGCAGTTAGTGCTTTATTGTACTCACCTAACATTTCGTAAGCAAGTCCTGCTTTTTGCAAATAGATAGGTGTTGTGAAATCATTCGTATTAAAAGAACTGGCATCCATATAACTTGAAGCTGCTTTTTTAGTATCTCCTAATTCCATATAAGCATCACCAATAGCAGCTTTGGCAAGAGCGCTAAGCAAGAAATCATCAGAACTGAATTTTTCTAAATAATCAACTGCATTTTGGAATTCACCAATTCTTAAATAAGAAATACCAGCATAATATTCTGAAATATTTCCTGCCGGAGTTGAGCTAAACTCATCAATTATATCCAAAAATCCAGGATAATTTTCATCTCCGTTCAATGCAAGATTAAATGAATCCTTCTCGAAATATCTTTGAGCCTGAAATAACTGATTCTGAGCACGCTCATTAAGAGGAGCTTTGTAGTATTTTTGATAAGCAAAAACTCCTACAGCCAAAAGAATTATTACAAAAGCAATAGTGGACAGTTTTTTCTGATTTTTCTCAATATATTGTTCGGTTTTGCTTAACGCTTCTTCTAAATTTTCAAAATTATCCTCAGATACCTGATTGTTTTTATTTTTTGACATGCTCAAATATTATTAGTTTTATTTTTTCTAACGCAAATGTAATTTTTTTTACGAAATATCAGACATTTTTTCTGTAAAAAATGAAGATAGGAATTTAGAATATTATAGAATTAAATAAGTAAATCCAAATTGATTTAATTTAGTAATTTTGCAACAGTCATCTAATCTATTCATACATGCATCTGGAAAAATTATCCCTCTTAAATTATAAAAATATACTTGATTTGGAATTGAATTTTTCACCAAAAATCAATTGTTTTATTGGGAATAATGGAATGGGAAAAACCAATTTGCTGGATGCGGTGTATTATTTAAGTTTCTGTAAGTCATACTTTTCTGTGAGTGATCAGCAAAACATCAATCATAATGAACAGTTTATGGTGCTGGAAGGAACTTACAGACGCAAAGAATTAAATGAGCTTGTGTATTGTGGTGTAAAACGCGGACAGAAGAAGAATTTTAAAAGGAATAAAAAGGAATATAAGAAACTTTCCGAACACATTGGTTTATTGCCTATTGTAATGGTTTCTCCGGCAGATGCCAGTTTGATTACGGATGGGAGTGAGGAGCGACGCAGGTATATGGACAGTGTAATTTCACAATATGATCGTAAATACCTGGAAGATTTAATTCGTTACAATCGTGTTTTGCAGCAAAGAAATAAATTGCTGAAGGATTTTGCATCTGGAAGCAGATTCGATGAAGATACTCTAAGTATTTGGGACGAACAGATGATTTCGCTGGGAACTTCTATTTATGAAAAGAGAAAGGATTTTTTGAATAAGTTAATGCCTGTTTTTCAGGAGTACTATCAGATGATTTCTTTAGGGAATGAAACAGTAAATTTGGATTATAAATCACTTTTACATGATAACTCATTACGTGATCTGCTGATAAATGCCCGTTGGAAAGATCAGGTAACTCAGTATACCACAGTGGGAATTCATAAGGACGATTTGGAATTAACTCTGGGTGGATATCCTATTAAAAAGATGGGCTCTCAGGGGCAGCAAAAGACTTATTTGATTGCTTTAAAACTCGCGCAATTTGATTTTATCAAGCAAATTGCCGGATTTAATCCGATTCTTTTGCTCGATGATATTTTCGATAAACTGGATTCGCAACGAGTAGAGCAAATTGTAAAATTGGTTTCTGAAGATCGTTTTGGTCAGATTTTTATATCCGACACCAATCGTGATCATTTGAACGAAATACTTTTGGGAATGGAGCAGGAGTACCAACTGTTTGTTATTGATAAAGGAGCCATTGTAAGCTAAATAAAATGAGAAGAAGCCAAACACAAAAAATAGATGAATTAATTCGGCAGGTACTAAAGGAAAGCAATCTGGACGGGCGCTTGAAAGAGTATGAGTTGGTTAATTCGTGGGAGAAAGTGATTGGTAAAACGGTTGCCAATGCTACTACTGATATTTACATTCGTAATCGAAAGCTATTTGTAAAAGTGCGCTCATCGGTTATAAGGAATGAATTACTAATGATTCGTGAAGGCCTAATGCGAGCTTTAAACAGAGAAGTGCAGGCTAACATTATCGATGAGATTATTGTTCGGTAAAAGAAAAGACGCACTAAGATGATACTTAATGCGCCCTGTATTTTTAAAATTTACAGATTAAAATATCTCAGTTCCTGAGAAATGAAAAGCTCCTTCAATACAAGCATTTTCATCACTGTCCGATCCGTGAACGGCATTACGTGACATCGATTCTGCAAATTCTTTACGAATTGTTCCTTCTTCAGCTTCAGCAGGATTGGTTGCACCGATTAATTTTCTGAAATCAGCAACAGCGTTATCTTTTTCAAGAATTGCAGCTACAATAGTTCCCGAGCTCATAAAATCGGTAAGATCCTCATAAAATGGTCTCTCCTTATGAACCTCATAAAATTTCTTAGCTTGATCTTTAGTTATTTTGGTGTATTTCATGGCAGCAATTCGGAATCCTGCTTCATTAATTTTGGCCAGAATAGCTCCGATATGTCCGTTTGCAACAGCATCCGGTTTTATCATGGTAAAGGTTCTATCGCTTCTCATATATGTGTATAGTTAAATGTTTCGAATACAAAAATAATGATTCTGAGCACTTGTGCAACTGTTCATTTAACAAAACAGGTAATTGAGAATTAATTCTTCAAAGTATTCCTCACGCTCGGAAAATGATTCGTAAATCTATCCTGCTTCCATATCTAAAATCTAATGATCTATTGTATCTTTACCAGCTTATAATAATTATTACAAGAGAAATAGAATGAATAATTTGCAAAATAGAATTGATGCTGAGCTGATTAAGGAAGCGGAAATATTGCTTAATGAGTGCGCAAAAATTTCAATTATACCGCATTCGGGTCCCGATGGTGATGCTATTGGATCTTCGTTGGCCTTGCATCAGTATCTGATAAAGAAAGGAAAGCAGGCACAAATAATCAGCCCAAGTGCTTATCCCGTTTTCTTAAAATGGTTGCCTGGAAATTCTGATGTTTGGATTTATACCAATGGGAAGAAAAAGGCTGAGGAATATATTAATTCATCTGACCTTATTTTTATTGTAGACCATAATTCATTTAAGCGCTCAGGCGATTTGGAAGGAGTGCTGGAGAAGGCAACTGTAAAAAAAATCATGATTGATCATCATCCTGAGCCTGAACAAATTGTTGATTTGATGTTTTCGGATACTCAAATGTGTTCTACCTGCGAAATGATGTACGAATTTATTGAGGCTTTAGGCGATGAAGACTTGATTGATGAATCCATTTCAGAATGTATTTATACCGGAATTATTACCGATACAGGAGGTTTAAGTTACAATTCCTCTCAGCCAAGAACTTATCAGGTGGTGGGGAGTTTACTCGCAAAAGGAATTGATAAAAGTAAAATTCATTCAAATATCTACGATAATTTTTCTCCGGACAGGATGAAGTTATTAGGACATTGTTTGGATCAGGGATTAGAAGTTTTGTCCGAATTCAATACAGCCATTATTATATTAACAAAGGAAGATTTAGTTCGTTTTAACTATAGGGATGGCGATACAGAAGGATTTGTGAATTATCCTTTATCCATTCAGGGGATGCTTGTTTCTGTAATTTTTATTGAAAAAGATGATGTCGTTAAGATATCTTTCCGATCGAAAGGTGATGTTCCTATAAACAGGGTTGCCAGAGATTATTTTAATGGGGGCGGGCATATAAATGCTGCCGGCGGCAGAACCGAGAAGTCATTAAAGGAAGCAATTGATCAATTCAAACAGGTTTTGCCTGAATTCTATAAGAGCTTGTAAAGAAACCGATTTGATTTTTAGTTGTAAGAAGTCTTAAAATTTACAGCGCAGATTCATTATCTGCGCTGTTTTTTTTATTTTTCTCTGTGGATCAAAAAGATCGCAGGTCTTTTGTGTAAATCCGGCAGATTGTTTTTCCATGCCTGTACCGACATGGTTTTGATGTATTCCGATTCGAGTGTGATATCGGCGGCAATACAAAGTTTAGTGGCCGGACTGCAATTCTGAAGTAAATCTTCAAGCATTTTCATGTTTCGGAAAGGAGTTTCAATGAACATTTGTGTTTGACCTTCACTTAGCGAACGGTGATCCAAATGTTTAATTTTCTTACTTCTCTCGTTGCTCGGAATAGGTAAATATCCATTAAAGGCAAAGTTTTGTCCGTTAAAACCAGATGCCATTAAAGAAAGTAATATGGAGGAAGGTCCAACCAATGGAACTACCTGTATGTTTTTAGTATGGGCAATTTTCACTACATCGGCTCCAGGATCAGCAACACCAGGACATCCGGCTTCCGAAATAATCCCCATGTCGTGATCGGCAATAGCGTCCAAATAAGTTGAGATGTCTTTTGGAGAGGTGTGTTTGTTTAATTCATAAAAGGTGAGGTCGTCGATATTGATATCCTGATTCGCTTTTTTAAGATAACGACGTGTTGTCCGTATGTTTTCTACAATAAAGTGTTTAATATCCGGAATCAGTTGTTGAATGTTATTTGGTATTACCTGATCGATTTCTGTATCTCCCAAAGTAGTTGGGATTAAAAAAAGTTTGCCTTTCATAAATGATATATTTTCGGCAAATGTACGAAATAAGTCTGTTACTCTTTAAAGGGTCGCTTGTCAAATGTTGGTTTGTTATCTGTATTCATTCTGAATAGTTTTGAAGTTATCTTGATTTATTACATCTTTGCAGGTAATTGATAATATTTATAACAATATGACACAAATTGCAGGTAAAATAATATTAAATCGAAACTTCATTCTGGTTCTTGCTGTTGTTTTAGGATTGTTGATTGGCGATTGGGCCAGTCTGTTAAAAGAGTATACTTTCTACATTTTAGCAATCGTAATGACCTTTTCAACCACTGGAATTTCTACAAAAGCCATGTTTCCTTTAAAGCAGATGATACTCCCAATGCTGATGGGATCGTTTTTGAATTATGTGGTATTTGGGGCTGTAATCATTGCATTGTCGTATTGGTTGATGCCAACACCTGAACTTTTTCTGGGGTTTGTGGTGATTGCTTCTACACCGCCTGGTGTTGCTGTTATTCCTTTCTCACATATATTGGATGGTGATTTAAAGTATGCTATAGTCGGAACTTTGGGAGCTTTTATTTCGTCCTTGTTTTTTGCACCGCTAATTGTTGGTTTGTTTTCAGATATTGGTGGTGGGATTAACCCGCTCGATTTATTCATTACTATGGTTCAACTTGTTTTAGTTCCCCTGCTGATTTCAAGATTGCTGCTTTGGCAACCCATTAAACCAACAGTAGAAAAGGTGAGAGGTAAAATTGTTGATTGGGGATTTGCTCTGATTATTTTTACTGCTGTTGGCTTAAATAGACAAGTATTTTTTTCTAATTTTGATATACTCTTACTGGTGTCTCTGGTCCTTTTTCTTGGGATTTTTGGTTTGGGATGGATTTTTGAACTGTTTAGTCGTAAACTTGGAGTTAAAGCTCCGGTTGCGATGACTCAGAATCTTTTAGTTACGATTAAAAGTTCAGGTTTTGCAGTTGTTACAGCTTTAACATTATTTGGAGAAGAAGCAGCAATTCCTTCAGCAGTAATGGCCGTTTTTGTACTGGCATATTTACTCTATCTGTCTATTCGAAAAGAGTTAAGGGATTCAAGTAAGTAATCTTGATCAATCAGGTAAGGGAATTCGAATTAGAAATACAATATGGTGAAATTAACTTTTTTAGGAACAGGAACTTCTCAAGGGGTTCCCATTATTGCATGCAAATGTCCGGTTTGTTTGTCGAAAAATTACAAGGATAAACGATTACGTTCTTCTGTGTTGATAAATGTTGATGGTCAGAATTTGGTGATTGACAGCGGACCCGATTTTAGATATCAGATGCTGCGTGCAAAAGTTGAGAATATTTCTGCAATCATCTTCACACATGAACACAAAGATCATACCGCTGGTTTAGACGATATTCGTGCATTTAATTGGGTGAATAAAAAAGCCGTTTCCATTTACGCTGAAAAGCGGGTGCAGGAATCTTTAAAAAAAGAATTTTCTTACGTTTTTGCTGAATTTAAATACCCGGGAATTCCTCAAATGAACCTGATTGATGTGACTGGCGAAACTTTTCATATTAATGGCACAAGCATACAACCGATTCGGGTGAAACATTTGAAATTGCCTGTTTATGGTTTTCGAATTGGGGATTTGGCTTACATTACTGATGCGAACTATATTTCTCCGGAAGAAAAAAAGAAATTAAAAGGTTTAAAAGTTTTGGTTCTGAATGCTCTTCGAAAAGAAACTCACATTTCGCACTATACTCTTTCGGAGGCATTGGATATTGTGAAAGAATTGAAGCCCGAAAAGGCCTATTTTACTCATATAAGTCATCAGATGGGATTTCACGACGAGGTGGAAGCGGAATTGCCCGATAATGTTTTTTTGGCTTACGACGAGTTGGAGATAGAGGTAGGATAATTAGTTGAAAGAATTCTATTTCTCCGCTTTAGTCATGAAAATCATACTTATTCCGCCCAGAATAAAGAAGATTGTTCCAGCAAGTAGTAAGGCTGATGAAAGGTTGAAATGGTCGGTGTACCATCCCAAAAAAGGACCAATAATGGCAAAACAAATTCGAATGATAAAATTCCTGACAGAGAGCACCGTTGCTCTCATTTCCGATTCAGTAATTTGATTGATGTAATTTTTTAAAACAGGAGTTGCAATTCCACGCACAAAATAGAAAAAGAAAAGGATACCAACCCCAATCAATGAATTGAACCAGCCAGTTAGTATAAAGCCTCCCGAGATTCCAATAACGATAAAAATAGAAGTTCCTGTTTTCCCAAGATATTCCTCAACTTTATGTGCTGAAAGGGCTGTAATTCCTACGGTTAGGTTCAAAAGAGTCCAGATTACTCCAATGGTGCTTACTTCCATGTTTAAATCCCGAAGATAGGGTTGAATAAACCAGGCAAGTGTGAGTGTTGCACATCCAATAACAGATGAAAAAACAATATTCCAGCGTAATTTGTTATTGTCCCAAAGCGAGAATTTTACAATGCCAAGAATATGATTGAATCCAACTTTTAATTTTATTGAATTCTGATTTGGATCGACTAATAGGATGGAGGCAGGAATAGCAATGAATGCGATGAATGATTGAAAAATGAAGGGCGTTCTCAGGCTGATTAA
Organism: Labilibaculum euxinicum; assembly: GCF_963678175.1. Lineage (NCBI taxonomy): Bacteria > Pseudomonadati > Bacteroidota > Bacteroidia > Marinilabiliales > Marinifilaceae > Labilibaculum > Labilibaculum euxinicum. The sequence goes on from NZ_OY782756.1 coordinate 2,100,749, forward strand.
AGCCAAACTGCCACCGGCAATACCAGCAAGAGCTTCCGCAAAATTCCCAACCGACATCACTCTGCTTTCCTGTTTTAGATATTCTTTTTCCTTATTCATTTTAAGCAGACTATCGTAAAGCATGGCAGAATCGGAACCGGATATAAAGCTGCTGCCAACACCCAATATTAATTCTGCAATTAAAAATCCATTAAATCCTGAGCTAAAAGAGTAGACTACAAAGCCCAAACAACCAAGGATAGAACCTAAAATCAGAGACTTTTTTCTGCCCCAAACATCAGCAATATATCCCGATGGAATTTCCAGAGCCACAACCGCTACTGAATAAATTCCCTTGAGAGTTAGCACATCCTGCATACTCAAACCATTCTCCTGATAAAAGAGAACAATAATGGGCATGGTGAGCATGAACCATTTGGCAATTTTAATCAAATACAGTTTTGGGATATTTCCGGAAATAGATCTTGTCATTACTTTAATTTGAGATGCAAAGATACTTGCACATTCGAAATAGAAAAGCCTTTGTTCTTAATTATTTGATCTTCATGATATTGTTTTTTAAGGAAAACGGAATGGCTTTGATGCTCATATAGAGCAGTATATCTATTAGTGAAGCCAGCGGAACTTGTATTTTTTTGCATTCAATCAGGCTGTTTGTAAAACTGAATTAAATGGTGATGATGACGAAAATATTTTGTGTAAATTAGAAGGTGAGTAGTTGGTTGTGTGAGCTGTAGTATAATAAGGAGAGATGATATCAAATCTAAAACACTTGAAACTATGGGAATGACATTAATCGAGAAGATCTTGGCAAATCACTCCAAAGAGAACTTTGTGAAGCCCGGCGATATTATTGATGTTGAGATTGACATTCGTGCAGCCCGGGATTTTGGAGGAGCAAATGTGGTTAAAAATATTCAGAAGCATAACTTGAAGATTGCCGATCCCCAAAAAACCTATTTTACTTTTGATTGTAATCCTACAGGGTCAGATCAGAAATATGCAGTAAATCAGCAAATATGTCGGTTGTTTGCGCGGGATAATGGCGTGAAAGTATTTGATATCAATACAGGTATTGGAACGCATACCTTAATTGAACAAGGTCTCGCTTATTCGGGAATTACTGCTGTAACTACAGATTCTCATGCCAATATTTTGGGAGCTGTAGGTGCATTCGGGCAAGGAATGGGCGATAAAGACATAGCCGCTGCAATTCATAAGGGAAAAGTTTGGTTCAAAGTTCCTAAATCAGTTAAAATAAATTTAAATGGAAAGCGGCCGGAGCGAATTTATGCCAAGGATATTGTCTTGGAATTGTTGAGCCGGTTTGGAGCAAATTCTTTGCTTGGATATTCTGTGGAGATTTACGGCGGGGAAGTAGATCACATGACTCTTGATGAAAGAATCACAATCTCATCAATGGCTACAGAAATGGGATGTATCATCATTTTGTTTACTCCCAATGATGCCATTATGGAATACAGTCAATTTCGAAATGGACGGAAGTTTGATGTAGTGAAAGCTGACCTTGATGCCGAATACGATCAGGTGTTTGAAATAGATTTGGAAGAGTTTGTTCCCCGGGTTTCCTTGCCGGGAGAACCTCACAACACTGTTCCGGTTAGCAAAGTCAGAGGAGTGAAAATAGACTCGGCCTTTATTGGAAGCTGTACCAATGGACGAATGGAAGATTTTCGGATTGTGGCGGATATCCTAAAAGGGAAAAAAGTAGCTCCTGGTGTCGTTTTTAAGATCGTTCCCGCTACCGATGAAATTTGGAATGAATGTTTAAAAGAAGGCTTGATTAATATTTTTAAAGAAGCCGGAGCCATGGTTTCCAATGCTGGTTGCGCAGGTTGTGCTGCCGGTCAGGTAGGACAGAATGGTGAAGGAGAGGTAACCATTAGCACCGGGAACAGAAATTTTCCGGGCAAGCAGGGAAAAGGAAAGGTGTATTTGGCATCACCAGCTACAGTAGTTGCTTCTGCAATTGCCGGTTGCATTGTTCCGCACGATGAAATACCAGAGCATCCCGTAACATTTGGTCCCCGAAAAGAAATAGAAGTGGGTACAATGCTTCATTCAAGTTCTGAGGTGTTGATTAGACCTAAGAGAATTGAAGGGCGTGCTTGGTACATTCCCATGGATAATATCGATACAGATATGATTTATCACAATCGATATCTTTCTATTACTGATATGGATGAAATGGGACAGTATACTTTCGATAATCTGGAAGGATACGAAGATTTTGCGCAAAAAGCCAAGTCGGGCGATATTGTGATTGCACACAAAAACTTTGGAAGTGGCAGTTCCCGGCAACAGGCAGTTGATTGTTTCAAAGCATTGGGAATACAAGGCATTCTTGCAGAATCTTACGGAGCAATTTACGAGAGGAATGCCATTAATGCAGCTTTTCCAATTATGACTTGCGGAGATATTTCAAAACTAAGCCTAGCTGATGGTGATACAATTCGTTTGGATTTAGAGACGGGCAAAATCACCAATACAACTAAAAATATCTCGGTGCAGGGAGAACGTTTCTCTGAAGTTCAACTGGAAATTTACCAAAATGGAGGACTGTTTTAGATAGTTAACCACGAAGTATTTTTAGTGCCATTTGTGGTTAAGGATACTTTTAAAGATTTAACCACAAAGGTAAACGAAGGATAACACGAAGTGAAAATTAGGAGACTCTTTGTGCTACTTTGTGCAGTACTTTGAGTTTACTTAGCGGTTAAGATTAGTTATTGGTTAAAAAATACGTTAGCACTATGCAAAACCTAACTTTCGTTGAAAAGATATTTCGGGCAAAATGTGGAAGTATTGTTTTCAAAACTCCCGATATTGTTCTGACTCATGACAATACGGCCAGTATCAAAAATACATTTGAAAAAATGGGTGGTGATCAAGTGAAAGATCCTGATCAACTTTTGGTTGTGCTGGATCACAATGCGCCACCAACTAATGCCAAGTTGGCTACCGATTATCAAAGGGTTCGGGAATTGGTTCAGAAACAGGGAATCAAAAAATTTTACGATGCAGGCTCGGGTATTTGTCATCAGATTATGTCATATCATGCCAAACCTGGAATGATAATCGTAGGCAGTGATAGTCATACATGCACTGCCGGTGCATTTAATGCCTTGGCTGCAGGTATAGACCGCACTGAAGCTGCCGGATTGTGGAAAAGGGGAGAAACATGGTTTCGTGTGCCCGAATCCATTAAAATCATTCTAAATGGAAAGTTGCCGGAAGGTGTTTTTGCCAAAGATCTTTCTTTGTGGATTATCGGAATGATAGGTTCGGCGGGAGCCAACTATATGTCTATTGAATATCATGGGGAGGGAGTGAAAAGTCTTTCTATTTCTGATCGCATGACATTGGCAAATCTGGCTTCCGAAATGGGAGCTAAGAATGCTGTTTTTCCTCCCGATAAAGTGTTGGAAGATTTTTATGAACAAAAGGTAAAAGGCATTTGGGGCGATGAAGGTGCCCAATATTTTAAAGAATACGAAATTAATTTAAGCGACTTAGTTCCACTGGTTGCTGCGCCGCATCATGTGGATAATGTAAAAACCATAGCCGAAGTAAAAGGTGTGAAGGTAAATCAGGGATTAATAGGAACCTGTACGAACGGGAGATTGGAAGATTTGCGGATTGCAGCCAGAATATTGGATGGCAAGCAAATTGTTCCTGGTTTTCAGTTGTTGGTGGCTCCCGCTTCCAAAAAAATATATTTGGATGCGATTAAAGAGGGAATTATCACCAAATTGATGAAAGCCGGAGCTACTATTTTGGGTTCTTCCTGCGGACCGTGTTTGGGAACCGGACAAGGAATTCCTGCCGATGGTTTTACTGTGATTTCAACAGCTAACCGGAATTTTTTGGGAAGAATGGGTAATAAAAATGCTCAGATATATCTTGCTTCTCCCGCTGCAGTAGCCTGTTCAGCTCTCACTGGTGAAATAACAGATCCAAGAATAAATATTTCCCGGCAAATCGAATTTCCATTTCAAAAACAGCAGAGTCGAACAATCCTAATTCAGGAAACAGATCAGCGAAAATCAAATGGTGTTTGGGATTACTCCGATGTTGATCATTTAAATACCGACCAAATGTTTGCAGGAAACTTAACCTACGAGGTTTTGAGTTCCGATCCGGATGGAATTCGGCCACATTTGTTCAAAGGATTCGATGATTCTTTTGCCGATGGAGTAGAGGAAGGTGACATTTTGATTGCGGGGGAAAATTTTGGTTGCGGCAGTTCAAGAGAGCATCCAGCAGTTGGGTTGGCTCATGCCGGAGTGCGTGCTGTAATCGTAAAATCGGTAAACCGGATATTTTATCGGTCGGCAATTAATCAGGGTTTATTGCTCATTGTGAACCGCGAAATTGTAGAATCGTACCGTAAAAATGATGTGCTTTTGCTTGATTTTCAGGAAGGAGTCGTTCAGATTGGTGACAAACACTTCGAAATACCCGTATTGCCTGACAAATTGCAGCAAATAATAAAATGCAAAGGCCTCGTAAACTGGATAAGAACTGTGATATAAGCTCTTACTGACGTGCAGGTGATTTTTACTGAAAAAAAACGCAAAAATACTTGTTTAGGAATGTAATAAATACCTATATTTGCATCGCCTTTTAAAGGAATGGTCCAGTAGCTCAGTTGGATTAGAGCAATAGCCTTCTAAGCTATAGGTCCCAGGTTCGAGCCCTGGCTGGATCACTCATTTTTTAAAGGCAAAAAAGAAAAAAAAGAAAACAAGGACGGTCCAGTAGCTCAGTTGGATTAGAGCAATAGCCTTCTAAGCTATAGGTCCCAGGTTCGAGCCCTGGCTGGATCACAAAGACGATACGAAAGTATCGTCTTTTTTGTTGCAAACCCCCGCCATATCTACTATCTTTAGGTGTTGTATCAAATTTCTGATACGCAAAAAAACGTTTCTTTTATCACATTTGCAGTACCCGTGTAGTACCGGGTGCAATACCCAAATATTCGCCAAGCTTGTTGATAAAAAAATGAAGAACGGTAAAAATGATAGGGCAGGACTAAAGACAAAGAGTATATTGGTAGAGTTTTAGTCTGGATTTGTGTACAAATACCATAGTTAGAACCTAATTTAAAATATTTTAACTTCTGATTGTTAGTATTCCGCAAGACTCTATTTGGGTGATATATCTTTATTTGTCTCCCTTATAAATACTCATCGATTATAGAATTAATCAAACTGCACTCTATCACTATTAAGCGAACAACTTATTTATAACTGCTTATGAAACTCTTTACATAAATTATTCGTTTGGAAAAATTAATAACACTGCAGCTCCGATCTCTTCATTATTTGTTGCTATAATTTCTCCGTTATGGGCATCCATAATAAGTTTCACTGTAGCCAAATCAAGACCATTTTGATCATCATGATACTGGGAGTTAGTAGCAAATAATTTAAATCTATTTTTTAGTGTCTGTGGGTTAAAGCCTTCACCTTGATCAATAAAAGAACAGGTTGTTTTTTTTATATCAGAATCTATGTTCACACGAACAAGCCCGCCATTGGGTGAATATTTGATTGCATTGTCAAGAATGCTTTCAAAGCAAAATTCAACTAGTTCTTGAGCACCATTTATGTGCGCATTATCAATCTTGCCATCAAAAACTACATTCGCCTTTTTTGCTTTAATTTGTTCCGAAAGATTAAGCTTGGTTGATTCAATTAAATCGCTTAATCTAATTTCACTTTTTTGAAGGGTCTGTTTTTTAGTGCGTAACTCGGTAATTTTCAAACTTACTTTAGCAAAGCGATGAAGCCGATTGGCAGAAATCTCAAGATAATGTAACATTTCTGTAACATTAGAATCGACCAATTCATTTTTCAATATGCCAATGAAACCAATTATGCCATTTAAAGGTGTGTTAATTTGATGGCTAATTATGGACAGAAAATCTGATTTTGCTTTATCCAACACCTCTAATTCCTGATTGACCTCTTCAAGTTCACTATTTGCTTTCTGGAGCTCTTTGGTGCGCTCTGTTACTTTTTCTTCAAGCCATTGGTTTACTTTTTTAAGTTGGTCTTTACTCCTTTTCAGATCGATATGAGTTTTCACTCTCACCAATACTTCTTTTGAATTAAAAGGTTTGATGATATAATCCTGTCCTCCAGCTTCAAAGCCATTAACCACATTTTCAGATTCGTTAAGTGCAGTCAGGAATACGACTGGAATTTCCTTCATGTTTTCGTTTTCACGCATGGCTTTACAGGTCTCGAAACCATTCATTACGGGCATATTTACATCTAAAAGGACCAGATTAAAATCTTGTATCTTATTTAAAAGATTTAAGGCTTGCTGACCGTCATAAGCAAATCCAACAGAATATCCCTCATCGCGCAGGATGCTGCCAATTATCTGAATATTTTTAGGATTATCGTCAACTGCGAGTATCTTAATTTTATTATTGCTAATTGTTTCCATATGCTTTTAGGTTATATTTTGTTCATTTTAAGTTGTTCTATTACTTTCGGGAATTTTACCAGAGTCTTCAACAATCTGTCGATCTCGAAATTATCTGCCAAACTGCAAACTTCGCTTGCATAATCTTTAAGATATTCAATCTTATTTTCTTCAGCTAGTTTAATTAATTCTTTACCGAATTCTTCAATTTGGTCAATCATTTGCGATTGGATAGCATTCTGATAAATAGGAACAAACTTATTTTCAAGAACTGCTATGAGTTCAGGTAGCTGATTTAATTGTTCCTGAGTCAGTGCAAAGTCAATTTGTTTGGAATCAGCTGCAGCTACTTCGTCTTTAACCTGATATGTGAGATACTTCTTCATCTTATCAAACAAGTCAGAAGCATCCAACGGTTTCATTAAAAACTCATTAAATATCTTTACATTTCTATTTCCAGTTATTATACTTTTTGCAGAAGCTGAGATTGCAATAACCGGAATGGATTTGGTACTTTTTGTTTGCTTCAGTATTTCTGTGGCCTTATAACCATTCATTACCGGCATACGTAAATCCATCAGAATTAAATCGGGCAGATTTTTTGTTGCTGACTGCACAGCTTCTTCGCCATTTTCGGCTTCAAAGACATCAAGCTGTGAATGTTCTAACATATCCTTAATCAGTTCACGATTTAATTCATTGTCATCAACAAGCAGAATTTTTGCTTTATTGAATTTTATTATTGTTAAATCTATCAAACTCTCCTCGGGTTCGATCTCAGTCTCAGAAACAGGTATGTTTGGAATAATAACCTTTATATTACTCCCTTTGCCTGCTTCACTTTCAAGATGAATAGTACCACCCATTTTTTCAATCAATTTTTTAGTGATGGGTAAGCCTAAACCAGTTCCACCATATTTTGCACTTTGTCCTTTTTGTTGGGTGAAAGGCTCAAAAATCAATTTCTGTTGATCAATCGGGATGCCTATTCCAGTATCCTCAACATGTAAAATCAGGTCATAACTATCTTTCAATTTTATATTTCGATGCGCATCAACTGTTAAGATAACATGTCCATTATCAGTAAATTTGAGAGCATTTCCTATAAGATTGAACAAAATTTGGCGCAATCGCACTTCATCAAGGAGAAGTAATTTGGGAATTGTACTTTCATATTCGATAAAGAGATCAATCTTTTTTTCATTCACCTTGGGGTCAAATAAATTTTTAATTTCCTTGGTTAGACTATAAAGATTGACTGGTACAGGTATGATGTCAATTTTACCCGCTTCAATTTTCGAAAGATCCAGAATGTCATTGATAATTTTCAATAGATTTTTCCCACTGCTGCGGATCGACTCTACCTGTGAACGTTGTTTTTTCTCTTTCACGGTTTTAGATAAAAGTTCCGAAAATCCAATCACGGCATTCATAGGTGTACGAATCTCGTGACTCATATTTGCCAGAAATTCACTCTTAGCCTGGTTGGCAGAGTTAGCAGCATCTCTTGCTTTGATTAGATCTTCTTCTGAAAGTTTTTTATCGGTAATATCAAATCGAACAGATACATACTGATATGGCTTCCCCTGCTTGTCAAGAAAAGGTACTATTGTTGAATCTACCCAATAAAAACTTCCGTTTTTTGCTTTATTTCTAACTTCCCCTCGCCAGACTTTACCCTTTGAAATTGTATGCCACAAGTCAATAAAAAAGTCACTTGAATGACAACCCGAATTTATAATTCGATGGGTATTCCCAATGAGTTCTTCCCGGCTGTATTTTGATTTTTTACAGAAAATATCATTTACATAATTTATAACGCCCTTATTGTCAGTAATAGAAACAAGGCTTGATTCATCAAGGGCAAATTTGTAATCTGTGATATCTTTAAGACTTTGTTGCAGTTTCTGCTGTGAAATAGTTAGTTCACGGGTTCTTTCAAAGACCATTTCTTCAAGATGCTCACGATGTTTGATGATTTCTTCCTCAGCATTTTTCATTTCTGTGATATCATGAAATCCTGTTATCAATACCTGTTCATTCTCGAGGGTCATTAATTTAAGTGATACTGAACCCCAGAATAATTCCTGATCTGCTTTCTTTAAAACAAGTTCATAATTATCCACAACTCCATCCTTCATTAGTATCTTGAATAATTTTTTTTGATCCTGGGAATTCGAATAAAAATCGGGTGATTTCTGTCCAATCGCATCCGATAAAGAAATTTTAAAGAGTTTACCAAGGCTTTCATTTGCCATTATTATAATCTCTTCAGAAACTTTAGTTATAACCATTGGAATAGGTGACGACTCGATGATTGAACGAAGTTGTTTTTCACTTTCTTTCAATTCCTTTTCGACCAGTTTACGTTCAGTAATATCTTTAAATACAACAACTGCCCCTATCAAATTTCCTGTGTCGTTTTTTATTGGCGTACATGTGTATTCAACAGGGAAACTAGTATCATCCGCCCGCCAAAACACTTCATTATCCACATGGCTGGCTACTCCTGTACGAAAAACATTATAGATCAGACAGTCTTCACGAGGGTATTGAGAGCCGTCCTGACGGGTATGATGGTGGTCAGCATGGCCTTCTTTACCAATAAGTTCTTCAATAGGTTTTCCTATCATGGCAGCCGCGGCCGGGTTTACAAAGGTCATTATACCTTCCAAATCTAATCCATAAATTCCTTCTCCAATAGAATTCAGAATTAATTGATTGTGCACATTTAATCTATTGATTTCTTCTTCAGCTATCTTGCGAGATGTGATGTCGGTATGCGAACCAGCCATACGATAAGGTTTGCCGGTTTCGTTACGCAAGGCTTTCCCCCGGGCAAGAATCCACCTGTAGCTGTCATCCTTATGTTTCATCCTAAACTCCATTTCGTATTCAGGAATCTCATTATTAAAGTATGCTTGAACGACAGCTAAAGCTGGTTTATGATCTTCAGGATGAAGTAAAGCTTCCCAAGTGCTGAAGCTGTTTTCCAATTCCTTATCATTATAACCAAGCATACTTTTCCACCGGGGTGAGAAATACACCTCATTGGAAATAATATCCCAATCCCATATGCCATCATTGGAGCCTTCAACTGCTATAGTATATTGTTCCTGGCTTAAAAGCAGTTGTTTTTCAGTCTTCTTTCGTTCCGAAATATCTTCAACAGTACCTTCAAAAAATACTTTCCCATTTATACCTTTAACGATTCGTGCATTTTCCCGAATTGGAATAACTCGCGCATCTTTAGTTGTCCAACTTTCCTCCAAACCTTTTACATAACCGTCTTTTTCAATCATTTCGACAAACTGCTTACGGCTAATCGTAGATTCTTTACTGTACCCTTCTGTTGCCAGATTTCTATTTTGTAATTCAGCCAATGATTCAAATTCCAACATCTGCAAGAGGGCTTTATTGGCATTTATGATATCCCCCTCAGGAGTTGACTGGTAAATCCCAAGTGGTGAATTTTCGAATATACTTCGGTATTGTTCACGACTTAAATTTAATTGCTCCTCAGCAAGTTTACGTTCTGTGATATCACTTATTGTGCCTATTAACCGGATAGGATTGTTATTGCTGTTAAATTCCAATTTACCCAAACCATGCACCCAACGTTCTTCCTTATTGCAGTTTCTGATTATTTTATATTCCTTATTAAAAGGTAACCTCTGAGCTATTGTCTCATTTTGAAAATAATTCAGCACCAATTCTCTGTAATCAGGATGAAGAATAGCACTCCATCCCTCAGTTGTGAGTGTGTAATTTTCATCGATCCCAAATATAGTATTGAGTATTTCGGAACTCTTCCACGTACCCGTTTTTATATTCAGCGAATAGGTTCCCAGATGTGCAATTTCTTGTGATTCTTTCAGTAAACGCTCACTTTCTTTTAGTTCAGAGGTTAATCTTTCTGCGATTTGTTGTGCCTTAAGCTTTGTGCTAAGCATTGATTTGGAGAGCAGCAATAGTAAAATACTAATAATTAAACCTCCAATAAATACCATCCATGAAGCTATATAATCAACAATAAAATTTTCTTTCTGTTGTATATATTCCAATGTCCATTGGTGACCATTAAAATTTATCGGAACTTTTAAGTTGAAACGTATCCTATCTGATTTCTTTTGCTCTTCAGTACTGCGAGACTCAAACAACAAGGATTGAGAAGTACAATTAACACCATCAAAAATATGCAGGTAAAATGTTTTTTTGTTATCGATATGCTTCCATTTATTCAGAATACCTGACATTAGGTCATTCATCCGATACGGGCTATATACCCAACCTTTAATTGCAGCTCTGCGTGCTTCAACAGTATTTAGTTTAACTCCTTTTTGATATACAGGCACATACATTAAATTACCTGCTTGTACGTCTTTTTTTGTTTCCTGAACCAAAAGGACTTTTCCCGAAAGGGCAGCTATATCTAAATCACGGGCACGTTCCATTGCTTCCCTTCTCACGGGCTCGGTTGTCATATCATAACCAAAGGCACGTAAGTTACGTTCTGAAAAAGGTTCAAGAAAAATAATTGCAGTAGATGTATCACCCGAGCTTTCCGGCCAGACCTTATAGTCAGGAAATCCCTCATTTCTGATTTGTAAAATATGATTTTCCAACTGATCCTTAGGTACAAGCAAGGAAAATCCTGTGCCTAATATTCCTGGCAAATTCAGGTCTACTTTTGACTGTTTTATGAAATTACCCCATGTCTCACGCTTTACGGTATCTGATACGCTAAAAAATGCAGCCCCGCTGCGAAGCAGTTGTGCATGAGCATGCAATCGTAAATCTATTTTACTGCTGATTTCCCTACATTCGAACCTAAATTCAGCTTCATCCTTTTTATCATTTAGAAACTTTACAAAAATTGAAGCAAATAGTGTGAAAATTAATGTTAATATAAATAACAAGTTTGCTTTCCAATCATTAACATTCTTCATTCTATTCGGTGTATTAATTTAAAACTATCTTCAATTCAATAAGCATTATTTAATATATAAAGGTCCATATCAGGAAGAATCTCTTAAATAATTATAATTAAACAGACTCCTGATATACTTTATAATTTAAAGCTGTTTTTATTGATCATTAATATACGTTTTATTAACAAAAAAGTTATTGTTCCAGGCTTAGCTTTTTTTCGGAGCCTGTTTTTAGTTCAAGAAAATAGCTGTAACAATTCGCAAAAAAAATCATTCCACCAGAGAAAATAAGCCTTATTGATAATGACACCAGACCGTAAGATCCTTATAACACGGCTAATAAACGGTTGGACAAATAAATGAGTAGTTTTCATTGCGAAACAAGGTTTGTGTGATCTTAAAACGAGGGTACTATAAATCATACCAGACTTTAATCTACTTAGTTAAGACGGATATAGGAGACGGCTAGGCGGATAAAAAAGCCAATCAATATTTTTAGTGGCTCAGGTCTCAATTACAAATATAAATTGCCAGATAATTACACATCCTCATTTTCCTCAGATTGCATCAGGTAGGCTTGTAAGGTGTTGAATATTTCCAATTGCTCTTCATTCGTTTTTTCAAACAAAACATACAGCATTTGTACCAGATAGCCCTTTGAGAAAATCTATTTACAGTGTCTTGTCTTTGTACTTCCCTGTTATTTTTAAAATAGAAGTCACAATCGTACAATGTGTGTTCGTTATCGTACGTTTTGTTTTAAAATTAAACTAGTCTTCTTGTGTTGATTGTGTGACTGATACGTTTTTCGGCATCATATGTGATAAGGCAAATCCGATATGTGTTAAAATAGAGTTTTATGCCATTTTGCCGGGGGCTTTAACTTAAGCCCAATGTAGTAGTTCAGAACAATTGTAAAAATCTATTTGTAACCATTCAGTTTTTATTGTAGTCTAATTAACCACGGAACAAACCAAGTAAATAAACTAATTATGAGAGAAAGAATATTGATAATCATATTAATGATATGCAGTATTTCCAGTTATGCACAAGCTGATATGGGAGTGGAAATTAAGAATGGATCGTTAACTGGTATTATTATAGATGTTAAGACCAAGTTGCCGTTACCATATGTAAATGTGGTGATAAGAGATGCCAATAATAAAATAATTACCGGAGGTATAACAGATGACAAAGGAACGTTCGTTATTAAGAAAATTACCGAAGGGAAAAACACAATTGAGATTCAATACATGGGCTACAAGTCATATGTTAGAAAGTTGGATTTCTCATCTAAAATATCAGCGCATAAATTGGGAACTGTTGAGCTTGAAGAGGATACTGAACTTCTTGGAGAAGTAACGGTAAGAGCAGAGTTGTCCAGCGTAACTCAGAAAGTGGATAGAAAAGTTATAAACGTTGGTAAAGATTTAACTGCTGCAGGAGCCACAGCTTCGGAGGTTTTAAACAATGTGCAATCGGTTAGTGTTGATAGTCAAACGGGAACAGTGAGCTTAAGAGGAAACGAGAATGTGAGAATATTGGTGGATGGAAAGCCTACTAATATTAGTGCAGCTCAATTGCTGCAGCAGATACCTTCTACCTCAATTAAAAGTATTGAGTTGATTACCAATCCTTCAGCAAAATACAACCCTGAAGGGATGAGTGGGATTATAAATATTGTATTGAATAAGAACGCAAATATTGGCTTTAACGGCAATGTAAATTTGGGGGTAACACGAGGAGTAAACACACGTGCTAATGGTTCTCTGGATTTAAATTACAAAACAGGAGCCGTTAATTTCTTTTTAAACTTTGGTGCAAATGGAGGGAAAAGAAATAATTATGGTGAAGTTTTAAGACATTCAGAAAATGGAGATGGTGAAATTATTTTAGCTGATGACATTCTTCAAAAATTTGAATTTAACAGCGAAAATAACTCTCAATTATTAAAAGTAGGAGCCGATATCTATTTGAATAAAAAGAATACACTTTCATTTTATACCACACAAAATTTTAGCGATGGTGTATTTGATGGAACAACAAAGATTTTTAGAGGAACAGATTTGGATTATCATAGTTTGATGAAATCTGAAACAGATAATTCTACAGGTACTTATAATCTTAACTACAAAATGGACTTTGAAAAAGAAGGACACAATCTGGAATTCGAAGCAACTTATAGTGAGAGCGACTCGCCCGAAGATGCTACTTATAAAGAATTGCTTAATCCGATTGATTTGACCTCGAATTACATGGATGGGATTGAAAATGATTACACCAATACGCTTCTTAACGTGGATTACACAAATCCATTGACGGAAAATACAAAGCTGGAATTAGGTGTGGAGTTGAGATTAAATGATACTGAGAATTCAAGAGTAACAAATCAACATGATTTTACTAATAATGAAATAGGCAATTCTGCATTTACATATGACAGAAGTATCTATTCGGGATATGTGAATTTAAATCACAAAATAGATAAGTTCACGATGCAAATGGGTGCGAGACTTGAGCAGTATGAAGTAGATGGAGAGTTTGCTAAAGGAGATGAAAGGGCTAAGTATACTGATAGTCGTTTTACTGTGTATCCTTCTGTATTTTTCACTTTCAATCCGAGTGAAAAAAACCAATTGCAGTTAAGTTATAGCCGCAGGGTTGACAGGCCATCTATCGGGCAAGTGAATCCGATTAGAGAGTGGAGTACACCTTTAATTAGTTCATTTGGAAATCCAGAATTAGATCCTCAGTTCACCAATTCGTTCGAATTCAATTATACTAAAGGATTAAAGAATGGCTCTGCCACAATTGGAGCTTTCTACCGCAGAGTAAATGGTAATATCTCGAGAGTATTAAACAAAGATCCTTTGGATATTGAAAAGGTGGAAATGTCTTATTACAATACGGACAGCAACAATCGTTATGGAATAGAATTGTCAGCAAATTATCAATTCTTTAAATGGTGGTCGATGAATGCAAGTTCCGATTTGTATGTTCAGAAAGAAACCGGTGTTTCGAATGGTGAGAATCTTGAGATTACCAACAGTTCCTTTAATGCCCGGGTGTCCAATAGCTTTACGGCTACTAAAAAATTGAAATTTCAGTTGTTCGCAATGTACCGCGGAGGTGGCAAAGATTTACAATTTAAAGTGGATCCAATGTGGATGATCAATACAGGAGCAAGTTATACGGTGCTGAAAGGAAAAGGAACGCTAACCTTTAGAGTAAACGATATTTTTGAAGGAATGAAGTTTAAGTTTGATTCAAAAGTACCTTACAACCAGGAAGGTGAATTTCATTGGGAGAGTAGGACAGCATATCTTGGCTTTTCGTACCGATTTGGCAACGGTAAAAACAAAGCCAAAAGAAGAAAGCAAAGAGATAGTCAGGAAACACAAGGTGGTGGTGGATTTATTTAAACCCTTAAATCAATAATACACATTTACTTAAGTTGAAAATCTCCCATTCTATTTTGGATAGGGAGATTTTTTTTGCTCCGATAAATTTAAATTATAGTAAGACTTCCTACCTTCGGGCAGTAGCACGAACAAAGAATATTCTATGAATTTACCATCAGTTAATTTAATCTACTTTTCTCCAACAGGAACAAGTAGAAAAGTAGTTAAAGCCATTGGGCAGGGATTGGAAGCAAAACAAATAAGCGAGTTTGACATTACACAAACCGATTTTGAGTTTAAGAATTTTGGTAATGAATTGACCATTATTGGTGTGCCTGTTTACAAAGGACGTTTGCCAGTTGATGTAATTTCACGATTGAAAAAATTTAAAGCTAAAAACACACCTGTGGTTTTAGTCGCGGTTTATGGAAACAGAGATTTCGATGATGCTCTGCTTGAGTTAAAAGATGTAAGTACAGAATTAGGTTTTTCACCTGTAGCCGCCACTGCTTTTATCGGAGAGCATTCTTATTCAACAGAAAGTAAACCCATAGCAGAAAATCGTCCTGATGAGGCAGATCTTCTAAAAGCAAAACAATTTGCGGGAGAGATTTTGGCGAAATTGGAGAAGAACGAAGGTGCAGAATTAGCTGTTTCTGGTAATTATCCGTACAAAGAATTGCCAAATGCACCGGTAATGTCACCAAGAACCATTGACGTGAAATGTACCTTGTGCGGTGTTTGTGCCGATGTTTGTCCGGTTGATGTTATTGAGGTAAACAAAACAGTAATTACAAATGCAGAGGCTTGTATTTGGTGTTGTGCATGTGTTAAAGCCTGCCCGGAGGATGCCCGGATTTTTGATACACCGCTTATCAATCAGATAACAAATAATCTCTTCGAAAACTGTTCGGAACGCAAAGAACCCGTGTTTTTTATCTAAAAAAACTCTGAAAAGAATAGATAAGGATAGCAGATTTGCTGTCCTTTTTTTATTTGTTTGTCCCTCTGGATTAGAATTTTTACCTCTAAAATTTTATTTCGATTACAAATCTGTAGTTGTCCCGGGTTGTTTTCCCTTTTAAGTTACGGATTGCAGAACGATTGCTGATTTTATTACTATATCAGAAGATGAAACAATATAGTTTGCGTAACAAATAGTATTGTCAGATGAATAAACTATACTATTTGCTGAAATCCTTATCATTTCAGATGAAAATCCAATACAATCAGATGACAGCTGATCTATTCATTTCATAATCTGAAGTAATCATTTATTCATCTGATGATGTGATTTAATAAAATGAATTCATAATATTTCAGCAGAGAAATCTAATTAGTAAGCGTTAGCAAATAATTATTAGGCTGGATGTATGAAAATGGAATAAGATCAGACTTTTTTTGTATTGTAAGTATTCATTTAACTCTGAGAGCTGTTGTTTTTCTTGTTGTTATAATACTCAGCATTGCGTTTGCAGTGGTGTTCACTTTGGTAAGCCTTTACGATCCCGGGCTTATCCCGAAAAACAAATTTACCATAGCGTCGGATTTCATCAACCACTTGTTTAAGCAGAGTGAAGGCCTTGTTTCGGATTAGCAGCATCTCGTCGGGAATGTACATTTTGCTGTCTTTTACGGCCAGTAAATTACTTATTCGTTCATATTCTTCGGTGGCCTTGTCGCACAGGCTTAAATCGAAGTTGATGGCCTGCAGTGCTTCAACATTGCTTTTTCCCAGTCGGGACAATAGAGCCAAATCGAAAATAATACTGGCCAGCGAATTGCCTTTTTTTATATCTCTGATTTTTTTCAGCAGATCTTTATCATTTCTAAAAGCAAACTGCATGTTGTCAATCAGGTGTTTGCGCAGTTTTAGCAGGGCGGGAGTTTCGGCTTTAAAGTTGGTCATTGCCTGTTTCTTTTCACCTGACAGTTCCACCCAGTTTAGCTGTGCACGGCTCAAAGCCTTGGTGCGGGTATGCAGTTTATCAATTAAACCGACCGGCATATTTACGGCAGAAAGTTTCGACAGATCTTCTGTTGCACGTGTGTGCAGGCGTTCGGCTTCATAGATGTAAATTTCGAATGGCATGTCGCAATGCTTTATGTTTTCATTTGCTATGGCATTGATTTCATCCAGTAGAATTTCTAAATCTGATTGATCTGACATGGTATAATAGAATATGAGGTTTTACATCTAAAAAAAAACAGCTTGAATTTAGCAATAATTTTGAGATTCCTCCAATGTTTATCTGAAAATTATGTTGCTTTAAATAACACAGTTGTTCCTGATCCGGCTGAGTTTAGAATTTTTAATTCTATTTTGCAGAAAATATGGATTGAGAATCTTTAATTCACTATCAGCCAATTGTAAATTTACAGCAATAGCCTATTCTTTATAAGCACAAAGTACTATGCAAATAATTATTTAAGCAAAAAAAAAGATCGTTTGTATAACGATCTTTTCTGCTATTGATGTTTTAATACGATTAAAAATCTTTGAGTATTCGGTTTCTGTGTAATTCTTTTATACTCTCATTATAATCAATTTGTGCAATTCTATTCAATTCCTTTAATATTTCATTATTCTCATCAAGAACCCAATCAATGTATTTTTCATCGTTATCAAACAAAACTCTGACTTTTTTTATCGAATTGGAATTGCTATTGATTATAGTTTCTAATTCTGAATTTACTATTGGGATATTTATTAATACTCTAACATCCTTCTGAGCGATTTTATAATTATGAATGTACTTGCTCTCGATCCAAGCATTATCTGCATAATAGTATAGTTTATGTCTTCTGATATCTTCAACCTTGTTATTGTCTAGTTTCAATAGAACATCAGATATATGCTGATAGGGAAGATCGGAGCCGATTTTATTTTTCAACTGTGAATTTGAAATTTCAAACTCAATTTGTAACGAACATACAGAATTACTATTGATTGCTGACCATGGTTCAGGATTTAAAAAATATTGATGATTCCATTTCTCCTTAGTGATGAGCATTGTACTATTTAAAGGATGAATATGATTCTGGTGGCCACCAATTCCATCAATTGAAATACTTATTTTTTTTGTTGTTAGAACATTATTATTTAGAGTTATTTCTTCGGAATATGAATTTTTACAAAATGAAAATAATAAAAACAGAGTTAGTACTCTTAACAATAAAGTTGAGTAGCAGGTCATAAATCTAGTTTATTTTAAATTAAGCCTACAAAAGTATAATTTATTTGGAATTATTCTAATAATTTAAAATACTGAAACAGCATCTGGTCAATATTAATCAGATACAATCGATTTCGAAGTTTTTTTTTTGTGAAAAAAATGCCAGTTCAACTTCTATACCTGTAGATTAGGAACAGGTTCAGTCAATTATTAGAGTCCACTGATAAATTTTTAGCCGTAAAAAAAGAATTTATTATATTTATTGTTCTGTAAGATGAAGAGTATCTGTTTACAATCAAACCTTGTTTATTTTACTTTAAACCTTAAAAATATGAACGCATGAAAAAATTAGTCGCAGAATTTATAGGAACCCTATGGTTGGTTCTGGGTGGATGTGGAAGTGCTGTTTTGGCGGCCGCATATCCCGAATTGGGAATTGGATTTGTTGGTGTGGCAATTGCTTTTGGATTAACTGTGCTTACCATGGTTTATGCAATTGGGCATATTTCAGGTTGTCACCTGAATCCGGCAGTATCTATTGGTCTTTGGGCTGGCGGACGTTTTGAACTGAAAGATCTGGGGCCTTATATTGTGGCTCAGGTATTGGGAGGAATTGCAGGTGCAGGAATCTTGTATTTGATTGCAAGTGGTAAAGCTGGTTTTGATATGGGAGGTTTTGCTGCGAACGGATATGGCGAGCACTCGCCCGGCGGATACGGCATGTTGGCAGCTTTGGTGAGCGAAGTGGTAATGACTTTTATGTTTTTACTGATTATTTTAGGAGCAACACACTCAAAAGCACCAGTTGGTTTTGCCGGATTGGCAATTGGTCTGGGGTTGACTCTGATTCATTTAATCAGCATACCGGTAACAAATACATCAGTGAATCCGGCGCGAAGTACAAGTCAGGCACTTTTTGTTGGCGATTGGGCTTTGGATCAATTGTGGTTGTTCTGGCTGGCGCCGATTGCAGGTGCAATTTTGGCCGGGTTGGTATACAAGTACATGTCTCCCGAGAAAGATTAATTTTATAAAATAATATTAAACAGCATGTTCCGGTTGTTTTTATCTTCCGGGAGCATGCTGTTTATTTGTGTTCTCTATATTTTCATGAATGATTTGATGAAACGAGCCATGAGAAGACTTTTCTCACAGACGAGGATGACTAGGTTGGCGAGTTCTCCCGAAACAAGTTCGGGACAGGCTATGTGGTAATAAAAAACAAATTTAGACACATGAAACGTCCATGACGAGGATGTTTTGACACACAGGGGGGTGATTATTCCAGCATGGTAATCCCGAAAGCTTTCGGGACTATCTGACAAAACCTTAAAATTATAAACAGATGAAAAAACTTCTATTCACAGTTTTACTCTTTGTTGTTGGAGGAGTTGGTTTTGCACAAACATTTCCTGAGCAATTAACGGATGCCGCCTTGCAGCTAACCCAGCAAAGAGTTATTTACGATCCCAGCTATTTTTCAATTCCTTATCCAAATGGAGATATTCCTTCGGATAGAGGCGTTTGCACTGATGTTGTGATTCGTGCTTACCGAAAATTGGGAATCGATTTGCAGAAAGAGGTTCATGAGGATATGAAAGCCAATTTTAGTTTGTATCCGGCTATTTGGGGGTTGAAACATACCGATACCAATATCGATCACCGAAGAGTACCCAACCTGATGAAATTTTTTGAGCGTAACGGACAGGAGAAACCATTAAGTCAAAGTTCCATTGATTATTCTCCCGGCGATATTGTTTGCTGGAATTTAGGCGGTGCAATTACACACATTGGTATCGTAATTAATAAAAAATCCAGAGATGGCAAACGCTTCCTAATAGTGCACAACATTGGCGCTGGTCAGATAATTGAGGATTGTTTATTTGAATTTCCCATTATTGGGCATTACACTTACTCCGATACAAACTAATTGCCTGTTGTTTTCCTTGTTTAGTCTTAGAAGTGGAGATTACAAGCTTCTTTTTTATTCTGTATACTCATTTTCCTGCATAGAATACTTCTGAAATCCTCTGATACCGGTTTTTTTGTATTTCAAATGTTAAAATAAGTGAACGTTCATTCATTTTGTGAATTATTTATTTTATATTTGTTCTCACTAGTGTCCCATTAAAATCGGGACGTTATTATTAATTAAACAAATTTGGCTCATTAAACCTAAAACGTTCTTTGTCATTTTGAAATTTAGTTCTCTCAAATAAGTCACGAAGGTGAGTTTTATCTGTTAAAGAAATACTCAGAATCTGCAAAACCTCATATGTACTTCTGTCAAGTTGCATGTCTTTTTGGACGATCGCCACCAAACAGTAAGTGCACATGGCAACGTAGATCTGAATCCGAACAGCATTTTCAGTAGTTCCCCAGAATTTCTTGATTTTCAGATGTTGCTTTAGCCATTTGAAGAAAAGCTCGACTTGCCAGCGGTTCTTGTAAAGTTCAGCAACTTGAAGTGCAGAAATGTGCATTGTATTGGTTAAGAATACAAGCTCACGCTTTTGTTCTTCATCCCAATATCTGACCAATCTAAGATGTTCTGGATAGTATTGCTTGGGATAAAATCCAGTCAATTCAATCGTTACATCTGAAAGCACATTCTTTGGCAATCTTCGTTTCCATTTGATTATCTTATATTGAAGGTTCTTCTTTGCTCTGACAACGAAGAAAGCTCCTATCTGATGAATCTTATACAACATTTTGAAGTGATTATATGCACGGTCAAATATGTAATATGAGCCTGATTCATAAGGAATTTTTTTCATTGCAGTAGAATCGTGCACAGAAGCTTCTGTAATGTGAAAGAAAGCGGGAATCTGTGTCTCTACATCATATAATGTATGCACTTTGATTCCACCTTTTTTCTTGCGAAACTTCGCCCACCAGAATACGGAAAGGCACAAGTCAATTGTCGTTGAATCAAATGCGTAGATATTGCCTTCAAGTTTGAAGATGTCAGAAACTCGTTTTAGTCTGGCTTCATTTACCAGATTGTAAGCATACTCTTCAAAAATGTGATAATCTCTGTCTTGATTGGCTCTGGCCAGAGATGATTTTGAGATATTCTTGCCCATACCCAAATGATAAGATTTGGAATGGTGAGCATCAAGAGCGACAATCAAATCTCTCAGACTTTCACGATTTGATAATTGCCCGAACATCAGAGCAAGCAATTGGTTCCAACAAGTGAAATGTTTCACGTATTTGTCACCTTCATACTTGCGAACGATGTAGTTGAACTTATTCCTATCAAGGAATGATGCTAACTGAGCGAAAACGTATTTATCCTTATGCATTTGCTAATCTCTTTAAGAATAGCAAAAGTGTAAATTGAAATCCGTTTAATCGAAAAAAGCCTGTAACAAACTAAATTTCAAATATTTCAAAGAACATTGTAAGACTTTAATGGGACAGTATTGATTTGTTCTATCAAAATCAAAAAAGACTATTAAATCAGAATTTCCAATATGGCAATCAGAGAAAAAAGTAAGGAGAAACGGAATGCTTTGTTAAAAGCTACCTTGAATTTGGTGAACAATAACGGCTTTCATGATGCTCCAATGTCTAAAATAGCCAAGATGGCCAATGTGTCACCGGCAACTATTTATATTTATTTCGAAAACAAACAGGATCTGATCAATCAGCTTTATCTGGAACTGAAAGTATCATATACTAAGCAGGCATTCAAAGATTATTCTGAAAATATGCCCGTAAAAAAAGCCTTTGAATTTATCTGGTACAATATTGCTGACTATAAGTTGAAACAGGTTGAGGAAGCATGGTTTTTATCGCAGTGCGATAACACAATGATGATTGATGAGGACAGCAGGCAGGAAGGTTTAAAACATTTACAGCCATTACTGGATTTATGGGAAAAGGGGCAGAAGGAAGGTATTATTAAAGATGTTTCGCCATACATTCTTTATGCTTATGCCATAAACCCATTGGCCTTTTTAATGAATATGCAAAAACGCGGCCTTTACCAGATAAATCAAGAAAGTTTGGAACAGGCATTTCAGTCGGCCTGGGATAGCATTCGAATATAATACAGTTATGGGAAAGACAGCAATTATATTGGGAGCAAGCGGATTAACAGGGAAGCTTCTGTTGAACCGGCTTTTGGAAGATGAAGCCTATACGAGAGTGAAGATTTTTACTCGCCGAGGTTTAGATTTAGTTCATCCCAAGTTAAAAGAGTTTATTGGAGATCTGCTTAGTTTAGAAGAATTTAAGAAGGATTTCACAGGCGATGAAGTATTTTGCTGCATTGGAACTACTGCCAAGAAAACGAAGGATAAAATCATTTACAGGAAGATTGATTTTGGTATTCCTGCATCAGCGGCAAGTTTGGCTAAGGCAAATGGAATTAAAAGTTTCCTTGTAATTTCAGCTTTGGGAGCAAATGCAGAGAGCAATATCTTCTACAACAAAACAAAAGGAGAAATGGAGCAGGCAGTTTTAAGTCTGGAGATTGCAAATACCTATATTTTAAGACCTTCTCTGATTAATGGGAAAAGAGATGAAGATCGATTGGGTGAAAAAATTGGATCGATTATCATGAAAGTGCTAAGTCCGTTTTTATTGGGGAAATGGAAAAAATACCGGGTGATTGAGGCAGAGACAATTGCAAATGCATTACATGCTTTGGCTCAGGCAAAACCAGATTATAAGATAATTGAATCAGACAAAATACAAGAGATTGGCGCTTATCTGTAGAGTTCATAGGTAAGGCTTTTTTTATCCTCGAAAGAGAATGAACATTCATTAATATAAAAAACAAAATAAGATGCAAACAATACAATTAAAAAGCAGACCGGTAGGCGTACCAAAATTATCCGATTTTAAATTTGTGACTGAAGAACAGCCACAAATTGCAGAAGGAGAGATACTTTTAAAAGCAACACATATTTCTGTTGATCCCTACTTAAGAGGAAGAATGATGGAAGGTAAATCGTATGTCGAGCCATTCGAGTTGAATAAAGCAATTAGCTCGGGTATGATTGCTGAAGTCGTTGAATCAAAATTGGCAGGTTTCAGCAAAGGTGATTTTGTATCGGGCATGCTGGAATGGAAAGAGGTTCAGATATCTAAAGGCGAAGGCTTGTTAAAGGTGGATGCAAAGAAGGCTCCATTGTCTTCTTACTTGGGCGTGTTGGGAATGACAGGTTTAACTGCTTATTTCGGATTGTTGGAAATTGGCAGGCCTAAAGCAGGAGAGACTGTTGTAGTTTCGGGAGCTGCAGGTGCTGTGGGGAGCATTGTGGGACAAATTGCAAAACTGAAAGGCTGTCGCGTGATAGGGATTGCCGGCAGCGACGAGAAAGTGGAACAACTGGTTTCGGAATCTGGTTTCGATGCTGCAATTAATTACAATACTGCCGGAAGTATGACTCAGGCAATCGCAGAAGCTTGTCCTAACGGAGTAGATGTTTATTTCGATAATGTAGGCGGAGAAATTTCAGATGGCGTGATGATGAATTTGAATCGTTTTGCACGAATTATTGTTTGCGGAGCAATTTCGATGTATAATGCGACCAGCGTACCAATGGGACCTAGAGTTCAGCCCATACTGATTAAGAATTCGGTACTGATGCAAGGATTTGTAGTATCCAATTATCTGGAGAAATGGGGCGAAGCAATTTCTCAATTGGCAAAATGGCTGCAGGAAGGAAAATTAAAATCTACTGAAACAATTGTTGAAGGATTTGAAAATACGCCGCAGGCTTTTCTTGATCTTTTCGAAGGAAAGAATAAGGGAAAAATGATTGTGAAAATATAATTTTAAGAAAAATAAACAGGTTTAAATTTAATAGATATGACGATAACAACAGGAGCTTTGAAAATATTATTTGTGCTGACTTCTCATTCTCAAATGGGAAATACAGGTCACAAAACCGGATTTTGGGTGGAAGAATTTGCCAATCCTTATTATACCTTAGTCGATCAGGGTGTTGATATAACAATTGCCACACCAAAGGGAGGCGTGGCACCAATCGATCCAACTTCTAGCTTGCCTCAAAATGCGACTGAGGATACCAAGCGTTTTAATCAGGATGAAGCAGTTCAGAAAAAGATTAATGAAACCATTGCTTTGGTAGATATCAATTTTGAAGATTACGATGCGGTATTCTATCCTGGCGGACATGGTCCTCTTTGGGATTTGGCGGAAGATGCAACTTCTGCAAAGTTAATTCAGGATTTTAATGCGACTAAGAAACCAATTGCCTTTGTTTGCCATGCACCGGCAGCCTTGCGGCATGTGAAAAATGCACAAGGTGAATTCCTGGTGAAAGGCAAAAAAGTGACTGGATTTACCAATGAAGAAGAGGAAGCTGTGCAGTTGACTAAGGTTGTTCCTTTTTTGGTAGAAGACATGTTGAAGGAAAATGGAGGTATTTACAGCAAAGGTGATAATTGGGCTGCTTATGCCGTTCAGGATGGTAATTTAATTACCGGTCAGAATCCGGCATCATCAGCACTTGTAGCTGAAATGCTGTTAAAGATGCTTGAAAAGAAGTAAACTGATTTTTTTATCGGTTTTAAATAAATCAAGAGCCATTGAGTGAATTCATTTCATTTGGTGGCTCTTTCTCTTCAAAATAGATTCTTCTGACTACCTTTGCACCATAAACAATAACATCAAACAATTTAAAACCATGGACCAGGACAATTTTGATTCCATCAAGAAAATTAAAAAAGAAAATAAGCAAGCCTACAATCCGTGGTCAAGAAAGGATGATGATGAATTAATCAATCTGTTTTTTGATGGTGTTCCTGTTGGTGAAATGGCTATTAAATTGAAACGCACCAAAGGAGCTATCCGAGCCCGAATCCGAAAAATGGAACTGATACATATTAAGAAAAAGGCTTCTCCTTCATCCGATTCTTCGAAGAAATAGAAGCAAAATAAAATAATAAATCCCCCTTGAGTTGTTGTACTCTCGGGGGATTTTGTTTTGTATACATTTGAGTTTACTTGTAGCCTAAATATTTATTTGGAGTGATATATTCCAAACATTTTTCCAAAACAGGATCGCCACCGTTTTTATATTCTTCAGCTTTATATGGAATAAACACATCAGGCATAATAATGCCATTTTTTTGATTACTGTATTCGTCTATTTCTACAGTAGAAATAACAAGTAACGAATTATTAAAGGGAGAAGTTGTAATCTCTCCATATTTAAGAGCATTATGAGCCAATGGTTCTCCTACTAATGTGGCAAATTTATTGTACTGCATGATATTGGCAAAGGTTGATGCCATCGAAGCGGTATATTCACTTACCAACACATAATAATTCATTTTTCCAGCATACTTTGATTTATCCAGAGGACAAGATTTTATAATATCCGCTTCGGGCATGTTGCAAACTTTTCCAATTGAGTCTTCAGAAAAGCCATAATCAAGTGTTGCTTTTGAGACCATAACTCGTGATCCATTTTGGTAGTCTATACTGTCTTTCTCGGTAAAAAGCGATATTAATTCATCAAAACGATCTCCATTTCCTCCTGGGTTATTTCTGACATCAATAATGATATTAGTATAGCCTTTGAATTGAACTTTCTTTATGAATTTTGCCAGCTGTTTAATCATGAACTTGTTGTTGTCGAAGTTCTTAATGCCAAAATAGCCGGTTTTGTAATCGTTATAGATTGTTTTCGGATAGTATTCTTCTTTAAAATGATACTTGCTCAAAGGAACTCCGGGTATCTTAATTTTGTGTTTTTGGCCTTTTCTCAGGTATTGAATTTTGTAGTTTGGTGCAAAACAAAAATGATTCTGAGCTTGAGTAAAAGGAGTATCGAGAAAACGATGATGATAGGTGTATTTCACTATCTCTTTTGCAGATCTATCATTGATAGAAATAATCTGATCTCCTTTTTGTAATTCGGGAGAGATTGATTCGTCTATTATAAGAGTATCATTAAAACAGAGCATTTTAAATGGCCAAACTCTAATGTGTTTGCCCTTGAGTTTGTACTCTGGATATCTCCTTAGTTGAGGCAATATTAGAAAATGAGAATCTCCATCAGTGATTTTATCAAAAGCTTTTCGATACTGGAAGATATATTCTGTCTCGGGAATAGAATCAGTCGGAAAAGTTTTGGAAACTATACCTATTAAGGAATCAAATTTAGCTTCAGATATTGAATTAAATGGGTTGGGATGGTATCTTTTTATCAACTCTTTTGTGTGTAGAAGACTATCTTTTGTGATGATCATCTTATCATTTTTTAAATAAGTTGAGTAATCAGTACTTTCGGTAATCTTGATAGATTGGCAACTAGCTATGCTTATTGCAACCAGTATGATAAAATATAATTTGTTCATTTATTCTGATTAGAATTTGTATGGATTTGTCTGATTTTGGGGATCAGGGATTCGAAAATGGCTCATCAAATGAAGAGCCATCTCTTGAAATTATAGATTTGAAATAACTTAGCTAAGTTATGTATTTTTATAGCTTACAAGTGAATCTTGATTTTAAAACCAGGATAGGGATTCTTGAAAAAATCGTTAAAATAGATTTGTGGAACAATACTTATATTTTCGGTTACTTTCTTTTCTATACCCAAGCGAAAAGAGTCTTTTTCAAATAAATCTCCATTTTGTTTAGCTAAATATCCTAAGTTTAACCCGTACCAGTCTCCTTTATTCGGATTTTTAGAGAAATTACGTTGATACCCCAAATCTACCCAATGATTAATGTTTTCTTTACCTGATGAGAAATCGTACATCCATTCGTAGCCTAGAGAAAAAGCCTGTTTGGCTAAGTTCTTGTTTCCTAGTTGTACTGTCATACGGGCATAGAAACTACCATTCCAGTTGCCTTTAATATTTTCAAGAGAAGTGCCTGCACTCAGAATAATTTGGTCGTTTGCTGTTGCCATAGTCGTATTTTGGTGAAGCAGTTCTGCTGAATAGTTTTTGTTTATTTTTACCCAAGCAACAAATGGAGAAGCTTTAAGGTACCAATCATTTTTCTTTTTTAATTGTTGGTCTGTATTTTTTAGAATTTGCGAGAAGTCATATTTTGTAAGTTCATCTAATTGCTTTATCGTGTTAAAGTAAATGGCAACTTTCGAGTTTAATTCTACCTTGTTATTGCCTTTTATTACCAAAGCAATAGCCGTATCTGTAGGAAAAGTAATACTTCTGGTTGATGCGATCTCTTCTATTGTGATTGTGTTTTGGATATCCTTATCATACTCCTTTATTGTAGAACATTTAATAAGAATTGATTTGTTAGGTTCTAGTTCTGTAATGTTTAAAACAGCCCAGCGTGTAAGGAAATCATTTAAAAGATTTTTTATTTCAAGATTCCCTGCCAAATCATGTTTGCCATCATAAGTGCTTCTGCCCTCAATAGTGGTTCCATTGGGCATTTGTATGCAAATGGTATCTGAATGAAATTTAGTTTCATTGCCAGCAATGGCTTTTACCGAAAAGAGAAAAAGAAGTCCGCTAAGTAGTATTATTTTATTTGTCATGTGTTTTCTTTTAATAAGTGAATGAACCGAGTTCATGATTATTTCATCGTGAGGTCTTTAAACAATGGCGCCGATGTTTCAGACTCACGTGAGCTATTTTTAAATGTGATTTTAAATCTCTTATTTGGATTATTAGTTGTGCTTTTAACTTTTGATTTGTTTATAGATAAAGTCAGTAAAGCAGCTTGATTAATATCAATCGACAGTCCTTGAGATTTATTTTTACTTTCAATATTTTCCAATTGTTGGGTATACCAGTTATTTGTTTCGTCTAAATTGTTAGTCAGGGTGTTAATGCTGTCGTTTAACGAATTGTTGGCCAATTTTTGCTCTCTTAATTGTTGTTTTAACGCTTCGTTTTCGGATGCAATTCTTTCCAATTTTGATGCTAAATTTGTTAGGGCTGTTTTCGCTTGTTCCGATTCAACGGTTTTGATTTGTGTTTTGTAAATGATCTTTGTCTCAACTTCTTTTTGTGGTACTTGATATTTTTGAGCTTTGGTCTGATTTAATTCAATTCTTAATTGATTTTGGCTCATTTGTAAACATTGGTTTACTCGGTAAGAATGGCCCCAAGCTCCTAATAAAAGTAAGATAATTGCAATAGAAGCAACTCGAAACCAGGTAATAATAAACACCTTGTTTTTTTTAGGTGTTTGCATAGAATTCCACACAGTTGTCTTATCGAAACCAACGATATTTTCTTCATTATCCCAAGATTCGAATGCATTCTTTATTTGTTTTTCAACGGATTGCTTCATATCTCACCTCTGTTTTTGTAATCATTTCCTTTAATAATTTCCTAGCCTTACTCAATTGTGATTTTGATGTTCCAACGGCAATGTTAAGCTTTTGTGCAATCTCTTCATGTTTATAGCCTTCAATTGCATACAGGCTGAAAACAGTTCGGTAACCATCAGGCAGGTTCAATACCATCTGTATTAAATCGTCTTCCAGTAATTTTTCATCACTTGTTAGTTCTGATTCTTCTATATCTTCAATCAATTCTAAAGTGTCCGAAAACCGGATGTTCTTTCTTATCTCCATGAGAGATTGATTGATCACGATCTTTTTCATCCAAGCTTTTAGTAGATGCTCTTCTTGAATGTCGGTCTTTCCAATGCTATTAAAAATGCTTAAAAAACTCTGGGAAAGTACGTCTTGACATAAGTCTCGATTGTTTAGATACCGATAGCAAATACGATACAAGTAATCTGCATACTGCTTGAATAGCTGTTCCTGAGCTTTTGGTTTTTTATTTTTAAGAGCTTTTATTAATTTTTTCACAAGTCGAGATCACAATTGTTTCCTACAAACTTAAGAATGCAGATTCATTTCAAAAGGTTGCCTGAGAAAAATAATTTTTAATTTGAGAAAGGATAGTTGCATTAAAACTATTTGAAGAAAACCTTTGTTACTAAGATCAAGTCTAACGAATCATATAAATTATGGGATGGTTTAGAATGTTAAAAATATAGATTGCTGCAACCTAGATTTGTTTTAGTATCAGTAAAGTAAAAACGAATAGTTAATGTTTAATTTCATTGATAATCAGCTATTTTGCGATAGTTGCTGTTAATCCAAACTATTAGACTATCTTTGCCGTTCAATTTTAAGTACATTTATGACATTTGACAAATTAGAGATTATAGATCCCATTCTTAAAGCGATTGGGGAAAAAGGTTATACACATCCCACTCCAATTCAGGAAAAATCAATACCCATTTTACTTCGCAAAAGAGATTTATTAGGTTGTGCACAAACAGGAACGGGTAAAACTGCAGCATTTGCAATTCCAATTTTACAGCATATTTACAATGATGCAACACCGGAAAAAGGTCGTCGCAAAATTAAGGCTTTGGTGGTAACTCCAACCCGCGAATTGGCTATTCAGATTAAGGACAGCTTTTCAGAGTATGGAAAGTATACCGGAATTTTGAATACAGTTATTTTTGGGGGAGTGAAACAAGGCGCACAAACACAGGCTTTAAACCGAGGTGTTGATGTGTTGGTTGCCACTCCGGGTCGATTGCTGGATTTAATACAGCAAGGGTATATTTCATTAAGAGACATTAAGTATTTTGTTTTGGATGAGGCAGATCAGATGCTCGACATGGGGTTTATTCATGACATTCGTCGAATTATTGATCTATTGCCTAAAAGAAGACAATCCTTGTTTTTTTCTGCAACCATGCCGGCAAGCATCGTAAGTTTGGCAGGTAAAATTTTAGGTAATCCTGATAGAGTAACAGTAAAGCCGGAACAGACTACCGCCGAAAAAGTTGGGCAATCGCTTTACTACGTGAGTAAAAAAGCAAAACCAAAATTGCTGATTTTTCTTTTGAAAACTGAAGAAACCGATTCTACCCTGGTGTTTTCGAGAACAAAACATGGTGCCGATAAGGTAGTTAAAGGCTTGCAAAAGGCAGGCATTCCTGCCGAAGCAATTCATGGGAATAAATCTCAAAATGCCCGACAGCTTGCTTTAAGTAATTTTAAAAATGGAAGTACAAAGGTACTTGTTGCAACAGATATTGCTGCCAGAGGTATCGATGTGTCGGAATTGTCTTTGGTTGTAAATTACGATTTACCAAATATTCCTGAAACCTACGTTCATCGCATCGGACGAACAGGTCGTGCAAGTGCGAGTGGCAATGCAATTTCATTTTGCGATACGGAGGAAAAACC
Organism: Labilibaculum euxinicum; assembly: GCF_963678175.1. NCBI lineage: Bacteria > Pseudomonadati > Bacteroidota > Bacteroidia > Marinilabiliales > Marinifilaceae > Labilibaculum > Labilibaculum euxinicum. Next base: position 2,130,910 of record NZ_OY782756.1, read on the forward strand.
TTACTTAAAGGACATTCAGAAGTTGATAAGGCAAGATATTCAGGTGGTTAAAGAGCATCCTTTTCTTCCGGGTGGAGTAGAGGATAATGCCGTAGAGGAAGTGAAGTCAGATAGAAGAAGGCAACAGCCCAGGTCATCTAAATCTTCAAAACCATCAAATTCATCCAGATCGTCCGGTTCAAGATCATCGAATTCTTCAAAGTCTTCAAAGTCTTCAGGTGCTTCCAGAACGCCAAATTCTTCGAAACCATCATATTCAGGAAATAAAGAATGGAGACGTGGCAATTCAGCCTCCAAGAAACGGGCTGAGTAAGAAACCGGAACAGAAGTTAATTCTAAAATATATGCAAAGCCGAAGAGGAAATCCTTTTCGGCTTTTTTAATTCGGTTATTGTTGAAAAACAGTATTGATTATGATCGTTTGTAAACTTTGATAAATCATTTCTTATCCTTAATATTATGCTGACTTAATTAATCCGCACAATTTACAAAATGAGAAAAAAATTCTACCTCCTTATTTCGCTGTCAATCTTGATATTTGCGACGTTTTCCTGTAAAGACAAAAAGAGTGTAAAACAAAAAGTTGATCCTGGTTTTGGACAATATATTTCGGCTTTTACTTCCGGAGTTGTTTCTGCAGGGTCGGTGATTCAAATAAGACTGGTAAATGATTACGATCAAAAGGTTGAATCTGGTCAGGAACTGGAAGAGGGAATTGTTAGCATTGCTCCTTCGGTAAAGGGAAAAGCATATTGGAAAGATCCTCGTTGTATTGAATTCCGACCAGAAACCGGAATGGAATCGGGAAAAGAATACAAAGTGAATGTGAAACTATCGAAATTGATGGAGGTTCCTGCGAAATATGCCGAGCTAAAATTCAATTTCCAAACCATAAAACAAAGTTTTGCCTTTACAGGAGAAGGTTTGCAATCTTACGATAAAACAGATATGCTTTATCAGAAATACAAAGGGTACATCACAACAGCTGATGTAATTGTTGATGATGAGATTGAATCAGTTTTGGTTGCCACAATTAATTCTCAGAAAAAAAATATTGAGTGGATGCATTCTGCTGATGGAAAACAGCATCATTTTGTTGTGGATAGCTTGAAAAGAGAAGAGGACAAAGGAGAATTGAATTTAGTGTGGAACGGGGCATCCATTGGAGTGGATGAAAAAGGGGAGAAAGAAATTGAGATTCCTGCATTAAATGTTTTTAAAGTGATGAGTGCAAAGGTGATTCAGCAACCAGAGCAATATGTGTCGGTTCGTTTTTCTGATCCACTGAAAAAGAATCAAAATCTGGATGGTTTAATTCGTATTGACGGAGTATCTTCTTTGAAATTTATTGTAGAAGGAAATGAAGTCAGGGCTTATCCCGGCTATCGGTTATCTGGAATCAAAACAGTAAGTTTTGAAGAAGGAATTCGAAATGCAATGGAATACGCTTTGATGAAAAGCACTAAGATGGAACTCACTTTTGAAGACATTAAACCAGCAGTCCGATTAATCGGAAAAGGAGTTATTTCTCCTTCATCGCAAGGATTGATTTTGCCATTCGAGGCTGTTAGTTTGAATGCTGTTGATGTGAGAGTTGTAGAAATATTCGAGAACAATGTACATCAGTTTTTGCAGGATAACCGAATGGGCGAATCGGGTAATATTCGAAGAGTAGCTCGTTTAATTTTGCAAAAACGAATCGATTTAGGAACCAATCGTGCTGTTGATCTGCGCAAATGGAATGCATACACCTTGGATATTTCGAATTACATTGATGTGAAACCGGGATCGATTTACCGAATTGAATTGCGCTTTAGAAAAGAGTATTCATTGTATGCCTGCGGAGCAGAACAGGAAAGCGGGGATCAGTTAAATAGTCTGGATGATATAGTTGCTGAGCAACAGTTAGAGGAAGAAATGCAGGATTGGGATCGGCCGGGATGGTATGAGTCTTACTATTATCCTGCCGGATACACATGGAGAGAAGAAGAGAACCCTTGTCATGTATCCTATTATAACGGAGAACGGTTTGTTAGCCGGAATTTATTTGCTTCCGATTTGGGGATTATTGCAAAAGGGGGAACGGATAAATCGATCACTTTTGCTGTTTCCAATCTGATTACAGCAGAGCCGGAAGCTAATGTTGAACTGGAAGTGTACAACTACCAAAAACAGCTGATGGCCCGAAGTAAAACCGATAAAGATGGTTTGGCTAAAGTGCAGTTGGACAGGCAGCCTTTCCTTTTGGTTGCAAAAAAAGGAACTCAGCGCGGGTATTTGCGTTTAGACGACGGATCCTCGCTTTCGCTTAGTAATTTTGATGTTGGCGGACAAGTAGTTCAAAAGGGGATAAAAGGATATTTATATGGAGAACGTGGCGTTTGGCATCCGGGAGATAATTTATACCTGACTTTTGTTTTAGAGGATTCTGATGATGTGTTACCTGATAATCATCCGGTTGTTTTTGAGTTAATAAATCCTCAGGGACAAACTGTTACTCACAAAATAAGTACAGGAGGAGCTAATGGGTTTTATTCTTTCACCTGCGCAACGGATGCTGATGCGCCGACAGGAACCTGGTCTGCCAGAATACAAGTAGGAGGTGCAACTTTTACCAAAACGGTTAAAATAGAAACGGTTAAACCAAACAGGTTAAAAATAAAGCTCGAATTTGAATCTGAAGTTTTAAAATCTGCGGCAGCGAATCAAAAAGCCAATCTGGAAGTGAAATGGCTGCATGGAGCCATTGCCCGCGATTTAAAATCAAATATCAGCCTGCGGTTGACTCCAGCTAAAACCTCATTCGATAAATATCCCCGCTATATTTTTGATGATCCGTCGAAAGAATTTTATGCCGACGAACAAGTCATTTTTGATGGAAAAGTAGATCAGAATGGAAAAGCTGTTGTGGATTTGGATTTAAAAGGAAACAAATCTGCTCCCGGAATGTTGAATGCCAATTTTATAACCCGTGTATTTGAAAAAGGCGGTGATTTTAGTATCGATATGCAAAGAGTGAAGTTTGCTCCTTATCAGTCATTTGTTGGGATACAAATGCCGGAATCGGAGAGAGGATGGTATTTAACGGACACAGATCATGAAATTCAAATTGCCACAGTAAATTCTGACGGAGCTCCTGTTGACCGGAAAGATTTGGAAGTGAAAGTTTACAAGATTGACTGGCGTTGGTGGTGGGATGCAGGCGAGGAAAATCTGGCTTCGTACATTAGTCGCTCATCAACCAGGATTGTTTCGCATCAAAGGGTAAGCACCAAAGGTGGAAAAGCGAAATTTAAGTTGAATATAAAATACAACGATTGGAACGATTACGGACGTTATTTAATTCGGGTGACTGATCCGGTAAGTGGACATTCAACCGGCGAAACAGCTTATTTTTCGAAATGGTATGGCCGCACTCCTGAAGGAATGCCGGGCAATGCCGCAATGCTTTCTTTTACTTCTGATAAAGACAAATACAGCGTTGGCGAAAAAGCTACGGTAACAATTCCTTCTTCAAAATCGGGAAAGGCTTTGGTAAGTATCGAAACCGGAGCAAAAGTTTTACAAGCATTTTGGATTGATACAAAAACCAATGAGTCTGAGTTTTCATTTGAGATAACTTCGGAAATGTCACCCAATGCATATGTTAGTGTAAGTTTGGTTCAGCCTCATGCTCAAACCGAGAACGATTTGCCAATTCGGATGTATGGTGTGATTCCAATTTTGGTGGAAGATCCAAATACCAGATTAAATCCGGAAATTAAAATGCCTGATGTGTTGGAGCCGGAGAAAGAATTTGAGGTGACAGTTTCGGAGAAGGATGGAAAGGCAATGACTTATACTTTAGCGGTTGTTGATGATGGTTTGCTTGATTTAACACGCTTTAAAACACCAAATCCCTGGAATACATTTTATGCCCGCGAAGCTCTTGGAGTGAAAACCTGGGATATGTATGATTTAGTGATGGGGGCATTTGGTGCCAGATTGGAAAAAGCATTCGCTATTGGAGGTGATGAAGATTTGGGTGAAAAGAAGCAAGCCAAGGCAAATCGGTTTAAACCTGTGGTAATGTTTTATGGTCCTTACACATTACACGCCGGAGATAGCAAATTGCACAAAATTTCCATGCCTAACTATGTTGGATCTGTTCGTACTATGGTAGTTGCAGGAGATAAGGGAGCTTATGGTTCTGCCGAGAAAACGACTCAGGTCCGCAAGCCTTTAATGATACTGGCAACCTTGCCTAGAGTGGTTGGTCCTGCCGAATCAGTAAAATTACCCGTTACTGTTTTTGCTATGGATCCTAAAATTAAGAACGTAAAAGTAAGAATCGAACCCAATGAATTTCTCATCAGCGAAGGCGGTCTTGAAAAGAGCGTGGTTTTTGCAAAAACGGGAGAGCAGGTAATTGATTTTGATTTGAAAGTGGCTTCTAAATTGGGTGTTGCCAAAGTAAAAGTTTTTGCGGAAAGTGGAAATGTAAAAACAACATATGATATTGAATTGGATGTGCGTAATCCGAATCCACGTGTGGTAAATGTATGTGACACTTTGTTAAAAGCGGGTGAGAGCTGGGTTAATATATTGAAACGACCCGGAATGGAAGGAACCAACAAAGGGATTTTGGAATTGTCGAATATTCCACCCATCGATTTTGGCCGTCGTTTAGAGTACCTTATCGGATATCCTCATGGATGCATTGAACAAACAACTTCGTCGGTTTTTCCTCAGTTATTTTTAGATAAAGTAGTGACTCTGGATTCAGAACAAAAAGCCCGGATTTCTAAAAACGTTCAGGCAGGATTGAATCGGTTGTTGAGTTTTCAAATGCCAAACGGCGGATTCAGTTACTGGCCGGGAGGAGATTATGAAAGTGATTGGGGAACCAGTTATGCGGGGCATTTTATGCTGAAAGCTCAGGAGATGGGCTATACTTTACCAATTGGCTTGAAATCTGCCTGGTTACGATATCAAAAATCTGCGGCTAAAAGCTGGGAGAGTTCTTCTTATCGTGGAGGTGTTTACTATTCCCGTCATGATTTACTGCAGGCATACCGCTTGTATACTCTTGCCGAAGCTGAAATGCCTGATTTAGCTTCAATGAACAGGATGAGAGAACAAACAAAACTTTCATCAGCTGCAAAATGGAGATTGGCAGCAGCTTATCGTTTAATAGGACAAACAGAAGTTGCAGAGAATCTGATTGAAAATCTGGGAACGGAAGTGGAAGCTTATCGTGAAAATTCAGGTTCTTTTGGGTCTGATACCCGTGACAGAGCGATGATTCTGGAAACTTTAAGTTTGCTTGATAAAAAAACTAAGGCTTTTCCTTTGGTTCAGAAATTATCAGCAGAATTATCAAGTAAGTCCTGGATGAGTACACAAACAACAGCATTTTGTTTGATTGGGATGGCCGAGTTTGCAGGGCGCGGAGAATCAAAGCAATTGAATATTTCCTATTCCCTAAATGGTGGTGAAATGCAGGAATTAAAGAGCAATAATCCGCTTATTCAAATTCCTTTGGATTTAAAAACAGGGAAACCAAGTGTAAAAGTCAACAACCTATCCGATGGTGTTCTTTATGCGCGGGTAAGTATGAGTGGAATTCCTGCAACAGGAGATCAGACTTCTGCCGAGGAGAATCTGAAAATGAAGATTTCTTACAAAGATATGCAGGGAAATTTGATTGATGTGAAAAACCTGCATCAGGGAACTGATTTTAAAGTAGAAGTTCGGATTGAAAATCCGGGTGTGATGGACAATTATGAACAAATGGCTTTAACTCAGATATTCCCATCGGGCTGGGAAATTGTAAATACTCGTTTCGGCGATGTTGATGAGCTTGTGAAATCTGATGTTCCCACTTATCAGGATATTCGTGATGACCGGGTGTATACCTATTTTGATTTGGATCGAAACAAGAGCAAAACTTTCTCGATTACTATGAATGCCGCTTACGTTGGAAAATATTATCTGCCAACAGTAAACTGTGAAGCTATGTACGATGATCGTATTCATGCCCGCAAGCCGGGTCAATGGGTTGAAGTTGTGAAATAGAGGTAATAAGATAACCTGTCAGAGTCTGAAAGACCTGACAGCGTTATTGTGTTGAAATACAGTAAATCCGAAAGGATATTTTCTTTGTTAAATGAAAATACCAAAAATAAAATATTGCCAATCTAAAAAATGCCGCATTTTTATGTTGGCATTTTTGTTGTTGGGGCTCGGATTTTGGTTTTCTCTGCCATCAAAATTATTTCACGATCCCACATCAACTATTCTTTATAGCAGAGAAGGAAAGTTACTTGGAGCCAGAATTGCTGCTGATGGACAATGGCGGTTTCCCGAATCGGAACAAATACCGGAAAAGTTTGAGCAATCACTTTTGGCATTCGAGGATCAGTATTTTTATTACCATCCGGGAGTGAATCCGGTTTCGTTAGGACGAGCTTTAATTCAAAATATGAAGGCTGGTCATGTAGTGAGCGGTGGAAGTACGTTAAGCATGCAGTTGGTTCGTATTTCCCGCAAAGGCAAGAGCAGAAACCTCTATCAGAAACTGGTTGAGATGATAAAATCGATTCGCTTAGAGTTGGGATATTCTAAAAAGGAGATTCTTGCCTTGTACGCTTCTCATGCTCCTTTTGGAGGAAATGTGGTTGGATTGGAAGCTGCTTCGTGGCGTTTTTTTGCACGAAATGCCAAAGATTTATCATGGGCAGAAGCTGCCACTTTAGCAGTATTGCCAAATGCTCCCTCATTAATTTATCCGGGAAGAAACAGCAGGAAACTTCGTGATAAACGAAATCGCCTTTTGGATCGGTTGGTGGAAAGAGGAATTATTGATTCCATGACTTGTAAATTGGCAAAATTAGAAGAAATACCTTCTAAAATTCATTCATTGCCAATGTTGGCTCCCCATTTATTGGATCAGGCAAATGTTGAACATACAGGCGAACGAATTACAAGCTCTTTAAACTATCGGCTTCAATTGCAGGTAAATGCGTTGGTCCGAAAATATCAGCGGAATTTAGAGGCCAATCAAATTCACAATATGGCTGTTTTGGTTTTAGATGTGGAAACCGGTCAAAGCATAGCTTATGTTGGAAATACCGCTAAATTGGATGAGGAGAATCATGGAAATCAGGTAGATGTTATTCGTGCTGCGCGAAGTACAGGTAGTGTTTTAAAACCATTTTTATTTGCCGGTATGCTGAATAGCGGAGAAATTCTTCCCAATACCCTCATTCCCGATATTCCAACTCAGATAGCAGGCTACTCGCCTAAGAATTTTAATCTTCGCTACGATGGTGCCGTTCCAGCTCAAAAGGCGCTGTCCCGGTCTTTAAATGTGCCTGCAGTTCGTATGCTTCGCGATTTCGGTGTAGAGCGGTTTCACCACCTATTGAAGATATTGGGAATGAGTACACTTAATCGTCCGGCAGGACATTATGGATTGTCTTTAATTTTGGGAGGGGCAGAAGGTACATTGTGGGATTTATGCGGGATGTATTCCGGACTGGCAAGAAGTTTAACTCATTACAATCAATACAATAAAACTTATTATACGAATGATATTCGCGAACCGGTTTACCGACTTCAGGATTCTGTGAAGAAAGGGAATCTTGAAATCCAATCAAGACTAAGTGCTGCTTCCGTTTATCAAACATTTGAAGCCTTGCTGGAAGTCAACAGACCGGATGGTGAAAATGGGTGGAAATCTTTTTCTTCATCACGTAAAGTGGCCTGGAAAACCGGAACCAGTTTTGGCTTTCGCGATGCCTGGGCCATTGGAACTACACCTGATTTTGTAGTTGGGGTTTGGGTTGGCAACGCTGATGGAGAAGGCCGGCCGGGCTTAACAGGTGTAAGTTCAGCAGCTCCTGTCATGTTCGATGTATTTAATTTACTTCCTTCAGGTTCTTGGTTTGATATCCCGTTTGAGGAGATGGAAGAGATTCCTGTATGCAGGCAAAGTGGATACAGAGCAGGAAGGTGGTGCGAGACTGTTGATACAATGTTGGTTTGTGAGACAGGTTTGAAGACCAATTCCTGTCCTTATCACAGACTTGTACATTTGGATGCAAGCAAGAGGTATCAGGTGAATTCTGAATGCGAGAAAGTGACTAATATGCAACATGTAAACTGGTTTGTTTTGCCCCCGGCAATGGAATGGTATTATAAAAAAAGAAATGCGTTGTACCGACCTTTGCCCCCCTTTCGGGATGATTGTTCCGGGACTCAGAATCATGAAGTGATGGAGCTGATTTATCCGAAGGGAAACGATCAGATTTTTGTTCCCATCGGTTTGGATGGAATTCGTGGAAAAGTTGTTTTTGAGATGGCTCATCACGATCCGGAAGCTGAGGTTTTTTGGCACCTTGATGGTGATTTTATAGGAACTACAATTCTTCTCCATCAAATGGAATTAAGTCCTGATGAGGGAGGACACCTGCTTAGTTTGGTTGATAATCATGGCAATACATTGTATAAAAAATTTACCGTGGTTGGTAAAAAGGAGAATGAAATTGATTAATACTAAAAGGAATAAATTCATTGTTAATTCAAGATGTTGAATAGTATATTGCTATTTTTTAAGCGTTAAAATTTAAGTAAATTACAAAGAGAGATTTACTTAAAAAAAACTGATTAATGCTTCTTCTTATATTTTATTTATTCCTTGCACTTGTTGTCTCCTTTCTTTGTTCTGTAATGGAATCTGTTTTGTTATCTACGCCTCTTTCATTTCTAAATGTTCGGAAAAAAAGCGGAGACAAAAGAGCGATTCCATTCATAAAACTCAAACACAATATCGATCGACCTTTGTCTGCAATTTTATCTTTAAATACAGTAGCTCATACAATTGGAGCGGCTGGTGTCGGAGCTCAGGCCACAAAATTATTTGGAGACGTTTATTTTGGAGTCATATCTGCTATCTTGACTTTACTTATTCTTATTTTTTCAGAAATAATTCCTAAAACCATAGGTGCAAGATATTGGAGGAACATAGCCATGAGTTCTGGATTGATAATGAACGCTATGGTAGTTACAACTTATCCTTTGGTTATTTTAACGGGTTACATTACGAAATTATTTTCACGAAAAGACAAGACAATGTCAGTAAGCAGAGAAGAGTTATCGGCAATGGCACATATTGGAACAAAGGAAGGTACATTTGAGGAAAATGAGAACAAGATAATTCAGAATTTAATTCGCCTTAAAACGGTTAGTGTCAACGAAATTATGACACCACGAGTTGTGGTTTGTATTGCCGATGAGGAAATGAGCCTTAGAGAATTTCTTCATCAAAAAGAGTTTTTATACTATTCAAGAATTCCTGTATTCTCTCAAAGGAATGATAACATTACGGGATACGTGTTCAGACAATCTGTTTTTGAATATCTGGCCGAAGGCAAAAGTAATTTACAATTGAAGGATATTAAGAGATCAATAGTTGTAGTTCCAAAGTTTCAAACTTTGCTTAAGGCATGGGAAAATTTATTAGATAAAAAGGAGCAAATAGCTATGGTTGTAGACGAATATGGGGGAATGGATGGTATTGTGAGCATGGAGGATATTATAGAAACACTTTTAGGATTTGAAATTGTTGACGAGCGGGATAAGATTGTTGATATGCAGCAATTCGCAAGAGAGAGGTGGAATGAGCGAAAAGCGAAATATAATATTTTTGAAGAGTCAGAAGATTCGTAAAATCCTTTCAGATAAGGTAATGAAAGAAAAGTTTATTTGCCTATCTTCCTGATGGTATTATCTTTACTGTTCGTTTTATAATTGTTGTGAAAAAACAATACAAATACTCCTGATGTCAAAACTTAAATTTGAATATAAAATTCTTATTTCATATTTATTGATAGGAGGATTATGGATCTCATTCTCTGATCAATTGGCGAAAAAGATAATCTCTGATCCCAATTATCTGACAGAAATACAAACTTATAAAGGTTGGTTTTATGTTTTGGTGACTGGTATTTTGTTTTACTTCTTACTAAAGAAGCATTTGATTAAAATTCGAAATGCAGAAAAGAAAGCCAGAGAGAGCGATCAGTTGAAAACTGCTTTTTTGCAGAACATATCGCATGAAATAAGAACACCTATGAATGGGATTGTAGGTTTTGCAGGCCTTCTAAAAGAAAACGATCTGACCAAAGATCAAAAGGAAATGTACCTTGATATCATTACTAAAAGTTCGGATCAATTGCTTAATGTAGTTAATGATGTATTGGATGTTTCATTAATAGATTCGGGAAATGTGATCATTAATAAAACTCAATTTAATCTTAATGAATTTCTGGAACAGATTCATTCAGTTCACAGCACAATTTTAAGGAAAAATATTTCTCTTCGGTTAAATAATACTCTTTACAGTTCAGATCACATTGTCTTTTCCGATAGTGTAAAGTTGGGACAAATTTTGGATAATCTGATTAGTAATGCAATAAAGTATACTCCAAAAGGAGAGGTTGAATTGGGGTGTGAGACGAAGGAAAATAAACTGCTGTTTTCTGTAAAGGATTCAGGAATTGGGATTGCTCCGGAATATCATGAGAAAATTTTTGATCGTTTTCACAGGGCAGAGATTGAAACAACAAAAACGATTGGTGGAGCGGGCTTAGGCTTAGCCATTTGCAGAGGGAATGTGAATTTATTAGGTGGTGATATTTGGGTAGAATCCAATCTTGGAATTGGTTCCAAATTCTATTTTACAATTCCTGGTGATTTCGTTGTTCAGAAACCTGCAGTAGAGGAAAAAGCAGATTCGAAGAGTGTTTTAAGGCCGGGTTGTGTGCTTGTTGCAGAGGATGAAGAATATAATTTTCTTTATATATCAAGAATATTAAACGATGCGGGAATCGATTTTTTAAGAGCGAAAAATGGACAGGAGGCAGTGGACATTTGTCGGAAGAACGCAAATTTAGGATTGATTTTGATGGATATTAAAATGCCGGTTTTAAACGGTTACGAAGTAGTTAAGATAATTAGGGAGTTTCGTAATAAAATCCCTATTATTGCTCAAACTGCTTTTGCCATTGGAAATGAAAAAAAGAAGGCTTTGGATGTTGGGTGCAATGATTACATCGCAAAGCCTTTTAAGAGAGAGGAACTGTTGAATAAGATTAGGGAAAATACAAAGGCGATTACTGACCTTTGACTAAAAAGAGGACATAATTTTCGGTTGATTGATAGCTTTTCAGCATTATTTCCAATAATAATCAATTTAAGAAAGCCGGGAATTGCATTATGGCTCTCAATCACCACAAAATATAAATTGGAAGGGAATCAGATCAAAATCCTTATTGTCTTTGTATTGCATATGGAAAATAGAGTACTGTAAACTCATTTTAATCTATTAGGATTTTACCGTTCAAAATGTAACTTTAAGCCAACTTAATAAGCTGGTTTATGGAATACCAAAAGATATTTACTGAGATTTTAAAAAAGATGGACGATTATAAGGATTCCGGGAGTCCTGCGTCTTATATTCCAGAACTTCGTGATGTTGATCCGGATAAATTTGGAGTTCATTTAATTACAAATACGAACCAAAATTATAGTTTGGGAGATTCAGAAGAAAAGTTCTCCATACAAAGTATTTCAAAAGTTTTGTCCTTGGTAATGGCATACAAGTTGGAAGATGAGGATTTATGGAAGAGAGTGGGGGTTGAACCATCGGGTACTCCTTTCAATTCCTTGGTTCAGTTAGAATACGATCAGGGAATTCCGCGTAATCCATTCATAAATGCAGGAGCGTTGGTAATTTGCGATGTTTTAGTGGAACATCTTGAAAATCCTAAGGAAGAGTTTCTTCATTTTGTGAGAACTCTATCAGGTAATTCATCTCTTGAGTATTGTTCCCGTATTGCCGAATCTGAAAAATTAACAAGTTATCGAAATGCTGCTCTAATCAATTTAATGAAGGATTTAGGGAATATCCGTAATGACATTGATACAGTTTTGGACTTTTATTTTAATTTGTGCTCCATCGAAATGACTTGTAGTGAGCTGGCAAGAACATTCCTTTTTCTGGCTTCGTATGGGAAAAATCCTATAACTAATGAGAAGTTTTTAAGTTCCAGTAAATCGAAAAGAATTAATGCTGTAATGCAATTGTGTGGTTTTTACGATGAAGCTGGTGAATTCTCGTTTAAAGTTGGTTTGCCGGGGAAAAGTGGCGTTGGTGGTGGTATTGTTGCCATTCTTCCTAATCAATACAGCATTGCAGTATGGAGTCCAAGGTTGAATAAAAAGGGAAATTCGAGTAAGGGAATGAAATTTTTGGAACTGTTTACCAGCGAAACTGAATCTTCAATTTTTTAATTCATGTTAAAAACTCAAATCAAATTGAAACCGGTAGTATCAGCCAAATGGCTTTCTCAGCATTTGCATGATCCTAATCTGCTTATTCTTGATGCTAGTCTAAAGGATAATAAGGCCGGGTTAAAATCAGAATACGAAGGTGTTCAAATTGAAAATGCGCGTTTTTTCGATTTGAAAAATACATTTTGTGATCCTGACAATCCAATTTCAAATATGATTCCAAGTCCGGATCGTTTTACCGCAGAGTGCCGTAAACTGGGAATTAATAAGAATAGTAAAATAGTTGTTTACGATAATTTAGGTACTTATTCAAGTCCAAGGGTTTGGTGGCTGTTTAAAGCAATGGGGCATGATGATGTTGCTGTTTTGAATGGTGGTTTGCCGTGTTGGAGTAAAGAAAATTTTGCCGTTGAGAGAGAGAAATCCATCGAATTGGAACCGGGCGATTTCCAAGCTGATTTTAATCTGGAATCAGTTTTGAATTCTGAACAAATTCTCGAAAATATCAATAGTGAGCAGAGCCTTGTGATTGATGTTCGTTCAGAAGATCGGTTTTTGGGCAGAGTTCCCGAACCCAGGGAAAATGTGAAAAGTGGTCACATTCCAAAATCCATTAATATTCCTTTTAGCAGCGTTTTGGCTAATGGAATGTTTCTGCCGAAAAATGAATTAAATGAGATTTTTGAACGCTTATCTGTAAAGAATAAACCCTTGGTTTTTTGCTGCGGATCGGGAGTAAGTGCTTGTATTGTTTTACTGGCCTGTGAGCTGGTGCGAACAAACAGCAAATATCTTTACGATGGTTCGTGGGCGGAATGGGGACAGTTGGAAAATTATCCGGTCGAATAATTCTTCTTTGTATTTCTGATTTGCACAGAAGAATCATTTGGCTATCTTTAGAATCATTCTAAACCATACCACTCTAAAGTGATGATTTTTTAGTGGAAAAGAAATAGCTATTGTAATCATGAATCGACTGTTACCTGTTAATTGTATTGAGGATATTTTGCCGGAATATCGACAAACACCCATTGGATTGCTGCTGGAGTTCCATAACTTAAAACGGGCTTTTGCCACTTATACCGAAGCCCAGCTTTTGGTTGGTATGTGTATGGATAATCGCAAACATCTGCATATCCCTGAAAATTTCTCTTATATTATCCGATCAGGAGGAGCCAATTTAAGATATAGTGAGTTTAAAGTTTCATATGCTATTTCTGTTGGTAAAATTAAGCACATAGCACTCATTGGCCATGATAACTGCGGCATGGTTAATCTGCATTCCCGAAAAGATGAATTTATACGTGGTTTGGTTGGTACTGCAGGTTGGACAGCAGAAAGAGCGGAAGAACATTTTACCAATTTTGCTCCCATGTTTGAAATTGGAAATGAAATAGAATTTGTAGTGACTGAAGCCAAGCGATTGCGTGTGAAATATCCGAAAATTACAGTTGCTCCTTTGTTTTATCATGTGGAAACCAACCGCTTGTCGATTGTAGAAGAGTAAAAATTTAGACAATTGGTGAACGGGTAACAATACTGTCGACTCATTGCAATGCCGCGCAAAAGATTAATGTGTGTATAATAACGCTTTTAAAGCTTGCTTTACAGTTTCGTTTTCAATTATTCAATTGCATCGAGTCAGAAATGCAATCCTGCAGAACTTCACCTGACTCCTTGAAGATTTATATTAATTTCCTTGTATCTGTAAAATACAGCTTTGGTTTTTTCCTTTATTTGCTGTTTTTTTTGTAAAATTGATGATGCTGGATAGATGAGTGTCCGGGGTGTTTTTAGTCCCATTGGTTTTTATTTGGTTTTTTGGTTCTAAAAAACATACAATTAACAGTTTGATGGTATACAAAAATGCAGGTACAGCCTGCCAAAGGAAAATTTTGCTCATCACTAATTTCAATGTGACTGGTTGTTACAATCATATAATAAACAAAACAAAATGGGAAAAATGTATCTGGTAGTTTGTTTCTGTTCGCTGAGTATATCCATAATGGCTCAGAATACAAACAGTTCCAAACAAGTAAAAATTGAGAATGGAATAATCGAAGGAGTTAAAGATCCTCAAAAAGGTCTTGGTCTGTATTTTGGAATTCCATTTGCAAAGCCACCCGTTGGTGAATTGCGATGGAAAGCTCCTCAGCCATTGGACAATTGGGACGGAATTTTAGAGACTAAAAAATTTGGAGCAAAGCCCGTTCAAACGAATGTTTACGGTGATATGAAATCCCGATCGGAGGGTATGAGTGAGGATTGTCTTTATCTTAATGTTTGGACTCCTGCCAAAAAGGGCGATGGGAAAGAATTGCCTGTTCTGGTCTATTTTTATGGGGGTGGTTTTTTGGCCGGAGATGGTTCTGAACCGAGATATGATGGTGCAGCCATGGCTCAAAAAGGAATTGTTGTAGTTACCGTAAATTACCGTTTGAATATTTTTGGTTTTTTTGCTCATCCGGAACTTAGTGAAGAGGCAGGTTATAAGGCATCTGGTAATTATGGAATGCTTGATCAGAGTGCAGCGCTCAAATGGGTGCAAAGAAATATTTCTGCATTTGGAGGCAACCCGAAAAAGGTGACCATCGCAGGAGAATCAGCAGGATCTATTTCAGTAAGTGCTCAGATGGCTTCTCCTTTATCAAATAAATTAATTGCAGGTGCAATCGGCGAAAGTGGGGCTGCAATTAATCCAACTTTATTTCCAGTACCCTTGGCAGAGGCAGAGCAAAAAGGCGTAGAGTTTACTAAAAAGGCTGGTTTAACTTCATTGGCCGAATTAAGAAAACTAACCACGGATGAACTTTTTGAAATTTGCAAACAATCGAAAATTTATAGCTTTCCAACCGTGCTTGACGGATATTTTTACTCCAAATCACTTCCTGCTGTTTTTAATGCGAAGGAACAGGCACAGGTGCCTTTATTGGTGGGATGGAATTCGGCTGAAATTCCCGGAATGGCATTTATGCAGGGACTGCCGTATACTAAGGAGAATTTTATTAAAAAGGTGAAAATTACTTATCCTGATTCTTACGATGAGGTGCTAAAACTTTATGCACATGATACTGAAAAAGAAATAGAACAGTCGGCAACGGATCTTGCGTCCGACAGGTTTATATCCTACAGTACGTGGAAATGGTTCGATTTGCACCGGAAAAATAGTTCTCAGCCTGTGTACAGATATTTTTTCAGTAGAATTCGTCCGGCCTTGGTTGATCAGGAATCCGTGTCAGGACTTGCCGGAGGTACGAAAAAGAAAGAGGATGATTCATTTAAGATGCCTGAGCCGATTGGCGCTGCTCATGCCAGTGAAATTGAATACTGCATGGGCAACCTGTATTTGGTTAACGATTATGCATGGACAGATGATGATTATACTGTATCGGAAAGCATGCTGACTTATTTTGCCAACTTTATACGAACAGGCAACCCTAATGGAGTTGGTCTTGAGAAATGGCCGGCAGCTGAGGCAATGGATCCTGCTCCGCCTGTCATGCTTATTGATGTAGAATCAAAAGTGGTTCACGCAAAGAATGATAATCGCTACTTATTTTTGGATCGTCATTATAAAAATAATCAGTAATATTTTTTGCCTCACAATCATAAAATACACCTCCATCTTTCGGGTTGGGGGTGTTGTTTTTAGGAGTGGCTGCAGGCAATTTTAAATTGGTTTTTTTTAAAGAAAAGCTTCTTCTTTTCAGATAATTAATTAATTACTGTAGTTTTGCATTTCAATTGGATGGAAGCAGAGAAAAAATGGAATTAAAACGACTAAACAAGGCAATTGCCGAAACAGGATATTGTTCACGAAGAGAGGCTGATAAGCTGATTGAGAGTGGGAGAGTGAAGGTGAACGGAACAACTGCAGATTTAGGCGTTAAGGTTACCGGCGAGGATACGATCAAGGTTAAAGGACAAATCATAAGTAAGAAAGTTGGAAATATTTATTTGGCATTTAACAAACCAGTTGGCATCACCTGCACTACAGATACTCATATCAAGGGAAATATCATAACTTACCTTAATTATCCGGAGCGGATTTTCCCAATTGGACGATTGGATAAACCGAGTGAAGGGCTTATTTTTCTGACCAATGACGGCGATATCGTGAACAAAATACTTCGCTCTCGTAACAACCACGAAAAAGAATATATTGTTCGGGTAAATAAAAGAATAACATCCGATTTTATTAAAAAAATGGGAAATGGTGTTCCTATATTAGATACCGTAACTAAGAAATGTAAAGTTTGGAGAGTTGATGATTTTACATTTAAAATAATTCTGACTCAGGGCTTAAACAGACAAATTCGCAGAATGTGCGAATATCTGGATTATAATGTGAAAACCCTGCAAAGGCTTCGGATTATGAACATCTCCTTAGGCAGCTTAAAAGTTGGAAAGTACCGCTCGTTTACTAAAACAGAATTACAAACCTTACTTAATTTGTGCGAGGATTCCGCTAAAACCTTCGATGAGATTTAAAATAGTAATATTCTGATATTTTTAATTCCTTTTTTCTTTGCTATTTATTGCAAGATCAACTAAATCAGGTAATATCGTGCCTGATTTTTTTATATTTGTAGGAAACCAGATCGAATTGCAACTATGAAACCTGCCAATTTAATTCTTCTTTTATTTTTACTCTTTCAGACGACTTTTATTTCCGCAATAGAAAAGCCGTTTGGGATTTTTGTTATTAATCACGATCGGAGTGAGTATCAGGCAATGAGCCAGAACTGGGCAGTAGCATTTGATGAGCTTGGAAGGGCTTATTTTGGGAACAGCGGCGGTGTACTTGAATACAACGGGAAAGATTGGGTTTTACATCAGCACAGATCTAAATCGGCAATTCGATCTCTGCTGTTTGATGAGCAGAGCCAGAGATTGTATTCCGGCTGCTACGAAGATTTTGGATATTGGAAGAGGGACAGCTTAGGCGTATTAAATTATTATTCATTAGCCGAAAAATTAAACGATTACAAGTTCTCCAGTGAGAGAATATGGTCCATTGTTAAGAGCGGAAAAGAAATTCTTTTTCAGTCATTCCCAACACTTTTTATATACAATACGGAAACCGAAGAGGTAAAATCTGTAGTGCCGGGAGGTGAACTGATGTTTTTAGGAAAGATAAATGGCACAGTTTATTCAAGAGTCAGCGGTCGGGGAATTTGTAAAATTGAAGCCGGGGAGATTAAAGTTATTGCTGATTCCGATTTTGCAAAAAATGCGACCATCCGTTTTTATTTGCCCAACGAGCGTGGTATTATTGTTGGCGATGGAAAATCAGGACTTCACATTTTAAAGGATGGAAAAACTAAGAAATGGAATTGTGAAGCCAATGAGGTATTGTCTTCAAAAGATGTAAATTCTGCCGTTTCCATTGGTGATACTGCATATGCAGTAGGAACCTTATTGGGTGGTTTATACATTATTAATCATGATGGTAAAATCCTTAGTCACATCGACCGGCAGTCTAAACTGGAAAACAATACTGTTTTGGGAATGGCTCTCGATCATTCGGGAGATTTATGGCTGGGAATGGATAATGGATTGTCTTATGTCGACTTAAATTCGACCATTGAGTATAAAATTGATATGGATAATGCTCCGTCGGCAATTTATTCTGTCATAAAACACAATGGATACATTTATATTGGAACAAATAACGGGGTTCTTTGCTCAAAATTTGATAAGGATTATGCAGATCTGGATTTTAGAGAATTATCCCTTTTAGAGGGGATTACCGGGCACATCTGGAAATTGGAAATTTTGAGGGGCGAACTCTTGTGTGGCAGCAATAATGGTATCTTCAAATTGGATCAGGGAGACGCTTATCCATTGTCAACAGCAATCGGAGGTACTGATTTTGAAATTATTGAAAAGAGCGGGCAGGAATGGTTAATTGAATCTACTTACTTCAAAATAAGGATGTTTAAAAGAGAAAATAACCAATGGGTTTTTTCTCATTTTGTTGATGGATTTGAAGGTGCATGTCGGTTTATTGAGGTTGATCATGCTGGTTATGTTTGGATCAGTCACGAAATAAAAGGCTTGAATCGTTTGAAGCTGTCTGATGATTTTAGAAAGGTAGTATCCAATAAGTATTTTGGTTTGGAATCAGGCTTGCCTACAGAATATCAGCTGAATGTTTTTACCGTTAATAACCGGGTGGTTGTAACAACAGGAGAGGAGATTTACACTTATGATGATCTTACTGATAGAATGTTGCCTTTTAATAAGTTGAATAATACTCTTGGCCGTTTTAAAAAGGCTGTAAATATTGTAAATGCCGATCAAGACCATTTTTGGGCTATCGCCGATAATGAGGCTGTTTATATGAAAAACACAGCAGATTCAATGAGTTTTGTAAGTGCTTTCACCTTGGATAAACAATTTTCATTTCCCGATAAGTATCAGAATATTTCAATTAACAAAGATGCCAGTGTTTTATGTTTGGAGAATGGCTTTGCTATCCTTCCCAATGAATCGAATGATGTTTACAAGCATCAGCCATTGGTCATCACTCAAGTTGTAAAGGGGAAAAAGGGTGTCGATAATAAGGGAATTTTACTGCCTTTGCATAACAACAAGGTTTTGGAACTTAAGAACAGAGATAATTCTCTGGAATTTACTATTAATTCGGTCAACTATGGCCCTAATGATGTGACCTATCAATACCGTATTGTGAATCTTTACGACGATTGGATTGAAGGTGAAACTGAAAATGTAAATACAATAAATGATATACCGCACGGAGAATATGTATATCAGGCCAGAGCTGTATTTTCCGACGGCAGCAGATCAAATGTGGTAGAATACCCATTCGTAATTTTGCCTCCTTGGTTTGCTTCAAAAACAGGCGTTGTTGTTATCATTTTATCGCTGGTGGTTTGTGTTGGTTTACTGATTGTTTTTAATAAACGCATTTTGGAGAAACAGACCTATATCATTGAGAAAAAACATACCGATCAACACAAGAAAAACGAATCGACAATAGAGCAGCTTCAGAATGATGTTTTACAGAAAGAACTGGAGAATCTGCAGGGGAAATTAACGGTTTCAGCCAACGCTCTGGTTGAGAAGGACAGATCGATAAATACAATAAAACGCGAATTGGAAGTTATGTTCCAAAAATTGGAAGGACGTTTTCCTCACCGCGATTACGATAAGATTTTGAAAGTAATAAACGGACAGCTGACTCAGAAAAAGGACATGCTCGATTTTGAGCGGCATTTTGCTGCATCTCAAAGTGGGTTTTACGATGGGTTGAGACAGAATTATCCAAATTTAACTCCTGCGGATTTACGATTGTGTTCTCTTTTGAAAATGAATATGAATTCGAAAGAAATTTCGATACTTCTGGGAATTACAGTTCGAAGTGTGGAGGTGAGCAGATACAGACTACGAAAAAAAATGGAGTTGGAACCCGATGAAAATCTCACCAAAGTGATTAT
Source organism: Labilibaculum euxinicum (assembly GCF_963678175.1). Classification (NCBI taxonomy): domain Bacteria; kingdom Pseudomonadati; phylum Bacteroidota; class Bacteroidia; order Marinilabiliales; family Marinifilaceae; genus Labilibaculum; species Labilibaculum euxinicum. The sequence continues at coordinate 2,150,709 of NZ_OY782756.1, forward strand.
GAGGTATTAATTGATTTGTCAGCTAATATTCTTACTACAATAAGCCGTCTATTCCAGAGTATGACTTGAATCTAAAAGAAACATTTTGGCATAGTTTTGTTGGTGATTTACCATTATTGCTGCAGATCTGTATGTTTCCACCATAGGAATGTAACCTGCTACCATAGGAATGTAATCTACCACTGTAGAAATGGAAGTTGCTACCGTAGGATTGTAACCTGCTACTGTAGGATTGTAACCTGCTACTGTAGGAGTGGAAGCTACTACTGTAGGAATGTAATATGCTACCATATGACTATATATTGTAATTAAATATTGGCATTTTATCATTTTATAATTGTATTTTCATACTGCTTTATTGTAATTAATTACTGAAATAAAGGAATAAATTTCCATTTAAATTTGTTTGTTATTCCAGAATGTAAATTATTATCACTATTTTTAAGCATGACTTCGAATAAAACAATCCCCATTAATGAGCTGATCTTATCAGAAATGAAAAAGCAGGAAGTGAGCATATCTGATATGGCTAAAAAGCTTGGCTTAAGTTTAAATGCCACCTACAACACCCTAAAAAAGCCAGACATTCAAACCGATCGTCTGGCTAAGATTAGTGAGATACTTCAGGTTAATTTTTTTAAGATACTCGCCGGAGAGCTCAATATTGAAAACCCAATCAATCCGCAAATAGAGAAGCTTACTACTGAAAATGAAATCCTGAAAGAGGTAATTCGCCTTTTGGGCGGCAACAAATAATACGATTAAAGATCAGGACGGCTTAAAATAGCGGCTTGTTATGCTTTTACTATAACCAAGTCTGTGATGTCAGGGTATAACTTGATTCTGAATCTAAAAGTATTTTAGATGAGTTTTAACTTGTGGGAATTTTATTTTTTGTTGGCTGTAAAGCAAAAAAAACAGCGGTACAATTTAGAAACTGTACCGCTGTAACTAATAAAACCAACTATTGATAAACTAATGCTTAAAGTTAAATGAACGTTCGTTCGATTCGTCGGATGAGCTGGTACTTACCCAAAGTTTAAAATCACCATCCTCTGCAACGAAATTCATGTTAATATCGAAGAATTTCAAATCATCTTCCGAAATTGTAAATTGTATTTCTTTACTTTCTCCCGGCTCTAATCCTACTTTTTCAAATCCTTTTAATTCTTTCACAGGACGGCTTACGCTTCCGTATAAATCCTGAACATACAGTTGCACCACTTCTTCTCCGTAAAGGCCGCCGGTATTGCTTAACGTGGCATTTACCGTTAATTGCTCTCCTGATTTAAGAGTATTGGTATTTAATTTCACATCTTTTATCGAAAATGTGGTATAACTTAAACCATATCCAAAAGGATAAAGAGGGGAGTTTTCAACATCGATATAAGTGGATTTATAATCTGCATCAGGATCATCTTTGGGAATTGGGCGGCCTGTGTTTTTCTCATTGTAATAAATTGGAACCTGCCCAACATTGCGGGGGAAAGATAAGGTTAGCTTTCCGGATGGATTGTAATCTCCTGAAATAACATCGGCAAGAGCATCTCCTGCTGTTGTTCCCAAATACCAGGCTTCCATTATCGCATCCATATTCTCATTTTCCCACGATAAATCCAACGGACGTCCGTTCATAAGGACTAAACCTGTTGGTTTATTTAGTTTTGTAAGCTCTTTTAGAAAATCCTGCTGAACGCCTGGCAGCTGAATATTTGTTCTGCAGGCAGCTTCGCCTGACCAATTGAAATCTTCTCCCATGGCAACAAGAACAAGATCAGCTTTACGCGCAATATTTAATGCCGGTTTAAATCCTGATTTATCGTTTCCTTTTAAACCGCAGGCCGAAGCATAGGTAAATTGAATATTTGAACCTTTGTATTTTTCTTGTAAACCATCGAACAAAGAAATACTTTGATTTCTATCTCCACGGCCAGCCCATTCACCATTTAAGCTGGTCTGGTTTTTAATCATCGGGCCAATTAAAGCAACGGTTTTTCGTGAAGATTTATCAATTGGAAATATGTTCTCGTTTTTCAATAAAACAACAGAACGTTTCGCAATATTTCTTGCTGATGCCAGAAATGCTGGTTTCATTCGGGTTGATTCTTGTCTGGCTTCGTCCATATATCGATAGGGATCGTCGAAAAGGCCAAGTAAAAACTTCATTTCCAGAATTCGACTTACAGCGATATCTATGCTTTCCATGCTTACTTTTCCGGCTTCAACCTGAGCTTTTAGGTTCTCCAGGTAAACACCACCTGTCATGTCCATATCGATTCCGGCATTTGCTGCCAATTCTGCCGCCTGAGCTTCGTCTTTTGCAATGCCGTGTTCAACCAATTCGTTAATTGCAGTGTAGTCGGTAACTACGAAGCCTCTGAAGTCCCATCGGTCTCTAAGAACATCTTTGTATAAATATTTGCTCGCAGTACAAGGTACGCCGCCAATTTCGTTAAAAGCAGTCATGAAGGTTGCTACACCGGCTTCTTTTGCAGCCAGAAAAGGAGGAAGATAGATTTCATTTAGAGTACGTTCCGAAACTTCAGCAGTATTGTAGTCGCGACCAGCTTCTGCCGCTCCGTATGCAGCAAAATGCTTGGCACAGGCCAGCACCGTATTGGTCGATTTTAAATCTTTCCAACCTTCACCCTGAAAACCTTTAACTCTTGCTGTGGCAACCAGTTTTCCAAGATAAACGTCTTCTCCGGCACCTTCCATTACGCGTCCCCAGCGTGCATCTCTGGCTATATCAACCATTGGTGCAAAAGTCCATGAAATGCCCTCGGCAGCAGCTTCCGTTGCAGCTATCCGGGCACTTTCTTTCATTAAATCAAGATCCCAGGAGCACGATTCTGCAAGCGACATAGGAAATATGGTTCTAAAGCCGTGAATGACGTCGTATCCGAAAAGTACAGGAATTTTTAGTCTTGATTCTGCCAGAGCAGCCTCCTGAAGTGGCCTGACTTTTTCAACAGTTGCTTCGTTAAACATACTTCCTACCAAACCTTTTTTAAGATAAGGCATTACCTCATTTTGCATTTCGGGTCCTGTAATATCACCTCTTCCAGAGAACTGAGTCATTTGTCCAATTTTCTCCTCTAATGTCATTAAAGAGAGAACAGAATCCACTTTTCGTTCAATTTCGGCATCGCCGCTATAACTTTTGTATTTCGATTTGGATGTATTGCATGAAAACATTGCAATGCATACCAATATGCTGAATAGTGTAAGCTTTGTTTTCATTTTTCTAATCATTTTCATAGTAATCTGTAATCGCTTTATTGTTTATTTGTAATTAATTATTTGCTCTTGCTAAAGAGCCACTTTATTAAATCAGGTTCTGCAAATGCCTGATCCCAGCTATTGTGATTGGCTTCCGGATAAAGCGTGTATTTTGATTCAGCATTGTATTTTTTTTGCTCATCGTAGACTAGTTTAGAATACTTTCCGGGAACAACATCATCTTTGCCCCCATGAAAAAACCAAATTGGAACGTGAGAGTATTTTGTGACCAATTTCGGGTTGTGTCCGCCGCAAATTACAGCAGCCGCCGTATACTTATCCGGCCAACGGTATAAAAATTCCAGCGTTCCTATTCCTCCCATTGATAAGCCCATGATGTAAATTCTCTTCGGGTCGATATTTTCTTCCTCTACTATTTTATTTACTAACTGATCGGCCATATAGGCTGGTTTTGTAGGGCCTGATTCCGTAGGGAATTTAAAAATCCAGTCTCCTGCTGCTGATTTTTCTTTTAATCGATGTGTCCATTTAATATCAGGGGGACACTGGGGAAAAACAACAATAGCAGGATAATTCGTTCGGTTTGTCTGATCCAGAAAAAGCTTTGCTCCGTGAGTCAGCTGCTTTTGGTTGTCAGTTCCTCTTTCACCGGAACCATGAAGAAATAATACCAATGGATATTTCTTGCCTTTTTCCATGTTTTCCGGATAAAGGATTCGATATTTTAAGGTGTCCTGTCCAAGAATAAAATTGGCCTTCTGATACAGGTTTAAGTCTTGAGCATAAGTATGCCCTAAACTCAAAAAAAGGATCAGTCCGAGACATATAGTTTTAAAATCTCTCATTTTGAATGTTTCTTAGATAATGTTTGATCACGATTTATAACTTACTGTTGAATAGTAAATTCCAGTTTGTTCAATCCTTCTTTCACTTCCGGACAGTTCATGAATAAATCCCAAAGTAAACCAGTTCTGTAGTTCTCAATCATGCATACAATTGGCCCCTGATCGATGGCTAAATAACTTCTCGGATACCAATTGTGTTCCACGCTAAAAGCATCGTATGGACCATATTTACCAAAAGTTTTGTCTCCCAAATTGAAGTATATATTCTTTGCAACCTTCATACATTCGTCTGGTGCATAAGGAAAAGAGGAAAGAGCTGCGGTAGGAGCGATGACTCCATAGTCTTTATCGGGATTATGAGCTGCATAACCCAAATAGAGATCACTTGCAATCAAATCATTTCGTTCTCTTCCTCCACCATCTTCCCATTCGCTGTACCCTTTTATGGAATAGCTGGCTGTTAATCCCCACAGATTTTCGCCGTATCCATCAAATTTTTTAGGATTTTGAATGCAATAGGCTCGGTTCATTAGGGTGTGTGCAACATTAATATCCCAATAGTTGGCATATTTATCAGAACTGATACTTGGATTAAAACCTAAGTAGGAATAGTGTGCCCAAAACAAAGGGCCGCCAGCAGATGGATTGCCATTGTGTTTTAGATTTAAAGTATATCCGTATTTTGAACTTGGCTGAACAATGTTTCCATTTCGGGCCCAGCCTTTGTGATATGAATCGGCTTTGATGGAATAGTTTGGCGATGAGGCTCCTGTGATGTAAGTAATTAAGCACTCGTTGTAACCTTCCAGAGGAAAATTCATTTCCCATGCATAATTTGGGGACCAATGCCAGTAAAGCACATCGCTGCCGTCTTTCTCATACCAATTAAATTCAATACCATGCCAAAGATTTTTAATTCTTTCGCTCAATTGTTTTTCTCTTTCCGATCCGGTTTTAAAGTATTCCTGAACACATATTAAGCCTTGCGCAAGAAAGGATGTTTCAACCAAATCGCCGCCGTCGTCTTTCTGACCAAAGGGTACAACTTTCCCTGTTTTTCCATTCATCCAATGTGGCCAGGCTCCGTGAAAACGATCTGCTTCTTCCAAAAAACCGGCAATCTTTTCAAATCGCTGCACGCCTTCTTCACGGGAAATAAATCCTCTGTCGATTCCAACAAGTACAGCCATAAGCCCGAAACCCGAACCTCCGGTTGTTACAACATGTTGATCGTTTTGCGGATAAATTCCTGATAAATTGATTCGCTCAGGAGCCAAACCCGAATTGGGTTCTGCACCATCCCAGAAATACTGAAAAGTATAATATTGAATGGTATCCAATAACATCTCATCGGATAATCCCTGATAAATTTTTGGGCCATTATTACCGGTTTCCTCTTCGGGAATATTTACCTCTTTATCTTTACCACATGATGAAAGAAGCATGAAAAGAGATAATAAAATTGTATAGTTCATAATTTTATTTTACTTCAATAACCCGAGAGGTTTTCGAAATGCCGTTTTCGTTAAATGCTTCAATTGTGATGTAGTAGGTTTTGTCAGAGTCAAGTGATTTAAGCAAATGTTCATTTTTACCATAAATCATCCATGAATTATATAGCTTGTCCGGAGCGATTCCCCAAATGATATTATATCCCTGGCAGTCTTCCATTTGTTTCCAGCTGATCTTTGCATCTCGTCGGTCTTTTAAGCGTTCAACGCTAAAGTTCTTTACTGTTGATGGTGCTTTGCCTGAAGCATTTCCAAATATTCGAATATCCGAAATTGCAAGCGATGGAGTAGGAATTTCAATATTGGTATATTTTATAAATCTGGCCTTATAGGCCTGATCCAGTTCAACGTAATCGTTGGGAGTATCTTTAAAACTATTGGATTTGTCAATCAGTGATTTCCAATTTGATCCATCAACAGAGTATTCAATCAGGTACCGATGTTTTAAATTTTTATATCTGCCGTACATATTCGATTTGTAATCGTGAAAATTGATTTGAACCGCTTTTACATCCATTGGCTTTTCGAGGTCGATTGTGAACCATTCTCCGCCTGTGTTTGTATCTGACAACCAGAATGTTTTTACATTTTCATCTGTTAGGTTTTCAATTCCTTTGGGAGATGAACTTTTAACGGGTTTATTGTATGATAAAAGCATCCATCCACGAAATTTGCCGGTTTTTTCTTTTGAATTTGGCGCATAATGTGGATAATCTCCAAATCGGGTATTGCTGTACATGAGTCCGTCTTCATCAAAGAAAACAGGATGCATGCAAAGTCTGCGCTCCCAGATTTCGTTGACAGAAAGAGCCATCGATCCGAAATGCCAGTAAGCACCGGAAGTTGTTTTTACGATGCTTCCATGCCCGGCTCCGTTCATAAATCCTCCGGGCTTGTATACAACCGGATTGTGAACTTGGTAAGTATAAGGCCCCAGTGGATTTTTAGAGGTGTAAACGCCATCGGCATAAACATTAAACTCTGTTCCCGGTGCGGCATACATCATGTAATAAGTTTCTTTGTGTTTTGTCAGCCAGGCACCTTCCATATATCCTTTAAGAATGGTATCGGAATGGTTTTCCCCAAATCGTTCCCATCCGTGAATTTCCTGGTTAAGGCTGAATAATTCAGTGGTGTTTTTTTCTGCAATAAATCTTTTGTTTTTATCTAACTTCTTGCCTCTGATTGGAAATTGATTGGAAGATCCCCAAAAGATATAAGCCTGATCATCATCATCAATAAACAGATCGGGATCTTGAAGATTATTGAGAATGGCAGGGACAATTTTCCAATCTCCTTTTTTAGGATTATCGGTATATAAAACACTCATAGAACCGGAAGGATCTCCGGTTACGTATAGAACCGAATCTTTATAGTTGTGTGTGGCAGGAGCATTGCATCCTTGAAAATACCACTTTTCGGGTTGAATAAAATCCCAGTTCAGCAAATCTGTAGAATGCCAGTAACCCAATGACCGTGTTACGAACATGTAGTATTCGCCACGAAATTCCACTACAGCAGGATCTGCTCCAGAGCGATAGGAAAGGTCGTTTTGGGAATTGTAAATCATGTAGGTGTAGTCAATATTCAGCGGATTGCAATAGGTTTCTGCTGTACGCTGAGCAAAAGCTGAAACACTTACAAAAGTTAAAAGGATGGTTAATAGTCTGAGCATTGGTTTTAATTCTGGTTGAGTAATATTGAATTCCAGAGGCTTCTGGTTGTGAGAAACCTCTGGAATTAAGAATTCTATATTGAGAGATTACTTCTCTGCATCATATATTGTTTGAATTTCTTCCTGAGAAAGAGCTGTATTAAAAAAACGTAATTCATCAAGGAAACTTGAATCGGATAAGTGATTCCAGTAACTGAAAGTTTCACCTCCGGCACCAATCGTCATCGTGGTACATCCGGTCCAATCAATACCTTTAGAAAGATCTGAGGATAACATTTCCACACCATTGAAATAAATTGTGCTTTTAGTTAGAGAAACAGTAACCGCAATTTGAATCCATTCGCCGGCAGTTGCATCAATAACACCGCCATCATTCCAAACTTCTGCTGTTTCGGTACCAACATTTAATTTTATTCTTTGTTCGGTTGCACTTCCTTCCCGAAACAATCTAAAGCCCTGGTTGCGATTTTCGGGAATGTTATTTCCAACTACAAGAATTCCAGCGCGGTCCGGATCAGGGTTTACTTTATACCAAAATACAGTACTAAACTCTTCTCCAAACAGCCCTTCGATAGGAAAAGTAAGGTAAGAATCAGTGGCTCCTGCAAAAGCATCACTTCCAAGTGCACTTTCGCCTGCAAAGCCTGTTGTACCTACTACTGTGGCTTCATTGTAGCTGATTAAATCGGTATTGTTTCCATCGAAAGGCATATAGAATGTTTCACCATATTTTGGCTGGTACGGATTGGTAACATTAATCATATCTTGAATTTCGCCTGCAGTTAACGCTTTATTGAATAAACGTAACTCATCCATTGCGCTGTTGTCCGAAAGATGATTCCAATAGCTAAATGTTTCGCCTCCGGCACCAATTGTCAATGTTTCACAGCCAGTCCAATCAACAGCAGCAGTCAAAGGGGAAGATCGCATTTCAACACCATTAAAGAATATTGTACATTGAGTTTGTGAAATAGTCATAGCAATGTGTACCCATTCTCCGGCGGCAACGTCAATAACATCGCCATCATTCCAAACTTCTGCAGTACCAATACCTACATTAAGCTTAATTCTTTGCTCGGCACCATTTCCTTCCCGGAATAATCTGAATCCCTGATTACGATTTTCAGGGGTATCATTTCCAATAACCAAAATACCTGCCCGATCCGGTGATGGATTCACCTTGTACCAGAATGCAGCAGTAAATTCAGGTGTAAGCATTGAAGCAATTGGGTAGGTTAGATAAGAATCGGTAGTTCCCGAATAAGAATCAGTTCCGATTATACTTTCCCCGGCAAAACCAGGAGATCCAACCTTAGTTGCCTGTACAATGTTAACCAATTCATAATAATCTCCATCAAATGGCATGTAGAATAATTCTCCATCGAATAATGGTGTGTAAGGAGGTTCTTTTGAGAAATTTACCGACGATGTGGTACTTTTTCCTTCCAGGTCAGTTGCGATCACAGTCATAATGTGATTTCCTGTATTTACGTTGTCATAGGTAAATTCTTCAAGAGCAATTCGATAATCCGTAAATGAACTAAAATTTGCTATTTCAGTTCCATCCATTAGCACAGATATGCTTCCAATTTCAATATCATCGGTTACTTTAATATCAATGTCAATTGATGTTACCAGATCAAGAACTTTTATGATTGTTCCTTCAGTAGGGTAGTTTATTTTGATTACGGGGGCAGTTTCATCCACTCCTGGTTTCACTGCTGTAATCGGATCAATTCCTTCGTCGCATGCCGTAGCAAATACGAGAGCAATCATTACAATTAGTATGTTTTTAAATAATTTCATATGATTATTATTTGTTTCTGTTTGCCATATGGAACTCCCCAATTACACTCATTCTCTTGTGTGTAATTTTTTTACATGGTCGTTTCATTTTCTTCATTTTAATGATCAAAATTATTAGTTGCTGCCTTTTAAGACTGGAAGTAAATCAACTTGATTTTGAGGATAGGGTAAGTAAATCAAATCAGCAGTAAAGGTTCTTCCTTCGTAGCTTAGCTCGTTGTATTTTTCAAGACGAACCATATCAAAAAAGCGTGTTCCCCATTCCATGGCTAATTCAGCAAATTTTTCATCCATAACCTGTTCGTTTGTAACTCCTGAAATTGCTGTTAAGCCAGCTCTTTCCCGAACTAAATTAACCGCAGCATCTGCAGATATTGATGAGCTTGATGCGCCTTGTGTTATGGCTTCGGCGTGCATTAACAGGATTTCAGCATAACGAATGCAGGTGAAGTTTTTGTTTGTACCGTATGTAGTACGTCCAGGTGTAAGCTGATCTGATGGTAAATAATGCTTGCCACTTGCAAAAAGGGCACGGGCATAATCATTAATTACATCTCCCGATCGGGTTGTGTTTGAAACCCATGCAGGAAGTGTTGCATAATTCGGATCTTTTTGAATTTCTGCAATGCCTCTGTCCGTAAATAATACACTGGTTTCCAAACGAACAGTTTCACCTCTGTCGAGCATGAATTTGATGTACTTTAAGCTAGGTTCCCAAAATCCCCAGCCACTGCCGGCTCCTTCAACTTTTGGAGTCCAGCTTTGAGGACCAAAGAATTCGAACAGGTAACTTTTGCTGTCGCCTGAAGCTTGTCCAAAGTCAGAATATTGCATTTCCAGTAAATTCTCATTGTTTAGCTTCCCGGGAATTTTAAACAGCTCGTAAAAATCAGCTTCCAAGCTAAATTTATTTGAACTGATAATTTGCGAAGTAGCATCAGCAACAGCCTGATAGTTTTTCAATTCCAAATTTGCAAGAGCTTTTATCGCAAGCGCGGTGTATTTAGTTACGCCGCCGCGAATATCAGTTCTTTGATTCGGATTCATATCCGGTAAGAAAGGAATTGCCTCGTCCATTTGATTAGAAATGTGCTGCATCACATCATTTTTTGATGTGATATCTGCAGCCAATAATTCTGTAGGATCTGAACTCGTTGGAACTAGAATATTTCCCCATGTTCGGGATATATTAAAGAGAATCCAGCTGCGAATTGTTTTTGCTTCTGCAATATACTGGTCTCCTAAGCTTTGATTTCCTGTTTTGTCAGCATACAATTGAATTTGTTCCATTGTACTGTGAGAGGTGATTACATCGCGGTATTCACCTTCCCAGGCGGAATTGTACATCCAAAAATCTTTGTTGTAATTGTATAGGTCAGTCTCGGCAAAATCTTGCTGATCACCTAAACCTCCTGCATTTACATCATCTCCCCGAACGGATATCAATGGATTTGCTTCCCAGCCTTTATTGTTGAATTCAGCATAAAGACCAATTAAGGGTGAAATCATATTTTCAGCAATAGAATAGTCAGTGCTGTCTGTAATGGCAATATTCTCGGCTGGTTCGTCTAATTTGTCATCGCAGGCCGTCGCAAATAGAATTGCAGCTGCTGCAAGGGTGATCTGTATAGAATATTTAAATAGTTTCATGATGAAATGTTTTTTCGAATTAAAAATTAACATTTAAGCCAAGTGTATATACTGCAGGAATAGGATAGGTTTGTGTATCAATTCCATTTTCTACTTCAGGATTAAATCCATTGTAGCTAAATACGGTTAAAGGACGATCTGCAGTGAATGAAATTCTAGCATCAGGAACTTTTACACCAAACACTACCTTTTGTCTTAGATTGTAAGCAACTTGAATGTTTTGAATTCTGAAGTAGGATCCATCTTCGACAAAATAATCACTCATCTTTTGGTTCCAGCCTTTTCTTAATCCTGCAGATGAAGGATATTTATTTGACGTTCCCTCACCATGCCAACGATTTTTTGCAAGATCAGCATCCAGGTTTCCATCATTTGTCCAGATTAACTCACCGCGTTTACGATTGAGAATTTTGTTTCCTGTCTGTCCTAAAATATTCATTGTGAATTCCCAGTTTTTGTAAGTTATACCAAGATTTGCACCGTACATGAAATTTGGAAAATAAGAGCCTAAAACAACTCTGTCGTCATCATCAATTTTTCCATCCTTGTTTTGATCTTTGTATTTTAAATCCCCGGGAGCCAACCCATTTTCCACGGCAACAGGATCAGCGGCGACTTCAGCCTCATTTTGATAAACACCAACTACTTCACGTCCGAAAAATGCCAATAATGGTTCTCCAACAATTGAACGCTGACGAAATTCTGCTTGTCCTCCGTCTATATAGGGCTGACCAAACAAATCCCTTACTTCGTTTTTAAGAGTAGAAACGTTTGCTCCAATTGAGTATTTTAAATCTTTCGTAATATTATCACTCCAATTCAAAGCCAGCTCGAATCCTGAGTTTCTGATTTCGCCAACATTTTTTCTTACAGTACCTCCTATAAGAGGATTGGTAACATCTATAACTGCATTTTTTGTGTCGCGGATATAATAATCAGCATCTACAGATAGTCTGTTAGCAAGAAGAGTTGTCGTAACACCAAAGTTTGTTTCTTCGGTAACCTCCCATTTAAGAGAAGAGTAGGTACTCGAGGTTGTTGTACCGGAAACTAAAACACCATCAATTGCAGTCGTTACAACATTGGTTGAGTTAGCACCATCGCTGGCCGCGATTTTATTATTTCCCAGTTTACCCCAACTTGCACGAAATTTTAAAAAATCAATAAATTCTACATCCTTCATGAAGTTTTCTTCTGAAATAACCCAACCAGCACCAACAGTTGGGAAATAACCCCATTTTTCCTGATACTTTGAGCTGCCATCCGCTCTCATGGTTCCGTAGAGTAAATATTTGTTGTTGAAATTATAAGACATTCTTCCAAAATAGGACATACCATACTGTTTTCTTCCGTCATCATTAACGCTATCAGATGGTTTACTCTTTGATTTACTAATGTACCAGTTTTCTTCAAGTCCGGAGGGGAAATTTAAACCGGTTGCACTAAGATAATTCCAGGTTTCATCTCTGTAAGATGATCCAGCCATAAGTGTAAAGTTGTGTCCTCCAAAGCTGTCGGTATATGTTAAAATATTATCCCAGGTTTGGTTTGTTGTAGTTTGAGAGTTTTTTTGAACAGAGTCATCAGTACGCTTAAAATTAGTGCTGACAAAATAAGCAAGATCAACAAATCGTCCTTCCTGTGAAGTGAAATCCTGACTGTAAGTTGTTTTGAAATTTAATTTTTTTGGTATAAGATCCAGTTTAGCATAGAAATTTGCAAGTACTTTTTTTGTTCTAATGCGATTTTCACTTAAATCCATCGTTGGAAATGGGTTTTTACCTCCCCGATACCCTAAGTCTTCAGCGCTCGCATATCTTGTTGGGCTTGCAGCAGTATTTAGTTCATCGTAAACAGGCATAATTGGTACCGCAAAATAAGCCACATTCCAAGCTGCCGATTCGGGTTCATATTTGGTCGAATTACTCAATATAATATTGCCACCAATTGTGAACCATTCATTTGCCTGGAAGTCAATTTTTGAACGAAGGTTAAAACGTTCATACTCATTCTTCATATTCAAAACACCTTCCTGGGTAAAGAAACTTGTTCCAATTGAGTAAGTCGTATTCTCGTTACCTCCGGATACACTTAAACTATGGTTTTGAATAGCTGCAGTGCGCATAATTTCGTCATACCAATCTGTATTTACGTTTGGTACATTTGGATTTATACGACTTCTGCCGTATCGCTGCATCGCATTTAATATGAATTGTTCATCTGCCGCCGATCCTGATTCTAAGGCCATATTCGTGTATTGTTCAGCATTCGCCATTTTCAATACATTCTGAGCCACTTGATATCCGTAATAGCCATTGTAATTAATTTGGGCTTTTTGATTTCGTTTACCGGATTTGGTTTCAATTAATACAACTCCATTTGCAGCCCGCACTCCATAAATAGCTGCCGCTGAAGCATCTTTAAGTACTGAGGTTGATTCAATATCAGCCGTATTTAAAAAATCGATGTTGTCGTAAAATACTCCATCAACAACATACAAAGGTCCTTCGTTGCCATGTCCGGGATAAGAACCAATACCACGAAGGCGTATGGTTGGCGATTCACCCGGAGCCCCGGAACTAATAACCTGAAGTCCGGCAACTTTCCCCTGTAACGATTGCATAACGTTACCAGAAGGAGTTTTAACCAAGTCTTCAGATTTTACAGTGGTTATTGATGACGTTAGATCTTTTACGCTCATCTTTCCGTATCCAATAACAACAACTTCATCCAGACCTGTGGTAGATTCAAGTAAAGACACATTAATCAAGGTTTGATTATTTACAGGAATTTCCTGAGTTTTCATACCTATAAAACTGTAAACGAGTGTAGCATTGCTTAAAGCTTCAATGCTGTAGCTCCCATCAATATCTGTTACGGTTCCAGAAGTGGTTCCTTTAACAAATACGGTAACACCAATTAATGGCATTTCAGATTGGTCTGTAACTATACCTGTAATATTAGTACTGCTTTGTGCAAATACAGATATAGAAAACAACAAAAGAATTAGGTTAGATAATAGTAATCTCATGCTCTTTTATTTTTGATTATTAATAACCTCATAAAGGTCGGCCTATATAGGTGTTTGTTCCAAATTGATTGTGTTTATTAAACCTCAACAGAAATGAAAATCAACACAACATTGCCACTACGTATGATTGTTAAGTGTCTTTTAATTAGATGTTTTATCTGTGTTAAAAAATGTGAAATATTTTGAGATGATAATGCATTTAAACGATATTTTTATATTTAGGTAGTGAGTATGTTGGGGTGATAATTTGAATTTTAGCTTGGTTAAATATATCATAATTGAATTATGAAGGGTTGAAAAGTATTATTTTACGAAATCGTTTTCGGTTTTGTGGCTGTATTTAAGGTATTGAAAAAATATGATTGTTCAGATTTATTAATTAATAAATCCAACCGCATTTTTATTTAGTCTTCATTTTAATAAAAATTAAACAAATGAGTAATTTGTTCATATCCTGTTGGTTAGGTGTTTTTTTGAAGAGCAAAGTGAATCAAGTGACAAAAAGCCAAACTTTAATCGTTAAATTTGCGTAATTAAAGTAAAAAAAATAGCCTTTCATCAAAAGGCAGACGCTTGGAGATTTGGAGTAGATGGTTTTTTAACGAAAGAGTGAATATGAAAAGATTTCTACAGCTTATTGGTGTTACGATAATTATAGGATTTAGTTATTATTCTGGAACAGCACAAATTGTACGACCAGTTAATGATACAACTATTTGTGTTGGTGAATCTGTTATTTTAGAAGCACAAACAGGTTCGTATATGTACAATTGGAGTACAGGACAACTTTCATCTGCAATTAGTGTCTCTCCGTCAGTAACAACCACATACAATCTTCGTGTCTTTGTTCCGGATACAGGAACTGAGTTAATTTCCAATGGTGAATTTGATCTTGGAAATACTGGCTTTTATAGTGAATATATCTATTGTCCGGATCCTGTTTTGTCTTCAGCAAGTCATTCCGATAATGAATCTTTGTGGATGGAGGGAAGATATGCTGTTGACAGCAATCCTCAGGCATATCACGCTAATTTTTCTCCTTGCAGCGGACATACAGGAAATAGTCCGGATAAAATGCTGATTGTTAATGGTGCTCCTGATGAAGATGTAGTTGTGTGGAGTCAGACCATTACGGTAAATCCGAATCAATATTATGCATTTTCTACTTGGGCTGCAAATGTTCATCCAACCAATCCGGCTCGATTGGAATTTAAGATTGATGGAGTTTTAATGGGGGATTATATTGAACCTAGTGCTGGATTGACTTGTAACTGGGAAGAGTTTTACTCTTTGTGGTATTCGGGTACAAAAACATCTATTGAAATATCAATTGTAAATAAAAATTTAATCCGAAGTGGTAACGATTATGCCTTAGATGGTATTTCTTTTAATCCTTTGGTTGAAGTGCCGGACAGCAGAACAGTTACAGTAATTGAACCTGCGATGATTGATGCGGGGTCAGATATTACTATATGTGGTAATGAAACTGCAGGTTTGAGTGCAAAAGTTTCCAACCAAACAGGTTTCTTGTGGTCAACTTCGGGTGATGGTACTTTTTCAAATCCTTCAAATATTAATTCTAGTTACACTCCGGGAAGTAATGATGCAGCCACTGGCAGTGTAATACTTACAGCGACAGCTAATTCGAATTCTCCTTGCGGAGCTGTCTCTGATTTTTTAACTCTTAATCTGAATCCTGTTCCAGTTATTGGTTTTGGTGATAATCAGGCATCTTGTGGTGGTGGAAATGTTATTTTAGATGCGGGGAATGCAGGTTCAATTTATTCTTGGAATACAGGGGAAACTTCCCAAACCATTGAAGTGTCAACAGCCGGAACCTATTCTGTTGAAGTGACAAATTCTTTTAATTGTGTTGAGACTGATACTGTTTATGTTGGTTTCTATGCAAATCTAACAATTGACTTGGGACCTGACCGTACAGTATGCTCAGGAAATCCAGTGGTTTTAAATGCGGGAATTTCAGGAGCAACTTATCTATGGAGTACAGGTGAAACAACACAAGAGATTATAGTGTATGGTGATGGTAATTATTCTGTTACTGTCACAAATTCATATGGTTGTAATGCAACAGATGATATTAATGTGACTTTGGTTCCTCCTCCGGTGGTTGATTTAGGACCTGATCAGGTTTTGAACGCAGGTGACGTAATTCGATTGGATGCAGGAAGTCACTTCTTCTATATTTGGGATGATGGATCAAGAAACAGATATCTGGATGTTGATAAGCCTGGTTTGTACGCTGTTCGTGTTTTTGATATGAATGGTTGTTCTGCTATGGATATGGTCAATATTACAAGTGCTGCGGGTACTGTGCCTGATGTAACTTTAAATGATACCATTATTTGTAGAGATGAGTCTGTTGAGCTTTACGCTGGAAATGACTTCTTATTTAATTGGGATGTAGATGGTCTTTCTTCCAGAGTTGTAGTTTCACCAGATTCAACAACAACATACAATTTACGTGTGTTCTATATTGATGAGACTTTGGAATTGGTTAATAATGGCGATTTTACTTTAGGGAATATAGGTTTTCAAAGTGACTACTACTATTGTTCAAGTACTTCAAGTTGGTCGTGTAGAAGCCGTTCAAGTAAATATACGGTTAGTAGTAATACTAGGGCATTTGGATCAGATAAAAGCAGTTGTACAGGTGTTACTGGAAATTCTCCCGATAATGTAATGGTTGTTGAAGGTGGATCTGTAAATAATACAGTTTGGGAACAAGATATAAATGTTGATCCGGATAGTTATTATGTCTTTACTTTAAATATTACAAATCTTAAGAATGATAGTTTTGATGATTTTGAGCTGGCTGTTAATGGTGTTGTAATCGAAAGCTTTAGTACCAATTCTCCTTGTAATTGGGATAAATATCAAAGACTGGTTTATTCCGATAGCTCAAGTTCTTTAAATGTTCAAATCAATAATACAAGCACAACGGGGGTTGATAATGCTTTTGCTTTGGATGGTATTAGTATGTATAAATTATCTGAGATTCCATTAGATGTAACGGTTGAAGTTATTCAGCATGTAGTTGCTGATGCAGGTTCAGATCTTGCCATTTGTGAATCAGGGTCAGCAAGTTTGAGCGGTGTTGTAAGCAATGAATCTTCATTTATCTGGAGAAGTCTAGGGGATGGTTTTTTTGACAATACTGGAATTTTGAATCCTACTTATACACCTGGTAGTGCTGATATCTTAAATGGATTTATTGATATAGAGCTAAGTGCGCAACCAATTGTTCCTTGTGTAAATCCTGCATTGGATACTGTGAGGGTCGATATTAATAGTAACCTGAATTTGAATTTAGGCTCTGATCAGGATATCTGTCAGGGAAATACAATTAGTTTGGATGCCGGTTATGTTGGTGCGAGTTATTTATGGAATACAGGCGAAACCACTCAGACTATTACGGTTTCAACTTCTGGGAATTATTCTGTTGTTGTAGCTGATGCCAACGGCTGTTCAGGCACTGATGATATAAATATTACCGTTCATCCAAATCCAATTGTTGATTTGGGGGCAGACCAAGAGGAGTGTAATGGAAATAACATCATGTTTGACGCAGGTCATCCAGGATCTACATATTTGTGGAGCACAGGCGAAACCTTGCAAGGAATTTTGGTGACCACTTCCGGGAATTATTCTGTTGTGATGACTGACGCCAACGGCTGTTCAGCAACAGATGATGCCAATGCAACAATACACCCGAATCCAATCGTCAATTTGGGAGCAGATCAGGAAACTTGTGCCGGAGGTACAATTACTTTTGATGCAGGCAATGCAGGTTCAACTTATTTATGGAGTACAGGCGAAACCACTCAAACCATCAGTGTTTCTACTTCAGGAAATTACAGCGTAACAGTAACTAATGCCAACGGCTGTTCAGCTACGGATGATGCCAACGCAACCATACATCCGAATCCAATCGTCAATTTGGGAGCGGATCAGGAAACCTGTGCCGGAGGCACCATTACATTTGATGCAGGCAATGCAGGATCAACTTATTTATGGAGTACCGGAGAAACCACACAGACGATTACAGTTTCAGCGAGTGGCAATTATTCAGTAGTTGTGACTGATGCCAACGGCTGTTCGGCTGCGGATGATGCCAATGCAACAATACACCCGAATCCAACAGTCAATTTGGGAGCGGATCAGCAGACTTGTGCCGGTGGAATAATTACTTTTGATGCAGGTAATGCAGGATCAACCTATTTATGGAATACAGGAGAAACCACACAGACGATTTCAGTTTCCACTTCAGGAAATTACAGTGTAACAGTAACTGATGCCAACGGCTGTTCCGCTACGGATGATGCCAATGCAACAATACACCCGAATCCAACCGTCAATTTGGGAGCGGATCAGCAGACTTGTGCCGGTGGAACAATTACTTTTGATGCAGGCAATGCAGGTTCAACTTATTTATGGAGTACAGGCGAAACCACTCAAACCATCAGTGTTTCTACTTCAGGAAATTACAGCGTAACAGTAACTAATGCCAACGGCTGTTCAGCTACGGATGATGCCAACGCAACCATACATCCGAATCCAATCGTCAATTTGGGAGCGGATCGGGAAACCTGTGCCGGAGGCACCATCACATTTGATGCAGGCAATGCAGGTTCAACTTATTTATGGTCTACCGGTGAAACCACACAGACGATTACAGTTTCCGCTTCAGGAAATTACAGCGTAACAGTAACTGATGCCAACGGCTGTTCCGCTGCGGATGATGCCGATGCAAGTATCCATGCAAATCCAGTTGTTGATTTAGGAATTGATCAGGAAACCTGTGCCGGAGGTACAATTACTTTTGATGCAGGCAATGTAGGATCAACTTATTTATGGAATACAGGCGAAACAACTCAGGCAATAACCGTTTCGGCAAGTGGAAATTACAGCGTAACGATCACTGATGCCAACGGCTGTTCTGCTTTGGATGATGCCAATGCAACAATACACCCGAATCCAACCGTCAATTTGGGAGCGGATCAGGTAACCTGTGCCGGAGGTACAATTACTTTTGATGCAGGCAATGCAGGATCAACTTATTTATGGAATACCGGTGAAACCACACAGACAATCACAGTTTCCACTTCCGGAAATTACAGCGTAACAGTAACTGATGCCAACGGCTGTTCAGCAACAGATGATGTCAATGCAACAATACACCCGAATCCAACCGTCAATTTGGGAGTCGATCAGCAGACCTGTTCAGGTGGAACAATTACTTTTGATGCAGGCAATGCAGGTTCAACTTATTTATGGAGTACAGGCGAAACAACTCAAACCATCAGTGTTTCTACTTCAGGAAACTTCAGTGTAACTGTAACAGACGCCAACGGCTGTTCCGCTACGGATGATGCCAATGTAACCATCCATGCAAATCCAGTTGTTGATTTAGGAATTGATCAGGAAACCTGTTCCGGAGGCACCATCACTTTAGATGCCGGAAATGTTGGTGCCACTTATTTATGGAATACAGGAGAAACCACACAGACGATTTCAGTTTCCACTTCAGGAAATTACAGCGTAACAATCACTGATGCCAACGGCTGTTCAGCAACAGACGATGCCAATGCAACAATACACCCGAATCCAACCGTCAATTTGGGAGCGGATCAGGTAACCTGTGCTGGAGGCACCATCACTTTTGATGCAGGCAATGTAGGATCAACTTATTTATGGAGTACCGGCGAAACAACTCAAACCATCAGTGTTTCTACTTTAGGAAATTACAGCGTTACAGTAACTGATGCCAACGGCTGTTCGTCCACAGATGATGCCAACGCAACGATTCATGCCAATCCAACTGTCAATTTGGGAGCAGGTCAGGAAACTTGTTTTGGAAACAGTATCACATTTGATGCCGGAAATATTGGTGCCACTTATTTATGGAATATAGGAGAAACCACTCAGACGATTACAGTTTCAGCGAGTGGAAATTACAGTGTAACAATCACTGATGCCAACGGCTGTTCAGCAACAGACGATGTCAATG
Organism: Labilibaculum euxinicum; assembly: GCF_963678175.1. Lineage (NCBI taxonomy): Bacteria > Pseudomonadati > Bacteroidota > Bacteroidia > Marinilabiliales > Marinifilaceae > Labilibaculum > Labilibaculum euxinicum. The sequence continues at coordinate 2,170,498 of NZ_OY782756.1, forward strand.
CAACTATTCATGCCAACCCAACAGTTAATTTAGGAGCAGATCAGCAGACCTGTGCAGGTGGAACAATTACTTTTGATGCCGGAAATGTTGGTGCCACTTATTTATGGAATACAGGAGAAACCACACAGACGATTACAGTTTCAGCGAGTGGCAATTATTCAGTAGTTGTGACTGATGCCAACGGTTGTTCCGCTTCGGATGATGCCAATGCAACAATACACCCGAATCCAGTTGTTGATTTAGGAATTGATCAGGAAACCTGTGCCGGAAGCACCATTACATTTGATGCAGGCAATGCAGGATCAACTTATTTATGGAGTACGGGAGAAACCATTCAAAGTATTACAGTTTCCACTTCAGGAAATTACAGCGTAACAGTAACTAATGCCAACGGCTGTTCCGTTGCGGATGATGCCAATGCAACAATACACCCGAATCCAACCGTCAATTTGGGAGCGGATCAGGAAACCTGTGCCGGAGGTACAATTACTTTTGATGCAGGTAATGCAGGATCAACCTATTTATGGAATACAGGAGAAACCACACAGACGATTACAGTTTCAGCGAGTGGCAATTATTCAGTAGTTGTGACTGACGCCAATGGCTGTTCGGCTTCGGATGATGCCAATGCAACAATACACCCGAATCTAGTTGTTGATTTAGGAATTGATCAGGAAACCTGTGCCGGAGGTACAATTACTTTTGATGCAGGTAATGCAGGATCAACCTATTTATGGAATACAGGAGAAACCACACAGACGATTACAGTTTCAGCGAGTGGCTATTATTCAGTAGTTGTGACTGACGCCAATGGCTGTTCGGCTTCGGATGATGCCAATGCAACAATACACCCGAATCCAACCGTCAATTTGGGAGCGGATCAGGAAACCTGTGCCGGAGGTACAATTACTTTTGATGCAGGTAATGCAGGATCAACCTATTTATGGAATACAGGAGAAACCACTCAAACCATCAGTGTTTCTGCTTCAGGAAATTACAGCGTAACAGTAACTGACGCCAACGGCTGTTCGGCTTCGGATGATGCCAATGCAACAATACACCCGAATCCAACCGTCAATTTGGGAGCAGATCAGCAGACTTGCTCAGGAAATACGATCACTTTTGATGCAGGTAATGCAGGATCAACTTATTTGTGGAGTACTGGAGAAACCTCTCAGACGATTACAGTTTCAGCGGGTAGCAATTATTCAGTAGTTGTGACTGACGCCAATGGCTGTTCGGCTTCGGATGATGCCAATGCAACAATACACCCGAATCTAGTTGTTGATTTAGGAATTGATCAGGAAACCTGTGCCGGAGGTACAATTACTTTTGATGCAGGCAATGCAGGATCAACTTATTTATGGTCTACAGGAGAAACAACTCAGGCAATCACCGTTTCGACAAGTGAAAATTACAGCGTAACAGTAACTGATGCCAACGGCTGTTCCGCTGCGGATGATGCCAATGCAAGTATCCATGCCAACCCAACTGTTAATTTGGGAGCAGATCAGCAAACTTGCTCAGGAAATACGATCACATTTGATGCCGGCAACGCAGGATCAACTTATTTATGGAATACAGGAGAAACCACACAGACAATCACTGTTTCCACTTCAGGCAATTATTCAGTAACAGTAACTGACGCTAACGGCTGTTCGGCTTCGGATGATGCCAATGCAACAATACACCCGAATCCAACCGTCAATTTGGGAGTCGATCAGCAGACCTGTTCCGGAGGTACAATTACTTTTGATGCAGGCAATGCAGGTTCAACTTATTTATGGAGTACAGGTGAAAGTGCACAGACAATCACTGTTTCCACTTCAGGCAATTATTCAGTAACAGTAACTGACGCTAACGGCTGTTCCGCTACGGATGATGCCAATGCAACCATCCATACAAATCCAACATTAGATTTAGGAGCGGATCAAACACATTGCGATGGAGATTTTGTAGTTCTTGATGCGGGAACTCAAATTGGCAGTTATTTATGGTCTACCGGTGAAACTACTCAAACAATTACAGTATCTGATGCAAATAATTACTTTGTTGATTTTACAGATGCGAACGGATGTGTTGCAACAGATAGTGTTACAGTAAATTTTTACCCGGCTTTTGATTTTAATTTATCTTACTCAACAAATTTGGTTTGTTATGGAGATTCAACATATATAGAAGGTCCTGTTCAAACAGGATATTCGTATCAATGGAATAAGGATGGTTCTCAGCTAGTGGGCGAAGCAAATTATTCAATTAAGGCAGGGGATACCGGATGGTACACTCTAAATATTATAAATGAGAATGGATGTTTAGGTTCCGATAGTGTACATGTAGAAATAATTCATCTGCCAATTAATTCTCTTCCAAATCAGATTGATATGTGTTTTGGAGAATCTGTGATGTTGGATATAGGTGATGGCGAAAGCTTTTTATGGAATGATGGAATTACAACTCAGACAAGATTGGCCTACAGTAGTGGTGTTTATTCTGTTGAGGTTCGAGATTTGAATGGGTGTATTGGTTACGATTCTGTAAATGTAGTTGTTCATGATCTTCCTATAGTTGATCTGGGGCCTGACTTGTTTATTTGTGCAGGTGAAGAATTGATTATTGAAGCACCTGATGGATATCATTCAGAATGGATTCCCGGCGGACAAACAAAAGAAATTTATGTATACGAAGAGGGTGAATTTACATTGAAAGCTACTGATGATTTTGGTTGCGTGGGGAATGATGAAATTAGAATATTTGTTCACGATAATCCGAATGTTTACTTGGGGCGTGATACTACAATTGCTGAAGGAACTACTCTTTTACTAGATGCAGGCAGTGGGTATGTTCAGTATGAGTGGAACAATCAGGAAAGCTCACAATTTTTAAAAGTGGACCGAGACGGAGAGTACGCTGTGAATGTTGTAGATATGAACGGTTGCAGAGGTAATGGGAAAGTGAAAGTAGCTGTAAATCCTGTTCCAAATATAAATTTGGGGGGGAATGCCGGTATTTGTCAGGGAACCTCTCTTATGCTTGATCCAGGGCACTGGGAAAGGTATCAATGGAGTACCGGTGAAACAACAAGAACAATTAATGTGAACCAATCGGGCAATTATATCGTAAGTGTTTGGGATGTATACGGTATAATGGGTACAGATACCTTGCATGTGGAGGTTTATCCTAGTCCTGAGTTAAGTTTGGCTGCAGATACCTTAAGCTTTTACAAAGGTCAGACTGTTACGATAGATGCTGGTTCTGGTTATTCTTCTTACTATTGGAGCACAGGATCAGATTGGAGAAGTATTGAGGTTGAAGAACCCGGCGACTATTCTGTTCAGGTAATGAATGATTTTGGTTGTGTTGCACAATCAGCAGCAGCAGTGAAATTATTACAACCTAAAATGGTTGTTCCAAATGTTTTTACACCAAACGGGAAAGGCCCAAATGAGATATTTTATCCTGTTTTTAAAGGTGTGGTTACCGATTTTGAATTGTATATTTATTCACGATGGGGTGAGCAGGTTTTCGAGTTGCGAAAAGATGTCGTCAGTAATAATGAGTTGAAATACGATGGCTGGAACGGAACCTATAAAGGAGAAGAAGCCGAAATTGGCGTATATGTTTGGATGATTTTTTATGGTGGAAAAGAACGGGCTCACGGCACCGTAACCTTATTTAGATAATGAGAAACAAACTGAAAATAGTAAGTGTTATTATACTACTATTGAATTCTTTAAATCTGTTTTCACAAGATGTAGAGTTCTCTCAGTTCTATGCGAATAAAATTTATTTGAATCCGGCATTTGCGGGTTCCGATTTCGATCCCAGAATTTCATTTGGATACAGAAATCAGTGGCCTGAGTTAAACTCAGCGTACATAAGCTACAGCGTAGCTTACGACCAATATGTAAATGCGCTTGGCGGTGGTTTTGGGCTTCAGATTATGCAGGATGAACAAGGCGATGGAACAATTAGTACCACAACGGCAAGTGGGATGTACTCCTACACACTTCGGGTGTCCCGTGATTTGTTGATAAAAACAGGCTTTCAGGTTTCATTTATTCAAAGAAAGTTGGATGATACTAATTTTACTTATCCGGATCAGACTGATGAATTTTATATCAATGGCTTGATAAATCCTTTTACAGGAGAAGGGGCTATTGATCACTTAAGCAGGAATTATTTCGATTTCTCAACCGGGATGATCGCTTCCTATAAAAATTGGTTTATTGGGTTTGCTGCTCATCATATAACTGAACCAGACGAAACTTTTAAAAATGAAAGCGACTATTCTAAGTTGCCAAGAAAATACACTTTGCATTGTGGCGTTAACGTGCCGGTTTTCCGAAATGGTTTGCATCGAGCTGATTTTAGTTTAGCTCCTAATTTTTTGCTTCAACAACAAGGGACTAACAGACAGCTAAATTACGGCTTATATCTCTCAAAAGGTTCTGTTATTTACGGAATGTGGTACAGAGATAATTTGGAGTTGGAATACGATGCAATAATCCTGCAATTAGGAATTATTCGTGATTGGTGGCAGATTTCTTATAGTTACGATAAAACGGTTTCTAAATTAATACACACAAACACAGGAGCTCACGAAATTTCTTTTTTAATGAGGTTTAAAAACAGATCGTCAGGTTTTATGGAAAAAAACCTTAGGCGCCGAAGACAAATTGGTCGAATTAAGTGTCCGAAATTCTAGCCTTTTAAATCATCCTGTGGATAATTTCAATTAATTCCTGCTTGATAATTGGTTTGGTAATGAAGCCATCAAATCCCGATTTAAGAACCTGTTCTTTTTCATTGGCTAAGGCATAGGCTGTTTGAGCAATTATTTTTGTGTTTGGGCTATCTTTTTTAATTAGTTTAAATGTGTCATAGCCATTTAAATTTGGCATTTGAAGGTCTAATAGAATCAAATCAAAATGATTATTCATGCAATAATCAACGGCTATCTTTCCATTTTGAGCAATGATGAGTTCAGCTCCCGTCGTTTTAAGCATTTTTTCCAAGAGGGTGAGATTCACCTTATAATCATCCACGATCAGAATTTTTTTCCCTGCTAATTTTTTATTGAAATCAGAATCCTCATTTGATGATGAATCTACTGCAGAAGACTTTTTTTTCTGATAAGGAATACTGATGAAAAAGCTGCTTCCAACATTTACGGTAGATTCCAGCCACATTTTACCATTCAAAAGTTTTGCCAGTTTTTTTGATATGGAAAGTCCCAGGCCAGTTCCTCCATATTTTCTAGCATGGGAATCATCTGCTTGTCTAAATTGATTAAAAATAACATCTTGCTTGTCTTTAGATATTCCAATTCCAGTATCTTTTATCGAAAAGATTATTTCACCCCCATTTAATTGATACGAAACTATAACACTGCCTTTTTCGGTGAACTTTAACGAATTTTCAACGAGATTTGTAATAATTTGTTTTAAGCGAAAAGGATCAGTGTAAATAACAGATTGTTCGTCATTTAAGCCTTTTAGGAATTGAAGATCAATATGATCTTTCCCTTTGCCCGTTTTAATTTTTTCGAAAGTTTGATGCAATTCATCAAAAAGCTGATTTAAATTAAAAATAGTTCTTGAGATTTTAAGCTCCCCCGATTCAATTTTGGAAAAATCGATTATATCATTAATTAAATTTAGTAAGGAGTTTCCACTGTTTTTTATATGATTGAAAAATTGTCTTCTGGTGTCGTAAGGTATATCATCTTCTTGTAATAACTCAGAGAATCCAATAATAGCATTCATTGGAGTACGTATCTCATGAGACATGTTGGCAAGAAAGGAAGATTTTAAACGATCAGATTCCTCTGCACGTTCCTTAGCAATTTCCAATTCTTTTTCCTTCTGACTACGAATGTCAATCATCCTGTTGATTGTTTTCGACATATCCCGAAATTCCGGAAAATACAATTCATCAGGATTAATTTTAATGGATTGAGTGGATGCTTTACGGAAAAAATTATTGAATGAAACGAAGTTTCGATTCATCTTCTTTGAAATAAATTTCGAAGTGAAATAGAAGATTAGAATGGCAATTCCAATCAAAATAATAATCTGATAGATATAATTTAAAACCGTTTTCCGCAATTCAATATGAGCTGTTTGAATGTTTGCGTCAATGTCTCTTGTATATATACCTGCTCCAATTATCCAATCCCAATCTTCAATTGTTGCAATATACGAGACCTTTGTGCCTCGATTTGAATAAGGATCTTCATATTCAATAAAGCCTTCCTTTTTTAACTTTGCGTGTGATAAAAGATTTTCAACATTATTTCTGCGAAGAGCATTTTTATAGTCTCGGTAGTTTTTCCCAATACTCTCAGTATTATTATGAAGCAGACAGGTTCCATCTTTTTTATATACAAAGAAGGAATTATTATCAGCAAGGCTGATTTGACTAATTCTATTTAACGCTTCTTTTTGATTTTCATCCTGCAGGTCATCTAAAAAGGAGAAGCTTCCAAAGTACCAATTGTAAGGTATGAATTTCTTGATATATGATACCTTTGTGTAAGCATTGTATTTGTTTTTTACTTTATTCGGATTTTCATATTTAGTATAAGCTTCATCTTGAAACATCATTAAGTTGATTTCATTCTTAATGAGATAGTTTTTATTAAGATCTTGAAAATCAATTAAATTCTGTCCCTCCTTTTCTTTTGATAAAGGATATAGAATACCTTTTCCAGCCAAGGTGTTAATAAAAATATATCCTTTATTATTCGAGAAACGCATGGGGGAAATAGCTTGCTTAATTCTGCGTTTTATTTCCTGATCGGATATTTTTCCTTTGTTTTGTCTGTAAATGTTTGATGCAATAGCATGTGCTTGATTAACAAAGTTTTTAAGTCTGTTTTTAATTCTGTTTTCGGCCTGAGTATTTTGATAATTGATAAAATTAGTACACTCTTCGGTTTTGCTTATCAGCAATTTCTTTTGGTGAGCGATGGATTTAATTCTAAGTGCTTCTGATTCAATTGTGAATTTTGAGACTTCTTTATAGATCCAAATGCCTCCTATTCCAACAAGAAAGCTTACCGTTAAGACAAGAAATAGTAAAAAGTAGGCTCTACTAATACTAAGATTATTTTGTTTTTGTTTTAAAGGCCTTAAATTCATATTCTAAAATTAACTCAAATTTTGAATTGTTCTATTATTTGGTCAAAAACCGGATTAAATATTTCAAAACCGGATTGAATATCATTCTTCACATTTTCATCAATTAAGTTTTTATTAAACTCATTTGTATAAGAATATTTATTGATGATGTTTATGTCGTAACGCTTGGTTTTTTTGTTGATTATGAAATGTGGAATAGTATGATAAGCCGCTTTTATCGAAAATTGATCTTTGGTCAGGATTTCCTTTTCAAGAAGAAAATTGTACAAATCAATAAAATGGATGGATGAGTTGGAAAGATAAACCCGTAGTTCAAAATTTAAGGAAAGCGGGATTTCATAAAAAAAATTGAAATCTTTACATGTTTGATTTTTATAGTGGATTGTTATGCGGTTCATATTTATATTGACAGGACTGTATTCTATGTTCCATTCCAAATTAGTAATGGCATTTAGGTCTTTTTTTATTGCATGAAGAATTTTTAACCGTGGGAGCGTAGTAAGAACAAAATTTTGATTCTCAGAATACTCTTCGCTAAGCTTCGCTAAATTTGTTGCAGTAAAAGTATATTTCATAAAATAATTTTTCTCAATTGGTAATTAAGAGAACAAAAGAAGTGAAATTATATGAATGGTTTACAAATTCAATTTAAAATTGAGCCTTTTTATGTTTTAAAATCATAAATTAAATACGAAACAAATTGAAAATTGTTAATCTTTTGACTTTAATTCTTGTGAAATCATACTTGTAATTTGTAATTCAGAATCATCGTAAATAAGCAAACTTATGCTTTGGCTTGATTTTGATGTGGATAAAGTATCCTGAGTAGTAATTATTCAAGCATGTTTAATGCAATTTTTCAGTAAATAAGTAGTTGTTAATAACACTTGACACATTTGGCACATTTGACACATTTTTAATTTGTTCTTATTTACTATTATTGCAGAATGATTTTTATCCGAAGAGTATTATTCTTGATCATATTATTTTTTGTTGGGATGCCAATGTGTGTAAAAGCATATTTACAATCAACAAGGAACTTTTCAATTGCTGATGGACTTCTCAGTAATATTGTTTTTGATATTTTCCAAGATTCAAGAGAGCTGGTTTGGTTTGCTGCCGATGCAGTACTGTTTGAATTTATTGGTGAAGAGATTAAGTTTCGGAAAGAACTTTCAAGACTGCAGGGAGAAAGAATTAACTCAATTTGTGAAGACGAAAAAGGGAATTTATGGTTTTCGGCACAAATCCATGGTGAAGATTGGATGCCTAATAGTTCACTGGCAGATGAATGGACTAATTCACCAATTGAGTTAAATTATGGTGAGAATGATTTAGCTTTTACGTTTGGAATGGATTTTTGCCAGAATATATCAAATGTTAGGTTCAGATATTTATTAGATGGATTTGATGAGAAATGGTCAAATTGGAGTTCTTCCTCAGATGCTGTATTTTCTCATTTGCCAAGTGGTAATTACGCTTTAAAAGTGGAAGGAAAACACTTAAGCGAAGGTGTTACTATTCCTTCTTCTTTTGATATTATTGTGAAGACTCCGTGGTGGAAAATGTGGTGGTTCATCATATTGTTGAGCTTGATTTTTGGAGGACTTGTTTATGTCGCCATGTGGGGTTATGCGTATTTTATTCGAAAAAGAGAAAAGGAAAGGATTAAACAATCGAATAGGGTTATTGGGTTGAAAATGAAATCTTTGCAAAATCAGTTAGATCCGCATTTTATTTTTAATTCTTTAAATTCAATACAGAGTTATATTTTGGAAGAGAAAAAAGAGAGTGCCCTGGAATATCTTTCAGATTTTTCGAATGTGCTGCGAAAGAAGATTGAAAATGCAAATAAGGATTTTATTTCTTTATCGGATGAAATTGCTTATTTACAACTTTATTTGAAGTTGGAGCAGATGCGGTTTTCTAATAAATTTTCATATAAAATAACTGCAAATACAGCAATTAATCCTTTTAAGTCTAAATTGCCGCCAATGCTAATACAACCATTTTTGGAAAATGCAATAAGATATGGGTTTGCAGCATTGGAGACAAAGGGAAGTCTTGATGTGAATTTTGAGATTGAGCAGGATGGGTATTTAAGATGTATTATTAAAGATAATGGTGTCGGGCGAAAAAAGGCCAAAGACCTGCACGAGGATTCGAATATTAAAGTCCATCATAAAACAATGATTATTACACAGGATAGAATTAAATTATTGAATAAAGTTCTGAGTAATGGTCGGATATATGAATATTTTATTGAAGACTTGACAGATGAAAAAGGATTTCCAAGTGGAACTAAAGTGGTGATAGGATTTCCTAAGCAATAGGATATTTACTTTAAATATTCACTGATTTTAGTTCGAAGAACTTCAGATAACCTGCCAATAATTTCATGAGAGCTTGAGTAACTAATTGAATTGATTCTTTTTATTGGTAAAATCTGTAATGATGTGCCAGTTAAAAAGGCAGCCTCAAAACTTGGTAAATCATCATATTTAATGGAGTGTTTTTGAATAGGAATTTTAAGTTCTTCAGCAGCTTCAATTACTTTACTACGAATAATTCCGTGTAAAACATCTGTATCTAAAGCAGTATGTAACTCATTGTTTTTAATAAAAAAAAGATTAGATCTACTCCCTTCAGTAATGTTTCCCATAGAGTTTAGGAGCAGTACTTCAAAGATTTCAGCTTCTTTAATTAAATTATTGATTGTAGAACGAAGGGAGTGGTTGTATACTTTAGCATTTGGTTTTGGTCGGTCAGCCTGATGAACAAGAGTTCTAACACCATTTTTATACTGATCTTCGTTGGGATAATAATGCTGAATAAAATAGGCCAGAAAAGTTTTATTTTCACCGTCGATATGAAATACTAATTTGATATTGCCGTTTTGGGAATCGTTCAATGCAATTAAATTAGATATGCTTTCTTTAATTTGATTCAGGTTTAACCAAAGGTTCTGTTCAAGGCAAGTCGCTGAATTTGTTAATCGTTGAAAATGTGATTCAAGAAATAAAGCTCTCCCGGAAACGACCCGAATAACTTCATACAGGCTTATTCCCCGCAAAAAGATTTTATCATTAAAATCTTTAGCAGGTTTTGCTTTTTCATTTTTCAGAAAAATGTAATGGAAACACTCACTCATAATCAACAGCCTCTGTTCTTAATGTAGATTTACAACTACAAATAAACTTTTTTTGCTCACCAATTGCAATGATTTCAAGATTATAAAATATGTGTGTGAATTATAAATTTTGGAATGCATACTCTTGGTATTTTTAGTAATTTAGCAATCATCAAAATCTAAAATTTTAATTATGGCAAGCAAAAGAAATTTTAAAAAAGACATAAATTTCCTAACAAACGAGATATTAATGAGAGGTATCATTCATTTGAATTTTTTTGGACGTGAAAATTCGGAAGACGTGTATGTTATCATGAATGAGGCGACAGCGTCACGAAATGAATATATTGCGCGCATTAATGAAAAATTAAGTGGTAAAACAACAAAAGAAATCAAGAATCATTATAAGTCCATATACGATGATTTGTTAGATTCAACACACAATTTACTCGGTAAAATTGATAATTTAGATGTTGCAGTCTAATTTAAGATACATGAAAAGGGCTAATTAATTAGCCCTTTAATTTATCCTATGGTTTTCTAAAAGTTCCCACTCCTGTAAGAATTGCTTTGGCAAGCTGTTCTTCTTCACCACCTTCACTCTGTGACAAATGCCACATGGTGTGAATTACAGGTCCGGATTCGTCCAGTTCAAAACGACCTGTCCAACAAGCCAAAGATCCGTACTTTTCAAAATCTACCATAAATGCAATAACATTAGCATTGATTTTTCCTGTAATTTCAAATTTCTCTTCGAATTTGGGTTGCCCTATTGCAGTTTGAAATGTTCCGCTTACACGATTTTCTGTAACAGTTAGATCCATTTCTGAATTGTACTGATTTTTCCATTTTCCGTTAAGGTTTATCTTCATAGCTTAATTTTTTTTGTGTGATTGTTGACTAAGTTTAATTTAGCTTGAAATATTCATTCCGCAAAATAAATTATTCTCATTTATAGATCAATATCTCAGTTTCCCCCTTTGAATTGGAATAAGCTCTGTACATACCATCCGTATTCATTTTCATTACAATATTGCCGTTTTTATCAAGGCCGATTATTCCACCGGTTCCTCCAATTTTAGTCAATTTATCAATAACTTTGTTGCTGGCCTCTTCCAAACTAATATTTTGGTATTCCATCATCGATGAAATATCTTTAGCAACACCTAATCGAATAAAAAATTCGCCGTGACCAGTGCATGAAACTGCACAGCTTGCATTGTTGGCATAAGTACCTGCACCAATAATGGGAGAGTCTCCGATACGTCCGAAACGCTTATTCGTCATACCTCCCGTAGACGTTCCGGCCGTTAGGTTTCCATCCTTATCCAAAGCTACGCATCCAACTGTACCGTGACGATCTTCCGGAGTCATTTCTTTCTCTTTTTTAAGGATCTCCTGCAGGTGATCCCATCTGTTTTGTGTGAAAAAATAACTCTGGTCAACTATTTCCAGACCTTGTGTTTTAGCAAATTCAGAAGCACCGTGGCCGCTCAGCATTACATGTTCTGAATTTTCCATGACTTTTCTGGCTGCACTAATAGGATTTTTTATATCATCAACGCCAGCTACTGCTCCTGCGTTTAAATCTTTTCCCCACATAATTGAGGCATCAAGTTCGTTCTTTCCGGAATTGGTAAATACTGCACCTTTACCAGCATTAAACAGGGGCGAGTTTTCTAGAATGCGAATTGTTTTTTCAACCGCATCAAGGCTGCTTCCGCCATTTCTTAATATGGAATCACCAATTTGGAGAGCCTCTTGAAGTACTTTTTTATACTGTGTTTCCTTTTCAGGAGTGAAATCCTTACGCAGTATAGTTCCGGCTCCGCCATGAATTACAATTGCATAATCAGATTTGTTTTCTGCATCAGGATATAAAATAAAACTGCTTACTATTAGAGTGATGATAATAAATAATGGTAGAATTGCTTTTTTCATGGGGGGATTTTTTATTATCAAAAATAATAATGAGTGGAATCAAGCATTTGAGAGTTGGTAAAGAACATTTTAAGATAGATTCTGTGATATGATACGAAGAAGTTTACTCCCGGTATAGGGTTTTATTATGAAGTCATCAAAGCCCGATTCTGAACTTTTTTTCTCTTCATTCTGATGGTTAAATTCAGTTTGAACAATTACAGGCACATGTGGGTTTTGCAGCTTTATTTTCTTAGTAACCTCGTATCCGTCAATTTTTGGTAATTGAATGTCCATCAATACCAAGTCAAAATGATTTAATTTAAACTGCTCAACTGTTTCAGCCCCATCTTTTGTCCAGGTTACTTCTGCATTTGTTTTCCGGAGTACTTCTTTAATGTAAAGGAAATTTGATTTTTTATCTTCTGCTACTAATATTTTTTTTCCGGTAAAATCTGTTTCCTTATCGTCTTCTGAAGTTTCGGAACTTATCTTAATGGGATTTGATTGGAAAGGAAGATCCACATAAAATTGGCTTCCTACATTCGGTTTCGATGTAAACCAAATATTACCATTTAGTAATTCAACCAAACTCTTTGAAATTGTTAATCCCAGACCTGTACCTCCGTGCTCTGCAGAATTATTACTTGCCTGTCTAAATCGATCATAAATTAAAGATTGATCTTCGTACGGAATACCAATGCCTGAGTCGTTAATAAAGAAGCGTATTTTGTTTTCAATTAATTCGATGCCAAAATCAATATGACCCGATTTTGTGAATTTTAAAGCGTTTCGCAGGAGGTTTATTAGAATTTGTTTTATTCGAACCCGGTCGGAGTTAATTGTCAGATCTTTAGGTATATCATTGTAGTGAATGGTAAATTCAATATGATTCTTTTTGTCAGCATATTTAAGCTCATCGAAAATGCTTTTTAATTCTTCAAGCATTGGATAAACCTTGAAATTTGATTTTTTAATTTTCAACTGTTTTGATTCAATCATCGAAATATCCATGATATCGTTGACAAGAGTGAGTAAAATATGTCCGTTCTCATAAATAATTGAAGTGTAATGGTTTTGTTTTTTTGAAGAATTGGTCATCGTCAACAGTTTAGAAAACCCAATAATAGCATTCATTGGAGTTCTAATTTCATGAGACATATTCGCTAAAAAGGAGGATTTTAATTGATCCGATTGTTCTGCTTTTTCTTTTGCTTTAATTAATTCAATCGTCCGTATTTTTACGAGATTCTCAAGATTTCGATGATTCTCCTCTAGCTGTAATTCTGCTTTTTTTCGTACCGTAATTTCGTTGGTTAATTTCTTATTTGCCTTTTTTACAGCAAGGTAAAGTCTGTAAATTAATGTTGTTGAGAGCAGAATGAGAACTACAATTACTATTAAAAATGAATTGATAAGGGATTGTTTATTTAATTTTTCTTTTTCGATTGATTTTTCATTGGCGAAAATTTTTTCCAGAGTTACTCGTTTTTCTCTTTCGTTTTGCATCTGAATCCAACCAATTCTATTTTCCATTTGTGCATTGTACATTTGGTTGTACAAATCAAAATACAATTGGTAATAGTGCAAGGATTGTTTATAATTTTTATCGGATGAATAGATCTCTGATAAATTTTTTGCACACTCAGCCATGAGAGTTTTTCGGCCAATTTCAGAGGCTATATCAAAGCTTTTTAACAGATATTGAATTGCCAGTTTGTGGTTGTTTTTAGTCTTATATAATTCACCCAAATTATTGTAAGTCGATGCAACACCACCAATGTTATTAATACCCATATTAATAACAATTGCCTTGTTGAAAACATCCATGGCTAACGCCAAACTATCTCTTTTTACATGAATTAAACCGATATTTGTATAACAGGATGCGATTCCTTTTAAATTGCCTATTTTTCTTTGAATGGAAAGCGATTTATTATAGCTGGCAAGACTAAGAGGGTAATTTTTTTCTTGGTAATAGGTGTTCCCTATTTTGCGATAAGCATCGGCACTGCCTTTTAAATATCCGATTCGTTCGTTTATTTCTATTGATTTTTGAAACTTTTCCCGAGCCATGGTGTGATCCTTCATTTCATATAAAACCATACCAATGTTTAAGTAGCAATTCGCAATATTTTTTTGAGATCCAAGTTCTTCAAAAAGCTTTAGTGCTTTATGCAGATATTCTAAAGCTTTGTCATTCTGCATAAGGGATTGATAGACCTCGCCAATCCCCATATATGACAGTCCTATCCCATTTTTCGACAATAGTTTTTTGCTGATTTGTAACGATTCATTGTATAGATCAATGGCTGTAATTCTATTGCTTAATCTGTTGTGCAGTTTTGCCAGATGGTTTAAAGTATATGCAATATTTTTGTCGAGATGATTTTCTTTGCCAATTTCCAGCGCTTTTTCGAAATGTTTTTTTGATGATTCCAGATCATTAATTTCAAAATAAGCATTTCCCAATGCATTGTGGGTGTAGCAAATGCCTGAATTGTTCTTAAAACGTATATTTAGCTCCAATGCCTTATGGTAATTTTTTAATGCTTCATTGTACCTGCAGTTTTCTAATTTTATATTGCCAATGGCATTGTAGCTAAAACTGAAATTAATACTGTCTTGGGTTAATTTTTTTAATTCAAATCCTTTTTGATAAAACAATTCTGCGGTATCATAGTTACATGTTGAATAGTTTAAATTGCCTAAATAACCATAGCAAAAACTCATTTTCAGAGTGTCTCTCATGCTTTTCCAATATTCAAGAGAAATATTAATACAGGTTTCGGCATTTTTAAATTCTCCCTGATACAAATATATTTTCCCTAATAATTCATTCGCGATTGCGTATTGTTTCATGTTCTCAAATTCAAGTGCTTTATCAGCGGCCTGCAAGCTTAATTTTAAAGCTTCAGCATTATTTGAATTGAAGTAGGATTGGGCAATTTCGATTACGCGATCAAGATTTGCATTTTTTATTGTAAAGTCTATTCTTTCTGATTGGACGGTTGCTGTGACGTGAAAGGTGGTAATTAATGAAAATAGAAGAAGGAGTATGTTTTTCATTCTTTTTAACTTAAGAATTTGTGCAATTAACTGTTATAACTTAAAATGAAAGTTTTGTTGTTTTTATTTCTATTTAATTTAATAAAGAATTAAAAAATATCAAATTAAAAATAGACAAGGTTTTGTAATTTCTCAAAGGTAAGTAATGTTGCTCTATAAGAAGTTAAATAGATGAGGCTATTTGAGGGATTCCATAAACAAGGTCATGAATGACTTTTTTCTAAATGTAGGGAACTATTTATTTTATTCGTATTATCTTTGCACATTCGGATTATCGGGTACTTTTAGGGGCGGTTAATGCATGAAAAAGCTAGACTGGCTAAAAGACCATTTTGATCTGATAAGAGATATAGTTTGTAAATAGTTGAATTCGAAATAAAGAATTTTCAGATGAGTATTGAAAGCATTATAAAAGGTAAGGTTATAGAGGCCGTAAATAGTTGTTATGGTCATGGAATTGATAATGAAACAGTTCAGATTCAAAAAACAAGACGTGAATTTGAAGGCGATTTAACTGTAGTTGTATTTCCTTTTTTGCGCTTTTCAAAAAAATCACCGGAAGCTACAGCCAATGATCTTGGTGTTTTTCTTCAGGAAAATATTGAAGCGGTTACTGCTTTTAATGTTGTAAAAGGATTTCTGAATTTGGTTATTGACAGTTCTTATTGGATATCAGTGTTGAATACTGCTTTTCAATCGGAAAACTATGGCTTTAAAAAATTAGAGGCAGGTGCTAAAAAAGTGATGATCGAGTATTCTTCACCAAATACAAATAAGCCATTGCATTTGGGGCACATTCGTAATAATTTATTGGGGTATTCTGTTGCTCAAATTTTAAAAGCGAATGGTTACGAAGTAATCAAAGTAAATTTGGTGAACGACCGTGGCATTCATATCTGCAAATCGATGCTTGCGTGGCTACGTTTTGGCGAAGGTGAAACTCCTGAATCAACTGGTTTAAAAGGAGATCATTTGGTTGGAAAATACTATGTGAAATTCGATCAGGAATACAAAAAAGAAATTGAAGCTTTAGTAGCCAACGGAATGGATGCTGATGAAGCTAAAAAACAAGCTCCGTTGTTGTTGGAAGCTCAGGAAATGTTGGTGAAATGGGAAGCGGGCGACAAGGAAGTTGTTGCTTTGTGGAGAAAGATGAACGATTGGGTTTTAGCTGGTTTCGATGTTACTTATCAAAAAATGGGCGTTGATTTCGATAAAGTTTATTTCGAATCGGAAACCTATAAGAAAGGAAAAGCAATTGTTGAAAGAGGCTTGGAAGAAGGAGTTTTGTACCGTAAAGATACCGGTTCTGTTTGGGCTAACCTTGAGGCAGATGGATTGGATCATAAACTATTGTTACGTGATGATGGAACCTCTGTTTATATGACTCAGGATATTGGTACAGCTTACGAACGATTCAATGAATTCAGTATCGATGAACATATTTATGTTGTAGGTAATGAACAAAATTATCATTTCCAGGTGTTGTCGCTGGTTTTAGGTAAACTGGGATACGAATGGAGTAATAAAATTCAGCATCTGTCGTATGGTATGGTTGAATTGCCTGAAGGAAAAATGAAATCCCGCGAAGGAACTGTTGTTGACGCAGATGAGTTAATGGATGAAATGGTAAATACGGCCCGCGACACTTCAAATGAATTAGGTAAGCTTCAGGGATATTCAGCAGAAGAAGCTGAGGATGTGTATAATAAAGTTGCTATGGGAGCACTAAAATATTTTATTCTTAAGGTAGATCCTAAAAAGAATATGATGTTTAATCCTAAAGAATCAATTGATTTTAATGGGAATACCGGACCATTTATTCAGTACACATATGCTAGGATTCAATCGGTTTTGAAAAAGACTGTTGATGAAGGAATTGAATTTCCTGAATTCGCAAATACAGCTATTGAGATTTCTGAGAAGGAATCAAATTTAATTCAAATGATTGCCAACTATCCGGTTATCATTAAAGAAGCCGGTGATACAACAAGTCCTGCACAAATTGCAAATTACGTATATGATTTGGTGAAAGAATACAACCAATTTTATCACGATTTTCCAATTGCTAAAGAGGACAATGTTGAATTAAGAGCGTTCCGAATGGTTCTTTCTAAGCAGGTTGCACTGGTTATAAAAAGTGGAATGGAATTGTTAGGAATTGGTGTTCCTGAAAGAATGTAAAAATATATTTGTTAGTAAAGAGCGGATTTCATTTTTGGAATTCGCTCTTTTTTTATTTTAAAAGTGTTGTTTTAATACTATTTCTAACGAAAATGAAAAATCATTGATAAAATTATCGACATTTCTATCGCATAGTCTTTATCGCTAAGCAGATTTTTTTAATTTTGCAGTGAAATATAAATCTGTATAATAATGTTTGAAAATCTTAACGAACGACTTGAGCGATCCTTCCAGATATTAAAGGGGCAAGGAAAAATTACTGAAATCAATGTAGCAGAAACATTGAAAGATGTGAGACGTGCCCTTTTGGATGCCGATGTAAACTTTAGTATAGCCAAGTCCTTTACCAATACAGTAAAAGAAAAAGCATTAGGACAGAATGTACTAACCGCATTAAAACCAAATCAGTTAATGGTGAAAATAGTTCACGATGAGCTGGCTGAATTAATGGGGAGTACACAGGTTGATATAAATATTCAGGGAAAACCTGCTGTAATATTAATTGCTGGTTTGCAGGGGTCGGGTAAAACCACCTTTTCAGGTAAACTGGCAAATCTTCTAAAAACAAAACGTTCTAAGAATCCATTGTTGGTTGCTTGTGATGTATATCGTCCTGCAGCGATCGAACAGCTGAAAGTATTAGGAGAACAAATTGGAGTTCCTGTATATACGGATATTGAGAGCAAGAACCCTGTTAAGATTGCTCAGGATGCCATTAAGCAGGCAAAAGCAAACGGAAACGATTTGGTGATTGTCGATACAGCTGGTCGTTTGGCTATCGATGAGGAAATGATGAAGGAAATTGAGGCTGTTAAAAAAGCTATTGATCCTTCCGAGATTCTGTTTGTTGTCGATTCCATGACCGGTCAGGATGCGGTGAATACAGCCAAAGAATTTAACGAGCGTTTGGATTTTGATGGTGTTGTTTTAACGAAATTGGATGGTGATACACGTGGTGGAGCTGCGCTTTCAATTCGTTCAATAGTTAACAAACCAATCAAATTTGTTGGTACGGGAGAGAAAATGGAAGCTCTTGATGTTTTCCATCCCAGTCGTATGGCCGATCGTATTTTGGGTATGGGTGATATTGTTTCGCTTGTAGAACGTGCCCAGGATCAATTTGATGCTGACGAAGCTAGAAAACTTCAGAAGAAAATCGCCAAGAACCAATTTAACTTCAACGATTTCCTGTCTCAGATTTCGCAGATCAAGAAAATGGGTAATCTGAAAGATTTGGCGTCTATGATTCCTGGTGTTGGAAAAGCACTTAAGAATGTTGACATTGATGATGACGCTTTTAAAGGTGTTGAAGCAATTATATTTTCGATGACTCCGGCAGAGAGAGAAGATCCGGCACTAATTAACGGATCAAGAAGAAAGAGGATTGCCGATGGTAGTGGTTCTACCATTCAGGACGTGAATCGTTTAATCAAACAATTCGACGAAACGAGAAAATTAATGAAAATGATGACAAAAGGCGGAAACATGTCCCGAATGATGGGGAATATGGGAGGCCGAAGATAATAAACTTACAAATAGAAATGCTTGGCCACTTGGTCAGGCATTTTTTATACCGCAAAACGATACAACCATGGAATTAATCGACGGAAAAAAAATCTCAGCAGAGGTGAAGCAGGAAATTGCTGCCGAAGTAGAACTAATCAAAAAGGCTGGAGGAAAAACTCCTCATTTGGCTGCTATGATTGTTGGACACGACGGAGCCAGTGAAACTTATGTGGCTGCAAAAGTGAAAGCTTGTCATATGGTAGGTTTTAAATCTTCAGAGTTTCGTTTCGAAGAGGACATTACCGAGGAAGAATTGCTTGCAGAAATCAGAAAAGTGAATGACGACGATGATATTGACGGATTGATTGTTCAATTGCCATTGCCAAAACATATTTCAGAATCGAAAGTGATTGAAACCATACGTCCCGAAAAAGATGTTGATGGATTTCATCCTATGAATGTTGGTAAAATGGTATCGAGCCTTCCTACCTATTTGCCGGCAACTCCGGCAGGAATTGTTGAGTTGATGAAGAGATATAAAATTCAGACATCAGGTAAAAATTGCGTTGTAATTGGCCGAAGCAACATTGTAGGCACTCCAATGAGTGTTTTAATGTCGCGTAAAGCTGAGTATGGCGATTGTACAGTTACACTTTGCCACAGCAGAACTAAGAACATTGCAGAAATTACCCGTCAGGCGGATATCGTTATTGTTGCTTTGGGAATGAAAGAATTTTTAACAGGTGATATGGTAAAAGAAGGCGCTGTTATTATCGACGTTGGAATTCACCGAGTAAAATCTGATAAAACAAAGTCGGGCTGGAAGCTGTTGGGCGATGTGAAGTTTGATGAAGTTGCTCCTAAAGCATCCTTCATAACTCCTGTTCCGGGTGGCGTTGGTCCAATGACGATTGTTTCCTTATTACAGAATACTTTGCTTGCTGCTAAAAAGGCAATTTATAAATAGAACAAATATTTTTGATCAGATACATCACAGGCTTCTCTATTCGGGAAGCCTGTTGTTGTGTTGTAGTGGTAGTTTGTATTGCTCTTGTGTTTATGATTGGTTTTTACTTAATGCTTGAAAGATTTACCGGTACTGTTTTGAATATGTGTTCAATTGTAGTTAGTTTTGTTGAACGAATAGCACAATTGAATTATGGAAAATAATTTTAGAGAGTTGGTTGATTTATATCACCAAAAGAAAATAGAGGGAATGGATTTTTCCCAAATCCGTAAAGAATTAGTAGAAAAGAATATCGAAGAAGATCTGATTAAGGATATTGTCCGCGCAATTGATGATCGGATTTTAAGAGGAGAGGTGAAGAAGAAAGGGAAGTTTAAGGCTAGGGAATTGCGCCTGATAGGATGGACTCTAATGATAATTGGTGGTATAATTACTCTGGGAACCTATTTCCATTGGTTCGATATGAAGGGATATTATTTTGTGTCTTACGGACCCGTAATTGCGGGTTATTTACTAATTATTGCTGCAAGAAAAGCGCAAAGAAAAGAATTCTAGCTGGCCGTTGTAGCGAGTTGTAGGTATTTGTCTATTTTTGAGTTAGATAAATCAATTAAAAAAGGCTTTTTATTGTCATTTTTTTGGATTTATTAACCCTATAATTTCGTTAGTCAATAAAAATCCTCCGTTCCTAAATTTCACCAAAGTTTTTGAAACAAAATCCATCTAAAAATTGTAAATTAAATAGAACGAGTCTTAATAAGGAGTCCTCCTTATTTCAATTGGTTTTCTATTGTTTTCAAATTTTTAGTGGATAGTGAGATGAAAAAATTATACCTGTGGTTAGAAATGATTTTTATGTTTCTGGTACTTCCTGTCTTGTATTTTTACGAGCTTATACCGGTTCATAAAGCTGTGCCACTGGTTATTGTATTTCTCTATTGTCTCTTTATTGTTTTTAGGGATAAAAATTTTGACCGCGGTATTTTTCGAATTAAGCGTGACTATCCATGGCAGGAATTTTTATTGAAAGGATTTGTATTGCTGTTTATTACCTCAATATGGGTTTATATTTTTAGGGGAGATGTATTTTTTTACCTTCCGAGGAATAATTTTTGGATTTGGCTTGCTGTAATTTTCACTTATCCTATTTGGTCAGCATACACACAGGAATTCATTTACCGGGCATTCTTTTTTTATCGGTATAAACTTCTTTTTAGAAATCCATTATTGCTGCTGTTGATAAATGCGGTTTGTTTTTCCATGGCTCACATTATTTTTAGAAACTGGATGGCTTTGATTTTTACCTTTGCAGGCAGTCTTATTTTTTCCTTTACCTATCTTCGCAACAAATCGTTAAACGCAGTTTTTTTGGAACATTCTTTGTATGGAAATATTCTATTTACAAATGGCTTGGGTATTTACTTTTATTTACCGAATTAGCAGGTTTCGAATTCCAACTTATTTCCAGGTCCATTTGATAATGAAATCAAAACCGGAATTCGCACTCTGATTGGTCGCCTGTAAAAAAAGAGAACGGTAAAATTGATATTCCATTGAAATTTTTTCCGGTTCAATAATTTTATCCTTTTTATCGATGGCAAATGTTCGTTCGTAATTCAGGTACAAATTGTTTGTTATGTATTTACCAACCGATACACTGCCTTGCGTCCAGCCATTTTTTCCCGAAATTTCAATCACATCCAAACCAAGTGACGATTGTAAGGCATCCTTAAGTACATTCGAGAATTGGCCGATTGCAAAATCCTTGGCGATGTCCATATTACTGCTCTTCATTGATGTATTTTCTCTCGTATCAAGTTGGTTCGTGCTTTTGTTGAATATCAGATAAGAAATGGCGTCTTTTTCTTCGATGGAGGTATCGTCAAGAAAAAATTTAACTTCCGGTTCATAAATTCGTCCAGTTACATTTACGCTAAGTTTTCGCAATTGATTATCCGGATCGCGGAATTTGTAGGCAACTTTGAAATTGACAATCGGATTTAGAGTTGCTCCACCTGTTAAAGTGACTTCACCTTCTTCAAATTCAAGTCTTCGTCCGTAAATTTTATAAAATCCTCTTTTTACGTTCATAGTTCCGAAAATGTCTATCTGTTCATCTTCTTTGATCGCTTGTAGATTTCCGGCCAGTTCAAAATTCATGTTTTTGCCTTTTATCCAGGTGTTTCTGGGAATCTCGATGTCGAAATTCCCCTTCAGGTTTTTATAAATTGAAGGGAAATCTTTTTGTGCTGAATTCTTTTTTATAGTGTACTTTATTTCTTCATTTTCTGCATTTTTCCGTGCAGTAACCAAGAGTGGTTGGTTGGAATCATCATAAACACGATTGAATTCTTTTAGGAATATATCGGTATTTAGGTTTGAGTTTAGAATTGTGACTTTTCCTTTGAAGGTAGGGTTTTCAGGGGAACCGTTCAGGCTAAGATTTGTATTGATAACGGCCTTTATTAGTTCGGAGTCGAAGGCTTTGAAGTTTTCTCCTTTTACATCCAGATTAATGTTTTTTAATTCAGTATCAACCAGTGATTTCATTTCAGCCGATCCTTTCAGCTGCAATTTTCCTTTTCCGGAATTTATGAGAAGGCTGTCGAGATAAAAATAGTTGTTTGCCAGGCGACTGCGCATTTCGATATCACTGTAATTCATTCCCAGTTTTTTATATTGAAAAGCACCCTTGCCAAAATTTAGATAACCACTAATGTGAGGATTGTTAATGGTGTTATCAACATTGAGTTGTAGGCTTAGCAAACCTTTAGCTTCAATTCCTGTTGTTGGAATAAAACGATTGAATTTATTGATATCGAGTTGATCGATTTTTACAATGGCATGGATGGGATTGTCTTCCTTGGGAAGCACAAACTTTTCAGTAAATGAAAAGTGCAGAGGGAGTTCAAATTCTGCGTTGATAAGTCGTGACGAATAACCATCAAGATATGTCTCAAAACGAAGTTTTTTGTTTGTATAGTTGATATTAGATTGGAATTTGCTAAATCGCAGGCTGTCAATTTCCGGATTATCAATAGTGAGAATAGATTTAATAATTGGTTTGTTTGCTGTTCCGGAAATGTCGAGAAAAGCATTCACTTTTCCTGATATCTGATAGGGCAAAAAATGCAGTTCTGAAATGTTGATCAGGTTAAGGTTCTGAATTTCAACATGCAAATCTTCAGTTCCATTAAAAGCAAATATTCCATTTGCTTTTAATGCACTTTGCTGCGAGCTAAGTTCAAATTGGTTTATTTCAATAGAATCCTGCCTAAATTTAATGTAGTTGGCATCGTTGCCTCCCTTCCAAATCTGATTGTTTAAATTTAGTACGATACCCTGAAAGGAAATGCTGGGGTTATTGTTGATTTTAAGTTCGGATAGAATTTTACCATGTAAAGAATCGCTGGCAAAAAAGGAGAACGAATTAACTGCTTTCTGCTGATTGAACTTACTTTTAAAATGAAGTTCCTGAAGACTAAAATTCTGTATTTTAGAGTCACTCACCAAAAGGTTCATGAATCCGGAATATGTTGAATCTGCAAATTGGATTTCAGCATCAGCTGTTATTTTGTTGATGCTGATGGTATCGAGTTTCAATTCAGTTACATTCACCGAAGAGGATATTTGCAGAGAATCTGGCGGACCTTTAATTTCAGCTTTTAGTTGTCCAACAAGTTGTAATTTATCGGTTCCTAAGGCAGAGATGAGATGCTGAATGTCTGTAGTTTTGATATTTAATTCGAGCAGATTGTTCTTTTCCCAGTTTCCTTTGCCCGTTAAATCGGCGAAAGCAAAGGGCGTTTCTATATGAAATCCGTTTACCTGATATTTTCCCTTCTTATAGTTTATTTCTGCTTTAAATTTTTCAAGAGGCAAATCAAATATAGATGATCCGTTCGATTGAATTTCCAGATCAGCATTCATTGATTTGGGTTGAATCCCTTTCCCTGCTGCAACTATTTCGAAGTTCAAATCGGAACGGAGCTTTTTGTTTTTTGTGATCTTGGAAAGATCAATGTTTTTCAAATTGCTTTCTATTTTATATCCGGGAACCGAGAACAGGTTTTCGATAGAGTATTTGGTTTTCAGATTTCCTAAAACTGTGGAGGAAGTAATGTTACCACTACTGTTTTCTTGGTTTTTCTCAAAAGTTAAGTTGGTATTCGCCATATAGTACTTTTCAAATGCAATATAATCTGCACTTGCTTTTGCACTTAGATAAATGTTTTTTAAAAAGGCATTTGTACTTGTGTCTTTTTTTCCGACCGAATCCATATTTGCCAACAGTTCATCCCCCGAAAAGCGCGAATGAAGCTTAGCTTTGAAATTTTGCAAAAAGAGTGAGTCGATTCCGGCATGTGCGATATTGATATCGCTTTTAAAATCCAAAGCATTAAAAGGTCCGGATAAGTCACTTGTAATTTCCCCGTTAAAATCGACGGGTTTAAAGCCTAGCGCGATAAGCGGTGCGTTTAGGTTATTTGATTTTAGCTCTAAATGAATAAGATTGTTTTCGGCAATGTTTCCCTTTCCCGAAAGAATAGCCTTTAAGTAGGACGTTTCAAAATGGATATCATTAATTAGATATTCTTTTTTGTTGATAACAATGTTGGCATTTAAATTTGTGATTGGCTGATTGAAAAGGACTGATTTTGTTGATTCTAAATGAAGATTTGTTTGCAGGTCACCAAGGATAAAGCCTTTGCCAACTGCCTGTAAGTCGATGTTAATGTCTGATTTTAAATTCTTATTCCTGCTTAGTTTGCTCAAATCTAAATTGCGAATTTTCAGTTCGGAACTGTAAGTTGCAAATTCAGAGATGTTTTCGATGTGAATTTTGGAATCTAACTTTCCGAAAAGAGTACTTGCTTTTAAATTTGCATCGAGTTCTTTTTTGTCTTTGTCAATAAGAAGAATAAAATCATCCAATTCGTGATTCTTATATTTTAAATCGGTGAATTTAGCCTTGGCATGAATTGAGTTTTCCTCGAAATCCAATCCATTTCCATTGATCTCAAATTCACCTTTTATATTCGATTTAAGGTCTTCATTATGAGTCCAGTATTCGCCGTTTAAACTATCAATTTCTATAGTAAAATCAAAAGCCGGCAAGCTGTTAATATCTTTAATTTCTCCCAGTATTTTAAAAATCTGATTTTGTTGTTTGATAGAGAAGTCTATTTGTCTGGTATTTTCTTTTTTGAGTATTTCAAGATTTATGTTGGGTTTGCCATGAATTGAAGGGATCCATTCGTTTACATCTTCAAAATCGAAGGGATTTGCATGAAATGAAACTTCGGAACCAAGCAATTGATTGAAAGGAACCGAACCTTTTGAGTTAAGCTTTGATTTAGGAAGTTGAAGTTCAAAATTAGTCCAGCTAAATACCGAATCAATTAAACTTGCTTCAAAATGTAAGTCTTGAATCTGCAGAGATGGTTTTTGTGTGCTTATTTCAAGTTTGTGCAGATTGATATTCATAAAATCAGCTGCAAATTTGAAACTGAGAGAAGCATCAAATTTTACATGCTGCGGAATTAACTGTGTACTGTCATTCGCCACGATTTTGGCCTCAAAATTCTTCGTAGATACATCTGCCAATTCTATTTCCCATGAAAAGGGACTCGAAGGAACTTTAGCTTCAGAATTTTCTGCCTCGGGAATCAGTTTTTCAAGGTTCCATAAATCATCCTTGTCTTGTTGTAAGAAAACCGATGTTCCATTTAATTTCAGAGATGTAATTTCCAGTTTTTTTCCTGCAATCTTCCAAATGTTGTATTTTATTTCCAGTTCATCAAGAGTTATCAGCTTGCTGTTGTTTTGTTCCAAATCAATTTTCTTTACAAGAAGATGGGAGAGAGGGTTGCCTTCAATTTTTCCTATCGTAAGCTCAGTATTTAGCTGTTGATTGGCTATGTGGCACACAGTTTCCGAAATCCAATTATTGAAAAGTCCGGTAGAAAGGAGAAAAAGCAGAATCGCCAGGAGAATAATTACTCCTGCACTTGCAATACCTGCTGTTTTTAAAAATCGTTTCATTCCTTCAATCATTTAATTTCACATTAAAATGCATGCCCAATAGTAATAAAGAATTGGGTTCTGAATTTCCCCTCGAATAATGGGCTTGCAACATCCAAACGAATAGGCCCAACAGGTGTTTTCACACGTAGGCCCAAGCCTGCATCATAGTTTAGCTTGTTTAGTTTAAATTCCCATGAATTTAACCATGAATTTCCAAAATCCGTAAAGGCTGTGCCTGAAAAGATACCGTACAGTGGAAATCTTATTTCAGCACTGGCTTCCATCATGCTGTTTCCACCCAATTTGCTTCCTGCTTCGTTTTTTGGAGAGATCTGATTACGGCCCCAGCCACGCAAGGATAGTGCTCCTCCCATTAAAAAACGATCTTCGATAGGACTTTGAGAATCGCCTTGGGTTGGTTCAATAATTCCAGTTTTTATTTTTCCGGCAAAAACAACATTCTTCCACAGAGAGTGGAAATAGTCTATTTCGGTCATAATTTTATAGTAATGAAACTGAGAATTAAAACCAATTCCCATATAGGTTGCTGTTCCTTCATATTTCCATCCTTTTTCAGGAGAAAAAATGTCATTGGTGGTGTTTAGGTTGTAGCCCAATGTTACGCCTGATTTATTGCGATTTAATTTGTCGGCATCCTCAATCGATAAGGAGTCATTACTTTTCGAGATATCCACTTTATCCTTACCAAATGTATAAGAAATATAAGCGGCAGATTTTTTTGTTAATTCCTTCTGAAAAGTAACCGAAGTTCCCAGCCTGTCAACTTCATAACTGTCTTCTCTTTCGCGCGAGAAGAACGGATTTAAAATGAAATCAAGATTTTTGCTCCATACATCGGGTTGTATAAATTTACTCTCGATACTAAGCGGAGTGAAGTAGGAGTGCTGTCCTTTAATCGACAGAGTTCGTCCTCCACCTAAAAAATTTAATCGTTTGAATAGAATGGATGTCCTGATTTTATCTTCGGTTCCATATCCTACACCAATTTTAACGGACCAACGGGGAAGCTCCTTTATGTGAATGGAAATTGGCACTGAATCATGATTTACACTATCCAACATTGCACGAATGGTTACGTAACGGAATAGATTCATGTTGA
The DNA here is from genome assembly GCF_963678175.1 of Labilibaculum euxinicum. Classification (NCBI taxonomy): domain Bacteria; kingdom Pseudomonadati; phylum Bacteroidota; class Bacteroidia; order Marinilabiliales; family Marinifilaceae; genus Labilibaculum; species Labilibaculum euxinicum. The sequence continues at coordinate 2,197,563 of NZ_OY782756.1, forward strand.
ACAATTCTTCCTGAGTCTTTTCAATTTTCACCTGAGAAAAGACTTCACCTTTACTAAGTTCAACATGTTTCAGGATATATGCTTTGTTGATTACAGAATTTCCTTCCAGATTAATCTCACCAAAATAACTTTTATTTCCAGGGTTTACACTGAAATTAATATTTGCAGCATGTAGTTTTTCATTTAAATGGATGCTTTTTTTCACTTTCACAAAAGGAAACCCTTCGTGATTGAATTTTTCGCGGATTAAATTTTCGGAGGCTATGATCTTTTCATCTTGAAACAGGTTTCCGGTTTTTAGGGGAAGAATCATTTTTACAGACTCTAAAATTTGCATGTTTGCTTCGGTCCCGGTTAAGGAATAGTTGATTTCACCAATTGAAATAGGAGCTCCTTTCCGGATGTGAATTAGGATGTCAAGTTTTTTGTTTCTTTTGTCTGGCAGAAGATCCGATGTAATTGATACATCTAAAAAACCATTCTTCTGATAGTATTTTTTCAGTTGAAGTAAGTCTTCATCAAATGTGAAACTGGAAAATCGGGTGGTTTTTTTCCAAAAAGTTAACTTCCCGGTAAAAGGTCTGGCTTTGGTATTCATCTGCGTAAGAAGAATTTCCTTTTGCAGCGTATCGATTCCTGTAAACCTTATTTTGTTAACTATTGCATTGTCCTGTGCTGATGCATTCAGGATAAAGCCTGTTAAAATTAAAATCTGAAGAAAAATTCTTCTAATATGCACCATATTTATCACTCAGCTTATTTTTATGAATAAAGATATAGAATTTAGAAGCAATTTTAGGTCGAAAGACATTGCAGCGACAAATTAAATTGCAGGGATGATTCTAAATAAGATAGTATCCTATTTGAGTTGATCTTGGATATTTTTAGTTATTGCAGATTCAACATCTCCAGTATGAGCCGTAGTTTTATTTTCTATCAGCATGATTTTGCATTCTTCCTTTGCGGATACCCGATGTTGAGTGCCTTTCTTAACGATGTACATATCTCCTGCATTCATAGTAAACGGTTCAGAGCCTTCAACTTCCATTAAAAGGCTGCCTTCAATGATATAGAACAGTTCATCTTCATTTTTATGATCGTGCCACGGTAGTTCGTCGCCTTTTATTTTGGCAATTTTAACGTAAGAATCGTTTACCTCTCCAATCACTTTGGGAGAGAAATATTCGTTGATTTTTTTGAAGTTTTCGAGTAGGTTTGTATGCATTTTAAGTGTTTTTTAGAAAAATAGGACTATTTGGTATGGAAACAAAGTGAGATCATAAGTCTATTTCTGTTCAAGAAGCTGTTCCAAATCCAATATTTCAGCTTTATCACCATACTTTTCTTTTAAACCTTTTAACATTCTTTCGGCAGTTATGCATCTGACATTGTTTTCGATACAATCTAAAACGTAAGCTTTGGCATTCGCGTAATTAATTCGATAATCCTCCTGCTCAATTTTATAGGCTTTGTAATATTGAGTTTTTGCATTTTTATAATGTCCAGCGTTTAACCACTTAGTTCCATCCTTTAGGAGATAAAGTATTTTATTTTCCTTTGTAAGTTCAATTTCATCAATTGCTTTTTGTTTTTTAATTGCTTCGATTCTTTTTTCTTCATGAAAATTGTCAATTCGATTTTGGACTATGAAATAGATTCCAATTAGAATTGGTATGCTTATTATAAGAACCCAAATTTTTAGTTTTCGATTTTCTTTACGGGCGCTTGCCCTTATCTTCTTCTTGATCTGCTTTAATTCGGCTTCAGATACAGTTTTGTACTCCAAATTACTTTCTTCAGAGTGCAGGTTTACATGATCTTTATTTCTTGATCGGAAGATGTTTTTTTTAGGTCTCGCATTGTTCCTTATCGAGATAATCATTGCTTGAACTGATCCGCCAAAACTCATAAATACAATCTTTTTGATAATTACAATCTATTCGTTTTTAAATTTATCAATAATATTTGATCTGTAAACTTTTAATTAAACCTTATTTTGGATAGCAACATTCTTTATTCTATAATAAAGAAAATACAGGTTAAGATCCCAGTTTAATAGTCTACCTTGTAGTTCAGCGGATTCGTTCCGCATACACATTAATTGATTCAATTGAATACAACATTTGATGATTTGGTCAGGACTTATTTAGAAAATAATGTTGGCCTGGCAGATAATTTCCTGAGTGAAACTCTGGCCTCTCAGCTTAAAAGCAATTTATTAGGATTGTTGTCGCAAAAACAGATGCTTCCTGCCGGGATTGGAAATAATACTGATTTAGTTCACAATCAATTAATTCGCAGCGATAAAATACATTGGCTCGATCGAAAACATCATGATGAACACGAAGACTGTTTTTTTGATTTGATGGATCGTTTTGTAGCCTATTTAAATCAGACTTGCTATACAGGCATTACCGGATATGAATTTCATTATGCTCTTTACGAAAAAGGAACTTTCTATAAAAAGCATCTCGATCAGTTTGTGAATAATAAGGGAAGAGCTTTCACTATGATCATGTATTTAAATCCGGATTGGAAGCCGGGTGATGGGGGCGAATTGTGTATTTATCATTCGGATCACAATCAGATTATTTCGCCGCTTAACGGCAAATGTGTATTCTTTAAGAGCAGTGAACTCGAGCATGAAGTTTTGCTCAGTAATCAGCCACGCTTAAGCATTACCGGATGGTTAAAAACCAGTTGATTGGTTTTGGGCGAATTGAAAAATAAAAACCCCAGGCTTTTTGAGCTTGGGGTTTTTATTGATCATATATTCTTTAGGCTGCTGCAGCGTCCTTTTTTGACTTTCGGTACAGGTAAGAGTTGAAAATGCTTCTTTTGGCAAAGCGATACTGCTTATCTGAATTGATGAATTTATTGAATACGTTTTTTGGAACGCCAAAATATTCATAAGTAGTTCCATCGGTGAAAGAGATTTCAAGCAACAAGCCTTTGTGTTTGTAATCAGCAATGCCCGATTCGGTAGTTGTTGAAGTATATTCTTCCAGATTTGCTTCAATTGTCTCCGGAGCAATACTTACTAAAAAGTGATAAGCATCAATAATCTCGCGGCTTTTGATTTCTGCTTCAGCAAATTTTTCGTCATCAGATTGAAATTTATCAGGATGCCACTCTTTAACCAAATTTCGATAAGTTGATTTTAATTTCTTAAGATCAGTATCCTGATCAACATTAAATAATTTTTTGTACGCATTAACTCGCTTCATACAGGCTCTTTCTAAAATTCTTAATTGATATATGTAAAGTGTTTTTTTAAGGACACTTCTTCTTGCTTTTTCGCAAAACAGTCGCAAAAGTACATATTTTAATGTTCTGATTGAGAAGTAGCTTCGCTTTTTTTATCTATTCTATTAATTCCTTGGTTTGTGAAATTTTAATAGAAGACAATTTACCCCGGTTATAAGGTCAGTATAATTTTGTAAAGACAAATTTTGACGCGATATTTTTACCAAAGAAATAGGTGCTTTTAGTCTTAATAAACTTACTTATTCATCATTTTGTCATCAATCATAGTACGAAAGTCATTTAATATTGGATTGGTATTTTTGTTGTTCCAGACAGCCCGCAAGGTTGTTCTCTGAGGTATTTTATTCAATTCGATAAATTTAATTCCCATGTCGTAGCCTAATTTCAGAGAAGTTGGTACAATTGAAACACCAAATTTATTTTCTACCAGCCGGTATATCGAACTGGCATTAACCGTGTTGTGCGAAATCAATGGTGCAAAACCACTTTCATCGAAAATTTGCATTACTTTTTCAAAATACGATTCACTGTACGAAGCATCAAAAAAGATGAACGAATCATTTTTAAATTGAGACAAATTCGTGAAGTTCGATTCGTTAATTGGGTGATCTTTAGGAAGAACTAAGGAAAATGTATCTTCGAAAACGGATTGAATGCTTAATCCTCTGGGCACTCGTTCCATTCTCACAAAACCAACATCAATTTCATGATTAAGCAGTGCCTGAATTTGTTTGTTGTTGTCCATTTCTTTTAAACTGAAAAGAACATTTGGATGGGTTTGCTTAAATTTTAATAATAGTTCAGGGATCACATCCTGCATGGCAGAACCAACATAGCCGAGATTCAAATTGCCATTCAAGCCGTCATGTAACAATTTAGCATGGTTTATAATTTCATCCAAACGTTTAAAATTATTGGTCAATTCTTTTTGCAGGTAAAGGCCAGCAATAGTAAGTTTTACTTTTCGGTTGTGGCGTTCGAACAAGCTGATTCCAAGAATTTCTTCCATTTGTTTAATCTGCCGGCTTAATCCGGGCTGCGATATAAACAAGCTTTCTGCTGCTTTTCTAAAATGCAGATCTTCGGCTAAAGCAAGGAAATATTTGTAATGTCTGAACTCAATTTGATTACTCATAGTTATTAAATGATGACAATAATAGTCTTGTTGGGTATCAAAATTACGAATAACTTTGTAATAAAAAATAAATCTACTTGAACTATGTTTAAATACGGAATTGATCGACTAAATGTTGATAAGACGATACAAATTGCTCGGGGAGAGCTAAAAGCGGGATTAACTGCAGAAGCTGTCAGTAAAGTGAATGCCTGCAGAGCCAAGGTAGAAACAATGGCGAAGTCCAATAAAGCTTATTATGGAATCAATACAGGTTTTGGCCCTTTGTGTGATACTCAGATTTCGCCGGAAGAAACCAGTAAATTGCAGGAAAACTTGCTGATAACTCATGCTGTAGGTGTTGGAAATCCTATTGGTAAAGAGCTATCTAAAATCATGATGATTTGTAAGGTACAAGCATTGGCGCAGGGTTTTTCGGGTGTTCGGTTGGAAGTGATTGAACGTATTTTATTTTTTATTGAAAATGATTTGGTTCCAGTTGTTCCGGAACAAGGTTCTGTTGGTGCTTCGGGCGATTTAGCTCCTTTGTCGCATTTATTTTTACCTCTTTTAGGAGAAGGTGAATTTTGGATCGGCAAAGATATTGTTCCTGCTAAAGAAGTATTGGCAAAGCATGGACTGAAGGCTATTCGTTTGGAAGCAAAAGAAGGTTTGGGTTTGATTAATGGAACTCAGTTTATTTTGGCTCACACCATACGTGGTTTGTATAAAATGGAATATCTTCTTGATTTGGCTGATGTTGCAGGAGCAATGAGTTTGGAGGGTTTTCAGGGAAGTGCAGCTCCTTTCAAACCGGAATTACATGCTATTCGTCCGTTTAAAGGAAATATTAAAGTGGCGGAACGCATGCGTATGCTGTTGGAAAACTCAGAAAATTTAGCGGGTCATATTGATTGTGAACGTGTTCAGGATCCATATTCGTTACGTTGTATTCCTCAGGTTCATGGTGCATCCAGAAATGCATGGTATCATTTGAATGAGCTGGCTGAAATCGAAATGAATTCGGTGACTGATAATCCAATTGTATTAAGCGATACCGAAGCTATTTCAGGCGGTAACTTCCACGGACAACCTTTGGCGATGGCTTTGGACTACTGTTCGATAGCGGCATCGGAGCTTGGTAATATTGCTGACAGAAGATGTTATTTGCTGTTGGAAGGTAAATTTGGATTGCCTCGTTTGCTGACTGCAAGTGGTGGATTAAATTCAGGATTTATGATTCCTCAATATACTACCGCCGCACTGGTTACTGAGAATAAATCACTTTGTTTTCCTCCGTCAGCAGATAGTGTTCCAACTTCATTAGGACAGGAAGATCATGTTTCGATGGGAAGTATTTCCGGACGAAAATTCAATCAGATTTTGGGAAATATCGAGAAAATATTTGCCATTGAATTGATGTATGCTGCTCAGGCATTGGAATTCAGAAGTCCAAATCATTTTTCAGATATCATGACAGAAAATTTCAAAATTATCAGAAGTAAAGTAGATAAACTGGAAGATGACCGTGTGTTGAAAGATGATATCTACGCAATGATTGATTTTGTGAAGACCAGAGCTTTTATTGTGAAATAGTAAAATCGAAAGTATGACATTTCAAGAACAAATATTGCAGGGGATTCCAGTCGAATTACCTGCAAAAAAAACATATCCGAAGGATGCGAACAGAGCTCCTAAAAGGAAAGATATTTTATCGGTAGAGGAAAAGCAGTTGGCGATTCGTAATGCCCTGCGTTATTTCCCTAAAGAATGGCACAAGGAATTAGCGCTTGAATTTGCTCAGGAATTACTCGATTTTGGACGCATTTACATGTATCGGTTTAAGCCGGAATACAAAATGTATGCCCGCTCGATTCAGGAATATCCTGCTAAATCAATACAGGCTGCAGGTATCATGCTGATGATGCAGAACAATTTAAATCCTGCAGTAGCTCAGCATCCCGAGGAGTTGATTACTTACGGCGGTAACGGAGCTGTTTTTCAGAATTGGGCGCAGTACCTGCTTACCATGAAGTATTTGGCGACCATGACCGACGAGCAGACTTTGAATCTGTATTCAGGCCATCCAATGGGATTGTTTCCTTCTTCGAAAGGAGCTCCAAGAGTGGTGGTTACCAATGGTATGGTTGTTCCTAACTACTCCAAAGCAGATGACTGGGAAAAATTTAATGCGCTGGGTGTATCTCAATACGGTCAAATGACAGCAGGATCGTTTATGTACATTGGTCCGCAGGGAATTGTTCACGGTACAACCATTACTGTGATGAATGCTTTTCGTAAAATCCTGAAAAAGGGAGAAACTCCTTCAGGAAAGATTTTTTTAACTGCCGGATTGGGTGGAATGAGTGGTGCGCAGCCAAAGGCCGGAAATATTGCCGGTTGTATTACCGTAGCGGCCGAAGTGAATCCCAAAGCAGCCAAAAAACGTCACGAGCAGGGTTGGGTTGATGTTTTGATTGATTCGATGGACGAATTGGTTGCCCGTGTAAGAAAAGCACAGGAGACCAACGAGGTGGTTTCCATTGCCTTTATTGGTAATGTAGTGGATGTTTGGGAGCGTTTCGATGCGGAGAATATCTTCATTCATATTGGTTCCGATCAAACATCATTGCACATTCCATGGACAGGTGGATATTATCCTGTTGATACTTCCTATGAAGAATCGAACAGATTGATTCGTGAAGAGCCGGAGTTGTTTAAAGAAAAAGTGCAGGCAACATTACGCCGCCATGCTGCTTCAATTAACAAACACACGGCAAAAGGAACTTATTTTTTCGATTACGGGAATGCCTTTTTGCTGGAAGCTTCCCGCGCCGGAGCAGATATCATGGCTGAAAATGGAATTGATTTTAAATACAAATCTTACGTTCAGGATATTTTAGGCCCAATGTGCTTCGATTATGGTTTTGGTCCGTTCCGTTGGGTTTGTGCTTCGGGAAGAGCTGAAGATTTAGATCAGACCGATGAAATTGCCATGAATGTATTGCAGGAAATCATGGAAAGTTCTCCGGAAGAAATTCAATTGCAGATGCAGGATAACATTACCTGGATTAAGGATGCCAAGAAGAACAAAATGGTAGTTGGTTCGCAGGCCCGTATTTTATATGCCGATGCCGAAGGACGCTCAAAAATTGCTGAAGCATTCAACAATGCAATTGCAGCCGGTAAAATAGGTCCGGTGGTTTTGGGCCGCGATCATCACGATGTGAGTGGAACAGATTCTCCTTACCGCGAAACTTCCAATATTTATGACGGCAGTAAGTTTACTGCTGATATGGCCATTCAGAATGTGATTGGTGACAGCTTTAGAGGTGCAACCTGGGTGTCGATTCACAATGGCGGCGGCGTAGGCTGGGGAGAAGTTACCAATGGTGGATTCGGGATGTTGCTTGACGGAACCCGGGAAGCTGATGCACGCCTGAAAAACATGTTGTTTTACGATGTAAACAACGGGATTGCCCGACGCAGCTGGGCAAGAAATAAGGAAGCGATGTTTGCCATTAAACGGGAAATGGAACGCACACCTGATTTAAAGGTAACCGTTCCCAATCTGGTAGATGACAACCTGCTGACTGATCTTTTTTAAAAATCGTTTTTAGATAAAAATAGAATTGGTTCAGGTATTTCCTGAACCAATTTCATATATACGAATTTGTAGTTGTGGAGAGAAGAGATAATGAATCGATAAATGCTGAATACAGGCCTGCTGAAAAAGGATACTGGGAGGGACGCAAGTCAAATCCAGACATGGGAAAACAGTATTGGCACCAGCAAATTGAATTTGTAAACTGGGATGAATTGAATCAGCAGTCTGATGATTCAAAGATCGATATTGCCATTTTGGGTTATGTTTGCGATGAAGGAGTACGACGGAACCGCGGAAGAATGGGAGCGCACGAAGGACCTAAGGCGATTCGCGACCGATTGGCCAAATTACCCATACACTTCGAGTCCAAACGCGTGATTGATGCCGGCAATATTGTCTGCAGCGATGACGATATGGAAGCTTGTCAGGCACTTTTTTCCTATGCAATCTCCGACTTAATAAAACAGAAAATATTTCCGATTGGCATTGGTGGCGGGCACGATATGTCTTACGCACATTTTATGGGAATACGCGATGCCGTTAAGGAAAATCCGAAGCGAAAAGTGGGAATTATTAATTTCGATGCGCATTTTGATCTTCGCCCGGTAGAGGGGAGAGGAAATTCCGGAACTCCTTTCAATCAGATTATTTCGGAATGCCACGAAAAGGGCGGTCTGGTAGATTATTATGCCATTGGTATTCAGCAGCAATCCAACACCAAAGAATTGTTCGATATTGCCAAAAGAGAGCACATCAACTATTCGATTAATTACGATTGTGAATCATCAGCTATGGAAATGGAAAGCCTTAAAAACAAACTGGCACCCATTATTGCCAATAACGATTACCTGTACATTACCATCGATATGGATGGCTTTTCGTCGGCCTATGCACCTGGCGTAAGTGCGCCCTCTCCATTGGGTTTCACACCTTATTTTGTGTTTAAATTGTTGAGTTTTTTATTCGCAACAAAGAAAGTCATTGCTTTTGATATTGCAGAGTTAAATCCATCGCTCGACAGGGACATGCATACGGCGAGCCTGGCTGCCAAAATTGTCGATTTTGTGGTGTTAAATTATGAATCTCCTACCTAAAATGGAGGGAATAGAGTTTTTACGGCTGTCATCAAAATATCATTCTGATTCCTTGTTTTGATCTGCTTTTTTAAACCAGTTTTTAGGGTTCAGGTAGGTTTTGTATTTGCTAAAAAGCTCTTTTCCCACCATTATTCCTCCAAGCCAAAACAGCACTTCGCCAATAATCAGAGATATGGTTGAGATTGTAATTTTGGTTGTCGCTTCCATTTCGAGGAATGGAATTATAGCTATGAAAAGAAAAAAAGGAATACAGAAAATAATCAAAAATATTCCGACTCTGATTATCCAGTTCTTTTTTTTCATATTGCTGCTATTTAGTTGTTATGCCTAAATTTTACCTTGTGTATCGGAACCGTATACGTACGGCGAAGCCTTAATGAATACCTTATTGTGAAATTATTTTGTGAATAAACCCGCTTGGTTTGTACTGAGCTTGCGAAGTTTCTGGTGGTGTGAAAGCCTCTCCCTGCTAGTTATTACTAGCGGGGCGGGCTATTCGATTGTGCATAGTTTTTATTCTTCAGGTTTTATCCAATCAGCTCCATCCACATAAAAAAGATATTGAATATAGTCAGTCGTCACTCTATTCTCATTTATTGGGATTCCTCCAAATAATTTAATCAGGCTAAAGTTATCTAATCCTCTATTTGATTGATTGTACGGTGAATTTGTGCCATCAAGCTTAAATAAATTAATTGAGTTCTTAGCCGATACACGTTTAAAATCCTCAATACCTTTTATATATCCCAAAAATATATTGCCGTTGCTGTAGGGTAATCTGGTATAAGTATTATTATCAGCTAAATAATCTGGTAATCCTTGACTTGGCACAGTAAGATGAGAATGATTATAAAGAGCAATCAACGAAACCATATTTCCACTTAAAAAGGAATTTGTCTTAATTCTTCCACCTAAGGTATTATCAATACCCTGCAAAGAATGATATAAACCAAAACATCCATATATTTTTTTAGATTCCCAATCATTTTGTTCATAATACCTAAGGAAATTATCATACATAAATTCATCTCTGGATTTAATTTTTTCAAGATTCGAACAGTTAAATTCAATATTTGATAATAATAAACTATCCTGCTTTGAGAAGGACGTAGTCCTAACTATTTGAGGTATATTAGACGAAACCCAATTAATTAAAGAATCTTTACTTTCAGGAATTTCGGCAGAATAAGTTAGAGGCAATTTTTCTTTTAAAAGTCGATTTAATAAATTAAAATCATTAAGTCTATTTAAACCATAAACTTCAAATTTCTTTGTATCATCCAATTGTTGGTAATATTTTTTGAGGTTCCCCCATTTTTTGGCTCTGTATTCAGAACTTATAGTGCCAATATAGACAACCCATTTATTAAGTATTTTTTCAAGACTTAAATCTGTGGAATCCTTTAGGTATCTGTTAATATAATAGGATTGTGGAATATCCATTTCTGCAATATAGGTTGTAATATTATTTTGCTGATTGAGATATTTAAAAGTTGCTACATCAATAATAGGTGAAGTTCCCACTTCGTGTATTTCTCCAACTAAAAACAATTGATTGTCAGAAAAAGTATTGTCGAATTTTAGCGGAATAGAATCATTAATCTGAGTCGATATTAATTTATGTTTCTTTAAGTAATCCACATACTTATTCCCTGTTAAATACTCATTTATCAGAAATCCTAAATAAACTACTCCTATCAATCCAATTATCAATAAAACAATTTTTCCTGTTATTTTTACTATTCTCCTCATTTGCAATGTCTTTCTTAATTATGCACAACGGTAAATTGTATGAGTAGTGGCAGATTGCGTGGTACTTTCCTGTCAAACCGCTACGCAGTTTGAGCGGGCTAATTGCCTTGATATTTAGTGCTTTTCCTGCCATTACTTATACAAAGTGTTGTGTGTAGTTTTTAATTTTTTGTAAATAAAAATTGCCCTCCTCCTTGTTTCAATATCATCGTTTTTTCAGAAGGATTAAATTCCATAACAATTCCTGCTTGGTCAAATTTAAACTTATCTTTTTCAGTTGCTTCAAGTGGAAATGATGATTGTCCTGTAGCTTGAGCTATTAGTGTATTGTTATTTTTCGTAACTGTTATTTTCATTGGTAGTTGTGCAGAAGAGTAAATTCCTAAATATTTATCTAAATCTTCAGATTTAACTTCAATAGTTGAAAACGTAGGGGTTTCGTAAGGTTTATTATAAACAGCGCTTAATACAGAAATCGAGATATCATTATTGGTATAGTTTGTTCCGTTTGAAATTAAGGCATAGGAAATATCTCCATCTGAGAAATGTGAAAAAACGGAAGTAAATCCATCAATGCCTCCAGTATGACCGAAACCAACTTTGTTATAAAATGGAATTTGAAACAAACCTATTCCGAAATTTTCTTTAATAGTCATCATTTTCTTTAGACTCTCACTATTTAGCAGTTGTCCGTCAAACAATGCGTTACTAAATTTTACTAAGTCTATAGGAGTTGAAACAATTCCTCCTGCTCCCATTGGAACAGAAATATCCGTTTCAGGGACTAATTTCCATCTATCTAAATATCTGTATGAATTACACTTTTTATTGGAATTATTAACAGTCTCTCCGAAATAGGTGTTTTTCAATCCGATTGGGGCAGTAATATATTCTTTTAATAATTCTCCATAGGATTTCTGATAACTCTTTTCAAGGATATAACTTAATAGAATGTAGTTTGAATTACTATATTGAGACTTACTGTTTGGTTCAAAATCACTTCCTTTGTTTGCGATAATTGTTACCATTTCTTTTTCTGTCTTGGGTTGAGTATTCCAAGTCAAATAATCTTTATCGTCAGTGAAATTATGTATGCCACTTCTGTGATAGAGCAAATCTTCAATTGTTATTTTATTGGAGTTTTCAATTGTTGGAAAATACTTATTAATTGTTTGATTTATGTCTATTCTTTTCTCTTCAACTCCTTTAAATACCAATACTGCAGTAAAAGTTTTCGATATGGAACCTATACCATATTTTGTGCTTTCGTTGGCTTTGAGCTTTTTCTCGTAATCAGAAAATCCTAATGATTTTGAATAGATAATTTCACCATTTTGTGAAACAGCAACACTGCCCATAAATTTATTATTTGACTCAAGAACATCGAAATAGTCATCCAGTTTGTCTTTATTAAAGTTTTGAGATAAAACAACTTGGCATAAAATACCCAAAGTCAGTATTACTAAAAATATTTTTTTCATTATCTATAATTATTAGTTGTAGTAGCGTTTGTTTAAATTACACACAACTTGTTAAATTGTGCACCATAGGTGCACTTATTTCTGCTATATCAGGTAAAAAGGTGCACAATACATGCCGTATGGGGGTGTATTGTGCACCTTTTTCAATTTTACAATACCAAACTTAGCAAATTATAATCAATACTTTTGTGCTGTTTAGAAATAATTTTGTGGCAATAATGTATTGAATGAAAAATCAAACTGATTGTTCTTCAGTATTCAAGCGTAAAACAGATTCGCGAGCTTATACCATTTAGCTTTATAGCTCACACTATAGCCAATTTGGTATCAAGTACTAAACCGAAACAAAGATTCAAGCTGTCAAAGTTGCCAACTTGCAGGCCTTAAGAATTATTGCATAAAAAAAGGCTTTCTGAACGGGACGGGGGACAAATAGGAGAGTTGTTTTTTCATCTGTTGCAGTTTGGCTTTAGCCCGCTGAAATTAAAATATTTCAAAGACTGATTTGTTTTTATATTTATTGAGTTTTCAAAGGATCATTTTTTGTTTTGTACTGAGTACATCGGGCAAAAACTCAAGTTTTTAAGCTTTGCACTCAAGTACATTGTGTCAAAACTCAAGTTTTCAAGTTTTGTACTCAGTGCATTGAGTCAAAACTCAAGTTTTCAGGCTTTGTATTCAGTACATTGAGTCAAAATTCAAGTTTTCGTGCATTGTACTTTGTACATTGGGCAAAAAATCAATTTTTTATGCTTTGCTACTATTAGTACGGTGCAAAAAACCAATTTTTCGGGCTTTGCTACAATTAGCATGGAGTAAAAAACCAATTTTTCATGCTTTGCTACAATTAGCATGAAGCAAAAAATCATTTTTTCATGCTTTGCTACTATTAGCACGGGGCAAAAAATCAATTTGTCAGGTTTTATCACTATTGATATTGATTGAGAGAAATTTGTCTGCAAAATTGCAGAGCGAACAATCAGATCTAAAAAAAGCCTGTTCCTATACAATCCGGAACAGGCGCTGTGGGTTCATAAATTGATACGATTTTATTCGTTTGCAGCAACCCGTTTGTTGCATTCTTATTTAAAATGATTAAAAATAATTTTATATCTTTAGTTTGCTTTAAAAACAAGGGAAACGATGAGGATTAAATTGATACGGGTAGTGCTGCTTTTATCGCTTGTGCTTGTAAAAGTAAGTCTGGCTCGTTCTCAAAATCACGATCAAACAATGAATCACACACATACAAATCATTTAATAAAGGAGAATAGTCCTTATTTACTGCAACATGCACACAATCCTGTGAATTGGTACCCGTGGGGCGCAGAGGCTTTAGCCAAAGCCAAAAACGAGAACAAACCAATATTGGTGAGCATTGGTTATGCCGCCTGTCATTGGTGTCATGTAATGGAGCGCGAGAGTTTCGAGAACGAGGAGGTTGCCAGGCTGATGAACGAATTTTTTGTCTGCATAAAAGTCGATCGCGAGGAGCGGCCCGATATCGATCAGATCTACATGGATGCCTTGCAAATGATGACCGGCAGTGGTGGCTGGCCTTTGAACTGTTTTGCCATGCCCGGTGGGAAACCGTTTTTTGGAGGCACTTACTTTCCTGCCGATAATTGGATGAATGTGCTGAAAGGAATTCAAAATGCATGGATCAATAAACAGGATAAAGTAAAGAAGGTGGCCGATCAGTTGGCCGGGGGAATCCGTGAAAACGAAATAATTGCAGTAAAAGAAGAGGTATCCCGGTTCGCTGCCGCAGATTTAGAAAAAGCCTTTCGCCAGTGGGAATCCGAATTCGATACCCGTGAAGGGGGAAACAATTGGGCGCCAAAATTCCCATTGCCCAATTCCCTTCAGTTTTTACTGCGCTACTATTATTTTACAAAAAATCAGCCGGCGCTTAATCATGTAACGCTTACGCTCGATAAAATGGCCATGGGCGGTATTTACGATCAGGTGGGCGGAGGTTTTGCCCGATATTCGGTCGATGCCATTTGGAAAGTGCCGCACTTCGAAAAAATGCTTTACGACAACGGGCAGTTGGTTAGTTTGTATGCCGAAGCCTATCAGCTCACTAAAATTCCTGAATACAAACAGGTAATTCAGCAAACTTTGGAGTTTACCGATAGGGAATTAAGTTTGCCCGAAGGTGGCTTTTATTCCTCGCTCGATGCCGACAGCGAAGGGGTGGAAGGGAAATTTTATGTGTGGGAAAAGTCTGAGGTCGATCAGCTTTTGGGTGGTCAATCCGAACTGTTTTGTGAGTATTACGGCATTACCGACCGGGCCAATTGGGAGGAAGGAAACATACTGATGATTCAGACTGATAAAAAGGCATTGGCCGATAAGTATGAAATATCCGTAAAGAAGCTGGACGAAGTTTTGGAGAAGGGGAGAAGAGCTCTTTTGGAGAGAAGAAAGGACAGGATCCGCCCTGGTTTGGACGATAAATCGTTAACCAGCTGGAATGCACTAATGCTGAAAGGATATGTAGATGCTTACACGGCTTTGGGTGATGAAAAATATTTGAACAGAGCCATTAAAAATGCTGAGTTCATTCAAAAATACCTTTGGAAAGGAAAAGCGCATTTGCATCGTAATTATAAAGATGGGAATTCGAAAATAAACGGATTTTTAGACGATTACAGTTTCACTATCGAGGCTTTTACTGCACTTTATCAGGCAACTTTTAACGAGAAATGGCTGCTGAAAGCCAACGATTTGCTCGGGCATGTTATCCTTCATTTTTCCGATGAGCAGTCGGGCATGTTTTTTTACACATCCGACGAGGATCCGGATTTAATTGCCCGTAAAATGGAATTGCTCGATAATGTAATTCCCTCATCCAATTCATCCATTGCAAAAAGTTTGTTTTTAGTAGGAAGTTATTTGGGAAACAGCCGATATGTTGAGCGTTCTGCACAGATGCTTGCCAATGTAAAACCACGTCTCGAAAAGGCAATCTCCTATCATTCCAATTGGGGACAGTTGTATTTTTGGTTGGCAAATCCACTCATCGAAATTGTTGTTGCCGGAGAAGATGCGATAGTTCAGAAACGGAAAATTGAAGAATTATTTTTACCCAATGTCTTGATTTCAGGGAGCAAAACCGAAAGCAGTTTGCCTTTGCTGCAAAATAGATATGTAAATGGGCAAACAACTTTCTATCTTTGTAAAAATCATACCTGCAAACGGCCTGTTACGAAGGTCGGTGATCTGTTAAAACAACTGGAGGCCGAGAACAGTTATTAGTAAACAGTGATTGTTTTGTTAAGCCTGAAGGGCTTTACTATTTCAGATCAGGGCAAGGCTCTGAGAATAGAATAATGGATATGAAGTGTTGAGCGAATTAATTTAATTGAAACCTGACAGCGTCGAAGACCTGTAAGCGTTGAGTTTATTGGAAATAAATTTTTGAAGAACCAATTATTAAAATCAAAATAAGAAAATGATGAAGAAAAACAGGCGTACCATTTTGCTTTCGGGTTTTTTGTTGTTTGCAATTGCATGTGCAACTGTGCCCATTACCGGAAGAAAACAAATGAATCTGTTTCCCGAAACAGAAATGATTGCTACCAGTTTAACTCAATACGATGCCTTTTTAAAGGAAAGTAAACTTTCCGATAACAAAGAGCAATCGGCAATGGTAAAAGCCTGCGGTGCCCGAATTTCTGCCGCAGTGGAAAAATTTATGAATGATAACGGCATGAGCGACCGCATTGCAAATTTTGTTTGGGAGTTCAACCTGGTTGAAGATGAAACTCCAAATGCTTGGTGTATGCCTGGCGGAAAAGTGGTGTTCTACACAGGAATTTTACCTTACACACAAACCGAAACCGGTATGGCTGTTGTTATGGGACATGAAATTGCACATGCCATTGCACGTCATGGCAACGAAAGAATGAGTCAGCAAATGGGAATTCAGGCTTTGGGTACCGGATTGTCAATGGCTTTAAACGAAAAGCCTGCCGAAACACAACAAATTTGGATGACTGCCTTTGGTGTTGGTGCCAATGTTGGGGTCATGCTTCCCTTCTCGCGTTCTCACGAAACCGAAGCAGATAAAATGGGTCTGATTTTTATGGCTATGGCCGGATATAATCCTGCTGAAGCAATCGATTTTTGGAAACGAATGGGAGAGAGCGGAGGCCAAAAACCACCGGAATTCTTATCCACTCACCCTGCCGATGCAACCCGTGTAAAAGATTTGCAAGCATACTTGCCTGAAGCAATGAAGTATTACAAGAAATAATAATCCGCACCATATAAGAAACTGTTTAAAAATTTATGGCGTTCTCACAACAGGTGAGGATGCCATTTTTTTATTCAATTTCTGAGAATATTGCGGAGGTTTTCGAAGCTATGTTCTCATCTCCTTAAAGAAGAGGAATAGGGTGAGGTCTTTTTATTTTGGTTGATTCAAATATCTTTCTTTAACCAATGAATCTGATGGGAGAAATTTAAATTCGATATTATCATTTTTGGATTTTAACCAAATAATAAATTCTTGAAAATCTTTATCCGAAAGAACAGAAGTCGTGGTTATTTTTTTGAATCTGTTTTGTTGATATTTAAAAATAGTACGGCTGGTTCCTCTGTAAGCGGAAATGTGTGTTAATTCATGTATCTCAGAGTATTTTATTTGAATTATTTTTCGGGAGAATTTATAAGTAACGGTAATGAAATTGTCTTGGAATTCAATTTTCATTAGCCTCTTAAATATCACGCAGGCAACTAATAATAGAGGAATTAGTAGTGCTGTACCAATTACCGGAAATATAATGCTATCTCTAAGAAAATAAGATAATGCACCAATAAGAATTATAGGTATCAGTATGGCTGAAAGATAATCACTAAGGTAATAATTGTTGGATGTGTAATTTTTCATCGGTTTGCATTTAATTTCCCCTCTCTCTTTCACTCCTTTAGTCTTTTTCCTTATTTTTTTTAACTGCTCATTTCCTCAACACTTCCTTATCTTCAAAATCCTCCGAATTCCAAATTTCCTCAGGAATCGAGTCATCATCTTCGGGAATAATAATTGCAGGTTTTTTCGGCCCTTGGTTTCGGTAAGCCAAGGCGTAAATCATTCCAGAGAAACCACCAAACAAATGGCCTTCCCACGAAACATCAGTTAGAATTGGGAACACGCCCCAAAATAAGCTGCCATACAGAAAAGCCACAATAAAAGAGATAGCAATTAAACGATAGTGATTGCGGATAATTCCGCTAAAAAACAGGAAAGATGCAAAAGCGTAAACCAATCCGCTGGCACCAATATGATAGGCTTCGCGTGCGCCCAGCCAAACCAGAATGTTTGTTGTAAGATAACACAGTATAAATATCTGGTACGAAAGCGGACGATAGAAATAGAAGATGCCCCAACTTAAAACAAAAAAGGGAATTGTGTTGGCCATTAAATGACTAAAATCCTTATGAATTAACGGACTGGTGAGAATCCCCAATAAACCTTTTGCGTGCAAAGGGAAAATTCCCAGATAATACAAATTAAGGTCAAGTCCCCATTCAAATATTTTAACAGCCCAAATCAAAAAAACAAAAGCGAGCGGAAAAATCAAACTGTGCTTTAGCCTCAATTTTTCAAAATCCTTATTGTATGGTCTGGTTTCTCGCAAAATTCCGCACTTAAGTAGTGAAGCCCCTTTAGGGGTTTGGGGTGTTTTCTGATGTTTTAATCCAATTCAATCTCTATTTCTTCATCGGTTTTTGGATTCGAAATTTCAACAACTTTTCCGTTGATACATTCCAGCGTACGGGCCGGAAATTTTTTCAGCAAATCGTGCTGATGTGTTGCCATCACAATAGTCCGCCCGTTTTTACTGATATCCATAAGCAATTCAGCCAATTCATCCGATGTTTCGGGGTCAAGATTACCAGTTGGCTCATCGGCTAAAATAATATCCGGAGAGTTGAGTAAGGCACGGGCAATAACGATTCGCTGCTGTTCTCCTCCCGAAAGCTCATGTGGCATTTTATATCCTTTCTTGCCCATTTTTACTTTGCTCAAAACTTCCTCTATTCTATGGTCAATCTCTTTTTTGTTTTTCCAGCCGGTAGCTTTCAAAACAAATTCCAGATTAGAATGAACATTACGATCGGTTAACAATTGAAAATCCTGAAATACGATACCAATTTTTCGTCTTAAAAAAGGAACTTGTTTGGTTTTGATGATAGGAAGATAAAATCCGGCAACCGAACCACCTCCTTCTTTTATTGGCAGATCGGCGTATAAGGTTTTCATTAAACTGGTTTTGCCGCTGCCCACTTTTCCTATGATGTAAACAAATTCTCCTTTTTCAATTTCCAAACTAACGTCTGTTAAAATAATATTATCTGCCTGGCGGATAACTGCATTTTTAAGTTCAATGATAGGAGATTCGGTCATGTATTTCGTTTTTTTAGGATTCAAATTGTGTGTTGACATACAAATCTAAAAAATTATTTCGGCAGAAGGTTTTTTATTGCTCTTTTCTTTATCAAAACAGAGTGCAATTTTTCTTTCTTTCCACCGTTTGAAATACGATAAGCTTACAGATTATTTATACCTTTAGGCCTGATTTTATGAGTTGAATCTGATTCGGAAATCAGCCACTGAAAGGCTTGGATATTCAACGTTTTTTTAACTTGTTATACCTACACACGCAACGAAGATATGAGAAATAAATATAGTTTGTGGATTTTGATTTTCCTGTTTTTTTTATGTTTGGGATTTACAGTTCAGGCCCAAAAATCATTACCCCTTAAAAGCAGTAATCAAGTTTGGCAATCGGCCATGGAAATGTTCCAAAACAAAAATTATGGCGGAGCCAGACACGAATTCGCCGATTTTATTCAAATGGAGAAGGATGCTTATTCCGATCGAGCCACCAAAGCTGATTTTTATATGGCCTGGTGTTCCATCGAACTTTTTCGTCCGGAGGCCGAAGAGGAAATGAAATCTTTTATTCAGAAACATCCGGAGAGTAATTTAAAACAGGCTGCTTATTTTCAGTTGGGAAGACAGCAGTATCGAAGTAAGAAATACAAGGATGCTTTGGAATGGTTTAAAAAGGTTGATGTTTATGCTTTAAATTCTGATCAGCGAATCGAATATCAGTTTAAAATGGGCTATTCTTATTTTGTAGAAAAGAAATATGAAGAGGCCAGACAATTCTTTTTCGATATTATCGAAGTGTCGGGAGAATATAATGCTCCGGCAAATTACTACTATGCTCACATTGCCTATTTAAACGGGAATTATCAAACCGCGCTGAATGGGTTCGAAAAGCTGATTAAGAATAAAACCTTTCAGCCGATTGTTCCTTACTACATCACGCAAATTTATTACCTGCAGGAGAAATATGCGAAGGTAATTGAATATGCTCCGCAATTTTTAGATGATGCCTCGGTAACACGAAGCGACGAAATTGCGAAGATGATCGGACTTTCTCATTACCAGTTAAAAGAATACCAAAAGGCAATTCCATTTCTGGATAAAGGAAAGAAAAGCTTTTCGCGTGAGGACAAGTTTGCTTACGGATATTGTCTTTACAAGCAAAAGAAATATGGGGAAGCAGTTGAGCAATTTGAGCGGGTTGGCGGCGAAAATGATGAGTTGCTGATGGTTGCCAATTATTGTCTGGCAGATTGTTCTCTGCAATTGGGAGATAAACAAGGAGCTAAAGTTGCTTTTGCAACTACTGCCCGAATGGATTTCGATAAAAATATGCAGCAGGATGCTTTGTTTAATTTTGCAAAATTGACTTACGAGCTTTCTTATTCGCCTTTTAACGAGACTATAAAGGCTTTCGATGAATATTTACAGAACTATCCGGACTCTGATCGTAATGATGAAGCTTACGATTATTTGGTGAAAGTGTACATGACCACTAAGAATTATGGAGATGCTTTACTTTCTATGAATAAAATTGCAAACAAAACTCCGGAGATTAAAAGAGCTTACCAAAGAGTTTCCTGGCTGCGTGGTTTAGAGTTGATGAAGCAGTTGAATTACAGCAAGGCAATTGAATCTTTTAATGCCGCTTTGCAGTACAAAATTTATAATTCCCAGATTGCTGCCGAATGCATCTACTGGAAAGCAGAAGCTTATTACAGAATGGGTGAATTTGCTAAGGCAACGACTCTTTATAACGAGTTTTTATTGTCACCGGGTTCCGGTTCTTCGGAATATTACGAGCGTGCCTATTACAATATTGCATATGCTTACTTCGAGCAGGATAACTACAGCGAAGCTTCCGATTGGTTCCGCAAGTTTGTCAATCAATCCGACAAAAAAAGCACTTTTGTTTCGGATGCCTGCAACCGCATTGGTGATTGTTTCTTTTTGAACAGAGATTATAAAAATGCGGCCGAATATTACCGAAAATCAGCAATTGCCAACAAATGGGATACAGATTATGCATTGTATCAGCAGGCTCTTTCGGTTGGATTAATGGGCAACACAAGCGAAAAGGCACAATTGCTGGAGCAGATACGTACTTCTTATCCCGATTCGGAATATTTAGATGATGCATTGTTCGAATTGGCCAATGCAAAAGTGAAGCTGGACGATCAGGTAGCTGCTGTATCTATTTATAAAGAATTGGCAGGCAAATTTCCGAATAGCAGTTATGCTCCTAAATCATTGCTGCAGTTAGGACAGCTGCATTATAACGCAAAAGAATATCAAAAAGCCATCAGCTCTTACAAAGAGGTGGTTTTAAGTTATCCGCAAAGCGAAGAAAAGAAAAGTGCTTTTATCGGATTAAAGAATGTTTATGTTGATATGAATAGTGTGAACGATTATTTTGCTTTTGCAGAGTCGTTTAAAGGAGGTGGAGCAATTCGAAGTTCAGAGAAAGATTCTCTTTCGTATATTTCAGCCGAACGATTGTACATGTCAGGCGATACCGGGCGAGGTACAAATGCATTGAATGAGTATTTATCCAATTTCCCAAATGGAATGTTTCAGTTAAATGCGCAATTCTACAAAGCAGATGCAGCTTTAAATCAGCAAAAATTCGATGAGGCACTTGCCGGATTCGAACAGGTGCTGAATCGTCCAAACAACTTGTTTACAGAAAGGGCTTTGCTGGCTTCATCGCAATTAAACTACAGAAATAAGAATTACTCTCAGGCGAAGAAACAATTTTCGAGATTGACACAAATGGCCGAGATTCCGGAGAATGTGAAATTGGCCAAAGTGGGATACATGCGATCGGTGTATAGTTTAAAGGAGTATGAAAATACCATTCAGGCGGCGAACGATGTGCTCGAGGCAGCCAAATCGAAGGAAGAGCTAATCCGGGAAGCGAAGTACAAACGAGGCAAATCTTATTTGAATTTGGGGAATACAGTCGCGGCATCGAACGATTTTAAAGAATTGGCCAAAGAAACTCAGAGTGTCGAAGGGGCAGAGTCAAAATATCTGTTGGCAAAAGTTTATTTTGAGAATGGTAAGTACGATTTGGCCGAAAAAGAAATTAACGGGTTCATAGAAATGAATTCTCCTCATCAATACTGGCTGGCAGAAAGTTTTCTTTTGCTGTCGGATGTGTTTATGAAGAAGAATGATCCATTTCAGGCTCGATATACCCTGCAAAGTATTGTTGATAATTATGCGGTAAAGAACGATGGGATTATTGAAAGAGCTCAGGCGAAACTGGATGTTCTTTTAGCCAGTGAGAAAAAGGCCGAAGAGAAAATAACCAATAATGAAGTGAAAGTTCAGTTCGAAGGAGCCGACAGTACCGAAAGCAATAAGTTATTTGAAAAATCTTCTGTAAAAACAGATTCTCTTAAATTAAATGAGGAGAGAATCATGTTAGAGAAGATGTTAAATAGATTAGATATTAAGTAATTAACCACTAATAAAAAAAAGAAATGTTCAAAAAAATCATATTCACTGTGGCGATAGCTGGCTTGGCTTGTTCAGTTTCTTATGCGCAGGAAGAAAGAGATTTAAATAAAGAAGTGAAGGTGAAAACCGCTTATCAGCCAAAAATAAATAAATCAAAGCGAATTGGTGAGTTGCCGGTGGTTCAGGATACAGCAACCTTTACTCCTTCGTTTTCCTATTTTATACAAACAAAACCTTTGGCCGTAGGATTTTCTCCTGCTTTAATCCCGGCAGCACGAATTGTTGGTGAGCCATTGCAATCAATTAACAGTCATGCCTTAACTCTTGCAGGGGGTAATTATTCAACCCTTTTCGGGGATTATCGTTTCAATAACCAACGCTCGAAAATAAGCGATTTTGGAATTCATATTCGTCATTATTCCACCAACGGAAAATTGGAGTTGGAAAATGGCCGGAAAGCAAAGCCCGATTGGAAAGAACAATTGGCTGAAGTATATGGCAGTGTGTATTTGGATGAAGGAAAGGTTTCAGGAAAGGTGTATTACGAGCACAAAGGATATGATTTTTTCGGATTCCCGGCAGAAGATGATGTTGCAGCAAATTATGTGGATTTATTTCCATATACTGAGCAGGTTCAAAATCGTTTTGGATTGAATGCAGAGTTCCTTACTGCCTTTAAAGATGAAGAGAAGTTGAATTTTGGTGTTGGTTTGCAATACGAGCACTTTACGGATGATATCTACGTTACAGAGAATGATGTATTGATTAGTGCCGAGGCTAAAATTCGTCGTGGTGATGGTTTTTGGAGTTTAAAATCATCTTTTGATTATTTTGCAACCGACGGAATTACCAGTATGGAAGAGTTAGGATCTATGTTTGAAAGGAATACTCTCGTTTGGAACTTAAATCCTCAATATTCGCTTAAAACCGGCAATTTGAATTTGAAATTAGGATTGAATGCCGTTCTTGCCATGGGCGACGATTCAGAAGCAAAACTGTATCCTGATATAGCTGTTGATTTTGAAGCAATTGATGGCATTATGACCCTGTTTGCCGGATTGGACGGGGATTTAAAAATGAATAATTACAATGATATTATTGCCGAGAATCCATACGTTTACTCAGGTTTGAATGTGGTGCCTTCCAATCAGAAATACAGATTGTTTGGTGGAGTAAAAGGCAGTTTGTCTTCTAACTCATCTTTTAAATTATTGGCAGAATACAGCTCTGTTGATGATCAGTACTTCTTTATGCAAAGAAATGCCGGTGCAGCAAATGCAGATTATTCTGGTACTACTTATTCAAATAAATTTGATGTGGTTTATGATGATATTAGTTTGCTTCGTTTAGGCGCTGAAGTAAGTATAGATTGGACCGATAAATTGGAATTGAATTCATCAGTTTGGTTTAATAAATATACTCTCGATAAGCAAGCTGAGGCCTGGCACAAGCCGGAATTTGAAATGAATGTAAATGCCACATATGCATTCACAAATGATCTTGACTTTCAGGCGGGAGTTAATATATTGGGCGAGAGACCTGTTTCTATGGGATCTACTGTAAAAACATTGGATGCCGTGTATGATCTGAGTATTGGTGCGAATTATCGTTTAAATAAGCATTTTACGGCTTTTGGGAAAGTAAATAACCTATTTGCCGACAAATACTATCAGTGGGATGGCTATCCTTCTCAGAGACTTAATTTTCTATTGGGTGTGAAAGTCGTATTTTAGGTCGCATTAAAAGCATTTTACAGAAGGGTGTTCTATTCGTAGAGCATCCTTTTTTATTTTTTGCTTATGTTTGCAAATTGTTTTTTGCACGCTTTTTGCTATTTTTAATAGTATTATCAAATCTCTATCAAAATTATGTCCTGTAAATTGATCCGTAAATCAAGATATATACTTCCGTTCGTTATTATACTTTTTTCATGTGTAAGTGAGCTTTGTGCTCAAAAAGAAGAGCGGTGGAAGCTTTCAGTCAATAATGACCAAAAGCCACTCGAAATTTTAATGGAGATGGGAATGGAGGATATGGGAGTAACCTATCTGTTTGATATCACCAGAGATACTCTTAATCTGGCTTTTGTGGCCGAAGAATCGATCGATTGGGATTCACACGGAGTTAGTGTTTTTGCAATGCCAAAAAACAGGGAGGTTCTTAAAATTAAACTCGATAATGCCGATATGGAGAATGTTCAGGTTGTTTTTTACAAGATGTGGAAAGCAATGCCTAAAAATTTTAAAAATGTAACTACAGTATTTGAACTTCACGAATACGGGCGTACTAAAACGGGAAATGATATTAATAGTTTTATTATCAGGTTTAAAATGAAAAGACCCCGCCGAAGTAATTCTATGGAATTGTAAACATAAACGGACAGATATCTCTTCTGATTGGTACTTTTAAAAACAGTTTGACAAAAACTATTAAAAAGCACGATTTTTCTAGATAAAACAGCCTGTAAACTCATCATTTTTACTATCTTTGTTTTACTTTTATTTTTAGGCTTTAGTAATGGATTAACATGCTGACAGTAAGTGTGTTTTGTCTTTCTCCTCACTACTGGTTTTTATCGGTTTAGTCAGAAAAAACTTTCCTGAGAATGAATTAATTTTTGTACAAAAAAAATATTAGAATATAAGATCATGATTTTGATCAATAATCATACGATTTATTGGTTAAATTCTTTGATTGACAACTAAAGATCTGATAAATGAGTGATTTAGAAAAGAAACCAAACGGGAATAATGAATATTCTGCTGATAGTATTCAGGTATTAGAAGGATTGGAAGCGGTTCGTAAACGCCCTTCCATGTACATTGGTGATGTAAATATTAAAGGTTTGCACCATTTGGTGTATGAGGTTGTAGATAACTCGATTGATGAGGCCTTGGGTGGATATTGTAAAAATATCGATGTGTTTATTAACGAGGACAATTCAGTTACCGTTAAGGATGATGGTCGTGGAATTCCTACTTCCCTGCATGTGAAGGAAAACAAATCGGCACTTGAAGTAGTAATGACTGTTTTGCATGCCGGTGGTAAATTCGATAAGGATTCTTATAAGGTATCCGGAGGTTTGCACGGGGTTGGTGTTTCTTGTGTTAATGCATTGTCAATACTTTTAACTGCGGAAATCCATCGTGACGGGAAAATATATCGTCAGGAATATTCTAAAGGGGTGCCATTGGCGCCGATAGAAACAATAGGTGAATCTGATTTGACAGGAACCTATATTACTTTCAAACCGGATGATTCAATTTTTCTTGTAACTGAATATAAATACGATATTTTAGCTGCACGTTTAAGAGAACTGGCATTTTTGAATAAAGAGATCCGTTTGAATCTTACAGATAAAAGAGATCTAAATGAGAATGGAGAACCTCGTTTCGAGACCTTTTATTCAAAAGAAGGATTAAAAGAATTTGTTGAATATCTTGACAGCACAAGAGAGCGGTTAATTGAGGAAACTATTCATGTTTCGATAGACAAGAATGAAGTTCCTGTTGAAATAGCACTTCAATACAATTCTTCTTATTCTGAAAATATTCACTCTTATGTGAATAATATCAATACAATAGAGGGTGGAACTCACCTAACAGGTTTCCGTCGTGGATTAACCAGAACATTAAAAGCATTTGCTGATAAGTCAGGAATGTTGTCAAAATTGAAATTTGATATTAGTGGTGATGATTTTCGGGAAGGTTTAACGGCTGTTGTTTCTGTGAAAGTTGCAGAGCCGCAGTTCGAAGGACAAACCAAAACAAAATTGGGAAACTCGGAAGTAAGTATTGCTGTTGATCAGGCCGTAAGCACAATGTTGGCTAATTATTTGGAGGAACATCCAAAAGATGCCAGAACTATTGTACAGAAGGTGATAATGGCAGCTACAGCTCGTCATGCCGCTAGAAAGGCCCGTGAATTAGTTCAGAGAAAAACAATTTTAGGTGGCTCCGGATTGCCTGGTAAATTATCCGACTGTTCAGATAAGGATCCTGTAAACTGTGAAGTATTCCTTGTCGAGGGAGATTCGGCGGGTGGAACAGCCAAGCAAGGCAGAGATCGTAAATTTCAAGCAATTCTTCCGTTAAAAGGTAAGATTTTGAATGTTGAGAAAGCCATGCAGCACAAGGTTTTCGAAAGTGAAGAAATCAAGAATATATTTACTGCCTTAGGGGTTACAATTGGAACTGAAGAGGATAGTAAAGCTGCAAATGTTGAGAAAATTCGTTACCACAAGATTGTAATCATGTGTGATGCGGATGTTGATGGTAGTCACATCGCAACTCTTATTATGACTTTCTTTTTCAGATACATGAAATCATTAATCGAAAGTGGTTACCTATATATTGCAACACCTCCATTGTATTTGATTAAAAAAGGTAAGAATGAACAATATTGTTGGAATGAAGATCAGCGTTTGCGCTTAATTGAAGAATGGGGTGGTGGAAAAGAATCTTCTTTGCACATTCAGCGTTACAAAGGTCTTGGAGAGATGAGTGCCGAACAATTGTGGTCGACAACCATGGATCCGGAAGTGAGAACATTACGCCAGATAACAATTGAAAATGCAGCTGAGGCTGATCATGTGTTTTCTATGTTGATGGGTGATGAGGTTCCTCCAAGAAGAGAATTTATTGAGAAGAATGCAACTTATGCCAATATTGATGCATAAACAGTAAAATACCATATGTTAAGCCCTTGAGTTTGTTTCTCAAGGGCTTTTTTATTATCAAATCATCAATTTTGTGGTTTTTATTTGTTGTGTAAAACAAAATTAATAATTTACCCCACGTAAATTTTAAATGTTGAAAATATGAATATTTGTGTGTTTTGTTCTTCCAGTAATTCTGTGGATGAAAAGTATTTTCTGGAAGCTAAAAACCTTGGAGCATCAATTGGTGAATCAGGATACAATTTGGTTTATGGGGGAACAAGCGTGGGGCTTATGAATCAGGTTGCAGTTTCGGTTAAAGAGGCTGGAGGAAAGGTGATTGGTGTAGTGCCAAAGCTGATTAATGATTATGGAATATCGGCTGATTTTTTGGATGAATTAGTCATCACTCCTGACATGTCGGAACGGAAAAAAATTCTGCGTGAAAAATCAGATGCATTTGTAGCTTTGCCGGGAGGTTTTGGTACGCTCGAAGAGATTCTGGAAGTAATAACCCTGAAACAGTTGGGATATCATAACTTGCCAATTGTGTTCATTAATACGGATGGGTTTTATGATTTTTTAAAAGCGCAATTTGAACTTTCTTATCAAGAGAATTTTGCAAAAGAGGATTACCGGGACTATTATTTATTTGTAAATAGTTATGATAGTGCTATAAATTACATTCAGAACTATAAAAAAGAACAGTTAAAGACAAAATGGGATTAGTTTTTTAGAAACTGCTTTTCAATAGAATCCAGTAATTTTGCTGTTTTAATTGGTTTTGAGAGATAGTCATCACATCCGGCCGCCATTACTTTTTGCTTGTATTCTTTTTGAAAGTAAGCAGTTTGGCCAATAATCGGAATTTGTGAGTTGAATGATTTAATTTCTTTCGTTGCATCGTAACCGTTCATGATTGGCATTTGTATGTCCATTAGTACAAGATCAACAGCGATTGATTGACATATTGTTACTGCTTCACTTCCATTTTTCGCCCAAAGTATTTCTGCCTTGGTTTTTACCAGACTTGCTTTAAAGAAGGAGAAATTAATCTTCTCATCATCAACAATAAGAATACTCTTGCCTTTCCAGTTGTAATTTTTTTTGTCACAAACTTCGGTTTTTTCAATCTGCAATTTCTCTCTGTTGTAGGGAAGAGTGACAAAAAAACATGTACCGATATTCTCTTTTGATTCAACTCTTATTTCTCCGCCAAGTATTTCAGCTAATCGTTTCGAAATGGTTAAGCCCAGACCTGTTCCGCTATACCGTCGGGTGTCTGATCCATCCATCTGTCTGAAGCTGTGAAAGATATTTTCCATTGATTTTTCAGCGATTCCAATGCCGGTATCTTTTACGAAGAATTCGATTTTGTTTTTTTCTTTAAGTTGATAGCCAAACTCTATAAACCCATTGTCGGTAAATTTGATTGCGTTTTCGATTAAGTTTGATAGTAATTGCTCTAACCGACCAGGATCAGTATAAATAATAGAGTCTTCATCGTTTAGAGTCTTTTGAATTTTAAGAATAAGGTGGGATTTTTTATTCTTGTTTTTGTGAATGTAATATTTTTCATATAATTCGGTAAGTACTGTATTAACAGGAATTTCCAAAGAGGAAAGCTTTATTTGTTTGCACTCTATTTTCGATAAATCAATTATGTTGTTAATGAGCTGCAGTAAATTAATACCACTTTGTTTTATCAGATCTCCGTATTCTTGCCGCTCGATTTCGTTAACTTCCTGAGCTGTAATAATTTCAGTAAATCCAAGAATGTGATTCATTGGAGTCCTTATTTCATGAGACATATTCGCAAGAAAGGCTGATTTTAATTTGTCAGATTCCTCCGCTTTGTTTTTCGCTTCGGTTAAATGTTTTTCATATATTTTTCTCTCTGTAATATCCCTGTAAATACCGAAAATAGCAATCTGCTCACCATCAACCTCAATTGGGTTTCCCATAATCGAAACGTCAATTAGTCTGCCGTCTTTGCATTTCCGGACAGTTTCAATTTCTACCATCTGGCCTTTAGCTGTGATGTAATTTAAACTATTGGCTTCACCTTGTTTTGTTTCATCGGCAAGTAAGGTATCTATTACAACTCCTTTTAAATCTTCTTTTGTATAACCAAACAGATTTGTAAATTGTTTGTTGATTTTTATACCATTACTCTCGTTGTCAGTAATTGCGATCGCCTCCGGAGAATTTTCGAAAAGTTGTTCAAAGTATGCGGTTTCAATATTAAGCTGGTGTTCAATCGATTTTCTTTTAAGAATCATTTCATTGGCATGCTCACCAAGAATTTTAAATTCCTTAAAATGTAGTTTAGATATGTCAATTATGTGTGAATTACTCGCAGCATTTTTGTAAAATTGAGTTAGAATTTCTAATCCCGACTTGCTGATTTTCACCATAAATCGGGTGAATGTAATTATAATGAAAATTGTTAATAAAAAGATTAAGCCTGCTTTAATAAAATACCCATTTACAAGAGCTTTTAGTTCATTTCTCTTATTCTGAATTGATTCTGTGAGTTGGCTGATATGAACACCGCTCCCTATTACCCACTGCCAGTCTTTGTAGGTTTTTGCATACATCAATTTTGCGATAGATTCTTGACTGCCCTTTTTGTATGGATCCGCATACCTAACGAATCCACCATCTTTATCTGTTCCTCTTGTAATCAGCTCCTGAACTATCTTTTTGCCATCTTTGTCTTTTTTATTCCAAAGATTTTGACCAATAAGATCCCTTTGTGTATGTGCTAAACACGTTCCGTTAAAATTAAATACTACAATTGAGAAGCTTTCATCAAATCGCATGTCTGTAATTTTATCCAGAATTTTATCTTGAATTTTTAATTCGTAGTTTTCCACATATTGAGTACATCCGATATACCAATTATATGGTTTGAATATTTTAACAAAGGATATTTTAGGATCGATTTTTTGCCCTTCTTCTTTTTGCCATGAATAGTTTGAATAACCCTCGCCATTATTTTGTGCAATTTTTATTTCATTTTTAATAATCGGAATACTAAAAACATCTTTAAGTGATAGTTTGTTTTGTCCTTCCCATTCCGGGTTTTCTGAATTCATTTGCACAACACCTGCCAAGCTGTTTATATAGAAAAAACCGCTTCCATCATTAAAGCGAACAGAGCGTAACGCATCTGTTATGAGTTTTTTTATCTGATCTTCCGTAAGATCATTTTTACAGCTGTTGTATATGTTTGCTGCAATGGAATGCGCTTCGTAAACTCTGCTGCTGATGTCTTTTTTTAGTGTGTTTCTTGTTTGCTCTCTCTCGTTTTCAATATAATTTATAAGAGTTTGAGTTTCGTGTTGAAGGGTTTTTTCTTGTATCTTAAAAAAGTCGTCCTGTATTTGTTTGGACTCTTGCTTAAATTTTTGCCTTGCCTGCTGTACCCAAAAAATCCCAAGAATGGAAATTAGGAGAAAGGAAGTGGCGAGAAGTGAAACCAAAAATACTTTAGAAATGCTTTTGTCTTCAATAATTTTAGCAAGAAAGAATTTCATATTAAGGTGGAAGTAGAATTCAATTATTATGTTGTGAGAGTACCATTAAAAACATGTGTTGCCGGTCCTGTCAGCCAAATATCTTCAATTTGTTTGTTACTTATTTTTCTGAAATGAACCTCAAGAAAACCACCTTTTGTCTTAATTATAAATTTGTTACTGCCCGTTTTAAAACCGGCACTTATAGCCGATGCAACAACTCCTGTTCCACATGAATAGGTTTCATCTTCAACACCTCTTTCGTAAGTGCTGACAGTAATATTTTGACCTTGAAATGATACAAAATTCACATTTGTCCCTTTTTCGGCGAACCTATTGTTGTAGCGTATTTTCTTTCCTTCAGCAAAAGTGTCGAAATTTTCATGATTGGATATGAATCTTACAAAATGAGGCGATCCGGTATTTAAAAAATAAAAATCGTCACCCATTTCAATATCTAAAACATCAATCATCTTTAGACTAACCTGAATACCATCTTCAGTATTCGTAATTTTTGCTTCATGTTCTCCATCCACAGCTATGAATTTTGTTTTTTCTGAGACAAGTCCTAAATGATAAGCAAAAGCAACAATACAACGACCACCATTTCCGCACATACTGCCTTCTTTTCCGTCCGAGTTGTAGTATCTCATTCGAAAGTCGAATCCGTCTGCATTTTCAAGTAACATTAATCCATCACCACCAATTCCAAATCTTCTGTCGCAAAGTTTTTCGATTAATGAGAAGTCATCTGGAGCAATCCTACCGTTTCTATTGTCAATTAAAACAAAATCATTTCCAGTTCCCTGATATTTTGAAAATTCAACTTTCATTTTTAAATCTTGTTAAGAAGTGTTAAATACCAATAAATTATAAACACTTGTTAAGTTTATATCGTTAAAATTGTTGTATAAATGTAGGAATCTTATTGGTATCAGTTATTTCGTCACTCAAGAAAATCAAAATTATTTGATCCATGAAATTATTTGATTTTTATTTTAGATAGAGAACGCAACATTCTGCCTTTTTTTAGGCATAGTAAGAAAAACATCCTGTTTGATTTCAAACAGGCATCATATAATTATTAATTAATAAAGTTTTTTCAGATGAAATTGAAATTATTTTTGGGAAAATTAGCAATTGCCATTTTAGGTGGAACAATTGCCGTTTTATTATTTGTGTTATTTACTGATAAAAAAGAAAGAATTATTACTGTTCCTGAAGTGCGAACGACACAACTTACAAACCATACTGTTGGTGTGCCTCAGGTTGATTTAACATACGCTGCAGAAATGTCTGTGAAATCGGTTGTTCATGTAAAAACACTTTATTCAAATGAGGAATACCAATCCAATCCCTTTTATGATTTTTTATTTGGAGAGAGAGGTAGAAGTCAGCAACCAAGAGCTAGTATAGGATCTGGTTCCGGAGTAATTATTTCTGATGATGGATATATTGTAACGAATAATCATGTTGTGCAAGGATCGAATTTAATAAATATTGTACTCTACGATAAAAGAGAATATGAAGGAAAATTAGTTGGTTTTGACCCTTATACAGATTTGGCTTTAATTAAAATAGATGAAAAAGATCTTCCGAAAATGGATTTTGGAAATTCAGATGATCTAAAACTTGGAGAGTGGGTTCTTGCAGTAGGCAATCCATTTAATCTGACATCTACAGTAACTGCTGGTATCATTAGTGCAAAGGCAAGAAATCTTGGTTTAAATGGAAATAGAATGAGTATTGAGTCATTTTTGCAGACCGATGCTGCCGTTAACCCAGGTAACAGTGGTGGGGCTTTGGTTGATACTAAAGGGAGGCTAATTGGAATTAATACTGCAATAGAATCCAGAACAGGTTCATATTCGGGTTATTCTTTTGCCATTCCGGTTACTATCGTTGAAAAAGTAATTGGCGATTTGAAGAAATACGGAGAGGTTCAAAGAGCATTTATTGGAGTGTCTATTCGAACAGTTGACGCTAATTTAGCTGATGAATTTAAAATTGATAAAATTGAAGGAGTATATGTTGCGGGTATAAATGAAGATGGTGCTGCCGAGAATGCCGGAATAAAAAAAGGAGATATTATATTGAATATAGAAGGGAAAGTTGTAAATTCTAGTGCTGAGCTTCAAGAGCAGATTAGTAAGTTCCACCCAGGTGACAAAATTAAGGTTTTAATAAAAAGAAATGAGGAAAGGAAACAAATTGAGGTAGTCTTACGTAATAGACTAGGAAATACCAACGTAATTAAATCTAAAGATCTGGCTTTTCTTGGAGCTGAATTTGAACCTATATCAACACAGGAGAAGTATCGTCTTCAAATAAACAGAGGAGTGAGGGTAAAGAATCTGCGAGATGGGAAGTTTAAGGACGAGAAGATTAAGGAGGGGTTTATTATTTATAAAATTAACGAAACACCAATCTTCAAGGTAGATGATATTAAAGATGCGCTTCAGGATGTAAAAGATGGAGGTGTGTTTATCTCTGGAATTTATCCGGATGGAAGCGTTAAGTATTACGCGTTTTCTCTAAATGATAAAGATTAGGAAATTAAATGGGAAAATAATAATAATTCGAATAAAAGAGCAATTAATTTTGACTTTAAGTATTTAAAAGTCTAATTTTGCAAAATATTTCGATGAAAAGGGACTATGAGACAATTAAAGATAACCAAATCAATTACCAATCGTGAAAGTGCTTCTTTGGATAAGTATTTACAGGAAATTGGTAAAGAAGATCTTATTACGGTAGAGGAAGAAGTTGAATTGGCGCAGCGAATAAAAAAAGGCGACCAACGAGCTTTAGAGAAATTAACAAGAGCTAACCTACGTTTTGTTGTTTCGGTTGCGAAACAATATCAAAATCAAGGGTTAAGCCTACCGGATCTTATTAACGAGGGTAATTTAGGTTTGATTAAGGCAGCTGAAAAGTTTGATGAGACACGAGGATTTAAATTCATCTCGTATGCCGTTTGGTGGATCCGTCAATCTATTCTGCAGGCTTTAGCTGAGCAATCAAGAATTGTTCGTTTGCCATTGAATCAGGTTGGTTCTTTGAATAAAATTAACAAAGCTTTTTCTAAATTTGAACAAGAGCACGAGAGAAAGCCATCTCCTGAGGAGTTAGCTGAATCTTTAGAGTTGCCTGCTGATAAAGTAGCAGATACACTTCGTGTTTCCGGTCGTCACATTTCTGTTGATGCTCCGTTTGTTGACGGGGAAGACAACAGTTTGTTGGATGTATTGGTGAATGATGATTCTCCGATAGCCGACAGAAATCTTTTGAATGAATCTCTTACTAAAGAAATTGATCGTGCACTAGCTACTCTTACTGAAAGAGAGAGTGACATTATCAAACTTTTCTTCGGTATTGGTATTCAGGAAATGACTTTGGAAGAAATTGGTGAAAAATTTGGTTTGACACGTGAGCGTGTTCGTCAGATTAAAGAAAAAGCGATTCGTCGTTTACGTCATACTTCCAGAAGTAAATTACTGAAAACTTATTTGGGATAAAACATTCCATTTACGATATGTAAAAAGCAGTTTCGAAAGAAACTGCTTTTTTTTATTTCTTTTCTTTTAATTGCGCTTCAAGCTTATACATTTCATCGCGATATTGAGCTGCTTGTAAAAAGTCCATTTCCTTAGCTGCTTTTTGCATTGCTTTTTTTGTTTGTTCAATGGTTTTTTCCAAACTACTTTTACTCATGTATTGAACAACAGGATCTGCTGCAATTTCAATTGAATCCGGACCGGAATAAGCGACAGGCTCATTGTCTTTGCCATGATTCATCATGCTTGCTTTTGAACGGGTAATTTGTGTTGGTATAATGCCGTTTTTGGTATTATAAGCCAATTGTTTTTCTCTTCTATGATCTGTTGCATCGATTGTTTCCTGCATGGATTGTGTAATTTTATCGGCATACATGATCACTTTGCCATTCACATTACGGGCAGCTCTTCCCGAGGTTTGTGTTAATGACCTGGTGGATCTCAAAAATCCTTCTTTGTCAGCATCTAAAATTGCAACGAGAGACACTTCCGGAAGATCCAATCCTTCACGCAATAAGTTTACACCAATTAAAACATCAAAAACACCATTTCTTAGATCTTCCATTATTTTCACCCGATCTAATGTAGTAACATCGGAATGAATGTACCGGCAGCGAATATTTAAGTTGGTAAAATATTCCGATAACTCTTCTGCCATTCTCTTGGTGAGTGTGGTAACCAAAACACGTTCACTAATTTGTGTGCGTTTGTCGATTTCGGCAATTAAATTGTCTATTTGATTAAGGCTTGGGCGAACTTCTATTTGCGGATCAAGTAATCCGGTTGGTCTGATCACCTGCTCCACAACAACGCCTTCGCATTTTTCCAGTTCGTAATCGGCAGGTGTCGCACTTACGTGGATTGTTTGTTTGGCAATCTGTTCGAATTCTTCGAATTTTAATGGGCGGTTATCCAGCGCCGAAGGCAAGCGGAAGCCATATTCAACCAAATTTATTTTTCGGGAGTGATCACCACCATACATGGCACGAATCTGCGGAATGGTAACATGACTCTCATCAATTACCACCAAAAAATCATCCGGGAAATAATCCATAAGGCAGAACGGACGGGTTCCTGCAGCTCTTCCATCAAAATACCGCGAGTAATTCTCAATTCCTGAACAGTGCCCCAATTCTCGGATCATTTCTAAATCGAAATTGACTTTTTCTTCCAAACGTTTTGCTTCCAGATGTTTTCCTATATCTTTTAAAAATGCAACCTGAGCTACCATATCATCCTGAATTTGATGAATGGCTTTTTGGACTCTGTCTTTACTGGTAACAAATATATTTGCAGGATAAATCGTTATTCTGTCATAGTGATCTAATTTAGCTCCGTTAATTGGGTCAAAAGAGTAAATTTCTTCAATTTCATCATCCCAGAATATAATGCGATAAGCAAAATCAGCGTATGCCGGATAGATATCAATTGTATCTCCTTTCACCCGAAAATTTCCACGGTCAAACTCTATTTCATTTCTTGAGTACAAAGCATCGACAAAGGAGTGAAGAAGTTTGGTGCGGGAAATTAATTGTCCTTTTTTAATTTCGGTGACATTGGCATGAAAATCTTCAGGGTTTCCAATACCGTAAATGCAGGAAACCGATGAAACCACAATCACATCCTTTCTTCCGGACAGAAGGGCAGAGGAAGCACTTAGTCTCAGTTTTTCAATTTCATCGTTAATGGATAAGTCTTTCTCTATATAGGTGCCCGTTACCGGCAGATATGCTTCCGGCTGATAGTAATCGTAATAGGAAACGAAATATTCAACGGCATTGTTAGGGAAGAACGTTTTGAATTCACCGTACAATTGTGCAGCAAGAGTTTTGTTGTGACTTAAAACCAAAGTAGGGCGCTGTACCTGCTCAATTACATTGGCAATGGTAAATGTTTTACCCGAACCGGTAACTCCAAGCAGAGTTTGATAAGGAGCTCCATCGTTTAAGCCTTTGCATAATTCTTCAATGGCATTTGGCTGATCACCTGTTGGTTTAAATTTTGATTCAATTTTAAATTTCATGCAACACTTTTGAATGGTTCTATGTCTGAATTGCTAAAATATAGAAACAATTTGAACCTTGATAGTTTTAGATGAAAAATCTAACTTGTTGGATCATTTTGGAAAGAAAAACAGCTGATTACCATGTTGGTAATCAGCTGTTTTTGATGTTTTATTGTATTTTTAATTGCTTAGCTGAAAGTAAACAGGGAAGTGATCGCTGTAACCTCCAAAGTATTTAGGACCGGCGTAAGTGCGGTTGGGAACCAATATACCTTTTGGTGTTTTGTGGCAAATCCAGTCAGCATTAAAGATTTTGCCTGCCTGATGATTTGTGTGCAGCCCTTTTGTATTGCTGATAAGGCTGTTGGAAACAATTAGATTGTCAAGCATGTTCCAATCACCCTTGTAGTTGTAAGTGCCTTTTCCGTTTATCTTTAAATCGTACATTAGATTGTAAAGAGCTTCAGGATTTGATGTATCCTTATTGTTGGTAGCGGCTAAAATCTCTTCAGCAGATTTGTTGTTGGGTTCATCATTAAAATCTCCCATGATAATGATTTTCGCATCGGGATTTTTTTCCTGCAATTTATCAACGGCAATTTTTAATTGCTCAGCCACAAATACGCGATTTTTCTCCGATTTTTCTGCTCCTCCTATTCTTGATGGCCAATGATTAACAAATACGTGTAATGTATCATTAGAACCTAAAATACCCTCAACATGAAGAATGTCGCGTGTTTTGTAGTTTGGTTCATCTGGAAAATGAATTCCAATTATGTCATGACTTAGGTATTTGAATTTGTTTTTTTGATACAGAAGTGCACAATCAATTCCTCTTCGATCCGGACTTTCGGTGTGGGCGATGCCATAATCCGCAGATTTTAATTTTTCCTGACTTATTAATGCTTCCAGTACAGATCGGTTTTCTACTTCACAAAGTCCGATAATAGCAGGGAAATTATTTTTATCGATAGAAGATAATACACTGGAAATATTTATCAATTTTTTCTGATATCGTTCGGCAGTGTATTCTAATTTTCCTTCAGGAGTAAAATCGTCATCCCGAGTATTTGGATCGTTAAGAGTGTCAAATAAATTTTCGACATTATAAAATGCAATTGTATACTCTTTTTTTTCCTGAGAACAGGAAAAGGCGATGAGAGCCACCATAAGAACAAACAGTAATTTTTTTAACATGAAATAGTTTTATTGATTCTAATAAAAAGGAGTGACATCGGTTACTCTCATGCCTGCAGCTTCAGCGGCCCGAAAGCCTAAGCTTGCATCTTCAAACACTTGGCAATTTTCAGGGGAAATCCCCATTAGTTCAGCACATTTTAAAAATGTATCCGGTTCCGGCTTGTGATTTTCTACATCATCAGCACTTACCAGAATAGAAATGTACTTATCTAAACCTAAAAGTTGCATGGTTTCAGAGGCAATGTTGCGTTTCCCACCAGTTCCTACTGCCATTGGTATTTTACCATGATATTTGTATACCAAATCGGTAACGGCAGTAATTTCTTTGATTTTGTGCATCTCCTTCGCGAAAAATTCTTCTTTCATATCAGAGAATTTTTGTGGATCAATAGTACGGTTGTTTTTCTCGTTTAGTAAATCAATAATTTTAGAAGAAGGCATTCCTGCACAACTTTTTAAAAAATCAACACTAAATTCCAAGTTCATGATTTTGGCTGTTTTTACCCATGCTTCATAATGTAAAGGCATGGTGTCAGCCAAGGTTCCATCTAAATCAAAAATAAATGCTTTAGTACTTGGGAATATATCTATTTTTTTCATGGTCTTTGTTTTTGTCTTTCTATTCGTAAGTTTATTGTTGCAATCCTATTATTTACCTGTGTAAGATTACATTAAAATGATTAGAAAGGGATGCCTAAATTATTAAATAATTTTTAATTAATTGCACTGAATTTTCTTTAATTGCAGATTCTTAGAATGCCGTTTTATGATCTGAATAACAGCTTATTAAATTGTGTCTTACTTGGATGTTTCGTTAAAAATATTTAAATTTCCATTGTTTTAACAACTTTTTATTTAATCAGCCGTTATTATAGCTGTTTGATTGAAGTGAAAATTAAAAATCAGTATATGAAGATTGTAGCTGGAAGTTTGATTCTACTATTTGTGATGATGAGTGTTTCTGTGAGTGCCAAAAACAATTCTTTGGCTGAAAAAAGAGCAAATCTAATTACATCCTGGATGGAGAAGAAGTTGGATTTGTCTGTGGAACAGATTACGCAGATTGAGGTTTTAAATTTGAAGTATGAAAAAGAAATTGAAAAGCTGACTATGGAGAAGGATGGATTTCCTTGTATGCAGGCAGTTCGTGATAGTTTGAAACGCAAAGAAGTAGAAATGAAAGATGTTCTGTCTGATAAACAGTTGGCAAGTTACATTGAATGTAAGTGTGAGCTGAAGGAAGAACTCAAACGGAATTGCAAAGATTTGATGTAAAAATAAATTTAAAATATAGGATCCCAATCGATTTAGGTTGGGATTTTTTTTGTCCAAATTCAGCAATGGGGATAAAGAGATGAAAAAATCCGAATTATTTACGTGTTTGTAACATCCGTTACACTTTTTGCGATCATCCTGTTGCATCTTTGTGGTATCGAAAGAGTAAATCGGATTTTTTTCAGAAATTATTTCGTTTGTTCTTTCTCAATTTTGTTACTGGAATAATCAAATTTATAACATTAAAAAATATTATTATGGCTATGTTTTGTTATCAGTGCCAAGAGGCAGCAAAAGGGACCGGATGTACAATTAAAGGTGTTTGTGGAAAAACCGATGAGGTTGCAAACATTCAGGATTTACTGATGTATGTGATGAAAGGAATCTCCGTTTTCAGTACCAAAGCCCGTGAAGCTGGTGTTGAGAATGATAAAGTGAACAACTTCATTATGACAGGTTTGTTTATGACTATTACTAACGCCAATTTTGATAAAGTAAAATTTGTAGCGGCTGTTCGTGAAGGCCTTAAGTTGCGTGAAGAAATTAAAAATCAGGCTGAAGCAGCAGGTGTTACTTTTGAAAACTTTCATCATTCCGCAACATGGTTTGCTGATAAAGAGAATGATTTTGACGCAAAAGCCCGTGTTATTGGTGTTTTGTCTACTGAAAACGAAGATCTTCGTTCATTAAGAGAATTGTTATTGTATGGTTTGAAAGGTTTTGCGGCTTACGTTGAGCATG
This sequence comes from Labilibaculum euxinicum, assembly GCF_963678175.1. Lineage (NCBI taxonomy): Bacteria > Pseudomonadati > Bacteroidota > Bacteroidia > Marinilabiliales > Marinifilaceae > Labilibaculum > Labilibaculum euxinicum. The sequence continues at coordinate 2,236,708 of NZ_OY782756.1, forward strand.
CTTACAATTTAGGTCTTGAAAAAGTGGAAATGTATGCTTTTATGCAGAAAGCTTTGCAGGCTACTACTGATGATACATTGACCGCTGATCAATTGGTTGCTTTGGTTATGGAATGTGGAGCTAATGGTGTAACTGCTATGGCAACTCTTGATGAAGCAAACACATCTGCTTATGGCAATCCTGAAATTACTGAAGTGAATATTGGTGTAAGCGACAAGCCAGGTATCCTTATTTCAGGTCATGATTTGAAAGATATGGAAGAATTGTTGAAGCAAACTGAAGGAACTGGTGTTGATGTTTACACTCACTCTGAGATGTTGCCTGCCAATTACTACCCAGCATTCAAAAAATATGAGCACTTTGTAGGTAACTACGGAAATGCATGGTGGAAGCAGAATGAAGAGTTCGAAACATTTAACGGACCTATTTTGTTTACAACCAACTGTATTGTTCCTCCAACTGCAAAATCTACTTACCAGGATAAAGTATATACTACAGGAGCTTCTGGTTTCCCAGGATTCAAGCACATTACTGCTGGCGAAAATGGAAAGAAAGATTTCTCTGAAATTATTGAAGTAGCCAAGAATTGTGCTGCTCCAACTGAAATTGAGAACGGAACTATCGTAGGGGGTTTTGCTCACAATCAAGTAATGCAATTGGCTGATAAGGTTGTTGATGCTGTGAAAACCGGAGCTATTCGTAAGTTCTTTGTAATGGCTGGTTGTGATGGTCGTATGAAAGGTCGTGATTACTATACTGAATTTGCTGCTGCTTTACCAAAGGATACAGTAATTCTAACAGCTGGTTGTGCTAAGTATCGTTACAACAAATTAGAGTTGGGTGATATCGGAGGAATACCAAGAGTATTAGATGCAGGTCAGTGTAACGATTCATATTCGTTAGCAGTTATTGCATTGAAATTGAAAGAAGTGTTTGAACTTAACGATATCAATGATCTACCAATTGCTTACAATATTGCATGGTATGAGCAAAAAGCAGTTATTGTATTGTTAGCGCTTTTATCTTTGGGTGTTAAGAATATTCATTTAGGACCAACATTGCCGGCTTTCCTTTCTCCAAATGTTGCTAAAGTGTTGATTGATACTTTCGGAATTGCAGGAATTGGGTCTGTTGACGAAGACATGAAAATGTTTTTAAATTAAGAATAAAATTGAGGTTTTAAAAAGCGTTTCTTGGGTGAAGAAAGACAGAGGAGATTTGTGAATGGAACGTTTTTTAGTGTTTGTTATATTATAGTTTGTTAGGGTGATTAGCTGCCTAATGTAGATGATTTAAACTCTGCATTAGGCAGTTTTTTGTTTGATTTTGTTACTATTTTAGGAGCAATTTATGTAATGTTATATGCAGTTATGGATCAAGCTAAAACAATGAAATTCTTAAAGAAGTACCATAAATGGCCTTCTTTGGCATTGACTTTCTTTATTTTATTATTCGCAATTTCTGGAATTGTGATGAATCACCGGGGAGTATTTTCTTCTGTTGATGTAGATCGAAAATATTTAGGCTGTGAATATCAGTATTCAAATTGGAATAAGGCTGCGGTGAAATCGGCTGTAACAATTCAAGGAGATACAGCATTAATTTACGGCAATATCGGAATCTGGAAAACTACCGATAATTTCAAAACATTTCAGGACTTTAATTCCGGTTTTACATCTGGCGTCGACAATAGGAAAATTGAGAAAGTGATTAAAACCAGTTGGGGAGCGCTTTATGCCGGAACATTGTTTGGACTTTTCTATTACAATCCGAAAAGTGAAAATTGGGAAAACATTGACTTGCCTGTTTCTGAGGAGAGAGTTGTTGATTTGATGGAAATTAATAATCAACTATTTGTTTTGACACGTTCTCACTTGTTGAAAAAAACAGAGATTGGTTTTGAGATTGTAAATTTGCTTCCAGATCAGAATTACGACAATAAGATCAGTTTGTTTAAAACATTGTGGGAAATTCATAGTGGTGAGGCTTTTGGTATAATTGGGCAGTTGTTTGTTGATTTTATAGGCTTGGTGTTCATTCTTCTGTGTGTTAGTGGTTTGGTGTATTTTATCTATCCCAAATGGATAAAGAAGTTAAAGCAGAAAAGTAAAGATGCTAAGAGGAAGATTAAATTTCTGAAATTTAATTTGAAATGGCACAATCACTTTGGATATTGGTTAGTAATTTTTCTTGTCTTAACTACTCTAACGGGGATGTTTTTGCGCCCGCCATTGTTGATTGCTATAGTTTCGAATCGGGTTCCTAAAATTTCATTTACGCATTTAGATAACCCCAATCCATGGTTTGATCAGCTGCGCAGAATCATGTATGATGAAGAATTGGATCGGATTCTTTTGGCAACCAATGAGAGTGTATATTATTCTGATGATGATTTTACTTCTGCTCCGAAAGTTTTTGCAGTACAGCCTCCCATTTCAGTAATGGGAGTGAATGTGTTCGAAAAGGTGAATGATGGGAGTTATCTGGTTGGATCGTTTAGTGGATTATTTTATTGGATTCCTGAAAAGGGATTAGTTTTCGATTTTTTCACTAAAAAACCATATGTTCCTGTGAAAACGATGGGGCCACCAATTTCTGCCCATCCAATTGCTGGATATTTGAAAGATTCAGAGGGAAAAGAAATTTTGATTGATTACAATTTGGGCTCAGGAAATTTAAGTGATCAATCCGGTTTTACCCCAATGCCTGAAAATATTCAGCAATCGCCCATGTCACTTTGGAATTTGTGTTTGGAAACTCATACCGGTAGAATTTACCAATATATTTTTGGCAGGTTCTATATTCTTTTTATTCCATTGGCAGGAATCAGTATTTTGTGGATTTTGATAATAGGATTTGTTTTGTATCGGAAGCAAAAGAAAAGAAGAAAATAATTTTTTTATCAGCTTAGTTGAATGTGGAGTCACTTCTTTTTTTTGGGCTGCAACCAAATGTATAGTTTAGGATTATTGTAAGTCTCAGTCCGCGAATTGTGAGTTGATTCAGGGTAAACCGTGAATTTCATCTTGCTTCCCAATTCTTTTAAGCGGTTAGCCATTCATATTTTAACGGGTTACTTTAGATAAATTTACTAATTGTAAATGATAAGTTAAAAGGAAATAATTATTTACTGAAAGTCTGTATCTTTATTGCCGGATTAAAAAAAGGAAAAGCATGTTCAACTTTGAAGATATAAATTTGGACCGTATTGTGGTTCACAATGTAGGAAATAAACATCACGATGAAGATTTGAAACTTTCTAAATCGGAAATTCAATTGGAAGATGATGATGTTAAGGATATCCTGCTAAAGTATTTTTTAACAGCCTTTAATAAGGAGGAATTCTATAATTTCCAGCATGATACCGATTTGAATATGAATGAAGTGTTTTGTTATGCTTCGGAGTATTTTGAGGAGAATGTTTCCTTTTACGATCAGTCAACCAATATCGCCGTTCATTTGTATGAAAAATCGAACCATCCGAATATAAAGGGGGGCGAATTTTATTTGGTGGGCTTCTCGAATTGCGTGGTTGATGGAGAAGTTTGCGATGCGTTGGGTATTTTTAAATCAGAAAATAAAGACACTTTTTTAAAGGTGTACCAAAAGCAGGATAATTTTGAGTTGGGATGTGAAAACGGAATCAATATCAAGAAATTGGACAAAGGCTGCTTAATTTTCAACTCCGAAAAGGAAAAAGGATTCAAAGTTTGTATTGTTGATAAAACCAATTCGAACAAAGAGGCTTTGTACTGGAAAGAGGACTTTTTGAATTTGAAACTTCGCGAAGATAATTTCTATCATACCCAAAATTATTTGGATATGTGTAAAGGTTTTATTGGTGATGTGTACAACGACGAGAATGAAGTTGCCAAAGCAGATCAGATTGATTTAATGAACAAGTCAATCAAATTTTTTAAGGATAAAAAGCTGTTCAACGAGGAATTATTTAAAAAGGAAGTGATTGAACAGCCTGAGGTGGCCACAGCTTTTGATGAGTACAAAACCTATTATCAAAACGAACAGGGAACAACTGTTACACCAGAATTCACAATTAATAATGACGCTGTAAAAGGAGAGCAAAAGCACTTTAAGCACATATTAAAGCTGGATAAAAACTTTCATGTTTACATTCACGGGCAACGAAAATTTATAGAAAAGGGATACGATGCAGCTCGTGATTTAAGTTACTACAAACTGTTTTTCAGAGACGAGAATTAGGCATGACCTGACAGCGTTTTTTAACCTGACAGTGTCTGCATATTTATTTGGATTATTAAGAAGCTTTCTCAATTATGGGGAGGCTTTTTTCATTTTCTGGGAGCTTTACCCTTGTACCATCTTTCACTTTATACTCACTTTATATCCCAGTACCGGCTGGTTTTCAAAATAAATGATCAACTCATCATCGCCTTTCTTGTTTGTTGGTACAGAAAAGTTAACGATGTTCTTTTTTAGAATAGGTTTTACGAGTTGGCCAAATTTTTCACTTTTAAAATGATAAGCAATCGGAATGCCACTTGGAACATTTGCAATTGAAAAGGCAATCTCATTTCCTTTTCGGATTGATATTAATCCATTTTCCGGATTGATTATTTGGTAGCCTTTGCCGGTGAATTCATTAAAAATGGCGGGCTGAAGGGCAAATTCTTCCCGGGTAAATTCTTTATTCAGCAGTAACCATTCCTGATTGTCAGGGTAATGTTTCATGGCAAATTCCTTTGGATCGTTATCGAAATAAGCAGGAGTATATTCTTTTAGGAATTCCATTTTGGCGTAGTCAACAGAACCAGCCGCCCAGGTAATATCTGCAAGCTTCCATTTTCCATATATTTTTACAGCATTCCAGGCATGGTTCGAAGGCAACTTGTTGTTTCCTATCTCCGAAACAAATCGTTTTGCAGCGCCCGGTATTATTACACATTCTATGTTTAGTATGTGGCAGATTTCCTGAAAAAGCGTAGCGTATCCTTCACACAAGGCCTTGCGGCTCTTTATTGTTTCCAATGCCAGATCTCTTCTGAACTGATCTTTTTGTGTCTGCAAATCTTCGTCCGAAGTATACGAAAAGCGGATTTTATGAGTCTTGTTTACTCCTTTTGTTTTGTATTCAACATTCATGGCAATCCATGCAAAGGCAGCTCTGACTTTATCTTCATCCGTATTGAAATCAGTTTTTATTTTATCAGCCAATTCCTCATAAGAACTAAAATTTGCCGGGTATTTCGAAATGATTTCATCGACTTTGGTTTGAGTGAAACTTTCAAAATGAAGCAAGGTGAAAAATAGTACAAGTAGGAATTGATATCTAAAAGGAATCGCCATATGTCCGTTTATTTTTTGTTTTAAAGTAATCAGATAGAATGGGAAACGCAATTTCGATGCCATTATTTGGATTTATGGCAAAAAGATTAAATAGTAATTGTTTGATGAGGAATAGAAAAACCAGAATTTACTGCACAAAAAAGACCCACACTCACGGAAGCTTGAGCATGGGCCTTTCGAGTAATATACTTAGTAGTATATGCTTTTAATTATCTTAGGTGATTCACCACTTGATAGATTGGCTGAAGAACAGATTCTCCCAATAAAATACTCCTTTCGGGAGACCAACCATATTCAGGGTCTGGTAAATCATTATTGTCCTTGAATGGCATTTCAATTGTCAAAGATAAACATTTATATCTTTCTCCAATGTGTTTCGAGCAAATTGCTAAATTTCCAGTTCCAGGTTCGTTCTTTGGATAGCTGTGAGTGTCTTGAAAATCAGGGCATAAATCAATCCATGAACCAATGAATTTTTCCGTTAATTTTTTCAATCTTTCATCGAAGGAAGGGATGCCTTCTATCCCCGAAATAAAATTATAAGGCAAAGTTTCATCTCCGTGGATATCCAGATTTAAGTCACAGCCATACTCGTCCATTAAATTACGCACATGGAAAACTTCAGGACTGTTTTCAATCGAAGGTTCAGCCCATTCGCGGTTGTAGTTAAATCCTTTAGTGTTTACGCGTAAATTGCCAGCAATACTGCCATCAATATTCATGTTAGGCACCAAATAAAAAACAGCTTTATTTAGCAAACTTCTCGAAACCGGATCATCCTGATCCAAAAGGCGGTCAATTAAACCCTGCATAAACCATTCGGCCATGGGCTCGCCGGGATGCTGACGGGCAATTACCCAAATGCTTTTTTTCGTTTCGTCGGCTTCACCAACAATCAACATATCAATGTCTTTTCCTTCCACCGTTTTTCCAATCGAAACCAATTCACACTCCGGCGACATTTGTGCCTGATGAACTAAATTTAAATGCTGATCGTAGGTGTAAGGAGCAAAGTAAGCGTAATAAACCGAGTTATAAAGTGGCGTATGCTCAATAATCAACTCTTTGCCATCGTAATTCGATGGAACCCGAAACCAATTCTCACGATCGTAGGATGCCACAGTTTGGTAGCCTTCATATCCTTCCGGATAAGATGCTTTACCGGCATTTGTAATCCGCATTTTAACAGATTCTTCCATTGCGCCCATTAATCTGAAATGGAACCATTGAAAAAATTCAGAATTCGTATCGTTGGGGATGCTTAGCTGTATGTTTTGAGGATTGGCGGCATCAATAACTTCAATTTTACCGCCATCAAAATTCGATGAAATATTCATGTGTGTGTCGTTTTTTTTGTGATTCATTCAAAGGTAGATTTTTTGATTTTTACAGACAAGGAAACTGTTGAATTCTTATATTGCGATGCCGGAGTACTAATTCACGATTAGTAAACGTTTAAATAATCACAAATTCTTCTATTTTTGGAAGTCTGTTTATCAAGGAAATATTATTTCTTTATTTTTGCAGAGTAGTCCTGTATTTATTTTTAATTCAAACTAATGATCAATTTGTTTCGTCTGAAAGACAACCGTTCAAAAAAGTGGAAGTTTGTAGTGTTTGCTGTAATGCTTGTATTAGTTGTAACAGGATCGGTACTTTTTAAACTTTATCAGGATATTTTCTCAGCAAACATTAATTTGGGCGAAGAAGAAACCAGCTTACTGTACATACCCACCAATTCAAATCAGGCAGATGTTTTGCAAATTCTAAATGAAAAAGGCTGTCTAAAAAACAGCTCTTCCTTTCAGTGGGTTATGGAGAAGAAAAATTTCGCAAATCACATTCATCCGGGGCGTTACGAAATTAAAAATGGCATGAGCAATAATGAATTAATAAATTTATTGCGCTCAGGCATTCAAACGCCACTCAATCTTACTTTTAATAATACCCGCACTTTAGAAGATTTTGCGGGCAAAATAGCTGCTCAAATCGAGGCCGATTCAATTAGCATCCTATCGTTGTTAAAAGACGAATCTAAATTGCAGAAATACGGATTTTCACCTCATACCATTATAGGAATGTTTATCCCCAACACCTATCAGGTATATTGGAATTTAGATGCAGAAAATTTTATTGAGAGAATGCATACAGAGTATGGTAAGTTTTGGAATATTGAGCGCCTGCAAAAAGCTGAAAATATTGGTCTTTCACCTATTCAGGTGAGCACGCTGGCATCAATTGTCGATGAGGAAACCGTTAAAAACGATGAAAAGAAACGTGTTGCAGGTGTTTACATGAATCGCTTAAACCGTAAAATTAAATTGGATGCCGATCCAACTTTAAAGTTTGCTTTGGGCGATTTCACCATACGCAGGGTTCTTAACAAACACAAAACAATCGATTCTCCATACAACACCTATAAATATCGCGGACTACCTCCGGGACCAATTCGTCAGCCATCTATTTCCGGTATCGAAGCCGTTCTAAACTACGAAAAACACAAATACTACTACTTTTGTGCCAGTCCCGAATTCAATGGATATCACGTATTTGCCAAATCCTTGCGCGAACACAATCAAAATGCAAGTCGCTATCAAAGAGCGCTCAACCAAAGAGGCATCATGAAATAATTAGTACTTCTGCTTTTGTCGGTTTGTAATTTTCAGGCTTTTATTGAGAATACACTGTATGGCAAATGGCAGTGTATTCATAACGGATATCTGCTTACTTTTTAAATCTTTCTCTGGACCTTTTGATTGCCGGCATATTGGAAACCGCCCATTTCGTTAAATTATTCACATGGGGAACAAGAGATTTACCTAAGTCTGTAATTTCGTACTCAACTTTAGGAGGAATTTCCGGATAAATAGTTCGAAGAATAAATCCGTCAGCCTCTAATTTTCTTAATGTAACAGTCAGCATTTTTTGAGATATATCTGAACCAACTTCTTTATTGATTTCATTGAAGCGTAACTTCTGTTTTTCGCCTAAAATCAGTAATACAAGAATAGACCACTTATCACCAAAGCGATCTAAAACTGTTCTGACAGGACAATTTGTAATATCCCATTCACTTTTTTTAATTTTTTCCCCCATCATAGATCTTTGATTATCAACAATAGTTACCTTGAAGTTAGTTTAGAACAAGGATGTACCTTATTGGTCGTTGCTACAAACTAATATATCTTTGCTATACAAAAGTAAGTATAAAACTTTTATATAGTAAGTTTAAATAAAATATAAGATGGAAAAAATTTTAGTAACTGGCGCAACAGGACATTTGGGAAATATTGTAGTTGAAAATCTACTTAAAAAAGTTTCCGCCGGTCAAATTTCAATTTTAGTTCGGGATGAAGCCAAAGCACAGGCTTTAAAAGCAAAAGGTGTAACTGTTAATATCGGAAGTTACCAGGATATTCATTCATTAAATAATGCGATGAAGGGTATAGATAAAGTTTTGCTAATCTCATCAAGTGATTTTAATGATAGAATCGGTCAGCATAAAAATGTGGTTGATGCTGCTAAACAAGCAGGAGTGAAACATATCTTATATACAGGTGTTACATTGAAAGATATTGCAGCATCTCCTTTACAGCCATTGCTTCAGGATCATTTTCAAACAGAAGATTACATAAAAGCAAGCGGGCTTTCATTTACTTTTTTGCAAAATAGTCTGTATGCAGAGGTGATTCCAATGTTTGTAGGTGAAGATGTTTTGAAAACAGGTATTTTCTTTCCTGCAGGTGAGGGTAAAGTGCCTTTTGCTGTCAGAAAAGATCTGGGAGAAGCTATTGCAATTATTTTGGCAGGTGAAGGACACGAAAACAAAACCTATCACTTAACGGCATCAAAAACCTATTCATTTGCGGATATTGCTGCTGAACTTACCACATTGTCGGGTAAAAAAGTAAATTACACCAGTCCGGAAGATGATGCATTTGAAGATATGTTAAAGCAATTTGGTTTGCCCGAAGAAATTGTATTGATGTCCGTTTTGTTTGCCAAAGGAATTAAGAATAATGATTTTAATATGGCTGACGGTACTTTAGAGAGTATTTTGGGACGGGAACAAACGGATTTAAGAATGTTCCTTAAAGAAGCTTTCAATTTGTAATAGCACTGGCAGGTAAGTTTTTTGATTCATGAAAAATTAAAACCTCCTTCATTTTCTAAAAGCGGAAAGGAAGGGGGGGTGATTATTACAGCACTTAAGTTCACCAATCAAATTAAAACTGAACTTTTCGGACATCCTCTTTTTTTTGCTGACCGAATATTTCCGTTCCATAAACCGTGAATTCTATATCTGTAAATTCAGGATCAGTGGAAGAGGAATGCCGGAAGAGAAAGCTTTGCATAATTAAATGCAACCGGTTTGAAAAATAAGAGCTGCGTCTCACATTTTGTATCAAAGGATTTATTATCATTGCAACAAAGTAAATTGAATTGAGAGCAATGATTGGAATACAGACAAAAGGAACCATTATGGTACTTTTATCAGCAGTATTTTTCGGACTGCTGCCTTTTTTTGCCATTAAAACCTATGCCGAAGGTTTTGATGTGAGTAACCTGTTGTTGTACAGATTCAGTTTTGCATTTGTGCTGATTGGTTTGTTTTGTATCTACAAAAAGATTAGTATCCGAATCAATAAAAAACAATTTTTTCTGCTGCTGATTCTCGCATTTGTAGGAACCATGATGACCACCTACACACTTTTTTTATCCTATCAGTATATTTCGTCGGGATTGGCAAGCACACTTCATTTTGTGTACCCCATTATCACCATTGTTTTTGCAGGCATTATCTACAAAGAGAAGTTTACACTGAAAAAATTAACGGCTCTCTTCTTATCCATTATTGGCATTGCCTTGTTATCCTTAGGTGGTGGTGCAGCAATTAATGCAACAGGTGTTTTATGGGCTTTGGTGTCAGGTTTATTTTACGCCATCTATATTTTGTGCATGGACAATCCCGAATTAAGGAAAATTTCGCCCTACAGCGTTGCTTTTTGGATTTTTGGCATCTCTGCAATTTTGTTCTTTGGCAAATGCTTCTTCACAAATAATATTAATACAAATCCTGGTATTCTGTCCATATTTTATATCGTAAATCTTAGCTTTTGGTCTACTTTTTTGTCGGTTGTTTTATTCTATATGGGCATGAAACATACCGGTCCGGGGAATGCATCTCTTCTGTCAACACTTGAACCTCTTACCGGAGTTATGGTAGGAGTGTTTGTGTTTAATGATGTAATGGACTTAAAAAGTTCTTTGGCTATTCTTCTCATATTGACTTCTGTTTTTATGGTGATGCAAAACAATAAGAAACCAAACTACCGAATGCTTTTTATCAAATTAACTCCCCGCAGACTAAGGAGAGCTTAATGTTTTAATAGAAGAGCTATATCAGGTTAACATCAAAATTGATCCTGCAAAATGTTTCTTTTCAGCTATCTTCGTTAAAAAATGAAGGGAAACTCGGCTGTCCTTTATAACCGAGAATTATTCATTCATAAATTTTAAAATATGCACCATAAATGCCTTGTTTGTGAAAGAATTTCAAAAATTCTAAATCATGAAAACCCATACTTTGTGGCTGAATTGGAAACAGGTTATGTTGTTTTGGGCGATTTTCAATTCTTTAAGGGCTACGTTTTATTGCTTTGTAAACAACACAAAACTGAGCTGCATCAATTAGACGACGGGTTTAAGATGAAATTTTTAAAGGAAATGAGTGAAGTTGCCGAGGCTGTTCATCTGGCTTTTCAACCCAAAAAAATAAACTACGAAATGTTGGGAAATGCATATTCTCACCTGCACTGGCATATTATTCCCAGATACGAAGACGATCCCAACCCATTGAAACCGATTTGGACGATGGACAGCAAAATAATAAATGCAGAAGAAACCAGGCCAAACGATCAGGAGTTATCAGAACTAAAAGAAAAGCTGATGAATGCTCTGAAAACCACGGTTGGTTCCGATCGGTCGGTGATTTAAAACTTCAGTCGGAGACGGATTGCCACAAGCCTGATTACATCCTTTATAAATGATGAAAATAAAAAAAAGCGAAATTCATGCCCGTTTGTTTTGTTTGAATTTTGTAATTTGGCTTCATGGAAAAGAGAGAAGATTTAAACGAATTTTACAACAGAATAAAGTACAAGCCCGATCAGGAGCTGGTTTTAAGCAGGCCCCATATTAATGTTTTTGAACGGTCGGCCTGTACGGGACCGCTCACCTATTCAAGAAGAGATTACTATAAAATAACTTTGATATTGGGCGAAGGAAGGCTCGATTATGCAGATAAAAGCATTTACATAGACAGGCCTGCTTTATTGTTTTCGAATCCGTTGATTCCCTATAACTGGCAGAATATCTCCAAAGAGCAGACAGGATGGTTCTGTATTTTTAATGAATTCTTTGTAAAACAGCGGGATGAGCTGCTTACGGATCTTCCAATGTTTCAGCTGGGACACGATAAGGTTTATTTTCCTGATGAAAATGCCGTGAAGGAAATTGCTGATTTGTATCGGAAAATGATGGTGGAAAATGAAGGTTCGTACATTCACAAGCAGGATGTGCTTCGCAATTATCTTCATCTGATTGTTCATTATGCACTTAGGATGGAACCCGCAAAAAACTACGAGCAAACGCAGAATGCAGCCACCCGTATTACGTCACTGTTCATGGAATTGCTGGAGCGCCAGTTTCCTATTGATTCGATGCAGAATCAATTGAAACTAAAATCGGCGAATGATTATGCCTGTCAGCTTTCCGTGCACACCAACCATCTTAACAGAGCAGTAAAAGAGGTTACCGGGAAAACCACTACCGAACACATTGCAGGCCGTATTATTATCGAGGCAAGCGAATTGCTGGTTCATACCGATTGGCCTGTTGCCGAAATTGCCTATTGTCTGGGCTTTGAATATGCTGCTTATTTCAATAATTTTTTCAAAAAAGCAACCGGGATAACGCCAAAGGAAGCGAGATTGCAGATTGTTTGAATTTTATAATTTTTGGTTTGATTCCTCTTGTTTCCATTGAAACAGGATCATTAATTTTGTTGTGTAATTATTTGAACAATTGGTATGAAACATTCATGACATGCAATTGCGACACACAGGAGATGATTATATGGTAAGTTCTCCCGAAATAAGCTCGGGACAGGCTATCCGATAAAAACTTAAAATTAGAATCAGATGAAACGAGCCATGAGAAGACTTTTCTCATACATGAGGATGACTAAGTTGGTAAGTTCTATCTGACAAAAATTTAAAATTATAAACAGATGAAATACAAAACATTAGGAAAAACAGAAGAACGGCTTTCTGCCATAGGATTGGGCTGTATGGGGATGTCGCATGTTTACGGCGAAAGAAATGATGAAGAAAGTATCGCCACTTTGCACAAAGCACTGGAATTGGGGATTAATTTTTGGGACACTGCCGATTTTTATGGTGGAGGAGCGAATGAAAAACTTATTTCAAAAGTACTGAAACCAAACCGGGACAAGATATTTATAGCCACTAAATTCGGGTTTAAGTATGGCGGGGAAAATTTGCTGGCCAGTAGTTTTGACGGCTCACCCAAATATATGCGCAAGGCTGTGGAATTAAGTCTGCAGCGATTGGGCATCGAAACCATCGACTTGTATTATGCCCACCGGGTTGATCCGAACGTACCGATTGAGGAAACAGTAGGAGCAATGGCAGAACTTGTAAAGGAGGGAAAAGTGCGTTATCTGGGACTTTCAGAAGCATCCATTACCAATATCAAAAAAGCAAACGCAGTACATCCCATTTCGGCATTGCAAAGTGAATACTCACTTTTAACAAGAGATGTAGAGAAGAAAGTACTGCCCGAAATTACAGAAATGGGCATCACATTTGTTCCCTATTCACCTTTGGGAAGAGGAATGTTTACCGAGAATTTTAATGTGGATACGATTGCTTCCAGCGATATCCGTTTGAACTTACCCCGCTTTCAGGGCGAACATTTAATCAACAATCAGAATCTGATGAAGGCACTGGATGAATTCGCATACGGCAAGAGCATCAATACTGCTCAACTGGCATTGGCATGGCTGATGGCAAAAGGCGATAACATCATTCCGATTCCGGGAACAAAAAAACGCAAATACCTTGATTTAAACGCCAAGGCTGCAGATATTGAGTTTACAGCAAACGAAGTGGCCGAAATTGAAGCCATTATTGCGAAATATCCCAATACCGGCGAGCGTTATACTGAAGCAGCTATGAAATTGGTAGATAAGGATTAAGCGAAAAGCGAAGCGCTGAATGAAAATTGCAGACCGGGCATCATGCCCGGTCTTTTTTTATTGTTAATTTCGCTCAACAAGGAAGGCTTGCAGGAGTTTTAGTAATGTTTTGTAGATTTGGATTCGAAATAGCAGAAGCGTTTATTGCTGTGATATGTGGATGGACAAATATACTTCGATCTTGCGTGTCAGCTAAAAGGGATTTTATATAAATTGATAAGACGAATAACATGAACAAGAAAATATTTGTATTTCTATTTGATGGATTTTCTGATTGGGAAATTTCATATCTCACTCCGGAAATAAATAAGAGTGAACAATTTGATTTGGTTTATTTCTCGAAGAACGGAAACGCAGTTACATCGATGGGAGGTTTGCAAATTAAACCAGCAAACTCTCTTTCCGAATTGAGTTTTGAGGAGTTGGATCTGTTAATTCTGCCGGGTGGTATCGCTTGGGAAAAAGGAGAAAATGAAGAGATTACAAAATTTGTAAAAAATGCATTTGAAAATGGAAAGACAATTGCAGCCATTTGTGCAGCAACAACTTATCTCGGACAATTAGGATTCTTGAATGATATTCGGCATACCAGTAATGACCTGAATTATTTAAAAGGAATTGCTCCAATGTATTGCGGAGATGCGAATTATCAGAATTCGCCGGCTGTGACTGACAGAAATATAATTACTGCGAAAGGGATTGCTCCAATTGAGTTTGCCAGAGAAATTTTTAAGAGCATCGGATTGTACAACGACGAGAATATTGAGAAATGGTTTCAATTGTTTAAAAATGGAATTTGGAGTGAGTAAATGCCAAATACTCAATAACGATGCAGAAAGCAAAAGATTGGAATATTTTAAATCCAGTTGGCTAAAGCCAAACTGCAATGGATAATTCCTTTTTACCCTTTATTTGGAACTATTCTGAGAAATGAAATAAGTCTTTTAAATAATGTTTTGTTAATTTTAAAACCGAAAAGGTAAAAATACTTTTACATTAGTCTGAACTAAATAAGCGAATATGAAACAACTAATTCTTTTTTTTTCAATCTACTTACTGACTATAAACTGCAAAGCGCAGGATAGTATTGTTGATTATTTAAATCTTGTGAAACAAGAGTTTAGCTTACAGGAGCAATTAATTCCTGACAGTGTTGTTGAAAAATATAATATAGTTTTTATTGGTGAGACACATGGTTTTAATGATAACTATAAAGTTGCTTACAAGCTGATAAAAGAATATAAAAGCAGAACTGACTTCACTTATTTATTGGCAGAAATGGACTGGGCCACATCTCAAAAGTTGAACTCTTACTTGTTAAACGAAGATACTACAAGTTTAAAGGGATTAATAGATAAAACCAAGTCGTCACCTGCGTGGTGTAAAGAGAAATATGATTTTTACAAAAAACTCATAAACCTTAACAGGCAAAGTGAAAATAAAATTTTATACGTGGGGGTAGATATTCCTGCAGGTGGCATAAGCAATACTGTATGCAGACTTATTGAAATTAAAGAGAAGTATGGCGAAGCTGATGCTAAATTGGATTCTATCGGCAACAATATAAATTCGAATCAGGAGAATATTAGGTACATTAAAAAATTGTATGAGGAATCGAAGAATAAAAGCTACGGAAGTGAAGACTTATTTGAATACAGGTATCATTTGGAAAATATATTAAATTATAGCTCAGCAATTCATACAACATCTGATATTGGTTGGGATAAAGTAAGAGATTCCTGTATTTTTGATAATTATAAGAAATTAGAATCTCAGCTTCATTTAAAGAATCAAAAAATGATTGGAGTATGGGGCTATTCACATACACTTCAAGAACCAACCGATGGAGTTCGCTGGTTTGCTGCTAATTTAAAGGATGCATTAAAAAAGAAGGTTTATACGTATCGGATTTTTTATTTTGACAGCAAATGCATGATTTCAGAGAAATGGATACCAGGTCTTTTAAAGATTACAAAGTCTAAGAAAAAACTTTATTACAATCTGAATTTACAAAATGATGATAATTGGGTTACGGGTACGAAGGAGAAGGTTAAGGAATTAAGAAATGTAACACCCAAAAATTCAATTTTTGTTTACGACCTCACTCATAATAATTCACCTTTTAAAAGCAATCCGTTTTTGATAGTTAATAGAGACTTAGACTGGAATACAACAGATTTTTTTCAAACAGCAATTGTTGTAAGAAATTCGAAACCTACAGAGCCATTCGGAATAAACAAAAAATAACTGCCATAGCCAGGCTTATAAAATCAGTCTTCTAAATAATGTTTTGGTAATGATAACAAGAAAAGATTAGGGCGGAAGGAGTAAAAATGATGCTAAAGCAAAAGATTGAAATATTTTAAATCCAGTTGGCTAAAGCCGAACTGCAATAGATGAAATTACAAAGGATTTTTTGCTAAAAGCCAAGTATCTGTTGCAATTGCCTTCAGGCAATTGATAACAAGAAATGAAGACTATTGAAGGAGTAAAATGATGCTGAAACAAAACATTTATTGCTTTGCTTTTAAGCAACTGATAACATGAAATTTAAAAACAGGCTTTAGCCACATAAAATAGATAACTTGAGTTGCTAAGAGTATCTATTCACATGGTATTCTCTACAAAAACAAAATTATCATTGACAAGCTGTTTGAACATTTGACTTGCTCCCCCAACTTTACATTCACCAATTGCTAAAACTCCTGACAGCGCCAAAGATCTGCCAGCGTTTTAGCAATTTCTTTTTTATTCGCTATTGTTTATTTTGTTAAGTAATTATTGTTTTGTAGATTCGGATTCACAATTGGTTATGCTGTAGAATAGATATTCCGCTGAAAGCCGAAGTTAAATCAAACAATAAATAGGATGGGAAAGTTTTCACTTTACGATTTGTTAGGGCTGCTGCTGCCCGGAGTACTCTTTTTGTTTTTTTGTAATGTCATAAGTAATCTTTATGGATTTGCACCTGCATTCTTAGGAGCGCTTAATTGGCAGGTAAACATTGGCATCACATTGTGTTTAGTACTTATAATTGGAGCCACGCTTTACGCTGTAAATTTCTATTTAGTACAACAGAAATGGTACAATTGGTTTTTTGGAATGTACAAACCGGTTACTGTTCTTTATTTAAAAATGGAGTTTCTTCACAAACTGATGAATGAAACTTTAAATGGGAAAGCAAAAGAATGGTACGGAAAAAACATCTTTTTTAGTAAAGCCAATTTCGATAATCTTGCAGCATATCAACAGAAAAAAATGGATGTTTTACAGGATGAGTTTTACGACCGCATGTATTACGAATTGGAGCATCATGCTAAAATAGAACACCCTAAAACCTTTCAAAGCTTTTATTTTTTCTTTCGGCAAACAGCTCTGGCCTGCATTCTGCTTCTCTTTCTGGAGGTATTTTTGTTTGCCTTGCATTTTATTACTTCTCTCCATTTAAACAAGCCGGATATATTTACCGCACTCTGCCTGGGTGGATTATTGTTCTTTATTCTTTTTGTTTCGGCACAGCTTGCCCAATGGTATCGCAAACGAATGGTCATGAAAATGTATTGGGCTTATTTTACTCACCTAAAACAAAATTAACACCATGGAAACAATCGCAGAAAAGCATAAAGGCTTAAATGTGTACAAAACAGTGAAAAACGATCCGCAGTATTTTGGCGGCTATCTGAATATGGCACGGCACAATGTTTTTTTACTGATCAATCATCTTACAGAAGCATTTAGCAATCTTAAAAATATTGATGATGAACAATTCAGTTTGTTAAACGATGATGAAGAGATTACTTCCTCTAAACATCTTCTTTCGCAAATATTTAATCCGGAAGTAAAGAAATTCGAACAGGATAGAATAAAAGTATACAGTTATTTGATTAAAAGACATCATTTACCATTTCTTAAAATATTCGATTTAGAATCTGTAAATATTGCAGGTAAGGAAAGTAGTGGTGTCGATTTTGGAAGATTGCACAACTTTATTCTTGCATCATTCAAAATGATAAACGATTTAAGAAATTCATATTCTCATTTTTTAGCAATAGATGATAAGGGAAATAAAATTACGAAAAGGAGCAATATTGTAGATTCATTAATAATTGAGGATATAAAATTGCTGTTTAATAATGCTCCTGAATATTCGTTTTTAAGAAATAAAGAAACGCAAACCGAAGAGGATTATAAGCACTTGGATAAATATGAAATTTTGGTGCCCGATACTTGCTTATTTACAGATCAAGGTTTGTATTTTTTCATTAATCTGTTTCTTGAAAGAAACCATGCCACAAAGTTTCTGAAAAAATTCAGCGGTTTTAAAAATGAAACTACACCACCATTTCGAGCTACAATACAAGCATTTACCTCTTACGCTTTAAAGGTGCCCGATGTACGTTTGGGGAATGAGAATCCCCAATTTTCGTTGCTGATGGATATGCTGTCTGAGCTTAATAGATGTCCGAAAGAACTATTTAATCATATAACCGAAGATGCTAGGAAAGAGTTTGAACCACCACTGAATGAGGAAGGAAAACACAATGTGGCTTTAAACAGCACGAATTATGAAGATGTAACTGATGAGGAAATTGATGGTATTATAAAAGACCTTACTGCTAAAAAACGTTATAATGATAGATTCCCCTATTTTGCTCTTCGCTTTTTAGATGAAACCAATGCCTTGCCCAATATTCGTTTTCAAATTACATTAGGCAAATTAATTGTGAAACGTTACGATAAAGAAATAGCTGGTGTTGTTGGAGACAGAAGGGTAATTAAAACCATTAATGCATTTGGTAGGCTATCCGATTTTTTGGACAATGAAATAAATGTATTGGCGGAATTAAAGCAGAACTTTGCCGATGCCGATGATATTCACTTTGAGCAATTCTCACCTCACTATAATACCAACAACAATAAAATAGCATTTTGTATTTTCAATCCGAATGATGATAAAATAAAGTATCCTTCTGTTTTCGAAAATAAAGAAACTAACACAGATGCACAGAACAATCCGGATGGCTTTATTAGTGTACACGATTTGCCGAAACTACTCTTATTATCCCATTTGGCTCCGAGAGAACCGGAGAAATCAATAATTGATTTTCTGCATAATGCAAATGCTCAACTATTCGATAAATCAGAATTAGATAAAATCCGAAAGCTTGCGGACTACAGCCCCGAATTTTTCACAAAAAGAATTAATAAAGAGAACGATTTAATAAGTGCAAAAGGAGTTCAATATCTATCGAAAGAAAAAGAATATCAACTTTTAAAGGATTTGAGGTTATCAAAAAAAGAATTGGTGAGCTTGGATAAAAGATCACTCGAAAAACGAATAAGAAACAAAACAAAGATTGAGTATGCTTCCCAAATCAAATATCAATACTATCTGCAGCAGCGAATTGAGGAACTTAAAAAACACCTACCCAAAGAATTGAAATTCGATATGCTGCCTGCAAAGGTTCATGATTATCTGATGAACATTGAAGAGCTGGATAGTAAGAAAAGAATTCACAATAAAGTTAAGGCAATTAGAGATGAAGCGAAGGAGTTAAAAAAGAAGATTGAAAGTGAAATTGAGAAACAAAAAAATGAACAGCATATTAAATTAGGAGAGCTGGCCACCTTTGTTGCCCGCGATATTATTAAAATGGTAGTTTGCAAAGAGGTGAAAGACAAAATTACGACACCTTACTACAACAAGCTGCAAACTAAAATAGCCTACTTTAGTTTGAACAAAAACGAGCTGATTGCTGTTTGCGAAGAGTTACATCTTTTTGATTATAAAAAAGGGCATGTGTTTTTAAGCAAGAGGCTTATCACAAGCTCAACAGGCATTATCGATTTTACGCTAAAATATTTAACGGTAAAAGATCGCTGGATTGAGAATAATCTGTTGGAAAAAGGAAAAAAGGGTGGGTATAGATTACCCAATGGTAAAACAATTCCCTTAAGTTTTGAGAAAATAGTTAAAGACGTAAACTCTTTTGATTTTAATAGCTGGTTAAAATCAAAATCGCAAATGCCTGTCGATTTACCAAACTCAATTTTCGATGCACAGCTTGAGAAAATACTAAAAGGCAGATTATCGGCTAAAGGTACATTGTTTAATGAGGGCGATAAATTCTCTGTTCTATTATCTAAATATTTGGGTGATGACACACAGCCTTTTTATAAATACACCCGTAGTTATAATATTAATAAAAAGCCTGTCGAATTCAATTTACAAGGCAAATCAGGTAGGGAATTAAAGTCTGAATACGGAATACCTGTAGAAAAAAATGAAAAACTGATTCGTTTTATTCAGGCAAAAGACAGAATACTAAAATTGCTTTGCGATAAATTGCTTTCCCTGGATAAAACAGTTGGCTTGCAGGATGGATTCAGCTTATCCGAAATTCATCCGAATGCAGAGCGTAACCCTCTTGAACGACCTGCTGCATTTCAGCAACGAATTACAAGTAAAGGGAATGAAGTTTATTGTAATATCATTGCAAAAGATTCCGAGAATCAAATAAAGATGGTGGAAGGCCTTGATAAATTGCAAACGCCGGAAGAACGGGAAGGTTATCAGTGGACTTTTAAAGATTTCGGACGTTTTAAACGATTTATTAAGGATAGAAGAATACCCGACCTATCGCTTTATTTTCAGAACAAAGACATTCCTTTTGATTTGCTGGAATATCAAATAAGGGAGTACAATAAGTATCGGGAAGCAATATTCGAGACTTCATTTGAGTTGGAAAAGTACATTGCTCAATTTGATTTTGAGGGATTAAAACAGATTGAATTTAAGGAAGGGCACAGACCCAAAGGTTTTAATGAAGTACAATTTGAGATTTATTTGGAATGGCTGAATAATAAAAAGATTCAGTTTAATAAAGACCTGCTGACAGAATGCAGGAATAAATTTTCGCATTCAGAATTTCCGCAAATAAAAGGAATAGCTAAAATATCGAAACAACAAATGGATGATTTTGAAAGCAGCAAACACATTAAAGATTATAAAAACAGCTCAGAGCTTTCTATTCCAGCTGAAATAAGTAAACTTTATGCTGTCGAAATTAAGAGGATCATAGAAGAGATTGGTAATTTACAATGAAAAAATTGACGCCATACTAGCTATATAGTAGAAAATACTTCCGTTTTTTGTGGGCCAAAAAACGGTTTATCCTTTGCAAATAAGGCATTTATAAAACCTAGGTTGTAATTGCTCTTATTTTGAAGGGTATACACAACACCTGATACCATCTGAGCTAATTCTTTTACGTTGTAATTGCTCTTATTTTGAAGGGTATACACAACTTGCATTGTCCTATCATCTTCTTGACAGTTGTTGTAATTGCTCTTATTTTGAAGGGTATACACAACTGCTTCGCTAATTGTTGTTAATTTGTCATTGTTGTAATTGCTCTTATTTTGAAGGGTATACACAACCAACTGCCATAAAGGCAAGCATCATAAAACGTTGTAATTGCTCTTATTTTGAAGGGTATACACAACGCGTACTGTCACCGAAAACATATTTTAAATGTTGTAATTGCTCTTATTTTGAAGGGTATACACAACTCATATTTAGCATCAGGTTCAGAAATTCCAGTTGTAATTGCTCTTATTTTGAAGGGTATATACAACGCGTCGTCAGTGGCGTATAATCCCGTGATTGTTGTAATTGCTCTTATTTTGAAGGGTATACACAACTAAACAATCTATATAGCACATATAGTCGCCGTTGTAATTGCTCTTATTTTGAAGGGTATACACAACTGAGCAGCGTGACATGATTTATGAAGATTTGTTGTAATTGCTCTTATTTTGAAGGGCACACACAACACCGTATCTTAGTCGTCAATAACAAGCAGGTTGTAATTATTCTTATTTGGAAGGGTACACACAACAACTATTTGTGTCATCTTAAAGAAGTAATGTTGTAAATGCTCCTATTTTGAAGGGTATACACAACATGGATACATATTGTGTGTTTCTTTATATGTTGTAATTGCTCTTATTTTGAAGGGTATACACAACATCCATTGCCCCGTGCTTTAGCCCGGGGATTGTAAATATTTTATTTGGAAGGGGACACACAACAACTATTGAATGTTAGGAAATTCATGCAGCAGCTATTTTGAAAAGGCCAGGCCCTCAGCCCGGCCTTTTTTCTTGTCCAAACAAAAAGTTGTTGTATTTCTCAGGGAAATAAGCTGTCCAAACAAAAAGTTGCCACATTTCTCAGGGAAATAAGCCCACCAGACAAAAAGTTGTCGTATTTCTCAGGGAAATAAGCCCACCAAGCAAAAAGTTGCCGTATTTCTCTGGGAAATAAGCTGTCCAAACAAAAAGTTGCCACATTTCTCAGGGAAATAAGCTGACCAAGCAAAAAGTTGTCGTATTTCTTAGGGAAATAAGCCCACCAAACAAAAAGTTGCCGCATTTCTCAGGGAAATGAGTCGTCCAATTAAATGGATTGTATACTGTGATTTTAAATAGAGCAGATTGGATGGTTAAATACCTGTATTGTGTTTTTAGACAAGAGGAGTCAACCGATAGTAAGTTTTATTTAATTTGTTATGTGTATAAATAATTTTCGGTTTGCTTTGTTCTGCTTGATTTTACTGGTGTTTGCATTCGATATTAGGTTTTTCTTTTGTTAGTGGGTGTTTTGAAAAACTGTTAGTATCCATAATAAATTAATTATTTGTTTGTTTTATCGAATGATTGTTGATAATTTAAGGCTTCGAAAAAATAAAACAAAATAGTTATGAAAGCAATAAACGTAAAGTTGAACACAGGTGAAACTGTAGAAGCCTGTCAAGGCATAATAGAATTAAGTAAAAAATACCCCATAACAGAAGATGCATACTACAGCATCACACTCGAAAAATTAACCGGGATGTCGAACGAGTTAATTGGGAAGGTTAATGCGGGTTGGTTGAATAGTGAATTAAAGGATAAGGATGAGGCACGTGATTTGGATTTGCGCGCCATTTTTTATGAAGTAAAAGCCAAATGCATGCGCCGCCCAAGTGCTGCTCAGGAAAAGGCTTTGCATATAAATGAAATTTTGGATCGTTACGGGATAAAAATCGCCGAAGAATCGTACAGCATAGAAAGTGTTGGGGTGCGGGCCATGTTGAGCGATTTAAATGCGCCCGAATTGGAGGAACATGTTCGGGCAATACCTGATTTAAAACAATTGATGGATAATTTGGAGCAATCGCAGGCCGGTTTTGATGTTTCGGCATCCAAATTAATCGAAGACAAAAACGAACGGGAAAATACCAAATCGGCATCGGTTGTTGCCCAGGAACTGAAGAGCATTATTAACAATGAGTTGTTGGGTTATTTAGGTGCAATGGCGAAGGCAAATCCTGCAAAATACAAGCCTTTTGCCGATGTGGTAAATACATTAATTGAATCCGGAAATAACAAGCTGCGCGACCGTATGGTTGCTTTAAAGCGCAAAAAGGAAAAAGTAGATTTAAAATTGAACTAGAGAGAATTACTTGCAACTACATACAAACTGAAGCAAACCCCTTTGAACAATTGTCCGAAGGGGTTTTTTTAATGTGTTTTTAATTGGCATCTTTTTTAAAGGGCTTTCGCTTTAGTTCAAATCTTTAGTAAGACCGGGAAGCTGAGAACTTGTTCGAAGATCGCCCGGCCACACTTAGATTTGAGTTAAATAAGGAAGTTTTTTAAAAAGCAGCCTTGAATTTCTTTGCTTCGTTTCTTGTTTCAAGACAAGAAATGATGTCGGGTTTGGGCGGAAAGCCCAATTACTAAAATCAATTAGGACAAGACTGATACAATATTATATTGTTTCTCTTATTTATTGAGTTGCGGCGATCGAAAAAAAAATGCGGTATTACTTTTCATCATCACATTGGGCTGATTATACCGCATTTACTTCCATTTCCAGTTTCACACCAAATTTGTAGAGCACCGATTTTCTGATTTCGTTGGCCAATTCGAGTATTTCAGATCCTTTTGCATGTCCAAGATTCACAATCACCAGCGCCTGATCTTTGTGAACACCGGCATCGCCGATTCGTTTGCCTTTCCAGCCGCATTGTTCAATCAGCCAGCCGGCGGCCAGTTTGCTTTGTGTTTCGTTTAGCTCATAAACAGGCATGCCTTCGTGCTTTGCTTTTAGCGCATCGGCTTCAGCTTTGGCAACCACCGGATTTTTGAAAAAACTGCCTGCATTGCCCAGTACTTTTGGGTCGGGCAGTTTGCTTTCGCGGATTTTGATGATTACCTCGCGGATATTTTTCAGATTCACTTCATCGTAAGCTTCCAGTTCCCGGGCAATGGCGCCGTAATGAACTTTAAATTCGGCCTGTTTGCTGAATCGGAAGTTAACGTGGGTAATGATGAATTGATTTTTGTATTCGTTTTTAAAAACGCTGTACCGATAGTCGAATTCGCAGTGCGCATTGCTGAAAGTTACTTTTTTGTTGCTCTCAATGGATATGGCTTCCACGCTTTCAATCACGTCTTTTACCTCAACACCATAGGCTCCTATATTTTGAATAGGAGCTGCACCAACCACACCCGGAATCAGGGACAGATTTTCGATACCCGATAAATGATTTTCAACACTCCAGGCTACAAATTCATCCCAATCTTCGTTGGCACCCACCTGCACCAAAACCGAATCGTCATCTTCTTCACTAATTTTTATTCCCTTCACCTTTGGATGAATCACCAGGCCGTTAAAGTCTTCGGTAAACAGAAGGTTGCTGCCGCCGCCCAGCAGTAAATACTGAATGTTAAGAATATCATTTTTGCTTAAAAAGTCTTGAATTTCTTCGACAGTATCAAATTCGAAAAAATATCTGGCATTGGCTTCTATGCCAAATGTGTTGTAATCTTTTAAGGAAACGTTTTTACGAAGAGAGGCCATGTTATCAGTTTTCAGTGAGCAGTAATCAGTTATTGGTGAATGGAATTAAAGAGTCTGTTTAAGAAGTTTTACAAAACCAAGAATATCATCTTCGGTGGTGTCGAAAGAGCACAGCCAGCGCACTTCGCCTGCCTGTTCATCCCAAACCCAAAAAAAGTATTCTTTCTGAAGTTGTTCAATTTTATCTTTAGGGACAAGTGCCCAAATGCCGTTGGCCTGAACCTTTTGGGTAATTTTTATCTGATCTATCTTCCGAACTTCCTGTTCGAGCAGTTTGGCCATTTTGTTGGCATGACGGGCTGTTTTCAGCCACAATCCGTTGGTGAGCATGGCATCGAACTGTGCACCGATGTATCTCATTTTAGAACAAAGCTGCATGCTTTGTTTGCGAACGTATTTGGCTTCTTTCGATAGTTCCGGATTAAAAAAGATGACTGCTTCGCCCAGCATCATGCCGTTTTTGGTACCGCCAAAACTGAGTACATCAACACCGGCAAGGGTGGTAAATTCTTTTACATCAACATCCAGACTTACAACAGCGTTTGCCAGTCGTGCACCGTCCATATGAACGTACATGTTGTTGGCATGCGCCAAATCGCAGATGGCTTTCACTTCTTCGGGCGTATAAACGGTTCCCAGTTCGGTACATTGAGTAATCGAAATCATTTTTGGCTGGGAGTGATGCTCAAAACCAAATCCGTGCAAATGCGGGAGAATTAATTCGGGCGATATTTTGCCGTCGGGTGTTTCAATAGGAATAACTTTACATCCTGTAAATTTATCCGGGGCACCGCACTCGTCAACCTGAATGTGAGCCGTTGCCGGACAAATAATGGAATGATAGGATTGGGTTAATGTTGAAAGACTAATAACATTGGCTCCGGTTCCGTTGAAGGCAAAGTATACATCAATATTGTTTCCAAACAGGGTTTTGAACTTTTCAATTGCGGCAGCTGTGTACGGATCTCCGCCGTAAGCCATTACATGACCTTGGTTCGAATTCTGAATAGCCTCCATTACCTCTGGCAATATTCCTGAAAAATTATCGCTTGCAAATCCTCTTTTATTCATTTTCTATGCTTTTTTATCGAAGCATTAAAAGTAAACTTTATTCATTAAATATTTCGATAAAAAGTTTGAAAATGCTGTGCTGCCATTTAAAATATGAATGTTTTGTTTCTGCTTAATTCTCTGAGCGATTTTCCCGATGGGTGTTTCGGCAGAAAGAAAATGGGAACAAGCGTCTTGTAAATCAGTCTGATATCTCTTATCTAAAATCTGATAATCTATTGCAAAAGAATTTTTATTTTTTGAAGTAAAACAGATAGCTCTTCGGGTTTGGCTTCACCTTTGGTAAGGAACTGAATTCTACCTTCTTTATCCAAAAGGAAAAGGTAACACAGCTTTTTGTCCTGAACATCGAAGTAGTCGTAATAGCTGTCCAAAGGGCCATAATAAGTCATTACATTTTTGTGCATTGGTTTAGCAATGCCGCCGCGCATTCCATTGTCGATATAGTGCGACAGCCAAGAGTAAAAGTTACTGATCATGGGCACTTCAATAAAACGAAAATCGTTGCGGATGCTGAATTCTTTCATGAGTGGTTTGGTCCAGGTGTCAACTTGGGCTTGAGTACCTCTTTTAAATGCAATGATTAAAACGCTCACTTTTCCTTTGCAATGATCGGGAAGAGTGACCATTTTAGAGGACAACAATTCCCCTTTTATTTCGGGGAAAAGATCTCCTGATTTTAATTTATCTGGATTTTGTGCTGCTGTTTGCTGGATGATGATAATGCTAAGAAATACTGCAGTTATAATTGATCTGATCATTATGCCGTTTTAAAATCAAAATATGTAGAATGCCGATCGAACAAACAGGAAGCAATGTTGAGCATGGCGAAATGCAGCCCGCTGATTTATTCAATCGGTATTATTTATTTTCTTTATAATATTTGAGTAGAAAAGCATATGTATTCTTAGTGGTTTTCTCTCTTTCTATTAGCGTAGGTTCTTTTAACTGGGCTTTAATTAGTTTGTAAAGTTCAGCAACCAGCTCGTATTCTTTTGTATTTTTCATGAAGGTTTCCGATTGTCCGATGTAATTTCCCGGACTGCGTTCAACCAAAGGAGCCAGATTGATCCATTTATTGGTTAAGGTTAACGTGAGTTTTGCTTTCAGTCCAAGATCGGCATTTCCCAAAACGAGATCGCCGTCGTTATTTATCGACCAAAAATATTTTTCGGGGTTTTTCAGTAATTTTTCAAGCATATCTAAAAAATTTTAATTTTACCTGAATGTAATTGTAAGTTTGCAAATATAATTTATAACAATTTTAGAACTTTTGCAGATTAAAGCTTTGAATTATAAAGATAAGTAAAAATGATTTGTGATATTCAGTACGGGCGATTAATGATTGTGTCTGATTTGCATGGAAATGGATTTGATTTTCGGCAGATTTTGAACGTGTATGGAAAATTAAAAAGCGAAGGGAAAGCGGATCATCTGGTTTTTCTGGGCGATTTAATTCATGCTTATCCCGGAAAGCAAAAAGATGAATCTCTGGAAATGATTCAGGAGCTCATTAAAATGGGCGCAAACCAAAAGGGAAGCGATGTGATTTGTTTGTTGGGCAATCATGAGTTGGTTCACATCTATCATATTCCTCTGCATCGGGGCAATCTCGAGTTTACCTCCTGGTTCGAGAACCGGATTCGGAAGAACAGGGAAGAGGTGGTACGCTTTTTTATGGATATGCCCTTACTGCTGAGAACCAAAGGAGGTGTTTTGGTGAACCATACCGGTAGTTCCGATCGCTATGCGCGTACCAAAGAGTTTGATTTGAATTGGTTCAGGCAGTATTCTCACAAAGGAGAATTTACTGCACATATTGAAAGTATTCACACCTATAATCCGCAGATTAGCTCCCATTTTATGAATACTGCCGAAGGGGATTATTTGTGGGATGTATTAATGAATGGGAACGAACGGCAGTATGGAGATGAATATTTGAAAATGATTGATGATTTGCTGCAGTTTGCAAGTGCGGATCGCCAAAATTCACCAATGAGAACACTGGTCAGCGGTCACATTGGTGTTGATTACGGAGCAGAAGCCATCGGAGCCCGTAAACTGCGCTTGTGCAGCAGTGCCGGCTGCTTACGCGATTTGGAAAAGAAATACCTGCTCATCGATGCCGAAAAAACATACGCCAATTCAATGGAATTGCTTGAATATTGCCGCGATCTCTTCTGATTTTAAGATTGGAACGATTCCAGACCTTTTCCTCTTAGCTGAAGAGGTGATTTTCCGGTAGCCGATTTAAAAGTCTTGTTGAAGTAGGAGGGACAGTTGAAGCCGCATTCGTAGGCAATCTGAGCCACCGTTAACCTTCCTTCAGCAAGAAGCTTTTTTGCATAGTTGATTCGCATTTCATTCACGAATTCAGAAAAGGTTTTATTTGTTTTGCTTTTAAAGAAGCGGCAAAATGCAGTTTTACTCATGTTGGCAATTTTAGCTGCTTTGTCCAATTCTATTTTTTGCTGAAAGTTTTTACTTACGTATTCGTAAATCTGATACAGTTTTTGATTGTTTCTGTGCTGGAACGTTTCCACAAAATTATCCGAAGCCAGATACTCCAGATCATCCGATAGAGCCAAAACCTGCAATATCTGCAGCAGTACAAGAATCCGCTGGGCGAATTCCGATGAATGAAGTGTTTTTAAATGCTGAATGATCTTGTATTTTGAACTGCCTTCAATCCGCACTCCCTGAAACGATTTGGTCAGGAACTTCTTAATTCGATACATTTCAGGTAATAGAAAGAACTCTTTGCCAAAACTATCCTCTTTAAAATGAACGACCCAGGCAATGGCCCGCAAATCATTTTCTTTTCGGTAGTAAGACTCATCGTTCTTCATTACATGAGGAGTGTTGGGCCCAATAAATATCAAATCACCATCTTTAAAATTGTCAATACAGTCGCCAACCACCAAAGTACCTCTGCTTTTTTCAATGTAGATCAATTCAAATTCGGGATGATGATGCCACGGAACTTCAATGTGCGGTAAAACATCAATCTTAGACCGGAACGAATGCTCATTTTTTATCGGTATCTCTTCAAGTAGTAGCGACATAGTTGTATTATTTTAACTGCTCTGTTTAATATTTACTCAATAAAAGCTAATATATTACCGGCTGTTTTTTGTGTTAAATTCAAATTACAAATTAATATCATTAAAAGCAGTACTTGTGCATTATTGCCTTTTGCTATCGTTTGTTATTAATAAAGTGTGAATATAGTGCAATAAAATGATAAAATAGTAAAATTAATTCATAAGAAATTGATTGAGATTTGTAAACAGAAATACAAACGATTGAAAAAATATACTTATGGTCTCAATTAGTACGAATAGTAAGAGTAATTCCGGCACACAGGCGCAGGGAATGAATTACAAAGGAGCTCTGGCCCTGCTGACTTCTCTGTTTTTTATGTGGGGATTTTTAACCTGCATGAATGATATTTTAATTCCTCATTTAAAAGGATTGTTCGATTTATCAATTACGCAGGCAATGTTGGTACAGTTTACCTTTTTTGGTGCCTACTTTTTAATGTCTTTGCCGGCTGGTTGGATTATCGGAAAGATTGGTTATAAGATGGGAATTGTAACAGGATTGGGTGTTGCGGCTATGGGTGCTGCCTTGTTTTTTCCTGCAGCGGCATTCTTGTCTTACGGATTTTTTCTTTTTGCCTTGTTCGTGTTGGCGGTAGGTATAGTTGTTCTTCAGGTGGCAGCAAATCCTTTTGTTGCAGAATTAGGCACACCCGAAACGGCTTCAAGCCGCTTGAATCTTACTCAAGGATTTAATAGTTTGGGAACCACTGTAGCTCCAATTTTTGGTGCTTATTTAATATTGGATAACACAAGTATTGATAGTGCAGGCAAGGCTGAAGCGGTTCAAATGCCATATCTTGGTCTGGCAATTGCGCTGGCTGTAATTGCTGTGATTTTTGCTTTGGTGAAGTTGCCTAAAATACAGGAGGTTGAGGAAGAAAAAGCAGAAGGTTCGGTATGGAAATTCAGACATTTAATTTTGGGTGCAGTTGCCATTTTTACTTATGTGGGTGCAGAGGTTTCTATAGGAAGTGCTTTGGTAATGTATTTTGGAGACGAAGGATTGCACCTGTTTGGTGAAGCAGAAGCGGCCAGCTATGTTTCGGTATTTTGGGGTGGAGCGATGATCGGCCGGTTTATAGGATCAGCAATCATGCAAAAGGTATCAGCCTCAAAAGTGTTGGCTTTCAATTCCGTTATGGTTGTAGCATTAGTTGTTGTAAGTATGCTTACCAATGGATACGTTGCCATGTGGAGTCTTGTTTTGGTAGGATTGTTTAACTCAATCATGTTCCCGACTATTTTTACTCTTGCAATTGATGGTTTGGGCAGATACACCAGTCAGGGTTCAGGTGTTTTGTGTCTGGCGATAGTTGGAGGGGCAATAATCCCAATGATAATGGGAGTGTTAGCTGATAATTTCGGATTGCGAAATGCATTTGCTTTAACCATTATCTGTTACGGATACATTTTATTCTATGCCTTAAGAGGACACAAACACAATTAATTAATAATTTTATTTTGTTGGGATGAAGGAAGTTGCTTTAGGTATTGATATAGGTGGAACCAATACAGTTTTTGGCTGTATTGATTCGGAAGGGAATTGCTTGGTGACAGGAAGTTTGCCAACTCAAAAGCACGAGGCTATTGAGGATTATTTAGATGAATTGTTTGTTGAGGTTGAATCTGCTATGAATGGATCAGCTGATAAGATGCAGATAATTGGAGTTGGTATTGGTGCTCCAAATGCCAGTTTTTATTCGGGAACTATTGAAAATGCAGCTAATTTGCGGTGGAAGGGGAGTATCCCTTTAGCAGATTTAGTGAAAAAGAGAATAGATGTTCCGGTTATTATTACCAACGATGCCAATGCTGCTGCCATGGGCGAAAAGGTTTTTGGTGCTGCAAAAGGAATGAATAATTTCATTGTGATTACTTTGGGAACCGGATTGGGAAGTGGAATTGTAGTGAACGGCGATTTGTTATATGGTCACGATGGTTTTGCTGGTGAGGTTGGACATATGATTGTCCGCGCGAGTGGACGGGAGTGTGGCTGCGGACGTAAGGGGTGTTTAGAGACTTATGTTTCTGCAACAGGAGTGAAAAGAACTGTTTATAAGTTGTTGGCGCGCCACATGGGCGATAGTGAGCTAAGAGATGTTCCGTTTAGCAGGCTGACAGCAAAAATGGTTGCTGAAGCGGCCGGCAGAGGCGATTTAGTTGCAAAAGAAACATTTACATATACTGCAAGAATGCTGGGAGAGGTTCTTGCTAATGTTGTGGCTGTAACCAGTCCGCAGGCAATCTTTCTATTTGGAGGATTGACAAAGGCAGGAGATATTCTCTTTAATCCGGTTGCAGAAACACTCGAAAAACAACTTCTTTCCATTTACAAAGGGAAAATTAAAATATTAGCTTCAGGAATTGAGGATGACGCAGCGGTTTTAGGTGCAGCATCTTTAATCTGGAACAAAAGATAACCGATAGCTTTCAGACTTAGTTTGAAAGTTAACCCCTCGTGCCTGCATTTATGCAGGCACTTTTTGTTTGTAGAAATTGTTTCTACAAACTGTGGGAAAGATTCCACACATTTACAAACTGAAAATTGAAAAATTAGAATTGCCGGCCAGAGTGTATTGTATTGGTAATGAGTGATTAATTTGCTTTTGTGTTGTGGTTTTTAATTTGAATTTATTTCTGGCACAGATTTCTCATATTGATCTGTGAATTTGAATTGATGTAAACTTATTAAAATTAAAAATTATGAGAAAGTTAGTATTTGCACTCCTGGTATTACCTCTATTTACAGCATGTAATCAGAAAGAATTAAAGCAGTTGCGTGAGCAAAATTCTCAACTGACTCAAATGGCTCAGGAAAAAGATTCTACCATTGATGATTTTGTTGAATCGTTTGATGTTATTGCGGCTAATCTGGCAATAATTAAAGAGAAAGAAAATATTATTTCTGTTAGTGCAAGTGAGAATCCAAGTGCCGGAAAAAAAGCGCAGATCGTTACTGATTTAGGTTTGGTTCGCGATCTTTTGGAAGAAAACAAGGCAAAGCTTGAAAGTCTGGATAAAAAATTGAATAACAGCTGGTACCAAAACTCAAAACTAAAAAAATTGATTGCTGGTTTAAAAGTACAAATTGAAGAAAAGGATAAATCAATTAATGCTTTATCGGAGCAGCTTGCACAGCTTAATGTTGAAGTTGACAATTTGAATGGTCAGGTTACTGAATTGAATGGAACTGTTGTTGCATTAAGTACTGAGAATGACAGCATCAATAAGACGATTGAAGAACGAACTGCCAATTTAAACACAGCACATTACGTAATCGGCGATATTAAGGAACTGAAATTGAAGCAGGTTGTAACAAGTACTGGTGGTATTTTAGGAATCGGATCAACAAACAAGTTGAATCAGAAAATTAATCCTGAAAATTTCAACAATATTGATATTACTCAAACAACAACGATTCCTGTATCCGGAAGAAAAGTTAGTTTAGTAACATCGCACCCAAGTGATTCCTATCGATTTGAAGGAACTGATAAAGAAATTGAAGCAATCACAATTCTTGATCCTCATGAGTTCTGGAAAGCATCAAAATATTTAGTTGTTGCAGTGAAATAATAAAAACGAAAGAGCTTGGTTTTAGGCATCCCATTTTGGGGTGCTTTTTTTATTGTAGAAAGAGGGAGTCCGAAAAGCTCAATTTTATTGTCATTCTAAGCTTGTCGAAGAATCTTTGTGTTTGAATAACAGATGTTTCGTCCCGATAGCCATCGGGATCGCTCAACATGATATTTCCAAGGGGGGAGCTTTACTTTTCGGACACACTCTTTGTTCTTATGTAATTTCAAAGTGTTTACTTACCAAATACTTTACTGTTATATATTCTCGACACAATCAGTAATACAAGTGCGGTTGCAGCCATTCCAAATTGTCCGTCGGCAGCAACAAGATGAGCTCCGAGAGCTAAAACAAAATCAAAGAAAAATCCGGCGTAAGCCCATTCTTTTAAAAGTTTGGATTTGTTCGACCATATTGCCACGAGCCCCAAAATCTTGGCAATGGCTAAAGGATAAATTACGAATGTCGGAAATCCTAAAAAGGTAAACATTCCACTTACCACTTCATATTTCGTAAAATACAAACTTGCCGACATGAGCATAAGGCCCGATAATAGGCCGGTTGCAATCCAATAAATTATTTTGTTTCTTTTTTCCATCTGCTGTAATTTTTAATTTGCGGATTTTCTATGTAATAATTAAGTAATAGAAAAGTTAGTTGTTTTTCTTTAAATATCAGCATCTGTGTTTTGTAATCTGTTTCATCTGTAAATTTCCCGACCAATTTTGTTTATTCCTTTTAAAAATTTCGTTGTATGAAACAATCAATAATCCTTCTCCTTGGTTTATTAATTAGTTGAAATGTCGTAACTTATAAAGACACCTCTTGCCTCTGTTAAGTGTATTGCCTGCACTCTTTTTTTTTGATTTGTGTTGAAACGGAATAATAAAATTGATATGGATAATCTACGGGAAGGAATTCAAAATCACATTATTGAATTGCAGTTGGAAATTGATAATATTTTTGCCCGAGGCCGTAATTCAGTAGTTTCGGAAATTACTGTCGGACAAATATACGGTGGAATGCGCGGATTGGTTGCATTGGCTTGCAACACCTCTTATGTTGATCCTTATTCGGGTCTTTATATCGGAAAGTATACAACAAATGAGTTTTCGGATAAATTACCTGAGGAAATATTTTTCCTTTTGAGTACAGGAAAATTTCCGGATAAGGAATCGCTTGCCGATTTTCAGAATGATTTAAATAAACGCGCCAAGGTACCGCAATACACGTGGGATGTGTTGCGCAGTCTTCCAAAAGACACTCATCCGATGACCATGTTGAGTCTGGGTATTTTGTCGATGGAAAATGAGTCTGTATTTAAAAAGGAGTATCGGAAAGGCTTACAAAAAGCAGATTATTGGAAATACACCTTGGAGGATGCGATGAATATACTTGCAAAGTTACCAGAGCTTGCAGCAGGTATTTATCGAATTCGCTTTGGCGACGGGAATTTAATTTCTTACGATTCAAATTTGAATTGGTCGGGTAATTTGGCACACATGCTTGGTGTTAATAATGATGAGGGTTTTGCAGATTTAATGCGTCTGTATTTGGTTTTGCATTGCGACCACGAAGGAGGGAATGTGAGTGCGTTTACATCGAGAGTTGTGAATTCCGCGCTTTCAGATTTGTATTATGCTGTTTCTGCAGGACTTAACGGTTTGGCAGGTCCGCTGCACGGATTGGCGAATCAGGAATGCCTTCGTTTTATTCTAAAAATTCATGATCAATTTGGGGATGATCCGGATGAGGAAGTGTTGAGAGCATATATTCTGGATGTTTTAAATTCGGGTAAAGTGATTCCTGGTTACGGGCATGCTGTATTGCGGGTTACAGATCCCCGATTCACAGCTTTTATGAAATTTGGGGAGGCGAATTGTGCGAATAATCATTGTTTTAAGATTGCAAAGAAACTTTTCTCGGTTGTTCCGGATATATTAATGCATTACAAAGAAGGCAAAGTTGCCAATCCATGGCCAAATGTTGATGCCATGTCGGGTTCACTTCTGCATAATTACGGGTTGAATGAGTTCGATTTTTATACCGTTTTGTTTGGTGTTTCGAGAGTAATGGGTTTTTGCGCTCAGAATATCCTTGCCTTAGGATTGGGACAGCCAATTATCAGACCTAAAAGTGTGACCAATAAATGGGTAATAGATAAACTTGACGAGAATTAAAACTGAGATAAGCGACTAGTGCCAATCGGGTTCTTATTTAAATTTTAAATGTCAATCGCACAGAATTTATTTCAGATTTCCTTAAAGTGATTATCTTTGCGGCTCATTTAAATTAAAGAGATGATTAGTGTAGATGCTTTAGCGGTAGAATTTGGAGGAACCACTTTATTTAAAGACATTTCCTTTGTGATTAATGAAAAGGATAGAATTGCTTTAATGGGAAAAAACGGGGCTGGTAAATCTACTCTTTTGAAAATAATTGCAGGAGCCGAAAGTCCTTCCCGGGGAAGAGTTTCAAGTCCTAAGGATAAGGTGATTGCTTATTTGCCGCAGCATTTAATGACAGATAATACCCGTACGGTATTCGAAGAAACAGCTCAGGCTTTTGCTTCCATTTTCGAGATGGAGAAGCAGATTGAGGAAATGAATGTGGAATTGGGTACGCGAACAGATTTTGAATCGGAGAGCTATTACAAATTGATTGAGGATGTTTCTGCTTTAAGTGAAATATACTATTCGATAGAAGAAATAAACTACGATGCCGAAGTTGAGAAAACACTGTTTGGATTGGGGTTTGTACGGGAAGATTTCACAAGACCAACCAGTGAATTTAGCGGTGGTTGGAGAATGAGAATCGAATTGGCAAAAATTCTTCTGCAAAATCCCGATTTGATTCTTTTGGATGAGCCGACGAATCACCTGGATATTGAATCGATACAATGGTTAGAGGATTTTCTGATTAATTCGGGAAAAGCCGTTGTTATTATTTCTCATGACAGGGCTTTTGTTGATAAAATCACAACACGGACCATTGAAATTACAATGGGTAGAATTTACGATTACAAAGTAAATTATTCTCAATATTTAGAGCTTCGCAAGGAGCGAAGAGTTCATCAGCAAAAAGCATTTGAGGAACAGCAAAAAATGATTGCCGATAATCAGACTTTTATTGACAGGTTTAAGGGCACGTATTCCAAAACACTGGCGGTTCAGTCGCGGGTGAAAATGCTCGAAAAACTCGATATTGTTGAGGTTGATGAAGAGGATAATTCAGCACTTCGTTTAAAATTTCCGCCATCGCCTCGTTCAGGAAATTATCCTGTAATTATGGAAGATGTTGAAAAAACTTACGGTGATCATACCGTATTTTCAGGTGTGAATTTTACAATACAAAGAGGAGAGAAACTTGCCTTTGTAGGGAAAAACGGAGAAGGGAAATCTACTTTGGTAAAAGCCATTATGCAGGAAATTGAGCATGGAGGTAACTTAACGCTCGGGCACAATACAATGATTGGTTATTTTGCTCAGAATCAGGCTTCGTTGATGGATGAAAATTTAACGGTTTTTCAAACCATTGATGATATTGCCAAGGGAGATATTCGAACAAAAATTAAAGATATATTAGGCGCTTTCATGTTTGGAGGTGATAACTCTACAAAGAAGGTGAAAGTTCTGTCCGGTGGAGAAAAAACCAGGTTGGCAATGATTAAATTGTTGCTGGAACCGGTGAATTTGCTGATTCTTGATGAGCCGACCAATCATTTGGATATGAAAACCAAAGATATTTTGAAGTCCGCCTTAAAAGAATTTGACGGAACCATAATTCTGGTTTCTCACGACCGTGATTTTCTGGATGGTTTGGCCGAGAAGGTATACGAATTTGGCAACAAGAAGGTGAAGGAACATTTGGGTGATATTTACTCATTCCTGAGCAAAAAGAAAATGGAGAATTTAAACGAACTGGAACGTAAGAATTAGATCAGTCAGAACAATACAATTATATTGAAGAGACGCCATCGCGTCTCTTTTTTTGTTGAAACTCATTTATTGTTCTAACCATGAAATTACCTTTTCGCAATTTGGTTTTTCCTTTGGGAAAAGTACATCAATAAGCTTCCCATTTTCATCAATCAGGTATTTTGGGAAGTTCCATTTTATTTTCGAATCCATCACTCCATTTTTCGACTTTTGTGTCAGCCAGCTGTAAATTGGATGTATATCACTTCCCTTTACCGATATTTTCGACATCATTGGAAAGCTGACGCCGTAATTCTTTGTGCAAAATTCTTTTATTTCTTCATCAGTTCCAGGTTCCTGCCAAAGGAAGTTATTTGCAGGAAAGCCTACAATTACAAAATCTTTATCCTGATATTCCTTGTACAATGCCTCTAATAATTCGTATTGCGGAGTAAATCCACATTTAGATGCTGTATTGACAATCATGATTTTTTTGCCCTTTAAATCGGCAAAATTAAACTCTGAACCGTCAATTGAAGTAACAGTAAATTGATAGATACTCTCTTGGGCAAAGCTCATAAAAGAAGTTGAAATAAGTAAGATACAGATGGTAATTATTTTTCGCATGGCATGATTATTTACATTAACGAGTCAATTGCGTCCTAAACGTTTTTTGAGAATAAGTATTAATTACTTCTTTTATAAAAACTTACAGCTCGTGATAATCTTAAGGGGTACAATTTAAGTTAGGTATTTGATTGGCATCTTTTTTAAAGAGCTTTCGTTTTAGTTCAAACCTTTAGTAAGACCGGGAAGCTGAGAACTTGTTCGAAGATCGTCCGTACGCACTTAGGTTTGAATTAAATAAGGAAGTTTTTTAAAAAGCAGCCTTGAATTTCTTTGCTTCGTTTCTTGTTTCAAGACAAGAAATGATGTCGGGTTTGGGCGGAAAGCCCAATTGTTAAAATCAATTAGGACAATATTGTTAACGAGTCAACAATTTACCCCCTTTTTTGTTCCGAAACAAGATGAGAAATAGTAATGCATTTTTATTTTATGATGAGCTTGATTCTGTTTGTACAGTAGGCTGCAAAAAAAAGAGCAACTGCTTGGTTGCTCTTTTCTCATTTAATATTTATGGATCTTAGAATTTCTCATCGTATTTGGTCCAGATTCCATCTCCAATTTTCCATGCTTTTTCAACCACTTCGTTTCCTAGTTGAATGGTTCTGTTGGTAAGGAATTCCACTCTTTTTTTCTTGCTCAAACTTATGAATTGTTCATCAATTTTCGCCTGTTCTTCAAAATAGTTTTTTTGCAATGGAACAAACACCTTGTCAATATCGTGACGCATATCGCCCCATCGCTGAGCCGATAATGTACCCAGTCTGTTGAAAGCCCACCATGCAGAAGTGCGGGTATATCCCAATGTGCGGGCTTTTACTTTGTAGCTTTCGGCTAAATCTGTAGATCCCGAATAAACCGGAATATAAATTGAGCTTGCCACATTATCCTGCGCCAACCATACAATGCCGCCAACTTCATCGGGCAGCCAATCACGACATTGAATAATCGTAGCATACATAGTATACCAACGGGCTATGGTTCTTTCTCCCAACTCATCCCATCCGCCATTCACACGAAACAATTTGTTCATATCGTAAGGCATAAAAGGATTTGCAAAAGGAGATATCACTTCGTTTCCGTCTTTATCTGCTTGTTTGATATTCTTCACAAAGTTATATGGAGTTCCTTCGTAGTAATCTTTAAAGATCTCTACCAATTTATTCATTGTTATTTTTTCATCCGGTTTTACCGAAAAAGGATAATCTTTGTCGTTGGCATCCAAATTCAGGGAAGGAGCTGCCATTGAAAGTACCCGCCATTCTCTTCTTCGTGAAGCCAGAGACAAACGACTCTCCGGTGCATAAGCGTAATTCCAGCGGAATGTTTCGCCTTCTTTCCACCATCCGTTTTCTTTGGCAACATCAAAAATATTCGCCGATGCCATAAAATAATCCGGATTTTCTAAATCAATCTCTTTAATGGTGCTGGCGTTCGCATTTACCGAAATGTGATCGTTCGGAACTCGTTGAGCAACCCAAACGGCTCCTACTTTTCCTTTTCCCGGACCCACAACCTCAAAATGCCAAACCTCTTTTTTATCAGCAATAGTAAGACACTCACCATAATCGCGCCAGCCGTATTTTTTTAGTAAATCATCAGCCAAACTAATTGCTTCTCTGGCTGAAGAACATCTTTCCAGCATCAATTGCTGCAAACGCTGACAATCGATCAAACATTCTGTAGAGAACAATTCTTCATGACCTCCAAAAGTAGATTCACCAATGGCCAATTGTTTTTCGTTAATGCAAGGGTAGGCAGTATTCAGGAATTGGTAGGTTTTTTCAACCTGATCGATTTCTCCGATTTTTTTGTGCTGATAAGTTGGCATTGCCAAACTATCGCAGGCAGAGCGTTCAAACAACTCAAATTTATTTCCTTTGTCGTGTTTCTTAGCGGGAACAACATTCATCCATGCTCTTGTACGGTGGCTGTCATCGGTGTGAGATGTAATAACAGAGCCATCGGCAGTAGCCATTTTGCCAACCGTGATGGTGGTGCATCCTTCCGGAACACCGTTTTTCCAATCTGATTTGTCCTGAGCAACGGCAGAAAATGAAATTGACGCCATTAAAATGAACAAGCTCATTCTAAATTGTTTCTTCATAAGTTCGTGTTGTGTGTTCTTCTTTTCTATTTAGCGCCTTTCACTAAAAATATGCCCGAATCTTCAATGGTGATTAGTTTTTGTTTGTAAAGAAGACCGACCGCCTTTTTGAAGTTCTTTTTACTCATATTTAGAAGGTGATAAATATCTTCAGGTGAACTTTTGTCGTTTAAAGGAAGAAAACCATCTTCTTTCTTTAGCTGAGATAGAATTTGTTCTCCTGAATCAGGAATTTTGTTTTCGTAACCTTGTTTTTGAAGGCAAACGTCAATTTTTCCATCAGGACGAATTTTCTTAATATATGCCTTGCGCACATCTCCGCAGCGAACAGGTTCAAAAATTTCATTCTGATACAACATTCCTAATGCGTCGTTGCTAATCAATACCTGATAGCCTAAATCATTTCTTCTGCCGATCAGGATTTCTATTTCGTCGCCTTCGGTATACGAGGTTTCTACGTCTCTAAGTACGTTTTCTATTTTGGCTGTTCCAACAATCCGGCCGGATGCATTGTCCAGATAAACAAATATTAAGTAAGAATAACCAACCTGCATGTTGTCCTTTTGCTCACTAAACGGAACAAACAAATCTTTAGCGATTCCCCAGTCGAGAAATGCGCCCAAATTATTGACTGTTTTCACCTTTAAATAAGCAAATTCACCTACTGTAGCATAGGGAATAAGAGTTGTTGCAATAATTCGATTTTCCGAATCACGATAGATAAATACTTTAATAGTATCATCCAATTGGGTTTTAGGAGGCACATATCTGGTAGGTAAAAGAATTAAAGATTCATCTTCTCCCTGTAAATACACTCCAAAATCGACTATTTTAGCAACTTTTAACGATGCAAACTGACCAATCATACTCACAATATTATATTTTATCACTTTATCTGTATTGAATAAGAATCACTTACAGATGAAAGTGCGGTTTCACTACTCGAAAATTTAACACGGTAAATGTAAGCATCTTTTTACGAAATATTCGTTTGCATAGCCAATTCCCGAATTTCGAATTGAAAATGCTCTGCTCTATAAAATCTTCCTGGAAAAGAGCATTAAATCGAACTGACTTTGCAGAATGAGGCATGTTGTACAGCAGATTTGTGAAATCGAAAAAATTGATCTGGGTATTTAAGCTCAATGAATGCTTAACAGTAGTTGTTATCGGTTAAATGTATATCATTTTACAGGCTGTATTTCTGCGAGTGCCTATTTCAGTACTTTTTTTGTGATTTGTTATGTGAAGATTGCAATTTTCGTTATCGATTGCAGTTTCTACATGTTATTATTAAAGAAAAAAATCATTAATGTTCTTGGGTATAAACACCCACTAAACGGTGTATTGTACAACATACAGCGAATAATACAGAAAAATTTCTCCAATGAAAAATTGTTTTTATTTTTGATGCAGAATTAAATCGCATTGATTCGATTCCAATTTTAAGCAACTCTCTCGAGTATTAAATGGGAATAAAAAATTAACAAGTCAGGGTATGAAAAAAAGGAAGTTATTAGTTAGAGATCTTACATTAAGAGATGGTCAGCAATCTCTTTTTGCTACAAGAATGCCACAGGCAGAAATTGAAAAGGTATTACACCTGTATAAAAAAGCCAATTTCTATGCAATGGAAGTTTGGGGTGGTGCAGTTCCTGATTCAGTTATGCGATACCTTAATGAAGATCCATGGTATCGTTTGGAGTCGATTAAAGAAGTGATAGGCGATGTTTCCAAACTTACCGCTCTATCTCGTGGTCGTAACCTTTTTGGATATAGTCCTTACCCGGAATCAGTAATCGAAGATTTCAATACTCAGGCGGTTAAGTCTGGATTGGGAATCATGCGTATTTTCGATTGTTTGAATGATATCGAAAACATGAAGTCTACTATTAAGTATGTGAAAGCTGCTGGTGGTATTGCTGATTGTGCAGTATGTTTTACTGTTGATTCTAAATTTCCTACCAA
The DNA here is from genome assembly GCF_963678175.1 of Labilibaculum euxinicum. Taxonomy (NCBI): domain Bacteria; kingdom Pseudomonadati; phylum Bacteroidota; class Bacteroidia; order Marinilabiliales; family Marinifilaceae; genus Labilibaculum; species Labilibaculum euxinicum. The sequence continues at coordinate 2,277,590 of NZ_OY782756.1, forward strand.
AAAAGAAGATCTTGAAAGATTAACAATAAAGAACCTTCCTGATCAGATTTTTGATCTGAACTACTTTGTTGATATGGCAAAGAAGCTTGAGGCTTTAGGTGCCGATATGATTTCATTAAAAGATATGGCTGGATTGGCTTCTCCTTCGTATGCTGGTCAAATCATCCGCCGTTTTAAAGAAGAATTAAATATTCCTGTAGATTTCCATTCACATTCTACACCAGGTTACGGTCTGGCTTCTGCTCTTACTGCAATTATCAATGGCGTTGATATCATCGATACCAATATCATGAATTTTGCAGGTGGATCTGCAGCGCCGGCTTACGAATTGATCTACATTTTCTGTCAGAAATTAGGCATCGAACTGGATGGTGATGCTAAGACCGTTGTTGAGATCAACAAAATTCTGAAAGAGATTCGTATGAATGCTTTAGCTGATGTTGACAGCTACAAGCAGTTCCCTATTGAATTTGATATTACAAAAGATAAATTGCCTGCCAACATCGATCAGTTATTCGATGATGCGATTAAGTATGCCAAAGCCGATAAGGAAGAGGAACTACTTGTTGCATGTCATGCAATTGAAGCATATTTTAATTTCCCGGCTCCGAACCAAATGGTTAAGGATGCGGAAATTCCCGGAGGTATGTATACCAACATGCTTAACCAGTTGAAAGCTTTAGGTTTGGAAACCCTGTTAGAGAGAGTGCTGGAAGTGGTACCGGTGGTTCGTTTGGACGCTGGCTGTCCGCCACTGGTGACCCCTTCTTCTCAAATTGTTGGTGTTCAGGCTGTAAACTGCGTAATTGATGAGAATTCTGGACGTCCGTTCTATACCAATGTATCGAATCAGTTCTTTAATTTGGTAAAAGGAGAGTATGGAACAACTCCAATCGAGATTGCTCCTGAATTCCGTAAAAAAATTACCGGGAAAGCTGAAAAAGTAGAATACGATGTAGATGCTTATGTGTCTCCTGAAAATCCAACATTGCCGCAGTACGGAAACGTGAAGTTGGCGAAAGATAATAAAGAATTCATGTTGCTTGAGTTGTTCCCGTTGGTAGCTAAAGGTTATCTGGAAGGAAAGCGTAAAGCAGAATTCGAAGCTCAAAGAGAAGTTAACCGCAAGAAAATTGCTGCAGAAAGAGCTGCTATTAAACGTACAGGTAAACTAAAGATTCGTGATCTTACCCTTCGTGATGGTCAGCAGTCATTGTTTGCGACACGTGTACCTCAGGCTGAAATAGAGAAAGTGCTTCCGATGTATAAGGATGCCAACTTTTATGCAATGGAAGTATGGGGTGGTGCAATTCCCGATTCAGTAATGCGTTACCTGAACGAGGATCCATGGCACCGTTTGGAGTCAATCAAAGAAGTGATTGGTGATGTTTCTTATCTAACAGCTCTATCCCGCGGTAGAAACTTGTTCGGATATTCTCCATATCCTGAATCAGTAATCGAAGGTTTCAACAGAAATGCAGTGAAATCCGGTTTGGGTATCATGCGTATCTTCGACTGTTTGAATGATGTGAAGAACATGGAAACCACCATCAAATACATGAAAGAAGCCGGAGGTATTGCTGACTGTGCGGTTTGTTATACTGTTGATCCTAAATTTACAGGAAAACAAAGATGGAAAGCATTGCTGTCCGGAAAGAGATTGCCTAAGAAGATTTTCGATGTAGATTACTTCCTGAACAAGGCAAAACAGATGCAGGCTTTGGGTGCTGATATGATTACCGTGAAAGATATGGCTGGATTGATTCCACCATCATTGTCAGGGAAAATTATCAGAAGAATGAAAAATGAATTGAATGTACCAATTGATTTCCATACTCACTGTACTCCTGGTTACGGATTAGGTGCTGTTTTAATGGCAATTGTTAACGGTGTTGATATTGTAGATACCAACATCCTGAACTTTGCAGGTGGACCAGCTGCTCCGGCATTCGAAATCATTCAGATTTTTGCTGATAAGTTAGGTTTAGACACAGGTGTGAATTTAGATGCTGTTGTTAAAATAAATGCTGAACTAAAGGGAATCCGCAGTCGGATTGCAGAATTCGATTCATACAAAATGTTCCCGTTGGAATTCGATATTACAGCTGATTATCTTCCAAAAGAGATTGATGCATTGTTCGATAAAGCGATTGAATTAGCGAAAGCAGATAAAGAAGCAGAATTGTTAGACGTATGTAACGCTATCGATAAATTCTTCAACTTCCCTGCACCAAACGAAGAAGTAAAAACAGCTGAGATTCCAGGTGGTATGTATACCAATATGCTGGCTCAGTTGAAAGGTTTAGGTTTGGAAGATTTGCTGCCAACAGTACTATTGAAGGTACCCGAAGTACGTGTTGCTGCAGGTTGTCCTCCATTGGTTACTCCATCATCACAAATCATTGGTGTGCAGGCAGTAAATTATGTGTTGGATGTGAACAGCGGTAAAGCTCCTTATACAAACGTAAACAACCAATTCTTCAACCTTGTGAAAGGTGAATATGGCGAAACTCCAATCGAGATTGATCCGGAATACCGTCAGAAGATTTGCGGACAGCGTGATGCTACAGCTTTCGATGTAAGCAAATACAAATCACCAGAGAATCCTATATTGGAAGAGTTTGGTGGCGTTAAGCTTGCTGAGAACGAGAAAGAAATGTTGTTGTTGGAATTGTTCCCAACAGTTGCAGGTCCTTTCCTGAAGAATCGCAAAGCGGATGCTTACTACGCAAAAGTAGAAGCTGAAGAGAATGAAAAACAAAGAATCATCGACGAGCAAAAAGCTGCTTACAAGGCAATTCCTGCTGAGGAAAAGCGAGCAATGCTTTTGAGAGGATTATATAGCTTGGGTGGAACTTCAGAGGAGGCGACTGGTGAGATTACTCAACCGGAAGAAAAAGAGTCTCGTTTGGATCTTAAAACCAAGGAAATGCTGAACAGGATGAAACCTAAAAGCAAATTAGTAGGATAAAGTTTTCTCTTTATATACGCAACCTTAAAAAGTGCTGCTCTTCGGAGTGGCACTTTTTTTAGTTTCCGTCAAACTGTACTGTTGATGTACTACTACCAAATTAACATCAAAACATTCCTTATAAAATGTTTCTTTTCAGCTATATCTTCGTTAAAAAAGGTGCATTGTAACATGGCTATGCTTTACTTTTTTGCCTCGATACAGCTAAAAATTAATTCATTTTAATTAAAGTCTGTTTTGAAATTAAATTGGTATAATTGAAAAGGACACTTTCTCGCCCTGCCACATCTATCGAGCTGCGACTGCAATAGTCGTGCTACTACGACCACAACGGTCGTGCTACTACGACCACAACGGTCGTGCTACTACGACTACAACGGTCGTGCTATCACGACCACAATAGTCGTAAGTGAAGGACAAAAGGAGAGTGTATTGATATTTTGTTTGTGTTTGGTTCAGGTTGTTGTAAAACAGGGTGTTGTGTATTTGTTTTAAATTGGGTCAATCTTTTTAAGATTTGACAAAGGAGAATGGTTCTGGTATAGGTTTGCCAATTTCAAGATCTATTATGCATTTACATGATGGCAAAATTAGTCTTGAGTCTGTTTATGGCGAAGGCACTAAGGTATCTATTGTATTTAGGAATACTCATCGATGAATTCTTAGTGCAGAATTTCAAAATAGATTTACCTCTATGTCTTTTCAGCAATTAAAATTATTGTTTTGCAACCAGTTTAAATGAAAATAAATTGTTCGGTAAGTACATGTGATCGCTAAAATATGATAGTTTTGTGAAATGAAAGAGCAGAACACACTACGATCGAGCATATTGGAGTTGCTATATAAGGGAGAACCTGAGGCAGTAATTTTGAATGAAATTGTAAAACAGGCTCAGGATATTTCTCATGGTTCAATTTGTTCAATTCTGTGCATTGATGAGGAAGGAAAGCACTTGTTATTGGGAGCTGCACCCGACTTACCGGATTTTTATAATAAAGCAGTAAGTGGTCTTCCTATTGGAAATGGAATGGGATCATGTGGTACAGCAGCTTATACAGGCGAAAGGGTTACTGTAGAAGATATTAATACCCATCCTTATTGGAGTAGCTTCAAAAGTATTGCAAAAGATGCAAATTTAGGATCTTGTTGGTCGGAACCGATTAAAGATGCTTCGGGTAAAATTCTTGGGACTTTTGCCATTTATCATCGTACACCCAATATTCCCAAAACAAAAGATATCGAGTTAATTTCAGAATTATCGGATTTAACTGCAATTGTACTTGATCGAGGTAAAATTATTAGGCAATTAGCAGAAACTGAAAGTAAATATAAAACTTTAGCAGATGCCAGTAATGAAGCCGTTTTTATTGTTGATGAGGATAAGATTGTTGAAATAAATACTCGGGCTGAAGTAATGACTGGGTATTCTGAATTGGAATTATCGGGTGTTTCTATTTTTAGTTTTATTGAGAAAGAGCACTGGATCGTTTCGCTTGATGAAAAATCTAGAAATTTTCGTCATAAAATTCAAGCGATCGGTACTAAAAAAGATGGTTCAAAGATAGATGTGGTTGTTCGAATTAAGAATTCTACATTTAAAGGTAAGGTAATATGTTTGCTTTCCATTCGTGATGTTACCAATTATAAAAATACCAAGACTGAATTGCTTAAGTTATCCCAGTCCGTTGTACAAAGTCCGGTTTCTGTTGTAATTACAAATTGCGAGGGGAATATTGAGTATGTAAATCCAAAGTTTAATGAACTTACCGGTTATTCTTTGGAAGAAGTAATTGGACAAAATTCTCGCATCTTGAGCTCAGGAAATAATCCAACTGATTTATATGAATCGTTGTGGAAAGCAATAAGATCCGGTAAGGAGTGGAGAGGAGAGATTCAGAATAAGAAAAAAAACGGAGAATTATTTTGGGAGTTTGCAACAATATCACCCATAAAGGATGAAAGAGGGCAAATTATTAGTTTTATAGCAGTTAAGGAAGATGTTACAGAACGAAAGAGACAAGAACAAATTAAGAAGATTATATTAAATATTTCGAACGCTGTCTTTTCGCAAAATACATTGTTTGAATTTATTCAGTTTATTAGGGAAGAATTGTCTTCTATAATTGATACAACAAACTTTTTTGTTGCATTATATGATGACGAAACGGAGATGTTTAGCCTGCCTTTTCATGACGATGAACATGATTTGTTCAAGGAATTCCCTAAAGGCAAGACTATTTCCGGCTGGGTTGTTGATCATGAAACGGCACTTTTGGCAACAGCTGAAGAATTGGATGAGTTAGGAGCCAAAGGAGAAGTGGAACTTAAGGGAGAACCTTCCAAAATTTGGCTCGGAATGCCTCTTAAGGGAAAAGAAAAGGTGATTGGTGTTTTGGTGATTCAAAGTTACGAAGACGAGAATGCTTTTTCTGAAGGAGACAAGAAGATGCTTGAGTTGGTTTCGCATCAGATTAGTATTTCTATCGAGCAAAAAAGAACCGAACAGGAATTGTATAAAGCTTTACATGACGCAAAAGAATCGGATCGTTTAAAGTCGGTTTTTTTAGCCACTATGTCACATGAATTACGTACCCCCTTAAATGCGGTAATAGGGTTTTCGGGATTGGTAGATAATGAAGTTGATATTGAAACGGCAGTTGAATATTGCAAAATGATTCATAAAAGCGGACATAATCTATTAAATATTGTAGAAGATCTGTTCGATATTAGTTTAATACAATCCGGTGCGGTTAAAATTAAACATGAAGATTACAACCTCTTAAATTTGTTTTATGAAATTGATGCTGTAATTCATGTTGAGAGGAATGTGCTTGAAAAGGAACATATTGAATTGATATTAAACCTTCCTCCTAATTTTTCGGATTTTATTTTAAATACTGACCCACATCGTTTTAAGCAGGTATTTCTGAATTTATTAAAAAATGCTTTGAAGTTTACTGATAAAGGAAGTATTGAATATGGCGTTATGAACGGAGATGTGAATTCGGAAAGGGTACTTCATTTTTTTGTAAAGGATACAGGAATTGGAATTCCAGAGGAGGTACAGGAAAGTATTTTTGGCTTGTTTAGACAGGCTAATGAAAAGCTTTCGAGGAAATATAATGGAGTTGGAATCGGATTATCTATTTCAAAGAGTTTAACTGAATTATTGGGAGGTAAAATTTGGTTTGATTCAACATATGGAGAAGGATCTACTTTTTATTTTACACATCCCATTAAATGAGCTAAAACCATTCAATAACAGGATCAAAATTCTAAGGTTCTTTTATTAGTTATTTCCCGTTAAGCTTTTTTAACCAATTTTAGCAGGCAATTCGTCAAACTATCAGCCTGATAATAAAACAAATGCTTTATTAAAATCGTACCCTAGTTGATAGGGTATCATTTTATTCAACTTTAAACTTATAGCCATGACATTGCATAAATACATCCGCACAATCGGTAGGTGTTTGTTGTCGCTTGCCTTCATTTGTTTTAGTATTTTACCTGTTAAAAGTCAGGAACAACTACCTGACAAAAATGGAGAATTAATTCTGATTGATTCATTGGGAATTACACAGGAAGCTCAAAAAAATTCAATCCCAGTTGGATTATTTGCATATAATAAATGGGTTGATCTGAATGAGAACGGGCTTGTTGAAAGTAATGAGTTTTTCGGATTAGGTAAAGACTCATTTTCGAAAGGGGAAGCCATTAGTGTCTCTTTATATGATCCAAATTTGAGCGAAGGTTCAAATTTAAAACTAAGAATTTGGGATACCAGTGGTAATTTGATTCGTACAATTAAAAAGAATTATACTTCAACTCCTTTATTTACTTATTCAGGTTTCGATTCATTTCTGCCAGTTGGGAATTATATTTTTACCATTAATCCGGAGGAAACCGGAACAACCTACCAAATTCGTTTTTCATTAAAAGAGCCAAATGGAAACACTTTTGCTCAAATTCGCAAAAAACTACTTCCTGAAAATCTGTATATTTTTAGGATGTGGATAGATGAGGATGGAGATATGAAAATAGATAGCTCTGAAGTGTTTGCTTTAAATCAGAAAGAATACTTTTTAGGTGATGTAAAATTTGAAATGGGTTTAAATCTTCCTTCTGTTACCAATCAGGTTGTTTATCAGGTTTGGGATGCTCAGCATCAGTTGCTCAGCATGAATATTTCTAAATTGGATAGCTTGCAGCATTATACTATGAAAGAGGATACTCTGCATAATGGGAATGATTTTCTGAAGGTTTTAAGTGATGCTTCCGTTGGAAATTATCTGATTACAGCTTCGGTTGCAGGAGAGAAGGTGAAACAGTATCAAATTCCCATTCAGATAATAGATACAACGCAGATTGCTGATTCAGAACCAGCTGTAGAGCCCGAACCGGTTGTTGCTGAAGATACAACTTCTTCTGCACTGAAAATGAAAATGGGAACTTCTGAGAATGTGGATAATTTAGCACCTGAATTCAAAAAAGGGCAAGAGGGATTTTTTCTGTTTACAGGATTTATTGATTTGAATGAGAACAATGTTCAAGACCGGGATGAGTTTATGGGAGCCGATCAGGAATATTATTATTCTGAATCGGAAAATATATTTGTTCAATTCCATTTGAGACAATTTTTTAATACGACGTTAAAGTTGCAACTGTTGAATAGTGAGAAGCAGCTGGTTAAAGAACAAATCGGCAAATACGGCGATTCTCCATTTGTATTTAAAGTTTCAATGCCCGATGATCCATTGATTGCAGGAGATTATCAATTACTGATGATTCCCGTTGGTTCAGAAATCAAATATCGATTGGAGCTGACAATTAAGTAGTCAAAAATCCCGCTTTTGGTGTTCCAAAAAACGGGATTTTATCTAATCTAAAACCTATTGAAAAAAAATGCTGTTTATTGCTTTACTATTTTTTACTGAGTTGCGAACCATCCTCCATTTCAAATATTAAAATGTAAGTTCCTGTTGTTAGATTATTTACGTTTAAATCTGCCGATTCATTTGGCATTGTTACAGCTATGATTGCTTTTCCTGATAAATCAAAAAGCTGTAATTTATTTACTTGTTTTAGATTTTGAAGATGAAGAATATCACGAACCGGATTTGGGTACAGGCGTAATTCTTTGTTTAAAATATCATTAATGCCTGTTGTGTACCATTTGTAAATTGAACTTCCTTCCGGATCATTATTCAAATCCGTATAGGTATAACTTGCCGTTAAGGTTTCATCCTCTCTGAAAGTTCCGCTTACAGCAATGTTTGAAGCAACAGGAGCTGACTTTACATCAGGAATGGAAAGTTGTTTTGTTGTGTAAATATGATATTCCCCGGCTTTAAGATCTATAAATGCGTTAACATCAGTAACAGTAATTGCTTGCCCGGTAAAATAATCATACCATGTATCTGTTTTACTGAAATTAGGATCAATACTTCTTAGTTTAAGGTCGAAATTTCCAATTACTCTAACATCCATATCGGAATGATTGATTTCAATACGTTTTAAAACGGTATTTGTATTCAGTGTGAAATCCTCCGATTCGAAGGCAACTTCTTCTTTTTTCAGCTTGATAAGTGCCGAAAATACTTCGTACAGTCTTTTTCTGTTTGGATCATCCTGATATTCCCAATGGATAGGTTTCTTGCCAACCCGACCATTTTCATCAATCGAGACATCGTAACCCAATCCGATATCTACCACATTTTTAGATAAATATTTAAAAGTCATCACGGCGGTTGATTTTACATTCTGGATTTGTGTTGCCATTCGTTTGTAATCTGATTCTGGTCGTATTTCTAATAATTTCTATTCATTCTGAGATATGTAAACGATTGCGGGATCGTTTGCGTTATTTTTTTCTACATAATAAGGCCAATAATCTGGAATGGATTTTATGTTTATATATATTTATAATCAATAATTAATAATCTAGATTTACTTTTCTAATCTTGAATTTTAGGTTGATTGAATTACAAAATGTTGAATCCAAAATAATCCTACGTAGAAAAATAATATCCTAACCTTATGTTTTTAAAAGATAATGAACAAATTAGAATAATTCAAAATCTCTTAAAGTTGCTAAAAGTAAATATATCTACTGCAACGATTAAGCATACTCTAACAAATCATCCAAATTGGCCAAGTTTACTAAGTATTGCTGATGCTATGAATACTTGGAAATTTAAAAATGCTGCAATAAAGGTTGGTGAAGAAGATTTGGATAGAATTCCTGTCCCTTTTTTAAGTTATATCGGAAATGAAGATTATCCAATAGTCGTAACAAATGTTAATAGGACAACTGTTGAATTTTGCACAAGCTCAAGAAATACACAATCTGTCGAAATAAGCAAATTTATCACACAATGGTCTGGGGTTTGTCTATTGATAGAAAAAACCAAAAATTCAGGTGAGGTTAATTATTTGAATAATCAGATAAAATATCTTTTTCAAAGATTTATTCCTTTCATCCTATTTGTAATGATAGGTGTTATGATATTTAATAACATTTTAAGCAGATCTTTATCAGTAGAAGATTCCATATTTTTCCCAGCTATATTTCAAGTATTAGTTTTTATCTCGGGGATTTTTATTTCAATAGAATTATTAAAATATGATCTTACTGGTGAGCAAAATTTATGGAGTAAATTATGTGCTCTTGTAAAAAATGGAGATTGTAAAAGCGTGATCAAGCTAAAAGATTCAAAATTTATGAATCTATTGGGCTGGAGCGAAATTGGCTTGATCTATTTTTGTGCAGGATTGTTTACTCTGATTTATAATCAAATCCCCATAAATGAGGCATTATCATTCATCTTCATCATTAACATTATATCTCTTCCATTTATAATATATTCGCTTTATTATCAGGCATATTTGGCAAAAAAATGGTGTTTTATGTGCTTATTAACACTAATAACCTTATTGGCTGGGGGCATAAATTCTTTTATAAATTTTAGCTGGATTAAGCAAGAGTATTTAAATTCAGTATTAGCAGGGAATATTACCTTAATTTATCTCTCCACGCTAATAATATGGATTTTGATTAAACCCTATTTGGAAAGATTTATTGAACTCTTTAAAGACAATAAAGAATTACTACGATTTAAGTATAATCAAGAAGTATTTACAACACTGTTACAACAACAAAAAACCTGCGCAATGCCGAAAATAGGAGTTGGCATTCAGTTGGGGAACGAAAACTCGGAAAATACTTTAATCATTGTATCGAACCTTTTTTGTAACCATTGCAAAAGTGCCTATGATCAACTTCAGAAACTATTAATTAAAAATGATAAAATCAATGTCCGAATTATTTTTACTTCATCAACAAATAAAGACAGCAATGCATTTATTCCAACAAACCACATTCTTTCATTAATGTCTAAGTATAAAAACCAAAATGAAAGACTTAGAATATTGAACAATTGGTATCAAGACACAAGCTACAACAGATTTTCCAAAGAATTCCCACTAAAAGAGTTAGAACTAAACGGATTGAAACATCTTGATACCATGTCGGAATGGTGGCAAAATCAGAATATTCAATATACTCCAACCTATTTTTACAATGGCTACGAGCTTCCTAATGAATATGACATTGAAAATCTTCACTACTTTCTATAGTTGCAAATATTTCTAATAAAGTAAGGTAAATGAGCTTTGTACCTATATAAAACCAAAGCCAATTTAAATAATATACTATGTCAAAAACAGAAAAGATGTTAAAAATTGATGCTTTGTTGCCAAAACAAAGATTATCAAGAAATGAAATGAAAGCTATGGACGGAGGATCCTGGTATACTTGTTATTGCGATGGACAATTTATTGGCTCAGGTTCAACTTTTCAGTGGTGCTATCCTGCGTGCGATGGGCAACTAACTCTTTACGCACCGAGATAAATAAAAAGTAAAGTTTTTGGAGAGAGGCAACTCTCTCCTTTGGTTAATATTTCCAGTAGAATAATCTAAAATAACCTCCAAAATAGCAGATAATAGATATTGATTGCTTTTTAGTTTTAAACAAAAAAAATAGGATATATAATAATTCTTCATCACAGAACTTGTAAATTATTATTAACTAACATAACCAAGGGGGTTGAGAATGAAATTATATCGCTTAGCTCATTGTCAAATGTAACTTGATCCTTAATAATTCGAACTTTTTGGAAAAACCAGAAAATATTTGTCACATAAATCAACTAAAAAATATGAAAATAATACAAACCTATTGGTCATCTCCAGCAAAGTTGAATAGCCCCGATGATAAAAATGGCCGAAACAATGGTGGTTGGCTTTCAGAGTATTATCATGCTTGCAGTTGGGCACTTAGCAATTTGAAATTTAGGCAGTTTTACCCGCATATGGAATTGTATACAGATACAAATGGATATGACTGGTTGGTAAATAAGCTTGGTTTAAAGTATACGAAAGTGCATCTTAGTTTAGACAATTTTGATACCTACCACCCTACACTTTGGGCTTTGCCAAAAATACATACCTACAGCCTACAGAATGAACCATTTATTCATGTTGATGGAGATGTTTACATTTGGGAAAAATTCAATTCAGAATTGGAAAATGGACAATTGTTGGTTCAAAATTTCGAAGGAGAAACACCTTACTATAAAATGGCCATAGAACAAATTAAAGAAAACTTCAGTTATCTACCCGATTTATTAAAAGAACAAATCTATAATGACCACCCATTTACGGCTGTAAATGCAGGCATTATAGGAGGGCAGGATTACAAATTCTTTAAAGAATATGCAACTGTTGCAATGGATTTCATTGATAGAAACAAAAATCATTTATCGAAAATTGACATTGGTATGTTCAATCCCATTTTTGAACAGTTGATTTTTTTCCTTTTGGCAGAGGAGAAAAGGATAAGTATCACTCCTTTTAGCAAAGGAATTAAGAAAAATTTTGCTGAGTTTTTGACTATCAACGATGTTCCACTTTTCACAAAATATATTCACACCATTGGAGGTAATAAAAGGTTGGAATACATGTGTAATGAAATTGAGGCTCGTTTAAAATATGAATTTCCGAAGGAATATAATCATATTAAGGATATCTATCATCCCATTGGACAAGGTAACGAGCAAAATTCTCAAAAGATTGTCATAAAAGAACTTGATCTGTATCGCAATTATGATAATACTCGAAGATTACTAAAAAATAAAGGCATCTCAATTCATGATGTTCCGGTAAAAAAAATTGAAGATTATATGAATGAAATTCTGAATCAAGATAATATTGATCCAGAACATCATCTTCTGATAGATATTTACCAGATGGAAAGTGCTACCAATACAATTCTGAACAATAAAAATAACAAGACAATTCCACAACCAAATGATCTTATAAAGAAGAGATTTAACATTACATACAATAACAGCAAAAAATCTCTTTTAAAAAGAGCATATAAGCTAAATAGAGAAAACTGTATTATTTTATTTCAATATCATAATTTCGATGATGCAATTAATCAAGACTACTTAGCCCAAGTAATATCAGGCAAAAAAGATGATTTTTTAAGTCATTCTCCACAATTGATGCTTGTAAAATGGTTCAACAACAGAATCATGTATCAAGTTTTGAAAAGCTGGGACATTTTACTTTACTATTTCGAGGATTCTCCTATAACAGGAGATCATATAATTGAAATGATAAATACAGGCCAAACCCCTTGTCAATTCGAAAGCAATGACATAGATAAAGATATAATTCATTTTTTAACTAAAAATTTATTATATTTTAATCATTTGGAGATGGTAAATATTTAAAAAGAGGGAATTTGAAATTTCCTTGCAATAACTTTTTTTGTTTATATAACTGATTTATTCTCTTTTTAATGCAAAAATCATTTCCCTTTTTTAAACAAATGGATGCCATGGATTGTGGACCAACCTGTTTAAGAATGATAGCTAAATTTCATGGTCGCTCTTTTTCTCAGGAATTTTTACGAGAAAAAACTCAAATTGGAAAAGAGGGAGTTAATTTATTGGGTATTGCAGATGCTGCTGAAAGAATAGGTTTGAAATCATTAGGACTAAAAATTTCTTTTGAGCAATTATTGAATGATATCCCATTTCCTGCAATCTTATATTGGCAACCAAAACATTTTGTGGTTATTATTCCACAGTCTAAAAGGCAACGTAAAAGGAAGTATATAAAAATAGCAGACCCCAAAGTGGGAATTATAAAATTAAAAGTGGATGACTTTCTCAAATATTGGCTTTCCACTAACGAAGAAGGTATTGATAAAGGAATTGTTCTGATTCTTGAACCTACTCATCAGTTCTATGAATCCCATTTTGAAGATCAAGATAATAATTCGAAAATAGGATGGTCGACCTTAGTAAGGTATATTATTGACTTTAAATTTTATTTTTTACAAATTCTAATTGGCTCACTATTAGGATCTGTTTTGCAATTAATTTTCCCTTATCTAACACAAAGTATTGTAGATACTGGGATCAATACGCAAAATCTGAACTTTATCCAAATCATTCTGATGGCTCAAATGATGCTATTGTTTTCTCAAACAATTGTAGAGTTTATTAGAAGCCGTATTCTACTCCACATCAGTACAAGGATTAATATATCATTATTATCATCCTTTTGGGCAAAATTATTGAGGTTGCCAATGGATTTTTTTGACTGTAAGCATCCTGGTGATATTATTCAACGCATCGGTGATCACCACAGAATTGAAGGATTTCTAACTGGTTCAGCTGTAAGTACAATATTTAGTTTCTTCACATTAATTTTATATTCTTTTGTTTTATACTTCTATAATAGCTCAATATTTTTAGTTTTTGCTGTTAGTAGTACTCTTTATATATTTTGGATCAGAATATTTTTAAAATACAGGAGGAAATTAGACTACAGTAATTTTAATATCGCTTCTCGTGAAAACAATGCAACTATGCAATTGATATATGGAATGCAGGAAATAAAGCTTAACAACGCTGAAAATACATATAGATGGGCTTGGGAATCTTTACAAGCCGGCCTCTTTAAACTTAAATTTAAAAGTTTATCTCTTAATCAATATCAACAAGTAGGATCCTTTTTCATTAACCAGGGCAAGAATATTTTAATTACTTACATGGTTGCCAAACTTGTTATAGAAGGTAATTTAACCATGGGTATGATGTTGGCTATTCAATATATTTTGGGTCAACTTAATAGTCCTGTTGAAAACCTAATTTCTTTCACTCAACAAACACAAGACGCAAAAATTAGTTTAGAGCGATTAAATGATATTCATGCAGTTGAAGATGAAGAACCAGTAAACAAGGTTTTAGATCGATCATCTGATTTGAATCAGAATATCTATATGAAAAATTTATCGTTCACTTATCCAGGTGCCGGAAATGAACCTGTTCTAAGAAATATAGATTTAACAATTCCAAATGGGAAAATTACTGCAATTGTAGGTATGAGTGGTTGTGGAAAATCTACTTTAATTAAATTGCTGTTAGGATTTTATGACAAATACAAGGGCGAAATTTTAATTGGCAATACGGTTTTTAATACTGTAAGCCCCAAATATTGGAGAAGCTTGTGTGGTTCCGTCATGCAGGAAAGTTTTGTTTTCAACGACAATATACGAAAAAACATTACTGTTACAGATGACCAAATTGATCCAAATAGACTAAAAGAAGCATGTAGAATAGCAAATATAGATGAATTTGTTGAGTCTTTACCTTTAGGATATTACACAAAATTAGGAGCCGAAGGCAAAAGTATAAGTGGAGGACAAAAACAAAGAATTGCAATAGCTCGCGCCGTTTATAAAAATCCGAAATTTATATTTTTAGATGAAGCAACAAATTCTTTGGATGCAAATAATGAAAGACTGATTCTTGATAATTTGCAGTCTTTTTTTAAAGGTAGAACTGTTATTATTGTTGCTCACAGGTTAAGTACTGTGAAAAATGCAGATAAGGTTATTGTGTTAGATAATGGAAAAATTGCAGAGGAAGGAACTCATGCTGAGCTAACTCTAAAAAAAGGAAAATATTATGAACTTGTTAAAAATCAATTAGAATTGGGAAATTAATCCAGAGAATATGAAAAAATCGAACAATACTTTGATGATTGATAATAGCTCTAAATTAAGTAGTGAAATTCAGGAGGTTGTTTCATGGGGGGTTCCTTTTATTGTTCGTTGGGGAACAATAATATTATTTCTAATTTTAATTTTTATTATAGCCGTATGTTCCTTTATCAAATATCCAGATTTGATTAAGACACAGGCTCATTTAACGTGTATAAATGCACCTAAAACAGTTATGTGTAATGAAGAAGGAAAATTAGTTGAATTGAGAGTAGAAGAAAATCAATTGGTTCAAAAAGGAGAAATAATTGGATTAATCGAATCTACTGCCAGACATGAAGAGGTACTTAGATTGTTAAGCAACATTAAAGAAATGCAAGAGAAAATTGAATCCAATAGGAGTCAGGATATTCCCCTTCTGTTTGCAAACAACTATACTAAATTAGGTGAAATACAAGAGGCTTATCAACATTTTCTGCAAACTTTTCTTGTTTTTAAGAACTATCTGCCCTCTGGATTTTACTCACAAAAAGCACACATGCTTAATAAAGATATGAAATACTTAAAAGAGTTACATACTACCTATCAATATGAATTAACGCTTGAAAAGGAAGATTTGGATTTAGCTCGTAATTCGATGAAAGCATATGATATGCTGGAACAAAAACAACTTATCTCTGATGAAGTTTACCGATCAGAAAAAAGTAAATATATCAACAAGCAACTAACAATACCCAGAATGAAATCAACAATTATCAATAATCTCAATTCACAAAACAACAAATTAAAAGAATTAACTGAGTTAGAGAACACAATAAGCCATCAAAAACTTGTATTTCAACAGGAATTAAATACTCTTGAAAGTAGTATTGAAAATTGGAAAAGGAAATATCTATTGATTGCTCCAACAAGCGGAAAGATTCTATTTGCTGACTTCATTCAGGAAAACCAGCAACTACAAAGAAGCCAAACTATCTGTTACGTTACACCGGAAAAATCGGATTATTATGCTCAAATTATAATTCCGCAAAAAAATCTGGGAAAAGTGAAGTTAAATCAAACTGTTTTGTTAAAATTTAATTCATATCCTTATGAAGAGTATGGGTGTTTAATGGGCGAGATTAAATTTATCTCGTCCATTCCTGGAGAAAATGGTTATTCTTCAAAGGTAACTCTTACAAATGGCCTTATAACAAGCTTCAATAAAAAAATTATCTTTCGAAATGGGTTGACTGCTAATGCTGAAATTGTAACAAAAGATCAGCGGTTGATACAGCGGTTTTATCAAAGCATTTTGGGTGTTGTCAATTAAGAAATATTCTCTAAAAGAAAAGGTTCATTACGAAGAATATTTTATTGTAAAATAGTAATTGATTCATGCTGAAGTTCGCTTACTTATTCAACATGTATTAAAATAGAGAAATTTGGCTTCTTAAACTGTTCTTCGAACACCCTAAAAAGTGTTCGGTCGATTAATGAACTGGGTGGCTGGTATTAGTTACAATTGGCTTTTAATAATTCAACTTTTCTTTGGCATCCAGAAAGGTTGAAAAACCAATTTAAAGTTTCAATGCCCGATGATCCATTGATTGCAGGAGATTATCAATTACTGATGATTCCCGTTGGTTCAGAAATCAAATATCGATTGGAGCTGACAATTAAGTAGTCAAAAATCCCGCTTTTGGTGTTCCAAAAAACGGGATTTTATCTAATCTAAAACCTATTGAAAAAAAATGCTGTTTATTGCTTTACTATTTTTTTACTGAGTTGCGAACCATCCTCCATTTCAAATATTAAAATGTAAGTTCCTGTTGTTATATTATTTACGTTTAAATCTGCCGATTCATTTGGCATTGTTACAGCTATGATTGCTTTTCCTGATAAATCAAAAAGCTGTAATTTATTTACTTGTTTTAGATTTTGAAGATGAAGAATATCACGAACCGGATTTGGATACAGGCGTAATTCTTTGTTTAAAATATCATTAATGCCTGTTGAGTAGGTTATTTCTTCACTGTATGCACTGTAAACAATATCACCTTGCAATAATTCACCAGTTTGTGCAACAGGAGTTACCGAAAAGCGGATAAAATTACCGCGATCGGCTCTAACAAGAGTATAAGATAATTGATCGGCTCCGCTAATAACAGTTTCATTGGTTCCATTTGCATCGTCTGCTCTGTACCATTTGTAAATTGAACTTCCTTCCGGATCATTATTCAAATCCGTATAGGTATAACTTGCCGTTAAGGTTTCATCCTCTCTGAAAGTTCCGCTTATAGTAATGTTTGAAGCAACAGGTGCTGATTTTATATCAGGAATGGAAAGTTGTTTTGTTGTGTAAATATGATATTCCCCGGCTTTAAGATCTATAAATGCGTTAACATCAGTAACAGTAATTGCTTGCCCGGTAAAATAATCATACCATGTACCTGTTTTACTAAAATTAGGATCAATACTTCTTAGTTTAAGGTCGAAATTTCCAATTACTCTAACATCCATATCGGAATGATTGATTTCAATACGTTTTAAAACGGTATTTGTATTCAGTGTGAAATCCTCCGATTCGAAGGCAACTTCTTCTTTTTTCAGCTTGATAAGTGCCGAAAATACTTCGTACAGTCTTTTTCTGTTTGGATCATCCTGATATTCCCAATGGATTGGTTTTTTGCCAACCCGACCATTTTCATCAATCGAGACATCGTAACCCAATTCTTCAAATTGCCATACCATTTTTGGCCCGGGAACAGTGAAAAATAAAGTTGCTGCAGCTTCAACTCTTGAAAGGGCAGTATTTAGTTCTGTTATATCATAAGTACTTGAAGAGGCTCCATAGGTAAGATTACGATACATCATGCGCTCTTCATCATGACTCTCCATATAACTCACCAAATTTGGGCCGACCCATTGTCTCTCTTTCCATGAATACCAATTGAAATCAGAAGAATATCCCATGGAAGCTTCACTGTATTCATGATTGGCATTTCCCCAAAGCATAATTCCATGAGCAGCCAGTTCTTTTTCTTCCGCATTATCGGATAAATGTTCGAAAATCACCACAGCGTTCGATTTAACGTTCCAAATTGCAGTAGACATACGTTTTAGTATATCAATACGTTCTTGGTCGTATTGTCCTCCCCAAGGATCAGTGGTGTTGCTGTGTGGTGTGTTTGAAAATCCTTTGGTAAAATCGAAACGAAATCCATCAATGTGATATTCGTTCATCCAATAGGTATTAATCCGATCCACTAACTTTTGTGTCGCCGTACTTGTGTGATTAATATCGTATCCCCATTGGGCATCCGGATTTTCAAAATTGCTTGTAACATTGTACCATGGATTATCTGCAGTTGGTTTTGAACCATCGAAGTACATGCGTAAAAATGGGGATTGTCCGTAGGTATGATTGAGTACCATATCCATATAAACAGCTATTCCTCTGCTGTGACATTCGTCGATAAATGCTTTGTAATCATTTTTTGTGCCATAGGCTTTATCAGGAGCAAAATAAAAGGATGGATTGTATCCCCAGGAATCATTTCCTTCAAATTCGTTAAATGGCATTAGCTCAATTGCATTAACTCCAAGTCTTTCTAAATAATCTAATGTGTCTTTAACTGTTTTAATATCACCAGCTGCAGTAAAGTCACGAACATGTAATTCGTAAACGACTAAATCTTCTTTTAATGGAGGAGTAAATTGTGCATCGGACCATGTATAATTGGTTTGTGCTGTTTGGAAGACACTGGCAATTTCACTTGTTTTATCAGCAGGGTAGGGAATCAAATTTGGATAGGTTGTGCTTGAAATGTATTGGTCATTCCACGGATCTAATAATTTATCAGCGTATGGATCTGCAATTTTAATATCACCGTCGATAACATACTGGAAAATGTATTCTTTTCCTGCCGTAAGGTTGTCGAGAGTAATCCAAAAATAGTCTCCATCCTTACTCATTTGGTAGTTGTTGTCGTAATTCCAATTGTTAAAATCACCAATAACAAAAACATATTCTTTGTTTGGTGCATAAAGTGATAGGGTAACTGTGTTATCATCAATGTAATTGATACCATCTTTAATCCCGGCAGGTTTTGTTGCTGTGGGCGTATCCTCACGAAGAACTATATTTACTGTATCTCTTGCTTCCTCACCGCTTGCAGTTGCAACAGCAATTAATTGGTGATTGCCTGCAGCATTTGGAGTATAGGAATAATTCAATTGAGTTGACGAGGTGGAAGTCATGCTTACGCCATCGATTAGCAACTCTAAATTATCACTAGCTTCAGAATTTGCCGTAATCAATACTGATTCATTTTTTCCAAAAATGGCATTGTCAACTGGTTTTGCGAATTCAACATTGAGTCCGCCTTCGCTTAAGTCAACAAATATGTCTGTTCCTCCGTCTCCTTTTCCTTCTTTCGAATTGTCGGAACTCCTAAAAACGAAAGCCATTTTTAATATTTTTTCACCGTTTGTTACGCCGTAATATTCGCGAATGTCAGGTGTAATACTTAATTGCCACTTGTTATTGCCAAGTGATGTTAGTTTGTATTTTTCGCTGTTGTCACCCCAGGTCGGAGCGTATTTCCAATCACTGGTAGAAGTGCTTTGGTCAGTAATTACACCTGTATGAGCATATACATCGCCGGCGTAATCCAGTAATCCTGCTGTACCTAATGAGGCATCAAAGGTTATTGTTACAGGTTTATCTTCGGTAGGAAAGGTTGGATCTGAAATAATTATCTGTCCAATACCAATTGAAGGGATTAGCAGAAGAAAAGAAAGGAGATATGTGTATAGTTTCTTCATAGTTAGTTGTTTCTGTATCAAATTATTTATCTGTAAGTGGCATGAGTTAATTATTCTATTTTTCTTGATCTACGCCAAATATGTGTTAATAATAAGCAATTGTAAGTTGGTCGAAAACAGATGTTGTGTGAGAGTGTTTTTTGAAATAAAGACAATTTGAAAAAAGCCGCCCCCATGGGCGGCTTTTTAATTTAATTATTTCACTTATTCAAAAATTCCAGATTCTGTACTGAAGTTTAACTTAACTTTCTGACCAGTTGTAATAGGTGCACCCGCCAAATCATTTCCTGTACCTCGGTACTCAATTTTTCCAGCTAACACACTAAACTCTGCTTGCCACCAATCAACAGGATCGCTATCAGTGTTAGTCAAAGTAGTAGCTGTTACATACATTCTTGCATTATCATCAGCTACAGCGGCTGGCGAAACAAGAATCTTGGCGTCAGCAACATCCGGAGTAAATAAGAATTCACCGCCATTCCAATTTCCAAAAGCACTACCCTGAGCATAGATAACAGGATCAGTTACTTGTATAGTATTAGCTAAGAGATTTACTACAACCATTTTATAGCCAGCAGCTTCAACAGGTATGTTATCACCACCTTTATTCCATACACCATTAGCATCTGCAGTACCGCCGGTTTTCCCGAATTCAGTACCGTTCCAATCTCTAACAGAATTAAACTTTAATTCTGCACCAGAATCAAACCATGCAATTTTCCAGAAAAGATGTGGGTTACTATGAACCGGAATCATTTCCAATACAGCATCATTTGTCCAAGTCCATCCAGGAACAAAGCTTCCATTGATGTACATGGTTGTTGGGAAAGTTGAAAATAAGACTTCTGCGCCATAAGCAACACCTTCACTATTTATTGCGTAAGCTCTGGCATGATATGTAGTACTTGTTTCTAATCCGGTTAAATCAACTGTAAATTCTCCTTCGTCTCCTGTATTGGTAACTTTACCATCAGCAATTGTTGGGTTTTCAGTTTTTCCATAACAAATTCCTCGTTCAGAAATTGGTAAGCCTCCATTGTAAATAACGTTTCCTGTTACCTGAGCTGTTGTAGCTTTAGCTGATGCTGTTCCTGTTTCAACAGTTGCAATTCCAACAAGAGTGGTAAATGTAATTTGAGTACTATAAACGGTACCAATTGAATTTGTTGCATAAGCTCTGGCATAGTAAACTGTTTTAGCTTTAAGATTTGTTAAAGCACTAGTGAATTCACCCATTCCCTCACCTTCATCAGTAAATGTATTCTCTACTGTTGGATTTTCTTCGGTACTCCAACAGATTCCTTTGGCTGTAACCAATGCTTTTCCATCATAAGGAACGTTCGCTGCAATATTAGCTGTAATATCAGTAATGTCCGTTGCTTCATTTGAGATAATTATTGTTGGCTTATGAGCTAATGTTGTGAATACATCATCTTTTCCATAAAGGGTCGTTCCGCCATCAGTAATTGCATATGCTCTGTAATGATATGTAGATAAGTGTTCTAAACCATCAATAGTTACCCAGTAAACAGCTTTTTCTACATTATCAGCTACTTTTTTCGAGTCTGCTGTAGTAGGATTTTCTGTTGTTCCCCAAACAACACCATATTCCGAAATCCCGTCTCCTTCAGCAACAACAATTCCGCCTAATTCAACAGAAGTAGATGTTATTCCATCATTTTTCCAGGTTGCCATTTCGGCATCTAATTTAACCAGGTCATCCTTATTGCAACCGACAAATACTAAAAGTAAAGCGGTGAATGCAAGGCCTAATAATTTGATAAATATATTATTTTTCATACTTAAATATTTAGTACTAATATTTATTAATTTTTGAATAAACACAGTAATCATTAGGGGTGCGATATCTAAAGGCACCCCTTGATTTATTCATGTATTAATTTTTTATAATGGTTGCTACAGATCCTGTAATATTAAGTTTGATCGTGTAATTTCCTGCTCCATCAGGTACTGGAATGTTTTTTCCTCCCTGACTTAACAAAACTGTTTTATTATCTGCATTGTAATTATCGGCACTTCCGTCGGCAGTTCCATTTCCACCAAGATTCCATGCCCATCCATCATTTAATCTAAATTTAAAGTTCCCATTTGTTAAATTGATGGTAATGTCCCAGGTGCGATCTACGGAGTTATAATCCATTTTTGAATCTGGAGTATTCCATCCGTTTGGAGTCGCATCACCAACAAGACCAATGTTATATGCTTCAATAGTATAGGTTAAGTTATTGGTATTAATGGTAATATCATACCAACCAGCATCTGCAACAGTTATTGCTGTACCATCAATTGCAATTCCACTAGTTCCAGTTCCGTAAGTAATGTTATTATCAGGATCAAGTAAAGTAAAGTTATCTCCAGCTTCAAATTTTACAAAACCCTCATAAATACCATCACTACCCGGTGATTTGATTTTTTGAGCTTCTGATCCAGAAATAAGTACATCTAAACGAAGTAAACCAAAGATAGTTGCATCTCCATTTACGGTCTCTGAATAATAAACAAGGTCATCAACGCCAAGTCCGGCATCAGCTTCTAGAACGCATCTGATCCTGAAGTCAACAGATGATGTTGCATCTTCTGGAAAACCATTCAATAATATTGAATTTAGTTGGTTTACAGTTAATTCGATATTATTACAGGTTACCCCACTGTAAATTTGGGTAACCGTTTCAAAATTATTGCCAGCAGGACATGCCTCTAAAAAATAGGTTGCTGAAGCAGTAAAACCAGGATCTACCGGAGTACAGGCAAAAATTAATTTGTCTGTTCCGTTAGCTCTTACCAAAGTTAAATCTGGTAAAGTAAGAGTAGGGACAGTAACGTTATCACTCAATCTTAGTTGTTCACCGTCTTCATCACAACTCGTGAAGAAGCCTAATACCCCAACTAATGCAAATAATAATATATAATATTTTTTCATTTTTTTTGGATTTAAATGATTAATAACCATCATTTTGCTTAATGTTAGGATTCGCAGAGATTTCATCACCTGGTATTGGGAAAATATTGAAATGACTACTTGTGCTTGTTCCGTCAAATGTTCCACCTTTCCACTGCCATACATAGTCTCCACCTGTGAATTTTCCAAAACGAACTAAATCAGTACGTCTTTGTCCTTCATAGTAAAATTCTCTTGCTCTTTCATCTAAAATGAAATCAGCATCTACATCATTAACAGAGATGTTACCGCTATCATCTCCATATGCTCTTTTGCGAATCATATTAATATCAGCTACAACAGCAGCAGTAGCTCCACTTGTATTGTATAAAGCTTCCGCTCTCATTAAATAGGCATCTGCCAAACGAAATACAGGAAAATCTGTAGATGCAAAAGTAGGGCTATAATTCTCAGCTCGTGAACCGTCGTAATTTCGCGCTGTAAACTTATAAACACCTATACCAAAGTCTCCGCTTGATGAAGGAGATGGAATATTAATTGATCGTTTTTGATGTAAGAATACCCTTTTATCAGGACACTGAGCAAAAGTTGCATCAGTAGCAGGAACAGGATTGTTACCATAAACAGTTAAAGTATCAACCAAAATATTCATTAAGTTTTTTCTCGCTCTGTTACCATTCCAATTCGGATTATCAGGAAGGTCATGCAATGTTGCTGCGTCGATATAAGTTCCATCACTAGAAGATTGAATAATGAAAGTAATTCCTCCATTTCCTTGTGTGTTTATACCATCTTCGGCGAAAGCAAAAATCATTTCATTATTACCATGGCCACGATCGTTATCTGCACTAAAGTTTTGTCTGTAATTAGTAGCTAAACTATATGCAGGACTCGCAATAACTTTATCACAATAGGTTTTACATTCATCCCACTGAGCTGTTCCGGTATAAACCTCTGCATTTAAGTATGTTTTAGCAAGCAACATCCAGCAACTACCTTTATCAGCTTGTGGATAGTTAGATCCGGGTTCTCCTAAATCAGGTTCAATTGCTTTCAACTCATCTACTATAAATTTAAATAAGTCTGCACGTTGAATTTGTTCTGGGAAATATTTACCAACTCCGTCTTCTTCTGTTGTAAAAGGAGGGTTTGCAAAAAGATCCATTAACCAATAGTAGGCAAAAGCTCTTAAGTATCTTGCTTCTGCTCGATATTGGATGATGTTTGGCTCTGTACTCCCAGCTGTTACATTTAAAAAGTCGTTAGCATAAGTAACACTTAAACTTAAACGTTGGTAAACCGCTGTTAAGAAAGGATTTTGTGCACTCCAGTTTTGAGTATTCAAATCAGAAATACCAACATCACCCCAAGCACATATACCTTCATCTGTTGTAATGGTTTGTAGATTCCAAAGTGCTCTCATTGTAATAAAGAAACCAGTGTTACTAGATGTGATATCATCATCACCATCTTTTTGACCAGAAATAATAAAACTGGCATACAATTTAGCTAATGTTTGTTCCATATAGGCTGGATCGTCGCCAAGATTTCCTGCCAAAATTCTATTTGGATCAGTTGGCTTCACGTCCAAATCATCTACACAAGATGTATACACCATTGCAGTGATTAGGATACTGAATATTATATATATTTTCTTCATCTGTTGTTGTATTTTAGAACGTTAAATTTACACCCAAAGTGAATGTACGTGGTCTAGGATAAAAGTTGTTGTCAACGCCAAATCTGTCATCTTTTTCTCCAACTTCTGGATCTAATCCTGAATAATTTGTTATTGTAAATACATTCTGAACAGTAAAACTTACTCGTGCATTAATGTCTTTACCTGCAAATTTGTTAAAAGTATATCCTGCACTAATGTTATCCATCTTTAGAAAAGAAGCGTTTTCTACGAAATAATCAGAAGTAAATTGACGTTTTACAAAGTTTGTCTTGCTTAAATTGGTTGGCATGTTTTTCCAGTAACCAATTTGTTGTATTTGATCATAGGATGAGCCTGCAGCTACTTGATTTAAAACATAATTTCCTATGTTTGCACGTAAAGATGTAGACATATCAAATTGCTTGTAATTGAAACGAGCAGAGAGACCAAAGATATCTTTAGGAGTAGGACTATGGTAGACATACTTGTTTGCATTATCTCCACTAATTTTTCCACCTTTGCCAGTTATATCTTCGTACAAACCTTCTATAGGTTTGCCGTTAGAATCATAAATTTGCTTGTTTACAAAGAAAGAATGAGCTTCTTCGCCAACTCGGGTAATTTGTGTCACACCAGTCATTCCTGAACCTTCTGGAACACCAATGTAATTAGGATCATCAGTTAATAATAATTTAGTCAATTTATTATCATTGTGAGTGTAATTCATTCCAATGTTTAATGACATATCGGGAGTGGAAATTGCAACAAAGTTTAATGAAACCTCAAAACCTTTGTTTTCAAGACTTCCAACATTAGTATACAATCTGTTGGAAAAATTACTTCCACTTGGAATGGTTACATTGTTTAATAAATTTTTTGTTTCTCTAAAATAGTAATCAACCGAACCATTAATACGATTGTTTAAGAATCCAAAGTCTAAACCAATATTTTGAGTGGTTGTTTCTTCCCATTTAATGTCAGGATCGTAAGTGTTTGGTCTTAGCGTTGAAGTAAATTGCCCATTGATTGGGTAATAGTAACCTTGTTCAGAGCTTATGTATTGTGGTTGATAAGGATAATCGTTATCCGATATATCCTGCTGGCCAGTGATACCCCAGCCTAATCTAATTTTTAGGTCAGATACGGCATCTACATCTTTCAAGAATGATTCTTCATGCATTTTCCAAGCAAATGCCGCCGAAGGAAAAAATCCCCAACGATTGTCTTCGGAAAATCTTGATGAACCGTCATATCTAAATGTTCCTGTAAGTAGATATTTATTCTTTAAAGCATAATTCATACGACCAAAGAAAGAAACTAGATAATTTTCTGTTTCAGAAGCAGTATTCTTATCGACTTGCAATGGATGATCAGCATCTTCAATTGATCTGGTATAGTCAGTACTTTCTCTTTCAAAATGCTGCCATGAATATCCTCCTGTTAAATCCAGTCTGTTATCTTCATTAAACTCTTTTTTGTAGTTTAAATAGAAATCTAAAAGGTTGTTCTTATTCTTGGCAGTATAATCGCTTAATTTACCCCATGATGATACAATCGTTGATGGTGATGTAATCGGACGATTGTTATGACCATCACTTTCTGTATAGTCTGTTGCGACATTCAAATTAGCCTGCATATCACGAAGAAATGGAAGTGTGTAATTCAATTTTAAGTTAGCTACAACTCGATATACATCCGATTTGTTATTAACCTCTTTCGCTTGTTCTACTGGATTAGGTGTTCCAAGGCCAGCTCCGTACTTTTGCCATTGATAATATCCACCAAATTCTGGAGCATTAGTGTCATAAATTGGTTGAGTTGGATCCATTGATATTGCAGATCCAATTGCACCGTCATCTCCAAAGTTATTGTTGGTCATCATGAATTTAGCATTCATGTTAACCTTTAAATCATCATTAAGAAATGTTGGATTCAAATTTAAAGATCCGGTGTATCTTTGCATATCTGTATTCTCAAGAATACCAGTTTGGTCGGTATAACCTAAGGAAATTCGATATGGGACACTTTTTTTTGATCCAGAAAAGGCCAAGTTATGATCGTGGGAAATTGCTGTGCGGAAAATTTCTTTCTGCCAATCAGTATTCTCAGTTCCCAACTTGTTATAGTTTAAAGGATCGTATAAAACAGGATGATCAACGGCAATTTTTCTTAGCTGATCACCAGAATATACATCGACATAGTCAATAGCACTGGCAACAGAAATACTTCCAGTATAGTTAACTTTTAAAGGGGATCCTTTTACTCCTTTTTTGGTTGTAATAATAATAACACCATTGGAAGCTCGAGAACCATAGATCGCAGTTGAAGAAGCATCTTTCAGTACCGTAAATGTTTCAATATCATTTGGGTTGATAAATGAAAGAGCATTTGAACTACCGCTTACATTATTTCCAACACTTTCAATTGGCATTCCATCAACAATAATTAATGGATCATTTGATGCATTAAAAGAAGAACCACCACGAATACGAATTGTAGATCCGCTACCAGGAGCACCACCTGCAGATGTAATTACAACTCCGGCAGATTTACCTACCAGAAGGTCTTGTGGTGAGGTAATATTACCCTTATTAAAGTCTTTTGAAGATACACTGGTTACAGAACCTGTTTTGTCTTCTTTTTTAACTGTACCATAACCAATCACTACAATTTCGGAAAGGTTCTCGGTTTCAATACTTAAAATTACATTGATTTGAGATTGTGAGCCAACTACAATCTCTTGAGAACGATATCCAACAAAAGAGTAAATAATTGTAGCATTGGCGTCTACTGTAAGAGTGTAGTTTCCGTCAATGTCGGTAGTTGTTCCTACAGTTGTGCCTTTTACAACTACTGAAACACCAGGAATTCCCATGCCATCGTTTGCATCGGTAACTAAACCAGTAACTACTTTTTCCTGTGCATGAATCATGGTAAATGAAAATACCATAACGAGCATAAGAAGTAGTTTTCTAAGTCTACTAATGTTAAGTTCCATAAATTAGAAATTTAAGATAAATTAGTTAATTAGTTAATTAGTTAAGGTGTTTTAGATAAAAATATGAACTCGTGTTTCCGACTTGGGTTCTTCCTTTTTAAGCCTTCTAAAATTACCCTAACGTTAAGTTAGCCTTAATTCATTCTGTAATCAAAGATAAATGCGGATGTTTTTTTTTGGTAAATGATTGATAGTTAAGTGTAAATAAATCATCGCAAACGTCACCGCAAACGTTTGATATTTACATATTGATATAAGTTAATAACATCCGAACAAATTACAATCAAACCTATATGTTTGTTTAATTTTTCCTATATTTACAAAGCTTGTTTCAAGTGTGTTTGGAATGTGTAGCACATTTCTAATCATCTTGTTACATGGATTTACTTAGGGTGTTAATATCTAATTAATATACAAATTTTATATGAGAAGCGGGCAAGTAACAATTAAAGATATAGCCAAAGAATTGGGAATTTCTGCCTCTACTGTTTCAAGAGCACTTAAAGATCATCCTGATATTAGTTTTAAAACTAAGGAGGCCGTTAATGAACTTGCTAAAAAATGGCATTACAAGCCCAATGCTGTAGCTTTAAGTTTGCGAAATAGTAAAACGAATATCATTGGGGTGATTATTCCGGAAATTGTTCATCATTTTTTTTCTTCGGTAATTAGTGGAATTGAAGATATTGCCTCAAAAGCCGGATACAATGTGATGATTTTCCAATCGAATGAATCTTATGTGAGAGAAATGGCTAATGTTCAGGCTTTACTTTCAAGTCGTGTCGATGGAGTTTTGGTTTCCATGTCAAAAGAGACAAAAGATCACAGTCATTTTCAGGAATTAAGGGATAATGGAATTCCAATCGTATTTTTTGATCGTGTTTGTAATGATTTGTCATCAGATAATGTAATTGTAGATGATTTTGCAGGTGCTTTTGCAGCAGTAGAACATCTAATTAAAATAGGGTGCAGAAGAATTGCTCATTTATCGGCACCCCAGCATATGTTATTGGCTCAGAATCGTCAGAAAGGGTATCGTCAGGCAATGTTAAAACACAAAATTCCAATCGATGAAAATTTAATAGTTAAATGTGACAGTTTTGATGAGGCAATTCTAAAAACTCCTGATTTATTAGCTTTGCCGGAACCACCGGATGCGATATTTGCAGTGAATGAATTAACTGCAGCCGGTGCACTTTTGATGGTGAAAAAATTAGGATTAAAAGTTCCTGAGGATATTTCGATAGTTGGGTTTACCGATGGAGTGGTTTCGCGAATTACCGATCCTTCGCTTACTACTCTTGAACAGCATGGTTTTGAAATTGGCTTGAAAGCCGCAGAACTGATTGTGGAAAGAATTTTTGCAGGAGATATGGATTATGAGCCTGTCACAAAAGTTGTTAAAACCAATTTGATTGTAAGAGGATCAACCAGACATATATAATATTGTATACTGATGTGTAAAAAAAGTTGCCTTGTGCAGCTTTTTTTGTCTGCAGGAAGGGCTTATTTTGATGAAACAAGATTATGAATTCATCTTTTTTTGAATAAAAATGGATTTATTTTTGAATTTGTTGCAATCGTTTGTTATGGGTTGTTAAGTCTGTTTTTACTGACTGTTTGAAACTTTCAGCTTGAAGTTGTTTTGACATATTGTATTTTTTTCTCTACTTTTGACCGTGGAGGGAAACCTCTTTTCCGACTTAATTTTATATTTACTTCCTATATTAATATGATCTCGTTTCCAGATAAAATGATGGAAATTACACAGATCTATAATTTGTTTAACACTATATTGTGTTGGATAATTAAGTTAGTCCTTTGCAGCACAAATTAATGTGATTTGTATCAGGATCTATTTTTTCCAAAATTTTATTTGAAACAAGAATTGTTTATTGAATTTCTCATTGCTGAGGAATATGATCCTTATGTTTATGGGTCAAATTAAAAAGCAGTTTATGATTTTAATTAAAAACGTCAACCCATTTACAGGAAGGACATAATTAACTAACAAATGAAAAAACAGCCTAGATTAAGTTTTTGGCAAATCTGGAACGTTAGTTTCGGATTCTTAGGAATACAGATGGGATTTGCCTTGCAAGGAGCAAACGTAAGTCGTGTATTATCAAGTTTAGGAGCAGATTTGCATCATTTATCTCTATTTTGGTTGGCGGCACCTGTCATGGGATTAATTGTTCAGCCAATTGTTGGAGGTGCAAGTGATCGGACATGGAACCGTTTTGGTCGAAGAGGACCATATATTTTGGGAGGTGCAGTAGTTGCAGCTTTGGCAATGTTTTTTATGCCTAATGCTGGTATAGCAGTTAAAATTATGCCACCTCTTGTGTTTGGTGCTGTGATGTTCGCTTTAATGGATGGGTCGTTTAATATTACGATGCAACCGTTTAGAGCACTTGTTGCAGACATGACTCCTGAAGAACAAAGAAATGCAGGATATTCAATTCAAAGCTTCCTGATTAATACAGGAGCTGTTTTGGGATCTATTTTGCCATTTATTTTAACCAATGTGATAGGAGTTAGTAATGTTGATCCTGATGGAGGAGTACCTTCGTCGGTTATCTGGTCTTTTTATATTGGTGGTGGTATGTTGCTGTTGTCAGTAATTTGGACTGTTTTCCGAACAAAGGAATATCCACCACAAGAATATGCAGACTTTAAAGGTTTGGAAGTTGTTTCAAAGGAGAAAAAGGAAAAACGTACGTTACTTGGATTCTTTAAATTGTTGAAAGAAACTCCCAAAACTATGATGCAATTAGCTGTTGTTCAGTTTTTTTCATGGTTTTCTCTTTATTTGATGTGGGTATATACGACTTACGCATTGGCACAGCATTCCTGGGGATGTCCAATTGCTGATGTAAAATCAGAATCGTTTCAGGATGCAGGAGATTGGGTTGGAATTTTGTTTGCAGGCTATAGTTTGTTTGCTGCAATATTTTCAATTCTAATGTCCAGGTTGGCGAATCGATTTGGTAGGAAAACAGTGTATTCTTTAGCCTTGCTTTTAGGAGGTTTAGGTTTTTTATCAACTTACATGTTTAAAGGAGGCGATTTAATTCATTTAAATCTTTTAATAACTCAAGTTGATATACCATCGAGTGCTGCTTTGTGGATGATTCCAATGGTGGGCGTAGGAATAGCATGGGCTGCAATTCTAGCGATGCCGTATTCTATTTTATCTGACTCTTTACCTGCTGATAAAATGGGAGTTTATATGGGAATCTTCAATTTTACAATTGCAGGTCCTCAGATTGTTAGTGGAATAATTGCCGGTGAAATTTTAAGATACTTTTTTAACGGTGAGGCAATTTACATTATGGTGATCGCCGGAGTATCAATGTTGTTAGGGGCAATTTCTGTCACTTTCGTTAAGCAAAATAAAGCTGTTAATTAATAATATTTGTTTGAAATGGGAACAATTAGTGCATGTATATTTGATTTAGATGGAGTAGTGGTTGATACGGCGAAGTATCATTACATCGCATGGAAAAGTATAGCAAATGAGTTAGGCTTTGACTTTACAGAGGAGGATAACGAGAGATTGAAAGGAGTAAGCCGAATGACCTCATTGGATATTCTTCTGTCGATTGGTGGAGTTGAGCTAGATCAGGAAACTAAACTGAAATTGGCCGATAAGAAAAACAAAAACTATTTGGAGTACATATTAAGAATGACTCCTGATGAAATTCTTCCTGGAGTGAAAGAATTTATGAATGAACTCAAATCCAACGGAGTGAAGATTGCTTTGGGATCTGCAAGTAAAAATGCGATGACTATTCTCAATCAGTTAGAGCTTACAAATTATTTTGACGTGGTTGTTGATGGAACTCATGTGAGCAATGCAAAACCTGATCCGGAAGTATTTCTAAAAGGCGCGGAGCTTCTTAATGTATTACCATCGGAATGTGTGGTTTTTGAGGATGCAGAAGCAGGAATAGAAGCTGCAATTAACGGCAAAATGAAGTGTGTTGGAATTGGTTCTCCTGATGTATTGGGAAAAGCGAATATTGTGGTTCCGGGTTTTGTGGGATTTTCCATTAGCCAACTAAACTTTTAAGGGAATAGGTAGGATTATTTTTAAAAGGAAATCAACATGAATGAATATTTAAAATATGATGAGTGGTGTATTATAGAAGAAGGATTCAAACCTGAAAATCATCGCGCATCCGAAAGCATATTTAGTCTTGGTAATGGCAACATGGGACAAAGAGCCATGTTTGAAGAAACTTACTCGGGGAAAACATTACAGGGAACTTATATCGCTGGAGTTTATTATCCTGATAAAACCAGAGTGGGTTGGTGGAAAAACGGTTATCCTGAATATTTTGCGAAGGTATTGAATGCGCCAAACTGGATTGGAATTGATGTGAAAATCAATGGAGAAATGCTTGATCTTGCAAAATGTAAAGTGAGCGAATTTGTTCGCACATTAAATATGCAGGAAGGTGTTTTGATGCGTTCATTTGTTGCCGAAATGTCGAATGGAAACCAAATTAAGGTAGACACAAAACGTTTTTTAAGCATTGTAACTTCTGAAGTCGGAGCAATTCGATATTCAGTTACTGCTTTAAATTTCGATGGAAAGATTAGTTTTAATCCTTACCTGGATGCTGATGTAGCGAATGAGGATTCGAATTACGATGAGAAGTTTTGGGATGTGCTATTGTGCAAATCTGGAAAGGGTGAAGCTATTATAACGGCAAAAACCAAGAAATTGGATTTTCATGTTTGTATCGGGATGAAATATGATGTATACAAAGATGGACAGAAACAGGAACTGGTACCTTCTGTAATAGAAGAAGCTAAATACGTATCCAATACTGTAGAATCCGATATTCGAAAAGGGGAGGAGCTTACCATTTATAAATATGCTGGTGTTCTTAGTTCCTTAAATCATAACAAAGAAGAGATACAGGCTGATGCTCAGAATGTTGTTGCGGAAGCATGCAGCAAAGGATACGATGCTCTTTTAAATGAGCATGTAGCTGCATGGGCTGATAAATGGGCGAATAGTGATATTACCATTGAAGGTGATGTTGCAGCACAGCAAGCCATTCGTTTCAATATTTTCCAATTGAATCAGACCTATACAGGCGAAGATGAACGATTGAATATTGGTCCAAAAGGTTTTACTGGTGAGAAATATGGAGGATCTACCTATTGGGATACCGAAGCTTATTGTGTTCCTTTCTACCTAAGTACATCAAAACCTGAGGTGACCCGAAATCTGTTGATTTACCGCCATAAGCAATTGCAAAAGGCCATTGAAAATGCTGAAAAATTAGGTTTTACCAACGGTGCTGCTTTGTATCCAATGGTAACAATGAACGGGGAAGAGTGTCACAACGAGTGGGAGATTACTTTCGAGGAAATTCACCGTAACGGAGCCATTGCATTTGCCATTTATAATTACATCCGTCACACAGATGATAAAGATTATTTAGCGGAATTTGGCTTGGATGTACTAATTGGTATTTCAAGATTCTGGAGTCAGCGGGTTAACTATTCTGAAGCAAAGAAGAAATATGTGATGCTTGGTGTTACCGGTCCTAACGAGTACGAAAATAATATCAACAATAACTGGTATACAAGTACTATTGCGAATTGGTGTATGAAATATACTCAGGAAGCTATGGCTCATGTTAAGGAGACAAATTCCGGTCGATTTGCTGAAATTATAGAGAACCTGAAATTCGATTTCGAAAAGGAAACTGCGAAATGGAATGATATCATTGATAACATGTATTATCCGGTTGATGAGGAAACAGGAGTATTCCTGCAACAGGATGGTTATTTGGATAAAGAACAAATTCTGGCAGCCGATCTAGATCCGAAAGTACGTCCGATCAATCAACATTGGTCATGGGATAGAATTTTGCGGTCATGTTTCATCAAACAAGCTGATGTACTGCAGGGTGTTTATTTGTTCGAAGATCAGTTTGATGAGGAAACTATTAAGAAGAATTATCAATTCTACGAGCCTAGAACCTTGCATGAATCTTCACTTTCGCCATGTATTCACTCCATTCTGGCATCTAAAATTGGAGATATCGAAGGAGCTTATGATCTGTATTTAAGAACTTCCCGTTTGGATATTGATGATTACAATCATGAAGTGCACGAAGGACTGCACATTACAAGCATGGCAGGAACATGGATGTCGATTGTTGAAGGTTTTGGCGGAATGAGAGTATCGAACGGACAATTGATATTTAAGCCATTGATTCCTAAAGAATGGAAATCATATTCATTTAAGGTTCGATTCAGAGGAAATCTTTTAAATGTAAGAGTTTCTGCTGATGAAGTTGGTGTAATCAATGAAGAGGGTGAAGATATTTCCTTATTCCTGATTGATGACGAATACGTAATTGAAAAGAACAGCAGTTTGGTTATTGAGCGCGCTTAAACTACTACAAGAATAGTTCAGGATAAGGGGGGATTCCTCTTATCCTGATTTTTTATCAGCCTTAATTTTAATAGAATGAGAACTTTTTTGATTTCCTTACTGATGGGTTCAATTTTTAGTCTTTCCTCTTTTGCCGAAAAGGCGAAAATTGAAAGAGTAGAGCCAATGTTTTGGTGGGTGGATATGAAGAATCCAAATTTGCAACTTTTGGTTCATGGTGAAAATATTTCGAAATATGATGTTTCGATAAATTATCCGGGAGTTACAATTGAAAGGATGATAAAGACGGATAAACCCAATTATTTGTTTGTAAATCTGCTGATTAAAAAAGGAACGAAAGCGGGTCGCTTCAACCTTGTTTTTTCGGAGAGAGGCAAAAAGAAAGCAAGTTACCCGTATGAATTAAAAGCCAGAAAAAAAGATTCAGCAAACCGGAAGGGGTACGATGCATCGGATGTGGTGTATTTGATTATGCCGGATCGATTTGCGAATGGAGACCCAAAAAACGATTCGGTTGATGGAATGGAGGATAAATTGGATCGTGAAAATCCTGACGGTCGTCATGGTGGGGATATTCAGGGGATTATTGACCATTTGGATTATTTGCAGGAGCTTGGTGTTACTGCAATTTGGAATACGCCTCTAATGGAAGATAATGAACCAACAACATCGTACCATAATTACGCCATCTCGGATTATTACAAGATTGATGCCCGTTACGGAAGTAACGAGGATTATGCCCGATTATCAGCGGAAGCAAAAAAGCGTGGAATTAAAATTATTATGGATGTGGTAACCAACCATTGTGCTTCGGCTCATTGGTGGATGAACGACCTGCCTTCAGGCGATTGGGTTCATGTATTTCCTGAATACACCCAATCGAATCATCGCAAGAGTACTACGAATGATCCGTATGTTTCGAAAGTAGATTACGAAAAGAACTTTGATGGCTGGTTTGCCCGGTCTATGCCGGATTTAAATCAAAAAAACGATTTACTGATTAACTATTTTATTCAGAATACCATTTGGTGGATAGAATATGCCGATTTAGGCGGGATTAGAGTCGATACCTATCCGTACAACGATAAAGATGCCATGGCAGTTTATTCTGGTGCAATTATGAAAGAGTATCCAAATCTGAATATTGTTGGAGAAACCTGGTTAAGTTCGCCTGCTGAGATTGCTTACTGGCAAAAAGATGCAGTAAATCATGATGCTTACAATTCGAATTTGCCTTGCGTAATGGATTTTTCTTTGTTCGAGGCCATGACAAAGGCTTTTAATGAGAACGAAGGATGGAATACCGGATTGATTCGTTTGTACAATTCTCTTGCTTTTGATTATTTGTACCCACACACAGATAACATATTTATATTCGCGGAAAATCATGATACAGGTTACATCATGTCAACATTAGGAGGCGATATTCAGAAATTTAAACATGTAATGACTTTCCTTTTAACAACGAGAGGAATTCCGCAGTTATACACTGGAACAGAAATCTTGCTGGAAGGCAAAAAGAGCGATGGTGATGGAAAAATGCGCGTTGATTTTCCCGGAGGATGGGAAGGTGATGCAAAAAATGCTTTTACTGCTAAAGGAAGAACAGCAAAAGAAAATGAGGCTTTTAATTTCTTGAAAAAGCTATTGAATTGGAGAAAGCAAAATCCGGTAATCCATACCGGAAAACTGATGCATTA
Source organism: Labilibaculum euxinicum (assembly GCF_963678175.1). Taxonomy (NCBI): domain Bacteria; kingdom Pseudomonadati; phylum Bacteroidota; class Bacteroidia; order Marinilabiliales; family Marinifilaceae; genus Labilibaculum; species Labilibaculum euxinicum. Next base: position 2,313,153 of record NZ_OY782756.1, read on the forward strand.
CGTTCCCGAAAACGATACTTACGTTTATTTCAGAAGCAATGCTGAAAAAACAGTAATGGTCGTGATTAATAAAAACGAAAATGCACAGGAATTGAATCTAAAGCGATTTGCAGAAAGTTTGGGAACATTCACTTCTGGAAAAGATGTGATTAGTGAAAAAGAATTCGATTTGACCAAAGGAAACATTTCATTGGCTCCAAACACATCAATTATATTGGAATTAAAATAAGTGTGATCGGGTGATCACAAAAACTCTCAATCTCAGAAGATGACTAATAAGATTATTTTGCGTTTTTCGATATTTCTAATTGTTGTACTTGCTTCATTTTCGGCAATTGCACAAAACAGCCGGAGGGTTTATCAATCGCATAACGTGAATGGCAACCAATTGGTACTTGTTACCAATGATGGCAGTTATGAAATTCAGTTTTACAATCAAAACATTGTAGAAACGGCCTTTATCCCGAAAGGGGAAGCTGGAAAAGGAGAATCGACGGCTGTCGTTTTACAGCCCGAACAGACTTCTGTTACTTTGATTGAAAAAGGGAATGAATTGCAATTCCTGTCTGAGGGAATGAATGTAACAATTTCAAAATCTCCTTTTGATATCAGTTACAGCTACAAAGGCAGACAGTTGCTTTCTGAAAAAGAAGGATACGTAAAAACAGACAGCACCGAAAATATTGATTTTACAATTGATAAGGATGAAGTTTTATTTGGTGGAGGTGCACGTGTTTTGGGCATGAATCATCGCGGATACCGACTTCAATTATACAATCGGGCTCATTACGGATACGGAACTCATTCCGAATTGATGAATTACACCATGCCTTTGGTGATTTCTTCGAAAATGTATGCCGTTAATTTCGACAATGCACCCATTGGTTATTTGGACTTAGATAGTAAAAAAACAAATACCCTGCGATACGAAAGCATTAGTGGAAGAAAAGTATATCAAGTAATTGCTTCGGATACCTGGGAAGGTTTCACTTATGAATTTACAAATTTAACGGGCAGACAGCCCATGCTTCCACGTTGGAGTTTTGGTAATTTCTCAAGCCGTTTTGGATATCATTCCGAAAGGGAATGCAGAGCAACGATCGATCAGTTTTTGAAAGACTCCATTCCTGTGGATGCGATTATTCTGGATTTGTTTTGGTTTGGAAAAGAGATGAAAGGCGAGATGGGAAATTTGGCATTTGAACGTGATTCGTTTCCAACGCCAGAGAAGATGATTGTCGATTTTGCGGAAAAAGGAGTTAAAACAATTTTAATTACGGAGCCATTCATCCTGACCACCTCAAAACGATGGGACGAGGCCGTGAAGGAAGAAGTTTTGGGAACCGATTCGATTGGGAATCCTTATACATACGATTTTTATTTTGGAAATACCGGCTTGGTGGATGTCTTTAAACCCAAAGCAATAGATTGGTTTTGGAATATTTACAAAGGATTGGCGAATAAAGGAATTGCCGGTTGGTGGGGCGATTTGGGTGAGCCGGAAGTTCATCCGGCAGGATTGCAGCATGTAAACGGATCGGCTGATGAGGTGCACAATATTTACGGTCATTACTGGGCGAAATTGGTTTACGAAGGTTATCAGAAAGATTTTCCCAATCAGCGCCCGTTTATTTTGATGAGGGCAGGAGCTGTTGGTTCGCAGCGATATGGAATGGTGCCCTGGACCGGCGATGTGAGTCGCTCGTGGGATGGATTAAAGCCACAAACCGAAATCTCATTGCAAATGGGATTGCAGGGAATTGCTTACATGCATTCCGACTTGGGCGGGTTTGCAGGTGATAATTTGGATGATGAGTTGTACACGCGCTGGTTGCAGTATGGTGTTTTTCAACCGATATTCCGCCCGCATGCACAGGAAGCAGTTCCTTCCGAACCAATATTTCGTGAGGCAAAAACCAAAGCCCTGGCAAAGAAATCAATTCAATTGAGATATCAGTTGATGCCGTACAATTATACGCTTGCATTTGATAATAACCAGACTGGTTTGCCGTTGATGCGTCCACTGTTTTTCGAAGAACAAAATAACAAAGAATTACTATCTGTTTCTGATACCTATATGTGGGGAGATGCGTTTTTGGTGTCGACTATTACCGATGCTGGCTTAAAAGAGAAAGAAGTTTATATGCCTGCCAATTCTGTTTGGTTCGATTTTGTATCCGAGAAGAAATACGAAGGTGGGAAAAGCTATACGATATCAACAGAGGAAGATCATATTCCCGTATTTGTTCGCGGTGGTTCTTTCATTCCAATGATTAAAGGAATGTTGAATTCTAAAAACTATTCTCTTGAAAATATGGAATTGCATTACTATCACGATATGTCTGTTGCTGCAGGTAAAGGACATTTGTACAACGATGATGGAGAAACATGTGATGCATTTGAAAAAGGAAAATACGAGCTGTTATCATTCTGTTCAGCATTTTCAAAATCGAAATTGAAGATTACTATTGCTACAGAAAAAGGAAGCAATTACAAGTCTTTAAATAAGAATGTCAATTGGGTTATTCACAATATAGATAAGGAACCAAAAAAAATATCCTTAGGAAAAAAATCTATTGATTTTATCTGGGATAAAGAATTAAAAACACTGCGGTTTAAAGGGAATGTATCAGAAGGGAATCAATCAGTAACAATAAAGTTAAGATAAGTCATTTCCTGCATGTGTTTAGAAAATCAGGTTTAATCATAAACAATCATAAACAATCATATAAAAGCAGCGTCTAAAACTATTGAAACAATGAAGAAATTAGGATACAGCCTATTTGTAGTATTGCTTTTTTTGCTGTCGGCTTGTTCAACATCCGAAAAGCAAATTGCAGATGCCGACAAGCCATTTGTATGGGAGGGAGCTAACTTGTACTTTTTGCTGACAGATCGCTTTTGCAACGGAACTACAGACAACGATGTGAATTTTGAGCGTGAGTTGCCTACCGGAAAACTGAGAGGTTTTGAGGGGGGTGATATTAAGGGAATTACGCAGAAAATAAAAGAAGGATATTTTAATGATCTGGGAATAAACGCCATTTGGTTTACTCCGGTAACTGAGCAGATTCACGGATCGGTTGATGAGGGAACAGGCAATACGTATGGTTTTCACGGATATTGGGCGAAAGACTGGACTGCTTTGGATCCCAACTTCGGAACGATGGAAGACTTGGCTGAACTGGTAGAGACTGCTCATGCCAACGGAATTCGGATTGTTATGGATGCCGTGATTAATCACACCGGACCGGCAACAGAGACCGACCCGGCCTGGGAAAAAGAATGGGTGAGAACCGGACCAACCTGCACTTATCAGAACTTTGAAACTACCACAGAGTGTACGTTAACCAATAATCTGCCCGATATTAAAACTGAAAGCACACAAGAAGTGACTGTTCCTGCAAGTTTGGAGGAGAAATGGAAAAATGAAGGCAGGTATGAGCAGGAAATGAAAGAACTGGATGAGTTTTTTGCCCGCACGGGATATCCCCGTACCCCAAGATACTACATGATTAAATGGTTGTGCGATTACATCATTCAGTTTGGAATTGATGGTTACCGGTCCGATACAGTGAAGCATACTGATGAAACCGTTTGGGGAGATTTCCGCAAAGAGTGTGAATATGCATTTCAGCTTTGGAAGAAAAATAATCCTGAAAAAGTGATGGACAACAACGAATTTTATTCCGTTGCAGAAGTTTATGGATATGGTATCAGTAACAAATTTATTTACGATTTTGGCGATAAGCAGGTGAACTATTATGCCAATGGATTTACCGATTTAATCAATTTTGAATTCAAACACAACGCACTATCAGGCTACGAAGAATTGTTCTCGAAATATTCTGAAATATTAAATGGCGACCTAAAAGGTTATGGAGTTTTAAACTACCTGACATCTCACGATGACGGATCACCTTTCGATCAGAAACGGGAAAAAAGTTTTGAATCGGCAAATAAATTGTTGCTGTGCCCGGGAACTTCGCAAGTGTATTATGGTGATGAAACTGCCCGGCCATTGGTCATTGAAGGAACTGTTGGCGATGCAACTTTACGTTCGTTCATGAATTGGAAAGAAGTTGAAACCGATGAGCATGCACAAGCCGTATTGGCTCACTGGCAAAAGCTTGGCAAATTCCGAAGAGATCATCCGGCAGTAGGTGCAGGAGTTCATAAAATGATTTCAGAATCACCTTACCTGTTCAGCAGAACATATAACAATGCTGAATTGCAGGATCAGGTTTTTGTAGGATTGGATTTGCCAATAGGAGAAAAAGAATTGTCAATAGCAGATTTAGAGGACGGAACCAAATTGCGTGATGCTTATTCCGGGAAGAAAACAAAAGTGGAAAACGGAAAAATAAGCATCGATACCAAATACGATATTCTATTATTGGAGTTGTTGTAATTATTCATACAATCGCCCCAAACCCCTAAAGGGGCTTTTTAAAAAATGTTAATGTAACAAATTGGGTAAAGTCCCCTTTAGGGGTCCCGAAAGCTTTCGGGATAGGGGTAAGGCTATAAAGATTTGAAACTAAAACATCACACAAACTAATCATCTAAACAAAATAGCAATGAAAAAATTTAATCACATTGTTCTGGGTTTGGCTTTGCTAACAGGAATGTTGGCATCCTGCCAAAATAAGCCGGCTAAAAAAGCTGTTGCTGAAGAAGTAAAAGTTGAAAAACCCCTTGCATGGACTCGTAATGCGAACATCTATGAAGTGAACATTCGTCAGTACACGCCTGAGGGAACGATCAATGCCTTTGTTGAACACATGCCTCGTTTAAAGGAAATGGGTGTTGATATTCTTTGGGTAATGCCTGTTTTCCCTATCTCCGAAAAAAATCGTAAAGGAAGCATGGGCAGCTATTACGCTGTATCAGATTACCGGGCAGTTAATCCTGAATTTGGAACTATGGATGATTTGAAAAACATGGTAAACAAAGCTCACGAAATGGGCATGCATGTTATTTTAGACTGGGTTGCCAATCATACTGGCTGGGACAATATTCTAATGACTGAGCATCCTGATTTTTACACAAAAAATGAAGCAGGAGAAATAGTTATTCCGGAAGGAACCGATTGGTCGGATACTGCAGACTTGAACTACGACAACAATGAACTGCGTGAGTACATGATCGGTTCATTAAAATATTGGATTGAGAATGCTGACGTTGATGGATTCCGATGCGATGTAGCAGGAATGGTTCCTACTGATTTTTGGGAGAAAGCCCGTAAAGATTTAGATGCAGTTAAGCCTGTATTCATGTTGGCCGAAGATGGTGGTCACGAATTAGTAGAGAATGCATTTGATATGGGTTATGGATGGGATTTTCATCATTTGATGAATGAGATTGCCAAAGGCGAGAAAAATGCCAACGATATTGAAGCATATTTCACCAAAATAGATACTGTTTTCCCGGCAGATTCTTACATCATGAATTTTATCACCAACCACGATGAAAACTCTTGGAACGGTACCGTTAAAGAAAGAATGGGCGATGCAGGAAATACTTTTGCAGTATTAACTTTCACCATGCCTGGAATGCCGTTGATTTACAGCGGACAGGAAGCAGGAATGGACAAGCGGTTGAAATTTTTCGAAAAAGATGATATCGATTGGAGCAACAAAAGCTTATTGCCATTCTATACACAATTACTTAGCCTGAAAAGCACAAACAAAGCTCTTCAAAATGGAGTGAAAGGTGGTGAGATTGTTCGTATTCCTTCCGACAAGAACGAAGCTGTTTATGCATTTGCCCGCGAAGCTGAAGGCGATAAAGTACTGGTGGTATTGAATCTGACTGCCGACGCTCAGGAATTTACACTTGCGTCAGAAGTACTGGCAGGCGATTACAAAGACTACTTTAGCAAGGAAGAGGTGAAATTCTCAGCAAAAGAGAAAATGTCTCTTAAAGCTTGGGAATACAAAGTGTACGTAAAATAAGCAAGACCGATTTCCGATGTTTCGGAAACCAGATACCCCAGCGAAAAGCCGTTCATCTGAACGGCTTTTCCTATTTAGTGTGATTTTTAAGGCAATTCAAAAATAAGTTTGGTGGGTATCTGGCGCAAGCCAGTCAGTCAAAAAATAGTTTGGTGATCATCTGGCACAAGCCAGACAATCAAAAATAAGTTTGGCGGCCATCTGGCACAAGCCAGGTAGTCAAAAAATAGTTTGGAGCTAGGCTGGCGCAATTTAGACGATCAAAAAAATGTTTGGTGATCATCTGGCGTGATCCAGGTAGTCAAAAAAAAGTTTGGCGGTCGTCTGGCGCGGGCCAGGCAGTCAAAAATTGATACTGTCTCAGTTGATGCTGTTTTGGTTGAGTACATCCATAACCATGCTTTTGTAATTTCGGCCAATTGGGATGTATTTTTGTTCGACTTGAACAAGGCTTGAAGTGAAACTTTCAATTTTGTCGATCGCAATAATAAATGATCTGTGTATTCTTAGGAAATTTGTTTCGGGCAGCTTTTCCTCAATGTTACTAATGGTGTTAAGAGTAACAATTTCCTGTCCGTTTTCCTGATAAATACTTACATAGTTTCGCAGGCTTTCAATGTAAAGTATTTCATTTAAGAAAACTTTTACCATTTTCTTTTCGGATTTCACGAATATAAATGCTTGATCGGTGTTGCTTTGTTCCTTTTTTTCGGGAATCTGATAATCGTGTTTTTTGAGCTTGAAATATCTGTTTACAGCTTTAATAAAGCGTTCGAAAGGAATTGGTTTGATTAAATAATCCAAGGCTTCCAGATCATAACTTTCCAAGGCATATTCTGAATAAGCAGTAGTGAAAATTACTGTTGGAGGATTGGAAATATTTCGCAGCAATTGAATTCCTGTTAATCCCGGCATTTGAATGTCCAGAAAAAGCAAATCAATTTTTTTGCTGTTTAAAACAGATAAAGCCTCAACTGCACTTTTGCATCTTCCTTCCAATTGCAAATAGTCTATTCTCTTGATATATGCCTCCATTACATCCAAAGCAAGATCTTCATCATCAACTAGTAAACATTTTACTTTCATATAACTATAATTTGTTTTTGATTTGCCATATGGTCCCGAAAGCTTTCGGGATTACCATGCTGAGACAATCATCTCTCTGTCTGTCAAAATCATTTTGGCATGGACGTTTCATAGCAATTGCAAATTTAAATGGACATTGTACGATTCCTCGGTACGATTAATTTTAAGCTCATGCTTTTCAGGATAGATTAAAGATAATCTCCTTTTTACATTTTGCAAACCAATACCACCTACCACAGCATCTTGATTGGAGCTTACTTTCGGAATGCTGTTTTCAATTTTCAGAACCAGTTTATTTGCCTTACTTCCAAGCTCGATGGTGATCCATGCATTTTTATTCAATCCTTTGGTACTGTGTTTAAAGCTGTTCTCAATAAATGGCAGAATGATCATTGGAGCAATGTGATTGCTGTCTAAATCGCCCCAAATATTCAAACTTATATCAATGCGGTCTCCATATCTTATCTTTTCCAATTCCATATAACTTTTGATGCTATCCACTTCTTTGCGTAAATCAACCTGAGTAGAATTGGTTTCGTAAAGCATGTACCGCAGTAAATACGATAGTTTAAGAATCACATCAAGTGACTGATCAGACTTTTTTAATATCAGTGAATACAAACTGTTTAGAGTATTGAAAAGAAAATGAGGTTGAACCTGATTTTTTAAAAAGATTAATTCAGCCTCTAACTTTTCTTTGGCCAGAATCTGTTCGTTCTGCTGAACTTTTGCTAAATATTCCATCAGTTTTACTGTCATGGGTAAGGCAAGTACAGCTCCTAAATTAACAGCCCCCCGAACTATTTGAGTGAGAGAAAAGGTAGATTCTTTTTGCCATTCCGGAAAAAAGAAATCAACAATAATCAGGTTATCGGTTATGCGTTGAATAAAGGCGGCAAAACCGATTAGGATAAGGAAATAAAAAAGAAATTGCCAAATTTCCCCTTTGTATAAAAACCTTGGATACAAGTAGTAAATAACAGCATAAACCAAGAGTATTTTTACCGGTAGATTGATTAGTTCGACCTTTACTGTTTTGATATAATTTGCATCGAATGTGCCCCATGCGTAAGCAAAGAAAAGTACAAATATGATCCAGTAAGTAAGGTGCTGAACAAGTCTGTTGTTTACGACTTTGGAAAGCCAGCTATTCTCAGGGGTGATGATCTGCATTTTTGTAAAGATAAATATTCCGAAACTACATATGTAAGGCATTTTACAAATATTCGCTGGATATAAAGGGAGTATTGGATATAAAACCTGCTTTTTATTACCAACTACCATTTTTATGGGATGTTTGCAAACAAGAACATTATACAGTAATCCGCAGGATTAGTTATACTGTTTGCAGTATTTATTTGCATCTCATTCAGGGGATTGGTTACTTGAACTAAAATCAAATGAAACGTTCATATATAAAGCTTTCTGGATCATATAACAAAAACTTAAAATTATAAACAGATGAAAAGAATACTCATGATTTTTTTAACCGTACTGCTGATAGGAAGCAGTACGGTATATGCAAAATACAAAATTGATCATTTGGAGCCTGCGTTTTGGTGGACCGGCATGAAGAACACGAGCCTGCAACTGTTGATTCATGGCGAGAATATTGCTGATTTAAAACCTGAGGTAAATTATGCCGGTGTCAGCATTATGAAGGTAAGCAGAGTGTCGAATGAAAACTATCTGTTTGTTGATTTAAAATTGAGTGAAATCACAAAAGCCGGAAGTTTTGATATCCTTTTTAAAAAAGGAGCGAAAACCATCCTAAAATACAAGTATCAGTTGCTGGAACGAAAAGAAGGTTCTGCCGAACGTTTAAGCTACACTCCTGCGGATGTGATGTACCTGATTACGCCGGATCGGTTTGCCAATGGCAATATGGCGAACGATAATGTAGAAGGATTACCTGAAGGTTTGGATCGTGAGCAAAAAGATGGTCGTCACGGTGGAGATATTCAGGGAATTATTGATCATTTGGATTACATTTCCGATATGGGATTTACGTCCATTTGGTCGACTCCATTGCTGGAGAATAATCAAACTTCTTATTCTTATCATGGTTATGCAATAACCAACTATTATCAAATTGACCCACGCTTTGGAACAAATGAGGATTACTGTAAATTTTCGAAACAGGCAAAGAAGAAAGGAATAGGAATCATCATGGATATTGTTTTGAACCATTGCGGTTCTGAACATTGGTGGATGAAGGATCTGCCTTCAACGGATTGGATCAATAACGAAGGGGAATTTACAAGTTGTACTCACAAGCGAACTACAGTTCAGGATCAATATGCATCGAAAGAGGATTTGAAACAGTTTTCTGATGGTTGGTTTGTAGAAAGCATGCCCGATTTGAATCAGCGCAACGAGTTCATGTCAAAATACTTGATTCAAAATACCATTTGGTGGATAGAATATGCCGACTTATATGGACTCCGTGTAGATACTTATCCATATTCGGACTCTGAATTTTTGATTGAATGGACCCGTAGAATTTTGGAAGAATATCCAAACCTAAATATTGTTGGCGAGGAGTGGAGTACCAATCCAGCCGTTGTATCCTATTGGCAAAAGGGGAAAGAAAACAAGAATGGTTATGTTTCCAACCTGCCAAGTTTAATGGATTTCCCCTTGCAAAATGCACTGGTGGAAGGTTTAACTGAAGAAGATACCTGGGGGACAGGATTCATCAAATTGTACGAGATATTGGTGAATGATGTGCAATATCCAAATCCAAATAATTTGGTCATCTTTCCTGATAACCATGATATGGCCCGAGTTTTTAATCAGCTGAATAAAGATTACGATTTGTATCGAATGGCAATGACTTACGTTCTTACGATGAGAGGAATTCCTCAAATTTATTATGGTACAGAGGTTTTAGCAAACAGCGATGCTGGAGGTGATCATGGATTGCTGCGTATGGATTTCCCCGGAGGATGGGAAGGCGATGAAGTGAATGCCTTTACAGGAAAGGGCCTGAGCACACAAGAAAAAGAAGCTCAGGATTTTTTAAAGAAATTATTAAATTGGAGAAAGACCAGTACCGTTATTCATAAAGGAAAGTTGATGCATTATACCCCTGAACATGGAATATACAGCTACTTCCGGTATACCGATAAAGGAAAAGTAATGGTGATTTTGAATAAGAATACTGAATCGGTTCACTTGCAAACAGAACGATATCATGAAATACTGAATGGGAATGAGATAGCAAAAGATATTATCTCAGGCAAAATAATTCAAATGAATGAGGGCCTAGAAGTTCCGGCCCGATCGGCAATGATTTTGGAGATAAAGTAAGAGTAAATTAGAATTAGTTAATGGCCGCGGATAGTTTCCGTGGCTTTTTTGTTGCCGGTTGGTTTCGGGGTCCTAAATACCGGTTTTTATTGCGGTATAAAATAGGGTGTAGGCAAACGACCATGCAATTTGAGAGAGGAGTAAATACAGATAGCTGATTTTCCGATGCCCGTAATATTTGGTGTTTAAAAAAACACCAATAGGAATCGACAGAAGTACTGGGGTGAGGATTGCAATACCTGCCAATCCGTAATTGTTCTTTAAAACGACTAAACGTTTGTTTCTTTTGGTGAATTTTTTTTTGATTTTCTTTTTGGATTTGAACAGATCTGACCCATATACATTAAATAGTTTGATTAAACCTTTCGAAACCAGAGTAGAGATCAGAATGCCAATGAATCCGCCGATATTTGTGTACAGGATAGTCTCAGAAAAAGACATCTGAAAAACACAGACCGCAACGGGAAAGGTTGCTGCAAATTTCCAGGTACTCGAAAGAATAATCAGGAGTGCTTTCATTGGAAGATAGGAATGGTGAATCAGTTAGGTGCAAAGTATCTTAGTTTAAAGGTCAGAATAGAGAGTCGTAACTCCTACAGATTTTAAGCGGTATTTCAATTTAGAGTTAATGAATTTGCCTGTGTGCTTGGATTGTTATGCTTTGAATATCCTGCAAGTTATGAAATTAGCCAATGAAAGCGTCTTTTTTTCCGTAACTTACAAGGGATAAAGAAGGATTTTCGTTAAAAACTTACTGTTGTAATGGATAAAAAAATAAGTTTTTGGGCACCTCTTGACAATGCAGCAAAAATATTTCCAGCCATACGCTCAAAAGAACATTCTACAGTTGCACGAATTACCGCAGTTCTTAACGAGCGGGTTGCTATTAAACACCTTTTTTCGGCGATTGAACTGGCCGAAAAAAGATTCCCTTATTTTAAAGTAAGTCTTCGGAAAGGATTTTTCTGGTATTACCTGGAGCAGATTGATGATCCCGTTAAAGTGACAGGAGATACTGGTCGGCTTTGTCAGGCATTCGACAGGAAGGATTCAAATAAGCTTCTCTTTCGTATTTTGGTTCGTAAGAATGAAATCAGTGTTGAGTTTTCCCATATTCTTACCGATGGAGCTGGCCTGCTGCAATTTCTTAAGGCCATTCTGATTTATTACTTTAATGAAAAAGGAATGATTCCTGAGGAGCAGATAGATCCGTTTTATACCAGCAAAGCCAATCCCGAAGAATTTGAAGATGCTTACAACCGATACTTCAAAGAGAAAATACCACACGTAATCCGTCAGCAAAAAGCTTTTCATTTGCCTTTTGATTTGAATCCCAAACCCCGTTTTGATGTGCTTTTGGCAATGATTTCAACCAAAGAATTGAAGGAGAGAGCAAGTGAAAAATCGGTTAGTATTACCATCTTTCTGGTGGCCGTTTATCTTTTGGTGCTTCAGGATATTTTTCATGAATGTAAGGCCAAAGGAAAAGGAGTTCGTCGTAAATTGGCCAGAATTCAGGTTCCGATCAATTTGCGGAACATCTACCCAACGAAAACCATGCGGAATTTTTCTCTCTTTGTTTTACCGGAACTGGATTTTAGACTGGGGCTGTACTCCTTCGATGAAATAGTGAAGATCGTGCATCATAAAATGGAATTGGAGACTGATGAAAAGCTCATCAGTAAGATTATATCGCGTAACGTTGGCGGCGAACGAAATGTTTTTGTGAGAAGTATCCCCATTCTGTTAAAGAGTCTTGTTTTGTATGCCAAGTATTATGCCGAAGGAGCCAATCAATTTAGTGGAGTGGTAACTAATTTGGGAAATACGAAAGTACCCGATGCCATAGCCGATCAAATAAACTATTTTGTGATAACACCGCCGCCACCCAATAAAAAAGTGAAGATCAATTGCGGAGTGATTGGATACAAAGACAAACTGGTTTTGAGTTTTGGCAACATAAGCAATTCAAAGGAGTTTGAACGTCGTTTTCTGCGATTTCTTGTTGAGCAAAATGTGAAGGTTAAAATTTTAAATACATATCATGAACAGCGAGATGAATTATTGTAATAAATGTGGAGTTGAACTGGATGTCAATATGAATTTTTGTCCGTTGTGTGGTTTATCTATTGGAGAAAAATCGGGAGCGGACGAACTTTCCACATCCCAACAAAAGCTCGAAAAGGATAAGATCATTGATGATTTTGAAAAACTGACCAAAGCGCAGAGGCGTAAATTGTTTTGGGAATTATCAAACATCATTCTCTTCTCGGGCATCTTGGTTACGGTTACGCTGAATCTTTTTTTGAACAAAAGCATTACCTGGTCAAGTTATAGTACTGTGGCCTCTTTGGCTGTACTTGCCAACATCAGTGTCTTTACCTTTTGGCGGCATCGAATGCTGATAATAGTGCTTGAAAGTCTTGTTTCAACTTCGCTTCTTCTTATTTTATTGGATTTGTTTAGCACCAATGTTGGTTGGGGAATCAAACTGGGTATTCCCATTCTGTTGTCATTCTATATTTTGTTATTGCTTGTAATTTGGTTGATACGTATCTCAAAACAACGGGGTTTTAATATTTTGGCGATTATCTTTTTGGCAATTGGTCTTTTCTCAATCTGTGTTGATGGTTTTGTTTCGCTCTATTTCGTTCATCAGTTTCAGATCAGATGGAGCATTATTGTGGTAACCTCCATGATTCCAATTTCAGTACTTCTCTTTTATGTTCATTATCGATTGAAAAAAGGAGTCGATTTAAGAAGATTCTTTCACATTTAAAACCAAGCGAATAACTCACTCCAAAGATCTCTCATAAGAACAAAATAGAGCAGAAAACTTCCGATCCATCCATGGGCAATGCCTATGGCCCAAAGATTTCTCCATTTAAAGTAAGCCAGCAAAAATATGGCTTCCATTGCAAAGACGAAAATCATTAAAAAGTAATTGGTATAGTGCACCAAACCGAAAAGTGTTGAGATCAAAAAAATAAGAACATATTTATTGATGCTGGGTTTTGTCAATGAAATCAGATTATTGGTAATCAGTCCGAGCATTAAATATTGTTGAACAATTCCCCAAATGGGATACAGGCAAATAATCGGCAATATATGCCAGGTAAATGTAAGAGAATGATTGAAATGAGCATAAATCAGGGAAACCGAGATGCTAACCACAACAAGAGGAAGCAGAAAGACCATTGAGTGTTTAAAATTATTTTTGGTAAATCCCCAGTGGCTCAGAACATCCCTATTGCTTGAATATCGGAAGAGAATATAAGCACCCCAAAAAATGCAGATGCCGGCAATGTAAATGGCCCGCATCAGCAACAAGTCCATCAGGATGTATTTTAGGATGCCGGTTAGGATTACGGCAATCAATTCGATACGAGGGTAATTCGTAATTCTTAGGATTTTATTTGTCGGTCTGTTCAGTAATACGTGCATAAACAGTTTTTAATCCTCCTCTTTTGGTTTCCGTGGCAACACCTCTTCGGGAAATGGGAACAGAATGGTCGAATTCTTTTCCGAAGCAATATTGGCAAGTGTTTGGTAGAGTCGTAATTTAATAGCCGATGGCGATTGATCAATCAATTTACCTGCGGCCAATAAATTTGCAGCGGCTTGTTCTTCAGCCAATGCAAGAATAATCCGTGCTCTTCTGGAGCGTTCTGCTTCGGCCTGATTGGCCATCATGCGCCTCATGTTTTCGGGCAACTGAATGTCTTTAATTTTCACATCGATAATTACAATTCCCCATACTGCGGTTTCTTTCTCTACAATTGTTTTGATATTTTTTCCCATTTCTTCTCGTTTTGATAAGATGGTATCCAGTTCCACCTTACCACACACATCGCGCAAGGCCGCCTGTGCCAACTGAGAGATGGCAAATTTGTATTCTTCCACTTCCAAAACCGCCTTTTCGGGATCGTTGATTTGAAAAAACACAACACCATCTATACTACATGGAACATTGTCTTCGGTCATCACTTCCTGAGAGTCGATATTGATGGTGATCACACGAATGTCGACAATGTTAATGGTTTCAACAATGGGAATAATCCATCTGAAACCAGGTTGCAATATTTTAATGTATTTTCCGAATCGGAATTTTAAGGCTCTTTTGTACTCGAAAATTACACGGATTCCGGCCAACAGAAAAAAGATAACGGCGACACTAAAAACGAAGAAAAAATTCATAGCGTGTGATTTTATTTGAGGTGAAAAACGATATCCGCAACTTAATATTGGAGAGCAGGACTAAAAGAATTGTTATTCTTTGCATATGAGTGGTTTACATCAATTTACGAAAAAATAGGACGGGGGGCAAAATTAGATGACACTGAAACATACAATACTTCATGCGTCTCTCTCTCGTATGAGATATTTTTTCCGGTATGAATATCCTTTTGTTTAAAAGTGAGAAGGATTATTTCTTTTCTATTGTTTGATTCAAATCAAAATCAAATAGTTTCTGTCAAATTCTCAATGTAAGAATAACTTACTACACTTATTATGATGTTAATCTATAGATGCTGTTGTTTTATAAACTAAAATTTTCAATATGTGTTTATAAACAATGGTTTATTGGAATACCGGATAGCGTATTATTAGTAATTTTGAACTTTTCATCAAGTGATTTTAGCTATTATAGTAAATGAGAATGAATAATATTACGCAACGAATTTTGGTTTTTGTTTCCGGGCTTTTCATAATGGCTTTCGGGGTAGCATTATCAGTAAAAGCGAATCTGGGAGTCTCACCTATTTCATGTATCCCATACATTTACAGTTTAAGGTATCCGCTGACAATGGGAGAGATGACTATTATTTTCAACGTTTTTCTGATCCTATTGCAAATTCTCTTATTGCGTCGAAAATATCGTTTGTTTCAATTAATACAACTTCCAGTCGTATTTGTATTTGGTTTTTTTACTGATTTCACCCTTTATTTAGTTTCAGATCTTACTTTATCAGGATACGGTTGGCAGGGATTGTTGTGTATGCTCAGTTGTGTAGTGATTGCATTTGGTGTATTTCTGGAAGTAAAAGCGGGCATCACCTATTTGCCTGGAGAAGGTTTGGCCATGGCCATAGCCGAAACATGGAAAAAGGAGTTTGGGAAAGCTAAAATTTGGGTTGACAGTTTAATGGTTATTGCAGGAATATTAAGTTCTTTTGCATTGATTCACCATTTGCAGGGAGTGAGGGAAGGAACTATTGTTGCAGCTTTATTGGTTGGTTATTTGGCAAGACTATACAGTCGTAAACTGCCGTTTTTCGATGTTTGGCTGGGCAATAAGCCACAAGAGAAAGAAAAGTCTGTAACTCCTGTTCAAGTACCAAATAAAAAATTAATTATTACCATATCCCGGGAATATGGCAGCGGAGGACATGAGATTGGACAGTTGATTGCAAAAGAACTGGGATTTTCTTTTTACGATAAAGAGTTGATTCAATTAACTACCGAGCAAAGTGGGTTCACAACTCAATATATTGAGGAGCACGAACAGAAACTGGCGCATTCTCTGTTGTATGATCTTTATGAACAGAACTATGCTTATTTAAATGAACAGCAGCCTCCTCTCGATGTGCTGTTTTTAGCGCAAAGCAAAATAATTCGAGAAATATGTGAGAAAGAATCTTGTGTTATTGTAGGGCGGTGCGCCAACTTTGTGTTAAAGGATCATCCTGATTGTTTTACTGTATTTATACATGCAGGCAATGAATACCGAAAAAATAAAATTGTTGAGGAATATGACTTGGAGGCTCGGGTAACAGATCAATTATTAGAAAAGGCAGATCGCGAACGGGCTAACTATTGCAGCCATTTTACGGGTAAAAATTGGAACAATGCAAAAAATTATCATTTAGCTGTTAATAGCTCACATTATAGATCAGAGAAAGTTGCCCGGATGATTATTGAGGCAGTAAGAGAAAAAATTCCCAAGAAGTAGTTTATGGATCAGCTAAGTAGAATAAAAAAGAGCATTGACTCAATTGTTTCGTTAACAGATGAGGAATTATTGATATTCTCTTCTTGTCTGGAAGTGAAAGCCATCAATAAAAATGAACTCTTTTTACAGGAAGGGAAGGTGTGTGATTTTATCGGGTTTGTCAATTTTGGAATGTTGATTTATTTCAAAACCTTGGAAAATGGCAACGAACTGACAACAGATTTTGCATTTGAATGCGATTGGGTAACGATTAACGAAAGCCGTTTGAGTAATTTGCCGTCATTAATCAATATTAAGGCCATCGAAAACTCTGAATTGTTAGTGATTAAACAGCAGGATTTGTCCAGGCTATATATAAAAATTCCGAAATTGGAGCGTCTGGGCCGAATCTTAATGGAACAATCATTTGTGAAGATTGCTCAGCAGAGTATCGATTTGCAAGTGCTTTCGGCAAAGGAGCGATATGAAAGCTTATTGTGCAATCATCCTGAAATCTTTCAAAAGGTGCCGCAATACCATATTGCCAATTATTTGGGTATTGCTCCAAAGTCGTTAAGCCGAATTCGCAAAGAGTTTTTTCAGTAAATTAATTTGGTAACAATTGTGGAGGGATCTCACTTCCTTATATGCCGATATTTGTATCGTAAACAGTAACACTTTATGATATAACGAGCATAATAAATTTAGGATTCAAATTCACAAACAGGAGGCTGATTAAATTTATTTGCGAGTTCCATCTTACGAATGAAAATAAATGTAAAAGATGAAAAAGCAATCCTTTCTTTTTGTGGTAATAATAGCTTTAGCCACAACAGTTTCAGCACAATCGAAAACCGTTGAATCAACTTGCAGCAAATCAAACTTTGCTTCCCAAACCGATAGTATAACAACCAAACAAACCGTAGGTATTGCCATTGATCTGCTTCCTCCAATTATGAGTGCCACAACCGGCAATCTGGGGTATTCGGCTCAATTGTGGTATGGATACAGGAAATTTCGGGTTCGCGGAGTAATTGCAGGTTTTCAGATGCCCGATAAATTGATGGGGAATAATGATTTTAAAGATTTGAAAACAACAGCCACAGCTTTGATTTTTGATTGTTTCAAAAACAACAATTTTGAAGGTTGGTGGCTGGGAGCAGGGGCAGAAATGTGGGACAACACAATCAGCTCGAAAATTGACAACAGGAGTTATGATTTTACAAATTATGTGATTACGGCCGGTAGTGGATACATCATCAAGTTGCATAAAAACTTCTACATTGAGCCTTGGGCTGCCCTGCACTATGTGTTAAATAACGAAAAAGTATCAGTTGGTACTACAGAATACAAAACCAAAAAGATTCAGGGGGAAGTATCGTTGAAAGTGGGTTGGCATTTTTAAGTGCATCAGCTAAATAATCGTAAAACAGAAGAATTGTACGTATTTTTAAAAGTATTTGGGAGTATTATTGATTTTCAATTTTGTAATTTGAAGAATGGATTTAAGTCTCGTTAAGTTTTTGTATAATAGTGTTTTAGATTGGCTTATGAGAGGTTGTTGTCTGTGGGTAAATCAGATTGTTTTAATTTTTAAGCCTGTTTGATTTAATAGAGACAGGATGTTTTTATACCTTCGTAAAATTTTTTATTTGAACAACCATTGAATAGAACAACTATGGCTACGATTATTAATGACGTTTCGAGAACCTTTAGTGAGTATTTAATTATTCCAGGACTAACTGCGGTCAATTGCACACCTGACAAAGTTAGCTTGATGACTCCATTGGTTAAATTTAAAAAAGGAGAATCTTCCAGAATCAATCTGAAAACACCTTTTGTATCTGCAATTATGCAATCTGTTTCCGATGATGGAATGGCTATTGCCTTGGCAAAAGAGGGTGGTGTGTCGTTTATTTTCGGTTCTCAGTCAATCGAGGAGCAGGCCAAAATGGTTAAGAAAGTAAAAAAACACAAAGCTGGTTTTGTAGAGAGCCGTGCTAATATTATGCCTGAACAAACTTTACAGGATGTAATTGCTTTAAAAGAAGAAACTGGATTTTCAACAATTGGAGTAACCAGTGATGGATCCGCAAATGGAAAATTTCTAGGGATCGTTACTGGCCGCGATTATCGATTAAGTAAGGATAGTTTGGATAAGAAGGTAAAAGAGTTCATGACTCCTATAGAGAATCTTGCTGTAGGTGAATATGGAATTAGCTTGACTGAGGCAAATGATATTATCTGGGATCACAAGTTAAATACCTTGCCTGTTATCGATAAAAAACAAAACCTGAAATACTTTGTTTTTAGAAAAGACTACGATAATCACAAAGAGTATCCGAATGAATTGCTGGATGATCATAAAAGACTAATTGTAGGCGCAGGTATTAATACCCGTGATTTTGAAGAGCGCGTACCTGCTTTGGTTGAAGCTGGTGTTGATGTTTTGTGTATCGATTCATCGGATGGTTTTTCGGAATGGCAGAAAATTACCATAGAATATATAAAAGAACATTATAAGGGTAAGGTAGCTGTTGGAGCAGGAAACGTGGTTGATAAAGCTGGTTTTTTATATTTAGCCGAGGCTGGTGCCGATTTTGTTAAAGTTGGAGTAGGTGGTGGATCTATTTGCATTACCCGCGAGCAAAAAGGAATTGGCAGAGGTCAGGCAACAGCTTTAATTGAAGTAGCCGAAGCCCGCGATGAATATTTTAAGAAGACCGGTGAGTACATTCCTATTTGTTCCGATGGTGGAATTGTGATGGATTATCACATGACCCTTGCTTTGGCAATGGGTGCTGATTTTATGATGATGGGAAGATATTTTGCCCGTTTTGACGAGAGTCCGACCAGAAAACTATTAATTGGCAGTAACTATGTGAAGGAATATTGGGGCGAAGGTTCGAACAGAGCAAGAAACTGGCAGCGATATGATATGGGAGGTAAGAACAGTCTTAAGTTTGAAGAAGGTGTGGATAGTTTCGTTCCTTACGCCGGTAAATTGAAAGACAATTTAGATATTACCACAGGTAAAATTAAATCTACCATGTGTAGTTGTGGTGTTGCAACAATTTCTGCATTGCAGGCTGAAGCAAAAATTACCTTGGTTTCATCTACAAGTATTATCGAAGGTGGTGCTCATGATGTTATCGTTAAAGACACAAAGAACTAAACGATTTAACTTTAAGTATATTTCCAGACCAAGCTCTTTAGCTTGGTCTTTTTTTGTATCTGCTAATCTTTTAGTATTTTGATGAAAAGGGCGTAGAGTATATCTGCATATTTGAATGGACAACAATTGAATCAGTGATTTGGAAAGTTTTTTTTGCACAGCTTCCTTCCTGATATTACATTGAAACATCGAAGTATAAGCTTCGATTTCGGATCTCATTTTTCCTAAATTTTGCTTTTTAAAGAAATTCATTTGTTGTGAGATTCTAATTGGGTGAATATTAATGTAAATATGTACATATTCACTATCTTTAAAAGTTACCGCTAAAAAACTTCTTTATCTGGGAGGTATTATACGTATTGCTAACCTTTTAAAATATTCGTAATGAATAAAGAATTCGATGATATACAATTGGAAATTAGAAAATTTGTAGCTCCGGAATATATTTTTGGACTCGATTCAAGAGTTTACGTGGGTTTGTATTGTCAAAAGCTTGGCGGACGGAAAGTTTTGTTAGTTACCGACAACATAATTTTAAAATCACCATGGATATTGGAGGCGGAAGGTAAGTTGAAGGAAGCTGAAATTGACTATGTGATTTTCTCCAATGTTTCTCCTAATCCCAGAAATTACGAAGTAATGGAGGGAGCACAAATGTATAGCCAAAACAAGTGCAATATGATTCTGGCAATTGGAGGAGGGAGTGTTATCGACTGTGCGAAAGGAATTGGAATTATAGCTAACAACGGTGGAGATATCAGAGATTTTGAAGGAGTAGACAAAATATATAAGCCCATGCCTCCCTTAGTGTGTATTCCAACTACAGGAGGAACCTCAGCCGATGTTTCTCAGTTCGCAATCATCAATAATTACGAAGAGAAGTATAAGATGGCTATTATTAGTAAGGCAACTGTACCTGATGTGGCACTGATTGATCCCTATGTATTAACGAGTATGAATAAGCATTTAAGCGCTTGCACCGGAATTGATGCCCTTTCTCACGCCTTTGAGGCGTTTGTATCTAATGCAAATTCAGCATTTACCGATTTATACGCACTCGAGGCAATCCGATTGCTGGATAAAAATTTATTGTCATCAGTACAAGAACCAAACAATTTGCAGGCAAGAGGAAAAGTAATGTTGGCAAGTCTTTATGCAGGATTGGCATTTTCAAATGCCAGTTTGGGATGCATTCATTCAATGGCTCATAGTTTGGGCGGGTATTTAGATTTACCACATGGTGAGTGTAATGCCATATTATTGCCACACGTTGTGAACTATAACTTTGATAAAGCCTCTGACAGATATAAAAAAATCGCAGAAACTCTGCAATTATCATCGGTGGGGATTAATAATCAGGAAAACAAAAAATCTCTGATGAACTACCTTTTTCAAATGAACAAAACATTAGGCGTTGATAAAACTCTTCAGCAAAAGGGGGTAACTTTAGATATAATTTCTGTCTTGTCAGGCAAAGCAATTCAAGATCCGTGTAATGCAACAAATCCGAGACCTCCGGTAAAAAAAGATTTGGAAGTTATTTATAAAGAAGCTTTATAATATGGAAGATAAATGGATTAGCGACCGAAATAAAATAATAGGCTTAGGTGAGAATTCACATAGGAAAAGCTACTATCCAGAGCTGCAAAATAAAATTGAAGAGCTGGAAGCTTCACGGAAGAATATGGATACCATTTTAAACAGCACCAGCGATGGAATAATCATTCATGATATTTTGGGTGATATTTTATTTTTAAACAAGCCTGCTGAATTATTGTTGAATGCTGAATTGGGTGATAATTTAACGGTAATGGATATATCGGCCACCCAAAACAATATCGATAGTCTGCATGATATTTGGGACAAAGTAAGAAATGACAACCCGCAAACAATAGAATGGATTGTTTTACAAAATAAGACTAGAAAAGAAATACCCGTTCAGATTTCTATTAATAATACTTTTTGGAATGGGTTAGATGTTTTTGTAGCAGTTATTCGCGATTTTACGGTGCGCAAAGAATATGAAGAAAAGCTGTTGGAAGCTAAAAAAAAGGCAGAAGAAAGTGATCACTTAAAAACAGCTTTTTTACAGAATATGTCTCATGAAATTCGAACCCCCATGAATTCCATTATAGGGTTTTCGGCTTTACTTAACGAATCGGATTTATTACCTGAAAAACGTAAAAAATTTACATCTATAATAATTGATAATGGAAATCAGCTTCTATCAATCGTAAACGATATACTCACCATTTCTACTTTACAAACAAAGCAGGATAAGGTTTATCTGGAATCAACCGATGTTAATCAGGTTTTATCAGATTTATTGATTATTTACGAAAAACAGGCATTTTCCCGCCATTTATCAATTCAGCTTCATCGAGCACTATCCGATAAGGAATCGGTTGTATTTACTGATAAAACTAAAATAATTCAGATTTTAACTAATTTACTGAACAATGCTTTTAAATTTATTCATGAAGGTAGTATCGAGTTTGGATATCGGCTGATTGATGGGGATATAGTTTTTTATGTAACTGATAGTGGTATTGGCATATCGGAAGAGATGCAAACCATAATTTTTGAACGGTTTATGCAGGCAAGTGATTTTGTGATGTCAAATTATGGCGGGAATGGATTAGGTTTAGCCATTTCAAAAGAATTCGTCGATTTGCTGGGTGGTAAAATTTGGGTGGAATCTGATGTAAACAAAGGCTCAACATTTTATTTTAGCATTAAGTACCTTCCTGTAAATAAAGAACCATACTAACTAATAATTACAGTGAAAAGAGTTAGACTAACACAAACGGATAATACTGGTTTTTTGCAGGCTTGGGAATTGTATGGGGATGCTTTCCCTGAGGAGGAACGCCGGGAGCTTGATTTACAGAAACAGATAATAAATCATGCAAATTATCATTTTGATATTGTGATTGTTGATGAGGTTTTTTCAGGTTTTATATTGTGGTGGCAATTTGAAGGACTAAGGTACATAGAACATTTGGCAATACCGATTGAATACAGGGGTAGAGGATATGGTAAAACAGTGATTGAGCAGTTGATTTCTGAGAGTCGCGATGATATAATACTGGAGGTGGAATTGCCGGATTGTGATAGCAGTAAGCGACGAATCGATTTTTACGAACGACTCGGATTTAAACTCAATACAATTGATTACAAACAACTCCCAATGCGAAAAAATGGTATTTCGCCTGAGATGTTTCTAATGACGTATCCCGATGAGCTAACAGCAGTAAAGCTGTCTTTTTTCAAAAAGAGTTTCAAAAGAATATGTTATGCTCCATATTTTGAATAGCTTAACTACTCACAAGCTATAATAAAACTGGTAATTAAAAATTACTAAAACCAAAGCTGTCAAACGTAAATCAGAAGATCAGGTTTTTAGTTCTGACTGCTTTCTTGTCCAATTAAAAGATGACGAAAATCTCCGGGAAATAAGCTCACCAAACAAAAAGATTGCTTATATGTGGGTAGTATCTCTATTTTTGTATAATTGTTTTTAGCAGGAGAATAAGTTTGGTAAAATGCTGCATCCAATTTTCAGGCATGGGACAGCGAAAGTACAGAAGATTTTTTTTTATTGTTTATCGAGAGGTCCCCGAGAACTTTAAATTCCTATTTTTGTTTTCAAATTTACGATTCGTATGAGATATTTTTTGATGTTGTTGGCTCTTGCTGTTGGTTGTTTGTTGCCAGTTCAGGCGAGTATAAATGCAAAGTTAGGTGTGTTTTTAAAAGCGCCGCTTATGGCAGCTTTGGTTAATTTTATGGTGGGAGGTTTTGTCCTTTTACTGGTAATTTTGGGCACCCGTACTCCAAATAACTTATTACTGGCAGCAAAGGAAGCTCCAATATATGCATGGATTGGCGGAATGATGGGCTCTATATTTGTTGGTTCAGTTATTTTTCTGATTCCACGACTGGGGGCAGCCTTAAGCTTTGGATTAATTGTAGCCGGTCAGTTGGTTTTCTCACTGGTTTTGGATCATTTTGGCATGTTTGGAGTACCTGTTCAACCCATTAACTGGGGACGTATTTTAGGAGTTTTACTCATCTTCGCAGGAATATTGGTGGTACAGAAGTTCTAAATGTAAAGCAGGTTGAAAAGCTGGTACTTTTAATACCCAGCGGACACCTTTATGCCGAAGATGCGCTTTATTTTATTTCCCTTGATAAAACTTTATCTGAAAAGTTAACATTTGGAATTACTACTGCCATTCCATTTAAAAAGAAGTTTACCAATAATAGTTACGAAACAATTGGAAATCATTTTACTGAAACTGATGAAAGTAACATCGTAATGTCTGCAATTCCAATCTGGTTTAAACTTAAATATACTTTTGCTTCGGGTAAAAAAGTGAATAGAATAAATCGAACCGATGATTTTAAAGAGAACAAGTTGAAAAAAGGATTTTAGTATCGCGTTATGTGCTTATTGTTTTTGATCAGTAAGATCTTTTAAAACCCATTAAATAAGCGTATAGGTAATTCAGAAGTTTTAAAGTTCTGATCAAACTTAATAAATCAATATACCTCTGCCTGTTTTAATGCACTTTTTAGTCACCTCACTCTAGCCTCTCATGAGGGAGGTAACTGCGAAAATGCAATCAGTAAAAACTCTCCTCCTCCCCACTTCTTACTTGCCGTTTTAGGTTTATCTGTTTGAGGAATCAGTTTCGGTTTGTCGGGCATCGCACAAGTATAAACTTAGGGCGGAACGCTTCAAACTTGTGGCGGAACACTTCAGACTTACGGCGGAATGCTTCAGACTTACGCCGGAACGCTTCAAACTTAGGGCGGAATACTTCAGACTTACGCCGGAACACTTCAGACTTGTTTGATAACTGTCTTCTCCTGAAATAGCTTGACAGATTATTACTTAATTTATGATAGTAGTATTGTTTTTTAATCTATCTGCGGTTGAACAAATTTATAAAAATCTTTTTACTGCTATCTTAACGGCAAAAGATTCTTATTTCTGATCCGGCATTACAGTTTCAGAGATAAGCCTAAAATTGTAACCCAGGAGTCTCTTAATTTCTGAAAATTCATACTTTCTTCAATTTTATTCCTGATTTTTCATTACGCCTTTTTCAGGTATTCCTGAATTTTGTTTCTTGGTAAATTGTCTCTTTTTCCAATGTTTCTTAAGGCTGCCTGTCATTTGATGCGCTTGGTTTGGAAACATCATATCTACACTTCTGTGCGGTCTTTGATTGTTGTATTTGTTAATAGCTGTTTTTACTGCCTCTAAAGCAGTGTGATAATCTGTCTTCTCCTGAAATAGCTATAATTTAGGCAGTTGATTATTCCTCTTTAGAACTTGTTACTTCTTCCTTTTTTTCTCCTTTTTCCTTGGGACTTGATCCTTTTCCCTTGAAACTTGTCCTTATTCCTTCCTCAGCACCAAATCCGAAGCCTGCAGAATCTTTAATTTTAAATTCTCAGGATAATCAGGATGTTCAGCCAAAAACCGACGGGTAATATCTCCTGCTTCTTTTGATTGAAGTCCACTATAACTGGCACTTAACCAATTGGCAGGAAAGAAAATATCTCCGGTAACCTGAATCTCTTCCAGTAATTCCAAAGCCTGAGGCAAGTAGGTTAATGCTTCCTTTTCCCGCAACGGATGATTCAGATAGCTTAAGCCATCTAAAACCCAGTGCTCAATTTCTCTGTTTTCCGCTTTGTGCAGACTCGCAAAGAACCCTTCGCGAACTTGCTGATTGGCCGACAGGGCAGGAGCTGCAAATTGCAAGCGTTTTTTACGATCAGGGTTTTTAATTCGTTCGATTTGTGTGGCAACAAGCTCTTCTGCTTTTTCAGGCATTTTAATGGCCAAATTAGCAGCTAAATCAGTTGCCTTGGTTTCCGAAAGACTGAATCCGCCAATTTTGGTTTCATCTTTCCAAGCATTAAAGAGTTGTTCCAAACGCACTTTGCTTTCGGCAATACTGCTTAATGTACTGAATAAGCTCGATTTCTTGCTCATGTCCTTCTCCTCATTTAGTTGAACCCAAAGGCTGTCTTCCAAATGTTTCCCAATTTGTAACCTTTCTTCGGCACTTACATGAAGCCAATAAGCGGACTGCATATAAGATAACATGCGTTCCAAAATCAATGCGTTTTTTTCCTTTGCCAATTGTTTTTCGGCAGCAAGCACAAATTCTTTTCCGTTTATTTCTCCTTCACAAAGATTCTCATACAGGTTGATCCACGCCACTCCACGCACCAAATCATCTTTAATTTTGTGCATGTTTTCAAGAAGGAATTGCTTGGTTTTGGCATCTAGTTTAAAAAAACCATAAGCATTGCCTTTTCCATTAGGGATGATGTAGTCGGGTGTTTTTTTGCCTGTTACTTCGGGAATCGAAAGCTGTGGCTGATTAAATTTCACAGATACTACTTCACTTGTTTCTTCATAGCCTAAAAGGATGTTTAAATCCTGGTTCCAGTCACCGGCATTTCCTTTGGCATCACTTTGCGTGATTGTCAAATCAGTAATCAAACCATTTTCACTTGAAATTGATGATGTTATTGCAGGCCTTCCTGCCTTGTCAACCCAAACCTTGCTCCATTGCTTTAAATCACTCGAAGTAGTTTCGTCTAAAATCGCAATCAAATCTTCCCAGCTGGCATTGCCGTAGGCATATTTTTTTAGATAGGTTTGCAAGCCTTTTTGCAGTTCTTCTTCACCCGTAATCCGTTCCAGCATATCCATTACAATGGGCGATTTGTGATAAATAATGCTTCCGTAAACCGATCCGGCATCTTTTAGGTTGGGTAATACCTGATTAATTGCATTGGCTCCGCTTGTGCGGTCAACTGCATAGGAACTCGGGAAATGAGCCATCTTAAATTTCAGTGCATGGTTCATATCCGGAAAGCTTGGGTTGGTAATTTTATCGGCAAGGAAATTGGCAAAAACCTCTTTCAGCCAAACCTGATCGAACCATTTCATAGTCACTAAATCGCCAAACCACATGTGAGCTGTTTCGTGGGCAATTAAATTTGCCCGGTACAATCTGTCGTTTTTGCTTGCATTTTTATCCAAAAACAATTTGGAAGCATTGTACAGTGTCGCTCCCGTGTGCTCCATTCCGCCATATTGAAAGGATGGAATCACCACAATATCATACTTTCCAAAAGGATAGGGTATATCGGTATATTCTTCCAGCCAATCGAGTGATTGAAACAACAAACGAAAGATTTCATCGGTATTACCGGCCAATTTTTCGGGATCGGTTTCGCGGTGATACATGGTGTGTTGATGTCCATTATGTTTGCGCGTTATGGTTTCGAATTTACCGGCTGCAAAAGAGAACAGGTAGGTAGGCAGTTCTTTCGTGGTAAGAAATTTATAATGGCTTTTGTTTGCGTCTTCTTTAACTGATTCAATTTTACCATTGGCTATTGCCTTCCAGTTTTTTGGCACACTTAATGCCAATTGAAATTTGGCTTTTAGATTTGGCTGATCGAAGCATGGAAATACTGTTCTCGCTCTGTCCGGTACAAACAAGGTATACAGAAACTCATCGTTGCGATTCAAGGAGCTGTTTCCGGCTGTAAATTCAATTTCAATTTGATTTTTACCTTTTATCAATTCCCCTTTCGGGATAATCAAATGCTCTGATTCAAAATGGTAGCCTGAATCTTTTCCATTGCAGATTACTTGATGGAGTAAGCTGGGATCTTCACGAAAATCAATTTGAAGATCCTGATCGGTTGATTGCAATTCGAAACTGATTTTATTGCTTCCCGGAATTGTTTTATTACGATCCTCAGGGATATCAAAATTCAGCTGATATTCCAGATTGGAGATATTCGCTTTTCGGTATGCTGCCATTGTTTTGGCTATGCCTGTTTCAATGTTTAATTGTTTTGTGTTTGCGGTGCATGCCGAAAAAAGCAATGCAATAAAAAGGAATAGTATTGATGTATTTTTCATGTTGTAGGTTTAAGTTAGAGGAGGTAAAGATAAAAGTTTATGGAACAAAGAGGAATGATGAAAAGCAAAAAGCCCACTCGAAACAGATTTGTTCGGCGGGCTGATACATTGTGGTAAATTTCAACTTATTTTTCTCTAAAATTACTGCTGTCAAAAATTTTATTGGCATTGGCTGCGATAAAGCTTGAGAATAGCTGTCCGTTTTCATCCGGATAACGAATGGCAAATTCATAGAAGCATGCAGGTATTTCGTATACACCTTCTTCAAATTCAACTTTAATAATCTCGGAAAGGGTAGAGGACTGCTGCAGAAGCTTTTTAGGTGTGCCTTTAATTTCACCTCCCGAGGTGTTCATTTCAAAACCATTGTCTTTAATGAATTGATTCACCTTCTCGATGCTATTGTATTTCTGAAGTGCATTGATGCTAACCGTAAAGTGATTCACCCTAAATCCGTGAACGTAAAGCCAGGCCGCATATTCCGATTCGTTCCGCAAAGATTGATAATCGGCATAGCTTGGTTTTCCCCAAACACTTCCTTTGTGAATCAAATCGGGATCAGCATAATAGGCATTGCCCACTGAATTGAGTCTTCTTTTTATAGTCTTCTGAAATTCTTCGGAGAATTTGGAAAGTATTAATTCTGATATAAATACCCTTGGTGCATTTTCCTCACTTGGGTGTTCCAAATGAACGGCGTTCAAGTGCTTATCTTCGAATACATATTCTCCTTTAAATTCGTAGCCTGCTTTTATAAATTTCTTTGCCAAAACCTGAATGTTCATTCTTGGGTCATCGAAGGTTCGAAAAGCTACATGGTCATTAATTACCTGTTCCCCTTCTTTGGTGAATAAATCATGTATAGCCTGGGCAGAAGGATTTTGTTTTGTGTATTCCTTCCATAGCCTATGGAATATTTCTTGTTGCATAATCTGTATTTTAGTTAGTTGTACAGTAATTTATGAATTTTAATTGACTGGATTTATGTTTGAGGTCAGATTTCTTTTAAACATTTGCTCATGTACTATTGAAAATGCAAAAAAAATAACAAAAAAGGGTCTGTAGTCTTTAATTGTCAGGAAAGTATCGTCTAGAATCTGTTAGTTGATGTTTGCTTACGAAAGTAACTTGGATAGAGTCGTAAGAAGGAGTAGAAGATTTTCGACTTGATTCGCTTTTAGAGGTGTCGCAGATATATATTTCTTCTTATTTCGATTAACTAAAATATATGCCTGATTTAAATAGACCCAGAATATGAAACTGATCCCAAAAAATTTGAATGTTTTTGAAAAGATGTAAAATCAAAAAAGCCTCCGACTCAAAAGAATCGGAGGCCTTCTATTTATTTTGGCGGTCTGGACGAGACTCGAACTCGCGACCCCATGCGTGACAGGCATGTATTCTAACCAACTGAACTACCAAACCAAAATATTCTGCGATTTGCTTATTGTAAGAGCAACAAATCAAAACTCTTTATTCTGGCGGTCTGGACGAGACTCGAACTCGCGACCCCATGCGTGACAGGCATGTATTCTAACCAACTGAACTACCAAACCAAAATATTCTGTGATTTGCTTATTGTAAGAGCAACAAATCAAAACTCTTTATTCTGGCGGTCTGGACGAGACTCGAACTCGCGACCCCATGCGTGACAGGCATGTATTCTAACCAACTGAACTACCAAACCAAAACATTCTGCGATTTGTTTATTGTAAGAGCAACAAATCAAAACTCTTTATTCTGGCGGTCTGGACGAGACTCGAACTCGCGACCCCATGCGTGACAGGCATGTATTCTAACCAACTGAACTACCAAACCAAAATATATATTCAAATTTCCGAAAAAGGAAATTACAAATCAAAAATAGTACAAAGAACTTTTTCTTTTAGCGGTCTGGACGAGACTCGAACTCGCGACCCCATGCGTGACAGGCATGTATTCTAACCAACTGAACTACCAAACCTTTTTTTGATTGCGATGCAAAGATAATGCAAGTTTTCTTACTTGCAATATCTGTATGCAGTTTTTTTGACTGGAATTCTGCTTTAAGGTAGTAAAATAGCGGTTTTGAGCTTGTTACGCTGGTGAAAAAAATGCTTTTTTTTTGTAAAGATCTATTCTGATTCTTTTATCGACTTAAAGAAGCTGAAATTAACACTTCCGTAAACTCTTTTTTCAGTAAAATTTGGATGTTCAGAAAAGTCATTCGACGAACCGTGTTCAATAATTAAAAGACCATCTTCGGTGAGTAATTCCTTTTCGAAAACTAAATTGGGAATTGTTTCAAGAGATTTCATGGCGAATGGAGGATCGGCAAATATCAAATCAAATTTTTGAGGAAAATTCCGGAGAAATCTAAAAACATCCGATTTAATTACTTGAATTTGTTCAAACTTTAATTCTTTAATTGTTTTTTGAATAAAAGAAAAGTGGTTGTGATTTTTTTCCACACACATTACCTTTTCCGCTCCCCTGGAGGCAAATTCGTAACTAATACCTCCTGTACCACCAAAAAGATCTAAAACTTTTAAATCTTCAAAATCAATCACGTTATTTAATACATTGAAAAGGCTTTCTTTGGCAAAATCGGTTGTTGGCCGAGCCTTAAAATTTTTATCCGGAGATATCCTTCTTCCCTTATGAGTCCCACTTACTATTCGCACCTGGATAAATTTAAAAGATTAATGAATTGATTGTATTCCTTGTGTGGAATACTTTTATTTATTCTAAACTCCGATGGAAGTATTTTAACCTCAACCTGACCTAGGTATTTTTTTAGTAAAAGAATTACATTGCTATCTTCCTGAACGAGTCCGTCAATAATTAGCCTGCTTCTCTCATTATTTAACTTTTGTTGTTTAAAGATGTTGAGAATATAGTAGGCTAAATCAGAACTTGCGCTGTATGAGAATGTGTTTATGAAATGTTTCCCGTTTCGATCTGGTATAATTACATGAAAAAAGTAATTCTGAATGTTCAAAAAAACCTGAGGGTGATTTTCAGCAATTTTTTGATTCAAAGCCTCTTTGTAAAAGGGTAAACAATGATGATACAGCTTACTGTTTTTAAAGTGAGATTGAACAAATTCTTTAATGTTTTTAGGAAAAGAGAATACAATCCACGATTTTAATTCCGGAAGCTCATTCCATTCCAGACATTCATTTTTTTCAAGACAATGAGATAATTGAAACCCCTCATAAGCAAAGTCTTCCGAGAAAAATTCCGATGGAATAAGCAATACTTTATCTGAGATCCAAAGAAGCGAAACATCCCGAAAACTTAAATTTAAGAGTTCGTGGTTTCGAACAATTTCAATAAATGAATTTATTGGATTATTATCGCTGTTTGTTTTGAAAGGAATGAATTGATTCAACGCGATGCACTCCTTATGTCCGTTGAGTATAGAAAAAGAAAATCCATCCAGGCTTACCTGGATGGATAGGGTATATTCTTTTGTTTTGTTTTTATCAAATGATGAATCAACAAATACAAGGTCGCTCATGTATAATTTTATATTTATTCCCAGTTACCTGCGTTGTTGTTTGCTTCTTCAAGAGAACCAACCATTAAACCAGGATATTTATTTAAACGAATACGGTTTCCATTTTCTTCAAGAACTTCTTCGCGATATTCATCCATAAGATCATCAAAAATATCCATGTTGGAAACTTTTGCTTCAAAAACCTGAACTTTTACATTCGATCCGGTTACAAATACTGTTGCACCTAATTTAAATTGTTTTTGTCCTTTTGTAAATGGAACAAAACGTAAATTCTCGATTGCATATTCTTTTCCAAAAACAGTATCAAGAGCCGAAATCATTATTGTATCACGAGTGATGAATCCTTTCTTAACAGCTTCCTTTTCAGTCATACCAGCTTCAACTTGCTCATCAGTAAGAGAACCTATAGCTTTAATCAAAGGCATAGAGTCAGTTTTGATAAAATTAATTAAAGTGTCAAAACTTCCGGTATATTTACCATTAACATCTTTGTAAGCACCTTCTGCTTTACGGATATCTTTCAACTGTTCAATAATTCTAGCGTATCTTTGATCTTTGATTTTACCAAATTTAATCGGTTTCATAATGCTTTGGTAGCTTAAAAAAGCAAGAACAACAATAGCTATGGCAAGTAAGATTTGAAAGACTTTTTTCATTTTTATTCTTATTAGTTTGTAAGTTTGTCTGCAAATTTAAAAAAAAAATCTATTTGGTTATTTTTCTAGCCATTAAAATTATCAGAAATGTTAAAAAATCATGTTGCCTTACTAATTAGTGAAAGTTTGAACTTCGAACCAACCGATGATCAGCAAAGGGCAATTGACTGTTTAGCAGATTATGTAACGAAGAATGATGAAGGTGGAATTTTTCTGTTAAAAGGTTATGCCGGTACCGGAAAAACGACTTTGGTGAGTGCTTTGGTATCGGTTTTGGATAAAATGAAAATTAATTCAGTTCTTCTGGCACCAACTGGCAGGGCGGCAAAGGTTCTGTCTCATTATTCAAAAAAATCTGCCTTTACAATCCATAAAAAGATTTATCGGCAGAAGTCATTAACTGATGATCTCGGGATATTTGCTTTGGACCGAAATTTAAATAGCAACACTGTTTTTTTAGTGGATGAGGCTTCCATGATTTCCAATTATTCTGCAGAGGCATCGGTTTTTGGTTCCGGCAGATTATTGGATGATTTAATGCAATATGTTTTTTCAGGAAAAAATTGCCGTTTGATTCTAATAGGCGATACTGCACAGTTGCCTCCAATTGGATTGGATATAAGCCCGGCTCTTGATGTTCATGAGTTGGAGTCGTGTTACAATTTGCCTGTAGCAGAGATGATTTTAACTCAGGTGGTTCGTCAAAATCAGGAATCAGGCATTTTAATGAATGCTACCAATTTAAGGGGCATGCTGGCCGATGAAAAAAGTGGTTATCCTGTTTTAACAACAGAAAATTATCCGGACATAAAACGAATTGGCGGAGCCGAACTGATAGAAGAAATTTCCAATGCTCATTATAAATATGGCTTGGAGGAAACAATTGTAATCAGTCGCTCCAATAAAAGGGCGAATAAATTCAATCAGGGAATTCGAAATACAGTTCTGTACCGTGAGGAAGAAATTTCAAGCGGTGACTATTTAATGGTTGTGAAAAATAATTATTTCTGGGCTCAGGATATTAAAGAAATGGATTTTATTGCCAATGGCGATATTGTTGAAATTGTTAGGATACACAAGCATCTGGAAATGTATGGATTTCGTTATGCTGAAGTTACCATTCGATTTCCTGATTACAAAGATGTGGAATTGGATACCATGATCATGCTGGATACTTTGGATATCGAAACAGCATCACTTGGTTATGAGGAAAATAAAAAGCTGTTTTTTACCATTGCCGAAGATTATGCTGATATTCGTTCCAAGAAAAAGCGATATGAAAAAGTTCGTGATAATAAATTCTTTAATGCCTTACAAGTGAAATTTTCATATGCTGTAACCTGCCACAAAGCTCAAGGCGGACAATGGAAAACAGTATTTGTAGATCAAGGTTACCTAACCGATGAGTTATTAACAGCAGAATATTACCGTTGGCTTTATACAGCGGTAACACGTGCTACTGAAAAATTATTTCTGGTTAATTTTAAAAAAGAATTCTTTCCTAACGAGAACGAGAATTAAAGCTCAATACCAATAATTAGAATATCATCGGTTTGTTCATTGTTTTCTTTCCAA
Source organism: Labilibaculum euxinicum (assembly GCF_963678175.1). Classification (NCBI taxonomy): domain Bacteria; kingdom Pseudomonadati; phylum Bacteroidota; class Bacteroidia; order Marinilabiliales; family Marinifilaceae; genus Labilibaculum; species Labilibaculum euxinicum. The sequence continues at coordinate 2,346,317 of NZ_OY782756.1, forward strand.
CTTTCAAACCAATTAAAAATATCCGATTTTTGAAGATTAATGGATTTTGATTGAACTGTCAGTAATTTGTCGTAAAACTGCTTCTTTTTAAGCGTTTTAAGCTGTTGCCCTCCAAGTTGGTCAGTTATACCATCTGTGTACAGGAAAATCCGGTCACCGACCTGTGTTTCTACTTTTTTAATTGTGAATTCGGCAAACTCTGATTCTTTACCTATAGAATTGCGGTCACCTTGAATTTCGAATAAAGAATATTCACCACTACTGTCTTTAGCCTCAATAGTTTCGTTATTGCATTTTAAGGGGGCTGAAGTCTTTCTGATTAAAACAAGTGATCTTTTTGCTCCTACAAATTCCAATATATGTTCTTGCGGGTAAATGGAGCAAAATAATCCATCCATTCCGTCGTATTGCGTGTAGGTATCACTGGATGTATTCAGAATCCGGCTAAATTTTTGACTGAGAAGTGGAAAAACATGTTCTGCACTAATCTCGTTTCCATTTTGAGAAAGAGTATGTAACTCCATTTGCCCCATAACAGTTAACATGGCTGCAGGAACTCCGTGACCGGTACAATCAAATAAACCAATGTTCTTCTTATGGAAATTCTGCTGAATCCAATAAAAATCTCCGCTTACAACATGTTTAGGCAGATTAATGATGAAGGATTTAGAGAATAATCTTCTGAAATTTTCCGCATCGGGAAGAATCGATCTTTGAATTCTACCTGCATGAATCATACCTTGATGAATATCGTAGTAAGACTTGTATTTGGAAATTTCTTGTTTTTGTTCATTGATTTGAAATGCAATTAATACTTTGGTTTGCAGTTCTGTAAAATCAATTGGCTTTTTAACGTAGTCCTGAGCACCTAAGCTTAAGGTTGCTTTAATGGATTCCATTTCTGTTTTGGCCGAAACCATAATAACAGGAATTTCTTTCAGCCTTTCATTCAATTGGATTTTTTCAAGAACTTCGATTCCATCCATTACAGGCATCATAATGTCAAGAAGAATAACATCAGGAATGTTATCGTTTAGCCAATCAAGAGCTTGTTGACCTCCTTCTTTTGAAATGACAGTATAATCTCGTCTGAAGTATGCTTCAATTAATTTATTGTTAATTGGAGAATCGTCAACAGATAGAATGGTTCTTTTGTTATCCATAATGAGTAAAAAGTGTAGGGTAGCATAAAGCTACCCTAAAAATATCAGTTTAATTCTAAAGAGCTAATAATTCCTTGAATTTTTTTATTGGCTTTATCTTCAGTAGCGTAAAAATCTTCAATTGAAGCAAGGTTTTCACGGACTTCGAAATAATATTTAATTTTAGGTTCGGTCCCCGACGGACGAACAGAAATCTTTGTTCCGTCTTCCAAATAAAATTGAAGAACATCTGCTGTTGTTTCAAAATCTAAAGCAGTTTCTTCTCCCGTTACCGGATTTGTGGCTATTCTTGTTGAATAATCTTTAACCAAAATCAAGGTTGATCCGTTAATTTTTTTAGGACGATTGTAGCGGTAGTCGTACATTAATTTTTCAATTTCCTGTGCTCCTTCCAGTCCTTCTCGAACGATGTAAATCATTTTTTCTTTCGAGTAACCATATTCTACATAGATATCTTTAAGAATATCGAATACGTTTTTGCCTTGCTCTTTAGCCCATGCAGCAATTTCAGCCATAATACTGCAGGAAGATACTGCATCTTTATCACGGGTAAAATCACCTGGCATGTAACCAAACGATTCTTCACCGCCACCAATGTAGTTTTTATCAGGATTTTTTCTGATTACGTCAGCAATCCACTTAAATCCTGTGTAAGCGTCAAAACATTGTACTCCATTTTGCTCGGCTACATCCTTGAATAGTTCTGTTGTAACAATAGTTTTTACTACATAATCGTTACCAGTTAACAGTCCAAGTTCTTTTCTTCTTCTAATTAAGTAGTAATTAAAAATAAGAGCAGTCTGATTTCCATTTACGATTTCCCACTCACCTTTATCATTAGTTGCTGCAATACCCAAACGGTCACCATCCGGGTCACAAGCCATCACCAAATCAGCATTAACTTCTTTGGCTTTATCAACAGCCATTTTAAGAGCTTCCGGTTCTTCAGGGTTGGCTGACCAAACTGTAGGGAAGTTGCCATCCACTACATCTTGTTCCGGAATATGAATGACATTCTCGAAACCGTAATTTTTTAATGAAGCAGGAACTAGTTTTACTGTTGTTCCATGCAAAGGAGTAAAAACAATTTTTAAATCTTTTTGATTTTTAATCGCTTCCGGTGAAAGGCTTAATGTTTTAACTGTATCCAGATAAAGCTTGTCCATATCTTCTCCAAGCACTTCTATTAAAGCAGGATTACCTTCGAATTTGATTTCTTCAAGTTTTACGGCCTTAACCTCAGCAATTACATTTTTATCGTGAGGAACAACCAACTGAGAACCGTCTTCCCAATATGCTTTGTATCCATTATATTCTTTAGGATTGTGTGAGGCGGTTATAATCACACCCGATTGACAGCCCAATTGACGAATTGCAAAAGACATTTCAGGTGTTGGTCTTAAATCTTCAAAAATATATGCTTTAATGCCGTTTGCAGAGAAAATATTAGCAACAGTATCAGAGTATAATTTGCTGTTGTTACGACAATCATATCCAATACAAACAGAAAGATTATCTTGTCCGGCAAATACTTTGTTGATATAGTTTGCCAATCCTTGGGTGGCAGCTCCAACAGTATAAATATTCATTCTATTTGTTCCCGGACCCATTTTGCCTCGTAGTCCTCCGGTTCCAAATTCAAGATCTTTATAAAAAGAATCTATTAAATCAGTTTTATCTTCTTTCTCTAATAATGATTTTACAGCCTCCTTAGTTTCCTGATCGTAGTTCCCCTCAAGCCAGATTTGGGCTTTTTCATTTACTATTTCAAAAATCTCAGTTTTGTTCATCTTTGACACTATTTCTTTTGGTTAACTATTCCGTAATTCTTTTAATACAATGTTCAATTCTGCTTCTCCAGTGTGGTATTTCTATCGTAAAAATATGTTTAATTTTCGATTTATTCAAAACGCTGTAGTACGGCCTTTTTGCAAGGCATTGAAAATCCATGCTTTCAATGCTGTTAATTTTACATTTATTTTTTGACGTGTTTTGTATTTCTGTGGCAAAATCGTACCAGCTGCAAACGCCTTCATTGGAGTAATGGTAGGTTCCAAAATCATTAAATTTACTATTTTTATCAATACTCTCAATGATTCGGATAATTGCAGAGGCTAAATCATGTGCATAGGTTGGTGTTCCTATTTGATCGCTTACAACACCTAATGAATCTTTTTCTTTCCCCAGACGAAGCATGGTTTTTAGAAAATTCTTACCGAAAGGGGAGTATAGCCACGAAGTGCGTATAATGATGTGTTTTTTGCAAGTGCTTCGAACATTTTCTTCTCCCTCAAATTTTGTTCTGCCGTAAACGCCCATTGGTTTAGCCTTCTGATCTTCTGTGTAAGGTGTCGAATTATCACCGGAAAACACATAGTCTGTAGAAATGTGAATTAAAGTGATGTTATTCTGAGAAGCTGCTGTAGCCAGGTTTTTTACAGCGTCAGCATTTATCAATCTGGCAGCATCCTCATTTTCTTCTGCCTGATCAACGTTAGTATAAGCGGCGCAATTAACAATGTAGGAGATTTGTTTGTTCTTCAGGTAATTGCTTACTGCATCCAAAGAGCTAATGTCTAATTCTTCAATATCCGTAAAGAAAAACTGAAGATTGCTAAACTTTGCCGATAACTCTTTTATCTCAGTACCCAACTGCCCTTTAGAGCCTGTAATTAGGATTTTTGTCATACTCATTTGCTGTATTTAAAATTCTTTTCAGCTTCTTTGAAATTTGGATATACTTTATCCTTTGGGGATATGATAGCTTTGCCCGGCTCTATTCTCCAATTTATATTTAAGAATGGATCGTTGAAGTTAATTCCTCTTTCTGCTTCAGGATTATAAAAATTATCGCATTTGTAAATGAAGGTCGCAGATTCGCTTAAGACAGAAAATCCGTGTGCAAATCCCTTCGGAATTAAAAATTGAATTTTATTATCCGCAGACAATTCAATGCCACTCCATTGCCCGAAAGTTGGAGAATCTTTTCTTAAATCAACAGCAACATCAAACACTTTACCTTCTATTACGCGCACCAATTTTGTTTGAGAATAGGGAGCCAACTGATAATGAAGCCCTCTTATTACTCCATGTCCGGATTTTGATTCATTATTTTGAACAAATGACAAGTCAAGACCTTTTTCCCGGAAAATCTTTTCGTTGTAGCTTTCGAAAAAATATCCTCGTTCGTCTTCAAAAACTTTTGGTTTGATTATTAATAAATCGGGAATTTTGGTTTTGATAATTTCCATGTTAGCGGCACTGCTTATTAATGTTTTCATTGGCTACCATCATCAAATATTCTCCGTATTGATTTTTGAGTAATGGTTGAGCTAATTCAATTAGTTGTTCTTTGTTTATGAATCCGCTTCGGTAAGCAATCTCTTCCAAACAGGCAACTTTTAATCCTTGTCGTTGCTCTATTGTTGCAATGTAATTAGATGCCTGAAGCATGCTGTCATGCGTTCCTGTATCCAGCCAGGCAATTCCACGCCCCAAAACCTGAAGCTTAAGATTGTTTTCTTTTAAATAGATGAGGTTTAGATCTGTTATTTCGAGTTCTCCCCGTTTTGATGGTTTTAAAGACTTGGCCTTTTCAACCACAGTATTGTCGTAAAAATACAAGCCGGTTACTGCATAGTTGGATTTAGGATGTTTAGGTTTTTCTTCCAGACTTTTCACTTTGCCATTCTCATCAAAATCTGCAACACCATATCTTTCCGGATCTTTAACATGGTATCCAAAAACCAGTGCTCCTTCGGTTAATTTAGCCGAAGCGGTAAGTTGTTTGCCAAACTCATATCCGTAATACAGATTGTCGCCTAAAATCATACAGACAGGACTGTTTCCGATAAACTCTTCACCAATAATAAATGCTTGAGCTAATCCTTCTGGACATGGTTGTTCTGCATACGAAAGATCTAGGCCGAATTGGTTGCCATTTCCAAAAAGATCTTTATAAAGGGGGAGGTCTTTAGGTGTTGAAATAATTAGGATTTCCTTTATTCCTGCAAGCATCAAAACGGAAAGAGGGTAGTATATCATTGGTTTGTCGTAAACCGGAATGATTTGTTTCGAAATGCTTTTTGTAATCGGATAAAGCCTTGTGCCCGAACCTCCGGCCAGTATAATTCCTTTCATTTAGTGTGTAGGTTTGATTGATAATAAGTTATCAAAATACGAAATAGTTCGAAGTAAACCTTCATTTAATTGGATTTTTGGTTCCCAATTGTTTAATTCTTTTTTAGCAAGGCTAATGTTTGGTTGTCTTTGTGTTGGATCGTCTTTAGGTAAAGGCAAATGAATGATTTTAGAACTCGAGTTGGTTAGCTCAATTACTTTTTGAGCCAATTCTAAAATTGTAAATTCATTAGGGTTGCCAATGTTAACCGGCCCAATAAATTCCGGTCTTGAATTCATCATACGAATCATTCCTTCCAATAAATCGTCAACATACTGAAAACTTCTTGTTTGAAGACCATCGCCAAAAAGAGTAATGTCTTCACCTTTTAGTGCCTGGACAATAAAATTTGATATTACACGGCCATCATTTGGGTGCATATTAGGGCCGTATGTGTTAAATATACGGACGATTTTTATGGCAACATTATTTTGGATATGATAATCCATAAATAAAGTTTCGGCACAACGTTTTCCTTCATCGTAACAAGAACGAATACCAATTGGATTCACATTTCCCCAGTAGTCTTCTGTTTGTGGGTGTATTTCCGGATCGCCATACACTTCACTTGTTGAAGCCTGAAGAATTCGGGCATTTATTCTTTTGGCTAAACCAAGCAGGTTTATTGAGCCCATTACCGAAGTTTTGGTCGTTTTGATTGGATTGTATTGGTAGTGGACGGGTGATGCAGGACATGCTAAATTATAAATTTGATCGACTTCGGCATAGTACGGTTCAGTAATGTCGTGACGAACAAGCTCAAAATATGGGTTATCCATTAAATGGGCAATATTCCTTTTTGAGCCTGTAAAATAATTGTCTAAACAGATGACATCATTGCCTTCTTTTAATAATCTCTCACAAAGATGCGAGCCAATAAATCCAGCACCTCCGGTAATTAAAATTCTCTTCATAGTTTAAATCCTTGATCTGATTTGTTTACACAATTGATGCCTTTGTAATAACCTCTCTTCCAATAGAGTAGTAGGTGTAGTTTAGGTCTTTCATTTCATCAAGATCGTATATGTTTCTTCCGTCGAAAATTAATTTTTCTTTCATCAATTTCTCCATTACTTTAAAGTTTGGCACTCTAAATTCAGACCATTCTGTTACAATTAGTAACGCATCGGCATCAATTAGGGCTTCGTATTGGTCTTTAGCATAGCTGATTGTGTCGCCAATTTTCCGGTGGCATTCTTTTGCAGCAACAGGATCATAAGCAATTACTTCTGCTCCTTCACTTAAAAGTTTGTTGATAATAACCAATGATGGAGCTTCTCTCATATCATCGGTGTTTGGTTTGAATGATAAACCCCAAAGAGCAATTTTTTTGCCCTTTAAATCTCCATCAAAATGCGCCATCATTTTTTTGTACAGCACGCTTTTCTGGCGGTTGTTTACCAATTCAACAGATTTTAAAATTTCAAGAGGATGTCCCTTTTGTTCTGCTGTTTTAATAAGAGCCTGAACGTCTTTTGGAAAACAGGATCCGCCATATCCTGTGCCTGGATAGATAAATTTATTTCCAATACGGCTATCTGATCCAATACCACGGCGAACGTTATTTACATCAGCTCCTACAATCTCGCAAAGATTGGCAATGTCATTCATGAAAGAGATTTTTGTTGCCAGCATCGAGTTTGCAGCATATTTTGTCATTTCTGCCGAGGGAATATCCATAAAAATTACCGGATGATTATTCATTAGAAATGGCTTGTAGAGTTTGGTCATTACTGCCTGAGCTCTTTCCGATTCAGTTCCAATTACCACTCTGTCCGGTTTTAGAAAATCGTCAATTGCAGCTCCTTCTTTTAAAAATTCCGGGTTCGAAGCAACGTCAAATTGAATATCAACATTTCGGCTTGTCAGCTCATTTTTAAGGGCGGCTTTAACTTTTTCAGCAGTTCCAATTGGTACGGTACTTTTAGTAACAACTACAAGGTAGTGATCAATGTATTGTCCAATTTCTCTTGCTACACCAATTACGTATTGGAGATCTGCACTTCCATCTTCGTCTGGAGGCGTGCCAACAGCAATAAAAACTGCATCAGCATCAGAAATGCTATCTTTTAAACTATTTGAAAAAAACAATCGGCCTTTTTCCATATTACGTTTTACCATCGGCTCTAAGCCAGGCTCGTAAATTGGAATAATACCTTTATTTAAATTGTCTATTTTAGTCTGATCTACATCAACGCATGTAACAGTAATTCCCGTTTCTGAAAAGCAAGTTCCGGAAACTAAACCAACATAACCGGTACCAACAATAGTAATGTTCATTTCGTTCGTTTTAGAGTTTTATTAGGATGGTGTAAATTATGATGTAAATAAAGCGAAATTAATTCACTAATAAAATGATTTTGACGGCTGATTTTAGTGCATTGGGGCATCTAACATCACTAAAAAGAATTGTTGTGAAAAAGAGTAGGGATGCCAAATTAACAGCATCCCTACGTTATTATATATTCAACTTATTAATGCTGATCTAGTTCGATTTCTTCACGTATTTAGTTAAGATCACAATCTGCTGTCCTTCTACACGGCCTTCAATATGTTCTGCATTATCTGCTACCAGAGAAATGTTACGAACAGCAGTTCCACGTTTGGCTGTAAAACCACCACCTTTTACATTTAAATCCTTGATTAGTGTAACTGTATCACCGGTTTGCAGTTGAGCTCCGTTACTATCAATATGTTTTACTGCATCTTCGTCGTTATCGCCTTCGCCGGTTGCTTTGGCCCATTCTAAAGTTTCTTCGTCCAGATAAAGCATATCCAGTAAATCTTGTGGCCATCCTTCTGAGCGCAATCGGTTTAGCATGCGCCAAGCCATTACCTGAACAGCAGGAACTGTGCTCCACATGCTGTCGTTTAAACAACGCCAATGGTTGACATCTGCTTGTTCCGGGTTTTCAATTTGAGAATGGCAGGTGGCACAAACCAATATGTTTTTATCAGCAGTTCCATTTGTTGGAGATACTTCGTATGCTTTTAAATCTTCTTTTGCACCACACAATTCACAAAGGGAACCGCTTCTGCTATGTAATTCTTTTTCAATATTCATTTTCTTATTGTTTAATTTGTGTCTGTCAAATAAGTTTTTTTCTTAGATTGACCAGTTCGATTTACCAGAGCACAAAGTTAAACGAGTTTATTTAAAATATAAATAGTGTGCCGAAATAGTTTTTGGTTAATTGTGGTTAAAGAGCTTAATAATCATGATTATTTTAATGGATTTCCTGAAAAAATAGCTGTAACTTATACTATTACTGAGAATAAATATATACTTTTGCACCGAATTTTATATATAATGTCTAATTTATTAGTGAAAAGTAATTAAACAAATGATTGAAGAAAACAAAAAAGTAGACAATTCTGCTCCAGATGCAGAATTTGATTGGGATGCGTTCACAAGTGATGAAGGATTCGCTGGTGGAAACAGAAAAGATTTAGAAGAAATGTATGATAAAACTTTATCTACAATTTCTGAAAAAGAAGTAATTGATGGTACAGTTATTTCAATGAACAAAAGAGAAGTTGTAATCAATATTGGTTACAAATCCGACGGTATTGTCAGCTTAAACGAATTCAGATATAATACTGAATTAGCAATTGGTGATACAGTTGAAGTTTATGTTGAAAATCAAGAAGACAAAAAAGGACAGTTAGTTCTTTCACACAAAAAAGCTCGTGCATTACGTTCATGGGATCGTGTTAACGCTGCTCTTGAAAAAGACGAAATTATTAAAGGTTACATCAAATGCCGTACTAAAGGTGGTATGATCGTTGATGTATTTGGAATCGAGGCTTTCTTGCCAGGATCTCAAATTGATGTTAAGCCTATCCGCGACTACGATGTATTCGTTGGAAAAACTATGGAATTCAAAGTTGTGAAAATCAACCACGAATTCAAAAATGTTGTTGTATCTCACAAAGCTCTTATCGAAGCTGAATTGGAACAACAGAAGAAAGAAATTATTGCTAAGCTTGAAAAAGGTCAGGTTCTTGAAGGAACTGTTAAAAACATCACTTCTTACGGTGTGTTTATTGACTTAGGTGGAGTAGATGGTTTGATCCATATTACTGATCTTTCATGGGGTAGAGTAACTCACCCAAGCGAGATTGTTGAATTAGATCAGAAATTGAACGTTGTTATCCTTGATTTTGATGATGATAAAAAACGTATTGCTCTTGGTCTAAAACAATTAACTCCTCATCCATGGGATGCTCTTGATGCAGAAATGAAAGTTGGCGATAACTTGAAAGGAAAAGTTGTTGTTATGGCTGATTATGGTGCATTTGTTGAGATTGCTACAGGTGTTGAAGGATTAATTCACGTATCAGAGATGTCTTGGTCACAGCATTTGAGATCTGCTCAGGATTTCATGAAAGTTGGAGACGAGGTAGAAGCTCAGATCTTAACATTGGATCGCGACGAGAGAAAAATGTCTCTTGGTATCAAGCAATTGAAACAAGATCCTTGGGAAGGAATTGAGGCTAAATATGCAATTAACTCTAAGCACACTGCTAAAGTTCGCAACTTCACTAATTTTGGTGTATTTGTTGAAATCGAAGAAGGTGTTGACGGATTAATTCATATTTCAGATCTTTCATGGACTAAGAAAGTGAAGCATCCGGCTGAATTTACTACTATCGGTGCTGAAATTGAAGTTGTTGTTCTTGAAATAGATAAGGATAACAGAAGATTAAGTTTAGGACACAAACAATTGGAAGAAAATCCATGGGATGTATTCGAAACAATCTTTACAACTGACTCAGTTCACGAAGGAACTATAGTTGATATTTTCGAAAAAGGTGCTGTAATTGCTCTTCCTTACGGAGTAGAAGGATTTGCAACTCCACGTCACCTTGTGAAAGAAGATGGCTCTCAAGCTAAAGTTGAAGAGAAATTAACTTTCAAAGTTATTGAATTTTCAAAAGCAGCGAAAAGAATCATTCTTTCTCACTCAAGAACTTTCGAAGATGAGAAGAAAGCTGACGAGACTGCGAAGAAAAAAGAAGTAGCAAAAATCGCTAAAAAAGGAGTTAAAAAAGTGAAAGATTCACTAGAAAAGACTACCTTAGGTGATATATCAGAACTTGCTGCTTTAAAATCGCAAATGGAAAGCGACGAAGTTGGCGAGAAATAATTAAAAATTAAGTAATTATGGATTTCAAGATTGACAAGAAAGATGGTTATACCCTTGTACAGGTATTGAAAGACAAGTTGGATACCCACATTGCTCCTGCTTTAAAATCAGAATTGGTTTTAATTTCTGGAAATGGTGAGAAAAGTATCCTTTTGGATTTAACTCCTTGTACATATTGTGATTCGTCTGGTCTTAGTGCAATACTTGTAGCCAATAGGTTGTGTAAAAATGCTAATGGGACATTTGTGCTTCATGGCTTGCAGCCTGCTGTTGAACGATTAGTTTCAATTTCTCAGTTGGATTCGGTTCTAAATATTTCTTATAATATGGATGATGCTGTTTCAACGATGAAAGGTCAAATTGAATTAAACAAATAGTTAGTGAAATTTGAAGTAACAATCTTAGGCAGTAACTCTGCTTTACCAACTACCAAAAGATTCCCAACCGCTCAAGTACTCAATGTACTTGAGCGGTTTTTTTTAATAGACTGCGGAGAGGGAACACAAATTCAAATGAAGCGGTTCAGAGTTCCTATGAGTCGAATCCACCATATTCTAATTTCGCACATGCATGGCGATCATATCTTTGGATTGATTGGTTTGCTGTCTACTTTCTCGCTTCAGGGACGAAAATCGGATCTTCATATTTACGGTCATAGTAAATTGGAAAGATTCATTCAGTTTCAATTGGAACTGTTGGAGACGAAACTAGATTATCAGATTTTTTATCATACCATTTTTGGAACCGAAATTCAAACCTTATTTGAGGATGATTCTGTAATTGTACAGTCATTTCCGTTAAAACACGGTGCAATGCCTTGTGCTGGATTTCTGTTTAAAGAAAAGGAAAGACTTCGGACTTTAAAATCGGATATGCTGACTTTTTACAATATTCCTATTAAAAACAGGCATGCTATTAAGCAAGGCGAAGATTTTATTCGTGAAGATGGAGAGGTGGTTCCGAATAAAAAGTTAACAAACGATCCGCCAAAAGTAAGAAGTTATGCTTTTTGTACAGATACGGCGTATTTGCCAAAAATTGCACCAATAATTGAAGGTGTCGATTTATTGTATCATGAAGCAACATTTTTAAAGGCAGAAGAAAAGCGGGCAAAAAAAACCTACCATTCAACCACAGAACAAGCAGCGAAAATCGCTGTAGAAGCTAATGTGAAAAAATTACTAATTGGTCATTTTTCTGCTCGTTTCGAGGATTTAAAAGAACATCTAAAAGAGGCAAAAGATATTTTCCCAAATTCAGCACTGGCCGAAGATGGAAAAAAGTTTTTTGTGGAACTTGATAGGGATTAATCATCTTACAATCAAGTTTTTTTTTACTTTAGCAGTTCATAAAATTTAAAATAGACACACAAATGAAGCGATTACTATTTATTGGCTTGGCTTTTGCCTTTTGCTCATCAGCAATGGGACAGCAAAAGCAAGATAAATCGAAATTTCAGGAATACAAGCCTGGCTATTATCAAAATTCGATTCTGAAGGACATCCGTAATGTAGATGAGCAATTGGAAAGTAAAGATGTTGACAAAAAATTCTTTATGGATCAAAGCTCTTATGAATTGCCCAATAAAGTATCATTGTATAAAAACAATACGGAATGGGCACAACCAACACTTTCGCAGGGAAATACCGGAACATGCTGGTGTTTTTCTACCACTTCATTTTATGAATCGGAAGTGTATCGTTTACACAAAAAAGAAGTGAAAATTTCTGAGCTGTATACAGTGTATTGGGAGTACGTTGAAAAAGCCCGTCGTTTTATTCAGGAAAGAGGGAATTCTCATTTCGAAGAAGGTGCCGAAGGTAATTCAGTTGCTCGAATTTGGAAAAAGTACGGAGCATGCCCTGAGAGTGAGTTTACGGGATTGTTGAATGGTCGTAAATTCCATACTCATGCGAAGATGTATAAGGAAATGATGGATTTTCTGAATGGATTAAAGCAAAGTAATGCATGGAATGAGGAGGAAGCTCTTTCAACGGTCAAATCGATCATGAATCATTATTTAGGCACACCTCCTTCAAAATTTACAGTTGAAGGAAAGGAGTATACGCCACAAACTTATCTTGCTGATTATCTGAAATTAAATATGGATGATTATGTGGAAATTCTTTCGTACAAACAAGAACCATATTGGGAACAGGTTGAATACAAAGTACCTGACAATTGGTGGCATTCTAAAGAGTATTACAATGTTCCTTTAGATGATTATATGACTGCTGTGAAGAAAGCTGTTCGTAGTGGTTACACAATGAGTATTGGTGGAGATGTTTCTGAGGCCGGCTTCTTAAGAACAACGAATTGTGCTATGGTTCCATCATTTGATATTCCTTCGGAGTACATTAATGATGATGCGCGTCAGTTACGTTTTTCGAATGGTTCTACGACCGATGATCATGGAATGCATTTGGTGGGTTACTATGTTGATAAGGATGGTAAAGACTGGTATTTGATTAAAGATTCAAGTTCGGGTTCAAGAAACATTGATGAAAATTCAGCTGAATTTGGATATTATTTCTTCCATGAAGATTACGTGAAACTTAAAATGATGGGATTTACAGTTCATAAAGATGCAGTGAAAGACCTTCTGAAAAAATTTAAGTAATTTACAAACCCCTAAGATTTTCTTAGGGGTTTTGGTTTAACTGAAATAATTAATGGAAACTACCTTTGCGTCGATTTTAGGTTTTGCTGCAGCTTTCTGTACTACCGTTTCATTTATCCCTCAGGCATTACGTGTGATTAAAACGAAGCACACGAAAGATTTGTCTTTGGCAATGTATTCCATGTTTAATATCGGAATACTTATGTGGTTGATTTATGGGGTGTTGATAGATGCCTGGCCGGTTATAATTGCAAATGTTATTACTCTTGGTTTGACCTTAATAATTTTGGTGTTGAAGATAAAGTACAAATAGATTTGCAATCAGGTGTTTTTTGATTCGTGTATTCAAATAATGTAGTTTACGAGAACAAAATTTGTATATCTTTGTACGCCAAATAGGATTACTGAACAACCCCCTCAATTTATAGATTTTATGCAGGAAAAAATTCTGATTTTAGATTTTGGCTCACAATATACACAGTTGATTGCCAGACGAGTTCGTGAATTAAACGTTTATTGTGAAATTCATCCCTTTAATAATCCTCCCGTTATCGACGAATCGATTAAAGGAGTTATTCTTTCCGGAAGTCCGTTTTCTGTTCGTGACGAAAAGGCTCCGATTCCAAATTTATTAGAAATAAAAGGTAAACTTCCACTTCTGGGAGTTTGTTATGGTGCACAGCATTTGGCTCATTGTTTTGGCGGAGAAGTTATGGCTTCTAATAAACGTGAATATGGTCGTGCCAATCTAACTTCTGTAGATAACAGCAACGAATTATTGAAAGGCATTAGCTTGAATTCACAAGTGTGGATGTCGCATGGTGATACCATTGAGAAAATGCCTTCAAATTTTAAAGTAATTGCAAGTACTTCGGATGTAGAGAATGCCGCGTTTGTGATTGAAGGCGAGACAAGCTTCGGAATTCAGTTCCATCCTGAAGTGTATCACACAACAGAAGGAAGTATTCTGTTGAAGAATTTTATCGTAGATATTTGTGGTTGCCACCAGAATTGGACACCAGATGCATTTGTAGAAACTACAGTTGCTGAATTAAAAGAGAAGCTTGGAGACGAAAGTGTTATTTTAGCTTTGTCAGGAGGTGTTGATTCAACTGTAGCGGCAATGTTGTTGCACAAAGCAATTGGTAAAAATCTTTACTGTATTTTTGTTGATAATGGTTTGTTGCGTAAGAACGAATTCTCAGATGTATTAAAAAAATATGAGACCCTAGGATTGAATGTGGTTGGTGTTGATGCAAAGGAGAAATTTATTTCTGCTTTGGCTGGAGTTTCCGATCCTGAAACAAAACGAAAGATAATTGGTAATGGATTTATTGAGGTTTTTGACGAAGAATCTCATAAAATTGAAAATGCAAAATGGTTAGGTCAAGGTACTATTTATCCTGATGTTATCGAATCAATATCTGTAACAGGAGGTCCTTCTCAAACGATTAAGTCTCACCATAATGTTGGTGGATTACCTGATTTTATGAAATTGAAGGTGGTAGAACCTTTGAAGTTACTTTTTAAAGATGAAGTTCGAAGAGTCGGAAGAAGTATGGGACTGGAAGATAAATTCATTAGTCGTCATCCATTCCCAGGACCTGGTTTAGGAATTCGTATTTTAGGTGATATTACTGCTGAAAAAGTTCGTATTCTTCAGGAGGTTGATCACATCTTTATCTCAGGATTGGTAGAAGATGGATTGTACGATGAAGTTTGGCAGGCAGGAGTGATGTTGTTGCCGGTTCAGTCGGTTGGTGTTATGGGCGATGAGAGAACTTATGAAAGTGTTGTTGCCTTAAGGGCTGTTGGGTCTACAGATGGAATGACAGCAGATTGGTCACATTTGCCTTATGAATTTCTTGCAAAAATTTCGAACAAGATTATTAATGGAGTGAAAGGTGTCAACAGAGTTGTTTATGACATAAGCTCAAAACCACCGGCAACTATCGAGTGGGAATAATACTCTACAGTAAAGGCTAAAATATATATATTGCAACGCAATATCTTCGATTGAAGGTATTGCGTTTTATTTTGATTGAAATGTTAGGATTTGAATTGATCTTGGTTGTCAAGATAAAATTTGCGGGTATTCTCAATATCAGCAATTAATTGATTTAATTTTTGAACTGATAATTCCTGATCGTTATCTAAAATATGTTTTTCCAATTCGATAATAGTAGTTCTTGCTGCTTCCATAGAGAAGTTTGCCAATACTCCTTTTAGTTTATGAGCTGCATCCTTTGCAAGTTTAAATTCCCCGTTATTTAAAGGAGTTTGGATGTCATCAATTCGGGATTTCCAAATTTCAAAAAACTTTTCGATCACTGTTTGTATAAATTCACGATTGTTGTCAACCCGTTTAAAAAGATCTTTGAAATTAATAATAGCGACTTTTTGATCACCTCTTTTTATTTCTCTTGGCAGATCTATAAGTTTCAGTATCAGTGATTTTAAATTCAGATTTTCTGGAAAGAAAAGTATTTTGTTGTCTTTGCAAAGCTGCTCTTCTTCAGGATTAGTGGTAATAATAAGAAGCTTATTGTTTTTTGGAATAGTATTTGCGTAGTAGTTTTTTAAAGATTTAACAGACTGATTTAATTCAATAGCATTTTGGTCATCTAACTGATATTTTGAGATAATTAAATCAAAATTTTCATCGATGAGTAATTCAATTGCTTCCTGTCCTGTGTTACAATTTTTAAAAGCTATTTGAGTCATTGAATCAATGTTCAGTGAATTATGAAAACCAATTAAAAGTATGTTCGGTTTATGTTTCATATTTGTATTTTACAATACCTGTATTTCTTATAAAAATTGTATCTTTCGGTGACTTTTTGAAATTTAAAATCAATTTGCGCAAAATTTATTAAAAAGCATAATTTATATGAGTAGTAAGAAATTATTTTTGAGGAACGTGGTTTCTATCTGTTTAGTCGGCCTGTTTATGTATGTCGGTGGACTTAAGGCTCAATCAGTAAAGAATCAAGCGATAAAATATCAAAATTTATTGGCATTAATCGATGCATTCTATGTTGATACAGTTAGCCTTGATCGATTAACAGAGGATGCAATTGTTAAAGTGTTGTCCGAATTAGATCCACATTCGGTTTATATAAGCAAAGATGAGATTCAGGAAATGAATGAACCGTTGCAGGGAAGTTTTAGTGGAATTGGCATCCAATTTAATATTTTGAGAGATACATTAATGGTTGTAGCAACCATTCCTGGTGGACCGTCAGAAAAGGTTGGTTTACGTGCCGGCGATCGAATATTGAAAATTGATAACGAAAATGTTGCCGCTGTTGGGTTAAAAAATAATGATGTTCGTAAAAGCCTGCGGGGTGATAAAGGAACAATTGTTAGTCTTGTAGTAAAGAGAAAACGCGAAAAAGAATTGATCGATTTTGTAATAACAAGAGATAATATTCCTATCCATAGTTTGGATGCGGCTTACATGATTAATAATCAGATTGGTTACGTCAAACTTAATCGATTTGCAGCAACAACTTCGGAAGAATTCCTGGAAGCTTTAATTAAATTGAAGGCTGAAAATATGCAGGATATGATTCTCGATCTAAGAGGTAATGGCGGCGGTTATATGCAGGCTGCAATTGAAATTGTTGATCAATTATTCGAAGCTGAGCAATTAATTGTTTATACTCAGGGTTTAACAAATCCAAGAAGGGAAAATATATCTACTGCCAAAGGTATTTTTAAAAATGGGAAAGTTGTTGTGCTTCTTGATGAAGGATCTGCATCTGCATCGGAGATTGTAGCAGGGGCAATTCAGGATTGGGACAGAGGCTTAATTCTTGGACGCAGATCTTTTGGAAAAGGTTTGGTACAACGTCAGTTTCCATTGTCTGATGGATCTATGATTCGTCTTACCACAGCTCATTATTATACTCCGACAGGAAGATGTATTCAAAAGTCGTATGAAAAAGGTTTAGAGGATTATCATCTGGATATATTGAACAGATATAAATCAGGCGAAATGATAAGTGCAGATAGCATACACTTTCCTGATTCGTTAAAGTATAATACATTAGTGAAAAAGAGAATTGTTTATGGAGGAGGAGGTATTATGCCTGACATTTTTATACCTATTGATACAACGGCTAATTTTAAATATTTCAATTTATTGGTTCGGAAAAATGTAGTTTATCCTTTTGTTGTGAATTATATGGATCGGAATTTGAAGAAGTTGAGAAATAAATATGCAAACTTTGAAGATTTTGATAAAAACTTTGAAGTCAGTGAAGAGATGCTTCAAGAGATCGTTTCTATGGGAGAAAAAGAGGGGATAGAGAAAAATGAAGAAGATTATCTTGCTGTTGTTGATGATTTGAAGCTTCATGTAAAAGCACTTTTGGCTAGGGATTTATGGGAGAGTTCTGAGTATTATAAGGTCGTAAATAAGAAGAATGATTTTATATTAAAAGCGGTAGAGGTTTTGAGTAATCCTAAGATTTATCAGAAAGAATTAGCGAATGAATAAGTAATGATACTAAGCCGAAAGTTTAACTTTCGGCTTTTTTTATTAATATCTTCTCGAAAACCTATGTTTTTAAGAGCTAAAGATTAATTTTGTAGCCGAAATGCGGATCGAAAGCTTTGGTTTTTGAAATGAATAAGGAATTGTTTTTCTTGTAACCGTTATTTGAAATAATTAAGAGACATTAAAAAAAGATAGTTTTGAAAACAGACTCGGGTAAATTCAGATTAATTGCAAAAACCTTTCAAGGGTTAGAGGAAGTATTGTTTCATGAGTTGGAGCAATTAGGAGCAGAAGAGATTAGAATCTTAAAGCGAGCTGTGAGCTTTGTTGGAGATAAAAGCTTAATTTATAAAGCAAATCTTCATTTGAGAACTGCAACCCGAGTTCTTAAACCAATCCATAAATTTAATGCCAAGGATACGGATGAGTTGTACAAAGGGATTCAGGAGATAGACTGGAGCGAGTACATCACACATCGTGAAACAATTGCGATTGACAGTACTGTAAGTTCAGAAGATTTCAAACACTCTAAGTTTGTAACCTATCGTGTAAAAGATGCTATTGTTGACCAATTCTTCGACAAGATTGGAGATCGTCCAAATGTTCGGGTGGTTAATCCAACCCTAAGAATTAATATTCATATCGATAAAAATACCTGTACTGTTTCTCTTGATAGCTCTGGAGAATCATTACACAAAAGAGGGTATCGCGTTGCAGAAACAGCAGCTCCTCTTAATGAAGTTATGGCTGCAGGTATGATCTTATTATCTGATTGGGATAAAAAAATGAATTTTATTGACCCTATGTGTGGTTCGGGTACCCTTTTAATCGAAGCCGCTCTTATAGCATACAACATTCCTCCTGGATTGTATCGTAAAGAATTTGCTTTTCAAAAATGGAAAGAATATGACGAAGATATGTGGGAAGATATCTATAACGAAGAAACTGAAGTAGAGTTCGAAGGAAAAATAATGGGTTCAGACATTTCTGATAAAGCAGTGGAGATTGCCGAAGCCAACATTAGAAATGCAGGCTTGCGAAGAAAAATTGATTTGAAAATTACTCCATTCCAGCAATTTGTTCCACCTATTGAGAAAGGTTTGATGATTACAAATCCACCTTATGGTGAGAGACTGAAAATTAAGGATTTGGAAGGATTGTATTCAATGATTGGAGAGCGTTTAAAGCACAATTTTGCTGGATATGATGCATGGATATTGAGTTACTCTGAAGAGTGCTTCCATAGCATTGGATTGCGTCCTTCCCGAAAAATAACGCTGTTCAATGGCCCATTGGAATGTAAATTTCAAAAATATTCAATGTTCGACGGAAAAAAGAACGAAAGATATAAAAAGGAGTAATTAGGAAAATTGATTCCATATCTCATCAGCTCAACGATATTTTATTATATTTGTCCAGCGAGTAACAATAATTATATTATTTATGAACTTTGATCTAAACCAGTGGTATTCCGAAAAAATAGATGAAGATGCTATTTTCGACTATATGGGGCGGATTGAAGATGAGGATGTTACTGATATTTTGCAGTCGATTGAACAAATTTTGAAAGATCGAAATGAACCACCAAAACTTTTCAAGAAAGTTTTTAATGTATTGGTTGAACTGGTTCAGAATTTACATCACCATGGTGAGGTTCCTTCTGATTTAGATGTTTCCTATGAAAAATTTGGTGTTTTAATTTTGCGTGATGAAGGAAATCAATACAGAATTTGTGCAGGGAATTTTATTAAAATTGATGGATTAAGACTTATTCGAGATAGAATTGATCAAATTAATACATTGTCTTCTACAGAAACTCAAAGTTTATATAGGATTATCTTAGGAAACGACCAATTCTCTGAAAAAGGTGGCGGCGGACTAGGAATGGTTGACATTGCAAGAAAGAGTGGCAATAATATGGAGTATCAGTTTTTTCAATACAACCCTAATTTTTTGTTTCTTGCTATAGATGTAATTATTTAATAACAATCAAAAATAGATTTTCATGAATTCACTTATTATAGAAGGCAGCCCTAAAACACCAAACATAAATTTTGATGGTGATGAAGGTTCTTTTTTAATTTCCGGGCGATCAATTCCAGAGAATTCCTTAGATTTTTATAAGCCAATTATTGAGTGGCTTGATACCTACATTAGTGAACCAAAGGAATCTACGATCGTAAATATTAGACTTGAGTATTTTAATACCAGCTCTTCGAAATGCTTGCTTGATGTCTTTAAAAAGCTTGAAGTTATATTTAAGCGTGGACAAAAGGTTGGAATTAACTGGTATTATGAAGCGGATGATGAAGATATGTTGGAGGCTGGAGAAGATTATCAGTCTATTATTAAGATTCCATTTACAATGATCGAAGAAGAAGAAGAATAGTATATTTTAAGATATATAAAAACCGCAAGTGAAAACTTGCGGTTTTTTTATGAATTGGAATCAGCCTTTTTTGAATTTACAAATTGATTTATCGTTCGTATTTTTTCTTGTTAAATCTTTGGTCAAAAACACCTAATAGTTTCTTGAATAAGCTATAATACAGAATAATATATAGTGAAAATGTTGAGACCCAAATAACGATGATATTTACCCAGTACGTGTCGAAATATTGTCCAAATATCCTTTTCTGAGGAGCATAAAAGTGTGCTTTAATAAAACTTCCTTCAGGATTCCTGTAAATAGGATCAATTTTTTGGAATAATTTCCCTTTGTATTCAATAATTCGTTCGATATCGTTCGAGTTTCTAACAAACTCAGTAAGACCTTCATTTGTGTATGTTTTTTTCATGTTCACAAATGCCTGTTTGTCTAAAAATCCTTTTTGTAACTTGGTTAAGCGTTCATCCTTTTTACGATTCGAGACATTATATAAATTAATGTAGTATCGGTTCAATTTATTAAAATACTCCCGCGTCGCTTTAATAACGTCGGCGTTTAAATTTTGAGGATTGAGTTGATCTAAATTATCAAATGGAATTGCAATTTGATCAAGATCTTCTATCGAAAGTTCGTTATGAAGGAGTAATAAATTTTCGGCAAGTTCCTTCTTTTTATCTGGTAACTTAAGGTATCGTTCGCTGGTATTTAATTTGTTTTTAAGAATCGGTAACCAATAATTTTTACGATAATCAGCTTTACTCATTAACTTTTCGTAGATATAGAAATTAGCCATGTATTCGTTGTCTTTGTATTGTTTTACAGCTAAAGCTTCATAAGCCCAACGAGCAGTTATTATTTCACCATACCAAGGAATATTATTTGGTGTGGAAATGGTCGGATTAAGTTTATCGAATTTTACAATTATACCACTTAAAATTAGCTGTGGTATTAAGATAAAAGGAATTAAAATGTAAA
This sequence comes from Labilibaculum euxinicum, assembly GCF_963678175.1. Classification (NCBI taxonomy): domain Bacteria; kingdom Pseudomonadati; phylum Bacteroidota; class Bacteroidia; order Marinilabiliales; family Marinifilaceae; genus Labilibaculum; species Labilibaculum euxinicum. Next base: position 2,367,298 of record NZ_OY782756.1, read on the forward strand.
TGGTAATTACAGTTTTAAAACTGTCCGAGATGATTAAACCAAGCATATTAGCAAAGCACCAGGCACTGAAAAGAGCAAGCCAATATTCAAAATACATTCCTTTAATTTCCAGAATAGAGTTGCCTATTATCGTAAATAAAAAGGCTTGAAAGGCCGATATAGAGAACAGAATAACAATTTTTGAAAGTAGATAACTAAACTTGCTTAAGTTTAAAAACCGTTCCCTTTTAAGAATTTTTCGATCTTTAATAATTTCTTCAGCACTAAGCGTTAAGCCTATAAACAGAGCAACAATAACCGACATGAAAAGGTATACCGGAAGGTTGCTGTTGTTACTAAATGTATAACCTAAATCATTGGCAACGTCAATATTGTAAAATTTAATAATATAACTTAAAAGAAATGCTAATAGCGGCGTTTCAAATAAATTAATAAATAAGTATTGACGGTTTGCCAGTTTGGAAATTACATCCCTTTTTACAAATACACTAAATTGTTTAAATATATTTGGAATTTTGAATGTTACCGGAGGAAGCTCGGTTGTATCATCAATAGTTTTATTAACACCCACATATTCGTGATATTTTTTATACCATTGAATAGGAGATACCTTTCTAACCTGTGTAGGATTACCGTATTCATCCAATACCTCAGATTCAATAATATTAAAAATTTGGTCCGCATCAACGTTACCGCATGATGAACATTCGCTTTCTGTACGGTTTGCCCGCATTGTTTGCGATTTGAAATAGGTTATCGCATCAAGTGGATTCCCGTTAAAAATCAGATAGCCGCCAGTATCCAAAATTAACAAGCGATCGAACATCTTAAATATATCTGAAGACGGTTGATGTATTACGACAAAAATCAACTTCCCTTTTAATGCTAAATTTTTAAGAAGATCCATAATCTTTGCAGAATCTCTCGATGATAAACCTGAAGTTGGTTCATCAAGAAATAATACGGAAGGTTCACGAATCAATTCCAAAGCAATATTTAATCGCTTTCGCTGTCCTCCGCTAATTTTTTTATCCAATGGATTTCCCACTTTAAGATTCCGGGCATCGTACAACCCTAAATCTTTAAGCAAGTTCAATACAATTCTAATTAGTTGAAAAGTGCTGTATTTGTCGAAGCAAAGTTTGGCATTAAAATATAGATTTTCGAAAACGGTAAGCGATTCTATTAATAAGTCATCCTGTGAAACATGACCAACAACACCTTCCAACTGGGATTTATCGGTTACAATGTTGTATCCATTAATCTCTACAATTCCATCACTGGGATTTTCTGACCCATTTAAAACATTTAAAAGCGTTGTTTTACCAGCACCACTTGATCCGATAATACCAACCATTTTTCCTGATTCTTCCTTGAAAGAAAGATCATGAATACCAATATTATTTTCTTTAAACCGGTATTCAATATTTTTGGCTTCGAATACAACTCTTTTGTGTTCCTGATCGCGATGAAAGGTCGTGGCAATATCACTAAAATAAATCGGATTAATTTTCGGATTTCGGATGGATGAACCTTGAGTTAACAGATGTACTCGCTCTGGATTAAGATTCTGCCCGTTCATGATTAGTTCTTCAATTCCCTTGAATCGCAACACAAACATGTCTACTCGCTTAAGACGAAGAATTTTAATTTCACCTACGAAACCTTCAGCATAATAATGTTCTCCTACTTCAAATACTTTGTTCTCATTACTAACGGTAAGTAAACGTACAGATCGGGTGATTTCATCGAAATCATTTAGAACAAAATTCTTTAATCGATCATAACTTCCAAGAGGAAGGTTAAAGGTCTCTGCAACAGTTTCAACAAAGGCGAATTCTTGATCACTAATTTCTTTTTCCAATTTTAGGAATTCCAACAACTGAATGAGGACAATCACCTTTTGTCGGACAACGAGTTCTTCGTTTATTTCGGTGCATATGCGAAGCACTCTCACCGAGCTTGCTGAAGTGTATTTTTTAATTTTGGTGGTTCTTGTAGTACGCTTCTGGTTAGCCTCATAGTGTTGATCATATAAGCTAAGATATTCTTCAGCTGTTTCTTGATCAAGTTGTTGTTTGAGATATTTGGAAACCATTCTTCGCCTCTCAATTGCTGAACTTTTTGGGTGAGCAATGATTGCAAATAGCTGCATTAAAGCCTTAAGAATTCGTTCACTCATAGAATGTGAAAGTTAGTGGTGTGTTGTGAGAAGAGGTGAACGGATATTATTGTTTAAATCCGATCAGGAGAAGGACAAATCCGGATGTTACTTCTTTCTGATTTAATTTGGCTTCAATGGTACAATTTATTGAGTTGGTAAATTGAAAATCCCAATAAGGCGAGTTCTTATGATCCTTATTGGAAAAAAGCAAATGATTTTCCTCATCGTAAATTGAGAAGATTACATTTTTTTCCATTTTACCAGTGGCTCCTACAATTCGGTAATAGTTATTGGCATAAAATGTTGTGTGAAATTCAGCAACTTCACCACCCGATAGAAGGGCTTTATATTGTTGGCCATCGGATATAAATTCAGGTTCCAGATATTTTGTGCAGTTTTGCAATGTAACATCCGATTGCGCATTAGAGTGAAAGCTAAGGCCTGTAAAGAATAATATAAGAAAAAGGGTATAGAAGCGATTCATAAGTTGTTTTTTTAATTGGATTACTTGATGATGTAGTTACGAATAACACTTACTTTATCAGTAATTGAAGCTAACTGTTCTTTATTCATTACCAATTCAGATTTGCTTTTTACAATTGTAAGTTTGTTTTTAGCATCAGTAATTGGAGGAATATATGTGTATTTATCTTCTATTTCATCAAATGTGTAAGCTAAATCGATTAATCGATCAACCAGAAAATAGAAGTCTTTAGATTCATTGGAATAGGGTACTAAAAGTTTTATTAAATTCTCAAGAGGTCTTTTCTGCTCTGAAATCCGAGTCATTAATTCTTTGTTTGGACTCGTCTTGATTTGTTGGGTTAGAATATAAACAGATTCTATCCAACCACCTGCTAAGATTAAAGCTCCGGTATTTTCTCTGTCATTGACTTTTAAATAATTATCGATTTTACGATAGGTAGTACTTACAATAACGAGCAAAGAGTCTCTATTTTCAATATTTTTCTCAATACGTTCAATCGTAGGTTTATCCATCGCGTTGTATAATCCAATTTCCTGAGAAATGATTTTTAAAACCGCAAAATAACTTGCTGCATCTTGAGTTTGATGATAGATGTTAATGTATCCTAAATCAGATCCGTAAATGCCGAAATTTACAGCTTTGCTAAAATTTTCAACATAGTCGCTTGCTTTGCTTGTCGTATGCAATAAATCTTTATTGTAAGGAATTCCCGATTGCTCAAGAAGCAGTGAGATTTGATATGGAGATGGAAGACTGAAGAGAATATTATTGTATTTAAAAATATTCGCAGACTGATCTATATCTTCCATGATAGCAGCTTCTGCAGCTATCTCGTCAGTGGCAACATCATTTTTAGTCTTATTTTTACGCAAAATAAAAAATGTTACTATTGCAGCAATAGAGATTAAAATAAGAAATTTAATACTGTTTGGTATTTTGTTCTTCGGCATATTGTATAACTTAAAATTTATTAAGCCAATTTAGAAAGAATAAACTACTTCTCAAAGCTCTGTGTATGCTACACTACTGATTCGTTTTGCGAATTTACTATTGATTGAGTTTTTCGATCTTACTTTGGATTTTTTTCAAAGTAATTGGTGATTGTCTCGGTTAATTATTCTTTCATTATTACTCTATTTCTACTAAAAAGGATACATTTGGAGACGAATTTTTTAAAAAGAAATATAACAACGACAAAAAACACTATGAAAAGAGTATTCCTTCTAACCTATTTACTAATCATTTGTGCCCTTTTTACTGCTGCAGATGCTCAAACAAAGAAATTGAGTATGGAAGACGCTATTTTGGGACAATGGGGAAAGTTTTATCCTGAAAATTTATCTCAATTATCGTGGAAAGGCGAAAGTAATCTGATATCCTATGTTTCAAATAATGATATTATGGCGGCTGAACCAGATGAAGAGGCTAAAGTTATTTTTACATTATCGGATTTAAATGTGATGTTAAAATCGGCAGGAGACAAAGAATTAAGCAGATTGCCGCGGTTTTCATGGATAAGTAATGATGTGATTCAATATTACAACCAAGGTAATTTTATTCAAATTGATCTGCTCAATAAGAAGCTTGTGTCACAATTGAAAATTAGCAATAAGGCGGAAAATGCTGAATTTTGTGCAGTTAATTCATCTGTTGCATATACCATTGAGAATAATCTGTATATAAGCGGTGCAGATGGAAATGAAGTGGCTGTAACTTCGGATCAGGATAAGAATTTGGTTAACGGTCAAATAGTTAGCCGGAGTGAATATGGTATTAGTGATGGAATTTTTTGGGGACCAAAAGGAAAATGTTTGGCCTTTTATCGGAAAGATGAAAGTAATGTTACCACATTTCCATTATTAGATATTACCACACGAGTTGGTGATTTGAAGGAAATTAAATATCCGATGGCTGGCATGGGCAGCGAAACGGTGAGTTTGGGTATTTATAATCTGAAAGAGAAATCAACAGTATGGATTCAATCTGATGATTTTGGAACGGATCAATATTTGACAAATATTACTTGGGGGCCAGATGGAAAATTTATTTACATTCAGGTTTTGAATCGTTCTTCGGATCATGCTAAACTGAATAAATACGAAGCAGTAACAGGTAAATTTGTAAAAACACTTTTCGAAGAAAAGGATGATCGCTGGGTAGAACCTTCCCATGAATTGATTTTCTTAAAAAATAATACAAATCAATTTATTTATCAGACCAATAACCGGGATGGTTTTAATCATGCTTATTTGTACGATACGGATGGAAAATTAATCAAACAATTGACATCGGGAGATTGGGAAATTACAGAGATTTTGGGTTTTGATAAATCAGAGAAGAACATGTTTTTTGTATCAACGGAAGTGAGTCCTATTGAAAGACATGCATATAAATTGAATTTGAAAACTGGCAAGCGAATTCGATTAACGACAGAGGAAGGAACTCATGCAGTTAAGCCAAGTGCCGACGGTAAATTTATTATTGATAATTACAGCAGTTTAAATGTGCCGCGAAAAATCCAAGTTGCAGATACAAAAGGCAAAGTGATAAAGGAATTGGTGAATGCTGAAAATGAGCTGGCTGATTATAATTTGGGTGAAATCTCTTTGGGGACTATAAAATCGGCAGATGAAAAAACGGATTTGTATTACAGGATGGTTAAACCAGCAGATTTCGATCCAAATAAAAAATATCCGGTGGTGGTTTACGTTTACGGGGGACCGCATGCACAATTGGTAACTGATAATTGGTTGGGAGGTTCTCGTTTGTGGGAGCAGTATATGGCTCAGAATGGCTATTTAATCTATGTTTTGGATAATAGAGGTTCAGCAAATAGAGGAAAAGAGTTTGAAGCTATTATCCACCGTCAGTGTGGTCAACCCGAAATGGCTGATCAAATGAAAGGGGTAGAGTTTTTGAAATCATTACCCTATGTTGATGTTGATCGTATTGGGGTTCATGGCTGGAGTTATGGTGGTTTTATGACCATTTCCTTAATTACAAATTATCCTGATGTATTTAAAGTCGCAGTAGCCGGTGGTCCCGTAATTGACTGGAAATGGTACGAAGTGATGTACGGGGAGCGTTATATGGATACTCCGGAAGAGAATCCGGAAGGATATGCGATGACCTCCTTGCTTACAAAAGCAAAAGATTTGAAAGGAAAACTATTGATCTGTCAGGGCGCAATTGATAATACTGTGCTATGGCAGCATAGTTTGAATTTTATTCGGGAGTGTATTAAAAACAATGTTCAGGTTGATTATTTCCCTTATCCTTGTGCCGAGCACAACGTAAGAGGGCGTGATCGTATTCACTTGAAGCAAAAAGTGAGTAATTATTTTGATGATTATTTGAAATAGGAGTGGCTGGTTAGCTATAAAAATGAATAAATCGTCATCCCAATTCCGATATTTTTCGGCAATTTTGAGGTGACGATTTTTTTTGTTCCTGAAGTGTCACTCATTATGATTTTTAAGTGCGCATACATTAAATAAAATATCAAATTGAAAACACAAATCAATTACAGAAGTATCTGGAAAATAGCTTATCCTATTATTTTAGGAAGTGTAGCACAAAATATAATTGCTCTTACCGATACTGCTTTTTTGGGACACCTAAGTGAAACAGCTTTGGGGGCTGCTGCTATTGCAACAATATTTTATTTTGCGATTGTAATGCTTGCCTGGGGGGTTGGATTGGGAGCTCAAATTGTTATTGCAAGAAGAGTGGGGGAAGGAAATCTCAAACTTGTTGGTAAAACCTTCGATCATGCTTTGTATTTTTTATTGGTTTTGGCCGTATTGCTGGTCGTTTTTATGGAATTACAAGCTCCGCCTATTTTGAAGGCTATTGTGAAATCGAATGCAATATATGATGCCAGTATCGATTACATTTCTTACCGGGCGTGGGGAATCCTATTTGCTTGCGTAAATCTATTGTTCAGAGCTTTTTATATTGGAATCGCAAAAACAAAAATAATTGGCTGGAGTACCATTTTTATGGCAATTATTAATATTTTTTTCGATTACGTACTGATATTTGGGGAGTGGGGATTTCCTGAAATGGGAATAAAAGGTGCAGCCTTTGCTTCTGTAATTGCCGAGTTTTGTGTTATGCTTGTTTTTATTGTCTATACTCTAAAAAGAGTACCTGTTAAAACTTATGATTTATTTGGGTTTGCAAAAATTGATTGGGAACTTTATTCACGACTAATCAAAGTATCTTTTCCAATGATGATCCAGAATTTTTTGGCTCTGTCGTGTTGGTTTGTTTTCTTTTTAATGGTAGAAAGAATGGGGCAGAGAGAGTTGGCAATTTCAAATATTATAAGAAGTATTTATGTTTTGATGATGGTGCCGGTTTGGTCTTTTGCATCAGCGGCTAATACTTTGGTGAGCCAGGTTATTGGGGAAGGACATTCGGCTGAGGTTATGCCGGTTATTTGGCGGACAATTAAGTTATCCTTTCTTTCGGTTTTGACATTGGTGGGTATCTGTATTATTAATCCCGAATTAATAATTTCAATTTATACCGAAGAGCTGGGATTGATTGCTGATACAAAACCGGTTTTGTACGTGATTTTTGGTGCAACTTTAATTTTTCCAATTGCAGTGACTCTTTTTCATGGTGTTTCAGGAACAGGAAATACTTTTCATGCTATGTTGATCGAGATTGGAGTTTTAGTATGTTATTTGGGCGGAGTCTATCTTTTAATCGCAGTTTTAAAATTACCAATTTCAGGTGTGTGGACTTCGGAGTATTTTTATGGCGGATTTCTTGGTTTGAGTTCCTGGTTGTACCTTAAATTATTTAATTGGAAAGAAAATAAGATTTAAATTTTTAAAGGATAAGAAATTCCAAAGAACTATTCAAAAGGAATTACTTCTGGTTGAGAAACTCTAAAGTTGTTGAATTTAGGTCTTTCTTCCCCGGATAATTGATATTCAAACTGGTTAAAATCGGAGGGCGCTTTTGGATAAAAAGCAAGGCGTAGCTGTATGGTTTTAAATACCAAATTTTCGTTGCGCAAACGAATACCAAATCCTACACCGTAATAGAATTTTTCCTTAAGAATGTTCTTTTTATTACTACCTATAAATCCCATATCGGCAAAAGTGTAAAAAGCAAAACGAAAGCCCCCTAAAGTATAAGGTGTAAAGGCAACAGTTTCCAGATTAAGGACTAATTTCTGAGTGCCTATTACATCTTCTTTTGAAAAACCTCGTATTCCTGTATCAGTAATTAAGCTTATGAATTCTTCTGGAAATCTTCTTATTCCCAGTGTATATTGCAAATCTGCAAAATTACGAAGACGAAGAGATCCGAGATTACGGATGCGACTGAAGAACTTTGTTTGACCAAGCAAGACACCCTGTTCAAACCTTTCTGAATTAAAATATCCGCCAAGCGCAACACGATTAAAGAAATAAGTTCTGCTTTTTTGAAGGTAAACTGCTTTTTGGAAATCAAAACCCAAATACCTTCTATAGGAGTATTCCCGGTCTTCGTAACCCATGGTGAGCTGCGCTAAAGAACCATATGGTATATCCTCGGTTCGTCCAAAATTGTAAATTAAATTACTCTTGTAATATTGAATTTGGCTTAAGCTTAAACTAGCAAGATAGAGAATATTATTGTGGAAAAATTGATTTAGTGTAGGACCAACTTTAGGTCTTTCGAAAAATTCCCGACCGGATATTCTTCCTGTTATATATAATTTTCTTCGGGCAAATTGATTTCTTGATTTAATTTTATAAGAACGGCCAAACCAAATATTTCCATAATTAAAATCCAAAGGAATTTCGTTAATAATCGGATCATCTTTTTGAATTTCGTCCGATCTCATGGTTTGAGAGAGGGTAAAGCCTCCGGCATATTTGGTATTGTAGGTTGCGAAACTTCGGTCTAAATCTATTTGAATAACCGATTTTTCATAAGTGTTTTGGTAGGTAAAAGTTGCATCAATATATGATTTTCGGATATTTCTAATTTTATATCTCCCTGTGTAGCCATATTTCTGATCTTTGTTTGAATCAAATTCAAAACTGTTACTAAATTCATGTCCCAATCCGTAAAGATTTCGATTGTATATTTCAAAATCGGTAGAGGTTAGGGAGCCAACCTTCATATTTGCTCCCCACGAAAACTGATCTTTAACCCACAATTGAAGATCGACTAATTTACGGGAACCCAATACCGGAACCACTCTAAAGTAAGCATCTTTAATGTATGATAATTGACGGATTAGTCGTTCATTATCAGCTAGATTATATGGATCTACATCATCACCTTCTTTTATTCGTAACAGTTTGCGTAAATGATTTTTCCGACTGGTATTATGAAGTTTATTTCCGGTTGTTTCTATCCAGGTTGTTGCAACTTGAGTTGTATCATATAAAGTAGGCCCAAATGGTTTTAAAACCCGAACAGTAATGTTTCGTATTGTTTTGCCTTGATATTGCACGAAAGCGGTTTCACTGCGTTCTGTTTTTATCGTATCAGTTGGATTTAGTTTGTCGGGCGAGATAAAAAACAAATTGTATAATTCCTTGGTGAACTTACGCTTGCCGGCACCCTGCTGCAGAGAATTGTAAAATTTAGATCCATTTTTCGAATTGTTTTTAAAACGTTTTTCTCTTACGGTATCTAACAGAAAAACAATTGTATCTCTGGAAATGATATAGGTGCTGTCCTGTAATTTGGCATATTGTTTTTTTCCAGCAAGCGTATCTCTTCGCGAAATCCTTTGCCCATTTGCATGGAGAAGATTTCCTATCGAAAGAATAAGAATCAGACAATATGTACCTATTTTACGAATGAGTCCAAATTTTAATTACAAAGAGGATGATCTTTTCCCAAAGATATATAAATTGTAATTTGATTTATGCGTACCAAAGCACAAGAATCATACCTTAATAGGTCTGAAATAGTTAAGTCATTTTAATTCGTTGATAGATATCAATTTTTTGTTGAGCTGATTTATACTTTCCTCAGTCCATTTCCATTTGCCTTCTTTTCTTATTTCACCCGCTAAAAATTTTCCTTTAAAAAGTTCAATAGTCTCTACCGCACTTCCAAAACCAAATCGTTTCAATCCCATTTTAAAAACAATTTTATCGTACTTTATTTTTTCTTTTCCACGGAAAAATATTAAGTAATAGTAGAATAATCTTATTTCGGCTGTGTGATCATCGAACTCTATTTTGTAAATAATTCTGTTCCTTTTTAAAAGTAACAACAGCACGTGCATACATAGCACAGTAGTTAAATAAACCACGTTTATGCCCACAAAAAACAGGATAATAACAATTAGAAGTGCTAATAAGGAAAGTTCCTTTTTTATTCTTTTTCCCAGAGGGTATTCAATAGGGTCTAATTCAAATTTTTCCATTGCTTATTTTTTGCATAGTTAGCAAAATAGCACACAGTAATCAAGATGAAATGAATAATAATCGAATGCTCCTTACACTAATTTGTTTTATCTACTAAAGTTTTAGTAATAAAATTTGTCTACTAAAAAATTAGTACTAAGTTTGTAGTAGATTAATCTAAAAGTAAATATTGATATGAAGGAGTTGACCAAAGCAGAAGAGCAGGTGATGCAAATTGTGTGGGATTTAAAAGAAACTAATGTAAGAGATGCCATAGCTTGTTTTCCGGATCCTAAACCTGCTTATACAACGGTGGCGACTGTAATGAATGCCTTAGAGAAAAAGGGATTTGTGAATAAAATCGCTCAGGGAAAATCTCATGTGTTCTCTGTTAAGATACCAAAAGAAGATTATTCTGGATACAAGGCAGGAGCATTGGTAACGAATTATTTTAATGGTTCATTTTCGAGAATGGCTTCTTTTTTTGCCAAGGATAACAAATTAAGTATTCAGGAATTGGAAGAGATGATTGAAATTGCTAAACGTGAAATAAACAAAGAGAAGTGATATGGGATCAATGACGGATTACTTACTACAGTCATCGACTGTTCTGATTTTGTTTTATCTGATTTACATTTTGATATTGCGAAACGAACGATTCTTCGCAGAAATTCGCTTTTACCTGTTGGGAAGTGCTTTTTTAGCTCTAATTCTGCCTCTATTAAAGTTTTCTTACTCGATTACTGTTGAATCAGAATTTGTAAATAATGCGATGGGAGATGTATTTGCAGAGACAATTACCGGTGAAGCAATTATGCCTGTAAAATCCTTAATTTCCAAGGAAGAGATACTACTCTTAATTTATCTGGTTGTATGCACAATTTTATTTGTAAGAAGTGTTTTAAAAGTTCTCCAGATAAGACAATTAATAAAAGCGGGAGAGTATCAAATTGTTGATGAACAGAAGGTAATTCTATTGGATCAATCCATACCTGCTTTTACCTTTTTCGGATACATTGTAATGAACAGAGAGGAGTTTAGCGACAAGTCTTTGAATAATATATTTGCGCATGAAAAAGTACATGCTCAGCAAAAGCATTGGATCGATCTGCTGTTTGTTGAAGTGTTGACCATCGTATTATGGTTCAACCCTTTTGTATGGCTTTATCAGGTTGCGGTAAAACAAACGCATGAACTTTTGGCTGATGATGGAGTAATAGCGCGTGGCTTTAACATCGGACAATATCAGGCAATTTTAATGAACCAAATTATGGGTACTGAGGTTTTGGGTTTAGCCAATAACTTTAACTATTCCATCACTAAAAAACGTATGATTATGATGTCGAAAGAAAAAAGCCCGCTAAATAGGCGCTATAAATTATTGATTGTTATCCCGGTAGTATTTGCTGTTTTGTTATTCAATCTGCAAATAGTAGAGGTGCAGGCACAGGAAAAGAAAATTGAAAAAGTTGTGGATGCAATGCCAGTTTCAGGTAAAGCGCCAAAATTTGCAGTTAATCCTGAAAGAAAGGATACCACTTATGTTACAGTTGATCAAATGCCGGAGTATCCTGGAGGATCACTTGCTTTGCAAAAATACATTGCTGAATCGGTGAAATATCCTCAAGATGCCAAGCAAAAAGGCATTAGCGGAAGAGTATTTGTGACTTTTGTTGTAAATAAAGAGGGTGAAGTAGATCAAGCCCGTGTTGTTCGTGGAGTCGATCCTTCTTTGGATGCAGAAGCTCTTCGAGTGATGAATTCAATTCCTAAATGGACACCTGGTTATGAAAAAGGAAAAGCTGTTAATGTTACTTATACCGTGCCGATTAATTTTAGTTTAAAAGATGATAAGAAGAAAGATGAAGTAAGTGTTGATGGAAGGGTAAATAGTAGCCAAATGGATGGTGTTGCTCCTCAATTTCCAGGAGGAGATTTGGAATTACAGAAATTTATAGCAAGAACTATAAAGTATCCGGTGGAAGCTCAGGAAAAAGGCGAAACTGGTAGAGTATTTGTTACATTTATTATAAATAAATTGGGTGCTGTTGAAAATGTTTGCACTGCAAAAAGTGTCTCACCTTCTTTAGATGCTGAAGCCATTCGTGTGATTAAAACTTTACCTAATTGGATTCCAGGAAGCAAAGATGGGAAATCTGTGAATGTTACCTACACACTTCCGATTAATTTTGATTTGAAAAATAATCAAGGCCAAATTATTGTAGATATGCCTAAAAAGGAAAAGCAAAAGTACAAAGGCGAAGATGTTTACGTAATAGTAGAAAAGATGCCACAATATCCTGGTGGAGGAGAAGCATTGCAAAAACACATTGCTGCATCTGTGAAATATCCACAAGATGCCCGGCAAAAAGGTATTTCTGGACGAGTGTTTGTGACATTTATCGTAAATAAAGAAGGTGATGTTGTGCAAGCCCATGTTGTTCGTGGAGTAGATCCTTCTTTGGATGCAGAAGCTCTTCGAGTGATGAATTCAATTCCTAAGTGGACACCTGGTTATGAAAAAGGAAAAGCAGTACATGTTTCCTATACAGTTCCGATTAATTTTAGTTTAGAAGATGATAAAAAGAAAGAAGTAGAGCAAAATCTAAAAACAGATTTGGATTCAAAGATTGGGTCTAAAAAGGAAGAATTTATTTATAATGACGAGCCTGTTTTTGTTATTGTAGAGGAGATGCCGGAGTACCCGGGGGGAGCTTTGAAATTAAAAGAGTTCTTTGCTGGTGAAGTGTCTAAATTGGATACTAACTATATAATTGGCAAGAGATGTTTTATTACCTTCTTGGTAACAAAAGAAGGATTGGTTGCAAATGCTCATGTTGTAAGAGGGACAGGTGATAAAGACGTGGATGCAAAAGCATTGGAGATTGTTAATAGTTCTCCAAAATGGAAGCCAGGTAAACAAAAAGGGCAAGCAGTAAATGTATCGTATACTGTACCAATTAATTTCGGAGCATAAGTTAGCTTTTAAAAAGAATTGTCCTTGACTTCCGTCGGGGGCAATTCTTTTTACACTTCTTTGTAGCGAAAGCAATCCGTAGTATGATCGCTTACCATTCCTGTTGCCTGCATAAAAGCATAACAAATGGTTGGACCGACAAATTTGAAACCTCTCTTTTTTAAATCTTTGCTCATGGCATCCGATTCGGGTGTAGAGACAGGAACTTTAGATAGACTTGCCCAATGATTTTGAATGGTTTTACCATCCGTAAAGCTCCATATATATTTGTCGAAACTGCCGAATTCTTCTTGAACCTCAAGAAATGCCTTAGCATTTTTTATAGCAGAAATAATTTTCAGTTTGTTTCGAATAATGCCTTCATTTTGAAGTAATTCATCTACTTTATTCTGAGTATAATTCACAATAATATTTGGATCGAAATTATCGAAAGCTTTGCGGTAGTTTTCTCGCTTTCGTAAAATGGTAATCCAACTTAAACCAGCTTGTGCTCCTTCCAAAATAAGAAATTCAAACAGCATCTTATCATCGTGCAAGGGGGCTCCCCACTCGTTATCGTGATAATCGCAATAAAATGGATCGTCGCCAGCCCATTTGCATCTTGTTACAGTCATTGTTGTCAATTTTAAGTTTACCGTTAAATATATAAAAGATAGTTTAGATTTATAAGTTGCCACCAGGCTTTAGTTAGTGGCTTTCAATAATGGTAGGAATAAATAAAATGAGTAATGATTTGCCACCATAGTTTCCCATTAATTTTTCTCATGATTTTCTTTTAGGTGGATGCAAAACAAAAAGAGACACCATTATTTGGCATCTCTTTTCAACTTTATTTGTTTTTTAAAATTCTAATTCCATCGCAAAATTGACAGGAACAGCTTTTCCTCGTTGTGATCCAGGTTTCCAATTTTCCATTTCGCCTGCAATTTTTGTGGCAGCTTTTGCAGCTATATCGTTGCTTTTGGTAAGGATCTGAATATTGGTTACTTCCCCTTTTTCATTTATGGTAAAACCAACAGTTGCTTTTCCTTCAAGTTTTTTGCCCTCAAAAAAGAGTTTGTTCTTTTGTTTTTGCACGTACTTTTCTAATCCGTATAATCCTTGATTGTATTGTGGCATATCCTCTACAATAATAAAAACAGGTTCATCCGATTTTGAAAATTCTTCAGGAGCTGGTGGTGGAGGTGGAGGTACATCTCTGTCTGAAGACAATGTATTGGTGTTAATTTTAATTCCAATGACTTCTTTTTCCAGTTGAAGATTTAAAGTTTGTTCTTTCAATTGTGGATTTATTTTCATTACGGCCGTTTTGTAGCCTACATACGAAACAACAATTTCACTTTTTGCAGATTTGGGTACATTCAGTTCAAACATTCCCTTTTTATCTGCAACAGCACCTGTTGTTGTTCCTTTTATAATTACTGATGCACCTGTAAGCACAGTTCCATCTTCATTCCGAACAGATCCACGTACTTTAATGGTCTCTTTATTTATCGGAATAGCAGAAATATTTTCTGTTACAGGATCAGTTACCGTAGTTTTGTATTCTGGTTCGGCAAAAGCCACCAGAAGAATAGCCAGTACAGGAATTCCCCATACCATTCGAAACAATTTGCGTTTCGCTGTTTTCTCTTTCGTCATCATTTTAAATCGGGTTGGGCCTTGGGCAGAACTAAAGTGATTGGCTAATCCAATTACCTGAGTGCCCATTAGCTGGTTAATTAATAATGCCTGATACCTGACAGGTGAATGGCCCCGGGTTAATACACCTTCGTCAGCCAGGTATTCATGGTTTTGTTTAATTGCTCGTTCAAATAACCATATAAATGGATTGAACCAGAAAAACACTGTTAACAGCTCTATAATGAACAGATCGATCCAATGACGCTCTTGAATGTGCACTTTTTCATGAGTTAAAATGTCGTTGATTTCGTCTTGTTTAAAATATTTAGGATTGATTAATATGCGATTGAAAAATGAGAAGGGAGTATTGTAAATCTCATTCTCATAAATCAAACAATTATTGATTTTTTTAGGTGTTGACTTGGTTATAACTTGCAATGGCTTTGTGCATTGAATTACTATTCTTAGCAGCACAATTACCATTCCTGTAAAGTAAATCAGATGCAAAATACTTGAAAAAGATATGTTGTTATTCAAGTTGATATCTGAAGTTTCACTTGAGATATTGTTATTAAAAACACCACTGAATTCGTTGAATGTTTCTTTTGCCGTTGTTTGCACTGTTACCTGATATTGAATAGGTACAAGTGCAACAATAACCGAGATAATTAGGCTGATCAGTAAAAAGTAACGGTTGGCTTTAAAATGAGTTGAATTTCTCAATTGTAACCAATACAAGGTGAATAAAACTGCCATACTCACCGATGCCCGAAATAAGAATTCAAACAATGCTTCCATAATTAGTTCTCTTTTTGTTGATCTTTTTTCATCTCTTCTTCGGCCTGTTTCATGATATTTTCCAAGTCAGAAATGTCCAAATCGTTTTCTTTGGCAAAAAAACTGGCCATTTTTGGGAACGATCCACCAAAATAATTTCCAAGTAATGAACTAAATTGAAATTTGGTGTATTCTGCTTTACTTATTGCAGGTGTGAACAGTTTGGTGTTTCCAATTTTTCGGTGAGATACAAATCCTTTCTTCTCCAAAACACTAAGAACAGTTGCTACTGTAGTGTAGGCTGGTTTCGATCCGTCAAATTGTTCCACTACATCTTTAACAATAGCTTCTCGCAATTTCCAGATAATTTGCATGATTTGTTCTTCGGCTTTTGTCAATGATTTTACATCCATAGAGTCTATTGTTTTTAATTTCTACTACAAATATAGTAGTTTGATTTTTAATTCCTACTATGTTTGTAGTAATTATTACTATAAATATAGTATAAGCGTTGTGTAAATTTTCTGAAATGCCTGTAAAGTATGGTCTTTATCCTATAAATTATAATTTGTTTTAAGGATTGAAATGACATTAAGCGATACATTTTCTATGTAAGCTTACTGCAGGCTTCCATTAAAAGAATGAGTTTTTTGTCCAATAATTTAGAAACAAATTATAAATAGAAAGGGATACCTTTCGATATCCCCTTTACTATTTAATTTTACATGATTTATTTCTTCTTATCTTTTTTCTCGATTACTTCGATAAGGTTGATATCGAAAACTAGCGTTTCGTTCGGACCTATTTTTTCTCCACTTCCTCTTTCACCATATCCTAAATCTGCTGGCACATACAATTTCCATTCCGATCCTTCGGGCATTAACTGCAGTGCTTCAGTCCAACCTTTAACTACCCGGTTTACGTAGAAAGTTGTTGTGTCGCCACGTTCTTTCGAACTATCAAAAACAGTACCGTCAAGTAAAGTTCCGTGATACACACATTTAACGCGATCCGAAGCAACAGGTATTTTGCCAGTACCTTTTTTTACTATTTCGTATTGAAGTCCACTTTCGGTTGTAATTATTTCTTTACGTTTTTTATTTTCACCCAAAAATTTTTGCCCTTTTAAAAGGTTGGTTTTTTGCAGTTCTTTACGCATGGAATCTTGCACAGCCTTTTTTTCATTGAAGATTTTTCGTAGATAAAAATCCGCACTCATTTCTGAGAAATACGATTTTCCATAGGCCAGTTCGTTTAAAAACCCTTTGTAAAAAGCATCTTCGTTAATGGAATCGAATTGCTTGATTCTAAAATCAGAATAGCTTTTTGTCAATTTGGTTTTTGCAATAGCTATGGCGATATTTTTATAACCTGCCGAATCCATTTGGAACGGAATTCGTTCGAATGATTTTTTGAAATTGTTGGCTTCAATATATCCTAAAGCATAACTAAGACTGTCAGTGCTCGATTTGAAGTTAACTTTACCCGATCTCGGAACTTTTTTACAAGCACTAAGACATACAACAACAGCTAAAAAGGCAAGAATAATACTAGTACGTTTCATTTTTTGATACTTCTTTTTAAGGTTATTGATAAAATAATTTTTTGATGTGAAATTTTGTATTCGCTGTAAATTGAAGACAACAATATAATTCTCATTTCCAATGCAAGCGAAAGTACAATTTTGAGCTAAAAATTAAAATAGAAAATAAACAAGAAGGAGCTAACCTAAGTTGTTTTTAAGATATTTTAACATGAACCTATAAAGTTTATGTATTTTAAGGAGTACCGGTTTTAAGTATTTCCACCATCTTTTTCTGGATAAATATTATGGACTATTAGTGATTAATAATTAATTTAAAGATCGATTTTGATAAAATAAGAGAAGCAAATTTATGAAACTGTTTATTATTTGATGATATGACTGCAAATAAAGATGATTTGGATTTAATTGTAATTTATTCGGGAAACCCGATAGATTCAGAAATGATAAAGGATATCCTTACCGAGAATGGGATTGCTGTAAATATAAAAAACGAGCTAATGGGAACTATTGCTCCTTGGCATGTTTCTGCAGGTGGGATCAATCCTGTTGACGTTGTGATTTTTGCAAAAGATAAGGAACAGGCACTAAGAGTGATTAATGAGTTTACTAATAAACTAAACTCATGAACAGCAGAAACCAAATAATTGTCGTCGAGCAGACCTTCAATAAACCGAAAGAAGAGGTTTGGAGTACTATTACTGATCCTAACAAGATGCGCGAATGGTTCTTCGAAAATATACCCGATTTTATTCCCGAAGTGGGGTTCGAAACCAGATTTAATGTTGATGCCGGAGAAAGACAATTCATGCACATTTGGAAAATTACTGAGGTCATTCCATTTGAGAAAATTGTTTACAATTGGCGGTACGAAAATATGTATGGGAATGCTTTTGTAAGTTTTGAATTATTTGACCGGGACATTGAAACTCTTTTGCGTATCACTAATTTGGGACTGGAAACATTCCCGCAGGATATACCCGAATTTTCTAGAGAGTCATGCACTGATGGCTGGGAGTATTTTATCAATCAAAGGTTAAAGGAGTATTTGAATCAATAATGAAAGAAGTTTTAAAATGCATTTGGAGATTTCTGATCTTTGCGATCTTAACTGTTATAAGCCAGATTGGAGGAATTGTATATTTGATTAGCATTGCCGTGTCAAAAAAGATAAGATACAAAATGTACGGAAAATCAATTTTGATATTCTCAAGCTTGTATCTGCTAATTACATTTCTTATTGTTCCTCTTATCGCACCTTTGTTCGGAAGACAAAAAATCAATACTAATTCTCATTTGAGGCCAGCTGGTTATATAACAGTTTTATTAAATCGTAATTATGTGACTGGTGAAACAAATGAGTTTCTGAGAGATATTTCAAATCGGTTAATGTGCGATAAATCTGAAGTTCAAATTCGATATTTGGATGCCTGCTTTCCATTTATAAAAGGTTTTCCACTGTTACCGCATCTTAGCCACAACGATGGTTGCAAAATAGACTTTAGTTTGGTGTATGAAGATGAAAGCGGAAAGATAGTTAACAAGGGAAAGTCGCTAAGCGGTTATGGCATTTTTGAAGAAGCTCATGAAGATGAATTCAATCAATGTAAAGATTGTATGGAGAAAGGGTACTTTCAATACGATTATCCTAAATATCTGACTTTGGGAAGTATTAATCCTGATTTGCGATTTTCGGAGAAGGGAACAAAAGAATTAATCGAAGCTATCTTGAATCATAAAAAACTAAGAAAATTGTTTGTTGAGCCACATTTAAAACGTAGATTGAATCTTACTGATAAGCGTATTAGGTTTCATGGTTGTGGTGCTGTTAGGCATGATGATCATATTCACGTGCAAATAAATTGATAAATCCATGATTGAAATTCAAAGAACGAACTCCGAAAATAAAGATTTCATTGATCTTGTTAGATTTCTTGATGCCGATTTAGCAATACGGGATGGAGAGGATCATGCTTTTTATTCTCAATTCAATAAGTTGGATCAAATTAACTATGTGGTATTGGCTTATGAAGATGGCAAACCAGTTGGTTGCGGTGCCATAAAGGAATACGAACCATTAGTTATGGAAGTAAAGCGCATGTTTGTTTTACCGGAGTGCAGAGGGAAGGGGATTGCATCGAAAGTTTTACAGGAATTAGAAAACTGGGCCGGTGAGCTGGAATTTGAAAAATGCACATTGGAAACTGGAGTGAAACAACCCGAGGCAATCGGACTATATCAAAAGAATGGTTACCATTTTATCCCTAATTACGGGCAATATGAAGACGTGAAGGAAAGCGTTTGTTTTGAGAAAGTATTAGGCTAAGAATACATAGCGGATGCGGGAATGAAAAAATCCGGGTCCCCACCCGGATTTTAATCTAACCACTAATAGTAACTAATCTATGAAAAAAAACATTTGTGTGTTTTTACATTTCAAAAGTAGACAAGAGACGAGTAAACTACATTAAGATGATCTTAAGTAATTATAAACTATATGTACTCTTTTATACTTATTCAGTAGGGTTTATTTTTAACGTATTTATAAAAACAGAAAAAAGCCTGGATCCCCACCCAAGCTTTTCTACTAACCACTATTTACTAACCTAAATCTATTTTCTATGAAAAAACGTTTACCACTCGTTTACCTTACAAACATACTGCATTCTTTCGTTAAGTGGATTTAACAAAAGTTAAAGAATGCTAAAAGGTTTCTTTACAGCCGATTCTTCTTTGCTTTTAAATCAGAAATGAAAAAAGTAGCAAACAGAAAAAAGCCTGGATCCCCACCCAAGCTTTTCTACTAACCACTATTTACTAACCTAAATCTATTTTCTATGAAAAAACGTTTACCACTCGTTTACCTTACAAACATACCGCATTCTTTCGTTAAGTGGATTTAACAAAAGTTAAAGAATGCTAAAAGGTTTTTTTATAGCCGATTCTTCTTTGCTTTTAAATCAGAAATGAAAAAAGTAGCAAACAGAAAAAAGCCTGGATCCCCACCCAAGCTTTTCTACTAACCACTATTTACTAACCTAAATCTATTTTCTATGAAAAAACGTTTACCACTCGTTTACCTTACAAACATACCGCATTCTTTCGTTAAGTGGATTTAACAAAAGTTAAAGAATGCTAAAAGGTTTTTTTATAGCCGATTCTTCTTTGCTTTTAAATCAGAAATGAAAAAAGTAGCAAACAGAAAAAAGCCTGGATCCCCACCCAAGCTTTTCTACTAACCACTAATTACTAACCTAAATCTATTTTCTATGAAAAAACGTTTACCACTCGTTTACCTTACAAACATACTGCATTCTTTCGTTAAGTGGATTTAACAAAAGTTAAAGAATGCTAAAAGGGTTTTTTACAGCTGATTCTTTTTTGCTTTAAATTTAAATCAGAAATGAAAAAAACGGTGAACAGAAAAAAGCCTGGATCCCCACCCAAGCTTTTCTACTAACCACTATTTACTAACCTAAATCTACTATCTATGAAAAAAACGTTTATTATTCGTCTACCTTACAAACATACCACATTCTTTTGTTAAGTGCTTTTAACAGATGTTAATTGTTGCTAAAAATACGAAGCTCGGTAAGTTTGCTGCAACATAGGTTTCCCAAAATAAATAATTTAAAAAAAAGCCTAGGTAATCACCTAGGCTTTTTAATCTAATCAATAACCTAAATCTATTATCTATGAAAAAAACCTTTTGTATCGTCTATTATTATAAATATACGAAAATCTTTGATAAACGGTTATAAATAGATGTTAAAAATCCTTAATGTGTTTTTTTACTGTTCTGAAATAGGATAAACGGGATCTGATTTTGATTGTTTCTAAATTAATCTTAGGGAATTACCTTATGGAATTTGGGCCTTATAAAAAAGAACTTTTCCATAGCTCGGGGAATTTATCTAAATTAGGCCTTTAGCAAAAATTTAACTTCTATAATTACCCCATGAATGAGTCAGTACTAAATGCTCTAATGCAACTTTTTGCCATTATTGTGGATGAACAACAGGTTGGTTTTGAGGTCGCTGCGCGAGATGTTGTTTCAAAGTATTTAGTGAAGCGGTTTAGTAAGGAATGGCATGAAAGATATTTGGATAATTTCAATCGTTACCTAAAAGAATCATATTACACCAAAGGAAATAAGGATACAATTCAAAACAAGCACAAGCAAGTGGCAGATGTTTGTGCAAAATTAGTTGAGGAGGCAGAGCAGGAACAGAAAGTTTGGATTATGTTGCAGCTTCTTGAATTTATTGATGATTCTGAATTTACAGGTCCGGAAGAACTTGGATTTGTAAAGACTGTATCGAAAGCTTTTAAGATTCCTAAAGAAGAATTTGAATACAGTCTGCAGTTTATTTTAGGAACCGAATATTCTATTCCGTTTAATCCGTATTTATTAATTATTGATGCTAATGAAACCTTTGAACATGAGGTTGTAAAGCATATTTTTAGTCCCAGACTACGTGGTCGGTTATTTATTCTTCATCTTGAAAGTACAAATACTTTTCTGATGAAATATTTTGGTGAATACAATCTTTTTTTAAACGGTCACAATATTAAATTGGATCGTGCCTATATACTCTCGTATGGATCTGTGATTAGAAGTCATAGAATTGACCCAATTTACTATTCCCAAATTGTATCAGTATTTATTGAGCGAAAAAATCTTTCGGATATTCGCTTCGTAGCTAAAAATATTGAATTTAAGTTCCCAGGTTCTAATAATGGTGTATTCCCGGTTAATTTTCATGTAGAATCAGGACAGCTGATTGGAATAATGGGAGGCAGTGGTACAGGAAAATCTACATTGCTAAATGTGTTGAATGGGAATTTGCCTTTAAATCAGGGCGATATATATATTAATGGATATAATCTCCATAAGGATAAAGAGGAACTTGAGGGTGTTATTGGATACGTTCCTCAGGATGATTTGCTGGTTGAGGAATTAACAGTTTACCAGAATTTGTTTTTTAATGCCAAGTTATGTTTCGATAATTTGGATGAGAAAACAATTGAGAACATTATAGACGATACCATTGAAAATTTTGATTTGGTTGAAGCCAGAGATTTAAAAGTTGGAGATCCTATTAATAAGGTTTTGAGTGGCGGACAAAGAAAGCGCTTAAATATCGCATTGGAATTAATGCGGGAACCTTCGGTTTTGTTTGTGGATGAGCCTACTTCCGGATTATCGAGTATGGATTCGGAAAAGGTGATGCTGTTGCTTAAAAGACAGGTTTTAAAAGGGAAATTGGTGATGTGTAACATTCATCAGCCATCATCAGATATTTTTAAGCTGCTGGATAAGTTAATTATTATGGATCAAGGTGGAAAAGTGATCTATTTTGGAAATCCAATTGATGCAGTCGTCTATTTTAAAACTCAAAGCCAGTATGTTAAAGCAGATGAAAGCGAGTGCCTGACTTGTGGTAATGTAAATTCGGAGCAGATTCTAAGGATTGTGGAAACACGGATGATGAATGAGTACGGCAGGCAAATCCGTAAAAGAAAGAGAAGTTCCGATGAATGGTATGAATTGTACAAAGAGAATATTGAAGCAAAGAATCCGGTTAAGGTGCCAAAGCGGAAACGAATGATTCCGATCAATTATTTCAGTATTCCCAAACGAACAGAACAGTTAAAGATTTATTTGGCGCGTGATGTAAAGGCCAAAATCAGCAATAAACAGTACATTTTTATTACTCTGCTTGAAGCTCCTGTTTTAGCAGTTATATTGGGATATTTCACCAAATATATTAGTGGCACGGATGATGATCCTACGGCTTATATTTTCTCAAATAATGAAAATATCCCCTCCTTTATTTTTATGGCTGTGGTGGTATCTCTTTTTTTAGGATTGATTATTTCGGCGGAAGAAATTCTTCATGACCGGAGAATTATGAAGAGGGAATCCTTTCTAAATTTAAGCCGGTTTAGCTACTTAAACTCAAAGGTAATTGTGATGCTTGTAATTTCGGCAATTCAAACCTTGCTGTTTGTTTTAATAGCTAATACTATTCTCGAAATTAAAGGATTGACTTTAGAATATTGGTTGGTTTTGTATACGGCATCAGCCTGCGCTAATATGATTGGCTTAAATTTGTCGGCAGCCTTGAATACTGTTGTGGCGGTTTATGTTTCCATCCCTTTTATTTTGGTGCCACAGCTATTGTTTTCAGGTGTAATTGTGAACTTTACCAAATTACACCCAGCTATAACTTCGCAAAAATATGTGCCGTTTGTTGGCGATTTAATGACTTCGCGTTGGGCTTATGAAGCATTAATAGTTGAACAATTCAGAAACAACGATTTTGAGAGTCAGTTTTTTGATTATGAACAAAAAATGAGCGAGGCTTCGTTTCGGTCATCATTCTATATTCCAGAATTAAAGCAACGATACCAAAGCTGGTTGCAAACAGGTAATTTAAAACAGTTGCAGGTATTGCAGAACGAATTTGGAAAATTGGCAGACTTATATACTTTGCCAAGTGGAGTGGAACTTACCGAAAACGGATTTGTGAACTCTTCGGTTGATTTGTTGGAATGGCTAAAGAAAATTAAGCAAAACGGGTGGGCTAATTACAAAACCGAGTCAGATAAAAGAGATCAGGCTTACCTAAACTTATTGGAACAGTACGGAGGTAAAAAAGGATTGTTTGAATTCAAACAAAAACACCATAATGAAGCTATTGAACAGATTGTTTTAAATAGAAGAGAGCTAAATAAAATTGTTGAATTTAAAGGTGAATTGATTCAATTGAAAGACCCTGTTTTTCAAATTCCCGTGAACAAAATGGGAAGAGCTCAACTATTTTCATCTCAGAAACGAATTGGCAATTATCTTGTGAATACTTTTTGGTTTAATGTGATTATCATCTGGTTAACCAGCTTGTTTTTTTACTTTACACTTTATTTCGATGCTTTAAGAAGACTATTGCTTCTGATAGAAATATTATGGGTGAAAATACTCCCCGAAGGTCACATACGAATTACCAGAAAACGTCTGAAGTAATTGTGATTGATAAAATATGAAAAGGAGTTAAAATTAATGGTTTAACTCCTTTTTTGTTGGAGATGTTTTTTTGTAATTAAGCGAATAATAAAATATTACAAATGTTTTAATATTTCTTTAGCATTCGATCTGTTTTTGTAATCAGGATCATACTGCACATATTTTACGATACCATCTTTTCCAATCACATAAGTTGCTGGAACAGGAAGTGTCTGATCATCATTCCCATTTGAAACGACAAGATCAATACCATATTCCTTATATTTTTTCTGTAATTTTTCAGGTAATACAAAATCAACACCGTATTGTTTCATGATTTTGGAATCTACATCGTGCAGAATGGAATATTCTGCTTTTGTCTTATCTATGGTTTTACTAACATTCATAGTGGTTTCTGGAGTAATTGCTACCAATCGGGCACCTGCTTTTTTAAAATCTCCAACATGATCTTGTAGATGAGATAGGTGCTTATTACAGTAAGGACACCACTGTCCGCGGTAAAATACAACGATTAATTGCTCATTCTTTAAAATTTCATCGCTTGCTATTGTTTTGCCATATTGATCCATTGCCTTAAACATAGGAGCTTTTTGCCCTACCAATATGCTGCTTTGTTCCTTCTGACCAAAACTTGTAAGACTGGTCAAGAATATTGCTGTCACCAGTAAAATTTTCATATTCTATTTATTTTTTGTGAAATAAGATACAAATTAGTCTTTTATTTGTAAACAAGTAGAAGGCTGTGTTGGCGTTAATGATTTGTTAATGGCAGTAAATGCAAAAAAATCCCTTGCGCAAACAAGGGATTAGATTACTGATTTAGTTTCAGTTTATGCTTTTTGTAATTTTTCAATTTTGTATGTTGTATTTACACCTGCTTGGTGAAATAAAACACCTACAGGACACATTTTCAAAGTTTGTTGTAAGCACTTTTCAATTTTTTCATTACTAGCTTCTGAATCAATTCTTAATTCAATTTCAACATCGGTAAATGTAGGAGCGCCATCTTTTAGAGATCCGGTAGTATCTACATCAAGACCGGTAAATTCAATTCTCATTTTTTTTGCAACAACATTAAAAATTGTATTTACACAGCCAGAATAACTCATTAAGCACAATTCTAATGCAGTTGCACCAAGGTTCAGTCCATCTTTTGCTTGTGGTAAATCAAGAATTACTTCATGACCTCTATTATTTGTTACTGTAGATGTCATTTGATTAGTCCAAATTGTTGTAGCTTTCATATGTTTATAATTTGTTTTTAGTTGTCATATGGAACTTATCCTGGGGTAATAATCATCTCCCTGTAGGTGAAAATTATTTTGGCATGGATGTTTCATATTTGTTTTAAATTTCAGTTTGTAAATATATATAATTATGCAGATGTGTCGCTATTTTTTTTGTTTGTTTAACAGCATATCGGAAATGTTTTCAGGTAAGTTGTTGATAATATGTCAAATTGACTGGTTGTTTAACCTTCGTTCAGACATTTTTTCTGCAAGTTGACCAAATTATTGATTTGGCAAATGTTTTGAACGATTCGTTTTGAATGACAATTAGCCATTTTTATAATAAATGAAGTCGTAAAATCAAAAATATGAACTACAATAATTTTACAATTAAATCGCAGCAGGCAATTGAAAAGGCTTTTCAGTTAGCAGCAGGTAAACAACAGCAGGCAGTTGATACCGGACACATTTTGAAGGGTGTTTTGGTAGAAGGAGAGAATATCACCAATTTTCTATTTAAGAAGTTAGGAGTAAACTTAATAAACTTCTCGTTGGTCTTAGATAAGGTTTTAGAAAGCTACCCAAAGGTAGTTGGAGGCGATCCTTACCTTTCAAGAGAAGCCACAAGTGCTTTGCAGTTTTCAACTGAGATTTCAAATAAAATGGGCGATCAGTTTGTTTCTCTTGAGCATATTTTGTTAGGTCTTTTAAAAGGGAAGGATCAAATTTCAAATCTGCTTAAGGATAATCAAATTAATGAAAAAGACCTTACTGTGGCTATTAATGAATTACGAAAAGGAGCAAAGGTCGATTCTCAAACTGCTGAGGATACATTTAATTCTTTACGAAGATTTGCCATTGATTTAAATGAACGGGCTAGAAGCGGAAAATTAGACCCTGTAATTGGACGAGATGAGGAAATAAGAAGAATTCTTCAGATTTTATCGCGGAGAACGAAAAATAACCCGATTCTAATTGGTGAACCAGGTGTGGGAAAAACAGCTATTGCCGAAGGATTGGCTCATCGTATTGTTAAGGGTGATGTTCCGGATAATTTGAAAAACAAACAGGTTTTTTCTCTGGATATGGGGGCATTGATTGCTGGGGCAAAATACAAAGGTGAATTTGAGGAGCGGTTAAAATCAGTGGTGAAAGAGGTGGTTGAGTCGGATGGTGATATTGTTTTGTTCATTGATGAGATTCACACTTTAATTGGTGCAGGAAAAGGCGAAGGTGCTATGGATGCGGCCAATATTTTAAAACCGGCATTGGCCCGTGGTGATTTGCGGGCAATTGGTGCGACTACCTTAGATGAATATCAAAAGTATTTTGAAAAGGACAAAGCTTTAGAGAGACGTTTTCAAAAGGTTATGGTGAATGAACCGGATACCCTAAGTGCAATTTCTATCCTTCGTGGATTAAAAGAGCGATATGAAAATCATCATAAGGTTCAGATTAAAGATGAAGCAATTATAGCGGCCGTTGAGTTATCTCAAAGATATATCTCAGATCGGTTTTTGCCGGATAAGGCGATTGATTTGATTGATGAGGCTGCTGCCAAATTGCGTTTGGAAATGAATTCATTGCCCGAAGAACTGGATGAAATTGAACGAAGGATCAAACAGTTGGAAATTGAACGAATGGCAATTCAGCGGGAAGGTGATAAAAAGAAATTGGAAGATTTGTCGCGGGAAATTGCTGAGTTGAACGATGAAAGAAATCGTCTTCGGGCAAAATGGGAAGCTGAACGCGAAGTAATTGAAGGCATTCAAAAGAATAAGGAAGAATTGGAAAACCTGAAGTACGAGGCCGAAAAAGCAGAGCGTGAAGGTGATTATGCCAGAGTTGCAGAAATTCGTTACGGAAGAGTAAAAGAGGTTGAGGAAGAAATTGAGCGTTTGAATGAACAGTTGAAAATCAATCAGAATTCAGATGCCATGATTAAAGAGGAGGTTGGAAGTGAGGATATTGCTTATGTGGTATCGCGCTGGACGGGTATTCCTGTAAACAGAATGTTGAAAAGTGAAAGGCAAAAATTGCTTGGCTTGGAAACTGAACTTCATAAACGAGTAGTTGGGCAAGAGGAGGCAATTTCGGCTGTTGCTGATGCTGTTCGCAGAAGCAGAGCGGGCTTGCAGGATGCGAAAAGGCCAATTGGATCGTTCATCTTTTTAGGGACAACCGGAGTGGGGAAAACAGAATTGGCTAAAGCATTGGCCGAATTTCTGTTCGATAACGAAAATTACATGACTAGAATTGATATGTCCGAATATCAGGAACGTCATTCCGTTTCAAGATTGATTGGAGCACCTCCGGGATACGTTGGATACGATGAAGGTGGTCAGTTAACCGAAGCGGTTCGCAGAAAGCCATATTCTGTTGTTCTTCTTGACGAGATTGAGAAAGCGCATCCGGATGTTTTTAATATCCTTCTGCAGGTACTTGACGACGGGCGATTAACGGACAACAAGGGAAGAGTAGTTGATTTCAAGAATACGATTATCATCATGACTTCAAATGTGGGTTCTCACCTGATTCAGGAAAAGATTTCGAAAATGAACTCTAACAATAGGGGAGAACTAATCTGGGAAGCCCGAAATGAAGTTCTCAATTTGTTGAAAAAGACCATTCGTCCTGAGTTTTTAAATCGTATTGATGAAACCATTGTTTTTACTCCATTGGATCGGGAAGAAGTAAAACAAATTGTTCGATTACAGTTTGAGATGGTAAAATCAATGCTCCTGAAAAACGAAATTAGTATTGAGTTAAGCGAAAAGGCAGTTAGTTACCTTGGAAATGTTGGTTTTGATCCTCAATTTGGTGCCCGTCCAATAAAAAGGGTACTTCAAAGAGAGGTTCTTAACGAACTGTCAAGACAAATTTTGTCAGAAAGTATTGCTCCCAATCAAAATATTCTAATTGATGCTGAGGAAAATGGATTGGTTTTTCGCAATCTGTAAAAATATCAAACTTGATTAAATACAAAGTCTGCTTGCATTGTGAGCAGGCTTTTTTTTAGCTTAAAATTTGATAACATGAAATTGTGAATGTTGAACTTTATGTGTTATTTCAAACCATTGCGGAGATATATTTATGCTTTTCTTGGACTATTTTTATAAATTGAGATTTAATTTAATTTCTTTGCTAATTGATAAATTTAGAAACCTAGTATCTTAACTCTAAAATAGGACCAAATGTCTTCGATCGAATTAAAAACAAAATGGCTTGAAAACTACAAGACAGCATCAGCCCAATTGCAAAAAATGGGTGAAATTAATGGACTGATTAGTGCTTTTAATGCCAATGTTGATGCCGTAATTAAGGTGAACGGCAAAGGAATTCAAAACCTAATTGCTGAAAATAACCTGAACACAGATTTGATTCTTGGTGAAGGAGAGAATAACATTCGCTGCAATGAAGATGCAATTCGTGGTTTTCTGAATTGTTTTAAAAATGGAATTGCCGAAGAATGGTTGATTGAGGATGTTGAGGTTTTTGAATGGCTAAACAAAAATGTGGGTTACGATAAAATGCAAATGGGAGGCCAGGGCGGTATTGTTGCAAATGTGATGGCTGTTTGTGGTGTAAACTCGGTTTATGTTCATTGTGCATCAGCTCCAAAAGATCAATCTAAACTGTTTTTAGATCTTCCCAATTTATTAACAAATGATGAAAACGGCGAAATTAAGCAGGCATCTAAGGTCGATCGCTCTTCCGATTTAGCTTTAATTCATTGGATTATCGAATTTGATAAGGGAGATTCTATCAGTTTGAACGGTAAAACTTATGTGTGCCCGAAAGCAAATCGTTTTATTGCAACCTACGATCCATTAAATTTTAAACTGCATATCGACGGGAATTTTGCAAACAGAATGTCGCAAAACGACATCAATCCTGAATATATAATTTTATCTGGTTATCAGATGCTTCATGAGTCTCTTCGTGATGGAACCAAAGGAACCGATCGAATCGATTTTTCAAAGGCAATGATTGCAAAATGGAGAGAATCCTGTCCGGATAGCTTACTGCATTTAGAAGTTGCATCTACTCAAAACAAAGTAATACGTAAATATTTAATTGACAATTTGGTTGATTGTGTTGATAGTTTAGGTTTTAACGAACGGGAATTAATTGATATTTTAGAAGTGATTGGGGAGGACGAATTGGCGCAAAAATGTGAAGAAAATACCAATAGTTCGAACTTGTTTGAAGGAATGCTGAAGATTCGTGAGTATACCAATTGCTCTAGAATGCAGCTTCATATGTTTGGACTGTATCTTACTCTTCAGGAAAAAGGATTTAGCGTTTCTCCTCTTCAGAACCGAAATGGAATGCAATTAGCGGCTACTGTTGCTGCAGCAAAAGCAGGAACAGGCGCTATCGATAAAAAAGAAGTATTGCTTTGGGCTAAAGATCATGAAGTGTCGGAGGTTGGGTTAAATGAATTGTCAAGACTTTCGGCGACTGTAACCAATCTTTTTGGAGATAATCAGCTCTTGGAAACAGGAATATTTACAAATGAGAAATTAGAAATTATTGCAGTTCCAACCATCTTAATTGATAAACCGGTTACACTTGTTGGTATGGGAGATACAATCTCTTCGGTATCATTGGTTGGTGCTCGTTAAAGAAGAATGAAATTGAATAAAAATGGAGGTCATGAAATCAACAGATTTCATGACCTCCTTTTTTTGAAACATAGAAAAGCCCCTATATGGTACTTTCGGGGCTTACTACTGAACTACTTGTGTGGAATAGTTCTTACTAACCTAATCTAAATCACTAACTAATCTTTACTCATCGAATAGGGAACAAATTTTGGATTGCTTCCCCATGTTTTATTTGGTCTTGGTCCCATCTCCAATATTAGTTTGGCTCCGTCAATAATTTCCGAATGCTCAAAGTAGGGACCTTTTAATTCCTTACCACTCAAACTTGCCGATTGAATGTATTTATTTTTTGCAGAGCAATTGTCTGCAATAATTTGTAGTTGTTTTCCATTGCCTAAATCAATTGTAATCTCGCTAAATATCGGACTGCCAATATTGTATTCCGGAACACCTGGCGTAACCGGATAAAATCCCATGGACGAAAAAACGTAGAATGCTGATAATCCTCCGCCATCTTCATCGCCGCAAATTCCAAAAGGAGAGTTGGTGAACCACACTTCCATAAGGGAACGGATTCGTTTTTGCGTTTTCCATGGTGCTCCCGAATAGTTATACAAATAAGGTATGTGTAAACTGGGTTCATTTCCCATTACAAATTGGCCGGTTAAGCCTGTTGCATCCGGAAAAATATCCCAATAATCCCACTTCGGAATCCCGAATGGTTCTACAAATAGTTGATCCAGTTTGTTGTTAAATTTTTCATTTCCACCCATCAAATTTATTAATCCGGCAATATCATGCTGAATATCCCATGTGTAAGTCCAGGAGTTGTTTTCTGCGAAATAGGCTCTGCCACCTAAACCTCCGGATAATTTTGGATCGAATGGTCGAATCCATTTTCCATCAGATGATTTGGGAGCCATAAAACCAATTTCAGAATCAAAATTGTTTTTATAATTATTGGCTTTTTTTGAGAAAAGCTGATAGTCTTCTTTCTTGTTAAGATCCTTTGCCAATTGAGCAATGCACCAATCGTCGTAGCTATGCCCAAGTGTTAAGGCAACAGCTTGTCTTTTTTCCCAATGGTGAACTTCTTTCACCCATTCTTTTTCTCCTGGTTTTAAAGCTGGGAAAAAGCCATTGTCATGATAAAAGGTATCTAATTCTGTTGCCGGACCATTCTTCCATGGTAACATCGTAGCTTCCAATTCATTCTTTTTTAAGCCTTCAAAGGCTTTCTCGATGTTAAATCCTCTTATTCCTTTAAAATAAGCATCTGCTATAATGGAAGAGGCGTGATTTCCATTCATACAAGTATGATCGCCCGTAAACAGGGGAAAGGATGGCATCCAGCCACTTTGTTCATACATTTTAATGTAGGAATTGATTTTTTTTGATTGATTCTCCGGATCAATTAAGCACATTAATGGATGAGTCGCCCGGTATGTATCCCAAACCCAATCGTCAACGAAAAAATCAACGCCATCATCACTATGGATTTTTTGATCGTAATTACTAAAGTATTTTCCGTCTTCAGAAATATTTACCATTCTCTCATAGCAACGGTAAAGTGCCGTGTAGAAAACTGTTTTTTGATCTTCACTTCCACCTTTCACCAGTATCTTACTCAGTGTATTATTCCATATCCGTTTGTGAGATTCCTTGTATTGGTCAAAATCCCAATCAGGCATTTCGCTTTCCAAATGTTTTTTAGCTTCTTCTGCTGAAATATAAGAAACAGCTATTTTAAGTTGTAATGGATTTGAAGTATTGTCAAATCGGAAAAACGATCCGACTTTATCTCCCGAAATAGTTTTGCTGTTAGAATTTAATTTGCTTGTGTCGAAAGTGCCGTAATCAGACATGTTTTGATCAAACCTGACTGCAAAATAAACTTTTACAGGATGCTCAAGATCAATGCCGTCAACCGCTGTAATCATATCAAAACCTGTAATTGTATTTTTTTTGGGAGAAATGTTAAATGCTCCATTGTTTCTGCATTGTAAATATAAATTAGCAGGGGCGCTGTTTGTGAAGCTAAAACGTGTAAGCGAAACATGTTGACTTGCAGTCAATTCCATTTCGATATCAGAATCTTCCAATAAAACAGAATAGTAATAGGGGCTTACTGTTTCCTGGTCATGATCATAGGCAGATTCCCAGTTTTTAGGTTCTTGCGAAGTAGGATTCTGAGAAATCATGAACTTACCGACTGTTCCTTTCCTGTGAGAAACAATAGAGAAGGGAAAGTGTGTAATTTTCTCGCTTTGATAACCTTTTGGCTCTTTTGATATGCGCATCATGCTGTTGGGAAGATGCACCAATGGAATTGTTGGTTCGAGCATATGACCAATGCCTCCGATATTTGGATTCACGTAGTCGACAATTTTCTTTTGTGCAAATAGAGTCAAAGAAAAAAGTAGAGAGAATAGTAAAGTGAGCTTCTTCATTAAAAGGTATTCTGATTAATATATTTGAAGCAAAACTATATTGTGGCAATTAATTTTAATTTAATTGTGGATTAACTCCGTAAATTAAATTATTAATCAATATTTTATTTTAGATTTAGTTGGCAGTTTGTAAGGGAGTTGTGTTGCTTTTTTTTGTAATTGACATTTGTTTTAGATAGGATCTTTTTTGCATTTATCATGATAAGAGGAAAGAGAATTTCGGTTGAATTAGTTAACTCCTTACTAAATTATTTCAAGATTTATGAGTGTTTTTTTTGACTATCTGTGCTCTTTTAGTTCATTTTTCGTCCTATTTTATGAAAATTATGGTTTGTAAGTGAAAAAATCATGGAAACGTTTGCGGAAACCAATTATTTACACTTATATTGTAAATCCTTTGTGATAAAAACAAAAAATACCATTTGTAATCACATTGAATCACACTTTTTTTACTCATCAATTATTTGGTGAGACTTTACTAACCACTAACTAATCACTAACAATTAGATCCTGTTTATTCTAAATAAGCAGGATCTTTTTTTTAAGCCTTTTTTTCTTTTTGGAAAATCAGGGATCAGTTCCTAATCTATTTTTCAAGTAGAAGAATTCTGTAATACTATATTTAGTAGAAGCATTGAGCAGTGCCAATTTTTCACATATAGGTTTTTCAAGATAACCTTATTATTTCCGAAATTTTCTGTTTTTGATTTAAGATTATTCTTGTATATTGGCAAGCCATAAATTTAGTAATTAGGTGAAAATTACAGACAACCACATACTTTACACTTTAGATAACGATAAAAGCAAGGGTTTGAAATTGTTATTCGAGCGGTATTACAAACCCTTATGTGTGTTTGCAATTAAATATGTTTACGATTTAAATTTGTCGGAAGATATTGTTCAGGAAGTTTTTATAAAGGTTTGGGAAAAACAGAAATTTCACACCCAAATGAATCTTTCTGCTTATCTTTTTGCTTCCGTTAAAAATGCTTGTATTGATTATCTAAGAAAAGAGCATCCCCTATATGTTGATAGCTTTGATGACAAAATAGTTATAGAAAATTATTATGACGAGGAAGAAATTTTAGAGCGGAACAGGAGACTTATGGATAAGGTTGAGAATTTGCCGCAAAAAACCCGTGAAGTTTTTAAAGCAGTGGTTTTCTATAATCTGAAATATAAGGAAGTTGCCGAAGAGTTAAATATATCCGTTAACACCGTGAAATCAAATCTGGCTCGTGCTTATCGTCTTTTACGGGAAGTGTTGGATATATTGGTCAGCTATTTACTTTAAATTTAAGGAATATTTTAATTACTCATTAATTATTGTGTTTTTTTGTTGTAAAGATATTTCTACCAATAGCGCCTGCTGTTTTTATTGAAAATTGTTTTTTTTGGAAATAAAATAAATATTCAGACACCCATTTTTCTTTATTCTACGTTACACCGATAAATAACGATAGAAATGAATGGCATTGATATAAATATTTTATTAAAATACATCTCTAAGCAAGCGGATATTAGCGAGATTGAGTTTATTAACGAATGGTTAGAGAAATCAGAAGCCAATCGGGATGAGTTCTTAGTGCTGAAAAAAATTCATTTGTCTTATAAAGAGGTGTCAGCTATAGATGCTATTGAGGAAGGGAAATCTTGGGAAAGATTGAAGTTGAGAACAATTGATAAAAAGAAGAAACTTCGGGTACGTATTTTTTATCAAGTGGCAGCGGTTCTTTTACCCTTTCTTATTGTAATTGGTCTGTTGAAAAATAAAAATATTGAAACATCACAAGAATATCCATTCAATAAAAATCTTACCTATATTGTTTTTCCCGACGGGACAACTCACAATTTGTTAAATCATAAATATCAGGAATTCTGTCATCCAAAATATGGAACGATTTATAAAGACAGTACCAATTTATTGGCAATTAATAGTTCTGTAGGAGAAAAAGAAGCAAATGAACAGTTTGCCATTGTAACCCCGTTAGGAGCAGAATATGATTTTTTTCTTCCTGATGGCTCTAAAGTAATTCTTAATTCGATGTCGAAAATTTCATACCCAATAAATTTTAAGAATGATATTCGAGAAATTTCTTTAACAGGAGAAGCTTTTTTAGAAGTAAGTAAAGATAAAAAGAGGCCTTTTATTGTTGAAATGCAATTTGCACAAGTTAAAGTTCTGGGCACCAGTTTTAATATAAGTGCCTATGAGAGTGACGAATACAACGAGATAACATTAGTTGAAGGACATGTGAAAGTGAATAATGGCAGCAATGAAAGTTTTCTGATTCCTGGAAAACAAGCCATTTGTTCGTGTAGGGATGTAATTTCGGTAAGAGATGTTGATGTAAATATTTATACATCGTGGACACGAGGCATTTTTGAATTTAATAAGATGTCGTTGAAAAAAATAACGACTTCGTTGGAAAGATGGTACAATATTAAATTCAATTTTACAGATAATGCAATAGAAAATAAAAAATTCACAGGTGCATTTAAAAAAGGAACACCAATTGAATCAATTTTAAATTTTATTGAAGAAACTACAAATGTGAAATTTATAAAGAAAAATGATCTGGTTTATGTTGTAGAAAAATAATCGGAAAATGCTGGCACATTTTCCGATATCAATTAGATAAAGGGTATCCGTAAATACCCAAATGTATAATCCAATAATACAAAATTATGGAAAAATCTGTAATATATGCTTTTAATAGGCATATAATTAACACCCGTAAGATTTTACTGAAGATGAAATTGGTTGTTCTGCTAACATTTTTATTATCGTTTCAACTTTCTGCAAGTGTTAAATCGCAGAATAGAGTTACTTTGGAACTTAAAGGTGTTAGCTACGAGCAAGTTTTGTCTGAGTTCAAAAAACAAGCTGATATTATTATCATATATAGTAATGATGAGTTTGATTATAGTAGAAAAACCGATGTTAGTTTCAGAGATTTAGAAGTGGTTGAAGCTGTAAAAAGTTTATTGAAAGGAACCAACCTTACTTATAAGCAATCTGAGGAGTACATTATAATCAAACCAAAACAAGAAATCCAAAAAGTTTCACCTCCCCAACCAAAGGATAATAAAAAGAAAATTATTGGAAGTGTTATGGACAGTAATGGTGTACCATTGCCAGGAGTAAATATAATTGTAAAAGGAACTACAATTGGAACAATTACCAATATGAACGGGAAGTTTGTTATTGAGGTTGAAGCTGAGGCTGGAAATCTTCTGCAATATAGTTTTATAGGCTATAAAACAGTTGAGTTGCCGATAGATAATAATGATGTTTTTGATGTAGAAATGCTTGAAGATTTTTCTATGCTCGACCAGGTAATTGTTTCCGGAGTGGCAATGGGAACCGAAAAAAAGAAAATGTCGGTGTCGGTAGCTAAAGTAAGTTCAAAGGATCTAACCAATGTACCACAATCTTCGGTTTCGGCTTCACTTCAAGGAAAAATTGCAGGAGTAAGCGTTGTATCCGGAGATGGTTCTCCGGGATCCGGTTCTTCAATTATTCTTCGTGGTGCTACAAGCTTAACGGGAAGTCAGTCACCCATGATTTTGTTAGACGGAATGATCATGCAAGGTTCCTTATCTGATATTAATGTTGATGATATTGAGTCAATTGAAGTGGTAAAAGGAGCGGCGGCATCTGCTCTTTATGGTTCCAGGGCTGGTAATGGAGTCATTGTAGTTATATCCAAACGAGGAGCCAGCTTACCCGATAATACAACAAAAGTAACAGTACGAAATGAGATTGGGATTCAGAAAGTTACAAATTTATTAGATCTGGCAGAACACCATCCCTATTTATTGGCTAATGATTGGCAGGAAGTGGATACTTACACCAAATATGCTACTGTTAACTACCCTACAGATTATGTTTCAGGCTATAATCCGAACATCGAAGGAAACCGGATTTTACTTGACAATGGAATGATGACCCAGCCATTTAGATTATACAACGATGTGCAGAACGAAATGTTTGAAAGTGGAGTGAGTTATACCAATTTCATTAGTGTAGCTGCAAAATTGAATCAAACCAATTTATATTTGTCCTTCGAAAATCATAACAACGAAGGAATTTTAAAAGAAACCGGAGGTTACGATCGTCAGAGTTTTAGAATAAATGTTGATCATGCCATAAATAGCAAAATCAGGATAAAAGCAAGTAATAACCTGATTTTAACCGAAAATGACATGCCTGGAGGTGGAAATGAGGCTTTTGGCCGGGTTGTTATGATGGAGCCTGATGTAAATCTGTACCAGAACAATGCAGATGGTTCCCCTTATAATTTTGCCCCAAACCAATGGAACCAAATCGTATTCAATCCACTCTACGAACTCTACAATAAATCAAATGTTTCAGAAAAAACCAGGTTTATAGGCACTTATGAGCTGAGTTGGATACTTGCCGACTGGCTGAGTTTTAAGGCAAGTTATGGAATCGAAAGTCAGGATTACCGGAGACTTGCTTACACTCCCAAAGGAATGTATACAGGCATCGATGGAGATGGCTTCTCGGAGTCTCCCGGATATTTGGATAACTACACTTCAAAAATTAAAAATCAGAATTACAGAGCTACGTTAAGTTTTTTCGATACTTGGGGCGATATGGAATTTAATGCCCGGCTTAGTTATTTAAGTGAAGACAACCATTTTGAAACTGCAGGCGGATACGGTCGTGATTTCGATTTTGCAGGCATGCCTTCCTTTTCCATTATTTCTGATGAAAACATGTATTTTAGAGATAGTTATGAAGACATTAAAGCTGAAAACATTTTTGCGATTGCTTCTTTTACTTTTAAAGACAGATACATTCTTGATGGTTTATTTCGTCGCGATGGTTCTTCATTATTTGGTTCAGAAGAAAGATGGCATAATTATTACCGTGTTTCGGCTGCCTACAGAATCTCACAGGATGTGAAAATTCCCGGAATTGATGAGTTAAAAATTAGAGGTGCAATTGGAACTTCAGGACAAAGACCCGTTTTTTCATTACAATATGAAACCTACAGTACAGTATCAGGGGTATATCAAAAATCGACCTTGGGAAATAAGAATTTGAAACCTTCCGAATCCAGAGAGATCGAAGTAGGAATTGATATGACATTCTTAAAGCGATTTAACCTGGAGGCTACCTACTCAAACACGGAAACTTCAGATCAATTTTTGAAAGTTCCATTATTGGTTCATCAGGGCGGTTTTCCTTACCAATGGAAAAACGCAGGAACTTTGGAGACCAATACTTTTGAAGCCATGCTTCATGTCAACATCATAAATAAGAAAAACCTTAACTGGGATTTGAGATTTACATTCGACAAAACAAAATCGGAAATTACCAAACTTGATGTTCCGGCATACAGAACAGGTCCGCAAAGCAGTTTTTACATTCAGGAAGGCGAAGCATACGGAATAATGTATGGAAGAAAATTTGTGCACACTCTTGAACAAATGCAAGCTCAGATACCCGATGGAGAAAGCATTACGAATTATGCGTTGAATAATGAAGGCTTTGTCATCGAAAACGGAACAGAGGGAACCCGAAACGAATCTCCCATTCTTTTAAAAGATGAGCAAGACAATCCTATTACTCAAAAAATTGGAGACATAAACCCTGATTTTAGAATGGGGTTAACATCCAGCCTAAGTTATAAGGATTTTGGTTTCTTTATGTTGTGGAAATGGAAGCAGGGAGGAGATGTGTACAACAGTACCGCTCAGAAAATGGTTAATCACAACCGACATCCTATGATGGATCAATTTGGTAAATCTCCTGAAGCAATGAAAACCATCGATTATTATTTGGGTCTGTACAACAGCCAGTCAATTAATGAATTTTGGATTGAAGATGGAACTTACCTTCGCTTAGCTGAAGCTTCGGTTAAATACACTCTGAAAGGTGAAAAATTAGGCCGCTTGGGAAAATATGTTGAATCGGTAAAATTTGGAATCATAGGAAAGAACCTACTCACTTTTACCAATTATTCGGGTTACGACCCGGAAGTTACGTTTGATGGTTATGCTTTTGATAATACGGGATACCCGAATTTCACAACCTATTCTTTTTCTGTTAACATTGAATTTTAGCTTAATGGCCGATGAAAGTACGACAAAAGAGCTTTCAATAGTTAATTTCTTGAACAATTGCATATGTAACATCCATAAAGTAAAAATCGCAAATCAGGGCGAAACTCAATTTGTTATTTGAACTATGGATTCTAAAAATAGTTAGTATGAAAATTTTACACATAATTCCAATTTTTTGTTTAGTGTTTGTTTCCTGTGAGGATTTAGACGTTGAAAATTTGAATTCACCAGATACAGAAACAGTTTTGTCCGACTCTGATGGAATCGAATCAATTACTGCCGGCTTGTTTAAATTCTGGTTTTCGGTAGGTCATGATTCATCTTATGATTTTGGTACTGAAACCCCTGCAAGGGCAATGTGGTATATGGCAGATTGCGGAACTGTATTTTGGTCTAATTTTGGAGCTGTTGATCTGTCGATGGAGCCTCGCGAAGCATATATTAACGATGTAACCTATCCTTATCATTGGGTTGGTGAGGCATATTATAAAAACATGTATGATGTTTTAACATCATCAACCGACGTTATCAATATTTTAGACAACGGAATGCAAATTGGAGGAAATGGCGAAAATACCGATATGGTTAAAGCTGTTGCTTATTTTACCCAGGGACTTGCAAATGGTTATTTGGGTTTGATTTTTGATAAATCGGTTCTTATTTCCTCTATAGCAGACTATGAAACAATGGAGTTTAGCTCGTATAAAGATGTTGTGGCAAAAGGGATTGAACAAATTGAAAAAGCAATTGAAATATGCGAAAACTCAGAATTTATCCTGCCCACATCGTGGATTCCCGGCGACGAGTGGTCCAATGTAGAATTGGCTCGTCTTGCACACTCTTATATTGCTCGTTTATTGGTTTACTCTTCGCGAAATGCAACACAAAATAGTCAGGTGGACTGGACAAAAGTGTTGGAACATACAGAAAAAGGGATTACAAAAGATTTTGCTCCTTTAGGTGATGGGGTTGCAGATTCCTGGAAATCTTATTTTCACTTAAAAACAGTAGCTCCTGGTTGGGGGAAAATTGATATGCGAATCGTGAACATGCTCGATCCAAACATCCCCTCAACTTTTCCAGAAAGCGGACTTTATACTGATTTACCAAATAATGGGTTAGCAATCTCTGATGATCAGCGATTACATCTAGATTTTGAATACGATACAGAAAACAGCCGACCCGATAGAGGCTATTACAGGTGGTCCACCTACCGATACAAAAGACTTGACGATTATATCAACAACGATGGAATCAACAAAAGAATAATTGATTTTCGCCTGTCGGAAAATGAACTGCTAATGGCAGAGGCTAAATACAATTTGGGTGATTATGCAGGAGCCGCTACGATCATTAATAACGGAACCCGAATAACTCGTGGTGGCCTGACTACTATTGGAAATACCAAAGAAGAAGTGTGGAATGCAATTTGGTACGAACGGAATATCGAGTTAATCCTTTCGGGTATTGGCATCGAATATTTTGATATGCGTCGTTTCGATCAATTGCAAAAAGGCACAATGCTTCATTTTCCTGTTCCTGCTCAGCAATTACAACTAATTCCCGCAGAAATTTACACTTATGGAGGTGAATTTGGTGTTCCCGGTGAGGATGTTTCTATTGGCGGATGGAAATAAATGAATTTTTTAACAGATAAGTACATGAAACGAGCCATATTTTGATACAAGGAAATGATTATTATGGCGGTTTCTTGTGGCCTTTAAAAATCAAATTATAAGCACATGAAAAATCTAAATACATACCTGTTGTTGTTTGTGATTGTTGCGACATGTTTGTCGTGTAGCGACGATGACAATAGAATCGAAACACCTGTTGTTACAGGTGGGATGGTAAGCATTATTGATAGTTATGCCAACTTTAACGGAGAGAACCAGAGCTTTTACGCAACCAATAAAAGTACCGATGGTAAAAGACCATTTGATGCTTTAACTACCGACTGGACCTTCGAAACCTGGGTAAAAATGGAGGAAGGAACAAATCTAACAGAAGAACCGCTTACATCATCAATTATAATGGAGCAGCGATATGTTTTTTCATTGTATGCCACACCGGCAAATGAATCCAAACCTGAGGCTGATGTTGCAGAGGAAGTTATTGATTATAATCAACCGGGAGGAATAGGAACAAACTTGATTAAAGTTAAAGCCGATTACGAGTTGAAGTATTCAAAACTTGCCAACAACTCTACCGATGTTGAGTTAGAATCAATGAGTACTTACGATAACGAGAACATCGTTCTTTCATATGGGAAATGGGTACACATAGCAATTACCCGATCCTCTTCCGACAATACTGCACGTTTTTTTGTGAATGGACAACTGGTAGGTTCTGGGACTGATGATGTTTGGATTTCGAAGTCGTCGGTTTCAGCAGTAAATTGGAGTGGTACCTACCGCGGAGGATATTATGGTTTTGCAAAATGTGGTTTAAGAAAAGTTCGGGTATCCAATGTATCAAGATACAACGAAGATTTTATTCCTGATTTGGGTGCCGATTTTGAAGAGGATGATGAAACTTTATTCTTGCTGAATTTGATTGAAGAAGAAATGATCGATCCTTTAGATGATACACCGGAAATGGATGTGAAAGGAACTTATCCCTATTCAGTATCCTTACGCCAGAACAATTGGGATTCCGAATCTAAGATGATTTACAAATAACCTGGGATCGATTAATTAGCAGAAGAATTTATTGCAGACAGAACAAAAGGTTGTGAACTCCATAAGCTGACAACAATAGTAGAGGTATTGCACCAATGACTGTCGAAGTTCTGTACCAACAATTGTCGTGACATACAATCAACCATAAACTGGTAAGGGGATAGAATTGTTGAATAAAATGAGCAAGCAGAATTCGAATGTTAATACAAATTAGTAATCGGTATTATTAAAAAAACGAAAGGCTAATGTCTTGTTTTGATTCGGGTGTAATCTTTGTATTATCAGTGTGCTGACTTGTGTTTATTGGGTTGGCCTCACGTTAAGTTACGAACCAGGTTTCTACATTAGTTTTATCAATCTGCTACTTTGGATGATCAGTAAATTAATAACCGAACCCAGATAAAATAGAATAATCGAAATGAAAAATACATCAAAATTACTTGTGTTAATTTCATTTGTATTTCTTTCGTTAGCGGCATTTTCTCAAAAAGATACCAGTGAATACCGAAAGAAGTCCGATGAAATATTTAAAAAGCTAAACTCCGAAGATTCTAAGCTTTTAGAATGTATTCCTTTAACCGACAATAATAATATTATTGGGTATGTTTTCAATTATGCAAAAGGAGGATTTGTTATTGTTGATGCGCGAATTGATGCACCAATTATTGGCTTTTCTGATAAAGGACGGTTTGAGACTAAAAATAACCCATTTCTGCAATATCTTATTGAGGGTGTAAAAGGGCAAAAAAATGACATTGATCTGTCATCGGGAATAGAAAAAAGTGCTGTAAAAGAGTCGAAAACAGATGTGGTAATTAATCCTTTACTTACAGATGCTTGGGGAGGTGTTAATTGCATTGATGAAACAGGGCAGAACATTAATGCTACGAATTTATACACACCTCAAAACTGTTCGGCAGGTTGCGTGGCCATAAGTGCATCGCAAATTTTCAATTATTACAAATGGCCTGAAAAAGCGATGGGCAATCATGTTTATTCGGACAGTTATGATGGTTTATCCTACACTCATTCTGCTTTTTTTGATGAGGTAGAATATGACTGGACTGATATAAAAGACGAGTACTATGGAGTTGCATCGACAGTTGAAGAACGTGAGGCAGTATCCAAACTAATATACGATATCGCAGTTGCTGTTCAAATGGATTTTGGGCCAACAGGATCAAGTTCCCATATAAATAAAATTCCCTTTGTGTTGGAAAATTTCTTTCGGTATAGTGGGCATTACGAAGAAGCATCATGGAGTTCTTTCTGGAATAGAATGTATGAAAATGTTACAGATCAAATCCCTGTACAGATAGGATTAAAAGCAAGCGCAACAGGAGCCCAACATGCTGCTGTTATTGATGGTTATAAAGACATTGATAACATACCTTACTACCACATAAATTGGGGATGGTATAATAATAACGGCATAAACGGATACTATAATGTGCAGGGATGGACCAGTAGTTCTGGTGGCTACAATACAATAACTGATGCAATTTTCGATTTTTTGCCCATTCCTGAAATAACCAGTGTGGTAAGTGACGGAAGCCAGAACATCACCGTCCAATGGAAAGTTAGCAACAAAGTGAACTGGGATGCTTTTGAATTGGAAATGAAAAAAGATGAAGGCAGTTGGGAAACGGTATCGAGTACGATCACAAGCGATTCATATTCTATTACTGCCGAATCAACGGTAGCTATTTATCAGTTTAGAGTAAGAAACAAAATAAGTGATGTATTTTATTTAAACTCATGGTCCAATGAATTTGCTTATGCAAATGAAGAAAATTTAGACGGTTATATTTCCTTGGGAGGAAGCCAGTATGCCTATGCAAGACAAACTCCGGATAAGGATTTGGACTTCTCCGGTGAATATACGTTTGAGTTTTGGATCAATGTAAAGAATGGCAATCAAAACAACGATGTCATCTTGTATCAGCAATATGCCTTTACCCTTGGTATCGATAACATAACATCTACTTCGTATGCAATTGAATTTATAGCACACAACAGCAATGCATATATAAAATCTTACCATAGCGATTTATTGCTAAACGAATGGGTACATGTTGCAGTATCTCATTCAGGTAACAAAACAAAACTATTTGTAAATGGTGAAAAAGATGTTGAAAACAGCAGTTCCAATTTCAATTTATCAACAAGTAGTAAAGCCTTAAATCTGGGTGAAAAATACATAAGCAGCTATTCTAATTTTATTGTAGCAGAAATCGATCAACTTAGAATTTCGAAAATTGACAGGCATTCTGATAGTTTCACCCCATTAAGAGGAAATGCACATCAGCTTGATGATAATACTGTTGCATTGTTTGATTTTAACCAACCACATAAAGTACGTTTAAAAGATGAGGCTTTTAGGTTAAGTTTTATTGTGCAAAATGAATCTGGTGGGGTAATTTGGAAGGGAAGTAAAATTGAAAATAGCTTTGCCCCAGTAATTAGTACAAACCAATCGGCTGGTGTTACTCGCGATTCTCCAAATGGAACTTTGGTCTGCACAGTTTTGGCTACCGATGAAGATGTTTTTGCAACAGTTTTTCAGGATTGGACAATAACAGGAGGAAATACGAATAATGTTTTTGCTATTGATGAAGTAAGGGGGGAAATCACAGTTCATGATTCTGGTGCCCTGTCTAGCAGTCCTCTTACAGATTATAATTTACAATTAACGGTAAGCGATGGACAAAATACTTCCGAAATTGAAAATTTGGAGATTACAATTGATCAAACCACTTCATCAGACAATCACAATTTTGTTGATGAAAAATTGTTTGCTGTAAATATATATCCGAATCCTACAAATGATTTTGTGGAAATTCAGGTGGGGAATAATCAACAATTTAAAACGATAAAGGTATATGATTCATCCGGAATTCTAAAGAAAAAAATAAAATCAAACAATCGCATATTTCAACTTGATTTAAGTGATCTTCCCTCCGGCATTTACCTGCTAAACATTCAATATGAAGAAGAACGTTTTATTCGAAAAATAATAAAAATGTAATCAGAACTCATCAGGTACATCATGATTTTCTACGCAAGTAAATAGATGGAGAAAACTCAATGGTTCAACAACAAAATTATAACACATGAAATTATTTA
The DNA here is from genome assembly GCF_963678175.1 of Labilibaculum euxinicum. Lineage (NCBI taxonomy): Bacteria > Pseudomonadati > Bacteroidota > Bacteroidia > Marinilabiliales > Marinifilaceae > Labilibaculum > Labilibaculum euxinicum. The sequence goes on from NZ_OY782756.1 coordinate 2,411,464, forward strand.
TAAAAATTATACTCGTATTTATTGTTTTAAATCCCATTATATCAGAAGCATGTACTACGGCAGTTGTTTCAGGGAAATACACAAAAAGTGGCAGGCCCATGATATGGAAAAACAGAGATACATGGGCAGTAAAGAATAGTGTTGCCTACTTTAAAGGAGACAAATTTGATTACATGGGCTTGATTAATTCAGCTGATACTGCAAGAAGAAACGTTTGGATTGGAATGAATTCGGCAGGATTTGCAATTATGAATTCGGCCTCGTACAATTTAAACCATGAAAGCAAAGAAGAACTAAGTGGCCTTGAAGGCAGGTTAATGAAGACAGCTCTTTCTGTTTGCGGAACTCTTGAAGACTTTGAGAACCTTTTGAATTCAATGCAAAAACCCAGCGGATTGGAGGCTAATTTTGGAGTAATTGATGCTTTTGGAGGAGCTGCTTATTATGAATTCGGACATAACGGATTTGTGAAGATAGATGTTAACGATCCTGCAATTGCTCCTTTTGGTTATGTTATAAGAGCTAATTATTCTAATACCGGTGAAATAGGCATTGGGAGTGGTTATATTCGTTACAATACTTCTTCCGATCTGTTTTATCAGAGTGCTTCTTCTGAAGGATTGTCCGCTCAGTTTATTGAACAAGATGTTGCTGAGAGTTTAAAACACTCTTTAATTAAAGAGGATTTAAAGCTAAAGTATGGTAATCTACCCGAAAATACGTCTCAATATGCTCATTTTAGAGATTTTATTCCCAGATCAGGATCAGCTTCTTCTGTAATAATAGAAGGCGTAAAAAAAGATGAAAATCCTGAATTTGCTACCATGTGGTCCAATATTGGTTTTCCATTGGCATCTGTTGTTGTACCGGTATGGTTAAAGGGCGGAAGTACTATTCCTGAAATCGTATCCTACAAGACAGCATTAAAAGATTCTCCCATTTGCAATGCCGCATTGGTTCTTAAAAAAGAAAAAATCATGAACATCAGGTGGGGAAAATCCGATAAGTATTACATAAACGTTAATGCTTTGTATAACAGCGATAAATCAGGAATTGTTCAGAAATTACGTCCATATGATAATCATATATATGAGCTTACTAACGAGTTAATTGATAAGTGGAGACAAAAAGGAAGAGTTGATAAAAAGGAAATTAGCGAGTTTTATAAATGGTTAGATCGTTTTGTGGCTAAAGCTTATAAAGATGAATTTAATATTGAAATGTAAGTTAATATGAAAAAAAAATATCAATTATTAGTAATGATTTTTTTGATCGTTACAGCATGTGGAAAACATCAGCCTGACGACAATAAAATTGTGGTAGGCGTTTTTAATGGTAATGGAGCAGGGGCGATAAGTGTTGTTGAAACCATTGAAGCTCTGAAAATTGATAAAGACATATCGCCTCTGCAAATTAGCGCAAGTGATATTCAGTCTGGCAAACTGGATGCTATTGATGCAATGATTTTTCCTGGGGGAAGTGGTAGTAATCAATTGAATAATATCGGGTTTTACGGTAAAGAGAAGATTAGGAGGTTTGTTATAGACCAAGGAAAAGGAATTGTAGGGATTTGTGCGGGTGCATTTTTAACTAGCAGCACTCCAGGTTATCCTTCCCTTGAGATTGGTAATGTTAAAGTTATAGATAGGGCTCATTATGCAAGAGGAAGAGGTTTGGTTGAATTTAAGCTTACAGGAGAAGGGAAAAAAATTTTTCCGGAATTGGATCACAACAAACTATTTTGTCAGTATTATGACGGACCAGTAATGGAGACCCTATTGCAAAAAGAAAATTATTCCGAATTAGCGTATTATGTTACCGATATTCACTCCAACGCAGGGGCTCCCAAAGAGGTGACTCCTGGGAAAATATTTTTGTATAAGCAAAAAGTAGGTAGTGGAAGATTATTCGCAATTGCAGGACATCCCGAATCTACTCCCGGAATGCGTTGGATGGTTCCCCGAATGATAAGATGGGTAACAAATAATGAACAGGTAAAATATAAAGCTAAACTGATAAAGCCTGAAAATTATACTCGTGAAATTCTATATAATAAAATGCTGAAAATAAGTGAAAAGGAAAATTGGTGGAAGCTTTTTAATACAAATCCTGACTCTGTAATAATATCTATGAATTATTTGCATTCAATTTATTCCAGACCGGCTGTAAGATGGAATATTGGGTTGTTGCGTAGTCCATTTCCAAAAGTCAGGTTACATGCTGCTGAATTACTTAAAATTTCGGAATATACTGCGGCATTGCCCGATTTGATTGTTGCTTTTGAGAATGAGAAAGATCTGGACGTTAAAGCTAAATTATCAAAAATCATAGAAGATTTGAGCGACTAAATAAGAGGAAAGAACTATTAATAAATTTTAAATAAATAATACTTGGAAGTTATTTTTTTTAGATAATCAAGGAATTAATAATTGAATTCGCGTTATTATTTCGTTGAGGTCTAACCAATCGCTAACGCTTAAAATTCTGATTCTAGAGTAATAATAGTCTGTTAAGGTTTGTAAATCGTTTGTTCTCATAATTTTTAGTAAAAATCATGGTTGTTAATGTTGAAAATACCCTGATCATTCGGTGGACCAAATTGATCTAATATCTCATACTTAAAATCTAACGATCTATTAAAATAAGCAGAATTTTTGTTTTTGCAAGCCTTTTTTAAATTTATCATATGTTTTGTGTCGAATATATTTTCTTCATAAATTCATTTTGATGTTATCAATTAATATTTTTTCAGATTAAAACAGATAAGAGATTTGGTGCTTTTGCACTTATTTCACAAAAAAGTATCTATTTAAATGTGAATAGTAAGAAATGTAAATACTTACGTTTGGTTTTAGATAAAACAAGAGTCTGATCTGCAATCGTTTCCAGTGGGTGTTTTATAACACGTAAAGATTGGGTTAAAAATACTTCAAAGTGCTTTGAATTGTATCGAAAGACCTTAAAATTTGCAGAAGCAAATTATACTAATGTATAAGACTTAATTAACAAATATTTATTAACAATGACACCCAAGTTTAAAGCGCAAGCCGGAACTTTTGAATCAAGCGATATTATGATTCTGATTGAGCCTCTTGAAAAAGATTCTGGTCGCAAAGTTGATATTTCTTCAACAGTAATACTTCAGTTCGAAGAAGATATTAAAAAAACTATAAATCAGGTACTTGATCGGCTTCAGGTTGAGGGTTTGCATCTTATTGCCAAGGACAAAGGAGCACTGACGCAGACAATCGAAGCACGAGTTGAAACAGCAGTTAAACGATCTTTAGGTATCCAGGAGGGGACAATGTAATGGTAAAGAAAAAAAGAAGGTCGATGTTGTACATTCCCGGTAATAATCCGGCAATGATTCAACAAGCAGGAGTTTATGGTTGTGATGCTGTTCTTCTTGATCTGGAAGATGCTGTAGCATTAAACCAAAAAGATGCAGCAAGAATTTTGGTTCGGAATATGCTTAAAACGGTTAATTTTTATGATACCGAAGTATGTGTGCGTGTAAATAATTTCCATACACCGTTTGGATTAACGGATTTGGAGGAAATTGTGCCGTTACAGCCTGATAATATCCGTTTCCCGAAAACAGAAACAGTAGCCGATGTTAAGGAATTCATGAAAGAAGTGCGGCGCATCGAAAAGGAGCATGGAATTAAGAATCCAACCATGACTATTCATGTGATGATTGAAACAGCCAAAGGGGTTGCGAATGTTTATGATATCGCGGCTGCCGATCCACGAATAGATGCTATTACTATTGGGGGGCAGGATTTAACTGCCGATATGGGTATTATAAAAACTCCGGATGGAGTTGGTATTGATTACGCACGTAAGAGAATTGTGATGGCTGGAAAAGCCAATGATTTAGACGTTTTAGATACTATATTTGCTGATGTGAACGACGATGAAGGTTTGCGGGAAGAAACAGAATATATTAAAAAAATTGGTTTCGCAGGTAAGGCTCTTATAAATCCACGTCAGGTTGATGTTGTTCATGATGTGTTTAACCCGACTGAAAATGAGGTGCGTAAAGCATATCGTGTTTATTCTGAGTTTATTAAAAACAAAAAAGCTGGTATTGGAGTTTTTGCAATTGATGGAAAAATGGTAGATGCTCCTGTTGTTCAAAGAGCAATTACAGTTTTGGAATATGCCAAAATAGATTTGAAAGAAATTGAAAAGAATGCTGGTTAGTTTTTAAGCTTGGATTTAAAACGTAGACAAATGAAAAATGCAATAGGAGTTGAAATTCCTGAATATATAGAAGGCCTTGGGAAACTTGAACCTTTCCAGGGAGTTTGGAAAAGTATTATTGAAGACGAAGTTCCATCAACCAATATTTCCAGAACACTTAAGGCTAAAAAACCTCATGTTTCCAAACTTTGTAAAAATCTGGAAGAGGCTGTCAAAAGATGTAAACCTTTTGATGGAATGACTGTTACTTGTCATCATCATTTAAGAGGTGGAGATGGCGTGCTGATGCAGACCATTAAAATACTTGATGAGATGGGGATTAAGGATATCACCTTGGCGTCCTCATCACTTACATCAGCTCATGATGGTTTGGTTTCTTATGTTGAAAAAGGAATGATTACCAGAATCTTTACATCAGGTATCAGAGGTGCATTGGGAGATGCAATATCGGTTGGAAAATTAAAATATCCGGCAATTATTCACTCTCACGGTGGTCGTGTACGTGATTTTTTAACAGGAAGAATTAAGCCTGATTTATCGGTTTTAGCAGCATCTGCAGCTGATGAAGAAGGAAATGCAACCGGTGCTCATGGTCCATCAGCTTTTGGATCTATGGGATACGCAGATATTGATGCCCGGTATTCTCGTAATGTAATTATTGTTACTGATAATTTGGTTGAATATCCTTGTGTACCTTGTACTGTACGTCAACATTTTATCGATTATGTGGTGAAAGTGGATAGTATTGGTGATGCAACAAAAATTGCGTCCGGAACTACCCGTATTACCAATTCACCAATGGATTTACGTATTGCCCGAATTGCAGCAACAGTAATTGAACATTCTGGTTTGTTCAAAAATGGAATGTCGTTTCAGGTAGGTGCAGGTGGAGCTTCTTTGGCGGTGGCCAAATTTCTTCGCGAAGATATGAAGCGAAAAAATATAATTGGCAGCTTCATGATTGGAGGGGTAACTTCCTATGGTGTTGATATGTTGAATGAAGGGTTATTTCATTCTATTTTTGATGTGCAGTCTTTCGATGCTGCAGTTAGTTCTTCGGTTTTGAATAATCCAAATCATATCGAAATTTCGTGTGATCAATATGCGAATCCCAATAACTGCGGATCTATGACCAATAAGTTGGATGTGGTTGTTTTGGGTGCACTCGAAGTGGATGTTGATTTCAATGTAAATGTAATTACTGGTTCTTCAGGAGAAATAAGAGGTGCATCCGGAGGACACTCTGATACCGCATCCGGAGCGAACTTAACAGTTGTTGTTTGTCCGGCATTTCGTGGTCGGTTACCCATTGTAAAAGATCGTGTTCACACTGTTGTTACTCCTGGCGAAAGTGTTGATGTAATTGTAACAGAGAGAGGTGTATGTGTTAATCCAGCGAAACCAAATTTGGCCGCGAAACTTAAAGAAGCCGGGGTGCAAGTGGTTGATATTCGAGACTTGAAAGAGGAAGTGGAGAAAATGACTGGCGTACCTGCCGAAAAGCAATTGGGAGATCAGATTGTAGGCTTGGTTGAATATCGCGACGGGACTATTATTGATGTAATTTATAATGTAAAGAATCTCTCATAAGCTGAGGCCGATTTATACAAATGAAATATGATACACCCTACTTGTTTTAAGCATTTAGGGTGTATTTGTAAACAGGAAGTAGACAAAATGGAGAAAGTTGTAAGAGAAATTTTGGAGGCTAAAGAAATCCGGTCAAAAGAGAGACAGAAGTTTGCTGAGTTAGGAGATATTTCACTAAGTCTGACTCTTAATATTCCCGGTGTTCCAAAATCGAATGATCAGATCAAATTGTTTTTCTTAGAATGTTTGTCTGATTTGAAACGATTTTTACTTTCTCATCGGATTATTATTGAGGAAAAAAGAGAAATTATTCGTCCTGATGCAGCAGGAGATTTTTATTTAGTCCCTGTTTCAGGCAATGAAATTTCAGCAGTAACGATAAAAGAGATTGCAGAGCTTTATGAAAAGGAGCACTCTTTAGGTAGACTCTTGGACGTTGATATTACTGATGAAAAAGGAAATCCGGTTTCATCGGGAAAAGCCAAGAAATGTTATTTTTGTAATGAGCACCCTGCTGTGTTTTGCATGAGAAGGCAAACTCACAAATATGGAGAGATGAGAACTGTTATCGAGAAAGATATATCCCGGTTTTTACAGGAAAGAAGGAAAATAAGGGTTTGTAAAGATTTGTCTGCATTTGCTTTAAAAGCACTTCTTCATGAAGTATCTCTTTCTCCAAAACCGGGTTTGGTCGATCGTTTTTCGAACGGATCTCATTCGGATATGGACTTTTCAACATTTTTAAATTCAAGTGCTGTCTTGTCTGTCTATTTTAAAGAAATAGCTGAATATGGTTATTCTTATTCGTCTGCAAATATAAAAGCTGCTCTGCCAAAATTGAGACAAATTGGTTTGCAAATGGAAGAGGATATGTACCGTGAAACTTGTGGGGTGAATACTCATAAAGGTGCCATTTTTTTGTTGGGATTTTCACTGTTTGTGAGTGCCAATCAAATAAAAAACCGGAATTTTTCGTATGATTCATTTGTTAATCAAATAAAGGAATTAAACGGCAGTTTAGTTGAGAATGAGTTGGGGAAGAAGCTTTATAGCAGCAAAAAAACACATGGAGAAGAGTGTTTTGAGAAGTTTGGAGATAAGGGGAAAGGAATTAGAGGCGAAATTCAATCCGGATTACCTTGTGTTTTCAATCATGCAATTCCTGTTTTGAGTTCTCATTTCGATAAAATGGATGCAGTAAAAGATGCAATTATTCATGAAGGATTAAAACAAACACTTTTAGTTTTAATTGCACACAATTACGACAGCAATATTTTATATCGTAAAGGAGAAAAAGTTCTTAATGAATTACAGGATATTTCACAACAGGCTTTTACTCTTTTTGGAACTCAATATTTTAATTCAAAGTATCAGGATTTATTGGATTATTGTAATGAAAATCGGATATCTCCGGGTGGTTCTGCCGATTTGCTTGCTGTTGCATTCTTTACATATATGGTGAATAAAAAGTACAATTGGAAAGTATTCAATACAAATTGAAAATGAATAATAAAACAACATTTGTCATGCTTGCATAGATATTGAGCACCTTTCATAACATATAAAATTAGAGGGGTATTTTCTGTGAAATGCATATTATTGAGTGCGGAAACAAAAAGAAAATATTTACACAAAACAATACTAAACAACGAATAAGGATGGGAGTTGAGAATACAGATTATAGGGAAGAGTCTTTAGATCTAAACAATCCCTTTGATATAAAGCTGGTCTCAGAATTTCTGGAGCCATTGGGTTTTGAGTTCGATTCTATAGACGTTGATTACACCATGATTCTTTATAATTTGAATCAGGAGGTAATAGGAACCGGGTCGTATAAAGGAAGAGTACTTAAATATGTTGCAGTTTCTCCTAAATTTAGAGAAGGAGCCGCTTTTGCGCAAATTGTAACACATTTAATTGAATTGGTTATTAATGAGCACAAACACATTTTTGTTTACACGAAGCCTCGTAATTTAGAGGTTTTTAAAGGATTGGGATTTACCGAAATTGCAACTGCAGAGCCATTGTTCTCTGTTTTGGAATTTGGATATGAGAATATCAAAACATATCAGGACTATTTGCGGTCAATAAAAAAGGATGTAACTTTTGGTGGCATCGCAGCCATAGTTGTAAATTGCAATCCTTTTACTAAAGGGCATAAATATCTGATCGAAAAAGCTTGTGCGGAAAATAGAGTGTTGTACCTATTTATAGTTGAAGAGGATCGTTCGTCATTTACTTTTGATGTTCGATGGCGATTGATTCAGGAAGAATTGGGGCACATTAAAAATCTGGTAATGGTGAAGGGGGGAGATTATGTAGTTTCAGGAACTATTTTTCCTTGTTATTTTTTGAAAGATGAGAAAGAATGTGACATTGCGGCTAAACAAGCCGAATTGGATGTAGTCACTTTTTTGAATTATATTGTTCCAATTTTAAATATTAATAGAAGATACGTTGGAACTGAAATGTATTCGCCGGTAACTGCGGCCTACAACGAAGCCATGATTAAATATTTACCGTCCAATGGCGTTGAAATTCTTGAGATACCAAGAATTACGCAAGGGAGTTCAGATAATTATATTTCGGCATTAAAAGTAAGAATCGCAATCCGTGAAGACAGACTGAATGAAGTCCTCGATTTTTTACCGGATTCAACAAAGAATTATCTGTTGTCGGAAGAATCTGCTGAGATTAGAGAGAAGATAAGAAATACAGTTACCAGACATTAAACAGAAAAGCCGGATGGGTATCATCCGGCTTTTTTTAACTTTACAATATTATAAACCTATTCGTTTTCGGATAATAGAAAGTGTGGTTGGTTTTGAATTGTAGGTGTATTTTGCGAATATCAGATAAAAAAGCAATAGTATATTAAATAAGTAGTTGAAGTATAGTGGTATATGGTAGTTGTTGCTGGCTACATCATCTATAAAAATATAGCATAAGGTAAAAACTTCACCCCAAAACCACAGCCATAAAAACAACTCGTTTAGGTCATCTGTTTTTTTTGTTTTAAATGTGTGGATTACTTGTGGCAGAGCACAAATTGCGAAAAGAATGCTTCCCATCCATCCAATAATTTCATTTGCTTGCATGTCGTCGTATTTTCATGCAAAAATGAACAAAACAAAGGAGAAAAATAAGAAATCCGGCTAATTTCTTTGGATTAACAACAAAGTGCGGTCATCATCAAATTTAGAGACATTGTAGATTTTGGTTAATTCCAATTCCACATCTTTAGGTTCAATAATTTCTTTTTCTTTGTTGTTGTCAAGAATGTAAAACATAGCTTCATCACCAATCATTTCACCGGTTCTGTCATTAACAGCTTCAGTGTAGCCATCGGTGTAAAAGAATAGTTTGTCTCCCTTATTAAACTCGTGAACTAAGCTTCGGTATTTGCCTTCTTTTACAACCCCCAACAGTGTGCCTACAATATTTAATTGGGATATGTTTTTTTCTACTCCATCATAAAGAAAAGGGCGAAGAGCTCCGGCCGAGGCAATACTAATTTTATTTGAAGAAGTACAAAGCGAGATGATACTTAGAGTTGTAAACACTTCTGTAAGCTGAATGTCTTTAAAAAGATACTCATTTATAATATCGAGAAATTTGCCCGGTGATTCAACAAAATCGAGTTCTTGTCGATTAACGAAAAAATTAATGGTACTTCGGATGTAGGCAATATAAGCTGGTACAAAGAACCAGGCATCCCATTTTTTACCCATTACATCACCCAAAATCAATATTTTTCTATTCTGATCCACATCGATAATCTCGTAATAATCACCTCCCGGTAATTTATCATAGGGCTGATGAAGAATTTGAATATTATAGTCACGTATTGTGTCTTGAAATTCATTTTCGAAACGAATAGGAGATCGTTTAGCTGCAGAGTTTAATGCGTTTAAGTATTTGTTTTTTAAATCATGCTCACGTTGAACATTTGAATTAATTTGGTGAATAATCAGTTTTGGATTCAGATTTTTAAATAGAAAACCGCTTATTTTGGATTGCATTAGATTTTCCAGTTTGTCCATGTCGTCAGCATCAGAGACAAGAATGTTTATTGGAATATGATTCGAGACAATTTCCGTTATTTTATCTAAGATGGAGATTGCCCAATTGGCTTTATCATCAATAATTATGCCCCAGGTATTGGTGTCCTGCAAGGCCATGAAAAAATCGGTATCGGTATAAACGGCAGTAATATTTGTTTTAAGGTGCTTCCTGGGAAGAGGAAAAGGTTTTATTCTATTGGCACAATAAATCAAATTTCCTTTTTCAAAACTGATGTCATCTTTTCTCGCACCATCAAGAATATCTTTTCTTAAATAGGCTTTCTTTAAATGGGATTTGATCTTTGAGATAAAGATCTTTTGTTTGATTGGTTTGGTGATAAAATCATCCGCACCGTCATTCAGATTTTTAATCCATGTATCTTCCTCGTTGTTTCCAGAAAGGAAAATAAAAGGAGTGTGTTGGTATTCAGGTGTCTGCCTTAGTCTTCTTACCAGTTCATTGCCATCCATTAATGGCATGTATAAATCTGAGATGATAAGATCGAAATGTTGACTTTTGGCCTGATCAATAGCCTCTTTCCCGTTTTTTGCAAGTGTTGTTTGGTAACCTAATCCTTTTAGAGTAAACTCAATGAATTTTAGGATAACTACGTCATCATCAACAACCAGTATATTTGGCGAGACTTTTGCCATATCAGTATTTTATTCAACTGATGAAAAGCTGTTAACACATGCGGTTTGGTCTTGTAAAATATCAAAGATAGAATCCAACTGCATTAATTCTATCAGCTCCATCACATCTCTGTTGATATTGCAAAGTTTTATAAAACTTTTATGTTCTTTTGATGTTTTGAGAGCTGATAAAAGTGCCCCAAAACCAGAACTGTCAATAAAGCTAATTTCTTCAAAATCAACAATTAATTTTGATTTAGGCAGAGACAAAAATTCATTCATTTTTTCTTTCGCAATATTTGCATTTAAGGCATACAAACGATTGGTTTCTCCTAATTTCATTATTGTTATAGAGTTTACCTGTTTGGTTTCAATATTCATAGCAGTAAAATATGGTTACAGTGATTAAAGTTGTCCTAAGGTTTCTTTTAATTCTTTTATGGCTAAAGGACATTGTGATAAAAATTCCTCTACTAATACAGGAATATTTACTAAATCAATGTCATTCATAGTTTCGTTTTTCACGTTAGTCCAGTTTTTTTCATCTTGAGGACTAAATTCAATCCTGTTTTCTCTCTTCAGCTGCAATTCAAACTTTAAATTTCCTTTTGAAAAATGCTCTAATTGTTCTAGACAATCACCTGAATTTTCCATTCCCATTGTTCGTACGGATGATTTTGCCTTGTGAGCAATAGCGCCTAAATCCTGCCAGTTCCGAGCTTCAAAACTTCTTGATATTTCTTCTTCAAATTCAGGGATTTGTTCTAGAAAAATATCAATCATTTCACTGATGATGTTTTTGTCATTTCCAGACATCTCCTTTAGATAGGAGAGATCTGTGATCATTTCACCTTGAGTCATTCTGTTGATATGAGCTTGTTCGATTTAACATTTGTTTGATTTTTTTTATAAATTCAGCTTTTGTTTCGATAGAAATAATGCGCTGAATTTTGAGTAAAATCTTCATTGTCGCATATGCAATAATACTAATTTATTTTCAATTTACCTATTGCTCCAGCTATTCAATTAGAGCTTAGTATCCTTGATTTTACTGATTGTTTGTTGATCGTAATTTTTTAGGTTTGCTATTGTTTGCCCGATTAATAATTAGGATTAATCTCAACAAAAGATTTTTTTTTTCGTAACACTAATTTTTATTGAATTTATCTGAACAAAATATCTAACTTAATGTTTATGATCTGGAAGTTTACTACCGCTGTTTTTCTTTTTGTTTTTTTATTATCAGGGAATTTAATTGGGCAAGAATTGTTGCCTGTGAAAAAGTCTGAATTTGTTGGGAATGAACCGAATCGAAAACAAGCTTTCACCCAAGTGAAAGAGGCATCTGAGCTGTATCAAAAAGGAATTGGATATGTGCCCCAGAGTTTAAATCTATTTTTGAGTGCCTACAATTTAAATAATAATAATCCTGAGTTAAATTACAATATTGGTCTTTGTTATTTAATAGCAGGACCAAAAGATGCAGCGCTGTCATATTTACTTGCCGCACAATCTGCTAATGCAGATGTCAGTGCAGATATTCATTTTCTGATTGGTTTGGCTTATAAATATCAAAATAATTTTTCTGATGCAATTATTCATTTTAAAATGAATAAAGAGTTAATTCAACAGAATAAGTATAAAGAGCAGAAAGAACTTCTGCCTATAAGTGATAAACACATTCAGGAGTGCCGAAGCGGCAGGTTGCTAATGAAAAATAGTCTTGATCTGGAGATACAGCCTGTTGAAGGAAATGTAAACTCAGAATTTGATGAATTTAATCCTCAAATAATTGATAGTAATTTATTTTTTAGTTCGCGAAGAGGATTAGAGAATGATAGCAGGTCACCAGAAGATCAAAAGTTTTTTGAAAAGCTTTTTAAGGCTTCAAAAAGTGAGGTGTTGGATATTGAGGTTCGTGAAGAGAAAAATAATTTAGTAGAAAATGTAAATTCTACTTTGCTGTCTAAATTTGACGATAAACAGTTTGTATTTTATAATAGTAATTCGGGAGCAGGTGATTTGTTTTTGGCTGAAAAAGAGAGAGGCAAATGGAAAATAGGAAAAGCAATTAAATTTATAAATGAAAAAGACTCAAGAGAGAGTTCTGCAAGTTTACCTCAATCGGGAAATGAAATTTATTTTGTAAGTAATCGTAAAGGAGGCTTTGGCGATTGTGATATCTATTTTTGCAAAAAAGAATCGGAGTCTAAATGGTCTAAACCAATTAATATTGGTGGCGATATTAATACTGAATATGACGAAGGTGATGTTTTTATAAGTGCGGATGGCACTAAGTTATTTTTCAGTTCAAAGGGGCACAATACCATGGGGGGATATGATATATTCAAGTCTGACCGTCGGGATGATGGAACTTGGAGTAAGCCAATAAATCTGGGATATCCAATAAATAGTACTGATAACGATATTACCTATTGTGAAGATCAGAATGGTGTTTTTTATTTTGCATCCGAGCGTAGCGGAGGCAAAGGAGGATTTGATATTTATTGTCAAAAAATACCTGAGCCGGTAATCGAAGAGGTTGCAGAGGAAGTCATAGTAGAACCAGTGACTGAGCTTCCTGAAACGAAAATAGAAGTTCCTGCTACTCTTCCGCTTGTAAGTTTTAAAAGTGAGGCCGTTGCAATAACTGAAACTCCGGTAAAACAAGAATTGGTTGAAGAGGATTTTGTTTATAGAGTTCAAATTGCTGCGGCAAGAAAAGAAATGGATCCTAAAGATCTATTTAAAAGGTATAAAGGAGGTGATGTTATAGATCATTTGTTTGTTGAAAACTGGCATAAATATACTATCGGAGGATTTTTAACATTTAAGGAGGCTGCCAAATATAGGGATGCCTGTGGAGTGAAGGATGCTTTTGTTGTATTGTTTAAAGGAGGTTATCGATTGGGAATTGCAAGAAGACCTTTTGAGGCAAACTAGTGTATTGGCACAAACGATATCTGAGAAAAATTTTTACATTTGCAAAAGATAACACAAACACGATTTAATAACTTTTTTCTCAGGTAAATCTTCAGTGAAAAAGTTTGTCTTTTTTATGATTACTTGAAGATCTTGCCCAAAATACGTAAACAAATGAAAAGAACAGCATTCACTAGCTTTCATGAAGAATTAGGTGCGAAAATGGCACCATTTGCTGGGTATAACATGCCTATTGAGTATACCGGAATTAACGATGAGCACAAATGTGTTCGTGAAAAATTAGGGGTTTTTGATGTTTCTCACATGGGTGAGTTTTGGGTGAAAGGTCCAAAAGCTTTTAGTTTTGTACAAAAATTGACTACAAATGATGTAGCTGCGCTTTCAGATGGAAAAGTTCAGTATAGTTGCTTCCCAAATGGGAAAGGCGGAATCGTTGATGATTTATTAGTATATCAAATTGATAGCGAGACGTATCTATTGGTTGTAAATGCAGCTAATATTGAGAAAGATTGGAATTGGTGTTGTAAAAATGCTGAAGAAATGGGATTGGAAGTTGGAACTGAACTTTATAATGCTTCTGATGAAATATGTCAGTTAGCTGTGCAAGGTCCTTTGGCATTGAAAGCAATGCAGAAAATTGTGGATCGTCCGATTGAAGATATGGAGTATTACACATTTCAAAAAGTGACCATTGCAGGAATCGAAAATGCTATTTTTTCGACTACCGGTTATACTGGTTCCGGTGGATGTGAAATTTACGTGTCAAACGAAGATGGAGTGAAGCTTTGGAATGCTGTAATGGAAGCAGGAAAAGAATTTGGAATCCAGCCAATTGGTTTGGCAGCTCGCGATACGCTGCGTTTGGAAGTTGGCTTCTGTTTATATGGTAATGATATTGATGATGACCATTCACCGATTGAAGCAGGTTTAGGTTGGATCACCAAGTTTGTGGAAGGAAACGATTTTATCGATCGTGAGTTTTTTGCAAAACAACAAGAAGAAAAACCAAAGCGCCGATTGAAAGGTTTTGAATTAATTGACAGAGGCATTGCTCGTCATGGATACAAGATTGAAGATGCTGAAGGAAATGAAATTGGCGAAGTAACTTCAGGAACAATGGCTCCAATGATTGGGAAATCAATTGGCCTAGGGTATGTTAAAGAAGGATTTTATAAAATTGATACCGAAATTTTCATTCGGGTTCGAAATAAAGCGGTAAAAGCTAAAATCACAAAAATTCCTTTTTACAAAGCGTAAATCGAATTTTTATTGAAATAACAAAAGGCAGTTACTCTTGATGTAGCTGCCTTTTTTTGTTTTTAATTATAGCGGTTGGGGCTTTTCAAACATAAATTCTTATATTTGGAATGGTTTTTTAAGGGAAATTAATTCTGAAAATAGAATTTAATTTTTCTTGTTACCATCTAAATTCACAAAGATTGCTTCGAACAATCCAAATATTTGGATTTTCAGGAAAAAACACCATCGTGTGAATGAATATAAGTAAAAAATTCTGCAGGTTAAGTTTCTGTTTTTCAGAACGTAAATATTAATCTATACGAAGGGGGATAAGAGGATAAATTATTTGTTATAAAACATACATTTTAACAAGTAAAACCGTCTTAAAATAAATTTTTATTTGCAATTTTGCCTCAGGATATGGAATAATACAAAAATTTAAAACGTTTGAAAAAATGAAAGTACACAACTTTTCTGCAGGTCCTTCAATTCTTCCTGATTTTACAGTTGAAAAAACAGCTGAAGCAATTAAAAATTTTGCCGGAACAAGTCTTTCTTTGATGGAAGTGTCTCACCGCAGCAAAGAATTTGTTGCAGTAATGGATGAGGCTATCTCTTTGTTTAAGGAATTATTAAGTATTCCTGAAGGTTATTCGGTTTTGTTTCTTGGTGGTGGTGCCTCAACTCAGTTTTGCATGATTCCTTACAATTTGTTAGGAAAAAAAGCAGCTTATCTGAATACAGGAGCTTGGGCAAACAAAGCTTTGAAAGAAGCAAAACTATTTGGTGAAGTAGTAGAAGTAGCATCTTCGAAAGATACTGTTTACAACTACATTCCTAAAGGATATAAAATTCCTTCTGATGTAGATTATTTTCACATCACTACCAACAACACTATCTACGGTACAGAGATTAAAGAAGATTTAGACGTTAATGTTCCTTTAGTAGCTGATATGTCATCTGATATTTTCTCTCGCCCGGTTGATGTTTCAAAGTATGCATTAATTTATGGCGGTGCTCAAAAGAATCTTGCACCGGCGGGTGTTACTTTTGTGATTGTAAAAGATGAAATTCTTGGTAAGGTAGATCGTCAGATTCCAACAATGTTGAACTACCAAACACACATCGATGGAGAGTCAATGTTCAATACTCCACCAGTTGTTCCTGTTTTTGCAGCTCTTCAAACTTTGCAGTGGATCAAAGAACAAGGTGGCGTATCTGCAATGCAGAAACGAAACGAAGATAAAGCAGCAGTGCTTTACAATGAGATTGACAGTAATCCAATGTTTAAAGGAACTGTTATTAATAAAGAAGATCGTTCATTAATGAATATCTGTTTTGTGATGAATGACGAATATAAAGAATTGGAAAAAGACTTCTACGAATTTGCAACCGCGAAAGGAATGTCAGGAATTAAAGGACACCGTTCAGTTGGAGGGTTCCGTGCTTCTACCTACAATGCTCTGCCAAAATCAAGTGTACTGGCATTAGTAGATTGTATGAAGGAATTCAAAAACATTCACGTAAAATAATTATAATAGGAAATGAGCAGGAATGGAGAAATCCATCTCCTGTTTGTTTGTCATTCAGCGCACGAGGAACGACTAAAGTAATGTAAACATTACTTCGATTTGGCTGGCGATGACATTTTATTTTTTCATAATTCAAATATCAAATAAAATGACAAAAGTATTAATTGCAACCGATAAGCCTTTTGCTCCTGCAGCTGTTGATAGTATCAGGACTGTTGTGGAAGGTGCTGGTTACGAATTGGTTTTATTGGAATCTTATACTGATAAAGCAGATTTATTAGCTGCAGTTGCCGATGTGGACGCCATGATTATTCGCAGCGATAAAGCAACACGCGAAGTAATCGAAGCTGCTAAAAACCTTAAAGTAATTGTTCGTGCAGGTGCAGGATACGATAATATCGATCTTGAGGCTTGTACTGAGAAAGGCGTTGTTGCCATGAATACTCCGGGACAGAATTCAAATGCTGTTGCTGAGTTGGTTTTTGGAATGATGGTATTTTTGGCAAGAAATGGGTTTAACGGAAGTGCTGGTGTTGAAGTACGAGGAAAGAAAATCGGAATTCATGCATATGGTAATGTGGGACGATATGTTGGAGAAATAGCTAAAGGTTTTGGAATGGAAGTATATGCTTTCGATCCATTTGTGGCTAAGGAAACAATTGAAGCTGACGGCGTAAAGGTGGTTGACTCTGTTGAGGAATTGTATAGCGCCTGCAACTATGTTTCTCTTCACATTCCGGCAAATGACAAAACAAAAAACTCAATCAACTTCGATTTGTTGAACAAGATGCCTAAAGGTGGTGTGCTTGTTAATACAGCTCGTAAAGAGGTGATTGATGAAGAAGGTTTGATTCAATTAATGGATGCCCGTAAAGATTTTGCATACATTTCGGATATTGCTCCTGACTGTAAAGAAGAAATTGAAGCTAAATTTCAAGGCAGATTCTTCTTCACTCCAAAGAAAATGGGTGCACAAACTGCTGAGGCAAATATCAATGCTGGTATTGCCGGAGCAAATCAAATTGTGAACTACATTAAAAACGGAGACGAAACATTCAGAGTAAATAAATAGTATTTGGAAAACAAGAGGAAAGTCATTTTCTTCTTGTTTTCTACCTTATATATTTGAATGCAATTAGCATTCAGATAGATTAAACAAACAAACAAACACAACAAAAACATAAAACGCGATGGCTATTTTAAAACCATTTAAGGGCTTGCGCCCACCAAAAGAGATTTCAAAAGATTTGGCTTGTTTGCCATATGATGTAATGAATTCAGAGGAGGCCGCTCAAATGGCTGAAGGTAAGGAAGTGTCTTTGCTTCATATAACTCGTGCCGAAATCGATTGCCCTGCCGGAACAGACGTTCACTCAGAAGAGGTGTATAAAAAATCTGTATCCAATTTAAAAATGTTCCAGGATAAGGGATGGTTGGTTCAGGACGAAGAAGCTAAGTTCTATATCTATGCTCAAACCATGGATGGAAGAACTCAGTATGGTATTGTTGCTAACGCAGCTTGCGAAGATTACAAGAATGGAGTAATTAAGAAACATGAATTAACCCGTCCGGATAAAGAGGAAGATCGAATGATTTTAACTCGTTATACCCAAGCGAATCTGGAGCCGGTATTCTTTTCGTACAAAGCTGTTCCTGAAATTGATGCAATTGTTGCAGATATAGTAAAGAACGAAGAAGCTGAGTATGATTTTGTTGCTGAAGACGGATTTGGTCATCATTTTTGGCCGGTAAATAATCCAGCAACAAATAAAGAGTTGGAAGAGTTGTTCGCAACAAAAGTTCCTGCTACATACGTTGCTGACGGTCATCATCGTACTGCAGCCGCAGCTCGTATTGGTGATGAATTTGCGGCTAAGAATCCTAACCACACAGGTGATGAGGAGTACAATTATTTTATGGCTGTTCATTTCCCAGATAATCAATTGGCAATTATCGATTACAATCGTGTTGTTAAGGACTTAAACGGAATGACTGAGACTGAGTTTTTGGCAAAGTTGGAACAAACATTTGAAGTGGAGTGCATGGGTGAGGAGATTTACAAGCCTGCTAAATTGCATGAATTCTCAATGTATTTGGATAATAAATGGTACAAGCTAAATGCGAAAGAAGGAACTTATGATGATAAGGATCCTATTGGAGTTTTGGATGTAACTATTTTATCAAGTCATGTATTGGATAATCTTTTAGGGGTTGAAGATCTTCGTACTACAACTCGTGTTGAGTTTGTGGGTGGAATTCGCGGATTAGGAGAGTTGAAAAAACGTGTTGATGGTGGTGATATGAAAGTTGCATTTGCTTTGTATGCAGTGTCGATGCAGCAGTTAATTGATATTGCTGATACAGGAAATATTATGCCTCCTAAAACAACATGGTTTGAACCTAAGCTTCGTTCAGGTTTGTTAATTCACAAGTTGGATTAAGCAAGTTTATATAAGAAATATGAAAGGATGCCAATTGGCATCCTTTTTTTTTTGTGCGAAAACGTACATATACGTGCTTATTCGAACAGATTTTGTTTCGTATAATTTTCTGTAGTTATCAGATATGTAGGTTTTTATGAGTGGTGGCATATGGATTGATATATAAGGGCTGTAAATCTAATCCCTAAACTATGATACAGAACTTTTTTAAGGTTGCCTTTCGGAATATGAGAAAATACAAAGGTTACACTTTTATTAATATTGTTGGTTTGGCTGTGGGGCTGGCTTGTGTATTTCTTATTTATCTGTTTGTTCAGGATGAGTTGAGTTACGATAAATTTTATCCCAAATCTAAAGATATTTATCGTGTAGCAACTAAAGTAAAAATGGGTGAGCGGAAAATGGATGGCAATACCATTTGTGCACCTTTCTCTCCCAATGCAGTTGCAGACTTTCCAGAAGTAAAATATGCAGTAAGAATTCATTTTTGGAACAATGTGTTGTTTAAATATGAGGACAAGCAATTTGTGGAAGACAAATTCTTACGCACAGATTCTACTTTTTTTGAAGTCTTCTCCCGTCCTTTCGTGTTTGGTGATTCAAGGACAGCTTTAAAGGAGAAGAATAATATTGTATTGACTCAAAGTACATCTCAAAAATATTTTGGCGATGCAAATCCTGTTGGGAAAATTTTGAAGATGAGTGAGGATAAGCTCTTTACTATAAGTGGAGTGGTGGAAGATGTACCTGAAAATTCTCATTTTCATTATGATTTAGTTGGCTTGTTAAATTTAAGTGCAGAAGAGGAAGATGCTTGGTTTAGTGACTATATGCAGGCTTATTTTTTGTTGAAGCCAGGAACGAACTACAAGGATTTAGAAGCTAAATTTCGTGATTTCACGATCAGACATATGGGACCTAAATTGATTGAAGTTCTTGGGATTGATATTGTAGCATGGGAAAAAAACGGAAATGAATTTAAGTATTATTTAGAGCCATTAGAGTCGATTTATCTTAAGACTACTACGGAAGGTCAGATAGAGCCTGTTAGTGATATAAAATACATTTATATATTTTCGGCGATTGCTTTTTTCATTCTATTACTGGCCTGTGTTAATTTCTTAAATCTAACGACAGCCAGATCGTATACCCGGGCTCGTGAGGTAGGAGTAAGAAAAGTATTTGGAAGTAATCGGAATATGCTTATGATTCAATTTTATGCAGAAACTTTCCTAATGACTTTATTGGCGACTGTTATTTCTTTCTTCCTGATTGAGTTGACCTTGCCTTATTTTAATGAAATTACCCGGAAAAATTTGATGTCGCCGTTATTATGGCAGGGGGAGTATCTTTTATTTATGGGAGGCGTAATTGCATTTGTTGTATTGTTTGCCGGGAGTTATACGGCCATTTCTTTATCAGGTTTTAAGGTGATGAGTGTACTGAAAGGTGAAGTGCAAAAAGGACGGCTGGGGAAACGAATAAGAGCTGGTCTTGTTATTTTTCAATTTGTGGTTGCCATTGGTATTTTGATATCTGCATTTATTATTAAAGAACAGGTTAATTTTATGCAGGAAAAAAAGTTGGGATTTGATAAGGAACGTGTATTGGTGGTTGATAGGGCATATTCATTAGAAGATGAACAGAGAATATCCATTAAAGAAAAGTTAAAGGAGTATTCGGGAATTGAAGACGTGTCATTTTCAGGAATGGTTCCCGGCCGGGGTACAAATGGATGGTCGATGTATCGTGAAGGAGCAAACAATGAAGATATGATCAATTTTCGATTGATGCATGTTGATGAAAACTTTATTGATTTGCTGGGACTGAAAATAATTGATGGAAGAAAATTTGATAAAAACAGGGTGTCGGATTCTTCCGTTTTTATAGCTAATGAAGCTGCGATTGCTGCATTGGGATATACCGATAATCCTGTAGGACGAAATATTTACAAGCCGGATTTTAATCAAAATGGTCGGAAGGCTATTGAGATTATTGGTGTAATTGAAGATTTTCATTTTGAATCGATGCGCGATAAAATACTTCCTATGTTATTGGTATCTGACCCGAAACTTTTTAAACGTTATATGTTGGTTAAGTTACAGCCGGATAATGTAATGGATGGAGTAAAGATGGTAAAAAAGTACTGGTCAAAAATGACAGATGGGGAGCCTTTCGAATATTTCTTTTTAGATAGTGATTTTAATAGCCTGTTTAAGGGAGAAGAAAGGGTTGCGAATATCCTTAGTTCTTTTACTATTTTGGCCTTTTTTATTGCACTTCTTGGTTTATTGGGATTGGTTTCTTTTGAAATGCAGCAAAGAGTAAAAGAGATTGGAATTCGTAAAGTACTGGGTAGTTCGGAATTTGGATTGATGATGATTTTGAGTCGTAGTCTTTGTTTGAATGTAATAATTGCAAATATTGTTGCATGGCCATTAACTTATTTTGTGATGCAGCACTGGTTATCGAATTTTGTGTACAGAATCAATTTTCCATGGTATTATTTTATTTTGGCTTTATTAATGTCGCTTATTTTGGCGGTGCTTACAGTAAGTGGTCATTCATTGAAGGTAGCAAGAGCAAATCCAATAGAATCTTTAAAATACGAATAGTTTTTTGTAAGTTTTAATACACAGTAAGAAAGTTCTCATCAGTAAATGGTGGGAGCTTTTTTTATCGGGAAATTTTATTTTAACCAAATGGTTAAAAAATGCAGATTTATTTGGAGGAATAAAAAAAAGCAAATATATTTGCATTAACCAAACGGTTAATCCGAATGGTTAATTTTTTGAGTGTGAATTAACCAACTGGTTAATAAAATAGAAATGGAAAAGAAATCAGTCGAGACCCAAGAGAATATTCTAATTGCTGCAAGAACTATTTTTGCACAAAAAGGATTGGCCGGAGCCAGAATGCAGGAGATTGCAGATTGTGCAGGAATAAATAAAGCTTTGCTTCATTACTACTATCGAAACAAAGAAAAATTATTTGAACAGGTTTTTGATGAAGCACTAAAAAAAATGCTTCGCCCCATAGTTGCGTTTTTAGCAGATGATTCTGATTTGTTTCAAAAGATCAGAAATATTTGCAGGCACTATCATGAAGTGTTAGTTGAGTATCCGTTCCTTCCTAATTTTGTAATTAATGAAATTAATTCGGATCCGACACGAATACTTAAATTGTTTGATGTTGAAGGGTTTTTGGAGGGAAGGGAAAAGACAATAATTCAAATTAACGAAGCTGTTAAGTCAGGAATGATAAGACCGATTGATCCAAGAGAATTAATTCTAAATATCATTAGTTTGTCTATTTTTCCGTTCGCAGGCCGACCTGTAATTGAGGAGATTTTATATAAAAATGAAAATATATATGAGATACTGAAAGAGCGGGCCGATCGTGTTTCTGATTTCATAATTCAATCAATAAAAATTTAATTCTTTTGAAATGACATCAATTTGTAGAAAAAGCAAATACATTCTTTTGCTGATTATTTTTTTTAAGATTCAGATAGGATGGTCTCAGGAAGAGGTTCTTAGTTTGGATCAATGTCAAAAAGAAGTTCAGGAATTTTTCCCATTAATGAAAGGAAAAGAACTTTTGAGTAAATCTTCGGATTTGAATACAGAGAATTTGAAACTTGCCTATTTACCAAAGATTTATGCCAATGGAAGCCTCAGTTATCAGTCCGATGTAACAGGTATTTCATTTCCCGGAATGAATACACCCAAAGCGCCAAAAGATAGATACTCGCTAAACTTAGATGTGGAGCAGTTGATATATGATGGCGGAAAAACTCATGACAGGGTTGAGGTGGAGAAGAAATCTTCGGAGGTTGAAATTAAAAATCTGGAGATTCAGATGTATCAACTTCGTGAACGCGTTAATATGGCCTATTTTGGAATTCTGTTGGTTCGAAAAAGTAAATTGGTAATACTTGATAAACAAAATACCATTGTTAAACGCTTACAGCAATTGAAATCAGCTGTGGAAAATGGAATGGTTCTTCCTGCTAATTTAAAAATTATGGAGTCTGAATTGCTTTTAATAGAACAGCAGGTGCTAGAGCTAAATGCTCGTGAGGAATCCTCATTTAATGTGCTTTCTCAGCTAATGGGACGCTGTTTAAGTGTGAATACAAAACTCGAAGAAACAGAATATGATCAACTATCAGTAAATGGTTTGGAATCTAAGGATAGGCCTGAATATCAATGGTACTTAAGCCGGCAATCATTGTTGGATGCTCAAAAAGAGTTATTGAAGAAAGATAGATATCCGGTGGTATCAGCTTTTGGTCAGATGGGATATGGAAATCCCGGTTACAATCAATTAATGGATGAATTTGATACTTATTACATGTTGGGAGCAAAAATTTCTTGGAATATTTTCGATTGGAAATCAAATCGCAGAAAGCAAAAAGTAATTGGAATTCAAAAAGAGTTACTGGGAACCCAGGAGTTAAGTTTTACGCAAAATCAGCGTATTAATTTGGGGAAAGAAAGCAGTGAGATCAGGAAATTCGAAATTTTACTTGAAAAGGATGATGCCATCATCGAATTGCAGGAGGATATAAGCAGAAGTTCAGCCTCGCAGTTGGATAATGGTGTGATTACTTCAAGTGATTATTTAGAGGATTTGAATAAGGAAATTCAAGCGAAATTAAATAAAGAATACCATACAATTCAATTACAGCAATCATTGGCTGAGTTCAAACGAATCAAAGGAATTTAAATATCAATAAAATGAAACGTCCATGTCAAAGCGATTTTGACACTAAAGGGGATGATTATTTTAGCATAGAATCCCGAAAGCTTTGGGAACCATATGGCAAAAACTTAAAATTATAAACACATGAAATTAACAACAATTATAGGAGCAGTTATTCTTTTCTTTGTTTTCGGCTGCAATCAAAATGAAGCCGATTCGGATGCTTTTGGAAATTTTGAGGCTACAGAGTATATGATTTCAGCTGAAAACAGCGGTAAAATACTTGTTCTTGATGTAAATGAGGGAGATGTTTTCTCAGAGGCAAAACAAGTTGGAGTTATTGATACCACTCAGTTGTATCTGCAAAGAGAGCAGTTAAAAGCACAAAAGTCCGCTGTGGCCTCAGGAGTGAAGAATATCCTTTCTCGAATCGCGGTTTATCAGGAACAGATTTCTATCCTTGAAAAAGATAAATCAAGAATTGATAAAATGTTTGCAGACGGTGCAGCAACCAGCAAAGAAGTTGATGATGTTAATGGTGGAATTTTGCTTGCTCAGAAGCAGATACAAGCGGTTAAAACTGAGAATGCCAAGGTTTTGGGAGAGTTGGAAAGTCTTGATCGAAAAATAGAATCTTTAAACGATTTAATTGAGAAAAGTAAGATATATGTGCCAGAGGCCGCTACGGTTTTGGAAAAATATCATGAAGCTTATGAAATGGTGAACACAGGAACACCACTATTTAAACTAGCCGATTTAAGTTCGCTTGATTTACGGGTTTATATTAGTGGCGATCAGCTTTCAGAAGTTAAAATCGGTCAAGAGGTGAAGGTTTTGATTGATAAGAATAAGGAGGAGAATGAAACGCTTCAGGGAAAAGTGATCTGGATATCTTCCCAATCTGAATTTACACCCAAAATTATCCAAACAAAAAAAGAGCGCGTGAAATTGGTTTATGCTGTTAAGATTAAGGTGGTAAATGACGGACGTTTGAAGATTGGAATGCCGGGTGAAATTAGATTCAAATAGCATATGAACTCTACTGTTAGCATAAATAATTTATCGAAATCTTACGGTGACGTTTCAGCTCTTAAAGAAATTAATCTGAATATTAAATCGGGAGAATTGTTCGGATTAATAGGACCGGATGGGGCAGGTAAAACAACATTGTTTCGTTTGCTTGCGACTCTCTTGCTTCCCGATTCAGGCTCAGCAGCATTGTGCGGTTTCGAGATGGTGAAGGAGTACAGGCATATTAGAAATATATTAGGTTATATGCCGGGTAAATTTTCTCTTTATCAGGATTTAACGGTTTTGGAAAATCTTAACTTCTTCGCAACAGTTTTCAATACCCGAATTGAAGACAATATGGACATGATTCGTGATATTTGGGTGCAGATTGAACCATTTAAGGACAGACCGGCGGGCAAATTATCGGGCGGAATGAAGCAAAAACTGGCTCTTTGCTGTGCGCTGATTCATCAGCCAAAAATATTGCTTTTAGATGAACCTACAACCGGTGTTGATGCTGTTTCGAGAAG
This sequence comes from Labilibaculum euxinicum, assembly GCF_963678175.1. Taxonomy (NCBI): domain Bacteria; kingdom Pseudomonadati; phylum Bacteroidota; class Bacteroidia; order Marinilabiliales; family Marinifilaceae; genus Labilibaculum; species Labilibaculum euxinicum. The sequence continues at coordinate 2,436,360 of NZ_OY782756.1, forward strand.
TGAGTTTTGGCAAATGCTGAAAGGTTTGAAATCAAAAGGGATCACTATAGTTGTGGCCACTCCTTATATGGATGAGGCAAATTTGTGCGAGCGGGTTGCGCTTATGCAATCAGGCGAAATTCTAAGTTTGGATAGTCCATCTGGTATAATTGCCAGTTTCGAAAAAGATTTGTACTCTTTTGAGGCAAAAGATACTTATCAGCTTTTGTTGAATTTACGCGCTTATCCATTTGTTAATTCTGTTTTTTTATTTGGCCAAAGTGTTCATTATACAGATGTTCGGGATGTTGTTGTCCTTTCAGATTTGAAAGATTATTTGAAATCGAAAGGGCAGGATCATATTGAAATTAAACAAATTGCGGCAGGTATAGAGGATTGTTTTATGGCTTTGAGTCAACAAAATACTGTTCAGAAATGAATTCAGATAAAAAAGTAATATCAGTAAGAAATTTGACTAAAAAGTTTGGCTCGTTTACAGCAAATGATGATTTGTCATTTGATGTATATCAGGGTGAGATTTTTGGCTTTTTGGGTGCAAACGGAGCGGGAAAGACAACTGCAATGAAAATTTTGTGTGGTCTTTCGTATCCAACATCCGGAGAGATAATGGTTGCCGGCTTAGATGTTTACAAACAAAGGGAAGAACTGAAAAGAAATATTGGTTACATGAGTCAAAAGTTTTCATTGTACGAGGATTTAACGGTATTTGAGAATATTCGTTTCTATGCCGGTATTTATGGGATGTCATTGAAGGATATCAAGTTGAAATCGGATGATTTGTTGAAAAAACTGGATTTGGTTCATGCCCGAAATAAAAGAATTGGTGAACTGCCACTTGGTTGGAAGCAGAAACTGGCTTTTTCTGTTGCTATTTTTCACAATCCGGAAATCGTGTTTTTAGATGAGCCAACCGGAGGGGTTGATCCGGTTACCCGAAGGCAGTTTTGGGATCTGATTTACGAAGCTTCCCGAAATGGAATTACCGTTTTTGTAACCACTCACTATATGGATGAGGCAGAGTATTGTAACCGGGTTTCAATAATGGTTGACGGAAGAATTGAAGCATTGGATACACCGGAAGGGCTTAAAAATAAATTCGACGCCAAAGATATGGATGAGGTTTTTCTTCGTTTGGCAAGAAAAAGTAATTACAAAGAGTAAAAATCTGAACGGATTTACTAAAAATATAAAGAGATGAAACACCCATTTAAAAGGCTTTACACAGAGGGATATGGTTGCAATTTGGGTGTTCCATGTGACAAATAAAAATCAAATTATAAACACATGAAACGATTTATCGGTTTTCTGAAAAAAGAATTCTATCACATTTTTCGCGATAAAAGATCGATGCTGATATTATTTGGAATGCCCATTGTGCAGTTGCTGCTTTTTGGTTTTGTTATTACCAACGACCTTAAAGATGTTAAAATGGCTGTTGTTGATCATTCTAAAGATGAATATACATCTGAAATCATTAATAAAATAACCTCTTCGGGTTATTTTAAACTTGTTAAGAGTCTGGATGGTATTGCACAGGTAGATGAGCTTTTCCGAAAAGGAGAAACGAAGCTGGTTTTGGTGTTTGAGCCTGATTTCGGAAAAAACTTTATTAAAGGATCAAAAGCTTCGGTGCAAATATTGACTGATGCGTCGGAACCGAATATGGCTAGTTTAGAGGTGAATTATCTTCAGGGAATTCTTCAAAATTACAATCTGGAAATTAATAAAGGAAAGATAGTTCCCAGTCAAATAAGTCCTCAAACAAGAATGTATTTTAACCCCAACATGGAGAGTGTATACATGTTTGTTCCGGGAATTATGGCCACCATTTTAATGTTGGTTTCTGCCATGATGACTTCTATATCTATAGCACGTGAAAAAGAAATGGGAACGATGGAGATTTTGCTGGTTTCGCCATTGCGTCCTTTGCAAATCATCTTAGGGAAAGTTACGCCTTATCTGTTTTTATCGTTTATTAATGCTTTGGTAATTGTCGGAATGGGCTATTTTGTATTTGGAGTTCCTGTTTTGGGTAGTTTCGCCTTACTTATGGCAGAGAGTCTTTTGTTTATTCTGATGGCTCTTTCTTTAGGAATCTTTATTTCAACAGTTTCGGACAGTCAGCAGGTTGCTATGATGCTCTCTATGTTTGCATTAATGCTGCCGACAATTTTGCTTTCAGGTTTCATTTTCCCTTTACGGAATATGCCTGTACCTCTGCAAATCATCAGTCATATTATTCCACCACGATGGTTCATTATAATCATTAAAAATATCATGTTAAAGGGATCCGGATTTGAATTTGTTTGGAAAGAAACCTTAATTCTTATTGGAATGACTGCTGGATTCATTGGTCTTAGCGTCAAAAAGTTTAAAATCAGATTGGAGTAATACCCACCGAGATTTAAATTTATTTTTAACTGCAATGTAAATAAAAGATGTGCACTATAAAATTCATATTACAAAAAGAGTTTCTTCAGGTTTTTAGAAACAAGAGTATGTTGCCTGTAATTTTTGTTATGCCAATTATTCAGCTTTGTGTATTGGTATTTGCAGCAACTTACGAAATGAAAAACACCAATCTGTTTGTTGTTGATAAAGATCTTTCCAGCCATTCCCGTGAACTGATTTCCAAATTTAACGGTTCTCCTTTTTTTACTGTTAAGGATATCGATTTTTCGATTAATAACGCTGAAGATGAGCTTTTAAAGGACGATGTTGATGCGATTCTGGTTTTTGAAAATGGCTTTGGAAAGTTGGTGGATAAAAAAGAACCTGCAGAGGTTCAGGTGTTGGTAAATGCAATAGATGCCAGTGCTGCCGGATTATACAATGCCTATATTTTATCGGTAATACAGGAATATAATTTGCAACTCAAAGCTAAACTTCAGATTGTAGGAAAAGACAACGGAATTCATTTGGTTCAAAATACATATTCCTTTTTGTTTAATCCTGAAATGAAATACATTCCCTATATGCTGCCGGGAATTCTGGTTTTATTGGTGACTGTAATTGGCTTGTTTTTATCTGCAATGAATGTTGTGCGCGAAAAGGAAATTGGGACTATCGAACAAATTAATGTGACACCAATTAAAAAATATCAATTCCTTATAGGAAAGCTAATCCCGTTTTTAGTGATTGGTTTTTTTGAACTGGGAGTTGGTTTACTACTTGCTGCATTTGTGTTCAAAATTCCAATTTTAGGTTCGGTTTGGTTAATTTATTTAGTTGCATTTGTTTATCTGCTTACTATTTTAGGAATTGGCTTATTAATATCAACCCAAACCGATACGCAGCAACAAGCTATGTTTATTGCCTGGTTTTTCATGATTATTTTTATCATGATGAGTGGGTTGTTTACGCCCACAGATAGTATGCCCATGTGGGGACAAAAACTGAATTATTTAAATCCTGTCGCTTATTTCATTAAAATAATTAGAATGATTATGCTGAAGGGATCCGGATTTATGGATGTTGCAAAGGAGTTAGGTATTCTGGGAGTGTACGCTGTTTCAATACTAGGGATTGCTGTAAATCGGTATCGAAAGGTTGCTTAATAACGTTGGTTTTTGTCTAATTCTGAAGGAAGCTTACAAAGTCTTGACTTTGTGCGATTATAGTCTGCTTGTAAATTGGATGAGTTAACTGATCACTCTATTTTACTGAAGTTGAATGTTGAATTTATTGAAACAGGGAATTATTTACCGGTAAAAATGTGGCGTTAACCTATTTCCAATTTCATGTTTTGTCAATATAATTTTATTTTGAGATCTATTTAAATCTTCCATCATGTTTGCAGAACATTATAAATTTCATGAGCCATTACATTTGGAGTTTCTTAAAATTGAAAGGAAGCGGGCCGGCATTATTTTAGTTCTTTTCCTAATCAGCTCTGTGTTAATTCCAGTGCTGCATCATTTAAGTCCTAATTTATTGAGAGCCTCTTTGAATAACAAAAAGTTTGTTGATTCGATGCTCTTTTGGTGGATGATTTTTTTCTTGTTCGAAATTTTTGTGTTTATCCGGATGAATTGGCTCATTAGAAACAAGCGCTCCATTTCTAAGAAAGTTTTGATTCCCAATTTAATTATGGAGTTTGGATTACCTGCCGTTATTCTACTTAATGCAATAAAATATGACAACTCACTTTTGCTGTTGGAATACGATGGGCTTACTTTTTATTTTTTGCTTTTGATGCTGTCGGCAATGCATCTTGATTTTAAGATATCCCTGGGGGCCGGCATATTGGCTTGCATTGGATATTGGGGTGTTTCTTACTGGGGGATACAATTTTTGAAACCTGTTGGTGATGTTGAGCAAATGATTGAAATTTATTTGATGAGGAGTATGGGTTTATTGTCAGCAGGAATAATTGCAGGCGTGGTTGCTGCAGAAATACGAAAGAGGGTGAATAATCTGCTGAAAGCAAAAGATGATCAAAATGAAATGGAATCTCTTCTTGGTCAGCAGTTATCAACACATATAGCGAAAGAATTGATTCTGCATAAAAATGATAAGGTGGGGCAAAAAATGACAGGATCTATTATGTTCATGGATATTCGTAATTTCACATCAATGGCCGATCAGCAAAGCCCTGAAGAAACTATCGAATTTCAAAATGCAATTTTTGATCCTCTTATCCGGATTATCGAGAAGAATAATGGAATTATTCACCAAATATTGGGGGATGGATTCATGGCTTCTTTTGGTGTTGCAGTTGAAAATCCAAATCATGTGGTTGATGCATATTGTGCTGGTGTTCAAATAGTCGAAGTTATTAATCATTGCAGGAATGAAATAAACGGTGATAAAACCCGTGTTGGTATAGGTCTTCATTGTGGCGAAGTAATTACGGGGAATATAGGGAATGAAATCCGTAAACAATTTTCCATTGCGGGCAAAAATGTAATAATAGCTTCCCGGATAGAACAGTTGAATAAGCAATTCGATTCACAATTTTTAGTGAGCAAGGCAGTCGCCGATCAATTAAATGGCAATCGTAATACTTTAATTAATCTTGGAAAAATTAAGATGAAAGGAATTGATGAAAAAATTGAATTGTTTCAGGTGGTATAATTTATTAAAAATCAGCATTCCTGACATCAAGCAACTTCAGTTTTGTTTTTATCCTCGCGTATAAAACAGCTTCTATTCTGTTTTTTTTCATTTTAAATACCATTTTATTCATAATTATGCTTTTCTGATTGCTTTAAAGCAGATGATCCTACACTTTTATATATGGCTTGATTTTGTTCAGTTGACTTGTTTTGATGATTAAATAAATTATATTTGTGATAAAAATCCCTATTTTTAATATCTATAAATAGAGGCTAATTTAGAATGGTATTACGAAAAAATATAAACATTTTTGTACTCTTAATAGTAGAAAGAATGTACTGGCTTGTTGCTGAGATGAGTTGTGGTGTTGAAATATAACAAGTTGAATCAAATTACATTTAATGATTGTAAGAAGATTAGTATCAATAATTATCGTTGTCGTTCTGGTTATTCTTGACCAGACGTTAAGTTTCTCTACACAGGAATCTCCCGCTGTGCCGATCAATAACAGTATCGAAGCAGTGTCTCATAGAATTTCAAATAAATTATCTGATTGCGATCAAACTAAAAGGGCTGATAAAATACTAAATCGCTTTTTAAGGAGGTGGGAAGTAGCAGGCGCAACTGTTGCTGTTGTTAAAGATGGTAAATTGGTTTTTGCGAAAGGCTATGGTTATTCTGATGTGGATAAAGAGAAAGAGGTTGTGCCATCCAGTTTGTTTCGAATTGCGAGCGTTTCTAAATTGGTTACTGCAACAGCAATTATGAAATTGCAGGAGGAAGGTAAATTACATTTAGATGATTACGTTTTTGGGGAACATGGTATTCTGAATGATGAGGCGTATAGCAACATTAAGGATAGGCGAACCAAAAGAATTACTGTGGAGCATTTACTGCGTCATTCATCTGGATTTTCAAGCAAATACGGAGATCCAATGTTTTTGCCTTTGGCGATAGCGAAAAAAATGAATGTTGAACCACCAATCGATGCTCAAACTACGATTCAGTTTGCTTTATCAAGAAGATTAAGCTTTACACCCGGAACCAGAGGGAGTTATTCTAACCTGGGTTACGCTATTCTCGAGAAAGTAATTGAGAAACTGGCTGAAGAACCCTATGAGGCATATGTTCAAACTCATATTTTAAATCCTTCGGGAATTTTTGATATGCATTTAGGGAAAAGCCTTCAAAAGGATCACTTCCCTAATGAGGTAAATTATTACGAGCAGTCTAATGCGATTAAAATTTCTTCGTTTGACGGATCTGGAAAAACTGTTTTTAGAAGCAATGGTGGAAATAATTTGGAAGTTCTTGGAGGTGCGGGAGGTTGGATTGCATCGGGCGCTGAACTGATTAAATTTATGATGGCCATTGATGGTGATGATACTCTTCCAGACATTCTTTCCAAGAAAAGCATAAAATATATGACTACGCCAAATAAGCTTGGGCATAGCCCAATTGGCTGGAAAGGAACCCGAGGTGATGGTACATGGTGGAGAACCGGTACTTTAGCAGGAAGTTCAGCTTTGTTAAAGCACTATAAAAATGGCGTAAGCTATGTAATCATTACAAATAGTTCTACTTGGCGCGGATCCGATTTTACTAAGGATTTAAGTGTGCTGATGACTCAATTTTTAAGGTCGGTAAAGGAATGGCCGGATCATGATCTTTTTAATCATTTTGAAGCCCGCCAAGAGGTAATTGCTCTTGATAAATTGCCGTCCTATCAAGATTGGAGCTAAATTTAATTTTTCCACGTTCTCTTTTTCAGAGTAAATTTAGTTTTTGATTGCTCCCAAATTTCATTTGAGTACCCGTCGTGTTTTTTAATTGTTCATTGAAAGGTTTCGTTGTTATTTGTGTAATGTGGTTTACTTATGCGATTTAGTTGATTACTCAAATAAATTAGATCCTTTCTTTGTATTTTCAATAAAGTGGTGGGTTTTGTGATAATTTATTACTAAAAATCAAACTAATTAGATAGATTGAAGTAAAATGTCATTAAATGGTATTGAATTCTAATCAAGTTTGGTATTTTTGCATTCAAATTGAATAATACACAAACACAAACATACTTAACAAATGGAAACTCGTAGAATCTTAGCTATTAATCCTGGCTCCACATCTACTAAAATCGCTGTATTTCAAGGAGATAAATCTGTCTTTTTGAAAAATATAAAACATTCGAACGAAGAATTGGCTCAGTTTGGTAAAATTTCTGAACAGTTCGAATTTCGTAAGAATATTATTATGAAAGAGCTTGTAGATGCAGAAATTCAAATAGATTTAATCGAAGCTGTTGTTGGAAGAGGAGGATTGGTAAAACCAATTGAATCTGGAATTTACTCGGTAAATGAGCGCTTGAAAGAAGATTTAAGAATTGGTGTTCTTGGAGAGCATGCGAGTAATTTAGGTGGTTTAATAGCCGATAATATTGCTCAGGCATTACCAAGAGCGAAAGCTTATATTGCAGATCCGGTTGTTGTTGATGAAATGATTGATGTTGCCAGAATATCTGGGCATCCGGAATTTCAAAGAGTGTCTATTTTTCATGCTCTGAATCAGAAAGCAATTGGCCGGGCTTTTGCGCAGTCGGTTGATAAAAAGTATGAGGAAATTAATGTGATTGTTGCTCACTTAGGTGGCGGAATTTCTGTAGGTGCTCACTGTAAAGGACGAGTAATTGATGTAAACAATGCTTTAGATGGTGAAGGACCGTTTTCTCCTGAGAGATCGGGTACGCTTCCTGCCGGAGCATTGGCAAAACTTTGTTTTAGCGGAGACTATACCCTTGAAGATGTAAAAAAGATGATCAAAGGTGAAGGAGGTTTGGTTGCTCATTTAGGAACAAATGATGCTTATGATGTTGAGTTAAAAGCCAAAGCCGGTGATGCAAATGCAAAATTGATTCAGGATGCTATGTCCTATCAGGTTGGGAAATCTATTGGAGAAATGGCAGCAGTTTTAAAAGGTAAGGTGGATGGAATTCTTCTAACTGGTGGAATTGCTCATAATCCTGATTTGGTAAATTATATTAAAGAAATGGTTTCCTTTATTGCTCCTGTGGTTATATATCCCGGAGAAGATGAAATGAAAGCATTGGCAATGAATGGATATATGGTTCTGCGCGGCGAAATTCAGCCCCGTGAATATTGTTAATAATATAACAGTCTAATAAAGAAAGCCTTCGGTAATGCACCGAAGGCTTTTTTTGTGCTGTATGTGAAAAACTGCAGTTTAAAAGAAGTCTAAATTCAAATTAGCTATGTTTTACAGCATTGTCTGTTGAATATAAAGAAAAATTATTATATGAATTTATTTGTTAAGATATTATATTTTATAGGGTATTTGTTGATTTCGATATATTATGTGATGTTGATTTTTTCAGTAAAACGTTTAATGTGTTGTGTTAGAGTTGGTAGAATTAAATAGAGAAAAATTTCTTTATTTTTTTTATCTTCAAAGAGAAACTCTATTAATATTAACTCTTAAACCATTACTTTATGGATTTTCAAGAAAAATTAGTGCAGGATTTGGTTTCCAAACACGGGAAAGACCGCGAAAATCTGCTTCCAATATTACAAGGAGTGATTGATCAGGAGCGATTTCTTTCTGAGGAAGCAATTCTAAAAATTTCGAAGGAAATGAGTATTCCTGCTGCAGATGTTTATGGAACTGCAAGTTTTTACTCTTTTCTGGACATTGAACCACGAGGGAAGTATGTAATTCGTGTATGTAAAACCATCACGTGTGCAATGAAGGGGAAAAATCAAATTGTTCTCGCATTGGAGAATTTTTTGAAAATTAAAGTTGGTGAAACTACAATCGATAAAAAATTTACCATTCTTCAAACAAACTGTTTGGGGTGGTGCCACAAGGCTCCTGCCATGTTAATAAACGATGAGGTATATACAGAGCTAAGTCCGGAGAAAGTTGTGGATATTCTGCGTGAGTACAAGGAGAAAAATTAAACATCAAAACCTAACAAAGCAAAACTAACATCTAAATACCCTTAGGTATGACAACAACAGCAACTAAAAAACAACTTCATAGAATCGATTTGATCTTTAATAATGATGATGATTGTAAAGAGATTCTTCGAAATGCATTGTCAAGATCTGACCAGGAAATTGTGAATGAAATGGTGAATTCTGGTCTTAAAGGCAGAGGCGGGGCAGGTTTTCCAACAGGATTAAAATGGAAACTGACTGCTGAATCTAAAGAAAAAGAAAAATATGTAATCTGTAATGCAGATGAAGGAGAACCGGGAACGTTTAAAGACAGGGAAATATTAACTAGAGTACCTCATAAGGTTCTTTCTGGCATGGCTATGTGTGCCAAAATAATCGGAGCACAAAAAGGCTATATTTATTTAAGAGGAGAATATAAATTCTTAGTTCCTGATTTAAAGAAAGAGCTAAGAAAATTTCATGATATATTGGATGAGTTGGGATTGGATTTCCGGGTTGAAATTTTTTTAGGAAGCGGAGCATACATTTGTGGTGAAGAGAGTGCTTTGATTGAATCCATGGAAGGCAAAAGAGGGGAACCTAGAAATAAACCTCCATTTCCTAGTGTGAATGGCTTTAAAGGAAAACCTACAGTAGTTAATAATGTGGAAACTCTGGCACATTCGTACACAATATTAAAATTTGGAGCCAAAAAGTTTAGAGATCTTGGAGTTAAGGATTCTCGTGGTTCTAAGGTGTTTTCCGTGTCCGGAGATACTCCAATACCGGGTATTTATGAGTTGGAATTGGGGATGACAGTTCAAGACTTTGTTGATGATTTTGGCGATGGCGATTGCAAGGCCGTGCAGGTTGGTGGTGCTTCGGGTTTTTTGGTTCCGCGTAAGCGTTTTGGAAAAACGACTATTGGTTACGAGGGGAAATTAACTGGTATATCCTTGCCTACAGGAGGATCCATGATGATCTTTAATAGTTCACGATCCATGTATAATGTTCTTAATAATTATCTTGAATTTTTTGAGGAAGAATCTTGCGGACAGTGCACTCCATGCCGGGTTGGTTGTCAGCAGCTTTTAAAAGGAATTAAAGCGGTTAAACGTGGCGAAAAACCAACCTCTTATCTCGATCAACTACTTAAATTAACTGAAACCATGAAGTTGACAGCTAAATGTGGATTGGGTCAATCGGTGGCGAATTCGTTTTCGTCTATTGTAGAAAATTTCCGCGAGGAGATGATTTATTAGTAAGAAAATAACCAATCTGAATTTTGAACAATTTAAACTGAAATTGATATGTCAAACATGGTGAATTTAACAATTAATGGAATTGCTGTTAGTGTTGAGGAAAATAAGACCATACTCGAGGCAGCAAAACATCTCCATATAAAAATACCAACGCTTTGTTATCACAAAGACCTTTGTGTAGCAGGAAACTGCAGAGTCTGCGTTGTCGAGCAAGTGGGTAATCATAAATTAGTAGCTTCCTGCGCCACTCCTGTTGCAGAGGGGATGGAGATCAATACAAACACTTTAAAGGTAAGAAATTGCCGCAAGCATATTATTGAGCTTTTACTCACAGAGCATAGAGAAGAGTGTACAAAATGCTATCGTAACGGGCATTGCGAATTGCAGGCATTATCTGCAGAATATCAAATCACAAATCAGGATTTTATTGATTTGGTACCGGATAAAAATTATACTGTTGACAGGCTTTCTCCTGCAATTGAGAAGGATGACAGCAAGTGTATCCGTTGTCAGAGATGTGTTCGAACATGTGCGGAAATACAGAGTGTTGGAGCTATTGCGGTTGCTCATAAAGGATCTGAGATGAAGATTTCTACATTTTTCGATCGATCGCTTGACGAAGTTGTTTGTACCAATTGCGGTCAGTGTATTGTTCATTGTCCCACGGGCGCATTAACCGAAAAATCATATGTAGAAAAAGTATGGGATGCGCTCGCAGATCCGGATACACATGTTATTGTACAAACAGCTCCGGCCGTTCGTGTTGGATTAGGAGAGGAATTGGGTTTAGGACTGGGAACCCGAGTTACAGGCAAAATGGTTTCTGCTTTAAAAAGATTGGGTTTTGATTCCGTTCTGGATACCAATTTTACCGCTGATTTAACCATTATGGAGGAAGGAACTGAATTGCTGACCCGATTAAAGCGGGCACTTGTGGATGATGATCCTGATGTTGCCTTGCCAATGGCTACTTCTTGTTCTCCGGGGTGGGTAAAATACATAGAGCATAAGTATCCTGAGTATCTGCCTAATCTTTCTACTTGTAAATCACCGCAACAAATGTTTGGTGCTTTGGCAAAGACGTATTACGCTAAAAATGTAAATGTTGTGCCGGAGAATATCGTATCTGTTTCTATTATGCCTTGTACGGCTAAGAAATTTGAGGCAAATCGTCCTGAAATGAAAGACAGCGGTTATAAGGATGTTGATTTTGTGTTGACTACTAGGGAATTAGCTGTAATGATAAAACAGGCAGGTATCGAATTCGAAAAATTAAATGATGAAATTTTTGATTCAATAATGGGTGTCGGTTCTGGTGCAGGGGCTATTTTTGGTGCTACTGGCGGTGTTATGGAAGCTGCATTAAGAACGGCTTACGAGATAGTTACAGGCCGCGAAGTTCCATTTGATAATTTGGAGATTATTCCGGTTCGTGGCTTGGAAGGAGTAAAAGAGGCAACTGTTAAAATTGAGGGAGCTGTTGAAGAGTGGAATTTTCTGGAAGGAGCCGAATTAAAATGTGCAATAACTAATGGTCTCGAGAATGCTCATAAATTGCTGGAAGCAATTAAGAGAGGCGATAAATTCTATCATTTTATTGAGATAATGGCTTGTCCGGGCGGATGTTTGGGCGGTGGCGGTCAACCATTCCCTGTTGATAATGAAATTCGATTGCAGAGGATGAATGCTCTTTACGAAGAGGATAGAAATCTTCCAATTCGAAAATCTCATGAAAATCCTGAAATTGTTCAGATTTATAAGGAGTTTTTGGATGAGCCTCTAAGTCATAAATCACATAAACTTCTTCATACTTCTTATGTGAAGAGGGAACAGTATTAGTGTTTAATTAAAGACTAATGAGTGGTTATTGGTAAGTAAAAAAAAGATCCGGTTGTGGCCGGATCTTTTGTTTGTATTTAAAATTGATTGATCACTTTTCGAATAGCAACCAGTTTTGTTAATAAATCTTCTAAATAATCCAAATGAAGCATATTGGCTCCATCCGATTTTGCGTTTGCCGGATCAGGATGAGTTTCGATGAAGATTCCATCCACACCAACAGCAATACCTGCTTTGGCAACCGTTTCGATTAATTCAGGGCGACCGCCGGTAACTCCGCTTGTTTGGTTTGGTTGCTGTAACGAGTGAGTAATGTCCAAAACCACAGGACAATTATTTTCTTGCATCACAGGAATTCCTCTGTAATCTATAATCATATCCTGATACCCGAACATATTTCCTCGATCTGTTAAGATCACTTGGTTATTTCCCGATTCGCGCACTTTATTTACAGCAAATTTCATCGATTCAGCAGAAAGAAACTGGCCTTTTTTAATATTCACAACTTTTCCTGTTTCTGCTGCAGCAACCAGTAAATCAGTTTGGCGGCATAAAAAAGCAGGAATCTGCAAGACATCAACATAAGTTGCAGCCATTGCGGCCTCTTCAGCAGTGTGAATATCTGTAACAGTAGGTACGCCAAAAGTATCGCTTACCTTTTTCAGGATTTTCAAAGCTTTTTCATCACCAATACCTGCAAAAGAATCTAATCTGGATCGGTTTGCTTTCCGGTATGATCCCTTAAAAATGAAAGGGATTTCAAGCTTATCAGTAATCTGAACAATTCGCTCAGCAATTTTCATAGCAATTTCTTCACCTTCAATGGCACAAGGACCGGCCAAAAGAAAGAAGTTACCACTTTCTGTATGTTTTATATTTGGAATATTTTCTATCATGATGTTCTAAATTTATTTTGGGCAAAAGTAACAATTTTTGCTTGTTTAAGCAGAAATTAAAACCTGTTCTTCCACCAGCTTCTTAATCTTTCCCAAATTTTTAATTCCTGAGCATTTTGCTGTGGTATGTACAATCTTTGAGTTTTTATTTGATCCGGAAGGTATTGCTGATCCACAAAATTACCCGGATAATCGTGGGAGTATAAATAGTCTTTTTTGTAACCCAGATCTTTCATTAGTTTGGTTGGAGCATTTCGTAAATGAAGTGGCACAGGTAAATTTCCAGTTTCTCTAACCAATGCCTGAGCTCTGCTGATTGCCATGTAGGAGGCATTACTTTTGGGTGAAGTTGCCAGATAAATAGCTGTTTCGGATAAAATAATGCGTGATTCAGGCATTCCAACCAAATTAACCGATTGAAAACAGGCATTTGCAAGCAAAAGGGCATTCGGATTTGCCAGTCCAATATCTTCACTTGCGGATATTACCAGTCTTCGGGCAATGAATTTTGGTTGTTCACCTCCTTCTATCATTCGGGCCAGCCAATACACAGCAGCATCAGGATCTCCGCCACGAATTGATTTTATGAGAGCTGAAGCAATGTCGAAATGCTGTTCTCCATCCTTATCATACATCGAGGGGTTTTCCTGCAACTCTCTGGTCACCATTTCGTTGGTAATGCTTATTGATGTGGTATTTTGAGAATTCACAACCAATTCCAGAATGTTTAAAAGTTTTCGGGCATCCCCACCTGAAAATTTTAGCAGAGCATCTTTTTCAGGAGTAAGAATTTCTTTTTCTTTTAGGTAGCTGTCGTTGGCAACTGCATAATCAATCAGGGCTTCCAAATCTGCTTTCTCCTGAGCCTTTAGCACATAAACCTGGCATCTTGAAAGCAAGGGAGATATAACTTCGAAGGATGGATTTTCTGTTGTTGCTCCAATCAAAGTTACGGTTCCATTTTCAACAGCTCCTAATAATGAATCCTGCTGCGATTTACTGAATCGATGAATTTCATCAATAAATAAAATGGGATTCGGAGTATTAAAGAATTTTTGTTTTTCAGCTTTGGAAATTACTTCCCGCACATCTTTTACTCCCGAATTTACAGCCGAAAGAGTATAGAATGGCCGGTTGAGTTGTTTGGCGATGATTTTGGCCAAAGTTGTTTTACCAACACCGGGAGGTCCCCATAAAATGAATGAGGACACATTGCCTGATTCAATCATTTTACGTAAAACGGCGTTTTCCCCGACCAAATGTTTTTGACCTAGATAATTTTTCAGATCAGTGGGGCGTAATCGTTCAGCTAAGGGTTGATTGGGAGTCATGTATTTTGTATTCTGTTTGTTATGCTTGGTCTAGTCTTTATTGCAGTATCTTTTAATTACGTTGTAAGCATCAATTAAGCCCAATTCGCCGGCCTTACTTAAATCTTCGTAAGCCAGATCTTTCTGATCAAGAAATAGATAGACCAAACCTCGGTTATAGTATGCCTCAGTAAAATTAGGATCCAGTTGAATCACCCAATCGTAATCGGCAATAGCTTTTTTAAATTGTTTCGATTTGGCATATGCGTTACCTCGATTGTATATGGAAAACAAGAAGGATGGATCGAGTTGTATTGCCTTTGTGTAATCGGCAATAGCACTGCTGTAATCCACAATTGTCTCTTTTTTCTTTTTCTTTTGTTCCGGATCAAGATTAAGTAACGATTCTCCTGTTTCACCAATAGATTGAATGTAATCAGTCATAGCTGCAGATGCATTCGCACGATTGAAATAAGCAAAGCAAAAATCGCTTTTATTCTCAATTGCGATACTAAAATCCTCAATTGCCTTATTAAATTTCTTGTCTAACAGATAGTAGGTTCCACGTTGAAAGTAGCCATCGGCATTCTTTGCTTCAATCTTAGAATTGGCATTCGCAATTTGTTCGTCAATTATTTTCTTAGGGTATTTAAAATGTCTGTTATTAATTGTAAATGCCGGATTGTAATTTTGTTTTTGATTGTAATTCATTATTGCCTGATCGTAATATTGAACCTTACCGGCCCGTAAAGTATCAAGATCCAGGTGAGTAATGTGAAAATTATCTTCTAACTGTATGGTAATATATTTATCCTGAACACGACCTTTAATGATGTCCTCGGTAAAGGATTCCCTTGAATTTAAGTCGATTAGTTTTTGGAAATTCTCAGTTGTATCAACAAAGGCCGACATGGCTCCTTCATTTTTCATTTTTTTATAGCGCTCGATAATGAGCAAAGCCTGATTTCTGTCCTGAATTGAACCATCAATATTATTCAATTGTCGTTTTGCCGAAGATCTTGCCAAATATGCTTTTGCAAAATCAGGATAAATTTTAATAGCTGTTGTGTAATCTGCAATAGCCCCCTTAAAATCTCCAATGTCCATTTTAACAAATCCCCGGTTAAAATAAATAAGCATGTTATCAGGATTCATTTCCAAAACATTATTAAAATCCTCAATGGCTGAATTGTAGTCACCAATTTCAGATTTTAGTAGAGCTCTGTTGTAATAACAGTGTGCATTGTTTGGATCCAACTCCAGAACCGTATTGTAATCTTCAAGAGCTCCTTTGGGATTTTTATTTGCATAATTGGCAATCCCTCTACTCATGATTACCCGTGTGTTTTCCGGTTCTATTTTAAGAGCCCGGTCGTAATCTTTAATGGCCTCATCGTATTCCTTTTTCTTGAATTTTAAATAGCCTCTATTTCCAAATGCATCTGCCGAAAACTCGTTCAGTTGAATGGCTTTACTGCAATCTTGAATTGCCCCATCTGTATCTCCAAGATTATCGCGGACAATTGATCTGTTAAGATAGGCACCCATTAACTCAGGATCTATTTGAATGGCTTTTGAATAATTGGCATTGGCTTCGTTGAATTTTTCAAGAGCAGCTAAACTGTTCGCTTTACTGAAATAGATATTCGCATTGTTAGGTTTGAATTCCAAAGCTTTTTCAAAATCTTTTAAAGCTCCCTGGTAGTTTTTTAACTGATATTGGGCGATGCCCCGATATAGATAAGCAAAAGTGTAATTTGGATTCAATTCCAGAGCTTTTGTGTAGTCAACAATTGCACCGTTAAAATCTTCGAGCTGCGATTTTGCCAGTCCTCTAAAAAAAAACGGCTCGGGAAGGTATGGCTTAACCCGAATAATATCATTAAACTTTGTGATTGCTTCGGTATAATCATCAAACTGAATAGCACTTCTACCTTTATCGAATATATTTTCGGTGTTTAATTGTGCGCTAAGCTCAGAAGAGGTTAAACTGAATAGGAAGAGAATCAAAAGAGTTATTCTGGGCATTCTATATGTTTTTATGAGTAAAAGTTATTCGGATTACAAATTTAAGAAATAATATACTCCTTCTTTTAAATAATCACTCTATATAACAAAAAACACGCCAAATGATTTCCATTTTTTCTTAAAAAGCCTTAAATTAAGAATAGAGCTTAAACTAATTATAGGAGGTTGAAATGAATAATATTCTGTTAAAGTACATGGAGAATCGGTTTCAATCCAAAATAATTGATCCCCGAAGGGGTGTTTTTTGTGAAGGACCGGTAGTTACTATTTCACGGGAGTGTGGCTGCACCGCAATAAATATTGCAAATATAATGGCGGAAAAGCTTACCCTAAAAACGGGGAATAAGTGGACTTGCTTAACCAAGGAAATTCTTGAACAATCTGCAAAAGAATTGAATTTAGCGCCTGAGAAAATTGAATATGTTTTTAATTCGAAGGAAAAATCTACCTGGGATGAAATTTTAGCCGCTTTGTCGAGTAAATATTATCAAAGTGACCGTAAGATTAAAAAGACTATTTCGGATGTTGTTCGGGCATTAGCATCCAAAGGGAACTGCATTATAATTGGTAGAGGGGGAGTCGTTCTTACACAGAATATTGAACGGTCGTTTCATATTAAGCTTCATGCTCCATTGGAATGGAGAGCTGCACAATTGCAGGAAATTTACAAGTTGAGTATGAATGAAATGTTGTCTTATGCAAAGGAGATTGATAAGAAAAGAGAGATTTTAAGAAACTATTTTAATAAAGAACCTCTTTCCACTACCGTTTTTGATGTGATTTATAACTCGAAAAATTTATCAGATGAGATGATTGCTGAAGCGAGTATTCATATGATGGAGATGAAAGGAGTGCTTGGCAAACACATCGTAATGAGATAAAAAGGGAATAATGTAATTTTTTTGGAGAAATTAACTTTAGGTTGATTTCTCTTTTTTATGCGCTATATTTTTAATTTATAGTTAATATAACTCGTATTGATAGTATTTCATCGAAAAAATGAATGAAAACAGGCTGTTGGCTTGCTTGTAATCGTGATTTTATTACTTTTGCAACCGTTTGAAAAGAGAATATTAAAGCAAAATATGATGAAAATTAAATTCCTTAGCGTATTGCTTTTAGCTACAGGCATGTTACTGTCTACCACAGTTAAAGCAGAGAAAAAAGAAAAAGAGGAGAAGAAAGAAGGTTATGTTTTTACTGATGTTAAAAGATTACCTGCTACTTCTGTAAAAAATCAACACAGATCTGGTACCTGCTGGTCATTTTCAGGATTATCATTTATCGAATCAGAAATGATTAGAATGGGAAAACCAGAAACTGATTTGTCGGAAATGTTTGTGGTTTATAACTGTTATTCAGATAAATCGATTAAGCATGTAAGATTAAATGGCAAATTTAACTTTGGTGGCGGAGGTGCATTTCACGATGTAACTTATGTGATGAAAAATTATGGTATTGTTCCAGAGAGTGTTTACCAAGGCTTAAATTATGGTGAAGAAGGACACACACATGGAGAGTTGGATGTTGTTTTGAATGATTATGTTGAGGCGGTTATTAAAAATAAAAACAAAAAACTTACGCCGGTTTGGCACAAAGGATTTGATGGAATATTGGATGCTTATTTAGGAGAACTTCCTACCAAGTTCGATTATGAAGGAAAGGAATATACTCCAAAATCATTTGCCAAGGACTTTGTTGGTGTGAATCCTGATGATTATATCGAAATAACTTCTTATACTCACCATCCTTTTTATGAGAAATTTATTATTGAGGTGCCTGATAACTGGTTGTGGAATGAGGTATACAATGTACCAATGAATGAGATGATGGAAATCATGGAAGGTGCAATTAGGAAAGGTTACACAATTGGTTGGGCTTCTGATGTAAGTGAAAAAGGTTTTGCATACCGAAAAGGTGTTGCAATTGTTCCGGGGGTAGATACAAAGAACATGACTGATTCGGAGATTTCTAAATGGGAAAATCTTTCGAAAAAAGAAAAAGATGATAAATTATTTGATTTTGATGAGCCTGGTACTGAAAAAGTAATTACTCAGGAAATGCGTCAGGAAGCGTTCGATAATTACAACACTACTGATGATCATGGAATGCATATTGTTGGAATTGCCAAAGATCAAAAAGACAACAAATATTTCATTGTGAAGAACTCATGGGGTACTGATAATAATCCTTACGATGGGTATTTTTATGCTTCTTATCCGTTTGTTGCGTATAAAACAATGTCTTTTATGATTCATAAAGATGCATTGACGAAAGAAATGAAAAAGAAATTGGGCTTGTAATTGCCTAATAATTATAATATTTGAACCCCGGTCAATTGGCCGGGGTTTTTGTTTTTTACATCTTTGTAGACCATTTGTTTTATATGAATGCTAATATTCTTTATCTTAGTGGCTGTTTATTACTGATAAATGAAATAAAAATCCACGTTTAACGGGATTTATAATAACTTGAATGTAAAGATATTAATTATGAAAAAGATTTTTTTAGTTGCAGTAATCTGTATGTTTTCAAGCGCATTGTTCGCACAATTATCTTCGCCGGTAAATTTTGGTTTACACGCAGGATTGGTTAGCACCAAAGCTGATACTGATATGGGAGGGGTATCAGGAATTAAAGAAAAAGCCGATAACGGAATGATGCTTGGAGCATTTTTACGAATTAATTTGAATAAATGGTATGTACAGCCAGAGTTGAATTATGTGTCCAGAAAATCTCAACTTGATATTCCTGGAGAATCGTATGATATTAAAACGAAGAGTTTGGATATACCTATGTTATTGGGTTACAAAATTGTAAAATTGCCAGCATTCAAATTAAGAGCATTTGCTGGACCTGTTGCATCTTTTAAAATTGACGATAGTCTTAAAAGTAGCGTAGAAGGAAAATTAGATGGAGATTTTAAAGGTGCTGTTTGGAATGCAAAATTTGGTGCCGGTGTTGATGTTTGGAAATTAACTTTGGATGTTGATTATGAAGTTGGTTTTTCTGATGTTGCGAATGACCTAAAGCAAAATATGGTAAATGTAACTTTAGGATTTAAAATCTTCTAAATTACTTTATTAATGATATTAAAAACTGCTGATTTTGATCAGCAGTTTTTTTTTGTGCTGAATATTTTTTGTAATTGCTATATTTACGTTTCTTCTAATCTTCGTTTAAAACAAATTTCAGTCATGTTACTAAGTCCCGAAAAAAAGTTAGACCTTCTAAGAGTTCTGGATTTCCTTGCAGAACAGGATGTTGCATCTTTTCAGTTTTTAGCTGGGATTGTGGACGAAGTTAATTTTGCGAAAGGGGAAACGATATTTTCAAAAGGGGATTTGGGGGGAGCCGTATTTATTATTGCAAAAGGCTGTGTTCAGATTCATGACGAAGGGCATATTTTTATTGAGCTGAAGGAAGGGAAAAGTTTTGGTGAGTATGCATTGATAAAAACAGAAACACGTTCGGCTTCTGCAAGTGCCAAAAGCGATTCTGTACTTCTTCGAATTACCGATGATCATATTCAGTTGCTTGAAGAAGAATTTGATGTTCGGATAATTGATACCATTCTTAATCCTCTTCGGAACATTCGGAAAAGAATGGTGGTAAAAGATCTTCTTGAGGAAGAATTAACTCAACAAAAGGCTACCATTGAAAAACAACGGAAAGAATTGGAGAGTTTGAATGCTACCAAAGACAAATTTTTCTCCATTATTGCTCACGATCTAAAAAATCCATTTGCTTCACTAATTGGAGCTTCCGATTTACTGGTCGAAAATGCTGATGAATTGTCTCAGGAACAAGTAAAAACTTTCTCCGGAATTATCAACCAGTCTGCTCGTCAGGCTTTTCGTTTATTAGAAAATTTGTTAACCTGGTCGCGAATGCAGACTGGTGCCATCGCATGGAAACCGAAAGAAATAGATTTATGGGATTTGGTGAACGAGGTTGTGATTTTGCATACCGGGAGCGCAGAAAATAAGGAGATCAATATAGAAGCAGTAATTGATGAGGATTTAAGAATTCCAGCTGATCCTAACATGATAAATACCGTTGTTCGTAATTTGGTATCCAATGCCATTAAATTTACTCCAAGAGGTGGCAGTATCACCGTTTCATCACATGTTACGCCTAATAAGGTTGAGATTTGGGTGACTGATACAGGTATTGGAATTGATTCTGAGGGAAAGAAAAAACTATTTCGAATTGATGAACAATTGATGAAATCGGGTACTGAAAATGAAACAGGAACAGGATTGGGGCTGATATTGTGCAAAGAATTTATTGAAATGCACAATGGGAACATTTGGGTAGAAAGTGAACCGGGGAAAGGTAGTTCTTTTAAGTTTTCACTTCCCGTATCTTTATCTTCTTTATAATAACCTCTTAAAACATTTCACGTAACATCTGTTTGTATTCTTTATTTGAGTTGCATTGTTATACTTTAGGGCTTTCTTATTCTCTTAGTAAAGATTCTTGTATGAAGTATTTAAAGTACATCTTCTTTTTATTGTTTTTGTTTGCATCGATTAATGCTTATTCGATTGAACGAAAGAAAATTCTTGTTTTGCATTCTTATCATCAAGGCTTAAAATGGACTGAAAATGTTAATATTGGAATCCGGGAGGTGATGGATTCTTTAGGAAATAAGTTTGAACTGGACTATGAATACATGGATACCAAAAGGAATTCTTCCAAAGAGTATCTTGATAAAATAACTGAACTTTACGATTTAAAATTACAGCGCGAAAAGTACGATGCAATTATCGTTTCAGATAATAATGCTTTGTCTTTTGTGAAAGAGAATAGAGAAAAGTTCTTCAAAAATACCCCCATTGTATTTTGTGGCATTAATCATTTTAAAGACGAAATGATTGAGGGATTAAATAATATTACAGGTGTTGCCGAAGAGGTTGACTGGGATGGAGCTATTGATTTGATTCTAAGAACCCGGCCTAATACAAAACACCTTGTTGTTATTAATGATGATAAAACCACTACGGCCAGATTAAATAAGCTTGCCCTGCTCGATTTGGCGAAAAAATATGAATCGAAACTACAGTTTACTTATTTCGAGGATCAGGCAGTTGATGAGTTGGAGGAAAATGTTCGCAGCATTAAAGGAGACACGTGTATTTTACTTTTGACATTTAATAAGGATAAAAAAGGCAGGTTTATCAGTTTTCAGGATAATTTAGATTTGTTCGTTCCTCAAAGTAAAGTGCCGGTGTTTATTACCTGGGCTTTTCTGATTAACGATGGTGTTGTTGGTGGAAAGGTTGTTAGCGGACGTCTTCATGGAAAAATGGCTGCCACTATGATTGATCAGATTGTTTCGGGAATACCTGCCGACTCAATTCCTGTTTATCGTAAGCCATTGGATAAGTATGTTGTTAATTATAATGAAATTAAGCGTTTCGGGATTAGTGAGAAGCTGCTTCCTGATAAAACATTACTGGTAAATGCACCTCAGTCTTTTTATAGTGAGAATAAAGAATGGATTCATTTAATTGGTGGGATTACATTTCTGGCAGCACTTATTATTTTGGTTTTATCAAGAGCTATTTTAAGACGAATTAGGGCTGAAAAAGCTTTAATTATTGAGCAAAACCGCTTGAAAATATCCGTAAAGCATGAGCGTTTAATTGGTTTAATAGGACGTTTATTGAATGCATCCGAAGATTTTAAGAGCGTACTGGATGATGTTTTGAAATTGATGACCGACGAATTGAATGTAGCAAGAATAAGTCTTTATTCGTTAAAAGATTCAACCAATACCGGAGTTAAAATTAAAAGCAGGATCTCTTTAAAAGGGAAAAATATAAAGGATGTTAATCAGTTCTATTTTTCCGAAATTGATGAAATTATTTCACGGGTTAAAATGAATAAAAGTATTGTATCCCGCGATTTGTCAAATTTAACACAGAAAGAACAGGAATATTATAGCAGAAGAAATATTGGCGCTGTTGTTTTGCTTCCGGTAATGGTTGAAAATGAAGTGGTAGGTTTAATGGGATTTGCTCAAAATAAAGCTCATAGCTGGACCCGGGACGAGATTAGTATCTTTTTTTCGACTGTAAATATGATTGCGAATGCCTGGGAACGGAATTCTTTAATGAATGATAGAATTGAGGCAGAACAAAAGAATGTCGAAGCCTTAAGAATGCTGGAGCAGTCATCACGACTGGCTTCCATTGGTGTAATGGCTGCGGGAATAACACATGAAATTAATCAGCCCTTAAACACAATTAAAATAACTGCGGACAGTGTATTGTTTTGGCAAAAAAGAAATCCGGGACAGCTGCCTGAGATGTTTACAAGAAAAATTCAAACTATTTCTGAGGGAACATCAAGAATTGATTCCATAATTAAGCACATGCGGACTTTTTGGGAGAAGCCTCACATTTCAGAGGAAGAGATTGTTGATATGGTGGAAGGTGTAAACCGGTCTTTATCCTTGGTAAAAAGGCAGGTGTCGGATCATAGCATCGAATTAATGGATAATCTGCCAAAGAATGCAGTAAATGTGTACGCAAATTACATTCAATTTGAACAGATTGTAGTCAACCTGATTGTAAATTCAATTCACTCTTTGGATAAAATTCAGAAAGAGAATAAAAAAATTAAATTGAATGTTTATCAGGATTCTAAGCATGGAGTTTTGGAGATTCATGATAATGGAACAGGCATTGAATCAAACATTCGAGAGAAAATATATGATCCTTTGTTTACAACCAAAGGAAATGAAAGCGGCAGTGGCTTAGGGATGGCGATCGTAAAAACATTTATTGATCGATTTCAGGGAGAAATATCAGATTACAATAATGAAGATGGCGGGGCAAGTTTTATTTTACGTTTTAAATTGAAGGAAAATAGTTAAAGCTGTAGAGTGAAGATTGATTGGCGAAAGAGGAGAGTACTGTAAAAAATAAAATCAGAAAGAAAATGAAAATTCTTATTGTAGATGATGACATATCGAGTGGAACGGCAGTTGCTGAATTTATTGAGGAGCAATTGGCTTATTCTATTCATCTGTGTCATAATGGCGAAGAGGCATATAATTCTTTGAAGAATGAGGATTTTCAGATGGTTATTTCAGATCTGAGAATGCCTGGAATTTCAGGTTTGGATTTGCTGAAAAAAATAAAACTTTTACCCAAAGGGGATGAAATTGAGGTGGTAATTATGACTGGTTTTGGGGATATGGAAAGTTCCATTGAAGCATTACGAGGCGGAGCATATGATTATCTGTTAAAACCGGTTAATATTGAAGAATTAGCTATTTTAATTGAGCGGGTTGCCGAGAAAATTCAATTGAAAGGCGAGAACAAGGATCTTAAAGAAAATATAAAACAAACAATCTCTCACGTTAGGAGAGAGGAAGCCGAGCGAATTCAATATTACGAAACTACCATTCGTGAGATTACAAGCGTTGGTAAAATTGGTGTTTTTTCGGATGTTATGCGGGGAGTGGTGCGTATGGCAGAGCAATTTCATGAAGATCGTTCGGTGCCGGTTTTAATTGAAGGAGAAACAGGAACAGGGAAAGAGGTTGTTGCGCGTTTGGTTCATTTCGGAAAATCGAGCGATGTTACAAAGCCATTTATTTCGATCAATTGTTCGGCAATTTCACCTGCACTATTTGAAAGTGAATTGTTTGGGTACGACGAAGGAGCTTTTACAGGCGCTCGTAAAGAGGGAAAGCCCGGCAAGCTGGAGTTGGCACAGGGAGGAACTTTGTTTTTAGATGAAATTGGTGAAATGCCATTGGATATGCAGCCTAAATTGTTGCGCGTACTGCAACAGAGAGAAATGTATCGGGTTGGTGGAAGCAAACCTATTGAATTGGATGTTAGAGTAATTTTTGCCACCAACAGGAATTTAAAAGAAATGGTGGCCGAAAAAACATTCAGAAGTGATTTGTATTATCGTTTAAATACCGGACGATTGTATATTCCTCCTTTGCGGGAAAGAAAAGAAGCAATCTTATCTTTTTCTCAAATCTTTTTAGATCAGTACTCGAAGAAGCGGAATCGAAAGTTTAGATTCATAAGTAAGGATGCTAAAAAATTGATGCAGGATTATGCATGGCCAGGTAATATCAGGGAACTGAAAAATACAATTGAGAGGGCAACTTTACTTTATAATGATTTAGAATTAAAGCCCGAACACCTGAGGTTTTTGCAGGCTGATGATAATGAATTTGAACCTACAGAACAGCCAATTGTTTTGGGGCGCATTGTTTTACCCGATGATGAATTACGGATTGAACAATTAGAACTTGAAATTGTTAGGAAAGCATTAAAAAAGTTCGATGATAATAAATCAAAAACAGCTGAATATTTGGGAATCACCAGAAGTGCACTTCGCAGCAGAATGAATAAATTATAAGTACAGTTGAGGTTCGAATTTATCAGGTATTTTCTTTCCCTAAACAGCTCGTAATAATTCCATTTCGGGTGTGATTTTTTTCCCCATATGTGTATTTTTTTCACATGCCTTTTGATGATTAAAAGTGTTTGAAATGAGATACTTGTTCGTTTTTGAAACAGATTGTATGAAAGCTGTTCAAAATTGAACATTACTGGTGTATTTATCAATTCTGCGGATTCTTAGTAAGGAGCTTGTTGTCAGGGTATTGTGTTTTTGTGCTTATGTGATCTCTATTTTACAGTTTTTTGGCATTCCTTTTGCGTTTAAACGGCTGATGTTTCATTTAAATCTAAAAGGCATGGAAGTAAGGACTGATACACAAATTAAGAAGATCAATTTCAGGAGTGATAAGAAGAACCTTTTGGAATCATTTTTATCGGGTTCTAATGATTTAGGCCACGAACCGTTAAAAGTGGATTATAAACTTTTTATTGAAGCTGCAAATAAAAAAAACGTTCAGTTTGAATTTATTCGTTTGAAAAGTTTTAATCTGGATAAAACATCATTTGATATTAGTAATGCTCAAAATGCGTTACTCGAAGCTGATTATGCTTTGGCAGATTCAGGAATGCTGATTATAGATACCCTGGATCAGGATGTTTTATTAACCGTTTTTCTGGCAGAAGTACTTCATGTTGTGATACCGGCAAGCAAAATTCTTCATTCAATGGACGATTTTGAATTAATAAAAGGAAAGCGTGCTATTGAGCTTGGATGTGGAATTGCAAGCGTTTCAGTTTCTTCTTCCGATAAAGGACATCGGTTTTCATCGAAAGTATTACGTACAATGGTTTATGTCCTCGAAGATATCTAGAAATTTTATCGATAATATAGAGGGGTGGGGAATTCGCCCCTTTTTTTAGTTGGGGACTTTATTAAGGGAGTCTGCAAAGTTCAATTTTATTGTCATTTTGGGACTTGTCGAAGAATTTTTATCTTGAATAACATATGTTTCGTTTTCGCTCCAATAATCATAGTTTTTCATACGAATTGTTTTATTATGGGATTTCTATATCAAATTGCAGAATCCTTTCAACGAATGTAATTTAAGGATCTTTTATACAAAGAAGCATTACCTGAACTAGAAAAAATTCCTCAACAGAGTGGTATTATTCTATGGATATTGACCAATTTTAGTTTTCCTAGAAGAGAGCTGATTCCTTATCTGGATGGAAGGAATCGAAAAGGATTAATATCCAAAAATGGAAATAGAAAGAAAGTGTTTTTTTTACGTTACAACTGTTTTATAAAAAACTAAAAAAATAGAAGGTGTATTCATTTGTAGGTATGTATAACGAGAGGGTAGTAATGCCAATTGTACTATTGGCATAAATTATATTTTGGAGCTCTTATCTTTTTAAACTATAATTCTGTATATCAGTATTTATTGTAAATCAAGAGGCTATCAGTGATGTGACAGCCTCTTGATAATAATTAGTTGTTTACTCCTTTATTATTCGATATGTTGTATTGTTGATTTTGATGATATAGATTCCGTTGTCAAGATCGCTAATGTCAATAATACTATTAATAACCTTTCCATTTGAAACCATTGATCCTGTTATGTTATAAATTTTATACACTTTAGCGCAAAAGTTCTTGTCAATATTTATTAATCCGGATGTTGGGTTTGGCCATGCAGATTTAAAAGTATTAATTGTAGGGGTGATGGATGTAGTAGCATCAATCGTCAGTGTTCCATCAAAATATGAGAATGTATAGTTGTTGTCAGTACCTCCTGATACAGTAATTTGGTAGTTGCCAACGTTACTGCTTTGTTTGGCAGTACATTGAGCAGTAGGTGGCGTATCTAAGTCCGTTTCGTTGTCCGTACCCACAAATCCAGAGTAAGCAACGGTAAAGACAGGATTGGTTTCACCGTAATTCTTGACCTTGTCGTCCGCAGTGGCAGATAAAGAAGCTTTAGCCACTGCCACATTTATATTTTCGGCAACTGTATTGTAATTACTTGCATTTGTTGGGGTAAATGTCAAATCAGTACTGTAAGTTCCAGCATTAGGAGTAATGGTATTATCATCATAGGCAAAGCTTCCGGCTACAGATGCTGTACCACCATTTAATGTAGCCAATGACAGGTTTTCACCATAAGTGATTCCTGTTGCTGCAGGCCAAACGGTAACTGTTGGTGTTGCTTTAGCCACTGTCACATTTATATTTTCGGCAACCGTATTGTAATTACTTGCATTTGTTGGGGTAAATGTTAAATCAGCACTGTAAGTTCCAGCATTAGGAGTAATGGTATTATCATCATAGGCAAAGCTTCCGGCTACAGATGCTGTACCACCACTTAATGTAGCCAATGACAGGTTTTCACCATAAGTGATTCCTGTTGCTGCAGGCCAAACGGTAACTGTTGGTGTTGCTTTAGCCACTGTCACATTTATATTTTCGGCAACTGTATTGTAATTACTTGCATTTGTTGGGGTAAATGTCAAATCAGCACTGTAAGTTCCAGCATTAGGAGTAATGGTATTATCATCATAGGCAAAGCTTCCGGCTACAGATGCTGTACCACCACTTAATGTAGCCAATGACAGGTTTTCGCCATAAGTGATTCCTGTTGCTGCAGGCCAAACGGTAACTGTTGGTGTTGCTTTAGCCACTGTCACGTTTATATTTTCGGCAACCGTATTGTAATTACTTGCATTTGTTGGGGTAAATGTCAAATCAGCACTGTAAGTTCCAGCATTAGGAGTAATGGTATTATCATCATAGGCAAAGCTTCCGGCTACAGATGCTGTACCACCACTTAATGTAGCCAATGACAGGTTTTCACCATAAGTGATTCCTGTTGCTGCAGGCCAAACGGTAACTGTTGGTGTTGCTTTAGCCACTGTCACATTTATATTTTCGGCAACTGTATTGTAATTACTTGCATTTGTTGGGGTAAATGTTAAATCAGCACTGTAAGTTCCAGCATTAGGAGTAATGGTATTATCATCATAGGCAAAGCTTCCGGCTACAGATGCTGTACCACCACTTAATGTAGCCAATGACAGGTTTTCACCATAAGTGATTCCTGTTGCTGCAGGCCAAACGGTAACTGTTGGTGTTGCTTTAGCCACTGTCACATTTATATTTTCGGCAACTGTATTGTAATTACTTGCATTTGTTGGGGTAAATGTCAAATCAGCACTGTAAGTTCCAGCATTAGGAGTAATGGTATTATCATCATAGGCAAAGCTTCCGGCTACAGATGCTGTACCACCACTTAATGTAGCCAATGACAGGTTTTCACCATAAGTGATTCCTGTTGCTGCAGGCCAAACGGTAACTGTTGGTGTTGCTTTAGCCACTGTCACATTTATATTTTCGGCAACTGTATTGTAATTACTTGCATTTGTTGGGGTAAATGTCAAATCAGCACTGTAAGTTCCAGCATTAGGAGTAATGGTATTATCATCATAGGCAAAGCTTCCGGCTACAGATGCTGTACCACCACTTAATGTAGCCAATGACAGGTTTTCACCATAAGTGATTCCTGTTGCTGCAGGCCAAACGGTAACTGTTGGTGTTGCTTTAGCCACTGTCACATTTATATTTTCGGCAACTGTATTGTAATTACTTGCATTTGTTGGGGTAAATGTTAAATCAGCACTGTAAGTTCCAGCATTAGGAGTAATGGTATTATCATCATAGGCAAAGCTTCCGGCTACAGATGCTGTACCACCACTTAATGTAGCCAATGACAGGTTTTCACCATAAGTGATTCCTGTTGCTGCAGGCCAAACGGTAACTGTTGGTGTTGCTTTAGCCACTGTCACATTTATATTTTCGGCAACTGTATTGTAATTACTTGCATTTGTTGGGGTAAATGTCAAATCAGCACTGTAAGTTCCAGCATTAGGAGTAATGGTATTATCATCATAGGCAAAGCTTCCGGCTACAGATGCTGTACCACCACTTAATGTAGCCAATGACAGGTTTTCACCATAAGTGATTCCTGTTGCTGCAGGCCAAACGGTAACTGTTGGTGTTGCTTTAGCCACTGTCACATTTATATTTTCGGCAACTGTATTGTAATTACTTGCATTTGTTGGGGTAAATGTCAAATCAGCACTGTAAGTTCCAGCATTAGGAGTAATGGTATTATCATCATAGGCAAAGCTTCCGGCTACAGATGCTGTACCACCACTTAATGTAGCCAATGACAGGTTTTCGCCATAAGTGATTCCTGTTGCTGCAGGCCAAACGGTAACTGTTGGTGTTGCTTTAGCCACTGTCACGTTTATATTTTCGGCAACCGTATTGTAATTACTTGCATTTGTTGGGGTAAATGTTAAATCAGCACTGTAAGTTCCAGCATTAGGAGTAATGGTATTATCATCATAGGCAAAGCTTCCGGCTACAGATGCTGTACCACCACTTAATGTAGCCAATGACAGGTTTTCACCATAAGTGATTCCTGTTGCTGCAGGCCAAACGGTAACTGTTGGTGTTGCTTTAGCCACTGTCACATTTATATTTTCGGCAACTGTATTGTAATTACTTGCATTTGTTGGGGTAAATGTCAAATCAGCACTGTAAGTTCCAGCATTAGGAGTAATGGTATTATCATCATAGGCAAAGCTTCCGGCTACAGATGCTGTACCACCACTTAATGTAGCCAATGACAGGTTTTCACCATAAGTGATTCCTGTTGCTGCAGGCCAAACGGTAACTGTTGGTGTTGCTTTAGCCACTGTCACATTTATATTTTCGGCAACTGTATTGTAATTACTTGCATTTGTTGGGGTAAATGTCAAATCAGCACTGTAAGTTCCAGCATTAGGAGTAATGGTATTATCATCATAGGCAAAGCTTCCGGCTACAGATGCTGTACCACCACTTAATGTAGCCAATGACAGGTTTTCGCCATAAGTGATTCCTGTTGCTGCAGGCCAAACGGTAACTGTTGGTGTTGCTTTAGCCACTGTCACATTTATATTTTCGGCAACCGTATTGTAATTACTTGCATTTGTTGGGGTAAATGTCAAATCAGCACTGTAAGTTCCAGCATTAGGAGTAATGGTATTATCATCATAGGCAAAGCTTCCGGCTACAGATGCTGTACCACCGCTTAATGTAGCCAATGACAGGTTTTCACCATAAGTGATTCCTGTTGCTGCAGGCCAAACGGTAACTGTTGGTGTTGCTTTAGCCACTGTTACATTTATATTTTCGGCAACCGTATTGTAATTACTTGCATTTGTTGGGGTAAATGTTAAATCAGCACTGTAAGTTCCAGCATTAGGAGTAATGGTATTATCATCATAGGCAAAGCTTCCGGCTACAGATGCTGTACCACCGCTTAATGTAGCCAATGACAGGTTTTCGCCATAAGTGATTCCTGTTGCTGCAGGCCAAACGGTAACTGTTGGTGTTGCTTTGTTAACGGTTAGACCTTGAGAAATTTGTGTTGCAGCATTGTAAGTTGCATTCCCTGGCTGATCTGCATAAATGGTGCAGCTGCCTGCTCCTACAATATGGATTTGACCGTTTACGATAGATGCTACGCTGGTGTTTGAACTGCTGTAGGTTACCGATAATGTACTACTGGCAGTTGCACCCGGATTAACATCAGAATTCCCGTAAGTTACTGCAGAAAGTGGTGTGAAGGTGATCGTTTGAGATTGTTTTGGAGTTGTAAAATTTTTAACTCCTCCATAAGAAGTGCCTACAGAATTAATAGCATAAGCTCGTACATAATATGTTATACCGGGAGAAAGACTCGAAACGGACTGTGAAAAGATGCCAGTGCCGGAACTAATCGACACTTTGGTATCAGATAGAATTGATGGTGTGCCAGTTGTGTTGTAAACGATTCCTCTTTCAGACACGGTAGCACCGCCATCACTTGTTACCTCTCCTCCCAGGGTTGCAGAAGTTGCATCAAAAGTTGAGATAGCTGTGGTTGAAACCGTGGGTAAGCCAATCACATTTAATGTAGCGGTATATGTTGAAGAGCTATAATCTGTTCCATCATTTACATCAAAAGTAAAGGAAGAACTTATTGAAGTGGTTGTATAATATTGCAGGTTACCTGCATCTAAATCAGCTTTGCTTATTGTTCCTCCATTAGATAATTCTTCGCCATTATCATAGTCATCTCCATTATCGGCATCTACATATAAAGTTCCATTTACAGAAACGGCTGTTACCCTTATATGGTCTATAGGATCACTATCTCCATCAGCATATCCAAAATCTGATGTAGAGAATGTATATACCTGATTTTGGTAGGGGCCTGTTGAGGTTGAGAAACCGGAGGCTGTTGGTGCTGCGTTACCTGCCGGAGTACCTGAAATTCTTATGTTATCAAATGCAACTTCTTCACGTCCCTGATCAATATTTGCCATAATCCTTACTTGCAAACTAGACCCCACATTAGGAATGCTATAAGTGAACTCTGCAAAAGCAGGACTCAGTCCGACTCCGTCCGTTATACCATCCGCATCCGCATCTTCTGACATAAACGTTACATTTGGAGCAGATGCTATAAATTGTGATAAAGTTACAAACGAGCCTCCATCAAATGCATATTGTATTCTAAGGTACTCTTCCTGCTCATAATTACTATTAGTAGAGTTGTTGCCTGCCACTAATAGTTTTATTGTAAGATTAGAATATCCAGTTGTAGCGACTGAGTTCAGGGTACAATAAACAGGATCATCAATTGTTCTTTCATTATCAGTATCTTCTGCATAGAAAAAATAAGATCCCTGATATCCAGAAAGAGGATTATCTGGGGCTACTTCGCTTAATAATGCTCTTTCCCACCAGTCACTGCCAGGGATGATGCTTGTTTGTGCACCCGTAAGTGTATATCCTGTAGTGGTTTCAAAATCTACAGTTTGTAGCACCGTTTGACCTTTGGCAAAGGTTACTATTATGACCATCATAAGGGTCATAAATAGATTCCTTCTCTTTTGTAGAAAATTGCTTATTTTAAGCAATTTACCTGAGAGTAATTTTTGTTTCATATGATATAAGTTCAATAATTAAAAGTTTTTCCCTCTTTAAGTCCGGCATATAGTAGCATATAAGATAGAATATCCGGCTTCAAAGAATGTATGTAGTGATGTAAATGACTTAGCGACTTTATTAAAAGCCCATTTACATTCTGAATATGTTGAATTAAACATGCTTAATGAAAGGTGCATGATATATGGACTTACATCGGCTTTTAAAAGAGGATGCTCTCCTGAATTAAATATGATCAAAGGAGTTTTTGTTTGCTGAATAAGTGGTTTTACTACTGTAATTGAACAATATTCTAAAAAGCCAACAATGAAATTAACGTTATCATATAAAACCAATTCTTTTATCGCTTTCTGATTATCGGCAGGAATGGCAAAGTTTGTATCTTTTGGGATATATTGGCAGGCATCATCCAAAGTAAGTTTTAAACTATTATACAAATCACTACTTGTATACGAATGGTGACCAG
Source organism: Labilibaculum euxinicum (assembly GCF_963678175.1). Classification (NCBI taxonomy): domain Bacteria; kingdom Pseudomonadati; phylum Bacteroidota; class Bacteroidia; order Marinilabiliales; family Marinifilaceae; genus Labilibaculum; species Labilibaculum euxinicum. The sequence goes on from NZ_OY782756.1 coordinate 2,468,592, forward strand.
AATTAGAGAGTAGTAAGCCAATTTTCATACTTTTATTTGATTAAATGATGCTAATTTAAGGAACAAAAGTAATACTTTCATTTCAATAAAAACTACAAATGTTAAATAAAACAAGAGGTGTTCGATTATTAATTTCGAACACCTCAAATAAGTCTTAGTTTCTAGATGGAACACCCCAACTTTACAAATAATCCAGTTAATGGTTGGATGTTTGTAATTTGAAAACCATTCTTGAATTCTGTCTTGAATTCTGGATGCCAGATTCTGAAGTGATTTTCAAATGTTATTTTTCTCCAATGAGACGTGAGTCCTTCTGTTATTTTCTTTCTATCAAAAGAATTTGCAGATTCTTCAGTTGCGTTAAACATATTTGAAGCCGTATGAGCCACGCACGTACTGTGAAAGAGGCTTTTTAGTCAAGGCAATAACCTGTCGGCAGTATCGATTAGCTTTAGTTGTTACTGTTTTTTCAGTATTTTATAGGTCTCAATTCCTTGGTATGGTTCAAAACCCAATTTTCTATAAATTGATTCTCCCATTAATGAAGCATGAAGAACACAGAAATTCATATTATTCTTTTCCGCTTCAATAAGCAATCTTTCAGTCATACTTTTTCCTATTCCATTCCCTCTTCCTTTTGAAAGAGTTCCTATCATATGCAATCCTGCATTATTATTAGAATCAAAGAATACTATTCCACAGCCTAAACATTCACTTTTTTCTTGATAGATAAATAATCGGATAGTTTCTGTGTGATTAACAATATTGTAAATCAGATTGCTGTCAACTCTATACCCAAATGATTCCGATGCTGTTCTTGCAAAATTAATCGAATTTTTTTTTGTTTTCACTCGCTTAATATTTGGGTTTGCAAATAACTCATTTGTCTTTGATTGTAAATTTAGAGCCATGTTTTTTTGTCCGAATAGAAATTTAAAGTTAGGATTACTCCTTAAATCATTGGGTTTCGTAATTGCTATTATTTCAGGCAGTTTTCCCTCCTGACTCAGCCGAAGTGCTTCCTCTAAAGCATGAGTATTGTTTTTCAAATTAAAGATTCGGTTTGGCCAATCAGAATCATCCATTGAAACAGTGGAATAATTCTCTGTCTTGGATAGTTTGTTGGTCAAATTGCCGATTTGCTCCCAAAGCTCGTATAGATTATTAATTATTTTTTCGTTCATGTTTTACTTTAAATTAGTTATTAAAATACCTGATATCATTGCTAAAATTCCTATGCTTTTTTTCAAAGTTATTGGTTCCAGTGGCAAATTCATCCATCCAAAATGACCAGCTATAGCAGCAAATATCAATTGGCCACAAAGACCAATTGAAATCATTGTTGATATTCCAAGTTTAGGGATTGTATACAAATACAGTCCAACACCTATCATACTTAAAAATCCACCTGTGAACCACAGGTAAATTGGGATTCCTTTTATTTGATCTGTTGTAGGGAAAGTTTTAGTACCTAAAAGAACGAAAACAATAGCAAAGATTGTACTTGAGAAAAACGCAATAACAGAGGCTAGTAATGGATTTTTTAAGGCTGTTCCTAACTGAGAATTTAATCCACCTTGCACTGCTAAAGCGGTTCCGCCTGTAAATGCTAATAATAAGAGTAATAATTTATTCATAATGCAAATGAAGCATCAAAAATTCTTATCCACATTTACATATGTTAATTTTGAAGTTATTTCTTTAAATTTTTTCTTATTCTGCTTAATTGGGTGGGGGTAACTCCTAAATGCGAAGCAATGTGTTGTTGTGCAATTCTCGTATCAATATTGGGATGAGTGAGACGTAACTTTTTATATCTTTCTGTGGCATCCTCAAGAATTAACGAAACTTCCTTTTGCTCTTTATCAATTACCCAGTTTTTTTCTAAGTATGCGATATAGAATTCCTTTAAATCATTCTCCTGATTAATTAATTTCCTGTAAGATTTATAATCTAATGAGATTAGAATAGTATTTTCTAAAGCTTCAAGAGTAAATTCAGATGGTTTTTCAAGCATTGAGGAGACAATGGAACCTGCAATGTCATTTTCAAGGAATATATTTTTTGTATAAATATCTCCCAAAGGGTTTGTGAAATATGCTCTAAGCACCCCTTTACATACGAAATAGATTTTTTTAGAACATTCACCATTGTTGAGTAATATGTCATTTTTTTCTAAGGAGATAAATCTTATAATTGATTTCAACAGTTCCCATGACTTTTTACTAATAAATGAATATGATTCAAATTTATTTTTTAAATCCAAAATGTATTTATCTCTATCTGTCACCATATCCTTTTTATTAATTTTTCTGAGAGCAAATGTCATTTCGCTTCAATTAAAACTGATTGCAGTTTGTCTAAAAACTCATCAAACTGCTTAATTAAGTCTTAAATATAGCGGTTTTAAGGATACATAAAAATTGAAAATGCTTAAAGCGTAGCAAGGTGAAAGCTGTGAGATGGTTAAGGCATGTCTGTAATTGTTATCCCAATCTATTTTATCAGTTGACCTAAGATTGAATTGACTGCATAATAAGAGCCGTATGAATTGAGAGATTCATGTACGGTTCTGTGAGAAGTTAGGGGTGAAATTCCCCTAGCTTACTCGACTGGCAACAGTATTTATTTAGTTTTTATAAATTCATCTATTGCTTGTGCTACAAATTCAGGATTTTCTTCTGGCCCAAAATGTGCACTGTCTGGAATTGACTTTCCTATAATGTTATTTATCCCACTTTCTTTGAATCCTTGAATGTAAGTAGCAATATCTCCATAATCTTTAGCTCCTTTGAGATATAGTAATGGAGTGTTTACAGGAAGATTTTGCGAATTCTCTTTCTCATCAGTATAAAATGTCCGATACCAACCTAATCCTGTTTTAAGGCTGTGTTTAGAATCATATGCTTCAAAATATGCTTCTTTATTTTCCTGATTTATAGCTGACTTATTGTAAGATATGGCATTATAGAAATATTCAAACAATATTGAGTGTTTTCCTTCAATAAGTGATTCTGGAAGTTCGGGAACGGAATAAAACGCAAAATGCCATATATAAGGGTTTCTTTTAACTTCTTCCCAAGGATTAACTCCTGGTATTGCTGTACAAATTATCACAGCTTTTGAAAGAAAATTTGAAAAATGCTTTACAAATGGATAGGTTATCATTCCACCGACATCGTGTCCGACTAAAACTATATTTCTCAAATCAAGGGTTTGCAATAATTTTTTTATGAAATCTGCAATTGATAACTTATCATATTTATCAATCGGAGCAGAAGCACCGATCCCGGGAAGGTCGATTGCTAAGACATAATAGTGACTCTTTAACAAGGTCATTACTTTTTCGAACTCTTTCCAGTTCTCAGGATACCCATGTAAAAATAGTATTGGTTGATTTTTATTATTCCCAGCTTCTACAACATGAGTAGGAATGCCATTTACATGTACTTCTCGGTGTCTAAATAATTGTTGCTTCATTTTTTGTTTTATTTCCAAAATTATACCTCCATACTGACAATCCTATGTCAGTAGTGTTTGCAATATTGTTGTCAACGTTGGCAACATGCGGAGTCCGGGATTTTGAAGCTCCAACTTGTCAAACCGTTACAAATTTAAGTAAGTGTACAAAAGTTTAAATTATTCACGTCCCCCGGCTTACGTATATTGCGTGTTATGGGGTCGTTCTTATCCTATCTTTATTATTAATTTACCTACGGTTCTTGATTTTTCAATGTAATCATGAGCTTTAATTATATCGTTGAGTAAAAACTCTTTGTCAATTTTTACTTGTAGCTTATCTTCTTTCATTAATTTCAAGAGGTCTTTAAGTGCTACTTGATTTGGATGCACTGATACAAATTTTGCTTGTTTATATCTTAACATTTCTTTTATCATTGTTCCTGTTGGAGTTGTTCCTATATAAACTCCTTTCGCTTTTAATAGGTGTTTAGTCTTTTTATAAGATGCATTAAAGACAACATCAAAAATAATATCGAAGGTAGATGTACTTTCTAAGAAATCTTCATCTTGATAACTAATCGTAACGTCGGCTCCCAGCTGTTTACAGAAATCTAAATTCTTGGTACTTGATATACTTGTAACCTCTGCCCCGTATGCTTTTGCTATCTGTATTGCTAAATGACCAACTCCACTACTTCCTCCATTAATTAATACTTTATCTCCCTTTTTTAGACCTCCTAATTTCAAGAGTGCCAGCCAAGCTGTTGTTCCAGCCATTGGTATTCCAGCTACCTGATTAATTGGAATGTTATCAGGGATTTTAACTACACTATCTGCTTTTACAACAATATATTCACTAAAAGAACCTCCTTCAAAATTACCTAACAATCCAGCAATTTTATCCCCTAAATCAAACTCCTGTAAATCATAGGACTTTTCTATTACTTCACCAACTACATCAAACCCTTGTTTTGTTCTTGGTTTTATTAAACCTGAGACTAGCCTAAAATCTCCCTTGCGATTTTTCCAATCAATTGCATTTAAAGAAGAGTAGTATATTTTAACAAGCAAGGAATTTTTCTTTCCAATTCGAGGTTTGTCTACTTCATCGACTTTTAATACACTACTATCTCCGTAATTACTGTATAAAACTTGTTTCATCTTTTGTTTTTTACAAATATAGATTCAAGATTTAATGTAATTCTTGGTATATACCAACTAGTCTATTATCACTTTGTTTAATAGTTTTGAGAAATTTGTTGGATTTATACCTAAAAAATTAGCAATATCTTTATGGGGTATGGAATTAATAAGGTGTGCATTATATCGCATGAAATCTTTATATTTTTCCTCGATAGAACAAGTTGACTGTTTAATAAACCTATCTGTTATATTGTTTACTAACCCCATTAGTGCTTCAATTAAAAAATCTTGGATATCTTTATACTTAGCAGTTTGATCAATAAACCGATCATATGATATTCTATAGAACTTGCTGTCCGTAATGCATTCAAAATAGTACTTCGATGGTTTTTGTGTTAGAAAAGATTCAGGAGCGCAAGTAAAATGATTGTCTTGAGTAAATGAAATAATGCATTGTTTTCCATCAACTAAATAATAGGCTTTTTGAACACCTGATATAGTAAAATATAAATATTTATCTTTTTTTTCGGGTATAGATAAAATAGATTTTTTAGCGAACGAAACAATCTCCCATTGAGCAACAAAGTCATTAAGAGCAGTAATAGACACCTTATGTGTATCTGTTATTATTTTTTTAAGTTCTTCCATATTTCAATTTCAGTTAATCGCCTCTCCGAATGCACTACAACGGCTCGAATATACGTAGTGCGGGATTACAAGACACTTCACTATCAAACCGCTACTTTGTTTATAAAATGCTTTTAAGTTTAAATTTACCAAATTGCCCCGCATTACGTATATTTATTGTTATGGCCTGGCCTTTCTATCACCAAACGTTTTTATATAGTTCAAAATTAATCTTCCACGTATTTTCTGAAACTTTTTATCATCAGGATTTAAAACTCTATCCCTTAATTTCATAAAAGGTTTCTCAATCAAAACATGTAAAGTCAATCCTCCAATTAAGGCACCTAAAAGACAAATCCAGAAAACATTTTGTTGAATAAATCCATTATCCATGTCTTTTGATATGATTTTAACGAAGTGATAAATCTGTTTGTGAGTCAAATAAATAGCGTAGGATAATGTTGCAATAACAAAAGTAAATCTAGATTTTAACTTATATATTATGCAAGTCGGACTTATTGCTCCAACTACAATAAAACCATAAGCTAATGAAATCAATGGCAATCCATAAATCATTGCTTTATATGAGATTAAGTTTTGACAAACTTGATAAGCAATCACAAATAGAATAAGCCCAAATAACAAGACTATGTTCCCATATTTCGTTAGGAAATCTTGCACTCTTGGTTTGAAATTGAAAACTGATGCAATCATAACACCAATGATTAACCCATCCATTCTGTTATGACTAGGATAATATACTTTCTCAAGAAGCCCTTGTATCATAAGTCTCCTACTACCGCTGTCAATATATGGCTGTACAAATTCATTCCAATTATGAATCCTGATTAAAATCCCAATTCCAATTAGTCCAACCATTAAATACGGTGTTAGCTTTTGCAACCGACTTTGGAACATCAAAATTATCGTAATAGGTAAAAGTAGATAAAACTGTTCTTCTACGCATAAAGACCATGCATGAGAAAATGTTTTCTGTGTTGGAGTATCTAGTCCAAAATTCTGAGTAAATGTTAAGAATCTCCATAATGGTGGTAATCCTGAACCTTCTCTTAAACTGCCGATTGAAAAATACAAAATCAGGACTGCTAAATACGCTGGAATAATCCTAAAAAATCGTTTTAGATAAAATCTCTTGAAATCAATTTCTTTTTTGTCTTTGAATTCTTTTAGTAGTTGAAATCCTATCAAGTATCCACTAAGCACAAAGAACAAATCTACACCAGTCCAACCAATCTGTTGAATTGGCTCTAACCATGAAGGAATCCCTCTACCATAATGAAAAATCATTACAAGTAGGATTGCAATTGCTCTCAAATGGTCTAATCCATGTAATCTATTGGAGTTGGAACTAAATATCTTAATCATTCAAATTTTATTGTATTGCACTTCGGCTCTAGGCTTGGGCATAACGGTCACTTGTATGTGGTCGGGCGAGATTTCGAAGAGAGATCCTGTCAGACCCGCAGGAAAGTGGACGCAAGGTCTGACTTGTCAGACCGCTAAGTCCCCCGCCTGCCATATACAATTTGTTATAGCCCGTTATTTTTATTTCATTTTTCATGTTTTAAAAACCAATCATATATTTCAGTTTCAGGATATACTAACCAATGAATCGAATGACCAACATCTTTTTCTCTTGTATATTTGATTTGGTTATTTATTTCGGATAGTTTGGTTATCAAATAATCTGTTTCTTCAACTGGAACAACATTGTCTGATTCTCCATGAAAAGCCCAAATAGGAATGTTTTTTAAATTTTCAATATTTTCAGAAATATAATCCATGTGTCTGGTGAAACCACTCATTGGGGCAATTGCAGTAAATTTGTCAGGATATTTTGTTGCGAGATACCAGGTTCCAGAACCACCAAGACTAGCTCCTGTTAAATAAACTCTGTTTGTATCAATCCTGTATTTTTTTATCAAGTCAGAATAGAAATTTTCAAACCAGTTTTCAGTCGACCAGCGAAGATGTTTTGGACATTGTGGAGCAACAACTATAAAAGGGAAATTGCGTCCTCTATAAATTTGGTCAAATGGTCCCGAACTATATAAATCAAGTGTATCTTTTCCACGAACAGAGCCTCCATGAAGAAAAATTAATAAAGGATATTCTTTAAATAAATCATTGGCATAATCGGCTGGTAAATAAGTAATGTATTTGTAAAAAACTGTTTCCGGGGATTGATTAATGCCATTTTTGAATGTTATTTCATACTCTAAATTGCCTTTCTCATTCCAATATTTACAAATACCATTTAATTGCCCATTACTCCAGTTTTTTTCAGATTCTATAATCCCAGTGTTGTACCATGAAACGGCTAATCCGTCTCTTAGTCCATTTTTATATTTGGCATCGTAAATAAGCTGTCCATTCTTTGACCACTCTTTGTAATTTCCTTGTTTTGTATTTGTTCGGTAATTACATTGAAGTTCCTCTTTTACCTTTTTATTGAAATTTGAGTAAGTTGCATCCATTTGAACCTGTCCGTTTGGATAATAATCTTGGACATGAATCAAATTGTTTTTATCCAATTTTTCAATTATTCGTTTGTAAACAACCGTATCGTATTTTGAAATCGAATATTGCAAAAGAAATGTGTCAATCGTTTGGGCTTGCAAACCAATCGAAGTCAAAATCAGGATTATTATAGTTGTTAGTTGCTTCATTTATAATGGGCTATAACGGTAAATTGTATGTTACGTAGCGGATTACGGTGCGATTGTCTGTCCGCTAGGACTGAGACAATCGGGGCGAGAATTCGCCCCACGCAAACCACAGCCACCGCTATGAAATATACAAAATGTTAGCGTGCGTTTTTATTTCTCGATTATCTAATTTCATTTGAGTAGGACACACATTAAAATCCATATTTACCATTTATTAAAAGTACTTTTATTCTTTCTTTGTCAAATTGTCCTTGTATTATGGTATAATAGTTACATATTTTATCCACGGATTTACAATCCTGACATATTCCGGTTTTTGTACACGGTGTCTTTTTGTTTAGTCTTTTTGCATCAATCGGTGCAGCGATATTTTTTATTCGCGAGATTGCTTCTTCATCATTTTGAACTATTTTATTTGTTCCACATACAAGAAACACTCGTTTGGGACCATAAATAATTGGAGCAACTCGGCTTCCGTTCCCGTCTAGATTAAAGATTTTACCTTCGAGCGTAATTGCGTTGATTCCACTCAGAAAAATATCAGCCGAAAAATTATCCCTATAGAGTTGCGACCTTTCTTCTTTGGTAATATCAGGCTGATATTTATCGAGAAAACGAATACTGCTTTGACGCAAATAGTCGAATAATCCAAGCTGTTCAATTGTCAGTGAGTCTCCGATACCCACAGTAATACCTGGTTTCAAATTGTCAATAACGAAATTGATCAGGTCGGTTTCTGATGAGAAATAGATTCCTTCAATTCTATTCTTTTTTAGTGATTTGATAAGCTGTTCTATTTTTTCTTTCTCCATTGTATTAGTCCAAGTTGCTTATGCTGTTTTAATGTCGCAGTTTAAGTGATTAATTCTGACTAACGTCAAATTTTGTTGTTTTTATCTTGTATCTCTTTATTCATAACACTTTTAGCTTTATTTGTCTCTGAAAATTTTCAAAAAAGTGCTAAAATTTTGTCGTTAGCAACAGTATTTAATAAGCACTGGAGAAATAGATAATTTGCGTTTAAATCTATTTCGGAAGTGCTTATGTGGCGAATGCATGCTAACGTTCAGTATAAGAATAGTAGCCGATTGCGTGGCACTTTCCTGTCAAGTTACAAGAAAGTTGAAGCGGGCTACAACCCTTGAATTTACTACTGTCTCGGCTATTATTTTTATACATTGTGTGTGCCTTGAATGGTAAATTTAATAAAAGTTCTTTTATAATGTTAAGTTTTATAAAAGAAAGTCCAGAGGGTGCAAGTCCCTTATGCACTGGGGTGACTCCTGGAAGCATCAGCAAGTGGCAAGGTGGTTTGGGGTGACCCATGCACTGAAGTAAGCCAACCGGCAAAAGTCTGAACTGACGAACAGGAACGGGATACGAGGCATTGTTATCCGGGTAAGTAGCCACATCACTGCAAAGCCCCACGAGTACCAAAAGGATAGCGATGTAGATTCCGCAGGATTAGATGGAAGGACATTTACCTTACCAAGGGAGATCTCATCAACCACGAGTTGGTTATGGTGAGAATTGGAGCGACGCGGAAATCGCGAATTCCCATGGAATTATTTTATGAGCAACTCAGCAGAGGCCATAGTAGCTGTAAGACCATGAGCCACAAATAGAGATTGCGGAGGACTCACAGAGCAGTGAAGGGCTGAACGTTAAGTTGTTCCAAATGTTGCAAAGAAGCTGTTTTTTTACAACTCTAGCTTTGTGTTAAGCGGAACAGGGAAAAGAAAAAGTAAACTAAAATGATTGAACAAATACTTACACGCAAGAATATGGTGCTGGCGATGCATCAAGTCCAGAAGAACCAAGGTTCAGCAGGAGTTGATCGTATGCCCGTGACTAAACTCTCAGATCTGATGTCAATTGACAAAGCGCAACAGGCTCAGGTATTGTATATGGTCCCGATCCTCGGGAGAAGAAACCCGAAAAGAAAAGGCGAAGCCTTATCCGTTTGGGCGTTCAGCAAGGACAAGCCTATGCATGGTCTCGTTCACGCAATGAGGAACGAATTCATGAATGCCCATAAAAATAAGTATTTATGAATCATGGGGGGATGGGCTACGGCGAAGCCCTCTCGAATACCTTACTATAAAATGATTTTATGAGTCATTGCTCAGAGTCCTATTTTGGTAACTACTATTACTCTTGAAAGATTGCGGAAACGTGGTTATGAATCTATGCTCGACATTTACAAACAAATCACGCCTGTTCGACGTGATTCCTTATTCCCCATAACTTAATCCCGATTCCTCGGGACCGTATACGAGACCCGCTTGGTTTATGCTGAGCTTGCGAAGTATCTGGTGGTGTGAAAGCCTCTCCCTGCTAGTGATTACTAGCGGGGCGGGCTATTCGATTGGCTACAGTTTTTCCTTAAGTAGATTCTCTTCAATAAAAAGTTTATTTGCTTTACTTTTCTTATTATCAAGCTCTTGAATAAAGTCATTTACATCATCTAAAATTGAAAAGTATTCAAGAGAGTCAAGAGAGTCAACCAAATCCTCAAAATCACCCGAAGTTAGGTTTCTAGGATTACTTTTAAACTCAGAATACAAATTATCAAAGACCTGTAACATAAGGTCTCTTGATTGCTCGCTATCATCTATATGATTGGCAAGTGATACTTTTGCACTATTATTGCCTAATTTCACAGCAACTTCTAAATACTTTATGTTTTCACTACTTCCATTTTCATATTCAAGAGCTAGGTTATATGCATTTGTATCGTTTGGTTCTTCTTCATATGCCTTAAATGTATATTCTGTAGATATTTTAGAATAACCTGCACAGTCAGCATAGTATGCTATTTTCGAATACCTTGATGGAAAGTACTTAATCGACAGTTCCATTGCTTCTTTATAGTTATTACTTTCTGCATGTATTGTAATCAAAGAGTCAACAACTTCTTTAAGGCATTCATCTTTAATTGTAAATCCTTTAGATAGCAAATTGTTAATATCCCTTTCAGTCTCTTTTACAACCCGTTTATATGGAGTAAGTACCTCATTACTGAACGGACTAAATTGCTCTATCTTGAGTTGAGTATCGTTTTTTATTACTTTAATAGTAATAATTTTGTTTTTATCAATTTCCGAAGAGATTTTTATTTTGTCAGTCTTTAAGAAACCTTCAGGTGATGTTATGGTTATTTTCTGTAACATCTTCTTATCCCCTGAGACATATAATGGCAATTCAATTATTTGTTGATTATTCCTTTGTACGGTTAGTTTTTCTGAAATTATTTTAAAATGAGGAATTTCTTCTCCTTGAGAAATTATTGGGAAATAAATATCATTTGTTAGTTTTATGGAAATTGTCTCACTTACAATTGGTGCTATAGGCGGTGTATTTAAACCATTTGCAAGAACTGAATTTATTGCTGTACCCTTTGACACCTGTGATTGAAGGTCATTTGGGATTAGAATTTTGGAATTGGTAAATTTATCTTTTATTGAATTAACTATTATTGGATTTTTACATGAACCTCCAATCAGCAAAACATTATCAATATCATCATAATCCATTTTTGCCTTTTGCAATGCTGAATCAATTATATAAAATATTGAATCACCACTATCAACTTCTGTAGTAAATCCTTGCATTACCTCAATAAATTGATTAAATGAAATTGTTTGGGCTTCAAATAGATAATCATTTCCCTTGTACTTAATTGTTATTATTTCTTCGCAAAAAATGGAAGCATCGGGTAATTTGTTACGTTTAGCTTTAACTAGTAACTTACTAATTCTATCGCAAACGCGAATTTTTAATGCTTCTGCAGAGGCCTTAAATTTAGGTTCGAAAATTTCAACATATTCAATATCAGTTATTGTATCAATGTCTATGTCGAATTCTTCACAAAACTCAGGAAGTATTACTTGTTTGGCAATTTGTTTATCGATATCATCCCCACCCAATTTCTCAAATTTCGATATAGCAATATTTTTTGAATAAAAGCCATTGTTTTTTTTACCAAATTCTAATATGGATATATCACATGTACCCGCTCCAAAATCAAAGACAAGAGTGTATTGTCTGTCATACTCTTCAATTGATATCTTATTTTCAATTTGATTTTCATAGAGAAAACTTAAGAAGGCGGCGTTTGGTTCATCAATGAAAAGATTTTCATGATATGAAAAACCTGATTCTTCAATTGCTTTTAATAATTCGTATCGTTGATTCGCCTCAAATGAAGCTGGAATACTTATACAAAGATTTAAGTTTTGGCTATATCCTTTATTCTGTATGTAGGATTCAATTATCTTTTTAAGATGTTTAAAAAATTCCTTTGTTGCATGCTTTGGATTTAAAATTGAAATATCAGAGTTAGTATCATTTAATAGAGAGTTGGTATAAATATTTCCTTCATCCTTACCCAAATGTATTTTAAAAGATGACCAATAGTTAACACCTTCAATTGTTGCTATATTATACTTTCTGTTTTTTGCTTCGAAGCCATATAGTAAATTATTTTTATTGTCATCATAATATATTACAGAGGGAAACAAATGACTCTTCTGAATCCCTAAATTGGCTAATTCGAACTCAATTGGGATGGTATTTATATCAACCCCATTTTCCTTGAAATCAACAATGCTTATTACTGTAGTAGAGGTGCCAAAATCAATACCAACAAATGTGTTATTTTCGATTATATAAGGTGGTAAAAAGTAATCAAATCCACCTAATTTAAATTCCATTTTATCGGAATATGGAAATACTGCTTCTTTTGTTCTCTTTGAGTTAATTGATTTAATAACTTCTTTTAATCCTTCTATAACATTTAAAAATGCAGCATCTTCGTTTTCCCAATTTTTACTATTAATTGGTTTAGCGTCAGTAGGTAAACATTGAAGTATTTCAAATTCTGATTGTTTCCAATCACAATATCTAAGAATAATTGGTACAACAATGGCTTTATTCTTCTTGTGTAGTTCGATAGCTTTTTTTACCTCAATCTCATAACAATACTTTGACCCCATGAAATCAGGGCTAATTAATAATAAAATTAAGTCGGATTTTAATAAATTCTCACTGATTTTTTTGTCCCATTCATCACCAGCCTTTATTAATCTGTCGTTCCAACAAGTAATATAACCTGTTCTTTTAAGCATTGACAAATGAAGTTCAAGCTTCTTTTTATAGGCTTCATCAGCATGGGAGTATGAAACAAATACGTTAATCATTTTATTATTATTTAAGTGGTCTATTGATTTGGTAATTCCTTTATTCGCAAATGGCTGTTAAATTGTATCCAACGATTGTGAATGTGTAGTTACATTTATATTTCTTTTATCGATCATAGAGTGGTGTAAGTGTATATGTGTAGTTTACGTATCCTCAATAAGGCCATCAATTGGATTCTTAAATTTAATAAAGTCTTTATTAGAAACATGGGTATATATTTCAGTTGTTTTAGAACTTCCATGACCCAACCATTCTTGAATATATCTTAAATCTGTTCCTTGTTCTAAATGATGCGTAGCAAAACTATGGCGCAAAATATGTGGGTAAACACGTTTCTTAACTCCAGCTTTTTGGGCTGCAGATTTTATAACATTTGATATACTCTTTGCACTGTAGGGTTTATTATTAGGTCCTTCAAAAACCCAGTTGCAAGGCGTATGCTTTTTATAATATTCTCTTAAGAGTAACAAAGTTGATTTAGCGAGTTGAACATATCGATCTTTTTTGCCTTTACCTGCTATTATCTTTATAAGCATTCGGTTGGAATCAATATCCTTTAACTCCATATTAATAGCCTCACATCTTCTCAATCCACAAGAATAAATTAAAGCAATTAAGCTTTTGTGTTTTATATTATTTGTAGAATTGATCATTGCTGCAATTTCATTTTTACTTAAAACATTTGGTAATGATTTTTCCTTTTTAGGTCTATCCACTGCAAAGTATAGTTTTTCCCTACCTAATACTTTCTCATAATAGAATTTTATCGCGTTAATTCTTTGATTCTGTTGGCTAACAGACATTTTTTGTTTTTCTATTAAGCCAAGAATATAATTGTTTATATCTGTAGAAGTCAGTTCGTCTAAATTTTGATCTGTAAAAGCAGATTGAAAATCCCTAAAATATTTCGAATAAGTTTTAATCGTGCTTTCACTATATCTTACCCGAATCAGTTTTTCCAGGTAATCTGCAGGCAATATTTGTTCTGTACTTTTGTCTTTTTGTTTTTGGGGCGGAATAATTATTTCTGCAATAGTTGAGAATACCTCCTTAAACTTCCTGTAATCGAAATCTTTTCGGGCTATCCACCAGCACTTTTTCGTTTGGCTCCATCGGGTAGGGAAGCTCACCTTTAATAAATTCACAATCTCTGTACTGTAGTCGAACTGAATAACTACATTTTTTTTATTGCGATGCGTATCGGCCGATGGGTGGATTTTTATGCTCATTTACATGCTCTTATTAGAGGTTCACTAAATTATAAAATGAATATTGTTTAACAAAGTAGAATCATGTTAAATAAGCAAGGAAATAAGCTGATCTTTTTCACCGGAAAAAACAAAAAAAAACATCCCAAAACTCACACTTGGGATGTTTCCTTTCTTTAGTTGTATGTAGTAATTAAAAAAAAATGATTCCAATTGCTTGAATTGGTATTGCTATGGGCCTTTTTTGTATTCCAATCGCAAATAATATACACCTATCGGATAATTTGATTGATCTATCGGTACAAAAAATCATCTATCTGGCAATTTGAATAGTCTATCGGATAATTTGATGTCCTATCGGCTAAAAAACCATCCTATCGAAAAAGAGATCAACAATCGCAGGTGTTTCAGCTACTCTTCAGTTTTTTTTGATTCATTTCTTTCCCGTCCTTTGCGCAAATAATCACTCGAATACCTCTTTTGTTTCTCTTCGTCGTTCCAGAAGGCGTACTTGCCATAGGCACGAATTTCGTCGACCAATTGCTTCAGGTAAGTGTAGGCTCGGTCGCGCATTAGTTTTTCAGGTCGGTTTTTGCTGTTTTTTACTCCGTCAACCTTGTTCATCAGGTCGAAAAGCTCGTGCGAGAGCTGTAAGGCACGCTCGGTTTTTGTTGTATCAAAAAGGATGGCTTCCAAAGGTTCAGGATGTTGTCTGGCAAAAGCGGGGTAGTCGCTCAGGTCCTGAATTAAATCCATGTGGCTGTTGCCATCAAGAATGTTTTGCAGTTTTTTCAGAATATCCGGATGGTTTCGGTAGGCAAACTGAAAATCATACTTTAATTCGCGTTGCAGCAGGCTGGCTTCCTCAATTTTTTCTTCCCACTCTTGTGTGCTGGTTAAAGCCGATTCGTAAACAGCAGTCCAAATCGATTGCTGTTCCTGCAAAAATTTAGCTCTTGGTGCAAGCTCATTAATTGTATCCTCGCTGAGTCCTTTTGCCAAAAGCTCTTCTTTGTCTTCCAGGGCATATTGGTGAAGTACTCCGGCCTCGCCAATGGCAATGGCTACTGGGATGGCAGTCGAAACAATTTTGTCTTCAGAAATTTCAAGAACCAATTCATTAATTGTTTTTGTTGCAGTTGTATCTGTCATTTTTTTAAAGTTTTAGGGGTTGAATAATCAACCTGGTTTGTATAAATAATCATTTGGGGTTCTGAAAGTAGGAAATGTATGTTAATAATAAAAATTTATGTGAAATAATTTTTAATTTATTTTATGATATTATTACAAAGCCTCTGAGTTTTAGATAGTTTAACTGTAATTTTTTATTATGGATAATTGGTGTTCTGATTTTTCTTTTTTTATAAGGAGTAATTGTGCAGATAATAAGCTGCCCAAAGCTGTAAATTCATCCATCTAAAATCAGGTCATCTTACCGTCTTAAACTGAACATCTGTTCAAAACAGCACATGTGCCAATGTTCGGGCGTGCAGAAATGAACACCTCCGAAATCGTTTTAAATCCCATTTCCTGAAAACCTTTGCGTAGGCTAATGATCAGGTATTCAAGATGTAGTCGAATAGAATGATTCTGAATAACAAGAGTGTGAAATTCTTGGCATCCCTCTTGGTTAGAGAGATTCCCAAATAGTCATCTTTTCAGACTAAAATGATTAAAACCTATAAACTAAAATATATGAAACGTCCGTGCCAAATCTATTTTTGACACACAAGGAGATGAGTATCCTTGCATGGTAAGTTCCATATGGCAAAAACTTTAAATTATAATCATATGAATAACCTGGAATTTTTTTTAGACAAATCAGCACTGGTCGGAAACGAAAATCAGATTCTGTCTTCTGAAGAATTTAAAAACCTCTTACAAAAGGAAAGCTTTGAATACATCGATGTTCCAAGTTTTAGTCAGTTAAAAGATATACAAGCCGGAGAAGCGGGAATCAAAAATGCTCTTATCGAAGTTGATTACGCAATTGCGGAAACAGGAACGGTTGTTATTGATAGCATCAACGAAAATAAACGTTTGGCAACCTGTTTGGCCGAGAAACTGTTTGTTGTGATGCCCATAAGTAAGCTGGTTGCTTCGTTAAACGATGTAGCTGATTTTATAGAAGAGAGAACTTCGGATATGGGGGGTTATGTTGCTTTTATTACGGGTGCCAGCCGAACAGCAGATATTGAGCGTGTTTTAACGGTTGGAGTGCACGGACCAAAAGAGATGGCAGTTTATATTGTAAACGATTTATAAGTAGAAGCGATGAATATACAAGATAAAATACAGGAAAAAATAAACGATGAGGTTTTGTATAAAAACCTGAAAGGTTTTGCAACAGCCTATAAGGCTTCTAAGGAAAATGCTTATAAGGGCTTGGATTTTGAAGCGCTTCGAACAAGGGTTCATGATATAAAAGACCGTGACCTAAACAAGGTAATGGAACAATTCCACCTGTTTAAAGCGAATGTTGAGAAGCACGGCTGTAAAGTGTTTCAGGCAAAAACAGGCGGGGATGCGTGCAAATACATTGCTGATGTAATGAAAAAGCACAATGCTAAATTCATGGTGAAGAGTAAATCGATGACTTCGGAAGAGATTTTACTCAACCATTATATAGAGAAGGAGGGACTGCAGCCAATCGAAACCGATTTGGGAGAGTGGATTCTGCAGTTGGCCAACGAGCATCCATCGCACATGGTAATGCCGGCCATTCATAAAACCAGACAGCAGGTTGCAAAGATATTTTCTGATTATACAGGAGAGGCGGTAGATCCTGAAGATATTAAAGCAATGGTGGAAATTGCACGCAGATTTCTTCGCGAATCTTATTTTAAAGCAGGTGTTGGAATGACAGGGGCGAATGTTGCCGTAGCCAGTACAGGTACAATTGGTTTGGTCACCAACGAAGGAAATGCCCGATTGTCGTCTACCGTGCCTCCTGTGCACATTGTTTTGGTCGGATACGAGAAATTGTGCGACGATTTTAATCAGGCTTTGGATATTGTTCGGGTATTGCCGAAAAGTGCTACCGGACAAACCATAACATCATATACTACATGGATTAAAGGGAGAGTTCCATCTCATAAAAATGAAGACGGCGTAAAGGAAACTCATTATGTGTTTTTGGATAACGGACGTTTGGCATTTTTCGAGCATCCTAAGTTTAAAGAAGCACTAAAGTGTGTGCGCTGCGGTAGTTGTGCCAACATTTGTCCGGCTTACGAAATGGTAGGCGGTCATGTTTACGGCGATCGTTATATCGGTTCAATTGGTCTGATTTTAACAGCCCTTTATCAGGGCGACGAGGCTGCCAAAGATATTCTGAAAATGTGTATCGGTTGTCGTGCCTGTTCTTTTAATTGCCCTTCGGGCATTGATTTGCAGGCTTTAATTTCTGATTTGAAATTGGTTGTCGGCAAAAAATACGGCATCAACCCTATCAAGAAAAAAGTATTTAAAAGCTTGGTTGCAAAGCCCGGTAGAATGAAGTCTGTTTTGAGTTTAGGGGCTAATTTCCAGTTTCCGTTAACGAAAACCAATCCATCAAATCAGGAAAAAATAATAGGGACTATTCCAATGCTGCCTAAAGAAATGGATTTCAGAAAATTTCCGGCTTTGGCTTCAAAAACCTTTAGCAAGCGTTTTTACAAAGATGGATACGATCAGTTTTCATCCGAAAGAAAAGTATTCTTCTATCCTGGTTGTGCTATCGAATATTTTTATCCTGAAATGGGACTGGCCATGGTCAAACTGCTTCAGAAGAGTGGATTTCAGGTTGATATTCCTAAAAAAGCAGCATGTTGCGGCATTCCTGCCATTGCATCGGGCGATCCCGAAAATGCAAAAAGCATGATTTACAATACTCTTGATAATTTACAAGAACCTAAAGACTATGAAGCTTTGTTGGTATTGTGTCCTACTTGTGGGGGAGCCATTAAGCATGAGTTTCTGGATTTCACCAAAGAAGATCCAAACCGTTACAAAAAAGCGGCTCAATTGGGCGATATGGTAACACCAATCGGGAAGTTTTTAGAAAAAAACAACATCCGCTTTAAAGTGAAAGGGAACAAGAAGGTTACCTATCATACACCTTGCCACGATTCCAGATCACTGGATTATTCTGCAGAAGCTTTCCTTTCCAAATTAATCGGAAAACAATTTATTCCATTAACCGACAGCAATGTGTGCTGTGGTTTTGGAGGAACTTACTCTCTCGACTTTGCAACCATATCGAACGGAATATTAACCAAGAAAATAGAAAATATTGAGGCAAGTAATGCTGAGATATTGGTTACCGATTGTCCGGGATGTGTAATGCAGATTAACGGAGGTTTGATGCATAAAAAAGTGCCTGTTAAAGTGCTTCATCTAACCGAATTTATTGAAAAGTATGTTGAAATCATCGGGAAATAAAAACAATGGATTATGGACTTCAATAATGATAAGGTTGATATCAATAAAAGTCTGGAAGCTCTAAAACAAAAGCTTATGGACCTCGACGTTTTGATGCGCACTAGTGCAATGAACGGAAATCTTAAAAAATTGGACAATTCAATCATCGAAAAATACAGTAGATCTAACCCGTTTACTACGATCACTAATACAATTTGTAACTAAACCTAAACTATTTTTTATGGATGCATTATTAGCTTTTTCGCCTATTTTATTAACCATCGTACTGATGGTTGGCTTCAATTGGGGAGCAAAAAAGGCTTTGCCTTTATCACTGCTGCTATCGGTGATTGTTGCTTACACAGTATGGGAAATTGATATATTCCACATCATGGGCTATTCAGTTTTTGGATTTCTGAAAGCATTGGATATTTTAATCATTATTTTTGGTGCGATTCTCATTTTAAATACCATGAAGTTGTCGGGAGCTATGGCAACGATTAATAATGGATTTAACGGAATTACCACCGACCGAAGAATTCAGGCCATTATTATAGGTTTCATGTTCGGTGCATTTATTGAAGGTGCAGCCGGATTTGGAACGCCTGCCGCCTTGGCCGGTCCTTTGTTGGTCGGACTCGGATTCCCTCCTTTGGCCGCAGCAATGGTTGCTTTAATTTACAATTCGGTTCCGGTTCCTTATGGTGCGGTTGGTACTCCAATTAGTGGAGGTGCAATGGTAACTCTAGAGCAAAATTTAACTGATATAGGTGCTAATGCCGATGTATTTAAAATGGCATTAACCAAATGGATTGCAATTCCGAATGCATTGGTTGGTATCTTTATTCCTTTGTTGGGTATCATGATTATGACCAGGTTCTTTGGAAAGGAAAAATCGATTAAGCCTGCATTGGCAGCAGCTCCGTTTGCAATTTTTGCCGGTTTGGCTTTCGCAATTCCTTACGTATTAATCGCTTCAACTCTGGGACCCGATCTTCCATCATTACTAGGTGCATTTATTGGTCTTGGAATTATCATTTTTGCGGCAAAAAGAGGTTTCCTTATGCCTAAAACGCCATGGGATTTTCCTCCAAAATCAGAGTGGGAAGAAAATTGGAAATCTAATGATTCCAATGGTGATACCGGTGAAGCAAAAATGGGATTGGTGAAAGCATGGATGCCATATGTATTAATCGCCGTTATTTTAGTGGTGACCCGTATTCCGTCTTTAGGTTTAAAAGGATGGTTGGCCTCTCAAACACTAACTCTTTCGAATCTTTTTGGTATTGATGGGTTAACGTACGTATTGAAGTGGGCTTATTTACCGGGAACAATCCCTTTTATTTTGGTAGCAGTGATCACAAATTTCATGCATAAAATGCCATTAAAACAGGTTGTTTCTTCCTGGAAAACAACTTTCAAACAAATTACCGGTGCTGCAATTGCCTTATTTGCAGGTGTTGCTATGGTTCAATTGATGTTGAAATCGGGAACGAACGGAGCCGGAATGGATAGTATGCTAACCACTATGGCTACAGCTATTGCTGATTTATCAGGAAATGCTTATCCAATAATAGCACCTATCGTTGGTGTTTTAGGATCTTTTATGTCTGGATCGGCTACGGTTTCCAATCTGCTGTTTGCTTCACTTCAGTTCGAAACGGCTACAATTTTAGGGATACCTCAGGTATTAATTGTTGCAGTTCAAACCATTGGTGCGGCATTAGGAAACATGATATGTGTAAACAATGTTGTTGCAGTTTGTGCAACCGTTGGTTGTATTGGCGCCGAAGGAACCATTATAAGAAGAAATTCAATACCAGCCTTAATTTACTATTTAATGGTAATGATAATTGTTGTTGTTTTGATTTCATCGGGCTTTAATCCACTGCCATTGTAAAATATTGGAACCAAATTTTCAAGGAATTGAAAATTTGGTTCATTTTTAAAGACTGAAAACGTACATTTGTCATACAAGTTACCAATTTAAGATTCTACTATTATTTGAATACTTGATCATAAAATCAAAAAAAGATGCTTACAGGAGAATATAAGAAGTTCTATCATGAGATTAAAGCTACAATAGAAACTTCACGTTTGTATACTGATGAAATAAGAAATTTGGCGTATGGAACTGATGCTGGTTTTTATCGATTAATCCCTCAGATTATTATTCGGGCAAAAGATGAAGCTGAAGTACAAAAGGCTGTTATTTTAGCTAACAAGTATAATTTGCCGGTTACTTTTCGTGCAGCAGGAACCAGTTTGGCAGGTCAGGCAATTACCGATTCTATTTTAATTATTGCAGGAAAACATTGGGAAGATTTTGATGTCCTTAAAAACGGCGAAGCAATTCGTATGCAGCCGGGTATGGTGGGCAGTCGTGTAAATAAGGTTTTGGCACCTTACGGAAAAAAACTCGGACCAGATCCAGCATCTATTAATTCTGCAATGATCGGAGGTATTGTTATGAATAACGCCTCGGGTATGAATTGTGGTACTCATGAGAATTCTTATAAAACAATCCTTTCAGCTCGTTTAATATTTGCCGATGGTACCATTTTAGATACCGGGGATGCTGCAAGTAAGGCTGATTTTAAAAAGACACACGGCGATTTTATCCGCCAAATTGAAGAGATACGCGATAAGGTACGTGCAAACAAAAAGTTGGCCGACCGTATTCGTTACAAATACAGTATTAAAAATACTACTGGTTTAAGCATTAATCCTTTTATCGATTATACCGATCCTTTTCAGATTATCGTGAATTTGATGGTGGGATCAGAGGGTACTTTGGCTTTTATGTCGGAATTAACCATGAAGACTGTTGTAAATCATAAATTTAAGGCCAGTGCAATGATATACTTTAGTGATATCGTTACAGCTTGTCAGTCGGTGGTGACCATAAAGCCCGGTCCGGTACACGGAGCTGAGATGTTGGATAGAGTTGCTTTGCGATCCGTTGAAAATGCCGATGGCATTCCTCCGTTTATTAAAGATTTCCCTGATGGTGTAACTGCTATTCTGGTAGAAACATTGGCCAACAGTAAAAGTGAATTGAATGCCAATATTAGTGAAATTAAATCGCTGTTGTCGGCCTACGAAACGGTTCGCCCAATCGAATTTACCGATAAACCAGAGGAGTATTCTAAATATTGGGATATCCGAAAAGGAGTATTTCCTGCGGTTGGTGGTTTAAGAGAAACAGGTACTACTTGTATTATCGAGGATGTAGCTTTTCATATCGATGATTTGCCAAAGGCAACTTTAGATTTGCAGAATTTGATTGCTAAATATGGATACAAAGATGGTGTGATTTACGGTCATGCTTTGGAAGGAAATTTTCACTTTATCTTCAATCAGAATTTTGATAAACCCGAAGAATTGGAGCAGTATAAAAGCTTTATGCACGAGGTGGATGAATTAGTGATTGACAAGTACGATGGTTCGCTGAAAGCAGAGCATGGAACGGGCAGAAATATGGCTCCGTTTGTAAAACATGAATGGGGCGAAGAGGCTTATCAGTTGATGAAAGATGTAAAGCAACTTTTCGATCCTAAGAATTTATTGAATCCGGGCGTTATTATTAACGAAGATCCGGAGTGTTATACTAAGAATTTTAAAACACTTGCGCCTGTTCACGAGTTGGTTGATAAATGTATTGAATGTGGTTTTTGCGAGGTAAACTGTTTAACTGCCGGTTTTACCCTATCTGCTCGTCAGCGTACCGTTGTACAGCGGGAACTAAAACGTCTGGAAACTACAGGAGAGGATCCGGAACGATACAAAATATTGAAGAAAGGATTTGATTATCTTGGTGAGCAGACTTGTGCCGGGGACGGCTTATGTGCAACGTCCTGCCCTGTAGGTATCGATACCGGTAAGTTCATTAAATACCTTCGGTCCTTAAATGTGGATACTCCGCGTGCTTTTAAAATCAGTCAGAAAGTTGCTGATAATTTTTCAACGGTTGGTTCTACTATTCGTGGAGGTTTAAAATTCGTGAATGGTGTTCATACGGTGATGGGTTCTACTTTACTTGGAGCTGTTGCCGGTGGTTTTAGAACCTTAAGCGGAAATAACATTCCCTTGTGGACTCCAGCTATGCCGAAAGGAGCAAATGCACCAAAACCAAAACCTATCAACAAGGAGAATCCATTACGTGTGGTTTACTTTCCATCGTGTATTGCACAAACCATGGGACCTGCAAAAGGAGATCCTTACAAGGAGCCATTGCATATGGTTACCCAAAAGTTACTTGAAAAAGCAGGTTACGAGGTAATTTTCCCTGAAGGAATGAGCAATTTATGCTGCGGTACTCCATGGGAAAGTAAGGGCTTGATCAAGCATGCCGATCAGAAATCATCTGAATTGGAAGCTGCTTTGGTAAAAGCTTCTGAAAATGGAAAATACCCTGTTTTATGCGATACTTCTCCATGTTTGTACCGAATGAGAAGAGTGATGGATAAAACATTAAAGCTTTATGAGCCGGTTGAATTTATTCATGAATTCTTAATGGACAAATTGGACTTTAAAAAGGTAAATGAGGTTATTACTATTCACTCCACTTGCACGACTACTAAGATGGGACTAACTCCGGCATTAAAAACAGTAGCCGAAGCTTGCGCACAGCACGTAGTGTTGCCCGAAGAAGTTGGATGTTGCGGTTTTGCAGGAGACAGAGGTTTTAATTTTCCGGAAGTAAATAAGTACGCTTTGCGAAAACTGCATCCAATTATTGAGAAGGAAAAGGTGATTGCAGGTTATTCCAACAGTAGAACCTGTGAGATTGGCTTGAGTACAAATGGCAGAGTACCTTACATGTCGATTATTTATTTGGTGGGCCGTGTAACAACAAGAAAAACCGAAGCAGTTAATTACAAGAAAAAGAAGGCGAAAAAACAGGTGGCTGCAATTTAATGTCCCGACCGTTATTCGTTGTAAGATTATAAAAGGATTAAATTTTTTTACAAGCTGAAAAAAAGAAAAGAAAGACTTGATTGCCATTTTCAGTTTGTAGAAAAATCCTTGGGAAGGATAGTTTAGTTCATATTTGAAAATTAAAAAAATATGCTGACAGGAGAATATAAAATTTTATATGAACGATTGCTGAAGTCAATTGATAAGAACAGAATGTTTCATGATCCTCTTCATACGCTTGCATGGGGAACCGATGCGAGTTTTTACAGACTGATACCTAAATTGGTAGTAAAGTCGAAAAGCGAGGAAGAAGTGAGTTTAATTATGCGGGAATGTCATAATTTAAACGTACCGGTTACTTATCGTGCTGCAGGAACCAGTTTATCGGGGCAGGCAATCAGCGATTCTGTTTTGGTGGTTGCGGGAGAGCATTGGAAAAAGCATACGATACTTGATAATGGAGAGAAAATTCGTCTTCAGCCAGGTATTACGGGTGCCCGTGCAAATGCTTTGTTGGCACGCTACGGTAAGAAAATCGGACCGGATCCGGCTTCTATTAATGCTGCGATGATTGGTGGTATTGCTGCCAATAATGCATCAGGAATGTGTTGCGGAACTTCTGAGAATTCCTACAAAACAATCGATTCTATCCGTGTAATCTTGCATGATGGAACCGTTCTGGATACCTCCTGTAAGGAAAGTATTGCTTCGTTTAAAAATACTCATTTTGATATGCTGAAGGGCATTAGTCAATTGGCCGCAGCTATTCGGAAGAATAAGACTTTGGATGCCCGGATTCGTGAGAAATTCAAAATGAAGAATACAACCGGTTACAGCCTGAATGCTTTGGTTGATTACAAGGATCCGATTGATATTTTAACTCACCTTATGATTGGTTCTGAGGGAACCTTAGGATTTATTTCAGAGGTGGTTTACAGAACGGTAATTGAGCACAGGCACAAAGCAAGTTCGTTAATGATTTTTCCTGATATTGAGAAAGCCTGCCGGGCGGTTTCAATTTTAAAATCGGAGCCTGTTGCTGCGGTTGAATTAATGGATAGGGCTGCATTGCGTTCGGTTGAGAATGATGCAGGAGTGCCTGCTTATTTAAAAACACTTTCGGTTGGTGCATCGGCTATTTTAGTGGAAACCAGAGCGGGCGATGCTAAAACACTAAACAAGCAGATTGAAATAATTACAAATTCAGTTCGGGATATTCAGGTGGAATTGCCCATTGAATTTACTCAAGTTCCGGCAGAATTTGCAATGCTTTGGAAAATCCGTAAAGGTTTACTCCCTACGGTTGGCGGTATGCGTAAGGTTGGTACTACTGTTATTATCGAAGATGTTTGTTTTCCGGTACCAAAGTTGGCCGAGGCAACTTTAGATCTTCAGGACTTGTTTAAAAAGTACAAGTATTCGGAAGCGGTTATTTTTGGTCACGCTTTGGAAGGTAATTTACATTTCGTATTTACTCAGGATTTTGGAACCCAACCGGAAATCGACAGGTATGCCAAATTCATGGATGAATTGGCTGAATTGGTTGTTGGCCGTTACGATGGTGCTCTAAAAGCAGAACATGGTACCGGACGAAATATGGCTCCTTATGTTGAAATGGAGTGGGGGACAGATGCTTACAACCTGATGAAGGAAATCAAGGCCATCTTCGATCCTCATTTTTTAATCAATCCGGGAGTTATCCTGAATGCCGATAAACAAGCTCATTTAAAGGATTTGAAACCTCTTCCTGCTGCTCACGAAAAAATAGATCAGTGTATGGAGTGTGGTTTTTGCGAACCATCATGTGTATCACACAACTTGACTTTAAGTCCGCGTCAAAGAATTGTCACCTACCGCGAAATTACCCGTCTGAAAGCCTCAGGAGAGACTCCTCACGAGTTAGCCGGTATGGTAAAACAATTCGATTACGAGGCCTTGCAAATGTGTGCTACCGATAGTTTGTGTGCGCTTAGTTGTCCTGTGAAAATTGATACCGGCAAACTGGTTAAGGAACTTCGGGCGGATGATGCATCACCAAAAGCAAAGAAATATGCCATGTGGTGTGCCGATAATATGGATAAAGTTCAGTCCTATGCTAAAGTGGGTCTGAATACTGTGAATTTCTTTCACTCCATACTTGGATCAGGCTTGATGGGTGGAATTGCTGGTAGTGTAAGAACTTTATCAGGAAATACAATTCCTCGCTGGACTAAGGCTTTTCCAAAAGGATCACCCAAAATTGTGCCTCCTTCAGTAAATAAGGGCAATCCTAAAAAGGTTGTGTATTTCCCATCTTGTATCAACAGAAGTATGGGCGTATCGAAAGATTACGACGAAAAGGTGGCTTTGACCATTAAGATGGAGAAGTTGATTAAAAAGGCAGGATATGAAATTATTTATCCTGAGGATTTAAACAACCATTGTTGTGGTATGGCATTTTTGAGTAAAGGCTTTAAAGAAGCTGGAATGAAAAAATCCAATAATTTGGAAGCCGCTTTGAAAAAAGCAAGCAACAACGGGGAATATCCAATTCTCTGCGACATGAGCCCTTGCTTGTATACCATGAAGGAGAATATGGAGTCGAGATTGAAACTATACGAACCAATTGAATTCATAATGGATCATTTGAAAGATCATTTGAATTTTAAACAACTTGATGAAACAGTTTCAGTATTTGCAGTATGTTCTGCTAAAAAATTAGGTGTGGAAGATAAGCTGGTTGATCTGGCTAAACTATGTGCTAAAAATGTTGTTAAGCCTGACACAAATTGCTGTGGTTTTGCCGGAGACAGAGGTTTTACTCACTCCGAATTGAATGATCATGGTTTACGGGATCTGAAAATTCAACATCCTGCCGAAGTTAAGCATGGCTATTCAACAAGCAGAACCTGCGAAATTGGTTTGACATTAAACAGCGGCGTTTCTTATCAATCAATAGTTTATTTGGTTGATAAGGCTACAACAGCAAAAAATTAAATTTAATTAATCGTTATTATTTAGATAGTTATGATCATTGTAAACTAATGATCAGGTTCTGTCTAGTGCCTAAAAATCTGAATTATGAAAAAAATATATCTATTGATTATCGGACTTCTTCCATTGGTTGGAATGGCTCAGAAAGCTGATGAAGTAAAAGTTAAGTTAAGCGGTTTTGTAACTGCAGAAGCAATATTTGATTCAAGAAAGACTGTTAATACCCGCGAAGGAGATGTAATTCTTTACCCGGCAGCAAAATCTTTTGATGCGAATGGTGACGATTTAAATGACCGGTCAGAATTGTTTATGACTACCATTCATTCACGACTAAATGTTGGTGTTACAGGTTTCGAGGCTTTTGGAGCTAAAGGATCTGCTACAATTCAAGGTGATTTCGTGGGTACTTCGAATGATAAAATTGGTTTATTTCGTTTGCGACATGCATTTGTAAAATTAGATTGGGGAAAAGATGAACTTTTGGTGGGTAAAACCTGGCATCCTATGTTTGTAACCTCTTGTTATCCTGATGTATTGCATTGGGGTGGAGGTCTGCCGTTTAATGTATTGGGAAGAGCTCCTCAGTTTAGATATACCCGCAAATTAGGAGACAAAGGTTATGCTTTTATTGCTGCATTATCCGAAATGGATTTCAAATCCAACGGACCAGATGGTGCCGATGTAAAATATGTGCAGCAGGCCAGTATTCCTGAATTTTCAGCTCAGGTTAAGTACGATTTTGCGAAAGGATTTACTTTGGGTGCAACAGCAGGTTATAAATTCTTAAAGCCTATGGTTGTGAATTCAGCAGGTTTAAAAACCGACGAAATGTTGAGCAGCTACCAAATGAATGCCTGGATGACAGTTAAAACGGATAAATTGGTTTGGAATTTGCAAACGATCTATGGGCAAAACATGTATAACTTTGTGATGATAGGTGGCTATGGTGTGAAAGGTGTTAAGGCCAATGGTGATTACGAATACACAAATGTGAAAACATCTTCAATTTGGTCTGATTTACATACAAGAACGGGTAATGTACGCTATGGACTTTTTGCAGGTTATACCAAGAACTTAGGTGCTGATGATAATTTGGCAATGAATGGAAGTAGTTTTGTGGGTTTGTATAGCCGTGGTTCAAATATTGATTATATCTATCAGTTTGGTCCCAGAGTTGAATTTCATTCGGGAAGTTTCATGATTGGAACTCAAGCATTATATACTGCAGCAGCTTACGGAACAACTCAAATTAACGGTAAGGTGGCAGATTCAAAAGAAGTGGGAAGTACTCGTGTAAGTGTACATTTTAAATATTCATTTTAAGAATATAAAATGAAATTAGGAAAGTCTGTTTTTCAATTTTAAGTGTTTAGGAAACAAGTTCGTCAAAGAATAGGTTCCTTAATTTACAATTAGCTTCGGTTTATAATCGGAGCTAATTTTTTATTATATATATTAATAATGCTGTATATGTAACTATTATACTGACTATCCAAATCATGTTAAGTTCTGAGAAACATTAAATGTGTTGATGAAATATGGTAAATTAAGTTTGAAAAATTATCTGTATGCAATATTATGAAGAGTTTGGAATTGTTTTAAAGAAAGGGAAATGTTACTAAATGTTAAAATATTTTATTTTTTTTTTATATCTTTAGTATTGGGTTCTTACTGAAAGGATAGAACTCATAAAGGTTCAGCCGTAAGGCTGGTTAGTAGGTTAATTAACCCTTTAGAATTGTTGCCCGTGATTCCCCTATATCACGGGCATTATTTTTTCAATTTGCTGAATAAAAAAAGGGAACCCCAAGAGAGTTCCCAATTATTTTAAAAGTAAAGTCTGTATTAGGCCTTAAATAAAGGATCGGCACCAATTGTACCAACTAAACTTTGTAGATATTCTTCAGATTTTACGTGTTCTAAATCTTTTTTAGCTTTCCAGAAACGTTCTTCCAAACTCAATTCGTCATTCCATTCTGCGTTTATCTTGTTGGCCATGAAAGCCTCTAAGTAAGCAATTTGCTTTTCGTAGAAATTAATGTCGATTTGCTGCTTGTTTTTCAAACGAGCCTGATACCACGATGAGTTAATCACCAATTCACGGTCGAATTGTTTACGTAACTCAGGATCACTGATTTCTTTTCCTTCATATTGACCATAGGCCATAATATTTAAAAGAATCTGCAATGGTGGAATTGCTGCTGAAACGCTGTTGTCTTTAAAGTAGTTGACAGCAACTTTTTTCTGAGCTTCTACAATATTTTTAATTCCATCAGCGTAAGCTTCCAAATCCTGAATCTCAGGTTTTAACATTCTTTCGTTAAAAACGTTTTGAGGCTCATCAAAAATGCGATTCATATAACGGAAAAGGAATTCTTCTGTAATACGATATCCTAAACGACTGGCATGAATTGTTTCACCTTCGTATTCAAAATCAGATAATTTTTCAAGAGAACCTTCTTGAATCAATAATTTAGGATCACGGTTTTCCTCTTTCAATCGACACCAAAGCTCAGGAATTAGCAATGAAACATCATGATCGAATCTGTTTTCAGTTCCAACATATCCTGCCGCCGATGAAAATCCTTGATATCCTGTTAGAATGTAGGAAAGTAAGGCATTATTTAAATCCGTAGTAGGAGATAACATGTTAAAAGGACCTTTTGTTAAAGCACCTTCGGAACCAGCACCTGTTGTTGAAGGAGATTTACCTGTTAAACTGCAAATAAAATCCATAAACAATTCAGGCAATTCCTGATAATGAATGGGGTTGTAAACACTCAATGCACGAATTCCGGCTTTTTTATCGGCAGGGTTATTTCTACGACCAGGTAAAACCGCATTTACCGGGTGATGTACCGGTTGATCCAAAGGAATTTTTCTGGCCAAACGAATACCAATTTCGGCTAAACGATCGTCAACTGGATTCACTAAATCGGGTCTTATCTGCAAATAGCGTGGATTTTGAGATGGTTTCCCGTCTACAATCCGGGTGTGAGAAGGAGAAATAAAGTAATTTGATTTTTTACTCTCTGCACCTTGACGAATAATTCCCTGAATAGGTTTTGTATACAAGTCGAAACCTATAGCATCAGCCAATAATTCTTTCCCGTCTTCTCTGGTAAGAGGTTCGTAGTTTGATGTAAAGTTGTTTCTCATGGAAAGATCAGCTTCAGCCTCCTTGTCGTATCCTCGGTGAACAGCTTCATCGGGACGCTGGAAAAAGCGCTCTTCGCAATTAGCTGTTAACTTGATACTTTTATTGTCGTAAGATTCGTTCAAATAATTGAATCGACTGGCAGGAAGTACAATAGAAGCTGTAATATCATCTTCCATTTGTATTTTGGCTGCGGCAATAAAATCCTGACGCAACTTATTTAAATACCATGATTTATCACCTGCGAATCCTACCCGTAAGTAACTGGCAACAATTTTACGATTGTTAAAGAGTAGCTCGTGACCTTTTCGTCCGTTAATAACATCAACTGAGAAGTAATCTCTCCAGTTACTGTCTGTTCTTTCCGGACGGTAGAATCTCTTTACAAATAGTACTAATGCTTTAACATGATCAGGAATAGTATTCAGGAATTCATTGTATGCAGCAGTATAATATTTCGAAGGAGTTAATAGTTTCACTACAGAACCTAATGATCGGTCAGAACTTAAAAGAGATCGTGACGGAACTGTTCTGTTTGGAGTATCTTTCCAACGTTTTGTATAATCGTGATTAATTACCTGATCAGCAAGATTAAAGTCTTTCTCCATGTCATGGATATAGAAAGAGCCGTAAATGATTGCATTTAACAGTGATTTTGAAATCTCCGATTTACCTCCACCGGAAACAGTACAAGGTTTGTGACAGAAAGTTCCCTCCGAAGCAGTACTTACTAATCTCCATGATGGAGCCGAAGGATGTTTCTCCATGTGCATTTTATAGCCGGAAGGGTGAACGTAGTAACTATTAGGTACTAAACGAATGCTTTGTTCTTTACCATTCTTTTCCCAGCTTACCTTACTTTCATAAACATCAATATTAGCGTTTTCGTTGATGTAATAGATGTCTGAATATTCTTTGTCAACAGCATAACCTTCCGGATGAACATTCATTGTTTCACCAAATTGTTTCACCATTTCATCAAAACTGTACTGTTTTTTCAATACATTATTCATGAAAAGTGCACCGCTAAAGCTGTCACCCAAATTTTTACGGGGGAATGCAATTGCACCACCCGAATGCTCTTCTTCAGATAAACCGTAAAGATTGGCAGAGTAACTGATTTGAGTTTTGATTTCCTTTTTAGAGTATCCAAAGTAGTTATCAGCAATCAATGTAATTACAATACCTTTTTCGTTGCGGCATGTTAGCTTAAATGCATTTCCGTTGTTGTAAAGCTCATTTTCATCTTTCCAGCAAACACCATCATTTCTCTGGCGTTCAGTGGCATCATCGTAATGAGGTAAACCTAATTCTTTCTTCTTAAGATTTAATAACTGCGGAGCCAGTACAATACAACCTGTATGACCTGTCCAGTGTTCAATGTCTAAACCAGCATCGTTAGCTGGAATGTTAGGATCACCGGCATTACCAAAAATTGATTCAACAAAATCAAGATTACTTACTAAGCTGCCAGGAGCAAAGAAGCGAACCTCCATCGATTTTTGACTGATTATTCCTTTTACTTCCGGACACACTATCGGACGTAGTAAAAGAGAGACCATTATCTCCGCTTTTTCTTCCTGTGTTGATGTAAATGGAAGTTGTTTTAATTCTGAGCCTGGATTGAAAGCTGCTTGTAAAAATTTACCAAACGCATACTTAGGAAGTTCAATTTTATCCAGAGGTACCGGTAAACCACCACCAACAATATGAAAGGAACCAACAGTGGTTCTTCTATCGTGTTTTGGATTGTGCAGTACTCCTTGTTTAATTCTATAAGAACTTACAAATTCAGTAATGAATTCGTCCTTGTCTGGAGCAAGGCTCAATTCTCTTGCTATTCCTGGTTGATCTAAAATAAAGGTGGAAGTAGGAAGCTTTGCAACTTCTGCGTCAACATCTTCCAGATATTCATTTAAAAAGTTTTGTATACGTTGATCGACAGGACACAAATGATCTGCCAGTAATCGCGATTGAGCACGATAATTTTTTATTAAGCTATCAGTAAGCTGAATAAATTTTGGATCAGATAATTGATTTTTTTCTCCTTCGGAATTTTCCGTAAAAATAGGCTGACCCATTGCTGCCAGCTGAAGGTTGATATAACGAATCAAATCTTTTTGATCAATTTTAACCTCCTTCGATTTAATTTCAATTTTACTTGGGTTTTTACTTTGCATATGTCTCCAATTTATTTTGCTTAGGGAATGACGGAACCAAATTTACTTATTTTTTCTCGTTGTAAAAATTCCTGCATCCCTTACTATCGTTCAGCTATATTCAATTTAACCTTACTTTTTTTTACTGGCTTAATTAGTTGGAAGCGAAAACGATTTAAGTATGATGTTTTGACTATTATTTAGAAAGATTACAAATTATACTTTTTTTTTAACTCTTAGTAAATAATTGAAGATTATTTTTTGATTTAAAGTTAGTTGATCGCTATTTGTTCTTTTATTCTACCTTGTGTATTGTTTTCATGAGTTGCAGGTTCGGTCTTCTTATGTTTTTAGTGAATACAGTCAGGTTCAGATTCAGGTTAAATTGGTGTTGTAATTTGTATCTTGTCAGCCTTTATCACGAGAAGTAACGAATAATAAAAATGCAGATGAGAAAAGTATATACCATTGGGGATTGTGTGTTGGATTTATTCTTTGAGAATGATGCTCCGGTTGAAGCAAAACCAGGTGGATCTTTCCTAAATTCAGCGGTTTCTTTAAGTCGGTTGGGGATCAATGTGTCATTGATAAGTGAGTTGGGAATTGATAGGGTTGGCAATCAAATTAAAAACTTCCTGGTTGAGAATGGTGTGGATATAAGACATATATCTTTTTTTTCAGATACCAATTCGAACCTGGCATTGGCCTTTTTAGATGAAAATAAAAATGCTGATTATGTTTTCTATAAGACTCGAAAAGGACTTCCCAACGCAATCGTGTTTCCGAACGATGTTCAAAAGGATGATATTATTCTTTTCGGATCTTTTTTGGCTGTTAAAAAGGAGTTTCGCTCTGCTTTGCATGCATTTTTAGCTGATTGCAAAAAGAAAGGAGCTTTAATTATTTACGATCCAAATTTTAGATCTCAGCATCTGCCAATGTTACCCGAAGTTTTGCCATATATTAAAGAGAATATGGCTTTGGCAAATGTGGTAAAAGCATCGAATGAAGATTTCGAACTAATTTGTAAAATGGAGAATTCGGATCAGGCTTACAACTGGATGAATGAATTTTCTGATGCGATATTGATTTATACTGCAAACAAACAGGGATTATCCATTTACAATCAGCAGAAGTATTTCTTTGAAGTTCCTGCAATAAATCCTATTAGTACTGTGGGGGCAGGAGATACAGTAAATGCTGCGATTGCATTTGTTTTTGTTCGTGATGGAATTAAAACTTCCGATTTATTTGCTCTTTCACAAGAGCAAATAAATAAGCTTGCTGCTGTTACAACAACATTTTCGCAGGATGTTTGTATGATTTATGATAATTTTTTGCCGATTGCAACCGCTAATAAATACCGGTTACGATAAAAGCACCCCCTCTACAACAAAAAAAGGGGATGCTTTTAGCTACATACATATTTCTGAATAGGAACAATGGACATCGTTCCTATCCTTTAGTTCTTATTTTAGTCAAAAGGTGACCCTCAAAAAGTACTTTTTTTAAATTTTTGTATGAATGTTAGTTTTTTGTTGATAAAATGAACTTTTTTATGGAGCAAGCCTTCTGATTTTCCATTTTTTATTGTTGAGATTGTACTCGATCCGATCATTTAATCGACTCTCCCGTCCTTGCCAAAATTCAAAAAGATCAGGAATGAGACGATATCCACCCCAAAAATCAGGCCGGGTAAATTCATCTCCATTTTTCTTCTTAAACGTTTCAACCATTTGGATTAGAGCGTTCCGGTTTTCAATTTCATTACTTTGCGGCGATACTGCGGCTGCTGTTCGGCTGCCAACAGGTCGATCTAAAAAGTACTCGTCGGAGAATTCTGGTTCTAATTTCTCAATTTTCCCTTCAATACGAATTTGTCTCTCCAGTTCAGGCCAGAAAAAAACAAGTGAACCATAAGGATTTCCTTCTATATCAGTACCTTTTCGACTATTGTAATTGGTGAAGAAGCAAAAGCCTTTCTCATTATAATCTTTCAATAGTAGAATTCGTGCAGAAGGTTTGTTGTCTGCAGAAACTGTGGCTAATGTCATGGCATTGGCATCCGGCAGTTTCATTTTTATTGCTTGCTCAAGCCATATCCGGAATTGTGTAAATGGATTTGAATTAATATCCGATTTATTCAATTCAGCCATACCGTATTCATGTCTAAGCTTTTTAAAATCCTTTTTCATTTGCTTAGTTATTTGGATTCATTAGTATGTTTGGCTGAATGCTTAGGCCAGTAAAATTGATATAGTACTGGCCGCCTTTTGTCGGATATTGCATTTCTTGTTCATCTTGGCTATCTGCATTTGCAACGCCAACGTGGGCAAATAAAATTTTAGCCTTGTGCTTATCAGCATGCTGGATAATCTCTTCGGCAGCAGATGGTGACAGTGAACCTACATCAGGATAGGTGCTGGTTTTCACCACTATAAAATGCAAAGTATCGTCTTTTTTAGCCAGAATTTGAGGATTCTTCTCAAATTCAGTATTCACAGATAAGACTTCAAACTCTTCTTTTATGTGCTTGTATACCCACTTGATTCCTAGTTCATGAAGTTCAGAACCGCTCAGTCTATTTCCTTTCATTCTATGGTTTTGTTCTAATTCAGATACGAATATCTTCTTTAATTAAAACAATTCCAAATAGAATGCTTTTGTTTGTTCCGATTTTATGGATAAAGATATGCGTGACAATCTACACAGGAGTATTCTTTCCAGTCGGTACCAATATCAACAGGATGGATAAATTCCATTTTTTGATTGGTAAAAGCCATTTGTAAAGAATCAGGTTTTCCCTGAGCAGTAATGGAGTGACAGAGATTGCAGTCTTTGGAAATTATTCTACCATCCTTTGTACTGTGATTGTTGTCGTGACAGCGGAAGCAACCTTGTGTTTCCATATGGCTTTTGTGGTTAGGATATGCATCCCAACGAACATTCATCTCAGGAAATGTATTTTGATGGTAGGCAATTTTAATGCCTTCTATCGCTTTTAATATATTAGCTTCATGCTCTGCACCTTTATCAGGATAATTTTCTTTGTAGAAATTAAGAACGGTTTGTTTGATTAATAAATCTGCACTGTCTTTAGTTGTGTAGGTCGCCTTTAACGCTTCCATAGCGGCCAGTTTTATATACGGGATTTGGGGATCAACTTCCTTCGAAGACATGGCAGCATCTACAAAATCAGGAGGAGATAAATAGCCGTGCGATGGGCGGTTGTGGCAGTCCATACAATCCATTTCATGCAATTTACCATCCGCAAAAAATGTACTGTCGGGTTCCATCATTGTATCTTCGAAAATGTGCTCTTCTCCTGTGGCTTTATTGGTATATTTAACCCACTGAATGTATTCAGATTTATTATCTGCTGACATAAACTCAATTTTCACATTTGGATTAATGTGCCAGTGAATTCCTTCGCTTAGTTTTTGTGTGTGATGGTCAGGTCCGGTTTTCATGGTAAGCTGGATGTTCCATTCAGTATTGTTTTCATCAGCTAAAAAATGCTGTTCATTTTTAATTCGGTTGGGATAGAATTTTTCGGGCCAATGGCAATGTTCACAGGTTT
This sequence comes from Labilibaculum euxinicum, assembly GCF_963678175.1. Classification (NCBI taxonomy): domain Bacteria; kingdom Pseudomonadati; phylum Bacteroidota; class Bacteroidia; order Marinilabiliales; family Marinifilaceae; genus Labilibaculum; species Labilibaculum euxinicum. The sequence goes on from NZ_OY782756.1 coordinate 2,504,117, forward strand.
CTCGGGCTGGTCGTAAATTAGCCAGTGGAGTAGGGATCGGACGAGGAAAATTATTAACCGTAACAGCATATACCTGATACAAACCACTTAATTTCGAACGCATGTACCAATCGGCTCCTTCGCCAACATGACATTCTACACAGGCAACCTTGGCATGAGCAGATTTTTGGTAGGTAACATATTCCGGCTCCATAACCTCATGACATAAAGTGCCGCAAAAAGGCACTGATTCACTGTAAACAAAAGCTTCGTAACTTCCTATGGAAGAAAGAAAAAGGAATATGAAACTTATTATCACAAAAAGAGAAAAGGCGTTTCTGTGTTTTTGATCATTTAAATCTACCCGAGGCCATTTCATATCCTCAGAAATAAACATTTGTTTCTTATTTCTGCGAATTTGAATCAACATCCCAATAGGGATCAACAGCATTCCGATTACCATAAAAATGGGTAATACAATATAGATAATTAAGCCCATATAAGAACTTCCCTGATCGAACAGGACGGAAATAACAAAGAAGAAAACGATCAGAAAAAAAGCAATTACGGCTATACTTGCTCCTAAAATGGAGGTCCAATTGTACGAAGATTTAGGTAGTTTCATTTCGATCGGTTTTAGTTTGTGAAAATAATTTATAGAAAACTCTGATAATTACCTACTTGTCTTATTAATTTATAAGCTTTCTTAGTTGTGTGTTTATCAGGTGTTAGTAAATTTTTTTTGTTTTGGTTTGATCGCTGTAAAGCTTGTAAATATTGAATTCTACGTATTTTAAAAGCAGAGTAAATGCTTATAATAAAATAACATATCGACAATTATCGATATTAATACGATGAGTTCCTCTTATAGATATGGAATTCAAGTCTCAATATTTTAGTGTGTATCAGGGGTAAAAATTCATCACATATGATAATAAATCTTGATCTTAATTGGTTTATGTACTACATTGTAGAATAATATCATGTGCGGTACATTCGTTTGTAAATTATACTTCTAACAAATTTTTATATGCTGAATATTGCATTGTTTGGTCCTCCGGGTGCTGGAAAAGGCACTCAATCAGAGTTTTTGATTAACAAATACAATCTTTTTTACATCTCGACAGGTGATTTGCTGCGAAAGGAGATTGCGGACAAGAGTAAATTGGGCCTCGAAGCACAAAGCATTATTGCTTCGGGAGGTTTGGTTTCTGATGAAATCATCGTTCAGATTATTGAGAAAACCATAACAGAAAATCCTGATTCCAATGGATTCTTATTTGATGGCTTCCCCAGAACCTACATTCAGGCTTACATTTTGGAAGGATTGATGATAAAGCTGAATACCGCATTGAATTGCCTGATTAGTTTGGAAGTAGATGAAGAGGTTTCTGTTTCAAGATTACTAAACAGAGGGAAGACATCGGGCAGGGCAGATGATAATGAAGTGGTTATTCGAAACAGACTAAAAGAGTACAATGATAAAACACTTCCTGTTTTGCAGTTTTACAAAGACAAAGGCGTTTATTTTGGATTGAAAGGGGATCAGTCAATTGAGGAGGTAAATCTGAGTATACAGAAAATTATTAAAGACGAATTGAGTAAGAGTCTGTTCAACTTGGTGTTATTTGGTTATCCTGGCTCAGGAAGAGGATCGCAGGGAATTGCTTTGGCCAAAAAATATGACTTGGAATACCTTGCTACAGGTCAAATGCTCGATCAGGAAATTCAGAAAGGTACCGAAATAGGAAAACGAATTATTGATTTGTATGAAAACGGAGAATTGGTGCCCGACGAGATTGTGGTGCAATTAATTGAAAAGAAAATTGCAAACTCGAACGGAGTGAATGGATTCATTTTTAAGGGATTTCCACGAACATTGGTTCAATCGTACATTTTAGATGGTTTGTTGAAAAAACATGGTTCTGCTATTTCTCAGATTATCGAAATTGAGGTGCCAACATTGGAACTAATCAGCCGGCTGGATAAAAGAAGTAAAACCGATCGGTGCATGCCATACGATAACAACACCTCTAAAATTGTGAAACGCCTGCAGGAACATGAAATTAAAACCGTACCCGTAATTGAAAAATACAATCAGTTGCATGGTGTTTTGAAAATAGATGGCGTTGGTGAGTTCGATGAGGTCTTTGATCGGATATGTGAAAAAATAAAGAATAGTATTTAAATAATTAAACTGTGTAAAATGAAGAAAATTAGTACCCTTTTGCTCTTTTTTATAGTGTTTGGAGCTAAATCTCAAACTATTTCAGAAAAATTAGGCGCTGTGTCAACTAATTTTAAAATTACATCAGCATCGCAGCCTTTAAATGTTACAAATCAAATAATTTTAAAGCGCTATATTACAAAGCATAATAAGAAGGATGACGATAGTGAATATGGAATTTATGAAAGATATTATTTTCAATTTGTTAGTGTTAATAAACTAGTTACTTCTGATCGGAGTGATATTAAAAAGGAAGCACTGGTAAAGTCTAATCATAGCTTTTACAAATATGATTATTTTATTAGTTTTTTTGATGAAAATGATTTCCTGATTTATGAATTTACGAGGGATGCAGAAAATAGATTTAACCGGGATTACAATTTAGGTAAAGGAGGTTATTTTACTTATGAGTTTTATTTAAGCGGTTTCCCCTTAGTACTGCTTGATAAAGTAAAGCGCATTGATGTTCAGATTATCAATTAGAAAAGAAGAGTAAAACAATTTGATTCTGTTTTCGAACGAATCTCTGTTGAGCTTGACTTAGATTTAAAATACCTAAGGTTATGATTTTGTGAATAAATAATTTCATTTAAAATAAACATCATGGAAAATAGATCTGGTGGATGCGATGAAAAAAGTACGAAAGTGGTTTTTGCGTGCTCAGGTGCAGCCGATGTTGGTGAACTAACTGATTTGGTTGCGAGGAAACTTCAAAAAAAGGGAAAAGCCCAAATGAAATGCCTTGCCTTTGTGGGAGCTGGGATTACTGAGATGATAGATTCTGTTAAGGGAGCAAAAATTTTGGTGATTGATGGTTGCCCTAAGGATTGTGGGAAATTGGTGATGTGTAAAAACGGAATTACAGATTTTACGCATTTGCGTTTAACAGAATTAGGATACATCAAGGGCGAAACTCCTGCCGACACACACAATGTTGATGCTGTTTTTGAAGTGGCATGTACTTTGCTGTAAATATTAAATTTGCTTAAAGGAGCACTGTTTTAGGGGAGGTCACTCACGTTGCTTCCCTTGTTTTTGTTATCGAAAGTCTAAATTTTGTTGTAACAAGTCTAAGGTTTTCCGGCATAAGTCTGAAGTGTTCCGCCACAAGTCTAAGGTTTTCCGGCACAAGTCTGAAGTGTTCCGCCATAAGTTTAAGGTTTTCCGGCACAAGTCTGAAGCGTTCCGGCATAAGTCTAAGGTTTTCCGCCGGCGGAAAAGCTTATAAATGCTCAGGATACAGATAAATGAGTTATCCCAAAGAAAAAAGGAGCACAAGCCGAATGGAATGTGCTCCCTTATTGAATGATTTCTAAATAGGCCTGCTATTCACTTCGTAAGGAATCAACCGGATTTTGACCGGCAGCCTTCCAGGTTTGTCCGCCAACAACCAAGAGTGCAAAAAATGTAGTTAGCAAACCGGCAAATACAAATGGGAGCGGACCAATGGCAATGTGATAGGCAAATTGTTCCAGCCAGTGTTGCATCATGTAATACGAAACGGGGATTGATATGGCAAAGGCTATTGCAATCCATTTTATGAAATTAGAAAACAGCAACAATGATATTTGGCTGATACTGGCACCTGTTACTTTTCGGATTCCAATTTCCTTGGTGCGTTTTTGTACCATAAATAAAGTAAGGGAATACAATCCCAATAGAGCCAGAATGATTGAAAGTGCCGATGAGTAGCCTGTTAGTATTTGCGATCTTTCTTCCTGTTGATATCGATCGCGGCAGACATCGTCTATAAACAGATGGAAATTAACTCTTTCCGGATCAACTTTTTTGAATGTCTCTTTTATTTGGTTAAGTAAATCAGTCATGTTATTGGTTTTAACTTTGAGCAAAACAAACTGTATGTTCCGATTGTCACTGAAGCAGGTGAACATTAGAGGTGCTATTTTTTCCTGCAGCGAGGCGTAATGAAAATCTTTAACAATGCCTTGAATTTCATATTTATCCTCATGAAACCACACGATTCTCCCCAAAGGGTCATCAACATTAAGATATTTAACAGCAGCTTCATTCAGAATAATTCCTTTGCAGTTTTCAACCTGACTTTCGGTAAATGTGTTTCCTTCTACAAATTGTATCCCTAAAGTTTTAAAATAACCTGGCCTTACGCGATATTCATTATAATCTTTTGTGTTTTTAATATCGGTTCCGTAAAGCCGAAATATTTGACCGCTACCACCACCGCCAGGAAGATGAAGACTGGCACCTACAGAAGAGATTTGAGGTATTTTTAAAAGTTCTTGCCTGATAGAAGAATAGGCTTGTTTTTGTGATGTGCTTAAATTGTTGATTGCAATTACTTGTTCCGGTTCGAAACCCAAATCAGCATTTTTCATGTAGTCGATCTGTTGCTGAGAAATGATAACAGCTGAAATCAAAACAATAGAAGCTGAAAACTGAAAAATAACCAGAATTCGAGACAGCAAATTGGTGTCGTGATTGCCTGGCAACTTTCCTTTAATGATGGAAGCTGGTGTGTATCGGGTGATTGTGATGGCCGGATACAAGCCTGAAATGAGTCCAACAAATAAAGCCATAACAGGAAGACCTATAAATAGAAGGGGATTTGATAGATAATCAATAGGCAATTCTCTATTCATTAAACGACCAAAAAAGGGCATTAAAACTTCTGCTAGTATTATCCCAAATAGAAGTGCAACGGCAGCCATTAGAGTGGTTCGTCCTAAAAAATCTTTAACTAAATCGATGCGTTCTGCACCAATTGCTTTTTTAATACCAATTTGGTTTAGTTTCCCATCATATTGAACAGTAATAATATTGATGAAATTAATTATGGCGATGATCAAAATTAAAAAAGCCAGAAGAATATGTATGTAAATGGTATTGATATTCCCACCATGTTTTAAATCTTGCTGATAGTTTGATCTTAGATGAATATCGCTTAGTCTTTGGAGGTAAGCTCCTGTTTTCTCACCATATGAGCCAAAACGATCGTCAAGCATCTGGGTATATTTATCTTCAATTTTCTTAATTGTTGAATTACGATCAACTCCTTGTTTTACTAAAATATACGTGTAGTATTCCAGACTTTGATGACCAGCATGTTGTGGATAGCCCGAAAATGGCAAAAGCATGTCGAAATCGTAATGAGAGGTAAGTGGAAGGTCTTTTACAACAGCGTTTACTGTTAATAATCTGCCAAACATTTTCAATTCTTTGCCTGCAGCATTGGTAGTTCCAAATAATTTTTCTGCTGTTGAAGCATTTATGACTACACCATTAGGATTGGAAAACAGATTGGTTGATTGTCCGGAGATTGGTTCCAGTGTAAATACCTTATAAAAATTGGTATCTACGTAGTGGCAGCGAATTCCGTTGAAATGTTGATCGTTTACTTTTGCATTTTGTGTGAACCCTCTGTATAATTGAGTAATTTCTTCTATTTCTGGTATTTGAGAGGCGAAGTTTTCATTGGTTAAACGCAGGCCGATTTCATATGGGGTTAACTTTTCTCCGGCATTATTAAGTAATGAAATTAACTTGTAAATCCGTTCCTGTTTTGTGTTGAATTTATCGTAGCTCAATTCGTGCTGAACGTAAATAGAAATAAGAATTACGGCAGCCATTCCAACAGCAAGTCCAAAAATGTTGATAATGGAATTGAGTTTGTCTTTTGCCAGACTCCTGAAAGAGAGTTTAAGTTTGTACCAAAGCATATAGTCTGTTTTATTGGGCGATTAAAAGTAATAAGTTTGTTGGTTTTAGGATACTGCCGATTGAAGGGGAGGAACACTACCAAAATAGGATGTGCTCCCCCTTATTGAATGATTTCTAAATAGGCCTGCTATTCACTTCGTAAGGAATCAACCGGATTTTGATTGGCAGCCTTTCTGGTTTGTCCGCCAACAACCAAGAGTGCAAAAAATGTAGTTAGCAAACCGGCAAATACAAATGGGAGCGGACCAATAGTAATGTGATAGGCAAATTGTTCCAACCAGTTTTGCATCATATAATACGAAACGGGGATCGATATCACAAAGGCTATTGCAATCCATTTTATGAAAGTGGAAAACAGCAAGGATGTAATTTGCCATTCGCTGGCACCAGTAACTTTTCGAATGCCGATTTCTTTGGTGCGTTTTTGTACCATGAAAAGTGATAAAGCATACAAACCTAATAAGGCTAATACAAAGGACAGAATAGAAGTATAGCCCATTAATTGCATAGAATCTTCTTCGCTTTTATATTTATTGCGACAAAAATCTTCTATAATCGTATAGTCTAGCACATAACCAGGATCAAACCTGCGAATAACCTGAGTAACTTTTTTTAAAACATTTGGTAGGTTGTCTCCTTGATATCTGATTAAAATATCACTAATCATCTCAAAACTATTATGGGTAAACATTAGGGGTTTTACTTTAGAATGAAGTGATTGGTAATTGAAATCTTTAACAACACCAATTATTTCCTGAATCTCTCCCTGGTATTCTACATTGACACCAATTACATTCTTAATGTTGAGAAATCTTACGCCAGATTCGTTAATAATTATTCCTTTTTGATGAAATTCCCCAGTTTCTTTAAATGATTTGCCATCTATTAAATCAATACCTGTTGTTTTGAAATAGTCCGGTTGAATTCGATAAGAGCTAAAGGATTTTACATTATTTTCTTCCTGCCCTAATAAGGTGAAAGCTTGTCCACTTGCACCACCTCCGGGTATATGGTCAGAAGCTGAGACGTATTGAATCGTAGGAAGCTTTAGTAATTCTTCTTTTATTGAAAAGTAGGACTGATTAATTTTAGCATTTATGTTTTCTATGGCGACGACTTTCTCAGGGTTGAAACCCAAATCAGCATTCTCTATGTAAGAAACTTGTTGATTAAGGATGTATAGTGTTGAGATAAGTATCATTGAAACTGTGAACTGAAATACGACGAGAAGTTTTGTGAGAACATTTTTATCATTCATTTTTAAACCACCACCACTTAAAGCTGCAGATGGAGATGGTTTAGATATAAAAAAAGCAGGATAAACTCCTGATACGATCCCAACTATTAATGCCATTATTGGTATTCCCAGACTAAGGAAAAGATTATTAGAATAATCCAAAATTAAATTTCTGTGAATCAAATGTCTAAAATGAGGCAAAAAAATCTCAGCTAAAATGACACCAAACAGTAAGGCTATCGCTGTTAATAAAATTGAATTGCCAACAAATAATTTGATTAATTCCCAACGAGTTGCCCCTATCGCTTTCCTCATTCCAATTTCTTTAATTTTTCCCTCAAATTTCACGGTCATGATATTAATGAAATTGATCATGGCAATGAATAAGATAAGGATAGCTAAAAAGATGTAAATAAGAACAATCTCAAAATTGCCATTTGCTGTAATGCTGTGTAAATTTTTGGAATGTAAATGTACATCACTTAGTTTTTGAAAGTAAGCGCCGGTTTTATAACCATCTTCCTGAAATCCATCTATTATTTTACGATATGCTTTTAAGGTGTTGTTTAATACTGTTTTTTCATCTGCAGTTTGTTTTGTAAGTGCGTATGTATGAAATTCCAAACCAGATCCTGCATCAATGGGATAAATGGACTTTAGAGGGGCAAGTACTTCAAAATCATAGTGTGAATTGGAGGGCAGGTTTTTTGTGACACCACTTACTGTGCAATCAATCCCATTAAGCGTAACCTGCGTTCCGACTACATCAATTTTTCCAAATATGACATTTGCAGTTTTTTCACTAATGACTATACTTTTGGGATCTTCCCATGCTTTTTGAGGATTTCCTCTTAAAAAATCAATATCAAATACTTTATTAAAATTGTCATCAACAAAACGAAGTTTGAAATTGAAAAAGCGTTTTTCATTATGGATAATCTCACACTCCCAGCCTTGATAAAGTTGTGTAATTTCTTCTAAACCAGGGATGTTTTCTTTAAACTGTTTATGATTGAGGCGACAGTTAATTGCATAATCTTGCGTACTCTCCATTCCCAATTGCGAAATCAATCTGTGGATACGATTGTACTTGGAATTGAATTTATCGTAGCTCAATTCGTGCTGAACGTAAATAGAAATAAGAATTACGGCAGCCATTCCAACAGCAAGTCCAAAAATGTTGATAATGGAATTGAGTTTGTCTTTTGCCAGACTCCTGAAAGAGAATTTAAGTTTGTACCAAAGCATATAGTCGGTTTTATTGGGCGATTAAAAGTAATAAGATTGTTAGATATATTTTATAAAACTGCTGATTCGAGGATATGTGATTGCGGGTCTTTTCTGTTTTCCGAAACAATTTTTCCATCGAATAGATTGATCACGCGGTCTGCATATTCCGCATCGCTTTGCGAGTGGGTAACCATTACAATAGTAGTTCCTTCTTTGTGCAATTCTTCGAGCAATTGCATAACTTCTGTACCGTTGGTCGAATCGAGATTTCCCGTAGGTTCATCGGCCAAAATTAGTTTCGGATTCGAAACTACAGCTCTTGCTATTGCAACTCTTTGCTGTTGTCCGCCCGAAAGTTGTTGAGGAAAATGTTTTGCACGATGATCAATATTCATGCGTTTCAATACCTGCACTACTTTTTCTTTCCTCTGTGCCGATGGAACTCCCATATAGAGTAGAGGTAACTCTACATTTTCAAATACATTTAGTTCATCAATCAGGTTAAAACTCTGGAAAATAAAGCCGATGTTTCCTTTTCTGAATTTAGTTCTTTGTTTTTCACTTTTGTCAGAAATTTCTACTTGATTAAAAGTATAACTCCCAGTGCTGGGATTATCCAACAAACCAATAATATTTAAGAGTGTTGATTTTCCACAACCGGATGGTCCCATAATGGCAGCAAATTCACCGGTTTCTATATGCAAGTTTACATGCTGCAAGGCGGATGTTTCAACTTCTTCGGTTCTGAATACTTTGCTTAAGTCTTTGGTATGTATCATTTTTTTAGATTATGTGATTTAAATATTGGCAGCCAAGTATTGTGCCATTTTTAGATGATGCAGAAATACAGGCGTTTGTGTTTGTGATGTGAAATATAGTGTCGGAAAATCCAACATGCAATGTCGATATTTACAACAATATGATTATTTTAACCAAAGAATTTAAATGGATAAAAGAATGGCTGGAAAAGGAAAGCTTTTAATTATAGATGATAATGAGGAGCTATTGTTTGCTCTGCAATTATTTCTCAACTCTCATTTTGCGAAAATAGATACCATTAAGAATCCCAATCAGTTGCTATCACAGCTTGAAGTGGACGAGTATGATGTTTATTTGTTGGATATGAATTTTAAAGCAGGAATCAATTCGGGAAATGAAGGTTTGTATTGGTTAAAGCGAATATTGGAATTTGATGCAAATGCTTGTGTGGTGCTGATTACAGCTTACGGTGATGTGGAATTGGCGGTGAAAGCAATGAAAGAGGGGGCAGTTGATTTTATTCAGAAATCATGGGACGAAAATAAGATTCTTTCAACCTTGCTGTCGGCTTTAAAATTGCGGAATTCAAAGCTTGAGATAAAAGGATTGAAGGAAAAGCAGAAGCAGATCAATCATCAGATCAATAGAAACACACAATTTGTAAGAGGTACTTCGAAAGCCATGACTGAAGTGTTTCGAACCGTTGAGAAAGTGGCCGGAACCGAGGCGAATGTTTTAATTGTAGGAGAGAATGGCACAGGGAAAGAGGTAATTGCCCGTGAGCTTCATTTGTCATCGCACCGAAAAGATCAGGTATTTGTAAGTATTGATTTGGGTTCTTTAAGCGAAAACTTATTTGAAAGCGAACTATTTGGTTCTAAAAAAGGCGCATTTACTGATGCAAAAGAAGATCGTATGGGGCGATTTGAATTGGCATCGGGAGGAACACTTTTTCTGGATGAAATCGGAAATGTTCCCTTGCATCTGCAAACAAAATTATTGACAGCCATTCAAAACAAACAAATTGTTCCATTGGGTGGAAATACACCAATTGATGTGGATGTTCGCATACTGGCTGCTACCAATTGTAATTTGTTTGAAATGGTGTCTAATGGAACTTTCAGGGAAGATTTGTTGTATCGTTTGAATACTATTGAGATAGAATTACCGCCTTTGCGCGAACGGATTGAGGATATTCCTGAATTGGCTGCATTTTTTCTGCATAAATATGCCGATCAGTATCAGAAAGGAGAATGTGTTTTTGAAAAATCAGCAGTAAAGAAACTTTCACAACATTCATGGCCTGGAAATATTCGGGAATTTCAACACATTATCGAAAAATCAGTTATCTTATCCGATACAAAAAAATTAGCTGCTGTTGATGTGTTACTTGGAGAGGAATTGCAATTGCCGAAAAAAATATCAGACAGCCTTAATTTGTCTGATAACGAGAAGTTTTTAATTGAAAAAGCAATAAAGCACACGGGTGGGAATATGAGTCTTGCGGCAAAGGAGTTGGGAATAAACCGGTCTACATTATACGATAAAATTAAAAAGTATGATTTATAAAAGATTCTATGTTTGGATAGTTGTTCAAATCATTTTGTTATCGCTTACGCCTGTTTTATTTTGGTATGTATTCTCAAAAGAGTATCTGGTGGTAACTACTTATAGTCTTTTGGCTTTATGGATTTTACAAATTGTATATCTAATCTGGTATATCAATAAAACGAATCGTGATTTGTCCCGGTTTTTTGCAGCTTTTCAATATCAGGATTCAACATTGGTATTTAACCAACATAAAAACGACAAAGCTTTTCAAAATCTGCATCAAAGTTTTAATGGTATTATTAATGCATTCGGGAAGGTAAAAATTGAAAAGGAAAAAGATTTTGTTTTCTTTCAAAATACGGTAGAATTAGTGGGGGTTGGATTGTTGGCTTTCGATCACAAAGGGAATGTACGGTTGTGTAACAAAGCATTTAAGGAACTCTTTCTGGTTAAGGAATTTCAGAATATTTCAGAATTGGAATGTATTGACGGTGAGTTTCCGGATTTTTTATTTCGGGTGAAGACGGGGACTCAAAAGCTCAGGAAATATTTGGTGAAAAACCGAATTTTAAAATTGGCGGTTAAGGCTGTTGATTTTCGTTTGGAAGATGACTGTATCAAATTGATTGCTTTTCAGGATATAAAAAATGCAATTGATCAGGGGGAAATAGATGCAATGCATAAATTGATTCGTGTTTTTACACATGAAATTATGAATTCGGTGAGTCCTATTTCGATGTTGTCGGGGAGCTTAATAGATTTGTATGAGAAGAATGGAGATCAAACTTGTAAGGAGTTATTGAGCGAAGGAGCAATTTCCAATACATTAATGGGATTAAAAACCATTCGCAAAAGGAGCAAAGGTTTAATTGCTTTTGTTGATGAATACAAGAATTTAACACAGCTTCCGAAACCGCATTTTGAATTGCTTTCCGTTGAAAAATTATTTTCACATATCGATGCTTTATTTAAGGAAGAGTTTAAATCGGAAAATATTGAGTTTATGTACCATTTGCATGATTCGGAGCAAGAATTAATCGCCGATGAAAAGCTAATTTCTCAAGTCCTGATTAATTTGATTCGCAATTCGATTGAAGCGCTCAAGAGCACCGAATCCAAGTCAATTTCTATTTCAACAGGCCAGGGAAATCCGGTTAATTTCATTATTGTAAGGGATAACGGCATGGGAATCCCCGATGATGTGATTGATACTATTTTCACTCCTTTTTTTACCACGAAGGAGAAAGGATCGGGGATAGGTCTAAATCTTTCCAGACAAATTATGAGGTTGCACGGGGGAACAATATCAGCTCGTTCGAAACCAGATCGGTTAACCGAGTTTTCTCTTCAGTTTTAAGTAGTTATGTGAATGTTTTAAGTGGATTGATTTAGGAAATCTGAGATTTTATTGAAGAAAAAAAGCGGGAATTAACCCGCTATATTATTACGTCTCAATTCATCAAGGTCTATTCTGGATATTTTTTCGTCCAGTGTTTGAAGCAGCTCAATTAACTTGCTGCAAGGATACTCGGAACATTCCGCACATGTGTTGTATAATTTCTCCCGGGCACAGGCTCGAACCTGACATTCTGCACAATGTCGAAATTTCTTTCCCCAAGGTTCCAGACATCCTTTACATGTTATTTCACAAGCATCGTATTGGTTTTCTTTATCTGACCAAAGCTCTGCAATCTTAATTCGAACATTTTCTTGTCCTTTCTGCGTAGCGACGTAAGCAGGACAGGTTGAACAGTTGATTCCACAGTAAGATATTCTTTCTTTCTCCTGAATTCTTCTCATCTTAATACTGGATTATTTATTCCTATTGTAATTTAATTTCAATTCTTTAATTACAGAATTATATCTTTAAATATAAGCAAAATACAGGTGTTTTTCAAGATGTTTTTGAGCTTATTGGTTATAAATTAGGTGATGATTTTTTCTTGTTTTACTGAGAAAATAATATTTGTGTTCTCTTTTTTATGACAGCATTTAAGTTGATAAAAAAAACATTAAAAATCCCCGAAGAAAATTCTTCGGGGATGTCTCTTTTTTGTAGGTGATTTTATTTTTTTTGCTCTTCAATTTTGCAGGTGTTAATGCCGAAAAGTCCGTAAGGGGGGCAACTGCCAATAAGACTGGTCAGAAACATTATTCCTGCAAATACCAATACAACTATTCCTATTGTTCCGGTAATCATATCTGTAAAATATAGAGTCGCTAAAATAAGTGCAATAATGACTCTTAGTATCCGATCTGTTTTCCCCATATTTTTTTTCATGATATTTGATTTTTTAGTTAACAATTTCAATTTCGGTTGTTGGTGCAATAAGTATAGGTTGTTTCTCAGCAAAAGTTTTAAACCGTGACAAATTGGTTGAATCAATTTCCTGAAAAGTTTTGGTGAAAAATAAGAACAGCGATCTGGCAAATGGATTGGTTCCTTCAATAGAATACTTAGCAATTATTTTGGTGCCGTTATCCGATTTTTCGAACGTAAAATGATTGTATTTGTGCATCCATCCTGCTGTAAAATCGATTTCAAGCGTTTCGTTTTCTTTGTAGCCGGTTAAGGTTTCAATTAATTCTACAATTTTACCATCATTATCAATCATCAACTTGTATTTACTGCCAACTTTATCTTCAGTTTCTGTAATTGATTCAAAACTTTTCACTTCAGTCAACCACTCCGAAAGTCGGTTGTGATCATTGAATAATTGAAAAACCTCTTCTACCGGACGGTTAATTTCGGTTTCAAGTTGGTACTCTTGTTTGTTTAGAAAAAGACCAAGAGCAACAAAGGCAAGGAATATAATGAGGAGTAAAATACCCGACTTTTTAAGCGTTTTCATATGATTGTAATTGTGTGTGTGCCATATGGAACTTACCAAGACTTAATAATCATGCTCTTGTGTGTCAAAATTGTCTGTCATGGACGTTTCCTAAATTTATTTTTCGATGAATGATTTAAAATCTGCCATGCCTTTTTCGAAATCAGGACCAATCGCTTTATCAATATCCATAAATACCATCATCAAGGTAGTTGGAAATGTATTATTGCCTTTAAATCCCCAGGTAACTTCAGTTCCTTCATCTACTTGCCTGATAGTAAAAAAGCCGGTACTGGTTGATTCAAATGGTTTCAGAAAGCGAAGTTCAGTTTCAATATAAGAGTTAGGTTCTATTTTTGTAATTTCCTGTTCGCCTTCTCCAACTTCTTTATTTCCTATCCAATGAGTCGATGAGCCAACTTCTCCGTCAGTTCCATTGTATTCAATTATCATTTCAGGGTCTTTAGAACCCCATGGTGACCATGCTTGTTGATCTTTAAGAGAGCAAAGACTTTTGAAAACCGTGTCGATATTGGTTGAAACAACAATTTTTCGTTCAACTTGATAGGTTTTAGGAGCCATAAAATGAAGGATAGCTACAAGAAGCCCAATTCCAAGGAGAATGTAAAGCAAGATTTTCATAATGTAAATGTTTAGTTAGCAATTATTTATTTTATGTGGTAATAGATTTACTAAAGATAAGAAATTTTCATTGGGAGAGATAAAAAAAAGAGCCCCAAAAAAAGGACTCTCTTGTTAATTATAATGTTGATTTATAGGAATATAATGCCTGCTTTTTTACTGGCATCCCTTAATTCATCAGGCCAGATACTTGATTGTACTTCTCCGATATGAGCTTTTCTTAACAGAAACATGCACAAGCGTGATTGTCCGATTCCTCCTCCAATTGAATATGGAAGTTTTCCTGCCAGTAGTTTTTTGTGAAACATGAGATCTTTTCTTTTTTCTTCACCACTAATTTTTAATTGCAGCTTTAAAGCTTCTTCATCAACTCGTATTCCCATTGAAGAAATCTCGAACGATTGTTCAAGTATAGGATTCCAAAGCAAAATATCACCGTTTAAACCATGATATCCGTTTGTGCTTGGTGTTGTCCAATCATCGTAGTCGGGAGCTCTTCCATCATGTGGTTCTCCGTTTGCAAGCTCACCTCCAATGCCAATAATAAATACTGCACCAAATTCTTTGGTAACCTTTCCTTCTCTTTCTTTTGGACTAATATTTGGGTATTTCTTTAATAAATCTTCAGAATGAATAAATGTTATTTCTTCTGGTAAAAAGGGCTTAAGAGGTGAATAGTATTCGCTTAGAATGTATTCAGTTCTTTTAAGCGAAGCATAAATTTGCTTTACGGTTTTCTTTAAGAAAGTCAGATTGCGTTCGGCTTTTGCTATTGATTTTTCCCAATCCCATTGATCCACATAAATAGAGTGAATGTTGGTAAAAACTTCATCGGGGCGAAGAGCATTCATATCCGTGTAGATGCCTTTACCTACAGGAATATCAAGTTCTCCCAGCATAAAGCGTTTCCATTTTGCAAGAGAATGAACAACCTCTGCGGTTTGATCATCCAGTCCTTTAATTGGAAATGCAACAGGGCGTTCAATACCATTTAAATCATCATTAAGCCCTGTTCCTTTCATAACAATCATTGGAGCAGTTACTCTGCGCAGCTTTAATTCGGCTGCCAAGTGCAATTGAAATTGATCTTTAATAAATTTAATTGCTTTTTCGGTTGTTTCAAGATCCAATGTACTGTGGTAATCTTTTGGGATAAATAAGTTTTCCATTTGTTAAAAATTTTGATAGTGAGGATTTTCCTCTGGTTAATTTGATTCAAAAAAAAAGCCTTTCTCGTTGATGAGAAAGGCTGAAATATGCATAACAATATCCTTTCTCACCCTGGACGAGAATTATTATTGTTGTTATTATTTTTAAATTGTTTATCCATTTTTTTATAAAAAAAAGCCTTCCCGATTAGGGAAGGCTTGTAAATTGAATATTTTGATTAATTCTATAAGCTTCCCGGTTTCAATGAATGATTATTCATTGAATTGTTGAAAAGATTATTGATATTAAATTTTTGGTTCATTTTTTTGTTATTTGGAATGGCTAAAATAGGTGTTTTTTTTAAAGGAACAAAAAATGACTGTTGTTTTTAAAGAAATAGGTTTTGTTTGATTAGCGTAGGTTATGTCTTGTTATGTAGTTGCATATATTAATGTAAATTTATTTTGAAATTTTAAAAAAAATAATTTTGAGATTAATTCAAATTACGTACATTTACTTTATAATAATCTAAAATTTTTTAAGTAATGCCTACAGGTACAGTAAAATTTTTTAACGAATCCAAGGGATTTGGATTCATTAAAAACAGCGAAACAGGAGAAGACATCTTTGTTCATGTAACAGGATTAATTGACAAAATTGATCAGGATGATAAAGTGACTTTTGACGTTGTAGAGGGAAAAAAAGGGATGAATGCGGTTAATGTAAAAATTGACTAAATCAGAATAAAATATTTTTCCTTAGTTAAAGCTCAATGTAATGTTGAGCTTTTTTTGTACACTATTTTCTTCTTGATTTAGTTAATCAGGAATATTAATCAAGGAAAGATTTTCTTTGTTTTTTTTGAATAGCAGATTATATTATTTTTGTAAAATGATCAACGAAATAGATACACTTGACGTATTGAATAAGATGTGCTCAGATACTTTGATGGAGCACTTGGGTATTACTTACACCAAAGTAGGAGAAAACTATTTGGTTGCAGAAATGCCGGTAACATCAAATCATTGGCAGCCTATGAAAATTCTTCATGGCGGAGCAACACTTGCTTTGGCCGAGTCGGTTGGGAGTGCCTTATCAGTAATAAAAACTGATATGGAAAAATATGAAGTGAAAGGGATGGAGATTAATGCGAATCACATTCGAAGTATTAGAACAGGAACAGTTACCGCAAAAGCACATTTTATACATAAAGGAAGTATGACTCACATAGTTGAAGTGAATATTATAAATGAACAGGAAAAGTTGATTTCTGTGTGCCGGATAACCAATATTATTTTAAAAAAACAGAATGGTGGAAAATAGAAATGAGCTGTCTTCTTTCTTAAGCTGCTGTTTGCAGAATAACTTCCCCTTTTTCGCTTACCAGCTGCCCAAATCCGGGATGATTCAAATAGGAGTTCAAACCGATCAGGATTTGAAAGATTATCAACTTCTATCGGATTTGGAAGGGGAAAATGGTTTTGTATTTTCTCCATTCGATGCAGAAAGCAAGCATAAATCATGGTTCGTACGAAGGGATATCAATTTGCAGGCCTCCGAAATTAATTCAGATTCTATTCAATTATTGGAATCGTATTATCCCGAAAAGGGCGAAAAATTGCCGGCTGATGTGAGTTTGGAAAGTTCACATGCTTTGTATTTTAACCAGATTTCGAAAATGATTAACGACTTGAAACAATTCAAGTTGGAGAAGGTCATTTTATCCCGAATTCAAATTTTAGAGGGAATGGGAATGGATTGTGCCGTTGAATCCTTTTTAAAATTGTCAGAATCTTACGATTCTGCATTTGTATTTCTGGTGTCGATACCCAAAGTGGGAACATGGATAGGTGCAAGTCCTGAAACCTTATTGTCTTCAAAAAATAATGCTGTTGAAACTGTTGCTTTGGCAGGAACTCAAAAGCTTGCAGGTAGAATTACCGATCAGATTAAATGGGAGCAAAAAGAGGTGCATGAACAGGCTTTGGTAAGTTCGTATATTGAAAATGTTTTTAGGAATCACAATCTAACCAAATATGAACGAACAGGTCCGGTGACATCTCAGGCAGGAAATGTTGTTCATCTAAAAACAACTTATTTACTTTCCAATGGCATGGGCTTTAGTCAATTGTCGAACTTAGTTCAGGATCTTCATCCAACTCCTGCCGTTTGCGGCTTGCCAAAAAATAAGGCTTTGGAGTTAATTCGAGAAATTGAGGAACATGACAGAGAGTATTATGCCGGATATTTAGGGCCAATAGAATCGAACGGATCGATTTCACTTTTTGTAAATCTGCGAAGCATGAAAGTGCTTGAAAATCAAATGGCTCTTTTTGTTGGCGGAGGAATTACTGCTGATTCAATTCCTGAAAAAGAATGGGAGGAAACCTGTTTAAAAGCTCAAACCTTGCTGAATGTGATTCGTTCGTAAGGGAAGCCCAATAAATTATTTTAAATTTGACCAAACATACATTTGAAATGCAATTTTTGCTTTTGTGTATTCTCGTATAGAACAAGAAAAATAGAAGATATGGAGCGCAATTACTCGGATATTAAAGGGGTTAAAGAATTGATTGATATCTGCTGGGCGAAAGGAATGGAATACGTGATTGTTTCACCTGGTTCCCGTAACGCACCATTAAGTATTTCCTTTGCTAAGGATGACCGAATTAAAAGTTTGGTGATTGTTGATGAAAGAAGCGCAGGATATTTTGCATTGGGTATTGCCCAGCAAACAAGAAAACCGGTTGGCTTGGTTTGTACATCGGGTACAGCCTTACTGAACTATGGACCTGCTGTTGCCGAAGCTTTTTATCAGAGACTGCCTTTGGTGGTTATTTCGGCAGACCGGCCTGTTGAATGGATCGGACAAGATGATTCTCAGGCTTTGCCGCAAGTAAATGTTTTCGGACAATTTGTGAAAGCAAGCTATCAACTGCCTTTGGATGCAAATAATCCGGATGATTGCTGGTATTTAAACCGAATGGTGAACGAGGCTTTATCCAAAGCTCAAAGTGGAAGATTAGGACCTGTTCACATCAATTTTCCTTTGCGGGAACCACTGTATGGGGTGAAACCATATCCGAATTCGATCGAACGGGTGATTGGAAAAATCAATTCCGTTGATGAGTTAAGTGCTGATACAATTTCTTCTATTGCGGCTATCGTGAATTCCAATCAGAAAATTGTAATTCTGGCTGGATTGCTTCATCCTCAGGCCGAATTAAATGAGTTGCTTGCCGAATTGGCTCAAAATAAGAATGTAGTGATTCTTACAGAATCGGTATCGAATCTTCACAATAAGGAGTTTTTGCCTTGTATCGATCGGGTTATTTGTTCGATAAAAGACGAGGAAATAGATAATTTCAAGCCAGATCTGCTGATTAATTTTGGCGGGCCTTTGGTTTCTAAAATGATAAAATCCTTTTTAAGAAATAACAAGCCTAAAGAACATTGGTTTGTTGGGAAAGAAGATCATTTTATTGATACATTTAAAAATTTGACTTCTCATATCGATGTATCGCCATTGGCATTTTTTAAGCAATTACTGCCATTGATAAAACCATCTGACAGTTTCTTTTCAGACTGTTGGAAATGCAGGGATGCCGAGGTTTCGGAAATTCATTCGGACTATCTGAAGAATATCGAATGGAGCGACTTAAAGGTTTTCGAACAGATGTTACATGCAATTCCCGAAGGTGGAAATCTGCAGCTGGCGAATAGTTCAGTGGTGCGCTATGCTCAATTATTTAAAACATCGGTTGCACTTACTTACAATTCGAATCGCGGAACCAGCGGGATTGATGGATGTACATCAACCGCAGCAGGTGCCGCGCTGGTGAATGGGAAAACAACAACATTGATTACGGGTGACATTAGTTTTTTTTACGACTCAAATGCATTGTGGAATAAATATTTACAGCCAAATTTTAAAATTATTCTGATTAACAACGGAGGTGGAGGAATCTTCCGCTTTATTTCGGGACCTTCGGGGGTAGATGAATTGGAAGAATATTTTGAAACGGTGCAGGATTATAAAGCCGGTAAATTAGCTGAAACATTCGGTTTGGATTATTTTTATGCCGAAAATCAAGAGGAAGTGAATAGCATACTTCCTAATTTCTATGCTGTCAGTAATCGTGCTGCAATACTGGAAATAAAAACACCCAGAACGGTGAACGATCAAGTATTAATAAATTATTTTAAAACTATAAAATCAAAGGTATGACAACCAGAGCCTGGACTACCATTAAAGAATACGAAGACATTAAATTCGATTTTTTCGAAGGGATTGCAAAGATTACAATCAACCGACCAGAGGTCTATAATGCATTTCGTCCGCAAACCAATTTTGATATGTTGGATGCGATGGATATATGCCGCGAGCGCAGCGATATTGGTGTAATTGTGTTTACCGGAACCGGCGACAAAGCGTTTTGTTCTGGCGGCGACCAAAATGTAAAAGGGGTAGGTGGCTATATTGATGATCACGGTGTACCTCGTTTAAATGTACTGGATTTGCACAAAGCAATTCGTTCGATGCCCAAGCCTGTTATTGCTATGGTAAATGGGTATGCAATTGGCGGCGGACATGTATTGCACATTGTTTGCGATTTAACTATTGCTTCGGAAAATGCTAAGTTCGGACAAACCGGCCCCAAAGTAGGTAGTTTCGATGCCGGTTTTGGTTCTTCTTATTTGGCTCGTCACGTAGGTCAGAAAAAGGCCCGCGAAATTTGGTTCCTTTGCAAGCAGTACACAGCCAAAGAAGCCGAAGAAATGGGAATGGTGAACAAAGTGGTTCCCTTAGAGCAATTGGAAGATGAAACTGTAGACTGGTGTAAAACCATGCTGATGCGTAGCCCGATGGCATTGCGCATGATCAAACGCGGTTTAAATGCTGAGCTCGACGGACAGCGTGGACTGATGGAATTTGCCGGTGATGCAACCATGATGTATTACCTGATGGAAGAAGCACAAGAAGGAAAAAATGCATTCCTTGAAAAACGGGATCCTGACTTTCAGAAATTCCCTAAATTTCCAGGGTAATTCAGAAATTGAAGATATTAAAATGGCCATCGGATAATTCTGATGGTCATTTTTTTTGAAGTCCCCTTCAGGGGGACCGAAAGCTTTCGGGATAGGGGTAAGAAGAAGAGTCGTTTTAGTGATTGATAAATCTATATTTTTATTATCTTGAACATTCAAAATCAAAAAGAAACACAATGAAAATCCGCCTGGCCACAATATCAGATCTTGCTGCAATTAACGACATATACAATCAAGCTGTGCGTAAGCGTTATTGTACGGCCGATTTGGATGAAATTTCTCTGGAACAGTGCACCAAATGGTTCGAAGGACATCAACCCAATCAATACCCTGTATTTGCAGCAGTAGAAGATGATCGGGTAGTGGGATGGATTTGTTACAGTGCATACAGGGCTGGGCGCAGAGCTTTGCAATCAGCTGCAGAGGTAAGTTACTACATTCACGAAGAACATTTGCAGAAAGGAATTGGCACCCAATTAATGCAGTTTGTTATTGATGAAGCTCCCAAATATCAATTTAAAAGCCTTTTTGCTATTTTATTAGCAGAAAATCTGGCGAGCCTTAAATTGCTTGAGAAATTTGGTTTCGAACGTTGGGGTCTTATGCCTCATGTCGCTGATATTGATGGTGAGATTTGTGATCACTTGTATTACGGAAGAAAAGTCTGAGATATTTTAAACTTGTTCCGATTCTTCATGACTTCTCAAAACAATGGTAAAGCTTGAACCTTTGCCTGTTTCACTTTCTATTAAAAGTTGTCCTTTCAAAATCTCTAAATAATCAAGGACAGTAGGTAAGCCCAGTCCTGTTGTTTTTTGTCCTGATAAGCCTTCCACCCGAATAGGATTTTTTTGATAGATACTTTCAATAACTTCCTTCGACATTCCCAAACCATAATCTTTAACCTCAATATAAAACAGGTCGTTTTCAGTGTAAGATCGAATTTCAACTTTTCCTTTTTTGTAACTGTACTTAATTGCATTTTGAATAACGTTTCGGAATAAAAACTTGCAGATATTCAGATCACTGGTTATTCTTAATTCTCCGTTAAAATTTTTGTTAAAACTAACCTCGCTAAGATTTACCTGAAAAATTTCGGTCATTTCAGTTAAAACTTCATTAATGTCAAATTCTGTGAAGGTTAATTTTGGTCCTTCTTCAGCTTGAATTGTTCCCCAGTAAAATAAATCTTCAAGTAATCCATTGGTTCGGGTTACAACGTGAAATATATCCTTATTGAATTCGTTTTTTTCTTCTTCACTAATTGCAAATTCAGGCTTATTTATAAATGTAGATAAGTTTAAAATTACTCCGATGGAGCCACGTAAATCGTGAGCCAGAATGGAAAAAAATTTATTTTTATTCTGAATTACCTGTTGGAGTTCTTCATTTATTTCGTTTAGTTTTGATGTTTTCTCATGAACTAGATATTGAAGAACTTTGGCTCTGTTTTGCTTGGCTTTTAGCCATATGGTTAGTCCTAAAACAATTAATACTAATACGATAACACTGATTATGCTAATCTTAAGAATTAAACCAAAATCTTTTGGTTCATTTAGCAGGATACTATTTTTTGGTAATTGATTTTTGGAAATATTAAATGTGCGCAGTTCATTACAATCGAAAACATATGAGCTTGGCAGATAGTTGAATTGCGGGATATCATTAGCACAAGGTTCCTGTATTAATTTTAAGGCCAGCATTGCTGCTCTTTCACCTTGTTCATATCCTCTTGTAATTTTTCCGCCAAATAAGCCTTTGTCGAGATAAAAATCCCACGATCCAAATATGGGAACATGTGCAACTTCTTTAATTTGTGTGATGCCTTTTTGGTAGGATATAAATTTCCCGTTCTTATCCCGGTTAAGTACTAGTAAGTAAATTACGTAGGTGTCATCTAAATTCCTGATTGTTTGTTGTAAGCTTTCCATTGTAAATTCAGAAACCGACTCAAAATTAAGGTCTTTAAATTGATCGGTAATTCCTTTTAATTCTTTTTGAATAGCTTGTCCGGTTTCAGTATTGTCATTAATAATGAAAATGTTTTTTCGTTCTGGAAATATGCGCTTTATTGCTGAGATGGTTCCGTAATGATCAGCCTTCTCGCCATATCCAAAAAAATTAGGATAATCCTTTAGTATACTTGTATCCAGATCATTTACGCCACAATATATAATAGGAACATTTGGATAAAATTCGTTGCCATTTTTTTTAACAAAATCAAAAGCGGCATTGTCACTTGTAATTATTGCTTTAAATGGAATATGTTTTGCTTTGACTCTATAAATGTTTTGCAAAGCGTTAAGGTATTCTTCATTATAGTTACGCTTTGTGTCTAAATATTCAAAAATCAGATTAATATCCGGTCTGTCTTTAAAAACGCTGCGTATGCCGCGTGTTATACTATCCGTCCATCCTAATCCTTGATGGTAGCTGTGAAGAACCAAAACATTTGTTTCATTTTTAGATGAGTTTTGTGCAAATATTGGTGAGCTTCCAATAGATGAAATGGTAAGAAAAAAAGAGACAATACTGAAAAATAATAAACTTCGCATATTTTCATGTATTAAATTAATACTACCATTTAATGTCTTTACGATTTAATCCTTCTTTTGTTGGCTGGTTTTTTAATTTGAGATGGATAAGGATAGATCTGTTAGCTGATATTTCCTTTTAAACCCAAATCATCAGCAATTTTTTGCATGCCTTCAATACATCCCAGAATCAAGTCAGGAATTTCTATGTTGAGCATTTCAGCTCCCCGTGCTATAACAGTTCTGTCTACACCAGCAGCAAATCGTTTGTTCTTCCAATTTTTTTGTACTGATTTTACTTTTACATCCAATACCGATTTGGAAGGACGGATTAAGGCGGTAGTGGTTACCAAACCGGTTAATTCATCAATAGCATAAAGTGTTTTTTCAAGTATTGTTTGAGGTTCAACCTCTGTGCAGGTCAACCATGCATGACTCTCAACCGCTCTTATGTATTCTTCGGGCCAATTCTCAGATTCTAATATTTCTCTGGTTTTTTTGCAGTGTTCTTCAGGATATTGATCCCAATCTAAATCGTGAACTAATCCTATAATGCCCCATTTTTCTGCGTCTTCATTATTTTTTTTAGCGTAAAACCTCATTACTGCCTCTACAGCTAATCCATGCCTGATAAGGCTTTCAGATTTTGTGTGTTTTTTAAGAAGTTCGAAAGCTTCCTCACGAGTTGGGATATGCGACATATGATATGAGTTATAAATTTCTGAACTCAAATTAGTTAAAAATAGTCAGTTGGCAATTGTTCGCTTTCAAAAAACACGATTAAACATATCGAATATATCTGTATTTAAATTTTCTGTACTATTCTTTTTAAAACTAAATATAAATAGTAAATTTAAGACCTTAAAGTCTTAATTAGGATAACATGAGTAATCAAAACAGCACAAGAAGAGGATTTTTTCAGAAACTGGGGCTGACAGTGGGGGCTGCAGCATTAATTGAAACGGAAGCTTTGGCAGATATCAACTTAAACCGTTTTTCATCGAAAGAGGATCGGAAGAGTTTTTTATTGACTTATGAGACCTGGGTAAACGATTATATTGAAGTGGTTGAAAAAGAGAAGTTGTCAAAATCAGACATTTCCAATAAGCACCGAATCATGGAATTATCAGATCAAGCCAGTGGATGGCAGGAGCAGATTAAAGAATATTTGCGACATGATGATTTTAAGAACAAATACATTTCGCTTTCAAAGAAATTTGCAGAATCTATAACTCTTGAACTGGAGGCTTAAATACAGTCTTTTATATCAATTATTTTATCAGAATTAAGTAAGAGTGATGTTTGGCATCGCTCTTTTTTTATGGAGTCTGCTTACTAAGTTCAGCCACCAGAAATTTATTTTCGATGATCGTTAAGGGTTAATAAGATAGGAACAATATAAGAGCATCGAAATGTTGGGAATGGAATTCCTATTCCCCAAAATCATAAAAATTTCAAACAATCTGCTCCTAATTTTGCTAACTTTGGGTTTCAAATTTGATCATTGTTATGAATAAAACAAAAGCATGGATTCATGCATTCCGGTTACGTACATTGCCTTTGGCACTCTCAAGTATTTTTTTGGGAAGCTTTTTAGCTGCAGCGCATCATTCGTTTAGTCTTAAAATATTTATTTTAGCAACTCTTACAACTTTGTTTCTTCAGATATTATCAAATTTGGCGAATGATTTGGGTGATTCTATTTCAGGAGCGGATAATAATGAACGGGTTGGGCCGGAAAGAGCTGTGCAGAGTGGCGTTATCAGTCATAAAGAAATGAAAGGCATGCTTATCGTTTTTGTTTTACTTTCGCTATGTTCCGGATTGTGGCTTTTGTATGAAGGAATGCAGTTGATCAATCTGAAACAAGGAGTCATAATGCTGGTGATTGGTCTTTTGGCAATAGGTGCAGCAATAAATTACACAGTAGGAAAAAATCCTTACGGCTACAGTGGTTTTGGAGATTTATTTGTCTTTCTGTTTTTTGGTTTGGTTGGTGTTTTGGGCACTTACTTTCTTCACACCGGAAATATATCCTGGGGGCTGTTTTTGCCGGCAGTTTCGGTAGGATTACTTAGTGTAGGAGTTTTGAATTTAAACAACATGCGCGATATAGATAATGATGCAAGAACCGGGAAAATGACTCTTGTTGTGAAGATGGGGACTGCTAATGCGAAGAGGTATCATTTTACACTTCTTTCCACTGCCATGATTTTACCTTGCCTGTATACTATTTTTAACTGGCAGTCAGCTTTTCAGTTTTTATTCTTGTTGAGTTTTCCGTTTATTGTGCGAAATGTTTGGCACGTATTTAAAAATGAAAATGCCCGCGATTTGGATCCGGAATTAAAACGACTTGCAATATCCACCTTACTATTCAGTCTTAGTTTTGGTTTAGGATTGGTACTTTAATTATCGATTTGATAAGGTGAAATGAGATTTTTTTGACAAATCTCACATCTTTTATCTCACATCTCATATCTAATAAATATGCTTAAAGCAGATTATCAATATTACCCTCTTAAATTTAAACGGGCCAGCGGAACTTCGCGAGGTGTTTTAACACAAAAAGATTCCTGGTTCATTCGTATTTGGGATGATAAAAATCCTGATGTGAAGGGTATTGGCGAATGCTCCATTATTTCAGGATTAAGCAGCGATGATAAACCTGGCTATGAAAATAAAATCAAAGAAATTTGTGAGAGCATAGATGATTATTGGTATTATCTGGAGGATGGATTAACAGAATGGCCTTCGATTTATTTTGGATTGGAGACTGCCTTTCTGGATTTTCAGGCCAAAGGGAGTAAAGTTCTTTTTCCCTCCGATTTTACAAATGGGAAAGCCCAAATTCCTATTAACGGATTGGTTTGGATGGGTGATTCCGGCTATATGAAAGAACAAATTCAACAAAAGCTGGAAGATGGTTTTGATTGTTTGAAGCTAAAAATAGGAGCCATTGACTTTAAGGAAGAAATTAATCTTTTACAGTCTATCCGTAAAGATTTTGGATCAGATAAAATTGAGTTACGGGTTGATGCCAATGGTGCATTTTCACCTGTTGATGCGTTGAAAAAACTGAAGGTCTTATCCGAATTTCAGATTCATTCTATCGAACAGCCAATAAAAGCCGGACAATGGAAGGAGATGGCGGATTTGTGCTTGGCCAGTCCTCTGCCAATTGCTTTGGATGAGGAATTGATTGGCGTGCATACTCTGAGTTTGAAGAAGGAACTTTTGGATGCAATTAAGCCTCAATACATTATTCTGAAGCCAAGTCTTCTCGGCGGTATAAGAGGAAGTCAGGAATGGATTGATTTAGCTGAGGAAAGAAATATCCCTTGGTGGGTAACTTCAGCATTGGAATCTAATATTGGATTAAATGCTATTGCTCAATGGACTTATACGCTTAATAATTCAATGCCACAAGGATTAGGAACCGGGCAAATTTACAGCAATAATATAGTGTCACCTCTTTTTATGCACAAAGGCTTTTTGGCTTACGATATTTGTGGAAAGTGGGAAATTTAAAAGTAAGAATTTAAGCATGCGTGAACTAACGATAAATGGTATTCTGTATTCCGAAGAAGAATTGGTCAAACATTGTAATAGTCAATTATTGATCAGTGATTTTCAGTGGGAGCGGGATGTTTATTCCTTTATTTTGGAATGGTTGGATGCAAAAGAAAGCATTTCAGCGAAAACTTCCGGTTCAACAGGTAAACCCAAAGCGATGGAGTTATCGAAGGAAAGGATGCTGAATTCGGCCCAACTTACCGGAGAGTATTTTAAATTTGAAAAAGGACAAACTGCCTTACTTTGTTTATCGACTAATTTCATTGCAGGAAAAATGATGGTTGTGCGTGCTTTTTTATGGCAGTTGAACTTGATTTTAGTAAATCCAAATGGGCATCCGCTCGAAAATATGCAATCGAAAATTGACTTTGCAGCTATGGTGCCTCTTCAGGTAATTAATTGTATAAAAGAGGGGATTAATTTTGCTTTGGTTTCTAATTTGTTAATTGGAGGTGGGGCTGTGGATGTTTATTTAGAAGAACAGTTACAGGAACTGCCAACCAATTGTTTTTCAAGTTATGGCATGACAGAAACAGTTTCTCACGTGGCTATCAAGCCTCTTAACGGAGATCAAAAATCGAATTTTTACCAAGGATTGGGTAATGTAACTTTTTCTTTGGATGAAAGATCTTGCTTGCAAATTGAAGCTTCGGAAGTTCTTGCCGGGTCAATCGGCACAAATGATGTTGTAAACCTGATAGACGGGAAACATTTTATTTGGCTTGGGCGATACGATAATGTTATCAATTCAGGTGGTGTTAAATTGTTTCCTGAGCAAATAGAAGAAAAGTTAAAAGATGCCATTTCAGATCCATTTTTTATTGCCGGAGTTGCGGATCGGGTACTCGGACAAAAGCTGGTGTTGGTTATTGAAAAGGAGAATCAATCTTCGGAATATGGATCTAATTTTTTGATAAAAATAAAAGGCTTGCTCGGTAAATATGAACAAGCCCGTGATATTATTTTCTGTAAGGAATTCAAACGAACACCAAATGGCAAGCTTCAACGCGAAGCTACAATGTCCTTGCTTAAATGATTAAGATAAGTAAGTAGTTTCTCAAAGTCAGCTGGATTTTTTAAATTTAATTGGTTATTCTTTTCAAATTCATTTGCTTGCTTTATAAAATTTTTATAAAGACGAGAAAGTAAAGCACTTGGGGAATTTAATTTTTTGGGTAATTCACCCTTGTTCTGAATAAGATAATAAGATTTTGTTTTTTTTAAATCTAGTTTACTTTTGGTTGATGGAATGTAATATTTAGCATATATTTTTTGACCACAACCGTATAGCTTTTGAAGATATCCGCTCGTGGTATCTCTTTTTACCAAATATTTTTTATACTCAAAACATTTTCCGTTTATGTTGACTTCTTTTAATTTTTCAGGAGATTTAATAGTACTGTGTTGAGAACCAATTCTACATTCCATCACATCAGTTTTCACATTGTAACGAATCTTGATAGAATTTAGAACCTTGTTTTCTGTAGTTGTAAGTTTAGATAGTTCGAATTGAGGATTTTGGTAGTTGTTTTGTTCTTCAGGAACATCATCTAAAATAACTTTGTAATGCATAATTCCCAAATTTGGATAACCTTTCCAAACTGAGCTTTCTTGTGAGAATGCTGGAATTGATATAAAGTAAATTAGGAGTGGAGAAAGTAGAAGTTTAATCATTTTTAAATTTTTGGTTGAAACAGTCAATATAAAAATACAATAAAAAATGATAAGTAGTTGATTTATTGTTGAGTTGAAAACAGGATTTGACTAAGTTCTGGTTTGTACCATGTGAAAAATGCTAAACTCTAAGGGAAGATGGGGATTTATTTGGTAAACAAAAAAAATGCCACTCTAAAGTGGCATTCTAATTATTTTTGTTTCAATTTATCTTTAAAAGCCTTTTTAAACTTTTCTTGTTTTGGTTTTATTACGAAAGTACAGTAGGGCTGCTGTGAGTTATTATTAAAATAATCCTGATGATAACTTTCTGCGGGATAAAAAGTTGTAGCTGCTGATATCTCTGTAATTATTGGATTGTCCCAAGCGCCGGATTCATTTAATTTCTCTTTTAGTGTTTCTGCCAGTTCTTTTTGCTCATTATTATTGTAAAATATAACTGAGCGGTATTGCGTGCCCACATCAGCACCTTGTCGGTTCAATGTGGTTGGATCATGAACTTGCCAAAAGACTTCAAGCAATTCTTTAAAACTAATTATTGTTGGATCATATGAAATCTGACAAACTTCTGCGTGCCCGGTTTCTCCCGAGCAAACTTGTTTATAGGTTGATTTTTCCTTCCCTCCCATGTAGCCCGATACAACTTTATCAACTCCTTTTAACTCTTGGAAGATTGCTTCAACACACCAAAAACATCCTGCTCCAAATGTTGCTAATTCTAAATCTTTCTTTTTTTTTGTCATTGCGTTTTTTCCGAAAATAGTTCCGGAAAGTAGAACAAAGACTACTACTAATAACTTTTTCATTTCTTCCGGTGTTTGTTTATTTATAATCAATCTAAAGATAGCTTTTGAATTGTTAAATTCAAAGTTAAAAGACCTTAAAATCTGAAATTGTTTGGTGCATTTTCTTGATTATATTTGAGTATGGCTAAGAATAAAAAAATAGTTGGAATAGTATTATCAGGAGGGAAAAGTTCCAGAATGGGAAGTGAGAAAGGCTTGGTTGAATGGAAGGGAAAGCGCTTAATTGAATATTCTATTGAAGCTTTACAACCAATATGTGACCAACTGGTGATTAGTTCAAATATGGAATGCTATAACTACTTGGGATATCCAATTATTGAAGATGAGATTAAGGACTGTGGACCATTAGGAGGAATCTATTCCTGCATGAAGGCAGTAAAGGCTGATTATTATCTTGTTATTTCCTGTGATGTGCCAAATGTTTCTTTTCTTCTATTTGCTGATTTATTAAAAAATATTGCTGCTTTTGATGCAATTTTTCCTATTGATAAAGATGGTAGGAAACAACCTTTAATTGCCGTTTATGGATCTTCTTGTAAAAATATAATAGAGAAAGAGTTATTTCAGGGTAATTTTAAAATGATGAAATTATTGGATTTGCTGCAAACCGGAACTTTTCAAATTTCGGAAGAATTGCCATATTATAATTCAAAAATGTTGTCAAATGTTAATTCGCCCAAGGATATAAATTCATTATAATTTAATATTCCTTATTAAGGAAATAAATCGGTAATGTGAAACGATTATTTTGTAGTGAGAATATTCTCGGAACCAATAGAAAAAGAACTTTCAGTACCTATTTTAGAGTTTATTAAAGAAAATTTACAACTAATGTAATTTAGTAAAAATCTAAATAGTTATAGGTTTGTTTGTATCAGCGTCTTTGGGGATTTATCTTTTTTTAGATCAATTATAAAGTAGATTTTAATGCTTTGCAACATGTTTTCGAATTGCCTTTTTACATATGTTTACATTTATAGATGTATGTTTCTATATGTGTTTATGTGTATAAGTTTAAAGTATTCACAATATGAAAAGCAGAAGACAGTTTTTGAAAATTAGTTCCTTAAGTGCTGCCGGATTGGTTTTTGGTGGAGGATTATTGGAAACGTTTGCCGATAATCTACTGAAGAACAATCAATCTTATTTTAAAGGACCTTACGATTTCGTGCGTACTCCAACTTATTGCGAGGTGTGTTTTTGGAAGTGTGCCGGGTGGGTTCATAAGGATGAAAATGGTAGAATTAAGAAAATTATCGGAAACGATGACGATCCCAGTTGTAACGGAAGGTTTTGCCCGAGAGGTACCGGAGGTGTTGGAATGTATTTCGACAAAGATCGTTTGCAGACGCCTTTAATTAGAACTGATGAAAGAGGAAAGCAAACATTCAGGGAAGCAACCTGGGATGAAGCTTTTGATTACATTGCTTCTAAAATGAACAAAATTAAGGAGGAACATGGTCCGGAATGTACGGCTTTGTTTACTCATGGTTCCGGAGGAAAATATTTCGGTAATTTGTTAAAAGGTTTTGGATCCAATAATATCGCGGCTCCTTCTTATGCGCAATGTCGTGGTCCCCGCGAAGTAGCTTTTTTAGCTACCTTTGGACAAGGGATAAATTCTCCTGAAAATACGGATATCCGGGATACCAAATGTCTGGTGCTTATTGGATCGCACTTGGGTGAGAATATGCACAACGGACAAGTTCAGGAAATGTCTGATGCGATTGATAAAGGGACTACTATAATTACTGTTGATCCTCGGTTTTCTACAGTTGCAGGAAAATCAAAACATTGGTTACCAATTAAACCATCAACAGATATTGCACTTCTTCTTTCGTGGATGAATGTGATCATAAATGAAGAATTATTTGATAAAAAATATGTAGAGAAGTATACATTCGGTTTTGATCTGTTAAAAGCCTATGTGCAGCCATTTACCCCGGAGTGGGCCTATGGAATCACTACAATAAAACCTCAGCAGATACGTGATACCGCCCGCGAAATGGCACATGCTGCTCCTGCAGTTATTGTTCATCCTGGCAGACACGTTACTTGGTATGGAGATGATACACAAAGGATACGCGCAGTTGCAATTTTGAATGCTCTCTTAGGCAGTTGGGGACGAAGAGGTGGATTTTATAATCCAGAGAAAGCTTCTGTTCCTCATTTTCATTTACCTGATTTTCCAAAACCAAATAAGAACTGGCGTGATGCCATGGGAGGAAAATATAAGCTTGCTGATTTAGCACTCGCTTCCGGTGTATGTCAGGCAACAATACCAAGTCCGGAAATGAGTTGTTCAATAAAAGGATGGATCGTTAATGGAACCAACCTAATTAATACTTTACCCGATCAGAAGAAAACCATAGCTGCTATTCAAGCTCTGGATTTATTGGTGGTAGTTGATACTATGCCAATGGAAATTACTGGTTATGCTGATGTGGTTCTGCCAGAGTGTACTTATCTGGAAAGATATGATTCTTTAAGGATATCGCAGGGAAGAGTTCCAAGTATTGCTCTAAGAATGCCGGCAGTTGATCCTTTGTACAATACAAAACCTGCCTTTTGGATGGCTCGTGAATTGGCTAAGAAATTAGATTTACTTCAATATTTCCCATTTGAAACCTTAGAAGAAGAGATTGACTGGGAATTAAAACAAGTAGGTTCTTCATTGGAAGAAATGCAGCGCATAGGAGTGAAACTTTTAGATCGTGAAGCGGACGATTTGTATTTTGGTGAAGATGAGGATGTAGAATTCAATACCAATACAGGTAAAATAGAGTTGTACTCAACAGCTTTGGAGGAAGAAGGATTTGATCCGTTTCCTGTGTTTACTCAGCATCCGGAACCAAGCGAAGGATTTTACCGCTTAATATATGGCCGGGCACCAATGCATACTTTTAGCCGTACGGCTAATAATCCAAATCTTACTGATTTAATGGACGAAAATTCAGTTTGGGTGAATCCTAAAGTGGCTAA
The DNA here is from genome assembly GCF_963678175.1 of Labilibaculum euxinicum. Lineage (NCBI taxonomy): Bacteria > Pseudomonadati > Bacteroidota > Bacteroidia > Marinilabiliales > Marinifilaceae > Labilibaculum > Labilibaculum euxinicum. Next base: position 2,536,039 of record NZ_OY782756.1, read on the forward strand.
GGTATGGGATTTGAAAAACGATCAGTACGTTTATTTAGAAAATCAGGATGGAGTAATTTCTGACTTTAAAATAAAAGTACGAATAACCGAACGTATCCGCTGGGACTCTGTTTATATGGTTCATGGTTTCGGACATGCCGATAAACGTATGACAAGGGCCTTTGGAAAAGGAGTGAGCGATACCCAGATGATTACCAATGTAATGATTGATCCAATAATGGGAGGAACAGGAATGCGCGGGAATTTTGTGACGTTTCGATTTGATAACAAAAAAGCGGAGGTGTAAGCTATGAGATATGCAATGGCTATTGATACGAAAAAGTGTGTAGGTTGCAGCGACTGCGTAGTAGCTTGCCAAACCGAAAATGATGTCCCTATTGGTCACTGCCGTGATTGGGTGGTGGAAGTAATGGATGGAACATATCCTCAACTGGAAATGGAATTGCGCTCTGAAAGATGTAATCACTGTAAAAATTCACCTTGTGTGCGTTGTTGTCCTACTGGTGCCAGTCACTATTCCGATGGGGGTATTGTTTTGGTAACAAAAAATGAATGTATAGGCTGTAGCGCCTGCATAACATCATGTCCATATGATGCCAGATATGTTCATCCCGATGGATATGTGGATAAATGTACATTTTGTTTGCACAGAGTGAAAAAAGGAATGCAGCCTGCCTGTGTAGCAGTTTGCCCTACAAAATGCATGTATTTTGGTGATTTGGATGATCCAGGAAGTGAGGTTTCCGAAGTGTTGAAAAAACGAAAGTACAAAACCTTAATTCCTGAAGCAGGAACAAAACCTCAATTGTATTTCCTAATCTGATAAAACTAACAAAATGAGAGAAGAAATAATTGTAAGTGGAAGAAATAACCCACTCATCGATCCTCAGTTACACGTTTGGCACTGGGAAATACCAACTTATTTGTTTTTGGGTGGTTTGGCGGCAGGTGTGATGTTTTTTGCGGCCTTGTATTATCTGAGAGGCAGAGAAAATGATTACCGGACAGCCGTGAAATTAGCACCAATGATAGCTCCAATTGCTTTGGCTTTAGGTCTTATCGCTTTGTTTTTGGATCTACATCATAAACTATATTTTTGGAGATTATATACTACAATTAGATTAGAATCACCAATGTCGTGGGGAGCGTGGACTTTAATGATTGTTACACCTGTTTCGATTATTTGGAGTGCTCTTCATATTAAGGAACTATTTCCAAATTGGGATTGGAAGTTTGATTTTGCAAAAGAGCTTATTGGTTTTTTTCAGAAAAACAAGAAAGTATTAGCCTGGATCATGTTGGTTTCATCAGCGATTCTTGGAATTTATACCGGAATTCTATTTTCTGCATTTAATGCAAGACCATTATGGAATACATCTATTATGGGGCCTTTATTTTTAGCTTCAGGATTATCGGCAGGTTCGGCTGTTGTAATCTGGATGTCAAAAAATCATGCAGAACGTAAGCGGTTTGCTCAATTGGATTTAATGATTATTGGAATTGAATTATTCTTAATCATACACATGTTTATGGGATTTTTGGCTAGTACTCAAGTTCAAATTGACGCTGTAAATTTATTTTTAGGTGGCCCTTACACTGCTTCATTCTGGGGATTTGTAGTCATTTTGGGGATGATTGTTCCTGCAATACTGGAAGGTCTGGAATTAAAAGGATATAAAATACCTGTCGCCATTCCAGTTGTCTTGGTTCTGTTTGGAAGTGTAATGCTTCGATTCATTATTTCGAATGCAGGACAGGCTAGTCGTTGGCTTTATTGATTTTGAATGTTAATTTATCTGTAAAAACTATATAAACAATATAACTATGAGCGAAGTGAAAAAAACAAAATACCTAAATCCATATGTTGGTGGGGTATTGCTAGGTCTCGTACTTTTGGCCGCCAATTTTGTTTCTGGTCGCGGACTAGGTGCAAGTGGTGCAATAAAAAGTGCAGTGGTTACTACTGTAAGTTCGGTTATGCCTTCTCACGTTGAAAACTCTGCTTTTTATACTGAATACAAAGAATCTCATCCTGGCAACCCAATGAAATCATGGTTGGTTTTCGAAATGATAGGTGTTTTAATTGGAGGGTTTCTTTCAGGAGCTTTTGCAAAACGCTTAAAATTTAAGGTTGAGCATTCTCCAAAAATTACTTCTAAGCGAAGAATAATGTTTGCCGTTTTGGGAGGTATATTATTTGGTTTTGGATCTCAGTTAGGAAGAGGTTGTACCAGTGGATCAGCCTTAAGTGGTATGGCTGTGTTATCGGTAGGTGGCTTCCTTACCATGGCGTTTATTTTTGGAACAGCTTTCGCCCTAGCTTACTTTTTCCGTAAAAACTGGATTTAAATTTTAAATGTAATTAAACTTATTTGTTATGGGACCATTAATAGTTAACGAAATAATTTCACCAAACACCAATTTGCTAATTGCCATGCTAATTGGAATCGGGTTTGGTTTTGTATTGGAATCAAGTGGATTCTCATCTAGTCGTAAGTTAGCAGGAATGTTTTATGGCTACGATACCACTGTATTGAAAGTGTTTTTTACAGCGGCAATTACTGCAATGATCGGTTTGCTGTTTTTTAGTCTGTTCGGATGGATAGATTTGAGTTATGTCTATGTTAATCCAACTTACTTAACTTCAGCTATGGTTGGAGGTGCAGTAATGGGAGCTGGTTTTATTATTGGCGGATTTTGTCCCGGCACTGCTTTTTGTGCATTGTCAATAGGTAAATTGGATGCATTGGCATTTGTAGGTGGTTTAGTTCTCGGAATTATTTTCTTTACAGAAGGTTACCCTATGTGGGAGGATTTGTATAAAGCCAACTTTATGGGCACACCAACAATGAACGAATTGCTCGATATTCCTCGTGGAATATTTGCCTTGGGATTGATTTTGGCGGCTTTTGCTATGTTCTGGGTAGGCGAATGGGCTGAGAAAAAATTTCCCCGTGAGGAGTATTAATATTCTTTGGGATATCTTGACTAAAGAAAATAAATGATTTAATTTGATATATAGTCAGTTAACCTTATAAAAAACAATCGTATGAAAATGAGATTGATATTGGCATCAGTATTTATTCCATTAGGAATTATTATTGCTGCAGTGCCTGAAAATACAACCAAACCGTTTCGTTTAACTGCTGGTGAATTACTAAACGAGATACATGAAGGAACTCAATTTATAAGCACCGATCAAATCGCTGATATGTTAGTGCAGAAAGATCCTAGTCTTCAATTAATTGATGTTCGTACTCAGGCAGAGTTTGAAAAATATAGTCTTCCGGGATCTGTTAATATCCCTCTTTCTGATCTTTTATCAGAAGAATGGAATGATTTTTTGGATCAAGGAGTAAAAATGAATGTGTTTTATTCCAATGGGAATTTGAAGGCAAATGAGGCCTGGATGATTACCCGTCAGTTGGGTTTTAAGAATAATTACGTTCTTCAGGGAGGCTTAAATTATTGGGCCGAAACGATTCTTAATCCACAAGCTCCAAAATCTGTTCTTGCTGATGATGAAATTGCAAAATACGATTTCCGTAAAGGGGCAAGTGCTGCTCTTGGAGGTGGAAATGCTGTTGTTTCTAATAGTACTGAAGGTAAAACAGCAAAACCACCTATTGTAAAAAGGAAAAAGAAGAAAAAAGTCGCTGGAGGATGCTAATTTTTGCATTCTTATTAAAAAGCCTTTTCGATTAGTTTCGGAAAGGCTTTTTTTGAATTCAACCTTTAATTTTTTGACTAAATAAAGAGATATATCGATATAATTATTGGAAAAAACGGATTTCATTAATGATATACGATTGTGTTTGTATCTCCCTTATTTACATTCAGTTAAAATAATAAATTGATTGTGAGAAAAAAAAATGTAAACCACTAATATTTAGATAGTTTAAGATGTGTTAGGTTTTATATGTAGATATATGATATAAAACATATATGGATGAATATAGAGTTTGTATTTTGTTTCGGAATCCTAATTATATCAAACTAAATAAAAACAGAAAATGAAAAATACTTTTAAGATTGTTTTTTCAGCTCTAATTGTATTGGCTGGAATCTTTTCTACTCAGTCTGTTAAGGCAACAGATGGGTATTTTGGTGTTGGTTACGGCGCGCAAAATAAAGGTTTAGCTGGTGCAGGTATTGCATGGTATCAAAATTCTTTAATCAGCGGTAACCCTGCGGGTCATGTATTCTTGGGAACACAATATCAGGTTGGTGTTGGTTTTTTTAATCCTAACCGTGAATACACAGTTACAGGAAATCCTTCTGGAGCGCCAGCTTTCGGATTAACTCCTGGAAATGTGAAAAGTGACTCAAAATTATTTTTGATGCCGAGTATGGGTGCCAATTGGATGATCAATGAAAAAAGTAGTTTCTCTGCAACTCTTTTTGGTAATGGAGGGATGAATACTGATTATTCTACACAGACATTTTACGATCAGAGTTCTTTAACTACTGGTGTGGATTTAGGACAGATGTTTTTGGGTTTGACCTATTCAAGAAAAATAGCTGAGAAACACAGTTTTGGTATTACTGCTTTATTGGCTTATCAATATTTTGAGGCAAAAGGTTTATCCGCATTTAAACCAATGTCTAGTGCTCCTGACAAATTAACAGATAATGGTCAGGATAGTGGTTTTGGTTATGGAGTTAAGTTTGGATATATGGGTGAATTAGCAAAAGGATTGTATTTGGGAGCCAGTTATCAAACCATGTTGTACATGAGTGAATTTGATGATTATGCCGGTCTTTTTGCAGAGCAGGGAGATTTTAATATTCCATCTACATGGACTGTTGGTTTGGCTTATGAAATCAACGAAGATTGGGCCGTAATGGCAGATTACAAAGTAATCAATTATACTGATGTGGCTTCAGTTTCTAATAAGATGGATCCGATGGCATTTGCAACAGCTCCGCTTGGATCAGATAAAGGTGCAGGTTTTGGATGGCAAGACATAAATGTTTGGAAGTTCGGAGTTGAGTTTGCCGGTGTTGATACATGGACTTTTCGTGGAGGATACTCGCATACAGATCAGCCAGTTCCAAATTCAGAAGTAATGTTTAATATTTTGGCTCCCGGAGTTATTGAAGATCACATTACTTTAGGTTGTTCAAAGACTTTGGGTGATTCCGGTAAAGCGCTTCACTTGGCATTGGTTTATGCATTGCCATCAAGTGTTAAAGGAATGAATCCTATGGATCCTGCTCAAACAATTGAATTGGAAATGAATCAATTCGAAGTAGAGATTGCATTTACTTTTTAACACTACATACTGAAGTAAAAAGAGGTTTTCTTTCACGAAAACCTCTTTTTTTATTTTGTAAATCAGAATTTGTAAGGAAACTATTTTTTCGATTTATCAGAGAACAGATGTTTAATAAGTCCCAGTAATACATCACGAAATGGTTCTGGTTGCACTCCAAGCTTTCTGTTTTCCTGACTAATTTCAAACACCAGTTTCATGTGTTTAATGATTTCCTGATAGGCTTTAAAAAGAGAATAATCTGGATCATAAATGTGAGCAGGCTCCGAGTTTGTCCCATTTAATTCAATTATTTTGATATTATCCCCATTGTAAAGATCTTCTAAGCTGTTTACCTTAAGATCAAATCGACCATAGTAATAACCATCAAGCGGCTGAGCAATTTCGCGAAAAACGTTAACCAACCGATCGTTTATTAAACGATTTCCATCCAGAAATTTTGTGCCTCGGTTATGATTTCCAATAGGTTCCAGTTTATAGGTTATTCCCGATGGAACAATTTGATTCCACTTCGAATGGTATTTCTTTTTTAAGTAAGAAATTCTGCTTTTAGCACGAACGTTTTCAGTTACCAGTTCACTAAATCTGGATTTTCCATTTCCTGTGATTTTTAAGAACTCTTTTCTAACTATTGATGTGATTCCATCTTTTGAAGAGATTGGGAACCGATGATAAAATACACCCAATTCAATTGGAAAGTCAATAAATTCCTGAACAAGAATATCCTCATTTTGAGTTTGTAAAAACAGATTTAAATCTTGTTTGGTATCTATCTTTTCAACACCAATACCTCTTTCACCAACGTTGGGTTTGCAAACAACAGGGAAATCAAATTCGCGCTCAGCCATTTTTGCACAAACAGTCTCTGTATTTTCATCTTTTATCGATAAAAATCCCTTAGGGATGTATTTATTGTCAATAAAATCGAGCATTTTCATTTTGTCCATTCCAAAAGCACCCCCGAATTTCATGCTTGGGTTGGTAGCTGTGAAGTAGGAAAACGAACGAGCTTTTATTGCCAGATAAATTCCATATCCATATACAGGAAAGTAAAATATCCAGAAAGGCCAGAATTCAAAATGAAACCATTTTGCAAGAATAAAGGGTAGTTTTATTTTCATACACAGCAAATATTTTTTTAGTAGTACTTGTAATTAATCATACTCTTAAGAATATTTATAATTAATTGGGTAGATAAGGCATCTATTTAAGAATGAAAATACAGATTTATACAATTCATCCGACAGAGATTCATTTATAAAACTATTTTCTATGAATTATTTTCATATTTTGATATCTTTCTATAGTATTCAATAATTTACAGAAATTCATTTTTATGCAAACAGTCACTGTCTCTAAAATCATAATCAATCAGCTAATTGCTCTTTGTGAGAAACTTTCCTCAAAACAGTATTCTGCTTCTTTACAACTTTTGATGAATAATTCCATAGGAAAACACATTCGCCATATTGCAGAGTTTTACGATATTTTAAAGGATAGTTGCAACGCAGATTCTGTTCTGAGTTACGATACCAGAGAGCATTGCAGTAGAACTGAAACAGAGAAAGAAGTGGCTGTAAAAAGATTTAATGATCTCCTGAATTGGTTGAATGATATTGATGAAAATTTAGTTCTTAAATTGAATGTAAGTTACGACAAGGTTGCAAATGCAGGCTTTGATATTGATACCAGTTTGCAAAGAGAATTGGTATACAATATTGAACATGCCATTCATCATATGGCAATTATCCGAATAGCTATTGAACAGGAGTTTCCTGACATTAAATTGGATAAACACTTTGGAGTAGCTTATTCTACCATCAGATTTAGAGATGACTTATGTGCACATTAACCTACATACCTATTGGTTCTGATGATTTCTTCTTTACTACCAATAGAGATGAAAGCCCATTAAGAGAAGCTGAGTTTCCTAAAGAATATCTTATTGGAGAGTCGTTTGCACTTTATCCAAAAGATAAAATAGCTAAAGGAACATGGATAATGTGTCATGAAAATGATTTCTCACTTTGTTTATTGAATGGAGCCTTTGAAAAACACAAACATGAACCTCCTTACAAAAAGAGCAGGGGCGTTATGGTTCTCGAATTTTCAGAATTTGCATCAACCATTGATTTTATTAGAGATTACCATTTTGGTGGAATGGAACCATTTACACTACTTGTTTTAAGCTATAAATACACACGAAATTTGGAAGAGATACGTTGGGATGGAGAGACATTTCATTATCGGAAACTGGACTCCTCGAAGCCTTACATTTGGTCATCCTCTACCTTGTATACTGAAGAAGCTAGGGAAATGCGTCAGTACTGGTTTGATAATTGGCTTCGTCATTGTAATAATTTTTCGGGTAAAGAAACAATCAACTTTCACAAAACAACGGGAAGGGATGATGCTTTTAACGGATTAGTGATGAACCGGAAAGGGAAGGTGAAAACTCTTAGCATAACACAAATCAGGCGAAAGAATAGGATGGTTTCCATGTATCATGATGACTTAATAAAAGAAGAATCCCAAGATATTTATTTAACCAAAAAGAGCCTCAAATGAATGAAATGAGGCTCTTTTAAGTTTAGTTATTTTCCCGGACATTGAGAAATAATTCCTGGATCCAGATTTTGGTTACCATATGACTTATCGAAATTAGTGGAAAATTTATTTGCTAATTTTTCGGCTGTTTTTTGATATTCGTCTTGGTTTTTCCAAGTGTTAATTGGGTTAAGAATTTCGCTTGGTACATTTTCACAAGATGTTGGAATGTTCAAGTGGAATACTTTGTTCTCAATAAAGTCTACTTTATTTAATTTGCCTTTTAAAGCCGCATCAACCATCGCTCTGGTGTACTTTAACTTTATCCTTGATCCGGTGCCGTATGAGCCTCCGCTCCAACCGGTATTAATCAGGAATACGTTGGTATTGTGTTTATCCATCTTATCGCCAAGCATTTCGGCATAAATGTTAGGATTACACGGCATAAATGGCTGACCAAAAAATCTCGAAAAGGTTGCCTGTGGCTCTGTAACTCCTGTTTCAGTACCTGCCAGTTTCGAAGTATATCCCATTAAAAACCATAGCATCGCCTGCTCTTTGCTTAGTTTTGAAATTGGAGGAATTACTCCATAAGCATCAGCAGTCAAAAATAAAATCGTATTAGGATGACCGGCTTTCGAACTTTCCTTAATATTATCCAGGAAAGAAAGAGGATAGCTTGCTCTTGAGTTTGGAGTGTATCTGTCATCGAAAAAATCGATCTCACCATCAGGGTAAATCATGGCATTTTCAATTATAGCTCCATGCTTGGTGTAATCTGCCTTATGCATTACTGCTTCATAAATTTCAGGCTCATTTTCTGGTTTGATGTCAATCATTTTTGCATAACAGCCATTCTCAAAATTGAAAATGCCATCATCACTCCAACCATGCTCATCATCTCCAAGTAAGGCTCTTTCCGGATCGGCAGATAAGGTTGTTTTTCCAGTTCCTGAAAGCCCCAATAATAGTGCAGAATCTCCATTGACTCCTTCGTTAGCTGAACAATGTAAAGGCAATACTCCTTTAAAAGGAAGATAGTAATTCATTACCGTAAACATCAACTTCTTCATACTGCCCATATAAGATGAACCATAAACAATACCTATCTTCTTGTCGAAGTCCACAACTACACAGATGTCGGAAGTTTCTCCATTTGGTTGGTCACGAACCAAACCTTTGTAGCGATCTTTATCCAATTTATCTTTTGGCAGTGCAATTAAAAAGAATTGCTCATCAGCAAAGATCGATTGGTTGATGTCATCAGGAGTTGGTCTAAACATATTGTCAACAAACACTTGACTTAGTGCTTTATCGCAAATAGTTTTTACACGCAGTGCATATTTAGAATCTGCACCAATTACTCTGTCTGTTGTAAATATAGTCTTCTTCTTACCAATTGTTTTTAGGGCATCTTCAAAAATTAACGCAAACGTTTGCGGATTCATGCCGATATTGTTTGGAGAAGACCAGTCTATATTTAACTCACTTTCAGGATTTCTTACAATGTAAGTGTCCTTAGGACTTCTTCCTGTAGAATTTGAAGGAGTCCAAGTGGCCAATGCACCATTTCTGGTTAAAACGGCCTCTTTGTTATCTACTGCTAAAGATATAAGAACTTCTCTTGGTAGATTTTCCCGAATGTTGGAATGCAGTTTTAACGATTTTTTTAAATCTTCAATCATGCTAATTTCAATGGTGTTCATGTAACATTTTTTTTAGGTTTGGTATTCAAAAGTATGACTATATATAGATTAATCCTACTATGTATATATTATTTTTGCATTTTTGTTGTATTATTTTTCAATAAGATTTTGTAGTTTTACCGTGGCAAAGATTGGTTCGAACAGGTTCATTAACAGTGGGTTTCTCTAATTTTTAAATTTGTATTGTTAATTACATAAATCTTCATTATCTGAAATACAATCGTTTGCGTTGATTATATTATTATAAGTAAGACTCTTTTTTATCTTTAGAATTACGCTGGCAAACCTTTCATTAAATTAGTACAGAACTGATTTTTTTTATGAAAAAAACCTCCAAAAGTTATCTTTTGAAGGTTTTAAAAATATGTGTATCGTATTTTAACCATTACCTGTTGTCAATAATGGTTATTTTTAATACAAATTAGTCTTTTGAACGAGGATGGAAATTTTTAATAGTTTCCTTTAAGTATTCTCTATCCAAATGAGTATAGATTTCTGTAGTAAGAATAGATTCGTGTCCTAACATTTCCTGTACAGCTCTTAAGTCAGCACCACCTTCAACCAAATGCGAAGCGAAAGAGTGACGGAAAGTGTGAGGAGAAACATTTTTCTTCAATCCAACTTTTTTAGATAAATTCTTAATGATAGTAAAAATCATAACACGAGAAAGTTTGCGACCTCTGCGGTTTAAGAAAAGAATATCTTCACTATCCTTATCGATATTTAATTTTCCACGATAGCTCTTAAGATATATCTTGATTTCTTTTTTCGCTTTTTTTCCAATTGGAATTAAACGCTCTTTGTTACCTTTTCCATGAATTTTGATAAAACCCATTCTAAAATGCAGATTGGAAACACGCAGATCAATTAATTCTGATACACGTAATCCACAAGAGTAAAGTGTTTCAAGAATAGCTCTGTTTCTTTGACCTTCAGCTTTGTTCATGTCAACTGCCTTAACTAAAACATCAATTTCTTCAGTTGTTAAGGTGTCAGGCAGTTTACGGCCAATTTTTGGAGCCTCTAATAATGCAGTAGGGTTCTTTTCAATAATTTCTTCTAATAATAAGTATTTAAAAAATGCTTTAATACCAGAAATAACACGAGCTTGAGTTCTAGGACTTGTACCTGCATCATTAATCCATGCAACAAAATCTTTCAAGTGTTGAAGAATAACTTCCTCCGGAGCAACCTCCATGTTCTTTTCTCTGAAGAAGGTTGTCAGTTTTGTAATGTCATTAATATAAGCATCTACCGAGTTCTTAGAGAGGTTCTTCTCCAAAGTTAAGTAGGTCTTAAAATTTTCAATTGTTGTTGTCCATTTCATTTTATTCAGTTTTTAGTATGTAGTTTAGTTGTAAGTAATACCATTTTATTATTAGTTTTACTCAAGTACTAATAATATACGAATTCTTTATGATAAAACTTGTCTGCAATTTAAAAAAATATTACGTAAGCTGACAATTTTTTTAAGAGCTCTTTATGTTTAACCTTAAAATACTTTGACTAGATGAATTTTTTGATCATTAACGGCCCTAACCTTAATTTGCTCGGAACCCGCGAAAAATCTATATATGGCGAGATCTCGTTCGAAACTTATTTTGAACAGCTGCAGGTGTTATATAGTAAAATCAAACTTGAATATTACCAGTCTAACATAGAGGGGGAATTGATAAATGAGATACATCGTGTAGGTTTTAGTTATGATGGAATTGTTCTCAATGCAGGTGCCTATACTCATACCTCTCTCGCCCTTGCTGATGCTATATCTGCTGTAAATATACCGGTTGTAGAAGTTCACATTTCTAATGTACATAAAAGAGAGTTGGTGAGGCATTCTACTATGATTGGAAAGGCCTGTTTAGGTACTATTTCCGGTTTCGGAATGGATTCATATCGATTGGGAATTGAAGGGTTATTAAATTTTTGTGACAAAAGGTAATATTTTTTTGATAAATGATTTTTTTGTATGTTTTATATTATGGGTAAGTAGTTGATAGCTTATTAAATTGGTTTTGAGAAATTGAGTATCTTTGCAGTGCCAAAACTAAAATTGAAAGAGTTACTCGATGAAGAAGCACACGAAAATTATTGCTACTATTTCCGACAAAAAATGTGATGTCGAATTTTTGACAGAGTTGTTTGAAGAAGGAATGAACGTAGTTCGGCTAAACACGGCTCATCAGACTCATGATGATGCTATGAAGGTTATTGAGAATGTACGAAAAGTATCTGATAGGATTGCTTTGCTCGTAGATACTAAAGGCCCTGAGATTAGAACTATTGATGTTAAAGAGGAAATTCACCTTAAAAAGGGTGATTTAATTAAGATGAAAGGGAGCGACAATCTTCCCTGCACAGAGTTGTGTATAATGGTTAGTTATGAGGATTTTGTAAAAGATCTTGAAATTGGAAAGAAGATATTAATTGACGATGGTGAATTAGAATTGTTGGTAGTTGATAAGGATGAGCAATTTTTGACTGTAGAAGCACAAAATGCAGGACCCGTTAAAAACCGCAAGAGTATAAATGTTCCTGGTGTATCAATAAATTTACCATCTTTGAGTCCTAAGGATATTGAATTTATTCATTTTGCTATTGCGCAGGACATTGATTTTATTGCTCATTCGTTTGTTCGTAACAAACATGATGTTCTTCAAATTCAAGGAATTCTTGATCAGCAAAATTCGGATATTAAAATTATTGCAAAAATTGAAAATCAGGAAGGGGTTGACAATATTGATGAAATATTGGAACATGTATATGGTATCATGGTTGCCAGAGGTGATTTAGCCATTGAGATTCCTGCCCAAAAAATTCCTGTAATTCAACGAAAAATTATTCGTAAATGTATTGAGAGAAAGAAGCCTGTAATTATTGCTACGCAAATGCTTCACTCAATGATTAATAATCCAAGACCTACAAGAGCAGAAGTTAGTGATATTGCCAATGCCATTTACAATAGAACCGATGCGATCATGTTAAGCGGTGAAACTGCCTATGGAGACTATCCTGTTGATGCAGTTCGGGTAATGAAATCGGTAGCAATCGAAGTGGAGAAAGAGCTTTATCCAGATACCAAACAAAATTTTGTGAGAAGTAATCATGAACTTTCGGCTATTTTAGCCCGCTCTGCAGTAAAAGCATCTCAGTTATTGCCGGTTAAAGCAATTGTAACCGATACTCTAACCGGTAGAACCGGAAGATATTTATCTGCTTATAGAGGAACACTTCCAGTTTATGCATTGTGCTATTCGAAGCGTGTAATGAGGGAGTTAGCTCTTTCGTATGGTGTTGAAGCGAGTTATCGTAAATTGCTTGTTAGTCGTGATGAGTATGTAAAGCAAACCATGTTTTCCCTAATGGATCAGGGATGTTTTAAAAGCGAGGATATGGTTATTATTATAGGTGGTAGTTTTGGTCCTTCCAAAGGAGTATCATTTATGGAGATCAGTGTTGTTGATCAATTAACGCATAAAGTGTAAAGATATATTTAGAAAAAAATGCGAACCACAATGGTTCGCATTTTTTTTCAATATCGTAAGTAAATAAGAACAAGGGCTATACCAATGCCTATGCCCGTAATTACCAGATTAAAACTTCTTCTGTCTGTTTTAAAAACCAACATGAGTAATGATGATACAAGCAGGCTGCTGAATGAAATTAGAAAGTAGGAAACTGAAGCTCCAAGATTATATCCTGTAAATGGATAAAAAGAAAATGAGCTTCCGTAAACACTCTTATAATGTAGGTTAATTCCAATCCCCAAAATGATGCCAACTAAAGCAAAGAAATTATATCTTATTGTTGATGCAGAACTTTGACTGCTAATTAGATTTTGAATTCCCACCAGTAGAATTGAGAAGGCCAAAATCAATTTAACGGTTGTGCCGGAAAAGGTTATAATCGAAAAATTACAAAGAAGGAGCCCAACAATCGAGCCAATAATTAAGGCAAGTAAAAGAGAAAAATAGGCTTTCCAGTCTTTTATTTGAAAGGAGATTCCGAACAATGCCAAAAGAATAAAAGGTTCGAATGAAGAAAAAGAAATTAAATGATACAGCGCTGATTCAAAGCTTGATAGTATAGTGTTCATCTTTTATTTATTTCCATTTTATAACTACACGACAATTTTCAATGTCCGTGTTTTTCGTTTTGATTACAATTTTTGAGGTGTTATCACTATTTTGGTTGAATATCTCAAGAATCTGATCAAGTTTGGCCTCGTGCAAGTAATTTATCTCCAGCTCGTGAATTGTTTTATTCAATAATATTTCAGAAAGGCAAGAGTCTATTGCCCACTTTATGTATTTTACATTATTCACATGCTGATAGAAATCCAGATCACTATAGTGAATGTGCAGATCTTCTACGTAATTCCCTTGTTCAAGTTGTTGTAATTTACCTAGGCTATGTTCAAAGATAGGATCTTCAGAGTTGACTGGCATTTTAGCAACAATTTCTTGTGGTCTAATCAATCTTTTTGTTTTCGTATTAAGCACCAGCCACGAAGAGGTCGCCTGACCGATAACATCTCCTTTTATGTTATAAATCCGGTATTCCCGATTTCCAAACAAACCATCCGCTCCAATCGACCAGGTTTCAATATCAATATTATCTTTCCACTTGGGAGTTGCAAAAATTTGAACTTTTAATCTTGATAAAATCCAAGCCAAATTATTGGCTTTTAAATCATCAATGCCTTGATTGATTAAATCTACGTGATATCCGGCAATTTCCTGAAAGTAATTGCAGATACTGGTGAGTTTTGCTCTTCCATTTAGGTCTGTATCAAAAGATCCAATCCGGAAGGTTTTTCGGTATTTTCTTATGTCGGTGTTTGATATAGTCATTACAGTAAACGAGTTCTGATTTTTTTTACAATGTATAGTGATCTTAAAAGAAGAAGAACCACAAAAGGTAATATTTCATTAGGAAAAGATTGCGGTATAAATGCCCAGCTTCCTAATATCACTATGAGTATTATTGAATGCAGTAAAAAGTAATAATAAGCTAGCAAAGAGGTTTTTTTTCGGAGTAATGCAAAAACCATTGGGAAGTGAAGAGGGAAGGCCCAAATAATATTCCAATTAGGTCCGGTGGCCTGATGATCTGTAAAAAACCATAAGAAAATTATAAGCCAGCCCAGTAATCCGCAAACGCCAAATATAAAAACATCAAAAATGAACAGATCTTTGTCTTTTTTTAGATATACAAGACTTAAGATTAGTCCAATTAAAGCTAACAATCCAAAAATAAAAACTGGTCTTTGGTACCAATTAGTTATTTTGAAGTTGAGGGCCGGTTTTAGAATAACATTGGTTGATTTTACCAAGGGTTTAATTGTCTCATCCGTCCTTATTTTTGCATTTTCAAAGCCCAGCATCATGTTGTCTGGTAAGAACATATATTGGTAAGGAGTCGCCTCAGCATCACAAGGTATTCCTAGAGCTAAATGGATTCCTAAAAATATCCAGCGACTTTTTTGCATGAATGGATCTAATAGATTCCAAAAGGATTTCGGTTGATCCGAAATTGTGTCGAAAAGAATTGTGCCTGATGTGTTTTCACTAACAATATCCCGAATTCGTGTAGAGCAATTGTCAAAAAGAAAATCGTATCTGTAATATCTGTTTTCAGGTTGGTAATTTTTTAATAAAGCGGTAAACAGTTTCTGCTTCTCAATACTATCAAGATTTAGTTTCTGCTCAACAATCCCTCTTTTCTCATAAATGTATCCGTTTTTAAAACGATCAAACGTTGTGTAGGATAACATATAGTCTAATTTGCCTCTTGCGAATTTCGGATAAAAATTAGGGGTGTTGAAATTGAAAGTACCGTAACCAAAAACCAAATCTATTTTTTTTTCTTCATCTTTTATTCGTAATGCAGAATGACCAAATTGTGAGTATAGTTCATCTCCCGGAGAACAGGTGAGAAGACTGATTTCTGCATTCTTTGATAAATTTTGTCCTGATACATGATTGCCGATTGCCAATAACAAAAATATAATCAACAAGATACGAAAAGAGGCGGTTTTTAATGTCATAATAGTAAAATGTTTACCCTTCGAAGATAAGTATTTTATGAATATTACGAATGTTTTCAATTTTCTATTTTATTGTGATAAAGGAAAATTATTGTTGGAAATATTTGTTACTCTATTTCAACCGGCACCGCAATAATTTGCATGTTGTTGCTATTGCAAATTTTCACTTCTTAAAATATTGGTGAGTAGTTGTTTATCTTATGTGCTTGCCTGACTGCTTTTTTTAGTTACTTCGTCAAAAACATTACATATTGTTTATAAAATATGATATTATTTAACATCTTTATGTGGCTATTTAAACAAATCTAATCTCAACTAAATGAGAAGGCTTTTTTTCGTTATTCTTTTTGTTTCCCAATGTTTCTTTGTCTATTCGTCAAATTCAAAGCGTGATAGTCTAAAACAGCTTATTAACGTTTCCACTGATTTATTAACTTATGATGTGTTGTATCAGTTGGGAGAGGATTATATTTCTGATTATCCGGATTCAGCAATTTATTATGCGGATCAAATTCTGAAGTCTGAAAATTTATTTCTTGATTCAGTTTTTACTATGAAGGCGAACTACCTAAAAGGAAAAGCTTCTTATAGGAGTAGTGATTATTCTAATTCCATCAAATATATTGAAAAAGCAATTTCCTATTGTGTTAAAAATCATGAAAAAGAAAAAGCTGATTGTTATAATATTTTGGGTAATGCGTTAATACAAATTGATAACTATAAACTTTCTCTTAGCGCCTATTTTACAAGTTTAAACATTCGAAATGGATTAGAAGACAGCTTGCTGATTTCTTCTTCCCTAAATAATATTGGGAATGTTTATTTTCAGATGCAGGAATATTCCAAGGCACTTGATTATTATAATCAATCTTTGGTTTTAAAGGAAAATGCCAACAATTTGCAGGGTATCGCTGTAATGCGTAATAATATTGGAAACGTATACCATAAAATGAATGATAGTCTTATGGCGTTGTCGTCATATCTGAAAGCGTTGGATATCATTGAATTTGAAAGCAATGTTGATTGGAAGCCAATTTTACTCGAAAATATTGGTCAGTTGTATCTGGATTGTGGTGATATAAATAAGTGCATGGTTTACTATCACAGAGCTTTGATTGAGTCTGAGCGAAAAGGGGATAAAATTTCTATTGCAAGTGTCAAGTCGTCTTTGGCAATAGCGCATTTAAAGAATGAAGATTATAATGCATCTCTGGGGTTGTTCGAGGAGGCTTTAACAAAAGCAAAAGAAATAGGTGTTGCAAGAATTGAATTGGACTGTTATTACTACATGTCGGAATTGTATGAGAAGAAAAATAATTTTGAGAAGAGTATCCAATATTTCAAAAAGTACGATAAAATAAGAGAGAGGATTTATAGAGAGAATAATAGCAAAGAAATTGCGGAAATTCAGGCGAAATTTCGATTGGAAAAAATCGATACCGAAAATGAGGTTCTGAAACAACGGAATACAATTCAAAGGTTAGAAATAGACAAACAAAAGACCAGAGGTTTATATTTTTTTAGTTTGGGTGTTTTGATTTTATCTCTGCTTATGTATTCAATATACATTAGTCGATTCAGGAAGAAACACAATAAACTTTTAACGGAAAAAAATAAAATTATATCCGACAGAAATAAAAGTCTGACAAGTTTGAATGCTACCAAGGATAAGTTTTTATCTATTGTCGCACACGATCTGAAAAATCCGTTTAATGCAGTACTGGGGTTTACCGATTTGTTAATTGACCGATATGATGAGCTTGAGGATTCAATGAGGCAGGAGTATATTGAAATTGTTCATAAATCGGCTCTTCATGGCTCTTTATTGCTTGATACATTGCTAACATGGTCGAGATCGCAGATGGGGGTGATGGAGTATAACCCTATCACTATTAACGTAAGTCAACTAATAGAAGAAGAAATGGAAGGCCTTGAGGAAAAAGCATATGCAAAAGGCATTTCACTTGAGTTGAATGAAATTAATGCTTCACTTGTTTATGCCGATTCGGATATGATTCGAACTGTTGTGCGGAATTTAGGGAATAACTCCATTAAATTTACGGAGGAAAGAGGAAGAATCATTTTTTCGGTAAAGGCTGAAGAGGGCAAAGCAATTATAAGTGTTGAAGATAATGGAGTTGGGATCAGGCCTGAGGATAAAATAAAATTATTTAATCTTGACTCTAACTATTCAAGGCCAGGAACATCGAATGAAAAAGGAACCGGATTGGGCTTAATCTTGTGTAAAGATTTTGTGGAAAAAAATGGAGGAGAAATAGGTGTGGAAAGTAAAGAAGGAGTAGGGAGTAAATTTTGGTTCACTCTTCCTTTGCGTGTTAATAAAATAGAAAAAAAATCCTCTACCCTTGAAAGAGTAGAGGAGGAATGTATTGTTTGATAATTTATCGCATATCGTTCACTTCCACATCTGGATTTGATTTTGGATCAAAAACAAAATAAGAATCAGCAAATTTTAGGTTAGGAGTCAGCTTTTTAAGTGTAATACTTACATTATTTCCATCTTTCCCAATTGTTTTTAACGATTCAATTTGATTCTTAGCCTTATCGATTCTCAATTGTATCGAGGAGAATTCCCGTTCAGAATTTAAAGGAATGAGGTCTATTACATGGTAAGTAGAAGAATTTACTGTTTCCTCTCTGATGTATTTGTAGTTGTATCCTTTTTCATAAATGGAAAAAATTTGGGCTGGATTTAATCCTTCTTCTTCATTTTCTTCCGGCTCTGTAATGTTTACTTCATTAACATCAATGATGTGTGAAAACATGGTAGTTCCATCATAATAAGTATCAACACCCATAAGTTTAAGACGATATTTATTACCCACAAGAACTATATTTCCTTCCGATACTTCATGGATATCTTCTTCCGCATTATCCATAGAAAAAGTAAATTCTGCACTGATACTTTTAAATTCTTTATTTTTTGCAGAAACTTTATCAAGAATAGTTTTGGCTTTAATATCCTGAGCCGACAGGTTTAAACATATAGCTCCAAAAAGAAGGAAACAAAAGATTTTTTTCATTTTAGCTTATTTTATAAATATTCAAATATTCTTAATCAATAACTGTGCCACGCCGTTATTGCTACACATTACTTAATAATTTTTCCAGCGAATATTCATCTTGAATTAATACTTGTCTGGCTTTACTTCCTTCAAAAGGACCAACAATTCCAGCGGCCTCTAATTGATCCACTATTCTACCTGCTCTGTTGTAGCCGATAGAAAATCTTCTTTGAATTCCTGAAGTTGATCCCTGCTGAGATGAAACAACCAATCGGGCTGCATCTTCAAAAAGAGCATCTCTTTTTTGCAAATCGATATCCATTGCTGAATTTTCGGAAGACTCACCCACATACTCCGGCAAAAACATTGCGGTAGGGTAGGATTGCTGCTTTTGTACGAATTCTGTAACAGCTTCCACTTCCGGAGTGTCAACAAAAGCACATTGTACCCTCACCAGTTCGCTTGTCAGTGAAATAAGCATATCCCCACGACCAATTAACTGATTTGCTCCAGGACTATCAAGAATTGTTCGGGAATCAATCATAGATGCGACCTTAAAGGCAATTCGTGCCGGGAAATTAGCTTTGATAACTCCTGTAATAATATTTGTTGAAGGTCGTTGTGTTGCAATAATCATATGTATTCCAATAGCTCTGGCTAATTGGGCGATACGAGCAATTGGAGTCTCAACTTCCTTTCCCGCTGTCATAATTAAATCAGCAAACTCATCAATAATTACTACAATATAGGGTAGGTAACGATGACCGTTTTCCGGATTTAAATTACGTTTTACAAACTTGGTATTGTATTCCTTTATATTTCTGGCATGTGCCTTTTTCAACAAATCATATCTGGAATCCATTTCAATACATAAGGAGTTTAACGTTGCAATAACCTTATGGATATCAGTAATTATGGGTTCTTCTTCTCCCGGAAGTTTTGCCAGAAAATGTTTCTCGATAGTTGAGTAAATGCTTAGTTCAACCTTCTTAGGATCGATAAGGACAAATTTAAGCTGGGAAGGATGCATCTTATATAAAAGCGATGTAATAATTGCATTCAAACCAACCGATTTTCCTTGCCCTGTTGCTCCGGCCACCAATAAGTGAGGCATTTTGGTTAAATCAAGAGTATAGGTTTCATTCGATATTGTTTTTCCAAGTGCAACAGGAAGTGCATGTGTTGATTCCTGGAATTTTTTAGATGAAATAATGTTCTTCATTGACACGATTTCAGGTGTACGGTTCGGAACTTCAATACCAATAGTTCCCTTACCCGGAATCGGAGCTATAATCCTAATTCCTAAGGCGGATAGACTAAGTGCAATATCGTCTTCCAGATTCTTTATTTTGGAAATGCGTACTCCAGGAGCGGGCACAATTTCATACAGCGTAATAGTAGGACCAATTGTAGCTTTTATCTGAGTAATTTCAATTTTGTAATGACGCAGTGTCTCTACAATTTTATCTTTATTTGATTCAAGTTCTTCTTTACTTACACTCGAATTACTGGCATGATGCGCTTCTAATAATTCGATTGGAGGGTATTTGTAGTTTGAAAGATCAAGCGTAGGATCGAAATCCTCCATAGGTCTGCGCTGAATGCTTACGATTTCTTCTTGTTTGGATACTGTCTCAATCTTTAGCTCCAAATCGTCATCTGCTGTTTTAGGATTGTTTACTTCCTGTTCCAAAATAGTTTCTTCCTCAGGAAAAATCTCAGAATTAATAATTAATTCATCGTCGTCTTCACCTTCTTCATCCTTCTGTTCATCCTTTAGAGTGTGTATTACAGAAGTTAATGATTCTGTTTCATCTTCATCAGATTTGGAGAAGTCTTGGCTTTCTTTACGGTCTGTTTTAGATTTTGGACTAAATATTTTTTTGAAAAAGGAAATTGAGTTTTGAAAGGCAAAGGTAATAAAGGTTAAAAAGCTAAGAACAATTAGAAACAGAGTGCCAACATTACCTATCAAGGATACAAGCCATTCACTTATAAAGTAGCCATGAATTCCTCCCAAGAATAAAAACGAATGCGATGTTGATTGAACAAATGCAAACGACATGAAAACCGAAAACCAAATGCAGAATAGTAAGGTGTATATAATTGTTTTTCGTAATGATTGTATTTTTACTCCCCAAATTCGAAGCGAAAGGACTACGAGTAAATAAAGGAATGAGAATGATGCGATTCCAAATCCTTTGTTTATAACCAAATTGGAAATGTAAGCCCCGGTTTTCCCCGTCCAGTTTTCAACACGTACTTTTGAGTCTGTGATTAATTCGAGCCATTTAATATCTAATTTACTTTGATCAGCTCCTCCTGTAAAAAAGAAGGAGACGAATGCCAATCCAATATAAATAGTAAACAGAGAAAGTGCAATACCAAAAAGGAATTTGGTTCTTTCGTCACTAAGAAATTTTGGGGCTGAGAAGCGCGATTTAGCTTTTGTATTGTTTGTTTTTTTCTTTTTAGCCATTGACTATTTTTTCATTTTTCACAAAATTCGTATTGTGTACGAATTTATGTAAAAGTAATAAAAATGGTATTTAAAACCACAGGAAAATCAGCTTCTAAAAAGATAAGTTTGAAATCAGATGTTAATTAATTGAAATCGACAATGTATTTTTTTAATGTCTTAAGATCAGAAAGGACATATTCCTCTGGAATATTGAAATCTTCCTCACTAACAGCAATCAGATTTATTGATTGTGCTGTGAATTTTGCTTTTACTTGATTCATTGTAGTTTCAAATTCCATGAGTACCCCAGGGATTTGGTACAATGGAGTGTTACGGTTGGGGTCTTTTAGTCCAATCTCCGAAGTGTAGTAAAGACTGACTTGAGTTTTTGATTGATCGGCCATAAAAACGGTTGCTTTTTTACATTCATAACCAGCTATTAGTTTTGTAGAATCATTGTATTCTATTTTTGCCGGAGGAAGCTGACTGTATACAAATGCAACTTCATCTTTAGGAAATTCATAGTTAAGCTTATTACTCAATACCTTTAGTAATATATTACTATTTGGATTGTTGTATTTAGAAAGAAATTTTGTGCTGAAAAAACCAAGATAGCCTTCAGATATGAGGCAAATGTTATTATCCTTAAAGTGCAATTCTACTTTGTTTGGTAAAAGGGCAATTATTGGGTTATCTTTTTCCGAGGAAAAGTAACTAACACTATAGGTAATTATCCCTTCAGTAATTTTATTCTCGGTTTCGGATTTTGTTTTGCATCCCCAGACCAACAATAAAATTAGAATTATAGATAATCCTTGCTTCATAGGATAATGTTTTGGTTAGTGAATATTTATTGAAAACAGATTTGTGCTTTTAACTATAGTTAAATCTATCTGTAAATACAATAAATAGGATTTACTAAAAGTATGAAAACATTGGGGAATACAATATTATATTTTGGCATCTTACATGAAATCGCACGATATCTTTACGAAAATCACATTTTTTGCCGATTAAATTCCACTTTTAACTAATACGTAAATAATTGATAGAGGTTATGCTAAAAAAAATGACCAAGATATTTTAATTTCTTTTTTTTGCGTAAAAATCGATTTTGGGTAAAATAGTTGAACTGGAATGCTGAGTTATGAGAAAAAGTTATCATAACTACTAAAATAGATTGACCTTTGCAAACGAGTGTATTTTAAAGATTATTTGCTTTGAATTTCATGCGTTTAGAGAATTAGGTACTAAACAGTAAATTTAGAAATGTCGTAATGTGTTGAAAAACAGAGGTTGAAAAATATTATAAATGAAAAGGTATTTCATTGTTTTGTTGTTATTTTTTTTAGATTTGCATTGTAAAATGAAAAACATAAAGGAAAAAATAATGAAAAATAAATTAGCAGTTGTAGCATTAGGTGGAAATGCCTTATTGAGGGGGAGTCAAAAAGGGACTGTTGAGGAGCAGACTCAGAACACAATTGATACTCTTGAAAATCTTATTTTTCTTGTTAAAGAAGGGTATGATGTTATTATTGCTCATGGTAATGGCCCTCAGGTAGGTAATATCTTAATGAGAAACGATGCAGGTGAGCAACTTTACAATATTCCTCAAATGCCTTTGGATATTGATGTGGCTGATTCTCAAGGGGGAATTGGTTATATGATTGAGAGGAATTTGCGTAATGTATTAAAGCAAAATGGCATTGAGAAAGATGTGGTGACTTTGGTGACTCAGGTTGTTGTTGATAAGAATGATCCTGCATTTGCTGATCCCTTAAAGCGTGTGGGTAAGATTTATACCAAAGCGCAAGCAGACGAGTTACGCGCTGATAAAGGGTGGATTTTTAAGGAAGAGGTGAAAACAGAGGGAGGATGGAGACGTGTTGTGCCTTCGCCAAAACCTATTCGTGTTTTGAATGAGAAGGTTATTGAAAACCTGGCTCGTCAGGGTAATATTGTAATTACTGTTGGCGGTGGTGGTATTCCGGTTTCTGAAGATGAGAATGGGAACCTTTGCCCTGTTGAAGCTGTAATTGATAAAGATCTTGCTTCGGCATTGATTGGAGCCCGGATTAAAGCGGATGAATTTTATATTCTTACTGATGTTTCCTTTGTTTATCGTGACTTTAGAGGTCCAAATGAGAAAAAACTTGAGTTTTTGAATCATGCCGATACAATGAAATACATGGAAGACGGTACTTTCGCAGAAGGATCTATGGCTCCGAAAATCCGTGCTTGTCTAAGTTTTATTGAAAATGGCGGCGG
Source organism: Labilibaculum euxinicum (assembly GCF_963678175.1). Lineage (NCBI taxonomy): Bacteria > Pseudomonadati > Bacteroidota > Bacteroidia > Marinilabiliales > Marinifilaceae > Labilibaculum > Labilibaculum euxinicum. Next base: position 2,559,375 of record NZ_OY782756.1, read on the forward strand.
TAAATCAGTTATTACTGAAGCAACCAAATTGGTCGATAAATCTTACGGAACCAAAATAACAATGGAATACGATAAAAACGACGTAGAGCATAATTTTTAATTAACTATTATTAATATCAGATTATAATTACTTTTGTGATTGTAATTTTTAAAAAATACATACCATGGCTTTTAATTTAAGAAACAGAAACTTTTTGAAGTTGTTGGATTTTACTCCAAAGGAAATGCAATATATGTTGGATCTTGCAAGAGATCTTAAAAGAGCAAAATATGCAGGTACAGAAGTGCAGACTATGAAGGGAAAGAATATCGCTTTGATATTTGAAAAATCTTCAACTCGTACTCGTTGTGCTTTTGAAACAGCAGCTTACGATCAAGGTGCTCACGTTACTTATTTAGGTCCTTCTGGTTCTCAGATTGGTGTTAAAGAGTCAATGGCTGATACAGCTCGTGTTTTAGGACGTATGTATGATGGTATTGAGTACCGTGGATACGGACAGGCAGTTGTAGAGGAATTAGGAAAATTTGCGGGTGTTCCTGTTTGGAATGGTTTGACAGATGAATTTCATCCAACTCAAATATTAGCTGACTTTTTAACTATGACGGAGCATTCAGATAAGCCGCTTAGTCAAATGTCATTTGCATATTTAGGCGATGCCCGTAATAATATGGCTAACTCTTTAATGGTTGGTGCTGCTAAAATGGGTATGGATGTAAGAATCGTTGGTCCTGCTAATCTTCAGCCAGAAGAAGAATTGGTGGCTCAATGTATGGAGATAGCTAAAGAAACTGGTGCTGTTATTACAATTACTGATGATGCGCAAGCAGGAGTTAAAGGATGTGATTTCCTTTATACTGATGTTTGGGTATCAATGGGAGAGCCGGATAAGGTTTGGGAAGAAAGAATTGGTATTCTTAAACCTTATCAGATTAATGCTGATTTGATGACAGTTACAGGAAACGATAAGTGTAAATTTATGCATTGTCTACCAGCGTATCACAACAGACAAACAAAAGTTGGCGAAGAAGTTTTCCAAAAATTTGGTATGGATGGTGTTGAGGTGACCGAAGAGGTTTTTGAATCTCCTGCATCTATCGTATTTGACGAAGCTGAGAACCGTTTACACACAATAAAAGCAGTAATGGTTGCTACTTTAGGAGCATAATTGGGCTTTTTAGATAAAAAGAAAAGGGTAGTCGTTTGACTACCCTTTTTATTTGTTGTTATGTTTTATTATGTGTATTATTTTTGTTTAAAACAAAGGCGTTCTGTATTTGTTAATTTTTAATATATGTAAAATTTTGGTTTTTAAGAATTGGATTTCCCGAAATGCCACGTTTTTTTAGCTCATTTTTAAAACTGCAGCCTCCACAACTGCCTCCACAACTCGATTTCTGTTTTATGAATAAACGCACAAACTGATATATAGTATATCCAGATGCGAAAATCACAATTGCATAAGTTGATATTAATTGAAAGCTCATAATTTTAAAGTATTAAATTGCCTGTTTGGTAAATGATAAAGGAAACCAGCCAAGCTAATCCTGTAGTGTAAAACACAACAAAAGCTGCCCATTTCCAATTGGCTTCTTTAACGATAGTTACGATTACTGCTATACATGGAAAATAAATCAGAATAAATATAAGGAATGATAGAGCCGATAAGCTGGAAAAAACATTCTCGCCTGTTCGATAACTGCCAGCAAATTTTTGCTCCTTCAACTTCGTTCTCAATCCTTCGCTGGTTTCACTTGCGCCTTCTCCTTCCTGATATAGAACCCCCATTGTACTTACCACAACTTCTTTGGCTGCAATACCGGTTAATATACTTACAGTCATTTTCCAATCGAAACCTAGAGGATGCAGAGCGGGTGCAACAAATTGACCGATTTGACCGATGTAAGATTTTTGTTGTTTTTCCTCCAGTTTAAGGTTTTGAATTTTTTGAATCTCTACCTCTTTTTCGGATAGCAGCTGTTTCGTATCATTTTCATTGTCTTGCTGTATGTTGTTTATCCGACTATCAAAATCTTGATTGGTTTCCAATATCATTTTATCGTAATCCTTCGAGAAATTGATCTCTCTGGGGAAATACCCTAAAGCCCAAATTAGAATAGAAGCTAAAAGAATCACACCTCCCATTTTTTGCAGGTATTGAACACCTTTATGCCACATGTGAATTATGGTTGATTTAAGAGTCGGCAAACGATATGGCGGTAATTCCATAACAAAGGGAGCATCTTTGGATTTGAAAAAGCTCGCTTTAAAAATTTTTGCAAAGAAAATCGCAAGAGCTATACCAAAAGTGTAAATTCCGAATAGAACTAATGTTGCATGTTCAGGGAAAAATGTTCCGATTATTAAAATATAAATAGGAAGCCTTGCACTGCATGACATGAATGGGGTGATCAGCATAGTTAGTATTCTGTCATTTCTGTTTTCAAGGGTTCTGGTTGCCATTAATGCAGGTACATTACACCCAAATCCCATTATTAATGGGATAAATGATTTTCCATGCAAGCCAATTTTATGCATTAGTTTATCCATAATAAAGGCGGCTCTGGCCATATATCCTGTGTCTTCCATAAAGGATATAAAGAAGAATAAAATCAGAATGTTTGGCAGGAATACAATTACACCACCAACACCACCAATTATTCCATCTATAAATAAATCTTTTAGCGGACCTTCGGGCATAAATTGTTCAATTAATCCAGCAAAAGCATTTACACCCATATCAATCCATTGCATTGGGTATTCGCCTAAATTGAAAGTGGCGTAAAACGTTAAAAACATGAACACGAAAAAAATCGGAAAACTAAACAGTTTATGAGTGATGAACGTGTCTATTATTGTGGTTTTACGTCTACGTTTAATGGGACTCTCTTTGTAAGTTTCCTTAAGTGCGCCATCAATAAACCCGTACTTCGAATCAGTAATAACAGTTTCGCACACTTCGCCAAATTCTTTTTCAATTTTTTGAATTTCGTCCTTTACGATGTTCTTTATATTGAAATGCCGGTCACTATCCTGTACAAGGTGACGAGCACTTTTGTCAGCTTCCAAAAGTTTAATAGACAGGAATCTAGGAGAGGTTTTTGTGCAGATTTTAGGATCCTTTTTTATTTCATGTTGTATTTTAGCAATCGATCTTTCAACCGATTTACCGTAATTAACATGAATGTGACGTACAATTGGATCTTTGTCTTCGTACACATTTATTACCTTATTAAAAAGTTCTTTTATGCCAGTTCCTTTTGGACTGATGGTTGGAATAATTGGAATGCCAAGCATTTTTGCAAGAGCCTTAAAATTAAGGACAGCACCTTTTTTTTCCAGTTCATCATACATGTTCAAGGCAATAATCACCTTTATATCCATGTCAATTAACTGTGTGGTCAGGTACAGGTTTCTCTCCAGGTTAGATGCATCAACAACGTTAATTACCACATCCGGTTTTTCATTCATAATGTATTTGCGAACAAATAATTCTTCGGGAGAGTAGGCTGTTAACGAGTATGTACCCGGCAGATCAGTGATGTTAAAATGGTAACCATTTTGCTTTACTTTGGCTTGTTTGGCGTCTACGGTTACTCCGCTGTAATTGCCTACGTGCTCTTTTGATCCGGAGGCATAATTGAATAGTGTAGTTTTACCCGAGTTTGGATTTCCAACCAAAGCAATATGGATTTTTTTTCCTTTTTCTTTTGCGGAAGTTTTTAGAATATCATCACTAATAGTTCCTTCAAATCCATTTATCTTAATATCCTTAGCCTCTTCTTTTGTAATTACTTCAATTAAAGATGCCTCACTTCTTCTTAGGGAAACTTCGTACCCCATTATTTGATACTCAACAGGATCTTTAAGAGGAGCATTTTTGATAACAGTGACCTTCTTGCCCTTTACAAAGCCCATTTCGGTGATTCTCTTTCGAAAGGCTCCGTGTCCCTGAACTTTTATTATAATTCCCTCTTGACTATCAGATAATTCGGAAAGCTTCATTCTTATTTATTAATAGATGATGCCGTTAGGCATCTGATAATTGCAACTTGATTGTAATTTAATTATTGTGCTTAATTTATGCTTGTCAAACGTATAGGAAAAATAGGTGACTTGCAATCCCTAATTGTAGGTATTTTAACCTTTTCAATTCATTGTGTTTAATCCGGGATGTGTAATAATTAATCAGATTGGCAAAATTAAATATAAATTTGGGCAAAAGTAAGCGTTTTAAGGAAACATAGACTTTTTGACTTGCTTTTTTATTGATATGGATTGAATAAGAACAAAAAAAAGCTGCCAGAAAGGACAGCTTTTATAAACATATATGGAATTATTATTCCGTTAAATCTTCAAATTCTACATTTGTAAAGGATTCTGAATCAAATCCTTCAATAACTGTTGCTGGTTCATGGTATTCTGAATCTGCATAAGTTTCTTCGTCAGTTTCTTTCTCCAAATTTGAAGATTTGATAAAATCAATTGCCTCTAAAAGGCCATCTGAAAATTTATCGAAATCTTCTTTATACAAAAATATTTTATGCTTTTCGAAGGTGAAATTTCCTTCTTTGTCATAACGTTTTTTACTTTCGGTGATTGTTAAGTAATAGTCGTTCTTCTTTGTTGCTTTAACATCAAAAAAATAAGTCCTTTTCCCCGCTCTTACCGCATTTGAATAAATTTCATCTCGATTATGTTTTTCAAACCCTTCCTTTTTATCGTAACCTTCCATTTGAAAATAATTTGTTATTTATTTTGATTTTATACATTCAAAAATAAAAAAATATACGTACTATTTATTATGAATATGTATTTTATTGAGGAAAATGTGGTTATTTAAAATGAGTATGCAAACCTTTTCAGGGCATAGGTGGTTTTTTTACTTGTTTTTAATATGTAAATCTATTTTGTTGGGAGGCTTAATTATTTTATCTTATTTGTTGGTTTTTTCTTGTTAACAAGTAAAAAAAGCCTACTTTTGCAACCGAATTAATGTAATTGACAAGTTCTTTAAACGTATGATTAGTAGAAGATTGCTTCGTGTTAAGGTATTGCAGATTTTGTATGCCTATTATAAAAACCAGGATCGCACAATAGCTAAGGCCGAAAAGGAATTATTTTTTAGCGTCGGAAAAGCTTACGATTTGTATCATTATTTACTTCTACTTATTGTGGATGTTGCTTTTGTTTCTGAAAAGAAAATTGAAAACTCAAGAGGCAAAATTATTCCATCTCATGAGGATTTAAATCCCAACACAAGATTTATTAATAATTCTGTAATCAGACAGTTGGCAGATAACATTCAGTTGAATAGTTATTCTAAGTCGCACACCGTAAATTGGAGCGATCAAGAGGATTACGTTCGGATTTTGCATGACAAATTGATTAATTCAGATTTGTATAATGAGTATATGGCCTTACCAGAGAGCACTTATGCTTCTGATAAGAAATTTGTAGAGAAGTTTTTTACTCATATTATTGCTGCAGATGAGGATTTTTACAGCTTAATGGAAGAGAAAAGCATCTATTGGAATGACGAAGTAGAGTTCATTATTAGCATGGTTGTGAGAACTATAAAAGGATTTTCTCAAACTGATGACACTTACGCTTCTTTAATGTCTTTGTATAAGGATCGTGATGATGAGGATTTTGTGAAAACATTGTTGCGCAAGGCCATTATCAATCATACTGATCATTTGGAATTGATTAAGGCGAATACCAAAAATTGGGATTTGGAGCGTATTGCATACATGGATATTTTGATCATGGAGCTGGCCCTTACAGAAATAAAGGAGTTTACAAGTGTTCCGGTTAAAGTGAGTTTTAACGAATATCTTGAAATTGCCAAATTCTACAGTACAGCTAACAGTAGTAATTTCATTAATGGAATTCTTGATAAAATGGTTCAGGAGTTGAAATCAAATGGAACTGTTAAAAAAGTGGGCAGAGGCTTAATAGAAGGAAAATAATTCCAAAATATATACTTTAAAATGCGCTTATCTTTCGGTAATGCGCATTTTTTATTTTATCAAGAGAAGCAAATGTACTTCCATTAAAATTCACTACATTCGGGAACCAAAATGTTTGAACAATTAATGAATAAAAATACTCATCTTCAAACCGGAAAATATCTTTTTAGTATACTGTTTGTGGTAATTTTGTTCTCATTTTTAGTACAATGCACTTCAAATAAAACAGGTAAACCTGACGGTAAATTGATTCAAGAAAAAAATTCTGAGGAGATTATTCGGTCGAATGGTTTTCCGAAGTTTGAGTTTACTAAAGAAATACATAAATTTGGGGTGATTTCAGAAGGTGAAATCGTTGTTTGTGATTTCTTTTTTAAGAACATTGGGTCGAAAGATTTAGTAATTAAGAATGTTGAAACAAGTTGTGGCTGCACTGCGGTGAAATGGGAGAGGAAGCCAGTGAAAATTGGTGAAGAATCACATATAACAGTGGAGTTTAACTCTGAAGGAAGATACGGAAAACAATACAAGGTGATTACCATTTTTTGTAATACTTTATCCGGAACAAAAGAGTTGGTGATTACAGCGCAAGTGAAATAGAATAATTAGTAATTGTATAATTAATATGGCCTTTGGCCTTAAAATTTAGGATTGAAATGGATAATTTATTGAACATCTTATTGATGACACAACCTCAAGAGGGGCAGAACCCTATCATGCAATTTGTACCTCTAATTCTAATTGTAGTGGTATTTTATTTTTTCATGATTCGTCCGCAAATGAAAAAGCAGAAGGAATTGAAAAAATTTCGTGAAGATTTGAAAAAAGGAGATAAGGTTGTAACTACAGGTGGTATTTATGGTAAAGTTCTTGAAATACAGGAGACTGTAATTATCATGGAAGTTGAAGGACAAAACCGATTGAAAATTGATAAAGCTGCAGTAGTTAAAGATATGAGCGATGTTGCTCAAAAATAATAGTTTAGACTGTGCTCATTGAGCACAGTCTTCTTCTAAATTTTTCTAGCATTGGGTATTCCAGATCTTCAAAAGATAAAGGAGCTTTTTAATACAGAAAAAATTGCTTCGAATAAAAAACTGCTTGTGTATGTTTTTTTTGTTGGGATCGCTACAATATTTTGGTTCCTAAATGCTTTAGGAAAAGAATATACAACCACAGTGCATTATCCTGTTCGGTATGTTAATTTACCGCAGAACAAAGTTCTTACCAATAAATTGCCGGAAAAATTAGCCTTAAAAGTTAATGCGTATGGTTTTGATTTAATACGTTATAAAATAAGTACGGCATTCCTTTCAAATCCTTTCGATGTTGGGTTTTATACTAATAATCGCATAGAAAACAGAACTCTTCAAACCTATTCTCTGGCTACAGCTCAAATTATGAGCCGGTTCGAAAGAGATTTGTCTTCAAATATTAAGTTAGTAAGTATATCACCGGATACAATACGTTTTGAGTTTTCTCCTATTGTAGAAAAGAAGGTTCCTATTAAGAGTAATGTGTCGAGTAGCTTTGAGCAGCAATTCATGTTAGATGAAGCAATCTCTTTGGAATTTGACAGTGTGGTTGTGAAAGGGCCTAGTTCAATTCTCGATAGTATTGATTTTGTGGAAACCGAGAAACTCGTTTTAACTAATTTGCATAAAACGGTTAAAAAGAAAGTAAGTTTAAAACAGATAGGAGGTCTTGAGTTTGATCAACGGAAAGTTGAAATAACGGTTCCAGTTGAACAATTTACTGAAGAAAAAGTTACTGTTCCTATTAAAGTGAGCAATCTTCCTGATTCTTTATTACTAAGGTTATTTCCGGGCGATGTTAAAGTATCTTATTTTGTGGGATTTAAAAAGCATGATAAGGTTTCGGTTGATTTGTTCGATGTGAGAGTGGATTATAATCAAACTTCAGATGAGGGTAGTAATAAGTTAAAGATACAGTTATTAAGCAGTCCCGGTTTCGTAACAAATGTTCGTTTTTATCCTCAGGAAGTTACTTATCTGAAAGAGAAGAAATCATTCGAATAAATCAGTATGCCTTTTATAAAAAGGAATTATAAAATATTTCAAGAATGTTGAAAATTGGCTTAACAGGAGGAATAGGATCTGGAAAATCAATTGTTGGGCGGGCATTTGAAATGATGGGGATACCTATTTATGTTGCAGATAATGAGGCGAAAAGGTTAATGGTTTCAGATGCGGAACTTCAGAACTTATTGGTTTCTCGTTTTGGGGATCAGATTTATGATTCTAATTTTAATTTAAACCGAAAATTACTTGCCGAAATTGTATTTAATGATTCGGAAGCATTAAAAGATATTAATTCGATTGTTCATCCTGCAGTTCGAAAAGATTTTATAAGGTGGTGCGAACAACATTCTCAAACGCCCTATGTAATACAAGAATCGGCTATAATTTTTGATAGTGGTTTGTACAAGAATTTTGATAAGATAATTACAGTTGCAGCAGAAGACGAGATAAGGATTCAAAGAGTCATGGAACGGGATTCGATAAGCAGGGAGCTGATTGTGGAGAGAATGAGAAGTCAACTTCCGGAATCGGTAAGAATTGAAAAAGCTGATTTTGTAATTTATAACAATACAGAGTTAATTCTTCCTCAGATTGAACGAATAGACAAACAAATCAGGTCTTTAGTCAATAAATAAATTTAAAATTTTTGTTAAACTTTGTTAATAGAATCGCTTTTTCAGAAGTGCGATTTCTAATTAAGTGATCTTTTGTTTTCTTTGTTTAAAGAAAACTGGGATTGTAAAATAATTTAGTGCCGAAAAATGGGAAAATACGGAAGATGGATTGCCGGAGGATTAGGTTGGGCTTTTTTAGGTCCAATTGGTGGAGTATTGGGATTTATGTTGGGATCGGCAATTGATACAGTTGAAATTGAGAACGGTCATGTAAGAGGAGCTACAAGGCAAGGTGATTTTGTAATGAGCTTGCTTATTTTGGTTGCTGCTGTAATGAAGGCAGATGGAAAAGTATTAAAAGTAGAATTAGATTACGTAAAAGGATATCTGGTAAAAAGTTTTGGTGTTGGCAGAGCTGGTGAAGCAATTACTGTACTTCGTGATATTCTAAAGCAAAATATACCGATTGAGGAGGTATGTCAGCAAATTCAGCACAATCTTGATTATTCCTCCAGATTACAGCTGATGCATTTTCTATTTGGAATTGCTCAGGCTGATGGAATTGTTTCTGAGTCTGAATTAAATGTTATTGATAAAATATCTTACTATTTGGGTATTCAGTCGGGTGATTACAACTCGATTAAGTCTATGTTTATTCAATCCACAGAATCAAGTTATAAGATTCTTGACTTAACACGTGATGCTTCTGACGCTGAGGTTAAAAAGGCTTATCGGAAAATGGCAGCTAAATATCATCCGGATAAAGTGAGCTACTTGGGTGAAGATGTGCAGGAGGCTGCAAAGGAGAAGTTTCAGAAGTTGAGTGAAGCCTTCGAGAAAATTAAAAAAGAAAGAGGGTTTGCGTAATCTGGATTAATTCTAAGATGTTTTTTTGCAAAATTGTTTTTTTTACTACAATTGAATTATAAATTTGTGCTTCCAAATATAAAAACGAAAATATGTTGAAAGGAATATTGGCCATAGCAGGACATTCAGGTCTTTTTAAAATGGTGTCTAACTCAAAGAATGCTTTAATTGTGGAATCTTTGATTGATAAAAAGCGTATGGCAGCTTATGCTTCTTCTAAAATTAGTGCTTTAGAAGATATTGCTATTTTTACTGATGAAGGAGATGTTCAGTTAGCAGTTGTTTTTAAAAGTATTAAGGAAAAGGAAAATGGAGGTCAGGCAATAAGTCACAAAGCTTCAGGGAATGAATTGAAAGCTTACATGACTGAAGTGTTGCCTAATTACGATGAAGATCGGGTGTATGTTTCTGATATGAAAAAAGTTTTTCAGTGGTACAATATTCTACAGGAAAATGATTTGTTGGATCTTGAAGAAGCCGTAGAAGAAATTAAAGAGGAAGAATAAAAACTTCTATATCATTTAAGAAACTGTCCATATTATGGGCAGTTTTTTTTGTGCATATTTGATTGCCAACAAAGTTTTTTTAACGTACTTGTAAGTAGAAATTGAAAATGGAGGTTTGCCATGGCAGCAGAAATTGATAAAGGGTGTATTTTATTAAGGAAATGGAAATTTGGCGACGAAGAGGATCTTGTTAAATCTGCAAGTGATTTGGATGTATCCCGTTTTTTAAAGAACAGCTTTCCATATCCATATACTCATAAGGATGCTCATCGTTGGATTCATTTTGTAAATCATGTTGCTAAGGGGTATTTTATGGCAATTGAGGTGAATAAAGAAGTGGTTGGCTGTATTGGTGTGGAACAACAGGAAGATGTTTTTTGTAAATCCGCTGAATTGGGTTATTGGATCGGGCAAAAGTATTGGAATAGAGGGATCATGACGCATGTGGTAAAGGAAACTGTAGATCATGCTTTTTTGCATATGAATATTGTGAGATTATATGCAAATGTTTTTGAAGGGAATATTGGATCAGTAAAAGTTTTAGAAAAGGCAGGTTTTGTGCAGGAAGCTGTTTTAAAGAATGCCGTTTACAAGAATGGCAATTATTTGGATCAATTGATTTTTGCTATAATTAGAAGATAAAAAAAAAGAGGCTTTGGCCTCTTTTTTTATTTCCCATCAAAAATGATGTTGTAACTTTCCCAGAAATTTTTATCGTAAGGCATATTTTCATAATATGCTCGTTTCTCAATTACTTCCGGCTTGTTGGTATTAATTTGGGTTATCAGCATTTCTGTGTTGATATCCGTTGAAGTGATTTTTTTCGTTTTTTTATCTACTACTTTGTGATGACGCTTGTAGTTCACATAGCTTAAGTAATACTTCCCTGAATGTTGCTTGTAAGTAACACTAAAATCGTATTCTATTTTTAATGGCTTCCACTTTTGCCGTTCTTCGTTAACGTAAAAACTTCTTCCCTGCGACGAATAATTACTGGCAACAACATGAGTTTCATTTTTAATCACAGCAAAATCTTTTATTTTGATGTAGATTTTACCCGAATATTCTTTGGCATAGTAATCTCCTGTATTGCTTAACATTGGTCTTTTGCTCTTGTAAGCGATCACCCAGATTGAGTCATTTTCGTACTCTGTAATTTGTTCCAGGCTTAAATCGTAAAAATCTAAATGGTTGTCGTTCAGTATATTTCCTCGACCACGTACAATGTCCATTTCCAATAATTCGTCTAAATAGGTCGACCCGTCGGCAAGCGATGAAGGCTCAAAATTCTTTCTTACCTGCAAAAACTTATAACCACGTTCTTTAAATACCTGATAAGCATCTGTCCGTTGATATCCTTTGTCGTCATAAATACGAATTGCAGCTTCTCTAAGCCGGTTTAGTTTTTTGTTTTCGAATTTTTCGGAGCGATAATAAACATCGTAATTGAAAGGAGTCTGCAGGTAATTTTCCGGAATTTTTTCAATTGCAGTTTTAATTCTCTTTTTCAGAACTAATGATTGAGCAGTTACTTCAACTTCAGCAATGCTGTAATTTTTTGGCGTTAATTTTATCATCAATGTATCTTCTTGTATGCAGTTTTTCACACTGTTTGAGAATGTGGAATAACCAACTGCTGAAGCCTGTATGGTTTTTTCAAATAAATCTCCTGATATTTTAAGTTCGAAAACTCCATCCATATTAGATGCTGCACCGATATATGATCCAAGAACTCCAATATTTGCAAAAGGAATCGGTTCATTATTGATTTCATTTGTAAGCTTCCCTACAATCCGGATTAACTTTGTTTTTTCTTCGTTGTTATCTTTCTGTGCCGTTGTTGAAAAAGACAAGGTAATGAGAGCAAGGAGAAGTATAATGTATTTTTGCATAAGTATGGGTTTGCTGATTTTTGAATAAATAAAAATTTAAGTTATAAGTAAGCTATCAATTCTCTTGCCACAAAAAGAAATTAATGCCAATATTTTTACTTATTTGTTAAAATTAAGAATTAATAATTAGTACAAAGATATGTTTATGATAGATTTTGGAAAGAAAAAGAACTGGTTTTCATGATAAAAAATGTTAATTTTTATGATATGAGTTTATTTTTTGTCGAATAAGAAATATCTTCGTTTACATTTATGCTAATATTATGACCTTGCCAATTTGGTTTTGGTATAATAAATCTATTAACAAATAGTGATCCTATGAAAAAACAATTTCTTGTCCTGTCGATGCTTCCTTTTTTTCTTCTGTCGTGTGTTGTTTCCAAGAAAAAATATGAAGAATTAGAATATGCAAAACGCCGAAGTGATGCCAAAGTTGTTGCTCTCGATAGCGAGAATTCAAAAAAAAGCACGCAGATTACTGAGCTAAACTCCAAATTGGATCAAACATTGGCTGAGTACAATGAGATGAAGAATAGCATGTCGGAGAGTAATGCTATGAAAAATACAGAAATTGATGATTTGAGTACCGAATTAATGGGACTTGCTTCCGATACCACTGAGCTTAAAGTTAAGTTGATGGAAACATTGGATAAGTACAATTCTGCTTTGAATCTAAATGAAGAAAATAATTTGAAAATCTCTGGTTTGCTAAAACAAATTGATGAGTTGAAAACAGAATCAGGTAAGTTGAGTCAAGATTTAAAGACAGCCAGTGTTGAAGCTGATTGGGAAAAGAAGAAGATCGAAACAGAAACACAAAAGAATAGAGATCTGATCTCAATGAAAGACAAGGAGATTGAAAGTCTGAAAGCGGAAATTAAAGAAAAAGATGGAAAGTTGAGTTGGTTAAGAAAAGTTAAAGATGAGAATGAAGCTGAAATTGAAAAATTGACCAATCAAGTTAAATTGTATAAAAAAGAGTACGAGAAAGCAGTTGCTAAATAGGCTTTTTAAAAATCGAATATATATGAAGGAGATGTGGGATCAGCGTTATGCTGAATCGAAATATATTTATGGCGAAAAGGCAAACTTGTTTTTTGTAACACAATTGCATCTTCTTAAGTCGGGAAGATTATTATTGCCGGGTGAAGGAGAGGGGCGAAATGCAGCCTATGCTTCTTGTGCAGGATGGAAGGTTGATGCTTTTGATTACAGTAAGAAAGCTGTGGAGAACGCTAAAAGGTTTTTTGCAGAGCAAAAGGTTGATGTGAATATTTATACTGAAAGTATATTAGACCATCCTTCAATTGAGGAAAAGTATGATGTTGCAGCTCTGCTTTATTTGCATTTGCCCTCACAAAAAAGATTTATCGCACATCGATTTGTTGCCGATTCGGTGAAGCCGGGTGGAGTAGTTCTAATGGAGGTTTTTTCGAAAAATCAGATTGGCCGTAAATCCGGTGGACCATCAAACGAGGATATGCTCTACGATCTATCAGAAATCAGAAGAGATTTTGAAGAATTTGACATCTTACTGTTGGAGGAGGTTGAAACCCATCTTTCAGAAGGCAAATTACATGATGGGAAAGCAATGGTTGTGCGATTTGTTGGAAAAAAAAGAACATCGGGATATCTTGATTAATTAACTGTGAATATTTAGCTTTGTGCTCATGGAAGTTTTATTGATAGCACTTGTGGGGATTGCGGGAATTGCATTACTAACCACCTATATAGGACAACGTTGGAAATCAAAAAACAATAAGGAAGTAGAAAGTGAAGTTTATGCAGAGCCAATAGAAGAGTGTTGCGGTGCTCACGAGATTTGTGAAACCGATTTGATTAATAGGATGTCTGAGGAAATTATATATTACGAGGACGAGGAATTAGACGCATATAAGAGCTTTGAAGAGAATGATTTTAATGACGATCAAATTGATGAATTTCGTGAGGTTCTTTATAGCTTAAAAGAGAATGAAATGGAAGGTTGGCTAAGAAGTTTAGAGCTTCGAAAAATAGAGTTGCCTTCTATAATAAAATCAGAAGTGGTTTTTATGCTTGTGAAAAATTGAAAGTAGTGTTGAAAATATTGATGGATTTATTTTTTGTAAGTTTGTGATTTTCAATGTGAAATTTATTCATACTTTCCTGTTTACCTGCTATTATTTTCTCCTGCAGGATAATACTAAAAAAGATGGCTTAGTTCATTATTAAATTCGTATCTTTGCGGCTCATAAATTTTATAGAATGAATTCATTTGAAAATCTTGGCCTTTCTGAGGCTATCCTAGGAGCTATCAAAGAGTTAGGCTTCGTAAATCCAACACCTATCCAAGAAAAGGCAATTCCAGTACTATTGGAAGGAAGATCGGATTTCGTTGGTTTGGCTCAAACTGGAACTGGGAAAACGGCGGCTTATGGTTTACCTTTGCTCGAACTAATCGAACAAGACGTAAAATTACCACAAGCTTTGATTCTATCCCCTACAAGGGAATTGGGAATCCAAATTGCAGACGATTTAAGATTATTTTCTAAAAATATTTTGAATCTTAATGTTGTAAACGTTTATGGCGGAGCCAGCATTGATGATCAAATCCGGAAATTAAGAAGAGGAGCACATGTTATTGTTGCCACTCCTGGCCGTCTACTTGATATGATTAGACGTAAAGCAGTAGATCTATCTAAAATTGAATATTTAATTCTTGATGAAGCAGATGAAATGCTTAACATGGGATTTAAAGAGGATATAGATGTAATTCTTTCTTCTACTTCTGAAGATAAGTTAACATGGTTGTTTTCTGCAACTATGCCTGCCGAAGTTCGTAGAATTTCTAAAAACTACATGACTGATCCTGTTGAGGTTACAGTAGGAAAAGCGAACACTTCCAATGTAAATATTGAGCATCAGTATTATTTAATGAATAATCGTGATCGATATAATGTTCTTAAAAGAGTAGTTGACTATTACCCTAATATATTTGGAATTATTTTTTGTCGTACCCGAAAGGAAACGCAGGAAGTAGCCGAATTATTAATGAAAGACGGATATTCTGCAGACGCTCTGCATGGTGATCTTTCGCAGGTTCAGCGTGATAAAGTGATGAGAAGCTTTAAAAATAAAACTCTTCAGCTTTTAGTTGCTACAGATGTTGCAGCCCGAGGTATTGATGTTGACGATCTTACTCATGTAATTCATTACAACTTACCTGATGAGTTGGAATTTTATACGCACAGAAGTGGTCGTACAGCAAGAGCGGGTAGATCAGGTATTTCAATTTCTTTAATTACGCCTCGTGATGAGCGAAAAGTAAGAGATCTTTCCAAGAAACTAAATGTTGAATTTGCTCAGGTAAAGGTTCCTGGTGGTGAAGAAGTTTGTGAAAGGCAATTGCTTCACTTTATGAACCGTATTAAAGAGGTAGATATTGAAGAGAATAATATCGAAACATATTTTGAAGCTATTAGCAGCGAATTAAACGAATTAAGCAGAGAAGATATCATTAAGAAATTTGTATCTCTTGAGTTTAACCGTTTTATGGATTATTACAAAAATACTCCTGATTTGAATATGAAATCATCTACTCAAAAAAGAGCTCAAAGAGCAAGTGAGAGTCGTGATAGCAATGAAGATCGTATGTTTATTAATATTGGAATAAAAGATGGAATTGATGTCCCTCGTTTATTGACTTTAATTCATAAGCAATGTGGTGTTAGAGGAAAGAATATTGGTAGAGTAGATTTAAAAGGTGTATTCTCTTTCTTTGATGTGGAAAAAGAGTTTACTAACGATATTGTAAAAGGTTTTGCCGGAGCAGTTGTAGGGGGTAGAAGCATCCGTATTGAAGTGTCCGGAGATCGCCCAACGAGTGGAGGTAGCGATAGTCATAGAAAAGGCAGACCGAGAGGTGAGAGATCTGACAGATCTGGTTCTGACAGAGGTCGAGGAGGATCTGATCGCGGAGGAAACAAAAAAGAATCTTTTAGAGATAGAAAAAGGAAAGCAAGTGATAGTCCGAGATATTCGGAAAGAAAGAAAAGGGAAGCGTAAGCTTCCTTTTTTTTTGCAGTTAATTTTGATCTGGTTTTTGTATAGTAAGAATTATAATATATATAATCTTAAGTTTAGAGTAAAAAGGTAATGTTTTGATCAAATATATATTTTATATTCTGTTGATTTTATTTATTTTTATTCTAATTGAAATGTTTTACTCAATGTATTATCTGAAAAAGAGCCAATGCAACCAAGAAGTTTTTAACCGAAAAAGGCATCGTGACTGAGCGAATTTCAGCTAAAGGTTTTGGAGAGTTGAATCCAATATCAACAAATGCTGCAGCTGAAGGAAAAGCTTTAAATAGAAGAGTACAATTTGAATTAGTAATTAAATAATCACTTAAATATATTAAAAAAATGGATTTGGATGTTGTGTATAGTAAATCGGATCAGTTGTGGACAATGGCGTTAGAGTATACTCCTAAATTATTATTAGCCTTAGTAACTTTAGTAATTGGATTGTGGATTATTAAAGCAATTGTAAAAGGTGTTTCTAAGGTGATGGATAAGAGGGATATGGATCCTACTTTGAAACCATTTGTTGTAAGTTTATTTGGGATTCTGTTGAAAGTTATGCTATTTATTACTGTAGTAGGAATGGTTGGTGTTCAGATGACCTCATTTATTGCAATTTTAGGAGCAGCAGGTTTGGCTGTAGGTATGGCTTTATCAGGAACCTTGCAGAATTTTGCAGGAGGAGTAATGATTTTAATTTTTAAGCCATTTAAGGTTGGTGATGTATTGGAAGCTCAGGGGTACGCTGGAGTTGTTCAGGAAATTCAACTTTTTAATACAATAATGCTTTCTTTTGATAATAAAACCATTATTATTCCAAACGGAGGTTTGGCAACAGGTTCTATGATAAACTATTCAACACAACCTACACGTCGGGTTGATATGAAGTTTGGAATTGGTTACTCTGATGACATTGATAAAGCAAAACAGATTTTGAATGGACTGCTGGTTAATCACGAATGTGTACTTAAGGATCCTGCGCATTTTATTGCGGTTTCTGAGTTGGGAGACAGTTCTGTTAACTTTACCGTAAGAGCATGGGTAAACGCAGCCGATTATTGGACTGTTTTCTTTTATATGCAAGAAACAGTGAAGAAAGAATTCGATAAGAACAATATTGGGATTCCTTTCCCACAACGCGATGTTCACGTTTATAATCATTAATAAACGAGGAGTGTATTTCAAGGGAGACTTTCGTCTCCCTTTTTTTTATACAGTTGCCTGAGATAAGTACAAATTGATGTATTATCAAACAATGTATTTTCTATTTTTGTTGGGTAAACTTTAAAGATATTATGATGAAACTTACCAAAGGAAAAATAATTATTGGCTCAATTGCCATTGTGCTGTTTTTTATCTTCCTAATGCTGTCTGCAATTGTTAGGTATTGGGTGAATAAGAATTCGGAAGAACTGATTGGGCGTAAGATTGAAATTTCAGAACTTCATTTTAACTATGCCAAGGTTTCGGCAAGAGTAAAAGGATTTAGATTATATGAATTAGATGGAAACAGCAATTTTGTTTCTTTCGATGAATTGTATGTGAATATTAACCCTTGGAAATTATTGGCTGGAGAGTATTCTGTTAGTGAAATTTATTTGGATGGACTAAATGTATCGGTAATAAAGAATTTAGAAGAATTTAATTTTAGTGATTTGATAAAAGAAGATAATTCGCAAGCTGTTGATAGTACTAATTTAAAAGAGGACAATGAGCTTGTGAAGTTTGAAATTCGGAATATCGAAATTAAAAACGGGCACGTTAATTACCTTGATCAGGAAAAAGATAACAATATTGATCTCAAGAATATTAATATTGAATTACCCTTAATTGCTTGGAATAATGACAAATCAGAGATGGGTGTTAATTTTTCAATGGGAAAAACGGGGAATGTTTCCATCAATGCGGATATCGATCATTCTATAAAACGATATACCATTAATTTAGGAGTTACTTCTTTGGATATTAGTCCTTTTGTGGTCTATTTGAAAGATTATATGATGGTTTCAAAAATGGAAGGCTTGTTGGATACGAAGCTTAACATTAATGGAAGTATGAATGATTTTATGGATGTTTTTGTTAAGGGAGATGCAGCTCTTCAAGAGTTCTCGATATATGATTCTGAGGAAAATCCATTTGTATCAGCGAAAGCAGCAAAAGTGGTTTTAGATTCATTGCATATTGGTTTTTCCCATTATGAAATAGGACGTGTTAGTATGGATTCGCCGGTTATTTATGCGGATTTATATTCTGATGACAGCAATTTTGAGAAGATATTTGAGCCCTACTTGAAATCAGATACACTTTCTGTTGACACTATTGCTAAAGAGGAACAGGAATCTTCATTGTTTTATCAACTGGATACAATCGTTCTTACTAAGGGAGTTGTGAAATTTACTGATCATACATTAAATCGAAAATTTGTTTACGATCTGCATGATATCAATATTAATATGGGAACTGTTAATGCAGATGTACCGAAGATCCCAGTTGCTTATTCAATGAATTTGAATGGAGGAGGGAAATCTTCCGGTTCTGCTGTTTTTAGTTTAAAAGATGCAACACAATTTAATATGCGTGGAAAGATTGAAAGGCTTGATTTGATGAGCTTTTCACCATATACGGAGTTTTATATTGCAAGACCTATTACTCAAGGAGAGCTAACTTATGATTGTAGTCTGGATATGACTTCAGTATCGCTAAAAAATATGAATAAAATAAAAGTATCGGAATTTGATTTCGGGAATAAGACCAAAGATCCCAATACTATAAAGGCTCCGGTACGTTTAGCTTTGTATCTATTAAAAGATCAAAATGATCAGATTAAATTTGACCTGCCTGTTTCTGGGAATCCAAAAGATCCGGAATTTAGAGTAGGGAAAATTATATGGAAGACATTTATGAATTTTTTGGTGAAAACAGCCAGTAAACCTTTTGGGTTATTGGGTAATTTAGTTGGATCAAATCCTGAAAGTATTGAAAAAATACCGTTTCATTTTTTACAGGATAGTTTGGATGCTGCACAAATAAATACATTGGAAACAATTGCAGATATACTTAAGAAAAAACCGGATTTAAAATTTTCATTTTCTCAGGAAACAAATATTGGTGAAGAAAGGATTTTACTCGCAGTAAGAGAATGTGCAAATCGTTTTTTTCAATCAACAGCCATGGAGGAGAAGATTATTCCGAATCTTCAATTAATGGAATGGGCAAATAACAGTCCGGAATTTAGAACCTATATTTTTAATCAGGATAAGTCGAGTGCGGAACTATCAATTCAAGACAATTGTATTGCCATAATTGGAGAACAGGAAATAAGCATTTTATTCGATAAACTTTATGAGAAAAGAAACCAGTTTGTTTCAAATCACCTGATTAATAATTTATTAGTAGATATAAGTGCATTTGAAATGAAAAGGACTGATTTAAGAAATTTGTCTGAGGAACAACGTACTCCAAATTTTCGAGTTGAGGTATCGTTACAATAATATTTAATGTGGATGATTATACTGATGCATAGTATCTTGTAAAACTAGGTGTTTTTTTATATGTTTGTTAAATCATGAATGAAGAAATAAATTTATATTTTATAACGAAGTGGAAGTCCCAATTTAAAAAGGGACTTCTTGAATATATTATTCTGCTATTGTTGCGGTCCAGGCCATGTTATGGATACGAGCTAATTAGTGAGATGAATCAATTTACATCACTCGAAATTGCTGAGGGTACTATTTATCCCTTATTGAATCGATTGAAGAAAGAAAAATTGGTTACCTCAGAATGGGCCGAAATGGATACAGGTATTCCACGAAAGTATTATAAACTTACCGAAGAAGGAACTGCTCATCTAATGGTGATGAGAGAATATGTTGATGCTTTAAACCTTTCGATTGAGAGGATCAAAGAAAGTGTTTAAATAACCAGAGAAATCATATAATTAGTAGGTGATGAAGAAGTATATTTTGTCCTTGGATCAAGGAACCTCAGTGTCGAAAGCAATAATATTTAATAAGGATGGAGAAATTGTTTCTTTGGTTCAAAAAGAATATGAACAATACTATCCTAAGCCCGGTTGGATTGAACAGGATGCCAAGGAGATTTGGTATTCTCAGGCATCAGTTGCAGAAGAAGTTTTGGAAAAAGCGGGCCTGACCGGAGCAGATATTGCAGGTATAGGTATTACGAATCAAAGGGAAACTACTATTATTTGGGATAAGGAAACTGGTCAGCCTATTTACAATGCTATTGTTTGGCAGGATAAACGTACTTCTCATATTTGTGATGAATTGAAGAAACGAGGTTACGCTTCCTTGATAAAAGCAAAGACGGGTTTAATTCTTGATGCTTTCTTTTCCGCAACAAAAATAAAATGGCTTCTTGATAATGTTGAAGGAGCAAGAGAAAAAGCAGAAAGAGGTGAGCTGGCTTTTGGTACCGTAGATAGTTGGTTAATATGGAAGCTTACCAAGGGAGAAAAGCATGTTACAGACGTGTCTAACGCAAGTCGTACAATGCTTTATAATATCCATGAATTGGAATGGGATCAGGAGATATTGGATATCATGAACATTCCCGCTTCACTGCTGCCAAAAGTATGCTCATCAAGTGAAGTGTACGGAAGTACAAAAAGATCGATGTTTGGGACTGATATACCAATCTCAGGAATTTGTGGGGATCAGCAGGCAGCTTTGTTTGGGCAGGTTTGTTTCGAGAAGGGAATGGTGAAAAACACTTACAATACGGGTTGTTTTATTTTAATGAATACTGGAGATCAGCCGGTTGAATCAAAAAACGACCTAATTACAACAATTGCCTGGAGTATTGGAGATAAGGTTACTTATGCACTTGAAGGGAGTGTATTTATTGGTGGTGCGGTGGTTCAGTGGCTCCGCGATGGTTTGGGTTTAATTCACTCCACCGAGGAAATTGAAATTCTTGCTCTTACCGAAAAGGATAATGGCGGGGTGTATATTGTACCTGCTTTTACTGGATTAGGAGCACCTTATTGGGATCAATACGCCAGAGGAACATTTTGGGGATTGAATATGGGAACTAGTATTGGTCATATTGCCCGGGCTTCATTAGAATCGATTGCTCACAGATCATCAGATGTATTGAAAGCAATGGAAGCAGACTCGGGGATGAAATTTAAACAACTTAGAGCAGGAGGGACTATGGTGAATAATACCTTACTTCAATATCAGGCTGATTTTTATGATATTCCTGTGGTTCAATCTAGAATTAAGGAGATTGCAGCATTGGGAGCAGCCTATTTGGCAGGATTGGGGGTTGGCTTCTGGAAAGATACAGATGAAATAAGAGAACATTGGAAGATAGCAAAGGAATTTAATGTTTTAATGGAAAAGGAAACTGTAGCGCACCATAAAAAATATTGGGACAAGGCAGTAAGTCGTTCCTTAAACTGGATTGATTCTGATGAATAAAAATTCTATTTTTTATAAAGGACGCCATACTTAATAAGTGTGGCGTTCTTGTTTTTAAGAGTTTATTTTTTTGTTTTTCTTAAGAAATTTAATATTTATTTAGAATCATAACTAACTCATTGTTAGTATTTTATTGATTAGCTATGGAATTTAGATTAAATAAGAATTAACAATTATAATACTACATACCTTGCAAAGCTAAGTATTTTATTTAGCTTTGTAAAGAAGGATTTATTAAAGGCTTTAGAAACATCTAAAATCTCAATAATAATCCGCAGGAAGTAATACTTCCAATTTTTTTCACAAGAAACATAGCTATACTATGTACTGTGTATACAGATTTAATTTTTAAATGAAAATTATTTAGCAATGGAAGATCAGAGATTTAATTTGGAAGTAGGCGATCGCCTTTACGACTTTTTCCTCGACATTTTGGTGCTGCAAAAAAACAACTGTGTTCGTGATGAGGAAAATGTTTATGGAAGTATTTGGGAGTTTTGGGAAAAAGAACTTTAGTAGTTCAAATTAGGAATAAACTATTTATTGAGCTGTTATGGAAAGAGATAGGATGATTAGGGAAATTGAAAAATTGGATCAGAAGTGGGATGTTATCATTGTAGGTGGTGGTGCTTCAGGTTTAGGTGCAGCTATTGAATCTGCAACAAGAGGATATAAAACCTTGCTTTTGGAACAAGATGATTTTGCTAAAGGAACATCGAGCAGGAGTACCAAGTTGGTACACGGAGGAGTTCGTTACCTGGCACAAGGAAATATTTCTCTTGTATTGGAAGCGCTTCGGGAGAGAGGTTTAATGAAACAAAATGCTCCTCATCTTGTGAAAGATCAATCATTCATTATTCCTAATTATACTTGGTGGGGAACTCCTTACTACACATTAGGACTTACCATGTATGATTTAATGGCTGGGAAATTAAGTTATGGTCGTTCTTTACCTTTTTCAAAAAAGCGTACGTTAAAATACATTCCAACCTTACAAGAGAAAAATCTTTGCGGTGGTGTTGTTTATCACGATGGTCAATTCGATGATGCTCGATTAGCGGTTAATTTGTGTCAAACATTTGTAGAAAATGGTGGCGTTGCTGTAAACTACATGAAGGTAGATGGATTAAAGAAATCCAATGGTAAAGTAAATGCTGTATTGGTAACAGATATGGAAAGCGGTTCCAAATACACCTTGGAAGCGAAGGTTATTCTAAATGCTACAGGTGTATTTGTAGATGAAATCATCAAGATGGATGAACCTAAAGCAAGAGATATAGTAAAAGTTAGTCAGGGGGTTCATTTGGTGTTGGATAAGGAGTTTGTGCCTGGTGATCATGCTATTATGATTCCAAAAACATCCGACGGACGTGTGCTTTTCGCAGTGCCTTGGCATGGTAAGGTTGTAGTTGGTACAACTGACGTACAAAAGGATTCTGCAGAATTGGAACCAAGAGCTTTGGAAGAAGAGATTAATTTTATTTTAGAAACAGCAGGAAGATTCTTAACAAAACCGCCAAAAAGATCTGATGTAAGAAGTGTATTTGCAGGCTTAAGACCTTTAGCGGCACCAAGTGGTGAGGGGAAGAAAACCAAAGAGATTTCGAGAGGACACAAAATTGTAGTTTCAAAATCAGGAATGGTTACAATTACCGGAGGTAAATGGACTACCTACCGCCAAATGGCAGAGGATGTTATTGATACTGTAGCAAAAACAGGTAAGTTGGCGGAAAAGAAATCGATTACCCGTAATTTGAAAATACATGGCTATAAGAATGGTGTTGATTTGAAAAACCCAATGTCTTTCTATGGTTCTGATGAGGAAAAAATCTTAAATCTTGCAAAAAAAGAAACCGGACTAGACCAATATTTAAGTGAGAAATTGCAGGTGATTAATGCTCAGGTAGTTTGGGGAGCAAGACACGAGATGGCCAGAACGGTTGAAGATATATTATCCCGTAGAACAAGATGTTTGCTTTTGGATGCAAAAGAAAGTGTTTTGATGGCTCCTAAAGTTGCTGAATTGTTGGCCAAAGAATTAGGATATGATAAACAGTGGGAAGAAAATCAGATTAAAGAATATAGTGAGTTAGCATCTCGATATATATTACAATAATTAGTAATTGAGGAAGTGGATTTGCGGTGAGAAGTTAGCAGTACTTCGGAAATTAAAAAGGTACTGCTGTAATTGTTAAGTATAATAATATTAATCAGTTAGTTTTTGGCACAAAATTAACTCAGAGTAAATCCACTTACATTTTACACCAGGAAGAAAGGTGATTATTTTTGTCACCTTTCTTCCATCCTCTAAAAAGAAAAACTTGCAGAGCTGTTGATATGTTGAAAAGGGAAGTTTTAAGTGGGATTTTTTTTACAATGTTGCTGCAATCGATTACAGAAATGGAAATTTACGGATAAAATGAAGAAGTGGATAAGATATTTGTTGTGCCCTACTATTTTGATTAGCAGTATTGGCGTTGGATTTTTTTGTTTTGAGTGAATAACGCAATCGATTTAATTAAATAACAAACGAACTAAATACAATATTTTAATTGAAATGAAAATCCGTATTTCTTTCTATGCGATCCTTTAAACAATACGAACTGATAGAAATCTATAAAACCGGATTGTTATCTATCGATAAGCTTACTATTAAATTGATAATTAAATAACACAATAACCCAAAATTAGAATTAATATGAAAGACAAGTTTATTTTAGCACTTGACCAAGGAACTACAAGTTCTCGTGCTATCGTTTTCAACAAGAAAGGCGAGATGATTAGTACTGCGCAAAAAGAATTTACACAAATTTTCCCTCAGCCAGGATGGGTGGAGCATGATGCAAATGAAATTTGGTTTACTCAGGCAGGTGTGGCAGCAGAAGCAATTACTCATGCAGGTGTTGATGGTAAAAGTATTGCCAGTATTGGTATTACCAACCAGAGAGAGACAACTGTCGTTTGGGATCGTGAAACCAGTGAGCCAATTTATAACGCAATTGTTTGGCAGGATAGAAGAACTTCAAAATATTGTGATGAATTAAGATCTGCCGGACATGCTGAGATGATTCAGGATAAAACAGGATTGATTATTGATTCGTATTTCTCAGGAACGAAAGTGAAATGGATTCTTGACAATGTTGAAGGTGCCCGTGAAAAAGCAGAAGCTGGTAAGTTGGCATTCGGTACTATTGATAGCTGGTTGATCTGGAAATTAACAAAAGGCAAAGTTCATGTAACCGATGTAAGTAATGCAAGTAGAACCCTGTTATATAATATTAACACTCTTAAGTGGGATACTGAAATGTTAGAGCTGTTAAATATCCCTGGAAGTATGTTGCCGGAAGTTAAGTCTTCTTCTGAAATTTACGGATATACAACTTCTACATTATTTGCGCATAAAGTACCTATCGCTGGTATCGCTGGCGACCAGCAGGCTGCAACTTTCGGTCAAATGTGTATAGAGCCGGGTTCTGTTAAGAATACTTATGGTACAGGTTGTTTCATGCTTTGTAATACAGGAAATAAGCCGGTAAAATCTAAAAATAACTTGCTTACCACTATTGGATGGAAAATTAATGGTGAAACTACTTACTGTCTGGAAGGAAGTATTTTCATGGGAGGTGCAATTGTACAGTGGTTACGCGATGGATTAGGTATTATTAAATCATCTGCAGACGTTGAAGCATTGGCTACTTCAGTAAAAGATAATGGAGGTGTATTTATGGTTCCTGCTCTTACAGGTTTAGGAGCTCCACATTGGGATCAGTATGCCAGAGGAACAATTATAGGTCTTACAAGAGGTTCAACCGCTGCTCACATTGCAAGAGCTGCTTTGGAAGGAATCGCTTTCCAGGTAATGGATGTTTTGAAATCGATGGAAGCTGATGCTGGAATCGAAATTAGAGAACTGCGTGTGGATGGAGGTGCTGCAATTAACAACTTATTAATGCAATTCCAGTCGGATGTACTTGATGCACCGGTTTATCGTCCTAAGACTCTTGAAACAACTGCTTTGGGGGCAGCTTACTTAGCTGGTTTAGCAGTAGGATATTGGGATGGTATAGATGATATTAAAAATCAATGGCAGATGGATCAGAAATTCGAACCTACAATGGCTAAAGACGAATCTAAAAGACTTATTTCCGGTTGGAATAAAGCTTTAGGACGTTCTAAGAATTGGGATATCGAAGAGTAAGCTTAAATAAAAGCTATTTGAATTAATACCAGATTTGTGATGGATAGATTGGAGGAAAAGAAACAATCTGGTATTTTCTTTTTTTAATAACAAAACCTGTTTAATATTTTATATTATGAATGAATTTATTGCAGAATTTTTAGGAACAATGCTGCTAATTTTACTAGGTAATGGTGTGGTAGCGAATGTGGTATTGAATAAAACAAAAGGAAATAACAGTGGTTGGATAGTTATCACTTTAGGTTGGGGATTAGCGGTATTTACCGGAGTTGCAGTTGCAGGTCCTGTTTCAGGAGCACATCTTAACCCTGCTGTTACTATTGGCCTTGCAGTTGCAGGTATGTTTGCATGGTCGAAGGTTGGTTTTTTTATTGCAGCACAAATGCTGGGTGCGGCTATGGGAGCATTTTTGGTTTGGTTAATGTACCGCGATTACTTTAATGCTACAGAAGATGGTGGAGCGAAATTAGCTTGTTTCTCTACGGGGCCAGCTATTAGGAACCTTACCAGCAATGCAATTAGCGAAATAATAGGAACGTTTGTATTGGTATTCGTAATCTTTTATTTAGCAGGTCCATCCTTGCAAGCTTCAGGAATAGAAGGTGCTAAAATTGGATTGGGAACTTTGGGTGCTTTACCTGTTGCCCTATTGGTTGTTGCTATAGGTCTTTCACTTGGTGGAACTACAGGATATGCAATTAATCCGGCAAGAGATTTAGGTCCAAGAATTATGCACGCAATTCTTCCAATGGATAATAAAGGAACAAGTGATTGGGGATATTCTTTGATCCCAATTGTAGCACCAGTATTGGGAGCTGTAATTGCTGCAGTACTTTTTATGTCTTTATAATAAAATTAACCACTACAAAAATTAACCTGTCTAATGAGATTTGGAATACATGGTAATCCAAATCTCATCAGAAACTAATTCAAATTAAGATGAAAAAAATTACATTCAAACTATCAGCATTATTAGTTCTGATGATAATAATGGCTTCAAACCTTACTGTTAATGCACAAGGTAAAGTAGCAGTAAGTCCATCGGTAACTACCCGTCACTACTGGAGAGGTATCATGGTAAGTAATACTGCTAACTTCGAAATGGATATGGCATATACCAATGAAAATTTTACTTTTGGAGCATGGGGTGGATATGCATTTGACAATACTTATTCAGAGTTCGATTTTCATGTAGGATATAAGTTTAGTGATCATTTTAATGTTGCAGTTTGGGATTTATTCGCAAACAGAGACAGAGCTTCTATCGACAATTACAACTATCTTGATTTGGATAAAAGCACAACAAATCACTTGATTGATGCGAGTTTCAATTTCTATGTTACTGATAACTTTCCGTTAAGTGTTAGTTGGAGTACAATGCTTTATGGTCGCGATTTGGATGCAAACGGAGATCAGAACTACTCAACCTATGTAGAGTTTGGCTATCCAGTAAAAATTGGAGGAGAGACAGTTTCTTTATTTGCAGGTCTTAATGCATTTGAAAATCAGGTTTACGGAGAGAGCTTTGGTTTTGTAAACATTGGAGCTTCTGCTACAAGAACAGTGAAGATTACCGAAAATTTTTCTTTGAATACATGGGCTAAGATCGGTATTAACCCACAGACAGAAACTGCTAACCTTATTTTAGGTATCGGTTTCTAAATTGGAACTAATTGTCAGAATATATTCTGATTAAATATAAGTTCAGAACTTAATTAACGATCAACATTGAAATCCCGCATCCTTTTGGAATGCGGGATTTTTTTGTTACCAAACAATCTCTTTGTATTCAACAGTTTCGCAGTTGATGTTTGATCCATCAGCGACTGAAGAATTTTCAAATTCATAACCAAATACACCTAGCCAATAAGTTTTTCCGGCGGTTAATTGAATATTGTATGCCCAGTTTTTTGAGTTTTGATTAAACTTATATTCTGTTGCAGATATTCGATCCGAAATATAATAAGACAATCCATCTTTCTCGGCCATTAATTTTACCACATAAGTATCGGCATGATTCAATTCATTCCACTTAATTTCGAAAATATGGCCTTCTTTAGTATAGGTAAAATCAGTAATAACCATTGGGTCAATTCTCGAATCCAAAAGTTTATCCTGAGTTTGGATTGTTTCTTGTTTTGTTGAGGTTAATTTAAATTGATAAATACCATTGGCTACATCATCAGTTGAATAATCTGCAGCATTTGGAAGTAGTCTAAACACTCTTTTATCAGCAGAATAATCACTTAAATTGTAATCCGGCACTTCGGATGCAGGACTTTCAACTGATGTTAAGGATAAATTTTCATTCGAGTAAGAATAAAATACCGGAGCATACCGGGTTTCATCACCAACTTTAATGCAACGCACAAATACATCGCCAGCACCATTAAATTGAACATCTTGAATATCGTTTGTGTCACAAGCAGACAGTAATGATATGGATATTAATAGTAGAAGGCTAATTTTTAACTTTTTCATTTTTTAATAAATATTAAATTAATATTTCTGTTGACTTACCTATTTGATGAGTAAAAATGAAATTGGTTGCTTTGAGAGGTGTTATTTTTTACATTTATTTTGAAGATCTAAGGAGTAGAGATGAGGATCAAATATTTAAAAAAAAGCGTAAATTTAACGCAACCCATTTGTAATTACTGCAACTAACAGATAAATCTGTTTTGCGCTAAACCACGAAAGAAGTTGGAAAACCATCTGTTGGATCAAATCATAAAGGATTGCATTAAGGGAAAATCGAAAGCTCAAGAATTTCTCTATGTAGAATTTGCCTCTAAAATGTTAGGGGTGAGTTTGCGCTATTCTAAAGATTTGGCCGAGGCTGAAGACACTTTGCAGGATGGGTTCATTAAAATTTTCCAGAATATTAAATCTTATCAGTTTAAAGGATCATTTGAAGGGTGGATGAGGAGAATAATAGTGAATACCGCACTCGAAAAATTTCGAAAAGCGAAGAAAATTAAAGTTGTTGAGGAGTTTATTGAGATAGAAGATGATGGTGATGAAAACTATTCAGAATTGGATATTTCTATAGATGTTTTGCTTAAAATGGTGCAGGAATTACCCGATAGGTATCGAATGGTATTTAGCTTATATGTTTTGGATGGATATCCGCACAACGAAATTGCTGAAGTGATGAATATTTCAGTTGGAACGTCAAAATCTAATTTGGCTCGGGGAAGAGCCATTTTAAAACAAAAAGTAAATGATTACTTAAGTGTGAAAGAGAATAATTTGAGAGTATGCTAAAGGACAACAAACATATGGATAGTCTTTTTGCCGATGGATTAAAAAATCTGTCAGTTCCTCCGAACCCTAAAGTGTGGGAAGGAATAAACAGCCAGCTGATGGCAGCAAAGAAGAAGAGGTTGTTCGCTATTTACATGTGGACAGGTGTTGCTGCGTCAATTCTTTTGCTCTTGGTTATAGGCAATCACTATTTTAGTGGGCAGTCAAACTACAACATGCAGTTAAATACTCTTTCTGAAAACAGTGCATCGCATCAAAATGATTCTGTGCGAAACTTCGATCAGCAAATAGACTCCAAAACGAATAGTTCAACTAAAAAGGAATTAACCAATAATGTGAATACTTCAGATGAATTGTATGTGTCTGAAAATAAGCAAGAGGAAATAATGATTGCAGATAAAGTATCTCATAAACCGAATTTAGGGGATGCAAACTCACCGGAAATATTTAACAATGGAAATACAAGCAGTCTGCTTAGTAAGTTTCCAGATTCTAATGGTACGGAAATTAGAGCATCGAAATTAAACACCGCATTTCTATCAAACAAAAAAGATTTGGCCTTTTTGGATAGCGAATTTGTGAATGGATTGATGAATCGAAAAACGAAGGAAAAGCTTTCGAATTTCGAGTACGATCTTCCTTCTCAGTTAGTTCCAAATACGAGTCAGTTAGCCAAGCAACAGGATTTAGTGCGTTTAGCGGATGAAATACAAATTCAAAAAAATATTTTGGCAATTGAGCAATTGGGACACGATAAAAATAAAGAAAACAGATGGTCAATAATAGGTCAGGTTTCGTCTAGTTATTCTTCTTATTCGGGCGATAGTAAAGGTGGTAATGCAGGTTCTGGAATTTGGAGTGTTGGAGGAGGAGCTAAGGTAAATTATGCCATGAATGAGAAATTGGCTGTGCAAACCGGAATAGTTTACAACCGCTTTGGTCAGGATATGAGTGCTCGCGGTGGAAGCCGGGATGGCCTTATGTATGCCGATCCAATTTTTGGATCTGATGAAAATTTTGTGAATAATGAAGTTGTATTAACACGAACTTATCCGGAACACACAGCAGCAGGACCAATAAAATTAAGTGGTGGTAGTAATTTACCTATGACTGCAGCATCTGGCGATAAAATTTCAAGTTCTTATTCTCCATCTTCTTCGGAAGATTTAATTCAAAGCTTTAAGTCGATCGAAATACCTCTTTTAATGCGTTACAATCTTATTCAGAAGAGAGTAGGAATGTTCGTTTCGGGTGGATTAAGTGCCAATATGATTGTTGGAAATGGTGTGTACGACCAATCACAGGGAAATAAAAAGATAGGAGAAATTGATGGCATTCGTACGACAAACTTCAGTTCTCAGTTTAGTTTTGGTTTGGAATACAGGCTGAACTCAAAACTTCAGATTGGTTTAGAACCTTCGGTAAAATATTATCTAAACTCTATTAACACAAGTAATCAGTACGATTACAAGCCATATTCAATTGGCATCTTCACTGGTATTCGTTACGATTTTTAAAGTGAAACAAAAACCACTGGAAATTCCAGTGGTTTGTAGTTTATTTTTGCAAAGTGGTTTATTCAGGAATTTGCTGACTCAAGCAATGTAAAGTTCCAAAACCCCAAATTAGATCAATAGCGCTGATGCCTATTATTTCTCTATCGGGAAAACAATCAGCTATAATCTGCAATGCAATTCGATCTTTACTGTCGTTGAATGTAGGAACAAGAACGCAACGGTTTAAAATTAAAAAGTTAGCATAACTTGCAGGGATTCTAATTCCATCGAATTCTAATTTGCCAGGCATTGGCAATTCCACAATATTGGGTTGTGTACCATCTTCCAGTCTGGCATTTTTTAATCGGGTAAGGTTATCCTGCAAAGGCAGATAATTTGCATCCTCTTTGTCCGACTCAACCACTGTAATAATGGTATTCTGGTTAACGAAACGGCACAAATCATCGATATGTCCATGTGTATCGTCTCCGCCAATTCCATTTCCCAACCAAATGGTGTTTGTGATTCCTAAATATTCTTTAAAAACAGCTTCGTAATCTGATTTGGTAAAGCCAGGGTTGCGAACCTGAATTTCAGGGTCGAGCAAACATTCCTCAGAAGTTAAAAGCGTTCCTTTGCCATTGGTGTCAATAGCTCCACCTTCCAAAACTACAGGTTTGCCTTTATACATAGCCTGTGTTACAGGAAGTTTAAGAAAGGAAGCCAATTTTTCAGGGACAGGTTTGTCCAACTGGAAATTTTTATATTTCGCCCAGCCATTAAAATTGAAGTTTAATGCTTCACGTGAATTGGTTCCATTTTTTATAATAATAGGTCCGGAATCGCGCATCCAACTCCGGTTTGTTTTGTGCAGCACATAATCGATGTTGGCAAGATTTACATGAGCCGTTGTAAGCATCCCGCTTACTTTTTGTTTTATTTTTTCATTGGCCACTACAAGCACAACTTGCTCAATGCCGGCAACTTTCTTAATAAATTCTATAAAAGCCCACTGTATGGCCTGATATTTTCCAGGCCAATCGTTCCCGTTGTGCGGGAAACAAAGAATAATGCCTTGTTGTTTTTCCCATTCAGCCGGGAATCTTCTGTTTTGTGCGCTCATATTAATCAATTGCTCTTTTGGTAATTTCTCCGAATGCATCAATTCTTCTGTCTCTGAAAAAAGGCCAGTTTTGGCGAACATTCTCTTGTAAATCCAAGTCGACTTCAGCAATTAATATTTCTTCTTTATCGTGAGAAGCCTGAGCTAATATTTCACCTTGCGGACCGGCTATAAATGAACCTCCCCAGAAGATAATTCCATTTGTGTCAGGAACATATTTTTCCAATCCTATTCGGTTTGCTGCAGCAACATAAATTCCATTTGCAACAGCATGACCTTTCATTACATTCATCCATGCGCCGTGTTGTTTTTCTCCAAACTCTTCAACTTCGTGCGGAGCCCAACCAATTGCAGTAGGATAAAATAAGATTTCAGCTCCCTTTAGTGCAGTTAATCTTGCAGCTTCGGGATACCATTGATCCCAGCAAATTAAGGTTCCTATTTTGCCCTTACTGGTATTTATGCTTTTAAAGCCTAAATCTCCCGGAGTAAAATAGAATTTTTCGTAGAAATGGGGATCATCTGGAATGTGCATTTTTCGGTACAAGCCAGCTTCAGATCCATCGGTATCAATAATGTAAGCACTGTTGTGATAGATGCCTGGCATTCTTTTTTCAAAAAACGGGACAATGATCACTACACCCAGCTCTTTTGCCAAAGCACTAAAAGCTGTAAATGAGGTACTGTACAAAGGTTCTGCTAAGGCAAAATTGTCAACATCTTCGCTTTGGCAAAAATAATGACTGCTGTATAGTTCAGGTAATGATATTACCTCTGCTCCTTGTTTTGCAGCCTCTCTCACCCAGCTTAAACATTTTTTTAGGTTGTTTTCCGGTATGTCATTTAGGTTAAGCTGAATAACCGATACTTTATATTTTCTTTTCATCGTCTTTACTATTTCGGCATAAAAATAGTTCTTTTTATAAAGGACAGGATAAAAAGGCGGCAAAAATTTAAAATTTCGCATTGTAAATAAAAAGTGAGGTGAAGAAAAATTCAGATTCTTACCAACACTTAAAGAATCAGCAAAGAGAAGCTAACTTAAGTCTGTTTGAACTCTATTGTTACTTTAAATATGTGCTTTCTGCTTCATTTCCTGATATAGCATAAGACTTTAGTACTTTGACCGCTCATTAATTGGCATTCGAATTGTTTCTTAATTATTGAAAATAATTCGGATTCTCTGAAAGTCTTAATTTTATTGGGGTTGAAAAGAGTTGTGAATATGTTTTCCCTACATAAATGTAGGATATGGCTCGGGAATGTTAACAAAAATGTAAAATCAAACCATATGTCGATAGGAAATGCAATAAAATTCATGAAAAACGTGGATCTAGATTCCAGTTTTCGGAAATCGCTTTACAAATTAAATGGAATTATGGAATTTAGAAAGTTTCAGATTGCAGAGGATTTGGAGTTTTCGGATGCCGAATTTGAAGATGCTTTTAATCATTTACATTCTGAATGCCAGTTTGCCGAGCAGGCCGACAAACTTTTTCATGTAAAACATCTATTTGAATTAATCATTTGTGACACGAAATAATATGTTTATGAGTACTATATACCGGGAATTAACAAAAATAAAGGAGTTGATTGAAGAGCTGGGATTTACAATCTCTTATCCTTATGATGATTTGTTGTTTGTAGACAGCAATGCTTTCTTGATTCAGTTTGACGATACGAATTTAAATTCTTTTTTTCTGCACTTTAATGATTGTTTGTCACAGGAAGTTCAGACTGAGTTAAAGGATAGAATTACGAGTTCTTCCACTGAAAAGGGCTTGAAAATTAATCCGAAAGGGCAGTTTCAGTTAATGCAAAAAGAAGGGAGCGACAACGAAGTAGAATTAAAATTTATTCCCTGATTCTTAAATAAACCTTACTCATCTTTGTTACTCGATTTTGTAGTATTCTTCTCAATTCGCTAGAGGAGCTATTGTTTATATGCTGCAAAAAGTCCCCTAGGGGATTTAGGGGTGAAAAATAAATGCGACATTATTATTCTCCGACTTACCAGAAGATAGTTGTCTGTTGTTTAAAAATATAAATGGCCATCTGTTGCAGATGACCATTGTTTGTTATTGCACAAATAGATATTGAATTAAGAGAATTCCAACCATGAACTTCCGTCTTGATATTCATCAACACTTGTAATTTTACAGCTGTTGTGGTAAGAATAGATTAGATTACTGATGTCTTGCTGAAGAGAAGACAAACAGTTTTCAATTAAATCTTTTCGGAATCCTTTTTCAGCAAGGTCAATTACTAATCCTGCTGATACAATTCTACCTATGGCTCTTCCCAGATCAACTAATTTACGTTGAGGTAAATCGGTGTTTAAAGAAAAATCAGTTTGCTTTTTAAAGAATTCGGATGCTTTAGTTGTTAAATCGAAATTTTTCAGAAATTGAAACAAGTTGAATTCTTTTTTCTTTTTCATTAGTTTGATTACCATTTCTGAAATTTGAGTATAGAGCATTTCATTTGCTCCTTCAAAAATTTGAAACGGGCGGCTATCCACAATTCCTCTGCCTCCAATGTGACTAAGTCGATAGCCTTTTGCGCCAGATAACTGAACCAGTGTTTGGGCAGATTCCTGCATTAAATCAGTTACGATCGTTTTTACACTATTGGCCTCAATTCCATCTGCAGAAAGATCATTTTCGATGCTGCTTTTTGTGCTGCTTCTGGAACAAAACGCCGAGCATATTGTGAAAGCGCTCTGAATTTTAGAGATTTGAAATTGGACTTGATCGTAAGAGATTAAACTTTTGCCGCCAACGATTCTATTTTTACATTGATTCAAAGCTTCATCCATCAGTCTTTTAATAAAACCAAGTCCCATACCCGGAAATTGCATTCTGCTTCGGTGCAAAATATCAAGCATCATTTTAATTCCAGTTGTTTCAGGATTTAATTTGAAGTTTTTTGGAATTTGTAAATCGAGCTTATTTTTGCCGTAAGGAATCATATACAAACCAAGATTGTCATAGTATTCTTCAACAACGACTTGTTGGTTTTTTTGAGTTACATCGCAAATGAAAAAATCAATATCTCTGCCAAGTTGTCCATCCTGTTTTTGATGACGGGATGTAATTAACCAATAATCGGCTAAACCGGTTAGTCCCTGCCAATGTTTCGTTCCTTTAATATGAAAACAATCGTCTTTCTCTGTGAATGAAGTTTGCATATTTAAAGCACCACTTCCATGATCAGGTTCAGTAATCATTAAGCCGCCCATATTTTGTTTGGTAAGGAAGCGTTGAAAAATATCTTTTTTTACGATCTCATTTGCATATTTGGCCACAGGTTCAAGAAAGAGACCTATATTAATTCCAAAGGTTAGCGATAAAGGAAGAGATTCATATGCGGCAGAGGCTAATATGCCGAGACATTCTTTTACTTTAATGCCTCTACCTCCATAATTTTCAGGAATTGCAACGGAAAGTGGGTTTCCTGACATAACTTCTCTCATTACCAAAGGAGGTAAACCTCTTTGTGAACTAAATTTGTTAATGTCATCTCGTTCGTGAAAAACAGATTTAAGAGTCTTTTCAAAAGCCTGTATGTATTCAGAAAAATTTGTACTCATGTTTTTTGTTTGGTTAATTTATTCTACTTCAAAAGGAAGTAGGTTATTTGGTTTAAATCCACAATTTGCTTGCTGTAATAGTTGTCGCTTATTTTAATTGGGATTTAGACGGAATAAAAATAAGCTAAATAAATGAATTTAAAGACTCACATGTCTTTTAATTTCGTTTTTCTAAATTGAAAAGGCAGTATTTAGGAGGAATATGTCAGTCTTTATTTCTGCAGGAGTTATTTTTTCACAGGTATTTATTAAGAGAATAATTTTAGCTATTGCTATATAATTGTGTTTTTTTAGTATATTCGTTCCGTTAACGAACACGGACTAACTTATTCTTTTTGTTTTTTTAAATTAAACGAGAATATTCCTTGGTTTAAAGCTTATTGTATGTTGTGTTGTATGTATTTGTTTTCAAAATTTAATTACAGCTGATTTTGGTTTTTTTGACTCTGGCCGTTAACGCACACAGAGTCTAGTATTTTTCGAATAATTTCTCACAAGATGAAAAAAAAGAGGTGTTTGTCTTGAGTTTTAGATTTAAATGATAGTAGGAATTAGCAATGAATAAAAAAGTAATCACTTTCGGAGAAATTATGTTGCGACTGGCAACACCTGGCTACAAACGATTTTCACAAACCAACATTTTTGCTGCCACTTTTGGTGGAGGAGAGGTGAATGTTTCTGTATCATTGGCAAATTATGGGATTCCTACTTCTTATATTACTCGTTTACCGGATAATGACATTGGTAAATTATGCAAAGAAACACTGAATGAGCTTGGTGTAAATACGCACCAAATTGTTTTTGGTGGGGAACGTTTGGGAATTTATTTTTTGGAGACAGGAGCAGTTGCCCGAGGTTCAAAAGTAGTTTATGATCGGGCTTGTTCTGCATTTACTGGATTTAAAAAAGGCATGATCGATTGGGATGAGGTATTTCGAGATGCAGGCTGGTTTCATTGGACGGGGATCACGCCTGCCATTTCTCATGGTGCCACTGAGGTATTAGAGGAAGCATTGGTGAAGGCGAACGAAATGGGAATAAGTGTATCTTGTGATGTAAATTACCGCAGCAAGCTTTGGAAGGAAGGCAATAAGGCGGAAGAAGTAATGCCTGCCTTAATTGCTAAAACAAATGTGCTGATAGGAAATGAGTTTGATGCAGGTAAAGTTTTGGGTATTCAAACCAATTTACCCGCCGATGCTGAGTATTCGAATGAAACTTTTGGTACTGTATCCAAACTTTTGATGGAAAAGTATCCAAGGCTTGAAAAAATTATAACCACACGAAGAGGAACCATTAGTGCTAATCACAATAGTTGGATTGGGATTATGTTCGATGGAAACCAAGTGTTGAAATCTTCAACTTATCAAATGACTCATATTGTCGATCGTGTAGGTGGAGGGGATGCTTTAATGGCCGGATTAATTTATGGTTTTCTTACTTATCCCAACAATCCTCAAAAAATAATTGATTTTGCTGTTGCATCCTCATTTTTAAAACACACAATTTCTGGTGATGTGAATGATGTTAGCGTAGAAGAAGTGGAACAGTTGATGAAAGGGGACTTGGGCGGTAAAATTGATTGGTAGTAAAATCTTCTAAAATACACTATTGTTTCCAAACATATTGATCTTAAATCAGTAGGGGCAATCATTCTTATTAAAACAAAAAAACTCATCAAGAAATTGGTGAGTTTCCTGTGAACGCGGAGGGATTATTCCTCGTCCCTCGTCATGAACTTGTTACGAACCTTAATTGGGTTCTCATCCCTGAATGTGTTTTGAATTTGAAGTATAAAAAAACTCACCAATATATTTGATGAGTTATTCTGTGAACGCGGAGGGATTCGAACCCCCAACCTCTACGGCCGTAACGTAGTGCACTATCCAGTTATGCTACGCATCCTTTTTTGCTTTTTAAGGCGGTGCAAATATAGGTATTTTTCTGTTAATACTGCAAGTTTACATTTAATTATTACGAAAAAAAATGTCTTTTGTTTAAATTAAGATTTAAATAGAAAACTCATTAATTTTTTGATGAGTTTCTGCAAACACGAAGGGATTATTCCTCGTCATAAAAAATAAGTTACGAACTACAATTTCTGAGTGAACAAGCCCGAGTCAGTCATGCACTATACAGTAATGCTGGATCAATTCAAAAAGTAGGTGGATCAAAAGGAATAATTTAATTTTGTTGTCTAAAATTTAGACGATGGATTCAACAAAAGATCACTACACCCTCTTACTTCAAGCAATTTTACCAGAAGAGATATTTTCCTATTTTGAGATCACTCAAGTTATTATTGATGAAAATCGATTGGATGTTCATCTGGATGAATTACATCAATTCCCAGAAGAATTTTCATCAGAAAAGCTGACTTCAAAAGGTTTTCAGTCAGCAGTGGTGATTCAAGATTACCCTATTCGGGAACGCATGGTTTACCTGCATGTTCGCAAAAGGAAGTGGCTCGTTTGTTCTACGGGTCAGATTGTAAGCAGAGATTGGGATTTGATAGCAAAGGGAGCTCGATATACAAAAGGGTTCGCTTCTTTTTTAAAAGAATTATTTGGACAAATACCCGATCAGCAGTAAAAGCCTTGAAAAACATTATCATATCAATGGGAATCAATTTTCTCAGCAATACAAAGAACACTTAAGTGATTTTAATCAATGGGATCAGAAATCTCATGCTCACAAGTGGATGGTTTTTCCTGAAAATATTGGTACTAAGCTAAGTATTGATGAAACAGCCTTAACCAATGGAGAGCTTTATACAATAATTACCAATAAAGCAGCAAAAGGCCGAAAAGGAGCATTGGTTGCCATGATTCAAGGGACTCAATCTGAAAATATCATCTCCATCTTAAAGAAGACTCCCAAGAGTATTAGAGGTTTAGTCGAAGAAGTAACTCTGGATATGGCGGGAAGCATGAATAAAATCGTACAAAGCAGTTTTCCCAAAGCAAGCAGGGTAATTGATCGTTTTCATGTTCAGAAATTGGCTTATGACGGTTTACAGCAAATGCGGATAGCTCATCGTTGGGATGCTCTAAATGAAGAATCTAAAGCGATCAGAGAAGCTAATTACAGGGAAGAGAAATATCAGCCGGCCGTATTTGATAATGGGGATTCTAAAAAGCAACTTTTGGCAAGAAGCAGGTATTTACTTTTTAAATCTGCAAACAATTGGACAAGAAGTCAGAAAAAACGTGCAAAAATTTTATTTGCCCAATATCCTGATATGAAAGAAGCATACATGTTAACTCATAACCTGAGATTGATATTTACACAAACCAAAGAAAAGGGTATTGCTTATACAAAATTAGCTCATTGGTTTAGAAAGGTTGAAGAGACTGGATTTAAATCATTCAGAAGTATTAAAAACACTATCCAAGATCATTATCAAGGTATTTTAAACTACTTTGATAATCGCAGTACGAATGCTTCGGCGGAATCTTTCAATGTAAAACTGAAAGCATTCAGGACATCACTTAGAGGGGTGAGAGAGATTAACTTCTTCCTTTTTAGGGTAGCTAAAATATATGCATAAAAAAAACTTACTCCACCTTATATTTGAATTGATCCATTTTTAGTTGTTTGTTCGAATGATTTAAACGGATATATTTTAAAAATAAAAAAAACTCACCAATTTCTTGATGAGTTTTCTGTGAACGCGGAGGGATTCGAACCCCCAACCTCTACGGCCGTAACGTAGTGCACTATCCAGTTATGCTACGCATCCATGATTACCTCGGTAATGCGGTGCAAATATAGATAAATTTTACATTTTGGGTCTATAAATAGGAGTCTTTTTTTAATAAAAATGAAACTTCAGAAAGAAGCTGGTATTAAAAAACTCTAAATCTTTTAGTTAGGATTTTAGTTAAGGATAAAAAAAACTAAATTTACTTTGTTCATGATTATTTTTTCATTGAATCGAGTATAATCCTTCAGGTTTTGTACTTTTGTTATGTAAAACCATATAAATAAATGATATAATGAAGAAGTTTCTAAAATTTTTTGGAGGATTTGTAGTCTTACTTTTAGCGCTGCTAATCATTTTACCCTTTTTCTTTAAAGATAAGATAATGGAGCGGGTAAAAACCGAAATTAATAATACGATAGATGCCAAGGTTGAAATAGGAGATTTGTCCTTATCGATGTTCAAAAATTTCCCAAACCTTTATGTTGAGCTTGAAGATGTGACTGTTGTTGGTAAAAATGAATTTGCAAATGACACTTTGGCTTCAGTTGGTAGTTTATATACTGCAGTTGATTTGGGTTCAGCGTTGTCCGGTACTCAAATAAAAGTTGGGGCAATTGTGCTGGCCAACGCAAAAGTAAATGCTGTTGTTTTGGAATCGGGTAAAGCAAATTGGGATATTGTAAAGGAATCTGATGAGGCAGTGGTGGAAGAGGAGACTGGCGAGGTTTCCGATTTTAAAGTGATTTTTGAAGAAGTGCGTATTGAAGATTTCTTTTTGCGTTATGCGGATGCATCCATAAAAACTGTTCTTGTTGTAGATGATTTGGATTTGACGTTAAATGGTGATTTTACAGTGAAATCGACGAATTTGAATGTAAAATCGCAAATTACAGGAATTGATTTGGATTACGATGGCGTAAAATATTTGAAAAAGGCGAGTGTAACGCTTGATGCAGTTATTGTAGCTGATCTTCAGAATATGATATTCACATTTAAAGAGAATAAACTAACCTTAAATGAACTGGTGTTCGGTATAGATGGAAATGTTGGAATGTTAGAGGATGGTTATAGTCTGGATCTGAAAATGAATGCTCAGAAGGCAGATTTTAAAACCTTGCTTTCAATGGTTCCTGATGTATTCAAAGCTGATCTTAATGGATTGGAGACTAACGGAACTCTGGCATTAACAGCTTTCGTAAAAGGGGATTATAAAGAAGATTATATGCCGTCATTTGGTGCTAAACTAGCAGTTGATAAGGCTACTCTAAAATATCCTGATCTAAGAGAATCGATTAACAATATTACCATAAATGCAGAAGTAAAACATCCGGGAGGAGATCTGGATTTATTGACAGCTGATGTAAATTCATTTCATTTTGAGGTTGCCAACAATCCGTTCGATGCAGAAATTCATGTGAAAAACCCAATATCTGATCCTTACATGAATGGTTTATTCAAAGGAGTGATTGATTTTGCTAAAATTCGCCATGCAATCCCAATGGATAGCATTAAAATTACAGGCATCGTAACTTCTGATGTTAGTTTTAGCGGAAAGATGTCTGCTATAGAAAAGGAGGAATATGAAAAAATTACGACCAAAGGGGATGTGAAATTGAAAAACTTCGAATTCTCAACTCCTGATTTTCCGCAGGGAATTAAGATCATAAGTTCTGTTCTGAATTTTACGCCAAAATACATTAGCCTGACTTCTTTTAACTCCAAAATTGGATTTTCGGATATTCAGTTAACTGGAAAAATAGAGGACTATATCCCTTACGTTTTAAAAGATAAA
Source organism: Labilibaculum euxinicum (assembly GCF_963678175.1). Lineage (NCBI taxonomy): Bacteria > Pseudomonadati > Bacteroidota > Bacteroidia > Marinilabiliales > Marinifilaceae > Labilibaculum > Labilibaculum euxinicum. Next base: position 2,599,949 of record NZ_OY782756.1, read on the forward strand.
GTTTTAAAAGGAAACTTCATTTTGAGTTCAAATTTATTTGATATAAATGAATTTATGACTGAGGAAGAGGATGCAAAAGCAGTTTCGGATACAATTCCATTAAGCGTGATTGAAATTCCGGCTAATTTAGACTTAAAATTGGTTTCTTCGATGAAACTGATACGGTTCGATAAAATGAATATCGAAAATATGAAGGGACTAATTGTTGTTAAAAATGCTAAAGCACAGTTAACTGACTTATCCATGGATATGTTAAAAGGCTCGATGACAATGAATGGTTCCTACAATACTAAGAATATTCAGAAACCAGCCATTGATTTTGGTTTGGATGTGAAGGATTTTGATATCAATTCAGCATACGAATCATTAAGCATGATTAAAAAGATGCTCCCAATTGCTATGAATTGTTCCGGTAAGATTTCATCCGATTTAAAGATTACATCTTTGCTTGATCAGGAAATGAATCCGGTAATGAATACATTGAATGGAAATGGAGCAATTCATTCCAAAATGATTGTGATAAAAGATAATAAAGCTTTCGACGCCTTGGCTGCAGCATTAAAAAATGACAAATACAAACGGATTTCGATAACTCAATTCGATATGAATTTTGTAATTACTGATGGAAATGTGGAGGTAAAGCCGTTTGAAGCTAAAGTTGCAGGACATCCGGCACAAATTTACGGAACTCAGTCTGTTGATGGAAAATTGAATTTTACCATGGATATGAAATTGCCAAAAGATGAGTTGGGCAAAGAGGTAAATCAGTATTTCGATAAATTACCTGGTTTCGATGAAGTTAAAGAGCTTGATGTTGCTGTGAAGATTACTGGTACGGTTGATAATCCAAATGTGAAGCTTGATTTAAGTAAAGCAATTAAGCAGGCTCAGTATGCCGTAGCCAAAGAGTTGGAACGACGGGCCAAGAAAGAATTGGAAAAGAAAGGGAAGGATTTACTGAAGAAATTATTTAAATAGATTAAGAATTTCTAAAAAAAGAATATGTGAAGGAGGGATCTGATATTCCTCCTTTTTATGATGTTTTTAAGAGATTTGTATTCAAACAAAACATGAGTTTTCTCATGAAAAAAGGGATGGCAACCACTCCATCCCTTCTCTAATTCACTTTATAACCTGAATTTTCAATTGAGAATTCAACTTAAATATAGGAATAAATTTTTTATTGTCAAGTAATTGATAAATATATTGATAATTTACGATGAAAAATACTAATTATTGGACAACAAAAAAGGATGGTAACCACCCCATCCTTTTTTAATCTATTCACTTTAAACCTTAAAAACGGAAACCGTTTTGCTACTTCTACGCTAAGGGTTTCAAAAAAGTTATACGAAAAGTGATATTTTTAATGGATCTACATAAGTATTAAAGTAGATATCTTAGTATCTTAGCCTTGTTGATGTTGTATTCATGTTCAATTTCAAGATAAGTATCGAAACTTTCGTAGTAGTAAATACTCTCCATAAGATACTCAATTCCAGATATTTCTCCGAAACTAAGAGCCTTGCGTAAAAGAGAATCATATTTCTTTTCCGCAAATACATTTTGATAATCGGAAAGACTGGATTTTAGACTGAAAAAAGTTTGAAAAAGTTTCTCATATTCATTTTCTTTCTCCATTTTCTCGAAGGACAGCTCTTCTTTTCGGAACAGTTCCATTAGTTTTGCCTGCTTTACTTTGTTTTTATTTTCCCACAAAGGAATGCTGATTCCGAGTTTCATACCGTTGGCTTCTTTCATCAAATCTGAACCTAAATAGCGATATCCGATTGATATCTTAGGAAGAGAATTTGTTTTTACCAAAGAAGTTTCTTTCGAAGCCATCTGTTCATTTGCTCTTAGTTGGTTTAAGTAAGGATCGGTGGTTACAGCATTTGCAAGTAGAAGTTTAGTGTCCTCGTCCATACTCACAACAGGATACTCAAGGTCATTTAAATTCAGTTCCAAACCTCCATTCTGCTTTTGTAGATCTTTTTTTAGATTGGATATTTTGTTTCGAACCAGTTGCAGCTGATTTTTTGTGTTAAGAGCCAGCATTCTGATTTTATTAACCTCTAGAATATTGGCATCTCCTTCTTGTAACCTCTTCTCAAAAAAGCGTGTTAATTTTTCAGCATTATCCAATCTTGTACTCAACTCTATATTTTGTTTGTTTCGGTAAATAAGCTCAAAACAAATCAATTCTGTTTCCAGTAAAATGTCTTGTCTTACTTTTGCCTGTATATTTTTCAGATTGGTTATTTTCTCATCTCTAAGCTGATTTTTGTAGATATAGCTGGTTGGAAAATCAAAACTCTGACTCACCAAAATTTCGTAGGGTTTGCCCTCCTGCGAAGAAAAACTTTTTTCCCATTCCAATTCAGGATTGGCCAAATTGTTTTGAGACCGTATTCCTAATTTTTGTGCTTCCAAATATTGCTGATGTGCTTGAAGTTTTGGATTGTTTTTTTCAATCTCTTTCAGAATTTTCTGAACGGAGGATTGAGCCATTCCTTGAAAGCCCAATCCAGTTATGGTGATAAATAATAAAGTTTTAAGCATTTCCTTTGTTTTTAGTGTTCAGTAAGAGATACACGATTGGAATAATATAAATATTCAGTAGGGTAGAACTCAATAGTCCACCCAGAATAACAACTGCCATCGGACTTTGAATTTCATTTCCCGGCTGATCACCAGCTATTGCCATTGGAATTAAAGCCAGTGCTGCTGTCAATGCTGTCATTAAAATAGGACTCAATCGGTGAACAGATCCCTGAACGATAATATCCTTAATTTCCAGTCCCTTTTTCTTCATGCTCTGGTAGTTAGAGATAAGTAAAATACCATTTCGTGTAGCAATACCAAACAGAGTGATGAATCCAATTATTGCTGGAATACTAAGCATTCCAGATGTGAAATAAATTGTAAAAACACCTCCAATAAGCGCCAAGGGTAAATTCAATAAAATGATACCCGCCAGTTGAGGACTTCTAAATTCCTGAAATAGCAGAAGGAAAATAATCAGAAAACTGAACATTGATGCGATCATCAAAACCCGGGAAGCTTTGGCTTCACTTTCAAACTGTCCGCCGTACTCAATTCTATAACCTTCAGGTGATTTTATGTCTTGCTCAACTTTGTTCTGAATATCAGTAACAACACTGCGAAGATCACGATCGGCAACATTGGCAGAAACAACCAGCTTGCGTTGAACATTTTCGCGGTGAATGGTATTTGGACCCGATAGCGATTGAATTTCGGCTACATAACTAAAAGGAATTTTCTTTCCATCCCATGTATCAATCAAGGCATTTTGAATGGCATCATAACTACCACGGTTTTCTTCGTTGTACTTTACCACCAAATCGAAAGCTCTAATTCCTTCAAACACATCCGAAACTTTCGATCCAGCAAATGCTACATGAATAAATTCAGAGAATTGAGCAATTGAAATTCCATATTTAGCCAGCATATTGCGTTTTGGCAAAATGCGGATTTGCGGAATTTCTACCTGCTGTTCCACATTCACATCAACAACACCTGCTATCGGAGAAATTGATGCTTTGATATCATTTGCCAGCTTGAACATTAAATTTAAATCATCACCAAAAATCTTGATCGCAATATTGGCTTTAGTGCCGGAAAGTATATGATCTATTCTGTGTCCTAAGGGTTGTCCTATGGCGAAATTAACGCCTGAGATATGACTCAATTTTTCACGGACTTCCAGAAGGAATTCAGATTTGGTTCTTTCTGTCAATGTAAAAGGCACTTCAATTTCAGAGGTATTGACACCAAACGAATGTTCATCCAACTCAGATCGGCCTGTTCGTCGGGCGGTTAAATGGATTTCAGGAACTGTTCTTAAGGCATCTTCGGCCAAAACTTTAATCTTGTTCGATTCTTCCAAAGAAATTCCCGGTTTGGTGATCGCTGTAATGGTTAGAGAGCCTTCGTTGAATTCAGGAAGGAAATTTCTGCCTAATCCCGAAAGGATAAAAATGGAAACAACAAACAGGAGGGCAGCACTTCCCAATATCCATTTTTTATATTGCAAGGCTTTCCCGAGAGAATGGCCATACCATTTGTTTAAATGAGCAACCAACCAGCTTTCTTTGTTCTTTCTGTCGAGCATTTTATTGCTGGTGAGCATGAAGCTGCACAAAACAGGAGTGAGAGTAAGCGCAACAACCAATGAAGCAAAAAGAGAAACGATAAACGCAATGCCAAGTGGCTGAAGCATTCGGCCTTCCATACCACTTAGGAAAAATAAAGGCAAAAAAGCAGCAATAATAATAAAGGTTGCATTGATAATGGATGAACGAATTTCGCAGGATGCAGAGTAAACGATTTTAATTGGTTTTTTTCTCTGTTCCTTTGGTAAAAGATGATTTTGCCTGAGTCGTTTGTAAACATTTTCCACATCAATAATTGCATCATCAACCAAATCACCAACAGCAATGGCCATACCTCCTAAAGTCATGGTGTTTATGGTAATGCCCAAAAATTTAAGGGTGATCATGGTTACCAAAAGCGAAATTGGAATTGCTAAAAGTGAAATTATGGTTGTTCTGTAGTTCATCAGAAATACCAGTAAAATCACAATCACAAAAATGGAACCTTCCATCAGTGCTTTTTTAACATTCCCGATGGATGAGTTAATAAAATCCGCCTGACGGAAAATGTGTGTGTTCACAGTGACCCCTGCCGGTAATGATTTTGATAATTCTGCAATAGACTGATCCAATTTTTCGGTCAGCTTTAGTGTATTGATGCCTGGTTGCTTTTTTACAGTTAGCAAGGCTGCCTGCTCACTGTTAATGGTTCCCAAACCAATTTTTGGCGCAGCGGCAGCCTTAACTTCAGCAATATCACTAATTCGAACAGGAATATTGTTGTACATTTTCACAACAGAGTTCCCAAGTTCTTTAAAATCTGATGTGCGGGCAATTCCTCTAATGTTATAATGGTTTCCGTATTCGTTGATAAATCCACCGGCAGAATTCTGGTTGGTAGAGCGGGCTGCCTTCATTAATTCATCAATACTAACTTTGTAATACCTCATTTTTTGAGGATTGGCCAAGATCTGATATTGTTTGAATTCGCCGCCGATTACAACAACCTGTGCAACCCCGTTAATCGCCAGCAAATGCGGACGAATGGTCCAGTCAGCCAAAGTTCTTAGTTCCATTGGAGAAATGCTGTCCGATTGCAGTCCAATTATTAAGACTTCTCCCATAATTGATGATTGAGGAGCCAAACTAGGATTTCCAGCTCCTTCGGGCAAGCTTTCGGAAACTGCTAACAGCTTCTCGCTCACAATTTGCCGGGCTTTGTAAATGTCGGTTCCCCATTCGAATTCGATCCATACGATGGAGAATCCTGCTGATGAGGAGGAACGTAAGCGTCTGACATTAGTAGCTCCGTTAACAGCAGTTTCAATAGGGAAGGTGACCAGTTTTTCAACTTCTTCGGGAGCCATTCCATGAGCTTCTGTCATAACTACCACGGTTGGGGCAGTCAGATCGGGAAACACATCCACATCCATGTTTGCTGTTGTATAACCACCACCTAAAATTAGGAGGATGGATACAAACAGCACAAGAATACGATTGTGTAATGCATATTGTATGATTTTATTTAACACGATAGTTTATTTTAAATTTTTTGTATCAGTTTTAGTTAAGCCTGCTTTCTTGTTCATTACTACGCACTTGCATCAAAATTTAATGCTCGTGCGTGTGTGCGGGCAATGCACCTGCCATTGAGGCAAGTTTTACAAAATAAGCACCCTTGCTTACAACACGCTCGCCGGCTTTAAGTCCTGAAGTAATTTCTACTTCCTGACCGTTACTAATACCAATAGTTACAAATCGTTTTTCGAAGCTTTCGCCGGATAATTGCACAAACACATATTTTAGTCCCTGATCTTCCAGAACAGCTGACTTTTCGATATGAAGAACATTTGATGATCTTTCTGATTTCAGATAAACTTCAACAAACGATCCGGCGTATAAATCCGAAGTCAGATCCAATTCAAAATACAGAGGTGTTGTATAATCATCTTCGTGTATGTCTTTACCGTAGGCGATTAATCTTCCGTTCAGCTTTTCTGTATCGAATATTTGTTCGCTGTACGGTAATTTAAAGTTTGCTGATTTAATGTGTTTCAATTGCTGAAGGTGTTTCTGATACACATCTGCTTTTAGTAATAATTTAGATCCCTGATCAACTTTAGCCAATACATCTCCTTTTTCAACATACTGTCCTTCGTTCACATAAACATCACAAATAAATCCGCTGACAGGCGAAGCAATCAAAAAACCATTCGAATTGTAATCTTTATTGATGCTCTCGTAATTTACGCTTGCATTCTCGAAATTGCTTTTTGCTTCCACAAAATCTTTTTCGGATATAATTTGATCTTCGTGTAGTGTTTTAGCTCTTTCGAAAGCTGATTTTGCCTTTTCCAGATTGGTTTTTGCCTCGGTAAATTGAGTGGAAATATTATTGCCTGCCAAGCCGTTTCCCGAAAGATTGAATATCGGATCGTTCTTTTTAATGGTTTTGCCGGGAACAAGATCCTGCGATTGAAAATGAACGATACCACTGCTTTTGGCTACAATTTGCTTTTCCATATTAACAGATGGAAGTAAAATTCCTGTTGTTTTAATGATTTGCTGAAAAGGACTCAATTTAGCTTCAGAAGTCGCAAAATCGATTTTCCAGGCTTGCTCTTTCAGAAAATTTATTCCTTCGGCGGTTTCAGGTGTTTCTGCCAATTCTGCCTCTTCGTGATCTTTATAAACATGAATATTTTTAGCTGAGAATTGTTCTTTCCCATATTTCGATTCAATATCAAATACGAGAGTGTAGACTCCTGCTTCTTTTGCCTGTACATTTGGAGTAAATATCCCTTCTCTCGCCGGTGCTTCTACTGTTTGACGAACTACTTTTCCCTCTTTTATCAGGCTAACGGTTAACTTTCCTTCTGTGTATGGTTTGTAGCTTTCCAAATTGGTGAAGTGAGTTAAAAATTGACTTGTATGTCCCAACATTAAAGTAGGAAACTCTACAAATAGTTCCGTTTTATCATTAAATAAGGTCAGGCTTTCTGTGGTATGATCTTCGTGAGCTTCCGTTTCAGCAGAATGATTGTGACCTTCGTGATCGGTATTTGAACTTTCTGAAGAATGACAGGCGCTTAATAGCATTGATAAGCAAAAGCTTATCCAGATATATTGTTTCATTGTATTTATATTTTGTATGATGCCAAATTCACCTTAAAATAAGTCGATAGAATGCAGTCCCGAATGCATTGGGATTGCACAGATAGAAATTATTTTAAAAAAGAATCGGTTTTACAGCATAAAACAAGTGTTTGTAACATTGGTCTTATTGCAGATTTGTGAGTTTTTTATACCATTAATTATTAGGTATATCGATTATCTCAATAGAGTTCAGTCCATTGGATAGTCTGCCTGCTGATAATTTGTAACTATCAGTATGCTTAAACTAAAATTGAATTTGGAGGGCCTCTTCTGTGAGGGGAAAACCGAAGCGGTTCAGGAATCAGGATATAGTTATGAACCCGGAATTTTTCAACTTTCCGTATGTCTTCCGAATCAAGTCGGATTGCATCCGCTTTAAGGAAAACCTGATATTTGATTTCTTGCTGAACTCTATTATGAGTCAGAATGCAGCAAGATTCACTGTTTTTTTCGTTTTGATGGTTCCAGTTCGTTTCACCATGATTGTGATGATTGCAGGTATTGCATTTCACATGTTGATGAAAGTGAATAATCGAAATTTGTTGATCTTCGGTGGTGTTATGATTGTGGTTGTGAGGAATTACATCATGCGCAAGCAATACCAACATTGGTATTAGCATGAGCAGACATAACATTTGTTTCTTGAAATTCCTCATTTTCGACAAATATGCAACAAATATAGATGTTCGCTGATTGATATCCAATACCCAATTGTTGGGATTGCAATTTCATGAACCGAAATAGTTTGTTGTCTGATTGGAAAAATTGTATTTCCTCAATTGGAATTGGAGCATTCAATCGTGATGTTTACATTTGTCGGCTCTAAGACAGATGTCCTTCCCCAAATAGAATATCCAACTTATTTTTAGTGTCACATTTTAATTAGCATGAACAGAATTTCGAAAGCCTTTTCCTTACGAGTTTATTTACCTCATTACGGCCCAATTGTAAAACTTGGATTGCCGGTAGTTTTAGCGCAATTGGGACAAATCACAGTGGGATTGGTTGACAACATGATGATTGGCCATTTGGGAACTCACGAACTTGCGGCAGCTTCTTTTGCCAATACAATTTTCTGGCTGGTGATTATTTTCGGTACCGGATTTTCATATTCAATTACTCCTTTGGTAGGCGAGGCCAGAGGCGATTTCAAGAAATTGAAAATAGGATCGTGGTTTAAAAACGGAATGCTGGCAATGATATTGATGGGCATATTACTTACCGTGGTAATTTTATTGCTTAGCCTTTTAATGGGAAAAATGGGACAGCCATCGGAAATTATTACTGATGCGAAAAGTTATTTGTGGATTTTAGCTGCCAGTATATTGCCCATGATGATTTTTATGGGATACAAACAATTTGGCGAAGGACTTGCCAATACTAAAGTAGCTATGAATATCATGTTGCTTGCCAATTTGGTGAATATAGCTGCAAACTATATTTTGATTAACGGGAAATGTGGTTTTCCGGTAATGGGTTTAAACGGAGCAGGTTATGGAACCTTAATTGCCCGTGGTTTTATGGCAATTGCTTTTTTCTGGGTTTTTCGGACTGGAAGATTTTTTAAGCCATATCGGGAAATGATCAGGAAATCAGTTTATTGTTTGAAAGATTTTTGGCGGATTTGGCAATTGGGATTACCCATTGGTTCGCAGCTGGTAATGGAAGCTTCGGCATTTATGCTGAGTACCATAATGATGGGCTGGATTAGCGTTGAAGGGTTGGCAGCACATCAAATTGTATTGAGTTTGTCTACGGTTAGTTTTATGATTTATCAGGGGATTGCAGCAAGCACAACCATTCGGATTTCGTCTTTACTGGGTGAGAAACGTATCCGCGAAATGAAGAATTCCGGTTGGGCTGCAGTTCATTTGGTGTTGGGTATAGTTGTTTTTATGTGTATACTTTTTGTAAGCCTTCGGCATATTTTACCCACATGGTTTACACAGGAACCGGCAGTTATTCAATTAACAGCTCAGTTTCTGATTGTAATGGTAATCTATCAGTTTTTTGATGCTCTTCAGATTGTATTTGGAAGTATTTTAAGAGGAATGTCGGATGTGAACATACCTACATTGCTCACTTTTGTTGCCTACTTTCTGGTTTCGTTACCTACCGGATATTTATGTGCTTTTGTTTTCGGTATGAATGAAGTGGGAATTTGGTGGGGATTACCAGCAGGATTAGGAGCAGCCTCTTTTCTGTTTATGCTTCGGTTTAGAAGTCTTTCGAATAAACTTTTGCAGGCAGGAAAAAAGTAATTTCTGTTTGTAATAAAAAAAGCCATAGAGAAAAACTCCATGGCTGATTTTTATTTTGTTTGTGTCCTGCTTGTTTCCTGCTGTATTCTTTTGAGCAGGCAGAGTGTACCTTCTTATTTTGCTTCTTCTGCAGCAACCTCTTCAACAACAACTTCTTCTGTAGCTGTTACTTCTTCTGCTGCAGTAGTATCCTTTGTACATTCAGCTTTAGCAGAACAACATTTATCAGCATCTTTTTCAAGTTCTGCAGAAGCTTCTGTTTTTTCTTTTGAACAACATGCTTTTTCTTCAGAAGCAGCAGCTTTAGTTTTGTTTCCACAAGAAGTAAATACGAATCCGCAGATGGCAATAGCAAATAATAATTTTTTCATAATAATTAATTTATAGTGGTTTAATTGATGCTAAAAATACGTTTTTTTATCCTGAAATGAAAGTGAATATATCTTTTATTATTTATTTTAATATGTGTTTTTGTTAAAATATAACATATTGTATAGTAGTTTTTTAAGTGGGATATTAAATTTATTTAAGCGAAAATTCTTTACTTAAATTTGTATTTGTTTTTCCATCTTCCTCCAAAAGAGGATAGATAAAAAAGTTAACCAAACCATTCTTGTCGTTTTCCAGTTCCAGAGCTCTTCCCTGGGTAAGTTCAACTGAATGTTTTACAGGTTTTTGTTATATGTAAAATTAATGTTAAAATATTTGATGAATTATATGGAATAAACTAATTTAGGTATACTTTAAATGGGTCTATTCCTATTTGCTGATTGTTTTGTCGTTCTTTTTGTCTGATGTCACTTTTAACAACTGATAAATAGTTAGTTGCTGTGCTGATTTCATTAGGGATTTTGTCGGTTAGATAAGTGTTTCCGGCTTTGTGATTGAGAAATTAGTCTCTTTCTCAGCCATTGTTACTAAAGGGAGTTTAAATGTTGGTTAAAGTACTTTATATGTTAGTTAAGGGACTGTGAATGTAACTTAGGGGATTTGGATTGTTGGCAAAGGGACTTGTAATGTAGGTCGTGGGAATTGAAATGTAACTCAAGGGACTTGTAATGTAGTTAAAGGGAGTGAAAATAAGTTTTAAGTTATTGAATTGAAAAGGTGAAATTTTGTGGGTTTGTTATTTGTTTTGAGTGTATAGCTTTAAAATAAATATGAAGTGTGCTTGGGGAGTTTGTTAGTTGAAATTTGGAACAAATTATTTTAAAATCAACATAGTATTAATCAAACTAATTATTTACACATGGGTTTATATTATAAATTCAGACAAGAAGAACTACCAGTAGTGGGAGAGATTCTATTGCAATTATTTTTGCGTGACCGTGAAAAGTTCTCAAACTTTTCGCCGGAATTTAATGATGAGTTTGTTACTGATTTTCAGAATAGAATTCATCGGGTGGCCGATCTTACTCAGTCGAAAACACAAACCGCTGAGATTAAAAAAATTACTTCTGATTTGTATAGTGGTCTTGATGCAATTCTTCATAAGTTGGAATTGATTGCAGCTTATACTCAACGGGCAAACAAATTAATGCTTGTTAAAGCCTCCGATTTTGGAGTGAAAGAAGCGAAGAAAATGATCCGGATAAGGAATGTTGAAGGCTATTGTGCAAAAGCGAAAATAATTCAACAAAATATTGCTAAAAATCTTGAAGTATTAAAAGAGAAAGGGTACAAGGATAGTTTGAGTACTGAGTTGGAGCAGATGACTCAAAAAGTGTATGATTTAAATTTATTACAGGAACAAAAAACCAGTGAACGCAAGCAATTGGTTGTTGATAACAATGCCGAACTTAATCTTTTTTGGAAGCAGTTAAGCGATATCTCGAAAACTGGAAAAATGCTCATGAAAGAGGATGAATCGAAAGCCGCAGACTACATGTTTAGCTGCTTAATTCATAAGGTTCGTAAAATAAATACCAAAATTGAATCGAAAAAAAAGGTGACATCTACAGCACCAGTTGGTGAGATTCCTGTTTCAAAAGAAACTGTGCCTGAGGGAGAAGAGTCGTAATTATTGTGAAATAATAGAATGCCTCCTTCGGGAGGTTTTTCTTATAAAGCAAAAAAATAAGTGTAGGTCCGATTTCTCTGGGCTTACACTTATTATATAGGAATGATTCTTTTGAATCATCTGGTCACTTGAACCGCTTTGGTCACTATTTTCTGAAGGCATAATTGTACTCTTTTTTGTCAGACACTAAACGAACTTTATAATCTCCTTTTGGCAATGCTTCTACATTGAATTTTTTAGAGAAAGTCGGTTCTGATGCATAAGAGCCATTAAATACTTCATTTCCAAATTCATCATTTATTGAAATGTTGAATGCTTTGTTTTCAAAAGACAGGTAGGTTACAAACAAATTGTTATCCTCTGTTCTGAAAAGAGTTTTTTCTGCAGTGTTCTCAGCTAATTCTGCAACAAGTTTGTTGTTGGCAACTACAAATTCTTTTTCAATATTATCTCCTTTACCAGTTAAAACAATTTTGTAGGTTCCATCTTCAAGATAAGAGAAATCAAACAATTTTTGAGCTGTGGTTTCACCACCTACTTTTTTTGAATAATACAAGTTTCCAGCTTCATCGTAAATCTTCATTTTAAGCAATGATTCGGTTGGATTGATAATAGATACAATTGATAAATCAGTATCCAAATAAGGGTTAATTCGAATGTTTCCGGTTGCAAATGCTGAACTTGCGCTTAAGAATAGTATTGCTCCGAATACCAATCCTTTAAATGTGTTTTTTGTTTTCATCTTTTTTAAGTTTAAATGAGTAATAATTTATAAAATCAACCATCGGTTATTTGTGATTGGCTGACATTGTAAATCTAGAAATAAATCATAGAAATGATCTAAATAATAACTCCCAAAATTGAAGAAATAACAAAAAAAACAACTTAAAACGGTTGCGAAAGCTCCCGAAATTGTTTGCGTTACAAGGATTTAATAAAGAATTTTGTCATTATTAACCTTGAAATGGCAAATTTGTTTTTATGATAACGTTTTCGAATTTTGTGAAAAATGGCCAAAACGTCATTTTTTTATTTGATGAGTGAAAAAAGGATTCAGAAATAGATAGTAAGGGGGGTGTTAAAATGATCATTTAAAACTATTTTTGATGTGAATTTTTAAACAGCCCCTTAATTTTGTGGTTGTGTTGGTGAAAAATACATTATTATATATGAATTATAAAAATTTAATGGACTTCTCTGTTTATCCATCTGATGTGAGTCGTTTTGAGAACGGATGGAAAGGACTGGAAGAATATATTATTGACAAAAAAATAGATGGGGTTGAATTACTAATCGGTTATGATTCTCCATCCGAAGAAATCCCAAAAGGAATAGTTAAAAGTGTTCATTTGCCATTTTGGGTAACCTGGTTGGATGTTTGGCGAAAAGGAGAGGATGCTGCCAAATATTATTTTCCTAATATGTTAGCCGAGCATTTGCAATTTTGCTGCGGAGGTACGAATGCTGCAGAAATGATTACTTCTCAGAAGAAACTGTGGGAATACGCAGCACATTTTCAACCATCTCATGCTGTTATACACGCTGCACATGTAGAATTGGAACATGCTTTTACGCGTGATTTTAACTATAAAAGCACTGAGGTAATGACGGGTTTAGCAGAAATGCTGAACAGAACGGCTCAGGAATTTGGTGATGGAGAACCTCCTGTTACATTAGCAATCGAAAATTTGTGGTGGCCTGGTCTGGATTTTTTATTTCCGGCTGAGGCCGATGATTTTGCATCACGACTGGATTTTTCAAATTGGAATCTACTTTTGGATACGGGACATTTAATGAATACGAATATTACATTGAGATGTGAGGATGAGGCCATTGATTTTGTTTTGGATCGGATATCACGATTGTCAAAAGATATTCAGGCGAAAATTAAGAGTCTGCATTTGAATTTGAGTTTATCAGGAGAATATCAAACGAAACAGGTTATGAATGGTTTGCCAACAGGATGGTCAGACTTAAATCATACGGAGAAATATACTACAGCACGTAATCATGTTCTGCAGATTGATCAGCACTTGCCATTTACCAGTAAACGGGTAAAAGAGATTATTCACGAGATTGAACCTGAAATTGTAATTCATGAATTCATTACAAAGGATATCAACGAATATTCAGAGAAATTGGATGTTCAGATGAATGCCTTACGTTAGTGAAATTGCATGAGATGTCTTTAAATAGCATTTTTCACATTTCTGCATCTTATAATAAAGACTGTTTCGTTCAATACGATTCAGTCTTTTTGTTTTTGTATGACAGTTATTCCTGATTGCTTTTTTAAAACCTCTTCTTTTTCCGAAATATTCCATAGATTTGCAGGAATTGGGTTTCTCTCTTTTGAGAATTAAAATGGGAATCCGGTGCAATACCGGAGCTGTCCCCGCAGCTGTAAGCCCTCAATGATTTTTCATTGATAAGTTCTGACAAATCAGCCACTATGTGAATGTAGTTTTACATGGGAAGGCGTTAGAATTGGGTAAAGCCAGAAGACCTGCCTAATAAATTGAACTGTTTCGTAACTTCGGGGAACTGAGTAACGAAGGTATAATTGTAGTAATTGTATTTTCTTGTCTGCTATCCCCACAATTATTGTGGAAGAAAATGAATTTATTAAAATCAAGCTGTTGGGCATTACTCCTAATCCTGTTATTGGGTGCTATTTCCTGTCAATCCGGCGATCCAAAAAAGAAAGAAAAACAAGCTGATAATTCAGCTGTCGATTCATCTTTTTATCATCAATCTCAATTAAAGTACGCCAAAGGCTTTCAAATTAAACTTCTTGCCAGTGGCTTAAAAGAATTGATTGTTTGGGATCCTTGGAACGAAGGCAAAATTTTCCAAAAATATTATTTGAAGAATCGTGGGGAAAAAACGGATATTCCGGTTCCTGCTGATGGTTTGTTGGTAGAGGTTCCTGTAAGAAGTATTGCCGCGCTATCGAGTACTCAAATCGGAATTTTAAAGTTCTTAAACGTTCAGGATCGAATTGTTGCAGTTTCTTTGCGCGATCGTATTTACGATGAGGAGTTGGATAAAAAGGCTCAGAATGGAACGATACAAGCGGTAGGTCATTCGGAAAGTCTGAATTTTGAGAAAATTGTTGAGTTGGATCCTGAATTGGTAATGGTTGCCGGTTTTATGAACATCACCGACAAGGAAACTAAATTAATGAACGCAGGTTTACCGGTTGCTTATAATATAGAGTGGATGGAAACTTCACCCTTGGCACGTGCTGAATGGGCAAAATTTATTGCAGCCTTTTTTAATGAGGAGGCCGAGGCCGAAAAACATTTTAATGCTGTAGAAAGGAGATACAATGATTTGAAAATGTTGGTGGAACATGTGGAGAGTAAACCAAGTATTCTTTCAGGCTATAATTTTAAAGGCATTTGGTATATGCCAGGCGGACAAAGCTACTTAGCGCAATTCCTTCGCGACGGAAAGGCAGATTATTGTTGGTTTTCTGATAGCATCAGTGGCAGTATGCCATTAAGTTTTGAGATTGTTTTCGATAAGCAGGGAGAAGCAGATATTTGGTTTGGCCCCGGACAATGCAGAACTTTGGAGGATATGAAAAACATGGATGAGCGTTACACTTTATTTCGATCATATAAAACAGCTCATGTTTTTTGTTCAACAAAACGAATGAAAGATAGCGGCGCCAACGATTGGTTTGAGTCTGGTGTAATGCAACCCGATGTTGTGTTTAAAGATGTGATTAAGATTTTACATCCTGAATTGCTGCCAAATTATGAATTGTATTACTATCAACAATTGAAATAGGAGAGCTATGCTGTTGAATAAAAAAGGAAGATTGTTTTCGCTCGTATTTGGGATACTATTCCTTCTCATTTGTGGTATTTTCCTGTTGGATTTGATATTCGGAAGTGTAAATATTCCTTTTAAAAAGGTGTTTGCAATTCTATATGGTGCTGATGTGAAAAACTCATGGAACTACATCATTTTAAATTTTCGATTGCCGAAAGCTTTAACTGCCATTTTTGTTGGAGCCGGATTATCGGTTACAGGCTTAATGATGCAGACACTTTTCAGAAATCCATTGGCAGGACCTTACGTTTTGGGAATTAGTTCCGGAGCAAGTCTGGGAGTTGCTTTAATGGTAATGGCATCGGCTTTAATGCCGGTTGCTTTTGGTGTAATTTCGGCTTTTCTGGGTAGTTGGGCTTTGGTTGTTGCTGCTGTTTTAGGTGCATCATTAGTATTTATGCTGGTTGCTTTGGCCTCTCTTAAAATATCCGATAGTGTTTCATTGCTGATTATCGGGATCATGTTTGGAAGTATTACCGGTGCTGTAGTAAATATTCTGCAATACTTTAGTGATCCGGAGCAAATACAAAGTTTTATAATATGGACTTTTGGTAGTTTGGCAGGTGTTACATGGACCGAAATGAAAGTAATGGTTCCAATTGTTTTTAGTGGCTTGATCATTGCTTTTTTTCTGATAAAACCATTGGACGCACTTTTGTTGGGCGAGAATTATGCGCGGGGAGTTGGAATATCAGTTAATAAGACTCGTATAGCCGTTATTATTAGTACGGCATTAATTGCAGGAACATTAACCGCATTTACTGGTCCTATTGCTTTTGTTGGTGTTGCAGTGCCGCATATTGCACGATCTATTTTCAGAACCGCAAGTCATAAAGTATTAATGCCGGCGGTAATATTAATTGGTGCGGCTATCATGCTTGCTTGTGATATTATTTCTCAAATGCCTGGAAATCAGAATACATTACCAATTAATTCGGTAACAGCATTGTTTGGAGGGCCGGTTGTAATATGGGTGATTATGCGTAGTAGAAATGTGAAGGCTTCTTTTGCCGGGTAAGGATTGGGTTATGAGTGAAATTAAAGAAGTACAAAAAGACATATTGGTAACTCAGGATCTTTCCATTGGATACAAGCAAGGGAAAAAGGAACAGCTATGCTTGCTTTCAGATATTAACCTGACAATCAGGCGGGGCGAGATGGTCTGTCTTTTAGGACCAAACGGAGCAGGTAAATCAACTCTTATGCGAACCATTGCCGGTATTCAATCGCCTTTGGCAGGATATACATTGGTAGAAGGAATTCCTATTCGTGATCGTAATTTTAAAGAGATTGCCCAATTGCTAAGCATCGTTTTAACTGAGCGAATTAATGTGGGAAACCTGACCGTTTACCATATCGTTTCTTTGGGTCGACATCCTTATACTTCATGGATGGGACGTTTATCGGAAGAGGATAACGATAAAATTAAATGGGCATTGGAACAAGTTGGTTTATTGCATTATGCCGATCATTTCATCAATCAGTTGAGTGATGGAGAACGGCAACGTGTGATGATCGCCAAGGCTTTGGCGCAGGATACTCCGTTAATCATGCTCGATGAACCTACTGCGCATTTGGATTTACCAAACCGTGTTGACATCATGCGGTTATTGCATCGTTTGGCTCGTGAAACCAATAAGGCAATTTTACTTTCTACCCACGAATTGGATTTAGCACTTCAGGCTGCAGATGTTATTTGGCTGATGGCACTGGGGCAGACGATTAAAGTTGGTGCTCCTGAGGATTTGGTTTTGAATGGCAGCATTGAGGAAACTTTCCATAATAAATCCTTCATTTTTGATCGGAAAACAGGAAATTTTATTATGAATTACCAAAAGAAGCAAATCATTCAGCTGTTGGGTAACGATGTAATGGGATTCTGGACGCAAAGGGCATTGTCCCGCGAGGGATATCAGGTTACCTGCGAAGAAGTTGGAAATTGTTCCGTGAAGTTAATTGAAGATTCTATGGAGTGGGAGATTCATAATAATGGGGAAACACGTAAATGTCAAAGTATACAGGACTTACTAGCTTATCTTAGAACTTCTTTTTCTGTAGATTAACTCAAGATCATAAAATAAAAAGTGAAATGATACAAAGATTAGCTCTTGTACTGTGTATGTCATGTTTGTATGCTTGTAATCCAAGTAAAACAAGACTGAAAAATGTTGTGTCAGATGTTGAAATTAACAATGGTTATGAGTTTACCAGTTCGATATTGTATGCAAAAGGATTTACAATTGAAAAAAAAGAGAATTATAAAAAAATAAGTGTTTATAATCCTTGGAAAGAGAATGCTGTTTTGCGGGAATATGCTTTAATTCCTAGAAATGAAAGCATTCCTGATAATCTTCCTGATAATCTTATAGTAGTTAAGGTACCCGTAAATTCTGTGTGCACATTTTCTAATACACATATCGGTTCGATTGTTACGCTTGGTTTGGAGGATAAGTTGTTAGGGATGACACGAGCAGAGAAAGTTTATAATAAAAGTATCTCGGAAAAAGTAACGAGTGGCGAAATTTCAAATTTAGGCGGAGCACACAATAAGAATATAGATTTTGAGAAAATGATTGATCTGGCGCCGGAATTAGTTATTTTATCTGCCTTAAATGGGATGAAAGCGGACGAAGGTCAAATGGAAGAGCTTGGCTTTAAATTGGCATATTCCTTGAATTGGATGGAAGAAACCCCATTGGGAAGAGCTGAATGGTTGAAATTCACAGCTGCTTTTTTTAACAAAGAAAAGATGGCAGACTCTTTATTTAAGCAGATTGAAATAAACTATAAACAACTTAAGGCTAAAGTGGTAAGTCTTAAAGCTAAACCAAATGTTTTGTTGGGATGGAGTTATAAGGGAATATGGTATGTTCCCGGAGGAAAGAATTATATGGTAAGCTATTTGAGGGATGCAGGAGCTAATTATTTTCTTTTTGATGATGAAACAAGAGGGAACATTCCAATGAGTGTAGAATCCGTTTTGGATCAATGCAGTCAAGCTGATATATGGATTTATCCCGGAACCACTAAAAGTTTAGCTGATATTGAAAATAACGGCGAAATATTTACACAATTTGCGGCCTATCAAAATAAAGAAATCTACAATATCTACAAAAGATCAAATTCTAATGGAGGGAGTGACTGGTGGGAGACCGGCAGTCTTAGACCGGATCTTGTGTTAAAGGATTTTATAAAGGTGCTGCATCCTGATTTATTAGCTCAGGACACAACATATTATATTAATAAGCTGAATTGATATAATGAACAGTAATATATTGCCTTCATTTTCAGAGAGGATCAAATAAAGTTTCTTTTATTTCTGTAGAAATTATTTTGTGCAATAAAAAAAATCATACATTTGCGTCGCATTTGGTATTTTGTTCCTCATTATTCAGGAATGAAATGAAAAGGGAATTCGGTGAAAATCCGAGACTATACCCGTAGCTGTAAGTTCTAAAAAGAGCTTTTTGAAAGTCCTATGCCACTGTTCCGATTTTGGAATGGGAAGGCCTCAAAAAGTAGAACAAGTCAGAAGACCTGCCTTTGCAATCAATTTTAAGTCATTGCTTTCGGGAAAAAGAGCAAGTGAACGAAAACTTTATCGAACATTGATACAAGGATTGATTTGCCATAACCGGTCCTCCATGTCATGTTGCGAAATTTTCTTTTAGCTCCCTGTCTGCATTGCATTGGTTAAACTTATTTTCATTTATTCTTAAAAAACATGAAAAGAACATTTTTAACGGCTTTTGCATTGCTGTCACTATTAAATTCTGCAGTAAAAGCTGATGAGATTCCAAATCCTGCCAAAGATACAACGGCAGTGAAACACCTGAATTTATCAGAAGTTAAGATTAACGCATCACGTGTAAATGCAAAAATGAAGGATCTTCCTCAAAAGGTTGAGGTGGTTACAAGAAGAATGATTGAAGCGACTCCTGCAGTTGATATGGGTGAGTTGTTAAAGAAGACTGCAGGTGTTGATATTATTCAATATCCAGGAATTTCTTCAGCTGTTAGTATGAGAGGTTTTGCACCATCTACATCAAATAAATACAATGTGATTTTAATTGATGGCAAACCTGCAGGAACTACCAATATTGCAACAATAGATATGTCGAATGTAGAGCGGGTTGAAATTTTAAAAGGCCCTTTTTCAGCACAATATGGCTCTTCGGCTATGGCCGGAGTAATCAATATTGTTACCAAAGAGAGTACGCAAAGTATTACCGGAAATGCAAGTGTTTCTTACGGAAGCTTCGAAACATATACAGGTAGTTTAAATGCCGGTGGTGCTTTATCTGAATCTATGGATTTTGATGTGAGCTGCAATTACCAAAAACAAGGAAAGGATTATAAAATTGGGAAAAATAATATCTATGATAAGGATTATGCAGAAACCATATTAGATCCAACTACCTACGGTGAGAAAATGGAGCACTCGCAATTCGAAAGACAGAATGCAAGTGCACGTTTAGGTTTTATTTTAGATGAGAACTGGAAAATCAATATACATCAGTCGGTGTTTATTGCCAATGATGTTGAAACACCAGGTTCTTTTTGGCATGTGAATGGTATGAATTCAAAAGATATGAATAAGTATACAACAAGTGCGGATGTACTGGGAAAAATAGGAAATCATAAGCTTAGTTTATCACCTTTTCATACAAAAGAAGAATCAACTACGTTCAATTCTAAATATGGAGATACAGAAAATATTCATAAAAATTACGGTTTCATTCTTGAGGATGCTTTTAAAGTAGGAGAGCACTCTTTTGCTTTTGGTATTGATAATAAAAATGATGTTTCCGAAAGTAATAAATGGAATACTTTGGGTGATATTACAGCCCCTTCTACTCCAAAATATAAAAATGTATCGACTGGTATTTTTGGTCAGGTAAATACAAATACTTTAGATGGAAAATTGAATATTGCTATAGGAGCGAGATATGATTTGGTGAAATTGAAATTGGAAGCAGACGATTTATTAGGAAATGAAGCAAGTTCAGAGGAATACAACGTGTTTACGCAAAATGTGGGGGTAAAATATGAATTTCTTGAAGGATTAGCGGTTCATTCAAGTTGGGGAAATGCATTTTATGCTCCTGATGCTTTTCAAAAGGCAGGAATGTATACCACTGCATATGGAACCACAAAGGGAAATCCAAATTTGAAGGATGAGCAAAGTAATACTTTTGATGTTGGATTTGAATATAAGAATTTTGGGAAAGGATTTAATTTCGATTTTACTTATTTTAAAACACATCATAATAACATGATCGTTAGTTATTCTGTTGACCCGGATGGCACAGCCTACAATGGTGATGAGTATAAAACATACAAAAATGCCAATTTTGCCGATATGGATGGAATTGAAATTGAATCATCATTTGATTTTGGCGCATTGGCAGACTACAATTATTCCTTGAAACTATATGCAAATTATACTCATATCATTGATGCGATAGTAACTCAGCGAGTGAAACAAACTGATGGAACTTATAAAAATGAAGAAAGTCAGATGAGATATGTTCGCGATAATAATGCCAATTTCGGTATCGAATTCGATAATTTGAATGGGTTTTCTACTCGTTTAAATGCGCGATATATTGGTCATAGATATGAAGATAATTGGTATACATATTATCCAATTCGTACTAATGTTACTGAAAAAGTTCTTCGTCACCCGGTTTCAATGGTATTTGATTATTCAGCAAGCTATACAATTAAAGAAAAATATACCATTGGTTTGTCGGTATCTAACTTATTGGATGAAAACTATACCGAAAAAGATGGATACAATATGCCGGGTAGGGCAATAACTGCTAAGTTCGGTTATCAATTTTAATAAAATAAACAGATCGAAATGAAAAAATATTTATTTATATCAAGCTTAATTATATCTTTTTTACTTCTTGGATGTTCAGACGATGATAATTTAACAGCTCCTCTTCTTGCTGATGAGAATACCAAACATGAAATGGATTTAGGGGGAACGGTTACTTTGCAACCTAAAATTGAGAATGCAGAGAATGGTTCTATTGAATGGTTTAAGAATGGAAAGTTGGTTTCAATAGAAAACAGCTATACTTATAAAGGAGAAAACGCAGGTGTTGATACCTTAAAATTAGTTGTGGAAAATGGAGCTGGAAAAGAGTCTCTAACGTATATAATGCAGGTTTTTGGGGAGTATTCAGAAGGGGTTTTTATTATTGGAATGTCATCAGAATCAAATAATGGTACGCTTGGATTTTTAAATGAAGAAGGCTTTCAGTCTAATGTTTTTCAGGGAATTAATCCGGGTAAAGTTTTAGGTAATAATCTGTTAAGTGGGAGATTCTGCGATGGTCAAATTTATTTGGTTTCACAAGTAGCTCCATATGTTTCTGTTGTTAATGCTCAAACAATGAAAATAAACGATGAGATACTTACTTCTGAAGCTTCTTCTCCAGGTTATATTGATGTTGCAGGCAATAATGGATATGTTGTGAATACTGCTAATGATGCAAGAACTTTACATCCATTAAATAAGGGATCTATTGGTAATGCTATTGAAGGTATTTCGGATATTCCGGGAGTTAAATCATCAATTTTAGCTTTAAAGGAAAAACTACTTGTTGCTTCGGGAAGTGACTTGAAAACAGTAAATTTTGACAATGATGAGGTTAAAACAATCGCCAGTTACAATGAAAAAATATCAGGTATTGTAGTAGATAATAACGGTAATATATGGGTAGGTACTGAAGGTAGAAATGAGCCGGCAAAATTCAGGATGCTAAATGAAAATTTAGAGGTTGTTGAAACTGTGAGCCTGGACGAGAGTGTTAAACTATATAGAAATGGTGTGTTGGCTTCTGCTAAAACGAAGTATTTTTACTGGCAAGAGACTTCAACTGGCAATATTCATCGTTTTAACAGTGAATCAAAGGAACAAGAAGTTTTTGTGGCTCCAATGATGCATGGTATATTCTTTACGACAGCTGTTAAAGAACATCCAGTAACGGGAGATGTTTATATTGCTGGAGCTGCCGATTTTATGAATATGGATAAAAGTAAATTAATTGTATTTGATTCGAAAGGAGAAAAGGGTAAAGAAGTTGAAAATATTGGAGAGTCGGTATTAGACTTTATTTTTAGCTATAAAGATTTATATAGAAATAAATAGATAAAACATAAATAGAGATTGTAAAGCGAGAGGCAATTTATTATTGTCATCTCGCTTTTTGCATCCCAATATAAATTATTATACAATCTATTAATCTATTGTTTTTTTATACATTTGCAATGCAATTGGTTCTCATATATCTGAATTAATCAGATAGAGATGAAAAGGGAATCCGGTTAAAGTCCGGAACTGTTCCCGTAGCTGTAAGCTCAGAAAAATGCTTTTTCACCACAATGCCACTGTTCCGATACCTCGGGATGGGAAGGCCGAAAAAGTTGAGTAAGTCAGAAGACCTGCCAATGCAAACTTAATTTTCAAAACATTCGGAGAAGATGTTTGGAAGACGATTGAATCATCTATTTCTTTTGTTCTGTCCTTGTGTTTTCTTCTTTATCAAATTATAAGATGAAGTTGAAATTTTTATTTACAGTAATTGTAAGCTTTTTGAGTTTCGGTGTTTGGTCGCAAACCTTAGGTGTGGATACCATCCAGATTGAATCCATTGATATTGTGGCGCCAAGACTTCAACATTTTTCTTCCACCGAAAAAACTGTGCAAATTGATTCTATTCTTATCCAGAGGTACGATGGAAAGGATTTGTCGAGCTTACTTCAGAAAACATCTTTGGTAAATATTTCTTCAAATGGTGCGTTTGGGGCTCTTGCTACGGCTGGGATGCGGGGTGCATCAGGAACACATACATCTGTGAATTGGAATGGGATTCCTGTTAATTCATTAACAACAGGTTCGGCAGATTTATCTTTAATAAATGCAGGTTCTTTTGATCAAGTTCAGGTGATATACGGCGCCGTAGGATCTTTATATGGTTCTGGAACATTGGGTGGTGCTATTGAATTGTCAAATAAACCCGATTGGAAGAAAAAGTCGGAAATAGGATTGAGTTCTGAAATAGGCAGCTTCTCAAATTATAAAACAAAACTACACAGTAAGTATTCTAATAGTTGGATTTCATATACAGCTCAGGCATTTTTTCAGTATGGGAAGAATGATTTTACTTATACTGACAAATATGATTTTGACTCTCCGACTGAGAAACTTACCAATAATGAAAATAGAGCTTATGGTACAATTCACGATTTACATTTAAAACTAAATAATCATTTTATTGATTTAGGAGCTTGGTATCAAGCAAAAAAGAAAAATATAGCTGGCTTAATGGGAATTGGAAAACCCTTCAGTCATCAACAACAAAGAGATTCTTCATTAAAAGTGTATTTAGGCTGGAAGACTTTAGTTGGGAAATTTAGAGTTGAAGCCAAAACAGCTTACCTGTATGATTATTTAAAATACACAGACGGTTATACTTCCGAAATATCATCGGAAAGAGTATTAAATGACGCAAATTTGCGTTATTATTTGAATAGTAAATTTAGTTTGGATGTAAATGGCAAATATTCTTGGTTGAAAGGGGAAACCAATAATTACGAGAAAGAAGAAAATGAATCAAGGTTGACTGTTGCAGGAAAGTATTCTCCCAATTTCGGTACTTTTATATTTACGTTTGGTAGAGAATGGAGTTCCGAAGTTAATCCCCCTGAAATGTACTCCTTTAGTTCATTATTACATATAATATCCAATGTTATTGATTTGCGTGTTAAAGCAGGTACCCATTATCGACGACCTACCTTTAATGAAAGGTACTGGCAACCTGGAGGTAATGAAAATATAAAATCGGAAGAAGGCTGGAGCGCAGACTTAGGTCTGGCCTTTTTATCTTACTCTACTAATTATGGAGAATTTAATGCAGATTTAAGTTTGTATCACTCTAAAAATAAGAATGCTATATCGTGGCGACCTACTGGATCATTCTGGAGTCCTCAAAATACTGGACAGATGATAAGTAGAGGAGTTGAATTGGAATTGAATCATATCTTAAACGTTGGGAGCGATAGAATTCATACATCATTAAAATATGCTTACAATGATGCTTACAACAACGATAAATTCAGTGATGATTATAAGCAAACAATGGCTTATCGTCCTCATCATATAACTAAAATTCTGAGTGATCTTATTCATGAAAAATGGGATGCTGGAATAATAGCAACGTTTAGATCACATTCACAAAACTGGGAAGAGCAAAAAGTTGAAGGGAATTTTTTACTTGATGTGAATGCAGGTTATCTATTTGAAACTGGTTTAGCTAAAATCAAGTTGACAGGGAGAATTGAGAATTTACTAGATAAATCTTATGAGTTGGTTAAGTATTACCCCATGCCTGGCCGAGCTTATTATTTGGGGCTTAATGTAATTTTCTAATATCGTAACTATGAAAAGGTTTTTAAAATTGGGTTTGGGCTTGTTAATTGCAAGTTCTTTATTCGTATCGTGTTCTGATGACGACGATAATGCAATGCCGAATCTGTCGGTGAATAATGGTATTGTTCTTGAAAATAGTGCTACAGCAGCTATTACAGGATCAGAATTAAATGTTGTAGATACTGATACAGATGATATTGATATTATATATACGGTAACAATTGCTCCTGAGAATGGTTTCCTTGCTAATACTGCTGATATTACAACTTCTGTAGCAAACTTTACTCAAGCCGATTTGACTGCTTCTAAAATTGTATATGTACATGATGGAAGCCAAACTTTAACTGATGAGTTTTCTTTTACAGTTACCGATGGAGACAATGTATTAACAGGTATTTTTAATATCAGTATTGGCGAAAAACAGATTGGCTATTTTTATGTATTAAACGAAGGTAACTCTAATGGTTCTGTTACAATGATCAACAGAAATGATGAGGTGACCAACAATTATTTTTCATCAGCAAATAGTAGTGTTGCTTTAGGTCAATATCCTCAATCTATGGCAATTAATGATGAATATGCATTTATTGTTGTAACAACGGCAAGTGGTGCCGGTTATGTTGAAGTTGTTACTGCTTCCGATTTTGTACATTACGCAACTATTGATGGTTTATCTTATCCTAGAGAAATTGCTTTTGCAAATGGAAAGGCTTATGTTTCAAATGGTAACGGAGCTGATGCTAATTATTCAAAACAGAATAATGAGGTTTACGTTATTGATTTAAAAACAATGAATAAAACCGGACAAATTGCGGTTGGCGCAGGACCAGAAAAAATGATTGTTTCAGGCGATAAACTTTATGTTGCAAACAGTGGGGGATGGTCGAACGACGACAATACTGTTTCGGTAATTGATGTTGATACAGATAAAGTCGTTGAAACAGTAACAGTAAAATCTTGTCCTAAAGATCTGGTTGTTGATGCGAATGGAAACGTCTGGGTTTATTGCGGAGGTGCTCCTGATTATTCAAACTATCCCAATGTGACTTATGTGAATGCTGGAATTTCTAAGATCAACACATCGTCAAGTGCGGTAACATCTTATGATTTATCCAATTTAACCACAACAGGAATCAAGAATATTGCGATTAGTAAAGATGAAAAAACAGTATATTATATGTCTGATGCAGTATACGCAATGAACATTACCGATACAGCTTTACCAACAACTAAATTTATTGATACAACATTCTATGGTATGGATGTGAATCCTGTTAATGGAAACCTTTGGTTGTGTGAATCAACGGGTGCTACTACTCCAGGGAAAGTTCACGTTTATTCTCCTCAAGCTGATAAAATAAAGGATTTTACTGTAGGGGGTGCTCCTAATTCGACTGTTTTTCGTTACTAAGCAATTGATTGTTATGTGAAATTTTTAGTGGCATTTCCGAATAAGAAATGCCACTTTTTTTATGCTTATTAATGAATAATAGGAGGACAATCGATTATTTGCTTATTTTTAAAGCTCCAAAAGCCTAACATAAACCAATAATCAATTAATTCTATGAGAACTTCTATTTTGTTCTTGTTGCTGGTAAGCGCACAAGTTATGAATTCCTTTACTTCCACTGCACAAACAAGTAATTCTGTGAATATAATTCCAAAGCCATCAAGAATTATTAATGCAAAGGGTAGTTTATTGTTAAAAGAAGATGTGAAAATATTCTTTTCGGACGAAGTGGAAAACAAAGAGATATTACTTTCCTATTTGTGCGATCAGATAAATCAATTAACAGGTGTTGAAATTCCTAAAAAGATAACGGGAAAGTTACCGGCATCTAATAAAATCATTTTTAAAAAAGTTAATGATAGCAATTGGGGAGAAGAAGAATACTCTTTGATTGTTGATGTTACAGGAGTTTTGATTGAGGCTAAATCGGGTAAAGGTTTTTTTTACGGAATACAATCCCTTTTGCAATTGGTGCCTTTAAATACCGAGTTGAAAATTCCTTACGTAAAGATATTGGATGAGCCAAGGTATCCGTATCGGGGAATGCATTTGGATGTTTGCCGTCATTTCTTTTCTGTTGATTTTATCAAGAAGTATATCGACTTAATGGCAATGTATAAGATGAATACTTTTCATTGGCATTTAACCGAGGATCAGGGCTGGAGAATAGAAATTAAAAAATATCCAAAACTTACAGAGATTGGTGCGTGGCGAATTGAGAAGGATGGGAGTAAATACGGAGGTTTTTATACACAGGATCAAATTAAAGAGATTGTAAAATATGCGTCGGAACGATTCATAACAGTTATTCCGGAAATCGAATTGCCGGGTCATTCTGTGGCTGCACTTGCAGCTTATCCCGAACTGGCTTGTAACAAAGGACCTTTTGAGGTGGAGAACGAATGGGGCGTTTTTGATGATGTCTATTGTGCAGGGAAAGAGACTACTTTTGAATTTTTGCAAAATGTTTTGCTGGAGGTTATTGAATTGTTTCCCTCTAAATACATCCACATTGGTGGCGATGAATGTCCAAAGGCAAGTTGGGAGAAATGTCCTTTGTGTCAAAAGAGAATGAAAGAAGAGGGACTGAAAGACGAACATGAACTACAGTCTTATTTTATTCAGCGAATAGAGAAGTTTTTAATCAGTAAGAATCGTAAAATTATTGGTTGGGATGAGATATTGGAAGGAGGATTAGCTCCTGAGGCAACAGTTATGTCATGGAGAGGAACTGCAGGAGGTATTCAGGCTGCAAAACAAAAGCACGATGTGATAATGACACCTGGATCTCATTGTTATTTCGATCATTATCAGGATGATAATTACATTGAGCCTACTGCTATTGGTGGTTTTACTTCCTTACAAAAAGTATATGAGTTTGAACCAACACCTTCAGAATTAAATGAAGATGAGGCAAAATATATTTTAGGAGCACAAGCAAATGTTTGGACTGAATATATGAATACCTCAGATCGGGTAGAGTATATGCTTGCTCCTCGAATTTGCGCTTTGGCGGAAGTTGTTTGGTCACCTAAAGGTCAGCGAAATTGGAATGATTTTCAGGACAGAATGAATCATCATTACGAATTACTGCATAAATATGAGATAAATTCATTCATTCAGGCACCGCATGGAGGAGTTAATAAGAATTTCTTTTTTGATCAGATGGAAATGCCTTTAGAGGTAAAATTGCAGGATGCTGAAATAAGATACACACTGGATGGTTCAAATCCAGATGTGAACTCTAAAATTTATACTAAACCGTTGGTGATAGAAAATACGACAACCATTAAAACTCAAACCATTCACGAATCAGGCTTAAAGAGTAAAATAAGAACTATTGAATGTGTTAAAATTTCACCATTGGTGTCCGATACAATTTCTGAATTAAGTGAGGGATTAAAGTACAAAATTATAAAAGGGAAATTTAATAATCTTGATGAGGTAACGTACGATGAGGTGATGCAGTGCGGAGTTCTGGATAAAATTAAGTTTCCTAAGGATATCGAGGAAGAGTACTATGCAATGGAAATAACAGGTTATTTAAAGATTGATAAAAAAGCAACTTATACCTTTTTTAATTATGCTGTAGATCCTGTTCAAATATCCATTGGAGGTCATGTTATAATAAGTAACGAAGGACTGAATGCAAGACAGGAACGCAGAGGCCGGATTCATCTGGACGAAGGTATGTATCCTGTAAGAATTGTGATGGTGAAAAATACTCCTTACGCTAATCAGCAAGTATCTTGGTGTTCCAATTATTTTGATCAAATACCAATTAATTCCGAAAATCTATTTCATTAAAACAGGAGATCTAAATTTTATATTAAAAATCATTATTGTCTCATGCTTGTAATTTTCTGATTTTATGTATCTTGTATATAAAAACAGGAAAAATGCAATCTAAAGAAGAAAATATCGGTTTAAGTTCATTTTATAGAGAGAGGTTCGATTCTTTTTTGAATAATTTGTCATTGGCTAAGCAAATTAAAGAAGAGGACATTCACAAGTTGCGCGTAGATATTAAATACATACGAAGCTTACTGCTATTGATTGAAGAATTTGATTTGGATACCGATGCCGGCTCGAAACTATTGAAGCAGTTGAATGGCATTTTTAATAGTGCCGGTAAACTTCGGGCTCTTCAAGTTTCTAAATCATTGTTGTCAAACAGTAATGTTGATATCCCCTCTGAGATAATGCTTGTTTTAGATGGCAGGATGAATGTGAGTGTTGAAAAATTTGGAGCTAAATGGTCTGAATTCGAGATCCTAAAGTTTAAAAAAGGAGTAGCAAGTTTATGTTCCTCATTAAATCAGGTGAATATTTCGGAACTTAAAATAAAAACAGACAGCATTATTCACGATGAATTGGAAATAGTAAACAAGTTATTTAATTCGTCACAAGGAGAGGAATACCATCATGAAATCAGAAAGCTGCTCAAGGTTGTTAAGGCTCTTCAGCAATTACTGCTTGTCCTGCAGGATGATGAGAAAAGAAGACAAGCTTTGGATATTGTAAATTCAACCGAAACATTACTAGGTAATTGGCACAATTACAAAGTAATGGATAAGTTCTTGATTAAACTGGACAAGGAATTACCTCAACCTTCAGTCAAGAGAATTCTTAAAAATTTAAAAAATCAGAACAATAAATTAAAGCTGGAATTAAAAAATGAAGCCGATAAATATTTGCGGAAGCATTTCTAGTTTTTGCGTCTAAATATGTTTTTAATTTTTTGATAAATTGATTTTTTCTCATTCTTACGCTTTTCCCGTCTCGCTTTTCGTTTCATTAATTTATCTTGATCTGTTGCTGTAACACCAAATAAATTATCAAAAAAGTTTGATTCCGGAGGTAAATAGTGTGGCATATCCAAGTCTGCCAAAATATCGCTGTCAGGTTTTGCAATAGGTGAGTTTGTATAGCGTTTAAAGTTTTTATTTGTACTTAATTTATTCATGAATTTACCGTAAATGGGTAAAGCCATGCTTGCTCCTTGTCCAAGACTCAAAGAGTTAAAATGAATACGCATATCTTCGGCACCAACCCATGCTCCGGCCACTAAATTGGAATTGTAACCAATATACCAGCCGTCCGCCTGATCTTGTGTGGTACCTGTTTTTCCGGCTAATTCTCCTTGCAATCCATAAACTGAACGAAGCGATTTTGCTGTGCCTTCATTAACTACAGCCTGTAGCATATGATTAATTATATCGGCATTTTGAGGAGATATCACAAACCTGTTTTCTTCCCTTTCAGCCGAAAGATCTACGATTAAATTGCCATTGTGATCTTCAATTTTGGAAATGTAGTAAGGAGCCGTATGAACACCTCTGTTAGCCAGAGTAGCATAAACCTGAATCATCTCAAACAGTGAAATATTAGCTGTTCCCAAGGCAAGAGATGGTACTTTTGGTAAACTACTGTCAATTCCCATTTCTTCAGCCAACACTATAGTATTACGTATTCCGGTTTCCAAAAGAACATCCACAGCAATAGTATTTACCGATTCAGCAAGAGCTCCTTCCATGCTGTAACTTCCTTCGTAAAGGTTATCCGCATTTCGTGGCGACCAATTATCGTATTCTTCATAAATTTTGCGTTCGTTGGGAAGGTACTCGAAAGGGGAAATTCCTTCTTCCAAAGCAGCAGTATAAACAATTGGTTTAAAAATTGAACCAACTTGCCGCTTTGCTTTTACATGATCATATTTAAAATGATCGAAATTGATTCCGCCAACCCAAGCTTTAATTTTCCCACTCTGAGGTTCCATGGCTAAAAATCCGGTGTTTAATATTTGGATGTAATGTTTTATAGAGTCAAGAGGAGACATTTTTACTGTTTTATCTCCATTCCAGGTGAAAATTTTCATGTTCACCTTTTCGTTAAATATTTTATTAATTTCCGCAGCAGATTTTCCTTTTTGTTTAAGGGATTTGTAACGGTCAGATCGTAGTTTAGCGTCTTCTATTACATCTGTATTTTCCCCCCAGGGAGACCTTTTGCCCCAATGCTGAACGAATTGAGTTTGCAGATTTTTCATATGCTCTGCAACTGCCTGTTCAGCATTCATTTGCATTCTCGCATCTAATGTGGTTATAATGTTTAGTCCATCACGGTAAACATCATAGTAAGTACCATCTTCTTTTGGGTGTTTTTTTAATATTGTATTTGTTTCAATTCTTATTCTTTCCCGAAGATAAGATGCCAAACCTTTTTGGGTTGATTGTTTCTGATAATTGATAATTAGTGGCCGGGCCTGAATTTCATTCAATTTACGATCCGTAATGAAGTTATATTTAGCCATTTGACTCAGGACAATATTTCTTCTTTGTTTTGATCTTTCAGGATGAAGTCTTGGATTATACGATGTTGGCGCCTTAAGCATTCCAATAAGTACGGCACATTCATGAATTTTAAGTTTTGATGCCGGTTTACTAAAGAACTGTCGGGATGCACTTTCAATACCAAAAACATTTTCGCCAAATGAAACTGTATTTAAATACAACTGAAGAATTTCTTTTTTCGAATAAATTTTTTCCAGACGGGATGCAGTTATAGTTTCCTTAATTTTGTTTACCGGCATGCTTAATGGACCAAAATTTCCCCGGGGATAAAGATTTTTTGACAGTTGCTGACTCAAAGTACTTCCTCCTCCTGAACTTTTATCGCCCATAACTAAGGATTTTACCAAAACGCGCATCAAACTTCTTTGATCAATGCCTTGATGTTCGTAAAAACGAGCATCTTCAGTAGCGATTAGCGCATTGATTGCATCTGGAGAAATGTCTTTAAAATTTACATTGGTTCGGTTTTCAGCATAAACTCTTCCCAACACAACACCATCTTCAGAATATATTTCAGATGCATTTGCATTTTTAATGCTTTTAAGAGTATAGTAATCCGGCAATTTGCCCCAAAGGCCGATGTACACAGAACCTATTAAGATACCAATAGTTATCAGGAATAATAGTAGCCCAAATCCAAAGAAACGGATTAAGTAACTAGAAAATGAACGTTTTCCGGTATTCTTTTTTTTACTGCTTTTTTTCTTTTGAGAAGGAGCTTTTCCTTTGGAAGTTTTTTTTGCTGTTGCCATTCTAAATCTAATAACATCTTATTTGTTACAATAACGCATAAATTTCAAAAAGATTATAACCTGAATAAATCCATTCTGAAAATTTCGCGTTCAAATGTAAACAATAATACTTATTTTTTTAGTATCTTAATGTAACAGTCTGAATTGTTCATCGTATCACACAGTTGACGAGAAGACTTTTGGATGGTGTTAATTGCTTTAATTGTATGATTTATATGATGTGATTAGTAAGTCTCATTTTTAAATTTACAGATGTGGAGATAGAAAAATTAATCATAAGTTCAAGAAGTGAGTTTTCTAAAATAAAAGAGATTCGGTTTAAGCCGGATTTGCTAATTATTTTTGGTGATGGAGAATTGATGTGCGAAAAGGAATTTAAGTCAACAATTAGAAATTCTTTTCCGGATACAAGGATTTTTGGATGTTCGAGCTCTGGTGAAATTTCAGGCTTGGAGGTATTCGAAAAGAGTATTTCCATTGCAGCAGTTAAATTTTCTTCTACAAAGCTTAGAATAGAATCTGTTGATCTTACCAAGTATAAGAACAATATTGAATGCGGTGAGAAATTGTGTGAGAAATTTCCTCAGAAGGATTTGAAGCATTTAATGGTTTTATCCGATGGGATTACTATAAACGGATGTAATCTTATTGAAGGGATTCAAAATAAATTGTCGAAGAAAGTTGCAGTTACAGGAGGATTGGCCGGAGACGGAACAAGATTTTCTAAAACCCTTGTGTTCGATAAAGAAGGAGTGGCAAAATCAAATTGTGTTTGCGCCTTAGGATTCTATGGAGATTCTATCTCTATTGGATACGGAACAAATGGTGGATGGAAGAATTTTGGCATTGAACGCCTTGTTACAAAATCAAAGGGTAATATTTTATACGAATTGGATCACCAACCAGCTCTTTTACTATACAAACAATTTTTGGGGGAACGAGCAAAAGACTTACCTGTATCAGGTATGTCATTTCCATTAAGCTGTCGGGTGGGAGATTCTCAAAATGCTGTGATTCGCACCGTTCATGGAATAAATGAGAAGGATCAAAGCCTCATATTTGGTGGCAATATTCCTGATGGAGGATATGTGAAATTGATGAAAGCAAACGTAGATCGATTAATTTCAGGAGCTGAATTGTCGGCTAAAGCAAGTACTGATATGATTCCGAAAGGAGAGTCAGAATTCGCTGTTTTGATTAGTTGTGTTGGACGCAAATTAGTGCTTAAGCAATTGGTTGAAGAAGAAGTTGAAGTTGTTGCCGATGTGATAGGTAAACAGGCTGTCCTTACGGGATTTTATTCTTACGGTGAAATATCTCCGTTTAAAGAAGATGGTCCTAGTTTTCTACATAATCAAACCATGACTATAACCACCTTTTCTGAAAAATAAAGCATATGCATCGATTATTGAAAAGGCAAGTCCGTAAGTATTTATCTGCAGAAGATGAAAGTAAATTTAATGACTTTCTAAATGCTGTGGAAGAAGCGTATGAGGATTACGATAAAGATATAAAACAAACGGAGAATATTTTAGATACTTGTTCCCTGGAACTTTTTACGCTTAATAAGGAATTGCGAAAAGCAGTTGATAATAAGACGCAGGAGGTTGAGGCTGCATCTTCCAGAATGGAATCAATTGTAAATAATATTTCAGAGGTAATTTTTCAAACTAATTTTACGGGAGAATGGTTGTACTTAAATTCAGCATGGACAAAAATCACCGGGTTTAATATCAAAAAAAGTATTGGTTCCAATGCATTTGAATTCGTTCATCCTGATGATATTGAGAGATGTATGTCGAAATTAAGAACTTTAATTGAGCATAAAATCAGTTTCTGCTTTATTGAAGTCCGAATGGTAACAATTAGTGGTAGTTACAAGTGGTTCGAAGCTACAGTTAGAGTTACAAGAGGTGCAGATGGAAAGAGAAATGGTTTTACTGGAACTTTAAAAGATATTACTGAGAAAAAAAGACTTGAGGAAGAAAAAAACAAAACGGAAGAAAAATTCAAATTGATATTTGAAAAATCATCTGTTGCCTATCTTCTAATTAAAGAATCCCGGTTTATTGATTGCAATAAGGCTTGTCTTGATTTATTTGGTGTAAGCCGGAAGGAGAATTTTATTGGGAAATATGTAAAAGATTTTTCTCCTGAATATCAACCTGATGGCTTGTTATCTTTTGATAAAGCTAAAATGTATATTGAAGAAGGTAAGATTAGAGGCAATGCTAAGTTTGATTGGATTCACCGCAAAGAGAATGGAATAGAATTTCCTGTTGAGGTTGCATTAAACAAAGTGCCGTTAATGGATGGAAATGTTTTATTTGTTGTGCTAAATGATTTATCGGAAAGAAAACGAGTGGAACAAGAATTGATTATTGCAAAAGAGAAGGCAGAGGAGGCAACTTATGCGAAAGCACAGTTTTTGTCTACTATGTCGCATGAGATACGTACCCCAATGAATGCGGTTATTGGAGTTACTCATTTATTGTCAGAGGATAATCCAAGAGAAGATCAAATTCAGAATATCAATATCTTGAAACTATCAGCAGATAATTTAATGACTTTGATTAATGATATTTTAGACTTTAGTAAGATTGAGGCTGGTCGTGTTGATATTGAATCTTTGGATTTCAATTTCAGAAATCTGATTCAGAACATAGCTTCGGGTTTTGATATGAAATCGAAAGAGAAAGGTTTGGATTTTATTGTTGATGTGGATCCTAAAATTCCTGCCTATTTAATTGGTGATCCAACCCGTATCTCGCAAGTCCTTAATAATTTGTGTGGTAATGCAGTTAAATTTACCGATAAAGGAAATGTTCAGGTGATGGTGTCTTATCAGGAAAAATATGATGATAAGGTGAAATTGAAATTTGAAATTAAAGATACAGGTATCGGAATTCCCGAAGATAAACAAGATCAAATATTTCAATCTTTTTCTCAGGCAGACTCAAATACGACAAGATTGTATGGAGGAACCGGTCTTGGTTTAACAATTTCAAAAAAGTTAATTGAGATTATGGGTGGTTGCATTAATGTTAAGAGTGATCTTGAATTTGGAACTACTTTTTCTTTTGATTTGTGTTTGACAATCAGCCATAAGTCAAAACCCAAATTGGATTTTGTTACCGAAGGTTATCAAAACAATGATAAAATGAAAGGTTTGCATATTTTGCTGGCTGAAGATAATCAGATGAATATATTGATTCTGAAGCAATTTTTGAAAAAATGGGAGATTACGTACGACATTGCAATGAATGGGCAAGCTGCTTTTGAAAAGGTGCAGGCGGGCAATTTTGACATGGTACTAATGGATTTACAGATGCCAATAATGGATGGTTATAAAGCCACACAAAGTATTCGGAGTCTGCCCGATGAAAAATACAAAACAATGCCAATTTTAGCAATTACCGCTTCTGCATTTAACGAAATTCGTAAAAAAGTATTGGATGCAGGAATGAACGATTTTGTAACCAAGCCAATAAATCCGGAAGATTTGTATCTAAAAATTGAAAAATACATTCTCTAATTACCGATTGCAGTTACACATTATTTATTATTAGCCACTTATTCATTTTTAAAAGGGGACAAAAATCGTCAACAGGATTTGTATTTAAAAATGGATATTTTATTTCTGAAAGATACAAGCCTTGAGGATAAGCTAAATTTAAAAATTGAAGAGGTGTTTTGCTTTTAATCATTTCTTCAAACTCGTCTACGCTTTTTTGGCCTGTTCCCACTTCGATTAATTCGTGAACAAGAATTCGAATCATCCCTCTTAAAAATCTATTGGCCGTTATTTGTAAACGGAAGTTTGTTTCCGAAGCATCAGTAAACAGTTGCACAGAGAATATATTACAGAGCGTATTGTTGTGGCTGTCCGGGGATTTGCACAAAGCTCTAAAATCGTTGTATTTTGTAATTACAGAGGCCGCTTTAGCCATTTTCCCCACATCAGGAGTTATATTGTAAAGTGTACTTATTTCATTTAAAAATGGATTTTTTTTGGTGTGGATAAAGTAGTTGTATGTTCTTTTGCTTGCACTTGTTTGTGCATGATAATGGCTATCCACTTCAAAAATATCGTAAACCGAAATATCCGAAGGAAGGATTTTATTCAATACAAAAAGATGGTGATCGTTCCATTTCCTGTCAGTATTGATATGGAAAAAATACTGTGAGGAATGTACTCCCGCATCTGTTCTGCCACATCCAATACAAACGATCTTTTCCTTAAGTAATTTGGATAATTTATCTTCAAGTACCTCCTGAACACTCACAATATTTTTCTGTCGTTGCCAACCTCTATATGCGGTTCCTTTGTATCCGATGTGAAAAAAATACCTCACTCTTACTTGTTTTAGCTTTTGAAATTTTCTATTCGGCAAAGGTATCAATTCATAGGATCTATTTTAAAAATGATCAGGAATTCTCTAAACTGCTTTTAAATTAGCGGCGAATAGCCAATAAATATTATCAATAAGTTATCTTAGAGCTCATTTTTGGGAAAATATGAACATGATTTAATGTTTTTCGAAGATAAACTAAAACAACAAGCAATGAAGAAATTATTGATTGCCATTTTGGTGATTTTTGCAATTAGTACTCACCAATCAAATGCTCAGTCGGTATTCGATCAGGTGAACGATCCTTATTTCGGAGAAAGCTGCACGAGTATAATGGTTGGAAAAAAGGCTACTACGGATGGATCTGTAATTACCAGTCATACCTGCGATGGCAGATACCGAACTTGGTTACAGGTTGAAAAAGGACAAAAATTTGAGAAGGATACTACCCTTGAAATTTACAAAGGCAGTTTGAAGACAGAAACGGCCTGGGACAAACGAAAAATGAAAGTGGTTGGAACAATACCTCAGGCAAAGGAAACTTATGCCTATTTAAATACAGCCTATCCTTGTTTGAATGAGAAACAATTAGCTATTGGCGAAACAACTATTGTTGGTCCGAAAGAGTTGGTGAATGATAAAGGAATGTTTCTGATTGAAGAGTTGGAACGTATTGCACTTCAGCGATGCACAACGGCTCGCGATGCTATTGCATTGATCGGGAAATTAATTAAGGAATATGGTTACGGCGATTGGGGCGAATGCATTACAATTGCTGATAAAAAAGAAGTTTGGCAATTGGAAATTTTTGGTGAAGGTCCCGATAAAACAGGAGGTGTTTGGGCTGCGCAGCGCATTCCGGATGACCATATTGGTGTATCGGCAAATATTTCAAGAATTGGAGTAATTGATGAAAAGAACAAAGACTACTTTATGTATTCGGAGAATGTTTTCTCTGTGGCGAAAGAACTTAAGCGTTGGGATGGTAAAGAGGAATTTAAATTCTGGAAAGCTTATGGTAAGGTTGAAAAGCCTTTTAAAATTCGGGAGTTTTTTATCATGAATGCTTTGGCTCCATCTTTAAAATTAGATTTTGAGGCGGAAGAATTACCTTTTTCGGTCAAACCGGATCAGAAAGTTTCAGTACGCGATATTATTGCGTTGTATCGGGAAACCTACGAAGGAACTAAGTATGATATGACTCAGAATTTGAATGTGATAAGGAAAAAATACAATAAAGAGAATGAGGAGATAGGTGCCGATACCATTAAGGCTTTAAATGCGCATCCATGGCCGAATGGTGATAATCGTAAATTGTATAATTACTTAAAAGATGGAACAGTTGAATATCAGAGAACTGTTGCTGTATCGTGGTGTTCGTATTCTCACATTATTCAGTTAAGAGATTGGTTACCAGATGAAATTGGTGGAAGGGCGTGGTTTTCTTTTGACAATCCAGCTCAAAGCCCTCGTATTCCTATTTACTCCGGAACAACCGAATTACCGGAAAGTTTTCAATATTGCGGTCAGCATCGCTACCGCAACGATGCTGCTATTTGGCAATATCGAAAGGCGAACAAATTGGCAACTTTGCAATGGCAAACCACTCGAAAGGGAATGATGGAAGAAGTTGCTTACTTTGAGGAAAAAGGATTTAAAGAGTCCGCTGAACTTGAGAGCCAAATACAGAAGCTATTGAAGGATGGTAAAACAAAAGAGGCAAAAGTATTGTTGAACAAATATACCCGCGATTTTACAGGCGCGACCATGTTACGTTGGAAAGAGCTGGAAAATGAATATTGGGGGAGATTTGGATTGGGATTTTAATTAAATCAGATTTTTATCCAAACGCATAAAAACCGGTTGAACATCTGCTTCAACCGGTTTTTTCAGTAGCGAAAAAATTTAAAATTGGAATCCAAAGCCATAATCCCAATACCATTTGCCAATTTCTACACTGAAAATATAGAGATAGCAGTACTTGCGAGCAGAGGGGAGAGGAATTATGGATAGATGGATTTTCATTTGCAGCTATATTATTCTGTTTTCATATTCAACTTGTACCAATTGATGTTACGGGTAAAATACATGGTTATTCCCAGAATTAAAGCTAAGCCAATACTTCCCATTAATAAAGCATAGTCGGCTAATTGAAGAGTTACGAACAGAAAACCATAAATACCCAATATGGTAGCTGTTAAAACTCCTGTGAACTTTCGCGATTTAAATACACTTTTGGCATAAATTAATATCATCAGTGATGTTATGCCTGCTGAAATTAAATAGGCAATGTTAAAATTGGAATGCTCCGATATGGATATCAGTAAGATGTAGAAAAGACAAAGAGCCAGACCAACCAAAGTGTACTGAAACGGATGTATTTTCCGTCCATTCAAAATCTCGACTAAGAAGAATACCAAGAATATTAAGGCAATGGTCATAACTGCATATTTGGAGGAGCGCATGGATTTTTGATAATCGTCCAGAGGCATAATCAGATCAACACCCAAGGCTGAATACTGCATTTCGTTTCGCATGTTTTTATCTACCCATGTTTGCGGATAGTTACGGTTTAGTTGCAGGATTTTCCAATCGGCCGAAAAACCTTCATCGCTTACTTCTCTGTTGTCGGGAAGAAAGTTGCCATTAAAACTTGGTGAATTCCAGGTGGAAGATAGGTTTACTTTTGTGGTGCTGCCTAGCGGTATAAAGGAAAGGTTCTGGCTCCCCTGCAAATTTAATTTGAATGAGAAATCAATATTTGTGTTGATTTGGTTGCTTACATCAGGCAAATCGATGCTAATGCCCGAACTAATCATATCGTTTAGTTTAGACCCGGGTTGTACATCCAGTTTTTGATTTCCCCAGTTCAGTGTAATTTGATCTTTTATGCCTCGAAGATCCGATATTCCAACGGTTAGGAAGGCTTCATCGTATTTGATTTCTTTCAATCCGTTTTGATCAATTTTGGTATTTAGTTTAAATTGACCGCTGAAATCTAAAATACTTTTGTACACAACTACCTCATAAATTCCTCTTTTTAATTTTTCAGGCTCTATTTTACCCGTTATTGCCAGTTGCTCGGGTAGTAGATACAGGTATTTTGTTTTCGTGATCATCTTAGCATCTTCAACCTCATATTCATAGATTAATGGGATGGTAAGCACCGGGCCATTAATTTGCTGTTTGCCAGCCCATTTTTGGCTTACTTCGTTTAATACCGACTGATTGAGCATTTCTCTTTCGCTGATGATTGATTTAATCATGCTGGCAGGAATCAGTAGCAAGAGCATTAAAATGGTGATGGTTCCTAGCTTAAGTCCAACCGAATTCTTAATCCAGCTGTTAACTTTGTCGAGTGGTGATTGTGAATCGTTCATTTTTTAATATTTATTTAAAAGTACTTTGGAATTCAAAGTGAAATGATAAAAAAAATTATTTAAGCAATTGTTCTATAGCCTTTATGTGTTTGATAAAGGCCAGTTTGCCTTCATCAGAAGCAGAATATTTAGTGTTGGGTTTTCGATCCAGAAATTCTTTTTGCACACGAATGTAATCACTTTTTTCAAGCGACTTTAAATGGCTTGCCAAATTCCCATCGGTAACGCCCAAAAGGTTTTTTAGGGCGTTAAAATCGAGGTAATCGTTTACCACCAAAGCCGACATAATTCCCAGCCGGATTCGGTTTTCAAAAGCTTTATTTAAATCTTTAAGTAGTTCCTTCACGACTTGTATTTTATCTCCATTATGACTCCATAAATGATATGCAGCAGACCGAATCCGATACACCAGAAAATCAAACCATATCCTATGAAATAAGTTGCAGTCAAACCTAGTAAAATTTCAAGCATTCCCAAACTGCGGATTTCGCTTATTGTGTATTTACTGGCATTTACCAATGCCAAACCGTAAAATAGTAAAGTTAGTGGCGCAATTAATCCGATGTATCCTTTTATTAAAAGGAGCAGGCAAAATATACCACCGCTAAGCAATGGAATTAACAAATTAATCAGAAGTGTTTTGGTTTGAGAATCCCACACTTTTTGTTTTAATTTTTTTGTCTTTAATCTGGTGAAAAAGAGTCCAAAACTTAAAGCGAGTAGGAGTGTTACGGTACCAATTGTCAGTAATTCTATTAACTGATTATTATTTAAAAGTGTTCGGTTAAAATCTTGATATCCAGTTTTGGAATAAATTGTTATCCAGGCAAAATAGGCACCAATAAGTGCAATTATTCCTGCTGATATTCCCGATAAGCCACTCAAAGAGATGAATTTAGATGATTTGCTCATCATCTCTTTAATGTTCTTTAAGTCTTCGATGTATTTTTGCTGGTTCATGAAAAGTACTTTGTAATTCAAAGCAAAAGTAATGGAAAATTTTAAATATTCATTATTTGATGATAAATAAATGTTTTTTTTGATTTGAGATTGATCGTATTTGAAGCGACAAAATGTGAAAGAGCTTATGAAGAAGGGTGTACGTACAAATGCTTATTCTCATAATACGTTCATAAGCTGTTTCTTCTGAACAGAATAAGCTTGAACTTTGTTCCATATCAATTTGAACAGAGTAGCTTATGAAAATACATCAAATTACAATACAGGCAGGTATTGACAAGTTAGGCAATACGGAGCGTTTGCCCGATTTACGGATAAACAAAGGTGAAATATATGGAATTGTTGGCCCTACCGGGAGTGGGAAAAGTCAGCTGATTGCAGATATTGAGCAGTTGGCACAAGGAGATACGGCGAGTAAACGCAAAATTTTAATTAATGGTGAAATTCCTTCCCATGAACTTCGGAGCGATCCCAGAAAGAAAATGGTGGCGCAATTATCACAGAATATGAATTTTTTTGCAGACATGCCCGTTGCCGATTTTTTGAAACTTCACGCCAAGTGCAGAGGGAAAAAAAATATTGATGTAAAACATGTAATTTCTATTGCCAACACACTTACGGGCGAGCCAATCAATGCAAACGATAATCTAACGATTTTGAGCGGAGGACAAACCAGAGCTCTCATGGTAGCCGATGTTGCCATTATCAGCGAATCGCCGATTGTCTTAATTGATGAAATTGAAAATGCCGGAATTAAAAAACATGAGGCTTTGCAGTTGTTGTCGGGAGAGGGGAAAATAATTCTTGTGGTTACCCACGATCCGGTTTTGGCATTAAGCGCCCAAAAAAGAATTATTATGAAGAATGGGGGCATGCGCGATATTATAGAAAGTACGTACCGTGAGAAACAAATATCATTGCAGTTGAATGATATCGATCAGTATATCTTGACTTTGAGAGAGGATGTGCGGGCGGGTAAAAAAATAGAAGAAGTAAATTTTGATGCATTGCTTCACGAATCGAGTTTTTTGAAATGCTTATAATCGATGAGTGATTGAGTTGCGCATGTGAAAATAACAGATTAGTGAAACGAGCCATGCAAAATCATTTTCTGCAACGAATAATGATTGCCAAGCTTTTTTCAAAGGTCTTAATTAAAAAAATATGAAATTTATTATTGTTGCCGGAACTCCGGGTGCCGGAAAAACCGCGGTTCTAATTCATACCCTGAAAATATTGTTGCAGCAGAATATAAAGCCAGCAGTAGTTAAGATCGACTGTTTGTATTCTGATG
This sequence comes from Labilibaculum euxinicum, assembly GCF_963678175.1. Taxonomy (NCBI): domain Bacteria; kingdom Pseudomonadati; phylum Bacteroidota; class Bacteroidia; order Marinilabiliales; family Marinifilaceae; genus Labilibaculum; species Labilibaculum euxinicum. Next base: position 2,641,890 of record NZ_OY782756.1, read on the forward strand.
ATCCCAAACGCTTTGCAAAATTGGGTGTTCCGGTTCAGTTGGGCTTATCGATGGACATGTGTCCCGATCATTTCTCAATTTACAATACCGATGCAATACTGGAGTTTGCCAAAGAGCAAAATTCGGAGTTTCTGATTATGGAGACGGCAGGTTTGTGTCATCGATGTGCACCTTATACCGATAATAGTTTGGGTGTTTGTGTTATTGATGCGACCAGCGGACCCAATAATCCTATGAAAGTCGGTCCTTTTTTGAGTTGTGCTGATATTGTGGTGATCACAAAAGGAGATATGATATCGCAGGCGGAGCGGGAGATATTTCGGGAGTGTATTTTGGAAACCAATCCGAACTGCTCAATCATAGAGGCAAATGGATTAAGCGGACAAGGAGCTTCAGAACTGGCTTTGCAAATTAAAAGTACTGAAAAAGTAGTGTCTGAAAATGAAAGTTTGCGGCACAATGCACCTTTTGCGGTTTGTACGCTTTGTGCGGGTGAAAAAAGAGTTGGTGCTGAACATCACCGTGGTTTGTTGCGCAAAATGAATGGCATGCAGGAATATGTAGGCGAATAAGTTGTTGCTGTTTTAAGGAATAGAAATATGGAAAAAAAGATAATAGAGTTTCTTCCCGGGTTCAATTGCGGGCGTTGCGGCTTTGGTTCATGTACTGATTTTGCTGAAGCGATTAAAGTTAAACCGTCAAGCCTGGATTTATGTCCTTTTTTGACACAGGAAAGATTTATTGCTAATAAAATAGAAATTGGGAGATTAGTTGCGGGTGAGCCGAATGAGTGTCAGAAAAAAACAGTAGGAGTAATTGATGTTTACGAAGCTGATATTGTTTTGGATCCTCTGAAAGGAGAAATTTCATGCAGGGAAGTGCTGATGCCTATGGCTTTAGTTAATTTACAGATAGGAGAAGTGATTGAGTACAGACCCTTGGGATGTCCGATAGTACATTACGGGAAAGTGATAAAGATTGATCATTTGTTGGTTACTGTACACCTAATTGGGCCGTGCAGAAGGAGAGAAAGCGAGACTAAGTTTACACCGGTGGGTTGCTGTATGGTCATTGCTTTTGAAGGGTGGTTTCATGGAAAAAATGTAAAAGTGGGTGAAACGGTGAGGTTTTTACCGAAACATTGCATGATGCAAAAGGTACACTCTGGAGTAGTGGTTAAAATTGAAGATGAGAATGTCCTGATTGAAGGAATTGACTTGAAAGTATGGCAGCCTCCTGTTGTTTGTTCTATGAAATAAGTTTAGTTAAAAATGTAAAGCGCCCTCAGAGATATTTAATCGCTAAGGGCGCTTTTTTTTGATATGCTACATCATTTTAAAATCAAAATAGTTGAGAACGTTGTTCCAATAATTGAATCCTTTTTTTAATAAATATTTTTGAAAGTTTACGGATCAAAAACAAATTATAAATCAACGAGTCCTATTATATCCAGCAAATAGATGAACAACAGCGACAAACCAAAAGAAACCATGGGAGCGATGATCCACATCACAAAAAACCGATCGACTTCAGTTTTCCGGAATATGTTTCGGAATCCCAATTTAGCAACTCCAATTCCAATAATAGCACCAACGTTAAGCTGTACCAACGAAGTTGGAATTCCTTTGATTAGTGACGCGCTTAGCAATAAACTTGCTGAGATAAAAGCAATGATAACTGCTTCGATTCTTCCAAACAGCACGATTTCTTTTCCTGTGTTTTGTAAAATTTTATCACCAAAAACTGAGCTGCCAATGGAAAAACTTGGTGCGACTATTAATGTGGCCAGTATCATTACCTGCAAGTAGCGGTTTTGACTCACCATTAGCTCGTTGCAGGCCATTGATGATAAGGGGCCGGCAGCATTGGCAACATTATTGGTTCCTATTGAAAAGGCCACATATAAGGACATAATTACAATTAGGCCTTTTAACAGATAGCTGTCGTTTACTTTTTTGGAGATTGTGTATCCACGTTTTCGTATGGGTTTGTAAATGTATTTGCCAATAAAAAATGCCAGTGCAAAAGCCACAATTGGCATGATGAACCAGGTTGGGAGAATTTCGAATAACAGTTTGTTGGTATTTAGTGAATTGAAATAGATTGCCGGTGCAGTTACGGCCATTACAGTCGACTGACTGGTTGATTGAGGGATACCAAAGAGATTGGCAATTAGTAAGGAAACCGCTACGGCTAATAATATGGCGGAGACAACCGAAAAGCTCATTAATTGTGGATCCAGAAGGCCTTTTCCAACGGTTTTGGCTGTTTCTTCACCACCTATAATTGCACCTGTAAAAACCATCAGTCCAAATAAGCCTGGAATCAAACTCTTTTTAATAACATTAGAACCATAGGCTGCAGAAAAGGCTGGTCCGGTACCACTTCCCCCCATATTTACAGATAAAAAAATGGCGATTACAAAAGGAATTAAAAAAGGGATCAGCATAGCAGAATGTTTTGATTTGTTATCATCAAAAGTATTTCATCTGTAAGCTATATATCAGCGTATAAAAACGTAATTGCGCAATAGGTATTTGTACGTAGTGTGTCTGAAGTAAAAGGAATGTCTTTATCCTTTTCAGATTTTGGATTCCCTCTTTTTTACACCTCAAAAATGTGATTTTTAATGGCATAAATAACTAAAGATGCTGTGTTTTTCGATTGGGTTTTTAGTAGTATGTTTTCGCGGTGTTTGTCAACCGTACGTTTGCTGATAAAGAGCATTTCGGCTATTTCCTGATTCGATAAGCCCTTGCAAATGTTGTATAGAATTTCAACTTCCCGCTGTGTTAAATCAGATTTTGAGGGCTGATTTTTTTTTCGGTTCAAATTGGCAATAATACTTTCCAATATTTCGGGTGAAAAATAGTTTCGTCCCTCCATAACGGCTTCGATGGCTTGCTGAACTTCTTCGAAACTGGAATTTTTCAGCAAAAAGGCTTTGGCTCCGGCATCTATCATCTCCGAATAATAATTCTCATTGGCATGCATCGAGAGAGCAATTATTTTGGAGGCTGGATATTTTTTCATCACCTCATTACTTGCCTCTATTCCATTCATTACCGGCATTTCAATATCCATAAGAATAATGTCAGCCTGCCAGTTGGCAAGCAAATCCAATAATTCCTGACCATTACTTACTTCCTTAATTTCAGGTTTGCTGTTTTGATTGTTGAGAAGAAAGGATAGCCCTTCACGAAACAAATCGTGATCATCAACCAGTGCCAATTTTAAAGCTTCAGTCATGATATAGGTATTTCAATTTTTAGATAAACCCCTTCATTTTTCCTGCTGTTTATTTCAATGGTTCCGTCCAACGATTTTACCCTCGTGTGGATGTTCGATAAGCCCATTCCTTTTACCGGTTTTGGTTCGGTGGAAAAGCCGATCCCATTATCACTGTATATCAATTCTAATTTTTGATGATAGCTAAGGAGTGAAAGGTCGATTTTAGATGCAGAAGCATGTTTTATGGTGTTGCTGAACAATTCACCGATGATCCGGTACAGGATCAACTCCACGTTGTAGTCGAAACGTTTTCCGCACAATTGAATATTCAATTGAATTTGGTATTGATCGGTCAGCTGAATTCCCCCGACAAATGTTTTAATGGCTTTTTCCAAACCGTATCGTTCCAAAATATGAGGACTCAACTTGTTGGATATCTCCTTAACGGTGATAATGGCTTCGTTGATGGCCTGATCTGTTTTTTGAATGATTTGCAGGTTATTTGAATTTTCAGCAGATTTATTTAAAGCGGAATTTGTCATTTTAATGGTGGAGAGAATCGGCCCCAATCCATCGTGCAATTCTTTGGCAAAGCGATGGCGTTCCTGCTCTTCGGTCTTGATAACTGCACTCAGCACTTTTGCTTCATTTTCTTTTCTCTCTTTATCTACCTTATCTTGAAGCTGAAAAATACGGCGAATGTAGAAAGCGCCAAAAAACATGAGCAATGAAATTACGACAGCCATCCAGTTGGTGATGAATATTTCCGGTTTACCTTGGTCTGCATTGAATACACTAAAAAGTTCTGTAAATCTGCGCAAAGCCATAAGTAAGAAACCTATGGAAACCATAATCCAGGAGCTGTTGAAGCGTGTTTTTGGAATCAGGCTAATGGTAATAAAAAAAGCTCCGAATTGTAATAAAACCGATACTATTAGTGCAATTTGTAAAAGCATGAAACAAGAGTAAGGATTCTATTGTTTAAAAGACTACGTTTAAAACCGTATTTTTGAGAACTTCACATGATAACCTAAGTATCAGTTCAAGTTGTCATGTGAAGTTCATATATTTCGAGAAGAAAAGGGGTATAATTATTTTTTTTGGATATTCTCTTTTTTGATAATTCGTTTGTATCCAGTGTAAGGGTTGAGTTGCATGATCTTAAATTTGATCAGCTTTTCTTTTACCAAAGGGAGTTCATCTAAAATTTCTTTGGCATGTTCCAAACTCTTGCATTCCATTATCAATACAGCATTATTGTCTTCATTAAAATAGATTTCACGCAAGTATTCTGATATGTATAATTCGTGAACGTGACGGGCTTCCTGCTCTAAAATGCAGCTTTTGTTACTCCAGTCAACATCTTTTAATTCTTTTTCGACGGCTAATATTTTCATAATAAGTGTTTTATGTGTTTTGGGTTTGGCCATGAACAGTTACAATTAACCGCAGGTCTTAGTTCTATTTGCTTCTTTGATAATCAAGGAAACTTATTCACTAATGTATTAAAATATATTTCAATGCAAATAGAAAAATTTACACTTTTATTACATTCTGCTGATTTCTGATTTGGAACCAGTTAAACACAAAAAAAGCAGCTCCTAAAAAGAAGCTGCTTTGGATAAATGTATGTAGTAAAAAGATTATAGGGCTCCATCATCGTAAGCACGTTCACCATGTAAAGATGCATCCAATCCATCATCTTCATCTTTCATTTTAACTTTAACGGGAGTTATAAAGTTGATTATTGTCAGCATTAAATAAGTGAAAATGAAAGCATAAGTGGCACTGATTAACACGGCTACCACCTCTTTAAAGAAGAAAGCACCATCTCCTTCTAAAAGACCCGATTGACCGTTAATTGACGAAGATGCGAATACACCCAATAAGATAGTTCCAAAGACACCACCCATACCGTGAACGCCCCAAACATCCAGAGCATCATCCCAGCCCCATTTGTTTTTAAGTTGAACAGCAAGGTAACAAAGTGCACCTGCAAGAATACCAATAAGCATTGCAGCCCATAATGGTACGAAACCAGCTGCTGGCGTAATGGTTGCCAAACCGGCAACAGCTCCTGTTAATAAGCCTACAAATTTAGGTTTCCCTTCTCGTGACCACTCTATAATTAACCATGTAATAGCCGCAAAAGAAGCTGCAACGTCGGTATTTAAAAATGCAAGTGTTGTAATGTTATTCACATCTAATTCACTGCCGGCATTAAAACCATACCATCCAAACCATAATAAACCAGTACCAATTGCTACCAATGGAATGCTGTTAGGAGGGCTTTGTCTGTCACGGCGTTTTCCTACATAAAATACTGATGCAAGTGCTGCAAAACCAGCAGTTGCGTGAACAACCACACCACCGGCAAAGTCAAGAACACCCCATTCCTGAAGGATTCCTCCGCCCCAAATCATATGCACGAATGGATAATAAACAAATAATTGCCATACCACTAAAAAGAAGAGGTAAGCTTTAAATGTGACACGATTCACGAATGCCCCGGTAATCAGAGCAGGTGTAATGATGGCGAACATCATTTGATAAGCTATAAATATAAAATTTGGATACTTATTGCCGGCACCTGCGTACATGGTATCAAAACCGACTCCATTTAAAAAGGCAAAATCAAGGTTTCCAATTATACCTCCCTCGCCACCGCTAAAACATAGAGAATAACCAATGGTTACCCACATAATTGTGGTGATGCCTAATGAAACAAACGTTTGCATCATTACGCCTAAAATATTTCGTTTTCCGGCTAGTCCGCCATAGAAAAAGGCCAGTCCTGGTGTCATTAACATCACCAGACTGGTACATAAAATCATAAAAGTAGTTGATCCTGTATCAAGCATGATATTTAGTTTTTAGTGTTTATTAAAATGAAAATCCAAATACAAAATAGATTTTTTCATCTACTGGATTGGTGATTACAGATGCTGAAACGGGTAAAGAAAATTTCTCGTTGAGTGCAACTTCTTTAGAAAGAGTTACACCTAGATTAACAACACCTGCTTTACTTCCGTAGTATCCGCTTTCGCCGTTAAATCCTGTAGAGGTTTTTGCTTCTGCCGGTTTGGTTAAATTCACTCCTAAAAAGGCATCAAGAGTCACGTCGTTAGCCATTTTATGACTGTACGACAGCTCAGTGTAAGTAGAATACTGGAGTCCGGTTTTCTGATTGAAATCAGCTGCGTTTGGATGATTTCCAAGTTTAACGGCATCTGCTCCCCAAAAGTTAACGGCAACCATCAAAGCAAATGGAATGTTGTCATTGCCGTTAAAACGGAAACTTCCTTCCAACACATGACCAGTAAGATCATTGTTGAACTCGAAATAATTGTAATCTTCGCCTTCGGTTGGGAAGTAGTAATCTGTTAGTGTAAGGCTAAACAGATCTTTGGCAAAAGTGTAACCCAAATAAAGGTCGAATTCCTGACCTGCATTGTTTCCGCCTAAGGAATAAGCTCCCCATGCACCCAATTCCCAGCCTTTGTAGTTGAGAGTTACCGATGGTTGAAGACTCGGACTTGTGCCTCCAAATTGTGTTCCCCGCCAAACATAGCGGCTCATTACATCGGCACCAAAATCAAGTACCGCTTTCTCTTTTTGTCCAAAAGAAGAACTGCAAATACTCAGCATAAATGCGATTAGCAGATATACGCCTGATCGTTTCATAGAATTAATGTTAGTTTGTTATTGTGTGAATTATTCTATGACGAATATAGGAGAGAGCAAATCAGCCCGAAATAGAGAATTACCCCTAAAATGAATTACGAAAAATGGCGATGTGCTAGGTGAATTACCTAGTGTGGAAATAAAGTAGGATCAGGAGATAATTTTAGGTTACCTTAATAATCAGGCATAAATTTTAGTCAATCTACATCCTCGAAAGATTGAGATCTTGCATATTCAAAGAACAGCGGGGTGTATGTTTATAATCAAATTTTTGTCTGGGAAAGCGAATATTTGTGTATAAAGAGAAGCTCCCAAAGGAGAAAGGAAAACAGCTTCAATTTTTTTGTTTGTTGGATTTGTAAAGCTCCTTCTCCTTTAGGAGAGGATTGAGGTGAGGTTTTTAAAAGTCTGTTAAGCAGTAAATAATTCTGATAATTGTAATTTTTACAATGCACCCTTTCGCCTGTCGGCACCTTCCCTTAAAAAGGAAGGATTCATTTATTTAAGGTGTTTCTCCCTTTTTTAAGGGGAGATGTTCAAAGAACAGAGGGGTGTATGTTTACAATCAAATTCTTGTCTGGGAAAGTGAATATTTGTGTATAAAGAGTAGCTTCTAAAGGAGAAGGGAAAACAGCTTCAATTTTTTTGTTTGTTGGATTTGTAAAGCTCCTTCTCCTTTAGGAGAGGATTGAGGTGAGGTTTTTAAAAGTCTGTTAAGCAGTAAATAATTCTGATAATTGTAATTTTTACAATGCACCCTTTCGCCTGTCGGCACCTTCCCTTAAAAAGGAAGGATTCATTTATTTAAGGTGTTTCTCCCTTTTTTAAGGGGAGATGTTCAAAGAACAGAGGGGTGTATGTTTACAATCAAATTCTTGTCTGGGAAAGTGAATATTTGTGTATAAAGAGTAGCTTCTAAAGGAGAAGGGAAAACAGCTTCAATTTTTTTGTTTGTTGGATTTGTAAAGCTCCTTCTCCTTTAGGAGAGGGTTGGGGTGAGGTTTTTAAAAGTCTGTTATGCAGTAGATAATTCTGATAATTGTAATTTTTACAATACACCCTTTCGCCTGTCGGCACCTTCCCTTAAAAAGGAAGGATTCATTTATTTAAGGTGTTTCTCCCTTTTTTAAGGGGAGATGTTCGAAGAACAAAGGGGTGCTTATGTTTATAATCAAACTCTTGTATGGGAAAGCGAATATTTGTGTATATTTTGCTAATTGACTTCGATAATGTGGTTTTTGATTGCATATTTTACCAATTCGGCAGTTGTGTTTAAACCTAATTTGCTCATAATATTGTTTTTATGGCAATCAACTGTGCGAACGCTGATGCTGAGTTGGTCTGCTACTTCTTTATTCATGAATCCATCTGCCACCAAACGAAGCACTTCGGTTTCCCGTTTGGTTAACTCCCCGTGATTTTTGTCATCTTTATTGCCGCGCATAAGGCTTCTCATTACAATATTGCTGATCCCCTGATTAAAGTACTCGTTGCCTTTGTTCACTTCTTGAATGGCTTTGTTAAGTTCTTCTCCCGCAATATCCTTTGGCAGATACGCTTTTGCACCGGCATCCATGGCACTTAAAATAAATTCCTTATTGTTGTGCATGGATAGAATGATAGCTTTTATGCAAGGATGCTTTTTGGCCAGATATTGAGTCAGTTCAATGCCGTTCATTCCCGGCATGCTAATATCAGTAATGATAATTTGAGCAGCCAATTGATCCACCTGTTTAATCAAATCATTTGCGTTTCCAAATTCTCCAACAACTGTTATGTCCTCAGTGTTATGCAATAAGGATTTTAATCCGTCGCGAAACAGTTTGTGATCGTCAACCAAAACAACATTAATCTTATTCATATGTTTATAATTTTAAGTTTTTGTCATATGGTCCCGAAAGCTTTCGGGATTACCATGCACGGAATAATCATCTCCCTGTGTGTAAAAACACCTTTAGAATGGACGTTTCATACTGATATTTTTACTAATGGAATTTTACATTGTACCTTTAAGCCATGAGGATATTCTTCCTCTAAAAATACATTTCCGCCCAATATGGAAATGCGTTCCTTAATATTTGATAAGCCGTTGCCGTTTTTAGGAATTCCATTCAAAGGCAATCCGATGCCATCATCTTTTATTTCGAAAAACAGGGAATCTGCTTTTTGCGTTAACTGGATGTTGATATTTTTAGCCTGGCCGTGTTTTATGATATTGTTAGTTGCCTCTTGTGCAATTCGGTAGAGGTAGGTCTCTGTTTTTTTGCTGATTTCAGGTAAATCGCCCTGAATCTGTAAATCAGTTTGTAATAAGCTGTTTTCTTCGATTCGCTGCAACAGACTGCCAAGAGCATGATTCAATCCGAATTCCCGTAAAACGGCAGGCATTAAATCATTCGACATGCCCCTGATCTCTGTCATTAAATCGGAAAACATTTCCCTCGATTCCCCCAATACGGCAGCAGCATTTTCCGGAGCGGTATTTTCCAAGCGCATTTTAATAGCCAAAATTGTTTGAGCCAATCCATCGTGCAGTTCTCTGGCCAGTCTGCTTCGCTCAGCTTCCTGTCCATCTATCATCGATGAAATACTTTGGTCTTTGGCAATTTGAAGATTCTCCTGCTGTTCTTTTATTTTCTGAGTCATTTGGTTGAAAGCGGCCACCAATTCCATTATTTCACCATCCGCTTTTATATCAGTAACCTGTTCATAAATTCCCGATGAAATTTTCTCGGTTTCGGCCCGTAATTTTCGGATAGGAGCAGTTATGGTATTGGCAATTATGGCAACAACGCCCAGCAGCAACAAACTTAGAATAATCAGAATGTAAAACATAGAGTTTCCGTAATTCCGAATGGGAATCATGGCTTCGTGTTGATCTATTTCAGCAAGAATCACCCAATTTAAATCCGGCAGATTCATTTTGCTGTAAGAGCTTAGCACCTGAACGCCTCGGTAATCTTTAAAAATATCAGAACCAATACTATCCTGAAATGCCAGTTTCACACCTTTGGTTGAGGATTTTACGGCGTAAATTGAATTTTCCTGAAAGCGGCTCGTACTTCTAAGCAGATGATCTTCGCCTACCAGATAGGCTTCGCCGGATTTACCCAATCCGTTTAACGGATTTCTATCCAGCATAATGGAATTGATAATCTCTGTATTGATACCAAAAGCCAGAACCACCTTTTGCTCTTGAAAGCTGATTGTTTTACAGATAAGAATTTCTGTTTTTGACTGATCTTTTGGGTTGAGCAGTTCCCGAACCGAAATTTCATTTTTAGGAAGCAGACCGGCAAACAATTGAAGATGTTCAGGCTGTAATTTTGTTTGGCTCAGATCACCGGTTTTTGGCTTGATTTGGAAACCCGAAGAAACTGTATTCGACTGATAGATGTAAATGCTTTTATAATTTTGTTTGCCGGTAAGTAAGGAAGCAAAACCAGTTTTAAAAATGCGATGATCACTAATGAAATGGGAGAGATTCACCTTACTTTTTTCAGGAGGGAAACTGAATGTAAGAGTACTGATTGCTTCTATTTCATGAATGCATTGTTGGAAAAAATCTTCAACGCGTTTTTTCTTTTCAATGCGAACGGAGGTAAGCTGGTTGAAAGTACGCAGAATTAAAGCATCTTTTGCCTGAGTATAGGCAAATATACCAACAATAAGTATTGATAATAAGTTGAGTACGACAAAGTAGATCAGGAGCTTGTTAGCTAAAGATTTTCTCATACCGGTTTCTGTAAATTGGTGTGTTTGTTGCTGTCAAAGGTATTATTTCTTCTTAAATCAGGCTTTCGAAAACGATTGTTTTATTGAGAGAAGTTATTTTTTATAATGAATCCACATTAAGCCGGGGTCAATTGTTACTTGTCTGAAGTATTGCTTTTGGTTCTTTACTGCAGAAAGTAATTGTTTTAGTTGAACCTGCTGATAAGCAGTAAGCTTCGGTCAATTTCCTGAAGTAATCGAAGCGTGTTAATTTGTTGTTGTTGATCCAGCAAAAAGGTTTTGCTTTCAGGAAATCCACTCATGGCACGAATAATTTTCCACTGAAGTAAGTTGTTGTCCATATATTGACGATAACATTCCAGCAAGTGTTTCAATAGTTTCGGTTCTGAATTGTAGAAATTTATAAATCCAATGGCATCAATGGCCTCGGAAATTTGTTGCGGCTTATTTTCTTCGAGTACAGTAAGCAGCAGCGGGAGAGCTTTTTTTCCGAACCGGACAAGAGTACGGGCTGCAATATCCCTTGGTAAAGGATAACTGATCTTTTTGAATTCTTTTGCCGGAATTTTTTGATGTTGATTGCTTCCTATTTGGCCTAATTGTGCCAGTAAAGGCTTAATAGACAAAGAACCTATCTTTACCAGCGAATTGCAGATTTCGAGTTTGGGATACAGCTTTGTTTCTACCTGCAGTGCCGAAATCAGAGCAAATACAGATTCTTGAGTGGGGCTGTTGGAAAGTAATCTGGCCGCGACAGATCTTTCGGCGGGGATTTTGCTGTTGAGCAAATGAATTAGTTCTTTACAATCGCAATGGGTAAATTCTGTTTCTGCACCATTTGGGACATAGCCACGGGAACTTTTTTGAGCTTCTTTTTGGTTCATCAAACTATTCTAAATAGATTCTGTTTTTTGCAAAAGTATTTAATTTGGAGGACTAAAAGCCGAAATAGGATGCGGTTTCGTGATGCATGCTTCCCAATTGGTTTCCCGTTCGCAGATCACGTTTTTTTGATCCCTTTGGCGCGCTCGCTTTAGCTGCGGTTCCGTTTTAGTCTGTGTGTTGTAAACATTGGTTAGTTCGCAATTTTTATATCGATTAATTTTTCGATGTCGTTTATCGGTTTGGCATTGTGAACCTCAATTGAAAGGCCTCGTCCTTCGGCATATTTTTTAGCACCAGCCAAATCTTCTTTTATGGATGCATCGATATCACACGCCATAATCTGATCTGTTGCCTTTTGTCCAAAAACAAAGGCCACTTTAAAATACCCTTGCCGGGGAAGAAGGTAAATGATAGCCCGTTTTTTATCTTTTAGGCGAAAGCTCCATCCGTAATTTTTACCGGGATAGTTCCACTCTTCTTTTGGGTTTGGATATTTTTTTCGAACACTTTCTGCAATCTGTTCCCATAAAGGATAAAGCGAAGCCAATTGTTCCTGTAAATCTTTCTGTGTGGGTTCTGCTGTTTTGTCGGTAAAAATGCTGATGTCCATCGTATTTTTGAATTAGCTGGTTTCTATTTTTGATTAATAGTTTGATCAACTAAAGTTAAATAAGATTTGAACGCGAACAAAAAAACAAATAAAGAGGCGAAAAATGGTGAAGTGCTTGCTGTGAGAGGCTTAGGGTGAATTGAAATTGCAAAGCCTGTTTTGCTGCCAAAACAGAATTTTTTTTCATTTCAATTGAGGCACCTTGGCCAAAAAAATGTCTCATAGTATTCGATAAAATCTTTTTTTAATGATTGTCTGTGCCATGTTACTAATTTTTATTGGTTGAACATATTGTTTGGGATCCTGTATTAAAGCTAGGAAAGATTTTTTAGTAAAAATGCTTTTTTTTTGATGTTTTTTTTCTCGGGAGACTTAACATCGCAAAAATACTGGGCTTACAGGATGAAAATTAATTGTATTGATAGAGTGTTTGTTACTGAATTTTGAATGTTTTTTTATAAATCAAAAAGCAAAATAATATATGGTTAAGTTTAAATAAAGCCTAAACAGGGCGAAGTTCAAAAAATCACCCCTTTTGTTTTGTGTTGCTACTATTTAATAAACAGGTTTTTGCATGTGCTTTAAGCGAAAGGATAAAAAAATGACGTTTTGCTATATTTAATTTGTTTTGTTAATTATTTTGTGTGTGGTGATTGGTTTGAAATACCTGTTTTTATTGTCTGCTTACTGCAAATTTTGTTTTTGTGAAAAATATGGCGTGTAAGTGTTTTTCGGAACAAATTATATCATGCAGCAATTTGCAAAAGACATTTTACAATTTGCAAAAGACCCGTTTGCGTTTGCAAAAGACGTTTTGGAAGTTAATTTTGGCATTTTTGGCGCTTCAAATGAGCCAAATTGTGCCCATTTTCGTCTCAGAAAAATCCCAACATGCATTTTGAAACTCCCAACATGCATTTTGGAAATTGCAAAATGCCATTTGAAAGTTTCCTGAGAGCCAGATTAGTACCTAAAAGATCCTTTCTGAAGGCAAAATATATTCTTCTGCAGAGACAGAGAATGAAACTATTTTTTTTTGCAGTAAAAAAATACGTGGCTTTCTTTAGCCGAATCCCTGGTCTCAAAAAACACAAATAGTGTAATACCGATTTACTATCAAAAGCCTGCATAAAATCTTAGGCTGGTCATGCTCCGACTATAAACAAGCCGGTCATGTCAGGGTACGACTTGATTATAAATCTAAAAGACCTATTTTATAAGATGAGTTTTGATGTTAATTTGGTATAAACATATATTTTTTATGATTTCCTGTTGCAATTAGAAAAAGATTATTACTTTCGGTTTCTAGTAACTATAAGTAATTACAAACCAGTGCTGCTGTTTCGAGGAGTAAGAACAATACTCTTGTTGGAAACTAATTTAGGATGCATTTGAGGCCTTAACAACCAAGCAGACGATTGAAAAATGAAGTTCAACAAAAACGAAACAAACTTAGGTCTTACTCCCTATGTTTCAGAAAATGTTGATAACAAATAACCCCGATGAGTTGGGGCCAGCAAACCAATTATTGTTTTGCAATTTTATTTAAAGAACATAGGATGTGTACATTTACTGGCCTGTACAGGTAGCTATATACACTTACACCTCTATGAGATGGATAAGTGTATGTTTTAAGATTGATAAAAGAAATATAAGTGTACATACACATTCACAAGCGTTGTATGCAAGCGATGAGCATAACCTGCAAGAATACAAAACTTGTGGAACTAGATATAGAAAGGATTGTTTTGATTCAAGAACATTAGGAATAATTGAAAATTTTGGAATTTGTCCCATTGTTTTTAATCTAATTGAGTATTTAAAAGTGGAATTAAATTATAAATATTGTCATTGACTTATAATGAAAGTGTATTATTCTAAAAAATCACGAAAGTCAACTGTTATTAGACTCGTTGCAATACAGTTGTTAGTCAGTTTTGGATTCTATTTTATATCAGGTGATTTAACAAATGTTTCAATTGGTTTGTGGATAGTGTGGATTTTGATTTTATTATTTGTTCTATTAGGAATTTTAAAAGCTATCCAAAATAAACCAACTTTGCTAATTGAGAAAGATGGTATTATGGAGAGCTCAACTTTACAAAGTTGCGGTAAAATTAGTTGGGATAATATTAAAAATGTAGCGATAAAAAAAGGTGTTAATATGACTTTTCTATGTGTTGATTTAATTGAAGAAAAATTAATATTGGATGCAGTTAATCCAGTTGTGAGATTATTAATGAGAAGCAATAAAAAGAAACTAGGAACTATTTGTGCAATACCAGAGATTTCTTTAGATGATAATTTGGATTCTGTTTTGAACGAGATGAAAAATTATATGGAAAAATATAAACGCCAGCATACAACAAGCGGTCATAAAACATTGCGCGGATAGTGCTATATTTAAACAAAATAACATTTAATCAATGGTTTAACGGGTTGATAGTTTTGTGCTTCGAAATGCGCAACGTTTCATACCGCAGGCCGTTAGCGTTCATGCAAAAAGAACGAAGTACCTTAAATTGAATTGATGAAAAGCCAACACACAAATAGCACATTTGCAAGCTCCAACACACAGGCTGATACTTCAGCTTGCAAAAGAGCTATTTTTTGCCCTCACACCGATAAAATCAGAATATGTATATATCAGGAATAAAAATTAAGAATTATAAAAATTTCAAGGATTTAGCCATTGAATTCAACCATGGACTAAATGTCATAATTGGACATAACAATTCAGGAAAAACTAATCTAATTAAAGCTCTCCAACTTGTGTTAGATAGGAACTTAAAGGATAAGCCTTCAATAGATGATTTTTGTAAATCTAACCTCGATTATACAGAACCTCCATCAATAGAAATATCCGTTTTTATTAAAGAGCACAATGATGAACCTGATGATAAAAATGTTGTTTATGATTGGTTGATTAAAGAATCTCCTGAGTATATAGCACAACTAACATATGTTTTCGAGCTGCCAACAAAAAATCATGAAGAATATAAAGTTCAAATCGAAGAATGTAGAAATGATGGTGGTTTTGACCAAGAGAAATGTCTGAAGCTGATAAGTAAGAAATTTCTACAAAAGTATGTTGCTCGAATCTATGGAGGTAATCCTTCTAAACAAGAAAAAGCTGATTCAGAAAACCTTGATAGGTTTGACTTTCAATTTCTAGACGCAATTAGAGATGCAGAAAGGCAAATGTTTTATGGTAATAATACTCTTCTAAGAGATGTGCTGAATTATTTTCTAGATTATGACCTTACGAACGGGCAAGGATTTGAAAATCTTACTGCGGAAAACATTGAAGCCTTAAAGCAACGAGAAGATGAATTTAATGAAAAGTCAAAAGAATTACTCGAAATCTTAATTAGACGCATAGATAGAGATAAAATACTTCAATATTCAAATGAAACAGGTGCGGACAAAGGAGGTAAACCAAATTTTGATGCAGAAATCACAGAACAAGAACTATTATTCGCCTTAAGGTTAATAGTTGAAAAAAGCGGTTTTAAATTGCCAATAAAAAACAATGGTTTAGGATATAATAACCTTTTGTTTATTGCTTTAATCCTTGCAAAAATGCAAATGGAGTCCTCCAATTATATGGGTGATAATGCTAAAGTTTTTCCTGTGTTAACAATTGAAGAGCCTGAGGCTCATTTGCACCCTTCGATGCAATCGAAATTCCTTAAATTCCTTAATTCAAATAAGCAGGCTCGGCAAATTTTCATTACATCCCATTCTACCCATATTACTTCTGCAATAAGTCTTGAAAGCATTGTTTGTTTATATGATGACTTAGGTGGAAACTCTGCCGTTGGTTATCCTGGTAAAGTTTTTTCCGACTCAAAAAAAGATAAAGATTCAAGAATATATGTTCAGAGGTTTTTAGACGCCACTAAATCTAATATGCTATTCGCTGATAAAGTTGTATTTGTAGAAGGTTTAGCAGAACAACTATTGATTCCTAGTTTTTCGCAATACTTAGGTCTTGAAGATTCATTAGTAAATGAACACATTGCTGTCATTAGTGTAGATAGTAGAACATTTACGCATTTTCTTAAATTATATGCCTATAACGAAACAGATTGCCCAAATGCAATAAATAAAAAGATAGTTTGCATAACGGATGCAGACCCGTCAATTAAGAAAAATAATAAGTGGGTTTCAGCTTTTCCATTTGAATTAGATGAATCAGAAAACAGCAAGTCCTTATCTGCGCATGTGACAGAGCTAAAAGAAAAATATGAGGACAAATATGCTAACATCTTTGTATTTCATCCACCAAAAGGAAAAGGTAAAACATTAGAGTATGAACTTTGCAAGGAAAACCCTCAATCGGCTTTACTAATAACTGATTCTTTTCCAAGCCAGAATAGTGCTCATACACTTACCAATTATCAAGAAATAATATCAAAGTTTGATGATAGCTTAGATGATATCATCGAAGAGTACAAGTCGAAACTTGGGATTGATGAGTTAAAAGAAAACAAAATTCTAGAAAGCATAAGCACTTGTCCTTGGCCGAATGAAATAGATAAGAAAAAGGCTTTAATAGCAGCGATATACTATAAAATTGTATCTAGTGCAAAAGGGCAGCATGCTTTCTTTTTCGAACAAAACTTAAGAGAGAATTTCACCAAAGAAGCAGGAGAAAAACTTGATTTCAATGTTCCTAAATACATTGTTGATGCATTAACTGAAATCGTTAAAGAACATGCCTGATATTAACGAACTACCACATATATCTACTCTAAGTGATATTGAAACCGACTTAAAAGTTTTTGCTGGGCCAGGTGCAGGTAAAACGAGGTGGTTGATTTCACATTTGGAACGTGTCTTACTCGAATCAAATAGATTAAACAAAACTGGTAAGATAGCCTGTATTACTTATACAAATGTTGCTGCAGAAGAAATTCTAAATAGATTAAAATGTGATAAAAGTCGTTTTGACATATCTACAATTCACA
Source organism: Labilibaculum euxinicum (assembly GCF_963678175.1). Taxonomy (NCBI): domain Bacteria; kingdom Pseudomonadati; phylum Bacteroidota; class Bacteroidia; order Marinilabiliales; family Marinifilaceae; genus Labilibaculum; species Labilibaculum euxinicum. The sequence continues at coordinate 2,659,008 of NZ_OY782756.1, forward strand.
GTTTCTTATATCGTAATATTGTTAAACCTTTTTCATATTTAATAGAAAAAACTGATGAGGGCGAAATTTTATTTGACACATCCAGTTTAGATGGGCATGAAGAACATATAGTACATGGAGATAGGATAAGAAGATGGATAAGGTCAATAGAACAATTAAATGGTGAAAGTTATAATTCATATAATTGGCCTCAAAACAAACCAAAAATTATAGCTGAATTATCTAGTCTTGATTATGAATTTAAAAATGGAACTGTTGATTTAATTATAAGGCAAAATAGGGGAGCTAGAATCGCTAAATCAAATGGAGAACTTTGGATTTATAAATCAAAGTATTGGAAAGATGGAATAATGCATCATGAAGATGTACTTTATTTCTCTTATCTTATTTTGTTACGTTCGCCAAGAATTCTTGAGTTTATCAGAGCTAAATTCCCCTATATTTTTATTGATGAATTTCAAGACACTACCGAAATACAAACTTGGATTATTGAAAAAATTGCTGAAGAAGATACAAAAGTTGGAATCGTTGGTGATCTAGCACAATCGATATATAAGTTTACAGGAGCTAAAAGGACTGATTTTATTGATTTTAAAAAAGATGAAGTTTCTGAATTTAAGTTGAACCACAACTATCGTTCTACCAAACGAATTGTTGATTTCCTTAATTTACTTAGAACTGACATTGATCAAGAATATGGTGAGGATAAACCAGATGGATTTTTGGTAAAGGTACTAGTTGGAACAATTCAGGCTGCTAAAGCATGGTATGAGGCTTATTTCCCCGATTCACCACTTTATATTCTTACAAGAAAAAACACTACTGTTTCTGAAATAAACAACCAAATTGGTGTAGCTAATACTAACCTTTTAAATGAATTATATTCTAATGATACAAACCAGCAAAGAGTAAGATTTATTCACTCTTTATTGATGGGTTTTAAATTTCATAAAAAGGGTGATTTGAAAAACGCTCTAAATGAAGTGTATAAGTCTTTGCGGAGAGCAAGTGGTTCATCTGTTCTAAAATTAAACCTTAGAAGGCTTGCGATTGATATAATTGACTCATTACAAAGCGAAGTAAGTAGAAATAAGTCAATAGCAGAATTTTATATAGAATTAAGAACTGAAGTGCTTGCTGAATATGGTTTTAATATTGGAAGTAATTTAAGTCGAGGAAATGCAAAAACATTTTATGAAAATCATAGCTTAAATGAAATCTTACCATACATAAAGGTAGATACAAAATCTGATGACCTAGTAAGAACAATTCACAGTGCAAAAGGGACTGAGTTTGAAAACACACTTGTTCATTTTGAAACCGTGAACGAATTCAGAAACTATATACTCGATGGGCAAAATCACATTGATAGTACAGAGGATGATTGTCGGATTTATTATGTCGCTTGTAGTAGGGCAATGAAGAGACTATTTATTAATATACCTGATGCGAACCAATCTGATATTGATTTAATAGAAAATATGAACATATCTTATGAGCGAATATAGAGACCTAAATGTGATAGAAAATCCTATTATCAAACTCAATAATTAATGTTATGGCAAAATATCATTGTGGTGCTCATGGATGTTCAGGGCATTTTAGTCCATTAGAAAAATGCACAGAAGAATATTTTTATTGCAAAGAGCTTAATTGCCCTGGTCATTTAAGTGGTTGGGAGAAATGTAATAAACCATTTTAATAAAAATCAATTAAATAATGAAGATATAAATTTTGAACCGCTATATTATTGCGGGTATGAGGATTGCTCTGGTCACTATAAAAAAGATGAAAAATGCATTTATTATTGCAAGATTCAAGATTGTCCTGGGCATTTTAACAAATGGCAGTCATGTTCAAGGTTTACTAAATCATGTTAACTAAATATTATTCCAACATAAGAATGGAAAATAGATTCTTTTACTCAAAATATAAGCCCAAACATGAAAATGTAACTGAAATTATTAAAACTAACATGATTGGTAGTTTTGTTTCGGAAACAGCAAAGGGTGTAACTAGCCTAATTAATGATAAGCATTCCAACGAGGAGATCTTTAGCGATATATTTAGGGATATTGTAATAAGTGGTTTAGATTATAGCCTGAATCATGTGATAAAAGATCAAATTGAGCATCAATTTATCAATAATTGGGAAAATGGTATAAAAGATATCTTTCTAGATAATATTGATTTTACTTTAAACTTTTCAAAATCATTATTTAATTATTCACTAGGAAAAATAGATGCTGATGAATTATTGTCAAATACCTTAAGCAATGTGGTTGTTTCAACAATGTCAACACTTGGTGCAAAGGCCTTTACCCTTGTTTCTAATTCGGTTGGCTTTGGAGCATCAATAGGAACAGCCTTGGGACCTTTAGGTACTATTGTTGGAAGTGTTCTCGGCGGTTTAATTGGCGCCACTATTGTTTCTAGTGCAAAAGAGGATGGCTTAGAACGCTTTAAAAATCAACTGGATCAACTCAACACTAGACATAACAACCAGCCTTCAATTTATAAGTACCTCGATGTGGCTGGCACAATGTCAGAATACAACTTTTCATTTAAATTTCTGGTTCCATGTTATGGCACGATTGGAGTGCTTTCCGAATATAGAGCTAAAAAGCAGGTGCTTCAAAAAATTAAAACCACATTGCAAAACCCTGATTTCTTAACGGATTCAGATTATTACAACTTCATGGATGAAATCAACAATCAATTTAGTGCTTCTAATAGAAAAATAAGAAAGGAAATGTCTGCCTCCAGGGTTCTTTATAATGCTAGGGCTGAAGAATATGTAGGACAATTATCAGAGGAAGTAAATCAATATGTTTTTTCTAAAACAAATTCTTTAAATATTGTGAAAAACAATTTTATTGATCAGGTATATCAGTATCAGCATGTTTTTAACTCAATTGAAAACCGTAAATCGAAACTTTACGATTTGCAGGGTACCATTGAAGCACTTAAATTAGAAATTGAAGATCTTGACAGAACCGCAAATAAAGAATACTATTTAAGAATGATAGAGGATATAACAAATGGAGTTATAGGTAACCAGATTTTAATGCCCATTGAACAGGCTGAACTATTCTTCTCATAACAATATTAAATATGTTGTATCTTTTAATTAAAAATATTTGTAATAGGAAACTTGCGAGAAGGCAGGCTGAAATAGAAGAACTGCTTGAAAACTATCATGAAATAGTTTTAAAATCAAACGAAAAAGTAAGGCAATATTATGAAGAGAAAAAGAGGGGGCAACAAGAATTAATTACCAGCTTAGAAAATGAGAATCGAAGGTATTTTAAAATTGTTGATGAGATTATTTATATTTCAAAATCATTTTCTGAAAAATATTTGCAAATACTGGATCTTGGTATTGCCTATTTCAATGCCAAAATGCAGGAGCAATTAACACAATTACAAATTGGAGTTATTGAGTCAGCCAAAGAAGTAACTAAAGAGGAGATTAAAACCATAAATGAACTTTTATCGCTGTATAAAAAACAATCAGACTTAGATCAAAGAATAGATTATTTGTGTAATATAAAACTAGAATTTAATGATCAGTATATTACTACCATTGATGAGTTTGAAAATTATTTGAAAGAAAAGAAGTTCATGCAAGGAGACAAGTCAGATCTTATTCTATTATCCGAAAGGGAAAGTTTTAAGAGGGTTAGCATACGTCTGGTTAATGAACGAAAATTAAGAGAATCAATAAAGCGAACAGAGCAAAAAGGGGTTCTATTAGAAGCGCAGAAATCAAAACTTTATAGGGAGAAGGGTAAAAAAATAAAAGAAATAGTAAAGCAGAAACACAAGCTAAAAGAACTCATGCAAAGCTATAAATACCAAGGCAATAAATACTCCGAAATATATTATAGTATTGATAGTAGATATATACTACGTGAGCTGTACTCAGAAATAGATAGCTTTAATAATATAAAGAGAGAAATCAATAGAGAAAAAAGGCTACTTTCTACTAAAATTAGAGAGATCATAAATAGACAAAGAGAAATTAGCACTGATTCGAAAGTTAATAGTGAAGAAATTCGATTAATAAAACTTGAAGTTAATGAGTTATTTAAGATGAAATCGTATTGCCACGAAAGTAATGATTATTCAGAATTTGAAAGTATTAAACGAGATATATGCTTAAAGAAAGAGGAATTATCCATACTTAAGGATGCAGAATCAAAATTGAATAGTTCAAGAGAATATTACAATGGGGAGTTTCAAATAATAAGCGGGATGCAAGAAAAACTAAATGGAAAGCTTGCTGAAACTCAAAGCAATTTGAACGAATTGGAACAACAGAAAAAAATCCTGACTGATTTATTGTATAATTCCATAAAACCATTTAACCCTGGTAGTATCTCTTATAGATTCAATAACTTAAATAAAGAAATTACAGATATCGGTTTTTATTACTTGCCAGGTTTACCTGCTATTAAAAGAAACAAATGAAAGACTCTATTATGGAAAAAGATAATTGTCTGGATATTTTTAAAAAGAAAAAGTTTACGCCCTTACATAAAGCATTTATAAAATGCATTGAGTTCAATTATGTATATCCGAATGAAATAAAAAATATCCTTAAGCTTATACCTCAGAACAGATTGACTTATACACTATCCGATTTAATTGAATACTCTCTTGTTGAAATAGATGATGTATTTGGCTGCTTAAATCTTACAAAAGATTATCATACCATTCTGGATAATCTTGATAACATAATCGCCATAGTAAAATTAGATGATGATAATAAGGTTAAATACCATCAAATTATGGAGTTATTTGAACGAGTTGAAATGAATCATCCGAAACAGTTGGTTAAGTTAATTAATTTCAGAAATGGAAAATAACCCATATAGATCATATTTAATACTTTGGAGGAGGTTTCTTAAAGAACTTATTTCAAAACCTGATATTGAAAATGGAACAAAAGTAAAATACCAAAGGCAGCTTCAGTCAGTTTCTGATGCATTAAATGCTGCACCGTTTAATATATCCTTGTTCAGATTGCTTCTAGATATTTATAACGATTGTTATCATGTTTTGCCAGATTCTGAAAATAGTATTGCTGCTCCTTCCGAGATTACAAATTTTTTCATAAGTCATTACAATAACTCAACTAATAGTAGCGGAAAAGTAGCAATTAATAAAGCATTGCAAAGCGAGAGCCTTTTTTTAATTCAAGGGCCTCCAGGTACTGGTAAAACTTCGGTAATAGCAGAAATTACTGCACAGGAATTAGCAAAAAATAAAGAAGCCAGAATTGCAATTGTTTCAGAGACTCATGTTGCGGTTGATAATGCCCTTGAGAAAATTATTGAAATAATAAAGGGCGAAGCATTCAAAATACTTCGTTATCCTCATTTTAAATACTCATCTTCAAAATTCAAAGCATATGAATTCAAATCATATATAGAAGAGTACGAAAAACATTTATCGACCCACTATGGGGATGTATCGGATGAAATCATCCAGATTCTTGAATTGGATTCATTGGTTAAGGAAGACGATCCAGATGATTATGTAAGAACTAAATGGATTCATAAGCTCATCTTGGAGAATATATCTGTACTAGGAATAACCTGTAATCATTTAGGTCGCTTTTATCTTGAGTTTGGGGATGAGGAATGGGATCTTGTTATTATTGATGAGGTTTCAAAAGCAACTTTACCAGAAATTCTTATAGCATCCTCAAATGCTAAAAAAGTAATATTGGTTGGCGATCCAAATCAACTTCCTCCTGTGTTTTGTAAAGAAGAAATTGAAATATCTGAAGAAAAGAAAATTGACGCAGACCAGTTGATAAATAATAGCTTGGTTGATAAGTTATTTGATACCTGCCCAGATAATATGAAGGCATTTCTCAATATGCAATATCGGATGACAGATGAAATTGGTACTTTGGTTTCTAACCAGTTTTATAAGGGTAAGTTACTCAATGGAAGAAATGTAAGTAATCCTCAATCTGTTCAGTGGCTTGATTCAAGTAGTCGCATCAAGATCCCCGAAAAAAAAACATCTCAAGGTGGTGTTTTAAAGAACGATTTAGAAGCAATGCTAATAAAAAATCAATTGGGTATTTTAGAAGAATCGATATCACTAGATACTCAAATTGCAGTTATCACTCCCTATAAAGCACAAAAACATCATTTGAGATCAGTTTTGGAAGAGTCAAAATTTAAAAATATTGAAATAGATACCGTTGATGCATTTCAGGGAAGGGAAGCAACAATAGTATTTTTCTCAGTAACTAGAAACAATGGTTCGATAAGATTCTTTTCTGATGCGAGAAGATTAAACGTAGCACTATCAAGATCAATTGACTATTTTTATTTGGTTGGTTCATATGATTACCTTAAACGGATTGAATTTTTTAGAAAATTAAGAAATGCAAGTAAACAAAGATTTAATTAGACAAACAGCACAGTCAAGCACATTGCCTGGTCGCACAAGCACTCGCACAACCAAAACCAGCCAAAGAGCTTGCCTTTCCAACGCTCGGGCTGATAGGTATAAAGCACGAAACGCTAATCGAATAGCCCGCCCCGCTAGTAATCACTAGCAGGGAGAGGCTTTCACACCACCAGATACTTCGCAAGCTCAGCATAAACCAAGCGGGTCTCGTATACAGTCCCGAGGAATCGGGATTAAGTTATGGGGAATAAGGAATCACGTCGAACAGGCGTGATTTGTTTGTAAATGTCGAGCATAGATTCATAACCACGTTTCCGCAATCTTTCAAGAGTAATAGTAGTTACCAAAATAGGACTCTGAGCAATCGCCCATCCCCCCATGATTCATAAATACTTATTTTTATGGGCATTCATGAATTCGTTCCTCATTGCGTGAACGAGACCATGCATAGGCTTGTCCTTGCTGAACGCCCAAACGGATAAGGCTTCGCCTTTTCTTTTCGGGTTTTTATTCACGAATTCTATTAAAAAAGGTGTTCATGATCTCACTTCATTCGGGACCAATGGTGCCATATACAATACCTGAGCCTGTTGCGCAGCCAACCGTCGAGATCTTGAAGTTTGACTAAAATACTTGCCATACGGAAGTTATTTACCCAACCCCGCTGAACCTCTTTCAGTTTTTGGATGCGTTCTTCGAGCCTGTGCAAACTGTAAAGTAAAAAGACTAATGCTGTAAGGCTGTCTGTGAGGCAATCACCCCATCTTCTTAATCGTAATGCTAGAGTTAAAAGTAGCCCAAATAAGAACCCAAATTCTATTTCTAAATAAAAGCATTTTCAATTTTTATGTATCCCTAAAACCACTATATTTAAAATTCAATTGAACAGTTTGATTCGTTTTTAGACAGACTGCCGTTATGGCCAAGCGTAAAATAAGCATATGAAACAATTACTCATAATAGTAACTTTTCTATTTCCAACTTATTTATTGGGTCAAGATAGACCTTTAATGAAAGATGAATCAGGTATACTAAAAGCAGATATCAATAATTACCAAGACGAAATCTTGATTTTAAATGAAGATGGTTCTATATGGATGAAATTTGATTTCAACGGAGAAAGTAAGGTGGAAAACAAAGAATCTTACACTTCTGATGACATCAGAAAACTATACAATTGGAAAGACGAATTTAATCCATATGCTTTTCACTATGACTATGTTATTTTAATGTTCAAGTGTTTGAGTTATGATGGTGAAAGATATAAAGTAATTGTAGACGAAAGAACTGGTTTAACAAAGTGGATTAAGTCAAAAAGCATTTGGAAGCTTGAAAATTGGGAAGAACATATTGTAAATTCTGTTGCCACTATTGATGCAGATTATGAATCGAATCCAATTAGAAAAAAAAACTGATGTTTCATCAACTATAATCGAAATAAATACTGAGAATTTAGATCCGGCAATTGGTCCATTATTAATCGAAGGAGATTGGTTAAAAATAAAATATTGGGAAAATGACATTAAGAATACAGGGTGGATTCGCTGGAAAGAAGGGAAACAGATAATTATTAGCTTATGGTATTTGATGTGATGCCAGGCCATAACAAAAGTAACCGTTGCACAACCAACTAATATTTCAAAACAGATATAATTAAAGCTCTAAAATCATGTGAATTCACATGATTTTAGAGCTTCCTTTTTTAGGTTAAAAATCCAGAAACTCTAAATTATTGAAGGCTTAAAAAGGACATAAATGAGCCAAATGAGTTCATTACAACAGAAAAACAGGCAATGGCCTGATTAACCATTATCTCAGTCTTTTTTGTCACGAATTTCAGCAGTTTTTTCAGATGATAGGCGCAGGCAGACATGTGCATTAGCTTGTTGGCCTGAAAACCCTTATGGTATGGGTACTACAGCAATGATCTTATTTTCCTGAATTAATGGAGCTGTTAAAGTTGAAATTGGTCCAAATAAGAAGCTCAATTTGATATCAAAATAAAAGCAATATCAATTTTTATGTATGCTTAAAACAACTATATTTAACACTTCATTGAGCAGTTTGATAAGTTTTTAGACGGACTGCCGTTAGCGGTCAGCTTAGGATACTGCATAATTCAAGATTTAACACAAATAATAAAAATATAATGAGAAAAATAATTATACTATTATTGACGCTTCTTTCGCTTTCAGTTTTCGGACAGACAGAAATTGAAACAATTAAAAAGGCAAACGACTTTATCGCAGAAAAAAAATACGAAACTGCGTTCAACTTGCTTGACAAATTAGACCCAGCAAACGACAAACCTGACGTTGTTTTGCTTAAAGAAGATATTTTGCTAAATTATTTTGTAACAAGCATTATGCACCAAATGTTTGCATTGACAGACATTAATAAAGACGAAGATATTCTTGATTACAGAGGAAAAGAAGGTTCATTTAGTATGCATATGTTCCAAGTTGACAGCATTCTTACAAGACTTACCAAAATTTATCCAACGAACTGCAAACTCAACAAAGGACTCGCCGACTATTATTATGAAGTTCATTTGAAATATGGGGGACGTTGGTTAAAAGATGATAAAGAATTGTTTCCGCTTATACAGACAAATTTTCAAAAAGCAATTGACGGAAATTGTGCTGATTATTTATCTTATTACGTTTTGGGTTACATAAACCTAGTACAAGAAAAAAATAAAGAATGTATTCCTTATTTTTTGAAATCAATTGAACTAAATGACAAATACGCAAGTTCGCATTACAATTTAGCGTATGCTTACCTTTTTACAGACGATAGAGAAAACGCATTGAAATACGCAAAAAACTCACTTGACATTTACAACGACAGGGAATATAAAAGCGATGCTGCACGAATGGTGGGACAAATATATACCGAACTCAAAGACGACAAAAATGTTTTGACATATTATGAAATGGCGGATAAAATTGACCCAGAAAATTATTACAACATTAAACCAATTCTCAACTTATACTTAAAGACAAATAACAAAAAAGCAAATGAAACGACAAAAGCGTTTTTCAATTTAGCCCCAGCAAATCCGACAATTTACAACGACCTTGAAGAAATTTATTTCAGCAACAAAAAAGACAATGAACTAATTGATTTTTATAAATCACAATCTTCCGAATTCAAAGACGATAAAAAAGTTCAAGGAAGTTTAAATTTTTATTTAGCAAGGATTTACCTTGAAACAGACAAGAAGGTTGCGAAAGATTATTTTATCAAAGCGAAACAAGAATTTGAAAAAGTATTTGAAAAAGACCATGCAGTTTTTAACGCAATTGAAGAAGGACTTGAACAATGTGAAAAATGATTATTTCAAATAAAAAAAGCCGAACCGCTAATCGAATAGCCCGTCCCGCTAGTAATCACTAGCAGGGAGAGGCTTTCCCCGCTTGTGCGCGATTGTATCGCGTTCCTTTAGATTGGAAAAGAAGACATCATTACCGTAAGTACACTATAAAATGGTGTGGTAGCGGGTGCTGGTAAAGTTGAAATTGGTCCAAATAAGAAGCTCAATTCTATTTCAAAATAAAAGCAATATCAATTTTTATGTATGCTTAAAACCGCTATATTTAAAATTGAATTGAGCAGTTTGATAAGTTTTTAGGCAGACTGCCGTTACCGCCAATTTTAGAAATGAATGCATGGAGAAAACTATTTACTCAGGAACAAATATTCTAACAGACAATTGGTCATTACAGGTCATAGCTGATTTTCTTTCCGCAAAATGTGACTCATCACAAGATTGGGGGTGGATTGGGACAAATACCAAGACTGTGTATAATGGCACAATAAAAAGTGGTGCTTTTCAGATAGACGCCTTGGTGGCTCTTTTAGAGCAGATTCTATTTGCAAATAAGATTTATGTAATGAAAGAATGGATTCCTCTATGGTATGGAAGAGGGACAGACCTTGATTTACTATATTCAGAATCCCAAACGGGGATTATTGATTTCTTACCAACATCAGGAGTTGATATTTCAGAACCAAAAAATGTATGGACAAAAGAATTACTTTCTAATGAGAAAATAAAAGAGAAGTTTTCTGAAGGAATGGAAGATTTTAAAAATGGCAAAGAAAACTTCTGGTCACAAGTGTTAAATGGCATCTCTGAATATTTAGCCTTTTCATCTGTAAATAATTTGACTTATTCACCACACCCTGCTCGTGCTGGGTATTTGAAATCAACTGTTTGGGAAATATCAAATGGATATGGATTCCCTACTTCTGGAATAAATAAATTTAATCAAATTATAAATAATAAAAGAATTGCTCTAGGTAATAGAATTGGTTATGATGATATTCTGACTAAGCTAAATACACAAATTCCTTCGGCTGCGATGTTGTGTATTGCAGATTCAAGCCCGACTTGTTCTCCAATACAGGTTGCTTTACAAATGAGGAATAATGACGAGGTTAAAAATCTTCGTAATATCCTTCATAGCTTAACTATAGCGATAGGGAAAGCAGAAATAGGACTGTTAGGAGTAAATCAAGAAGTTGATTTTTATATTAAAGCATTTGAAAATGCATGTTTGGAGGCGGAAGGTATTATGAAGATACCAACAAGTTTGGGAGGTCAAAATAAGCCTGGATACATAGATATGGAATACTTCAATTATGAGAAGCACAGAGGCGAAAACCTATTGAAATCAACAGACATATCCAAACATTCAGGAATTATTACGCGTTTATTAAATACTGGAACAAGCCATTCTCGGAAAATATTTGAAGCCAAATTGAAAATCACAAATTCACAGGTTTACAAACACCTATTTCATTGGCATAATACAGACTTCTTTACAAAGGTTGAATCCAAAGAAAATATTAATTTATATAAAATCGTCATGGAAGAAAATAATTACATAAATAAAGGTAATGCAGGAATAGTTGGCCCTGATGGGAAAATTATTGACTCAAAATTTGAACAGTCAATTAATATTAATGAAGAAGGTAAAAGTGAAATAGAGATAATTTCAAATGAACTTGCAGAACTTCTAAAAAGTTTAAAGGAAAGTGCAACAAAGCCAGAACATTTTTCGGCTTGTGCTATTGTTGCAGAGGCTCAAGAAGTAGCTCAAACTGGAGATAAAAATAAGACATTTGAAGTTTTAAAAAAGTCGGGAAAATGGGTCTTTGATACTGCCACACAGATTGGGATTAGATTAACTGCAGCTTTTCTAAAGGAGACAGTGATGAAATAAAAACTGGCGGTAACAATATATAAAAAATAATAGCCGAGATAGTAGTGAATTCAGGGGTTGTAGCCCGCTTCATCTCCATCTCGGTTTGATAGGTTTGAAGCACGCAATCGCCTACTTGCCATATACTAAACATTGTGGTTAATATTTCCCAGACCTAAAAAAAGTATAAATGAAAAGAACATCAACAATATTAATTTTTATTGCCCTTTTAACATTAGTTAGTTTCAAATCTTCATGGGTAAAAAACATTGAAATACTTACTGAAAAAATTAAAAAGGAGAGTATTCTTGTTGATCAATTTGAAGATATCAAGAACAAAGACCGTTACATGAAAATGGAATTGCTCAAATCTGGTAAATACAAGCTTCTAAAGACGGAGTTTTTTAATAGAACTACTATGCAAACAAAAACAGAATTCTATTTAAGGGATTCTGTATTCTTAGAATATAAATGTTCAGGATTAGAAAGCAGATTTGAAACAAAGAGTAATAGTTTTTATTCAATAGTTTTCGAGGATTTTTATTATTTTAAAAACAATCAGCATGGAATAGTAAAGGAAAGAGAAATTAGAATAGGTTCCTTTAAAGAATCCAATAAAGCCCGAATCAAATTAAAGGATAAGGAGTTTAAAACAAGAGAAATGACGGAAGAAGATATAATAAAATTACAAGGTGAATATAACAGCTTGAGTCTTTTATTAAAATAATACTAACCACAACAAAAGTAACCGTTGCACAACCAACTAATATTTCAAAACAGATATAATTAAAGCTCTAAAAACATGTGAATTCACATGATTTTAGAGCTTCCTTTTTTAGGTTAAAAATCCAGAAACTCTAAATTATTGAGAGCTTAAAAAGGATTTTTCATTTTTATGTATGCTTAAAACCGCTATATTTAAAATTGAATTGAGCAGTTTGATTGGTTTTAGACAAACTGCCGTCAGAGCTAAGTATACAGTAACTTTGAAATTAAATCTGTAAAATTAAAATGTTCGTTATAAGAAATATATATAATCCTTATTGTCCTGCTTTTTTTCTCCTGTCAGAATTTTGTAAATGAAACACCAAAAGGGAATTTGATTCCTAAGACAGTAGACGATATGGGTATGATTCTGGATGCTTTCGATATCTTTGAACCCAATGCAATTTCGTTTGGTCATGTAAATCAGACTTTAATGACTGATGACTGCAAGCTTCCTGAAGATGTTGCCTCTTCTGCAAATCCGGCTGTTGTAAAAAGTTATACTTGGGCGAAGCACTTATTTGATGTTTCGAAGAATGATGGGAATGGCATTTCCATTAATCATGTTGCTTACATAGTATTTATGAGTAAATAAAAAACCTCCCGAAAAGAGTATCAATCACACATTTTGTAGGATTGTGTTTCCCAATTTTTAAACAATCTGTCTTATGGGCAGCTTTTTGTTTTTATTATTTTTTCGAATCAAATGTTAAAAATCGTTTGTCATTTGCATAAAATGCTTAATCAAAAAAGAGTGGTGAAAATTTTAAAAAATGAAAATTTACTTCACCTATTTTCTAATTTGCGTGAGTTTATTACTTGAAGTAGTAAATTAGGAGCGTCATTAGAGTGAATTAATTTCAAATAGAATAGTGAAAGATTGGCTAAACTACTCATAAATACAACCATTTTAGAAGAATTGTTTAAGGAACACTATAACAGTTTGTATTATCATGCCCAAAGTTTTTTAAACAACTCCGAAGTTGCGAAAGATATCGTGAACGATTGTTTTGAGGAAGTTTGGAACAAGCGCAATCAATTGGATATTTCCTATTCCTTAAAATCATTCCTGTATAGTATGGTCAGGAACAGATCTTTAAATTACCTGAAACGACAAGAAGTGGAGAAAAAATACATCAGCAGAACCTTACACAGTTCCGGATATGGTGAAGACGAATATCAGGATTATGATTCCGTACTGGATGAAATTAGGAAAGCCATTGAGGAATTACCCCCCCAAGGCCGAAGCGTATTTAAAAAATGCTTTATCGAAAATTTAAGTTATAAGGAAACTGCTGAAGAATTAAATATCTCTGTGAATACCGTAAAAACACATGTAACCAATTCCCTAAAAAAATTGCGTCACGATCTGGACCGCGATTTATTGTTGTTTTTTCTTCATGTTTCGAAGAAAAAATAAAAAAGAATTCACCCATTTCATTTTTTCCTTGTGTTGTTTTTGTAAGACGAGGATATTCTACATGTCTCAAATCTGATAATATTATAAGAAAGATGAAAAAATCATATAATCATGATCAATTGGAGGAGGTTTTTCAAGTACTGAAAAATCCTCAAAAATATGGGTCTAACTTCTTTCAAAAATACGAGAGCAACCAGCAAATGCTCGATTTGTACAAAGAGTTGCGGCAATACAAAGAATCCGGACAGAAGTTAGAGCAGATTGATGCTCCAAATATTGGTTTGGAGTGGCAAAAGCTAAATTACAAATTGAAAGAGCAGCAAAGAAGAAAGAGAGGCTGGATGATAGCAGCAAGTGTTGCTGTCTTATTATCCTGTGCATTCATTTTTCAATTTGATAAAATTGTCGGACGACTGGATCAGGATGGAAATCAGCTTGTACAAATAGAAAAAGGAAACAGCAAAGCTTTATTAATTACGTCCGGTGGGAATGAGTATCGTTTAGATGAGGGCATCAATAAAATAATCTCCGAAAAGGAAGGGGTGCAAATTCACACCGATTCAAACCATGTAGTTCAGTATGCAGGTTTTGCAGGAAAGAGTAACGAAAGCAAGTTGGCTGATATGTACAATACTTTGAAGGTGCCGCGCCTGGGAGAATATCAACTGGTTTTATCTGATGGAACAAAGGTTTGGCTAAATTCAGAATCAGAACTTCGTTATCCTGTGAAGTTTACCGGCGAAACAAGAGAAGTGGAATTGCTTGGGGAAGCATACTTTGATGTTGAAAAAAATCCCGACAAACCTTTTTTAGTAAAGACAAAGAGTACAACTACGCGTGTTTTGGGGACAGAGTTTAATGTGAGTGCTTATCCCGGCGAGGAACTAAATATTACATTGGTTGAGGGAAGTATTGTGCTCAATTCAAAACAAATCTCAGGTAAGGTGCAATTGATACCAGGCGATAATGCCAACTTGAAAATTGGAGGTGATAAAATTTATGTTTCGCAAGTTGATGTGAGAAAATATACTGCTTGGAGAGACGGGTATTTCTATTTTGAAAAAGAACGCTTGGAAGATATACTAACAAAGTTGGAACGTTGGTACGATTTTAAAGTTTTTTATCAAAATCCGGCGGTGAAAGATTACACCTTTCGAATGCGGGCTGACCGGAATGAAGATTTTGCAGAAATTGTCAGAAGGCTGGAGCAAACCGGCAGGATAAGCATGAAATTGAAAGGAAATGTAATTGTGGTTTCTGATGTTAATAGATAACCCCTAAAAATGATATAATGCTGAAGTCCCCATCAGGGGATTTAGGAGTGAAAAAAGGGATAGTTGGAGCTATCCCTCAAAATTTAACCGTTCATCCTTGGAGGGATGAACTATTGTTTAATCATCATCACAAATTTATGAAAAAAAAACTAACCCACCTTATTCCGAATTGGGATAGGGCAAAAACCCGACAGTGGCTTATGAGACTTACTGTATTAAAAATGATTTTGTTGATGAGTTTACTAACGACCTATGCGCGGGTAAATTCTCAAATGATCATTTCGAATTTAAAATTGGAAGAGGTAGAACTCTCCGAGGCTTTGGAGAGAATTGAAGAATTGACAGATTACGATTTTGTATTCTCTTACGATGATGTAGAAGGTTACCAGGTATCGGTTGATTTGGAATCTGCAACATTGGAGGAGTGCCTCAGTAATCTATTTCAAGAATTACCATTTACTTATACTACAGATGGAGATGTAGTAATTATAAGCTACAGAACAAAACAACCAGTTAACGAAGCAGAACAAAAAAAGAAAGAAATTAAAGGTAAAGTTACCGACGAAAATGGTATTCCACTGCCAGGAGTATCAGTTGTTGTTAAAGGGACTACAAATGGTACAGCAACTGATGCAAATGGTGATTACTTTATTTCTTTTGAAAATGAAAATGCGGTACTGTTATTTTCCTTTGTTGGAATGTTGCAGCAAGAGATCACTTATAATGGACAGACCGATTTAAAAATAGTTTTGAAATATGATACGGCAAATTTAGATGAAGTTGTTGTAACAGGATATCAAGTGATCGATCGTAGAAAATTGACAAGTGCAGTTGCTTCTGTTAAAGCAGAAGATATTTTGGTGACAGGAGGGAATACTATTGATAAAATGCTTGAGGGACATATTTCAGGTATGGCTGTAAGTACAAATTCAGGAGAGGTTGGAGCTGTACCAAAAATACGAATCAGAGGTACCTCTACCTTGATCGGGAATCGTGAACCATTGTGGGTTATTGATGGTATTGTTGTTTCTGATCCGGTAAAAATATCTCCGGAAGAGTTGAATGACCCTGATTACGTAAATCGCATTGGAAATGCTATTTCAGGCTTGAATCCTCAGGATATCGCAAGGATCGATGTTTTAAAAGATGCTTCGGCTACGGCTTTGTATGGAACAAAAGCAGCCAATGGTGTAATTGTAATTTCCACTAAAAAAGGTCATGCAGGAAAACCAGTTGTTTCCTTCAATACTAATAATAGTTATAAGTTACGACCTCGTTATTCGAACCGCAATATTAATTTAATGACTGGCAGGGAAAGAGTAAATTTTTCCCGTGAGCTTTTAAATGATAATTATGGGTATTCAAATACGGTTTCCTGGGTCGGTTACGAAGGTGCGTTACGAAGCTTATACGCAGGAGAAATTGGCTACGATGAATTTAACAAAAAGGTCTCTTCGTTGAAGAATACAAATACCGACTGGTTTAAAGAATTGACTGAAGACTCATTTTCGTCAGACAATACAGTTAGTGTTACAGGTGGAACAGATAATATCCGTTACTATTCTTCTTTTGGATACTCGAACAATAATGATGTTATTAAAGACAATACGAGCAAACGTTATACGGCGATTCTAAATTTAGATGTGAGATTTTCTCCTGCTTTTTCTACCTCATTTGCTTTTAATGCAAATAAAGGAAAGCGCAGGTATTATCAAGATGAAATTTCTCCTGTTAATTATGCCTACAATACAAGTAGATTAATAACTCCGGAAGACAATTATATTGTTGGTGATGGCTACGTGTATAATATCTTGAATGAATTAGCTAACAGTGGCTGTAAACAGGAGAGCAATAACTCTACCTATCGTATCAATATGAATTTTTCTCCTAAAGATTGGTTATCATTTAATGGAATATTTTCATATACACAGTCCAATACTGACATTAATTCTTATTGGGGGGAGTCTACTTTTCATGCTTCGGAATTACGTAGAGCTAACCTTGGTGATAAAATTGATTCAGAATACAGCGAGTTGCCATTTGGAGGTGAATACACAATGAATCAAACCCGGAACAATTCTTATACTGCACGTTTGCAGTCTAATGCAAATAAATATTGGGGAGAGTCGGAACAGCATAATATTAATGCCACGGTGGGCTTCGAGATGAATTCTGACAGGTACAAAGGGTACCTTAATAGCACAAGGGGCTATTATCCTGAGAGAGGAATGCAGTTTGCTGTAGTTTCTCCGGCTTTATATCCTGCCTATGCAAATTGGCAAAGTGAGAATTTACCTGTTGTAAGTGATAACCTTTCTAATGTACTTTCCTTCTATTCGAGTGTTTCCTATAGTTATAAAAATTTGTTTACCGTGAATGGTAACATGCGTTACGATGGGTCAAATAAATTTGGAAGCAAAAGTAACGACAATCTTTTGCCTGTGTGGTCGGCTTCGTTTTCATACAATCTGAATGAGCATTTGAAAAGTTTTACAGGAATTTTTGATGAGTTGCTTTTGAAAAGTTCGTATGGTTATCAGGGAAATATGTTGAGTGGTCAATCACCGGAAATGATTATTTCAAAACAGCCATATGATACACATTACAATGAATATGTATCGAAAGTTTCTATATTCCCTAACGAGAATTTAAAATGGGAGCGTACGGGTTCCTTTAATTTAGGTCTGGAGTTTTCGATGTTCAGCCACAGAGTAATGGTAAGCAGTTCTTATTATCATAAAGAAACAAAAGACGCCTATATGCAAAAGAAGATATCCGGCGTGAATGGTTTAAGTTCGACTGTAGTAAACGGGGGGCAGATTATTAACTCGGGCTATGATGTTTCAATTACCGCGATACCTGTAAAAACTGAAAATTTTAAATGGTACTTGTCTGCTTCAGGTTCCTACATGGATAATAAAGTGAATACACTTCCTTCTGCAGAGCAATACGATTATACAGATTTTTTAAAAGGAACCGCTACGGTAAAAGGGAAATCGGTTAGTTCCTTTTATTCCTACGATTTTATTGGCTTAAACCCAAACGATGGGGGACCAATGTTTAATGATTTGCAGGATAAGAAAGAAACTTTGTATGGCATCGACAATTATGATGTATTCATGAAGGTAATGAAATCAAGCGGACGTAGAGAACCTATCGTAACAGGAGGTTTTAATACAACGTTAGAGTATAAAAACCTGAGGTTGAACGCTAATTTTGCCTATAGTTTAGGGGCAAAGACCCGCCTTTTTCGTCTGTACAATCAAACAGGATCAGAAATTCGACCAGAAGACAATATAAACAGGGAGATGCTTAACCGATGGCAACATTCTGGTGATGAAAATGTGACCAATATTCCTGCTGTTATTAGTCCGAACTCAAGTGCATATACTGATTATCAGTACCATTGGTCAGGATTCACATCTGGGCAGGTTCCTACTATTGCCAATAGCTTGTGGGAAATGTATGATTATAGTGATTTACGGGTAGTGAGCGCCGATTATTTAAAATGTTCAAGTCTGTCTTTAACGTATTCATTCCCAGAATCAACGATTTCACACTGGGCGCTATCCAGATTAGAAACCTCTTTCCTGGTTTCCAATCCATTTATTCTTTGTTCAAGTAAATTAAAAGGACAAACCCCAACGCAAAGTGGATTTACTGATATTCAGCTGTCAGAGCGTCCTGCATTTACTTTGAGCCTTAGTGTATCATTCTAAAAGTTTTACGATTATGAAACGTCCATGCCAAAGCGATTTTGACACACAGGGAGATGATTATCTCCGCATGGTAAGTTCCATATGGCAATTAAAAAACAAATTATAATCATATGAAAAAATATTTAATAATATTCCTTCTGTTTGCACTGGCCTCCTGTTCTAATTTTTTAGAGGAATACTCGCAGGATCAGGCATATGTTAAAGGGTACAACGATCTTGATGAATTGCTGTTAGGCAATGCCTACATGTCACGTAACGATGTGCAATCTTATCAGTGGGGAGTTCGGGAAGGTCTTTATTACCCTTATATACACTTTATGGCAGATGAAACCGAGCAATATATACAGGGTGATGATTATCTCCCTAAAGCGGCATGTTATGCTTTATCTGGATATTATACCTGGCAGCAAAAAGTAACACGGAATCCCGATGGGGGCGATAGCTGGGACGATTCTGCAGATTGGAATAATTTGTACAGTCATATTAATTCTTTGAATGTTATTCTTTCATCGATTAATGATTTTAAAGGAGAAACAGATACCGACATTCAGAACATTAGCAGAATAAAAGGAGAGAGTTTATTTTTACGGGCGGCATACTATTTTGTGTTGACAAATCTTTTCGGAGAGGCCTACAATCCATCTTCTGCTGAAACTGCATTAGCGGTCCCCTTAAAAACTACACCCTATATCGAAGATCTTACTTATACACGAAGTACAGTTGCAACAGTATATCAGTTTATTGTTGAAAATCTATTGGATGCAGAAAAAGCATTGGAAGGAGTTGAGCATCAATCATTATATCGAGTTGACGTGAATGGGGTTCGATTATTGCTAAGTCGGGTTTATTTGTATATGCAGGATTATGAGAATGCAAAGATTTATGGACAAAAAGTATTGGATGCAAAAAGTTCGCTTCAAGATTTAAACACATTTGCAGGCGAAGAATTTTTAAATCCATCCTCTCCCGAACTGATTTTTTCCATGGGGGCAGCATCAATTCCAGGAAATATTGCTGTAAGCACCTCTCTTTTTTCCAATAATTTTCAAATCTCTGCAGATTTGTACAATTCTTATGAGCCAGGAGATTTAAGAACAACGTATTATGTGGTAAAAGAAGGGCAAATTACATACCTGAAAAAAATGACAGGAGCTGATTTTGAAACCAAAGATTTATCGGATAATTTTGTTCTCAGAACTTCAGAGGCTTACTTAAATTTGGCTGAATCTGCTGCTTTTTTGAATGATGACAATGTGGCAAAACAAGCTCTAAATGAATTAAGAAGCAATCGTTTTGCCAGTGATTTGTATGATAATTCAAAAGTAAATAACCTTACTCATGACGAGTTAATTTATTTTATCAGGGATGAGCGTCGCAGGGAGTTGTGTCTCGAAGGTCATCGTTGGTTTGATTTACGCCGGTACAATGTGGTTTCGGAATATCCCAATACAAAGACACTAACTGCATCATATACTTATTTTGAGGAAGATCCCAATACATACAAATATATTCCCTCAGCGAGAAGATCATATGTTTTGCCTCCCAATGATCCTGCTTATACCTTGCCTATTCCTCAGGTCGAATTAGAGTACAACAAAGGAATGAAAGACAATAGGAGAGATGCTAGAGACGGTTTTAATGAAAGTTTATAATACGATTGATATGAAAAATATATATATAATTTTGTTTTGTCTGATTTTATGTAATTCGTCGTGTAGTGAAGACGAAGCCTATCTTGAAACAGACTATCCTCAAGAGAATATTTTTGCCCCTGCCCAGGGAGCTATGGATGAAGAATCTTTGCTTAGGAGGGAATTTTTTAATGCAACGGGAGTTTACCTACTCTTTAATGATACCTTAACTACCTATACTGTTACATCTTTGGCCGGGGAATCAGTTGTTGTAAATGAGGTTTTTAATCCCGGCTATTCTATGACCAGTTCATCTTCAGGTAATAAATTTGAATTTAACTACTATGATGATATCGAACTTCAAAAGTTCGCATCTGATTTCGTCAAAGAGGAAATTCTTCCCAAAATCCCAAAGGAAATGCATCCGTTTTCATTTTTACTAACAAATAGCATGTTAGTAAGCAAAAAAGAATATGGATATTATTCTGAACCGGAATTAACTAATTTCTATAACGGCTTACAGGGTACTGCTGTTGCTCTGGGTGATTTAAGTATTTTAAATGAAAACGAGAGAAAATCTTTGGCCTCGGATCTATTAAAAAATCTAATTATTGCGCAGATAGATAAAATTCCTGCAGCAGAATTTGAAAAGTTTTACAATTACAGTAATGAGTACTATGATATCTACCCGTGGAATGTTCCAAATCCATACCAATCAGTAGGATTACTAATGACTTATGCTGATGATTGGTTAGTAACCTTTAATACTGCGAAGTATGATCTGAGAGCCTATATTGAGGAAGTTTTTGCAATGAGTGAAGAAGAATTCAGAACAAAATATGCTGAATATCCTATTTGCATTGAAAAGATGGAAGAGCTGATAAAAGTGTTGGGATCGTACGGAATAGTAGTATATGAATAAAAATCCATTTAAAATTTTTTAAAATATAATTATGAAGAATATTTTATTGGTGATTTTGTTGTTTTGTTCATCTCTTCTTTTTTCACAAGAAGGGGTGAAGATAGAATCAATAACATTTAAAGAAGCTTTGGTTAAAGCAGAGCAACAAAAAAAATTGGTTCTTATAGATGGATATACATCATGGTGTGGTCCTTGCAAATGGATGAAAAAGCAGTTTAAATCTGCTGAAGCCGGTCTTTTTTTTAACAAACACTTTGTTTTTCTGGAATTCGATATGGAAAAAGAAGGAAAAACTTTGGATGAGAAATACAAAAAAGAAATTACAGCTTACCCAACGTTTTTAATCATTCGTCCTGATGGAGAAATCCAGCATAAAGTGGTTGGGGCTGATACACTATCTATCTTTATAAATATGGTCAAACGCGGTCTTACTAAAGAGACTTCATTGGATTATTTAGAACAGAATTACAGACAGGGAAAACTGAGTAAAAAACAGATGTTAGATTATATTAATGCTTTAACGGATGCTTCTTCAAAAAAAGAAGTCGCAGAAGTGGCAAATCAGCTTTTTGAGAACTTAACTGAAAAGGAAAGAGTAAGCATTGATTATCTGATATTGTATAATTGTATCGGTTATGCCGATTGGAACAGTGCCCGTTATGCATACTATTTACAGCATTACAAGGAGATTACTCCTATGATGGATAAAGAGAGTATTGCTTATGTGAAAATGGCTGCATTGTGGTCTCATTTTTATAATTACTTAACAGGAATGATAACTCCGGAAGAGAATTATGGGGCTGAATTGAAAAATGAAATTCCTTCGTTCAGAAGCTTGCTTGAAAATGCAGCAATTCCGGATCGAGATTTTTATTTAGCATTAGGAGATCTTTCTGAAGCCCAGTTCTTGAATGATAAAATTGCTTATGAAAGAGATTTTAACAAAATTTTATCGTTCCCTGTTGACGAAGAAGTTTACGATGTGCTTATGAAATCTTTGCATTTAGTTTGGGGAGAATCTTCAGAAACAATGAAAATAGAAAACAAAACAGGTCGAATGTTGGAGGAAAAATTAAACAGATCTTATGAAAAAAAATAAAATGAGCAGATTTACCATTTTAATTTTAGGGATCGTTACACTTTCTTTAAATGCGTGCAAAAACTCAAAGAAGGAATTTGAGATTACAGCAAAAATACCGGGAATGTACAATGGTTTAATTGTTGAATTGATTAATGAGGAGGATGGGAATAATTCTCTGATGGCAATTGATACTGTTGAAAATGAATCTTTTGTTTTGCATGGGAGTGTGCAGGAACCTGTGGCTGCTAAGTTGGTTATAACTAACCGGGCGTTGATTCCAGTGGATGCGTCTTATGAACAACAATTCGAAACAACTACTTCCTTATGGGTGGAAAATGTTAAAATGCAGTACAAAGCGGCTCATTTGGATAGTATCCCTCTTTCGTATGTATATCTATCCTCGCCGCTGTACAAGGAGGCGAATGTAAGTGTTGACGGAGGAAAAGGAGAGGAAATGTTTACAGCATTTCGTAATCAGTTGCGCCCTTATGAAATTGACTATTCTGAGAAGAGTATGCGATATTATTCGTGGGATGAAAAGAGTGAAGTTTCCAAGGAAAGTCTGTACAATGATTTACACAATGCACACCAGTCACTTCTTGCGGCTTACAAATCGTTTATCGAACAAAAAGGGGGTTCTGTTTCTCTATTCATAATGAGTAAATTTTTAGATGCAGAATACAGCTTTTCACAGGAAGATTTAGCCATATGGAGAAAGGTTGCAGGTGTGGTAGAAGGAGATTCAATTCGGGTATCTGAAATTAAAAAGAAGCTGGATGAAATGGCGCCGTATACAACAGGAACGCCTTTTCAGGATATTGATGTTTTAACCGGAAAAGGTAAAAAGTTAAGACTGTCTGATTTTATGGAAGAGGAAAAGTTTCTATTTGTTGACGTGTGGGCTTCGTGGTGCATGCCATGTCTTGCAGCTGTTCCTACTGTAAAACAGTTGCATTCTAAATACAATAGTAAGGTGAAATTTGTAAGTCTTTCTATTGATAAGGATGAAAAACAGTGGCGGAAAGCATTGGAAAAAGAGGACATGGAATGGTCTCAATTGCTGCGGGATACTGCAACCATGGATCAACTCGAAAAAGCTTATCATTTAATGAGTGTGCCAACTTTTATTTTAGTAGATAAAAGCGGAACAATTCGTCACGTTGGGCATGATCCTGGGGCGTTGGATATTATTATTAGTAAAATAATTAAGTAGAAAATTAATTAAGAGTTGTTTTAAATAAATTTTAGTTTTTAACTAAAGTTAATTTAAAATAATGCAGATTGAAAAAGAGGATGTGCAGATTGGCTCATCCTCTTTTTATGTAACGCTATTTTAAGACTAGTCATTGACTTCTCTTTGGGTAATTGGAAGCATTATCGCATTTTGTATAATTGCACTAGTACTATTTTTTGTATTCAAAAAAATATTGAAGAAGCTTTTACGAAAGAAAAACTTAATGAAATAATAGTTCATAATGATTTATTTATTTTTTCCAGGATTTGATTTGTAAATCAATGATTGTTTTTTTGTATCCACCTGATAAACGGGTGAATTGTTGATTCTTTTGTATTTTCCTTATGCTTTTCTACATTTACAGACTGAAATATGGAAAATCACGAACAAGATATCATCAGTAAGTTTAAAAGTGGAGACGAATCAGGACTCCGCCTCTTGTTCGATTTATACTATGTACCACTCTGTGCATATGCCCACAAATATTTTGATTCCATCGATCAGGCCGAAGACATTGTTCAGGAAGCTTTTATTACATTATGGGAAAAAAACAGGTTGATTCATTTTACAGGCTCTATTAAAGCCTACCTGTTTAGTATAGTAAGAAATAATTCCATCAATAAAATTAAACAAGAGAATCGATATCGGTTTGAAGAAATAGAGAACAAAGCTTATGGGATTATCGAAGATAAATTTGAATCCCAGGAATTGGACGAACGTAAGTCTAAATTGTATCAGGAAATTGATCTATTACCAAAGCAATGCAAAAAAGTGTTTGAAGCCATTGTTTTTGAAAAGATGAAATATGCTGAGGTTGCTGCCGAGTTAAATGTATCGGTGAATACCGTTAAAACACATTATTCAAGAGCCTTAAAACAATTGCGCAGCAATTTGGATATTCTTATCATGATCATGTTGCCCTAAAGTTCCAAGTCTAAAGTATCAAGTATAAAATGTATTGCTCCGTGCTTTAGCTCGGAGTTTCAGATTTCAGATTGTTTTTAAAGTCCTCTTTAGGATTAGGGGTTCTTAACCAGTTGTAATTATCTTTCGACTATTCAAGACTCTTCCAGACCCGAATTAACTCTAAATTCTTACCCTTTCAGGAAAATTTATAAAAAAAAATAAAAATTCTTGTCACCCTTTTTTATCATTTTCACTTATAGAGTTAAAAGAACAATAAAATGAATTTTTCAAAAGAACATATTATAGATCTTATCGCATCCTATCATCAGAATGCGATTTCAGATGAAGGGATAAAACATTTAGAGAATTGGTTGGCAGAAAATGAAACAAATGCCGAAGAATTTGCAAACTATTTGGCTTTGCTTAAGGAGAGTGGAGCGATAAGCAGTCTTACGGAAATAAAGACACAAGAGGCTTGGTCTAAAATAATTGGGGCAGTATCAGTAGCTAAGAAGCAGCCGAAAAACAGTAAATTACATTATTGGTTGCCATATGCTGCAGCAGTGATCGTGATGTGTGTGATAGGATATTTAATGGTGTATCAAGTTGAAAAAGATTACAATTTCGATGGAAATTACAATTTTGCCGAAATATCAACTATTGGTTCCAAAAAAGCAGTTTTAATATTGAACAACGGCAATGCAGTGAATCTGGAAGAGAATCTGGATAGCGTAATTGCTGAAGTTGATGGAACTTTGATTCAAAACGATGCGTCCAACGCTTTAACTTATAAGAAGAGCAGTTCACTGCAAAGCAAACTAATCTACAATCAGATTAACATACCGCGTGGAGGAGAATATTCGTTAACACTGGCCGATGGAACCAAAGTTTGGTTGAATTCAGAATCGTCCTTGAAATATCCGGTGCAGTTTATTGGTGAAATCCGTAAGGTGGAACTCACCGGGGAAGCCTATTTCGAAGTCGCTCATAATAAGTCGAAACCTTTCATTATTGAATCGCATGGTACCGAGGTGAAAGTGTTGGGAACCAAGTTTAATGTATCGGCTTACAATGATGAAGAGGATATTACAACAACATTGGTTGAGGGAAGTGTTCAGGTAAGTAGTCTGGGCAATTCTGAATTATTGGAGCCGGGTTACCAGGCAGTTGTTAAAAGAGGCAGCAATCAGTTTCAGGTAAACAAGGTAAATGTCGATTTGTATACTTCCTGGATAAACGGCGTGTTTCAATTCAAGAATCAGTCTTTAGAAGAAATTTGCCATCAGTTAAGCAGATGGTACAATGTAGAATTCTTTTTTACTGAGAATCAATATCGGAATTTACGATTTGCAGGAGCTGCCAAGAAGGACAGGTCGCTCGATTTTACTTTGGAAATAATTGAAAAAATGGCTGATGTTAAGTTTGCCGTAAAGGGAGATAAAATAATAGTAGGAAAACCCAATTAGCAAATGTCAATTTGCCGGGAGTTGCGGTGTTTTGACGGTATATCAATAAAAAAAAAACAGGAAATGCGGACACATTCCCTGTTTGAATAGAAACTATCCATTGAGTTATGAAATCAATGGCAGTATTAATCTAGACCCTAAAGTTATGAAAAAAAACCTGAAATGGCGGTGTTTATCACCAGCCGTTAGAAAAACCCTGCTGGCTATGAAGCTAAGTTTATTATTAATGTTGGTTTGTACCTTGCAGCTTTCGGCATCGGTATCCCTCGGTCAACAAGTTAGTGTTCAATCCGGAGAATCTTTGTTGGGAACTATTCTGGAAGATTTGAATCATCAAACCGGAACCATTTTCATGTACAACAAAGAGGATGTTGATGATCGCGTAAGTGTTGAATTGAATATGGATAGAGGAAGTTTAGAAGAAGTTCTGGATGAAATCTGCAGGCAAACTCCTTTAAAGTATGAAATAATCGAAGAGTTTGTTGTAATTACAAAGAAAGCTCCGGTAATTGATCAACCCGTTCAGCAAAAGAGAATTAATGGTAAGGTTACCGACAAATATGGGTCGCCTCTACCTGGTGTTTCTGTTTTTGTGAAAGGTACGACAACAGGTGTCGCTACTGATATTGATGGTAACTATACAATTTCTTTTGATAATGAGAATGTTGTTTTGGTATATTCTTTTGTAGGAATGCTTCCACAGGAAATTGCTTACAATGGACAAGCATTACTGAATATTACACTTCAGGCAGACTCAGTGCAAATGGATGAAGTGGTTATTACAGGTTACCAAACCCTAAGGAAAGAACGGGTTACCGGATCTTTTTCAAAACCGAACTTGGATGTTGTGCAAGACCGAACCAGTAGTATGAATGTATTAAATCGTTTGGATGGATTAGTGCCCGGTTTAGCGACAAATAATGCTCCAAATGCTGAAGGTATTTTAATAAGAGGTCTGTCATCAATTAATGCAAATCGAGCCCCGCTCTACGTTGTGGATGGAATTCAAATGAGTGATATTTCTTCAATTAATCCACAAGATATTGCAGACATATCAGTATTAAAAGATGCCACCGCAGCTTCGGTCTGGGGTTCTCGTGCTTCAAACGGAGTTATTGTTATCACCACAAAAAAGGGGAAGGCTAGTGATAAAATAAAAGTCACCTATGATGCTTTTGTTAATTTTCAGGGCAAACCGGATTTAAATTATTTGCCGGGTTTAAACAGTGAACAATTCATTCAAACAGCTAAAGAAGTTTTTGATCCGGTAGCAGTTCCCTATTCAGATGTGCTTAATTATGTTAATACAGGATCGCATGGAGTTCCCCCACATGAGGCCATATTATATGACCAATTTTTAGGAAATATTACAGATGCCCAAGCCAATGCAAAACTTAACAGCCTGGCATCCATCAATAATCTTCAAGAGATTTCTGATCTATGGTATCGCAATGCTTCTTTGATGAATCATACCCTCGCACTGTCAGGAGGTAGTAAATCTTATTCTTTTTATAGCTCCTTGTCTTATACGAATACACAAAGTAATCGGCCGGGTGAAAAGGATGAAGACTATAAAATAAATCTTAGACAAGATTTAAAATTAAATAAGGATATTCGCTTATACCTAATCACGGATCTAACAAGAACGGTTACAGAGGCAAAACGAACACTCGGTATAGGCAATCGTTTTTATCCCTACCAAAGGTTTCAGGACGCAGAAGGTAACAATCTTTCTATGCCCTATATGAGATATTTTAGTGAGCCGAACCGTGAGCAATTTGAACAGAGAAGCCGCATTGACCTGGATTGGAATCCACTTGATGAATTTAATTACGGCTATACAAAAGGGAATGATTTTTTGGCCCGAATTACAGGAGGTATAACTGTAGATGTGTTGCCCGGTTTAAAATTTGAAGGGGTTTATGGTTATGTTAGGGGTAATTCGAAAATCACAAAGTATGATGATGAAAAAAGTTATCTGGTAAGAGCTGAGGTGGCGCAATTTACAGTTGCCGATAGTCCAGAAGATACGCCCGTTTACTATCTTCCTACCACTGGTGGTAGATACTCGATCAATGATCAGTTTAGTAGAAACTGGACAATCAGGAACCAGATGACTTTTGAAAAAACCTTTATGGAGAACCATGAATTAACTGTATTATTTGGACAAGAATCCCAGGAACAATTAACTAAATTAAATGGGAGTACAGTAAGAGGATATAATGAAGCATTGCAAACCTTTTCTCCATTGAATTATGAGATTTTGTCAAAAGGAATCGGTGGAACTGTCGTCCCACAAGTTGGTGGTAGATCCAGTATAAATGCTGATTATTTTAATCAGAGAGAGCAACTAGTTCGTATTTCTTCTTATTATGCAAACATGGCTTATACTTTTGACAAGAAATATTCATTTAATGGAAGTTGGAGAATTGACGAAAGCAATTTATTCGGGCTTGAAAAGTCAGCCCAAAATAAACCGTCTTGGGGTCTTGGTTTTAAATGGAATATAAGTGATGAGAACTTTATGGGAAATCAATCCTGGATTAATCACTTGGCATTCAGGACTACTTTTGGTGTTACAGGAAATTCACCTACTCCCGGTACAGCTTCATCTTACGATATTATTCAGGCAAATGCTAGTTCCAGGTACAATAATGGACTTACAAGTAAGATTACATCACCTGCCAATAGCAAGCTTACATGGGAGAGCACGAAGACCCTTAATACTGGAATAGATTTTGCCTTGCTTAATAATAGATTAAGCGGTACAATTGATTTTTATTCAAAAAAGACCACGGATCTAATCGGATATTACCCCACCAATGCTTTCACCGGATATTCCGCTACTATAGGAAATTTAGGAGATATAGAAAATAAGGGGGTCGAACTTAGTTTAAGCTCTCTGAACATTCAAAAAAAGGATTTCAGCTGGACCAGTTTATTTGTACTCTCTTATAATAAGAATAAGATCACCAAACTAAATACAGAAACTCCTATTACAGGGGATTGGGAAAAGATCAACACAACCTTCCTGGAAGGCTATGAAGCTTTTGCCGTATTTGCATATAAATATGCTGGTTTGGATGAAATGGGCGATCCACAGATAATGCTGGCAAACGGAGATATTACCAAGGCTCCAAACGCCGCTACGGCGGAAGACGTTGTTTTTATGGGAACCGGGCAGCCAAAATGGAGTGGTGGTTTTTCAAATACATTCCGATATAAACAATTTAGCCTTTCAGCTAATATTGTTTACAACTTAGGATATGTAATGAGAAAGCCTGCTGAAAATAATTTTACAGGAGAGTTTGCACATCATACTGGTTCTACTGGAACCGGTGGAAATGTGTCAGCTGAAATCTTTAATCGTTGGAAAAAACCCGGAGACGAAGATATTACAAACATTCCAGCTTATATCACCAATAGAACTGAAAATAGCCGTAGAGATATAAATTATTATAATATGGGAGATATTAATGTATTTAGTGCTTCCTTCATAAAACTACGCGATATCACACTTTCATACGGTTTGCCTAAAAGCCTTCTCAGCCGGATTAATATTGATGAAATTATCCTAAGGGCACAAGTATCAAACATTATGTTGTGGAAAGCCAACAAGCACGGCCTTGACCCGGAATTTACTGGTTCGGATATTTATGATAATAGCATTATCACGATACCAGTAAATCAAAATACTTTAACATTAGGCCTTCGGGTTGTTTTTTAAAGATCATAAAAACATAAAAGACATTTATTATGCAAATAAGAACTAAATATATAAAAATAACAGCTCTATTAGTATTGATTATGCTTGGGCTGGGATCCTGTGAAGATAGCTTCCTGGAGGTTAAACCTAAAGGTAAATTGATCGCAGATAAAACATGGGATTACGACTTATTACTTAACAATCGTGATTTAGTCGATCAAATTTCGACTGCATCAATTGTTTTGGGTGATGAGATTGCTGCCATACAGCCTGAATTCCAAATTACAGATCTACATTCTTCACGTTCTTTCAAATGGGAGGATGTAATCTATGATAATGATGAAGATGCAGATGAAATGAAACAATTTATGATTATGCTTTATTGTTATAATAAGATTATAAACGAAGTCATGGATTCCGAAGGTGGAACTGAAGAGGAGAAAAAATCGATACGTGCTCAAGCTTTGGCCGGTCGTGCCAATACCTATTTATGGTTAATTAATTTTTATGGGAAGCCCTATAATGAGGTGAGTTCTGCTACTGATCCGGGATTTCCGATTATCACAGAATCAGATATTACATTAAATGATTTTACCAGAGCCAGTGTAAAAGATGTATATGATTTTATTGTCAATGATTTGGTTGAAGCCATCCCCGATCTTCCCCATATGGATGAGCGTATGCGACCGTCTGATGCATTCGCAAAAGCCTTACTAGGGAAAACGTATATGTATATGGGCAAATTTAATGAGGCTTTGCCCTTGTTCAATGGTTCTATTGCAGATTTGAGCAATGCAACAGTGCCGGTAGGTCTTTATGACTATAATGTAGAATTTTCCGATGGAGGAGCTTTCCTGCCAATCGGTTTTTTTGGTCCCGAATACCCAACAGTAGAGAGCTGTAAGGAAAGTATGCTCGGTTTTCAAATGATGAATGGCTGGTCTTACGTTTGGAATGAACTAGTACTTCCTCCTCAAACTGTGGCATTGTATGACAACTCTGACCTGCGATTGAATTGGTTTAGAACTACATATTTTCCATTCGGTAACTTACCGGAAGGTTTCTTAAGGAGATGTAGCCCCATGGCAGTATATGTTGGCTTTAATATCCCTGATCTTTACTTATATAGAGCAGAATGTAAAGCACGTCTGAATGAGCTTCCAGAAGCTGTTGAGGATCTTGAAACATTACGGAAACACCGAATGCCTCAGGAAGATGCTATTGTGCCTGTGGAAATTGCCAGTCAACAATTAGATCTTATTAAGTTTATACTGGATGAACGCATCAGGGAATTTGCATTACAAGGTTATCGTTGGTTTGATATGAGAAGACTGTCTGTTGATCCTTTATTCTCAGGTGCTACATACACCCATGTCATTTATACAGTCTCCGGAGAAATCGAGACAACCTATACATTAAGTCCTGAACGTTTAACCTTGCGTTTCCCTCAAAAAGTAATGGACCAAAATCCGGGAATGGAGAATAATCCTTAAATTTTTTGTAACAGAACCGTCCTAAAGTTTGATACCAAATTTGTCAGGCTTAAAGGCGGTTCTGTGCTAATATTGGATTGGCTAGTTTTCTAAAGACATTTCGACAGAGGAATTTTGGGAAAGACATTTCAATCTATTAAAATAACTATAAAAAGAAAATTATGAAAAAATTATTACTAGTGATTGTCGCATTTACATTTTCAGTGGGTGTATTTGCACAAGGAATTGAATTTGAGCACGGAACCCTTGACGAAGCCCTGGCAAAAGCAAAAGCTGAAAATAAAATGGTTTTCATGGATTGTTTTACCGTTTGGTGCGGCCCGTGTAAATTTCTTTCAAGCGAGGTATTTACTCAAAAAGAAGTGGGAGATTATTTTAATGCCAACTTCGTGAGCATTAAAATGGATATGGAGAAAGGTGAAGGAATTGAATTGACAAAAAAATACGGGGTAAAAGCATACCCAACCTTATTGTGGTTAGATGCAGAAGGGAATATTCAACACAAAGCTATAGGTGGCATGTCGGTTTCGGCTTTACTTGAAGTAGCTAAAACGGCATTTGATACTGAAGAAAATTGGCGAAGTTTTACAAAAAAATACAATAATGGAGAACGCAGCATTCCTTTTCTTCAGGAATATATTTTAACAGCTAAAAATCTGCGTGAAGATGTTGATGAGGCTGCAGAAGCTTATTATGCCCAGCGGACAAACGAAGAATTGGTCAACGCTAAAGATCTTGAAATCATGAGTGCTACCATAAAATCTGTGAACGATAAAAAATTCATCTTTGTTATGGAAAATAGCGAAAAATTTAAAGATGTAGTTGGTGAAGCTACAATCAATAAATTTATTGAAAAGACCATGGAAAAAGATCTCAATAATGCGATGAAAACAAGAAATGAAGAGACAATTGCACAAAAGAAAAAAGAATTAATTAAAGTGGATGAGGAAGTTGCAAACAAACTATTTGCTCTAATGGAATTGGAACAATTATATAGCGATCCAGACGAGAACAAATTTTTCGATGCCCTTGCTGACTACGCTCTAAAATATGTATCTGATGATGCAAAAACCTTGAACCAATATGCATGGATGATTGTTGATGCGAAAATAGAAGTAAAAGAAGATATTTTGCAAAAAGCTTTAGAAATAGCAAAACGTGCGGTTAAACTGGATGAAGGCTTTGCCAATCTTGATACTTACGCTTATGCATTGTACAAAGTTGGAGAAATTGACGAAGCCATAAAAATGGCTAAAAAATCTGTAGATATGGCTTCCGAGGAAGAGAGAAAAAATTTATGGTCTCAAAAATGTTTGAACGGAGAATTATAAAATACATCAAAACATATTATAATAAAAAACCCGAAATTTTAATTTTTCGGGTTTTTTTATTATCAATTGAAAATTACAATTGTTATTGCAGGAGATAATGAGAAAGCTAAAAAAATAGGGAATGATTACTTAAAAAGGATAGAAGGGAAGAGTGATTATGGTACTATTTCAACAAGAGAATATATTCAATATCTGTTGAGTGAAATAAAATAGTTTTTTTGAAAAACGTTGGGGTATTTTAGGATAACAGAGGGTTAAAATTAGAGTAGGTTTTAGGAAAGAGTAATTGAAGAAATGAAGCTTTGCTTTATTATTTAGGATATTTACAATACACAAATGTGTTTACTTCCAGGTAAACCACGAGTTTGTTTTTGTGATAAGCAGATTTAAAAAAGAGAATCAGTAGTGTACAAGAGCGGAATGCTTATCCTGTTTCAAAATTATGCTTACTGCAACTTTTTGCAGTGCTTACCGCAAAAAGTTGCAGTAGCGATTGCAAAATGTTGCGGTAAGCATGAAATTTAAGGCCTGCAATTTATGGTACTTTAAATGATTCAGCATCCCCTTTAAATTTTTGCCGGGAGTGAAGATAATCTTCGATTTTTTAATGCAGTTGGCATTTACCTCTTCAGCGGTTTCTTTTCCCTCGCTGTTGATACTTACCCGGAAGTTTCCTACTTCGCCAAGTTTCACAGATTTACCATCGGCAAGCATAGTTGGAATAACATCAGTCAGGGCATAAAGTACGGCCCGGATATCGGCACCACTCACGGTACTTATTTTTTCTATGCCTTCAGTTAATTCCTCAATGTCAGCATTTCCACTGATCATGTTGCTTGCATAGTATTTTTTTTCGCCGCCACCTACTACACCTGGTTGGCCTCTTTCAATGACTTTAAAATTTATTGCCATTTGTTTTATGAATTTTAACCGTAAATGAATTCCCTTTGCCGTATTTGCCTCCAATACAATTAGTTACGATTTTGTTGTATATCACAGAACCCATCGGCCTCCTCTTCCAGTCTCACGCTCAAATCAGTCCGGTTGATGACCAGCCGGTGGGTTGCCTTTTTGTTCCGAAAATTAAAATCCTAATGGATCTCATATTTCAAAAATAGTTTTAAAATTAAGTCAAATAAATAGAAATTTAATCTGTCAAATGTGCCAAGTTTCCCCGATTCAGTAAATTTGAGTTGATTTAACACGTATTATTTTTTGTTGTTAATTAGGTGTAGGTGCCGGCAGCGGAAGCAGCTAATCCTATTCTAAATGTCTTGAAAACAACTGTTTTCTTCTTTCAAAAAAAATCCTATTTTTGCTTTCGCTAACCACGATCTAAAAACCCCAAATGCCCGAATCAAAAGATATACTTAATGAATTGATGCGTACCGGAAGTCGGAAATCTTATGAGGTATTCTTTAAGAAATATTATCAGGATTTGTTTTTGTGGGCAAATAGTATTCTAAAAGATTCGGAAGCGGCCGAGGATATTGTTCAGGATTTCTTTGTTGATTTTTGGGAGAAGAAGCGATTTAAATCGGTTACAAAAAATCTTCAGTCCTATATTTTCCGATCGGTTCGAAACTCATGTCTGAATTACATCAAACGCGAACAAAAGCTGATTCATGATATAGATCATTTGGAAAAAGAAGAGGTTGCCCCCAAAGCAAATGCCAATACAATTGAGAACTCTCAGCTAATTTATTCTTCCATCAACGAATTGCCGGAAAAATGCAGAGAAGTATTTGTGCTTTGCTGCGTACATGGATACACTTATAATGAAGCGGCAGAAGAACTGGGTGTTACCATAAATACTGTTCGTACTCATATGGTGCGTGCATTCAAATTCCTGAGAGAAAAACTCAAATCACCGCATCTGTTCTATCTACTGTTTTTTCATGAATAGACCTTTCCAAATCACTTCTCATTTAAAATCAAAAT
This sequence comes from Labilibaculum euxinicum, assembly GCF_963678175.1. Lineage (NCBI taxonomy): Bacteria > Pseudomonadati > Bacteroidota > Bacteroidia > Marinilabiliales > Marinifilaceae > Labilibaculum > Labilibaculum euxinicum. Next base: position 2,693,542 of record NZ_OY782756.1, read on the forward strand.
AAGTTGGTTGTAATAATGCAGTTACTTACGGGCTATTGCACCAGATTATTATTTCTTGTTTAAAAGCCGGCATTTACTAAATTGTAAAAAAAAGTTAATTTTTTGTCACATCATTTCTAAACAGATCTGTCTTAAGGGTGTACACACTTAATCGATAGATTGAATTTTAATTACAAATGGAAGAAAAAATTATTGATATTATTTCCAGGTCTCTTGGGGGACAGCCTATTACCAATGAGGAGAAACATGAGTTGGAATTGTGGTTGAAAGAGAATGGAAATAAGCGCTTTTATAAAGGATTGGAGATGTTCTCTGCAAATTCAAAGGAAGCGTTGCAATTACCACAGGCAAATGTGGGGCGGGCATTTGAAAAGTATCTTGGAAAGCTACAGCAATCGAGGGCAACTCTTCGGATGAGATTTATTAAGAAGGCAATGCCATACGCCGCCTCAGTTTTATTGATGCTTGGCTTATTTTCAGTAATGATGTATCTGGGCAATTCCGATTCAGGAATCGCGAAACAAGAACAATGGTTGGCTGCAATTGAGCCTGGATCGCAAAAGGCCGAGCTTATATTAGATGATGGTGAAGTATTGAATTTGGAAGAAAAGAAGGAAAAAGATGAAATTAAGGAAAAGGATGGTACGGTAATTAGTAATACCGGCTCTGCTTTGGTTTACAATGTTAGTGCAAAAACAAATAACCAAAAAACAATTTACAATAGCTTGGTGGTACCAAGAGGCGGAGAGTATCAATTACAATTGGAAGATGGAACTAAAGTTTGGGTGAACTCCGAGACCCGCCTGCGTTACCCTACCCAGTTTGCCGACAACAAAAGAGTGGTGTTGCTGGAAGGAGAAGCTTATTTTGAGGTGAGCAAGGATAAGACCCGTCCGTTTATAGTGAAAACACAAGGTGTTGATGTACGTGTTTTGGGAACGCATTTTAATATTTCGTCGTACGCCGACGAAGACGCCATACGTACTACACTGGTTGAAGGAAGTGTTTCGGTAATGGATAATAAGAATCCTGAGGAAAACCTGTTACTCAATCCCGGACATCAGGCCGTTTTCTTAAAGAAGAGCGGTGATCTGAAAAATAAAAAAGTAAATGTTGATTTATATACCTCATGGAAAGATGGAAAGTTTGTTTTTCAGGAATCGAGCTTGACTGATATCATGAACCGGGTATCGCGCTGGTACGATGTGAAAGTATTCTATCAGAACAGGGAGGCAGGAGATCTAAACTTTACAGGAACATTAAAGAGATATGAGAGCCTGGACCGCTTGCTTGGAATGATTGAAAAAACAAATGAGGTAAAGTTCTTATTTAAGGATAAAACAATAATTGTTCAAAGAAAATAAATGAAATAAAAAACCAACCAATGAGAAAAACCGACCCAAAAAGATTAAACCCCAATATAATAAGTAGAAAAATCGGGTTTGCGCGAACAAACCCGAAGTGATAAAAATTACTGTATTCATCCCTGAGTGGAATCAATAGATGAATACTAATGTGTAATGTAATCCTAACAAATTTATGAAAAAATCATTTGGAATTACCTCCTTTTTCGAGAAAAGAAGGTGGAGGAAAGCTGTAATGCGTATGAAGCTATTTACAATATTTATGCTGGTTGGAGTTTTTCAGCTTACAGCAAGCGTGAAGGGACAGAATGCATTGGTCAATTTGAATATGCACGAAGCCAGTCTGGTTGAGTTCTTTTCGGAGATTGCTCATCAAACCGATTACGAGTTTCTTTATAACCACGACTTGGTGTCGGGAAAGGAAACCGTTAGTCTCGAAGCTGATCAACAGGATTTAAAAGAGCTCTTGGAAGATGTTTTGTATGAACGTGGTTTAGACTACCAGTTGGATGATAATGTAATTATCATTTCGAAAAGAGAATATGTTGCTCCTGTTTCAGAACCAGCACCAGCACCAGCAGTGCAGGAAAAGCGGGTAACTGGTAACGTAACCGACGAAAATGGTATTCCACTGCCAGGAGTATCAGTTGTTGTTAAAGGAACCAGTAATGGTGTAGCTACTGATATTGATGGAAATTATTCCATTAAGGTTGAATACAAAGATGCATTTTTGATTTTCTCTTTTGTGGGTATGACATCGCAAGAGGTAGCTTATAATGGGCAAGCTGTGCAGAATGTAATCTTGTCAGCTGATTCTGAAACTTTGGGAGAGGTTGTTGTAACAGGTCTTCAGACTATTGAAAAAGGACGGGCTACCGGATCATTTCAAATTTTAAAAAGTGAAGAACTAGATGCTGTTATTTCTACGGATTTTAGAGAAAAATTGATTGGAGCTGCTTCCGGTGTTTATGTCGATAAAGACAATAATCTAATGATTCGTGGTCAGAGTACTTTTAACGCAAGTACTAAACCCTTAATTGTTGTTGACGGTATTCCTTTGGAAAGTTCGGATTTTAATATTAACCCGAACGATATTGATCAGATTTCTATTTTGAAGGATGCTGCATCGGCTTCTATTTGGGGGGTGCGTGCTGCAAATGGTGTAGTTGTGATTTCTACTAAAAGAGGGAAAAAGGATGGGAAATTATCTATAAACTATTCAGGAAGTTACAGTGTTGAAGACAAGGTGGATATTTCTGACTATGGACAGTTAAATTCTGCTGAATATGCGGCTTTGGAATTTGAGAGATTGTTAGGTAAGGGATTCATTGAATGGGGGAGCACAGCAGGATCGAATCCTCTGGAGCGAGTTTATCTTGACTATGAGAAAGGTTTATATGATCTTGATGAGGCATGGAAGAAAGTTGATGAAATAGGAAGTTTCGATAAAGAATCACAAGTTGAAGACCTGTTTTATAGGAGAAAAACACTTCAACAACACAATATTTCATTAAGTGTTGGTACAGAGAGAGCCTCGCATTATTTTTCGGTAAATTACGATAAGATAAATGCCGAGCTTGTTGGCAACTCATCGGAAAAAGTGAATTTTGTTGGAAATACCGATATTAACCTGAACAAGGGGATTGATCTTCAGTTAGGAGTTCGAGGTGTATATCGCAAGGGTTCCAATAATGGTGATGCAAGAGCCTGGGAAAGGGCACCCTATCTTAGAATTCTTGACAAAAATGGCGACTATGAGAATCAAAACTACGACATTAAACAGGAGTATCAGGAATTAACTGAAAGTAAGGGGTTTTTGGATTGGAGTCAGAATAATCTTCGTAAAGTACGAATGAATGATATAACATCAGAATCTTCAAATATAACAACCAGCCTGAAGTTAACTATTGAACCAATAAAGAATTTGAAATATTCTGTTTATGGTAGTTATGAAATAGGGAACACTAATGGTGAAGATTATTATTCTCCAGATCACGATTATACTCGTTTTATGAAGAATACTTATACTGAGGTTGATAATATTACTGATGCTAATATTATCGATTATCATTTGCCAAAAAAAGGCGGTATTCTCGATAGGAGTAATTCAAAGTTTAAATCATATGTATTCAGAAATACACTGGATTATCTGTTGGAGCTTGATGATTTTTGCTTTAAAGTAATGGGGGGTACCGAATTGTATTCGATTCAAGTTAAAAATAATAGCGATAGATTATATGGATATGATCCAGATATCATGAGTTTTGAATCTATCGATCAGGCATCTTTAGCTGCGGGTATTTTAAAGGGAGCTACCGGAAGCGAAATTGGTTTGAAAAATTATACGGATATTTCCGAAATACTGGAGAAATATGCCTCCTATTTTGGATCAGCTTCGGTTACTTATAAGGAAAAATATGACCTTTTTACCAGCCTACGCCTCGATCAAACCAATATGTTGGTAAATTCAAGCGATTTCAGAAATAACCCTTCATGGTCTGTTGGTACGAAATGGCATATTTCTGAAGAAGCATTTTTTGGCGAGGGAATTGTAAATGATTTAGCCTTAAAGGTATCTTATGGTTTGAGTGGAAACATTGATAAATCAACGGGTCCTGATATGGTGGGAGAGATTACAAGTTCCTCCTTTCTGGAAGGCCTCAATTACTTAGACATTACTAATCCTGAAAACAAAGAACTTGGATGGGAGAAAACAAAAGTTTTAAATGTAGGTTGTGATTTTGCTGCTTTTAATAGCAGGCTTATGGGGACTGTTGAGATATACAACAAGGTGTCTAATGATGTGTTAAGTCGTGTTAGTAATGATCCCACAGCTGGTTGGTCGACTATCTATAAAAATGCAGCATCAATTAGAAACAGGGGTATTGATATAAATTTAAATGCTAGAATACTTGATAAGAAGTTGAAGTGGGATGCTGGTTTGAACTTTTCTTATAACAACAATGAAGTTACCTCAATAGACTATACTCCTACTGCTGATGGTCTTTTCACACCATCACCAATGGAAGGACAATCCATCGATTTTATTGCCGCAATAAAATATGGAGGATTGGATGAAACGGGCGAGCCTTTGGTTATGAAACGAAAAGGAGACGAGGTTTATGCTTTTAAAGAGTTGTCTAATTTTACTATTGATGACTATAAAATTATGGGTAGAGCAACCCCACCTGTCTTTGGTAGTTTTAATACGAGTTTGAAATATAATGGTTTTAACTTGTCTATGCTTATTACCTACAAGTTCGGACATAAAATGAGATTGCCTGCTCCGGATAATTCGGCCTTTATTGGCTTTGATCCTACTAAATGGATGTCGGAAAAATACAGATGGGTTAAACCCGGAGATGAGGCTGTAAAGATGTTTCCTAAGCTTGAAACTACTGGCAGTTTTAATAATTCTTCAAGAGTTCTTGCTGTCAAGAATAGTGATTACCTGGTTGATGATGCTGATATTATTCGTTTAAAGAGTATTAGATTGGGATACGATTTGAGTAAGCTTAAAAAAATCCTGCCGATTAAAGGAGGAGAGTTGAGCCTTAGTGCTGAAAATGTATGGTTTTGGGCTGCTAACCGATACAATCTGGATAGTGATTATGTCGATAGCTTTTCTTACCGAAGTTCATTAATTTCTTTGCCGGCAAGAAGTAAATATACAGTTAGTCTTAAGTTAAATTTATAAGAAAAGAAGAATGAAAAATATATATATACTATTGATATCTTTTCTCTTATTGTCGTGTCAGGATTTTGTGGATGAGACACCAAAAGGGAAAGTAATTCCCAAGACGGTTGATGATTTTGGAATGATTCTAGACGGATTTGATCAGTTTGATTCAAATTCAATGACTTACGGAATTAATAATATGACCTTGATGACTGATGATATTACTATGACCGATGCGATAGGAAATCAGACAGATGTTATTGGGTTGAATGCTTTCTTGTGGGAAGATTACATGTATAATTTTGATGAGGATGATGATGATTGGAATCACCTGTATCATGTTATATACCTCTCTAATTTTGTTATAGAATCAATAGATGAAGCACCTGAAGGAGCAGGCAATTACAACAGAGATGTTGTTAAAGGAACGGCGTTGCTGTATAGAGCCTACAATTATTTTGGACTTGTGAATTTGTATGCAAAACATTACGATAAGAATACGGCATCCACAGATTTAGGAGTACCATTAAAAATAGCTTCAGATGTGAATGAGAAAATAGGTCGTGCAACAGTTGCTCAGGTTTATGAGCAAATAGAAAAAGATCTGGATGATGCACAGAATTTACTTCCACGAGAGGTTGAGTATTCTTTCAGAGGAACAGAGCAGGCTGTGTATGGATTAAAAGCAAGACTTCATTTGTATAAAGGGGAGTATAAGTTGGCATGGAAAGCAGCAGAACAAGCTCGATTATTGTCCAGAGAAATTAAAGATTATAATACGATAATCCCCGTTATGGAGGGACAACCTGATTTTGGATTTACGAATTGGCCAACTGCCTACAGAGCTTGGGAACGACCAGATGTCATCTTTTTTAAAGATGCGTCGGATAAGTCAGAGGCGTATTATATGTCAGATGAGTTATTAGGTCTTTTTGATCAGGTTAACGATCTTAGATTTAGTTTGTTCTGTACGGATTTAGCATTTTATTCATTTTCTCCGGATCCTAATGGAACCCGTTTTTCGGGTGATGGTGATTGTAGCAGAGGTATCACTTTAGGAGAAATTTACCTAAATGAAGCTGAGGCTAAACTTAGAGATATTCTGCAGAATTCTGCAACAGAAGTGACTGTTAATGACGTATTGGATGTACTTAACCAGCTTCGTGCAAAAAGATATAAGACTGGTGTGGTTGATATCACAGAAACAGATCCTCTTGTGCTTTTGGATATTGTTTTAAAAGAAAGACGTAGAGAGTGTATGTTTAAGGGATTAAGATGGTTCGATCTTAAGCGGTTAAACAAAGAAACGGCTTTTAAAAAGACAATTAGCCATACCCTGTACGGGGAAACAAAAACTTTAGAACCCGAAGATAATAAGTATATCTTGCCAATTCCTCGAAAAGTGATTGCATTAAATCCACTGATCGAACAAAACCCTAGATAAATAAGGAGGAAATAAATAATCATGGTCTCGCTTTTTTAGCGAGACCTGATTTAGTACCCTCGTTTTATTAGCGGATTCTATTAATGATTATGAGAACATTAATCTTTTTATTATGTACGACTTTTTCGCTTTAAATTCAGAAAACGGGTTGGCTCAAAAAAAAATAACAAAAGTACAGGTTTTGCAAGAAAAGCTTGAAGGATAAATTATACAAACTCATTATAAAAAATATTATTATGAAAGGATTGATCATGTGCCTATTGATAACCTGTTCAAGTTGGGTGCAACAGGAAGTAATTAAAAAGTACAACTATGAAGATTTTGATTTGATTGTTAAAGTGGAAGATCAGGAGAAGTATTTTAATGAAATGCTTCAGGAAGATCCTGAGGTTGAATCCAAAACTAAACTGTATAACGTGTTCCGTGTAGCTCTAGCAACGGGTTGGTTAGCTGAAGGGAATATTGAAAAATACAGGTACTATATGCAAACGAATCCTGAAATTTCAGGGGTAAGCTTGATTAACTTAACCTATGTTTTGCAAGATTTGGTAGACGATAAGAAGTACTTAAATATTGTTGAAGAAATTTCAAAAGGTATTATAGATGATATTGAGAAGAAAGGTAAGGACGATGATGTAATAGGCATTTATCAATTACAAGTGCTGCTAGAGGTAAATGCCGTGGCTAATGCAGAATTAGGAAACGTTGATATAGCTTTAAAAAATATTAAAAAGTCATCAGAGATTAAGGATGGAGCTAGAGAATTGAAATACTTTAAAGATTCAAAATCTAATTACTATAACCGATACGCTATTGTTTTATCGGCAGCTGGTGAGGATAAAAAGGCTTTAGATACTCTCGTTAATGCGGTTAGAAATGCAGACTCAAATCCAAAGTTAGTTAAGACTTTAAGACAAGTTTATAAGAAAGTACATGGAAATGTTAAAGGAGCTGATAAATTAATTGCAGACTTACAGGAAGAGGCCTATGAAAATGAATACGAGGAGGTTGAGAAATTGTACATAGGAGAAAGTACTATACCATTTCAAGGAGTAATTCCACCACCGAGCGGTAATGGCAAACCATTTTCTCTTTTTAATGCTACTAAGCAAGTATATGAGATTTCCTTACCAGACCTGAATGGTAATACCATAAACTTTAATGATTACAAAGGAAAGATTCTTGTTATCGATTTTTGGACCACCATGTGTACGCCTTGTGTTTCTGCCTTTGCAGGATTTAAACGGGTTGTTTCTGAATATAAAAAGGAGCCTTTTCAACTTTTTATTATCAATCTATTTGAAGAACAGGAATCGGTTAAAAACTTTATAACTAAAAAAGGGATTTCCCTAGATGTATTGCGTGATGAGCCTAACGAAGCATATGGTGTTAACGGAACGCCAACTAAAATAGTTTTTGATACTATGGGTAATATCAGGTTTTATTCTTCTGGTTATGCTGGGTCTACAGATAGAGAATATTATAAGTTAAAAGCTATGGTAGAAATTACTAAGGCTAAAAATAAAAGTGAAGACTGAAAAGAAAATATTTTCATCTTAATGTTTCCATCGTTAAGTATAATAATAATTTGGATTAGATGTTAAATTGAAAACTTTGACAAATAAAGAGCTAAAAATGTTAAACGTAAAATAAGTATAAATGAAGAAAGGTATTTTAATTGTACTATTTTGTTCAATGGTTTTTATTGGGTTTTCCCAGAATAACCAAATTGTATCATGGGAAATTGACACGGTAAAAACAGGTTCGCTTACTTATGACTTAAAAATGAAGGCAACAGTAAAGGAGCCATGGCATATTTATACGCAACAAGTATCTAATGCTGGTTTGGCAATGCCAACTCAAATAAGTTTAAAAAAAAACAGCAATATTCAATTAATTGATGCAACGAAAGAAAAAGGAATAGAGAAGGAGCATGAGCAGAGTTCTTATTATTCTAAAGGAGTTATTTTTACACAAAGCTTAAAATTAAAATCAAAAGAAAAAACAAACTTAAATTTTACGATACAATACATGGCATGCACAAATGGTATGTGTTTACCTCCTAAAACAGAAAAGTTTTCGATAAGCTTTAATACTGATTCTTTAGTTGCTTTAAAATCTTCAGCAAATGATAGTAGTACTTTAATTAAAGAAGAGGATAATACAAAACAAGCAAATGTATTTATACTTAAGGACGCGAAAGATAAAGAGCACAGTCTCAGTGAATTTAAAGGGAAATATGTTTTGGTAGATTTTTGGGCATCATGGTGTAAACCATGTAGAGCAGAAAATCCCAATTTAATTAAGGCTTATAAGGAATTCAAGAGTAAAAATTTTGAAATAATTTCTATATCCTTGGATCAAAATAAGGATTCTTGGATTAGAGCTGTTAAAAAGGATAGTTTATCGTGGTTAAATTTGTTAGATAAAACTAATTCTGAAAGTACAGTTGCGAACATGTATGGTGTGATAACAGTTCCTTCAAATTTTTTAATCGATCCGGATGGTAAAATTGTAGCTAAAGACCTTAAAGGAGAAAAATTACAAACAAAATTATCCGAAATATTTAAAAACTAGGTAGTTCTAGTTATAATGTTTTTTACTTGATCTTTCACCTTATTATAGGTTTTTGTTGTCTTATAAACAAGACAGAAATATTTAGAGATTGATCTTTAATAATATTCACCAAGTAAAAAAAATAAAACACATGAAGAAAATAATTTTATCATTAGTAAGCATATTCGTTTTTGTCAGCGCATTTTCGCAAGGCATAGCATTTGAACACGGAACATTTGCAGAGGCCCTGGCAAAAGCAAAAAAAGAAAATAAGACTGTATTCATAGATTGTTACACCACATGGTGTGGTCCTTGTAAATATTTGGCGAAAAATATCTTCACTCAAGATGAAGTCGGAGCTTTCTTTAACAAGAATTTTGTGAATGTGAAAATGGATATGGAATCGGAAGCAGGAAAACCTTTAATGGAAAAATATCAGGTTGCTGCTTTTCCTACTTTATTGTGGTTGGATGCCGATGGCAAACTGCAGCACAAAATGGTGGGAGCAGGCGATGCACAATCACTTATCGCGACAGCTACGTTAGCTTTAGATCCTAAAAATAACTGGGCTGCACTAAACAAACAATTCGAAAAAGGAGATCGTAGTTCCGAATTTATGCAAAGGTACATCATGACCTCTGCAAACGCGGGTATTGATGCAAAAGAGGCTGTTGACAGCTATTTTTCAAGTAAAAAAACTGAAGATCTGATTAATACAAAAGATGCCGAGTTAATTGCCAGTACAATTAAAAGCACATCAAATCCTGTTTTTCACTTTGTGTTGAAAAATAAGGCCAGGTTTTATGCTGTAGCTGATAAAGCACAGGTTGACCAGTTTTTGGAGTATACCATGTTCGGTGAAATGGTACAATTGGCTCGTAAAGGCGATATGGAGGCTCTAAGTCTTAAAAAGAAAGAGTTAATTGCTCTCGACAAAGAAGTTGGAACAAAGATGGTTGCATTTTTGGATATGAATATGCTTCAAAGTGATCCTGATCAGAGAAAATTTTATCAGGCAGTGGCTGATTATGGAATAAGGTATGATTTTGACAACTTCGAGAACTTGAACCAATATGCATGGACTATTGCTGAAGCAAAAGAGGATCTTGATAAAGAATTGGTAAACAAGGCTGTGAAAATGGCCAAGCGCTCTGTTGAATTGAATACTAATTTTGCGAATATAGATACATATGCCTGCATATTGAATAAAGCAGGACGAACAGAAGAGGCGAAAATTCAGGCTACAAAATCAATAGAGTTAGCACCCGAAGATCAAAAGAAAGACTTGTGGTCAGCAATATTTTTGAATGAGAAAAATTAAATCTGCTGATTTTTTTGCTCATACAAGCCAAACCCACCTTTATCTTTGAACTGCACCCCAAATGTTAGACACAACATTTGGGGTATTTTTATGTCTCAAAAAAAGAGAAACAAATTCAGCATTAACCAAAGAGAAGGGAGTTCCTCAATAAATATTACGAGCCGATGGGTTGTCTGTTTTTACCAGAAACAGATCTTTTCAATTTATTTTCCATTTCAATAAGTGTAAAACTAAGTAAAACCTGCATTTTGATAAAGTGTTAGGTTTGCCAAGTTCATCAGTTTAGTCTTCGGAATAGTATTTAATAGGGAAAAGTAGGTTAGGGTGAATGCAATTTGCAGGGGTTCAATAATTGGTAGTGCCAATGTATTTTGCTTGGTATAAGCTTTTTTCCCCTTTTTTAAGTTTGTTTTGCATTGCGAAAAAGGAGGGCTGTTTGTTGCTGCCGAGGGAGCTTGGTTGCTGAGAATGTATTTGGGATCGAAGGCTTATATTGAAATGTTTCTTATGAAAACAATAGGTAGAATAAGGAGATAGAATTAAAAACAAAGATTTTTTGATTGTAAGGAAATCTGATTATTTTAGAGGCCGAATTAAACTCCCCTATGCCCTTGGATCATCTAAATAAAATAAGATTAGATAAATCGAGCTTTAAAAAGATCTTTGAGCAATATTTTGCGGGCTTGGTTGGTTTTGCCAATTCTTATTTGGGAAGCGTTGATTTAAGTGAGGATTTAGTTCAGGATGTGTTTGTTCGTTTGTGGGAGAAGCAGGATGAATACCAAAACGAGACAAGTCTAAAAGTGTATTTGTATCGTGCTGTTCGAAACAAGTGTTTGAACCAGATTAAACACGAACAGGTAAGAAGAAATTACAAAGAAGAAACCTTGCCTCGATTGGAGTCAGAGGAGTTTTTTTTGGATCAGGTACTCTCCGAAGAGGTCTCCGGATTGCTCTACAAATTTATTGCAGAACTGCCTCTGCAACGTCAAAAGATTATCCGATACAGTTTATTAGGCTTAAAAAATAAGGAAATTGCCGATATAATGGGATTAAAAGTGAATACCATTAAATCGCACAAATTAAATGCGTACAGAGAACTTCGTGAGAAGTTGGGAGAGCATGCTTTTGTTATTGCATTGCTGTTGGGAATCAATAGTTAATCAGGCCTAAAACCATGTTTTGAAATTATCTTTAGAAATTCATGCAAGGGGAAAAATATACCCGGCAGCTCAATCTCTCTGTCCCTAAAGAGTTATATTTTGTGGTTTTAATTTAACCCATTTTCCCAGTGAGTTTAGCATTTGTGTATACACGATTTCCTGCGTAGTTCATCGATACATCCTTTGCTAATAATATTTTTAGAAAAAAAAATACTTTTTCACTAACACTCTTTTTCTTCATAGTGGTCTCTTTAATAAATCACACACAATAAATGAAGAATATTTTTCACATAGCTGAGCTTATTACCAAGCAGAAAGTTGGTCAATTGACCAACGAGGAAGAGATGTTGCTGGCAGATTGGATAAGCGAAAAGAAGAGCAATCAGGAAGCATATCATCAAGCATCGGATTCGCAACAGATCCGTAAGAAACATGATTTGTATGCAAAGGTTGATCGCAAAAAATCGTGGAGTAAAATAACCGATCAGGTTCCGGAATTGGTCAATCGTCCGATTGTTTACATTCGAACAGCACTAAAGTGGGCCGCAGTGATTCTGTTGCCTTTGCTTGCTACAACTTATTTGTTGAATGAGGTGTATTGGAGCAGCAATCAGGTTATTGTAGAAGCGGGAAGTGCCAAAGCCAGCTTAAAATTGTCCAATGGCAAAACCATTTACCTCGAGGATTTTCAAGGAAAAGAGATCAAATCAGGAAAAGAGAAATTGGCAACAAATCTAAATCACAATCTAATTTATCAGCAAGGAGAGACTCGCGGGGAAGTGTTGGAGTACAATACCATTGTTACTCCGGTAAAAGGGGAATATGCAATGGTACTGTCCGATGGAACAAAAGTATGGCTGAATGCACAAACAGAACTAGAATATCCGGTAAAGTTTGGAAAAGGGAAACGCGGGGTTACGCTTAAGGGAGAAGCCTATTTTGAAGTGTCAAAAGATGCAGCAAGACCATTTACGGTTCACATGAATGATGGTTCCGATGTTGAGGTGTTGGGAACATCTTTTAATGTTATGGCTTATGACGATGAAGCAGAGGTGCAAACTACTTTGGTTGAAGGGAAAGTAAAGTTTGCTTATGGTGGCAACCAAGTGGTGCTTGCACCCGGAGAGCAAGCTGGATTAGATCGTAATTCGAATCAAATTAGGGTACGTGAAGTGAAAACTTACGAGTATTCGGCATGGAAGGATGGAAAGTTTGTTTTCAACCGGGAGCCATTGGGAAGTGTATTTCGTAAAATGTCGAGATGGTATGGAGTAGAAATAAACTGTAAAGATGATGCATTGCTAAACAGACGAATATCAGGAGTACTCAACAAATATGAAGATATAGACAAACTAATTAGTTTAATTGAAGAGGTTTCGCCAGTTGAAATCAGCTTGAATCAAAAAGGATTGTTTGTCAGCGGAAAATAACCAGAATAAAAAAAACGGGGAACGGACCAGGTTCCCCGAAAACAAGAGTCGAAAGACTCAATAAATGTCAAGTTAAACGAAAGTCTAACCCAAATTCAAATTTATGAAAAAAAAATGTGTTTACATCAGTCGTGAGAACAGATACTCTCGGCTGCGAAAAATACTACTGACCATGAAACTAAGTGTATTTTTATTTTTATTTGGAATTCTGAGTGCTCAGGGCAACGAGATTTTCTCTCAAACCTCCTTGAGTATTCATGTGGAGAATACTAGTGTAGAGGAAGTTCTGGAGCAAATTCAGAAGCAGTGCAATTACGATTTTATATACGATTACGAGTATGTGAAAGAGTTAAAAGCTATTGATGTTGATTTTAAAGATGCAAGTCTTGACAACGTTTTGTACGAGGTTTTGAAGAACACCAGTTTAGATTATCGTGTTGAAGACAAAATGATTGTTTTGTTTCCTCGCGAGAATGTAATTCCTAAGCAAAAGGAATCTATTTCGACTCCTGTACAACAACAGAAAAAAGTAATTACCGGCCAGGTTACCGATAAAGATGGTTCGCCTCTGCCTGGTGTTTCTGTTTTTGTGAAAGGTACTACAACGGGTGTCGCTACTGATGTTGATGGTAACTATACCTTGAAATTTTCTGAAACAGGAGGAGTCTTTGTGTTCTCCTTTGTAGGGATGATATCTCAGGAGATTAAGTACACTAATCAACCGGTATTGAATGTTACTTTATTTCAGGATCAATCTCAATTAGGAGAAGTTGTTGTAACTGGTTACCAAACGATTTCAAAAGAAAGGTTAACTGGTAGTTTTAATGTTATTAATGAGGAAAAATTAAAAGAGACACCTTCTTTAAATGTTGTGAATAGTCTGGAATCACAGATTACGGGAATGCAGGTTTCTGTTTTATCGGGAGACCAAACTTTCACCTATAATAATACATCGAAAACACCAAGCTCCGGAACCCGTACTGTAGGGGCTTCCGATTATAATGTTACGATTCGGGGACAAGGCACACTCACAGGGGAAAGATTTCCATTAGTTGTTGTTGATGGAGCCATCTCTGAAATGGATATGTCGGCTGTAAATCCTGATGATATTGCAAGTATTTCTGTGCTGAAAGATGCTTCTGCAGCTTCAATTTATGGGGTGCGTGCGGCTAACGGTGTTATTGTAATTACAACTAAAAAAGGGAAAGAGAATCAGGCTCCGACAATTAATTTTTCTACAAATATTATGATGGCTGGAAAACCAGATCTATCTTATGTTGCAACAATGAATTCAAAGGAACAACTCAATTACGAAAAAGAATTGGTTGATAGAGGATTCATTGCACAACTTGATAATTCATCGTATTATACGGCCCAAAATATTGTAAGTAAAGGGAGTCAGCTGGCTTTACAACTGAAAGCCGGTTCAATTTCTGAAGAGGAATACAATGTTCAGGTTGCCGGGCTAAGTAAGATTGATAATCGAAACCAAATTTCCAAGTACTTTTTACAGCGGGCAAGTAGTCAAAACTATAATCTTTCTGTGAATGGAGGTACTGATAATTCAAACTATTATTATTCAACTTCTTATAGTAAAGAAAATCCGAATACTATTGGGAATTCCGGAGAACGTTTAACTTTTACTTTGAATAATTATTGGAAATTGTTCAAGAAAATTACTTTGTCAACGAGTTTTAAGGGTACTTTTTTTGATTACAAAAAGAATGGTATCTCAATAAGTTCACTTTACTCTTCATCAAATACAACCTTAATGCCTTACGATCGGTTAGCCGACGAAAATGGGACTGGTATTAGTTATGACCGTTATGATCCAACTTGGGTTAGCAGTCTTGGTCCAGTTTATAAAGATTGGACTTATAACTATTTAGATGAACTTAAAAATGCGGATAATACACAAAAGGTTAGCAATTATGCAGCAAATATTGATTTGAAAATTCCATTGTTTAATGGGTTGACTGGTACAGTATTTTATGCAATGGAGAAATCAAATGGTACTTCCAAATCATATTATAATCAAGATACATATTACTTTCGGAATATTGTTAATTACTATACGTATCCGACGGCAAGTACCAATAGTTTGGGGATAACAACAGGGGGAATCCATTCTAAAATATTAACGTATGAAAATAATTACAGCTTAAGAGGCCAATTAGATTATAACCGGATATTTAAAGACGACCATCAGATTACGGCTTTGGCAGGTGCTGAGATTAGAGAAACTAATATAGGTATGAGCAGCTTTTCCTTATTTGGATACAACCCTGATACGGGCTTGACCAATACCAGAATAAACTACAGTAATACACCAACTTACGCTTATGTTGCAGGTTACTCTCCAACTTCGTATACAACTTTTAATCCCGGAGGATATCCTGATCAGGCTGATAAAAAAAGACGTTTTTTATCCTATTACAGTAATTTCTCTTACGACTACAAAAGCAAATATTTTCTGTCTGGAAGTGTTCGCTACGATGATTATAACAACTTTGGAGTAGATCGTAAATACCGTGCTACACCATTGTGGTCTACAGGTATTAAATGGAATATCGGTCGCGAAGATTTTATGAGCGGTGTTAATTGGATTTCAAATTTGGGTATTCGGGCAACTTATGGTGTAAATGGTAACTTATCACTGAGCACCTATCCGTTCACCTATATTTCGATCAGTGGAAATGATTATACTACCGGACAAGAATATGCTTCAGTGATTTCGGCAGCAAACCCAGAATTAAAATGGGAAAAAGTTTATGTAACCAATCTGGCAGTTGATTTCGGACTGTTCAAGGGAAAGTTGAACGGTTCGTTGGATTACTATCAAAAAAACAGCAAGGATTTGCTTTATGCATATCCGATTGGTGCAGCTTACTATGGTAACATTGGTAATGGCAATCTGACCCGTAATATCGCTTCCATGAAAACAGAAGGTGTTGATTTTGGTCTGAATTCTAAACTTTTTAGTGATAAAAACTGGGATTGGAATATGCGTGTAAATTTATCGTACAATACCAATAAGATTACGGATGCCCGTTTCAAGGAAACCGATTACGTAAATTATTTTGGCTATTATCCGCAAGGGATTGGTTTAATTAAAGGATACGCTAACGACAAATTGTTGGTTTACAAAAATGCTGGTTTGGATGAAAATGGTTTGACTCAGATTTACGACGAAAATGGAGGTGTTATTTCGGCATCAACCACATCAATCACGTCATTTGGGGTATTTAAAGATGCCGGTCGCACAACGGCACCTTTCTTCGGAAGCTGGAATACTAGGCTGAGCTACAAACAGTTCAGTTTTTATGCAATGATGTCCTATCAATTCGGCAATGTTTTCCTGAAACCGTCAATTAGTCAATATTCTACTTCATCTTATCGGTTGCAGTATGACTTGAGTGCTGATATAGCCAAACGCTGGCAGAAACCGGGAGACGAAGAAATAACTAATGTTCCCGGATTGAATGGAACTGCATTAGATATCAATTATAGCCAGATGCGTTATAGTAATTCCGATATCAATGTTTTAAAAGGGGATTACATTAGGCTTCGTCAGGTTTCGTTTTCATATGATTTCCCTGAAGCATTGGTGGAGAAAGTTCATTTAAAAAGTGCTCAAATAGGACTTACAGTGAACAATCTTGGATTACTGTGGACTGCAAATAAGGAAGGTTATGATCCTGATTTTATTGCTTATCCGGGTAGAATCAGAAGTTTGCCTGCCACCAAATCATTTTTATTTACACTTAGTGTTAAATTTTAAAAATTACAAGCATGATGTTACGACGAAATATAATACCGTTCTTAATTATCACATTGCTGTTTAGCAGTTGTGAAGATTTTGTAGATATTAAAACGCAAGGGCAGCTGGTTCCGGATGAGACTGAAAATTACAGGTATATGTTAAATAATACATATGAATTTGAAAATGGACCTCAATTTTCAGCTATTGCGTCTGATGATATTGAATTGGTAGATGGTTCATCCCAGCAACAATCTTTGGCGAACAGTGAATATTACGATTGGTGGGGGAAAGTTTATACCTGGCAGTCAGAAATTTATCCGTTAGGCAGATATCAGACAGATTACAGTTGGAATGCTATGTATAATAGCATTGCCTACGCCAATATCGTTATTGGTGAAGTTATGGGCAGCAAAGGTGATGAAGCAGAAAAGCGTGCCTTGCGAGCCGAAGCCTATGTGCACCGTGCCGATGCATATTTGATGTTGGTGAATACCTACGCCAAACCTTATGATGGATCTACAGCCCATGTCGATTTGGGAGTTCCGTTGGTTTTAAATCAAAGCTCTGCTCAATCGCTGAAGAGAGCAAGTGTTGAAACTGTTTATGCACAAATCATTAAGGATTTGAAAGAGGCAATTCCCGACTTGCCGGAATCTCAGTTGTTCAACACTTTACCATCTTTACCTTCGGCTTATGGCGAATTGGCGCGAACCTATTTGTATATGAATGACTTCTCCAATGCCAATGCCTATGCAGATTCGGTTTTGATGTATCGAAGCACCTTAAATGATTTAGGCGCAATCAGCTACATTTCTACATCTACTTATCCACTGCGTATTAATGATCCGGAGATCCTGCTTTCAAAAATTGCTTATGGCAGTGTTCTTTATTCTCCGACTTCGTTTCGTTTGAGCGATGATTTATTGGCGGTACTTGGAACAACTGATCAACGTTATAACCTGTTTACAGCCCCGGGCGATGTGGTTTCATGGTCTTATTCGGCTGAGGATGGCCGATATTTCTATCGCGACTATGCCGTGTATGAAGGGCGTAATCTGGGACCGAATGTTCCGGAAATGTACTTGATCAAAGCGGAATATTATGCCCGGAACAATAATCCTTCAGAAGCCATGCTGTGGGTGAACAAATTACGTGAAAAACGTTTCAAGCCGGAAGACTATACTGCAATGACAGCTACGGATGTTCGGGATGCTCTTGAGAAAGTTATTGATGAACGCAGGCGCGAATTCTTTGGACGTATGCTTCGTTGGTGGGATATGCGCCGTCTTGCGTTGGAAGGATTGTATACCAAAACGATCACCCGTACTTTTGGTGGAGAAACTTTTACGTTGTCGCCAAACAGCAATCGTTACGTGTTTCCTATTCCAGCCTATCAAATTCAGTTAAACCCTGAAATTTCACAAAACCCGAAATAACAATTGAAAATATAATGATGCACTCTTTAAGATTCCTTTTGATTATGGGTTTAGTCTTCGGACTAAACCTGCTTTCTATTGCTCAGGATACTAAAACGATTACTGTAACACCTGAAAAACCGGTGCAGGGAGAGATAATTCAGATTAAATATAATGCTCCTAAAATTACTACAGATAATTGGCCTGAAGCTGTAATTTATCTGTTTCGAGATTACCAATGGACTGTAGATGACCTTCAGTTTAAAAAAGAGAGTAACAGTTGGATTTCAAATTATAAACTACCAGAGGATTGTGGCTTTTTTGCATTGAAGTTTTCGGAAGACAGCTTGCTTAATACAGACAAATTAATGGATAGGGTGAGATTTGTTATGGACAAAAACGGAGGTCCTGCCAGTGGAGCTTATGCGGCATGGGGGCTGATGAGATCGCCTGATTATGGTTACATTATTCCCAGTTATATAGATTTGTCAACGGAATCAATTAAAGATACGGTTACCTATTACTGGATCAGTCAGGAAATCTCTTATCACCAAAAAGAAGCAGCACCAGTACTTGCCTACGTTTATGCAAAATCATTAAAAAAAGCACAGATGGCTGATGCTGATGTGAAAATTCAGCGCTGTTTAAAATTTTTAATGAATAATCCTTCAGAGCAAAATTTACTCAAAGCTGAAGCAATTTGCCGGGTGGTTTTAGGAGAGATGGCAAAGGCTGATTCCATTCGCAGCATTAATAGTGAAAAATATCCATCAGGTGCAATTAATCGTTTAAAGGCTTATCGCAGCATAACAACAGAAAGAGATCAGGAAGTTAGCATAAAAAGGACAAAAGATTTTTTAATAGATTTTCCGCAAAAATCTGAAGATGACTTATTCAATGTCAGGAATACGATTTCATATGATATGCTTTATCAAAATCTTCTGATCTATGAGATTATGAAGGATCATTACGATGCTTTGTTCGAATATCTGCACAAATTTTCATTTGCGGGATTAAATACCATTTATTATAAAATCATTGAGATTCCACATAGCAGAAAAGATAAAACCGATGATTTTTTGTATCCCTATGCTAAAAATATTGTAGAAAGGATTTTAGCAAAAAAAGAAAACAGACCCGCACAATACAAGTTGTTGTCGCCAAAAGAATGGGATCGTGAATTCGAACATCTGATGGCGCGTACAATTTGGGTTCCTCAGGCAAACTTACTACGTAACTCGGGCCATCCTAACGAAGCTATGGAATTTGCTGTCAGGGCTCAAAAAACACTGAACTTTACAGTTGCAGATCTAAATGAAGATCTTTGTCATTTACTGCAGGATGCTGGTAATATAGAAGAGCTGGATGAAGTGCTTCGCAAAAGTATCTATAACAATCAGGTTAGTGTATGGATGATTGATCTGTTGAAAAAACGATATGTTGAGAAAGTTGGTTCAGAAGATGGTTTTCAGGTTTATTTCGAATCGTTGAAGAAACCGAAACAACAAGGTAACATTTTGGAGAAAATTCAGAAGGACAAACGGCAAGGTAAAATGCCGGAATGGGAAATGACGGATGCTGCCGGCAAAAAAATTAATTCAAAAGAATTGCGTGGCAAAACTTATGTACTGGATTTCTGGGCCAGCTGGTGTGGCCCTTGTAAAGCTTCATTTCCAGGTATGCAATTGGCCGTGGAGCGTTTTAAGAATGATACTGATGTTGCTTTCTTTTTTGTTGATACAGGTGAATGGAGCGCTAATTATAAGGAACGGGTCAATAAATATATTACCGACAAGAATTATCCGTTTTATATTTTATTCGATAATAAAGTTGAAGGAGCCAAGACGAATGATGAAGTTTTTAGTCGAATCTGCAAGCAGTTTACCATTTCAGGTATTCCGCAGAAAATATTTGTTGATAAAAACGGAAATATTCAATTTATTTCTGTTGGGTACAATGGAAGTGCCAGCGAGTTGGCCGACGACATCTCACTTTTAGTTGAAGAAACTAAAAAAGCAGGAGAGGAATGAAAAATGTATTAATAGTGATAATTTTTTTATTTCTTGGTGGTTGTGTGGCTCGTAAGCATTCTGTTACAGATGCTCAAACAGCGGAAACGACAGCAGATAGTGTTCATTTTTGTAATGCAGATTTCAGCATCTGTTTTGGTGGAACATTGTTGATTCCGCAAACGGAAAAACCAAATCCTGTTGTCATTTTTGTATCCGGCTCTGGGAAACAGGATAGAGACGGCACTATGGCCGGACACAAGATGTTTAAAACCATTGCCGATTATCTGGCGCAAATCGGAATTGCTTCTTTGCGAATAGACGACCGTGGGGTTGGCGAAACTGGTGGTATTTATGAAGAATCAACAACGGCTGATTTCGCAGCCGATGTGTTGACAGCTATTAATTACTTGAAAAGCCGGAAGGATATTGACTCAAAGCACATTGGATTAATCGGTCATAGCGAAGGAGGAGCAGTAATTTCCATTGCTGCCACTCAATCAAGCGATGTTGCATTTTTAGTAAGTCTAGCTGGTTTAGCCTCTGATGGTTTGGATGCTTTGAAAAAACAAAATCGTGATCTTGTGGAACAATCAGAACTACCTGATTACGATAAAAAGCGTTCCAATGAAATTAACGGGCTAATGTTTGAAACCGCTTACCGTTACGCAGATTCAGATAGTATGGAATATAAATTGAATTCAACTTATGATGAATGGAAAATTAAAGATGATAAATATTTTAAAAGCTTAAATATCGAATTTGATCATTTTCGCTTTCCGGTTTATTCGTATGTTAGAACAGCTGTCAGTCCTTGGTACCGGTATTTTTTGCGTTATAATCCCGAAGAATTTTTAAGTCAGATAAAAGTTCCGGTACTTGCTCTTAACGGAGACAAAGATATAATGGTTTCGTATAAGGACAATTTGACTAATATTGAAAATGGTTTAAAAGAAGCCGGAAATACTGATGTTACAGTAGTTGTGTTGCCAGGTTTGAATCATCTCTTTTTGCATTGTAAAACAGGTGCCAGACGGGAATATTCGGAATTAAAAGAAGAATTTGCACCTGAAGTTCTTCAGTTGATTGGAGACTGGATTTCCAAGCGAATTGAATAAACAAGAATTAGTTTCCTATTCAGAAATATTACCTGTTGAAGCCATCAGGTTTCCAATTGGCTGCCACTTTTTGCCAATTGGGCACCAATTGTTGCCTCGGGAAGCCATCAGATTACTAATTGACGGGTACAACTTGCCAATTGGACGCCACAAGCTGCCGATTGAAAGCAAAAAAGTCCTGAGGGAAGGGTGAGACCTGCCTCGGGACTAATAAAATCGGGTGTTTCAGAATTTAATCATTTAAGTATTTATTCCTTCGCTCCTCATTTTTCCAAAATACATAGCGGCCACACTCACGAATTGAGCTTACCCGCTCCATAAGTAAAGTATAAGCTTTATCGCGTAATAATTTATTCGGACTGCTTTCATCTTTTGAACCATTTGAAACAGCCAGTAATTCAGACATTGCATACGAAGTTGCACGGGCATTCTGTAAAGAGGTAAGATCGAAACCAATCTTAGTTAAAGGATCTTGATTTTTCTCACCTAAAACGGCCAATTCAAGCAAATCCTGAATCATATCGGCATGTCCGCCACCTTCACGAATTCGCATAACTTTCTTTTTAACAGCAGCATTGTTACGAAATGCAAAACTGAAATGATGCAGCATTTCATCTCTTAGATCATATGCGGCAGGAGATTGTTCCAGCCACTCTTTTTGAGCTTCCTGCCTGGCCTGGTATTCACTCATCCAATTAGCCTGACAGTATCTTGTTGCTCCGGAAAGAGAAGGGATCTCATCAATAAATGTTACGTTCAGTCCGGCCTTTGCAAGTTCTTCTCTGTCTTTAAGAGACTCTACGGCGAGAGTTTCCGCGCTGGCAGTTATCTTGTCGATAGGTTGGTTTGGCAATTTCACTTTCGAAAGCGACAGTGCTTTAATTTTTTCTTTCCATGTTTCAAAATCGTTTTGATAGTCCACGATATTAATGTATTAATTGTATATTTCAGAGCCCATCGGCCTCCTCTTCCAAACTCGCGTCTCAAAACGATCCGGTTGATGATCAGCCGATGGGTTGTCTGTTTTTACCCGAAACAGATCTTTTCCATTTCAACAAGTGTGAAATTAAGTAAAATCTGTATTTTAATAAAGTGTCAAGTTTGCCATGTTTTACCGATTCAGTGAAATTAATGAAATTTAACAAATGGTTCGGGAGACTGTTAATGGAATTTATTTGGTTTGTGCGCAGATGTAAGCTGCCTGTGTGTATGTTTGTTTTTATTAGAGGTTGAACTAATAATATGCATTTGCAGATGTGCTGGCAGCAGGGGATGTAAAATAGGGTAAATTTCAGAACTGAATTCAGTTTGTATAAATGTTTAATAGGTTGAGCCAGGTTTAAGCCAATTGAGAATAAATTATTTTGTAGAAATCTGTATATACAGAGCAAAATCTTTCTAAGTCTTATACCAATTTAATTTCAAAACAGACTTTAAATAAAATGAATTAATTTTTAGCTGTATCGAGGCAAAAAAGTAAAGCACAGCCATGTTGCGATGCATCTTTTTTAACGAAGATATAATTGAAAAGAAACATTTTATAAGGCATGTTTTGATGTTAATTTGGTATTGCCGGTAAAGTTTTCCAGGTTCTCAATTTTTCGGGTGATTTGCTTATTGAATGTTTCGGCGAAAAATTTGAAACGTAATCGTGTTGTAAATCAATCCAATATTTCATGTCTGATATTCAGCGATCTATTGCATGAAGCATGTGCCTGTAAATTTTTCATGAAATTATCTATGCCTTATCAACCCTGTGTTTTTAGCTGTTTTTTGAAGTGCTTGCAGCTAAATTTCAAGATGGAGTGAAATTTACGGCTGCAATTAATAATGATTGACTCATATTTAACCAGGCGAGTGTTTTTTTTGATTATTACTGTCCTTGTAAACTCATTTTATTTGCAGCTTTTAAGCGACATGCGATCCAGTTTCAATTTTGGAAATATCATTTCTATTTTTACTTTTGAAAAATCTTAACCACAGCCCATACCCACAATCCATGACCACAAAAAGCCAATTTCAAAAAATAAAATCGGGAGATTCCAAAGCATTCGAAGCATTATTTAATCAGTTGTATCCTTCGATGTGCGTGCTGGCCCGCGAATATGTGAAGGACGATGGAATGGCTGAAGATATAGCTCAGGAAGCTTTTGTTAAATTGTGGAATGCCCGTGACCGATACGAAGATATCACCTCTGTTAAATCATTTTTGTACGTGATGGTTAAAAATTTGAGTCTTAACTCTTTAAAAAGAGATAAGTTGGGCAGCAAATTTACAGAAAGTCTCGACAAAGAAGATTATTATTATTTCAATAACCGTATTGTAGAAGAAGAAACATACAGGATTTTGCAGCAAGCTATCGATGAATTGCCTCATAGGAGTGCTGCTATTATGAATCTAAGCTTGCTGGGGGTGCGAAATCATGAAATTGCCGAACGCCTCGGAATATCGGTTAATACTGTAAAAACGCTGAAATATAATTCGATGAAAACTCTTAGAGTTAAATTAGAAAACTACTTTTTTATCCTTCTTCTTTTACTCGGGGAAATTTAATTTATTCAAAGGAATAATTCTCACGAAGTAAATTTCTAATTTGTTTATTTGTAATAAACAGGTTTAAATTCAGATTTACAGCTTGCTGCAACAGCCGTTTGTTTATCTTCTCTACACTCTATAGAGTAAATAATTCTCTATCCATTTCTTTAAGCGATATTATTACAACCATTATGCTCATGGTATTTGAATGTGATATAGCTAATATTTTTTTTAATCCCATTCATCTACTTTTAAACCCCGATTGTTTTTATAATTAGAAATGAAACCTTAAACATGAAAGAATTGCACCGTGAATATCAAATTGCTCAATTGATCTCGAAAGAGATTGTTGATGAACTTTCTGCTGATGAAGTGAAAAAACTTGAGACGTGGAAGTCCGAATCAAAGGCAAACAAAGAACTATACGAAATTATTAAAAGGGGAGAAAAAAGAGTTGAAAGAAATAATTACGCCGCAAATCTGAATGTGAAGTCGGCTTTTGGAAAGGTAAAAGATAAAATTAAACCCCAACAAAAAATCATTCGTTTGAAGGAGTGGGGATTGAGGATTGCCGCTGTTTTGGTAATTGGCGTATTGGTTGGAACACTTTATCATATTTCAACGAAAGATCTAAAATATGAATCTGAATTGGTCTCTTCGACCATTGAGCCAGGATCTTCAAAAGCTGTATTGCAGCTCTATAACGGTGAAACGTTGCAGTTAGAGAATAAAAGTAATGACAGTATTGTGGAAAAAGATGGAACCTTCATTAGTAATTTAAATGGAAAGTTATCCTATACCGCAAATGAAGATGTTGCATTGCAAACAATTTATAATACGGTTAAGGTTCCGGTTGGAGGAGAGTATCAATTGACACTTTCAGATGGAACTAAAGTAATGCTGAATTCGGAGTCGGAAATTAAGTTTCCTGTTCAGTTTAATCAGAATAAGAGAAAAGTCTGGATTGCAGGGGAGGTATTTTTCGATGTGGCGCACAATAGAAACAAGCCGTTTATTGTGGATGTTAAGAATGTTGAAATTGAGGTTTTGGGAACCGAATTTAATGTAGAAGCATACCATGATCAGAAATCGGTGGTGACCACACTGGTTCGGGGAAGTGTAGAGGTAAGAAAAGGACAGGAAAGTGTCATTATTAAGCCCGATCAGCAAGCCTTTATTTCGGATGGGGGAGAACAGTTTGCAGTGAAAAATGTAGTTGCTGAAAATTACGTACTATGGAAAGATGGAGTGTTCTATTTTGAAGAAGCTGACTTGGGAACAATAATGCAAAAATTGGAAAGATGGTACGGAATAAAAGTATTCTATATGAATCAAACAATAAAGATGAAACGCTTTTCTGTTGAAGTGAAAAGGTACGAAGAAATTGAGGATGTGCTGAACATGTTGGCGAGAACAAACAAAGTAAATTTCGAGATAAATAAGAATGTAGTAACTGTTAAAAATTAAAATAAAAAAAGAGCAAAAGTTAGTGAGATAACTTTTGCCCGGTGAGTAGTAACCCAATTCCCGCACGGAATTAAATTATTAACCCTAAATGCAAATTTATGAAAAAATGTGAAACCCGGAGTTTTTGGCGCAAGAAACTCTACAAACCTTTATTAGCAATGAAAATTACCCTGATGCTAATAGTGTTGAATGTTATGCAGGTGTCTGCAAGTGTCTATTCGCAAAACACAAAACTCGATTTGAATATGACCAATCAATCATTGGTTGAAGTATTTAAAGAGATCAGAAACAATAGTGATTTTACTTTTGTGTATGATTTGGAAGATGTAGAAACAGTTAACAACCTGGATATCGACCAAAGGGGGGCTACTGTTGAAGAGATTCTTGATAACTGTTTTCTGAATACGAACTTAAGCTACGAAATTGTCGATAAAGTAGTAATCGTTAAACAGAAACCAATTGTTGCACCTAAGCCGGTTCAGCAAGAAAAAAAAGAGATTAAAGGAAAGGTTACCGATAGAAACGGGGTGTTAATGCCTGGAGTTTCGGTGGTAATTAAAGGAAGCTATTCTGGTGTTGCAACAAATATTGATGGAGAGTATTCCATTGAAGTATGGGATGGTGCCATTTTAGAATTCTCATTCGTGGGTAAAGAGACTCAGGAATTTGAGTACAACGGACAATACATTCTGAATGTTGTATTGGAAGACAATGTTGAGATTTTGGGAGATGTTGTAGTGACTGGTTATCAGAGTATATCTAAAAATGAGGCAACGGGTTCATTTGGAACTATAAAGGCCTCAGAGATTGAAAAATCACCTGCGCTAAATATAATGGAACGTTTAGCAGGAAAGATTCCGGGTGTAGATTTTGATGCTCGAAATAATAAAATTGCTATTCGCGGACAAAATACATATGGAGTAAACCCCGGGCCACTAATTGTTGTTGATGGATTTCCATTAATGGAAGAACAAGACGGAACTCAGAAGTTGACTAAATTCACCAATGGCCAATCTTCCGGATACAGTCTTATTTCCAGAGTAAATCCGAATGACATAAAATCCATCACTTTTTTAAAAGATGCAGGATCTGCCTCTGTGTGGGGATCGAGAGCCGCCAATGGAGTTATTGTAATTGAAACTAAAAAAGGAAAAAAGAGAGCTCCAACCATTACATTTAATACCAGTATTGGAGTTTCTTCACCGACGGATCTGTCTAAGATTAAGACAATGAATAGTGCTCAGTACGTTGATTTTGAAAAGGAGCTATTTGAAAAAGGATTTATAAACGATCCTGCAACATGGTATCCCGGGTATTATACTTTTAACACCAATCCTAATACAAGTGAAGCATTGGAATGGATGTTTCGGGTGAACCGTGGAAGCGCAACAGAAACTCAACGGGATTCTGCATTGTTGGTTCTTTCGGGTCGGGATAATAAAAATCAGATAAAAGATTATTTGATGCAAAAAGCGATTTCTCAACAATATAATTTGTCTGTAGCAGGAGGTGGTGAGAACAGTACTTATTATATTTCGGCCAATGCTACTGATGATCGTTCAGTTTATAAAAATAACAATGCAAAAAGCTATAGTTTTACGGCCAATACAACCAGCGATCTTTTTAACAATCGTATAAGTTTAAGTACTGGTGTAAACTATACTAAAACTTCAAGCAGGAATAATACTGCCGCTAATAATGCTATAGGGGCTTCTACATTGGGGCTTAGGCCTTATGAAATGTTGAAGGATGGGAATGGGAACAATGTTAACAGATATCTTAGATTTCGACCTGAAGTAATAGATGATTTTACCGATAAAGGATATTTGCCCTGGACATATAATGCTATTGATGAGCTTAATTACTCCAATGTTTTGAATAATGAAAATTTAATCCGACTTAATGCTTCGCTTAAGGCCCGGATATTAGATTGGTTGTCTTTTGATTTATCGGGTACCTATCAAACGAATATTAGTGATGTTGAAAACGAAGATGAATTACAGAGTTATGCAACACGTGACAGACTGAACAGAGCTACAAGTATATCATCTAACGGACGTTTAGTGCATGGTATCCCTTTGGGAGGTATTTATAGAACATCCGATGCTAAAAGTAAGGATTACTCTGTGCGTGGACAGATTAACGTGAATAAAATCTGGAATAATATTCATTCTTTAAGCATTATTGCAGGATCGGAAATGCGGGAGACAAAAAGTAAAAATTATTCGAATACCTTGTATGGTTTCGATGATGACACCTATTTATCTCAGGTTGTAAATCCAACAGAATACTACCAAACTGTTTTCCCATGGGAAGAACAGATTGGGAGCTACGATAATGCGGTCAGAAATTCTAAAAAAAGATATCTTTCTTATTATTCAAATGCAGGATATACTTTTCTTAATCGATATACAGCAAGTGCATCAATTAGGTACGATGATAACAGTATACAAGGAGCCAAAAGAAAGGATAGAGCAAGACCATTTTGGTCTGCAGGGTTAAGATGGAACATAAAAAAAGAAGCTTTTCTTGAGGCTGTAAAAGTAATAAGTAATTTAAATCTTCGATTTAGCTATGGTATTGGAGGTTCTATTCCTACAACATCAGGTGCTTTTAATTCAACTATTATTACAATTACAGGAAATGATAATGTAACAAATAGAACCCTTGCTTCTATTATTAGACCTGCAAATGACAAGTTAAGCTGGGAAACCACGAAGCAATTTAATGCAGGAGTAGATTTAGGATTATTTAAAAATAGTGTAAATCTTAATTTTGATATCTATACCAAAAAGTCGTCAGGCATTTTGTATAATATGCCTTTTAATGGTACTTATGGTTATTCCAATTTAATGTATAATGCAGCAAGCTTGTATAATCACGGGGTTGAGTTGGGAATTCAGACGGCACTTTCTAAAAATAATTTTAGTTGGAATTCTAATTTTACTTTTGCTTATAATACCAATCAGGTAAAAGATACTCGTTTCCCCAAAAATGAGTACCTCGGATCTGTAATTGGTGGTGGTTCTCCAATTAGCGGACATTCGTTGGATTATCTTTACGTTTATCGTTGGGCCGGCTTGGATGAGACAGGTCAATCGCAGATATACAACAAAGATGGAGATGTTATTAAATCAACGGATTGGACTGCAAAATTAACTTCGGATGATTTGATTTACGCCGGACGAAGAACAGCGCCTTTTGTAGGTGGATGGAGCAACGATTTTTCTTATAAGAATTTCAGTTTAAATGTACACATGTCTTATTATTTGGGACATAAATTCTTGAAATCTTCTGTTGAGAATTATCCTGATTATGCAGGTTATAATGGGGTGATAGGCTCGCAGGAAGATATAGCAAAAAGATGGAGAACGCCTGGTGATGAAATGACTACCAATGTTCCTGGTTTGAGTGATATCAACTATAATAGTTTAAATCGATATAAATTTTCTGATTTACTTGTTAGAAGTGCCAGTCATGTTCGTTTGCAACAGATTGCATTATCATATATTGTACCTCAAGCCTTTCTTAAAACATCATTAATAAAAAGTCTTTCTGTAGGTATAAGCGCTCGTAATCTTGGAATTTTATGGAAGAAAAATAAGGATGGAATAGATCCTCAATATGTAAGAACAAATACATACAATAATCTGGCACCGGCCAAAACTTTTGTATTTAGTCTGAATGCGACTTTTTAAAGAAATATTTGTTGTGCTGGCATATAGCTTAGCTTTTTAAAAAAATATAATAGTATGAAACGTCCATATATAAAGCTTTCTACACACAGAGAGATGATTATATGGTAAGTTTCATCTGACAAAAATTTTAAATTATAAACAGATGAAAAAATATACAATTGTCTTGCTTGTAATATCGGCCTTGTTTGTCATATCATGCAGTGATTATGTCGATATAGAAGACCAAACAGGAACGCGGATACTGAAGTACACCTCAGATTATCAATACTTACTAAACAATACTTCCACATTTGAGTTTTCTTATGGTTATCCACTGCTTACCAGCGATGATGCAGGAATAGAGGATCCAACTTATCAGGAAAGCGTTGTTGCACAATGGGGTTTGGCTTACACATGGAGTGAAACTTTTGTTTTAGATGAGCAGGAAGATTCGGATTGGAATCGTTTTTACAAGCAAATAAATGTTTGCAATCAAATAACAGATGGGGTTAGTGATAGCGAAAAGGGAACAGTAGAAGAAAAAAAGTCAATTCTTGCTCAGGCAAAAGTACATCGTGCATATGCCTATCTAAAGTTGGTTAATTTATATGCTCCGCCATATAATGAAGCAACAGCATCTAATGATCTGGGACTTCCGTTACTTACCACAGCGTATTTGTTTAGTAGTTTGAAAAGGGTTTCTGTAGAAACCATTTATCAACAAATCATTGCAGACCTTACGTCGGCTTTACCAAATTTGCCTGATTTGCCTGATTACAACTCAGACCCGTCGAAGGTTGCAGTATATGCTCTTTTGTCCGAAACAAATCTTGAAATGAGAAATTTCACTAAAGCAAGTTTATATGCTGATTCTACCTTATCGCTGCAAAATACGATAATAGATCTTAACGATTATGCCAGCTCACCTCAAAGCTTACCAAAAAAACTACAAGATCCGGAAACTATATTTTCAAAGCTTGTAGGGGGGAATTTTTACTCTGTTATTTTAAGTAGTGATTTAATAGATTTTTTGGGAACAAAAGATTTACGTTATCAATTATTTACAGAAGAAAATTATAATGGATATGGTCGTTCGTATTCTCGTCAGAATTACACCTACGAGGGGGTATATATTGGGCCTAATGTTCCAGAAATAATGCTGATTAAAGCTGAATGTTTAGCAAGGGGCGGTGATTATACTGCTTCAGTTGATTTACTCAATAATTTGAGAACAAAACGATTTAGGTCTGAGGATTATGAAGATCTTACAGTTTCCTCAGCCGAAGAGGCACTTGCGCTGGTTATTAATGAGCGTCGCAGGGAATTGTTTGGACGTGGATTTCGCTGGTTCGATATGCGTAGGTTAAATCAGGACAGTGCATTTGCAAAAGAATATACCAGAACCTTTAAAGGAACTAAATATACTTTGCCTGTAAATAGTAATCGTTACACCTATGCCATAGGCGGAAAATATATTTCATTGAATCCTGAAATAGAACAAAATCCAAGATAATAAATAAGCTTTATTGGTTATCGTATTTATCATCTCAAACTTCTATAGGAAATTAATCTTCAATCTGTGCCAATGTATTTATTGGGGAAGATTTTGACAGAAGTTTGGGATGATTAAATATCGATGTGACAATATGTTATTGCTATTACTTAAATAAACACACTAATAATGAAAAGAATCGTATTGCTTTTTTGCCTGTTTTGTTGGGTGCTAACTACTACAGCTCAAGAGTTTTCCGGAACGTTAAAGTTGCAGCCCGAAAAACTGATTGCAGGCAAATCAATTGATATTACATATAATCCGGCAGGAAGCAACTTTACACGGGGTAAAGCTATTTCTGCAGCAATTTATTTGTATAATAATTATCACTGGTCTGTAGAGGGTGTTACTTTAGAAAATAATGGTGAAATATGGCAGGCAAAATTTAATTTACCAAAGACATGCGCCTTTGTTGCTTTAAAATTTTATCAGGGTTTATACGAGAATCCTGATGCATTTGATAACAACAATGAGACAGGATATAAGTTTTCGACTTTGAATGATCAGGGTGAAAAATTGCCTGGAGGAGCTATTGCATTGGCTCTATTCGATATGCCGTCGTTATATTTCGGGTTAAATTATTATCAGAATACTGATAAAAAGCTTTCTAATGAAGTTTTATCGCAGTTATTAAAAGAAGAGGAGAAGATCAAACAGTCTGATCCAAAATACTATATCGAATCGTATGTTGCAATTCAAAAGATTCTTAAAGGGGATCGCTTTAAAGTTGCCATTACCCGATGGCTTGATAAATTGGCTAAAGATCCTTCTTTAAATGAGCGACAATATCTGAGCATAAAGAATATCTATCAATTTGAATTCAAGGATAACGCAAAAGCAGATTTTTTGGAAAAGATAATACTTAAAAAATATCCTAAAGGTGCACATTCACGTTTTTTGACTTTTCATAAAAAAATGAATGAAGTATCAGGAACTAAACAATCAGAAGTTAATGCGATAGAATCATACGAAGATTTTTTAAAAAGTTTTCCAATAACAGAATGGAAACAATCACCACAAGAGCAAGGGTATATTTATTATCAAGTTCATTGTTATCTTGCGACAGCTTATTTTAATGCAAAAAAAACAAACTCCTTTTTAAGTCTTGTTTCTGGGTTAGATTTCAAAACTCTTAATGAAGTATCTCGATGGAATATTGGGCGGGCTTATGCATTTAAAACCATGGGATTAGATACTTTGGAGAGCATTAGTGCGCCTATAATTAAAAACCTGATTAAAAAAGTTACTGATGGTTCTTACAAGGAAGAATTTTTTTCGAAGAAAAGAGCCGAAAGTAATGCATATGTGCAGCTTGATAATAGATTGGCTACATATATTGCCATACTGTTTGATTTAAAACAATATGATGAAGCATTAAAATATTTTGAAAACCTATCAAACAAAGGCAAATTAGGCAATCCGGAGCTGAATGAACTTCACATGCGTATTCTGGAAAAAACGAATAATAGTAAATTAATAAAACCATTTCTTGAATCTTGTGTTTTGGTAAATTCCATTACCCCAAAAATGTTTGATAAAATTAAAGATTTATATCTCGGGCAGCATGAAGATTTATCAGGTTACGATGCGTATTTGACTGCATTGAAATCAAGTACCGAACAGGAAGAATTAAAGGCAGAGATTAAACAAAATCTGACGAATAAGGAGTACATGCCATTTGCATTACGTGGTATGGATGGTAAATTGGTACGTTCGAGCGATTGGGAAGGTAAAATTGTAGTTCTTGATTTTTGGGCAACTTGGTGTAAACCATGCATAAATGCTCTTCCTAGTATGCAGGTAGCTGTAGATAAGTATGCAAATGATTCTACTGTAGATTTTTATTTTATAGGAACCATGCAAAATGGAGATTATAAAGAAAAATCTGAAGCTTTTGTTAAAAGGAAAGGCTTTCGTCTTAAGTTTCTTCACGATAATATAAATCCCAAGTCAGGAGCTCAGAGTGCTGTGTTTTCAAGTTTTGTTCCATTTTTTAATTCTTCAGCAATTCCCCGAAAGGTTATTTTAAAAGATGGTTTTATGCGCTACACTTCAGAGGGATTTTCAGGAAGTACCGGTAAACTTGTTGACGAAATCTCATATGTAATAGAATTATTAAAAGCAGAAAAATAAAATGAGTTTAAAAAGATGTTGGGTATTGGGAATTGTTTTGGCTGGTTTTATATCCATTGCAACAGCTCAGGTAAATCCAAAAGAGAAATTTAGTGCGGTATTAAAAGCCCTTCAAGACAACTATGTTGACGATATTGATGATGAGCAGATGGTTGATGCGGCAATTAATGCAATGTTGCAAAATCTTGATCCTCATTCGAAATATTTTAGCGGAAGGGAATCCGAGCAGATGAGAAAATCTATGCACGGAAGTTTTGTGGGTGTAGGTATTCAGTTTGTTAAGCAAAACGATACCGTTTGTATTACACAGGTAATTTCTGATGGACCTGCTGATAAATGCGGTTTGCTTTCGGGAGATCGTATTTTAAAACTAGACAAGGAACCGGTTAGTGGTGTTAGCATGGCTAGTATTGATATCGTGAACAAAATGAAAGGGGAAAAGAACTCCACTGTTGATTTTGAGATTTTACGACAAAACAAACCAACTCCTGTATCAGTAAAAGTAACAAGAGGTGATGTGCCTGATAAATCGGTTAAAGCAACTTATATGCTAACGAATAAGATTGGGTATATTTCTTTAGGTATTTTTAATGAAACAACGCGTAAAGAAATAGATGCAGCCTTGATTCAGCTAAAGAAGGAAGGGATGAAGGATTTAATTCTGGATCTTCAAGGCAATGGGGGAGGATATGTTCAAGCGGCCATTGGTGCAGCAGATGAATTCTTGAAGAAAAAGCAAATGGTTTACTGCAGTATTGGTAAGGATCGTGGCAAAGATTATTATTATACTGCAGGACTGGGACAATTTATGGAGGGACGTTTAGTTGTTCTTATCGATCAAAATACAGCTTCGGCGAGTGAGATTCTTACAGGAGCTTTACAGGATTGGGACAGAGCCGTTATTGTCGGTCGAAGAAGTTTCGGGAAAGGGGTGATGCAGCGTCCGGTGCCTTTGTTCGATGGTTCTGTTTTACAGTTAACCATGGCGCGTTACTATACTCCTTCCGGACGATCTTTACAGAAACCCTATAAAAATTTAAATTATCACGAGGAAATTAACAATCGATTTAAAACCGGTGAAATGTTTGATGAATCATTCATTGTAAAACCCGATTCATTAAAATATACCACACTCATTAACAAACGCACCGTTTATGGTGGAGGAGGCATTATTCCAGATCTGTATGTTCCTATAGATACCACTAAATCTAATGAATGGCTGCAGATTGTTTTTAACTTAGGTTTGGTTAATATGTCGTCTTTCGGGTATGTTAATGATCATCGGGAAGAACTGAAAGAAAAGTATTCAGATATTAAGAAGTTTGTTAAAAAGTTTGTTGTGCCGGAACAGATCATTAATAATATTATTGATGAAGCAGATCGGAGTGGAATAATTATGTCCGCTGAAAATAAAACAAATGAAATAAATATGCTCTCGTTACAAATTAAGGCTCAAATTGCCAGTCAACTATTTGAGGGGAATTCATCCTACTTACAAATCATTAATCAGGACAATCAATGTTTGCTAAAAGGGATTGATGTACTTGAAAGATCGTCTCTGTATAATCAACTACTAAATAAAAAATAAATCAGATGAAATTTATAAAAATCGTATTATTCGTTATGTGCTTAATGCCATTATTGAGTGTTGCACAAGTAGGATATAACATTAAGTGTAAGGTTGGAAAGTTAAATTCACCAGCAAAGGCATTCCTTAAATATAAAATTGCAGGAGAAGAATTCTTAGATTCAACTTTAATTAAAAATGGGAAATTCGAATTCATAGGGAAAGTAGGAGCGCCGCATGAGGCTCACATTATGGTTCAGCATGATGGTCTTGCTAATGATCCAACAATGTTAAGAACTTTTGATGTTCTTGGTTTTTTCATTGAGGATTCAAATATTACCATAACAAGTAAAGATTCAATTTGTAATGCTAAAATTTCGGGGTCGGAATTAAATGAACAGAATACACAGGTAACAGCTCTTTTGAAGCCTCTCTACGAGAAGTTGGATGTACTGAATAAAGAATTTGAGGCTCAACCTGAAAGTAAGCAATGGGATCCAATTTATATAAAATCGCTGGAAGATCGGGCAAGCGTTATTCAAGAGGAAATTGTAGGTGCAAAATTCAAATATGCCGAGACTCACCCGAACTCTTATATGGCTATAGTAGCACTAAACTCAACTATGGGACCAGAGTTTGATGCTGTCGCTGCAGAAAAGATTTTCAACCAATTATCCTTGGAAGTTAAGAATACGGAACTGGGACAAGCATCACTTGAGAAAATTTTAAGTGTTAAAAGTACTCAGAAAGGTGTTAAAGCACCTGATTTTACTCAGAATGATGCAAATGGAAATCCCGTGAAACTTTCTGATTTTAGAGGTAAATATGTGTTGTTAGATTTTTGGGCTTCTTGGTGTTCTCCTTGTCGACGCGAAAATCCAAATTTGGTAAAGACTTATAAAACTTATAAAGATAAAGGATTTGAAATTTTAGCTGTTTCACTAGATAAACCAGGTGATAAGGATAAGTGGTTAAAAGCAGTTGAGCATGACGGATTGTTATGGACTCAGGTTTCTGACCTTAAGGGATGGGATAATGAAGTTTCGGCATTATATGATGTAAAAGCAATTCCTATGAATTTTTTGATTGATCCTAATGGAATAATAATTGCTAAATATTTACGAGGAGAGGAGCTTGATGCTAAACTAAAAGAACTTTTTAAATAAATCGCGTCGTATTATTTTATTTTTTAAGGAACTGTTTTTTACAAGCAGTTCCTTTTTAATTTTCCAAAAAGACTGGTAGTAATAGCGAAAGCTTTAGAGAACCTCAATACTTTTCTGACTAAGAATGCAAATGTTCGTGTAGACAAATTGAAAGCAGATATTGATAGTATATAATCGTTTGTTGAATAGGAATTTTTTTATGCCTGCAAATTCACCCTATTTACACTTTAGATTGTCTTTAAGGTAAGAAGAAGGCTTAAAAGTAGTCTGAGAGTAAAAATCACGTTTAAATACAAATGAAAATGAATAGAAAAATTACACTTGCTGCACTCTTACTTATGATGCTAAGCAGCATTTCGTTCGGACAAATTTTAACTCCATCGAAATGGAAAGTAGAGTTATCAAAGCAAGATATTAAGGTGGGCGACAAAATTGACATTGTTTTTAAGGCGACAATTGATAAAACATGGCATTTGTATTCAAATGATTTTGACCCTGACTTAGGACCTATTTTGATTGAATTTGATTTTGAAGAGGATGCAAGTTATGAGCGTATTGGTAAGGTGAAACCTATCAACGCAAAAAAGCATTTCGATGAGATTTGGGATGGGGAAGTGAGCTATTTTGAAAATACGGCTGAAATGCGTCAGCAAATAAAGGTGAAGAGCCTGCCATTAAAAGTGGAGGGAACCTTTGACTTCCAAACCTGTTCCGATGTAAGTGGACAGTGTGTAATGGGAGATGATGAGTTTGATATTACATATCCGGCTAAATAAAATAGAATTATTGTCAAAATTTTTAATCACACCAATACTTTAGCAAGAGTTTAATTAATTAGCATATCGATTAAGTTCTGAATTTAAAGCCACCTCAGGTGGCTTTTTCTTTTGCACATAAGCTTGAATATGGAATTCAGTAGGAAATTATTTTTTTTTGGTAAAAACAGAGATGATCATTTTAAAATCAGGAAGAAGTTAGTTTCACAAGCAAAGCGCAGGCATATTTAATTAAAACGAACCAAAATACACCTTTAGTTACGATTCGATTAAAAATATCACTAAAAAGGGGAGTCTTTAATGAATCGTAATTTTTATCTAATCTAGATTGAAAGTATTTTTGATTCGTATAGATTATCAGACTAATTACATTGAATTTAATAAACAAAATAATTGTAAAGATGATAATCCAATGTTTCGTAAAAGCTTAGTAATTAACAAATATTAGCGAATTTTTTCATTCTGTCTTTCACCCTATTGTGTATTTTGGTTGTCTTTACAGTAACAATACAGAATTACAAAGAAGAATCAAATAAACTAAAGCAACTCAATTACATTGGGTAATACTTCTGTGGGAGGACCCAATTAATAAAAAGATTAAAAAATGAAATTGAAATTTACATTTCTTGCCATTCTAGTGGTAGTGTTTAGCGGATTTTCATTTGGACAAGTTTTACAACCAGCCAAATGGAAAGTTGAGTTTTCGAATAAAGAGGTTAAGGTAGGTGATCAGCTGGATGTTGTTTTTAAGGCTGCGATTGATAAAACTTGGCATGTGTACTCAAACGATTTCGACCCTGAGTTGGGGCCGGTATTAATTAAATTTGATTTTACAGAAAATTCCAGTTACGAAAGAATTGGTGAAGTAAAACCAATAAATGCTCATAAGCACCACGATGAAATATGGGGTGGTGAAGTAAGCTATTTCGAAAATGAAGCTGAGATGCGCCAAAGTATTTTGGTGAAGGAACTGCCCTTGCATGTAAAAGGAACATTCGAATACCAGACTTGTTCCGATGCTACGGGACAATGTGTAATGGGGGATGATAATTTCGATTTACAGGTTAAAGGCGGAGCCGTTGCTGTTACACAAAAAGAGAAAGCTGAAGCACCGGCACCGGTAAAAGAATCAAAAGATAAGAAAGGACTTTGGGCAGTATTTATTTTTGCCTTTTTAGGTGGTTTAGCCGCAATTTTTACTCCTTGTGTATTCCCTATGATTCCTATGACGGTTAGTTTTTTTATGCACAGCAGTGAAAACAAGGCCAAAGGCAGAATGCAGGCTTTCTTCTATGGATTTTCTATTATTGCGATATATACTTTTATTGGTACTTTACTTGCCGTTGTTATGGGGCCGGGTTTTGCCAACTTCCTTTCAACACATTGGGTTCCTAATGTTTTTTTCTTCTTAATTTTCATGGTGTTTGCTGCATCCTTCTTTGGAATGTTCGAAATTACCATGCCAAGCTGGATGGTGAATAAGTCCGTATCAAACGAAGATAAAGGTGGATTGTTGGGTGCTTTCTTTATGGCATTTACTTTGGTTTTGGTTTCGTTCTCATGCACAGGACCTATTGTGGGTGCCATTTTAGTTGCCTCGGCAGGAGGAGAAGTATTAATGCCAATTGTTGGAATGTTAGGATTTTCAATAGCATTTGCGATGCCGTTTACATTGTTTGCCATTTTTCCTGGATGGTTGAATAAAATGCCTAAGTCCGGTGGATGGTTAAATTCAGTAAAAGTGGTTTTGGGATTTATTGAGCTGGCTTTAGGTCTTAAATTCTTGAGTATTGCTGATCAAACTTACCATTGGGGAATTTTAGATCGTGAGGTTTACCTTGCCGTTTGGATCGTTGTATTTGCCTTATTGGGATTGTATTTATTAGGTAAACTCAAATTCTCCCATGATAGTGAGTTGAAATTTGTTAGTGTTCCTCGTCTTTTGATGGCGGTTGCGACCTTCTCGTTTGTAGTTTATATGATTCCTGGAATGTTTGGAGCTCCTTTAAAAGCTCTTTCAGGATATATTCCGCCACAAGCAACACAGGATTTTGATATCAATCAGATTGTACGAAATAATGCGGGTAATGGCAGTGCTGTTCATCAGGAAGCCCATACTGCTATGTATTCAGACTTTTTACATTTACCTCATGGCTTAAACGGATATTTCGATTACAAGGAAGGAATGGCTGCTGCTAAAAAGCAAAACAAACCAGTATTTATGGACTTTACAGGTCACGGTTGTGTTAACTGCCGGGAAATGGAAGCCAATGTATGGTCAGATCCACAAGTGTTGAAGCGCTTGCGTGAAGACTATGTGGTAATTGCAATGTATGTTGATGATAAAACAAAATTGCCTAAAGAAGAATGGATTGTTTCCAGTTATGATGGTAAAAAGAAGAAGACTTTAGGAAAGAAAAATGCCGATTTCCAAATTTCAAATTATAATATTAATGCTCAGCCTTACTATTGTTTACTTAATTCGGATGGTGAAGATATTGCTTCACCAAGAGCCTATGATTTGGATGCAGGTAAATTTGTTGAATTCCTTGATGAAGGAATTAAAAACTTCAAGCAAAAAAAAACAGTAGCAGTAAGAGTTAATTAAATTAAGAGAGAAATTATTTTGTTTTAACAAGACGGCAGGAAGATATTTAAGAAGAACATTAGTTAGTGAGTTTTCATGTGTAAGGTATGAAAACGTGGTTAGTAGGGAAGATGTAGATGGCAGGGCCGGCAATCCCTGTCATCTCATCATCAAACCTGAATATTTTTTTTAGTGGTTAAAACAAAATCAAGATAAACAACAACAAACTTTAGTTAGTGGTGAAAAGGGCAGGGATGTCAAGTTATTTACCCCAATATCTGATCTGAAAAACTCCCTGCTCTTTTTTTCGAAATTTAATTTTATGCTATGAAGACCACCATCGATTCCCAATTGAACACCACAAGTTTTATCAATTAGGAATTAATGGCAACCTGAGAACACTTTTCTCTCGGATTTTTTAATGAGAAGAAATTATAAAGTAAAATTTAACGTATGAATAAAATTGTTACACTGCTCTTTGCGAGTATTTTATTTTCTGGTTTGGTTTCCCAAGCTCAGAATACTACAACAATACCTTTGGATTCGAAGGTTAAGCACGGTAAGTTATCTAATGGTTTAACTTATTATGTGATGCATAATGAGGAGCCAAAAGACCGTGCCAGTTTTTATTTTGTACAAAACGTTGGAGGGATTCTTGAAGAAGATTCTCAAAATGGTTTGGCTCACTTTCTAGAGCACATGGCGTTTAATGGTTTGGAAAATTTTCCAGGTAAGAACATGCTTGATTATTTGGAGAAAAATGGTATTCTTTTTGGACGTGATATTAATGCTTATACTGCTCAGGACCAAACTGTTTATAATATCAGTAATATTCCTACAGGGAGTAAAGGGTTGATGGATTCGGCTTTATTGGTTTTGCATGACTGGTCAGGAGGATTATTGCTGGAAGGCAAAGAAATTGAGTCGGAGCGTGGTGTTATTCATGAAGAGTGGCGTACCAGAAGAAATGTTCGTAAGCGTTTGGGAGATCAAACATCATCGGTGATGTATAATAATTCGAAGTATGCAGAGCGTGATGTGATCGGTTCTTTGGATGTGATTGATCATTTTGAACATTCAGCACTTCGCGAATATTACGACAAGTGGTATCGTCCGGATTTACAGGCTGTAGTTATTGTTGGAGATGTAGATGCAGAAGATATTGAGAAGAAAGTAAAGGATTTATTTTCAAAAATTCCAATGAAAAAAAATGCTGCAGAGCGCACTTATACTAAGATTGAGGATTCAAAAGAAGTTGGTTATGTTGCCGCTAAAGACAAGGAAGCTAAAAATCTTAGTATTATGTGGCTATTCCGTCGCGATTTGGATGCTGTTAAGAATGAAACCACTCAAAGAAACGATTTAGCCAAAGGTATGTTCAATCAGATGCTTGCTGCCCGTATCTCTGAAAAAACCAAGAAATTGGAATGTTCGGCTATGGGTATTGAGTTTGGAGGATATGACTTAGCGCGTACCAAAGGTGCTGACTATATTTACCTTGTGCCAAAATCTGGTAAAGAACTGGAAGCTTTTACTGAAGCATTAACAGAGTTGGAACGTGTTAAACGTTATGGTTTTACTGCTTCGGAGCTTGAGAGAACCAAGGTGCAATACATGAGATCATATGAGTCATATGCTGCAAATTACAGCAAAATTACAAATGATAAGTGGGCTGAGCAATTAGCAGACTTGTTCTTAAAAGCAGAACCATTTCCTTCGTTGGAGTGGGAAATGGAATTTGCAGCTAAAACAATTCCAGCCATCACACTCGATGAGGTGAATGCGTTTGTAAAGTCTTATTCTAATGCTGATAATTCAGCATTAATATTACAAGGTCCTGATAACGAAACACAAGTTTACCCAACTAAAGAAGAATTATTAGCTGTTGCAGCTAAAGTGAAATCTTCGGATGTGGAAGCTTATATTGATGAAGCAGGCAATCAGCCTCTTGTTGCTAAGAAGTTGAAGCCGGTTAAGATTTTAAGCCAATTCGGAGTTGAGGGAACTGATGCTAAAGGTTATGTTCTTGAGAATGGAGCAAAAGTAGTTATTCTTCCTACTGAATACAGTAAGGATGAAATTTCAATGTCTTCTTTTAGTTTTGGAGGAACATCATTAATTGCTGATAAAGATCTTACTTCCGCTGATATGGCGACAAGTATTGTTGAAATGTCAGGTGTTGGGGAGTTTGATGCAACTCAGTTACAGAAAAAATTAGCTGGTAAAATTGTTGGTTTGAATGCAAGTTTAGGAGAATTGACAGAAGGATTTTCAGGTTCTGCTTCTCCTCAGGATTTTGAGACTTTACTACAATTGCTTTACCTGAATTTTGAAGCACCTCGTTTCGAAGAAGCTCCTTTTAGTGCACAGATGGCACGTATGAGAGATTATGTTGCAAACATAAAAGTAGACAATAATAAAGCACTTCAGGATACTATAGCTTTATTATCGACAAATTATTCTCCACGTACTTTGCTTTTTGGAGAAGATTTTATTAATAAGATCGACTTTAACAGAGCCTCGGAAATTTACCGTGAGCGTTTCTCTGATGCCAGTGATTTTACCTTCATTTTTGTTGGTAATATTAACGAGAAGGAACATTTACCAATGATTCGAAAGTATATTGGTAACATCAGCTCTACGAACAAAAATGAAACATATTTAGATCATAAAGTGGGTCCTGCCAAAGGAAAAACAAGCAGAATTTTTGATCGTGAAATGGCAGTTCCTAAAACAACTGTGAATTATGCTTTGCAGGGCGATTTCGATTATACTTTAGAGAACAGAGTGATGCTTAGTGTAGTGTCTCAGCTTCTGTCTAAAAGATACATGACAACTATTCGTGAAGAGGAAGGTGGATCTTATGGAGTTGGAGTTAGTCCTTCATCATCTAAACTACCAACACCGGAATTCTCATTGAATATCAGTTTCGATTGTAATCCTGAAAAGCGTGATCGTTTGGTTGAAATTGTTAAGGAGGAAATTGTTAAAATTCAAAATGAAGCTTGTGATGCTGTTGACTTAAATGAGATTAAGAACAATTTCATTAAAAGCAGAGAAGAAGCTGAATTACAAAACTCTTTCTGGATGAGCAGTATTCAAAAGAACCTGATGCTGGGTTCGGAACTGACGTCTAAAGAAGATTACATAAAAATGATTGAAAATATCGATGCAGACTCGATTCAGAATTTTGCAAAAGAAATATTAAAAAACGTGAATACTGTTGAAGTGATCATGAATCCTAAAAAATAGTAAAACAAAATCATTAGTCTGTTTTGATTTAGTTAGGACCGGTTGGTGAGAATGATTGACCGGTCCGCTCTTTTGTCTTAAACTATTAACCAACCACTAGTAAATTATCGAAAAGCATACAGTTTGTTTTTCTTGAAAAATCAGTAATGAAGGAACTTTATCTGCAAAAACTAAAAGAAGAATTTGTTCCGGCACTTGGGTGTACAGAACCAGTCGCAGTTGCTTATGCGGCAGCAAAAGCAAGGGAAATTTTGAATCAATCACCAGATCGGATTGAATTTCATGTAAGTGGAAATATTTTTAAGAATGGAATGGGAGTTGGAATTCCAGGTTCAGGTATGGTCGGCTTAACCATTGCCGGAGCTTTGGGTGCTTTGGGAGGCAATCCTATGGCAGGATTAGAAGTTTTGGATGGAATTAGTCCTGATATTGTTGAATTGGCGCAAACCTTTGTGAACCAAGGAAAAGTTCAGGTAGATGTAAAATATGGTGTAGCTAAACTGTACATTGAATGCATCTGCTTTAAGGGTGAAAATTCAGGTCGGGTTATTATTCAGGATCGACATACAAATATTCTTCTAGCCGAACGAAATGGTTTTGTTATCTACCAAAATACTTCAAAATCAGCAACCGATGCTGTCCTTAATATGAAAGACTGGAGCTTCCGTAGTATTTATGAATTTATTAATACTGTTGACATAGCCGATATCGCTTTCATTGAAAAAGGAGTAAAGCTTAATAAGTCCATTGCGGAGGAAGGTTTAAAGGGGAATTACGGACTTCAGGTGGGTAAATCGATGATGATTAATATCCGGAAAGGAATTCTTAAAGAGGATTTAATGAATCGATCTATAATGCTTACAGCAGCCGCTTCAGATGCAAGAATGGCCGGAAGCGCAATGCCTGTAATGTCTAATTGTGGCAGTGGAAACCAAGGAATAAGCGTTACTTTGCCTGTGGTAGTTGCAGCAGAGGAATTTAAAGTGAGTAATGAAACATTACTAAGAGCATTGGCTTTGGCATTGTTGGTTACTATTTATATGAAATCTTTCGTTGGTCAACTATCTGCACTTTGCGGCGTTTTATTGTCTACTGCCGGTGCAGGATGCGGAATTACTTACATTATGGGAG
Source organism: Labilibaculum euxinicum (assembly GCF_963678175.1). Taxonomy (NCBI): domain Bacteria; kingdom Pseudomonadati; phylum Bacteroidota; class Bacteroidia; order Marinilabiliales; family Marinifilaceae; genus Labilibaculum; species Labilibaculum euxinicum. The sequence continues at coordinate 2,736,648 of NZ_OY782756.1, forward strand.
GCGATTTCAAACAAATGGGGATGACATTGCAGAATATGACAGGGGGTGTAACCGGTATGATTTGCGATGGAGCAAAATATGGTTGTTCTCATAAGATTGCTGCAAGTGTAAGTGCCGCAATTCAATCATCATTATTAGCTATGAATCACAATTGTTTAAATGGAATGAATGGTATTATTGATGATGATGTGGAAGCTACTATTCGGAATATTGGTCGTTTGGCAAATGAGGGAATGGAAGTAACCGACGAGGTTATTCTTAAGACCATGTTGGAAAAGATGAAGAAAGTTTCTTGAGAATAAAGAAAAAGAAAAAAGATGAAAAATAAAGAGAATATTGAAAGAGTAAAGTGTTTGATAATTGGTTCGGGACCAGCAGGGTATACGGCCGGAATTTACGCATCAAGAGCAAATTTAAATCCAGTTGTTTATGAAGGTTTGCAGCCAGGCGGACAATTAACTACAACTACTGAAATTGACAATTTCCCGGGATATCCTGAAGGAGTTACAGGAAATGTTATGATGGGTGAACTAAAGAAACAAGCTGAACGATTTGGCTGCGATTGCCGTTGGGGTATTGTTACCGAAGTAAATTTGAACGAAAGACCGTTTAAATTAAAGGTAGATGGGAATAAGGATATTGAAGCCGATTCGGTAATTATTGCAACAGGAGCTACGGCAAAATATTTAGGTTTAGAGAGCGAAGAAAAATATAGAGGATCGGGTGTTTCGGCCTGTGCAACCTGCGATGGGTTTTTCTACAGAGGAAAAGATGTTGCTGTTGTAGGTGGTGGCGATACTGCCTGCGAAGAAGCTTCATACTTAGCTGGTTTGTGTAATAAGGTTTACTTAATTGTTCGTAAGGATTTTTTAAGAGCTTCGAAAGCAATGCAGGAAAGAGTATTTAAAACTGCGAACATTGAAATTTTATTCGAACACACTACAAAGGAATTAACAGGAGAAAATGGGGTAGAGGGATGCACATTGATTAAAAATGCAGGTACCTCTTCGCCAGAAGAAGTAAAAATTGCTATTGATGGGTTCTTTTTGGCAATTGGTCATCACCCAAATTCAGATGTGTTTTCTGATTACGTTGATACCGATGAACAAGGTTATATCCTGACTCAGGCAGGCACTCCGATGACAAATATTAAAGGCGTTTTTGCTTGTGGAGATGTTCAGGATCCGAATTACCGACAAGCAATAACATCAGCAGCTTCAGGATGTCAGGCGGCCATCGAGGCAGAAAGATATCTTGCAGAAATGAATTGAAAAAACATAGTCAAAGGCACCTTTTCGGCTAAATAAATAACTTCCATTATTTATAGTGCAAATTTCAGTAAAGCAGGCAATCCATTGTATTTCAGATATGTATGCGTTTTAGGTCAACGGTTGGGATTGCCTCTTTTTCGTAAACAGTAAAAATTAAAATAATTTATTCGCTCATCAATATTTTTTTGATGGGCGTTTTATCCTTAGTAAAGGAAATAAGTGACATAATGCCTGATTTGTTTTAGTTGAAGCATTAAAATTGAGAAGATTGAATATAGAATAAAAAGAACCAATTTTCTTTTAGTTTGGATATTTCTTAGAATCATCTTAAATTTCAGCGAAACAAACAGATCCTATCTTGAAAAGAATTTCAATTATTTTCCTTTTAATTTCCATTAGCAGTTTTTTTGCTTTCTCAAAAGTGAAGAACAATGGAATTCCTTTTATAAAAAATTTTCCCCGAAGCCATTATAAAGGAGGAACCCAGAATTGGGACATTACACAAGCACCCAATGGGTTGCTTTATTTTGCTAATAATGAGGGGGTATTGGAATTTGATGGAAACAATTGGCGTGTGATTCCAATGCCGAATAATTCAGTTGTTCGTTCGTTGGCAGTAGATAGTCTGGGACAGATATTTGTTGGTGCATATAACGAATTTGGATATCTAAAGCCCGATAATCAAGGGAAGTTGAGCTATCATTCTCTCGTTGATCTTTTGCCTGATAATGATCGGAAATTTGATGAAGTTTGGCAAATTTTTCCTTATAAAAAGGGTATTCTGTTTCATTCGTTTCAAAAGATATTCTATTATAGGGATGGTGCAATTTCACAAATTCAGAATGAAAATGAATTTCATTTTGGTTTTCTTGTTCATGATCAGTTTTTTGTAAGAGAACAAAGAAAAGGACTTTGTGTGCTTGACGGCAGGTCTGTAGATGTAGTGAAAGGTGGTGAAATATTTGCGGATAAAGAAATTGTTAGTTTGCTTCCCTTGTCAAATCATTTGCTTCTCATTGCTACTGCATTAGATGGTTTGTTTTTGTATGATGGTACTCAGATTACCACATGGAACAATGATTTGAGTCAAAAATTCAAAACTGATCAGGTATATACAGGAATATCACTTGGGAATTCAAAATTTGCTTTTGGTACGGTTCGGAATGGTGTTTATATCATTAACAAGGATGGACAAATAATTCAAAATATTAATACTGAAAAAGGTTTACAGAACAATACAGTACTAAGTCTGTTTTTGGATCGAAGGGAAAATTTGTGGGTTGGATTGGACAATGGAATCGATTATCTGGAAATTAGTTCTCCTCTTTCCATTTTTCCAAAAGAAAAAGATCTTGGAGCAGGTTATGCATCAATATATCATGATGGGTATTTGTATCTGGGAACAAACACTGGATTATTTGCGCGGAAGTATGATTTTTCGAAGGGTCTAAGGAATGGAGAAGAGGCCTTCGAATTGGTTAAGAATACTTCGGGGCAGGTATGGCATTTACAAGTAGTAGACGGGGAGCTGATTTGCGGACACAATAAAGGAACATTTAGTATTGATAAAAAGGTTGGAAAGTTGATTTCTGACATAGCCGGGGGATGGAATTACATTTATAAAAAAGAAATTCCGAATGTAATGATTGGTGGAACCTATACTGGTTTAGTACTTTATGAGAAATCGAAACAAACGAATAATAAGTGGAAATTTAGCAAAAGAATTGAAGGTTTCAATGAATCATGCAGAGAAATGGTTTGGAACGACGACAATTCGATTTGGATGTGTCATGGTTACAAAGGTGTATATCGTCTGCTCTTAAATGAAGGATTTGATGAATGTACAAAGTATAGGTTTTATGGAGTGGAAGATGGCTTTCAGTCAAATCTGGGTATAGATGTACACAAACTCCGGGATGAAATTGTTTTTTCAACCAGTAATGGTTTTTATAAATATGTGGCTGAATCGGATCGATTTGAAGTTCATCAGTCTTTAAATAATATATTTGACAGCGAAGAGCCTGTTAATAAATTGTTTGAACAAAAGAATGGTGATGTCTGGTTTTTTCAAGCTGAAAATATAGGTTTATTAAAGTCACAAGTAGACAATTCATATGAAATACTGAAAAAGCCATTCGCCCCCCTAAAATCTTCCTTTATCGGAGCTTTTGAGAATGTTACGGTTATTGACAAGGAAAATGTTTTATTTGGGAATGAGGATGGATTTGTACATTACGATCCTACTGTTGAAAAAAAATACAACGATACTTTTCAGACTATCATTAGAGAAGTTCGTATCAGTGGGAAAACAGATTCTGTTATTTATTACGGAACTTATTCCAATGCTAATGAAATTCAATTTAATTCGGATAATGAAAATAGGATTGAGCTGCCTTATAAGAGCAATGCCATCCGATTTAAATATTCTGCGCCTCAATTTAGCAATCCGGAATTAATTCGATATCAGTGTCAATTAATAGGGTTTGATGAAATTCCGTCACCATGGGCAAATAATTCCCAAAAAGAGTATACTAATCTTCCGGAGGGAGAATATGTATTTGAAGTGGTTTCAGAGAATCAATATGGAGTTAAATCTGCTAAGGATACATTTCATTTTACTATTTTACCTCCTTGGTATAGATCTCACACAGCGCTTGTTATGTATGTTTTACTTGTATTGTTCTGCATTTACGTTGCTGTTAGTATTATAAGATATAGAATTAAGTATTTGCAAAACCAGTTAAAAAAGAAGCAGGAGGAAGAGCTGAGACTAAAGGAACAAAAGTTTAGGGAAGAGGCACTTATTGCAGAAAAGGAGATTGTGCAGCTAAGGAATGATAAATTACGCAGTGAAGTTGAATTTAAAACCCGTGAGTTGGCCGGATCTACTATGAATATCATCCATAAAAATGAGGTGCTTTCCTATTCGGTTGGAGAATTGAAAAAAGCTCTGAAAAAAATTAAAGATCCAACAGCTCTTGTTCAGGTAAGGCAATTAATGAAAACTATCGATGCTGAATTCAACAGCGATCAGGATTGGGAACAGTTCGAAGTGCATTTTGATCAGGTACACGAAGATTTCCTGAAAAGGTTACGATTACTGCATCCGCAATTAACACCAAAAGATTTACGAATTTGTGCTTATTTAAGAATGAACCTGTCCTCAAAAGAAATTGCGCCACTGATGAATATCTCTGTTCGGGGAGTAGAAATAAGTCGGTATCGTTTGCGTAAAAAATTTAATATTGCACGGGAAGAAAACCTGATTGATTTTATATTGAACATTTAATCAATAAAATTTATTCTGTCTAAAAAGGGGCTAATGATGAAAATCATTAGCCCCTTTTTAAATTTGATGTATGGTATATTTGAAAAATATTGAATTGTTAAAGAAAGTTAAAAACGTGAAAGATAGAACTTTATAAAAGATTATGTGCACAGTGATGTAGTAATGATGTATTGGTGTTTTAGAGCTGGTGAGTTTGTGATGTATTCGTTTTTTTGATTAAGCTTAAGCATGAGCCTATATTGCAAACGTTGAAGGTGTAAGCTGTGTGACAGAGCATCCAACTAATTTTCTAATCTTAACTAACTAATTTATGAAAAAAACGGTCTTGTTTTTATTTCTCACATTCTTTTGCATGACAACCTTTGCGCAAAAGCATGCTGTGACTGGTGTCGTTTCCTCGGCAGAGGATGGCACACCTATACCATTTGCTTCGGTAGTGGTAAAAGGAACAACTATTGGAACTTCAACTGATTTTGATGGGAACTATTCCATAGAGCTTGGTGAAGATGATATTATTGTGTTTTCTATGGTTGGGTTTTCGACTCAGGAATTTAAAGTAGGAACACAAGAGGTGATCAATGTAATAATGGTTACAGATAATATGGGTTTGGATGAAGTGGTAGTGATTGGTTATGGTGTTCAGAAGAAGAGCTCTGTAACAGGTTCTATATCATCCGTTAAGGCAGAAGACATTCAAAAGATGCCAATTCAACGTGCCGAGCAAGCTCTTCAGGGGCAGGTTTCAGGAGTTCAGGTGACAATGGATTCAGGTCAGCCAGGTGCAAACTTATCTGTAAATATCAGAGGTATTGGTACTACCGGAAATTCACAGCCACTTTTTATTATTGATGGCAATCCTGTTGGGGATATTTCTTACTTAGCTTCTACTGATATTGGAAGTATGGAAGTGTTGAAAGACGCATCTGCTTCAGCTATTTATGGTGCAAGGGGTGCGAATGGAGTTGTAATTATTACAACAAAACAAGGAACTCAAGGAGCTGCAAAGCTTTCTTACGATGGTTATTATGGTATTCAGAATGCATGGAGACAAATGGATGTTTTGAATGCACAGGATTACGCCATGATTATTAATGAATCATTATTGAATGCTGGTAAAAACAGTTCTTCACCTGATTGGATTCAGGATTCTGAAATTGCAGGTATTGGTTCAGGAACAGACTGGCAAGATCAAATATTCAGAAAAAATGCGCCAATACAAAGTCATACCTTGTCTTTGAACGGTGGTACTGATAAAATTTTGTATTCAACTGCTCTATCTTACTTTAGTCAGGATGGTATTGTATCAGAAGATAAATCGAGCTATGAACGTGTTAACTTCCGTGTAAAGGGTGATTATACCTCTTACGATAAGAAGTTAAAAGTCGGAACATCAATGGTGTATTCTCATTACACTTCTCAAGGAGTAGATCCTAACAATGTTTATAATTCGCCATTGGCTCGAGCTATAAATATTGATCCTATCGCTGTGGTTAAGAATGAAAATGGAGAATTTGGAAGACCTATTCGTAACATGCAGGAAATTGTTAATCCTGTTGCCGGAATGTACTATTTAAATGATGAATACAAAACGGACAAAATTGTAGGTAATCTTTATGCAGAATACAAAGTTGTTGATCATGTAAAAGTGAAAACATCATTAGGTATTGATTACGCGTACCAATGGCATGATGTTTATACTCCAATTTACGAATTGAGTACAATCACCAAGAACGATAAAACCATGGTGAGTAAAACCATGAACAACTGGTACAGCACCAACTGGGAAACAACAATCAATTACAACAATACTTTCGGAGAGCACGAGATTGATGTAATTGCAGGAACTACAGCAATGACAAGCAATTATGAGAATCTAAGTGGTAGTGGAAGCGAATTGATTATTGGTGGTCTTGATTATGCTTACATTGATAATGTTGGAAATATAGAAAGTAAATCGTCGGGAGGAACGTTTGATTCAAATTCTTTATTGTCTTTGTTCGGGCGTGCCAATTATAGTTTCAAAGATCGATATATGGCATCGATTACTGTTCGTCGTGATGGTTCATCCCGATTCGGACCAAATGATCGTTATGCTGTTTTCCCTTCAATTTCTACCGGTTGGATCATGTCTGAAGAGGATTTCTTAAAGGACAAATTAGGTCCGGTTACCTTTGTTAAAATAAGAGCAAGTTGGGGACAAAATGGAAACGAGAATATCGGTAATTTCAGGTATCTATCATCAATAGCAAACAATCACAACTACAATTTTAATGCAGGTACTGTAGTTAATGGTTCTTCTCCTTCGAAGATTGCAAATCCTGATTTGAAGTGGGAAACTTCAGAACAAACTGACATAGGACTTGATATCCGATTGGGTTCATATTTTTACATGAACCTGGACTATTACGATAAAAGAACAAAAGATCTTTTGATTGATGCGCCAATTCCAGGATATGTTGGAAATAGTGCTCCTACCGTTAACGGAGGAACTGTACAAAACAAAGGTTTCGAAGCATTATTAGGCTACAATGGTAATTCTAATGATTTTTCATACGGAGGGACTCTTAACTTTTCGATGAACAAAAACGAAATGTTGAAGATTAACAACGATGAAGGGATTATTTACGGGAATGTAAATATTGGTCCTTCAGGAATGAAAAATTTAACCATTGCAAAAGAAGGTGAACCCATTGGTTACTTCTGGGGATGGGAAACAAATGGGATCTACCAAAACCAAGCTCAAATTGATGCAAGTGGTGCGCATCAGCCAAGTGCTACCCCTGGTGATTTGATTTATGTTGACCAAAATAAGGATGGTAAAATGGATGATGCGGATAGAATCAATTTAGGTGATCCACATCCTGATTTCACTCTAGGTTTAAATCTAAATTTTGCATACAGGAATTTCGATTTAAGTATGTTTTGGTACGGTGTTTTTGGCAATCAGATTGTTGATGCTACCCGTCGTTACGATTTACCGAATGCCAATTACCAAACATCAGTATTGGACCGCTGGACTGGAGAGGGGTCTACAAATTCGACACCTAAAGTGTCTTGGAACGATAATAACAATAATCAAGGTAATTTCTCCGACTACATGGTTGAAGATGCAGATTATTTGAGACTTAAAAATCTTCAGATTGGATACTCTTTACCAAAGTCTGTATTGGATAAACTTCATATTGAGAAATTTAGAATTTATGTTTCAGGTGATAATCTATTAACATTCACTGAGTATTCTGGATTGGAGCCAGAAATTGGAAATAATGGAAATGTGTTTTACACAGGTATAGATCAGGGAATTTATCCTCAAGCCAGAGTTTTTTCAATAGGTGCTAATATTACTTTCTAAGATATTTTAACAGATAAAACAAAAACAATGAAAAAGATAATATATATACTTCTTTTTGCTGTTACTTTCATGGGCTGTGAAGACTATCTCGATAAGAGCCCTGTAACCGAGCAGACAGAAGAAAGTTTCTATCGTACAGAAGACGACATGTTTAGAGCATTAATTGCAGCATATGAACCCTTGCAAAGAAACTGGGGCGAGAGCTTGCAAATAACCATGGATATTGTTTCGGATGATGCTTATGGCGGAGGTGGTTCAGCAACTGATGGTGTTTCGGGAAAGAAAGCAGACAGAGGAACAACAACAGCTTCGGAGGGAATGTGGAGTGCCATGTGGAACGATCATTATGCTGGTGTTTATGGCGCAAATATCTTTCTGGAGAAAGTTGATGCTTCGGAAATGTCGGAAGAATTAAAGACACAATTCAAGGGTGAGGCGCTTTTCTTACGAGCTTACTATTATTCCAATTTAGTTCGTCTGTTTGAGAATATTCCTTTAATAACCAAAACTCTTTCAACTTCGCAGTATTCGCAAGCTGCAGCTCCTGTTGATGATGTGTATGCTCAAATTGCCAGTGATTTGGAAACATCGATTGCTTATTTAAAAGATGTAACCTACAGTGATGACGAAAAAGGAAGAATTACTGAATGGGCTCCAAGAGCTTTATTAGCCAGAATGTACCTTTTTTATGACGGTGTATATGGCAGTAAAAATGCAAGCTCTACTATGCCTGGTGATGTTACCGGTTCGGATGTTTTAAACTATTTAAATGAAATTATCACGAATAGCGGTGCTGATCTTTTACCTGATTTTGGAAATCTTTGGGGACATGCTGATGTCACTAATTCATGGGTAGAAAATTCCATAGAAGGTATTTTTGAGGTACAATTCTCAAACCAGGGTGAAGGATGGCAATGGTATAACGCTCCTTTTGATATTGGTAATAAAATGGTTGTATTTGTAGGTCCTCGAGGAACTAATGCTGATTCTGAATATTATTCTGGATGGGGATTTTCTCCAGCAACACAGCAACTTTATGATTCTTACCAAGATGGTGATCTTCGACGCGATTTCACACTCCTTGATATGATAGAAGAATTGGGCGCAGGTAATTTTGAAGAAGCTGATCAGTATACAGGCTATTTGAACAAAAAGTATGCAGGCCTTAAAAGTCAGGTGCCTGATGTCGGACAAGAGCAACTGAATTTTCCTCAGAATTACATTTCAATACGTTATGCTGATGTTTTACTGATGGCTGCTGAAATGGAATTTCATATCGGATCGAATGCAACAGCTGCAATTCACTACAATAAGGTTAGAGGACGTGCTTTTGAGTCTTATTCTCCTGTTAGCTCGGTAACATTGGATCAAATTTTTGAAGAAAGAAAGTTAGAGTTTGCTTTGGAAGGAATTAGATATTGGGATTTACTTCGAAGAGGTATGCCTGTACTTGAAAGTGCTGTTCAGGCAACAAATTTGGGCGGGATTTATGATTCAGCGGTTAATTCAGCAGCCAGAGGATTTTGGCCAATACCTACAACAGAAATTGCACTTTCGAATTTTGTCTTAGAGCAAAACGATGGTTATTAGAAGGTTATGTTCGAATCATCTTCGGTGATTCATCAGTTTCATGACTTATCAAATGATTATTTAAAATTCAAATTATGAAAAAAATATTATATTTTATTTTGCTTTTAGTGGTGGTAGTGTCCTGTTCTCCTGAGGAGTACAGCACCCCGGAAACACTTATGGCAGAACAGATTGATTGGGGATTTACCCCAACAGATGTAACCAACGAGTACACTCTTTATAACAATACTCCAGGTGTAAGCTCTATTTGGGATTTTGGAAATGGTGTAACCCAAAAGGGGAACTCAGTAACAGCTCAATATACTTTTGCTGGAACTTATACTGTCACACTTACTGTAATATCTCAAGGGGGAGTTACTGTTGTTGAAGATGAGATCACAACAGATGTTGATAATCCTGCTTTCCTTTCCGGATATCCTTACGATCAGTTAATTGGTTCGGGAGCGCAAGTTTGGGCCGTTGATGGTTATTCAAAAGGTGCTTTTGGCTTAGGACCTACCTTGGCTGATCCTTTAGAATGGTGGGCTGATCCTTCTGGCTTGCGAGCTGGAAACAATTTTTATAATGATCGGTTTACTTTTAAAATTACTGAATCAGGTTTATCCTTAAAGACCGAATTACAAGGCTTTGCTTACGCCAATGCAGCTTGGGCTCCTGATTTAGGAGACATTACTGGACATATGGAAACTACAGGTGGTGCAGACTACGTTATGCCTAGGGCAGATGGTGATTATGTTTGTACCATAGCAGGTGATGTTTTGACTGTAGCTGGCGGTGGCTTCTTAGGTTATTATGCAGGTACTTCTGAATATCAAATTATAACACTTACAGATGATTTATTGGAAGTTGCATTTTGGGACACTAAAGCCAATTACTATTGGTTTACAAGATTTGTTCCTGTTGATAAATTAACGCCGGAACCAGAACCTATTGTAAAAGAGTTGGAAAGTAACGACATCTTTGATGATTTTGAGGGAGATGGTAATATTGTTTGGGAGACTAAAGACATTGAAGGATTCGATATCATTGACAATTTTGCTCCTTCAGATGTAAATTCATCGGAGAAGGTTGCAAGATATAAGAAAGGTGCTGGCGAGTGGACAAATGTGCTTACCGTATTGGATTATAAGATTGATTTATCGGTTAGAAATATATTTACCATGCAGGTATTTATCCCTTCTTTTAACGACTATGTTACAGTGTGTAATCCGGGTACAGATTGGCTTACCGAGTGGGTGCTTAAGCCTCAGGTTGATGTGAAACTGCAGAATAGTTCTCTTGAAGGAAATGCCTATACAACTCAAGAAGTTCGCGGTCATACCTTAACTGAAGATCAGTTTGGACAATGGGTTGAATTAACTTTTGATTACAGCGATGTTTCTGATCGTGTTGATTTTGACCAGATTGTAATTCAGCTTGGAGCTGAAGGTCATTGTAATGCAGGACTATTTTATATCGACGATTTTAAATTATTACCCTAATTAAATAATGCCGGAGCACTTTTGTTGCTCCGGCAAAATTATAAACTCACTTTTCTGTACAAATATTCCCTATGAAAATATTACGTTCACTTACACACGTTAAGATATTCTTATCTATACTATTTGTGTCTGCAGTACTGTCTTGCAGCAAAAATGATGATGAAGAAACTTATACGCCCGATTTTACTTTTAGTGAAGATGCGAATGATGCAAATAAAATTGTGTTTTCAAATACAAGTACAGGAGCGTATCTTTTTATGCAGTGGGATTTTGGAAATGGAGAGGTTTCTGAAAAGGAACGTGCAAACACAAAAAATTATACTGTTTTCTACTCCGAGAAAGGAGACTATAATGTAAAGTTAACCCTTTGGGGTCTGGATAATGAGCTGTCGAATAATAAGAGTGCAAGTAAGACTGTCACTATTGTAAATGACGTTTTTGTTGCTGATTTCACCTATTCAATAAATAGTGCAAAACCAAATTATGTCACATTAAAGAACATTACTCAGGGCGATTATGATCGTATTTCATGGACATACAATCACAATGAGATCACTGGAGATAATATCGATGAGACTGAAATTTATTTACCCAAAGCGGGTATTTATGACGTGGAATTGCATGTTTATAAAGATGATTTTGAAAAGGTTTTATTAAAACAGGTAAGTATTGCTCAAGACGATCCAGATTACCTGAACAACATGACCCTTGTATGGTCTGATGAGTTTGATGGAACTTCGGTTAATACAGATTATTGGACTTTTGAAACCGGAGATGGTGGATGGGGAAACAACGAATTACAAAATTACACCAATGGTGATAATGCTGAAGTAACAGATGGCAAGTTGATTATTACAGCAAAAAAAGTGAATGATGATAAAGTTGCCGGTTCATACACTTCAACTCGTTTGATTTCTAAAGGCAAAAAAGAATTTACATACGGACGATATGAAATTCGCGCCAAATTACCTTCCGGTACAGGAATATGGCCTGCCATATGGATGCTGGGAAGTAATCTTAACACAGCAGGCTGGCCTGCATGTGGTGAGATTGATATCATGGAATATGTAGGTTATCAACCTGATGTTGTTCATGCTACAGTTCACACAACTGCCGGTTCAGGTTCTAATGGTGATGGCAGAAGTGTGACACTGACAACTGCCGAAGAAGAATTCCACATTTATGGTTTGTTATGGGATGAAACAGAGATGGTGTTTTATATCGATACTCCTGATAATGTAACTCATACTTATGCACCATCAACTAAAACGGCAAGCAATTGGCCATTTAATGAAGATCAATTCTTCATTTTAAATGTGGCTGTTGGTGGAAACTGGGGAGGTGCTCAGGGAATCGATAATGCCATTTTTCCTCAATCAATGGAAATAGACTACGTGCGTGTATATCAGTAATCGAAAAACAAAACATAAATGATGCTACTAAAACATACCATCCTATCATTAGGGATAATATTTCTCTTGTCTGCTTGTAATTCAAAGAAATCTAAAACTTCGGAAAAAAGTGAAGGCATTTCCGACAATTACCAATTGGTCTGGAGTGATGAATTTGATTATACAGGCCTTCCTGATTCAACAAAATGGATGTACGATACAGAAGGAAATTCAGAGGGTTGGGGAAATAATGAAGCTCAATATTATACAAAAGCAAAGAAGGAAAATGCGTGGGTTCAAAATGGCATTCTTAACATCATTGCATTAAAAGAGCAATGCGAAGGCAAGGATTATACATCTGCCCGTTTAAATTCAAAAGCAAATTGGCTGTACGGAAAAATTGAGGTGAATGCCAAGCTTCCAAAGGGAAGAGGTACCTGGTCTGCTATATGGATGATGCCGAAAGACTGGTCTTTTAAGGATGGAGATTGGCCAAATATTGGTGAAATCGACATCATGGAACATGTGGGACATAATTTAGGTGCAATTCATGCATCCGCTCATTCAACTGATTATCAATGGCAAAAAGGTACACAACAAACAGATACAATTATGATTTCTGATGTGGCTGACAAATTTCATTCTTACATCTGGGAATGGACACCTGAGGTAATGAGAGCCTATGTTGATGATCAACTTTATTTTGAATATAAAAATGAAGGTTTGGGCGAATCTAAATGGCCATATATAAAACCATTTTACTTGATATTAAATGTTGCCGTGGGCGGAGCCTGGGGTAGTGTGGAAGGAATAGATGCTGAAGCATTTCCTCAGACGATGCAGGTTGATTATGTGAGGATCTTTCAGAAAAGATAATTGCTTTCGTTTTAGAGTTGATCCTTGTAAAAGAATAATGAATGCTTACAATCGGAAGAATTTGATTGTGACTTATAAATATAAGAATCAGAAGTTTTTACTATAAAAAGTAATTGAAGTAGAATCAATTAAAATTGGAATGAAGAAGAATAACATTTATTTGGGAGACACGAGTTTGAATTGCAGCAAGTCTGAAGTGGTGGGGGAATTCGTAGAACTACATAATGAAAAGTTTTACAAGATCAGCAATTCTGATCAAATGTCAGACTTCTTTATGAGTATAGTTAGTGATTCGGATCACTGGATGTTCATATCGAGCAATGGTTCTTTGTCGGCAGGAAGAAAAGACAGGAATAGCGCATTGTTCCCTTATTATACCGTTGATAAAATTCACGATTACAGAGATAAAACAGGGAGTAAAACAATTGTATTGGTTGAAAAGGATGAGAAAGCCTTTCTATGGAAACCTTTCTCTGATGGTCTGCGACATATATACAAGATTGAACGGAATTTGTATAAGAGTATTTATGGCAGCAAAGTCATTTTTGAAGAAGTAAATTTCGATTTGGGAATGAGTTTCCAATACGGCTGGAGCAACAGTGAAAAATTTGGTTGGGTAAAAAAATCGAAGGTTAGCAATTTAACCGATGGAGCAGTTAAATTTGAGATACTTGATGGCATTGAGAATATTCTTCCTTGCGGAATTGATTACGATTTTCAGAATGAATACAGTAATCTATTAGACGCGTATAAGAAAAGTGAATTGCTTTCGGAAAGTGGTTTGGGATTATATATGCTAAGTTCAATTCCTGTTGACAGAGCTGAACCAAGTGAATCGTTAAATGCAACTACTGTATGGTCGCATGGATTAAATGACAAAAGGAAAATTCTTTTGTCAAGCAAACAATGTGATCGGTTTAAGGAAGGACTTCAGGTTGAAGCTGAATTTGATGTTAGGGCAACAAAAGGAGCCTATATTTTAAATGCAGAATTGGAATTGACAGCAAAAGATTCGCGCGAGTGGATAATTGTTGCAGAAGTAAATCAAACCAGTGCTGATGTTGCCAATTTGAATCATTTTATAAAAACGGAAAAGAACATCTTTGAATCAGTAGCAAATGATATTGATTTAGGCACAAAAAAATTAATTCAAATTGTTGCAGACGCGGATGGTTTGCAAATGAGTAATGATGATTTGGCTTATGCTCGTCACTTTTCAAATACGCTTTTTAATGTAATGCGGGGAGGTATTTTTACTGATAATTACCTTGTCGGATCAGATGATTTTAAGCTATTCGTTCAGCAAACCAATAAATTGGTTGCTAAGGAATTTGAATCGTGGATTGATCAATTGCCATCAAGAATCACCTATACAGAATTGAATCAACAGGCTGAAAAGACTGGTAATTCTGATTTGATTCGAATCTGTTATGAATATCTTCCGTTAACATTCAGCAGAAGGCATGGTGATCCAAGTCGGCCATGGAACCAGTTTTCTATCGAAACAAAAAATGACGATGGCTCACCAAAATTGAATTATCAGGGAAATTGGCGTGATATCTTTCAAAACTGGGAAGCTCTGGGTTTATCGTATCCTGAATTTATCGAGGGAATGATTGGCAAATTTGTAAATGCATCTACCCCTGATGGTTACAATCCATACCGAATAACACGAGAGGGAATCGATTGGGAATGTCCGGATCCGCATGATCCATGGGCTTATATTGGCTACTGGGGAGATCATCAGATTATTTATCTGCAAAAATTTCTGGAGTTGTCTAATGAATACCACCCACAGAAATTAGATGAGATGCTTTCGAAAGAGAATTTTGTGTATGCAAATGTTCCGTATCGAATTAAATCTTACCAGAGTATTGTAAAAAATCCACAGGATACCATAGAGTTTGATTTTGCTTTAAATGATCAGATTCGAAGCAGGGTAGCACTGATTGGAGCTGATGCCCGCATGCTAACAAATGGAGGCGATCAATTGTATCAGGTGAATCTTACCGAAAAGATTTTGGTAACACTATTGGCCAAATTGAGCAATTTTATTCCTGAAGCGGGTATCTGGTTAAACACACAACGTCCGGAGTGGAACGACGCTAACAATGCCTTGGTGGGTAATGGAGTTTCGATGGTTACTTTGTGTTACCTAAGAAGATTCCTGAAGTTTTGGTCTGTGAAATTTGAGGGTTTAGAAATAAATGAAGTTCAAATTTCTGAAGAAGTGAAAACCTTACTCGATAGCATTTTTAATTTGTTTTCTGAAAATGCATCTCTATTGGAAAACGGATTTTCGGATGAAGACAGACGTCGTTTTGCTGATGTATTGGGAGAAGCCGGAACTACCTACCGAAATGGAATTTATGCCAACTCTTTTTCTGGATTGAAAAAAACAGTGAAAGTGAGCGAATTGCTCGATTTCACCAATTTGGTTTTGGTTTATATGGATCAATCCATTAAAGTAAACAAACGTGAAGATGGTTTGTATCATGCTTACAATCTGATTTCATTTACCGATAAAAGTGTTTCGGTTCGCTATTTATACCAAATGCTCGAAGGACAGGTTGCTGTTTTAAGCTCTGGCTATTTAAACTCTAAAGAAAGTCTCGATATACTCGATGCCTTAAAAGCAAGTGCATTGTTTCGGGAAGATCAATACAGTTATTTTCTTTATCCAAACAGACAGTTACCTCTGTTTATAGAAAAGAATAACATTCCTGCCAATCAGGTGAAAGAATCTAAATTATTATCTCAGCTGCTTGCTGATCAGGATTCTTCAATTCTGAATGTAGATAAATTAGGCGGTTATCATTTTGATGGCACATTTAGGAATGCCCAGGTTTTGGAAAATGCGATCAATAATCTGAATGCAAATAAATACGGACAGCTTGTTAAAGAGGAAAAAAAGAAGGTGCTTGATATTTTCGAAGAGATGTTCGATCATCAGTCATTTACTGGTCGCTCGGGTACTTTTTATGGATTTGAAGGTTTGGGTAGTATCTATTGGCACATGGTTTCAAAACTCCTGCTTGCTGCACAGGAAAGCTATTTTAACGCCATCGAACAGGAAGCAGATCCAGTGGTGATCGGTAAAATAAAGGATCATTATTTCGAAATTAAAGCAGGCATTGGATTGTATAAATCACCAAAGTTATATGGAGCTTTCCCAACGGATGCTTATTCTCATACACCTTCTCATGCCGGTGCTCAACAACCAGGCATGACCGGTCAGGTAAAAGAAGATTTTATATCAAGAATTGCTGAGCTGGGCATCCATGTGAATAATGGCGAAATAGTATTTGGTACCTCTTTGTTTAACGATCAAGAGATATTGAATCATGATGAGCTGTTTGTTTATTACGATGTGAATGGACAGGAGAAACAAATTGCCATCCATCGCGGTCAGTTAGCCTTTACTTTCTGTAAGGTTCCTGTAATCTATTCTTTAGCAGATAAAAATCAAATTACAATTACATTAAAAAATGGAGAAACGAAAGTGATTCCAAACAATACAATAGATGGGGAGACAAGTGCTTTGATTTTTAATCGAAGTGGCGAAGTGGAGAGAATCGATTTTTTAATCGGTAAAAAATAATATTTGATAGAATCTGTACAATCACAAAACAAGATTGTACAGATTAACTTTAAAACTAACCTAATAAGCTTAAACCGATGTCTGTAAGAAGTGAATATTTAATGTCTCTTGCCGGAATGGATCTTTCCGGTAAAACGGAAGATGAATTAGTATCTCTCTATAATCAATTGTTGAATTCTGGAATGCACGGATTGTGTTTTAGTCCTTATGAAGAAGGGCAGGAGCCTGGAACATTGTTGAGTGAGGAACAAATTAGAAGAAGAATTGACATCATCAAGCCACATACTAAATGGGTAAGATCATTTTCTTGTACAGAAGGTAATGAACTCATTCCTAAAATTGCCAAAGAAAATGAGATGAAAACTTTAGTAGGTGCTTGGTTGGGGAAATACAAAAGCATTAACGAAAATGAAATTGCGGGTCTTATTGAAGTAGCTAAAGCCGGTCATGCCGATATTGTTGCTGTTGGTAACGAGGTTTTGTATCGCGAGGATTTAAGCGAAGATGAATTGTTGGATTACATCTATAGGGTGAAAAAAGCACTTCCGGGAATTCCTGTCGGGTATGTTGATGCTTATTATGAATTCGGTAATCGCCCTAGAATAACTACCGCTTGCGATGTGATATTGGCCAATTGTTATCCATTTTGGGAAGGATGCAGCCTCGATTATTCATATCTGTATATGAAAGACATGTACAATCGTGCATTAAAAGCAGGAAATGGTAAAAAAGTAATTATCACTGAAACCGGCTGGCCAAATGTTGGTGAAAAATTTCATGGAGCAAAACCTTCCAAAGCAAATGCTCTTAAATATTTTATAAATACACAATTGTGGTCTAAGGAAGAGGATATCGACATTTTCTATTTTTCATCCTTCGATGAAGCCTGGAAAACCTCTGACGAAGGTGATGTTGGAGCTTATTGGGGAATTTGGGATAAGGATGAGAACTTAAAATTTTCGAAATAGTTGATTCCTTGAATTGAAACTGCATGAACCACTACAGAATGAATCGAAACAAACCACTTACTATAGCACCCGGAAAAGCAATTTGTTATTCGGGTTTCAGAGAAGGACAAAGCCCTGAATCAGGGATTTATCCAACTTGCGAGCAAATAAAAGAGGATCTTTTGATATTAAATAATCATTGGAAATATCTTCGGTTATACGACTGCGATAAGCAAACGGATATTGTGTTGGAGGTGATTCAAAAAGAAAAGCTCGATTTTAAAGTAATGTTAGGCGCCTACATAGGTGCTGAAATGAACAATTTTGGATGCCCTTGGGGAGGTACCTATTCGGAAGAAGAACTGAATAAAAATAAGGAAAGAAACCTGAATCAGATTCAAAAGCTGATTCAATTGGCCAATCAATATCCTGAAATTATTTTTTCATTATCAGCAGGAAATGAAGCATTGGTTCACTGGACTGATCATTATGTGCCGTTAGAAAATGTGATTCGCTATGTTCGAATGATTAAAAAAGGAGCAAAACAGCCCGTTACATTTTGTGAAAATTATGTGCCATGGCTGGATAAATTGAAAGATTTGGTTAAGGAAATTGACTTCATATCCATTCACACTTATCCGGTGTGGGAATATAAAAATATTCATGAGGCAATGGAATACACCAAGCAAAATTACTACAGTGTTGCCGATAAGTATCCTAACAAGCCAGTTGTAATAACTGAAGCCGGTTGGGCAACCAATTCAAACGGTAGAGGCATTTCTATAGGAAATGTAAGTCAGGATTTGCAGGAAATTTATTACAACGATTTGGTGAATTGGAGCGAGGAAGATGACGTACTCACTTTTGTATTTGAAGCTTTTGATGAACCTTGGAAAGGTTCGCAAGAACCATTGGAACCGGAAAAACATTGGGGCCTTTTTACGGTTGACCGAAAACCAAAAAAGGTGATGGCAAAATTATTTGCTGATTCAAAATAGTATGAAACCCCGAAACCTAAAGAACTATGAAAAACTCAGTAAGAAATAGCAGGAACACTGGCATGATGATCACTTTGGTGATTTCAATCAGTCTGTTGTCCTGTAAAAATGAAAAGAAAGTGTCCCAAAAAGAATCAGATTTAACCAAGACAACTAAGATAGAAATCAAGCAAACTACTAAGGACTTATTGAACGGAGTTTCGAAAGCGGTTTGCTATTCTGGATTTAGAACAGGCCAACATCCCGATAGAGGCGAAGGAGCCGTTAATCCAACGGATGAACAGATTCTCGAAGATCTTCAGATTATCTCTCATGATTCTCTTTTCAATTTAATTCGTTTATACGATTCAGGTGAAAATTCGGAAGCCGTATTGAGAATTATCGAAGAGAATAAGCTAGACATTAAAGTAATGTTGGGTATTTGGTTGAAAGCTGAATTGAGTGCTCATGAAACTTGTGGATGGTTAACTGAACCGATTCCAGCAGCAATTTTAGAGCAAAACTATATTGCAAACCAGAAGGAAATAAAAGAAGGAATTCGTTTGGCCACTCAATATCCCGAAACTGTTATAGCGGTTAATGTTGGCAACGAAGCTTTGGTTGAGTGGAACGATCACAAAGTAGATACAGATTCGATCATCTCTTATGTGCAGAAAGTTCAGAAAGCCATTCAACAACCTGTTACTGTTGCCGATAATTACGAATGGTGGGCTGCAAAGGGTGAAAAACTAGCTAAAGCTGTTGATTTTATATCAATTCATGTATATCCTGTTTGGGAAGGCAAAGATATTGCCGAAGCAATGTCTTACACCATCGAGAATGTGCAAAAAGTTAGAAATGCACTTCCTGATAGCAAAATAGTAATAACAGAAGCAGGATGGGCAACAGTAGCCTCAGAATTTGGAGAAAGAGCCAGCGAAGAAAAGCAAAAACAATATTATAACGACCTGATGAAATGGTCTGCAGACATGAACATTACAAGCTTCTTTTTTGAAGCTTTCGATGAAGATTGGAAAGGAGAAACAGCAAATCCTTTAGGAGCAGAAAAGCACTGGGGGTTATTCACTGTTGATAGAAAACAAAAAAAAGTAATGCAATAATTATTTCTCATATCTAGAATCTCACATCACATAATCTATAAAAACATGACACATTATAAAACAGCAAAGGAAGACATTGTCCCATTTGGACAAAAACTGGCATTTGGATCAGGACATCTGGCAAATCAGTTATTTCCTGCTGCTCTGGGTGTGTTTATGGTCGTACTGGTTATGTCTTTGGGAATGGATCCTATCCTTGCCGGATTATTAGGTGCATTACCCAGACTTTTGGATGCATTAACTGATCCTATTATGGGATTTATTTCAGACAATACAAAATCGAAATGGGGGCGAAGAAAACCTTACATTTTAATAGGGAGCGTTATTTCAGGAGTCACATTTATGATTATGTGGCAATTGAATCCTGAAAATTCTGAGATTTACAATTTCTTTTACTTTTTAGTGATATCCATATTTTTTTATATCGGTTACACCATTTTTGCGACACCTTTAATTGGTTTGGGTTATGAAATGACTCCCGATTACAATGAAAGAACCAGATTGATGGCTGTTTCTCAGTTTATGGGACAAATTGCATGGATGATAGCCCCTTGGTTTTGGGTGATTATATACAATCCATCGATTTTCGATTCCGCGCCTGAAGGGGCACGAATTCTTTCCATTTGGGTAGGTGGTTTGTGCATGGTTCTTGGTATTCTGCCGGCTCTGTTTAACAATGAAATGATCGTTCCCGATCAGGATAAGATGAAAAATTTGTCGGCAAAAGAATTGGCAGCG
Organism: Labilibaculum euxinicum; assembly: GCF_963678175.1. Taxonomy (NCBI): domain Bacteria; kingdom Pseudomonadati; phylum Bacteroidota; class Bacteroidia; order Marinilabiliales; family Marinifilaceae; genus Labilibaculum; species Labilibaculum euxinicum. The sequence goes on from NZ_OY782756.1 coordinate 2,757,282, forward strand.
AACACAAAGGAATTCATAAAAGGGATAAAGTTAACCATTCAAAACAAGCCATTCATGAAGCTTTGCGGGTCTACCTTTCTCATTTTTAATGGCTTTCAGACTATTGCCCAATTTGCCTTCTTTATTATTGTCTATTATCTTTTTCAAGGCGATAAAGTGGCAGCAGGAGGTTGGCCGGCATGGTTTGGAACCATAAGTGCGATGGCTACCGCATTTCTTGTAATCCCTATTGTTACTAAGCTTTCCGAGAACTTTGGAAAAAAGAATGCTTTTATCATAGCTACTCTTTTTTCAGTGGTGGGATATGCATTAAAATGGTGGGGATTTAATCCTGAATACCCTTGGTTGATGTTCATGCCAATTCCGTTTTTGTCATTCGGGATAGGTGGCTTGTTTACTTTAATGATGTCGATGACTGCTGATGTTTGCGATTTGGATGAACTGAATAATGGAGAACGTAGAGAAGCTACATTCGGAGCTATTTACTGGTGGATGGTGAAACTGGGAACAGCTATTGCCATGCTTACCAGTGGTGTTGTTTTGCACTATATTGGCTTCGATGAAAGTGTTGATGTTCAGTCTGCAGAGACCATTACAAACCTCAGGTTAGCAGATATCCTGATTCCAATTACTACAGCATTTCTTGCAATTGTATTGATATGGAAATATGATATTACAGAAACGAGATCTCATGAAATAAGAGAAGCTTTAATCGCACGTCGAGGTAAGGTAAAACATGAAGGTGATGTGATCAGTAATGTAACAGGCGAAATTATACCTGATAAAATATAAACTTCCTTAAATAGTCGAGAATGCATTTGTGGGAATGACCATTTAATTCAATATCCATAAGAATGAAAAAAACAGCATTGTTTTTACTGATAATTTTACCCTTACTAACTATTGGTCAGTCTAAAAAAGATAACAGTATGCCATACATCCTAAAAAATAAGAATCTGGAAATTCATATCGATCTGCCATTGGAAAATTATCAATTTTCCAGATTCGATTGGACAAGTAAAATTACCTCGGTAAAATTCAAAGGAATTCCTGTTTGTACTCAAGAAAAAATAGAAGGGGATGTTGAAAATATTTATGGCAAAGGTTTTTACAATGAATTTGGCATTGAAATACCTGTCGGCTTTGATGAAATAAAAGAGGGAGAATATTTTCCAAAAATAGGTGTAGGAGCATTAAAAAAAGAGGGGGCTGAATACAGTTTCAGCAAGGCTTATGAAACTGAACCTGCCGATTTTAAAATTATTACTGATACAAATAAATTACTCATTGAATGTATCTCTCCGAATGTTAATGGATATTCATATGTGCTGAAAAAGGAAATCGAATTATTGGAAAGCAGTTTTGTTATTCGGTATTACTTACATAACATAGGAGGAAAAATCATTTCTACGAATGAATACTGCCACAATTTTTTAGCCATCAATAAAGAATTAATGGGAAGTAATTACATCTTAAAATTCCCATTTGATATCAAACCGGAATTATTAGGTGCAACAGTCAATCCTGAAGAGAAAGTGGAGCTTGGACAAAACGAAATTACGTTTAAAAATACGCCAAATGAACAATTCTTTTTCAGCAACCTTTCAGGAAGCAAGAATGTGGATGCTCACTGGGAATTAATCAATACCAAAAGTAAAATTGGTGTCAGCGAAACAGGCAGTTTTACAACCAACAAAGTAAATCTTTGGGGATGGAAACATGTTGTGAGTCCTGAATTGTTCTTTGATATAAACCTAAAACCAGATCAGGAAATTGAGTGGAGCAGAAAATACGATATCTATGAGATTGACAATTAATAATGAGTATTGTGAATTGAAGAAAATAATTTTAGTTGAAATAATTAGAGCAGGGACTGCCGATCGGGCGCGATTTGGGTTGCCCCGTTGCCATGAAAAGCCGAACAGCTTCCGAGAGGCTTGATCCTTTTGCTTACTTTTCTCATCTAAGGAGAAAAGTAAGAGCCCATCCGGCTTTAGGATAATAATATAAATAGAGAAACCATTAGATTAATTTTAAAAAAGGCTTGATGTAGAGTCAATAAATTACACAATTATATCACAATGAATACAACGGACTCAAAATTATCATTAAAAGAAAAAATAGGTTACAGCTTAGGCGATACAGCCTCCCATTTTGTTTGGGATATGGTAGGTTTCTGGATTCTGATTTTCTATACCGATACCTTTGGAATCTCTGCCGCCGCCGCAGGAACCATTATGCTGATTGCTCGTTTTTGGGACATGATAAGTGATCCTATTATGGGAATTATTGCTGACAGAACAAATACACGTTGGGGTAAGTTCAGACCTTACATTTTATGGATGGCTTTGCCATATAGTGTTCTTGCCGTTTTAACTTTTACCACTCCTGATCTCGGACCAACGGGTAAAGTGATTTATGCTGGGGTTACTTATATTTTATTAATGAGTGTATTTACAGCTATAAATCTTCCTTATTCATCATTGGGAGCGGTAATTACTTCGGATTCTTACGAAAGAGCGGGGCTCAATTCGTATCGGTTTATTTTTGCATTCGTCGGGCAATTTATTGTTTCAGGTACCGCCCTTTCATTGGCTCTGTATTTTGGGGGCGGCGATAATGCAAAAGGATATCAGTACACGTTAATTCTGTTTTCCATTATCAGTTTTATTTTATTCATGATTACTTTTAAAACGACAAAAGAGCGAGTACAACCGCCTAAAGAGCAGAAAGAAAACTTAAAGGAGGATTTTAGAAATTTGTTTAAGAACAAACCTTGGATGATTCTGTTTTTTGTTGGGATTATTTCGTTCATCATGTTTGCAATGCAGAATTTGTCCATTGCATACTATTTTAAATACTATATAGGCAAGGAAGAAAATGTTCAGTTGTTTAATGTGATTGGTACAGTAGCACTGATTGTTGCTATTCCATTTTCAAAACCATTGGCAAAAAAATTCGGTAAGCGTAATGTGTTTTTGGCTAGTTCATTGCTTTCCGGATTTTTCTTCATCTGCTTGTATCTGCCTGCTGCCAATAATTTGACAATGATTTATGCATTTAATATCCTTGCAAAAATGGCTTATGCTCCTGCCGTGCCTTTACTTTGGACTATGCTTGCCGATACAGCTGATTATTCGGAATGGAAAACCGGACGACGTTCAACCGGCTTGGTCTTTTCTGCAGCTACATTTGCCCAAAAAGCAGGATGGGGAATTGGTGGAGCTTTGGCAGGATGGATGCTTGCCATATTCAAATTCACACCCAATATTGAGCAAACAGCAACTGCCATAACAGGAATAAAACTCATGATATCGGTAATTCCCGGAATCTTATACATGTCATGTGCAATTCTCCTGTACTTCTATACCATCGATCACGAAACTTGTGTTGTTATAAAAACGGATCTGGATCAAAGGAGATTGGCAGAGGCTACTTCTTAAATTGTTTTTGGTTTATGAAGGAAATAGAAGTATTATCTTCATTCATTTTGGTAAAGATCATCTCGAAAAAGGGGTGATCTTTTAAATGTCAACACATTACAGATCTAAATATTAAGATGCTTGTTGTGAATTTTATTCTACCTATTTCTAAAATAGAATATATTGAAAGTAATTGATATTTAGTCTGTTTTTAAAATATGTGAATTATTGTATATTTGAGAATTCATAGCACCTACCGATGATAAAAACTTTAAAGAACAAAAAGCTTTTTTTAAGCGCGTTGTTAATTTTATGCCTTAAATTTTCCTTTGCCCAATACAGTTTTAATAGGATCACAAAGGAACAAGGACTTCCTCATAACAATGTTGAATGCATTTTGCAAAGTGCTTCTGGATTTATGTGGTTTGGTACTCGGGATGGCTTTTGTCGTTTCGACGGTTACGAAGTGAAAGTATATCGAAACACACAAGATACCAATTCTATTTCCGGAAACAGGATATTATCTGTTGCTGAAGATAAAGATGGATTTATTTGGGTGGGAACCTATCAAAATGGAGTTAATAGATTCAATCCAAAAACAAATCAATTCAAAAAATACGGCATCAGGAATGGTATAGGCAATCAGATTTATCGAATAAAAGTTTTAAAAGATGGGACAGTTGTCATAGGCAGCAACAGTGGTCTTGCTTTATTTGATAAAAGCACGGATTCATTTAAAGTATATCATCCTAACGGTGAGCCTCAAAGTATAAACTCTTACGTAGTAAGTGATATTTTGGAGACTCACGATGGACAGTTATTTATTGCAACTTTTGAAAAGGATATTCAGCGTCTGGATAGAAAAACCGGTAAGTTTTTTTCGATATCCTACAACAATTTAGAATTAAATTCAGGGAATTATCGAAAGCGTCTTCTTGAGGACAGAGAAGGTAATTTATGGATATCTGCTGACAAGCACGGTTTATGCAAATACAACCGGAAATCGAAAAAATCAAAATTTTATTTTAAAAAAAATGGTCTGAGTTCTGAAGTTCTGACTGGAGATATGATTGTAAATTCGGATGGTAAAATCTGGATTGCTTCAGATGGGGGAGGAATTAACATATTGGATACCCGAAATGAAACATTTGATTATGTGAATTTTGATGACGAAGATGTTAATAGTTTGCCAAGTAATCAGGTATATACATTATATAAGGACAATGCCAACAGAATTTGGGTAGGAACATACGATAAAGGTGTAGCATATTATGATCCTCTGGCGAAGAAATTTGCAAACAAACTTTTGCCTGATAATATTTGTTCCTTTTTTAAAGGCAAATCGGTGCTTGGCATTTTACAGGATAGTAAAGGAAATGTTTGGATAGGTACAGATGGATCAGGTTTACATGTTATCAGCAAAGAAAATAAATTAACTCATTTTTATTCTAAAATTTCAGATGAAACCAGTATATCGGGTAATGTTATCACTAGTTTGGCAGAGGATGTAAATGGCAATATACTGATAGGTACTTACAACGCGGGCTTAAATATATATGATTATAAAACGAAATCTTTTAAGCATTTTCATCAGAATTCTCAAAACAATTTAAGTTTACACTCCGAAAATGTTTGGACCATTCTGGTGGATAGTCAGGGGAAAAATTGGCTGGGACTTTTGGGCAATGGTGTTGATCTTTTTAATTCAGATACAGAGACATTCAAAAATATAGGACCATCCTCCAGAGAATTGATTAAAATTGATCATTCCAATGTGATGTCTGTTATGGAAGATTCCGATGGAGATATATGGTTTGGTACCGAAGGCAACGGAATATATGTTTACGACAAGCAAGCTAATAATGTATTGAGAATTAGCACAAATTCAAATATTACTACCGAGGGTGTAATTAAAGATTTATTTCAAGATAAGTGGGGAAATATTTGGATTGGAACAGAAGGGAATGGCCTGTTTAAATACAATAAAAAAGAGAAGGAAGGCATTCAATACACATTAAAAAATGGTTTGCCATCTATGATTATTCTTGGTATACAGGAAGATGCAGCCGGTGGAATTTGGGTGACGACCTATGATGGAATTGCCGTGCTAAGTAAGGATTCGAAGGAATTTATGTCTTTTGATAAATCGGATGGCTTATCATCGAATGAGTTTAATGCTCAGGCTTTTATTAAATTACAAGATGGTACTTTTTTAACCGGATCCAAAAATGGGCTGGACATTTTCAATCCTTCTGAATTGTCCTTAAACCTTACGATTCCAAAAGTTTATTTTACGAAACTAAAAATTCAGAATCAGGAAGTTTTACCGGGTGATTCAATCAATCAGCTGGTTAAATTGCAAAATGATATCACACACACCAAAGAGATTGAGTTAACTTATTCCGATAAGGTCTTCTCAATTGAATTTGCGGCCTTGAATTATACACATCCTAAAAAGTGTCAGTACAAATATAAATTGGAAGGGTTTGATGAAAACTGGTACGATTCCGATTCCGAACATCGTTTTGTATCTTATTCAAATTTAAAAAATGGAAATTATACATTTAAAGTTCAAGCTTCAAATAATGATAAAAAGTGGGGGGATAATATAGCAGAGCTTAGCATTCATGTTCTTCCTCCTTTCTGGAAAACCAAATGGTTTAGTTTCTTAGTTGTTGGCTTAATAGTTGGTGTAGCAGCGGCAGCTTATAATTATCGATTGCGTCTTTTAAAAATAAAATTCCTGCAGGAACAGGCTTTAAAGGAAAAAAGAATAACAGAGCTTGAAAAGGAAAATATTGAATCGGAATTGGAAAAACTGACCTTTTACACGGTAAATAGAAACAGGGTACTGATCAATTATAAAAATCGGATGCTTGGTCTTGCGGCCAAAGCAATGCCTGCAGTAAAAAGTGGCTTGCAGATTGTAATTGATGAGATTGATATCGAAATCAACGATGATAAGGAGTGGAAATACCTTGAGCCTCGGTTGGATAAAATGTACAATGAATTTATAAGTAAGTTACGCAATGAATATCCGGATTTAACTTTGTCTGAGGTAAAGGTTGCTTCGTATGTAAGAATGAATCTTTCTTCAAAAGAGATTGCCGAATTTATGCATAAGACGACACGAGCAATCGAAAACGACCGCTATCGCCTTCGAAAAAAATTAGAACTCGATTCCAATGAGTCATTACAGAGATATTTAATGGATTTATAAGTTTTTCGTTTGGTTTATCTCCATTTTTGTCATCAAATTAATGCAATTTATTGTTTTTATAAGAATCAGTTTATAAGATATTTACGACTGTAAGAGTAGTTTTGAGTAGTGTCTGTAAACGTTTGAGGAGTATTTGAGAGGTATCAAACTCATGTTACCCTATTGTGCGCATATATATTTGTTTTGAAAATCAAATAAACAGATAGATGACAAGCACAATATTGAAATATTTTTTATTTGCAGTTACTAGCATAGGCATACTTAATGCATGTAATCCAATTGCAGGACAAAGCAATCAACAGAATGGAGATCAAAATTTGCAGACGAATAGTCGAAGCAGTAATAAGATTACTCTTGAAAAAGCAATTCAATATACTACCGCAAAAGAAGGGGATTTAAGATTCTCAAAATCTGATGGCCTGTTGGTTGGGGATTTTAATCAGCCGGAAGAACATTTTTCCACTCTTATACTAGATGCAAAAAAGCGTTTTCAAATTATTGAAGGTTTTGGTGGTGCACTTACCGATGCTGCCGCAGAAACTTTTTATAAGCTTCCCAAAAACAAACAAAACGAAATTTTAGAGGCTTATTTCGATCGTGAAAAGGGAATTGGCTATAGTTTGTGTCGTACTCATATTCATAGTTGTGATTTTTCAAGTGAAAGCTATTCTTATGCAGAAGTAGGCGGCGACACGGCTTTAGACAATTTCTCCATAGAACACGACAATCAATATAAAATACCTTTCATCAAAGAAGCTTTGGCCAAATCAGGGAATGAAATGAAACTTTTCGCTTCACCCTGGAGTCCTCCTGCGTGGATGAAAACCAACAACAACATGTTGGAAGGAGGAAGTTTAAAACCGGAATATTTTCAGACTTGGGCTGATTATTTCGTTAGATTCTTTGCTGCTTATAAAAAACAGGGGATTGATTTCTGGGGGCTTACAGTTCAAAATGAGCCATTGGCAGTTCAACGCTGGGAATCCTGCGTTTTTACTGCTGAGGAAGAAAGAGATTTTGTAAAAAACTATCTGGGGCCAACTCTTGAAAATAGTTCAATGGGGGACAAGAAAATTATTATCTGGGATCACAACCGAGGATTAATGTACCAGCGTGCTCAGGTTGTTTTAGATGATCCTGAAGCATCAAAATATATTTGGGGTACTGGTTTTCATTGGTATACCGGAGATCATTTTGAAAACGTGAAACTTGTATCCGAGGCATTCCCTGATAAGAAAACCATTTTCACTGAAGGATGTGTATTCCCGTTCGATTACAGTAAGCTGGGTGAATGGAGTTGGGGAGAAAGATATGGAGAGTCAATTATTCATGATCTTAATAATTCGGCTTCGGGCTGGGTTGATTGGAATGTTTTACTCGATGAAAAAGGAGGTCCGAATCATGTTGCCAATTATTGTTACGCTCCAATTATCGGAAATACAAAAACGGGCGAAATCACTTACATGAATTCCTATTACTACCTGGGGCACTTCTCAAAATACATCCGTCCAGGTGCACAGCGTATCATTTGTTCTTCGAATGATGACAATATTCTGGCAACAGCTTTTGTAAATGAAGACAATAGCATTGCTGTTGTGGCAATGAATCAAACCGATAAGCAACTTGAATTTAAAATATGGTTAGAAGGAAGAGGTGCTCTGTCTGTTCTTCCTGCTCATTCAATTGCAACAATTGTTATTAACGAATAACCACAAATCCAACAGGAATAAATCTATACCAATGAAACTGCTGCTAAATAGTAAAAATATGTTACAACGACTTGAATATCAATCAGAAGGAAAATACGGGAATTGGATGATGAAGATTTTTCTCAATCTCTCCTTTTTTATATTCTTGTTCCTTAGTTTTTCCGCTCCTGCTTTTTCGCAGGGATTTGTACATGTTAATGGAACAAGTATTGTTGATGGAAATGGAAACAATTTAATAATCAGAAGTATCGGAACCGGGAATTGGATGATTCAGGAAGGTTACATGATGCAGTCTTCAGATGTAGCTAACACTCAGCATGAGTTCAGAAATAAATTAATTGAAACAGTAGGAGAGACCCGCACCAACGAATTTTATGAGGTTTGGCTTTCAAATCATTTTAGAAAAATTGATGTTGACTCGATGTCTGCATGGGGATTTAATTGTATACGTGTTGCAATGCATTACAAATGGTTTACTCCTGCCATCGAAAACGAACCTGTACAAGGCGAAATAACATGGACAAACAAAGGCTTCGACATGATAGATGATTTGCTTTCGTGGTGTTCCGATAATCAGATGTATTTGATTCTTGATTTGCATGGAGCACCCGGAGGACAAGGGAAAGATGCTGCAATTTCTGACTACGATTCTTCGAAGCCATCTTTATGGGAAAGTGATTTGAACAAAGACAAAACAGTTGCACTCTGGAAAAAAATTGCTGAAAGATATAGTAATGAGCCATGGATTGGAGGTTATGATCTAATTAATGAGATCAATTGGACATTTTCCGAGGGCAACAATTCGAAAATTCGCGATTTGTATGGCAAAATTACCGATGCAATTCGTGAGGTAGATACCAATCACATTTTATTTATTGAAGGGAATTCGTTTGCCAATGATTTTTCTGGTTTGACTCCTGCCTGGGATGATAACATGGTTTACAGTTTTCATAAATATTGGACATACAATGATGTAAATGCACTAAAATGGATAACAGATTTTAGAGAAGAGCAAAATCGTCCGGTTTGGTTGGGTGAAACAGGAGAAAACTCGAATACATGGTTCACAAATTTGGCGGCATTAACAGAAAGCAACAATGTGGGATGGTCGTGGTGGCCGGTGAAAAAATCAGGCATTAATAACATACTAAAGGTTGAAACGAATGCTGATTATTTACAAATGATTGAGATGTGGAAAGGCAATGGTACAATGACTTCGGATGAAGCATTTAGTGCGGTTATGACCTTTGCCAACAATCACAAATTTGAAAATTGTACGATTCAGTACGATGTAATTGATGCCCTTATTCGTCAGCCTCACACAACAGAAACAAAACCATTTAAAACACATACAACAAGTCAAAAAATATTTGCCGTCGATTATGACCTGGGCAGAAACAACTATGCTTACTTCGATACAGATACTGCAAATTATCATCTAAATACCGGTGAATATAAGGCATGGAATCAGGGTTGGGAATACCGCAATGACGGTGTGGATATTGAGAAGTGTAACGATACGGAAACCAATGGTTACAATGTTGGTTTTGTGAAAAGCGGTGAGTGGTTACAGTATACCGTTAATTCGGAAGCTAATGCGGCCTATAAATTAGAAATCAGAACAGCTGGTACCGGGAAAGCCTCTATGCATATTGAGGCAAACGGTCAGATAGTTTCCGAAACGTTTGAACTTCCTTCTACAGGCAGTTGGACCAGCTATATAACCAGCACAATAAATAACATTATTCTGCCAAAAGGCATGGTTAAAATTAAACTTGTGTTTGATGGCGGTGAGCTGAATGTAAACCATTTTTCATTGATTGAACCAGTCGAAATAAGCGCTGTTCCTTTTAAGCTGTTAAAAGCCGGTTCTGCAAAAATTGATAATGAAATATTTCTTGATGTAAATCGGCCAATTACATCGGTTGAAAACGATATTAATATCAATGAATTTGAATTAACGGTTGATGGAGAATCAGTTCCCATTTCAGATTTTATTTTGGATCCGAATAACAGCCGAAAGATGATTCTAATGACTGAGAAGGATTTGTTTTATAATCATGAAATCAAACTTTCCTATACAGGAAACAGTGTAGAATCAGGTTCTAAAGAACTGGAGTCTTTTGCAAATGTAATTGTCGAAAATAATTTCAACAGGCATTTTGAAATACCTGGAAAAATTGAAGCGGAAAATTTCATGATCAATAGTGGCTTTGAGTTGGAAGATTGTACCGACACAGGAAAAGGGAAAAACACTTCCTATGCTTCGGATGGTGATTATTTGGAATATCTGCTGTATGTGCCGGCAGCGGGAACTTTCACTATGAATTTCAGGTTTGCTACAGCAAAAAATGCAAAAATTCTTGTTTTGAACTCAGTGAACGGAGAAATGGTTTCCAATGAATCTGTTTCTTTTGGAAGTACCAATGGATGGCAATCCTGGCAAACAAAATCCATAACAATAGATCTCCCGAAAGGCAAAACAATTTTACGCTTATTGTCTGAATCAGGAGAACACAATCTGAATTGGATTTCTTTTGATGACGGTACAGTTACAGGAATTGAGAATCCAATTCATGAGTCGAAATTTGAAGTATTTCCCAATCCGACGTCCGACATTTTAAACCTCAATTTTGAATCCTCTTCCAGCAGACAAATTAGTCTTTTTACAATGGGCGGAACGCAGTTGTTTTCTCAGTTGAGTTCCGAAAAAAGTCATTCCATTAATGTAAATGAATATGCAACAGGTACATACCTGCTTACAGTTTCAGGTAAAGACGTGAACAAAACCGTGAAGGTTCTGATTGTTAAATAAGAGTTTTGCTTCAATAGTAATACAGATTTCAATGGCAATTCCTCACCAAATATCTCAGGGAAAAAAGTCAAACTTAATTTCGGAATTGCCATCACCAAAAAGGCACAAGAGGGAAGCTGCTCTCTTACTGTTATTGTTTCTTACAAAGCTGGGAATCAGCAGGAAAAATATATTGGGTTTGCAATTACCCGAATATAATTACGGTGGATCCGGAAGCTAACAGACAGATCCATTTATTGAAAATAATTAACTAATCATCTTAACTAATTATCTATGAAAAAAACAGTCTTGTTTTTAGTTTTGGCATTATTTTGCTTGCAATCCTTTGCACAAAAGCATGTCGTAACAGGTATAGTGGCCTCAGCAGAGGATGGTATACCATTGCCGTTTGCCTCGGTAGTGATTAAAGGTACTACAATCGGTACTACTACCGATATGGATGGAAAATATCAGATTGAGATCTCAAATGATGGGATACTGGTATTTTCGCTGATTGGTTTTAGCTCACAGGAAATTGTGGTGGGGAACAATTCAGAAATGAATGTGGTTTTAAATGTGGAAACAACAGGACTTGACGAAGTTATTGTTGTTGGTTACGGAGTGCAGAAAAAGAGTGTTTTAACTGCTTCAATTGCGAAAGTTTCAGCAGATGATTTAGAAAGTATTGCACCTGTTCGCATCGATAATGCTCTGAAAGGATTGGCCTCAGGAGTAACCGTTACATCATCTTCCGGACAGCCGGGAGCTTCTTCGCAAGTACGAATTCGTGGTATTGGTACGATTAATAATAGTGATCCATTATATATTGTTGATGGTATGCCAATTGATGGAGGAATAGATTATTTAAATCCAAGTGACATTCAGTCTATTGAAGTTCTAAAGGATGCTGCATCAGGAGCAGTATATGGTGCCCGTGCTGCTAATGGAGTTATTCTGATAACTACAAAAAGTGGAGATAAAGGCAAATTATCTGTAAAATATGATTTCTCGCGAGGTTGGCAAAGCAAATGGAATAAAAGGGATGTATTAAATGCCCAACAATATGCTTTACTGATAAATGAAGGTTTAGTTAATTCAGGGGAAACTGCAAGATATGATGATCCTTATGCATTGGGTAAGGGTACAGATTGGCAGGATATGGTTTTTTATGACAATGCCCCTGTTGAAAACCATCAATTGAGTGTTAGCGGCGGATCCGATAAAGTTATATATTATTTCTCTGCAGGTTATTATAAGCAGGATGGAATCGTTGGTGGAAATTTTGACCGTTCTAATTATGAGAGAATCTCATTAAGGTCAAATACAACATACCATCTTTTGGATAATATGAACCGTAATTTTTTAAATAAATTAACAGTAGGAATTAATGTTGCCTATTCAAGAATAAACTCTAAAGGTATTGGAACAAACTCGGAGTATGGTTCAGCACTTGGAGGTGCAATTTCATTCTCACCATTGTTAGGTTTGTATGAAGAGGATCAGGTAGCGGCTGCAGCCCTTCACCCAACGGCGGTTCGTGACCCAAAGAATGGGTTAATTTATACAATCGCTGGTGATGACTATAACGAAATCACTAATCCGGTCGCTCAGCTGGCTTTACCTGGAGAAGAGAATAACTCGGACAAGTTAGTGTCGTCATTTTGGGGCGAATTAACGATCTGGGACAATTTAAAGATTAGATCTTCATTTGGAACTGATCTTGCATTTTGGGGTAATGATGGTTGGACACCTGAATATTATTTAGGTAAATCTGCTTATTCTGATTATTCAAAAGTTTGGTCGAGTATGAATCGCGGATTTACCTGGCAGGTAGAAAATATCTTATCATACGAAAAGAGTATTGCCGACAAGCATAATTTTAACGTAATGTTAGGGCAATCAGCTAAAAAAGTAACAGGTCGTGGTTTAGGCGGAAGTAATAAATTTATGGTTGAAGAAAATGGAGACAAAGCCAATATTGATTTTACTACCGGAACAGCTGCAAATGGAGACCAGACAGTTGGAGGAGGAGCTTGGAGCCCACATACTTTAGCGTCAATGTTTGCCCGGTTAAGCTATAACTTTTCAGAGAGATATATGTTTCAGGCCACTATTCGTAGAGATGGTTCTTCTAATTTTGGTCCGGGAAAAAAATATGGTGTGTTCTCCTCAATTTCACTGGGATGGAATATTACAAATGAGGCATTCATGGAATCACGTCCAGAGTGGTTAACTTCTTCTAAACTGAGAGCTTCATGGGGTAAAAACGGGAATGAAAATATCGGGGCTTTTGGTTATACCGCCCTTACTTCAACAGGTAATAATTATGCTTTTGGACCAGGGAATGGAACATTAGTAAATGGAACAAAAGCATCTGGACTGGCTAATACTTCATTAGCATGGGAAGAATCGGAACAAACCGACATAGGACTTGATTTCGGATTCTTAAATAGTGCATTGACATTTACAGTTGATTACTATGAGAAGAAAACCAATGGAATGTTGATGACGATGTCGATTCCTTCTTATGTGGGAGAATCAAAACCAACTGGTAATGTTGGAGATATGAAAAACTGGGGTATTGAATTTGATTTAGGCTATAGATTCAAGCTTGGCGATTTCAACTTTAGCATTAGAGGAAACGCTTCTTATCTTGAAAACGAATTGGTTAATCTGGGAAATGCAGATGGTTTTGCTAATTACGATAGCTATGCTAATGTAGGAACTATTTCGAGAGCCCAAAATGGGTTGCCATTCCCCTATTTTTATGGATATAAAACAGATGGTATTTTCCAAAATTATGCAGAAATTAATTCGCATGTGAATAATGAAGGTGGCTTAATCCAGGCGAATGCAGTTCCTGGAGATGTAAGGTTTGTGGATTTGAATGGAGATGGCTCTATTGGAGATGATGACCGTACAATGATTGGAAAGGGTATGCCTGACTGGACATACGGCATAAACTTTGGAATTGATTTTAAAGGCTTTGATTTTAGCATGATGCTGCAGGGGACTGTTGGTAACGATATTTATGATGCTACCCGACGTACAGACTTGCGTTATATTAATTTGCCTGCCTATATGTTAGATCGTTGGATAGGAGAAGGAACTTCCAATACAATTCCTCGCTTTTCATTTTCAGATAATAACGGCAACTGGTTATCATCTGACCTCTATGTTAAAGATGGCGATTATATGCGCATTAAAAATGTAACATTAGGTTACACTCTACCCCAAAATATTGTCAATAAGGCATTTGTAAATAGTTTGCGCTTTTATGTTGCAGCAGAGAATCTTTTCACTTTCACAAAATACGACGGTTTTGATCCTGAAATTTCTTCAGGAGGTACTTCTCTTGGTATTGATCGCGGAATATATCCTCAGGCAAGAACATATACAGTTGGTTTAAACCTGTCTTTTTAACGATTAAAAACTTAAAGTAATGAAGAATAAATATATTTTAATTTGCAGCTTATTTTTTATCCTTTTGGGTTCTTGTAAAGAGGAGTTCCTTGAAGTAGATTCGGCAAGCAGCGTATTGATAGATGATTATTATACAACAGAGGATCGTATATTTGAAGCACTTGTTGCTGCTTATGATCCATTATCCTGGACAGATTATGCCTGGGGACAATATACTCAACTTAACTTAGTGTCAGATGTAATGTCAGATGATGTGTATGTTGGAGGAAATGACCAGGGTGATTTGCCTTTTCTGCATAAGATGTTCAATTACGAAGCGACACCGGAAATTGTTTGCAGCGATTTATGGACCACTTTTTATTCAGGAGTAAAGCGTGCTAACGCTGTTTTGGAATATATGGATAATGTACAGGATATTTCCGAATCAAACAAAGCACTTTACATTGCTGAAGCTAAAGCATTAAGGGCTTACTATTATATGTGGTTATGGAAACTTTGGGGCAATATTCCATATTATGAAACTAATCTAGATTTTCCATATATAGCAGCTCAGTTAACTGCCGATGAAGTTTATGAAGGTATAATCACAACATTAGAAGATGTGATTGCCAATGGTGGATTATCAATAAAAACTACTTCTGAAAATACAGGACGAGTATCCTTGGCCATGACTTATATGGTATATACTGAAGTGGTGATGTATCAGAATGATGAAAGCCGCTATTCAACAGCATTGGCTTACATGAATGAAATTATTGCAAGTCACCAATATATCTTGAATGATGATTTTGCAGGAATTTGGGAAGAAAGTGGAGAATGGACTAAGGAATCTATATTTGAAGTGAACTATTTTAGTGTTAATGGAGGAAAAGATTGGGGGAGTGCCATCGGTGATGGGGGTACTGTTTATCCTAAATTGATTGGTATTAATAGTTTATCAGGAAGTGATGATTTTGATGGAGGTTGGGGATTTGAACCTGTCCGTCAGGAAGCATATGATTTGTACGAGGATAATGACCAACGTAAAAATGGTGGAATTTTAAATTTTGCAACCTATGCAGCTCAATCTGGAGCTACTTACGAAGGACGTTATCAGGACACAGGAAACTTTTTGAAAAAATACCTTCCAAGAGCTAACGGAAATGCCGGTTATGCAGGTTCTGCGGATATGAATTACAACAATAACCTTAGGGTTTACCGATATGCTGAAACACTACTTAACGCCGCTGAATTATTAGCACGTGGAGTATCAGGAACAGGAAGTGCTCAAACTTATTTAGATGAAGTTCGGGATAGGGCAGGTGTAGGTAGCATTACTGCTACTGTTGATAATATCATTAAGGAACGTCATCTTGAGTTTGTGGGCGAAGGTAAGCGCTATTGGGATTTGGTTCGTACCGGAATGGCAGCAACAGTACTTGCTCCAAACGAATACAGAAAAAACACTTGGACAGAGAATAAAAAACATCTGCCTATTCCGCAGGCCGAGATGGATTCAGATAGCGGTTTAACTCAAAATCCTTATTAAAAAACAAAATATAATCATATGAAACGACCCCTATAAAAAGCTTTACACGCAGGAGGATGAGTGTAATTTGGGAGTTCCATATGGCAAGCACACAAAAATATAATCATATGAAACGTATTGAAATAATATATATAGGATTATTCGTCTTGTTAACTTCTTTAGGAATGGTTTCCTGTACTCAGGATACTTACGACGATCAAGAACATGTAACAGAACAAATGATAGATGTAAGATTTTCAGTGGATGAAATTTCTGCAAATAGATATCAAATTACGACCAATAGTAACAAATATGTTATTAGTAATTATTGGGATCTAGGAGATGGAACAGGTTTTTCTACTGGCGGTAATTCATTTGAATTGTTCTTACCAGATGCAGGAGAATATGAAATAAAGCATAAGGTAATTGTAGCAGGTGGAATTTTAAGCAGCGAAGCATCAAGCGTGGTGAATGTTGAAACTTCAGATCCAATTTCTGGAAATTTAATCAGAGGAGGTAAGTTTACTTCTGAAGATGATATAGCAGAATGGACAATTGGTGGCACGGGTGCAGGTAACGGCACCTGGAATTTTAATGACGGTAATGCTAACTTAACAACGCCCAGCTGGGGAGGTAATGGAATTTACCAAGCCATCCAGGTAGAGGAAGGGCGTAGTTATCAAATCGATATGTATATCAGTTCTACTACAGGCTGTTCTGATACATGGTTCGAAGTGTATTGTGGTTATAGTGATCCGGAAACAGTATCCGGCGATTACAATGAAGGAGAAAAATTATTGAGCATAAATACATGGGATGGAAGTGGAACAACTCCATTTGCAGGGAAATTTACTAAGGTAGGAAGTTCAACCGAAACCAATGGGGTCTTTACCGCAGCAACTGCAGGAACAGTATATCTTGTTATAAGAGGTGGCGGTGGTGATATGAAGGAAGGAATTACTATTGATAATGTGGAAATTCGTTCAATTCAATAACACCTCTGTCAGGTTTGGGCTATATACTCATGGATTTAAATCTGGAAGAGTTCATGATTATAATAAATTAGAATAGTTTATGGGGCGTTGCATTCGGAAGGCATTGGAATTCTTTGTGCAGCGCCCCTTTTTTAAGTTTGCCGTTGAAGGGACTGAGAAAGAAACTCTGGGCTAAACTAATTCAATTTTCACACAGGTGAAAGTTGATTCCGTTTGGGTTTTCAAGAACGATTAAAAATGAAAAAATGGTAAATAGATTTTACGTATTAGGGATATGTCTTTGCCTTTTACAGTCTTGTGTATCTTCTTTATCTATTAATGATCAGAAGATTGAGAAACTTTTGTCGCAGATGACAATTGATGAAAAAATAGGACAAATGTGTCAGATCAATGGCTTTTCCGGACAAATTCCGGATAAGATAAAAGAAGAAATAAAGGCTGGAAATGTTGGCTCTATTTTGAACGAAGTTGACGTAAAAACAGTAAATGAAATTCAAAAAACAGCAATTGAAGAAAGTCGGTTGGGTATTCCTTTGTTAATAGGTAGAGATGTTGTACATGGATTTAAAACCATATTCCCAATTCCTTTGGGGCAAGCAGCTACCTGGAATCCTGAAATAGTAAAAAAAGGGGCAGGTATTGCAGCACAAGAGGCTTCTTTAGCTGGTGTTAACTGGACATTTGCACCCATGATTGATATTGCCAGAGACTCCCGATGGGGGAGAATTGCAGAAAGTTTTGGAGAAGATCCATACTTGGTTTCAAAAATGGCTGTTGCTTCTACCGAAGGTTTTCAGGGCACCAATGGTTCTCTTTTTTCAAATGGCAAAATAGCCGCTTGCGCAAAACACTTTGCCGGCTATGGTGCAGCAGAGGGAGGCCGGGATTATAATACAACACTTATTCCTGAAGGAGAATTGCGGGATGTTTATTTTAAATCATTCAAAGCAGCCAAGGATGCCGGTATCAGAACTTTTATGACAGGATTCAATGATTTGAATGGCGTTCCGGCTTCGGGAAATCAATTCTTGTTTCGTAAGGTTTTAAGAGAGGAGTGGCAATTTGATGGTATGGTGGTCAGCGACTGGGCGTCAATTCATGAATTGATCAGTCATGGTTTTTCTTCTGATGAAAAAGATGCAGCAAAAAAAGCTTTGATAGCAGGCGTTGATATGGAAATGGCTTCCACCTGTTACAAAAATCATATTAAGGAACTTTTGGATGAGGGTCTTATAAATATAGATTTAGTTGATGATGCAGTAAGAAATATACTGCGAATCAAAATTGAACTGGGCTTATTTGAGCACCCATATGTAGATGAAAACGGACAGGGCGAAATTGGAGAAAAAGACATAGAAAAAGCGGCTCTGGAAGCGGCCGAACAGAGCATCGTTCTTTTGAAGAATAAAAATAAGCTGTTGCCTCTTTCCACAAAAATAAATTCAGTTGCAGTTATTGGCCCGATGGCTCATGAAAAATACGAGCAATTGGGAACATGGAGCTTCGATGCCGACAGTTTGTTATCAATTACGCCGCTCGAAGGAATTAGAAATTTGCTGGGAAATGCGAAGGTGAATTTTGCAAAAGGATTAAAATACACAAGAGACAAAAATTCAGATGGTTTCAAACAAGCAATAAAGGCTGCAAAATCCTCTGATGTTGTTGTTGTATGCGTGGGCGAGGAAGCGATATTATCAGGAGAGGCTCATTGCTGGGCCAGACTTGATCTTCCTGGAATTCAAAAAGAACTGATACAGGAAATATCGGAAACAGGCAAGCCAGTCGTTCTGATTGTAATGGCAGGAAGAGCATTGAGTATAGGAGATGTATACGAAAATGCAGATGCAGTACTGTATGCATGGCATCCGGGAACTATGGGAGGAACAGCATTGGCAAATATTTTGTTTGGAAAAGTATCACCTTCAGGTAAATTGCCGGTAACAATGCCAAAATCGGTTGGACAGATTCCCATGTACTACAATCATAAAAACAGCGGACGACCTGTTGATCCCAATAACTGGCCTTCAATTGATAAAATTCCCGTAAAGGCCTATCAAACATCATTGGGAAATACTTCTCATTACATGGATGAAGGTTTTGAACCCTTATATCCCTTTGGTTTTGGATTATCATATACTGATTTTGAATATTCAGACTTACGGATTGAAACACCGGTAATTGCAGGTACAGCAGAGTTGAAAGTATCCGTTTTATTAAGCAACAAAGGGAAATGTACTGCCGAAGAAGTTGTACAGGTTTACATTCGTGATCTGGTTGGAGATGTTACCAGACCGGTAAGAGAACTAAAAGCTTTCGATCGGGTGAAACTGAAGGCAGGAGAAGCCAAAAGGGTGAGTTTCACAATTCCGGCAAGCGAATTGTCATTTCATAATCAGCAAATGATGAATGTTGTTGAGCCTGGAAAATTTATGCTTTGGATTGGAGGAAATTCCAATGCCGATTTGGGTGCTGAGTTTGCAGTGAAATAGGAACTGTTTTAATTTTTATGGCACAACTATATCCTTGTAAAATATC
Organism: Labilibaculum euxinicum; assembly: GCF_963678175.1. Classification (NCBI taxonomy): domain Bacteria; kingdom Pseudomonadati; phylum Bacteroidota; class Bacteroidia; order Marinilabiliales; family Marinifilaceae; genus Labilibaculum; species Labilibaculum euxinicum. The sequence goes on from NZ_OY782756.1 coordinate 2,776,887, forward strand.
AGCTTGTCATGCTCTGACTATATCCAAGCCTTTCTTGTCAGGGTATGACTTGATTCTATAAGCACTATTTTATAAGATCAATTTTGATGTTAATTTGGTATAATTGGTAAGTTTAAAATCAGTTTTTTCGTGTCAAATGATTTTTAAATCAATCTTTTATGTTGATTGTTTAAACCGGATTTTAAATGTGTATAATGATAATTATTTGTACCTTAAACCCTATAATTTGTAATTAATAAAACATGAAAAATTTACTATTGTTTTCCATCCTAATACTATCAAATATGGTATTGAAAGCACAGACTAAAAAATCAGACCTGGATGTCAATGATAAAATTGACCAACTGGTTTCTAAATTGACTTTAGAGGAGAAAGCAGCTCTTTGTTCCGGTCGCGATGACTGGAGCACACAGCCGGTCGAACGCCTGAATATCCCATGGATTTGGGTCGCAGATGGTCCTCATGGTCTGCGCCGGGCACCGGCAACCAATAAGGCTGGTTACGGCGATCAGTTGCCGGCTACCTGCTTTCCAACTGCATCGGCACTTTCTGCAACATGGAATTTAGATATGGTCAATAAAGTTGGACAAGCCATAGGTGAAGAATGCCAGGCGCAAAATGTGAATGTAATTCTGGGGCCGGGTGTCAACATCAAACGATCAGTTTTGGGCGGAAGAAATTTTGAGTTCTTTTCTGAAGACCCAATTTTATCAGGCGAACTGGGAGCGGCCTATATCAACGGAGTTCAAAGTCAGGGCGTGGGAACATCATTAAAACATTATACCGCCAACAATGTCGAAACCATGCGCATGTACAACAACTCCAATATGGATAATCGTACCCTGCACGAAATCTACCTCACTCCATTCGAAATAGCGGTTAAAAAGGCACAGCCATGGACAATTATGGCCTGTTACAATCGGGTTCAGGGTGTTTACGGCACTCAAAGTCCGTATTTGTTAACCGATATGCTTAAAAAGGAATGGGGATTTAAAGGCATTGTTATTTCAGACTGGTTTGCAGTGGTTAACCGGGTTGAAGCAATGAAAGCAGGCATGCACATCGAAATGCCCAGAGTTAGTGGTGTAAATGATTCTCTTGTTGTAGAAGCGGTTAAAAACGGAGATTTGGATATTGCCGTTGTTGATGGATTGGTAAAAGAGATCCTGACAATTGTATTTAAAGCAAAAGCTCTCGAAAAACAAGGTGCTGAACTCAATGCTGAAAAGCATCACGCTTATGCACGGCAGGTTGAATCAGAAGCCATAACACTTTTGAAGAACAAAAATCAGATATTACCTGTAACAAAAGAGAAGTACAAGCGTGTAGCCATTATTGGAGAATTTGCCTCAGCTCCCCGTTATCAGGGAAACGGAAGCTCTGAAGTGAAACCTACCCGGCTTGATAAAGCGCTTGACATCATCAAAAAAGAATATGGCAAGGACATAAAAATAAGCTATGCGCAAGGCTATAAATTATCTGATGATAATGATACGTCGCTAATAGATGAAGCCAAAAAAGCAGCTGCCGATGCCGATATTGCTTTGGTATTTGCAGGTTTACCATTGCAGTACGAATCCGAAGGCATAGACCGAACCCATATTAATATGCCTGTATCTCATAACAAACTAATTAGTGAGATTGCGAAAGTTCAGAAAAACACGGTTGCTGTACTTACCAACGGAAGCGCAGTTACCATGCCATGGATAAATGAAGTGGATGGTATTTTGGAAACCTGGCTGGGCGGACAAGCCGGAGCTGGTGCTGTTGCCGATGTTTTGTTTGGGAAAATAAATCCATCAGGCAAACTGGCCGAAACATTTCCTGTGAAATTAGAAGACACTCCTTCATTTTTAAATTTTCCGGGAGAGCAAGGCGAAGTCCTTTACGGAGAGCGCATTTTTGTTGGCTATCGTTACTACGATGAAAAGAAAATTGAACCTCTGTTTCCTTTTGGATTTGGATTGTCTTATACAACTTTTGAATACAGTAATCTTAAACTATCGGCTAAAAACACGACCGATAAAGAAGGAGTAACAGCGACCTTAACTGTTAAAAACACAGGTGATGTAAAAGGGAAAGAAGTTGTGCAATTGTATGTTACCGATAATAAAAGTACACTATTGCGCCCTAAAAAAGAGTTGAAGAAGTTCGCGAAAATTGAGTTAGAGCCGGGAGAAGAAAAAGAAGTGACCTTTAAATTGGAAGCCCGGGATTTCTCCTGCTACGATGGAAAAAGAGAGATGTGGATTGCTGAAAGCGGTGAATTTACAATTTCTGCAGCAACATCATCACGCGATATCAGATTATCAGAAGTTGTTGCCCTGCAATCAACGCAACAAGTTCCTTTGGCTTTCGACGAGTACACATTTTTTAGCGAATACTGGAAAAACAAGCAAACCCGTGCATTGCTGATGGAATTAGTTCCAAATTGGATCAAAGGCTTCACAGGAGAAGGAAAATCAGGTTATAATGCAGATTTCCCAGGCTTCATGGTTGATCATCCAATGATAAAATATCCTTACATAACCAATGGCGAAATATCTCATGCTCAGGTTATGGAACTGGTTGAGAAATGCAAGGCCTTCACTTATAATCCATAATAAGTATCACAAATATGTAGACCAGAGGAATTTCCACTGGCAGAAACAACGACTTAAATCGTTTTTGCATACCGAAGGAAATAAAAGTAATCCCTTCATTCATTTAGGTAAAGATCATCCCGCAAGGGGTGGTCTTTTTTTATTTCTTCTTGTTTCTTTTGGGAAGCACTTATTGTTTTGTAGTTTCGGGAACCTGAATACAATAAGAGTTGATTAGCGCAACTGCCTCACAAGTAACGGGAGTTAGATTAGGAAAATGAAAATTATGAATGAAGTGAAAATTAAATAAAAGACAATATGACCAATAATGATATATTAAGACGTGTTCGTTACGTGTTTGACTTTAGTGATCTCAAAATGATTGAACTTTTTAAATTAGCCAATTACGATGTCAGTAAAGCGGATTTGGATGGTTGGTTTAAAAAAGATGATGACCCATTATTAGTAGAAATCACAGATAAAGAACTGGCTATTTTCCTCAACGGATTAATCATTGAAAAACGCGGAAAAAGAGAAGGCCCACTACCAGAGCCAGAAGATCCTTTAAGTAACAATATGATTCTTCGGAAACTAAAAATTGCACTGGATTTGAAATCAGATGACATCTTAGATATGCTCGCCTTAATAGATAAAAAAATAAGCAAACATGAGTTGAGTGCTTTTTTCCGTAATCCAGATCATAAACACTATCGAGAATTTTTGGATCAGTACCTAAGATATTTTTTGAATGCACTGCAAAAGAAATACAAGAATAAGTAAGGCAAACATTCTATAGGACGAAGAAATAATTTGAAAAATCACACAAATACAACATCTTATAATTTCCCGCGCTCCTGCAGATTTGTAATCTGCAGGTTTCGAGTTGAGGATTTTCAATCCTCTATTTTCAGCTTAGGCGATTATAAATCGCCAACTAATTAAATCCAGATAACAAATCAGGGCCAGCCGTATCGCCTTAAAATATTTTTCTTGTCATGCTCTGACTATAGAGAAGCTGTAAATGTCAGGGTATGACTAAAGATTACCGCGGCAACCCCTGATTTGCAATCAGGAGTTCTGAGCAATAGGATTTACAACCCGAAATAATAATAAAAACTCGTTGATCAGTTCAGTCCAATTACGATATCCTGACAGCGTAGAATCTCTGTCAGAGTTTCGTAATTACTTCTCTTTGCAGGTTCAAACCTGTTTTATTTTAAGGGAGTCATTTTTTTCTTCATATAAGTTGTATCCATTAAATACATATATGTACCGATTATCATAAACTTCTAGTAATGCTACGCATCGATCTGCGAGATCAATTTTGTTGAAATCGAGTTTGAACAGGGAAATGTGTGAAAATACACCCTTTGTGCAGATCTTATGCAAGATACAAGGTTATGGAATGGGAGAGGAGTTATTTAACCCAAAAACACCCAATTAGTCTCAACTAGCTGATTGTTTACAATTAGTGAACTCGGAGGGATTCTTCCTTGTCGTGAACAAGTTACGAATCCCAACCTCTGTTGGCGTAACGCAGTGCACTATCCAGTTATGCTACGCGTCCTTTTTTTCAACCCCAAGAAAAAAAACACGTCACACCAGTTTTCTACTCTCCAAATCCCTCCAAAATCCCATAAAAGAACAATTCAGCATCACATCAGCAGTATAAAATCTCAAAACAGAGAGGAGAGGAGCTAAAAAGCTCAGGAAAATTCTACTCAAGTACAATAAAATTAGAGATGAGTGAGGGGAACACTTCCAAACTGTGGGGAGATTGAACATAAATGACAGAAAGTCGGAGAAAAGTGCAGGGAAAAGCTAAAAAGCCGGGGGAATCATCAAAAAGTGACAGAAAGTCATAAAAAATGAATTCAAAATAGAAGCAGAATTTCCAAAGTGTGAAATATATCATAAAAAATTTATTGAATAGTTTTTGCTTTTCAGACTTGAGAATAATAATTTCATTATGGCAAATAAAAAAAAGAGCATTTATAAAGTAATGTTATGAAACGTCCATGCCAAAGTGATTTTAACACACAGGGGAATGATTATTCCAGCATGGTAAGTTCCATCTAACCAAAAATAAAAAAATACAAACAGATGAAAGAAAGTTATTTAAAAGAACTTGAAAAAGGACGACTATTGGTTTATGGCATTTCGGCTGCTGAATCCATTAAGGAATGCATACAGCCAATCTATTCCGAAGAGCGTATCGAATTGGGAAAGTCGCTTTATACAAAAACCAAAACAGCTTTCGAGCTTCAAAATATCGAAGGTATTGAATCCAGTCAGGCAACTCGGGAATTCAACGGGTTTTACACGATGCTGCGCGATAAGCTGATTCGTATTCGTAAGGTGGGTCGCTACTTTTTTAAAAATGATCTTGAATTATCAACCCTTTTGCGTTTAAATAAGGAAGTGCCGGCGGCATATCCCGAGTGGAAATCTTTAGCTGATGATACTGTAAGTGCAATTATTACACATGAAGCTATTCAGGAAAAACTGACACTGGCTAGTTTAACGCCCGATGCAATTACAGCATTGCAGGCAGACTTGGTCAAACTGGATGACTTAAAGCTGAAGGCTGAAAAAGAGGATGGAGAAGCGCAGCAAGCCACCGCTCAAAAACAAGAGTACTATGTCGAATTTATGGCCTATTGCTCCGATTTGCGTGCTTGCCTCGATTTGTTTTACGAGGGTAGCGAGCGTCAGAAATTAGAAGTTTTGGGCATAGTTGTCAAATAATTAGAAGCTTAATAATTTTGAAATGCCACTTGATAATTCGGGTGGCATTTTTTTTAACTTTAAACAAATTACTTAATTTACAAATACTCAGTTTTTTTGTGTGGATATATATTAATTGAAATGCCACTTGTAACCTCTATTTTTTGCGGTTAAAACTAACATGAAATTATTTTTTCAAAGTTAAACTCCCGGTATTTAAACCTTTGGCTGCAGCCGATAAAACAACTTCATTTGTATTATCCTCTTTTTGAATAATGATTTGTGCGTATCCGTTAAACAACTTTCGTTTCCAGGGTTCAGACGGTGTTATTACCTGAATAATTCCGGGATCTGTGTTCATAACATCCCATTCTTTTAATTTTTGCAAAGGCCGAGCAATAATCTGAATGGCGTTTGTTCCTTGCTTTAAAACACTGGTATTAAAAACATATTTTTGATCATCTTCTGTACTCGGGGCAATTTTATTTCCGTTGACAGAAATTACTGCATTTACGCCAATTTTTTTATAAAAGAAAGTAACCGTATTTGTTTTAAGATTGCTCTTTAAATCAAATTTACCTCTGTAAACATAAGCCGGAGCCTGATTTTTATAATCTCTGTCTTTAAACGCTTCCTGCCAGTTATCTTCAGAATCCGTTACTTTTTGATTTGAATCTGCTGAAGCCAGTTTTTTCTCTTCAAAATCAGTTATTGACAGTAATTCTATATTATCAATAAATTGGTCTTTTTCTAAAGATGTCGGGTTTCCATTGCCAGCACCAAGAATTTTTCCACCTTTTAAAGAAAATGTTATTTCATGATTTGCAGTTGGTACATGTACACCATTTTTGTCTGTTGTCTCAACGGTTACCACAACAACATTGGTGTTTGTCTGGTTTTCTTTATCAACCGAAAGCTTTATATTCTCGGGATTTTCAGTTGTCTTATGGATTTCTGAAAGTACGTTTTTGCCGTTTTTATAACCAATCGCTTCAAGAGTTCCCGGCGTATATTTTACCTTCCATTCTAAATGTCCGTATTGCTCCATTTTCTTTTTGCCCAAGCTTTTTTTGTTCAGGAAAAGTTCTACTTCATCGCAATTTGAATAGGCCCAAACGTCGATTTCCTTGCCTTCCATTCCACTCCAGTTCCAATGTGGCATAATGTGCAAAACAGGTTCATTTCCCCACCATGATTTTAAATAAAACACATTGTCTTTCGGAAAACCGCAAACATCCATCATTCCAAAATAAGAAGTTACAGATGGCCAGCCATAAGGTGTTGGTTCTCCGCGATAATCAAATCCAGTCCAAATAAATAGTCCTGCTAAATACGGACGCGTTGCATAAAATTTCCAGCCTTCTTCAATGCTGTAAAATGTCGGACGAGGTTTTTTGTCGTAAGCACTTTGATAATGTTTGGCATCATCTGTAAAATAAATTCCTCGTGCTGCAAATGTAGAACCTTCCTCTGTTCCCATTCCAGGCTGTTGTTTGAATTCATTTCGGTGTGCATCAATATCCCCGTTACCCAAATAATTATAGCCCATAATTTCTACAACAGATGATATTCCGCTTTTAAAACCACTGCTAATCCCAACTGTAACAGGTCTTGTAGTATCGATACTTTTTGTAAAACCCTGCATGACATTCGTAATACGCTCACCAACAATTCCACCTTCAATTTTCCATTCTTCATTTCCAACAGACCAGCAAAAAATACTCGGATGATTACGGTCGCGTTCGATCATTCGTTTTAAATTATTTAAATGATAATCGTTAATTCCCATCAATCTGGTTTCATCAATAACCAGCATCCCTAATTCATCACAAGCTTTTAACAATTCAGGAGTTGGCGGATGATGCGAACAACGATACGCATTCGAACCCATCCCTTTCAGTTTTTTGATTCTGAAATACTGCAATTCGTCCGGCAAAGCTGTTCCTATTCCTGCATGATCCTGATGATTGTTGGTGCCTTTTAGTTTTACCGATTTTCCATTCAGGAAGAAACCTTTTTCGGCATCAAACTTTATTGTTCTTATTCCGAAAGTTGTTTCATAATGATCAATAGTTTTTCCTTCTTGTTTAATCTCAGTTACTAATCGATATAAATTCGGATTTTCAATATCCCATAACAATGGATCATTTACTTGTAATTTTGAAGTGTAATGTATTGTTTTATAAAAATCAGGAGTCGTTGTATTTTCAGAAATAGTTGCAATTTGTTTTCCTGAAGCATCCAAAATAGTCTGGACAACTTCAATCATACCTTTATAACTGCCTTTATTCTCAATAGTAACATCAGCCGTAACTTCCGCATTATTTTCTTTTATTTCTGAGGTAACATAAGTTCCGTTTTCTGCAACATGAATCGGATTCGTTTTCTTTAAATATACATGTCTGTAAATTCCGGCACCTTCATAAAACCAGCCTTCTTCCATCGAAGCATCAACACGCACAACAATTGTATTTTTGCCGCCGTAATTCACATATGCCGTAATATCATATTCAAAACCATTATAACCGCTTTCTTCTGTTCCGAGATAATGTCCGTTAAAAAATACTTTTGAATTTCTAAAAACGCCATCGAATTTTAAAGAAATAATTCGTCCTTTATCTGTTTCCGGAATATTGATTTTTTTTCGATACCAGCCTATGCTTTTTTTAGGAAAATTTTTCCCGGCAGTTTTAAACCCGTGACTAAAACTGGCTTTTTCACTAAACGATTGCTCTACAGCCCAATCGTGAGGCAAATCTAATTTTCGCCACGCACGATCATCAAAAGCTGGAGCTGCCGGACCATCTCCATATCCGGTTTTGGCTAAATAGGAAAAATATCCTGTTGCATGATTAAAATCTTTCTGAGTATCATATAAATGACCAAACGAAAAACGCCAGTCTTTATCAATTAAAATCAGCTCTCTTTCGGTGTGCTTTTGTGCTGAAATACAAAATGGTATTGAAAATACCAAAAAGAAAAAAAATCGATTAAGAGAAATAGATTTCATAAATAATTCCAGTTAATTTGATATACGTAAAGGTTATAAATATACCCTTTTTGAATTCCAGGAATTAATAGTATTTTATCAAAGTTTAATGGTAAAAAAGCACCATTAAAAACGGTACCCGATACATTTTTTGTTAATCCTCATGCTATAAAGGGTTCTCATCCCGGTTTAAATTTGAGAAATTAGCCCATAAAAAAACTCATCAATTTCTTGATGAGTTTTCTGTGAACACGGAGGGATTATTCCTCGTTCCTCGTCATGAACAAGTTACGAACCCCAATTGGGTTCTCATCCCGGTTTAAATTTGAGAAATTAGCCCATAAAAAAAACTCATCAATTTTTTGATGAGTTTTCTGTGAACACGGAGGGATTATTCCTCGTTCCTCGTCATGAACAAGTTACGAACCCCAATTGGGTTCTCATCCCGGTTTAAATTTGAGAAATTAGCCCATAAAAAAACTCATCAATTTCTTGATGAGTTTTTCAGTGAACACGGAGGGATTATTCCTCGTTCCTCGTCATGAACAAGTTACGAACCCCAATTGGGTTCTCATCCCGGTTTAAATTTGAGAAATTAGCCCATAAAAAAAACTCATCAATTTTTTGATGAGTTTTCTGTGAACACGGAGGGATTCGAACCCCCAACCTCCTCGGCCGTAACGAGGTGCACTATCCAGTTATGCTACGCGTCCTTTATTCTTGTTTGTCCTGCAAATATAGGGGTTTTAGACTGATTCCTCCAAATGTTTTGGTGTTTTTTTAGCGATAAAAATGAATGATCTTGCTAAGAACTTTAGCGGGAGTATTTTACAATGGAAGAATTTTTACTGCAAAAAGTTAAGAAGCCCGGTTTTCGAAGAGATTTAGCGTGGGATATATGAATATTAGGGAAGTTTTAACAATCGATTAACAAGTAAAAGGTATAATGGTCTGGAATTATTTGTATAATTTTACTAGAATACAAAAAAACAGTTGAAACAACCATGTGAAAAGAATTACAGTAAGAATGAGTGTAATTTGGGAGTTTCATATGGCAAAAACACACAATTATAATGATATGAACAGAGAACCTTCAGAATTATTTGAGGAAGTTGAAGAATCCAAAGCACTTTTCCACATTCATAAACTTCAGAACATGTGTAATGAGGTAAGAAAGCAGAATGGGGACGATCATATGCATAATTTTTACACCATTACATGGATTAAGGAAGGAGAAGCAATACATGCCACCAAATATGTTGAGTACACATTGCGTAAAAATTCGATTCTTTTTGTGCCGCCGGGCTTAATGCACCGTTTTATTAGTAATGCACATTGCACAGGTTATTCTATAACCTTTAACGAAGCATTTTTTGCTGTTAAAGAGAATGGTGAAGATTCAGTTTCCGATTCAACATTGTTCAGTAACCCCGATTTCCGATCAATTATTACATTGGATGAAAAGCAGCAAATGGTTTTTAAGGGAATTACAGAATTGATGGAAAAGGAATTTGAGAATGACGATCGGTACCGTCACGAGATGTTATTGCAGCAATTGAAGTTGTTTTTATTGGAATCAAGAAGAATTTATGAAGAGCAGCACGATTTGGATGTGAGTTTAGACGAAGAGCATCCTGGCTCGGTCATCATTAAATTTAAACAACTGATAGATGATAATTATAAAGAACAAAAAAATGTTTCTTCCTACGCCGATATGCTTAATTTGAGAGCAACATGTTTGAATGAGATTACGAAGAAAACAACCGGTATTACAGCAGGAGAATTAATCAGAAACAGAGTGATAAAAGAAGCAAAAAAAATGCTTTATGGTTCTGATTTGAATACCAAGGAAATAGCTTATAATTTGGGTTTTAATGATCCGGCTTATTTTAGTCGCTTCTTTAAAAAATACACCAGTCAAACATTAAGCGATTATCGGAGTCTGATTAGAAAATAATCCAACAATAAAGGGAATTTGTCCATTTACCGATGAACAATTACGTGCTAAATTTGTAATTGTAAGGTTCTTACAGATATTTTAAAACGAATAAAAGAAATTTAATTAATATTTGAAGTTATGAAGAGATTAGGTTTAGTAATGATAGTAGTTCTTGTTGTCAGTGTTGTTTCGACTCCAGGCACGGCTTTTGCAAAAAAAGACAATTTAAAATTGAATGCTGAAAATAGTAAAATTGAATGGTTAGGCAAAAAAGTGACAGGAGAGCATTCCGGAACCATTAAAGTAAAGAGTGGAAGCTTGGTACTTGACGAAGGTGAAATTGTTAAAGGAAGTTTTGTTGTTGATATGACAAGTATTGCGAATACAGACCTGAAGGATGCTGATTACAAAGCAAAGTTGGAAGGTCATTTAAAATCCGACGATTTTTTTGGTGTGGAAAAATTTCCTGAATCAAAATTTGAGATTACCAATGCCGAGAAAATGGAAGATGGTAATTACAAGGTAAAAGGAAATATTACAATCAAAGGAATTACTGAACCCATTGAATTTATGGCGAATTTACACAAACATGATGCGAGTGTACATGTGAGTGGAAAAATGACTATCGATAGAACAAAGTTCAACGTTCGTTACGGATCCGGTTCTTTCTTCGATAATTTGGGAGATAAAACAATTTATGATGATTTTGAATTAAATTTAGATTTATATTTAGAGTAAAGATTTTTTTTTAGAAGCATAAGCCGGAATATTCTTATTTCGGCTTTTTATATGGAATTGTATTGTGTAATTAATAAGAACAATAGTTTTGATGCTTTTGTAAAGTCTCGCTAAATCTTTGATCTTACTGTAAATAATCGTAATTTGTTAACGCTTTAAACCTAAACCAAATGTTATTATGATGCGAATTTTGTTTTCAACTTTATTTGCCTTACTGATCTGTTCGAATACTTCTGCTGAAGTAAACTTAAAAAATTTGCATAGTTCCCGTGTTTATTCCACAGTTCTTAAAGAATACCGCGATGTAAAAGTTTTGCTTCCCAACGAATATAACGACACATATTATAAATACCCAACAATTTATTTGTTGGACGCAGAGACGAACTTCGATATGGGAATCGAAGTTTTAAGTTTTCTCATGGATAATCATTTTATTCCGCCTCATATTGTTGTAGGGCTTCCGAATACCGATCGCTTTCGCGATATGACTCCTGTTGATTCAATTATGAATAAAAATATTTTTAGAACCCGGGGAGGAGCCGATAATTTTATTAAAACCCTCGAGTTGGATGTGTTTCCCTTTATTGCAGATAATTTTAGAGCGAGTACTCAGCGGCTGGTTATGGGACACAGTTATAGTGGTCTTTTCGTAGTATATGCATTTTCTACACGACCCGACTTATTTGATAAATATTTGGCCTTTAGTCCGATTCTTTGGTGGAATAATAAGGCGATTGTAAACGATATTGACCAGTTCTTAAGCAACAATTCATCCATTAGAAAACAACTGTTTGTTTCTTTTGCCGAGGAAGCTACGGAGATGTTAAAATCCTGTAAATCCTTAATTCTATCCTTAGAAACAAAAGCACCATCCGATCTCAAATGGAATTATGCATGGATGCCCGACGAAAGTCATTACACCCTCTATCGTAAAAGTTTAATGCAGGGCATGGAAACTATTTTCGCAGAATACAAATATCCTGATGTACAGGTTTTAGTTGAAAAGGGTGTTGAGGTTGCTGAAACTTATCAACGAAAAGTATTGTTGAGTTATGGCAGAAATGAAAAATTGCCCTATTCTCTGCTTGAGAATGTTTGTATTCAGCTTAAAGATGCTGAACGGTATGATGACGCAATGGCTTTTTTAAAATATTCTATTTCCAATTATCCTGAAAGAGCAGAGTCATTTTATTACGTAGGTGAGATCTACGAAAAAGTTAATCAACCTAAGGAAGCAGTAAAGTTTTATGAGATTGCGCATAACAAAGACAAAGGCAGATGGGATTATGAGAATAAATTTATTGCGATGCAGAAATTATTGGTTGAACTTGAAAATAAAACTCAAAACAATATAGATTTATAATGTAAAGCAAGGCGAAGTATTAAATATTAATACCTTTAAATTTATTTACCCTCCAACACAATTACTTTTATTCTAGTTCGTTACACACTATAACGATAGTGATATATTTTTACTGATGCAATTAATTTGCATTGGTCGATAGTAAAAGCGGAGGAACGATGAAGGGAATATTTTTCACAGAGTTTTTGGAAATGGTAGAGAAGGAGTATGATTTAATCTTAACCGAAAAGATCATTTCTGATTTGGGAACAGGAAATAACGGTGTTTACGAAGCAACAGCCGATTATCCGTACAGTCAATTTGTTGAGTTGTGTAATTTGCTTAGTTCCGAAGTGAAAAGTTCAGTTCCCGATGTCGCAAAAAACTTTGGAGAATATCTTTTCTCCCGTTTGGTAATTTTGTTTCGACCCAGTTTTGCCGGTAACAGCAGCATATTCGATTTCTTAGATCAGATAGATGAGTTCATCCACAATAAAATTCAGGAACGCTTTACTCCGGTTGAAATTCCACGTTTTAGAGCGGTGAAAATTAATGATTCCACGTTTCAGATGAGTTATCAGACTGAAAAATTACTGATTGATTTGGCCATTGGATTATTTATGGGCTGTCAAAGGTTTTTTAATGAAGAATTGACTTTAAATACTGAATTTATTTCAGAGAAAAACAAATTGGTCTGTTTCACCCTTTCAAAAAATGAGGTGTTAGTTTGATTCCATATTGTGAAAGGTGAAATATTTGGTTTTCCCGGCCTTCACTTCAAGATCAAATTGCTGATCTTTGCTATCTCCGTTTGGAGAATTTACTCTAAGAGTAACGGTATGTTTTCCCTCTTTCAATCGAATTCGGGTGTAGTGAATAGAGTTGGGTAGGGTTTGCCAATTTCTGGTGTCGGCTTTTTCAGTAACGGCATTAAAAATGCTGATAATAGCACCTAAATTTTCATCTTTACTTCTTGTGTAACTTTCAATTGCCTGCTTGGTGGCAAGTCGAAGTAAAGAATTTGCCATTTCGCGTACCATTCGGTCTTTTAATGTTTTAAAAGCAATTGCGTTTATGTCTTCTCCTTTATCCAAAGGATAGCTAAGCGAATCATTTATAATGATATCGGCATTTGTGTAGTAGGGAATTCGTTCCTGATATTTTGGAAAAGCAACACGAACAAAATCCAGATCACTAAAAGAATTTTGTGTCCGGCTATCCATATTTCCTACAAAAAAAGGCAACGTAACATTTTCTTCATTGTTCACCATGGTCAGATAGCCATCGCGGCCATTAACGGCGCTAAAATTGATGCTCCATTCTGCTTTTACCGGACCAAGCCCCGACAACCAGATGATTATTACATCTCCTTCAGTCTTGTCGGCCTTTTGGAAATCGAAGCCAAATTTATTCTTGAAAAATTCATAATCTTCCATCAAACCGGTTTTATAGGCAGTTCGAAGAAGATCTTCTTTCAATTGCTGCGGTGCAGGAGTATTAAAGTTTTTCAGATAATTGTCCTCATAAATTTTAAGGGCATTCCGATAAGCAATAAAGGCATTGTTCGAATCTCCCGACGAATCGTAAATTAACCCAATTAGTGTATGGGCAAAGGCATCATCGCTGTATCTGTTCTGATAATTCTTTGGATATTTATCGTTCAGGGCATACAATTTTTCATTTACTCTTCGGCATTCAACCAAAGCAGCTTCCGTATCGCCCATTTCCAAATAGCTTAACGCTTTATAGAAATTGAGCATTACATTCTCAAAATCCTCTGGAACATAGGGTCTGGCCATTGGATTGGTGAGCATTGCCAATGCTTCCGAACCAATATTTTTACGTTGATCTTCAATGAAAAGATCCGCTTCGTTAAAATACTTAGTCGCCGAAACATAATCTTGCTGCATCCACGATAAAGTTCCCTTATTCAGTAAAAACAAGGCTTTATTTTTGTTTCGATTGCTCTTTTTATCTTTATCCAGTACTTTTTCGGCACTCGCTATGTCGCCCTGCAAAAAATAGTTGTTAAAAGCTTCATTTTGCATGTAATAGGTAGCACAACCAGATAATAGAAGAAGAACACCAAATAAAAAAACAGGGAGTATTTTACCCGATATATGTAAGGATAATTTTTGCTTCATCGAAAAAGGAATAAAGAAATTCAGGAAGCCAACCAATGACTTCCTGTTGAGTACTAATTTATTTGTTTACGTACTTTTTAATTTTCTTATCACCCATCCAAACCAGTTCGCTGGTTTCAAGATTAGTTAACTCCAGATTTAACTGATAGTAACGAACATTTTCTTTTTTATAACTGTCTATAATCGAATTGATGTCACCTTGTAATATGAAGTCAGCACCTAATTCCTGTCCCCATTTTTTAAGAGTTGCTTTGGATGCAAAATCTTGTTGGTCTGCACGTTCCTGACGAAGATCTTCTCGTTTGGCACCCGCTTGTACCAAGCGAACCCGACTGTCATTTAAAATGGCTTTTTCGATGTCTTTAATGTAAGTATCCGAATCGATATGTTCTGAACTTTTATTGGTGATTAAGCCAACAATAACAACAGGTTTACGATTAAATTCCTGTTGATAATCTTCAATCCAATTTTGATTAAGTAATTGATCAATTAAAGCCTCGGCAGTCAATTTTGAATCGGTATCGTTCCATCGACCACTTAAATCAATTTGCTGATCAGGAGATACCCGGGTAACTTGTCTCGAGCACGAAACGCCAGCTAATACAGCCAGTGCGAAAACAAATAAGCGAAATGAATACTTCATAATATTTTCATTTTTTGTTATAAATAATATTCTAATTTTTTGAAGTGAATTGTATTCAGGTAATTACAATTTTTATGCCAATATGATTATAAATCCTCTACTAATTTTGATAGTTTTAGGTAATGCGATTCACTAATTGGAGTGAGAGGCAAACGCAAACAATTTTCACAGAGTTTTTTCATGCTTAGAATTGCTTTAATTCCGGCAGGATTGCCTTCTGTAAAAAGGTTTTGGATGATTCCAAACATCTTATAATGAATCTGAAGAGCTTCCTTGTTTTTGCCATCTAATGCTAATCTTACCATCTGGCTCCATTCCTTTGGAAAAGCATTCCCAAGTACAGAAATAACACCACTGCCTCCTAATGAAATAAGAGGAAAGGTTATGGCATCATCGCCTGATATCACTAAAAAGTCTTTTGGTTTGTTTTTAAGAATGTTCATAAGTTGTTCCATATTACCTGAAGCCTCTTTTACACCAATTATATTTTCAATTTCCGAAGCCAGTTTTACGCAGGTTTCAGCGCTGATGTTAACACCAGATCTGCTTGGTACATTATAAAGAATTACCGGAACCGGACTGGCATTTGCAATGGCCTGATAATGCAGAAACAAGCCTTCCTGACTGGGTTTGTTGTAGTAAGGAGCAACTGATAGAATGGCATCAATTTCATCAAATTCGGCGAACTCCTGAATCTGCTGAATAACAGCCTGTGTATTGTTTCCTCCAAAGCCAACCACCAAAGGAACGCGCTTCGCATTCACCTCAATAATGTGGTTGATGACGGAAATTTTTTCATCACACGAAAGTGTTGATACCTCACCTGTAGTTCCCAGCACTACTAAATAATTAATACCATTTTTAATCTGAAAATTAACAGCGTCGCTAAGTGCAGTATAATCGACACTTCCATTATTTTTAAATGGAGTAATAAGAGCTATGCCTGTTCCTGTAAATTTGTTGCTGTTCATCCTTATTACTTTTTAATCTGTGAAAGATACTTTAAGCTTTCGCTGATTAGATTTTCTATCGAATTGTTTTTCCCCTGATCAATCATTAAATCAAGATGTTCACAGTTGTCCACCAATGAACCAACTTTGCAGGATGCCAATGAAACTTGTGTAATGTATTTTATCGACAGATGTTCTGATTTAGTAAGAACAAAGAGTAAATCAAACTTAGTATTGGTGAATTCTATTAATTCAGGAATGATTGGTTCACCGCTCCATTTCACATCCTTATTGGTATAGAAAACTATTTTTTGAGCCACACCAAAATCAGGCAGTTCGTTGGCGTTAACCCAACCAACGGTTTGCACTTTATAGCCTTTTTGGCTTAAATCTTCTGCGAACTTTTTTACTACAGAGTGATTCTTTTCCTGAAGAGTATCAAACAGGATCCCTATACTTTTAGAACTTTCTAAATTGTGAAACTCCTTTTTGCGCGTATTTTTTTTTAGCTTGCTTTTGATTTTTAATCCGGCAAGCTGATTTTTAATATTTTGAAAAAAACTCATTTTATATTCGATAGTTAAGTTGAAGGCTTGTATTTATGGGTTGCACAGGCAATCACAATTTGAAACCACAAGTTATGAAAAAAATCATTTTGTAAATCATAAATTAAGCTTATTTAATTTTTTTTGGAGCCTTGTAACCATTTGGATTCAGTTTGCCTGGGGCAATGTGTAACTCATTTGCCAGATCGGTAAGACTATTCATATTCATTACTTCGCATGCTTTTATTGCAATTTTAGCACAAGCCAAAGTGTCCTCCAATGCATCGTGGTGTTTAAGTGGAATATCGAACAAGTGAGCCATTGTATTCAGCTTGTGGTTTGGCATATTGGGCCATATGTTACGGCTGATTTGTACGGTGCATAGGTAATCAAATTCCGGAAAACGAATGCCATAAGTGTCTAAACAGGAGCGAAGTACCGACACATCAAAACTGGCGTTGTGGGCAATCACCATTTTACCATGAAGATAATCTTCCACTTCTTCCCATATGTAATTGAAGCTGGGTTCGTTCATTACATCTTCCTCTGTAATTCCATGTATACTAACATTCATCGGATGAAAATACATTTCAGGAGGCGATATCAACCAATCTTTGCTTTCAACAATAATTCCATTCTCAACACGGACCAAACCAAGCGAACAGGCAGAATTTCGTTGTCCGTTTGCTGTTTCGAAATCTATAGCGGTAAAATTCATTTTTTTTAAGATAAAAGAGTAAAGAAACAAGGACTAAAACTTTTAATTTTGTGCTAACTGCTAACTGCTAACTGCTAACTGCTAACTGCTAACTGCTAACTGCTAACTGCTAACTGCTAACTGCTAACTGCTAACTGCTCATCCCAATCATCTTCAAAAATTCATCTTCCGTTTTTATTCCAATTCCTAATTTTTCTACTTTTTCAAATTTGCTTGGTCCCACTTTTTCTCCTGCTAAAAGAAAACTTGTTTTCTTCGATATAGAACTTACATTTTTTCCTCCGTGCAGTTCAATCATTTCCTTTAATTCATCGCGGGAGTATTTTGAAAAGCTTCCGGATATAACAATGGATAAACCTTCAAGTGTATTGCTCGCACTCTCATTTTCCACAATTTCTTTTTCCAATTGCAAGCCAAATTCTTTTAATTGAGCAATTAAATTCTTATGGTATTCATTGGCAAAGTATTCTACTATACTTTCAGCAATTTTTACTCCAATTTCGTCTACTTGAATCAATTCTTCAAGCGTCGATTCTGCTAATCTGTCGATAGAAGGTATCGCTTTTGCCAATTTCTTCGCTACTGTAATGCCAACATACCGAATGCCCAAAGCATACAAAACCCTTTCGTAAGGAACCTGTTTCGAATTTTCAATACTTGTTAAAATTCTCTCTGCAGATTTATCGCCCATGCGCTCTAAAGGAATTATATCATCTTTAGTCAATCGGTACAAACCTGTAACATCACTAATTAGATTCTTCTGAAAAAGCAGGTCGATTGTTTCTTCACCGAGGCCGTCCAAATCCATGGCTCTGCGACTGATGAAATGTTCAATTTTCCCTTTAATCTGGGGCGGACAGCCCATATCATTCGGACAATAATGATTCGCTTCGCCTTCTTTACGAACCAAAGGAGTGCCACATTCAGGGCATTCTTCAATGTATTGAATTGCTTGTGCTTCCGCAGATCTTTCAGTCAGTTCTATACCAACAATTTTTGGAATAATTTCGCCGCCTTTTTCCACATAAACAGTATCGTTTTCGTGCAGATCTAAATTTTGAATGATATCAGCATTGTGCAGTGATGCTCTTTTTACTGTTGTGCCGGCCAATTGCACTGGCGTTAAATTGGCTACCGGAGTAATCGATCCGGTTCTGCCTACTTGATAAGTCACCATTTCCAGTTTGGTAGATACCCGTTCTGCTTTGTATTTATAGGAAATTGCCCAACGAGGCGATTTTGCAGTAAAACCTAGTTCTTCCTGCATATCCAGCGAATTCACTTTTATTACAATTCCATCTACAGGAACCGGCAACGAGTTGCGTTTTTCGTCCCATTCTTTAATGAATGCAATTACTTCGTCGATATTTTTACAAAGCGCCGTGTTGTCAGGAATTTTAAACCCCCAGTTTTTAGCGGCCAATAAATTGTCGTAATGGTTTCGGCTTGGAATTTCCTTGCCCAACAAATAATACAGGTAGCAATCTAACTTTCGTTTTGCAACCACAGATGAGTTTTGCATTTTCAATGTTCCCGAAGCTGCATTTCTAGGATTCGCAAACGGCGCTTCTCCAATATCCCCGCGTTCCTCGTTCAAGCCATTAAAAACAGTAAAAGGCATTAATATTTCTCCTCGTATTTCAAATTCTTCAGGATATCCATCACCACTTAATTGCAAAGGTACCGATCTGATTGTTTTCACATTAGCCGTAACATCATCACCTTTTACACCATCGCCACGGGTTACTGCCTGAACCAGTTTTCCATTTTTGTAGGTTAAAGAAATTGATGTGCCGTCGTATTTCATTTCGCATACGTATTCAACATCACCATCAATCAACTTTTTAATACGGTTTTCGAAATCGCGGATTTCTTCCTCCGAATAGGTATTGCCTAACGAAAGCATCGGGTATTTGTGCTCTACCTGATTAAATTCCAGATTGATATCGCTGCCAACTCGTTGGGTTGGCGAATTGGGATCATAAAATTCAGGATATTGATTTTCCAAAGTCATCAACTCTTTCAAGAGTATATCAAAGTCGTAATCGCTGATGCTTGGCTGCGATAAAACGTAGTAATTGTGATTGTATGTATGTAATTGCCCGCGCAATTCTGCAATGCGAGCTTTTGCTTCTGCCTGATTCATAGTTGTAAAAGTCTATCGTTGTGTGAATAGATGAGCTGTGTTTTTTATAACAAGCCCTGAATGGTAAAAATAGTAAACCTTGAGGTGATTTCAATGATTTTTGAGATCGAAAACTGTAATTGATGAACTGTCTGATTATGAGTTGTAAAGTACAGCCATATGGAAAGCAATTACAGGTAGGAAGAGGTGGTGTCGACGAATCTTTAACTTTGAATAACGGATGTTCTGACTTCGCTGGACATGACGTTCCCAAGTGATATTGGAGATCATTTTCATTTCGCACCATTTACCGATTCTTGAGCACACTTAACCGATTTCAAGAATTAAAAGCTATTATATTGCATTACTTTAGTTTTAGAAATAAAGGATACACTAATCTTAAACAAAAATATCATGGATGAAAATAAAAAAAATAAAAGTCTGTTTGTTGGGCTTGGGTTAATAATAGTTGGAATCGTAATTATTTTGGAACGGCTCAATTATCAGTCTGATTTTATCGAAACCTATTTGTATCGGTGGGAATCTGTTTTAATTTTAATTGGCGTACTGCAGATTTTGGTTCGTCGGAGAATTTTTGGAGGTCTGATGGCCATAGCTGTCGGAGGATACTTTCTTATGGATGATTTGTATTTTCTACCACAAAATTGGGAGATATGGTTTTTTCCTGTACTACTTATTTTAGGAGGTATTGCGTTTATTTTTTCTCCTGATTCACCATATTGTTGTAAAAATAAATAAATTCATATCATAAAATATATCATCATGAGATCACAACATAAATCAAACCCAAACAACCGTGCAATATTCGGTATTTTCTTAATTCTATTTGGATGCTTATTGGTTCTTAAAAATCTGGATTTTATTCCCTATGACTTAAGGCATGTTATCTTTTCGTGGCCAATGTTACTGTTTGGTTTAGGGGCACTTTTCTTTTTTGGTAAAGATGATAAAACTACAGGAATTGTTCTAATGGCAGTGGGAGGGGTGTTTTTAATGCCTATTGTATTCGATTGGAGCTTTAACTGGCGAGGCTTATTTTGGCCTGTAATGCTAATTGTAATAGGAGTTGTGGTTATCCGAAAACGAAACGGATGTGATGTTAGCAAGCGATCGGCGGTAGGATCAGATTCTGATTATATCGATGAGCTAAATATATTTGGCGGTGGTGAAAAAGTAATCAACACCAAAAATTTTAGAGGAGGAAAAGTTACCTGTGTTTTTGGAGGAACAGAATTAAATCTCACCAATGCCGATCTGGCCGAAGGCACAAACATAATTGACGTATTTACAATGTTTGGTGGTTGTGTTCTGGTTGTTCCATCCGATTGGGAGGTTAAGGTTGAAGTCTCTGCTATTTTAGGCGGTGTTTCCGACAAACGAATACCAACCACAAATTATATAGTTGAACCTAAAAAGGAACTAATCATTAAAGGATTTGTCGCTCTGGGTGGTTGCGAAATTAAATCATATAAATAATTTTAGATGCAGCATCCTCTTCTGAAAAATCGTTTTGCTATTCCAATTTATATAGCAGCCTGGGCATTTTTTGCAATGCTGTTATTTATGATTGGATGGTATTTCGAGGGAAGGACTATTTATGATTCGGCCGTAAATGCCTTTAGCTTTTCATTTCCATTATTGATATTAGGTGTATGTATTTGGTTTATTGTTATGTATACCAGTATCGAAAGTCTGGGTTTTTTCCATTTTTTTTTGCATCATTTAACTGCTGGTTTAATTGTGGTGGGGATCTGGATATCGTCCGCATATCAATTACGAACTATGTGGTTTGGCACCACCAGTGAAGGTTTCGATTATCTTATTCCTGTGCATTGGCAGATTTTTATGGCCTTTGGGATGTACGATTATATTGTGATTGTGTATTATTTAGTAATGTATTATCGTAATTTTCAAGATAAATTGGTTCGTGAATCTGAGCTAAAAGAGTTAGTGAAAGAGGCAGAATTAACAGCATTAAAATCTCAAATTAATCCGCATTTTCTTTTTAATAGTTTAAATTCGGTAAGTTCTTTAACTTTATCAAAGCCGGAACTATCCAGAGAGATGCTTGTTAAATTGTCAACCTACCTTCGTTATTCTCTGGCTCAGAATTTAAAAGAGTTAAATAATTTGAGTAACGAATTGAGTAATATTCGTTTGTATATGGAAATTGAGAAAGTTCGTTTTGGTGATCGTCTGCAGCTTCATTTTGATCTTTCACCCGACTGCGGGAAACTAAAAATTCCCAATCTAATTTTACAGCCATTATACGAAAATGCGATTAAATTCGGAGTGCATGAAAGCCTTGAGCCTGTTTGTGTACTAACAAAGTGTCGTTTTGAGAATGATATTTTAAAAATTAATATCAGTAATAATTTTGATCCGGATTCGGTTCCTGCAAAGGGAAATGGTATTGGTTTACAAAATATACAGGAACGCCTGCATTTAATTTATGGCCACGCTGATTTGATGCGGGTTGTTAAGAAAGAAGATCAATTTACTGTTTATCTGGAATTTCCACAAAGTTTATAAGATATGGAAGTAATAAAAGCAATAATTATTGATGATGAATCATTGGCCAGAGATCTGGTTCGCTCTTATTTAGGAGCTTGTCAGGGTATTGAAATTTTAGGTGAGTATTCAGATGGATTTCAAGGCTTAAAAGCAATTAATGAGTTGGAGCCGGATTTGGTGTTTTTAGACGTTCAGATGCCTAAACTGACAGGTTTCGAAATGTTGGAATTACTCGATAAACCTTGCAATATTGTGTTTACAACAGCTTACAACGAATATGCAATCAGAGCATTCGAACACAATGCAATTGATTATCTGCTCAAACCATTCTCAAATGAACGTTTCCAGGATGCCGTGCGCAAGGTGAAGGATCGTATTTCAAATTCGGTGACGAGTGAAGATCAGATTGAGAAAATAAAAAATCATAACGATTCCTCGGATGAGTTATTGACCCGGGTGGTGGTGAAATCAAGAAATAAAATTGACGTAATTGCAATTGACAAAATAAAATATTTTGAGGCTCAGGACGATTATGTGATGATTTATACCAATGAGGGAAGGTATCTGAAACAAAAGACAATGAAATATTTTGAAAGTCATTTAAGCCCGAAAGAGTTTTGTCGAATACATCGAACTTATTTGGTGAAGATTGATCAGATAGCTCAATTGCAGCCTTACGAGAAGGATCATTGGATTGTAATTTTAAAAACCGGGGAAAGTTTAAACGTCAGTCGAAATGGATTTAAGCAATTAAAACTGCAATTGGAAATTTAATCATTGATCTGTTTTTATATGGTAAGCATCATTTTTTCACGAATTGATGCTTTTTTTATGTCAAAAGCCAGATGTTTTTTTAGGGCTTCTTTTGTTAAGTGTGTTTTATACTAAATTGTGCTGAGTTTTTGTTGTTTTAGTTGAATGACCAGTGTTAATAAGGTTTTTAGTGTGAGTACATGTAAACTGATGACAAACTGATTGTTTCTGTTTGTGAATTGGCGGAAAAGTTTTTTGATTTTTAATTGATTCGTAACATAAATTTTCTACTTTTGTGCAACCTGTTACTATATACACTAACTAATTTACACACTACTAATGAGTCTAAAACTTGATTGCAGAAATGGATTATTGCCGGTCCTTCTGTTTTTTTTAAGCCCCGCTGTGCATTCCTATGCTCAGGATTCTACAAAAGCTGTAACAAATTCATATTTGAATGGTGTAGTTGTCGATAATGAACATCAAAAGCCTCTTGAGTATGCTACCGTATCAATTTATTCTTTACCAGATTCTTTATTGGTTAAGGGAACTATCACAAATAGAAAAGGGGAGTTTGAACTAGCTGATTTAGCTGGTTTAAGCTATTATTACAAAATTGAATATCTTGGATTTGAGAGCTATAGCAGTAAGCCGGTTCTTTTAAAAGAAAATGAAAAATTATTATTGTCTGATCCACTTGTTTTGCATGCCGATACCCAAACGATTACTGAAGTGGAAGTAACCGGGAATCGTGATTTTGCACGAATCGAATTGGACAAAACAGTTTACAATGTGTCAAAATCACCTGTTTCAGATGGAGGTACTATAAATGAAGTTTTAGCAACAATTCCTAAATTAAATGTTACAGCCAATGGCGGAATACAATTACGGGGAAGTTCTGATGTGAAAATATTAATCGATGGGAAACTGAGTGGATTACTTGGAATGAGTCCCGGAGATGTATTGAGTAATATGCCGGCAGCAGATGTTGACCGTGTGGAAGTAATTACAAGTCCTTCCGCAAAATATGATGCTTCAGGTTCAGCTGGGATTGTAAATATTATTATGAAGAAGGATAGAGCCAAGGGGTTTAATGGAAATGCTTCCGCCACCATTGGTACGATCAACAAGCATTCGGGTCGGACTGCACTTAATTTACGAACCGGAAAACTCAATTTGTCAGGATCATACAGCTATCGAAACGATTGGTCTGGCAGAGATTATGAATTATCACGATTTACAGAAATAGACAATAATGTTGAGATGTTGAATAGCCGTGCCGATGTCGATTTAGGCGATAGAAGTCACATTGGACAATTGGGCATGGATTATTTAATAAATGATAAGAACACCGTGAGTTTTTCTGTTACCAATCGAAATGTGAAGCAAAATCGGAATGGAATCTATAACTATTCACGAAATTTAATTACCAGTAGTACTTTTTCAAATGAAACATCCCGTGAAAGTGCTGTTGATATTGATTTGAATTCCTGGGTGTACAACGCCTCTTATATTCGTAAGTTTGATAGAAAAGGACAGGAATTTTCTTTTGATGCAAGCTATACAAGTAATAAAGCAGAAAATTACGGAAATTATACTGATGAAGTAGAAGGGAATACCAGTGACTTTTTCAATTCTAACCGCGAGGAAGCAATTATTCAAATGGATTACAAACAGCCTTTAGGTGAAGTGGGTTCGATAGAAACCGGATATTTGTACCGAACGAATGAGATAAAGTACAATGGGCCTATTGATTTATCTACTGCGTTTAATTATAAAGAGAGCATTCATGGTTTGTATTTTCAATTTAGTGGAGAGAAAGGAGATTTTGGATATCAGTTTGGTTTGCGGTCTGAGTATTCGGATATTGAGACGAATAAAGCGTATAATGACGATTATTTAGACTTTTTTCCCAGCGTACATCTTTCCTATAAATTATCCGACAATAAGCAGGTATTGCTGACTTATTCTAAAATGGTTTATCGTCCTGATTCCAGAATGTTGAATCCATTTCAAAATCTTCAAGATCCGGAAAATCAGAGATTAGGTTCTAAAGAATTGGGAGCCTATTATACGCATATGCCGGAGTTAACTTTTGTTTATAAAAGAGATAAGATAACCTATACTACAAATTTGTATTATCAGTACAAGGATAATATCATAAGACAGTATCGTTCTGTTAATGAAAGCAATGTGGCGATTGTGACTTATGAGAATGTTGGAAATCTACAATATGCAGGTGTTGATTTTAATATATCTACAAAATTTAACAAATGGTGGAGTGTTAATTCCTACTTGTCCGGAATCTATCAAAAGTATACACCCTCTGCTAAAGTGAGTTTTTCTACCAATGACGATTTTGGTTTTTTTGGAAAGCTAACTTCAACCATGCGAATACCTAAGTGGTTCAATTTTCAAACAACTTTGCGTTATGACTCTGATATGCCTGTTGTTCAAGGAAATTACGATCAATCCTTTCAAGTAGATTTCGCTTTTGGTAAGAGAATAATGAAAGGCAAAGCAAGTATATCTTTATGGATTTACGATGTTTTAAATAGCAGTAAGTATAATGTAAATACTTCAGGAGATCGTTTTACTCAAAGAATGAAGTACAATTTTGAAAATAGGGTGGCAAATTTGACCTTCCGATATAATTTTGGTAAAAAGTACAATGTGTTAAAAACTAAAAAAAGAGGAAGTGGAGTCCAGCACTCAGAGAAAGATATCTAACAATATTAGCAGGTAAAAAAAAACCTCGTTCGTTGAACGAGGTTTTTTTTTTGTATTCATTGTTTTCCTTAATTGATGATGATTTTTTTGCTCAGCAGGTTTTTGCTTGTTTGGATATTGAGTAAGTAAACACCTTTTGAAAATGAATGAACATCAATGATGTGCTTTGTGTCGCTTATTTGTTTCTGGTAAATAATAGATCCTTTTAGATTGATTATTCGCAATTGAGTTGGTCGGTTATTTGGCAAATCAATACGTAAAAATGTGCTTACGGGATTTGGGTAAACAGCAAGTGCAAAATCTTCTTTTGTAAAATCATCAACAGCAGTAACAGGAGTGATATTAATCGTCACTTTTGTCTTAATTGAGTGGCCATTATCGTCGAAAGCGCGGTATGTGAAAAAATCTTCACCACTGTAGCCAGTATCAGGAATGTATTCAAAGGATCCATCTTCCGAAAGGAAAACAAAGCCATTTTCGCAGAATTCGGATAATTCTGAATAGAATGAATTGCCATCAAAATCAAAGTCATTGGCCAAGAGTCCATTTTCAGCATCAATTATCAGATTTTCGCCCTGATTTGTGGAATAGCTATCAGTATATGCAATTGGCACATTATTAAATTCAATCAATCCATCTTTTACAACATAGTAAGATTGCTTTTTCACTTCTACATAGTTAGTTGGTACACCCCAGCTCCAAATGAATCTATTATTTCCTTCCAATAATACATCATTATGGAGAACGCTTAGGGCTATTCCATCAGAGATGGCTTCTTCTGTTTCAGGTGTGGCTCGGTCATCATTCATTACTTTTGCATTGGCAGGATCGGTAACCTGTAATAATGACCATGGAATATGAATATCAATTGAATCATTTGAGATAATTACAGCATCCAAACTTGAAGGAGGTAATTCAGTTCTACGGGTTTTCAGATTTCCAACATACTGAATTTCATAATTTTTGTCATTGTTTTTCCAGCGAATCAAGTTCCAGGGAGCTCCATCAGTAACAGTAGAATGATAAAGCTGTTTGGCTTCTGAAACACCATGCCATATACCAAATAAATCATAGGCTTGAGTAACAAATAATTCAGCAGAATAGTTGGTGATACGCAGGGCAAATTCAGCTTTGTTTGTAATTGTAGTTCCCGAAGGAAGTATTGATTCGCCCAAGTTGGCATCATAGGTGTCAATTGCCATCCAAATCGTATCAATGTTCGAAAGCTCTTTTTCAAGCATCAGGCGAATGTTGAAAAAATCAAAGTCTGCCGCTGTAAGAATTTTTTTAATGGGTTTATCACTACCAAAATCATCTAATACTGAATATGAAATTTCTGATGGGCGGAATGCAATTAAACCAAAATTTTGTTCAGCCGCGGTAATATTGTGCCAAAGTATTCTTGCTTCAGGATTGAAATCGAAAGGATCTGTAATCCATGTTCGTTTGAACCATTCATCCAGTAAGGAAAATTGGATTCCTCCTGCACAACCGGCTTCTTCAATATTATCAAGAAGTCTCAAAAAATTAAGTCCTTGTTCAACTTCTGAACTTCCCCCATGATTCATTCCATTTGACGAATAATGTGCAATACCCCAGCTCGAAGGCGTGCCTGTTTCAGCAATTAGCACAGGAAAATTTTTATAATGATTCTTAAGATCACTGATATAACCCAAATAACTGTTTGGACCTAAAGGATCGGAGTATTGTTTATAGCTGGGATCTTCGCTAATAAAATCAGGATAATATGGGTACGCGTGAAAGCTGGCAAAATAACCCGCAGGTGCTCCATCAAAGTTTAAATTGGATAAATCCAGTGATTCTTTGTCTTCATCTGTTCCTGATTCTGTTGGATGTGCTAAGGGATCCAAAGTAGGCCAGCTGGAAATACTAACAGGACGCTCCGTATTGTAATTGTTGCGTTCGTATCGTACAAGTTCATCCAGATGTGATACTGCCCAAACTTCGGATGGAGAGGCGCTTGCCAACTTAAAAGCAGTACCTGAAAATGAAGTTTGATCAGAATGTTTACTGTTTGTTTCCTGAATTTCTGCCGGATGAATTTCTCTTCCAATAATATAAGACATAAGCCAAGGCGATACATCAACAGTATATAATCCGTAGGCCTTCCCAAACCGGTGATCTATACTGTTATTTCCATGAATACAGTTAACCACGTCTTTAATTTCCTGATTGAATGCATCATTTAGCTGATACAAATCATTGGTGTACCCACTTAGTTCTTCCTCTAGCCAAACACCATGCATTATATACATCGGACTTGCCGGATTTGCATCGTTAAATTCTTTTAAAGCTTCGTAAAAACGAGGGTAATGAAGTGTATAGACTCTAATACAGTTAAATCCAACATCATGAATATCCTCTATCCAGCGAGCATATTGATCTTTGCTTGCGGCCAGTTCACCTGGGAATGTTCCGGGAATTGAAACGCCAAGGTTAATTCCTTTAATAAAAAAAGGCACATAGTTTTCCCCATTCCAAACGGTAAAATTTTGTGTGTCTGTTGAAAATGGAACTTGAGTCCTGTTTGGATCAGCCTCCTCAGCATGAGAGCACTGTGGCGATAATGTAAAAAGGATTGTAAAAACACCGATTAGTATGGAAAAGTATTTAATTGGATTCATCATCAGGTTTTAAAATATTTATTGAAGATGCAAAATAAATTGATGAAATCCGATTTGTTGAATGAATGATCTGTGATTGATATGAATAAGTGTCTTAACTTATTCTGAATGTATGACTCTTTATTTTAAGGGATTAGCTATTGTTAGGTTTATCGTTTATTAGGATGTGTAAGCCTGCTGTGATGTGCCAATTATTGAGTTGTTTGTTGTTGAAAGCAATAGGCTTTTATAGTTTGTTTTTTTATATTGAATAAAGATTAATAAAGGGTTTTTTATTCTACCAAATAGTCAGAAGAGATAAGATCCGAATTTAATTTATCCGTTTCAAGACTAACGTGAAACAGAGCATCTCCTTTATGCACCATAGGTGCAGTGTTTACACAAAACACATAACAATCAAACGGAGCAAGCACTTTTTTTTCATATCCTCCGTAAGGATCTGTTATTTCGCCCAAAATTTGTTTTTTAATGACCCAACTTCCATTTGTAACCCGTAATTGAAACATACCCGAATTGGAAGCTCTTAACCATTGAGCTTTAGGAATCACAACTGGTGTCTGCTTTAATTGCAAATCTCCATTCTGTAATCCTAAATATTTCATCACGTTCACTGCGCCTTCTACACCGCAGCTAATAACATCTTCATCCAGATCATTCGATTTTCCACCTTCAAAGAGTAGAATTGTTTTTCCCAGATTGCGAATGGTGTCGCGAACAGATTTGGAAATGTAATCGGAATTCAAAATAAACGGAGCATTAAAAACCTGTGCAAGTTTCAATGTTTTTTTTTCCTTAATTACGCATCGAATTTGAGGGAAATTTGACCTGTCAGCACCGCCCGAATGAAAATCGATCACATAATCAACTTTGGGTGCAATTTCTTTCGTAAAACGATATGCAAATTGACTGGCAAGAGAACCATTTAAAAAACCAGGGAACATTCTGTTCAAATCTCTGCCGTCAGGAAATTCTCTGCGGAGATTTAAGAATCCAAATACATTAAAAACGGGAATGCAGATAATCATTCCCCTTTTTGGTTTGTTGTATTTTTTTCGAATGATATTTCGAACAATGGCAACTCCATTAACTTCATCACCGTGCACACCACCCATTAAAAGCAAGGTAGGACCATCTTTTTTCGCACGTTCCACAATTACGGGAACCTTAATGGTATTTCGGGTATGCAATTTTGCAACTTCCAATTCTAAGAAAGCACGCTCACCTTTCTGAATTTCTTTGCCTAGTATGGTATACTTATCAATCAACATTCCTTTCAATGAATCTAATTATTTGTTTTGCGATGTCCTTTTTGGTTGCTATCTCGATACCTTCCAAACCTGGCGATGAATTTACCTCCAAAACCAAAGGTCCGCTTGCTGATTGCAGCATGTCCACACCAGCAATTCCTAATCCCATTGCCTTTGCTGCTTTTATTGCCGTGTTTTCCTCTTCATCAGTCAATTCAATAATTGTTGCAGAACCTCCCCTGTGAAGGTTAGATCGAAATTCACCTTTTAATGCTTGCCGTTTCATAGCTCCAACCACTCTTCCATCAACAACAAAAGCTCTAATATCAGCACCTTTCGATTCTTTAATAAACTCCTGAGCAATCACACGGGCTTTTAGTCCGTTAAATGCCTCAATAACTGAAGTTGCAGCATTTGGAGTTTCGGCTAAAACAACACCTAATCCTTGAGTTCCTTCCAGAAGTTTAAGTACAAGTGGTGTGCCTCCAACCGATTGAATTACATGATTAACATCTTTTGTGTAGTTGGTGAAAACGGTACGGGGTAAGCCTACACCTGCGCGTGAAAGAACCTGTAAGCTTCTTAATTTATCCCGCGATTTTATTAAAGCTTCAGAACCAACAGCTGTAAATGTTTTCATCATTTCAAATTGGCGGACTACTGTTGAACCGTAAAAAGTAACAGAGGCACCAATTCTTGGAATTATTGCGTCAACATCCATCAAGTATGCGCCATCATAGAAGATCTTAGGTTTCTTTTTTTCAATTTCAATAATGCATTTTAAATGATCCACAACAAGTACTTCATGGCCTCTTTTTTCTGCTACTTCAACTAATCTTTTGGTAGAATATAATTTAGGATTTCTTGATAAAATAACAATTTTCATAATATGTAATTAACATTTATTGGATGGACTTTAAATTCTCTATTGCTGATTTTTTTGTTTCAATTTGAAAGAAATATTGCGTTTTGAAGTATCAACAATAAATTTTCCATTTAAAAGTTTTCTTCCGATTAGTATCGGATATCTCATTTCGCTGCGTTCGCTTAAAGAAAGCTCAATAAGGAACTCCTTATCAAATAATATAATAATTGTTTCAATTACAAAACGGGTTTCTGATTTTCCAAAAGAATTTTTAACTCTTTTTTTCTTGTAATTTTTAACAGTGAATTCTTTTTCGTTATAATCGGGATGGGAGGGATCCAAAAGTTTGAATTTTAAATGTCTTTCATTTCCAACCTGACACTCTTCAATTTGATGACAATGAATAGAAGACGTATACGCTCCGGTATCAACTTTTAAATCAATATTTGATAAGTGCAGATCCGGAAAATCAGCCCTGTCAATTTTCCCAATGATTATTTTCATGTAATTGTAATTTCTTTATTTTTCTCGTTGAGAAGCAATTTAAAATTTTCCAATGTAGGAAATTAATTTTAAACGCTTGTTTCCCCTTTTATATCTACTTTATGCCAACTTGTAATGGAAATGATGCAATAGTACGATCATTTCCTGAAAGGAGAATCAATACAAACTTGTATTCATTTTTTCATTTATACTTTTAATTCAGGCAAAACCATGAAAACAGCAATATGAGAGCAATTTGCAATTAGATTTCTTTTTTCAGATTCACATCTAATTGATTAAAAGGGATAGTTATATTGTTCTCAATAAATTTTTTATTAATAATTAAACGGATATCACTTTTCACCTTGCCTATTCTAAAGATGTTTTTGCTGAAAAATAGCAATTCAAAATCCAATGAGGAGGCGCCAAAATTTACAAGCCGGGCTTCAATAGATTGTCTTTCGTAAATATCGGGATGTTCAAAAGCACTTTCTTCTAAGGTTTTTAATATTAAATCAACATCAGAGCCGTAGGCTACTCCCACAGGAATCCGGAAGCGGGTTTTTTTAGATTGATGACTCCAATTAATCACTTTGTTTGTAGTAATTAGCGAGTTGGGAATAATAATCGAAATTTCATCTCTGTCTAAACCTTTTGAGGTTCGCAATCCAATGCTCTGAATTTTAATTATATCTCCATCAATTTCCAATATATCATTAATTTTTATCGATCGCTCCGAGAGGAGGATGATTCCTGATATCATATCGTTAAAGGTTTGCTGTAAACCTAAACCTACACCAACCAGTAAGGCAGCCGAGCCGGCAATAAGCACAGTTACTTTTATATGTATGGCTTCAAGCATTAAACCAATCGACATGATCCAAACCACATATTTTATGATCTGGAACAGGGCATATGTATTGCCTTCGTCTGTTTTAACAAATTTGTGCTTACGAAAAAGCGTTTTTTTAATTAAATAAAGACATATTTTAGTTAGTATATAAATCAGTAAGATACTAAGCAAAGTAAATATTGTGATTTTATAATTGTCAATGCTAAAGAGTTGATACTTTAATATCTTATCAATTGATGCAAACATATTTGGTTTTATCTTGAAGGTTATTTTATTGAAGAGTTTAATTTCGGAAATAAATTTCGCAAAAGAACTATTATTTTTTTATAATCTGCAAAAGTTTCATGAATATTAATAATAAATAAATATTGTGCTTGTAACTAAGGCAAAAAGTCAAAAAGGATTCATCTGAGAATACGAAGAATACAAATTGTTAACATGTTTTTTTTGTTCGCTTTACCCTTCATTAGCTTGCGTTTACCGATTTTTATACATTTTTAATAGATAAAATAGAATTCAGGCGGTCATTAATTGATACTTTTGTGCCACAAGCGAATTTATGGATAAGAATAGTAAGAATGTTCAGGAGTTGGAGAGTGCAAGTATCAAAAGCTTGCTTTGGAAGTATTTCTTACCAGCTTTTACCGGGGTGGTTATTAACTCATTGTACAATGTAGTCGACCGGATTTTTATTGGTCAAGGTGTTGGTGCAATTGCGTTATCAGGTCTGAGTGCAGTGTTTCCAATCATGTTAATCATGATGGCATTTGGCATGCTAATCGGGATTGGTGCAGGTGTTCGAATATCTATCAATCTGGGAAAGAAAGATTTGGGCAGAGCAGAATGGGTTTTGGGAAATTCATTTGTTCTCATGATTATCGTTTCAGTTATTATTACTGTAATCGGATTTTTAATAAAGGATCCATTACTCAGGATGTTTGGAGTTGGAGATGATACCATGTTCGTTGCCAACGAATATCTAAATATTATTCTTTACGGGGCGGTTTTTAGTGTTGTAGGCTTTTCTTTAAACAATTTGATCCGTTCCGAAGGAAACGCAAAAATAGCGATGTACTCCATGCTGATTAGTGCCGGCACAAACATCATTCTCGATCCCATCTTTATTTTTGTTTTGGATATGGGCGTTGCAGGAGCTGCCTATGCTACGATTATTTCGCAATTGATCTTATGCATCTGGGTAATCAGGCATTTCAGAAGCGAAAAATCAGTCATAAAACTTCGGTTCTCAAATTTTAAATTGAACCGGGAGATTGTTTTTTACATTTTAACCATAGGTTTTGCTCCATTTTCGATGCAATTGGCCGGAAGTTTTGTTCAGGCATTATATAATGTGCAGTTGGTAGAGTACAGCAACGATATTGCTATAGCAGCAATGGGTGTAATTAACTCTGTTGCCATGCTGATTGTAATGACTGTGGTGGCTCTAAATATGGCGGCGCAACCTATTTTTGGCTTCAATTACGGGGCGCAAAATTACGCCAGAGTTAAAGAATGTCTGATATTGTGCATTAAAGCAGCAACAGGAATTGTGATTGTTGGTTTTCTTGGGGTTCAGTTATTCCCCGAATTAATTGTTAAGGCTTTCAATAATTCCAGTGCAGAATTACTGGATATGGGGTCTTACGGTTTACGGATTATATTGATTGCGTTACCGGTGGTTGGTTTTCAGGTTGTTGTTGGGAATTATTTTCAGTCGATAGGAAAAGCCGGCATTTCGGCTGTACTTACATTAATGCGTCAGGTTATTTTATTAATCCCAATTCTCTTTATTCTTCCTACTTTTCTTGGTTTGGATGGTGTTTGGTTTGCCGGTCCGATATCCGATATTGGTGCAGCTATTGTGGCGGGAGCTTTCCTGATAAGAGAATTACGAAAGTTAAATCGGGAAATTGACTTCAATAATAAATAAATTGTACTAGGCTAATTTTTAATACGTTTTAGTATACAAATGCAGAGTGTTGTGTATTCTAAATAAGTCTCCGATGTATCTTTTTTAGATTTCGATTCCCCGATTTTTTGTAATTTGATGTTTGTATTAAACTGACGGGATCAATGAGGGGCTTCAGGACAATCATATTATTTCTATTTCTTATTCAATCTTCTTATCAGGGTTATTCGCAGGTAAATGCGAACAGGCCAAGAGTAGAATTGGGGAAGAAAAGATTCGATTGGCTAAAGTCGAATATTTCGGGTGGAGATAGTGGCAGTACCTACAATACATTTATAAATAGCTACAATAACAATTGGATTACAGATTCCGATCACTACTTAGCTGGTTCAAATTCAGCTCAGTGGACTTATAATTGGACGAATGGTGATTCCTATATGCTATCTAAAATGACTGCTTTTTTACTGCAGTTAGGGACTGATAATTTGGCTCAGGCGAGGTGTGAATTTATTATTGAGAAATACATTACTTATATCGATGGAATTAATTTCGACAATTATTCAGGAGATACTCAAGAGAATTTGCTTCGCGAAAATTGTGAGTTTGGCGCTATTCTTCTCGATTGGACTTACGATTATATTCCTGTAACACAGCGGCAAAATTTATCCGTTTCCTTCTATCGGGTTCTGGAGTATTTCATGAGCAACTATATTTTAACAGGTTCAGGAAATAGTTATGTAACCAGTCACAACATAAACAATTGTATCATGACAATGCGTGCAGCCATTGCACTGCATGGAGCCGATGGCCTTTCATCTTCGCAATTGTCTCAAGTAAATTCCTGGTATCAAACTTTGCTTGGAAAGTGGGAAAATGGTATTTTACCGGCTTTTGCACACTTTCGTGATGATGATGGTGGATGGAATTGGGGTGCAGCCTACGGAATGATAAATTTACCGAATCAATACCAGTTCTTCGACGATATGAAGTACGGAACCGATCGGGACTATTATAAAACCCAGCCTTGGATTCGTGAGTCGGTCAATCAGTATTGGTATTTTTTTCGTCCGAATAATTATTGCATTCATCTGGGTGACGCCATTGTAAAATTGGATCAGGCAAATCGTGCAATGTATCGTCATGCAGCAGAATATCAAGATGCCCGAAGTCAGTATCTGGTTCAGGTTTTTAATCAATCACAATATCTAAACAATTCAATATTGGTTTTTATTAAACTGATGTATAAAGATTTTACAGCTTCTTACGTACCGCATCCTCAGCTGCCACTCAATTATTGGGCCGATAAAACCGGATTGTCGGTGAGCCGTACTTCATGGAACGAAGATGCAGCAATGCTATGGTTTTACAATGCTCCTGCTAAACGGGCTGATCATGAGCACCGGGATAACAACACATTTACCATTATAAAAGACAAACCTTTGATTTTGGATGCCGGGTTTTACGATTCGTTTGGCACTTCTCATTATAATAATTACTACACACGGACCATAGCGCACAATTCCATTTGTGTTTACGATGGAACAGAAAGTTATCGAAACCTTGGGCGAAGTGTTTCCAATGACGGAGGGCAAATAGAATCGGATAGATTGGAAAATTTAGATGATGTTTTTTCTGTTCAGCACAGAAGAGGGAAATGGATTCGTTATGTTTCAGGTGCCGATTTTTCCTATCAGGTGGCTGATGCAGCAGATTCTTATCAGGCAAACAAATTGGATCGTTTTGAACGTCGGTTGTTGTTTCATAAGCCCGACCGTGTAATTGTTTTGGATCATGTTCATTTATTAAATACAAGTTCCAGAGTGCGAAAAGCCAAGTACATCAATCACTTTGTAAATAAACCGGATATCAGCGGAAGCGTTACGAATACAAAGGTTGCAAATCATATCATCACCTATAACGGGAAAGATTATAAAGCCGCAAATGGCAAGGGGAGTGTTGCGGTTCGAACCTTATTGCCGGCAGTTAGTGCAACAACTTTAATAGGTGGCAGCGGATATGAATATTGGGTGGATGGAACCAATTATCCGCCAAACCGAAATGTTAATTTGGATGATGAACACCCTGGATTCTGGCGAATTGAAGTGGAACCAATTGCAGTGAAGGAGAACACCGTTTTTTTGCATACGATTAAGATTGGGGACAATTTGAATCCGGCAGTTGCAGGAGGAACACTTTATTCTAACGAAAGCACTATTGGTGTTGATTGGGAGAATCATCTATACCTCTTAAATGCTCAGGGAGATACGGCATCTGTGTCTTATTCTGTTCAAGACATTGTTGGTGATCGGACAATTAAAATATTTGCGCTCGATTTAAAAAGTAAAACATCTTTTGGAGTATTTGTAGATGATGTTTTAGAGCGCTCAGGAGACACGAATTCGGATGGAATTCTTCAGGCTACAGTGGATTTGCCAGATGGAAATCACACAATACTTGTGCGAGACACTCTTGCCACAGATCCCAATCCGGGTACCGATCCTGATCCCGACCCAACACCCGAAGAACCGGGAGAAGAAGATTTGGGCGCAGTGAAAGTTTTTCCCAATCCCAATAAGGGAGAATTCACCATTGTGATTGAAGACGATACGGTTACAGAGTTTCAAGTGGAAATTTTCGATTCGGAGGGGCGGAAGCTTTCTCAGCACCAAAAGACGAGCAACCGAACAGATATGGATTTGAGTGGTTTATCGGCAGGGATCTTTTTTTTAGTCATTCATTTTTTGGATAGAACGGTGAAGAAGAAGATTGTAGTGATTTAAAATATTTAGAACCCTTTAAATGGGTTCAACAAAAAATTCAAATGTTTCTTTATTGCATCCGTCTTTCTAATCATGATATTTCCTTATCTTTAGACTTCTAAAAAAAACCACATTCATGATCAAACGAAACATTGTACTAATTGCTTCAATTTTGATGATTGCAGCATGTCAAAACTCTAAACCCAAAACTTCTGTGAAGCAAAATACATACTCCTTCTTTCTGGGAACCTACACCGATGGTGATTCCAAAGGAATTTACAAGTTGAAAATGGAAGCAGATGGTCATTTAAAAATGATTGGTTTGGTTGCTGAAACAGCCAATCCTTCGTTTTTGGCTTTTGCGAATAATCAAAAAACACTTTTGTCTATCAACGAATTGGTGAAAGATAATAACATGGGAAGTGTTGAATCTTACCAGACAGGTGATTCGTTAAAATTGATTAGTTGTAAGCCGAGCGGAGGAGCGCATCCTTGCTTTGTTACTGCAAATGATGCTGGTGTAGTACTAACTGCCAACTACACAGGAGGTAATGTTGGATACTTACAAGTTGATGAGAATGGAGAATTGTCTGATCTTTTGGATGTGCAGCAACATACCGGTTCAGGAACGGTTGCAAATCGTCAGGATCAGCCACATGCCCATAGTGTTTGGTTTCAGCCCAATTCAAATCATATTATTGCAGTCGATTTGGGAACCAACGAGTTGTGGATTTCAAGCATCGATACTGTCAGCAATCAATTTGTGCCGGCAAATCAGGCAAAAGTTTCTTTGGTTGACGGGGCAGGACCAAGGCATTTGGCTTTTCACCCCAATGGAAAAATATTTTATGTGATTAATGAGCTTGACAATACCATTACTGGTTTTTCAATTTCAGATAATGAAGAAGTTAGTATGATTGGGAATGTAAGTACTTTGCCAGCCGATTTCGATGGAGTAAGCAATACTGCCGATATACATATTTCAAAGGACGGCAAATTTTTATACGGATCGAACCGGGGGCACAACAGCATTGTTATTTTCGAAGTACAGGAAAACGGAGCTTTAAAATTGGTTGGACACGAATCAACACGAGGTGATCATCCCCGTAATTTCAGCTTATCGCCCGACGATAAATTTCTGCTGGTTGCCAACAAAAATACCAACAATATTGTGAGTTTTAAAAGAGATTCTGTAACCGGAAAGCTAACTTTCGTTGATGAAATAAAAGCGCCCAGTCCGGTTTGTATTCTATTTCAGCAATAGTTCCGGCAAAAAATAAGTTAAAACTTAAACTTTTTTGGGGCGAAATAGTAGGCTGTTTAGAATATTAGCTTGTATTCAGGAATGCCTTTACTATTTTGTCGGGATTGCCCGCCCGATTTGCTGAGAGTCATTCCGAAGTGGGGGATTGCCCGCCCGATTTGCGGAGAGTCATTCCGAAATGGGGGATTGCCCGCCCGATTTGCGGAGAGTTATTCCGAAGTGGGGGACTGCCCGCCCGATTTGCAGAGAATTATTCCCAGGTGGTGTATTGCCCGCCCAAAATGGGGAAGCTTCGCCCGTCAATAAATATGGCTAATTCTAAGAAACCTCACCCAAAAAAGTTGAGACATAAAGTTTTTTAAAACTGAATTTCCAGCTTTAAATAACAACACGTTTAAACTCAACTAACATCAGCAAATCCGATTTTTGCAGATCGGGATAGAAAGTCAGCAAAGCGTACCATAGTTCATCTTTCGATTTGAAGCCGTCTTTGTGTGCCTCTTCCAAACTCATTTCATCAAAGCTTTTGTACGAAACAGAGGTGATTTCAATGGGAATTGATTTTCCATGATCAAAAATTGCCGTTCCGGTACCTAATTCGGGACATGCTTCATCGATTCGGGTTGTTTGTGTTTTACTTCCTTTAAGAACAGGAATGTAAAAATCTTCGTGAAAGTGAATTTGAGACATGGATTTAATTGTTTTTGTAAATCAAGTGATATTTATTATGTTGCATTTTGTTTGAATGTCCACCTCTTACCATTTTGATGATATTCAAGTAACATATAACCAAATTTACCATTTTCTAAAGGAACCATAATTTCAATTTGATTATTGTTAGATATTGTGTATTGTGAATATTTTTCATGTATTAAATTTAGATAACTGTTTAAAATAAAAAATAAAGACATCGTGCTGGAAAATTGATTTTCCCAATCTTTATAACCCATTGCTTCCAAAAGGGAATATTTATCAGACTTATAATTGGCATAATAGATACCCCCTTGGATAAAATAATATTGAGAATGAGCGATTGCATTTCTCACTTGTTGGGAATAAGACTTCTTGAGCAATGAATAAAATGATGGTGAATCATTTTTTATTCTGTTAATTATATTTGTTCTAATATGTGTGCTTTTTGTAGTTCCCTTCTGATACGGGATTTTTAAATTCCAATCATAGTTTTCACCACAGGCTAACTTTACAAGTTGAGTAAGTAGTTTAATGAAGTAGGTGTTTTCCCATATTTTGAGATATAACATTTTTTCTAAATGAATTGAATGCTCAAGTGAAATTTTTTGTTCTTTATCAAGGTTATTAAAAGTATTTTCATTATCTGTTATAAAATTGTTTGCAAGATTTGAAATGAAATTTAAATGAGTAAAACTTGAAAGACCATCATCTCCTGGACCTATTGAGAATGACCTCCCTTTTGAGCCTTCGTATATAAATCCATGTTGTTGGCAGAGTATTAAATCACTGTTATGTTTTTGATTGTTTTCACAAAGCTGTATTAGTTCTTGTATTGCAATATGGGACTGAGAGTCTGTTTGTTTTGCTGTTTGGTTTCGTATCATTTTATAATTAATAACTTTTTAGTTTTTTCAAAAATCAAATTCTGAATATCCGGATAGGTCAATTCTCTGGGTAGATTTTTGAAAAGCTTGACTTCTGCAATTTCCAATTCGGGTAATTTACCCAATTGCTGAATGTTGGCAAAGAAGATTCTACCTGATTTTATTTCTCCTTGCCAATCGCAGGAATAATCGCAGACCGTACGTAAACCAAAATGAGTAGCACCTGTTTCTTCATACAATTCTCTTTTTGCCGCAGCTAAGGCCGATTCATTTTTTTCAATATGTCCGGCAGGCATTTCCCAGGTTTCCCTCAAGCGATGGCGCACAAATACCCATTTGTTCTGATATTGAGAACAGACAATAGAATACTTCAATTTTTCTGATGCAATGCTAAAAGGGGCGTGAAACTCTACAATTGGTTTATTCATGTGTGTTTAAACTGAAAGTGTATTGTTTAATTTACAAGTCCAAACAAAGTAAGTAATGTTTTTAATCTTTTATTAATAAGTTAAAATTATTCTGAAGTAGATTTTCCTTTGTACATTTCGCTGAATGGTCCTTCAATAGGTTCCCACAATTCCACCTTATTGCCTTCGGGATCTAGTATCCATCCAAATTTACCGTATTCAAATTCCTGCATCTCACCAATAATTTCAACGCCTTCTTCTTTCAAAACTTTAAGTAGTTCAACCAGATTTTCAACACGGTAATTGAACATGAAATCTTTTTTCGAAGGCTCAAAATATTCTGTTTTTTCTTCGAAAGGACTCCAGATTGTATAAGCGGTTTCTTCTGGCTTGCTGGTTTTTCGCCATTCGAACATGCCGCCGTATTCATCAGGACACTGAATGCCCAAGTGTTTGTTGTACCATTCTCTGCTTGCCTTTGGGTCTTTCGATTTGAAAAATATTCCCCCGATTCCTGTTACTCGTTTTTTCATGTTTTTTCTGCTCAATTTACAATTAGGTTTTATACCTGATATGAGGAATATCTGTAAATAACTTTGTGTTACTTCGTGATATCCTTTGGGTTTCCTTTGTGGTTAATTCTTTAATCGGTTTTCCGGTAATTAATAATCCCCTTTACCATTCCTCTAAAAATAAAAAGATGAAATGGATAACTCAAGGCCCAGTACAATCTTCCCATGATTCCTTTGGGGCGAAAAGTGGCTTTCTGGGAGATGAAATTTTCATTATTCTTTCTGTTTATTGTGAATTCGAGCCATGCTTCACCCGGCAAAACCATTTCGGCATACAACAATAGTCTTCCGCCTTCTTTATCGGCAAGAAGTACCCGCCAAAAGTCAAGAGAATCACCCATTTCTATTTCAGACGGATGTCTGCGCCCCCTGTTCAAACCAACACCACCAAAAAGTTTGTCGAGCACGCCACGTAAATGCCAAAGCCAATTTCCGTAATACCAGCCTCTGTCGCCGCCTAAAGCCCAAACATTCTCAATCACTTGTTCCGGATTATTGGTAAATTTATAACGTTTATTATCGGTATAGCATCCATAAGTTGGAGGTTCAAC
The DNA here is from genome assembly GCF_963678175.1 of Labilibaculum euxinicum. Classification (NCBI taxonomy): domain Bacteria; kingdom Pseudomonadati; phylum Bacteroidota; class Bacteroidia; order Marinilabiliales; family Marinifilaceae; genus Labilibaculum; species Labilibaculum euxinicum. The sequence goes on from NZ_OY782756.1 coordinate 2,817,479, forward strand.
ATACTTCATTTTTTCATTGGGCAGAATACCGCTGCTCAAAGCATCTGTCCACGAAGAGATCACCATTTGCTGTTTAATTTTTCCGGTTGCCCGCTCTATGGCTTCTTTGTAGGGCATTAAAGTAATTTGCAGTTTTGATGCCAGATTGTTCGGACGGCAAATCACTTCAATTTTCATACTGTCGACAAGGTTTAAGGCCAGATTATAGGAGGTTGAAGTGATGAAATACAACCAATAGGAAGACAGGCGGGGAGTCATTACCGGAAGGGTGGTGATGATTCTTGGCAGCTTTCTAACTTCGGCGTATTGCTGCAGCATTTCTTTATAACTCAACACCTCAGGGCCACCAATATCAAAAGTTTGGTTCAGGCATTCATCGTGATCAATAACCTTGGTTAAAAAATCAATAACGTTGCGGATTGCAATGGGTTGACATTTTGTGAGTAGCCATCTGGGCGCTGTCATAATGGCTAATTTTTCAACCAAATCTCTAATAATTTCAAATGAAGCACTTCCCGAGCCAACAATAATTCCAGCTCGTAAAATGGTGTGGTAACTTTTGCTTTTTTTTAGAATGTCTTCCACCAGTTTTCTTGATTCAAGGTGTTTCGAAAGTACTTCCACATTGGCAATACCACTTAAATAGATTATTTGCCGGTTTTGTGTTTTATCGATAAATTCTACAAAGTTTTGTGCGCAGGTTTTCTCCAATTTTTCAAATCCATCGGTATCATGAAGCATGGAATGAATCAAATAGTAACTCACCTCAATATCCACTGGTAGTTTGCGCAAAGATTGTAAATCCAATAAATCGGCTTCGAAGATTTCCAAATTGGGATGATCAATTTCTTGTGGTGAGAAACGTTCCTTATTACGAACACAGCAGACAACAGTATGCCCTTGCTCCAGCAGGACGGGTAGTAATCGTTTCCCTATATAACCATTGGCTCCTGTAAGTAGTATTTTCATCTAAAAATGAATTTGTAGGATAAGAAGTATCAATTTACTAAATAATAAGCTCAGTTTTTACCGATTAAAAATTTATTTATACATTTGAGCCATAACAGAACAGAATACTTGAATCGATAATACGCATGAAAGCATTTCAATTTACTCCGGACAGCAACTCTCCAATCCCAAAATTTCAACAATTAATTCAAGCATTTCAGGATGCGATCAGCCAAAAAATATTCCAGCCAGGTGATGTGTTGCCCTCGGTAAACGAGATGTGCCGGGAGTGTTCTCTATCCAGAGACACTGTATTTAAGGCATATGCTGAATTGAAGAAAAGGAACGTGATTGAATCTGTTCCGAATAAAGGATATTTTGTTTCGGGTGAAATAACCAGAGTGTTTTTGTTTTTGGATACTTTTAAAGCGTACAAAGAGGTTTTGTACGATAGTTTCAGGAAAAGATTAGCAGATAATGTAATTGTGGATCTGCATTTTCATCATTACAATATCGATGTATTTAAATCTCAGATTCGAGAGAGTGTTGGCAAGTACAGCAAATACATTATCATGAATTTTGATCATCCCAAAGTGGCCGCCTGTTTGAAGCAGTTGGATCCAAAGAATGTAATGATTATTGATTGGAACATTAAGGCTGATGATCAGCATTCTCAGATCTTTCAGGACTTTGGAGAGTCTGTTCTTACTTCTCTGCAGTCTGGTTTGGGGGAGATAAAGAAATACAAAGAGTTTAGTATGATTTACCCGGATTATACTTATCATCCATACGAGACCGTTGAGTTTTTTCTGCGCTTTTGTAAACAAAACAAGATAAAACATTCCATTTATACTGATATAGATTCCATCGAGGTGAAAAAGGGTGCGGCTTATTTTTCGGTTAGTGATCGGGCAATGGCTAAGATTCTGGATAAAGCAAGAGAGAAAAATCTGGAATTTGGCGTAGATATAGGACTTGTTTCTTACAATGAGACACCAATGAAAAAATATATCGACAAAGGAATTACTGTAATATCAACAGATTTTGATCTAATGGGCAAAAAGGTTGCAGAGTTTGTAACTACATCTGAGCGAGTTTATTATTGTGTCCCAACTCAACTTGTAATGAGAAAATCTTTATAGTTTTTTAAAAATGTTTTTTTATTAAAAAAACATTTTTAAATTTGCATCAGAACAGAACAGGGCAGAACGGTAAAAAAGAATAGAAAATGTATTTATTAGGATTAGATATAGGAAGTTCCTCAGTTAAAGCATCATTATTGGATGCTGAGAGCAGCAAATGTTTGGCTGCTGATTTTTTTCCCAAAAAGGAAATGGAAATTACGGCACACGAAATTGGTTGGGCCGAGCAAGATCCTGAAATGTGGTGGAGCAATCTAAAGCAGGCAATCAAAAGTGTAATGCAAACAGCAAATATAGATGGGGAGATGGTTAAAGCCATTGGTATTTCTTATCAGATGCATGGTTTGGTTTGTGTTGATAAAGATTTGAAGCCGGTTCGTTCTTCAATTATTTGGTGCGACAGCAGAGCCGTTGAAATCGGCGATAAAGCTTTTGCAAGTATTGGAAAAGACAAATGTTTGTCGCATTTACTAAATTCTCCAGGAAATTTTACTGCCAGCAAATTGGCTTGGGTGAAAGAGAATGAACCTGAAATATTTGCGAAAATTTATAAAATAATGTTGCCCGGAGATTTTATTGCGATGCAATTAACCGGAGAAACCTGTACTACTGTTTCAGGTTTGTCGGAAGGAATTTTTTGGGATTTTAAAAATAATTCAGTTTCGGAAGATGTACTGAATGCATATGGTTTGTCGGCTGATGTATTGCCTAAAATTGTTGATACTTTCTCGAATCAGGGACAGGTGCTTCCTGAAATTGCTAAAGAATTAGGCTTTTCAAGCAGTGCGGTAGTTTCTTATCGTGCAGGAGATCAGCCAAACAATGCATTGTCTTTAAATGTGTTGAAACCAGGCGAAGTTGCAACTACAGCAGGTACTTCAGGTGTGGTTTATGGTGTTAGCGATGAGGTGAAATTTGATCCTTATTCAAGAGTAAATTCATTTGCTCATGTGAACCATACGGAAGAGAATAATCGTCTTGGAATTTTGTTGTGCATTAATGGAACCGGAATTATGAATTCATGGTTGAATCATAATGTGGCGAAAGGATTGTCTTATGCAGAAATGAACGAAAAGGCAATGGAAATTCCTGTTGGATCGGATGGCATAACAATTCTGCCATTTGGAAACGGAGCTGAGCGTGTTTTGAATAATCGTGAAATAGGTGCGCAAATTTCGAATTTGAACTTGAACCGTCATACTGATGCTCACATTTACAGAGCTGCGCAGGAAGGAATCGCATTTTCATTTTATTATGGAATGGAAGTAATGAAAGAAATCGGCGTACAGCCAAATGTAATTCGTGCCGGACATGCAAACATGTTTTTAAGTCCCTTGTTTCGGGAAACCTTAGCAACCGTATCGGGTGCAACCATTGAATTGTATGATACTGATGGATCGTTGGGAGCCGCAAGAGGGGCAGGATTTGGTGCAGGCATTTATTCTTCTCTGGAAGAAGCTTTCGCAGGATTGGAGAAAATCAGTACAATCAAGCCTGACGAAAGTCTTCGTGAAGAAATGTTGAAGGCATATGATCGCTGGAACAAAGAATTGCAAAAAAATATATAGTAGATAGCTAATAAACAGATTGATAATTTAATAAGAAAGAACATCATGACTATTCTAAAAGGAGACAAAGAGTATTTTCCTGGAATTGGTAAGATTGCTTACGAAGGACCGGAATCAAAAAATCCTATGGCATATAAGTGGTACGATGAGAACCGCGTTGTTGCAGGTAAAACTATGAAAGATCATTTGCGTTTTGCAGTGGCTTACTGGCATACTTTCTGTGGCGATGGCGGAGATCCATTCGGACCTGGAACTCAAAAATTTCCTTGGGGAAATGAAGCTGATGCAATTAGTGCTGCTAAATCGAAAATGGATGCTGCATTTGAATTTATTACAAAATTAGGTGTGCCTTTCTACTGTTTTCACGATACCGATGTTGCTGGTGATGGTACTGTTTTCGAGATTGAGAAGAGAATGGCTACTATGGTTGACTATGCAAAACAAAAGCAAGCTGACTCAGGAGTTAAATTGTTGTGGGGAACAGCGAATGTATTTTCGAATGCCCGTTACATGAATGGTGCTTCTACCAATCCTGATTTTAATGTAATCGCCAATGCGGGTACTCAGGTTAAAAATGCATTGGATGCTACTATTGCTTTAGGTGGTACAGGTTACGTATTCTGGGGAGGTCGTGAAGGTTATATGTCTCTTTTCAATACCGATATGAAACAGGAATTGGATCATATGGCAAGATTCCTGACTATGGCCCGTGATTACGGTCGTAAGAATGGTTTCGAGGGAACTTTCCTTATCGAGCCTAAGCCAATGGAGCCAATGAAACACCAGTACGATTTTGATTCGGCTACTGTAATGGGATTCTTGAATAAGTATGGTTTGGCTGACGATTTCAAAATTAATATTGAAGTAAATCATGCTACACTTGCAAGTCACACTTTTGAGCACGAATTACAAACTGCTGTTGACAACAACATGTTGGGAAGTATTGATGCGAATAAAGGTGATTATCAAAATGGATGGGATACTGATGAATTCCCAACAAGCATTTATGAAAGTGTTGCGGCCATGTTACCAATTCTTGAGAATGGTGGATTTACTCACGGAGGTATCAATTTTGATGCAAAAACCAGACGTAATTCAACTGATTTAGAAGATATTTTCATTGCTCACATTGGTGGAATGGATGTTTTTGCACGTGCATTGGTTATTGCTGATAAAATCAGAACCGAATCTCCATATTTACAAATGAAAAAAGACCGTTACTCTTCATTCGAATCAGGAAATGGAAAAGCATTTGCTAACGGAGACCTTTCTTTAGAAGATCTTAGAAAGATTGCAAAAGAAGTTGGGGAACCAAAACAACTAAGTGGAAAACAAGAAATGTTAGAGCAGTTAATTAACTGGTATATTTAAATAAATCTTATAAACTCCCGCAATCGAACCTGCGGGAGTTTAATTCTAATTTTCAAATCCATGTCTCAAGCCCAAACCCAGGGGAGTAATTCGTTTATCTTAACCATCACCTTAGTGGCAACACTTGGGGGATTGTTGTTTGGTTACGATACTGCCGTAATTAATGGTGCTATTGAAGCACTAAAAGTATTTTTTGTTACTCCATTAGAGTCTGATCATGCTCTCGCATTGCAGGTTATTGGAGAATATAAGATTATCATTTCTTTGTGTTTTGTAGTTGTTTCCTTGTTGGTTTCCAGCTTCATGTTTCGCATGTATGGAAAGAAGAAGGGAATGATATACAGTGGAATTGTAATTGTTGCAGGAATCATAGTTTGGTACACTCAGTTCTGGGTATCTGTAAACGAAATTTCTGAAAATACCTTAAATTCGATTAATGGTTTTACGATTTCGAGTGCCATTATAGGTTGTATTATTGGAGGTTCTATTGGCGGATATGTTAGTCAGAATATTGGTAGAAAAAGAGGTTTAGTTCTTGCTGCAGTTCTGTTTATTATTTCTGCAATTGGTTCGGCTATGCCTGAAATTATGAATATTTTCGGAGCCGGAACCATCACTTCATTTATTTTTTACCGTATTATTGGTGGTATGGGTGTAGGAATAGCATCAATGCTTTCTCCTATGTATATTGCTGAAATTGCACCAGCAAACATTCGTGGTAAATTGGTTTCATGGAATCAGTTTGCAATCATCTTTGGTATGTTGGTGGTTTATTTTGTGAATTACATTATTGCTTCAAGTGGTGATGATGGTTGGTTAAATGAAATAGGATGGAGATACATGTTTGCATCTGAAACCATTCCTGCAACTATCTTTTTGGTATTGCTGTATTTCGTTCCTGAAACTCCACGGTTTCTAATAATGAAATCGAGAGAAGAGGAAGCAAAAACTCTTTTAAATAAAATTGTTGGTTCGGAAAAAGCTCCGGGTCTGTTAGTCGATATTAAAGAGTCGTTAAAAGAAAATAACGCTCCATGGTTAACTTTTGGAGGATTAATTATAGTTATCGGAATATTATTGTCTGTATTCCAGCAATTTGTAGGTATCAACGTGGTGTTGTATTATGCATCCGAGATTTTCAGAAATATGGGCAGCGATACCGATACTTCTTTACTTCAAACCATTTTGGTTGGGGCAATTAATTTGATCTTTACAGTATTGGCAATTTATACTGTTGATAGGTTTGGACGTAAGCCGTTAATGATGATTGGTGGCATTGGTATGGGAATCTGTATGTTCGCATTGGGTTTTGCCTTCTATTTCAATCAGTTGGGTTTGGTTGCTTTGTTCGCCATGTTAGGATATGTTGCCTTTTTTGCCATGTCATGGGGACCGGTTACCTGGGTGTTGTTATCAGAGATTTTCCCGAACTCAATTCGTAGTGCCATGTCGATGGCAGTTGCCGCTCAGTGGATTGCAAACATGATTGTTTCATGGACTTTCCCAATGATGAATGACAACTCTTGGTTAACCAATCAGTTTAATCACGGATTTACCTATTGGCTTTATGGTGCAATGGGATTATTATCAGCATTGTTTGTATGGAAAGTAGTTCCTGAAACCAAAGGAAAAACTTTGGAAGAAATGGGACGCTTGTGGAAAAAATAATTTTAAAATAGTTAGTTAGTAGTTGTACATGTTATATCCATTATCGCTAATTAATAGATAAGTTGGTGGGTTTTATTGGTTTAAGATAATGGATAATGTAAAGGATCGGCTGTGGCCGATCCTTTTTTTATTCTTGTTTAATCAAAGCATTAGAGGATGTTGTTCTTTTCCGTATATTTGACGTCATAATCTCCAAAAGCCAAATTTCCATATTGTTTCTGATCTTGTGAAAAATCAGAAATTCAAATTAGTAGAAAATATGAGATTATTAGCCACTTGTTGGGCAATGATTTGTCTTTTTGCGTGTAGTGAAAAGAATGTTGAAAGCGAGAACAAGCTTACTGGTTACGTAAACACTTTTGTTGGGACTGATGGTCCGGGTAATACTTATCCGGGAGCAGTTGCTCCTTTTGGAATGGTTCAGTTGAGTCCTGATAACGGTTTGCCCGGATGGGACAGAATAGCAGGTTATTTTTGGCCCGATTCAACCATTGCAGGTTTTAGCCACACACATTTATCGGGAACAGGAGCAGGAGATCTATACGATTTGTTGTTCATGCCAATGAACAGTCGTTTTACTGAAAGTTTAACTCCTGAAGGCGATTATCGTCCCTATTCTAAATTTTCTCACGATAGAGAGGAAGCATCACCCGGATATTACAAAGTTGATTTGCTAAGCTCCGGCATTGTTGCAGAATTAACTGCCACCAAGCGGGTCGGATTTCATCGCTATACTTTTCCTGAGGATGAGAAGTCACAGATTATTCTGGATTTAGGATTCAGAATGAATTGGGACAGTCCGTATGCCACACAAATTACTATCGAAAATGATTCTACCATTTCCGGATATAGAAAATCCAACGGATGGGCGAAAGATCAGCGTGTGTATTTCGCAGCGAAGTTCTCGAAAGCTTTTAAAAGTGCCGATTTGTTCGATGCGGATACAAAATCAGAAGAGAGTGAAGTGAATGGTGCAAAAACCAAAATTGTTGCCCATTTTCCCACTACGGAAAAGGAACAAATATTGGTAAAGGTGGCTTTGTCATCGGCTTCGGTGGAAGGCGCAAAGAAAAACCTGAAGGCTGAATTGCCGGCATGGGATTTTGATGCTGCAGTTAAGAGCGCTGATCAGGAATGGGAGAAAGTACTTTCACAGATTGAAATTACCGGATCGGAAGTTCAGAAGGAGATATTTTACACCAATTTGTACCATTTGTATTTGACACCATCCTTGCTTTCGGATGTTGATGGAATGCACAAAGGAGCAGATGGAAAGAATCACAAAGCCGAAGGATTTGATCGTTACGACACCTTTTCTTTATGGGATACCTACCGAACAGCTCACCCTTTGTATACTATTTTGTGTCCTGATAAAGTTGTTGATTTTATCAAATCATTTTTGGCTCATTACGATGAAACAGGTTTGTTGCCGGTTTGGTCGCTGGCAGGAAACGAAACAAATATGATGATTGGTTACCATGCCGTGCCGGTAATTGTTGATGCGTATTTCAAAGGAATTGAAATGGATGCTGAGAAAGCTTATACTGCCTGTAAAGAATCAGCCATGGAAAAAGGCAGACAGATTGATGAGTATATGAAATTAGGATACGTCCCTGCCGATGCCGAAGGAGAGAACTGGTCAGTTTCCAAGACACTGGAATATGCTTATGATGATTGGTGCATTGCTCAGTTTGCAAAAGCGTTGAACAAGAAAGATGATTACCAATATTTTTTGAAGAGAGGAGAGAACTGGAAAAACTTATACGATCCAAAATCTACATTTTTCCGTCCGAAAGATGAGCATGGCAATTTCATCCCCGATTTTGCAGCGAAAGATTATACCAATTACTATTGTGAGAGCAATGCATGGCAGTACTTCTGGTATGTGCCGCAAGATATTCCTGAATTTATCGCCACAGTGGGGAAGGATAAATTCACTGCCAAGTTGGATTCTATGTTCACCTACTATCCGGCAACGACCGACGATTTGCCTATTTTTAGTACGGGAATGATCGGTCAGTATGCACATGGCAATGAACCAAGTCATCATGTGGCCTATCTTTTCAATCATATCGGTCAGCCGGAAAAAACACAGGAAATGGTTCGCCGAATAATTACTACTCAATACACAAACAAGCCTGATGGTTATTGTGGAAATGAGGATTGCGGGCAAATGTCAGCTTGGTTGGTGATGTCGTCACTGGGGATTTACCCAACCAATCCGGCCAACGGAGTTTATGATTTAACTTCGCCTTCGGTAAGTAAGGGAGTGATTCATCTGCCAAACGGAAAAACATTTACTATTTATGCGGAAAATCAGGGAGAACAAAATCATTACATTCAGGCTGTTTATCTGAACGGCGAAGAATATAAGAAGTTGACAATTACTCATCAACAGCTGATGCAGGGTGGAGAATTGAAGTTTGTTTTGGGCGCTTAATAGTAAAGCCTGTAAATTGGAATTGCAACACAATTAATAAAAACGATAATGAAAAATTATTTCTTCTTATTGCTTGTTCTATTTACATTTGGATGCACAGAACAAGAACAGTCTCAAACATTCATGACTTACAATTTGCGCTATAACAATCCCGGTGATGGAGTGAATTGTTGGGACGCAAGAAAAGCCAATGTGGTGGGTTTGATTACTAAATATCAACCTGATGTTTTTGGAACACAGGAAGGTTTGAACGATCAGATTACTTATTTGGACAGTGCATTAACGGATTATTCTTACGTGGGTGTCGGGCGCGATGACGGAAAACAAAAAGGCGAGTATTGTGCTGTTTTTTACAAGCCGGCCAAATATAAAGTAGTTAAGCAGGCAACTTTTTGGCTCTCGGAAACTCCGGAAGAAGTGTCGGTAGGTTGGGATGCTGCTTTGGAACGTATTTGTACCTACTTGCTTTTGGAAAACAAACAAAGCGGGGAGCGGTTTTATGTTTTCAATACTCATTTTGATCATATAGGTGAGTTGGCCCGACTGAACAGTTCTAAATTGATTTACAGTAAAATTACCGAGCACAATCCAGAGAAATATCCTTGTGTTTTAATGGGCGATTTGAATCTGACTCCCGAAACTCCGCCAATTCAATATTTGAGTGAGGTATTGGATGAAACAAAAAGTTTGGCCGGCGAAAATTGCTCCGGTCCGAAAGGGACTTTTAACGCATTTAAGCATACCGAGCCGGTTACCGATCGCATCGATTACATATTTGTCAGCAAAGGCGATGGGGTTGTGAATCAGTTTAAAATTATTGATGATCAGATAGAGGAGAGGTATCCTTCCGATCATTTGCCTGTTTTTGTTGAAGTAGTGTTGTAAATTACTGTAGATAAAGAACCCCTCAGACTTTCAGCGCTGAGGGGTTTTGTATTTTTATTTCTGCAATATTGACAAGCTAATAAAGCCCGTTTTTAGTAAGATCTTCAATTGTTTTTATGAGAATCTGCGACTTAATCTGCAGATGATAAGCTTTGGATTTTGATTTAAAAGTATTTATCCAATACAAGATTTTCAGGTTCACAGTATTTGCTGCAAGTTCATCAATAACGATCATGGGTTTTTTATCACCGCTCAGAACCTCAGGAATTTCTGCTAAAATACTATTGATAATGTTTGAAACCTTTTTAAAGTCGACCTTGTAATCCAGTTTTATAGTTATTTCGTAGCGTAAATAACCATCAATTGTATAATTGAATAACGGAGATTTTATAATTTGAGAATTCGGGATGAATACATCCTTTCCATCCAGTGTTTTAAGAATGCTTTCCCGAAGATTAAGCTCACTCACGTAACCAATTGTTCCTCCTGTCTCAATTAGATCGCCGACTTTAAACGGACTTTTAAATGCCATTAATATTCCGGAAAGAAAGTTTTCACCAATATCTTTAAAAGCAAAACCAATTATAAATGTAGTGATTCCGGCACCAGCCATAATGTTTTTAGCGATTCCTCCCAGTCCTATGATATGAAGAAAAAAAACAAATCCGGTTATGCCGATCGTAAAAGCAACAACTTTACCTAAAAAATCAGCGAGTAAAGGATTTTTTGTTTTAGGCTTAATTCTTTTAGTTACTATTTTCTTTATTAGCCACGAAAACATTATAAACAAGAATAATATGATTCCTCCCAATCCTATTTTGGGAAGTAGTTCTATTGTTTTGTTTGATATTTCCTGTAATTCGATCATGTTTGCTGTGATTTAAATTAAAAAGTAAAATAAGATCTTTAAAAAGAATTTAAATGATCAGTCTCACGCCACCTAAATCTTCCACTTTATAAAGAAAATGATCTCCCGGTGATGCAATGAACATGAAGTTGATTGGAACATTCCATTTGTTCGATAGTTCTTTAATTAGTTCCGGACCAAATTTTCCTTCAATAATTGAAGCCTCTACATCAATTTCCGGATATTCTTCATCAATAATTTCAACTACCTTTTTAAAGCTTGCTATAAATTCAGACTCATCTTCATTTGCAGGATCAATTACGTGAACAATTTTCAGGTTTTTAGTGTGTTCGTTGTTTTTAATATATAACATTACCTTATTTAATACGGCTATATTATCGCGTTTTGCAAAGTAGACGAATTGCTGGGCATTAATTGAATTAATAACATTGTTCAGGTGAGAACTTATTTGTAAAAACCAGTTTTTAATGTAATTGAAAATGTAAATGGAGACACCTAATAAGGCTCTTAATATAGCAACCCGATTCAACATTACAGAAATAAAAATAATAGCTGGAATAAAATAGCTTAAAAATACGCTCACATTCGAAGGTGCATTTTCATTCTGAGGTTCCATCATAATGTTACCGGTAAGGGCAACTATTACAGCTATAATGGCCACAAAAACACTCAGCCATTTTGCTGTTTCCGGACGCGGAAGTTTGGCTCTGCGAACTTTTAGCAGGATATTACCAAATCCGAAAAGAAACATAACAGATAGAAATGAGATGGTATAAACTCCGGCTAAAACCCCAACATTACCATTGGTAATCAGCAGAACAGAAACAGAAAGGATAAAGAACATGATAATGATTCGGTATGAACTGCCTTTTTTGTTTTTCCGCAAGAAAAATTGGGGAAGAATTCGATCTAAAGTCATTCGTTCAAGCAATCCTGAAACACCAATGTAAGAAGTTAAGACAGCTCCGCTCAACACCAAAACAGCATCAAGAGAAACGAGTGTTGACAGCCATTCTCCGGCCGATAAACTACCCATGTGGGACAATAGAGTTGTTGAGTATTCTGATCTTATTTCGGGAATAGGAACTAAACTTAGTGCAAGGAATGCCATTAATGGGTTGATGATACTTACTACAATCCACATATTTAAAAGTGTTTTCCGGAAAACTCCCGGTTGCTGTTCTTCAACAAAATTCGCAGAACTTTCGAATCCGGATATGCCCAGCATAGAGGCAGAGAAACCCAAAAATATCGCCATGGTAATACTCCCTCCTATAGGCAGGTTCCAGTTTTCCAAGAATTGCGAAAATCCATTTTGAAACAAATAGATGAATATAAATAAAGCCAATATGGACAATGAAAAAAGATGGAAAATAAAGATGCCGGCAGCTACTTTCGCTGATTCTGTAATTCCGGAAATGGTGAGGACTGCAAAAACCAATAGGAGACCAACTGTAGCCATCATAATGGGTAACTGGGTAAAAACGTGATGAAAGTAATGCATTGCTTCGTTTGCAGATATCACCGCAGTGGCCATGTACGAAAGTATGGTTAGAGTTGCAGCCAATGAAGCTGTTGATTTGCTTGTGGTATTCAGCAATGCATTGTATGCGCCTCCGTTTAAAGGAAGAGCACCAACTACCTCTCCGTAAATTTTTCGGAAAAGAAATAAAACCACAGCCACTATAAGCAGGGTGATCCATGCATACTGGCCTGCAAAGCCAATAGATAAAGCAGATACATATAGTACGGAAGAGCTAATGTCATTTCCACAAATAGCGGTTGAAGCTAAAACACCAAGTTTTTTCTTTGTCATTTTTAATGTTGTTTATCTAATCGAGTTCTTATAATTAACAGGATAGTTGTCTGTTTTTGTTATTGTAATATTTAGTAGTTTGCTTTTTATGAACACTAATGTAATTCATTTATTTAATTTTTTCATTGTATTTAGGAAGGACTTCATCATCAGCTGGCCTATTTATGCTGGGCTTTTGTGGATTAGACATTTAAAGAAATTATTTTAAAAGCGTCCTTGATATATTTTTTTCATTTTTTGGATAAAGCAAAAAATATGAAGTCAGGTTTGGGTGGATAGCACAATACAAAAAGTAGGACAATATTGGTGTTTAATGTTCATTTCAATACAAATTGTTGCTCATGAAAAAGGACAGATCCAATTGTTGCGGTACCATGCAATCAATTGAATTTGATCAGGATATTAAGAATATGGAAAAAGATTTGATTGAACTTCGTAAAAATTCAGGCATGATTTTATCTGATGAGCTTATTTTGCGCGAGGAGTTGAATGAGCTTAAAACTGAATTTAAGTAATTGAAGTTGATTATTTTCTGGATCTGTTCGTAAGATGAACCAAAAATGGAGTTCGACAAGATGGGAGGAACTTTGTAACAAAAAAAAAGACGCAGCACCAGCTACGTCTCTTTCCCTTTATATGTGAATCTAAAGTTTCAACTTTCAGATTATTTTATCCATGAATCAACCAATACTTTATTGGTTTTATACCATTCCGCAGCTCCGGCTTCTTCACCTTTGTCTTTAATGGCTGTCATTAATTCGTACAACTGCTCTTCTTTAAGGTTAAAGTTTTTGAAAAAAGCAGCCGCCTTGGGTTGGTCTTTCTCAAATCCTCTTCGCGAAATAATTGTGCAGGCATCCTTTGGGTAAACTCCTTTAGGATCTTCTAAATATTTCAAGTCGTTTTGGGTCCAGGCGAAATGTGGTTTCCAGCCGGTTATTGCAATCCACTCTTTATCCCTGATTGCCTTCTCAAGACTGGCCACCATTGCAGGTCCGCTTGATGTAATTTGTTCGAAATCGAGTTTATATGCGTCTATAGCTTTAAGCGTGTTGGCATGAATACCGGCACCAGCACCAATACCAATAATTTCACTATTAAATTTATCTTTATTGGCGTTCAACTCTTCTATAGAATTAATCGTAACATACGTAGGAACTACCAAACCAGTTGTACCCTCGCTAAACGATTCGCCTAATATTACCAACTTATCACCATAGTTGTCCCAGTAATCTTTGTGTGTATTCGGAAGCCATGCATCAAGAAATACATCACCTTTTGAGTTTTCTTTTGACAATTCACCATAGATCATGCCTGGAGCCAAATTGGTTAATTCCACATTATAACCATTTGCTTCGAGTGCTGTTTTGGCTAAATAAGTGAACGCAACTCCTTCGGCCCAATTGGGATAAAAGATGCTGATTTCTTTTTTATCTTCACTTTTTCCTTTTTTCTTGTCATTGTTGTTGCACGAACTAACTGAAACAGTTAATAGTACAGCAACAAGCAAGATTCCTAAGTTTCTTAATTTCAACATAATTCTATTTATAGATTATTATAATTATTTTTTTGCAATAGCTTGTGTGATTCTGTCTAAAATTATGGCCAATATCACAATGCCCAATCCCGATTCAAAACCTTTTGCTATGTCGTTCTGCTGAATTCCCTGGTAAACAATACTTCCCAGTCCTTTAGCACCTACCATTGAAGCGATAACCACCATTGATAAGGCCAGTAATATTACTTGGTTAATTCCGGCCAAAATAGTTGGTTTTGCCAAAGGCAACTGGATTTTAAATAAAATTTGTTTTTCGGTTGCACCAAAAGCACGTCCTGCCTCAATTACATCCGATGGAACATTTTGAATGCCCAGACAAGTTAAACGTACGGCTGGTGGAAGCGAGAAAATCACTGTAGCTACAACTCCGGGAGTATTTCCTACACTAAAAAAGAAAATAGCCGGAATCAGATAAACAAAGGCTGGCATGGTTTGCATCAAATCGAGTATGGGCCGAATAATCACATCAGCAGTTTTGCTTCGGGCAGCCAAAATTCCAAGAGGAATACTAAAAATCAGGGCAATCAGGGTTGATACAATAACCAAAGTAGTTGTTTGTATGGATTCTTCCCAGTACCCCATTGCGAATACTAAAAATAATCCCAAAATGACAAATAGTGTCAGTCCGCCTCCTTTTTTTAATCCTTCAATTTTAAAGGCATTTTTCCCGGCATTGGCATAGTAAGCCCCCAAGGCTACAAATGCAATAATGATATAAAAAGGAATGCCCAGCAATACATCGTTCATACTATGAACCGTCCACGAGATAATGTCATCAATAGCTCCCCACAATCCCGAAAAGTTTTCTTCCAGCTTGTTAATTCCGGATTCTATAATGGTACCAAGATCAATTAATTTTTCCATATTACATTTCGTTTGCACGTTCTTTTAGTTCACTTATTTCCTTTTTTCCAAATCGCGTAGCTTCAATAATTAACGAAGTTTGAGAGATCAGACCCAATAACTTTCCAGTTTCTTCTTCGATAACAGCCAGAGGGTATTTAGTCCCTGTAATTAGGGGTAACATATCTTCTACGGAATAGGATTTATATACACTTGGAACATTTGTCTTCAGTGCTTTCTTAATAGACGTTTCTTTTTCTGTTTCCAATTCCAGAAGGTCTTGCAACCACACATAACCAAGAAATACTTTATTTTCATCCTCCACAGGAAGAACATCAACTCCAATAGTACGCATTTTACGGATGGATCCTTTGGGACCATCTTTAGGCATTTGAACCAGCGTATTCTTTTTAAACATGAGAGTTTCAGCCGTAATAATAGTTTTTCGATCCACTTTATTCACAAAAGCTTCAACATATTCAGTTGCCGGGTTTGTTAGAATCTCTTCTGCTGTTCCAATTTGGTCCACAACACCATCTTTCATAATGGCAATACGGTCACCTATTTTCATGGCTTCGTCCAAATCGTGAGTAATAAATACGATCGTTTTTTGCAGCTTGCTTTGTATGGTCAGTAACTCATCCTGCATATCCGATTTAATGAGCGGATCGAGTGCAGAAAATGCTTCGTCCATAAGCAAAACTTCCGGATCGTTTGCCAGGGCACGTGCCAAACCTACCCGCTGTTGCATACCTCCCGACATTGCTGATGGAAATTGGTGTTCATAGCCTTTTAAGCCCACGGTTTCGAGTGCTTGTTGGGCTTTTTCTTCCCGCGCCAGCTTTTCTTCCCCTCTAATCTCTAATCCAAAAGCAGCATTTTCAAGAATTGTTCTGTGTGGCAGGAGACCAAACTTCTGAAATACCATACTCATTTCTGTACGTCGGGTTTCCAATAGTTCTTTATTTGTTTCACGGGTAATATCATGCTCATCAAAAAAAACTTTACCGGCGGTAGGTTCATTAAGTCGGTTCAAACAGCGGATTAAAGTAGATTTTCCACTGCCCGATAAACCCATAATAACAAAAATTTCTCCCTCCTTAATTTCAAAGTTAACCTTGTTGACCCCAACAGTACATTTTGTTTTCTTCAGAATTTCTTCTTTTGAAATCCCTTTATCAAGTAATGCGAGTGCCTCCTGTTTTCGTTTTCCGAAAATCAGGGTTAAGTCCTCAACTTTTATTTTTATTTTTCTTTGATCCGTCATAACATCTCATTTTTCTAATTAAAAGTAGTAACCAACATTGATATTGAAACGCATTTCCCAATCAGCATCCGGAGTCCCGGCAGCCAAAGCATTGGTCCATTCAGATCCTAACCAAGGTTGATTTTTACCAGCAGCTAAATCGAAATAGGTATAAATATTACCTGCGGTAAACATTGCACCCGTTACATTCATCATTGAACTTTCGAAACTGCTTTCAGCCTTATCCATGTATCCAAAATCGTTGTAGATAACCACATTCGATACAGGTCCCCATTCCAGAGGAATAGAGTAACTTAATCCAAGCGTATAGATACTTGCTTCGGCAGCAACCAAATAAGGAGCGCCATAGGCAGTCATAGCAACAACATCATCACGTTCACCATCTGGATTCTCAGGACTGTATTTGTAATTGGCTATTTGAGCTTTTACACCAAATTTACCTGCCTTCAATTCGTAATACGCAGCAAGTGCATAATGGTTTCCAATTTCCTCAGTATCTATATTATAGAGGCCTCCGTATTGTGCAGATACACCCAAACGATGCTTAGCATTTGTATTGTTGATTTTATAAGACAAATCTCCATTCAGTTGATTTACCTCTTTATTTCTGAGAATCAGATTGCCGTCACTATTACTAATTGAAGCAACATCATAAGAATAACGGCTGTTGGAAACATCTGAATTATTTCCAAATTGAAGCTCTTCTGCATTTTTGAAGAATGCCAGACTGTAGTCCCATTTTTCACCCTGATGAGTATACTTCAAGCCCATATCGTGATCGTCTTCTAAACCAACATAGTAGTTTAAGCTAAAGAACCAGGAGTTTGAATTGTATGTTGTGATACCAAAAGGAACTTGGGTTAAACCGAATTGCAGTTCGTCGTTTTCATTAAAATCGTAGGCAATCCACCCTTGTTTCAACATGGCTCCGCCAAAACTTTCGGAATAGAACCGATATTCTGCGTTTAGTTTTAAGCCCTTGTATTCTGCTTTGGCATTTAATCGGAATACATCGAAACCCAAATCGCCGCCACGTTTTTGTTGGGCGTCTTTCCAGGTAGAATTATTGTAATTGAAGCGTAGTGCACCACCAATGTCAACAGTCGCTTTTTCCTGTGCATTTGCACAAATAGTAGAAGCAAGGAAACAAATTCCCAGCCAGGTTTTTAAATAAAACATAAATGTAAATTAAATGATTATAACATGCAGAATATTGGGTGCATGCAATTGATATCCGTTTTAAACGGATAGTTAAATTAGCTTAATTAGGATAACGGTGGGAGGAATCTATTGGATAGTAATCTGAAAATTAGAAATTGAAAATTATAGATTCTGGTATTCCTTTTATCGTGAAGTATGCTTGGTTTTAATCCCATAGTATGCAAATATAGGCATTAATTATTTGCTAGTATAATAATTCGAGGGGTTTATAAATCAATTTCATTTTTAGATGGATCAACGACTGGCTTTTTACGGTTAAATTAAACCAGTATTATTGTTGGATTGAAAAAGGATAGAGCAGGTTCATATTTTCTTTGTATTCCTTCGTGTTTTGCACTCATCCCCACACTTCGTACTTTCGTGCTTTGCACTCATCCCCGCATTTCATACGGGGTTATTGAGCTTGAACCACTTCGTGGTTCGGATTGTGCGTAATCCCGAAGGGATTGAACCTGAATAAGCGCAGGTGCAACCTACGGCTATGAGAGTAAAGAAGAGAAAGAAGCCCGAAGGGTGTCCAACATCTAAAACAAATACTTTTCCTCAAATTCAACACCATGCTCTTCCAGTAGCTGTATATACTCTTCACGATAGCTGAGTTTGGAGTGATGCTCTTTTTGATTCTTCACGTATGCAATCAGATTGTCTTTTGCAGATACATCATAGGTGAAAGCACCATAGCCTTCTTGCCATCCCGAAAAATCGGGTAGGATATGGTTTGATTTGATGAAATCGCAGGTGCCAAGTTTTATGTCCTTCACTAAATTAGAAAGTGCAATTGCCGGGTGAAGATGCGTTACAATATGGATATGATCTTCGACACCACCGATGCGATACAGGTGGCAATTCTTATTTACCAGTATTCCTCCGATGAAATGAAAAAGTCTTTCTCGATCGATTTCTCTTAGTGTTTTATCTCTGTACTTGGTCGAGAATACAATTTGATAAAGGATTTGTGTATAGGTGCTCATATTTTATTGTTTTATTTTTGCTTCATACTATCCCCGCTATCTTCGTGCTTTGCACTCATCTCAGCATTTCATACTTTCGTGCTTTGCACTCATCTACGCATTTCGTACTTTAGCGCTTTGCACTCATCCCCGCATTTCATACGGGGTTATTGAGCTTGAACCACTTCGTGGTTCTGATTGAGTGCCGTGGTATAATCCCGAAGGGATTGAACCTGAATAACCGTAGGTGCAACCTACGGTTATGAATGTGTGAGAAGGAAAGGAAGCCCGAAGGGCTTCAACTTCGATAGTACGCCTATCGTGTAACCAGCACCCCAAGTAAAATTCCCACACCCACGCCAGCAATTCCGGTCAATACTTTCTGTCGGGTGGCATTCCATTTTTCTTTGCGGATCAGCTCATTGGCTCGATCGAGGTTTTGCATCGAAGTATCGAGAGATTGTTGTGTGTACTGCAATGTTTTTTGTGTGCTTTCCAACGATTTTTGGGTGTATTCGATAAAATTGAGAGTGGTTTGTTCCGTTTTTCGGCTATTGGCCAGTAGTTTGCTGTACGATAATTCGTCCTCTTCCAAGCGGGTTTCGTAAGCCTTAAGCAGATTTTTGCATTCTATATTATCGTCTTCCAAAGTGGCTTTGTGAATGCTCCTGTAAAACTGGTATCTGGTTTTATTAATCAGATACATGGTATCGCACATTACAACCAGTGTATCGCCAACTACAAGCTGCAAAGGCGATTGGTTCGAGGTGCAGTACTGAAGTGGAGCCTTTTTTAGGCCCACGTGCTCCTGAGCGCCGGCAGTACAGCTAAATGCTAAAATAATCAGCAATAGTAGAGTGTTCTTCATAATTCGAATGTGTTGGCGTATTTCTGCAGTTCTTTTTTCATTTTTTCTTTTTCCAGAATCTGCTCTTTTAAAACTTTCAGTTCTTCCTTATTTCTTGTACTTCGTTGCTGTTCTTCCAACTCGAGAATATCGCGTTCGTTTTTCAGAATTTTCAGCTCGTTTTCGGTAAACTCCAATTTGTTAAGCACAAGTGTTAAGGATTGCTGTGTTTTGCCGATGCTGTCTTTTAAAACAGACAGTTCTTTGTTTACCTGATTGATGGCATTCTGCGTTTCTTTTAGTTTACTGTTGCCCGATACCACAAAGTAGAGCACCACTACCACTAAAATTGTGAGCACAAGGGTAAGGGCATTTTTAAATTTTTCCATAAAGAGTGGGGGATTGGTTGATGCTGTTTCCTGAAATATGTATTGTTTGATGTGCGAAGTCAATTGTTAGTTATTGATGGTGTTTTTTAAGAGAAAAATAATTTCTGACAGTTTAGCATTTTGCGCTGCCAGAATAAAATCCGGCAATACACCTTCAGTAAGTTTTCTGTTTCCGTATTGAACAAATTCTTTGGCCGAAACAACGAATTTTAGACCTGAACAGGGGAGTGTGAATGTTAAAAAATCGCCGTAATATTTTATTGTTCCTCCGGTAGGTTCACCAATAATTTGTCCGAGGTGATACCTTTTAACAGTTCCGGCAAAAGTGGCTGCAGCACTATTGCTTCTGCCATTTACTAAAACAAAAACCTTACCTGTAAATGGAGAATTGGTTTTGCGGGGTATCTGTATCAACAAACTGTCGGTTATGCGATAAAGCGAATCGACAGGAATATCGGCAATCAGTTTGTAAAAGTCTGGTTTGCTCTTCTTGTATTTGCTTTTTAGTTCGAGGCTGGGGCGAACCGAAATGGATGAATACTGAGAGTAAGGTTTGCTTGTTAAATAATTTAGTAAACTATCAACACTGGAGCTTCTGCCACCCGGATTATTACTTACATCAATAATCAGTTTCCCGCACTTGTTTTCATGTATGCTATCGAAAGCATGACTGAGAAAAGAAGCTAACTTTTCAGTATCGTAAAAGGAGGCAATTTTTAAACAGGCAAATTCATTGTTCTCAGAAAACTGCAGACCGAAAGACTTTTCCTCCTTAGGCGGATAAAGCTTATTCTTTAGCTGAAAATACTTATCGTTAGTTACCGCTTTGCAAAGTACTGCAGAATTGAAGCCTGCTATTTTAAGTTCATATTGCTTGGTTTCGCCGTATAACATCCAGTAACACATTGCAAAAAGCCGCTCAACCGATTTATCGCCGCTGGTTCCGTTTTTATTGCCTGCTAAAACCCTTACATCATGCAGTAGTTGTTTCGAATCAATCGAGTTGATGGACAGAAGTTCAGCACCTGCAATTCCATTTACGGCTTGTTCGGCAAAATATTCGTTTATGTACAGCTTGTTGTTCCTTACCCGAATGCTAAACGGCATGCTAAGGCCTCCATTCTTCATGTAATTAATTCTTGTCGAATAAGGGAAATAAAGAGCAGTATGATCATCGTCCACCTCCGATAATAATTTCGATAGAGCTACAAAGCTTTCCACTTTACTGATACTATCGGGCAGATGCCCGAATAAT
Organism: Labilibaculum euxinicum; assembly: GCF_963678175.1. Taxonomy (NCBI): domain Bacteria; kingdom Pseudomonadati; phylum Bacteroidota; class Bacteroidia; order Marinilabiliales; family Marinifilaceae; genus Labilibaculum; species Labilibaculum euxinicum. Next base: position 2,838,515 of record NZ_OY782756.1, read on the forward strand.
AAATTGTATTTTTCTTGCCACTCTTTGGCGAAATCCTTATTCAAAAACTTAGGATGAACATTTGCCAGTTTCTGATGTAAAAACACAAGATCTTGCTCCATTTCCTGTTTTGCGAAATATTGGGGTACATACTGCTGGGCTGTAACAAACTGTTGCAGGCAAATGCACATTAATACAAGACTAAGAGTTCGTTTCATGATTTTCTGAATTCGTGACTGACTTATTTTCACTTTTTCAATTGTTTAAGCCATTCATCCCGATCGTTCAACACCAAATCGTATTTCGTATTGTCTTTTGTTACTACCCGCAAGCCATTGTCCACAATTCGGCTTGTTTTTCTTTTACTGATTTCTGTAATCTCACTTAAGTAGATAGATGTTTCACCCTTTTGGAAATTGTATTTGTGAGGGTTGAAAATCAATCGTTTATTGGTTAAAAATAACTTGCCGCCAACAGCTACCAAGGCTCCACGAAACAAATTGGCACCATCTTCATAAATAATATTTTCATCTTCCTCCATTTCTGGATTTTTAACCTTGGAAAGCATTTTTGGCGCGAGTTTTTCCATTACAAAAGGAAAGCCTATTCCAAACAGAATTGTGAAAAGCAGGGTCTGATATAAAATACTCTTGATGGTATAAAGGTCAAATAAGTAATTCAGAAGCATCAGTACAATTCCATAGGGGATGCCAGATAACAAGACAAATAGGATTCTTTGTTTAAAATTTAATTTTTTCATTTAGTTTTGTTGATTGTTAATGGATGGTGTTTGGTTCTGTTTCCAACACTTGGACTTGACTGTTGAGCGATATCTATTATTTAAACTTGCTAATAGGTTTAGTTGAAGAGTCTAATTAGGATTTTTATATATTTCTTGTAAATTCATTTTCTGATAAAATCTCAATATCTGATCCTTGTTCAATATATTTAATTGCTTTCTCTTGTTTATTGCTCATACCATCTTCGCCTACAACTCTATAATCTTGTTGTCCAACAATTAAATAGTCTGTTGATTTGGTAATACTGTTTCCATTTATTCCACCAATATCGGCAATCAATTGTTGTGCATCTTTTCGGATCATTGAAGATAATGTTCCTGTAAAAACAATGGTACGGCCATAAAAAATGCTTTCTTTATTATGTTTTTGTGGGTCACCAATTATTTTTTTTAAATCTATTGTTTTTGACGATTTCTTTGTATCTGATGGCTTATAGCCACCTGAAAACAATTTGCCAATATTTGTTCTTAATTTATCAGGAAAGTCTTCCTTTGATTGGACTCCAGCCTTTTTTAATGCTTTAATAGTAAGCTCCGCTGTTGCCCGACTATCTGACTCCGCTCTGTGATGTTTGAATTTAATATTGTTATGATTGCATAAGGTTTTTAAATCATAGCCGGGGAGTCCAAGCCAAACTTTTTTAGAAAAGATATAACTACAAGAATACTCTAATTCAGGAAATGGAATATTATATGTTTCAAGTGTTTTTCTTAAAACGCTAAAATCAAAACTTGCATTATGGGCAATCAAAAACTGGTTTTCTATTAATGGTTTTATTTCGTGCCATACTTCATCAAATTCTGGCTTTTTTGCAACGTCTTCTGGATTTATACCGTGAATTGAAATATTGAAATAATCAAATTCATTATTAATTGGCTTGATTAGCCATGATTTACTTTCTACAATTTCAAAATTTTTCACGAAGGTTAATCCTATTTCACAAGGACTATTTCTTTGTGATGTGGCTGTTTCAAAGTCAATAGTTATAAAATCCATATATGTTTATATTTTTTACTGAAATATGACTATGTTATTTGGAAATTTCGGTAATTCTAAAATCAATTGCTAAGCTTCTCATGTTTTTAACAAGCTCATGAAGAGAAAATTTAGCAATGTTAGAATCATATTTTTTAATGTTTTTAAAATCTCTTTTAGTTGTGGCAGTATCTAATACAGCTAAAACAAAAATTAGTTTTCTTTTTTTGAAAAGATGGATAAATTCTTTTTCTGTTATTTTATTTAATTGATTTTTAGCATTCAACATATATGTTGACTTTCCCTTAGTATTTTTAAGGCTATTATACATTTTAGTTAAAAAAGAATAGCCGTCTTTTGAATCTTCTTTGATTCTTCTTGCCGCAATATGTATTTGATGACTTAAGTCCCTCATAGAATTATCAAAACCTGCTTTTACATGAATTAAATAGATATTTGAACTATCCCAATGTAATATATCACACGCTTCTATATTTTCAGGAGTGATTTTGTCAAATACTAAAAAATTTTGTTTTCCAATGTGTTTTGCATTGAAATCATTCTCTTTTTCTAAGGAGTAATTCCATTTTTCCAGTGCTTTATTAAATCTATTATCATTAATAAATGACTGACATTGTTCATTTAGTTTTTTCGTAAAACTGTCTTTAATCTCATACCATTCTTTATCTGCTAAAAAGTAACTTTTGTTTTGATGATAAATTTCTGTATAAAAATGATTGCTTAACAAGTCGGATGTAAGTAAATCTCCATCATTTGTTTTACATTCTATATGTGCTCTTGAAATAAGAGTGTTCAATCTGTCTTTTGATAAATTTGAATCATGAGATTTAATATCATCGAGTATTGTTTGGATGTTTTGTAAAGGTTTTTCAAACTCCTTTCCTAGTTCTTTATTATTGAGTTTGTACTTTAAAAAGCAAGTATCTGCATGAAGGTATTTATCAAAGTCTTTATGACATAACTCAATACTTATTTCACTTTGTTTGTTTTGGTACTTTTCTAAGATGGACTTACTTATCTTTTTTTCGAGTTTTGAAATTAATACTTTTTCAGTTTTGTTCAGTTTTTTAACAGCATTGATTTCCACAATCGGATCCACTGTATCTATAAGGTTTTCACACCTTTCAATGATTGATATCAATTGATTGAAGGAAATCGATTTCTTAATACTGAAAGAATTTTTTGCAACACAAAGGCATTCAGAGTCAATCTCTTGCTGACTAAAACCAAAAATTTTAATTAAAAGTTTTCGATTTAAAGAAGAATGTAGTTCTTGGTAAAAGTTTCCGAAACTTTCATTTTCATTTAAATTATATTCATTTCTGAAAAATTTAACTTCTCCAAGTATACCTCCTGTTAAATTTTTTTCTTTAGTGGAACGCAAGGTTTTATCTTCTGCTTTAACTATTCTTGATAGAATTTCTATTCCAAAATCACTTTCCGCAACACTTTGAAGAGCTGTATGCCCAAAGCCACCTGTTGTTGCATATACAATATCGCTTTTTATATTGCGGAGAAGGAGAATGTAGTTTTCATTATTAGTGCCTTTATGTTTTAAGATATCTTGATTTGAATCAGCAATTTTACTTATAAAATCTTTCCATCTAATTTTTGAGGGTGTTCTTTTAAAAAATAAATGAATTTCAAAAATGTCAGATAGGTTTGGTTGAACTATTTGCGATTTGTATTTTTTCTCACGGAATAGTTTAGTCAAATAAGTGATATCAACCGTCTGTTTTTTAGGTAGATTTTTTTTATCTATTTCAACTATTTCATTTTTGAGGCGATAAATGCCTACTTGTAAGTTTTCTGACATATTTATTTGATTTAATTAAAGGATTATAAAATCAATACGTTTTTATTCTCTATCGTTAATCAACTTTCAAAATGAAATAATGGATTATATAATTCCAACGCTTTTCCTTATGCGATCCCCAAGGTAAGCATAAAAATAAAAGCACAAGTGTTTTTGTTTATTAGAATCAGTCCTAATAATTGTTTGCTAGTTAAATGGTGGGTTGAGCTTGTGGTAAGTGTTTGTCGCTATTCCTAATAAAGGGGCAATTGTTTTATTTTGAAAGAATGGTGCTGTTAGTCAGTAATTTTGGTCTGTTTGTTTTATTGGTTCGATTTGCCCTCTTATTTGTTGGTTCGGTATCTGTTTAACTGTAAAAACAAAACAAATGCATTTTTTTTTCATCATCCGCGAAAGCGCATGTTTACTTGGTTTTTTGCAAAAATATGACATAATAATTGGGGTGTGCAATAAAAAAACATGTATTAAAATTAATATTGTTCAATTATTATTTTCTAACTTAGAAACCGTTTTGTTAAGGAGAATGACTCGGCCGAGGCATTTAGTTTCATAAAAAGGAAGTGTAGAAGAAGTTGGGGGAGGATGAAACCAGCAAGCATCATCAGTGAAGGGTATATTATTGTGCTTAAATTTAGGAATGCCCATGTTTAAAGGGTTTTCGCGATGGTAATAGTGTCCTCGCTTTGGAGCGAAGGTGTTTTGAGCATAATAATAGTGTCATTTGCAGACTGCGAAGGCGTTTTTTTTATTGTAAAAGTATTATCGCTTTGGAGCGGAGGTATTATTGGCATAAAAAAGGTGGTTTTTACTGGTGCGAATGCCTTTTTTCCAATCCAAAAGCTGTTTCGCAGCAATGCGAAGGGGGTTTCGAAATGAAAATGGAGTCATCTGCTTGGTGCGAAGATACTTCCGACATACTGATACCTGCTTCGCTTTGGAGCGAGAGCATTATCGTCCTAAAAATGGGGCAATGGAACAAATGCGAAGTGAGTATTGTGTATTGATTTACTGTCTTCGCCAATTAAATTGAAGGTTTTTATCGAATTTTAAAGTATAAGAAAATGAAAATTGAGGGTTTTAGTATAAGTAGATTCAGAAATGCTGAATTTGTATCGTTGGGAAGTGATGTAGTTGCAATTACCAAATCGTACGATTGGGTAGGGCTTGGTATTCCTGGTTTTTATACCCGGGTTGAAACCAGTTTGAATAATTTGGTGGTTCAGTTGAATAAACTGAATACGACAACAGAAACTGCCGGAGCGGGTCTTGCCGACAAGCAGTTTAACAATGCATGGAGGGCTTTAAAGTACATTTGTTTGTGTTACGAGCTGCATCCGAATGAGGATAAGCGCAAAGCCGCTGCTGTTTTAATCAATTTGAGTAAAACGCATGGCTACAATTTGCATCAGGAGAGTTTGCAGGAACAAAATGCAAAAGCAAAAATGTTTTTAGCCGATTGCGAAAATGTAGAGGAAGCAAAATTGGCAATACAGCAATTGGGAATTAAAGATATTGTTGATAATGTGCAAATTGCCCTGGATGCGCTTGTTTTGATTCTTGATGAACGAAACAGTAAAAATGCGGATCAGAAACGTGAGAACGACACCAAATTATTTCGTAAGGAACTTACTGAAAGTTTAGATGGGATGTTTAAATATATGGAATCTATGTCGGGTTTGGTTTCGGGTGGCGAACTGGATACTATGATTAAAAAAATTAATGAGAGCATTCTGAAATTGGAAATGTCGCAAAATATGAGAGGCCGCCGTAAATCGGAAGAACTTGCCGAAACAGAATAGATTTTTTAACATTGCAATGTTCCCCCTTACAGATGGTTAGCTGTAAGGGGGATTTTTTTTAAATCACCTCAACTCCGGCTTTTTTTCCTCAAGGAGAAGGGAGTATTCCACATTCAAATTTCCTGCATTGGGAAGCTGCGTTCTCCTCTCCAGAAGGAGTGAGGTTCTTTGTATTGCGTTCGCACTTCGTTTGGAATTATTGGGATTGGAATCTCTTCGGCTGTTGGCTCCGCGAAAGCTTTCGGGATCCCCTCAAGATGGGAAGATTTTGTTTTTGTGGGTTTCTTTTTTTTTAAAATCACCTCAACCCCGGCCCTTCTCCTCAAGGAGAAGGGAGTATTCCATATTCAAATTTCATACATAAGGAAGCTGTGTTCTCCTCTCCAGAAGGAGAGGGATAGGGTGAGGTTCTTTGCATTGCATTCGCACTTCGTTTGGAATTATTGGGATTGGAATCTCTTCGGATGTTGGCTCCGCGAAAGCTTTCGGGATCTCTTCATGATGGGAAAACTTTGTTTGTGTGGGGTTCTTTTTTGAAATCACCTCAACCCCGGTCCTTCTCCTCAAGGAGAAGGGAGTATTGCACATTCAAATTTCCTGCATTGGGAAGCTGCGTTCTCCTCAGGAGAAGGAGTGAGGTTCTTTGTATTGCGTTCGCACTTCGTTTGGAGTTATTGGGATTGGAATCCCTTCGGCTGTCGGCTCCGCGAAAGCTTTCGGGATCTCTTCATGATGAGAAGACTTTGTTTGTGTGGGTTTCTTTTTTTGAAATCACCTCAACCCCGGCCCTTCTCCTCAAGGAGAAGGGAGTATTCCACATTCAAATTTCCTGCATTGGGAAGCTGCGTTCTCCTCTCCAGAAGGAGTGAGGTTCTTTGCATTGCGTTCGCACTTCGTTTGGAATTATTGGGATATTGGAATCCTTTCGCCTGTTGGCTCCGCGAAAGCTTTCGGGATCCCGTCAAGATGGGAAGACTTTGTTTGTGTGGGTTTCTTCTTTTTTTTTAATCACCTCAACTCCGGCTTTTTTTCCTCAAGGAGAAGGGAGTATTCCACATTCAAATTTCCTGCATTGGGAAGCTGTATTCTCCTCTCCAGATGGAGAGGGATAGGGTGAGGTTATAAATGCAAGGATAGGGTTCAACCAATGAGATGGCTCATCAGATAAATTACTTAGATTAGGGTAAAGTAATTTTCCAATTCCTCTAACATTTCCTCGGTATTGTTTTTATTTTTCACAATAATTCCATCTTCCAGCAATAAAATTCGGTTGCAGACTTCGGTTACATGATTTAAATCGTGACTTGAAATAACAGCTGTAATTCCATTTTCCTTCAGTTTTTTTAATTTTGATTTCAGCCATGACTGAGAACTGGGATCGAGGTTGGCAAAAGGCTCATCGAGTATCAGAATCTCGGGTTTTATTAATAAAGAAGCCAATATTCCGATTTTGTTTTTATTTCCTGCCGATAATTCCCTCAGGTATTTCTTTGCAGTGATGTCATCGGTGTAAAAGTTCGCATTTTCGTGCAAAAACTCTTTCACGTCAGAACTGTTTTTGCCGTGCAAACCTCCAATAAATTCCAAATATTCAATGGGGGTTAAGAAAGGGATTAAAAAGCCTTCGTTTAGAAAAGAACCCGTATAAGTTTTCCAATGATCAGATTTTGAAACCAATTGACCTTTTGAACTTACACTTCCCGCTGAAGCTTCAATTAAATCTAAGAGTAAACTTAGCATGGTTGTTTTTCCTGCGCCATTATTGCCTACCAAACCAATGCATTCGCCTTTGTTTATTGTAAGATCAGCAATGGATAAAACAACGTTTGATCCGTAAGCTTTTTTTAAGTTGCTAAATTGTATCATATCTTTTTATTTTTGCCTAAAACCAACGGCCATTTTGTATTTTCTTTTTACTAATTGTTTAAGTATAAGCTGAATTATAAATTTGTTGCATGCAATGGCAACTAATCCTACAATTCCCAAAGCGAAAATCCCATACTGAGGATAGCCCATACAGGAAAATATAAATTGAAAAAATACGGGTAACGCAAACAAAGGTATGAATATAAGAAACTGACTAACTCCCATGCCTTCGTAGTTCATGAATGTACCTTTTCCAAGATCAACCCGTGATGTGCTGAATGTACTTGCATATGCCAGTAAGAAAAAGGTAATTCCGATGTTGTAAAATAGAATTGCAGTATTGATAAGGGCTATTTTAAAAGAGATTAATGCGTAAGGCAGTGTAATAAAATAGCAGAGAACACAGATGATTGTAAAAAACAAGAATTTCGACTTGATGTAGTTTCTCATTGAAATCTTATTGGCAAGTAAACTATCAAAATAACAACTACTCCAGGAGAACATTAGTTGGGCATGATTAAGAGCTGCAGCACCTGTTATTAAAACTCCGGCAATAATTAATATGTAATAATCATTTAACGACTCTTCTTTATAAAACAGAAATCCGTAGGCTAAAAATAGGGTTCCAATTAGAAGTAAGGATCTGGGCCTTTTGTTTCGAAGCGTCATTTTTAACTCAATGCCAATTAAATCGCCAATCTCGCCATAGCGATTTAGAAAAGAAAAATTACTGCTGTTTCGTGTCGTACTTTTATGTATATCCTCCAAATATGAATTTCGTTTTAGAAGAGTATAGGCAAGGGAATAAGAAGATACAGCTAATACGGCAGGTATTAATAGGAATACCGGATTTGATGTCAGTAATAGAAACAGTTTGGAAAATGGAGTAGAGAAAGATATCAGATCAGAGAAATCGCAATACAATAATGCTCCAATAAAACCAAGAATCAGAAAGACGATGGCTGGTTTTTTTGTGAAAAACTTCTTCAGAAAGAAGTTTAGAAAATTATTGGTTAGGATCAATGCGATTACAGAAGGCAACCAAAGGATACAGTATTGCAGGCTTTGTGTTTCGCATATAACTTTTACAAAAAAAGGTAAAATCAGAAGGATTCCTAATAAATTATTGAAACTGAAAACACTTTTAAGTAAAGGATAATGCAGGAGTGTGCTTTTTTTAATGGGCAAACTAAGGTAAGCCTGTATAGAAAGAATTGGAAGCTTCTGAAGTAAAAACCGTAAAATGAGATCGAAAGAGAAGAAGTAGAACAGAATTCGATTAAAAGAATCGACTACATTGCTGTCTTTGTAGGCTTTCTGAAGTATTTCATCAGCAAAATAGCTTAATGCCAAAACATTTAGCATCAGGTATAATCCTACAATTCCAAGTAGAATATTTAGTGCGATGCTCTTTTGCCAAAATGTGGATCGTTGAGCTTCTTTCCATTGATGAAGGAGTAATTTAAACATATTATCTGTTAAATAATTTTAAAGGCAGTAAATATAATAATTTCATTTTGTTAATATAGTTTTGACGATTTTATTTTTAAGGATGTTTTTTGAAATCACCTCAACCCCGGCCCTTCTCCTCAAGGAGAAGGGAGTATTCCACATTCAAATTTCCTGCATTGGGAAGCTGTATTCTCCTCTCCAGAAGGAGAGGGATAGGGTGAGGTTATTTGTATTGCGTTCGCACTTCGTTTGGAATTATTGGGATTGGAATCTCTTCGGCTGTTGGCTCCGCGAAAGCTTTCGGGATCCCCTCAAGGGAAGATTTTGTTTGTGTGGGGTTCTTTTTTGAAATCACCTCAACCCCGGTACTTCTCCTCAAGGAGAAGGGAGTATTCCACATTCAAATTTCCTGCATTGGGAAGCTGCGTTCTCCTCTCCAGAAGGAGTGAGGTTCTTTGTATTGCGTTTGCACTTCGTTTGGAATTATTGGGATATTGGAATCCTTTCGGCTGTTGGCTCCGCGAAAGCTTTCGGAATCTCCTCAAGATGGGAAGATTCTGTTTGTGAACGATTCTTCCATTTTAAGGGGAGATGTGAGCAGGACAGAGCGGTGTTTTATTTCCTGTTTTTAAGAGTTAGTGATCTTACAATTCCATTATCATCTCAAACTGTTTTCCACTAGCTAAAATTGAGTTTGATTTCAGGAATTCCGTAATCGACCTGCACGTTATTTCTGTATTTAGGCATTTTATAGAGTCGTGCTGATTCAATTTCACCATTTCTTTAAGAAGCAGACTGCCAATGCCTTTTCGTCTGTTTTTTGGCTCAACTGCTATTTGGGTAATGTCGCCCGATTTTGCTTCGAAAATACCATAAGCCAATAGTTGCTCATCTTTAAAAATTCCCAGTAGTTTAAAATTATCAGGCTTTCTTGATATTGCTTCGAAGCTATTTTGCCAGGATGGCGTAAAGTCGCAAAAAGCGCTCAATGTTTCTGCTTGTGATAAATCGATGGTTTCAATCTTAAAATTTGCAGGTGCGCTTTTAGAGTTTAATTTTAGTTCTTTATTTTTCTGAACGAAATAGTTGAACTCACGGCTCACACAAAAGCCCAGCTTTTTATATACTGATATTGCTTTTGTATTGTGCTGCAATACCTCCAGCAAGTACTTCGAAATACCGGCCTCTTTTAAAAATGGAATGGAGTAATTGAATATTTTGCCTGCCAATCCTTGTCCCCGATATTCATTGATTGTTCCGGTTCCGGTATCGTAGGCCATTTTAGTTCCGTTAAAAGAACCGATTCCATTACAGGTAAAAGCGACTAACTTATTTTCATCAAATGCACCAAAGGATAGTTTAGGAACGAATCCTCTGCGGTGCAGCATGGTTTCTAATTCAACACTGTCTAAATTGTATTTCATAATCGTTAAATGCCAGGCTAAAAGCTTCGAAAAGCTCAGGGAAACGAATTTCTGCTAAAGATTTTATTGTAATCATGATCAGCTTACTTGTTTTGAATGAAGTTTGAATCCGAATTTATCAAAAGCTCATTGATAAACAAAACATACAGTATAATTAATTGGTAGAATATTCTTTGCTGTTTCGAATTTTGATTTGTTGTGAATATCCATTTGATAGATTGGCTGTTATTATCTGCAGTTTTTATATTGTACAAAGAGATAAAAAGCTGTAACTTAAGTGTTATTCACCTAAAACTGGTTGTTATGAAAAAAATATTACTATTTGTTGCTATGGTATTGTTTTGTGGAACAGGCATGGCACAGCAGGAAAGGTTTCTGGTTTTTGAATTTATGAAAGTTCCCAACGATCAGGAAATGAATTATTGGGAGACAGAAACTTTTTGGGAAAAAATACATGCTGAACGCCTTAAAAGCGGAGAAATTAAAGGTTGGGATTTATGGTCATTAAAACCTGGAGGAACAGAACAGGGCTATCAGTATGTAACAGTGACTATTTACGACGATCCGGTAAAAGCTTTATCGGATGGAGATGTGTGGAGTGCAGCTAAAAAGGCTTATCCAAACATGTCGGATGAGGAGTTGAGGAAAGCATTACATGATGGAGAGAAATCGAGGGAACTTAGTAAAAGAATGTTTTTAAAAGTAATTAAGACTACGGATGATAATTTTAAGATGGATATAGGAACTGTTATGAGAATGAACTTTATGGAGGCAACCAATGGTAAAACAGATGAGTATGAGAAGGCTGAAATAAATCTTTTTCTTCCAATGCATCAGGAAAGAGTAGAAGCCGGAACCATGAGTCATTGGGCTCTGGCAAGAGTACTGATGCCTTCGGGCAGTAAAGTTCCGACTACTCATATGACTTTTGATATGTTTAAAGATTATCTTCACTATTTTGATACTTATGGTCGTAATGAAGTATTTAATGTTGATGCCGAAACACAAATGAAAATAGACGAAGCAGTAAAAACAAGAGATCTGAACTGGACTTATTTGGGAACCTTGAAGAAAACTGTGAAATAGACGATTGTGCCATTAATAAAAGAGGATAAGATTGCTTTCTTATCCTCTTTTGTGTGATCAAAATTACTTGTGAACTAAAATTGTTTTCATCTTTAATTTGTATTCATTATTACATACCAGTCCCATTCGTTTGGATCTCCAACACCAACGCTGGGTGTGTAACGAAAAATACCAATCTTTTTACCGCTCTTAAGATATCTTGAGACAATTGATAAATGATTAACAGCATTCCAAATGGAATCAAGCGGATATTCAAATCCTTCTTCCGGGAAAATGATTTGAAATTCATCATCGGCAGGTTTTTCAACCGGAACATCCAAGGTGGCAAACTGTGAAGGATAATAGAACCATTTTGGGAATTTTAAATGTCCGGTTCCGGCCCAAACTATCGATCCATCAAAAATTAACTCATTACCTGGTTCATAAAATAAACTAATATTCCCAAAATCTCCAGGAGAGTCGTAATCTACACCAATAGGAATTGTATCAGCATTTGAATATTCAGTATGCAGAAAGAGCTCCGTGCCTTGCTCAAATTCGTAATTTGTGTAGTCTACTTGCAGCAATAAAATACTCTGCTTGTGCTCGTGAAAATAAACATCATCCGAATCGTCTAAACAACCCGTCATTAATCCTAGTAATACAAAAAATATCCATCTCTTCATCATCACAAATTTTAAAATTATCAGTCTAATTGCCACAAAAATAATGCCTTAGTGTATTCATGTGTACTGCAATTTAGGCTCTTGTTTTTTTTAATGATGAAGAGATTTGGACTTGGTTGCTTTCAGTATATTAATATTTTACGCTCAGCTCAAGCACACTTCTTGTTTTAAGACCAAACAATGGTCTTAGAAAACCAATTCTCTTAATAAACAATTCGTACAGAGAAAAAGATCCTACTGATGTAAAGGTGATAAGGTTGCTTTAACTAGCAATTGCTTTCTGAATTGAGTTGATTTCCATTTTGTTCTGCCTTTTTATCAAAATGTATTCCAACAGATATTCCTATTGCCAAACCAAGTATCAGGCCCATGCCATTGTTATCAAATGAGGCAGAAAACGCCACTCCCAGAGCCACTCCAATGGCCATATAAAGGTTTTTGTAGTGGTTTTTTGTAACCAGATTAAGCTCTTTTTCAATGAGCCTCAGAGTTTTATAATACACTTTTCGCAGAAGTCTGACCAGTTTTTTATCTGTTTCTAAAAATGAATTAATTCTGGCAATATCCGTATTAATTGTGTTTTGTATATTTTCCGGTATTTCTCTTTTGTTCAACTCATCAATCAAAACCTGTAACTTATGATATGCTTTTGTAAGCTTTGCATTTTGCTCAGTATTGGTTCTTTCTTCTATTTTATGTATCGTCATGTTTGTGTAATTAAAATTAGGCTCTCAATTCTTCAATATCTGCAATTAGTTCATCCAGCTTTCTAAATACCTGACCATAAATCAGGCTCACATCAAAATTGTAAATTCGATCGCCGAAGTAGGCTAACAAACCTGTAATAATTACAATTGGAATTGTCCATAGTACCGGTATGTTGTTTATGAGATAAATTTGATTGGTTCTTTCTAATATCCCTTTAAATGTCTCCTGAATATCCTGCGAAAACCAAAAACCCAATACCATAAAAAGGAAAAATAAGGGGTAATAATATCTGGCGAGTTTTCTGTTAACTGCAAGTTGTTCTTTCATCCAGTTATCGAATGATTTAAGATATTGGTAGCTGTTTACATTTTTATCAATTTTAAACAAGCCTTTCATTAATCTTCTGTTGACCAGTAAAATAGCATTTAAAATGAAAAAATATCCTATGCCCATAACAGGGATTCCCACAACACCGGAAGCAATTAAAATTACGAATGAACCTATAAATAATGCATTCAGGTTTATTCTGAACATTCTTTTGAATTTATCGATGATGTGTTTGGATTTTTGATTGTACAAGTCATTTAGTTTTGGGGCTACCAATGCATCGCTTTCTAAAAAACCTTCTTTCCAAATTGTTTCAATTGACTTTTCCATCTAATATTTTTTTAAGCCGTTCTTTAATTCTTTTAACCCGCACACCAATGTTGTTCGGATTTGTGCCAATAATTTCTGCTATTTCCTGATAGGTTTTTTCCTCCAGATAAAGCAAAATGACCGCTCTGTCTATCTCTGATAATTGCTTGATCGCAATATAGAGATGATTAAGCGACTCATCGTCAAAGGTCCGGTTGTCTTCAGTGGCCACGTCTGGTAATTGATCTGAAGTAACATGATGTTTACTGTTTTTCTTCAGTAAGGTCAGGCAAACATTCAAGGTCAGTCGATAGATCCATGTCGACCATTCCGATTGTCCTCTAAAATTCTCATTACTTCTCCATATCTGTAAACAAACCTCTTGGTAGTAATCTTCGAAATCTTCCTGTGTGTTCGTGTATGCCCGACATATCTTAATGATAATGGCAGCATAAGGAAGAATCGATGATGTGTAAAAATCGTTACTCACTATTGTTTTTCTTAGTTAGTGGTAGAAATATAAGATTATTACACCCAAAAGAAGATTTTTTTTTAATGTGACATTTGGATTTGCTTTACTACAGGTCAGGTAGTTTTTTTGTAGTTGTTTTATCCCTGTAAACAACAATGCTTAAACCGATTAAAATCAGTTTAAGCATTGTGTGTTATTGGTAATCCGGTGTTGATTATTTTATTACCGGTACAATGGTAAAGCTGTAATGATATACTTTATCTGCATAATATAGATATGGATTGTGTGGTTTTGCACCCCAGCTGTTATCACCGCCAAGTCCCATCATTTTGTGGTCGATGTGAACTTCTACGAATTTGTGCTCTTTTACATCAGCAGTTGTGCGTCCAAGTTTCTCCGTTCCCGGATCAAAATCAGACGTAGTGTAGTGCAGTGCATTGAATTCAATAGGTTCACTGCCGGCTATTATTTTTACTCCCAAACCTGATTGATTGGTTAGGCTTAACCAGCGAACGTCTGTTTTATGTCCGTTTTCCTGAGGTCGGTTGTATGGAAAATATTGATCAGCTACATTCGATTGATACAATCCAATGAACGATGCGGTATTTCTGTCAATATAATTTTCCTGAGGGCCACGGCCATAATAAGCAAGATTATTAAATTCCTTTGGCAGTTTAAACTGTAATCCAATACGCGGGATTTCCGGTAACTTTTGCTGTTTAGCTTCGAAGCTATAGTTTACATTAATTTTACCATCTCCGTAAATTGTATAAGTAAGTTCTATTGCACCTTTAATACTTGGCAGTTGTAATTTTGCATGAACAGAAACTTCCGATTTAGAGATTTGTTTCGATGTAAATTCCTGAAGATTTGCATCATTCATAGCCTGTTTCCAAATTTCACATCGTTCCGGCATTTTGTTTCCGAAATCATTATCGGTAGGAGCACGCCAAAAGTCAGGTACTAACTGGTCTTCTATTAATTCGTATCCATTCAATTTGTAGGAAGTGACCGCACCCGATTTTTTTGAGAATGAAGCTGTAAAGTCCTTGCCGGTAAGGTTTAATTGATCTGCATTCTCTTGAATTGAAATCAGATCAGCAGAAATCAAATGATCTTCCGGGGCTTTAAATTCACTGATTGCAAATTGTTCTGAAGCAACAACATGACCGAATGGTATTAGTTCCGCTTCCTTAGCCTGCAAAGCAAACAAGTTGATGAAATATTCTGTTCCTTCGCTTTGATTAAAATCACCCAAATCGAGTTTAAATTCTTTTTCAGATTGAGGAGCAACTCCCGACGGAATAAATTTTCCAGATTTTTGAACAATACCATTAGTCAGTAATTCCCAGCAAATTTGGTAGTCATTCAAATTTTTGAAGAAATAATCGTTTGAAACTTTAATAAGTCCTTCAGAAAGATTAACTGCTTTAAAATTAATGTTTTGATATACTTTTTTCACTTCGTACAAAGCGGGATGCGGGGTTAAATCAGGATCAACAACACCATTTAAGCAAAAATTACCGTCATTATACACCCATTTTGGCTCAAAATGACCGCCATATGCCCAAAACCGTTCTCCGTTTTCAGTGTACTTTGCAATTCCCTGATCCATCCAATCCCAAATAAAACCACCTTGCATTTGTCGGTTCTTACGAACCAAATCCCAATACTCCTTAAAGTTACCGTTGCTGTTTCCCATGGCATGGGAATATTCGCACCAAATAAAAGGTCGTTCCGGATCTGTACCAATCCATCTTTTCTCTACGCTTTCAATAGGACGGTACATGTCACCAATAATATCGGTATGTCTTTCTTTTACGTCGGTCATTTTTTCAGCACGTTCGTAATGTACGGGCCGGTTGCCATCAATTTCATTAATCTTTTTATAACAAGCTAGAAAATTAGGTCCTGTTCCGGCTTCGTTTCCCATGCTCCAAACAATTACCGAAGGGTGGTTTTTATCTCTTTCCACCATATTTGAAGTTCGTTCTACATGAGCCGATTTCCATTCCGGATTATTTGCTAAAGTATTCTTTGGCTCGTAACCCATTCCGTGCGATTCAATATTGGCTTCATCATACAAATAAATTCCATATTCATCGCATAGCTCATACCAAAGAGGATCATTCGGATAATGACAGGTACGAACCGCATTGATATTAAATTTTTTCATGGTACGGATATCGTCCAACATATTCTTTCTGTTGACAACATGCCCAAAGTAAGGATTGTGTTCGTGTCTGTTAACTCCTTTTAACAGGATTGGAGTTCCATTTACCAATAATTGTCCTCCTTTAATTTCGCTGGTTCTAAAACCAATTTTAATCGACGTGGCTTCTACTACTGCATTTTCTTTGTTCCTTAAAGTTAGCAGCAGGGTATATAAATTTGGCTCTTCGGCCGACCATTTTTTCACATTGGGAATTTCACCTGTAAATGAAATTTTCTTAGTCTGATTTTTCATACTGAATTCAGATTGGTCAGTCAGAATTTCATTTCCTTCACGATCCAGAATTGTATATTTAAAATGATATACACCAGTATTTTTTCTTGAATGGTTTTCTATTTCAGCATCTAAACTAAATACACCATTCTGATAGTTTTCATCCAATAGTGCTTTGGCATAAAAATCATTAATATGTGTTTTGGGGCGATAATATAAATTTACATCCCGTTGAATGCCGGTTAATCTCCAAAAATCCTGATCTTCCAGATAACTGCCGTCAGTAAATTTAAAGACCTGAACAGCAAGTTTATTTTTGCCATCTTTTAAATAAGGAGTGATGTTGAATTCAGCAGGCAGTTTAGAGCCTTGGCTGTAACCAACTTTTTTACCATTTATCCAAATATAAAAGCCTGATTTTACCGATCCAAATTGAATATATGTTTCTCTGTTTTTCCAATTCGAAGATGGTGTGAAATAACAGATGTATGAACCCGTAGCATTGATTGAATCTGTAATGAACGGTGGATTCTGTTCAAACGGATAAGCTGCATTGGTATAGTTGGCAAATCCATAATTGTACATTTCCCAGTTTCCAGGAACCGAAATTTCATCCCAATCGCTGTCGTTAAAATCTTCCTGATAAAATTCTAAATTTCTTTTGCCTGCACTTTTGCTGTATTGAAATTTCCATTTTCCATTTAAACACTGAATAGTTTCCTCTTTTGAAGGATCAGCGGCTAAAGCTTTCCCTATGGAAGAGTATGGGGAAAAAGTAGCATGTGCCTTTTCTCTGTTCTTCTGAAATACATGTGGGTTTTCCCAATCGTTCTGACTAAATGAGCTTTGGCATAAGAGTACAAGCCAAATGATGGCAATGAAATGTTTCATTTCTTTTGGTTTTTTTAGATGATCAACTAAATAGGAATATGATAGCTTTCAATACTTACCTGTGGTGGCTGGTAAGTATGCAAAAGTAAGCCGTCCCGAATTTATTAAAAACGTCAGGATAAACAAAATAATAAAGACGCTAAAAACACCAGAGACTGATTATTAAATACCATTTGTATTTAGTTTTGTATCTGCTTTTACTGCAATTGAGGATTTCTCGCTTTAATTGAGAAAATCAGTAAAATAATGGCATAGGCGACTCCAGCGTATCCTGCTATGCTATAGCTTCCGGTTAATGTGAATATTCTACTGAAGAAAAGGGGTGCCATTGCACTTGAAAATACAACTAAGGACATTGATAATCCGCTAATCGCACCCAAATGTTTTCGCCCGTAAAAGCGAGGCCAGGTAATTGCTACTAAAACTGAATACAGGCCACCCATAATACCATTTCCCAGTATTAATACATAGTAGCCAATTTCAGATCCTAAAATTGCAATCCCTAAACTTGATAACAAACATCCAAGTAGAAAAATAATCAGAAGCTTTTGCATTTTTATGTAATCACTTAGAAGATTACCTAAAATTGCAGAAATAATAGAAATGATGGAAGCAGGAACAAATACACTTAAAGCTTTTTGTTCCGAATATCCACATGATTCGAAGATAGATATGACATTAAAGGTAAAACCGGTAATGAAAAATGCATTAAAACTTAAGCCAAAAGTAAACAGCCAAAATACCCATGTGCTTCGTGCTTCTTTTAGAGTATATTGTTTTTTAGTTTGAAAGGTAGGATTGCTTTTGTGTTTTGGCTCAATAATTTTTCCATCAGGAATTAAACCACATTCTTCAGGATTATCCCGGTAAAAGATAAATGCGAAAATAACAAACAGAAAAGTAAGTACTGCCAAAATCTGGTAGGTAATACTCCAGTTAAAGCGGGTAATAAGCAGTGCTATAAAAAGTGGAGATACGGCAAATCCAAAAGATTGAATCGCACTGGAAAGACTATTTGCCAATCCTCTTCGCTGGTCGAACCATTTCATGATCAGGTTTCGTGAGGCCAAGGTTAGTACTCCTTGTCCCGAGAAGCGTAAGAAGAAAAATAATAGAGAGATCAGAATAAATGAAGCTGTTGAGAACTCGATGCTGACAAAGTTTGATAACGATCCTGATAAAAGATCAGAATAGGAAAATAGTATTAATGTTACGGCTAATCCTAAGGCAGCGATCATTGCTGTGAAGCGGGCACCAAATTTATCGTAAATTTTACCTGCATATGTTAAGAAAAGAGAACTTGCCACAGTACCTATCAAATAGGCTGAACTCAATGCATCGCGACTTAATTTCAACGAATCGATTAAGTAATTGGTAAATACCGAAACGCCCATTGTTTGTCCGGGAATACTACTGATTATACCAATGGTACCTGCAATCATACAAATCCATCCGTAAAAAAACGGAATTTTTGCCGGAGCAAACGGGAAGTTCGGATTTCTTTTCAAACCAATAAATTTAAATAGATATAGTATGTATTCTTTCTGATAGTAGAGAATACTTTTATGAGGCTGTAAAAATAAGCATTTTGAATTTATATCTTATGTGATCTAATTTAAAATAATATTAAATGTTTCAGTGATATATGTAAATACCTTTTAATCTTTTATTTGTTGTTTGATGTTACCCATTCCAGAACATCACCAAATCGATAATTTTCCAAATAAGCAAAGTGTTTTTCCTGTTTCAATTTTAAACGGGTGAAAATGGGCGTGTTTATGCCGCATAAAAATTTTGCGAGCAATTCATCAGTTAACAGATCACCAAACTTATTGTTGGCAGTTTCACACAATTCCATATAATTATACTCAGGCAGACTTTTTAGCTGGTGTGATTTTGCAATTTTCACAGAACCGGAATTGCATACCGAGCAGTGCCCGCATTTTTCCCATTCGGGATATTCTCCAAAATAGTTAGCCATATTTTTACTGATGCAGGTTTCCGATTCGAACAGACTTAGCATTTCCCGAATTCTGTTGACTTCAACTGCTTCTTTCTTTTTAAAACTGTCGTAAAGTTCTTGCGCCACAGTATCGATATCAAAATCCGGATTTGTTACGGCAAAAACATCTACCATTAGTTTTGCTTCCAAATTGATTAATTTCTTCGAATCAAAATATTCCAAAGCAGAAACAATTCTATTTCTATCTGTCGAATAATTTTGGCAGATGGTGTCGAAATTTACTGTGATCCATTTTCTGGCTTTTTCAGAATGATCGAAAATGGCCTGAATAAATTTCTTTCGCTCTCCTTGGAACTTTTCCACGATACTTTTTTCGTCGTTGTTTAAGCTAAAACGATAGTCCGCAAAATAACTGTACTGAGGTTTTATAATTCCTCGTATCTCCATGTAAACCAGTAGGGTTTTAATTGGCAGAATACGGATATTACTATGTGCAGGAAGTGTATTTAACTTGACTTCCCAGCTTGTTTTAGCCTTTTTTATGCGACTGAGAATTTCTTTTATGCCTGATAGGGCAGGAGTGTCTCCAAATATGAAATTCTCAAGCACATTCACATTGTCATGATTTGCCAAAACAATACAATCTGATTTTTTACCATCGCGGCCTGCCCGTCCAATTTCCTGAGAATAATTTTCTGTCGATTTTGGAAGATCGTAATGAATTACATAACGAATGTTCGATTTATCGATTCCCATTCCAAAAGCAATTGTTGCAACCACACAATTTACTTGATCTGCCATAAATTGATTTTGGATTTCTTCACGGTCTTCACTTTTCAATCCTGCATGATATGCTTTGACCGTTATTCCTTTCGAGGATAATATACCTGCAACCACCTCTGCTGTTTTTTGCTGTGTTACATACACAATTCCACATTCATTTTTTCGGGGAAGCAGTAATGAAAGTAATTTATTGTTTTTTTCAGATTGAATAACCGGAACAACGTTTACATCTAAGTTTGATCGGTAAAATCCTGTAACTGTTACGTTCTCTTTGGCAATGGCAAACTTTTTAGTCATGTCTTCAATAACCTTGGGAGTCGCAGTTGCGGTAAGCAAAAGCACTTGTTTGGCACGAAAAGCATCACGATAATCTGGTAGTTTTAAATAATCCGGTCTGAAATTGTGACCCCATTCTGAGATACAATGAGCTTCATCAATTACCAGTAAGGAGATTGAAATGTCTTTCAGAAATCTGCGAAAGCGTTCATTTTTAAAACGCTCGACTGATATCATTAAAATTTTGTGTTGTTTGGCACGGATGCCATTCATGATATCCTGTTCTTCCTCTTTCAAAAGAGATGAATCGATTCGGACTGCAGATATATTTTTCGATTGCAGAAAATCAATTTGATCTTTTATTAAAGCCAACAAAGGGGAAACCACCACTGTAAGTTCCGGAAGTTGGAGAGCGGGAAGTTGGTAACAAAGAGATTTCCCCGATCCGGTTGGGAAAATAGCTATTGCTGATTTTCCTTCCAGTATGGTAGAAATAACCTCTTTTTGTCCTGGTTTAAAATCAGAAAATCCAAAATTGTCTTGTAAAAGATTGTGTAACATATTCTGCAATTGTATATTGAAAAAAAAGTACATGAATACACACAAATTGTGCATTTATATCATGGATAAAAGCTCATAGATTTGTAATGAATATCGAAATTAATCAAATAAAAATACATTTATGGAAAATTTAGGAAAACTAATTTTACGACTATCAGTTGGTGGTTTGATGTTGTTTCATGGAGTGCAGAAATTATTGGATGGTATTGGCGGAGTGAAATTCTTGATTGTTAAAACAGGTTTGCCCGAAATGCTTTCATACGGAGTTTATCTGGGAGAGTTAATTGCACCACTTCTTTTATTATTAGGCACATACACAAGAGTTTCAGGATTGTTAATTGCCCTGACAATGCTCGTGTCTATTCCTGCAGCTCACCCCGAAGGTATTTTTCATTTGAATGAGTACGGAGGTTTGGGAATTGAATTAAATGCATTGTATTTATTTGGAGGACTTGCCATAATGTTGTTGGGATCAGGAAAATATCGACTGATTAAGCAAAGTGGATTTTGGAAAGAATAAGCGAATTCGTTGAATTAAGTAATAATAGCCTTGTATGTCCGGATATACAAGGTTATATTTTTTGATCTTAACAGACAATTTCGTTAATTTGCATCGCAAGCGACATAAATAAGAAATATGGACAATTTAGCTAACAAAGAGTTCAATCCTCTCAAACTTGAGAATCAATTATGCTTTACTATATATGCGGCCTCGCGGCTCATGACAAGACAATATCAGCCTTATCTTGATCAGCTTGGGATTACCTATCCTCAGTATTTGGTGTTTTTGGTTTTATGGGAGAAAGACGGGATTGGTGTTAACGAAATTGGATGCAAATTGTATTTGAATACCAATACATTAACGCCGCTTTTGAAACGAATGGAACAGCTTTCTTTTATTAAAAGAACAAAGTGTTGCCAAGATGAAAGAAAGGTTCGCATTTATCTTTCAGAAAAAGGAAAAAACCTAAAAGAAGAAGCTAAAAATATTCCCTTGGAAATGGCAAAATCACTTAACTGCAGTGTTGGGAAAGCAATGTGTTTGAAAAATGAATTGGAAATATTAATCAATCAAATGCTTAAATAGAGCATGTGTTATCTTGCTAAAATCACATCCGTTTTTGATTCATATCCGTTTGCACTCACACATGAAGTTTAGTAGATGTTAAAATTCATCACCAGTTTACTTAGAAGAGAACAAAAATATTCCGAAGTTGGGAAAAAGCTGTTAAAGCTTGCTTTTCCGATTATCGGCTCGTTTCTTTTGCACATGACCTATAATCTTACCGATATGATTTGGGTGGGATATTTGGGAAGTGGAGCTGTGGCAGCAGTTGGTTCTGCAGGTTTCTTTCTACAGCTGGGTTGGGCAATGGCTTCGATTGTAACAGTAGGTGCAAATATAAAAATCGCACATTCGGTGGGTGCCGAAAATATGAATGCGGCAGGAAGATATTCAACCGCTGGATTATGGGGAATTGGTGGTATTGCCATTCTATTTACTTCTGTATTTTTAGCCATTCCGGAACAATTCATTGGTTTTTTTCAAATGAAAGATGTTCATGTTAATGAAATGGCCGTTTCATATTTGGTGATAAGTTCCTTTGGGATTATTATCAGTTTTGTGAACCTTTTGTTCATCAGCATTTTTAATGCTCATGGTAAAACAAAAATCTCCTTTAAGGCTAGTGTTATTGGAACCTTGGTGAATATTGTACTTGATCCATTATTGATTTTTGTATTTAATCTGGGAGTTGAAGGAGCAGCAATAGCGACAATAATTGGTAGAACATGCAGCCTGATGTATTTCAATTTTGTCTATCAAAAATTTGACACTATTTATTTCAAAGGCTTGTTGCCTTATGCAACTAAATTAAAAAGTTTATTTGAGGTTGGAATGCCTGCTGCGGTGCAGCGAATTTCTTTTTCGGTGATATACATTTTTCTTGCCAGAATCATTGCAGATTGGGGACCAAATGCGATAGCTGTTCAGAAAATTGGTGTTCAAATTGAGTCGATTACATTTATGATTGTTGGAGGAATTATGCAAGCTGTAACTATTATGGTTGGGCATAGTTACGGGGCAAAAAATATTACCGAGGTTCCTAATATTCATAAAGCGGGTTTGCGATTATCCCTGGCCGTAGGAGCTGTAACTACAATGATTTTCTTGATTTTCCCTAAAACATTATTTTCCATTTTTGTGCCTGAGGCAGAAAGTATAGCAATGGGTAAGGACTATTTAATGATATTGGCAGCATCGCAGTTATTTATGTGTTTGGAAATGATTAGTGCCGGTGTTTTTAATGGCCTTGGAAAAACTAAAATATCAGCTGCTGTAAGTGTAATATTTACTTCATTACGACTGCCTGGGGCTTATTTTCTTGGTTTTTATACGGTCTTAAGTTTAAATGGAGTTTGGTGGAGCATCACCGGAAGCAGCATATTAAAAGGCATTGTTCTTTACTTTTTATTACGAACATATTTTAAAAATAATACATTTGGTAAATTCTGATATATGGATCATCTTATTAATAATATCAACGAAGCGCTTCGGTTAGAAGGGATTCGTGAGAGCTTGAAGAACGGTAAATTTGGCATTGAAAAGGAAAATGTGAGAGTCGATTACACGGGTAAGATGGCAACGACACCACATCCGGGAATTTTGGGTGATAAATTTCAGAATCCTTTTATTACAACTGATTTTTCGGAAAGTCAGGTGGAGATGATAACACCTCCTTTGCATAGTATTGCTGAAGTTCATGGTTTTTTAGAGACTTTGCAGGATGTAATTTCTGAAAATTTAACCGATGAATTACTTTGGCCGCAAAGCTTACCTCCTTTATTGCCTCAGGAAGAAGAGATACCAATTGCTAAATTCGGAGAGAAAGGAATTCATAAAGAGAAATACAGAGAGGAATTGGCCAACCGATATGGGAAGGAAAGACAGATGCTTTCCGGGATTCACTTTAATTTTTCTTTATCAGACAGGTTAGAGCGAAAGTTGAAAAAAGCGAATCATTGCAACAGCGATTTGGAAAGCTTTCGTGAGTCTGTTTACTTAAAAATGGTTCGGAATTTTATGCGGTACCGATGGATGCTGATCTGGTTATTTGGCGAAAGCCCGATTTCTGATCCTTCTTTTAAAATGAAATCGTTAAAAACAGGAAAAAAGAGTTTCATGAGCTGTGGAAATGCGATTTCGATTCGAAACAGTTCCATGGGATATCGAAATATAGAAGAGTTTTATGTCGATTTTAACAGCCTGGAGGATTATAAAAAGTCTGTGTCTAACTTGATTCAAACTGGTAAAATATTGGCAGGAGAGGAGCTTTATCTTCCTATTCGGTTAAAATTCGATGAAAAGAGCAAAAAAATATCACATCTGGAAGTTCGTATTCTGGATTTAGATCCCTTTGAAAAATCGGGAGTATCTAAAAATAGATTGTATTTCACACATTTATTTCTGTTGTATTGCTTATTCACCGCCGAAAATGATAAGTACAATGAAGCAGTTCAAAAGGTGGCTGCCAATAATCAGGATTTGGTTGCATGTCATGGTTTGAATTCCGAGCTAATGCTTATGAATTTTGATGGACAGG
This sequence comes from Labilibaculum euxinicum, assembly GCF_963678175.1. Classification (NCBI taxonomy): domain Bacteria; kingdom Pseudomonadati; phylum Bacteroidota; class Bacteroidia; order Marinilabiliales; family Marinifilaceae; genus Labilibaculum; species Labilibaculum euxinicum. The sequence continues at coordinate 2,862,736 of NZ_OY782756.1, forward strand.
AAACTTGTGCAAAAAAGATGTTGAACGAATTATTTTCTGACATTACTGATTTTGCAAGAACAGCCGATTTAATTAATGATCCTGATTATCAGGGATCTCTTGCCGAGATTTCAAATTTTATTGAAAATCCTGATCAGCGAACTTCATTTAAAGTAAAACAACGAATTGTAGAGGAGGGCTTTATTAATTTCCATTTGAACAAAGCTAAGCAGTACAAGGAAGAAAGTGAGATGAGTAGTTTTCGCTTTCATGGATTCGAAGATCTGGAATTGTCTTCTCAATTACTTATGAAGGCGGCTTTACGAAGAGGGGTGGAGTTTACTATATTGGACCGATGTGAAAATTTCATCAGTTTAAGTCAGGGAGATAAAACGGAATATGTAATGCAGGCTACCCGAACATCATTAGATAACTATTCAAGTGTTTTAATGATGGAGAATAAGCTGGTAACGAAGAAAATTCTTGAAAAAGGTGGAATTAGGGTTCCTGCCGGATTGGATTATCAGGATGCCAGACAAGCACGTTCTGATTTTGATTTGTTTGAAGGAAAAGGAATTGTAGTAAAACCTAAATCGACAAATTTTGGCTTAGGAATTACCATTTTAAAAGAAAATAAAGACGAGGAGGTTTACAAAAGAGCTGTTGATATTGCTTTTGAACACGATGGAAGTATCCTTATTGAAGAGTTTATTTCGGGTAGGGAATTCCGATTCTTTGTAATAAACGATAAGGTGTGTGGTATTTTGCACAGAGTTCCGGCCAACATAAAAGGAGATGGTGAAAAAAACATTCGCGAGTTGGTCGAAATCAAAAATCAGGATCCTTTGCGTGGGAAAGGATATCGGACACCGCTTGAAAAAATTCGGTTGGAAGAGGCTGAAGAAATGTTCTTGAAAGAGCAAGGGTTATGTTTCGAAAGTGTTCCTAAAAAAGATCAGGTAGTTTACCTGCGGGAGAATTCAAACATAAGTACCGGTGGCGATAGTATTGATTATACGGACGATATTCATCAGTCATACAAAGATATAGCAATAGAGTCGTCAAAAGCTCTTGGTGTTCAGATTACAGGTTTGGATATGATGATTGAGGATGTGAATCAGCCGGCAGCAAAAGACAATTATGCCATAATTGAAATGAATTTTAATCCGGCAATCCACATTCACTGTTATCCTTACATAGGTAAAAACAGACAGCTGAATGAGAAAATTTTGGATTCATTGGGATTTTGATGCCATCTGAAAGAATTGAAATTATTGAGTTTATGTTGCAGGACAATGTTATAGAATAGCTAATTTCCAGAGCCTCAAACTGCAATTTATCTTATATTTGTCTATGACTTTAATTAAGGCGAAAATATTCATTTTTGATTATTGTCGTTTGACTTGTAAATACAAAATTTAAAATATTATATCATGTCCGATTTTCATTATCAGAAACCATTTCCGATAACAAAGGATACTACCAAGTATCGTTTGCTAACAACAGATTACGTTTCAACTGTTGAAGTTGATGGAAGAAAAATTTTAAAAGTAGATCCGAAAGGACTTGAAATGCTTTCGAAAGAGGCATTCTCAGATGTATCTTTTTACCTGCGTCCTGCTCATTTAAATAAATTGAAGACAATTCTTCAGGATAATGAAGCGTCAGATAATGATCGTTTTGTAGCTCACACGATGTTGTTGAATCAGGTGGTTGCTGCTGAAGGAGAATTGCCTACTTGTCAGGATACAGGTACTGCAATTGTTGTAGCAAAAAAAGGGGAAGATGTTTATACCGGAGCAGATGATGCTGAGCACCTTTCTAAAGGAGTTTACGATACTTATCAGGAAAGAAATCTGAGATACTCTCAGGTTGTTCCTTTCTCGATGTTTGAAGAAAAAAATTCTGGAAATAACCTTCCTGCTCAAATTGATATTTACGCAAACAAAGGGAATACTTACGAATTTTTATTTGTAACCAAAGGCGGCGGATCAGGAAACAAAACTTTTCTTTATCAGGAAACCAAAGCTCTTTTAAACGAAAAGAACTTAACCACTTTTATAACAAATAAACTTCGTGATTTAGGAACTTCAGCTTGTCCTCCGTATCACCTGGCATTGGTAATTGGCGGCACTTCGGCCGAAGCAACTTTGGCTACGGTGAAGAAGGCTTCTGCCGGATATTACGATCATTTGCCAACCGAAGGTAACGAAGGTGGTCAGGCATTCCGCGATTTGGAATGGGAGAAAAAAATAGAAGAGATTTGCCAAAAGAGTGAAATTGGAGCTCAGTTTGGTGGTAAATATTTTGTTCACGATGTAAAAGTAATTCGTTTGCCTCGTCACGCAGCTTCTTGTCCGGTTGGTTTGGGTGTAAGTTGCAGTGCCGACCGTAATGTGAAAGCTAAAATTACCGAAGATGGAATCTATTTGGAAGAATTGGAAAGAAATCCATTTCAGTATTTGCCAAAAGAAGCTCCGCATTTGAAGGAGGCTGTTGAAATCAATTTAGATCAGCCAATGGCAGATATATTGAAAGAATTGACCAAATATCCAATTAAAACAAGATTGAGTTTAACAGGAACTTTGATTGTTGCCCGTGACATTGCTCATGCGCAAATCAAACAAATGTTGGAGGAAGGAAAAGAGATGCCTGAGTATTTCAAGAATCATCCTGTATATTACGCCGGACCCGCAAAAACTCCAAAAGGAATGCCTTCAGGAAGTTTCGGCCCAACAACTGCAGGACGTATGGATTCTTATGTTGATCTTTTTCAGAAGGTTGGTGGTTCGATGGTAATGGTGGCCAAAGGGAACCGTTACAAATCTGTAACTGATGCCTGTAAAGCAAACGGAGGATTCTATTTAGGATCAATTGGTGGCCCTGCAGCAGTATTGGCGAAGAACAGTATTAAATCTATCGAGGTGATCGATTTTCCAGAATTAGGAATGGAAGCAGTTCGTAAAATCCGTGTGGAAAATTTCCCAGCATTTATTATTGTTGATGATAAAGGAAACGACTTCTTTGCAAACATGTAAATTGAAGTTCTCAAACAAAAATATAGGGTGATCCATTGGATCACCCTTTTTTAATATCTCTATAATTCAGGCTTTTTTCTGCTTTCTTTTTTTTGTGCAAGAGCCTGTTTCTCTTCTAATCTTTTCTCTTTCGAAGCTCTTGTTGGTCTGGTTTTTTTTCTAGGTTTTACAGGAGTTAAAGCAATTTCAATCCATTGATAAAACTTTTGGATTGCTATTTCTTTATTTTGAACCTGAGAACGTTCTGTTTGAGCAGTTACCGATAGTATACCCAGATTATTGATATGATGATATAATTTTAGAAAGATGATTTCCTTTTCTTTTTTCGTCAGTATTTCTGACTCGAAAACAGAAAACCGAAGTTCAACTTTAGAATTAACTTTGTTCACATTTTGCCCGCCCGGACCACTACTCCTCGAAGTAATGAATTCCATTTCTTTCGTTAAATCTTTCGTGAATTTAAATTTAGTTTCCATAGTATGGCAAATATAAGTCAAAAAAAATAAATCTGAACAAACTAAATTCTAATGTTCTCAGTTAATTAATTTACTAAAAGCAATTATGAGGGATAAAAAAATGCCACTTCGAAAAGTGACATTTGATTTTATGGTACAAATTTATTTGTGGTAATTTATTCGGGCAATCCGTAAGTATCAACAATAAAGTCGATATCCTTATCACCTCTGCCACTTAGGTTTACCAAAATAGATTGTTTCGGATTTGCTTTTGCCAGTTTCAATGCATACGCCACAGCATGTGCACTTTCCAGTGCAGGAATTATTCCTTCCTCTCTACTCAATTCATAAAAAGCATCAATACATTCTTTGTCTGTAATAGAATGATATTCAGCTTTGTTCAGATCTTTAAGCATAGAATGTTCAGGTCCGACACCAGGATAATCCAATCCGCTGGCAACAGAATATACAGGATCAGGCTCGCCATTTTCATCCTGAAGAAGATAACATTTGAATCCGTGTATTACTCCTGGCTTGCCAAAAGTTAGAGTTGCTGCATGTTCTCCTTTATCAAAAGAACGTCCGGCAGGCTCTACGCCATGCAATTTACACTCATCATCTTCTAAAAAGGCCGAGAAAATTCCCATTGCATTACTTCCTCCACCAACACAAGCAACAATATTATCCGGCAGTTCTCCGGTCATTTCTTGAAATTGATCTCTTGCTTCAATTCCAACTACGCGTTGAAATTCGCGAACCATCATAGGAAATGGATGCGGTCCTACGACTGATCCAATACAATAAATTGTATTAACCGGATCTTGAAGGTAAGCCATAAAAGCAGAATCAACTGCTTCTTTTAATGTCTTTAGTCCATGAGTTACAGGTACAACTGTTGCTCCAAGAATTTTCATTCTCACTACATTTGGATGTTCTTTGGCAATATCGACTTCCCCCATGTGAATTTCACATTCCAATCCAAAATAGGCAGCAGCAGTGGCTAATGCAACTCCATGTTGGCCGGCACCGGTTTCAGCAATCAGCTTTTTTTTGCCCATGTATTTGGCTAAAAGAGCTTCGCCCATGCAATGGTTTAATTTATGCGCTCCTGTATGATTTAGATCTTCGCGTTTCAGATAAATTCGTCCACCATATTTATTGGATAGGCGGTTGCAGAAATAAACAGGAGTGGGACGACCCTGGAAGTGCTTACGTATGCTTCTTAGTTCTGAGATAAATTCGTGAGATTTACTAATTGAATAGTAAGCCTCGTTAATTTTCTTCATCTCTTCTTCTAAAACTTCAGGAATATAGCTTCCTCCGTATTGGCCGAAATTTCCTTTTTCGTCAGGATAGGCTTTGAAATAATTCGTTGACATATTGGTAAATATTTTGGTTAATGATAGTTCTATTTATTTTTAATTGCGTGTGGTTTTCAGTTTAAAATAAAATAACCGGATCCATAAAGATGTATCTCCAGAGTCCGGTTAATATTTGTGTCGTTCAATTTCTTTTCATCTCCAGCCGGGAATACTATTGGAAAAGACTATAGATTACTCGCACCCCGATAAGAAATTGCCAAAATTAAAAGACAAAAACAAAGATAGAAAAATTAGTCCATTTGATTCGTACGGGATATGTTCAAAATGATCCTATTGTATCTAAATAGTGTTTGGATAGATAATTTACATTGCTATTGGGGTGGGATATTTGTAAATTGAGTAGAATCAATTCAAAATAAGTTAAACCAAAAATGGAGGTTGTGATGAATGAAATCAAAGTGTCCCCTAAAGATAGGGTAGCTTTTGTAAGTGGAGCTAATAGAGGAATTGGGAGAGCAATAACCATTGAGCTACTCGAAAAGGGGGCAAAAAAAGTGTATGCGGGAGTACGGAATTTAAAATCTATGGATGATCTTAAACCAGAGTATGGGAATCGTTTGGTTCCGATACTTTTAGACTTAAGGGATGATCGATCAATTATTAGGGCTGCAAAATTAGCGAAGGATGTTGAAATCTTAATTAATAATGCTGGTGTTTATGAATCCGGAGGATTCTGTTCGGATGAAACATTAGACAGTATGGCTGTAAATTTTGAAGTAAATGTTTGGGGTTTGGTAAAGTTGACTGTTTCTTTAATAGACTATTTAAAACAGAGGGAAATAGCTGCCATTGTAAATACTTCTTCGCTGTTGGGCTTGGCCAGTATGCCAATTGCAGGAGTATATTCTGCCTCGAAGGCTGCCGTTCATAGTATTACACAAGGCTTGCGCGGAGAATTGTTTTTGACTAATATTCTTGTTATGGGAGTATATCCTGGACCTGTCAATACTGATATGACAAGAGATCTGGAAATGGAAAAAGATTCTCCTGTAAATGTTGCCAGAGAAATAGTAGAAGGATTAATTAAGGGTAAAGAATATGTATTTCCGGATGTCATGTCGAAACAGGTTGGAGAATTGTATTTGACTGAACCAATAACTGTTGAAAGACAATTTGCCCATTTTATTTCTCAGGAAGAAGAAGTATAAGGTTTGTAAGAGATAAAGATTTAACAGAGGCTGCAGAGCCTCTTTTTTTGCTATATAGCTTTGTTAGTAAAGGCTGGTAATATTTGCGTAATGAGAATATTCTCATTATATTTGTTAAAAATAAATCCCTATGCCAAGAAAAATCAGATTGCGAAAAGTTGTAGAACCACCAAGATTTAAGGGTTACAGACCCTTTGGTGTAAATTCTAAGAGTCGGAAATCAATTGATTTGCTTTATGAAGAATATGAAGCATTGAAGTTAGCAGATTACGATTTGTTAAAACATGATGAAGCTGCTGGTTTAATGGGCATATCGAGGCCGACTTTTGCGAGAATCTACGAAAGTGCCCGAAGAAAAATTGCTGCAGCATTGGTAGAAGCAAAGGAAATAAGAACTGTTTTTGGGAATGCAGTTATGGATAAGAATTGGTATTTGTGTTCAAAATGCAATGCAAGATTTAATATTCCGGAAACTATGGACAAAGAAACTTGTCCGGCTTGTAATTCCAAACACATCGAATTAATTAATAAATAAGAATATGAAGACAATTATTACATCAACGGGAAATCAATTGAATTCAATTTTTGATTTGCGGTTTGGAAGAGCAGGCTGGTTTTGTTTGTATGATGATCAATCAGGAGAAATTAGTTTCATTGAGAATGAAAATATCAACTCGCAAAGTGGAGCAGGAACCAAAACTGTTGAAAAGGTGGTCGAACTGGGTGCTCAAAAAGTAATTTCAGGTGATTTTGGGCCTAAAGCAAAAGAATTGCTTGAAAAGTTCAATATTCAAATGGTGTTGCTGCAAGATGATAATAGCACAGTGCAGCACATTATAGACAATTTGAAATCTTAAAATAAAATGTTATGCCACATTTGGATGGAAAAGGACCCGAAGGAGAAGGTTCAAAATCGGGAAGGGGACTAGGACAATGTTCTGAATCTGACCAAAACATTCTATTGGAGAAGTTAGGGAAAGGTTTAGGTTTGAAACGAAAAAGTGGTTGCGGTAAAGGGCAGGGAAAAAGATTGAAAAGTAGTAAATCAATTTAAAAAAGGAGGTTGAAATGCCAGGTTTAGATCGAAGTGGTCCGGAGGGAAAAGGTGCCCGAACCGGAAGAGGAATGGGGCGTTGTAACAGCAACAAGAAAATGTACAGTGAGACTGAATTTAAGGATGAAACCATTGAAAGAGGCAAAGGACAAGGATTTGGTTTTGGACGAGGACGTGCCGGAAGACTAAGACTTCGCCGAAGGAAAATAAATGATTAGATATTTATTCCTTGGTTTCATAAAAAAATGCATCCTGATTAGTAAGAGGCATAAGGGTCTTGTTGATTTTATTCTTCTTGAATAATATCAATAGCTCTTGTGCTGTATCTGATACAAAGAATAAAATAGTGTTCCCTCTTGTTTGGGATTGATTAATTGAAATATTATATGAAACATCCTAACTGGTTTATAAGATATTGATATTTAAAAATGTTAAATTAAATAATTACGAATGAAAAAGAAAATTGCAATTCCAGTTAAAGATGGAATTTTGGATGGACATTTTGGCCATTGTTCGCATTTTGCATTGCTTGATGTAATGGATAAAGCTATTGTTACAGAAGAATTAGTGGCTGCACCACCACACGAACCAGGTTTGTTGCCTCCATTCTTAGCTGACTTAGGGGTTACTGATGTAATTGCCGGAGGAATGGGAAACAGAGCCATACAAATTTTTAATCAACACAATGTAAATGTATTTGTTGGAGCACCTCAATTAGATGCTAAAGAATTGGTAAAAGGATTTTTGGATGAAAGTTTAAGCTTTACAGCTAACTATTGCGACCACTAAATATGGATAACAGGTGTTTGACTTGCCATTCCAAAACGGTGGATTTACTAATTGACAAATTTAATCTTCAGGGGGAAGTTGCAGGTGATTTTTCCTCTGAAGTAAATCATTTACTAACAAATTGTAAGCACCTCTCAAATCCTTATCTGGCGTTGCTAATTCATCGTTTGGCGAAAAAGAAAATACAAAATGATGATTTGTACCGTGAGGAGAAGAAACATGCCAATTCAATTTTGTATTCGCAATATAAAAAATGGGTTGCATTTGTGAATGAAAATGATGAATCACTGCATATTGCCGCAAAATTAGCTGTTGTTGGCAATATTGTTGATTATGGAGCACATAGTGTACCAGCCGATATTCCAGCTAAAATAGAAGAATTACTGGCTCTTGATTTTGCTTTGGACGATAGAGATGAGATGTTTGCTGAGGTAAAAAAAGCAGAATCGGTTTTGTATTTAGGCGATAATGCAGGCGAAATAGTTTTCGATAAGCTTTTTATTCAACATTTGAATCATCCCAACTTAACTTATGTTGTTCGGGGAAATCCGATAATTAATGATGTGACTTTCGAGGATGCTGAGCAAGTAGGAATGCAGGATGTTTGCAGGGTGATATCGAATGGTCATGATGCACCTTCAACCTTAGTGGATAATTGTTCAGAAGAATTTCAGGAACTGTATACAAAAGCAACTGTTGTAATTTCTAAAGGACAGGGAAATTTTGAAGGTTTGCTAAATGAAAAAAGAAAATCACTTTATTTTATGCTGATGGCAAAATGTGATATAATGGCTGAGATGTTGGGTGTGAATAAGGGAGATTTGATCATTACAAAAAAGCAGGAGGGGAGTTTATGGCGTTTAAAATAGCCGTTGCAAGTGGCAAAGGAGGAACAGGCAAAACAACTTTTGCTGTTAATTTATTTTCTTCCATCAATGAGCATTGGACAAGAAGTGTACAGTTGGTTGACTGCGATGTGGAAGAGCCGAATGACCTTTTGTTTTTTCGGAATTTCTCGGTTAAGAGCGAGAAATTATCAGAGCAGGTGATTCCCAAAATAGACACTTCGAAATGTACATTTTGTAAAAAATGTGAGGAATATTGTGAATTCAACGCAATTGTAATGATTCCCTCAATGCAGTATGCTGTTGTGAATAAGGATTTGTGTCATTCTTGTGGTGCTTGTTTTGTGGCCTGTCAGTTTGATGCTATTCACGAAACCAAAAATGCCATTGGAACTGTGACCAATTACAATATTGGTAATGATTTGAGTCTGATGGAAGGCAATTTGCGGGTTGGTTCTCCATTGCAGACTATGTTGATTAAGGATTTAAAGAAGAACTTAGTTGGTGAACATGATATTCTGATTTACGATGCACCACCTGGCACAAGTTGTCCGGTTGTTGAGACCATTTCGGATGCCGATTTTGTGATTTTAGTGACAGAGCCAACTCCATTCGGAGTATATGATTTAAAGCTTACTGTTGATTTATTGCGTGAGGTGAATAAACCTTTTGGTGTTTTTGTAAACAAAGCCGGATTAGGAGATTCTGAAGTGTATGAGTTTCTGAAGGCCGAAAATATTGACTTGCTGGGTGAAATTCCTTTTAGTAAAGAGTATGCAGGTTTGTATGCAAAAGGGAAAATAGTGAGCTGTGTTCCCCTTCAATTCGCGAAGGAGTATCGCAAGGTGGTTGAGTATTTGAAGAAATTGAATTAATATGAAGGACATAACTATTCTTAGTGGTAAAGGAGGAACAGGAAAAACCAGTATTACAGCAGCTTTGGCTTCGGTGATTAAAAATACTGTTTTTGTAGATGCTGACGTTGACGCAGCTGATCTTCACATTATTTTTCAACCGGAAAATAAAGAGACACATGTGTTCGAGGGAGCTTGGGTTGCTTCTATTGATACTAATTTATGCACCAATTGTGGTCTTTGCAGACAGCATTGCAAATTTGAAGCTATCCATTTTAAACCGGGTAGAGGCTTACGTATCGATGCTTTTGCATGTGAAGGTTGTCGTCTTTGTGAACGTATTTGTCCTGCAGGAGCAATTAGTTCAGAGCGAAGCCGCAACAATCATTGGTTTGTGTCCGATACGCGTTTTGGATCATTGGTTCATGCTAAAATGGGACCGGGTGAGGAAAATTCCGGCAAATTGGTGACTCAAATCCGCAAAAGAGCTAAAGAAATTGCCATAGAAAAGAATGCTGACTTTATTTTAAACGATGGACCTCCTGGAATTGGCTGTGCGGCAATTGCGTCTATTACCGGAACCGATGCAGTAATTTTGGTTACAGAGCCCAGCAAATCAGGATTTCATGATTTGGTGCGTTTGGTAGAGTTGGTGCAGTCGTTCCAAATACCAATGTATGCTCTAATCAATAAATATGATATCAATTTAGAAATTTCCATGCAAATGGAAAGCTTTTTTACCACACAGGGAATTACGCTGATGGGCAAACTGCCTTTTTCTGAAGAGGTAGTTTACTCGATGGTAGAGAAAAAAACAATTTTGGAGTACAATAAAGATTCGAAAATTGGCAACGCACTATTAGAACTTTGGAAGAAAGTTGATGTTTCCGAACTAAAAATTGAACAATGATTATTGGTGAATATAAAATACGGCCAAGATACAACGAGGTGGATCAAATGGGTTACGTCTATCATGCCAACTACGTTAATTATTGTCATCAGGCCAGAACGGAACTGTTGCGCCAATTTGGCATAAACGACAAGGTGTTAGAGGATAATAATGTCATGCTTCCTGTAATTGAAATGAATTTAAGATATTTAAAACCGACAGGCTATGATGAAGAATTAACGGTTCGAACCAAAATAAAGGAATTGCCCAAGGTTCGTTTCAAATTTGAGTTCGAATTTGAAAACGGAAAAGGAGAAAAGACATGTACTGCAACATCTACGGTGGTTTTTGTGGATAGTAAAACCCGAAAACCACATCAAGTTCCTGACATGGTTGTGAGTGCCCTGCAAAACGAATTTCAATTAGTAATTTAGTTTTTATGTTTTTTTAGGGGATTAAACATGAAAAAACCGGACTTTAGGAGGAATACCTATTGTCCGGTTTCATTTTTAAACAGTTTCTTACCAACTATAGTAATTTTTTAGCGGCTTCAACAGCATCATCAAAATTGTCGAAGATATTTTTTTCGTTTATTAAGTGATGAATTTCGCTTTTTAGTAAATCGCCCATTACTTCCGAATTTACTCCGGATAAAATCACCTTTGTTTTTCTATTTTCCAAGTTTTTAATGATTTCGGTGAAGTTTCTTACTCCGGTGGTATCCATAAAAGGAACATGTCGCATTCGAATGATAAGAACTGATGTAGAACTTTTCAGGTTGCGAAGGGTTTCCTGATATCTTTTGGCAGCGGCAAAAAAGAACGGTCCGCTAATTTCATATATCTCAATTTTCTTAGGGATTTGATTGTAATTCTGTATCTCATCCGAATCCGATTCATGTTGAATTACGCCATTGATTTTTGACATTCGATACATGAAGATTAAAGATGCCAGTACAATTCCCATTTCGATAGCGATGGTTAAATCAACCAATACGGTTAAGAAGAAGGTGGTGAGTAAAACGATAATGTCAAATCTTGAACCCTTAAGAATAGATTTGAAAGATCTCCATTCACTCATATTGTAGGAAACCACAATCAAAATACCTGCCAGACACGACATTGGAATTAATTTTGCCCATCGTCCAAATACCAGCATGATTAACAATAGAGTAAGTGCATGAATCATTCCCGCAACAGGTGTGCGTCCACCGTTTTTAACATTAGTTGCAGTTCTCGCAATAGCTCCTGTTGCCGGAATTCCTCCAAAAATAGGAGAGAAGATGTTGGCAATTCCCTGTGCAATTAATTCTGTATTGGATCGATGATTTCCACCGATCATACCGTCGGAAACTACTGCGGATAGTAAAGATTCGATCGCGCCCAAAATCGCAATAGTTATTGCCGGTTGAAAGTAATTCGGAAGATTGGTCCAGTCAACAGTTGGAACCGAGAAACTAAATGAGTTGGGAATTTCTCCATATACCGATTCGATGGTGTTAACAGGCATGTCGAAAATCTGCACAAGCGCGGTCATTGTAATAATTGCGATAAAGGATCCTGGTATTTTAGGGATCAATTTATCAGCGAATAAGGTCAATAGAATTGTACCTCCGCTAATCGCGATTGCATATATATTGAGACTGGAAATATTAGAGAAATAACAAGCCCATTTTCCAATAAATTCAGATGGAACTTCTGCTATCTGAAGACCAAAGGCTGCTTTAATTTGAGTAGAGAAAATAACCAGAGCAATACCCGAGGTAAATCCAACAATTAAAGGATGGGGAATGAATTTTAAAACCGCTCCCATGCGCAGTACCCCAAATAGAATTAGAATTATACCAGCCAAAAATGTTGAGATCATTAAACCATCAATTCCGTATTGGCTAACAATACCGTAAACAATTACGATAAATGCACCTGTAGGTCCTCCAATTTGAACCCGGCTGCCACCCAATAAAGAAATGATAAAACCAGCCACAATTGCTGTAATTAAACCTTTTTCGGGCGAAACACCCGATGCAACAGCAAATGCAATGGCCAAAGGAAGAGCAACAATACCTACAATAATTCCTGCAAATAAATCTTTTTGAAAACCCTGGATATTGTAACCTTTTAGTACAGAGAATAATTTAGGTCTAAAAATAGAGTTCATTTGTTAATAATTTAAATGATAATAGTTGTCCCGATCAAGTTCAGGAAGAAGCCGTCATGTTTAGGTTTATCCGTAAAGGAAGCCCTAATATTTATGACAGATCTTTTTTTTTCGTTATTGATTGTTTTGAGTTGCAAAAGTAATGCATAAAGGCTCTCGTTATTCTCCCAAAAGAGAATATTTTAAGGAAAATGAAACAAAACAAGAAGTATTCTTTCTTTACCGAATATAAATGCAGGGAATAACAAGATTCCGGGACGTCTCGATGCGTAAATAAATTGTATTTTTGTCCGGATTTTAAAATAGCAATCATCGGATAGCAGTGAATAGTGAATTGTGGTTGGTGAACAAAGAAAAATAAAACATTTGGACGAAGAGCACCGCCGCAAATTCAAATAATCATTTAGAACAGAAATAAAAGAACATGCAGGTTCCCGGAAAATATAAATTCATAGTTCAGTTGGGTAAGGCTTTACATACTTATGGCGTACCCTCCTATAAATCGCAGATTTATCTGACAGAGATTTCGGAAAAGAAAGGGATTAAGGGTGGTTTTATGGATACACCAACCTGGATCAACTATGTGTTTTACGAAGAGGAAGAGCAAACCTACAATTACGTAGAGTGCGTGCCGCCAGGGGAATTGAATTTGGGTGCTTTGTCGCGAATTGTTGAAATCACTAACGATGTTCTTTCAAATAAAAGCAGTTTTGAAGAAGCCAAAATTGCCATGGAGCAATTAAAAACAGCACCTTTTGCTTATGGCAAACTAACCGAATTGGCAGCCTTTATTCTTTCGGCTGGGGCATTTAGCATGATATTGGATACCAGCTGGGCTTCTGCAATAACCGCATCTATTATTGGAGCAGTAATTTATGGCATTACTCTTTTGGCTCAAAAATCGGGATACATTCGAAGTGCCTTGGAGTCACTAATAGCCTTTGTGGCCACTCTAATAACCGGTTTATTGTCCATGAAATTTGAACAGATCAATATTTCCATGACTATTCTGGCATCTATTATTGTGTTTATTCCCGGATTATCGATTACTACAGCATTGGAAGAAATCACTTCCCGAAGTTTGGTGTCGGGGACGGCCAAATTGTTCGATGCCTTGGTATCGCTTTTTAAGCAGTTTTTTGGTGTTGTTTTGGGTCTGGCAATTCTTCCTTTGTTTGTTGACCTGCAACCTAATAATGTAATAAATGATGTGCCCGAATGGCTCGACTACTTTGCTATCGTAATTTTGGCCTTGAGTCTTTCGGTGGTGTTTAAAGTGCGGACAAGAGATTTGCTGTATTGTGTAATTGCTGGATTTATTAGCTTTTATACCACTACACTTTTCGACTTCACAGGAATTTTAGTCAGTATTTTTATAGGAACTATTGTGGCCGTAAGCATCAGCAAACTATTTAGTAAAATAACACGATCGCCTCAGTTGGTGTTTTTAGTGCCTGGAATTGTGATGCTTGTTCCGGGAAGTAAAGCATTTATTGGTTTAAGCAGTGTATTTCTAGATGCACCGGGAGCGCAAAACAACATGGGAGCGCAGGTACTTTATATTTTTATGGGGATTATTGGTGGTTTAATTTTCTCTGGTAGTTTTATGGATCGCAACATCAAAAAAGCTTCCTCGAAAAGCATGATGCCGGAGCGATAAAAATTCAATTGATGATAGCAGTCTAACATATATCATTGTAGGAGATTTGATATATCTGTACTTTTAAATAATGTTTTAACAGTTTGGTAACCGATTAATTATTGAGCTGTTATTAAGTGAAATATCAAAAATGAAATAATAAATAATGCAAACAACTATACTGAGTATTCAAAATATATTGTCTCTCACCTGTGCGCGAATCGGAGCTTGTTGCCATGGTAACCAAGTGTTGCTTAATCCATGGGAGCTGGTGTGTTTGGCAAGGGAGAAAAAAATGACTCCAAGGGAATTTCGTGACCTTTACTGTGAGTTCGGCGGGATTCGTTTGCAATTTAATGGAAAGGTAGGTTGGGGAGGGAAACAAGCTTGCTCTCAATATATCGATAATTTTGGATGCAGTGTCCACTTGGGGCGTCCATTGGCTTGTCGCTTATTTCCACTGGGTCGTCAAATGCAAAGTAACGAAGTTCGCTATATGTATCAGGGAGATAAACTTCCTTGTTTGGAAAAATGTCCCGAAGTTATAGATTTACCTCAAATGAGTGTTGGAGAATATCTTAATGGTCAGGAAACGGATCAATTCGAAAAGGCTCAGGATCAATATTTAGAAATGATGCAAAATATAGCTGATATTGCGTTTGAACTATTGCTTGATACTGGTTTGTCCGAATCCGGAGATAAGGAAACATTGCCATTGTGGAGAAAGATGGGCAATGAGCCTCCGGAAGAATTAGCAGAAAGGATAGGGCAGGAGTGGATTGATTGTTTGATGATTCCTGAAATTTCTGATGACGATCCTATTGCATTTACTCAAAAACACAATAATTTGCTTCAATTAAAAGCGCAGAAAGAATTTGGAGCCTTGCAAACAAATCAAGAATTACATGAAGCTTCTGTTTTAATTATGGGAGTAGCTTTGCATTTTGCTCGTGGTATAGGGGCTGATCCTAAAAGTTTGGTTGAACATTGGATCGGAATTGCAAAGAATCACGGCGCTCAGGAATAGCGTTTGTGATAAAAGACTTCGTTCGAGCTTACCCTATTATAGTAACAGACCTGACAGGATTTTTAAAACCCGGCAGGTCTTTTTTATGAAATAGTTTCTGATTTTTCCCATACGGAGCATCACATCAAAGTATGTTGCCGGAGCAACAAAAAATCTTCTTCTTTCTTTGATTACTGATAATAAGAAATTAAGAAACAGGCTTTACTCCTGTCCATTTAAATGCAATTCCCAAATGTTACATTTTTGTAGATTATAATTCTTCATTTTTACTAAAATGTAAAATCTCACCATTTATATAATTCTTATAAAAAGCCTTAATTCGTTGTATTCCTTTTCATTAGGGTGAATTCATGGTGTGGCTTTTTTTAATGGCACGTTATCTGCAAATAACATAACGAGGTTGTACTTTATAAAGCTTACGGCATTAACTCAATTAGAGATATCGAATTGTTCAAATATTAAAAGCGAAAGAAATGAGAAAATTAATTTTGGCCTTTGCAGCCCTTGTTGTATTGTTAGTATCTTGTGATAAAGAGGATAAGCCTTTGGTGATCACGCAGGGCGATTATCCTGTTAAAGAGTATTATTTGGAACGCGACCCTAAGGTAAATGTTTGGGGTGCAGGAATGGATTTTGTACATGCAGAATGTCAGCTTGACGAAACAGATTTGGATTATAAGTATATGGAATTGGAAGATGAATTTCCTTATGATGTTAAATTTTATGTTGTAAAATCGTATTACTATGACACCTATGGCGATTTAAAAATCGAAGGCTGTCCGGCCATGTTGCTTTCATCGGAAACAAAGATATGTAAGCTTGGTGAAGGTGTGGATTACTTTAATTCGCTTACAAGCATAACCGAAGAAATGACTGCTCAATTAGTTACCGATCCGGTAATTGATTTCGAACAATTCAAAAATGAAACTACAGGTTTTTACGAACGTGCGCCTTTGTTTGTGGCTCTTGATCAATGTGCTATTGGTCAAAAATTTAGATCTAATATTCTGGTGATTCCAGAGGGGAAAACAGAGCAGGAAGTACAACCTGTATATCTTGTGAAAACAAGCGAAGGTGCGTATGTGAAATTTATGGTAAAAGAGTTTAAACCTGCAAAGCCAAAGGAAAAGCAAACCTTGGTTAGATGGCAGGTTGTTAGCGAGTAAAATACGATTGAGGCAAAATTAAAATTCGGGTAAATTAATAAAAATGAACCGATACATCCTTATAGTATACAGTATTCTGTTTTGTTTTCCCTTATTCGGACAGCAAAAGCTTTCGGGCGTACTTACAGATGAATCGGGGAATCCGATTCCGTTTGCCACTGTTTGCGATAGTTTGGGTAATGGCGTTGTATGCAATGAGTTCGGGAACTTTAACCTAGAGCTTCCCGATAGTCTGAGTCGATGCATTATTGTAAGTGCTATGGGGTACAATACCGACACCTTAAGAATTGATGTGGCTGACACGGCTTACCAATTAAGTTCTAAAAACTATAGGCTTACCGAAATAGCAGTGGTAAGCCGTCAATACATCAATAACAAGAGCCCCGTTTCAGCTTTTACTTCCGGCAAAAAAGAAATCCAGAGTTTACGTCCCCGTAATGTAAGTGAAGTGTTGCAAACCAAGGCAGGCTTTACCATCAAATCGGGCTATCAAGCACCTTTAAGCTTACGGGGTATGTCGGGCAAGAGGTTATTGGTATTACGTAATGGTGTACGACGTTTCAGCAGTTATCCGGCAGGCTATATGTCCCATACAATTAACGTATACGATCTGGAACGTATCGAAGTGGAAAAAGGAGCAGCATCGGTTATTTACGGAGCTGGTGCTATGGCAGGTATTATTAATCTTATTGATAAGTCGCCTTTTAAACAAGACGGATTGAATGCAAAAATCACGACTGGCTATGGTTCTGTAAACCACGAGAAAAATAGTTTGGTTTGCGGCGGATGGAGTAACGGAAAGTTTGCTGTAAAATCAGGATTTCGTTACCGCGATGCCAGTAATTTTAAATACCCCGATGGTACTGTTGCTGAAAATAGTTTTTATACCGATAAAGATTTGTTCGTAACCGCTGGATACAAATTATCCGATAAGCAAAATTTGATTTTCACAAGTGATTTTCACGATGGAGGTCCATGGGGGAAGCCGGTCGGTTTTAACGGAACCAATTACATGAGAGTGCAAACCACAAATGAAAATACAAATAATTATGTTTTGAAATACTGTAGTCCAAACATGGGAATACTAAGCAATTTTGAAACAAGTGTTTTTTATTCAAACGAGAGAAGGGAGCTGACTAAAAGATATTATACAGCTGCCGGATATCGATTGTCGTATTTGGAAACGACCCGTTTTTCCGATTATTATTATGGAGCAAATGTAAATACAGTAGTGGAAGTGTCCGACAGTTATCAGACAAAAGCCGGTGCTGAAGCTTATAGCTTTCATATATCAACCCCAATTGATGTAGTAGATTATATCGAAGAAATGAATTTCAACAACAGAGTGAGTCAGAATGCACACAATCAGAATTTTGGTGTGTATTTAGAAAATAATGTCCGGCTAACTTCCCAAGTGAAAACGGTAGTTGGCATACGGTATAACAAGGCAATAATTAATCAGGGAAATGTGCATAGCAGCGAACAAAACAAAGGGCTGGAACAACAAAAAGAAGCATTGAGTGGAAATACAGCTTTAATTGCACAAATAAAGAAAAACTCGACTCTCAAACTTAATCTGGCACGTTCGTTTCGAATGCCCGAAACTACCGAATTGTTTGCCGATAGTTATACATCGAACGGAATCATTTATGGAAATCCCGATCTGAAACCGGAATACTGCAGCAGTATCGACTTAAGCTATCGTGTTGTGAATAAGTATTTCGAATGGGAAGCAAGCCCCTTTTTATGGTTGATGAACAACATGATTACCAAAGAGGAAATAAGTGGATTGCCGGGCACCAATTTTACCTATGTAAATATTGGTAAAACACGCCTTTGGGGAGGCGAAATAAATGGAAAATTACTGTTTGATAAGGTGCTGGAGGAAAATGACCATCTTTCAATACAGTGCGGCATATCCTACCTAAACGGAACTGATGTTAGCGAGTCGGCTGATTATTGGAGCAATGGTACTCCCTTAAATTACGTGCCACTTTTCAATTTAAAAGGAGATATTAGTTACAGTGGCACATTTACGAAAAATGTAAAATACAACTGTAAACTTCGCAGTATTTATTACTCAGAACAATCGCGTTTGGGCGATAACCCATATGTAACGCCGGCTTACTTACTGCTTGGTTGCAATTTGGGCGTAAACCTGCCAAATCTGCTCTCAAAACCATCATTAAATGTGGCTGTAAATAACCTGATGAACACCAAATACCAATGCTACCAGTCGTATTTACCCAGCGAGGGGCGGGATGTGCGTGTTTTCTTAACCTTCACCTTTTAATATTTGTTGTTATGATTGATATAAAAACCAAAATAAAACAGATTTTGCAGCAAACACCCGGTTGTGAGGAGTTTTTATATCCATTTCTGGATAAAATACAGGATGATACAAGCTTGATATCCTTGGCAACAATGCTTGATATTCCGGCAAGTATATTGCAATATGGTTTGGAAAGATCCATAAAAAGGGAAGAACAAAATTCCTGCAATTACCAACAGATGCGTGAACGTCTTATTAAACTAGGACATGTAAACATAGCAGGTTTTGTTAATTTTTTATGGCAAAACGAGTTTGTATATGAAATGAAAAGCAAGTCTGAAAAATCAGGCATTAAGCTCAACCTGAACATTTTCCCTAAACATTCTAAAGAGCAGTTTCATAATTATATATCGCTTTGCACTTCGCCCGACGATTTGCCGGAAATACTTATAGGGAAGGGCTTTAGTTCGTTTATGAGTCAACGATTTGTCGATAAATTTGTGAAAACAGGCTCCTATTCTCATCCCCCTGTTTTCGATAAAACGGGAAGAGTTTTTGCTAAAGCCGGATTGCAGGATTCGCAACACGATTATCATCCGTTTGGTGTAGAAGAAATGGTGATGATCCATGACAAAACAATTCCTTTTTCTGAAGAATTACCTAAAACATGGATTTCAGTTCTGGAGCCAAAATACGCCAATGCAATTATGCAAATGGGGAAAGCAAAACGTGATCATTTTGGCTTTAATATGATGCTTTATCTGTACACAAAAGTGGGTCGGGAGGGGATTGAGCAGTATGCATCGAATGTAAAGAACAAACAGCATTTTTCATACATCATTAAAAATATGGCCCGAAATAATGGTGATTCAGCTCCAATAAATATTGTACACCAGTTTGCCGGTCGGTTTATTCGCAGCGACGCGCTCGAAAAAACGGAAGTAATTACCGCCAAAGATGGAAACCCATGCGTTTGTATTTTCTTTTTAATGAAGAATAGTTTATGTGATCATGGAATTGAAATGGCAAGGCACCTTTATTCACCACAGATAAAAAGCATCATGGAAAAATGGGGAACAGCGCATATTACATCAGAATTACCAACATCCGGCAATCCTAAAATACAGTGGGTCGGATGGAATAAAATTAAAGAATTGCCATTACCCTATTTAAAGAAGAATTAAGCGAAACAGCATACAATCACTATAAAAAAGCCGAATTATGAGACCAATAGTAACAATACTTTTTATCTGCTTTACACTTAACCTGTCTGCCAAAACAGTAACCGACATGGCAGGCCGAACAGTCGAAATTACAGAAGAAATAGAGAAGATATTGCCATACGATTCAAAAACTTCTATACTCCTATATCCGCTTCTTAACGATAAAATGGTGGCGACAGCAATGCTTCCGGGCAAAAAGAATTATCAATTTATTTCGTCGCAATACGCTACCATACCCGAAGTTGATGTAAAGAATATTGAAGAAGTTTTTTCTGTGGCTCCACAGCTTATTTTTGCAGGTTTTTACGATAAAAATGAAAATAAGGAAAGTGTTCTGAAATTAGGTGCCCGGCTGTCGATCCCGGTTGTTTTTATTGATTTGTCTATTGATAATCTGGATCAGACCTATATCTTCTTAGGGAAACTATTTCACAAAGAGGTGGAAAGCAAAAAATATGTTTCATTTTTAAATGACTTGTACTATCAAATTGACTCATTGAAGAAAGTAACCCCAGCCATAAAAGCAACTGCTTATTACACCTTGGGAACAACAGGATTATTGACCGACCCATCGGGTTCAAAACACACCGAAGTATTCGATTTTTTAAATATTCCCAATGCTGCCAAAGTTGATATTCCGTCAGGCGGACATGCTCAGGTTAATATGGAACAGGTGCTGATGTGGAACCCCGATTATATTTTCACAGCAAGTTTTAAAGGCAATTCAAGTGCTTTCTTAAGCATTACAAAGGATAGTAAATGGAAAAGTATACACGCCGTGCAGAAAGGAAATGTATATCAGGTTCCCGGTAAGCCATTTGCATGGTTTGACCACCCGCCGTCAATAAATCGTATTCCCGGAGCAATATGGTTGTGCCAGTTATTTTACGGACAATCGGAAACAGATACCCGTACTTCAATCATTCAGTTTTACAAATTATTTTATAATTATGAGTTAACACCTGCTGAATCTCTCTCTCTTTTTAACTAAGCACATGCAGATAAAATCTCACATACCATTTTTTCTATTACTTGTACTAGTGAGCCTTACAATCGGGATCTGTTCGCTTATGTTAGGACGTTTCAGTATTACGGCGAACGATTTTGGATTGTTGTTTCGATCTCTTTTCAATTCCAATATTAAAATACCTCCGCAAATTACAACGGTACTATTCGATATTCGTCTGCCACGTATTTTGGTTGCCTTTCTGGTTGGTGGCACTCTGTCTATAACAGGGGCAACCTATCAGGGCATGTTTCGCAATCCAATGGTATCGCCTTCTATTTTGGGCGTGTCGGCAGGTGCCGGTTTTGGAGCTTCGCTGGCAATTTTATTGGAACTTAGTTCATTCTTGTTACAAGGATTTTCTTTCATCTTCGGAATTATGGCCGTTGCAGCGGTGTATGCAATCAGTCATTCCACAGGGAAAAAGTTCGATAAATGCCTAACACTAATCCTCTCGGGTATGATTGTAAGTGCTGTTTTTGTAGCACTCATTTCCATTCTGAAATATGTTGCCGACCCCAATAATGCACTGCCTTCCATTGTATATTGGCTTATGGGTAGTTTATCGGAAATTGAAATGAAAGACCTTGGGTTTATTGTCGCTGTTTCATTGCCGGGACTATTGTTGCTAAGCTTATCGGGCTGGAAACTGGATATGCTTTCCTTTGGCGATGACGAAGCCAGAACCATGGGAGTACAAGTGAACCGCATACGCATAATGGTTATTGCCATTGCAACGCTTATGACAGCTGTGGCCATCAGCATCAGTGGAATTATCGGGTGGGTGGGATTAATAATCCCGCATATTGCACGAATGCTGATCGGTCCAAAAAATTCGGTGCTGCTTCCTGTATCCTTTTTTATCGGCGGTATTTTCCTGTTAATAGTTGATGGATTTAGTCGTACGGTTTCTTCTATGGAAATTCCGCTTGGCATAACAACCAGTCTGATTGGAGCACCATTTTTTATTTATATACTCATGAAAACGTCTAAAAAGAATCAGGTATGATAGCACTCAAAAATATATGCTGCGGATATGGTAAAAAAGAAGTATTGAAAGATATATCATTTTCGATACCGAAAGCAAAATTCACTTGCTTGCTGGGGAAAAACGGTGTAGGTAAAACAACACTTTTCAAAACAATTCTAGGTTTATTACCTGCTATGCGAGGAGAAATATTGTACGATGGGATGAATAGTACCGCGTTTTCTGCAAAAGAATTTGCCCAATTCATAAGTTATGTGCCGCAAGCTCATGGAACACCATTCCCATTTACTGTACTCGATGTGGTGCTTATGGGGCAGTATGCCCATTCAAAAAGTATATTTGAAAACCCCCGGAGCAGTAATGTTGAAATTGCAGTGAATTGTATTCAAACGCTTGGCATAGAAAAGTTAATGCATAAAAACTTTTCGAAGATAAGCGGGGGCGAAAAACAGATGGTACTCATAGCCCGAGCCATGGCACAACAACCAAAATTCATTGCCATGGATGAGCCAACATCGAATCTTGATATGGGTAATCAGGTTCGTGTCATGCAGCTAACCCGACTACTTACCCAGAATGGATACGGGGTAATTATGAATACCCATTCTCCCCAACAAGCTATGCAATATGCCGACAAAGTTGTATTGCTTAATAATGGCACGGTATCGCATAAAGGAAACCCGGAAGATGTTTTGCATGCTCATACGGTTACCGATTTATACAATACACCGATGGAAATTGTTGAAACATTTACAAGTTTTGGCGACAAAAGACGAGTATTAATTACTGTTTAATTATTGTGGGTATGATAACAGGAAACGAAAATTTATTGCAGCTGGCAGAAATGAGTAACGAACTTATACTTGTTTTTGAGAAACATGGATTGGGCAGCTATTTTAAGTCTGAAAATTTGAATAAAATTGGTAAATACACTCGTTTGAACAGTTTATTGACAGCAAAGAAAATTGAAAAAAGTCAATTTATAGCGAGTCTGAATCACGTACTTTTCAATGCAGCAACACAACAACCATCCAGTTTAATTCAGGCTCAACAAAATCTGCATTTTGCAGCAATGCTTCCGTGCGGATTGCGAAATCCATTTAAGGAGTATTTAGAATCATTTTTTACAGAAAATCCCGATCCGTTTAATTCACTCAATTACCTGATAGAAGGAAACGTAAATCACGAATTATCCTACTATCCTTTACTCGATGGCATTACTGATAGTAATGAACTACCTGATATTATTATGGCTTCGGATGTGAATAATTTTTTTCACAGGCCATTCATGGAACGTTTTATTCAGAAGGGTGTATTCCGGACCTACACACCTTATGCACCGAACTCATACCTCGAAAAAGTTGGCTATGCCGATCCTGAAGGCAATTTCACCATGTTTACTTCGAATATGTTGATTATGGTGGTTGACAAGCTAAAACTGGGTGACCGCAAAATACCTGAAAAATGGAGTGATCTGCTGGCTCCTGAATTCGAAAATGATATTATCATGCGGGGTGAAGAAAACTTCTTCTGTAACGCTGTCATGTTGCCTTTTTTTAAAGATAATGGATTCAGTGCCATCGAAACTCTGGCTAAAAACATTAAGAGTGGCTTGCATCCTGTCGAAATGGTTAAACTTGCCGGGACAGATAAAAAGGAAGGAGCTGCGGTTTACATTATGCCTTATTTCTTTGCAAAACGTATTTTGAATAAAACTGCAGAGATTATCTGGCCACAGGATGGAGCCATTGTTAGTCCGGTTTTTATACTGGTGAAAAAAGATAAAATTGAAGAGCATAAATTTTTACTTGATTTTCTCATGAGTGAAGATACCGGGAATATGCTTTCCGGCAGGTATTTCCCGAGCATTAATCCGGAAGTTTCACACCATAATTTTCCACAAACAACCAAGTGGCTTGGGTGGGATTTTTTAAATAAACAGGATATTGGACAATTAAAGAACGATATGCGGGACGTGTTTATGAAAGTTTGGAACACTAAAACGATATCATCATGATAAAACTAATAACCATAGCGGGTCCGCCATCGTCTGGGAAAACATCGGTAATTATAAAAATGATAGAAAGTATTCCCGAATTAAAAGCAAGTTGCGGTGTAATAAAGTTCGATTGTCTTAGCTCGCTCGATGAGGAACAATACACAAAAAACGGCATCACGGCAAAAACCGGATTGGCGGGTAATTTATGTCCCGACCATTATTTTATATCCAATATTGAAGAATGTTTTCAATGGGCAACTCTCAACAAATTCACAATTCTAATTACAGAAAGTGCAGGGCTTTGCAACCGTTGTGCCCCACATTTAAAGGACGTAACTGCAGTATGTGTCCTCGATAATTTAAGTGGTATTAATACACCGGTAAAAACCGGTCCCATGCTTAAATTGGCCGATATTGTAGTGGTAACCAAAAGTGATTTGGTATCGCAGGCCGAACGGGAGGTCTTTCGATTTAGAATACAACAAGTTAACCCTAGATGTACGGTACTGTTTATAAACGGTATTACCGGACAGGGAGCCGATAAAATAGCCTCCAGAGCACTAAAATCGAGAACAATTGACAGTACAAATAATCTGAAACTTCGTTTTTCAATGCCGGCGGCACTATGTTCGTATTGTCTTGGAGAAACCCGGGTTGGCGAAGATTTTCAAGTAGGATTAAACCGTAAAATTAAGTTGTGAACATGGAAACGGATAAACTATTAAACGAACCGCTCTGCGGGTTAATTGAAGAAAAACCTATATTTTCCGATTTTTTTACTTCATTCAATATTGATACTCGAAACGAGCAAAAATCGCTTTTGGAACTAATGGACACTTTGCCCTTTGATTATTGGGAAGAGAATGGCATATCCCGTCACGAAATGATGGAAATGTTTGTCGATTATGTGAAAGGCATGAGTTCTGCCGATGAAATTGTTAAAATTGAATCGCTCGAAATACTGACAGGAGTTGATAAAAATGGCAAGAGTGAACTCTGTAATTTATTTTTGCAACCAGGTGAAATAACCTGTATTGTGGGGCCAACAGGGTCGGGTAAAAGTCGCTTGTTAGCTGATATTGAATGGTTGGCCAATGCAGATACACCAACCAAACGAAAAGTTTTAATCAATGGAAAACTTTCGGATGAAGATACTGTAAATCAGTTTGGAGGTAAACTGATAGCACAAATAACCCAGAATATGAATTTTGTGCTGGACATGGATGTACATAGTTTTTTGATGCTTCATGCTCAAAGTAGGTTCTTGGAAAATGCCAGGCAAAAAGTTGATGAGGTAATTGAACTTGCAAATGAACTTTCGGGAGAATGTTTTGATCCGCAAACACCGGTAACATTCCTAAGCGGAGGACAATCAAGAGCTTTAATGATTGCAGATGTCGCCTGTATTGGTCAAGCTCCCATTGTGCTTATAGATGAAATAGAAAATGCCGGTGTAGATAAGAAAAAAGCATTGCAGCTACTGGTAAATAAAGATAAAATAGTGCTTATGGCAACACATGATCCTTTACTTATTTTGCTTGCCGACCGACGTGTAATCATAAAAAATGGAGGAATGAACAAGATTGTAACCACTAATGAAAAAGAAAAAGCCTTTTATCTAAAATTGGAACAACTGGATAATACGATGCAGGCAGCACGTAATTTTTTAAGGCTTGGTAATGAATTAACCACTACTAATGAACTAATATAATTGGTAATGGAATTACTAATAAAGGGTGCATTATCAATTGAAACCGAAGATGGATTTGTTATAAATCCCAAGGTAATACTTCTGTTAAGTGAAATTGAGAAAACCGGATCATTAAACGCGGCAGTCAACAATATTGGCATGTCGTATTCTTATGCGTGGAATATGCTCAATAAAACAAATTGCAAACTCAATACTCCTATGCTTATTAGTCGCAAAGGAGGTAATGGAGGAGGTGTAGCTAATTTAACCGAAGCCGGGCAAAAGCTTCTCAATTATTGTAGAAAGCTGGAATCTGATTTTCAGAAATTTGTAGGTACCCATAAAGTAAAGTTAACTTCATAGTTATGTTGAAAAAAGAATTGGTCACTTTTATTTAGTGATATAATAAATATTTTAATCTTCCTATAGTAAAGTATAATTGCGATGAATTAAAGTTTGAGTATTTCTATAATATTCTTTGAATATTTCACATAAAACTATTACACTGCAGAATAGTTTATCTGTTTGTTAACTTTTTTTTGCTGTCCTTAAAAAACCAATTTCAGAATCTCCATTCATATTTTTGAGGTTCTTTTTTGTTGGTAATTGATTAATGTCCTTAAAATCGGCTATATTTAAATCATACTATCATAAAAGCCCAAAATATTTTGGCTCAGGAAACACAAATAGATGTGCTTTTAAAGAAAATGCTGCATATACTAATTGAAGTGTCAGCAGCCAAAAAATGTTATTTGATTTTGAAAGATGATGGATGGAAAATTGAAGCATTTCTGGACACTCAGGGAGGTGAGAGTATTTTAAAAGGGATTGAATTAAATCCAAATATACTTTCAATTGATTTAATAAATTATGTAATAAGAACTAAAACAGGTATAACCTCTGATAAGCTAAAATCAGAGATTAGAGATCCTTATATTCTTCAGAAAAAGCCTAAGTCTACATTGGTTTTACCTATTTTAAATCAATCGGAAATCGTGGCAGTTATTTATCTTGAACACTCCGAACTTGAAAATATTTTTACAGAAGAAAGACAGGAAACGATAACACTGTTATCGTCGCAAATGGTTATTTCACTGGTCAATGCAAGATTATACCGCACTCTGGAAGAAAAGGTCAAGCAACGCACAGAAGAACAGGAAGCTGCTAATGAAGAATTGCATGCAAGTAACGATGAATTATACAATACCAATATTCAACTGGATAAGGAAAGTAATGCAAAAGAAAAGGCCGTAGCTAGCTTAAAAGAATCAGAAAAAGAATTGCGCCAAAGTAATGTAGCAAAAGATAAGTTTTTTTCAATAATAGCGCATGATTTAAAGGGACCGGTAGGAAGTATTTCCAATATATTAAAGGCGGTTAAAAATGATGAAATTGATCTTGATGAAGAAATTATTTCAGCAATAAGCGAATCAGCACAAAATACTTATAATTTACTTGACGATTTATTGGTTTGGGCCAGAAGCCAAAAAAAGGCCTTGGTGTCGAATCCTAAATCGATGAATGTGAATGAATTAATTGATTCTGCTGTTGCTGTTTATCGATTCGCAGCAGAGGGAAAGAACATTACTCTGGAAACAGTTAGATTAGAGGAGGATGTATTCATTTATGCCGATTGGCAAATGACAAATACTATTTTGAGAAATTTGATTAACAATGCCATTAAATTTACGAAAAACGGAGGAAAGGTTCTAGTAACCACTAAACGCGTTAATCAGAAAATACTAATTACCATTAGCGACTCAGGAATTGGAATGGATAAAGAAACCCTTGAAATGCTATTTAAAATTGATATAAAATCAATTTCGAGGACTGGAACGAATAATGAAACAGGTACTGGACTCGGATTTGTTGTTTGTAAAGAACTCATTGAGCTGAATCAGGGTGAAATTGGTGTAGAAAGCACAGTGAACACGGGAAGTAAATTTTGGATAAAGCTCCCTTATATTAAAAAACAAAAAGTAAAACAAATATTTAATTGGGTTGATTTTTTATCCAGACAAAAAACTTTATATATCGAAGATAACCCCATTCATATTAAAAGCTGTAATTTATTATTAAGCCAGTACGGTTTGGTTTGGGATATTGTAACATCTGGAAAAGAAGGCCTTCAAAAGGCTTTAGCAGGCAATTATAATTTGATATTTATGGATATTAACCTGCCGGATATAAGTGGTGTTGAAATTACCAAAGTAATAAGAAAACAGAATTCCAATGGAGTTAAAATAGTTGTATTATCTTCTTTCAATCAATATGAAATAAAGAATATAGAAAGAGAGGAACTATTTGATGGCTATTTGCAAAAACCATTGGATACAAAGGAATTGGAAAATTTATTACGATTGCTAATCATTCCTGAAGAATAAAATTAAGACGTTCTCCTCTAAATATGCAGCAGTCTCAGAATAAATTAAATAAATCTTTGCAATAGAAGCCATGGCTGGTTCTGCGTAGTTATTGTTTTGTTAGTGCTATTTCTTCGAAACAGATTAAATTTTTAAATATTTATGATGCAACAGAATAATGATTTTCAACAATAATCAGATACAAATCCATAAATGTAAGAAAAAGATAAGAACTATACATAATTATTTGTGATTAATTATTGTGATGTAAGAGTAATTGCCGTGGCATATAATGTGTTATGACTTTTTTCTATTTGTGTTTTGGTTGATAAAGGATCTTATTTAAAAAAAATATACGGAGGAAATGAATCAGTTGACTAAAAAATTTCTACTTTTGATTTTAGAAAATAGACCAAATGATTATTCTTCAAACGTTAACACATTCATATCGTCGTCTATTCAATTGCCTGATGTACTACAATCGGACAATTTAATTGATATTACTTGTTTCAATGTATGAAACAGGTAAATTCCTCACACACTACATTTACACTTTTTATTTATTTACGGATTGGTTCGTAGATAAAGATGTATTAGATACCCAACTTTAGTTTTTGAACCCAAAAATTAATAACAAAATGAATTCAAATAATCTACATAAAACTCCTGAGCGTGCGCCTCGTTCAGAAAGCAATTTTAGTAATGTCCATTCTTCGGATTCCCATAAAAGAATGACCGAACGTATTCAGAATTTACGCAAAATTAGTGTCGGTACAGAGCCTTCGCTCGATATCGAAAGAGCTTTGATCGAAACCGCTTTTTACGAAGAAAACAATGGTAAGTATTCCATTCCAATGATGCGGGCATTAACTTTCATGGAAATTTGTAAAAAGAAAACAATTTATTTGGGGGAAGGTGAGTTGATCGTGGGAGAACGTGGCCCATCACCAAAATGTGTACCTACTTTTCCCGAGTTGACTTGCCATAGTGTTGACGATTTAAATGTATTAAATACCCGCGATTTGCAACGCTATACCATATCGCAGGAAGATATTGATACTTATGCACGTGAGGTAATTCCATATTGGGAAGGCCGCACCATGCGCGAACGCATTTTCAATTACGTTCCTCAAGAATGGAGTGCGGCTTACGAGGCTGGTTTGTTTACCGAATTTATGGAGCAACGGGCTCCCGGTCACACGACTTTAGATGGCAAGATTTACAAAAAAGGATTGCTTGATTTTAAAAAGGACATTCAGGCTCACATCGACCGTTTGGATTTTATGAATGATGATGAGGCCACTGATAAGCTGGAAGAACTGAAAGCCATGGCAGTTTCCTGCGATGCTGCGATTGTATTTGCAGAACGTCATGCCGATTTAGCCGAAGAACAGGCTAAAACAGAAAAAGATCCTCAAAGACTTACTGAACTGAAAAAGATTGCTGAAGTGTGTCGTTGGATACCGGCTCATGCTCCCCGGAATTTTCACGAAGCTATCCAAATGTATTGGTTCATGCATCTTGGAACCATTACCGAGTTGAATGGTTGGGATGCTATGAATCCAGGTCATTTTGATCAGCATTTGGAACCTTTCTACAATAAAGGAATAGAAAGCGGAGACTTATCCCGTGAGGAGGCAAAGGAATTATTGAGTTGTTTCTGGATTAAAGTAAATAATCATCCTGCACCGCCCAAAGTGGGAATTACGGCACGCGAAAGCGGAACCTATAACGATTTTACGAACATCAATATTGGAGGAGTCCGCAGAGACGGTTCCGATGGTGTTAGTGAGGTTTCTTATTTGTTGCTGGAGATCATTGAAGATTTGCATATTCTGCAGCCGGGAAGTTCCATTCATGTTAGTACACGTACTCCCGATCGTTTTTTAAAAGAGGGTTGTAAGGTGATTCGTCAGGGACACGGTTATCCTTCTGTTTTCAATCCCGATGTGTATGTCATGGAATTGCTTCGTCAAGGTAAGTCATTGGAAGATGCGCGTGAAGGTGGTTGCAGCGGTTGTATCGAAGTAGGAGCTTTTGGGAAAGAAGCTTATGTTTTAACTGGGTATCTGAATGTTCCGAAAGTTTTAGAGGTAACCTTAAACAACGGAATTAATCCCGTAACCGGTAAAATAGCAGGGATTCAAACCGGTGATCCGCGTAATTTTAAAAGCTTTGAAGAATTGTACGAAGCATTTTTGAAACAGCTGAATTTTGTGGTTGATCAGAAAGTCAGGGTAAGTAATTATATCGACCGTATGTTTGCTAAATATGCACCGGCACCACTTTTATCGGTATTAACAGACGATTGCATTGCCAGAGGCCGCGATTATTACAATGCCGGACCACGATACAACACAAACTATATTCAATGTACTGGTTTGGGAACTATTACCGATAGTTTGGCAACACTGAAAAAACATGTGTTTGAGTCGAAAGATTTTACTATGGATTCAATACTGGAGGCTGTTGGTAAAAACTTCGAAGGGGAGGAGATTCTTCGTCAGACAATACTCAATAAAACACCTTTTTTTGGAAATGACGATGAATACGCCGATAGCATTGCAGTGCGTGTTTACAACGATTTACTGGAAGCTATTGATGGTAAGCCAAATACTAAAGGAGAAACTTATCATCTGAATATGCTGTCGACTACCTGTCATGTATATTTTGGTAAAGTAATGGGAGCAACTCCTAACGGGCGGTTAGCCGGAAAGTCTATTTCGGATGGAACTTCACCTTCGCATGGCAGCGATATTAACGGTCCTTCAGCAGTGATTCGTTCCCTGACAAAAATTGATCAGACCAAATCGGGTGGAACTTTATTGAATCAGCGTTTTCTTCCAAGTTTACTGAAAAGGGATGAAGACATTAATAAGCTGAGCAAGCTAATTCGAAGCTACTTTTCATTGGGTGGTCATCACATTCAATTTAATATTGTTGATTCAGCAACTTTGCTGGCCGCTCAGGCATGTCCGGAAGATTACAAAGACTTGTTGGTACGTATGGCCGGTTACAGCGATTATTTCAACGATATGAATGCCGATTTACAGCAGGAAGTGATCGATCGTACTGAAAATGAATCGTTTTAAATCTTTTTAAATGGGAAAAGGACTGATTTTCGATATTAAAAGATACGCTATTAACGATGGACCCGGCATTCGGGTAACTATTTTCTTTAAAGGCTGCCCTTTGTCCTGCGTTTGGTGTCATAATCCGGAAAGTATTTTGGATTACGCGCAGAAGATGTATACAGCTTCGAAATGTATCGGAGCTGTAAAATGTACAGAGGTTTGTCCGAATAATGCGCTGACTTTAACCAGAAATGGGATTGAAACAGATGTTGAATTGTGTAATCTTTGCGGGAAATGTGCTGAGGTTTGTCCAACAAAGGCCATCGAAATGTCGGGGCGTGAATACAGTACGGCTGATTTGATGAAAATTATTGAAAGGGAGACCGTTTTCTTTGATCATTCCCAAGGTGGAGTGACTTTTTCAGGCGGAGAACCCTTGATGCATTTTCAAAAACTGATTGAACTTCTCGATCAATGTGGTAAAAAGGACATTCATCGGGTAGTAGACACTACATTATTTGCGAATACGGATGTTGTTCTTGATGTGGCCAAACGAACTGAATTATTTTTGGTTGATTTGAAAGCCTGGGATTCTGATGTACACCGAAAGTATACCGGAGTTCCCAATGAGCAAATTCTTAAAAATATAAAGCGGTTGGCAGAAATAGGTAAGGATTTTATCATTCGCATCCCCTTTATCGATGGGGTGAACGCTGACGAACAAACTCTGAGAAATGAAGCGGCGTTTCTATCGTCAATCCCATGGGAACGAAAAGAAGTGAACCTGTTGCTTTATCATGATATAGCAAAGGGAAAACATCAAAAACTGGGTTCGGCTTACAAAGCAGAGGAACTGGCAACTCCCTCAGATGAAATGGTACAATTAGCTCAATCCATTTTCGCCGAAAAAGGCATAAGTGCCACTGTTGGTGGCTAATCGTAATTTACTAAAACATTCAATTAAACAGAAGATGCACATATGTGCATCTTTTTTTTACATATGTATTGGTGTTATTATGTGTTAAATATGCAACTTTGGGTATACTAATCCAAACAGATGAAACGACCCTATAAAAATTATTACACACAGGTGCATGAGTGTAATTTGAGAGTTCCATCTGACAAAAACTTAAAATGATTAACAAATGAAAAAACTAATTATTGTATTGTTTTTATTTCTTGGAAGCTACACCTTTCTTAGTGCACAACACAAACTGAAGTCCCCCAATGGAAAAATAATTGTAAGTGTTGATGTTTCCAATGGCATTCATTATTCTGTTTCGTTGAACGATCAGATATTTGTTGAACGATCAGATATCGGTTTATCTTTTAATGATATAGATTTATGCAAAAATGCAAAACTGAAGAAAACATCATACACAAATCAGGATAAGCTGGAAACTCCTGTGGTTGCTTTAAAAGAAAGTAGTGTCAGAAATAATTACAATCAGTTAAATCTGGAATTTAAAAATAAATTAACCATCGAATTCCGCGCTTTTGATGATGGTGTGGCTTACCGCTATGTTACAAACAGCAAGGGCGATGTTGAAGTAAATGAGACAGCAAAAATTGAATTTGCAGATAACTATAAAATGTGGGCTTCTCCATTGGATGGATATGCAGGCAGTTATGAACCGGATTATCAAAAAGTGAAAATAAATGATTTTTCGACTTCCAAAAATACTTTCTTACCGTTGCTGATTGAACATTCAAAAGGATATAAAATGTTGATGACTGAGGCGGATGTTTCAGATTATCCACACATGTTTCTAAAGAAAACAGGCGTAAATACGCTAAGCGCAACTTTCCCTTCTTATCCGTTAGAAACGAAATTGATTGGCGATCGCGGAAGTGAGATTGTAAAGGGAGCCGATTACATTGCAAAAACAACAGGCAAGAGAAGCTTTCCCTGGCGTTTAATGGTCATCTCAGAAAAAGATGCACAGCTAATGGAATCAAATTTGGTTTATTTGCTTGCACCGGAGAATAAAATAGAGGATACCTCATGGATAAAACCAGGTAGAGTTGCCTGGGACTGGTGGAATGCTTCCAATTTGTACGGCGTTGATTTTAAGGCTGGCTTAAACACAGATACTTACAAGTATTTTATCGATTTTGCAGGTCGCAACGGTTTGGAATACGTTATTTTAGATGAAGGTTGGTCGGTGTCAACTACAGATATCACGAAACCAAATCCAAAATTGGATCTGTTTGAGTTAATTCGTTACGGGAAAGAAAAGAATGTAAAGTTGATATTGTGGGCCAGCTGGAGAGCCATTGAGGATCAATTTTTCGTACTCAGGAAATACAAAGAGTGGGGGATTGCAGGAATTAAGGTTGATTTCATGAACAGAGCCGATCAATGGATGGTGAATTACTATGAAAAAGTGGCCAAAGAAGCTGCGCAAAATGAGTTGTTGGTTGATTTTCACGGAGCCTTTAAACCCAATGGATTGCACCGGGCGTACCCAAATGTAGTTTCTTACGAAGGGGTTCAGGGAAATGAACATTGTAAATGGTCAGCCAACGTAACTCCCGAACACATGCTAACACTTCCGTTTACCAGAATGGTATGCGGCCCGATGGACTTTACTCCGGGAGCGATGCGTAATTTTAACTCCAAAGAATTTAAATTCAACTTTTACCGTCCGGGCAGTCAGGGTACACGTTGTCATCAACTGGCACTTTTTATTGCCTACGAAAGCGGAATTCAGATGCTTGCCGACAGTCCTTCCAATTACGAAAGAGAACAGGAATCAACAGATTTTTTAGCCAGTGTACCCAATACATGGGATGAACTAAAAGTTTTGGAAGCAAAAGTCGGAGAATATTTTGTGATAGCCCGTCGAAAAGGAGATCAATGGTTTATTGGAGCAATGAATGATAATGAGACCGAAAGAGAATTTACCATTGATTTATCATTTCTTTCTTCAGGATCAAAAAAAGCAATTATCATGCAGGATGGTCTGAATGCAAATCGATTTGCGGAAGATTATCAAAGAATCGAAAAATCAGTAAGCAATCAGTCGAAACTGACTGTAAAAATGGTCAAAGGAGGCGGTTTTGCGGCTCGAATTAAGTAATATTTCGCTTGGATGCGTGGAATTTTTTAAGTGAAAGTATTGATAACGATTTAATTGATAAGAATGATACATCCAAATTTCGTAAAAATTTCAGGAATAGTTTTGTTGACTGTATTCGCAGCATCTTGTGCCAACAAGAGCAATATGGGATCGAAACAGACTGCTGCCGAAAAGGAATTATATCTGCCTGCAAAAATTTATTTTGTGCCCGATAGTAATGACTACAACAGCGATACCAGTAAGTATTGTTACAAACGAATGATACAATCAGAGAATATAGCCCTTTTCTGGGATAAGGAATTTGGAGATGATCCGATGACCAATGCTGATGAAACAAAACGTTTTGATGCGAATGAAGCTCTTAAGGAATGTGAACGGTTTTACAATTATTATGTAAATGATCTCAAGATCGTGCAGAAAGGCAAATCATTGTCTGATAAATACAAGTTACTCATGTTTGTATTCGGAGGCAAAGAGGGAACTGCATTTGGTGGTGGAGAAGAGGATAAAGTGGGTGTTTTATGGACTCCTGCAACAAGAATTAACCGTGCACCGTATGGAGCATTAGCTCACGAAATGGGTCATAGTTTTCAATACATTTCCTGTGCCGACAGCGGAACGGGGCCTACAGGACCGATTATTGAGATGTCTGCGCAGTACATGTTATGGCAGGTGTATCCGGAATGGATGACTTTTGAGAATTATCATTTGGTAGATTTTATGAAGGGAACACATTATGCATTTCTCCATCCGGCAAACATGTATCATTCACCATATGTGTTGGAATATTGGTCGGATAAGCATGGAAAAGAGTTTTTTGGAGATTTGTGCCGTGCAACCAAAAACGGTGAAGATCCTGTTGCAACCTATAAAAGGATGAATTCATTGACTCAGGATCAGTTTAATGATGAGATGTTTGATGCTTCACGAAAATTCATCACTTGGGATATGAAGCGAATCGAGAAAGTGGCAAAACAATATGCCAATCAACATTATACCGTTTTGAATGATATAGGAAATGGATGGTATCAAATTGCAGCATCGAATTGTCCTCAGAATTACGGATACAATGGAATCAAGTTGAACGTTCCTAAAATGGGAACAAAAGTGGTTCTGAATTTTAATGGAATTGCAGGTGCCAAAGGTTATAGTACAGTTAAAACTGATAAAGCCGGGTGGCGGTACGGATTTCTGGCTTCGCTGAAAGATGGCAGTCGTGTTTACGGAGATGTATTTAAATCTGCAGCTGATACAGTATCTTTTACAGTGCCCGAAAATACCGAATACTTGTGGTTGGTTGTAAGTGGTGCACCTACTGAACATTGGCCGGTTGTTTTTAAATGGGGAGCATCGGATGATGATAGTAAGGAGGAGCAATGGCCCTACCAGATTAAATTATCGGGAACCGAAATTGACAGTTCTCAGATAAAATAAATGATACTGTTTGCATAAAGCGCAATTGACAATTAGCAGAAAAATATTTTTCATAAGTTTAGTAGTAGGGAGGAGAACATTATTATATGTTTTGCCTCCCTTTTTTTTGTTTAGATGACAGATGATCAGTCCTTAAATTAACTTTCAATAAATTCAACAAAGCCTATGCGAAACGTTTATTGATTACTGCGTACCGGCCATTTCCTTCTTAGTGTTCATTCTGATGAGCAATCCATCGATTATTACCTGAAAATAAAATTCGTGAAAAGAAAAAAAAGTTGTAAGTTAGTAATTCCTAAAAGAGAATAATTCTCATTTAGATATTAAAAATGTAAAATGAGTTCAGAAGATATTAAAAATAAGTTGACAGAAAAAGGTTTAAAAGTAACCCCACAAAGAATGGCAATTCTGGAAGCAATATATAATCTAAAAAATCATCCGACTGCGGAGAATATAATTGACTATATAAAAAAAATGCACCCCAACATTGCCACAGGCACAGTATATAAAGTTTTAGGTGCTTTGGTTGACAATCGATTGGTGAAGAAAGTGAAAACAGAAAATGACATCATGCGTTACGATGGAGTCATGAAAAGCCATCATCATTTATATTGCATGGAATCGGATGTGATAAAAGACTATGTTGATGAAGAACTGGATGAGCTGCTTCAGAATTATTTTGAAAAAAAGAATCTTCCGGGTTTTAAAATAGAAGATATAGTCCTTCAGGTAAAAGGAACATTTAATAAGTAGTAAAATTTCACTTAAAATAAATTAGTATGGAAAATGATTCAGGAAATATAAGTAAATGTCCGGTAACCGGTGCAAGCGGAAAACACAGTTTTGGTGTTGGCGGCACAAAAAACCGTGATTGGTGGCCAAATCAGCTAAAGCTCAGTATTCTTAGGCAGCACGCTGCAAAATCAAACCCAATGGGCGAAGAGTTTAACTACGCCAAAGAATTTAAAAGCCTTGATTTAAAAGCAATAAAAAATGACCTGTATGAGTTAATGACTGACTCGCAGGATTGGTGGCCGGCAGATTTTGGACATTACGGACCATTCTTTGTACGCATGGCGTGGCACAGTGCAGGCACCTACCGTACAGGTGATGGACGTGGAGGAGCAGGAAGCGGACAGCAGCGTTTTGCACCCCTAAACAGCTGGCCCGATAATGTGAATCTGGATAAAGCACGCAGATTACTTTGGCCGGTCAAACAGAAATACGGCAAAAAAATCTCATGGGCCGATCTTATGATACTCGCAGGGAATGCAGCTTTGGAATCGATGGGGTTCAAAACCTTCGGATTTGCAGGCGGACGTGAAGATGTATGGGAACCTGAAGAAGATGTGTACTGGGGGTCGGAAACCGAATGGCTGGATAATGATGAACGTAAACTGGACACAGAGGAAACAGATAATCCGCTTGCGGCCATTCAAATGGGATTAATCTATGTAAATCCGGAAGGACCGGATGGAAACGCCGATCCGCTTGCTGCGGCCAAAGACATTCGTGATACTTTTGCCCGTATGGCAATGAATGATGAAGAAACCGTTGCCCTGATTGCAGGCGGGCATACATTTGGAAAATGCCATGGAGCAGGAGATGCTGCTCTTGTAGGGGCTGAACCCGAAGCTGCTGCCATTGAAGAACAGGGTCTGGGTTGGAAAAGTAATTTTGGCGCAGGAAAAGCCGGCGACACAATCTCAAGTGGTTTGGAAGTGATCTGGACACAAACGCCTGTGAAGTGGAGTTATTACTTTTTCGAAAATCTGTTTAACTTCGAATGGGAACTAACAACAAGTCCGGCAGGAGCAAAACAGTGGGTCGCTAAAAATGCAGGTGATCTAATGCCTGATGCTCACGATGCGTCTAAAAAACATGCTCCCACCATGCTTACTACCGACCTTTCTTTGCGTTTCGATCCTGTCTACGAAAAAATTTCAAGACGTTTCTATGAGCATCCTCTTGAGTTTGCCGATGCATTTGCCAGGGCTTGGTTCAAGCTCACACATCGGGATATGGGGCCGCGTTTGCGCTATTTAGGGAATGAAGTGCCGGCAGAAGAACTTATTTGGCAGGATCCGATTCCGGCCGCCAATCATCCTTTGATTGACGGGAAAGACATTGCCGGATTAAAAACGAAAGTTTTACAATCGGGACTTACTGTTTCGCAATTGGTTTCAACGGCGTGGGCTTCGGCTTCAACATTTCGCGGTTCCGACAAGCGCGGAGGTGCCAATGGCGGCCGTATCCGCTTTGCTCCGCAAAAGGATTGGACTGCCAACAATCCGGCTCAACTGACAAAGGTTTTAGGAAAACTGGAAGAGATTCAAAAGGAATTCAATAAGGCTCAAAAGAGTGAAAAAAAGGTATCTCTTGCCGACCTGATTGTGTTGGCTGGATGTGCTGGAGTTGAGAAAGCGGCAAAAGACGCCGGCAGTAGTGTAAGTGTTCCTTTTACTCCTGGACGTATGGATGCTTCTTTGGAACAAACCGATTTGGAATCTTTCAAAGTACTGGAGCCTGCAGCTGATGGTTTCCGTAACTATTTAAAAACAAAATACAAAGTTTCCACAGAAGAACTGTTGATTGACAAAGCACAATTGTTAACATTAACAGCTCCTGAAATGACTGTGCTGATTGGCGGTATGCGTGTATTGAATACAAATTTTGACAATTCCGGACATGGTGTTTTCACAAAACGTCCGGAAGTGCTCACCAACGATTTTTTTGTAAATCTTTTGGATATGAGTACAGCATGGATGCCGGCATCAGAGGACAAAGAAAAATTTGATGGCCGCGACCGAAAAACCGGCAAAATAAAATGGACAGCAACCCGTGCAGATCTTGTTTTTGGTTCGAACTCTGAGCTTAGGGCACTTGCTGAGGTTTATGGAAGTTCGGATGCTCAGGAAAAATTCGTTGCAGATTTTGTGGCGGCATGGAACAAAGTAATGAATCTTGACCGTTTTGATTTGGTTTGATTTTTTTACCGTCTTATAAAATTTACTAATTCAACAAAAACCTTCGTCTGATTGGGCGAAGGTTTTATTTTTTTGCGGCAATCAGAAATACTTTTTACCGGGCAGTTATTTGTAAATAACTGTGTATATACCTTCTAAAAGCTACTTTATTTATGGGACAAATGCGATATATTCCATAAATTTAAATATGCGCGAAAATGATAAAAGAATAAAATTGGTTGTTCAACGGAGAATTGTACTTTTTTCTGTTCTGATTTTTGCTGCAAAAACGGGAGCCTATTTCTTAACCAATTCTGTTGGAATTTTAACGGATGCCCTGGAAAGTACCGTAAATGTAATGACTGGTTTTATCAGTCTTTACAGCATAAGTTTTGCCTTAAAACCACGTGATATTGATCATCCTTTTGGACATGGTAAAATTGAATCAATATCGGCTTCAATTGAAGGAATATTGATTGTATTGGCAGGTCTGGTTATTATTTTTGAGGCAGTGAAACGTTTGTTCAATCCGCGTGAACTAGAGCAATTGGATGTTGGGATACTGATTGTTGCCCTGGCCGGATTACTAAATTACATATTGGGTTACTTCAGCATTAAAACCGGGGAAAAACACAATTCAATTGCTTTGGTTGCCGGGGGAAAACATTTACAATCGGATACTTATTCTACCATAGGATTGGTTGTTGGTTTGGGTTTTTTGTGGCTGACAAAAGAAGCTTGGCTCGATAGTGTTATTGCCATGCTGTTTGGCTCGATCATTATCTATACCGGTTACAAAATTCTAAAAGAGACCACATCGAATTTAATGGATGAAGCCGATTTTAATTTGTTGAAAGATATCAGTAAAATTCTGTGGGAAAACAGGAATGAAAACTGGATTGATGTAAGCAATCTGAAATTACTGAAATACGGAGACAGATATCATATTGATTGCGATTTGACACTGCCTTGGTATATGAATATTGCTGATGCCCATAAGGAAGGGGATTCTGTAACACAAAAGATCTCAGAACATTATCCTTATCCAATTGATTTCACCATTCATACGGATGCCTGCAACAGCGAATTGTGCAGGAATTGTTCCATCTCTAATTGTGAATTTCGCTCTCATTCTTTTGAAAATGAAACTGTTTGGACTATAGAAAACACAATAAAACAAGCAGTTTCTTAATTGCCAACAAATAACATCCCTATTATGAGAATCTGGTCGGTACACCCTAAATATCTCGATACAAAAGGATTGCTTGCGCTCTGGAGAGAAACACTGCTGGCTAAAAATGTTTTGGAAGGCAAAACAAAAGGCTATAAAAATCATCCGCAGTTACTGCGGTTTAAAAATTCCGGCAAGCCGCTTCATTGTATCAATCAATATCTGGAAGCTGTTTACGAAGAATCGTGCAGGCGTGGCTATCAGTTTAATAAAGACAAGTTCGATTTGTATAATGAACCTGCAGCTTTGCCTGTAACAAACGGACAAATAGAGTTTGAAAGGAATCATCTGCTAAAGAAACTGGAACAGCGCGATGCAGAGAGATATTTAAAATTAGCAGAAGAAACCAGTATCGAGACACATCCGCTTTTCAGAGCAATTGAAGGCGGTGTTGAGGAATGGGAAATTGTATAAAATATTGGAAGAAAACAGCTTGGCTTAGAGAAGTATTCGCCTCAAAAAAAAAGGCAGTTCCAAGCGGAACTGCCTTTGTAAATTTATTTCGAAACAAATTTAATTCTTAATCTTTTCAATCTCAACAGCCAATTGATCAACCAGTTTGTCCAATTGATTGATTACGGCCAGCATCGCTTCCGGTTTCGATAAATCAACACCGGCTTTTTTCAATTGTTCCATTGGAAAATCGTTACCACCCGATTGTAAAAGAGTGATGTATCTTTTCAAGGCTTCCTGTTTCTCAGTTTTGCTTCCCTCGGTTACATCTTTGTACAATTTAGCCGACGATGCAAAGCAGGTTGCATACTGGTACACATAGTAAGGAGAGTTGTAAAAGTGAGGAATTCTTGTCCATGGATAGTTTGAATACTGTGTTTTCTCAGTAACATCGCCGTAATACTGATCAGCAATTTCGCCCCAGGTATTTGTTAGTATTTCTGCGTTAACAGGTTGTCCCTGTTCTACCATAGTATGAACCTGATATTCGTAATCAGCAAACATGGTTTGTGCAAAAAAGGTACCGATAATTCCTTCAATAGACTGAGTCAGTAAAGCAATGCGTTCCTTAGGATCTTTTGTTGTTTCCATCATATGATCCAGTAACAGGCGTTCGTTAAAAGTAGAGGCAACCTCAGCCACAAATATTGTATAATTCGAAGTGGTGAACGGCTGTGTTTCGTTCGATAAAGTCGTGTGCATGGTATGTCCCAACTCATGAGCCAAGGTGAAAACATACTCAAGCGTTTCATCGTAATTTAACAGCATGTAAGGATGCACGCCGTAAACTCCGGCCGAAAATGCTCCGGAACGTTTGCCGGGATTCTCATAAACATCCAGCCAACCGCTGGCAGTTGCTGTTTTTAATTTTTTCTGATATTCTTTCCCCAAAGGCAAAACTGATTCAGTAACGATTTTAACAGCTTCATCGTATGGGTATTTCTTGTCGAAATCAACCAAACTGATTGAACCGTCGAAACCATAGTATTTTTCCAGACCCAATACTTTTTTACGAAGTTTGTAATATTTCTGAACAGGTGCCGTATTTTCTTTTACCGTTTTAATCAGGTTCAAATACACATCTTTCGGAATGTTGTTGCCTTCCAGTGAAGCATCCAGACACGATTCGTAATTTCTGGCCCGTGCATTTGCCCATTCCGATTGAATAATTCCGTTGTAAACAGCGGCGTAGGTGTTTTTATTCTTGTAGTATACATCGTAAATTGCTTCGTAAGCCTTTCTACGGTCAGCTTGATTTTTGTTGTTGGTAGTAATTTGAGAGTACATTCCCGGTGTTACAGTCACTTTCGAACCATCCGACAGTTCCACTTCCTGAAATTCGATATCAGCGGTCGATAAAGCTTCAAATACCGATCCTGCAGTTTCTGATACCTGAGAGTAATAGGATACCAGTTTTCCCAATTCTTCACTCAAAACATGTTTTTGTAAACGATACATATCCATCAATTCGAATTTGTAAACGTCCAATTCTTTGTTTTCAGCAAGCCATTGTTTCATGGTAGCTTCCGGAATTGCAATCATTTCAGGCGAAATCCAGGCTGTTACAGGTCCGAAACCGGCAAACAAAAGTCCAACTTTCTGCAGTTTTGCCTGTAAATCCATATTACGTGTATCAACAGTGCTTTGGAACGAAACAAACTGATAAACTTTGTAAGCTTTTTTCATCAGGTTCTCTTGCGCAGTCATTAACTTTAGCAAGTTGTCAGAACTTTCGCCAAGCGTTCCTTTACAGGATAGAATTTCCTCCATGTCAACCGAAATTGCCTTAAAATCAGCTTCCCAGGCATCCCAGTTTTCATAAATATCAGAGAAATTCCATTTGTACTTTTCCGGAATTTCTTCTCTGCTTTTGTAATTCACCTGTGCCGTTGTCTGCAAACACATTGTAGTAGTAAAGGCTGCAACAAGCAATCCTTTTCCTACTTGTTTAAAATTCATTTTCATTGTCCTTTATTAATGTTAGTTGAATAGATATTTGATGTTAAAACAATAAATATAAAATGATGGACGCAGATAAGCATAATTTTTTCGATGTAAGACTGTAATATCGGGATGTAAGTGGAATATTGAAGAGCAAAACCTTATTGTTTGGAGGGAGGAATTTAATGTTGATTGCAACAGAGCTTGGATAGAGATATCATTGAGGCGGTGCAGTATGTCAGAGATAAAGCAAGGGCGCAGCCCTGATGTCTTCGCAGCAGATAGTTTCCGCATCATTTTTTTTAGGAGCCTTAGCTCCAACATCTACGTAGGATTTTCATGTGCACAGAGATAAACAGGGGCGTAGCCCTGATGTCTTTGCCGCAGACAGTTTCCGCACCATTTTTTTTAGGAGCCTTAGCTCCAACATCTTCATAGGATTTTTATGTGCACAGAGATAAACAGGGGCGTAGCCCTAATATCTTCGTAGCCGATAGTCTCACCAATCCAATAGGGGCGTTAGCCCTGTAATCTTCTCTAATCGTACCATTCAAATAAATATTTAGGCTCGTAATTCACGTCGAATTTTTCCAACAACAATAAATATTCTTCTTTAAATGATTGTTTTTTATGGTGTTCCGGTTGGTTCAATACATATTTTACCACATTATCGATATGTGATTTAGAATAGGTAAAAGCCCCAAAACCATCTTGCCAGGAAAATTTTCCGGGGATGTATTTTTTTTCGTTCAACCATTTGGAAGAACCCGATTTTACCTGCTCCATTAATTTTGATGGGGAAATAGTTGGATGCATTCCAATAAAAATGTGTGTATGATCGGGATTGCAATAGATGGCATAGGTTTTACATTTTTGGTTGGTAACAATGCCACAGATTACTTTTTCTAATTCATCCCTGAACCGTTCTTTGATTAGGTTTTCACGCCCTTTAACCGAAAAAACGAATTGGGTATATAATTGGGTGTATGTATTAGCCATATTTGTTTTTTAAGATGTCAGGGCTACGCCCTTTTTTTCTTGTCATTATTCATTTTCTACGAAGATGCATGGGCTACGCCCCTGAAACTGTATTTTGCCATATTTGTTTTTTAAGATGTCAGGGCTACGCCCTTTTTTTTCTTTTAATTTATTCTTTTTCTACGAAGATACATGGGCTACGCCCCTT
Organism: Labilibaculum euxinicum; assembly: GCF_963678175.1. Classification (NCBI taxonomy): domain Bacteria; kingdom Pseudomonadati; phylum Bacteroidota; class Bacteroidia; order Marinilabiliales; family Marinifilaceae; genus Labilibaculum; species Labilibaculum euxinicum. The sequence goes on from NZ_OY782756.1 coordinate 2,906,067, forward strand.
TTTTTTAGGAGTCTTAGCTCCAACATCTACGCAGGATTTTTATGCCAGAGATAACAACAGGGGCGCAGCCCTGATGTCTTTGCAGCAGATAGTTTCCGCACCATTTTTTTATAGGAGCCTTAGCTCCAACATCTACGTAAGATTTCTATGCCAGAGATAAAAACAGGGGCGTAGCCCTAATATCTTCGTAGCAGATAGTTTCCGCACCAATCCAATAGGGGCGTTAGCCCTGTAATCTTTTCTAATTGTACCATTCAAATAAATATTTAGGCTTGCAATTCACGTCAAATTTTTCCACCTGTATGTTTTCAATTCTGGCCTGCATATGTTTAATATTGTGTTTTTTTAGTAGGCAAGAGCTTTAACCAGTTTGTTGTATTTAGAAGTCTTTCTTATAATTAATATTCCTAGAATAAATGAGGAGATAACAATTGCAGCAAAAATAAGGATGCATACAATTGCAAGAATTGTATCAAATAAGTCTCCGGCTCTGTCAGCTCCCGGTTTAAAAAAGTCACCGAGAATAAAGCCGATCATAGCCAAACCCGTTAAAGGATTAAACTGAATTAAGGTCCAAATGCCTACAAAATAGTTCCACTTTATGTGTTTTGCGTTAAGAGCGATGTAGGCCGGCACTAATGTGATCAGACCATAAAGCAGGAACAGGAAGTTGTGGGTCAGAAATACGAGTAAAAAAATCTCAAGCATTCCTAAACCAATAAAAAATCAATTGATTCTTTTTAAACTCTTTAGTGTATTTTCTGTTGCAACCATCATTAATCTGTGTGTGTTTTGTATTTTAAGAATATTATTCGCTTACCATATGTAATGAACGTTATTGGCAGCGATCAAATTTTTATTTATTCCCCTCAAGCTATTCTTGCCGGACAAGAGTTTTCCTTTGTTGCCGCACGATTTTACTCTGTGCTTACAACATCACCACAATCACTGTATCCAGAATTCCTTATTCACTCTAAATCCATTCTAGTACGCTGACCTAAACAGTAAATACTAACCTTTATACAAACCACACGATACAATCGTGCGGGAGCGGGGTTGTGCTTTATTATTCTTCAATCATTTTATTAACCTTAGGCTGAACAATCCAAATTCCAATCGGAAAGAACCATATCATAAAAAATTCTCCTGCAAAATCAGAAAATGAGACTTCTCGTTGTAATTCAACAGTCTTAAAAGTCTTAGCAACAAAATATAAACAATAAAAAATGCAAAACATTGAGAAGAGATGTAATGGAACAATTATTCCAACTATACTCCCAATCATTCCAGAGTTAGGTGATTGACTGTTCTCAAAAGCTCCATTAAACATTGAACCCATCGATATTGAAATGAAAAGCATATAAACTAAAGGTATAATCAAGAATACTTTAAACTTCTTGACTTTCATTTTTACATCATTGGGAACTTTAATTTGTAATCCGACTCCAATTGACCAAAACCAACCTAAAAATCCGCCCATAACTAGAATCATTAGTACTGGGAATACATTCATCATTATCGTTGGGTCATTTCCAATTATTGTGATTGGTATCATGATAATTTGAATTAAAAACGGCAATCCGAATGTTACCATAAAAATCTGCCAGTGTTTTGCTTTTAAAAATTTCTCGATCATTTGTTATTTATTTCGTTCGGTTTCTTTGCATGCGGCACAACGTTTAGTATAAGAATAGTAACTCCTGCTGCTACACGATTTTGTTCTGTGCTTACTACATCACCACAATCACTTCATTCAGAATTCCTTATGCTCTCTAAATCCATTCTAGTACGCTGGCCTAAACAGTAAATATTAAGCTTTATACAAACCACACGATACAATCGTGCGGGAGCGGGGGCTTGACTGTGTGGGCTGATTATTCATTTTCTATTGTTTTCCAAAATTGTCTAATCTTGATTGTTTTTGGTTCGACAAGATTGATTAGACCTAAACCTGAATCAAGGCGGTTAATTTCATTAATTAATTTATGTTCGCTCCTTGGTGTTCCGACGAATGTTTTTATCATTTTTGGGTCTTTGTTTTGAACGTTTAAGCAGATTGGTAATTTTACCTGAGAAGCAAAATCAAAGTCTTTAGTTTTATAATCTTCAACACCTTGTGAGAGCATTACGACAATCACACCTTTTGAACGTAAAAGTCGTAATAAGTCTTCTAGTGCTTTCCTAGCATTTTTATTCTTTAAATAGATATGAGCTTCGTCAATAACAATCACATATCTCAACGGTATAATATTATCTTTCGGTTCGGCATCATTTGCAGAACTAAAAAAGAAATTAAAATACCTTAATAGTAGAAATACACACAATTGCCTTAAAGTATCAGATAATGTTGGTGGCAAATTTAGATAAATACTCTTCTCAATAATATTTTCGGAAATATTATCCGAGAAAAGTCCACTTGATAGGTCTTTAATTGCAGCAAGTAAAGTGTCAGGTTTTGTTTTAGTAACCTCATAATACTCTTCAAGTGCATTAGAAAGCTCTGTCATGTTTGGATAAGTATTATCTTTTTCCTCAATCAAATCAGTTATTACAGTTTGTAAGATATGCTTCTGTGAAGTTCCCATTTGCGGAACAAAAGTGCCGATAGTATCTACAAATGCTTTTATACTAAATGTTTTTTGACGCTCTCCCTCGCTAATATTTATAGAAATTAAAGGGTTGAAATTAAACCCATCATTCAAAATATCAATAAACTCGCAATTTGTTTTATCCAAAAATGGCTTCAACTGAGAAGCATTCCCTTCACCTTTGTAATCAAAGAAAATATATTTGAGCTGATTTTCGGTATTGCTTGAAATTTGATATAAAACATCTTTAATCAATTGCGTTTTACCAGAACCTGCCATACCAGCTATAGCAATATTTCTATTGTCAAATTCTGTTAAATCATTAATTTTTATCTCAATTTGTTCATTCTCTTCTGTTGAACCGAGTATAAATGATAATGGTTCTGAATATTCTTTTACTACTGTTTGTTTTTGAACACTGTTTACAATAGCAACGGAACTTGATTGTAAGTCAAGACCATTCTTCACAAGCTTCATTAAAAGCGAAATATGCCCACCACCTGTAAGGTCAGTATTAGAAAGCTTTTTATCAATTTCCGTTAACCCATGGTCAAGGTGAAGTTTAAATAATTTAGAAAAGTCCTCCTCATAAAGAGATTGGTTGTAGTGCTTGTCTAATATTGCTTTAAATATGGGATAGTTTGAACGACCATCAACGATTGTTCCAAATAAACCTCGATCATCCCTAAAATCTCTACCATCAGAGCTGGGAGCAACATCAACACTTACAACAAAATGTTTATTTGTCTGAAGACTATATGAAAATGCCAATCTAGGAACAACACCTTCGGAATTGAATTTGTAAATCGACTTAATCCTGTCGATTACTTCATCATTATATTTACTAATTCTTATTCTCATAGCTTTGGAAATAACCTGGTTTAAAGTTAGATTTCTTATTCTCGTTTACTATCAAATATGATTTAGCAACCTTATCTGAGATTGATTTGTAACGGCGAGGTGTTATCTCATTGTTTGTAGCTAACAAAACAACCTGACTAGATAAATCAGGATAGTAATTATTTAATATATTTTCAATGTGTTCATGGTCTAATCTTCCCAATGGTGTATCAATAAAAATTGGAAAATTCTGAATTGACTCGCTTAGAATTGCTTTAATTAAGCAAGATATATAAATCTGCTTTTCACCAGTAGAAAAGCTTTCTTTGGGAATTTCATTGCCATCTGAATCTAAAAGTGATACCTTAAGACCTTTACCATCAGGGAGTATGTCAATTCTTGAATCTTCAATAAAACTTGAATCTTTATGCTGCATTTTATGCATCAATTTTTGAAGTTCCGCCAAAAGATTATTGGCTAAAGCTTCTTTTTTAGACCGTTTTTGGTTGTCAATAAATGTTTGTAATGAATCAATATACTTCTTCGCTTTTGCAACCTTGTTTTTAATCAGTTGATTCCCACTGCTTTTTTGAAGTAAAATATTGTATTGTTGATTCAATCGCACATTATCTTTAAAAAGCTTGTCTTTTTGGTTTTCAAGTGCACCATTTTCTGCAATAATCTTTTCTAACCTTCTATCTGCTTCATCTTTTAAGGTTACATGTTCTAAAATAATTTCATCTTCTAAATCGGAATCAATCATTTTAATTTGTCTGTCTTTCGCAGTAATAGCTACCTGAACAGTATTAAACTCAGATATAGTAGACTCAAACAATTCCTTTGATTGTTGTTGTAATATCTGCGATGTTTTAAATATTAGTTCTTTATCTGCATTATTTAAATCAAGTTCAAAGTCAGTTCTATTATTAGATTCTTTTACTTCAAATAGTTCGTTTAATAAACCCTGTGCTTTATCGGAGTAAAAGATTTTATTTTTAAATGACATTGAACCATCTTCGGGTTCTGGAGGCTGGTTAAACAGTTTCTCAGTAAAACTATCAAGTTTTTTCTTTATAACTTCTTTATTCTCAATGTCTGACATTGATTGTGCTTGCAAATCAAGCTGTTCAAGTACTTCTTCTATTTTTCCTCCAAGCATTGCTAAAGGAGCCAATTCACTTAACTCATTGAATCTTTTTTCAAGCTCTTCTTTTTTACCCAGTAATATTGTAAGTTCATTAAATAAATCCTCACGGTTTAATGAGGTTGTTTCTTTGCGACTGTTTTTATTAAGAAAGATTTGGTATTCCTTAATTTTGTCTTTCAACTCTTTAATATTCGTTTCATTAAGAGCCGATTTTAAATCAATATCCTCAATTTTTCCTTTATTTAACTCTATTGCCTTTTCAGTATTTATTATTTGTTCCTTAATATTAGTATTTGCCCCTTCTTTCTTTAAATTATTGCTATAAACTGATATATCTTCTTTCAGATTTTCATATAAATCAAGACCAAGCAGTTTCCCTAAAGCATCATTTAAAACATTTCCTTCATCTTTTGTTGAAAGTTCAGCCCATGAAGCTATTTTTTCAGCATCAAAGAACACAAATTTTGCTGCTTCTAGCGGAATCAGATAATCATTGATAAAGCTTACTTTGTCTTCAGGTTCGTTAAATAATTCTTCACCTTGAGAATTTAGAATTAATACCTTTTCTTCAATTTTATCGGTATTGAATACTCTTCTAATGAAAATCTTATTATCAGAAACCTTTAAGTTAGCAGGGTAATCAATTTCTTCAAATTGAATTTCGACTGAAAATTCAGAGTTGTTTTCATCTTTTGAAGTCCAATTCAATGATTGCTTAATAAACTTTTGATAGTTTGTCTCTTTTTGAACTTCACGTTTAAAACTTTCATCTATCTGTGTAATTTTCTCACCATAGAGACACCAAACAATAGAAATAAGAAAGTTTGTTTTACCGAAACCATTTTTACCCCCAATTAACACAATGTTTTTTTTTCCTTGTGTTTGCAAATCAATCTCAATAGTACCATGGTACTGGCGGAAATTATCTAAAATTATCTTACTTATTCTCATTTCCTAACGCTTTTTCTATTTCTAAATCAATAGTTTGATGGATATAATGATTTCTTTTCTGTAGTTTTTTTAAACGCTCAGACTGTACTAACTTATCCATTGATTTAAAATCAACTCCGTTTTTTTCGCAGATTGAATTGAGTTCCTCAATATGCTTTTTCTTTATTTGGTCTACATTATCCATAGAAATCAAAATTTATCTCATTTAACAATTGTATTTTATAATCTTCTAAGGTACCATTAATGAACTTATTCCTATTCCGATAGCAGAATTGGTAAAGTGGTTTCTCTAATTCACTACCTTTTGCTCTTGGCCAAATTCTTGGGTTTATCGCTCTGAATTTTTTTAGCTTTTCAAAATTATCTAACCATTTATTACTAAATACACCCAATTGATAAGGGAATTCTAACTTATCAAGTTTTTCCAATTGTTCATCAGAAAGTGTTTTATTTTTGTATGCTTTAAATAAGCTCATACAATATCTATATAATCTAATCTGTTTTTTATCAGAATCAATACATTTTGGCCAACTATTATTCTTTGTCTTAAATGATACTAATTCTTCGTAGTTGTCATCCCAACTATTTATTGAAGCAGTATCAAAAGCAAAGTTTATTTTTTCGAGTGCCTCAATTTGAGTAGTATGTAATTTTCCTGATTCTAAGCCTCTTTTGCAATTATAACAAAAAGTATAAAGAGCCCTTTCTACTGATGCTATAGGGTATGAATTATAATGTTCTAAGTAGGCTAAAAGCTTATTATAAGAATCCCACCAACGATTTGTAACAGTATGTACTCTTTCGCTTACAAGTTTAACAACTTTGTTTTTAGTATTATTAATTCTTTTTTCTGGTTTCTTTCTTAAAACAGGATATTTCAATACAAGCTCTGATATTTTTTCAGCTTTTGATTTAGCAAGTTTATCTTTACTAATTTTATTTAACTGAACATTCATAAAGCGATATCGCTTTTGTTCTTCTTCACTACCTGACGAATTAGGTAATCGAGAATTTTCGGAAACAAATGCTGATAACAATTCAAAACTTTCTTCCCATGACCGTACTGTTAATTTTCTTTCTTTAACCTCAGTATATTTCAGATTATGATATTGCTTTGATTTTAAACCAATAAATAAACCGCAATAAAATTTAAACCTACTATTGACCTCCATTTGCAGATTGGAATATATATTTTTTGCAGTCGTGCTTCTATATTTATTGACATATTGCGTAATTTCATTAACATGTTTAGGTACTAACTGGGTCAATAAGAACTCTTCTGTTATATCTCTAATTGTACCACCTCGGATATTCCTTTCTTCTTCCCACTCCTTTAACCCATATATGCTTGTTCTACCAAAAGGCACAAATCCATTTATCCTTTTCATTGAAGCCCTTATACTATTTTCATCAGTATCATAATCTGGATATAACTTTTTAACCTTTTGGTAAATTACGTCAACTTTTGAAGGTTCTCCCAATGCTTCCAATGCTTCATACGAATATTCAAATACCTGTTTTATTGTATTTCGTTTAAACTTTATGTTATCATCTAAGTCAATTGTAATTGTAAATTCATTGAAAATAATATGCTCTGCAATTTGTGTAATCACAAAATAATCTGTTTCAACTCCATCACATTGAAAAGTAGTCAAATATGTTTCAAAGTGAAACGAATAATCCTCTTCAATTCTTTCAGAAAGTCTTCTCTTTACGTCAATCATAAGAGAATCAAAATCATAAGATTCTTTAATTTCCTTTTTTATTAAATATATTGAGTTCCATTTTGAATCTACTCCTTTATATTTCACAATATTGAAAGCTAGGCTTTCAATATTCCCGACAACTTCATGAGTCTTATTAAAGATTATTGCTAATATTTTTGTTGCAAATACATCATTATACCTAACGCTTTCTTTTTGTTGAATTTCTTCAATTAAGGTTTCATCAACTATAACAATATCACTATCAGTATTGAGACCATATAGATTTAATGCATCAAATTCAAGACCATATAAAAAAGTGAACCTTAAATCAATTTCATCCAATAGCTTTTTTCTAATCTGTCTTGTTCTTTCTTTCGTTAAACTAATATCTGAAGCAATATCCTCTAACTTCTCTGGCAATGAATCAGTCCAAAAATTAAATCCTCTATTGAATATTTCTTGCTCATTGTCATTAAAAATATAGCTATTTGAAATTAATGTGTCTATAGTTTTAAAAACAGGTAAACCATTTTCAGAATCGTAGTTATTCCAAATTTTGACAATATCTTCTTGTTTAAGGCAGAATTTTCTGCGCAAATAGGTATTAAAAAGTTCTATTGTTAATTCATCATCATTTTTAAAAAGCTGAACAGTTTCAATTTGTTCATTTATTTCACAAAAAAACAGCGTTAATTCTTCAATGGACTTTTTACCAATATTTTTAATCTTTCCTAAATCATAATTTGGCTCAATTAGGATTTCTTTGAGTCCACGAATTGAGAGATTTGAGCCTGAGAAATTATTTATTGCATTTAAGCTACGCACAGATAGACTGCTAGCCTGTGATTCAATTAAATTATTAAGTATTTTTCTTTGTCTAGCTGATAATTTATCAATTTGTTCTTCAATAGGATTATTATTACTATTCAGCTGAAATTCAATTTTAGAAGAATTCATATATTTGTGACATAAACCTATCAATTCTTCATTTGAGCCATCCCCGCAATTTCTAATCTTTTTAAATGTTTTATTGAACTTGTAGTAATTTACAATATCTTCCAGCGTATCTAAATTGGCTCTGCCACAGCTATTCTTGGAACGCATATTAAGCTCTTTGCCTAGAAATAATTGTTCAACAGTTATGGATAGTATGTCGATGGATAGAGTAGTTGGTTCAACATGCAAATCCTTGTGTTTCCTACAAAAACTAATTAATTCTTCATTGCTATTATTACCACAATTTCTCAATTTTTTAAAAGTATGATTTTCAGAGTAGAATTTTAATATGGAATCAATGTTTGTCAGTCCGTTAGATTCACAAATATTTTGTGAGCGAATTGAAATATTTTCAGTCGTAAATAATTCATTTAAACTAATACCTCCTATTATAATATCCATTTTCATTTATATAAAATCCTAGGTGTGCAATCTGCGTGGGCTTCCCTAACTGTTCCGAAGGACAGAAGTGGGTGGGCAAAAACTATTTTTTCCTTGCACCAACCTTCAAACAATGAGACAATATTTTCAATCCATTTTTTATAATTATATAATCTGGTTTAGACATTCATTTTGATCTTTTAGCCTTGCATAGAACTTCTAAATAAAGCCATCAGCTTAATTTCGTTTGTATTTGTTCTTACTCCTCCAAACAACAACACCAGTTTGTAATTACTTATCGTTACCAGAATCCCAATGTACTTATCTTTTTTTATTTATAATAGGAAATTATAAAAAAAACAGGATTACACTATTTTGGTTTGCTGAGAGTAGGGGTTGGCTAAATAAAATACCGTATTTTTTTGCTTCAAAAAAAATAGGTTCATTCTCTGCCTCTGCATAAGAATATATTGTACCATCAGAAACCAGCTTTTGCGTTTTAATCTGGCTCTCAGAAAACTTTCAAATGGCATTTTACAATTTCCAAAATGCATATTGGGATTTTCAAAATGCGTGTTGCGATTTTTCCGAGACCAAAACAGACAGTATTTTGCTCATTTGAAACACCAAAAAGACCCAAATCAACTTGAAAAATGCCTCGGAAAAATTCCAACAGGTCTCAGGAAAATTCCAACACGTCTCAGAAAAATCGCTGGATGGTACAATTTGTTTAAAAAAATACTTTCATGCTGTGTTTTTTATAAAAGCAATATTTATTGTGAATAGGTAATAGATACAAAGGTTACAGAGTATATGTGGCGCGTAAGCTAATTAACAAAACAAATTAAATATTGCAAAGCGTCATTTTTTGGACTTTTCACTTACAACTCATATAAAAGTCTGTTTATTAAACAGTAGTGGTGTGTGGTGAAAGCGGTGATTTCTTGTGTATCGCCCTGTTTAGGCTTTTTAATAACTTAACCATATATTATCCTGCTTTTTGATTTATAAAAAAAGCACTAAAAATGTGCCAATCGAACCGTTTCCGAAACAATTAATTTTCCTCCTGAAAGCCCAGTATTTTTGCGATGTTAAGTAATTTGAATAAAAATAATATCATAAAAATATATATATTTATAAAAAATGTTTTCTAGCTTTAGTACAGGATCCTTAAGAATATGTTTAATCAAAAAATATTAATAAGATGGCACAGATAGTCATAAAAAAAGATTTTATAGAATATAATGAGGCTGGTTTTGCCCGAAAAAGAGACAATTTTTTGGACAAGGCGCCTCAATTGGTTACCGATGGACTTTTGCCCAAAGAATCAACTGATTCGATTATACAAAAGCTGCAGGCGGATAAAACCCGCTGCGACCAGAAAAATGCAGATCAGAAAATAGCCCGTGATTCCCGCACTATTTATGCTGCAGGTCATAGTTCTGTTGAAAAATCATTGCGGGAATACAAAAAAATCATTGACCTTACGCCGGGCATTACTCCTGAATTAAAACTGGAATTGGGTTTGGTGAACGAAAGCAAAGTAGAGTCAACTACCTACAAAAAACCAGATCTGAAAGGAAAAGAAGTGGGGGGTATTCCTCACATCAGTTTTACCAAATTTCCCATGGATGGCATTATGCTGTACAGCAAAATAAACGATGGAAATTACGATTTTCAGACCAGTGTAAAAGGATCGGATTTTGAAGATACCCGTCCGCGGGTGAATGCAAAACTCACCGAGGTTAGAGAATATTATGCCTACTATATGTACGCGGGTAAAAAGGTGGGCAAGCAATCGGAGATCATTCGGGTGGTTCTTAATCCAATAGAGTAAGCATGACAAATAGTTTCCGGAACAATATTGTCCTAATTGATTTTAACAATTGGGCTTTCCGCCCAAACCCGACATCATTTATTCATTAAAGCCTATTTTTATTTGTATTCATGATTTCCGCTTCGCTCCAATTCTTGTCTTGAAACAAGAAACGAAGCAAAGAAATTCAAGGCTGCTTTTTAAAAAACTTCCTTATTTAATTCAAACCTAAGTGCGTACGGGCGATCTTCTCCCGATTATGAATTTTGTTGTATTTGTGAAACAAATACTTACAAATTCTATTTCGGGATCAGCTTCCCGGTCTTACTAAAGGTTTGAACTAAAACGAAAGCTCTTTAAAAAAGATGCCAATCAAATACCTAACTTAAATTGTACCCCTTAAGATTATCACGAGCTGTAAGTTTTTATAAAAGAAGTAATTAATACTTATTCTCAAAAAACGTTTAGGACGCAATTGTTTCCGGAACTATTTTAAAAGCCAAATTGATTTAGTATGCTTTTCCTTGTGTCTGCAGGCTGCAATTAGTGAGCGGATCTGGTATTATAAATAAGATTCTTGTATTGACTTTGGCAGGCGGAAAGCTTAACTTCTTGTTTATTTACTATAAAAGGAGGAACGAAGATGAGCGGAACACTTTACGAACGATTGGGCGGAACAGAGGGAATTACCAAAATTGCCAATGATGTTGTTGATTTGCATTTGCTTAATCCGGCAATTGCTGTCAGGTTTAAAAATGCGAAGGCAGATGAGAAAGCGATGAAAAACGGGGCTGCAACTTTTCTGATGGCTGGCACGGGTGGTCCGGATTTGTACAAAGGTGCCGATATGATGACTACACACAAGGGGATGAATATCAGCGAAAAGGAGTTTGTTGAGGTTATGGCTGACGTGATGAAAGCTATGGATATGAGTAATGTTGGTCAGCGGGAAAAGGAAGAAGTACTTTTTGTTCTTTTTAGCATGAGAGAGGAAATTGTTGCGGTATAGATTGTTTCGGAAGTAAAGAAAGAGGGGGATCAAGAAGGAATTGTTTTGTACTAAAATGAAATTCAGTTTTACCCTTGTATGTAAAGCAGCACTTTATACCAATTTAATTTCAAAACAGACTTTAATCCGCTTCACCGCGAAAGAGTTTGTTTGTAAATGGAAGCACCCCTCTGTTCTTCGAACATCTTTCCTTAAAAATGGAGAAACACCTTAAATAAATGAGTACTTCCTTTTTAAGAGTACCGTAACGCAGTGAAGATTGTGAACGCAATCTGAAATAATATTGTGAACAAAGTGCCGGTCCCGACACGTCGGGAAAAGGGTGCGGATTCTTGAAATTCATTTTTTATACATCTTGTTGCTCTTTATTTTTCAGACCAACAAGATGTGTATAAAGAGTAGTATCTAAAGGGAGGCTGAATTTCAACGGCTTCCCTTTGGAAATTTAAGGGTGAAAGTCGTTGAATAGCTTGCAATTATACTTTTTAAACGTCCTTTTTTTATGGAGAAAAACAAACACGAAAAGGACTTGTTGATGTCTTAATCTCTAATGCGGTCAATCAATTTCCGTATATCGGCCATCGTTTTTGCAGTAGTCCCGTCATTTGTTATTTTCTTTCCAATGGTATTTCCGGGCGATTTCATTCTTTGTGCTTTTACAGGCTTATATATGCGGGCACGTGCTTGTTGTTCCTCTCTTTTTTGGACAATTAATTCCAATTTTTTCAATTGTTTGATTCTTTTTTCTTCTTTTTCCTTTGCAATCCGTTCGGCTCTAAAATTGTAATAGTCTTGTATAACTTCTTCGCTGTCTTGCTGCAGGTAATTTTCTTTAGTCTTAAGGAAGTTGAAAAACTCTGTAAGGGTATTGTGTTCTTTACTCATAGTGCTTTATTTATATTGGGATGACTTAAGAAGATAAATTGTCACGCTAAATTTAAACATTAATTTGAGATACTGTTTCGTTTGATCAATCAAATTTCGTCATTTTTCTGCAATTTGAGTGATGTTGGTCTGCATTAAAATGCCTCTAAAGGTTGAAAAAGCGATTTGTTCTGCCCGGTTTTCGAAAAATAGAATGTAATTTTGCACTTCTTACTACATTAGTAACCATTAAAAATCCATTTATAAACCGAAAGTAATTTTATGGTAAAGAAGATTTTACTGTTGGGCTCAGGAGAGCTGGGAAAAGAATTTGTGATTGCGGCGCAGCGTTTGGGACAAAATACAGTGGCCGTTGATAGTTACGCGGGAGCTCCTGCCATGCAGGTTGCCGATGCTTTTGAAGTGATTAATATGCTCGATGGTGATGCGCTCGATTCAGTTGTAGCCAGACACCAACCGGATTTAATTGTGCCGGAAATTGAAGCCATTCGTACCGAACGCTTTTATGAGTACGAGAAACAAGGCATTCAGGTAGTTCCGAGTGCAAAAGCGGCCAATTTTACTATGGACAGAAGAGCGATCCGCGATTTGGCTGCAAAGGATCTGGGAATAAGAACTGCAAAATATTTGTATGCCGGCTCGTTGGAAGAGATGTATGCTGTGGTGAAAGAGGTTGGAATGCCTTGCGTGGTGAAACCCCTGATGTCATCATCAGGAAAGGGACAGTCGGTAATTAAATGCGAAGCTGATATTGAAAAGGCCTGGAACATTGCCGGCTCTAAAGGACGTGGCGATTCAGGAGATGTGATTGTAGAAGCATTTGTGAAATTTACTTCGGAGATTACTTTGCTTACGGTTACTCAGAAAAACGGTCCAACCTTATTTTGCCCGCCGATTGGTCATGTTCAGGAACGTGGCGATTATCAGCAAAGCTGGCAGCCGGCTGCAATTTCTGATGCCGATGTAAAAGCAGCACAGGAAATGGCTGAAATGGTTACCAACGAACTGGGAGGAGCTGGTCTTTGGGGAGTAGAATTCTTTATTTGCGAAGATGGAGTTGTATTTTCAGAATTATCGCCCCGTCCGCACGATACCGGCATGGTTACTCTTGCAGGCACTCAAAATTTTAGTGAATTCGAACTGCATTGCCGTGCTGTTTTAGGATTACCAATACCTGAAATTACATTGGAAAGAGTAGGAGCGAGTGCTGTTATTCTGGCACAGAGTGAAGGATCTCATCCATGTTTCGAAGGATTGGAGAAAGCGGCAATTTATCCCAAATCTGATTTGCGTTTGTTTGGCAAGCCAACCAGCCGCGAATACCGCCGCATGGGAGTGACTTTAGCTTACAATTCTATCGGCACAGATGTTTTTACCTGCGTAGATCAGGCCAAAGAAATGGCGGCTTTAATTCGGGTGAAGAATAAGTAGAGGAAGGGTCTTGAAAGGTCAAAAATCTTTAAAATAAAAAGGGATGTTCATTGGTTTGAACATTCTCTTTTTATCAATATGGTATTTAATTACTAACCAGCTGTCATCCTGAACAAAGTGAAGGATCTTTTCAGTAAACAGATCCCTCGATTCCTCGGGATGACATAGCACTTGCAAATAAAGAGTCTTGAAGAGTCAAATGGTCGAAAGTCCAAAAGTCTTGAAAGGTCGAGAGTTAAAAAAAAATAGAAGAGGATGTTCATTAATTTGAATATCCTCTTTTTATCAATATGGTATTCGATTTCGAATCGTTTGTCATCCTGAACAAAGTGAAGGATCTTTTCAGTAATCAGATCCCTCGGTTCCTAGGGATGACATAGAGCCTGCAGCTTATTGATAAAGGCTGTGAAATTCTGTACTTACCAAGAAAAAATCCATTTAATTTTCTACAAATACTGCGGTGCTCTGCACCCAGCAATTTGATTTTGTGCTAACTGCTAATTAATAATTACTTCTTTAAAATACTGAAGAAAGATATCCTTTGCCACCTGCAGTTGTTCCAGGGTGTTTTCAGGTACATCGTTTAGTTTGTATTCCATGTTTAAGTGTTCATATTTGTGAACTCCCAGTTTGTGATAGGGCTGAATCTCCAGCTTTTCAATGTTTTCGTATTCCTGAAAATATTTTCCCATTTCGTGCAGATATTCAGTCTGATCGGAGTATCCGGGAACCAGTACGTAGCGCATCCACACTTTCACTTCTTTTTCGCGGAGGTATGCTGCAAATTTAAGGGTGGTATCGTTGCGTTTACCAGTTATCTTTTGATGCCAGCCAGGGTTGATGTGTTTGATGTCGAGCAGAACCAAATCCGTATACTTCATTAATTCCTTAACGTCATCGGTAAGAACATTTCCATTGCTGTCGATACAAGTGTTAAAACCTTCCTCTTTCAGCTGCCTGAAAAGTATTTTGAGTTTTTTTGCCTGCCAAAGCGGTTCTCCGCCCGAAATGGTTACTCCGCCAATTTTCCCAAAAAAAGGACGCTGGTTGCGTGCTTTTCTCATGATTTTTTCAAGTGGAGTCGGTGTTCCTCCTTCGAAAGTAATGGTATCGGGATTGGCACAATACAAACATTTAAAGGCGCATCCCTGCAGAAATACGACCAGTCGGATTCCCGGGCCATCATATGTACCTAATGATTCAAAAGAATGAACGTTTAACATGATTTGCTTGTTTCGTGAATGAGGATCAAAAAAGAGGCCGGAAACTTTCAGTTGAAAGCTCCGGGACTCATTATGTCATTATTAATATCTTACATTCTCTCGAAAAAGCTGCGGGAGATCACCTCCAGCTGCTGTTCGCGGGTTAAACGTACAAAGTTTACGGCATAACCCGAAACACGGATAGTCAGCTGAGGATATTCTTCAGGATGCTCCATTGCATCCTCCAGCATTGCGCGGTCCAGAACATTTACGTTTAAGTGATGAGCACCTTTTGTAAAGTAAGCATCCATCATGGTCACCAGATTATCCTGACGGGTTGCTGCTGTTGCTCCCAACGATTTAGGAACAATAGAGAAGGTGTTCGAAATACCGTCCAAAGAATCTTCGTAGTTGATTTTAGCTACAGAATTCAATGAGGCAATTGCGCCGTGAGAATCACGTCCGTGCATAGGATTTGCACCCGGAGCAAAAGGCACACCTGCCGCTCTTCCATCAGGAGTAGCACCGGTTTTTAATCCATACACTACGTTCGAGGTAATGGTAAGAATCGACATGGTTGGCTCGGCATTCTTATAGGTATGCAGTTCTTTCAACAGGCTATTGAATAGATTTGGAATTTCAACAGCAAAACAATCTACTGCATCATCGTCATTTCCATAGTATGGAAAATCGCCTTCAATTTTGAAATCGCAGGTCAAACCTTCTTCGTTACGAACAGCAGTTACTTTTGCATTCTTAATTGCTGATAAGGAATCCGCAACAATCGAAAGACCGGCAATCCCATAAGCAAGATTGATAGCCGGATTGGTATCAACCAAAGCCATCTGAGCTTTTTCGTAGTAATATTTATCGTGCATGTAATGAATGATGTTCATTGAATCGTTGTAAACACGAGCCATTTCCTTCATCGCAATCATATAGTTGCTCATTACTTCGTCGAAATTCAATTTGTCACTGCTCATGGCAGGAATGCCATTGATCAACTGAGTTCCTGTTTTCTCACAGCGACCTCCGTTCAATGCCAAAAGAAGCGTTTTAGCCAGATTACAGCGTGCACCAAAAAACTGAATCTGTTTTCCGATTTCCTGATAGGAGACACAGCAGGCAATTCCGTAATCATCCGATTTACGGGTATCACACATCAACTGGTCATTCTCATACTGAATAGAAGAGGTATCGATAGAAACCTGAGCACAGAATTTCTTGAATCCTTCAGGTAATGTTTCAGACCAAAGAACCGTCATGTTTGGTTCCGGAGAAGCTCCGAGAGTATATAGTGTATTTAAGAAACGGAAGGATGTCCTGGTTACTTTGGTTCTGCCGTCAATGGTGTTACCACCGATCGATTCAGTAACCCAGGTTGGATCTCCTGCAAAAATCTCATCGTACGCATTCATACGAAGGTGACGAACCATGCGCAGTTTCATTACGAATTGGTCAAGCATTTCCTGAGCAAATTCTTCGGTAATAAAACCTGACTCCAAATCTCGGTTGATATAGGCATCCAGAAAAGTTGAAACATTACCCAATGACATTGCAGCACCATCCTGTTCTTTTACCGCAGCAAGATAGCCCATGTAAACCCACTGAATAGCCTCCTGAGCTGTCTCAGCCGGACGATTCAATTCCAAGCCGTATTTTTCACCCAGTTTTTTAATTTCGCCAAGAGCTTTTATTTGTTCGGCAACTTCTTCGCGAAGACGAATCAATTGATCTGTCATCGTTCCGGTTAAACCATTCAAATCTTCCTTTTTTGCTTCAATCAAACGATCAATACCATATAAGGCTACACGACGGTAATCACCGATAATACGGCCACGGGCATAGTTGTCAGGCAATCCGGTAAGGAAACCTAAGGAACGAAATTTACGGATTTCGCTGGTATAAGCATCAAAAACCCCATCGTTGTGTGTTTTTGCATAATTGCGGAAGATGTCCTTTACACGATCTGATACTTCAAGACCTTGTTCCGAGCATGCTTTTTCAACAACAGCAATGCCGCCGTAAGGTTTCATGGCTCTGCGAAGCAATTCATCGGCCTGCAGGCCAACAATCAGCTCTAATGATTTATCGATATATCCAGCTCCGTGAGAAGCAATAGCCGACACTGTTTCTGTATCAATTGAGCGAACTCCATTGTTGGCACGCTCTTCTTTAACAGCCTCTTTGCAGATATTCCAAAGTTTTTTTGTGCGTTCGGTTGCTCCTGTTAAAAAGGAAGCATCTCCTGTGTAAGAAGTTAAATTGTTACTAACGAAATCTCTAACGTTAATCGTTTTTTGCCATTCACCGGCTTTAAATTGAATTCTTTTCATTCGAATAATGATTTATTTCAATGGTTGAATGGAACAATCATCAGTCCTGTATTGATTTTTAAAATCAGAATTAATGCAGGACTCCTGGTGTTTGTCCGCTTAAAATTTTGGTATTACGTTTTCTCTTACTTTGTTTTTTTTGATCAGCAAAAGAAGAAGAGTTAAAACTCTTTTTTGCTGTAAGGGTGCAAAGAAACTCTTTTCTGTTTTCTCACGCAATACCTGTTAATAGTGATTTTTTACCGCAAACGATATTGTAAAAACAAAAGTTCCGGTTATAGATGACTTAGCTGACGGATGAAAATATGTTGAGAAATATGTTATTTAGATGGATTATACAGAAAGAAATAAAATTTCATAGGAATTAAGATGGGTTTTAAGATTTGTAATCAATATTGTCCTAAATTGATTTTAACAATTGGGCTTTCCGCCCAAACCCGACATCATTTCTTGTCTTGAAACAAGAAACGAAGCAAAGAAATTCAAGGCTGCTTTTTAAAAAACTTCCTTATTTAGTTCAAACCTAAGTGCGTACGGGCGATCTTCGAACAAGTTCTCAGCTTCCCGGTCTTACTAAAGGTTTGAACTAAAACGAAAGCTCTTTAAAAAAGATGCCAATCAAATACCTAACTTAAATTGTACCCCTTAAGATTATCACGAGCTGTAAGTTTTTATAAAAGAAGTAATTAATACTTATTCTCAAAAAACGTTTAGGACGCAATTGATTTGTAATCTATTTTTTTTTGTTGTGATTTGGATACTACTCTTTTGATCTGCTACATTTGTGCTTTACTTATACTACAGAATGAAGTTTCGTAACAAATCAATTATACTGGTCGGGATAATTATTATTCTGAGTTTTGGAGGTGTCGCTTATTTAATAGGCGAGAAGATGGCAGTTACTGCCGGGAAAATGAGTCTGGATCTGGCTGTCTCTAAAGCGCAAAATAGTTTTTTAATCGTTAAAAACGAGTTGGACGGCAGTGTTCTTCGCACTGGTTTAATGGCCAACGCATTGGTGGAGTCTATTGATTTTCCCGGACAGGACGAAAAGGTAATTGTAAAAACGCTGCAGTCTGAATTAAAAATCAGAAATGAATTAAATGCTTGCTGGTATTCATCAATTGATGAAAATGATGCTTCCGGTCCGGGAAAATTGAATGTGTATTTTAGGAAGAAGGGGAATGAAATTGTTAAGAGTCCACTTTTAGAAAAGCAACTCGATTTAATCGAAAAGCTGATGATTCAGGGAAGAGAGATGATTTCGGCACCTTATTGGAGTTCTGATAATCGTTTGCTTGCAACGGTGTTGGAGCCTGTGATTAAAAATGATAAGATTGTTGGGGTTTTAGGAACAGATTTGGATTTGTATCAGTTTCAGCAGCATTTTTATGACAACGAATCATTAGGAAGAGCTTATGTAACTATTATTTCGGAACAAGGATTCTGTATTTCTCATCCTGATGAGAATTTGATTGGGAAGCGAATTGATACTTTGGCAGAAGGGGCCCGGATTCATGAAGTTTTGGCTTCGGGGAAAAAATATCAGGAAGAAGTTCAGTCTGATTATTTACAAGTGCCTGTTATGAGAGTATATCAGCCCGTTAAAATTGGTAATTTGGATAAAAAATGGCTGGTAACTGTTAGTGTTCCTCTTTTTAATGTGAAAGAATCTGTTCAGGAAATCCGAAATTCAACCTTTCTGATTGGTTTGGTTTTGGCTCTTTTACTAATGATATTTCTTTACTTTTCCCAGCGCAGATGGTTTCTTGAATTTAGCAAAAGACAAAGGGCCGAAAGGAAGCATCGTAATGAGGTAAGCAAACTGTCTTCGATCATGGAGAGTACCGATCAGATCATGATTTTTTCGGTGGATAAAAATTACAGGTACACAAGTTTTAACAGTGTTCATAAATTGAATCTTGAGAAAAATGAAGGCGGTAACATTCGGCTGGGAAGTAATTCATTAGATACTTATTATGGTGATTTCCGCATTCAAATGAAAAAGCATTTGGACCGGGCATTGGCAGGAGATCATTTTTTAGTGGAATTTCAAAGGCACGGCATCGATTATCAGCAGATATTTAACGCCATATCCGACGCAGAAGGCAAAGTTGTTGGTGTTTCCAGTTTTTGCTTTGATATTAGTGAAACCCTTGAATTGCGGCGAAAGGCTCTCGAAGAGGAAGAAGAAAAAGTAAAAGCACAGCTAAAGAATATTAAAAATCAGATCAATCCTCACTTCTTATTTAACTCTCTAAATTCTCTTTATGCCTTAGTAGAGGGAGAGCCGAAACTGGCCAGAAAGTTTATTCTGAGCTTATCGAAGGTTTACCGTTATTTGTTGGATAGCAACAACAGTAATCTGATCAGTTTAAAACAGGAACTCGATTTTATTAAGCAGTATCTTTTCCTGCAGAAAATTCGTTTTGGCGACAATCTTCTTTTAGAATATGATATTAAAGACGAAGCATTAAACCGAAAGCTGCCGTCTGTCAGCATACAATCATTGGTTGAAAATGCCATCAAACACAATATAATAACAAGCGAAAAACCACTCACCATTCGTATATCTGTTTCAGACGAATATTATTTAATTGTCGAAAATCCGTATCAACCCCGCACCGATATGAGTCACAGTCCAGGTACCGGATTAAAAACGCTCGAGGCTTTGTATGCTTTTTTGGGCGATAAACAACCTGTTTATGGTATTGAAAATGGGTTTTTCAGGGTAAAACTGCCTTTGTTTTAATCCCAAAAGATTTCTTTTCTATTCTGTGCGAAGGTTTCATACCGGTTTTTTTGTCATTCACTCCTTAATCTTTCCGGTTCACTCCCTTCTTTTTTCTTGCAGATCAAAATTAATTCATTTTTGTTTCGAATTATTGCCCGATGAAATTCATTTGGCAGTATTGAAACGAACAAAACTAAATTTTGTAGTGACGTGAGTATTCGTGTAGGGGCGATGCTCACAACTACAAACAAAATATACTAAATGAACTTAAGCACAATCACACCAAATCACAAAATTACGCGACTGTTTTTGATGGCATGTATTCTGGGGGGAATGAGTTTGCCGTCACAAGCATCGGAACGAACTTCTGTTTCTGCAGAAGATGGAATTTTTACTTTCTGGAAAAAGAAAAAGACAGAAACCGAGTCGGACACTACGAAAGGAAAAGATAAAGATTCAAAACTGAAAAAATACGATGAAATAATTACTTCGGATGCGATTACGAAAAAAGGAGTAATTGATATTCACAGAGTAAAAAAGGATTACTATTTCGAAATTTCGGATTCGTTGCTGAACCGCGATTTTCTTTTGGTCAATAAAATCTCTAAAGTGCCTTCCGAGATTAATGAGTTGGGTTTTAACAAAGGAATCAATTATCAAAATTTATTGATTCGTTTTGAAGTGGATACTTTAACTGAAAAAATTTGGGTGAAAACTTATCATCCATACTACGAAGGGAAAGCAGGGGATGCAATTACTCAATCGGTAGAGGATAATTACATGCCTTCCATAAGAGAATGCTTCGATTTGGCTTGTTTTGGAAAAGACTCAACCACCTATGTATTTAAAGTAAATAAGGTATTCGACGGATCGGAAAAAAGTTTAAATGATTTGTTTGGAGTACTTGGAATGCCTGGATCTGCAGTAAAAGATCTGTCGAAAATAAGTGCAGCGAAAAGTTTCCCGGAAAATTTAGTAATGAAGTCATTGCTGACCACCAAAGCAGAAGGGATTACCGTAACGGTTGAAGTTACATCGAATATGGTTTTGTTGGCTAAGAAAGCGATGAAACCAAGATTTGCAGACCGGAGAATCGGATACTTTACAACCAAACATTTTTATTATAGTGATGATCAGCAAGCTGTTGAAAACAGAGAGTTTGTGAATCGCTGGAGATTGGAGCCAAAATCAGAAGATGTAGAAAAATATTTAGCGGGAGAATTGGTGGAACCGAAAAAGCCAATTGTTTACTATATCGATCCATCAACACCGCCGCAGTGGCGGCAGGCTATAAAAGACGGAATTACCGATTGGCAGTCTGCTTTTGAAAAAGCTGGATTTAAAAATGCCATTATTGCAAAAGATGCACCAACAGACGATCCTGATTTTGACGGTGATGATGTTCGTTACTCCATGATTACATATGCAGCATCCAGTCAGGCAAATGCAATGGGACCTTCGGTTGTAGATCCCCGGTCGGGTGAAATTATTGAGGCTGACGTTATTTGGTGGCACAATGTGATGACTGCCCTGCATTCATGGATTCGAATTCAGACCGGAGTTATTGATCCAAAAGCAAGAGACAATAAATTTAGCGATGAACACATGGCTCATGCCATCCGCTTTGTTTCATCCCACGAAATAGGACACACTTTAGGATTGATGCACAATATGGGGGCTTCAGCGGCTTTCCCGGTAGATTCTTTGCGTTCCAGATCATTTACAAATAAAATGGGCGGAACGGCTCCATCCATTATGGATTACGCCCGATTCAACTATGTAGCGCAGCCAAACGACAAAGTGGTAAACATTACGCCTCAGATTGGTGTGTACGATAAATATGCAATTGCCTGGGCCTATCGATGGATTCAGGAAGATACTCCTTGGGACGAAGTGAAGGTTTTGAGTCAAATGATAAGAAAGCATGAGAACGATCCATTGTATCATTACGGCCCTCAGCAAGACGGAAAGAATACCATCGATCCATCAGCGCAAAGCGAAGATTTGGGTGACAATTCGATGAAAGCAAGTCGTTACGGACTGGCGAATTTGAAACGAATTGTTCCTGAAGTAGAAAAATGGACTTGTGAAGAAGGTGAAAGCTACGAGAAAGCAGGTAAAATGATGATGGGAGTAATCGGGCAATGGTTTACTTATGCTAATCATGTTGTGGCAAATGTGGGGGGTATCTATTTAGATCAACCGGTATTTGGGGAAACGAAATCAGCCTACGTTCATGTTGAAAAAGCAAAACAGAAAGACGCGATTAAATATTTGATTGAGGAAGTGATTAATATTCCTCAATGGATTGCCAATGCTGAGATTTATAAAAAATCATATCCGATTAGGGAATCAGTAGTTGGTGATATTGAATACGCTCCAACAACCTTGTTTAGAGATTTGCATGCACGTATTTTTTACTCCTTGCTGGAAAAGGAACGACTGTTGCGCATGCAGCAAAACGAAGCTGAAAATGGGGATAAAGCTTATACTTTAACAGAAATGATGAGCGATCTGCATCAAGGAATATTTAGCAAAACAATTAAAAATCAGAAGTTGGATGTTTTTACCCGTCAGTCACAAAAAAACTTTGTTGATGTTTTAATTATTTCTCAAAACAAGACTTTAGAGAAGACAAGTAAAAAGTCTCTCCAAAATCAGGATGCAGCATGTTGTCCGTTGCATCAGCACATGCCCTTGTTGTGCGACTATGGGGTAAAAAGCCGTGAGCTTTTTCATGATCATGAAAGCGATGATCGGTCGAGCCGATACGCCAACCGAAACTTATTTTACGCCACAATGAACCGGGTGTCGGATGATGTGTCGGTGAAACGCGGTGAGCTGCTGCGGATTAAAGAATTATTATTGAAGAAGGTGAAGATCGCCGATGAAGCAACACGCTTTCATTATCAGGATCTGATTCTTCGAATTGAAGAAGCATTACATACACATTAAAAATAAACCCAGCAGATGGGGAGATTAAAAAAAATCTCTCTGTCTGTTTTTTTGAATGAATTAACCACTATTTTAATAACCATTAAAAATACAAATTTATGAAAAGACTGCTAAGCCTGCTTTTGATCTTGCTTCCCGCTTTTGGCTGGGCACAGGAAATGAAGCAGATTAAAGGAACGGTTCTCTCGGAAAGTGATGGAGATGTTCTAATTGGTGCTTCGGTTTACATTGATAAGTCAACCATTGGTGCCGAAACCAATATAAAAGGGATTATTGAGAACATTACATTGGGAACAATTACCGATTTTGATGGAAACTTCACATTGGAAGTTCCTAAAGAATTGAATACAATTGCCTGCAGCTTTTTGGGTTTCGAAACTCAAATGGTTGATATTACAGGAAAATCATTTATCACAATTAAACTTAGCGATTCAACAAGTGAATTGGGTGAGGTTGTTGTTACCGGCTATCAGAAAATCGAAAAACGCAAGCTGACTTCGGCAGTTGTTAAAGTGAATGCTGACAATATCAGACAAGCTGGTGTTCCAAACGTGGATCAGATGTTGAGTGGTCAAATCGCTGGTGTGACCAGTATTGTTCAAGGTGGGGCACCTGGGGCTCCGGCAAAAATCCGTATTCGTGGAACAGCATCATTAAACGGAACACAAGATCCGTTGTGGGTTTTGGATGGAATTCCTTTGGAAGGGAACGAAGTTCCTGATTACAACGACAAAGACAATATCGATCAGCTGTACAATTCTTCTGTTGGTGGTTTAAATCCTCAGGATATTGCTGATATTACAATACTAAAAGATGCTGCGGCTACTGCAATTTATGGTGCCCGTGCGGCAAATGGGGTGATTGTGATTACAACTAAAAAGGGTAAAGCCGGACAAATGAAAGTGAATTTGACGAGTAATACTTCTTTTATTTCACGACCTGATTTTAGCAAGTTGAATTTGATGAATTCGAATGAAAAGGTGGATCTGGAGATGGCTTTGGCCGGTCGTACCGATCTTACCTATAACAGTCAGTATGGCAGTATATCACAAATTTTGAATGCAAATAATGATTGGGACAATTACCAAACAGGTGGTGTTTCAGCAATTGCACCGGAATCATTAGCGGCTATAAATGCATTAAGAAGTGTAGATGCTAATCTGGAAGATGAATTGTATCAGAATGCGGTGAATCAAGATCATAGTTTGAGTGTTTCCGGTGGAAGTGATTTGGCAACCTACTATTTTTCCTTAGGTGCTCATACCGAAAAAGGAACAACTATCGGTACATCGCTTAATCGTTACAATGTAACCTTAAAAACCGATTTTAACTTACGTGATAATTTAAGATTGGGAGTTAGTTTATTTGCCAACGAACGCAAAAGTAAATCTTACCTTACCGGATCAAGTAAATTAACAAATCCTGCAAACTACGTACGTTTAGCGAATCCTTATTTAAAATTGCGCGATGAAGATAATAATTACGTGTATAATGTTGATGAGGATGGCTTGTATAACATTGCCTACATTCCTTTCAATATTTTAGAGGAAAGAGCAGGAACACAGAATAAATTAAAAGGACAAAGTGTTAACGCTATTTTAGATTTAGAATGGGATCTGAATTCTCATCTTAAATTTCGTACTCAATACGGCATTCAAATAGACAAAACAAATACTAAAAAGGAAGCGGAAGAGGAGACTTTCTTTGCCAGAAAAGAACGTCACAAAAGCCGCTATTTTTCAGGAGGAAAACCATTCTATTTTATTCCAGAAGGAGGAGTTCTTCAAAATTGGGAAGCGGATAATAGTTCTTATAATTGGAAAAATATTATAGAGTACAATCAACTTTTTAATGATCAACATGAGGTTGGATTGATGGTTGGTAATGAATTACGTCAAAATGAATTTACTCAGATTTATTCTGCAGCTTACGGATGGAATGCCGAAAGAATGACCTCTAAACCAGTTATTTTTAGAGATGAAACTGATGCAAAATCATTTCCATTGTTCAGTAAAGTGTATAGAAAGAACCGCTATGCTTCCTTTTTTGCAACGGCTTCTTACACTTACGACAGGCGTTACACTTTTTTTGGGAGCATTCGTTTCGATGGTTCAGATTTGTTTGGTGTTGATCCGAAATACAGATATTTGCCTTTATACGCTTTAAGTGGAGCTTGGAATGCCAGCGAGGAGAGTTTTTTAAGTGATATTGATTGGTTGAGTCGTTTGAAGTTTCGTGCATCTTACGGATTGCAGGGAAATATTGATAAAGAAAGTTCCCCATACATTATTGGTACACCTACTACAGTTTCCAATCTTCCGGGAACCAACGAAGATGGTATTGATGTTAGTGGTTTGCCAAATGATAAATTGCGTTGGGAAAAAACTTCTACTTACAATATTGGTACTGATCTCTCTTTATTTCATCATGCTATTCGTATGAGTTTTGACTATTACGAAAGAAAAGGAACAGATTTGATAGGAACTCAGAATCTTCCACATGAGACTGGTTTTAGTGCCATGTCTGTAAACTGGGCTGAAATGACAAATAAGGGTTGGGAATTGAGCATTGCCACCCGTAATGTTAAGACTGAAACTTTCGAATGGAATACCAGTTTTAATATTGCTCACAACGAGAACAAAGTACTAAAAGAAAAAATTCCGGCAAATCAGTTTTTACCATCCCGCGAAGGATATTCGGCTAATTCAGTTTGGGTAATTAATACAAAGGGCTTTGATGAGAACGGATATCCTTTGTTCGATAAGAATGGAACGGCTGTAACAGGAAAAGAGTTTTTTGATCTATACGATCAATATGCTGATTTTTGGCCGGGCAATTATGCAGGTTCAAATTTAACAACTGAGCAAGTGCGTGGGCTTTTCACATATGCTGGTGATTCAGATCCTAAATATTCCGGTGGTATTATCAATACTTTTAAGTATAAAAATATTGATTTGGCTGTCTCAGCGAATTTTAACCTGGGGATGAATATTTTGGCTCAGCCGGATTACAGCATGACCGAGTATGACCGAGGAAGAAACACATCACGTAAATTATTGGATGTAATTAATGGAACCAATAAAAACCTGCCAAATTTATTAGGCTCTACGTCGGCTGACGGTGCCTATTGGATGGAAAAACAGTGGTACGATAACATTGATAATGCAGGAACATACCGTCATTTGGATACTTGGTTGAAAAAGGTAAATTACATGAGAATCAGTAGTATTCGTTTGGGTTACACCTTGCCAAATGCAATGTTAAAGCGCATCAAATTATCAAACGTACGATTCAGTTTAGAAGCCCGAAATCCATTTGTTATTTCCAATGGATATGATGGCTATTTTGATCCGGAATCATATGGTAATATTTACGCTCAGCCACAGCAAAAATCATATACTTTAGGTGTTAATTTAACTTTCTAATGACTTACACAATGAAAAAATTAAATATATACATTGCCCTGTTGTTGGCGGTTGTGAGCTTTTCTGCCTGCGATAATTATTTGGATGTAAAGCCAAAAGACCGGTTGATTCCAACAACAACAGATGATTTTCGGGCTTTACTGACAAGTGCATACAATGGAATTCCTGCCGATAAAGGAAGAATTGCTTTTAGAACCGATGAAGTAAAGTTGAATGAAACAAAATATGATCTTACAGAAGTTCAGGATATCTATTTATGGAATGATGTCAACCAATCATCAAACACATTGGGTTTTTCATGGCAGCAATATTACAAAATGATCATGTATGCCAATCACATTATAGATGCTGGTGCTGATGCAACCGAAGGAAGTTCTGAAGAAATTGATCAAATTGTTGGAGAAGCTTACTTATTGAGAGCTTTAATGCATTTTAATCTGGTAAATCTTTATGGTTTGCCTTACAATTCAGCCACTGCTAATACCGATAAAGGCGTGCCTCTTTCATTAAAAATTGATACGGAAGCTGAATATTTTGCCAGTAGTGTGGGTGAGGTTTATACACAAATAGTATCAGATATTACAGATGGAATAGCGAAGTTGAACATTGAAACTTACGAAACAGGATTGAATTATCGTTTCAGTAAGTTGGCCGCTTTGGCCTTTCAATCAAGAGTTTATTTGTATATGGGTGATTTTGAAAATGCAAGAAAATTTGCTCTGGAAGTTCTAAAAGTGAAAGCTGATTTACAGGATATTAGTGTTGATACTTCGGTATTACCTTATGCGTATACTTCTGTTGAAAGCATTTTGGCATTAGAAGATGTAATTTCATCAATGGTTGAAAATGCGTCGTTTATTTCTGACAATATGAAAGCAGCTTTCAATCACGATAACGATAATCGTTTTGGAATGTATTTTAAAGATTCAGATGATGTAGCGGGCGAATTTATAATCACTAAAGAGCATCAAAGTACTACCAAATGTACATTCAGAACATCTGAAATGTATTTGACAATTGCTGAGTGTGCTGCAAAACTAGACGATTTGGATCAAGCTCGAAACTATTTAAATCAGTTGAAAGCAAAACGTTTACTTACTGATTTTTACAATACAGAAGTAACTCGTATTGCTGGATTAAACAAAGCAGAATTAATTGCAGAAATTGCAAATGAGAGATATAGAGAGTTTGCTTTTGAAGGACATCGTTGGTTCGATTTACGAAGAACAACTCAAGAGCAAATTAATCATGCCTATAAAACAGAGTCAGCGACTCTAAATCAGGGCGATCCCCGTTATACGCTCCGTTATCCGGATGAAGCCATAAACAACAATCCAAATTTGAGTAATTAGGTTAATTAGCATATCAATAAAATGAAATTAGGGGTTTTCCATTACGGATTGCCCCTTTTCTTTTGTAATTTGGTCGGATAAAAATTAGATAAAAATGATCAAAGTAGCTATTGTTGAAGATGAACGTTTGGCGTCACGGGAACTGGAAAAAATGTTACTGGATATACGGCCAGATAAAATTGAAATTAAAGCTCATTTAGAGAATGTTGAACAGGCTGTGCAATATCTGTCCGGGCATAAGCTTGATTTGATTTTTATGGACATACACCTTGGTGATGGCAACAGTTTTGAGATCTTCGATCGGTTGGAAATTACCACACCTGTTATTTTCACCACAGCCTACGATCAATATGCAGTACAGGCCTTTAAACAATGCAGTGTAGATTATTTACTAAAGCCGATGGATTCTGAAGATGTGGAAGCAGCCATCACAAAGTTCGAGACAATGTTTCAGGAGAAAGAATCTCTTGATTTTAGTGCTCTTCAGAAATCTTTAAACAGCTTAATGACTGGTGATCAATACCAGGAGCGGTTCATGGTGAGTCGGGGCGACAGACTCAGTTCATTGGAAGTTGAAAAAGTGGCCTACTTTATGGCAGACGGTAAGGCGCTTTATCTATTTGGATTGGATGGGAACCGTTATCTTTTTGATGGCACTCTGACATCTTTGGAAAGCAAATTGAATCCGAAGCGTTTTTTCCGGGTTAACCGCAAATTTATCGTTAGTTATCAAGCCATTGAAGATATGCACTATTATTCAAAAAACAGAATAAAATTAAATCTCAAACCCAATCACCCGGAATGTATTGATGCTATTGTTAGTCAGGATCGGTGTACTGAGTTCAAGAAATGGTTAAATCAGTAAACCTGAAATACAAGGTCTGCTAAAAAGTGTGAATTATTTAACACAGAGTCATTATTATAGTATTCTTTTCGTCTAAATGTGATTTCATCCCGTATTATTGCATAATTAAAATTTATTGATAATTATAAAATAATTTCGTGTCATGAAGAACTGTGTTCTTGTATCCTTTTGTATTCTTATTTCGTTTTGTTCTGCTTCTTGTTCCAGTGATGATAGTTTATCCAAGGCAGATTACTACAACCTTTCCAATTTGCCTTTAGATACCGGCGGAACTCATTCAAGCCACATATTGGCAGAAGCTAATGCTCCCTATGGTTACTACGCTTATCAACCCGCAGGATACGATGATGATAAGGATTCGATGTATCCTTTACTGATTTTCCTGCATGGATCCGGTGAAAAAGGCAACAGCGCCAAACATCCCGAATATTTGGAACGGATTCTTGTTAACGGGCTTCCAAAAATGATTGAAAATGGAAGTTGGTCACCAAAATATCCTATGTTGGTTATTTCTCCTCAATGTCATGACGATGGCTGGCAAGCCGACAAAATAAAGCGCTTTGTTGAATTCATTATAGAGAAATACAAAGTGAATGAACGCAGAATATACATGACCGGAATAAATATGGGCGGTTTTGGATGCTTTAGTTATGTGGGGACTTGTGGCGATGAATCTCATGTAACTGCTCTTGTGCCCATTTGTGGTGGTGGAAATACAGCACAGGCAGTAAAATTTAAAAACATTCCTGTTTGGGCATTTCACGGAGAGAGTGATGCAACGGTTGCACCTTCCAAATCAAAAAACATGATTGAGGCAATAAACAGCATCAATCCGACAGAAAAAGCTAAAATTACATTGTACCCTGATGTTGCACATGACTCATGGACGTACACATATGAGGGAATCGGAATGGGGAAAGAAAATGCAGACTATGATGCATTTAGCTCTGATATTTATATCTGGATGCTGGAGCATGAGAAAAAAGAATAAGTGTTTGAAATATCGCTAAAAAAATAAAGCCATTACTCTTGTTCAGGAATAATGGCTTTTTTTCTATTGACAGTACTTATTCTATCGAATAAAACTGGTGTATATTTTCTTCTCCTGTACCGGAGCTTCTACCTTATTTTTTCCCTGATCAATTAATTGCAGCAGATAAGCCATGTTCCTACCCAAAACTCTCATAATCTGCATGCCTTCTTCATCCTGTAAAACTTCACCTGGAGTCGTTCCGTGAATTACATTCCAATAATTTGATGTCGGAACCATCATTTCTGAATAGTTGAGATAATTGTTCAGTTCGTTAAAGGTTGGCAATCCTCCCGAACGACGAACCGCAACAACCGAAGCACCAACTTTGTGGCGAAACAAATTGCCGTTTGCACCACTCACATAGAATGCCCGGTCTAAAAACGATTTCATATTTGCTCCCAAAGAGGCATAATGAACTGGTGAGCCAAGCAGAATGCCATCGGCTTCTTTCATCTTTTGAATCCATATGTTTACATCATCTCCTGTTAGTACACACTTTTCATCCTTGTTTTTAGCACACTGACCGCAGGCGATACAACCTTTTACTCCTTTATTTCCAACATGCACGATCTCTGTTTCAATACCTTGCAGTTCCAACTGCTCTGTTACTAATTTAAGGGCATGGTAAGTGTTTCCTTCTTTTTTCGGACTTCCGTTAAATGCGACTACCTTCATTTTGCAAGTTTTATTGTTTTTGTGATTTCAGATTCGTGGAAAATTGATTGGTTTACACCAATTGAAAGTGTAAAATTAAGCAGGAACTGAATACAATTGTTTTAATGAAATGTTAATAGAATAAATCTATTGTAAGTATCTCTGAGGAATACAGGCTTCTTATTTTTCAAGCTTTATCCGATTCACTTTTAAGCCTTCCGATTGAATTCCCCGGGCA
The DNA here is from genome assembly GCF_963678175.1 of Labilibaculum euxinicum. Taxonomy (NCBI): domain Bacteria; kingdom Pseudomonadati; phylum Bacteroidota; class Bacteroidia; order Marinilabiliales; family Marinifilaceae; genus Labilibaculum; species Labilibaculum euxinicum. Next base: position 2,936,611 of record NZ_OY782756.1, read on the forward strand.
TATTTTACGGCAGATTTACCAAACAGCATTACATATCCAATCGTATGATCTTTTGGTATGCCAATCAGAGTGCGTAATTCAGGATCAATATCATCTATTGCCCATTTTATCATTCCGTTCCAAAGTGTTCCTATTCCGTGTGAGTTGGCTATTAATTCAAAATAACTCAATGTAATTAAACAATCTGCCATTGGTGAAGCATCAGCAGATCGGGCAGAAGCAATAATTAGGTGTGGAGCATCTCTAAAAATAACATCTATACCTTTAGTTTCCCATAATTTCTGATAGGACAGCAGGAATTGAAAGCGTTTCTCCAGTGTGCCTGATTCTCTGGCATTTTTCAGTGAATCGTACACTTTTAACCGGAATAAGTCCAAATCCTCTTTGTTGTCAATTAACGACAGTAAAACAGCATTGTCGTTATGTCCTGTTGGTGCATGCGCAGCCGTTTCAATCAGTTCCTGAATTAATTCCTTATCGATGGTTTCTTTTTTGTATTTTCGGATCGAGCGTCTTGTTTTTATCAATCTGCTGATTGCTTCAGGCTTTGGCATTTCATCTTTTGCAGAAACACTGTCTCCCGGATTTTTTCCTAATATCGAAAGTGCTGCCGTAGGACAAATGGCTAAACAATGTTGGCATTTTAAACAATTCGTCTCCTTTTCTTTTCGGATGACAGGCTTTGGATTCAATTCTATAATACCAACCGGACAATCCTGTGCACAAAGACCGCACTCAATACATTTATCTTCCTCTATTTTAAAATCTAACATTGTTTGCAAGCTTATTATTGGCAGGCAAAGATAATTTATCCCGGGAATTAATCCATAAAATATTCCCATGCGAAGAGCCTGTTCCGGGTTTTTATTTTACATTTGCATTTATATAAACTAGGGGTGCCTAACTTTAAGGCTGAGATCATACCCTTTACCTGATCAGGATAATGCCTGCGTAGGAAAGTAAAGAAAAGTCTGCTTTTTTGGAGTAGGACCGCCCCTGTTTATTACTATTATTCACTTAATAAACAATAAAATGGAGCAAATTGTATCTGCAGGAATCGTCGATTCCTATTTTAAAAAACTCAAAGAAAATTTATCGGTTGATGTGGCCATTGTCGGAGGTGGACCTTCTGGACTAATCGCATCCTATTATCTCGCAAAGAAAGACTTTAAAGTTGCTTTGTATGAAAGTAAACTGGCTCCAGGCGGAGGCATGTGGGGCGGTGCCATGATGTTTAACGAGATAATAGTTCAGAAAGATGCACTGCATATTCTTGACGAATTAAATATTTCCTATACAAACTATCAGGGAGATTATTACACGCTTGATTCTGTGCATGCAACCTCCGCTTTAATTTACCATGCTACGCAGGCAGGAGTAAAAATATTCAATTGTTCTTCTATTGAAGATGTTGTTTTTCAAAATGACAGGGTATGTGGTGTTGTTCTAAACTGGGCTTCGGTTCGCCGGGAAAAAATGCATGTCGATCCTTTGGTGATCATGGCAAAAGCAGTGGTTGATGGCACGGGGCACGATTGTGACATTGTTCGCACCTTGGAACGTAAAAACGACGTGAAGCTAAACACAAAAACAGGTAAAGTGATGGGGGAATACTCTTTGTCGATAGATGAAGCTGAGCGAACTACTGTAGAAAACACCAAAGAAGTATACCCTGGATTGTATGTATCAGGTATGGCATCGAATGGTGTTAGCGGTGGTTTTCGAATGGGACCTATCTTTGGAGGAATGCTTCTTTCCGGTGAAAAATTAGCTGGTTTAATTGCTGAAAATTTAAGTAAATAAGATGAAGGACTTTGGTTTATACATCATCATTACAAAGCCTCACTCTTCATATCGTTCCATTGCCGAATCGTGTGTTGAGCGGGGAGTCAGGATGCTGCAGCTGCGCGAAAAATCTTTATCCGATAAGGAATTAATTAAGGTTGGAAAAGAAATCAGAGACATTACCAGAGGAAGTGAAACCAGTTTTGTGATGAATGACCGTGCGGATATCGCAGCAATTTGCGAAGCTGATTGTTTACATCTCGGACAAGATGATATGAGTTTGGAAGAAGCCCGAAAAATTGTTGGAGATATGAAAATTGGTTTGTCAACTCATTCTATTCAGCAAGTGAAGGAAGCGCTTGTTCAGAAGCCTGATTACATAGGTTTTGGCCCGGTATATCCAACCAATGCAAAAGCCAAACCTGATCAACCTGTAGGCATTGAACAACTAAAGCAAGTATTGAATATGGCGACCATTCCTGTGGTGGCAATCGGAGGAATTTTTCCCGAAAACATACAGACCATTCTAAGTGCAGGAGCAAAAAATATTGCCATGGTGCGGCATTTTATGCAAACCGATCAGTTTGATGAAAGAGTTCTGGAGTTTACTAATTTAATAAACAAGAAATAATGATTACACAAATAGAAAAAGCCAAAGAAGGCATTATTACAGCAGAAATGAATATCGTTGCAAAAAACGAAAGAGTTGATGTTGAATGGCTGCGAAATGAGATTGCACAGGGGCGGATTGTAATCCCCAAAAACAAAAATCATGATTTTCCGGTTGTTGCAATTGGTAATGGTTTGCGAACTAAGGTGAATGCAAACATGGGTACATCCGAAAAGCATTGCCATTTTGAAGAAGAACTGAAAAAAATGAATGTTGCCATTCAGTATGGAGCCGATGCGATTATGGATTTGTCAACGGGCGGCGATCTGCACATTATTCTTCAACGAATACTTCAGGAATCTTCCGTAATGGTTGGAACGGTTCCTATTTATGGGGTAGCAACACGTTTGCTGGCCGAAGGAAAAGAGATTAAGGAGCTCGACCCGGAAGATCTGTTTCGTGAAATTGAAATTCAGGCAAAAATGGGGGTTGATTTTATGACCTTACATTGTGGTATAACTAAGGTTTCTCTTTCCTTTCTTGAAAATGATAAAAGAGTATGCGGGATTGTAAGCCGGGGAGGAGCTTTGCTCAAGCGCTGGATGAAAGAAAACGGGAAGGAGAATCCATTGTATGAACAATACGACCGGGTTTTGGATATTTGCAAACAATACGATGTAACCATTAGTTTAGGAGATGGTTTGCGTCCGGGAGCAGGTGCTGATGCTACCGATCGGGCACAAGTTGCAGAATTGCTGGTTTTAGGGGAATTGGTGGATCGCGCCAGAGACAAAGGCGTTCAGGTAATGGTAGAAGGCCCCGGCCACATGCCTTTGGATCAGATTGAAGCCAATATGAAATTGATGAAAAGACTTTGCAGCGAAGCGCCGTTTTACGTGCTGGGGCCTTTGGTTACCGATTCGGCTCCCGGATACGATCACATTGTGGGAGCAATTGGGGGTACGATTGCAGCCATTCACGGTGCCGATTTTCTGTGTTACGTAACGCCTGCCGAACATTTGTGCTTGCCCGATGTTAAAGACGTAAAGGAAGGTGTAATTGCAAGCCGGATTGCTGCACATGCTGCCGATTTAGTGAATAATGTGGCAGGTGCCCGTCAGCGGGATTTAACGATTTCGAAAGCACGTTACGATCTGGATTGGGAGACAATGTTTACGAATAGTATCGATCCGGAATTGGCCAGAAAGAGGAAAATGGAGTCGGAAAGCAGTGAAGAGGATCATTGTACCATGTGCGGGAATCTGTGCGCAGTTAAAAATGATAAAAGCATGTAAGTATGGACCTCAATTTTACTAAGGAGGTCATTTTAAGGATAATAAAATCAGGGAAGCCTTAATTGGTAAAAACGAAGTTTATCATTTTGAAAAGAGGAGGAAGAATTTTGAATATCAATATAGAACCGGCTGTACTTTGTTTAAAGCCGGCTCCTGTTTTTTGGGAGAAAATGAATCAATTCTGAATTCGTATCGTCTGACTTCTGATTATTTAGATGAGCATTATTCCCTTTGCAGGATCAGTTTTAAATATGGCCGTTTTATTTTATAAAAATGGGCATCTGCTTGCGTGGATGTCCATTTTAGCAAAATACAAAGCCCTCTCACTTTCGTGGATGTTCATTATTGCGATGCACAAGCCCTTCGGAGTTTTGAAAATGCGTGTTTTAGCTACACACAATGCTCTCGGAGTTTCAAAAATGCCGATTTTACCTACACACAATGCCCATATTTTTTTGGGAATGCCCGTTATTGGGGAACACAAGCCTTTCGGAGTTTCAAAAATGCCGGTTTTAGTGACACACAATGCTCCTATTTTTTCGTAGATGCCCATTTTTGAGCCACACAAGCCCTTCGGAGTTTCAAAAATGCCGGTTTTAGTCACACAAAAGACCTGTGTTTTTTTGTGGATGTCCATTTTAGTTACACACACATGCCTCGGAGTTTCGAAAATGCCACCCTCGTGTACTCTGTAAGTCCTGTATCATATAAAAACTTTCAATAACGATCTGTTAAATAATGATTCGAATGCCGATATCAACAAGGAGAGATGGATATATTCATGGAACTGTGTTAAAAGCCTTAATCAATAATTAATACGGTATCGTCTTTTTTGTTGTTTAATTCAGTTTCTCAGCCTTGCAATTTCCCTTCGATTTTGCAACAACAAGTGCTTCGAACACACTTTAGACCTTTAATTTGGCATCAACAGCCTTGTCGAAGACCTTTTTCACCTATGAAATTGGCTTTGCAGTTGTGTTTGCCTAAAATTCACCCTTAGTTTTCTGATTACAGATGAGGAAGCTTAAATGTAAGATCTTAAATTAATGTTTTATTATGATTGGAATTGTTTATGATAATTATAAAGATTTGTTAGCTTTGGGACTGTTAAATTAATGATCAGAAAAAACAACAATGCTCAGATTTAAAACAGCGAAGATATAATTTGCACACAATATGATCTCTAACTTCAGGAAAAAACAAGCAGAACAATTAAAAGCCTCCTTTGGGAAGCTGAAAGATGAATCTTACAATTTTGAATTAATAGAGAGGTATTTTCGGAATAAAGACCATTCAACAACTCTTCAGGAACTTTCTGATAAAACTTGTAACGATCTTGATTTTGATGAGTTGTTTATGTTTCTGGATCGAACAAATTCAAAAGTTGGACAACAATACCTGTACAACAAATTGAGAGAGATTCCTTCTGATTCTAAAAATGTTGAATTGGACGAAGAGCTGATCAATCAATTTGCAACTGATTCTAATTTTCGACTTCAGATTCAAACCGAACTAACGAAACTAAATCATCGGGAGGCTTATTACATTTCTACTTTGTTTCAGGAAGGGTATTTAGAGCCGCCAAGATGGTTTTTTGTGATTCAATTGCTATCCTTTACCAGCATTTTATCTGTTCTTCTTTTGCCTTTTAATTTGAAAATGTTTTTTGTTTTAGGAGGTGTTTTTATTATTAACATCTGCTTTCATTTATGGAACAAAAGAAACTTATCGAGCTATTCTGACTCCATTCCTCAGCTCCTGATCCTTAAACGAGTTGCAAATAAACTGTTTCAAACTAAAAATTTAAAAAGGATTAATCCCCTTTTGAATGAATCGATTCAAACAACCAATCAGATTAGAAACAGAATGCTCATCTTTAAATTGGAGTCGAAAATTGGAGGTGATTTTCAAGTAATCTTTTGGTCCATTTTAGAGTTGTTGAAAATTTTATTTCTATTAGAGCCATTACTTTTGTTTGGCGTATTGAAACGTTTGGATTCCAGAAGAAAGGAAATTGAGAAGGTTTTCTCATTTGTGGGACGAATCGATGCGCTATTGTCTATTGCTTCCTTGCGAAAAGGCGGCGACTGCTGTATTCCCAAAATCGATGAGGAGAACAGTCGGATGGAAGCTCGTGAGATTTATCATCCATTAATTGTGAATTGTGTTCGAAATGATATTGAGGTAAACGATAAATCCATATTGCTTACCGGATCGAATATGTCGGGTAAAACTTCTCTTATTCGAGCCATTGGCATCAATGTTCTTACTGGATTAACGATGAATACCTGCTTTGCTAAATCAATGATGATTCCTCGAATTTGTATTTATTCTGCAATCCGTATTAGTGACGATTTAATGAATGACAAGAGCTACTATTTTGAAGAGGTTCTTACCATTAAAAACATGATTGACAAGTCGTGTAATGCAAAAGTCAGTTTGTTTTTGCTCGATGAGATTTTTAAAGGAACCAATACCGTCGAACGGATTTCTGCGGGGAAAGCAGTATTGTCTGCGCTTGCAAAAAATAACAATAGGGTATTCGTATCTACTCACGATATCGAATTAACCGATTTGTTGGAGAAGGAGTATGAATTGTATCACTTCAGTGAACTTGTGAGCGATAAATCGGTGGACTTTGACTACAAATTGAAGGAAGGAAAACTGAAAAACAGAAATGCAATCAGGATACTTGAAATAAATGATTTTCCGGAGCTGGTAATTAAGGAGGCGATGGCATTAGCAGAAGAACTGGATCGAAATAGGCTTTGAAGTTAAATAGTTTAGCTATTGTTTGAGCAATAAAGGGATAAAGTTTGGTATTATGATGATTCATAATTAAGTAAAATTACTATTTTTGTTCAATTTCTATAAAAATATAAATCTGTAAATTTTGAAAGTGAAAACTCATTTGTTGTCAGGCATGTTATTGCTTCTTATAACAACCTCCTGTTCTCAAAAAGATACCGCAAAGAAGGAAATCTCTTTTTATCATTGGAAATCGAAAGCTGAATTTAATAGTCAATATCAGGAATCTTTAAAGAGTGCAAATGCAAATAAAATCTATCTGCATTATTTTGATATAATATCGGAGCACGAACCCAATTGGTATGATGATGGTATTGTTCCAACTTATGTATTGAAAAGTGTTGCAAAGGAGTACAGGGAGTTTGAAATTGTTCCGGTTGTATATATTACCAATAGAGTTTTTCAGGTATCAGATCTGGAAATACAGAAATTATCCAATAGGATAAGAGATTTGGTTAACCAGATCAGTTTGAAACATTTTAACAAGCAAATTTCCCAAATTCAAATTGATTGTGATTGGACAGAAAGTACCAAATACGCTTATTTTGAATTGTTGGAAAACTTAGGTAAAGAATTTGATTTGGATGTGACCATTCGTTTGCATCAAATTAAATTTAAAGAAAGAACTGGGATTCCTCCCGTGAAGAAAGGTACATTAATGTTGTATAATGTTGGAGACTTAAAAAACATGAATCAGAATTCCATTCTGCAAAACAGCATTGTAAAACAGTACATCGATTCTGAAACCAAATATCCTTTGCCTTTGAATATTGCTTTGCCTCTTTTCTCTCAAACAGTAGTTAAGAATAAGGATAATGAAATTAAAATTATTAAAAATGCCGAGAGAACAATATTTAAAAACGATCCGCATTTTAAACAAGTTGATGTGAAAAATTTCCAAGTGGTAAAGGATACGCTCTGCAAGGGGTTTTATTTGAGTGAAGGTTATGAAATCAAATTGGAAGAATTATCTGTTGCTGAAATTGTGAATTCGTACCAAACAATAAAAGAAAGCAAACTAATTACGAACGGGATTATATTTTATCATATGGATGAAAAATCTCTTTCGAATATCAATCTTAGCGAATTAGTCGGAAAATTATGAAGAATATTTTAACTGGGTTATTAGTATTTATATCATCTGCAGTATTTGCATGTGGTGGAGGTGATTGGGAAGGAATGTGGTTTTATAACTTGTTTGCACAAACAAATATTTCAGCCAAAGAGTTCTATCCTTTTTTAAGGGATGATTACAATGCTTTTTATGGAGAAAATTCTTATTCAGAATCCAAGGAACCTGAATATCCTGAAGGGAATGTAAAATTGTGGAAAGAGATTCTTACGGGTTGGAGTACCGAAGAAATTGAAATGGCAATTTACAAGCCTGAAGATTTTAATTGGATCAATAAGGATTCTGAAACAGAAAAGAGAGCGAAACTCTATGTAGATTTTGCCCAAGAGTGCAGTGAAGCATTTAGTTATAGAACAAGAAGGAACTCGTGGGATTACGATGAGATTTTAGAGGAGAAGGATGTGAACACGGAAGCTTTACTTGAAAAGGCAAATTTATTGTTGAGTAGTGAGACTGACCCGCAATTACAAGCGCGTTACTACTATCAGATCATTCGCATTATGCATTATTCGAAAGCATGGGGTGAAGGCATAGGCTTTTATGAAGCAAAAGTTGAAAATAAAATACAAAAAAATGAGATTTACTATTATATTTTAGATCAAGTTGCCGGTTGTTATTATTCCACCGAAAATTATGAGAAGGCAGCTTACCTGTTCACAAAAATAGTGAGTAATAGTATCGATAGAAAAAAATCTGCATTCGTAAGTTTCAATTTTTGCACCTCTTTTGAGGCTGAAGGGCGGTCTTTTGTAAATGGAATTGAAGATGAAAAAGATTTACTCCTGATAACAAGTTTGCGCAATTTCTCCAATGAGACTGATAATATTAATAAGTTTATTGGGTTCGATGCTAATGATCGAAGAGTTGAGCTTTTATTTATGCGTGCATTAAATAATGTTGAACGCGATGTATGGCCTAAAAATATTGGTGTAGGAGAGAGCAGATTACCTAATTTGGAAGAAGGAGAGGATTACAACGAATTATTAAATATTGCCGAACTACAGCTTTCTAATCAGAAGGTGAAAAATACTGATTTCTGGAGAATGGCCGGTTCGTATTTGTCTTTTATCAGGAATGACATAAGTGAAGCAAAAAGAAAACTGGAGGCAGTAAAATCATTTGCAGATCAGAAAAAGATTCTGTCAATAGTTTATGAAGTTTTTTCCTGGGAGAATATTTCCATTGAAAATGAGAACTTTATTTCTCAGGTGCTTTCAAAATATCCTGACAAGGGAACTTGGCCAGTTGATTTTAATTCAGATCTAAAGAGTTTTATTAAAGCTAAAATCGCCAATCTTTACTATGCAAACAATCAAATAGCAAAAGCATTTCTTGTTCATAACCAATTGGAATCGGGTGGAGGTATTAGTTCTTTAGAGCTGTTAGATGCTTTGGAAGCTTTTTATAATAAGCCTGATAAAAGCGCTTACGAAAAAGAACTTTTGGAGAATAGGAGGAGTAACTACAAGTTTATTGATTATCTGAATTATCAGAAAGGTATTTATTATTTGTATCAGAAAAATGCAGAATCGGCATTGGAGTATTTTGGTAAGAGTACCAATTTGAGTGGCACAATATCTTTATCAAATAAAATATTTAGTAATAATATTATAGAATGTTTTTCCTGCGATGAAAAGGAAGTGATGGATGATGAAGTTTATAAAGCAGATTTGTTCTCTTTTATTAAACCAGACTTTTCTATTTCTGACTTGGCGGTTTATTTGATTGAATTAGAAAAGCTAACCGCTAACGAAAAACAGTGGAAAGCCAAATTGGCGAACTATTTATTAGCTAATTATTACTATAACATCTCAAATACAGGATATTACAGAGGGGCTTTAATTGGTGATTCCAACTGTTGTGATTATAATTACATTCATTATTCGAGTGATCATTATCAGTCCAGTGAAAACGGCGCTGATATTATTGCAAACAGAAAAGGGTTCAACCTTTCGGATATTACATCCTACAACAAAACTTATTTTGGGCTAAGTGAAATGTCCCTCGAGTTTTATCAGCGTGTAATTGAATTATCAACTGATAAGGAATTAAATGCCCGATGTCTTTATTTAATGGCAAAATGTGAATTGAATACTTATTACAATGAGGGAAGCAATGATACTTTTAAAGTTAATTTTAGTAAGTATAATGAATTGGAATTACCGAACTACAAAAGTTTTAAAACTCTGAAGGAGGATTATTCAGATACAAAATTTCATGAAATGATTATCAATCATTGCAGCTATTTTAGATTGTATAGTTCAACTCACTAGTAGGGACGTGTATTCGCGCTAACTATAAACAAGCAACTTTAAATTTTAAGTTGCTTGTTTTGTATCCTATTGTTTTAAAATAGACGAATAACAACTCTGAATACTTTTTCTTGAAGCCCACTCTGATTAGGAGTTGTGACAAAAAAAACTGTAGTTTTGCTGTTTTCATTCAAAGTGAGGCCATCAATCAGTTTAAAACAACAATAATGAATATAAAAATAGTTGATTACGGAATTTGTAAAGCGGTAGGAGAGACGAAGAAAGACATTGTTCCGGGTAGTACAACAGGATACTTTTTGCATTCTGACGATATGGAGTTTGTGGAAAAAACCGATGTTATTCATCCTACGGTAGGTTTGAGTTTTGGAATAAGTTATCAATTCGAAATTGATTCAGAGGAAGCGGAACTTGTTGATTTTGTGAGCAGGATAAGACATCCTAAGTTGGTGAATCCAATTAGTAAGGAACAATTTATGGAAACAACAGAGGAAAAAGACAGCTATACTGATGAGTTAGGCTATGACTTCTACACGTTTGAATTGGACTGGGAAATGCAGCTGGGGGAATGGATTTTTGAGATTATATATGGCGATAAGATAATGTGCAGCCAGACATTTATGCTGAAAGAATAATTTTTTTTGATGCTCTCACTTCGAGTGAGGGTATCAATCTGATCACAATAGCTTCCAAATCTCTTCCTTTTCGAATTAAATCTTTACCGGTATCCTTGTGCATAATTCGCATAATATCTTGCTCGATGATTGGTTCTTGCAGAAATTGTTTAGGGATTCCCAATAAATAGACCTTATTGGTATCCTCACTAGGAGTGAGAACACCAAGTTGTATTGTTAATTAAAAAACAATTGTACGGGTGCCATCTACAATAATGCGGTGTTCCGATTTGTAGGCAAGAGCCCGGGCCAGTACAATACGTTCCAGATCACGACCTTTACGGATCAAATCTTTAATGGTATCTTTGTGTGTAATACGCATAATATCCTGTTCAATAATTGGACCTTCGTCCAAATTTTCGGTTACAAAGTGACTGGTTGCTCCAATCATTTTTACACCGCGTTCATAAGCTTGTTTGTATGGGTTTCCTCCAACAAATCCAGGTAAAAAGGAATGGTGTATGTTGATTATCTTATTTTTGAACTCATGAATAAAGTTTGGTGATAAAACCTGCATGTATCGGGCTAACACCACCAAATCGATATTGTATTCTCTTAGTAAGGCAATCTCTTTGGCTTCCTGCTCCGGTTTGGTTTCTTTTGTTATCGGAAAAACATGGTATGGAATTCCGGCAGCATCGGCAATAGGTTTCAAATCCGGGTGATTCGATACGATCAAAGGAATTTCGATGTCGTACTCACTCATGTTATAGCGCCAAAGTATTTCCTGCAGACAATGGTCGTATTTCGAAACGAAAATGGCTACGCGTTGCTTCTGATTCGAAAATTCGATTCTCCAATGTGCATCAAACTCTTTGGCTAATGGTTCGAATGCTTCGTGAAGTTTGGAAGCAGGAATTGTCGAGTTGGACATGTTCCAGGCAATTCGCAAAGAGAAAAACTGCTGGTTTTGGTTTACATGTTCATCTAAATCGATAATGTTACCACCTATTTCGTAGATAAATTGAGTGATTTTGGCTACAATTCCGTTTTTATCGGGACAAGTGAAGAGTAAAAATGCGTTTACATTATTTTCAGACATAGTTATTTCATTGATACCGGAATAATAAATTCCGTGAATTAAAGTTCAAGTTGCTAATTTGCTTCAATATTGAACGATTTGTCCGTTAGGTAAGTAGTGTGTGATGCAAAAGTAGAAAATTTGGAGAATTATTAATTAAGATTTCTGAATTAATAATTGTATAAAACAAAATAAACCATTTTAGATCTGTATTATTTCATAATATGATACAATGAACCCGGGGCTTCAGTTGCTTTAGAGCATTCCCCGGGTTATATATTGTTAGAGTCTTTAGGATTTTTATATTATTTTTCCTTAGATTTTTATCCTATACACTTGGATCTTTCTACTTGGAACTTCTTTTCTACTCCCAATTCAAAATTCTGGTGAAAACATAGTTTTCCGCATCTGGAAGATATGCTTTTGCCGCTTCAACATCTTCGGCAGTAAGATAATGCAGGTTGTAGTTCAATACAGATTGTACACGCTGACTGTTTACATCAACCAAACGAGGTTTCACCTTTCCGTTTTCGTCTTCTACATCTTTAAGGAATAGAGGAGAAGCATCGCCTATAGGATCGACAGTCACCATACATTTCGAATGACCTTGCTTGAACAAGGTGTAAACACCATTTCCTAACAAGGTACACAAGCTAAGATCAAAACCGATTGGCCGGCAGCAACGGATCTCAAACCCCAGTTCAACCGGACGGGTTCCTATGTTCAGATTGTAGGTTTTCATTTTGCGCTGAATCACCATATTGAAAACATGCGCTTTGCTTACGTTGAACAATTCCGGATGTCCGTGAGCATCGTAGGTGAAATTAACGCCTGTGCTTTTGATTTCTTCATCGCTCATAAAATGGAAAACTCCTTCACTGATAATAGCAGCTCCGTAGTTTAAGCCCATTATTCTTCTCTTTATGATAGAGGAGATGACCAACTGAGCAATTTTTTCAGCTGAAATGCTGGTTTTGTTGAACATTTCAGGAATAATAATCATCGGAAAATGACAGGCAGTACCAATTCCGAAAGCCAGATGACCGGCTTCTCGTCCCATAGCGGCCAACACGAACCAGTTTTGAGACGTTCTGGCATCTTCGCACACTGTGGTTGCAATCTTAACTCCTTCGTCTTTAGCGGAGTGATATCCAAATGTTGGAGATCCTTCCGGCAAAGGAAGATCGTTGTCGATGGTTTTTGGTACGTGAATGTTAGAGATGTTTACCTTATTTTCTTCCAGATATTTTGAAATTCGGTTTGCAGTAGATGCTGTATCGTCGCCACCAATGGTAACCAATAGTTTTACATTGTTTTCAACGAAAAAATCGGTTGAGAAATCTGATTTTTTTGGTTTGAAGCGACTCATTTTTAGATGAGAACCACCTCTTGTAAAGATTCCATCAAGAGTTTCGAAGTCGAGATCGACCATTTTACGATCCTTAGAGAAAAGACCTTTGTAGCCTTCGTGCAAACCAATTACCCGGTAACCGTTTTTTAAAAATACTTTTCCTACACTACTAATCACGGTGTTGATGCCCGGAGCCGGACCTCCACCACACAGAATTACAACAGATTCTTTCATTGGATAAATGGATGTTTTATTTTAAAGATCCGGCAAAGATAGAGGAATTTGGAGAACTATACTTACTTTTTTTGTGTTGAGTAAGGTGCTAATGTGATTTGAATTGCTGCGTTAAGGATTGCAGTGGAAACCCCGGAACCTTCCTGCAGCGGTGAGAAAGGAAGGTGAGGAGTTGCAGCGAAAAGCCTGCCCAGCGCGATGCTTTGTGCGCAGGATAGGGGAACGCCCAAAAATTTATTGTAGAATGGTAAGTTGCTGTGAAATAATATTTTGTAAGCCGGTCACTTTGTCTTATTTTTACATAGACACCACTCTTTTAAGTACTTAAATAGATTTTCTAACCTTATTAAATCACAATTATGAAACGTAATTATTTGATTTTATTTGCCCTTTTACTCGTGTTGGCAGCTTGTCAGCCCGAAAAAAAAGTTGTTGAGATTCCTTCTTATAGTATCGAACAGTTTTATAAAAACACCAATGTGAGTGGCGGATCGTTCTCAAGCGATGGCAGTAAATTGTTGGTGAGTAGTAACGAAACAGGTATCTACAATCTGTTTGAGATTCCTGTTGATGGTTCTCCTGCCAAACAATTAACCAATTCGGAAAAGGAATCATTTTTTGGGTTGGCTTACTTTCCAAACAGCGATAAGGTGCTTTTGTCGTATGATCAGGGGGGAAACGAGAACAATCATATTTATATGAGAGATGTGGATGGTACGATAACCGATTTAACCCCTTTTGAAGGTGCAAGAGCTGGATTCTGGGGCTGGGACCGTAATGAAAAATCGTTTTACTACCAAAGTAACAAGCGCAATCCAAAGTTTATGGATTTGTATCAGCTTAGTCTGGAATCCATTGAAAAAGGTGATTTTACTGCGAAGTTATTGTATGAAAATAACGACGGATTGGATGTTGCTGCCAAAAGTAAGGACAATCGATATCTTGCCTTAACCCAAAGTATTACTACAAACAACAACGAAATGTATTTGTACGATAGAAAATCGGGCAAGAAAATGCACATTTCGGAGCATCCCGGTGATGCAACTTACAATCCACAGTTTTTTAGTTTGGATGGTAAGTATTTGTACTATTTAAGTAATGAAGATTCTGATTTTGTTTATCTGAATAAATACGACATTGAATCGGGAGAAAAGGAAATGGTTTTTAAGGCCGATTGGGATGTTTGGTATGCCTACGATTCGTACAATGAAAAATATCGGATTATTGGGATTAATGAAGATGGAAAAACCAATGTTAAGATGATTGATTTGGCAACGAATGAGGAAGTTAAGTTACCTGAGATTAAAGGTGGTGATATAAAATCGGTTGGTTTGACAAAAGACGAAAGTCGTGTTCGCCTGGTTGTTGGTACGTCGGTTTCTCCGAATAACATTTATGTTTTTGAACTGGGAGATACTGAAGCGAAAAAATTGACTGAAACTTTAAATCCGGAGATCGATCCTGCAAATTTAGTGGAAGCGAAAGTGATTCGTTACGAATCGTTTGACGGTGTTCAGATTCCAGCCATTTACTACCAACCTAAAATTGCAGCAACAGATCGCAAAGTACCTGCTGTGGTTTGGGTGCATGGTGGTCCGGGAGGACAATCAAGAGTGAGTTACTTTTCTTTAATTCAGTTTATGGTGAATCATGGTTATGCTGTTTTGGCAGTGAATAATCGTGGCAGCAGCGGTTATGGTAAGAAGTTTTACGCAATGGATGATAAGAAACATGGTGAGGAGGATTTAAAGGATTGTATCTGGGGAAAGAAATTTTTGGCTTCGACAGGTGTTGTTGATGAATCAAAAATTGGAATTATTGGTGGCTCGTATGGTGGTTACATGACCATGGCTGCTTTGACTTTTACTCCTGAAGAATTTGAGGTTGGAGTTAATATTTTTGGAGTGACCAATTGGTTGCGTACCTTAAAATCAATACCTCCGTACTGGGAATCATTCCGTAATGCTTTGTATGCCGAAATTGGCGACCCTACAACTATTGATTCGGTTGCTTTATACAATAAATCTCCCTTGTTTTTTGCTGATAAAGTAACGAAACCGTTAATGGTGCTGCAGGGAGCAAATGATGTTCGTGTTCTGAAAGCAGAATCGGATGAGATTGTTGAGGCTGTTAAAAAGAATGGCGTGCCGGTAGAATACATCGTGTTTGATGATGAAGGACATGGTTTCCGTAAAAAGGAAAATGAAATTAAAGGGTATGGACAGGTTGTTGTTTTCCTGGATAAATATTTAAAGAAAGAAGAAGTTCCGGTGGCTGAATAAGCGGAACCGTGAATAGAAATAAATGAGGGTGTTCAAAAAAAATTGGGCACCCTTTTAAATTTGTATTAAGATACCTTTTTGATCATTTTAAATGTTGGGTTAAATGAAAACACTTTTATTTTTTGCGGATGAATTTTTAGTGTGGAAAAATCTACTTTTATTTCCAAAGGAGGATGTTTAAAGTATCCAAAGTTAAGTTGTGTTTGCAGTCTGTCACCTTTTTTAAGGATAGATTTATGTCCTTCGGATTTTGTAACAGCACTTACCACCTGATGCCTTACTTTTTTTCCGATCTCAGGATCAATGCTGATTATTTGTATTGAATCGGGTGAGAAATTTAAATATTCACTGCTGTGATTAATTAATTTTAGGTTCAAGAAAAGGCTGTCGTTATCATGGTAAAATTTGGTTGTTAGTACAATTCCATTCATCACAATTTCTGTTTCAGAAAATTGAAGACTTGATTGTAAATTCTCTTTTACAACAGCATGGTTTGTTAATGAATTTTTGTGTGGTTTTTTAAGATAATTGAGTTGGATTGCTTCGATGTGCGAATTTTCTTTTGTTAGTTCGTATAGTGTAATTGAATGTTCATTGGCAAAACGATTGAGATAATTCGAAAATAATTTTTTGTTTGCATTGAATCGAATAACCTGATCTGTTATTGAATGACCATTTGTAGCTCTAATGAAATTGAAATCAATAAAATAACAACTATCTAAATCGCCTCTTTTTTCTGTTCGTGAGAATAAATATTTATTATTTATGGGTGTAAATTTATAGACGAATGATTGCGAGCTATCGGGAAGTAGTACAGTTTTGGGTCTAACCGAAATAGGATTGCTTCGGTGATTTTCCAGTGTTTGAATTTGAAGTAAGTAGGGGAAAATTACAATTGACGATTTTCTATTATTTCGGATTTGTCCGTAGAATAATAAAGTATCTCCGCTTGCATTAGCACATAGCCCGGAATTAACAAAAATTCCGTTTGAGTTTATTATACTTGGGGTTTCAAATTTAAGAGGATATTGTTTTTCCAGTTTGTCAGGTAATGCTAATTTATCTTGATTGGAACATGATGCTGTAAGATGGATAAAAAAAAGAATTGATAATAGTCGAATTAGCATAGCTGTGCAGTTTTTAGAGATCAAGTGGAAGCCATGACTTCTGTTAAAAAGCCATGGCTTAAATAGTAGTTTATTTTGAAGACCAAACGGTATATCCGTGAGGCGGAGCCTGAATTTTAACCCACTTGCCACTCTGAGTTACAGGTTCCCAACTTGAATTTCCTGTGTAATCTTTAATTGTTGTGCTTGACCAGTTGGTTTCAACCCATCTTTCCTGCCAACTATCTGAATTGTTGATATAAACAACTAGTCCCGGACCATTCCATCCATTTCTACGTGCTACATATTCATCATTATCATCATATAATATTGATGTGGTGCCACTAGCCAGATTATTGTGAATCCATATTAAATTATTCATTTTATCCTTGTCCAGCCATTCTTCATAATCACGATAGAAAACACATGGGTATCCTTCGTGAGTTAAAATATATGAATATGCTAGCATTTTATTCCAAATTTCATCAGTATCGTGATTGGTTACGAATGTAACTGCTCTGGTTGCATTCTGCTTCCACATCATGTTATTGTTTAATTTGGTCAGGTCATTTCCATCAAAAGCATCGTTCATTGCATAGTAACAGGCAAAATCGAATACGGAAGAATTAGCTTCATTGGCCCACCAATTAAGATAATCTACATTGCTGTCCCATAATTCCCCAACCGAGAATCCTCCTACAGAAGCATTCCATTCTCTTACAACCCATGGTTCAAATCCTTTCACATAATCAAAACGCCAACCATCAAAGCCCATTACATTTTTGTAGTATTTGGCCACAGAGTTGGAGTTGTTCCACAACCAATCCTGCACATAAGTCTTGCTGTGGCATAAGTCAGGATATCCGCCAAAAGCACCTAAATCATTTGTTTCAATATCATTAGGATGAAAATCATTGTAATTTCGATAGAACAAACCCGATAAAGGATTAAAGTCTGTCCAGGTATCTGTTCCTGTGTATGGATTTTGTTCTGATGCTCCTCCGCTATTGTGATTGATAACAATATCAGCATACACAAGCAATCCTTCGTTATGAGCAGAACTGATCAGATTTTGTAACTCTGCTGTTGATCCAAAACGAGTTTCGATTGATCCCATTTGATTGTATTGTCCAAAATCATAATAGTCGAAAGGATCGTAGCCCATAGAATAAGTTCCATTTTGTGCTTTGGAAGCAGGTGGTAACCAAATGGCATTAAAGCCGGCATTGCTCCAATCGGAAACCTTAGTATCAAGTGTGTTCCACCAATTACCGCCTGCAGGAACATCCCAATAAAAGGCTTGCATTAGTACACTGGCATTATTAGTGGTTTTGGTGGTTAAACTTGTCGTTTTAGTGATTTGAACCTCTGGCTGAAGTTCAGTCATTTCATCTTTGGAACAAGAGGAAAACATTAATCCCAAACTAAGTATGAGAGTTAAACTTAGGTAAAACAGGTCTCTCCTTTTCATAAGTAATAAAAATTTAGTAGTTAGTAATTAATTAAATGTTTGATTTTAAATAGTTGTTTATAGTCATGATATGTCTCTTCTATGTTTATAAAAGAAGAATGTTATAATTTATGATTAAATAAAAGTTTGCAGGTTCTATTTAATGATGTAATTGATGAAAAAACGCAACAAACGTTTGCGTAGGAGGGCTGAATATTAGATAGTAAGCGAATTTTAACGCAGTTTGATGCAACTAAAATTAAATTTGTTTAAAAATAAGAGCAAGAGACCCCGGAATTAAATGGTTTAATTAGGGTAGAGGTGGTATAAAATAAAACAGGGAAATCACAATTGATTTCCCTGTTTTATTATTTTGAATTAGTAGTTATTCTGCAACTTCCACCAATTTTTCATCTGAGTGCCATAAGCCATGTTTTGTACAGAAAGCTGCAGCGGTTAGTTTCATTTTACGGGATGGTACTATGTAAAAATCAACTTCAGCCTGATTGGCTTCACCACCTAAAATTCCTGTTGTAAAAGTAGCTTGTGTTAACATTTTTTCACCATCCCAAAGTTGAACCCAAGCAACATAGTGATCGAAATCATCCGGATGAGAATAGGCATCACCAATTTTCACTTTCACTTTAAATTTCTCACCTTTTTTAGCGGAGTCATCGCAGTGAATAAATGCAGAATGTCTGTCGATATAATCTTTCTTAGCTTCACCATCAATGGTGTTAATGTCTTGGTACCTGTTAATTTTCATGTTTTGCTTTTTTGATTTTATTCCCTGTAAAATTAGGGATGAGAGGATTGTTTTTTTTTATTAGTTTTTGCTTAGGTATTCTGCAACACCATCGGCAGTAGCTTGCATAGCTTCTTTTCCTTTGTTCCAGTTTGCAGGACAAACTTCGCCATTTTCTTCGAAATGCTGCAATGCATCAACCATACGAATTGCTTCATCAACACTTCTTCCCAATGGCAAATCGTTAATTACCGAGTGACGAACAGTGCCTTTTTTATCGATAAGGAATAATCCGCGGTAAGCAACAGGTGCCCCTGTAGATACTGCATTTCCTTCTTCATTGTAATCGTATTCTGAAGCTAATACGCCATAGTTTTCAGAAATAGTTTTCGATAAATCGGCCACTAAAGGATAAGTAACACCTTTAATACCACCTTTATTTTTATCAGTATTCAACCATGCAAAGTGAGAGTATTCTGAATCTACAGAACAACCAACAACAGCTACGTTTCTAGCTTCGAATTCTGCAAGTTTTTCCTGAAAGGCAATCAATTCGGTTGGACAAACAAAGGTGAAATCTAAAGGATAGAAGAAGAATACTACTTCCTGCTTACCAACAAATTGATCCAATGAAAAATTTTCAACAATCTGATTTCCGTTAACAACAGCACCGGCAGAGAATGATGGTGCTTTTTTACCAATTAAAGTTTGCATTTTATTTTGTGTTTTAATGATTATTAATCTTGCTTTTTGTAATGATTACAAATGTAGAATTGATTTGACTAAGGCACAAATTATATTAATCAATAATCTTTATACCTGCATCGAGAGAATTAATATCATTACTAATAGATTCTTTAACCATTCAGTCTTTCAGACAAATCTAATGCAAGGTAAAGGATAAAGGCTCATAAAGTTTTTATTTGAATGATAATTTTTAGTTTTGTAGAAGTTATCAGGTTTAGTTTGGATAAAAGTATCTTACTGTCTTGTCAGTATTGAAGAGGATATTTTTAAATTTAAACTGTTTCGGGAAAAGCTCCGATTAATAAATAAGAAAGAAATGCGGGTATTTGATAATATAATAGAACTTACTGATTTTAAGGATTGTGCAGGAGAAATAAATATATCGATATTTGAGACTGAAGAAAGATCCTGTGTACCGTATTTTGTTTATTTGCCTCCAAATTGGAGTGTGGAGGAAACTTATCCATTGGTTTTGTTTTTGCATGGGCAAGGTGGCGACGAAGGTACATTCAAGAAATACGTTAGGGCAGAACAATTGAATGACTGGATTAGCAATGGGGATCTTGAGCCGGTTGTAATTGCAGGAATTCGTGGAGATAATGATCGCGACAACGTTCAGTGGTTTTCAGAGCAAAATGAATGTCTATTAGTAAAAGAGCAGGGTGGTGAATTCATTCAGTTTTGTCAGAATTCTTTTAATGCAGGAGGTCATGGGAAACAGATTTCAATTGAAGGGCATTCACGCGGAGCTGCCGGAGCGATTCATTACTATTTGAAATATCCGGGTTTGTTTTCGTCAATTGTTGGAATGGGTTATGTAAGTGATTATACCTTGGAGAACAACTTCTTGCTTGGGCAAAACAATTTAGAGATTTTAAAAGGTGAATCAACACCGCTTAGACTTGAAATTGGTACTGAAGATAGTTTTGTCCGGACTAAGAATCGCAGAGCTAGTTTTGAAATGCATCAGTTCTTAAAAGAAAATGAGATAGATCACTCTTTTGATATATTGCATGGTGTTGAACATGGTTTTGATACCTATTGGAATTATTACAGCGACGAAGGAATGTTGAATGGTTTGTCGCATTTAAAGTTTCACGAACGAAGCAGAAATTGTAGGTAAATACTTCGCATAATATCAAAAAGTTATCTATTTTGTACATAATTATTTCAAAATTGAATTCTTATGAAATTAACCCGTTGCTTTTTTGTTTTTATCCTATTGCTTCCGCTTAAAAGTATAGCTCAGGATACTGTATATTTTAATCAGGATTGGCTGGTAGCTGAGAAAGAGAACGCTCAGTTTTTTTCAACAATAAATAAAATTAAAGAGAATCAATTTTTGGTAAAAGACTTTACAATTGATAACGTGCTTTTGTCGGAATATTATTATAAAGGTTTGCAGTCTGCTATTGATTGGACCAGACTCTACGAAGTGGGTTTTAATGAATATGCAATTGAAAATGGACCAAGCTGCGATTATTATCCTTCCGGAAGTAAAAAAAAGGAGTTCGAATTTGTGGATGGTCAGCAAAAAGGGGTGGTGACTTTTTGGCGGAAAAATGGAAAAAAAGAAAAGGAGTTTTTTGCTGTCAATAATATCGCGAATGGCATTTACTCAGAGTTTTACGAGAATGGAGAGCCTAGTTTAAGTGTGAAATTTTTGAATGATACTTTAAACGGACCGGCTATTTATTATTATCCGAATGGAGGGATATCCCATATGGGAAAGTTTAAAAAGGGAATTAAGTTTGGAGTTTGGACATACCTTTCGGAAGATGGCAAGCCTGTTGCCGAGGAGTTATATCAAAACACTTATTTTATTGATGGAGCTAAGGTAAATATTAGTTTCCCGGAAGGAGTGTGGTATTTATCGGAGAAGTACAAGGTTGACGACAGATTAAGTTTTCTTTTTTACAGATTAGGAATGAATGAAGATGAGAATACGAAAGATTTAGCATCTTGTCTGATTTCCTTAGAGGCTGTACCATCAGATATTGGTTTGATTGATTACTCTTCGCACAGAAGAAGACGTCTTTCTGTTGATGTAAAGAGAGTTATCCCTAAAGAGAAACAAATGTTTTTTCTTCCTCAAAGTATAGCTTATTTAGGAAACCATACCGATTCAGAAGATAATGAACGAACAACAATTGTTCTACATTCTCTTCAAGATGAAGTTGGAATGGAGTTAATTCTTGATTGTTCAAGTGAAAATTATGAAGATTTAAAAGCGGAATTTGAATACATACTGAAATCTCTTAAAAAGTAATAGTTCAAATGGCATTTTTCCAGATTAAGTATTTCAGCAACATTTTCATCATTTAGTTTTTTTCCAGCTAATTGTTTGTCGAATTCTCCAGAGTTTATGTTGTCATATATTTTTATTGTTCATTATGAAAAGTCATAATTGATTGAGAGCACTAAATTGTAAAGACTTAAGTGTAGTAATAAACCTTAAATATTTATCTTATTCTAATTATTCGAATTTTATCTATTCGAACCGTGTTAACCTCCTGATTCATATTTTTATTGAATTCTTCAAAACTAATCTTAAAGAAATTATTTCTATTTGTCAGATCAATGAGAAAGGAGTTGGAGTAGCCGTAATTATTCCAATCACCTTCGCCACGTTGTGGAAAAACGAGACTTCCTGCATAGCTGTTATTCACCCATAAACTCCGATTTGCACATTTGTTGTTGGTATTTACAGGGCCATTTCCGTTTGCGTATAAAAAATCGATATAGTACTTTCCTTCATTAGGAATTCGAATGTTAAAATAGAATTCCCGATTTTTTTTCTTGCTCAATTCAACATAGGAGGTTTTGGCATTGGAGTCAAATTGTTCAGCTTCAATATGTCTTTCATAATTGGAATCGTATACATACAGTGGCTCACTATAGAACGATAAATTTCCCAAACCATCGTCTATCTGAATTTGAAATTCGCTAGGTTTGCTAATGTGTACTTCTGACATATAATTGTCTTCGGTTTGCAGAAGAAGTTCTCCGTTACGGTATACACGGTAATGATCAGCATTTTCTTTTTTATCCCATAACAATTGATTTTTAGCAAAGCGGAGCGATGTGGTTTCGGGCGACACCATATTATCGACCATATTCAGTTCTGATTTGGTAGGCAACTGATTGTTCATTCTAATCTCAATTTTGTGTTTCCCTTCCATTTCTTTTGGCACGATGGGGCGTTGGTAATATTTTCCATCTAAGGAGTAGTAGTTAATTTTATTGCCAAAGCCGTAAATTTCGATGTCTAAGATTGCATTCTGATAGCGAAGCCCTTTGATGCTTTGTTTACCCTTGTATTCTCTGGGAATAAATGGTTTGAATTCTAAATAATCGGCTGTGTAATTCATTCCCATTAGAATTCGGTAAAAGGTAGATAAGGAACCGGCGACACTCCAAAGTTGACGGTCAGAATTGATTTCAGTTCCATTAAAATCACCATTTTCAATTAAAAGATTTTCTTTATTGGTGAGAAAGAGTGCACTTGACCGCAGCATGTTGGCAATTCCCCATTGAACACTTTCAACATTATTTGTCCTGCTTGAAGCCCAATTCCAATAAGCCTGCACAAAAGGCCAAATTGCCTGATTGTGATAGGCTGGTATGTTTGGAATCTGAGGATAGAAACATGGGGTTCCAAACTTGGTAACCGGAGTATTTGATATAATCTCTTTTTGTCTTTCTTCATTGGTGATATCCCATAGAACCATTAGTGCCTCACCCAAAGTTTCCGATTTATCCGAAAGCAATTGATTCTTTCTTCCGTAAAGATATTGTCCAAAATATTTTTTTTCGGGCAGCCATAGTTTTTCATTCAGGCTGTTTTTTAAGGCCTCCGAAATATCCTGATATTTTTGAACATCTTTTCCAAGTATTTTTCCCATTTTTATCAATACCTGCAGACTTTGGAAGTGTACGGCCTGAGTTCCCAAATTATAGGAGTTGTAAATGTCAATTGGTTCCATCCATTTTGGATAAGATTGTTCCCGCCAGTCTAAAAAAGAAGATTCTCCTTTAAATAGATATTTCTGATAGTCCCAAACCACATTAAGATCATCTTCAGTAGAATTCTTAATGATGAAATAAACCTTCCTCAACCAATCCATGTCTCCGGTAGACTTGTACAATTCCCAGGCTGCCGTTGACCAGATCATTCGATCAGAACTTACCGGCCAGGAACCTCCTGTGCCTGTGTCCTGTACAATTTTTCCATGCTTAACTTTTTTTAGCAAACTTTTTTTAGAAATTTCAGGATTCGTAATGGCAAGGGCTAAAATCACGCTGTAGCTGATGTCGCGGGTCCAAACACCATTCCATTTTTCACCTGTATTAAAAGTTGTGTCCGGAGCAATATTCTTTTCTATCTCCTCAAGCGAAAGCTGATAAATTGCATTGAGTAAAACATGATTCGATTCGTATTTGGGGTATTTGCTTAAGTTGGTATTAAGTTGCCATTCTTTACTATTCAATCCCGGGTAATTAGAGCTGATGTGCGAATTGTTGTGTGCTATAGCAGTATATTCTCCTTGCTCTATCCGATTAGGGAATACTGTAAAGTCTGAAGATTGATACAAAATGTAATCTTCAGGATTACATCGATTTAAAATTACTATCGAGAGTAGAATTGTAATAAAAATCAGGGACGGAATGAAAAACCATTTTTTCATTTGTGGTGTTTTTGATATGCTTTTAAAAGTAACAAATTATGGAAAACTAATAACAGATATTAAGAAATAATATTGTACAAGTTGTTGATAAGAATGCAAATCGTTCAAAAATTGCAATGTATGAATATTGGGATCTGAATGAGTCTTGAAAGCAACAATTAAGTCAAATAATTGTGTCATTAAAAAAGCGACCAAAGTCGCTTTTTTGTTGTGGTAAATAGTTGTATGTAGTTAAAAGAAAGTGTTTAACTAAATTTATGTAGAAAATAAATGTAAAACAATATATAAACATATTTATTTCATTCGTATTGTTATTTATTTTCTTTCTGTGTTCTGAATTTTAGCTTCTTCCATAATTACATCATAAGTATAGCCAGCTCCAAAATCTTTGTCCAATGCAATTGTTCCTGACACCTCAATAATTTGCCCAATAGAAACAACATCCTTACAAGTAATTGTAAGATCAAAATTGCCCTCAAAATCGGAACCGTCCTGAATGTGTATCCAGTTCTTACCCATAATGTTTTGATTGAATTTGGTAACCTTTCCTTTCACAGATATCTGCTTACCCGAAAATTCATCCTTTTTTGAGAAGAGCTCAGAAATACTTGTTATTCCTTTCGTCTTTTCTATTGAAACTTCAATTCTTTTAGCCTTTTGTTTCTTCATCGAAGAGGCTTGCATCGGCATATTGTTTTCAATAGGTGTGTCAGAAATGGTGTTTAAGAAATAAATAACAGGAAAGTCGCGGTTTAATTCTTTGCTGTGAAAATTTTTCATTTCCAATGCGCCTTTATAATAATATGCTTTGCCAACTTCTATTGGTCGTTGACCAACGGCCAGCCATAAATCATTATTCCCGTTTATATAGGTATAACCACCAGCATTAAATGTTTCTTTTACCAAAACTTTACTAACTCCAAGAGGGAGAGTAGCTTCTTGATTTTCAGTTTTTTTAGATTGACATGCAAATGAAAAAATTGCAAGTCCTAAAATCATCAGTAATATTGATCTTTTCATGTAGCTTTTGTATTAGTGTATGTTTTAAAGATAATAGAAATCAAATAGAAAAATAAGGAATTATACAGTTGTCTATTTATTTTGATTTTAAAGAGGCGTTAAAAAGTTGTTAAACGTCCCTTGTTTTTGGTTGTTTGAATAATTTAATTGCGTTATTCCATCCGAATTTATTTATTTGATTTAGTTTATTTTACAGTAAACGTACTGTAAATTAAAAGAGACCTGTGAGTCTTTAAAGTTCGCATTTGAACAGTGATTGTTCGTAAGCGTACGTTTTTTTATAAATCTAAATAACTATGGATTTAACACTTTTTTGATGTTAAGCGATTTGGTTCTTCTGGCATGAAAAGTGTTGCATATTATGTCTTGTTTTTATTTAGACCTGAAATAGATTTAAGTTGAAGTGCTATGTTAATTTCTAAAACAATAGAATAGCCTGTATCTTTAGAAAGTTAGAATGTAATTTAATATTGAATAAACGTTTATAATGAAAAACTATTTTGTACTACTCGTATTGTTAATTGTTGTCAGTACTTCTTTTGCTCAGGAAAATGCTCAATGGAGAGGCGTGAACCGTGATGGAATCTATCAGGAAGCCGGATTGATGCAGGAATGGCCGGTTGATGGACCCGAATTAATATGGCATATTGAAGGTTTAGGTGAGGGACACTCTTCAGCAGCAGTAACTAAAGATGCTGTTTATATAGGGGGTACAGAACTTGAAAATGGTTTTGTAATTGCATTGGATCATTCTGGCAAAGAGCTTTGGAAGCAGGTTTATGGTAAAGAATGGATGGATTCTTATAACGGTGTGCGCACAAGTCCAATGGTTTATGATGGTATCGTTTATGTGATGAGTGGTTTGGGAAAAATTACAGCCATGAGTGCTGCTGATGGAAACATTCTATGGTCGAAAAATATACTAACGGATTTTGGTTCTGAAAATACCCGTTGGGGAATAACAGAGAATCTTGTTGCAGATGGAGATAAATTATATTGTACTCCGGGAGGTTCAGAAGTTAGTATGGTTGCTTTAGATCGAAAATCGGGCCAGCTGATTTGGAAAGCGAAAGGAAATGGTGAGAAATCAGCTTATTGTTCTCCTGCGCTAATAAAGCTGGCAAACCGCAATTTATTGGTGACTCATACAAGTAATTCAATAATTGGAGTTGATGCTGAAACCGGTACTTTACTTTGGTCGTTCGATCATCCTAATAAATATTCAATTCATCCAAATACTCCTTTGTATAAAGATGGCTATCTGTTTTGTTATAGTGGATATGGTAAAGGAGGAGTAATGCTTGAACTCGGTGAAGATGGAGGGAGTGTAAAAGAGGTTTGGCGAAATGAGTTGATGGATAATCAGATGGGAGGAGCTGTTCTGATTGATGGTAAGATATATGGTTCCGGTCATACTAATCGTGAATGGTTTTGTTTGGATTGGAAAACTGGTGAAGTATTGCATTCAGCTAAAATGTTAAGTAACGGGAACGTAGTTTATTCTGATGGCAAATTGTATTGTTACGGCGATAGCGGAGAAGTTGCTCTTGTTGATGTTAGCAATGGAAATTTTGAAAAAGTGAGTTCGTTTCGGGTTCCTTTTGGTGAAAAACAACATTGGGCTCATTTAGTGATTAATAATAAAAGACTATATGTTCGTCATGGAAGTTCCTTGATGGTCTATTCAATTAAAGCAAACTAAGAACAATACAAAACCTATCAAACTTATGAATCGACTACTACTTGTCAGTATTGCATTATTAAGTGTTCTGACTCAGTGCAAAACAGAAATACAAAAAAGCGAATGGCGCGGCCCAAATAGATCTGGTGTTTATGCAGAAACTGGATTGCTAAAGGAATGGCCGGAGGAAGGTCCTAAAATGCTTTGGCATCTGGATAGTATTCCTACAGGTTATTCTTCAGCTGCAATCGCTCACAATACTGTTTACCTTACCGGATTAAAGGACTCTATGGATTACTTGGTGGCCATTAATATGGAAGGAAAATTAAAATGGCAAATTCCTTATGGCCGTGGATGGGATGCATCATTTGTAGATTCCCGTTGTACTCCTACTATTGAGGATGAAAGAATTTATCTGTCGAGCGGAAGAGGGGATTTAGCCTGTGTAAATGCTCTTTCCGGAGAGCTGATTTGGCAGAAAAAGGCCAATGAAATATTTGAAGGAGAGTGCGGGGAATGGGGAATTTCTGAATCATTGCTCCTATACAAGGATTTGGTTTTTTATACTCCTTGCGGAAAAAAAACAACGATGATTGCGTTGAATAAAATGACCGGAGAAACCGTTTGGGAATCGAAAAGTTTAGATGATAAATCCGCCTATGTTTCTCCTCTTTTAATTGATAGAAATGGCAAGAAACAAATCGTAACTGTAACCGAAAACAATGCAATAGGCGTTAATCCCGAAAATGGAAATATTGATTGGCAATTCGATTACGGCAGTTATGCCGCCGGAGAATGGAAAGCCAATATCAATACCAATACTCCATTGTACAAAAACGGAAAAATATTTATAACCAATGGTTACGATCATCATTCAGTAATGCTGGATTTAAATGAAGAAGCCTCTGAGGTTGAACTTTCGTATGTAGATTCATTATTGGATGTTCATCATGGAGGAGCTGTTCTGCTGGATGGTTATATATACGGTGCAAATTGGATCAATAATAGAAACGGATATTGGGTTTGCATGGAATGGGAAACAGGTAAGAAAATGTATGAGACTGAGTGGGAAAATAAAGGTTCAATCATTTCGGCAGAAGGAATGCTTTATTGCTATGATGAGAAAGATGGTAATGTAGCCTTGGTAAAGGCAGACCCGAAAGAATTTAAAGTAATAAGTTCGTTTAAAGTACCATATGGAAAAGGTCCTTATTGGGCTCATATGGTAATTAATAATGGCGTATTATATGTTCGTCACGCCACAGCGATAATGGCCTATTCGATTAAAGCAAACTAAGATGTTGTGAAACCTAACCCAAATCCCATGAAACTAATAAATATTTTTTTTGTCGCGTTTAGTTCTTTATTGCTAGTTCAGTGTAAGAATGCAGCTCAGCAAAGCGAATGGCGCGGTCCGCATAGAAATGGAATTTATTCAGAAACCAATCTGCTTAAAGTTTGGCCGGAAAATGGACCTGATATTTTGTGGAAGTTTGAGGATTTAGGATTAGGTTATTCTTCCGCGGCTGTTACAGATGAAAAAGTATATACTACAGGAACCATCGATAGTATGAGCTATATTTTCTCTTTCGATTTAAGTGGTAATTTAATCTGGAAAAAGGAATATGGTAAAGAATGGTCAGAGAATTTCCCTGGTGGACGTTCAACACCTCAGATTTATGATGGAAAAGGATATTTACTGACCGGATTAGGAAAACTCATCTGCTTTGATGCAGAAAAGGGTGATTTTATTTGGTGCAAGAACTTATTTCGTGATTTCGACGGGCAAAACGTTTTTTATGGAATTACTGAGAATTTGTTAATTGATGGCGACAAGTTAATTTGTACGCCAGGTGGTGTTGACGCAAATGTAATTGCATTGCACAAAGATACCGGTGATCTTATCTGGAAGAGTGCAGGAGTGGGTGAGAAAAGTGCTTATTGTTCTCCTTTGATAATCACGTATAAAGAAAAAAAATACTTGATTACCAATACTGCGAAGTCATTGATATCCATCGATCCGGATAATGGCAAATTAATGTGGAGTTATGAATTAAAGTATCCTCATGGTATTCATGGTAATACGCCGATTTATAAGGATGGCTATGTATTTACTATGAATGGTTGGGGATTTGGAAGCGTAATGCTAAAGATAAAAGATGACGGACAAGCGGTAGAAGAGGTTTGGACAAGTGGCTTATTCGATTTAGAGCATGGCGGTGCTGTTTTGATTGATGAGAATTTATTTGGAACAGATTATACGACGAAGAGTTTTTCTTGTGTTGATATGAAAACCGGTGAGGTGAAGAAAACGGTGAAAGATCTGGCTCCTGGTACCGTGATTGCTGCCGATGGTATGATTTATTGTTACGCTTATTCTGGTGAATTGGCTTTAATTCAACCTATGGCGAATGGTTTTGAGGTAGTGAGTCGTTTCCATGTTCCGGGGATGAAGAGGGATCATATTGCTCATCCTGTTATTAAAGATGGGAAGATGTATATTAGATATGCCAATGGAATGTATGTGTATTCAATAGCGAATACCTGATACCTAAAGGCGTAATTTACTTTGACAGATGTTGATGGAATCTGCAAAAAAAACAAATTGATATTATAATTGAATATGCTGTCGAAAAGAAGCGAAAAAGGATTAATTCTCTTGTCTGTTGTTGTAGCAGGTATATTGTTTGTGTATTGGTTGGCTTACAATCCTGTAAAGGATATTCATGCAAGTATCCCGGGAATGGATAATCGTCCCGAACAAACGGAATCTTCTGAAAGAATTTTGATAGGAGAAGGATTTGATCTTTATTCTGAATATTCTTCAGATTTAACTGGGAAATGGACTCAATTTCGGGGAGCAAATTCTGATAATATTTCAACTGATAATACGAAGCTAATTAGTAATTGGGGAACCGGGCCCAAAATAGACTGGCAGGTTGAGTTGGGGGAAGGACATGCTGCGCCCGTTGTGTATAATGGAAAGGTTTATGTTCTCGATTACGACGAAGTGAAAAAAGCGGATGCCTTGCGTTGTTTTTCTCTGGAAACGGGAGCGGAGCTTTGGCGCAGATGGTACAGGGTTCATATCAAACGAAATCACGGAATGTCGAGAACGGTTCCGGCAATTAACGATAAATATATTGTTACAATGGGGCCGCGTTGTCATGTTATGTGCACCGATCCTAATTCGGGCGAATTTCTTTGGGGACTTGATCTGGTAAAAGAATATATGGCAGAGATACCATTTTGGTATACAGGACAGTGTCCTATTCTTGATAACAATGTTGTTATTCTCGCTCCTGGTGGAAAATCATTGCTAATTGCAGTTGATTGTGCCACAGGAAAGGTGCTTTGGGAAACTCCAAATCCAGATAACTGGCAAATGTCTCATTCATCGGTTATGCCGATGACTTTAGATGGGAAAAAAATGTGGGTTTATGCGGCTGTTGGAGGAATTGTTGGAGTATCTGGTGAAGGGGATGATATTGGACAAATTCTGTGGAAAACAAAAGATTTTTCTCCGTCCGTAGTTGCTCCATCGCCTGTTGTACTGAAAAACGGCAAAATATTCATGACTGCTGGTTATGGTGCAGGATCCATTCTATTTCAGGTTAAAAAGAGTGGAAATCTATATGAAGTGGCTGCGCTTCAAAAATTCAAGCCGAAAGACGGTGTTGCATCTGAGCAGCAAACACCTATTGTTTACAAAGATCGTATGTTCGCGATCTTACCTAAGGATGCCGGAGGAATGAGAAATCGGTTTGTTTGTTGTGATCCAAATGATTGCACTAAAATTTTATGGACAAGTGGAACGAATGATCGTTTTGGCTTGGGGCCTTATATTATTGCTGATGGTAAGTTCTTTATTCTGAAAGATGATGGAACTTTAACTATCGCCAAAGCAAGCACTGAAAAGTTTGAACTGTTGGATAAAACAAAAGTTATAGATGGGCACGATGCATGGGGACCTTTGGTTGTTACCGATGGAAGATTATTGATGCGGGATTCCAAGCATCTTTTGTGTATTGATGTTAGAGCAAATTAAATAGATCGACAATGAAAAATAAATTGATATTATGGCTTTTGGTAGTTTTACTACTTGTTGTTGTTGCTTTTATGGCAAAAGATCTTTTTATAAGTGAAAATAAGCCACAGGAAAATGTTTATGAATATGATTTGAAAGAATTACGAAAGGTTGATTCATCAAAAATTAGTCATAAAGAAGTAAAACAAATTAAGATTCAGGCCAACGGGCTTCATGGGATTGCAGTTGATAGCAAAGATCAGATTTATGTGAGTACCGATGAAAATATATTGGTTTTAGATTCAGATGGAAAACAAATCAATTCATTAAAAGTGAAAGGTAATGCCCGATGCCTAACGGTAGCGGAAAATGGAAATATTTTGGTTGGTCTGGGCAATCGTGTCGATATCAGAAAACCGGATGGAAGTTTGCGAAACAGTTTTATAGTTGCAGGTGAAAAAGCATTCATTACTTCAATTGCCATTGATGAAGACAATGTTTACGTAGCTGATGCAGGACAAAAGATTGTACATCATTACAATATTGAGGGAGAGGAAATAAACGAAATTGGTGGAAAAAATCCAGAGGCAGGAATCAAAGGCTTTGTAATTCCAAGTCCGTATTTTGATTTATTGATGGGCAGACAAGGCGAACTTTGGGTTGTAAATCCGGGCAGACATGCTTTCGAAGCCTACGATTCCAGCGGAGAGCAAATTTCCTCATGGGAACGAACTTCTATGAGTTTGGAAGGTTTTAGCGGTTGTTGCAATCCTTCTAATGCTGCAATGCTTTCTGACGGTTCATTTGTAACGGCAGAGAAAGGGCTGGAAAGAGTTAAAATTCATTTGCCTTCCGGTGATTTTAAATCGGTTGTTGCGGCTCCTGAATTATTTGAAGAAGGAACAGTCGGTATTGACCTTGCAGTTGATTCTAAGGATAGGATTCTGGTTTTGGATCCTGTACAGAAAATGATACGAATATTTGAAGCAAAATAAACGATGATCAACAGAAGAGAATTTTTAAGAAATGGATTCAGAGGCTTGCTTTTAGGAGGTTTGGCTGTGATGAGCGGAACTCTGATTCTTCGAAATTACGGAGGTGAAGAAGCTTCATGCGATTTTGATTTTCTATGCAAAGGCTGCAATAAACTAAGTGCTTGCCGACTTCCGGAGGGGGTAAAGTTTAGAACGAAGCTTTCAAAATAATTTGATTGAACAATGATGGAAAATAAGAAGAATCGAAGAGACTTTCTCAATACATGTTTTCGTTTTGCAGCGGGAGCTAGTATTGTGGGTGTTGCAGGAGTTTTGGCGGCAAAAAGCCAAAAAGGAGATTTTCTTTGGCAGTTAGATCCTGCAAAATGCACGCAATGCGGACGTTGTGCTACTAGTTGTGTGGTGACACCTTCGGCAGTGAAATGCATTCATGTTTACGATATGTGTGGCTATTGTGATTTGTGTGGAGGATATTTTCGTCCAAATGTAAAGAATTTATCAACCGGCGCCGAAAATCAGCTTTGTCCTACCGGAGCAATCAAACGATCTTATGTGGAAGATCCGTTTTTCAAATATGAAATTATTGATGAGCTGTGTATTGGTTGTGGAAAATGTGTGAAGGGCTGTGGTGCATTTGGAAACGGTTCATTGCAGCTTCAGGTTAGTCACGATCTTTGTGTGAATTGCAATCAGTGCGCCATTGCCAGAGATTGTCCTTCTGATGCATTTTCAAGAGTGCCAATTGAGCAAGCCTATAAGTTTGCCGGTTTTAAAACAAATAAAAAAATATAATCGATCACAATGAAGAAAAGCTTAGCCTTTATCTCTTTACTGATATTTTTTGTAGGAATGGAATTTGCAGCCTTTTCACAACAGCAGCGTTTCCCTAAACCCGAATTTGAATCAGGTTACACACAGCCGGTTACATCAATGCCGGTACCACGTGATGGAATGTTCGCTTTATTGGATGTATTGGTGTTAATTGCAGCTCTTAGCCTGATTACCTGGTTTATCTTAAAGAAAAGATCGAGAACCGGAGTCGTTGCAGTATCCATTTTTTCCATTTTATATTTTGGTTTTTTCAGGGAAGGATGTGTCTGTTCTGTGGGTTCCGTTCAGAATGTTGTTCTGGCCTTATTCAATCCTGGTTATCACATTCCTTTATCTGCTTTGGCATTTTTTGTGATTCCTTTAATTTATACATTGTTTTTCGGCAGAACATTTTGTGCCGGTGTTTGTCCGCTCGGAGCAGTGCAAGATGTCTTTTTGATGCGTCCTGTGACTTTAAAAAAGTGGTTGCAGAAAGTATTGGGTTTGATTCCATTCATCTATTTGGGATTATCTGTTTTATATGCAGCTACAGCAACCGATTTTATCATTTGCAGGTACGATCCTTTTGTAGGAATTTTCAGATTCAATGCAACATTTTTCATGTTTGCCATCGGAGCAGCTTTTCTACTAATCAGCATTTTTATAGCAAGACCTTATTGTCGGTTTTTCTGTCCATATGGTGTTATTTTGAATTTAGTAAGCAGAGTTTCCAAAAATCATTTGACCATAACACCTTCCAATTGCATTCAGTGCAAACTTTGTGAGAATTCATGTCCTTTGGATGCCATCAACAAACCTGTTGAGGTGAAACAAATGGAAGACAAGAGATCTGCTACGCGAAGATTTATTCTATTAAGTTTAATTATTCCTGCATTAATGATTGTTGGCGGATGGACAGGTGCAAATTTTCATGAAAATCTGGCAAAAGTGAACTCGAAAGTTCGTTTGGCAGACGAAATGCTTCATTTCGATTCTAAAACCATGAAAGAAAGTCTGGAAATTGAAGGATTCAGAACTTCAGGAAAACCAGTTGAGCAATTGTATTTGGAAGCTTCGAATATTGTAAAACAGTTTTATTACGGCGGTTGGATTCTCGGTGCTTTTATCGGTTTGGTTATTGGTTTGGCCTTATCCGGATTGTCAACTTACCGATATAGAGAAGATTATACGCCTGACAAAGGTGACTGTGTGAGTTGTGCACGCTGTTTGAAATACTGTCCTGTGGAAAAGGATTAACCCAAAGTAAAAACAAAGGATAGCACTAAGTAGCACAAAGGAAAAAGAAGAATTTTAAAGATTTAATAATAAAATGCGAATAAGAAGTTCAAAAATACTTTGTGTCCCTTTATGAAGTACTTGGAGTTCTTTGTGGTAAAACTTTTTTTGTGGTAAAAGATATGACAAACAAATTTAAAATAAATCGTACCAACCAATCCCTGTGGAAAGGCATTGCAATGGTGGCGGGAACTTTCTCCTTCGTAATTTGCATGTTGGTTTTAGTAAATTACATTCAGATTAATAGAATTGATCCGGTAAATACCGAAGTGATTAACAGCTTGGTTGATCGCCTGAATGATAATCCTAATGATGATCAACTGCGGGAGCAAATCCGTGAAATGGATTTGTTGGTTCGTAAAGCCTATTTCACAAATCAGTGGCAGGTAAAAGCCGGAGGATATTTATTTCTGTTTGGCATTATTGTTACAGCCATTGCTTTGCAGTTATTTTATGCAGGCAAGCGACAGTTACCTCAGATATCTGAAGAGGAGGAGGAAAATATCATTTTATTTCGCGAAAAAGCCAGAAAATGGATTGTGGTTGGTGGTTTTGGAATGGTCGGAATCACTATGATATTTGCGTTTTTAACACATAAAGAGTTAGGAAATCAATTTACTGAAGCCGCTAAAATTGCCAAAGCTGAAAAAACGGAAAATACACAATCAGATGTTCCGGTTGTTGAGGTTGTTGGAAAAGAAGAGATCGCTGGATCCGTTGTGGTTGAAGAAAAAGTTGCAGAAGAGTTTAAGGAAGAGACTCCAAAAGAGGAAACTCTGGTTTTGGTTGCTAAGAAGGAAGAAGTCGCCGTTGAAAAAGCGAAAACCAATTCATACAAAGGAACATATCCAACGAAAGAGATGATGGCAAACTTTCCATCTTTTCGCGGACCCGGAGGAAATGCAATTGCTTATCAAAAGAATATCCCAAATGAGTGGGATGGAGCAAGTGGAAAAAATATCTTGTGGAAACAGCCTGTTCCTATTCATGCTTATAATTCACCTGTAATTTGGGGAAACAAATTGTTCCTTTCCGGTGCAAATGCAACAAGTCGTGAAGTTTATTGCTACGATAGAAACAACGGTAAATTACTTTGGACAGCTAAAGCGGATCAAATTCCAGGATCCCCGGCAAATCCACCGGAAGTTACTCCGGATACGGGTCATGCGGCATCGACGGTAACTACGGATGGAAATTCGGTTTTTGCCGTATTCTCAAATGGTGATCTGATTGCAGTAGATATGGGTGGGAAAAGGCAGTGGGCTAAGAATTTAGGTGTCCCTGATAATCATTACGGACATTCATCTTCTTTGATTGTTTTTGAGGACAAGCTGATTGTTCAGTACGATCAGAAAAAAAACTCGAAAGTAATGGCTTTGTCAACCTCAAATGGAGAAGAAGTCTGGAGCACAGTGCGTAAGGTAAGAGTTTCGTGGTCATCTCCTGTGATTGTAAATAACGGAGGACAAGTTGAGGTAATACTTGCGGCTGATCCTTGCATTGCTTCTTACGATGCGCAAACAGGAAAGGAATTGTGGAAAATAGACTGTATTACCGGTGAGGTTGGCCCTTCGGTTGCTTATGCAAACGGAATTGTTTTTGCCTTAAACGAATACGCAAGTTTGGTGGCAATAAAACCGGGAGAAAAGCCTGAAATACTTTGGGAGGCATATGATTATCTTTCCGATGTTCCGAGTCCGGTTGCTTACAACGATTTATTGTTTGTGGTGACCAGTTACGGTGCGGTTGCATGTTACAATGCAAAAGCGGGAGAAATTCTTTGGGAAAAGGAGTTTGACGCAGGATTTTATGCATCACCAATTTTAGCCGATGGCAAAATATATCTGATGGATCGAAAAGGAGTAATGCACATTTTTAAGGCAGAGAAGGAATATGTGGAGCTTGCAACATCATCCTTGGGAGAAAAATCTGATGCATCGCCAGCTTTCGCAGATGGCAGAGTGTACATTCGTGGAGAGAAAAATCTTTATTGCATAGGGAAATAGATATGGAGAAGATGATCGATTTTGTAGATGGAGTTGTTGCTGATATTGGGAAAGAGCCGGATAAGGTAATTCCCATTTTGCAGGCAATTCAGGGGAAATTTAACTATTTACCCGAATCTGCTTTGAAAAGAGTTTGTGAAATTACAACCATTACAGAAGCTCAAATCACCGGGATTTCAACTTTCTACTCGCAGTTTCGTCATCAGCCGGTGGGGAAACACATTATTCGGGTTTGTGTTGGTACAGCCTGCCATGTAAAAGGGGCAAAGCAGGTATACGATGGTTTTCGCCGTGAATTGGGATTGGAAAAAGGCATAGATACCGATGCTCAGAAACTTTTTACGGTAGAGGAAGTTGCCTGCTTGGGTTGTTGTACACTCGCACCGGTGGTTCAGATTGATGCGGTTACTTACGGTCATGTTGAAACGGGTAAAGTAGCTGAAATTATAGAGGATTTTAAAAATCTGGGACCAAGCGAAGAAAAAATTGTGAGAGAAGTGACTGAAGACGGGATCTCTCAGGGTGAAATTCGAATTGGACTGGGATCATGCTGTAT
The DNA here is from genome assembly GCF_963678175.1 of Labilibaculum euxinicum. Taxonomy (NCBI): domain Bacteria; kingdom Pseudomonadati; phylum Bacteroidota; class Bacteroidia; order Marinilabiliales; family Marinifilaceae; genus Labilibaculum; species Labilibaculum euxinicum. Next base: position 2,973,200 of record NZ_OY782756.1, read on the forward strand.
TGCAAGTGGTAGTTCCGGAGTGAAAGAGGAACTGGAAAAGACATTGGCTGAGAATAAGATTAAAGTAGATGTGAAACAAGTTGGTTGTGTTGGTGTTTGCAATCAGGTTCCCATGATGGAAATTCATAAAAATGGGGAAGCAGCAACCTACTATACAAAAATCAATGCAAATGAAGTCGGCGAAATCATAGAGAAGCACTTTCGCTCGGAGAATTGGATGAGTCGTTTCAAAAACCGCTTTTACAATTACGCTGAGAACTTTACTTTTTCAGATATCCCTAAAAGTTCGAACCGATACAATTCGAATGAAGAGCATACGCCAATTGCAGAGTTCCTGAAAGGACAGGTAAACATTGCAACCGAATTCCGGGGAGAAATAAAACCTTCAGATTTCGAAGAATACTTGACCAAACATGGTTTCGAAGCCTTTAAGAAATGCCTGAATGAGCTTTCTGCTGATGAGATTATTTCGGAAATTGAAAAAAGCGGACTAAAAGGTCGCGGAGGAGCTGGTTTTCCTTCTGCTATCAAATGGAAAATGGTTCAGAACGCAAAGTCTGATCAAAAATACATCATCTGTAATGGTGATGAGGGAGATCCGGGTGCATTTATGGATCGAATGCTGCTGGAATCTTATCCGTTCCGAATTATTGAAGGAATATTAATTGGTGCTTACGCTGTTGGAGCAACCGAAGGCAGACTTTACATACGGGCAGAATATCCGCTTGCAGTAAAGCGGATTAAGGAAGGCTTGAAAATCTGCAAAAGCAGAGGATTGTTGGGGGAAAATATTTTAGGTTCTGATTTTTCTTTTGAATTGAAAGTGTTTGAGGGAGCAGGAGCTTTTGTTTGTGGTGAAGAAACTGCTTTAATTGCATCGATTGAAGGCAAAAGGGGAATTCCGCAGTTACGGCCACCTTATCCGGCAGAAAAAGGATTATGGGATCAACCTACTTTGATCAACAATACGGAGACTTTCTCTTTGATTCCATACATCATTCGAAATGGTGCGGAAGCATTCAGTAAAATTGGAACAGAAAAAAGTAAGGGGACTAAAGTGTTTGCCTTAGCTGGTAAAATAAATCGAGGAGGATTGATTGAAGTTCCTATGGGTATTACGATCAGGCAGATTGTAGAAGAAATTGGCGGAGGCATTGCCAACGGAAAGCAATTTAAGGCGGTTCAGATTGGAGGTCCATCGGGTGGCTGTATTCCTGCTTCCATGTCTGATACGGCAATCGACTTTGATTCTTTGAAAGAAGTGGGTGCCATGATGGGTTCCGGAGGATTAATCGTTTTGGATGAATCGGATTGCATGGTTGATATTGCTCACTATTTCCTATCCTTTACTCAGGAGGAATCTTGCGGGCGATGCACATTCTGTAGAATTGGCACACAGCGGATGTTGGAAATCCTGCAAAAGATAAAGACAGGAAAAGGAAAAATGAGCGATTTGGATTTGCTCGAACAGCTGGCAATAAATACTCAAAAAGGAAGTATTTGTGGATTGGGAAGAACAGCTCCAAATCCGGTATTATCGACCTTAAAGTATTTCCGGCATGAATATGAAGCACACATTAACGGCAAATGCTCGTCTGGCAAATGCGAAGAGCTAATTCGCTACGAAATAAACGACAATTGCACAGGTTGCACAAAATGTGCGCAGCGTTGTCCCGTAGATGCAATCAAAGCAAAACCTTACGAATTGCACGAGGTGGACAATGAATTGTGCATTAAATGCGATATCTGTAAACAAATTTGTCCGGTAGATGCCGTTGAAATTAAATAATGAGTAAATGAGGTGTACAGTTAAGAACTACAGTTTTTTTTAGAATCTTATATCTCACATCTCTAATCTCAAAATAAAGACCTGACAGCGTTCGAAGATCCTGTCAGCGTCTTATTGATGAATGAGAAAATTAAATATAGTTAATGAGTGAATAAGGATTGAGTGCATGACAAATGAATTCTCTCATCTCTTATCTCAAATCTAAATATAATGCCAAAACTAACGATAGACAATATAGCCATCAATGTTCCCGAAGGAACAACTGTTCTGCAAGCAGCGCAATCAGTAGGAATTGAGATTCCCAGTATGTGCTATTTGGAGGGATGCAGCAATCATCCTACCTGCATGGTTTGTATGGTGCGAAACAACAAGAATCAGCAAATGCTGCCTTCCTGTGCTACCATTGCAACCGAAGGAATGGATTTGGCCAGCGATGATGCTGAAGTATTTGAAGCACGCAAGGAGGCAATTGAATTGTTGTTGAGCGATCATGTTGGCGATTGCGAGGCACCTTGCCGTGTGGCTTGTCCGGCCTATATGGACATTCCGAAAATGAACAGATTCATTGCTGCGGGTAAATTTGATGAGGCTTTAAAGATTGTAAAAGAGGAAATTGCCCTTCCGGGGATTTTAGGACACATTTGTTCTGCGCCTTGCGAGAAAGTCTGCCGGCGTAAGGATGTCGATCAGGCAGTTTCCATTTGCCTGTTGAAGCGAATTTCGGCAGATGAAGAGGAGTCTTTCTATTTTCCGGATAAGAAAGAAGCAAGTGGTAAAAAGGCAGCAGTTATTGGTTCCGGTCCGGCCGGATTATCGGCAGCCTATCATTTGGTAAAAGATGGACATACCTGCGAGCTATTCGAGAAAGAAAACCGCTTGGGAGGAAGTTTGCTTGAAGCGATCGAAAAAGGGGACTTGTCTGAAGATATCCTGACAAGGGAAATAGAAATACTGAAACAATTTGGCGTGGTTTTTCACATCGGCAAAAAAATTGAAAAAGAGAACTGGGAACAGATCAAATCCGGTTTTGACGCTGTAATTCTGGCAACAGGAAGTGGTCTTGAAAATGGGGAGGAATTAGGCTTAAAATTAGCGAAGGCTGGCTTGTGGGCAGACAGCAACGCGTTCGCTACCGATCAGCCGGGAATTTTTGCCACAGGCAGTGCAATCCGTACTCAAAAAATGGCAGTGAAAGCGGTGGCAATGGGAAAAGAAACAGCATGGTCGGTGGATGAGTTTTTGCGAAATGGAGAAGGAAAAGCAACAAAGCGGGCATTCAATTCACGACTTGGAACGTTGCGAAAAGAAGAGTTGAGTGAGTATTTGAAAGAGTCCGTTTCGGGTGATCGTGTAGAGGCAAAATCCGAAAAGGGATTTACAAAAGAGGAAGCCATGCAGGAAGCTGCCAGATGTTTGCATTGCGATTGCCGCAAATTGGACAATTGTAAGCTTCGTGTTTGTGCAGACATACACGATGCCGATCGCAGAAGATTTTCATTCGGCGAGCGAAACAATGTGGTGAAATATTGCAATCATGAGAGTATTATTTACGAGCCCGAAAAGTGCATTAAGTGCGGACTTTGCATCGAAATTGCGGGCAAACATAAGGAAGAAACAGGGTTGACCAATATCGGACGGGGTTTTACCGTTAAAGTATCGGTACCTTTTAATCAAGATATTAATAAAGCATTGACTGTTGCAGCAAAAGAGTGTGCAGAGGCTTGTCCTACGGGAGCTATATCGCTTCGCTCTAATTAGGAATTAATAGTTAAAACCTCACCCTTAATCCCTATCCTCGAGGAGAAGGGGCCGGGGGATGAGGTCAGAAACAATAATGAATTAGGAATTAAAAAGTAAGCAGGGTATTTCGACATGAAGTCCGGAGATCTTGTTTTAATTAAAGGAAAGACCTGACAGCGAACCTGTCAGAGTATTACAAATAGGAGAAGAAATTAAAAATGAAGAAATTTTCACATCTCATATCTTATATCTCACATCTTGTCAATCGACAAGCCAAAAGGATATTATTCCTGCTGGTTTTGATTATTTGTGTATCAATTTCATCTTATAGTCAAAACAAACACAATTGGCTGTCATTTCGTGGCAATTCAAGCCTTTGCGGGATAACAGAAGCCAATGTGCCCAAAGCTCCCAAATTATTATGGAGCTTCAAAACAGGAGATGCTGTTAAATCATCACCCATTATCAGTAATGGAAATATATTTGTAGGTTCTAATGATGGGAAATTGTACGCAATTTCAAAAACCGGCCAACTGAAATGGAAGTTCGATGCCAAAACATCCGTGGAAGCATCGCCATTGTATCTGGATGGAAACGTGTATTTTGGCTCTCTGGAAGGAATTTTCTATTGTTTGAATGCAACAACCGGTGAGTTGAAATGGAAATATGCGACCGATGGTCAAATATCAGGATCTGCTGCTTGGTTCTACGATAAATCGAGAAAACAGAAGAAGATTTTATTCGGAAGCTACGACTTTAACCTGCATTGTGTTGATGCAAAATCAGGCAAACTGCAATGGAAGTATGAATCTGATAATTACATCAACGGAGCCGCTTCCTGCAATGGTGAAATTGCCGTGTTTGGCGGTTGCGATGGTTTTCTTCATCAAGTGGATGTGAAAACAGGGAAGGCAAAAAATAAATTGGATATTGCCACTTATATTGCTTCATCTGTAGCTTTGGATGGAAATCAGGCGTATTTCGGAGATACCGATGGAGAATTTTTCTGTGTGGATTACGCTAAAAATCAGGTGAAATGGAAGAAAGAAGGAGCGGTTTCCTATTTGGCTTCTCCATCGGTATCTGCCAATCAGGTAATTATTGGCGCTGAAAACAGACAGGTTTACTGTTTCGATAAAGAAAACGGGAACATTCAGTGGCAGTTCAAAACCAAAAATAAAATTGAAGCATCGCCTGTAATTGCTGGTAATTCGGTAGTTATTGGTTCGGGAGATGGAAGAATATATGTATTGAATCGGAGAACCGGTCAGCAAATCTGGTCCTACGAAATCGGCAGAGCCATTGTTGGAACGCCTGCTGTGGTGGAAGGGATGATTGTTGTTGCCTGCATGGATGGAAGCATTTATGCTTTTGGTGAAAAATAAAAAAGCGCTGAAAGCCCTGAGAAGAGAGGGCACTTATGCGAAGGGCGACCATTTTATGCGAAGGGAGCCTTACTTTATTTGAAGGAAAACGATTTTATACTGATGGGAAGTAAAATACATCGAAGGACAAGTTGATTTCAACGAAGCAGGAACTGCATAGAACGAAAAAATGCTGAATAGTAGAGCAAAGATTGATATTTTAAGATCTGATTACAATAGAAAGAAATAGATTATGATTGTAGAACTAAAGAACATCACCAAATATTACCAAAACGTTGGCAGTACTGAGAAAAGAATCATATTGGATGATCTTTCTCTGGCTATCGAAAAGGGAGAATCCATCGCCATTGTTGGTCCATCCGGCTCGGGTAAAAGTACATTGCTGAATGTGATTAGTTCTTTGGATACAGCCAATTCTGGCAATGTGATTTTCGACGGGGAAGATTTATCGAAGAAAAATGAGAAGGAATTGGCCAACTTTCGCAATCAGAATCTGGGTTTTGTTTTTCAGTCGCATCACTTGCTGCCTCAGTTGAATCTGATTGAAAATGTATTGCTTCCATTTATCCCTGTAAAGGATAAAAAGCAGAAGCAGGAAGCTGAAAAAAGGGCCTTGGAGCTCTTGAATTTTGTTGGATTATCAGAATTGATTTACCAGCGTCCGGGACAAATGTCGGGCGGAGAGTGTCAGCGCACAGCAGTGGTTCGTGCCTTAATTCATCAGCCAAATCTGCTTCTTGCCGATGAACCAACCGGTTCGCTGGATAAAAAAGCGGCAGAACAATTGGGCGATTTATTGGTTAGCATTAACGAAAAGCAAGGGGTTTCTGTAGTTATTGTCACTCACTCAATGGATTTGGCCAAAAAGATGAAGAAGATTTACCAGTTGGAAGATGGAAAATTAAAACAATTAAAAATTGGCAATGAATAATACAAGATGAAGTTCATTAAAGACAACAATTATTCATTCTTAATTACTAATTGATATTACATGAATATCTTTAAATACATCACCAAAAGTCTCTGGTACTTCAGAAAGCAGCATTTCGCAGTCTTTTTGGGGACAATTGTGAGTACAGCAGTACTTACAGGAGCATTAATTATTGGTGATTCGGTAAAATACAGTTTGCACGATCTGGTCAACCTACGTTTGGGGCAGGTGGAATATGCCATGCCTGCAGGCGATCGGTATGTTCGTGCCGAATTGGCAAAAGAGATTCAGGCAGACTTAAATGGGAATGTAGCTGCTCTTTTGCAGGTGAAAGGAATTGCAATTCAACCAGAAAAACAGACTCGTACGAACAATATTCAGGCCTATGGGGTTGATCAGGAATTTTGGAAATTCTCTTCTGCTGAGCAAATTGACTTGAAAGACGGGGAAGTAGCTGTTAGTTTGAATCTGGCGGATAAAATGAGCCTGAAAATTGGTGATGAATTTCTGTTACGGGTTGAAAAGGGGAGTTTGATTCCCGCCAATGCTCCTTTTGTTTCTGATGAAGATCAGTCAATCGCTTTGCGGATAAAGGTAAAAACCATTGCTGGAAATCAGGAATTGGGTCGGTTTAGCCTAAAAAACAATCAGGTTGCACCATACAATGTTTTTCTTTCCAGAGATTATCTGTCCAAAGAAATGGAATTGGAAGGACGGGCAAATCTATTACTGGCAAGTTCTGCGAGCGAATCTTTGCTCACTTTTAGTGATTTAGAAGCTAGTTTAGTGCAGAATTGGAACATCGAAGATGCTGGTCTTGAAATCCGCTCTGTTAAAGGAAAAGATCAGTTGGAATTGATTTCTGATCGTGTGTTTATCGATACTCCAATTTCAGATGGAATAGAGAAAATCGCTGTTAATCAGCAAACTCTTCTCACTTATTTTGTGAACCGAATCAGCTGTAAGGATAAAGAAACACCTTACTCGTTTGTGTCAGCCATCAATGGTGATTCACGCTTGTCGAATCTGTCTGATGGGGAAATGATTATTAATCAGTGGTTGGCTGATGATTTGGGCGCTAAAGTAGGAGATACCATATCACTGAATTACTTTGTGATAGGAGCCTTGAGAGCCCTTGAAGAGCAAACACAGACATTTGTAGTTAAGGAAATTTTGCTTTTGGATAGTGATTTGCTGGATCAAGACATGATGCCATCCTTTCCGGGACTATCAGATGCAGGTAGCTGTAACGAATGGGAAGCCGGTGTTCCTGTTGATTTTTCAAAAATCCGTCCGAAAGATGAAGACTACTGGAAGCACTACAAGGGAACTCCTAAAGCTTTCATTTCTCAGAAAAAAGCAGTTGAATTGTGGAGCAATAAATATGGAAAATATACTGCTTTCCGATTTAATGAAAAGGAATTGAGTCAGAACGATTTAGAGAAACTCATGCTTTCGGTGATGAATCCTAACTTGCTTAATTTGAGTTTTGTATCTGTTCGTGATGCTGGTGTTTCGGCAGCAAATAATATGGTCGATTTTGGAGAGTTATTCCTAAGTCTTAGCTTTTTCATCATATTTGCAGGAGTCCTTTTAACCATCCTAATTTATTCTTTAAATCTCGATAGCAGAAGTCAGGAAAATGGGATTCTCCTGAGTTTGGGCTTCCCTAAATCTCAAATACTGCGAATTAGAGTCTACGAATCATTAGTGACCTTAGTTGTTGGAGGATTGGTTGGTGTTTTAGGCGGTGTTTTATACAATCAGCTGCTATTAAAAGCTTTAAATTCGGTGTGGACTGATGTGGTTCGTACCAACATGCTGAATGTTCATCTGCGCGGAACGACATTGTTTACAGGTTTTGCAATTGGCTTGGTGGTGGCTATGCTTTGTATTTGGTGGCTTACACGTAAAAAGCTAAAGAAAACAGCAAGCAATTTAATTCAGAATACAACCGATGAAAATATCTCTGCTAAAGGCAGTCGTATTTCAAAATTGATCGCATTGATCTCTATTCTTGGTGCTGCAGCTATAATTACGTATGCATTTGCATCCTCTTTGGATCAAAATGCCGAATTATTGCTGTCTGCAGGAGGTCTCTTTATGATTGGAGCTTGTGCTTTTGTTCACATGTATCTGCAAAAATTGAGTTCAACCAGAAGTAGTAAAACACCTTCTTTATTGCAGCTGGCAATAAAGAACAGTGCACGCAACCGCAGGAGGAGTTTGGCAAGTGTAGCATTATTGGCTCTGGGTACATTCTCTGTTCTGATTACAGGAGCCAACCGCAAAACATTCTTAAATACCGAAAATTCGGACAAATCGGGTACAGGTGGCTATGAATATTGGATAGAAAGCACGATGCCTGTTTTATTTGATCTGAATACTGCAGAAGGACTTGAGAAAGCCGGATTTTGGGATGGTGATATCGATTCTACCACACAATTTGTACAGTTCAGAGCCTTGGAAGGTGATGATGCCAGTTGTTTGAATTTAAATCAGGTGCAGAAACCCAGAATATTGGGATTTGATCCTATGCTTTTTGATAAAAAGGATGCTTTTTCATTCGCGGCACTTGCAGCGAATGTGGATTCAGAGCATCCATGGCAGGCCTTGAATAAAGATTTAGGAGAAAATGTGATTCCTGCTTATGCCGATCAGACAGTTATTGTTTGGGGCTTAAAAAGAGCAGTTGGCGATACTTTGATCTATCAAAACGAATTCGGAAAAGACATCAAACTGGTACTTATGGGAGGTTTGAACAATTCCATCTTTCAGGGTAACATCTTAATATCTGATAATCAGTTTCAAAAACATTTTCCGTCAATTAGTGGGTCAAAAATATTACTGATTGATTCACAGAATGATAAGGATGATCAATTGATGCGAAAGTTTGAAAATAATCTTCAGGATTTGGGCGTTTCAGGAATGAAAACTTCTGATCGTTTAGCTGCCTTTTATTCGGTTGAAAACACCTACTTAAGCATGTTCATGTTTTTGGGAGGCTTGGGAGTAATCATCGGAACCATAGGCTTGGGAATTGTATTAATGCGAAACATTTTAGAGCGCAAAAAAGAATTGGCTCTTCTTTCTGCAATCGGTTATCAGCAAAAGAGTCTTTTTAAACTGTTGTTTTACGAGAATCTGTTTTTATTGCTTGCCGGATTGGCTTGTGGATTAGGCGCGGCACTAATTGGTGTGCTTCCATCACTGTTATCTCCGTCATTTCATATGCCGGTAGGATATATCCTGACATTGCTGTTCGGTATTTTAATCAGTGGATTGATCTGGATTTGGATTCCTGCGCGACAAATTAAAAAATACAATATCGTTGAATCATTAAAGAATGAATAAAACTAAACTATCATACAAAAACTATCCAAATGAAAAATTTAAGCATTTTATTAATTGCAGTACTTTTTTTTGCTTGCAATTCGAAATCGAAAAAAGTGAGCGAATGGAGAGGTGAGAACCGTTCAGGAATTTATAACGAAACTAATTTATTGAAAGAATGGCCTGCTGAAGGTCCGGAGTTGCTTTGGGCTATTGATAGTATTGGCAATGGCTATGGTTCACCGGTAATTTGTGAGAATACAATATATTTAAATGGTGAAATTGATAGCCTTGCTTATCTGATATCTCTTGATTTGCAGGGAAATATACTTTGGAAAACTGAATTTGGAACAGATTGGATGGAAAACTTTATTGGAAGTCGTTCAGCTCCAACCGTGGTTGATGATTTGGTATATGTAGCCTCAGGAATGGGTGATATTGCTTGTATTCATGCTGAATCAGGTGAATTGAAGTGGAAAGTGAATATGTTGGAAAAATATGAAGGCAAGAATACTCGTTTTGGATATTCTCAATCTTTATTGGTAGATGGCGATTTGGTATTTGCTGCACCTGGTGGAGCCGAAAACAATATTATTGCCTTAAATAGATTTACCGGCGAGATGGCATGGACTAACCCTGGAGTTGGTGAGATTTCTGCTTACTGTTCTCCATTATTATTGGAATTTCCATCTCGGAAAGTTTTGGTAACTTTCTCAGACAATGCTTTAATGGGTATCGAATCGCAAACAGGAAAACTATTGTGGACAGAACTGCAGGATACGCTTTGCGATATCAATGGAAACACACCAATTTTTGAAGATGGTTACCTGTATTACGTTACCGGATGTGGTAATGGAACCGTAAAAATGAAAGTTTCTGAAGACGGAAGTCAAATCACGGAAGTGTGGCGAAATAAGGAATTGGATAACATTATGGGGGGTGCTGTAAAATTAAATGGCAAAATCATCGCATCAGGTCATCGCAAGAAGGTTTGGAAAAGTGTAGATGCTGAGACCGGAGAGACTCGGGATACATTAAGTTTTGGTCGTGGATCTACCATTGCTGCTGATGGAATGTTGTACTGTTACAACGAAAGAGGTCAGGTTGGCTTGGTAAAGGTAACACCTGAAAGTATGGAGTTGGTAAGTAAATTTAAAGTGACCAAAGGAACCAAAGAGCATTTTGCCCAGCCGGTAATCAACAACGGAGTTTTGTACATCCGTCATGGAGACGCTCTGTTGGCATATGATATTAAGGCAATTAGCAATTAACAGGTTCTTCATTAAAAGGTAAATTAGTAAGCAGCTATTAGGTTGGTAAACTAATTACATGTACTAAATACGAATAAAATGAGCAAACAAATATTTATTTGCGGGTGCGAGAAGGATGGAAAGATCGAAAAATCTTCGGTTCAGAAGTTGATTAGCACTCTGGAAGATAGGAATATAGCTTATACCTATATCGAGGACATGTGTGGTACGATTTTGAAGAACCCGGATGATTTGGAAAGTTTGTACAATGCAAAAGATGCTATTGTTTTTGGTTGTCAGACTCGTGCGATGAAACATTTAGTGGACAATTCAGGACGAAAAGCAGATGGAAATGGCACAGAGTATCATCATGTGGAGGAAGAAGGCAGGGATGAGCTTATTTCAGCATTGGAATCGAACACCGGAGCACCTTTAAAAATAAAGTATTCTGATTCTTGGAAACCATGGTATCCGGTAATTGATTACGAGCGTTGCAACGGATGCCGCAAATGCCTGAACTTTTGTTTGTTTAGTGTGTATTCTGTTGAGGATGACGGAACTGTTGTGGTTTCAGCTTCGGCGAATTGTAAGGATATGTGTCCTGCCTGTGCCCGTGTTTGTCCTCAGAATGCAATTATTTTCCCAAAGCACGCCGAAAGTCCAATAGATGGTGGCGAAGGTGATGGTACCGAAAATGAAAAGACAGATATTCTGGAACAAATTCAGAACGATGATGTTTATTCTGTTTTAAGTGCCCGCAGAAAGAATTTTCAGGTTTCCTTACTGAAAAAAGATCAGTTCAAAATGGCGGAAGAGGAGCGCCGGGCTTGCTGCAGTGGAGCTGATAAAAAAGAGGAAGAAAAGAAAGCTGAAAAATGTGACTGCGATTGCAATTGTAAGGATGATTCGGAAAGTAAATGCGATTGCAAAGATGGTGATTCGAATTCATCTTGTGAATGCAAAGACGGTAATTCAAAATCGGGCTGTTGTTAGTTCTCCAATCTATTATCTAAAATCTATTAATTAATGATATTTTCTCTCGGAACAAGAATACTAAAACAGGTGGATGCCCGATTGCTTTGGAAACTTGGCTGTAATTTGGGCTGGAAGGGAATGAAAGCAGTTTCGAAACACAAGAAAAGACTGAAGAAAGGTGAGCTGTATCCTGCTTTCATGATGATTTCGATTACTGATAATTGCAATCTAAATTGTCAGGGCTGTTGGGTAACAATTAACAATCAATCCAAAGGAATGGATATGGAAACTCTCAACAATATCATTGTTTCCAGTAAAAAGAAAGGCTCTTACTTTTTTGGATTACTGGGAGGAGAACCTTTGATGTATCCTCATTTAATGGAGGTGATTGAACGGCATCCCGATTGTTATTTTCAGATGTTTACCAATGGTACTTTACTGACTGATGAAGTGGCGCAAAAGCTTCGGAAACTGGGTAATGTATCACCTCTAATTAGCGTGGAAGGTCTGCAGGATGTGAGTGATATAAGAAGAGGAGCCAATAATGTATATGGCAGAACCATGACAGGAATTGAGGCTTCTACCAGAAATAAATTATTCACCGGAGTAGCTACAAGCGTATGCAAGTCCAATTTTAAGGATTTGGTAAACGAGGAATTTGTGAATTCCTGCATCAAAAAAGGAATTCACTACCTGTGGTTTTACATTTATCGTCCGGTTGGTGAACGTCCAACTACAGATTTGGCTTTGTCTGAGGAAGAGATTTTGGAATTGCGTCAATTTATGGTTGATATCCGGGTGAAAGCTCCTTTGATGATTATCGATACGTATTGGGATGAGAAAGGGAAAGCCATATGTCCCGGAGCTTTGGGATTGTCGCATCATATTAACCCTTACGGAGATATCGAATTTTGTCCGCCAATTCAATTTGCAGGCGAAACGGTTGGCGATGGATCCGATATTGCCAATATCATCGAGAATTCGAAATTTATAGGAGGCATGCGAAAAGGCATCAACGACTGTACCCAAGGATGTATTTTATTGGATAATCCGCAGGAATTGCACAACATTCTAAAATATGTAAATGCCTATGATTCATCGAAAAGGAATACCTCATTTAAAGAATTAAATAAGATGAAGCCTTGTGCAGGTCATCACATACCAGGAAAAGAAATTCCAGAGAAAAGTTGGGTTTATCGCTTTGCAAAAAAGCATTCTTTCTTTGGCTTTGGAGCATACGGATAGGCGAATTAGGAATTAATAATTACGAATTAAAAATATTGCAGTTTTTAAAGTCCTTCTCCTTTAGGAGAGGGATTTAGGGTGAGGTTCTAAACCTTGCTAATTGTTAACTGATTACTGTTAATTGTAAAAAATGATTTTAAAAAACAACCAGCTAAATATAAGCTTAGGAAACGATTTGCCTCAGCATCCTGAAAAGTTGAAGCAGATTCGTGATTTGATCAGAGATTACGCTGCTGAATGCGAATTGATACCGCCGTTGCAGGAAGAAGAAGTCATTTTTCATTCCGGTGAATTGATCAGCAAGCATCCCGAGTTGTTTTTGTATCAAAAGCTTTTGGCTGTAATGATTAACAATTATGCATGGAGTCATATTGTTGCCGGAATTCCTTTTAACCGCAGAATTCTTTTATTGCCTAAGTGCATTAGTCACTCTACTCAATGTCCGGCAAAGTACGATGAGCTAGGCTTACTTTGTGAGCAATGCGGTCGTTGCGATTTGGCTGAAATCATTTCTCAGGCTGATGAATTGGCCTATCACACCATTGTTACTGAAGGAACTACTTCTGCTAGTTTACTTTTATCTTCAGGTCAGGTAGAATGTGTGATTGGTGTAGGTTGCCTGCATTCCTTTGAGCGTTCGTTTCCTTTGGCAGTAAAAGAGGCTGTTCCATCTCTTGCAATTCCTTTGTACAATAATAATTGTAAGGATTCTAAAGTGGATAAAATTTGGCTGGATGAAGTTCTTTCCATGCGCAGTGAAACAAATTGGAAAGGATGGATTGATCTGGATTCCATAAAATCAGTAGTAAAAGATTGGTTTTCAACAACTCAATTAAAGTCTCTTTTTGGACAGGATGATGATACTGTGGATATTGCAGTTCGTTGGATGGAGACAGATGGAAAACGCTGGCGACCGATTATCATGCTTGCGGTTTATAATGCTTTAAGCGGAGATACCTGTGAATATGACGAAACAATTCAAAAATTGGCCGTTTCAATAGAATGTTTTCACAAAGCTTCCTTGATTCATGATGATATTGCTGATGAAGATGATGAGAGATACGGAAAACCAGCTCTTCATAAGGAATTTAATATTCCTGTGGCCTTGAATGTGGGAGATTTATTGTTAGGTTTTGGTTATCAGTTAATCGCTGAATCGGAGGCAAAACACATTCGAAAATTATTAAAAATTGCTGCTTACGGACATCGGGATTTGTCGCTGGGACAAGGAGAGGAGCTATTGTGGAGAAACCATGAGAAACTGCTTTCACAGGAAGAGATTCTGCGTATTTTTAGCAACAAAACATCTCCCGCATTTGAAGTGGCACTGCAATTCGGCGCAATTTTAGCAGATGCTGATGAAGCTGTTTTAAATATTATATCGGAGTATAGCAAGGCTTTGGGTATCGCATATCAAATTAATGATGATTTGGATGATTTCAGGCAAAAAAGGATTGTCAGTGGATTTAATACCGTTCAGCCATCTTTTGTTTCAACTCTTTTAAACCAAAAGCATCCGGAAAAAATGCAGGAATGGTTCGAACGAACCCAAAATGGAGATGAAAGCATCAATACAGAGTTTTTACAATGGTCTGAGACCAAACAGGCAATGAAGGAGGCTGAAGAAATGCTGAATATTTACAAGCGAAATGCTCTGAAAGCCTTACGATCATTAAATAATTCAACATTGAAAATATTATTGACGCGGCTGGTGAATCGGATTGTTCCGGAGAATTCATAAACCCCCAACCCCCTAAAGGGGGCTATTGACTTACGAATTGTATTTTTAAAAGTCCCCTTCAGGGGATTTAGGGGTAAAAAATAAGTAGAATTCAGTATTGTTTTAAGTACTAATTATTCTTAAACAGCAAAACTTAAAAGATGTTCCAAAATAAGCAAATCACTAAAAGCTGCAATCAATTCATACTCGAAGCACTTCTAAAATCAACAGAAGTACTAAGCGATGACGCACAAAATCAGATAAAATCCTTTTTGGGTTCTCAGAAAAGCGAAGCGGGTGGATTTATGGATCGAGCCGGAAAGGCAGATTTGTACTATTCGGTGTTTGGTTATACTTTGTCTCTGATTTTAGATGTTAAACTGGATGTTTTGGAAGAACGAAAATATCTAAAAAGGATAAAACAAGAAGGAAACCTGGATTTTGTACATTCAATGTGTTTTGTTCGATGCGATTTCTTGCTGCATCTGATTGATTTGCAGCAAAGATCCAGATTGTCTGCTTCTAAATTCCTGACCATTAGTTTTGCTAAAGATCTAATTCTTGGAAAAGTAGTGAAATCATTGAGAATTAATTGCTCCGCATTGTTATGGGAATTGGAGGAATATTTAGCAAGCGACAGCGGATACAATCACAACAAAAAAAGTGCAGCCAAATCTACCATTTACGCAAATTATCTGATGTGGACCCTTTATCAGGACTTGCAAACCGAGCAGGACGTTTTGGATGAGATCACAGATGCAAATAGATTATTAAGAGCTGAAAACGGATCATTTGCCAATGAAGAGAACAGCATTGATGGTGTGACTTCCTCCACTGCGGCCGGACTGATCATGAGTTCAACCAGTGAGTTGGAAGAAATGCTGAAAACAAAGGACTGGCTGAAACAAATGCTCACCAAACGAGGAGGGTTCAAAGCAGCAGAAGGTGTTCCTCTTGCTGATTTGTTATCTACCTCAACCGCATTGCTTGCTTTGCAGTTAACGGGAGAAAATATGCAGAATTATGCCGAAAATTCCGTAAATTTCATCAATCTGCACTGGGACGAGTCCGGCGGTTTTTTCGGCAGCATTGCCGATATGACCTGTGATGTGGAATATACCTACTATGCGCTTTTGGGCTTAGGGGTACTTTCTTAAGTTATGAGTTATGAGTTATGAGTTATGAGTTATGAGTTGCGGATTTCATTGTCATCCCGGGGAATCTATTAAATTTGAAGAGATTCTTATTACTTGATATTTATTTAAAGAATGACACCAAACTACGACAACATACAATCCCTCAAACAAAAACTGGATGCTTACATCATTTCTCTTCGTAATGAGAAGGGATTCTGGGATGGCAGATTGTCAAGCAGTGCTCTGTCAACGGCAATTGCGGTATTTGCATTGTGGAAGTACAATCCAAAGAAATACAATTTCCATATCCAAAAAGGATTAAACTGGTTGGTGAACAATGCCAATTTGGATGGTGGATGGGGAGATACCATTCGAAGCAAAAGTAACTTGAGCACAACACTTTTAACCTGGGCTTGTCTTTCCATTGTGAAAAATGATCCTAATTATGCAGGTTGCATTCACAGTGCTGAAAATTGGCTGACTGATCGATTGAAAAAGCTGGATCCCGAATCAATAAGTACCGCTATTCTCAATCATTATCAGAAAGATCAAACCTTTTCGGTTCCTATTTTGGCCATGTGTGCGTTATCCGGCAGACTGGGAGAGAAAGGCTGGGATTTGGTGCCGCAACTGCCTTTTCAGATGGCGGTTCTTCCGGATCGTCTGTTCAAAATCCTGAATCTTTCTGTAGTAAGTTATGCCATTCCGGCTTTGATAGCTATTGGATTGGTGAAATCAGTAAATACCAAAGCAAGCAAACCCATTGCTAGTTTAAATAAATCGGTGAAAGCAAAGGTGTTGAAGGTACTGGCAGAAAAGCAACCTGATAACGGAGGCTTTTTAGAGGCTGCACCGCTAACAGGATTCGTTCTCATGAGTTTGGTGGGATCGGGAGAGAAAGAGCTTGAGATTTGCTCTAAAGCATCTGATTTCTTGAGTAAATCCATTCGGGAGGATGGAAGCTGGCCGATTGATACACATTTGGCCACTTGGGTGACTTCCTTGTCGGTAAATGCATTGGATGATGAGAATTTAGCAGGTTTGCCCGAAATGGAGAAGACAGTGAACTATTTTCTTGATCAGCAATTGAAGGCAACACATCCTTTTACCAAAGCAGAACCGGGTGGTTGGGCATGGACCCACCTTCAAGGCGGAGTGCCGGATGCTGATGATACTTCGGGGGTACTGGTTGCCTTGCATCGACTGAAAGGGTTTCAGGACATTCCAAAGAAAGTGGTAGAAGATGGAATAAACTGGCTGCTGAAAATGCAGAATTCGGATGGTGGCATGCCTACATTCTGCAAAGGCTGGGGAAAATTGCCTTTTGATTGCTCTTGTCCTGATATTACGGCTCATGCCATGAAAGCACTTGCTCTTTGGAATAAGGAAATGGATCCGGAAGTAAGAGCAAAAGTTCATGCCTGTTTCAGAAAAGCCTGGCGGTATATAAAATCAACACAGCAAGAGGATGGTTCCTGGCTGCCACTATGGTTTGGGAACGAAGATGATGCAAAACATCACAATCCTGTGTATGGAACTTCCATTGTTTTGTATTCCTTAACCTGCATTGAATCAGTATGTATATTCGGATTAGGTGAAGTGAAAATTAAAGCAGTTGATTTTCTTCTTTCTACTCAGAATGAGGATGGTGGATGGGGCGGAAATGCTTCGCTGATTTCTACAATTGAAGAAACTTCACTGGCAATTAGAGCTTTGAGTGGTACAGATAGTTGGCTGCAAATAAGCAAGGGGATTAATTGGCTGCAACAAAATTTACCCAGTGATTTATCAGAAATAAAAGCTACCCCAATCGGACTTTATTTTGCTTCCCTTTGGTATTTCGAGGATATGTATCCATTGGTATTTGCGGGTTCTGCATTAAAAGAAGTGATGAACGTAATTGCGAATTACGAATTGGAAATTAGGAGTGTTAATTAGCAGACTTCTTACGTAAATTAAATTCTCCCTTTTGGAATACCTGACAGAGTTAGAAGATCCTGTCAGCGTCTGTTTATAGGAAAGTCATCATAGAAACCTGCACGGCAAAGAACTGATCTATTTTTAAAACACCCCTCTGTCCTTCGCTCCCGAAAGCTTTCGGGAGCCCCTGAAAAGGGAGAATTCTAGCTAATAAGGTTGTAGTTATATATGGTTTGATAATCGATGCCTTACAGAGGTTTTAATTTGTAATTCCTAATTATTCATTACAATCTACAGCCACTCCAATCATCTCCCAAAAAATCTTTTCATCCATTACATTTACATGATATTCCATGGCTTTACGGTTTTTGCGGCCTTTTGCCGAGAAAGAATCTACCTGAGCGGTAATCAGGTAATCAACATTTTTGGAAACTACCCGTTTTAAGATCAAACCACGCTCTTTTACCAATTGCTGAGCCAATTCCCGATCGATACGTTGTCCGTTTATTTTGCAATTTAAATGACCGGAGAAACAAACACTTTTTCCTTTTAATGATTTTAGCTGCTTTTGAACACCTGGAGTAGTGATTTGGATCTTAGTCCGTTCATATTCTATCAACAATTTCAGATCCTTTGGCAGAATGCACAGCAATTCAGAAACCAGATTTATATCTTCCATTTCGGTATTGGTCAAAATCTCATCGAGCAGGTAAATTCGAATTAACTTTCGCAAATATTCCTCGTGAATTTCCATGACCTGATCTTTGGATAGCTTGTAATCCGAAGCCAGTTCTACCAATGAAACGATTTCTCTTTCGCTAAGAATACGATCGGCAAGTGCACGGTCCAGAACGTTTAAATATTGACGTACAGGCACTGAATCTCCGGCATTGGATGTCAATCGGTTTAATAGGTCGTAAAGTCTCGTTTTTTGAATATTTGCAATGTTTCTTGCCTCTTTACGCTTAATAAACAGGTTCCGTTCTTTCGGACAATCTTCAATAGTAATAACATATAGAAAATCTTTTACAAAATCCTCTATTTCAAATTGCTGGTTGTACAGGTTTTTAAGGATAGAGAAAAGTTTTGCTGTGGCCAATGAATCAGCTTTAGCGGTATGTCGTTCTGATAAATCGATGTCGTAATAAGTACATAGCTGTTCCAGGCGGCGCAAGCCAGATTCAGGAGCAACCAAATTGGCCAATTTTAGGGTGCAGATGCCTTTAAAATCAGTAAGTTCTCCATTTAATGCAGGTTTTAAAAAACGGATGGCAAAATCGAGGTCGTGAGCAACCAGTGTTTTGCCGTTTAGCCGGGATAAAATATCTGGTGCAATTTCGGAAATGGAAGGAGCATTTTTTACCATTTCATCCGTAATGCCATGAATTTGGAAGCCTTCAATATCTTTTCCGGGGTGAACCAATGTTTCGTAACTATCGAGAAGCTCGCCGTTCCAATTTACAGTTTGAATGGCCAGTTCGATTAAATGATCGCCGTGTTGAGGTGAAATACCAGTTGTTTCCAGTGAAATAACGGCAAATTGATGCTTGTAAAGTTCCAGTATAGGGTCGCTTGTCATGGGTTGATTTGGCTTAGTTTTTTTTGATTGGTAACAAATATAATATTATTGAAGAAATTATGACGGGAATTATGAGTTATGAATGAGAAATTATGAATTGTTTTTAATCCTAAACTTTAAAAGCTCATTTTCTTGATAAATCTGAATTTTTGATCGGCATTGGTAACGCAGGTGGGGTACCCATAGATGAAAAAGACGTTAAAGAAAAAATCCGATGAAAGAAAATATCATTTATCGATTTAGCCTGATGCATTAACTTCTTTCATCATTAGTTTTTCTAGTCTTTGAATCGTGATGGGTCAGCGAGATCCATAGCCTTGATTTTTTCTTACTTTTTTATCAAGAAAAAAGTTAAAAGAAATATTGACAGGAATTCCAGAGTTTTTCAGCACAAATTATTACATATAGTATAAAAACAGTAGTTTTGAGACTCAGAAATAGAAAACACAAAATAAACATACACTATGAATATCGACAAACAACAAGCACAGGAACTGATTGATTTTATTCATGAAAGCCCGAGTACTTATCATGCTGTAAATAATATCCGTGAAGAATTAAACGAAGCAGGATTTCAGGAATTGGATCTTCGTGAAGAATGGACTCTTGAAAAAGGAGGGAAGTATTTTACAACAAAAAATGGTTCGGCTCTTTTTGCTTTTGTAATTGGTAAGGGCGAAATTGAAGAAGAAGGTTTCCAATTGATTTGTGCACACTCCGATGCGCCCGGTTTTAAGATCAAACCAAATCCGGAGATAGCAGTAGAAGGAAATTATCTGAAGCTGAATACAGAAGTATATGGCGGCCCGATTTTACGAACATGGATGGATCGTCCGCTTTCCATTGCCGGCAGAGTATCTGTAAAATCAAACGATCCGTTGAATCCGGAGCATTTGTATGTGAAGATTGACCGCCCCTTGATGGTGATTCCAAATTTAGCCATTCACATGAATCGTGAGGTGAACGAAGGTGGTGCATTAAACAAGCAAAAGGACATGCTTCCATTGCTGGCCATGATAACTGATGATTTGGAAAAGGACAATTGTTTGGTAAACCTGATGGCTGAGGAGTTGAAGATTGATGCAGAAGCCATTATCGATTTTGATATTAATTTATTCGAAGTGGAAAAAGGTTGTATTCTGGGCTTGAATGAGGAGTTTATTTCTGCACCCAAACTAGACGATTTGGCCATGTCGCATGCCGGATTAAAAGCGTTATTGGCCTCAGGCGAATCGAAGAAAACCAGAATGCTGGCTATTTTCGACAACGAAGAAGTGGGAAGTGTAACCAAGCAGGGAGCAGGCTCGCCTGTCTTGCGTCATTTGCTGCAACGCATTGTTTTTAAATTGGGAAAAGACATGGAAGCCTTTCACCGGGCTATTTACAATTCTTTCATGATTTCTGCAGATATGGCTCATGCCGTTCATCCAAATGGTTCAGATAAACACGATCCAACCAACCGTCCTTACATTAACAAAGGACCGGTAATTAAGATTCATGCCAACCAAAAATATACTACCGACGGCGATTCGGGAACCGTATTCGAAACCTTGTGTAAAATTGCCGAAGTTCCTTACCAAAAGTTTGTGAACCGTTCCGATTTAGTGGGAGGCAGCACATTGGGTAATGTTTCAACCGGTCAGGTTGATATCCGTACAGTAGACATCGGAAACCCTATGTTTGCCATGCACTCGGTTCGCGAAACGGGTGGTGTTAAAGACAATGTGTACATCCGTAAAGTATTTACAAGCTTTTTTGGATTGTAGCAAAAACCAAAACATAAGAAAAGGCAGCATATTAGTGTTGCCTTTTTTTATTTTTACGAAGCTTGCACTCTGCGCAGGAGCTTTATCCTCTTAATTCTTTTCACAAACCCATATTTTTCGGGCGAAATTTCCCTTTCTACTTTTACTAACGCTGCAATAGTCTGATATTCTGAATCCGGTGTTGCTGATTAAGTTTGTAATATCGGAGGTAGATACAATAACAAGCCGGTCTGTGATTTCTGCTGTCGACTCAATAATGTGTAAGATATCAGCATCAGTTGCATTGGTGAATAAATTATAGGGCAGGTCGATAATGGCAGCTTCATACCTATTGCTAATGTCTTTAATATCCGAGTGATATACATTTGCAGTATAGTTGAAGTGAGAAAGATTTTTTCGGGCATTCTTACATGTCTTTTCGTTAATGTCGCAACCCTCAATGTTATTTCCTGCAAAACAGGCTTCCAACATGATTGTGCCAACACCACAACATGCATCCAGTATCTTTTTCTCTTTGTTTGCCTTTGCTGCAATATTAACAAGAGCTTTGGCAATATTCACACCTATTGAGTTGCTGAATGAGCAGGGTTTTTGCTTGTGTTTGTGCCAGGCGATATTGTTTTTAATCGAAACACCAAAATACCAAATGCCCTCGTAACAGCACAAAGCATAAGTTATTGTTGGGTTGTAATAATCATGAACACCTTCAATTCGGTAGCCTATATCTCTTAGCTTATTTAGCCTGTCGGTATACTCCGTTGTATCACCGTCAACCACTAAATATTCAATTTTGAAACCTTCAATTCGTATATTTTCCTTTTTTATTTCATTCAGTAAGGTCGGGTAATCTTCAGAACATGAAATAATGTCAAGTCTGTTTTTAATGAAAGCACTGCTTGAAGGATCTACTTTTACATCGGAAAAAAGCAGCTTGTTCTTTTCTTCCTTATTAAAAATGTATCTCGATTCGAGCGTGCATAACTCCCTTTCGGTACTATCACAATTAAAGGAATATAGATATTTGTTCATCTGCATATTTTTTCACCTTATATGCAAAGATGATACTATAAAATCAAATCCCATCTTTTGTTCCTGATATTCTTTTCTCTGTGTGATTTTAACATAGCTCCTTTGCAAAAGGTAAAGAGCAGACTTTACACCAAATGGGTGAACTGTTCCCATTTAGTGGGAGGGAGCACACCAGATAATTATAAATACAATGTATCTCATTAGTAGGTTTTTAAAGAAAACAAATTAAAAAACAAATAGTTTAACAAAAACTATAATTTATGTTGCGGTTTCATCATTAAACGTACCAATTCAATATATTTATTTATTTTTACGCAACACAAACATAATTCCATTTTATAATGAAAAAGCTCTACCTGAAACATCTCATAGCATTGAGTGTTATTTTCACATGGTTTGGATCATCTGCCCAAGTTCAGAATATGGTACTTAACCCTGGTTTTGAAGTGTATGAAAAATGTCCTGAAAGTTACACTTTTATGGATCACACACATAAATTAATTCCTAACTGGACCTATCCAACAGCTACTACTCCCGATTATTTCAATGAGTGCGGCTCTAATGAAGTAAAAGTACCAGATAATTTTGCAGGATACAGCAAGGCTAAATCTGGTAAAGCTTACGTGGGAGCTATTTTAAGTGGAAGTAACCGCGATTTCAGAGAATACATTCAAGGTACCTTAAGCAGCTCTATGCAAGCTGGTCAAAAATATTGTGTTTCATTTTGGTACAAATTAGCATCTGGAAGTAAATTTGCTGTTGATCAGTTGAGCATGCATTTTACAGATTCAGAAACAGAGAATGACAATAAAACATTTTTAAACTTAAAGGCGCATTTAACGAACAAAGAGGGTTTATTTTTAGACAATACAGACGAATGGGTGCAGTTCTGTCAGGTATATACAGCTAAAGGAGGTGAGGAATACTTTGTTGTGGGTAACTTTAATAACTATGATAATACGAACTATGTAGTTACTGGCCGTGATACTAAAAACAAAAAAGGCAAGACCTATGCTTACTACTTTTTCGACGATTTTGAGATTCGTCCGCTGGTTGATTGCAAGATGTGTGCATCCGTTCCTAAAGATTTAGCAACCGTGGTTATTGATTCTTCTTACACAGGAGGTCTGAATCCGGTTACAGGTCAAATCAGTAAAATAATAAATGATGGCAGCATTAGCTTAAAAATATCAGGAGGAGAAGCTCCTTATACTATTGATTGGAGTAACGGAACAAAAAATGCAGAAAAAATTCAAAACCTAAAAGCGGGTACCTATACTTACCATGTAAGTGATCAAAACAATTGCCACTCGGAGGGTACTGTTGTTTTTAAAGAGCCCCTGCTGCCTAAAGATGCTTTTACCGAAGGATTAAGAAATATTGAAGAAGGAGGTGCTCTTATTTTAAATAATATTTTCTTTGAAACGGGTAAAAGTACGCTTTTGCCAACTTCATTTGAAGAACTTGATAAAGTAGTCGTTTTTTTAAAAGAAGGAACAGTTAGTTTGATTGAGATTAGCGGGCACACTGATGATGTGGGTTCTGATGAATTAAATCAAAGTTTGAGTCAGCAGCGGGCAGAGTCTGTGGTTCAGTATCTTGTTGGCAGAGGAATCAGTTCTCAAATAATCAAAGCTGTTGGGTATGGAGAATCTAAGTTTTTAGATACCAATAAAACAGAAGTCGGACGATCAAAGAATCGTCGTGTGGAATTTTTAGTACTCAAAAAATAAACTCTTACTTATGAATTCAAGAAAATTAAATATACTAATCATTTCACTGCTGCTATCATTTATCAGTTTAGCACAGAAGCCTAAAAAAATATACAATAATTATCTGTTCAAAGGCATGGAGGCAAGTGCAAAGGCTGATATTGACAAAGAACTTGGTAAGGCTAAAGAAGATTTCGATAAAGTTTTGTTAGAAGAACCTGAATCGGCAATGGCCAATTTAGGACTAGCCATTGTTTACTCCTATGATGAATATTCTGGCAAAGATTATTTTAAAGCCTGGGGATACTTTCAGAAAGCTTATGAAGCACAATCTCAGTTTACTGCAGACGATAACGATGTTTTAAATGATTTGTTTTCCAAACAAGATAAAAGGCGCAGCAATAGATCTGTAATTAAAAACATGGACTGGCAGCGCCAGCAAGTGGAAGATAAGTTGATTAAATATGTGCGGGAGGAAAATAATACAGATTATGCCAAGCGGTTTTTAAAAGAATTTCCTGATTCGAAATACTATACCAATGTTTCACATATTCTGAATTACATCCTGTTTCGTGAAGCCGAGAATAAAAATACCCTTGCTGCATTTAATCAATTTTTAACGAATTATCCTGAATCAGCTCAAGCTGATATAGCAATAAAGATGCGCAATCAATTAGCCTATAAAACTGCTGTAAATGAGGGAACATTAGCTAGTTTCCGGAATTTTGTTGAAACATATCCTGAGGCTGCTCAAGTTGATGAGGCTAAGAAATTAATGGAAGGAATGGCTTTTAAAGAAGCATCCGATAAAAATACACTTGAAGCTATTGAGCGTTTTATGGTCGAATTTTCCAATTCATCAAAAATGTCGGAAGCTAAAGCTGTAAAACAGAAATTGCTTTTTGAATGGGCTAAAAGTGTAAATAGCATAGAAGCTTATAACACATTTGTGTCTGCATTCCCCGAAGGCAGTTGTTACGTTGATATTTTTAATTTAAAAGCCAGTGTATTAGGAGAAGAGATCCTTACGGATTTTCCAAAGGAAAATTACCAATTTGTAAAAGGGTTCGATAACCAGCAGTTTAACGATTTTGGGGGTGGAATTGCCAAACGCCCAAATGGAGAGCTTGTAGTAGCTGCATCGTCGTGCAAAGCAGAGGGAGAGATGTATGACTCTTGGCTTTTAGGTCTGGATACCAGTGGAAAAATGATTTGGAATAAGATGTTGGGAAACCGTTTTGATGATCTTGTAAATAAAGTCAGCATAAGTGCTCAGAACGAAATTTATGTTGCCGGTATTACAGATGCCATAGTCGATAGTGTGGCGGGGCAAGCCTGGCTTTATAAGCTTGATGCCAATGGTAAAAATATATTTAATCAAAGAATTGATATGGATGAAGTACTTGATTTTGTAGTTGATCCCGACAATAAAATTTTAGTTGCAGGCTATAGCAAAAACACAAAAGATTCCACTTTTACGCCTGGTTTGGTAAAACTAAATGCGAATGGTAAAATGTTGTGGTCCCGTGCCTACTCAAGCAAGGGCAAGCTTTATAATTTAGCTGGTGATACCTCAGGTATTGCTTATGCTGCTGCCGGCAACTGGATATTTGCTGTTAACCAGGCAGGTTATTTAAAATGGGATATTTTGTTGGATCAAGATGTAAAATCGACCGCTGTTGGTATTAATGGGAACAATAAACTGGTTTTTGCCGGTTTAAATACTACAGGAGCTTTTGCAAGTGCATATAATACAAATGGGGAAAAGATTTGGGAATCTCCTATTCCTGTTTCCGGAAATGGAAACATAGAACAAATTATAAGCTTACCGGATAATAGTTTTGTGATGGCAGGAACATTTAATCACAAAATCAAAGTCGTCCATATCGATGAAACAGGGATTATTCAATCAGAAAAAGAATTTAGTTTGCCACAAGGAATTAAACTAAACGATTTAACAGCTGCTGATGGGAATTTTGTAGCAGTTAGTGCCACAAGATTAACCGAAAAAGGCGATTTAATTGTATTTGAAATGGAGCTGTAAAAAAAGAGATTCGTAAGAAAAGACTTTTTTCTTATTCAGGGAAACGTCCAAATTTCTTTATTTCTTCCAGCGACTCATCCCAACTTGCTTTATTTGAGATAAAAATATGTGCATTGGGGCATTTTTCTAATTTAGTATCTAAACATCCTGCTGGAACAACTAAAAGTTTACCGTCCATTTGTATATTGGGCAGAGCTGATCCACAATTTGTACAAAAGGCTTTTACATGATTACTCTTAGGTGGTTGAAATATTTTAATTTCAGTTTGTGTTTTTATCCATTCCAGCTTAGCTGTTGTGGAAAACAAATTTGCAGCATGAGCAGCCCCTGTGTCTTTCCTACAATATCTGCAATGGCATAAATAAAAACTCTCAAAGTCACCTATAACTTTAAATTTAATTCCTTTGCATAAACAAGAACCCAAGTATTCCATATGATAAGTCTCTTTTTTTAATTATGAATTTAGTTGAAATCACCCCGCTACCGTACGAATCCTTTCGTGTGGCTTTTATTTTTTTAATGAAGAACGCGATACAATCGCGCACTAGCGGGGGTAAATAATTATTTATTCATTACAAATATAGGGTTTTCAAAGAGTAATCTTATCTATCGACCGAAGTGAGTCATGCGCCCATAAGCAAGCCGCATTTTCAAATCACGAACACCTTTAAAATCATTATTCGTGAGTAATAAATTTACTTATTTGTAGTGGGAGGGAGCACACTTGCTAATGTTTCAACAGATTAGCTTGATATTCGCACCGTAGACATCAGAGACCCAATGTTTGCGATGTTCTCGGTTTGCGAAAGGAATGGCGTTAAAGAATCCGCAAAGTGTTTACAGGCTTTTTTGGATTGTAGATTGAATTGATACATAGAAAGGATGTTGCGAATTGGCAACATCCTTTTTTTTGTTATCTGCTATTTCAAATTTTATGGATATTATAATTTGGTCAAAAGAATATCTGTTGGACTAATGAATCTAATTTCTACTCGATCACCAATTCTAGCACCAACATGAGTGAACCAGTTACCTATTAACCGAAGATTTCTTCTTCCACTAAATTGCTTTGCATGTATAGCACCTGCTCTAGAACTACCTGTTGATTTTAATTGAACATTAACAAGAAAACCTTCACTTGAATTGCAATTATAAATATTGTTATTGGTAGAGTTGCTATTTGTTATATTTAAATTTCTGGCATTACGTGCAGAAATTTGTAAATAACCTTCTCCATAAATAATACCTCTTGTAGAAGTATGTCGGTGAGAACCCCATTCTAAATGGGCTCTTTTAAGAGTTGTAATAAAATAATCTCCTTTTTTTGGCATTTTTATAATTAATAATTTCTGTTTGTAATCTTAATGAATGTTGCAGTTATATAAAATGTTGGCAACAGTACTTTCTTCGAAGTACTCCATTAGATCATTATTTATTGTTCGACCTTTATAATATCCCACATAATTAAGCACAAGTTTAACATTATCATCGTCATCGACTCGCTCTCGGAAATAAGCCGAATTATGTTGCAATGATTCAATATGTTTCTCAAATGCCAACCAATTATCTAATATAGCTTTTACAGCAATTAAAGTGGATTCTTTATAGTCGTCAGTTTTAATCTTATTAGAAAAAGTTCTTGCTACTACTGATGTAAGTGCATATTTTCCATATCTAAATGCAGTGCCATAATTAATTTCTCCAAATTGGTCATTTGATTTTTTGTCAAAATCACTTTGCAATTGACTAATTGTATTATAACAAGTTATTGCATAAAAATATTCACGATAACGTGAAGCATCCTTAAGAATACTATCAAAGTTTGTTTGCTGGAAATTCTGCTTTTCACTATTTCTTCTTGCTTGAGCTGGTTTTTGATCACAAGAAAGACAAATACGCAAAAAATGATCTCTATTAATTATAGCAGATCTATCAATATATCCATTCCTTATTCCGTCACCAAATTCTCCTCTTTTTCGTTCGTAGTAATAACCAAAATCAATAAATATGCTTTCTTGTAATTGTATTTGAACCTTGTCATTCGAACGCCTATCTGCATCTGTTACCGCTGTTTGCTGATTCGTTGCTTTTGAAATAGCTTCAATTAACTCTAACTTTTTCTGAGGATCACCATCCTTTATGTCATCAAATGTAATCACCTTAAGTAAAACTTCTTTTCCCTGTAATATGGCTAATGGATCACGCCCTTCTTTAATTGATGATTCATAAATTAAACTCAAAGTGTAGGCTGTTTGTCCACCATTTATTATTTGTCCATTTGTAACTGTTAATTGTGCTTTATCTTTAATTCCAACATTTTCATTATAATGAGTTTCATCGGATAATATAGTTATACCATTGTTGAATAATGCAAACTCATTTGTAGATTTACTGATTATCGTGTCACGAATCGCTCTATTAACAGTGCTTGATGCCAAATCTAAATAACTTCTTGGATTATATTTAAGAATTGAGTTTTTATATTTATGCAGTATCCTTGCTATTTCTGATGTTGGAACGAACAATACGGAAATATTACATTCCTTAAATTCAGTATCAACTTTGTAACTTACCTTAGAACTTGCACCTTTATTGCTTAGATTGATGTCGATATATAACTCTGATTGATTATAAAATGTCCCCGAAACAACTGGAAAAATTAGTTCTTTGTAGCTTTTTTCAAAATTATATATGTCACAAGGAAATCCCCCACTTAATGTTCTTAATTTTGAAGATTTTACATTGTCTAAATTTGCTAATAATATTACTTTGTAGTTGTATTTTCCTATATCCTCAATTTGGCTTATTTCTCTAATAAGTTGTTGAATTTTACCATTATATGCAATTCCCTCTTCATTTTCTGTTTTCCCTTCAGAAATATCCCCAGTGTCCATGTTGAGAATTTCTGTAAATGAAATGTTCTTGTTTTCAAAATTACTAGCAGATGTTCTGAACTTCGATTGAATGAAATATATTAATCGTTCTTCTGTTGAGATATAATATCCATCAATGCCTCCATCATGAGATCCATCAGTTACAAGTCTTTCACGCTCTTCAAAGTCAAGTAATCCAAATTTAACTTTCAAAAAAAGGTGAATATATGCTCTTGCTCTAGCCTGATTTACTTTTTCTAAGTCATCAGCTTTTGGATAGTATCTTTTATATTTCTCTGGTGCTTCAAATCTTAGTTTGTCAAGGATGTTTACTAATGTTTGATATTTCATATATTAATCAGTTTTAGATGGTCTATTCGTACTGTTGCCAACTTATGGTGGATTGTTTCGTCACTTGTTATGAGATATGACCGCGTGTTAGCATCTGTTGGGCTGTGAATACTACTTCATATAAATTATTTCAGTCCTTTTTTAAAAAATTATCCTCTAAAATTTTATTTCCTTTTGTATCGTTTCTACAACTTTAAAAAGTGTGTTGATCCATCTGTATCGGATAACAACAAGTTTTACTAAAGAAGACTAAAAGTAAGCAATAAAAGCACTAAACAGTAGTAATTTAGGTAGAGAAATCAATTTGCACTTGTAAAAAAGAACTGCTCTACATAAGTTGAGGTAAAAAAAGCAGAAGAAGGTGCAATTTATTGCGGAAGAATATCGATACATAATTATTTCTGAACTGGAAATGCCCGTTTTTACTGCTGCAGAGTCCATTTCTGGCCTGCAGAGCTCATTTTTGGTCTGCAGAGCCCATTTCTGGTCTACAGAATGCATTTTTGCACTTGCAACATCCATTTTTGATCCACAGAGCCCATTTTTATACTTGCAATGTCCATTTTTTGGTCTGCAGAACTCATTTCCGGTCTGCAGAATGCATTTTTACACTTGCAGCATCCATTTTTGATCTGCAGAGCTCATTCTGATCTTTTCAACAGCTGGTTCGACTGCTAATGAGAGCATTCCGGCTTTAAAGAATTTCCATACTATTTACAATATCGATTTCAGTCTGTGTATCCCTGGGTTTTTACTATAATAGTAGGGATTGGTCAATTTTGTATTGAAGAAATAATTCAATTTTATGTTGTTTAAATATTTCTTTTTTAAATTATAAATCGGTAGTTTCATCGGGAAATTAATTAAACGTAAACAAATTTAAATTTATAAAGTAATGAGTTTTATTAGATCTGAATCCAAATTTTTAGAACGTACCCGTATTGCCTTAAGCAATGCCGAATCTCAACCTGATATTAAAGCTGCTTTGATTCCTTTTGGTATCGATGATGCAAAATTTGCCGAAGGTTGGGCGGTGTATAACAAAGCCAAAAGCATTTGGGAATTAAATGCAAAAGAAGGGGCAGAAACAAGTCTTGCTTCGAACGCCTACAGTACAAAGTATAATGAGGTGACTGCGAAGTTTAAAAGGCACCGCGATTTAACCCGGATTCTTTGCACAAAAGATCCTGATATCTTAGTGGAGTTGGGTATAAAAGGGCATTTGCCGGGTCAATACAACGAGTATTTCGACCTGATGAAATTGTTTTATACGACAATTGCAGGCAGTCCAGTTATTCAAGCAAAACTTGCAGTAATTAAGCTGACTCCTGAGCTCGCTGCAGACTGTCTGACAGAACTCGATACGGTGCTTGCACTTCGATCTGAGTTCGACAAAGAAATGGGAGAGTCGCAGGCCTCAACCGAATTGAAGAATGCAGTTCTAAACGAATTGAGCGATTGGATGGATGATTTCGATATCCTTGCAAAACTTGCTTTTTACGACACACCGCAACGCCTCGAAGTATTAGGTGTTTTGGTGAAAAGCTAAGTCCAAAAAAACCTAAGATATAAAGCACAGCCCGATTGTTGATTTCAACTTTTAGGCTGTGCTTTTTTGCGCATAGCTAATTATGGGAAATTTCACAGTTAGTCTGTAGACCGGAACCCTTTTAGAAAAGAATGCGTTTAAAACAAAAATCTGTTTGAATCGAGATAATTTTGCGGGTCTCATCGATTTCGTTTCACTCAATTGAGCAAAGCGAGTTCATTTTGTTTTATTGGGTGTGTTGATTTAGACAAAAATTGTTTTTTATTAAAAGGTGATATTTCAGAGCGAGCGTTGCCGATCGGGCGTTATTTGGAGCACTCATTAACCATGGAAAGCCGTGCAGCATCCGAGAGGCTTGATTCTTTTGCTTACTTTTCTCATCTAAGGAGAAAAGTAAGAGCCTGTCTGGCTTGAAGACAAGACAAAGATTGTATGCTTAGGTTTATTGTTGGTGGCTTTCTAAAATCAGACGCAGATTATTATTGAGTAAGGAAGATCAAGAGGTAATGAGTGAAAAAGAAAACACCACGGAGCACACAGAGTACCACAGAGAAAAAACAACATTTACAAAATGTCATTGCGAAGGAGCATAGCGACTGCGGCAATCTGTTCCCTTTTGAGAACAATCGAAAATTAATTTGAATACTGCAATTTGGTTCCCTCTCCTTATGGAGAGGCTTAGGGTGAGGTGTTCGGAAAAATTAAATTGTATGCTTAGGTTTATTGTTGGTGTTTTTCTAAAATCAGACGCAGATTATTATTGAGTAAGGAAGATCAAGAGGTTAATGAGTGAAAAAGAAAACACCACAGAGCACACAGAGTACCGCAGAGAAAAAACAACATTTACAAAATGTCATTGCGAAGTAGCATAGCGACTGCGGCAATCTGTTCCCTTTTGAGAACAATCGAAAATTAATTCGAATACTGCAATTTGGTTCCTTCTCCTTTTAGGAGAGGCTTAGGGTGAGGTGTTCGGAAAATTGATTTCAAGGAAGTACACAAAAATCAGTGCAAACCCTATAAAATCATAAGGATCTGCGTCTCATTTTATTTCTAATTCGAATACTGCAGCTGAATCAGTTTATTGTATTTCCCGTCAGTAATATTCATTAAGGCCTCATGGGTTCCTTGTTCTACAATCTCACCCTGTTCCAATACAACAATTTCATCTGCCTTTCTAACAGTGGACAAACGGTGGGCAATCACGATCGATGTTCTTCCTGTCATCAGTTTCTCAAGAGCCTCCTGAACCAGCATTTCCGATTCGGAGTCGAGTGAGGAGGTGGCTTCATCCAATATTAAAATTTTAGGATTTTTAAGAATCGCACGGGCAATAGCAATTCTCTGGCGCTGACCACCTGAAAGCTGAGTGCCGCGTTCGCCGACAATGGTTTCGAATTTTTCTGGAAAGCGTTCAATAAATTCCAGGGCGTTGGCTTTTTGTGCAGCTTCGTATATTTCCTGCGCGCTGGCACCCGGTTTTCCGTAAGCTATGTTTTCACTGATGCTTCCACCAAACAGAAAAATATCCTGCGGCACTAGTGAAATCTGACTTCGTAAAGCTGATAAGGGAAAATCATGACTATCATGCTGATCAAAAAACAAGCTGTTTTTAGGTGGCATGTGCAGCAGCAGCAGGAGCGAGGCCATGGTACTTTTTCCGGCACCACTATGCCCAACCAGAGCAATCATTTTATTGCTTTCAATTTTTAAATTGATATTGTTTAAAACCTTTTGCTCACTTCTCGAAGGGTAGGCGAAATTTAAATTTTTCAGACTGATTTCTCCCTGCATTTTGAATTTGGGATCTATATCATTGACATCTTGAATGTCTTCAGGTTCTTCATCATAGATTTTGAACAGGTCTTCGGTTGCACCGATAAATTTCTGAATATTGGTATATACATTGGCCAGACCGCTGATAGTACCACCTACAAAAACAGAATAAATTACAAAGGAAAATAAATCTCCGGCCTGCATTTCACCTGCTTGCAGTAAACGGGAACCTTGCCATACCATAGCTGCAATGGCACCAAAAAGTCCGAGAATAATAAAAGAGGAAAATGCCCCTCTGTATTTGCCTCGGGTGATGCCCAAACCGGCTATTTCCAAGGTTTTCTTTTTGTAACGGGCAATTTCAATATACTCATTGGTAAAAGCCTTCACGCTTTGTATGCCTTGCAGTGTTTCTTCAATAATTGTGTTTGAATCGGCCAGTTTTGTTTGTACATCTTTTGAGAATTTGCGGATAAACCGGCCAAAAAACCTGGCAACAATCATGGTTGGCGGCAGTGTAATCAGCATAAAGGCAGTCAGCTTTATCGAGATAATCCCCAAAAGGGTGATACCCCCTGTAATTACGATAATCTGACGGATGAATTCAGCCAAAGTACTGGTCATTGTTTCCTGCAGCAACACCACATCTGCCGATATTCTGCTGTTAAGTTCTCCCACTCTTCGTCTTTCAAAAAATTGCAGGGGAAGCTTTATTAAGTGGCGGTAGGTGGCTTGGCGCAGTGCGGCTAAAGATCTCTCTGTTACGTTTACAAACAATACAATACGGAAATAGGAGAAGGTGGCCTGAAGAATCAATACACAAACAATTAAAACAGCGGTTTGATTCAGGCTTTGGCCCAGGGTAGTATTATTGCCTGAGTTCACCAAATCACCCAAGAGCTTTGGAAAAGCCAGACTCGCCAAACTCGAACCCAATAAGAAAAAGATCCCTAAAAAGTATTGTCCCCGGTAGGGTTTAATGTATTTGTAAAGTCTAAAGGCACTTTGTAAACCACTTTTATTTATTTTCCCTTTCGGAACATTCGATGTATCTGCTGTATGTGTTCTTGCCATTCTTTGATATCACTATTTAAAACAATTCCTAATAATAAGAAAATTAGTCGGGATAATCTTTGTAAGTGATATCTTTTATTGGCTGCCCATGATAAATACTTTTATCTGCAAAATCTTTTTGGGGAGCAGTGGAGGACAAAAATAGATTATTAGCCGACAAATAATTTTTCGATTTCTTTTGTCACATAGTTCAAATGGCAATTGTCAATGTTAAGCCATTTAATTGAGGCTTCTACAGTACTAAATGTTCTGTACTGAAGTGGTGATATGTTTTCGTTTAACGTGAACAGGATTGTTTTCGTAACATGGTCGGGTGTAGAGGTTAATAAAACAAGCCGCATTAGTCCTGTTAGCTTTACGTTTTCTTTCACCCAATTGCCATATTCGAACAATTCATCTTCTGTCAGATTTATAGTTGCGTTTCTAAGATCAACAATAAAACCAAACTTAGGATTAAAATCTTTGTCGTTAATAATATCACTCTTTAGCTGTTGCATCTTGTTTTTAGTGATATTATTTTGATGATATTGAATAACCAGGCCAATATCCTTTAAAATCGAGTATTTGTATATGTCTGACATTGTCTGTAAAAATGAAATTAGTATTGTTTTTATAAAAAATGAAGAATACGATTAGCTTGTTTGTACCCTATTTTTTATTGTATAAAGGGAGGGTGAATTTGAAAACACTTCCTTTTTCTATTTCGCTTTCAACCCAAATGTCACCTTTGTGTTTTTCCACAAATTCTTTGCAAAGAATCAATCCCAGTCCAGACCCTTTTTCCTTTTTAGTACCTTTGGAAGTTGTATTTTCAGAAATATCAAATAGCTTTTTAAGAGTTTTGTTATTAATCCCAACTCCATTATCCGAAACAGAAATTTCGACATACGTGTGTTTCGGAATTGCAGAAATGGTAATACATCCTTCGGGTTTAGTGAATTTTATTGCATTGGAAATAAGATTTCGTAAAATAGTTTTCAGCATATTTTCATCGGCATTAACCGCAATCTTATCGGTTTGAATCTGATTTATTGATATGTTTTTAATTTTTGCTGTTGCATTTGAGTTTTTTACTGTCTCTTCGATAATGGATGATAAAACTATTTTTTTTGGCTTATAAATTAAAGTTCCAGTTTGTGATTTTGCCCAATTCAATAAATTGTCAAGCAAAACAAGAGTGCTTTTGGCAGTTGTATTTATTAACTTTAAATACTCTTCCGTTTCTAACTCATCAAAATCATTTGCGTCTTCAATCAATAATTCCGAAAATCCCAAAATACTCGAGAACGGCGTTCTTAAATCGTGCGCAATTATTGAAAAAAGTTTGTCTTTTGTTGCATTAAGTTCTATTAAGCGCTTTTGGTTTTCTTTTAAAGCTTGTTCTGCATCTTTATATTCAGTAATGTCAAGTATGATACCAACAATTCCACAAAACTCATTTTTCTCATTAATTATATTGGCCTTATGAAAAATGATATCATGAAAAGTTCCGTCAGCATATTTCACATTGCATTCATAGGTTTGATTTTCCAGATTATCACGTAATTCGCAATCTGCATTGTAATATTTGTCGGCAAGTTCCTTTGGTGCAATATCGTAAACACTTGAATTTATAATTTCAGTTTTGGGCAGGCCCAGATAACTTGCAAAAGCATCATTACAATTGGTATAGATAAAGTCTTTGTTTTTTACAAACAAAGGATTCGGGATTGTATTAATCATTTTATCCTGAATTTTTAATTCAAGCTTTAATTTGATTATTTCTTTTTCCAGATCTTGATATGTAGGTTTGCCCTGGGTCATTTTTTGTTCTTAAGATATCTGTAAATATGCGCAATAAACTTTTGTACGGTAAGCCTTGTGCTCTTGTTTGTATTTTGAGTTTTTTTGTTGCTTTAAAATTCTTCTTAGCCACATTCAATAGTGAAACCCGCAGCTTATTTTCTATAACGGCCTCTTCTGGTGGTTGTATTTGGTTTTTCCGAAGAACTGATTTTTGCGCCATTTTTTACTGTAGTATCAGGATCATCGCTTAAGTAAACGGCATCCTCAGTGCTGGATGTAATTGTAAGAATCCGTCCGTACTTTTCAGGCAGGTTCACACTTGTCGCATCTTTCCATTCTCCCTTTCCAAACACAGCAACTTTTTCTCCCTGTTCAAGAATTCCTTCCTTGTACCGAAGTGTTTTATTAAAGCCCCAAGAGCTCTCACTTTTAACTCCTTTACTATTCAGGTAATTTTCAAGATTCTGTGGTGCGTCGGTAAAAAATCCGGTAGAATAACTTTCATCCTGAACAATGTAAGATTTAATTCGATCGTCATTTATAAATGCATAGCTGGTTTCTTCCCGAATTAAAAATTTGTTTGATATTTCCTCCTCAATAATCGTTTTCCATTTTGAACTATTGCCTGATGCCACTTTTTGCTCGATATGCACATAGTAATAAGAACATTCACGATTCGAAAGAGGAGATAGAAGGGGAGCATCAACAAATTCAACGGTTCCTACAATTCTAGCCAGCTCACCATCTTTAAAATCTGCAATTTTCCGAAGCTCCGATTTTTTTAGCTTTCGTTTAATAATGGCTTTTTTACTGAAAAAAACTGTTGATAGTAAAACTGTAACGATTATTGCAAAAATAATAAAGAAGAATACTGGTTCCATTTCTGTTGATTTATTTAGGGGGTGAGATTATAGATTTTCTGATTGGATGATAAGGTGCGTCGCATTTAGTTTTTGATCATATCGGTATGTTATCTTATCGTTCATAACCGGCACTGAAAGTAAAGGTTTTTTTATGATAGTTCCAACGTTTAAATGCTTACTCAATCTAAGGCCTGAACGAAAACTGTTTTGTTGTTTTTCCCCATGTGCCCCGTGCTCAATTCTATTTTAATCTCTTCTATGTACTATTTATCAGATTTTTCTACCACAGAGGGTACGGAGTTGCACAGAGAATAGTAGGTTGATCTGTACTTTTACCAGAATCCAATTTCATATCAGAACGAATTCCAATCAAGTAAAAGCAAAAAAGACCATCCCTTGCGGGACAGTCTCTGTATCATTTATAGCTGCCAGATCATTACATGTAAAAGTCTTATTTTACGGTCAACTGCTTTAATCGTGACTTTGTGTTGCTGTGCTGTGTTTATCAGTAATAGTTATTCTTGTCTTAGGCAAGCTGTCCGGGTAATTGTTTTGGATGAATTCGATCATTTTTTCCCGGATATAAACTCTTAAATCCCATGCTGTTGGCGAATTTCTGGCACTTACAAGTATTCTTATTTCCAGGGTATTTTCCTTCGAATCGGTTACCTGCAGTACATTTACTTTTTTGTCCCACAAATTACTTTTAGTTAACAGGTTTGTTAGTTCCTTTCTTAAAGCATCAAATGGAATTGTATAGTCAGTATACAAAAAAACGGAACCAATAATATCTGCATTGTTTCGGGTCCAATTTTGAAATGGTTTCTCTAAAAAATACGTTGATGGCAATACCAAACGCCTCTGATCCCACAGTCTGACTACTACGTAGGTTAAATTGATTTCTTCAATCCATCCCCACTCATTTTCAACAAGAACAGCATCGTCAATTCTGAATGGCTGCGTAATTGCAATCTGAATTCCGGCTAATAGTGTGCCAACAACTTTCTGTGCCGAAATACCTATTATAACACCTGCCAATCCTGCCGAGGCAAAAATTCCAATTCCAATTTTCCTGATATTCTCAAAGGAAAGCAATATCAGTCCTATGGCCGAAAGTACAATAATAAATACGAGTACCTTTTCCAGAATATTGAATTGCGTATGTAATTTTCTGGATTTAAGATTGTCCTCCTTAGAGATATCAAACCTTTTTAAAAACATTGTTTTAATTCTTTTGATTACCTCAATTATGAGCCATGCAAAAGCGATTATTAACAGATTGTTTTTTTGATTAATTAGCAAGGAGTCTTCCAATTCAGAAATATTTAAAATTGAATCTAAGAGAGGTTCAATTGCTAATATGATTAATATGATTAATATGATTAGTGTGAGTTTGAAATATTTTTTCATTTTTCCGTGTTTTTTAATGGACTTTCCCTTTTTGCTTGAAGTGTGCAGGTTTTTCGATATGTATTCATTGCAACTAAGCATTGAATTTATGCAATATTTATGATTATACAGTTGTGATTAAGGAGTAAACATGTTTTTTTAGGCCTAAAAATAAAAGAGACCATTCCTTGCGGAACAGTCTCAATCATCTATTTTAATCGTTTATTACTTCAATTCTTCCAAAGCCTCTTTAGCTGCTTTTAATAAAGGTTGTGCAGATAAATCGTTACCGGTAGCTTCAACCATCCATTGGTTGGGAGTCAAACGTCCTTGTTTAAAGATTCGGTCTATTTCCGTTGGGAAGCTTTTTCCCTTTAAGTGCTGTTCCAATTGAAACTCGATTATATTTCCAAATGCATAGTTCGATAAATACAACGGACTGTTCAGCATGTGTGAGTATACGGCCAAAATAGTCTGATCTTTTACGCCGTAAACAGGAGCGTAGAACTCATTCCAAACTTCTTTTGCAATTCGCATGGCAGCATCGCGCAATTGTGCCGAATTGGCTTCCGGATTTGCATACAGCCATTTCCACATGCGGATATCCAATACCGAAACACCCATTATTTCGTAGGCACTCCAGAATAAGTCAAGTTTTTTTAACGCATCTTCCTGAGGTGAATCGTTATGAATTCCCAACAATAACAGGTCTCTTTTCTGGAAAATGAAAGCCAAAGCCTCTGTAAATGCGGTGTTCGGAACTCCATTCATCACAAAGTTATCCACATCATAAAGCGATATGGTTTGCTCCACATTGTGCCCAAACTCATGAACCGCAATGTTGTAGCCTTTGTAATCCATGCCCTTTTCACCAATTCGGGTGCGCAGATGAGCCTTTTGTCCTTTGGCTGCACCGCCCCAGGCGTGTCCCGAGCCTCGTGCCGGATCAACAGCAATATGAGCTCCCAACCATTGTGCTCTTTCCTTATCGTAACCCAGTTTTACCAATAAATTTGGTAAATCAGCTTCCAAAGCAGCCGCGTCAGGGTACAATTTACGGGTCTGGGCATCCAGCTTCGACTCATCCATTCCGCTGCGGGCTTTAAAACCATCGTACCAAATGTCGAAAGGTTCCAAATCACGACCTAATCGTTGTTTAATTAGCTCACCAACTTTTTTGGTTTCCTCGGAGCGCATAAAATCCGTAAATATTTTTTCAGTTGCTTCTGCGGATATTTCTTTGGCACCATCATATTGTCTTTTGATGAAGGTGTTCTGATCCGGATAGTAAGGATCGATTGCCTTATTGGCATGGAAATTATTCAGAATTTGCTGATATCTTTCATTTGGTTCAGGCGTTGCTTCAATTGTTTTTCCATTCTGATAAACCAGATTGGTATACGGATCCCATTCCAAATTCCCATTATTAATTACCTTTTCAGGGATTTCCTGAGAAATAATGCGCTGCATCACCTGATAAATCATCTTCTGCTTTTCTAAACCATCCTTTTTGTTTGCATAGTTGGCTTTAAGCTCATCGCGCAGGTTCCAGTGCGACAAAAGAACTTTGTCTTCAGGGAAGAAACGATTTCCTTCAGCATCAGTTAAATGCCCCACATAAATGTTGTAATCCATAATGTAAACATCCGATTCGGCAGCAGCCTTACCGGCTTCCTGTAAAAGTTCTGCAGGAACCCGGGCAGTAAAATAATCACCCAAACGGGCATAAGCCCATTGCTGACGAGTCCACTTCTTGGCATTTGCTTCTTTTTCTTCCAAACTAAAGGGCGGAAAATTCAAGGCAATAATAAAAGCAATTTTATTTTGGTAGAAATCATTCATCCAGTGCGAATCTACGCTGTAAGCACCAAATGCATTGTCAATAGCATGTTGTTCGAAGGTGTTCAAGTGCACCGGTTCCAGTAACTCAAGAGTAATTTTGTTGAAATTACCGGTGATAACCTCGATGTTTCTTGAAATCTTTTGAAAAACAAGTTCTCTTTCCGCCTGATCGGAGATATAGTTTTCTTTACAGAAGGTTTTAAAATCTTCTTCTGAGCCATCACTGCCGCGCCACAGGTTGGCGGCATGTTTTACGCCTTTTTCCATAAGGGATTTGTTTGTGCCTGAATTCGAATTCCCAAGCTCATCAATTACCTGAGCTATGGTTTTGGCCGAAATAGCAGAGACATCAGCCTTTTTATCCATTTTTACTTGATTTCCGCAGGAGGACAGCAGTAATGCTGCAGAAAACAGAATGATAATCTTTTTCATTTGATTAGGGTTGTTATTTGTTTGATTTAGTATCGCTAAAAATACGAATTCAAGCTCATTCAAACAATGAGCTTTTTCATGCTTTATAGTTGCGCAGAGGAGTCGAAAACAGAAAAATGAAATGCAATTTGTGCTGTAAATAAATCATTGAAACACAACATTTATAATTTACTCCTTTAAAAAAAAATGTACTTTCGTTTTACAGATTGGATAACATGTGCTATTTTTGCGCAAAATATTATATACATAAATTATGGGAAGAGCATTTGAATTTAGGAAAGCGCGAAAGTTTAAGCGTTGGGATAAGATGGCCAAAGCCTTTACACGAATTGGAAAAGATATCGTGATGGCAATAAAAGAAGGTGGCCCTGATCCGGCAACGAATTCTCGTTTGCGTGCAGTTATTCAAAATGCAAAGGCAGTAAACATGCCTAAGGATAATGTTGAAAGAGCAATTAAAAAAGCAACATCTAAAGATCAGAAGGACTATAAGGAAATTATCTACGAAGGATATGCTCCGCATGGTATTGCTGTTTTAGTTGAGACTGCAACCGACAACCATACCAGAACGGTAGCAGATGTTCGCTCTTATTTTTCAAAATGCAAAGGTAGTTTAGGTACTGCCGGTAGTGTTGAATTCATGTTTGAACACAAATGTCATTTTCAGATTGAAAACAAAGGTCAGGATATTGAAGAATTGGAGTTCGAATTAATCGACATAGGAGTAGAGGAAGTATTTGCAGAGGAGGAAGGAATCATGCTTTACGGCAACTTCCCTGATTTTGGAAAAATACAAGCTTACCTGGAAGAGAACGAAATTGAGGTAATTTCATCAGGTTTCGAAAGAATTCCAATGGATACAAAAGAATTAACTGAGGAACAAGTTGCAGATGTTGAAAAATTGCTGGAAAAATTGGAAGACAACGACGATGTTCAGAATGTTTACCACAATATGGCATAAGAAAATCGCCGTTTAAGATATAATTTCATGATACAGAGCCTGATTCGTTTAACGGATCAGGCTTTTCTATTTTGCTAAAGTGAATAAAAAGAATAAAGGGTCTTTTTTTGACTTTTTTTATTTTCTTAAAGCCTTGTAAATGTTGGGGGTGTGAGCTAAAGGCGTGTCAGTCAGAAATCTTACCTTTTGAATGTTAAGAGTTTTTATTATATTTAGATATGTAGATGAAAAAACGTCTCATAACACACCTATGAAACCTTCATCTTTGAATAATTGTGAATTTTGTTTTAAAATTAAAAATTCAAAGCATGATAAGTTCCATGTGGCAACTATAATTGAATTATATACACATGCACTTTAATTATTTAAAATTTGAAAAGAGAGACAAAATAGGAATTTTGACTCTTAACCGTCCTGAAGCCTTGAACGCCTTAAATGAGGGTGTTTTTAAAGAGCTCGCCTGCTTTTTAAGCAGCAAAGAAATCATCCAAAGCATTAGAGTATTAGTAATTACGGGAGAGGGCAAAGCCTTTGTTGCCGGTGCTGATATTAAAGCCATGCAGGAATATTCTCCGCAGGCAGCCTACGATTTTTCTGAAATAGGAAAACAGGTTTTTGATCAGATTGCTAATCTGGAGATACCGGTTATTGCTGCAATTAATGGTTTTGCCCTTGGCGGAGGGTTGGAATTGGCACTTTCATGTGATATACGTGTAGCCAGTGAAAAAGCCAGGTTGGGTTTGCCTGAAGTGAATTTGGGTCTGATACCCGGATTTAATGGTACGCAAAGATTGCCTCGTTTGGCTGGAGCCGGGAATGCTATGTATTTAATGATGCTTGGAGAAGGCATAACAGCCGGCGAAGCCTATCAATTAGGAATCGTTCAGAAATTGGCGTCGCCGGAAACACTTCTGGAAGTAAGTTTGGAATTGGCTGAGAAAATAGCTTCTAAAGGTCCTAATGCCGTAAAGTTAATAAAAGTAATGGTTCGCAAAGGTTTGGAATTACCGGGCAAAGATGCCGGCAAAATGGAATCCAAAGAATTTGGACGTCTTTTTAAGGAGGATCAGAACGAAAGGGAAGAAGGCATTAGCGCTTTTTTAGAGAAGCGCAAACCAAACTGGTAATAATCAAAAATTGCAGTGAGATTTATTGTTTTCGAAACAATAAGCAGAAAGTGAAGATGGGTTTTTGATTTAACTCAAATGGGAAACATGTATCATATTAAATAATAGTAAAATCAATATTTAAACAATAAGTAATATGGATTTGATCCGAAAAATGGAAAATGTTAGTGTTTTAGGTGCCGCCGGAAAAATGGGAAGCGGTATTCTTGTCTTATTATCTTTTGAAATGGCCAAATTGAAAATTGGCAAAAAAGAAGATAAAGACTTTGTTTTAAACGCTGTTGATGTATCACAATCTGCTTTAAACAGTTTGTTGGGTTACGTAAAATCGCAATTGGTAAAGCACGCGGAAAAAAACATAGTAGAATTACGAACCTGGTACGAGGATCGTGAGGATTTAATTGATAATGATGAAATTATCAGTCAGTTTGTATATGATGTGATGGAGATGATACAAACATCAACCCGTATAGAAACGGCTTATGGCTCACAATTGATATTTGAAGCCATAAAAGAGGATAAAGCTCTAA
This sequence comes from Labilibaculum euxinicum, assembly GCF_963678175.1. Classification (NCBI taxonomy): domain Bacteria; kingdom Pseudomonadati; phylum Bacteroidota; class Bacteroidia; order Marinilabiliales; family Marinifilaceae; genus Labilibaculum; species Labilibaculum euxinicum. The sequence continues at coordinate 3,015,306 of NZ_OY782756.1, forward strand.
AAGTAAAATTGTTTTCTCAAATCAAAAAAAATAATCCTGATGCTTGGTTTTTAACCAATACTTCATCCATTCCAATTGGTGAAATTGAAAAGGAAGCTGGTCTAAATGGAGATATCATTGGTTATCATTTTTACAATCCTCCGGTAATTCAAAAATTGTTGGAGATCATTAAAACGGATCATACAAATGATGATTTAGTGGCTTTTTCGCTGAATTTAGCCAAATCGATGCGCAAAATTGTTGTTCAGTCAAGAGATGTTGCCGGTTTTATAGGAAACGGTTACTTTATGCGTGATGCTTTGTATGCGCTTAATCTGGCTGAAGAATTAGCAAAAACAGAAGGATGGGCAAAGGCTTTTTTCCTAATTGACACCATAAGCAGGGATTTGTTGATTCGGCCAATGGGAATTTTTCAATTGCTGGATTATGTGGGAATTGATGTTACCCGATTTATTTTGGAGAGTATGCAGCCTTCATTTCCGAATGAAAAATTATCACATGCAGCCTTGAATCAATTGTTTGATAACGAAGTGAAAGGTGGTCAGTTTGCTGATGGTTCTCAAAAGAACGGTATTTTCAAATATCAGAAAGGTAGAATTACAGAAGTTTATGATTTGGAAAACGCGAAGTACATTCCAACTGAGGATATTGAAATGGATTGTGCTGCCTTACTGGGAGAATTGCCAACCCTTAAAATCTATTGGAAATCTGTTGTTCGTGATGTAAAGAAAGCCGATCATTTAAAGAAGTTTTTTACTGAACTGCATCAAATAGATAGTGTTGGCGCTAATTTGGCGATTGCCTACGGTAAAAACTCAAAAGCAATTGGTCAGATGCTTGTTGATACAAAAGTTGCGGAATCAAAGGCCGATGTAAACACCGTTTTGGAAACAGGTTTCTTCCATGCTTACGGACCTATTAACGATTATTTTTAAACTGGATTATAAATGTTAGAGATGAGATTCATAAAACAGATTTCGCTTTTAACATTGAATTAATGTTTGATTTACTAGATCGCCGAAATTTTATTTGTAACCGATACTAGATGATTGTTTGATGTTCTGAAATTTTTATCATAGCTCACATCTATTATCTCATATCTAAAAGAATGAACGTTTTACGCAAAAAAATATACATGCTGGCCGGTTACAACACTATTTCGATGGGAACCGGCAGAAATGAATTTCATCCCAAGAAGCCTCGTCCTGGTCTGGAACACTACATTCAGGAAGCCGGTCAGGCAACTTTAAAAATGATTGGCGGTGCTAAAAATGTTGATGAAGGAGTAATTGGAAATTTTATGGCTTCCCGCTTTAACAAGCAGGCCAATTTGCCCGCTTTTTTGCCAATGATTGATTCTGGATTGAAGTACAAGCCATCCGTTAGTGTGGAAGGTGCTTGTGCATCAGGCGGTTTAGCGCTGACCACAGGAATGAAATCGATTCTTGCAGAAACGGCTGATGTGGTGCTTGCTCTTGGTTTTGAAGTTCAGAATAGCATGAAAGCCATGTATGGAGCGGATGTTCTGGCTGGTGCCGGATGGCAAAAAACGCGTAAAGAGGGACATGCTTACTTTTTTCCGGGTGTATTTAGTGACCGGGCGGGTGCTTATTACGAGAAATTTGGCAGGGAAATTACCCGCAAAGCTATGGCGAAATGGTATTGCAATGCCATTGAAAATGCTCGTTTGTGCAAAACAGCACAAGAATTTCATAATACAAATAAGGATTTGGAAGGGACTGCAAACACACCTGTAAATCCAAGAGGATTTGTGGATCATTTAAATGTTTTTGATTGTTCTAAAGTTTCCGACGGAGCTTCGGCGATTGCAATAGTGTCAGACGAAGGATTAAAAAGAATTGGATTAGATGCAAAAGATGCGGTTGAAATTGTTGGTTTCGCTCATGTTGCAGCAGATATTACTCAAAAACCAGAGGTAATGACCAGCTTAACGACCATGAAGGTGGCCGTAGAAAAAGCAATGCGAATGGCTGGAATTACTGTTGATCAGTTAGGAACTGTGGAAGTTCATGATTGTTTCTCTATTGCCGGAATAATGGCTATTGAGGCTATTGGTTTAGCCGAAGAAGGAAAAGGCCCTGAATTTGTTTTGGCAGGTCACACCTCCAGATGTGGAAAAATACCTGTAAACACAACGGGTGGTTTAATTGGTTGGGGGCATCCAACCGGTGCTACCGGAGTTCATCAGGCTGTAACCATTTGGGAACAATTAACAGGGAATGCCGGAGAGGCACAAATTGAAATCACCAAGGAAAAACCATATGCAATGTCTGTAAATATGGGCGGAGATGACAAGTCTTTAGTTGCTGTTGTTTACAAACGGGGGGAATAAATGAATGTATTACTGAATAATTAAATTGTTACATCATGTAAATCAGCTAAAAACTAATTGCCATCACTAATAGCTTTTAATATCACACCTAAAAATTAAAACTATGAATTTTGAATTTACCGAAGAGCAGTTAATGATACGGGATGCGGCACGGGATTTTGCACAACGTGAGCTGTTGCCCGGAGTAATAGAACGAGATGAGAAATCAGAGTATCCAACCGAGCAGGTGAAACGTTTGGCGGATTTAGGTTTTCTGGGAATGCTTGTTGGATTGGAATACGATGGTGGTGGAATGGATACCATATCCTATGTTTTGGCAATGGAAGAAATTTCAAAGGTCGATTCCTCGGTATCAGTAATCATGTCGGTAAATAATTCATTGGTTTGTTGGGGGGTTGAAAAATATGGAACTGAAGCCCAAAAGCAGAAATTTTTAAAACCGATGGCCCGTGGTGAGAAAATAGGAGCCTTCCTGTTATCGGAACCTGAAGCAGGCTCTGATGCAACTTCACAAAGAACTACTGCTGTTGATATGGGAGATCATTATCTGGTAAATGGCACTAAAAATTGGATTACAAACGGTAAATCAGCTTCTACTTACATTGTAATGGTTCAAACCCATCCCGAGTTAAAACACAAAGGAATTAATGCTTTGCTTGTTGACTCTAAATTGGAGGGGATTACTGTTGGTCCTCATGAAAATAAAATGGGAATGCGGGCATCAGATACTTGTTCTGTAATGTTCAATAATGTTAAAGTTCCAAAGGAAAATCGTTTGGGTGAAGAAGGTTTTGGATTTAAACTTGCCATGCAGTCGCTCGAAGGTGGTAGAATAGGAATTGCCTCGCAGGCTTTGGGGATTGCTTCAGGAGCATACGAATTGGCGTTAAAATATGCACAGGAAAGAAAAGCTTTCGGGAAAGAGATAATTCATCATCAGGCAATCGCATTTAAATTGGCTGATATGGCCGTTGAGATTGAGGCTGCGCGCTTTTTCTGTTTAAAAGCAGCATGGTTAAAAGATCAGGGCAAACCGTACGGACAGGCAAGTGCCATGGCCAAACTATATGCTGCCGAAACTGCAATGAAGGTAACCACTGAAGCAGTTCAGATTCACGGAGGATACGGATATGTAAAGGAATATCATGTGGAACGCTTAATGCGTGATGCAAAATTAACTCAGATTTATGAAGGCACTTCGGAGATTCAAAAGATTGTAATTTCAAGAGGATTAATGGATTGACAGAATATTTGGAATTCTGTATTTATTTTGATGTAAGTAGTTTTTATAGAGTTGTTTAATGTGTGTTTTTTGAAGAAATAGATTAAGTGGATGATTAATAATAACTGTTGTGGCCGTAATTAATCTTTGTGATATAATCCCGGTACCAGATACTAAAATTTAATACATATGAAGATATTGGTCTGTATAAGTAATGTTCCTGATACCACAACTAAAGTGAAGTTCAAGGAAGATAATACTCTGTTTGATGATTCAGGTGTTCAGTGGATCATTAATCCATGGGATGAGCTGGCCTTGACCCGTGCTTTGGAATTGAAAGAAGATGCCGGCAATTCGGTTGATGAGGTTTCTGTTATTAATGTCGGCGGTGCTCAAACTGATGCAACCTTAAGAAAAGCTCTTGCTATTGGTGCTGATAAGGCGTTTCGTATTGATGCCTGTGCAGCAGATGCATACTATGTGGCCGGACAAATTGCAGCATATCTAAAGGAGAATCCATTCGATATTGTTTTTAGTGGAATAGAATCAAGCGATTACAATGGTTCATCAGTAGGTGCTATGATTGCAGAGTTTATGGATTATTCGGGAGTTTCGTCTGTTACCAGCGTAAATATTGATGGTGATGATGTTATTCTGTACCGGGCTATTCCAGGAGGAAAGCAAAAAATAAAGGCCGGAGTACCGTTAGTTGCTGTGGTTCAGAAAGGAATTGCAAAGGAACCAAGGATTCCTGCTATGCGCGGAATAATGATGGCACGTAAGAAACCTTTGGAGGTAATGCCCGCAAAAGAGATGGAAATGCTGACTAAATCGGTGAAATTTGAATTGCCAAAAGCCAAAGGAGCTTGTAAGATGATTGATGCCGGGCATGTAGAGCAACTGGTTGAGCTTTTGAAAAACGAAGCTAAGGTGTTATAAGTGATAAGATTACCATGTTTAATCAAGTATGATGGATGGTAGATGAGAAATTAATGAGTCGGAAAGCCTTGTTTTTTTAGTGTTAAGTCTCATATCTAAAATCTATTATCTCATATCTAAAAGAAAAGCCTATGTCAGTAATTGCATTTGCCAAAAATTGGAACGGGAAGTTTAAGAATTCCACCTATGAATTGGTATCCTATACGAGAAATTTAGCCAGCCAATTAAATACACAGCTTATTGTTGTTTCTATCGGCGAGGTAAAGGAGGAAGAATTGAAAAGTTTGGGGAAATATGGTGCAGAGAGAATTATTTCCGTGAATGATCCACAAATGAATACGTTAACAAGCCGTGTTTATGCTCAGGTAATTTCTGAATTAGCAGAAATAGAAGGCGCAGACACAATTGTTATGAGCGATAATGAGAGTGGCAAAGCCATAGCTCCAAGAATTTCAGTTAAAATGAAAGCTGGAATGGTATCTGCCGTTTTGGAACTTCCGATATCGATGAATCCCTTTGTAGTTAAAAAAGGTGCTTTTTCAGGAAAAGCCTTCGAACATGTTCAAATTGATTCACCTGTAAAAGTGATAACCATTGCTAAAAATTGTTTTGGTTTTACAGAAAATCAGGTTGATGTATCAATTGAAGAATTTTCGCCGAATTTGGATGCTGCCCTTTTTAAAATTCAGGTTCTGGAGGAAGAAAAGCAGACAAATAAAGTTAACCTTGCTGATGCAGATATTGTTGTTTCGGCAGGTAGAGGAATGAGAAGTCCTGATAATTGGGGTGTTGTGGAAGAGCTTGCAGTCGCGTTGGGAGCAGCAACGGCTTGTTCACGTCCGGTTTCGGATGAAGGATGGCGCGGACATGAGGAGCATGTTGGACAAACAGGGAAAGTTATAGCACCGAATTTATACTTCGCAGCGGGTATTTCCGGCGCGATACAGCACGTTGCCGGTGTCAGCAGGAGTAAATGTATCGTAGCAGTTAATACAGATCCTGAAGCACCTATTTTCGGTGTTGCTGATTATGGGATCATTGGTGATGTTATGGAAGTATTGCCAAAATTGACAGACGCAATCCGAAATTCAAAATAATATAAGCCTGTGAAAGGGGGCCAAGAGTTTGTTACTAATCACATTAATTGCTGAACCATGATAAAACAAATCCTCTTCATCATCACATTATTAATCACATTTGGCGTTTTTGCCTATTCGGTAAAGCGTTTGTGGGGATTTTTTAAGCTGACAAAGCCTGCTTATCCGATTAAAAATATTGGGGCACGAATTTCCCATACTCTGAATGTGGCTTTCGGGCAAACCAAAATATTTCGGAAACCTGTCATCGGTTTGATGCACGCATTGGTGTTTTGGGGCTTTCTTGTGATCACTCTCGGCAGTATCGAGATGGTTGTAGATGGCGTTAGCGGATTGGACAGGGCTTTTGCCTTTACAGGATGGTTTTATGATGTAGTTATTGCCTCAGGAGATGTATTTGCCTTGTTGATTCTCATTTTTATCAAGCTTTTCAGCATTCGCAGAATGTTCTTAAAGGTGAAACGCTTTTCTGGAGTGGAAATGACTCCCAAAGCCAATTGGGATGCTCAATTGTCTTTATTTTTTATTGGATTTTTAATGGTTTCCCTGATTTGTTTCAATATGGGATACATTAGTAGTCACCCAAATGCTTACGAAGGGGTTTATCCTGTTTCTGCCGCTTTGGTTAATTTGTTTGGATGGGATTTTAGCTGGCTTCAAGAGCCGGGCTGGTGGGTGCACTTATTATTGATATTCACATTTGCTAATTATTTGCCGTACTCGAAACATTTTCATGTTTTTCTATCCGTTCCGAATGTGTTTCTGGCGAATTTGGAACCAATTACAAAATATCCAAACTTGGAAAGCATAACCCGTGAAGTGAAGCTAATGCTTGATCCGGAAGCTGCCTATGACGAAAGTGCCGAAGTTGCCCGTTTTGGAGTTAAAGACGTTGAAGATGTGAGCTGGAAGAATTACATGGATTCCTTGTCCTGCACACAGTGTGGCCGTTGTACGGATGTTTGTCCGGCCAATATTACCGGTAAACTTTTGTCGCCACGAAAAATATTTGTTGATCTGCGAAAGCGGATGAATGAGAAAGGACCCTTGGTAATTGCGGGCAAGGAAGATAACAAATCACTCTTGCGCGATTATATTTCCGAAGAAGAGATTTGGGCTTGCACAACCTGCAATGCCTGTGCTCAGGAATGCCCTATAGACATTAGTCACCCTAATTTAATCATGGATATGCGAAGGTATTTGGTGATGGAGGAATCTGCAGCGCCAACGGGCTTAAATGTCATGTTTGCAAACATTGAAAACAATGGTGCCCCCTGGCAATTCTCTCCTGAAGATAGAATGAAATGGGCTGAATAGTCACCTTAATTAATTGTAAGGTAGTTTGTTGAGGTATTTTAGGATAAGTTGTACTTTAATTACTGTTTTGAAATGACAATAGAAACAAAAATAGATGTGCCCGTAATGGCGGATGTAACAGCAAAAGGTGAAAAGCCTGAATATTTGTATTGGGTTGGTTGCGCCGGAGCTTTTGATGACAGATATCAGAAAGTGGCAAGAGCATTTGCTAAAATACTGAATCATCTTGGTGTAAGTTATGCTGTTTTAGGCAAGGAAGAAAGCTGTACGGGCGATGCCGCAAAGCGTGCCGGGAACGAAATGCTTTTTCAGATGCAGGCCATGCAAAATATCGGGGTTCTTAACGGATACGAGGTGAAGAAGATCATCTGTACCTGTCCTCACTGCAGCAATACCCTGAAAAATGAATATCCTGATTTGGGAGGAAACTACGAGGTGATTAATTACACGGTGTTTCTGGATGAGATGATTCGAACCGGGAAACTGAAACTGGAGAACAATCCGTTTAAAGGTGAAAGTATCACTTATCACGATCCATGTTATCTGGGAAGAGGAAATGGAATTTATGATGCTCCCAGGAATGTTGTGAAAGCAGTTTTTGGAGAGGTGAAAGAGATGAAACGGGCGAGAAGCTACGGTCTGTGCTGTGGTGCCGGCGGTGCTCAAATGTTTAAAGAAGCCGAAAAAGGAAATAAGGAAGTCAATATTGAGCGTACCGAAGAAATTATTGAACGAAAAGTAGATAAGGTTGCTTCAGCTTGTCCTTTTTGCATGACGATGTTGACTGATGGAATAAAATTAAAAAACAAAGAAGCGGAATTGCAAAATATAGATATCGCAGAAATTATTGAGAAAGCCTTGAATTTATAGACTTTAAACTAAAGCATGACAGCAAATACGACATACAAGCTTAAAAATACAGTTCGGATTGTAACAGCAACTTCGCTTTTCGATGGACATGATGCTTCCATTAATATCATGCGTCGAATTATTCAGGCTACGGGTGCTGAAGTAATTCATTTGGGACATAACCGCTCTGCCGAAGAGATTGTTGATTGTGCTGTTCAGGAAGATGTACAAGCCATTGCCATAAGCTCTTACCAAGGTGGACATATGGAATTCTTTAAGTACATGTATGATTTACTGCAGCAAAAAAATGCCGGACACATTCAAATTTTTGGAGGTGGTGGCGGCGTAATTCTTCCATCTGAAATTAAAGAGCTGGAAGCCTACGGAATTGCTGGTTTGTATTCTCCTGATGATGGTCGTAATTTGGGTTTGCAAGGCATGATTAATGAGGTTTTGGAGAAATCGGATTATTCATTGAATGAGTTTGAATTGCCAAAAGCATCAGAAATTACCAGTGAGAATGTCAATTTGTTAGCCAGACTGATCACATTGGCAGAACACGATCTCCTTCAGGATTCGGATTTGTATCTTAAATTGAAGAACAGTGTCAAAATGAATCATACGCCGGTAGTTGGAATTACAGGAACCGGCGGTGCAGGAAAGTCTTCCTTAACGGATGAATTGATTCGAAGGATTCATATTGATTATCCTGAATTGAAACTGGCAATCCTTTCCGTAGATCCTTCGAGGAAAAAGAGTGGAGGCGCATTACTCGGTGATCGAATCCGCATGAATTCCATTCATCATCCAAACATCTATTTGAGATCTTTGGCTACACGCCGTGCAAACCTGGCATTGTCCAAACATGTTGATGATTCTTTGATTCTAATGAAATCGGCAGGATTTGATTGCATTTTCCTTGAAAGTTCAGGAATTGGACAGTCGGATACTGAAATTGTGGATCACAGCGATGTGAAAGTGTATGTAATGACACCTGATTTTGGAGCAGCAACGCAGTTGGAGAAGATCGATATGCTCGATTTTGCTGATTTAATTGCCATCAACAAGTTCGACAAGCAAGGTGCACAGGATGCTTTGCGCGATGTGAAAAAGCAATATCAGCGAAACAACCTTCTGTGGGATCAAAATCCGGACGATATGCCGGTTTATGGAACAGTGGCCTCTCAATTTAACGATCATGGCGTAAACGAGCTCTATCATGCCTTAATTGAGTTTTTAATTGCAGGTAATGCATCAGGTTTTGCTCAGAATGGAAAACCGCTCCTCGAGGCGAGCCAAAAAATTGAAATTGTACCGCCAGCCAGGGTAAGATACCTTTCAGAGATCTCAGAAACGGTAAGAAGATACAATAGAAAGGCTGAAGAGCAATCTGAAATTGCAGATCAATTGTATGCTTTAAATAAGTCTGTTAAAATTATTGAAGGAGAATCTGTTAAGAGATTATTTTTTGATAAAGTAACTGATCTTTCGAAAGATTTTAAGCATCAGAATATTATAGATTCATGGGAAGAAAAGAAAAAGAGATACAAAGAGGATATATTCAAATATAAGGTTCGTGGTAAAGAATTATCCGTGGAAACGCACTTTGAAACCCTTTCACAGAGCAGGATTCCTAAGATTGTATTGCCAGGCTACAGAAGTTGGGGTGATATCGTAAAATGGAATCTAAAAGAAAATGTTCCCGGCGAATTTCCTTACGCAGCAGGTGTTTTCCCGTTCAAACGGGAAGGGGAAGACCCAACAAGAATGTTTGCAGGAGAAGGATCGCCTGAAAGAACGAATAAGCGATTTCATTATTTGGCTGCAGGGCAACCTGCGGTTCGATTATCAACTGCATTCGATTCAGTTACCTTGTATGGAGCTGATCCCGATTACCGGCCGGATATTTACGGAAAAGTTGGTAATGCAGGTGTTTCTGTCGCTTCGTTGGATGATGCCAAGAAACTATACAGTGGTTTCGATTTGTGCGATCCGAAAACTTCGGTATCCATGACGATTAATGGGCCGGCACCTATGTTGGTAGCCTATTACATGAATGTAGCTGTCGATCAGGAGTGTGAGAAGTACATTCGGGCAAATGGACTGGAAGAAGAGGTTAAAGTAAAACTTGAAGCAATCTTCGCTGGGAAAGACAGAGTATGCTATGTAGGCGATTTGCCAAAAGAAAATAACGGACTGGGACTGTTGTTATTAGGAACAACCGGAGATCAGGTATTGCCTGCTGAGGTTTATCAGAAAATTAAGGGAGAAACCATTTGTAAGATTCGGGGAACGGTTCAGGCAGATATGCTAAAAGAGGATCAGGCGCAGAATACCTGTATATTTTCTATTGATTTTGCTCTGAAAATGATGGGAGATATTCAGCAGTATTTCATCGAAAATGAGGTTAGGAATTTCTATTCGGTTTCTATTTCAGGATATCATATTGCGGAGGCCGGAGCTAACCCAATTACTCAATTGGCTTTTACATTATCAAACGGATTTACCTTGGTTGAATATTACATTTCAAGAGGTATGAAGGTTGATGATTTTGCACCGAATCTTTCCTTCTTTTTCTCGAACGGCATGGATCCGGAATATACCGTAATTGGTAGGGTAGCGAGAATAATATGGGCGAAGGCCATGAAATATCTTTACAAGGCCAATAGTCGCTCACAAAAACTGAAATATCACATCCAAACTTCGGGCAGATCGCTGCACGCACAAGAAATTGAATTCAACGATATCCGAACTACATTGCAGGCTTTAACCGGAATTTATGATAATTGTAATTCGCTTCATACGAATGCTTACGATGAGGCTGTCACGACACCAACAGAGGAGTCGGTAAGGAGGGCAATGGCGATACAAATAATCATTAATAGAGAACTTGGTTTGGCCAAAAATCAGAATCCTTTGCAGGGATCATTCATCATCGAAGAATTAACCGATTTGGTGGAAGAAGCTGTACTGGTAGAATTTGATCGGTTAACGGATCGCGGCGGTGTATTGGGAGCTATGGAAACCATGTATCAAAGGAGCAAAATACAATCAGAATCTCTGCTTTACGAGAGTCTGAAACACAGTGGAGAGTTGCCAATTGTTGGTGTGAATACATTTTTAAGCTCGAAAGGTTCTCCAACGGTTCAACCCAAGGAGGTAATTCGTTCCGATGAGCAAGAAAAAGTTAATCAGGTGAAATTTAAAGAGCTGGTGCAGAGGAATCAGAAGGAAAAGGCTTTAAGGGCATTGCAGGAGTTGAAAGAGACTGCCTTGAAGAATGAAAATGTATTTGCCTCCCTGATGGAAGTATGCAAATTTTGTACGCTTGGTCAAATAACCAATGCATTGTACGAGGTTGGCGGTCAATACAGACGAAATATGTAATGTAGGGACATACTATCGTATGTCCGGAATGAGATCATTAGATATTGGAAATGAGATTTTAAAAGAAGTTAAGTAGGTCTCATATCTCAAATCTAAGAACAAAAATCTCTAAAATAAATAAGAATAAAAGATCTGATTAAACAGAAATAAAAAACAAAATAGCTTTGAATCAAATAGAATCAAAAATTAACGTAAACTCATCGGATTTCCTGGCGAATATGAAGTCCTACGGGAAATTGATGGAAGAATACCGCCATCGGTTAACATCCATATTGCATGGTGTTGATGAAAAAGCCAAAGAGCGTCATTTGAAGCGCGGAAAGCTTTTAGTAAGAGATCGAATTGAGCTTTTATTGGATAAAAACACTCCATTTTTGGAACTCTCAGCAATGGCTGCCTGCGATCAATACGATAATCAATTTCCTTCGGCTGGTATTGTGACTGGTATTGGTGTAATTCACGGCAGAGAGTGTGTGATTGTTGCTAATGATGCAACAGTAAAAGGTGGAACTTACATCAAGGAAACCATTAAGAAGCACATTCGTGCACAGGAGATTGCTCTGGAGAATCATTTGCCATGTATCTATATGGTTGATTCGGGAGGTGTTTTTCTTCCTGAACAATCGAAAGTGTTTCCTGATAAGTATGATTTTGGACGGTTTTTCTTTAATCAATCGAAAATGTCGGCAAAAGGAATTCCTCAAATCTCCATTGTAATGGGATCGTGTACCGCAGGTGGTGCCTACGTGCCGGCCATGAGTGATGAAACTATTATTGTAAGAGGACAAGGAACCATTTTTATTGGCGGGCCTCCATTGGTGAAGGCAGCAACTGGTGAAGATGTTACTGCAGAGGAATTGGGTGGAGCTGAAATGCATACTTCAATTTCCGGAGTAGCAGATCATTTGGCTGAAGATGACCGACATGCAGTTCAAATATGCAGAAACATATTTGAGTCGATGCCGAAAGTGAGAAAAAATGCTTTGGAAAGAGAAGAAGTGAAAGATCCTGCATATCCTGCTGAAGAATTGTACGGATTGGCTCCAATTGATCTGAAAAAGGCCATTGATGCCCGAGAGCTGATAGCCAGAATTGTGGATGGAAGTTCTTTTCAGGAGTTTAAAGAGCGTTATGCTCCAACAATCGTGACTGGATTTGCAAAGATTATGGGCTTTCCGGTTGGTATTATAGCCAATAATGGCATTATTTTCTCTGAAACATCGCTTAAAGCGGCACATTTTATTGAATTGTGCTGTTTTCGTAAGATTCCATTGATCTTTCTGCAGAATATTACTGGTTTTATGGTGGGAAAAGAATATGAGCACAAAGGGATTGCCCGTGATGGAGCCAAAATGGTTCATGCTGTTGCAAATGCTCAGGTGCCTAAATTCACGGTAATTGTTGGTGGTTCGTTTGGAGCTGGAAACTATGCCATGGCAGGACGAGCTTATGAGCCTAGATTGTTGTTTATGTGGCCCAATGCCAAAATTTCAGTAATGGGTGGTGAACAGGCGGCTGGTGTTTTGCTTCAAGTCAAGCAACAACAATTGAAGAAAAGAGGGAAGGAATTCCCACAGGAAGAACAAAACCAATTGAAAAACAGCATTTTAGTAAAATATGAAGAGGAAGGTTCAGCCTATTACAGTACATCGCGTTTGTGGGACGATGGGATTATAGATCCGGCTGATACAAGAAAAGTCTTGGCAATGGGAATAGCAGCTTCAGTTAATAAAGAGTTTGGTGAGCCTGATTTTGGGGTGTTTAGAATGTAATTGAATTTTTTAAGTCCCCTTTAGGGGATTTAGGGGTAAATAAAAAAACAATGAAAGAATTTAAAACCATAGGATTTAATATAGAAAACAAAATAGGAACGATCACGTTGAATCGTCCCGAGATACACAATGCCTTTAATGAGGTGATGATAGGCGAAATTATTGATTGTTTCGAAGAAATTGAGAAGATGAATTACGACAGTATTCGGGTTGTGATCCTGAAAGGAAAAGGAAAATCATTTTGCGCTGGAGCTGATCTGAAATGGATGAAAGGCGTTGCCAATTATTCTTATCAGGAAAACTATTTAGAGAGTTATAAGCTGTCAATGTGCTTCAATGCTGTTTATTCCTGTAAGTTTCCAACGATTGCTATGGTTCATGGTGCTGCTATTGGTGGTGCAAATGGCTTATTGGCTGCCTGCGACTTTGTTCTGGCACATAAGAATACTGTTTTCTCATTAAGCGAAGTGAAAATTGGCATTGTTCCCGCTTGCATATCACCTTACGTGATGAAACGGGTTGGAGAATACAAATCGAAGGAGTTGATGCTAACAGGCATGAGATTCAACGGAAAAGAAGCTCAGAAAGCGGGTTTGGCCAATTGGTCGTTTGGTGAAAAGAAGCTAAAAGAAAAGTTAGAGGATCTGATATCCAAGCTAAAATCGAGTGGACCTATAGCTGTTTCTACCTGCAAACAATTGCTTTATGATGTTGAGAACGTTTGGAGTCATGAACAGGCGATGGAGAATACAGCTAAAATGATTGCAGAATTGCGTCAATCAGATGAAGGACAGGAAGGTATGAGTTCATTTTTGGAGAAACGGAAACCCAATTGGACTCTTGATAATTAAAAATTAATAATATGTAATTAATAATTATTCATTGTCAATTACTAAGTGAATTTGAATGTACTACAAAAGACTATTAATAGCGAATCGTGGCGAAATTGCCTTAAGAATCATGCGAACAGCAAGAGAATTAGGCATTCATACTATTGCGCTATATACTGAACTCGATCGGCAGGCAGAGCATGTTTTGCAGGCCGACGAGGCATATCCTTTAAGGGGAAATAATTTACAGGAAACATATCTGAATTTAAATCAGATCGTTGAAATTGCACGAAAAGCAAAAGCGGATGCTATTCATCCGGGATATGGATTTTTAGCTGAGAATGCTGTTTTCTCACAATTATGTGTCGATAATGGAATTGATTTTGTTGGTCCTGATGCTGATGCTATCCTGTTAATGGGAAATAAGGTGAATGCACGGGAATTTGCCAAATCCATTGGTGTTCCGGTTTTGGAAGGTGTTGTTGGAGACTCCGTGAAATTGATAGAGGAAGCGGGAAAAATGCAGTTTCCACTTTTGATTAAAGCTGCTGCAGGTGGCGGTGGCAAGGGAATGCGGGTCGTCTATAAAAAAGAAGACTTGCAGGCTGCTTTGGAGTCGACATCGCGTGAATCCACAAGCTATTTTGGCGATGGCACCGTTTTAATCGAAAGATACATACAAAATCCGCGACATATAGAAGTTCAGATTTTAGCTGATCAGCATGGAAATGTGGTACATTTATTTGAGCGGGAATGCTCTATTCAGAGAAGATTTCAGAAAGTGATTGAAGAAGCTCCTTCGCCAACTTTAACGCATGAATTGAGGAAGGAAATGGGCAATATGGCTGTTTTTTTAGCTCAGGAAATGAACTACACCAATGCAGGAACAGTTGAATTTTTGGTTGATGAGGATTTGAATTACTACTTCTTGGAAATGAACACCAGAATTCAGGTGGAACATCCCGTTACGGAAATGATTACAGGAATTGATTTGGTGGAAAAACAGTTGTCGATAGCTTCGGGTCGAAAGCTAAAGTTGAGACAGGAAGATATTCACATGAAAGGTCATGCTATTGAAGCCAGAATTTATGCGGAAGATCCTGAAAATGAATTTATACCATCACCAGGTGAAATTAGTTTTTACAAAACACCTAAATTGTTTGATGGACGGTTGCGTCTGGATTCTGCTATAGTGGGGGCATGCACAATTCATCCTGATTACGATCCGATGATTGCGAAATTGGTTGTATGGGACGAAAACAGAGATCTGGCTATTGAAGGTTTGCATCATGCCTTGCACAATTACGAGATACATGGAATTAAGAACAACATCATGTATTTGCATACATTGTTGAATACTGATCATTTTAAGCAAAATAAAATCTCAACACATTTTTGTCAGAATCATAATGATGAGTTGATGCGAAAAATGCAGGAAGATAAACTTGAAATACCTGCTGCTCTTTTCCAAATCAGTTTCGTTTTGTTTGAATTGAAAAGGAAGAAGGTCAATTCAATTTGGGAAGAAATTGGCTATTGGAGACAGCAGGGAATAAAACTTAGAATTGTAGATAAAGAAGTACTTGATATTGAAATAATCAGTAAAGATCCATATGAAATAAAAATTAGTGGTGTGTCTTATGTATTTGAAAATGTTACCTCTGGTGATGGTCAGTTGATGCTGGAGTTTAATGGTGTCAGATATCTGTTTTATCAATCGAAAAATACAGAAGGAAAGAGCTTTGTGAGCTGTCAGGGGATTGTTCGTGAAATGATGAGATGGTCGGAGATTCAATCCAATATAGCAGATGTTGGGGGTTCTGATCAGAAAGAAGGCGATGGAAGGATTTTATCGCCGATGCCGGGCAGAGTTGTGAAAATTGAAGTTAATGAGGGACAGAAGGTGGCTAAAGGTGATGTCTTGATTATTGTGGAAGCAATGAAGATGGAGAACAGTATTTTGGCTCCGTTTCACGGGAAAGTTGAGAACTTATTGGTTTCTGAAGGAGATCAGGTTAAGAATAGAACAGAATTGATGAAGTTAATGATGGATTAAACAGATCAGGTTATATATTGACCTGAAAATTAAGCATATATTATTTTGAATTTAACGCAAATCAAAAAATATGAAAGATAAAATCAGAATTGCAAATGCCGGTGGTTTCTGGGGCGATGACCTTGGAGTACTAAGAAGACAGTTGGAAGGTGGAGATGTAGATTACATATCTTCTGATTTTTTAGCAGAAGTAACGATGAGTATTCTTCGTAAACAACAGTTAAAAAACGAATCTTTAGGCTATGTTACTGATTTTGTGGATCAGATTGTAGATGTGGCTGATTTGATGAAAGAGAAAGGTGTTAGAATGATTACAAATGCCGGAGGCATTAATCCGATAGGTTGTGCCCGTAAAATTCTCACGGAACTCAAAAAGAAAGGGATTTCAATTAAAATAGCAGTAGTTGAAGGTGATAATATCATTGAACGGATAGATGAGTTTTATCCTTCCAAAGCTAATTTTAAGAACATGGATACCGGAGATGAGTTTAAGGATATCTTCGAAAACATACAAAGTGCGAATATTTATTTGGGTGTGCCACCTTTATTAAAAGCTTTGGAAAGCGGAGCCGATTTAATATTGGCAGGCCGCGTAACCGATACTTCGGTAACCATGGCGCCAATGATCTATGAATTGGGCTGGAAACTGGATGATTGGGATAAATTGGCGGCAGGTTTGGTGGCTGGTCATATTATCGAATGTGGAGCGCAATCAACGGGAGGAAATTTTACTGATTGGCAAAAAGTAAAACGCTGGGATAACATGGGATATCCGATTGTTGAAATGAATAAAAATGGTGAGTTTACTGTCTATAAACATGAGAACACAGGCGGTTTAATTAGTATTGACACAATTCGCGAGCAATTGGTATACGAAATGGGCAATCCGGTCCAATATATCAGTCCCGATGTTGTTGCCGATTTTAGTCAGTTAGTGCTGGAAAAGCAAGGTGAAAATAGAGTGTTGGTGAAGAATGCAAAAGGTCATCCATCTACGCCGTATTTAAAAGTTTCAATGGCGTTTGAAGATGGATACAAAGCAACCAGCTCGATTGTTATCAGCGGAGGAAAAGTTTTAATTAAAGCACAAGAGTTTGAAAAAATATTTTGGGAGCGATTAAAGCATACTTATCTAAAGAAAAACACTGAATTTGTGGGATACAATGCCTGTCATCAGCATTTGGCTGAGGATATCGATCCCAATGAAATATTGCTGCGCTTATCTGTTTATGATACTGATGTATCAAAAATCAAAGACTTTTCTATGAGTATTGCTCCGCTGATTTTAAGCGGACCTCCGGGAGTTGCCGTAACAGGTGGCAGGGCAAGAATGCAGCAGGTAATTACGTATTGGCCTACTTTAATTCCAAAAACTTGTATCTCATCAATAGTATATGTTTTAAATGAAGATGGAGAAATTAAAGAAACATCAGAAATACCTTCTGTTTTAGGAAATGAACAGGAAATAGCAGCAGCACAATCATCGAATTCTTATCAGGAGAATGTGAAAAAAAAGAAAGGTGTAAAAATGTGTGCTGTTCCATTTCGGGAAATTTGTCTGGCCCGTTCCGGTGATAAAGGAGATACCGTAAATATCGGTGTATTGGCCCGATCTAAATCGGTATATGAATTCTTAAAAACGGAATTAACTTCAGAAAGAATTACAGATATGTTTTTCGGCTTATCAAAAGGAAAAGTCACAAGATTCGAAATTGACAATTTATTGGCATTGAATTTTTTATTGGATGAAGCTCTGGACGGTGGAGGAACCAAATCATTAATGATTGATGCTCAGGGTAAAACATTTGCATCTGCACTGTTGAATCAAGAGGTTGTGGTTCCAGAGGAAGTCTTGGGGACTATTTTATCTGATTAATTTCAAAAATAAATTTAGAATGGAATTTGCGAAATGATTGATAGTTGCTAACTTAATATTTGTGAATGAGGAAGCCTAAAGATTGAAGTTGCAGGCATATTTCTTCATTCCTGAATTATTAATTACTAATAGATAATATATATGTTTCCATATTTGAATGATGAACATGATACGATAAGAAAGGCTGTTCGGGATTTTGCAGAACGGGATATAAAACCATTGGCTCAGGAACTAGACGAGAAAGAGGAGTTTTCTATTGAATTAACCCGAAAAATGGGCGAAATGGGATTGTTTGGCATGACGCTTCCTGAAAAATATGGGGGACACAATACCGATTATCTGTCTTATATAATTGCAGTTGAGGAAATTGCAAGAGTTGATGGTTCGCATGCAGCTACACTTGCTGCTCATAATTCGCTGGGAATAGGTCCATTGTATGAATTTGGCAGTGAAAAGCAAAAATTAAAATACCTGCCGGGACTTTGTTCCGGCAAAGAACTGTGGGCTTTCGGATTGACAGAATCTGAGGCTGGTTCTGATTCCCGGGGATCAAAAACATTTGCGAAAGACATAGGAGATAGTTGGGAAATTAACGGTTCGAAAATTTTTATTACCAATGGATCAACCCCTTTGTGTTCTGGTGTTACAGTTCAGGCAGTAACAGCAATAAATGGCAAAGAGAAAGAATTTACCACCTTTATTGTAGAAAAGGGAACATCCGGCTGGACATCCAAAGCCATGCACGGAAAAATGATGTGGAGGGCTTCTGATACTTCAGAAATGTTCTTTGATAACTGTTGTATACCCAAAGAAAATCTATTGGGCGAACGTGGCATGGGATCCAAAGTAATGTTAAAAACTTTGGATTCAGGAAGATTATCCATTGGCGCAATGGGCCTTGGATGTGCACAGGGTGCATATGAATTGGCTCTTGCATATGCAAAAGAGAGAAAACAATTTGGAAAAACACTTTCGAAATTTCAAGCTGTTTCTTTTAAACTAGCTGATATGGCATTGAAAATTGAGTTAGCGAGAAACCTGTTGTACAAAGCATGCTGGTTGAAAGATACAGGGAAAGAATATGGAAAAGAAGCGGCCATGGCTAAATTGTATTGTTCAGAAATTGCAAAGGAAGTTGCCGACGAAGCAGTTCAAATTCATGGTGGATATGGTTTAATGAAAGATTATCCGGTAGAAAGGTTTTATCGCGATCAGCGTCTTCTTCAAATTGGAGAAGGAACATCTGAAATTCAAAGATTGGTTATTTCAAGGTATATTGGATGTTGAGACCTATCGCAATAGAATGCATGCAAACTAAATAGAGTATAAGACGAATGGTAGAGACAATTGTCTCCAACTTTAAATCATATAACAACACTAATATTAACACTATGAGTAGAGAACTGATACTTGCCTTAAATCCGCGAATGCAATTTACACGAATAGCTGTTTATCGGATGAATTCTCCGGTTTTTTTAAAGAAAATTAACCATAAGCCAGAGGAGATTGGTGATTTTAAATGCTTTTGTGATCAGACAAAATTCCGGGCAAAGGTGATTATGGATGAGTTAAAGGCCAATGATATTTCTATTGATGAAATAAAAGTCATTATTGGCAGAGGAGGACTTATCAAGCCTGTAAAATCGGGTGTTTACCGCATTAATGAGGCAATGATTAAAGACCTTTCGAATTGTGAGTTCGGCAATGACGTTGTGAACCTTAGCGGACTGCTCGCCTACACTATTTCGGAACAAATTAATGGTGCAGAAGCTTTTGTTGCCGACCCTGTTGTGGTTGATGAATTAGAAGATATAGCAAGAATAACAGGTCGCCCTGAGTTTAAAAAGCGTTCTATTTTTCATGCTTTAGATCAGAAAACAAGTGCAAGAAAATATGCTCAGAGTATTTATAAGAAATATGAAGAATTGAATCTGATTATTGCTCACTTAGGTGGAGGAATCAGTATCGGAGCTCATAAAAAAGGGAGAGTAGTAGATTCAAATCAGGCATACGATGGTGATGGGCCGTTTTCACCGATTAGAAGTGGAAGCTTGCCCATGGGAGAGATGATTCAAATGTGTTTTTCAGGAAAATATACTCAGGAAGAGATGATGAAAATGCAGACAGGTGAAGGTGGTTTGTATGCTTATTTTAACACTTACAGTGGATATGATGTTTGTAGGATGAGAGATGCAGGTGATTCTAAAGCTAAAGAGGTGTTATCGGCAATGGCCTATCAAGTTGCTAAATCAATAGGTTCGATGTATCCTGTATTTGGAGTTGATGCTGTTGATGCAATAATCATAACCGGAGGAATGGCCAAAGATGAAACATTGGTGAAAGAAATAAGAGGAAGAGTTGAAAAAATTGCACCTGTTATCATTTATCCTGGAGCAGAAGTATTGGGTGCGCTTAGTGATTATGGTAGAATGATTTTGCGAAATGAAACAGAAATATTAGATTACTAGAAGAACTTATTTTAATTTATTATCAATAAGAATCAGCTTCGGCTGATTTTTTTATGCTCTAAATCAAATTTATTTCATTATTTTGTTCAATTGTATTTGTGGCAATATTCTGTATATCAACTAATTGATTGTGTGGGCGATAAAAATCGTCCTTTGAGTGACAAATGTCGATTTAAAAACCAAATTCCTCGTTTTTTAAACAAAACAAACCTCTTTCCTGTAGTTTATAAATCTCGCCATCCATTTATTGATAAGGCATTTGCATTCATATATATTTAAAAAGTATAAGGAGATCTACTCTTTGTGCCAAAAAAGGAACTACTAAATTTAATCTTATATTTTTTATTATGAAAAAAACTCGCTTATTTTTTCAATTTGTAGGAATTGGAGTTTTTGCAATTTCTCTGTTAATAGCTGGTTGTACGAAAGAAGGACCTATGGGACCAGCAGGTGCTGATGGTACAGATGGAATTGATGGAACCGATGGGAATTCAACCTGTTTAGATTGCCATGCAACAGAAGTTAAATCTAATATTGAGGCTCAATTTGCAATGTCCGTTCACAGCAGTGGTATCAATGCTGTTGATTATGCGGGAGGAAGAGCTAGTTGTGCACAATGTCATTCACATCAAGGTTTTGTACAGTATGCCAATACAGGTGCTGTTGCTGGTGATATTACTAATCCTACAGCATGGGAATGTGCAACATGTCATGGTTTACACGAGTCGTTTGGAGGCAGCGATTTTGCTTTAAGACTAAAAGATCCTGTACACCCAATATTCGATCCTGCAATAACAATGGATTTAGGAGGAAATTCGAATTTGTGTGCTAACTGTCATCAGTCTAGAAGAGCTGAGCCTATTATTGACAAACCAGGTGATACATACAAAATTACCAGTACTCATTACGGACCTCACCACGGAGCACAGGCAAATGTAGTTGCAGGTGTTGGTTTTGCTGAGATTGAAGGTTCTGTTGCTTATCCTGCACCAGGTTCTGCTACTCACTTAGCTCAGGCTTCTTGTACTGGTTGTCATATGGCAGAATTTGATAATGAAAATGATCAAGGAGGGCATACATATAATCCTTCTCTTTTAGCATGTAATACATGTCATGGTGTTACAGAGACAGATTTTAATTATGGAGGAGTACGATCAATTGTTGAAGGTCAACTTGAAACTCTAAGAGATGAATTAGTTCGTTTAGGTGTTGTTGAGTTTGCTCAGGAGTCTGTTTACGAGTTAAATGAAGAGACAGGTCTTATTGAATTAGTTGCACTCCCAGGAGAATACGTTCCAGTAGTAGGAACTTATCCTATGGTTCAGGCACGTGCATTCTTTAACTGGGCTGGATTAGAAGAAGATCGTAGTTTAGGAGTACACAATCCAAAATATGTGAAAGCTTTATTACAAAATTCTATTGAAGCATTAGAAGCAGAGCCTACTCCAGGAAGCTAAATTTTTTCAAAAAATATATAATCAATAAAAAAGTTGCTCATCTGAAAAGATTGAGCAACTTTTTTTATGCAACAAAAGCTGTTGTAATTTAAAGAGAGATTTGCTGTGAAAGGATATTTTATAGACAAGAAGCTGTTTATAAAAGTAAAGTTCTGAAAATGATTAACCATTTTATTAAATTATATTGAACCAGTTGAGATTCTTCAACCGGTTTGCCCCATTGATACTTTTATCTGGATTTACTTGTAAGCCAGATAAGGAGCTAAATATTGAATTGAAGAGTTAACCAAGCTCGATTATACCCAATTGTTGGAAAATGATCAGATGACTTATGAAGGTTAGTATCTAAATTTACTCATTAAATTTAATTTCGTTCATGATTGAGCTGGCATTATACCTTTGTGCAGATTTATCTATAAATTGGAATCTCGCATAATGATGCAGAAAGTGTAGTCACAAAAAAAACCGAATCCAATGGATCCGGTTTTTTATTTAAGATAGTGTTGTTAATGCCAACCTGTTATCATGCTTTTAAAATTACTGCTAATAGAACTTCCTATCGTACAAACATACAAATGAATAAACAAAAACAGAGATAAAATAAAACCAATAATCACATGTACAATTGCCGTTAATAATAAGCCGCTGAATCCAAATACTTGAGGAACAATAATTTCAGGAAATAGCATTGCAGCACCACTGGCAATAATAATAGGAAATCCAACGTACATGGCGGTAGAGTATATAAAACGCTGCATTGGATTAAATTTATTTTCAGCCGATATTGGGTAGGGTGCATCCTGTTTTTTAAACATTCCAAAAAGGTAGTATACCGATTGGTTGAAGATTCTTGTCAATAATCCTTTAGTTTTCATTTTGTATTGTTTTCCGTTTGATGTAAACAGATTTCCAATAATAAAAAGAAGGTAATTCAGACTGATGAGAATGCCGCAAAGGTTATGAAGCTCAACAGATCGTTCAAAGGAAATTAACAGGGGATTCTCAGGATTTGAATATTGCATACTGACTCCGGTAACCAAAAGGGTAATAAAAAGTATTGCATTCACCCAGTGCCAAATACGAATCCAAATTGGATATAAATAAAGTTTTTCGCTAGCCATATTATTTACGTTTAAAGATTCTGAAAAGGGTGTGAATGAAAATTCCTGATAGCACCAATCCAAAAATAATTACACTTAATATATTTAAATACTTATTACGGTTCGCACCTATAACGTACGATTCATTTATAATTACCGCGTTAATGAAACCATTGCTTTTGCGGGATTCCATACTTTTGTACTTATACAGACTGGCCATTAAGCGCGAGTTTTCGGAATGACATTTTGTGCATTCACGAATGGCATTTTCTTTTGGCATAACAACGTGGCTTATCAGCAGGCTGTCATTTAGTTGTGTGTGACACTCAATGCATCTAACATTCTTAAAATGAAGTTCTTGGTTTGGCAGCCAGTTGTGCGTTTTAAGAATATTGATGTTTTCCCTTTCGGTAAGTAATTCAAATTGACTTATATCAGCATGACATTTTAAACAAATATTATTGTCGTAAGTTACTGTTTCTGAAATTTTACCACCTTTGCTTGCCTGTGTTTTGTAGGAATGTGGATTATGACAGCTCCAGCAGTTGAATGCATCAGGTGCCCGATTGTAATGCATGCTCTCATAAAACGCTTCTTCAATCTCATCAAAATGAAATTTAGCATACTCAGGATCACCACCATGGCAATCATTACATGCATACATAAGTCCCATTCGTAAATTTCCAGCATGAGGAAATGATTCATATTCCGGTGAATGGCAATCGGTGCACTTGAACATTCCATGGTTCGATTGAGCAAAAGCGATTGTATCAATAAATCTATTGCTACACATTGCCTCTTTTATCTCAAGGCCAAAATCTTCATTCATATATTTGAATGTGTGATTTCCATGACATTTAAGGCATTTTTGGTTTTTGTCGCTGCCAGACTGATTTTTTTCATTTGTTTCCTGCCCGAAACCAAAAGAAACAGTACAAAGGAAACTAACAATCAGAATAATATGTTTAAAATTGCTTGGATTCATGCTTAAGTTATTAAGTGTTGCAATTTGGCTTTATTAAAATTTCAGAAAAAAAGGGTATAATTATTATACCCTCTTAATTGCACGAATTTCGATTACTTTTTAAATGTACGCATGTAGTTTACAACAGCCCATCTTTCTTTTTTACTAGGGATTTTAGTCTCATAGTTAGGCATATCATCTCTTCCGAAGATAGCTTTGTACATGATCTCACCATCAGATTGACCTTGGAACTCAGCACTTGAAAAATCACCAGGGAATGTTTTTAGACGTGCCGCTTTTGGTCCGTCTCCTAATCCTGCATTACCATGACATGAACGACAATGCTTCATGTAAACCATTTTTCCTGTGTTCACACTAGCTTTATCATTAGCCAATGGGTTTTCCATGGTTTTATATTCTGCTGGTACTTTCCAGGCTTCAGCTTTTTTCTGTTGTGCGGTAAATGCAAATCCAACAACCGCAATTGCGATAAGGATAAAAAATTTCATCTTTTTCATAATTAATTTCTTTTAATTAAGGAGAATGAACTAGAATCTTACTAAGATATTGAACCCTACAAGAAAGTCACCGTCTCCAATTTTATTTTTATTGTATAAAATGTTCCTTTGTGGAGTAATTCCCTCATAGTTCGACATAAACACCTGGAACACATGAGTACTAGTACCAATTTCCATACCAAAAGTTAAGTTGGCTTCAGGATCGGTTTGATCTGAATTGGTAAATTCTCTCATATCATCAATATTTAAAGGCTGATCATATTCAAAAAACACAGACATTGAAGGTGTAACTTTAGCTCTTCCAGAAAAGGTAATTGCCACCTTATCGTGTTCAACCAAAGAATCAGTTTTATTAAAATGAGTAAAACTAGGAGCTAATTGCAACGAGATATTATCATTAAATTTGTGTGCTACTATTAACTGAGAAAAATATCCCAATCTATCCGAGAATGCATAGTCATTACCAAAAACAACTTTATCTTGTGAGTTAATGGATAGATTTCCGTATAATGCTACAGAAACTGGAATAGAATTGGATTCGGTTTGTGTGAAAAATCTATATTTTCCATGGAATTCCTGCAATTTATAGTCCTTAGTATATCCGTAGCCCAGCATGAATTTTTCTGTAATACCATAGTTTACCCCCATGCGAATGTTTGAGGTAGCATAAATACCAAAAACATCTTCCAATCCATTCTCGATTAATCCGAAACGGTGTTGAATATGTAATTCAAATTCGCCGGCGAATGGTGTTACTGTAGTTTGAGTTTCTCCAAGAAGTCCAGACTCAAAAGTACCGGTAACAGGATCGTTTGCAAATTCATCTTCCTGTGCAAAGCAATTTTGTGATGCGCTCAGGACGACAGCAAGAAACAAAAAGAATGGGAACATCCATGAAAAAGTCATTTTCATAAATTTTTGAATTGAATATTTAGATCTTATCATAGTGTATAGTTTTAATTGTCGTTAGCACCTCGGGTTATCCACTCAAGAATTAATTGTTTTTCAGTTGCTGAAGCTCGGGTACTGTGAGATCCTGATTGTAATTGTGTATACAATTCGCTGGAGCCTGGAAGATCAACATTGATATAACCTCCGTTTGTTAATGCATTAAATGCATTGGATGCTCTTAAATCCGGATTAATTCCACCATCATGACAGTTGATACAATTAGAAGTGAATATGGGCACGATATCCGCACTAAACGAGATTTCCTGATCTGGCGGGATTACGATTTTATCCACTTGAATGATATCGTATTCGCATGAAACAAAACACAGAGTTGTTAGGAAAACCAGTAAAAGACTTACTAAGTTGTTCTTTTGCATAGTATTGAGATTTTAAATTTAAGTACTAATTAGTGATTAAAGAGATTAAACCATCTACACTAAAGATAAATATTTGCCTTTACCGCAATAGGTTTGATACGCCGAGATTTATTTTATGAAAAAAAGGAATTTGTCTAATACAAATCGATATTTATCAGTCTTTTACTAGGCTTATCTCAGTCTTTTTTTTATATTTAATAGTTGCTAGAAAAAAAAACAAATTTTCAGTAGCTGTTGCAAAGCAATTTTTATTTGAAATTCACTATTTGTTTTTGGGAAATTTTCTGATAGATTTGATAACTAACTACTAATTTGTACCCTATATCTCTAAACTACTATGGCTAAATTTTCAAAATCGGATAATTGCAAAAATTGCCTCGATTGCAATATGCGAATACCGATGTTAAGTACTCTTTCCCGCCCCGAACTAATTGAATTGAATGAGAATAGATTTGAAGTAAAGTTTAAGGCTGGTGAAACAATCTTTAAACAAGGTACTTCTGCAACTCATCTATTAATTTTGACAACTGGGTTGGCAAAATTATACGTGGAAGGAGTTCAGGATAAACAGTTGATAATTAGGATTATTAAGCCTTGGGAAATTATTGGGCAGGCATCTTTGTATTTTGATAACAGACATCATTATTCAATTGCAGCACTTGATAATACCACTGCTTGTTTTATAGAAATAAGTGCTTTTAAAAAAGCAATTCAGACAAATCCTCTCTTTGCCGAGGAATTTATTAAGAATTGCACTCAAAAAGGAATCTTTTCCTTTGAAAAAATGGTGAGTTTATCACAAAAGCAGATGCATGGCCGCATAGCCGATGGACTTATTTATCTTTCCGGTAAAGTGTATGAAGATCTGAATTTTGATTTGCATCTTTCAAGACAAGATGTTGCGGATCTTACCGGTATGTCGAAGGATAGTGCGATTAGAATTCTAAAAGAATTTCATAATGAAGGCATTATTGAACTGGATGGCAGAAAATTGAAAATATTAAATTACGGACAACTGGAGCGAATTAGCGAAACAGGATGAAAATACAATAAAAATGAGAGGAAATTTCCTCTCATTTTTATTGTACAAGAAGTTCATCAAGATTTCGTTCGATTACTTTTCGATTCAGATTTTTTCCAATTATTACAATCTTACTTTCTTTTATCTCATCTTTTTCCCATGTTTTTCCAACGGTTGCTTGTATTTGAGAATGTACAGATTGTAGTATAATTCGTTTGTCAACACCTTCCAGATATAGAATTCCTTTAATTCGATAGATACTTTCCTGATTAAATTTCAGAAAAGCATCCAGCCACATTCCTAATTTCATTTGTTCCATTGGAATTGAAGAGGTGTAGCACATGTTTTCAATTCCATGCGTTGTTTTATTTGGGGGACTTGAGTTAGCTTCAAGTCCTAAAACAAATTGGTAAACCTTTGCAGGATCATAAGAGAAAGAATCAAGTAAATTTTTGTTTGCAGGTTTCGCAAATATACATTCTTCAATTCGGGCAAATTTATTAATTCTTTCAATCTCTGTTTTAACCGCATTTGTCTTTTCACGACCAGCAACATCTGTTTTATTTATTAATATCTGATCTGATATTGCAATTTGTTTGGTTAGAACTATTTCCTTCTCTATTATATTTGACGCATTTGCGGCATCAACCAGACAAATTACTGCGTCCAATTCAAATTCTTTTTTTATGAACGGATCGGTAATAAATGAAGCTAAAATACTGCTTGGATCGGCAATTCCAGTGGTCTCAATAAGCAAGTGATTGAATTGATGATTTGATTGAATCAGATTTTTTAAAACGACATACAATTCATCATTCAAACTGCAGCAAATACAACCATTACTTAATTCAAAAATGTTTTCGTTTTTAACGTTGGTAACTAATTCAGAATCAATGTTTACTTCACCAAATTCATTTTCGATAACGGCGAATTTTTTATTAGGATAGCTCGATATTAAGTGATTAAGCAGACTGGTTTTTCCTGCACCTAAGAAACCGGTAATTACAGTAACTGGAATTTTTGACATAATCATATTCGTTTAAAACTTTTCCCAATGAACAATTTCATCTAATGATTTCCTTATCTTTTGAGGAGGTATCCTGTCCGATGGATATCCTAAAGATAAAATTGCAACCGGCTCAATATAATCAGGCAAATTGAAAAAATCTATGCATTTTTGAATGTGAAAATTGCAGATCCAACAAGTCCCCAAGCCAAGTTCTGTTGCCTGAAGAGTCATGTGATCGATGGCAATCGCAGCATCAATATCACAATGATCTTTACCATCTTCACTTCGTTTCCATGATTGGGCGTGATCACCGCAAATTACGATGTAAACAGGAGCTTCATTAAACCATTCACGATGATAAATTCCAGAGAATTTTTTGTGATTCTCAGTCTCCCTAACAACAATAAAATGCCGGGGTTGATTGTTCACTGCTGAAGGTGCAATTTGGCCGGCCTCTAATATTTTAATCAATTTTTCTTGTTCTATCTCTTTCGATTGATAGGAGCGAACTGAATATCTTTTCTGGCTAAGTTCTTTAAAATTCATTTCTTCATTTATTAATGCCTGCTCTAATTACTTTGTACAAAATTGTGAAATTAATAAGACATGATGCGCATGATTTTTCATTTTGTTTAGCATGTTGGTTTTGTTCTGTGCCATTCACAACATTTTTGTACCTTTGGCAATCATTTTTTAGAGGAGAATATAGATGACGAAAGAGCTAAAGAAAAATATCATGTTCCAATATCTGATGTTATTGGTAATAGCAGCCACGGCTGGACATCAGGGGTGGAGAACCTTATTTAATAATTTCGCAGTTGAGGAAGTTGGCATTAACGGATTTCAGGTTGGTGTTATTCAATCGGTAAGAGAAATCCCTGGCTTTTTGGCTCTTTTAGTTGTGTATTTATTGTTGGTAATTAAAGAACATCGTCTGTCGGCATTATCAGTTTTAATTGTTGGTTTGGGAGTTGCTTTAACTGGCTTTTTCCCTTCGTTTTTAGGCTTAATAATTACAACAGTTATTATGTCTGTGGGATTTCATTATTTCGAGACAACAAATAAATCACTGACACTTCAGTATTTTACGATTGAGCAGGCACCTGTTGTATTTGCTAAGCAAAGAAGTTGGTCAGCCATAGCAAATATTAGTATGGGTGCTTTTGTTTATGCAATTGCGCATTTTATTTCACTGCAAGCAAGCTTTATTTTAATTGGTGCGGTTGTTTTTTGTCTTGGCATTTGGGCATTTTTCTGGGATCCGGCAGATAAAAATATTCCACTTCAAAATAAGGGGATGGTTGTAAGAAAAAGATACTGGCTTTTTTATGTTTTGAATTTTTTGAGTGGTGCCCGTCGTCAGATTTTTGTTGTGTTTGCTGTTTTTATGCTGGTGCAGAAGTATCATTATACCGTTCAGGATGTAGCAATTCTATTTGTAATAAATAACGTTATAGCCTATTTTGTTTCACCCATGATTGCAAAAGGAATCAATCGATACGGAGAACGAAAAATGTTATCACTGGAATATATTGGATTGGTTTTCGTCTTTTTAGGATATGCTTATATTGAAAATGCTCTTATTGTAGCCGGATTATATATTTTGGATCATATCTTTTTCGGTTTTTCGATGGGAATCAATACGTATTTTCAGAAAACAGGTGATGCAAAAGATATTGCGCCATCAATGGCGGTGGGTTTTACGATTAATCACATATCTGCTGTTGTTATACCAGTTGTTGGAGGTTTGTTATGGATGGTAAACTGGAGAATTCCGTTTGTATTTGGTGCCATCCTTTGTCTTGTATCACTTGGATTTGTTCAAAAAATAAGAACAAATACTAAAATTTAATTATGAAAGAAAAAGAAAAAATATATCAGTCTCTTATAGAGATGTACAATCATGGGATTCAATCGAAAGACCCAAAAAAAATTCGTGAATTCTTAAATGACAATTCCGTTGATCTTCTAAAAGAAGAAGCTCGGTTTTATTTGGAAATTCTTCAATTACGTGCGGCTTCATTTTCTTTGTTTGGAGAATTAAATGAGGCCGGAGAAGAGTATCGTAAGGGATATTCATCTTGTTCTACAAGTGGGAAGTGGGTTTATGGTCTGAATTGGGCTTTGCAGTTTATGGCAGAATTTTCGTTTAAGCGCGGTAAGGAGAAAATTCACGAATCAATGAACAATGGAATTAAAGTTCTGGATCAGGCGCTAATTGATTTGCCGTTCGATAAATACCGCGACTTTTATTATTTGTGTCTTTCAAATGTGAAAGCATTTATGCTTTTAAATTCTGATAGAAGAGAAGAAGGATTAGGAGTTTATGCCGATTGTAAATTTATACCGGTTCCTATTCCTGAATACAATGATAAGGAATCTTTGCAGGTTCTTTTTGCTCATTTCACAAAGGGGATTGCTGTTGCCATTGAGCTGAAAAACTATGATTTATTAATGAATCTGATGAAGGTAATCTCCATCGATGATCAAACCTTACAATCTGAAGGGAGTTTGTTCCGGATTTTCTACGAAACACTGGTAAGTGCCTTCGATATGCGTGCTGAATTTATTACGGAGTTTAATGCAATGTTTAAAATAAAGGATGTTTTAGAAAGTACAACTCCACATTTTGCGAGGTTTTTGGCTTTAATTGGAGAACAGGATCTGGATAAATTAGATCTGTTTTTTCAGGAATCTTATAGTTAGCAACCGATGGAGAATAATTGTTTTTGCGGCAATAATTCAGCATACAAAGAATGTTGTGGTGCAATTCATTCAGGCAAACGAAAAGCGATTACGGCAGAAGATTTAATGCGCAGCAGGTATTCTGCTTTTGTTCTTGCCGATGTTGATTACATTTTAGCTACTTATTCATCTGAAACATGTCCTTCCGATCAGAAAAAGGAGATTTTAGAATGGACTCAGTCCGTTGAATGGCTTGGATTGAAAGTGATTCACACCGAGAAAGGAAAAGAATTTGATTTGGTTGGATGGGTAGAATTTCAGGCCGGTTTTATAGAAAAAGGACAGAAGCAAATTATGCACGAAAAATCCTTTTTCCATAAGGAGAGTGGAGTTTGGGTTTATGTTTCCGGTGAATATCCAAAGCTTAATAAGGAGGGAAAAGAGAATTTACCAAATAGAAATGATCTGTGTTTTTGTGGAAGTGGCAAAAAGTTTAAAAAGTGTTGCTTAAAATAACAATGAAATAATAAAATGGCTGTTTCCAATAAAACAGCCATTTCCATTTAAATATATTTCTAATTCTTCCCCATATTCTTCAGTACAGAAAAAGTTTTATCGATATCAGTATCATTTACAACAAGAGTAAATTCATTTGTAGTTGATATTACTTCACGAATGTTGATGCCGGCCCATGCGATGTTCTTAAGTATAAAATAGTAAAAACCAAGCTGTTGACTGTTTGTTGAAGGTAGTTTTAATGTAACAGATGATAAATCTTCGCTTTTACTTACGAGCATTTCAGTACTAAATACTTGTTCTACTTTTTCTCTTAAAGTATTGCTTACAACTAAATTGGATTCGAAAACCCCCTGAACCATGGTGTAGAAAAATTCTTGATTCGGACCAATAGATTTTAACAATTCTGTGTGTTTTTCAATCAGGGTATTTGAGTTTTTATAAGTGAAATCGACTAATTGTGAGCGAACAATAATATCACCTACATTGGTAATAACTTCCTTTAAACCTGGATTGATTTTCACTTCCAGACTTGGAGCTAATCTGTTCAGTGCCATGATGATTGCACCGAGTTTAACCGGCTTTTTTACGCTCTGTTCAACCTGATCCTGAATTTTACGCGCCAATGATGAAATGTTTATTAAACCATCTACCAAAGCTTCTGCCAAAAAGGGTTGTGAGCTAACTATTTTTTCTACAACTTGTGGAATTGTTATCATGAATTGAAGTTTGTGTTGAAAAACTACACAAAGATGTTCAAAAATTAACAGAATGTAGAATTAATGAATAAATTTTCTAAAAATTTCGTTCATTTTATTGTAGAATCTATATTTGCAGCCGTTAACAAAATCTTGCGGATGTCTGCAAGTAATAATCAAGGAGTATATAAATGAGAAAAGCTTGGCAAGGATCTATTGTTGCTATTGTAACACCTTTTAATATTGATGGTAGTATTGATTATACTGCTTTTGATAATTTGATTGATTTTCATTTGAAAAATGAAACTGACGGAATTGTAGTTTGCGGAACCACTGGGGAAGCTGCCACTCTTACTAAAAAGGAGTATGCAGAACTAATTAAACATACAGTTGAAAAGGTGAATAAACGAATTCCGGTAATAGCGGGTTCCGGAACAAATTCAACATCTGAAGCAATTGAAAATTCTTGCCTGGCTGAATCTCTGGGGGTTGATGCAATTTTGGTCGTGTCGCCTTATTACAACAAACCAACAAGAAAGGGTTTGAAAGATTATTTCTCTCAAATTTCTAAAGCGGTTACTGTTCCAATTATTCTTTATAATGTACCTGGAAGAACCGGCGGCAACATTCCTGCTGATTTGGTTGTGGAATTAGCAACGGAATTTGAAAATGTAGTGGGCATCAAAGAGGCATCCGGGAACTTAGAGCAAATGGCTTGTATTTTGAGAGATAAACCATCTGATTTTATGGTTTTTTCGGGCGATGATGCTTTGGCTTTTCAAGCTGTTTGTATGGGAGCAGACGGAGTTATTTCTGTTGTTGCCAATTTAATACCTAAGGAATTTCATAATTTAATGTTGGCTGCCTCTAAAGGTGATCTGGCTAAATCAAAAGAAATTTATTTTAAATATCTGAGATTAATTCAATTGTGTTTTATCGAGTCGAACCCAATACCTGTGAAAACAGGTTTGGCAATAATGAATAAGTTAAGCGAAGAGTTTAGATCTCCTATGTCTGTTATGGTGGACGAAAATAGAATTTTATTGGTAAATGAAATAACCAAATTGAAAATGATTTAAATATTTAAAGCTTTTAATTGAATAAAGAGCCACTTTTTAAGTGGCTCTTTTGTTTTGGGAAATTATCATTTTTTTTGGCGCTGTATTTTACTGTGATGTAGTGGGATAAGCTTATCTGGAATTGAGCTTCGCCTTTCATTTAATAAGGAAAAACAGCTTTATTTTTAAAAATCACAATGATAAATTGAAACCAATCAGATGATAATAAGTACAAGTGCTTAGAATCACAGTGTTTTTCAGTACAGTGATGATTGCCTAAACTTGAATTCATTTGGCTGGAATGCTTAATGAAAGTGATTATAAATTTAGATGTTATAAATTGATTTAAAGGAAGTTTTCCAAATATGAATAAAGATTTACTCTTTGCCTTAATTCAAAATCCCTACTTAATTCCCGGTATTTATAATTATTGTGATGGTTGGTGTGAAAGATGCAGTTTTACTGGTAATTGTCTTAATTATAAAATGATGGAAGAGGGTGTGCCTGATTTAGATGTTTCTAATACCGATGCTTCTTTTGCAATGGATAATCTGGATGAGATGTTTCAGTTAAGTATGGAGTTGCTGAAACAAGCCGCAAAGGATTTAGGAATGGAAATGCCTGAACAGGATGAAGACTTTGATGTTGAAGAAGAAGAAAAAAAAGATGATTTGATATTTAAAGGCCAAATAATGAAACAGGCCGATAAATATTCTGAATTAGTAGACCAATGGTTTGCCGAATTTGAGGCACTTCTTTTTATAGGAAGTATTAGCTTAAAAGAATTGCTGGACTATAAGGATGAAGGGGAGATGAGTGAAATTGAAAAAACAGTCTTTAATTCTTATGAGATAATTCGCTGGTATCAGTTTATTATTCCGAGCAAGCTCTTTCGCTCACTTAGAAGTAAGACAAATACAGAAGAAACAGGGAATGAATTTTATAAACATGACAGTATTGCATCTGGAAAAGTAGCATTGCTGTCCATTGATGAATCGATTAAGGCCTGGACTTGTTTTATGCAGAAATTTCCTGAAACAGAGGATAGAATGCTGCCATTGTTACTGATACTTTCAGGTTTACGAACTATAGTCGAAAAAGTATTCCCCGAATCAAGAGATTTTATAAGACCAGGTTTCGATATCTAATCAATCCGCAATTGATAGTATCGGACGTTTAAAGCGTTGCATCATATTCAAATGAATTTAGAAGATAGTTTTTACTCCAAATAAGAGAGTGTATAACGCAAAAAAAGTCGGTAACCAGCCGACTTTTTTTCTACTCACTTTAAACCTTAATCTACTATATGAAAAAACTACTTTTTGTTCTTTTGTACATTACAAATGTATGCATGAATCAAGTTAATTGGTCTAAACAAGTGTTAAAGAAGATTAAATCTTTAATTTAACCTTATTTTAAGATTAAAAACCATTGGATTATTAGCAGAGATTGTTGGATTTTAAACCAGCATTTAAAGTTTGTTTGTTAAATTTGTTGAAATTCTAAAATTACTAAAATTGAATATCACCATAGTTACCGAATACTCATTATGGTGGGTATTGCCCTTTACTTTAGTTTCTTTATTACTTATTGTTTTGGTTTATTTTTTCAAAAAACCATACCATAAGGATCTTTCCCTGCCCAAAATCTACATTTTAGCTTTTTTGCGGGGTCTTTCCATTTTATTACTTCTGATACTACTGTTGGAGCCAAAAATTAAATACGCTTCAGAAAAAATTGAAAAACCATTATTAGTTTTTGCCCAGGACAATTCAAAGTCTCTTAAATTAAATAATGATTCTTTATTTTATTTGAATGAATACCCTTCTGAAATAGAAAAATTTCTTGAGACTTTGAATTCTGAATTTGAGATTAAGAAAATTAGTTTTGGAAATAAAGTAGAGGAACTATCTAATTATAATTATTCCGAGACGAATACAAATTTTTCAGATTTGTTTGAATTTTTGAAAAACAATTATGGAAATTTAAATAATGTGCAGGTTCTTCTTGCCAGTGATGGTCTTTACAATAAAGGCGGTAATCCCAGATATGATGTACAAGATTTGAATTTTCCCATTCATACGTTACAATTAGGGGACACGGCGCGCATCGAGGATGTTTCAGTTATATCAGTTAAAACAAATAAATTAGGTTTTATAAAAAGTAAATTACCCGTTAGAATTGGCGTTAAAGCAACTAATTTAGATTCGGAATCAGTACGATTGAAAATTTACAATGGTTCGGCGAAATTGATTGAGGATGAATTTCAGATTAATAACAATGCATTCTTTATCGAAAAAGATTTTTTTATTACTCCGGAAAAAGCAGGTTTACAGAAGTTTAGAGTAGAAGTAATTGCAACAGAAAAGGAAAGTTCCAAAAGTAATAACCACTACGAGTTTGTGGTTGATGTATTGGATAATCAGAGGAAAATAGCAATTTGTTTTGATAAATATCATCCTGACATAGCAGCTATTCAATCGGCGATTAATGAAAATTTAAATTTTACTGTTGAGTTAATTAATCTTGCACAGAAACAAGCTGATCTTGAGAAATACAATCTGGTAGTTCTGTATCAAATTCCATCTCATCTCAATTCATATTCTGGTTTTTTACAGCAAATTCAACAAAAGGAAATTCCCGCTCTAATGGTTGTTGGAGGGAATTCGGATATTGAAGCTTTAAATAAGTTGAATTTTGGTGTTAATTTGTTAAGAAATGAAGGTTTATACACCGAATCATCCTTTGTAGGAGATGAAACTTTTAACTTGTTTGATTTAAAGAAATCAAAGTTGGAAACTTTAGAGAAAATGCCGCCCTTGTTATCTCCTTTAGTGCGTTGTGAATTTAATTCGGAACATCATATTGTTGGATATCAGAGTATTAAATCAGTACAAACGGAAGAGCCTCAAATTGCTTTTTCATATGCTGATAATCAGAAAATTGCGTGGATTTTTGGTGAGGGAATCTGGCGATGGAAATTGCACTTGTCCCGAATGAATGATTCTCCTGAAGTGTTTTTTGATTTAATCAATAAAATGGTGCAGTATTTATCTTTGAAGATTAATCGTAACCAACTGGTGGTTAACTACCCAAAAAACATCTCCGAAGGGGATGAAATTGTGTTTGATACTGAGATATACAATAAAAGTTATGAGCTGGTTAATCAGGCGAATTTGGATTTTACCTTGATAAATCAAGCAGGTAAATCTTTCAACTATAATTTTGAAAAACGCTCAGAGAAATACCAATTAAGAATAGGCTCTTTGCCAAAAGGCAATTATTCATTTGTCGTTAAAACCCAGGATAGTGAAAATGTTTTGGAGCAAAAGGGACAGTTTATTGTTAGCTTAAATAGTAATGAAGCTAAAAATTTACAGGCCGATGGTAAAATACTTTCGCAAATTTCAAGTTTAACTGGAGGTAAGGTATTTAAACTTGACGAACAAGCGGAAATACGAACTAACATTAGAGAAAATGAGCATGCGAATTCTATTTTATCAGAGGAAACGAAGTATGGTAATTTAGCTGAGATGCTATTTGTATTGATTATAATTATCATATTAATGATATTGGAATGGTTTTTGAGGAAGTATTGGTTAGGGATTTAAATTTGAAAAAAATCAAACGAATTAATCGTAATCAGCAGTAAATATAATCATATGAAACGAGCCATGAGAAGACTTTTCTCACACACGAGGATGACTAAGTTGGCGAGTTTCATGTGGCAATAAAAAACAAATTTAGACACATGAAAAGGATATTTTTAATTGTCACTTCATTATTTTTATTATCATCTTGTCAAACTTTTTCTTTGTACAGTTTTCAAGGACTTAATGCACCCAAAGTTTTAATTCCTGCTGATGTGAAAACAATTGGCTTTGTTGATAGAAATACCAGTTTTAAAATTGATACTTTGAGTCAATATTATCGTATAAATATTACTTCTTTTATTGACACAACAGACTATTATTCAGATATTTCTTCGAATTGCTATTTGGGTTTTACGGAGAACTTATCGGAGTATTTAGCCATGGATTCTATTCCATTTATTCAGTTGGATAAAAAGGAAATATCAGGTGACAGAGATTATACACCAATGAAATGGGAACTTGTTGACAGTATCTGCGAGAGTAATGGATCTGATATTTTAATTTGTTTGGAGGATATACAGTTATATAATAAATACACAGTATTTGAAGATGTACTGAATTATGGGATTACTGATGCGAATTATTTTGCTGTGTGGAGGATATATGATCCCTTAAATCAGACATATCTGGATGAACAAATCGTAATTGACAGTTTGTTTTCGGAAGTTACATCACCTTCATACAATCGGTTAATAGAAGAAAAACTGCCTAAAAGAAAAGATCTTTTTAAGGATGTTTCTTATGAAATTGGAAATCAATATGCAGATATGCTTGCACCTAAATGGATTGATATAACTAGAAAGTATTTTGCCTCCGGAGATGATCGTTTAGCCATTTCAAAATATTATATTGATCAAGGGGATTGGGAGACTCCAATTTCCTTATGGACTGAGATTTCGAATGAGAAAGATGATAAACTTGCAGGAAGAGCTTCTTATAATTTAGCTGTGGCGTATGAAATTAAAGAAGATTATGTGCAGGCAAATCGTTGGATCCGGAAATCAATTTTTCATTATAAAACATTAAAATCTGTGCCATCCGAATTTAAATTAGTTAAGGCATACACATTAGAACTTCTGGAGAGAACCAAAAACAAAGAGAAATTGGATCTTTTTTTTGGAGAGTAATTTTATTTTAAAAAATATACAAGCCTGATGAGTATTATTCTATCAGGCTTGTTTAATTTTGAGAGCTTAAATTTTAATACAAAACTACATGACATCAACGATGCTGCTTTATATCATACTGGGAATTTTAACTGCAGATTTTATTTTAGAACGATTTCTTGAATTTCTGAATCATAAGAAATGGTCGCCCATTCTTCCTAAAGCATTAGAAGGGATTTACGATCAGGAAAAATATAGCCAGTCACAAAATTATCAGAAGGACAAATTGATGCCTTCGTTAATTTCATCGGGAATAGGTTTCATTGCCACGGTACTAATGATTAGTCTTGGTGGTTTTGCATGGGTTGATGAGTTCGTCAGGAATTATTTTGAACATCCAATAACAATTGCCTTAGCCTTTTTTGGTGTGATTTTGTTTTTTTCCAGTTTGCTGGGATTGCCTTTTTCTTACTATTCAACATTTGTAATTGAGGAGAAGTATGGTTTTAACAGAACAAGCTTAAAAACCTTTGTATTGGATAAATTAAAAGGTGGATTGCTTAGTATTGTAATTGGCGGTGGCATATTGGCTTTATTAATATGGATTTATTTGCAGACCACAACAAACTTCTGGTGGATGGCGTGGTTGGTAATTGCATTTTTCATGATTTTTATGGCCATGTTTTATTCTTCCTTGTTGGTGCCTTTATTTAATAAGCAAACACCTCTGGAAGATGGAGAATTAAAAGATGAGATTAGCAGGTTTGCAGGTAAAGTAGATTTCAAATTGGATAATGTCTATGTAATGGACGGTTCTAAACGGTCATCGAAAGGAAACGCATATTTTAGCGGACTTGGATCAAAAAAGAGAATTGTCCTGTTTGACACATTAATTAATGATTTGACAAAGGAAGAGATTGTTGCGGTTTTGGCGCATGAAATTGGACACTATAAAAAGAAGCATACACTTAGCCGCATATTTTTATCCTTACTGCAAACCGGACTGATGTTTTACATTTTTTCTTTGATTATTGCCAATCCCTTACTTTCGGAAGCGTTGGGAGCGAAGCAGCAAGGATTTCATTTGGGATTGATTGCCTTTGGAATTTTGTATTCTCCGATATCAACCTTTTTAGGTTTGGGAATGAATATTTTATCACGAAAGAATGAATATGAGGCCGATGATTATGCCTTAAAAAATTATGATGGGAAAGCTTTAGGAGATGCTTTAAAGAAACTATCTGTTAGTTCTCTTAGCAATTTAACGCCACATCCGGTTTATGTGTTTTTTTACTATTCACATCCAAGTCTTTTACAACGATTAAAAGCATTACAGTTAATAAAATAAGCAAATGCAAGCAGAAATAATTACAATTGGTGACGAAATTCTGATTGGTCAAATAGTGGATACCAATTCAGCATGGATGGCCAAAGAATTAAATGGAATAGGTATTAATGTTGGGAAAATAACCAGTATATCCGATCAGGAAGCTGATATAGTAAGTTCCCTGAAACAGGCAATGGAAAGAGTTTCCCTTGTTTTAATTACGGGAGGTTTAGGACCCACGAATGATGATATTACTAAAAAGACATTGAGCGATCTTTTTGAAATGAATCTGGTGCAGGATGATTTTTTATTTGCTAAAGTTGAACAAAGACTCTGGCAGAGAGGGATTCCTATGAATCGTTTCAATCGGGAACAGGCTTTGGTTCCCGATGGCGCAAGAATAATAACCAATAACCATGGTACAGCTCCTTGCATGTGGTTTGAGAAAGATGGTAAGGTAGTTATCTCGATGCCTGGAGTTCCTTTTGAAATGAAGGGAATTATGCAGGACGAAATTTTACAATCATTAAAACAACATTTTTCTACACCGGTTATTTTGCACAAGACAGTAATGACTCAAGGTATTGGAGAATCTGTGATGGCGGAAATGCTTGAAGATTGGGAAGGGAATTTACCAGCTTGCGTAAAATTGGCATATTTGCCTTCTCCTGGAGTTTTGCGATTACGAATGAGTCTTTTGGGAGATAATTTGGCAGAATTAGAGAAAATTATAGAGGAGCAGTTGTCTGCGTTGAAAAAAATAATTTCCGCAAATATATTTGGCTATGATGATGAACCCATGGAATTGACCGTAGCTAAACTTTTATCCGATAAGGGAAAGACTTTGGGCACAGCAGAGAGCTGTACCGGAGGGAAAATTGCTCACCTAATAACATCTCATGCGGGTAGTTCTTCTTATTTTAAAGGTGGTGTGGTAGCCTACTCAAATGAAGTGAAGGAAAATATCTTGTGTGTGAATGGTGAGGATTTGGAGAAATATGGTGCGGTAAGTCAGCAGGTAGTGGAACAAATGGCTATTGGTGCCAGAAAAGTGCTGAATACCGATTATGCAATTGCAACATCAGGAGTTGCCGGACCCGATGGTGGAACGGAGGAAAAACCCGTTGGAACTGTTTGGATTGCTGTTGCGGGACCCAATGACCTTATTTCTCATCGATTTGATTTGTATAAAAATAGAGAACGAAATATTCAGGTGGCATCTTTAAATGCACTAAATATGCTGCGGAATTTACTTCAAAAGTAAAGGATAATATTGTTTTTATATTGAGAGGCTTTCCGTTTAGTGGAGAGCCTTATTTTTTTATCAATTTTGAATGTGATAAATTTCACTTTTACCAAGTTTAATATTGCAATTGGCATCCTAAATATCTAAATTTCAGTTACTATAAATAAAATCAAAGTTAAGATAGAAATATATTAAATCCACAAACATGTAGATATTTGGATATATGGATATTGTTGTTTAGATTTGAACCGAAATTAAAAGAACAAATAAATATGCGAAACCTTAAAATTTATTTCATTTTACTATTAGTTGCAGGCTTTTCAATAAAAGGGAAATCACAAGCTGTAGAAATGAAGTTAAGTTTGAAAGAAGCCTTAGTAAAAGCTTCTGAAAACAATTGGGAAATTAATAAGGCGAAGGCTGAGGGAAGAGTTGCCAAAGCCGAATTCCGTCAAACAAATTCTGTTTTTTTACCGATAGTGAATCTTTCACATTCGGGAGTTGTAACAAACGATCCGTTGAGCAGTTTTGGATTCAAATTAAAGCAGGAGATAGCTACACAGGCTGACTTTAATCCACTCTTGCTAAATGATCCTGGTCAGACTAAAAATTTCAATACTAAAATTGAGGTTCAGCAGCCATTAATTAATATTGATGGAATTTATGGCAGAAGAGCCGCGAATGCAAAAATGCAGGCTGTTGATTACAAAACAGAGAGAACAATCAATTTTACAAAGTTTGAGGTGAAGAAAGCCTATTATCAGCTCGAATTGGCTCAAGAGGCAGTTTCAGTTCTTCAATTATCAAAAAAGGCTGCTGCTGAAGCATTACAAGTTACTGAAAATAATTTGGCGCAAGGCTTTGTGCAGGAAGCAGATCTGTTATCTGCCAAGGTACGGGTTTTGGAATTGAATAATCAGTTAGCAGATGCAAGTAATAATCAGAAGAGTGCAGGAGAGTTTCTGGCCTACCTTTTGGGTTTGGATATTAATGTGGTGATTGTTACTACAGATTATTTGGAGAAAAAGCCTTCCTTGTTAAATGGCTTGGAGCAAGATTTTCAAATTGAAAATCGTTCGGATTTGAATGCCTATAGAAAGAGCGTTGAAGCAAGAGAAAGTATGCTGAAATCAGAAAGAATGCAGTTCCTTCCCCGATTAAATGCATTTGGTGCATACGAATGGAATGACGATAAACTTTTTGGAACATCAGCAAATAATTACATGATTGGAGCAAGTTTATCATGGAATTTATTCAGCGGTTATAAAAATATTGGGAAGGTTCAGAAAGCGAAGGCCGAGTTAAAAATATCGGAGTTGAACTTCGCTGAATACTTATCCAAAAACAGTATGGAAATTCAATCTGCCAAAAGAAATCTGAAAGTGGCATATGATAAAATTGAATTGAGCAAATTAGCCAAAGAGCAGGCAGAAGAAGCACTTCGAATACGTACTA
Source organism: Labilibaculum euxinicum (assembly GCF_963678175.1). Taxonomy (NCBI): domain Bacteria; kingdom Pseudomonadati; phylum Bacteroidota; class Bacteroidia; order Marinilabiliales; family Marinifilaceae; genus Labilibaculum; species Labilibaculum euxinicum. The sequence goes on from NZ_OY782756.1 coordinate 3,056,613, forward strand.
ACAGATACAAGCAAGGATTGGAAAAAACTACTGATATTTTATATTCTGAAACGGTTTCGATGGCACGGAATCTTGATTATATAAACAGTTTATACAACTATCATGTTGCAGTTTTCCAATTGGAATTATTACTGGAAAAAGAATTACAATAAACAATCATACTAAAGAATCTACAGATATGAACTCAAGGAATTTTTTAATTATAGCACTGATCACTTTAGGTGGATTATCATTACAATCCTGTGGAAGTGAAAGCAAGGTAAAGGAGACAGAGAAAGCTGATGTTAGCGTGACGGTAGGAACAGCTAAATTAACAAATCAAGCTGAAACAATGAGTTTTTCGGGTAAACTGGAAGCTGAAACACATTCGAATCTTAGTACACGAATTATGGGTCAAATTGCTAAGATTAATGTAGAAACAGGTCAAAAAGTAAATAAAGGTCAGGTTTTGGTTGAAATTCATGCAAAAGATATTCAAGCGAAAAAAGCTCAGGTGAAAGCTAATGAACTGGAAGCAAAAGCTGCTTTTAAAAATGCAAAGAAAGATTACGATCGTTTTACTGTATTGTTTGAGCAAAAGAGTGCTTCACAGAAAGAGTTGGATGATGTAACAACACAATATAATATGGCAAAAGCCAGATTGGAAGCTGTTAAAGAAATGGGTATTGAGGTAGAGGAAATGCTTAGATACACCACTATCAAGGCTCCTTACAATGGTGTAATTACCAGAAAATATATGAACGAAGGTGATTTGGCATCTCCGGGAATGCCATTGGTTGCGATTGAAAAACAAGGCGAATTTATGGTGATGGCCCGAATTCCTGAATCTGAAATTTCGAAAATCAAACAAAATGATCCGGTATTGGTTCAAATTAGTGCATTGGGTGATGTTAAAATACCTGGTTTTGTTTCGGAAGTCAATCCATCTTCTCAGTATACAGGAAATCAGTTTGAAGCAAAAATAGTTTTGAAGCCTGCCAACGAACAAAAAAATAATTTGTACAGTGGTATGTATGCAAATGTTTTGATTGAAAAAGGGGGCATGCCATCTATAATGATTCCTGCAAGTGTTTTGATTCACAAAGGACAATTGACAGGTATATATACTGTTAGTCAGGGTGGAACAGCAATATTGCGATGGCTAAGACTGGGAAAAACTATTGGTGATCAGGTTGAAATTCTATCGGGCTTAAACGATGGTGAGAAATACATCGTCTCCTTTAAAGGAAAAATTTGGGATGGAGCAAAACTTACTATTCAATAATTACAGCTGGTAGTTACAATCAAAATACAATCATATGAAAACAGGATTTGCAGGCCAAATGGCCAAACTATTCATAAATTCTAAATTAACTCCGCTCTTGATGGTTGCCTTCATGGTGATTGGCGTGTACAGTGCTTATTTAACGCCAAGAGAAGAAGAACCACAAATTGATGTACCCATTGCTGATATTTTTTTAAGATATCCGGGTGCAAGTCCGGCTGAAATTGAGTCGAGAGTTATGCAGCCACTTGAAAAAGTAGTGGCAAATATTCCTGGTGTTGAATATGTTTATTCTACATCAATGCCGGGACAGGCGATGCTAATTGTTCAGTTTTATGTAGGTGAAGACATTGAAAGATCTTTGGTAAAGATGTACAATGAGATTATGAAACACATGGATGAAATGCCAAAAGGCACTTCCATGCCCCTAATTAAAACACGTGCAATTGATGATGTTCCGGTATTGGGATTAACATTTTGGAGTGAGAACTATGATGATTTTCAGTTAAAGAGAATAGCACAGGAAGTAAACAACGAAATAGAAAAAGTTAATGATGTTTCGGAAACCAAAATAATTGGCGGACGTTCCCGTCAAGTAAGAGTTATTCTGAATCGGGCACAAATGGCTGGCTATAATATTGATGCTTTGAGTATTGCCCGGCAAATTGAAATATCTAATCAACAAATAGGATCAGGAGCATTTAATAATCATGACACAGAATATTTAGTTGAAACAGGTCGGTTTCTTGAAAATTCAGAAGATGTTGCAAACCTGGTTGTAGGTGTATACAATGGTAGTCCAATTTATTTGAAACAAGTTGCAGAGGTTGTTGATGGTCCGGAAGTGCCTTCACAATATGTGAGTTTTGGTTATGGAAAAATAAATGAGGCTAAGGAACTTGTAAAAGGAAATTACCCTGCTGTTACCATTTCAGTGGCCAAACGACGGGGTGCTGATGCAATGAAAGTTGCGGAACAAATTTTAACAAAAACAGCCGTTTTGGAACAGGAATTAATTCCTGCCGATGTTCATGTTGAGGTTAGCAGGAACTATGGTGAAACTGCTTCAGACAAAGTCTCCGAGCTGTTGATGCACCTTTTAGGAGCAATTATTGCAGTTACATTTGTTGTGATGCTGGCCATGGGATGGCGTGGTGGATTGGTTGTGTTTTTATCAGTACCAATCACATTTGCTTTAACCATGTTTAGTTACTATTTTCTGGATTATACATTGAACCGGATTACCTTGTTTGCTTTGGTCTTTGTTACCGGAATTGTGGTTGACGACTCCATTATTATTGCGGAGAATATGCACAGGCATTTTAAAATGAAACAGTTGCCGTTTATGCAGGCGGCCTTGCGTTCAATTGATGAAGTGGGGAATCCAACAATTTTGGCAACTTTCACTGTAATTGCAGCAGTTTTGCCAATGGTATTTGTGTCTGGTTTAATGGGACCTTATATGAGCCCGATGCCGATTGGAGCATCCATTGCAATGATTTTCTCCTTACTGGTAGCTCTTACCATCACTCCTTATCTGGCTTATCGTTTGTTACGATTTAAAGAAAAAGATGATGCTGATGAGAAGGCTTTTAAGCTGGAAGACTCGATGGTGTACAAACTTTATTCAGCTACGATTTCGCCCATGCTGGAATCAAAATGGAAGAGGTGGAGTTTTATTGGTACAGTGGTTGTTCTTTTACTGGCTTCAACTACATTGGTTTATTTTAAACAGGTTGCTGTTAAAATGCTTCCCTTCGATAATAAGAACGAATTTCAGGTAGTTATTGATATGCCGGAAGGAACAACCCTTGAGCGTACCGCTGTGGTTGCTAAAGAATTGGCGGCTTACATTTCTCAGCAAGAAAATGTAGTTGACTATCAGACTTATGTGGGGACAGCCGCACCAATGAATTTTAATGGTTTGGTTCGTCATTACGATTTGCGTCGTGGTTCGAATGTTGCTGATATTCAGGTGAATTTAACTCATAAAGATGAGCGTGACGAGCAAAGTCACGATATTGCTAAGTTAATGAGACCTGCGTTGCAGGAGATTGGAAAGAAATTTAATGCCAATGTAAAGGTTGTTGAAGTTCCACCGGGACCACCGGTAATGTCGACTTTGGTGGCAGAAATTTATGGTCCTAATTTGGAGGAACAACGAAATATTGCAGCTCAGGTAAAAACTCTTTTTGAAAAAACGGATGATGTTGTTGATGTTGACTGGTTGGTTGAAGATGATCAAACCGAGTTTCAGTTTAATGTGAACAAAGAAAAGGCAATGTTGGCCGGAGTTTCGACTCAGCAAGTGGTTCATACTTTAAATATGGCATTGCAGGGACAGGAAGTTTCCCAATTGTACCAAGAGTCTGAACACAATCAGGTTGGGATTGATTTGCGGTTGCAGGAGAAAGACAGAAGTAGTGTTGCCGATCTGAAGAGAATCAATATTCTGTCACAATCGGGGCAGTTAGTTTCTTTGGGCGATATTGTTGATGTTCATGAGAGAATTAAGGAGAAAAGTATCTACCGTAAAAATCAGAAAAGGGTGGTTTACGTTACTGCGGATGTAGCCGGAAAATTGGAAAGTCCGGTTTACGGAATCATGAACATAGCTAAAAACCTAAGTGATATTAAGCTTCCTGAAGGTTATGATTTAAAAGAGGAATATACTCAACAACCGTTTTTAGAAGATAATTACAGTTTGAAGTGGGATGGGGAATGGCAAATTACATATGAAGTATTCCGCGATTTAGGAACTGCCTTTGCTGTGGTGTTGCTGGTTATCTATTTGTTGATTATTGGATGGTTTCAGAATTTTAAAGTTCCTTTTGTGATGATGATTTCAATTCCATTATCTCTTGTTGGAATTTTGGTTGGACACTGGTTGATGGGCGCTTTCTTTACCGCTACATCTATGATTGGATTGATTGCCCTTGCGGGGATCATGGTGAGGAATGCCATTTTATTGATTGACTTTATTAATCTTCGTTTGGAGGATGGTATTCCGTTAAAGGAGGCTGTTATTGAAGCTGGAGCCGTGCGTACAACACCAATTCTACTTACTGCAGGAACTGTTGTAATTGGAGCTGTTGTAATCCTGTTCGATCCCATTTTTCAAGGTTTAGCCATATCACTGATGGGAGGTTCTATTGCTTCAACATTTCTGACTTTGGTAATTGTACCACTTATCTATTATATGACTGAAAAGAAAAAATATCCTGTAATTGACCCTAAATCGAGTGAGATTAAGGACGAGGAATAAATCTTAAACTAATTTAAAACTTATGAAAGTTGTAATCATATTTTGTGTGAGTTCCTTTTATGATGATTTGAAGAAAATCTATCGAACTGCGGGTGTTGGGGCTTATAGTGAGTTTGATGTAAAAGGGTATACTCAAAAACATATTAAAGATGGTCAGGTACCAAACTGGTTTGCCTCTAATAAGGACTATTATGATTCTATCGCTTCTTTTTCCTTTTTAACTGACGAAAAAGGTTCTGAATTACTGAATCAAATTACTCTGTTCAACAATGATATAGATTGTTGCAATCCAATGCATGCTTATATGTTGGATGTTGAAAAATTTATTTAAATAATTAGTATAAAATAAGATGAGAGAGAGAATTATTAGAGGCATTGCAGGAACATTAGTTTTGGTAAGCATTTTATTGGCATTTTACGTAAATATGAACTGGTTGCTGCTGACTGCTTTTGTTGGTTTAAATCTGTTGCAATCATCAATCACCAAATGGTGCCTGATGGATGATATTTTAAAGAAAGTTTTTAAAATGGATAATTAATTCATTTTAATTCTAGTTTGGGTATAAAGCTCTGAATGTAAATTCAGGGCTTTATTTTTTTTTGAATTCTGCTGTAAAGAATAGTCTAAATTCCTGAAAAGCCTTAATATTCTATATCTTTGCCGGATAATACAGAATTATGATACGATCTACTGAACACGCATTCGAAATAATCGATACCCAGCTTAAGGGAATTCCATACGAAGCAATTGATTTCTTGAGAAATCAGGAAAATAGCGAAGAGTTAAGAAAGAAATTAGTTTTCGCCTTTACAAATGCCTACAATGGTGAAGCATACTATTCTGACGAGTACAGAGTGATGCTGCCGGCACCATTATGGTATTGTATTGTTGCAGAGAAACATTTGTCGGAGGAATTGTTTGAGCCATTATTGGAACTGTTTACTGTTGAGGAAGATTGGGATTTAATGAACGAACAGGCTGTATATTTGGCAGGACTGCTTGCCAGAAAATATCCGGAACAATTCGTAGGGAAAGTACTCGATTTTATTGAAGAAAATATTAAATCAGATAATAAAAAACCTTATCTCTATTGTTTTGAGGCATTGTATTACGCAACAGATGAACAGTTTGACCGAATTCATTCCATATTGGACAGAGATAACTTTCATTGGGTAGATCATTACATTCGTGTATTGGGTGATTTACAGCGCAATGATACTCTTCAAAAATTCAAAGAGATTCTACCAAAATTCGAAGGTAAGCACACTGCGATTGAGTTACAATATTATATTGATGTGATGGAAGGTAAAGTTTCTGATTTTCAGAAAGGAACAGCTTTTTGCGAAATGCGCGATGCGGAATGGAAGAACCATTATCAGCAGATGGAGCATATTTTTGCTTCTTCGGAATCGCCGGTTGAGCAAGGCACAAAAATCAATAGAAACGATCCATGTCCATGTGGTTCAGGGAAGAAATACAAACAGTGTTGTTTAAAGAATATGTCGTAATCAGATGTTAATTCTATGAGCAAATACTTAGAAATAAAAAAAGAGTTGTATCTGTATGTATATCAGACAATAGAAGAGAAGTTGCAGCACAATAAGATGGCTTTGCAGGAATTAAAGGAATCAGCTGGAAGCGAAACCAAAAGCAGTGCGGGTGATAAGCATGAAACCGGACGGGCAATGGTTCATTTGGAACAGGAGAAAATGGCTCAGCAATTTGCAGGCAATCAAAACATGCAAAGCGTACTGGCTAAAATTGATCCTGAAATTTTAAATTCTTCGATTTCTCTTGGATCTCTTGTAATTACTGATAAACTTCGATTTTTTGTGTCTGTTGCTTTGGGAAAAGTTGAATTAGACAAAAAGGAATACTATTTGGTTTCTCTTACATCTCCGCTTGCAAAACAATTTATTGGCAAACAAAAAGGAGATACCGTTCAATTTAATAATCAAGACTATGCAATTGAAGAGATTGTATAACTGTTTTAATGCGCATAGTAAAGTGATTATACGCTTTCTATGCATGTTTCATGTGCAATTTTGCTTATTTCCTGAATTGCTCCAAATAAGTCAACTAAATCTTCGTCGGTAGGTTCCGACCGATGATACTTTTCCAAAGAACAAATAGATTGGATGTTTTCGTATTTTAAGATGCGTTTTTTAAGCGTTGCATCAATTGACATCACCTCTTCCAGACCATAAATAAGATCACTGTAAGTGTGATTTTGAGGCATATTTTGATGATAATCCAGTATCGCCATGATGTATCCTTCTAAAGACATCGATAACATATTGTATCGAACGGTATTTCCCAAGATGCTTTTTTTACCTTTTGGAGTTGCTCCTTTTAGAAATTGATCACCATCCTGCATCCATCGGTTCCAGTTTAATTTTCTTGTTGTCATATCAGGTTATTTACGTGTAACGATTAGTGATAGAAACTAATATAACTAGCATCCGGAATTGCATGAACCACAAGATGTACTGCAATTTGAAAGGCTTACATGTGTCACATTGCCATTTACGATTGTGAGAGGATGCAATTCTTCTTTGTCGAACAGTTTAATGTTTTCTTCTAAATTATTTCCCTGAGCGGGATACAAGGCAATTCCCATTTCGGTAAATAAATGAATGGCCATAACTGGCATTTCTCTTATGATCACCGAAAGGATACCCTTACGTTTTAATGCAAAACTGATGTTGCCAATTTTGCTTGTTAATGCATTCGTAGGGAGCCATTCATAAGTTTTACTCAAGCTATCATATATGCAGTAAGAGGCAGCATCATCAAATTCTTTAGTAATCTTATTTTTTTCATTTTCATGATCAACCACTGGTATCAATACTTTCATAATCCATTTGTTTGTTAGTCGTTCTAAAAAAGATACTAGCTAACAATCAAAATAAGTACCTAAAACGGATAGGTGTTCAATTTCAGAGAATTAAGGAATTGTAAGGACATGAAAAATTTCATTTTTGTAGGGATTCATATTTAAAATCTACAAAAATGTATGATTGTAAACATGCCCAGTAAATTATGTTGGAAATTACCGTGGAATTGATCTTGCAAAGAGTAAAGCCTATTTTGCTCCCAACCAGGTTGCTTTGTGCCAGATAGCCTCCAATGGGCCGTGAGAATGTTTCTTATCCCACCAGGTGCAAAACAGACCTAGAATTAGAGCAAGGCCGATACCGATTAACAAGCTGTAAGTCGCACCTGTGTATCGATACATTCCCAAACCAAATCCGTAATAGATGCCGGCACCTAACATGGATTGAAATACATAGTTGGAAAGACTCATTTTACCTATTGCTGAAAATGGTGTCAGAACATTTCGAAATGCATTGGTGTTGAAGAGTAAAACAAATCCTGATACCAAAAATACCATGAATGAAAGGTTAGTCCATGAGGTTTCGATGGTTTGCACTGAGCGGCGAATGGCTTCACTGCCAATTAATCCGCTAAGGTTTTTTTGAAGTATAAACAGGGGAATAAATGCGATGATTGAAATGATAAAAGTCTTTGTCCAAAATTTGGTGTTTTTATCTGATTTAGTAAAAAGATTCATACGACCGGCCAGCATCCCGAATAGAAAAGTTGAAAGAATATGAAAAAAACGACCATTCTCCCAGCTCCAGGCAATAACGGCTCTTTTCCCATTTGTTAAATTACCGTATACAGTACCTAAAAATGAATCTGCTTTTACGTATTCATCCATTTTGCCGAAATAGGTCCATGATATTGGATTGGCTATTTTAATATCAGGATTTTGTATGGCTTTAAAAAGGCTAAATAATTCGTAAGGCTGAATAAACAGGAGTAAAGCTATAGCCAATATCCACTTGTTGTTTAGTTTCACCAAGGGGATCAAAAACAAACCTACAAAAGCATAAAGAGTAAGTATATCACCTTGGTAAAATGCTGAGTTTATAATCCCAAAAATGAAAAGAAGCAGCAAACGCCAGGCAAAGCGTGCTCTAAAATCATTGCCTCGTTTGTTTTGATTATTAGTCTGAATAAAAAATGTTAAGCCAAATAGTAAGGCGAATATCGCGTAGGATTTACCTCCGAAAAGGAAAAACAATGAATCCCAGATTATTTTATCTAAAGAAACCATCCATTCAGGAAGGTTTGCCGGCGAAAAATAAACATCGAAATGCTCAATATTGTGAAGGAGCATAATAGAGACAAGGGCAAAACCTCTTAAAGCATCTACAACGTGCAGGCGGTTTTTAATTGCAGGGGTATTCATTTGTACTTAGATTGGTTAAACAGAAGTTGCTAATTTAACTAAGTTTTTTGTTTATGGCAAGTAGAAAATAATGTTCGGTTGGTTGAATAACCAGCCTGAATTAGAATGTTATAAACACTAAAAAATCCGATCAATTTGGATCGGATTTTGTTTTGTATTTTAGAAAATCAGGATGAATTAGAACGATGCAGCTATTCCAATTTGAAAAACTGAATTTTTAGCATCTATTTCATAATAGTCATTATCGAATATTTTTGTTAATCCAAAATTGTAGCGGGCTTCGATGCTAAATTGTTTATTGAGGTCATATTGAAGTCCAAGAGCGACTGAGAAATCCAAAACGCTCATTGCTTTATCTAAATCAGCAGTGTCTCCGTCTTCCTCATATTCAGAACTTAAATGAATGCCTATCTGAGGTCCTGCAATTGCATATAACTTGTCTGAACCAATCATCTTTGCACGCATTAAAAGTGGAATGTTTAAGAAGTTTGTTTTAAATTTTGCATCAATTCCTTCACTATCATTAGATGATCCTTGACGGGAATAAACCAGTTCTGGCTGAAAGTCTAACCATTCAGTAAGAGTCATTCTCATAAAACCGCCAAAGTAAATGTCTGCTTTTGAATCGCCTTTCATATCATCGCCACTAAAGTTTGCAAGATTTAATCCTCCTTTTATTCCGTATTTTACATCCTGAGCAAATGAAGATGTGCCAATTGCAATAATGGCAAATAGTAGTACAATTTTTTTCATGTGATTTAGTTTAAAAAAATTAAGACATGCAAACGTACTAAAAGATATTGTTTTTGATATATGTCAAGTTTGCCAAGTCTGTTGATGTTGATCAGAGAATCTTTTTATGTTGTCAAGTTGTTCTGTTTGTTGATTAAGGGGAATGGTATACACTGCAGCGTTAAGCTTTAATAACCTGCGTGAAATAGTAAATTAATAGCTTCGGGATAGCATTGCTGAATTTATTTATTTTTGATAACAGGCAAAGAAAAATACATTTCTGTACCCACGCCAACCTTGCTTTTTACCCATATTTGGCCATCGTTTTTATGAACAAATTCCTGACAAAGAATCAAACCCAATCCGGTCCCTTTTTCTTCGTTGGTTCCTACGCGTTGAGCGTTCTTTTCAATCATAAAAAGATTATTCATTATTTGTTCACTCATGCCAATACCGGTGTCGCGTACACAAATTTCAAACACGTCATGATTCAATTTTCCGGTGAGCTTAATTACACCTCCTGCATTACAGAATTTAATGGCGTTATTAAATAAATTGGAAACGACTATTTTTATGGTTTCCTTATCGGCCCAAACTATTTGTGCATCATCAATATTATTTAGGACATTAATTTTTTTAATTTCAGCAGCAGCCATGTTTGGTAAGATGCCTTCTTCTGCCAGATTCTTTATAAGATGTACCTCTTTATTCAATTGAATAAACCCACTTTGTGATCTGGACCATGTTAATAAATTTTCAAGCAGGGAATAGGTCGATTTTGAGGCATCTCCAACGTGATTGATCATTTCCAAACGCTCATCATCGCTGTACTCATTATAATGATTGGTTAATTCATTATTAAAACCCAGAATTGCAGTAAAAGGACTTTTTAAATCATGAGCAATAATGGAGAAAAACTTGTCTTTAGTCGCATTTAGCTTTTGAAGGTTTTCTTCACTTACTTCTAATTTTTTGATATTGTCCTCCAGAAGTAATTTTTGTTCATTAATAAGTTTATGCTGTGATTTTAAAATGATATTGTTTTTTTTGGATCTTAAAAAGTAAAATGCCACAATTGAAATCGAGAGAATGAGTAGAACAATAGCAAGCAAAGCCAGTGTGTACTTGTTTTTCATGATAATAGCAGCATTTTTTGCCTGCTGATTTTTAAGTGCCAATTCAAGCTGTTGCTTCTCTATTTCATTCTTAGCCTTTTGTTCTTCAAATTCAACCAAATATTCAGCTACTTTCTCACTTTTTAAAGAATCGATGGCATTATTTGCCTTTTGCAGTGATTTGTAGGCTTGTTTATGATTTCCAATTTGTGAATAGGCTTTGGCTCTCATCTTATAAATCTCAGGATATTCTTCCTGTACACCAATAGAATCGGATAATTTTAAGCATTTATCGAGAAAATGAATGCTTTCGGAGTACCTTTTTTGTTTGAAAAGCATTTCTCCTTGTTTGCGGTATACACGCGCCAAGATGTGCCGATAATTATTTTTGATACAAATTTCGCTGGCTTTATTAATATAGTATTTTGTTGAATCAAAATTGTTGATGCCATTATAGTATCCCGATAAGGACAGGTACAAATAGGCTCGAACGTAATGACTGTCAATTGCAGGCAATAGGCTCATTATTTTTTGATAATCAGATTCGGCTTCACTAAACTTATGATGTTTGACTTTTAAAACCCCAACATTGGCATAGGAAATGGCTAAATTTCCTGCGTTAGCGGAATTTTGTTCCAAAGCAATGGATCTTTGAAAATAATTCAAAGCCAATTCGTAATTATCGAGTCGTTTGTAAATTGCACCAATGTTGTTGTAGCGAATGGACAAACTGGTTGTATCCTTTAATTTTTCTGCAATTTTAAGTGCTTTTAAATTGTAGTTAAGACTTTTTAATTGATTTGACTCATAGGAAGCCAAATAACTCATGCCACTGTAACAATCCAATAGGTTGACAGAATCTCTTTCCTGAATAAATTGACTGAGAGCCTTATTGAAATTTTCCATTGCCGGCTTTAATTTTCCGTCTTGAATTAATGCGCGTGCAGTGTATAAATGGGATACAGCCAAACCATGATCGTAATTAATTTTCTGAGCCAGCAGCATTCCTTTTTGGCTGTAATGCAGAGAGCTGTCAATACTTATATCTCCAAATAAATAGGCTATTTGGTTGTAATTATCTACAAGCTGTTCTTGATTTGCTTCAATTCGGTTCTGCTTCTGTAAAGAATCAATTTGAAATTGCTCGCTGTTTTGAGCCATTGAAGGGGATGTAATGCAAAAAAAGCAGAGACAGAACAGGGCTATTTTGAATAGAAGTACTTTTTTCATCATCAATTCTTTGGTAGGATGCGAAAATAACCAAAAAAATAAAATATATCTGATTTACAGAATATCTTTTGATCTTATATTGAGGAAACAAGCCGTTAATTCACGTATCCAGACCAAGGGGAATTTTTCATTCACAAATAATGGCTTTTCTTGTGAAAACAGTCTGCTAAAATTCCCAATCATTGGTTCATTTTAGTTCGGAAGAATTCTATATGGATGAACATTTTTTATTCATAAGAAATGGTTAAGAACTGCACTCATTGCGGAAAAAAAGAAAGAGAGTGTCTAAAAAGTATTGTTCCATTGTCATTCTGAGCCTGATGAAGAATCTTTCACTTTGAAAAACAGATGTTTCGTCCTGATAGCCATCGGAACCGCTCAACATGACAATCCAATACAAAATATTCCTTTTTGGACACCCTTTTGGTAATCAGGGGTTTATTTTAACTGAAAGGTTTTATTGTTTTTTCTTTCCGCCTCCAATTTCAATGCCCAGCTGTACGCTTAGGTAATCGCTGATGTTATTTCCTGTAAAGTTGTAAATCATTGCCAGCCTCATGTGGCCAACATTAAGACCGATTCGTGGGGCAAATCCAAAATTATTTTCAGAACCTGTGTTTATATTTACCGACCAAATATCAGTATCAATACTTTGATCGTTTCTTTTGTAAAGCCCTAGTCCAAGACCAACAAATGGGCGTGTTTTTTGGTTGTTGAAGAAGTAATCACAAGTAAACAGAACTGGTGTAACAGTAGAAGCATCTATATTTACACGACCAATTCCAACAGAAATTTCACCTGAACTAAGTCTGACCCCTTCTAAACGCAATCCAAAGGTGAAATTATCATTTAGACTGTACCTGGGTTCAATGTATGATCCGCCACCCAATCCAGATTCTTTATCAAGTGGAAATGCTAAAATTCCACCTACTTCTACTTTAAAAGGCTTAAAGGTTTGTTTCTGCGCGAAGCCCTGTTTGCCGGCAATTATTACCAACAGAAAGGCAGCGCAATAAATAAGTCGTTTCATATCTGTTTGTGTTATCAGTTAGTAATCAATTGAATAAGTTAAGGAAAAAATAATTTTCCGGTTTTTATTTAGATATCAAAACATTGGCTTACAATTTAAAGTTTCCAAATACTGTATGCCGGAGAGTGTGAAGGATTTCATTTTCATCGAGTTCAATTATAGCAGCGTAAAGTTGTTTGGCATTGCGGCCAGGATTTATGCAGTAAGATTCTCCTATTTTATCAACCCAACTGCCACTAAGCATCGGTGCTTCGTGAATGTGTCCATGCAAGCTTAAAATGGGTTGTTGCTTCCAAATTTGGTTTGTCAGCGCTTTACTGCCCAGATGATTTTGTTCCCAGCTAATATCTAGTTTACCTCCATAAGGTGGAGTATGGCAAAGCCATATTCTGCTCTTAGGATCGATATTCCGGACTTGTTCCTCTATACTTGGTTTTTTTAGAAAGTAGTTTGGAGGAATCGGTTTGATAGTACCGGAGGCAGAGGAGAGGTAATCGCCTTCCTGAGGTTGAATAGCATCAGATTCAAGATCTCGGGCTTCGTAATCTTTTCGATGAAAAGGAGTGTGGGGTACCATGGGGTAGCCCGATAGATTCATGTTTTTGTAGCGATAGCTTTTCAAGTGAAGTTGCTGGATGATGTTTGGAAGAGCCAACTGTTCCATTTTCATTATACTTGCCGGCCAGTCGTTGTTGCCCGGAATGAAAAGAATATCAAGCTTAATTTCCTTTGCGAATTGTAAAAAACAGTTATCTATAAATTGAAGCTGATCGGTGACTATCCGGGTATGGGCAAATAGGTCTCCGCCCAACAAAAGAGCATCAACATCCTTTTCCTGGTCGAGAATTGTAATCAGCTCATTGTACAGGTGATCATCTCCATGAAGATCTGAGGCATAGATCAGTTTCATGTGTGTTTCATTTCTGTTAGATCTCATTAGTTTGAGATATAAATATATCGCTTTGACATGCTAAAGTCAACCTATTCTGTAGTAGAGAATTGGTAAAAATAAGGCCACCGCGGGGTGGCTTTATTGTCAATTTGTGTTTTGATAATCATCTTTCCCATTTGCAGCAAAAAATCATAAGAAAGATATGGGCAGCTATTTTAGGTGTGGGTGAAGTGGGAGAGAACAGACACCTCAACCCCGGCTGATCCTTCTTTTAAAATTGTGTAGATATGAGGAACTGTATTCTCCTCTCCTTAAAGGAGAGGGATAGGGTGAGGTTTTTGATGTGGTATTTCGGTTTTTGATGGCAAATGAAGAAAGTGCAATTGCCTGCCTATGGTCAAACCATTTACAGCGACCTGGTACATGAAACGAATTGACCTGTCTATTCGCTTATTTTCAAACTCATAAAACGTTGGTTTTTTACATTTCCAGGAATCTGTGAAAACAGTAGAACTTCGTTTTCGTTTATCCAGGAACTTAAACTTGGACGAATGCGGTACCCCTCCGTTTCAGTAGTACTTGCAATCTCTTTTTTCATTATTTCTCCTGATTTATTTAATTCTACAAGACGAATGGATTTCCATAGATATTTGGAAAAATTAGAGTTGCGATCGATATCATCCTTCGTTTCACCGGTTTTGTCATTGAAAATCAAAATGCAGTTATCATTACTTTTTACTGATATAAAGCTGGAATATATCCAGTTACCTGTTTTTGAATTGTCTTTTTTTATCAGTTTGGACCATTGCATATTTCCTTCATTGTCAACCATTAGTGCGATAAGGTTTTCGTAGTAATATGTGGTAACATATTGTGTAAAAGTATGAACTTGCTCGGCAATCATTAGAATTGAACCATCATCATATTTTAGAATACTTTGCGGAATGTAATATGGCAATTCTTTGAATTCTTTGAATTTTTTGATTTTTCTCTTGTAACCAATTTCAGATCTTGAAATTTCAGTATGCTGATCTAATAATTCCTGATTGAATGGATTTAGTTTGTGAGTGATTATTTTCCCGTTTTTTCGATCTATTTGATGAAAAAAGATGCCATATGCATCGAATCGTCCTGTATAGGAGTACAAACCCACAAATTTCACTGATGATTTGGTAATAACCATTTTAAGATTGTTAAGCCATATATTGTCATTCGGTATTTTACCAACTAAAGTAGATTTTCCTTGTTGAAGAGAATAGAGAGAATAGTCGTAATCGGGAATGCGCTTGCTGCTCGGATTAACAGGCATTTTACTTAAATTTGCCGATAAAATCAGCATTTCGTCTTTATTCACCAAAATACCATTCATCATTGCAAATTCATCAGCCTCAAACGGAAATTCATAATTGTCATGACTGATCTCATTAAATTCTTTGTCGAATACCAGTAAACTAAATTTTCGGTTTTCCTTCTTTTTAGTTGGTATGGTGTAAAAAAGGCCCACAGAACTACTGTCCCGCGACATAACAAAAGACATGTGCGATTTGTTTACGTTACAGTCCTCTAATTCAATTGTGGCAATTTCTTTTTGGCTGGTAATTGTAAAGCTTTTTAAATCAATCGATTTTGCAAAGAATTTTCGATACTCTTTGGTTGAAATAGAAGTGATATTTAAAAGCTGGTCATCTAACTTTAGTACACCTAATGATTGTTCTCTATTCTCTGTAGGATTATAATACAAATCATCTTGCTTACTATCATTGTCTTTTGTAAGTACTATTTCCTCATTTGTAGGTAGAAAGTTCAAATCGAATTTTACAATAGAGGATACACCTTGTCCGTATTTACCTTTCGAATATAAAAAATAATGACCGTTCTCGTTACTACCAATGTATTGTTCAGGAATTTCCCGTTCATCTGTTTTAAATTCGGGATGCATTTCTACTGAATAATTCTTTGAGCTTTGAGCTAAGGAGCTTAATGCTGAGAATAGAAAAATAAATAGCAGGCTTAGTACTGAGTTTTTTGTTTTCATGTATTGTTAAAAACTATAGTCATTAGTATTAAAATTTCACGCCAATTTACAAATCTTCTCCTACTCAAACAAAAAATCATAAAAAAATATATTGTTGTGTTTCAGGTGAATAGTGTATTGTGCGTTTGAATTAAACAGTTAATGTGGGATATTGTTTTGTAGTTGTCTCTATTAATGTTAACTTGGAATTTCGATAAAAAAAACTTTGTTGAGTAGAGGGGAAGGGCAATTCCAAATTAACTTACATGTTTCATCAGGCCTGTTTTTTGGTTAAAAACAGCTGTTTCGTTTGCCATAAACGGGCATCTAATTCAGTTGATGCAGGTTTTAGCAATGCACAAACCCCTCGGAGTTTTGCAGATGCCCGTTTTAGCGGCACGCAATGCTCCCGGAGTTTCAAGAATGCCGGTTGCAGCAATACACAATCCCTTGGGAGTTTTGCAGATGCCGGTTTTATTCACACTCAAGCCTCATTTTTTTTCGTGGATGCTCATTTAAAAGACACACAAGCCTTCGGGAGTTTCAGAGATGCCACCCTTGTGTACTCTGAAAGGCTTGTAAAGAAAGAAAAGTTGCTATAATTGCATGTTAAATCATTTTAGAATTATCCGGATCAAGCGAAGACGATATTCGTTGATCCATTTGTATAACTATAATTGAAGATTAAATGGCTTATTTAGTATTTCCAACATCCGATATTAATCGGTTAAAAGTGTTGGATCGTTCCATTGCAACTGCACAGAAAGATGCAGAATTAGGAACCAGTTTTATTCCTGCTGAGTTGCTGCTCGAGGCAGAAGAGCTGAAGTTGAAATTTCAGACGGTTTACGATCTGAGCAATGCCAGCTTATCGGTCAGGCAGAAAGAGGTTCGCGAGAAAAATGAAAGTTTTGGCAAACTTGCTGTTGTAGTACGCGATTTTTTTGATGGGTTAAGAAGAAGAACCTACCGGATGGATCATCCTGCTGAAGTGCTGCGTTACTACAACATTACTGCGGGTGGCGAATTACCTACTTTCAGTAAGGATATGGATTTGGTAAGTGCTGCTGAAAACATTCTTTTGGGAGAGCAAAAAGCGGTTGAAGCTACCTATCCAGCCATGAGTAATCCCTCGGTAGAGGAGGTGGCATTGGCTTTGGAGTCTGCAAAAAAGGAATTCGACGAAATTGCTCCGGCCGATCGTGCTGTAAATAAGGTGCAGAAAGATTTGGCCGGGGTTCGCGAGCCCGTTGATGCAATGATTAAGGAGATTGCTGCTTACATTCAATTTTCGATGAGAAACCAGCCAATATCGAATGTGCGCAGATTTATGAGAACCTATGGTTTCGAATACCGATACCTGCAGGGAGAGGCAGTGGATGAAGAGCTGGTAGTTAATGAGACTGCTGAAAATTAGTTGAGACTATATGGTCTGGAGAAAAAGAAAGCCACCGAGAGGTGGCTTTTCTTGTTTTTAAAGGGGTTAGTATATGCAACGTAAATAGTTATAAATGGTTTTTGAAAAGTATTGGTGAAGTGGGAGGGAACAGACACCTCAACCCCGGCCCTTCTCCTCGAGGAGAAGGGAGCCTTCTTTCAAAAAAAATGTGCAGATACTAGGAGCTGTATTCTCCTCTCCTTAAAGGAGAGGGATAGGGTGAGGTTTTTGAAAAGTTGCGGATTCCTTAAGGTAGTTTGTGTTGGAAATTGTTTGTTTTTGTTGGTGTTCGGAAGCGCTGATGGGAAAGACATACCACTCGAAAATTTTTGGAAGAGTTGCTGGATTATTTGCTTGTTGAGATTGTGGAATTTTTGAAATAGTACAACTTGATAAAGTAAAAAGAAAAGGCATCTCTATGGAGCTGCCTTTTTCGGTATTGATTAAGAATTAATCGAGAATTTCTTCAATTGTAATGTAATCACCAACACGTCCAGTCATTTTTTCTGCATCAGTATTAACAGGAAGCGTTTTTTTGCCTGGTCTCCATCCGGCAGGACAAACTTCTCCTGTTTTAGTTGCATGTTGCCATGCCTGCACCTGACGTAGAAATTCATTTACATTTCTACCTACAGAATCAGCTTGCACTTCCTGTGCTACACAAATTCCATCAGGGTTAAATAAGAATCTACCACGCAGTGCTACACCTTCTTCTTCGATAAGTACACCAAATGCACGGCTTACTTCCTGATTTCCATCAGCACCTATGGTTAGTCTTAAACCTTTAAGGATTGGTTCAGTTTCAACAAATCTTTTGTGCGAAAATTTAGAATCAACTGATACAGCAAGGATTTCAGTATTTAATTTCTGAAATTCATCATATTTAGCATTCATTGCCGCAATTTCAGTTGGGCAAACAAAGGTAAAGTCAGCAGGATAGAAGCATATTACAGCCCATTTTCCTTTGTAATTATCACTCGATACTGTTGTGAAATGACCTGTGGCAGCATCATAAGCATCCATTGTGAAATTTGGCATTTCTTGTCTTACCATTGTTGAACTCATCGTTTTTTCCTCCTTTACTAATTGATTACTATTTTTTGCATTTTCTACTTGAACTTTTTTTCTGGGTTTTAAACCTGTGTCGCATCCCATAATTTAGCCTCCTGTTTTAAATTTTATTTATCCATTTCTTATTTGATAAAGTTATTTATTATTCTCCTCAAAAGAGAATATTCTCAATTGAAAATGTATATTTCATGATAGGGAAAATTTATAAGAATGATTTTAATTAGAAAAATGCTTCTAGATTTGTGTAGTCATTTTGTTTGTTATCAGTCGGTTGTGTTTTGATAACCATCTTTTCCATTTGCAGCAAAAAATCATAAGAAAGATATGAGCAGCTATTTTAGGTGTTGGTGTGGTGGGAGGGAACAGATACCTCAACCCCGGCCCGTTTCCTCGAGGAGAAGGGAGCCTTCTTTCAAAAAAAATGTGCAGATATTAGGAGCTGTATTTTCCTCTCCTTAAAGGTGAGGGATAGGGTTAGGTTTTTGAAAAGTTGCGGATTCCTTAAGGTGGTTTGTGTTGTTGATGTTCGTGTTGGTAAAGGAACACTATACAATTCCAGTTCTAATCCATGTTGCCCAATCATCCCGGTTGTTTAACTCAGCAAGTTTTGCAGCACTTTCAGAATCATATTTAATAGCAATTTTGTCCACTTTTATTGAATTGTCATAGAAACTCAAAATAGCATAATTGGCATAAGGATTATAATTCTCCATCTTATGGTAGATTGGCAAATCATCATCATATGCTGGTAATCCAACACTACCAGAATTGACAATTAATTTATTGTCAGTTTCAACAATCTTTGACACATGGCTATGACCGCAAATAACAATACTTTGTTTTACATGAGTAAGCAAAGCATCTATCTCATTTTTGTCCTTTATGGCTACGTAATCTTTCTCAAGACTTTCCAGTAAATAAATCGAATCATTTTGCGGGCTGGCATGACAGCAATAGATCTTGTCATCATAAATTGTATTGAATGGTAACGAATTTAGCCACTCTATTACTTTATCATCAATTTGGGACTTAACATACTCAAGAGTTATAAAATCTGTTTTCTCACTTAAATTCTCACGAATAAATCTGTCTTGATTGCCAGAAATGCTTATCACATTATGTTTCTGTAATAGTTCAAAAGTACCTTTGGGATCTAATGGGCCATATAAACTATCGCCTAAATTTATTATTGTCTTAATACCTCTATTATTGATATCTTCTAAAACTTTCTTTAATGCTAATGAGTTTCCGTGAATATCTGATATTATCGCAATTTCTTGTTTAATCATCTTAATGCTATCTGTTTTGAAGGGGTTTATACGTAGGTGTGTTTATCTTTTCGTTTTTAAAAGTAAAAAAATATTATTTAGGAACACTGAGTTTAATTGTGATAATAGTTCCATATAAAGGATAAATAGAATGGCAGCTATTTTAGATGTTGGTGAAGCGGGAGGGAATAAATACCTCAACCCCGGCCCTTCTCCCCGAGTAGAAGAGAGCCTTCTTTCAAAAAAAATGTGCAGATATCAGGAGCTGTGTTCTCCTCTCCTTAAAGGAGAGGGATAGGGTGAGGTTTTTGAAAAGTATTGGGGCGAAAAGAAACGCTGACAGGCTGGAAGAGATGATAAAAGCCACTGAGAGGTGGCTTTTCTTATTCATATTACTGTTTAGAACTTATTGTCTTTTCTTTGTTTTTTTACATTTTTCACCATCTTGCCAAAGCTTTTATCCTTGTTTTTCTTTTCCTGCACTGTCGATTCAAAATGTGTCTTTTCCCGCTGCATTTTCTGAAAGTTTGCATACGAGTTGGCATCAATTTCACCATTTTCAACAGCTTCTAAAATGGCACAGCCTTTTTCGTGTTGGTGGGTGCAGTCTTTAAACCGGCAATTTTCGGCGTATTGCATAATGCCATCGAATGTCATTTCTAAACCACTGGCCGTGTTTGCAATTCCAACTTCCCGCATTCCGGGATTATCGATTAAAATTCCGCCATTTTCAAGCACAATTAATTCTCTGTGGCTGGTAATGTGTTTCCCTCGGTCGATACTTTCGCTGATAGCGCCTGTACTCATCAGTTGCTTACCGCTTAACTTGTTGATCAGTGTTGATTTTCCAACACCAGAAGAACCAAGCAAACAATAGGTTTTCCCCGTATTTATGAGTGATGTTAATTGATCCAATCCGGCATCCGATTCATTACTAACGGCAATTACACGTACATCTTTAATGCGTTCTGCAATCAGATTAAGAAGAGTTTCCAACTCGGCAGCAGTAATTAAATCAATTTTGCTAAGAAGTATAATTGGTTCCACATTAGAAGCATAACAAATGGTTAAATACCGTTCTAATCGGTTGATATTAAAATCGCGGTTAACAGATTGTACAATCATGCCGTAATCGATATTTACTGCAATTATTTGTACCTGTCCTGATTTGCCAACCGCTTGCCGTTCAATTACTGAACTGCGGGGATAGATGGCATGAATCAGAGCTTTTTTTTCATCGTATTCGGAAAAAGCGACCCAGTCGCCAACGGCCGGAAAGTCGTATCTGCTTTCTGCCGTAAAGCGTAAATTTCCTATCAATTCAGAATCAAACTCCTTTGTTGGTGTTTTCACAACATACCTTTCCTTGTGTTCCGATATAACACGACCTACAGCAAATGAATCTAAATTTTGTTCGATTCTATAGCTTTCAAGTATGTGGTTGTATCCCAAATCTTCGTAAGTCATTATTTTTGTGTTTATTAGTGATTGTGTTTTTTTAAGGCACGAAAAAGAATAGTGCTGTGCGATTTATTACTTGTTGGTTAGTTGTCAACTAATTCAGAATTATTATTGGAATATTTTTGAATTAAAGAAAGCAGTTTCGCTTTTTTAATTGGTTTTGAAATGTATTCATCGCATCCTGCTTCTTTTATTTTAAATGCATCTCCACTTTGTGCATGAGCAGTAACCGCAACGATTGGCAAATCCTTTCGGAATGATTTAATCAGATGAGTTGCTTCAATACCATCCATTACCGGCATTTTAATATCCATTAAAACAAGAGTGATATCCGGATGCATCTTGCATAAATCAACAGCTTTTTGTCCATTGCTGGCTCTTACAATTTTGTTGTCGTTTTTCAATAAAATCTCTTCATAATAATAACAGGAATTGTCGTCTTCAGCGATTAATATGAATGGAGTTTTCTTTTCTTTGATTGGTTTTGTTATTTTCTTTGGTTTTGAAGAAACTGCTGGTGCAATGTTTGGAATGGATAAAAAAACTGTTGTTCCAATATCTTTTGTGGATTCAAGACGTATTTTCCCACCAAGCAATTGTATTATGCCTTTGGAAATAGATAAACCCAATCCACTGCCTTCATGACCACGGGTGTCAGAAATATTTTCCTGCATAAAACTCTTGTATATAATCTTTTGCGAATCTTTTTCAATCCCTGTTCCTGTATCTTTTACAAAGATTTCTATTTCATTGTTTATTAGTTCAAAGCCCAGAGTAATACTTCCTTTTGTTGTAAATTTTACCGCATTAGATACTAGTTTAGATACAGCTTTTTGCAGTAATTCTCCATCCGTATTAAGGATGAAATTATCAACATTATCGGGGAATTGCATTTTAACAGCCACATTCTTTTTCATACAGGACTCTTGAAAATTATGATAGGTGTTTGTCAGCAATGAGGAAATATTAATTGGTTGAGGGTGTACTTCCATATTTCCGGAAATTATCAGTGATATATCCATTATGGCGTTAATAGTATTAAGCAGGCGGTCGCTGCTGGAATTTAGAATTTCCAAAAATTCCTCTTTTTCTTCCATTGTAATATCCGATTGTATTATAAGGGGGGCAAACCCAAGAATACCATTGAGGGGGGTTCTTATTTCATGCGAAATATTGTTCATAAAGGCCGTTTTTAGATGATCGCTTGCTTCGGCTTTGTTTTTGGCATTCACTAATTCTACAGCCCGTTTTTCTTTTAATTTGTTTTGATAGGCAAGTTCTTCGTTGGCAACGATTAGCTCAGCAGCCCGTTTTTCTTTCAATTCATTTTGATAGACAAGTTCTTTGTTCGCAAGAACCAGCTCAGCAGCCCGTTTTTCTTTCAATTCGTTTTGATAGACAAGTTCTTTGTTGGCAAGGAGTAATTCTTGTTTCGCGAGTTTCTGTTCGGCGATATTTTTATCGTATAGTATTGTTAAGGAATTAAACTCTTGCTGCAATTTATGCAACTCTTTTATGAAATCACTTTTTGATTTTTCTTGAGTATCCATAATATGGTTGTTTTGGACGATAAATTTTTATAAATGCATCAGCATTGATCATAGTAAACGTAATTTACACTTTTATCTTCTAAAATTAACAAAACATTATTCAGAAGATTGAGTTTCGATTCTCAGAATAATTCCAAATAAAGGATGAAATAAACTTGGCCACTATTTTAGGCGTTGGCTAGATGGGAGGGAACAGACACCTCAACCCCGGCCCTTCTCCTCGAGGAGAAGGGAGCCTTCTTTCAAAAAAAAACGTGCAGATATTAGGAGCTGTATTCTCCTCTCCTTAAGGGAGATAGATAGGGTGAGGTTTTAAAGGCAGGAGTATGGTAAGAACAAAAAAATAAGGGGCTAGGGGCATGAAAAAAGCCACATTAGTGGCTTTTTGTATCTGCTAAATGAATGTCAAAAGTTTTTAATTCAGTTATGATGGAGAATTCGGATGAAATGGTTTCATTTCTTTACAGTTTTCATTGCATCAAAAACCAATTTAGCAACAACTTTTGCTCCTTCAGGTTGAAAATGTGTATTGTCTGATTGTCCTTCCGGGTATGCTTCATATATGCCGGCGGGTAAATTCATAAAATAATTATTAGTTACATATTCCTGACCTTTCCCGCTAAAAGTATCCATGGATAATTGATTTAAATCAATAAAACAGACCTGCATTTCGACAGCAACATCCAAGGCTGCTTTTGGGTATTCACCATGAACATTTTCTAAATGACTGTCTTTCCATGGGTAATTTCTGCATACAGGGGTAAGAATAATTGGAACTGCGTTCTTTTCTCTTGTTTGAGATACAAATAATCTTAGGAACTCCTTGTAACTTTCAATATCAGTATAACGCTCCGGTTTGTTCTGTGCTGCATCATTATGACCAAACTGCATGACTACAACATCGCCTTTTTTCAGGGTTTTACATACCGATCTCCATCTTCCTTCCTGAAAAAAGGTTCGCGTACTTCTACCTCCCCGTGCACGATCATCAATAACAACACTGTCTGAATCGAAAATGTTTTTGAAATCAGTTAAATCAGTTCCTGTAAATTGTTCCTGAAATACCTGTCCCCAGCCTGTTACAGGATATCTGGTTTTGTAATAATCTTTACCTTCTTCGTAATTATCAGCATAATCAGCCACGGTGGAATCTCCGATTAGATAAATAACCACTGGTTTTTCTTGTAATGAAGAGCAGCCGAACAAAAACAAAATCAATAATAAGAGATTTCGTTGATGAAAAATCAAATTCTTTTTCATTTCCTTTTAAGTTTTATTTGTTAATTATTTACCCTGTTTCAATAAACGAATCAATTCTGATCAATCATTTTCCAATACCAGTACCCAATCATTTCCATTTGTTTTATCTCCGGGAGGATCAAAGGATTTTATGCCTTTGGCCTCGAATGTTCCTATTTCAGTATAGGAACCGTTTCGGGGATTGTACCATGAGGCTTTCACTTCGCTTACATCCATTTTTTCCAGATTGATATTCATTATCCGACCAGTATAGGTGTAAACAAATGCATAATCGCTGCCTTTTGCGGCAGATAGATAATCGTATTTTTCGCCTTGCTCATCTGCAATAAGATCTTGTGCAGGAATTCGGTCGAAATA
Source organism: Labilibaculum euxinicum (assembly GCF_963678175.1). Lineage (NCBI taxonomy): Bacteria > Pseudomonadati > Bacteroidota > Bacteroidia > Marinilabiliales > Marinifilaceae > Labilibaculum > Labilibaculum euxinicum. Next base: position 3,080,819 of record NZ_OY782756.1, read on the forward strand.
AGATTTTGATAAAATCAATTGCTTCAGGTATTTCATCTGGATGGCTCCCGGAGCATTTAGTGCCGGTTCCCAATACTCTTTCGAACCATAAGCCGGATTTTCATCACCTTTCTTATGAAATTGCATAATGGCATTATTGCCGTAGGTAAAACCGCAGCCACCTGCAAAAACCGACCAGTAAGCATATCTTCGGCAATCAGAGTCGGTCCACAAGGGTTGAGTGGTATCGTGAAGCCCCTGAGGAATGCCTTCGTAAGAAGGTTCACCGTCAAGAGTTGGTTTTACCGGAATTTTTGCATAATCATCAGCAGCATATTTCCAGTTGTCTTCACCATGATAGGGAACGTCCGTGTCCTGATCGTATCTTCGGTGTCCCGATTGAAACATGTTAAAATCAAGCCAGTCTTCGTTATGGAACCATTCTGAAGACTGCATCCGGCCAAAAGGGTGGAAGGTAATAAGCTGTTTCGGACTGTTTTGCCGAATGGCTGATCCAATAGCCTGCCAGGTTGATGTGGAGTCACAGCCCTTTGTATCACCGCCATTCATCCAAATTACATTCGAACAGTTTTTATACCTAAGGGCTAACCATGCCGCGTACTTTTGCGCCTCTTGCTCAGACACGTTACCGCTTTTTACATTCGATCCCCAAACCGGTACCAGTGCCATGTACAATCCTTTTTGATTCGCTAGATTTATCAGGTAATCGATGTGATCCCAATAGTCGTACTGTTCTGAATTTTCGGCTGAATTTCCCAAGGTGGTATCCGGTTGATCAACATGACAGTTTATCAGGGCAGAATCTCCGTAAACATTCACTGCTTTTGTAACATCATGCAATACCATTGCCTGTATTATATTAAATCCTTTTTGACGTCTGTCTTCAAAATATTTTTCTGCTTCTTCGCACGTAAGTTTTGTGAAAAGCAACCATCCGGTATCACCCAACCAAAAAAAAGGTTCCCCATTTTCAGTAGTCAGAAATCTTTTGTTTTCAGATATCTTCAGATAGGTAAGTGAGTCTGATTTTGAATTGCAGGACAAACACAATAGTAAAAATGAAAATAAAGTGAACAGTGTGGTTTTTTGCATAAATTGAGTGTTTACAATCTGGATGTGAAAAAAAGGTTTGCAAATAATTTCGAAGGATATATTCTTCCTGTTACCTACTTTTTAAAATACACGCTAAGTTCAGGCACTTTTTGTGTGATTTCACTTTTGGCAAGATCACAAATCCGAAAAGCTCCGCTTGCCGATAGATGTGTGTCGTCATTTCTACCATCAGGCAAAGACTCATATTCACCGGCATTGATATGTAAGTATAATTTTTTTGAAGCATCTTCTCCATAATTGATAAGAAGTTCTTTGGTTAATTGTTGTAAATCAAGCAGTGGAATCTGTTCTGATTCTGCAACTTCCCTAACTACCTGTGGATACATGCCATGGCTCTCTTGAAATACACCCTTCTCATCAAATTTTCGACGTACGATAGAGGTGGCTAAAACAGGAATGCCGCCTTTTTGCCGTGCTTCGCTTACAAAACGAATCAAATTTTGTCTGTAATCGGTATCTGCATTGGTATATCTGGTGCTGTCCTTTATTTTTTCATCGTTATGCCCAAACTGAATAATCACATAGTCTCCGGTTTGCATATTTTCCAAAACCTTGGCCCATTTTCCTTCATCCCGAAAGCTTTTTGAACTGCGTCCGTTTACAGCATGATTTTCTACATGTATGCCTTCATTTAAATACAGAGGGAAGATTTGACCCCAGCCTCTTTCCGGATTTCCATTTGCGAATGGTTTATTGGCCATTGTTGAGTCACCAACAAGAAAAATGGTAGTTTCTTTTTTCTGTGTGCAAGAAGATGCAAACAGAATCAGCAATAAAATGATTGTTTTGGATAGGTACTTCATTTTGAATGTTTTTAATTTTTATATGGTGTTTGGAAATAATTTATCTATTTGTCAATTTGTATTTGATTCATTTTTCGTTCGGTAAGGCTTGCCTGGCTTGCCAGTAGTTCTCCGCTTGCAACTGCAAACGATTTGGATTTTAATGCTTGTCCGTTTTTACTGAAAATGATGGTTTTCGCATCTTTTTTGTTTTTAAGAGAATAGACAGTTCCGTCGGTGGCTTTTATTTGCAAATCGCCGCGTATGGTCATTTCTTCTGCAAAAGTCAATACGAATTCGTCTCTACTTTCGTCAATTTTCAGACATTTGGGAGGAATTGCATTCTCAGGATCCCACCGACCATCAAAAGTCCATTTTGCAGAAATTGTATCCGCGTTTTGAATGTTGTCGGTTAACCAGTTAAAAGCTTGGCCTTCTTTTTTAGAGTTCGAAAAATATTTTCGCTCTCCCCAAATGTAGGGTTGATTCTTTTCAGGCTTATCGGGATATGTTACCCGATAGATTGGTTTGTCAGCCATATGTTTGGAATAGATGCAATTAATCAAATAGAATCTGGCCTCATAATGATGCCGTCCCAGATGGAATCCTTCTATACCATCAAAAAAAGAATTTTTGATTACAAATTTTTGATTTTTATCGATCGATCCGGCATGCCAGATCGCGGCTGTTTGTTTTACTTCATAAAAAGAAGAGTTGGATATAAAACACCAGCCCCGGGGACACACAAAATCCACGGCGCCTTCAAAATGGCAATTGGTATGATAGTACATTCCGTTTTCCGAATCCCAAAGAGAAACCGTATCAGCTCCCTTGCTTGTAATGGTGCAGTTGTCAATAATTGTTCTCGTGCCTCTGCCGTAAACGGCAAATGCATGAGGGCCAATTTCGGGTTGACTGTTTGCAATGGTCAGATTCTTTAGGATTACATCATCTGCATGTATATTGACAACGGCTTCGCCAATTGCATCTTTGTTTTTCATCCAATCGGTTCGTAACAGGCTGTATTTAATGATAGTAGAATCTCTGTTTTCGCCAATCAGGCTCAAATTATCATACTCAATTCTGAATTTTTCATGGTAAATGCCATTTTTAATAAAAATTACAACACGTCCGTATGTTGTGTCGGGCAGTTGTTCAATTGCCTCAGTAATTGTTTTGCAGTCTCCGCTTCCATCTTGTGCAACCGTAATATCGACATGCTGCGCCATGGAAACATTGACTAAACAAACAAAAATAAATAGAATAAAAGTTCTTGACATTGTTGTATTGGTTTAGATTTTTTAATAATCTTATATTGTTAGTCAGCCGAGGTTTCCCAAACACCTGTATCAGTTCTTTTTACTTCCTGAATGGTTCCGTCTTCGTTAAAATAAAGGTATTCAGCACAACACTGACGTTGTGTTTTATCGCAGGTTGATTTTGTTTTAAGCCAGCGGTGGTAGAATAAAATCCATTGTCCTTTAAATTCAACAATTGAATGGTGATTATTACTTTCCCCTTCCTGCTGCATAATAACGCCCTGATATTTCCAAGGGCCGATAGGCGATTTGGACATATAATAAGTAAGGATTCTGTTGTTTTCAGGCATGGTATAATAGTAATTTCCATTTCTTTTAAATACCCACGGGCCTTCTCTTTTTGGATTGTATCCGCCCATATCCATTTTAATCAGATCACCTTTAACGCTAAGCATATCGTCAGCCATTTCTGCAGCAAAATAGTCGCCTCCACCATTAAAATAGATGTAGGCTTTGTCATCATCATCTACAAAAAGACAAGGATCGTTGGCGTAAGGTTTTTTCCATAAAGGGGCTCCAATTGCATCAACAAAAGGACCTGTTGGAGAATCACTTACTGCAATTCCTAATCCCATCCATTTTGTGCTGTTTTTAGAATTTACACGATCTTTAAAACCGGTGCCGGCAGGGAAACAGAAATAATATTTGCCATTTTTATAGGCGCAATCAGGTGCCCAGGCGAAATTATCGGCCCACGAAAGATCATCAACCGATAAACAGGCACCATGATCGGTCCAATTTACCAAATCGGAGGAGGAAAACACGTGCCAGTCTTTCATGAAAAAATCAGGCTGACATTCTTCATCATGGGAAGTATAAAGGTACATTTTCCCATCTTTCCATACATGGCCTGAAGGATCTGCAGTTTTAATGCTGCTGCCAAAATTGAGTGGGTTTTGAGCAAATGATATTGATGTATTTACCAGTAAAAATATCAATGCTATTTGTATTGCAAACTGTTTCATCCTATTCTTGTTATTATTTAATAATGGTTGGTATTATTTTTTAATGCGTTTTTTTATTGAAAGTAAGTGTCGGGCATGCAGCTACTCATTAAGCAGCAGATCCTGTTGCCAGAGCAAACTGTCAATCGGAATTCTGGTTAACTCTGCATCTTCTTTATTGGTTGCATAGGATACGTAGAGGTAATCACCCCAAATCACACTTTTGGGATAACTATATCCAATTCGTTTGTATTTTCCCTTACATCTCATGGGCTGAAGATCTTCGTTACCGTTGCGCAGTAGGTAAGCATGATCAAATGTGAAACCATCTTTACTTAAAGTGATTGCAAGAGGAAACCGACTTTTGTTTCCCGAAGGATTATTAACCATAAAGGCTGTGCCGTCGGGTAAATTTCCTGCACTCTGCTTCGCCCTTGAGTCTGGTGTGTCAACAATTACAGGAGTAGTCCAGCTTAAACCATTGTCCTTGCTAATTGAAGCAAGTTTTTTAAAACTATTGTCCTGATCCCGGAAAATCATGACAATGGTGCTGTCTTTTCTGTAAAACCAACTGGGTTCAATTTCCCTGCTTATATTTTTATTGTTTGCCGGCATGTTAATCATTTTTCCGGATGTCCAACCCGATATGCCAAGCGGATCATCAGTATAAAATGGTGTAACTATCAATCCGGGCTGCATATGAAAAGCCGTAATGATCCGGCCGGTTTTTAATGCATGAACATCCTGTTCAATAATTCCTAAAACAGGTTGTCCATTACTATTTGTAAGAGGTTTTGGCGATTTCCAGTGTATCCCATCGGTTGATGTAATGTATTCGGTATAACCTTCTTTAGCTCCTTCGTTTTTATCGGGCCAATTACAAATATAAGCCACAAGGGTATTTCCGTCACTCCACCATCCGCCGTTTGTTTTTATTCCGAACTTCCATTTTTTGGTTAATGCAGAAGGTTTACTCCAATCTTTTCCATTTTTACTTCTGCTGTAAAAAACCTGAGTATCTTCACCATCTTCATCAACCGATGAACTTTGCCATTGTGCATAAAGCATTCCTTTAAACGGAAACAGTACTACTCCGTGATTGTATTTATTATCGCCGTTTTGCGGTGCAAATATTGTTATTGTTTCAAGCCCCTTGGCGAAAGGGAGTCCCAGAGTTTCGGGCTGATCAAACTTAAAGAGAGAATGTACCTTAAAAGGAACATCACATTCCTGAGCATGCAAGGACAGTACCAGAAAAAATTGAGGTAAAAGTTTAATGATATTTTTAAGTGAAATCATAATTCTCTATAAAAAGTTATTATCTGCAGAATCTGGTACTGGCTTGGTAGTTATTTTGCATTTACTTTTTTTCTCCAGTCAGGATATTCTTTCAAGAGTTTGGCAGGAGCATTTGTATACCAGCCGTAACCATTTCGGCGTTCGTAGCTAATCTCAGCCAGAGAGTTTCTTTTAATTCCATCGCGGCTGCAGAAATAAGGCTTGCCTGTTTCTAAATCGTAAAAACGGGCCCATAATGGGGAAGCATTTTTATCTTTAACAATAATTCGATTATTCTTCCCGTTTTTATCTGTTTCCTGCGTTAATTTCACTCCTTCTATTTTGTTGGCCTCGAACCATTTTACAGCTCCATTTACAGCAGCAATAATTTCCTTGGAAGGCTTATCTATCTTCATTAATAAAAGTGCTATATTGACCGATTCGCCACCACTAAACGATGCCAATTCGTATGCACGTGCATTAGCCGGAGCGAATGTTTTTTCATCGTGTTGAGCACACCATACTGTTGGTTGACCATTTACAACAATCTGGGTTTTAAGAATGCATTGAATTCCTTTGTCGAATGCTTTTTGGGCTTTGTCCTTTCGGTTTTTATTTATTTGTAAGGACGAAAATTCTTTACTGTCATCTAGTATTTGAAACAAAAATTTCATGGTATTTACCATCGCATCATCATTATAGGTAATATGGTCTGCATAATCACCTTTGTAAGGATAAAACTGTGGCCATCCGCCATTTTCGTATTGCGAAATAAAAATATAGTCAAGTCCTTTTTCAAATGCCTGTTTGTATCGGTCGTCACGAAAATGGGAGTATACTTTAGCCAGAAACCGTAGTTCTGATATTGTTGCACCGTTATCGAATGTGGCACCAATTTCAGACTTAGTCTGAATATAATGAGCTTTCTCTGATTCAGAAAATGCATGATGATAAGGCTTGTTTTTTTCCCATCCTCCAATTTCTTTTTGACTAAGCAGTACGTTTTCTGCCACCAATTTCGCATCCTTAGTTCCATACCATTCGGCAGGCATTTTGGTTGATACCTGTTTCCATTTCAGACTCAAATAATCCTGAGTTATTGTTTGCTTGTTTTTTGCTGAAACAGAAGTTATTGTCAGAACCATGATCATTGAGATCAAATAAATATTTTTCATATGTTTATGATTTGTTTTTTGTTGCCATATAAAACGCCCAAATTACACTCATTCTCCTGTGTGTAACACTTTTTACAGGGGTGTTTCATAGATTTTTGTTTTTACTTTATTTGACTAGGCGAAAAATAAGTGGTGATTATTTTCTGTTTTTCTTCAATTATATCTCCGTTATTATTGATTCCAACGGCGAATAATTTTCGGTTGTACTCTCCTTTAATTTCGAAATATGCGAAATCCTGAAAAGCAATTTTCTTTATTTCATTGATCATGAGGGGGGCAGGAGTGATCTTTAAATAGCTTTGCAAAGCTGATATAACTGCTTTTGGTAGTTCACCAAATGTAATATCTGATTTGGATCGCATGATCTTCCCGTCGGCCAGTACTAAGAGCTTTAGTTCTTTTGACGATTCGAGTTTCAAATTAATGTTGTAGATAATATTTGACTGGGTTATCATTTGGTCAATATTATTGACAGGAATCTGAGGATAATTAGCCGCAAGTGTATTTTTCACAGATTTTGGAAGATCATTGAATTTTATATTGTTGGAATTTAAAATGTCATCTTCGTTATGTTCCAGATTGATTTTTGGAATTTGAATGTTCCCAACCGTATTTGTTCCCGAATAATTTTTCTCATTTTCCCGAACATTTGAAAAGCTCATGTTTTGCAGGTTCTTTACAAATGAACCTTTAAAGGTTGAAAACTTAGAATCACGGACATTTACATTATAAATCAAATTTTTACTATGTCCGTTAAGAAGAAAAGCCCTGCCACAATTCTCGGCATTAATTTTATCGAGATGAATATTATATAACAATGGACTGGAACCGGATAGGTTTGAACTGTTGTTAATATTGCTAAGTAAAAATGAACCGGTAATATGGTTTGCCTGAATATTTTTTAAAAATATCTCGTGGAGCTTTCCCTTTAGTCTGGCATTGGCGAAAATACGCAAAGCAGTTTCGCTTGTGTCAATTTTTAAATCAGACAGGAAAATATGATTGGCTCCGGCTTGTGTTTGAGAGCTGATAATCACTGCCGAATAAAGAACATTTTCGAAAATTGAATTTTGGATTACGATATTCTTTGAAGCACGATTGTTTGGGATTTTAACCCGCCCTGAAAGAATCTTTACTCCATCGTCAACAAATTGAAATTTTGTACTGTCAACAAGAATATTTTCACTGCTTTCCAATCCAATTCCAATCTGGTCATATCCATGACTGCTGATCAAACAATTTTTAATTGTTACATGTTTGCATAAAATAGGGTGAATAACCCAAAAAGGGGCATTTTTAATTTTTACTCCCGAAATATTTATTCGGGAACATTCCAAAAAAGTAATCAAATCCGGGCGGATAGAGTGGCCATTCCCAAATTTACGGTTGATGGGTTTCACATTAGTATTTTCCAGCTCTTTCAATAATTCCCAATCCTTTCTTTCATGAAATTTCATGCTTTTCCAAACAGGATCATTTCCCTGACCGTCGATAATACCTTTGCCGCTTATCTGTATGTCGCTTGCATCTTTTGCATAAATCATGGATGAATAGTTCATGCATGGAATGCCGTTAAACCAGTTATAAGCTAACGGATATATTTCTGGTTTCGCTATAAATTTGAGTTCAGCACCTTCTTCCAAATACAAATTTATTTTACTCTTCAGAACAATAGGTCCGGTATAGTAGATTCCAGGAGGAATTAGAATTGTACCACCACCCAGTTCATAAACATGGTCGATTGCTTTCTGGATTCTTTGAGAATCATCTTCAGATCCAAAATCGATCAGACGTAAAGTATCTGTTGGGATTTTTGCAGACTGTATTTCATTTCTGACAGAATCGGCATATTCCCAGCCATTGGAACTTTCAGGAACCGATTCATTGGATGCATTTTCTTTTTGCCTGTTACAAGCCAGCAATGCCATAATAAGAGCAATACATGAAATAGGAAGTCGCATAACTTTTTTTTGCTAATATAAGCGAAAGTCTTATAAACAGGCTGTTATTTTCTGTCATTAACTGTTATTGACCTATTCGTTTTTTGTTTTTATGTGTTATTTAAAATGATTTAGTAACTTTCGCAGGACAACCGTAATATCTACCATGAGTAACAATTTCGATGACAATTTCTGGCTGAATAAAATTGCCGGCAGCAAGTATTTTACATCTGCAAACGATGTTCGATTGCTTCGTTATTTGGTAAGCGCTACACGCGAAGGTAAAATTCTGAAAGAAACGGTTATTGCCATTGACGTTTTCGGACGTGATGCTTCATTCGATCCCGGATCGGATTCTATTGTGCGTTCCAATATTTACAATCTGCGTAAAAAGCTCAATTCTTACTATCTGGATGAAGGAAATAATGATGCTGTGCGGTTTGTAATTCCGAAGGGGAGTTATCGTGTTGTATTTGAGGTGACAGAAACAAAAAAAAATGAGCAAAAACCAGAATTGAAAGAAGTAAAACCAAATTCGATTAGTCTCAAATTCTTGTTTCCGGTTTCTTTTATTCTGATGTTGATTTTTGCATTCCTTTATTTCTCAGGCAATAGAAACTTCAACACTCAAAAAATAGAAAATGAAAATCCGGTTTGGGATTACTATTTGCAATCGGAAAACCCGCTGATGATCGTTTTGGGAGATTATTTTATGATGCAAAAAACGCAATTCCCGGATAGCAGCTTCAATTATGTTCGTAATCCGGAAATAAACAGCCAAAACGACTTTATGGCATATCTGGATAAAAATCCGGAGCAAAAAGCCAGTATGAAAAAATTGGGGCAAAGTTATTTTGGTGAAGAAATCCCCAACTGTTTTTTTCAGTTGATACAAATTTTCCAAAAAGCACACAAACCATTCAGTATGAAATATGCTTCGGAATTATCATTGAGTGATGTTCGGATGAATGACCTGATTTTTGTAGGCGATTTTGGCACTTTGGGAGTACTTAATCCTTTTTTCGCAAAAACCGGGTTTCATTATTCCAACTTACCCCCGGCTATTTTTATTTTAAATGAACAACAAGATACTACAGAGTATATTTCTCTAAACAATCCTGATCGATCGGTATTCCAGAATGATTATGCAATAGTCTCCAACATTTCGGCTTACGACGGAAAAAAAATCATGTTTTTTGTTTCTTTTCTGCCATTTGGCAAATCGGAAGCATTGTATAAGTTGAGCGAAACATCATTTCTGAATGAACTGACAGATAGTGTCGCTTCTTTTCCTGATGACTGGAACCTGATAATGAAAATTTCAGGTTTGCAATCTACAGGATTCTACTATGAAATTGTAAAGTTTGGAAGTATTGAATGAACAACATTCAAGGGATGAAAACAGACTGACATCAAAAGTGAAACCAACCGTATAACTAAAAACAGCAGCATGCCAGCTTTGAGCTAAGTATACTGCTGTTTAATTGATATGCTAAATCAAATATAAAATAAGATTTGACTGGATTACTAAATTGAAGAACTAACTTCAAAATCATCCTACCGATGCAATCCAGTCAAAATCTACCCACTATTAAATCTTACTTACGATTCCATCCACCACCTAACGAAAGGTATAATTTAACGATGGCATTCAATTGTTGGAATTTTGTGTCGATGGTATTAATCTCCGAAGAAAGGGCATTGCTGCGAGCTGTCAACACTTCAATATAAGTCGTGTTTTGGTAGCCGTTGTTTAGCAATTCTTCAGAATACTCAACAGCCTTTTTTAAAGCTTCCAATTCCATTTTCTGGATCTCGTATTTCTTTTGTTCAGACTGATAGCTGTACAATGCATCCGATACTTCTTTTCCGGCATTTAGTATCGATTTTTGAAAATTGTAACGTGCTTCGGCTTGTTGTGCTTTGGCAACTTCATATCGGGTTCTGATGTTTCGTTTGTTAAAAAGTGGTTGGGTCAGATTCCCAATCACATTGCTAAATAAAGAGGACGTACTGAACCAATCATCAAAATTGATACTTTCCAAACCCGCACTTGCACTAATACTCAAACTAGGGTAGAAGTTGCTGCGGGCAACATTGGTCAGCTCAAAAGCATTCATCAAGCCATATTCAGCAACCATCACATCTGGTCGGTTTCTTAAAAGCTGTGCAGGAAAACCAGTTTGCAATTCAGCCGTAATCTTTTGATCGTCGAGTTTTCCACGAACAATAGTTCCTGCATTTTGTCCCAGCAAAAGAGAAATAGTGTTCTCTAATAGATTTACATTTTCTTCTAGATTTAAAAGAAGAATTTGAGTGCTGTACAACTGTGCTTCGGTTTGCTTCACAGCAGCTTGGGTAACTTGTCCGGCTTCTTTCAGGCTTTTCATTGTTGCCAAACTCTCAGTTCTGTTTGTTACTGTTTGTTTTGCAACATCAACCTGAGCATCTAAGGCAATTAATTGAAAATAAGCAGATGCCAAATTGCCAACTAACGAACTTTCTACAGCTCTTCGCGAAGCTTCGCTTTGTAAATAACCTGCTTGACTTGCTCTTTTGTTGCTTCTGATTTTTCCCCAGATATCGGCTTCCCATGAAATTGTACCTGTTAACTGGTAATTTTCGTATTCGGCACCATTTCCACCTGCCGCAATTCCTGTCAGGCTGTTGTCTGATGCTTCGTAATGCCCCCCATTAGCACTCATGCTAAGACTAGGCAGATAACCCATTTTTCCTTGTTTGTAATAGGCTTCGGCCGCATTTACGCGCTCAATTGCCATCAAGTAATCCAAATTGTTATCCAAAGCTTTATTAATTAAACTTTGCAGGTTCGCATCGGTAAACAATTCTTCCCAAGGCATGCTGGCAAGAGTCGCTGAATCAGTAGTTGAAACGTTGCGGTACTGATCTGAATTCTCTAGCTCCGGTTGCTGATATTTTTTGGCAACAAAACAGGATTGCAGACTGAATGCTGTTACAACCAGACTAAGTATTATATATCTTTTCTTCATCATTTCTTTCTCTATATTATTCTGCAGTTTCCAATTCGTTGTCTTCCGGTTTTGGAGCTCCTGTAATTTTTTCCTGAATTGTCTGGAAAATAACGAAGAAGGCAGGAATCACAAACACACCAAACAGGGTTCCAATTAACATTCCTCCAACTGCACCTGTACCTATTGAGCGGTTACCAACTGCACCGGCTCCATTTGCGAGCATCAATGGTACAATTCCCAGAATAAATGCGAACGAAGTCATTAAAATAGGACGTAAACGTGCTTTTGCTCCCTCAACGGCTGCCTGCATCAATTCCATTCCCTGACGTCGACGCTGTAAGGCAAATTCCACAATCAGAATCGCATTTTTTGCCAGCAAACCAATCAACATGATCAAGGCCACCTGGAAATAAATGTTGTTTTCTAATCCAATCATCTTTACAAAAAAGATGGCTCCAAATATCCCGATAGGAAGTGATAGAATAATGGAGAAGGGTAGTATGTAACTTTCATACTGCGCTGCAAGTAAGAAATACACGAATATCAAACTCAGTGCAAAAACTAAAATGGCTTGATTTCCTGCTTTTTGTTCCTCACGTGTCATTCCAGAGAATTCATACCCGTAGGTTGATGGTAATGTTTCTGCTGCAACTTCCTGAATGGCTTTAATGGCATCTCCGGTACTGTAACCCGGATTCACATTGCCGTTAATGGTTGCTGAATTGAAAAGGTTGAAACGGTTAACAACATCAGGACCACTTACTTTTTTCATGTTTACAAACTGACTTACCGAAACCAATTCACCTTGAGCATTTTTAACAAACACATTATTCATTGACTCAATTGTTTCACGATCTTCGGGAGCAGCCTGAATCATCACACGGTACTGTTTTCCGAACCGGTTAAAGTCGGCAGCATACCAACTTCCATAATATCCCTGAAGGGTTGAAAACAATGAATTTACTGAAATGCCAGCTTCTTTTACTTTCTCTACATTTATTTCCATCTCATATTGAGGAAATCCTGTATTAAAAGAAGTTCTCGCATATTTAATTTCCGGTCGTTGGTTTAATGCACCCAGAAACAGACCACTTTTGGCCATCAAGTCGTCAAATTCTCCATTCGACTTATCCTGCAAACGCATTTCAAAACCATCAGAATTACCAAAACCTCTGACTGTTGGAGGAGCAAAAAATAATATTGTTGCTTCATTTATTCCTGCTGTCATTCCAAATAATTGCCCAACTATTGCATCTACTTTTTGATTGTCCTGTTTTCGTTCTTTCCAGTTTTTTAATTTAATTACAGCGAAAGCTTTTGAGCCACCTCTGGAGCCACTTAACATACTAAAGCCAACTACAAACATTTTTTCCTGAACAACATCAATACGATTGATAATTGCTTCTACCTTGGTAACAACTTCACCTGTTCTATCCAAAGTACTTCCGGCAGGTAATGAGATGTCACAGAAAATAACTCCTTGGTCTTCGTTTGGTATAAATCCTGTTGCAGTAGTTTTGAAAAACCATCCAGCTAAGGAGATGAAAACGACTAATATTACACCAGTTAACCACTTTCTCTGAATTAAATAGCGGACCGAGTTAGCGTATCGATTAGTCATTACTTCGAATCCCGTATTGAATGAAGTGTAAAATCTTTTTTGTAAATTTTGTTTGTGCTCTTCACTTGGTTTATGTGGCTTAAGTAAAAGAGCACACAATGCAGGACTTAAGGTTAATGCATTGATTGCTGAAATTACAATAGCAACTGCAAGCGTGATTGCAAACTGTTGGTAGAAAGCTCCTGTTGATCCTTTTAAAAAGGATACCGGAATAAAGACTGCCGACATAACCAAAGTAATGGAAATAATTGCGCCGGTAATTTCGCTCATGGCCGATATAGTAGCTTTTTTAGCACTCTTCGCACCATGATCAAGCTTAGCGTGAACCGCCTCAACTACAACAATGGCATCATCTACAACTATACCAATTGCGAGTACTAAAGCAAATAGTGTCAGCATATTAACAGAGAAGCCAAAGAGGTTCAGAAAGAAGAATGTTCCAACAATTGCCACTGGTACTGCTATTGCAGGAATCAAGGTTGATCTAAAATCCTGAAGGAAAAGAAAAACCACTAAAAATACCAAAAGGAATGCTTCGATTAAGGTAGTAATTACTTTACTGATTGATGCATCTAAGAATTCATTGGTATTGAAAGGAATCACATAGTCAATACCTTTAGGAAAATTCTTTTTAGCAGATTGCAGTGTGCGTTCTACTTCTTTGATAATTTCCTGAGCATTCGATCCTGAAGTTTGATATACCGCAACTGCTACCGATGGATGACCATTGGTAATATTATTGGTAGCATAACTAAAGGCACCCAACTCAACTTTTGCAACATCTTTCAGACGAAGGAAATTACTGTTACCTTCCGAACGAAGAATAATATTATCGTATTCTTCTTTTGTGGAAAGTTTTCCTTTGTAGCGAATAACATATTCGAATGACTGAGATGAATTCTCTCCAAATTTACCTGGAGAAGCTTCCAAATTCTGCTCATTCAAGGCACTGACTACATCCTGAGGAGTAAGACCATAAGCGGCCATTTTTTCAGGTTTCAACCAAATTCTCATCGAATAATCACGTGAGCCAAAAACGTTGGCATCACCAACACCATTAACCCTTTTGATCATAGGGATTAGGTTGATACGAGCATAATTCTCAATAAATGTTGCATCTAAATCTTCGTTTTCGGTAAAAACGGAAAAGAACATCAAAACACTATTCTGAACTTTTTTTGTGGTTACTCCAGTTTGAATTACCTGTTGCGGCAATTTGCTGTTTACTGTTGCTACTTTATTTTGAACATTAACTGCTGCAATATCAGCATTGGTTCCTAATTCAAAGTAAACACTTATGGTTGCACTTCCATCGTTACTGGCAGTAGAGGACATGTAGGTCATATTTTCTACACCATTAACGGCTTCTTCTATAGGAACGACAACACTTTTTAGCAGAGTTTCTGCATTGGCACCAGGGTAAGTAGCAGAAATCTGCACGGTTGGAGGTGCAATATCAGGAAATTGCTCTCTTGGTAAAGTAGAGAGTCCTAAAACTCCCAAAATTACAATGAGTATGGATATTACAGTCGACAATACCGGCCGTTCAATAAATTTTCTTAACATGAAATGTGATTTTTATTTACAGTTTAAAAACCTGATATTATTTTTTGGAAAATGCTCTGTTGTCTGGTTGAGTTGAGGAGCCGGTTTGTGGAAGTATTTGCATTCCTTCTCTAAGTTTGATTAATCCCCCGGCAACAAATACTTGTCCTTCAGTAAGTCCTTCTTCAATAATAAAATCATTACCAAGAGTTTCTGAAACAAATACTTCTTTAGACTCTATTTTGTTTTCATTACCAAGAAGATAAATAAAATGTTTTCCCTGCAATTCGAAGGTCGATTTTTGCGGTAAAATAATTGCCTGATCTATGTTAGATGGCAGTTTTATTTTTCCACTAATACCACTTCGTAATAAATTGTCTGGATTTGAGAAAATTGCACGATAGCTAACACTTCCTGTTCTTGGGTTTACCATTCCGTTAATGGTCTCAATTTTCCCTTTTTGATTGTAAATTGATCCATCTGCAAGGATTAACTCAACTTCAGGTAATGCCTTAATCATATCTTTAACGCTATTGCCATTCAATTGTCGATTGAATTGTAATAATTGCTTCTCGTTTAAAGAGAAGTAAGCATATACATTACTAATATTGGACACTGTAGTAAGTGGTTGAGATTCTGTACGACCAACTAAGCTTCCAATTCTATAAGGTATACTTCCAACAATTCCGTCAACCGGACTCTTGATAATAGTATAGTCTAAATTTTCTTTGGCATTCATATAATCTGCTCTAGCAGCTATCAACTGAGCTTTTGCAGCATTTAAATTGCTTTCTGATGTTTCTAATTGTACCGCGCTAATGATATTTTTCTCTACCAAAGGTTTTATTTTATTCACATCAACTTGTGCTGATACCACCTGAGCTTTTGCTACTTCAACATTTGCTTCGGCAGCTTTAACTTGCTGATTTAAAGTTTTGGCAGATAATTTAAACAGAATCTGTCCTTCTTTAACCTGGCTGCCTTCATCAATATATATTTTTTCAATAAAACCATCCACTTTAGGACGAATTTCTATGTTTTGTTCTCCTTCTATATTTGCAGCATATTCTGTGTAAATAGTAATGTTTTCTTTTTTCACTGATTGTACAGGGAATGGCATTGGTCCACGAGCCATTTGTGGTTGCGATGAATCCTTACAAGATGATAAACCAAGTAGGATAATGGCCATACTTGCTAAGATGTAATTTCTTTTCATGATTTGAATAAATGTATAAATTGTTTTTAATTAGTTCCTTTAGTTCTATATATAGCGAACTTGCTGATTGTGCAAGTCCAAATATGTTTAGGTGTCAGTGTTATTTATTTCATATTTAATTAGTTATTGGACATTTCGCTTTTATTTGATCACGAAGCTGTTCCAGAAGTCTTACAGTATTTGATAAGTAGTCTAAATAGGGCGTTTCTTGATTAGAGCCATATTGCTGGTCTTCTTCCTTAATAATCCCATTG
This sequence comes from Labilibaculum euxinicum, assembly GCF_963678175.1. Taxonomy (NCBI): domain Bacteria; kingdom Pseudomonadati; phylum Bacteroidota; class Bacteroidia; order Marinilabiliales; family Marinifilaceae; genus Labilibaculum; species Labilibaculum euxinicum. The sequence goes on from NZ_OY782756.1 coordinate 3,096,999, forward strand.
GCTGTTTTTTTGTACTCTAATATCTGTTCAACCAAAAGGTGTTCTGTTTTATAGTCAGCTATTTTTTCTTCAATTCTAGAAATGAATCCAACAGGTGATAAGGTATAGTACTTTTTCCGGTCACCAGGTTTTGTAAAATACACAATCATGTTCGATTTGGTTAGACTCTGAAGATTAGTGGAGATCGTACTTTTGCTGGCACCTAAAAAATGAACCAAATCATCAAAAGTGGCTCCATTTTCTTTATTAATGAAAAGGGTAGCGAAAATTCTCGCTCCGATAGGCGATAACTTTTCTTGCCCCTCCATAAACAGACCAAACTTTTCCACTAAATATTTCTTTTCCTCTTCCAAATCTTTCCTGTTTTTCATTTTTCTTAAATTTTTCTGGAACAAATATACATTTAGTTCGGTTTCAACCGAACTAAAAAATGTTAAAAAAATAAAAAGAATTCTATGCAATCGATGGAAGAGCAATAATAAATTTAAATGTATCAATAATTGATATTTCGTTGAGGAAAAAATGGATTCGATTTAATGAAGTTATTTAAAAATGTCTTAGTAAAATAATGATAAATGCAAAGATATTCGGAGCTAACCAATGTGTTTTTTTGTTTCAAAACGTACAGGTATCTATTTAAAAGTATTTAACCGTGCATTGATTCTTTCAACAACAAACCGTTACTTATAAAGTGATTTGTCAAAGAATGAAACGTCATTTTTACATGCGCGCTTATTTTGATCAATTACATCACAGATGTAACAATGTTTTCTAAATCCCTGTGTATTAAATCCTGTATCAGAATTAAGAAAAAGTCCATCAATGCAAATATTGCTTGATTTTAATGAATCAGTCTTATACTTAAAGTTGCTGACAAAATATTTTACCTGGAATACTTATTGATATGATAATTAGTCACTTCGATTCGTGTAGTACTTTCACGCACTGTAGATTGTTTCTACACTATATAAATGTAAATTTTTGTTGTTTAGATTGATTAAAAATACTTAAACTTTTGTAACATTCACATTTCCCGACCGTTAAATGCCTTAGGAAGTTTCAACCCAGTGAATGAAATTTTTTTTGGCACAGAATTCTCTATGTGAGTTGTGAAGTTGAAAAATGTCTAATTAATTACAGATGGCAAAATTGAAAGAGAAAGGATCATATATTGGATTCCGCTTTAAGAGCTTACAAAAGAAAGCTCATCTTGATAACCCTTCCAATAAAAAGAAAGGTTTTGAATTCCTCAAAATCATCCATTTTTTTACCCCTCACGATATTTTAATATTGAATAATCCACTGTGATTACAGCAGTTTTATTCCACAAACTTGGTTAATATTTGATTAATAATCTAAACGTATAGTTTGGAATGAGGTGTCTTTTTGCAAAAAAATATAATAAGAAAATAAACTATCTTTAATAATAATATCAATGAGAAATAAGAGTAGAGTGATTGCAGTAATGATGATATTGACCATGTGGTTTTCGTTTGCAAGTTGTGATGATGAATTAGTTGAAGAGCAGGATTCAACCGAGGTTGTTGAACCAATAGTTGACGAGAATAATGACGACACAACAGTTGCAGACACTACTGGTGGCACTAACACTGAGAATAGACCAATAATTGAAAATCAGACTTTTAATAAAACCTTGATTATTGATGGTCATGAAAATGATAGTTTGATAATACGTAACTGTACATTTGAAAACATGTCTGATATTGCACTTTTAATTAAGACTGTAGATCACGTGATTATTAGGGATTGTATTTTCAGGAATCTGCAATCGCATGCGATTTTTTTACAAGCCGGTCAAAGCTCCGATGACATTTTAATTGAAGGAAATGAGATTTATAATGTTTCAGGAATAGGAATATTTGCTGGGGAAGATCATATTAACACTAAGTGTTTGGGCAACATAATTAATGAAGTGAGTCTTGTTAATATAGACGGACACACTCCGCACGGTATTTATTTGTGCGGGAAAAATTTTATGATTGAAGGAAATACCATTTCCAAATGTGGTTCGGAAGATGGCAAAGGAGTAGGAATTAGTGTACGATCTTATGGAACCATTTCGAAAAATAAAATTTATGATGGAAAAGCCAGTGGCATATCTTTCTCAAGTGATCATTCTGCTTTTTACGGCACATTATTAATTGAAAACAATGTGATATTTGATAATTTCGAAAATGCGATTAGTCTTTACATGTCAAATGAAGACTCACCTCTTGGAAAAGTTACAGTTCGATTTAATACTTTATTATCCGGCAACAAACCTGTTATTTATGCCAATACCTGGAAAAGCATGGAAAGTGAGTTAGAATCTTTCGGAAACATACTAATTAGAACCGATGGAGATATTAATTATGTCGATGTCTCAACATCGAATCCATTTATTGAATCTCAAAATCTGGTAAGTAGCGGCGATCTTGGTTTTGCAGACTTTACAGAAAGAGATTTTCATTTGATTTCAGGTTCTAAAGCGCTCAATTTTGCAGTTGGAATTCTTGATTTCCCTCAAGAGGATATGGAAGATAAAAATAGGAGCTTGTCTGATTTAGATGCAGGAGCATACGAAGCTAAATAATTAACAAGCGCAAAATAATAGGATGGAAAAGGGCTGTATCTTGATTGATACGGCTCTTTTTGTATAAAAAAATATATGTTTGATAATTTCCATTATCAGGCTGATATTTGTTTTTTTCAATATATGTTCTGAACTTGTATGTAGCATAATTAGAAATGATTTCTAAAAATAGTTACTTAACAGAATGGAGGAATCCGAACCATGTTTTTTGCCTCTTCTGCATTTATACCGATTAGTATCTAAATTTACTCAATCATTTCTCCCAAAGAATCTGATTATGATTGAGTTTTAGTCCCGAGAACCAGGGACGGCATTATATTTCTGTACAAATTTGTCTATAGAAAGTATTATTCCCGGATATTAAATTATCTGCCATAACTTATTGCAGAAACTGATAATTATAGTGTTGCTAATTTACGAATATTAAAACGAACTGATGTGAAAGAAAAAATACTTCTGATTTCGAAAGATACGCTAAGAACAGCAGCATTAGGTTGTTATGGCAGTGAATTGTGGAAAACTAAAAATATTGATGAGTTGGCGGATAAGGGAACCATTTTTCACCGACACTACACTGCTGCAGCAACTTCAGCAATGTCATACTCTTCAATGTTCACAGGAAAATACTGTCATGAATTGGACAGAAAGGAATTTACTGAAGTTGAAGTTTTTAAAGGAGAATCATTATTTCGAATTCTTGAGAATAAGGGATATGCATGCCATATATTTTGGGGTGAAAGTTGGTTTCAAAATGTGGTTCCTTATACGAAAATATACGGAGAGAAGACGAATTTTCATAATCTGGATATTGAGCAAAAAGTTGGTTCTGAACGAATAAAGAGAATCGATGAGGAGGCTGTTATTCAGGAAACATTAAGTAAAATTGTCGATGGAGTTTTAGAAATTATTGAGACTAAAGTGTTTATTTGGGTTCATTTTCCACATGTTTTGTATGGTAAAACATGCTATGATTCAGATATTGAAGTTTTTGACGAGTTTGTTGGTGAAATGCGGAAACATTTTAGTGATGATTCCATTTACATTACTTCTGATCATGGTCATATGAATATGTCTAAAGGGATTCCGGTATATGGATTTCATCTTTATGAAAGTGCGGTTAAAGTTCCTCTGATTACACCTAGGATTGATGGCAACAAAACAATTGAATTCCCTACCAGCCATATTCAGTTAATGGATATAATTCTTGAAGGTAAAATAATTCATAATGATCATGTATTTATTGATACTCAATATTTTATGCAGGAAAACCGGAAATTAGCAGTTGTTAAGGACAATTTTAAGTATATCTTCAATAAGAGGGGTAAAAAAGAAGAACTCTATGATTTGGAAGCTGATCCTGGAGAGAATGTAAATCTTCTTCAGAGGCAAGTTGAAGAAAAGGGTAGGGGAAAACTCTATTGGTTAGATGAGATCTACTATTACAAAAAATGGGATGTGGTACATTCTGTATACAGAGACCTAAAGTCGGAGAAGGATAAAGTTTGGAGAGAAGGCAGTTTTATTGATGAATTGCTGTATAAAATTAATTTTAAACGAAAATATCTTATTAATAAATTCAGGAATAAAAGATATTTAATAAAGGGAAAAGGAATTTTAGATTCAAATCCATTTGTAATCAATTACAAAAGATGAGAAAATGGTATAAACACTATGTTTACAGAGTATTTGTTTAATTTTTCTTATGGAATGATAAGGGTGTTTTATGGATGGAAAACAATATTTTGTAAAAGAATTTATTTAAATCGACAGATTTAACAATTTTTTCATTGATTATTATTCAAAATGGTTTGAACTTGTATTACTTGCAAACAGAAAATAAATAAGATACATGAACTGCGATGATCGAAATTAAGTAATTGTTTGCTTTATAATTTTATTAAGAAATAAAATATTAGCCCAATTTTGTTTCAGTGAATTTCACCTCACAAAGCAAAGCTTTGGAGAAAGAAACAATTCAATCCCATTCTTTATCGTGGGATTGAGGAAACGAAGTAGTGCCCAAGTTCTTCCTTTATTAGGATTTTATTGCCTTAATAAACCTCTCTCTATTCCTCCCTCCCTCTTCTAAATTTAATCTAACATATTACATCATTATGCAATTTTGATGTTGTAGCTGTATACTTGAAACTTTGTAAAAAAAAATCAGATGGGTAGGGAGATTGTGATGGTTGATCTGATCGGGCAATACACCAGATTAAAAGATGAAATTGATTCAGCAATAAATAGAGTTTTACTATCAGGCAAATTTATAAATGGCCCGGATGTAAGCTGTTTTTCTGAGGAATTCGCTCAATGGATGGGCATAAAGCATGTTATTCCATGCGCCAATGGCACCGATGCTTTGCAATTGGCAATTATGGCTCTGCAATTGCAACCGGGAGATGAAGTTATTGTTCCATCATTTACTTATGTTGCAACCGTAGAAGTAATCTCATTACTTGGGTTGAAGCCTGTATTTGCGGATGTAGATCCTAACACATTTAACTTGGATGTTAATGATGTACAGAAGAAAATTACAGAAAAAACTAAATTAATTATTCCAGTACATCTCTTTGGTCAATGCGCAGATATGGAAAAAGTAACCCATATCGCAGAAAAATATAATTTAAAGATTGTTGAAGATACAGCACAGGCTGTTGGAGCTGTTTACCATTATTCTGATGGAAGGTCGGTTAAGGCTGGAACTATAGGTGATTTAGGAACAACATCTTTTTTTCCATCAAAAAATCTGGGATGCTTTGGTGATGGAGGAGCGTTATTTACAAACAGTGACGAATTAGCAGCCAGAGCCGGAATGATGGCTAATCATGGTCAAAGAATAAAATACCACCACGATGTTATTGGTTGCAATTCCAGATTGGATAGTATTCAAGCGGCCATTCTGCGAATAAAACTTCGCTGTCTGGACGAATTTACTGAAAAAAGAAGGCGTGCAGCAGCCTATTACCATAGTCAACTGAGATTTGTTCGGGGCATTTCAGCTCCTTCTTGTTCAAACTTCTCAACGCATGTTTACAATCAGTTTACTCTTAAAATTGATTTAAGTGATCGATTTCATATTAGGTATATAAGAGATAAACTGCAAAATGGACTGAAAAAAAGAGGAATTCCTTCAATGATTTATTATCCAATTCCTCTTCATCTGCAAAAAGCATATTGCAGCCCGGACTATCCAACTGGCTGTTTACCTGTGTCGGAACGACTAAGTGAAACAGTGTTATCAATCCCAATACATACGGAAATAAAAGTGGATGAATTGAAATTTATCACTGATTCCATTAAGACAATTATGAATAATATCCTGATAAATGTTCCTATTTCAAACAATAAATTTAAATGGAAGAAAACTATTTTGCCCACGAATCTGCTGTAATTGATGAAGACTGTAGAATTGGGCAAGGAACAAAAATTTGGCATTTTAGCCATGTAATGAGTGGATGCACAATTGGTCCAAATTGTAATCTTGGACAAAATGTATTGGTAGCTAAGGGGGTTATTTTGGGCGAGAATGTAAAAGTGCAAAACAATGTATCCTTATACACCGGAGTAATTTGTGAAGACAATGTGTTTTTGGGACCTTCTATGGTTTTTACGAATGTAATTAATCCGCGGTCGGCCATTATCAGAAAGAATGATTACAAAGAAACGATTATCCGCAAAGGAGCTAGTATTGGAGCCAATGCAACAATTATCTGTGGTACTGAAATTGGTAAATATGCTTTTGTAGGAGCAGGTGCGGTGGTAACAAAATCTGTTAAAGATTATGCTTTAGTTGTAGGAAACCCATCTAAACAAATTGGTTGGGTAAGTGAATATGGACATAGGTTGAATTTTGATAAAAATGGGTTCGCAACTTGCTGGGAAAGTGGTCAGGAATATCTTATTAAAGATGAAATGGTGTGGAGGAATGAGTGAGTATATTGGAATAGGATCTAAATTTATTCAATCATGAGAGAAATTAAATGATTGAATTATAGATGTTAACCAACATTATGCCTCTGTGCAGATTTGTTTGTAAAATGTGGTTTTGGTGATGATGAAAAGGAGAAAAATTCGGTTTGGAATTGTAGGGATGGGGCACATTGGGAAGCGGCATCTGGAGATGATCAGGTGCAATAATGATGCTGAAATAGTTGCTTGTTGTGACCTGTTGCCATTGGAAGAATTGGAACTTTATATTCCAGGCATTCCTTTCTATAGGAATTATGATGAGATGTTGTTAAATCATAAAGAGATGGATGTTGTTAATGTGTGTGTGCCAAATGGTTTGCATGCTAACATGTCCATAAATGCTCTTAATATGGGATATCATGTGGTTTGCGAAAAACCAATGGCGTTAAGTAAATCTGATGCTGAGCGGATGTTGTATAAGTCTCTCGAGGTTTCTCGGCATATTTTTGTTGTAAAACAAAACCGATATTCTCCACCGGCAATATGGCTAAAAGAGATTATGAATCAGGAGTGTTTAGGTCAGATTTATATGGTTCAATTGAGTTGCTTTTGGAACAGGGATGAACAATACTATCGACCAAATTCTTGGAGAGGACGGCAAAAAGAGGATGGTGGAACATTATTTACACAATTCTCACACTTTATTGATATTGTGTATTGGCTGTTTGGAGATATTAAGAATGTGAAAGGAATATTTAAGGATTTTAAACACGCCAAGCTCACGGATTTTGAGGACTCGGGTGTTGTGAGTTTCGAATTTGTTAATGGAGGAATCGGATGCTTAAATTATTCAACTGCAGTCTATAAAAGAAATTTGGAAAGTTCTATAATCATTATCGGTGAAAAGGGGACGATTAAAGTGGCTGGTCAGTATATGAATGAGGTTGTTTATTGTGACATAGAAAATTACACCATGCCGGAACTAAAACCATCTAATCCTCCAATAGATTATGGAGCTTATAAAGGATCTGCTCAAAATCATCATTACGTGATTGCAAATGTTGTTGATAAGATTCAGAATAATGGAGTTATAGCCACCAATGCACTTGAAGGTTTGAAAGTTGTTGATATTATTGAACGAATTTATCAGTTAAGAGATTTGATTGAAATAAAACAAAAAAATGAATGGGTAAGGAACTATAAATTAAATGGAGTAAATCAAAAAGATATTTAGAAACTGTTTAAAATTCATTTTTTTTTGATAAAAATTTCCAAAAAATAAGCAACGTCTTAGTTAAACGGATACAAATCACCATAAGAAATGTGTGATATTCCAGATGTTTTTTGTGTAAATAAAGTAATGGTTGAAACGTTCGTAAGTTAATAATTAGTAACTCACACACGAGCATGATTATTTACTCATGATAAGTTCTCCGGATTTATCTGAACAGGCTATCCGACAACTAAAAAATAGATTATACTCAGATGAAAAATGTGAAAATCGCCGTTATCGGACTTGGGTATGTTGGTTTGCCTTTAGCAATGGAATTTGGTAAAATATATCCAACGCTGGGATTTGATATCAACGAAAAAAGGGTGCTTGACCTGAAATTGGGTTTGGATTGGAGAAAAGATATGGGGGCTGATAATTTTAAATCATCCATTCATTTGCAATTCTCCAGCGATCCGGATCAGTTGAGAGGATATAATGTGTATATCGTTGCGGTGCCAACGCCTGTAAATAAAAATAATCATCCGGATTTAACACCTCTTTTTGATGCTTCTAAATACATTGGGAAGGTACTTAAAAGAAACGATGTTGTAATTTATGAATCTACAGTATATCCAGGTGCAACCGAAGAAGATTGTGTCCCTGTGTTGGTGGAATACAGCGGTTTAGCCTATAATAAAGATTTTTATTGCGGCTATTCTCCGGAAAGAATTAATCCAGGGGACAAAGTACACACTCTTACAACAATTTGTAAGATTACTTCCGGTTCTACACCAAAAATTGCTGATTTTGTTGATCGGCTTTACAAATCAATTATTACAGCCGGAACCTATAAGGCATCATCAATTAAAGTAGCTGAAGCGGCAAAGGTTATTGAAAATTCACAACGCGATATAAATATTGCATTTGTAAACGAGCTGGCAGTAATCTTTAACAAACTAGGGATTGATACCAATGAAGTTTTAGAAGCCGCTTCCACCAAATGGAATTTTTTATCATTTAAACCAGGTTTAGTTGGCGGGCACTGTATTGGTGTTGATCCATACTATTTAGCTCACAAGGCTTTGGAAGTGGGGTATAATCCTCAAATTTTGCTGGCAGGAAGAAGATTAAATGATGATATGGGATTGTTCATTGCATTTAATGTTATCAAGGAAATGGTTAAGAAAGGTTTCCGTATTCCCGGATCAAATGTTTTGGTGATGGGAATAACTTTTAAGGAAAATTGCCCGGATATCAGAAATTCGAAAGTGATAGGTTTAATTAAGGAACTTAAGGAGTTCGGCTGTAATGTTGAGGTTTATGATCCTTGGGCCAATCCGATTGAGGTTAGGGAAAGATATGATTTGAAAATAATACCTTACCTGAATGGGAATAAGTACGATGCTATTGTTGCTGCGGTTGCTCACGATGAAATTCGGAAGGTAGATATAAAGAACCTGAAAAATGGCCACGATTCTGTTGTTTATGATGTTAAAGCAATCTATCCACGTCATCTTGTAGACGGGCGGTTATAAAAACAATCAACAGGAGAAAGTGCGATGACTGTTTTATTCTCCTCAATAAAATAATTGTATTGATTTTGAATTGGAAATTTTTGAATTTGATGAGATGTATACAAGAATCTTAAAGGGAGGAGCCATACTTTTATCATCAAATATAGTAGCCTCATTTTTGGGATTTCTGGTTCTTGCAGTTGTTGCTAAAAATATAAGTATTGATGAATTTGGAGTTATTGGTATTATTCAGTCTTACACGCTGACTGTTGCAGCATTATTAAATTTTCAAACCTGGCAAACAATAATTAAATACTATCCAAGAATAAAGGATGATAAAGATCTTATTCAATCCTTATTAAAATTTTCTTTTCGGCTCGATTTAATTACCGCAATTATAGCCTTTGTTTTTGGAATTATATTTCTGGAAATTATTTTCCGTACAATTAATTTGCCGGAGATGTATAAGTATTGTGCCCAAATTCATTTGCTAAGCATTTTAACAAAACTTAATGGAACAGCAACAGGTTATCTTCGTGTTCATGACAAGTATAATTTGTTTTTTAAATCACAGTTCGTTGCCGGATTCGTTAAATTAATCCTTGTATTGATCGTTTTTTGGCTCGATCTTGGTTTTGTTTATATTATAATTGCCTTTGCATTTGGAGAAATTGTTTACGATTTTACATTAAATCTATTTTTTTACAAGGTTTTAAAATCCGACTCTTTAACTGGATTTTTAAGAAAAAGCACTAAGCTAATTAAAAATAAATACAAAGATATTTTCGAATTTTCATTCTATTCCAATTTAATTTCATCTTTCGATACGATTATATTTCAGGCTGATATAATGATTGTTTCGGGTTTTTTTGGGGTAAGTTATGCGGGTTGTTTTAAAATGATTAAAGTCATTACTGGATTAATCAATAGAATGGCAGGACCGGTTTCAATTACAATTTCACCAATAATCAGCGAATTAATTGCTGAAAATAATTTAAAAGAACTCAGGTCTAAATTGCTAAAATCCTTCTTATTCCTAGCTCTTTTTTTTAGTGCAGGTTATATAATTTTTATTGCTTTAGATGAATTTATGGTTCGAATAGTATTTAACGAAGAGTACTTGAAATATATTTTCTATTTGGATTTTGCCATTTTTAATCTCTTTGTGGGATTAATATTTATGGGTATTCATCCTGCAGCCAATTTTTTGGGGTACCACAGACAAATACTCTATATTATTATTGTTTTGTCCCTAATTTATTTGCTGCTGATTTTTCTGTTTTACGAAAGTGCCGGATTCGAAATTATTTTTATTGCCCAGTTGGTACAAATATCTTTAGTAGTAATTTCAAAACTGTATCTCACCAATAAAAAACTTAATCTTATTGCTTTTCAGAAATCAAGAATAATACATTCTTAATCAATTAATTGAGTTGTTTTTTGTGAATTTATGTTGTTATGAAAAAAATAGTTCATGTAATATTTTCGCTGAGAGTTGCCGGGGCAGAGAATGTTTGTGTTACTATTTGTAACCATTTAAACAAGCAAAAATATAAGGTGTATATTATCACAATTTTCGATGCTGTTCCGTTGGCTGAAAAGCTAAAGAATAATACAAGTGTAACGGTGATTTCTATGGGTGTACCTTTGAACTCGAGATTCTGGCTTTTTTCCCCGAAAGTGTTTATAAAATTTAGAAGAATACTTAAGGAGATTGCACCGGATACAATACATTCTCATTTTTGGGGAGTTGGAACATGGATTCTGTCCGTTATTAAAGACCTGCCTATAAAAAATAGAATTGCTACTATTCACACTTCGGGAGGGCATTACAAATCATCCTATTGGTTTTCCCGTATTGACAGGAATGTAGAGATGTTAACATACAAATTGTTGAATTTTAAATTGGTTTGTGTTAGTGAAGAAGTTCGAAAAACAATGAAGGAAAAATTAAAACTTTCGAATTCCTCTGTCATTTTAAATGGAATTGACATTGATTATTTTATACCTGTTAATGGCAATGCGGAAAAGAGTACAAATTATCCGGTGTTAATTCATGTTGGTCGGTTTTTACCTGCAAAAAACCACTGGGATATTATTCGTTCATTGCCTGTACTAAAAAAGAAATTTCCGAATTTTAGAATGTATTTTCTGGGCGTTGGAGTTAAGGAGCAATTAGAGGAATATTGTAAAGAAAATCATTTGATCGATAATGTATATTTTCATGGTGTGCAGGATAATGTTTTGAAATATTTGCATCAAGCAGATATCGGAATTTTCCCATCTTCTTATGAAGGTCTTGGATTGGCTTTATTGGAAATGATGAGTTGTGAATTACCTGTTATAATTTCAGATATACCCGTTTTTAGGGAGATTACCAAAAATGGTACTTGTGCAAAAATTGTAGGTTTGCATCAAATTGAAGAGCTTTCAAATTGCATTGTCGAATTGGCTGGCGATAAAAAACAGATGAGCGATTTAGGTAAAACCGGTAGAAAGATTGTTATGGAGAAATTCTCTCATAAACAAATGATTTCGTCTTATGAAGCTATGTATGATATGATATACTAGTTCATATTTTAAGTTGTTCTTGTATAAATATTAGATGACAAAGAAGAAGTTGCTCCTTATTTCACCAAGTCAGTTTGGATATCTTACTGATTATTATTTCTACTGCAAATACTTGAAAGATGAGTACGTAATTACATTTTTGTGTTTTGATGAAGGTTTAGAGAAAATAAGCATATCAGGTGTTACGGTTAAATATTTACCTGTTGATGGCAACCGGATTTTACGATATATCCTGTGGCTGAAATTTATATTCAGAGAATTCAGACAACAGAATTACGACATTACTTTTTTGTATAGTTTTAAGTTTTGTTCTCTGCTTAAAATATTTTCAGGAAGTAGATTATTGGTTTTAGATATAAGAACCGGATCAGTTAAAGAAAACTATTTAGTCAATACAATTCAGAATTGGCGGCTTCGTTTTGAAAGTTATTTCTTCAATCATATCACAATTATTTCCAAAGGTCTTATTAATCATCTAAAAATCAATTCTTCAAAATGTCACTGGTTGCCGTTAGGAGCTGAGATTTTGAAGGATAGCAATTGTGGATATAATAAGCTTAAGTTGTTGTATGTAGGAACTTTAAATCACCGGAGATTGCAGGAAACAGTGATTGGGTTTTCAATGTTTTATGAGGAATATGGCGATGAGATTGAATGCTCCTACAACATTTTTGGTTTTGGATCTGAAAAAGAAGAACGTTTGCTTCAGGATGCAATTAAAGAGTTAAACCTTTCTAAAATTGTACACTTCCATGGGAGGAAAAACTTAACTGAAATTCTTGATTATTATAGAGAATCCAACATTGGAGTCTGTTACATTCCTATTACTCCATATTTTGATTTTCAGCCTCCAACTAAAACTTTTGAGTACATTCTTGCAGGCATGGTTTGCATAGGTACTGCCACTGTCGAGAATTCCAATTTAATAAATGAGGAAAATGGGATTCTTTGCCGCGACACACCTGAGTCATTTTATGAAGCACTTCAGGAATATCACCAAAAAAGACATCTCTTCAAATATGATTCTGTTGTAAGTTCTTTGGAGGATTACCGTTGGGACAAAATCGTAAATGGAAACTTTAAACCGTATCTAAACAGATTGATGGACAATGCTTAAATTAGCGTTTCATAATCTTTACTGGACGTTGATTTTTATGACTGGAATCTTTCAGTTGTTGGGAATTAATTCCGGAATTTATAAAATAGGAATACCTTTTGTCAGCGGAGTCTTATTTATTTACACATTTGTGTCTAAAGGCAATCAGTTAAAATACCCTTTTGTATGGTGGTTTGTTGGATTTACAGGACTAGCGGTAATCAGTTCATTTGTGAATAAAATTGATACTTTTTCCTTACTCTATTTTTTGGTATATACTAGCTTGTCCTATTTGTATTTTATTGTTCTGATCAATGAAAACAGCATTTTGGTAATTTCAAAGGTGATTTCCTTTATCAAACTGCTTATTGCAATTCAAATTCCTGCAGTAATTATAAAATTCTTTTTGATAGGACAATCCGAACATGGAGGAATTGGAACCTTATCTATAAATGCTGGAAGTGTGTCTGCAATTTTCCCTCTATTTGTCATTACAATTTTATTCAGTCTGTATCTCTTCGAAAACAAGAAAAAATATCTGATATATATTATCTGCTTTTGCATTCTTGGGGTAATTGGAAGCAAGCGGGCAATTCTCATTTTTATTCCATTAGTCCTGATAATTTGTGGTTTTCTATTTGTTAAGTTAGAGAGAAGGGTTTATTCCGGAAAATTTATAAGTAAGGTATTGGTGGCCTGTTTAATGGGAGCCGGTATATTTTACTTTACAGCAAAAACCAATAAAACCTTAAATCCTGAACAAAGTAATTGGGGCAGTTTTGATTTGAATTACATTGCAAATTATGTGAATAATTACACCAGCTCCGGAGGTCGTGATAAATCAGAGATGAGAAGAAAAGATGGTTTGATCTATTTCATCAATTATACATTAAATGCAGATTCACATAAAATGCTTTTGGGAGATGGAGCAGGTAAGCTCATTGAGTCGAAATACAATCCCCGGGAAGGATCAATGGAGAATGAATATGGAGTGAGGTATGGGGGAAGAATGACATTAGTATGGTTGCTTCTGCAGGTTGGCATCCTTGGTACCATAGTGTTTTTGCTATTCTATTTGCGGTTATTTTCTCTGATTTTAAAAAAATACAGAAGCAATCCTGTCGATTTGTCTTTTTTGGTACTAACCATTGTCTTTTTTATTGATACAGTGAGTTATTCGAATGTGTTTCTTCGTTACGAATATTTAAAGGGCTTATACTTTGTTTTGCTTGCTTTAATTTTACTTGATCATAAGTACGCCACTACTTATTTTACCGATCTGGTTTCATTATAGATAAATATACCCTGAATGAAAGTTTTAATGATAAGTTCGCTGCCAGTAAATCTTAATTCAATTCAAGGCGGGGTTGATGCTGTGGTTGTGAATTTGCTAAAGGGTTTTGAGTCTTTTCCAGAGGTAAATCTGCTAATTCTTTCATTAGGGAAGTCGGATTGCAGAAAAACTGTAAAATATGCCGGCAATATCACAATTGAATATTTATTCAGAAAAAGTCAATTTGGAGGCAAATTATTCAATAGTTTTTTTCAAATGAGGAAGGATGTCCATAACCATATCCGAGAGTTTAATCCGGATATTGTGCACATTCAAGGGGCTTCTCCAATGCTGTTTTGTTTATTGGGATTGAATAAGAAAAATCTTGTAATCACACAACATGGAATAATGGCGGAGGAAATTAATTACCAAAAAAATAAAACAGACAAGTTAAAATTTTGGTTTAAAATGATTGTTGAACGTTATTTTTATCCAAGGTTTGAGAATTATATATTCATTTCCAGTTATAATCGAAAGTTTTTAGAGCAGTTGAAAGGAAATCAGAACTATTATGGGAAATTAATTTTTAATCCTGTAAATCCAATTTTTTTTGATTTGAAAACCCATTCAAAATTTGGAAATCGGATCTTATATGTTGGAGTCATCAATCAACGAAAAAACCTCCTATGCTTACTAAAAGCGATGCTTAGATTAAAAAATAAGACCGGGGGATTTAAATTGGATGTGATCGGTGGGTTTAAAGATGAATTTTATAAGAACTTGATATTTAGTTTTATTAAAGACCATAACCTGGAGAATGAAGTCAGCTTTTTGGGGTGGAAAAGTCAAAGTGAGTTGTTGGACTTGTATAAGAAGGCTGACCTTTTTGTTTTGCCCTCTCTTCAGGAATCATTGCCGGTTAGTATAGCCGAAGCCATGGCTGGGGGTCGACCTGTAATTGCGGCGGATGTTGGTGGTGTTGCTGAAATGATTACCGCCAATAAATCAGGTTTTGTTTTTAATGCAGATAATTCGCAGGAGTTGGAAGAATGCCTGTTAAAATTTTGTAATGAGGATGGACTCTATTCCAGGTTTTCTGAACATGCACGAGAAGAGGCAATGAGAAAGTTTCACCCTAGTAAGGTAGTTAATCAAACAATTGAATTTTATAAAATGATTCTCGAAAGTTAGGCTTATTTCCGGTATCTGTGTTTCATGAAAAAAGTTGATAAATTCAAAATTGGTGTTATCGGATTAAAAGGGCTTCCAGCTTATGGAGGAGCGGCAGCGGTAGGAGAGAATATTATTGCTCAGCTGGCTAATGATTTTGATTTTACAATCTATTCAGTTAGTTCCCATACCAATTTGAAATCAGGATGTTATCAAAAAAGTTTTCAAATTGTGATTCGTAAGTTGCCTTTCGGAAGCATTAATTCTCTTTTTTATTACGTTCGGTCTGCCTTGGATGCGCTTTTGTTTCGAAAATATGATTTGATTCATTTACATCATCGCGATGCCAGTTTTGTGATTCCTCTTCTCAAATTGCGCTATCCTGTGGTAGTGACAACGCATGGAATGGTTCTGACATCCAAATGGATGCGATACAAACTTTTTTTTGATTTTGAAGATCGGCACTTTCTTAAGTACGCCAATTTTATTACTACTGTTTCATTAAAAGATCAAAGAAAAGTTGAGAAACTGATATCCTCTGAAAAGGTGAAATACATTCCAAACGGGATAAATTCCGAAATTGAAATTACAGCAAAAAAGGAAGAGTATATCTCTTTTGCAGCAGGAAGAATGTTACCGGATAAAGGTTGCCACACATTTCTGGAGGCAATGGATTTACTCGAAAAAAGAGAAAGCGCTGTAATTATGGGCGATTTAAAGCAAAATTTAGATTACGAAAAAAAGTTGCTGCAATTGCAGAAAAAAGTAGGCAACATTCTTTTTACAGGATTAATCAAGGAGAAGAAAAAGCTGTTTAAAATCATATGCAGCAGTAAATTTTTTGTGTTTTCTTCTGAGAATGAATCCATGTCGATGATGTTATTGGAAGTTGCGGCTCTTAAGGTTCCAATAATTTGTTCTGATATTCCAGAGAACAGAGATGTTTTTAACGATGAGGAAGTTCTGTTTTTTAAGGTAAAAGATGCAATGGATCTTTCAGAGAAAATTAAGTATGCATCGTATCATCCTGATGAAATGAAGATTTTTGCCCTAAAAGCGTATGATCGATTGCAAAAGAGTTATTTATGGAAGAATATTGCGGAAGAATACAAAACCATATTCAAGAAATTTATTTAAATGACATTCAACACAACGGAACAGGAGTCTCTTGGTAAGGTAGCCGAAGATCTTGAAATCATCACTGATTCTTCAATGATCGATAGAAAATCCTGGAGCGATTTTGTTCGAAATAACTTGCATGGGAATGTATTCCAAACGCCGCAAATGTATGACGTATTTGAGCAAGCAGAAGGCTTTACTCCAATTTTGATTGCTGCACGTAAGAATGGAAAAATAAGCGGGGTTCTGTTAGCAGTAATCCAAAAGGAAATAAAAGGAGTTCCAGGAATTCTAGCCAATCGTGCAATTATTAGAGGGGCTCCATTAATTGATAATGAAGATGGGGAGGTGCTGAATCAGATCTTGACAAAATTCAATGAAAAGATTCAAACTAAAGCTCTGATAATTCAAATTCGGAATTGGGCTGATACATCGAATTACAAATCGGTTTTCCTGCAATGTGGTTACAGGTATCAAGATCATCTGAATATACTATTGGATCTGGAACAATCGGAAGAAGTTATTTGGAAAAATATTAACAGGGAAAAACGAAAGAGTATAAATAAAGCTTACCGCGAGGGCGTGAGAGTTGAATTGGAAAGTCCGCATGGAGATTTAACTGCCACATATTCGATTCTACAGCAGCTATACAAGAGAATTCAATTGCCATATCCAGATATTGACTTCTTTAAAAAATGGCAGAGGAATTTAGATGTAGAACCAAGATTTTTAGTATTTGCTGCTAAATGGGACAAAGAAACAATAGCTTTTCGTTATGTATTGGCCTATAAAAATGTGCTTTATATTTCTTATGCAGGAGCTCTTAGTAAGTATTACCCAAAATGCGCCAACGACCTGATTAATTGGGAAGTAATGTTGTGGGGAAAAGAAAATGGCTATACTGTTTATGATTTTGCCGGAGCTGGTAGTCCTCATGTCCCTTATGGCGTGCGGGTAAATAAAATGAAATTTGGAGGACAGACCTGTAATATAGGGAGGTATGAAAAAATTAACCGTCCAATACTATTTTTCATTGCGAAGTTTGGGTTCTATTTATGGAAAAAAATATCATTCAAGTAGGTGATAGTTCCTTTGCTTTAAGCAATGTGGATTAAAACCGCTTCTTTGCAGAAGTTCAATTGAGAATCTGATTTAATGGATTGTAATATTAAAATATTTTGCAGCTAGACTTTACATTTGATACTTATAAGAAATTACTGAAAGGATTTATAGATAATAATTATCATTTTCAGACTTTCTCAGCATATCTCAAGAACCCCAAAGATAGAGTGGTTATTTTGAGGCATGATGTGGATAGATTGCCAGCTAATTCACTTGAATTTGCACGCATTCAGTCCGACATCGGGATTTCAGGCAGTTATTATTTTAGATCTCGGAAAAAAGGTTGGGATGAGGACGAAATAAAGCAAATTAATAATTTAGGACACGAAATTGGCTATCATTATGAGAATTTGTCAAGGGTGGTCAAAAAACTTAAATCGTACCATGATATTAATCAAATACTTAATTATGGGCTGAAAGATTTCGAAACGCAATTAACTAGTTTACGTCAATTGGTTCCAGTAGAAACAATTTGTATGCACGGCGCTCCCACTTCTAGATATGATAATAAAAATTTGTGGGGAAAGTACCAATATTCCGATTTTAACATTATTGGAGAACCTTATTTTGATCTTGATTTTAGTACTGTTTTTTACCTTACGGATACCGGCAGACGCTGGGATGGTTTTAATTTTAGCATAAGAGATAAAATTAACGGACAACAGAAGTATTGGCGAGAAAAAGGCATGGTATTTAAAAGCTCGTTTGACCTTATTGATGCATTAAATCAAAATGTATTGCCACCTAAAATAATGATTACATTTCATCCGCAGCGTTGGAATCATTTAAATATTGATTGGTGCAAGGAGTTAATTTTCCAAAATATTAAAAATCCTATAAAGTGGGCACTAATTAATTTCAGACGGAAAAAAGTCTTAATTACATAATTGTTTTATTCACAAAAGTTCGTCTATGCTTTGTAACAGTTTGATTTTTAGAGAGGTTTGTCTAATGAGTATTTCTATGTAAAGATTGGGAAATAAGCACATTGTAAATCAATCTAATGTTTAATGATCTATTGTTGTGTATCAATATTTTATGTTATGAAGAAAGAGTCTGATGCTATTAGCAGCTTGGAAAGTACAGGACAAAGGATAGAATCGGCGCAGAAACAGTCCGGTTTTGTTATCTTACCTAGCGATTTCATTGATCTTTCCCAGAAATTAGGTCAGAAAGAGTTTGAGTTTATAAGCAGATATTTTTGTCGTTTTACTTCCAGACATGTTCTAATAAGTTCAAAAGATATCAGCAAATTGAGAGGAGTAAATTTTCAGTTGTTGGTGAGTGTAGAACCTATCAATAATCTAATTAGTATTAATGAGTTTTTTGGAGCCGCTAATTGTAAACTTGAAAAGGGAGGTATCTTTATTTGTCGCCTTAAACCACAGGAAAAGGTGGAAAGAAGAATACTTACCCGTTATCCATTTCCATTAAATAAACTGGTATATGCAACCTACTTTGTTTTCCGCAGGGTGTTTCCCAAACTCAGCATTACCCGTAATTTCTATTTGAATCTAACAAAAGGTAAAAATAGATCATTAAGAGAACTTGAAGTAATTGGTCGGCTATATGCCAGTGGCTACGAATTAGTAAATAAATATAGTGCCGGAGAATATGTTTATTTGGTAGCTGAAAAACTGAAAGCACCTTTTTTTGATAAATATTCTTCTTATGGTTTGCTGTTTAAAATGAAACGGATTGGTAAAGATGGAAAGGAAATTTTGGTTTACAAATTGAGAACAATGGTTCCTTTTTCAGAATATTTACAAGAGGCCTTTATAAATAAAAACCGATTGGCAAAAGGAGGGAAAATCAATAATGACAGCAGAATAACACCTGTTGGAAGAATTCTCAGAAAATATTGGATTGATGAAATCCCCAACCTTTTTAACCTGCTAAAAGGAGAGATGAAATTGGTTGGAGTTCGTCCGATTAGCAAGTCATATTTTAATTTATACACACCCGAATTACAAAAGTTGAGACTAAAAGTAAAACCTGGAATTATTCCACCTTTCTATGCGGATCTTCCTGAAACTCTTGAAGGAATTGAACAGTCAGAAAAAAAATATATTGAATCCTATTTAAAAAATCCCATACAAACTGATATAAAATATTTTATAGCTTCCTTCAAAAATATTATTTTCAAAAAAATACGAAGCTATTAGATTGATATCTTTTTTCCTGATTATTAGTTTTTGAGACTACCTCACCATTCAACAGTTCGTTAAGGCTTTGTTATTGCTTTATTTTCAGAGTGATTTACTTAACGGGTGTTTTGATGTAAAGATTTTAAAAATAAGCACATTGTAAATCAATTCAATAACAAGGTCAACTATCCGGCAATCAATTGTTTATTGAAGTTCTTTTTATATTCTATTTAATGAATTTATTACCCTAAAGAATATGATCCAATGACAAGTTCAAATGAATTTCTGAAAAATTTGGTGAACGAAGAAAAACAACAAATCAAAGCCTTTCAATACAAATTAGTATCCAAATGGTATTGGTTTCTAATATTTGGAATTCTTGGTTTAGGAGGCGGTTTAATGTATACTTTTTATTCACCACATAAGTATCAGGCTAAGTGCACAATATTGGTTCAGAACGAATCCAATGCTTTAAGAGGGAAGGAATTCTTTGATGATGATGGTAGTTTGAGAGGAATAAACGTTCAGGATCATATAGGTGTTTTAAAGTCTTCCTCGTTATCGAAACAGGTTTTAATTAATCTAAACTGGAATGTTTCATGGTATCAAAAAATGCCATTCTTTAATCAGGATTTGTACGGTTTGGCACCTTTTTACGTGTACAAAACTGATAGGCGCGAAAATCCGAATGATTTCCCTTTATTCGTTAAAATGATTTCGGAAGAAGAATATATGGTCAGGTCTGATAATACAATTTTGGAAAGTTCTGAAATATCATATTTTGAAGCAAAGGGTAAATTTGGAGTTCCTTTCGAAAACGAGCATTTTAGTTTTGTATTGGAAAAAAACAACGATGTTATTGTGCCTTTAGAGGCAGAGTTCTTTTTTGTTTTTAATAACATGGAAAATCTTAGTGTTCAGTATGCTGATAATCTAAATGTAACGCTGGAGGATTTAAAAGGAAATTTAATAGAATTGGAACTGAAAGGAATAACAGCACAGAGGATCGTAGACTTTTTAAATGAATTAAGTGAAGAATATATTGAATTTTGTTTATCAGAAAAGAATAAAATATCTAAAAATACAATTCGGTTTATTGATATGCAGCTGGAAGGAGTGGTGGATTCGTTAGAACAAACCGGCCATTTATTCAGTGATTTTCAATCTAAAAATCAGAGTTCAAATCTTGAAAGAGAGGCCGATTTGGCAATGGCTGATTTAAAAAGGTTGGAAGAGGAATATGCCCTGTCAGAAAGGAAGTTAAATTACATTAGGAATTTAAATCAATACATAAATAACAGCGTTCAATTTTCAAAAGTTGAACATCATCTTCAGCAGGATTTTGGCAATGAATTAGTAAATAATTCAATTTTGTCCCCTTCTGTAGTTGATATTACGGATCCGGGGTTGAACAATTTGGTTTTGAAGTTAGGAGAACTATATGGTAAGAAAGAGATATTATCATATAGTGTAAAGCAAAATGAACCCAATATGTTGGTGCTGGAGAAGGAGATCAGGCATACAAAACAAAGTTTGAAAGAAAATCTGCAAAATTTATTAGTAAACACAGAAAATGATTTAAGCAGTATCGCCCGACAGATGAGTGGTGTAAAAAGTAAATTGGTTCGATTACCCAAAATGGAGCAAAAATTCATTAATTTCAAAAGAAGATACGATCTGAATAATGATTTGTATACTTTTCTTTTAAAAAAGAGAGCTGAAGCAGAAATTACCATTGCTTCCAATGTTCCCAATTCTCAAATCTTGGATCGGGCAAGTTTAATGTCAACCAACCAAGTAGGACCGAAAACCATTTTAAATCTAATTATTGGATTCTTAATTGGAATTTCAATGCCATTTATTTTTATAAAAACAAGGGATTATTTTAGCAATACCATAGGCAGCATTTACGAACTGGAAAGGGAGACTTCTCTTCCGGTTTTGGGGGTGATTTCCCACAATAGGCATCGTAAAGATTTTTTGGTTTGCAACCGTCCGCGTTCGGGAATAACAGAATCGTTTCGAAGCCTTAGAACTGATTTGGAAAATCTTCTTGCAGAAAATAAACAAAAGGTCATATCAGTGCAATCTGTTATGCCTGGAGAAGGAAAATCATTTGTAAGTTTAAATTTAGCTGCCATTTTGGCTATGAATAATGAAAAGGTTTTACTGGTTGAGGCAGATATGAGAAAACCAGGATTAAATAGGGTGTTTGGCAGTATTCGATCGAATGGAATGAGCAGTTATTTAAAGGGTGAGGATGCTTTTGATGATATTATTTTCCAGACAAAATTTGAAAATCTAAGTTTCATTCCTGCCGGGCCGGTACCTTTAAATCCGGCAGAACTTCTGGCTAACGGTAAATTTAAAGGATTTATGGAAAAAGCAAGAATTCAATATAATTATATCATATTGGATAGTGCACCGGTTTCTGTTGTCACAGATGGTTTGTTGTCAGGCAAATATGCAGATCTTAATTTGTTTGTACTTCGTCATCATTTCAGTCGGAAGGAACATGTAAATTACATCAATAAATTAGTGGATAAAGGGTCGGTGAAAAATGTTACGATTCTTTTAAATGATTTTAGAGCTAATGGTGTAGATGTAAAAGATTTTGGTTATCAAAGCGGGTATTATAAAGATAATTATCTTCCGAAGGGAAAGATCTAAATATTAACAAAAACTATTTTTTTAAGAGACCTGTTATTACAGGTCTTTTTTATGATAGGATCCGATAACAATCTGATTTTTTCAGGTTTGATATTTTATTTGTCAGCCATTTTTTTCATACACTGAATAGTATTAATGCTGGTCAGAGCTTTATATTTTGATAAGTCCAGCAGTTTTTTGTAATTTGTAGAAAACAATATATTTCTTGCCTCTTCGAATATTGTTAAGTGTTTTATTCATAAAAAATCCGCCTCACCCTAATCATTTAATTGGTAGTAATTCAGAAAGCAATTGATAATGGAGGAGAGTATTAAACTTGTTATTTGGGATCTTGATGAAACCTTTTGGAAAGGAACTCTTTCTGAAGAGGATGTGAATAGTATACCGGAAAATATCAATTTGGTCAGGTGGTTAACCGATAGAGGAATAATGAATAGCATTGTCTCCAAAAATAATTTTGCCGAAGCTAAATTAAAACTTCAGGAAATTGGGATTTGGGACTATTTTGTATTCCCGGTTATCGCTTGGGAAGCCAAAGGAAAGCTGGTGCAGCGAGTGATAGAAAAATGTCAGTTAAGATCAGTTAATGTCTTGTTTTTAGACGATAATCACATGAATTTGGAGGAAGCGAAATTTTATAATAAAGGAATCTGCGCGAAATTACCATCTTTTATATGCGAAATTAAAAATCACCCGGCTTTTACGGGGAAAGACGATTCTTCTCATAGCAGATTGAAGCATTATAAAATTTTGGAACGTAAGGATGTTGATAAAATCGAGATTAACAGCAATGAGGAATTTCTAAAAGCATCTGGTATTCGCATTCAATATATTGATGATTTAACCGATCATACCGAAAGGCTTTTTGAGATTTTAAATAGAACCAATCAATTAAATTACACAAAAAAAAGATTGGACTGCAAAGAGGTCAAAAGTTTAATCGAAAATCATAAACTTGAGAAAAAATTAATAAAAGTAATCGATAAATATGGTGATTATGGATTTGTAGGATTTTATGCTGTCGATCAGTTAAAGAATGAATTGGAGCACTTTGTGTTTTCGTGCCGAATAATCAATCTGGGGATTGAGCAGTTCGTTTATTCTTCATTGAATTTTCCTAAAATTAATATTGTTCCTGATGTGGCCATTCCTCTAAATTTATCCAAACCCGATTGGGTTTCTGTGATTGATAAAGCCCGAGTAAGCACTCACCTATCTGAAAATAAGAATGATATATCGAAATGCAAAATATTGTTTAAAGGCGAGTGCGACTTATTTCAGATGCTTTTTTATCTTCAGGACTATGATTGCAACGTAATAAGAGAATCGAATTATACCGGGAAAAATAATTTTATCATAAACAGGGAACATACTCAAATGCTGATTGACAGCCGAGAAATGTCAAAAGAACAAGTTAACTATTTGGTGAAAAAACTACCGTTTATTGATTGTAAATCTTATCGTTCCAGTGTTTTCACTGATACATACAACGTTTTTGTTTATAGCCTGATAATGGATTTTACGCAGGAGATGTATGAACACAAAAAATTGGATTTAAAAATTCCGTTTGGTGGAAATAACATTAATATCACAAATCATAACAATTGGGCTAAATTTATAAAAAACTGCAGGGAAAGAAATCATATTGGGATAAGTAAAGAATTCCTTCAATTCTTTTCTGAGAATTTTGTGCATAGAGGTAAAATATCAATTAACGATTTTAGAAGAAACCTTTCAAGTATTCGCGCCGGAATTCCATTACATATTCCAATTATTTTCATGAATGGATCAGAAGTTGAATTTTCGGCAGAATGGGAAAGTTATGATATAGAGCGGAGCCGGATAATGAATCTTGCTTTGGATCAATTTATAGAACAAACTCCCAATTGTTACCTTCTTGATATACGAAAGTTTGTATACTCGCCGGATCATGTAACCTATGGAATGAATCGTTATAAAAGGAGATGCTACAAAGAAATTGCCAATGATTTAATTGGAATATTGCAACGTTTCGATACAATTCAAATTACAAAGAAATGGATTACTCTTACTCCGGCCATTGACTTGGTAAAGCCATTATACCGGTGGCTAAGAAGACGTTTTTTAAGGTTAAAACGTTTTCTAAAATTTAAATAAGCTTGGTTTGCTTTCTAATGAGTAATGAAGAAGAAACAGGAGTCATATTTATTTTGTGAACACTTCAATAAGAGAAAATATATCTGATTAAAAACTCTAAAAAGAATTTAGAATAATTCACCTTTACTTTGTGTGCAAATGATTATTTTTACTCAACTATTAACCACAAAGAGAAAGATAAATGCCGCAAAATAATATTGCCACACCCGAATATTTTATTTGGGAGACTCACGGAATACACACCGGAACAGGTAACGATCATGTGAAACATGGAGTTGACGAATTGGATAAAATCACTGAATTAGCCATAGCAAAAGGTCATCCAAATATTGCATTTATAATACACACGCCACGTTTAACCAGATACAGGTATGCTGCAGAGAAGCGGTTGGGAGTTAAGTTTATAAGGGGTGATAATGCCTATTTTAATTATCCAAATCAGATTGAACAGCTAAAGTTGAAATATGGGAATCGAATTAATATTCGTTTTGGGATTGAACTGGAATGGTTAGGACCTGATTTGGGAATGCAATGGAACCGTTCGAAAATTTTTCAGGCACAAGATGCTGATTTTGTGATAGGTTCATTACATTTTTCCCGGGAAGGAATTCCATATGATGGTTCGATAGAGGAAACTGAAGAACTGATTAAACTGAGAGGTGGATTGGAAAATTATTGGGGTGGATACATCGAAGAATTGATTGAGATGGTTGATTCTACCTGGGAAATGATTCAGGTTGTTGGTCATATAGATTTACCAAAATTGTTTGCCCCGATTCCTCAACCTCTGCTGGAGTTAGATACCTCAGATCATTTTCTGGCTCGTAGAATGCGGTTTTTACTGGAAATGATCAGCGAATATAATCTTGCATTGGATGTAAATCTGGCTGGAATAAATAAAGGTTGTGGAATTTATCCTGATATCTCAATTTTGAAGAGAGCAAAGCAACTTGATATCCCAATTGCATTAGGTACTGATACTCATACATTGCAAAATTTAGGTAATCATCATGAAACAGGTATCCATTATGCTCATGATGCCGGATACAAGCATTATCTGAGTTTTTCGAAGTGCATTCCTGAGAAAAGACCTTTGCGGAATCAGGCTTTTAAGGAGGAAGAATACAAGGTAATGAACTTGGGAATTGAGATGTTAAATCTTCGTTTTGAGGATAGCAAGCAACGACGAATTCCAAAATTTTCTTTCGGAGGAACTTTTAGAACATTCTTGGAGCATCATAAAAATTCGACTTCTTTGGGCGAATTTGAAGCGATACGTATACGAAAAGGAAATAAATCCATCACTATAAGCAATACAATTCCTCAAAATCAAAAGGAGAAGGTAAAAGGATTGTTCTCACATCATAAAGATAAACCGGGTGTGTTGTCGATGATATTTAATGCTTTGGCATCGGAGGAGATCAATGTTGAAACGGCATACTTAAATTCCAATAATGATGGCACTGCAACGGCTTTTTTAACCCTTTCGGGAGATGATGATTCTGTTCATGAAGCTGTTGAGTTTGTGAAAGGAACAGGGGGAGATAGTTTTATCGAAATTAGGGTAGGAGATATACTGGAAATGCAGCAATTGGATAAAAATAAGAATTATTTACTGGAAGTTGACGGAGTGAATTTACCCATTGCAATCAGTAAACAAATGATTCTTTCTATCCATAACAATACTGCAGGAATCTTACTAATTTTGCTTTCGGCATTGGCTTCCCAAAATATCAATGTAATTGATTTAAAACTGGGACAAAGAGGACAAAAAGGGTATGCGATACTAGGTATTGAGGGCAATGCTCAATTGGCCGGAAATATTTTGGGTAAGCTGGGACCTCAGTTTTTTGAAACGACACTTTTATCTTTAAACGGTGTTGAATAGTAAATTTTAATCGATATAAGTTGAATAACAGTACATCCGATTCATACGAATCCATTTTGAATATTATTGAGTTTTATAGAATTCAACCAAGAATTCAAGACCTTCAAATAGAGAAAATAGAGGAGTACTTGATTCTTATGAGCGCTCATTACATAGAGTCAATAAGAGAGATTGATGATTGCATCGGTTTAAGCGAACCTGCTTGTTTAGAAGATATCATTGATGTTTTAAATTCTTACTTAAGTAAGGTGGGAGAAGAATTAGAAAAGATTTTCCCTGGAGATATAAATGTGTTTGTACCTGTTAATATACATTCTAATGCCGGAATAATTGAGATTCAGGCATTGGAATTGTACCGTAACTTTAACGGAGGTGAAAGTAATTTGTATCAAATAAAAGAGACTCTTGATTGTTTGGAAAACAATATTTACGAAGAAGATTTTGCTGAGAAGCTAGCCTTACTGACAAAAGATTTACTGTTCAAAATTAATTCGAACCTAATCGTTAGGGTTGATGATTTATTATGAAGTTGCTTATCAAACAGCTTTTGGTGGGAGAAAGTGAATTGCCACCGGTTCTTCCTCTCCTAACTCTTTAATCATTTCAAATGATTGCGATTGAAGAAATTCAAGAGCACTTTCTTCATTTTTCCATTGAGAAAGAATAATATGCTCGTTTTGTTTTCCATTAGCTTGGTATATTTCGCACGAAAGTTCGCCTCCAACTTTACGGTATTCCTGAAATTGGTCAAAAGAATTTTTCCAGCTAACGTAATTTTTTATAGACTGCTTTATTAGTAAATATATCATTATGTGTGGATATGTTGTTAATTCTAAATTAAATAAAAAGAATAAACAAGCTTACAATTAATTGATTACAGGTTGAAAATACAGGGTGATTATATCTTTTTTTAATATAAATAGTAAGTGCACCTCTTAGTTGATTAGTTAAAATTAAACAAATTGATTTTTTTTAAGAAAATTCATTCCACTTATCAATTAAATTAATTGACGAATGATTTAAAATGCAGCTGAAACATTACAATCAGACAATCTAGATTAATGCATCAATTGGGTTTGAGAATTTAAATTTATAATGCGTTTTTTCCAATTTAGCAGAGCTGATAATTTTATACGGGCTTTGGTTCGAGACAAATTTTGGTGATTCAAAACCTCCTTTTTTTGCTGCCTCCTCATAAAATTCCTTGCGACTAGGATGTTTGGGACAACAAGCATTGTAAATTTCTCCCCATAAATTATTTTCTATCAAATGCGATATGATGTTAATGCAATCATCCTGATGGATTAAATTAACAGGAGTGTCACCTTCAACAGCATTTTTCATTTTTGAAAAAAAACGTCCAGGTTTACGATCATAGCCAATTAAACCTCCAAATCGGATGATACTGGTTTGAAAATTTTGTTGTGAAAGAAGCATCTTCTCAACAATACGTAAGGCTTTGCCACTATTCTTTTCCGGAATTTGGTTATCCTCTTCAGTAACAAGTCTGTTTAAATTTGCATATACCGATGTTGAACTAATGAAAATCACCTTTTTTACAGAGGAAAGATTCAACTGCTCAATTAATGCTTTAAATTGTTTAGGGTGAAATTCTTCAATATCTTCTCTTCTCTTGGGTGGAAAATTGACAATCAATATTTCAGAATTAAAAAAATCAGCATCAAAATCAGCATTTATTTCAGGATCAAAGAATATCAGATAAGGAGTTATTCCATCTTGCGCCAAGCGGGATATTTTCTCAGGAGTTGGAGTAGAGCCTTTTACAGAGCAGGCATTTTTCATTAAAAATTTTGCCAGTGGTAGGCCTAACCAACCGCATCCTAGAATACTTATGGTTTTTTCTTGTTTATAAAGCGTTTTATTCATGTGTTTGTATCTAAATATATCGGTGTTCAAATTTAAATTTAATTTGAACAATTAAATATTTTTGAAATATATAATTATGAATATGAAGCTAATTATTTTGGTATTTAAGATATTAAAATCCTTTTAGCGCCTATGAGCTTTCCATAATGGACAAAGTGCTAAGTAGAATAAGGGTAAAGGATTTGAAAACACAAGGATTTTTAAATAATTACTTTTATATTTGACACAGCATACACAGACTTTCATTTATGAATTTTTGGTAGGTTTCAAAATAAATTTCGTTTTATGTCGTCACAAATACGAGAAAATTTACAGAAATTATTTGTTTTAGGAATTAGTTATAAGAAAACAGCTCTTGATGTTAGGGGGAAATTTTCATTTACTGCAGAACAGCAGGAAAATTTACTGAAAGAGGCAAAAGAAAATCAAATCGATGGATTCGTAGTTCTTTCTACTTGCAATCGTACTGAAATCTATGCTCACACAAGCCAATCGGAGTTTATTACTGATTTATTCTTAAAATACAGCGAAGGTAATCGGGAGGATTTTGATTCTCATGGTTATACTTTGTTTGGTAATGATTGTATTCACCACTTATATAGGGTTACTTCAGGATTAGATTCTCAGATTATTGGGGATTTTCAAATTGTTGGACAAGTCAAAAATGCCGTTCAGTTAGCAGAAGAAATGGGTATGGTGAACCCATTTTTAAATCGCTTGTTTTCATTTGCCTTTCAGGCAAGTAAAAAAATAAAAACAAATACCGAAATAAGTAAAGGAGCCGCTTCTGTTTCTCATGCAGCAGTTCAGTATATTAAGGATAAGGTTTCAACTTTGGAATCGTGCAGTTTTTTGTTGTACGGAACCGGCGATATAGGGAAGGATACTTGTGGTAACTTACTGAAGCACATGAACAACCGCTCGTTGACTTTAATAAACAGAACTGAGGCCAAAGCTGAGGCACTTGCGGATAAATTTAATGTAAAGTACCAATCTGTTAGTAAATTAATTGAAGAGGTAGAAAAGGCTGAGGTTATTATAGTAGCTACCGGAGCTCCGCAACCTACCTTGTTACCGGAACATTTTAATGGGAGTGATCAATGCAAATTGATTTTGGATCTTTCTGTTCCTAGAAATGTTCATCCTGAAATAGATAAGTTGGATCACGTTTTGGTGATTACTGTTGATGAACTATCGAAACATATCTCAGATGCCATTCAGCAAAGAAAAGATTGCATTCCGCAGGCAGAAGGTATAATTTATGGATCGATAAGTGAATTTTACAGCTGGCTTGAGGTGAAATACTTGTCTCCTGTAATTATTGCTTTAAAAGAAAATTTACAGAAAGTTCAACGGAAAGAGTTGGATTATCACAAAAATAAATTGACTGATGATGAACTGAAAAAAGTGGAGCACATCACCAGTAACATTGTGAATAAGATTGCCAGAGCATGTATCAATCACTTAAAAGATCATCACAAAAAGCAATCCAGTCCAATGGAAACAATAGATATGATTTTTAAAGATTTGGATTCGTAAAGCTTTGCAGGCTTTCGATAAAAAGCTATATAAACCTTGTTTTATATGGCTTTTTTATTTTAGCTAATATTAAATTTATAAACTTCCTGAAAACATAAGACTATGATTTCTAAAATGAAAATAGTTGTTGCCACCCGTCCTAGTTTGCTTGCTTACACGCAAACCATGCAAACTGTGGAATTACTGAGAAATGCCAATCCTGAAATTGAATTCGAAGTGAAAAAGTTTAGCACTCAGGGGGACCGGGTATTAAATCGTTCTTTAACAGAGTTTGGTGGTACTGGTGTGTTTGTAAAGGAGTTGGAACATGCTTTGTTGGAAAATGAAGCTGATATTGCAATTCATAGTTTAAAAGATGTTCCGAGCGCACACCCTGAAGGTTTGCAGTTGGCAGCTTTTCCCGAACGTGAAGATGCACGTGATGTTTTTTTGACCCGTAACGGAAGTTCCATCGAAGATATGCCGGAAGGATTTGTATTAGGAACCGGAAGTCCAAGAAGAAGGGTTCAATTTGCTAATCTCCGTAAGGATATCGAGTTTAAAGAAATCAGAGGAAACATTGATAGTCGTTTTCAAAAACTAATGGATGGTGAATACGATGCAATTATTTTGGCTGCTGCGGGTTTAAACCGTATGAGTAAAGAATATGACGAGAATTTGCTCCTGGATATTGATTTATGCATTCCTGCCATAGGACAAGGTGCAATTGCAATTGAGTGCCGGAGTAACGATCCTGAAACAATTGCAATACTTCAAAAAGTGAATCATCGCGATACCGAAATTGCAGTTAAAGCCGAACGGGCATTTATGGCCGAAATAGAAGGGGGATGTAAATTTCCTTTGGCTGCACATGCTGTTGTTTCGGACAATATTTTGAATATGGTTGCTATTGTAGGTGATTTAAAAACGAACCAGTTCATTGCAGAAGGAATTGAAGTTCCTGTAGAAGAATCGATTGAGAATGCGAAAGAATTAGCCATTAAGATGAAATCAATTTGTAAAGAAAAAGGAATAAATTTCTATCTTTAATTTTTGGTGATAATTTATCAAAAGGATTGATATACTTAAATTGACAACTAATTTATACACAAATACAAAAAATACAACATTATGAGTTTAAGACCTCTTTTCCCAGAGACACGATTAAGAAGATTGCGTTATAGCAAAGTAGTTCGTAACATGGTTGCAGAAACATCTCTTTCTGTTGATAATTTAATCATGCCCCTTTTTGTTTGTCCGGGAGAAAATGTTCAAAATCCGATTAAAAGTATGCCGGGAAACAATCAGTTATCGGTAGACATGTTAGTGAAAAAGTGTGGCGAATTATTGGAGTCAGGCGTAAAATCAGTATTGCTTTTTGGTATTCCTGAGTCGAAAGATGAAGATGGAACTGTTGCAACTCACGAGCATGGTATTGTACAAAAAGCTACCCGTGCCATTAAGGAAACTTACCCTGAAATGTATATCATCGCTGATATCTGTAACTGTGAATACACAACTCACGGTCATTGCGGAACTATTGTTGATGGTGATGTTGATAATGACCAGACATTGGTGACATTGGCTGCACAAGCTGTTTCTTTGGCTGAAGCTGGAGTTGATATGGTGGCGCCAAGTGATATGATGGATGGAAGAATTGGATACATGAGAAAAGCTTTGGATGAGAATTGTTTCGAGAAAATGCCCATTATGGCTTATTCTGCAAAATATGCATCTGGATTTTATGGTCCGTTTAGAGATGCGGCTGATAGCGCACCTAAATTTGGAGATAGATCTACCTACCAAATGGATCCTAGAAATAGCGATGAAGCCATTCGTGAAGTTGAGATGGATATTGCTGAAGGAGCTGATATTGTAATGGTAAAGCCTGCTATGAGTTATCTTGATGTGATTTACAGAGTAAAAAATGAATTTAATATTCCTGTGGCGGCTTATAATGTAAGTGGTGAGTTCTCTATGGTGAAAGCTGCAGAAGCTAACGATTGGATTGATGGCAAGCGTGTAATGATGGAAATTATGACTTCAATCAGAAGAGCCGGAGCTGATATTATTATAACTTATCACGCTAAAGAGGTTGCTGATATTTTAAATGGCAGGATGTAAATTACCAGCGGGTATTTATTTTTAATCGATGGCAGATTTTTTACGTTTACTATTCTAATTACTATTAACAATTTACCGATTACCAGCATATGAGTCAATCAATTTTTTTAGATACAATTAACGGAATTAAGAGAGAGAGACCACCAGTATGGTTCATGCGTCAGGCGGGCAGGGTACTTCCTTCCTACATGAAACTGCGTGAGAAATATGGTTTTAAAGAAATGATGGAGAATCCGGAATTGGCGGCTCAGGTTACTTTATTACCAATTCATGATTTGGGAGTTGATGCTGCTATTTTGTTTTCTGATATTTTGGTGATTCCGGAAGCTTTAGGAATGGAATTGAGTTTTGAAGGAAAGGGGCCTAGTTTTGCAACAGCCTTAAAAGATGTTTCGGATCCTCTGTCATTTTTATCCGACAAGCCTGAAAAACTTGAGCATATTTATAAAGCGATTGACCGTATTTTAGAAACCAAGCCAAACGAGATTCCATTAATTGGATTTTGTGGCGGTCCTTTAACTACTTTGTGTTATATGTATCAAGGTTTCAGTCGAAATCAGAATTTCCCTGATTTTGTTCCTGCGATCTATCGTGATAAAGCACTTATGAAAAAGGTGGTTGCTAAAATTACAGAGATGAGTATTCACTATGCATTAAAGCAAGTTGAACATGGTGTTAAGGCATTTCAATTATTTGAAACTCACGCTGGATTGATTCCTGTTGAATTGTATAAAGAGGTTTTCTTACCATCCGTTAAGGCTGTTTTAGGTGCAGTTCGTGAAAAAGGAGTGAAGACCATTTACCTGCCAAAAGGATTGGGAACTGGTATCAATATGGTGAACTACGATTTGTGCGATTGTGTAAGTGTTGATTGGCAAATGCCATTGCATGAGGTGAGAGGAATTGTTGGCGAAGAGATGATTCTGCAAGGGAACTTCGATCCTCGTATATTGGAGGCTACACCACAAGCTATCGATCAGGAATTTGAATACTTTCTGAATTATGGACGAAAAGATCACAAATGGATCTTCAATTTGGGACACGGGCTATTGCCTTCAATACCGGTTGAGAATGTGGAATATCTTGTGAAAAAGGTGAAAGAATCTGATTGGGGAAGATAAACTCTCGAATGAAAATTATAGAATGAGGTGTCAGTATAGGCACCTCTTTTTTGTTTGGATTTAGATTAAGCAAACTGGAGTTTACTGAATAATTTATATCAGTAGTTGATCTTAAAACAAATAAATTTATGTTGAAAAACTTACCGGGTAGTTAGGAATGGGTTTTTATGATTTCTACTTTTGCAGCCGAAAATCAATAAAAATAGAATAACAATGGCAGATTATACAAAAATGTGGACTGATCTTGGCTTAAACCTTGATAATCATGATGCTTTACTAGAGAATTTAGGTGGCGCGTATCAATCCATTTTCATGTCGCAGGAACATCGTCCGGAAGGAATGGGATATTTCGATTTTGTGATGAGCGAAGCTCACGGGTTAAGAATTCAGGAGTTGCGTGATGAGCAGGAGGCTGGGCGAAAAATAATTGGTTCTTTTTGTGTTTTTGTACCTGAAGAGCTTGTACTTGCAGCAGGTTGCACATCTGTAGGATTGTGTGCAGGAGCTGATTTTGCTCAGGAAGAAGTTGAGAAAGTACTGCCTCGTAATACTTGTTCGTTAATCAAATCATTCTTTGGTTTCAAATTAGGTAAGGTTTGTCCATATATGGAAGTTTCAGACCTTATTGTAGGTGAGAATACCTGCGATGGAAAGAAAAAATCATTTGAGATATTTAGTCAGATGGTGCCAAATTTCTTTCAAATGGATCTTCCTCAAAACAAGGCTCCAATGGCAAGAAAATTATTAAAGCATGAATATGAGGCTTTTATTGCTAAGTTAGAGGAAATGACAGGCAAAAGAATCGGTTTGGAAGATTTAAAACAAGGAATTGCTACTGTAAATGCAAAGCGAAATGCATTAGCTCGTCTGTCTAAACTTCGCACGGCCAATCCAAGTCCAATTTCGGGTTTAGATGCGTTATTAATTAACCAAATTGCCTTTCTGGATAATCCTGTTCGTTTTACCGGGAAGGTTAATGCTTTATGTGATGAATTGGAATTGCTTGTAAAAGAAAATAAAGGCGCAAAAGTTGAAAACGCTCCCCGTGTTGTTATCTCCGGTTGTCCTATGGCAATTCCAAATTGGAAAGTTCCTGCTGTAATCGAAGCCACAGGTGCTGTAATTGTTGGTGAAGAATCATGTATTGGTGAGCGTGGTCAGCGAAATACAACCGACGCTTCTGCGGAAACAATTGATGGCCTTATTGATGCTGTTGTTGATCGTTATTTTAAAATTGATTGTGCAGTATTTACACCAAATCAGGAGCGCGTAGAGCACATCAAAGAAATGGCTAAAAATACAAATGCCGACGGTGTGATTCATTACGGACTTCAATTCTGTCAGCCGTATATCATGGAATCTTTCTCTGTAGAAAAAACGTTGGAAAAAGATGGTGTTTCCGTATTGAGACTTGAGACTGATTACAGCCAGGAAGATATGGGACAATTGTCAACTCGTGTAGAAGCATTTGTTGAAATAATAAAATAAATAGAATTGAAATAAAAAAACTGAGAGGGCTGTTGCATTCTCAGTTTTTTTATTTGCATCAGAAACAAGATACAAAATTATTGGAATGAGACATGCCGGAATAGATATTGGCTCCAGAAGCATAGAGTTGGTTGTGATTGAAGACGGAGAGGTTGTTGTGAGCAGGCAGTCCGAATCTGGTTACAATCCGGTGGAGCGTGTTCAGGAATTAATTGCTGATATTTCGTTCGATAAAGTGATGGCCACGGGTTATGGCCGCGCAAGTCTTGAGATTGCCTTTGATTATCCGACCATAACGGAAATTAAGGCATATGGAACAGGAGCAGCGACATTACATCCAGGTATTCGGGGAATTCTTGATATTGGAGGGCAGGATACCAAGGTTATTTCTTTGAATGAAAATGGAAAAGTGTTTAAGTTTGAGATGAATGATAAATGTGCTGCAGGTACCGGTAAATTTCTTGAATTGATGGCAGTAAGTCTAGGTTATCAGCAAAACACTCTTGGTTTAGAAGCATTAAAAGGACAGGAGGGAATAGAAATTAATAGCATGTGTGCTGTATTTGCAGAGTCGGAGGTTACTTCTCTTTTGGCGAAAGGTTGTCTGCGGGCTGATATTGCATTGGCTGTTCATCAATCGGTGTGCCGTCGTGCTGTTGGAATGATTAAACGTCAGGGTTTAAACACTCCAATTTTATTTGCCGGCGGTGTTGCAAATAATGCATGTATGATACATCTCTTGAAACAGACTTTTGGAGATGATCTGATTATTCCAACATCTCCTCAGTTTGTAGGTGCATACGGAGCTGCTGTTTTAGCAGGATTTTTATAAAAACGAGAAAGCCACCTGCAGGTGGCATATGTAATTGTTTGAAACAAGGAATTATCTGTATTCCTTTTTTTCGAATTGTTTTAGTTTATCAATGTCACGTTGAAATCTTTCCATTAAATCTTCCGAAAAAGAACTAATCAATTTGTGTTCCTTTGCTGTCATTCCATCAGAGGCATCAGCAACAATCTTCATGGCGGTAATGAATTCATCGTATTGTGGAGCCGGGCCATATACGTGACAAAAATTAATCACCTTATTATAGATTTCTTCAACTGAAGAGTTGTGTGACTCCTCAAACTCAAACGACCATAATATTTCAGAGCCAAGAGCATGATTTTTCAATAATTGTGTAAGAGTTTCTTTTTCTTCTTTCTTAATCACTCCATCTGCTTTTGCCAGGGCATACAGTAATTCTCCAAATACTTCGTATAATTTTTCTTCCTTTCTCATGGCATATCTTTTAAAGTAGATACCAAATCTCACAAATTGTCCATAGTCTAAGTTACTACAATTGAGTGAGAATTGTGTAAAGAAATTATCATACAATAATGGAATACATTAATTTTGCCTCAATTGGTATTAAAATACAGGGGTAGACCAATTACAACCAAATTTGAGCGGATTATCGTACTATTTTGAATTGGTCTTAAGCTCCTCCGGAGCTATATATAAGAATTGGATAAATCAAAGGGCTTTAATTCTTTATTGATTAATGGCTTTTAGTATTCTGCGGGCACGGGAACAGTAACCCGCGCTTCCATTTATCATTTGTTCCTCAATTACAAGGGCTAGTTCATTTTGTATATCCGGCTCTTGTAAAGAGAAATTGTATAGAATTTGCATAGCATACACCTTAATTGCTATGGCTGATGTGCTGGAAATCAAAGTATCAAAGCAGTAATTGATGAAATCACCGGATATATTGCTTGGAAGAGGTTCTAAACTAATCAGTTTTAAATATTGCCTTAATTTGCTTTCGTTGGAAAGAGTAGGGACTATCTCAATCATTTGAGGTAGATACAGGCGAACCAAATCAGGAGCAATATCATAAACCTTATCTAAAATCCAAGTGGCCCGCCAGGAATGTTTCTCATTGCTGATACAAATATCCCACAGTTCTTTTATATACGTGGGATTCTCTGCGATACTTCGAGCAACCAATCTGGCTTCTTCTTTTACCGGAAAAGGGTCGAGTAGTTTTTTAAGTTCCATTGAATTTAGAATTATTGGTTTTCTTAAAACGGCAACCTGCTTAACTCCACATTTCCGCCCGAAAGAATAATTCCAACTTTTTGGCCTTTGTATTTTTTCTTCTCTTTTATTAAAGCAGCAAGAGCGACTGCACTGGATGGTTCTGCAATGATCTTCATTCGCTCCCAAATCAGCCTCATTGCCGCAATTATTTCTTTTTCTTCCACTCTGATAATCTCTTCAACATGTTCCTTAATAATTGGAAATGTTTTATCTCCCAATGAGGTTAGCAAACCATCTGCAATAGTTTGAGGATTGGTTTGCGGAACAATTTCACCTTTTTGCATAGATTGCCAGGCATCATCAGCACCCATAGGTTCACCAGCTATTATTTTTGTGTTTGGCGAAAAATAATGTGCGGCTAAAGCTGTACCGGATAGTAAACCTCCGCCACCAACAGGAGCGAAAATTGCATCCAAATCATCATGATCTTCAATCAATTCCATAGCAGCAGTTGCTTGTCCTTCAATTACCTGATAATCATTGTAGGGATGCAAAAAAACCGCGCCGGTTTTATTGACAACTTCGTTTAGAGTAGTTTCTCTTGCCTCAAGGGTTGGTATGCATTCAATAATTTCTCCACCGTAACCTTTTACCGCTGTTTTCTTTATTTCAGGAGCATTCGAGGGCATTACAATGTATGCTTTAATGCCTTGTGCTTTTGCGGCAAGCGCTATTGCCTGAGCAAAATTGCCCGATGAATGAGTGGCAACTCCAAATTCTTTTTCTGTTTCTGATAGTTGAAGAATAGCATTTGTAGCTCCACGCATTTTAAACGCGCCCATTTTCTGAAAATTTTCACATTTAAAGTAGATATCAGCTCCAACAATTTGGTTGATGAGTTGAGAGCTCATAACAGGTGTTCGATGAATGAATTTTTGAATTCTTTTGTGTGCTTCCT
Organism: Labilibaculum euxinicum; assembly: GCF_963678175.1. Lineage (NCBI taxonomy): Bacteria > Pseudomonadati > Bacteroidota > Bacteroidia > Marinilabiliales > Marinifilaceae > Labilibaculum > Labilibaculum euxinicum. The sequence goes on from NZ_OY782756.1 coordinate 3,134,545, forward strand.
GTAAACTTTCTTTTGTGATAATCATTTTGTTGGAGTTTTTGGTTTGTGATTGTAACCCAACCAAAGCCGGGTTACAAATGAGCTTGAATCTTATAATGAAATTCCACTTTGCAAGTATTTCAAAAGAAGAAATTATTTCATCGCTTCAAGTGAATCTTTTGCTGCTTGAATGGTTTTATCAAGCATCTCATAGGTCAATGAATTAGATAGGAAATAACTTTCGAATGATGATGGAGGAAGATAAATTCCTCTTTTTAGCATTTCATGAAAGAATTTAGGGAATTTGTCGTTATTTGCCGTAGCAGCAGTGTCAAAATCCACCACATCAACATCAGTAAAGAAAACACTAATCATGGAGCCACAACGGTTAATTTTGTAAGCGAACCTCGATTCCGAAAGCACCTTATCCAATCCTTTGTGAAGATATTCTGTTTTATCCGCAAGTTCAGTGAAGTAGTGAGGGTTCTCGTTAAGCTCTTTTAGCAGGGTTAATCCTGCAATCATAGCAATAGGGTTCCCCGATAAGGTTCCTGCCTGATAAACTGGTCCAACAGGCGAAACGACCTTCATGATTTCGTCGGGTCCGGCATAAGCTCCCACTGGCATTCCTCCTCCAATCACTTTACCGAAAGTTACCAAATCAGCATTAACACCAAAGTATTCCTGAGCACCACCTTTTCCCAGGCGGAATCCAGACATTACTTCGTCAAAAATCAACAATATTCCTTCTTTATCACATAGTTCACGTAAATCTTCCAGAAATCCTTTTTTAGGAAGCACACAGCCCATGTTTCCAGCAATTGCTTCTACTATTACAGCCGCAATTTCACCTTTATTTTCTGCAGCTAATTGTTTTACGTCTTCAATGTTATTGTACTTGGCAGTTAGCGTGTCGTTTGCTGTACCAGGAGTAACACCCGGTGAATTTGGTACCCCAAAGGTACTTGCTCCGCTGCCGGCTTTAATTAGGAATGAATCGGCATGACCGTGATAACAGCCTTCAAATTTGATAAATTTATTTCGGCCGGTATAACCTCTGGCCACACGAATGGCACTCATACATGCTTCGGTACCGGAATTAACCATTCTCACCTTATCAATATTTGGAACCATGTCCACAATTAATTTGGCAATCTCAATTTCCAGTTCTGTTGGAGCACCAAAGGATGTTGAATCTTCAACTTTTGCTTTGATAGCATCTATAACCTTAGGATATGCATGTCCTAAAATCATTGGACCCCACGATGAAATGTAATCGATGTACTCATTTCCGTCTACATCGGTAAGAATACTTCCTTTTGCTTTTTTGATAAAGACAGGAGTTCCGCCAACAGATTTAAATGCTCTAACCGGCGAGTTTACACCTCCTGGAATGTATTTGTTGGCTTCTGTAAATAATTCGGAACTTCTTTTGTATTGATGCATATTGTATAGGTTTTATGAATTTAAGTAATTGTGACAAATTTCGAGTAAGGAATAAACGTTTGTATTTTCAGACATGACAACATGTTCGGAGAAATCCAGCAGTTTTACTGCGGTCGTACTTCCAATAGCAAAACAGGGGACAGTTTCGTTTATTTTGTATCTGTTAAAAAAACTATAAACAGCACTCGGACTGCAAAAACAAATGGCATCGAAATCAGTAATAGTAACATCCGGTTGATGCAAATTTGTTTGGTAGCACTCTATTTCCTCAAAATCAAATTCTTTTTCAGTCATAAAATCAGAAATATTATTTTGCCTTAAATTTCCTGAAAAATGAATGTAAGAGGAGGCGCTTTGTTTTTCAAGTAACTGAAGTAAAGATTGCGAGTTGTGTTGTTCCGGAAGTAAAGCTTCTATACCAATTTTGAGCAGTTCTTCTGCTGTTTTTTCTCCAACAGCAAATACTTTTTTTTCTCCCAAAGCAATTAGCGAGCTTAGGTTCTCTGCAATACTCTTAACCGCATTCTGACTTGTGAAAATCCAATTTGATTCCGGTTTTGAATTAATCAGATCTGTCTTTTCTTTAGAAAGAGGCATGAGATCAATTTGAATAAATGGCTTTGCGGTAACCTCCAGACCTAGTTTTTCAGCATACATTATGTGTTCAGAACTTAGAGATCTGGTAAAAAGAATATTTTTTTTATCTGTTAGAGACATAAATAGATTTCAAAATGATTTCTGATCGCAAGCTAACAAATTTAGCAAATCAGACCATTTTTTATGCTCTTGAAATGTATTATTTTATCAATTGATTGAAAATTAGATCTTCAGATGAGTATCTTTGAATTACAAGAATTTGGAATCGTTAAAAAGTATTAACCTGCTTGCCATTCATTAATAGCTTTTATACTTTTAGTGTGCTTAAAAATGGGACGAGATCATTGTTTCGAATGCCGAAAGATCATGAAGAATCAGTTTTAATCAAAATTCAAAACAAAGCAAAGATTTAAAATCAGAAAGATATTTATGACTGAATTCAACAGGGAAGAAGAGAGAAGACAGATTTTGTATCGGTACAAGCATTTGCTTGTTACGTGTAAAAATATTGTTACCCGGGCAGATATTAAATTAGTTCGAAAAGCATTTGAATTAAGTTTGAAAGATCATGAGGGAGAAAGAAGGACTAACGGGGAACCGGCAATTTATAAAAGTATTTCGATAGCTCAGATTGTTGTAGAAGAACTCGGACTTGGAAGGACTTCTGTAATTTGCTCTCTACTATATGATATTGTTCAGAAAAAACGAATCTCTTTAGAAGAAATTTCTGAGCTGTTTGGGCCAAAAGTAACTCAGATAATCCAGGGGTTGGTTAAGGTAACTGATATTTACAATCAAAATCCAACTCTTCAGTCAGAGAATTTCAGGAAGCTGCTGTTAAGCTTTGCCGATGATGTTCGCGTGGTTCTTATCATTATGGCAGATCGCTTGTTTAATTTGAGAAATTTAGAGCATAAACCGATCGAATTTCAGAAAGCCTTAGCGAGAGAAATAGAGTTTCTGTATATTCCGTTTGCACATCGTTTGGGAATGTACAATGTGAAATCTGACATGGAAGATTTGGCATTGCGTTATTTAAATCCTGATGTTTACTTCGAGATTGAAAAGAAATTGAAGGATAGTGAAGAGCAACGACAGAAATATATTAAAGATTTTGTGGATCCAATTAAAGCTGAATTGGATCAGTTCGGAATGAAATACAAAGTAAAAGCACGAACAAAATCCATCGCTTCTATTCTTCATAAAATGCAGAAGAAACAAGTTGAGTTTGAGGAGGTTTACGATATATTTGCCATTAGGATCATATTAAAGGCGACGCCGAAAAAAGAGAAATCTGAATGTTGGAAAGTTTATTCTGCTGTTAGTGATTTGTACCGACCTAATCCCAATCGACTAAGAGATTGGATCACCATTCCAAAATCAAATGGGTACGAATCTCTTCATACCACTGTTATGGGGCCTGATAATCGTTGGGTAGAGGTTCAGATTCGCAGCAAACGGATGAACCGAATTGCCGAGCAGGGGTTTGCTGCTCACTGGAAATATAAAGGTGGAAAAAGCGAAGAAGGAGGATTGGATGCATGGCTGCAGGATATTCGGGAAGTTATTGAAAGTCACGGAAGCGATTCCATTGATTTAATTGATAGTTTTAAAGCTGATTTATACCACAAGGAAATATACGTATTTACGCCTAAAGGCGATTTAAAACAATTATCAGCTGGAGCAACTTTACTCGATTTTGCGTATTCAATTCACTCCGATGTTGGTGATAAATGTATAGGTGGCACGGTCAATCAGAAGAATGTATCCATTAGGCAGGTTCTAAATAATGGAGACCAGGTTTCGGTAACGACTTCCAATTCCCAAAAGCCGAAATTAGATTGGTTGAATTTTGTGGTTTCTACAAAAGCGAAAAATAAAATTCGTCAGACGATAAAAGAGGAGATGCTTAAGGAATCTGATCTTGGAAAAGAGACTTTGAAACGCAGAATGAAGAATTGGAAAATCGAGTTTTGTGATGAAAATATTAGAAAGTTAATGACTTTCTACAAGTACAAAATTGCTGCTGATTTGTATCAGGGAATTGCTTTGGAACAGCATGAATTATCTGAAATAAAAGATATTCTTACTGATAAAAAAGAAGTTGAGAAGACTGTTCCTGAAGAACGTCCCGATTATTCTTCGAAGAAAATCACGAAAGAAGGCGAAGACGTATTAATTGTTGATGAGAACGTTTCTAATGTTGAATATTCATTGGCAAATTGTTGTAATCCAATTTTTGGTGATGAAATTTTCGGATTCATTTCAATCGGTAAAGGCATTCGAATTCACAGATTAGGTTGTCCAAATGCCGGTGAGATGCAAACGCGCTATCCGTATCGGGTTGTGAAAGCAAATTGGACTGATAAAGGTTCTGCTTCTTATCAAGCCGTACTTCACATTACAGGAGACGATGAGCTGGGAATTGTAAGTAATATATCCGATGTTATCTCTAAAGACCTTCGGGTGCAAATGAGATCCATCTCTGTAGATACAAACGCAGGCTCCTTTGTAGGGAATGTTACTGTTGTAATTGCAAGTACCGAGCATCTTGATACCTTAATTGTGAAATTAAAACGTGTTAAAGGTGTGCATCGTGTAACAAGATACGATCCTGTAAATTAGCAGTATACAAATAATTATATGAAAGGGATGCCGCTGTAAAGTTGCATCCCTTTTTTATACAGATAAATATCTTCAATATGATTTCTCAATTAACAGGCTTTTAATAAGAAGCTTAGTCGTTTTTATTGAAAATCCTGCAACTCCTTTGGTGTTTTATTTAGATTGATTCAGTATATTTGAATTTCTAAAAAAAATGAAACCAATTTGGTTTTTTGTCAGAGTTTATGGAGAATTATATTGTTTCAGCACGCAAATACCGCCCTTCGATTTTTTCATCGGTTGTAGGTCAGCAGTCAATTACAGTCACCCTTAAAAATGCCATTAAAAACAATCATTTGGCTCATGCCTATTTGTTTTGCGGTCCTCGTGGTGTTGGAAAAACTTCCTGTGCAAGAATATTTGCAAAAACAATTAATTGTTCAAATATAAGTTCCGATTTTGAAGCATGTGATACGTGTGAATCATGTGTTGCTTTTAACGAGAATCGCTCTTACAATATTCACGAATTAGATGCTGCATCGAACAATTCTGTTGAAGACATTCGTTCCTTGATTGATCAGGTTCGAATACCACCACAAATTGGCAGCTATAGCATATATATTATTGACGAGGTTCACATGCTTTCGGCTTCGGCATTCAATGCTTTTCTGAAAACTCTGGAAGAACCTCCGGCTCACGCCATTTTTGTGTTGGCTACAACCGAGAAACACAAAATACTTCCTACAATTCTGTCGCGTTGTCAGATTTTTGATTTCAATAGGATCAAGGTTGAAGATTCAGTTAAACATCTTAAAGAAATTGCAGAAAAGGAATCAGTTGTAATCGAAGAGGAAGGTTTAAATGTTATCGCTCAAAAAGCAGATGGAGCTATGCGTGATGCTCTCTCTATTTTTGATCAGATTGTAAGTTTTTCCGGTAAAGAGATCTCTTTCGAAAGTGTTATTCAGAATTTAAATGTTTTAGATTACGACTACTATTTTAAAATGGTAGATGCTTTTCTGGATGGAAAAGTAAGTGATGTGCTTCTCATGCTTAATGAAATTCTTGAGAAAGGATTTGACGGACATCATTTTGTTGCCGGGTTGAGCGCTCACATTCGGGATGTATTGGTAGGAAAAGATCCTGCAACAGTTCAATTGCTCGAGGTTAGCGATTCGGTAAAACAAAAATATGTAGAGCAGTCAAAAAAATGCCCGCTTGATTTTTTATATGAAGCACTCAAAATCTTAAATCAATGTGATATTGGTTTTAAAGCAAGTCAAAATCAAAGACTACTTATCGAATTAAGCTTAATTCAATTATCACAGATAATTGAATTAAAAAAAAAAGGACTTGAATTAAATCTGAACAAAAAAAAAATTCAGAAAATAATTGTTGATGGAGAGGCCACAAGTGCTGTGGTTAAACCAGAGGCTACTCATAATTCAAATGTTCCAACAATACAAACAGTAAATGATACCGGTGGTGTTTACAACGGAAATAAGGAAAAGAGCAATGGCGTAGGTGTTGCTTCAAAATCCAACTTTGCAAGTTCAGTCTCTATCAAGCAAGCTTTAAACAGTGGTATTTCGCGTACCAATATTGCAAGCAAACCCAAAGATAAAAAGGCTGTCAGTACTATTGAATCTATTGTTACCGGTAGTGAACCAATTACACAGGAAAAGCTGGAAGCAAAGCTAAAAGAATATATAATTGTCAAGGGGAAAAGTGATCGTATTCGATTGGCTATTACAGTTAATAAGCCTAAAATAGTTGGGGACGATTGTGTTGTTCTGATGGTTAGTAATCCTTTACAGGAAGATGATGTTGTCTCAGTGAAAAATGAGGTGCGGAACTATTTGAGAAAAGAATTAAACAATTCAGACATTCAGATTGAGACAGAAATCATTCAAATAAAAACAGCAAAAAGAATGTATACCGATTCGGATCGATTTAATTATTTGTGTGAGAAAAATCCCGCTTTAGGATTGCTTAAACAAAAATTCTCTCTGGATTTTGAATAAAAATTGAAGATATGATATGCAGCATATATATAATAATTTAAATTAGGCTTCTGTTTTTGTACAGAAGCCTAATTTTTAAACAGTTGTAATTAAAGAAAAAAATCCTTAAAAAATAGATTCTTTTAAATCGGAAAATAAAAAAAATACATATGTTTACTCTGAATTTGAGATGTGATTATTTCGAATTTAATTAAGTAAATACAGACTTTTTATTAATTATTAAATCACTCAAAACAACAACCAACATGGCACAGAAGTCAAAAATCATTTACACTAAAATTGATGAAGCTCCAGCTTTGGCGACTTATTCGTTATTGCCAATTATCAAAGCCTTTACTAAAACTTCAGGAATTGAGATCGAAACCAAGGATATTTCTCTTACAGGAAGAATTATTGCCAACTTCCCTGAGAATTTAACTGAAGAGCAAAGAATTCCTGATTATTTGGCTGAATTAGGTGCGCTTTCATTAACCCCGGAAGCAAACATTATTAAACTGCCAAATATTAGTGCTTCAATTCCTCAATTACAGAGCGCGATTGCTGAGTTGCAGGAAAAAGGATATGATATTCCAACTTATCCGGAAGAAGCTAAAACAGATGAAGATAAAGCACTTCAAGTAAGATTTGCAAAAGTTTTGGGTAGTGCCGTAAATCCGGTTTTACGCGAAGGTAACTCCGACCGTCGGGCAGCAGGTTCTGTTAAGCAATATGCTAAGAATAACCCGCACAGAATGGGTAAGTGGTCTGCAGATTCAAAATCTCACGTTTCTCACATGACAGAGGGTGATTTTTACGGTTCAGAGAAATCGGTGACCATGCCAAAAGCAACTAACGTGCGCATCGAGTATGTTGACAATGCAGGCAATGCAACAGTATTAAAAGAGAAGCAGGAGCTGTTGGCTAATGAAGTTATTGATTCATCAGTAATGAATGTGAAAGCATTACGTGCTTTCTATGCTAAAGAAATTGTTGCGGCTAAAAAAGAAGGATTACTATGGTCGCTGCACCTTAAAGCAACCATGATGAAGATTTCTGATCCTGTAATGTTTAAGCATGCTGTTGAGGTTTTCTATGAAGAAGCTATTGCTAAGCACGCCGATACTATCAAAGAATTAGGAGTAAACTTCAACAATGGATTAGGCGATCTTTATAATAAAATTCAAAATCTTCCTGAAGCTAAGCGAACTGAAATTGAAGCTGATATTATGGAAGTGTACAAATCCCGCCCTGATATTGCGATGGTTGATTCTGACAAAGGAATCACTAACCTGCACGTTCCAAATAACGTGATTATTGATGCATCGATGCCTGTTGTTGTTCGCGATGGTGGTAAAATGTGGAATTCTGCAGGGGAACTTCAGGATACCAAAGCATTGATCCCAGATAGATGTTATGCTACTATTTATCAGGTTTGTTTTGACGATTGCAGAAAAAATGGAGCATACGATGTAGCAACCATGGGGTCTGTGTCGAATGTTGGTTTAATGGCTCAAAAAGCCGAAGAGTACGGATCACATGATAAAACTTTCATTGCTCAGGGAGATGGTGTTATTCGCGTTGTGGAATTCGATGGAACCATTGTAATGGAGCAGAAAGTTGAAAAAGGAGATATCTTCAGAATGTGTCAGGTTAAAGATGCTCCTATTCAGGATTGGGTTAAATTAGCTGTGAACAGAGCTAAAGCAACGAATACTCCTGCTATTTTCTGGTTGGATAAAAATCGTGCTCATGACGCTCAGTTAATCAAAAAAGTAAACACTTACTTAGCTGATTATGATACTTCTGGTTTGGATATTCGTATTTTGACTCCGGATGATGCAATTGCATTCTCATTGGAAAGAATTCGTAAAGGGGAAGATACAATTTCGGTAACTGGTAATGTATTGCGTGATTATTTAACAGATCTTTTCCCAATTTTGGAATTGGGATCTTCTTCAAAAATGCTATCTATCGTTCCTTTGATGAATGGGGGAGGATTGTTCGAAACAGGCGCTGGAGGATCTGCCCCAAAGCACGTTCAGCAATTCTTGACTGAAGGTCACCTGCGTTGGGATTCTCTTGGGGAATATTTAGCATTAGGTGTTTCTTTAGAGCACTTGGCTAATACGTTTAATAATGAGAAGGCTTCTTTATTTGCAGAAACCCTTGATTTAGGAGTAAGTAAGTTTTTGGAAGAAGGAAAATCACCATCACGTAAGGTGAATGAGTTGGATAACCGTGGTTCTAATTTCTATTTGGCAATGTATTGGGCTCAAGCTCTTGCAGCACAAGATAAAAATGCTGAATTGAAAACAATTTTTACTAAAGTAGCTCAGGATATGGAAGCTAATGAAGAAAAAATTGTTGCTGAATTGAATGATGCTCAGGGTGCACCAATGAATATTGGCGGCTATTTTATGCCAAACGAGGAATTGGCAAATAAGGCTATGCGTCCAAGTACTACCTTAAATGCGATAATCGACGCTATTTAATAAATATTTATATCCTTAATGGATAAAATTTAAGGTCTTCCAGTTTGGAAGACCTTTTTTGTTACTCATTTAACCTTTTAAATTGTTTGGGTGATATTCCATATTTTCTTTTAAATGCAGTCGTAAAGTGCGATGCATATTCATATCCACATTCCAGTGCAATTTCAAAAATAGTTTTATCCGTATCGAGTAAGAACTGACGAGCAAGGTTCATTTTATGGTCGAATAAACAGCCGTATACCGTTTGGTTAAAAACCTCTTTAAATCCATTCTGTAATTTTTTTTCATTCATTCCAATGTTTCTCGATAAATCCAGGATAGTTGGGGGTGTGTTAATATCAGAAAGAAGTAAATTTTTTGCTTCGTGAATTTTATCAAGTTCATTTTTCTTAAGGCAACACAAGCATGGTAAACTATTTCTTTTGTTTTCGAGTTGTTGAAGTTGCAGAGCCAGCAATTCCATAACTTTTGCTTGCGTATATAGATGACAGGTTTTTCCCATCAATTTGGCATTCTTTATTTGGGAAATAATTAGATTCATATCGCAATTACTGGACATATGATTCTTGTGCATACAAAAGCTTTCACCATTAATATGTCTCAAATACGGATCAGTTAATAGGTCGGGATAGGCATTAACCAGTTTCGTTAGAAAGTCCTCTTCGAAGCTAACACACCACGAAGAGCATGACATCTCTTTTTTGTATTGGGAATACCCCAACTTATCTTCCGATATAGACCATATATTATTTTGTCCACCCTTTATAGGGCACTTAATGTTTGAAGTCTCGTAATTAACATAGCCGCTAAGCATAAAGTGCATCGAAAAGATAGGCGTTAAGTGATAGCTAGTCAGTTTTGTGTTAGTGGTAAAACGACTTTCCCAATCAGACAGGATAAGACCTGATAGTAACTCTTCCTTAAAATGAACATTTCCAATGTGGTTATCTAAATTAAAATCGTAGGAAGGTTTAGTTTTATCGAAGTTGTTAAAATTAATTTTTTCTTCCAATAAAGAATTTTGAATGTCATCAGAGCTTATATCTATAGAATACTTCATGTTTTCCCGATTATACAGTTTATGCTAGTTCGATTTTTCCTCTTAGATTAAATTTTTATCCTCAATTATTAAACAATTGAGATGGGAATACAGTCTAAATTTGCTTCTGTTAATTAAGTTTAAATAAGTGTAAAAATACAAACACATCCTATTCATAACAATCATTACTAATGAGGATATTCTAGAATACCAACATGGTGTGATTGATTGTATTTGAATGTATGGAAATACTAAAATGAAAAAAGAAATGAAGAAAGTATTTACAATCATATTCATTGTTATTCTGCCACTTAGCCTATCGGCTCAGGCTTTAGGTTCAATATCAGGAAGGGTAACCGATAAAAAAACTGGAGAATTTTTGCCTGGGGTAAATGTTATTATTGAGAGCTTACACTTAGGTACGGTAACCAACAATCAAGGGGAATTTATATTGAAGAAAATTCCTGCCGGGAATTATAGCTTAAGTGTTTCATTTATTGGTTATTCTACCTTCGAAAGGCAAATAAGTTTAAGAAGAGGAGAGTTAATTAAACTTGATTTTAGTATCGAAGAACATTCTGAAAAATTGAATGAAGTAGTTGTATCAGCAAAATCGGAAGTTCGTGAAATACGAGAATTAGCTATGCCTATTACCGTTATCTCTATGAGTCAGCTAAGTGGTACGGTAAACAGTATTTCTGATGTATTAAATAAGTCCGTAGGTATAACTATGCGTAATTCTGGAGGTGTTGGTTCTGCATCTCGTTTATCGGTAAGAGGACTAGAAGGTAAACGTATTGGCTTCTTTATTGACGAAACGCCAATGAATGATAATTCCGATTTTATTGATGTCAATGATATTCCAATGGATATGATAGAGCGCATTGAAATTTACAAAGGAGTTATCCCTGCAAAATTTGGTGGCAATGCAATGGGTGGGGCAGTAAATATTGTTATTAAAGAGTATCCCGACAGGTACGCAGATTTTAGTTATACTCTTGAGTCTTTTAATACACACAAAATTCAAGCTGTCTTTAAACGCAATTTGAAAGACAAAGGCTTAGTAATTGGTGGTGGTGGTTTTTATACCTATTCTGACAACAATTACACTATGGAATCGCCACATGTTGAGGGGCTAAAAATAAAACGGGAACACGATAAATTCAAGAAATTAACATTAGCTGGTACTATAGAAGCAACAAAGTTATGGTTTGATAAAATAAAATTTGAACCTGTTTTTATTAACACTTACAAGGAGATACAAGGGATAGAATACGATATTCGTGAGGCACATACCAAATCACAAGCTTACATCTTAGGTAATTCATTTGAAAAAGACAATTTCTTTATTGAAGGGCTTGATTTTGATATGTCAAATGCCATAGCTTATACCGAATATAACCTTATTGATACGGCAATGCAATGGTACGACTGGGAAGGGATAGCCTATAATTCAGATTCTGAGTATGGTGGGGAATTAGGGAATAGGTATGCCTCCAATGCTGACAATAAGAAGTTTACATATATGAATAAGTTGAATTTGGAGTACCTCATTAATGAAAAACATTCTATCAACTTTAATTCCACTTTTACACTTGCTGATGGTAAACCTAAAGATGACTTACGCGAATTGAGTTTAAGAAAAAAAACGGTCTTTGATTCTAAAATGCGTAGCTGGATAGTTGGTTTTACATACGATTATAGAACTAAAGATGATAGATTTCTTAATTCTTTAACTTCTCGCTACTATCTCTACACCATGAATACCAAAAGCTCTAATATGTATGGACTTGGTGAAGTTAAAGATGTTGCTCTAAGCAAAAATAATATTGGTTTTAGTGATGCCATGCGTTACCGTTTTACAACTAATTTTTTAGCAAAAATATCAGCAGGTTATGATGTACGTATCCCCTCAGAAACAGAACTTTTGGGTGATGGAATCCTCACAGAACCTTCTGAAAGTTTATTGCCAGAACGAAATATGAGTGTAAATATTGGTGTGATGTATAGCCTTTTAGGTAAGTCGAAAAGTAATCTTCAACTCGAGCTGAGTGGATTTTATATGCATCTAAAAGACATGATTCGTTTTACTAAAAGTCCTTGGGGAGGTGCTAGGTACCAGAATTTTGGGGAAATGCAAACCTTGGGTATAGAGTTTGAAGCCAAGGCTGATATATTATCAACCATATATAGTTATGGAAACATAACCTATCAAGATTTACGAGATGTAAGAGATTACGAGGAAAATAGTGCAGTTTCCAACCCTACCCAAAATAAGCGCATGCCCAATATACCCTATCTATTTGCCAATGTAGGATTGGAATTTCATAAAGAAAACCTCTTGGGAGGTACTGGACAAAATACACGCATTTTTACTGATCTTGCTTTTGTGGAGGAATACCTTTATGATTTTGAAATGACAAACGACCAAAGGCGCATACCACGCAGTACTACAATAGATTTAGGTTTTGAACATAGTTTTATGAATGAACGTCTATTTATTTCAGGGAAAATAAAAAATTTAACTGATGCAAATATCCTTTCTGAATTTAACAGACCAATGCCTAAACGTGTTTTGGGGATAAAGCTGAGATACATTTTTAAATAACAATTAAACTTTAATACAATGAAAAAAATAAGTTCGAAAATAATGCTATTGTTAATGGGAATAATAGCAATAAGTATCATAACAAGCTGTGAAAAAGATGATACATCATCCTTCGACGAACAAGATGCAAAATTCTTAATAGAAACTACAATAAAAAATGCCGATGGTGCGAGTGGTTCTTCTTATATGAAGTTAGTTCCCAATTTTTCTGGTAATATTGATAATTCCAATGCTGTTCAAATAAATTTTGGAACTTCTTCAGGTGTTAGGGGTAAGGATATTTTCATATTTCCTTCTTTTGGAAAAGATGGGGACTATAATTTTCAAAAATATACTTACAATGGAACTACAAATTTAGGCGTACCAACAAAGTTGCCCTTACCCCCAAATTCTGGAGCATCAAATATCACAAAAATAAATGACGAAAAGATGTATGTTCCTGCCTACGGTATTGGTAAGGTTCTTATTATTAACCCTAAAACAATGGAAAAAACAGGTGAAATAGACCTTAGTAAATACGCCCATGGTGACAATAATCCAGATCCTGCAAACGGCATTATTCGTGATGGTCTATACTACCTATGTTTAGACCAAGTAGGTGCAGATTATATGCCCTATGCAGACTATCACCAAGTAGACATGGTGATTATTGACCCTAAAACAGACAAAGTAAAGAAAATAATTTTTGAGAAATCTACAAACTTATCTTTTCCAACACGGCCGATGGATAATGTAAAGGGTATGATTTTTACTGACGAGCAAGATGATATGTATATTGCCTGTGTGGGTAAATTTGGATATGACCCTACTTACCCAAATAATGGATTTGTATGTATTCCTTCAGGGAAAACAGAGTTTGACAGCTCTAAATCTTGGGACATTTCAAATACAACCATTGAAGGGACTGCCTACAAACCTGCATCTATTTTCAATTGCAGATATATTGGCAATGACAGACTAGTTGCCTATGTGGGGATTTTTGAATTGTTAGATATGGATAACCCTTATACGACAAGAAATACAATGGCTGTTCTTATTGACCTTAATGCCAAAACCATAAAGCAAATAAAAGGTATTCCCTTAACTGATGGGCATAGCGTTTGTATTAGTTTATACAACGATCTTGTTATCATAGGGGCTTATGGAAGCGACAAAGTAGGTTTTTTTAGCTATAACCCAACAACTGATGAAGTCATACACAGGGTATCTGCCACAGGAAATCCTACATCGTTTCATTATTTTAAATAAAATTTCGCTAAAGTATTTACAGAAAGAAAGATAAATTAGAAAGGTGATGCTGCGGGTGTTGGTATTAAGCTGATTAATCAGGATACTCAGGAAGAAACACCTATCCCAAGACAATCGATATTGGTGAATGATCCTTCAAAAATAACTTTTATTGTACCTGAAAGCTTAGCCAATGGAGATTACTTGTTAGTTCTTACGACCCAATTTGGCAATTCGGGCAGTTTGTTAAAAGAGCCACGTTCGTGCAACAGCGAGTATATACTTAAAGTAACGGTATAAATTACAGCGTACCGGAAAGGTGCTAAGCTGTCAGCTTTAGGGCTTAGAGAGTCTCAGATCAGGAGCTTGCAAGTTCTCAGCTTAGGGAGTGACAGAGGCTAATACCAATTACTAATGAATTATGTATCGGCATTATACCTTCAATAATTTTTAGGCTGTAAATAGCCTTAATGTTTAAATAACATGGTATAAGATGAAAAGAGCTTTGGAGATAAAGGTGGAAGTTTAAAGCACTTCCTGCTTTAGATCTTTTGTTCTTCAAAACAACAGTTCGTTTAGATTTTGTAAGTGTTTGATTTTTAGTGTGTTTTACGAATGACACGCATTGGCTAAAATACTGAAAATAAGTATCTTGTAAATAAAACTAGTTGCTAATTACTAAAAACTAACGGACTATTGTCAAAAAAATCATAACATATAAGGATTGCAAAAACACATAAATAGTAAGAACATTACAGTCTAATAAAGAACAGCGTTCAAGATTATGCAGATACAAAAAGAAAATAGCAAAGAAAGTATTTTAAAAGTAGCTGGAGAAGAGTTTTTTGCGAAAGGATTTAAAGATTCTTCGATGCGGATTATTGCAAAAAAATCGGGTGTGGGGCTTAGTAATATTTACAATTATTTTAAAAATAAAGATGAAATATTTTGTGAAGTTCTGGCTTCTTTGCTCTCTGCATTTAACAGCATGATTGAAGATCACAACCGACCTGAGAACATTAGTCTTAATATGTTTACTGATGCTGACCTTCAGCGTAAAATCATTGACGACTTTGTATACCTGATCAATCAGTATCGTTCCGAGTTAAAATTATTACTGTTTTATGCTCACGGCTCTTCGCTCGAAAATTTCAGAGAAGAATTTACCGTACGGAATACAAAAACAGGTTTGGAATACATTCGGAAGATGAAAGAAAAATACCCACAGGTAAACACCAATATTTCAGACTTTTTTACGCACACAATTAGTTCCTGGTGGTTGAGTATTATAGGCGAAATTGTTACGCATGATGACTTAAGTGATATAGAAATCGAAAATTTTATTTCGGAATTTATTGTTTTTGTTACGGGTGGATGGGAACGATTAATGGATGTGTAGAGTTTGTTTGTTTTTTTGAACAGAAATGAACACTGTTCTTTATTGAGTATTGAATGAACTGATATTTGTACAATGTGGATTGGTTTAAGCTTTCGAAATTACTACTGGTGTCAAGATTGGACCGATTTTGATTCAATAATAATTTGTGTTGTGAGAGGAATTATCATGACAATTCTTTTTTTGATTGTTTTTATACTGGTAAATGTAATTGCGAGAGTAGTATTTATTAACAGTATTGAATGATAAGATTGTTATGTGTTTAAATATAATTAATAAACAATATCAAGTATGAACACACTATTAAAATTACAAAACTATGCAGGTGGTAGAAAAATCTTTTTACCCTTGTCGTTGTTTTTATCAGCTATAAGCTCCTTAACAGGTATGTTGCCATATATATTTATATGGTTTATTATAAAAGAGCTGTTTCACATCGAGGGAGATTATTCTCAAGTCGGCATTACTACTTATGCCTGGTGGGCAGTGGGAACAGCAGTGGGGAGTGTTGTTTTATATTTTACCGCATTAACACTTTCGCATTTGGTTGCTTTTAGAGTTGAAACCACTATGCGCTGGCGGGCTATGCAAAAAATAGTACGTATGCCTTTGGGGTTTTTCGACAACAATTCCAGTGGTCGTATCCGTAAAATTATTGACGATAACGCGAGTATTACTCACACTTTTTTAGCTCATCAGTTGCCCGATCTTGCCGGTTCTGTTCTAATGCCTTTAACTGCGATAGTATTGATTTTTGTGTTTGATTGGCGATTGGGATTAGCTTGTCTTGTACCAATTATAATAGCCATGGCGCTTATGGGTTTTATGATGGGGAATAAGGGGAAAAAATTCATGAAAAATTATATGACATCTCTCGAAGATATGAATACCGAAGCGGTGGAATATGTACGGGGAATTCCTGTAGTCAAGGTTTTTCAGCAGACCGTCTTTTCATTTAAAAATTTTCATAATAGCATTATAAGCTATAAGCAAATGGTATTTGAATATACAAAAACATGGGAAAATCCAATGTCAGTTACTACTGTTGTGATTAATGGATTCGTGTTTTTTTTAGTTCCTGTAGCTGTTTTGTTGATTGGTTATTCTGGTAATTATGCACTGGTGTTACTTAACTTGTTTTTATACATTTTATTAACGCCGGTTTTTTCTCAAGGTATAATGAAGAGTATGTATATGAATCAAGCACTTGGACAAGCAAAAGAAGCAGTAAACAGAATGGAGAGTTTGATAAATGCAGAACCGCTTCAGTCGTCGGTTAATCCTAAAAGCATAACAAAATATGATATTTGCTTTAAGAATGTATCGTTCAGTTATCCGGGAGCTGCAAATAAGGCAGTAGATAGTGTTAGTTTTACTATTCCCGAAGGAAAAACCATTGCCTTGGTAGGAGCATCAGGTAGTGGGAAAACAACTATTGCAAGACTTGTTCCACGTTTTTGGGATGCTGATACCGGGCAGGTTTGTATTGGAGGAACAGATGTAAAAGAGATTGACCATAAAGAATTGATGAATCATGTTTCATTTGTTTTTCAAAATACCAAATTGTTTAAAACAAGTCTGTTAGATAATATCAAATACGGTAATCCGGATGTTTCAGTAAAAGCTGTTGAAAGAGCAGTCGATTTGGCACAGTGTCGCGAAATTATAAACAAATTATCAAATGGATTAGATACCAAAATTGGCGTTGAAGGAACTTATCTGTCGGGAGGAGAACAACAACGTATTGTATTGGCACGTGCCATTCTGAAAGATGCTCCTATTGTGGTGTTGGACGAAGCTACTGCCTTCACCGATCCTGAAAATGAGCATTTAATACAAAAAGCTCTGGGAAAACTAACTAAAGGGAAAACGGTACTTCTTATTGCTCACCGACTTACCAGTGTAATGGATGCAGACATTATTCTTGTAATAGATGAAAGTAAAATTGCAGAGCAGGGAAGTCATCATGAGCTACTGAATAAAGAAGGAATCTACTCGAAAATGTGGAATGAATATCAACAATCTATAAAATGGACAATAGGAAAGGAGACTCAACATGTTTAATATATTAGAAAAACGATTTGCCTTGACACACAAAGGGACGAAGGATTTCGTCAAAGGCGTATTTTTCACAACGCTTCTTGATATAGTGCTAATGTTTCCAGCAGTTTTCGTTTTCTTATTTCTTGAAGACTACATACGTCCTATTATAAACCCTTCGGCTGCTATAACCAATGGTTTGTGGTATTACACATTTCTCGGTGTAATATTTATGATAGTTATGTGGGCAATTGCCAGGCTTCAATATCGAAGTACATTTACTACCGTGTATGATGAAAGTGCCAATCGCCGTATTTCTTTGGCTGAAAAGCTACGTAAATTACCCTTAGCCTTTTTCGGCGAAAAAAATCTGTCAGATCTCACTTCAACCATAATGGACGACAGTACTGAGTTGGAACATACCTTTTCGCATGCTGTACCACAAATGTTTGCTTCAATTATAAGTATGGTTCTAATCGGTATTGGAATGTTTTTTTACAATTGGCAACTATCTCTGGCTCTGTTTTGGGTAATTCCTTTTGCTGCAATTGTGATTCTGATATCTAAGAAACTATTGCATAATGAATTTCAAGTTAATTATCAGAACAAAAGAGATGTAAGCGAGCAAATTCAGGAAGGCCTGGATACTATTCAGGAGGTAAAATCTTATAACCGGGAAGATGCTTATTTGAATGAATTACAACAAAATCTCAATATATATGAGAAACAATTAATAAAAGGAGAATTATTGGCTGGAGGTCTGGTAAATACATCACAAAGTCTTCTTAAATTGGGCTTGGCAAGTGTGATCATTGTTGGGGTTCAACTCCTTTCAGCCGGAACAATTGATTTGTTTATGTATCTCATATTTTTGGTGATAGCTTCACGAATTTACAGTCCGGTGAATGAAGTGTTTAATAATCTTGCTGCCTTGTTTTATCTTGATATTCGCATTAACAGGATGAACGAGATGGAAGCATTACCAATTCAGCAAGGTAAAACCAATTTTAAACTTGAAAATTATGATATTGAATTCCGCAATGTGTGTTTTTCGTATCAGACCGGCAAACAGGTTCTCCAAAATGTTTCGTTTTTAGCTAAACAAGGAGAGGTTACGGCTTTGGTGGGTCCATCAGGAGGTGGAAAAAGTACTTCGGTTAAACTCGCTGCTCGTTTTTGGGATATTGACAAAGGAAATATTTTACTTGGAGGATATGATGTTGGAACTATTGATCCAGAGACTCTGCTTCAATATTACTCTGTGGTATTTCAGGATGTCGTGCTATTTAATTCAAGTGTAATAGATAATATTCGAGTAGGAAAAATGGATGCTACTGACGAGGAAGTAATACAAGTTGCAAAATTGGCACAATGCGATGAGTTTATTTGTAAAATGTACAATGGCTATCAAACTGTGATAGGAGAAAATGGAGAAACCCTTTCGGGTGGCGAACGTCAGCGTATTTCAATAGCCCGTGCTCTGTTAAAAAATGCGCCCATTGTGCTGTTAGATGAAGCCACAGCATCACTCGATGTGGAAAACGAAACCAAAATACAGGCAGGTATCTCAGCTCTAATAAAAGATAAAACTGTATTAATAATAGCCCATCGTATGCGAACCGTGACTAATGCTGACAAGATTGTGGTTCTCGAAAACGGAACTGTCGCAGAAATCGGTTCTCCTGATGAATTAAAAAAACAAAACGGAATTTTTTCAAAAATGGTGGAACGGCAGATGGCTGTTCAATCTATATATAGATAATAGAAGCACAAAAGCAAAAAATAAAAATCAATGAAGGCACAGTTCAGGAAACACTACTGTTCCCTTTGTGGGGACGTGCCACTGAAACACAAAAGAGCAATCCCCGGATAGTTGACAATAAAGCGGTTGAAATTATAGACCAGCTTGATTATGATTTTTCAACCATTACCGAGAACCTTAATGAACTGTCGATTACAGGTTGGGTCGCAAGATGTATTCATATTGACCGGGCTGTTAAACAATTTATAGAAAAATACCCCGAGGCAACTATCATCAATATTGGTTGTGGTTTGGACACAACGTCAGTCTGTCTAAAAACTCATCAAACTGCTCAATTAAGTGTTAAATATAGCGGTTTTAGGGATACATAAAAATTGAAAATGCTTTTATTTGGAAATAGAATTGAGCTTCTTATTTGGGCGACACTTAACTTTAACAGCAGTATTAATTCAAGAAAATAAGATAATTGCTGTATTGCCCATTCCATAAGGGTTTTCAGGCCAATAATATTGATTAAGCGGCGCAGGTTGTAGGCGGTCATTTGTAAGCCCACATCGGCACTTGCCCTTGCGATGCCTTTTTTTGTCATAATGTGATCGAAGCCCCATTGTCGTTTTATGGTTCCGTAAGGATGTTCGACTATTGCCTGCCGTCGTTTGTAATAAGTTTGATTCTGATCTGCGCGTTGTTTGTTTACCTCAATGAGATCCTGGTATTCGCTGCGTTGTATTGCCTTTCCACAGACTGCCTTGCTGCATTGGTCTTTTACACTGCAGTTTGCACAGGCTTTGGTCGTATAGCGTTTAAACTGGTAGGTTCTGGCCTGGTGCCATCTTCCGTTAGTTCTTAGTTGTTGGTTTTGCGGACAGGTATAATAATCCTCCTGCTTGTTGTATCCGAAATTGTCTACATTATATTCTGGATTCGGTGCTTGTGCTGCCACTCTGGGTATGGCTACTATGGTTTCAATACCCAATCGATCCGCGACAGCGAATTCTGAACCGGTATGGTAACCTTTATCGTAAAGAGCCGTGAATTGGTTGCTTCGTAAAATCGTTTTTGCACGCTGCAGCATATTACCCATGGCTTTGCTGTCGTTGGCATTTGTTACTTTGTAATCGATGGGGATGTTGTTTTCTGCATCAACCGTGGTTTGTATGTTATAAGCGACTTCGGTAATGTTATTACGGGTAATCATCTGACGGCTGTCAGGATCGGAAGTAGAGATTTGAGGCTGACCTGTTTGCTTGATTTGACTCTCTATATTTTGATACTCCTTTTTCCGATCAGTTTGTTTGCTGATTTCTTCTTCGATGATCTTTTTTTTATCGCCGTCACTTTCTGCCAATGCCTTTTCATACTCCGAAAGCTTGTTCTCAATATAAGCTAAATGACAGTCAATCTTTTTTTGATTGAAGTTGTTTTTCTTGCTGTTTTGTGCCCTGAGTTTGGTGCTGTCACCGGCCAGCAATTTTCCTCCAATCAAATTAAAGTGTTTGGCCAGTTGAACGGTTTGCCGGAATACTTTTTTTATTGCTTTGGGATTGTCCCGTCTAAAGTTGGAGATGGTATTGTGGTCAGGGCTTAAGCACCTGAGCAACCACATAACTTCTATGTTTCTCGCACACTCTTTCTCTAAACCCCGGGAGGAGCGGGTTCTGTTCAGATACCCATAAATGTAGAGTTTGAGTAAATCCGATGGACGGTAAGCCGGTCGTCCGTTTTCATCAAAATCAACTTTAAAACCAAAGTCATTCAAATCAAGGCTGTCAACAAACAGGTCGATCAAGCGAACTTCATTGTCTTTAGCAATTGACTGATCCAGTGAGATGGGAAAAAGATGAGTTTGTGTTCTGTCTTGTCCTTGTATAAATCTCATACCATAAGATAACAAAGTGTTGAAAACCTGCCAAATACAGCAATTATAACTTATCAACAACTTATCAAGGTTTTTAGACAGTCTGACGTTTGACCGCATCGACAACGGAAAAATAATGTTTTATGAACTGGATTTTCCAGAAGTTGTTGAGTTGAGAAAGTTTTTTTATCAAGACACAGAAAGGCATAGAAGTATTGCATCTTCATTTTTAGAAAAACAATGGTATAATGAAATTAAGAAACCTAAAGGCCTTTTATGTATTGCCGGAGGTGTACTTTACTATTCTAACGGGGAGCAAATAAAAGAGTTCTTTATTTCTATGGCAGATCATTTTGGTCAATGTGACTTTTACTTTGATTCCCTGTCGCCTATGGGAATAAAAATCGCTAAAAAACAAGTATTAAAACAGGAAGCTATTCTATCAAAATCTTTGTTGATCTAAAATTAGTTTTCTGCTCGTTGGTAAAGAAAATATAGTTAATATAATAAATTCATGAGCCTTGCTATTGTTATAATTCACAAGATAAAAATACCAAGTAATAACTATTGCTAAATTGAATACTAAAACGCATAAAATCTCTTAGTTAATTGCGTAACGCAAAGATTGTAAGTGATTAAGGAGGATTGCGTTGCTGTTTGCATAATTTATTTAAAATGATTACTAATAGTGTAATCATAATATCTTGGTATTGTGGTGCAATTATAATGTATCTAGATTAGCAGAACTTAATTATAGTTAATCATTACTACAATCTTAAATTAATTTCCAATATGAGAAGAAGAAATTTTATTAAAAATTCGTTTGGAGCGGCTTTGGGATTGAGTGTTTTTCCTGGTGTTCTTCATGCAGCATTGATAGAATCGAATCAACAATTTACTTCGAGTGAGATGTATGTTGCGCTGCATAGTTATTACGGCAAAATATTTAATTCCAAATTAGATCCAACAATTTCTAGTCCTAATGATCGATATTATTTTGCTGAGAGTTTTGAGGTGATTATTAATGAGGAAAAGAACTCAATTTTTGATATTGCTGATAGAGTGATTGAACTTTGTGAAGAAGTCAATTTCGATGCCTCTTCTCTTAAAAAGGGAATTATTCCGGAAAAAATGAATGTTACTAAGGGAGGCATTAGATTAAAAGTTGATGGTAAAGAAATACTTGCAAGGATGCCAGAACTGAAGAGTTATGATGCGACAATTTGTACTAAGAATCACATTTCAATTATTTCAAAAAGTAAACCAGAAGAATGGTCTGATTTGAAAAAAATAAAAAAAGGAAAACATTATTTTTAAGGTGTTTTAAATAGGGCTCCTTTTAAAGTTTTTATTCGAGAGGAGCATAATATGACGGTTGTGATAGATCAGGTTCACCCAAATTTAAAATTGCACAATTTAAAGCAATTTAATGTTTTAAACATTGAGCAATTTAAAGGAGTAGTCTCAGAAAATATAATTACTAAAATACACATATAATATTAAAAGTGATGTCTTAACTTAATTATAATATCAGAAAAATGTACATGGCTGTCAGGTAATTGTTCTGCTGAATGTGCAGATGCTTGTCCTATGGATGCTATTTCCTTATCTGCTTCAGGTAATCAATTTTAGATGGAATATAAATCCAAAGGTCGGGATACAGATGGGAACATTCTATTCATGCGATCGTTATAAATCAAACATTAGAGAGAATCTAAAAAGAGAAGAGAGTTGGATGGCTAATGCAATATTACAAGTTAAGATGTTAAAAAAGATTGATTTGCAGGTTAAATACAGGTATTATTCACCAACTAAGGTGTACCAAACTAAAAAATCGGCATATCATGACTTTAATCTTAATTTCTCGGGTATGATTAAAGGATTAGCTTTCGTTTCTTTCGAAGCTTCCAATTTGTTTGCTTACAAAAGAAAGGAAAAAATTATTGTTAATGATGAGTATATTGATTTAAAAAATAGTTATCCTGAAAGTCCGTTTTTTTTTATTAAAGCTTTTGTTTAAATTTTATAAGTTTTATAAAAAATCGTAAGGAAATATAAAATTGAACTACGAATGGCTATTAAATTTTTTATGTGACATTTTATTCTTTGCCTTATCTGGTGCCGTAATTGTGAAAGGAAAAAATGGATTTAAAAAGAGAGGTGTATGGTTTAATTATACCTGTTTTAATATTATATGTTGCTTTAAACGCAATTATCGATGCAATTTAATTAAAATATGTCCTTTTAGCAGGATTATTTAGAGGGTCTCCTATAAAAGAGATACTTTTTTTGTTTGCCAAACGATTGTATTTAGTTTGATTTTAAATTAGGATCAAAGCTACGGTTTGCAATGCTTAGATTACCATATTTCTCTTACATTTGATGTAGAATTTGAACTTACTTAAAAATATTATACGTTATGGCTATTAGTAAAAAAGTAGAAGAAATCTTGAACAAGCAAATCAACGCTGAATTTTGGTCTGCTTATTTTTATTTGTCAATGTCGAACTATTTCAATGCGAATGGAATGCCGGGTTTTGCAAATTGGATGAAAGTACAATTTCAGGAAGAAACTTCACATGCGATGAAAATGACGGATTACGTAAACGAACGCAATGGAAGAGTTATTCTGGAGCCAATTAAAGAAGTTCCTTCTGATTGGAATGATGTATTAAATATTTTCGAAGAAACTTTAAAGCACGAAGAGTATGTAACAACCTTAATTAATGGTTGTGTAAATATTGCTATTGAAGAAAAAGATCATGCTTCAGTGAATTTTATGCAGTGGTTTGTTGATGAGCAGGTAGAAGAAGAAGCTACTGTTAGTGAAATTATTGACCAATTAAGAATGTTTGAAGGAAAAGGTCACGGTTTGTATATGATGGACAAAGAATTTAAAGCCAGAGTTTTTGTTGATTCAACTCAAGTCTAGTTAAAAACAAAATATACTCAAAAGCCTCACATATGTGAGGCTTTTTTTATAATGTAGAACTGTTAAGTCAATAAAAATATTTACTTTTGGGTTCAATGGACATGAATAGATATCTCATAGTAGTATTTTGTGTGCTCACAGGATGTGCAGCAGCAGTTCCTATGGCCAATGGTCAGGATTTAACTGTTGATCATCAGCTGTTTGCAGATTGGTATGCCGATCATATCCAGAATCTTGATGAATCTTATTCATCAACAATACTTGCTCATGCAGAGCAGGATCAATTTGCAGGGAAATACATTCCAAATGTTGAAAATATTTCTTTACTTGAGAATTTGCCTAAATTCCCTGTAGTTAATCAAGTTATTCCATTGGTAAGTATTCCAGTCTGGTTTGATTATCATTACTGTTCCGTTTTTCGGGATGTTCTTATTAGTACAATCCCTGAGGGTGATTTTCATATCAGAGCCCCTGTTTTAGCTTAACTTTCCTTTCCTGTTTTTCAATAGGAAATATCACTTGCTATATAATAATATTATTTTCAACCTTTTGGCTGAGAATGTTTTACACATCGAAATCAACAAATCAAAATGGGTTTTATAGATAGTACATTGGGTAAACTGTTTGGTAATAAATCAGATAGAGACCTTAAAGAATTAAGTCCTTATTTAGGGAAAATTAAAGCAGAATACGACAGAGTTACTACTTTAAGTAATGATGATCTTCGTGGCGAATCAGATAAATTAAAGCAACGTATTCAGGATTTTATCCAAGCGGAAAAAGACGAAATACAGAGTCTTAAAGATAAAGTTGATACTGGTGAATTATCAATCAACGAAAGAGAGGAAATCTACGATCGGATTGACGAAATTGAAAAGAAAATTGATGAAAAAATAGAAGAAGTATTAGACGAAATTCTTCCTACTGCTTTTGCGGTTATAAAAGATACTGCCCGAAGATTTACTGAAAATTCGGAACTGGAAGTAACGGCATCTAAATTTGATCGTGATTTAGCTCCTTATTACGATAACATACAAATAGATGGAGATACTGCCGTATATTTTAATTCATGGGTTGCTGGTGGAACGGAAATTAAATGGAACATGATTCATTATGATGTTCAGCTAATTGGAGGTACTGTTCTTCATCAAGGAAAAATTGCCGAGATGGCAACAGGGGAGGGTAAAACTCTTGTAGCTACATTGCCTGTGTTTCTGAATGCATTAACTGGCAGAGGAGTTCACTTGATTACCGTGAATGATTACCTTGCAAAACGTGACTCGGAATGGATGGGACCAATATACCAATTCCACGGACTATCTGTTGACTGTATCGATAAACACTCTCCCAATTCAGATGCGCGTAGAAAAGCTTATGCTTCTGATATTACTTTTGGAACCAATAACGAGTTTGGTTTTGATTACCTGCGTGATAATATGGCAACGAATCCTAAAGATTTGGTTCAACGTCGTCACAATTATTCAATTGTCGATGAAGTTGATTCGGTTTTGGTTGATGATGCACGTACTCCATTGATTATTTCCGGTCCAATTCCAAGAGGTGAACACCAACAATTTGATGATCTAAAACCAAAGGTTCAAAAATTGGTAAAAGCTCAGAATGATCTGGTAATGAAGATTTTTACCGATTCTAAAAAATTACTGAACAGCGAAGATAAAAAGGATCTGGAGGAAGGAGCAAAACTATTGCTTAGAACCTACAAGGGATTGCCAAAGATGAAGCCGCTTATTAAGTTTTTAAGTGAGCAGGGCAACAAGGCTAACCTTTTGAAAACTGAAAATTTTTACATGCAGGAGAATAACAAAAATATGCACATCATTACTGATGAATTGTATTTTGTTATTGATGAAAAGCACAATTCAATTGAACTTACAGATAAGGGAATTGACTTGATTAGTTCTGATGTTGAAGATTCAGGTTTCTTTGTACTGCCTGATATTGGATCGGAAGTAGCAGTAATTGAAAAATCAGACCTTTCGGATGAAGAAAAAGTAGCCAGGAAAGATGAAATGATTCAGGCATACTCGGTAAGATCAGAAAGAGTTCATACGATCAATCAATTATTAAAAGCATATACTCTTTTCGAAAAAGATGTAGAATATGTAATGATGGATGGTAAGGTGAAGATTGTAGACGAACAAACCGGTCGTATTATGGAAGGTCGTCGTTATTCAGATGGTTTGCATCAGGCAATTGAAGCCAAAGAAAATGTGAAAGTGGAGGCGGCAACTCAAACATTTGCTACTATTACTCTTCAGAATTATTTTAGAATGTATAATAAGCTTGCCGGTATGACTGGTACTGCTGAAACAGAGGCAGGTGAGCTTTGGGATATTTATAAATTAGAGGTGGTTGTAATTCCAACCAATCGTCCGATTTGTCGCGATGACCGTGAGGATTTAGTTTATAAGACAAAACGTGAAAAATATTCTGCTGTAATTGATGAAATTGTAGATCTGGTAAATGCCGGACGTCCGGTTTTAGTGGGTACAACTTCTGTTGAGATTTCAGAATTACTTGGTCGTATGCTTAAAATAAAAGGTATTAAGCACAATGTACTGAATGCAAAATTACATCAGCGCGAAGCAGATATTGTTGCGGAAGCGGGTCAATCGGGAACTGTAACCATTGCAACAAATATGGCTGGTCGTGGTACCGATATTAAGCTAAGTGATGAAGTAAAAGCTGCTGGTGGTTTAGCAATTATTGGTACAGAGCGTCATGACTCCCGTCGTGTCGATCGTCAGTTACGTGGTCGTGCCGGTCGTCAGGGAGATATTGGATCTTCCCAATTCTTTGTGTCTTTGGAAGATGATTTGATGCGTTTGTTTAGCTCAGATCGTATTGTAAAGTTAATGGATAGAATGGGACTGAAAGAAGGTGAAGTAATTCAGCACAGCATGATTACTAAATCTATAGAACGTGCCCAGAAGAAAGTGGAAGAAAACAACTTCGGTATTCGTAAAAGATTATTGGAATACGATGATGTAATGAACTCTCAGCGCGAGGTTATTTACAAGCGTCGCCGCCATGCATTGTTTGGTGAGCGTATTCAAGTAGATATTGCCAACATGATGTATGACATATCAGAATTGATTGCAAATGAATATCATGGTGGTGATTTTGAGGAGTTTAAAATGGATTTGCTTCGTACTTTTTCAACCGAATCTCCTGTAAGTGAAGAGGAATTTATGAAGGAGAAACCTGAAGAAATTACTGAGAAAATTTACGCCGTAGTTTTGGATAACTACAAACGAAAAGTGGAAGCCATTAGTAAGCAAGCCTATCCGGTAATTAAAAATGTATACGAATCAAAAGCAGAAATATATGAGAACATTGTTGTTCCGTTTTCTGATGGATCTAAAATGTTTCAGGTAGTAACTAATTTGAAGCAAGCTTACGAAAGCAAGGCTGAAGATTTGGTTCGTTCTTTTGAGAAGGTTTCTATTCTTGCAACCATCGATGATGCCTGGAAAGAACATTTGCGTGAGATGGATGACTTGAAACAATCTGTTCAAAATGCTTCTTACGAACAAAAAGATCCATTGTTGATTTACAAATTTGAATCGTTCAATTTGTTTAAAACAATGATTGAAACGATAAATAAGAGTGTTGTCAGCAGCTTAATGAAAGGTCATATTCCATTATCGGATCCTGAAGATGTTCGTAAGGCAGAAGAACGTAAAAGAACCGATTTAAGCAATTTGAAAACTACAAAAGAAGAAGTAGGAGGAGGCAGAGAAAGACCGGAACCCAAAAAACAGGAACCTGTTCGTGTTGCTCAAAAAGTAGGACGAAATGAACCTTGTCCTTGTGGTAGCGGTAAAAAATTCAAACAATGTCATGGAAAAGGAGTTCCGGCTTAATTTCCATAATTAAAAAAATCATACTAAATTCACATGGATTGTTTCGACTTGCGAAACAATCCATTTAGTTTTACTTACCAAACTTAAAAAAACACATATGTTGCTTTCAATTCTTTGGGATATCGACCCGGAAATATTTAAAATCGGCCCTATCGCTGTCCGTTGGTACGGATTACTTTTCGCTTTAGGCTTTTTGTTAGGATATTATCTGGTAGAAAAAATGTTTAAAAAAGATGGTATTAAACTGGAATGGCTGGATAAATTATTCCTGTATACCATGATTGCAACTGTTGTAGGTGCTCGCCTGGGACATGTGTTTTTCTACGGATGGGAATTTTATTCACAACACCCAGCCGAAATCATTAAAATTTGGCGGGGAGGATTGGCATCGCATGGTGCTACAATTGGAATTCTTGTTGCTTTATGGTTTTATTCTAAAAAAGTGAGCCGAAAATCAATGCTTTGGATATTGGATTACGTGGTAATTCCGGTTGCTTTGGCAGGATGTTTTATTCGTTTGGGAAATTTGATGAATTCAGAAATTATTGGAACTCAAACTCATTCTGACTGGGGATTTCAATTCATCAGAGCTTCTATTTATGAGCCGGAAGCACCACGACATCCAGCACAATTATACGAAGCAATCTGTTATTTGATTTCCTTTGGTGTTCTATCATTTATGTATTGGAAAACCAATGCAAAACAATACAGCGGAAGATTATTCGGCGCTTTTTTTGTAATGATTTTTACAGCTCGTTTCTTTATCGAATTTATTAAGGAAAATCAGGAAGCTTTTGAGCAGGGAATGTTGTTAAATATGGGACAGTTACTAAGCATTCCGTTTGTTTTAATTGGCTTGTTCTTTTTGATTCGATCGTTTAGAATTGAACCGATGAAGTAATCAAATATAGTATAACAAGAAGCCGAATCATTTCCGATTCGGCTTTTTTATTGTTGCATAAATCTCTTTCTAAAATCAAGTTTGCCAATCCATGTCATTCAAAAAAGCCTTCCTAATGATGGGAAAGTACTTCAAACCGTCCAAAGCCTGTTCCCAAATGTGGGAAAGTACTTAAAATCACCCAAAACTCATTTCCCAATTGCGGGAGAGTAGTTTGGAGCACCCAAAGCATGTTGCCCTATTATAGGAGAGTAGTTTGAATGATTCAAAGCTTACTCCCAATTGTGGGAAAGCACTTTAAACCAATCCATACCTGATTCCCAATTGCGGGAGTGTACTTTGAAGTATTCAAGGCAAATTCCCCAATATGGGAACGCTTTTAAAACCATCCAAACAGGATTCCCTGTCATAAAAAAGTATTTAGCTTTATGCCTCCTTCAATATCTCCAAATCAATTCCCATTTTCTTCATTAAAATGGGAGCGTTAAAGGTTTTACAGAACCCTTTTTGTACTTTGTAGTCGAAATAAAGTTGATCGCCATCAATTTTAATGTCAAAAAATCTATTCTCAACCTGTCCAGGTAATTCTTCTTCCAATATGGATAACTCCAAATCGTGAGTAGCAACCATCGCAACAGCATCGTGTTTCACTAATTGTTTAATCAATGCTCTAGATCCGGTGTGTTTATCTTTCGAATTAGTACCTCTTAAAATTTCATCCAATAGCAACAAAGTCTTCTCTTTTTTGTTCACCTTCTCAATAACTTGCTGAATTCTTTTCAGCTCTGCATAAAATGATGACTCATTGTCTTCTATCGAATCTTTAATTCTCATTGATGTATTGATTTCCACATTTGAAACCGTCATTTCCTGAGCACAAACAGGAGCTCCAGCCAATGCCATTACTACATTTACTCCAACAGTTCGTAAGAAAGTACTTTTTCCGGCCATATTCGATCCTGTAACAATATGAACGGTTCCCGGCCCGTTTAGTTGATAGTCATTATTTACTCTTCCTTTCTCATCAATCATCGGATGACCAGCTTGCTTTACATCCAACTCAAAGTGTTTGTCTGAAATTTTTGGAAAAGCCCATTCTTCATGGTTAAAACTTAAATTGGATAAGCTGGAAATGGCTTCAATCTCACTGATTGCATCAAACCATTTTTCAATTTCAGCACCATAATTTTGTTTCCACTTGTCTATACGAAATAAAATGTGCAATTCATAGAAGAACAGCAGATTAAGCAATATTTGAACCATTACATTCAATCGTTGATCCAATAATTCAATAAGCTTGCTTAGTTGCTGTATTTTTTTTGATGTTAACCGATCATTACTACCCAACTTGCTCTTTAGTTCATTTAATTTTTCAGAATTCCAGTTCTCTTTTTCGAACTGCTCAATAATATAGGAGTAGGTTTTGAGCATTTCCCCTCTTTTTGAAGTTTGTTCATGAGCTCTGCTCACTTTCCTGAAGTTATAGTAGTGAATTCCAATACTAGCCAATATCATTATTGTAATAGGAGCTTGTGAGCTGATAAAAGAATATACCAAGGCTCCCAATGAAAGTAAAGGCATAATTGTAACAGCGATTTGTAATACTTTCTTTCCATGAAAAGGTGAGGGCTTTTTACCCCATTCAATTACAAAGCTGGGATCATCATTTTTTAGTTTGTTCGCAAAGCCATATTGAATGATATTTTGTCTCCAATCAATCTTTTTTGATAATTCCTTAACCGCTTTCTGTCTTTTAATGATCTCTTGATTAGGTGATGGCTTTTCGAGCCAGCTGGCAAGAGTATTATTACCTGTTTTAGTAACGCTCCGGTTGATTAATTGAAAGAGAGAATGTTGTCCAAATATGTCCAGATCAGATGCATAGGAATGATTCTGCTTCAGATATTCTTCACCATCGTAATAAAGATCGCTGTGTCTTGTTTTTAAACAACGAATTTCATTCTCATTAATTTGGATTAAGGCTTGCAGTCTTTTTATGTTTTTACTGTTTCGATTGTACCTTCTCACAAAATAGATCAGAGAGAATACTAATGTGATAGCCACAGCACTTGCAATTAATGCAGAATAGGATAGAACACTATAAAAAAATACGAATGCTCCAATTGCAGAAAAAAGACGTAAAAATGAGAGGTTTCGATTCTGTTTTTGAAGATCGCCTGTTTGCTTTTTAAATGTATGTATTCGATCGGTGTAAAAGGATAGTTTTTGATTCATTTTTTGTCTTATTGTAGTTTTATCAGCTAATGTAAGCGAAATTTTAGCTGTTTGATATATATGAGTTGTGAATATATTATAAATCTGAGGTGAACTTGTGTTTTATGTCAAAAAAAATCAATATCAGATTTAATCCTCAATTCTTGATCTATATGATCACTATTTTATATTAAACTCTATATTTTAATCATTTGTCAAAAAATCTTTTTCTTGAATTATTTTTTTTCACTCATATATTCATGTGGTTCACTCATTTTCTTATCGTCCTCACTAATAACTTTTTGATTTCACTTTTTTATGAATTAATTTCATTTGTGTAAAAAATAAGTGCACTATATCTTTTACCAGGCGTTCACCGAAAAGCCTTATTAGAGTAGGTTATGAAGAATTGAGTAAAACGATCTTCATGTAACTAAAAAAATATTGAAATGAAAACTGATACATTGAATAAAGAAGCTATTGAAATGCGTACAAATATGATTCCTGAAATTGAGACCAGTTACGGGAATTACAGTGAATTATGGAGAACATCCATTTCAGATATTACAATTTTAGGAGCTGGAGAGCTAACGTGCAAAATTACCCGCCCAAACAGTGGAAGTGCGAGAGGTGGATATCTTTATATGTATGAAGATAAAATAGAGGGGGCTCCTCTTGTTAGACAATATTTTGCTGGACAGGCGAGTGGTATTGTAACAATTATGAGCAATCAGATTGATTTATTCAATGGTCATTACGTTTTGGCGTATGGACCTCACTTTACAGCTGAAGTAAATATTATTGCAGCTACTGTTCAATTGGATAATGGTTATGCATACAATCAGGAATCTTCTGTTTGCACTCCAATTCAAGCTTCGATTAAACAAGTCATTTCTCATTACATCTTCGCAAGTAATGCTTTAGGGTTTAGTCACTACGATTCTACAGTTATTCTTCGGGAAGGAAAAGTATTTGGAGAAGGAAATGAAGTTGCAAGAGCATATATTTCAAAGGAATCCAATAGGATAGGAACCAATGTAATGCATGCATATTTGAAGCACAAACAAACTTATAATGTAAGTATTAATTTATATTCGTCTGTTCGGCCTGTAGCCGGTTATACTTTTACATTGGAGTAAGATTAATTGTTTGATGGCTTACAGTAATATCTTAATGATATTAGATTTTATAATATCCGGCAATTAAATTTTGCCGGATATTTTTTATAAATTTCATTTAAAGCACTTTCCCGTTCAAATTTGAGATCAACAGTAGGCTATGGATATCTAGGTTTACTTACCCACTTTATCTAATTACTTTTTTTGAACATTAAATACTTCTTGATGCAGCTTACTGCGAATAGTTAATGCTATATTTTAGGGAAGGTATTCTTCATTCTATATTAAGAAGGTAATCAGGTAATATAGTTGATGCTGTCACAATAATTCATGGTAAGGTATTACCATAACTTATAAGTTATTCACTTATGAAATTTTAATGTTTATATACAAAAAATACCCGTTTGTCACAGATCTTACATCTTAGTTCTGACTATTCTAATTCCGATAAGGCATTCTTATTTAGTGATCTTTTTATTCAGATGTAGTAAATCTGCTGATTCTTAATAAATGGCCATAAAAAATCCGGTAGAATAGGAATCTTTACCGGATTTTATTTAAAATTTAGAATTTAAACTTCCATTTACTCTCTAATATGTCCATCTCCGGTAATTAACCACTTATAGGAGCATAATTCTTCCAAAGCCATAGGTCCACGGGCGTGTAATTTTTGTGTACTAATCCCAATTTCAGCTCCCAGTCCAAATTGTGCACCGTCTGTAAATGCAGTTGAAGTATTGGAATAGATTGCAGCAGCATCAACCACTGAGTAAAAGTCACTTATAGTTTTTGAATTCTCGCTTATTATGGCTTCACTGTGCTTGGAACTGTACTTATAAATGTGATTTGTAGCCTCTTGGAAATCACTCACCGTTTTAATCGACATTTTGTGACTTAAGAACTCGGTTCCAAATGATGATTCATCTGCTTTTTTAAGCAGATTTTTTGGATAGATATTTTCAATTGCATGATAAGCTTCTTTGTCAGCAAATATTTCAACATTTTTATCCTGTAGTTTACTAACTAATTCTGTTAGATCAGCAATACGAGTTTTATGAATCAAAAGACAGTCCAATGCATTGCAAACGCTTACGCGGCGTGTTTTTGCATTAAATACAATCTGTTTCCCTTTTTGTAAATCTCCGTCTTTATCGAAATAAGTATGTACAATACCAGCACCGGTTTCAATTACCGGAACTTTAGAATTTTGCCTCACTGTGTTGATGAGATTTTGAGAGCCTCTAGGTATTAAAACATCAACAAAACCTATTGCGTTCATTAATTCTGCAGCAGCTTCTCTGGCTGAAGGAAGCAATTGAATGATTTCAGGATCAAGATGATTATCTGCAAGTGTTTTTTTTATTAATGCTACCAAAACCCTATTTGAATTTTCAGCATCGCGGCCTCCTTTTAATACGCAGGCATTACCCGATTTAAAGCAGAGAGCAAATACATCTAGCGTAACATTCGGACGGGCCTCATAAATTACACCTACAGTTCCCAATGGAACACTAACTTTTTTAATTAATAATCCATTTTCAAGCGTTTTCTCAGAGAGTACTTTTCCTAAAGGAGAAGGAAGTAGAATTGTATTTTCAATATCATCTGCTATTGCGTTAATTCTTTCGCGGCTTAACAGCAAACGATCGTATTTTGGATCGTATTCAGACATACGTTCCAGATCTTTCTGATTGGCCTCAAGAATTTGTTCTGTGCTTTCTCTAAGAGATTTTGCAAGTTGTTCAAGAAGATTGTTTATTGTTTCAGAGCTAAGCAGACACATGGTTCTGGAAGCATCTTTGACTTTATGTAATTGTTCTGTACAGATCATGTTTTTTGCTTTTTTTGTTTGAATTTGGGAGTTCACCTAAAAGTTATACCTTATTTTTTAATTGATATAATTATCTGAAATCAAAACGTATCATTAATAAAGAAAAAGATAATCGTAATGAACCAGAGGTTTTGTTCCCGTTTTTCCAATATAACTTTCCGCTTTAGTTTTATTATATTGAGTTTTCCCAAGCCCAATTACCTTACCCGATGTGCCAACAATTTTAATAATATCTCCTTTTTCAAAATCCCCACTAATTTTTATAACACCAATTGGCAATAAACTTGTAGCTTTTTTTGAGCACAGAGCTTCTTCAGCACCTTTGTTAATTACTAATCTGGCTTTTTCAAAGCCATCCGATCCTGCCAGCCATTGTTTTACCGTTGATGCTTTTTTGCTTGCTGTGAAGCTTGTGTGGTTTATTTCGTCAGGAGAATTAACCAGTTCCAGTACAATATCATCAATTCCTCCATTGGCTATATGTACTGGTATGCCTGATTTGGCAACTCTTCCGGCTATACTGCACTTGGTTAACATGCCACCTCTTCCAAAATTAGATTTTTTAGTGGTGATATATTGTTTCAACCTGTTAACGTCACCATGCACAGTTTGTAATAATGTGGAATTATCATCGTCTGGATTTCCGGTATAAATTCCATTAATATTGCTTAGTAAATAAAGCGCTTCAACATCCATCATCGAGGCTATCAATCCGGATAGCTCATCGTTATCCGTAAACATCAAAGCAGTAACTGATACGGCATCATTTTCATTAATAATTGGCAGAATTCTATTGTTTAGAAGAGAATTTAAACAGTTTTTCATGTTTAGATAGTGTTCCCGCGTTCTAAAATCTTGTTTTGTAACAAGAACTTGAGCACACTCAATTTCAAACTCCTTAAGAAAGGCAGAATAGACATTCAGTAGCTCTACCTGACCAACTGAAGACCATATCTGTCTTGCTGAAACAGTATCAATCTTTTCAGACAGTTTTACCTTACTTCTTCCTGCAGCAACGGCTCCCGAAGAAACAAGAATACATTGTATTCCCATATTTCTTAACGAAGAAATTTGATAGACGATGTTTTTAATTCTGGATGTATTTAGTTCTCCATTCTCTTTGGTAAGAACATTAGAGCCTATTTTAATGCAAATTCGTTTCATACTTTAATATATGGATATGACAATTTGAAGTACGGGAATAGAATTCGGTACTTATAAATTGGAATGAGTAAAATGATAAGTGCCTGTTCAATGAATAATGAAAGGCAAAAAGAAATGTTTATTTCAGGATGCTTTTTGAGAGATACCCAAAGGGATGGGAGGGATGAATGTAATAAAAATTCAGACACAGTAATTCAGAAGAAAAGACGGAGCCTTTTGCTTCTGTTTGTAAACTTTTATAGATAAGAAATTTCATACCTTTCATTTTGCTAATGCTTGATAATTACAAATCCCCCTTGTTTTAATCAATCAAATATAGGAATTTTTTCATGAGATGATTCCATTACATCTTGATATGTTGAATGTTGTGAATAATATGGAAAGGTTTGCGTTAAAAATTCCATGCGGAATACTAATCAGATTAGTAAGTTTTTATGTGTTGTAAATCAGCTGATTGTATCGATTTTGAAATGATTAAGAATACTATTAAGATATTTTCCAAATAATTATTTTTTCCAGTTTAATTGCCTTCTCAATTTTATATCTTTGTTACTGCTAAAAAAAAATAACTATGACTGTACATACAAATCCATTACTAAACAAATTTACAACACCATATGAAGCGGCTCCGTTCGAATCAATTGAATTGAATCATTTTTTGCCTGCTTTTACTGAGAGTATTGATATTGCGAAAAAGGAAATAGATCAGATTGTTGACAATGCCGAGGAGCCAAATTTTGTGAATACGATTGAGGCTTTGGAGTATTCCGGACATCAATTGGATCGGGTAGCTTCCATTTTTTTCAATTTAAATCATGCCAATACAAATGATGATATGCAGGCATTGGCAAGAGAAGTTTCGCCCATGCTAACGGAGTTTTCAAATGACATCATCATGAATGAGAAACTATTTGCCCGTGTGAAGGATGTTTATCATCAAAAAAACGAATTGAAACTTACGGTTGAGCAGGAGAAATTGCTGACTGACCGATACAAATCATTTGTAAGATCCGGAGCAAATCTGGAAAAAGAAAAAAAGGATCAGATTCGGGAAATATCTAAAGAACTTTCCAAATTGACATTGCAGTTTGGCGAAAATGTTTTAGCTGCTACCAATAATTTTGAGCTTCACATTACTGATAAAAATGAATTATCAGGTCTTCCTGATGGAATTATCGAGGCAGCAGCCATTGTTGCAAAGGAGAAAGATAAAGAAGGATGGATATTTACTCTGCAATTTCCCAGTTACGTTCCTTTTATGCAATATTCAGATATTCGTGAATTACGCGAGAAAATGTTTAAGGTATATTCTTCACGTTGTTTTAACGATAAATTCGATAACCAAAAAATACTAAAGCGTATCGTAGAACTGCGATTAAAGAAAGTTCAGCTGTTTGGATACACTTCTTATGCCGATTTTGTTTTAGAAGAGAGAATGGCGAAGAAATCAAGTAAGGTTACAGATTTTCTAACCGAATTATTGGATGCTTCAATGCCTAAGGCGAAAGAGGAATTTAAGGAATTGCAGGCGTATGCAAAAAGTTTAGGCGCTGATTTTAAATTAGAACGGTGGGATTGGGCTTATTACGCTGAAAAATTAAAAACAGAAAAATTTGATGTTAATGATGAAATTACCCGACCATACTTCGAATTGGAACGGGTTAAAAAAGGCATCTTCTCTTTGGCTACACGCCTTTACGGGATAAAATTTAATATTAATCCTAATCTTCCGAAATATCATAAGGACGTTGATGTGTATGAGGTGACTGATGATAAAGGAGAATTTTTATCCTTATTATATACTGATTTTCACCCTCGAAGTTCAAAACAAGGAGGAGCTTGGATGACGTCCTTCGTCGATCAATACCGTAAAAAAGGTACGGATTATCGTCCGCATATTTCCATTGTTTGTAACTTCACAAAACCAAGTGAAACAAAACCGTCATTACTTACTTTTAATGAAGTAACTACCTTTTTGCATGAGTTTGGTCACGCTTTGCACGGTATGTTGTCAAAATGCACCTACAGCAGCCTTTCCGGTACAAATGTGTATCGTGATTTTGTTGAGTTGCCCTCACAATTCATGGAAAATTTTGCTACACAAAAAGAATGGTTGGATGATGTAGCCGAACACTACCAAACAGGAGAAAAGATTCCTGCCGAGATTGTGCAAAAGATTATCGACAGCGAAAATTTCCTAAGTGGTTATTCATTTGTGCGTCA
The DNA here is from genome assembly GCF_963678175.1 of Labilibaculum euxinicum. Classification (NCBI taxonomy): domain Bacteria; kingdom Pseudomonadati; phylum Bacteroidota; class Bacteroidia; order Marinilabiliales; family Marinifilaceae; genus Labilibaculum; species Labilibaculum euxinicum. The sequence continues at coordinate 3,171,866 of NZ_OY782756.1, forward strand.
AATTAGTTTTGGACTAAATGATATGGCCTGGCATAGTGTAACAGAGCCCGTGGCCGATGAAGTTTCAGTTTTTGAGGATAAAGCGATGACTTCAACAGAATTGTTTGATCGGGTAGAAACAAGCTGTATGAGTACAGCATTTTCACATATTTTCGCCGGAGGTTATGGTGCAGGTTACTATGGATACAAATGGGCCGAGGTTTTAGATGCAGATGCTTTTGACGCTTTTAAAAGTGCTGGGATATTCAATAAAGAAGTTGCTAAATCGTTTAAAGAAAATATTCTTGAAAAGGGAGGAAGTGATCATCCAATGAACCTTTACCTGAAATTTAGGGGTAAAGAACCTTCCATTGAACCTCTTTTAAAGAGAAGTGGTCTGAAATAGATTAATCTTGAAAAAAATAGGAGCTGTTCTTTTTAGAACAGCTTTTTTTTGATCAAAAATATAAATGAACATAAGTAGTGAAGTCGATTAAGATAATTATGAGTTTTAGTATCATATTAATCAGGCGAAATGAATACATGAATATTTTCATAAGTGAAAAATTGACGTCTTTTTTCTTTAGTTTGGATGAATATGTTTTTAAAAATATGCTGTAACAATATTTATCGCTGTTTTACAGGTAGTTGCGGTTTTGTGAATTTTGACAAAAATCCTTGTTATTAAAAGAGGTGCGTCTATTTTTGTCGGCGAATTTTAAACACTTAAACTAACGATTAAAAAATGGCTTTTGTAACCAAAGAAAAATTTTTGTCAAATGAATGGCTTAGTGCTTATGCTTACTTAATACTGGGAAGTATAATTTTTGCTGTTTCTGACATCTTATTTGTTGTACCTTATAAACTGGCACCAGGAGGTGTGTATGGTATTGCGACAGTTCTAAACACAATGTTTAGCTGGAAAATCAGTTATTGTACAATATCAATGGAAATTCCATTGATAATTTTAGGCACAATAATTCTAGGTCCTCGATTTGGGGTTAAAACAATTGTGAGTATTGGTGTAATTTTGTTCACAGTTTGGTTTATGGAAACCTTTGTTTCTCCGGATTACGCAAAAGTTATTGCAGATCCAATGCTGAATACAATTGTAGCAGGTGTATTTTATGGAATCTCAATAGGATTCATATTTAAATCACGTGCAACTTCAGGCGGATCTGATATCATTGCAATGATTTTGGCCAAATATACTAAGCTTTCGCTGGGTAAGTTGGTGATGATTGTAGATGGTATAATTGTTTTGTTTACACTTGCTCAACCTAGCGAAACAGGAACCATTGGATGGGAGTTTGCAATTTATTCTTTAATCATTATTTACATTGAAGGTAAGATTATCGATATGGTTGTTAGTGGCGCAAATTATCACAAGACAGTTATGATAGTTTCCGATCAATTTGAGTCTATTTCTTCAAAAATCAGAGATGATTTGAAACGAGGTGCGACTATTTTTACCGGAACCGGAGTTTATTCAGGAGAAGAGAAAAAAATGGTTTATTCTGTAATGAGCCGTAGAGAATTAGAGATTCTTAAACTATATATTAGAGAGGTGGATCCTTCTGCTTTTGTTAATGTTACCGAAGCGAATGAAATTTTGGGTGAAGGTTTTAAATCGCTAAATGAAGAATAAGATTATTTTTAAATATTTTTAAAAATCCCTCCCGAATATGGAGGGATTTTTTTATTTTTGTTGTTAAGTCTAATGTAGCTTTATTCATTGTCATGAAGAAAATGAATTTATTGTTTGTTAAAAGAGACTCTCTGCAATTTAGACTTGTATTGTGTTTGTAATGCACGGAGCAATTTCATTCGCGTTAAAATATATCTGTAAAAAGTTGTGAAATAATTTGATTTTCAAGAAAATTATTACGTATTTTGCGACCTGTTTGAAAAGCGTTTAAGGAAAAAAATAATCTGGACTATGTCAAGAGTTTGTCAAATTACTGGAAAGAGCGTAATGGTTGGGAACAATGTTTCTCACTCAAAAAGAAGAACTAAGAGAAGATTCTATCCAAATCTTTTCGATAAGAAGTTCTATCTTCCTGAAGAGGATCGCTGGATTGAGCTAAGGATTTCTGCTGCAGGAGTACGACTAATTAATAAATTAGGAGTAAAAGGTGCACTTACTAAAGCTCAAGAAAAAGGATTTATTAAAAAATACTAAAAAGGCATAGAAAATGGCTAAAAAAGGTAATAGAGTGCAAGTAATTCTTGAGTGTACCGAGCATAAAGACAGTGGTATACCTGGAACTTCAAGATACATTACTACTAAGAATAAGAAAAACACTCCTGATCGTATGGAGATGAAGAAGTATAATGCAATTTTGAAAAAAGTAACTGTTCACAGAGAAATAAAATAATTGAGATATGGCTAAGAAAGTAGTAGCATCCCTACAAAAAGGTGAAGGCCGTGGTTTCGCTAAAGTAATCAAAATGGTGAAATCTCCTAAATCTGGTGCATATTCTTTTAAAGAGGAAATCGTACCGAACGAAAACGTTAAGGATTTCTTTGCTAAATAGTAAAGATGTTCATATAGCATTGAATATTAAAAGCTTTCTAATTTTATTAGGAAGCTTTTTTTTATCTAAAAACATAAGTTTGCTTTTCAACTCTATTACGTTTATTGTTAATTGCTTGTAAGCTCATTTTTTTGTACTTTAGCAGGCTAAAATTTAATTAGAAATGGGATTATTTGGAAGTTTTTCGAAATCAAAAAAAGAAAATCTTAATAAAGGACTTGCTAAAACAAAGGATAGTGTTTTTAAGAAGTTAACTCGCGTTGTTGTAGGTAAAGCAACCGTAGATGATGATGTTCTTGATGAGCTGGAAGAGGTTCTGATTTCTTCAGATGTAGGAGTTGATACAACCTTGAAAATTATTGGGCGAATAGAAAAACGTGTAGCAGAAGATAAATTTCTTGGGGTATCCGAATTGAATCGTATTCTTAAAGAGGAAATTGCGGGTTTGTTGAAGGAAAATAATAAAGGTGATTACGAAACATTTGATTTGCCAAAATCAGATCATCCTTATGTAATAATGGTTGTGGGTGTTAATGGTGTTGGTAAAACAACAACCATTGGAAAATTAGCTTATCAGTTTAAAAAGGCTGGGAAAAAAGTAACACTTGGTGCCTCAGATACATTTCGTGCGGCTGCTGTTGATCAGTTAATAATTTGGTCCGAGAGGGTCGGGGTTCCTGTTGTAAATCAGGGAATGGGCGCTGATCCGGCTTCTGTAGCTTTTGAAACTCTTACTCAGGCAAAGGCAAATGGTTCTGATGTAGTAATTATTGATACAGCGGGTCGTCTGCACAATAAAATCAACTTAATGAACGAGTTAAGTAAGATTAAGCGTGTTATGGATCGTGTTGTTCCGGGAGCTCCTCATGAAATTTTATTGGTGTTGGATGGATCAACCGGACAGAATGCTTTTGAGCAGGCAAAACAATTTACCTTAGCAACCGAAGTAAATGCATTGGCTATTACAAAGCTGGATGGTACTGCAAAAGGAGGTGTTGTTATTGGTGTCTCTGATCAATTTAAAGTGCCTGTAAAATATATAGGTATTGGGGAAAGCATGGAAGATCTGCAGGTATTTAATCGAAACGAATTTGTTGATTCGTTATTTAGTTAAGTGAATCTCTTGATAATAATTGAAAAGGCTGTCCCCAAAAGACAGCCTTCGTTATTCTTAACTTGCTAATAATCCCAATTCAAATGGAAAAAAGAGTTTTTTCTCTTATTTTTGCCAAAATTTAAGTTGTTAAAAGGAAATCTATATATGAATCAGACGAAAATAAATATTGTTAGTTTAGGTTGTTCAAAGAATTTAGTTGATACTGAGTTGTTGATGAAGCAGCTGGATGCCAATCAATTTCAGGTTGGTTGTGATGAAGAGAATAGTGATGCAAGAACTATCATTATTAACACCTGTGGATTTATTGGTGATGCTAAAGAGGAGTCGATTGATATGATTCTGCAATATGTAGAAGCAAAAAAGGCTGGAAAAATAGATAAGCTGTTTGTAATGGGTTGTTTGTCGGAGCGTTACCGTGATGATTTAGTGAAGGAAATTCCTGAGGTAGATCACTTTTTTGGTAAATTTGAATGGCAATTGATTGTGAAAGAATTAAATAAGGATTATAAGCCTGACTTTAAGAATTTTAGAATGATTACTACACCTAAGCATTTTGCCTATCTAAAAATCTCTGAAGGGTGTAATAGATCCTGTTCGTATTGCGCCATCCCTATTATTACAGGGAAGCATGTCTCCAGACCTATGGAAGATATATTGGAAGAGGCAAGGGGACTGGTAAAAGATGGGGTAAAGGAGTTGTTGGTGATTGCTCAGGACTTATCCTACTATGGATATGATTTATATAACGAATCGAAACTTGCTGAATTGGTTCAGTTGCTTTCTGAAATAGATGGTTTAGAGTGGATTAAGTTGCATTATGCATATCCTACTCAATTTCCATACGGAATTCTTAAGTTGATGCGGGAGAATCCTAAAGTTTGTCGTTACCTTGATATTGCCCTTCAGCATTCCAGCGATAATGTATTAAACTTGATGCGTAGAGGTATTAATCGTGAGAAAACTATTGAGTTGATTGCTAAAATTAGAGCGGAGGTTCCAGGAATTACTCTTAGAACTACAATGTTGGTTGGTCATCCTGGTGAAACCGAAGCCGACATGAAGGATCTTATGGCATTTGTGTCGGAGATGAAATTTGAACGCTTGGGAGTTTTTCCATATTCAAATGAAGATGATACCTATGCGGCAATCAATTATGATGATAATATTCCTTTAGAGATAAAGGAAAGCAGGAGGGATGATATCATGGCTTTACAGCAGGAGATTTCGAGAGTCGTGAACGAAAAAAGAGTGGGGGAAGAATTAAAAGTTGTAATTGATAGAAAGGATGTTGATTTCTATTACGGACGAACAGAATTCGATTCATATGAAGTTGACCCTGAGGTTTTAATTCCAACAAATGGAGCCGATCTTAAAATTGGTGAGTTTTACACTGTTCGAATTAACGATTTTGAAGATTACGATTTATTTGGAGAAATAATATAAAAATAAGGCAGATCGTTTGGTCTGCCTTATTTTTTAAAATAAACTTCCTTGTACTTGATACATTCCGGTTTTCTTCAACTCAAAGAAACAATCGGCACATGCTTTTACATCAGCGAGAGCATCATGAGCACCGTCAAAACCTTTTTGAAACAGGAATTGATGAAGTTCAGTTAAATTAGGCCATTTGTAACCACTTCTTCCCGGAATCTTGCAGACATTGGTGGTGGTTTTCATGGTACAAATTTTAGGGATGTCGATCAATCTGTTTTTGATATCTTTCCTCAGAAATTCAGCTCCAATAATTACTTCATCAAAGCTAATGTTGTGAGCAATTAAAAAATCAGCCTCATTTAATACTTTTGAAAATTCATTCAATACTTCAGACAAGTCAATTCCTTCATCAATAGCCTTCTGTGTTGAAATACCATGTACCTTAGAAGCTTCAGGAGGAATAATAAATCCTTCCGGAATGATGATTCTATTTGCTCTCTTAATTTCATTATCTCTGCTGTCATAAAGAAGCCAGGCCAGCTGAACGAGTCTGGGCCAGTTGTCCAAATCGGTAACGGGAGCATTCCAGCTTTTTGGCAGGCCAGTTGTTTCTGTATCGAAAAATAAATACATATTCTTTCTTTAAAAAAAAGCTCCATAAAGGAGCTTTTTTAATTAATTACTGTAAATGTTAAACCAATGCTTTAGCAACTTTTAATGCTGCTTCATAGTTAGGTTCTTCAGTCATTTCTGCTACATATTCTACGTATTTTACTTTGTTGTTTTTATCAACAACGACAATGCCACGCGCAAGAAGGCGTAATTCCTCTACAACAAAACCATATTTTAATCCAAAGTCAAGTTCTTTGTGATCCGAAAGCGTTACTAAATTTGTAATCCCTTCAGCGCCACAGAAACGACCTAATGCAAATGGTAAATCGTTGGATAAAGTAATGATTTGAATATTTTTATCAAGAGAAGCAGCTTCTTTATTGAATCGATGAGTTTGAGCTGAGCAAACGCCGGTATCAATTGATGGGAAAATAGAAAGAATCTTCACTTTTCCATCAAAATCGGATAGTTGAACAGGAGCAAGTTCTTGGTTAAGGGCTGTGAAATTACTTGCAGTCATTTCAGTTTTTACTTCATTTCCAAGGAGAGTCATTGGGTTTCCTGCAAATGCAACTTTTTTATTGTTCTTATTCATAATAATATTATATTTTGTCGTTTCAATCAAAGGTAATAATTGTTTTGAATTACTCTAAATAAAAATAGAACTGAAATATAAAAAATAAAGCCGGAAGATATTCCGGCTTTATTTCTATTCAACTTCTTTGTGTTGTTTCAGAATTTTGGTTGTTATTTTTTGTTTGGCTTTATCAAACCCAACAGAAATTGTATCACCTTCTGAAATATTTGCTCTAATAATGACTTCAGCCATTTCGTCCTCCAAATATTTTTGAATAGCACGTCTTAATGGACGAGCACCAAATTGGACATCATATCCTTTTTCAGCAATAAAGTCTTTGGCCGGAGCAGACAATTTAATGTTGTATCCCAAGTCATTAACTCTCTTATATAATCCATCAAGTTCGATATCGATAATTTTATGGATATCTTTTTGCGTTAGAGAATTAAACATGATCAAATCATCAATTCTATTTAGAAATTCAGGTGCAAATGCTTTTTTCAGTGCTTTCTGTATAATATTACTAGTGTAATCATTAGCATCAGTTCCTCCGGATTGGAAGCCGATTCCTTTTCCAAAATCTTTTAATTCTCTACTTCCTATATTGGAAGTCATTATGATAATACTATTTTTAAAATCAACCTTACGGCCTAAACTATCAGTCAATTGGCCATCATCCAGCACTTGTAACAGTATATTGAATACATCCGGATGAGCTTTTTCTATCTCATCTAAAAGTACTACAGAGTAGGGTTTACGTCTAACTTTTTCAGTCAATTGCCCACCTTCTTCATATCCTACATATCCCGGAGGAGCTCCAACTAATCTTGATACGGCAAACTTCTCCATATATTCGCTCATATCAATCCGTATCAGTGAGTCGTTGCTATCAAACAAATAATTTGATAAAACTTTGGCTAGTTGCGTTTTCCCAACTCCAGTTGGTCCAAGGAATATAAATGTACCAATTGGTTTGTTTGGATCTTTTAAGCCGGCTCTATTTCTTTGAATTGCTTTAACTACTTTACTAATGGCATCTTCTTGTCCAATGACCCTTCCTTGAAGTTCGCTAGCCATTTTAACGAGTCGTGAGCCTTCTGCCTGAGCGATTCTTTTTACGGGAACGCCAGTCATCATAGCTACTACTTCCGCGATATCATCTTCTGAGACCTTTTCTTTTTTAAGGCTAAGTTCTTGTTCCCATTTGTCTTTTTCCCGCTCTAAATCTTCCGAGTAGCTTTTTTCTTTATCTCTGAAGCTGGCTGCCAGTTCAAATTTCTGAGCCTTAACAGCTTTAATTTTATTTTGACGGGTTTCCTCAATTTTTTTCTCAAGTTCCTCGATGATCACAGGCACATGAATATTTGATATGTGAACACGCGAACCGGATTCGTCAAGAGCATCAATTGCTTTATCAGGAAGATGTCTGTCGCTTATGTATCTGGACGTTAGCTTTACACAAGCTTCAATTGCTTCTTTTGTATAGAAAACATTATGATGGTCTTCGTACCGTTCTTTGATATTATTTAGGATTTCTATTGTTTCTTCAGGAGAAGTTGGCTCAACCATAACTTTCTGAAAGCGTCTTTCTAAAGCACCATCTTTTTCAATGTTTTGACGATACTCATCAAGAGTTGTAGCACCAATGCATTGAATTTCACCTCTAGCCAAGGCAGGTTTAAGCATATTTGCAGCATCAAGCGATCCGGTAGCACCGCCAGCTCCTACAATTGTGTGGATTTCATCAATAAAAAGAATAATATCATTCGTTTTTGAGAGCTCATTTAAAATTGCTTTCATACGCTCTTCGAACTGACCCCGGTATTTTGTTCCTGCAACAATTGATGCCAAATCAAGAGAGACAACCCTTTTTCCAAATAAAACCCGCGATACCTTTTTTTGAATAATTCTTAATGCAAGTCCTTCAGCGATAGCTGATTTTCCAACGCCTGGTTCCCCGATTAAAATAGGATTGTTCTTTTTTCTACGGCTTAGAATTTGCGCAAGTCTTTCAATTTCAATTTCTCTTCCAACAATTGGATCCAGTGTACCTTCTTCTGCTGATTTTGTGATGTCAATACCAAAATTATCCAGTACAGGAGTTTCAGATTTTCCTCTGGCAGTTGTTCTTTTGGATTCTCCACCAAATTGCCCACTTTTTCCTTCACTGTCTTCTGGTGTATAGTCAGCCTGAGCTTTTGGGAAGAGTGTTTTTAAATTCTCTTTCACCCTATTGTAATCAATAGTATTGTCTTCTAGGGCTTGAGTCACCAAACTTTTTTCATCTTTTAAAATGGCTAAAAGAAGGTGGCTTGTATCTATAGTGTTGTTTTTTAATGCCTTAGCTTCAAGATATATTAATTTAAGAACACGTTCTGCTGACCTTTGCAGAGGAATATTATTTTGATCCAAGTCAGAAACAGTATCTGATTTTAGATTTTTCTCTATGTTTTTTCGAATATCGTAAAGGTCAACTCCTAAAGAAATTAGAATGTCGACAGCAATACCTTCACCTTCACGAAGAATCCCTAAAAACAAATGTTCTGTTCCAATAGCATTGTTTCCAAGCCTTTCAGCTTCCTCTTTGCTATAAGAAAGTACATCTTTAATACGAGGTGAAAATTTAGAATCCATATAGTAGGTTTTTTAAATTTTTTAACAATTTAATGGTAAATCAATCGGAAAATAGATTCCGGTTATTTTAATGCAACATTAAAATAACGAAAAATAATTAGATACAAGCCTAAATGGGCCATCAATTTTTTACACTAATTATATCTTAAGAATGAATTAATCTAATAATCAAGCTGTAATGCTTAATTGAGTAAATATTTATCTTAATCCATGTGTAAATAACGCTTCCATTGTTACGCAAAATCTACATATTTTGTTACTTTTGTTATTCCGATAAATGTTTAGAATTTTAAAAGAAATATAATGACTACGGGAGAGAGAATTATACGTATTAATATAGAAGAGGAAATGAAATCTGCCTACATTGATTATTCAATGTCGGTGATTGTTTCCAGAGCTTTGCCAGATGTTAGGGATGGATTAAAACCTGTTCATCGAAGAGTGTTATTTGGAATGGGTGAGTTGGGAATGACTTCAACGAAACCTTATAAGAAATCAGCTAGAATTGTTGGAGAAGTATTAGGTAAGTATCATCCGCACGGTGATAGTTCTGTGTACATGACAATGGTTCGTATGGCTCAGCACTGGTCTTTGCGTTATCCTCTCATTGATGGTCAGGGAAATTTTGGTTCTGTTGATGGAGATAGCCCTGCAGCTATGCGTTACACTGAGGCAAGAATGAAAAAAATTGCTGAAGAAATCTTAGCGGATCTTGAAAAAGATACAGTTGATATGATTCCCAATTTTGATGAATCATTGAAGGAGCCAACTGTTCTTCCAACCCGTATTCCAAATCTTTTGGTGAATGGTGCTTCGGGTATTGCTGTAGGTATGGCCACAAACATGGCGCCACACAACCTATCTGATGTTATAGATGCTATTATTGCATACATTGAGAACAATGATGTTTCGATGGACGACTTAATTAGTATTGTAAAGGCACCTGATTTTCCTACCGGTGGTACAATTTACGGTTATCAAGGGGTTCGAGATGCTTTTGAGACGGGTAGAGGGCGTGTTGTTGTTCGTTCTAAAACGATTATAGAAACGACTGATACTGGTCGTGAAAAGATAATTGTAACAGAGATTCCTTACATGGTTAATAAGGCTGAGCTGATAATGAAAGCTGCAGACCTGATTAATGATAAAAAAATCGAAGGGATTTCAAATGTAAATGATGAATCAGACCGTAACGGTATGCGCATCGTTTTCGATCTTAAGAGAGATGCAATTGCAAATGTTGTTTTAAACAAATTGTTTAAATACACTCAAATGATGACCTCATTCAGCGTAAATAATATTGCGTTGGTTAAAGGGCGTCCAAAGATGCTGAATCTTAAGGATTTGATCATGTATTTTGTTGAACACAGACATGATGTTGTTGTTCGAAGAACCCAATTTGAATTAAAGCAGGCTGAAGCTAAAGCGCACATCTTAAAAGGTTTGATTATAGCATTAGATCATATTGATCAGGTTATTGCCTTAATAAGAGGCTCCAAAACACCAGAAGAGGCAAAATTAGGCTTAATGTCTAATTTTGAATTGGATGAACTTCAAGCTAAAGCTATTCTGGATATGCGTTTGCAGAAACTTACCGGTCTTGAGAGAGATAAGCTGCATGCAGAATATGAAGAATTGATGAAGTTAATTGATTATCTGAACTCAATTCTCAATGATGAATCCATTCGAATGGGTATCATTAAGGATGAACTTATAGATGTAAAAGCGAGGTATGGTGACGAAAGAAGAACAGATATCGTCTATTCTTCAGAAGAGTTCAATCCTGAAGATTTTTATGCCGATGAAGAAATGGTTATTACTATTTCAAGAATGGGATATATTAAACGTACTCCTCTTTCTGAATTTAAAACACAAAATAGAGGTGGAGTAGGTTCTAAAGGAAGCATAACAAGAGAGGAGGATTTCTTAGAGCATATGATTATGGCGACAATGCATAATACTATGTTGTTTTTTACCGAAAAAGGAAAATGTTTTTGGTTGAAAGTTTATGAAATTCCTGAAGGAACTAAGCAATCCAAAGGCAGAGCAATTCAAAATTTATTAAATATAGAACAAGATGATAAAGTAAAAGCTTATATCAATGTTCTTAATTTAAATGAAGAAGAATATATAAATAATAATAACATTGTTCTTTGTACCAAGAAAGGGGTTATTAAGAAAACTTCATTAGAAGCATATTCCCGACCTCGAGTTAACGGAGTAAACGCAATAACCGTTCGCGAAGGAGATCAATTATTAGAGGCAAAACTGACTAATGGCAATAATGAAATTTTAATTGCCGGACGTTCCGGTAAAGCAATTAGATTTGCCGAAAGTCAAGTTCGCCCAATGGGTCGAACAGCTTCAGGAGTGCGTGGAATCACATTGAAAGATGAGACCGACGAAGTTGTTGGCATGATATGTGTCGAGAATGGAGAAGAGGATATTCTTGTTGTTTCTGAAAATGGTTTTGGAAAACGTTCTAAGATTGATGATTACCGAATTACCAATAGAGGTGGTAAAGGGGTTAAAACCATTAGTATTACTGAGAAAACAGGTGATTTAATTGCCATTAAGAATGTTACAGATAATGAGGATTTAATGATCATTAATAAATCTGGAATAACAATTAGAATGGCTGTTTCTGATTTAAGAGTTATGGGGCGTGCTACCCAGGGTGTTCGTTTGATTAACTTGAGTAAGAAAAACGATTCTATTGCTGCGGTTGCTAAAGTAAACTCTTCAGATGAAGTTTCAGAATTAGATATTGAGGAATCAACTCAAGAAGAGGTGTAAAATAGATACTTAGACTAAATATAAAGAAAACAATCTTGTTCATGGTATAGAATAAAAATATATTTTTGTTCGAAATTGTTATTAAAACTAAACATTGATTATGAGAAAATTATCATTCATTCTAGTTATGCTTATGTGTGTTGCAAGTGTAAGTGCACAGAAAAGCAAAGTGACTGGAGCCCAGAATTATCTTACTTCTGGTAAGTTGGATAAAGCAAAAGAAGCTATTGATGAAGGGATTCAGGACGAAAAATGTGTGGCATATGCTAAAGCATATCTTGTAAAAGGAAAAGTGTATCAAGGAATTTTTGAAAGTCCTCTTCCTGCGTACAAGAAATTGGCAGAAAAACCGCTTGATATTGCTTTCGATGCTTATATGAAGGCTCTTGAGTTAGATGAAAAAGGGAAAATGGAAAAGCCTGTTAAAGCGCAGATGACAAACATGATTCCTGATTACACAAACGAAGCTGTTAATTTATATAATGCGGGAGATTTTCCTGGCGCTTTAGCTGCTTTTGAGCGTGTATTGGAAATTGAGGGAATGGATATGTTTAAAGAAAACGCTACGATTGATACTGCTGTCATTTTTAATGCAGGTATGACTGCTCAAAAGGCAGATCAATTAGATAAAGCAGCAAAATATTACAAGCAATCTATTGAATACAACTATGGTGGAGCTAAAACCTATGCTAATTTGTCCAAAGTTTTAACCGATTCTGGAAATAAAGAAGAAGGAGTTAAATATCTTCATAAAGGATTCGAGCTATATCCTAATGATTCATGGATGTTGGTTGAGTTGATCAACCATTATATGTTAGGTGGAGAACCTCAAAAAGCCGCTGATTATTTAGATAAAGCGATTGAGTTGGATCCAACTAATGCTTCTTTTTACCGTGCAAAAGGTACTTTGTACGAAAAGACTGAAGAATTTGCTAAGGCTGAAGAGATGTATACTAAAGCTTTAAGCATGGATCCAAATGATTTTACTTCTCAGTATAATCTTGGCTTACTAAAACTTAATGCAGCTATTCAGAAACATAAGGTCGCCAATGAAATAATGGATGCTAAAAAGTATAACGAGGCAATTAAGGCTGTTTATGCCGAGTACGAAGCTGTGATTCCTTATTTCGAAAAGGTTCTTGAAATGCAGCCTGATGAGAAAAATTCAATGATTACTTTGAAAGAATTGTATTTCAAACTGAGAAATGAAAACGAAGTTTACCTAGAAAAATACAATAAGATTAAAGATAAGTTGGATGGTATGGAGTAAATAAAATATGTTAGAAATAAAGGGAAGTTTAGGCTTCCCTTTATTATATTTGCATTGTTTTACATAATATGAATTATAGGACAAAATGGAGTTTTCAAAAGTTACACTACAAAACGCAATGAATTATTGCATTTAAAGAAACTTCTGTAAGACTTCCATTAGTTTATGAGGATCAATAGGTTTTGTAATAAATTCATTGGCACCAGCTTTAAAACACTCTTCCTTTTCATTATTAAATGTAAATGCTGTTTGCACTATAACCGGGATTCTATTATTGATGGCTTTAATTTGTTTTATTGCATCCAATCCACCAATCTCAGGCATCCTCATATCCATTAATACCAAGTCAATTTGCGGATCATTTGCCTGACATATTTCGATGGCATCTCTGCCATTACGAGCCCAGATTACATTTGCATCAGTTAATTCAATTATTGCATTTAAGTAATTGAAATTAGATTTAACATCTTCTGCAATTAAAATATTACGATTGGTATAATCTATTGATTTTACCCCTGAACCTTCAATTCTGCACTCAAACTTATCTGAAGATTCTCTTAATAGTTTAAGATTTGACTGCCCCAAATTATGTACTTTAAAATAAAAATTGGAACCGATTTCAATTTTAGAATCAAACCAAATTTCCCCCTCTAAAAGCTGTACCATTTTTTTACAAAGAGTTAATCCGATGCCTGAACCTTCAAATTTTCTGGTGGAACTGCTTTCTCCTTGTCTAAATAAATCGAATATAACATGTTGATTTTCAGAAGAAATACCAATGCCCGTATCTTTTATGTAAAAAATTGGGTTAGTTTTGTCTTCTATGAAATACCCTATTTCAATAATTCCTTTTGTTGTGAATTTAATTGCGTTATCAATAAGATTTTCAAGTATTTGAACTATTTTGTTTTTGTCTGAATTAATAGAAAATTCTTCACTGTTCTTTGGCAAAACAAGTCTTAATTCAAGACTTTTATTAAGTCTGTGACTTGTTTCAAAAACTTTATACAAGTCAGTTATGATTGGATTTAGAACAAAATTTTCTTTTTGAATTGCCAATTGGTTTGTTTCCATTTTGGAAACATCAATCAAGTTATTTATAAGTTTTAAAAGTTTTTTGCCATTATCTGAAATGTGATTAATGAAACCATCTCGTTGATTTTTATTTAGATTGTTATCTGATAGCAAGTTCGAAAATCCTACCATGGCATTTATAGGTGTTCGAATTTCATGGCTTATGTTAGAAAGAAAAGCTGATTTTAATTTTTCAGATTCTTCGGCTTCTTTTTTCGCTTTTTCAAGTTCTTTTTTTGTTTCTGTTATCGTTATTAAATCCTGCACCGATGTTGTGTGGGAAATACATGCTTGAATAGATACGGAAAATTTGTCTAAAATATTCTTTAATTTGGTTTGGTCGATTTGGCTCCAGATTCGTTTCTCAGAAGATGAATATAGCACCAGAAATCCGATCTCTCGCAATTGAAAAAAGGTTATTGCTCCTCCTTCTTTTACTTTAAAACCAATTTCATTACTAATTTTCTGAGTAAGAATACATGAAAATGAATTTTGGCTTGCAAAACAACGATCAATAAAATTAGAATTACATATTGAGCAATTCTCAAGTTTGATAATTGGATGAGAATAAACCGCTTTTAATCCATGTTCTTGCTCTGTAAATGAAATATAACTATTCCGAATCCAAACACCTCCAAACTCTATGTTTTTGATTGACATTAGTGTATCTAAAAACCTTCTGCAATTTTCCTTCAAATCTAATGACTGACCAATAGATAAGGATAATTCGTACAGAAATGAAATGTCTTTTATAATATCGTTAGTTTGCATTCTTATCTTAATATGAAAAACCTAAAACTATTGATTTATTTAATATTTCAGGATATCCTTCCCCACTTGAATATATCTCTCCAATTGAAAGAGCTCCTTCTAAATTAACTTTATTTTGTTTGGTTTTTATTTCTTCAGTTAAATTAGAGAGTTCCACATAGAAGTCGTCATTTAAATGATTTGCTCTTGAGATGCAATTGAAAATTAGTGCATCCGCTATTTTCAAGTCGGCATCGATACTTTGATAAACAAGATTCTGAGATACAGATTTAAAATTTTCTTTTTTCATTGTCATGAGGTCAATAACTGAATTTTCAGGAATGTTACCTACACATTGTAGATAACCTTCTTCAGAAACTCTCATTGGATCTCTAATTATATATTCACTATTTTCCTTATAGATTCCAAATGGATAATGAATTGCATTTGTCTCAAAATTCTCTTTGTTAATTTTAATATTTAGTACAGTTTTTAAAAATCGTTGATAAACGACAAATGCATTTTCCCAATTAAGCTCTTTAATAAAGTTTTTATCTGTTTTTGTGGCAATAAAGGGACCATAAAGCTTTGTCCAACCGTGCAATGAGCCTGTTGTAGCCTTATTTCTTGTTAGTGTAATGATTGTTCCTGTATTAAAAACGCCATCATTACTTATTAAAACACCTTCATTATGCTTTTTAGTTCGGCCAGCACCACCACCAAGAAATTTAACATCATTTCCTAAATGAGTATATAAGGATCTTAAGTGTTCTGAACTATCAGAAGATAAACCGGAAGTTAGAACATAAACCGTTGAAAAAATCACGTTGCTAAATTCAGAAATTTGCCGGCTAAAAGTTTTAGATGAATCAAAATAAATTGAAATGGCGTTATTGGGTAACCACTTGATTACGAATCCTGTGCTGGAAGTCTCGTTGTTGTGTATTATTTTAGGAAAAACACCACCAGTAAATCTTATCTTTTTACTATTCAGTGAATTGACTAATTCATTTAACGGGATTTTAGAATCTTCCCCAATAAGGATGAAGGCAAATGCATTGTTAGAAAACGTATTGGTTTCTAACAAATAAAGTATTTCGTTCAGACATGGATTTTCCAGATACATTACCTCTCTCCTCTTCGATTATATTCATTACAATTTTAGCGAATTTATGACTATTAACCGATTGCTTTTGATTAAAGATCAATAATGTCATGTCAAGGCTTTCAATTGTATTATTAGGAGAGAAATTAAAAAAAAACTGACTTTTTGAATGCAAAGCCAGTTTTCTATTAGGTTATCTAATTTTTTTGAATGATTTATTGACTACATCTGTGAGTCGTTTGAAAACATCTTCTTCACTTCCCAATCCATTTACAATTTCAAATTTATCCTGTTTGGAGTAGTAGTTACTCACTTTTATACTTCTTTTTTCAAATTGCTCTAGTCTGTGAATAATTATATCAGTATCATCATAAAGTCTTTTTCCTTCTGTTTTTCCTCTGTAGGTCAAACGTTTAATCGATTCTAGCGTAGAAACATCCAAATTAATTGAAGAAGTTACAACCGAGCCAAGTTTTCTTAACAGACCATCTAATATGTATGCTTGAACAATTGTTCGGGGAAACCCCTTAAAAATAAAACCATTGGCATCCGGATGTTTCCGAATTTGTCTTTCAATTAGTCGAATAGCAATTTCATCAGGAACAATATCTCCTTTTTCCATATATGTCTTTGCGCTTTGTCCCATTTCTGTGTCCTTTTTGATTTCCTGACGCATCAAATGTCCTGTTGAAATGTATTCGAGATTAAACTGTTCGGCTAATTTTCTTCCTTGAGTTCCTTTTCCTGATCCGGGAGGGCCTAATAAAACCAGGTTAATCCATGATTTTTGAAGGGTTTGGTCTACTACTGAGGTCAATCGTTCAAAAATCTGGTCAATACCACCCAACCCATCAATACCATGATATATTTCTTTCTCCTTGTAAAAATTTGCAACCGGAGCAGTTTTGGTATCATATTCTTTTAATCGAACACTAATTACTTCCTCGGTATCATCTGACCGATTCTCCTTTTTTGCACGATCCAGTAAACGATTGCGAAGTTGATCTGTGGGAACTTCTAAACTTAGCATACAGTCAAGTTTAGTATTCATTTTTAACAGCAAGCCTTCAAGAATATAGGCTTGTACAGTTGTTCTTGGAAATCCATCAAAAAGAAAACCATTTACCTCAGTATCGGTTTGAATACGTTCTTCCATGATTTGAACGATAATTTCATCGGGAACAAGTCCCCCCCTTTTTATTATGTCTTTAGCTTGCAGACCCAACTCGGTTCCTTCGGCAATCTCACCTCTTAGAATATCACCTGTTGATATATAGGCAAGATTGTATTTTTCGATAAGCATTTTTGATTGAGTTCCTTTACCTGCTCCAGGTGGGCCAAAAAGTGCAATATTTAACATGTACTGAAATTTAGATTTGTTACGGTTGTAATTGGTTTAAAAATAATAAAAATTTGATTTGATAAAAGAAATTATTCAAATGTTACTCTTCGAATTATTTAAGAAAAATCAGAAATGAGATTTTATGACTATTTAAATTTCTAAAAGTGCTGAGAGCCCAGCATAATAGATGTAATAATCCCAAAAAAAAGAAGGTTGGAAAAACAGGCCCGTTCCAAAAGGAATAATTGGCTATTGCAAAAAATATGTATCCCCAAATTAAAAGAAGGCTTCCTATAAATTCAAATTTCCAGACTACAATTAATCCCATTAGCATTATGACATTGGCTGAAAACAACTTGATTTCTTGTTCAGACATCAAATTTAAATCGGGAGAACCAATTTGGATTGCAAACCAAATAAAAAATAGGAATAAGAAAATTCCTAAAAAACGTGCAATCCAACGAAGTATGGTAACGAATAGTTTCAAGTTTTGTCCTTTTTACGATTTGGAAGATTTTTAAATATGCTTTTATCAAATATAGCCGAATTAATAGGTAATTGAAAATTACGGCACTAGAATAAATTAAAAAAGGATACTTGAGCATCAAACAGATGGTGTAGTTTGTTGAATATTAGTGGATTTAAATTGACATTCTTCTAGTAAAGCCTTATATTTTATTTATGGAATAATCCATTTAAATATATTGTTATGAAGGCTAATTATATATGTCCGAAGTGCAGAACTTATCTAAATGTTGGAGATAAAATTGTTATTTCGGCTAAAAATGAGAGAGGATATAAAGGGATTCTATTATTTAGTATTCATTTAGGAGATTATGAAATTAAAAAGCATTCCAATTTTGATATAGAGGAGAATGAAAGCCTCAGCATGTTTTGCCCTTGTTGTCATAAAAGTTTAAGACATCCAAAGGTACACAATAATATTTTCAAAATTTTAATGCAGGATGCTGAAGATCAGGAATATGAAATTCTATTCTCGGGTGTGTACGGAGAAAGATGTACCTATCAAATTAAGGAGGAAAAAGTTAGTTCCTTTGGAAAAGATGCTGGGAAATATCTCAATTTCACAAATCTAATTAACATGTCCTAGAAGAGTGACAAAATTATTAGTGAAAATAGGATCACTTGACTATTAGTATTTTAATACGGGCAGCGATATTTTAAAACGTATACAGATTATTCTTATAATTATAATACAGGCAATGGTAATGAATTGATTTAGAGCAGAGGCTATACCAAGAGAATTGAGAGCAATAAAAAGAATTCCTCCAACCAAACAAGCTACTGCATAAATCTCTTTTCTGAAAATTAACGGGATATCATTACAAAGAGTATCCCTAATAACACCTCCCATTACAGCAGAAAACAAACCCATTATTATGGATAGAAAGGGATGTATTCCCAAGTTTAGGGATTTTTCTATTCCTATGATGGTAAACACACCAATACCGATTGTATCAAACAAAAAGAGAGTTCGTTTT
The DNA here is from genome assembly GCF_963678175.1 of Labilibaculum euxinicum. Lineage (NCBI taxonomy): Bacteria > Pseudomonadati > Bacteroidota > Bacteroidia > Marinilabiliales > Marinifilaceae > Labilibaculum > Labilibaculum euxinicum. The sequence continues at coordinate 3,190,596 of NZ_OY782756.1, forward strand.
AAAGTCATGATGTGCTCTTTAAAAAGAAAAGTTAGCGCAACACCAATAGATATAACTATAAGGTAGTTAATGTCACTGATCCAGCCAACCGGGAAATTTCCCAAAATTACGTCGCGAAGTGTTCCTCCGCCTATTGCAGTAATGAATCCAATAAAGTAAGCGCCAAAAAGGTCGAGCTTTTTATTTGCCGCAGACAATGTGCCGCTGATAGCAAATACAAGAGTTCCTAATAAATCAAATCCGTATAAGATCGTCATAGTCATATTTATAATATCGCACAAAAATCAATAAAATAATTGAATAGAGAAAAAAAGGATGAGATTTTATTAAATCTCATCCTTATCTACTAAATATCCTAATTGTTACGATTGAGCATCAACAACAGCAATGGCTGTCATATTAATAATTTCACGAACCGAACAACCCATTGGAATAATGTGGAATGGTTTTGCTGTTCCTAATAAAATTGGCCCAATATTTTCTGATCCATCTAAATCCTTCATTAATTTATAGGCAATATTTCCGGAACTTAGATTTGGAAATATTATGGTATTTACATCTTTCCCTTTAATTTTAGTAAAGCCAAATGTCTGATCTCTTAAATTCTTATCAAGAGCAAAGTTCAATTGCATTTCTCCATCTATCAATAAATCAGGATTATTTGTGTGTAATTTTGAAATTGCTTTATTAACTTTTACAGGACTTCCCTTTCTCACTGATCCAAAATTAGAGTAGGACACCATAGCCATTACCGGTTCGATATTAAAAGTTTTTAAGGCTCGGGCAGTACTCAATGTAGTGTCAACCAACGAATCTGATGTGGGTTCCGCATTAACAGTGGTATCTGCAAAAAACAGAGGCCCTTTTTTCGTCATGATGATATTCATGCCAACTAAAGTTTTCATACCTTCTTCTATACCAATTACTTTACTTGCTACTTTTAGAGCTTCAAAATAGCGTGTAGCATATCCGGAGATAAAAGCGTCAGCATCACCATTTTCAACCATCATTGCTCCAAAATAGTTGCGGTCGAACATTTTTTCAACAGCTTCTTTAAGAGTTAAACCTTTACGACCTCGTTTTTCACACAAAACATTTGCGTAATGGTTCCTTCTTCCTGCTTCTGCTTGAGAACGGATATCGATAATTTCAGCCCCGTTGAGATCCAATTCATTTTCCAACACAATTCTTTGAATGTTTTCAGGGTTACCTAAAATAATAGGCTTTGCAATTCCATCGTGAAGAACAATTTGTGCTGCTTTTAAAACATTAAAATTATTTCCTTCAGCAAAAACCACACGTTTTGGGTTGCATTTTGCTTTGTCGAAGATTGTTCTTATTAATTCATTTTCAGTTCCTAAGCGTTGTTTTAATTCTTCGGAATAAGCATCCCAATCAGTAATTATTTTTCGGGCGACACCCGATTCTACTGCTGCTTTAGCAACCGCAACTGCTACACTTGAGACCAAACGTGGATCCATAGCTTTGGGGATAATATAATGACGACCAAATATGATATTTGATTCATTATAAGCGGCATGTACAGATTCCGGCACAGGTTCTTTTGCCAGTTTTGCAATGGCATGAACCGATGCTATTTTCATTTCTTCATTAATTGTACTTGCCCGAACATCCAGAGCACCTCTAAAAATGTAAGGAAATCCCAATACATTATTAATTTGGTTTGGATAATCTGAGCGCCCCGTTGCTACAATTACACCTTCTTTGGATTCAATAGCTTCATTGTAGTCAATTTCAGGATCAGGATTTGCCAGAGCAAATACAACAGGTTTATCAGCCATGGAACTTACCATTTTCTTATTTACGATTCCTCCAATAGATAATCCTAAAAATACATCAGCACCAACCAACGCCTGTTCCAATGTGTCAATATTGCGTTCGGTTATGAATTGTTTTTTCTGACTGTTTAAATCGGTTCTTTTTTTATTTACCACCCCACGACTATCACACATAATTATATTATCCGGTTTAACACCAAGAGAAATATATAATTTTGTACATGAAACAGCGGCAGCACCTGCTCCATTAACAACAACAGAAATATCTTCAATTTTCTTTCCATTAATTTCCAAAGCATTTAATAAACCTGCTGCTGAAATAATAGCCGTTCCATGTTGATCATCGTGCATAACAGGAATATCCAACTCATCCTTTAAGCGTTGTTCAATTTCGAAGCATTCAGGAGCTTTGATATCCTCAAGATTTATTCCGCCAAAAGTTGGAGCAATCGCTTTAACAGTTTCAACGAATTTATCCACATCTGTTGCATCTACTTCAATATCGAATACGTCAATATCTGCAAATATTTTGAATAATAAACCTTTTCCTTCCATTACGGGTTTACCTGCCAATGCACCAATATTTCCTAATCCCAAAACAGCTGTTCCGTTAGAAATTACTGCGACTAAGTTACCTTTTGCAGTGTATTTGTAAGAATTCTCAGGATCTTTCTCTATTTCCAGACATGGCTCTGCAACCCCGGGACTGTAGGCTAAAGCTAAATCTCGTTGAGTTCTATAAGGTTTTGTAGGAATCACTTCAATTTTACCGGGGCGACCTTCTGAGTGATATTTTAAAGCATCTGTGTGTTTTTTTGACATTATCCTTAGTGTTTTGTTAAAATATTGAATCAATAGTTTATTATTGTTGTTAGCTACAAAGATGGGAATTATTGTATCGGATTAATGTGCGAAACGTCTCAAAATAATTATGAAATCAGTATTTGACTGGGACTCTACCGATTAGGAAAAATGACAAATAAAGGAATATTTCTAGATTTATATAGTCAGATTGTTACATATGGAATTGAAGTTGATTTACTTCTTAACTATTCTGCTTTTGATTTTTTTTAAGAATATTTCCACTGAGCTTTTCTAATGAAGCAATGAAATATTAGATTCGAAGGCAAATAAAAAGGGATACCCAAAAAAGGTATCCCTTTTTAATTATATTTTTTGGAAGAAATTACTATAACAAACCTTTGATAGTTGTAATTGTAGAAGTAACATCCTCTCTGGCAGGAGCTATAGCTTTTGCTTTGTTTAATTCAACAATAGCTTTTTGAAAGTAAGTTTTAGCTTTCGCAGATTCTGCTTTATAATTTTCAGGATCAGTATTTGCAGTAGGAGTTGCGGCCTGCATAATTTTAGCTCCTTTGTTATAGTACAAAGTACCTAAGCTAAACAATGCATCAACTTGTAATTTAGATTTTACGCTACCGGCTTTTTTGTACAAATCTTCTGCAACTTCAAATTTATCAGCCTTTTGAGCAGTTTGTCCTTCAAGTAGATAATGCTTTGCAAGTTCAGAAACTAGTTTAGAGTTTTTTGTTGGACAAGCTGCAATGCCTTTATTTAAAGTCACAATCATATCCTCATATTTTTTCTGGCTTTTTTGAGCTTTAGCTTTGTACAGATAAGCAGTTGATGTTTTGTATTTATTTTCAACTGATTGACCAAAATACTGTTCAGCTTTAGCATACTTTTTCAATTTAATTGCACAATACCCTAAATTAAACACCAATGCAGGATCTTTTTCTGTGTCTTCAGCCGCCAAATATTTTTCATAGTTTACAAGAGCTGTTTTATAATCTTTCGATTTCAGAGCGGTATTGCCATCATTTTTAAATTGAGCTGCTGATTGAGCAAACACGCCAACTGCACTAAAACAAATCGCAAGAATCAGAATAAATTTTTTCATACTAAATTACTTTTATGATTAATTATATAATTGATTTTCTTTTAAAACAAGCCTAAAAATAACGATTTCATATAAAAATCAAATAAAAATAATGGAAAAATATTATTCAATATTTTTTTATCATTTTTATATCGCCTGAGATAGTTTAATTACCTCTTCAACAAAATAATCGTTTTTAATGACATAAGAATCATATTTAGTTAAGTCGTTACTTTCGATTAATTGCTTAAGCTTGTCTGTATATACATCTCCTATTTCTGAATATTTATTAAGTAAAGGAATTAATTCAAATGGTTTCTCAGATATATATCTTTCTTGTCTAAATTCATCATAAGCATTCACTCTGGCGATTGTTTCAAAGTAATCGTTTACTGATTCTTCGATAGATGCATAACTTCTTACATAAATTCTTGTTGAATCTCTTCCTACGAGTGCCTGTATGCGGTTTTCGCCTGCATTATAAGACCATATACCAAAAACATTATTGCCTTCGTTAAAAAAGCGTGACGATCCCCAGCCTGACTCTAATGCTGCTTGTCCCAAAACGATACTTGCAGGATGTGGCTTCAGTCTTATTTTTAACTCCGGAATTTCAATACAATTGTAGGTTTCAAACAATTTGTAAAGAAAAAGACTATCTTTTTTCATCATTATCGGATGTGAAAGCAACCAATGTTCGATGTGTTCTACTCTTGTAATTTTTTGATATAAAGAGTATTGTGAAACTAATATAGATGGCAATAACATTTCTACAAACTTCATCTTTTTCTCATCAACAGGTAAACCTCTTAACGATACCACTTTAGTATAAATATAAGGGGTTACGCATGAGTCTAAAATTGCATGTACATCCTCGACATTCTCAATTACTGCAAATTGAGGAAGAATAGATATTTGAGTGAAGGTGCTGGATTTTTTGCAACTTACAAGAATAAATAAGCTAAGAATGGAAAGAATTACAACGCGCATTACTTGTTATTGTTATTTTAGGATTGCTAAAATAGCTATTTCTTTCTCAGAATTAGCTTTTAAACATTTTAAATAAGATAAATTCTATGAAACACGAGATTTAATATAAACTAAATAGACTTGTTTTGAAACAAAAAAATCAGAAACAAATTTGTCTCTGATTTTCATATATTCTGGTGCAATTGCTATTTTATTTTGAGATTGATATAATCGTCACCTCACCAAAATCTACTGCTGGCTCGTTAAATGAATCTTCTAATTTAATATCCTTTACTATAGCATTTATAGTGCGTATAACACCACCATGAGTGAAAACCGCTATTTTTTTACAGTCTTTTAGTTTGATTTCGTTCCAAAATTCAAGAACCCGATCGCGAAGCATTACAAATGATTCTCCATTAGAACATTTCCTATTTACAAAATCTTCCATCCAGGCTGGGAATAAAGGATCTTTAATTTCGTCCCAAACTTTTCCTTCCCAATCTCCAAAGTTCAATTCCATTAATCTTACATCCTCTACTACTTGTTCTCCAAAAATATCACTGGCTAACCTCTTGGCTCTTGATAACGGGCTTGATACAATAAGATCAAATTCAATATCTTTCAACTGTTCTTTTACAGCTGCCAAATCGTCCTTGTAACTTTCAGCTAAATCAACATCTTTTTGCCCATAGCAAATGCCTTTCTCAACATTTACTTTTGTATGTCTGATTAAATATATCTCCATCTCATAAAACTTGATTAATAATTACCATATAGGATAAATAAAATACGATTTCACAAACCTGCTGTGTTGCCCCAATGCAATCGCCGGTAAAACCTCCTATCCATTTATTAAAATATCTGCCTAATAAAACTTTACTCAAAAAAACAGGAATCAGAATAAGGAAAAACTTTATATTTCCCAATAATGCTAAAGGCAGAATACCTGTAATAATTGTGAAAATTAGATTTTTGGCAGATAGTTTTTGGGAATAATCTTTTGCTTTTGAATTTTCGGTTCGCGCATATTGGTGCGAATTTACCAAGGTAGCTGCAAACATTCTTGAAACAGAGTGGGCTGCAATTAAAATCAAGGGCAGTTGAGCCGCAGATATGGAATACTGACAAAAAAACTTTGTCATCACCAGGAAAACAATACCTGTAACTCCAAATGCTCCAATTAAGGAATCCTTCATAATTTCAAGGATCCGCTCACGTGTCCAGCCTCCACCAAATCCATCACAAACATCCATAAAACCATCCTCGTGTAATGCTCCTGTAAAAAGAACGGTGAATCCCATACTCAGCATTACCGATAAATTAAAAGGGAAAACCAAATTGGCAAGATAAAAAACCAAACCTGCCAGCCCACCAATAATTGCACCTGAAATGGGGAAATATTTGATAGCTTCATGTTGATATTCCTTCTCAAACCGAGCCCATTTGGGAAATGGAATTCTTGTAAAAAAAGATAAGCCTGTAAAAAATATGTTAATTTCTCTTCTCATCTATGCCTGTGAAATTTGATCGCTGTTACTTACGCCAGCATCTTCGAAACTAGCCATTTGGTTTAGGAAATTTACCGAAGATTCAATAATTGGATAAGCAACCGCAGCTCCTGTGCCCTCGCCCAAGCGCATTCCTAAATCGAGAATTGGCTCCGCTTTAAGATGCAGAAGCATGTGTTTGTGACCGTTCTCGTTCGATTTGTGTGTAAAAATACAATATTCCAGAACGTCAGAATTTATTTTTGATGCGGCTAAAAGTGCAGAACTAATAATAAAACCATCAACCAGAATCACCATTTTCAATTCAGCTGCTTTTAACATTGCTCCAGCAATCATGACAATTTCGAAACCACCGAAATGCGTTAGAATATTTTCAACATAATTATCGCCGTTATAATTAGCAACAGCATTTTTCAGTATTTCATATTTCTTTTTCAAACCTTCGTCATCCCATCCGGTACCACGGCCAACACATTCTTTTAAGTCGACTCCAGCTAAAATATGTAATAAAATAGCTGCCGACGAAGTGTTTCCAATTCCCATTTCACCAAAACCGATAATATTGGAGCCTTCCCGGTGCATTTTATCGCACAGATCTGCACCGCGCTTAATTGCTGTTTTAAATTGCTCCGCAGTCATTGCCGGTTCATTCAAATAGCTTTTTGTTCCGTAATCAACTTTTGCGTTAATAACTCCGGAGCTTTTGTCAAAATCGAAATTTACACCAGCATCAATAATCCGAATATCAATCCCATTCTGACGACCAAAAACATTAATTGCCGCACCACCACTAAGAAAATTAGCGACCATCTGCCAGGTAACTTCTTGCGGGTATGGACTAACACCATCAAGTGCAATTCCATGATCTGCGGCAAACACCATGATAGTCGGTTGTTTTAATTCCGGACTCAAAGTGTTTTGAATACATCCAATTTTTACGGCCAACTTTTCTAAAACACCTAACGATCCAATCGGTTTGGTTTTTAAATCAATTTTATTTTGAAGTTGTTCCTCTAACTCATTGTTAGGTTTACTTATATTGAAATTCATGGATTCGTTTTTTTAAAATGTAAAATTAAATATAAAACAATTAGCTGATTGTTTTTACCTCTTCTGATTCACTGACTCCAGCTTCCTGAAATGAAGCCATTTCATTAATAAATTGAACGGCACTTTTTACAATCGGATAACAAACCATGGCTCCTGTTCCTTCACCCAACCGCATGCCAATATCCAAAATTGGTTCAGCCTTTAAGTAATTTAGCATTTTAATATGAGCTTGCTCATTCGATTTATGGGCAAAAAGACAATATTCCAATACTTTAGGGTTGATTTTGGATGCAGCAAGCAATGCTGAAGTAATGATAAATCCATCAATTAACATAGTCATTTTTAATTCTGCAGCTCTCAACATGGCACCTGCAATCATAACCACTTCAAATCCGCCAAATTGAGCCAGTACATCAAGGGGATTATTACCACCATTGTATTTATGCAAGGCTTCATTCAATAATTCAAATTTTGATTTTACGCCATTATTATCCAATCCAGTTCCTCTTCCTACACACTCTTCCAGGCTAATATCAGCTAAAAGGCTAAGTATTAACGCCGCCGAGGATGTATTTCCGATGCCTTTTTCTCCAAAAGCAATAAAATTACATCCTTCTTCATGAATTCCTTCAATAATTTCGGCTCCACTCCTAAATCCTTCAAGACATTGATTTTTTGTCATTGCAGGGCTAAATCGAAAGTTCTTAGTTCCGTAAGCAATTTTTTTATTGATAATATTTAATGATGGATCAAAATCATGATCAATACCTGCGTCAACAACTTTAAAATTAATATTATGCTGACGGGAAAATACATTTATGGCAGCTCCTCCCTGCATGTAATTGTAAAGCATTTCATAGCTAACAGATTTAGGATAAAAACTTACACCATCATCTGCTATTCCATGATCCCCGGCAAATACAACTACTGCAGGATTCTTAATTTCCGGAGATAAACTTTCTTGAATTCTCCCTATTTGAAATGCAATCTTTTCAAGCATTCCAAGTGAACCAAGGGGTTTTGTTTTCCCATTGATTTTATTTAACAGCTCCTGATCCAAAGATGTGGATAAGGAGGATATCATAAATTCCATCACAATTATTTAAAGGTTTCGAATTTGATTATCGATTAATCATGGCTTTTAAAATACCAAGATCATAAATTATTATTTCCCTGTATTCCGAATTTGTCTTATTGTCTATTCCAAATCCAAAATAGTATCGGTTCTGTTATAAAGTATTTTTAATTTCAAGTGGTAAGCCAGATATAATTAAGGTAACACGGTCTGCTTTTTTTGCAATGTATTGATTAATGCTTCCTTGCAAATCATTGAACCTCATAGCCAATTTGTTTTCGGGATGTCCACCTAATCCCAATTCATTGGTAACGATTATCCAATCACAATTTTGGTCGAATAGTATTTCTAATTCCTGAATTGCTTCTTGCAAAGATTTTTTATCATCCTCTTCATTATCAAAAAAGAAGTTGTTAATCCACAAGGTGATGCAATCTAAAAGTACTACTTTCCCCGAAAAATCATGTCGACTCAAAAATTTCTCTTCTTCAATAGTAGTCCATTGATTTCCACGTCTGTTTTTGTGTATTTCAATTCTTTCACGATGTGCTTCGTCCCAAATTCGTGAGGTTGCCAGATAAACAGGCTGATTACTTAAGGATAGTGCCAGATCTTCAGCAAATAAACTTTTCCCGGAACGTTGTCCTCCTGTAATTAAATGAATCATTGCTAACTTCTTTTAGGATCAGTATCCTTAATTAATATGGAATATTTAAAGTGTGAAGTTACAAATTAAAGACTCCAGCCGGAATTAAATTTTCCTTTTTTATAACAGAATTCCATATGGAAAATAGACAGCAATAATGAAAAGAATACTGGCAAAACACACCGAATGGTTGATGTAAAAAAGTTTACAAAAGTCTTCGTTCGTTATTTTCCGATTATTATCTCCAATAAATGGTTTGTAAACACTTTTCCCGTCGTAATCATGAGGTCCACCAAATTGACAATTTATGATTCCTGCAAGAGCTGATTCCGGGTAGCCGGCATTTGGACTAAGATGAGCATGTCCATATTTAAAAATGTATAAAAAGCCTTTCGCATTGAGGGTGAGTAATACCATTAGAAAAGCAGTAATACGAGCGGGAATAAAATTCGCAACATCATCCAATCGGGCAGCAACCCGTCCAAACAAAATGAACTTCTCATTTTTATATCCAATCATGGAATCCATTGTATTAATCATTTTATAACACATCATTCCCGGCACTCCGGCAATGGCATAGTAAAAAAGAGGAGCAACAACACCATCCGATAAATTTTCTGATAAAGTTTCTAATACAGCCAAACGTATTTCCTGTTCCGATAATTTGGATGTATCCCGACCAACAATCCATGATAATCTTTTCCGACCTGCTTTCAATCCCTTTTCATTAAGGTGTTTAAATACTTCTGATCCTTCCTGCAACAAGCTTTTATTCGCCAATCCGTAAAAAACCATTATTGAGGTAAACACTATATAAATTGTACTATTCCAGTTTAAAGTGATAATACTTAGGCACGAAAAAATAATATATACAATTGTTGCTAATCCTAAGGCCATTACAGCTCCTTTGAATAATTGGTATTTTCCTTTATTCAGATGTTTAGTAAAAAAGGAAATCGTATTACCGAATAAAACGATTGGGTGCGGCAAGCTTCTTGGATCACCAAAAACAAGATCTAAAATGTATCCAATAACAAGAGGGAGGATTATGAGTTTAATTTGCTCCATTGAATTAATGCGTCGATTAATATTTGATTTTTTTCTTTGGTTTGTGTCGCGAGGCGAAAATAACAAGAATTTAAACCACGAAAATTAGCTGCATCACGAATCAATATTCCAAAGTTTGAAATTAAGAACTTTTTCAGCTCAAAAGCAGATGATTCTTCTAGTTCAACCAAAAAGAAAGAAGTTTTTGAAGGATGAATTTGCAGACCTGAAATTTTCTGGAGATTTTTTTGAAATTTTTTAGTTTCTGATTTATAGTAATTTACAGGTGGGAGAAAATCGGTTTTATTTGCCAAAAGGAATTTTCCAGCCTCAATTGCCAGTGAATTTACCGTCCAAGGAGCCTTGTAGAATTGAATATTCTGTACCAATACCTTGTTTGAAATCAAATATCCCAATCTCAGGCCGGGAATTGAAAAGTTTTTAGTGAGAGATTTCACCAAAATGAAATTCTCGTACTTATCAAGTAAATCTATACATGAGTTAATCTCATCAGTAAAATCAATATAAGCTTCATCAATCACAAAAATAGATTTCGAATTGATTTTTAGCATTTCTTCAAGTTCATCCGATTCTAAAATATTCCCATTTGGATTATTAGGATTGCAAATCCAGACTAAACCTTCTTCAAAAATGGTTTTGCTGGTTAATTTGGCCCAATTAATATAGAATAGCTTGTGTTTATTGACTCTGCAGGCATCTTCATATTCGGAAAAGGTAGGGATGATGATACTTGAATTAGATTTAGAAAAACATTGTGCAATAAGGTAAAAGGCTTCCGTAGCGCCATTGGTTGCAATGATTTGATTCTTATTAACATTTAAATGAATCGCCAATGCATCTACCAGACTCTCAGCAGATGCTTCCGGATAAGAATGTATAGTATCCCAATTATCAAATAGGTGTTGTTTTAGATTTTCGGATTTCCCACCAAACCATACATTACTGCTAAAATTAGCAACAATTGCTTGTTTATATTGGTAACCATCATCTCCATGTCCGTGTAACATCCTGTTATATAGGTTTTAATGGTAAAATATATTTATTAATTGCGTCTGAAATTTTTATAAAATATAGAACAGAACTTAAATTAAACAGTGAGAGTTTACAAATGTAATTACATTTGTAAACTCTGATGTTGTGAAATAAAGAAATAATTCTTTATTGTAATAGGTTGATTTATTGAGTTTTAATCGCCCCAATTAAATCTGTTACATTTTCAACCTGATGTCTGATCATATATTCTTTGATTCCTTCAACAACCTTAACTGTTATCTGAGGATCAATAAAATTAGCCGTTCCGATTTGAATTGCAGAAGCTCCGGCAAGAATAAACTCAATGGCGTCTTTTGCATTCATAATACCACCTAAGCCAACAATGGGTATATTAACAGCGTTAAAAACCTGCCAAACCATTCGCAAGGCAACCGGTTTTACGCATGGGCCGGATAAACCTCCTGTAACTGTTGATAAAAGAGGCTTTCTTGTTTCTGAATCTATAGCCATTCCCAATAGCGTATTAATAAGAGACACAGAATCAGCACCTTCCTCTTCAACCGCTTTAGCGATCTCAGTAATATCCGTTACATTTGGTGACAATTTAACCATTAAATGCTTTTTATACACTTTACGAACTTCACGAACAACCGATGCTGCAGAAGCACAACTAGTTCCGAAAGCCATTCCGCCTTCTTTAACGTTCGGACAAGATATATTCAGCTCTATTGCCGGTATTTTATCCAATTCATTAATCATTGCTGCCGTTTCTACGTAATCTTCAATTACAGAACCGGAAACGTTAACCAAGATATTTGTATTGTAGTGGTTAATTCTCGGGTAAATATTATCACAAAAATACTCAACTCCTTTATTCTGCAAACCAACAGCATTTAGCATTCCCGAAGGTGTTTCAGCCATTCGGGGGTAAGGGTTTCCTTCCCGATGATGTCTCGTAGTGCCTTTAACCAATATGCCGCCTAATTGGCTGATATCAATAAAATCTTCAAATTCTTCACCGTAACCAAAGGTTCCGGAAGCAGTCATTACCGGATTTTTAAGAATCAGATCTTTAAGCTTAACTTCCAAATTTACCATTTCAACTCATTTATATTGAACACCGGACCTTCAGTGCATGTACATATATTACCTCTTTTTGTGTCAGTTACACAGCATAAACAAGCTCCAAATCCACAAGCCATAGTGTTTTCCAATGAAACCTCACATGGAATATTTTTGCTTTTGGAATAAGTTGCTACAGCCTTCATCATTGGCTCTGGTCCACAGGTGAAAGTATAATCAAATTTCTCATTAAGAACTGAATGTTGCGTAGGATAGCCTTTTTCGCCGATTGAGCCATCTTCGGTAGTTACGAATATACGACCGTACTGTTTGTAAGGATCTAATTCAACTGCATCATTGGCCGACCGTACACCCAATATGGTTGTTACTTCATTTCCGGCGTCTTTAAGATGTTTTGCCAAGTATAATAAAGGAGCAACACCACAGCCACCACCAATTAAAAGAGTTTTAGAGTTCTTAGGGATAGAGTATTGATTTCCTAATGGAAAAACGATATTAAGCTTGTCACCAAGGAGTAATTCGCCTAATTTGGTAGTGCCTTCTCCAATCTTTTTAATGTATAATTTGATGATATTCTTTTCGTAATCAACAAAATGGATGGACAAAGGTCTTCTGAGGAAGGTATTGGCTGCATTTTCGACAAGAACGTTAACAAATTGCCCTGGTTTAATGTCTGGCAAAGGCGCAGATGCCTTTACATCAATAACAAAAGTCCCGTCATTAAGCTCTTCCTTGTGCAGTACCTCAAAGTCCTGTACTAATTTTTTCATGGTGCCTGGTTGTATTTTAAACTGTTAAGTATAAACGCAGGCAAAGATAAGCTAAAAAATATTTAAGAGGGATTGTATTCTTTAAAAGTTTTATCTGTGTAAAACACAACTACTTTCTCTATCTGTTTTCCAGATGTAAATGCACTCATTTCCAGCATAGGTTCAGGGTTTGAGCGCGGAATATTAATTGTTTCCTTATTTAATTTAGGAGGATGATTAGGTTGAGTTTCAAGTGGTGTCCGGCTTGTTTCCGGTTCTTGAAATAAAGAAGGTGAATCTTGTGACTTATACATATTGCCCATTCCTGAAATAAGCCAATTAGGGTCAATTGAAGGAAATGATGTTAGTATTTTTTGAACAAAGTCCAGACTTGGGTTGTTACGACCGGATAGAATATGAGAAATACTAGACCGCTGAACACCAATTGTGTCTGCAAATTTTGAAGAGGTTAAACCTTCACTATTAATCAGCTGAACTATTCGATTCTTCATTCTTAAGTTGTTTATATGTGAATTTTACAGATGTTAACTTTAATAACATTACAAATTTAAAATAATAATTACAAAAGTCAAAATATATGCAAAAAGAATATTCACATTAGTAATTCACTAATGTAATCTACATGAAACGACATATTCAAATTGTAATCATCGAGCATTATTACTTTTGTAAACATTTTATTTATCTGGCTAATAGAGTGTTTATACGTAGTATCAGTCTTTAAAAGATATTTAATTAATTAACCTGTTAGATTCTATTTGATGAACAATATTGAATTCATTAGCAATGAAATTATAAAATACCTGAATATCAAGCCATTTAATGGATTTACAATACTATATTCTCATTATTTACAAATATTCACAATTAAATGATATTGATAGGTTATTTCACTTATTATTTTACTGTAAGTAAATCACATATTTTACTGATCTATTGATGATTATGCATTAATAAATTACATTTTATACATGAATTAATACTATTTTATACATCTGTAATTAATAAGTTAAAGTATTACTTAATTACAATCAGTTAAATGTCTGGTGTCTAGAATAATAGTGTATTATTCGTGGTGTTAGATCAAAAAATATCGGGACTTGTTTGGATTGTAAATTCAATTAAAACACAAAACATTTGTATTCATTATGGTATTATTCATGTAAATTACATTGTGAAATTAGTTACAAGGTGCAACTCTTGAATTGGTTACAATTATCATTGAATGAAATTAATGTAAGTTACAAACTTAAACTCCATTAAGTTGAATATTGTAAAATTGGAATTGGGTTATTTGAACTTTTAGTTACACTGTCATACTAAATTCAAGTGATTTTTGTAAATAACACTCCGTTAGTTTACAGATATTAAATTCTAAGAAGGTTAAAAGGAGGGTATTTCTCTTGTAAGTGTCACAAAATTAAACAAATGAGAGGGTTTTATTTATGACACATAGTGTTGTTAATAAGATAAAAAGAGCTTTTCTCCTATTAATTTGGATATTCTGTAATAAAGTCTAATATTTTTTGGGGATTAATTATTATTTCTCAGGAGGTTTTCTAAGTTGTAAGAAACCAATAAATAAAATGTAAGCAGCGAACGCAACGATTAGTATTCGAAGTATTAAATTCTGGTAGTTATCATGATTGTTTGCGGGGATATCGCGCGATAAGGCAGGAATCATAAAGATTAACAAGCCAAATACTAAAATAAGCTGTAAGTATAAAAAGATAACTTTTAGCTTTTCTTTTCTGCGGGAAGCCAGTGGTGATACAGCAACGTTATTTTTTCTCTTTTTGCCTCTTTTTGTCAGCTTCTTTGGTTCCGGGTTGCTTAATTTTTGTTTTAGTTTATGTCCTATTAAGAATGTTAATACACATATGCCAACTAAAATATAAATTTCCTTATTCATATTAATAAATTGTTGTAGAGTATTTTTTAATTTCTTTTCTTTTTCTGGTCAATTCCGGGCAATGGATTTCCAGTAATTGATAGAATTCTTTGGAATGATTTTTAACTTTAGTATGGCATAACTCATGCAGAATTACCATATCGCATAGTTCATTAGGTAACCTCATTAAATGAAGATTGAGGTTAATATTATTGTCATGTGAACATGACCCCCAACGACTTTTTGTATTTTTAATTTTAAGGGATTTATAGGAAAACCCACCAAGTTTTGCTAATTCCTTGATTCTAATTGGAAGATGATGGTTTGCTTCTCTGCGCAAGGTTTCTATAATAGAATTTTGAATGAATATTTGTAAGTCTGAATTTTGAATCTCGGTATTGGCAGGATACCTTACTTCCAATACTCCGTTAGAGAGTTTTGCGGAATAATAACTCACCTCTCCTGGACTTAGCTTTAATTGATGGAAACGTGTTTTAAATTGGATCTCAGGAGTGAAAATTGTTTGTTTGTTCTCTTTTAATTTTGTTTTTGCCTTATTATTGATAATCCATGCTTTATTTTGCCTGGCAAAATTAATCGCATCCTGATAGCTTATACCATATGGTACATTAACCCAAATTCCTTTTTTAGGTGCTATCCGTACCGATAAACGTTTGAATCTCCGACTCTTTTTAAAGAGAATATCCCCAATATCCTCTAATAGTATAATTTTTTCTTCGGGCATAAAAAAAGCTTTGCAATACGCAAAGCTATCAGAAATATCTTTTGAAAGAAATTATTTCTCTTTAATTAAATTGCTCAATTCTGTAAAAGATTCGTCAACATTCTTGAATAAATCAGTATATACAGCCTTGTAGTAAGCTTTAACAATTTTAGGATTGTCCTTACCATCCGGATGATTTACACGTGCAATTAACTGATTACGGGAAACAATTGTATTCTTTACAATTTCCATTACTTTATCCTTGTTCTCAGGATGTAAATAATTGTAATTGTAGCAATCTGAAATTACCTCAAAGCTAAGGTAATCGATATCCTTTTTTAAGCGTTTTCTACTTGCCATATCTATGATTTTTGAATAAGTTGTATAACAGAAGATACTGTTATTCGACTGCAAAGATAATAAACACTTATTGAATTTCCTTGTTCCGTTGAAAAGTTATGGAGTGATAATATTACCTAGATATTTTTGACTTGAATTTTCGGTACAGGATTTAATTGACCTTCACTTGTAGCAACTATTGTTGCAACAGTAGCATCCCCTGTAACATTAACAACTGTACGAAGCATATCAAGCGGCCGGTCAATACCTAATATTAATGCCAGTCCCTCAATGGGTATTCCCACAGATGTTAAAACAATAATTAACATCACAATGCTTCCGCCTGGAACTCCGGGTGTTCCGATAGATGCCAGTGTAGCTGTCACCACAATTATCAATTGGTCGTAAATATCTAAATCTACACCAAATACCTGGGCGATAAAGACTGCAGCAATTGCCTGATAACAACTGGTTCCATCCATATTAATAGTAACACCAACCGGAAGTACAAAACTTGCAACCTCATTAGCAACACCTATTTCTTTTTCAACACACTCCATAGTAACCGGAAGGGTTGCCGCACTTGAACTTGTTGAAAATGCTAACAGCTGAGCAGGCGAAATGGCTTTGTAAAAATCAGAGTATCTTACTGGAGTAAAGATTTTTAGGAATAAAGGGTAGATTACAAATATCATTATTAAAAGCCCTAGAATTACAGTTATTGCATACAATCCTAAAGCCGAAAATAAATCAAGATCACCGGAAAAATCGACTATTAAACCAGCAATAAGGGCAAATACTCCATAAGGAGCAAAAAGCATAATGAGGTCAATTATCTTAAGGATAATTGCATCTATCCCATCAAAAAAATCTCTGACTACCTTGACTTTCTTTTCTTCCAAAATAACCATTGCAATGCCAAATAGAATCGCAAAGAATATGATCTGAAGCATTTTAGAATTATCTGTGGCTGCCTGAAAGAAATTGGATGGAACAACATCTACAAGAAATTTGAGTGGAGACTCATTTTTCAAATCTGAAGCCTGATTTTTCTTTAAATCAATTGTTGTATGGTATTTTTCTTGTAACTCTACCTTTTTATAGTTGGGGAAAGTATTGCCTGGTGCTATGGTATTTACTAGTATTAACCCAAAACTTACAGCAATTACTGTTGATAGAACGTAAAGGGAAATGGTTTTAATTCCTATTCGTGATAATTTTGAAATGTTGGAGAGACTTGATATTCCTTTTACCAGCGACACAAAAATTAAAGGAACTGCAATTAATTTTAATAAGTTTAAGAAAATATCACCCCAAGGTTTAATCCAATCGTTGGTTAATTCAGATAATTCAAAATAAACGGCAATTAATCCCGCTATAATTCCAAATACCATTCCAACTAAAATTTTCACGTAAAGAGGCAGCCTTTTCCACATAATCGATATGTTTTTTTATTGTGCTTTAAAGATACTTGATAAGACTAGAAAAACAAAGCCCGAAAACCAAAGGCTTTCGGGCTGAAATATCTTTTCAGAAACTAATTAGCATCCGCATCCGCTGCCACATCCGCCGCTTTCACAACTTCCGCTATCACAACCGCCCTGAGGTGCATAAGCTTCTTTCATTTCTTCTTCTGAAGCATCTCTAACTTCAATAACTTCACCTTTAAAGAATAGAGCATCTCCGGCAAGTGGATGATTGAAATCCATTTTTACAGTAGCATCTGTTACTTCAAGAACGATTCCATTCATTCTGCGACCTGAGTTATCTTGCATTGGTACTACATTTCCTTCTGCAATAACTTCTGAATCAAATTCACCGTTAACTTCAAATATATTTTTAGGAAGATCGATTACTGCTTCTTCTGATGCCTCACCGTATGCTTCTTCAGTTTCCAATTTGAAATCAAAAGAATCACCTACTTTCAGCCCCATCAATTTTTCTTCAAACTTTTCTAACATCTGTCCAGCACCACATAAATATGTAAGTGGAGTTTCTGCTACTGCTTTTTCAATAATCTCTCCCGAAAGATCAGTTTTTAATTCATAAATAACTGAAACAACCTTATCTTTTGAAATTGTCATAATATTTTCTTTTTTTAGTATTATATCCTTAATTTGAATCCTAAAACCAGAGAATTCTGTACAAAGAAAGTACAATTATTTCTTTATTCAAATAAAAAAGGAGTTGATAGTCTAAATTTATTTGTAATGTTCAGGATTTAAAGCATCAGGACGCCAATTGTATAGGAATGATTTAACTTTCTCGAAATTGTAAGCTTTGTCTTGTTCTAAATTACCCGTGTTTTGTGTTTGAAGTCTTTCTCCTTCTCCATTTAAAACGATCATAACAGGAAATCCAAAACGCTGAGGATAACCAAGTTCTGCTAGTGCATCTAAATTTTTATTTTCCTTACTGTAATTTACCTCAAGGAAGATATAATTATCCTCGAGAAGCTTATTTAATGTTGTTTCACTATGCAGGTAGTTATGCATTTTTATGCACCAAGGACACCAATTTCCTCCTATCTGAAGCAGAACATGTTTTCCTTCTTTTTTAGCTTTACTAACTGCTTTCGCAATTTCTTCTTTCCCGTTAAGAGATTGATCGTAGGGCTTTTGACCTATTGTAGTCAGGCTAAATACAAGGAATAAACTTACTAGAAGGGCAATTTTTTTCGTTTTCATGTTTGCATTTTAAATTTGAAGCAATTTAAATTAAATTGAAGGGAAATCAAGAAGATTTCAGATTTTTAACGAACAAATAACATTTTAAAGGCTAAGCGAAACAAGATATGTTGTAAAAATACTTTAGAATTAGTACGGTTTAGACGGATAAACCCTAGTTTTACAAAGAATTTACATGAAAAAAAAACTCCTATGTCGGAACAGTTTAAGCCATCTGATCTCGTTTTTGATAGAGAACATATTTGGCATCCATATACTTCAATGCATGAGCCACTACCCGTCTACCCTGTGGTTTCGGCCAATGGTGTAAGATTTACATTGGATTCAGGTCAAGATATTATTGATGGTATGTCCTCGTGGTGGTGTGCTGTTCACGGATATAATCATCCTGTTTTGAATGAAGTTGTTCAAAACCAATTAAAACAGATGTCGCATGTGATGTTTGGCGGAATTACTCATAAACCTGCAATTGAGTTGGCCAGATTATTGGTTGATATAAGTCCGGATGGAATGGAAAAAGTATTCTTCTGCGATTCTGGTTCTGTATCTGTTGAGGTGGCAATGAAAATGGCTCTTCAATATTGGTTCACCAAAGGGAATCCAAATAAAAATAAATTTTTAAGCATTCGCTCAGGATATCATGGTGATACTTTTAACGCCATGTCTGTTTGCGATCCTGTAACGGGAATGCATGAAATTTTCAGAGGAGTTTTGCCTGTTAATTACTTCGCAGAATCGCCAAGATGTGGGTTTTACGATGAATGGGATTCCAACTCCTTTCAGTCTATGCAAAATATGATTGAAGCGCATCATGAGGAGCTTGCTGCGATCATCTTAGAGCCTGTTGTTCAGGGGGCTGGAGGAATGAAGTTTTATCATCCTCAATATTTAATCGAATTACGAAGAGCCTGTGATACTTACAACATACTGCTCATTCTCGACGAAATAGCTACAGGTTTTGGTAGAACTGGGAAACTATTTGCTTGCGAACATGCCGATATATCTCCGGATATTATGTGCGTAGGAAAAGCCATAACTGGTGGTTATTTAAGTTTTGCAGCCACTTTAACTTCACAAAAAGTAAGTGATGGGATTTCAGCTGGTGCACCAGGTTGTTTTATGCATGGCCCCACATTTATGGGAAATCCTATGGCATGCGCTGTTGGCGTTGCGAGTATCAATTTACTATTAGAATCATCGTGTTTGGAGAAGGTTCGTAATATTGAACAACAATTATTACGAAATTTATCGAAGGCGAAAGAATTAAAACAAGTAAAGGATGTTCGAGTTTTAGGTGCTATTGGAGTCATCGAAATGAATGAACCGGTAAATATGGCTTCTATTCAAAAGCAATTTGTGGCGAATGGAGTTTGGGTTCGCCCGTTTGGAAAATTAGTTTACATTATGCCTCCATTTATTATATCTGAAGAAGATTTATCTTTCCTTTGCAAAGCTTTGGTTAAAGTAGTAGCAATGCAATAAATTCGAAATGGATCAAAAACTGATTAAATACAAAGAGGAATTACAGAAGCTTGAGGAATCTGGGAACCTTCGTGCCCTAAAAATGATTTCAGAAAGTAACTATAAGGTTAACCTCTCTTCAAATGATTATTTAGGGGTTAGTAAGAAGAATATACCGCGGCCAAAGGGGAATTCTTTTGGCTCCGGATCATCTCGCCTGCTTACCGGAAACTTTAAGGAATATCAGTTGCTGGAAACTGAACTCGAAAATTTGTATGGCCGGCCTGCATTATTTTTTAATTCGGGATATCATGCTAATATTGGTATTTTGGCAGCATTAGCAGGAAAAGATGATTTGATAATATCTGATAAGTTGAATCATGCCAGTATAATTGATGGTATTCGTTTAAGTAGTGCCGAACAAGTTCGTTTTAAACATGCTGATTACAATCACTTAACACATATTCTTACTACAAAACGAAAAGATTACAATCGTGTTTTTATTGTAAGTGAATCCGTTTTTAGTATGGATGGCGACGAAGCTAATCTTGAAAAACTGATTGAAATTAAAAAACAATTTGATTGCTTTTTATATATTGATGAAGCTCATGCTCTAGGAGTTAGAGGAATTAAAGGTCTTGGTTTATCGGAAGAGAAATCATGTCTTAAAGAAATTGATTTACTGATTGGCACTTTCGGTAAAGCAATGAACTCAATTGGTGCATATGTTATTTGTGATGCTATTCTTAAAGAGTATTTAATTAACAAAATGCGTTCTTTGATTTTCACCACTGCTCTACCTCCAATTGTAATCAGCTGGAACTATATCATGTTGCGAACCATTGTAAAAATGAAAATGGAACGGGAGCATTTGCAGTCAATATCGGAACAATTAAGAGAAGGCCTGAAGAATGTCGGAATAGAAACAATGGGAAGCTCAAATATTATTCCTGTTCTGGTTGGAGACAGTCAAAAATGCGTTAATTTAGCTGAGTATTTGCAAAAAAAAGGATTTTTGGTATTCCCTATCCGCCCACCTGCAGTGCCTAAAGATACTGCCAGACTGCGTATTTCTGTTTGTGCAGATATGGATTGGGAAGATCTTAAAGATTTACCGGAACTGATAAAGAATTATTGCAATGAAAAGTGAATGGTTACATAAATCTGCTAACGAGAAGTGCATTTTGTTTATGAATGGTTGGGGATGCGATGCAAATCCTTTTCAATCAATAAATTCAAAAGAATACGATGTGCTTATGTGTTTCGATTACCGGGACATATTAATTCCTAAACAGGTTGAAAGGCTGTTTGAAAATTATCAGAAAGTACATTTGGTTGCATGGTCACTTGGTGTTTATGTCGCGAACATGCTTTACCACCAATGGAAGGATCTATTCGCCAGTAAAATTGCCATAAATGGAACTTTACAAGCAATTGATAATTTGAAAGGCATTCCACCTGCTATTTTTCAGAGTACTATAAATGGATTGAATTCAAGAACTATTGAGAAGTTTTGGCTTCGAATGTGTGGCGGTAAAAATGGGTTTGATCGTTTCAAAATGCAAATGCCACAGCGGAATATTGAGGATCAAAAGGAAGAATTGATTGTACTTCAGGAGCTTATACAAAACCATTTTGTTGATTGGAATGTATTTGATTTTATATTATTGGGGCAAAATGATCTAATATTTCCATTTGAAAATTTAGAAAATGCCTGGAATGATCAAAAAAATGTAATTAAAAAGGAAAATACTCCTCATTTTTGTTTTTACAGTTGGAATTCGTGGGATGATTTAATGGAGGAATGTAAAAGTGCAGCATCAAAATATTGATAAAGATAAAGTACAGAAAGGATTCGTGAAAAGTATCGAAACCTATCGTAAACATGCTATTGTTCAGGAAGCCATCGCCTCCAGGTTAGTTAATGAATTGTTACGTCAACCTGTAAGTCATTTTTCGAAAGTTCTCGAAATTGGTTGTGGTCCGGCAGTACTTACCGAGAAGTTTTTCCAAAAACTTAATGCCGATGTGTATTATGCAAATGACATTGTAGAAGAATATTCAGATATTCTTAGTTCCATTCATTCCGACATACAATTTTTGGGTGGAGATATTGAGTCTATGGACTTACCAGATTCTTTGGATTTAATTATTTCGAGTTCAACATTCCAATGGTTCAATAACTTAGATGGTTTTTTGACAAAAATACACAAAGCTTTACAGCCTGACGGGTTACTTGTATTTAGCACTTTTGGTCCTGATAATTACAGAGAAATACGCGAAGTGAATGGGAAAGGATTAAATTATTTGTCGTTTGGAAAGCATGAAAGGCTTTTGTTTGATAAATTTGAAATTATTTGGAGTGACAAAGAAATAATTACCCGTTTTTTTTCAGATCCTCTTGGAGTTCTATATCATATGAAGCAAACAGGTGTAAACGGAATTCCTGGAAAGGCTTGGACAAAAAGCGATTTGAAGAATTTTAAAGAGGATTATCAGGATTTGTTTGGTACCGATTTGGGTGTCCCCCTCACCTATCAACCCTTATATTTTATTGCGAAACCTAAAAAATAAATTAATAATGCCAACCTATTTTATTGCAGGAATTGATACTGATACCGGTAAAACATTTGCAACAGGCTTAATGGCCAAGTATTTATCGGATCAGAAAAAATCAGTGATAACTCAAAAATTTGCACAAACCGGTTGCAAAGGAATCTCTGAAGATATTTTAATGCATCGGGAAATAATGGGAATTAAAATTCAAGAGGTTGATAAAGACGGAACTACTTGTCCGTATGTTTTTGATTATCCTGCATCACCACATCTTGCCGCTCAAATGCAAAATCAGGAAATTGATATTAAAAGAATAGAAAAATCAACCGCAATTCTTGAAGATCAATTTGATTATCTTCTTTTGGAAGGAGTTGGTGGTATGCATGTTCCAATAACTTTGGATTATTCGCTTCTTGATTTCATGGAAGAGAAAAAATATCCGGTAATTTTAGTTACTTCATCAAAGTTGGGTAGTATTAATCACACTCTTCTCAGTCTTGAAATTGCACAACGAAGACAAATTCCAATTAAAGGATTAATCTACAATCAATATCCTGCAAACAGTGAATTTATTTTAAAAGATTCAGTTCAGGTTTTTAAAACTTACTTGAAAAAATATGGATTTGATTGTCCAATTATCGAGATTCCGGAATTGAAGAAAAACGAACTGTCAAATGTTGATTTTAGCAAACTGTTTTTTGCAGAATAATAGCATGTGAGTAATATCACAAAATCCAGATTATTTTTAAAGCCTTTCAGAAAGAAATAGTCTTACCCTACTTCAACGAGCATGTAATTTATTCAATTCTCAGGCGCTTAAAAAATAAAAATAGCAGATTAAAGATCACATAATCAATAAATAAAATAGAATTTACTAATGTCTGATTTATGTACATTCTAGAAGAAATTGGTTTTTTTTTCGGAATTTCACACATTATATTATTGATTTTTGTTAAAACAGATCTAAAGATCCTATTATTCTTGTTTATTAGATGGATTTTATCTTTTTTTGTACTCGCTTATTTGTAACGATTCCATATAAATAATTCGGTTTATTATTGAGTTAAATGCGAATGAATTTATGGATGAACAAAATTGAATACATAAATTAAGAATGAGATCACACAAAGTTATTGAGATAAGAAATTTGACTTCTTCCACCTATGTTATAAGGATGGAAAAAAATGATTTTACATTTAAAACAGGGCAATACATAACCCTTGGATTTTCTGGAAGTATTGATCGAAGAGAATATTCTATATATAGTTCTGAAAATGATAATTTTTTAGAAGTGTTAATTAAAGAAGTTGAAAACGGTTTGGTTTCAAAAAAACTAAAACGATGTAAGCCTGGTAATTATTTAGATGTTGATGGACCTTTTGGCCATTTCTCATTAGAGGAGTCTGAAATCGGCAGGAAAAAATTCCTTTTTATAGCAACTGGTACCGGTATATCTCCAATTCACAGTTTTGTTGAAACGCATCCTGAAATGGATTATCAAGTGTTGCATGGCGTGCGGATTGAAGAAGAAGCCTATGAAAAAGATAGTTATCCGAATGGAAAGTATATTTTATGTACCTCCCGCGAAAAGTCAGGTGATTATCATGGAAGAGTAACCGATTATTTAATGAAAAATCCAATTCCTTCAGATACAGTTTGTTATTTATGTGGTAATTGTCATATGATTTATGAGGCTTACGATATTCTTGAAAAACAAGGAATTTCATTAGGTCCAATTCACACTGAAGTATATTTTTAAACGGAGAATGAAGAATTATGAAAATTGAGCTAAGGTAGTTCAATATATAGAAGCGGAATATTTCATAATTCTTAACTTGTAATTTATAATTATAAAACATGAAATATCATCTTGTATCATTAGGTTGTCAAATGAATGCTTCGGATGGAGAAAGAGTTCGTTCGGTAATCGAAAATATGGGCTACCAATGGACAGATAACGAAGAAGAGGCCAATTTAATTGGGATTTTAGCTTGTTCTGTGCGTCAAAAGGCAATCGACAAGGTTTATTCTAAAATTCATAAGTGGAATTTGTGGAAAAACAAACGGAATCTAATCACTTTTGTTTCCGGTTGTATCCTCCCCTCCGATTTGGATAAATTTCTCAAGTTATTTGACATTATTTTTCAGATGAAGGATTTACCAAAGTTGCCGGAAATGATTCAGCAATATGGAATTACCACTCCTGTAGGATTGCAGCAGGGGTTTGATTCTCAGAATGAAAATATTTCTGAATTCTGGCATGTAAAACCTAGTTACACTTCAGAATTTGAGGCTTTTGTCCCTATTCAAAACGGTTGTGATAAGTTTTGTTCATTTTGTGCGGTTCCATATACCAGAGGACGAGAAGTTTCCCGTCCCTCCGATGAAATTGTAACTGAAGTTCAAAGTTTGGTGGAGCGCGGATTTAAATCAATTACCTTACTTGGACAGAATGTAAATTCATATGGTCTTGATAAAAAAGGTGATGAAATAGATTTTCCTGAATTATTACGTAGAGTTGGAAATTTGGGAAATCAACTTAATAAAGAGTTTTGGATTTACTTTACTTCTCCGCATCCGCGCGATATGACAGATGAAGTTATTGAAGTAATTGCCCAGTATAAATGTCTTGCTAAACAAATTCACTTACCAATTCAATCTGGTGATGATAAAGTCCTTATCCACATGAATCGTAAACATGGAATGGAAAAATACAGGCAAATTGTTCATACAATTAAACGCTTAATTCCTGAGGCTACCCTCTTTACAGATATTATTGTTGGTTTTACTGGTGAGAGTGATGATCAATTTGAAAACACCCGAAAAGCAATGAATGAGTTTAAATATAATATGGCGTACATTGCAATGTACTCTCCTCGTCCGGGAGCATTAAGTCATCGTTGGTTTGATGATGTAAGTCTGGATATTAAGAAAGAGCGACACCATATTTTAACTCAGGATTTGAAGATTCATTCTAAAAATTACAATTCTTCAATGGTGGGTAAAACTTATCAGGTATTGGTTAAAGGCCAGGCTAAACATGATGGTTACCTTGCGGGATTAACTGAGGGAAGAATTAATGTACGGTTTTTATCACAGGAAGAGAATTTGATCGGCCAATTTGTAGATGTAAAGATTACATCAGCCGCTGATTTTTCAGTTGAAGGTGAAATGATAACGATAAAAGAAAGTGTAGCGTGAAGAAAGTGGCGTTTAAAACCTTAGGGTGTAGATTAAACCAATATGAAACGGATGCATTGGCGTCTCAATTTCAAGATAAAGGTTATGAGCTTGTTCAATTTGATGAGTCTGCTGACGTATACGTAATTAACTCATGTACAGTAACTCATCAAAGCGATCACAAATCGAGAAATTTTATTAATCAGGCAAACAGACGAAATAAAGATTCCGTTCTTGTTGTTACAGGGTGCATGGCTAATAATGCTAAGGAAGAGTTGGAAAATAGAGCAGAAATTAATTATGTAGTTGAAAATGATCAGAAAACTTCTGTTTTTTCTTTGGTTGAAGCACATTTTGATGGCGAAATTATTCATCCTTCGAAATTGAATGCGGATCTGTTTTCCTATGGAGCTACAGATAAAGGTTTTCATACCCGAAGTATGATTAAAATACAAGATGGTTGTGATAATTTTTGCACATTTTGCATTATTCCTTCGGTTCGCGGAAGAGCCGTAAGCAGACCGATACAAGATATTCTGACAAATATCCGCGAAGTAATTTCTCATGGAGCGAAGGAAATTGTAATAACCGGTGTAAATATTGGACGATATGAGTTTGAAGGATATCAATTTGATGATGTTGTTGAGCAAATTCTTAACCTTGAAGGTAATTTTAGACTTCGTATTTCCTCTATAGAACCTGATGGTTTTGGAGATAAATTTCTTGGACTTTTGAACCATCCTAAAATGACACCGCATTTGCACTTGTGTTTGCAGAGTGGATCGGAACCTGTCCTACTTCAAATGAGAAGAATGTATACAGCCAAAAGGTTTAAAGAAATAGTGCAAACCGTAAGAGCTAAAAACCCTGATTTTAATATTACAACCGATATCATAATAGGTTTTCCAAATGAAAGTGAAGAAGATTTTTCAGCCACTTGTGATGCAATTAAAGAATTGAATTTTGGACATGTTCATACTTTTAAATATTCCATTAGAAAAGGAACAAGAGCTGAGCGAATGCCTAATCAGGTAGATGAGAGGATAAAAACTGAGAGAAGTGAGATTCTTAGAAACCTATCTGATGAGATAAAAGTTAATTATAGAAAAAGTTTCATCGGGAAAACCCAATCTGTTTTGGTTGAAAAGATTGACGGAAATATTGCCAATGGTTACGGGGAACATTATATTCCTGTTCAGTTCACTGGTGAAAACATAGAAAAGAATCAATTCTATAAAGTAAAGATTACTGATATTGAAGACGGCTCCGACCCTGTATTAAAAGGAGAAATATTATAACGAAAAAAGGGCACAATTTATAAATTGTGCCTTTTTTTATGATACCATAACTTAATGAAATACCAAAATTGGGATATGAGTTTTTATGAATAGTTTTCTTGACATTTGTCCAAAAAATAAACGCTCTAATAAATTGTGTTTTCTTGCTAAAATGGCAATCATACCAATATCATTTTTCTGCACGTACTCTTCAATTCCCTTCATTTTTTCCTCAATCTGTATTATGGAGCAATTAACATTTGAATCGCCAAGTGTTTTATCTAAATATTTCCTCAATACTTCCATTTGATGTTCTTCCATTACATTGTCATCCTCAATATCGTTAAAATGGACACAATGAATTTTCATATCATAAGGCTTGGTGATAAACTTAAGATTGGCAATTGCTCTAAAATCAGCCTTATCAAAGTTTGTCGCATACATGATGTTATCTATATGATCAATGCTTATATTCTCTCCTTGATCAGACAAGATTAGAATTGGAACCTCGGACTCCTCAATAACGTTGGAAACAACACTGCCCAAAAGGTTAGTTGTTCCTGCAGATTCACCACGACTTCCCATAATTACTAAATCGGGTTGGTAAGTGTTGCAAATATTCAATATTTCAGAAGAAGCTGTTCCTCCGCTTAAAGCATAATCGACTTCAATTCCTTCAACTTTCTCTAATTCCAATTTATTGCGTATATCATAATACAATTCCTTTATTCTAGCTTTGGCATTTTTTTCTACTTCCGAAAGAACTTCTACAACGGTAGCATTATAAGTATAACTATCAGAAAATGGAATTGTCTCGATTGCTGAAGCAAAATAGGTATGAAATAACAAAATATCCGCATTAAACTTCTTCGCAATATTCATTGCATACTCACATAAGCGTGGCGAAAAGTCAGAAAAGTCAACGGGGACCAAAATGCGGTTTACATCTATTTTTTTTCGGGGAAATGATTTTTCAAAATCCTCCTGAGCATAGCTTAATTCTAATTCCTCAATTATTTTGAGAGCCTTAGCTAAATCCTGCGCTTTTATTCTTAATTTTACGCCACCTCCAACTACAGATTGAATTAAATTAAGATTTTTCAGAAAGCACTCCACACCTTCTGATTCTAAACGAGTTTTAAGCAACTGTGCTCTGGCGTAACCATAAGTTGCTAATGTTATCATCCTGTCCTTCATAGCTGTGGGTTTAAGTTAATCCTTACGTTTAAGTTACAAAAAAAAGCCAAAGCTAACAAGAGGATTATGGTGCACCAAATACATGCTTAAATAGATTTGTAGGATAAATATGTGTTCTAAATCGCAATAAATCTATGGCATTCTTGAAATATCAAAAAAGAATCGTTAATTTTGCGGCTCAATAAAAAACAGTTACTTATTAAGTAATTAATTAAACAATTAAAGTTATGTTGAATCATTATGAAACCGTTTTCATTGTAACTCCCGTTTTATCTGAGGCTCAGGTAAAGGAGGCGGTAGAAAAATTTAAAGCCCTTATCACCGAGAATGGTGGTGAGATGGTTAATGAGGAGAACTGGGGACTGCGCAAGCTGGCTTATCCAATTCAAAAGAAAAGCACTGGTTTTTACCAATTGCTTCAATTTGATGCTCCAGGCGAACTAATCGAGAAATTGGAACTTAACTACAGACGTGATGAAAGAATCATCCGTTTCTTAACTTTCAAACTTGATAAGTATGCTTTTGAGTATTCTATTAAAAGAAAAGGAAAACTTAAATCTAAAGAGGAGAAGTAAGCTATGGCACAGAATCAATCAGAAATCAGATATTTGACACCTCCGTCAGTTGAGATTAAAAAGAAAAAGTATTGTCGTTTCAAGAAAAACAAGATTAAATTCATCGATTATAAAGATCCTGAGTTTTTGAAAAAATTCTTAAACGAACAAGGTAAAATTTTACCTCGTCGTATCACTGGTACTTCTTTGAAATACCAAAGAAAGGTAGCTACAGCTGTTAAACGTGCTCGTCACATTGCATTGCTGCCATACGTAACTGACATGATGAAATAATTTTTAAACTGGAGGAAACGAAATGGAAGTAATCTTAAAACAAGATATTCATAGTTTAGGATATATGAATGACATCGTAGTTGTAAAAAACGGTTACGGTAGAAATTATTTAATTCCTAAAGGAATAGCTGTTTTGGCAACAGAATCAGCTAAGAAAATGAATGCTGAAAATATGAGACAAAGAGCTCATAAAGAAGAAAAAATCAAAAACGAAGCTTTAGAAATTGCTAAAAAACTTGAAGGCGTTACCTTAAGTGTAGGTGCTAAAACCAGTACTACCGGTAAAATTTTCGGTTCTGTTAACAACATTCAGATTGCTGAAGCATTAACTGCTCAGGGATTTGAAATTGACAGAAAAGTGATTGCAATTAAAGACGCAGTTAAAGAGATTGGTAAATACACCGCAACTATCAAACTTCACAAAGAAGTTAAGGTTGATATCGAATTTGACGTTGTTTCTGAATAATCGCTTCGATAATTAATTAATTTAAGTTTATAACAGACAAACTTAAATCTTTTCAAACAGACAGATTAAGACCACTCCGATTAACGCTTGGAGTGGTTTTTTTATTTCTTAGGTTTTCCAAAATCCTGAGTCCAGCAGTCCCCTATTCGCCCTACTCCCATTTCGGTGAAATCAGGATTCATTATATTGGCACAATGTCCCTGACTGGTTAACCAGCCATTAATAACACTTTCCTCTGATAAATATCCCTTGGCAATATTCTCACCTGCACTGTTGTAGAAATAACCTGCAGCATTCAATCTGTCAACAAATTTATCTCCATTCGATGATGTGTGACTAAAAAAGTTGTTGTCCATCATATCTTTACTATGCTTTAGAGCTGCATCTTCCAGTTTACTATTCCAAACAATTGCATTAACCGGAGGGTAATATGTAGTTCCACAGGTAGTCCCTGCTGATCTTACATCGTTAACTAAATCTAATAGTTTTTGTATATCAATTTTATTTTCAGTAATAGGTTCATTAAGATCGATATCATCTTTGGAACAAGAAATAAATATACCTGATACTAATATCAGGGAAACTGTAAAAAAGGTTTTATTCATGACAAATAATTTGAATATTGCTTGCGCATTAGCTCTGATATTGAGGAAAGATAAATATTTTCTATATTTCTAATTCAATAAGAGGTTAATTTAGATTGATTTTCTAAATTATCAGAAATATGTAAAATATTATTTTCAACTTGAAGGATTATGTGTAATTTTAAGTACTGATAAGCTATGGATAAGCCATAAAATACTGTATATGAGAATATTTTACACCACATTACTATTGTTTTCAATTTCACTTTCTTCTTTCGGACAAAGGGACAATACTTATCTGCCTTCGAAAAGGAATTTCAGAATTAAATACATTTCATACGATTCTAAAGATAGAAGACAATATTCAGAGGTTTGGCAATTGGTTGGTAAATCAAAACTAGATGGATTAATTCAGTATAACATTGAGTCAGAGATTACTACCCGAAAGCAAAACACCTTTTATCAGTATTTTCGCATGGTTAGCAATGACTCTACTTTTTTTGTGGGTTCAGAGCGATATATGGATCCTATAAAATTGGATTCCTATCAGAAGATGGTTATAAAAATTTCGTCGGATAGTGTTGCTATTCCTATTCAACCAACGGTTGGACAAATACTGCCGGAATCGGGTTGTGAGGCTAGTATATTAAGAGGAACCGGATCTGTTTTGATGTCTATGAATGTTCTTCTTATTAATAGAAAGGTAGATGCGATTGAAAATATAAGAACTCCGGCAGGAAACTTTAACTGTTTCAAAATTTCGTCGGATAAAATTACCTATGGAGGAATTTCAAAAAATAAAACCAAGATATTTGAATGGTATGCTATTAATGTGGGGTTGGTTCGAATGGAGGAATATCATCCCAATGGAAAATTAATTTCATATAAGATATTGGAATCTCTCGCTGAAGATTTTTTATTGCCCTAAGATATTATACAACAGATTTTATCGTTTTCTTAACTGCGAACATTCAACTTTTCTCGAAATGAATTCCAAATCTTGCTTTAATGCTAAGAATATTCATTTATTTTTGACATTTCGTTTTTGAAAGTTAGATATGAAGAAGAAACCTCAGTTTTTAATTGCTGCACCTTCCAGCGGATCAGGAAAAACAACTATTACTCAAGGTATATTACGCTATTTAAAGAACAAAGGGCTGCAAGTTCAGCCATTTAAGTGCGGTCCGGATTATCTTGACACAAAACATCATTCCTGGGCTGCTGGCAATGTCTCAATCAATTTAGACACCTTTATGAGCAGTCAGAGTCATGTTAAGAGTATTTACGGTAAATATTCTATTGAAGCTGATGTTTCTGTAGTTGAAGGCGTAATGGGCTTGTTTGACGGGGCAAAGAAAATGGAAGGAAGTTCTGCACAAATTGCTGAATTGTTAGATATTCCAATTATTCTTGTGGTTAATGCAAAGGCAACGGCTTATTCGGTTGCGCCCTTACTATTTGGATTTAAAAACTTTTATCCAGGTATTAAAATTGCCGGGGTAATCTTTAATTTTGTAGGCAGCGAATCACATTATCAGTTTTTAAAAGATGCATGTGAAGATGTTGGAGTGACTCCGCTTGGTTACGTTCCTAAAAATGAAAAGCTTCATCTGCCTTCCCGATACCTTGGTTTGCAGATTTCCGATTCGTCGCAATATAACTCTACGATTGAAGAAATTGCCAAACATATCTCTAAAACAGTTGATATTGAGAAACTATTGGAATTAATTACAATTCCATTTCATGAACCGAAAATTGATGAAACTATTGAACGAGGTAATCTTAAAATTTCAGTTGCCAAAGATGAAGCATTTAATTTTACCTATCATGAAAATTTAGCTGCGTTAGAAAAATTAGGCGAAGTTACTTTCTTTTCTCCCCTGAGGGATCAGCATTTACCGGCTACGGACTTGCTCTATTTTGCAGGCGGTTATCCTGAACTTTATCTTGATGAATTGAGTTCAAATGAATCTATGAAAAAAGCCGTTAAGGAGTTTTGTTTAAAAGGAGGACGTGTGTTAGCGGAATGTGGTGGTATGATGTATTTAGGTGATAGTATAATCGATTCAGATTCAAATGAATTCCCAATGGTTGGCTATTTTGATCAAAAAACCAGTATGGAAAACATGAAATTAAAACTGGGATACCGTAAAATTCACGTAAATGAGGATGTATTTTTGGGACACGAATTTCATTATTCTCACATTATTAATCCATCAATGAAATTCTCGGTTGGCGAAATTTATTCGGCCAGAGATCAAAAATCAGACACGTTTTTGTTTAGAAAAAACAATACAATTGCTTCTTATATCCATTTTTATTGGGGCGAAAAAAACATTATGGATTTGTTATTTTAATGAAGATAAGACCACACAAGCCGAACCGCGTGCCCATAATAGCTGTTCCCAAATAGATTCAGATGATTAAGAACATGGTATAAAAGATAGATATTCTCTCTGTAATCATATCCTTGTGGAAGAGGCTTCTTTTTTTGATATGAACTGTAAAAATCACTGCTGAAGCCTCCAAATAGCTTTGTCATGGCCAAATCGGCTTCACGATGACCGTAATATACTGCAGGATCAATTAAGCACGGATTCGAATCTTTATCACAAATAAAATTACCACTCCATAAATCTCCATGCAATAAAGTTGGTTTTTCTTCACTTCCTTCTAAAATTTCTTCTATTCGTCCTTCTAAAACCAAAAAACCATTTTTTAATTCATTACCAACCAGCCCGTTTTTTTCGGCCAACTTGTATTGATACAATAAACGTTTATTATAGTAAAAATCACACCAATTATCACTTTCTGTATTTACAGCTATGTTTAATTGAGGTGTAGCTCCGATGTAATTGTCTTCTTTAAATCCGAATTTACCTGCGCTTATTTTATGCAAATTTGCCATTTGTGTACCAAAACGACTAAAAAAATCTTTGTCCTTTCTCCCCTCCTCAATGAATTCAAGCAATAAAACGTCTGAATCAACCAATAAAACTTCTGGAACTCTTATGCAGGCAGTTTTACGAATTTCCTTTAAGCCATTTGCTTCCTTAAAAAACATATCATCAGAATAAGGTTCTGTTTTTAAAAAGGCGTAACGACCATTCTCAAATCGAATTTGATTTGTTGTGGCAATACTCCCACCAGAAATAGATTTAAAACCAGTAATTTTCTGACTAACTAAATCTTCAATTCTAGAAAAAACTCCCTCAATTCTCATGTTAAATCATTAAGTAAACCTTCGCAGGCATCTTCAAGAATATCAAGTACTAATTCAAATCCGTCATCACCACCATAATATGGATCAGGGACTGAGCTGTAATTTAAAAAACGGGAACAATAAGTTGTAATGGATTTGATCTTTTTTAAATCGGATTCATTTCTTGCTAAAGCTTTAAGATCATTCACATTTTGCTGATCCATTCCAAAAATAAGATCGAACTTATCAAAATCGTTTTTCTCATTAAACTGCCTGGCAATACTCGTTAAATTATAATTCCTTCGTAAAGCGTGTCGCCGCATTCTTTCATCGGCTCTATCGCCAGTGTGCCACCCTCCTGTTCCTGCTGAATCGCATTCAAATTCATCATTAAGCTGATTTTCTTTTATATGTGCATTCATTACAGCTTCTGCACTTGGAGATCGGCAAATATTTCCCAAACAAACAAAAAGTAATCGTTTTTTCATCCAAAGTTTTTAAAGTTTATTCAGCAAAGTATAAATATGAATTCTAAAATGAAAATTTACTAAATCAATTTGTGAAGAAATCAAATATATTTTCCAATTGACAACTTACTTGCCTTATAAATTTCAGTATATTAATATTTGATGTAGCTAATAATGGTGAATTTCTTATTTTGAACATCAAATATTTTTGAAAAAATGCCACCAGCGACCCTGAATTCATCTGATTCGTAATTTGAATTCCCGCATTTAGGACACTTATAGCCTGTCTGATTCATGATTAATATAATAACAAAATTGTACTGTTACTTTCATTATCTAAATTAATAACATTCTATTAACAGAAAAATTAAGACCTATAACTCCTTATTAATTTTTTTTTTATAAGTTTGTAGCAAGAAACTTCTAAATGGAAAGAGAATTAAAGCATATCGTGAACAAAAATCAAATCCGAATCTCTTCGGATAAGTTAGTTATGCACTCTACTGAATTTCAATCTCCAATGCATTGCCATAGATTATTTGCTTTCAACTATAATAACAATCAAATATGTTGTTGTTGTTGTAACTTGTATTCTTGTTGTTGGTAATATTAAGACAAACCACTTCAAAATAATTAAATATTGCACTGGGGATTCTTGTATTCCATAAGTTTTCCATACGTGTTTTCATCACTTTCTAAATCAAGAAAACAATGTCCTATTTGTCCAAAGTTATGGAAGAACTGCAAGCTTCCAGAAAAAATTCAGAATACGATATGCCTGGAAGGGATTTAGCCCACCGGTTTGTGGAAGAAGCAATGAATTCATTGTTTCCAATTAATGCCCGCAGATCTAATAGCTGCTATGAACAAGAGTCATTATTGTATCAATTGGAGTCATTATTGAGATTATTGTTACTTCCTGTCAAAAATGAACTGGATGTGCCACTGGAAAAGATTACTCATGATTTTATGAAGACCTTACCAAAAGTATATCGTGATTTATTAATGGATGCTGAAGCAATTCAGAAATTTGACCCTGCTGCGCGAAGTATAGGTGAAGTAATTATTGCTTACCCTGGTTTTTTTGCAATTATGGTTTATCGCCTAAGCAATGTACTTTATCTTTTAAATGTTCCTTTAATTCCACGTTTAATGTGTGAGTACGCGCATACAAAAACAGGCATAGATATTCATCCCGGAGCAACTATCGGGGAATCTTTTTTTATAGATCATGGTACAGGTGTTGTTATTGGAGAATCGGCAATTATTAAAAACAACGTTAAGATTTACCAAGGAGTTACCCTTGGAGCTTTGCAGGTAAAGAAGAGTCTTGCCAAGAAAAAAAGACATCCTACTGTTGAGGACAATGTAATTATCTATTCGAACACAACCATTTTAGGAGGTGATACAGTAATTGGAAGAAACAGTATTATTGGCGGTAATGTTTGGTTAACGTCAAGTGTAGAATCAAATAGTATTGTATATCATAAACATGAGACTAAGGTTAGAACAAACCTTGATGAAAGTAAAATTATAAATTTTCAAATATAAAAATTTTAGTTGTATGAAAATAAATAACATTTTAGAGGCGATTGGGAATACTCCAATAGTAAAACTTAATAAAGTTTTTGGTAAAAATGCTAACGTATGGATGAAGTTGGAACGATCTAATCCTGGTGGAAGTATTAAGGATAGAATTGCTCTGTCAATGATCGAAACAGCGGAAAAGGATGGATCCCTTAAAGAAGGATCTTTAATAATTGAGCCGACCTCTGGTAATACAGGAGTTGGATTAGCAATGGTTGCTGCCGTTAAGGGATATAAAATTATTCTGGTAATGCCTGAGTCCATGTCGGTTGAAAGGAGGAGTTTAATGGCTGCCTATGGAGCTGAATTTGTACTTACGCCAAGAGAACTTGGGATGAAGGGTGCTATTCAAAAGGCAGAAGAGTTACTTGCCAGTAATGAAAATTCATGGATGCCTTCACAATTTGACAATGAAGCAAATGTTGAGATTCATAGAACTACAACCGCTAAAGAAATTATTGCTGATTTTCCTGATGGTCTGGATTATCTTATTACAGGTGTTGGAACCGGAGGCCACATTAGCGGTGTCGCAGAAATATTGAAAGCTAAATTTCCTAAATTAAAAGTGTTTGCTGTTGAGCCCGAAGCTTCACCTGTTATTGCAGGGGGTGCACCGGGGCCTCACCCATTACAAGGTATTGGTGCGGGCTTTTTACCAAAAAATCTGAATACTGAGATTTTAGACGGTGCTATTTCTGTTGGGAAAGAGGAAGCATTCATGAAAGTGAAAGAATTAGCTGTCTCGGAAGGGATTCTCGCAGGAATTTCGACGGGAGCATCACTGGCTGCAGTTGCCAAAAAACTTACTGAAATTGAAAATGGCGCCACTGTACTCACCTTTAATTATGATACTGGTGAAAGATACCTTTCAATTGAAGGATTGTTTTAAACTGATAGAGGATATCAAACAAATGAGGGTGCCCAAAAAGTATCGTTTTATTGTCATTCTGAGCGAAGTCGAAGAATCTTTCACTTTGAAAAACAGATGTTTCAACTTCGCTCAAAATAACAATCCGATACAAAATATTCCTTTTTAGACACCCTCGTTCAAAACTGATTACCGACCTTATATAATTAGAAGAATTACTTTTTAACTCTATTTTCTGTTTTAATTACAAATCCATCCGCACTTATCTTTATTTTTACATTTAATACTCCTTCAAAACTAAAATTCCCTTCTGAGCCACTTTTTACAATCTGTTTTGAGCTGGAAATCAGAATTTCTGCATTCATGACAGGAATACTATCATAGTTTATGAAAGCCAAAGGAGAAAATAAAAGTAATGCTTCAATTATTCATCACGGATTGCGTCGATCGGACGAATCTCCATTGCCCGTTTAGCTGGAATTATCCCGGCAAAAATTCCAGCGAGAATTAAAATTCCTAGAGCAATTATTGCCACATTAAAATCTACCTCTGGATTTGTAAACATGGAATTATCGCCACCACCACTTTGAATGGCTTTATTTATAAGTTCCAAAATAATCACCCCAAAAACAAGTCCAAACCATCCGGCAATTGCGGTTAAAACAACCGATTCAGTTAAAATAGAGCTAATAATTACCGATGGAGAAGCTCCTAAAGCCCTTTGAATTCCTATTTCTTTTGTACGCTTCTTCACAATAAAAAGCATAATATTACTGACTCCAATTATCCCGGCAATAAGTGTTCCTATACCTACAATCCAAATTAATCCTGCTATACCAATAAATAAATTGTTTATTTTAATAAATTCCTTTTCAATATTCTCACTACCTATGGCGCGATCATCATTTGGATGAACTGAGTGACGCCTTTTAAGTAAAGCCTTAACTTTCTCCTCAACAAAGGTTGCAGTATATTCACTTTTAGATGTAATGGAATAATGACCTACTCTATTCCCATAATTATATGTTTTTTGAAGTGTAGTAAACGGTATAAAAATAGATTGATTCTGCCATTCTCCCCATCCTTGGTTGTGCATGGACTTGAAGGTGCCAACAACCTGAAAATAAACACCATTAAGCTTAATATATTCTCCTATTGGATTTTCATCTTTTTCAAACAATACCTCAATCACCCTTTCTCCAATTACCGCAACTTTTCGGGTATCATTAATATCAACCTGATTCAAAAATCGGCCATCGGTTATGATTACCGGATCAATTAAGTTCACTTCAGGGACATCACCAAGAATACTAAAAGCGCCGGTTTTTAAACCTCTGATGACATTATTATCACCATCACCGCCACGTGCCTGAATTCTGGGCGCCAACAGTTTTACTTCAGGGATATTATCTAGAATCGCTTTAGTGTCCTGATTCGTAAAATGATACCTGCGTCCCTGCTTATATCCTTTATAGGGTTTGCTTGTTGGTTGGGTCCAGATAAAAACTGAATTTGTAGCAAAATCCCCCATTCCATAATACACACCATTTTCAAGTCCTTTCCCGGAACCCAGCATAATAATAAGCATGAAAATTCCCCAAAAAACACCGAATGCAGTTAAAAAGGTTCTTAATTTATTGCTTTTAAGAGCCATATATACTTCAGTCCATCTATCTCGATCAAACATTCTGTTATAATTTTCAGATTAGTATTTTTATTCGTGAGCCAAAGCTTCTATTGGTCTAACATTAGCAGCTTTCCATGCCGGAAAAAAACCAGCCAGTAAGCCGGCAAAAACGAGTACTAAAGTTGCCTGTATGCCAACGCTTAAGTCGACTGACGGATTCATAAAAAACTCTATTTGAGTATGTGGTGCCAGTACTTCCAGTAGTATTACCCCTAGAACCAAGCCAATATATCCGGCAGCACTAGTAATTAAAACTGATTCGAGTAACACCAAACCAACTATTGAATTTGGAGTAGCTCCCAGTGCTTTACGGATTCCTATTTCCTTGGTGCGTTCACGCACAACAATTATCATGATGTTGCTGACTCCTACAATTCCTGCAATAATTGTAAATATGCCTATTATCCAAACAAAAATTCGAATTCCGGAAAACAGAGCCATTGTCCGTTGATAGTTTTCCATATTGTTATTGATCCACATCGCTCTTCTGTCTGTCACATCAAATTTATGCCGGGTTGCAAATGATTTTCTTAAATACTGCTCCATGGCCTGAAGTGATTCAATATCCGGAGTATTTGTTGTGAAAGACATATTTGATATTCGATTGGCTCCGTTGAATACTTTTTGAGCCGTAGATATGGGAACATAAACGCGCTGCAAATCCCTTTCTGAGTAATCTGTAAAAGTTCCTATAACCTGAAATGGAATTCCGTTTATTTTTACGTATTTACCAATAGGATTTTCTCTTTTAAACAAGGCTTCTTCAACTACAGTGCTAATGGCTACTACTTTTCTGAAATTTTTAACATCTATATCATTTAAGAAGCGCCCTTTTATATTCGAAGTGCTCTCTAAAGTCTCTGTATCCGGGTGAACTGCAATAATATTGTAATTGACAAACTCTGTTTTGTAAGAAATTAAATTGTTCCTGAAAATGGAATACCTGGAACTTATTTTATCAATATCCAAGCCGGAATCTTTTGTTTTTTGATAATCATCATTGGTAAATTGAATTCTTCGGCCAGCCTTCATGCCGCTAAATGGAAGACTGGTTCTCCCACTGTAAATCCAGAGGCTATTCACGGCATCTCGTTTGAATTGATCCAAAACACCATTTTGCAGACCATTACCCGATCCTAGTAAAATAATTAACATGAAAATACCCCAGGATACACTGAAACCGGTAAGAATAGTTCGGAGTTTGTTTTTTCGAATGGTTTCAAAAATTTCCTGCCACTTATCCAGATCAAACATGATTTCTAATTTAGAATTTCACAATACTTAAGCATAGACTCGCGAAGCATGCTATACGTTACAATTGTGATGTCCTGAAATTTTGGTGGTATTTAATAACGGAAGGTTTTCTTACTTGCAAGTTATAGAAAGATTTGAAAAAAATCAAAAAAAATAGTAACCCAAGCTATATATTGCGAATTGGCAGATAGGATTCTATAGCGGATACAGTATTCTTTTAATCTTATTTAACGTTCCTTAGCAGCTCTTAACCATGCATTGCCTTATCTTTGTGATGTAGACAAAAGGAAATAAAAATAAGTAGTTTTATCATAGATTGAGATTAAGGTTAAAATTTAGTTTTAAAAGGATCAGTTGGTTGCTGATCCTTTTTTTGTGACAAAATTCCTTTTATCTAAGCCAGATATTCAGAAAACAGTTCGTCGAAAACTTCTCCTTTCGAGAGACGGCCCTTTACCAGACATATTGTATATACTTTCCCCTTTGCACAAAGTTTGTTGTCAGATAAACGATAGATATCTTCATTAAAGACCAACTTCACTCCTTCCCGTTCAATGTTTAAGCGTACTTCGAATTCGTCGCCGCTGGTTAGTGAAGTTTTGTAGTCAATCTCAATTCTCGAAACCATAGCATCTGTTCCCTGTTCATGCAATGCTTTAAAATTAGTTCCTATGGATTCTAAAAACTCATGTCGTGCATGTTCCAAGTAATTCTGATAAACAGAGTTGTTTACAACTCCCTGAATGTCACACTCGTAATCGCGGACTTTAAACTTTAGATTGTATATGTAATTCACCATTAAATTGTTTTTTATTGAAAGGCTAAATCTAGTAATATTTGAAGAAACCGCAATTAAAATAACTGTTTCAACTTCTCATTACAAGTAGGAATGTATAAAAAAAAGAACTGCTGAGCGGGAATCTCAGCAGTTCAAGATTGTAAAGCATATCAATTTATTACTTTACGATTAATTTTTTTGTCCAGCTTTTACCGTCAGCATCTATCTGTACCATATATATTCCGGTACTCAAACTACTCACATCAATTTCTTTTGATCCATCGGTATTGAATGTTCGAATTACATTTCCTGTAAGGCCAACAATCTTTATTTTCATTGTGCTTGAAATGCCGTTTAGTTCTATTTTAAAAGAATCAGTGGTTGGGTTTGGATAGAGGCTGATTGTTACATTGTCAGCAATAGCCCGTTCTCTTTCACTCCTGCTATCCTGTACTTGTACTCCATAATCTTCTATTTCGCCATAGCTTGCATTTCCACAAGCCAAGGGTGTTGCATTATAGGTAACACGAATCCTCATTCGTGTTGTTCCCAAACTTGCATCATCTGGAACCGAAACGGCACCTACTGCCTGGCCTAGTCCACCGCTAATACTAAAACTTAATGCATATTCTTCTTCCGAATCTTCAAAGTCACCATCCCGGTTCCAATCGAACCATGCTGTCACATAATTGTTTGCATCCGGACGACCAATATTAACAGTTACAGCATAAGTCCCGCCTGGCTCAACAGATGCCAATTGCGATGTGTAATCGGAATATTGATTACAGACTGAACTATTATTGATTGTTTCAAATATCACACCCGAAATATATTCATATGAACTGCATCCGTTTGTTGTTGCTTCGCAGTAATCTTGCTGAATTGGAGTACTTACTGTAATCAGATCAGTGACTGTTTTTGTATCTGTACTACCTGTTTTAGACGCAGTTAATGAAACAGAATAGGTTCCCTCTGTATCGTAGCTTACAGTTGGGTTTTGAGAGCTGCTTACAGTTGGAGTTCCTCCTGTAAAAGACCAGTTCCAGGCTGTTGGATTGTTTGATGACAAATCAGTAAAATTAATGCTTTCTCCTTCATAAATGGAGGTTTTGTTTGCCGTAAAATTGGCAATTACATCAGTATCTCCCGATCCTGAAATATTTATGCTTGCCACATAAGGCATTTTATTATAGGCACTTACTGTAATTTTTACTGTTCCGTTTGCAGGTAAGGGACTGAAAGAGACTGTTGCCGTTCCATTGCTGATTTTTGCTGTCCCTAAAATTTCGCCGTTTAAGGTCAAGGAAACCCATGCGTCTTCGGTTGCACAAGTAACTGCTAATTGATTGCTGTTGGGAGCAATGGTGCCTGCATGACTTACTTGCAGACTGCCGGGAGTTTTGGTTCTAACCTGTAAAGATGGATCTCCGAATATGGTCCATGTATCCAACATGGTTTCTCCACCCGATCCGTAAACATCAACCATTTTAAACATTCCATTCAAAGCCAAACCGGCAAAGGTTCTACGAATATTGTTGGCGTAACTCTCCACTAAAATATCATTCATCTCAGTTTGGGCTATCATAGGCGGCACCCACGATTGATTGATGGTAGAAGCACAAATTGCCATAGCTCCTGCAGGCACACCATTGTTTGTGGCTCTTAACCATGCTTCGGCAAAGCAGGTGATTGATTTAAAGTTTCCATTCACACAAGCCACATCGAAAATAAAGGGAAGCTTGTTATTGTTGGTCAGGCTATTTACATTGGTGCTTGTGTATACCATACTCGCAAAACTGGTATTGGAACCATGACCTACATAATTGATTAAACTTTTGCCGGAATTCAGCAAACTGGTCAATTGGCTTGCACTTCCTCCATCCTGATAGCAGCGGGAGATACTATATCCGTACCCTTCCAATTTGTTTTCGATGGTATTCATGTGTTCAGCATCAGAAGGATTGGAACCTTCGTTGGATGCAATTCCTACTCCTGAAGACAGCCATGTGTCGGCTGTTGTTACATCTCTTTCGTAATGAATGGTTCTATCAACCTGAGTTGTTACCTGAGCTGCATTTTCGGCAGAAAACCGACCAACAAAGATGTCGATATAGTGATCATTACCAACGATAAAACCATAGTTGTTGTCAGAATCGCCGGCACTGGTATATGATGTAGGAACCTGCGGAGCATCGCCTACCAATAAAAGATAGGTCAATCCATGAGTGTTGTAGTAGTTGCTTACATAGGTTTTAATTGCCGAAGCATTACCAATTGTACTTACAGCAATCATTTCAACTGATATTCCTTTTTGTTTTTTCCAAGCCACAAAATCAGCCATCTCGTCCATGAAATCATCATAACAGATAATCAACATGTTTCCCGGAGCATCATTAAGAGCCGTGTATTTGGTGCTGTTACTGGTATAATTTAAAAAATGGTTTTGATATACTTTTTCGAAACCATTATCTGCAGTAGTTGATTTTGTACCTGACATTGCATTTTTTGTTGATATTCTTCCGCTTGGACTCACCTTCATCTCAATGTGAGTATAAATCCTGAGCTTTTTTTGAATAGGATTGTAAGCGATTGGCTGAACAACAACTGCCTGGCCACGAACGCTTCGTAATATATACGGTTCATTCACCGAAGCTAATACTGATGGATAAAATGCATCAGTCTGATAAATTTCTCCGTATTGATAGGGAATTGTTTTAGGATCGATATCTCTGGTAAGATTCCCTTTTGAAGGGACAATCTTAATATCGGTCAGTTCTATAAACTCTGAAGAAACGATCTCGACCTGCATATCGGCACTGGCAGGAATCATTATGGACCGGGCGAAACGAGGCAGTGCCGGATTTCCTTTTTCAAGAATATCACCCATACCATTTGCTTCAACCTTATAGGCATTTTCTGCTTCAATCCATTTAAGATCGTAAGAGTTCAACGTGAAATCAAGCACATAATCGTTGCCAACTGATGATTTCAGTGTCACCTCGTTTTTGTCGCTTCGATTATTCGGATCGATCTTAATGTGTTCCCGCTTTTGAGCTAAAGCGTTAAATGTTGAAACCAGGGTAAGAGCAATGGCACATACCCAAAAAGAGTAAAATTTTGTTTTCATAAGTAAATTTTTAAATAGTTATCACTTGATAATAGATTGAATAAATTTTGAATGAATATTTAGTCTTAATACTCACTATTTTCAAAATAACAAATCAATTACCACCCCTTTATTCCCCATAAAGCCAAAAGGTAACCCAAAAAAGCAATAAACTTTATTAGTTATTATCTCTCATCAGCATTTGTATATTCATCAAAGTACTATATTCATTAGCATTGAACTATATTAAATATATTTTTTTTTGATATAAAAATATATGCCTTATAATACAAATGATTGATTCAATTTGCAAAACACAACTACCCTATTATTTAAAATATATATAAGATAAATATCTTACACAGTTATGTTTGTTTTCTATTATCAGTAAGCAATACCAAATACATTTTGAATTGAACTTACTTTATTTCAGCTTCTGTATTGCAATTTCAAAAGGGCATACAAGCGTTTTTGTAATCCATATAAATTAAAATTTAGCATATTAATATTATATAGTTTGTTCATAATGTAATTATAATGTACATTCAAAAGATATTTTAGAAATAAAAACCAATACTTTATTAAGATGATTGAATATTATTTGCACTTAAATGCATTAACAGATGCTCCGGACGACTGCATTGCCAAACCTTCGCCAATTGGTGTGTTAACCCGCGAAGATTTAATTAAAGAATGTTGTGCCGAAGGCACTGGAATTACCCCATACGAAGCTGAAAGTATGTTTAAGCGTATTGAAACTGTGGTAACAGAGAATTTGGAAAAAGGCTATTCCATCAATACGCCGTTACTAAATATTTCACCAAGTATTACCGGAGTGTTCACTAATTGGGATGACAGCTTTGATGGATCCCGTCACAAACTGCGTTTTAAATCATCACCGGGCGTATTGTTAAAAGCAGTTGCTGATTCGAGCAAACTTCACAAAATTGACCGTAAAAAGAGCATCATCGACATCTATAGCTTTACGGATCATTCCATTGGTCAGGAAACAAACAGTCTTCTGCCTAATGGTGTGGGTGAATTAAAGGGAAAACGATTAAAAATGGATACTTCGGACGAAAATCAAGGAATATTCCTGTTTGCTGAAGATGGCACAGAATATCGGGTTGCGGTATATGTAACCAACACCGACAGCACTCAAATTTTTCAAATTCCTGAATTAACTGCCGGCAATTACGAATTACAAGTAAGATGTATTGCCAAGAACAACAAAAAGCTTACTATTGGGTATTACGACAAAACTCTTAGCGTAAAATAGTACATAGAAAGCCGGTTGATCCGGCTTTTATTTTGCTTATTAAACTCCCCTGTATCACCCGGATAATTTCCCTTGCACTGCTCCAAATTTTTCCCTTGTGTTACGCAATACTCTTCCCTTGTACTACTCCAAAGCTTTCCCTTGCACCAGACAGTACCTTTCCCTTGTGCAAGGGAAAGACCTTCCCTATAGGTAGGGAAATTCTTATTTCATTGTAAGGGATGCATCAACACAAAAGCCCCGACAGGTTTTAAAAACTGCCGGGGCTAAAATAATATAAAGTATTACAATGCTATCAGGTTTGCAAATTGCCGAAAAGCAATAAGCTTTTAAAAGAATTGATACCCTCACTTAGAGTGAGAGTACCAAAAGT
Source organism: Labilibaculum euxinicum (assembly GCF_963678175.1). Lineage (NCBI taxonomy): Bacteria > Pseudomonadati > Bacteroidota > Bacteroidia > Marinilabiliales > Marinifilaceae > Labilibaculum > Labilibaculum euxinicum. The sequence goes on from NZ_OY782756.1 coordinate 3,235,271, forward strand.
TATATTTTACCACTCCTGCTTTTGATCTACGTAATCGCTGAAACTGTCAATTCCTAAATCTTCTATTGATTTTTTACAGAATGAATAGATAAAGGCTGAAGCCAAACGCGCGTTGGTGATTAATGGTATGTTTAAGTCGATGGCAGTTCTTCTGATCAGATAATCGTTATTCAACTCCGATTTGCTTAAGTTTTTGGGGATGTTAATCACCAAATCAACTTTGCGTTCTTTTATCAAATTCTGAGCTGTTATTTCAACATCTTCATCGGGCCAACCTACACTTTCGATGGTAATTCCGTTCTCTTCCAGGAATTTTGCGGTACCTCTTGTTCCATACAATTTGTGTCCTTTCTCTTCAAGCATCTTCGCACTTTTTAAAAGTTCCACTTTCGAGCGAATAGGACCACTGCTGATTAGAATTGCACTCTTCGGTATGCGGTAACCAACTGATAACATTGCTTTTAATATTGCATCGTAGTAATCAGCTCCTATACAGCCAACTTCACCGGTTGATGACATATCTACACCCAAAACCGGATCTGCTTTCGACAATCTTGAAAAGGAAAACTGAGAGGCTTTTATCCCAATATGCTCCAATTCGAACATCGAAGGTAAATTGTTTGGAATAGGAACATCTAACATTGCCTGAGTGGCAGTTTCGATAAAATTAAAGTTCATTACCTTCGAAACAAAAGGAAAACTTCTACTTGCACGCAGGTTGCACTCGATAACCTTAATGTCATTATCCTTTGCCAGTAACTGCATATTAAAAGGTCCGGTAATGTTCAGCGATTTTGCAATTTTACCAGCAATTTTACGAATTCTGCGAATGGTTTCGAAATACAGTTTTTGCGGTGGAAATACCAAAGTAGCATCTCCCGAATGCACTCCGGCAAACTCAACATGTTCCGAAATGGCATCAATAATAATTTCACCATTTTTGGCTACTCCGTCAAACTCGATCTCTTTTGCTTCCTGAATAAATTCACTAACAACAACCGGATACTGTTTCGATACCTGCGCAGCTAAATCCAGAAAATGGCCTAATTCATCCTTGTTCGAAACCACATTCATTGCAGCACCGGAAAGCACATAACTTGGTCTGATTAATACAGGAAAACCTACTTCATCAATAAAGTCATTAATCGCTTCCTTGCTGGTTAATTCATTCCATCTAGGCTGATCAATTTTCAATTCATCAAGCATAGCTGAAAATGTCTGGCGGTTTTCGGCTCTGTCAATCGATTCAGGAGATGTTCCCAAGACTTTTACACCTGCCTTGTGCAAACGCATTGATAGGTTCTGAGGAATCTGCCCTCCAACCGATACAATTACACCGCGGGGTGATTCCAAATCGATAATATCCAATACTCTTTCGAAAGAAAGTTCATCAAAGTACAAACGATCACACACATCGTAATCGGTACTTACCGTTTCCGGATTGTAATTGATCATTACTGATCGTAATCCTTCTTTGTTTACCGCGTTCAGCGCATTCACACTACACCAGTCAAACTCTACCGATGATCCAATTCTGTATGCACCTGAACCCAGCACAATAACGGATTGATTATCGTCTGCATAAGTAATGTCATTTTCATCACCACTGTAAGTCAAATAAACGTAGTTGGTTTGTGCAGGGTACTCTGCTGCAAGTGTGTCAATTTGTTTAACAACCGGAACAATTCCTTTTGCTTTACGGTGTTTCCTCACTTCTAAAAGCTCCGATTCCATATCAGTTCTCTCTGGTTTCAAAACAAAGCGTGCTAACTGGAAATCGGAAAAACCGTATACTTTTGCTGCTTTCAGTAAAGTGTCAGGTAATTCCTGTAAGTTATTGTATTTCTGAAGATCCCATTTCAATTTTGTGATGTGTTCCAGTTTGCTTAGGAACCATTTATCAATTTTGGTAAGATCATGTATTTTGTCAATGGAATATCCTTTTTCAAAAGCTTGTGCGATAGAGAAAATACGCATATCAGTTGGATGAGTTAATTCCTGATCAACATCGTCGAACTTCGAATGAACATTCCCAACAAATCCGTGCATTCCCTGTCCAATCATACGCAAACCTTTTTGAACGGCTTCCTCGAAATTACGACCAACGGCCATTACTTCCCCTACACTCTTCATGCTGGAACCAATCTCTTTGGTTACGCCTTCAAACTTATTTAAATCCCAACGTGGAATTTTACAAACTACGTAATCTAATGCAGGTTCGAAACAAGCTGTTGTTGTTTTTGTTACAGCATTTTTAAGTTCGTGCAAGGCATAACCCAAACCAAGTTTAGCAGCAACAAAGGCCAAAGGATAACCGGTAGCTTTCGAAGCCAATGCAGATGATCTTGATAAACGGGCATTTACTTCAATTACACGGTAATCTTCCGAATTAGGATCAAGAGCATACTGAACGTTACATTCTCCCACAACGCCAAAGTGACGAATAATTTTAATAGCTAATGATCTTAGTTTGTGGTACTCCGAATTGGTCAGCGTTTGCGATGGTGCAATAACGATACTCTCACCTGTATGAATTCCCAGCGGATCGAAATTTTCCATATTACAAACTGTAATACAGTTGTCATACGCATCCCTAACCACTTCATATTCTACTTCTTTCCATCCTTTTAGTGATTCCTCAACCAATATCTGACTTGAATAGGACAAAGCATTTTCAGCCAACTTCTCCAATTCAGCCATATTCGAACAGAATCCACTTCCTTGTCCACCTAAAGTAAAGGCTGCGCGAACTATAATCGGAAAACCTAGTTTTTCTGCCGCTTTTAATGCTTCAGGAATGGATTCAACGGCGAAAGACTGTGGGGTTTTCACATCGATTCCTCGAAGCTCGTTGGCAAATATCTCTCTGTCTTCAGTTTTAATAATGGTCTCGATTGGAGTCCCTAAAACCTGAAGATTGTATTTCTTTAGCAATCCGGCATTGAAAAGCTGAATACCACAGTTTAATGCAGTTTGTCCTCCAAAAGCTAAAAGGATTCCATCAGGCTTTTCTTTTAAGATAACCTGTTCTACAAAATAAGGTGTAACCGGCAAAAAATAAATTTGATCGGCAATTCCTTTTGAAGTTTGTACGGTTGCAATATTGGGATTGATAAGTACAGTATGAATACCTTCTTCCTTCATTGCTTTTAATGCCTGTGATCCAGAATAGTCAAACTCCCCTGCTTCACCAATTTTAAGTGCTCCGGAACCTAATACCAGTACTTTCTTTATGTTGTCTTTTATCATTTTTCTTAAGCTGAGAGCCATTAGCTTATCGCTTTTGGCTGTTAATTGATAATTGTTTTTCTTTAAAAATACCCTCCTCTGTTCTTCGGACATCTCCCCTGAAAGGGAGAATAAGAATAATGAGGCTTTTTTTCAACTTTAAACTTTCTCTTTTTAACTTTTACCTTTATGATCTTCCATCATTTTAATGAAATCATCGAACAGAAATTCGGTATCTGTAGGGCCACTGGAAGCTTCGGGGTGAAACTGAGATGCAAAAAATGGTTTGTTTGTGTGCTTTAATCCTTCGCATGTGCCATCATTGGCATTAACAAACAATGGTTCCCACTCTTTTGGTAAGGTATCCATATTAATGGCGTACCCGTGATTTTGAGAGGTAATAAAACAACGCTTGCTTCCTTTTAAAACAACCGGCTGATTGTGACTACGGTGTCCGTACTTCAGCTTATAAGTATCAGCGCCAGCAGCAAGAGCCATTAATTGTGTTCCCAGACAAATACCCATAATTGGTGTATCCTGACCGAAAACTGTTTTTAGATTAGCGATTGCTTTTGTATTTTGTTTTGGATCACCAGGACCATTGGATATGAATAATCCATCGTATTCCTCCTTGGTGAAGTCGTAATCGTGTGGAACTCTGATTACTGTGGTATCTCTTTTTAATAAACAACGGATAATGTTGTTTTTCACACCACAATCCAACAATACTACTTTGTGTTTTCCATTTCCGTAAACAATTTTTTCCGGTGTGCTTACCTGAGCTACAAGATTCTCCAGATTTGGATCTTTCCATTCAGGTTCTTTGCCCTCAAATACAATTTTGGCAAGCATACTGCCTTGCTCGCGAAGCTTTTTGGTTAATGCACGGGTATCAACACCATAAATTCCTGGTATTTTGTGTTGTTTCATCCAGTCTCCAAGGCTTAAACTCGCATTCCAATGACTGAATTCCTCGGTATAATCGGACACAATAAATGCAGACACCTGAATTTTTTCCGACTCATAAAAACGAAACAAATCATCTTCCTGCAATGTTCCCGGCACTCCATAATTTCCAATCAGTGGAAATGTACTAACCAGAATTTGTCCGCGGTACGAAGGATCGGTTAAACTCTCCGGATATCCGGTCATTGCAGTATTAAACACCATTTCTCCGGAAATGGATTCCTGATAACCAAATGATGTACCGATATATTCCGATCCATCCTGTAAAATTAATTTAGCTTTTGTCTCTCCTGACATAAAAGTTCTATAAAATGGTTAAATATAAATTTCTTTTAAACTGGTCTAAATTCTATTCAATAAGTTCATGTAAGCCTCTTTGGTTTTGTTAAAATTAAAACCAATGAAAATATCATTCATCTTATCAACAATTTTATCATTGCATAAATTCCCAATACTGCCTTCGTGAACATGATTCACTTTACCTTCGTATTTGAAAGTACCTTCTTCCACGATTTGTCCTATCTTTTTATAAGCATCCCGGAAAGGAACACCGTTAAGCACCATCTGGTTCACTTCTTCCACTGTAAACATGTACTTATAACGTTCATCCTTTAAAACATCTTTATTGATTTTCACTTCGGAAAGCATGATTCGTGTCATTTCCAGACAAGCAATCATTTTATCGAAAGCAGGCATAAAAAATTCCTTTGTAAGCTGATAGTCTCTATGATATCCGGAAGGAAGGTTTGACGTTACTGCCTGAATTTGTGCCGGCAACATCTGCAATGCATTTGCATGAGCCCGAATCAACTCAAAAACATCAGGATTCTTTTTATGAGGCATGATACTGCTTCCTGTTGTTAATTCATCAGGAAAACTTAAAAAGTTAAAATTCTGACAGTTATACAAACAGGCATCCATAGCTAATTTTCCAATTGTCATGGCCATGTTTGCCAAGGCTGAAAGAACGGTAAATTCCATTTTTCCACGCCCCATTTGTGCATAAACTACATTGTAACTTAAATCTCTAAATCCTAGTAAGTCAGTAGTCATTTGCCGGTTTAACGGAAAAGAAGATCCGTAACCGGCTCCTGATCCTAACGGATTCTGATTAACCACTTTATAAGCAGCCTGCAACACCATCATATCATCTGATAAGCTTTCGGCATAGGCTCCAAACCACAAGCCAAATGAGGATGGCATAGCTACTTGCAGGTGAGTGTAACCAGGAATTAAGACATCCTTATTCTCATTACTCTTTGCAATCAACTCATCAAAAAGCAATCTTCCTTCCCGAACAATTTCTTCCAGTTTATTTCTTGTAAAAAGCTTTAAATCTAAAAGAACCTGATCGTTTCTTGATCGGCCGCTATGAATCTTTTTTCCAATATCACCTAAAGCTAAAGTCAATTGATATTCAATTTGAGAATGAACATCCTCTGTTCCATCATCAATCACAAAATCATTGTTTTTTATCGAGGAATAAATTTTCCGTAATTCTTCCTGAATCAATTTCAATTCTGTTTTTTCCAATAATCCGATGGATTCGAGCATTTCAATGTGTGCAAGCGATCCCAGCACATCAAACGCTGCAAGTTGCAAATCCAATTCCCGGTCCATTCCAACAGTGAATTGTTCAATTTTTTTATCAACTTTTACGCCTTTATCCCAAAGTTTCATAGTAATTCTCTTTAAAGTTAGGTGTTCGTGTTTAATCCGTTTTTTACTTCTTGTTAACTTAGCTGAGGTTATATTTTCAAACCGTTCAACAAGTTATAATATTTTTCAATTCCTTTTTCAATTTCGTCAATGTAGATGAACTCATCAGCGGTATGAGATCTGGCAGAATCTCCGGGCCCCAATTTTAAAGTTGGAAATCCCTTCATAATAGCCTGATCGGATGTGGTTGGAGAACCGTAATATTTCATACCTAAGTTCAATCCTGTCTGAATTAACGGGTGCTCCAATGGTATTCCTGAAGAATTCATTCTAAAGGATCGGGCTGTAACATTACTTTCCAACTTTTCTTTGATGATTGCAAATGCCTTTTCGTTAGAATAATGCTCATTCGTGCGAACATCAACTACAAATTTGCAGGATGATGGAATTACATTGTGCTGTTTCCCTGCATTGATCTGTGTTACTGTCATTTTTACTGCTCCCAGTATCTCAGATTCCAAAGCAAATTTATAAGAATGAAGCCATTCTATATCTCTCATTGCAATAGTTATTGAGTTAACACCCTCGTTACGGGCCGCATGTCCGGGAACACCAATTGCATCGCAATCCAGCACCATCAAGCCTTTTTCGGCAATGGCCATTTCCATCAATGTTGGTTCGCCAACAATTCCAACATCAATTCGTCCTATTTCTTCCTGCACCAGCTCAAAACCTCCGGTTCCTGATATTTCCTCTTCTGCAGATGCTACAAAAACACGGTTATAAGCCTGATTTGTTCCCTCTAATGCCAGAAAGCTTGCGAAAAGAGAAACCAGACAGCCACCCGCATCATTGCTCCCCAGTCCGTACAATTTGCCGTCGGACACCTCCGGATTGAAAGGATCTTTGGTATACTTTTCAGAAGGTTTTACGGTGTCTAAATGAGAATTTAGTAGCAAAACCGGCTTTTTATCATCAAAATCCTTATTGAAAGCCCATACATTATTTCCTTTACGGTGTACCTGATATCCAAAATCAGTTAGTTTCTGCTCCATTACATCTGCAACTTGATTTTCTTCTTTGCTGTATGATTGAATAGAAATCAATTGCTTAAGTGTGGTCAAGGCTATTTCAGTATACTTTTTTAAATCCATATGCATAAGCTAAGAATTAATAATTTGTGTTCCTGAGGAATGATTTGTCTCCATCGAAACAAAATTCCCGATTACCACCTCTTCCACTCCTTTTGATAAGGCATAAAATGCATTTTGTGTTTTGGGCAGCATTCCTGTATTTATCTTGCCCAATTTCACCATTTCGGAGCATTTTACGTTAGAAAGAACAGGCATTACACTGCTGTCATCCTCCGCATTCATCAATACACCAAGTTTTTCGAAACTATAAATCAATTTCACCTTATAGAAACGACTTAAAGCAACGGCTACTTCTGTTGCCACTGTATCGGCATTGGTGTTGAATAATTGCCCCTTGCCATCATGAGTAATCGGAGCAATAACCAAAACCGAATTGCATTCAATCTGCTTGCATAAAGCCAGGGTATTCACTGCTGTAACATCACCAACAAAACCAAAATCGACCTTTGTATTGCTTCTTTTCTCAGCTCTTATAAGATCCAAATCGGCACCACACATCCCCATTGCATTTACTCCACGAGCTTGTAACGCAGCAACAATGTTCTTATTAATTAGTCCGGCATAAACCATAGTAACCAACTTCAGGTTTTCGGCATCAGTTATGCGTCTTCCATCCACCATTTTGGTTTGAACTCCAAGTTTGCCTGCTAAATCGGATGCTAGTTTTCCACCTCCGTGAACCAATACAATCTTGCCGTTTAAATTTGAAAATGCATCGAGAAAATCATTTAGTTTTTCGGTATCGTCAATTACGTTACCACCAATTTTTACAACAGTTAAATCTATCATGTCAATACAATTTGGGTTAGTTTTTGAAATGCTTGAATGAATTGATCCACCTCTTTTTTGGTAATTGAAAGTGGTGGCAGTAAACGAAGCGTTGTACTACCTGATGATCCTGTAAAAATTCCATATTCCTCAAGAAGTTGTTTCCTGATTTTAGGCATATCCTCAAGATCAATACCAATCATTAATCCTCTCCCCCTTATTGCTTTTATTGCTTTATTATTTTTTAATTCAGAGATCAGATACTCTCCTAATCTGTTTGCATTATCGATTAACTGTTCTTCTTCGATAGCCTCTAAAACAGCCATTCCTGCAGCACATGCCAAATGATTTCCCCCAAAGGTTGTTCCTAACATTCCGCTCCATGCTTTTATTGCAGGTGAGATAATTACTCCGGCAATTGGAAATCCATTGCCCATTCCTTTCGCAGTAGTTATAATATCTGCCTTAATACCAGCATGCTGATGTGCGAAAAATTTCCCTGTTCTTCCATAGCCTGACTGAATCTCATCCAAAATAAGCATTGCTTTGTGAGTTTTACACAAACTTTCGACAGATTTTAAGAATTCAACCGATGGTTCAACAACACCGTTCACACCTTGTATTCCTTCAATAATCACTGCTGCAATGTCATTTTTCCCAAGAGCCTTTTCAAGTGCAGGGATGTCATTCATCTCTATAAAAACAACATCGTGTTTTGCATTAAATTCTGATGATAATGCGGGATTATCTGTTATTGCTAAAACACCACTGCTTCTTCCGTGAAAAGCTCCTTTAATTGCAACAATTTTCGATTTACCTGTGTGAAAAGATGCCACTTTCAAAGCATTTTCATTGGCTTCGGCTCCTGAGTTACACAAGAACAGATTGTAATCATCGTATCCTGAAAGTGTCCCCAATTTATTAGCCAATTTCTCCTGCATATCATTTCTTACTGCATTCGAATAAAAGCCTAAACAATGAAGTTGGTGCTCCATTCTGAAAATATAGTGTGGATGACTGTGACCAATTGAAATCACACCATGTCCACCATAAAAATCTAAATATTTATTTCCTTTATCGTCAGATATGCTTGATCCTTTCCCATTAACCAGGTTTATATCGTAACAATTATATACGTTAAATAATTCCATTTCTTTCTTTTTTAAAATCCAACCGGCTTTAAGCCCAGTCCTAATATTTCGGGCATTCCAAATAATAAATTCATATTCTGAACTGCCTGACCAGAAGCCCCTTTCAATAAATTATCAATCACTGAAATAATCATCAGTTTACTACCGTGCTTTTCAAGATACAACACACATTTGTTTGTATTTACAACCTGCTTTACATCGGGCGATATATTTGATATTGAAACGAATGGATGATTTTTATAATATGTTTTGTACTTCTCAACGGCCTCTTCAGCAGACCAATCACAATCGGTATAGATTGTGGCCATTATTCCTCGGCTAAAGTTTCCTCTAACGGGAATAAAATTGATTTCTTTATCGAAATTGGGTTGAAGTTGCAAAACCGTTTCTGTTATCTCAGCCAAATGCTGATGAGTAAATGCTTTGTATACGGAAACATTGTTGTTTTTCCAGCTAAAATGTGAAGTTGATGTTGGATTCTGTCCTGCACCAGTTGATCCTGTTATTGCAGTAACATGAACCTCCTCCTTCAATTTACTTTCATTAGCTAAAGGCAATAATCCCAATTCAATACACGTAGCAAAACATCCCGGATTGGCTATTTTATCAGCATTTGCAATTTTGGCTTTATTAATTTCGGGCAATCCGTAAACAAAACCTTTTTCATTTGCTTTTGGTCTGAAATCAGTACTTAAATCGATAATTTTGACCGTCTCAGGTAAATTATTCTCTTTCAAAAACAATTTGGTTTTCCCATGTCCCGAACAGATAAATAAAACATCAATTGCCTTATAATCCGCTTCGGAAAATGACAAATCAGTATCTCCTAACAAATCCCTATGGACATCCGATACCGGATGTCCCATATGGCTTGTACTTTGCACGAAACTGATATTTGCCTGTGGATGCCAAATTAAAATCCTCAACAATTCTCCCGCCGTATATCCTGCTCCACCTATAATTCCTACATTCACCATAACTACTGTTTATTTACGGTGTAATAGATCTTCAATGAATTAGCCAGAATATTGGTAAATCCTTTTGCATCATCTGCTGTCCATCCTTTACTGCTTTCGCCGTACTGACCAAATAAATCAGTCATTAAGTCGTTAGGTGAAGTAATACCTTCTACAAAGAAATATTTTGGATTTAAATTTAAAATAACTGTTCCTGTTACCTTTTTTTGAGTGTCAAGAAGAAAAGTCTCCATGTTTCTCATTACCGGCTCTAAGTACTGAGCTTCGTGCAACAACATTCCATAAAAATTGGCAATTTGCTCTTTCCAATGCATTTGCCATTTGGTAAGCGTGTGTTTTTCAAGAGTTTGATGAGCCTTAATAATCATTAAAGGCGCAGCAGCTTCAAATGCAACCCTTCCTTTTGTTCCAATAATTGTGTCGCCAATGTGCATGTCTCTTCCAATGCCAAATTGAGAACCAATTGCTTCAATTTTTTTAATTGCATCCAAAGGATGTTGTACTTTTTCTCCATTCACACTAACCAATTCTCCCTTTTCGAATCCTATGGTCAGTTTCTCCGATTCGGTTTTAACAACCTGTTTTGGATAGGCATCTTCAGGAAGAGGTTGATCTGAAGTAAGTGTTTCTTTTCCACCGATACTTGTACCCCAGATTCCTGCATTAATGGAATATTTCATTTTTTCGAAATTGGCCGAAATGCCATTTTCTTTCAAATAATTAATTTCTGTTTCCCTGCTTAATTGCATATCTCTGGTTGGAGTAATGATTTCGGCATTGGGAGCCATTATTTTAAAAATAAGATCAAATCTTATCTGATCGTTACCAGCTCCGGTACTACCGTGAGCGATATAATCAGCATCAATGGAATGGGCATATTGAGCAATTGCCATGGCTTGAAATGCTCTTTCAGAGCTTACAGACAATGGATATGTATTGTTTTTTAAAACATTTCCCATTATCATGTATTTAATGCATTTATCGTAGTATTCTTCGGTAATATCAAGTGAGGCATGCTGAACAACTCCCAGTTGTTTTGTCCTGTTCTCTATTTCAGCTAATTCTTCATTGCTGAAACCACCTGTATTCCCCAATACTGTGTACACATCCATGTTTAACTCCTTAGACAAATAAAGTGCACAGTATGTTGTATCTAAACCTCCGCTATATGCTAATACTACTTTTTTCTTAGTTGATGTCATTATATTGTTATTTGTAGATTTTCAAAATCTTGTTGATAAATTGATTAAATTGCTTTCCTTTCAGAATAATTACTTTTTATCCTTTTTATTGGGATCAAACAGCATACCTGTACACAAACACATTTTCCGATTGGTTCGCTGCAATATGTCGTAATTCACACAACCACTGCATCCTTTCCAAAATGTATCATCTGTAGTCAGCTCCGAAAAGGTAACTGGTCTGTATCCTAATTCTGAATTGATTTTCATTACAGGAAGACTGGTGGTGAGTCCAAATATTTTGGCCTCAGGATAACGTTTTCTGGATAACTCGAATGCTTTAGCTTTAATCATTTTAGCTAAACCTACAGCTCTGTAATCAGGATCAACAATTAGTCCCGAATTAGCTACATACTTGCCGTGTTCCCAAGTTTCTATATAACAGAAACCAATCACTTTATCCTGATCAAAGGCAATAATTGCCTTTCCTTCCTGAATTTTTTGTACGATGTACAAAGCTTCTCTTTTAGCAATTCCGGTACCGCGGATTTTCGCAGCACTCTCAATCATATCACAAATTTTCTGGGCATATTCGTAATGCCTTAAACCTGCTATAATGACACTTAATTTTTGCTCAATTTCCATTGAAGTATCTATCATTTTATTCTAAATAATCTAAATTTCCCAAAAAAGTGCGACTGCTGTTAAGCACAACCACCTGTTATTTAATTCTACAAAAAAATCCGCTCTTGCGGTCTGGTTGTTTTGTTCCCGAAAACAGCGTCTTCGAAAGTCTAAGGAGTTGAAAAAATTCATTTTTTTTAGTTTTTAGTTTATACAAAAAAAGCTTACCGTCCGAAAACAGTAAGCTTGTTAATTATGATATTTCAATAACAGAAATAGCAAGCTCATCCGTTCCCCCTGGGTAACAGTTACTACGCAAATGGCGTCGGCTTTGTGTATAGATAATTTGCTCCATTTCTATTTGTGATTATATAGTTTCAAAAAAAAGGCTTACCGATAAAAACGGTAAGCCTTTTAAATATTGCTGCTAATCATTGATTACAAGACAATACGACACCAACCGCTTTTCCTAAAGGAGCGCTCTGTCTTCGTCGTTGTATGTTGTAAAATAAAATCATTTGATGTTTTTTTCTGTTGTTTCAAATTCAAAAAAAAGGCTTCCCGATATGGAAAGCTTGGAAAATTAAATATGCCAGAGCTTACACCTTATCGTTTGGATAAAGATCTAATAAAGCGTCGTCGAATAATTTGTAAATTTTCCATACCTGTTCTTATTTGTTGTCTACAAAGATAAATGCAAAAAACAGTAATATCCTAATAAAACCATCTTTTTTTTAGTTCATCCTTATTTAAAACCTTTGCGTATAAATTTCATTGTGTTTTTAATGAAATTCCATCAATAATCAGCACTCATCTTTCTGAAATTTCATGTTTTTTAGTAAAGATGACGGATGGAATTCAATCAAACAATTTAGATGAAATAATATCTTTTAGTCTAAATAATAGTGTATTATAGTTTTTTAACAGTTCTAAATTCATTTTTTTAGCAACCATTTATAAATTGCGCCGTAGAATTGCTTTAGTATCTAAATTTAAAAAGATTTGAAATTATCATGGAGTTAAAAAAAATTGTTGGATTTGTGTTGTTGGGCTTAGCTGTTGTTACTTTCTTCCTTTATCTCTCCTTACCTTTTATTCTATCGGGTTCTAATAAAATCATTCTGTTAACGGCATCCGTTTACCTTCTGAATAAAGTTTTCTTTTATTCTTCAATTTATATTTTAGGGAAACAATTCATTTCCAAGTTTGGAAAATATTTACCCAAATGGATTGAAAGACGATTGTTAAAATTATTAAAAGTTCAACCTGTTGTTGAAACAAACAATAAGTAATCTTCTTTTCAGTACTAAACATAAATTTCAAAAGACAATTCCTTCGCTTTCTTTTCAGACAAATGTCTCTTATTTTTATAAATGCCTGAATATCATGCAAACCTTTGCAATGATAATTATCATGTTTTTTTTACTTTTCAAACGTTTCCGCCCATATATTTAACAATAATAATTGCATATATAGATTTAATTGTGTTATATTTGCTCAACGGATTAGACAAGCAAAAAATTGATCACCTCCATCTTTGGGTGTTTCTTGAATTAAGGCAACGACTCTCGGATTTATAAAAGTCGTTACTAAATGATATGGAATGGGGATTTCTATTCATTTCTTAAGGTCCTTAAGTTTAAAAGATAAAATCATTTCCTGGCTTCGCACTAAAAATTGCCTATGCGAAACCTTAGACCAAAACAGCAGGGTCTTTACGACCCTCAGAACGAACATGACAATTGTGGGATTGGCTTTGTAGCCAACATTAAAGGAAAAAAATCTTTCGAGATTATTACCCGTGGACTGGAGGTGCTTTGCAATATGGAACACCGGGGAGCACGTGGTGCTGATAATGTAAGTGGTGATGGTGCCGGTATTTTAATGCAACTACCTCACAGTTTCTACAAAAAAATTGGAATCAAGCTTCCTTTAGCAGGAAGATATGGTACCGGTTTAATTTTCTTACCAAAAGACGAAACCGAAGAAAAGTTCTGTCTTGAAGTTCTTATTCAGATTCTGGAAGAAGAAGGATTGGAATTTCTTCAATTACGTGATGTCCCAACGGACACCAATGCAATTGGTGAAATTGCAAGACAATCAGAACCAGTGATCAAACAAATCTTTGTTGGTGGAAATTACGAACAGGATGAATTGGAACGACGACTCTATTTAGCTAGAAAACAAGCTGAAAGTTATATTCGCGCAACTAAAATGAAGGAAAAGGAGATGTTTTACATTCCTAGTCTTTCGTCTAAAGTTTTGGTATATAAGGGAATGTTTGCAAGCGACCAACTGGGGAAATATTATAGTGATCTTCAGGATTCCCGTATGGAAAGCGCTATTGCAATGGTTCACTCACGTTTTAGTACCAACACATTCCCTTCCTGGGATTTAGCTCAGCCATTTCGTATTGTAGCTCACAATGGTGAAATCAATACAATAAAAGGAAACCGTTTGTGGATGCAAGCCCGTGAATCTCTTTTAAAATCGGAGATGTTTGGTGATGACATCAAAAAACTATTCCCGGTTGTTGAACCAAACAAGAGTGATTCTGCCTCTTTCGATAATGTGCTTGAATTTTTATTCTTAACTGGAAGAAGTCTGCCGCATGCCTTGAGTATGATGGTGCCGGAATCGTGGAATGAAAAAAATCCTATCCCTGATAGTTTAAAAGCATTTTACGAATATCATTCCACTTTTATGGAGCCTTGGGATGGACCAGCTTCGTTGGTATTTTCTGATGGCCGTTATATTGGCGGCACATTGGATAGAAATGGATTGCGCCCTTCCCGTTATGTGATTACTCAGGATGACATGATTGTAATGGGTTCTGAAGTGGGTATTCAACAATTTAAAGCCGAAGAAATTAAAGAAAAGGGTCGTCTAAGACCAGGTAAGCTATTGCTTGTTGATACTCAGTTAGGAATCATCATTCCTGACCAGGAGGTAAAATCACAACTGACTTATCGTAATCCTTATCAAAACTGGCTAAAAGAGAATCGTTTGGATTTAAAGGCTATTCCTGTTGAAAAAAGGGTTCCTTCAGATATTGGAGATCATTTTAACATTTGCCAGAAGACCTTTAACTATTGCAAAGAAGATTTTGAAAGAGTTCTTCTTCCAATGGCAACGGGTGCACAAGAGCCTGTCGGATCGATGGGTAACGATGCTCCGATACCGGTATTGTCGCCAAAACCTCAATTATTTTTCAATTACTTCCGTCAATTATTTGCTCAGGTAACCAATCCTCCAATTGATTCAATTCGGGAGAATCTGGTGATGGATCTGACCAATTATATAGGATCAGTTCAGAAAAATTTATTGGATGAAACAGCTCAGCATTGTAAGTTAATTCGATTCAAAAGTCCGTTAATTACTAATACTGATCTTGGCAAGATAAAGAAACTTAAGCATGAAGAATTCAGACATCAATCCATTGATATACTGTTTAAAGCGTCTCAAAATGGTGCTGGCTTGGAAAGTGCTTTGGATTCTATTTGTCTGTTAGCTGAAAAGGCTGTTGACGAACAGAAAAATTACATTATTCTTACGGATCGGAATATGTCCGAATCAATGGCTCCAATTCCTGTTCTTTTAGCTGTAGCAGCGGTTCATCATCATCTTATAAAGAAGAGAAAGAGGATGCAGATTGGTCTCGTTGTGGAAACGGGTGAGGCTCGTGAAGTAAATCATATTGCCTTACTGATTGCATACGGGGCTAGTGTTATTAATCCATACATGAGTTATGCGGTTATTGACAAATTGGTGAAAGATGGAAGAACCAATCTTGAGTATAAAACGGCTCGTAAAAACTATATAAAAGCCGTTGATAAGGGATTGCTAAAAGTGATGTCTAAAATGGGAATATCAACCATTGGCAGTTATCTTGGTGCCCAAATTTACGAGGCTTTAGGTGTGAGTAAAGATGTTATTGACAAATACTTCACAGGTACAATTTCCAGAATTGAGGGAATTGGATTAAAAGAGATTTCAGAAGAAATTCTTTGTCATCACAAGAAAGCTTATTCAGAAGAGAATCCTTTCGATAATCAGGATTTACTTACGAATAATGGAAATATTCACTACAGAAAAAATGGTGAGCCTCATAGCTGGAACCCTGAAACAATAGGATTACTGCAATGGGCAACCAGAACAAATGATTTCAAAAAATTTAAGGAATACAGCACAATTGTAAATAAAGAAACTGCTTCTCCCAATTTTTTAAGAGGCTTCTTTGATTATAAAAAGAATCCTATTGATATCAGTGAAGTAGAACCGGTTGAAAACATCATGAAAAGATTTTGTACTGGTGCCATGTCTTATGGTTCCATTTCAAAAGAGGCTCATGAAGCTCTGGCTATTGCAATGAATAAAATTGGCGGCAGAAGTAATACCGGTGAAGGAGGAGAAAGTTCAAAACGATTTTATTCAAGTGCAAGAAGTTCAATTAAGCAAATTGCTTCAGGTCGATTTGGTGTAAATGCTGAATATCTTGTAAATGCTGATGAATTGCAAATTAAGGTAGCTCAAGGTGCAAAACCGGGAGAAGGAGGTCAATTACCTGGATTTAAAGTTGATAACATCATAGCTAAGCTTAGGAATTCAACTCCGGGGATTACACTGATCTCTCCGCCTCCACATCATGACATTTATTCAATTGAAGATTTAGCACAATTAATTTTCGATCTGAAAAATATAAATCCAACAGCTTGTGTAAGTGTGAAACTGGTTTCAGAAAATGGTGTTGGAACTGTTGCTGCGGGTGTTGCCAAAGCAAACGCTGATCTTATTGTGATTGCAGGCTGCGAAGGTGGAACAGGCGCAAGTCCGTTGAGTTCAATTAAACATACAGGATTACCTGTTGAACTTGGATTAGCTGAGGCGCAGCAAACACTTGTAATGAACGATTTGCGTGGTCGTATCAAATTACAAACCGATGGACAATTAAAAACCGGAAGGGATATTATTTCAATGGCCCTGCTTGGAGCTGAGGAGTTTGGATTTGCTACAAGCGCCTTGGTGGTGTTGGGTTGCGTAATGATGCGTAAATGTCACCTAAACACATGTCCTGTTGGAATCGCAACTCAAAACAAGGAGCTTAGAGAAAAATTCCTTGGTCGTTCAGAATGGCTGATTAACTATTTTACTTTCTTAGGAGAAGAGTGTCGTGAATTGATGGCGGAACTTGGAATTCGAAAATTTGATGATTTGGTTGGTCGATCTGATTTACTGGAAAAACGCAAAAACATCGAAAATTGGAAAGCAAAAACAGTTAGTATAGACAACTTAATTCATCTTCCAAACACTGATGGACACACCATATGTGGTGCAAACGCTAAAATAAAATCCATTGGTGAGGTTCTTGATCATGAGCTGATTAAACAATCTGCGAAAGCGTTGCATGATGGAGAAAAAGTTTGGATTGATCAGAAAATCAACAATACTGACAGAACCACAGGAGCTATGCTTTCGGGTAAAGTTGCTTTACTAAAACCAAAAAGAGTTTTAGACGAGGATACAATTCATTGCATATTTAGAGGATCTGCAGGACAAAGTTTTGGAGCTTTTCTTGAACAAGGAATTACTTTCCGTTTGATTGGTGACTCTAATGACTATTTTGGAAAGGGCTTATCGGGAGGAAAGCTGGTTGTTTATCCTTCGGAGAAAAGCAAATTTAAACCTGAAGAACAAATTATTATTGGAAATACCGCGCTTTATGGTGCAACCAGCGGATCGGCATATATAAGAGGAATGGCGGGAGAACGTTTTTGTGTTCGTAATTCCGGTGGAATCGCTGTTGTTGAAGGTGTTGGTGATCATGGTTGCGAATACATGACCGGAGGTAGAGTTGTAATTCTAGGTAAAACAGGTAGAAACTTTGCGGCTGGTATGAGTGGTGGAATTGCTTACGTTCTTAATATGGAAGGACGATTGGATTATTTTTGCAACAAAAGTCTTGTTTCCCTTGAACCCGTTGAAAATATGCAGGATATTCATGAGCTTCAGGGAATGATCCACGAACATTTGTTATTAACACAGAGTAGTGTGGCTTCTAAAGTACTTACTCATTGGGAAGAATATCTACCACATTTTGTGAAAGTTATTCCTTATGAGTATAAAAAAGTTCTTGAGGAGAAAAAACTGAAGAAGATTCACCGAAAGTTAAAAGCGGCTCAATCACAAACAGAAGTTCATGAGTAATTAAATTTTAAGGAAGGGTGAAAACAGGATTCGATCCTTTCCTTTAATTACTGCACTATTCATTAACAAACAGAACGATTATGGGAAATCCGAAAGGTTTTTTAGAGATAAAAAGAAAAGAAGCCGGCTACCGTCCGGTAAGAGATAGAATTGGGGATTTTGGAGAAGTTGAACAGACTTTGAATCTTGATGACAGAATAGATCAAGCAGCCAGATGTATGGATTGCGGTGTACCTTTCTGTCACTGGGCCTGTCCTACAGCCAGCAAAATTCCCGAATGGCAGGATGCTGTTTACAGAGAAAATTGGGAGGAGGCAAGCCAAATTTTACATTCAACGAACAGCTTTCCCGAATTTACAGGAAGAATTTGTCCGGCTCCATGCGAGAAATCTTGTGTGCTGGCGTTGCAGAAATCGCCTGTAACCATACGCGAAAATGAGGCTGCTGTTATCGAAAAAGCTTTTGAGTACGGCTATATCAAGGCTCGGCCTCCTAAAAAGCGAACTGGTAAAAAGATCGCTGTAATTGGGTCAGGACCAGCAGGATTATCTGTTGCAGATCTGCTAAACAGAGCTGGTCATAATGTGACTGTATTTGAAAAAGATGATGCGATTGGCGGATTACTTCGTTACGGAATACCTGATTTTAAATTGGATAAAGGCGTTATTGATCGACGTTTGGAACTTTTTGTTGAGGAAGGTATCGAATTTAAAACCAATCAGGATGTAGGTGGAAATGTTTCATTTACTGAATTGGAAGCGGAATATGATGCCATTTGCCTCGCAATTGGTGCAATGAAACCACGCGATTTGCCAATTAAAGGCCGTGAACTGGAAGGTGTACATTTTGCTATGGATTTTCTCAAGCAACAAAATAAACTGATACGTGGCGACGAATTCACCAAGCAGGAAAGAATATCTGCTAAAGGTAAAAACGTTGTTGTTATTGGAGGTGGCGATACTGGTTCCGATTGTGTTGGGACTTCAATTCGTCAAAAGGCAAAATCTGTTTTGCAGATAGAATTGCTGCCAAAACCACCTGAAGAAAGAAAAGAGACCAATCCTTGGCCTTACTGGCCGGAAACTTTAAGAACTTCCAGTTCTCACCTTGAGGGTTGTGAGAGAAGATGGTCTCTTAGTTCTAAAGAGATTTTAGGTGAAGATGGCAGCGTGAAAAAACTTACTATCACACAAATTGAATGGACTAAGGATGAAAAGGGACAATTCAAAATGAATGAAGTTCCAGGAACTGAAGAAACCATTGATGCTGATTTAATATTATTAGCTATGGGATTTGTTCATCCCGTGCATGAAGGATTAGTTAATGAATTAGGACTTGAATTGGATGGCAGAGGAAATATTAAAACTGATGCGAAAGGTCAAACTTCAAATTCGAAAATTTTCTGCTCAGGTGATGCAACATCCGGTGCAAGCCTGGTTGTTCGCGCATTGGATCATGGACGCAAAACAGCTCACGCAATTCACAAATACTTAGGGGCTTAAAAAATGCAATAAGTTACACTAAACATAGGCAGTTAAGTGGTTAGAACCGATAGTTTAATCTCGACAAAGATAGCTGTCGGTTCTTTGTATATAAACAAATAAGGAATGCTCAAAATGAACATTCCTTATCTTGCTCTTAATAAAATCTAATTCACTTCCGCAATTTACAACCACACAAATTACGAATACTTTTCAGATTTTATCATTATTAAAGTTGACTCAACCTTTAAAACAAAATCAACTTAAAATTTTTAGAAGTAGCTGTCTTTAGAAATATAAAGACAGCTAAAATATTTTAATTATGGATTTAAACTGGAATTAGTTTGATCTACTGTTGCACTATTTCCATTACCATACTGCATTACTACACTTGAATGTCCAAAACCTGACTGATATACATCAGCAGCATTGTCGGATCCATCCTGTGAAATTCCAGAATAATTGTAATCTCCAACCTGAGTAACTATTGCAAAATTATTGTCCCCGTTGTATTGAAGAACAACAGATTCGTTTAATTCACCATCCTGAAAAATATCAGCAACAGAATTTGTTACATTTTCTTGTAGGATACCTGAATAGTTACCATAACCAGATTGCTCTATAATTGCAAGGTTCTCACCACCACCAAACTGATAAGTCTCGGTATAATTCATTGCTCCATCCTGCAATACAGAAATAGTATTGTTCTCACCACCAACCTGTTTTGTATAGGAAAAGTTATCATCACCAATCTGGTAAACTTCTGCCAAATTTCCTTCGCCGCGAATTTGTTTCATCATTACAGTATTTCCATCACCTGCCTGCTCTGCGTACGCTTCGTTATCAATACCTTTTCTTTGAATAGCAGTGGCTTTATTGAAATCACCATTTTGAACCAAACCGGCCCAATTAGATTCTCCCTTAATTTGCTTAATAGAAGCATCATTAGCATAACCAATCTGTGCGATACCTGCATAGTTATCCTCTCCTTTTACTTGTGTAATTTTACCGAAGTTCCAGTCTCCTAACTGACCAACATAAGCACGATTCATAACACCGCCATACTGATTTACTACTGCAGTATTACTATTCTCATATTGTTCAACTTCGATAGAATTGCCTTCGCCACCCATTTGAGTTGCAAATGCCCAATTATCTTCACCTTCTTGTGTAACGTAAGAAGAATTACCAATTCCATTGGCCTGATATACATCGGCTAAATTGAACGATCCTGTTTGAATAACACCTGCCCAATTGCTATCATTACCATATTGACGTATTCTTGCTTGATTTGCAAAACCATCCTGAATAATGCCGGCAAAATCACGATAACCATCAGCCTGATCAACTTTAGCCCAATTAGAATCTCCAAATTGATTTATTAAAGCTTCTGACCAGAAATTGTTCACTTGCTCAACATACGAAATATTAAAATTACCATCTTGAAGTACATTTGCAATATCCCAATCACTACTTTGATATACAGAAGAGAAATTCAAGAATCCGTATTGCTCAACGTAAGCTTCTACCCAAACACTATTAATCTGATTAATAAAAGAAGAATTTAAATCGCCTAACTGAGTAGCTGAAGCAACATTTAATTCTCCGGATTGATTTATTTGACTGTAATTCCAAACACCTACCTGATCAACTGTAGCTTCTTGATCTGTTCCAAGTTGTTGAATTTCGGAAACATTTTGTTGAGCAAAAGATGCTGCTGCAGTAACAACTACAGCGACCATAATTAACATTACTTTTTTCATTGTTGAATTTTTTAAGGTTTAAATGAATATTTCGATGAAGTTAACTATTGAATAAATATGGTTGTGGTTTGAAAATATCCAGAACTTCATCAGGTTTATATAGTTTACTTTTAGTCAATTAACACAAAAAATAAATAATTCGTTCTTGCTTCCAATTACACACATTCCAATTAATAGATGGTATTTTTGCACCTAATAAGTTTTTTACTGACATAGTGGAAATACGATGAACAGCAGTTGCAAAAGAAAAAAATGAAGGACACGCTGTTTTGTCTCTTTGAATTAGAGATGGCATTATATGATATAGATGAATACCACAATTGACAAGGAATAATATCAAAAAATTATGTACGTGATTCACAGTCAAATTTTAAGGTTCATTTAAAATTGTTAAATAGAAACGAGAGCTTCTTACTGGTATTGGGACAAATCAAAATTTTAAAACAATAAAATCATAATTATATATCTATCTCCTCCATCTAATCAACAAAATAAATTTACTGAAGTCATATTACATGATCTAAAGCTTTTACACAAAACGCATTAAAATAACCACAAACATGCCAAAATTGAAGATTAAAATATAAATGACACTATAATTAGCTTGCTATTATTAATTTTAATTAAACAAATAATTACAATTTTAAATATTCATCATAAGCCGAAAATAAAATTCACTAAAACAATTAGTCTGTTTTGGAAAGCAATAAAACTTCTGTACCACTTATAAAAAGGATAATTTTATTAGTAAATTTGCATCTAAGCAATAACTTTTAATTTTTAGTAAAATACATGAGCAAAAAAGACTTAAAAGAATACCTGCAGCAACTGAACAAAAAGCAGCTTCAGGAACAAATTACCGATCTTTATACCAGATTTAAAGATGTTAAGGAGTTTTACGATTTCGCATTTAATCCTCAGGAGAATAAATTGCTGGAAGAATGTAAATTCAAAATTTCGAAAGAATACTTTCCTGTATCGGGCCGTAAAGCGAAAATGAGACGTTCTGTAGCTCAAAAATTTATTCGCCATTTTAAAAAGCTTGGTGTGGAACCAAACTTGATTGCAGATGTAATGCTTTATCAGATTGAAATAGCAATTACATACACTTCTGAAAAATACATTAAGCAGGAAGCCTTTTATAAGAGCATGCTTAAATCGTTTGCCGAAGCGGTTACATATTTCAATGAAAATGCGATAAGAAATGATTTTAACGATCGGCTAATTCGAATTGCAGATGATGTGGCAGAGCAAAATTGGATTGGTTGGCGGGGATTCGAAAAACTTACAAAATGATCTGTTTTGATCATGAAGAAATAAATTGCCTACTCTATTAAGGATTTTCGGCAACCTCCTTTCGTTAGAATTTCTGATTAGACGTTCATGCCAATTATGGCTGCTAAGCTTGCAGCAACTACAAGTAACACCACAATGCCAATTAAGCTAATAACTAAACCTGCAATGGCCAGTCCTTTACCAACTCCAACTTTATTAGCTTTACTTAATCCAAGAGCACTAAAAATAAGCCCTAACAGCCAAGTAACCCATCCAACAAAAGGAATCCAACCAAAAAATACGGTAATAAGGGCCAAAACGAAACCCGCAGTTGCCATTCCGTTGCTTTTCTTCTCGACTATTTGAATAACTTGTTCACTCATTGTTATTTTGTTTTTTTACTACCTACTTCTATTTTAAGGTTAATTCGGCTTATTCCACCTTTAGTTTTATTATTGAAGCAATAAAAAATGCACTCATGTAATTATTACATAATAAAAGTAGTATTTCATATTGATTAATTAAAACAATTAGGTAATAATAATTATTATTACTGATATTTTTTGAATAAAGCGGAATACTGTGCACTAGATAATTCTTTACCTGCAACCATGAAAAGGTTAATTATCAGCTTGGATTAAGCCAGATAAAACATCTTTGACAGAGCGAATGCTTTTTACACTTTCAATGCTTGGACCTGCGCACCACACATTGTGATAACTTGCTTTAAATGCAGATTTTTTTACTTTACTCATTCCTTGCCAGGCTAAAATCAGCTTTGCATATTTTTTAAGAATGGAACTATTATTAATTAACCACTCCCAAAAGTTTGCCTTAGTTCCAATTCTCTTTACATATGCTGTGTTGATTACTGTGAGTGCTGAGCCGGTTAATTTTGTTGATTTTATGATATCTTTTGAGCCGTATTGAATCATTGCCTGCTTGTACTCCTTTGAAACATCGGATTCGTAAGTGGCAATAAAAATAGTACCAACAGAAACACCGGATGCTCCCCACTCCATCATTTGCTTCACATCCAAATTATTACGAATTCCGCCTGCAGATACAATTGGTAAGTTTGTAAACTGAAGTAATTTAGAAATTAATTCCTTTGCAGGTAAATGGCCGCAGTGTCCGCCAGCCTGCGAGTTGACAGCAATAATTGCATCCGCACCCAATTGCTCCACTTTTTGAGCATATCGCACATCTGTAACATCACAAAAAACTTTAATGCCCAAAGGTTGACACGATGCAATAACATCTTTAGGATTCCCCAGGGAGGTAATTATAAAATCCACTTTAAGATCAAGCAAAGTCTTTAATTGAGACTTATATTTAAGATTGGATTTATTCACAATTAGATTAAAACCAAATGGTTTTGATATCGCCCTCCTGATTTCCAATATGGCCTCGTGCAATTCCTTTTCTGATCGGTAATTAAGAGCAGGAATGGCTGCAGTACAGCCACAGCTCAGAGCCTCAATAACCATTTTGGTGTTGGATATTAAAAACATAGGAGCCAGCAGTATTGAATGTTCAATTCCCAGAAGTTGACTTAAAGTGCATCGTTGCTTCATAATAAAATAATTGGTTTGAAGAAGATACAAAGAAAATCCAGAATTGAACATTTAGATTTGGAGCAAAAAAAAAGACCGACACTTTCGTATCGATCTTTTTGTGCGGATGAAGGGACTCGAACCCCCACGCCTCTCGGCACTAGATCCTAAGTCTAGCGCGGCTACCAATTACGCCACATCCGCGTTTCATTTGATTGCGATGCAAAGATGGGGATTTTTTCTTATCCTCCAAATCTTTTTGCAATAAAAAAATCACTACACCTCTTTATTAATAGGCATTACAGGACTAAACGTTCTGAATTACAAGTTTATCGCATCATTAAAAAAAATAAAAAATTTATGAATAATTCATTGACTAAATAAAAAGAGAAGACCGAAACATATGCTTCGGCCCTCAAAAAATTAACTAAACTATGAAAACATTTATTTCGTTGATTGATTACCGAATAATTTTAAGATGAAAAAACCTATCAAACCCGACATAATTGAAGCTATTAGCACAGCAATTTTTGCCTGATTTAAAATTAACAAATCAGAAAAGGCAAGTTGCGAGACAAAGAAAGACATGGTAAAACCAATTCCTCCCAAAAAGCCAATTCCAATAATTTGTGACCAACATATTTTTTGAGGTTTTTGAGCAATGCCCATTTTTACTCCTAAATGGGAAAACAGAAAAATGCCCAATGGTTTCCCTATAAACAGACCTAAAATTATACCAAGGGAGATTGGATCAAAAGCTTTGCTCATTAAATCACCATTTACAATTACACCTGCATTGGAAAAAGCAAATAAGGGAACTATTAAATAGGCTACCCATGGATGAAATAAATGTTCTAACCTTTGCAATGGTGATATAACCTCAACACAATTAGCTGCTATGGAAGTGATTGAGGCTTGTACGTTTTTCTCCTTTGACTTTTTATCTTTAGCAAGAGTAGTTCCCAATTGTTTTAATAGTATGGTATTGGATCGAATGAATTCGAAAACATTTCGGTTTGCTCTGGCCGGTATTGTGAAGGCTAATAGAATACCTGCAAGTGTTGCATGTATGCCCGATTTTAACAAAGCAAACCAAAGTAAAACACCAAGAAATAAAAAAACAGGAATATTTCTGATTTTTAATAAATTGAGACACCATAAAACAGCATATATACCACCGCCGTAAAGAAGATAAACCCAATCTATTTCACTGGTATAATAAAGAGCAATTACAATTACAGCGCCTATATCATCAACAATTGCAATTGATGTTAACAAGAGCTTAAGTGAAGTCGGTATTCTTTTGCCCAAAAGAAGTAATATTCCTAAGGCGAAAGCAATATCTGTTGCCATTGGGATTCCCCAGCCATGTGTTCCTGATCCTGTTTGATTTAGACCAAAATATATTAATGCAGGCACCAACATACCTCCAATAGCCGCAAAAATTGGTAAACTCGCCTTTTTAACTGATGACAGACCTCCTGTAAGCAATTCCCTTTTTATTTCCAATCCAACTACGAAGAAGAAAACTGCCATTAAGCCGTCATTAATCCAGTGTAAAAGACTCTTGTTTAGCTCCCAATCACCAAAATTAATGCCTAAATATTGTTTCCAGTAAGATAAAAAGGATTCTCCAAATGTGGAATTGGTTAACCCAATGGCTAGAATAGTAAAAAACATCAATACAATTCCTCCAAATGATTCTAACCTTACAAATTCAATTAGAGGATTCTTATTTTTATCAAATATTCTTTTTTCCTTCAAAAACTGTATCATCATTTATTTTTTATTCTCACTCAGCATCAATCCTTACACTACAAATAATAATTAATTAAACACCAAGCATTTATTTGGTTTAATATCCTGCGAAAATAAGCCTGAAAAGAGAATTGAACAATAGGGAAATCCCTACTTCGGAATAAGAACTATAATTAAACAAGACACGTAGATTTATACGATGTTCATTATCTTCATAAATATTTATTGAAACAGATGCACTTCCGGAAAAACAGATTAGAAATTCACAATTTGATGTTTGAAGCTAAAAATCACCAAATTTACAGTATTTAAAACACCTGTCTTTTGAAAAAGGCTGCTCTTGTGTTTCTCCACTGTTTTAGGACTAATAAAGATTTTTTCTGCAATTTCTTTATTCCCAAATCCTTTACAAATTAATTCAAGGATTTCTTTCTCCCGATCGGTAAATACCGGCAATTCCATTTGTTGAACTTTGCGGCTGCGAAGGATATTTAATTTGTCAGAAAGTAATGCGACAATTTCTGCTGAGAAATAGTTTCCTCCTGAATATACTTTCAAAATTGCTTTTTCGAACTCCTCAATATCTGCATTCTTCAACATATAAGCTTCCACACCTGCCATTAACATTTGTTCCAGGTAATCATCATCCAGAAAGGTAGTAAGTGCTATAATTTTAAGATCCGGATATTTTTCGAGAGCTCTTTTACTTGCTTCTACACCATCAACATGAGGCATATTTATATCCATGAAAATAATATCAGGAATATTAACCTCAAGTACTTTTAATAATTCTAAACCATTTGAGGCTTCACAGATCACATCAACATATGGAAAACTCTGCAGCAAAAGACGAAACCCATCTCTAAATATCTTATGATCGTCGACCAAAATAACTTTAATTGTTTCCATATAATTTACTTATCAATTCTTAGTTCAATTGTAATTGCGAATCCATTCCCCGGGGTAGTATCAATTAAAGAATCACCTCCTATGGATTCAATCCGGTCAATTATATTTAACAAACCCATGCCGTTCTTTTCATGCAATGATAACTTTCTGCTATCAAAACCCGAACCGTTATCCTGATAATGAAGAATAATTTTGGTGTTCCCTTTTAGAGTAATGAAGGCTTCTGTTGCATTTGCATGCTTTATGGTGTTATTGATTAACTCACTAATAATACGATAAATAATTACTTCGGTACTCTTATTCATTTCTCCAATAAACTTCTTCGATTCCAGATGGAGTTTAACATTTCCGATACTGTTGACTCGTGCACACAGTCTGTCCAATGATTCAACAAGACCATAACGATTTAAAATTGATGGATTCAGATTATTAATTACTTCAGAAACGGTTTGCAAGGCCTGATTTGACAACAAGGTAATTTGATTTAGTTGACCATGTATCTTTGGATCATCCTTAAATTTTTTCTCCAAAATCTTACTGTAGAGACCCACACTCGATAGCATGGCACCTAAGCCATCATGAAGATCCATCGCTATTCTCCTGCGCTCACTCTGCTCCACTTTCATCGTGTTGTGAAGAAGTACGCGGTTGGTTCTAATGAGTGAATTCATTAATCGAACAATTAAAACCAAACTAATAATCAGTATCGTAAATATGCTGGTAAGGAGAATAAACAGCTCACGTTTTAAACGATAATTATTTTCGCTGATAAAAGCGTGCAAAGTTTTACCATATTCATCAAACTTTAGCATAAATTCGAGATATGATCCGGCCAAATTTGAATCGACACTATTCACATCCTTGTTTATCTTAGTACGTACAATTTCTTTAATCTGATGAATTAAAAGTCTTAGTTCTGAAAGTTGATACAGAAAATGATTTTCCTTATCTAATTTGATTTTTTTAGTTTTCGAAATTATTTGTTCGATATCTGATATATATTTTTCGGCTCTATCAAAACGTTCAAAAACAGAACTGTTTGTAATGGTTTTATTACCACTTAAAAGTTCATCCATTTTAATTCTCCCATTGAAAACTTCAATTTCTACTTTTTCCGAGAATTCAACCAGTCGGATATGCTGAGAATCGAGCACAGCACTATTACTAAAGGTGTAGATGATTCCTCCAAAAGCAAATAAACTAAAGAGTAATAAAACAAATATTACTTTTTGTTTAATGAACAGACTCTTTTTTATTTTCATGTGAGTATAATTTGTTTTCATTTGCCATATGGAACTCCCAAATTACACTTATCATCCTGCATGTAACACTATTGTATAGGGGCGTTTCATTCCAAAAACGTTTCAGGTACCATTCTGCAAAGTGGAACAAATTTACAAATAATTGCAAAGCTTTTACTTCCGGGGTTTAGTTGACTGAGTTTTGCCAAATAGAATTTCAAAAATTACAATCCATACCAACGAAAACATCATACACCAACTGTTTTTAATTCTTATTGCGAATATTCTAAAACCATTAATTTATAAGGCTAAGTTCTATAAAGATATTTCATCGCAAATTGTATTGCGTCCCAATTCCCGTCAGAAAAATCTGCAAGAATTAAAATATTCTCTCTGGTTCGGTATGTTTCGCTCACTAATTGCATGTTTCTAATTTTTATAACAAAAATATAGATGATGGCAATGATGTGAAACAGGGCTGTTCCTACTTCGTGTAGGGGAATACCCTACTTTTAAATGCATAAAAAGAAACAGTACTGCTTTGCGTTGGATTTTTTATACATTTGCGTAACAAATATAAAATCATGAAAAATCTATCAGTTTTACTGATATTCTTATCGCTGCTATTGCTTGTGATACCGATCATACAACAAATGATTAAGGTAAATCAAGAAAATAAACCTGCGTTGGCAGCCGGTTTGATAAGCGGAACAGATGTAACTTCTTCGGAATATGATGATACTGATATAGAAGATCTGAATGTGTGTTTTTACAGCAAAACAGAGTTATATTTGTATGATAATGACAGTTCTAAGAATTCAAATACAGCAATAAGTAATTCTAGCAGACTAGAACTGGAATCTCCGCCTCCCAAAGCCTAAGTCTTCTTTTCTTTAGTAAATCTCTGCAATTACAAATTTGCTTCAAAAAATATTTAACCATCGATATTGAGCTGATTTGTAAAACACGCATCACTATTACATTCATGTTTCATAGTTTATCTATCCAACAGATACAAATATGTAATCAGATTCAAAATCATTCCCAGAGATGCTTTTCAAAATTCAATTTCCTGATTAAACAGATTAATACTTAATGAAAACAAATATTGTGCGAAAAAATCGCAAACCAAAAATTCAACTTCTGCATCAATATTACTCATATACAGGATTCTACCAATTTATTGGGGCAACTCTAAAGAAGGTTGCTGTCCCTTTTGCTGTGCTTGTTGGTCTCATTCTTTTTCTGGAATATTATGTACTTGATTTTCATAGTTTGTTTCATGAAACCACAAAAGATTATTCACCAATCAGTGTTTTTATGATCTTTTTTACTTCAGAATCCATATTAGGCTTAATTCCCCCCGAACTATTTATTGCCTGGGTAAAAACACTGCCCGATCCAATGCTTCAGCTTTCTTTACTGGCTCTACTCTCGTATCTGGGAGGTTGTGTATCCTATTTTATTGGGAAAACGATACTTAGCATTCCTTCTGTTAAAAAGACGGTAGAAAACAAGATGAAAAAACACATTACAAACCTAAAAAAATGGGGTGGCTTACTTATTGTTGTAGGAGCACTGCTGCCATTGCCATTTTCTATGGTGAGCATGGCATCGGGGATTATCAATTTTAGTTTTAAAAGATATCTATTGTTTGGATTGTTTCGTTTTTTGCGATTTTATCTGTTCGCCCTGGCTATTTTTAACATCATGAATTAAAGAGTGTTACAAAAACCAAAGCGTTTCAACAAAATAAAAAAGATCGGCGCACGAGCATCGATCTTTTTTATGCAAATCATTGAAATAAATCCTATTGCAACTCAATAAATTCCATTACAAACACACCAAAACAATCATGGTCATCGTAACTGTGACCTACTATTTGATTATTAGCGTTTAAAATTCCTTCCCAGGTATCCAAATGGTATTCAAACTGATTTTCAACATCCAGCAATTCAACTTTTGTTCCAGTCACTTTAAAATTAACACCATCAAAATTCCCTTCAACCTCCTGCTGAACTCTGAATGGAGTTTCATCATCAATTCTTTCGGTATAAACCACCACTCCTGTTATTGAATCACCTTCCTGAGTAAATTCTGCAAAGCCTTCGTCCTTGCCAAAGCCAAAATCTTCGTTAAATGTCCAACGACCCGTTATATTTTTCATATGATTATAATTGTGTGTTTTTGCCAATGGAACTCCCAAATTACGCTTATTCTCCTTTGTGCAGCATTTTTACCAGAGGCGTTTCATAGTATCAGATTTATTTGCAGACAAAAATAGCAAAAGAAAAAAGCTGACGTGTTGAAAAGCTAAAAAAATAGTGCCGGCGGCAAAGATCCGGATTAAGTTCATTTCAACATTTATAATTAGCAATTCTCTTCTATCTTTGTAGTTCATTATTTACAATTGGAACAACTATGATTGATCAATCTACTATATGTGCAATTTCAACAGCTCCTGGCAATGGAGCCATTGCAATTGTGCGCCTTTCGGGAGCTGATGCTCTTACAATCTGCGATAAAGTATTTACAGCAGCAAGCAAAAAACTCATTGCTGATCAAAAAGCAAACACGGTTCATTTTGGAACAATTCAGGATGGCGAAGAAATTATCGACGAGGTTTTAGTGAGTGTTTTTAAAGCTCCTCACTCTTACACGGGCGAAAACAGCATTGAAATTGCTTGTCATGGTGCTCCCTTTATTCAATATCGAATTCTTCAGGTTCTGCTAAAAAATGGTGCCCGAAGCGCCAATCCCGGTGAATATACACAACGTGCCTTTTTAAACGGCAAAATGGATCTTTCACAAGCCGAAGCTGTCGCCGATTTAATCGCATCGAGTTCGGCAGCTGCTCATAAAGTAGCATTGCAGCAAATGCGTGGTGGTTTTTCGAACGAAATTGCCAACTTACGCGGACGATTATTGAATTTTATATCGCTGATTGAATTGGAACTCGATTTTGGTGAAGAAGATGTTGAATTTGCCGATCGTACACAGCTAACTAATTTGGTAAACGAAATACAAAGTCTGATTCAGAAACTGGTCAACTCTTTTGAGTTGGGGAATGTGATTAAAAACGGTGTCCCCGTTGCCATTGTGGGAAACACAAATGTGGGTAAATCAACACTGCTGAATGCTCTTTTAAACGAAGATCGTGCTATTGTTTCGGATATTGCGGGTACAACACGTGATGTAATTGAAGACACCATTAACCTTGGCGGAATAACTTTCCGCTTTATCGATACGGCAGGAATCCGAACCACTCTTGACCGAATTGAAAGTATGGGTATTGAACGTACCTACAGCAAAATGAAACAGGCTCAAATCGTTCTTTTACTGATTGATGCCGACCGGGATATGGAAAACATAAATGATTCTATCTCGAAAGTAAATCAGACCATAGACCGCGAGACTCAACACCTAGTGGTTTGCATCAATAAAATTGATTTGATTCCTGATCCTCAGGGGCTGGCAAAACGATTAACCGGACTGGATGTAGAAGACAAAATCATTTTTATCTCGGCCAAACAAAAGCAAAACATCGACTCCTTAACCAACGAACTGCTGAAAACAGTAAACATGGGTGCTGTTAACGAGCAAGATGTAATTGTAACCAACATCCGCCATTTCGAAGCTCTTAAAAACGCATTGGGAAGTATTGACAGGGTTAATAGCGGTCTGGAAGCAAATATCCCTACAGATTTTTTAGCTCAGGACATTCGCGAATGTCTTCATTTCCTTGGCGAGATAACCGGAGACATTTCAACTGATGAAGTTTTGGGAAATATCTTTAAGAATTTCTGTATCGGGAAGTAATTTAAAAATGGACTTATTTCAATAATGAAAGCGCATAATAGCCGGCAGATCTTCCGGGATATTTTCAATTTGATTTTCCATTAAATTCAGCTCGGTGAGTTGATGGCTTTTAAGCAGATGAAAGGGAAATGACTTTATGCAATTGTTTTCCAAATAAATGTTGGTGATGGATGCTGAGCGCAAAAGCTGTTCCAGTCCTTCAGAAATTTCATTGTTCGTAAAATCAATTAGTTCCAGTTTAGGACAGGTACTAAGAGCCGAAGGCACAACAGTAAAGCTATTGTTACCCAAATATAATTTTTGAAGATTTGGTATTTCTGCAATTGATTGAGGCAGTGAACTGATCTGGTTCCGACGAATATCCATACATCGTAAACTCTTTAAATTGGCTGTTTCCTCCGGGATCAATTCAAGCCCATTTTCCTGAATGTCTAAAAATTCCAGGTGTTTCAATTTAAAAAGTGCAGCAGGCCACTTGCCTTTCAAATTCTTTTTCGAAATATTTAAACGGGTAACCTGAGCCAATTCATTCAACTGATAGCCTTTTATCAACCAAGTAACTTTCTCTACTTGTTTTATTTTCCACTTTAGCTGAGCATTCAACTCTTCAATTATAAGTAAGTCTCCCATCGATAATATTTCTTACTGTTTATTTGTGCTGCACAAGCAACGTAAACTTACTATTTATACCAAACAAAAAGAAATGCGCCAATGTCTTGTTTCACCAGCTCCCAACACTTTTTTCCTGCAATAAAAAAAATCCCCCAATACAT
This sequence comes from Labilibaculum euxinicum, assembly GCF_963678175.1. NCBI lineage: Bacteria > Pseudomonadati > Bacteroidota > Bacteroidia > Marinilabiliales > Marinifilaceae > Labilibaculum > Labilibaculum euxinicum. The sequence goes on from NZ_OY782756.1 coordinate 3,267,758, forward strand.
GGAGGATTTGTCTGTTAGATAGATATCGGCTTACAAATTAAATTAAGCTATAATAAATATTTCCAAAAATGATTGTATTTTTAGAAACAAGCCGGGGCCCTCAATTCCCATTTTAAACTTTAGGCGGTTTACGGGAGAATTTAAGGAGCCTCTGCTTTTTTTATTAAGCCTCTGTTACTTCTGCAGCATTCGCATTTTTGGTTTTTCTTGAGCGGGCCACTGTCAGGTATTTTTGATTGCATTCGTTAATGAACTTTGCTATCGCATTGTATTTTTCGTTCGGAGCAATACGATTAAGCACCTCTATGGCCTCAAATAACTCTTCGCAGGCAAGTCGTGCACTTTTATATATTTCCTGCGTGTCGTAATCTATTTCCTCATTTTTTGCAATGCTCTTTTCCTCGCTTTGCTGATTAAAGGCATTGTTGTCCTCCAGCATTTCACTGTACCATGAAGCCGCTTCCAATTGAAGTATCAATGCCTGATTTTCGGCCTGATTCAACTCCTTAAGCAAACTTGCCATTTTTGCAGACTGAATTTTATAACCTCTGCTGTACAAACTCCAATTGTGAGTTCTAATAATTCTGCAGATTTGTTCCGCCGCATTTGCAATGGCTTCGTCCCTGCGATGCGTCGATGCCTCCATAAAATTTCTAAAAGCGACGAATGATTCATCTCTTCTGTTATCCAATTGACGGATGCGTTCGGTAAACCCGCTGGCCGTGGTTCTATTGGCTGCGGCAAGCGCCTCTCCTACCTTGTTGTTCAGCTTTTCTACCGGACTGGTGATTTGCAAACCTTCCAGATCTGCACCTATCAGGTAAGTGATAATTTCGTTGAAATAGCCTAACAATTCGTTAAGCCGCAACAAACTAAAATACATTTTTTTTATCATTTCTTAATTTTTACATGAATAAAACAGCGATATCTATTTAACTGAAGCATAAATATATGCTATTTTATTTTAGTAAGCATAAAAAAAATTACTTTTTAACAAAAATTCACTAAACACCTCTCCTAACTCTCCATTATTTGCCTATCTGCACGAGCCCACACTCCCTTTTAATGACTGAATGACAGGCTGCACAAACTCAGATGCTGTTTTTGCGGCCAAATTGCCACCTGTATGAATGCGGACAGCCTTTTTATGGCTCAAAGGCCAGCTGCAGCGGTTTGCAGCCTTGTTTTACCACTAAAAACGATACTGCAGTTCCGCAGGTACCTGTTTTGCCGCTAAAAGGCTGTCTGCAGCTTTTCAGAAGCCCTCTTTGCACATGAACGGGAGTCTGCACGCATCCTGTTCCTTACGGAACGGCCTGTTTGCAGGGATTTGGAGGTGAGTGCCGGTAAAGTGAGACCTGACAGGTCTGATCAATTGATTGTATTTCGCTTTGGGTTGGGTGGCAAGGAGTCACACACTTACCCTATTATCAAATTTCAATTTAATGAGGCTTTTTTTTACCTTTTTACTCTTCCATTCAAAATCAACAGCGGGATAATAATCTTGAGGTTGCATATTAGGAATGAATTTCTTTGGTAGATTTTTAATCAGATTGTATTCAGAAATCAAACATTTACCATCTTTATTTGAATATTCCCAATCCCGTCCCATGATAGTAAGAGAATTAATGAAGAGTAATGCCTGCTCGTAATTTGACATTTGTGCTCTTAGTGTCTTAATATAATCATACTTCTCATCTTTAGAAAAAAGCCATTTAGGTTGCTTATCAATGAATTTAACAGCTTGAAACAAATGTCTGTAGTAGTGGCCTAATTGATATTGATGTCCACCAAAAAATTTGACAAATCCATTATTTCTATTATTAATTATTGTTGAATTAGAAAGAATTTTAGTTTTAAGAAAGCTATTTATAATTACACTAAAATTTCTGGAACTATCTCCACATTCATATACAGCTGGTATTTTTTTTATGTAGTCAATAATGTCAAAACCTCCAGTATTTCCATTATCAATTAAATCAAACTGACTAGTTAGCCTTTCATTTAGTTCATCGCTGGATCCACGAGAAACTCCCCAGAACATTATTAAATATGCTATTTCATTTTCAATAAGTCGTCTTTTTTGTTGTTCACAAATTGGTTTTGATTTTTTTGGACTCTTGGGAATAAAATGATTTTTATAATGTGGCTTCCTATTTAGTAACTTTTCAAATTTATATTCGGGTACGATCTTGTATTGCTTACAAATACCAAAGGCGACTTTGTATTGATCGAAGATTATTTTCATCACCCTACGACCTTCAACAAATTTTTCTTCGTAGACTCTTCCCTTATCGTCTTTATAATAAAACGGATTTCGAATTCGCATTTCAGAAATATTATCTCGATAATATTTAACCAATTCAAAAAACTTGGACTCAACTTGTTGACGACGCGAAGCCCTAATCTGATAAATAAGTGTTGCAGCTAATAATATAGCCCCAATAAAAGCCCCAAAATAAGACCAAGCTTCAGTTTTCATGTGCCATGTAAATTCTCCGGCTGTAGCTTCAATAAATCTATTAACTAAAAGATAAAGAACGCTTATCGAAATTAAAAAAACGATACATGGATAGAACCATTCAAAAACCCATTTATAGTTTTTTATTCTATTTCTACATTTCCAACTGTATAAGCCAAGCCAAATTGCAACTAATACGATAGCCAAAATACTTATTACTTTCACATTCATAATTCCGAATTTATAATTTTAAACCCCTAGCCCGCAATCCCACTTATAAAGGTCTCAACGAATTTTACAATTTTGCTTGTGATTCTTTCGGCAGTAGAACGACGTTCTTTTAAAGCGGGACGTTTGTTCATCAAGTCAATAACATCATCACGCATTGGTTTTTTCTCAGTGAACAAGTAATTCCCAATTATTTTTTCCAATTTCTCAGCATCCAATCCTTCCTGCTCACTTATGGTACGAATAGCAATCTGGCGTTCTTCGCTTATGAATGATTCGAACTCTGTTGGGATATTGTCTGAATCGTCAATTTCGGGTAGATTCTCATGAATAAACCTTTCAACCAATTCACGTTTGCTGCGCATTTTAGCGTCTCCTGCGATCAGGTCAATGATTGCTTTTTTCTGTTTTTCGTGTTCTTCTGGTGTTGAGTCTTTTAGCTTGGCTAGAAGCTTAAGGATATAAGCCACATTTATTTCATCTCGGTGTATCAGCTCCAGCTCAAAATCAATATCGCCTAGAATGGATACTTTCTCTTTTTGGTGATGTGATTTTGCTTTATCGTAAAGATCCAGATATTTACTTTTGTAATCTTCGAAGTTTTGTTCCGGCATTGACAGATCATCGAAAGAGAATTCGGTAAAGGTTGCCAATACATTTTTTAGACGCATCAATTCCCGGAATGCTTTGATGAACTCAAGCTCTTTTTCTTCGTCCAGTAAGTTGTTTACGCTATTTACTGTTGGTGTAATTTGTAATAGGTCGATAAATGCCTGGTTGAATTTTGCAACGTACTCTTCATAAGGTTGCATGATGATTTCATCTTTGGCATCAATGTTTGAGAATAGTGAAATAGCATCATCGGTTGCGCCTTTTAGGTTCCGGAAACAAACAATATTCCCCTGAGATTTTAATTCGTTTATAATACGATTGGTTCTTGAGTAAGCTTGAATTAAACCGTGGTATTTTAAATTTTTATCAACATAAAGTGTATTCAGTATTTTGCTGTCGAATCCTGTTAAGAACATATTTACAACTAACAAAACATCAATCTGTTTGTGTTTTACACGTTTGGCAACATCGTTGTAATAGTTGTAAAAACTCTGACTGTCTTTGGTTGTGTAATTGGTATTGAATTGTTTGTTGTAATCTTGAATAAATTCTTCGAGATAGTCGCGTGAATGTTTGTGTAATAAATTTTCCGTTGTATTTGCTAAGGCATTGCATGCAAGGTCTCTACCTTGATTATTACCAATGGTTGCATTATATTCCGGATTTGGTTCGGCGGCAATAAGCTGACTCCCCTCTGTCTCATCCATGAACTCATCATCGATAAAGTCACCAACTGCATCTTTATCGTCCTCGTTTGCTTTGTATGAGAAGATCGTTGCAACCTTCAGGTTATGCAGGCCTTGCTCCTTTTTCTGTTGAAACAATTTATAGTATTCAATAACCGGAGTAAAACCGGTTTCCCGATCGACGCCTGATACTGCAAAAATACTGGTAAACTCTCTGCTATGCGTTTTTCTGTTGTGATTCGTTATTATATAATCAACAATATTGTTTAATCGCTGTGGCGCATTCATTACCTCGGTCTTATCAATAGCTTCCACATCGATATCCAGAATGTTGTCTTTCTTTTTGAAGGTTCGAATGTATTCTACTGAAAATTTTAATACATTTTCATCGCGAATGGCATCGGTAATAACATATTTATGAAGTGGCTTTTCACCACCAAATAACATTGCCGTAGTGCGTTTACCAAATTCATTGGTTCCTGCATTTTTCTCAAAAATTGGTGTCCCCGTGAAACCAAACATCTGGCAATCGGTAAAGAAGTTCTTAATATCACCATGTGTCTTACCAAATTGCGAACGGTGGCATTCATCAAAAATGAAAACAATACGTTTGCCTTTTTGGGTCTCCATTCTGGTTAAATACCTTTTTTTGCTTATTGCAACATTTAATTTCTGAATGGTAGTTACAATCAGTTTGTTATCACCAACCAATTGTTTTACAAGCGTATTGGTATTGCTAGTTCCATCAATACTGCCTTTGCTAAAACTGTTAAACTCCTTGGTGGTTTGGTAATCGAGATCTTTACGATCGACCACAAAAACCACTTTATGCACTTTAGGAAAGTTGGTGAGAATTTGTGCCGCTTTAAAGGAGGTTAATGTTTTTCCCGATCCTGTTGTGTGCCATATGTACCCATAATTCCTTGTTGTCTGCACTCTATCAACTATCGCCTCTACCGCATAAAATTGATAAGGACGAAGTACCATTAAAATCTTATCCGATTCGTGAATCACAACATACTTTGTTATCATTTTAGAGATATGGCAAGGCTCTAAAAACAGATCGGAAAAATCGGAAAGTTGGGTAATGAGTTTGTTATTGACATCGCTCCAATAAAAGGTTTGCTTGAACGAACGGGCCTTTATTGGATTGTTGGCATAGTATTTTGTATTGACCCCATTGCTGATTACAAATATCTGAATGAACTGAAACAAACCATGACCTGCCCAATAGGAATGCCGCTCGTACCGATTGGTTTGGTTAAAAGCCTCTTTTAACTCCAAACCTCTGCGTTTTAGCTCAATCTGCACCAAAGGCAAACCGTTTATTAGAATGGTAACATCATATCGGTTTTTATACGAACCTTCCATAGTAACCTGTTGAGTTACCTGAAATTGATTCTGACACCAATGAATTTGATTAATTAGTTCAATGGTTTTGTGCTCGCCCTTATCGTTGGTATATGGAACACGATCTCGTAGAATTTTGGCACGTTCAAAAACATTGCCTTTGTTGATGAAATTTAGAATCTGCTTAAAATCGTTCTCGGAAAGTTCTATTTTATTGTGAACTTCCAATTGCGATTTCAGATTCGTCACGAGATCATTTTCATCATTAATCGCTACAGATTTATAGCCCAGTTTTTGTAACTGGGTTATAAGGTTATTTTCTAATATTTGTTCGGGTTGTGTGGTCATTATTCCTCTTTTAACTTTCTCAAATGATTAGCAAACACAACAATTTTTTCGATTAATGCATCAATAACTTTTGCTCTATTCTTTAAGGAGAGTTTTTCATTCATTGCTTCTGATACTTTATCTCTTAAAGGTTTTTTATCGCTGAATAAATAATTAGTTATTAAATTTTTCAACTCCTCTATTTTAAGATTCTCAATCTCTGCAAATCCATTAGTTTGTTCTTTTATAACATCTATCCAAAAAGTATCTTCATCAAAAGTATTTACCAATGTTTCAATTTCTTTTTCTTGTTGTGGTTCTTCTTTTATTTCAGGTTTTTCTTCTACAACCACTTCTTCTGTTTCATCAGTTTTTAGAAAATCATTGATGTAACTATTCTCATATTCATCAAGGTCGTTTTCATAAAGAAGTTGACTATACTTTGCCTTTTTTATTGGAAAATCAGTATTATCATCAAGCCATTTATTATACTCTTCCATGTCTTCGTAAACCAACTTCCCATTCGAAAAATCAAGTAAAAAATAATGCTCTAACACATATTCAAGAATACTTTCAGTCATATTCTTTACTGTAGAAGCAAGTTTTCGAGAACTAAAAACGGCTTTTGGTGCCATTCTTCCATGCGAAATATCACCTCTCTTATTTCTTATTTCGCCCAAAACTTGGATGATTGCTGAAAAACGAATAACGAAATCACCTTCTATATCTTCACAATTATCAGAAAGCAAATTCATAGATTCTTTAAATAGTTTTGGCAAATTATCATCATCTATATTCTCTGCAGTTCTGGTATTATCGAGATTTACAATTATAGTTTTTGAGATACCTTCAATTAGAGCCTTACAACTCTCAATGCAAATGTCTGGGTTAGCAAACTCATTGGCATGAATAATTTCAATAATTTTAAAATATTCTTCAAAATGGCCGTGCTTTTCAATATTTTCTGAGATAATTTTTCTAGTCTTTTCCATAACTACACGAACATCTTTTGTAATAAACCTTGTTTAAAAACTACGGAATCATCAATTTGATTGCCCAATTTTTCAATGGATTTATCTATAGATGATAGAAAATTGGCGATCTTAAGTTGCTCTTCCTTTTTCGGAAGCAAAAGTTTAAAGTTATTAATGTCTCTCTTTTGAATATTTGGCAAGCCTGAACCAACACGTAATCTCATTATTTGATTTTGATAATATCTCAAAGATTGATACAGGTAATCACCAACAACTTTCTCATCCAATCTCAATAAAGAATAACAATGTCCACCTGACCAAAATTTTGTTCGAATATAATTCACGTAACCACAAGAATTACCACCTTCACTTATTGTGATGGTATTTTCTGAGGAATTCCATTCCTCAGTATAGCCAGATGGTTCAATTCCACCATTTATTGCGGGATAAGTCCCAGTCTCTTCTAATTCTTCTTTGTTTAGCTGTTGTCCCTTTTTTATATCACAGATATCATTCAATTTATTTTCTTCCCAATCAGGGAAGTCATTGCCATTTTCATCTTTAAAGCGAATGGTTTGCGAGACTATTTTTTGCATGATGCCCTTCTTGTAAAGCTCTAATTCTGCTTTCTTTTTTTGCAGTAGGTTTATGCGTTTGTCTACTGTGGTGAGGAAAGAGGCTATTTTGGTTTGTTCGGGAAGGATGGGGATTGATAAATCTATTCCTTCAATTAATTTTACAGATGTATGTCGAACCTTTGTTCCTGCGGCCGATTTTGAAAATTTAAGACTTAAAGAATGAGTTTTCATAAAATGAAACAAAAATTCTTTTTGCACTTCTTCTCCTACTTCAAAAAGACCAAGTCGTTGATTATGCAAAAACAAACCGGACTCTGGCACAATTAATCCACTACCAATCAATCCAACTGCTTGCTCAGTCATAACCGTTAATAAATCACCCTTTTTAAGAATATAATTATCAGAAACGTCAGAACTAGTATAATACTTTTCCTTTGATCCTTGATATCTAAATCCACCTCCAACATCAAAATTACCAGGCGTAAGAATAATATATGGTCCCTTTTCGCCAAAAAACTCTCCTTTAAAAGCAAATCCATTTTTTACCTTACTTATATCTCCAATTTTTTTTCTTTTCCACTTCCCTTCAAACTCAGGAAATCTCAATTCTGGTATCATACTATTCTCCATCTTTATCAATTTTAAAAGGTGGAACAATGCCTAGTTCGTTGCAAAAACTTAGAATATCTGCATTCACATCTGTAAGTTCATCATCTATTTCAACTATACGCTCTGCTACTCGGTTTAAATTAATTTCTTCTTCCTCTTCAAATGTGTCTACATAGCGAGGGATATTCAGGTTGTAGTCGTTCTCGGCTATTTCTGCAATTGTTGCTACATGTGAGTATTTGTCTTTTGTTGCACGTGTTCGGTAGGCATTAATAATTTCCTCGACATCTTCGTCTCGCAACTCATTTTGGTTGCCATTTTTAATGAAATGATCGTCACCACTGGCATCAATAAAAATGACATTGTCATCCACCTCACGACATTTTTTAAAGACCAAGATACAGGTTGGAATGGATGTACCATAAAAGATATTGGCAGGCAAACCAATTACGGCATCCAGATAATTTCTGTCTTCAATTAAATATCTACGGATTATCCCTTCGGCAGCACCTCGGAATAAGACACCATGAGGCAGAACGGTTGCCATTGTACCGTTGTCGGCCAATTGGTGTATCATATGTTGTACAAAAGCAAAATCTGCTTTGGTTTTAGGTGCCAATCTACCATATTGACTAAAACGTTCGTCGGCGCTGTTTAATGGGTTGGTATCACTTTTCCAATGTGCCGAGAAGGGTGGATTAGCCACCACGGCTTCAAATCGTTTATCGAGATGTTGAGGGTTTTCTAAAGTATCCTCTTGCTGTATGTCGAATTCACGAAAATGAACATCGTGTAAAATCATATTCATACGAGCCAAATTGTAAGTGGTACGGTTCAGTTCCTGTCCATAAAATTCACTTACATCTTGAATCTCTTTTGCCACACGCAAAAGCAATGAACCAGAACCACATGTAGGGTCGTAAACGGATTTTAGTTTTGTTTTACCTGTTGTTACAATTTTTGCTAATATTTTAGATACCTGCTGTGGTGTGTAAAACTCACCCGCAGATTTTCCCGCACCTGCAGCAAATTTTCCAATTAAATATTCGTAAGCATCACCTAATACGTCAGAGTCGAGTTCTTCAAGCTTAAAATCTATTTGGTCTAAGTGATTTAAGATTTTTACAATCACTCCATTTCTTGCACCAACCGTTCTACCTATTTTGGTAGAGGTTAAATCCAAGTCTTCAAACAAGGCTGTAAATTCTTCTTCCGACTCTGTCCCCATTGTACTTTGCTCAATATGGGTCATTACTGCTTGTAAATCTTCAATGATGTAATTGCTTTCGCTCTCCGTATCAGAATTTCCTTTTTTAGCAATTTCAGAAAACAACTCTTGAGGTAATAAAAAGTAACCCAATTTTAAAAGAGATTCCTCTTTAATTGCATCCAATGTTTCAGGATCAACAACTTCTTTATAATCTTGAACATCTTCCTCACCTTCAAGTAATCCGTTGGCATATAAATATTGCTTCTCACTTAAATACTTATAAAAGATAAAACCAAGAATGTAATCCCTGTAATCATCTGCACTTATCTTTCCTCTTAACAGGTTTGCTATTCCCCAAAGCTGGGCTTCCAGTTGTTTTTTCTGATCTTCAGACATGTATGTATAGTAAGTTTATGTTTTGCAAAATATGAGCGTTAAAGGTAGGGATTTCCTGCCTTACTTTCGATAGATTATAACAGTTGCATTCTCAATTTTAGTTGAAGAATTACTTTTTACAACTTGTTCTTTTTTCTTTTCTTCCCTCGATTTATCAATCACATAATCAAGAAAAAAAATCGGTATTACTAGCAAAAAAGCGAATGCTACCCAACATACAATAAAACTAATTTTCGTTCTTGAATCATCTTCTATTACTATGCTTTCATCTAACATTTTCTTTTCTAGCAATTTCATATTCGGCTTATGATATTTATTGTACCAAAGCATAAATCCTATAGGAATTAAAATTGATCCTAGAATAAAAAGAACTACAAAAATAAAATTAGATGCATTTTTATAAACAATAGGTTCTGACATCCTATTTTTAATAAACACCAATAACTTTTTATTACTTGACAGTTGACTATTCAGAATTAAGTACTCTTGAAATATTTCTTGCTGATTTGTATTTAAGGCTAATGAATCTAAAGTCCTTAAATTCATTCCTTTCAAATTAAGCATTGTAAATTGTTCAAACTTATAAGATAGCATTTCAACTCTTATCGAATCTTTTTCGATAAGATCACAAGTACTTATATAATCAGAATTATACTTAAACTCAAGATCTCTATTATTTACAAATTGAGTAGCAAGAAAAGTCAACGAGTATAGATAAATTAGAATACCAGAAATGAAAATAAATTTGTAGAGGTTGTCAGTTGGGGGCATATTGTAATTGTTTATTTGTCAATTTACTTTCTCTTCAACTCATCTAATGTTTTTCCGTTCCATACAATGCTTCACGATACTCACTGGTTAAGCTTTCTTGCAACATTAGGGTCTGAAGTTTTTGATTGTTTTTGATTGTTTTTGATTGTTTTCAAAATTAACAAAATAAATCAAGGGAGATTATGATCATAGAATAAAAAAAACAAGATCATGGATTTATTTATATGAGTTCTTCAAAATATTATTTGCTTCCATGTATCCAATTGGAATTCAGCATGCCAAACATATTTCAATCACAAAAAAACTGAATCGCAATGATTCAGCCTTTTTGAAAATTTTATTTTTAAGTCCTGCTCCAAATAAAATAGATTGCAGGAACTTTCAGGTCTTAGCGTATCGATATACTTTCATTTAGCCTACACTTTTCACTTTCACAACTCCCTTTCTGTAAGCATCGAGCAGTCGGTTCAAATCGAGAATTTGCTGGCGCAGATTGGCTCCAATATAGGTATCTCCCACTCTTATTCGTTTGGTTGCATGCTCAATCATGCTTCGGGTTGAAACAATATCAACTTCATCGTGTATGGCTTTGTGTTTCGATTCGAAAGAGGTATGCTCGGCAAGTATTAAACTGTAAGAATCATAAATTAAGGTATATCCGGCAATACCGGTCACCTTTTGATAGGGCTTCGACATTCCTCCGTCAATAACAAAGAGTTTTCCCTCTGCTTTTACCGGACTTTCTCCTTTTCCGACTTTTACCGGCACATGCCCATTAACAATGTGCGATACTTCCGGATCAAGTCCAAATTCTTTTAAAATCCGACAGCAGGAATCTTTATCATCCCTCAACTTGTAATACATATTGCTTTCTTCGCGCTGAACTTCTTTATCGTTCAGAAAATATCGTTCGAAAGTGGCCATCTTCTTTTTGCCAAAAAGCGGCGAATAAGCCCCGCTCCACAGATACCACATGTAATCGCGGTCTTTGTTCCTTGTTTCGGGATGTTCGCGGTTAAAATAAGCCCGTCGGGAAATTAAATCGAACTGATCGCACAAGGCCTTCCCTTTGTATTTTTCACCCAGTAAAGTAAGCTCTTTAAAATCTCCTGTTTCGTCGAGAGGAATGCAGCCATGAAACAGTAAATTTGAATTGTAGGAAAGATAAGTACCTCCTTTTGAGAATAATGTTTTAATGTGTCGCTGCAGTTTGTCGCAATACAAAAAGGAAATTTGAAGTTTTTCGGCCAACTCCTTCTCCTCTTCAGTTAGTTGATAAGGATTTTTGGGATCAATAGTGGGAAATGATTTGTCGTTCAACACCAGTTCCCGTCCGTCAATTATCACAGTACCTTTTTCATAATCGATTTTGTCGAGCAGCAAACGGTCGCCCATTTCCATTTCGGGGTTTCGCTGAATGATCTCTCCTGCCAGTTTCATTTCAATCACCATAATGGCTTTGTGCATTTTACTGGTCAGTTTAATCTGAGTCGATCCAATGTTTTCTACCGGTGTATTCTTAGGAATAAAAGCCTCACATGGATCTCCCTCGTAGGCTTTCATAGCGAAGGTTGCCAGTGGCATCAAATTAATCCCGTAGGCATCTTCCAGCGTGTCCAGATTGTTGTATCGGGCACTCAAACGAATTACGGCAGCTATACTGGCACGTATTCCTGTTGCGGCAGCCATCCATACAATGTCGTGGTTTCCCCACTGAATATCTACCGAATAATGATCCTGTATCACATCCATCACCTTATCGGCATAGGGACCTCTGTCATATATATCACCAATAATGTGCAGCCGGTCAATCAACAAGCGTTGTATAAACTTACTGATCGCGACAATAAACTGGTTGGCCCGATCTACATCAATAATGGATTGTATGATGCATTCGAAATATTTTTCCTTTTTCGCGTTAGGTTCATTCAGCAATTCATCAATTACATAGGCAAAATCAGCCGGCATCGCCTTTCTTACTTTCGATTGTGTATACTTATCGGCCGAAACACGGGCTACGTCAATCAGTCTGCGAAGTGTTACCGCAAACCATTCATTCAGATTATCCTGTTCTTTTGTGATGAGTTTGAGTTTATCCTCAGGGTAATAAATGAGTGTTGACAGCTGATTCTTCTCTTTTTCGCTGATTGTGTTCCCGTAGACTATATCAATTTTCTTTCGTACCATGCCCGATGCATTCCGCAGCACATGACTAAAGGTCTCGTATTCTCCATGAATATCCGTAAGGAAATGCTCCGTGCCTTTGGGCAGATTCATGATTGATTCAAGATTAATGATTTCGGTACAGGCGGCTTGAACTGTGGGAAATTTCTCAGCAAGAAGGTTCAGAAATCTTAATTCGTCTTCGCTGTAATTGTGTTTTAACAATTGATCTTTATTGTAGTTGGGAACCATTTATCTTTGTATCAGTTAATTTGATAGTTACTTTTGCTAACCCGCAAACCCTAAGGACTGCTTATTGTAAGATTATATTTATTATTCTGTACAGACGCGGTGTTTCGTGTCTCATAAATTATTATCCTTTTCTGATGTCATGAATGGTATCCTTTAATTTCATTTGCAATTCAGACGCCAAGCATGGCGTCTTTACCATTCATACATTTCGTCATTTTTCCAGTTGCCTGGATTATTTTGTATGTATTGTTCTATTCTGTGACAGGAATCAAAATCGCGCACAATATGATCGTGAAACCGGGTTTGCCATGCGAAATTGGAATTGATTTTTCGGCCGTTGATGGTCACGGATGATTTGAATCCGCGAATGATTGATGCCAAATTTTTGGATTGTGATCCAAACGTAGAGACGCGATGCATCGCGTCTGAATACAGTTTTGTTTCATTTGAAACGCGATGCATCGCGTCTTTACCCGTATTGTAATTATTTTTGCCAATGGTGATTAGGGCATGAAAATGATTTGGCATGATTACAAATTCGCCCAATTCCAAATTCATATCGGGTCTGATTTCGGGTGTTTTTATCCATTCACATTGCGCCAATTCCCCAATTTCATTCAATATCATTTTTCCATTGGTAATTTCCCCAAAATAATGTTCGCGTTGGTGGGTGCAGATGGTTACAAAATAAATGGCATTCGATCCGTAATCCCAATCTTTTAATCGGGCGGATGGTATGCGGTATTTATTTTGAAATTTATCGGCCATTTTCTAAATTTTATTTATGATGTACAGACGCGGTGTTTCGCGTCTCATAAATTATTTTACATTCTATTTGCAATTTAGACGCCAGGCATGGCGTCTCTACCTTACACAAACATTTTTTTGTAACAATCCTTTTTTGAATCCATTGTATTCCAAATTGGAATCTGAAATTTTTGATTGTTTTCAAAAATAACAAAATATGTAAATATTAACCTTATTAGATTCGATTTTTCAAGTAATTGCTGTAGTTCAGCAAAACGCGAAAAAATACAGGGCTAAAAGAAAAGTGAGGGATACAAAGCGTTCATTCATGAGACAAAAGAAATCTCATTTTCAAGCAATTCTAAACGGGAAGCAAAATTTTAGTTTATTCAGACAGTACGCGTGATTCACTTTGTACCTCAAGCAAACTCTTTGCAGCCAATACGCGATTCACAAAAACTTCAACAGAGTCTTCAGACTGTATGCACTGGTCGTCGACATACAAGGAGAATGGTTTTGGGGCATCTTTATTCACCTCCAGGCGGTTGCAGTCATCCGGATTTGCTTTTACAAGCCTAACTCCTTTTCGGGATAAGGCCCGCCGAAGTAAAACATATTCGAATCCATGACCTTTTACCGCTACCTGTGAGTGTTGCGTGTGCATCACTTTAAACAAACCTGTTTTATTGTCGAACACAATTCCTTTGTGCTGAAACATTTTTTGAAAGGCATTTTTAAGCAGTAAGTCTTCCGGACTACCTGTAATTAAAGGACCTCCATTTTGCAGCAACCACAAGCGATCCGATAGCTGCAAAGCCAAATCCAGATCGTGGGTCGACATTAAAATGGATTTTCCGGATGTATTGGCAATATCCCGTAACAACTGCATGATCTCAACTCTGGCAGGCAAATCTAAAAAAGCAGTTGGTTCGTCCAATATAATCAGCGGCGTATCCTGAGCAAGAGCTTTGGCGATAAAAGCTTTTTGTCTCTCTCCGTCGCTTAAAGAAGTCAACAAGCTGTCTTTTTTGTGTGCAATTCCGCATTGTTCCATGGCACGAGCAACAATAATTTTATCTGCTGCGTTCAATCGTCCCAGCATCCCTGTGTAAGGACTGCGGCCATAACCTACCAATTCCCGCACATTCGCATTCGGAACAACAACTCTATCGGTTAACACCACTGCAATCTGTTTCGACAACTCCTTTTCGTTCAATTGATGAACTTCCTGATTGTCAATCAGAATTAAACCTCCTAAAACAGGCTGAAAGCCACAAATACTTCGCATCAAAGTACTTTTTCCTGTTCCGTTTGATCCCAACAGGCAAATTAATTCTCCTGACGGAATAATGGCTGATAAATTGCCGGCCACAATTTTGCTGCCGTAACCAATCGAAAGATTTCTAATGTGCAGTAGGTTTTTATTCATGCTAAAGGGCTAAAAATTTTCTTTGCGTTTTTTCCAGATTACTGAGATAACAACCGGTGCGCCAATAAAAGCAGTTACCGAATTAATAGGCAATTCACTCTCCATTCCCGGAAGACGGGCCAGCAAATTACAAAGCAATGCTGTTGCAGCTCCTAAAATGCAGGCATTACAAATTAAATATAAATGATTGCTTGTGCGGGATACCAGTTTTGCCAGATGCGGAACGGCCATGCCAATGAATATGATAGGACCGCAAAAGGCAGTTACAATAGCAGTTAATGTTCCTGCACATAAAATGATCAGCAAGCGTGCCCGCTTGATCTTTAAACCTAAATTGCTGGCGTACCGGTCGCCCAAAGCCATTAAATTCAGCGATTTACTTAAAAACAAAGCAAGTAAGGAGGGCACAATGGTAATCATCGCAAACAAATAAGCCCGGTCAACCGACATGCGCGAAAAACTGCCCAATCCCCATATCACATAGTTGTGCACATCTTCTTCCATGCTGTAGAATTTCAATACACCCACCACCGAATTAGACAGATAACCAATCATCACTCCGATGATAAGCACACTCAAAGTGCCTCCAATTTTATGAGAGATGAACAGGATCAAAGCTAAAACAGCAAAAGCACCTCCCAACGAGGCTGTAATTATTGCTAAATCGCCCCAAATGCCCAATCGGGAAAACGAAAATCCCCAAACCTGCCCTGCCACCAAAAGCACAAAGCCAACTCCCAAACTCGATCCCGAAGAAATTCCCAATACCGAAGGTCCTGCCAAAGGATTTCGAAAAAGTGTTTGCATCAGCAGTCCGGCTACTCCAAGAGCCATACCTGCACCTAAGGCAACTATGGTTTGCGGCAACCGGGTTCGCAGCAGAATGTTCTCCCAAATTACATTGGATGATCCTTTTCCTGTTACAATATCAACCACCCCGGCAATAGGAATATTGACCGATCCCATTGCCAGATTTAAGGCAGTCAAAATCAACAAAATACCAAGAGATAAAGGAATAAGAACTGATTTTCTCTGAAAAATAGGTGTCATAGGATTCACTTTAAAACTTCATAAAATTCCGGTTTGTAATCGGGCAGCAAATCGGGATGAAAGAAATGAATGTAATCTGCCAATATCACATCCGGTTTCATGGCATTTTGCTCATAGTAGGGTTTCTCTCTGATGTTGCACATGATTACATTTCCCTTTTTGTAGGCTTTAAAATCGGCATAGCGAACATCTTGTTCAATCAGTGCTTTGCGCCCGAAACCTAAGGGTTCGGGAACCAGAATCCGCCAAAAATCGGCATTGGCAGCTTTGGTGTAAACACTTTCGAAACCCAAAGGATATGCTCCTTGTTTATCGTCCTCAATAATATATTTGGCTCCTGCATCGCGGAAATAATTGGCATAAAAACTTTTGCCTCCCGGCACATACCAGGTTCCCGACTTCATTTTTCCTGAGAATACTGTTGGTCGTATTTTCACTTTTTCAGTGAGGGTTTTAAGGGAATCATAGCGAAAGGCTATTTTCTGAAACAAAGAATCGGCCTGCTTTTCTTTTCCAACAAAAGGTGCAATCATTTTTACCCATTCGGCTCTCCCCAACGGTGATTTTTCATCGTAAGCCGCCATAGGAACCAATGGAATGCCCAGATTTTTCAAGGCATCGTAACCACCCGATTTGTAAGGAGAAACAATAATTAAATCAGGATTTAAACCCGCAATCAATTCGGTATTAAAGTGCCCCTCTTTTCCAACCCGTTTCACACTTCCATCTTCTATTCGCTTGTTGATTCCTTCGTGAAACAAGTGCCGGCTGCTGTTGGTTGCCACAATGCGGTTAATATCTTGTAATGCAAAAAAGTAGGTCAGTTGAGTGGACGATAAACAGATGATTTTTTTACAAGGAACCTGAATGGTATTCGGACTCTTATCTCCTGCCAATTTCTCTCTCACCAATTTAAATTCCTGATAAGTTGAATCATTCGCTTTGCCATTATAAATTCTTAGAACCTGATCCTTATCGGAATTAAAAATCTCAAAGCCTTTAGCATACTCTAAATCTTTCTTCTGATACTTTTGTATAAACCTTGAGTCCACTTTTTTTGAACTTTGATTGCAGGAAGTCAATACAAATAAGAGTACTAATAAATAGCAACAAATGGAATAATATCTTTTCATCGTTCTTCTCATAATACTTCTATTCTATTACAATATATTTTATAAAACCAACTTTTCGTCCATTGGAATCATATTCGTAAATTCGTTTGGAATTGGGCCTTTTCCCTGAATGATAATAAGTGAAACTTGTGCTTCTTTGAGATTCTTTATTGTAATCGTAATGATTCAACTTCACCAACTTCCCATTAGTATCGCGTGTGTACTTCTCACTCAATCTGCCATTCTTATCATACTTGTTTTCAGTGTAAAACAAAGAGGTTTGCTTTCCTTCAGCATTATAAGTTGTGGATTCAATCTGATGACCAAATTCATTAAATGCGTACTTCACCGTTTTTAACAATGTTTTATTAGAATAATATTCTGTTTTAATATTTCTTCCCTTGTCATCGTAAGTATAACGTTTACTGCTTACCTTATTCTTAAGGTGATCTATTTTAGAGCTCTTTGTTTTCTGTTTCTTCTCATTAAATTGATATTCATAGACTGTAATCAATTTATTGGTCACGTTATATTTTTCCGTCTTTATTTTATTTCCTTGCTCATCGTAGAAATAAAGCACTTTCTTTTTCAGTCTTTTTTTGCTGTCGAAACTTAATTTTCCTGAACACAAACCTTCTTCATTATAGGTATATTGCCCACATCCTATAAATTGATATTCTTTCGTTACTGCCTTTTCTTGTATCGAAGTAAAAGACAATAAAAGGATCAAAAAGTTCATCATTCTTATTTTGATTTAAGTTCGATTAGTACTTCTTTCAGGTGTTCAATCCAAATACGGACAACATCATCCTGATCTGCCATTCCTCTCAAAACTGCTTCTGTTTTGTATCCCCTGGCTTCCAATACTGATTTCCAGCTTTCTTCCTCTTCACCCGCCATATCGTTTCGGGCATGATCGCCGGCAATGGTCATAAAAGGAAGCAACCATACTTTGTTTACCTTTCGGGTTTCCAATTTCTCAATCACCTGATTCAATTCAGGATATCCCTCTACTGTAGCCAGAAATACATTGGGATATTTTTGCCATAAATAGTACTGCATGCCCGGATAATATACATTTGCAGGATGATGCGTGCCATGCCCCATGAAAACAACAACATCGCCTTCCACCATTCCTTCCGGTAAGTTTTGCAGCAAAACATCGCCTAGATTTTCAATGTCATTTTGATGATACAGCAAAGGTTTGCCCAGTTGAACCTGATCAATTCCTTTTGGCATCCCCGAAAATGCTTCCACCGTTGTTTTCAAATTTTCATATTCTTCTCCGGGAATTACATGCAGAGACTGAACCGCGACATTTGTGAAACCTTCCTCTCCCATTTTGGACAAAGCTTCGGCAGGCGAATCAATAGTTTCGCCGCGTGAGCGAAGTTTATTGCGAATTATTTTTGATGTAAAAGCCCAATGTATTTCCAAATCTGGAAACGTGGCTTTCACTTCCGCTTCGATGTGTTGAAAGGTTGCCCGGGTTTCGGGATAACTGGAGCCAAAGGAGACCAATAGAATTCCTGTTTTATTCGCTTTTTTTGTGTGTGCAGCAGCCATAAATGAAAATGTTATTAGGAGCAGGAACAAGCCTGTCTTTAAAAATTTACTGAACTGATATTTTTTAATCATTGGATTTTATTTTAATCGGTTTCAATCTTGCCGGCAGTGATTTTTTAGCTTTTCTCCTGATCCATTTTATTCCCAACACAAAGCCTGATACACTTACCACGGTTCCTCCCAACGAAAGGAATAACAGCAAGAACTTTCTTAACCATTCGTGTTGTTTTAAAAATGGGAAATCCAAAGTGTGCAGAGATTTGTACAACCAACGGCGTCCTCTGTCGTTGCTGTTGTAGCTTTTGATGACTTCTCCCGTTTTCGGATGAATATACATGCAGGTATGATCGGCATCGTGCAAATTCAATTGCCATACCGGCAAAGGGCGTTTCCACATCCCGGATTTTTGATAGTAGGCATCAAATTCGTTCAACTCTTTTAGATCGTAATTGGTGCCTGCAAATGCACTTTTGCACCAACTGCTGATTTCCTTTTCTGAATAGTCCGGTTTTGCAAAAACACCATCAGCTGCGACAACATACACATCCGGTAATTCAAACTGATCCCGATACACCCAAAAGCAAGCTTGATTCATAACGGTTTTCCAAACTACTTTCCGGATCGGTTTTTCACCTTTAACAGCATTCCATAAATCAGACATAGATATTGCTGCATGCTGTTTCACATCAGTTTTCTGATTCCATACTTTTTTAGCAGAAACTTTTGCATGTACCGGCACCAGGCTTTTGGGAATGTCTACAACAGAGAAAAAACCACTCAAAATAAACGTGAATACAAAAAAGCCAAACAGAAAACCTGTAATGTGATGCCACTTGTACCAAAACTTTTTATACGGACTAAATTCTGTCCACTGTGAATTTTTCTTTCGCTTCTTCAAACGAATAAAGCCTGCCACTAAACCCGTAATACTTACCAAAATACCCAGAAAAGAAATCCAGGCCACCACCTTCAACCAAAGTCCTTTTTGCAGACGCAGCGATTTAAAGTAAATCCAATGAGGAATGGCTCCCAATCGTGCGGCCCAACGGCTTTTTCTTGTTGTTTCCTGAATGATACTTCCTGTTTTTTCTGAAATATAAATCCGTGTATGATCCTTATCGTTTAAATAACACTTGTAGATAGGAAGTAAGGGATTGTAGTAGTCCCAAGGAATCCATTGATCTAATTCTTCAATCTTTTCAACTGATTGAAGCTTAGCACCCGTAAAATTCTCCGCTAAATTTACTGCCTCTTTCTTTGTTGTTTTTTCACTTTCGTTCAAAGAAACAGCATTGTATACTTTCTGCGATTTTCTTCCGGAATAAACTCTGTAAACCGGATTTCCATTCATTTTCTCTAATTCTACTTCGCCTGTAAAACTCTCCGAAGGAGCTTGAATGGAATCAAAATCAGACTTCGTTAAAAAAGACAAATGCAGAAACCTTTCCTCTTTTGAAGCATGAGGAAAACCTGCGAAAATCAGGACAAAACCTGATAAAAACCAAATCACAAACATCAGGCTGAGTACACTTCCCGATAGATTGTGAATTTGGAGGATAATATTTTTAAATCTGCTCATGATAGGGTATCAAAATTGGCAAAGAGCAAATCCCCTGATCAGGAATTTCTAATTTTTAAACAGTTCAGGGAATTTGCCTTATGCAGATAAATGTGTATTCTATTTTGCAAACTTGATGTTACAGCCAATAAATACGGTTCGTCCCGGATTTAATGTACCATGATGAGATCCGTACGGACTGTCATCTACGTAGTCGAAAATATTATCAACTCCGGCAGTTATTTCAAGAGATGTTCCTGCACTTGTAAAACGATGTGAGGTTGTCAGTTTCCATAAATTATACCCGTCGGCATTTTTTTCACCTTCATAAAATTTCTCATCCTGAATTCTGCCAATCAAGCTTACATTTAAGGCATAATCTTTCCAGTTTCTGTCATACAGCAAACGGAAATTGGCATAATTTTGAGCTGCATTCTCCAAACGAATGTCATCTGTCTCATTCATGGCATCTACATAGGAGTATCCTCCGCCAAGGGTAAAGCCTCCGCCAACTTTCACATTAAAAAGAAAATCGATTCCTTGTGATTTTGTTTCTCCAATGTTGTAATGCTGACGTGTTTTTTTAATTCCATCGGCTTTATCTGCAGCACTCGTTTCAACTGTTTGGTAAGCAATCATATCATCAATACTATTTTGATAGGCCGATAAACTAAGCGATAATTTGGAAACAATGTATTCTGCCGAAAAAGAATAATAATCCGATTTTTGCGCATCAAGATCGGTATTTCCCAAGTAGAGATTCCCTGCTTTTTCGTAATGATAATACAACTCTTTTAATGTTGGAGCCTTAAAACCTTTTGCATAAGTGGCTCTAAAATTAAAATTGTTGAATTTGTAAAGTGTGGATAATTTTGGCGTAAAATCATTCCCAAATTCTTTGTGCTTTACGTAACGAACACCAGCTACCAAAGAGAGGTTCTTAATTAGTTTGATCTCATCCTGAGCAAATGCAGAAAGGGTATAAGCATCTTCTTTGGCATTTACCAACCTACCTTCCGATTTCAGGCTTTCGTTTACGTATTCTCCTCCCAATGTAAATTGATGTGCCTTTTTTAGACTAAAAACATATTTTAGATTTACATCTTCGCGTTTTTGATCCGTATTAAGAACTTTTTCTCTTATTGAATGAAGGGTTTTCCCTGATTTTGAAGATATGTCATTCTGATTGTATTTGTAATAGTATTTAAATTGATCAGAATTAAAATCTAAAGTGATGTAGTCCTTCTTATTAATTAGGTATTTGGCTCCTGCCGAATAAGAAAAATCGTTGTAGTAATAACCATATTTTTTTACTGTTATTGGCTGCAGTACATCTTTCTCGTATTTCGATCCCATTGCATATACGCTTAATTTATTGGTTGCGGCAAAATCAAAGCGCTGACTGATGGTGTAATCTTCGAACGCATTCACTTGTTTAGCGTCTGTAACAACAAGTACATCATCCGATGGATCATCATTACCCATATCATCGTCAATTTCGAACTTGCTTAGCTGCCACCCGTCCGATTCCTTTCTGGAATAAGTTGTAAGAGATGAAAAACGCCCTAAATTCAAACCTACTTTATTGAAGTACTGCCTGTTTCCATGTTCGCTTAAACGGGAATTGCTTTCCGCGTAGATTTTTCGTTTCGATTTTTTGGTTATCACATTAATTACACCAGCAATGGCTTCCGATCCGTACAATGATGAAGATGCACCTTTAACCACTTCAATTCGTTCAATATCATCAGGATTAATGCGGTTGATGTCATTCTGACCTCCAACATCTCCGTATATTCTTTTTCCATCAACAAGTACCAAAATGTAATCGTTCCCCAAACCGTTTAGCTGCATAAAAGCTCCCATGCTGCCCGGAGTAAAATCAAATGATGGACTGATTCCAGTCATTAAATCATCAAACCCGGATGCGGAAACAGCCTTCACCATCTTGCTGCTGATTAGTTCGGTTTGAACAGGAGCACTTTTTAAATGATGCGGTGTACCGGTACCTGTAACAACCACTTCGCCCAATTCTCTCTCGGATTTATTCAACTGAAAATCAATAGTATTTGCTCCTTCCTTAATTTCGATGATTTCTTTTTTTCTTCCATATCCCGAATAGGAAACAACAATTTCGTACTCTCCCACCTTTAAGTTTCTAAACGAATAAAACCCAACGCTGTTGGTCGCTGCTCCAATGGTTGTTCCATGAAAATAAACATTGGCACCAATTAAAGGATTTGTCCCGTCCTTTTCTGTAACTGCTCCGGACAATGTCCCCACCTGAGCAACTAAACTCTGACTTACCAATATAAAAAGGCCAATCAAAATGTAATTTTTAAACTGCATGATCGTTTTGTTTTTTAAATTTTAAAACATCACATCTTGCTGCCAAATGTTTACACAAACAAAGAAATTGGAATAATAAATACTGAACACGCGCGTAAGTTCAATACATATACTTCGATTCCCGGAAGCAAAATGTTCTTTAGTTACGACTTGGCAGGTCTCCTGACTTATCTCAGTTTTTACAGCCTTCCCCCCATTTCTGAGAGTGGCTTGCGGTGTAAAAACCATATTTTGCACATGACAAAATGAGATTTACAGTAGCGGGTACTGTTCCGGATTCTCACCGGATTCCCTTTTCATTCCCTCAGACGATAGCCTGAGCAGAACACCAAAATCGATACAAATGTATTATATATATTTTTAACAACGGTCTAAACAGCTCTTCTAATAAATGTTTTTAAGCACATATTGTAATAACACATTATTTGAATAGCAGTGCCGTGAAAATTTTGCCTGAAAATCTGTTTCTTTCTAACCTACCCTCTTTGGCAAATTCTTATGTTTTTTTAAGGAGCTGTTGAAGTATATATTAAACATACTTTAACAGCCTCACTATTACTACAACTTAAATCCAACTGTAAGCATAACATTCCGTTCTTGTCCAGGAATGTACTGATTAGAATAAACCGAACTTGAATAATATTTTCTATTTAAAACATTATTGATTTTCAAATGCAGATAAGTTCTGTCTAATCCATAACCCAATACAGTATTAAACAGCCAATATTCAGGTAAACTATACTCATTAGACGAATTGGTATATAACTTATCAGTATAGTCAATACCAGCACCTACACTACAATTTTTTAACGCTCCTTTAAGCACCTGATAATGTGCCCATACAAACACATGGTTTTTAGGATTGTTCCGAATGCAATTCCCCTGTTTTGAGTCATGATATGCATTCGCTGAATACTTCCTGTATTTTGCCGTATTATAAGCATAACCTGCTTTTATACTTATCGAATTTACTGGTTTAAAAGTAGTTTCAACATCAAATCCTTTGGAATCAACAACGCCGATTTGTCCGTAAATTTTATTTCCCTCATCGGTTTTTCCAAGGTATTCTACAATGTTGTTCTTTTTAATGTAGTAGGCACTGGCATTTACAAACAGTTTCGAATTATAATTGTATTTCACACCTAACTCGGCTTGATAACCATTTTCGGGCTCGTATACTTCTTTACCATCATTTGGATAAAATTGATTCCCATCTTTATTTAAATACACATAGCTCTCATCGTAAACAGAACGTTTTGGTTTAAAGAAACTTGAATAAGATGCATACAATGCCAATGGCTCAATAGGTTCATAAACCACTCCGGCCCGATATGAAAAAGATTTATTTACAATCTCATTTTCTTTTGATTTGGATGTAATATTTCTTCCATTACTTACTATTCCAGACTGATACCTCATGTTAAAATAATCGAAACGCATCCCCAGCATGAATTTAAACTGTTTTGAAATCTCAATTAAATCCTGTGCATACAAAGCATTCACCATTTCGTGATAAATACTTGCACCTGAAAACTTTGTTGTTAAACCTCCTTGATTTAGTACAGGGTTACGAACAGCAATTTTTGCAAACAAACCTGCTCCTGCTACATCTCCTCCGTCAAAATCATACCCTTTGTAAGAAATTCGATCGATATACATAAAAAAACAGCCCATTGTAAGATTGTGCTGTAACAAACCTGTTTTTATCTGAGTTGAATAATACAAATCATTTTGAAAAGTTTTTGTATGATGAGAAAATCGTAAAGGATAAGTACGTTGCAAAGTATCTAAACTAATATGTATTTTTTCTCCTCCTTGTAAAAAATAGGTATCGTATATTGGATTTTCCGAATGCAAATAACTCAGCTCTTCTGTTGAAAAATAATCAATCAAATCGTCAGAATAGGAAGCTTGCATTTTCAATTTGGAATTTCCGGAGGTTTTCCGGGTGTATTTTATTGATGCGTTAACATTTTCATGATCCAAAAAATCAGCAGGATCGTTATAACGTTGTTTACGGTCGAAAGAAGTTGGTAAATCACCTTTTTTGTACAATAATTTGCCTTCTTTCGTATAAATATCATTTGTTACAGCTGGTAATCCTGTTTCGGTTCCGTAAAAATCGTCATTTACTCCCACCCTAAGTTCAAACTGATTTTTGTCATCCAAATCATAATTCAAAGCAAGGTAAGCATTGGATGTTTTATCACCTGCGTTTCGCCATCCCTTCTGATCGGACAATGCGGCATCAAAGCGATAGCTCAGCTTATTACTAATTCGGTTTCCGACACCAACATTAACTCTTTTGCTTTCCCAACTTCCGTAACTTGTCGAAAAATTAGCCCGTAAATCTTTCGACGGTTGCTTACGAACAATGTTAATGATACCTCCAACTGCTGAGTGCCCGTAAAGCACTGATGCCGGGCCCTTTAAGAATTCGATTCGTTCTACTGCTGCCAAAGATGTTACAGGAGCACTGTTCGAAAAATTCATTCGTTCATCCCTTGCTCCATCCTGCATAATTACAGGAGCTCCAAAACCTCTCATCGTAAATGTCTGAAAACCGCCATAATTAAGCATCGGTTTTATTCCTGTAGAGTAATTTAAAGCTTCGTTGATGCTATTTACCTGAGTTTGCTCTATCAATTCAGCACCAACACTTGATGTTGTTAACGGGATATCTTTAAGTGGAACCGGTAGTTTTAAGGCTGCTTCCGTTTTTCGAATACATTCAGCAGAAATTTCGACACCATCAAGCAAAGTTGCTGTTTTTTCCAATTCAAACTCAAGCATTGGCATATCAGGTTTTACTTCAATTTTACTGATTTTTTTTTGGTAGCCAACAAAAGTAATCTCGACAATATGTTCACCTGGAGTAATGCCAAAAATTTGAAATATTCCTGAAGGATTTGTAACTGAACCATGATCAATATCTTTCACATACACATTTGCGCCGACAATTGGGACTCCATTTTCTTTAATAATTCCTTTTACATTCACATTTTGTGCTTTGGCCACAAATAGACTAAGCAAAACACAAAGCAGTAAGGACAACATCTTTTTTTGCATGATTGAGTTGTTTTTGATTTTAAACATCACATCTTGCCTCCAAATGTTTACACAAACAAAGAAAGAAATTAGAAAAATAAATACCGAACACGCGCGTAAGTTCAATACATATACTTCGATTCCCGGAAGCAAAATGTTCTTTAGTTACGACTTGGCAGGTCTCCTGACTTATCTCAGCTTTTACAGCCTTCCCCCCATTTCTGAGAGTGGCTTGCGGTGTAAAAACCATATTTTGCACATGACAAAATGAGATTTACAGTAGCGGGTACTGTTCCGGATTCTCACCGGATTCCCTTTTCATTCCCTCAGACGATAGCCTGAGCAGAACACCAAAATCGATGCAAATGTATCATATATATTTTAAGATATCGTATTCACATCAAACAAACCAAAAGTGTTTTATAGCATAAATATTCTGGTTTCCGAAAATCAGCACATAATTTATAATTCTCATTACAAGCAAATTAAGATTCTGTTATTTTAATCAACATCCCAGAAAATCAAATTAGCTTCAGCAATAGATTACTTGTAAAATCCATACCTCTGTAAACGATCAGTTTCTTTACTTCTCCTTTTTTAATTGCCATGAAATCAAATTGATTCAACTTAAAGGAAATTTAAATTTGTTTTTTAGATACTTTTTTTGATAACTTTGCTTCCGAAAATAATTAAGATACCCCGTAAAAAGGGTTTAATAGGGAATCACGTTAAAATCGTGAGCTGACGCGCAACTGTAATTCCAAAACAGTTTGCAACATCAAGCCACTGTTCCAACATATGGAATGGGAAGGCGTTGTAAATGGAAAAGCCAGGAGACCTGTCTTATTTAATTAGATTGATGCTTTCGCGACATAAAGCTAAAAATCAGGACTCGCTAGTGAATTAAAAGTTCCTTTTTAATTCTATTATTCCTGTTTTTTTATTGATTAACGCAAAGCATACAGTTTTACCATTTAAAATGTATTGTTATGCAAAAAGTAAGCAGCACTCCTCGCGAAATGGAGAAAACAGTTAAGACTAAATACGACATGTATTTTGGCTTTAAAACTAATCATTCCGAAAAAAATATTTTATTCCCCTTTCAACAAGTTTATAACATTCCTTATTGATTCCTGACCAGCCTCTGGATCAATTAAGTTGAGCCGGCACTTTCATTTGCCAATTCATAATATCCTGACTTCGTATCAAGGTAGATGGGAGTTCCGGCTCTTTTCATATCCCTTTATTTCTCACTAAAAAATGATCTTCTTTTGAGATCATATCGTTTAAAACACCAATAATTCAACATGAACATTATAGAACTATTAACTACACCAGGAACAGCATCTACAATTGTCATCATTTGTCTGGCCGCTGTTTTAGGTATTCTATTTGGAAAACTAAGGTTTTTCAAAATTAAATTGGGCATTGCAGGCATACTGTTTTCCGGTCTGTTAATTGGTCATTTGGGAGCTGCTACCGATGCACACGTATTGCACTTTATTAAAGAATTTGGCTTGATATTATTTGTTTATTCCATTGGTTTAGAGGTGGGGCCACGCTTTATCACTTCACTTAAAAATAATGGATTAAAGATTAACCTGCTCGCTTCAGGAATTGTTATTTCAGGTTTCTTTATTGCAGTTGCCATAAAATTTATTTTCGATGTTCCCACTTCCGTGATCACCGGAATTATGTGCGGAGCTGTTACCAATACTCCTAGTTTAGGTGCTGCTCAGCAAACCATTGGCGATGTTATGGGCGCAAGCGAAAATATCGAAATTGCGGGCATGGGCTATGCTGTTGCTTATCCGTTCGGAATTTTTGGAATCATTATCAGCATGATATTACTGCGTGTAATTTTCAAAATCAATGTAAAACAGGAAGAAGAACGATACAATAAAGAAATTACCGGCCTCGATGGAAAACCAATTGCCATAAATGTTGAGGTTACCAACCAAAACCTTTTTGGCAAAAGCATACTTTTTCTGAAAGATACCTGCAGTAGTAATTTTGTTCTCTCAAGAATTAAACGAAACGATGATTTTATGGCTGCCGATTCCGAAACAGTTCTTGAAAAAGGAGATGTTCTTTATGGAGTATCGGTAGAAGCAAATTTTAAATTCATTCAACTTAATTTGGGCAAAATAAATACAACCAAAGATGTTGAGGTGTCTGGTAAACTTGGAATGAAACAAGTGATGATCACCAATAAAAAGCTGGCGGGAAAAAGTATAAAGCAAATTGGAATCTCACGCCAATTCCCTGTAAACATTACCAGAATCTACAGAAATGGTATTGAGTTAATGCCGAAGGAAGAAGATAGTATTGAATTTGGTGACACCGTACGTATTGTAGGAGAAAAAAAAGCTCTGATTAAAGTTGCCTCTCTGCTTGGCAACTCTGTAAAAGAACTATCACACCCTAATATCCTCCCCATTTTTCTGGGAATATTACTAGGTGTTATTATTGGCTTGCTTCCGATAAATATTCACGGCCTTCCTGCACCTGCCAAGCTTGGTTTGGCAGGCGGACCACTATTAATTGCTCTAATACTTGGGCACAAAGGCAGAATTGGTAAACTTGATTTTTACATGACTCCAAGTGCCAATCTGTTTATCAGGGAACTGGGCATTGTTCTCTTTCTGGCATGTGTAGGAATTTCGTCGGGGAAATATTTTGTACAAACGCTTCTAAACGAAGGTTACATCTGGATGCTTTATGGCTTTGCCATCACCTTTATTCCTCTCCTTATCGTTGCCGTTATTGCTCATACCCTAAAAATCAATTACCTCACTATTTGTGGTTTACTGGCCGGATCCATGACCGATCCTCCAGCTTTAGAATTTGCCAATTCAATCGCTCCGATTCAGGCACAATCGACTGCTTACGCCACTGTATACCCTTTGGTCATGTTCTTACGGGTTTTACTCGCACAAGTACTGGTATTACTTTTTACCTAAATTCTATTTAATTGGAAAATATGCTCACAATGAATTCATTTAAATTTTACAACTAAAAATAATGAAAGACAACAGAATACCATTTCAAAAATATACAAGCCGACAAGAACAGTTAGCAGCACAATACAATTGGGAATATTTCTCGAAACAACACAAAAAGGGAAAACTAACTGCCAAAGAAAGAATTGAATTGCTGTTCGACGAAAACAGTTTTGAGGAAATAGACGCATTTGTTAAACCTTCAGGCAACATAGAAACGAACATATATGGAGACGGTGTAATTTGCGGACATGGCAAAATAAACGGTCGCAAAGTATTTGCCTTCGCTCAGGATTTTACATTTATGGGAGGTTCACTGGGATCTGTTCATGCCGCCAAAATCATGAAAGTTCAAGACATGGCCTTAAGTATGGGGCATCCAATAATCGGACTAATTGATTCCGGCGGAGCAAGAATACAGGAAGGTGTGGCAAGTTTAGCAGGATATGCCGGAATTTTCCACCGCAATGTAAAAGCATCAGGTGTAATTCCTCAAATTTCAGTCATACTTGGACCTGCTGCCGGTGGTGCCGTTTATTCTCCGGCTCTTACCGATTTTATTTTTATGACCAGACAAACTGCATACATGTTTGTAACCGGTCCGGAGATCGTAAAAGAAGTCTTAAATGAAGAAATAAATTCAGAAGATTTAGGAGGTGCGGATATACATGGTTCCAAAAGTGGGGTTGCTCATTTTGTTTACGATGATGAAGAACATACTCTTTTGGGGGTCCGAAAATTATTGCAGTATTTACCCTCTAACAATGTAGACTTTCCTCCTGTATCGGCTCAAGAAGCTTTAGCTCCTAATAATCCCCAAAAACTTGGTGTAATTATCCCTGAAGAGGCCAACATTCCTTACGATATGCTGGATATTATCAACAATATTACAGATAAGAACAGTTTTTTCGAAATATCTGAAAATTTTGCCGGTAATATCATCATAGGATTTGCACGCCTTCAAAACAAAGTAATAGGATTGGTTGCCAATCAGCCTAAGGTTTTAGCCGGAGTTCTGGACATTAATTCGGCAGAGAAAGCCGCCCGTTTTGTTCGTTTCTGCGATGCTTTCAATATTCCTATTTTGGTTCTGGAAGATGTCCCCGGCTTTTTACCTGGCAGCAATCAGGAACATTCCGGAATTATCCGGCACGGTGCAAAATTATTGTATGCATTTAGCGAATCTTCTGTTCCTAAAATAACAGTAATAGTAAGAAAAGCTTACGGCGGAGCTTATATTGTGATGAACAGTAAAAATATGGGAGGAGATTTTAATTTTGCCTGGCCTACTGCCGAAATTGCCGTTATGGGTCCCGAAGGTGCAGTAAAAATCCTTCATCGAAAAGAACTAATCCAATCGAAAAATACCGATGAACTAAAAGCAAAATTAATTGCTGACTACAAGGAAAATATTGCCAATCCATACATTGCTGATGAAAAAGGATATGTTGACGAAGTAATTGAACCCGCCAACACACGTAAAAAATTAATTTCCGCTTTCGAAGCTCTGGAAAACAAATACATGGAGAAAATTGCTAAAAAGCACGGAAATATTCCTCTTTAAATACAAACAAATTTGAACTGATATCTTAAAAATGATCAAATCAATATTAATCGCAAACCGTGGTGAAATTGCAATTAGAATTGCAAAAACAGCCACAAAAATGGGGATTTTAGTGTATTGTATTCAGACAAACAGAGAGGCAAATGCTTTGTATCTCGACTTTGCCGATGAAATTATTACTCTTGAAGAAAATCCAAACGGATCCATTTTCTTAAATGCCGAAGAACTAATTCGTCTGGCAAAAGAACACCAAATCGAAGCCATTCATCCGGGCTACGGTTTTCTTTCCGAATCGCCTTATTTGGCAAGCAGATGCAAAGATGAAGGAATTCTGTTTATCGGCCCAAGCGAAAAAGCCATCTATACGATGGGAAACAAAGGGATGGCCCGCAATATTGCTCAAAAAAGCGGAATCCCCGTTTTGGCTGGCAGCACTACAAACATTACTAATTTTTACGATGCAAAAGCCTGGGTGGAACAAATTGGCTATCCGGTGATTATGAAAGCCGTTGCCGGAGGTGGCGGCAAAGGAATGCGCATTGTCCGTTCGGCTGATGAATTGGAACTGATGTACAAATTGGTTACAAACGAAGCTAAATCAGCTTTTAACGACGACTCTTTGTTAATCGAAAAGTACATTGAAAGTCCTAAACACATCGAAATACAGGTATTGGCCGACCAGCATGGAAATGCCATTCATTTATTCGAACGTGAATGTTCCATTCAGCGCAAACATCAGAAATTAATGGAGGAAGCTCCCTCAGTTGCTGTTTCCGATGATTTGAGAAATAAAATGGGAGAAATGGCTCTTTATCTTTGTCGGAAAATTAATTACCACACACTAGGTACGGTAGAATTCTTATTGGACAAAGATAATCGTTTCTATTTTCTGGAAATGAATACCAGAGTGCAGGTAGAGCATCCAATTACCGAGGCAATAACCGGAATCGACTTGATTGAGCAACAGATTAAAACAGCAGTTGGTGAAAAACTGGAACTTCAACAAGGCGATATTCAAAGAAAAGGCTGGGCAATTGAATTGCGTATTAATGCCGAAGATGTGCAAGCCGATTTTTCTCCTAATCCGGGAATTATTGATAGAATGGAATTTCCTGAATGCAGTTTCCTGCGTGTTGATACAGGTTTTGAAAACGGCAAATTAATTCCTCCCAGTTACGATTCTATGATTACTAAATTGATCATTACGGGAGATAACAGACAAGAAGCCATTAAGCATGCTTTAGCGGTAATTGAAAACACGGTAATAAAAGGTGTAAAAACAACAATTCCATTTTTTAAACTGGTGCTCAATCATCCCGATTTTATCAATGGATCATACAACACATCGTTTATATCAGAAAAACTTGATAAACCTTTCTTTCAGGAACAGGATGAAGAAAAAGCTGCAGCCATAATGGCTCTTCAGGCTTAT
Organism: Labilibaculum euxinicum; assembly: GCF_963678175.1. Classification (NCBI taxonomy): domain Bacteria; kingdom Pseudomonadati; phylum Bacteroidota; class Bacteroidia; order Marinilabiliales; family Marinifilaceae; genus Labilibaculum; species Labilibaculum euxinicum. The sequence continues at coordinate 3,299,232 of NZ_OY782756.1, forward strand.
TTAAACGAGAAACAAAAAATCGAAAGTAATTTGACTCACAAGGAGGATTCCGCGTGGGCTACTAAAATGAGAAATAAACTTTTTTAGCCATGATTACACTTAAAAAAAACAAGAACTTTGTGCTTTCCGGAGATCAATCGTACAGCTTAAAAACACAAAACTATCAGGTACTTTCTTCCCGGTCAAAAAACGAAAGATTTACAATAAAAGAAAAAGACAATGAATTTATCATTCAATACAAAGACAAAAATTTCATTGGTGAAATCGTTGAATTAAAACAGAATAAATGTACTGTATTAGTAAATGGAAACACCTATAACTTTACAATTGATACCGAAGCTACTTTTCAAAGAAAAGAGAAACTTCGTAAAAATAATCTCATCAAACCCAATTGTAATTTACTTGCTCCTATGCCGGGCAAAATTACAGAGGTATTAACATCTGAAGGATGTATAGTTGAAAAAGGAAGTCCTCTGGTGTTGCTAGAAGCAATGAAAATGCAGAATCAGATATTGGCCGCGCAAGATGGTACAATATCAAAAATCCTGGTTAAAGACGGCGATAGTGTAATGTCCAATCAGGTTTTAATCGAAATAGACTAGCTTTGGCAATTAGTTAAATCCCCTGCCGTAAAGGTATGTCCTTTGGCAGGGGATTAACCACAAACTAAAAAAACTTATATCAATTAACCAATCTGGCTGATATTGCCATTTAAATCTTGGTTAGATTTAATGATCTCTTCTACCTCCAAATGAGTATAGCCTGAATAATTTGCAAAAGATAAATCCAATACTTTTACGGGTGAAAACGACTGTAAAGTGTATTTGTAATCTCCTTTAAGCACTTCGCACATTTTACGAATATCGGCTTCGGAATGACACTCACGAATTAGTGTTGTTCTAAACTCAACATCAATCGGCGAATCTTTGAGAATAGCAATCGACTTTTTCACATTCATCAGTTGAATTTCTGTAAACTGATTTCCAACAATTCCTTTATATGCAGATAATTCAGGCACAGTCTTCAAATCCATTGCCACATAATCAATCAGATTCTGCTGCATCAGGATTCTTAAAAGCTTGGGATTGGTTCCATTCGTATCTAATTTTACAAATAGTCCCAATTCCTTCACTTTACGTATAAATGCGACCAAATCTGACTGAACAGTTGGTTCACCTCCGGTAATAACAAGGGCATCAATAAATCCCTTCGCTTTTTTTAAATAATTCAACACCTCAGTTTCACCAACTGAATCTCCCATGGGGTGATATTTCGAAATCAGCTCCCAATTGTGACAAAACCTACATGCCATATTACAAGCTTGAGTGAAAATCACCGAAGATACCTTTCCAGGATAATCAATTAAGCTGTTCTTTATAAATCCTGATATTTGCATTGAAATAAATTAAGATGGTGAAAAATCAGCTAGCAAACGACCTGTTCTTCTTCCTCAACATGAGCCTTTTTGTCAAATAATTTTCTCTCTTTAAATTCCTGTCTCTTACCATCATTCCACTGATGTATAGGACGCAGATAACCAACAATTCTTGAGAACACTTCACATTCCGTCCGTTGACCGGAATTAGCACATTTAGGACACAATTCATGTTCTCCGTAAATGTATCCGTGCTCGTGGCAAATACTAAATGTAGGTGATAAGGTAATATATGGGAGATGATAATTATTGGTTATTTTTTGCAACAACAACTTTACGGCATCAACAGAAAGCTGTTTTTCTCCAATAAATGTATGAAACACAGTTCCTCCGGTATATTGCGTCTGCAACTTGTCCTGCAATGTTAAAGCTTCGAATAAATCATCGGTATATGCAACCGGAAGCTGCGAAGAGTTGGTATAATAAGGTGCTGCTCCGTTTCGGAAGTTTTCCTGATTGGCAACAATTATATCATCGTAAGTTTTGGTGTCAAGCTGAGCCAAACGATAGGTTGTTCCTTCGGCCGGAGTCGCTTCCAAATTATAGATGTTACCAGTTTCCTCTTGAAAACTAACCAGTTTTTGCTTCATAAAATCAAAAATCCGAAGTGCAAAAGCATTTCCTTCTTCCGAGACCAAATCACTTCCAATAAAATTCAGGCAACACTCATTCATTCCAACAATACCTATTGTTGAAAAATGATTTTGCCAAAATTTGCCATTCCTGTTTTTCAAATGACGCAAATAAAATTTTGAATAAGGGAACAATCCTTTTTCCGTTAAATTTTCAATCATTTTTCGTTTGATCTCCAGACTATTTTTCGCCAAATTCATCAGATGCTCCAACCGCTTAAAGAATTCAGCTTCGTTACTTGCTTCGTAGCCCAAACGAGGTAAATTTACAGTTACCACTCCAACCGAACCGGTTAACGGATTTGCACCAAACAGACCTCCTCCACGTCGTGCCAGTTCACGTTTATCCAAACGCAGCCTGCAACACATACTTCGCACATCATCAGGCGACAAATCAGAATTTACAAAATTAGAAAAGTACGGAATTCCATATTTAGCAGTAATTCTCCAAATGTTTTCATACGCTGGTTTATCCCATTCAAAATCGGATGTGATATTATAAGTTGGTATTGGGAAAGAAAAAACACTTCCATTGGCATCTCCTTCTTCAATCACCTGTGCAAAAATTTTATTAAAAAGATCCATCTCAACCTGAAAATCCCCGTAAACTTCGTTCATCAATTTGCCGCCAATAATTACCGGCTGATCACTCATAAATTTTGGAACATTTAAATCCATGGTCACATTGGTAAATGGTGTTTGGAAACCTACCCGGGTAGGAACATTCATATTATAAAGAAATTCCTGAAGAGCCTGTTTAATCTGATTTTCATCCAATTGATCGTACCTTATGAAGGGAGCCAATAAGGTATCGAAATTCGAAAATGCCTGGGCTCCGGCGGCTTCTCCCTGCATGGTATAAAAGAAATTGACCACTTGTCCGAGAATGGTACGAAAATGTTTGGCCGGCCGGCTAACCAATTTGCCCGATGCGCCTTTAAAACCTGTTAATAAAAGATCTTCCAGATCCCACCCTACACAATACACACTTAAGAATCCAAGGTCGTGAATGTGAAACGCTCCTTTCTTGTGAGCATCTCCAATTTCCTGCGGGTAAATCTTATTCAGCCAATATTGTGAACTTACAATGGTCGAAATATGTTGATTCAATCCCTGCAGAGAATATGACGAATTCGCGCTTTCTTTTATTCTCCAGTCCTGAAGATTCAAATAATCGTCAACCAAGTTTAAATTGGAAAATAATTCCTTGGTGTCGCGAGCCAACTCATGTTGTTTCCGGTATAAAATAAATGCCTTCGCAACTTCAAACAAGTCATATCTGAATAGTGTTTTCTCTACCAAATCCTGAATTTCTTCCACATTGGGAATTCCCGAAAAATCAATCTCTTTCATGATCTGACTGACACAAAATTCGATTAGTTCAACGCGCTCTTCACCTACTGCCTGAAATGCTTTATTGATTGCATTTTTAATTTTATCAGACTTGAATTTAACAACCTGACCATTTCTTTTCCGAATTTGAGATTCGGATACACTACCATTCATTTTCATTTTATTGTTTTTTGATTTTGAAAAAAATGATAGCTTCTGAGGAAAATATAGAATAGGAAGATACATCGAATAGTGTATCCTCATTCTCTGCCTTTCTCCCGAAAGCTACGAATAATCATTACAGGCAGGTCTTCTGGCTTGTCCTCTTTTGGTTTGCCTTCCCATTTTAGTTGAGATAAAACAGTGGCTTCAGAAACCAAAAATATGAGGACTTACAGCTGCGGGGACAGCTCACGAATTAAACGTGATTCCCTATTATTCCTTTCGGAACCTATAAATCAACACAATAGTAAGAAGAAAAAATATGATAATCAATCTGAGTTATTAACAGTTATTGGTCAATAAGCTATGAAAGAGGAAGAAACACGGTTCAATTCTTTTTCAGGAAAGAATATCCTCAATAAAGAAAACTTAGTAAATTGAATTTATCTACTACTATGCAAGAAAGTATTTGAGAATTCATCTTAAAAATGGGATTTAAAGCGAACCAATTTGTATCCTACTTTTTGAATTTACCTTAAAGAAAAACTTCAAATACGAATTTGTCTAAGTACAAACTAAGTGAAAAAATACAAAAGTACAGGTATAATAAAACCAATCATCATTAACCAAATGCCTCTTTTCTTAAATCCATTTTTCCCTTTCACCATAACAGCTCCGGAAATGGCAAAAAATATTAATACAATTGCGTAAATAATGGCTATTGATGAAAACCTTTTGCCTGAATTGTAGTGAATATCATTCACAAACTTATACACCGGCACCTTTTTATATGTTGTTAGTAAAACCTTACCGCTACTAGGGTAATACTCTCCCAACCCACCTTTAATATAGATATTATAAATTCCATTTGCCGGAATTACCTGTGTTAACTTTGGCAAGTCTTTAAAATGGTTTTGAAAGTATAACTTAAATTCCTTTGGACTTAAATTTGGTTTAGCTTTTTTCTCCAAAACTATTTCCTGATACGAAGGATCTTTCTCATTTTTTTTCAAGATTAATAAGACTCCCGACACAGCATAAATCAAGGTTAATCCTATAAATAAATAGCCAAGATCTCTATGCAGAGACCTTATGCTTTTATTCAACTTTTTACTATTCCACAATTTCATACGAAGTTCCGTTTACAAAATAAACTAAATAAAAATTTCTATTTGCCTTTTTCATCCATTCGCGCATTTGATTAATATTTGTCATTTCTGAGGCACAATGTTCTCCCCCTTCTTCGGCATCTTCTTTAGCCTTTACTTTTGCTTCCCAATCGTTAATAAACTTTTCAGATAAACGGTTCTCTTGAAGCGTTCCTTTAACCGCAATCGTAGAACCTGATAATTCCCGGTTAAAACCCTTGATATCTCCCGTAGCTTCAACTCTTAACGACAGTTTACCTGTTTCATCCAGTAATATCGCTCTACGACCCGAATGAGCACATACATGTTTTACCATTCCTTCAAAATAAACCTCTTTCCCTACATTCTGCTCTGCTGTTTCCATTATCTGAGCAATGGTTTTAGCGACATGTTCCTTCCCATTTTCTTTTTTTATTGCCTGTTTTTTATTGATTTGATTACACGAGACCAATACATTTAAAGCAACAAATGCTGTAAATATTAACTTTTTCATTTCTAAATTGTTTAACGATTAAATATAATGTTTGCGATAAAACCATAAATACCTGTAATTGCAATCCAAACCACTGAAAACAATTGTATTTTTTGTTTCCGATATCTCGTAATGAAAACAAATACCAATGTCAATAGTAAATTGGTTAGTAATACCCAATAAGATCCAAAATAAACCATAGGTTTGATGTATTTGGTATTGGCATTTGTAAATCCAACTGCGAATGGTAAAATAAATTTACTATAAGCAGATTCTGTAATATCCTGCTTAAATGTTACTTCATCAACCACCTGTTTTGTATCTGCATTAAGAGCTAAAACTGTTTTCCCTTTCGATGATATTACATTGACATTCCAGAACAAAGGATTTGCCATAATCAACAATTGATTTTTATTGATATCGAAAGCTGATGTTGGAATTTCCTGTAGTTTGTAAGCATCAGTTGTGATAATGTAGAGCCTTTTATTTGTATCAAATACAAAGGCATAAAAGCTTCTGTCGTCTGGTTCCATTGTTGCAATGTATTCCGGAACTACACCTGCAGGTAAAGAAACTTTCCTCAAAAAAGGCATTGCATTCACCATTTTTAAGTGGAAAATCTGATCGTCATTATCGATAATAAAATAGCCTTCATCGTAGGCTTTTCTGGTTGATGGATTACCCGCTGCCATTTTAGCAGGAAATCGAAAACCCCTTTTCTCAAAAATCTTATTAAAACATTGACTTTTTTCTTCATTTACCCGATTGGTTTCGGGATTGATAAACTCAATTTTAGAATTTAAACGAAAAACATCACCAGGCATTTCAATTCTAACTCGTCCCGACATGGACTCAAACAAAGTATAAAGACCTATGTGCGGCTTATTTTTATCAGTAGGATTTACTTTAAAAAAGAATTTCTTAGAATTCACTTCCCTTGGATTAATAAGCTTGCCATGAATACTTTTGGGCATTCTTCCGTCTGCCATTAATTGTCTGGAATAAAACATTGGTAGTATACTGTCGAATTCTAATTCAGAATACACTCTATTGGTATTCATGTTTTTGCGAATCAAACGTTCTTCCTTATCATCAAAATCGATGGTGCAGAAAGCTTTGTCAACAGAACTATAATAAGTAAATATATTTTTTGAAGCTATATCGGTAACCAGATGATAAGATTTAGGCAACAACCATGCTAATAGCAGGGTGCCTAAAATAACTATTAAATAATTTATTGAATATCTATTTTTCATGCGTTTCTATTTTCTCAGTTGCAGCATACTACTCTCATGAATATTTAATCACTCTCTTGTGTGAATAATTGAATCATTAAATTTCGCATGCTTTTTTCATATCTATTAAAAGCGAACATATTAATCCTGAATTCCAACTTTAAAACGTTGAACCGAGAAGTAGCCAAACGGTAAGACATAAAATGGAATAATAACAACACTTACCACTACAAAACTGTATGCTCCGGGGAAATCGGTCAGATAAAACAATTGAAGGCTTGCAAACATGATTAAAGTATTGAAGATCCTTCGTTTCCAACTTGGCTCCAAACAAATCCATGACATCATTGCATAAGCCGCTAATCCGGCAATATACCATGGCAGTAAAGTATATATCATGCTCGCGGTTATTTCCACAGGAAAATAAATTCCAGAGAATGTCAGAAGTATTAGTAAGTGCATCGCAAAAATTATCATCAGCAATGTCATTCCAAATCCTAACATTGTGAAAACAATTTTACGATTGGACAATGGCAGATGCAAACTTAACTTGATTCGCTTTTGAACCATTTCAGGAACAAACTGTGCTAAAGCCAAACAAAATCCGACCGCAGGAGGAAAGAATTTTAAATCTCGGAATAGAAACTGATCTCTGTTTACAATTACATCCCAAAGATGTTCTAAACCTACCATTCGAAACGACCTGCCTAGTTTTAAAAACAGATATGTCAAAAGAATTACTCCGGCAATAAATGCACCTATGGCAAACCATTTGGTTTTTTTCCATTCTTTAAATAATAATGCTCTTATCATCTCTTAATATTTTCCGGTTAATCCAATAAATGCCTCTTCTAAACTCAAACTTTCTTCCTGTATAGAATTGGTTACCTTAACATTACCGCTTAGTAATTTTTCCAATTCATTTTTCGACAGTAATGAATAAAGTTCTGTTTTCCCTTTAATGCTTACTGAATTATAAATGTGATTGCTATTGTCCAACAATTCGGGCTTTTCGCATGTAAATCTGTATCGCTTAAATGACTCAAGAAGTTCACTAACTGGCTTTTGCATCACAATACGACCATAATCCATAATCAAACAATCATCAATCAATCGTTCCATGTCCTGAATAATATGAGAGGTGACAAAAACGGTTTTATTTTCCGCTTTAGCATATTCACTTAAATAGTCAACAAACAACATGCGGTAACCAGGATCCAAGCCCATCGAAAAATCATCGAGAATTAAAAGCTCTGGATCTTGTGCCAGGATTAACCCCAAGGCTACCTGCGATCTTTGTCCGCACGACATTCGGGATATTTTCTGTTTGGGATCAATTTTCAGCAGTTTCATTAACTCATAGTAAGCATCCTTTCTCCATTTGGGATAAAAGGCAGAATAAAACTTCTCAATCTCCGAAATGTTCATGAAAGAATATTGAACATGCCCTTCAATTAATAAACCAACTTTTTGTTTGGTTTCTGGTGAAAGGTTTGCCGAGCTTTCGCCAAACATTAAGCATTCTCCGCTTCGTGGTTGTAAATAGCCGTTTAAAATGTTAATTGTTGTGGTTTTACCTGTTCCATTTTTTCCTAATAATCCTAAAATTCGTCCTTTCGGGATTTCAAAATTCAAATTCTCATAAATACAGCGTTTGCCGTAATAGTGAGTTAGGTTTTTGCATTCAACAATAGCTTGTTGCATAAAATATATGTTTAAAGTGTTAATCCAATTGCAAAATTGAAACTGTATTGTGATTTAGAATTTTCTATTATCATGTATTGATAAGCTAGTTTGGTATAAATACCATAAGTATTTTTTGTGTCGAAATCGTATCGAATATTCGAAGCCAAGCTCAGCCAATCACTTTTTAAATACTCATAGTTTGGAACAATCAAACTTTCATTTGCCTTTCCTTTTGCCAAAGATGAAGTTGTTAAATCACTATTAATGCAGTATTGGGCTAATGCCTCGAGTTTTATATTCAAGCTAGATTTACTAAACTGTAAGTTTCTTCCTGTATTTAGCCTAAGCGTTACATGTTCTACTTCTTGTTTGGGATTTTTAGAATTAGCTATCTTATATTCTGACTCATCAGAAGAGTATTTAATTTCCATTTGATACAAAGAACTGTGCTTAATACCCCTTACCAATAAAATACTTGTAAAACCTCCATCTAGATACTTGGCTGAATATTTTTCGATGACACTTAAAAGTTGTCTATTATAATTATAGTTGTAATCAGACCCTGTTTTACTTTGATAAGATGCGAAAGAATTTATTTTGAATATTTTATTAGTGAACTGATACTGCTTTCCTAAAGTGAATTGAAACTCCTTAGCATCTAAATCATTCACAATATCATAGCCTGTCCCAACTATTTTTAATAATTCCAGTTTCGACTTTTTGTATGAGAATGACTGATACCATCCTGTTTGGCCAATGGGAATCAATTGTGTACCCAGTGAATACCCTTTCTTTTCATAAATATTACCAACACCTCCACTATTGGTTACAACCGTTGAGAAATTCTCATCGCTAATACCTAATCCTCTCAGATAAAAAACTTTAATCCCTGTACCAGGTCGCAACGCATCTACTTCATGATCTTGCTGATAATCATGATATCCTGCATACAGACCAATCATATATTTTGAATTGATTTCTCTTGTACCTCCTAATTTTATTTCTAAATCAGAAACGGTAGATTTTGGTCGTGGATCTAATTTTCTGTAATCTTCTGAGGATCTATATTTGGCCTGAAGGGCATAAGTACTTTTCTTTTGAATCAGACTGTATATTCCTTCGAATGAATAATTTTCGCCGTACGTTTTTCCACCAATAGTATCCGCCACGATATATGGAGCCAATTCACTGTAATCGCTTACTGTATTCCATTTAATATTATCCATATTGTTTTTGCTGTAACTTGCTCTTCCAAACACAAAGTTTTTCTCACGTCTTTTAAACGAATAAGCATCAAAATCAATTGAGGATGTTTTGTTTCCAGTTTCAATTCTGTACAAGCCATTTGCTTTCCTCTGTTTCCAAGCCAAAGAAACATCGGTAAAAGATTTATTGTATTGATGACCTAGCATAGCAGGATTATCCCAAATCCCACTTTGTATTTGAATTAATTCCTTTTCAAAATCAACGGCATTCGCATTTCTATCTTGAGCAAATGCTGATGCTGTTAAATTTAAGAGAATGACAATTCCAAGAATGGATTTTAACTTTTGTGTTAGCATGTAAACAATAAAATTAAAGAAGACCCTCAGAGACAAGTCCAAGGGATCTTCTTTAAGGTTAATATTGGATTATTCCTCTTCGATTATACCTGGTGTAGGATCAGCAGTAGGAATAAAGTCGAATTCTGAGTTGTTGGTATCCAATAAAACAATACGATTACCTTCTTTGTGACTTACCTTACGCTTCACACATTTTCCGTAACGAGCATCATCCCCGTCACCAGCATGAGTCCAGGTAAGGTCTAATGATGGATCGAGAGCTTTCCATTCGTAATCAGAAACAGTAGAACATTCTACTGCATCGATAATTATATTATTTGGAACTTTCCAAGCATCAAAATCCATAACTTTCACAAAGTCACCCCATACAAAAGTATATTGATAGTGGTAAGCGTTATCAGTATTAAATTTCTCTGGTGTCATATCATCCATCTTAAAGATCACATAAGAAGTAAATCCACGATTGTGAAGTCCCCAAACAGAAGCTGAAGTAGAAACCATTTTCTCCATATTAGGAACTTCCGGTACGTCTACATCAACATCAGCACCATCGAACCATTCAAAATCTGCAATCGATAAATCAAATGAATTCGCATTCTCAGCAGAGTGATCAATGGCTACGTCACATACAATAATAGATTTTCCAGGTTCAACAGGATAATCATCTCCGTCTCCAGGAATTCTATAAACTGAACTAACAGGTGTATATTCTTTTCGTACATCAGGAGTATATTCATTCAATGACTGAGCTGTATTTAGTTCAGATTCCGCAATACATAAACCATCAGCATATAAGATTTTATCCGTATTGTTATAGATTTCAAAGTATTTATCATCATTATACTGTTTTCCTTCTGGTGTTTTTGTTCCACTGAAGAAGATTTCTGAAATCACAAAACTGGTATTCTTTCTGTACTCAAATAAGTCGATAGTAAGATCGAAAGATCCTCCTGTAACTTCAACATTCTCGCTAAAGCCTCTAATCCCCGTGGTAGCATAAATTATTTTATCATCAACATCTCTAGTAAAATAATCCACTTCGGCTTCTACAGTAAAATTGTAAAGACCATCTTCCAGGTTCAATGTTGGAAGCATGAATCCATATAAATCCTTGGAAATTTCTTCTCCGGAATTAACATTAGTAACAGTTACCGTACCATTCTTAAATGTTGGTGCCTTTAGTTTTGCAGGTGGATTCAACACCAAATTCAAATCTGATTGCAATATTGGATCATCATCATCGCTGCAAGAGAACAAGGATACTACCATTAAAAGGCTTAAACCGAATATCAGTTTTTTCATTTTTTATTATTATTTAAAGATTAATATTAAGTTCCATTCCAAAGTATGGAGATACTTTTCGAGTTACTTTAGTGCCATCACTACGCGTATAATCCGGATGATAATCTAAAATTCTATTTACATAAAAGGATAGTTCCATCTGATCACCTATGCTCTTTGATACGGTAAGATTCACATCAATACCAATAGGAGTTTTATACAAGTCAAAGTCATTTGGACTTGGTTTGTGATATAAGAATCGCAATAACGGATCTGTTGTGTGTGATTCATTGTATTCAAACTGATTTCCATCCATATCAAAATAATACTCAGGCATACCATCATGAGGATTATATCTAAATTGATGATACCACATACACTGTATGGCTGTTGAGAACATTAAACCAAATTTTTCAATATGAGTATCCGCTCTAAAATTGGTATTGAACTGTTCATATTCTTTCCCTCTGTCCCAGTTGTAATATCCTATGTATGGATAATCCTTTCCATCGATTACTGTACTTGGGTGTTTGTAAGTTGCATCGCTTAAATCGTATTTAGCTCTCATCCAAGCACCATTAATTGAGACCCTTGAGTGTATGGCATCAATTTGTCCCAAATCAATTTGATACTCAACACCTACTTTCTCTTCTCGTGCGCCGTTTGCTCTTTTACTATAGTAGATAAATTCTTTTCTTGATTCATAATCGAATTGTTCGACTGTTGGTGGTCCACTTAATTCATCGGGATGAGGTCCTGATGATACATCGTATAATTTAAAACCCATTGTTTCGTAATATCCCAATCGCTTAAATCCATTCTTAAGCAATTCGTGATATGCTGTTACATAAGCTCTGGCCTTTCCCAATTTTAAATTAAATCCAAATTCAAACTTTTCATTTCTATTGGGTTTCAACTGATAATTGATTGGATCAATCATTTTGGTTTTATACTGTACTTGTCTTAAATCTTTATTTTGAGAAAAATAATTTAGCTGAACGATATCGAGATAAAGCATATCTGGATATAGGTGTGTCAGCCCTGGGAATTTGGTATGCATCCCATATCCACCAGTTAACTCAACATATCCACTTCTATTAAATAAATTGAACTTAGGAAAGCGCCATCTCATGTTAGCTCTGGGATCGAAATAGAGTTTCCCTGAGAGAGCATAATCCGATGCCATATTCAAGGCCTGTGTTGCTCTTACACCCCCTTGTAGATTTAACCTGTGATTCGCAATAGGAATACTTAACTTATCTTCCATATAGAATGACAGTCGTTGAATAGAAGGAATATCTTTTGAAACCCTTGATCTGCCATTTCCTGGATACAATGGACGGTTTACGTCATACACCTCTCCATCTCCAAAGTTTTTGTTGTATCTCCATTCTGCTCCGATTAGAATGTTTTGCTTTACATTGAAAATATCCAATTGGAAATCCGATGAAACATCTGCAAACAAATAGATAGGTTTGCCATCAACCACAAGGTGAGACAAATAGGATGACGGCAAATACTCACTGTAAAATTCTCCTTCCTCTCTATTGGTCATGATGGGTGTATTATTTCCCAGTACCGACTTATCTATGACCTTTTGATTGTGTGTGTAACTACCATTAACTCTAGCCTCAATTCCTTTAAAGAATGAAGATTTATAAGACTGCCATGAAAGAGTGGTACCTGCACTCACTTTATTGTATTTACTGTTATACTTATCAGTTTCTGGTAGGTCTATCTCCGGGTCTTTCTTAGTTTCATCAAACGATCCGGTATAATCAATATTTGTATTAAAAGTAAATAAGCCATTTTCGGATTCTGATCTGCTTCCATAACGCACTGATCCAGTTATTCTAGTGTAATTTACCTTCGGATTTCTGGGATCGGATTTATAATCCAAATAATCAATATCGGCATTCAAGCTTTTACTTCCTCCCAAATTCACACCTTTTCCTATCGAGAACAATTTAGAACCTGGATCTGCTTTAATTCTTGCAGTCAAGGGCTTTGCTTTATAAGCCCGTGTGATATTGACCAAACCACTGGTGAGGTCCCCATATTTTACAGAAGGAATTCCTCGAACAATTTCTACAGATTCAATATTATCTGTAGAAATCAATCTCATATCAATACCTTTACCAGTCGTATTTCGTCGCCTTATGTAACGATCTGAACTATAAGATCCGGTTACATTTTGCAATTCTGCATCATTGGAAATTGCCTGTCCGTCAATCACAAATGATGTTCCAAAGGATGAATTATAATCATATGAATCATTACTAAAGCTAGAGGCACTACCAGGCTCTCTCAATGAAATCAATTTCATCGTGGTCATCGAATTCTTTTGGCTTACACCTCCGGGAAGCAATTCCAAAATATCGGCAAAACTGGAAGGCTGCAAGTGTTTTAAAGCCTCTTTCTTAATGGTGGAAGATGTTCCGTTTTCTCTCGATTCTTCCGCAATTACAATTACCTCTGATAAATCCTGCGATTCTACACTCATTTGCAATGTGAATGGCTTTCTTTGTGCTGTAAGTGAAATGGTATCTTGTATTTTTTGGTACCCCAAGCACGAAACCATAATGGTATATTCTCCATTAGGTACATTGTCAATGCTAAACTCTCCATTTAAATTGGTGGTTGACCATTTTAATGATTCTTTCAGCACAACCGTTGCAAAAGCAATGGGTTTGCCCGATTCTTTTGCCACAAGCCTGCCCTTTACAGCTGGGTGTGTTTGAGAAATAGCTTGTGAAGGTATAAATGTTATGCCAAGCACAAACAATACAATAAGAGAACTTAATTTCATGTCAATCCAACATTTTTTGCCATTAGTTAGCCCTTTATTCATGGGCTTTCATCTTCTTATTAAGATTTACTCTTAATAAGTGGGACAAAGGTATATTGGATTACAAGTCTGCACAATCCTCATAAATAATGATATTACCTGAGGTTACTCATTGTTTATGATGATTTAATAAAACAAGCTCCCTATCAATTGTCTTGATAGGGAGCTTAAAGTATAGATTTGCTTTTATAAAGCCACAATAATATAATCATCCAAATGTTGTTCGGTTAATTGGATTGTTGGCATATTTTTTACCCATTCTCTTATGCCGTAAGTATCCAAGATATAATCATCATTAATCGAGTATGCAAATTTTACTGCCGGATTTTGAGATATTAAATAAGTTCTATTATTGTGAACAAACTTCTTCATCTTATCACCTACAAGATCTGTTGGATCTTGATCAGGATAAAACTCAGGAACATATCCTGCATAATAAGCTGTAAGTGTTAAATATGGATCATCTGGCACGGGAGATTCATAAGATAACCATTCACTCCTATCCACTGTTTTAATTTTATACTTAGAGGTATATTTATTAATAGTGCTAGCTGTGTAATTTGCATCCTGATACTTATCGTAATGCAATATTACAGCATCTTCATATCTTGTAACCAAGAATATTAATTCATAGTCATTTTCTTCATCATGTGCATAAACAAGTACCGGTTCTCTAAAGTTAGCAACGAGATTATTATTACCCCTGATTGCCCTCACAATACGCTCTTTCAGATTTTCTTCTCTAATTAATTCAGTGATTGGTAATAACCCATTATCTGAAAATTCAATAATACTATGGTTATTTTTGTTATTTAATGAAGCCAGCCAACTTGTTAAATCAACATTAATACTACTTATTTTTTCAGGAGTCGTAAAAGCGGCAATTGCTCCTATTCCTCCAAGAGTTTTCACTGATGTTCTTAAATCAGTAAATTTATTCGTAAGCTCTTTGCCATTTGTATAACCTCTTCCAATACCGAAATCACCTGATGCCGTTTTGCCATAAGATGCCCCGATATCCGAATTCATATCCTTCCCACGTGCTTCTAAAGACTCATTGCCTTTATAAACACCTGAATAAAAAGCAGTAGCTTTTCCGCCAACAATGAAATCACACATTACAAAACCGCCATAGGTTTCAAAGAATTCAGATGGAGTATTATTGTATAAATGATTCAAGAAACTTTTAGATAAACAATATCTCATTTCTTTTAAATCATAGCTATTTGTTGTGAGCCAATACCTGGAATCTTGATACAAATAATGCAACTCCCCAAAAACGCGGTTACTTTCTTCCACGGTCGTTTTACTGAAAGTACGTTCCATACTTTTTCTAGCGCCAATTGAAAACAAACCCAAGTTCAATTTGAAACCTCCTTTCACTTTCTTTTTGACTGTTGATTTTTCCAAATACTTGCTAAATCTAGAATATGCAAACGAATAGTTATCGGTATAGCCTATTCTGTCGGTATCTGTACCATCAGGATTATTTATAAGGTACTTTTCTAAATCAATTACCCTTGGTCCAAAGTTCTTATAATCCGTTAGAGGAAGCGTATTCATTTTAAATGATCTTCCCAAATACTTTTGAAAAGGTTCGTTACCAGATTTCAATTTTCTTTCTGGTTCTTCAGCCACCTTTTTCGACAAAATAAGTGGCGAATTGGGATCTCGTTCCTTTAATATGATTGCCTTGCTTTTAATTTGATCTTGTGAGTTTTCTATAAATTCTTCCTGAGTATCATTATCACAGGATGCAAGTATAAACATACAAAAGGTAAAAAATAACAGTAAGTTTTTCATTTGTTAAAACATTTAAGTAGTTAATAAAATACAACTGCAAGCAGTTGCGCGTTTAATTATTGATTTGAAGTCATACTAAAGCTTCTGTTAAGCCATCTATACCTTTCCCAAAAATTGCTTATATCGTTTGGGGAAATCGTATATATCGTTTTAGTAAAAGGCATAGAGTGTTTCATGGACTAGTTTTTAGCAATCCTGTTTATGCTAGTCTGTTTTCGTATATTTTAGGGTGAGCAACATATCTTTCAGGTCGTTGCCGGGGCGAAAGTTGATTTTTGATTTTATTATCTGCCCTGCGTGGAATTTCTTTTCTGTTTCGGCACCAGTACTTTTTACCGATACCTGAAAAGAACCAAAATCTCCGAAACGCACAATTTCTCCTGCTGCAAGATGTCGGCTCAAGAGTTTGGTGAGATCATTTAGCACTGCCAATACATCGGTATCGCTTACGGTGGTAGAGCCTTCTGCAATTTCATTGCTCAAATCTTTAAAACTAATTTCACCACTCGATTTAGCTGTGGCATACCATTTTTTAGGTTCAGTAGGCTTACTTGGATTCCCCTTTTCTCTTACTACAAATTTTACTGACATAATAATTAAAATTTTAAATGATTGAAAAAGATTCTCTTTTATTTAGACAAATAAAACTAAGTATAAATAAAACATAAATAAATCATTAAAAATGATGATATTTAATAGAGATCCTTTTTACCTGTAAAAAATGTTGTTAAATTAACAAAGGTTTGAAATCAGTATTATTTCGCATTTTAGTTTATGTGAAAATGCCGGAACTGATGATTTCTTTCATGCTAATCATTATTAATGATAACAAATCAATCAGTACTCTAGTTCATAAAAAAAATACTCACTAAAGAATAATCGGATTATCTAAAGTGAGTATTGAATTAGCAGCAAAAGAAAATCTTTTAACCTACTTGTCTGGAGTTTGTAATTGGTGTGACAATCCCTTTTCGTTTCATGTATCTTTCATATTGCAGAGTTCTGTCGTAGCCAAGCATAATACCAAGAATAAAATCCTCCTCATCAGAAAAATGAGATAAAGATTTTTCACCAAATGACAAAATAATCTGAATACACTCCTCTTTACCAAAAAAAACATTAATCTTATTTTCGTTAACCGTATGCAAAAAATAATTAATCCCCTTTCGAATTAACAACTCTTCTGTTTTATCTTTTTCTTTACTATTCATCGTGTGTAAAACGAGGCTTCTTAATCCTTTTTTGTACTCGTATACATGATGAAGCAGTATCTGCATGTCAGCAGTTTTATAATCCAAGCAAGTAATTTTCATTTTCTTCAATTGAATTGAGAGCCAATTTGTTCAACCCAGGATTTTATTCTTTTACTTGTTAATTCGCTTTGATTATCCTCATCTATAATTAATCCAACAAATTGACCTTCTTTTTCTGCTTTTGAAGCATCATATTCGTATCCTTCAATTGATGTTTTACCAATTAATTCAGAATTTTTATCTTCCAGAAGTTCATAAATTTCCCCCAATCCATCAACAAATGAATCGGAGTAAGAACACTGATCACCCAGTCCAAACAGAGCAATTTTCTTTCCTGCTAAATTCGAATTCAACAACTCAGCTAAAAAGCATTCAAAATCATCCTGTAAATCGCCGGTTCCCCAGGTTGACGTGCCAAAAATAAGATTATTAAATTGCTCAACATCACTAGACTTGGCTTCTGAAACATCAAAAATCACCGCTTTATCTTCTCCTAATTCTTTCTGAATTAATTTTGCTGCTGATTCTGTATTACCGGTTGATGAACCGTAAAAAATTCCAACATTCTGCATCTTTTATTTTTATTTAGATTTATTATTAATATATATTTCTGGAAAACCTCTTGCAATAGCTATTAATTATGATTTTAACGAAAATCCGAAAATATTATACAAGGCTAATTATCTAACACTTACAATATCGCCATCAACATTTCTTGCTAATAAGTTCTAATCACCTTACTTCCTCAGCTTTAATAATATGATTCATTAAGGCATAGACTGTTAATCCTGAAATAGTTTTTATTCCTAATTTTTGGGTAATATTTTTCCGATGAGTAATCACCGTGTTGATGGAAATAAACAATTGATCAGCAATTTCTTTATTTGAATAACCTAAAGCTACTGCCTTTAAAACATCAATCTCCCGATCACTTAAAGTACAAGAATCATGATTCCCAAAAGTGGAGTCCGACTCTTGAAAGAAGAGTTGTAATTTTTCAACCACCTGTTTTCTGTTATAAGAATGGAGAATAAAATGCTCAAATACGCAATTTGGTATTTTTTGCTGACCAATTATTATTGCCTTACAAAAACTACAAGAACCTTTAATACCTTTTAAACAATCTTGCTTTTGTTTGGGTAAAAGATCTTCACTAAGAATTAAATAATTTAAATCCGGAACATCATTCACAAGTCGTTCCAACTCCTCAAAACTATCTGCTTCGTATAAATCCGATTCTATTCCAATCACATTTAAAAGTGTTTTAACTCCTAGTCTAACCAAGTATTGGTCGGAAGCAATTACTGTTTGTTTTTTTTTATCCTCAAACTCCATAATACTCCAGTACTTTATGTTCTAACATTTTAACTTTAGGAATTAATACTTTCTCTTCCATTCTTGTGTGATTCTCAATATCACATTCCAGTTGAAATAATTCTGTAAGCAAATGTTCACAATCGTCTTCACAATGTAAAGGTGGCAAAAACCTTATGATTAGATTTTTCATATCTGCCAGTTTCACTTCAAGACTTTCGTGGTTACGTTCATATATCTCTATTGGTTCACGTTTTATTTTTTCTATTAATTGCGGTGAACAATTATTTGATTTTAAGGCTTTTTCTAAAGCGAGTACATAAGGAAATACATTTTTTTCTTCTTCACTAAAATGATGTTCGATATCAATTTTATACTCATTAAAAAACTGTTTTAACAAAGCAACATTTCTACTATTCTCAAATTGAGCTGTCTGATCCATCCGATCAATGAATAGCTCTATATGCGGTACTTTTGAATTTAAATAGTAAGAATGAGTATTGGTTAAATAGGAAACCATAACATCGGCTTTAAAATCGCACAAATGATTTTCCGGGAAATAATCAATACTGTGATAAGAATTTAATATTTCTAAAAAGAATGGAAGATCTACATTCCGATCTGTACAAATCTCTTCAATGCTCTTATTACCGAATCCTAATTTTATTCCAAATCGAGATATAATGGGTAGCAACTGATAATCTCTTAAGATCACCTCTGCCATTTTACTGTTTTTTGTAAAAGCAACCATCTACTTCTTTTTTATACGTTTTTATTGAGTTTTGTGAATAGCATAATCACGATCTAAATTATTATACATCCTTCTTGACAAAAATAGCTCATCTAAATGTTATGTGAAATCCCCATTTATAATGATTTTTTTGCAGATAAAATCAAAAGAAAATACCTGACAAAATAAACTCTATCCTTTCGACATGTATTAGAAGTAGTGTCTTTTCTATAAAAAGAAGAGATAAAAAAAATCCCCCTATTTCAAGGAGGATTAACAATTCAACTCATTTTATCTTTTACTAACAAAAACCTTTCAATGCTTTTTGCACTATTTTCAGATCGTTTTCTTCGTTGCGGATAATTTTATTTTTATCGTCGTACTCAAAATCAGAATAAGAAATTACGACCAAAGAGATATCATTCTCTGGAAGAACTTTAGCTCTTCGTTCATCGTATATTCTTCGTTGCTCCTCTCTCGACACAGTCTTTGTTCTTTCTTCTTCTTCCTCGTCCTCGTCGTTGTTTTTGTCAAAGCCGGCAACAGGTCTAAAATTCTGTATTTCTTTGTATTCAACCACCAATTGCAATTCTTCATAATAAGCATCTACAGGCAACATGGTTTGTTTTTTCCCATTTTTATGCAGATCTCCCAAAAGGAAATCAAATCGTTTTTGACGATCCGATGTTAACGATAAAACTTTATCGCATAAAGCAATAACATAGGTTTCATCACTGTTTAAACGAATGGCTATCGGATCATTTTCCGGCTTCTTTTTTTCCTGCTTGTAGGGTGCATCCGGAGCAGGTGCATTGGCCGGAACAAAATACCAATAAGTATGTTCTCCATGTCTTTCGGCATGAACAAAAGGTATTAAAGCTAACTGATCTTCGGCATCAAGTTCCCTAAGGATTAGGCGAATTGGCAATCCTTTTTTCACATCTTTTGCAAAAATTCCGGCTTTTATAAAGGCTGGCATCAAATCTTTTACCGGTGTTATTGTTAGCGAAGCATTTGCGTTAAAATATTCTTCAACTACTTTGTTTATCTTTTCTATTTTGGAAAGATCTTTCATCTGTTTATAATTTGTTTTTTAGTTGTCATATCAAACTCCCAAATTACACTCATTATCCTGCGTGTAACACTTTTTACAGGGGCGTTTCATATTCATGTAACTAAGTTGTATATCTACTATTTGTGCTTATCACTAAAAATGGGTAATAATTCTCTATTACCAAAACAATTGCCTGCAGGAAACACTTTTCTTGTCCGTTTCTTAATGGGGTACAAAGATAGATTTAAATTCCCTGATAAAGACTATTCCCTTTTCGGTTGCCTTGATTGTTTTGTACGTATTTCTATTCAATGGTAAGAATCAAGATCACGAAAGTGGCCTTGTAATGCAAAACAAGATTAGAATTATCTATTTTTGTACTCACCAAATTTTCAAAAAAAGATGACGAAACGCAATTTCCGGCATAAAAACGACGAAGAAATTACAGCCTATCTTGCTGACAATAAACTGGAAGCCCAAAAAAGCGATTCCGGCATATATTACCACATATCCAAAGAAGGAGAAGGCGAGCATCCCACCTGCACTTCAAACATTACGATCAGCTACATTGGCTATTTTACCGATGGCAATACCTTCGATCAAAATGAAAGACTGGAAATTAATATGGCAGATGTTATTGCAGGCTGGACAGAAGGAATCCAATATTTTAAAGAAGGAGGTGAAGGAATCTTATTCATCCCTTCGCATTTAGCATACGGAAATACCGATTTTGGATTCATCCCCGCCGGAACGGTTCTTATCTTCGATATTCAATTGATTGGAGTTGACGCAGTCTAAAAAAAAACGAAATATTCCTCAACAAAAAACCTGACAGATTTTTGAAAATCTGTCAGGTCTAATTATATCATTTGCAATCGAATCATTCCAAAATCTGAGTAAAGAAAAACTTAGATGCGTTTCAGCATGCCTTCTATTTCTCTGATTTGTGCCGTCAACATTTTTTGCTTGTCCAGTTTTTTGGCATCCTGTAAATAATATGTTGCCAGTTTCTTGTTTCGTTTCGAGAGAGCTATTCCTGACAAATTTAATTTAGCAACTGCCTGATCAGTTTTCAAACGAAGACCAGTTTCCAAGGCTTTCTTAAAATGTTTTTCAGCCTGTGCATTTTTTTGCTTTTGTGCTTCAACCAAACCGGAAAGATAATAGTAATATGCTTCCTGACTTTCAA
This sequence comes from Labilibaculum euxinicum, assembly GCF_963678175.1. Lineage (NCBI taxonomy): Bacteria > Pseudomonadati > Bacteroidota > Bacteroidia > Marinilabiliales > Marinifilaceae > Labilibaculum > Labilibaculum euxinicum. The sequence continues at coordinate 3,320,368 of NZ_OY782756.1, forward strand.
TCATCCTTTCGGGATGCTTTACCTTTGCTAATACCTTACCTGCAGACTCAAACTTATTTTTTCGAACAAAATAAAATGCAAGAAGGTTCATTTCATTTTTAAAATAGCTTAATACAAACAATCCGGAAAGTAAAAGAATCCATATTCCCGAAGACACTAAACTATTAATAAAAAGAGCGATAGATCCTAAAAATAAGATTCCAGCAATTATAAGACGTAGATATTTTCTAATCATGATTATTATTTTTTAGTTCAAGGCTACAAAACAAAGCATTTTTTGATAAAAAACCAGCATTATCGAACTTAGTTTTTCCTATTTAATAAAGTATATTTTTTTATTCTGCTTTATGAAGAAGAATAAACTCGCTGTATCAGATTCAACTCAATTTACAAGCTAATAATTTATTCAAAAAAAAATCCAGACCTGTTTTCAACCAGTCTGGATTCTTTTATATTTTGTATGATAAACCATATAGCTTATCGTTTATTATTTTATTCTCCTATTGCTTTACGAAATGAATTTGCTCTTTCAACAAAATCTTCAAATTCTCCGTATTCAATAAAGCGGCTTACATAACCTTCGCACTTTTTACAAACCCCTTTGATTAAAATATCATTCATATCATTAAGAATATTTTCCCTCACCTCAACTCCTTCAACGCATACAGCCTTACAATGAACACAGTAAGTACCTTCCTGCACAATATAGCGATAGGCTTCTTTCTCTTCTTCGTCCAATAATATATTTAACTGAAACTGATTTAAATGTATTTCTTTTAATAAATTCATAGTGTGTTTGCCTATTAATAACTTAACCAAAGTGAAAACAAAAAAACTAAACTAGTTACGAATTTTCCTTCAATAATTTTCTGCCGGATTCAATATGCCTATCCCAAAAATAGTAAAATTCAGCAATATGCTTTCTACTGCTCCTAAGCATCTTCATTATCCATAAACTTAGTAATGAAAACAAGGTAGAAAGCCATAGCAGCAAATTAAATAAACCCGGACTTTTGGTGACAATTTCCTGAATGCTTTCCATCCCTAAATCCTTTCCTATCACCTGACCAATATTTATAAAATTCCCGCTTAGCAATACTAGTATACAACATATAGCAATCAGTACGAATAAAGCACGTAATACATTAAGAAAATTCTTCATTCTTTCTGTGGAATGACCTTTCGTGTAGATCACTACAAATTTACCCGCGGATGATTTCAACCAGCTTTCAAAATCATTTTTAATCATCATACTTCTGTAATTTCTTATTGTTTTTAGCTTAATTAACTCCCAATTACAGGAGGTATTTTCAAAACGACTACGAAAGTATAAAAATAATCATTAAAAAAAAAGTTATGTTGACTAATTATCATACTGTTATTTGCCAGGTAATTTCTCATCATAAATAAACAAACAATTAAGACTTAAAACTCTTTTTCTATTCATATTCCTTACTATCTTTGTTTAAAATTAATATTTAGATGAGTTTATACCGATTATTGATACGCCCCTTTTTAATTCAGTTCAATCCTGAAACAATTCACAGATTTACATTTACCTGTTTTAAGGCTTTCCAGAAATCGAAAATTATCCGTTCTATTGTTTCTGCGCAGTTTAGAGTTGAAAGCTCATCCCTTGAAAGGGAGCTTTTTGGCTTAAAATTTCCAAACCCCGTTGGTTTGGCCGCAGGATTGGATAAAAATGCAGAAGCTTTCGATTTTTTAGGAAATATGGGCTTTGGATTTGTTGAAATTGGAACACTTACTCCAAAAGCACAGCCAGGAAATCCAAAACCTCGTTTGTTTCGTTTTGTTAATGATAAAGCATTGGTAAACCGTATGGGATTTAACAATGAAGGTGTTGAAGAGGCTGTTGAACGCTTGCGAAAAAAAAGAACCAATATAATAATTGGTGGAAATATTGGCAAAAATAAAAATACACCTAACGAGGAAGCTACTGATGATTACTTAAAGTGTTTTGATGCCTTATATCCTTATGTAGATTACTTTGTAGTAAACGTAAGTTCTCCCAACACTCCTAATCTGAGAGAACTGCAGGGAAAGGAACCTTTAAAGAGGCTTTTGAATGAAATTATGGAGGTAAACAGAAACAAAGAAAAAACGAAGCCTGTCCTTTTAAAAATTGCACCGGATATTAACAACTCACAATTGGATGATATCATCGAAATTGTTCAGGAAACTAAAATTGATGGCATTGTTGCGACAAACACAACCATTTCACGGGAAGGATTGTCGTATCCGGAAAGCAGAATAAAACAAGTTGGTGCCGGCGGATTAAGCGGACAACCACTTCGTGAAAGATCTACGCAAGTGATTCGATACATACATGAAAAATCCGGCGGGAAAATTCCTGTTATTGGTGTTGGAGGTATCCTAACAAAAGAGGATGCTTTGGAAAAATTAGAAGCTGGAGCTTCGCTTGTGCAAATTTACACCGGCTTTATTTACGAAGGGCCTGCTTTGGTGAAAGCAATTAATAAGGAGTTGATAAGAAACAAAGTCTAGAAAGGTCTTGAACAGTCGAAAAGTCAAACAGTCGCATGGTCTAAAAGTCATAAAACAACAGTAATCGAATGTTTTGCCGTGTGGCCTTGGCCCAGGGTTAAAATAAACCTCTTCCTTTTTAATTACTAATTCATAATTACTTTGTCACATCGTCTAAACTCAAATTTGGCATCCGTTCCATTTTGCTCACTTCAATGCTTAAAAATCCATATTCCACAGTTACTTTTCCTTCTATGCAATAGCAACCGGGCCCGCGAAATGGATACTCTTTGGCAACTGGTGGAAAATGAACAGTATCGATCCAATGTCCATCCAAATCAATCCAGGTTCCAAAAAACATGATTTTTCCATTGCTGGCCTTGGTTGGTTTTCGAGTAATCAAAAAGCCAACAATGCGAACATACCGATTAATAAGCTGAGGTAAATGACATGCTTTTAAATCGGAAGGAAGCTCATCTTTCAGCAATTCGAAAGGCGACTGTATGGATAAACCCAGCAATTCAATTTCATCAAAGGCATCTTCCAATTGATGTTTCCATAGATCCGGAAGCTTGAACTCTTTCACCTCAGTCTGGAACAAGGTTTTTTCGGACTTGATCTTTTTACTATGCCCCAATAGGAAATGAGCATCCCAAAGCAATTCTTTTTTGCCTTTTCCGGTAAAACGGAAGGCTCCCACCCGTATCAAAACAATTAATTGCTCCAAACTAACAGGAAATCGATTCACAAAATCGCGCAAGCTTGTAAATATGCCATTCTCATTGCGCTCATTAATCAGATTTTTTCCGATTGTTCTTTCCAAATCATGCAAAAGATAGAAACCCAACCATATTGTTCTTCCCTGAATTCGATTCTCCCAAGAACTTCGATTTACACAAGGTGCTTCAACCGTGGCTCCATGCATTACCGCTTCATGCAAGTAGAGTTGTGCAGAATAAAAACCACCGCCATTGTTCAGCGTTGCCACCATATATTCTAATGGATAATATGCTTTTAAATACAGCGCCTGAAAACTCTCCACCGCATAACTGGCCGAATGTCCTTTTGCAAAGGCGTAATTGGCAAAGCTTTCAATCTGCCGCCAAATATCCTGAACAATTGCATCTGCATAGCCTTTTTGCCTGCAATTAGAGAAGAATTTGTCCCGAACTTTCGCAAACTCGTTTCGCTGCTTAAATTTCCAGGACATTCCTCTGCGCAAAACATCTGCTTCGTCGAGCGATAAACCGGCAAAATAATGCGCTACTTTAATCACATCTTCCTGATACACCATCACACCGTAAGTTTCCTCCAATATGCGGTATAGGTCGGGAATTTCACGTCTGGCCTCTTCCCTTCTGTCTTCATCCTGAAAGCGGAGAATGTACTCGCGCATCATTCCACTCTTAGCCACTCCCGGTCTGATAATGGAACTTGCAGCAACCAACCGCTTGTAATCTTCGGCCTTTAATTTGGTTAAAAGCATACGCATGGCCGGCGATTCCACATAAAAACAGCCGATAGCTTCACCTCTTTTTAACATGCGCTTTATCCGCACATCTTCCATAAACAATTTGGTATTGTGAATGTCGATATCAATGCCATGATTTTGCTTGATAATAGCAAGAGTGTCTTTAATTTTACCCAATCCCCGCTGACTCAGAATATCGAACTTGTGCAAACCCAAGTCTTCAGCAATGTACATGTCGAATTGAGTGGACGGGAAACCTTTTGGCAAAAGTTCGGTTGCTGAATAGTTGTTTATTGGTTCATCTGCAATTAAAATCCCACTGGAGTGGATGCTTCCATGACTCGGAAAACCTGCAATATACCGGCTGTAACGAATTACCCATTTTCCATATTCATCGGCCTGATCGGGATTGGGATTTTTTTGCAGGCGGGTAATCTCTTCATCGGGCAAACCAAATACCTTACCAATTTCACGAAAGGCTGATTTATGATTGAAAGTGATAAAAGTACCAAGCAAAGCAACTCTGTCCCAACCATATTTATCAAACAAATAGTGAGTCACATCATCACGATCGGTCCAGGAAAAGTCGATATCAAAATCGGGTGGCGATGTTCGGAAGGGATTAATAAACCGCTCAAAGTAAAGATCTAAATCAACCGGGTCAACATTAGTGATTCTCAGAAGGTAAGCAACCAGACTATTGGCACCGCTTCCCCGCCCTACATGGTAATATCCTTTACTCATAGCATATTTTACCAGATCCCAATTAATCAGAAAATAGGAACAAAAGCTCAACTCCCGAATTACCTTCAATTCCTTGTTCAGGCGATCCAAAATCTCATCGGTTACCTGATCGTAACGATATTTTAATCCTTCGCAAGCCTCGCACTTCAACAGTTCAAAATCTTCCTCCTCCGAAGAGGTAAAGTGCTTTTTGTTTTTGTTGCTTCCAAACTCAAACTCCATATTGCAGGAATTCAATAGATTTTCTGTATTCTCAATAATTTTTGGATACTCCCTGTAAATCTCTAAAAGTTCACTTCTACTTCGGTATCGATCCTCAAAATCAGCCTGTTCAGACTTGGGCAGTTTGCTTAACAAAGTATTCTTATCGATGGCCCGCAACAAACGGTGAATGTTGTAATCGCGTTTGTTTCGAAAGCTCGCTGTTTGCAAAACCACCAACTTATGCTGATGGTTTTTCCACTCAGTAAACGGCAAACGAAGTAAATCCTGAGGGCTCACACCTACATATTCATATTCTTTTAAATCACAAAGCTCTGACGTAAAAGGATAAACGACACAGGCATGTTTAAAGCTGGGTGCATTCGGTAAAAACGCTCTCTTTTCGTGCAGATGAAGTGTTAAGAACGCATTCAGTTCACGAAATCCATCTGTGTTTTTAGCAATTGCAACATACTGTTGCTGAGTTCCATTCCGAAAATCGATTCCCACCACAGGGCGAACACCAAACGCCGCACATTGCCTTACAAAATCAAGACTTGCTGCGGTATTATTGATATCCGTTAAGGCAATAGTCGTAAATCCTCCTGCAGTAACCTCTTTTAAAAGATCTTCAACAGAAAGTGTTCCGTATTTAAAACTGTAGTAGCTATGGCAATTTAAAAGCATGGTTGTAAAGTCTAAAAAGTCTGGAAGGGTTTAAGAGTCTGGAAAGGTCGAACAGTCAAACAGTCGAATGATATAAAAGTCTTGAAACAACAATAATATAATGCATTGCCCTGTGGCTTTAGCCCAGGGATAATGAGAATATCTTCTTTCACCCTGTTAATTCTTAATTCATCATTACTAATTCATAATTCTCATTCATCGTCTTTAGTGTGCCGGAATAATTGGTGTCTTACCATTGAAAGGGTTCATCCCTCCAATTGTTGTTGAGCCCATTCCAATGGCGCGCTTCACGGCACTTTGTCCGTAACGGTTGCGCACAAGATCCATGGCCTGATACAATTTAATCAGCTTCTCCGAATCCTCGAACAAACGAATTTGATACGTTCCGCCCACCAAATAGCTAAAACAAACACCAATCAAACGAATCAATACTCTGCGCTCATACATCTTCTCAAACAAATCAAGCACTACAGCGATGAGTGTATGATCTAAAGATGTGTAGGGAATTCGCTTCTGTTTTGTATACGTCTGAAAATCGGAATATCGGATCTTAACCGTCACACAAGCAGTTAGTTTGTTTCCATTTCGCAGTTGATAACACAGATTTTCGGCCATAGCCACCAACAAACTGCGTAATTTGGTCACATCGGTGGTATCTTTCTCGAAAGTCCGCTCGCTGGATATGGATTTTCTCTCGTTCCAGGCCACTACAGGAGTATTGTCAATTCCTTGTGCCTTTTTCCAGATTACCGTGCCGTTTTTACCCAATACGCGTTCCATCAATTCCATGGGCATTTCCTGTACGGTTCGAATTTTTTCTACCCCCATACTTCGTAACTTGTGATAGGTTTTATCGCCCACCATGGGTATTTTCTTTATGGAAAGAGGCGCCAAAAAAGGCATTTCGTTTCCTTCCGGAATTTCGATGTGATTATTGGGTTTGGCCTCTCCTGTTCCCACCTTCGAAACCGTTTTGCTCGTAGAAAGACCAAAAGAAATGGGTAAATTTGTCTCTTTTAAAATCTTCTCCCGTAATTCCCTCGACCACAAATAACTGGTCTGTACAAAACGATCCATTCCGGTAATGTCCACGTAAAACTCATCAATCGATGATTTTTCGAAAACAGGTGCACGTTCCTTTACAATTTCAGTCACCATGTCGGAAAACTTACTGTAAGTCCCGCTATCTCCTCTTATCACAACAGCACCCGGACATAATAGCCTGGCCATTTTCATAGGCATGGCAGAATGAATGCCATACACACGCGCTTCGTAGCTACAGGCAGCCACAACACCTCTGTCTGATGTTCCTCCAATCAGTACCGGACGATTATTCAACCTGTTGTCTAAAAGCCGTTCACAGGACACAAAAAAAGTATCCAAATCCATATGCAATATTGTCTTTCTCACTAATTGTCGATATTTTCGTCATTATTTTGACTATAATTTAGTCATTAATTGCTATCTTTGAAAAAAAGAAGCTATGTTTTTTGCAGAAAATATTAAGTTCCTGCGTCAGCGGAGAAAGAAATCTCAACTTAGTTTAGCTGAACAACTGGACATTACAAGAACTACTTTGGCAGGATATGAAAAAAATGTTCAGCCACCGTTTAAGGTATTGATTAAATTCGCTGAATACTTTGGTGTATCAATAGATGCATTGCTGCGCTACAATTTAGCAAAGCTGTCGGAATTTCAGCTTTCGCAGATAGAAGATGGATTCGATATTGATGTTACCGGAAAAAAATTACGCCTGCTCACCATATCCGTAAACAAAGATGGAGAAGAGAACATTGAAATGGTTCCGCTAAAAGCACAGGCAGGCTATACAAACAGCTACGGCGATTTGGAGTTTATCGGCTCACTGCCAAAATTCTCATTGCCCTTTCTTCCTAAAGATAAAACCTACCGAACGTTTCAAATTGCAGGAGATTCGATGCTGCCAATTCCCGAAGGTGCATGGGTAACTGCTTCCTTTATTCAAAACTGGGAGCAAATTAAAGATGGCACTCCCTGTATTATAGTAACACTTGAAGATGGGATTGTTTTTAAAGTAGTTTACAAACAGTTGGAGAAAAACCAAACACTCCTTTTGGTATCCTCGAACCGAAACTACAAGCCTTACGAATTGCCTATTAAGAACGTAATTGAGATCTGGAAATTTGAGACTTTTAACGGGTTTGAAATTGAATAACAAACAGAAGAACAAAAGCTTCAAGTCTAAAAATTCAGATTATAAAAACAATAATTTAACTTTACTACGAATAAAAAATAAAGTAAGACTAAAAACCAACGTTATTTAATAGAAATATCATGATCATCGTAAATGTAAAAATAAGACCTAAGGCCGGCTGTAAGCAGGATTTCATTAATGCATTCAATAATGTGGCCGAGCTGGTGAGACAAGAAGACGGATGTTTGGAGTACGAACTTCACCAAAAGCTGACTTCTGATTCGGAACTTTTTCTATTCGAACGATGGGAATCTAGAACTGCTCTCGACAAGCATTTAAATGCTGAGCACATGACTAAATACATCGCTGAAGTGAAAGGTTTTCTTGAAGCAAAAAACGAACTGAATATTTACGAGGCTGAGAAACTGAATTAAATAATAAAAAAGACGATACCGTACTTAATGATTGATTAAGGCCTTTAAACACAGTTTCGTGAACAGTCTCTTTTTCTTTGTTGATATCAGCACTCGAAATACTACTTAACATCTTATTATTGAAAGTTTTCAGATTATACAGGACTTACAGAGTACACGAGAAGGGCATTTCCGAAACTCCGAGGCATGTGTGTGTTACAAAAATGGGCATCCACGAAAAAATATGAGTATTGTGTGTGACTAAAACCGGCATTCTTGAAACTCCGAAAGACTTGTGTGGCTCTAAAATGGGCATCCACGAAAAAATATGAGCATTGTGCATCACTAAAACCGGCATTTTTAAAACTCCGAAGGGTTTGTGTTTTGCTTCAATCAACATTCCTGAAACTCCGAGAGCATTGTTTGCCGCTAAAACCGGCATCCACGAAAGTGAGAGGGCTTTGTATTTTGCTAAAATGGGCATCCACGCAAGCAGATGCCCATTTATATAAAGTAAAACAGCCATTTTCAAAACTGATCCTGCAAAGGGAATAATGCTCATTTAAATAATCAGAAGCCAAACAACACGATAAATGTAATATATACATGTCCATCAATGCTTTCAACCACTCGAAGTATAGTTTAACAGTCTATTATTGAAAGTTTTTATATTACACAGGACTTGCAGATTAGACTCTCCCGTCGAATTGAATTCAAACAAAAAAAACCGCCTCAGTTTCCCGAGACGGTTTGTATTTTTATACATCAAGTAAATCAGTATGATTACTATTTACTTTGTACTAATTTCCAACCTTACCAAATTTTAGCTCTTTGCTCTTCGGTACGGTACAAAGGAGCTTCAGGACCAATATTAAAAGTAGTGTAGAATTCTGGAATATTGAATAATCCGCCATTCACACGATATTTTCCTGGTGAGTGAACATCTTCTTTAATCAATTTTCTTAGATAAGTATCTCTTACATTTCCTCTCCACACTTTTGAATAAGAAAGGAAGAAACGCTGCATGTTATTAAAACCATCCACATCAGCAGGTGTTTTTCCATTCAACGACATTTTGTAGGCCTCCAATGCAATTGTTAATCCTCCATAATCGGCAATGTTTTCACCCAATGTTAATTTACCGTCAACATGAACATCATCAAATGGCTTAAACCCATCAAACTGGTCGACTAATTTCTGTGCTTTTGCATTGAATTTATCTGTGTCTTCTTCTGTCCACCAGTCTCTCATGTTTCCTTCCTTATCGAAACGGCGACCCGAATCATCAAAACCGTGAGTCATTTCGTGACCAATTACCACACCAATTGCTCCGTAGTTTACAGCATCGTCGCCATCCTTATAAAAGAAAGGAGGTTGAAGTATTGCTGCCGGAAATACTACTTCGTTCAACATCGGATGATAGTAGGCATTTACAGTTTGCGGAGTCATGCCCCATTTCTTGGTATCAACAGGCTCGCCTAATTTTTTAATATTTTTCTCGTACTCAAATTCGGAAGCTCTCCACATGTTCTGCACATACGAATCGGTACTTACTTCCAGTTTCGAATAATCTTCCCATTTATCAGGATAACCAATTTTCACACCAAAAGCATCCAATTTTGCCAATGCCTCTTTTTTGGTGTCTTCACTCATCCAATCCAACTTCTCAATTCTTCCACGCAAAACAGTTTTCAGATTGTCAACCAATTTAATCATTCTCTCTTTTGCCTCGGCAGGAAAATATTTCTCAACATACAATTGACCAATAGCTTCGCCCAATACTGCACCTGTTGCTGATGACATACGTCTCCATCGTGGCAGCTGCTCTTTTGTTCCCGAAAGAACTGTTCCAAAAAAGGCAAAGTTTTGCTTCTCAAGCTCAGTGTTTAAATAACCGGCCGATTCATCAAGAACTCTCCATTTCAAGTACAATTTAATGTCTTCCAGTTTTTCATCTGCCAACATCTTATTTAACTCTGCTGTGTATTTTGGATGAGTAACAATTACATACTCTTTAATATCAGCACCAATTTCTTTGAAATAGGCAGCCCAGTCGAAATTTGGATATTCTGCAGCCAATTCTTCAACTGTTTTAGGGTTGTACATGGCTGGATAATTTCTGTTTTCCAGATTAGTATTGAATTTGGTCGCCATGCGGGTCTCAAATTTCATAATTGTTTCCGCTTTTGCTTTTGCTGTATCCGCATTTTCACCAATCAATTCAAGCATCTTAGCAACGTGCTTCACAAACTCAACACGAATGTTCGCGCTCGTTTCGTTATCTGCTGTGTAATAATCACGATCCGGTAAGGAAATACCATCTTCAGACAAATACATCCGATTAACAGTTGTGTTTTTCATGTCCTGCTCAACACCGGCACCAAACAAAGTACTTATGCCCATTTTATGCAGATGAACCAATGTGTGACGCAAATCAACAGGATTCGAAACAGCCGCAATTCTTTCAAATTCGGGCAGCAATGGTTTGATTCCAACAGAATTAATTTTTTCAACATCCATACCTGTTGCGTAGAAATCCTGAATCTTTTTCAGATTGCTTCCCGCTTCGGCATTTTCTGTTTTTGCTGCTTCTTCCAACAAATCATGTACAGCACCATTGGCACTTTCCCCTAAAATATCGAAAGCACCGTATCGACTTCTATCTTCAGGAATTGGAGTATTTTTCATCCAGGTTCCATTGGCATATTCAAAAAAGTCATCTCCTGGATTTACTGCAAGGTTCATGTCTTCTTTTTTAAGTACTCCTGTACCTTTTGGTGCCTTTTCTGCACATCCTACCATAATGGAAAGAGCCAAACCTGCGCTCAGAATTCCACCTGACAATCTTTTAATGTTCATTTTATGCGATTTGTTGTTAATACTTATTTTATTAAGCCCAAAAATAGGAAAAAGCCACAAAATCCTCTTATTTTTTCGATAATCATTATGATTCGCCCGACAAGACTTATTTTGTTATCAGCTTTTAAAGAGATATTTTTGCATCGGATTACAAAATGGAGAATTATATGAACGAGGAGATGGACAAAAAAGCCAGAGTAGTGTTGGGAATGAGCGGAGGAACCGATTCGTCGGTAACAGCCATGATTCTAAAGGAACAAGGTTACCATGTTATTGGTGTTTCTCTTTGGTTTTTTAGTACCGATAATTCCTTTAATCCTGATGATCCACTGCCCGATTTTATTGTTGATGCTCAAAAGCTGGCACAGCAATTAGGTCTCGAACATCATGTGATTGATGCACGCAGAGAATTTCGTGATACCATTATTCAATTCTTTTTGGATGAATATATGGCAGGCCGAACACCCAGTCCTTGTATTCAGTGCAATCCCCAGTTAAAATGGAAATTGCTTTTGGAAAAAGCCAATGAATTAAACTGCGAATTTATTGCTACCGGTCATTACATTCAGATTTGCAAAGAGTCCAACGGTTACTATATCTGCAAAGGCAAAGATCCGGCAAAAGACCAATCGTATTTCCTATGGAATTTAGGACAGGATATTTTGTCGAGAACTCTTACTCCGCTTGGAAAATATACCAAAACTGAGGTTCGGGAAATAGCCGGGGATTTTGGTTTTGAAGAAGTGGCAAAAAAGAAGGAAAGCATGGGCATCTGTTTTATGGATCGTATGGATTACCGCGATTTTTTACAGGAGATGATTCCTGATTTGGATCAAAAAATAGGCCGTGGAAAAGTAACCGACACAAAAGGCAATCATTTGGGTTGGCACGATGGATATCCATACTACACAATCGGTCAGAAACGGGGGCTGGAACTGAAAGAAAAATCAGGTTTGATGGTAAGCCGGATTGATGCCGGTAGCAATACGCTTATTCTGGAAAAGAAAGATGATTTGAATCGAATGAACTTAAAAATTTCCAATTATTATTTTAATGATATTGAGGATAGTAAATTACCGAACATCAGCACCATTGTGCGGGGCTTGGGCCGAAATCCACAAAAATACAGCAGTCTTCAAATTAACAACGATACAGAACTGGAAGTGAAACTGGAAGATCCGGCATGGGCCATTGCACCCGGACAACCCGTAGCATTCTATATTGGCGATAAATTGATAGGTGGTGGTTTTGCCGAATAGTTCCGGTTAAGAAATTGAAGAATTCCGAATGATATTATTCTGCTCATCAATAACCAAATCCGATTCGATACTTTCCTTGAAATGATCGACCAATTTATGATCCAAATCATCAAATTCTCTGCATTCCTTATTCAACACACAGAGCGTTCCGAATAATTCCTCATTCGGATAACAAATTGGCATTCCAAGATAGCAGGACATTCCACTGTTATACGTCATTTTATCTTTCCATAAATCATCTTCAGCAGCATCCTTAATGTGAACCTTAGTTTTGCCGGCCACAACCGAATCGCAGTAGGAACCAATACTTAACTCTCCTCTATCTCCTATCAAGTATGGGTTGTTCTCGTTTTGGGAACTAACTAATACTTCCAGCTCGTGAGGATGCAGTTTCATAATCAGAATCGCTGACACCTTCAACAAATCCTCCAGCAGATCAATTTTTTCCTGCCATTTCAACAAAATATTCAGATCTATATATTGTTTTTCTATTGCATTCATCTCTATCCGTTTAAAAATCATTAGTAAATGATTAGTAAAGTTATGGAAAAAATAAACAGAATGTCAATAGTAAATTTGCTGCATAATTTTCTTATTATAATAAATTCTAAAATATCTTTGTGCAAAACAATCTACAAAAAGATATGGACAATATAGATGGGGATTTAATGAACGAAGAGTTAATCAAATTAATTCGAATGAGAATGCCCTATGGAAAATACAAAGGAAGATATCTGATTGATATTCCTGAGCCTTATTTGGTTTGGTACAGGCAAAAAGGTTTTCCTCCCGGAAAATTAGGAGAAATGCTTGCATCCATGTACGAAATAAAACTAAACGGATTAGAGGGAATGCTGCGTCCGCTTTGCAAAAAATACCAGTGAGTAATGAGTCTAAATTAAATTTTTCAATTCTTAATTTCTAATTAATTTAGGCATTTGTTTGCAAGGCCATCGATTTAAACAAACACCAAACTTTTTTCCCTTCGGAAAGTTCCATTTTTAAAAGGGAAGCGTGAGTTATCGAAATCAATAATTTAAAGCCAACATCAACAAGACAATAGTTGCGATTCTCTTTTTGAATCACTTTTAGGATCGTTCCTGGCAATTGATTTCGAATTGAAATATTCGGGATTTTCTCCAATGTTAAAGCAATATCCTCAGGACGAAGCGACACGTTCATTTCATCACCAATCTGACAACAATCCAAAACCATTTCCCTCTCAATGCTTATTTCTTCACTGGCATCTTTGTTCGATAAAATAGTTAATCCGTTTTTCTTATCGTGAGCTTCAACCTTAAATTGGATTACATTCATTAAACCGGCACCCCGCATTACATCAAGCATATTCTCCTGCTCAATCAAATCAAGATAGTTTCCTTGTCCAAGAACGCGTCCGTTTTTGAGCAAAAATAACTCCCGCGTCAAACTTAGTAAATCAGGCAAATCATGACTTACTACAAGCATGGGGATGTTAAATTTTCGATTGATCTTAATCAGGTAAGGAATAATCTGCCGGCGCAGCTTCACATCCAGCGATGAAAAAGGTTCATCCATCAGCAAAAGCTTGGGAGAACTAAGTAAAGCACGCCCTATGGCTACCCGTTGCTTCTCTCCTCCTGATAATTGTTTGGGTCTTTTTTCAAGCAAATTGTTTAGTTCCAGCAAATTAACCAATTCCTCAAATTCTATTACTTGTTTCCCTTTCGGGATGTACTTTGCTGCAAAAAGTAAATTTTTCCGAACATTCATGTGCGGAAACAATCTTCCTTCCTGAAACACATATCCAACTTTACGATTTCGGGCCGGTTCATAAATGTTTTTAAAAGTATCTACCATAGTAGTTTCTTCAATTTTCAGAAAACCTTCATCGGGCTTCTCTAAACCAACCAATAAGTGCATTAAAGTTGTTTTTCCTGCCCCCGACGGCCCAAAAATCCCTGTAATTCCTTGAATAAAATCCACTTCAATATCCAGAGAAAAATCGCCCTTACTACGTTTTAAATGTGCCGACAAAGCGTGCATAAACAATTGATTATTAAATTAGAACTAATTCTCACAACCGGATTCTCAAACTTAGTTTCGCTTGTGTAATTTTTTCACTAAATATTCAGAAAAAGCCATAGCCAAAAAGGAAAAAAGCACTGCAACCAAAAGCAATCTAAATGCCGAACTTTCCATACCAGGCATTTGAATCTGGTTGAACAAAGCCAATGGAATGGTTTGAGTTTCACCGGAAATATTTCCTGCAAATATAATGGTGGCACCAAATTCGCCCAATGATCTTGCAAATGAGAGCACAAAACCACTGATAATACCTGGCAATGCCAATGGTAAAGTCACTCTAACAAAACTTTGAAAAGTACTGGCTCCCAAAGTTTTCGCGGCTTCTTCAAATCCAGGATCAACCATTTCAATGGAAAGCCGAATGGCACGCACAGCCAATGGAAAAGAAACAATCATTGAAGCAATTACTGCAGCATAATAAGTAAAGGCGATTCTGATTCCGAGGAGCTCGTTCAACCAGTGACCAATCAGTCCTTTTGTTCCTAATAAAAGCAACAGAATAAAACCTGTAGCAACAGGCGGTAAAACCAAGGGTAAATTTATAAATCCTTCAATTAAAGATTTTCCCCGGAAAGTTTTACGAGCCAACCACCAGCCCATCAAAACAGCAATGGGTAAAACCAAAACAGCACACCACAAAGCCACTTTAAAAGAAAGACCGATTGCACTCATTTCTGTTTCCGAAAATACGAACCAATGCTCCATAATTAGTCTATTTTAAAACCATTTTTTTCCCAAATAGATTTGGCTTTATCCTCATTTAAAAAGACAACGAATGCCTCCTGTTTTTTATCTGAATTCATTTTGCCTGCACCGTAATACTGTATTGGATCACAATCTGTCACAGCAAATTCATAAACTGTTCTCACTTTTTTAGATTTCTTTGCATCTGATAAATATACCATCCCCATTTCAACCTCTCCCATCTCAACCATAAAGAGTGCATCTCTAACATCCTTAGCAGGTAATATTCGTTTGGCAAATTTATTTTCCCATGAATTATTTATCATGATTTGCCTGGCATACTTACCTGCTGGAACATGAGCCGGATCGCCAATGGAGATTCGACCTTTGAATAAATCGGGGAAATTAACTATCGAAACAGAATCCAGATACAAATCTGTATTCTCGATGGGTACAATAGCCACCATTCTATTTTCAACCAGACTTCGAATCGAATTTCGATCCACCAATTGCAACGAATCCAAATAATCCATCCAGTCTTTACTCGCCGAAACATAGTAATCGAACGCAGCACCGCTTTCAATTTGTCTGGCCAATATACCCGATGACGCAAAATTCAGACGAACACTTATTCCTGTCTCCTTCTTAAACTCCTGAGCAATTTCATTCATCACATCAATAACGCTTGCTGCCGCAAAAACACTAATCGAGTTAGTGGATTTATTGTGAGATGAGCACGATAATAAAAAAACAAATGGGAGCAAAAAGAGATACTGTTTCTTCGATTTCAACAATAATTTCATAGGGCATTATTAGATTAGTTGGGGTTTGAAGACATGAAAATAGCAATTTTTCCTAAGACTAAAGCTTTCCATGATTAGAAGAGCATGGAATTAAAATTGAAGATGAACGTGAAATCCGGTTAAACCTAAGGCATCAAGAAATTCTTGTACGAAAACCAGAGGAATTGCTGCAGGCTTTTTACAGACTAAACATTCAAAAATAAACCTAAAGCCCGTTAGCTTTTTTCATTCGTAATTCTTCCAAACGCGAACGTATTGGTTTATATCTGATTATAAAACCCAGCCCCAATAAACAAACATAAACAAGCCAGTCTTCTTCCAGCAGTATTACATGCAAAACGACCAAACCTGCTGCCACATAAGCCAATTTGTGAAGTTTTTTCCAAGCCTTTTTCAATAACTTCATAGACCTTTTATTGGATGTAATCATTAGAGCAAATACAATAATTCCAGCCAAGAATCCGGCTACAAGTTTTACTTCACTAAAAATGGCTGAAAATCCTTCGTACTTAATAAAAAACGAAAAATGCAAAAGGGCATAAACTCCTGTTGTTATACCAATTGCCTGACGGGTACGCAAATTGCTTGTCCATCCAAAAAGAATACGTACAGGTGTACACATTAAAATGGCTATCAGAAAACGAATGCCCCATTTTCCTGTAGTATGAATCGCATATTTAATACCCGGTATTGCATCAACATCCATTTTCGCAGCTAGTTCGGGAGATAATTCGTAATCATCAAAAATGAGAAAATCATAATTGTTATTCTCAAAATTAAAATTTGCCAATTCATACAAGCTCAACAAAGGAACAAACGCAATGATGCAAACTAAAATCCATCCCCTGTTTTTCTTCAGCCAATTCATATAAAACTCAAAATTAATAATACAGAATCTCTTTCCAGAGGTAAAATAAAGCCAGAAACATCATGTTAGGCTCTTTCAATAAGTAAAGATGGGGAAAAAACAAGAGATGATAAATACCAACATTTAGGTATTAAAAAACAAATGAATTACCCTACACGGCTAATTTGTTTTAGTTTATCCATATCCAGTATTGAAATACAACGGCCATTTACTTTTATGATCTTATCGGATTCAAAACCGCAAATCTGCTTCGACACACTTTCCCGACTGGTTCCAATCATGCAAGCAATTTCTTTACGGCTAAGTGGCAAAATAAAATTCGGAGAATTAAAAATCACACATGAAAAATACAAAAGGGCATCGGCAACTTTGCCAAAAATCTTTTTTTGATGCTGATCGATAAAACGATGATAATTCCTCACACTATCATTACATACCGAAGACAATATTTCATAACCAAACCTTCCATTTTCTTTAATAAATGTTGAAAAAACAGGAAGCTTGATATAACAAACAGTTACATTGTTTAAAGCCATGTAAGAATAGTGAGTTATATTGTCACTAAAGATAGAATGTAAGCCCAAATAAGAATGAGGCTTAATAACCTGCAGAATATATTCCTGATGCCGATCACCTTTTCCATATTCTTTCACAAGACCACTCCGCAGGTATACAACATGATCGGCCCAAGCACCTTCCAACAATATTATTTCTCCCCTTTCAAATGAAACTTCATGGCAGTTATCACTCAACAAAGACAAGTCATTACCAGAAAGCATTTGAACTGCACAGGATTTGTCTGTACAAGTTTCACAATTCGAAAAAATAGAGGCATTAGACTTTAGCAACATAATGATGTAATATATCTCACAAATATATGATAAAACATTCACAATAAGCAATTATTACACCCATAACTTCGTCTATTACTTTACAGTAAGCGAAAAAATTATAAAAAAAGCAATCCTCCTTCGCTCAATATTGTTTATTGATTATGTGATACTTTTCCTTTGAATGGTCAGCTTTTGAGTTGGGAGCTCAGGATAAATTTTACTGCGGATTCTATTGCAAATTTGCGCTGTATCTTGAGATTTTCTTTTGTTGTGTGTTGCTCTTTTCAAAAGGTTTTTTCACAAAAACAGCTCCAAACATTTAGGATTATGTTGTCTTTACTAATAAAAAAAAGATCGACTGTTCAGTCGATCCTCTATTACTTTTGTGAAATTAGATTATTACAAACCTAAATTCTTATTCTTTATCACTTCATCCTGAAGTTTTCTTGCCAATTTTTGCTCACGCACAAGAGCATTCTTACGATGAGTATCGAATTCCTCACGTACATCTTCTAAAGTTTCTTTGGTTTCTATTGTTACAACATTACTTCTTTTAAACAAAAAGAAACACAAACCAGCAATCGCAAGCGATCCAAAAATTAAAATCCACATAATGGTATTGTAAGTCGATTTTGGCAATTGCATTCCCAACAGACTCATACTATCTTTTGAATTAATAGTTTCTTCCAATTGATTTTTTACTGTTTGCAATTCTTTTTTTAGAGAACCAATTTCTGTATTTTGATTTTCAAGCAAAGATTTTGTATCCGACAAGTTCTTTTTTACAAAATTCAACGAATCTGTAACATTAGACTGAAACTTTTCTAAAGAGCTAATTTTAACAACTTTATAATCCTCATACCGATTGGATTTTGTCATCATATAATCAAACTGCTCTTTAATGGTTCCTTCATCAAGATAAGCTTTTACACGCTTTCTTACGACAGGTTTCACAACAGCTGGAGTAGTAACCTCCTGCTTAGTTGTCTCTTGCTTCTTCACTTCTGTTTTTACTTCGTTAGAAGTTTCTGTTGTCTGCGCAAATATTGCAGATGAAAACAAGATGAAAAGGACGGTTGAAAATAATGTTTTGTACAACTTCATTGGGATTCTTTTTGTTTTAATTCGTTTCTCAATTACAAAGAAAACGATATTCGACTTAGAAAATTGTTAGTAGTGAGTAAAATTTCTTAAACTTATTTAGGCTGAATTTCTACTGGCATTAATATTACCATAAAGTGATCGAATAACCAAGTTTTGCAGTATATTATATTTGTTTTGATCAGTATTTCCAGATAAATCCATCTCACGGATTTTCATCAGCGCAAATTGCTGAATACATATTAAAGGCAATACAATCTCTTCCCTTAAATGAATCGAATCCTTTAACTCCAGTGATAATTGCATAATCTCCTCCTGTCCGGATACTTCCAATAACATATCAATACTCAATTGATATTCCTTATAAATCCAATTCCAAAATTCACCAAATTCTTCATCTTTTTGCATGTATTGTGTTAATGAAAAATATGATTTGCTTATTGACTGCATACTGTTCTCAACCAAAGTTCTAAAAAACAGAGAATTCTGATACAGACTCTTACACCCTTCCATTCGTCCTTCTTCTTTCAGTCTCTTTATAGATGCTCCTACACCAAAAAAACCAGGTACATTTTGCTTCATCTGACTCCAGGCTCCTACAAAAGGAATTGCCCGCAAATCTTCAAAATTTAATTTCGCTGATGCATTTCGTTTACTGGGACGACTTCCAATTTTTGCTTCTCCGTAGTATTTCAAAGCACTCATTTTCTCTAAATAAGGCACAAACTTATCCGATGATTTAAATCGCTGATATTCTTCCAAACTGTATTGCGAAAGAGCCTCCATTATTTCTCTGTCTTCTGTGCTGAATTGTTTACTTTGATCCTCGAACAGACGATTTCCCAATCCGGCGGTAATCAGTAATTCCTGATAATATTTAGCCGACGCCTTGGTTCCAAACTTCGAACTAATCGTCTGCCCTTGAATGGTTACCTGTATTTCCTGATTTTCGATATTATTCCCAAGAGAAGAATAGAATTTGTGTGTGTTTCCTCCTCCCCGTGCCGGAGGTCCCCCGCGTCCATCAAAAAAGACAACTACAATTCCCTTTTCGCGCGCCAATCGGGTAATATTTTCTTTTGCTTTGTAAATGCTCCAATTTGCTGAAAAGTAACCCCCATCTTTGGTTCCGTCCGAAAAGCCAAGCATAATGGTTTGCTTCTTTCCTCTCGAAACCAAATGCTGATAGTATACCTTATTTTCAAACAATTCCCTCATTGTTTCATCAGCTTTCGACAAATCATCAATCGTTTCGAATAACGGCACAATATCTAATGGCAAAGAATCCTCCCAGGCACAAAGCTTAGCCATAGCATAAACCCGGGCTACATCAACAGAAGACTGACAATTACTGATAATAAATCGATTACAGGCCAACTCCCCATTTCTTTCCTGAATCTCTTTTATGGTGGAAAAAACACTTATTGTATCTCTGCTCACCTTATCTTCAGTTTTAAAATAGCTAACTGATCCTTTTACTTCAAATAAACTTTCAATAGAAACATCGCCAATTTGATTCGTTAAAAAGGTAGAAGATTTACACAAAACATCAAAAGCTTTACCAATAATCCGACTATCCTGCCGGATGTCAATATTAGCAAAATGAGAACCAAACAGTTTCACTTTATTCTGAAACTTTCTCAATAAATCGAGAAAGAAACCATCGTGTTGCTCCACTAATATTTTCTCAATTTTATTTAAACAATCAGTAATCTCAGCAAGAGAGATTCCTGCACTTTTATCACTATCATTCAAAGCAGTAAGAACCCTTTCTTCCAAGTTCACAATTAACTCATACACACCTTTAAAGCTTAAGCGCCTGCGCAAAAGTCTCAAATCTTTGTAATAATTCAAAAACAAAATATATCGAAGTCTTTCTGCAACTTTCAGTGTTGTTTCAGTATTTACATAAGGATTTCCATCACGGTCGCCTCCCGGCCAAAAACCAAATGAGATTACAGAACCAACCTTTTCATTAGAAAAGTCTTCGCTTTTTAACAATTCTGAATACAAATCGGAAGCCGACTGATAAAATATATTCTCAAGATACCAGCTCAAACTTTTTGCTTCATCATATGGTGTAGGACGTTCCTTCTTAAAAAACGGTGTTTTCCCCAACTGGGTAAGCAATAACTTAATTTGAAGCAAATCGCTTTTTTGAATGGCTTTTATCAAATCATTGATAATGGCAAGAACAGTGCTGGGATAAAATTGCGTAGGATGAGCAGTTAACACAACCCGCACAGCAAAATGTTCTAAATCATTTTTTAAATCCTCCCATTTGCCGGTTTGTTTGATCTTCGACTTTAATGCTTTCAAACTGCCGGCACCATCTAAATCATTCATTTTGCCAAAGACTGCATCCTCCACTGCATCCAGCAAAACCACCTGTCTTTCGATGTAATGAATTACCCGAAACATGAAATCAAATTCTTCCTCCTCTGTTTTAAAGGAGGTTTGCTTCTCAAAAAAATCCTCGAATATTTCAACCGGTGATTTTCCTGTCTCCAATCCCTTCGAGCATTCTTCTTTTAAAATGGGAATTAATATTCCCGTTTTATGAATACCATCCAATGGCAATGTCAAAAATATACTGTTGTACAATTTGTACTTTAAATCAACTTCATTTTGAAATTTCTCTGATCTCATATAATTATATTTCTCCCCCGTACATATACATATATCAATTGATCCGATTAAGATAAGAAAACAGATTGAAATTAACGAGGAGATAAACTATTTTCAGAAATATTTGCTGTTGGACAAAGACTGCTGCATTCACACAACTCAACCTCTTTATCAGCAAGGAAAAAATCTCAAAAACTTCACTCCTTTTTAAAATAATTACATCAGATAAATTGTATCTTTAAACTTGTTGCACCAACAACTTACTTCCTAATCCGGAACTCTTATACCGCTTATGATTAAACATCTTAAAATAGTTGACTCGGATCCCATGTTGTACAATTATCAATATGTGATTCAAAAAAGATTAAATGCAGCTTTCCAAAAGGAAAAGGAACTAACAGAAACTACGCTTTCAGCCTTTGCCAATGGACATCATTATTATGGTCTCCATCAAGATTCTGAAAACTGGATTATTCGGGAATGGGCTCCAAATGCCGATAAAATGTATCTTATTGGTGAATTTTCGAACTGGCAAGAGCAAACGAACTATCAATTCGAAAGAATTGCCAATGGTAATTTTGAGTTGAAACTAGCGTTAGCTTCATTAAAACAAGCTGATTTATATAAATTACTGATTTATTGGCCGGGAGGAAAAGGAGAACGTATTCCTGTTTGGTGCACACGAGTGGTACAAGATCCTGATACACTTATTTATTCAGCTCAAGTGTGGCAAAACGAAAAGCCTTTTGAATGGAAATTTGATACCAATAGAGTCAAATACAAATCGCCTCTTATTTATGAAGCCCATATTGGAATGGCTACAGAAAAAGAAAGCGTTGGCACTTATAAGGAATTTCGTGAACTCGTATTGCCCAGAATTCACCGCGCCGGTTACAATACCATACAATTAATGGCCATTCAGGAACATCCGTACTATGGCTCTTTTGGATATCATGTTTCCAGCTTATTCGCAGCCTCTTCCCGCTTCGGAACGCCCGAAGAATTGAAACAACTAATTGATGCAGCACATTCCTTAGGCATTATGGTGATTATGGATATCGTTCACTCGCATGCGGTAAAAAATGAACTGGAAGGCATTGGTAATTTCGATGGTTCGCCACATCAATTTTTTCATGCAGATGAACGAAGAGAACACATAGCATGGGATTCTTTGTGTTACAATTATGGGAAAAATGAAGTTCTTCATCTTCTTTTATCCAATATTAAATACTGGTTGGAAGAATATCATTTCGATGGATATCGTTTTGATGGAGTGACAAGTATGCTTTACTACGATCATGGCTTATCGAGAGATTTTACAAGCTATGAAATGTATTTTGACGGCGGACAAGATGAGGATGCAATTTGCTACCTAAGCTTAGCCAACAAGTTGATTCACGAATACAATCCCAATGCGATTAGTGTTGCAGAAGAAATGAGCGGATATCCCGGCTTAGCATCTTCTTTGGAGGATGGTGGATTGGGTTTTGATTTTAGATTAGCCATGGGAATTCCCGATTACTGGATCAAGCTGATTAAGGAAACACATGATGAAGACTGGAATGTAGGCAATATCTTTTACGAATTATCCAACAAACGAGCCGAAGAAAAAACCATTAGCTATGCAGAATCTCACGATCAGGCTTTGGTTGGCGACCAAACGCTTATTTTCCGTTTAATTGAAAAGTCAATGTATGACAGCATGGACAAATCAAGCGTAAACTTGGTGGTCGACCGTGGAATTGCTCTTCATAAATTGATTCGATTGCTGACACTTTCCTGTTCTGGAAACGGCTACCTAAATTTTATGGGAAATGAATTCGGACATCCCGAATGGATTGATTTTCCCCGTTTAGGTAACAATTGGTCCTACAAACATGCGCGGCGACAATGGAGTTTGGTCGACAATCATCTCTTGCGCTTCGAAGATTTAAATGAGTTTGATAAAGATAT
This sequence comes from Labilibaculum euxinicum, assembly GCF_963678175.1. NCBI lineage: Bacteria > Pseudomonadati > Bacteroidota > Bacteroidia > Marinilabiliales > Marinifilaceae > Labilibaculum > Labilibaculum euxinicum. Next base: position 3,343,617 of record NZ_OY782756.1, read on the forward strand.
GATTGCTCTGCAAAACAGAGAGGAATTCATTAACGAACCCTATATCAATTGTGTTCAATCCGATCAGCAAAATCAAATTTTGGCTGTTCTGAGAAAAGATTTACTTTTCGTTTTCAACCTCAATCCAAGCGAATCATTTACCTATTATGGAATTCCTGCAAAATCAGGTAAATATCAGCTTGTGCTTAATTCAGACGAGAAAAAATATGGTGGCTTCGATCGTGTGGATGGCAGCCTGCTTTACTATTCCAAACCTGAAGCTTCAATGTCGAAAAACCACAGGGTATATCTTTATTTACCAAGCAGAACAGCTTTAGTATTCAAGTATATTCCTTCAAAAAGTATCTTTTAAATATGAGCATTCCCAAACCAATTATATATCAATTGCTTCCCCGTTTATTTGGAAATAAAAACACGAAGCCTGTTGTTGATGGTTCCCGAAGCGAAAATGGAACCGGAAAGTTCAATGACATCATCAATACTGCACTCCAGGAAATAAAAAAACTTGGAATTACTCATGTTTGGTATACCGGAATCATCGAGCATGCGATTGTTGAGGCTTATCCTGATGCTGGAATCCCTCATGGAAATCCATTAGTGATTAAAGGAAAAGCAGGATCTCCATATGCAATTAAAGATTACTACGATGTAAATCCTGATCTGGCCGAGGATGTAGATGAAAGAATGCAGGAGTTTCAAAATCTTGTTGCGAGAACCCATCAGAACGATATGAAGGTGATTATCGATTTTGTTCCCAATCATTTGGCCCGGGAATATCATTCGGATGCAAAACCGAAAGGTATTTCTGATTTCGGTGACCAAGATGATGGAAGCAAAGCATTTTCGGCCACTAACAACTTCTACTATCTACCGCACCAACAATTGCATCTGTCTGATGAAATAAGAAATCGGTTTCCGAATACAGATTATCAGGAATATCCTGCAAAGGCAACCGGAAATGATCAATTTACTGCCCATCCGCAACTAAACGATTGGTACGAAACCGTTAAGCTAAATTATGGTGTCGATTATCAGAATGGGCACTCCGCTCATTTTGATCCAATTCCAGATACTTGGTTGAAAATGAAAGACATTTTGCTCTATTGGGCAAAAAAAGAAATTGATGGTTTCCGTTGTGATATGGCAGAAATGGTACCCGTAGAATTTTGGCAGTGGGTAATTGGGGAAATAAAATCAGCATTTCCTGATATCCTTTTTATTGCCGAAGTATACAATCCTTATTTATACGAAACCTATATTAAAAACGGAAAATTCGATTACCTGTACGACAAAGTAGGTTTGTATGACACTCTTAAAGGAGTAATTCGCGGAGAACGTGCAGCCAGAGATATTTCACAATGCTGGCAATCCTTAAACAATCTGGACGAATACATGCTTCGGTTTCTGGAAAATCATGATGAACAAAGAATTGCTTCGCCCTATTTTGCTTCCGATCCTATTAAAGCCCTTCCGGGGATGATGCTGTCGCTTTGCATGCATCGTGGACCTTTACTAATTTATTCGGGACAGGAATTTGCTGAAACAGGAATGGAAATATCCGGTTATAGTGGTTCTGACGGACGATCTACCATATTCGATTACTGGAATTTGCCAGAACACCAAAAATGGATGAATGATGGCAGGTTTGATGGTGAATTATTATCTGATCGGCAAAAAAAACTGCAAACAGCCTATCATGACATTCTAAAATATGCACAACTGCCCGCTATCGTCTTTGGTGAATTTTATGATATAATGTGGCAAAACACGGATTCAAACATCTTTAATTCGGATAAAGTTTACGCTTTTTTGCGGCATACCGTAAATCAAAAACTATTAGTGATTTGCAATTTCGATGATCATACACAGCATTTGCAAGTAAAGATACCAACACACGCCTTGGAAACAATGAAGATTCAACGTCCGGTAGAATTGTGTTTTGTTAATAAACAATCAAATACTGAGCATAGGCTTACCTGCGAAGAAGCATCTGAAAAAGGATTGTCTCTAAATGTTTCAGGCTATCAATATCTTCTGTTCGAAATTAGAAACTAAAAAAATCACTGATTTATATACTGTTATTGCAATTAATTGAGTGAATAGATCGTATTATCATCAGTAATTGTACTACGTTTACACAATTTTTAAAAATCAACTGCGAAATAAACATTGCTTAGGAGTTTGACCTTGGTTTTGCGAAACGCGAAAAACAAATAAGGAATGTTAAAAAACGAATTAGAGCTGATCATATCAGGTCAAAAAATATCAGTAAACAGACCAGAACCAATTGTTGCAGATATCGATGTGGTTCCCTACAAAAGACGTATGGATCCTATGGATGCCGTAGATGCACTTATTGAAGGCTATTCGGTTTTAATTGTTGATTACTATAGCAGCGGACTTGCTGTACTCAGCGAATTAAAAAAACATCTGGAGAAAAAATATACGGATCAATCGTTTAAGGGACAACGTGAATTGCGCAAAACTTATCGCGAGCTTTCTCATAAATTACTTCTGCATATAACAAACAACAAACTCACGGTTAGAAAAGCTCCGGAAATTGGCTGGCTGGAAACACTATATCCTGATTTCACTGAATTTCTGCTGCCATTTTCTCAGGTTCAAGGATTAAACAGTTCGTGGCAGTGGTACAACAAAGGTATTTTCATTCCTGTTATCGACAGAAAAATACATCCGTTTTATGGCACTTACTTCCCAACCCGATTTGAACATTTAAAACTATTCGACAAGTGGTTGGAACGTTACAAGGGAGAAAAAAAATCTGCTATTGATGTTGGAATTGGATCCGGTATTTTAAGTTTTCAACTGTTGAAGCATGGTTTTCAGAAGGTTTGTGGTACCGATAACAATCCAAATGCAATTATTGGCTTAACACAAAGTCTCAAGAAAAGTAAATTGAACTCGAAAATAGAACTTCTATTCGGAGATTTATTTGCCCAAAACGACAGCAAATCAGATTTAATTGTATTTAATCCGCCTTGGTTGCCGGCATCAAACAAATCGGAAGGAATCGACAATGCAATCTACTATGAAAAGGATTTGTTTCCACGCTTTTTTGCAGAAGCAAAAAAACACACCAGACTTAATGGCCGTGTTGTAATTCTGTTTTCAAATCTGGCACAAATTACCAATCAGAAGGAAAGTCATCCTATCGAAAAGGAATTGGCTGAAGGCGGTCGTTTTGAAAAAGAATTACTTTTGCATAAAAAAGTAAGATCAGCTTCGAAGAACACAAAAAGAAATCAAAATTGGCGCCACGAAGAAATGATTGAACTATGGGTATTAAAATTGCTTTAACCAAACACAAAAAAAATATTAAATGCCAATTTATTTCGTAAATTTGAAATAACACTTTATAAGTAATAAAATAGAAACTTAATTTTAATATAAATATCATGGCTAAGTCACAAGACGCTAAGAAAAACGTGAAAAAGGAATCGACAAAAACGGCGAAAGAAAAAAAAGAAGAAAAAAGAGAGAAAAAAGCTAATAAAAAATAATTTCATTTATTCTAAATACAAAAAAAGGCTGTTTCAAAATTGGAACAGCCTTTTTTCATAATATTTTATTCTAAATCCATTTCACATAGTTAAAATCCTGACGATGAGGAAGGTTGCAATTACACGCATACATTCTCAATCCAAAATCGAAGATCCCCGGATCATTCAACACCAAATCCAAACGATAGAAGGCCAGTGAATCCACCTTCCGGTCAAGAATTAACGGTTCTGTACGAATTGGGCCAGGTTTTTGAGCATCTATGGTAGCTCTTAGTACCAATTCAACGCAAATATCTTCATCGATCAAATCCTTTAAATCAAGTGCTGCTTCCACATGATAATTTTCACCTGACAAGTATTTGTGCTTAGGAGTACTTGGTGCATCCACAGAAACCACTTCAATTTTATCCCATGAAGCAAGAATTTTCTTTTTCCAATTGGCAGTATCTTTTGCCATTTCATAGTCTCCCTCCTTCAATTTTAGAACACGTTGATGCATTTTACTGTAAAAACGATCTTTATAATCGTCAATCATACGCTTGGTTGTATATTCCGGTGCAATTTCAGCAATACATTTTTTAACGTACTGAATCCAATCAACCGGAATGTTGTTCTCATCACGCTTATAGTATAGAGGTATTATTTCATTTTCGAACATTGAATAAATTGTCTGCGCATCCAATTCATCCTGAAACGATTGATTTTCATAGGTTCTGTCATCGGTCAGTGCCCAACCTGCTCCTTCACAATAGCCTTCCAGCCACCATCCGTCAAGTACACTAAAATTAAGAACTCCATTCATCACCGCTTTTTCACCCGATGTTCCGGAAGCTTCCAGCGGACGGGTTGGCGTGTTCATCCAGATATCAACACCTTTAACCAAGCGCTGTCCCAATTCCATGTCATAATTCTCAAGGAATAAAATTTTCCCTTCAAATTCAGGACGACGAGACACATCAACAATGCGTTTAATTAAATCCTGACCTGCTTTATCTGCAGGATGAGCTTTTCCCGCGAAAATAAATTGCACCGGTTTTTCAGGATTATTTAAGAGTTCGGCCAATCGGTCTATATCACTAAATAATAAATGCGCACGCTTATAAGTAGCGAATCGGCGGGCAAATCCAATGGTAAGGGCATTCTCATCTATCGAATCCATTATCTCAACTAAAGAACGGGGATCCTCATATCTTTTGATCCAGTTCTTTTGGAAACGATCTTTCGCGAAATCAATCAATTTTTTACGCAATACATTTTTAATGCTCCAAATTTTTTCATCAGCAACATCGTATATTTTTTTCCAATATTCTTTGTTCGACAAATCATTTAAGAATCCTTCATCGAATTCCTGTTCGTGCAAAGTTCTCCATTCTTTTGCAGTCCAGCTAGGATAATGCACTCCATTTGTTACGTACCCAATATGCAATTCCTCAGGAAAATATCCCTGATAAAGATTATTGAACATTTCCTGAGAAATCTTGCCGTGAAGCATACTTACTCCGTTCATGGCAACCGATGTATTGGCTGCCAAGTTACTCATCGAAAACCTCTCGTTATAATCCAAAGGATTTACTCTTCCCAAAGCAAGGAATTGATCCCATCCTAATTTCAGTTTCTCAGGAACATAAGACAGATAATGTCTGATCATATCAGGAGAAAAAGTATCATGTCCGGCTGGTACCGGCGTATGTGTAGTAAAAAGGGAGGAAGCTCTTACAATTTCCAAAGCCACTTCGTATTGATAACCATCAGAAATCAGATTGATCAATCTCTCTACATTTATTAATGCGGCATGTCCCTCGTTGCAATGATACAAGTCAGGTTGAATATCAATAGCATCGAGAGTTTTGATACCTCCCATTCCCAAAAGAATTTCCTGCTTAATCCGGTGATCCCAGTCGCCGCCATATAATTGATGAGTTAAAGAACGATCTCTCTCATCATTCATTTCGGTTTCGGTATCCAAAAGATATAAGGAAATTCTACCCACTTCAACCTTCCATATTTTTGCTGTAACAGTTCTTCCTTCCAAAGAAAGGGAAATGGTTTTTGCAAATCCTGAACTATCTCTCACCCTTACAATTGGCAACTGAGAAAATTTTTGTTCGTCCAGTTCAACCAACTGCTCGCCATTTAAAGATAAACGCTGGGTAAAGTATCCAAACCGATACATAAAACCAACCGCAACCATATCCACATTAGAGTCACTGGCTTCTTTTAAATAATCGCCCGCCAATATTCCCAATCCTCCAGAATAAATCTTCAGGTTATTATTTAAACCGTACTCCATGCTGAAATAGGCAATCTTAGGTTGTCCTTCGGCCGGTTTTACGGCCATATAGTTTTTGAATTCCTGAATTACAGCATTATAACTCTGCATAAAAGACTCATTAGCCGCCAATTCCTTCATTCGTGCACTTGACACTTGCTTAAGCAGTAGAATTGGATTCTTTTTGCAATTATGCCACAACTTAGGATCCACCGATTCGTAAAGGTCGATGGCTTTATAATTCCAGCACCACCATAAATTTTTAGATAATTCCTCTAAACCAAGTAATTCCTTTGGAAGATTGGTCTCAATAATTAATTTCCGCCAACTTATCTGATTACTTTTTGGTACGTTCAAATGATTTTCAACCAAAACCTGCACAGGTGATTCGTTTTCCTTTTTCATATTATTTTTGATTGCTAATTCGTAAGCCTTGTAATAATTTCCAATAAAATTCTTCCATAATGTCTTTTTAGCAATGCTGGCTGCATTTTCCCTGCACCGAATTACATTATCCTCTGATTTTGTTGCAAAATTAAATATCTGAGAAGAAATATTTCCTACAACTTCTTTTCGATTGGAATCATTTCGTTCCACAACTGCAACGCCGCCTTTGTCTGCCTCTCCAATCATTTGAACCCATTGTCCAAATCCGGATAATGAAGTTGTTATGGTAGGAACACTAAAGGCAACACTCTCCATTGGAGTATATCCCCAAGGTTCATAATAAGATGGGAAAACTGACAGATCCAATCCCATCAAAAGCTCATAATAAGACTTATTAAATATGCCATCCTTTCCATCCAGATAGGTTGGCACAAAAATAACTTTAACTCTCTCATCTTCGCCATTACTAAAACCCAAAGACTTGATCTTTTTTAAGATCTCATCCCTGTCTTCATTGCCCAGGTTATGGGTTAAATAAGGTTTTGTCAGGAACTTTTTTTCCGGATATTCCGCCAAATTCTCCTGTAAATCCTTTCGGGGACCCCGCTGATCTCCCGGAATCAAAAAGAAAGCTATAATATCACGATCCATATATTTATTTGCATTCAATTGGGCCAAAGCTTCCAAAAACACATCAAGGCCTTTGTTTTTGAACTCGTAACGACCACCTGTTCCTACAAACAATGTATTCTCCTTTATTTCATAACCCAAAAGCGATTCGGCTACTTTCTTGAATTCTTTTTTTGATTTCTGTCTGGTAATTTCGAGCTGTTCGGAATTCGGTACAAAGTCGTCTTCAAAACCATTTGGCATCACCACATCTACAGCGCGCCCATGAAATTGCCTGCACTCACGTGCTGTGATATCACTCACTGTTGAAGAACAATCTGCTGCCAGAGCAACACATTTTTCCATTGAACATTTGGCCGTAACATTGTACTGTCTTGGCTTTTCAATTGGATTAAAATGAAGCAGATTATCGTACAAGTTTTCATAATTACTGGCCAATACCCGTCCAAGCATACTTGCATGAGTCGTGAAAATTGTTGAAATACAAGGCGCCTGATCTTTCAAATACAATAGTCCGGCACCAGTCATCCACTCATGAAACTGGGCAACTATTTTATTTTTCGACAAATCCTTAAACTGTACAAAGCTCTCAATTACTTTACCACTTGCATAACCAAACATCGCAGCATCATGATAATCATCCTGTCCATATAATGATTCCAACCGGTAAATTTCCCACAATTGACTGTAAATTGCGTCTTTCTTCGCCAGAAAATCCGAAAAATCAATCAAAATCACAATTGGATTTCCCGGTATTTTCCAATATCCAATCCGAACCGACAAACCATCAGCTTTTAATTTTGCTCTCCACTGCGGAAACAATTTTTCATCTTCCTGAAACTCTTTTTCCCGGTGTTCAGTCTTATTAAAATCCGGTCCTATATAAATGATCCGTTCGTTAAATACTGGTTTAAGCGATAAGGCCTTTGTAGAAATAACCGTATGAATTCCACCAACCTTATTGCAAACTTCCCAACTAACTTCAAATATAAAATCCGGAGTTATATCCCTATTATTCATACCCATATGCTTACTAATTACTTTTAGCTGTTTTTTTACCAACTAAAGTGCTGACTACTTTAAAATTCAATAAAATACTTTCCTTTAATTACTATACAGAAAGTATTTTATTCCTAATTAATTGATTCTGTTTATCGTTTAATTTTAAACGATTAGTTTTTAAGTTCGCTCAGTTCTCTTTCATATCTGGCAATTAACTCATCCTTTTGTAAAATCTGATATTGCAATTCTTCAGGATCAAGAGCTAAACCGTCTTTTAGAATTTTCAAACGAATCTGAAAATCACTTAACACATTCATGTAATTGATAAAAGCATCGTAAGGTGAGCTGTATGGATTAAAATAAGAATGAACATCACCATCTGAAGCAAACTTGGTGCACATGTAGTAAAAATGATCGCTTGCCTGTAAGTATTTCCAATCCTTATTGATTCGATCATCATTTACAGCTGCAACATCGTCACGTAATGCATATAATTTTCGAAAAGCTTCATCCTGAAGTTTGTTGCCCAGCCATGCCGACAAATCACGCTCTTCATCTGCCCATGAAATTGCATTAGGCACATGCGCTTGGGCAATTGGATGAAATTCAGAAGCAAGCTCAGAAGGCGTTGCAAATTTATATTTCGATTTCGAAATAACCTCCTGAGGAAGGTGAGCTAAGAATTCAAAAATTCCAGATTTCTTCTTCTGATGTTCACCGAAGGTTTCATAATCCATAAATATATTTACAAAATCTTCTTTATCATCCATTTCATTCAACCAACCAACAAATTTAGTTGTTGTTAACGGCCATTCCTTCCATCCTTCAGATGAAAACCGGAATGAAATATCATCACTTAGTTTATAATTACGCATTAAAACTTTTAACTTGGGATTGATTGCGTTGCAGTACAAATAATTTGGACTCTTCCAACCCAGAATGTGCTTGGCTCCTTCTGTTAGAATTGCCTTATACCCCATTTTAGAAACCATTTCTCCAATTTCGTCCGAATAAATCATTTCTGTGTTTCTAAATACAGATGGCCGAACTCCAAAAAGAGCTTCTATTTTATTGCTGTGACTTGTAACTTGCTGAACAAACTCCTCTTTATTGATTAATGAAGCAAGAGAATGAGAATAAGTTTCTGCTAAAAACTCAACATCTCCCGTTTTGGCCAGATCTTTAAAAGTATCAATAACTTCCGGTGCATATTGCTCGAGTTGATCCAAGGCAATACCCGTGATAGAAAATGATATTTTAAACTTGCCTTTATTGTTTTTTAATAATTCCAAAACAATTTTATTTGCAGGCAAATAACACTCATCTGCAATTTTTCTCATGATCGACTCATTGGTATAATCATCGTAATAGTAGTGATCATTGCCAATATCAAAAAACCGATATCTTTTTAAACGTAAGGGTTGATGAATCTGAAAATATAAACAAAGTGCCTTCATAATCTTATTTTTTTTCTAATGGTTCGAATAATTTGATTGCGGAAACATAGACATCATGAACATTGACAGCCGCTTTGGCCCACTTCAAATTATCCACTTCCTCTTTACCCTCTTCCTTAAAAACTTTCGAAAGAGCTTCATATTTAATAATTCCGTAAATGGCATCGGCCATAGCATCAATATCCCAATAATCTACCTTTACAGCATGAGTCAGTATTTCTGAAACTCCTGATTGCTTCGATATAATAACCGGTACATTTGATTGCATCGCCTCCAAGGGAGATATCCCAAATGGCTCAGATACAGAAGGCATTACATACACATCACTTAAAAGGAACATATTAAACACATCATCTCCCTTTAAAAATCCCGTAAAATGAAACTTATCACTTATTCCCAATTGAGCGGCCCGGTCTACCATTTCCTCTAACATATCCCCACTGCCAGCCATTACGAACCGCACATCATTTGTTCTTTTCAAAACCTGATAAGCTGCTTCAACAAAATATTCCGGCCCTTTCTGCATAGTTATCCGCCCTAAAAAAGTCACTACTTTTTCTTTTACTCCTTTTTTAATTTTAAGCTTTTCTTCCATTGAAACAGGTTCAACAGCATTGTAAACAGTAACCACCTTATTGGGATCCTGTCCATATTTTTCGATCACAATATTGCGGGTCAAATTGCTCACAGCAATAATTTTATCAGCGGCATCCATTCCCTTTTTTTCTATCTCGTAAACCTTTGGATTTACATTTCCTCCACTTCTATCGAAATCGGTGGCATGTACATGAATTACCAATGGTTTTCCCGACACCTCTTTTGCAGCTATCCCTGCAGGGTAACAAAGCCAGTCATGTGCATGAATCACATCATGTTCATGATCTGCAGAAATTGATGAAGCAACAAACGCATACTTATAGATTTCTTCCATAAGGTCGGCACCGTACTTTCCGCTAAATTCCAGTTTCCCCTCCTTATCAACTTTAATCAACTTATTTTTTCCATACAAATCCTGACTCCTAAACGTATAATATTCATCAGGATCATTATAGGGTACCAATTGCGATTCCACCTCCAGATAGGTGTGCTGAGATTTAAATTTTTCGACATGAGACTGAACTTGTCCAATAGTTACCGAATTGGCACCAACCAGGCTCATTGTACTCTGATCTTCGTCACCGTGTGCTTTTGGGACTACAAAAACAATATCTAAATCATCAATTTTTGCCAAGCCTTTAGTTAATCCGTAACAAGCCGTACCCAATCCGCCAGAAATATGAGGTGGAAACTCCCACCCAAACATTAAAACTTTCATAGTAAGACTATTTTAAAAATGATTCATTAAACATTTTATTCACTCTAATAACTTCTGCTACACTCAACGCATAAGAAGTAGCCTCATTTGGCTTGTGGGGCGGATTTCCGCTGTAAATTTCAGATACAGTGCCAACTCCATGCTCGAGCAAACAGTCTTCAAATACAGCCAACCATCTTTGAATCTTAGTCTCACCCCCCAATTTGTAAAGCTTTAAATAAGCTTCAGAAAAATGTCCGATCAACCAAGGAAAAACAGATCCATAGTGGAAAGCCTTATTTCTCTCTTCCTCGTTTCCTGCAATCACACCTACATATTCATGATTTTTAGGCGAAAGCGTTCGCAAGCCTCTTGGTGTTAACAGCTCCTTCTCAATTACATCCAGCACACCTTTCTTCTGATCGTCGGAAAGACAGGAATAGGGCAGCGATACTGCAAATAATTGATTGGGGCGAACAGCCCAACTCTTATGAGTATCGTCTACATAATCGGCCAGATACGTTTTGCTTTCATCACAAAAGGTTTCAATAAATGATTCTTTCAAATTTTCTTTAACACCTGACCATTCCGCGACAAACTCTTTGTCTTTAGCTTCCCCTGCCATTTCCAATGCAAAACAAATGGCATTGTACCAAAGCGCATTAATCTCAACAACATACCCCATGCGTCGATTCAAACAAAGCCCATGATGCTTAATATTCATCCAGGTTACCCCTTGCTCTGTTATCCATAGCATTCCATTTTCATGCATGCTGATGGCCAAGTTCGATCCATATTTATAGTACTGCAATATCTCCTTAATCTTTTTGCTGTGTTTTTTCCAAATCTCCTTCCTGTCTGCACCAGCTTCAATGTATTTTTGCAGCGTCCAAAATGACCATAAAGGAACATCAACCGAAAACCTTCCTCCATTAATAGCCGGATCCATTGAAAAGCGATTGCAAACCCGCTTAAATACCGTATTAAATACATCCAGAAAAGTCTTCTGATCGCCTCGTGCCAAAGTCAATCCCGGCAAGGACAAATAGGTATTTCGTTCGCTGGTACTAAACCAAGGGAAACCATTAATAATTCCTGTTCCCTGACCATTCTTTGAAAAGAACTGTACCGCTGAATTTTCCAGACAATTTTCAAAACTATCACGGATCACCCTCTTCTTTATTTCAGAAGTAAATTGTTTGGATATTGCATCGGGGGAAATCTCTTTTGTACCGGCCGAGAATACTATTGATTCTCCTTTTTTAATATTCATCTCAAAATACCCGGGAACAAACAAATCCTCATGACAATCGTATCCTCTTTTCTTTTCTTCCTTGTACTCCACATTGTAATACCAATCGGGCACATGAACAAACTCTGATTCTACAGAAGTCTGCATGTATAGATATGGGAAATCCTGATACAAACGTATTTTAACTCCATTATTAACGACTTCTGATCTGGTATTGGCATCCAAATTTGCTTTGGTTAAGGAATGAATGTTCCTAAAAGCCAAAAAAGGTTGTAATCGAAGTGTTGTTGGAGAATTAGCCTCGAGCAAAGTATACCGAACCAAAACACGTTGTTCTTTTTCAACCAAAAGAAGTTCCTTTCTTAAAATCACACCCCCTACACGGTAGATTATTGTAGGAGTTGGATCCATGATATATTCACGCACATACTTGTTTCCTTTCGGACTGTATTCGCCTGGAAATTTATGGATTCCCAAATTAAAAGGAGCATCATGCTGAATTATTGTTTCATCCAAGGAAGATAACAACACATGATTATCTCCACCAAAATGATCTATTGGACATATTAACAGTCCGTGATATTTTCGTGTGTTGCAGTTAATAATAGTTGAACTGGCAAAAGAGCCAGCACGATTGGTTCTAATGTATTCTTTTTTTAAAGAATACTCGGTATTTACCAATTGAGCCTTATCAAACTTGAGATAGTCCATACGCAAACGATGTTATGATTGATTTACAAATAATTAGACAACAATCTTATCATAAAAAAAAGTTGGATTTTCATTAAAGTTATCGATTTTATTCCGAATAATAGCGCCTTTCAGTCCTTTTTTATATTATTTTAATATGAATTTTCTGTTCATTCATAATACAATTAACATATTCTTTTTTTCATCATTTTTCATGCAAACGCTGCCGAACAGAAAAAAATATATTTACAACGTTATAAATGCTTTAAATGGTTCAAAATCTGAACTTTTAATGAAAAGTTGTCTCCTTAAATATTTCACAGTAAAAACGTTACCCGCATTACAGATTTTTTTCTTCAATCAATGAAATTGTATCGTTTTTCTTAACCAATCCTTGAGTAAAAACACTCCTCTGTCCTTCAACCCGAAAACTTTCGGGATACTCTTAACAAAGGGAGACAAATTTGAGGCTGCCGGGACGCTGCTTGTAAGAACTCCTTTTTGTTCCTCCTCCCCACTTTCTCACTTGTTGTTTCCGGTTTATCTGTGCGCCATCAGTTTTGGGTTTACCAATGGCGCTCAATTGCAAACTTGCTCCGGAATACTTTAAACTTATGGCGGAACACTTCAGACTTACGCCGGAACGCTTCAAACTTGTGGCGGAACACTTCAGACTTATGCCGGAACACTTCAAACTTATGGCGGAAAGCCTCAGACTTGTACCAACAAAACAGAGGCTTGTTTGGTAACTGTTCAAATTAAAAACAGACAAACATAAATTGCAGAATTTAAATCAATCACACACATTCAACTACCACAAATCCAATATTATTGGGCTCACATCTGTCGGTTTCCATTGTTTAATTCTTAACTGCGAACTACAAGCCTGCATTGGTGTGCGGTATACAAAAAATCCACTCACATTGCCGCAAGTGGGTTGTTGTTTTGCTATTATTTCTTTTTCATTCCGATTCTCTACCCCTAAATCCCCTGAAGAGGACTTTCATAAACACTACCAAAAGCCCCTTTTGGGATTTGGGGTAAATAATTAGGAATGATTGGACTGCTCCGGTGGAGAACAAGTATATTCGTAAATAAAAAAACTTTTTACGGTATTTTTATTCCTGCACAAGCCAATCATTATGTATTCAGTAAGTTGAAGTTGCAGTAAACACTCGCTCTTGCGGATTTTGAAAAACAATTGGAAACAATCAAATTTTATGAGTTAAGTAGTTTTTTATGGGTAAAAAAATAAAAATGCATCTGTAAAAGCTGACTAAAAACACTTTTACAAAGGAAATAAACACGAATACACCTCCCTTTCTGAAAATTATCCTGATCATTATGCAAATCATCTAATTTGAATGGTACGCCTTGCAACAAGTATTTTTTATCGAAAAAATAAATACACATTTCTATTTTATGATTACATTCGGTGGCCAATGAGTAAACACAGCATTTTTTGAGATACAAAAGAGTTTAAGATGTTTTTAGTTGAGAACAAATTGACCTAATAATAAATAATGAAATACGACAAAAGCAAATACAAAATATGGGACTGGAAAAGTCCGGTAATTTTACATTGGATTATTAATCCTGGAGTAGTTATTAGTGATTTATTTTTAGGACAAACAATGCCTAAGGTAATGCTGATAGAACGTGAAGGGAATAAGCCTTTGTTTCAGCGCTCGTTTACTCCATGTCCGCACTGTGGCGAATTGCATTCTGCTGTTAAATATTCAGCTCAAAATAAAACTGCAGCAAAAAATTGGTATGGTTTCTATTGCGACAAGTGTACCGAAATAATTCCGGCACAGCGAAATTTAACATCCTTACTGGTGCTGCTGGTGACTTTCCCTTTGTGGGGTTGGTTTGCGAAAACACTAAAGCAAAAATGGTTGAACAAACAACCGGAAAGATATAAAAACCTGAATCTTGATTTCAGGGAAGAAAAAAACACAACAAAAAACTGGTTGAAGTTTGGCCTTAGCTGGGGACTATTGATGTATATAATTACAATTTTAATAATGCCACTTATTAATCAAGCTGAAATTACTCAAAGGAGTTTATTAACAGGAATTCCATTGTGGTTAATTGGTGGCCTTGCTTGGGGATATACCATGAAGATATGGATGAACAAAAAAGGAAAAGCTAATAAAAAACTCACTAGTACGATAAACTAACAAAAACCATTCAACCCAAATACTAAACTAAAAATTATGAGTAAAAAACAGATTGACAAATTGATGCACAGCCTATTGGCTATTTCTAGTATTTTAATGTTGCTTGGAGCTTTTTTTAAACTACAGCACTACCCATATGGGGACTTAATACTTTCGACTGGCATCTGGTCAAGTCTTGTAATAGGCACTATTGAGATTAGTCACCTAAAAAAGATTAGAAAAAGAAGCTTCAAAATCTAATTAGACAAACAAATATGTGGTAACAAAATCGAAATTATCATGGCCTTTGATCCCGATGCATCGGGAAAAATTTAGCACAAGAAATAAATACCAACAATTCCGATCAACCATTAAAAACCATTTACCCCAAACAGTAGCTTAAAAAAAAACTCAAAAATGAAAAACGACAAAGCACTCCGAATTTTCCTGATGCTATTTTGCATCTTTTTACTTTCTCTTATTTTCACAGTATTCGACATGTCATTTAGCGATGTCAACTCTACTCCTTACAATTTGGGTTATGCTGTTGGTGTTGCTGCTAGAAATATGCTTAAGATTTTGGCAACTCTGGCTATTGTGAAAATGGTGTATGTGAAGATGAAGGCTGTTAGTGAATAAGCGAAAAATTAATTATTGAAATAGACATGGTTGTGTTTATTTATGACTTGCGCTACATGCTAAAAAGGAATTGAGAATATATGATTAAGAGTGGTAATTTAGAAGCCGATGAATTAGGAATAAATATTCTAAAAAATGGAATAATGACTGAACACATTGATTATTCTCAAATTGAACATGCTGAAATTAAAAGAGAATTCAGAATTAAAAATTGGATAATCACACTGCTAATAGGAATTCTACTACTAACTATTTCCAACCTTTGGTTATTTGACTTTTTTTCAGATTTCGAATACAATCCGCAAAACTATACTGAAAGCATCAGACTTCCATGGATGATACTCATATCACCAATAATCATCGGATTTATGAGTATTGGTATAATTGTATCTGCACTAAAACGAACTATGATACTATATCTTTTTATGAATAAAGAACATCGAAGAATTCTTTTAATGGATCTAGATAAAGAGGAAAAGCTTAATGAACTGTATTCTTTTCTTGACGATAGGATTGTGATTTCAAGGTAAGAAGCACAGCGATATAACACAAACTCAATGATCATGGGCATCGATTCCGACACATCGGAAAAAGTAACTCTTGATATGACCGATAAAGGAATAAGGGATAAGATAAAACTGCTGATGACAAAAGTAAAATTCTCATAGGAATTGAGGAGCCATTTGAAAATTTAGCGCAATTAATAAACACAAGAGAACCATGACAAAATTCAGCACTGATAAACAAACTTTAATTGATCTAAATATTTTCCCTCAAGCTAAAGGAGATTTATCAGTCTTTGATTTTTACAATTCAACCAAGACCAAAGGCGGCAGAGATGAGTTAGAAAAAATGATTCGAACTCCCTTGAATGACTTGGAAGAAATAAATGCCAGGATTTCTGCCATAAAATACATTTGCAATAATCCGGTTGAGTGTGAACTTGACAATGAATATCTAGACTTTATTAAGCATTATCTAAATCAAAACACTCTTATATTAAAAGATAATTTTTTGAATTCGATAGAGTCCTGCATTTCCTATCAAATAAATCCAAGCAACGAGTATTATATTATCCTTAAAGGACTTGAGTTTCTTAAGAGTCATTTGAATATTTTATCTGATTATTTAAAAGCTATCGATAAATCTGACATGCCTGAATTCTTTAATCAGCTATTGTTGGAATTTGAAGGGATTACAAAATCAGCAGAATTCAAGCTGTTTATAAATCCCCCGAAAGGGAAATTTACTTTCCGGCAAATCAATCAATTTGATTTCTTAATCAGATCCCAGAAAAAGGAAGAAATAAAAAGGGTTCTGCAACTCTCCTATCAGCTTGATGCATATTTATCAATTGCGAATACATCAAAAATTAAAGAATTAGGGTTTCCCATTCTAACAAAAGCGCCCAAACCCTATTTAAAAATAGATGGCTTTTTTCACCCCTTTATTGCCTCACCAATAAGAAATGATATTGAGCTGGCAGATCATAAAAACCTTTGTTTTGTTTCGGGAGCAAACATGGCAGGAAAATCGACTTCATTAAAGGCTGTTGGCTTATGTGTTTATCTTGCTCACGTTGGATTTCCAGTACCCGCCAGAGAAATGGAAGTATCTTTGTTTAATGGATTGTATTCTACCATTAATATCTCCGATGATATAAATAAAGGCTATAGTCATTATTACAGCGAAGTTAGAAGAGTGAAAGATATTGCCTTACAAATTAAAGAGAAGAAAAAAGTATTGGTGATTTTTGATGAATTATTTAGAGGAACAAATGTTAAAGATGCCTTTGATGCCACATTAATGGTATCCAAAGGCTTCACAAAAATAAAGGATTGTCTCTTTTTTATATCGACTCATATTGTTGAAGTTGCCCAGGAGCTTGAAAAATTAGACAGTGTTGATTTTAAATGTTTTGAATCGCACTTAATGGAGGGAAAGCCAATTTATAATTACAAATTGATTAATGGAATATCAACAGAACGATTGGGTGTAACGATTTTAAAAAATGAGAAGATAATGGAAATAATTGATCAGATCTTAAACGTTTAACCAAATACACAACTACAAAAGAAATCGGCAGGAAGCAATAAAGAATAATCTAATTGTATGCCGCAAACAAATGAAAAATGATTTTACCTGGCAAGATCCTTTTTCGCACTCTACAGCAGTACAATCAAAACTCATCTGATAAAACAGCTCTTTTAGGTTTAAAATCAGGTCATAACCTGACAAGGCCATACCCATCCATACTTAATACAAATTATCACACTTCTGCTGCTTTACTTTATTAATCCAATACGATATTTTGTTTATCTATTTTTCTTTTGATAAATTCGGCCATTAATTTATTTATGCAGAACATAAAATATCATTATTACTGCTAATTAACAAAGGATGCATACAGTGGTTTGCAATTAATAAAATCTGCTCATGCATTCATGACAAATACTGATTGTAATCAAAACTATGCAACTGCACAAACAAAAATGAGATATAAATTTAAGATCAAACAAATAGCATTTTTTGCTCTAATAATTATTTCCTTCGTTAGTGGCTGTAATTATAATTCTGAGAAAAATATTGACAAAGTCAGTAAACTATTACCAAACGGAAAACATTTAATGGTCGAAAAGACCAATGAAGAAACCACAGCCATAGGTATTTTCACAAAACATGATTATGGAACAACCCACCAATTCTCCTATAAATTCTCAATAGACGATGGTGATGTAATTTGGGATGGTGGAAGTGGAGAACCAAAAAATATTCTTTTTTGCGAAGACACAATCTACATCCGTTATCTGGCTAATAAATACATACAGGTGGAATCGACTGATTCCATAAACAACACAAGTAAATATGATTATCATTTTGAAATAAAAGAAGTATTTCAAAAGCATATCGATAAACGCTATTTTTTCAAGCTTTTGGGTGATGATTATTGGGTAGACATTTTACCCGAAGATTATGCCTGCAGAAAGATATCTTGTGATGAATATCCCATCCCAAACAACTGTGAATTATCATTACCACCAGTCACTAAAGAAGCTGGTATCAAGCAATAAAGAATAATCTAATTACAAATCAAACTTAACACCCGAAAAAATGGACGATACACTACTAAGCATTTTACCAAGCCTGTTATTTATTATTCCTCAGATAATAATTGTTGTTGCCTGCATTATAAATCTAAAGAAGAAAAGCGCGAGTGGAATATTGGTGCTAATTGGTGCAGGAATTGGCTTACTGACAACACTGTTTTACAATCTTGCTATTCCCATCTTATTTCAGGTATTTGATACAAATATATATTCAGATAACACAATTATATTCAGCTTAATAACTGGGATATCATTTATTGGTTCAATGCTTTTTGCAATTGGTTTGTTACTTTTAATTCAGGAAAAAGTAAAGCTTCAGCAAAGCCTGTAATTTTCTACAAAACTCACGAACAAAAAGAAAGGATCTTGCCGGGCAAGATCCTTTTTTCGTACGTTACAGCAAATTACAATTCATAGAATCAAGTCAAACCCTGACATGAACAGCTCGCTTACAGTCAGAGCCTGACCAGCCTGAAATTTTAAGCAGTAATCTATTTAAAGTCCTATTGAGCAATCCCGATGGCTCGTACGTTTACAGAATAAAGTTATAGGATTCATTTATACTCTGATCAGAATGACATTAAGTTAGAGCATGACAAGCTTAGAATGACAATGAGATTGAACTTTTCAGACAACACCTTCATTCTCATACTTTACAGCAGTGAGTCTACAAATTCGGAAGCCGTACCGCTGGTTAGCGCCTTTATAAATGCGGTGCCAATAATTGCTCCGTTCGAAAAACCGGAAGCATGCTGAAAGCTTGCCTTGTCGTGAATTCCAAATCCAATGAGGGAAGGAATATCCAGACTTGCCACCTTTTTAAAGTAATCTTCCCTTTCGGTACTTTGCTCCAAAGCGCCGCCTGTTGTCGCCGAGGATGAAACCATATATAAAAATCCTTTGGCAGCTTTTTCTATTTTCGCCATTCGCTGGTCAGTAGTCTGCGGAGTTACCAGCAGAATGTTATACACGCCGTGCGATTCAAACTTTGCTTTGAATTCCTCTTCGTACTCTTCCAAAGGCAAATCGGGCAGAATCACCCCATCAATGCCACAGTTTTGGCAATCTGCCAAAAAAGCATCCACACCATATTTAAAAATAACATTCCAATAGCCCATTAATATCAAAGGCATTGTAATGCTGTGGCGAACATTCTTTAGCTGCTCAAAAAGCAGTTTCAGGCTCATTCCCTGATCCAAAGATTGCTTTGCTGCAATCTGAATGACAGGTCCGTCGGCCAATGGATCGGAAAATGGGATTCCAATTTCTACCAAATCAACCCCTTTGTCCTGCAAAAGCTGCAGGTTGGGTACGGTGTCGTTCAAGTTTGGATATCCGGCAGGAAAATAGATGGATAAGATATCCTTTCCTTTATTTTGAAATAATTGATCTATACGGTTCATATGTTTTCAAGTTATGAATTATGAGTTATAAATGATAAGTGAACTGTATTCATCCACAAATCTTTCCCTTGCTCACTTACTTCCTAATTAATAATTTTTAATTCATCATTATTAAATGTTTTTTATATAGGTTTCCATGTCCTTATCGCCTCTTCCTGAAAGATTCACGACTACCACATCGTCTTTATCAAAGGTCATTTGCTCCAAGGCAGCTAAAGCGTGAGCCGATTCCAGAGCGGGAATAATTCCTTCGGATTGTGCCAGTATCATAGCGGCATCCAAAGCTTCCTGATCGGTTACGGATAGAAATTGTGCCCTGCCCGTTTCGGCCAAATGTGCGTGCAAAGGTCCAACACCCGGATAATCCAAACCTGCCGAAATAGAGTAAGGTTCCGTAATCTGACCATCTTCATCCTGCATCAGCATGGTTTTACTGCCGTGAATAAAACCAATATCGCCAATGGTTATGGTTGCTGCTGTTTCGCCACTGCTAACACCCAAACCGGAAGCCTCTACAGCTACCAATTTTACATCCTCTTCATCCAGATAATGATAAAAAGCACCGGCGGCATTGCTGCCACCACCTACACAGGCAATCACGTAATCAGGATTCGGGTTACCGGTCTCTTTAGTCAACTGCTCGCGAATTTCTTCGGATATGATCGACTGCAAGCGGGTTACCATGTCTGGATAAGGATGCGGCCCAACCACCGAACCAATCAAATAGAATGAATTCGGGTTGGCAATCCAGTCGCGGATGGCCTCGTTGGTGGCATCCTTCAAGGTCTGATTGCCCGAAATGGCAGGAACAACCTTCGCGCCCAGCATTTTCATACGAGCCACATTTGGTGCCTGACGTTCGATATCCAAGGCGCCCATATATACAATGCATTCCAATCCAAACAAAGCACAAACGGTAGCCGTTGCCACACCATGCTGCCCTGCTCCTGTCTCAGCAATGATCCGGGTTTTACCCATGTATTTGGCAATTAGAATCTGCCCAATGGTATTGTTGATTTTATGTGCGCCGGTATGCGTTAAATCTTCCCGCTTCAAGTAAATATTGGTGCCGTAACGCTTCGATAAATTCCCTACTTTAGTCAGTGGTGTTGGCCGTCCAACATAGTTATCCAACAATCGCTTATAATCCTTCTGAAACTGCTCCGAATTGATAATCTTCAGGTAGTTTTCGCGTAATTCATCAACATTTGCACGTAACAATTCAGGAATATAAGCACCTCCAAATCGCCCGTAGTAACCACGCTTATTTACTGCATATTTATTTTTGCTCATCATTAGTTTGTCTTACTGATTTTAAAAACTCTTCTACTAACACCACATTCTTTACTGCAGGACTTTGTTCAAATCCTGAATTTATATCCAAGCCAAATAGTTTGGAATGTTGAAAGGCTTTTACTGCCTCAAGGTCATCCATTCCAATTCCTCCGCTCAGAAAAAAAGGAGTTTCACCTTTGTATTTTTTTAAGATTTGCCAATTGAACTTTTTACCGCTTCCGCCATAAGAATCTGATTTTGTATCAAACAGGAAATAATCACAAGTTTTATGATAGGCCTCCAACAATTCAAACTGGAAGGCCTCATTCAACTGGAAGGCTTTAAACACCTCAAATCCAGATCCTTTTACCAACTGACATTCTTCAGGACTTTCGTCTCCATGCAACTGAATTACATCGAGTTGGTATCTCTTCGCCAAAGTCAGAATCTTTTCGGAAGCTTCGTTTACGAAAACGCCGGCTTTACGGATTTGCAAAGGAATCATCTTCGTAATTTCGGCATCAAAATCGTCTCCAACGTAACGAGCAGATTTTGAATAAAAGATAAAGCCCATATAGTCTAATGGCAATACCATCAACTCCTTAACATTACTTTTATCACGAAGACCGCAGACTTTAATTTTCATTGTTTTTTATTTAATTGCCGTAATGTACAAACAGGTCATGTTGTTCAACGCATCATTCGAATGCACCATTCGGACACACCATGGCGTGTCCCTACAGATTCGATATAAATTGACGACAGGTTAAACCCGGTTGTTCTGTTTTCATGAAATGTTCTCCCATTAAAAATGCCTGAAAACCATTTTCCCTCATCTTCTGCACAACCTCAGGGCTGTCCAAACCGCTTTCGGCTACGCGAATCATGTCTTCGGGTAATTTGGCCGCCAATTGAATTGATCGATCGGTATCTACCGAAAAATCTTTCAGGTTCCGGTTGTTGATCCCCACCAAATCGACAAAGCGGTTCACATGCTTCAATTCTGATTCATCGTGCAGTTCAAGCAATACTTCCATACCCAGATCCTTTGCAATAAAGGCAAAATCCTTGCATCGCTGCGGACTCAATATAGCAGCAATCAATAAGATTACATCTGCTCCCATTGCTTTCGATTGGTAAATCTGATAAGCATCGACTATGAATTCTTTCCGAAGCAATGGAATACTTAACGTCTTGCGGGCCGTACTAAAATCATCTGCCTTTGCACCAAAAAACACCTCATCAGTTAGTACCGAAACCATCGAAGCACCCGCTACCTGATACGATTTGACCACATCCTGGGGTTTTGCTGTTCCGTTAATCACTCCCTTCGAAGGCGATTGACGTTTGAATTCTGCAATCACACCCGAAGCACCTTTCCTGGTGATTGACTCTTTGGCTGAGAAACAAGTACGTTTGAAATTCTCCTGCTCCATCAATTGAAAAATGGGCATCTGTTCTTTCGCAACAGCTACTTCAGCCAATTTTTGCTGCACAATCTTGTCTAATATATTTTGCTTTGCATTCATGCCTAATTTCCTTTTGTCAGTTTCTTCAATACCTCATACGAATTTCCCGAAAGCAAAGCTTCTTCTGCTCTTGCAACGGCATCAGCCCTGCTGATTTCAGGATGCAGACAATGAATTGCCAGACCTGCATTGATCGTAACTACCGAGTTTTGAGCGTAAGTTCCTTTTCCTTTAAGGATATCGACAAAGATTTTCCCTGCTTCCTCTACGGTTTCGCCGCCATACAATTCTTCCGGATTCAATTTCCTTTTTCCAAATGCTTCCGGCTCCAACAGCTCTTCCATCTGGTTGCCAATCAATTTCACTTTTCCGGTCAGGGAAACCTCATCGTACCCATCAATTCCATGAATGATTGTATAACTGGAATCTGTTTCCTGCAATAAATACTGATACAAACGGGCCAGTTCCAAATCGAAAACCCCGACAATCTGATTCTTTGGCCGAGATGGATTTACCAAAGGTCCTAACATGTTGAAAAAGGTACGAACCCCTAAATCGCGACGAATTGGCGCTATATTTTTCATGGCCGGATTGAATAAAGGAGCGTGTAGAAAGCAAATTCCTGCTTTATCCAGATCCCGTTTCAAATCCTCTTCCTTATTTTTAAACTGATAACCCAAGTGCTCAATCACGTTAGACGATCCGCAAAAAGAAGAAACACCGTAATTTCCGTGTTTGGTTACTTTTTCTCCCGCCCCGGCCACAACAAATGAAGCTAAGGTTGAAATGTTAAAGGTGTTTTTTCCATCGCCTCCGGTTCCGCACAAATCAACGCCGTTGTATTCCGACAGATCAACAGGAATACACAATTCAAGAAGAGCTTCTCTAAATCCTGTTAATTCTTCAACAGTAATGCTTCGCATCATAAATACCGTTAAGAAGGACGTAATTTGAAATTCGTTAAAATTCCCTTTTGTAATCTGAATTAAAACCTCTTTCGCTTCCTTTCTTTTTAAGGTTTTGTGTTCAAATAAGTGGTGAAGTATATTTTTCATTGTTTTTATAGATTTGAGATGTGAAAATTGAGATATTAGATTTAAGAATTTAACCAGTTTTCAATCATTTTCAGTCCATTAGGAGTCAAAACCGACTCTGGATGAAACTGAACACCCTGCACATCATATTCCTTGTGGCGGATTCCCATGATCTGTCCTTCTGCATCTTCGCAGGTAACCAGTAGGCAATCCGGCAAATTCTCTTTGGTTACATTCCATGAATGATATCTTCCTGCCGTAAACTCATGATCGATTCCCTGTAAAACACCTTTGTTATCATCTGTTCGGAAAACCGAAGTAGCCACACCATGATATACTTTATCCAAATTCTCAATGCTCCCGCCAAAAACCTCAGCAATTGCCTGTTCTCCCAAACAAATGCCTAATATCGATTTAGTGGCAGCGTATTCGCGGATCACATCTTTTAAAATGCCTGCTTCATCAGGAATCCCTGGTCCAGGCGACAATAGTATCTTATCAAACTTAGCTACCTCTTTCAAATCGATTTCCCGGTTTCTGTGCACCTCAATATCCTTTGCGCCTAAGTTTCGCAAATATTCCACCAAATTATAGGTGAAGGAATCGTAATTATCTAAAACTAAAATCTTCATATCCTATATATTTTGTGCCAGTTCCATTGCTTTTCGCAAGGCTGCCAATTTGTTACCCACTTCGTTTAACTCGTTCTCCTCTTTCGATTTTTCAACCACTCCGGCTCCGGCCTGAAAATACAGCTGATTGTCCTTGCTCATAAAACTTCTGATCATGATTGCCTGGTTGACTTCCCCGTTAAATCCCAGAGAACCAATACAACCGCCGTAAAAACCTCTTGCCGTTGGTTCGTATTCATCAATCAACTGCATAGCGCGGTATTTTGGTGCTCCCGATAAGGTTCCCGCAGGAAATGTATCTCCCATTAACTGAAAGGGATTGTAGTCATCGGGAAGTTCACCGGAAACCTTGGATACCAAGTGAATTACATGCGAAAAGTACTGCACCTCGCAAAAGGTTTCTACTTTTATATTTTGTGCATCGTGGCTCAAATCATTTCTGGCCAAATCGACCAACATCACATGTTCTGCCTGCTCTTTTTCGTCTTTCAACAACTCCTTAGCCAATTCAGCGTCTTTCAGGGCATCACCGGTTCTTCTGAATGTTCCGGCAATCGGGTGAATGTACGCCTTCTTGTTTTTAATTTCAATCTGCGCCTCGGGCGATGATCCCATAATCCGGAACGATCCGTAATCGAAATAAAACAAGTAAGGCGATGGATTAACTGACCGCAGAGCACGGTACAAATTAAAATCATCACCTTTGTAAGCTTGTGAAAACTGACGGGAAAGAACAATCTGAAAAACATCACCTCTTTTGCAGTGCTTCTTACCCAAAGTCACCATTTTTTTATAGGTTTCATCGTCCATATTCGATTGCTCCTCACCTTCCAGCGAAAAAGTAAAAGCCGGCAGATTTCTATTTCTCAATAAATCAGAAACTTCACGTATTCTGGAGTCATCTCCGTTTTTCACCAATTCAATAATCTTTAATGTATTGTTGAAATGATTTACCTCAATGATGAATCGATAAAGAGAATAGCACATTTGCGGAATACCCGACTGTTTTTTGTCCAAATTAAAATCCAAATCCTCGAAATAAGGAACTGCATCGTAAGTTGTGTAACCAAAAAGTGCATTTGCCTTGGGTACATTTTCCTTTCCTTCCAGATCAAATTGATTCACAAAGTTTTTTAACTTGCCCGAAACAAAGCGTTTGCCTTTGCCTCTGGCATCAAAAATTTCCTTTTTGCCTTCCATCTCTTCAATCAACTGCCCATCTTTTAAAGTGATGCTGGCAATTGGTTCCAAAGCAATGAAAGAACTGGCATTTTCAGGACTGTGGTAATCCGAACTCTCCAACAATATTGCACCCGGAAACCGATCTCTCAATTTCAGATACATACTCACCGGAGTAATTACGTCGGCAAGTAATTCTTTTTTTAGGTATTTAAACTTTATCATTTGGTTGTTAGTTAAATTCGATTCAAAAAAAAACGGCCTACTGAGTATCAGTAGGCCGTTTGCTATGTTCTTAACTATATTTTAGGAACTAAATTTTGCACATACGGGGGTCACCTCTGCTCTGGTTTTGAGAGTTTGTAAATGTGCCACCACCAATATTTGCTATTCATTCCAATCATATTTCTTTTTTTTCTTCCTACAAATCTAATTAATAATTTATTCAAATTCCAAATCTAAATTCACAATTTATCCAGCTCTCAAGAGAGATCAGTTAAACTTTTCCTTTAAAACAAAGACTTACAGCCAATATTATTTTTTTTATTTAAATTTTACCAACCCAATCCAAACGCCATCATCACTCAACACCACCCCAATTCACAATAGGGTGTTGCATGCAAAAAGCTCAAATTATCTTACACACCCCCTATTTTACCTCAATTAATCAAATTATAATATTTTTCTAATTATTTATCAAAAAAGCTCAAATTGCCTGATTTCACTATACCTCCAAACAAATACACCAATAGAATTCAAACGTTAGCATTTCCTTAATTCTAAAAAATAGATTTGCAGGATAAGAAATAATTCCTACATTTGGTGCAGACAATAATGAAACAATTGATTATTACTATGAAATCATTCAGTACTTTCTTTTATTATTTTTGGTATTTCTATTATCCACAACGATAAGGGCAAGAATTGATATGTAACAACTCGAACAGATACATTTAAAGGTCTTGCCCAACAGGTAAGACCTTTTTCATATAAAAATTACAATGAACAATTCAGGATTGGCATTTCGATATTATTATTTTTATTTCTGGCACAACAACAACCGGGCGGGATGCCTTATACCTAATTTTAAATAAAAAGTATAACAAAAATCCTGTTCAAAGCGAGCAGGATTTTTTTTTGAAACAGAACCAAAATTTTAACCACAAGAATAATGATTCAACCAGCAAATAGAACCCAAGGAGTTAAAGAGTACTATTTCTCAGTAAAACTGAAAGAGATAGCTAAGCTAAACGAAGGTGAAGTAAAAGTTCTCAATCTGGGAATAGGTGATCCGGACATGTCTCCTTCGGAAGATACCTGGGGAATGCTTAAGGAAGCCTGTTCTCATACAAAAAGTCACGGTTACCAATCGTATCAGGGAATACCGGCTTTGCGAGAAGGATTCGCAAAATGGTACAAAAACTTTTTCGATGTAGATTTAAATCCGGCTAACGAGATATTGCCCTTAATGGGATCGAAAGAAGGAATCATGATTACTTCACTGGCTTATTTGAATGAAGGCGACGAAGTTTTAATTCCAAATCCGTCCTATCCTACTTACACATCGGTAACCAACCTGCTGGGCGGAAAAATTGTTTCTTATCCATTGGTTGAAGAGAATAATTATCATCCTGATTTCGATGCTCTTGAAAAAAGAGATTTAAGCAAGGTGAAAATCATGTGGATCAACTATCCTCATATGCCAACCGGAGCAAGGGCAAGCAAAGAATTACTCGAAAAAGTGGTTGCTTTTGGCAGAAAATACAAAATATTGATTGTTAATGACAATCCTTACAGCTTTATTCTTAACGATTCTCCGATGAGTATTATGAGCATTGAAGGAGCAAAAGATTGCTGCATCGAGTTAAACTCTCTAAGTAAGTCGCACAATATGCCGGGCTGGAGAGTTGGAATGATTTGCGGAAAAGCAAAAATGCTGGAACCTGTATTGAAAGTAAAAACCAATATGGATTCCGGGATGTTTTATCCGGTTCAGCAAGCTGCTGTTAAAGCCTTGGCTCAGGATCAAAGCTGGTACGACTCCATCAATAAAGTATACAAAACCAGACGGGATTTGGTTTTTAAGCTGATGAATCTGATTGAGTGTTCTCCTAGAGAAGATCAGGGCGGAATGTTTGTTTGGGCTGCAATTCCTGAAAAATACAAGGATGGCTACGAACTAAGTGATAAAGTGCTTAAGGAATCAAAAGTATTTATCACTCCTGGTGGAATTTTTGGAGATCAGGGAGATAAATACATTCGTATTTCATTGTGCAGCAATGAGGCAGTAATTGAAGAAGCCATTAATAGAATTAAAGAAAATTAGAACAGAAAAATTCGAAGCAATGATACTATCAGTAATAGGATTGGGATTAATTGGAGGATCGATAGCTCTTGATTTGAAAAAAAGAGATTTTGTCAGCAAAGTGATTGGAGTTGATAACAACACTCTTAATGCTCATGCTGCTAAAAAATTAGGCCTCGTTGATGAAATTCAGGATTTAAAAAGTGCAGTACAATCATCAGATCTGGTTGTTTTAGCGATTCCTGTTGATGCTTGCTTACGAGCATTACCAAACATTATGAATCTAATAGATCATCAGATTGTTACTGATTTAGGATCAACAAAAGAACAGTTGATAGAGTCGGTTGCAAATCATCCGAAAAGAAATCAGTTTGTACCTGCTCACCCTATGGCGGGAACTGAATTCTCAGGACCACAGGCAGCTCATTCAGGATTGTTCGATGGAAAATGTGCCATTATATGTAACCCCGAAGATTCCGATAAAAAAGCAGTAAAGCTGATCACAGAAATGTTCCATTGCCTAAGAATGAGGTGTGTATTTATGGATGCTGAAGTGCATGACAGACAAACGGCTTACGTTTCTCATTTATCACACATTAGTGCTTTCGCTTTATCGTTAACGGTGTTGCACAAAGAAAAATCGGAAAAACACATTTTTGAATTGGCGAGTGGTGGATTTGATTCTACTGTTCGATTGGCAAAGAGTTCGGCCGAAATGTGGACACCAATTTTTCAACAGAACAAGAAAAACATTGGAAAAGTGCTTCAAAAATACATCAATACCCTTCAACAGTTTAAAGATTTAATTGAGGAAGACGATTTGAATGGTGTTAATGATTTAATATTTGAAGCAAACGACATCAGAAGGGTTCTTGATCAGAAAGAAAAGAACGAAAAAGAAACGATAGAGAACACAGAGAAGATTAAGCACAGAGCTTAAACAAGGAAAAAGTGACAAGGAAAAAGAAAAAGGAAGAAAGGTGAAATTAAAGCTTATTCCTTATAAAAGAGTTTTAGGCTAAAAACCAAAAACACATAGTTCAGAATATCATTTAAGTAAAAAACCATATTTTTAATCACTCAGAAAAGAGTAAAAAAAACAGTATACAATGAAGAATTTGGAAATTAAGGATCTAAGCAGCTGGCCGGTTGACGTTAGTACCCGCCCAATGGTTATTGCAGGACCTTGCAGCGCAGAGACCGAGGAACAAGTGATGGATGCAGCAAGAGGAATTAAAGCTGCAGGTATTCCAATTTTCCGCGCAGGAATCTGGAAACCACGTACCCGTCCAAACAGCTTTGAAGGAATTGGCGCAAAAGGATTAATCTGGCTGCAAAAAGTAAAAGAAGAATTCGGATTGATTACAGCTACAGAGGTAGCCAACGCCCGTCACGTTGAATTGGCTTTGGGTGCAGGGGTTGACATTTTATGGATTGGCGCAAGAACCACAGTTAATCCATTTGCTGTTCAGGAAATTGCTGATGCATTGCGCGGTCATGACATTCCTGTTTTGGTGAAAAATCCAATCAATCCTGATTTGGAGCTTTGGATGGGTGCAATTGAGAGACTGCATGCTGTTGGATTAACCAGATTAGCTGCGATTCACCGTGGATTTTCGACCTACCAAAAATTGAAATACAGAAATGATCCTCAATGGCAAATTCCTATCGAATTGAAAAGAAGAATGCCACAGCTTCCTATCTTTTGCGACCCTAGTCACATTACAGGAGATCGTGACCTACTTGAAGAAATCGCTCAAAAATCGATGGATTTGAACTACGAGGGATTAATAATTGAATCGCATTGCAAACCCGAAGAAGCATGGAGTGATGCCAAGCAACAATTAACCCCTGTCGCTCTTCAGGAACTTTTAGCTAACTTGGTACTTCGTGATCCTGAGGCACCAAATGAATTGGTTGACAATACTCTTGGCGAATTAAGACATTTAATTGATGATTTCGATCAAAAATTACTGGAGTTATTAGAGAACCGCATGCAGGTAGCCAAAACAATTGGTCACTACAAGAAAGAAAACAACATCACCGTTTTACAAAACAAACGTTGGGGAAGTATTCTGGAAAAAAGCATGGAAAATGGTAAGAAAAAAGGCTTTAGCGAACAATTCATTAACAGCTTATTCAAAGCGATCCATCAGGAATCGATCAACCAACAGGAAGAAATAATGAACTCGTAACAAGAGACAATAAGATTTTAGATATGAGAAGTGAGATTTTTTCTTTCTCATATCTATTATCTCATTTCTCACATCTCTTTTGACAAATGAAGACCATACACATCGAAAAGCAAAACAGCAGTATTTTTGTAGGAGAATCTTATCTAAATATTAAGAACTACCTGCCGGAAAAAAAATGCTTTCTAATTTGCGATGAGAACATTTACCGGCACTACTCCGAATTCATCAATCAATTCGATTATATCGTAATGGGTTGTGGCGAAGGAAACAAAAACTGGCAAACTGCAGAAAAGATCATTGATCAGCTACTTGAAAGAGGTGCTGACAGAAATAGTTTTCTGTTGGGAATGGGCGGTGGTTTGGTTTCTGATGTAACAGGTTTTGTGGCTTCTATTTTTATGCGGGGGCTTGAATTTGGTTTCATCAGTACATCCCTGCTGTCTCAGGTTGATGCCAGTGTTGGCGGAAAAAACGGAATCAATTTTGGCAAACTGAAGAACATGATTGGCATTTTCAATCCTCCAAAGTTTGTGATTTGCGATCCGGTATTGCTTAAAACCTTGCCCAAACGTGAAGTAAGAAGTGGGTTTGGTGAAGTAATTAAGCATGCTTTTATTAAAGATGAAGACCTTTATAACTTCCTGAATGATAACTGTGAGGCACTTCTGAATTTAGATCCGAATTTGATGGAAAACTTGGTTTACAGAGCAGTTTCAATTAAGACTGAGGTTGTTGAAGGTGATCCTTTTGAAAAAGGCGAACGCAAAAAGTTGAATTTCGGTCACACCATTGGTCATGCTATTGAGAATAATTCAGATTTAACTCATGGCGAAGCGGTATCAGTTGGTATGAATTTAGCCTGCCAATTGTCTCAGGAATTGTGTGAACTAAGCGATGTTGATGCGAAAAGAGCCAATGACTTATTGCGAAAATTTGAATTGCCTCTGGATCATGACGTTTCCGCAGATATGATTAATCAATATCTGATCAAGGACAAAAAGAAAAACCGATCGGCCATTGATTTTATTCTACTCAAAAAAATAGGAGAAGCCACAATTGTCACCCTTCCTATTGAAGAACTTAAAACCAAGGTGATTGCACTTTGTGCCAATCCTAATTAACCACATTAATACCCAAAATTATGAGAGTTCGAATTCAATCCTCAACCATTAAAGGAAGATTAACGCCTCCTTCCTCGAAAAGCATGATGCAAAGAGCTTTAGCCGCTGCAATGTTGGCGAACGGAAACTCTGTAATTCACAATCCCTGCAAATGTGAAGATGCTGATGCAGCAACAGATATCATTCAGCGGATGGGTTCGGTAGTCACCAAAAAGGAAAATTCGGTAGAAATCACTTCCAAAGTAAGCGAAGCTCCCAAAAGCATTCATGTTGGAGAATCCGGACTTTCGTTACGAATGTTCTCTCCCATTGTTGCACTGAAGCCGGAAGAAATGGAAATTACGGGAACAGGCAGCATCCTAAAAAGACCCGTTCATAATATTATAGAAGGATTAGAAAATTTGGGGATTGAATGTGAAAATCCCGGCAAGGGATTCTTGCCCATCCGCATAAAAGGCGGCTACAAAAGTAACTTTGCGAAAATTGACGGATCGCTTGGATCTCAATTCCTCACGGGTCTTTTAATGGCTCTGCCCTTGCGAAAAGAAGATACAACACTGAAAGTGAAAGATCTAAAAAGCATTCCTTATATCAATATGACTCTCGATTTAATAAAGCATTTTGGTATTGAAATAGAACATGAGAATTACGAGAACTTTCAAATAAAAGGAAATCAAATTTATCAACCAACAGAATACACAATTGAAGCCGATTGGAGTTCTGCAGCTCCTCTTTTAGTTGCCGGAGCATTGAAAGGAATTGTAACACTGGAACACATGAATCCGGATTCTTATCAGGCCGATAAGGCAATTTTGGATGCCTTGCAAAAATGCGGCGCTTCCATTGCATGGGAAGGAAACAATTTAACGGTTGAGAAAAAAGCTTTAAATGCCTTTGATTTTGATGCCACACATAGTCCTGATCTTTTCCCTCCTTTGGTGGCTTTGGCCTGTCACTGTGAGGGAGAAAGCAGAATTAAGGGAGTTCACCGATTAGAGTACAAAGAAAGTAATCGTGGCTTAGTGCTGAAGAAAGAATTTTTAAAGCTTGGAGTCCCGATTCGCATCGAAGGTGATGAAATGATCATTCCTGGTGGCAGAGTAAAAGGAGGACTGGCAAAAAGTAATAATGATCACCGCATTGCCATGGCTCTGGCCGTAACAGCATTGGCATCACCAAGTCCTATTGAAATAGGTCAGCATGAGTGTGTTGCCAAATCATATCCTGAATTCTTTACGGATTTACGAAAAATTGGTGGCGGCGTAGCGCAGTTTTATTTCGATAGTCAGTTTGTATAAAACAAAGATAGGGTGTCCGAAAAGTAAAGTTAACTTGAAAACATTATATTGAGCAATCCCGATGGCTATCGGGACGAAACATCTGCTATTCAAACACAAAGATTCTTCGACAAGCTCAGAATGACAATCAATTCAAACTTTTCATCCCCCTTATTCTTACTTAACAGTAAAAAAATGATAATAGTCAGTGCCTGTTTGTCCGGTTGCGAATGCAGATACGATGGAAAAAGCAACGAAGTTCCTGAAATTAAAAAACTGGTTCTCGAAAACAAAGCCATCGCCCTGTGTCCGGAAAATTTAGGAGGCCTTAGTACGCCACGTATCCCTTGCGAAATAGTGAGAATCAATAACGAATTAAAGGTAATTGGCCGGGATCAAAATGATTATACAGCCCAATTTACCAAGGGTGCCGAAATCGCCGCGAATGTGGCAAAAGCCTTACATTGTAAAACGGTAATTTTAAAGGCCAACAGTCCGTCGTGCGGATATGGAAAAATTTATGACGGCAGTTTCACCGGCAAATACAAAGAAGGGAACGGATTTACTGCTGAAATCCTGGCAAAAAATGGAGTACAAATACTGAATGAAGAAAATTTTCATTCGATACTTACCAATGAAAAATAAACATTAGCTATTTTTACTAAATACTAATGACTGGTTACTAATAACGATAATAAATGAACAATTTCGGAAGAATATTTAGACTTAGCATATTTGGAGAATCTCACGGTAAAGGAGTTGGTATCACAATTGATGGATGTCCATCAGGAATTGACCTGACCGATGAAGATCTTTTGCACGATATAAGCCGCAGAAAGTCTGGCGCAAGAGGTACAACCCCAAGAATTGAAGCCGATACGCCCAGCATATTGAGTGGAACCTTCGAAGGAAAAACTACTGGTGCTCCGCTAATCATCCTGTTCCATAACAAAAATACCAAATCGAAAGACTACAGCAATCTGCTGGACAGTCCGCGTCCCGGACATGCTGATTTTGTAGCTCAGCATAAATTTGGCCGACACAACGATTATACCGGAGGTGGTCATTTTTCGGGAAGAATTACTCTTGGGATAGTAGCTGCCGGCGTTGTTGCCAAGAAAATATTAGGCGATGTGCAAATCGATGCCAAACTAACCGAAGTTGGCGGACAAAGCGATTTTGATGCTGCAATTGAAGATGCTTTGCTACAGCACGATTCTGTAGGAGGAATTGTTGAATGCAGAGCCAATAACCTTCCTACCGGATACGGCGAACCCTTCTTCGATTCAGTAGAATCGATGATTTCGCATCTTATTTTTGCGATACCTGCAACCAAAGGAATTGAATTCGGTTCCGGATTCGGCGCAGCAAAAATGAAAGGATCAGAACACAACGATAATTTTATTGATGCCTCTGGAAAAACGGAGACCAATAATGCCGGAGGAATCAACGGAGGAATTACCAACGGAAACGAGCTGGTATTTCGAGTAGCCATAAAGCCAACCTCATCGATTGGCAGAAATCAGAAAACCATGAATTTTGCCAAAGGCGAAGTGGAAGATTTACTGATTGAAGGCCGGCACGATGCCTGCATTGCTTTACGGGTTCCGGTAATTATTGAAGCCGCAACCGCAATTGCATTGGCTGATTTAAAATTGTTAGATAAGGCCAGAAGGTAAACAGCTCTTTACTAAAAATACATGCCCTGCAAGGATCATTTCTTTTTCTTTGTGGGGTTTTTATTTCCTCATCATACAGGCGATGAAGCTTTCGCTCGAGGGCGATGCCTGCTTTTTAATGCCAAAATCCCCGTCGCTCCAGGCAGATTGCTCCATTCTTATGCCAATAAAGCTTTCGCTCGAAAGCGAAGCTATTTTTTTTATACCGCAACCCTATCCTCGCGAGAACGATGACGATTTTCTGATGCCGGAACTCTCATCGCATCAGACAGATGGTTCTATTTTTATGGCTAAAGTCCCTTCGCATTACTGCGAGACTACTTTTCTGATAAAAAAAGGGTCTTCGCACAGGTGAAAACCTCCTTTTTGATACCAATAAGACCTCCGCTCCAAAACAATCAGGCTTTTGCCATCAAAAAACAGCCTTCCCTCCTTGCAAATGACACTATTGCAATGCCGAAAAGACCTCCGCTCAAAAGCGAAACAAATACAAGCATCATGAAAAGCCTATAAACATTGACATTTTCCAATTCAGACAAAAATACAGCCCCTTTGCTGATGATGGGTGCCTCTTTCTCCACCACCAATTCTTCTACATCTTATTTTGATGAAACTAAATTGCAACCGCACCTATACGAACACCTCTAAAACAAAGACAATCACAGCCCATGAAATTTATCTTTTGCGCTTCGTTTTATATCTTTTCAATCAAAAATAGGTTGAAGATTACGGTTTTTATATAATTCATACATTTTCAAAATCTGATCTTTTGTTACCCGACGTACTGATAATTCCGGCAAATCATTAATGTCGAAGAAACCTACATCACTTGTCTCTAAACCTATTTTCGCTTCTCCTCCAACAATCTCGCATTCCATAAATATTTGGTATATATCAAAAGGGAATGGTCTATTCTGATGCTTATTATAATCGATTAACCCAAGTATTCTAATCGGTTTAACATCAAAACCAGATTCTTCTTTGACTTCATTAATTGCTATTTCACTTGGTAGCATTCCATTATCTGCATATCCTCCAGGTGGACTCCATTTGTTATCCATTATTTCTTTGACTAATAATATCTTATCATTTTTAAAGATCATTGCCCGTACGCCAACTTTTGGAGTTTGATATCCAACATCCCGGTTAAAAACAAATTCCAGTTTTTCTGAATCAATTTCTGTGATATTATTAAAAATTTGAATACTCAAATCTCGTAATTCTTCGTATCGTTCCTTATCATATTTGTCTTTGGTAAAAGCCAAGCCAGACTGTGCAATAGAATTGATCTTTTTAGCAATTGTCAACCAATGGTCAGGAGTTTTTTTAGCCATTTTTTAAAATTTATATTATATGTATGGTTATTTTCTAAATCCCAACTAAGGTATTCTTTTTATCAGATATTATGAAAGATGAAAGCGAAAAGTAAACTATGAATTGTTTCACCACAAGTTTTGCTGTGGCAGCATGTGTTTTGAGTGAAGCACTTTACCCCAAACCCCTAAAGGGGCTAAAAGAGTAGTCGGTTTGGAAAGTCCCCTTTAGGGGATTTAGGGGTGGTAAGAATAACAGAAGATATATAGATTTCCTATTTGTCATTCCTTCGGAATTTTACTCACTAACACAAATACAGTATTTCAAAAGAACACCACTGAGTACACAAAGTGACACAGAGAAAGAAAAACAAGAAAACTCTGTGAACCTCAGTGCACTCCGTGGTAATATTTTTTTTCCCACCATTCACCAGATGAAAAGTAAACTATGAATTGTTTCACCACAAGTTTTGCTGTGGCAACATGTGTTTTGAGTGGAGCACTTTACCCCAATCCCCTAGCAGTCGGTTTGAAAAGTCCCCTTTAGGGGATTTAGGGATGGTAAGAATATCAGAAGATATGTGGATTTCCTATTTGTCATTCCTTCGGAATTTTACACGCTAACACAAATACAATATTTCAAGAATGCCACTGAGATTGCATCGGCATTGAACCGATGTTTTTTCGTTCGTTTAAAACAGACCAGCCTATCTTTCTGTCTTTTACAAGCTTATTTCTTTCACGAAAAATTAATTTTATTGCTATATTTAGGTTTGTACGGTCAATAGTAAAATGTACTGAAACAATCGCCCATGCATCAAAAAGATGACAGACTGCATACAGAGACCATTTACATTAAGAATATGGTTTGCAATTGTTGTGTTCGGATTTTGAGCATGTCGTTAAAGGAAAATTCAATTCAAGTCGATAAAATTCGATTAGGAATGGCTACAATTACCTACGATACTGATGAACTCGACATGGAAAAGATTAATTCCATCATTCAGGAAAATGGTATGGAATTAGTAGTTGGTCATGAACAAAAAATTGTAGAACGAATTAAAACAGCCGTTATCGAATTGATTCACCAAATGAATAATGCCGACTCTATTGTTCAAAAATCGGAATATTTGGTTGGCAAACTTGGGTTAAGCTACCAGCAGTTATCCAAAATATTTTCGCGCCACGAATCGATTACCTTGGAGCGATTCATTATTCTAAATAAAATAGAACGAATTAAAGAACTAATTGATCAGGAAGAATACACGCTCAGTGAGATTGCTTTCCTGATGGATTACAGCAGTGTTCAATATCTATCCAACCAATTTCATAAAATTACCGGCCTTTCTGTAAGTGAATACAAAAAAAATAAAGAGGATAATAAAAAGCCCTTACACTCCTTGTATTAAACACTCCGGATACTATTCCCTGCTTAGTAAAACCAAATATTATAACTTATTTACAAAATATTGTAATATTTATTCCCTGATACTTCCCTACCTTTTCAATGATATTTAAAGACTTAGCGTGCTTTGTTTTAATAAAGGCCCGAAAAGCACATACATCTTTAAAAAGTATGCATTAATTCCGAAATCATGAAGTTAAAAAGAAACGTAGCCGTCAGTGAAAACGGATTCTTATTCAATCCTGAAACGGGAGACTCCTTTATCGTAAATCCTATTGCAAAAGAAATATTAAACTATTTAAAAGAAGGATACGATATCGAAAAGATTAACCAATTAATACTCGATCGATATGAAGTAGATCTGGTGACTCTTGAAAAAAACATGGAAGATTTCCTAAAAATGCTCCAGCACAACGAATTGCTTGACAGGTAATACCGATTGAATAAATAAGTGGGCTGCATTTATTCACGGATAATTACATAGGGGGTTCATTAGCTTACTTTGTTCGGTACGCCATGCTCAACATAGCTTCCTATTTATTCCATCGGCATTAGACCGGGTTGTTTTCGCTCGCCATAGCTCACTAATTATTCAAAATGGTATAAAATGGAGAAACCAAAATTTAATATCGCAGTCACAGGATTAAACAATACCGATAATCCGGGACCGGGAATACCTGTTATTAGAGGTTTAA
The DNA here is from genome assembly GCF_963678175.1 of Labilibaculum euxinicum. NCBI lineage: Bacteria > Pseudomonadati > Bacteroidota > Bacteroidia > Marinilabiliales > Marinifilaceae > Labilibaculum > Labilibaculum euxinicum. The sequence continues at coordinate 3,381,009 of NZ_OY782756.1, forward strand.
AAGAAAGCAAAGACTTTGATGTAAGAATAATAGGTCTGGCTTACGAAAATCTGGAACCAGGCATTTACATGCGCGATTTGGTAGATAAAACCTATCAAATCCCCTATCCTTCGTCAGGAAAAGAGGCTGTACTTGAACGAATTGAGTACATCAATTCCAAAGAAAATCTTGATTTTATCATTCCCAATCTGGATGCTGAATTATACACCTTTATTCAATCGAAGGAAAAACTTGAGAAAATTGGCATTCGAACCTTTCTGCCTACTATGCAGCAGTTCGAGGAACGACACAAGGCGAATCTTAACGAATATGGCGAAAAGTACGGCATTAAAGTTCCGCTAAGTAAATCAATTACCAGCAGAAGAGACATTGATGAACTAAAAGAGGATTTTGAATATCCCTTACTTGTTAAAGGCAAATTTTACGATGCTTATTTGGCATATACTCCTGAACAGGTAAATACTCATTTCAATAAAATATCAGCAAAATGGGGTCTGCCTGTTATCATTCAGGAATTTATCCGGGGCACTGAGGTAAACGTTATCGCTTTAGGCGACGGACATGGAAATACCGTTTGTGCAGTACCCATGCGAAAACAATACATTACTGATAAAGGAAAAGCCTGGGGAGGAATCACCATTAAGGATGAAAAAATGCTTGAATTAACCAGAAATTTAATCAGGCAAACCAAATGGCGCGGAGGAATGGAATTGGAGCTGATAAAAACCAATCAGAATGAATATTTCCTGATCGAAATCAATCCTCGAATTCCGGCATGGGTTTATTTGGCTGTCGCAGCCGGACAAAATCTTCCTGAAGCACTCATAAAACTAGCGTTTGGAATAGATGTTCCAAACTATTCGGAATATGAAGTCGGAAAAATGTTTATCAGATATTCCTTTGATTTAATTGGAGATATCGCACAATTCGGAAGCTTATCGGTTACCGGAGAAATGTAAAAGAAACAATCCGAAACAAACAGCTATCAAAAAATTGAAAAAACTTAACATACTGTCACATGAAGAAATTGGATTACGAAAGGCCTATACTCAATAAAGTAAACGCCGGCATGCCCGATAAATTCGGAATGAAGACTAAAACAGCAACTTTAAGTCATATAGAAGAACATTCAGTACACGACATTTTAAAGGAATTTGGTTCTCCGGTATATGTAATCTCGGAGCCTTGCATCCGGAAAACCTACAGAACCGCTTACAAAGCATTTTCAACGCGATACCCGCGCGTACAATTTGCATGGTCCTACAAAACCAATTACATGAATGCTGTTTGCAAAATATTTCACTCAGAGGGAGCATGGGCCGAAGTTGTTTCCGGTTTTGAATACTCCAAAGCAATCGAAAACGGTATCTCAGGTGATCAGATCATATTTAATGGCCCCGAAAAATCAAAAGAAGATTTAGAAAGAGCTATTACCGATGGAGCCATGATTCATTTGGACAGTTTGGATGAATTTTATTTTCTGGGGGAATTGGCTCAAAAGCTGGATAAAAAGGCAAATGTAGCATTGCGCATCAATTTGGATGCAGGTATTTATCCTCAATGGGATCGTTTTGGATTTAATCTTGAAAACGGAGAAGCATGGCATGCACTAAACCGTATTATGCTGCATGAACACATGGAATTAGTTGGCTTGCATACACACATGGGCACATACATTACAGCTGTTAGTGCTTACGCAGTTGCTGCAAGTAAACTGGCAGATATGGCCGTTCGCTTGTTTCGAAAATTTAACCATAGTATAAAATACCTTGATTTGGGTGGAGGGTTTGCAACAAAGAACACGCTGAAAGGTGCCTATCTTCCGGGAGCAGATACATGTCCTTCCTTCGATGATTATGCTGAAGCTCTAACCTCTGCTCTTCTGGGAAGTGAATTGCCTCCTGACAAACTGCCTCTGTTACTGCTGGAAACAGGTAGGGCTTTGATTGATGAAGCCGGTTATGCATTAGGAAGTGTATTGGCAAACAAGCGTTTGGTTGATGGGCGCAGAGCTACGGTTATTGATATTGGAGTAAATATGCTATTCACCGCCTTTTGGTACGAACATGAGGTTTTGCCTACTAAATTAAATTCGGAGCAAACCGAAAATACAACGATTTATGGGCCTTTGTGTATGAATATTGATATAATTCGTGAGGCCATTCAATTTCCTTTGCTTCAAAAGGGCGATGCCATTGTAATTCCACGAATTGGAGCCTATAACATGACTCAATGGATGCAATTCATAAAGCTTCGTCCACCTGTATTGTTAATTGATGAAGACAGAAAAATACACGTGATCCGAAAAAAAGAAAGCTTTCAGGAATTTAATGCCCATGAAAATGTTCCGAAACATCTTAAATAATAATGAAAGAGCTTAAACAGAACATACTATTTTTAGGTGAAGCGACACTAAACAGCTACGCTCAGGTATTTTTCTCACGAAACAAAGCCTTTGCAGTGCTGCTTTTGGTGGTTAGTTTTTTCGATCCATGGGCCGGAACAGCAGGTCTGATTTCCATTTTAACAGCAAATTTAGTTGCCGGTAAAATGGGTTTCTCTAGCTACTACATTAAAGATGGAAGCTATGGATTTAATAGTCTGCTGGTAGGACTAGGCATCGGCTTATATTTTCAGCCGGGACTCGAAATTACTGTTTTGGTGATTCTGTCATCCATTCTCACCTTATTCATCTGTTTATTTTTGCAGGGTGTGCTCGCCAAATACGCTCTGCCCTTTTTAAGTGTTCCTTTTTTGCTGGGAATCTGGATGATTATGCTGGCAAGCAGTGATTTAACCTCATTGGGAATTAGTGAGCGGGGCATTTATCAGGCCAATGAAATATTCAGCCTTGGCGGTCAAAAACTGGTGAATGTCTATCATTTTATTCAAAATTGGGAAATACATGAATCAGTATCCATATTTCTAAAATCGCTGGGAGCTATTTTCTTTCAAAGCAATTGGCTGGCTGGTTTACTGATCCTGATTGGATTGCTTTTTTATTCCCGAATTGCCTTTACATTCGCCATTTTAGGATTCTATATCGCCTACTTTTTTTATATTCTTATTGATGTAAATATTAGCGGATTGGGCTATACTTTTATCGGCTTTAACTTTATTCTTACTTCAATTGCTCTGGGTGCTTTCTACCTCATCCCATCCCCTTATTCTTATCTCTGGATTATTCTATTACTGCCAATAGTTGTTTTAACAACACTCAGCAGTGTGCATTGGTTTGCTCCTTATCGATTATCGGTTTATGCACTGCCATTTAATGCGGTGACTCTTCTTTTCCTGTACATTCTAAAATTACGTTATCAGCCAAGTGAAAAATTGCAGGAAGTACAAGTGCAGCACAACTCTCCTGAGAAGAATTTGTACTATTTCAAAAGCAATGCCCAACGTTTATCGGCAAATGTATTTACTGATTTTCAACTTCCGTTTATTGGAAAATGGTCGGTAAGCCAAGCCCATGAAGGTGAATACACACATAAGAATGAATGGCGCCATGCCTGGGATTTCGTAATACTTAATGATGAGGATGAGCAATACAAAAACGACGGCGATTTTGTTGAAGATTACTACTGCTACAACAAAACTATACTATGTCCGGCAGATGGTGAGATTGTAAATATTCTGGATGGTATTCCCGATAATAAAATTGGACAGGTGAATTTAAATCAGAATTGGGGAAACTCTTTGGTGATTCGTCACAACCACAGTCTTTTCTCGCAATTGAGTCATTTTAAAGAAAACAGTTTTAAAGTAAAAAAGGGAGATCTTGTTAAAAAAGGAGAAGTTTTAGGATTGTGCGGTAATTCAGGAAGATCACCCTACCCTCATCTTCACTTTCAATTTCAGGCTACACCCTATATTGGATCTGCAACATTGGATGTAACTCTTTCGCATTATATAGAACGGTTGGGCAAAGATGTAATTCTAAAATCGTATACGAAACCGACAACAAATACAAAGCTATTACGGGGAGAAATCCATCCGTTATTGTCGCAGGCATTGGGATTTCAGACCGGACAGAAATTTACGTTAACCGTTGAATCCGGTCTCGATTCAAAACTGATAATTTTGGAAAAAAACTGGGATTTTAAAGTCAAGTCCGATGCTATTGGAAACACTTACATTCAATGTTTGCAAACCAACTCAAAAGCATTTTTCAGTGTAGAGGCAAATGTTTTACAATTCCATAACTATCTGGGCAATAAACGCTCTCTACTCTACTATCTCTATCTGTCTTGTTATAAAGTTTATTTGGGATATTATCAAGATCTGAATGTAACAGCTGAAATTCCTCCGAATCAGGTTTTCAGTGCAAGAAAGCTTTTCCTGCAGGATTTCATCGCTCCCTTTTACATTTATCTGCAGTCCAACTATCAATTAAAATATCAAAACAAAAAGGAAGGAATCAACTCCGAAAAAATTGAACTCTCATCTAAAATAGAGTGTGGATATTCGACCAAAAGAGAACATTTAACAAGTGAAATAAAGATTGAAGATGGTGCTTCTCTTCAGATAAAAATTATTAGAAATGGTAAACTAATCGAAATAAAATGTGGAAACATGCAAGCATATTAATCTTGGCAATTTTTCTTGGTCTATCGGCAAACTCACAGAAAAAGCTTAGTGTTGCACAGGTAGATAAGGAAAGCTTTGCTCTGTTTCAAAAAGGGCAATGGAAACAATTGATTACTGAAGGTGAAAAAGCCAACAAGCAGGGAATTGATTTTTATTATCTGCAGTACCGTATAGCTATCGCTTACTATGAACTAAAAAAATACAGAAAATCAGCGGGTCTTTTTCATCAGTTATACCTGCAAAATGGCGAAGATGCCATTATAAAAGAATATCTGTACTTCTCATATCTTTTAGGAGGACAGGAAAAAGATGCAATCCGATTGCAGAACAAATTAGCCCAGTCTACATCGGAGAAATATAACATCGGTAAAACAAAAATTATTTCGGCTATCTATTCAGAAATTAAACATGAAATATTGGATGATTATGCAATTGTTTCAGATCAATTGCAGGAACAGACTGTTCGCAAAGACTTTCTGCACTATAGTATTGGACTGAATCATCAGTTGGGCGATAGAGTTTCACTATTTCAGGCATTTAGTCATGTAGATGTAAAGAATTCCATTGTAAGCGAAACCTACTTTTTCGATGAAGATCTTACCCAAAATCAGTATTACTTAAAAAGTTCTGTTCAATTGAATTGGGGAAGTCAATTGATACTTGCCGGACATTGGTTAACAACAAAAATAGACGGCAATCCCCTAAGTGTACAAAATGAAGTCGCAGCAATTGAACCTCAGGTAAAAGCTGGAAACGGGAACGGCCCCGGGGGCAGCGGCAATCAATCTGATCCGGTAATTACTGATGAAGGCACGGAACTTTATCCCTACTCTTTCAAACAAAACAGTTTTATTGCCTACCTCGGTCTGCAGCAAAAAATATCGAATTTGCAACTTGAGTTAGGTGTACTGTACTCTTCAATGAATAATGAAACACGCTGGCAAGAAGAAATTGAACTCCGATATTATCCATTGGGAAACACGAATTTATACTTAACCGGTAGTTTTACCAATCAAATGGAAAAAGAACAAACAAGTACCTGGCACAACAGAAAATACTGGAAAACAGGAACAGGCTTTCGAATTGCAAAAAATACCTGGGCAAGTGCAGGATATACTTTTGGCGATTTGTATAAACAGATCGAAAATCAGGGATATTCTGTTTTCAACGGCGTTAATCTTATAAAAAACAGAAAAGAGCTTTCGATTTATCAGTATCTATTCAAAGGGAAACTTAATCTGTTCCTGATCTGGCAAAATCAGAAAGAAAAAAATAATTATACCATAAATGATGAGTTGAATAGTCAGAACATCAATGTCCAATCAATAATCGGAGGAATCAAATGGAACTTCTAGAAAATTCAAAACGCAGTATATTTTCTTTACTATTCGTCATCCTGCTATTTAACAGCGCAACAGGTCAGGATTTTAAGACTACAGGCATGGCATTCGAAGAGAGTTATAAATATGAGAAGGAAGGAGATTTTTCTCATGCCATAGATCAGCTAAAAGCAGTATATGATGAGAATTCGTATGAAATTAATTTGCGTTTAGGCTGGCTCAATTATCAGGCTGGTGTATTTAATGAATCCATTTCTCATTATCAACGGGCAGTAAATTTAAAACCATATGCCGAAGAAGCAAAATTTGGATTGGTATTACCCAAAGCAGCCATTGGAAAATGGGACGAAGTTGTAAATATTTACAAAGAAATTCTTAAAATATCCCCCAACCAAACCGTTGCCAATTACCGCCTAGGTCTTATTTTCTATGGTCGGGAAGACTATGAAAAAGCTCTTCAGCACTTTAAAAAGGTAGTTGACCTGTATCCTTTTGGTTACGATGCACTCATTATGCTTGCATGGACCAATTATAGAATGGGCAAAAGCCGGGAGGCTCTCATCTTATTTCAAAAAAGTCTTTGGTATTTCCCAAGTGATCCTTCTGCTTTAGAAGGTCTTAAACTCTTAGGACAATCACAGGAAAAACTTTCTGAATAAGACGTAAATGTGATTTAAATCCAAATTATTGTATTTCATTATTACTATCAAATATGTATTTTTAGACTCGCGAGCACAAACACCTAACAATCAAAAATAATGTCGGCAAATGTAATGATCGTTGAAATGGAAATAGGCATTAAGGCCTATGATATTGACGCAATGGGAATTGTAAGTAATATTGTATACATCAGATGGTTTGAAGATTTAAGACATTTGTTTCTGGAGAAGCACTTTCCATATAATGAAATGATAGCCACCAATATTTCCCCTATTTTAATTAAAACAGAAGTACATTACAAAGTTCCGTTAACCATTCAGGATCATCCAAGGGGAACGTGCAGAATTAAAAATCTGGGATCCAGCAAATGGGAAATGGATTTTGAGATTTTTTCCGGTGATATAATTTATTGCAAAGGAAAACAAACTGGTTGCTTTTACAATCTTGAAAAACAGAGACCTTCATTGGTTCCGGAACGCCTTTTGGAAGCTTACAAAAAAGCTAAATTACAAATGCATGACGAATAACACAATGATCAAGTTGTCTTCTATAAAAGCCTGAAGCCCTATGAGTAAAAGAGTAAAGTACATTTCTGTTTTAAGAGGAATAAATGTGGGTGGCAAACGTAAAATTCTGATGGCAGATCTTAAAGAATTGTATTCTGAATTGGGGTTTGAAAATTGTATCAGCTACATTCAAAGCGGAAATATAATTTTTGAATATCAAAACGTCTCCAATTCTATACTTGAAGCAAAATTAGAAGATGCCATTTTGGAGAAATACGGTTTCGAAGTGCCTGTAATAGTGAGGAGACAAAACGAATGGGAACAATCAGCTCTGTCAGATCCGTATACTGATTCTTATGAAAATAAGTGTCTTTACCTCACCTTCCTAAGTGAAATTCCAAAAATAGAATTAAGCGAAGCTATCAGTGAATTAAGCTTTGAACCGGATCGTTTTCAAATTATCGATAAAGATGTATTTATCTACTGCCCGGGGCAGTATCACAAAACGAAACTCAGCAATCAGTTTTTCGAATCGAAGCTAAAAGTGAAAGCCACAACACGAAACTGGAATACAGTTCTTAAACTTCTGGAACTAATAAAGCAGAGATAATACAAAAATATCTAAAGAACCAATACGTGTAGTAAAGCAAATAGATGTCTTAAATGTATATTAAAACAGATTAGACAAGATCATGAACAGAAAAGCTTTATCACATTTAGAATCTGTAGTAATTTCAATTATCATCCTTACCATAAGTTCCTGTAGTTTTCCCTCCTATCAGTATGTATTTGAAACTCCGCCAGTATTAAATTTCGAAAATGGAACCTGGCTGGTAAATAGAATACAAGCTGATATTCCGTGGACTGCAAAAAATGCTCTGGATAGAAACATGACGAAAGAACTTCAGAAACTTGGCGGTGATTCGGTACAATTTATTGATGGTGTAAATTTCACCTACCTAACTCCAGATCAATTTAAGTTTGCACCATCCGAAAACACATTTACTCTTCTACAAAGCACCAGTGGTTTTGATTTCCTGATCAATACAAAAGCAATTAAACTAAGAGATGAACTGAATTCCTTCCGTACCAAGGGTACAAATCGATTTCAAAAAAGCAAATCAGAATTAATTATTGTAATCTATGAAATCAAGACAGGACAGAAAATATATTCTCAAAGGGTAATTGCCAGTGAATCGTTAGATGAAAATGATGATCGTTTTACCTTTTCGGACTCCGCTCTTTCTTTAATTTTCAAAGCCCAAAAGAAAGCACTAAAAAATATCAAGAAGCGCGCAGTAAGAAATAGATAAAAGCCCCTGCTATCTCTTTAATTTCAAAGCTCCTTTTAGTGACAAATTTTAATCGTCTTTTAAGCAAAATACAAAGAGCCCGCTGATACATCCCGAAAATCACCCTTCTTATCGAAAAGTGTAAAAAAATAAGTCTTCTTATTGTACCTATTTCTATTTTAGTTGCCTTAAAACAACACAAGCATAACTCAACAACATGAAAAGAAATTTATTGACCCTCCTATTATTATCAATAGGAATAGGATTATTTGCGCAGGAAATTCCTGCCCAAAAAGCAAATTATGAATTGGCAGCAAAATTCTCACCTAACCGACTAAAAAAATTAGTATTCTCGACCAGTGTCAATCCTCATTGGTTAAAGAACGGTGAAAAATTCTGGTACAACTACAAAACCCCGGAAGGAAACTTCTACTATTTGGTTGATCCGGTAAGCAGTACAAAATCAGAGCTGTTTAATACAGTAAAAATGGCCGCTGACATGAGCCGTTTAACGGCAGATCCTTTCGATGCAGAGCATTTGGACATCAGCAAATTGAAATTCATCAACAATGAAAAAACGATTCAGTTTGAAGTGAAAAGTAAGCTGGTGGAAGAGGAAGAAAAAGACGACGAAAACGGCGATAAGCAGGAAGAGGAAAAAGAAGGCGGAAAAAAGCAAAAAGCCAAAAAGAAAATGGTTGCCAAAGTTTGGCATTTCGAATATCAAATTGCTTCTAAACAGCTAAATCTACTGGATGAATTCGAAAAGCCTTTGGAGCAAAAAGATTGGGCTTCGGTATCTCCAAATCAGGAATACGTAATTTTTGCAAAACATCACAATTTGTACTGGATGGATGCAGAAAACTATAAAAAAGCTCAAAAGAATGAAAAAGATTCTACTATTATTGAACATGAGTTAACTACAGATGGTGTAGAATATTACAGCTATGGCAGTGGCACTTATGGTAAAACCAATAAAGAAATAGAAGAAGAAAAAGACAAACGCAAAGCTGCTTATGTAACTTTCTCGGCAGACTCAAAAAAGTTTGCGCTAACCAGAGAAGATGAGCGCGAAGTAAAAGATCTTTGGGTGATCAACTCCGTGGCTTCTCCACGACCTACCTTAGAAAGTTACAAATATCATATGCCGGGGGAAAAAGAAGCTCCTCAATATGAAATTTTAGTTTTCGACTGGGAAAGTAAAAAATCCGTAAAAGTAAAAGCTTCGGCATTTAAAGATCAGACTCTTTCCATTCTAAGAGCTCCAGAGAAAAAAATGGATGCAGATGATGATCTGCAATTTTCAAAATGGTTATCTGCCGGCAGTGATCTATTGTATTTCAAGCGTCAGAGCCGTGATATGAAACGTGTTGATATCTGCACCGCCAACACCTCAACCGGTGAAGTGAAAATCTTGATTGAAGAGCGTTTAAATACCTATGTAGAAACCAGACCATTAGGATTTGTAAATAACGGCGGCGAACTGATTCATTGGTCTGAACGCGACGGATGGGCACATTTTTACCTTTACGACGGGGAAGGAAATCTAAAAAATCAAATTACATCAGGCCCTTGGCATTGCGATAGAATTCAGGGAATTGATGAAAAAAACAGAGTTCTTTACTTTACTGGAAATGCCCGGGAAAATGGCGAAGATCCATATTACACTCACCTTTACAGTGTAAACTTTGATGGTACAGGATTGAGACTTTTGAACAAGGGAAATTTCTCGCACGATGTAAGTCTGAATGATCAAAACCACTACTTTGTAAACAACTCATCAAGAGTAAATACAGCTCCGGTTTCGGCACTGTACAATTCGAAAGGAAGCAAATTAATCGATTTGGAAACCACTGATCTTTCCCGACTATTTGAAACCGGTTATCAGTTCCCCGAGCTGTTTAAAGTAAAAGCAGGTGATGGTGTAACTGATATTTATGGAGTGATGTACAAGCCATTCGATTTTGACCCGAATAAAAAATATCCAATTTTAACCTATGTGTATCCGGGACCGCAAACCGAAGCCGTTTACAAAAGCTTCTCGACCCGCATGGACAGAGCCGATCGTATGGCTCAGTTAGGATTTATTGTAGTAACTCTCGGCAATCGGGGTGGTCACCCTGCCCGTTCGAAATGGTACCACAACTATGGTTATGGCAACCTAAGAGATTATGGTTTGGAAGATAAGAAAGTTGGTTTGGAACAATTGGCCGACAGATTTGACTTTATTGATATTACTAAAGTGGGAATTTTCGGTCACTCCGGAGGTGGATTCATGTCTACAGCGGCCATGTTGGTTTATCCTGATTTCTTTAAAGCAGCAGTTTCTGCTGCCGGAAACCACGACAATAACATCTACAATCGCTGGTGGAGTGAAACTCATCACGGTGTAAAAGAGGAAATATCTGAAAAAGGAGATACTACTTTCACCTATAAAATTGATGATAATCCAAGCTTGGCTAAAAACCTGAAAGGAAAACTGATGATCGTTACCGGTGATATCGATAACAATGTACATCCTGGCAATACAATTCGAATGGCCAATGCTTTGATAAAAGCGAACAAACGATTCGATTTCTTCATTTATCCCGGTCAACGCCACGGATTTGGTGACATGAGCGAATACTCGTTCTGGTTACGCGGGGAATATTTTTGTAAGTATTTACTTGGCGATTTTAGAAACAGTGCCGATTATATCGAAATGCAAAATGATAAACCTAAAAAGTAAGACTCTCTTAGCCTAAAATATTTAAAACCCCGATCTGCAATTACAGATCGGGATTTTTATTTTCTTGAAGTATATTATTTTATCTTCGCACAAAAATCCCGCAAAATTTGCTCTGTAGATTCAAAATCAAGGCATTCATCGGTCACCGAAACACCATACTTAAGTTTTGATTTGTCTTCCAGAATATTTTGCTTGCCAAACATCAGGTTACTCTCTACCATAAATCCCATGATAGATTTATTTCCCCCTGCTATTTGCCCGGCCAGACTGGCTAAAACAATTTCCTGTTTTTGGGCTTTTTTAGAAGAGTTCGCATGACTGCAATCAACCATTATTCTTGGCACAATTTGCAGGTCAGACAGTTTTTTTTCAATCGCAGCAATGTGTTCTGCTCCAAAATTAGGCTTCTTACCTCCTCGAAGTATGATATGTGTGTTTGGATTTCCTAAGGTACGAATCACAGCCACTTTTCCCTCAGGATTTATACTCACAAAATTATGTGGAGAGGCAACAGCCTGCATTGCGTTTATAGCTATATCAATATTCCCATCGGTACCGTTTTTAAAGCCAACAACCGAGGACAAGCCGCTTGACATGTTTCGGTGACTTTGCGATTCGGTAGTTCGGGCACCAATTGCTGTCCACGAAAACAGATCCTGAATATACTGTGGAGTTACAATATCCAAAGCCTCTCCGGCAGCCGGCAGTCCAAGTTCTGCAATATAAGCCAAAAGCCCGCGAGCCTGCTTTAAGCCATCCTGAATTTTGCACGAATTATCCATGTAAGGATCATTTATTAGGCCTTTCCATCCCACTGTAGTTCTGGGTTTTTCAAAATAAACCCGCATCACAACAAACAAATCCTCTTTTAAATCATCAGCCAGTACTTTTAATTTTTGAGCGTACTCTTTTGCCGATTTAATATCATGAATAGAGCAAGGTCCAACAATAGCAAGTATTCTCTTATCACTGCCATTTAGTATATTTTTAATCGTAGTCTGTCCGTTATTAACGGTTTCGATGTGTTTTTCGCTAAGCGGATATAATTCTTTAAGTTCTATTGGAGTAATAATAGACTGCTCTGCACCTACATTTAAATTCTCTATTCTGGGGTCCATCATGTTCTTTGCTCTTTTAACAGTAATCGTAAAATTATCTTACAGCTTGTGAAAATAAGCTTTATTTCTTTGAATTGGAATTTTCCCTATAGCAATACATATAAGCGGCAAGCATTTTATTAATCTTCCGTTTGTTATTTTCTTCAGCCAATCATAAGTTTATAAAGATTCTAAACAAATAAAATTTTCCTTCAAAAGCCCAATATTTTCAAGCTCAAAGCTCTAATTCGTAATCTGCAAAAAATCAAAATCAGCAATAAAACACGAATATCTCAAACCATACATCTAGATATCTGAATATTATTCTTTAAATTAGATAATTAACAAAAGAAAAATAAATTATGGCCAAAATCGTTGTTTTAGGAGCAGGAATTTCAGGACATACTGCTGCTGCATTTATCAAGAAAAAATTAGGAAAACAGCATGATGTTGTTGTTGTTTCTCCAAACAGTTACTACCAGTGGATTCCTTCCAACATTTGGGTTGGAGTAGGCCGCATGAATGTTGATCAGGTTCGGTTCAAGCTAAAAAAAGTATACGATAAATGGAAAATCGACTTTAAGCAAGCCAAAGCTGTATCAATCCATCCGGAAGGCAATCAGGAAATTACCAAAGGGTTCGTAAGTATTGAATACACCGATCCTGAAAGAAAAGGTGAAACAGAGCAAATTGATTACGACTATCTGGTAAATGCAACCGGACCAAAACTTAATTTTGAAGGCACTCCGGGATTAGGTCCCGGTAAAAATACAGAGTCGGTTTGCTCCTGCGATCATGCCATTCACGCATGGGAAAAACTACAGGCTTGCTTCAAAAAAATGGAGGCCGGCGAAAAACAAACCTTTCTTATTGGAACAGGCCATTCGATGGCAACCTGTCAAGGAGCAGCTTTCGAGTACATTTTAAATGTTTCCTACGAAATAAGAAAACGGAAACTGGAACATTTGGCTGAGTTGATTTGGATCACCAACGAATACGAATTGGGCGATTTTGGAATGGGTGGCGCCTTTATTAAACGTGGCGGTTATATCACTTCAACCAAAGTATTTGCTGAATCCTTCTTAATTGAAAACGGAATTAAATGGATTAAACGTGCAGGCGTATTTGAAATTGAACCCGGAAAAGCAAATTACGAAACTCTCGATGGTGAAAAGAATTCCGTTGCATTCGATTTCTCGATGCTGATTCCCGGCTTTTCGGGGGTTGGCTTAAAAGCCTTTGGGAAAAATAACGAGGACATCACCTCTACTGTTTTTGCCCCCAACGGATTCACTAAGGTGGATGCGGATTACACAACAAAAGATTTTGAGGAATGGAAAGCTGCCGATTGGCCTGAAACATACCGAAATCCTACTTATCCAAACATATTTGCCCCGGGAATTGCTTTTGCTCCTCCACATTCCATTTCGAAACCAATGAAGAGCAAAAACGGAACGGCAATTTTCCCTGCTCCACCGCGCACCGGAATGCCGTCGGGCGTATCAGGTAAAGTGGTTGCCTTAAACATTGTGAATTTGGTAAAAAAAGGCGAACACAAATTAAAACACAGAGCTTCGATGGCTAAAATGGGAGCTGCTTGTATTGTATCGGCAGGATTTGGCATGACCAAAGGTTCGGCTGCTACCATGACCGTTTATCCAATTGTGCAGGATTGGGACAAATATCCTGAATGGGGACGAAGCATTAAATATACCATGGGAGAACCCGGCTTAGCAGGTCATTGGCTTAAGTGGACCATGCATTATATGTTTCTGCACAAAGCAAAAGGATACCCATTTTGGTGGTTGTTACCTGAGTAAAATAAAGTCGGATTTGTTAAAACAGATATATCATGAATACTACAAAAAGAAGGGGTTATTACGAAGAAGCCTATCCCCCAATGCCAACCAAAACCACTAAATTTTGGCGCAAAGAAATCTTCTATCAAACCTATCGGTTCCTTGTTCTTAATATGAAGATCATTAGAATTGTTGTAATGGGGCATTCATAATAAGAAAAAATAAAACGGAAAACTTACAGCTTGTAAATTTTCCGTTTTTATATTCCTCATAATTCTGCATTCTCTCACAATTCGATCTCTAAAAAATTTAAGTACAATAAATCACCCGGCCGAAACCCAAATTTTCAAGATTATTTCGAACTTTGAAAAAAATTGAAAAAATGATAATCGATAAAATTGAAAACTCACAGCTTTACGCTGGAGTAAGTGAGCGAATTGCCAAAGCATTTGCATACATCAACAGCACAGACCTGCTAAATACCGAGGTGGGGAAATATGAAATTGACGGAGAAAATGTTTTTGCTCTTGTTCAGGAATACAACACAAAAAATCTGGAAGATTGCAAACTGGAAAGTCATTTCGAACACATCGACATTCAGTATCTAATTTCGGGAACAGAAAATATGGGTATTAGTATTTTAAGTAAGCAAATTCCTCATACTGTAAACAATGAGAAAGATGTTGCATTCTATAAAAATGATTCAACTCTTTTCGAACTAACAGAAGGAATGTTTGCTATCTTTTTTCCAGATGATCTTCATTGCCCTTGTATTAAAAATGGTGAAAATTCGAAAGTAAAAAAACTGGTTGTAAAAATCCGCATCTAAATTTCTTACTCCAGATACAAACAGCAAAGCTGAGATATTTTCTCAGCTTGTTTCCACTTCTTTATCTACGCTTTTCAAGCTGCATCTATTTTGCTCCTTACATCCCTGCGATCAGTGCCTTTCTCTATCGAACAGTCTGCAAATACCCAAGTTGCAAATCATTTTTATTGTGTCAGACACAAATAATATTCTTAAATTTAGTTTGGCAACTAAAATAACTGAACTAATATAAGTTTTAGAACACTAACTAAAAAAGGAATTTGTGCTCATTGTGCTCTATTCCTTTCTGCCTCGAGATAGTTATTATTTAATTAAACCCCTAAGTATTATGAAAAAATTAAGTTTACTTGTTGTACTCTTCTCTTTCCTATTTGTGGCCTGTGCCGATAAAAAGCCCAAAACCGAAAAAGTTGAAACAACAACCGAAATGGAAATTCAGGAAGTTGATACAATGCTTATTGATTCTCTTGCGACTGAATTGGAACAAACAAAAGATGATATTGAAGAAGCCGCTAAAGAGATGGATCAATTATTAGAAGAATTATAACCGTAAAAAAACAGCTATGAAAAAATTTATTATAAGCTTACTTTCCATTTGTCTTGTGATGTGGACCAGTCAGGCACTATTGGCTCAAAAAGGAAAAGAAAAAAAAGGAAAAGAAAGAATCGAAAAAGTCCATAAATCTCAAAAAGATTCCATCCAAAAAGGAATGAAAGACAAAAAGACTAAATTGAAAGAAAAGGATCAATTCAAATATAAGGTGGAGTAAGTTTTTTTTATGCATATATTTTAGCTACCCTAAAAAGGAAGAAGTTAATATCTCTCACCCCTCTAAGTGATGCCCTGAATGCTTTCAGTTTTGCATTGAAAGATTCCGCCGAAGCATTCGTACTGCGATTATCAAAGTAGTTTAAAATACCTTGATAATGATCTTGGATAGTGTTTTTAATACTTCTGAATGATTTAAATCCAGTCTCTTCAACCTTTCTAAACCAATGAGCTAATTTTGTATAAGCAATACCCTTTTCTTTGGTTTGTGTAAATATCAATCTCAGGTTATGAGTTAACATGTATGCTTCTTTCATATCAGGATATTGGGCAAATAAAATTTTTGCACGTTTTTTCTGACTTCTTGTCCAATTGTTTGCAGATTTAAAAAGTAAATACCTGCTTCTTGCCAAAAGTTGCTTTTTAGAATCCCCATTATCAAATACGGCCGGCTGATATTTCTCTTCCCTGTAATTAGCTTCTCTGATCGCTTTAGATTCTTCATTTAGAGCATCCCAATGATGAGCTATCCGCATTTGCTGTAAACCGTCATAAGCCAATTTCTGAACATGAAAACGATCAATTACCCTGCTTGCTTTGGGAAAACTGCTTTGTACGATTTTATTCATGCTTCCCGCCATATCCAGAGTTACTTCTTCGACTAAACCTCTAATACTCTTAGGAGTCTTCTTTAAGATGGAGATGATATTTTCAGATTGAGTCCCTTGAATCATGGCAACCAATGCTCCTTTTCGGCCTTTTGCTGCTTTATTGGTAATTATTGTATAAAGCTCTCCATTGGTTAAGGCTGTTTCATCAATACTTAGCTTAGTACCAATATTTTCAGGAAAAACCATCCACTTGTGAGCATGAGATTTCTGATCCCATTGATTAAAATCACTTAAGTGTTCTTTGTATTGCTGAGAAAATTGATTCCCATTGATATGATAATGTTTTTCAAGGCTTTTACTGCTGATCGGGTATTTGTCCAAATAATTCTTTTAAAAAAGAAGCGAACCCTTTTGTATATCGAGCTCCCTTTGCTATCAAATCCCAATCTCTGCTTACAATCTGACCCGTAGAACAAACGAGCCACTTCCTTTTGCGAACATGCAGGTAAACCATGCGTTCCCGAATAGGGTAATCTTGAATCACCACTGCTGACTGAAAACCTTTTGAAGTCAGCTTTTCTGATGAAAATTCTTCTGGGAATTGATGTAATTCATCCAGATGAACATCCAATCGATTTTCATCAATAATAACTTGAGTGATCTCAAAATAGGAAAATATCTCTTCTGGTAAAATTGCTTGAAGTAAGAGGGTGTAGTGATCTTTTGTTGAATCCATCGTCTAAATTTTAGACAACAAAATTAAATTATTCCTTTTGATCCACCTACTTTTTGAATTGATCCAAAGAAAAGGGTGAATCACATATGGACAGCATAAAAGTTCACAAGGAAAAACACAAGGATGCCAAGGAATCAATGGAAGAAAAAAAAGATTCCATGAAATCTGAAATGAAAGACAAAGGGCATGCTTATGGCAAAAATAAAGAACTGGAAGGAAAGGAATTTGGTCAAAAAAGAGCCGAACAAGCAAAAATGCAACGCGAAAAATACCGCAAAGAATTAAACGAAACGGTAAACCAATCGGATGAGAAAATAAAAATGGCTAAAGAAAAAATCAAGAAGGCAAAGGCAAAGCTGGAGAAAGAAAAAAGCGAAGGCAAAACTTCTGACGAAATGTATCAGGAAAAATCAGAAAAAATTAAGAAAGCTGAAAACAGTATAAAAGCTTTGGAAGAAAAAGTTAAAAAAGCGAAAATGAAAGAAGAATAAAGAGAGTCTAAATTGATATAACCTCTGCTAAAAATACAAAAGTACTTAGCAGAGGTTCTTTATGTCTATAAAAATCTTCGAATATCAACCTCTTTGGCAAGAGGATAATCGTTCACCGAAAGAAAACGAACCATTTCGCGGGCAAAATAAGGTGCCAGCATCACTCCTTTTGTACCCAATCCATTAAAAATAGCCACATGTTTGTGAAAAGGATGTGTTCCTAAAACCGGACGGCGATCGATTACTGTCGGACGTATCCCAGCCCAATGATTTACGACAGTGTAGGGCAATGAAATTAAATTATCCAAACGGCCCAGCAAGTCTTTTCTGGCTTCGAGTGTAAGCTCCTCGTTCCGGTTTTTCCAATCATAGGTTGCTCCTATTTTAAACCGATTTTTCCCAAGTGGCATAACAAATAGGTTTTTATTAAAAATATAATCTTCGGATAAACCTTCACACTCAATTTCCAGCAATTCTCCTTTTGTCGGATTAAAACCAACCCCCTTAAAATAAGGATTTTCAGCAGCATGATGTCCTTCACAAAAAACAATTGTCTCGGCAGAAATTCCATGCCAGGTAATCCCCCCATCAATAAACCCGATATCTTTGTACTTAAAATTTGCCTCTACTAATAGTCCTTTCGATTTAAAAAACTTACGCAGTTTTTTCAGCAATTTGTCCAAAAGAAGATAACCTGAGTTGGTTACCTGCCCATAAAAATCAAAATCCTTAAAGCCTTTCCCAATCGAATTGCTTTCCATCCCCACAATATAATCTGAGAAGCTGGCATCTTCCATCCGCTCGTCCCACATTTTCTTTTCATTATCCGCTAAAGGCTTTATAATATCCATCGGGAACAAGAACCGGCACCCAAGGTCATTCTCCAAATCCTGATATATTTTTGTCATAACAGGCAAAACATCATCCACCATCCAGCTCTTGGTAAGCCGCTTAAAAACAATTGGATTATACATTCCTGCAGCAACATTGGAAGCCGCTCTTTCATCGGGACTCGCAACAATCGTAAAGTTAAGTCCAGCCCTGTACATATCATATGCAAGTAAAGATCCTGCTATTCCCTGTCCTACAATCAGAAATTTCTTTTCCATAAATTCTTGTTAAAATGATTCTGCAAACATAGTAATTTAAGACCAACATGTCCTATTTATACTCTGCAGTCTTTTTCATGCTTGTTTGAATGTAAAAAACCATTACTTTTGCAATGTTTATTAATTCTAAATTAGAATAACAAAATGCTGCTTCACAATAAACTTAGCAAAGAAGAACTAAAGAAACAACTTGAGAACGAAAACTTTAGCCGAAAAACGTTTTCATTTTACCGATATGTGATTATTGAAAATCCACAAGAGTTTCGTGATAAACTGTATAAGAAATGGTTTGAATTAAAGGGCAAGGGTAGAATATACATTGCCCGCGAAGGGATTAATGCTCAAATGAGCATGCCCGAACACCATTTGGAAGAGTTCTTTTCTCACTTAAACAGCTTGCCCGAATTGCAGGATATGCCCATAAAATGGGCTGTTGAAGATGATGGTAAATCGTTTTACAAACTAATTGTAAAACTGCGTCCTAAAATTGTTGCCGACGGATTAAACGACAACGCATTTGATGTTACCAATGTGGGAAATCACCTCTCTCCGCTTGAGTTTCACGAGCAGGTAAGTCATCCCGGTACTATCGTGGTAGATATGCGCAACCATTACGAAAGTGAAGTTGGGCATTTCGAAAATGCGATTTGCCCCGATGCCGATACTTTTCGCGAAGAAATAGACATTGTGGTTGATGATTTAAAGGACAAGAAGGATCAGAAAGTTTTGCTTTACTGCACCGGAGGAATTCGCTGCGAAAAAGCCAGTGCCTACTTAAAACATCACGGTTTCGAAGATGTAAACCAATTGCATGGCGGTATAATAGCCTATGCGCAGGAAATAAAACAGCTCGGACTGGAATCTAAATTCAGAGGAAAGAATTTTGTGTTTGATGAGCGATTGGGCGAAAGCATCAACAAAGAAGTAATTGCCAAGTGTCACCAATGCGGAAAAGCCTGCGACACACACACCAATTGTGCCAACAACGATTGCCATTTGCTCTTTATTCAGTGCGACGAATGCCGCGATCATTATAACGGGTGCTGCACCGATGAGTGTGCTGAAATTATTCAATTGCCCTTGGAAGAACGCATCCTTTTGCGGTCGAAATTCCACGATAAATACAGCAAAAGTCAGATTTACAGACAGAGGATCAGACCGAAGCTAAATCAATTATAAATTAGGAATGATAAGTTATGAATTACCCCTAAAGGGATACAATTTTCAAGCTTCAGGAAAAATAAGGTACAAGGAAGAAGTAGAAAGGAACAAGAAAAAAGTAAGGAACACAAACCATCATCTGCACCGTGCTTTAGACCGGTGAGCAAAGGATAAAACACAATGCTTTTTCTCTGTGTAGCTTTGTGACCCCTGTGGTTAAACAATTTTCACAACAGAGAACTGAGGTTCACTGAGTTTTTTAACGCGATACAATCGCGCACCAGCACAAGGAAGCTAAATAAATTAGGAATGATAAGTTATGAATTACCCCTAAAGGGATACAATTTTCAAGCTCCAGGAAAAATAAGGTACAAGGAAGAAGTAGAAAGGAACAAGAAAAAAGTAAGGAACACAAACCATCATTTGCACCGTGCTTTAGACCGGTGAGCAAAGGATAAAACACAATGCTTTTTCTCTGTGTAGCTTTGTGGCCTCTGTGGTTAAACAATTTTCACAACAGAGAACTGAGGTTCAATGAGTTTTTTAACGCGATACAATCGCGCACCAGCACAAGAAAAATTAATAATGAGAAATCTATAAATAACAATAAATCTTTTTCATTAATAATTGATAATTCTTAATTTATAATTAAACATGAGCAATTTTTGGCACAACATACCAACTCCCAGCTTCTCACTCGCTCCTATGGAGGACGTAACCGACACCTCGTTTCGCGAGATCGTTTTACAAACCATGCAGGAAGGGAAACTGAACATTCTATTCTCAGAATTTACTTCGGTTGACGGCATGTGCCATCCCGTAGGACACGAGAAAGTAAAGCACCGCCTGCGGATTAACGATTCGGAGAAAGCATTGCTGAAGCAGAAAAACGTGAAGATAATTGCACAGATTTGGGGAAAAGATCCGGAGAAATACTACAAAACTGCTCAATACATTGCCCGCGAAACCGACTTTGACGGCATAGACATCAACATGGGCTGTCCGGTTAAAAATGTAGTGAAAAACGGTTGCTGTTCGGCACTTATTGCACAGCCCGATTTAGCCAAGGAAATTATATTGGCCACCAAAGAAGCCACCAATCTGCCTTTGAGCGTAAAAACCCGCATTGGCTTTAAGCAGGTGGTTACCGAATCGTGGATTTCCCACTTGCTGGGCACACCTATTGATGCGCTGGCAATTCACGGCCGCATACAAAAACAACTGTCAAACGGAATGGCCGACTGGAACGAAATCGCGAAAGCGGTGCAATTAAGAAACGAACTCGCTCCACAGATAAAAATTATTGGCAATGGCGATGTAGACAGTTACGAAGAAGGACTCCAGAAAACAAAGCAATATGGTGTTGATGGCGTGATGGTAGGTCGTGGCATTTTTAAAAATCCCTGGTTCTTTTATCCCGGTAAGGGAGAAGTGAGCATGAACGAAAAGCTGGCACTTTTAAAAGAACACACCCGTGTATTCGATACAACCTGGGGAAATGAGAAGAATTTTGCCATTCTGCGGCGCTTTTTCAAAATTTACACCAGCGGATTTACCGGTGCCTCGGCCCTGCGCAATGTATTAATGAATACACACAATGCAGAAGAAGTTTACAATGCACTTGAACAGTTTACAATGAACAGTAATCAAGGAACAATTTATTAAAAAGTTTAACCACTAAGTACTCAAAAGGATAACCCGAAGTAACACAAAAAAAATTATTTCCATCAATCCTTTTTCGCTCTGTGACCTCTGTGGTTATATAAATAACCATTAACACAGACATTATCAAACAAAATTCACCACAGAGAACACAGAGTATTAAAAAATAATATTTATTTACAATAGTCAAGCATTTACGTTTTTACTTTGTGCTACTTCGTGAAGAAACTTGGTGTACTTTGTGGTTAAATAAAAATTACCGCAATAAGCAGTAAACAATCGCAATCATCTTTAGACTTTGGACCTTTCCAGACTTTTCCAGCCCCATGGTATAATTTTTGTGCTTATTTAAAGCAACCAACAGCTCTTTTTTCATCTACCAATTAAGAAGTAACCAAAAGCATAAATCTAAATTGCCATGAAAACAAAAGAAACACTTTTAGCCATCTTATTTATTTTCGTAACCATAGTTTCGTGTGACAAGGATTCTAATTCTGATAAAATACCAACATGTTTTAACGATTACTTCCCACTGCATATTGGCGATACATGGGAATATAAAAATTACATCCGGAAAGCAAGCGTAAGCAGTACGATCAATAATAAGGAATATACATTAATCACTAGTGAAATATTTAGGGCAGATACTCTATACGATACCAGAGAGGATTTTTACAGAGTAAAAAACGGGAAGGTTTATAAACTCTACACCAATCAATCGGATGAATTTCTTTTTGCTGATTTTACCCTTGCCGAAGGAGAATCCTGGAAATACACAGGAGAAAATATGAATGGCGACCAATGGAATGTTACGGTACAAGAAAAAATCGACTTTGATTTTGGCAACACCGTTCTTCACAATTGCAAGCCCTTCTACTACGATGTTCCTGGCTGGGCCGATGAAGAGCAAGTTTATGTGTTTGCACCCGGAATAGGTATAATCAGTATCTATTCGCCGGCTTGGGGCGCTGGTGACACCATTCAAAAAGCAAAGATTAACGGCATAACATATCAATTTTAAAGTTCGTAAGCTGGCATAATTATTGTTCTATACGCAACCAATTGCTCATTACTGCATCAAGTATAGAGATGAAGTAATTTGCTTTAAAACTTACCCGTATTATGAAAACATTTACATCAGTAATGATCATTATTCTATTAAGTCTGTGTCACTATGTCGACAGATTGAGCCAAAAACAAGAAAAAAGCTTACCTCCACAAAGCAATAACAAATTATTATCCCCTGTTGAGTACCAAGAAAACGAAATTGACAATTTAAGAAAAGATTCCATTTACTACACCCATCAAAACAATAAGGAAATAGACATATACAGTGCTGTGAACTAATAAATTTGCAGATCCTCCCGGGATGACAATAGAACTGATTATAAGACTGGAAAAATAAAAGTGCCGAGCTCGAATACCAGTCATACCCTAACAGGAACGGCTTGCTTATAGTCAGAGCATGACCTAATACCGATTCGTATTAAAAATAGCTGCGCTGCGTTGCTCCTTTTTTTAAATTCACAATACCAAATTTCCCATAATCAGCGAAAGAAAAGATTCTATTGCTGATAGAAATAAACGAACGAATTCTCCCATTTTAAGGGGCAATACCGAAGGCAGAGGGGTAAAAATGAACTTGCAAAAGTGGACAAAGAGTTAAGTCATGTAGCCATTTTATGTTTGTTTAATAGTTTTCCATATTTTATTGGTGAAAGATAATTTAAATAAGAATGCCTTCTTTTAGTATTGTACCATGTTTCAATATATTCAAATATTGAATTTGAAGCTTGCCTCCTTGATACATATTTGTAACGATATACCCACTCTGTTTTTAATGTTGTAAAGAAACTTTCAGCCACAGCATTGTCCCAACAATTACCTTTACGACTCATGCTCTGAGAAACCAATGAATTTTGATAGATCAAATTCTTAAAATCGGTACATACCTACTGGACACCACTATCTGAGCGGAAAATCAGTTTTGTGTGAATGGGTCGATTGCGTATTGCCATTAACCATGCAGGGGCTACTGTTTCACATGCTCTCATTGAACGGCTGATAGCGCATCCAATTATTTTCCTGTCTGCTAAACCGATTATAACGGTTAAATACAGCTCCCCCTCCAATGTGCAGATGTAGGTAATATCCAAAACCCAAACTTTACCTTGTTGTGCCACTTTAAACTCCCTCCTAAATGTTCTTCTCTCTTGTTTCATAATTCTATGATATAATTTTTAAATAATCATATCTTAACTCTGTGTCCATATAAATGCAGCAACTTCACAAAATCTTTTCATCTTAAAGGGAACACTTCGCCCCTATACTATCTGGTTCTAGAATCAACACTGAAAGAACCCGAAAGAGTCTTTTTTTTGTATTGTATTTTTGAATTCCCTGTTCGATTGCCGGACTACTACTAGTCCAGGTATCGGACTAGTACTTGTACAGGTATCGGACCACTACTTGTACAGGCATCGGACAAGTACTGGTCTTATTCTAAAAACAGGTATAAGTGGTAATATCCTGACAAAATAAAAGCCAATTCGTAAAAAATTGGCTTTTATAACAATCAATAAAACAATTAACTAACAGGTACAAGATCAATTAGCAAACGACCTGCTTTAATATTTTTACGATTCTTTTTTGCCGTTCTCACCTCTACCTGAAAAACTTCCTGTTTTTAAGGCTTCAGGCAGAAAAAACAACAATTCAGAGGGCTTGTTTTTCACCACATTCACTACTTTAGTTGCCACACCATCACCGGCAACAAGAATATTTTCG
The DNA here is from genome assembly GCF_963678175.1 of Labilibaculum euxinicum. Lineage (NCBI taxonomy): Bacteria > Pseudomonadati > Bacteroidota > Bacteroidia > Marinilabiliales > Marinifilaceae > Labilibaculum > Labilibaculum euxinicum. The sequence goes on from NZ_OY782756.1 coordinate 3,405,176, forward strand.
CCAATGCACTCACCCAAACCATTCAAACCCCAAACATCTGCAAACAAATATTTTCCTTATTATTCATATTGATAACAAATAAGCAAATCTGCTTTCCTGTTTTTATTTTATGCTTACTTTTAAAGGGCGATTGTAAAAAACAAATAGGATTTACTCCTGGGAGTAAAAGATCTCTTGCAAAAATCAAGAGTTCTTTAGATACAATTTCAGACAATAAAGAGAAGAATAACAATAACTTACAAAAAGAAACAGATAAGTGATGTAAAGTACATTGTACTTTGCACATACGTTGTGTGCCATAAAAGAAAACTGCATATGAGTAGAAAAATTGAAGACCTTGATATTGAAGAAGTCAGAGAGCTTATTGATAGAATTACCTTGAACAATAAGCAACTTGATATAAAGAAAGTCGAATTAAGAAAGCAAAGAGATAGAAAATTGGATGAGAAAAAGAAGCTACGAGAATCGAAATCAAAGAAGATGAAATCTTTGCAGGAAAGTATTAATAAAACAAAAAATAAAATTTCTAAGGATAGTAAAAGAAAATCGAAACAGCGTGAATCTGATTCTTTTGATAATAGAATAAAATCAAAGGAAAATGAAATCCAACGAATTAGAGACTCAATAACAAAGATTGATGGACAAAAGGCTCATAACAACAAAGTAAAAGCTTTAGCTAAAATTCATTTGAAAAAACTTAAAGATAACTAATATGGCAGTTTACGGTGTTGGTGCATATTATGACAGAGATGTAAGTCAGGAATTTATTCAAAATGGAATTGTTGGTGTTGGTTGGAATGAAATCGATGCACCTGAATTAGAAGAGTATTTTAAAAGTCTTAAAGCAGGAGATATTGTATATATCAAAGCTGCATTCGGAGGAAACGATATAACAGTAAAGGCTATTGGTATTATTATAGATAACCTTGTATTAAAGAACACACAATTAGTCACGACTGGTCGTAATGTAAAGTGGTTAGATACGAATAAGTTTGTGATTAAAAGACCTCAAGAAAAAAATAATGTTCGTTCAAATACTGTGTATGAGGAATTTCACCCTAAAGTGTTGGAAGAAATAATTTCACGAATAAATTAGATGCCTTGCAAAATTAATGAGAGATGATTTTTCAAATAAGACAAAAGATACATTAGCAAAAAGAGTTGCTTGGCGATGTTCTTTTCCTGGTTGTGGTAGATTAACAATTGGCCCAGGACATAAAGACTCTAGTGATACTGTTAATTTAGGAGAAGCTGCTCATATTAACGCAGCATCTTCAAATGGACCTAGGTTTGACGAAACAATGACTTCGGAGCAAAGGAAGTCTATTGATAATGGAATTTGGATGTGTCGTCATCATGCACGAATGATTGATAGTGATTATTTCAATTATTCATCTGCGACACTAAAGCAATGGAAAAGACTTGCTGAAGATGAAACCTATAGACTATTGAAAGAACTAGAAAGAGGTGAAATTAAACAGCCAACAACATTAATTGCTATTGGACAAGAAATCGTATTTGAAGGAATATGGAAAGCTGTTAATAATGGTAACTGGATTTTTGAAGTAGAACAGTTTATTCTTGGAAATGAAAACAAACTTATTGATTTTAATAATTCGCATAATAATAACTTAGAAAGATACATTGTCATTGAAACGCAGGGGGATGGCAGGGTAATTAAAGGGGAATTAAACTGGGAATTTGTTGACGGAAAATATCAGATTTCATTAAAAGTTGAAGATAAGTCACCTAGGACAACACCTTATGGAATGAAAGATTTATCTCATAAGTTTGAGATAGAAAATGGAGACTTAAAACTTGTAGAAGGTGAAGAATGTGCTAAACAAACAATTATGCTTACTTTGAGCACAGATTTCGGAGATATGTGGTACTCTCCATCTTTTGGTTCATTCTTTTCAGCCTACTATTGGGCTTTTAAAGATAATCAAGAATTATTGTTAAGACTTTTTAAACTAGAAATAACTAGATTGATTTCAATTCCACATCAAGATTCTTTTGACAAAGAAAAAAGACCTCCATTGGATTTTATTAATAGAGTTATTGACATCAAAATTGCGAATATTGAAATTGCGAATTATCAAATACCTATTCAATTAAGACTTGAATGGGGAGATGGAAAATTATGGGAGGATGTAATAGGGGTTTACATAAAACCAAAGGAAGAAATTACGGCACACAACAATGTATATAAAACATTGGCAAGATTTGTAAAAGATGGAACGATATAGCCCGCTTCAAATTTATTGCGGATTGATAAACAATTGCAACGCAATGCCAACGTTTCATATACGTCAACGTTGTGCATCATACCAAAAAAACTGAACTGCAAGTAAATGAAAGAACATAAAAACCTATTGTCTTGTTGGCATAAATTAGAACATTTCAGTCCAGCCTCGACACCCAAAGCATCTGAAAAAAATGTTGATTTACTTGGAGAAATAGAACCTTGGAAAATACCATTAAAACCGCGGGAATCAAGTAAAACTTTTGAATACACTGTCTATTTAGGTGTTTTTGATTCATCTGAAGTCAATGATTTTGTGAAAGAGTTTTTTAAAGATGAAACGAAAGATGAAAATTCTAGGAATTCAAGAATCTGCTTTGCTTCTCTTAAACTTGACATTGAAGGGAAATATATAAATGAATCATTTGGCATATCAACTTTACCTTGGGCATTAAGTCAATTAGAAAATAATAAAATTAAAAACAATAATTGGGAACTTGCTTTTGAAAAAGTTAAAGATAACTTATTTGAATACCTTGAATTAAATTTTAAGGAAACAATAACCAATTCAGAAAATGAAATTGTTAAAGTTTCAACTATTGTCAATACCGCACAATTATTAAAACTGCAAAATGAAATAGAATCTCTCAGTGGTTGGAGTATAAAACCTTCCAAGGAAATTTATATTAAGAGAATTGAAAAATTCAAACCTTCACATGATAAGGAAAATAAATCGAATGCAGATATCCTTAATAGTTTTTATATAAAAGACTTAGAGAAAGTAATATCAACTTATGACAAGGAAAAAGCATCTAAAGCCTTTCAGCAATACTTAGATGGTAGTTTAGGCAAGCAATCTAACAGATTAGATATTTCTAAAAGTATTGAAGAATTAAAAAGTAATTTGACCCCTAACAACTATCCTGATGGTTGTTGGCCTTCTGATTACACATTGAGTTTAATGCAGCAATATGCTGTAAATAGTATATTCAACAAACTTTCAGAAAACACCAGTGCTGGAATGTTTTCTGTTAATGGCCCTCCAGGCACTGGGAAAACAACTCTTCTTCGAGATATCATTGCCCCAATACTTGTTAAACGAGCTAAAGAACTTATTAAAATAGAGAACCCATCTGATGCTTTTAATAAAGTAGGTTCTTTAAAAATTAATGAAAAATATTCTCCTTGGCTGTATGAACCTATTGATTCAATTACAAATGCTGGAATTGTAATAGCTTCATCAAATAATGGTGCTGTCGAAAACATTTCTAAAGAATTACCATTAAAAAAGGAAGTTTCAAAGCAATATAATTCAGAGATATCGTACTTTAAAACAGTTGCCGAACAATGTATAAACAAGGCGAATTGGGGGATTATCTCTGCTGTTTTAGGAAATAAACAAAATAGAAACTCTTTAGTTAGTGATTTGTGGTTTAACAAGGATTTTAAAGACTTACAAAATACTCTAAAAGAGGATAAAATACTTGATAATTTCGAATGGGAATCAGTAAAAATTAGATTTCAAAAAAAGCTAGATGAAATTTCTGTTGAAAAAGAAAGATTGAGTATTATAAGAAAAGAATATGTTGCCTTTATTAATGCCCAACAATCACTTTCTGCGCTTAAGCAAGAATTTAAACGTACTGAAAAAGATTATAAATATTCAAAACAGGAGTATTTATCTCAAAAGGCTATAAACCTAGAATTAACCAATAGCAAAAAAGAGATTCTTAATGAACTTTCTATTGTAAAAAGTAGCAAACCAAATCTTTTTACTTTTTTGTTTAATAGAAACAAACGCAATACATACAAGAAAGCATTAGGAACAGCATTAATTATATACAACCAGATTAACGATAAGATAAATATAGAATCCCCAATCTTATCAAAAAAAGAAGCTACTTTTAATAGTATTGAAGCCTTGTCGAATAAACAAGAAAACGAAATAAGTGATTTAACATCTAAGCTAAAGGATTTAACCATTAAGACAGATAAAGCAAGATTAGATTTAAAAAGCAATTATGCAGACAACAAATATTGGGAAGAAATAGAATCTAAAAAGTCACAAGAGTCCTGCCCTTGGTATTCAGATAAACTGAAGAGATTACAATCTGAATTGTTTATCATATCTTTAAAGCTAAATGAAGTTTTTATATTAACAGCAAATGCAACATCAAGTAGAATTTCAACTACTCTTGCAGGTTTTTTCGAATATTTAAAAGGAGAATCAACTCCTTCTAAAAAGGAAATAAAAGCTATGTGGGACACTTTTTTTCTTGTTATACCAGTAGTTTCTTCAACATTTGCTTCAATTCAAACAATGTTTAAAGATTTAGGTAAAGAGGATATTCCTTGGTTATTCATTGATGAAGCAGGACAAGCTATTCCGCAGGCTGCTGTGGGTTCAATATGGCGTTCAAAACGTGTTAGTATTGTTGGAGACCCTTTTCAAATAGAACCAGTTGTTACAATTCCAAATATAATCACTGATAACATTAGTAAGTATTTTGATTTAAATAACAGTCAAATAAGTTCAGAATTATCAGTCCAATCAATGGCCGATAGAATTAACCCATTGGGCTCTTACTTAACAATCAACAGTAAAAAGGAATGGATTGGAATACCGTTAAGAGTGCATAGAAGATGTATTAGTCCCATGTTCGAAATATCGAACAATATTGCATATGATAATACAATGTATTGCTCTACAGCAAATCCGAAAAATGTTAATGTAGAGTTCCAAACATCATTTATTCACTGCACTGGGAATGTAAAAGGTAGACACTTTGTACAAGAGCAAGCCGATAAAATCAAAGATTTATTAATAAAAGAGATTAACAATTCTAAAGGCTTGCCTGATATCTTTGTCATTACTCCTTTTAGTGAAATTAGCTATTCACTTAATTCGTTTCTTTTCAAGTATTTAATCAATGAAGTGAAGAAATATAAAGAAATAGATAGTGCCTCTATGGGAGTCTGGCTAAAAAGTCATATTGGAACTGTCCACACCTTTCAAGGCAAACAAGCTGAAGGTGTAATTTTATGTCTTGGATTGGACAATACGACCAAAGGTGCTGCAAGTTGGGCATCACAAAAACCAAATTTATTAAATGTAGCAATAACAAGAGCTAAATATAGATTTATAGCTATCGGGGATGAATCGATATGGTTAAAACAAGCATACTTTAATCAACTAAATAAACTAAAAGAAGAAGTACGAATGCACAATCGAATAGCCCGCCCCGCTAGTAATCACTAGCAGGGAGAGGCTTTCACACCCCTCCTGTCAATTTACAATCCAAATTAATCCCAAAACTCCCAAATACTTTTGTAAATTTGATCTTCGAATATAAAATGCAGAACAAATGGATCGAAAATTAAAAGCCTTTGAGCGCTTACTAAATATTATGGATCAGCTTCGCGAAGGCTGTCCGTGGGATAAAAAGCAGACCTTTGAGAGTCTGAGAACGTTGACCATTGAAGAAACCTACGAGCTGGCCGATGCCATTTTAAAGGGTGAAAATCAGGAAATAAAGAAAGAATTGGGCGATATTCTGCTCCACATTGTGTTCTATGCCAAAATAGGTTCTGAAACCAACGATTTCGACATTGCTGATGTTTGCGATGGCATCAGCGAAAAACTCATCTATCGTCATCCTCATATTTTTAGCGATACCAAAGTTGCCAATGCCAGAGAGGTAGAAGAAAACTGGGAACAACTGAAGCTAAAGGAAAAAGACGGCAACAAATCGGTTTTGGAAGGTGTTCCGCAAAGTCTGCCAGCTTTGGTAAAAGCCAACCGAATTCAGGATAAGGTGCGAGGTGTAGGCTTCGACTGGGACGAAAAAGAGCAGGTTTGGGAGAAGGTGAAAGAAGAAATGATGGAATTGCAGGAAGAAATTATCAATGGCGATCAGAACAAAATGGAAGCCGAATTTGGCGATATGTTCTTCTCCTTGATTAATGCGGCACGTTTGTATGGTGTAAATCCTGAAAATGCACTGGAACGCACCAACCAGAAATTCACCCGACGATTCAATTATCTGGAAAGTAAAACCATGAAATTAGGACGAAACCTAAAAGACATGAATCTGGAAGAAATGGATGAAATTTGGGAAGAGGCCAAGCAGTTTGACAAGTAGAACTAAAGCTACAAGGAACAAATTTCAAAGAAAAAGCAAAAAGACCTTACAGCGTCTAACAATTAAAATTAAAAAGTGCCTTAAGTTGTCATTGATTTCGACTTAAGGCACTTTCTGTTTGAAGTACTTTTAACTGATTTTGCTATCTTGTGTGTTCCATAAAAATAAGAAAAATGAACATTCTTCAAATCATACCCGGTTCGGGAGGCAGTTTTTACTGCGGCAATTGTTTGCGCGACGATAAATTTCATCTTGCCATGAAAAAGCAGGGACATGAGGTAACAAAAATACCCATGTATCTCCCCTTATTTTCCGATGAGCATGATTTGAATGATATTCCCGTTTTTTATGGAGCCATCAGCATTTATCTAAAGCAATTGTATCCTGTTTTCAGACATGCACCTGCCTGGTTGGATCGTTTGTTGAACTCTGGCCCAATGTTAAAATTAGCAGCAAGCATGGCAGGATCAACCAATGCAAAAGGCCTGGAAGAAATGACCGTTTCGATGTTGATGGGAGAAGAAGGAAAGCAGAAAGAGGAGCTCAACCGCATGGTAAGCTGGATGGCAGAATATCTTACCCCCGATGTAATTCATTTGTCGAATGCGCTGCTTTTGGGACTGGCTCCTAAATTAAAAAAGGAATTTCCGAATGCCATACTGGTTTGCTCTCTGCAGGATGAAGATGTGTGGGTTGATGCCATGAAAGACTCATTTAGAGATAAAATTTGGGCGCTGATGAGTACCAAAGCCGAATATTTGGATGCATTTATTGCTGTGAGTGATTTTTACGCGGGAGTTTCTCTGGAAAAAATGAACATTCCCAAAGAGAAAGTATTTATCAACCATTTGGGTGTTGATCCGGACGAATACAAGTTTGCCAAACCAGAGTCAAAAGCACGAAACATCGGTTACATTTCCCGAATGTGCGAAGGAAATGGTTTCGATATTATCGTTGATGCCTTTATCGAACTGAAAAAAGATACTGCCTGCCAAGATGTGAAATTGATCGTAACCGGCGGATCAACCGGTGACGACAAACCTTTACTAAAACAAGTCCGGCAAAAATTGAAAGAAGAAAGACTTTTGGAACAGGTTGAATTTCATGAAGATTTTAACGGGGAAGGAAGGCACGAGTTCTTCAAAAAGGTGAAACTAATTTCGGTTCCTGTGCGGAATGGTGAAGCCTTTGGCTTGTATTTATTGGAAAGTATGGCTTCGGGCGTACCGGTTGTGCAACCCAATCTGGGTGCATTTGCCGAGATTATTAATAAATCAAAGGGTGGGATCATCTACGAAAACAATACTGCAGAAGAACTGGCCGTGACTTTAAAAAAATTATTGAACAATGAAAACAAGATACAGGAGCTTTCTGTTACAGGTCGAAAAGCTGTTGAAAAGGAGTTCAATATCTACACAAAAACAGATCATCTTATCCATATTTACAAGCAGTTGATGGAGAAGAATTAATTAAATTTCCTTCAATAGAGATTGAATCGATCGGGAATGGTTATTCATTCCCACTTTTTTTTCGAACTGCACCACCAAAGGCAATTCCATGCCAATTTCCTGCATCAAGACTCTATTGCTCATTATTTTTTCAGGTGACCCGGCAGCAATGATTCTCCCTTCTTTCATCAGAATTACCTGATCGGCCCATTCGTAAGCAAAATCCGGATTATGTGTGGAAATCAGTACCGTTTTAGCTTGTTTGTTCAAATCATCAATAATCTCATTCATAATTTGCTTGTGCCGGTTATCGAGCCAGGCAAAAGGCTCATCAAACAAAATAATTTCAGGCTCCATAGCTAAAACTCCTGCCACAGCAACCTGCTTTTTCTGTCCGTAACTCAGCTGATGCGGGGCTTTGTCTTTCAATTCCTGAATACCCAGCAAATTTAGATACTTTTCTACCCTGATTTCAATATCCTTTCTATCCAAGTCCAAATTAAAGGGACCAAATGCCACATCTTCGTACACACTTGCGGCAAACAACTGCACTTCCGGATCCTGAAACACATAACCTACTTTGTGTGCCATTTGCTTTCTTTCTTTGGTCGAAAAGCCAAATTGTTTTCCATCCAGAACATACTTTCCTTTCTGAGGTTTGTGAATTCCATTCAAAACCAAAAACAAACTTGATTTTCCGGCACCGTTCTCTCCCAGAAAAGCCACCCTGCTTCCCTGCTCAATCTGCAAAGAAACAGCTTCCAGTCCTTTTGTGCCTTCGGGATATGTGTATTCTATGTTTTGAAGTTGAATCATTTCGTTAAGATATGAGATTTTAGATGTGAGAAATCAGATCGAACAAGTTTGAATAATTATCAAGAAAAAGTAACAGGATTCCAAATACCAACATCGATAAAACCTGTTTTAATCTCAAGACTTCCTTTTGCTGCCGAAAATAAAATTCGCCGTGATAACCTCTTGACTGAAGCGCTTCCAGACTCCGATCCGAAAATAGAAGACTTTTGATAAAAACAGAGGAAAACAACATCCCTACCGATGAAATGGATTGTTTTCGCCTGGCATAACCCAGACGATTTCGCTGCGCAATGTGAACCTGACCTGTAAAAGTAAAAAGCAATGAAATGTAACGATAGGTTAAGACAAATAATTCGCGCAAAATCAAAGGGATTTTCAATTTTCGTCCTATATCGTTAAGTTCTGACAGGGAACAGGAAAGAATTAGGTAATTTAGAGCCATTACAGCCGCCATTGCCTTAAAAAACAAATCCAAAGCCTTGTGCAATCCTGCTGTTTCCAAACCAATACACAATCCCATGCTATCGAAGTAAAACAGACTGTTTTCGGGATCGGCATGCAGAGAAAAAGCGATTGAAATACTTCCCAATACAATAAATCCAAAAGGCAAGGCAATTAAACGAAGCAGTTTTATCAGGTCAATTCCATGAGTTAAAAAGCCAATTGAAATCAATGATATCAGAAACAAATGCATATACAAATTCCCGGAAAGCAAAGCACAATTAAGAAGCACCATAAAAAGAATAAACTTTTCCATGCTGTACAATCCGAATATCGGTTTTCTTAGTATGTATTGTTCGCTTATAAACACTTATTTGGATTAAAAATTAGTAATGAGTAATTAGTAAAAAATCCATCCCTTCGCTTATTGGCAATTCCTTGCACTAACAATAATTATTAATTTCTAATTGTTATCTGAGCCTTTTAACTGCCTTCTTCCCTCTATAATATCCTAATACATAACAAACAATCCCAGCTCCAAAAGCCGCCTGCAGCGCAAATAGTAAACTTTCAATTTCGGCTCCCGGTGGCTCCCAAATATTCGAAAACCACGGTTTGTAATCAGGATTGGCTTCTGTAATATATTCTTCGGCATGTCCGTCGGCACCTCCAAATTCAGAATCACCAACGTAAACAAAAACACCAATTAGAATGGCAATTATTGCCAAAAACAGGAATTTATTTTGATTCTTAAGAACAAATTTCAACATATGCTTACAATTTAGGAGCTTGAAAATTCAGTTTTATTCCTTCCCAATCCGGTACATTTTTAATCAGAATATTCATCACCAAAACAGTGATTAATCCTTCAACAACAGCAATTGGAATTTGCGTTAAGCTAAAAATAGATGCAAATTTCACAAAAGCTCCGGCTACACCGGTATGCGTATCGGGATGGGCCAGGGCTAACTGCAAGGCCGTAACTGTATAGGTAGTTAAATCGCCCAGACATGCAGCTAAAAAAATGGAAACAGAGCGGTTGCATTTCAATTTGGCGCACAATTTATAAATACCAAATGTTACCACCGGACCGGCCAATGCCATCGAAAATGCATTAGCACCCAAAGTGGTAATACCGCCATGCGCCAACAGCAACACCTGAAAAATAAGAACCAAAACACCCAACACACTCATTACAATCGGGCCAAACAACAATGCGCCCAAACCAACACCGGTAGGATGCGAACTGCTGCCGGTAACCGATGGCAATTTTAATGCCGACAATACAAAGGCAAAAGCCGCCGCCAATGCCAAAAGCATTTTTAGTTCAGGATGTTTTATTACTATTTTCTGAATCACCTTTACACCCCAAACAAAAAATGGCAAATAAACCACGGTCCAAAAAACAGACCAGCCTGCCGGTAGATAGCCTTCCATTATATGCATGCTAAATCCCTGAAAAGGAAGTAAAAACGCAAGTAGTACAAATAGTTTTTTTCTCATATTTAATTTAGTATGTAGTAGTTATTACAGAATCTTAAATACTGTTTCCTGCCTATTCCTGTTTTAATCATTCTTTTTGAAATTCATAAGTCTAAATAATAACTCCATTGTTGCTGATTAAAAGAAGCTCGAAACTGCAGTCTGTAATAACTTTCTTACAAACTTCTTCACATTTAAATTTTACAGCTTTAAAAAATGGTTCATCTCCCATAAATGGAACTAATTCTTCCAGTTCCCGCGCCATTTTAATTTCTCCAATTTGTTGAATAATCTCTTCGGAATAACTGCAATCTCTTGCCAATCCCATCAAAAAATCATGATCTAAAACAACCTTACTGCTGTGTGTATCCAGATGTCCGGTAGCCAGTTTCACTGCTTTGCCAGTCATGATTCCCATGCTTACTTTTTCGGCACCCGAAGCATTAATTGTTTGCAGCATTTCGCCAATAAAATTCCCATATTGCAGGAAAGCCAAATCAGCCAAATCAGGAAACTTCTCTTTCAGATATCGTTCGCTTCTTCCTCCCGAATTTACCACAATGTGCTTGTTCCCGTTCAGCACAGCCAAGTTCAACTGTTTTTGAATGGTTTGCACATAAGCTTCCAAAGAATAAGGCTTAATTCTTCCGGTAGTTCCGATGATGGAAATGCCATCAACAATTCCCAGCTTGGGATTAAAAGTCTTCGCTCCCAGTTTTTTACCTACGGGCACAAATACCGAAACATCAATACCTCTATTAATATCATACTCTTCCAGAATTTGTTCCAATTCGAATGCAATCATCTTTCGGGGAACAGGATTTACTGCCGGTTCGCCCAAGGGAATTCCCAAACCATTTAAAGTAACCGTTCCCACTCCTTCCCCTTTCACAAAACGAATGCAATTCGCATCATTCCACCTCAGGCAGGCGCCAATTTCCATTCCGTCAGTAATATCCGGATCGTCGCCGGAGTTTTTCACCACCGAACACAAAGCAAAATCTTCCATGAATCTGTTCTGATGCAATTGCATTTCACAAATTCCACCATCGGGCAAAGCAATGCGCTCTTTTAGCTGCAATTCTTCTCCTAAGAGTAATTTTAAGGCTGCTTTCGCAGCTATTGCAGCACAAGTCCCCGAAGTAAAACCATGAGCCAATTCTTTTCGCTCCAATCCAAACCGATTCTTCAAATATTTCTGCAGCCTTTCCCGATTACTTATCGTCTCATCGTAGTTGGGTAAGTCGGGTCGGGCAATCACGTACAATGGAATTTGATGTTTTACCGCCAAATCCATTTTCTGATCCAACAAACCCGAGTAGCCACTCTCTTTCGTAATCATGGCTTCAATTCCCTCATCAACCAATAAATTTTCAATGGATTCCATTCCATCAAATGCATCCGAAACAATAACCTTTTCCATTTCAACACCTGCCTTTTGGGCAATTTCCAGTGAAGAAGGAAAATCAAGAATCCGATACCAAATATTGGCATTTGGCACGATTTTATGAATCACCGGTAAGGCTTTTACGCCAACCATGGAAAGTATTTTTGCATACTTTTGTGACTGTAAATCCATTAAGACGGATACAAGACTGTGGTGATATCGTATCCATTTGCTGTCAATTCGGGGTACTGCATCGCGCTCTACTCTAACAACAGGCAAAGCCGCTTGATTTGCTGCATCCACAATACTGTGATGCAAGACTTCTGCAAAAGGATGTGCTGCATCTATCAGTAAATCAATTTCATTTTCCAAACAAAAGGTACAAATCTCTTCCACATTCATCGCACCACAAATTCTCTGTCCGAATCTGGATTCATAATTTCCAGAACTCGTTTTTGTCGAATAGAAATGCGAAATTTCCAAATCATCCAACCAATTAGATGTTGCTTTCCCCTCTGTTGTTCCCCCGAATAATAATATTTTCATTGCAATTTATTTTCTCTCTTTCGCCCTTTCAGGGCTAAACTTATAATTTGCCTTTTTTACACAAGGCGTTGCCCTGTGCTAACTTCTTCCGCCCTTTCAGGGCAAATAATTCCCATATCGTAATCTGAATTGATACTGCTTATTAATTATCAATTCCCTTTCTGCAGCCGTGTGTAAATTTAGGATCGTATAATAATGATCTGTTTTTGCGGTTTCCAATGGCTTCACCAACCACAATCATCACCGTTAAGGATAGTTTGTTTTCCTTCACAATTTTTGCCAGATCTTTCAACTCACCTCTCCAAATCTTCTCCTCTTTCCAGGTTAGTTTGTGACAGATAGCCACCGGTGTGTTTTCCGGATATCCTACCAGTAAATCAGCCTGCAGTTTATCCACCAATGTCACACTTAAAAACAGACAGATCGTGCTTTGGAATTTTGCGAACTCGGCCAATTGTTCTCTTGGCGGCATCGGTGTCCGGCCTTCTCCGCGGGTCAGAATAATTGATTGAACCTTTTCTGGAATTGTAAATTGAGATTTTAAACGTGCAGCGGCAGCCTGAAAGGATGAAATACCCGGAACAATTTCATAATCCATTTTGTGCTGATCAAAAAAGTTCATTTGCTCCTGAATGGCACCATAAATACATGGATCACCTGTATGCAAACGCACAACCAATCCTCCTCCGTCGTAATGTTCCTTCATCACATCAAACTGCTCTTCGAGAGTTAAATCTGCGGAGTTCCGTATCACACAGGAAGCTTTTCCGTAATCGGTTAATTCCCTTGGCACCAAACTTCCGGCATATAAAATCAAATCAGCTCTTTTCAAAAGACTCTTGCCTCGAACGGAAATTAAATCGGGTGCCCCAGGCCCCGCACCAACAATAAAAATCTCCCCTTTCCGCTCCTGTTTTGCATCCATTGCCAGAGCCAAAGTAAAATGCTTTCCATTTGCATCAACATGCTTGCTTTTGGTTTGGATCAAGGCTTTCGCACCACTCGCAATTAGTGCCGATGCCTCGGATACATTTACAGCTCCCACTTCACGATGCGCTGCCGCAGAATAGGAAACTTCACCTTCCTTCTCATTTAATTCTTCGGAAGAATAAGTAATGAAGGATAAATTAGTTGTTTCGCTGAATTGTTTATAAGCCTCTTCGTTGGCCTTTACAGTGATACTGTGAATGCTTTTTAAGGATGCAAAAGCCAAGCGGTTTGCCTCAAACCGGGATCTTAATTCATTTTCAAAAGCTTCTACTCCAATTCCTTTTTGTGCACCGGTACCAACCACGATGCACTTAGGGCGGAAAAACAAACTTGGAATATTTGTTTCGTACAAAGCGGGAGTCACAGCTATCAGCAAATCAAAATCTTCCTGTTTAATCTGATCAAATTGATAGAAAACCTCCACAAAATCAGGACAGGAATCCTGCAAGCTTTGCGTCCCCCCGTTTTTCACCTCTAAAAGTAATGCTGTTTTCTTCTGATTTACAAAGGCAGCAATCAAATCGTTCTCAGAAACATTCTGATATTCATTCGTCCAGTTATATTTTTTGCCGAATATATCCAATGGCCATACCTCCAATGTATCACTTGCTGTTGTAATTATCGCCGTTCCATTGGTGATTTCAGCAATTTGCTGAGCGTACTCATTCGCACCACCTTTGTGTCCCGACAAAACCGACTGCACATATTTCCCGTGCAAATCCATATTGATTACTGCCGGATCTATCGCTTTATTCTGTATAAAAGGAGCAATACTTCTTACGCAAATGCCCATAGCTCCAATAAAAATCAGCAAATCGGCAACCTGAAAAGATTCTGAAAGAAAATCCGGTAAAGAAGAAATTTTATTGCTGCCCGGATATCCGGCAACAGAAACAATCGTACTTCCTTCCATTTTTGCAGCAATGCGTTCGGCAGTTGCTATAGCAAAACTGTTATTGATAATGATGAATGTATTGCTCATGTATTTTTTCTTTTAGCTATTAGCCTGTCGCCAATAGCTTTTTCTTAATTATTTTCTTTGTGTTACTTCGTGCTATCCTTCGTTTCCCTTTGTGGTAAATTCCTTTTTTTAGCCTGAAATATTACAATCGGGTTATGATCATCCTGCTGTATAATCATCTGATCGGTAATCTCCATTTGAAGCTCTTTTGCTGCCCTCAGAAAATCCAGCTTTGTTGCTTCGCTAACCGCATTAAAAACAATGATCCCATCATCGTGCAAAACAGCACACAACCGATTCATCATTTCGTTTAATTTACCTCCGTGCCCGCCAATAAAGATCCGATCCGGACTTTGAATTGCAGACAAATCAATATTGAAAAAATCACCGTGAATGCCATCTATTCCAGGCACGCAAAATTTTCGTTGATTCAGCTTCAAAAGCTCTTTCGATTCTTCTCTGCGTTCAAAAGCAGTCACCTGCAAATGCGGGGCAAACTGCTTGGCTTCAATAGAAACCGAACCCGTGCAATATCCTACATCCCAAAGGTGTTTTGCATTATTCAATTCCAAAAATGAAATGGAATTCAATCGGATGCTTCGCTTGGTTATCATCTTTGGCCTGCCTTCCAGAATGTGAAAATCAGCCTCGTGAATGCCCAATGTCCGTTTGATCTCCCTCTCCTGAATTAGAATCAAACAATTTGGATGAGCAAAGTCCTTACCAACAACCTCATGAAATGAAATTTCTGTACAATATTGTTCTTCTCCTCCCAGTTTTGAACCTACAATCATCTTGTAATTGTCGAAACCGGCATCCAGCATTCTTGCGGCAATTGTGGCCGGTGTTTTTCTCTTATCGGTAAGAACACCAATGCATTTTTTACCGCGAATCAACTCCTGATCCAAATTCACCCAATTTCTTCCGGTCAGGGTGCAAATTGTCATTTCGCCATATGCCAATTGAAACTCATGTGCCAGCAACTGCAAACTGTTGAAATAAGGGTAAACCTTTATTTTTGTATCCGGAAAACGGCACTTGATCGTGTTACCGATACCAAAAAATAGTGGATCTCCGGATGCAATCACCACAATGGGTTCATCTATCTGCTCGTAAACCAGAAAGGTTCCCTCCAATGGAATAACAACATCAATCCATTTGGAATTTTCAGGCAAATAAGAAGCAACCAAATTTCTGTGGCGCTTTCCTCCCGAGAAATAGTGATGATTTTGCAGCACCTCCTTCACCTCATCAGATAGACTTACTTCCATTCGGTCTGGTATGCCAATGATGTAAAAATTAAACATCTCTTCCGGGTTTTAAATCGTAAGCATCTTCCAAGCTTAAAATGGCATTCACAATGGTTGCAGCCAAGGTAGAACCACCTTTTCGTCCTTCAATAATAACAGCGGGTAAATCTGTAAAACTCTTCACTCTGTGTTTTGATTCTTTTACATTCACAAATCCAACCGGAGCCGCTATAATCCCGGCTGGCTGAATGTTTTTACTTCTCATTAAGTCAGTTAATTCAATCAATGCTGTTGGCGCATTTCCAAATACATACAAAGCGTCGGGATGCTCCTCTACTGCCAAACGAATTCCCGCCTGAGTGCGGGTGATACCATGTTTTACGGACAATTCCATGGTGCGGGGATCGTGCAAATAACATTTGATCTCAACGCCCATTCTCTCGCAGGCTTTTTTGCGAATTCCCGACTGAACCATAGTAACATCAGTAATAATTACACCTCCTTTTTGGAGGTATTCATTCAATTTTGGAGCTGCATTGTTCTGTACTTTCAAAATCTCAGGCAATTCAAAGTCTGCCGAAGTATGAATGCAATGCAAAAGAATCCATTTTGTTTCCAAGGGTAAATCCATTTCTTTCAATTCTGCAGCAATTGTTCGAAAGCTTTCCTGCATAATCAAAGGACCCGGTCTTCCCTCCTGTTCTTCTTTACTGTAGTATCCACGTGGTGTAATAAACCGATCACCTGAAATATAGCTTTGCGAATTCCCAACAATCACCAGCGAAAACATGTCTACCATTTCAGGATCAAAATCGCGTAGGTTTGTCAAAGTAATTTGTTCCTCGGCACGAGCCACCTGGCGCACAATGGCAACTGGTGTTGTTTCTTCTCGTTCTTCCAAAAACAGTTCCCGTAAGCGATACAATTGCCAATATCTTTTATTGCTTTTCGGATTGTAAATTGCAGTTACGAAATCGCCCATCGCAGCTGCCTTTATTCTCTTCTCGATCAAAGCATAACTGGTGAGTAAATCCGACAAGGAAAGAATGACTAAATCGTGACTTAACGGTGCACCCAATTTTGCAGCCACAGCCTGAAAAGCAGAAATCCCGGGTATAACTTTTAGCTCTACTTTCGATTGTGTTTTCTCAGCCATCTCGAAAACAAGCGATGC
Source organism: Labilibaculum euxinicum (assembly GCF_963678175.1). Lineage (NCBI taxonomy): Bacteria > Pseudomonadati > Bacteroidota > Bacteroidia > Marinilabiliales > Marinifilaceae > Labilibaculum > Labilibaculum euxinicum. Next base: position 3,422,058 of record NZ_OY782756.1, read on the forward strand.
CATTCCGTAAATGCCGGCATCGCCAGAGCTGATCACAACAACATCTTTCCCTGTTTCAGCCAATTCAAATGCCTTTTCGGCGCGCTGCACTTCCTGACGCATTCCCGTATCCATGCATTCTGTTCCTTTTTTCAGGAATGATTCTATGAACTGAAAATAATATTTGTATCCGATCACCACATCGGCTTCTCTTATTGCATCTATTGCCGGATTTAAAAACAGATCCGGACTTCCTGGTCCAAGGCCTGCAACGGTTATTTTTCCTAATCTATTTGGCATGATATATTATTTATTTCCGTAAAAAATTAAAATGGCGAAGTATGGAATTTTCCTGTCCTTCAGACTTTCCATATCGGTGCAGGTAAACTGCTTTTGAGTTCCTAAATATTCACCGTAAAAGAACTTCAGATCACTATTTTGAATGAATACTTTAATCCAATCACGAACCATTGATAACTTCATCAAAACGACAGTTTGGTTCTGCTCCAGCAGAGATTTCAGTTCCTCTTCATCCTCTATGTCTGGAGCGATTAATAATTTATCGTTCTGAGTTGCCAATGCCAGTTTTCCTGCTGATCCTCCCAAAATAAAAGCCGGAACTCCCGGAATCATCTCAAAATCGACACTATTCTTCCTGAAATCTTCAAGTAAATAGGAAAAAGTACTGAAAAATGAAATATCTCCTTCGCTCACCACTACTACCTGTTTGCCCTCTCCAACATCCTTCTGCACTTTCAGAAACAAATCTGCATATGCTTTTTCTGCCGCCGATCGATCCTTGCTCATCGGTACTGTAATCGGAACAAACTTGTTCTCTTCTACACCCAGTTGTTTCAAAATCACCAATGAAAAACTATCCTGATTCCCTTTTGATGATTGCGTTGCCGGATAGTAAATCTTCTCTGATTTCTTCAAACAGTTCAAAGCTTTCACCGTAATTAACTCAGGATCTCCAGGGCCTAAGGCCACTCCAAACACTTTTCCGCTCATATCTTTTATCTCGTATTAGAATTAATGATGATGATGATGTCCTTGATCATGACTTTGTCCGTGACAATGCCCGTGATCGTGTCCGTGATGATGATGTGGTTTTACTCCAGTTAAATCAGTACTCATTATTAGATCAACTTTTCCATCCAACACTTCCTGTAATCTTGCATTTAATACCTCAAACAATCCATTTGCATCACCTAACAGAGGTGCAATTTCGATGTTCTTATCCGGGTTTTCTTTTGCAAAATGTTCCATTATCTCGTATGCTTTATCCATATAAACTCCTGGAAAGAATACAAATGGTAACATCATAATATTTTTGAACGGCAAAACCTTCAACCAATCCAATACCACAGGCAATGCCGGATAAGTCATGCTGCTTGTGTAAGCATTAATGGCAAATGGATACTTGTATTTTTCCTGAATTAATCGGGTCATTTTCGCCAAATCTCCATTAGCCTCAGCTTTGGAAGCTCCAATACCTAATCCAAGGAATGCAGTCTCGTCGCTCTTCCAATCCTTAGCTTCAAGAGTTTCATTTATTAGCTGCACTCCATACTCAACCATTTCATTGCATGTTCCGATGTAATTGGCCAACTGAATTTTCACCTTATATTTTTCCTGAAAGCTTTTTAGAGCGTAAGGAATATCTCTTTCCATATGTACTCCGGTAAAAAGAAATACTGGAACAGCAATAATCTCTGTCACACCTTTTTCAACCAATCGTTTTACTCCTGTTTCAAAATCCGGCTCCGAAAGCTCCAAAAATCCAAATTCAACCTCATAATGCGTAGTTTGAGATGCAAATCGCTCCGCAAACTCTTGAAATGCTTTCGCTCCCCTTTCTTTGCGGGTTCCATGCCCACATAATAAAATTCCTTTTCTGTTCATAGCTATCAAATTTCTGTTTTGGCCATTTGATTAATCAATGGTGATAATTGTTCTGAATAAGCAACTACCTCCCCAACAATAAAAATTGCCGGTGGCTTAAAGTCGTGCTGTTCCATCTTTGCCACAATATTTTCTAAAGTTCCTTTCATTACTTCCTGTTCCGGCAAAGTTCCCCAACGAATCATTGCAACCGGTGTTTCCGGTTTCCTGCCATTTGCCATCAGATTACGAACAATTCGTGGAGCCTGAGTCACCCCCATATAGAAAACCAGAGTATCAATTCCCGCCGCAATCTTATCCCACTGAATTTCTGTTTTGTGATTTTCGCACTGATGTCCTGTGAAAAAAGCTACTGAAGAAGCCACATTTCTTAATGTGACAGGAATACCTGCTGCTCCGGGAACCGCAACCCCAGCTGTAATTCCCGGAATCACCTCAAATTCAATGTCATGCTCCTGCAAACCAAGTATTTCTTCAGCTCCCCGTCCGAAAACGAATGGGTCACCACCTTTTAAACGAGCAATTTTTTTTCCCGATAAGCCAAACTCAATCAGCATTTTATTAATTTCCTCCTGAGGATAGGTGTGTTGTTTGTTCTTTTTACCAACGTAAACAATCTGACAATCAGGTTTGCAATATCCTAGCAATTCCTTGTTTACCAAATAATCGTATAAAACAACTTCTGCATTTTCAATGGCTCTGATTGCCTTCAGTGTAATTAATTCCGGATCACCTGGCCCAGCTCCAACAATGCTTACTTTACCTCTTTCGCGTATCATATTATATTGATTTTAAAGGATTCAAACCTATGTTTGCCTTTAATTATGAGCACATCAATTCTAACCTGTTGTGAAAAACAAGTTGAATTATCAAATTGTATTAATTGGGAATAGAAATTGACTCCAAAAATTAAAATTTTGCAAATGACGTTTTTCAGTCTTTACTTCTTTAATTAATATGATCATCAACCTGTTTGCTTTAGCAACAAACGAGATGAACAGAGAGTCATCTGTAACTGATCTGAATTTGAAAATTTGGTTCCGAAATAATGAACCAAGCATAATATGCCCCGCAGGCATAGATTTAGTAATTTTCTTCATAATCTTACTTTTAGTCCCGAAAGTGTCGATTAAACAAAATTGCTTTTTGGCAGGTTTTCTGACTTTCTCCCTCTTGTTGCGCCTTCCCATATCTTCCATAAGATACAGTGACATCATGCAACAGAGTTTGGGATAGAGATTACAGCTGCGGGTACAGTTCCGGACTCAAACCGGATTCCCTCTTTAATATCAGATCAAGGGATATGATATTGCCAAATCGCGAAACAAATGTATCAATATTAATTCAAGATACTAACAATCTATTTTATGAATGTAAAAACCAAAGCAAACCACCCACTACTAAACGCTGATTATCATGCAAATAACAAACACAGTAAGATCTTATTTCTGTCTAAAAACATAAAGAACAAGAAATTTTCAGATATAAAAAAACACCCCAAATGTTAGGTATAACATTTGGGGTGAAGTTTAGTCTTTTTTGTTTCTAATGGTATAGAAACCGCTTTATTTTATGCGTTGCCGTTTTTTGAAATGGATCAATTTGGGCGATCACTAACTGAACCTGCGAAAATTTATTTACACGTGAATTCACATAAACCTGTAATTCCTGCATTAACTCATCAACAGTGTCATCGACATAATTTCCCACCTCTTTTTTAAGATGTTGATATTGTTGTTCCAATTCCTCATAATTAAAATGAACCATTGCAACCAATTTTCCTTTCTGTTCAATAACTACAGACTCTATTACATGTTTAAAGTTATTGATTACCGATTCTATTTCTTCCGGATAAATGTTTTCTCCACTTGATCCAACAATCATATTTTTCAATCGACCTTCGATATATAAATAATTGTCTTTATCCATTTTTGCTAAGTCGCCGGTTTTAAACCAACCATCTTCGGTTAAAACCTCCTTGGTTTTTTCGGGCTCTTTATAGTAACCCATCATCACATTATCACCCTTTGCCCATACTTCTCCAATTTGAGTAACAGGGTCTGGATTATTGATTTTCAGCTCAACTCCGACTAAAGCAGGCCCTGTAGATTGAAATTTAGTAATTGCCGGACCACATCCTGCAATTAATGGTGCTGTTTCTGTTAATCCATAACCAATTGCATAGGGAAATTTTGCTTCACGCAAAAATAGTTCAACCTTAGAATTCAATTTAGCTCCGCCAATACCAAAAAAGGTTAATTTACCACCAAAGGTTTCCATTAATTTTTTTCCGGCAATTGCATTCAGCTTCTTGCGGAAAAACGGAATTTTATATAAATATTTGGTAACGGCTTTCCCATTAATCGACGGTAAAATTTTACTCCTGTAAATCTTCTCGATAATCAGTGGAACCGAAAACATGATGGTTGGCCGTACTTCTTTAAATGCTGACAATAATAATGAAGGCACGGGAGCTTTTCCTAAATAATAGATACAGGAACCGGCAATCATCGGAATCACATATCCCAAAGTATTTTCATAGGTGTGCGACAAAGGTAAAATTGAAAGAAAACGGTCCGTTTCATCTATAGGATGGATTGTTTTTGACAGAATAGCATTGGAGCAGATATTTTTATGAGACAACATAACACCCTTAGAGTTGCCTGTTGTTCCAGACGTATAAATAATTGCCGCCATATCATCCTCACAAACCTGATAATCCTGCTTTGGTTTTTCAGAAAGATCAAATTTCGGTGAAGATTCATTTGTATGAATTAAATTGAAATCTTCAATTGCAATAATCGATTGTAAGGTTTCAATTTTAAGGTTTTTAATTTTAGAACGCAAACCTGTCGAAACAAAAACAGCTTTTGCTTCAGAATGGCTTAAAATATTTTCAATCTCAAACTGACTAAAATCAGGTAACATTGGAACAACAACTGCACCCATAAAAGTTGTTGCATAGTAGGCCATTCCCCAATTAGGCATGTTCGTGCTCAACAGAGCAATTTTATCACCCGGTTTAATTCCCAACTTCTCAAAAAATGCAAGTAAGGCTTGAATATTTGCATAAACCTCGTTATAAGTAAAGGGAGTTTGCCCAACAAGGGCCATTGCATTACAGTTGCCGAATTTCGCTGCAGTTTCCGAAAAAAGCGCAGGAAAAGTTAAACTTTTATACTGTTTCATCATGGTTTTATTTGTCCGTTGTAGCTCAATATTAAGGTTGAATTAATACAAACTACATATGCAAGTTATAAAAAAAACAACATTGGTATTCAATTTTCACCAAATAGCTTAATCGATTGTATTTACATCAAACAGATAGTATCCCACCCAGACACTTGTAAATAAGCATCTTGACACATACTATACTTCACTGCAACACTAAAATAATTCCACTTCATAAATCCTGAAATAATTCTTTTTTTAATACATTTAAGGCTCCAAACCTTAACCTGTATCCATGAAGCCTCGTCAGTTTCTCTCTTTATCTGCTATTGGTACAATTGGCTTACGAGTCAGCCACAAAACATAGAAATGTAGTAAAAAATAGAATCGGGAGATAAGAAAGAAATATTTAATCATGAATGATTCTTTCTTTTAACCAGGAAACTCTATTTCGAAAGTACTTCCCTTTCCCAATTCGCTTTTGACTTTAATTGTTCCCTTGTGAATTCGAATTAATTCGGAACAAATACTTAAGCCCAAACCTGTACCCTGTTCTTTGTGCAGACCTTGAGTACTATTTGTTGTTTTTAAATTATCAAACAATCCATCCATAATTTCCTGCGACATCCCAGTGCCATTGTCTTTTACTTTAATGTTAACATGAGATTTTGTTCTGGCCGCATCCAATCTAATCAAACCTCCTTCATTTGTGTATTTAATGGCGTTTGAAATTAAATTATTTAAAATTGTTCGGAGAATATCAGGATCGGCCATAACCTCTTCTTCAATTAAATTATCGAATTCAATCTTTATCTTATACTGTTGCAGTTTTGATTCAAAAAAACTGTTTAACTCATCAAACAGGCGATCAAATGATATTGGTGTTGGGCAATACGAAATAGCCCCTGTTTGTGATCTCGACCAATCCAATAGATTGGTTAACAACTTCATTCCTTCCACTGATGATTGATGAATATAATCGGCAAACATCTCCGTATTTTGATAATCACCTTCTCTGCTTTCTTCCACCAATAATTCACTAAATCCAATTAAAGAATTAAAAGGATTTTTCAAGTCATGAGAAATTACTGAGAATAATTTATCCTTTGTCTGATTAATTTCGGCTAACTGAAGGTTCAATTTCCGCTGTGACTGATAGCGCCAATAAAGAACAACAGCAATTATCAACATCAGAATGATAATGATTACTAAATATGATTCTTGAAATTTTCGGGATTCCAATTCCTGCTCTGTTTCTGATAAAGCTTGCCGAATCATAAATCTATTTTGCATCTCTTCAACAATCTCAAACTGCTGAATAGAAAGAATGGAATCATATGTTAATGAAAAATGATTATAACTCTCAATCGCTTTTGATTGATCATCAACAATTTGATAAAGCTCAGCAAATGCTTTATGTGTTTTTAAGATTTTGTTATTTAAGCCTAATTTATTGGCTATATCTAATGCCTTATGAAGAGCAATTTCTGCTTTATTCCGCTCCTTTTTATGAGCATAAATGAAAGCTAAACCAATATAATCATCAACCAAACCAAAATTATGCCTGCGCTCCTGATTTAATTTTAATGCTTTCTGATAATATTCAAATGCTTTATCGTACTCCTTTTTCAGATAGAATATATTAGCCATTCCAGACAGACAAAACGCAACATATCTTACATTATTTGAACCCAGACTTTTTTGATAAGACTGCTGATAATATTTCATTGCAACATCAAGATCTCCTTTTGCTTCGTAAGTCCGTGCAATTTCCAAGGTAACCGACCCCATCCCCAATTCATTTCCTAACTCCTTCCACAATAATTTTGCCTTTTCAAAATATTCCAATGCCAAATCAAAATCTTTCTTCTCACGATGTACCAGACCCATATTCACGTAGGCATATGATTTTCCCGCAGAATGATTAAGAATATTGAATATCTGCAATGAATATTCGGAAAATTTTAAGGCCAACGGTATATTTCCAGTTAAAAAATATAAATCCCCTAAATTGTTATACGAATAAGCCAGCTGCACTGAGTCTTTTTGCTGCAGACTATACTCCAAAGCCCGATGTAAGTATGGAATTGATTCTTTCGTTTTGTATAAGTAGTGCAATTGAACGACTCCAATAAACCCATAGAGTCTTGGCAATTCTTTTTTTATATCATATTGAATAGCTAATTGCAAAGCCTGTTGCCCAAGAATAATGGCAGAATCAGAATTAATTTCCCGTAAACTCCAGCATCTATCTCCCAGCAATTTTACCTTTTTCGTAATTTCTACCTCCGAGAAAAGTTCAGAAACAGTTTTTCCTCCCGACAGGGCAAACGTGACTGTGGTAGCAAATATAAATATGATAAAAATAAGAAAGCGCCGGAATCGTATCATCAAGTGTCCAATTAAGAAAACTAAATATAAAACAAATTCCATCGAGAAAATTGATTTACCAAAATTATGAATAACCTTTTTGAGTAAGGATATTTATATGGATGTAGAACAACTAAAATAGTTGAGAACCTACAATAATTAACACAATTGCAATCACAATCAGATACGCATATGGATTTGCAAAATTAAAAGTCCACCCCAACATCGGATTGTATTTTGGAACAATTAATCGTGGATCTTTTCGGTTGCAATAAAATGGTCCATGCCAATTTCCCAGATTCTTACTCATTGAATCCAGTAAATGTTGATCAAGTTTTCTTCTCATGATTAAATATTTTTACTTCTTGATTTAACCTTTCATAAAGATAAATAAAACAGATACCAACAAAAAAATGGCCTCAAATCAGAAAACTAATTTGAGGCCGCAATATTCTTTCGAACTTGAAATTCTTTAGCAAGACTATTAAATTAATTCCCGTCATTTAAAAAGTAAAGTGAATGAAAAGCAGATCCAAGGACACTTTACTTAGCCAACAGTCATTAATTATATTGCCCTGTTAAAACAATTTTAATTAAGATATCGAAAGGCTTTTTAATTTCTCAAAATACATAGCAAACGAACGATATAAAAAATGTGTCCACTTCCCAAATGGCACTATAATAATGGCCCACTGTACAAGAACTGTTAAATGAATTAAATACATCCAAATATTAGTCTCCAAAATATCTAAATCGATAAATAAACGGACAACAAAAGCACTCAATCCCATTAGAAATAGCCAGATTACAAAAAACCAGTCGCTTGGATGTGAATTTTTACTCACCTGCGTTTTTTTGTTAAGGCGTCCAATCATGAAAATAAATGTTACTGAAAAAATAACTGCACTTTCGAGATAACCCAAAACCAGAATGAAACTGCTGTCGGTTGCAAACCAATCCAAAAACACTGTTGTGAAAAGCAATGATAAATAACCAATTACAAGGATTAAGTGCTGAAACCAACGGGTTTGACTATCATCACAACCCAATGTTCTTTTTTGGGTAAACATATGAACAATCAGTTCGCTAAATGATTTTAAATAAGCAGAGAATGACACATTCACCTTTGGTTTTCGGATTACCATATTCCACATACGAATAAGATTCGGAAGTAAAATCAGTAGAAAAACACTACCAATTGCCGACATCTCAAAATAATGACCGTAATGCAATAATAATTCAGGTTCAAAATTAAGACTTGATGCAAACCAAATTACTCCTACTGCCAACAAAACAAATGCAATAACAGATGTACTTAGAGATTTATACAGCATCCCTGAAAGCCCTGTCCAATCATATTTTGAAGTCAGGTATCTGCGAAGTGACATCATTAATTCACCTGGCTCTGCTTCACGTGGGCACGTTGCACTGCAATCACCACAATAATAGCACAACCAAGGTTCCAATGAAGTTTGAATTTCATTTTCCAAACCAAGTACACTATATCTTACCATTTTCCGTGGAAACGAGTTGTCTTCGTCTGACAAAGAGCAAACAGCTGTACAATTCCCGCAATTATAACATGCGTTTGTATCAAAAGCGCCATAGCTTTGCAACTCAGTTGTGAATTTAGGATTTATCCTTGCCATTGTCTTTTATTTTGTAATAAAAATATTCGTCCATATCATCAAGGTCGCCTGTTTCAACAAAACCGTATTTCATCAAGCTCATCAACTGATACAACACCTCATCTCCAGGTATATTTAGTGCTTTGGATAGTTGAGGAACGGTTTTATCCCCTTCTTTCAAAGCATCCATCAGTATTTTTTTTGTTTTTGTAAAATATTTAAGGTTCTCCATAACCTCTTTGGCTACAGGGTTCTTTTCTTTCCGATATTTTGCGGTTTTACCTTTTTCAACTTCCATATTAATAGTTTTAATCGGTTGATACTAAAGCGTCAATCATACTTTCAATTTGATTGTCAGTATATCCAATCAATTCAATTGCATTGGACGGACAAACAGGCATACACATTCCACACCCTTTACAAACAGATTCATTTACAGCTGCAACCAGCTTACCATTAACATCTGTTTTTGTTAAAGCACTAAATGGACATGCATCATCACATTTACCACACCACCCGCAGTTATCCACATCAATTTTGGCAATAGTAGGTGATAGAGAAAGTTCTCCCGAAGCAATTAATGAAAAAGACTTGGTTGCAGCAGCCAAAGATGAATTCATTGATTCCATAATATTCTTTGGCCCTTGAGAAGCACCAGCAATGGTTACACCATCAATTACTGTTTCAACTGGTCGCAGCTTCATGTGAATTTCATTAAAGAAATTATCTCTTCCTCTGGGAATTTTCAGAAGACTGCCAATTGAATTGTCCTGGCGGGGTACCATACCAGTTACCAAAACCACCAAATCAGCTTCCACTTCCAAAGTTTTATCGGCAGTTAAAATATCGTTAATAGTAACAATAGTCTTGTCACCTTCCTTAGACACAACCGGTGGATGATTTTCAAATGACTGCAAATAAATATCCCCCAAACGAGAAGATTCATCGTATAAAACTTCCTGTTTCCCATAGGTTCTAATTCCTCTGTTAAAATGGAAATTATACAGATCTTTGTATTTCTTTTTAGCAGTGATTGCTGCATGTATGGTAGCTGTGCAGCAATACCTTGAGCAATATTTATTATCCCCGTCAACCTGACGACTGCCTACACAATAGATATAGGCGACATTCTTAACCTCTTTTCCTTTATAAACAAGCTTATCATCGCAATAATGAACCAAACGTTTAAATTGAGGAAGAGTAACAACATTATCAATCGTTTTATAACCAAATTCGTCATTTTTTGGCTCGTATGGATCAAAACCTGTTGCAAGAAGTACAGAACCAACTTTAATATTTAGAAATTCATCCTTCTGACTAAAATCAACATTTTCGCAAACTTTTTCACACTCTCCACAGTGGGTACAATTCTCTATGTCGATTACCGGAAGTTGAGGATATTCACCGGGAAAATTGTGATAGATAGCCTTACGTGTAGTAATATTAAAGTTAAATTTATCGGGAACAACTACAGGACAAACTTCAATGGCTTTCCCTAAATTACCCTCGTTGCAATCCAATTTCATATGACGAGGAGCAATTTTCACCTTCAATGAGATATTTCCAACACTCCCGCTATTCTCAATAATTTCAGCTCCTGTAAACAATGTAATATTTTTGTGATTCATTGCTTTGTCGTAAAGACGGGTAATTAACTCCTTACCGGTTTCTTTTGACACAAACAAATCATCCCATTGAGCAACTCTACCCCCTACAAAAAATTCACGTTCTATTAAATATACCTGAGCTCCAGATTCGGCTAATTGGATTGCTGAACGAAGACCTGCAATACCGGCACCAACAACAGCTACAGTATTAGTCGCAGCTACCCGAAATGGTTCAAGGGCATTCGACCTCTTCACTTTCGCAACAGCCGCTTTTACAATCTGAATTGCTTTCTCGGTTGCCCCAACTTTATCATCAGAATGAGCCCAGGAAGCTTGTTCTCTGATATTTGCATGAATATAATTGTATTTATTCAACCCGGCTCTTTCAGCAACAGCGCTAAATGTAAGTAAATGTAATGTGGGAGAACAAGAAGCAACAACGGCACCATCCAATTGCTTTTCTGCAATATCTGTAACCATATCCTTCTGGTTGGAATCTGCACAGGCAAACATAGTTGTTTTCGATAAAAATACGCTTTCATCCTTCTCAATCTCGGCCCGAACCTTTTCCACGTCAACGTAATCTGAAATATTCCCTCCGCAATGACATACGTAAACACCTATTTTCTTTTTCATATGATTATAATTTGCTTTGTTAATTGCCATATGGAACTTTCCATGCTGGAATAATCATCCTCCTGTATGTCAAAATATCCTTGGCATGGACGTTTCATAACGATGCCCTCCTTAAATAGCTTGTAGTTTCTGCAGAAGCAGCACCTGCTGACAATATTGAATCAGGAATATCCATTGGACCCGTAGCTGTACCCGCAACAAATACGCCATCAATGCTGGTTTCAGCTGGACTGGCCAGAATATCATTTTGATTGATAAATCCATAATCATCTAATCGTAACGATTCACCTTGGAAAGAATCAGAAATTTCAGAATTAGACATCACACCTACTGAAAGTACAACCATATCGTGTTCTGCTTCCTTCACCTTACCTTCTTCAATATCTTCGTATCTTAGAATTAAGTTTCCGTTTTCCTTCTCTGTGATATTACCAATTTTACCTTTAATAAATTCTACTCCCATGTCTTTGGACTGATCGTAAAACTCATTAAAACCTTTTCCAAATGCTCTGATATGCAAGTAATAAATGGTCACATCAGCCATTGGCAGCGATCCCATTAACAATTGACCTTGCTTTATGGAATACATACAACATACCTGGGAACAAATTGGGTTACCTACCGATTTATCGCGTGAACCTGTACACAGTACATATGCGATATTATCCGGCATTTTTCCATCTCCAGGTCTCAAAATGCTATTAAAGGGTCTGGTTGGAGCAAGTTGTCGTTCCATTTGCATGGAAGTAATTACATTTTTATATTTTCCGTAACCGTAACGTGGAATTTTAAGCGGATCAAACAAGTTAAAACCGGTAGCCACAACTACGGCTTTGGTTTTAACAATAAAGTCATTGTCTGTTTGTGTAAAATCAATACATCCTGTCGGGCACACTCTTTCACATGCTCCGCACAAAGTGCAATTTATGATATCGATAGCTGCAGCACGAGGACTCGCAATACTAAATGGAATAAAGGCAGCTTTACGCCCCACCAAACCTTGTTGATATTCGTCTATTACACTAACCGGACATGCTTTCTCACACAATTGACATGCTGTACAGTCCTCGATATTTACGTATCTTGGTTTTTGATGCACATGAGCCTCAAAATTATGTTCTCCAATCTTATCAATCTTCTTAGCCTCAGCACTAAACATGATCGTAATATTGGGATGTCTGGATATTTCAGATACTTTAGGAGTAGTGATACAAGCCGCACAATCCAGAGTTGGGAATACCTTGCTAAGTGCAATCATCTTTCCTCCCAGAGATAAGTCTTTCTCAACCACCAAAACCTTATAATTAAGATTTGCGAGATTCAGAGCCGCTTCTCCGCCAGAAATACCACCGCCTACAACAAGAACATCATATTCTAATATTTTCTTTTCCGACATTCTGCTTAATTTGAAGAATTCATTAAATAATTAGTAAAACTCTTTACATGTTTTACGAATGGCTCACTGCACACAGAACATATGGCCGCCATTTTAAGACGAGCTGGATCCATTCCTTTTTGCTTTAAAAGTTCTTGAGTTGCACCTACAAGCTGACCGGTTTTATCGACACAAGATTCACCATATGGACAGTCGGTTCCATCAGCAGCTATAAATACACCATCAAACCCTTGCTCAAGGGCATGCAAAATCCACTTTGATTTGATTCCACTTGAGCAAGGAACTGTGATGGTATAGACAGTAGGCGGATAATGTAATTTCAATAAGCCCGCCATATCAATGGCCGGATCGGAGATTTTTTCTGTTGAAAAAACCAAAATCTTCGGGCTTTTATTTACTTTTTCCGCTCCCATCTTTATTTTTTTAGATAAATTTTATAAAATCCTGATTCTTCCAGTGTTCCTAAACATTCGAACCCTTTTTTGTTACACCATTTTGGAATATCATTTCTTGTACCTTCATCGGCAGAAAGAATCTCCATAATTTGACCTTTATCAATAGTTCCAATTGCTTTTTTAGCTGCTAATAGTGGTCCGGGACATGAAGTTCCACGTGCATCTACAGATGTATCTGCTTTTATTTCCAATAATTCTTCTTGTGTCATGATCTTAAATTTTAATAATTAAAAAAATTCTCTTTATATAAATAACTGTGATGTGCTCTCACCCATATCTCCGGCAAATGTTACAGCACCTGCAAAACGCATATTTGGATAATCAATCAATTCTTCTTTTTTTATTCCCATCAAATCCATCGACATCTCGCAAATAGTAATTTCAATACCAAAGTCACCAGCTTGTTTAAACATTTCTTCCAAAGAAAGAACACCATGCTTTTTCATAATCGATTTGATCATTCGTGGTCCCATTCCGCACATATTCATATTCGATAATTTCAATTTCTCCTTTCCTTTAGGAAGCATAACGCCAAACATTTTAGAAATAAAATTCTTTCCCGAAACTGTTTTTTTAGGATCACGTAAAGCGGCAAGGGCCCAAAATGAAAAGAATAATTTCACTTCTGTATCCATTGCAGCAGCTCCGAGAGAAATAACCATAGCAGCCAAAATTTTATCAAAATCACCTGATACAACCGCGATTGATAATTGATCTTGATTCATACCTTCCAGCATGGAAACCTTTGCAGTAAGGGTGTCAATTTGTTTTTGAAAATCAACAGCCTGAATTTCTGTTACTTGTTGCATTTTAGTTTTGAATTATATTAATAAACTTATATCTGAGTTTTGAGCAAATGTTTGGTCTTGACTTTTTCTGCACACCAATTATCAAATCACATATATCCAGAACAATTGCCCCACCAAGAAGAACAGTTCTGACAATCAATTTTTAATTTGTCATTTGATTTTCAATTCGTGTTGATTGCAAATATATAGAGAGGAAAAATGCCTTCTGGTTTTTAAGGCGTGATGTGAAATATATTTTAGTGTGATTCATATCACATTATAGAAATATTTATATATTTACATCTAGTTTTATTACTATAACATAGTAAAAACATATTTAATACACATATTTGACTCAAAATCAGAACAATTAATAAATAATTATTTCTTTAATCCTGATAAGAATAATTTATGAATGAAAAATCATGTAAATTTTGCAGCAACAGGTCGTCCGCTTCAAATTTTTTAAACGATAAAGAACTAAAAATGCTTGAGGAAAGCTGCGTAGATGTACAATTCCAAAAAGGTGACGTTATTTTCAGACAAAATGCTCTTTCTTCAAATATTATCTTTGTAAAAAGTGGATTGGTGAAAATACATATTACCGGCCCTGAGAGAGAACAGATTTTAAAGATTATTAAAGGACCTATTTATCTTGGAATCCCTACAACCCTAGGAGATAAGGTGAATCATTATTCTGCCACAGCATTAATGGAAACAAGAGTTTGCTTTATTAGTTTAGACTCTTTTAAAGATTTTATTGCATCAAACAGCGATTTTGCCTACGAAATAATTACCGAATTATGCAAGAATGAATTAGGGCATTTTGATCATTGTGTAAATCAAGTGCAAAAGCAAAGCCAGGGAAGAATTGCCGAAGCTCTTTGCTTTTTTGCTGAAGATATTTTTGACGAGCCAAATTTTTCACTACCTCTCTCCCGACAGGAATTTGGTGACTTAACCGGTAATTCAAGAGAAAGCGTTTCCCGGATACTTGCCAATTTAAATAGTGATGGTGTAATATCATTAAATGGGAAAAACATACAAATTCTGAATATGGAACGCCTGAAAAGCATCAGGAAAAATGGTTGAATCTCTATAAAATACCATTCTTAAATACTCTTTTACCTGCTCTAATAATTCATTCAGATTATTTATTATTCCAAAAGATAAATTCTCCTTACATCATTCTTTACGTCTTTTAAATTCGATATCTGGCAAGCAAACAATTTCGATTTTAATTACATTTGCCCAACAAAAACCGATGCTCACTCAAATTTCTATGGAAGATTCAAAGAATGCCACAATAGGATATGTATATGCCCTTCAAGCCTTTTTAACCTGGGGAATACTGCCTATATTCTGGAAATTACTTTCCAATGTTTCTGCGATAGAAATTTTAGCTCATCGTATTTTTTGGTCGTTTGTATTTCTAATAATCCTTTTACTACTGACCCGGAAAAAAAATGTATGGAATTTATTACGACAAAAGAAAACGCGTAAGAGTTTAATCATATCATCTCTGCTTATCGGCTTAAATTGGGGATTATTCATTTATGCCGTAAATGCAAAACAAATTGTTGAGGCTAGTCTGGGCTATTACATCAATCCTATTGTAAACGTAATACTTGGAATGATTATTCTTAACGAAAAATTGGATAAGCTAAAATACATTGCGGTATTAATAGCATCGACTGCAGTTATTTACCTAACAATTGATTATGGAAAATTCCCTTGGATCTCAATTGTTTTAGCCTGTTCTTTTGGTTTATATGGTCTTACAAAAAAGACTGCTGGAATTGAAGCGATATCTGCTCTGGCTGTTGAAACGCTAATTCTGGCACCATTTGCATTGGGATATATCCTATATAAAATGTGGATTGGAAACGGAGCTTTATTTACCAGCAGTATATCAACCTCAGGCTATTTAATGCTAACAGGAATTGTTACCACTCTGCCTTTATATTGGTTTGCAAAAGGAGCACAACGAATTCCGCTATCAGCTTTAGGATTTATGCAATACATCGCGCCTACCCTAATGTTGTTAATTGGCGTATTAATCTATAACGAACCATTTAGACACGAACAACTTATTGCCTTTGGTTTAATCTGGATTGCATTAGCTCTTTACACAACATCTATAATCAGAAATACAAGAAATAAAATTAAATCGGCAAAACCCTGATCCTATTTTCCCAAGCCCTGATTTCCAGAATCAAGTACGTATTTCCAATCACCATTTTCATCTTTTTTCCAAACTGAGACATAGGTTCCCTGATACAGGGAATCAACAGTTTGATAAGAATAAGTTCCGTAGGTGTAACCCAATTCTCCCGATTTTGAAACATCAGCATCCAATGGGCTCCAGGTAAATGTAATTTGAGTATCATCTCCTGAAAATTGTTTCTTAATATTTTCTTTTCCTACAAGCGGATAATTATTATCCTTAAGCATAACTGCCTCCTCCGACGCATATTTAAAAAAGGCTTTGTTCATACCATTCTCCAAACAATAATCAGAAAAAGCCACATCGGTTTCCATTAGTAATTTTTGGTTTTCTTCGTATTCTGCAGATAAATGACAAGAGCTGAAAGTAAAAAGTAAAGCAATCACAATGAGCATACTACTGTTATAATTTTTCATATTTTCCATTTATTAAATACGTTCTAAAAATAAAAGATATCCCAAAAATTATCATTTCTAAAATACAACAGAAACAAATTTATTCAAGCGATAAATTTCAAGCCCTCTTGAATAGAAAAAAAGCTTGCTCAGAGATCCTGAACAAGCTTTTTTCTGAATTGATGTATGCAATGCCTTTATTAAGGCATTCTAATTGATAATCCTAAACTAATAAAAAAATCCGGAGAAACCTTACTTAATCCAATCCCAGTTGCAAAATCGAGTTGTAAATCCTCATTTACAGAATAAGTCATTCCGGCATCCCAACGATGGTCATTTTTTCCTTCTTTAGGAAGAAAACCATATAATTCTGCGAAAGCTCCTAATTTTTCCGATAAACTCATCCCGATTACAGCAGTATAAATTCCTACGACAGTATTGCCTCCCTCAGCACCACTCCAAGCTACCCCTAAATTACCACCCAACGACATTGCTTCATTCAGTGAATATTCTCCGTTAACACGAAAATCAGCACCTAAGTATTTATTTTCATAAATGCTTGCTCCTGTTTTTGGAAGCGTAAAAGTGGTCATAATGGCTAGTTTTGGCAACCCTTCGCTTTCCTCCTGCAATTGAAATTTTGCACCAACAACTATTGGAGCAAAACCACTTTCATCAAAACTACCACCATCTGATGAAACACTCTTTCCCAAATAAGCAAGTCCTAAACGAAGCTCTATTTTCTCTAAAAGACCATATCGAACCAATGTTGAATTGTACGTTGTGTTGTTGATTTCTGAATTATATCTTTCAAACGAAAACCCGGATTCTATTTGAAATCCCTTCAAAGATACAATAGAAGCGGATTCAGTCTGGTCGGGACGATCTGTTACCATAGCTGCCTTCTCCTGAGCAGTTAACCACCCAGATAACAACACGGCAACAGCTAATAATGATATTTTTTTCATCATGTTTGCATGTTTTGCATGTAATAATTATTCTTTTTGCAATGCTTCAATACACATCCTTGCCTTTTCAGCATCCGCATCTGCAACCAATAATTCAACAGAATCGGGCACACCGCCTATTCCAACAATAGTACCTGAACTAAAATCATCTTTCAATAAAGAAGCAATTCCAGCTTCCTCCAATCTTTCCTTATAATACTGCACGTCAATAATCGATCCTATAAATACGCAGGTTAATTCGCTTCCGTCTGTCATGATAAGTAATGTTTTAAAGATTTATGTTTCCTAAACCGAAGATATAGAAAACTTTCCAAATTCCTAATTTCTATTTATTATAAATAGATGACGCATCCATTCTCTACCATCCAAAATATTGATTTTATGAATCTTACAAAAGCAGCCTATTGCAGTATATTTTATAACCCGGCAAAATAAAATTCATTCTTTGTAACAATTGGTCTGCTTTTCTAAGGACATCCTACAATATTTTGTCACAATTCATCCTAAATGATTGTAACCGCAGAAGGATAGGAATTAAAAGAAACAAAAAAACATTTAATTTTTGCTATTTTAATCACTTTGAAGATTTTAACGATTTCCATATTCAGACAAAAAATTCCATCGAATTGGTAAAAAGAAGGAAGTATTAGTTCCTGAACCTATGCTGGATTTAATCTGTTTCAGGAGTTCTCCGGCGTAATTTTACATGTATAAAGCATCCTCGCGTATTTAATGGTTCCGACTCCACCTCTAAAACAGTATTTGGAAAAATTATTAATGATGAAATAATTCATAATTGGATTTTAATTAGGTAAATTGATGCTATTCAATTTTTGGCAACAAAAATAAACGACTAAAAGAATTTTAATTTAAAACCAATACTTATAAGGCACAACAGATTAATTATCAACAATTTTAGAAATAGAACTAAATTATAAACACAAAATTTATTCTTTTCTTTTTTCCTAAAATTAAAATTGATTTAGATAGTTCGAAAAGATACTTTACATTTGATATAATAAATAATTATCTATATGAATAAGGAACAAAATAAACTCATCCTGGTTGTTGAAGATGAAGAGTTCAACAGAATATATTTTGAAGAATTACTAAATCAGATCAACTGTAACGTGTTGGTTGCTAATAATGGCCTTGAGGCTGTTGATATTTGCATAAAAAACGATAAGATTGATTTAGTGCTTATGGATATTAAAATGCCATTAATGGATGGATATGAGGCGACTAAAAAGATTAAAAAAATCAGACCCAACCTTCCGATTATAGCGCAAACCGCATTCGCTCTGCTTGGCGATAAAAAAAAATCATTGGAAAACGGCTGTGACGATTACATTGCAAAACCTGTAAAAAAGGATATTCTCATTCAATTAATAAGAAAGCACCTGACTTAAAGGAACTAATCCTTTTTATTCTTATTTTCTTGTTCATGATATTTCATGAAGTTAATATTGAATCCATACTAAATTTCGCCCACCTCTTATTAAAATATCACCTTATAAATTAAGAATTTATAACATTTCTACTCTTGCAATTCAGACTAAAAAGTATTTTATTACATTTCTGTAGAATTTAAAGAATAAGGAAGATGAGGAGAAGGATTAAAAAGCTGTTGTATGTTTCCGGATTTGCAATTTTATTACTGGTTACTATCGGGTTTGTAATCTTTCAAAAATTCAAAGCTGAATTCGATGATCAGAAAATAATAAATGAATTTCATGCTCAAAATATTTTTCCTCATAGTGAAATGATTCCTTATAAAGGAAATGAAATTCATACTATCTATATTGGTGATTTATCAAAACCTAAAGTTTTATTAATTCACGGTTCTCCCGGATATTGGTTCGATTTCAAGTATATTTTTGCAGATAAAACACTTCAAAAAGAATATTGTATAATTTCCTATGATCGACCTGGTTATGGGAAAACCACTGTTCCTGCACAAAAACACCTTAGCAATCAGGCAAAAGTTGCTGCCGCTGTTCTTAACCATTATGGAAAATCAAATGAAAAATTTATAATAGTAGGACATTCTTATGGTGGAGCCGTATTGGAACAAACAATTCTTGATTTTCGAACCAAAATAAGTCACGCCATATACGTTGCACCATGCTTATCTCCGGAATTCCAGAAAGCGAAATGGTACAATATTATGATATCAGGTGGTTTAACAAATAAAATGTTACCTCTCGAATTGAAAAACAGCAATCTGGAAATGATGGCTTTGGAAAATGATTTAAGCCTAAACGAAGGAAGATTACACGAAATTAATATCCCTACAAGCTATATACAAGGCAAAAAGGATGTTTTAGTGCCTTACCAAACACAAGCCTACTACCTTAAATTTCATAAAAATGCAGATCATAAATTGCTTGAAGATTTGAATCATTTTATTCCATGGTCGAATCCGGAACTTATTGTTCAGGCAATTAAAGAAGCAAATTCGCTGAATAAGTACAGTAAATTTTGAACTGAATCATTTTTCAATTAACTTTAGAATCATTAAAAATAAGGAGGCGAATTATGAAAAGATATATCATTTTACTTGGACTTATCCTTTTTGTTAGTAACAATCTATTAGCACAAAAAGCAATGACAAAAGATAAATACAACACACTTAGCGAAGATGAAAAAAGAGTAATTATTGATAAAGGAACCGAATATCCGGGAACCGGAAAGTATTTACACAATAAAGCAAAAGGTGTTTATACCTGCAAGCAATGCAATGCTGAACTTTATCGATCGGACAGTAAGTTCGAATCAAATTGTGGATGGCCTAGCTTCGATGATGAGATTGATGGTGCTGTGAAACACATTCCTGATGCAGATGGAAGACGTACAGAAATTGTTTGTGCTAATTGCAATGGACACCTTGGTCATGTATTCACTGGAGAGGGATTCACAAAAAAAAATACCCGGCATTGCGTCAACAGCATCTCCCTAAATTTCATACCATCGGAGGAGATCAAGAAGAAATAACAGAACATATAATTGTAAAAAAGACTTACCTGAGGTAAGTCTTTTTTTGCATAAACTACTAATACCTCCACTTCCTCCTTAAAATATTTCAGCTAAGTTTAGAGGCAAATTCAAAAAAAGATATATCTTCGCGAAAGTTTAAAATTTTAACATCATTATTGTTCTTCTGTTTTATTTTAAACATGCACATCAATTTTACAATTATTTTTCACAACAACAGCTTGCTAAAGTAAGAAGTTAGAAAGTCTGAACTTACTCATTCGATTAAAAAATTTGTAAGTTTATCCGAGAATCAATAGCTACACTTACAAGTCCAAAATTTTATTGTCATGAATTTCAATTTTATTCAAATCATCACCTCTTCAATGGTTCTTTTCGCAGTAATAGATATTATTGGATCCATTCCAATCATTGTAGATTTACAGAAAAAAGGAGGTAAAATTGAAGCCCTAAAAGCAACTCTTGTTGCACTTGGTGTTCTAATAGCCTTTTCTTTTTTAGGAGAAAAACTTCTTGGCCTTTTTGGTGTTGATATTTCAAGCTTTGCAATTGCAGGTTCATTTATTCTATTTATTATGGGTGTAGAAATGGCTTTGGGAATCGAGATTATTAAGTATGATGGTCCCAGTGGTGTTTCAATTGTTCCTATTGCCTTTCCTTTGGTTGCCGGAGCAGGTTCATTTACAACTGTTCTTGCATTGCGTGCCGAATATGCAATGGAAAACCTAATTGCTGCCATTGTATTAAATATGATATTTGTTTACATCGTACTGCGATCAACCAATCTTGTTGAGCGCATTATTGGCGAAGGTGGAATTCATATTTTGCGTAAAGTTTTTGGAATTATTTTACTGGCCATTTCGGTAAAGCTGTTTATGACTAATGTAGCCATACAAATTCATTCTTTATTCCCTTTCCTCAAGGAAGCTTTATAACATTTCTCAGAAAGGAATTTTAAGCATATTTAACGCTCAACATATTGTTGAATCCACTAACTTTGTATCATTCAACTACAAATTATTAATTGGTTTTCTAATGCATGACATTACCATAATTCAGATCATTCTTTGCACTATCGTTATCCTTTCAGCAGCATTTATAAAAGGGATGACTGGTTTTGGATTTGCATTACTGGCAATCCCATTTCTTTCTTTCATTTTCCCCATGCAGGTATTGGTTCCTGCCATGAGTTTATTCAATTTAATTACCAGTCTGGTGATCCTGTTTAAACTTCAGGAAAAAATAAGGGCATACTATTTTATTCCCATGTTTATTGCTAGTTTAGGAGGAATTCCTTTAGGTATTTATGCTCTTGAATATGTTAGCAGCGATACTTTACGACTCATAACCGGAATTCTAATTATCCTATTTTCGATACAAATGTTAGGCAAGGTGAAATTGGCCAAACGCTTTTTAAATTTGCCAATTGTTTTTGCTGGTTTCATAAGCGGTCTTTTGGGCAGCGCCATATCTGTAGGTGGTCCTCCATTGGTTATTGCAATGAATCGTAAAGGCTATTCAAAAGAAAGGTTCCGGGGTGTATTTGCCTGGTTCAGTACTTTCTCAGCCTTTTTCACAACAGCAGCCTTTTTAATGAAAGGCATGATTGAAATGGAATCTGTAAATCTTGCTCTTTTCTGCCTGCCCATTTTATTTTTCGGATCGCATTTTGGAGCTAAGTTTTCCGGGAAAATTGAGCCTGAAAAATTCCGGAAAATAGTGATTGGGATCAACATCATTACAGGATCCTTCATTGTAATTTCAGCTCTTATCAAATAACAGTCAGTTAATTAACAATCAAATGTTTCCCATAAAAAAACTCACGAAATTAATTCCGTGAGTTTCTTCAATATTTCGTTAATCGCTTTTACATTTCAAATTCTTCCACATCAACCCCGCCTTCTGATCCTCGTTCACGCTTCATTTTATAATTGTTAATTTTAAAACTTAATTTCAAATTAAATGTTGGTGATTTATGACTAAACCGGCTAAAGTTGTAAAAATTATCCCCTTCGTATAAGGTTTCATGTTTTGCTGTTCCAAAAATATCGCGAACCTGAAAAGTAGCAGACAGCCTGCGTTTCATGAAATCGCGTTTTAAAGCTGCTGATGTTGTAAAGAACCCCTTGCGTTTCCCTTGAGCCCAGTTCGTTTCTGATTGATAGTTCGCAGTAAACTGAACCCGTGTTTTCGGATCAAAAATAATGGTTGAATTATTCCTAAGACTCCAATTGTAACTTTTCGTTGAGAAATCCTTATAAATATCCTCATCGGATGAATTGGTTAGCGTAAAATCACCTTCTTCTTTGTAGTGATAGAAATTCCCTATTAAATCGTTCTTAAACCATTTGCCAAAAGATAAATTTATGGTTGCTTCCATACCTAAAGAATAATCATTACCTACATTAACAGAAGTACTCTTCATTACGTTCCCCTGCTCTTCCCAAGGATATCTAACACTTTCTATTTTATTGTGAGTGACTTTATAATAAGTTTCAAAAGTCACCGACTGATCTCCAAAACGTTTCGAATAAGCCAACTCGTAAGAGTCAATATATTCCGGGTTTAAATCAGGATTTCCTTGTCGCACATTGTAGGCATCTGTCCAGGTAACAAAAGGCTCCAACCAATAACCTCTCGGACGTTGAATTCGTCTGGTATAACTTGCCATTAGCTGATTGTCTGATCCCAAATCCATTTGTGTATGAATGGTTGGAAAGAAATCCCACCGTTTAATAGTGAAAATCTCAGATTCATCTTTAAAATCGATTTCCCGATTTGTATATTCAGATCTGAAGCCCAGTTGGTAACCAAACTTTCCAATTTTTGAAGCATAAGTTGTATACAAACCATGCACCTGCTGATCGTAAGTTACATCATGACTGTATAATGGCTGAGGCTCATATTGTTTGCTTACAACATTATAATCCTCTTGCTTCGTATCTGCCTCACTGGAGCGAATCTGACCTTGGTATCCGAGTTCAAACTTTGCATCCTTTCCCAGTGGCAAAGTATAATCGGAACGAATCTCCCATCTGGTTCCAGGCCCATCCTCAGTTGCAATTTTCCCGGATGTTTGATTGCCATTAGCATCAAACAATTCGTTGGTTGACTGCTCATCACCACTTCCGCGATGCGAATAAGTCACCTGAGAAGCCAACTGATGACCTTTACCACTAAATTTTCTGGTGTACGAAAAGTTTGAATTCACGAAAGTCATTTCTTTCTCCCAAAGATCTTCACTATCGTATAAAATTCTTTCCGGATCATTACTGTCAAACTCCTGATAATCCAAAACAGACCCCCGTTCCATGTCTCTGTTTCCGTACCGGAAGCCAAACGAAATTTGATTTTTAGAATCTATATCAAAATCGAAACCAGTACGAATGCCATAACCCAAACGCTTCATTTTAGCTTCACCATCCGATAACACAGAACTTGTAACACCCTCATAAATGGTTCTGTTTTCGGTTTTAGTTGTCCCTTCGAACTGACGGTTGCTGTAATCCAATCCTAAATTCCAATTCCATTTCTTCTTGCGGTAATTAATTAAAATATCACCGCTTCTGTTTTCCTGACTACCCATTGATAAGTTAGCCACTCCATTCAATCCCTTCTCTGTATTCTTTTTTGTGATAATATTGATAATTCCAGCCGTTCCTTCCGGATCGTATTTCGCTGAAGGGTTGGTAATAATTTCGATATTCTCGATTACACTTGCGGGCATTTGCTGCAAAATATCCGATGCATCCAAAATAGAAGGTTTTCCATCCACCAAAACAGTAAAATTTGAATTACCCCGAAGGCTTACATTCCCTTCAATATCCACACTAACAGATGGAACATTCTCCAAAACATCAACAGCCGTTCCGCTGGCAGCAGTAATTTGCCGGCTAACAGGAATTACCTTTTTATCGATTTGATACTGCACGGGAGCGCGTTCAGAAGTTACAACAACTTCGTTTAATGCTTCGCTTGCCTGTCGTAAGTTCACAATCTTTAAATCAGCCAGATTTCTGTTTCTATCGATAGGAATATTTCGAACGATGGCTTTGTTATAACCAATAAAAGTAATTTCAACGAAGTATTTTCCAGGCTTCATCTTTGCAAGCTCGAAAGCCCCTTTTTCATCTGTAATGGTTCCGTCAATAAGGCTTGAGTCGGCCATATTGTAAACAGAAACCGTTGCGTATTCAACAGGAATATCCATAGCATTGTCCATCACAATACCTTTTATTACTCCGCCTTTCATTTCCGGTTTTAAAACCGGTTCCTCTGCCTTAGCTGATATTACTATAAAGCTTAAGCAGATCAGAAGAATTAATCGATTCATTTAAATTGAATTATGAGTTTTATAAATTGTCCAGACAAACTTACCATTCAAAAGCCAAAAACATCCACGAAATTTTATTTTTAGATTTTCGTTAACATTTGGGCGATCAAAAAGCCTATTAGCCGGACTATCATTCCTCTCTATAGACAATAAAAAAGGCAAAAGGTTTAAAAAGAAAATTATTTTTCCGATCAGAGGATCAAATTACAGAAGATTCCATTTTTCAATTGCAATTCGCCCCATTTCCCGTCCCAGTTCGTAATCTGTTACCAGTGTGGCATAATCTTGAGTGAATCGCTTTGTTTTGAAACTTTCGGGGGGACAAATATCTAAAATCTGAAGGTTTTGCGGTGGATTTTGAATAAAATCGATTGATGAATTGTAATTGTCCGGACGATTCAACAATGCTTTCACCAAACCCGGATGTTTTCGAAAGAGCAAACGTCCCAATTTCGATTCCATTCCTTTTTTCATCCGAAAAGAATTTGGACGGGAACGAATCACCATAATTTTAACAGCTCCCTTTTCCACTGCTCTTTGAATTGGAATGGGTGCAGAAACGCCTCCATCTGAAACTATTTGGCCGTCTATTTTCAAAAAATTGCGATAAAAAAGAGGAACTGTACAGCTGGCCTTCATCACATGACTAAGGCTTTCTGCATCAGGTTTGATAAAAACCGAACGACCATCTGAGTTCATGGTAACTCCAATTTCAAAATCAGGATTGTTGGCAAACATCACATCCAGATCAATAGGCAGTTCGCGGGTAGTGATATCCCATGACCAATCTAGATCCATTAAATGTCCACCTGCCAAAAACTTCTTCCAACTGATGTATTCAGGTCGTAAAGAATAATCTGTAAACATCTTAAAATTTCTCTTTCTCTGCCTGGAAAGATATGTGGCCGCATTAACTGCTCCGGCGGAAACACCCAATACAGAGTGAAAAGGATAGAATTCCATCTCTATAAACTGATCCAAAACACCCGCAGCAAAAATACCGCGCATTGCACCACCTTCCACTACCAATGCTGTTTTGTTGTTTTGGTTCATCATTGAGCTTTTCCTTAGTATTTATTGATTCAATTCTTTCTTAATCAAAGCTTCAACCATTTTGGTTAGTTCAATTGCAGTGTAAGCTGCAGGCTCAATAGGGTCTAAAACCTTATATCTAACCTTAGCTCCCAAACACAAGGGGAACATTCCTTTTTCTTCAATTTTATAATTTCCATCAACCACAAAAGGAACAACTAACGCATTTGGTGCGGCCTGAAGTAAAGCTTCTATTCCACCAGCTTTAAAAGGTTTCATCACTCCTGTTTTACTTCTGGTTCCCTCGGGAAAAATACTGGCTGCATAATTGTTTTCTGCGATTAACTGACCCAACTTATAAATTTCAGGTATTGCCTGAGCTCTGTTCTTTCTATCGATTAAGGCGGCTCCCGAATGGCGAAGATTATAAGACACACTCGGAATGTTTTTAGCCAATTCCTTTTTTGAAATGAACTTTGGATGGTGTTTTCTGAAAATCCAGACAATTGGCGGTATGTCGTATACTCCCTGATGATTGGAAACAATGATTAACGGCCGGTCGGTTGGTAAATTAACTTTTGGCAATGATGTAATACGAACGCCTAAAAACACAACCACGCGCATTAAAAAAAAGTTTAAAACATCAACCGAACTCTTGTGAGCCTGATAGCCAAACAACTTGTGACAAATTACCTGTATTGGATGAAAAATTACCAACAACAACAAGAAAAGAATGTAAAATATAAAGCTGAGAATATAAGACAGGATCTTAATCATTTATTTTCGATTTTGTATTTCTCCACAAAAGAACAAAAAAAACATTTATAGATAAAGTGTTGCGGGAAAAATTGATGAATTGCCACTATAAATATCACAATCCAATCGATAACTGAAATGAAAATATTAACCACAAAGAACTCGAAACACTGCACAAAGTATCACAAAGCGTCTGTTTCTTTTCCCTTGTGTGTATTTGTGATTGCCACATTTTTCCTACACGACAAATGCCTTTTCTGAAACATAAAAAAAGATCCCTGTATTCATAGGGATCTTACTGTTTCTTTCCGGTTAATTCTATTCCAAAGCAAAGCTGATCATCACTGAATATTCCAATTTAATTTTCTGAAAATCAAGATCAGGAACACCCTTAGCCGATTCAAAGTTTTCACTTTTCACCCGCATCATTGTATTTACCATTTGTCGGCCATAGGGCGAAGAAACTTCATTGATGTAAATGGCTTTCCCCACTTTTTGTCCGATTGCCTCGGCCAGAGCTACAGCTTTTTCTTTACCTGCTATAACAGCATTTATTTTAACCTGCTTGCGATACTTCTCAATTTCGGAATGATCCACTCTCAAAATACTGATATTTGATATCTTGATTTTATCCAACTCAACAAACACCTTTCCTAGTGTTTTAGAATCGTGTACCAACAGCTCAAAATCTTTCGATTTCTTCATATCGGCACGTTGAAAAAAGTGATTCTGCAAATTACTGGCAAAATCAGATACCGAAAGCTGCTCCTCCAAATTGATACCGGCCTTTTTTAAAGCCACAAACATTTGCTTTTCCAATACTTCAATGCTTTCCTTGTTCTTGGTGTCCTCCTCATCCAAATGAATGTTTAAATAAATTTCATCGGGAACGACCTCTAATTCTGCCAATCCTTTTACTTCAATGTAGTTTTGATCGATAAAGTTTTTCTGAGCTTGTGCCATTGCACTCCAGCTAAGGAAAACAGCCAATAGTAGTATTACATTTCTTTTCATCTGTTTATAATTTTAAGTTTTTGTCAGATGGAACTTACCACATAATCATCTCCCTGTGTGCAGAAAGCTTTATACGTGGACGTTTCATGCGCTTATAATTTTTTGTATGAATGTTATTTTTTACAAGGTTTTAGTAAACAAATACCGTGCTAAGAAGTATTCTTTATTCAAAATAAGATGAATTATATGCAGTTTAGTTGCGTCCAGACTTTACTAAAAAACAATATTCTAACAAATCTCACTACTTCTTCCATCTTTCCAAACGTCCCATACCTCGGGTAAACAACCAGGAAATAAGCTTCGAATGTCCGCCTTCCATCATCTTTTGTTTGCAGAAATTCTGAAAGTCGTGAAGCGTTCCGGTATAAAGAAACTCTCCGTTCGCGTAACAGTAGCTGCAGTATTTCAAATTTTTACTTCCATCGGCATTGGTGCCGCCAGCCTGTGGGTCTTTTTTCATGGGCATTCCACAACTCTGACACATTTTATATACTTTATCCATATTTTATAATTTACAAATTATTTATTAGTTACAGTTTTTTTCATATTCTCAGTCAAAACGCTTTTTGCAATAGTTCGATTTTTTAAACTGTTTATCAATTTCATCGGATATAACTACCGGATTAGTTAGGGGCATACTCTTGTCTCTTACATCATATTCCAACAGTTTCGATTTTTTTATTTTTTCAAATTTAGGTAATTTCGTTCTGTTTGTTGTTTCAATATGCCTCCCATTGTTATCTACAACTATTAGTTTGGGAACAAACACGCCCTTTTTTCCAATAAAATTGTCCATAATTCGAACCCCATTCTCAAACTCCTCATATGTTGTTCTGCCAAGAGCTTCGTATTTTGAGAGTTCTTTCCCATCCCATGTATGCACCATGGCGTAACTTTCCGAGATTTTATCGTCAATATCGAACTCTTTATGAAAAGTATCATGACCGGAAGGCATTAATATCACCTTTCCGCCCCCGCCTTCAATATTACCTGCATATTTTGGCATAGTAATACCAGATATCCATCCTTGCAGATGTTTCATGTATATTTTACCAATTTGAATTGGGGTAATGAAATGAACAATTCCTTTTTCTTTGTGGCATTGCAACAAATAATAGGGATGAATGCCAATCCAAAACATTCGAGTAAAAGTTAGAGCCAGTGTTTTATAATAGTCGTTTACATGGTTCAATAAAACGGTTTGATTTCGGATTGTAAATCCATGATTACGGATTTTCTTTGCTGCAATTGCCAAATCCTTTGTTATTTCATGATAATGATTGATATGAGTCATGAAATATACATACTTATCGGGGCCATCATTAAATTTGTTTGCTGAAAACTTAATTAATTCCAACAATTCATCGGTTATTCCCATGGGCATCACAACAGGAACTCTGGTAGCTATTCTTATCACACGAATATGCGGTATCCTGCTTAATTCTTCCAATACATACTGCAATCTGCCTCTGCTTATCATCAGTGCATCGCCACCGGTTACAAGTACCTCGTCTATGTTTTTATTATATCCTATATAAAACAAACCCTTATTTATTTCGGTATGACTCACATTAGCACAACTATTTAAGGATTTTGCTCTTTGGCAATGCACACAATACGAAGCACAACTTGTATTTGCAGCAACAAAAAGGGCTAATCTGTTTGGATACCGTTGATAAGCGGCACCGTAACTGCGCGATTTCTCATCCATAGCTCCTTCGAGTCCGGTATCGGGGAATAATAAATTGGCAGGAGTAGGCACGGACTGCCAAAAAACAGGATCGAGCCGTTTTTTCGATTTTTCGCCCGGCAGCATCTTCGGATTAAACGGATCGGCCTGCATCAGTGAAGCATAGTAAGGTGTAATCCGCAAAGCTTCTTTTCCTTCTTTATTTAATACCGTTAAGGTTCTTCTAATTTCACTTTCCTGAAGAGAGTTTAATTTGATTACCCTTTTCAGCTGCTCAACACTGCGTATTGTATTTTTTATCTGCCAGTCGGCATCATACCACTGTTCCCCCGTCACATTTTTCCACAATTCAATGGTGTTAAACTTTCTTGCTTCGTAAAATATGTCTTCTTTTGGATGCATTGTTTCAACTCGTTTTGTGTTTGTTTCTTCTTATAATTACCGGAGGGCCGACGATATACTATAAGTTACACAAAAACTTAGATCGTTACAATATTAACCGATCAATACAACAACTATATTCCTGTAAATGATGATGGAGGCTTCTTATTTGGCTTTCAATTTTAGATCGATCAGCTTTTCACATTTTCTAAATCATTGGAGTCTGCCATAGTGAAGTAGAAACATCCTTAAAACAAATTAATTTACGATTCACAACAAATATTAAGCTCTGGTTTGAAGCACTCAACAGCCTTTAATTTAGGAAAAACAGCAATTACCCCTATGCTTTACTACCTGCAACTCACACAAAAAAACAGGAATTTACCACCGATGATCAAATTTAAATTCTGGAATTTATCCAATCGGTAAAATCACCGGTACTATAAAATAATTCTTCCGGATTCAGCTCTGCAAGTTTCTCCGGTTCGGCTGAAAGTGCCCATGCTGCAGCTGCAATTGGAATGCCGGCATTTTTACAAACAACAATATCACTTGGAGCATCGCCAACATAAATTACTTCATTCTTGTTTACATCCTTAAAGTAATTTAAAACAGCAGTGATTCCTTCCGGCTTTCGCGGCCCAAATGAATGACCGGTTTCAATTGTTTCAAATAAATGAGCAATACCAAATTTCTGTAATGAAATAATTGTACTGTGTTTTCCTTTGCCGGTAACCATGGCAAGCCTTATTTTTCTATCTTTTAAATCGGCCAACAGGTTTGTTATTCCATTAAAAGGTGTTGGACACATTTCGTGCAGTTGCTCATAATAACGCAAGTAACGCGAAATGCCTTCCTCGTAATTGTTGGGAGCCAATGCCATTATCGTTCCTTCCTCCGAAGGACCGAAGGTTGCAATTATTTCTTCATCAGAAATTGATCTGCCAATAAGCGGTTCTATTGATTTTTTGAAAGCTTTAATACACAATGGCAAAGTATCGCCGATGGTTCCGTCGAGGTCAAAAATTACAGCTTTAATCTTCTCCATGCGATCTGTTTTGCTCATTTATTTTTCGGATTACTTTACATGGATTTCCAACCGCCACACAATTTTCGGGAATCGATTTGATCACAACACTTCCTGCTCCTATCACCGAATTTTTTCCGATTGTTACTCCTGGCAAAATAATCACACCTCCGCCGATCCATACATTGTCCTCAATTTTTACGGGCAGTGCATAGGTTCTAAAGAATGGAAGTTCTGAACCTGGATTCCAATCAGTTACCAGACGCTCGTTTACATCTGTTGAATGAGTTGCCGTATATATCTGCACATTGGAGGCAATCAACACATTGTTTCCAATTTCAATTTTATTACAATCAACAAATGTGCAGTTGATATTGATAATTACGTTGCTGCCAACAAAAATATGCTTGCCGTAATCGCAGTAAAATGGCGTATCAATATTTACATTATCACCTAGCTCCCCAAACAATTCGCACAAAATATTCTTTCGGTTTTCGGCATCGGTACTTTCTGTCGAATTATAGCTTTTGGTTAATTTCCGCGCCTTGTGTATCAGACTTTGATTTTCCTCGTTGGATGTGTTAAAGACTTCACCATCCAAACATTTTTGCATTTCAGTTTTCATTTCATTTGTTTTTGGAATTCAAAAATAGAGAAGAACAGCCAATTAATTTTTCATCTATCTTAAAATCATCCATTCGCCCGTATGGTACTTAAATGTTGTTGGGTCATCCCCAAATAGGAAGCAATAAATGTATTTCATGGCGTTGTCACAATTCAATTTTCATTTGTAATAACTGAATGCCTGTATTGTACAGGAAAAACGACAAGATACTAAAGCAAAGTTTTGTTGTGCCTTTTTTATATGATCATCCTTAACTCAAAACCATACTTTTTAAAAGTGTTATGAAAAACCATCTGGTTTTCAAACTTTTCCTCTATTGTCCCCAAGGCATAGCTTCGAAGTATTCTCTTCAAATAAAAAAAGCTACAACTCAATGCTGCAGCTCTTCCTTATTAAGTTTTCTAATTCTAATTTTCTGTTAGAATATTATTATCGTATTCCACTTCAAAACGAAGTTTGTGTTTTGCTTCTTCCTGAGCAAGCATAAGGAATAATTTTTTCGACGGTTCATCTGTAGCTGCTGAAGCAAGATCATTATACAATCTAAAAGCGATTTTCTCCTTTTTCATGGCAAGAATCAAAGCTTCCTGATAAGTAATATTCGATTTATCAACATCTACATCCAGTAAATAATCCGCAATTTTTAAATCGGCAATTTTAGCCTCCGAAACCTGATATTTTTTTCCATTCTTAATTGCCTCCAATTTAGCTCGATGACCAAGTTCTTCCAAAGCATATTGCTCAAAAGTATCCTTCATCTCCTGATGTTTCATTTTACCAGCAAGTTCGGTATAAAAATCAGCAGCCATTTGCTCTTCATTAATGGCAAAATCTAAAATATCTTCAAGTGAATTAAACTCTTTCATTTTTTCTAATTTTTAGTGTTCCACTTTATTGGATAAATATTTTTCCTGCAAATAGATATTCATGTTTTTAGCCGCTTTTCTGCCATCTCCCATTGCAAGAATAACTGTAGCACCGCCGCGAACAATATCTCCACCTGCAAATACTTCAGGAATTGACGATTGCATTTTATCTTTAACAACTTCAATCGTTCCCCATTTCGAAACCTCCAAGCCTTCCACCGAATTTGGAATCAATGGATTTGGAGAAACTCCTACGGCAACCACAACTACTGTTGCATCAATCGTATATTCAGAACCTTCCATAGGAATTGGTCTTCTTCTACCCGATGCATCAGGTTCGCCTAATTCCATTTTCTGAACCTTGATTTGCTTCACACGACTATTTTCGTCAGCAATGTATTCAATTGGGTTCGTTAAGGTAAGAAATTCGATTCCCTCCTGTTTGGCATGATGAACTTCCTCAACACGGGCAGGCATTTCTTCTTCAGAACGACGGTAAACAATAATTGCTCTTTCAGCACCTAATCGTTTTGCAGTACGAACCGAATCCATAGCAGTATTACCACCGCCAACAACCACAACATTTTTACCACGCAATATTGGCGTATCCGATTCTTCCGAATCAGCTCCCATCAAATTTACACGGGTTAAATACTCATTTGATGACATAATTCCGTTCGAATTTTCACCAGGAATATTCATGAAACGAGGCAAGCCAGCACCGCTACCTACATAAAATGCTTTATATCCTTCTTCTCTTAAATCATCTAAACTTGCGGTTTGGCCTACAATATAGTTGGTGATGAATTTCACACCCATCCGGCGTAAATTTTCAATTTCTACATCAACAACAGCATTTGGCAAACGGAATTCAGGAATACCATATTTTAAAACACCACCAATTTCGTGAAGTGCTTCGAAAACAGTTACATCGTAACCCAATTTAGCCATATCGCCGGCAAAAGACAAACCTGATGGTCCGGAACCGATAACAGCTACTTTAACACCATTTGATTCTGCCAATTCAGGAACAGAAATTACACCGGATTCTCTTTCAAAATCAGCGGCAAAACGCTCCAAATGACCAATTGCTACAGAAGGCAGATTCAATTTTTCAACATAAAAGCATCTCTGTTCACATTGAACTTCCTGCGGACAAACACGACCACAAACAGCTGGTAACGCACTGGTTTCTTTTAAAACCGAGGCGGCTTCCAAAATATTCCCGCGCTCAATATTTTTAATAAATTTGGGAATATTGATGCTTACCGGGCATCCTTCCATACAAGTTGGATTTACGCAATCCATACAACGTGTTGCCTCTAACATTGCCTGCTCTTTAGTCAGACCTACATTCACCTCAACGCGCTGAGATTTAATTCGCTCTTCAGGAGCCATTTCTGTCATCTCCACCCTTTCAATCGCCATACGATCTTTGGCTTTTGTCAGTTTTTGAAGTTCGACTCTCCACTCTTGTTTACGCTCGTTTTTTATATATTCTTCAGACCTTTCCATTGTCCTGTTTTGTCTTTAGTTGATTAATTTTGAAAATGATCCATTTTGTCATTTTCTTCTTCCTTGTAACCGCCTAATCTCGACATCATTTCGTCAAAATCAATTTTATGCGCATCAAACTCAGGTCCATCTACGCAAGTAAATTTAGTTTTACCATCAACGGTAACTCTGCATGCTCCGCACATACCGGTTCCGTCAACCATAATACTATTCAAACTCGCCATAGTAGGAATTTCATATTTCTTGGTCAGCAAGGAACAGAATTTCATCATTACAGCAGGACCAATGGTGATACACTCATCCACTTTTTCACGCTTAATAACCTCTTCCATACCTTCAGTAACCAAACCTTTTCTTCCATATGAACCATCATCTGTCATAACGATAAGTTCATCAGAATGTTTGCGCATTTCTTCCTCCAGAATCAACAGATCTTTCGATCTTGCAGCAATAACTGTAACAACACGATTACCAGCTTTCTTATATCCTTCAACAATTGGAAGCAGTGGTGCAACACCAACACCGCCACCGCAGCAAAGCACAGTGCCAACATTATGAATTTCAGTTGGTTTTCCCAACGGGCCAACCAAATCGGTTACATAATCACCAACTTCAAGATTACACAACTTGGTAGACGACACACCCATTTTTTGAACGATAATGGTAATGGTTCCCCTGGAAACATCAGCACCAGCAATGGTTAAAGGGATACGTTCCCCTTTTTCACCTACCCGTACAATTACAAAATTACCTGGTTTGCGGGCCTTAGCAATTAAAGGTGCCTCAACCACAATTTTCACTACTTTTTCTGAAAAATTCTCTTTTTCAACTATCTTGTTCATTACTTTTCATTAAATAAATGACTGAATAAAATGCTAAATAACTGCAATACCACAACTCAAACAATCTGATTCGCAATCGATTCCATTCTGGTACTACAGCACATATTTATAATTCAAAAGTATAAAGAACTAGGATTCCAGCCTAGCCAAATACATATAAATTAGCTTGGCAAAACACTTTAGATTCAATATAAATAGGTAATATGTTCACTTGTTCGATGTTCATATCATTACCAATAAATCTCCTTTTCGATTCGTTAATTTGAGAATCTACCCGTATTGTAAATTTTCACCTAATCACATGTTAGATAGACATTTTCAATGTATTTCCTTAAAAAATAAAAAATACCCGGGACACTTAGGTGAACATATTTTCGGATACTGAGACAAAGCCCGATGCAGTAAACCGGAAAATGAATAAATATTATTTATTTAACAAATAATTATATTTTTTACATAACTTCAACACTTATTCATTAGTTGATGGCTAATAAATGATCATTTTACATTGATTAGGATGTAGAAAATTAATAAAGATAAACGTGAAGAGAGATTTGTGATGTAAGATTTATAAACACTTTAAAATCCAGACTTATGTCAGATCAAAAAGACTTATTAGATCTCTTACCAGAGATAAAAGCTGTTCCTAAAGAACAGATTAAACAATGCGATATGCCGGTGGGGATTTATTTGCATGAATGTGAAAAACTGCATACACGTGCAAGTGCCGATTTGCCGCAACTAACTGCTGTAGGCATGACTGCCGAACTGCTGGCAAAATTATTGCCTTACACGGGTGCTTTGCGAACTGCTGAAAGTAACTGGGCAGAGCTAAACACCATACGCGAAGAAAACAAGGAAGCCTGGAAGGCTGAATGGCCAGCTTTTCTTGAATTCCGTACCGATTTAATCGAGAATATGGATTTTGCTTACCGTAACAACGAGGCTTTATTAAAAAAATTGGCGGTAATTAAACAAGGTGACTCTCATGCTGATGCTATTCAGGATATGGCGAACCTTTCGGTATTAGGAAAAGCAAATCTAGCGCCGCTTGAGGCTATTTATTATGATATAACCTTAATTGATAAGGCCGCCGAAGACGCTGACAGAATGAGTGGTCTGCTTGGAGCCGTTAACGGTCATATGTATGTGGATGATGAAATTAAAGTGATTCGCGATCAGGCTTTTACATTAACAAAGCAAGTAGTGGATGAAATTCGTAAGTACGGTCGTTTTGTATTTCGTAAAGATCCCGATCACGCAAAATCTTATTCGAGCAAATACAGCAGAGATAAAAGCAGTGCTTACAGAAAAAAGCTGGCTGAACAAGCTCAGGAATAAAACCTGATAGTACAATCAAGAAAAGAGAAGCTCATCACTTCTCTTTTTTTTGTGCCCTGATCTCAAATTCTTTGTGCCGATTGTCTCTTTAGCTGTTCAGTTCGCTGTTTGATTGATTCCGTTTACGGCCCTCCCCTTCAGTTCACTGCCTGGCCTCATCCGTGCGTTGTTTCACCTGCTCCGTTCGCAACTTGAGTTGCTCCGTTACCGAACGGAAGGGTATCCACACCGAACGGAGCACCTCGCTATGCGAACGGAGCAACTCAAGTTGCGAACTGAAAGGGTCAAGTGGCGAACGGTAAACTATCCATGCCGAACGGAGATGGTCAAGTGGCGAACTGGTGGGGTGCGGTGCGTAATTTTATTGCTTTTTCCTCCTTTTTTGGGAGAAGAGGTCGTTTACATATTCTTAATTGTCATGAAGAAAATACCCCAAACCCCTAAAGGGGCTTATTGGCAGCGTTTCTGAAAGTCCCCTTCAGGGGATTTAGGGGTAGTTTACTATTAATTCTTATATTTTCTAAAAGCAGTAATGGTTTGATAGATACCATAGGCAATAGCTATTTTTCCGAGAATGAAAATTGAACTACTAAGCCAACTTGTTGTTTTACTATCGTTAAAAAGATCTTTAAGACCACTCGGTAACCACAGGTAATTAATAAATCCTTCTCTATTTGTTTCGATGCTTAGGAAAAAGACATCGCCAATACCATCACGACTCATAATGAATAATCCATAAAACAATATCCAAGCAACAAGAGTAAAGGTCAATCCTCTAAACCAACTTAATCCGTTTTTGTTTGATATGGTGTTTAGGTTTAATAGTAATAATTCTCCTATTGGGTATGATTTGAAAATAGAACGATTGACAAACCATTTAGAAAGAGATGTGCATGTAAGTGCTGATAATATTAAATACGAGATTATAACACTATAAAAATGACGAGTGATATATATTATCAATACAGCCACGATTGTAAGAAATATTAATCGTAAAATTTCTCTAAAATAATTACCATCTGTTAATTCGTTACGGTACAAAGCCATTTCTTTAGCCTTATAATTCAATCCATCTATATTATTGCCGCTTTTAAATGCTGAATCTTTTAATAATCGTGCAGTTTTTCTATCTAAAATCGTTTTTGCATTGGTATTTTCAACCTCTATTAATCCCGTGTTTAGAGCACTTTTAAATGTTATTTCTTCAATATCATCTTGATTATCTTCAAGCATTATGGCACCGTCATTATATACCGATGTGAAATCCAATCGTTTAATTTTTGATTCGTAAATTCTAAATAAAGCACCTTTTTGAATATGGGCAAAACAAGCTTCCAGTATATCAATTTCACAGTTTTCAAAGTCTATTCTGCCAGATATTTTAGCTCCTCTGAAAGTGATTGTTTTAATAATATTTGGAGTCCCGTCCAAAGAATCACCCTCTTTAGAATGAGCAGTGAATAGGATATTACCACCTATCACAGTATCATAAAAACAGATTGATACTTCAAAGTGCGTTTTACGGAAGAGAATATTACCATGAAACTTCGCATCACCAAAATAACAAGCTCTATTAAATTTACTGTAAGATAAATCAACATCTTTGTGAAATTCAGAATATCTAAAATCTATAAATGGAGTATCTCTTCTAGGATCAGTTTTAAATTCTATGCTCTGTCCATGAAAATTACCTTTAAAGATGGAATTATCAAAAGAGACTTCATGTGTATCGAATATTACTTTATTAAAATATACATCTTCATTAAATATACACCTATCAAAATTTGAGTTGCGAATAAATTTAACGTTTTGGAAGTTTGCATATTTTGTAAATAAACAGTTACTAAATGAGGCATATCCATCAAATGTAGAGTCTTCAAAATTGACAGATTCATGAAATTTTGTATTCTGAAAAAATCCAGAATGTATCAGACTATTTCGACAATCTATTTTTACTTTAACCTCATGATTGTATTTGTTCCCAAAGCCATTATTAATAAAACAATCCAATTTTTCACCTTTATCATTTGCCTTTAATATATCAGATAAATTTTTAAGAGAGGGCTTACCTCCAATTGATGAAGTATTAATAATACAGTTTGAAAGATCAATACGTTTAGAAAAAGGCCTATATTCTTTATTGTAATCAATCTCTTGCTGTTCAAACTGATATTTTATCCAGACTATAATTTTTGTAGGTGTGTTCAATTCGTGTCTACTAACGCCATCTTCACCTTTAATTTCTTTAATGTCAGAAATACTAGTTCTCTCAATCAGAAGATCCTTTTTATTCATACAATTACCATTTTGATATATTCCCTTTTTTTGATCTATCAAATTTAACGATAAATTGAAGACGAAAAGCAAAAATCATATAAGAATACAACTTGTTTATTTTGGGTTTAAACACCTTTCCACCTGCATTATTGAGAGCCTCACAAAAAAGTGAGATCCTCAAATTAACATTCCGTCATGCTCTGACTATAGGCGAGCTGTAAATGTCAGGGTATGACTAGTATTTATCCGAGAAACCGGACAGCGTGGAAGACCTGTCGGCGTTTACTTATTGTAGTAACAGAGAATAAGTAAACGCTGTCGGGTGCAAGCACGCCAACAGGTTGTTTAAATTCAACAAATTCTAATTAACCATTCTTTTTTTAACCTCATCCCCCAGCCCCTTCTCCTAAAGGTGAAGGGGAGTCCAGCCATAGTCAAGCTTGGAATTCCCTCTCCTCGAGGAGAGGGTTAGGGTGAGGCGACATTAAAAAAAACACGAAGGATGGCACAAAAAGACACAATAATTTATTTCTTGTTTTTAATTACTGGTGAGAGATCACCTCATCCCCCAACCCCTTCTCCTAAAGGCGAAGGGGAGCTTATTTAATGACTAAATATTTAGCCGAAAAACCCGACAGTGTCGAAGACCTGTCGGCGTTTCCTCCTATAGTAACTGCAAATAAGTAAACCTAAGATTTTCTGTTATCTTTGATAGTGCCGAAATTAATTAACCAAATATGATCCAGAACAAAAAAATCAATATTGAAAATCAGATAAAAGAAAAAATAGAACAGCTGGAAAAGGATATCGTAATGCTAAAGGATTTAACCCAACCTGTTTCGCCGGATTGTGCCATTGGCAGAGTTAGTAGAATGGATGCAATAAACAACAAGAGTGTGAATGAGGCTGCTTTGCGTAAAAAGGAAATTCAACTATCTGCATTAAAAGAATCTCTCAAGAATATTGATTCGGATGATTTTGGGAAATGCATAAAATGTGGAATAACTATTCCCATCGGAAGAATCATGATTATGCCTGAAAGCAAGAAATGTGTAAATTGTGCTTCAAATTCATAATATTAATATCTTCATACAATATTATTCACTTGATTATAATTAACATATGGAACTAGTTACTCCTAATTTTGGCATTTCAATTTTCATGCTTATTATTTTAGTATTTGTTATTTTATTGCCCTTAATAGCTTTAATCGACATAGTAAAAAATGAATTCACCAATTCCAATAAATTAATTTGGGTCTTAGTAGTTCTGCTATTCCCATTTATCGGTACAATTCTATATTTTATAATTGGAACCAAACAAAAAATTAAATAAAATTACATGATACTATCAATCATTTTCGACATCTGGCTACTCACTAAATTAATTGGAATACTACTCCCAGTTGTTGCTGTAGTAGATATTTTTCTGAGAGATTTATTAGGAATTAACAAGCTATTCTGGGTTCTGCTTGTTGTTTTCATTCCATTTCTGGGTTCAATTATCTATTTCTACGATCGGTTTACTTACAAAGCTAAAATTTAAATATCTTTGTACTGATAGTAATAAATAACTGGTATCTTCTGGTGAAACACCCATTTTTGACTGGTTACTGTGTACTAATTACTAACATACAATTAAATAAAATGGCAAAAAGCAAAAAAAATATCGTTTACTCAACGAACCCCGATTACAACTACGAATACGATGATGAATCGGTAGAAGAAACCTTAGCTCCGAACAAACAAAAACTAAGAGTTTTGCTGGACAAAAAACAGAGAAAAGGTAAAGTTGTTACTTTAATTGAAGGTTTCGTGGGTACTTCTGATGACCTAAAAGAATTAGGCAAACTATTAAAGAGTAAATGTGGTGGCGGAGGTTCTGCTAAAGATGGAGAAATCTTAATTCAAGGCGATCACCGCGATAAAATTATGGATCTTTTAAAAGCAGAAGGTTATCAGGTTAAACGAGTTGGAGGATGATTCTAAAGATCACCAAACAAATGATCTAAAAACAAAACCGAAATCTGTAATGGATTTCGGTTTTGTTTTGTACTGTATTTTCAAATGTCTCAAGCCTATTTCAAAGTTTTCAGGCAATCTGAAATATTTTTTTCGATTCGGGCATTAACAGCTTTGGCATCTGCTTTAACAAATTTTTCTCCAATAATTTGCTCGTACAACTCGATGTAACGCTCGGAAATCTGATTTACTTTTTCTTCAGTCATTTCAGGAACCTTCTGTCCGTCTTTACCTTGAAAACCATTCTCCATTAACCATTCGCGAACAAACTCTTTCGACAATTGTTTCTGTTGCTCATTCTTAGCCAAACGCTCAGCATATCCTTCCGAATAAAAGTAACGGGATGAATCGGGAGTATGAATCTCATCAATCAGGTAGATTACACCATCTTTTTTACCGAACTCATATTTTGTATCAACCAAAATCAAGCCTTTTTCGGCAGCAATCTCAGTTCCTCTGGCAAATAAAGCCTGAGTGTATTTTTCAAGCATTTCGTAATCTTCTTTAGATACGATGCCTTGTTTTAAAATTTCTTCTTTGGAAATATCTTCATCATGACCTTCCATAGCCTTAGTTGTAGGCGTAATGATCGGTTTTTCGAATTTCTGATTTTCCTTCATTCCTTCAGGCATCGGCTCACCACAAAGTACACGTTTACCAGCTTTGTACTCTCTCCATGCGTGACCGGTTAAATATCCTCTAATTACCATCTCAACCATAAACGGTTCAGCCAAATGACCAATTGTTACCATTGGATCAGGAGTTGCGATTTTCCAGTTTGGAACGATATCGGATGTTGCATCTAAAAAGCGGGTAGCAATTTGATTCAATACCTGTCCCTTAAAAGGAATACCTTCAGGTAATACAACATCAAAAGCTGAAATACGATCAGAAACAACCATAGCAAGATACTCATCGTTAATATTATAAACGTCTCTTACCTTACCTACGTAAAGATTCTTTTGATTCGGGAAATTAAAATCTGTTTTAACAATTGCTTCTTTCATTGCTCCAAAAATTCTAATAATTTATAAAAATGGTTTAAACTATAAGCCATTAGCCGTAAACTGCCAGGCATCAGCTGATATTCGCCGCATTCTGCTACCAAAATAACAATAATGTAAAATTCAGCTTTTAATTTAGTGCGAAGATAGATAAAAGTAAAAAAGTAGAAAAGCAGTAACAGCTATTTATATGCATCTTCACCATACTTTTTACAAAACTGTTTACCGGTAACTCTTTTACTTATCTTTGCTTTCTCTCTTTTTTTCTTGCCTGTCTTCTTCAATTTCGTAGGCTGTCACAATTTCTTTCACCAGCCGGTGACGAATTATATCCGACTTATCGAATTCAACCATTGCAATTCCTTTTATATCCTTTAAAATCCGAAAGGCCTGAATCAATCCTGATTGTTGCTTTCTGGGCAAATCAATTTGCGTGATATCACCTGTAATCATAAACTTACCACTGGTTCCCATGCGGGTTAAAAACATTTTCAACTGCTTTGTTGTGGTGTTTTGTGCCTCATCTAATATTACAAATGCTTCGTTCAGGGTTCTTCCGCGCATGTAGGCCAAGGGGGCAATCTGAATGATTTCAGCTTCGAGATAATCGGCTAGTTTACGAGGCGGAATCATATCCATCAGGGCATCATAAAGCGGTTGCAAATAAGGATCAATTTTTTCTTTTAAATCTCCGGGAAGGAAACCAAGATTCTCTCCTGCCTCAACTGCTGGCCGACTCAAAATAATCTTTCTCACCTCAGAATTACGCAGGGCTTTAACAGCCAGGGCAATTGCCGTATAGGTTTTACCCGATCCGGCAGGACCAACTGCAAAAATCATATCGTTTTTTGCTGATTTTTCGACCAACTTTTTTTGGTTAGCTGTGCGGGCACGAATAATTTTCCCATTATTACCAAAGAGAATAACGCTTTTAGGATCATCAGGATTCTGTATATCCGGTGTGTTTTCCAATACAATCCGTTTTATATTGGCCAATGTAAGAACATTGTATTGATTGTAGTGCTGAATCAAAAGATTCACTTTCATTTCAAACAAATCAAGGATCTTTTCTTCGCCGCTGGCAAATATTTCATTCCCTCTTCCTACAATCTTCAATTTTGGAAACATCTCCTTTAAGACTACCAATTTTGAATTATTAATTCCATAAAATTCAAGAGGATCAATTACCCCTAAAGATATGCTCTTTTCAATCATATATTCCGTTCAATATTCATTACTTTTGAGCCTACAAATTAATTATTAATTCTGATTTGTTTAGCTGTACCAAAGAGAAATCTGAATATATTTTCGTTTAAATAAATCTTCTTTCTCTTTAAATTTAGATCCATTTATGGCAATAATAAGTTTAACTACCGATTGGCAGCACCGCGATTACTATCTGGGGGCACTTAAAGGGCGCCTCCTATCGATCTGTCCTGGAGCACAATTGGTAGATTTAAGTCACAATGTTGGCAACTACAATATATCTCAGACATCTTTTATTATAAAAAATGCCTTTGTCCATTTTCCAAAAGGAAGCATTCATATTATTGGTGTTAAATCAGAAGAGACACCGGAACATCTGCACGTTGTTGTAAAGTATCAGGATCATTATTTTATTGGTGCCGACAATGGCATTTTCAGTTTGATAATGAAAGGCGATCCTGAAGAAATTGTACGCATTGAAAATATTGAAAAGGAAGATCACTTTCATACTTTTCCGGAACTGAATGTATTCGCCAAGGCGGCTTCTCACATTATTAAATACAACAATCTCACAGAGCTGGGATCTACCCAAAAAGAATTGTACCGATTGGTTCCCATCCGCGCATTAATTCAGAAAGGAACAATTACCGGACAGATTATTTATATTGATTCGTATGGGAATGTAACCACAAATATTTCAAAAGAATTGTTTGAATCGGTGCGTCAGGAAAGAGAATTCGAAATTTTGGTGCAAAGCAATCATTACCGGATTTCCAAAATCAATCAGAACTATCACGAAACTTCCGAAGGTGATTTTCTGGCGCTCTTCAACTCATCAGGCTTACTGGAAATAGCGATAAACAAAGGCAATTTAGCCGAGTTGCTGCAACTGGATATTAACTCCGATATTAGAATCAAACTTCATGATTATTAGATTTGTAAAGCTGGAAATACTTCCACAAAACATTGATGATTTTAAAAATCTTACATCGGGTGAAAAAGATG
Source organism: Labilibaculum euxinicum (assembly GCF_963678175.1). NCBI lineage: Bacteria > Pseudomonadati > Bacteroidota > Bacteroidia > Marinilabiliales > Marinifilaceae > Labilibaculum > Labilibaculum euxinicum. The sequence goes on from NZ_OY782756.1 coordinate 3,465,512, forward strand.
AAATTATAGCCTTTCCAGGTTGTTCTCATCTTGAAATTTTACAGGATGTATCAAATCCATCGGTATTTTTCACGGTAAGTCACTGGTGTTCGGAGGACGATTTAAACCATTACCGAAACTCTGATTTTTTTCAGGGCAACTGGAAAAAGGTAAAACAATGGTTCGCTGCCAAACCTGAGGCATGGAGCTTATCTAAATAATTGGGACGTCTCCCTTTACTCTTACACATACATCGGGTCAGGCTTTCCACAACCACTCCCCGACTACCTAACTATCCTTAATTTGCTGCGGGTAACCTCTTCAATCCTTTACACACGTTTTCAATTCTTGAAATTAGCTGTCATCATCTCTTTGGGCCTTCAAAAAGCGAACCTTTCCTTATAGATTATCTTCAGCTTAGATGGGCTTAAATGCACCTTTAAACTTCAACTACAATCCAATCAAATTAAAAACTACATAATAGATTAAACAAATTAAAATGTTCACATAATACAAAAATTAAACATTCACCAACCCCATATAACAAAGATAATTTGCCAACAAATAAATTATTTTAAACCACCAATAATATATTTTAATAGGTCATTTACTTACATTAAAGAAACAATATGATTAAATTTAAATATCCCATAATTATTTATTTAAAAAATATTTCAATAAATTGGAAGATAAATTTCAAATTATACTAACAAACAAAAGTATTGCATTATGTTTTTTAATATTACTTCTCAATAAGCGTAAAAAAAATACAGTTTCTTTTACGCTTAATGTAGTGTAAATCTGCAACTCGAAAATGATAAAAACATGAAATAATTTAGGATGAATACACAACTCTCCAAAAGCAAAATTATATAATCTGTAACCCAATTAAATTGAACCATTATTCTTAATTCAAATGGACGAAAACTTATTTTTCCTATTAAAAGAACTACTCACAAAAAATAGCATAAAAGTTAATAATGAAGAATTAAAGCTTCAATTATTTGGTCACCCTTCGTATCCAAGTTTACATTCTTTGACCGGAGTTTTGGATCATTTTAACATCCCAAATCTTGCAATAGAAATTCCTAAAACAGAAGAAAACATTGCTCTTTTGCCCGATTACCTCATAGCTCATATCGAAAACAACGGAAGTGATAATTTTGCATTAATCAGCAAGAAAGCGGATGCTATTCAAATTACACGTGAGGGAAAAAAATCGGAGCTTGTATCCATTGACAGCTTTATTGATTTATGGACCGGAATTGTCTTAGTGATCGAAACAGATGAAAATATAAAAACAGATATCACTTCTATTTTCTCAAAAGTATTACTTGTATGTATTCCAGTCGTACTAATTATTTGCTTTTTATTCTTAAGTCAAAACCCATATGAATCATTTCATTTTGCTTTTTCCATGATTGGATTAATGATATGTATCTTTATTCTTCAACACGAAATAGGAACTTCTTCTCAGGTTTTAAATAAAATTTGTACTGGTATTAGTGATAAAGTAAGTTGCGATGATGTTATGCAATCGAAAGGATCCAATCTTTTTGGCTTTGTTAAATTAAGTGATCTTGGTATTATATATTTTCTAACCTCAGTATTATCTTCCTTGCTTTTTGTGATGAGTAAGAACAATTTCACTCCACTATTTGTAATAAGCCTTACAGCGCTGCCATTTACAATCTATTCCATCTACTATCAGTTCCAAATTGTAAAAAAATGGTGTCTCCTTTGCCTTGGTGTTATTTTGGTTTTATGGATACAATCGGCTTTGGCAACTGCAAATATCAATTCAATCTCTGAGATAATATCAGAACCAAATTCTTACTTACACTTTGCATTTGCGGCATACCTTACCACAGCTCTTTGGCTATTCATTGCTCCCAAAATAAGGCTAAAACCAGAATATTTTAAATTAAAAGTACAATTCAATAAATTCAAAAGAAACTTCGAAATATTCAACAATCTGCTTTCCAGATCGCAAGCAATAAACACCGCAATTATAAACAGCAATGAAATAGTATTTGGCACTAAAAATTCTGAATTGGAAATCGTTATAATCACAAACCCCTTATGTGGCTTTTGCAAAAATGCTCACAAATTAATTCACATAGTACTAGAGCAAGAAACAAAAGTAAAAATCATTGTTCGTTTCAATGTATCTCAAAATACCAAAGCCATTGATAATAAAATTGCAGCAAAGCTAGTTGAGATCTACCATTTAAACGGGGAAGAGATATGTTTAACAGCAATGAATGAAGCCTATTCCAGCAGAGATTCTGCCACTTGGCTAAATAAATGGGGAGAATCAGAAAACGAATACTATTCTCAAATTTTAATGGAAGAAAAGAAATGGTGTACAAACAACAATATTCCCTTTACACCTGAAATTCTTCTTAATGGCAAATCCTATCCAAAAGAGTATGATTTTGAAGAATTGCAATATTTTCTTGAAGATCTTAACGAGTTCGAAGTTTCGACGCAAACAGAACTCATAACAGACTAAAAATAATTATAAAACTGAAGTCTTGACGGTTTTAAAATGCTCAAGATACACACATTATTAAAATTTCAATATTATGAAAGATTTACAAAAATTAAACGGTGCTAAAATTCTAAGTAAAAAAGAACAGCAAACAGTTAAAGGTGGAAAAATGCAATGTTATGCAGATGGAACATGTCCTGCCGGATGGACTTGCATAAGCGGCACTTGCGAACGCTACCCCAAAGAATTATAGGGAAACAGTCCTCCTAAAATAGATTGGCAGAAAAACAATTTATTTCAGAACGACTCAAAAAGAGCAAATAAATATATTTGCTTTCCTCCTCTCGAAAATAAAATAGCCTTCAACCAAGAACTAAAGAAAAACAAACTGAAATCTTGACGGTTTAAAATGCTCAAGATACACACATTATTAAAATTTCAATATTATGAAAGATTTACAAAAATTGGCAGGTGCTAAAATTTTAAGTAAGAAAGAACAACAAACTGTTAAAGGCGGAAAATTAGGTTGCGATACAAATAACCCATGTCCAGATGGCTATAAATGTATTGGTGGTACATGTGAGCGTGAAGTGTTTTAATTCACTGTACGTATGATTGCCTCAACTTCGAAACACTTTGCCTAATTCAATAAAACCACATAAAAGCATCTCATTTTAATATTTACACCTCTACATATTATGAGGAAGTAATTATAACTGAAGTCTTGACGGTTTTAAAATGTTCAAGATACACACATTATTAAAATTTTAATATTATGAAAGATTTACAAAAATTAGCAGGTGCTAAAATTTTAAGTAAGAAAGAACAGCAAACTGTTAAAGGCGGTAAAATGCAATGTTATGCAGATGGAACATGTCCTGCCGGATGGACTTGCATAAGTGGCACTTGCGAACGCTATATTTTAGAATAAAATATTAAGGGAGGAGCCAACAAATATATTTGCTTTCCTCCTCCCTTCAATAAAATAGCCTTCAACCAAGAACTAAAGAAAAATAAACTGAAGTCTTGACGGTTTTAAAATGTTCAAGATTTACACACATTTCATGAAATTTGTGGCTTTGATAGGGACTGCGCAAGTGATGAATATTGTACTGATGGTGTTTGCGTCCCTCCTCGCTGGAAACCATAAATTAGATTAAAATATCTAGTGCTATTTTAGCTCTCTCTCTTGAGATTGTAATTGACAATCTCAAGAGAAAATTATCCGTGTTAAATAAACCAATCACCGAAACTCATTTTTTTTTCAGGGCAACTGGAAAAAGGTAAAAAAATGGTTTACCGCCAAGCCCGAGGCATGGAGCTTATACAATTAAATTAGTGGGACGTATCCCTCCTTATCCTTTCCCGCATTCCATCTCCCTATCGGGTCAGGCTTTTCGCATCCATTTGACACAACCACAATTCTTGCTGAAAAAGCTGTAGAATGGGCTTTACAAACAAGCTCCGCTGAAAAAATAAGGATAAGAGTTAACCACAGAGAGCACAGAGAAAAAAATAAATTCTTTGCGCTTTTTGTAAATTAACATTGTGTGCTTCGTGATATCCCTTTGTGTACTTTGTGGTTAATTTTCCCAACACGCCTCACTTCAAAGCAACTTCCTTCCTTTAATTGTACTGTTGCTTTCTCCATTTATAGCTAGTTGAGCTTTATTTCCCTTATCTTTGTCGACGGAAATAAATCCGTACCAATAATCAGAACAAAAATATATGTCGTTTGCATCTTTAGGACTATCTTCATCTTTGCTAAAAGCTCTGGCCGATCAAAACTACACCGAATCCTATCCAATTCAAACAGAGGCTATTCCTGCCATTCTTAAGAAAAAGGATGTGTTGGGTATTGCCAAAACAGGATCGGGAAAAACAGCCAGCTATGTCTTGCCCATATTAACCAACCTTCAGGGAGGAAGTATTTCTAAGAACAGATACATCAAGACATTGGTATTGGTGCCTACCCGCGAATTGTCCATGCAGGTTTTGGAAGTTTTTCAACAGTTTTCATCTGCCCTCGCCGATCCGATTAAATGCCTGGCCGTTCACGGTGGTGTTTCTATCAATCCGCAGATGAAGGCGATGAACAATGTAGACGTTTTGGTTGCTACTCCCGGTCGTTTATTGGAATTGGTAGATTCGAATGCAGTACACTTAACGGAAATTGAAGCCTTGGTACTGGACGAAGCTGATAAAATGCTGAATCTGGGTTTTAAAGATGAGATGAACCGCATATTTGCTTTATTGCCTAAAAAACGTCAAAATCTTTTGTTCTCGGCCACTTTAAGCGATGATGTAAACAACGTAAATCAGGTTCTTTTGAATGAACCAGTGATTATAAAAATAGAGGCTGAAGAAAATACGCTTGATTTAATCGATCAGATAGCCTACTCGGTTAGCGAAGAAAAAAAAGGACCGTTGCTTCGGTATATCATTAAGAAAAACAATTTAGAACAGGTTCTTGTTTTTGTATCATCGGCACACCGTGCTGATGCTGTTGCCTACAAACTAAGCAAAAATGGCATTCAGGCTACCAGCACTCACAGCAAGAAAAGTCAGGGAGCAAGAACTGAAAATCTGCGCAAGTTTAAAACCGGCAAGCTTCGGGTTTTGGTTGCCACCGATTTATTAACCCGAGGTATTGATATTGAATTCTTACCTTACGTGGTAAATTACGATTTGCCTCGATCTCCTAAAGATTACATTCACCGAATTGGTAGAACTGGTCGTGCAGAAGCGCCGGGAGAAGCTGTTTCTTTTGTTTCTGAAGAGGATGAACACCACTTTAAAGTGATTCAGAAAAAAATGAAAATAAGACTGAACCTCATCAAAAGTGAAGATCTTGATCTTAAGAATAATAAATAGAAGCTTGTTATAGAAAACAAGTATACCAACAACGAATTTATAAAACGCATTCACGTGAAAGACCTTTTTCTGGTAACTCCACCTTTTACTCAATTAAACACCCCTTATCCGGCAACAGCCTATTTGAAGGGATTTTTAAATGAGAAAAACCGATCTTCCTTTCAAATGGATTTGGGTATTGAAGTAATTCTGGAGATTTTTTCCAAAGAAGGTTTATCGGAAATTTTCGAAATCGCTTTTCAGAAAGAACAGATTATTTCGGAAAATGCATCAAGAATCTACGCCCTTCGAGAACATTATTTATTGGCAATAAACGATGTGGTTTCTTTTCTGCAAGGGAAAAATCAGACTCTGGCACGACAAATTTGCACTGAGAATTTTCTACCGCAAGCCTCGCGCTTCAATCAGGTGGAAGATCTGGAATGGGCTTTTGGTTTGATGGGAATGCAAGACAAAGCCAAGCATTTGGCGACTCTTTTTCTGGAAGATTTATCGGATTTTATTACCGAATGCATCGATGAGAATTTTGGTTTTAGCCGATATGCCGAACGATTGGGCCGAAGTGCATCCACCTTCGACCAATTGCAGGAGCATTTGCAGGAAGAGTTAAGTTATATTGATGAACTAAGTATTAAAATACTTGCCAGGCAAATAAACATTCAAAACCCTAAACTGGTTTGTTTTTCAGTACCTTTCCCCGGAAATTTATACAGTGCCTTTCGTTGTGCTCAGTTCATTAAAAAAGAGTATCCGGCCATTAAAATTGTAATGGGCGGCGGATTTCCAAATACCGAATTAAGAAGTCTGACCGACCCTAGAGTCTTCGATTTCGTTGACTACATTACTTTGGATGACGGCGAGCTGCCTTTGGAACTTCTGGCGAATCATGTACTGAATCCGGTTAACGAAACACCTGCATTAAAACGAACTTTTGAGCGGGTAAACGGGGAAGTGAAATACAACAATTTGTCAACCATTCAGGATTACAAACAGCATGAATTGGGTACACCCGACTACTCCGATCTTTTGCTCGACAAATACATTTCAGTAATCGAAATTGCCAACCCCATGCACAGTTTGTGGAGCGATGGACGATGGAATAAATTAACCATGGCACACGGTTGCTATTGGGGCAAATGTACCTTTTGCGATGGCTCACTGAATTACATCAAATATTTTGAACCCATTGCAGCCAAAGTGCTTGTAGACAGAATTGAGAAAATTGTGGCACAAACCGGAGAAAAAGGCTTTCATTTTGTTGATGAAGCAGCACCTCCTGCATTAATGAAAGCTCTCGCCATCGAGATCATTAAGCGCAATTTAAACATTACCTGGTGGACCAATGTCCGATTCGAAAAAAGCTTTACAAAAGATCTTTGTTTGCTGCTGAAAGCCTCCGGCTGCATTGCCGTTTCGGGCGGACTGGAAGTTGCCTCCGATCGATTGTTAAAATTGATCAATAAAGGAGTCACTCTAAAACAGGTAGCTCAGATGACCAATAATTTTACCGAAACGGGAATTATGGTTCATGCCTATTTGATGTATGGATTTCCGTCGCAAACTGTGCAGGAAACCATCGACAGTCTGGAAGTAGTTCGGCAAATATTCGAATTGGGGATTGTGCAATCGGCCTTTTGGCATCAGTTTGCACTTACAGCCCACAGTCCGGTTGGTCTGAATCCATCAGCTTACGGCATTACACCGAAGTACAATAAAATTTCATTCGCCAATAACGATATTCAATTTACCGACAAAACGGGAATCGATCACGATCTGTTTAGCTACGGATTAAAAAAATCGCTCTACAATTACATGCACGGACTGGGCTTTGAAATTCCTTTGCAGAATTGGTTCGACGATGTACCATCTGGTTTTAGAATTCCGAAAACCAGTATCAGACAGGATTTTATTCAAACCTGTCTGGAAGCTGTCGAATACAGTACTCCAAAAGATTCAGCAAAACCAATATGGCTGGGAGGCACACCGGAAATCATGACCATCACAAAATCAAAAAAAGGCAGAAGCTGGGAACTTTACAAAATGTGCTTTCATGAAAAGACAGAAAGTTTCGAAATATCGCTCGAAAAAGAAAAAGGAGATTGGTTGCTTGATGTACTGAAAAAAATATCCGTAAAGGAAGAAAACACACTTACTTTGGCGGCTTTAAAAGTAGATTTTGAGAATCATTTTGAAGATTTTGAATTATTTTGGTATTCGAAACCAATGAATCAATTACGGGAACATTCTTTTCTGATTTTATAAAAAACACAGAGTAAATAGCAAAAAGTTAATATGGAATCAAACGAAAATAATACAACCAACAGAGAGCAGGTAAATAATCCCTTGCACGGCGTTAAACTGTCTGATATATTGGAATTTTTGGTGGCTTATTATGGCTGGGAAGAATTGGGAAGCATGATTAAAATAAACTGCTTTACCAGCGATCCTTCCATTAAATCGAGCCTGAAGTTTCTGAGAAAAACACCATGGGCACGCGAAAAGGTGGAAGGTCTTTATCTGAAGTGTGTGCGAAAACACTAAACACAGAACTAATCCTAAGTTCATTAACATGCAGTATCAATGTCCTCTTTGTAACAGCAATGCGAAACTTTTTTATAAAACAGAGAATCGCATTCATTATCAATGCAACACTTGCTTTGGGATATTTGCCGATGCAAACTCAAGACCTGGTCAAGATGTTGAAAAAAAGCACTATCAGCAACACAATAACGACATTGATGACAAGGGATATCAGAAGTTCGTCTCCCCCATTACCAATTCCGTTCGCCGGGATTTTACTGCAAATCATAAAGGTCTGGATTTTGGTGCAGGCACAGGTCCTGTAATTTCCAAAGTACTGACGGATGATGGTTTTTCCATTGCACCCTACGATCCTTACTTTCACAACTACCCCGAATTACTGGAAGAACAATACGATTACATCGCGTCCTGCGAGGTGATTGAACATTTCTATAATCCGCACAAGGAATTTAGCTTTCTGAAAAAAATGCTGAAACCCAAAGGAAAGTTGTACTGCATGACCCATCTTTACAACGAAAACACCGATTTTGCGAATTGGTACTACAAAAACGATCCCACTCATGTGTTTATCTATCAGAAACAAACATTTGAATGGATTCGAAAAGAATTTGGATTTTCTGATGTTTGTATTAAAGATCGGTTAATTACATTTTCTGTCTAAATTACATCCGCTAATAAATATTACTTGTCCTATAACCGAGCACAATACCAAATTCACATGATCAAAAAAATATGAAGAATTTGCATTTTCTTATGTCTATATAAAAATAGATTAATTACCTTTTCGGAACAATTAACCCTTAGGCTATGATTTTAAAATACACAACAGGAAAACTGCCTCCCAATTTCTTTATGCTGGGTGTTATTTTATTGCTGATAGGCATACTGGCTATAATTATGTCTGAATTTGCAGGTATTGCGGCTATTCTTTTATCTATTCCATTGCTATTTATCCGCACAGGCATTTTAATTGATAATAAAGAGAAACGGATCAAAAAATACATGGGTCTGTTTGCATACAAAACAGGGAAATGGGAAAGTATCGCCCAAATTCACCACCTTCAAATTATCCGGGTACGCCAAACCACAGGAATGGCTGTTCTCTCCATCACCCGAAACGAAACCAATATTGTTTACAAACTGTTGGCCGTTTTGCCCAACGAAAATATTGAACTTTTATCAGGAGAAGGACGCTTTATTGGTGAAGCGGCAAGCGATATTTCAAGCCAATTGAATACAGAAGTTTTAGAACCTGCAAGCGGAATTATGTAAAAGTAATCTTAGGTTAAATTTCAGAATAACATTGCTTACCAGTAACCTTACGTGAAAGACACAAATTAAAATTATCCTTATCTCCACATTTCGGAAACGACCGCTGATAATGCATCGGGACTAGTGGAATTTCTTACTTTTCGCAGCCAGACCTTTCGTTCACAAAATAGATTGAATACAACAAATTAAAGAAATCATGAAGAACAAAGTCACTTTTATCCTTTTTGTCATTATAAATACTCTTGCTGCTTACGCCCAAAATAATGAGGTAAATTTGAAAATATTTGATAATCCTCCAGATACTATTCCAAAAATTTTTGCCAAAGAACTAATTTCCATTGCAGACAGATATGAATATGGTCTGGCTATTTCGCCGGATTACAATGAAATATTTTTTACTGCAACAAAACCAGGGGATGGATTAATGCTTACCCGAAAACTTGATGATGACAGCTGGTCAACTCCAAAAACAGCCAACCTAAGAGGCAATAACAGTAATGAACAAGAAGCATTCTACACCCCTGACGGGCAAAAATTATATTTTGCTTCAAATGTTAATGATACAATGCGGCTTTGGGTTTCCTTAAAAGAAAATTCCGAGTGGTCTCTACCAATATTATTAGATTCACCTGTTAATAACACACGGGTATTTTGGGCTACGTTTACAAATAATAATACAATGTATTACTCAAATCTATCCAATTTTAAAATTTACAAATCTAAGCTTGAAAACAATCAATATAAGGTAACAGAAAATGCCGGCATTCCATTTGGTATGCATCCATCAGTTTCTAAAGATGAAAGTTTTATTCTTTTTAATTTTCGGGGAGATATCTATGTTGCATTTAAGAATAACGAAAACGTATGGGGAAAACCACGAAAATTAGAAGGATTAATTAATACAACTGAATTTAGTGAAACTTGCCCATCATTGTCTCCAGATGAAAAATTCGTATTTTTTAGCAGATATAATGACTTAAATAAAAAAAGTGATATTTATTGGATTAGCTCAATCATCATTGAAAAAACAAGAAAGAAATTTATTAAATAGTTAACGCAAGCCTACCCACGTTAATCTGAACGTTCCTAAAACTAAAAATGACAACTCCCTCTTTGCAACATTCCAAATTAAGTTATTTGTCTGTTTTTGCGAATTTAAATGAATAGAAATTAAGCTTTCAGACCCCCTCAGTTTATCGGATTACGAAAAACCCTTAGTGCAATTTTTGAAGAAAACATGGCTGTAATCAAATAACCAACACCAAGTGCAATAACATAGCGGCAGAACCTTTACTCAGCACTTTTAACTTAAAAGAGATTCGCACTTTTTAAAGAAGATAAAAATTGGGCGATGGGTTGCATTAGCCCAACTTTAGCCGTAATTTTACAAAAAATTAAAAGAATCACATTTTTCACCTTATTTGCCTATCAGACTAGAAAACAATTTGGTTCAATTTTAAATATTATTATTTATCTTAGTACATGTAACTAATAACGGACAAAAAAACTAATAAATAATGGAATCACCGATAAAATATTCAGTACGATTAAGTTTCGAAGAAATTAAACTTCCACCCTTTGAGGATATTTTGGTTCTTGGAATAAATTCACCTCATGGTAAAAATGGAATCTCAAAGTCATTTGAACTTTTAATTCCAAATGGATTTGAGATTGTTGAAACAGACCATGAAAACATCGATTGCGTTTTTGTTAACAATAGAATTTTAACAAAAATGTCTAAAGATAAGATTCTTGCAATATTGATTAAAAACGTTTTTCCATTTGTGTCTCCTTCTGAAATAATTAAAGTTGATTTTAAAGTAACAATTACTTATACTACTATCGAAGATGAACTTATATGAAAGTTGAACATTTAATAAGAAAAAAATTTATTACCACTAATCCCTATTCTGGAATCAATGAAATTAAAAATCTATTGCTTAAAAACAATGCAATAGTTGTTCTGGATGAGGAGAGATTTTATGGTGTTTTAACACCTATAGACATCATACAAAGACCTAGAACACTGGCAATTGATTGCCTTACCGTTAAAACACTTGTTGATTCCGAACAATCTATTGAGAAAGTTCTATCGAGTATGAAGTTTGACAACTCGGATGTATTACCTGTTAGTAAAAATGACACATTTATAGGCTTAGTATTTAAAAATGATCTTTTTAATTATCTCACTGACTATAATGAAGAATTAGAAAACAAAATAAAAGAACGAACAATTGAATTGGAGAAAGCAATAGGAATGAAAGATTTGATGTATTCCATTATTGCTCATGATTTACGTAATCCATTTAACAGCATTATTGGTTTTGCAGATCTTTTAATCGAGAATATCAGCACTTATAATATTGATAAAATTAAACATCAAATTAAACAAATATCTTCTCAATCAAAAAAGGCTTACATACTACTTGATAACCTACTAAACTGGGCACTTTCACAAACAAATCATATTTCGTGCAATCCTGGTTTTTGTAATTTAGATCTAATAACTAAGGAAGTTATCGAACAATTAAAAATTTCTATCCAAATCAAAGATATTACTCTAAGGTGTTTCCATTCTCAAAATATTTTTGCTTACGCAGATAAAAACATGGTCGAAACAATCTTTAGAAATCTTATCTCGAATGCAATTAAATACTCAAATGAAGGAGGTGAAATTAATATTTATTCCTATTTGCAAGACAATAATTATATTGAAATAACAATTTCAGATACAGGTATCGGATTAAGCGAATCTGAAAAAAGCAATATTTTCAACATTGAACAAGTTATTTCCAAACCAGGAACAGCAGATGAAAAAGGTGTTGGTTTGGGTTTATTAATCTGCAAGGAGTTTGTAGAAATGCAGGGGGGGCAGATTTGGTTGGAAAACAAAACAGATGAAGGTTGTGAGTTTAAATTTACATTACCTGTTTATGGTGACTTACTAGTTTAAAATTCAGGATCCAATTACATAAATCATTGATAATTAAACAGACTTATCCACAGGTAATCACTGATGGAAAGAATCTCTCATACCAATGAACGTAGGGAGAAAATTAAGACAAGAACAAACCTACTTCACCTTAACAAACATTAAACTTCCAAAAATTTTAAGATTGTTGAATTGATAAGTTTTCAGTTGTCTCAAAATTACAACATCTGTGAGTAATTTGCCTTGACCTAACAAAAACTAATTCCATTTTATTTAAAGTTGCTTTTGAATTTAAATTGGTACAACTCGTGATTATTAAGTCACCAACTACCAAATGATTCGTTTAGCTGATTTTTACTCTCCCCAACATTTATTTACAATCCAAATAAATCCCAAAACTCCCAAATACTTTTGTAGATTTGATCTTCGAATATAAAATGCAGAACAAATGGATCGAAAACTAAAAGCCTTTGAGCGCTTACTAAATATTATGGATCAGCTTCGCGAAGGCTGTCCGTGGGATAAAAAGCAGACCTTTGAGAGTTTGCGCACGCTGACCATTGAAGAAACCTACGAGCTGGCCGATGCCATTTTAAAGGGTGAAAATCAGGAAATAAAGAAAGAATTGGGCGATATTCTGCTCCACATTGTGTTCTATACCAAAATAGGTTCTGAAACCAACGATTTCGACATTGCTGATGTTTGTGATGGCATCAGCGAAAAACTCATCTATCGTCATCCTCACATTTTTAGCGATACCAAAGTTGCCAATGCCAGAGAGGTAGAAGAAAACTGGGAACAACTGAAACTAAAGGAAAAAGACGGTAACAAATCGGTTTTGGAAGGTGTTCCGCAAAGTCTGCCAGCTTTGGTAAAAGCCAACCAAATTCAGGATAAGGTGCGAGGTGTAGGCTTCGACTGGGACGAAAAAGAGCAGGTTTGGGAGAAGGTGAAAGAAGAAATGATGGAATTGCAGGAAGAAATTATCAATGGCGATCAGAACAAAATGGAAGCCGAATTTGGCGATATGTTCTTCTCCTTGATTAATGCGGCACGTTTGTATGGTGTAAATCCTGAAAATGCACTGGAACGCACCAACCAGAAATTCACCCGACGATTCAATTATCTGGAAAGTAAAACCATGAAATTAGGACGAAACCTAAAAGACATGAATCTGGAAGAAATGGATGAAATTTGGGAAGAGGCCAAGCAGTTTGACAAGTAGAACTAAAGCTACAAGGGACAAGTTTCAAGGAAAAAGCAAAAAAACCTTACAGCCTCTAACAATTAAAATTAAAAAGTGCCTTAAGTTGTCATTGATTTCGACTTAAGGCACTTTCTGTTTGAACTACTTTTAACTGATTTTGCTATCTTGTGTGTTCCATAAAAATCAGAAAAATGAACATTCTTCAAATCATACCCGGTTCGGGAGGCAGTTTGAGAAGTCAACTCACTGAAATTGAACAACAAATTTAGCAAAGTCGTCAGACCTCCCTTGTGGATCATGAATCGAAGCCTTTACAAACAATTTTGAATCAATAAACTATTTTAAAATGAAAAAATTACTGATCCTGTTTTCTTTCTCAAGTCTACTGCTGTTTGCTTGCAATACCAGTGAAACAAGCAAGACCGAAGTTATTACTTTAAGCAAAACATCTGAGAGCTGGAATGGCACTCCCCTTCCAAAATATCCTAATGGCAATGCAGAAGTAACTATTTTGAAAATAACTATCCCTCCCAAAACAAAACTGGAGCTGCATAAACATCCTGAAATTAATGCAGGCGTTTTATTAAAAGGGGAATTAACTGTAATTAGTGAAACCAAGGACACGCTTCACCTTAAAGCTGGTGAATCCATTGTTGAATTAGTAAACCAATGGCATTACGGGAAAAACGAGGGCACTGTACCAGCCGAGATCATTGTTTTTTACGCGGGAATTAAAGGCACACCAATCACTATTGGTAAGCATGAGGAAGAATAAATTATGGATGTATAAAAATCGTGTGCATAGTAAAAATTAAATTGAAACATCAGATTTCACATGAAAACACCCCTTCCCCTTACAATGGGAAGATACTACTATTGACAAAATGACTAAGCGAACCGATTCTCCCTTTTTAAGGGGAGATGCCGAAGACAGAGGGGTGAATTACCTCCAGTGAAGTAATTAAAATGTCAAAACCTTATCTACACTTTCATTTCTCATCTCATCAAAAATTTTAGTTTCTTTTTGGAAGTTTTTCCATTGTTTCGAGAAATCATCGCTTAGCATATAGGCTTCGCATTCTTTAAATTGATTGGTAACCGATTGGGGAATCTGCTTTTTGGCTGCCCATTGGTAAAATTGATGAAAGGCTGCAACCACCTTTTGTTTGCTGCTTTCGGGCAGTGCTTTAGTGTTGTAATGCAAGGGGCGGTCGAGCATGTTAATGTAGAGGTCATCGGCTTCAATAATCTGCTCGAGCAGGCAAATTTGGTACAAAGCAGGCAAATTCAAAATGGAAAAAACCGAAATGGTCGGGGCAATTAAGAAGCGAATGTTTTTGTAAGTACGAATTTGCTCTCTGTTCGCCAAAAACCGCTCCCAATTGAATCCTTTTCGGATGTATTCCCCCAATTTGCCATGTGCATCAATGCTGGCCAATATTTCTACTTTCGAAAATTGTTTCCAGTAATCCAATACACTGTACTCTCCCATTTGTAAAACGGAAAAGTTGGTGTTGTAGCGCAAATGGATTTGTGTGGCTTTATTTTTCACTAGCCAATCGAGCAAAAGGTAATGTTCTTTGGTAACCAAAGGCTCGCCACCTGCAAAGTAAATTTCTTTGGCCTGCAGCAAAGCTTCACCTGTTTCTGCAATAAACGCATCAAAGTCCTGAATATTCTGCAGTAAAGCTTTCTCACCTAAATTACGTTTCATTTGTTTGGCTTCGGGAAACCATCCTGAGCTGGCGCCATGCCAGCAGGTGCGGCAGGCAAAATTACAGGCATTCGAAAAACGGATGTCAAAAGTAAATGGCAAATTTATTTCCTTCTCATGAAAATCGGCACCAAACTTTTCGTGCGTTTCCTGACGGATGCTCTTCCCTCCAGCTTCCTCTAAACGGTAACAAACAGCACAGCGGGAATCTTTTTCTCCTTTTTCAAATCTGGCTCTCAATTCGTTTATGGCATCGCCATTCCATATTTCTGAAAAAGACTGGGTATTGCAATCTCCGTAAGGAATATTGGCAACACAACAGGCTTTTACACGCCCGGCATTTCCTACATGATAATGTATCCAGGGCATCAGACAGTATGGTTTTTCTTTTGTCATTTAACAAAGATAGGAATTGAATTATGAATTAATAATTATCAAATAACACAAGCAATACAACCCTTTTTCTCTGCGCCTCTGCGGTATAATTATTTTTTCCGTTGTGCCACTTGGTGAATGCCTTCGGTTTTCTTTGTGGTTAAACTTCTTACGCTTCACCGATTATTTTACACCACAGAGACACGGAGTCCAACACAGTCTTAGGATAGGATCTCTTTTGTGAATTTGATGTTGCAAATTAATAATTATTAAATAACACAAGCAATACAACCCTTTTTCTCTGTACCTCTGTGGTATAATTATTTTAGCCTTTGTGCCACTTTGTGAATGCCTTCGGTTTTCTTTGTGGTTAAAATTCTTTACGCAAAAAAAGAGACACGATACATCGCGCCTCTTCAATTATTTATTGATCATTACCAATTGTATTAATCCGCCATTAAAACAGACAGTGCAATACAATAGAATTTTGATTTTTCGCTCTCACTTCGCGACATCACCACAACCGGTTTTGTTGTTCCCTGAATTAAACCAGCCAACTCACCACCGGCAAACAGCATTAATCCTTTGTAAAAAGAGTTGCAGGCTTCCAATGATGGAAACACCAGACAATCAGCCTCGCCCTTAATTGGTGTTGGAATTCCTTTGATCTCTACAGAAGCAGGATCGCAAGCCAAAAACACATCCAATGGTCCATCAACTATGCAATCTTTTATCTGACCCCGATCAGCCATTTTGCAAATAATGGTATCATCAATACTTGACGGAAATGCTGTATTTGGTTTCTCTGTTGCCGATATCAAGGCCACTTTTGGTTTTTCAATCCCAAACTTCCGGGCCATTTTTACCGAATAGTTCACCATAGCAATTTTCTGGTTCAGATCAGGAAAAGGCAATACTGCTGTATCCGAAACAAACAAAAGTTTGTCGTACTTAGGTAATTCCAATGCACAAACGTAGCTCATTACTGCTTTTGGCGGCAACAAACCATGCTCTTTGTTTAAGACTGCCTTCAAAAATTTATCAGTACCTACCAAACCTTTCATCACAACATCTACCTCATCGGCACGTGCCATGCGAACGGCCTCAGCAGTTGCGGCAACATCGTTGGGAATATGAACAATCGTGAATACATCAGGATTAATTCCTTCCTTTTTAGCTTTATTTCTTATTTCAGCTTCATCGCCAATC
Source organism: Labilibaculum euxinicum (assembly GCF_963678175.1). Classification (NCBI taxonomy): domain Bacteria; kingdom Pseudomonadati; phylum Bacteroidota; class Bacteroidia; order Marinilabiliales; family Marinifilaceae; genus Labilibaculum; species Labilibaculum euxinicum. The sequence continues at coordinate 3,482,109 of NZ_OY782756.1, forward strand.
ATAACAGCCTCTACAAACCCTTCTGCTATGGCCTTGGCAATTGCGCCAATGGTATTTGGATCCTGTGCATATGCAACAGCAATTTTCTTTTTCTTTCCGCTTTCGCGGAGGTATTCGACCATTTGATCGAGAGAACGTATTGGGGACATATTTTTAAGATTTGAGATTAAGATGTGAAAAAAACATCAGGAATCAAGACAAGAAGCAGCTCTTGATACCTGACGCCTGTAACTTATTTTGAAGCCACCAAAGCCGCCAAAGCGATAGAATACAATTTGGTTTTGACGCTATCGCCACGAGAAGAAAGAATTGCCGGGCATTTAGCACCAACAACCATTGCTCCCAGCTCAGCATTTGCCAATTTGGTGTTCACCTTGTAAAATACATTACCCGCTTCAATGTTTGGAAATACCATACAATCGGCATCACCGGCAACCATCGAATCTAATTTCTTAATCTCTGCAGATTCTTTATCAATAGCAACATCAATTGCCAAAGGGCCGTCAACATAAGCATTTTTAATTTGACCGCGATCGGCCATTTTCGAAATGATGGCTGCATCGACACATGCCTGCATTTTTGGCAAAACCTGTTCCGAAGCTGCTATTAAGGCAACCTTAGGTTTCTCGATACCCAAAGCACGTGCAACGGTTATAACATAGTTGGTGATGGCAATCTTCTGATCTAAATCGGGCTGAGGAATAACAGCCACATCACTTACTACCATTAATTTGTAGTAATTCGGATTCTCCATAACAGTAACATGACTTAAAACTGCTTTCGGAGGCATTAGTCCGGTTTCTTTATTTAAAATTGCCTTCATGTACTTATCTGTACTAACAAGGCCTTTCATAATCATATCACCTTCTCCGTTATTGATCAACTCCACTGCTTTTTGAGCTGCTTTCAATTCATCCGGTTCATGAATAACAGTAAACCTAGCGATGTCAAAATTGTGTTCCGCACAAGTTTTCTCAATAGTTTCCCTGTCGCCAACCAATGTCGCATCGATAATACCATGCTGTACTGCATCATTTACAGCTCCAATAGTATGAGAATCGTTTGCATAAGCAGCTACCAAACGCTTCTTTTCGCGGTTTTTAAGAACATCAATGATTTGATCTAAACGTGTAATCATTTTTAATATCTTTTTAGTGAATGTGTTTCAGGAAATTAAATCCTTATTGTTTAAGTTGTAAGGCAAAAATAGGAAATAATTACGAATTGCATTAAAAACAGACGCTAAAACCTACAAATATTATCTTTTAGAGGTATTATTATTGCAGATTGAAATTTTATTGGAACACATGAAAGAATTTCTTGGATTTCAGTTATTTTATTTTGGGAATTGAGAAAAAGAAACTTGTCCCTTTATCTTTTACACTTTCCGCCCAAATTTCACCTCCATTCAATTCTACAAATTCTTTGCAAAGCATTAGTCCAAATCCAGTACCCGATTCATTTGCAGTACCTTCGCTGGTAAACACTGTGTCAATTTTAAAGAGTTGTTCCAATTGCTTTTCCGTCATTCCAATTCCCTGATCAGAAACCTTAATCACAACAAAACCATTTGTCCGATTCAAACTTAATGTAATTGTTTGACCAGAAAATGAAAATTTAATTGCATTCGACATTAGATTCCGAATCACAGTATCTATCATCGCTTTGTCTGCTTTCACATTTACATGATCAAATTCACCTTTTACCTCAAGCCCTTTTAACAATCCCAAACTCTTATGAATACTCAGGTTCTTCTCTAAAAGAGATTTCAAATCAAACTCTTCCACATTTAATTTAAAATTTCCCTTCTGAACATTGGCCCATTCCAATAAACTTTCCAAAAGCTTAAATGTATCATCAGAACTTCTGTATATGGTCTCGATCAGCTCATTTTTTTCTTCTTCCGTCAAACTATCAGAATCCTTAATCAGAATCCTTGAAAACCCGCGAATGGCATTAAATGGATTCCTTAGATCGTGGGCAATTATCGATAGAAATTTATCTTTTGCAATATTCGCAGTCGATAAACTCTCATTTGCATTTTGCAGCTGAATTGTTCTATCAGAGACAATCTTCTCGAGTGCTAACAAATTCATTTTTGTTCTTCTTTTACTGTATTCATTCGTTAAATATATCAGAAATGATACGATTAAAATTTCTGTGAGAATAGTATACCAGCTTAAATACCAAACCTGTTTTACTACAAGCGGAATAATACGATGTTCGCTCCATGTATAATTTCCTTCATGCTTTCCGCGTATACAAATTTTATAGTCTCCTGATTTTAGGTCTGATAGTAAAATTTGATTTTTTGCCGATAACTCTTTCCAATCAAGATTCTTTTGAGAGGCATTAATTGTGCAATATTGAAATTTATTTTGTTTTTGTGGATAAATACTGGCTGCAACATCCAATAGCAACATGGAGTTAGCCCTCATCGAAACAGAATTATTTTGAAGGATAAGCTTCCCTTCGTTATCTGCTGAATATACTAATGGCATTGGAGTTGGCAGAATAGAACCTGATACGGATGCAAAAGCAATACCATTAGAAGTTCCTACCCATAAATAATTCTTCGAATCAACCAGTAAACTTCGGTTTATAAATGTTTTTGAAGGCAAGCCCTGCTCCTGTGTAAACAAGGAAATATCTGCTTTTTGCTTACGAACTACTCCTTTACTTGTTGTCAGCCATATTGAATTTTGTTTGTCAATTGCAACAGAATTAACTTCACTATTTGACATTTCTCCTAAGTCAACTCTCTCAACAAGATTTTCGGTGTATTTTAACAAACCCTCCGAAGTGCCCATATACAATGTATCCTTATTCATCTCAAGATCTATCACCCAAAAATCTTCACCTATTGCAAATGAAATTGGTTTGCTGATATTAATAATCTCATCTTTGGCAAGATCATATTTAAACAAATAAGAGTGCTTAAACTCCCCGCCTATATAAAGATTCTTCTTTGAATCTAAACAGATATCCTGCACTATGCGCTTCCCCCGAAATGAATCAAGATAACTCTTCACCTTACCTGTTGATAAATTAACCTCAAATAATTCTTTGTTGGCAACTACCCAGGCAATTTGTTCCGAAGGAATCTGAATACTGGTAACTGCCTGATTTGAAACGGCTATATCCAAAAGTAAATCTTCGCCTTTAAAAACATATAACCGACCTTGCTCAGTGCCTATTAGTTTTAAATCTCCCAAACTCTTAAAAACATGAAGCGATCCCTCAAAATTGACTGGCAGCCTTTCAATGTCTTTTTTATCATTCACCTTGAAAAGGCTCATTGTACCGGCAAAATTTACATTCCCATCATCAGATAGATCAATAGATGCAATATATTCCGAATTCGACGATTGAAATTGATATGAAAAGAATTTCTTTTCCATAAGTACTGCTCCGGAATTTGTGGATGCCCAATACTTTCCAAAATCATCCAAAAAGATATCATTAACCGTAAAATAAGGGAAGCCACCAACATTGGATACAGAATACTTATCAGCGATATCAAGCTCTGCCAGACCTTGAAACCATGTTCCAATTAATATTTTATTATCAGAAATCCTTGCGAAACACGATGCCATAATATTTTCTGTAATCACATCTTCCCTAATTACTTTGGCCTGTGAATCAAATAATATCTTAATAATACCTTCAGAGGTGCCCAGTAAAAATTCATTGGCTCCGATTTTAAAAGAAGAATGAATTATTAGATTCAGATTAAAATCTGATTCGGTAAATGTATTGTTTTGAGAATCAAAATTATAAAACCATCCCTTTTGAGAAACTACAATTAAATTTCCATTGTCGCATTCCAGAAACTGAAAAGATCTGATATAAGAAGAGGTCAGGTTTTTTTCATCCATCCTGAATTTTTCAACAGTATCTCCCTTATATCTGTAAATATGATTATAATCCGTGATCCATAAATCATTTTTCTGATCCTCAAACAAATGCTTTGGGTATTTGGGCTTAGATGGATCGGTATTGCACTCAATAAACAATTTCAGCTCTGCTTTTTCAAATGATCCTTTAATTTTATAAACAGCATCATCGGAAACAGCCAAAAGTTCACCACTCTTCCGTTTAAACAATTCTTTAAAATAGTTTGATTTCCCTTCCGGTAAAATGAGTGGTACAAAATTATCATTATGCAGGAATAATACTCCATCATCGGTGGCAAAATAGTATACACCCAAAGAATCCTGCCGGGAGGATTTAACCAATTCTTCATTGAGTTTATTCTCCTTATTGTATTGATAAAATCTAAAATTCGTTCTCTGCCCTTCTGAAGAAAATGAATTTGAGATCAACAATAAAATAAGAAAAAATTGAACTGATAAAGTAGATATTCTAATCATAGAATTCAGTTTGAGCTGTATAAATAATATTTAGCAGATGAATACTAGTATCTTAACGATAATTATGATCTTTTGTTTCAAAAAAAATATAACCTATTTATGTTTTTGTCTGATATATGGATGATAATTTTACACCTGCCTGTTTTGCAAATAAAAAAAAAGCCCTGTCTTTCGACAGAGCTTTACTATATTTATTATTCACCGAATTAATTCAATGCACTTACAATACGCTGAGTATCTGAAGCAATAACCAATTCTTCGTTTGTTGTAATAACCATGGCTTTCACCTTAGATCCTTCTTTAGAGATAATTGCATCTTTACCACGCAAACCATCATTCTTTTCTAAATCAAAATCAAGACCCAGGTAAGCAAAATCTCCGGCAATTTTCGCACGGGAAATACAATCATTTTCTCCAATTCCTCCAGTAAAGATTACCAAATCAACACCTCCCATTGATGCAGTATATGAACCTACAAAACGCTTCACGCGATAAGCAAACATATCCAAAGCCAATTGAGCTCTTTTATTTCCTCCTTCGGCAGCAAGTTCCAAATCTCTCATATCCGAAGAAATACCTGAAATTCCAGCCAATCCACTTTGCTTATTTATCAATTTGTTTGTTTCATCAATCGACAAATTTTTCTTTTCTGCAATATAAAGAAGTGCACCCAAATCAAGATTACCTGTACGGGTACCCATTAACAAACCTTCATTTGGAGTAAATCCCATCGAAGTTTCAATAGATTTTCCACCATCAATTGCACAAACAGATGCTCCGTTACCCAAATGACAGCTAACAATTTTCTTATCCTCAATGTTCCATCCCAAGATTTCACATGCTTTGTTAGCTACAAATTTATGACTGGTTCCGTGAAAACCATATTTACGTACACGAAGAGTTTCGTAACAATCATATGGCAATCCATACATGAATGCCTTTGGAGGAAGTGTTTGGTGGAAGGATGTATCAAAAACAGCAACCTGAGGAATACCGGGAAGTAATTTTTCCATAGAAAGAATTCCTTCCAAATTAGCTGGATTATGGAGTGGTGCCAATTCACAACACGACGCTATTAATTCTTTTGCCTTCGCATCAATAAGCGCACTATCTTTAAAATACTCACCACCATGAGCTACACGATGACCAGCAGCATCTATTTCTTTAATACTTGAGATAACACCATGTTCAGGGTGAACCAATGCTTTTAGTACAAGGTCGATTGCTACTCCATGATTTGGAATATCCTGAACCGACTCGAACTTCTTCTTCCCCTCTGGTTTGTGAGAAATAATGCCTTCTTTAAGATGTATTCTCTCTACAAGACCTTTAGCCAACAAAGTGGCTTCTTCACCCATACTCAATAACTGATATTTTAAGGAAGAACTACCACAATTAAAAACTAGAACGTTCATCAGAATTTTGTTTTATATTTTGTTTGATATTTGATTTATTATAATCCTGCAGCCTGATTCGCTGTTATAGCAACCAGGTTTACTATATCGCTGACAGAACAACCTCTTGACAAGTCGTTAATTGGAGCTGCCATTCCTTGTAGAATAGGGCCTACAGCCTCTGCTCCTGCCAAACGCTGAACCAATTTGTAAGCAATATTTCCAACTTCCAGAGTAGGGAAAACCAAAACATTGGCTCTTCCGGCAACTGCGCTGTTAGGAGCTTTCTGAGTGCCGATTGCTTCTACAATAGCCGCATCAGCCTGCAATTCTCCATCAATTTGAAATTCCGGTGCCATTTCTTTTGCCAAGCGAGTTGCTTCAACTACTTTATCAACCATTTCGTGTTTACCAGATCCCATAGTAGAGAAGCTTAACATGGCTACACGAGGTTCCATTTTAGCAATTGCTTTTGTGGTTTTTGCAGTTGCTACGGCAATTTCAGCCAATTCACTTGCTGTAGGATTAGGATGAACTGCACAATCTGCAAATACCATCATTCCATTATCACCAAATGTTTTATCTTTTAAAATCATTATAAAAGCACCTGATACCACAGAAATACCCGGCATTGTTTTTACAATCTGAAATGCCGGACGTAATACATCACCGGTAGCATTTAAAGCACCTGCAACTTCGCCGTCTGCATCTCCGGCTTTAATCATTAAGGTTGCTAAATACAATGGATCCTGAACCAAAACCATGGCTTTTTCCATTGTCATTCCTTTACTCTTTCTCAACTCAACTAAAATTTCAGCATAAGCCTCCATTTTGTCATGTTTTTTTGGATCAACAATTATCGCCTCACCGATATTTTTCAAATTTAAGCGAGTCGCCTCAGAAGCAATTTCGTCAGGGTTTCCAATCAGAATGATCTTAGCGATTTTTTCACTTAACAGGATGTCAGTAGCTTGTAAAGTTCTCTCCTCTGTTCCTTCAGGTAAAACAATTGTTTTACCACTTAAACGTGCATTTTCCTTAATTCTCTGCAATAAGTCCATTGATGTTCAGTATTTTAATCAGTTTTGTAATCTCGACTTTACAAAAGTATGAATAAAATGCAAACTTTAGATTCCTAAATCAAAAATATTTTAAAGTTTTTAATTAATTTTTTTAATAAATATTCATTCTCAATAAGCTGGCATTTTAAAATAAAAATGTAATTTCAGTTTTGAAGAATCTAACACTACAATTGCACCAACACTATGGAATACGAGAAACAAGATGCACTATTTGAGGAACTTAAGATAAAAATGGATGGCGAACTTTTTCGTGACATGACTACTCGTCTTATTTATGCAACGGATGCTTCTGCTTATAAGGTTCTTCCTCTGGCAGTTTGTTATCCTAAGACCGAAAATGACTTACAACACTTAATTCGGTTTGCATCTGATGAAAATTTAGCACTCGTCCCAAGAGCTGCAGGAACATCTTTGGCAGGACAGGTAGTTGGTGATGGAATTGTGGTTGATATATCGAAACACTTCACTAAAATTATTGAAGTCAACAAAGAGGAAGCATGGGTTCGCGTTCAGCCTGGCGTAATACTTGATGAACTAAACATGTATTTGAAAGATTACGGTTTGTTCTTTGGTCCGGAAACCTCAACCAGCAGTCGTTGCATGCTGGGTGGAATGCTGGGAAATAATTCCTGCGGATCGCATTCAATTATTTATGGAAGTACGCGCGATCACACTATCGAAGTAACCTGTCTGCTAAGCGATGGAAGCAAAGCTGTTTTTTCTCCTTTAAGCAATGAAGAGTTTGAACTTAAATGCAAAGAAAATAAAGGTTTGGAATCTAAATTGTATCAGCAAATAAAAAGTATACTATCATCTGATGAAAATCAGGAAGCAATTGCACAAGAATATCCTGATCCAAAAATAAAAAGAAGAAATACCGGTTATGCTATAGATATATTAGCATCCTCGTCTCCTTTCAATTCAAAGGGAAATGCGTTTAATTTCAGTCAGCTTTTAGCTGGATCAGAAGGAACATTGGCTCTCACAACAGAAATAAAATTAAGTCTGGTACCGGTTCCTCCTAAAGAGAAAGCTTTAGTTTGTGCTCATTTCGAAAATCTGGAAGAAGCAATTCAAGGCAATCTTATTGCCTTAAAATATCATCCGGGTGCAGTAGAATTAATGGATGATCAGATTCTAAAATTAACAGAGGGAAATATTACACAAGCAAAAAACCGATTCTTTTTGGAAGGAAATCCGGGTGCACTTTTAATTATTGAATTTGCCAGAGAATCAAAAAGCGAAATTGAGAAAATCGCCCGGGAAATGGAAGCTGAATTTAGAGAAAAAAAACTGGGCTATCATTTCCCTATCGTTTCAGGAGCAGACAACATGTCGCGAGTTTGGGATTTACGCAAATCAGCTCTGGGAATTTTATCGAATATGAAAGGTGATGCCAAACCAGTTTCCTTAATTGAAGATACCTCGGTAACTCCTGAAATATTATACGATTATATTGCCGAATTTAAGGATTTGATGAAAAAGCATGAGATTCAATGCGTATTTCATGCACATATTGGAACCGGAGAAATTCACATGCGTCCTGTTTTAAACTTAAAGAATGCTAAAGATCAGGAGAAATTTCATGCCATAGGTTTGGATTCTGCCAAACTGGTTAAAAAGTACAATGGTTCTTTAAGTGGAGAACACGGAGATGGCAGACTTCGCGGTGAGTTTATTTCCATTATGATTGGAGAACAAAACTATCAGCTCTTACGTGATATCAAGCATTGCTGGGATCCCAACAACATCTTTAATCCCGGCAAGATTGTAGATACACCAAAAATGAATACCCATTTGCGTTATGAACCCAATCAGAAAACGCGCGATATTCAAACTTATTTCGATTTCTCCAACGACATGGGGATTGTTCGTGCTGCAGAACGTTGCAACGGATCCGGTGATTGCAGAAACACGCATATCACCGGCAAGGGAATGTGTCCAAGCTATCAGGCCACACTGGATGAAAAGCTTACCACCAGAGCCCGCGCCAATTTATTTCGTGAATTTCTTACCGATTCAAACAAAATAAATCCATTCAACCACAAGGAATTATACGACATATTGGATTTATGCTTGTCTTGCAAGGCTTGTAAATCTGAATGTCCGTCGAGCGTTGATATGGCCAAGCTAAAAGCTGAATTTTTACAACAATATTACGATTCAAATCCGATTCCACTTAGAAGTAATCTAATTGCCAACATCACTAAAATAAATAAGCTCGGAAGTTATGTTCCCAGCCTGTTCAACTATGTGAATCAACATCCCACAATAGGCAAAATTGTAAAAAAGAATCTTGGTTTTGCTGAAGAAAGAAGCATTCCTAAGCTGCACAAAACAACACTTCGGAAATGGCATTCATCATCCAAAAAAGAATCAAATAATAAGAAGGTGTATCTATTTGCTGATGAATTTACAAACTATAACGATACTCCAATAGGTATCAAAACAATTCAACTACTTGAACATCTGAACTATCAGGTTATTATTCCAAAACACTTTGAAAGCGGCAGAACTTATTTATCGAAAGGATTGGTAAAAAAAGCCAAATACCTGGCAATAAAAAACGTGAACCTGCTTAAAAATCTAATCACAGAAGAATGTCCGCTCATTGGTATTGAACCATCAGCAATACTTACTTTTCGTGATGAGTATCCTGAGTTGGTAACTCCGGATATGATAGAAGATGCTAAAAGACTATCGAAAAACACCTTTATAATTGAAGAGTATTTGTTTCAGGAAATGAAAAACGGCAGAATTAAAAAAGAACAATTTACCACAGCAAAAAAAGAGATCAAATTTCACACGCACTGTTATCAAAAAGCTCTCGCTTCATCCTTGCCTATAAAAGAAATATTAAGCTTTCCCGAAAATTACAGCACAACAGAAATACAATCAGGCTGTTGTGGCATGGCCGGATCGTTTGGTTACGAAAAAGAGCATTACGATTTAAGTAAAAAAGTTGGTGAATTAGTGCTTCTTCCCGAGGTGCGAAAAGCACCTAAAACAACACTAATAGCAGCTTCAGGCACCTCCTGCCGTCATCAGATAAAAGATGAAACAGAACGTGAAGCCCTGCATCCGGTTGAAATATTGTTTGATGCCTTAGTTTAATAAAAAACGATCTCTATTTCAAATAATTTAAAAACTCATCTGTATCAACAACAGTTGCAAATTCTCCGTGTAAACTTGCCAATGCTGTATCGTGAATAAGCTGAGCGGAGAATTTCTCACCATTTACTCCTATTTTATCAAAAGCAGCAGTGGCATCACTAATTAAATAAGTTTCGTAACCATAGTTACCAGCCATTCGTGTGCTTGTAGAAATGCAATGATCAGTTGTCAAACCAACAATCACCAATTGGGTTATCCCTTTTTTATCAAGCAGTTTTTTTAAATCAGTACCAATAAAGGCCGAATTCACATTCTTTTTTATCACAGGTTCACCCTCAATTGGTCTGGTCAATTCCAAGAAATCGTTTCCCGGATTACCTTCAACAAAAGGCGAACTTGGTATAGTAGAACAATGTTTAATGTGAAATAAAGGCAAGTCTTTTTCACGCCAGACTTTCAAAATTTCAGCCGCATTTTCTTCTGCTTCCGGATTATTTCTTCCTCCACCCCAATGCTCAATATCCTCAAATCCTTTCTGAAGATCAATTAGCAAAAGTGCTGTTTTATTTGTGATTTTCATGATTCAATCGATAGATTTTTAATTAAAACTGACCATTCATCAATACTATTTTGCAGGTAGCATTGATTCTTCAAAAATACGCAATTCATGCTCACTTGCTTCAATAAAAACATTGATCATATCTTCTTGAAAACATGAATTCATAAAATTTTGCTCCACTATTTCAATAAATGTGTTTAGATATGAATAATATTCATCACCTGAGTAAGTTGAAATAAACTTTTGATATGGATTATTTTGAGTCATTCTTGCAATTATAAAATCACAAACTGCTCCATAAATCCAAAAACAGGGTAGTAAAGCTGCACATGCAACTTCATAAGACGATTCCAATGAATGCTTTAGTAAAAAATCGGAATAATCAGCGAAAGCTTTGGATTGACTTGTTGCTTCCTGAAGTTCGTAATACCCGAGGTATTCTTCTCTTATCAAAAGCTCTACCTGAAGACCATCATTTCGTAATTCTTCAAAAAACAATTGATCCTCTGCCATAGTCGCCCGCTTACTTAAATTCCCTAAAGCTTCTGCATCTTTTATAAGATACAATACATCCTGAGTTAAATAATGTGCAAAGCAACTTTTGGGCAGTGAACCATCTGCTAGTTCACAAACAAATCGACATGAGGTTATTTCTTGAAATGTAGGATGAACCAGTTCCCAAACTTGCTGGGTAAAAAGACCTCTTGTTTTCATTACTTCCAGTATTCGTAAAAATGATTCACAGGCCCATGCCCTTCACCAATCCGATAATCAGCCCCTGCCACAATTGCATTGTTAATGTAATTTTTAGCCAACTGTACCGCCATTTGCAAATCGAAACCACGAGCCAGAAAAGCAGCACAAGCTGATGATATTGAACACCCAGTTCCATGAGTATTTCTTGTATTTAACCGTTTGGATTTCATCGAAATACTCTCCTGATTTTCAAAATCGTAAAAAACATCAATTAAATCTTCATCGTCTAAGTGCCCCGCTTTTAGCAAAACTGAAACCTGAAATAAATTTGCTAATTCCTTAGCGCAAGGAATAAATCCCGATTGAGATTCAATCTTTCGGCCCAATAAAATTTCAGCTTCCGGAACATTTGGTGTTATCACTCTTACTCTGGGAATCAAAAATCTTTTTAGTGTATCAACCGCCTCATCCAACAATAAAACATCACCCGATGTTGCGACCATTACTGGATCCAAAACAATATTCTTTATGCCTTTGTATTGATCCAAAACGCTGCAAACAGCAAGAATTGTATTTGAAGAATGCAACATGCCAATTTTTATGGAATCAGCACCAATATCTGAAAGAACTGATTCAATTTGCTCCTGCAAAACCTGATCTGGAACAGCATGAACATTACTCACGCCCAAGGTATTTTGAACTGTAATTGCTGTTATTGCCGTTGCGGCATAACAACCGCAAGCCGAAATTGATTTAATATCAGCCTGAATTCCAGCTCCTCCTCCGGAATCACTTCCGGCTATACTTAAAACTCTATTGTATGTTTTCATACATAATTGTATTTGATTTTACAGGCCACTCCTCCATTTCATAGGCACTTATCCAAAACATCCATTCCAATTTCGAAGCCATTACAAAAGCATCAATCATTTTATTTTGATTACATATCGTAGTTCCTTTAGCCAATTCGTTGCAAATCTCAATAGCCAACTCAACCGCTTCCGAAAATTCATCTCCTCCATAAGTGTCAATCCAATTTTGGTACTGATTCTCACCAGGTATCTGATTTTCCAAAATATAATCTCCAACTTTTTTGTAGATCCAAAAACATGGCAAAATGGCTGCAACAGCCTCCTCGATCGAAGTTGCTGCCAATTGTTTATGAATATAGCAGGTATACAACAAACAAGAAGGTGAAGCTTCTACGACTTTCTTCCTGCTTTGCAAATAAAACTGATGCAATGCCTGTTCAACAGCCACCGTATCAAGAGCAAAACTCAAAAAAATCTTTCTATGCTCCGACTTATCTAATTTACAGGCAATACCTGCCAGCACTTTCCCAAATTCAGCCAAATAAATAGAATCCTGCTCCAAATAAAAATTGAATTTTTCCCGTTCAAGCGTACCACTGGTCAATTCCTTTATAAAGGATAAGTTCAATATTTGTGTGTAGATTTCCTCAATTGATTCCCAGGCTTTTGTACTCCAGTCCATTTACTCAATGTGTTCATTCATTATACTATCAATAATCTTTTTTAATTCTCTTGCTGCTTTTTCAGGATATTCCTGCGAAATTATTGCAGAAACAAGAGCAACGCCATCAGCCCCTGCCTCTATAATACTTCCCAAATTATTCTTATTGATCCCGCCAATAGCCACGCATGGATGTTTTGAAAAAGAAGCAATCTCCTTTATCCCATCAAGCCCAAGTGGTTTAGCAATATCGCTCTTTGTTTGTGTCGAAAAGACAGGCGATAAACCAATATAATCTACATCCAAATCATTTGCCTCTCTTGCCTGTTCGATACTCTCCACTGATAATCCAATGATCTTATCAAATCCTAGAATTTTTCTAGCTTCCTTATAGGGCAAATCACTCTGTCCTATATGTAAACCATCCGCATCAACAGCCAAGGCAATATCCAACCTATCATTAACAATTAACGGTACATTGTAAACTTTTAAAATGTGCTTTACCGACATTACCAACTCATAGAATTCTCTAGTCGTCGAATTCTTTTCGCGAATTTGTACCATACTCACGCCTCCTTTAATGGCAGCTTCAATAATCTCTGCAAGAGGTTTCCCATTTGCAAGGTCACTGTCAGTAACGAGATACAATTTTAGATCTTCCGTTCTCATTGTAAAGTACAAGTTGCTTTTTCAATTTCTATTTCAGATAAACTGTACAGACAATCAATAAAATGCATTTGCATACTTCCCGGTCCATTAGACTTAGATGCAGCAAATTCACCAGTAATTCCCATCACCATCATCCCAAATACTGCCGCCTGAAATGTATTGGGATTTGTTGCAGCAAATGCACCCAAAACTGCTGTAGCTGTGCATCCCATTCCAGTAACTTTGGCCATCAATTGATTCCCAAAACCAACCGATTCAACTTTTATTCCATCAGTAATAAAATCAATCTCACCGCTTATAACAACAACACAATTGTTTCCAGATGCCAAAATTTTAGCTGATTCTAAAGCAACATCCGCAGCCACAGAACTATCAACTCCTTTCGTAAGCATTGTTTGATCAACTAAAGCCATTATTTCGGAAGCATTTCCCCTTATTATATTAGGCTTGCACGTTTCAATTATTCGCAAAGCACTCGATGTTCGATAAGGCGTTGCACCTGCACCTACAGGATCGAATACAACTGGTATTTTTCTTTCCCGGGCTTTTTCACCTGCAATAATCATGGATTCGACCCATTCTTCCGATAAAGTACCCATATTAATTACCAATGCTGAAGCAATATTTACCATATCTTTCACTTCGTGCAAGGCATGTGCCATTACTGGAGAAGCACCAATAGCGAGCAGAGCATTTGCAGTCGTATTCATCACTACAAAATTAGTAATATTATGAACCAAAGGAGCTTGCTCTCTGATAGCAGATAAATTTTCAATTAATTTATTACCCATTTTCATAACCGATTAGTTTTTAATTGCACAAATAGCTACATAATCACCACAATCAAATCCGTTAATTGGTTCTTCAGCCACCAGATTGGAATTTAAGGGGTGTTTGGTTAATGTCTGAGCAAATTGAAGATTATTAAAATTGGATTTCTTCAACATATCCACCTTTTCTGCAGTAGTTCTCCAATTAGCGGCTTTCACAAACTCAATAGGATAAGGGTTTCTTGGATGAACTCCTTCCAATAATGGGTGTTCCCAAGTGCCTAACGCTTTTGCCAGATTATACAAAACTCCATAAGAACTTTCTTTAGGAACATCAATAACTACAATTTTACCATCTGGACGTAGAGCATCGTAAGATTTATTAAATGCTTTTTGCAAATCGCTAATATAACTTGGCGTACCATTAAACAAAATTGTATCGTAGTTTTCCTTACCTAACTCCATCTCCTCCGCAGTGCTTATGTCCACATTAAGTCCACGTTTCCTAGCGATATCAGCCATTCCTTCCGAAGGTTCAATTCCATTTTTTATCGAAATATTGAATTCTTTTTCAAGAATTGTTTCGAACAAGCCACTTCCACAACCAACAGAGAATATATCTCCTGCATTTTCAAGAAAATGGGCAACAAGTTTTACTTCAGAATACAATACATTTTCATTTTCGAGAAACCACGCATCATAATCTGATGCGTACTTATTAAATTTAGAACTCATTTGTTATTTTTAATTAGTCAAATAATTAGTAATAATTATCTGCAAAACAAAAGGCTGTAAAAACAGAAAACCGCCTCGTACATAACGAAACGGTTCTATCTAATTACTTAGGCAAGTTAAAATCAGACGAATCATTTCCCTACGCTACTATTATGCAGATCAGGTAAAAGGGTAAAGTCTCAGCCCAAATAAATACTCAAGCACCCCTAACGACACGACAAAGGTATTAATATTTTACAATAGAATGTATTAGAAACAAATGATTTTGACTTCTGTGTGCAGTACTTAACAAATCACCCATCCTCTCTTGAGAACGCATATTTCCTAAGTATTAAATAAGATCTCTGCGGTTGCCACAATTTCAACCCTTCCTTTAGTTGGAATCAGATCACTCCAAACCCAATTGTAATGTTCAATTACTTTCTCTGCAGATAAATGGGGCCGATCCGCCGTCGTATGCGCATCTTTAACTACGGTAATATTAAAATCCTTAATCAATGCAGATTGAATTGTGGATTCTACACAAAAATCAGTTGCACATCCCGTAATCACCAATTCGCTCACGTTTAGTTCTTTCAATTTCTCTTCAAGGTCGGATTCATAAAAAGAATCATTCGCCGTTTTATATAGAACCAAATCAGATTCAGCAATGTTTAGATCATCCAGAATTTCCCACTCTTCTGTACCAGGCACAAAACAATTCTGTTTCGAACCATTGTGCTGTATGTATACTACAGGATTCCCATATTCACGAAATCCAGCGGCCAATTGATTGATTCGCTTCACAACTCCCTTTGTGTCATAACGAGGAGTTGCGGGCGTAAACGAGCCTTTTTGCATGTCGATGATTAGAAGAGCACTGGAATTTGTCTGATTTTCTTTCATTTCAACCTGTATTAAAAAAGGATTAATTTAATTTGATAATCAGATTTATTCCTGATTCAAAAAATCACAAACTTTACTAAAAACAAGATCTAAGCTTTCTTCAATATTTACAGACTCTGCCTTATTCATTGGAAATGGATTTTCATGTGAATATGAATATGGAAAATCAAGCTCTTCTACAGTAATATTAATATCTCTGGAGGCTCCTTTCAAGGTATTTTCAATCTCGTAAGTCGGAAAAACAGAATCTCCTTTTAAGGCAATCGCATAAATCTGATTTTCGGCTTTTTTAAACAAAGCTTCTCTAAAATATCTCATATTCTTGTACTCCAACATGGTATGAAATACCTTCCCTTCCATGTGATCTTCTTCAATGTAATGATGCAGAAGATTATCTTTCTTTAAAAAACTGCTGAAATGCTCAACCAAATAAGAATACAAGGTAACATTAACTTCACTATCCAGAATAAATTTAGAAACAGGAGACAAACGATTAAATACAGCACCACTGCAAAACAAACACAATTTTGTTTCACTAAAATAATTTTTGTGGTTTGTTAACTTCAGAATTTCAGCCAAAAAACCTCCGATAGAGTATGCAAAAATATCAAAACTAAAATCCTTATCGATTAATTCATGCTTGCCGCTTTTACACTCTTCAATAAATTGAATGATATCGTAATAAGTTTGCAAACCCGACCAGATAAATCTTTGCGGCATGGAATGAAGCCGCATGCTGATGGCTACATTCGATAATGAGGAACCAATAATATTTGGAAATTGTGCTTTTCGTTTTTTACTCAATTCAAACATTGCCTTTTTATCGCTCCAATGCTTTGGTGCACGCTGCATATGAAATGCGATCGGAAAAAAGACAACTGCGCTCTGTGTTTTCTCACAAATAGCTTGTCCCCACGGCAAATATTTATCCCACGTTTTTTCATTAAAGCCATGAAAGATAAATGTTAGTTTTTCTATTTTACAATCCCCTTTTGGTTTTAATATATTATAGCTGAAGTTTTTATTTTCCTCAACAACAACATCATTCATATGCACATCATCCTGTATTTTACCAATTTCGTTCTGGGCAAACATGTTCTCGATAAGATCCAACTTATGACTTTCACAATAATAGTTGGTTTTACCTGGTAAAATATCGTGTGCTAAAGAATGAAATTGATACTCTCTAAATTCCATCCCGTCAAACTCTGACTCTCCTCCATCAAAGGCCAATTTTAATTCATGACAACGATCAATATATGACATAATAATAAACTTTAATGAATTGATATAGATTGCTGAATACAATCATGTATATTCTATTGCAAAATTCGAATTTACAAAAACACCACTGATTAACAAAAAACAATCCGGTAATTAGATATACTTCTTAATTTTTTCTGATTATTTTTACAATTGCGAAACAAAAAACCACTCCAAATCAAAATTATGTACCAGAAAGACTTTATCATGCGAATGCTTGAAATGATTGCTGATTTAATCGCTCTCCTTTTAGGTTTAATTAAAAAAGGAGACTTGTCGCAAGCTCATAAATTACTAGAGAATGCTTATCGTGATTTTCTGAAAGAAGATGCCTCATTCTTTAGAAATCTCCCAAAAGAAAAACTTACCGAAGATTTGCTTACAAAGCACAATTACACAAATAGTCATTTAAAGATATTATCGGAGCTCTTTTTTGCTGAGGCAGAATTGAATATCGCTAAAGGCGATAAAGTAAATGGCTTAAATTATTACGGAAAATCGTTATTGCTGCTGGAATTTACAGAAAAAGATTCCAATACTTTTTCGCTAAGCAACGACTCGAAAATCAGATCACTAAAAGAGAAAATTAAAATATCCATGCAGTAAAACATGAAATTTAATCAATAAGAAAAGAAAGTGTAATTTTGGATCCCGAGGAGAACTACATTGAAATAACCAAATGATTTTTAGAAGAACAACTATATTTAATTGAAAAAAGGTTGCCATACGACAACCTTTTTTTATTTGATTCGACAATTAAAATAATTAAAATTTGTAGGCACTAATCAAATGATTATTTTCATTTACAAGAACTACATTTTCAACTTCATCAATCACATAATCCGGCGTTTTATCCATCAATTCAATTTGAACATCAACTTCACCTGTTACTTTATTCACCTTATCAATAAAATGTTTAATTCCTTCAGTCTCATCCTTAACTTTAATTACTTTACTGGGTTTTGCTTAAAATATTAAATAACATGAAAGGCAGATAAATTAACTGACCTCTACATTTTTTAAGCCTCGAATTTATACAAAACACAAACAAATAATCATATAAAATGTGTTAGACTGAATATAAATTATCATATAAAATAAAGATATTTTTGACACATGCTGAAGAAGTATCTTAATCTTTGGTTATTGTATTCGTAAAAAACTACATTTGTCAGTTACCAAAGCACTATATTAATCAATGAGCTTTTCCAATAAAGATACAAAGGCCGATATAGCCTTAAAATATTTTCACAAACCACCTGGTTATTACAACTGCGCTCAGGCAATCTATAAAGCTTTTCAAGAGGAGTTTAGGATTACTAATGATGAGATAAATGAAAGCTCAAAAGATGGCAATGGAAAAGCAAAGGGCGGCAATTGCGGAGCTTACCATGCTGCTTTGGAATTACTGAAAGACAAACCTGAATTATTAGCTGAATTCACCAGACGTTTTCAAGAAAAATCAGAATATCTGACTTGTTTCGATATAAAATTCAACTACAGCATGTCCTGCAAAAATTTAGTACGCCTGGCATCCGATCTACTCGAAGAATTAACGCCTTCATCTTCCAATAACTAGTCATCCCTTAAAAAGATTCCAGAATATTGATAATCAACTGATAAACTTTTTTATTCCCTACTTAAATCTGCAAGCAAATAAGTATCTTAGTTGAAAATCTTGCAGATATGGTTGGAAAACAGGACAATACACCTCAATTAAGTATTTTTGACACACCACTGGAACGATTCATCAATTTAGAGCATGAATTGTGTATTTTATCAAGGCGAATTGACTGGGATTCAATAGAAATAGAATTCTCTGTTTATTTTTCCGAAATCGGACGTCCATCTGTTCCAATCCGAAGAATGGTAGGGTTGCTTCTGTTGAAACACATTTATAATTTAAGTGATGAGTCCATCGTTGACAGATGGATTGAAAATCCCTATTGGCAGTATTTTAGCGGGGAGAAAGTTTTTCAAACACAAAAGCCTTTTGATCCAACCGAGTTTATACATTTTAGAAACCGTATTGGGAAAGAAGGAGCAGAAATATTATTGAAAGTATCAATTCAGTTATTTGGCAAAGAAGCTCAGGAAAAAGAAGTATTAATTGACAGTACGGTACAAGAGAAGAATATCACTTACCCAACCGACGCAAAACTACACAAGCGTATAATTGAGAAAGTAAACAAGATAGCCAAACAAGAAGGAATCACATTACGCCAAACTTATACCCGAACCTTAAAGCAGTTGATGATAGACCAACGTTTTCATAATCATCCAAAAAGAAGGAAGAAAGCCAAAGCTGCATTACGAAAAATCAAGACTATTGCTGGTCGCCAGGTCAGAGATATCCAAAGACAATTCACCACATCTCAACAAAACAGATATCAGGAATTATTTATCATTCTCGATAAAGTCTTAACGCAGCAAAAAGGAAATAAGAACAAGATTTACAGTATCCATGAACCTGAGACTCGCTGTATTGCTAAAGGAAAAGAAGCAAAGAAATTTGAGTTTGGAAACAAGACTGGGTTTGTTTTGACCAAAACCACAAAAATAGTAGTTGGCGCTATTGCCTTTGAAAATAATCCTTACGATGGCCACACTCTAGAAGAACATTTAAAACAAACAGAATATTTAACAGGAAGTTGTCCAAAAATAGGGATCGTAGACAGAGGATACAGAGGGAAAAAGAAAATCAATGGTACTGAAATAATATCACCTTCTGTTCCTAAAAGAGAAACGACTCAGTATGAAAAACAAAAAGCAAGGAAACGTTTTAGATCCAGAGCTGGAATAGAACCGGTTATTGGACATATTAAGCAAGATCACAGAATGTTAAGGAATTATCTAAAAGGTCTTCCAGGTAATCAATTAAATACAATTTTTGCCGGAACTGGGTTTAATCTAAAGAAAATGCTCAATAGAATTAAAGAGCAAATCCTTTGTGTCTTTTTTAAAAAACCAAATCTTTGGATGCAATTATTTTCAAAAATCAAACTCCCAAAATATCTGGCTTTTTAAGGGATGACTAACTAATGGAACCGATCAAAGTTACCGCAGCAATAATCATTAAAAACGGGAAGGTATTTATTGCCCAACGAAGTAAGAATGACGACTTATCCGGCAAATGGGAATTCCCGGGCGGGAAAATTGAATCTGGTGAAACACCTCAGCAATGCCTTAAGAGAGAATTGTTTGAAGAATTTGGAATAGAAACAAAAATTCTTGACTATTTTGGAGAGAGCATATTTGATTATGGCAACAAGCCAATTCATTTGCTGAGCTACTTTGCAGAACATCTGTCGGGTGAATTAATCCTTCAAGTTCATCAAAATTACAAATGGATTGAACCTGGAGAATTAGATAAAATTGACTGGGCAACGGCTGATATTGAATTGGCGAAACAATTAAAACAAAGATTAACCAAGTAATAGTTCATCTACCGACTTCTTTAAAAAATCTCTTGAATGATAATCCTCATCCACAATTTCATCATTCCATACAACAATATCTAAATCGATTATACGGGGACCAAATTTTGGAAGACTTCTGTCTCTTCCCATTTTATCCTCCAATTGTTTCAAATATAAATTGAATTCCTCACGGCAGTGATGAGTTCTTAACCTCACGGCTCCGTTAATAAAATCCTGCTGATTGGTAATTCCAATCGGTGCAGTTCTAATCCATTTGGAATGTTTTTTCAGCAAATGATCTTTCGACAGAAGACATAGCATCTTCCGAATGTTTTCTGTTGGATTAATATTCGATCCTATACCTACAATACAATCGTTCATTATATATTTCTTTAGTAAAACTTCCGTTTAAGAAATACCTTCTCTGTAAGCCTCTAATTCAATTGATACAGATTCTGCAAAACGCAAAGCATGAGGTTTATCCACCTCAACTTTTACCCACTCCACTTGGGGGTTCTTCAAAATTAAATCCAATATTTGCCGGGTCAAATTCTCCAACATTTTAAATTTACCTTCCTGCACAAGCACAATCACCTTTTTGGTTATTGTTTTGTAATTGTATGAATTCTCAACATCATCATTAGCAATAGCATTGTCTACATCAGCTTTAATTGTCATATTAATCACAACATCTTGTTTGTTACGCAATTCGTCTTCATTAAAACCAATATAGGTTCTAATCAACAAATTTTTCACACGAATAATTGCCATATATCTAATTTATAAGAGTTGTTCACCTCCGTCGCAGTACAAAATCTGTCCGGTTAGGTTCTGATTTGCCAATATATAATCCAATGATTGCAAAATCGGTTCAATTCCACCGGAAATTTTCATTGGCGTTTTTTCTGCAAGCCTCTGTAAATATTCTTCTCCCTGATCCACCGGAGGAAGTGTAGCTCCGGGAGCTATACCATTCACCCTAATTTTTGGTGCGAATTCAAGTGCCGCCATTTTTGTTAAATGAGCCAGTCCAACTTTCGACAAACTGTAAGCCGCATACAAATTTGAATAGCTTGCAATTCGAGTATCCAACAGATTTATAATCAATCCATTTTCACTATTCATAGCATAATCCCTTGACAGGATAAAAGGAGCTAACAAATTCACATTCATCTGATCCTGAAACAATTTTACCGAAGTCTCTTGAATTACTCCTGAATCGAAAACAGATGCATTATTTATTAAAACGTCAATCTTCTCAAAATGTAATAAAACCTTATCAATTAACCGATCTGTGTCTTGAGCAGAATTCAAATCACTTTTAAAAATCTTGAATTTTTGTTCCGGATACTTATTCACCAAATCTGTTTGCAACGAAATTGCATCATTTTTCGACGAATTGTAGTGAAT
Organism: Labilibaculum euxinicum; assembly: GCF_963678175.1. Lineage (NCBI taxonomy): Bacteria > Pseudomonadati > Bacteroidota > Bacteroidia > Marinilabiliales > Marinifilaceae > Labilibaculum > Labilibaculum euxinicum. Next base: position 3,503,951 of record NZ_OY782756.1, read on the forward strand.
GGCAATACTAAAACCATTCTTTGCCATGTGGATGGCAATAGATTTTCCAATTCGCTTTGCAGCACCAGTTATTAAAGCAGTTTTACAGGTCATTTTTTCAGTCGTTATCATCTAAAGTTAACGAATATCTTTCCTGATAAAAAGTTTATGATAAAATTTTTTCTGATTCTGAAATTAAATTTATTCCTGTTATTAATTGCAATAAGATAAGTAGAATCTGTATTTTGCATTCAAATTGCCAATTAGTGAAAATCCTGATTAGCGAATGAAAATTGATATGACTAAAATAGAAATAGAAGAAGAACTTAAACAAATTTGTCCATCTCTTCGTCTGGGCATTATTCAATGCAGGGTAAATACGAAAGAAGAATGTCCGGATCTATGGCAGATAATTAATGAAAAAACAATAAATATTCAACAAAATCTGGCTATTTCAGGAATTGTAGATATCCCAAGTATTAATAGTTCAAAAAAAGGATATCGGGCAGTTGGAAAAGACCCCAGCAGGTATCGCTTGTCAGCAGAATCTTTGTTACGAAGAATTGTAAATGGGAAAGGATTGTACAAAATAAATAATGTGGTAGATTTATTAAATTTGGTGTCTATTACAAGTGGGTTTTCAATTGGCGGATACAATGCTGACAAAATAGAAGGTGTCGTTCGCTTTGGCATTGGAAAAACTGACGAAGCCTATGAAGGAATCGGACGAGGATCTTTAAATATAGATAAACTGCCCGTTTTCAGAGATGATCTGGGAGCATTTGGAAGTCCTACAAGCGATTCTTTACGAACCCAAATTGATGAAAATTGTCAAACCTTTCTCATGATCATTATTAGTTTTCAAGCTGATAAAGCTTTACCGGAAGCTATGGATTTAGCAATTGATCTGTTAAAAAAACATGCAGAGGCTGAAAAAATTCATTCTGCGATACTATAAAATTAATAAAGCCTGCTAAACCATTCAGCAGGCTTTACTTTTATTTGTCTGTTTGTTATCTATTACTGAAGTACAAAGTTTATCACAACGGAATAAGAAACTTTCACCGGCTTTCCTCTTTGCTTACCTGGTTGAAATTTGGGTAAATTTCGAATTACACGCAGAGCTTCCTGATCCAATGAAGGGTCAATTCCCCTAAGCAATTCTACTTTTGAAATACCACCATCTTTTCCCACTACAAAACTAACATAAACTCTTCCTGTAATATTGTTTTCCTGTGCAATAACAGGGTATCTGATACTCGAATTGATGTGTCTGTACAATTCCAAATTACCTTCAACATTGTTTTTGCAGATATCTGGCCTAAATATTGGCATTTCCTCTACAATCACGAAAATTTTCGCTTCGTCGTCAACTTCTTCCTCAACAAATACTTCTTGTGGAGCGATTTCAAATTCAGTTTCCTGATTCAAGTTTTCCTCAACGATTTCAATTTCATTTTCTAACTCGGTATTGTTTTCAACAACCGTAATTACATCTGTTAATTGAATTTTTGGTGGTAATTTGGGTTTTTCTTTAATTTCTTCCTGTCTGGTAATTGGAATGATTTCTTCATCCAATTTTAAATCAACCAAATTTCTAATTTCAACAACCTCTCTTACTCTTGTAGGCCATTCAAAAGATATTAAAGTTAATGCTAAGGCCATAACCAACCCAATTTCAAAAAACAATGATTTTCGTTTTTCCAAATCAGCATTTGGATTCTTTTTGGGAATCATAGCTAAACATTTTAAATATTAAAGTACAGTATCAGCAGTGACAATAAACTAAACATCACCAAAACATCTAATAATGTTTAGCTTAAGTCCTCATAAGAGGATGAGTTCAAAGAACGCTTTATAATTAAATATACGGATTTAAGCTGTAATAGTTGCAAACTTTCGAATACTTATGTACAATTAAAACCTATTGCAAAACAAAATTAATATAGCCTGAGAACCAAACCGATACTTTTTTATTAAATTGTTTGCCAGGTTTAAATTTTGGTAAATTCTGTACCACACGAACAACTTCTTCATCCAATAAAGGATCCACTTTACGAGTCACCTGGATATTTGATATGTTCCCTTCACTTGTAACAACAAATTTCACAAATACTTTTCCATGAATATTAGACTCCTGCGCTGCTATCGGATACCTAACCATTCTTTGCATGGTGATAAACAAATCTTTGCACCCTTCTTCATAGGTTTTATTTTTTTGTGGATTAAAGATTGGCATCTCCTCTACGCTTACAAAAGGACTCATTTCTTCTGATATTTCCTCTTCATAGGCTGGTTGTTCCAATATTTCCTCGTTAGGATCTCCAAACGAATCCTCAGGAATATATTCCTCTTCAGGATTCTCTTCAATCACCAGCAGGTCAATTAATTCTATTTTCCTGACTTTTGGCGGCTCCATTTTTTTCTCCGGTTCACGAAAAGTTACTGCTGTCAATTCTTCCATATCATCAATCGAATCAAATACAAAATCTTCCGGTTCATTCATTGGTACTTTGTATTCGAAGGCCATTAGCACAAATAAGAAACTAATTAAGAAACCAAATTGTAAGAACAGAACTCTTTTCTTCTCTAAATTATATCGGGGGTTCTTTTTCACTTGCATAATCATGAGTTTTTTGGTGAGACATTTAATGATTTTTTATGCATTCGTAAACTAAATAATTAGTTATGCGATTCAAAAAAAAGGAACTATTGCAATACAAACGAAATGTACCCGCTGAACCAAACACTTACAGGTTTGTTTCTTTGCATTCCCGGTTTAAATTTAGGAAGGCTTTGTACAACACGAATCGCTTCTTTATCCAAAGAAGGATCAACAGGTCTCATTACTTGAATCTGTTCGATATTCCCTGTTTTTGTAACAACAAATCGAACATACACCTTTCCTTCAATTCCATTTTCCTGAGCCACGATAGGATATTTGGTCATTTTCTGCATGGTTACAAACAAATCTTTTAATCCCTCATCATAGGTATTATTCTTTTTAGGATTAAATATTGGCATTTGCTCAACCCTTACAAATGGCACATCTTCAACATCTTCCTCGATATCCTCTTTTACATCTGCAATAACATAGGAATCATCTTCACTAATGTCAGAATCTTTAATCTCAAGATCAGGTACATCATCATCATCTTCTACTAAAGTCAGTTCAGTTAAAATCATCTCTTTAATTTTAGGAACTTCTTTGGGCTGAGGTTTGTCCTGCACGGTTATAGGAATAATTTCGTCCATTTCTTCAAGAACATCAAAATCTAAATCTGCCGTTTTTCCAACCGGGGTTTTATACTCAAAAGCCATTAATACAATTATAAGACTTAAAAAGAATCCGATTTGTAAAAATAAACCTCGTTTTTTTTCCAAATCATAGCGGGGGTTTTTCTTAACTTCCATAATAAAGGGTTTTTGGTTAGACAATATAAATTGGTTTGGTTTTATTCCTAAGAAGTTAGTTTTGTAACTAATTTCTTAGTTAATATACGTAAAAAAATTTATTAGTTCAAAGAAAAACGAATAGGAATTGTATATTTAACCTCAACTTTTTTTCCGTGTTGCTCGCCGGGCACCCAATTAGGCATGCTGTTAATAACACGTAAGGCTTCCTTATTTAATTCAATATTTGCTCCTTTTATTACTTTCGCCTTAGCAACACTACCGTCAGTTCTCACAACAAACTGGACAAAAACCTGACCTTCGTAGCCCTGTTCGGCAGCCAGAACAGGATATTGAATTTTTCTTGCAATATATTTTCTCAAATTGCCATTTGCCTCAGTAAACTGCGGCATTTTCTCTACTACAACATATTCTTTGCTCTTATTCATATTAGTTTTAAGAACATTTTCCAAATGATAGTCGGATGAATTCTTAATTCTTGAATACAAAGGATCCGGCGACTCAACAGGCTTATCGATTAAATTCTTTAATTGAAAATTAATAGGAACAGTATATGCAATATTCACAAATTCTCCATCTTTCTTTCCCGGATTCCATTTAGGAAGAGACGATACAACCCGTAAAGCTTCACGATCTAATAAGGGATTAACTTTTCTTGCCAAAGCAGCATTAACAACTCTGCCTTCTTTATTAATCACAAAAGAAACAAACACACGACCTTCAATTTGTTTAGTTTGAGCTAGCTTAGGATATTTAACATGTTTTGCCAGAAATTTTTGAAGGGCGATTACGCCGCCCGGAAAAACAGGCATTTCATCAGTTATGGTCTTTATTTCTTCAGGGTTGATTGTTTCTTTATATTCCAGCTTATTAATTTTGTGAGTGACTAATTGCGGTGAGAATTCATATTTTGTTTCAGAATAAAAATTTGCCGGCTCGCTTCGTAAGGAAGAAAATATATTCAAGTCCATCGGCAGTAACTCTTTAAATGAGAATTCAGTATCTAACTTTTCTTCCTCCTTAATTGTGAAAGCAAAAGCTGATAACAGAACCATAAAAATTGGTATAATAAGCAAGAGTTTTACCAATGCAATTCTTGGTGTTTTTATTCTGCCCAACATCGAGATTCTTTTTTTCAGTGTTGACTGCCCAAAATTATTGGCCAAACGGAACAAATCACCACCAGCAAATTGATTCACAATATGCATTTTGTACTCATTCGCATTCACGACTCCATTTACAACCTTATCATCGGCTAAATATTCATGAACTTCCTGAATTGATGATTTATAAAACCAGACAACAGGATTCATCCAAAAAATTACTGTGAGAATTTCAATCATCAGTAAATCGAAGGTATGAAGCTGATCGACATGCACCCTTTCGTGAGCTAATATGGATGTAAAATTGGTCTTTTGATAATCAGCCTTACTGATAAAAACAGAATTTAAAAAAGAAAAAGGAGGATAATCATCATTCATGATCACCAGCCGAAGTCCTTTTTCACGCAGAATCTTACTGCTTTTTGTCCAGGAAAATAACTGAAATAAATTTTTAAAAAATCGGATCGAAAAAAGAAATACTCCCAAAATATACACTACACCTAAGTATTGGTACCATGTAAGAGCTTTTTTTACTGTTGCCGTAACAACAACCTCTTCGAGCATATTGCTGTTTAAATACTGCTGCGAAGCTAAAACCACGGCATCTAATACATGAAATGAATTTTCTATCGTACTCTTTGGTTCGGGCTGAAAAGGTATTTCTAAAGTTGGAATTAATATTGAGGCAAGCAATGTAAGCAAAAGGAACACACGGTTAACTCTAAAAAAGGTATCCCTTTTTAGAAACAACCAATACAGGGCATAAAAAAAAGCCATGCATATTGCCGATTGCAAAAAATATAAGATTATGCCTGTAATCATTTACTATTAGCTTATCTACTTTGCTTTTTTATTTGCTCTTCAACCATTCTTTTCACCTCTTCCAATTCCGATAAACTCACTTGCTCTTCCTTAGCGAAAAATGAAACCATATCTCGATAAGAGTTCGAAAAATAATTACGAACGAAACCCTTCATAAATTTTCGGGTATATTCCTTTTTTCCCATTAATGGAAAGTACTGATGACTTTTGCCGTAAGCAATATGACTCACAAATCCTTTCTTCTCAAGGATTCGTGTAATGGTGGATATGGTATTGTAAGCAGGTTTGGGTTCTGGTATTTTCTCTATAATTTCCTTCACAAATGCATTTTCCAGATCCCATAGGATTTGCATCACTTGCTCTTCTGCCCGAGTTAATTCTTTCATTGATTTTATTTTAGAATAGTTTCTAGTCATAAATATATAACTATAAGTTTAGTTTTACAAGTACCCGAAAGTACATTATTGCCACAAAACAGCAATTCACTTTTAATCAGACACATATTTTGTGTATTTTAGCTTATTTGAAATGAATCTGCATCCAAAAGAACCGGAAATTTACTTCTGAATTCATTTAATTCATCTAAATTTAATTGCAGACTAACAATTTCTTCGGTGTAATCGGCACATTTTCCAACAAGTTGACCTTTTGCGTTAAAAAGAGCTGAATCTCCGGCATAAGAAAGTCCCAAACCATCAGATCCTATTCGATTCACTCCAACAACAAACGACTGATTTTCAATTGCCCGTGCTTTTAAAAGCGTATTCCAAACCTCTCTGCGAACTTCGGGCCAGTTGGCAACATACAGCAAAATGTCATAATCATTCTGATTACGGCTCCATACCGGAAAACGTAAATCATAACAAACTAAAGGACATATTCTCCATTTTCCCAAATTGAAGACAGCCCGCTCACTGCCACTTGAAAAATGGTGATGCTCCTCTCCCATTCTAAACAGATGACGCTTATCGTACGAACAAATAATTTTCCCGCCATCAACACAGTACAAACGGTTAAAATATTCGCCGTTTTCCTCTACAATTATACTTCCAAGAAGAACCGAATTTAACTCTCCGGCTTGATTTTTCATCCAATCAAGAGTCATTTTGGCTTTTGGCGCAATCATACTTTTATCTTCCATCATAAAACCTGACGAGAACATCTCAGGCAGAACAATTAAATCAGTCTGATTTTTTAAAGGTAAAAGCAGATTCGAAATTTTACTCAGATTCTCATCAACATTTCCCCAAACCAATTCTAATTGAACTAAACTAACTTTTAGCGTATCGGACATCTTATTCTTTTGGTTACAATCCTGTTGTGAAATTCGCCGGATATTTAGGCTTACAATTGATATACTTGCTTTTAATCTTAATCATATCCTTCTCTACATCGCCCGTAGGATAAAAAGCCTCACCACAAGTTAAGGTTTTTTCCTCGTAGTTAATTTCAGCCAGATAAATAGGAACATTTGCCTTTAGCGCGATATAATAAAAACCTTTTTTCCACTCAGCACGAAGGCTGCGGCTTCCTTCCGGTGCAATTGACAAATACAAAGACTCACGACTTGCAAATTCTTTAACCAATTCATCAGTCATGTTGCCTTTTGTTGAACGATTAACAGGAATTACTCCCCACGATTTCCAGATGTACTTAAGAGGAAACACAAACATCTCTTTTTTCATTAATACTTTTGTAGGAATATTATAAGATAAAAAAGCAAGCTTTCCCCAAACAAAATCCCAGTTGGAAGTGTGCGGAACCGCAATCACAACAGCCTTCTTAACCTGCGGTATATCTCCAATATATTTCCACCCAAACAATTGCATTAGTAACTTACTAATTTTAGCCTTCATAGTCTCCGTATTTGATCGTGATGCAAAACAATCAATTCTTTACAAACAAAACAATACCAATTCAATTTATTTTAACAGAAAAATATCTTGTGAAGCTCCATGAATCTCAATAAAAACTATTATTTTGTAAAAAATCCAAATAAGCTTTAAGACTAATTCCAACTCCATAAATCATAATCGTTTTGACTTTTATACAAAAAGATGCTCTCTTTTCAAGTAAATGGTTTTATAATTATACCATTCTAATTTTCGGTGCATTTGTTGTTGCTGCCGGATTTGTTTTTTTTATCATTCCTCATGGGATTGTACCGGGTACGGTCTATGGTTTAGGTATTGTCATTAATAAACTTACTATTGGATTATTCCCCCATGGCATTTTTGGCACATTAAATCCTGCTGATTACGATGGCTTTTTCTCAGGTATACTCTATCAATTCATGGATTATTCGAATGACTTGTTTCGAAAATACGGTGGAGGTATTCCCGTTGGATTAGCTAGTTTGGCCATAAACATTCCTTTGTGCTTTATTGGCATAAAACTATTGGGTCCCCGTTTTGGTGTTAAAACCTTTATATCATTCATTTTATGCGCATTATTTATTGATATTGTAAGCACTTGGTGGGGATTTATTCCGTTGGTAGATGATGTGCTGTTATCCTGTATTTTTGGAGGAATCTTTATTGGTTTTGGTTTAGGCCTGATAATTAAAGCAAGAGCAAGTTCTGTCGGAACAGATATTATCGCCATGATTGGTGCAAAATATACCGGACTTCCCCTTGGCCAACTAGTTATTTATGTTGATTCCCTGATTATTTTAAGTTGTTTATACATTAAAATGGATTGGCAGATTCCATTGTATTCATGGATCGTACTTTTTATTATTGGAAAAGTTACTGATATCACCTTACAGGGTTCTACTTACGAAAAAGCATTATTTATTATTTCTGATAAACATGAAGAAATCAGAGCCAAAATCACCAATGATTTCAATCTTAACGGGACTATTATAAAAGGCAATAGAACACTTGATTTAAAAGAAAAATCGATAATTTTTATTGTTGTAAACAGAAGAGAATTGTCGATGCTGCAGGATTACATCCACTCTATTGACCCAATAGCGTTTGTTTCGGTAATGGAAACCAATGAAGTTTTAGGCAAAGGCTTTAAATCGCTTACTGATCGTTTGGAATAAAATAACCCGGTAAAATTTAAGTACTTATGAAAGATTTAATAAAATTACTCAACCAGCACAAAGATCTTGCTTTAGCAACAGTTAATGATCAAGGAAGTCCTAAGGTAAGAATCTTTCGAATTATGCAATTGAATGAACAGGAATTGTTCTTTTCCACCGCAAAAAACAAAGAGGTATACCTGCAATTGAAAGAAAACCCAAAAGTCGAAATGGTGAGCTGGCACGATAGAGTTTCCATTCGTGTGGCAGGCAAAGCATTCTTCGATGTATCTGATGAAATGCAACGGAAAATATTCGAAGAGAGTAAAACCCTTCAAGAAATTTACTTATCGGTTGACAATCCGAATTTAACTTTTTTTAGAGTGAAAATAGAATGGGCCGAATTATTTGATTTGAATTCAATTCCTCCCCGAAGAGAATTTTTCGATGAAACAGACATCACCTCTACTTTGTAATTGTTACAAGTCCTTTTTATTTCTCACTTAAAAATTCCAAAGAAAGAACTTCGCCAATTCCTCTTCTGTATTTCTTTTATTTCCAAAAGCAATTGCTCGGAACAATTGGATGGCATAGGTTCATTGCCCATTTTTAAGAACAACTGAAAAAGCTCTCTGTCAGCATCCGTTACATCAGACAAATCCATCCTCGAAAAATACAGTCGCAGCTGTTCTTCTTCTTTTAATGTTGACTTGCCGGAATAGTATTTAAATAAAACTTCATTGTTTTTGAAATCTGCCATGGTACCATTTAGATCTATTCTCGCTCTAAGAACTTTTCTTACCACCGACAGAACGGATTGTACATTATTTATTCCTAAACCTACAACAACAGAGATATCATCCATGCGTAACCGAACCATAGAGCGCAAACACATTACTTCGGCTTGTAAGGGTGATAAATCCTGAGTTAGAGAACAGAAATGAGTTAAAACCGGATTGGTATCTGCTAATAAATTATTCGTATAGCCTAAAGACATTCTTTTCTCAAAACCAGAAGTTTTAAGTCTTGCCAACTTTCTTGCAATCTTAAACACATAAATCATATCGGTATGGCTAAATTTCTTTCGCTCCTTCCAACATTCCTCAATTGTTAAGCTTACCACCTCACGAGTCTCCTCCTGATTTCTCAATAAGCAATATACGTAATAGTAAATCTTATCCGCACTGGAGAAGATAAACGTATTAAAATGCGATTTATCCATTTAGTGTAGTAGTGAATCGTAGATTGTAATTAAATTATCACAATCGTGAAAGTATACTGCCAGCATTTATAAAGGTTACGGGGCTGGTCAAAAACAAATGGATGCTCATCAAAACACCCATTTGTAATGCTGTACTATTTTAAAGGAGAATCAGGCTCTTTAGCCATATGATTATAGGTTAGCTTTTCCAATAATGAAGGAAACCATTTTTTAAGCCATACGGTTAATTTCCCTTCCATAAATGTCATGATCAGTTCACGCTTTCGTTTCACTACTGCAATGGCAATTAAGCGTGCACATTCCTCGGCACTCATCATTTTACTTTCGTCACGGGGGGTTTCACCCTGCATCGATCCATCAGCTGTTAAGGCAACATTCCGAACATTTGAGGCTGTGAAACCAGGCGCGGCTACCAACACATGAACGCCGGTTTTTAGGTTTTCGACCCGTAAGGTATCCAGAAATCCTCGAATGGCATATTTTGATGCCGAATATCCCGATCGGGCAGGCAAACCAATATAGCCCGCAATTGAAATTACTCCAACAACCGATCCTTTGGATTTGGCAATGTATGGCATTGCAAATTTGGTACAATACACTGTTCCCCAAAAATTAACATCCATTAAATTTTTGATGACCGACAAATCCAAATCAGTAAAAAGAGCTCTCATCGAGATTCCTGCATTATTTATCAGTACATCTACTCCACCAAATCGATTTACAGTCTCTGTTATCAGATTTTTACAATCTTCTTCAACACTTACATCCGTTTTAACGGCTAAAACCTCATTTCCCAAAGCCAGAATACTTTCTTCCACTTCTTTTAGTTTTTCGAGATTTCTTGCGGCCAAAACAATTTTAGATCCACGGGAAGCAAATTCTAAAGCCAATGCCTTTCCTATTCCAGAAGAAGCTCCTGTAATCACAACAATTTTTTGTTTCATGAAAAAGATATATTAACAGATTATAAGAAGCAGGAAGTAATTCCTGTCATTTTTTCAACGACTACAAATTTAAAAATATTTTAATGTATTGAAATTTTTACGATCTAAAATCAAGTTTATTACTGAGAAATTCGGAATTTACTTCAAATGAACCAAACAAAAACCTACATCTTTAAACCTCAAAAAAGACCATTATCATAAGCAATTTCAAGTAAATTTAAAATTTTGAAGTTTTTTTTCGTTTTTTTTTCATTTCACTATCAAATTACGAACCAATACAATAAAGCTAACCGACCTCACCTCCTCTTGGGAAATATAGATATTTCTGCCATTTTCAGTTTGCGATTTCCATTTAATCACTCTATATTTGCATCGCTTTAAAAAACGAAGTTTATCTGATTCCTTAGCTCAGCTGGTAGAGCACATCACTTTTAATGATGGGGTCCTGGGTTCGAACCCCAGAGGGATCACAAAGACAACCAAAGTCTTCAAAAAATAAGGATGATTCCTTAGCTCAGCTGGTAGAGCACATCACTTTTAATGATGGGGTCCTGGGTTCGAACCCCAGAGGGATCACAAAGACAACCAAAGTCTTCAAAAAATAAGGATGATTCCTTAGCTCAGCTGGTAGAGCACATCACTTTTAATGATGGGGTCCTGGGTTCGAACCCCAGAGGGATCACTAAAGACAACCAAAGTCTTCAAAAAAATAAGGATGATTCCTTAGCTCAGCTGGTAGAGCACATCACTTTTAATGATGGGGTCCTGGGTTCGAACCCCAGAGGGATCACAAAGACAACCAAAGTCTTCAAAAAATAAGGATGATTCCTTAGCTCAGCTGGTAGAGCACATCACTTTTAATGATGGGGTCCTGGGTTCGAACCCCAGAGGGATCACAAAGACAACCAAAGTCTTCAAAAAATAAGGATGATTCCTTAGCTCAGCTGGTAGAGCACATCACTTTTAATGATGGGGTCCTGGGTTCGAACCCCAGAGGGATCACTTAGTCAATTTGGCTTCACAAAGGTATGATTTGTCTTCATACCTTTTTTTTTGGCATTATTGATTCCTTTTGAACCACCTACTTTTTGAATTGATCCCATAAGAGTCTTGAAGGATAGTAACTTAGGCGTATTGCTAGCGTTTTTTTGTATTCTGATTTCATTTTTTTGCCTACAATTGAGCAACCTTTTCCAGAAACGACCATCTCTAAGATAGCTCAAATCAAAAAAATAAAATATTATGGTAATCCTGACAAAATTATTAAAGCACCTGTTTGTTGCAGGTGTAATTATCTTTTTTTACGCTTGTTCAAAAGATGATAATGTAAACCCATCTCCGAATAATAACCCGGAAAACCCCTCTAAAATAGAAGATGTATTAAATGGAAACGACAGGGAGCTGATTGATCTGCTAAATAAAGTAAGGGGAAGCATCGGGAAACGAAATTATGGATCAAAAACGATTTGGAGTAGAAAGAATGACTATGGTTTGGGATTATATATCTCCGCTAATCATGTTATTGGGTTAAGTTCCTGGAGTTCGAACAATGCAGCGTATTTTGATATTACATCTGAAGACAATGGCATTTTTACTTCTTCGCAAATTCCGCCGTCAAGTGGGAAAGTGGATTTGGGCGATACATTAATCGCCGATTTTCCCTTAATCCATTTTGATATTTCTTCATCAGCTACAGATACTACTATTTTGCCTGCCGAGGATTTTTTCTTAGGTATTGTTGATAATCAAAAGATAATGTCTGATTTATTGGCACATAGCCCCGAGCTGGTTCAAACCGATGTTCCGTTGCAGATGTATGATCCAGATAATCGGACAAAAGCCGATCAAACATGGAATGTCCCAAATGCAGGAGAAAAAGCTATAGTGGTTGGTTACCCTCAGGACGTTGTTAATTACCCCAATGGAGGTGTTGCTTATGGAAATATACTGTCGAATTCGGAAGCAGAAGCAGTAATTAAAGAATTACAGGCTGCCGGAGATTCAGAAGGTGATATTCCGTACAACGAAGATGCCGAATTTTTTGTTGAAGCCCGGTCGTTAGCCGGAATGAGCGGAGGTGGGACATTCAATTCAAAAGGACAATTGTTGGGTATTGCGGTTAGGGGCAGTGATACGGCAAATGCACCTAAGATTATCCGGATCGTGAGGGCATCTTATATTCGTTCAAAAATGATCGGGTTTTATAATGGATTATCTCAAACCGATAAAGATAAATTAAGACCATTTATTAGCGGGGAAATTTGAGAATAAGTATTATTTCGTTTCGAAGAAGGCGGGACACTGATAGTTTTCAATTTGAGCCGGGAGAGCAACTCGATATTTTTAAACTTTATACCAGAACTGAAAATGAACTTATTATGGCTGAGGATGATAAACACCTAAGCTTTCGATTTTCGTTATTGCTTGAGAATATAAATTATGGTACTATAAAACAGAGGATTACATTAACAACCGGAGTTGAATTTAAAAATTTATTTGGCCGACTTTATTTTTTCCCAGTCAAGCCATTTCATCAACTTATTGTAAAAAGAACGTTGAAAAAAATGATTCGGAAGATAGAAAAGGAAAAATGATTAAAAACCATCTCCAACACTGGCAACCATTGCACATTCCTATAGTATTTCGAAAATAAAATGAGAGCTTTAAGCCTTTGTGTTTATTGCAGGCGACTATAGTTATCAAGAATACCAATACCATAAAAACACTACCCGTAACTTCTCTACTGACAATACATTACATTCTCTTTGTTGATAATATCCAACGGCATATACTGATGCAAAGGAACATCTGTTTTTAAAACAATGTTTTTGTACAAAGACTGCATGCCTAAATAGCCTTGCACTTTAGGCTTTTGATGAATCAGATAATCGATAGTTCCACTATTTAGCAATCGTAAATTTGATTGCAGTAAATCGTAACCTACAACCCGCAATTGATTTGTTTCTTTGAACTGAATCAACTGCTCGGCCAGCTTATAGGTTTTTGAATTGGGAATAAAGAGATGAACCGGATTTTCATGTTTCAAGAGTACATTCAAGAAATCATCGGCAGTAATCTGATCTTTTTCGAGGTTTACTTCATGAATATTTACATGACTGATCTGATTTTCGTCGAAATAACTTCGAAAGCCTTCTATTCTATTTTTAATGATTTGCTCTTTAATGTCCGATTCGCTGAAGGTGGTGATGTAAATCTCATAATCCGACAAGTATTTATCGTGCAGCAGGCAAGCTCCCAAAACGCCGCTTCGGTAGGAATCCTGACCAATAAAAGTAAGCTGTCCTGCATCAATTATATTTGAATCGACAAACACATATGGTTTTCCTTTTTCTCTTAATTTGCTTAATAAATCGGTTTGCTGATGAAATGCTGACGGTGCAATAATAAAACCATCTGCATCGGAATCCAATATCTGATTTAGCTGCATTGCCTGAGAACCATCGTTGGCCACAAAACAATAACCGGCTGTAAAACCCATTTGACCAAATTCTTCGCAGCCTTCTTCAATGCCCTCTTTAAGCATCAGCCAATAATTGTTTTCCTCGGGCAAGATTACCGAAATCCGATAGGTCTTATTTAGCTTTAAATGACGCGCCATTACATTGGAGGAATAATTCCCTTCTTTGGCAATTTTGAGCACTTTATCGCGGGTTGCTTCTGCCACACGTCCCCTATTGTGCAAAACTCTATCGACAGTACCAATTGATACATCTGCCTTTCGGGCTATTTCTTTTATTGTAATTCGATTCACCATCTGAAAAAAACTTCTGTTTATTATGCAAATGTAGGCACAATATACTATATTTGTCACAAAGTGTTAACGTACACGCAAAATATATCCTTTATTCGTAAAGGTTTTTTTAATAAAATATGCGGTAACGTTACCGCAAATAAATTGAATCGCAATTTCTTCACATTTATTTTTAAAAATTAAGTTATGAGACAGTTAAATAGAGAAACAGTACCATCACAAGAATTACCGATTAAAATTCTTCAATTTGGAGAAGGAAATTTTTTGAGAGCCTTTGTTGATTGGATGATTGACATCATGAATAAAGAACACAATTACAATTCGGGTGTGGCTATTGTTCAACCAATTGAATTTGGTATGACTGATCTTCTAAGAAAACAAGATAATCTATATCATCATATTTACCGCGGACTAAAAGACGGAAAAGCAATCAGCGAAACCAGACTGATCTCCTGTGTACAAAAAGCAATCAACCCATTCGAACAAAAGAAAGAATACGATGATTTGGCAATTCTGAATGAATTGGAATTGGTGATTTCGAACACAACCGAAGCTGGTATTGTTTTTAAAGCGGACGACTGTCCTAAAGATGGTGAACTTGCTGTTACCTATCCTGGAAAATTAACACAGCTTCTTTTGAGTCGATTTAATCATTTTAATGGTGATACTGCAAAAGGATTGAAATTTATTCCTGTTGAATTGATCGACAAAAATGGCGAAAAGCTTAAAAAAGCGATATTAGACTATGCCAAATTATGGGATTTATCGGAAGTGTTTACTCAATGGGTTGACAAATCCAATTATTTTGCAAATACTTTGGTAGACCGTATTGTTCCAGGATTTCCAAAAGACGAAATTGACGAAATTAAAAAATCAATCGGATTTGATGACAATTTAGTAGTATCCTCTGAAATTTTCCACTTGTGGGTAATTGAAGGATGCGAAGAAATTCAAAAAGCTTTTCCTGCTGACAAATGTGGCTTGAACGTAATTTACACAAAAGATTTATCGCCTTACCGCACCCGAAAAGTTCGTATTCTGAATGGTGCACACACATCAATGGTTCCTGTTGCTTTACTAAACGGTATTGAAACAGTTCGCGAATCGGTTGAAAGCGATAATGTAGGTGAATTTGTTCGTCACATCATTTTCAATGAAATTGCGCCAACTATAAATCTGCCAAAAGCAGAATTGGAATTGTATGCCACAGAGGTTTTGGAACGATTCATGAATCCATTCATTCATCATGAATTAAAATCAATCGCACTAAACTCAATATCAAAATACAAAGTACGCGTGTTGCCTTCGCTGCTTGACTCTTTAAAAACAAACAACAAGTTGCCCGAAGGATTGGTTTTGGCCTTTACCTATCTGATTAAACTTTATCTATCAGAATCTTTTACCATTCAAGACAATGAAGAAGTAATTGCCTTCTTCTCTGCTCTTTCAGCCTCAGCTGAAACACCGGAAGCTATCATCCGTAAAGTATTGGGCGAAGTCTCATTCTGGGATACTGATTTAAATCAAATTAACGGTTTAACAGAAATGATGACCAGTCAGTTGGAAAAATTGAATAAAGATGCAGCAATCAGCAACTTTAAATTTTAACAATCATGAATAAAGCAATCACGATAAACAGCAGCGACAATCTTGCCGTTGCTCTTACAAACCTTGCAAAAGGTGAGGTTATTTGTGTTAATGATATCAATATCACTTTACAGGAAGATATTAAGGCGAAACACAAGTTTTCGATTAATGATCTTGCTGTTGGCGATGAAATGTTTATGTACGGTTTGGTTGTAGGTACAGCAAGCAAAGCAATCAATAGCGGCGAAGCAATTACCGTAAATAATACAGAACACAAGGCAACCGAATACGATCCAAATAAAACAAGCGAGTTTCATTGGACTGCTCCAAATGTTGAGCGATTCAAAGATAAGACTTTCATGGGTTATCACCGGGCTGACGGACAAGTTGGCACAGCCAATAACTGGTTGGTTTTGCCTTTGGTATTTTGCGAAAACAGAAATGTTTTAACCCTGAAAAAAGCTTTTGAAAAAGTTTTGGGTAAGAAAAAGACCAATCCATACGAAAATTTAGTTCAGGATATGGCTGCCGGTTATCAATCCGGTGTTTCTTTCGAAGGATTGTCATTGGCAAAAGCAGAGGATCTTGATCAAAAACAAGTTTTCGATCAGATAAACATCAAATTCATCACCCATGAAGGTGGCTGTGGTGGTACTCGTGAGGACAGCGATAGCTTGTGTAGATTATTGGCTGGCTATTTAAAAAATCCGAATGTAGCCGGAGCTACGGTATTAAGTTTGGGTTGTCAGAATGCACAAATAAGCATTTTACAAGAGGCCATTAAAAACCTGGATCCAAACTTGGACAAACCGGTACTAATTTTTGATCAGCAAACAATTGGCAATGAAGCCGTAATGCTTGAGAAAGCCATTAAAGAAACCTTTAAAGGTTTGGTTGAAGCCAATAAAATTGAACGCAAACCTGCACCTCTTTCAAAACTAACCATTGGTTTGGAATGCGGTGGATCTGATGGATTTTCTGGTATCTCGGCCAATCCTGCCTTGGGACGGGTTGCTGATTTAATTACTGCCCTAGGCGGTAAGGCAATTCTATCGGAGTTTCCTGAATTATGCGGCGTAGAACAGGAATTGATGAGCAGAACCGGCAATCCTGAACATGCTGATAAATTCATAAAAATCATGCGTGCATATGCACAAGCAGCAATTGATGCAGGATCTGGTTTTGATATGAATCCTTCGCCTGGCAATATAAAAGACGGACTGATTACTGATGCGATGAAATCGGCTGGTGCTTCAAAAAAAGGAGGTTCTTCTCCTATTAATGATGTGCTGGACTATACCGAATACGTAAAACATGATGGTCTTAGTTTGCTGTGCACACCAGGTAACGATGTTGAATCGACAACCGGATTGGTTGGATCTGGTGCCAATGTAGTTTTGTTTACTACAGGTTTGGGAACCCCTACAGGTAATCCTGTTGCTCCTGTGCTAAAAGTTTCTTCGAATACTGAGCTATCTAAAAAAATGTCGGACATTATCGATATCAACGCTGGTGTTGTTATTGATGGTACTCAAACTTTAGACGAATTGGGAGAAAGCATGTTGGAGCATATTATAAAAGTTGCCAGCGGAGAAATTGAATGCAAAGCAGATCAATTGAATCAGGAAGATTTTATTCCCTGGAAAAGAGGTGTGTCTTTGTAAAATTTACCAGCTTAAATCATTTATTATAAACCCGTAATAATTTTACGATACCACAATAAAACCCGGTTGCTTATGCATTTTGCATGAACAATCGGGTTTTTCATTTACAACGACTAAACTAAATTGTATTATTTAAATGTTCGGGGCTTTACTGTTGCTTTGATGCTTTGAATCGTTCCATTTACCAACTCAAACTCCTGTTGTAATTCTTCCTCAGTTAAAGTGTTTTCTCCTTTAAATTCGAAACGTTCCCGTCCCACTCCATTAAAATAGGAGAAAACTTTACCGCTTTTTGTCTGGATTTTTAAATCGCCGACCGGCATTACAATTTCATCAAACCATAAAAAAAGAGATTGGTTTTCATATTCCGCTTTAACCACTTTAATAGAAGATGTATCTACAGGATTCCATTTTTGATCGAATGTCCATTCCGGAGTTATTTTAGCTGCAGAGCTGGAATCCATATTATTGGCGAACCATGAATAATTACCTTTTTTACGATTACAATTGTAAAAATTGTATCTGTCCCCATATAAGTAAGGTCTGCTTTTCTTTGGTTTATCCGGATAAAAAACATGAACAATCGATTTATCTCTCATTTCTGAAGGAAAAATACAATTCAAAAAATAGAACTGCGCATCGTAATGATGACGGGCTAAATAGAAACTATCTACTCCCATAAATTCACAGTTGCTCAATACGAATTTCTGATTTTTATTTGTTGTAGCCGCATGCCACACAGCTGCGGTATTCATCAACTCTTTAAAACTTGAGTTGGAAATATAACACCATCCCCGGGGACAAACAAAATCAACACCTCCTTCAAAACAGCAGTTGTCGTGATAATACATTCCTTCCTTATAATTCCATAGAGAAACAGTATCGCCGCCATTGCTGGTTACATTGCAATTTGTTATAATCGTGCGTGTTCCTGTACCATAAATGGTAAACGCATGAGGCCCCAACCTGGGTTGAGTGTTTTTTATGGTGAGATTATCTAAAATAATGTCATCAGCATGAATGTTGATAACCGCAGGGCCAATATAATCTCTGTTCTTTTGCCAATCTTCTCTTAGCTGAGCATATTGAATAATTGTACTGTCACGGCTTTCTCCGCGAATGGTCAGGTAATCCTGTTTGATTCTTATCTTCTCATTGTACACACCATTTTTTACAAAAATTACTAAACGCTGATAATTGTAAAATGGCAAATGATCAATTGCCTCTGTCAGAGAGATGTAATCTCCGGTTCCATCAGCGGCAACAACAATATCACCCTTATTGTCTGCAATAGCGCAGTTTATAAAAACTGTCAACCATGCAATGATCCAGATATATTTCATTTATTCTATTTTAAATCATTTATAAATTTGTCACTAGCTTCTATCGCACCTAAAAACAGTGTTAAGAAAATTAAGAATGCAGCCATGCGCTTCTTCGAACCATGGATGAAAAAGCCAAAAAGGATGAGGTGTATTTTCAATTGTATGTACTTCGTGATACGTTTTATTCCTATCGAGGATATGAAACAAAGAATCTCTTCCGGCATGAAAACGTGGCAAAGCACTGTTTATGTACAGAGTTGCAGGCATATTTTCATCCACGTAATTAATTGGAGATGCTTCCTCCCATAGTTTCGGATTTTCCTGGTAAGTAACTCCAAAAAACAGACTTGCAGCCGATGGCTTATTGGGATTAGTTATTTTTCGGCTTTCATTTGGGTCAGTATAGTCAACAACACCATCTACATTCACCAAGGCCTGTACTCTTGACGAGTAGTTCGAATAAACCGATTCAGGATCGTCAAACTTCTTGATTCCTGCTGTAGCAGCCATAAAACTTGCAAGCGTGGCTCCCGATGAACAACCCAATACCGCTATTTTCGTTGTGTCGATACCATATAAATCACTATTGTGTTTTAAAAACCGAATGGCCTCCTTCAAGTCATAAATAGCGGCCGGGTATATAGCTTCTATCGACAAACGATACTCAACCGAGGCTGTCACATAACCATCAGCAGCCAACTGCTGCGCCATAGGAACCAAATGCGACTTATTGCCCGATCGCCAACCACCACCATGAATCATCATAACAACTGGTCTTTTCTGCCCGCAATCTCTGTTCGGAAGAAAAACATCCATGCGCAGCTTTCTGTTTGGTCTTATCCGGTAAACTTGATTTGGTAATGATAGAAACTCACTGGAAACAATTTCTTTAACCGGTGAAGCTTGTGGAAAATCTTTCTCTATTTTTTTCCCTGCAGAATATACCGAAAACGAAGTGTCCTTAGGAAATTCATTTTGCCCCCAACCCAATATTGGGAGCAGTAAAAAAAGAAGAGTTGCTATTTTATATTTTAACATTCTTGTCATTTTCGATCAAAAATTAAAGGGCATTAAACAAATTCAGGATATCCTATCTTTAAATTCAGTGATAAGATTTCAGCATTTTGAATATTACTTTTTGCCTCCTAAATAAGAAACACCGCTGCCTGTTAGAAAATCTTCCCGAACCGGACTGAATACATCTATTAATACTCCAGGTTCCAAACAAACAGCACCATGTAACATATTTGGCTCAATATATACGCCGTCACCTACGCCAATCACTTTTTTCTCACCACCAATAGTAAACTCAAACTGACCACTTGCGCAATAGGTTGTTTGTGTGTGGAAATGCTGATGAAGAGCACCAACAGCTCCTTTCTCAAATTTCACCTTCACCATCATAATTTGATTGTCGTAACCTAAAAACTGACGGGAAACACCAGCTCCTAAATCTTCCCATTCTAATTCTTCTGTCAAAATAAACTTCTCACTATTACGTTTCATATGATTATAATTTTATGTGTTTGTCATATGGAACCTACCATGAACAAATAATCATTCCCCTTCGGTCACAATTGCCTGTCATGGACGTTTCATATCTTTTTTTTAATGATTTAATTTTATAAATACCAGTCAATAAAGTTAAACACTAATTCATGGTAAACCGATCAATATCTACAAAACCTGAATCATTTATTTTATTCTTTCTTTGAGCAAAGAAACCAATTTTACTACCAATCCATCTTCCTGTATTGGCTGTGAAAGGTAAACCAACCGACTTGTAATCCAATCCATTTTCGGAATATGAAAAATGACAAATTCCCCCCTCCTCAACTTTAACTTTCAAAAACAAATCGGAAGACACGGGCTGAAAATCACCTGCATAATTCTCCTCTGATCCTTTGCGTGCATTCAAACAAGTAATCTCATTCAAAACCAATTCTCCATTTTTATTTTCTACTACTACTGACGCATAATCCTGTCCCATTATTATCAATCCGAATCTTTCGCCATCATTTAAAAGTGACAATTTCACTTTTGCGACAGCTTCAAAAGAAACAGCCGGCCATTTCTGAAGAAACAATGAAGGTACATCCCATAAATTAACAGATCCTTCAGCAGACGACTGACAATACATTCTGAAAACACCTTTCCCTGGAAAGTTTTTTCCCCAATCGAGACCAGGATTGGCATGCCATTGCCATAACAAAGAAGGTGCATCCCCATTAAATTCATCATCCATACTTTCAGGAGAAATCATCTCTGTCTGTTTAACTGCAGGCTTACGATAAGTAATAACAGGCTCCCCTGTTCCATCGCCATTAGCATCATGACCAATCACAGGCCAATTGTCCTTCCAATTCATTGGCTGCAAATGCATAACACGTCCGTAAGCTTCCTGATCCTGAAAATGAAGGAACCAATCTTCACCACCGGCCAAACTAACCCAAGCTCCCTGATGAGGTCCGTTAATTTCTGTTTTGCCTTGACTCATAACCACCTTCGACTCATATGGTCCTGTAATATTTTTAGAACGAAGCACCAATTGCCAGCCTGTAGAAACTCCACCTGCGGGAGCAAAAATATAGTAGTATCCATTCTTTTTATAGAATTTAGGTCCCTCAACAGTTCCATTTCCATCATGACCATCGAAAACCAAAATGCCATCGTCCAACAATGCAGTTCCGTCAGGTTTCATTCGGTTAACCGCTAAAATACTTTTAATACCTGCTCTTGAACCAGCGTAGCCATGTACCAAATAGGCGTGTCCATCTTCATCCCAAAACGGGCAGGAATCTATCCATCCTTTAGCTTCCTTAATTAAGAGTGGTTCACTCCACGGACCTTCTGCTTTTTCAGATTTCAACATAAAAATTCCAAAATCGGGATCGCCGTAAAAGATATAAAATAATCCATTGTGGTAACGTAAAGATGGAGCCCATATGCCATTACCATGTTGTATTTTATTATAATGAGCTTCGGGCATTACTTTGGGTGAAGCATAAGCAATCAGCTGCCAATTTACCAAATCGCGGGAATGAAGAATGGGTAAACCTGGTGCACATCCAAAACTAGAAGCTGTCATGAAAAAATCATCCCCCACTCTAATGGCATCAGGATCGGAGTAATCTGCCTGAATAATTGGATTCGTATAGGTGCCATCCCCATTATCAGCACTTTTGAGTGTTACTTGAACTCCACTATAATCAGGAGCTGTGGTTGGCTCGGAACAAGCCGAAACCAACAAAAAAACAGCTGCAAGTACACAGATTAATTTGCTTTTCATTTTTCAATACCTTTTTAGTTTCTATTCCTTTTTATTTAATGTATACAGACCTTTCTCAGTGCTCCAAATCTGCTGAAATGATAGTTATCATAAGTATTGATGAAGCAACTTTTCCTGTCGTTGTTTATATACAGCTCTATTTTCGAGACTGATTCGATTTTAAGTAACTAATCAGAACATTCATATTCTGGATGTACTCTTTAGTTGAGATATAATATTTATCAGAAAGATCAGGATAAGTAGACGTATCTGTTTCATCACCAACACGAGTTGTTGAATACTCATCACTTTGATTCTGATTCTGACCATCCCCAATGTAAGGATGGCTAATAAAAGCATGTTTCACCAACCACCTGCCCTGCTGATCGAGAGATGCAATAATATCTTTTACCTCAGCTTCCGAAGCAATACCAGTAAATACATTACGGTTTAGGTCGTAAAATCGTTGAGGTGTATCACTTTCCTTGAAACATGCTTCCTTTAGAGGCGAATCTTTTGTCACCTTATCTAAGTCAAGCTCATTAAGCATTTTGTATTTAAACTTCAGCTCCTCAAGCTGAATACGGCACTTGCCGTAGTAATGAGCCAATAACTTTTTATCATCACTATCGACATAATACATTCCAAATTTCACATTCGCCCCTTTCCGATGCACATATATGGGCTTGTTGGTTCCTACTTCAATAAAAGTTGGATGAGAACGAGCCCCTTCTATCTGATTTTCGGGAAGTCGTGTACTGTCCAACCAACGAATTGCATCAGGAACTCGGGAAATAAATTTTTTATCTCCCGTATATTGATAAAATTTCAGTAGAAGCATTGCATTTTTGCATGTTGTAGATGGCAAAAAAGCTGCGGGCTCATAAGTTCGGGCACCTTCTGTTTCCATATTCAAATTAAGCTGCTGTCCCCAAGCTCCGCAAGCATCCTGAGAAATCAGATAAAAATCCATACCCCGGCGAATCGGTTCCAAAAACCGTTCTTCCCCCAAAGTCAGATAGCTTTGAATCAAAAAATGAACGTTTTCCCAAATTACATCGTCATTAAATGTGTAAAACGAACTATAATCAGGATGACCTTGTTTATTGAAATCATATTTTAACGGATAACGCTGTGGCCAGCCACCTGATGTATACTGACTTTTTAAGATAAAGCCAATTGCTTTGTCAAGAGAAGGTTTATAAACCGGATCTAATTTCTCGAGATAGATTCTTAGTAAAAACCTTGCTGCATCAGATGTAATATCATCGTCGAAAGTAGAATTGCCGTAATAATGCTGGAATTCTTCAAGTCTCCACCCATTTTTACCAATAGTATTATACCATTTCTTTAAAGAGCGGTCTCCGGCAAAATCGATCATATAATTCCAGCCACCTTCGTTACTTTGCCCCCAAATAATAGCTGTTGCAACTTTTTGCGCAGCTTGATAATAATATTCGTTTTTCGTGGTTCTATAAGCTTCTAAAAATAAGTGTCCAATGCTAATTGTTCCAGGATGTTGAAGCCAAATCATGGTTTTATAAGCTTCCATTTCGCCCCATCGACGAGATAAATCGGGCAAATAGTACCAAACATAGCCTCCATTTGTACTCACCTCCTCAACCATAAATTGAGTGGCTTTCAGCATCGTTTCGCAAATTTGCTCCTTTGAAATTTCAGATTGAGCTTTTAGCTTCGGAACGAAAGCTAAAAGTAAAAAAATTAACAGTTGAGTTTTAGTAGATTTCATCGTATTTACATTTGTAGCAAGCTTAGCTAATAAATCATAAAATCATCGGGGTTGAGTTGTTGTGGAACTATTCTAATTTTGTAAATCATTCCTTTAAACCAAGACCGTTTATTCAAACGAACACCAATTGAGCAGTTACCAGTCCCAATTGGTTGATAAGAAAACGACTCGGACAATTCCTTTTTTCCATTGACAAAAGTTGTCAAGCTATTAGGTCTCACAACTAAAGCGACATGATACCATTGTCCAAGCTGATGAGTAAGTTGTTCGTTAATTAAGGCTTTTTTGCTATTTCCGGAAGCCGCAAAACCATCGAAATACCAAATATCCGTAACTGCACGGATTTCCAGCAACATTCTATTACCTAAGACCTCACCAATATGAAGAATCCGCTGTTCGAAAGAAGCATTTATATCTGGGCAAAAAATCATTTCTACGGTAAATTCCTTCATCGATTTAAGAGGCATTTCCTGTAAAATAAGAGCATCACTACTTCCATTAAAGGAAACAGCTTTTCCATAAGGAGAATCAACCAGTTTTGGCTGACCAAGTATCTTTATTTGTTTTGAGTTCTGTTGCAGCAAATCAGCCACTAACCACTCTGTATGAAATTTTACTGTGGAATTTTTTTCTGAGTTTTGACCATTCCCAGAGAAGGGGAAATACATAAAAAACAAGACTAGTAATATTGGAGTAATTTTCATTTGTCTGTTTTTTTATTGGACTTAACAAAATTCATTTCAAATTCCTTTTAAAGGGAAGTAATAAATAGTGTTTATCCAATTTGAGAACTTATATTATAATCTCTATTTAAATAACAGAGATTAGCTTCATGTTTTGTTACCGTTCACCTAAATTCAGAGATGAAAATCAAAGATAATCCGTCAACGAATCGACGGATTATCCTATTTCTTATTAAGAATTTAAAGCATTCTTATTGATTAAATCCATAACCATTGCTTATTCCTGAATTCTCTAAAATTGTAGAATTCAATGGCACTAGATAGACTGGAGGATTACCCGCACTAAAGTCAGCATCACTATAACCTTTAAAAAGATCAGTTGAGTAATCTGCAGCATTAGCTACGATATCAGCACCCCAGTTTGTTTGAACATATCCATCAGCTTCAAGAGCCAATGCTTCTGCACTTCCAGGAGCGATATAATTGAACAATCCTTTGATCGCAACGTTAGTTTCCGGTCCATTAACAGTTTTGCCAATCTCAGTTGCAAAACTTTCCCAATTATCATATTGTCCTCTCCAACCCGGGAACGATACAGGATCTGTTTCGTCTACACATTGCGTAGTCAAACGATAACCATGAGTTGCTTTTGCATCAACCATTTTTGTCCAAATATACATTGGTATTTGGTTGCCATTCTCAAATTGATAATATCCATTAGCCTCTAAACCACTAATAATAGTAGTCATCAATTCTCTATTATCTACTATTGCTTTAGGTAATTTACCAGTACGAATAAGATCATAACGACGCATTCCTTCACCACCAAATTCTAATTTACGCTCTTCCAAAACAGCTTCATAAACACTACCCGCTTTTGCAATAAAACCGTTTAAATCGGCATCTGCAGGTGATGTAAATGCACGATTATGTACTTTCTCTAATTCTGTTCTCGCGGGACCATCATTGCCTAAAGCTGCCTCAACCTCAGCGAGCATCAAGATAACATCTGATACACGCATGTATGGGCAATTAATTCCCGATCTACGTGATTTCGCTACATATGGATTGCTCATACGATTTTCATCCCATTTGTTATTAGCAATACCTCCGTGCGACTTAGAACCAGGAATCCAATCGATTATTACTTCAGTACCATCTCCTTTACTTGCGGTTACTGCAACGGTAACATCACGTCTCAAATCCTTAGGATCGAAAGAACCATAATAATAATGTGCCTGGAAACGTGACTGCCCATAACTCTTACAAGGGAAAGCTTTGGAACCACCACCATTTGAAGGACGACCAAATGCATAAGGACGTTCTGTTTGTTGCCCATACTCTTCCGGAATCTCATAAATAGACTCTTTCGATAGTTGTTCACCAGTCATCATCATCTGAAATACGTATTGGAATGGATTCCCAAATTCTTGTCCTGCTCCTCCGGCAGAACGTGGATCACTTGTAATTAAATAAGCAGAACCAGAATTTTCTACACATTTAGTCAGATATGTTTTAGCAATATTGAAATAATCCTGCCAGTCAGAACGACGGGAATAAACTGCTCCATCCTTTTCAGTTCCCATAGTCTCAAATGAAATTGCACTTCCATCCAATTTTTTATAAAAATCACTTCCAAGATCAGTACGACGGGTAGCATAACCTCCGGCATAAAGACACATACGTCCGATTAATCCCTGTACATAAGTTCGGGTCATTACATCAGCATTATTTCCTCCCTCACCAACTCGGTACATATAAGGCTCTACCTTCATCAATTGGTTGATGTGATATTCATAAATTTCATCACGAGAAACAAGACCTTTGTTCTCTGTATCACTTATAGAAAGTACGTGAGGTACATCACCATAAAAGCGACACAATTCAAAATATGCAGTAGCTCTCAGTGCAACAGCTTGTCCGTATATATCCGACAATTCAGTCACTTCTCCACTACTCATCATTGCCTCAAAATCACTTGTTTCTTCAAACGCCTCAATCAAAGAGTTCGTTACTGACACAATCCCATAAAGAGCTGTCCAAGCTTTTTCACTATCCGTAAATGAAATGTCAAAACTTGAAGTTCCTCCTGGATAGAAATATTCAGGAACGTGACGTGTTTGTGATGAAAATGTTTCCGGATGATGTTCAACATCAGAACCAACAACTGCAAGATCGTAAAAAAGACCATTAGAGTGCACATATGCATTACCTCTCCATTTTTCGTATGCATTCAGTAAAGCTCCCTTTGCAGAAGTAGCTCCTGAAAATACAAATTCAGAATCTACAACCGAAGGAGAAGATGTATCTAAAAATTCTTCGCAGGAATTAAGCGATAAGGTGAATACACCAATAATTGCTATAATTAATATTTTTTTCATACCTAATTTAATTATCAAATTAACAATAATATTCCTCATGTTAGAAAGTAACATTTACTCCTAAAGTGAAAGTTTTTGCACGAGGATATGCACCCCAGTCCATATTAGTTGTTGGGAATATTTTCAAACTGCTAAAAGCGCTGCCTGCACTCTTTGGAGTTGTATTCACCTCTGGATCTACTCCTGAATAACCTGTTATTGTAAATAAATTATTACCTGTGAAGTATACACGGATTCTTTCAATTCCTATTTTTTGAGAAGCCAACTTTGGAACATTATATCCCAATGTTACTGTTTGTAAACGCAAATAAGATGCATCTTCAACAAATGTAGAATAGGTTACACCATTCTCATTGTAAGGTAGAGCATATTTAGCATTTGCATTTAATGCTTTTAATGCCGCAGGATCGGTTACAGCTGTCAAATCTCCAGAAGAATTAACGTCATAAACTTTATAAGCGTCTTTTACAAAGGCTAAACGGTTCGCACCAATACTAGCATCTTTATTTCCATAACTACTTACCAAAGCTGCAGCATTGTAAATTTTTCCTCCCAAAACCCAGTTCATATTAGCACCTAAATCAAAATTTTTATATCTCAAATTTAAGTTAATCGACCCTGTATGTTTTGGTGTTGCTTCTCCCAATTCTGTATAATCCTCAGCATCAACAGTTCCACTTTTATCTACATCTTTCAATTTAACAGCACCTGGGAAAGCATTCTGACCATCGGCAACATTAAACGGATTGGGATAACTTCCTGTAAAACCTGTATCAAAATCAGCAATTCCGTCTTTTAGTGTATAAATACCATTTGCATAGTTAAAATCATCAACCTTATAGAATCCTTCACTTACATAACCACGAATCACTCCTACTGATTTGCCTTCAACAAGTGCATAATCATACGCAGGCTTAGTCGCTGAAGAAGCCCAATTAGAAGCATATTGATATTGATCAGTGTTTTTAAGATTATCAATATTATTTTTATTGTAGTTGTAGATAAGATTTACTCCAAAATCCCAATCATCAGAACGAATAATGTCGACTCCAACAGAAAGCTCGACCCCTTTATTTGAGGTTTGTCCAAAATTTTGGTACTGGTAAGAATATCCTGTTGTATTGTCAACTGGAACAGCCATTAATAAGTCGTTAGTTGTGTTCCAATAAACTTCAGCAACCCCATAAATACGGTTGTTGAACATTCCATAGTCTATACCTAAGTTTCTGGAAACAGTTGTTTCCCATTTTAAGTCAGGATTAGGATAAAGACCTGATGGCTTGTAATAAGATCCAATACTACCGTTAATAGGATAATGAATATCACTGCTACTTCCACTTTCCCATGTTTCTTTCCATAATGAAGAGCTGATATTATCGCTGCCCGAAGCACCATAAGATACTCTTAATTTAAGGTTATCTAACCAATCCCTTGTGCTTTCCAACATAGGCTCATCAGAGATACGCCATGCTGCAGCTACTGCCGGGAAATATCCCCATCGATTGTTTGAAGCAAATTTAGATGAACCGTCAGCACGAACCGTAGCTGTAAAAAGATATCTATCTTTTAATGAGTAGTTTGCACGACCAAAGAAAGACAATGAATGTGAAGGAGTTCCAACAGTGTTTAGTGGAGTTAAAGTCTCTCCTGTTTGAATTAAACCTGTTGTTGTCTTATAATCAAAGTTTTCAGGATATCCCTTACCTTTAACTTCTAAAGTAGTAGATTTCGATTTCAAAATTTCATTACCCAACAAAAAAGATAATTTATTTGATTCTCCTAAATTAAATTCATAATTCAGAGTTGTAACTGAACGAAAACTTTCCGCGCCCTTTCTTTTTATGGTTGCAGTTTTATATCCATTGGTCAATCCATCTTCGTAGTAATTACTTTCATCATTAACTCTGGTAAATCCTACCTCACTACGAGCTTTAAGTCCTTTTATGATCTCCCATGTTAATCCAGCAAACCCACGTAAGTTTTGTGATTTTGTAATATTTGTAATATCATTAATTAACCCAATAGGATTACTACTTTCGTCGATGTTTGCATCACCATTACCAAAACTGGAAGAAACATCGGTATAATCAACACCACCTAATGGATTGTCAATTGGACGAAACCAGTAAGCTGAAGAAATTAGAGACCCTCTACCATTGGTATTGCCTTCTTTTCCACTTAATTCTGATTCTGAATAACGAAGATCAAAATCTACTTTTAAATTTTCAGCTAATTCCTGATCAATTTTGAAAGAAGCATTTGAACGCTCATAACCTGAATTAATCTTGATACCTTCATCATTTAAATATCCAACAGAAGCAAATACTTTTGTTTTTTCAGTTCCGCCAGACAAACTAATAGTATGGCTTTGAGTAAATGCAGTACGTAATGCATCATCGGTGTAGTTATGAGCCTTTACATTGGCGTAATCAGCATAATGATTACCATTGGCACTTCCTAATCCGAAATATTCAGCTATTCCACTTCCATTACTGGCGCCGTAAGCAGTAGCATAAGCCCAAGTATGATTCACATATTCCTGTGCAGATAAAGTTTCAAGTGATTTTGCTACACTTTTAACCTGTGTGTACCCGCTATAAGTTACTTGAAGCTTTCCTGCTTTACCTTTTTTTGTAGTAACCAGAATAACACCATTTGCTCCATGGGCACCATAAATTGCTGTTGAAGATGCGTCCTTTAACACATCAATAGATTCAATTTGATCTGCAGGAATTTCCGAAATAGAACTTACTGGAAAACCATCAACAACAAATAGAGGATCGTTGGATTGAGTAATAGAACCTCCTCCACGAATTTTGATAGATACGTCAGCACCAGGACGTCCATCCTGACTAACCACATTTACTCCCAACAAACGGCCTTGTAATGCCTGAGCAACATCTGGCACTGAAATAGCTGCTAAATCTTCACCTTTAACCGAAGCTACAGCCCCCGTAAGATCTTTCTTTTTAACAACCCCATAACCAATAGCCACAATTTCTTCCAATTGAGTAAATGCTTCCTGCATCACTACATTAATTTCAGATCTCCCGGATACTGATATTTCTTGTGTCTCCATTCCGATAAAAGAAACTACAAGTACATCTGATTGAGCATTTGGTAATTCTATTGAATAAATTCCATCAATACCAGTAATTGTACCAAGGCTTTGGTTGCCTTTTACCGTAACTGTTACTCCTGGCAATGGAAAATTTGTTCCATCAGTAACCTTTCCTGTTACTTTTTGTCCATAGCTATCAAGACTGCAAAACAGCAGTACAAAAAAGCCCAGCATAAAAAGTTTGCTAATTTTATTCAGATTTTTCTTCATTTAGATAAGTTTAGTAAAAAATTAGAATACACTTTAATATATTTGATTAAGATTAGAAATTTCATATTCACAACATTTCGAGCCATCAATTCCCGCTCAAATTAAATTTTAAACATCAGAACATTTTTTGCAGGTTGACTGCCACGCTCTTTATGTCAACTTCTAACGTTTGCGCCAACGGTTTAACGAACAACTTAAGGTTCGTTTTTTTCCACAATACACATACTCTTGTTTCCCAGTCTAAATATTGACATAGACAAGTGAAAATCACAGTTATTTATTCAGTTCAATTGCAGCCAAAATAAAAGGTGCAATTCCTTTAGGATCATTTACAACCCTCTTCTCACTAATATAATATTCAAAAGAACCATCTCTGTATGGATTGCCACCCAAACCGCAACCGCCACAAATATCCTTCATCGTTATTCCTCCATTTTCATCCGTACTAATAAGGTTTTTAATAATAGAATCCAATACAGAATTGGCTATATCCTGATATCCTTTATCAAGATATCCTTTGGATGCCCCTTTGGCAAACGCGTAGCAAAACATTGCAGAACCAGAACCTTCCAGATAATTCCCCTCCCTGTTACCCTGATCAAGAACCTGATACCATAACCCACTACTTTTATCGCGTACATTCAGCAAAGCTTCGCTACTATTTTGAAGAAGCGTAATAAGCTCATCCCGATCCTTATGGTTCTCAGGCAAATAATCTAAAACATCAACAATAGCCATAACATACCACCCCATAGATCTGCTCCAAAAATTAGGTGCACAACCAGTTACTTTATTACTCCATCGTTGTTCACGACTTTCGTCATAAGCGTGATATAACAAGCCTGTCTTTTCATCTAAAGTTTTTTCATAGACTAATTCAATCTGTAAGCATACCTCATCAAATAGTTCCGGAGTATTGAATTCCTTTGCATATTGAGCTAAAAATGGAGAAGCCATATATATACCATCCAACCACATTTGATTCGGATATACTTTCTTATGCCAGAAACCTCCACTTTTAGTTTTTGGATGATTTTGCATTTGCTCTACGAATGAGTAAAGTGCTTTGCGGTACTTTTCTTCGCCGGTTCTTTTGTAAAGAGTAATAATATTCTTAGCTGGATTTATTCGATCAATATTATACTCCTCTATCTTATAGCCTTTTACACTACCATCTTCCTGCACAAAATAATTCACATAATCTTCCATATAACGGGAATATTTTGAATCAATGTCTCCTAAATGATCGATCGCCTGTCCTAAAAAAGCAATATCGTATTGCCATTTTATAGCTTTAGGATTTAAATAATGAATAAGGCTATCCGATTCTCTCATCACCTCATCGGCCATTTTCACTGACCATTTTTGTACCTCTTTCGTTTGATTATTTCCTGTTGCAGATGACTTAGACTTACAACTGGTAAAAACCAATAAGATGATTATAAATGAAATGTTTTTCATAAGTGTTTTATTTTTTCACAGCAGTTTGCGCATTCTTTTCCATATCCCTCTTAATGATGTTCCCTTTTTCTGTCAAAAACGACACATCACCTTCAACCAATAAATCTACACCTGAAAGAATATTATTTATTACAAACAGATTTGTTACCGACTGATTGCCTTCAATAAAAACAGGCAATTCTGTTGGCTGAAAACAATTATTAACCAATATATCAGAACAACTATCCAACTTTATCACCGATGCATCGGCGGACAAATTATAAACGGTTAGATCGCTGATCTGTATTTTTTCCGAATGATTAAATTCAATTGCATTTCCATTACTAACAGAAAGGCGAATATTTTTCATATCAACATTAGAAGCGTAATCACCTGTGACACCTGTTTTCGCATCTATCTGAATATCGTTAAAGCTTATTTGCTCAGCCGAACGTTCTTTCAATCCATAAATAGCAATGCCTTTATTAGCATTAGTCATTCTAATATTTGACAGATACACATTCCGAATAGCCGGAGTTCGATCTGAAACCGGTTCCTCCGGTGTTTCATGATAATGCATATTAATCATCACACCTTCTCTTAACATGTTGTGCATAATAACATTTGAAACCCGAACATCTTCAACAACACCACCTCTTCCTCTCATGGTTTTAATACGGATACCTCTGTCGGTCCCCTCAAACACACAATTTGAAATGGCAACCCTACGCACACTACCAGACATTTCGCTGCCTATTACAACACCTCCATGCCCGTTAAGCATAGTACAATTTGAAATTGTAATATTTTCTGTTGGTCTGTTCGCATCACGTCCATCAGCATCACGGCCTGATTTAATTACAATACAGTCATCACCAACACTAATGTGGCTGTTACTGATTCTTACATTTCGGCATGATGAGGGATCAATTCCATCTGTATTAGGTGAGTCTCCCGGATTCAATATTGTAATTCCATCAATAATAACATTTTCTGAAAAAACAGGCATCAAAGTCCAAAAGGGTGGATTTGTAAATGTTACCCCTTCAACCCTTACATTGGTACAATTATATGGCATAAATAAAGGTGGTCGCAAAAAACTCCCCATTCCTTGCAGATATTCATTCGTTTTAAGCATCTCTGCATTTTCCTTTTTAAATATTGCTTCCCATTTGGTATTTGTTTTCTCTCCACTTCTTACGCGCGACCATAAATCCCACCATTTCTCACCATTGCCATCTATCACGCCACGCCCCTTAATTGTAACATTATTTGCATTATGAGAATAAATGCAGGATTTAAAATTCCTCACCCGAACTCCTTCCCATCTTGAATCAATCATTGGAAGGTATTCATCAAAATCATCTGAAAATTTAAGAACAGCTCCCGATCCTATATTAAGGGTTATATTACTTTTTAATTCTATTGGCCCGCTTAAATAAACTCCTGATGGAATATAAATCTCTCCACCTCCCTGTTCACTCAATTCTGCAACAATTTTATCAATAATAGGTGAACAGTTTACTAAACCCTTACTATCCGCACCTGCATCTTTCAAATCCACAACACTATTCTGCCCAAAAGTTAATTGAGAAACGAAAAGAAGAAAAACACAAAATAATTTCATACTTATTAATTTAATACTTACTAATTCAAATACAATTTATAAATAACCTGCAGTAGTTAACTTCTGCTTTTTCTTCTCTATCAGAGCAGCTAATCATTCCGCATTTACAACGTTTGCAAAATATGTTCTTTTATTTAAACTTATAGATTACAATTTATCTAAAATACGGGGTCAAATCATCAGCCTGCAACGGAGATAAATCACCTATACATTCATTATCAATCTGTTAAGAAATTGAAATCGTTGCTTAAATCTTAAAAAATGTAAAAAAACTCATTAAATTATTATATTTGCATGAATAAGAAAAAACATATGCATCAACTAAGAATCCTGATAATAATAATCCTCTCTCTTTTGCAAAGTCTTTGTGCTTTATCTCAAGACATTTATAGGTTTGAACATTTTAATTCAGAAAATGGACTTTCTCAAAATACTATATCCAGTTTACTATGCGACAGAAAAGGATTTTTATGGATTGGAACAATGAATGGTTTAAATCGTTATGATGGTTATCGATTTAAAATTTACAAGAGCAAGAAAGGAGATAGTAATGTTTTTACGAACAATAGGGTTATAGATCTATGGGAAGATGACCAAGGTTTTATATGGATGAAAACCTATGATGGGTACTATCATTACCTGAACCCTGAATTAGAATTATTTAAAACCATACCTGAATACGTTGAAATTAAAAGTACCAAAAAATCTATGGCAACTTGTTTTTTACAGTACTCTCCTGAAGAGATTTGGGTAGGTACCACAAACGAAGGTGTCCTTTATTTAAAATACAATTCCAAATTAAATAATTACACTCAATCAAAACACAGCGATAAAGGAAGATACAGCATTACAAACAAAGAAGTTCGCTTTATTGTTTCGGGTAAGGATTCTTCAGTTTGGGTGGGTACAAAAAAGGGAGTTAATCTTCTTACAAAAAAGGATCTTAATGCCGGAATATTTAATTTTCAACATCTTTTTATCAATTATTCCTTTAATTCGGCTATCGAACTAAATGATGAGATTTGGCTTGGCACCGATAATCACGGCATAATTAGGTACAACAAAAATGAATCATCGTTCAGATTTCTGGACATGTCCAACACCGCCGGCTTTAAGTCAAATCAAATTTCCAATCTATATCAGTCAAAGGATGGAATAATCTTAGCGACTTTCGTAAATAAAGGCGCATTAGCCTTTAACCCTGACTCTAATAAATGGACCAAACTAAAAATTCATGGCGATAAAATTTTGAATGTTTATTTTGATAAAAAAGACAATGCCTGGATAACAGCAACAGAATTTGGAATTACCAAAATTGAACTCAGCACACTAAAGTCAAAATATTACGAACTAACAACTAAAAACCAGAGAGTTATAACAGATCTGGAGCGACATGTATTTTATGAAGATCTGGATTCAAATTTATGGATTGGGCTGCACGGAGGAGCTTTAACATATTATAATAGTGAAAAAGACCAGTTTATTCACTATCAAAACAATCCTTCAAATCCCAATTCCATCTCGTCGAGTATTGTACACTGCATAACGGAAGATTTATCCGGGCAAATGTGGCTTGGAACCGGTCAATACAAAGGTGGTCTTGAAAAAATAATTAAACGGGATCCTGCTTTTACACAAATTCTACCAATTCCTAAATTTAATCAAATTACTGATAATGTAGTCCGTTCCATTTGTCAGGATAAAAACGGTTATATTTGGTTTGGTACCAAAGCAGGTGATTTGCATATCTACTCACCCAATTTAAAAAAACTGAGCACAATTCAGTCCTTTCACCCAACAAAAAATGATCCTTATAAGGATAATATATATAGCATTTTTATCGACCATCAGAATTATTTATGGCTGGGAACTAAAGGAAAAGGTTTATTAATAAGCCAAACTCCAATTCCAAATAATCCGGCAGAGTATACTAAAATCAAGTTCAATTCATATCTAAATAATCCAAAGGATTCTACCTCATTAGCAGGTAATAATATTTATTCGATTTCTCAGGATCAAAGGGGAAATATATGGATTGGTACATTTGGAAATGGAATCTGCAAAACCAATACCGATCATTCCAGGCCTTTAGTCTTCCAATCCTATTCAACAAGCAACAGTCAATTATCAAGCGATTTGGTAAGATGTATCTACAATGATTCTGATTCCAACCTTTGGGTCGCCACCTCGTTTGGTTTGAATCTGGTAAAAGCCAATGACCTGAAACAAAACAATATCATCTTTCAAAACTTTTATTATTCAGCCGAGAAGCCAAACAGTATTAATTACAATGATGTAGTTGAGGTTTTTGAAGATTCTAAAAAACAAGTATGGTTTGGCACTTTTGGCGGAGGTGTTAATAAACTAAGCTTACCCATTGTTGATACAATTCAATTTTCATCCGTAACATCCGAGTCAGGACTCTCAAATGATGTGATATTTGGAATCAAAGAAGACAATTCAAACCATTTGTGGTTTAGTTCTGAAAACGGATTAAGCCGCTACGACGAATCAAATAAAAGCATTCAAATCTATAATGAATCGAACGGACTGGCTTTCAATAATTTCGCAGAAAATACTTGTTATACGTTAGCCGATGGAAGAATTCTATTTGGCGGTTCAAACGGAATCGAAATTGTTCAGCCCGAGTTAATAAAACCATCTAAACAGACCAACTTTATCGAACTTACTAATTTTCAACTATTTAATAAAGATGTAATTGTTGGCGCACCAAAATCTCCATTAAAAAAGAATATCTCATATACAAACGATATAACTTTACTAAGCAGTCAATCAAGTTTCAGTATTGAATATTCGGCTCTCAACCTATCCGATCCGAAAAAAAATCAATACGCCTATTTACTGGAGAATTTTGATACTGATTGGAATTATGTTGGCAATCAAACCAAAGCAACTTATACAAACCTCGCTCCCGGGGAATATAAGTTTAAGGTGAAAAGCACAACCAGAACCGGTTTTTGGAATGAAAATGAACGTGTATTAAGAATAACCATTTCGCCGGCTTGGTGGCAAACCAAACTCGCATTTTTTGCTTATTTGTTATTCTTTATTGGTTTAATCATTTTCAGTAGATATATTATTAAACGAATGAATAAGTTTCGCAATGATTTAACCATTGAAAAAACTATTAATGAACTAAAACTAAGGTTCTTCACAAATATTTCACACGAAATACGAACTCCCCTCACACTAATTCTTGGACCTATTGAAGACCTGTTGCAGCAAGACAATCTGGATGCAGCTCCAACTAAAAAGCTGCGGATTATTCGTAAAAATGCAAAACGCATGTTGCAGCTTGTCAATCAATTACTAGACTTCAGAAAAGTTCAGAACAATAAAATGCAATTAAAAATACAGGAAGTAGACCTGAACGAATTCACAAAAGACATTTTTGAAAGTTTCATCCCCTTAGCAAATCACAAACAAATTTTTTATTCATTTCAGAATTCAAGCACACCAATTAACATTTGGGGAGACCGGTCAAAATTAGATTCAATAATTTACAATCTAATTTCAAATGCTATCAAATTTACACCAAAAGGGAAAAAAGTAATTGTTAGTGTGAAAATTAATTCATCCGAAAATAAAGCCGAAGTTTTTGTTACTGATGAAGGCCCTGGAATTCCGGAAAAGAACATCTCCGAAATATTTAATCGATACACTATACTCAGCAACCACGATTTCGCGGGTACAGGAATAGGATTGTCATTAGCTCACGAATTGGCTATTCTGCATCATGGAAGTATTGAACTGTCATCTACAGTAGGAGAAGGCAGTGTTTTTTGTTTTTCAATGCCTTTGGATAAAGAAAAATTAATGCAGTCGCCTAACACACAAGCGATAAGCGATGAATTCCAGCAACCAATTTATCATCATGTAGAAATAGAAGATGATAATAATGTTACAGAAATAAGTGCTGATAATACAAATGATCAGGTGATACTTATTGTTGAAGACAATGAGGAGATTTTGGCATATACCAAAGATTCTCTGTCTTCACTGTATTCATGTATTGTTGCAAATAACGGAAAAGAAGGGCTTCGATTGGCACAAATTCATAATCCTGATGTTATTATTACAGATATAATGATGCCGGAAATGGATGGCATTGAGATGACACGTCTGTTAAAAGAAAATTTTTCTACTTGTCACATACCCATTGTTATGATGACCGCAAAAGTAGATGTACAAGATAAAATTACTGGTTTTGAAACGGGAGCAGAAGCTTACATCACAAAACCGCTTCAAATGGCTTACTTAAAGGCTGTTCTAAAAACATTGATTACTCAAAGAAAATTGGTTATTTCAAAATACCGGGATAATAAAACCATTGATCCAAAAACATTAAAGGTTAACTCAAAAGACGAAGACTTTTTGAAACAGTTAGTTACATACATAGAGACAAATTACGCAACAGAATTAAGTGTTGACAGTCTCTCTGGCTTTTGTTGTGTAAGCCGAACTGTATTTTACAATAAAATTAAAGGTTTAACAGGACTAAGTCCTCTGGAATTTATTAGGGAAATTAAACTAAAAATTGCCATGCAGTTTTTAGAAAAAGGCTTTTCGGTTTCCGAAGTTGCCCATAAAATAGGTTATACTGATGTAAAATATTTCTCGAAACAATTTAGCTCTCAATATGGTTATCCGCCAAGTAAACTAAAGAAAATTAACAAATCCAAATCAGAAGGGACAGAATAATTCCTAATAATATTTGAATTGTAAATCGGCAAAACCAAATAATTCATAATTCAAAACAGAACTAAGATTGATTATAAACTTACTTAAAAAACTCGCCCAATTCTTTTTCCAATTGAAAGAAGGTTTGAGGTACAGCTACTGTTTTTAAGGATGGATCGATTAGAAACATGCTGGGTGTAACGTAAATATTAAACAAATTTGCAGTTGTCCCGTTTAATCCATCGGTATCGCAGGCATTTATCCAAGGGTAATCGTTTTGCGAAACCATTTCATTCCAAAAGCCAAGATTACTATCTAAGGATACGGCAACAACCTCTAACCCCATCTCATGATATTCAGGATACAAATCCTTAATGCGTTCCAACATTTCTCTGCTGTGAATACAACTCCCCGACCAAATTATCAGCAACGTTAAATCACTGTTAACATCAGATAATGATTGTATTTTGCCATCAAGGCAATGATTTAATTCTACATCGGGAACCAGCCAACCTGTGTTATTTGCATGCGAATTTCGCATTCGGTTTTGTATGATTTTATTTCCCATTACATATTCGCAGGTATTCAAAACCTTATACGCATCAACAATTAAATGATATATTTTAGGAAGCTTTTGTTCCGGGTATCGGTTCATTAAATAGTTCGCCAGATATTTTTGTGAGCTTGGATCCAGTTCTGTTAGCCAAAACAGATTACTTATCACATCATTTATCTTCGTATAATTTTCCTCTTTTATCAGATCTTCAATATAATTGGCTTTTAAGTATTTCCCAATTTTTTCATAATAGACAGGCGTAGCTTGTAATACCGAATCTGAAAAGGCGAAATAATCAAAAAAATGCTTTTGATAATAGTCATCGTAATTCTTTCCTTTTAATTTTAAATCCGGTTCCAACTCCTGTTTGGCCAGAGCCATGCGCGCCGGCCATGAATCAATATGAGATCTCCATAATTCTTTCAACAATATCTTCTTCTCTTTTTGCACCAACTTAAATTGAGCGTGCAATTCTTTATAGGAAGAATCTTTCTCATTTAAATTCACCAAGGTTTCCCTCAAAGTTCCAATTTTTTGATTCAATACATTAAATTCTGAAAGGTAATACTGGAACTGATTATTTTCATCCTTATCCGGAAAACGAAGCTCTCCAAGAACTGGCTTGCCATCCAGTGAAAAATGAAAGTCAGGATCCGAAATCAGAAAATCAATATTTCCTAATTCACCGGCAAGTCTGTAAAAACCGTAATTACCTTCCCACGAAAAAGAAAGGATTCCATTATCGCCTACTTTTGCCTGTCCCACTACAAATGAACCACCTTCATCGCCTCTCACAAGCAGAAACTGTTCCTGCTTACAATCGGGCATCTCCACAGTTAATTTAAGTTCTATTTGTCCAAATACAGTCTGTGAAATCAACAAAAATACAAATGCAAGAATTTTATTATTCATGAATCTCATGCTCCTGTTTAAATAATATAAGTACCAAAGTGAGTCATAAAGGTACATATTCTTGTTATGGATAGCCAAACCCATCCATTTAATTAACAAATTTGATTAACCATTGAATTAAAATGAATTTTTCCCGTTCTAAAATTTTATTGTAAATTTAATATCCTAAATAAAAAGATTCCTTAGCTCAGCTGGCAGAGCACATCACTTTTAATGATGGGGTCCTGGGTTCGAGCCCCAGAGGGATCACAAATAAACCGTCAAATAAGTTTGATGGTTTTTCCATTTTACAGCGATAAACAAAAGCCTGCTTTCTTTAAACATTTTGCTTATATTTAATGGAATAATTTCAATATACATGCAACGCATGATTCCCGCATTCGTCATTAGAATAGAAATCGATTAATGAGCTCATTGTACAAGAACATTCACCAGGACCTAATTGAGCTTTGCGGAAAAAATGACCCCAAAGCCCAATTCAAAATCTACAAGTTATACTACAAAGCAATGTATAACTCATCTTTACGGATAGTAAAGGATGTTGCGGAAGCTGAAGATATCATGCAGGAATCATTTCTTGCTGCATTCCGAAACATTAAAAAATACAAAGGAGAGGTTAGTTTTGGTGCATGGTTAAAAAGAATTGTTGTAAACCGTTCTTTGGATAGTTTAAAAAAGAAAAAACTGGAATTATTTCCTATCGACAATGAGCTGTATAAATTATCAGAAGAAGAAGAAGATAACCATAACATAGAATATTCAGAAGAACAAATTGCTATATTAAAAAAAGGAATAGACCTGCTACCAACAGGCTATCGAATTATCCTGAATCTGTATTTAATTGAAGGCTATGATCATGAAGAAATAGGAAGTATTCTTAACATTACCTCTTCCACTTCCCGATCACAATTCCTAAGGGCAAAGAAAAAACTGATTCAAATAATTTCGGAAAAAGAAAACCAAAAAATGCTATGAATCCTTCTCTTCTTTTTATGAACATTAATAGCTCTCAATTTTTGAGCTTAATTAATTGAAGAAGATAAAAATGAAAAGAAGGTTACATACTACAATCAATGAAAATTTGTAAGTATGAAAGACTTAGAAAAAATTTTACGAGATCATAAAGATCAATTCGATGATTATGAACCACAGGATGGTCATTTCGAAAATTTTCTTGAAAAACTAAACCATCAAAAGAAAAGAAATGTATTCGAAAGCATCCCAAACTTTTTAAAAGTGGCTGTAATAATTACTTTTGTAATCTTTTCGGGACTGGTTGGATATCAGATTCGAAATATGCAGGGCGATCATTTAGGATTGGGAGCAATATCTCCTGAATACAAGGAAGTTGAAGCATTTTACACTGCAAACATCAACAATCAGCTAGGCATGTTGAAACAACTTGGTAATTTTGATAAGAAACAACACCAAAGCATACTGAGTGAAGAATTAAAAGATATGGATGAACGATATTCACAGCTAAAAAAAGAACTTAAATTGCATCCCGATGACGATAGAATTATTCAGGCAATGATTGAATATTATCAGGTGAAAACGAGTATTTTAAATCGTATAATCGAACAATTATATCTGATTAAAAAACAAAACAGAAACAACCTGAATACAGCAGTATAATTAAGATAATATCATACAAAAAAAATACACCCTAAATAAAAAGACTATGAAGACATTAAAATTCAAATTTTCTGCTCTCTTATTTGTTGTACTTCTTGCTTTTACAACAAATGCCTTTGCATTAGATGACTTCGAGAAACAGATTAAAGAAGTGTTCTCTGTTGCAGAAGGCACAGAATTCAGCATCAATAACAAATACGGCGATGTTAACATTAAAAATTGGGATCGTGATTCCGTATCCATTAATGTTGTCATCACGTTAGAAACCTCGAGTGAAGAAAAAGCCAAATTACTCTTTAAGAGTATCGACATAAAACTCAATAAAACGGGGAATGAAATAACCGCCGTAACCGAAATGTCGCATCAATTCAAAACAGGTAACAAATTCAGTATCGATTACGAAATATTTATGCCTGCATATGTCAAGCTGGATATTTCGAATAAGTTTGGTAACATTTACATCAATACTTTGCGTGCGAAAGCAAATATTAATTTAAGCTACGGAAACCTTCAAGGCGAAAGTTTTCTTTATCCGGAAGATAAACCTGTTAGTACTATTAATCTGAGTTATGCTAAAGCAACAATAAGTGAGTGCAACAGAACCAAATTAACCCTTAAGTATTCGAAAATGAATATTGGTACAAGTAAGGCTTTAGTTGTGGTTAGCCGTTACTCAAAATTACATCTTGATAACAATGAAACCGTTCTTGCTGATAGTAAATACGATGCTTTCGATATTGTAAACACCGATACTTTTATAGTTACAATGGGACAATATTCCGATTTCAAAATTGAAAATGTAAATCGGAATTTGGAATTGAATCTTCGTTACGGAAATTGTAAAATTGAAAATGTTTCTAAAGAATTTGAATCAATTAAAGTTGACAATCAATATGTAGCCAGCAAAATTGCGATTGAAGAAGGAGCAAACTACACACTGGATGCAGAAACAAAATATTGTGGAATAAGCTATCCTGAAGATGCTCAGGTAATT
The DNA here is from genome assembly GCF_963678175.1 of Labilibaculum euxinicum. Taxonomy (NCBI): domain Bacteria; kingdom Pseudomonadati; phylum Bacteroidota; class Bacteroidia; order Marinilabiliales; family Marinifilaceae; genus Labilibaculum; species Labilibaculum euxinicum. Next base: position 3,546,089 of record NZ_OY782756.1, read on the forward strand.
CAAAAAATTGTTAATAATTCAGAAACTTCACTAAAAGTTGTTGTAGGACAGTCTGCATCACCAAAAGGAAAAGTTATCATTAACAGCCAGTACGGCAATGTGAGTCTTAAATAGTTAACCAACAAGTCATACACCATCCCTCTTTGCCAGGCAAAGAGGGATTTTTTTATTAAAAGAACCTAAAACAGTAAAAAATATACCTGGTTTTCGCCCGATATAATTCATAATATTGTAATTTTAGCCTGTAAACAACTAGAAACCCAAAAATGACTGTTGCTGAGAGAGTAAACGCTTTGCGTTCTTTATTGCATGAAAAAAATATTCATGCCTATATTATTACCAGTACCGATCCTCATATGAGTGAATACGTTCCTGACAGATGGACAACTCGTCAATGGTTATCTGGATTTACCGGCTCGGCAGGAACACTTATCATCACCCAGGAAAAAGCTGGTCTGTGGACAGATTCCAGATATTTTTTACAAGCGGAGACCCAATTAGCAGGAAGTGGAATTGAGCTTTTTAAAATGGGAACGGCGGGAACTCCTACTCAAAACGAATGGTTATCCGGCGAACTACCTATTAATCCAAATGTTGGATTTGACGGAACTTGTTTTTCTGTAGCACAAACCAGAGAATTAAAAAACAAATTAGGTGATTTGGGCATTAATATCATTGAAGAATTCGATCTGGTTAATGAAATCTGGGAAAGTCGTCCCAAATTGCCAAACCAACCAATTTTCGATCATGAAGTTTGCTATTCCGGTCAAACCAGATATAGTAAATTGCTGCAAATCCGCAAAAAAATGAAAGAATGCGAATGCAATTTTCATTTTGTGGGCAGCTTGGATGACGTAGCCTGGATTTTCAATATCAGAGGAAATGATATAGATTACAATCCCCTTGTCTTGGCCTATGCCATAATAGGAATCGAATCGGCGACTCTTTATTTGGGCGAAGATCAAATTTCCAATGATTTGATTCAAAAGTTAGCCGAAGATGAGATTTACATTGCAGATTACGGTCAGATATTTAACGATTTAGATAAAATCCCGGGATCTGCAAGTGTTCTGCTTGATGTAAACCGAACCAATTTAAATGCATTTTACTCAATAAGTGCTAATATCGTTGAAAGAGAAAACCCTTCTCAACTGCTGAAAAGTATAAAAAATGACATAGAAATAGACGGAATGAAAAATGCCATGAAGAAGGATGGCGTGGCTCTTACTCAATTCTACTATTGGCTCGAAGAAAATATTGGCAAAACTAAGATTACCGAATTTACGGTAATGGGTAAACTGAAAGAATTCAGATCTCTTCAGAAAAATTTTAAAGGAGAAAGCTTTGGAAGTATTGTTGGGTACAAAGATCATGGTGCTCATCCTCACTACTCTACCACACCCGAATCGGATGTGGAAATTAAAGCTGAAGGGCTGCTTCTTATTGATTCGGGCGCACAATATCTGAATGGTACTACAGACATAACCAGAACCATTCCGATGGGCGAACTAAACGAAGAGGAAAAAACTGATTTCACTTTGGTTTTGAAAGGAATGATTCAATTGGCAATGGCTAAATTCCCGAAAGGAACACTCGGTTGCAATTTGGATATTTTAGCTCGTCAGGCATTATGGAACAAAGGTAAAAATTACGGCCACGGAACCGGGCATGGTGTTGGATGTTTTATGAATGTTCACGAAGGTCCGCAAAGTATCCGACAGGAAATTAAAGATCAGGCCTTATTACCTGGAATGATAACTTCTGATGAACCAGGATTTTATCGCGAAGGATTCTACGGCATCAGACATGAAAATCTTATTCTATGCTGTCAGGAAGAAACAACTCAATTTGGTGAATTTCTAAACTTTGAAACGATCACTTTATGCCATTTCGAAACTAAAGGAATTATTTGCGAACTTCTCACTCCGGAAGAAAGACAATGGTTGAATAATTATCATCAGAAAGTTTACGATGTATTGTCTCCCGAACTGGATGAAAGTCATCAGAACTGGTTAAAAGAAAAAACCAAAGCGATATAAAATAAGGAACGCCTCAATTATGAGGCGTTTTTCTTTTACGAATATATAGTAACAACCAACTTTCTTCTGCCACCTCTATTTCTAAACTCGCAAAGATAAATCCCTTGCCAGGTTCCCATGTTTAACTGGTGATTCGTAATTGGAATTGTAAGTTCCGTACCAATTAACGAGGTTTTCACATGTGCAGGCATATCGTCTGAGCCTTCCAAAGTATGAGTATAGAAAGACTGGTTTTCAGGCACAATTTTGTTCATGATTGATTCAAAATCATCGCGGACCGAAGGATCAGCATTTTCATTTATACTTAAGGCAGCTGAGGTATGTTTCAGAAATAAATGAAGGATTCCTATTTTTGGCAAATTGCTTAAGTGCCCGGCAATCTCAGAATCGATAAGGTGATACCCCCTGCCATAAGCCGGTAAAGTAATTTCTAATTGTTGAATCATAAATCTGGTATTATACCAAATTAATATCAAAACCTTTAAACTATTCTTTTTTATAAAGATACTGTCGATATTAAATTGGCAACTGTAATTTAACACAAGATAGTGTATTCAGCACAATCCTCAAAAAAAGCAGATTCCTATAACCGGAGCTCTAAACGATCCAATTATAGGAACTGCCTAATAATTCTTGTACTAAACAACTAATGACGAATACGAACATTCACCTTAATAGGCTTCTGATCGAACACTTTTTTAACGCAGGCAATCATTTGTTTTTCAGATATATGATCTTCCGACTCAATTTTACGAATGCGGTCTTTAAGAATCGGCTCTTTGCTTATGTGTTTAGCAAGATGCACCTTAGTTTCGGCTGGACCAAACAGATAAATTTCTTCTGCGTCGGATAAATGATCGGTAATGTTTTCAAAATAATGTTTCAATTGATGACGTCTTTTATGTGTTATTTTGGTTGCAGGATTGATAAACTGATTGCCCATACGGGAATAAGCTTTTGTTTCTCCCTTGAAACGCAATCGTGATTCAATTTCTGATTCAATTTTATCAACTCTGGCTCCATTATCCTCAATGGTAATAATGTAGGCTTTTTCGGTATCTAACCAAACTCCAATGTTTTTTTTCATTTTCGTTTTCTTTTAATAAATAGAATTTAAACTAGTTTGAAACAGTTCGTAAAGGGCAGGAATAAGAGAAGTGTGATCTGAATTGATAGAACAAGGTTCTTACCATATTATAAAGATGAATTATCATATCACGTTTAGAATTATCAAGCGTATGTTCTTCTTATTTGATCTAATCTAAATTTACGAAATTTACAGCCTCTTGTCAAGATTAAAGATTGACCACCACCGCTATTCATACAATACTAAATCAACAACTTACAAGTATACTACTCATTAATAATCTCCTCAAAAATTACAATCAACAAATGAAAAATAAAGTTGAGACGAAACCAAACCTGCCAAAACAGGGAGGCCTGAAAACAAAAACGGGATTCATTTCTGAATCCCGTTGTATATTTAAATCTGCGTTAAGCTTTCTCTATTCAAAAAAACTACGCTCTTATCACTTATCAATAAAATGTTCTATTCTACAATCTGAAAATTATCCTGAACAAAACTAAAACAGATATCATCTACAGCATTGCAAACTGCATTATAGGCTTGTAATCTGACATTCTCCTCTCCTTCCACATTCGCAGGATCAGGCAGTTCAAACAATAAAATTTTAGGATTTCCATTGAGTACAGGAACTTTATTTTCAACTTCTTTATCGAAACACAACACAAAATCAAAAGTATTCTGATTAAGCTCATCAAGTGCTTTCGACTTATATTCAGGGATATCCATTATTGCTTCGGCCATTGCTTTTTGAGCCAATACCTGAATAGATCCTTTTTCAAGTCCTGCACTCCATACCTCTATGTGTCTTTTACCATAATAGTTAAGCCACTTTTCAGCCATTTGCGAGCGGGCTACATTTTTATCGCTTAATACCAATACTTTCTTCACCATTCAATTTTTTAATATTTTCATGACAAATTTAAAAATTTGTGCACAAATATCATAAGCTGCAGAACAGCTAGGGACTAATTCAATGCCATTTTTTTATTCTTGGCATATTCCTCTACTTCCTTAAAAACACGCATAAAATTTCCACCCCAAATTTTAGCAATTTCTTCTTCGGAATAGTTTCTCTTCAACAGTTCTTTCGTAATATTCATCATTTGACTCACATCGGCACAATCTTTTAGGCCTCCTCCACCATCAAAATCAGTACCTATTCCTACATAATCAATTCCAATTAAATTCACGATATGATCGATATGATCAACGGCATCAGCCACAGTAGGTTTATCCTTGGGATAATCAATTTGAATCTGGCGCCATTCGTTCCAAATTTTATTTTCTTCCTCTATCGATATTTTTCCTGAATTTTTGTGCCGGGCCCGTAGTTCCATCTCTTTTTTATAGCCGATAGTAGTAGTATCCGGAGCCTTAACGTAATCATCCAAAATGCACATTTGTATTACACCACCATTTTTAGCCAAAGCCTTAAGCATCTTATCCGATAAGTTTCTTGGATTATCGCACACTGCTCTTGCGCAGGAATGTGATGCGATAACCGGAGTTTTAGAAAGTTTTAAAACATCAAAAAATGAACTGTCCGAAATATGCGATACATCAATTATTATCCCCAAATCATTCATTTTGGGAACCACTTGCTCTCCAAAAGCACTCAATCCGTTAAATTCAGCTCCATTTTTGTCGGTAGATGAATCGCAAATATCATTATTGGATGTGTGGCACAAAGTAATGTAGCGAACTCCTTTTTCGAAATACCTTTCTACTTCAGAAATTTCATTTCCCAAAGGAAAACCATTCTCCATTCCAATATAGATAGCTCTTTTTCCTTCCTTCTCTAATCGATAACCATCTTCAACACTCAATGCCACCTCAGCTATATCCTGATTTTTCTGACAAACAGAATAAACGGAATCTATCAATTCATCTGCTTTGGCACGAGCTGCAAGTATATTTTCCGGAGTTCTTTCTCTTTGCGAAGTAAACGCAGCAAAAAAGATTCCATCCAAACCTCCCTCTTTCATTCTCGGAAAATCAACACAACTTCCTCCATTTACATAAGGATGAGCAACCGCAATATCAAAATCTTTTTCCAACAACTGATATGGCGTATCCACATGAGTATCAACAGTAAATGCATGATTGTGAATCTTGGCGGCTTTTTGATCCAGACTTTCGCAGGATGACAAAACTGTTATTAGGGTAATAAACAGACCTGTCCAACAAATATTTTTCATATTTTATTCAATTTTGGGTTAGATAATCTGTAAAGATAAACTCATAATCTATAAAAAAGTAGAATATTGATTTTTTTATATTTTATGGAAACTATTCCTTTATTTAGAATTGCTTTGTATCTTGGTGTTTTAGTAATTCTCAATATTTTATCTGACATCAGAACTTAACAGGCTGTATACCATTATGGTTCAATTAACATATCGATTAATTCTTTTACTTTGCTTATTGCTTCCACTACAATTAGAAGCGCAACAGAATGCTATTATTAAAGGAAAAATTACTGACAACAAACAGAACAAGATTGCTGGCGCTCATATTCAAATTGAACCAATTTCACAATATACAATCAGCGATACAAATGGAAATTACTCCATTAAGGTCCCCTCAAATAGTACATTTACCTTAAAAATATCGCACATTAGTTATCAAAATATTGAAATGAATTTCCAGTTACTGAATGAGGAAATAAAATTGTTCAATCCTATATTAATAGTAAAACAGGAACAATTAAAAGAAGTTACTGTTGATTCAAAAAAAACCATAACAGATAAAAACATTAGTATCAGTACCAAGCAACTGGAACAACTTCCTGTAACAGGAAATGGTGCTGTAGAACAAATAATTAAAACCCTGCCGGGTGTAAGTTCAAATAATGAATTAAGCTCTCAGTATTCAGTTAGAGGAGGTAATTTCGATGAAAATCTTGTATACATTAACGATGTAGAAATTTACCGTCCTAATTTGGTTCGATCAGGTCAGCAGGAAGGATTGAGTGTTATTAATCCCGATTTAGTCTCATCCATTCAGTTTTCTTCCGGAGGATATGATGCAAAATACGGAGATAAGCTTTCTTCTGTTTTGGATGTAAAATACAAAATACCAAATAAATTTGAAGCTTCTGCTGAAGCTAGTTTGCTGGGGAGTTCTTTTCACTTTGCCAACAGCAATAAAAACAACAAGCTAACCTATTTAGCTGGTATCCGATACAAAACAAATGCATATCTGCTAAATTCTTTGGACACAAAAGGGGAATACAAACCAAATTACACAGACGTTCAGGCACTGGTAAATTATCGTTTTTCCTCATCGTTCAGCATGCATTTGTGGGGAAGTTTAAGCCGAAACAATTACAATTTTAAGCCGGAAACCAGAAATACATCTTTTGGAACAATCAGTGAGGCACTGCAACTTAAAATCTATTTCGATGGCAAGGAAAAGGACAAATACGAAACTAATATTCAAGCACTCACATTAAAATTCCATCCGAACAGTAAGTCCTTGTACCGTGTTATAGCCAGCAGATACGAAACAACAGAAAAAGAAACTTTCGATATCATGGGACAATATTACCTCAGTGATTTATTTGTATCGCAAGGAGGAAGTTCATCGGAAAGCTTAGAGAATCTGGGTGTAGGAACTTTTATCGATCACACAAGAAATAAACTGAGTAAAAAAGTGAGCACAATTGATATAAAAGGTGATCACAGCAGAAACAATTTATTTATTCAATGGGGAATTGGTGGAAAACATGAAGAAGTTGATGATCAGATTAACGAATGGCAATATCAGGATTCAGCAGGTTATTCAATTCCCGTTTCAGATTCTGAAGTATCACTGGCATACATGAAAAATGCAGTTAATAAAATTAGCAGCAATCACATTACATCCTTCGCTCAGGGCACTTATGTATTTCAAAACAGCAAAGGCGAGTTTCAGATAACCGGAGGACTGAGATATCATTTTTGGGATTACAATACTGAAAGCTTCTGCTCTCCCCGGGCATCTGTCAACTACATTCCCAACTGGCAAAAAAAAGTTAAATTTCGTTTTGCCACCGGTTACTACCAGCAAACGCCATCGTACCGCGAAATGCTGACTAACAATGGTCAGATTAGCACCAATGTGAATCTGCAAAAATCAATTCATTATGTTTTAGGTCAGGAATATTACTTTAAAGCATGGAACCGCCCGTTCAAATTCTCAAGCGAATTGTACTATAAAGATCTGAAATCATTAACTCCTTATGACATTGAAAATGTTCGGATTCGATACTATGGTGACAAAAAATCGAAAGGCTATGCCACTGGTTTGGATTTAAGAATTAATGGTGAATTTGTTCCGGGAACTGAATCATGGGCAAGTTTATCAATAATGAAAACGGAAGAAGATATCATAGGTGATGAACTTGGTTATTTACCCAGACCAACAGACGAACGGGTAAATTTTTCGATGTTTTTTCAAGATTATTTACCAAACAACCCATCCTATAAAATGCATTTAAGTCTATTCTACGGAGGAAAACTACCAGTTTGGACTCCTAAAAAAGGAAAGAATGGTGAGAGCTTTAGAATGCCTAATTACAGAAGGATTGATTTGGGTTTTTCTAAAATATTGCTCGATGAGAATACCAAATACAAAACTGGTTTATTAAGACATTTTAAATCGATGTGGATAAGTCTGGAAGTTTTCAATGTTTTGGATATAAATAATACAATATCCTATTTATGGATTAACGATGTATCGGGAAATCAATATGCGATTCCTAATTACCTTACATCAAGAAAAATTAACTTGAAGCTTACCGCTAAATTCTAGCCAATAGCTTATCATCAATCAGTAATTTAGTGTAACGATAAAAACAAAGCTTAAATATGTTTCATTTTTTACATCCCGAGGTTCTTTGGGCTCTATTAGCCCTTCTACTTCCTATTATTATACATCTTTTTAATTTCAAGAGATTTAAGAAAATATATTTCAGCAATTTAAAGTTTCTTAAAAACCTGAATATTGAAAATAAGCGCCGGTCGAAAGTGAAAAAATGGTTGCTTCTCCTGCTTAGACTTCTTGCCTTGGCCTGCATTATTATTGCCTTTTCACAACCTTATATTCCCAACGAAAACAATCAAAATAAGGGATTGCAGCAAAACGAATACTTTACGATTTATATCGACAATTCATTTAGTATGAATGCCGAAACAGAAAGCGGCAATGCTTTAGAAACAGCAAAAAATAAAGCCATTGAATTAATTAACAGCTACCCCAACTATTCTAAAATTAGAATTTACAATAATAATTTTTTTCCCTTCACCTCAAATTTAAACAAACAACAGGCGATAGCCAGAGTTATGGACATAAACCCTTCGCCAATCCCCGTTTTACTTTCAGAACAAATTAAAAAGATACAAATTAATAATGCCGGTAATAATTCCCATCTCTACGTGTTCTCCGATTTTCAAAAAGTGCAAAGCGATATTGAAAACATTAAAACTGACAGTACAAATTCAATTACCTTCCTACCTCTTTCGGTACAGCGATCAAACAATTTACTAATTGATTCCTGTTGGTTTGACAAGCCTTATCATCAAATAAAACAAAGTCAGGAACTCTTTATCAGAGTTGTAAATACTTCGAATCAAAACTATCAGAAAATACCTGTTAAACTAAGTATCAACGACAGTACAAAATCCGTTTCCAGCTTTGATATTGATAGAAATTCAAAGAAAATTATCAGCCTGAAATACGTAAATCACAAATCAGGAATTTATCAGGGAATGGTTGAAATCAATGACTTTCCTATCACCTACGACAACAAATTCTATTTCTCATATTCAATTAATGATAAGATTCAAATCGTATCTATAAATCAGAATGGCCCCAACAAATATCTGAACAAATTATTTTCAGGCGCAGAAACATTAGAATTTAAAAACCATGACAAATCCAGTATTTTCAATGAAAATTTAGATAATTATCAACTGCTTATTTTGAATGAAATTCAAGAAATGGAAAGTGGTTTCAGTCGAACCATAAAAAATTACCTGTCTAACGGAGGGCATGTCCTGTTTATTCCAAGCAGTGAGCCTGATCAGTCAGTAAATGCATTGCTTGATGAAATTTCGGCTCCTCAATTAATAGAAATTGATTCAAACAAACAAAAGCTGTCAATTATTGAACTAAACTCTGAACTTTACCAAAATGTATTCAAGGAAATTAAGACTGATGCCAGACTACCGGATATTTACAAGCATTACAAATTAGGTCAGTCAAAAAATAATTTAGTAGAAAATATATGGAGAACTCAGGCCGGCGACAATCTATTACTAAAAATAAAATATGGAAACGGTTATTTCTATCAGCTTACCATGCAGTTAAACCCAGAATGGACCAATTTAATTACACATCCAATTTTCGTACCTACAGTTATTAATTTAACCCGTTACAGTAGTAACAATCATTCTTTATACTACACTTTGGGCAACAAAACACCTATAAGAATCAATTCATTTGAGCATAACTTATCCAACGAATCGTTTCATATCATCAACAAAAAGAATCAGACAGATATCATCCCCGATCAAGAAAATAACTTTGATAAGGGAACGCTTCTCTACACTCGAGAACAAATTACTAAAGCCGAAAACTATTTGATATCCAGAAATGATTCAATAATCTATTCCTGCTCTTTTAATTACTCAAGAACAGAATCAGATCCTGAATATTTCACACCAGATGAACTAAAATCACAAATAAAGTCACAATTATTACCCATTTCGCTTAATTCTCCCGAAAAAATGAAACTATCTGACATTTATAACGAACAAAGTAATGGAAAGCAATATTGGAAACATTTTGTTCTGTTTTGTATTTTACTTATTGTTTCAGAAAGTTTGTTGCATCGAATAAACTTAGCACAATAATCATAACCTTACAGTAAAATACATCGTAACAAACAAGTATAAAACACAATATCAACACACACATTGACATAATTACTAAATTAATTTAATCAGCATGAAACTTGATACTTCTACACAAATTAGGCAACTAGAAAAAATTCATCGGATTGCTGGTATTGGCTATTGGATCTACACTTATAACTCAAATGAAATGTGGTGGTCAAACATCACCTATTCTATTTTAGGCTACGATACCCCAAACTTTACACCTAACAGACAAAATTTAATTAAACACATCCATCCTGAAGATCTTGAGTTCTTTTTAGTCTCACTGCAACAAATGGCAAAGCAAACAATAGAGATTGAATTTCGATTTTTTAAAAATGGAGAACTAAGACTTGGTAAAATAACCGGAGAAGTATATAATGACAATCTGGAAGGCCTAATAGAAGAAGTTCTTTTCCAAGATATTACCGAAACTAAAATAAAAGAGTTTGAAATTGCAAAAGCCTGGAGCAAAGCTCTTGATGCCGAAAATCTAAAAAATTCTTTTTTGGAAAATATGAGCCATGAACTAAGAACTCCTTTAAACTCGATTATAGGTTTTTCTGAACTATTGGAAACAAGCAATGAAAAGGACAACGTTAGTAAATTTGCAACTGCAATAAAAACATCAGGCTTACAACTGCTGCGCATTATTGAAGACCTATTAAAAGTATCGATGCTTGAAAGTCGTGTATCAAGACCAATTAAGAGAAATTTTCATCTCAATCAAATGCTTTTGGACATAAAAGAGAACAGCCTAAACCTGCTGAAAGAAAACAACAAAGAACATATTGACCTAATTTTTAATTTTGATCTTGATTCCACAAACGATGTGATAAAGTCAGATCAGATTAAAATCAGAAGCATATTTAAAAACCTAATACACAACGCAATAAAGTTTACAGAAACAGGAAGCATTACATGTTCCTACAAAATAATAAAAGACACAATTCACTTTTCGGTTACCGATACCGGAGTTGGTATTCCTTCCAAATATGAAAATCGAGTATTTAAACGATTCAGACAAGTTGATGAATCAGGACAAAAATATTATGGCGGCACTGGTTTAGGCATGTATATTTCACGACTGGAACTGGAATTACTAGGTGGAAAGATTTGGTTTGTTTCTGAAAACAATTTAGGAACAACAATTAACTTTACAATTCCAAACATCTTAACTTCTGACAACCAGCACGAAGAAGATCACTCTCCAGAGTCTTACAACTGGGAAAACTACACCGTTATTATTGCCGAAGATCAAACCACCAATTTTAAAATCCTTGAAGCTTATCTTCAAAGAACAAACATTAATATTCTATGGGCAAAAAACGGACAAGAAGTAATTAATTCGTGCCTGCAAAATCCTGAGATAAACATTGTATTAATGGATATTAACCTGCCACAAATCAATGGATTAGAGGCCACTGCAATCATCAAAGAAAAAAGACCTAACCTAATTGTTATTGCACAAACAGCGTACGCACTTATTGGGGACAAAGAAAAATCAATTCAAGCAGGCTGTTCCGACCACTTATCAAAACCGATTAAAAAAGGAGATTTACTGGAATCAATGGCAAAATTCCTCCCATAAATCAAACAGACTGTTTTCATTGGGAGAACAGCTCTAACTCCTAATCATAAAATCAGACACATTTTAATAAATGACCTTATGATAAGAGTATTCTTTCAAATTAATTTTATTGGAAAGATTAAAAAACATCTCAAAAGTATTGGTTTATAAAAAAATAATTGCAAATTTGGCATACTGGATTGCAAGAACTCAATCCAAACAAACAAATCTTTTAAACATTGTAATTATGACAAATGCAACAACATCCATGACTGCGAAAGATTACATGGAGAAGGAATCCAAATTTGGTGCTCACAACTATCATCCACTTCCAGTAGTTCTTGAACGTGGAGAAGGTGTATATGTTTGGGATACTGACGGGAAAAGATATTTTGATTTTTTGTCTGCATATTCTGCCGTTAATCAAGGTCACTGTCATCCAAAGATTGTGAACGCTTTAATTGAACAAGCTCAAAAACTGACTCTTACCTCTCGCGCTTTTTACAGCAACAACTTAGGTAAATACGAGGAATTTGTAACTAAATATTTTGGATACGACAAGGTATTGCCAATGAATACCGGTGCCGAAGCCGACGAAACTGCACTTAAATTAGTGCGTCGCTGGGGATATGACGTAAAAGGTATTCCTGACAACGAAGCAAAAATTATTGTCTGCGACGGGAACTTCCACGGACGTACAATTACTATAATTTCTATGTCGACCGATCCGGATTCATACAAAGGTTTCGGGCCTTTTACGCCAGGTTTTGTTGTAATTCCTTACAATGACATTGAAGCTCTTGAAAAAGAATTGAAAGATCCAAATGTATGTGCATTCCTTGTTGAACCAATTCAAGGTGAAGCCGGAGTTTACGTTCCTGAGGATGGTTTCTTGAAAAAAGCATCGGATCTTTGTAAAGCAAATAATGTACTATTTGTTGCTGATGAAGTTCAAACCGGTATTGCCAGAACAGGTAAATTATTAGCGGTTGATCATGAAGGTGTTCGCCCTGATGTATTAATTCTTGGAAAAGCAATCTCAGGTGGTGTTGTGCCTGTATCTGCGGTATTGGCTGATGATGAAATCATGCTATGCATCAAACCAGGTGAGCACGGTTCTACATTTGGTGGTAACCCAATCGCCTGCGAAGTAGCAATGGCGGCATTAACCGTTGTTAAAGAAGAAAAATTAGCTGAAAATGCTGAAGCTATGGGTAAAATCTTCCGTGAAGAATTACAGGCAGTTAAATCAGACATGATTGAACTTGTTCGTGGTAAAGGATTACTTAACGCAGTTGTAATCAAACCTAAAGGTGGTAAAACAGCATGGGATGTTTGCATGCGTTTACGCGATAACGGAATGCTTGCAAAACCAACTCATGGTCATATTATCCGTTTTGCTCCTCCATTGACAATTAATGAGGAACAATTGAGAGAAGCTATTGATATCATTAAGAAAACAATGGCTGAATTCGAATAAGCAATTTGACCTATTAGTTTTCTATGCATTACTCCGATCACCGGACAAGCAGTAGTCCGATCACCGGACAAGCAGTAGTCCGATCACTGGACAAGCAGTAGTCCGATCACTGGACTAGTAGTGGTCCGATTGTTAGATTAAAAAAAGCGGGCTTTCCAAATTGGAAAGCCCGTTTCTATTTTATTGAATAATCAGTTTTGTTCGTACAACTTTATCAGGATACTGAATGGTTAAGAAATAGATACCTCCCGTCAGATTTTTTAGATCGAAAGCAATTCTATTATTGCGAAGGCCATTCTCAATATTGCGGGCAGCAACCAATTTCCCTGCCTGATCGAATATTCTCAAAATTCCATCCTGATCAGAATTTGAAATCTCGATGAAAAATTCTCCCCGACTTGGATTTGGATAAACCACTACCCCGGTTTCTGCTATTAAATCTTCGATACCAGTTGTAATGAATACCTGCTGAGATTTTTTACTATCCGGACATGCATCGTTCGAAGCCGTTAAGCTAACCACATACCCCGATCCATTTGCGTTATCCAAAACAAACGAATGGCTTGGCTCAAACTCACTGCTAATGATTCCGTCCCCAAAATCCCAAACTATATCTGTTGCATTAACACTTAAGTTTGTAAAATCAACCCGATTGTAATCAATATTGAATGTGAAATCGGCTAAAGGTGGCTCAATTGGACTCACACTTACGGAATTAGAATATTGAGTTGTAAAACCATCTTTCGAAACCATTGCTCTGTATCTGGCATTTTGTACCACTTCATCGGATATAAAAATTTCCGAATTTTCGCCGGCAACATCTTCGTAAATATCATTCAACTCATCGTACTTTTGCCACTGAATAAGGCCATCAAAACCAACAAGAGTAATACTTGAACTGGCACCATAACAAACCAATTCAGGATTTGCCCTGGCTTCGCCTGCCCTATTGACCTGCGGTTCCGGAATTGTGAACGACTGAGATAATTTTGGAATTATTCCCGTACCTTCAAACACCAAACGTGCTCCTTCCACTTCCCTTTCACTTGTTGCAGTTAGATCTGTATACTTAACCATACCATCAACAGCAATCTGAGTAAAAGTTCCTGCAAGTGACCAATCTCCATCGTCACCTTTTTTAACAGCTACAGGTGTTTCATTATCGGTAACACAATTATTTCGAAACTGATCCTGCAACTTAAGTTGTGGTTGTCTGAGCAATACCTCTCCATTTTTGAGTGGAGCGGATGGCTCTTTGACAATTACCAGATATTTCGATTTCCCGTGATGTATGGTTTGTTCAAACCGGACAGTATCATAGTTCCCGGAATAAATATACATCGAATCAACTCCTGATTTTTGAAGAATAGAAGTCACGGTTGGATCAAACGTAATTTTCCCAGGCTCAGAAATATCGTAATTCCCCTCCAAACTTCTTATTCCGTACCGGATATCAAAAATCAGCGACCGCCATGTTTTGTTATCGGTAAATTCTACATGGAAACTTTCATCAACATTAGCATCAACAGCTCCCACAATAACCGGCGGTGGTGGAATTACAATATCGAAACTATCAGAAACAACATTCGGTAATGCATCGGAAGTAAACAGCAAACGCGCTCCTTCTACCCGGTTTTCACTGGTTGCAGTCAAATTCAGATAAGTTACCAAACCTCCAACAGCAGTTATGGTTTTGGTTCCTCCTAAATCCCACAAATCAACCACATCGGCTTCCGAACCATCGGAATATTTAGAAGCTAAAATTTGAGTTGCATTGTCTTTTTCACAATTGTTTTTATACCGATCCTTCAATTGAAGTTTGGGTTGCTGTGCGAGAGTATCTCCGTTATTTTCAGGGCCAATAGGCTGGTCGATCATCACCATTTCTGTCGCTATTCCATGTCCAATTTCTTGCTCAACCAATGCATTTGCATATCCATTGGCAACAATTATGATTGTATCAGTTCTTGCAATCTGTAATATCGAATCCCTATCTGGATAGAAAGTAATACCTCCGGCTTCGATCAAGTAAGAAGTATCGACTAAAGTTTCGCCGGCAAATGATATGGCCGATATTGAATCTCTCCAACTGGCATTGTCACTTGCCTGTATTGTGAATTCATTATCCACTGTCACATTTAATGCTGCAGTCAGCTCAATAACCGGAACAGGAATCTTAAACAAAGCAGAAATTACCGTGTCTTTATCAAATGAAAACTGAAGGTAAGCTGAATCTATTGCAATTTCGCTTGTTGCAGTTAAATCAGTAAAACTAACTACACCACTTACCGATTGAGCTTGAAGAGTTCCTGATAAAGTCCAGGCTTTCTGATCATATTTAACCACATTTACCTGCGTAAGATTATCTCCGGTACAGTCATTTAGGTATTGATCACTTAATTTTAAAACAGGTTGCTGAGATAATAATTCACCATTATTTGCAGGATCTGACGGCTGAGTTGTGATCAGTAAACTATCTGCTATACCGTGATTGATCTCCTGCTGAACTGTATCGTGAGCAAACCCCCGGGACTGCACAATAATCTGAAATGATCCGCTTTTTTGCAGAAACTCTGATTCAGAAGGAATCAACTCCAACTCTCCGGCCTGACCCGCATTATAACTCGCAGCACTCAATACACTGTCGTTAACAGTCACCACATTAATACGGCTTCTCCAAACAGAATCCTCAGTAAAAGTAACTTTAAACGGATTATCAACAGTTGCACCAATTGCAGCGCTTAGAACCGGAGAACTGCTAACATCCGGAATATCAAAAGGTGCAGAGACAACTGCAGTTAAATCCGCAGCAATAAATTTCAATTCAGCACCACTTACCGGAGCCGTGCTGTATGCCGACAAATCAGTAAATGTAACAATTCCATCTGTTGCTGTTTGCTCAACGGTTCCGGCTAAATTCCAGTCTCCGCTATCATTCTTTTCAACAGCAATACTCTTTTGAATTTCGGAAGTGCATACATTGGCATATTGATCCAAAAATTGCAAAACAGGCTGCTGATCAAGAACATCACCATTGGTTAATGGAGCTAAGGGTTGCTGGGTTATCTCCATACCTGCAATTGCTCCGTGTCCAACCTCTTGTTCCACAATTACATTAGTATAACCCAAAGAATGGATTACAATACTGAATGTTCCTGCCTTCTGCAGCAATACTTCCTGTGAAATATGAAAAGTAATTGATTCCGCAGCTATCGTATAAGCAGAAGAAGGTAAGGTATCTCCCTCGTAGGTGATGGTCGTAATGCTGTTTTTCCAGGCATCGTCAATGGCAAAAAAGTTTAATGTAAAATCGGAATCAACCGTTACAAGAAATGCAGGATTAATGTTAGGAGGACTTAATAACTCAACAATATCAAAAGGCTCTGAGTTCACTGAAGCCACTCCTGCACCGGAAAATTTCAGAAAAGCTCCGGCAATGGCTGTCTCACTTGAAGCACTTAAATCGCTATAAGTGAGCACACCAGACGAAACAGTTTGAGTTAAAGTTCCTCCTAATGTCCACGCCTGTGCATCTCCATTTTCGACAGAAATCTCAAATGTACTGTTGCTTGAACAACTATTGTTGTACTGATCCCGAAGTGAAACCCTTGGCTGTGTATCTAAATTACCACCATTCACTAACGGTGCTGTTGGCTGCCTGTCAATAAAAATAGTATCCGGAATACCATGTTTAATTTCCTGATTGACTGCTGCATTTTGATATCCTCTTGAATAAACTAAAACTTCTTTCGTTCCAGTTACTTGTAATTCAGTACTTTTTGAAGGATCAAAAACAATTTTCCCAGCTTGACTTTTGTCATAAACATCAGTTGTCAGCAAGTTTCCTCCGTAAGAAATTGAATCAATTTCTCCCTGCCAAGCGGCATTTTCCGAGAAAGTAACATCAAACAATGAATCAACCGTTGCAGTTGTTGAGGCAATAAGAGGTGGAGCAATAAGAGGTGCTGGAATAATAAATGTCGCCGACTCCTGGCTTGTTAGTCCTGTGCCAGAAAAAGTGATTGTTGCATCAAATACCAGATCCGTACTTCTGGCGGTCAAATCGGTAAAATCAACAATCCCATTAGTTACCATTAACGAAGTAGTTCCCTCTACTACCCAGCTTCCTCCTGTTGCATTTGCATTGATAGTTTGTACACTGTT
Organism: Labilibaculum euxinicum; assembly: GCF_963678175.1. NCBI lineage: Bacteria > Pseudomonadati > Bacteroidota > Bacteroidia > Marinilabiliales > Marinifilaceae > Labilibaculum > Labilibaculum euxinicum. The sequence continues at coordinate 3,563,349 of NZ_OY782756.1, forward strand.
CGTTGTACAATCATTTAAATATTGATCTTGTATTTTAACTCCTGGTTGAGTTTGCAGTAAACCCGCATTGCTTGCAGGCTGTTGTGGTTGAGTTGTTATTGCAATAGATGTTGCTGCACCATGACCAATTGCCTGCAGAACAGAATCTTTCAGGAATGATGTAGAAGTAATAAAAATATATTCGCTGGCTGCAGTCTGCAAAACAGCCGACTCAGCTGGCTTAAATGTTATTACTCCTGCTGTTGAAGTATCGTATGCTCCGGCAGGCAACACTTGAGTTCCGTATCTAATTTCAGTAATCTGACTTCTCCAGGCCGCATTATCAGTAAAAGTAATGTCGAAATTTGAATCAACGGTAACAGCATCTGCAGCAGTTAATACCGGCGAAGCACTTAAATCAGGAATGTTAAAAGTGTTTGAATTTACCGTTGTTAATCCGGTTGTAGAAAAAGCAATAAAGGCTCCTGTAACAGCTGCATTGCTTGATGCTGTCAGATCAGTAAAACTAACTGAACCATTGGTTACTTTTTTCACCAACGTTCCTCCTAAAGTCCAAACATTTGCATCCCCTTTTGCTGCAGTTATTTCAATTGTATTTTCACTGGTACAATCATTCGCATATTGATCCCGAAGTGTTAACACTGGTTGATTAGCTAGCAATGCTCCATTCTCAACAGGAGCTGTCGGCTGCAAAACAATTACCATATCAGTAGCCACACCATGCTTTATTTGTTGTGATACACTCGCATTATCATATCCAAGTGCATAAACTATCATATCAGCTGTTCCCGAAATCTGTAAATCAGAATCTAATGCCGGATCAAAAATAATCTTCCCGGATTGAGTTTTATCATAAGCACTTGCTGCTATTAAATTCCCGTTGTACTTAATCGAATCAATGGCAAGCTGCCAAGTTGCATTTGCACCAAAACTTATTTCAAAACCTGCATCTACTGTTGCTGTTGAAGAAGCAAGCAGTGTTGGTGATGAATCCAAAGAGGGAATTGTAAACGCAGCAGATACAACATCGGTTAAAACTCCTGATGAAAAAGTAATGCTGGCTGTAGTCAGTTCAACACTACTGCTTGCGGTTAAATCTGTATAAGTAAATACTCCTGAACCGGCAGTTAATCCCCTTGTTCCTCCCAACGTCCAGGTTCCACCGCTGGTTGTTTCCGAAATAGTACTTGTATTATCTGTAGTACAAATATTTGCGTATTGATCTCGCAATTGAACTACTGGCTGGGTAGCAAGCTGACCTCCATTGCCTGAAGGACCAACTGGCTGGGTAAACATGAACAGCTCATCAGCAACCCCATGCTCAAGCACCTGACTTAAAGTATCATTAGCAAAGCCACTGGAAATAACAATGATTTCTTTTGTGCCTGCAGTTTGTAATATATTTGATTCTACAGGCTTAAAAATAATTCGAGTTGCATTGGTGGCATCATAGGCTGCTGCCGGAATAGAATTGCCATCAAATGTAATATCAGTTATACTTCCCCTCCATGTTGCATCATCTGTAAAAGTGATCTGAAATTCTCCATCAACCGTAGCATTATTTGCGGGAGAAAGAGCAGGTGAAGCATTTACAGGAATATCGAAAGTTGCAGAATTAACATCCGCAAAACCAGCAGATGAAAAAGTTAAATAAGCTCCAATAACCGGTGCATCGCTTGTAGCAGACAAATCAGTATATGTAAATGATCCTCCCACTAAAGTCTGATTGGGTGAGCCACCCAATGACCAGTTTCCAGCATCACCCTTCACTACAGATATTGCCGTTGCATTATCTGAAGTGCATGAATTAAGATATTGATCCTGACTAATAACAGCTGGTTGCTGCACCAATAAACCACCATTGCTTGTTGGTGCTGTTGGTTCAACACTTACTTTAATTGAGGTAGGTACACCATGACCGATCGTTTGTGATAAAGCTGCATTTGAGAATCCTGCAGCAATAAAAACGAAATCTTGTGTTCCTGCAGTTTGCAATACTGTTGATAAGGATGGATCAAATATTATTTGTCCACTTGTTAGTTTATTGTAAGCAGAAGCATCAATCTCTGTACCACCATAACTAATACTACTGATTTTACTTTGCCAACTGTTTTCATCAGCAAAAGTTACCGTAAATGCACCATCAACGGTCACACCTGAAGCTGCTGTTAATACAGGAGGTGAATTTAATCCCAGATCGAATGTTGCCGAAGCTACTCCTGTTAATCCAGATGCTGTAAAAGAAATATAAGCTCCTGTAACTGCAGCGTCGCTGCTAGCAGATAAATCAGTGTAGTTTAATACTCCAGACGCAACAGTGCCCATTGGAGTTCCACCTAAAGTCCAGTTAACAGGATCATTTTCACCGGCAGTAATGGAAACAGTACTATTCGAAGTACAAATGTTACTATATTGATCCTGAATAGCAACAACAGGCTGCATGGTAAATAGACTTCCATTCACACCGGACGGTACAGGTTCTGTTTGTACAACTATTTTAGTTGCTGCACCATGTCCTATATTTTGGGTTGTACTCGCAGGACTGTAGCTATCAACAAAAATTTCCAAGCTGGCAGATGCAGCAGTTTGCAGTGAAGGATCTGCCGAAGGTGTAAAAACAATTTTATTTGTTGTTGAATTTATAGAATATGCACTTGCAGAAATGGTTGTTCCATTAAATCGAATCGAATCAATACTTGATTCCCAGCTAGAGTCATCTGAATATGAAATTTCAAAAACATCATCAACAGTTGCTCCTGTAGCAGCATTAAGTGTTGGTGGAGTATTGACTGGAATATCAAAAGGAGCAGAATTGAGCGTTGGCAAGCTGCCTGATGAAAAAACTAAATATGCCCCACTAACAACCAAATTACTACTTCCCGTAAGTCCGAAAAACGAAACAGTTCCTCCTACCGCAGAAACAGTAGTGCCTGTTCCCCCCAAAGTCCAATCTCCGGAAGCATCAGCGGCTGCAATTACCTGTGTTGCACCATCACCCGTACAGTCATTACCATACTGATCCTGCAATTTAACTACAGGTTGTGTTCCCAAAACTCCGCCATTGGAAGCCGGAGCTGTTGGTTGAGTAACCATTACAATATTAGCTGCAGCACCATGCTTCATCTCCAAAGATTCAACAGCATCCGAATATCCACTGGACACAATGGTCAGATTCTTTGTTCCGGGAGTTTGCAAAAATCCTGACTGAGACGGCTTAATGGTGATTGCATCCGCACTTGTCTTATCATAAGCTCCAACAGGAAGAACATCGGTGCCATATCGAATTTCACTGATGCCGGTTCTCCATGTTGCATCATCTGTAAAAGTAATATCAAAATCAGAATCAACAGCAGCATCTGTTGGTACAGTAAGTGTTGGATAAGCATTGACTGGAATATCAAATGGATCGGAGATCAGGGAAAATCCATCCAAGGAAAAAGTGATTGCAGCTCCGGTAACAGCAACAGCGCTGCTCCCTGTTAAACCAGAAAAAATCACGACTCCCGATGATGCTGTTTGAGGCGTTGTTCCGCCCAAAACCCAACTCGCCCCACTGGCAACAACTCCCACAGAACTTGTTCCATCGCTTGTACAAGTATTACTATACTGATCCTGCAGACTTACTGCAGGCTGTGTTCCCAAAACTCCGCCATTGGAAGCCGGAGCAGTCGGCTGAGTAGTTATAACAAACTTTGTTGCAGCACCATGCTTCATCTCCAAAGATTCAACAGCATCCGAATATCCACTGGACACAATGGTCAGATTCTTTGTTCCGGGAGTTTGCAAAAATCCTGACTGAGACGGCTTAATGGTGATCGCATCTGCACTTGTTTTATCATAAGCTCCAACAGGAAGAACATCGGTGCCATATCGAATTTCACTGATGCCGGTTCTCCATGTTGCATCATCTGTAAAAGTAATATCAAAATCAGAATCAACAGCAGCATCTGTTGGCACTGAAAGTGTTGGATGAGCATTGACTGGAATATCAAATGGATCGGAGATCAGGGAAAATCCATCCAAGGAAAAAGTGATTGCAGCTCCGGTAACAGCAACAGCGCTGCTCCCTGTTAAACCAGAAAAAGTCACCACTCCCGATGATGCTGTTTGAGGCGTTGTTCCGCCTAAAACCCAACTCGCCCCACTGGCAACAACTCCCACAGAACTTGTTCCATCGCTTGTACAAGTATTGCTATACTGATCCTGCAGGCTTACTACAGGCTGTGTTCCCAAAACTCCGCCATTGGAAGCCGGAGCAGTCGGCTGAGTAGTTATAACAAACTTTGTTGCAGCACCATGCTTCATCTCCAAAGATTCAACGGCATCAGCATATCCACTGGACACAATGGTCAGATTCTTCGTACCAGGAACCTGCAAAAATCCTGACTGAGACGGCTTAATGGTGATTGCATCCGCACTTGTCTTATCATAAGCTCCAACAGGAAGAACATCGGTGCCATATCGAATTTCACTGATGCCGGTTCTCCATGTTGCATCATCTGTAAAAGTAATATCAAAATCAGAATCAACAGTAGCATCTGTTGGTACAGTAAGTGTTGGATAAGCATTGACTGGAATATCAAATGGATCGGAGATCAGGGAAAATCCATCCAAGGAAAAAGTGATTGCAGCTCCGGTAACAGCAACAGCGCTGCTCCCTGTTAAACCAGAAAAAGTCACCACTCCCGATGATGCTGTTTGAGGCGTTGTTCCGCCTAAAACCCAACTTGCCCCACTGGCAACAACTCCCACAGAACTTGTTCCATCGCTTGTACAAGTATTGCTATACTGATCCTGCAGGCTTACTACAGGCTGTGTTCCCAAAACTCCGCCATTGGAAGCCGGAGCAGTCGGCTGAGTAGTTATAACAAACTTTGTTGCAGTACCGTGCCCTATCGTTTGTGAAAACACACCATCAAAGTAGGTTCCATCTGTTACAATAGTAATATTTAAGGTTGTGTCATTTTGAAAATAAACACTTGCAGAAGGAGTAAAAACAATTTCTCCTGAAGTTGTACCTGCATCGTAAGCAGATGGATCAACAACATCATCTCCATATCGTATTTCAGAAATAAGACTTTGCCATGTACCATCATCAGTAAATAACAAAGTGAAAGAATTATCAACCGTAACTCCCGATACCGAATTTAAGACTGGCGGTGCATTTTGAGCTTGTACAATAATGACTGAGATAACCCATAGGAATCCCAAGAGTAGATATTTTTTCATAATTACAGGACTTTAGATAACTAACACATAGTTAGAACCAAAGCGCGTACCACACCCCACAACAGACTCACAATCTGACCCATACACTAAACCTGCAAATTCTCACATATCTACGATATTGGATAAAAGCTCAAACAAATAGAAAAAAGTCAGTAAATACACGACTTTTCTCCCTATTAAAAAAAGACATCCTATTGTGGATGATTTATCCGTATTCGGATAAAAAAAAGCCGAATCACTTAGATTCGACTCCCTATTTTAAATTTAATTACCCTATTCTGATACGTTAAAAGTATTTTGAAATTTAGGAATGGAATGTCTTATCTTAAAATCCCGCGAATAATTTACTAGATGAACACCCTGATTTTCGAGTCCTCCAAACGCATTTACTCTTTTAAAATGGTAATTTGATTGTAACAAATCCAATTTCAATTCATTCAAATGATCAGGAAAACTATGCCCATACCGACTTACAGCCTTGGAGAAATATCGACACAAATCAAATCCCCTAAAACTAAAATCATTCGGTTCACATTTAAATTTCTCTCTAAAATCCGAAACAAACAAATCAATTTTAGCCTCCTTATAATCAATATTGTATGGAGTTATTACACTTAGATTTAAATTGTAGAACAGCTCGGCATCCAAACTGTTAAATCGCTGCCATACAGGAAAACCCATTAAGCGAATATCAAAGCGTTGACTTAAAACATTTAAATTGGAAATAATATTTTCAACATATGGCTGTTTGGTAGAAGGTACCAAAATTACATTTTCGCATGTATCACTCAACATACGTTCAATTCCAAAAAGCCCATATTCATCAAATGAGATCTTCTTATAAGTCATGTCACCATTTTCCCAGTACTTTCCTTTTTCAAACATATTCCGTTCTATGTCTGTAACCAACTGGAATTCATTCAAATGTTCATAACGATCAGGATGAACAACAACTAAATTCCTTGTATCCAAATCGAAACAAACATAGTCGGATATTTTTCCACAAATCGACTGGATAGAAGTATTCATTTGAATCACGAACGGATTTGTTGTGAGCTCTGAATTCTTTGGCGAAAGAGGTGAAATAACAGGGATTCGTCTTTTTTGGGCAAAATCTGCCACAATCGAGAATGTATTTTGATATACCGGTCCTATCATAAAATCCAGTTCAGTATACTGCAGTCCAGCTACAATTCGTTGAACTCGTTCAGAACTTTTTTCGGTATCAAAAACATGAAGATCTACAGATAACCCCTCTTTTTGGAGAGAATCAACAGCCAAAAGAATACCTTGGTAGAAACGAATGAAATCATGCGATTTACTGTATAAAATCCGTGGATTTCTCTCCGTAATAATTTCAATAGTATCCTTATAGGAAATACTTCTGTTTATGGAATCATTCGCATCCAAATACAATGGCAAAAACAATGCTATCCGTATTTTATTCTGACTTAGTGGTTTTAAATCAACTTTAGGAACAACAGTATCTGCAACCTGATATTTTTTTGCAATTGTATCCTTTTGTTCTTCCTTCTCCGTAAAATATTCCGGAGGAACCAAATACCTGGGAATCCGAACCCAATCGCCAATCTTTAAAGATGTACTTTTCAGTTTTGGATTTAACTTTTTGAATTTTCGCAGATTCATAAAAAACCGACGGGATATAGAAGACTCTGTATCCCCTTGTTTTATCACATAATAGTAATAATTCTTATCATGTTTAGGAACAGTATTAAGTTGTGGCTTTTTAACAATCTTAGGGATTTTAACGACTGTACCCAAACGTAAATTGTCCCCCATCTCTGGATTTGAGGCCTTTATCAATGCAATATCAACAGCATATTTTTTATACAAAGAAAACAATGTGTCTCCCTTTTTTACTATATGATAAAAGAACTTCTCATCTTCCTTTTTCACTAAAACAGGAGAAAGAACAGTTTCTGAATCTACAACCGGAATTCTTAAAACCTCACCAACATTAACTGTTGCTTCCGTTTTTCGATTCACCTGCAAAATAACAGCAAGGTCAACACCATATGCCCTACTAATAGAAAACAAGGTTTGCTTTTCTTTTACAAGATGTAAAAAACAGGTTTGACCACCTACAACAACCTTATTATTAGACAACTCAACATTTGTAGTTTGAGCTTTCGTAAAATTTACTGCTCCAATAAGGAGACATATCAGAAGGATACTTCGAAAAAAATAATGCATTAATTATCTGTATTTCAAACATTTATAGTTCACTAACAATAGCTAACAAAAATACTAAAGTCCGCTTGGAAAACAAAATATCTACAATAATTGAACCGTAAAAAAGCAAAATCGAAATTCTTCGCCTGAATTTCGATTTTATCATACGTCAAAACAACAATTCCTCATTACAGCTTTTTGAATCAATTCTCTACTAAAATATGTTCGTCATATTCTATTTCAAATTTCAACTTTTGTCGTGCCTCATCATTAGCCAAAGCCAAAAAAGCTTCTCTACACTCCTTATTAACCGCACTCTCCGCCATATTCAAATAAAATTTAAATTTTGCCTTTTCTTTTTTCATAGCAATAATCAGTGCGTCCTGATAGGTTAAATCATTTCTGGTGTGATCTACATCCTCAAGACTACCAGTAATTTTCATATCCTTAATTTCATCCAGGTTCAATTCCGGTTTCGCATCCTTCATCTTCTCCAGTCGAAGCATTCTGGCTGTTTTCTCTAAAGCAATATCCCAAAAAAGGCCTTTCACATGTTTCCTGTCCATTCGACTTGCAACCTCAGAGTAAAACTCTACTTCATCCATCTCCTTATCGATTGCATAATCAATAATTTCCTCAAACGTCCTAAAAATTTTCATCCTTTATTTTTTGTTAATTTATAATCCCATACGAATCAAAAACCAATTTAAAATTGGTGCGTTTTTCTTTTCAGCTTGACCATATAAGTTACAAAATAGTAACAATCAATACAAATGAATTTTTAAGCTTAGACTTTGATTTTCCTCGTTGGATGCGTTAAAGACTTCACCATCCAAACATTTTTGCATTTCAGTTTTCATTTTATTTGTTTTTGAAATTCAAAAATAGAGAAGAACAGCCGATTATTTTTTCATCTATCTTAAAATCATCCATTCGCCCGTATGGTACTTAAATGTTGCTGGGTCATCCCCAAATAGGAAGCAATATATCCCAAATTTACCCGGCTAAACAAATCAGGATTTTCGTTGTAAAACTTTTCGTAGCGTTCTTTTGATGATAAGCTTAACCTGTCGATACGCAGGTTCTGCATTTTCAGCAATACTTCCTGATGAATGGTGCGGGACCAATTTGCAATGTCGATGTCTGTTTTGTAAAAATCGTTTAAAGCGTCAATCGGCAGGCTAAATACACACGAATCTTCAAGAAGCTCCACAAAATCGAATCCCGGGGTTCGGTGATACAATGAACTTGAAGAAAAAGTAATATCACCTTCCCGGCTAAACCAGTTGGTAATTTCTTTCCCGTCAACCAAAAAGTAAGTCCGCATACATCCCTGTTCTATAAAGTATACAAAATTGTCTTTAACCCCTGCTTTGGTCAGCAAATGATGCTTAGGCAGATGTATTTCGGTTAATAAACCTGCCAGTGCTTCAATTGAATCATCAGATACCGGATAATACCGTCTGATCCCTTTAATAATGTTTTCAATTTTATTTAGTTCCATTTATTTCATAAAATAAGCATCGGATTGTAGTCGGTTACGCGCATCGTGCCCGCCGATAATTTACATCTAATTAATTGTTGAGAAAAGGACTCCAGCCATCAAGAACAAAAAGCGGATTGGAATAGTTTTCAATCAATTCTTTATCAGTATCCAAACGTAACTGACGCGAAAAATCAGCCCGCTGAGAAAGGTCAACTGGTTTTCCATCATCGATATTGGTGCTGTTATATTCCCAGTAGTGCATATTTTTTGTTTCTCCGCCAACAGTACCCCAGCCTTTAGGCAGAATGTTTTTAAGAGAACAGTTAATGAACACGCATTCGCTGTACGGATAACCAAAACCTTTATTAACAGGAGCCCTGGCCAATGTACTTCCATTAGGATTTGTACCGGTGAAACGGCAATTCAGAAATACATTCCCATGATTGGCCTTGGTATTTCTTGTCCACATAAAAGGTCCGGGAGAATAAAAATCGCAATCTTTGAAAAATGCAGGCCCCCGTCCAAGTATCATATCACCGCCACCGTCAATTTTCACATCTTCGAAGCAGGCCGAACCATTGGTTTGTAAAGCATCGCCTGAGCCTACAATATGTACTCCTTTAACAAATATTTCATCTCCATTAATCAGTAATCCTTCTGCCTGCCCTTGCAGTAAAGTTTTAACTGTTAAATTTAACAACTGAATATTTGTACAGTTATCAATCGCAAAAGCGGCTCTTCTTGAAGGAAAAGTACCCGGCCATTCATTGGTTTTTATATTCCATGGATGGGGATTGAACACTTCATTGTTTGCATATTGAATTACTGTTTTCTCCCTGTTTTCACCTTTGATGATGATATTCGATTTATTCCTGAAATAGATCAGCTCATCATACAAACCGTTCCTGATGAAAATTTCAACTGTGTCTTTGTAATCATTGGGAATGTAATCAAGGGCTCCCTGCAAAGTAGAAAAGTCACCATTCCCTTCATCATCCACTATAATTTTTTTATACCTTAAATCAGGAGGATTCTTACTGGTGCTGAACCGCCACACATTTTTGTTATAAATCCCTTTAAAGCTTCCCTTAGCTGAAGAAACCACACTGCTGTCAATTAAAACATAGTAGTCTTTATTGTACTCCAAAAGATTATGGTGCAAAGAGATAATGGCAGTGTTTTCATGAACAATTATGGGATAAAAATGGAAAGCATCGGTAAAACCACCAATAATGGTCAACTGAAATGTATCTGCAGTTGCTAAGGCTGTGCCTGATGGAGTACCCGGCTTGGTATTGGCATTGGTAAACTTACCGGGCAAATATTGATAAGGGATGCATGTATAAGTCGCTTCCGGGTTTTTGACAGGTTTGGTTGGTCCTGCCGGGATACTCATATCAATTAGATCGACCAACGAATCGGTCTGACTTTCGAATACCCTTATTTTACCCTTGCTTCCTATGATGGGTTGGCCGGCAAATGTAATTTTAAGATGAGTATCCGGATGAATGTCTTTTTCTTGGTTTTCAGGATAAATTGTATAATTGCCGGATATTTCTGTTGACGTACAGGATGCCAACAAGGCAATGCCTGCACAGCACAAATAATTTTTTACTATTTTATATTTCTCCATTATCAGTAAGATTTATACTATTTGCTCTGCAACTAGTTCATAATAACACCCAATTACATTTTGTCCCCGAATCTACAAAACAATAATTGCGTAACAAAAAGATAATCGGGATAAAACAAAAATGCCAAAACGCTTACAAGTCTTCAACACTGTAAAGATGTGGCAAATAACCAACAGAATATTTCTGTACTCATCCGCCAGAACTTAATTGCCCGTAGTTTTTCGCCTTCCTATCAGCGATGTAAAAATTCCGATTACACACAAAACTGTAAAGCTGATTACAATCACTCTCATGCTTAGTATGAATGAATCGAGATTGCCGGCATGAATTTTAGCATCTCCCAAAAAAACATGTACCGAAAGAGCCGCAACAGCCATACTAAACATCATTCCTGTGGTTCGCATGGTAGCAACTGTCGCCGATGCCAGTCCTAAAAAACGTTTTTCTACCGAACTCATAACTGAATTTGTATTGGGTGATGAAAACATCCCAAAACCAAATCCTAAAATCAGTAAGGCAAAAACAATATAGGCATAGGGCGTTTGCTTGCTGATAAAAGTGAGCAGCAACAGCCCTGCTGCACTTATTCCCATTCCTAAAGATGCCAAAATCCGCGGGTCTTTTGTGTCCGACAATTTCCCCGAGAAGGATGCAACTACAGCCATCACTACTGGTTGTGCAATTAAAATAAAACCTGCCTCTTTTGGCGATAAACCTTTCACGTACTGCAAATACAAACTAAAAACGAATGTGATGGCAAAGGTGGCTGCATAGTTAATAAAAGCGGATAAATTGGAGAAGGCAAACAACTTGTTTTTAAAGAACAGCTGCATTTCGAAAACCGGGTTTGGGTGTTTTAACTCGTATCTGACAAAAATAAGCAAGCCTGTAATTCCCAATAAAGTGAACACGATTGCTTCCGTTTTTGGTAGATGCGAAAACCCATACATCAATCCCGAAACGGAAAACATATATATCAAAGTCCCCTTAATGTCGAATTTCGCCTTGTCTGGAACTGCCCATTCAGCCTTAATTTTTGTGAGTATAGCCAGTATAATTAACAGGACTGCTCCTGCATTAATAAAAAACAAGGAACGCCAGCCCAATGATTCTGTTAGAATGCCACCCAAAACCGGAGCAATGGATAAGCCTACGTAAACGGCCATCACATTTAATCCAATCATTTTACCTCTTTCGTGAGGTTCGAAAGCAGATATTACAATGGCCATGTTCGAGGCAAAGATACCTGCGGCACCTATCCCCTGCAACAAACGCCCCATTAGTAATGTTTCGGATGAAAAAGAAAAGGCGCAGAATAAAGTGGCTAAACCAAATAATATATTGCTGTACAGAAACATTTTTACACGTCCCCAATTGTCGCTTATTTTACCAAAAGGGACTAAAAATACCGACGAGGCCAGCAAAAAGGACATACTCACCCAACTTAAACCCACGGCCGACATCGATAATTCTTCCCCAATTCGGGGTAAAGCCACATTAACAGCAGCTCCCATTAGTGGATTCAAGAAATTGGATGCCATGGTAACAGCCAGCAGAATCGTTTTATTCAAATTTGGATTTGATTCTATCATCATTCTCTTTCTTGTGTGTGCAACAGCATAAATTTAGCTGTTTTTTGCGGAATCGGTAATTTTGTTTTTCAACCGTTTTTAGGAGGATAAAGCTCAGGAACCACTTTGTTTTTCATTTTTTGAACATTTACTACCAAATCAACATCAAAATTGATCTTATGAGATAGTGCTTATAGAATCAAGTCATACCCTGACAAGAATGGCTTGGATATAGTAAGAGCATAATAAGCTGTTATTTTAAGCATGATTTTGAAATTAAATGGGTATAAGTGCTATAAACTGCACCAAGTTTAAGAATGTTTTAAATCTCAGATCGCCTGTGCAACGATTGGATAATGATAAAAACAATTGCCGATAATGTAATCCCAAAGAAGTTGGCATCCAAACCAAAAGGCAATGTGACTTCTGTTAAAATAAGGGCCAAAGTAGTTCCTCCTCCCAAAAGCATAGCATACATTGCAGCCTTTGCCGATGGCTTTTTCAAAAATAGAAAACCCAAAACAGGAACAAACAATCCTGAAACCATAAAGGCATAAGAGTATAACATTAAATCGAGTACATTTTGCATTTTGGTAGCCAGAAAAATTGCCAGTATCCCAATCACTAATGTTGCTAATTGCGAATAGCGTATACTTTTGGTGTTTTGCTTTGAAAGCCTTAAGATATCGGTTGTGAAATTGCCTGATGCCGCCATTAAACAAGAATCGGCGGTTGACATGATTGCCGAAAAATAAGACGACATAAGCAGTCCCATCAAACCAACGGGGAAAATGTGCGTTAAGAGTAAAGGCAAGCCAATTTCCGGATCGATAACACTTCCCGGAGCATATCCAAATTCGGTAAACATGCCTTGTTCGAAGGCAACCCGGCCTAATAATCCCAGAGTAATTCCCATAAATGCCATTACAGGCCATTCGAACAAGCCAGCTATGAACCAAGCTTTTTTTGCTGTTTTCTCATCTTTCGAAGCATAGATTCTTTGATACAGAGTCATGCCAACAAACCAAATGGGAACAATTGTAATCAGCCAGTTAATAAATTGAACAAAACCAACATTGGTGAGACTTTGAAAGTTAACCGGCAAATAAATCCGAAGAGCTTCCCACCCTCCTACTTTTACAAAACCCAAAGGAATTCCAACTACAATCAGTCCAAACATGAGTATGATCCATTGAATTGTATCGGTGAAAATAACCGCCTTCAGCCCACCCAGTACGGTATAACCGATCACCACAATTCCCATTAGCAATACGGCATCGACAATGGTGATGGAAGGAAAAGTTGCTGCTGCTAATTTCGCTCCTGCCAATACCTGCGAACTGGTAAATCCGATATAACCAATCAGAGAGATTATGCCTGCTATAATGGCCACTTTACGATCGTAGAAGTGATTTAAGATTTCGGGGAAACTCAAAAAATTATGTTTCCGTGCCAGAGGATAGATAATTGGAATCAGAAAAACAGCACTAATCCATGCTCCGATTATGCCTGTAAACAGCATCCAACTACCCGAAAGACCAATTAAAAAGCCCAAACCACCTAATCCTATCGAAAATCCACCACCAACATCTGTAGCAACAACCGATAAGCCTATGTGAAAAGAAGTCATTTCCCGACCTCCTACGTAATAGTCTTCCTGCGATTTATTGCGTTTCATAAAATAGAGGCCAACACCAAGCATGCCAAGCATATAGATTACAAATATTAAAATGTCGATAATGTGCATAATTTGATTTTTTGTTACAGAAATAAATTTCGCAGCCTACGAAATCATTTTTATTGAGGGATGAAAATCTAATTTTTCAAATGGAAAGCAAACTCAGTTTGGCTAAAAACCGATTAAAATACTCAATTGAATTTTAAAGATAAAAACTTTACGGACAGATAAAAATTGAATGCAAAATCGATAGACAGAAATGTATATCTGCCCGATTTACAAAACAAGCATTGATTATCAAAAGAATTGCCAAATCTGGTCAGCGCAAAAAACCGATAAAAGTTTTGGAAGTGGAATGGATAGGAAGTCAGCAAAACGGAACAAAAAGCATTTCTCCTTCATCATCATATTTTTTTAAGCTTATTTTTCTTCGCTGATCTCCTCTTTTTCATTTAAAAAGTACGACAAACGGGCACTGGCCATACTTACATTTGTTATGCTTCAATCTAATTATATTTATTTGGAAGCTTTGTTCAGTCATTTGATGATTTGGTAAGTTCACGGACGACTTAGTAAAGTCATTTGATGACTCAGTGAAGCTCAAGAATCACTTTGCAATTTCATTTGATCACTTGGCGAAGCTCAAGAACCACTTTGCAATTTCATTTGATCACTCAGTGAAGCTCAAGAACTACTCTGTAATTTCATTTGATCACTTGGTGAAGCTCAGGGACAACTTGGTGAAGTCATTTTACCGCTTGGTGAAGTTCAGGAACGACTTAGTAAAGTCATTTTACTGCTTGGTGAAGCTCAGGGACAACTTGGTGAAATCATTTTACTGCTTGGTGAAGCTCAGGGACAACTTGGTGAAATCATTTTACTGCTTGGTGAAGCTCAGGAACCACTTTGTAATTTCATTTGATCACTTGGTGAAGCTCAGGAACCACTTTGTTTTTTCATTGGAAAAACCGTTCTCAGGAAATTCCCTTGTTCCCAATTCAAAAGCAAATCTAGAATGATTATGCATAATCGGAATTATCCCGAAATGCCCCGCTTTTAGCGGAATAATGAGCATAAAAAAAGACCTGGTTGGGTCTTTAATTATGAACGGTTGGCGGTATGAAACGTGGGGCATTTTAAAGTACCTATCTATCAAACTGCTATATGTTTTATTAAACGTTAACATGTTCAAATTTAGCACTATCCTCCAAATGACCTATATTTATTGTTGGCGTTTCGTTATTAATAATTTCTTATCTATTTTATTTCTTAATTTATTTTCGTCAGTATTAGGATATAATTCCTTCTGAAGTTCAACAATTTTTTCTTTTAGTAATTCTTCTAAACCCTTATTACCGTATGATTTAAAATTCAGATATAAATATAATTTCAGTAATGCTGTATTTTTTAAAGCAATAACACTAATGTTTTCTATGATCTTTTGAATAATATTCTTATTCTTCTTTAAATCAATATCTAAAAGCATAAAATAAAGAAGCAATAATTTGAATTCATTATTAGTTTTATCTTTTTCAAATTCCTCAATCTTTTTGTTTATTAACCTTTTCAGATTAACGTGAAGAATTGCATCTGACATCATTGATTGAGTAACAAGAGGAATGAAACTTGTAAATAAGTTTAATATTGCTTTTTCAATTTCTTGCTCAGATTTTTCTTTTTGAAATTCAAACTCATTTATTAATTCAAATCCTAAGTTTATATAAGAATTAATAATAAATTCAAAAGTATCAATCATTAATTTTTCATCATCTACAGAAGACATACTTCTAAAAACTCTTGAAAGAATAAAAAGATGCCTTTCCAGCTGAGAATGAGTATAATCTATCTCCTTTTTTTGTGGTTTTTTAATTTTCACTTCATCCTGAAATGTTTGGATTGGTTTTAGGTTATCCATCATCTCATCTTGTTCTTCAAGACTTTTGGGCATCTGCCCTTTTACATCAATATCACAAAACAACTGTGCTAATTCTTTTGCATTTCCCATCTTAGATGACAATAACTCATCATAGTTATCTCTATATTTTATATTAGTGGTGTTTAAGGCATCTTGTGTCTTATTATATATTTTACCTAAGAATTTTTTGTCACCTCTTGCCAAACCTGACAAGATTTCGAGCTCATTTGCAAATTCCAAATAAACCATATCATTATCTGGTTCTAATAAATCATCAACAAATGATTTATTTGCTTGCATATAAACAGCAGTAAAATATTCCATTACACCATTTAATCGAAATGTGTATCTTTCAGTATAAGTATTCTTCCTTAATATGCCTTTTTCTAATAAGTAATCCAGTAAATCTCTTGTGTCTGTTACAAACCTAATATTGTTTTTCTTGAATTTTTCTATAAATTCTGTTAGTTCCCCATAAGATATTGAATAATTTGTATCACTATGATTTTTCAATAATTTATGAGCAAGATTAGCAAAAAACTTTTTAAACAAATCATAATCATCTTGACCTAATGAAGCTATTTCTTCTCTACCTAATAACTTGTCGACATATAGAATTATCATTTCTATATTATCATTGATATTGATGCCTTGGTCTTTTTTGTAAATCCACAGAAAAAGAGATAATGACCAGTAATTATACGGTATATTCAATTGTGAGAATATAGATAACACCTTAGTTACTATTTTATCTTTTTCGTCGTTATCATATTCATCTAACACTTTTTCAGTTTGTGTTCTAATACTTGACCGGTTTAAAGGGTGGATAAATGCTTTACTAAATAATGAACCATTTAATTTAAATGATTGACTATAAGCTAAACTTTCCTGTGTTTCAAAAGATGTAATTGTTGTAATATTATTTCCCACCTGTTTAAGTAAGGAAGTAAGAAATTCTGTTTGTTGTATACTGTCTGGGTTATAATTATCAATTAAAAAATGAAACTTTTCGCTATCTAATAAGGCATCGGCATCGGTTTTGTTTAAAAAATAATTTTGGCGTATATAATCTATAATATCAAAATTATGGATTGTGTATGAATTTTTGAACTCAATATAAACTGGAATTGCCTTATAAATAAAATAATTATTTAGTAGTTCTAACTGGATTTTTCTTAATAAGGAAGTCTTTCCTGTTTTGTCCTTTCCGAAAATGATATGATTGTCAGATATAAGAACTTTTAATGAAATATTGTTACTTGCAATATCAGTTTTCTCAATATTTTCAAAGTAAGAATTGTCTTTAATAATCGGATCATTATAGTAATCCAAAAAATTCTTTTCTGCTCTCTCTTTTTTATTAAAAACAACAAGTGAGTTTGCGTCAATAAGAGTTTTTTCAAACAATTGTTTCGTTTGTTTATATACTTTCACTTCTCTTTCTTTTTCCTTATTCATCGGTATGTGAGAAGTGTAGTTTTGTGTTATAGAAAAAGTATTATCCGAATTTATATATCTATGTTTTCTTATTTTTACATCAAAAGTATTTAAATCAAAATCTAATAATGTTAAACCATTTTCACTACCATCTTTATTAGACATTAATGCCATTGATGAAAGTTTTAGTATTCCTGTATTTGTACTAAACAAGATACTTGGTTTATGTTTATGAAAATGTCCTGATGTTAAAATGTGAAATTGTTCATGAATAATATCTTCTATTTCAAATTGATTAAAATTTTTTAAATCTTCTATTGGATGGTGCATGACAGCAATTTTGATGTCACAATCTTTAATTTCTTTTACTGCTTTGTTTGCAATACTTTGTGGGATTAACAATTTATTCGAATGTTCTCCAATAAATGCACGCCAACTTGAATTAAATGAAACTATTCCTATTTTTTTATTATCAATATCTCTTTTAAAGACTTGGTAAAGTTTGTTTATATCATCATTCTTGTAAAATGATGATATAAATTTATAGTAGTTTTCAGATTTAACGAAACTTAATTTAAATTGCTCATCATCCTTACTGACAAAATTATCAACATCAACATTCTTTTCAAATCTATCAATATGTTCTTTTACAAGAGGCAATTCCTTATCATCTTTTGAATTATCATGATTTCCTTGTGTGAGTATAAAGTTGTCTTGTGAAATATTTAATTTAGTAAGAAGAGGTTCGATAAACTATTTTTTTACAATTTCAAAATTCTTTTCATTTTCTCCTGTCCAAACTAAATCTCCAGACAAAACAATTAAATCAATCTTTTTTTCATCATTAATTGCTTCTAGCTCTTTTGTTAAAACAGGGAGCATTCTTTCAACCCTGTCGTTATGCTTACCATAATGTAAGTCTGAAAAATGTATTATTCTCATTATTTAATTATTTTCTTTTTTTAATGAATG
This sequence comes from Labilibaculum euxinicum, assembly GCF_963678175.1. Classification (NCBI taxonomy): domain Bacteria; kingdom Pseudomonadati; phylum Bacteroidota; class Bacteroidia; order Marinilabiliales; family Marinifilaceae; genus Labilibaculum; species Labilibaculum euxinicum. Next base: position 3,581,464 of record NZ_OY782756.1, read on the forward strand.
CCAACGTAAAAGTGTTTTATCCTTTTGTTTTTTTTAAGGTGTATTTATTTACCCATATAGGGTGGCAATTTGCACTTTTTAGGTTTTTAGCTCCTAAATCTACAAAACAATAAATCCACAACAAAAAATTATTATAGTTATTTTACATGCCATTATAAATTAAGAATATAAAAATATTGTTGTTTTTTAAAAAACCGGAAGGAATTTGTATTGTTCAGCTAAGCAATTGGCAGAGTAGTCTAAACCTTAGTTTGCATATTACTCCTATTATATTTTATGCGGCTAAAGCCTGTTTTCTAATTTTAATGCTATCAGTTGGCTAAAGCCAAACCGCAATAGATGTTTTGCTTAGTATCATTTTACTCCTGCAATCATTTTAATTTCTTGTTATCTGTTGTTTAAAAACAAAAGCAATAGATGCTCAGCTTTGCTCCTTACATCAGGAAATGCATTGTGTTTTTTTATCCATTGCAGTTTGGCTTTAGCCAACTGAATTCAAAATGTTCCAATCTTTTGCTTTAGCATCATTTTATTTCTTATAATTCAGCACATGGAATTTGTATTGGTAAACTAAGCAATTGGCAGATTAGTCCAAAGCTTAGTTTGCCTATTACTCCTATTGTATTTTATGTGGCTAAAGCCTATTTACTAATTTCTTGCTGTCAGTTGGCTAAAGCCAAACTGCAATAGATGTTTTGCTTAATATCATTTTACTTCTTCAATCATTTTAATTTCTTATTATCCCTTGCTCAAAAATAATTGCAATAAATGCTCGCCTTTGCTCCTTTCATCAGTAAGTGCTTTGTATTTTTTTTATCCATTGCAGTTTGGCTTTAGCCAACTGAATTCAAAATATGCCAATCTTTTGCTTTAGCATCATTTTATTTCTTACCATTCAGCACATGGAATTTGTATTGGTTAGCTAAGCAATTGGCAGAGTAATCCAAACCTTAGTTTGCCTATTACTCTTATAGTATTTTATGTGGCTAAAGCCTATTTATTAGTTGCCTGTTATCAGTTGGCTTAAGCCAAACTGCAATAGATGTTTTGCTAAGTATCATTTTATTTTCTTCAATCATTTTAATTCCTGGTTATCTGTTGTTTGAAAACAATTGCAATAAATGCTCAGCCTTGCTCCTTACATCAGTAAATGCTTTGTATTTTTTTATCCATTGCAGTTCGGCTTTAGCCAACTGAATTTAAAAGTTTCTCATCTTTTGCTTTAGCATCATTTTATTTCTTATAATTCAGCACATGGAATTTGTATTGGTTAGCTAAGCAATTGGCAGATTGGTCCAAACCTTATTTTGCCTATTACTCCCATTGTATTTTATGTGGCTAAAGCCTATTTACTAATTTCTTGCTGTCAGTTGGCTTAAGCCAAACTGCAACAGATGCTTTGCTAAGCATCTTTTTCATTTCTTCAATCATTTATATTTCATGCTTTAGCAGTTCGAAAACAAATACTGTAACTATGAAAAATAATATTTCATAATAACCTAATACTGTTTCGTGCATTTTGCAACAATAAAGTATTATTTTTGAAGTTTATTTTAAGTAATGAACAGGTGTAACGCCCCTGTAAAAAGTGTTACACACAAGGGCATGATTATTGATCATGGTAAGTTCTCCTGAAAAATTCAGGACAAGCCATATAACAACTAAAAAACAAATTATAAACATATGAAACGGATCACATTATTTTTTTTATGCATTGCTGCAGCAGCACTTTTCTCAACCTCTTGTTCTGAAGAAGAAACTCACCCCAGTTTTGATGAGTCATTAATTATCGGCAAATGGAAAAGCGGGACTTTGTTCGAAAGATACGACTCTGACAAATCAGGTGCTACCTGGGATACTGCCGATGATGTTAAGGAATCAGAAACTCAGAAATTTACCTGGACAATAACAAAAGATCAGCTGGAGCAGATCCACATTATCGAAAATGGCGGTAACGTTCCAAAAGTGTACACCATTACGAATTTAACGGCATCATCATTAGAGTACGAAGACGCTTACGGAAAAACAAAATCATTTAGCAAACAATAGTAAAATGCGGATAGTAAAAAAAGTAGGAATAGCTTTACTGGTACTGGTTTTTGTAGGAATAATAACTGCAACAATAGCCTTGTGGTATGTTCTTACGCCAGAAAAATTAACACCAATAGTTAATAAACAGGCAAAAAATTATTTAGCCTGCAATACGGTCATCGAAAAAGTTGAACCCACTTTTTTTAGTACCTATCCGTTTTTTGGCATAGAGCTGACAAATCTCTGTTTAACCGGAAATAACAATTCTGTGAAAACAGATACCCTGTTGTATGCTAAAAAATGCTTTGCCTCGCTAAATGTTAAGTCGTATTTATTCCACGGCGATATAAAGCTTAACCCGTTTTTGGTTGAAAATGGGTATTTGAATTTCAAAACAGACTCATCCGGGCAGTCTAATTTCGATATTTTTAAAAGCAGTTCCGATGCTGCAGAAGCTGATTCTGAGGACTCATCATTGGGTGACATCGACATCAGCAATGTAAAATTTACAAATTTTAATGCCAATTATGCAGATGAGACGACATTTAGAAAGGCTGCTGTTATCAACGGAAATGCTGCGCTCGGGTTTGTATATACCAAGGGAAAACAGTCTTTTGATTTGGATCTGCAAGTCAGCCGATTGCTGTTTACAACATCCGACTCGATGGCTCTTCGTATAGATGCCAAAAACTGCGATCTGAAAATGACTTTGAAGGCTGCGGACAAAAACCGATTCAATTCCGATGCAAAGCTTGTTTGTAAGGAATTGTCTCTTGCTATGGCTGGCGATACAATTTTAACAAATATGAAATTGGACACACATCTGCCATGTGCTGTAAACATCGCCGAAAACAGTTTTGATTTAAAAGAGGCAAAACTGATTGTGAACAATGAGCAGGAAGTAGTATGCAGCGGGATTGTAAAAATACAGTCCGATAATTCGATAGCCACCAACATAAACTACTCGACCAACGAATTGGATGTCGAAAAAATTATGGCTCTTGTTCCCAAAGCCTATTCGGCTCCGCTAAAAGATCTGATTGCCAAGGGTTATGCACAATTATCCGGATCGGTAACTGGCCTGTATTCTGACACAAGTTACCCTCTTGTAAACACAAACATAGAGTACAATAAGGGCGAAATTAACTATACAGGCTATCCAAAAGTGAAGGATATCAAATTATCGATGTCGGCGAAGGTAGATGTAAATAAAAACCAGACTTCGGATATTACTGTAAACAGCAGTTCTGCCAAAATACGAAACAGCAGCGTTTCTGTTGCAGGAAATATATCGGACATATTGGAAACGCCGCGCTACGACATCTATACGAAGGGTGATGTTAACCTGGCCGATTTTCAGTCGTTTGTACCTAAAGATCAGAATATCATTGTTCGGGGTTGGGTAAATGGAAATCTGCATACCCGGTTTTCTCAGTCTGATTTGGATCAGGAGGCATATCACCGTATCTATTTAACAGGCGATCTCAACACCCGGGATTTTGATGCCGTTTATAACGACACTACAAAGGTAAATCTCCCTTCGGCAAAAATTAAGCTTACTTTACCGAGCCAAGCCAGAGCAGATAAAAACCTTCTGTTTGCAAACATCAAAATGGATGCACAAAACTTTACAATGCACCTATCTCCTGCCATGAGCGCGGTGACTGAGAATCTTGAGCTTTCTGTCGATATCAATCATCCGGCAAAAGGAGCCCCGGCACCCATAACGTCGTGTATTTTTAAATTGGGCAGTCTTACTGCTGTGTCGGATACTTTATCGGTTAGCGCAAACAATGCAAACGGACGATTCGAATACGTTCCAGGCCGTAACGGAAAACAAGAGATTGCTCTTATCAATTCAACAATTAACAGTGATGAAATTGCAGTAGCCGGCAAAGACTCTATTTTGTTTGATGCTAAAAACCTATATGCAAAAACGAATTTGAAATACGACGACTCGCAGAATAATATCATTCTTAAATGGCAGCCCGAAATGGCAATCAGTTTCTCCGATGCAGTTTATGATTTGAGTGAACAGCTAAGGGGTAAAATTCCCAACATCTCGTTTACACTTAATCAAGACACGATGGAGATTCAAAAAGCGGCTTTAACTTTGGGCAATTCCGACTTTAGCCTTACGGGCCAGCTTACCGACATCTCCAACTATTTAAACGATCAGGCATTGCTGAAAGGAAACTTTAATTTGGTTTCTAAAAATACCGATGTATATCAGCTGATGGACATTTTTAACGGCATGGGCAGTCAGGATTCAACTCTTACCGTCAATAAAGATACTGCGCCCGAAGACGATCCGTTTATGGTGCCAAAAGGTGTCGAAATTAGATTGAACACAACAATTGCGAAAACTTTAGTAAATAATAATGTAATCGAAAACATTAAAGGAGGACTTACTGTAAAAGATGGTACTCTTATTCTCGATCAGATGGGATTCACCAGCCGGGCTGCCAACATGCAGTTAACGGCCATGTACCGTTCCGACAGAAAAAACCACCTCTTTAGCGGCATCGACTTTCACCTTTTAGATATTGATATTGCTGAATTAATTGCTCTGATTCCTTCTGTTGACACAATGATTCCTATGCTGAAATCATTCAAAGGGAAAGGTGAATTTCATTTGGCCGGAGAAACCTATCTTAAGAGCGATTATTCTTTGAAACAATCTACAATTCGTGGTGCGGCGGCTTTCCAGGGACAGGAACTAACCCTTATGGATACCGAAACTTTCGACATGATTGCCAAAAAACTACTGTTTAAGAAAAAAACAGCAAATGTGATAGACAGCCTTAGTGTTGAAATGACTCTGTTTAAAGACGAAATTGATTTGTATCCTTTCCTTATTGTAATGGACAAGTACAAAGCTGTTATTTCGGGACGTCATAATATGGATAACAGCTTTAACTATCACATATCGGTAACAGATACTCCACTACCTGTTCGATTGGGACTGAATGTAACCGGAACAATGGATAACCTGAAATACGACCTTGTGGAGTGCAAGTACAAACACTTGTACGATCCTAAAAAACAAGGTGCACTGGAGGAGCAAACTTTACGTTTGAAAAAGCTGATTTCGGAATCGCTTAAGGAGAATGTTAAGGAGATTAAATAGAGTGAACAAGTTTCAAGTAAAAAGGAGAAAGGAACAAAGAACAAGAAAACCAGCAAACAGCCAGCTGTGATCAATTCGTTGATTTTGTTGATTGTACAATGAAAAACCGGGGATTTTCCCCAAGCGGAATAGTAAAATCCTGACGGCGTAAATGCTCGTCAGGATTTTTTTTATTGTAGATATGATCCCATTTTACAAACAAATCTGAATTCTTAAATTTTTTCAGGGAGTTGTTGAATTTGGATCATGGGAAATGAATTAATTTTTAGCTGCATCGAGGCAAAAAAGTAAAGCACAGCCATGTTACGATGCATCTTTTTTAACGAAGATATAGCTGAAAAGAAACATTTTACAAGGCATGTTTTGATGTTAATTTGGTATAGAAATACAATTAGGTCCGGCAGAATACATTGATGCATTCTGCCGGACCTTGTTTCTGTGTTGCTGTATAAAATTATAAACTGTTTATTTTTATGAATTTTTCGGAACCGGTCATTGAAATACCGCAACGTTCAGAAGGTGTTTGGTCGTAGGTGTTTCCGCAGGTAGGACATATATAGTAAACATTGGGCAATTCGTTCACGGTGTTGTTATTAAGTGCGAGCAAAGCATTCCTGTACATTGTCTGATGTTTTTTCTCTACCTCGAAGGCGTAATTAAAACTTATTTGTGCCAATTGGGTTTTCGAGTTGGCCGCATCCTGCAAAAAATCAGGATACATGGTAGTCACCTCATACGATTCCCCCTCAATGGCATCCTGCAGATTCTCGCCGGTTGTTTTTACCGTAAATTCAGGTGTGATGTTTGGAACTGCTCCTCCTAATTCCACGATAACAGATTTATGATTATTGGCATGTACCTTTTCGGCCTTCGATGCAGCTGCAAACAGCAAAGCGATGTTATGATTTCCCTCCTGCTCCGCTTTTTTAGAATAAGCTGCATATTTGGCTGATGCCGTGGTTTCCCCTTTAAATGCATCCTGCAGATCTGCCATTGTTTTTGCCTTGGCTTCGTTAGGTGCTATCTGCTTTTCTTTACTTTCGGCAACTACGGGGTTTTGTAATTTTGCCTCTTTTTTGTTTCCTGTGTTACATGAACTGAGGATGCCGATCACTACGGCTAATGCTGATAAGGATAAAAGCTTTTTCATTTTTATTCTCTTTTTTGTTTTAATTAATAATATACAATGCAAATATGGCACGCATACCATTAAAGCTTCCTTTAGCCTTTCTTAAAATCAGCTTAAAAATTATCCATTAAAATGGAGATGAAATTGAGTTCCCCGGTTTATCTGACTGTCTGCCTGTATTTGTATTCCCTGAATACCGGCAAGCATTTTAACAATGTACAATCCCAATCCGGTACTTTGCACCAAAGTACTTCCGGGAACGTCTACCCGATAAAAACGATTAAAAATATGAGGCAAATGTTCCTGCGGAATGCCAGGTCCGTTGTCGCTAATCGATAAAATTCCGGTATCGGCCTGCCAGTTACAAACCAACTGCCCCTGTTTGTATCCGTATTTAACAGCATTGCTAACCAGATTCTCCATAATCATTTCAAGCAATCCAAAATCGGCTTGAACCACTGTATCCTCCGGAATATCCAATTTCAGAATCATCTGCTTGCTGTTCATCTGCAGGCGCCATCTGTTTTTAACGGCAAGCAGCATATCATACAGATTAACAGGCTTTTTAACAATTGAAAGATTTCCCGAATCCAACCGGGCTAAATAAAGCAACTGATTAATAATATGATTTATCGAATCAACTTCGTGAATTACCTGCCTCACTTTTTCCTCGTATTGCTGCGGTTCCCGGGTTTTGCGGATAAGTACTTCCAGAGTTCCTTTAATACTGGTAAGCGGCGTGCGCAGTTCGTGCGAAATATCTGCTGTAATCTGTTTCTCACGGCTGCGTCCGGTTTCAATTCGTTCCAACAGGGCATTAATAGTGGTCGTAAGATGGTAAATTTCGTCGTGATGAACCGGCAAAGGTAAACGTGGATCAATATTGTTGTAATTCATTTTTTCAGCGTAAGCAATCAACTGCTTAACAGGAGCTATACTTCGAGATGCCACCAGCGATGTTACCCCGTAAAAAAACAATAACATCAGCGGAAACGCAGCAAAAAAGGTATTCCGCAGATTGGTAAGAATTAATATGGAATCGACCTGGGAAATTCCAATATCGAGTTGTCCGATTATTTTACCACCTTCAGTTTTGATGGGAAATTGTCCCTGCCGGATCTTTTTCCCGTTAAACTCTACATTAAAAAACAGCTCCTCAGTCAGGGAATCGGCAAACTGCAACTTATCGTTCTCTAAATTCCGCGAATGAAAGATCACAGTTCCCCGGTCATCCACCATCTGTAAAAAAATGGGATCCACTTCTGCTCTATTGTGTTCCATCTCTTCCCACTCGGCATTCAGACTAAACACCAGAGAATCACCAACAGTGCTTATCTGCGAAAACAATTCCGCCCTTTCTTCCAGGATATTGCTATCGAGGTGCCGGTACGTAGTGATGTAAACCACGGCATACACCGCAGCGAATACCACCAACATGGTAATAGCTGCAGCAACGGTATTAAAAAGGGCTATGCGGTTTTTAAAATGCAGGTTCATGCTTCTTCATTTATCCGGTATCCAACTCCCCGAATGGTTTCAATAAACGATTCGCTGTTTTTATCATCGAGTTTTTTGCGGAGTGCATTGATGTACACATCAATTACCGAGGTATCATAATCGAAATGTATATCCCACACTTTCTCGATGATGCGGGTGCGCCGACTTACTTTCCCCTTGTTGCGCAGTAAAAACTCAAGCAGGGCAAATTCCTTTTGAGTCAGTTCCACATTTTCATCGGCTTTACTTACACGGTGCGAATCTACATCGAGAATGATCTCCTTGTATCGAAAGACCGAATTTTCTCCGCTTTTTCCGCGCATCAGTACCCGAATCCGCGCTAGTAATTCGTCAAAGGCAAAAGGTTTCCGAATGTAATCATTGGCCCCGGCTTCAAGCCCAAAAACAGCATCGTCGGTGGTATCACGCGCAGTAAGGAAAATAACCGGTACCACATGACTCTCTTTACGAATATTCCGGCATATTTCTATTCCGCTCATACCTGGCAGCATCCAATCAAGAATTATGGTATCATATTCTTCCAGATTATCCAGAGCTAACTGCAGACCTGTTTTTCCATTATCGGCCACATCAACAGCAAAACCCTCCTCTTCCAGCCCATCTTTAAGGAAATTGGAAATGGAGGTTTCGTCTTCGACTAATAAAATTCGCATATGTTTTGTTTAAGTATTACACATTATTCTTCATTTTCATCAAGCCGTTCTACCAAAATGGACTAATCATCCTCCTCATCGTTCTGTAAGGTATCAAAATTACCAATACCTAATTCGACACCTGCTGCATGTTTAAACACCAACTGACCGCCCAGATAACCTGTACGGGCAACACTACCGGCAGCTGCGAACAATAAAGTAAAAGCCAGAATTTTTAGCCAACGCATTTCATTTTTAATATAATAGAGAACAATTTTTACTCCCGCCGCTGCCATGGTTAACCATAGAGTAAAGGCTGCAGATTCTTCATGAGCCTCCAGTGCCCGTTGTAAAGAGCCTCCATCCATACCATCGCCGGCAGCATCGCCTGTAAGATAGGCTGCAACAGCCCCTAAACCTGCCAATACTATAATATAAAACGAAACCTGAAGATAAAATTGTTTCTTAAATATAAGTCCAATTAGTTCCGATACAAATGCCACCAATACCAAGGCAACCGGGAAATGAACAATCATTGCATGTAAATGTGTCGCTGTAAACATCGTTTCAGTTTTTAAAAGTTTATACAAATATTAGTACTTCCTCTTTTAAATTGGCTTAAGCAAAACTTAAAATCAGCTTAAAATTTCTGTTTAGAACCATACCATTGTCTGGTTAATTGGCCGGACAACGGCAGATTGCACAGTCGTCTTCCTTCCATCTGCAATGAAATCTGAACGAACTGCAAAAATTGACATTCAGCACTTTTCACACCATTCTTCACACAAAATGTCAGGCTAAGTTTTTATTTACCTGTTCGTTAAAAAAGTCTTTTAATTTGTGCTTCCCGTATTGTGGTGCCTGCATATCCATTCCCATTACTGTCATAAAAAATTCAATAGGCCCGTATGTTTTTGAGTTAGTAACTGCTCGAACAGCACAAAGAGCAAATTTTCTTATCCAATCTGAAAGATGGACGATTTTTACCGGCTTCGAATAAGCTTTCAGCGCCAATTCTGCAATTTCATTTTGTGAAAGTATATCGGGACCTCCAACATTAATTTCTTTTGTTGTCTGACTTATTGCACCCACCACTATTTTTGCTAAATCCTCACCGTGAATCGGATTTAGTTTTAGTTTCCCATTGCCAAAGAGATAAACCTTTCCTCCTTTTGCCATTTTTAAAAAATCCCCCATATCAGAGAAAAATCCGTTTGGTCTGATGATGCAAAAATCCAATCCCGAAGATTTCAAATAATCGCCTAATTTTTCTTTGGCTTCACAAATTTTTAAGTTCCTAAGCTTTTCTCCGTTTAAAACCGATATATAAATGAATTTTTTCACTCCGCTTTTTTTGGCTTCATCAATTAAGTTTGCATTTGCCTGGTAATCGACATCCATATAGGTAAGGCCATCTTTTTGACGGGTGATTCCAACAGCACTAATTACAATATCTATATCGCGGCAAATACCTTTTAGTGTTTCAGAATTAGTTATTTGAGCCTCAACTATTTTCAAATTATCATGCTCCAATTGAACTTTTGTCTTATCGCGAACAATAATACTTGTATCATATCCATCTGATACTAATTTTTTGGTTATGTATTGCCCCAAATAGCCTGTTGCTCCAGCTAATAATATTCTTTGCTTTTCCATAATTTATTTTTTTTCAAAAATATAGAATGAGCATTTTTTTGCTCTTGATGTTCGTCAAGAATTTCCTTTGGATAATACTCTTTTTTTTATCCTGCTTAACGTTTCAGGTGAAACGCCTAAAAAAGAAGCGATGTATTGCTGCGGAACACGTTGAAATAATTCCCCATTGGTCTCCAAAAGTTCAATATACCTTTCTTCTGCCGATTTTGTGACAAATGAAGCAATAATTCGTTGACAGACTATCAATTCATTTTCAGTGGCAATTCGGGCAATTAACTCAAATTTTGAAGATACTTCCAATAATTTTTCAATATTGGTTTTATCGAAAACATAAATCTCAGTTTTTTCTATTGCCTGATAATTTTCTCTTGCCGGAACATTGTATGTATAACTCTCTCCTGCACAAATAAATTGACCATCGGTGTAAAAGAAAGCAGTCCGGTCTTTCCCATCAACATTATAAAATAAACGAACACAGCCTTTGGTTACAAAGTATATTTCATTTGCTATTTTTCCTTCGCTAAAAATTATTTCGTTTTTCTCAAAATGTCTCTTTTTTACGAAAAGCAGCATGTTTTCTTTTTCATACTCACTTAACTTGGCGTAGTCTTCAATATGTCTGATTAAATATTCCATTAACTGTTCGTATCTGCTAAAATTTTGCCTAAGGGTAAATTGAATACTGCGTTGCTGATTGCACGGCACTTTTCTTTCACATTACGAAAAAAACAAAGCCGACTGCTGCCGTTGAATTTACAACTGTTTCGATTATTGTTTCGATATATTATTACGAGCTTTTTTTACTTCTCACTATTTTTACAATACGATTGTATACAATTTCCGCTAAATTCCAGTCGTATCCATCAAAGTTGGTTGTATTATTAAATTGAATGACAACTGTATCAATGTCTTTGTGGTATTTGGCAATACTCTGATAGCCAACAAGCAGACCTGTATGTTCGTACACGTAAATAGAAGAATAAATTTCCTGTTCCCCTTCATTAAACACTGAACCATCATTTAAAGCTCTTAAGAATTTACCCACATCCTCTGCTGTTGCCAGCATTAAACCTGTATATTCTGTTTTTAGATCCTCTTCAACTCCAACATAATAGCCACTCATCACATCATCTATATCCACATCATGAAGCGAACCGAAGGTATTGTTGAGTTTGAGAGGAATCAAAATTTCCTCCTTGATATATTGCTGATGACTATAACCAAGCACTTTATCAATAAGATCCTCAATCAACATATAGTTGGTATTTGAATAGCCATAATCTTCACCTGGTTCAAAGTCTGCGGGTAAGTCCAGTGCGTATTCAAGTGTTTCCTGTCTGTTTTTGGGCGGTTTTTTCCAATAATCAGGATGGTCTATAAAATTGGGAATGCCACTTCGATGCTGCACCATCATTCTCAAGGTAATTTTATCAGCATTTTCAATTCTTCCCGCAAGTTCCGGAAAGTAATCAGCGAGTGTTTTATCCAAGGACAAACGTCCGTCTTTGACTAATTTAGCAACAGCAACAGCGATGTATAGCTTGGTAATGCTGGCAATTTTGAATAATGCCTGCGGGCAGGCAGGAATTTTGTTTTTTCGGTCATGCCAGCCTGCGGCATAAAATTCCGGTGGCTTCCCGGCTTGATCTACATAAACAATCATTCCATCAAATCCATGATCAATGGCTTCATTTACTTGTTCCTGAACCGTATCAGGCAGTGGCAAAATCCAAGCCTTTACCAAAATCCATGGTACGAACCACAAAGAGGATATGCTTGCAAGAATAAATGCTATTCTGAGTATTCGTTTTATTTGTTTCTTCGCCATAATATCATATTTTTCAGAACGATGCACTTCATATCATTTATCTGTTGTTATTCGTTACTAATTCCACATAAATGACTTTTGATTTTTACAGGAGATCTTTCACTTCTTCAAGCGTAAATTCTAATTAAAGGTGATAATTAGTTTCGTCTTCTTCTGCTGTTCCAGTAATTGATGTAATGATCTTGTGAAATTAAGCCAATGGAACCGGTATAGATTCCGCCTCCCTGTGTGGCGTCGTAAACACGCACAACAATTCTGTTTGCTCCTTTTTTAATCAGATTTACAGGCAGATAATAACCTCTTAACTGCTTATAAGTATTTGAATAATGCTGCACCGTTGAAGGATCAAATTCACCGGATTGGCCAACCAACACTCCATTTACAATTACCTGATCAAGATCATCAATTTTACCCAAAACAAGAACCATTCTCTCTGCCAAAAACTTATCATTGGCATTAAAATCGAGAACGTAACAGGCATATCCATCGTAATTTTTATAGCCCTGATTCTCCCAAAATCCGGGAACAATAATATCATCCCAATTGGATGCATTTTGCAGATCTTCATGCGCATAACGCCCCGTTTTAAACTTCCATTTGCCTTGTAAATCAATATCAACGGGTATTGCATCGCGATCTACTACAACAGAGATATCACCACGAACAATGCCTCCTTCTCCTACATCATCGTAAACACGAACAGCTATTACATTATTACCTCGCAAAACGGCCGAAGGAATATTGTACATCCGGTTCGAATTGTAAGCGGTAGAATAACGGGGAGGAAAACTGCCCGATTGTCCGATTCGTATTCCATTCACAAAAACTTCATCCACATCATCAATATTTCCCAATTTAAGAAACAGACTCTGACCTTTTAGCGATGCCGAATAGCTAAAACCGGTTCTGTACCATGCAAATCCATCGTAACCATGAAATCCCTGATTCTCCCATGCCGAGGGAACATCAACCCGTTCCCAGTTGGAATCATCATAATTAGGATCTGCCCATTTCGGATTGTCTCCAATTGAGAATTCCCAACGACCGTTTAAGTCAACCACTTTCTGATAATCCTGTGCTATAATCTCATTGTTAAATACACAAACAACCATCATTACAAACAGAAACTTCATCCATTGAATTATATGCTCACCCATTCTATTCATATTTTCTTTATTTGCACTATTTACAAAGCAGTTTAGGCTATTGTACAGCCCCAAAATTATTGCAGTAATTAATCAAACCAATAATCAAAAAACTTCTCCAGATTCGATCGGTTGTTCTTGTGTTCTCTTTTTACCATTTCCTCAGCCAGTTCGATATCGGTAATCCCGATTGGCCCCCGATAAATTCCACCTGGTCCGGTATAATCTTTAACCATCACCTCTATTACGTTTACACCACTACTTTTCAGTAAGCTCTTTGGTATTTCGTAGGCCCGAAAAGTGCTGTGGTACGAATTATCATGCCAATTACTACCTCTTTTGTACCCCATCCATTTGATTCTCTCTCCATTCAGCCACACTACATCCTCATCGTCAATCACTCCCAAGATCAATGCTTTTCCTGAAGTGCTCCTATCTGATGGATAGTTGAATTCTTTAGTATATTTGGCTTTCCCGTCTAAATCATTATAACCTCGGGCTTCCCAAAATCCGGGAACAAATATTTTTCCTTTTCGATAAGTTACACACTTTAAATTTCCTTGATCAACAGAGTTTCCGCATTCAAAATCCCAGTAGCCCGTTAGGTCTATATCCATTCTCTCCTGATCTTTATCTATAAAAATACCAACTGGTCCTTGTGTGATTCCTCCATTGTGAATTCCATCATAAACCCGCACTGCAATTACGTTAGTGCCTCCTTTACGAAGCAAATTTGTTGGCACAGGATACATTCTTGGAATATTGTATGCCGTTTTCATTCTTGGCGGAAAATTACCCGATGCGCCTATTAGCTTCCCGTTCAGGTACACCTCATCCACATCATCAATATAACCCATGTATAAATAAAGGTACTCTCGGTTAAAGGCCTCCCTTATTTGAAAACTTTTACGATACCAGGCAAAACCATTGTAATCTTCATAGCCATTATCCTCCCAGCTATTGGGAACAAATACATTTTTCCAATCGGAATCATTGTAATCAGGGATGGCTCTTGCAGGGTCATCCCCAATTGAAAATTTCCAGTTCCCTTCCAGGTTCACCAAACTTTTCAGATTCTCGGATTGTATCGTACCCACTTGAAAAATCAAAAACAGAAGTAGAATACATCCTTTCAAAATTTGGCTTTTATAGATCATACTATTCATTTCTTATCTCCTCTAATTTATACAAACACTTCCGGTCTACCATCTCAGCATTTTAAATTTAACCTTAAGGGCTAATTCTTCACCAACCAGACCGGGAATCGCCTTAATTCTTGAATCCTCCATTGTTTTGCGAACGGCTTTTTTCAGTTCTTCATTAAAACCAATTACTTTACTCACCACAACCTTATTGTTTTCATTTATTGTGCAACGCAAAACTATTAATTCAGATTCTCCAGGGTCGATTACATCTGCAAAATTTGTTTGTGACACTGATTTATGGATTTTATCCAGTAAAATACTTTTCTCTTTCTCTATTTTTTGTTTATCGGGAGTTGTTGCCATTCCCAAATTTGCAGCTAACAGTAAACATACCAATGCGAAAAATGCTGTTCTTATTGTTTTCATCATCCTAATTTTTAAGTTACCAATCGTTTTAGTTTTTAAAAGAGAATGGAGTCGTACGCCCACCATTCCATCTATCTTAACTTTCTATTGGTAAAATTAGGCTGCTGAAAAATCATTTATGTCACCCCCGGGTTATAAGATGTCATCAATTGTCATCAGTTGTGTTTTAAGATGATAAAGCTATCTAATAGTTCTATTTACCGACCTTTTGCCATTACAAAACTACTCCTAAATTCTCTAAAGGGGATTTTTATTTTCAGCTTTTTATTTTCACAAAACCCGAGCTAAAGAACGCGGCAATAGGTATTTACAATTCCTATTAAATTAAGGTACGCTGTACCTTCTTTATTAATTTCATTTCTTCTACAAAGACTACGCAACTCTGTTGCTTGATTTACAAAACTTGTTCCCCTTTTACTTTTACAAACACCGAGCTAAAGCACAGTGCAATAAATATTCCTTTTGCCTTTCGACTTTTCAAGACCTTTTGACTTTTCCAGACTGTTCGACTTTCCTAAACCACCAGACGATAGCCAACACCGTGCACGGTTAGTATTATTTTTGCATGATTTGGATCCTGCTCAATCTTATGCCTTAGCTTCAATATAAAATTATCAATGGTTCGGGATGTTGGCTGATAATCCGTTCCCCAGATATGATCCAAAAGATCATCACGACTAACAATTGTATTCTTGTTGTCCCACAAATAGTTTAATATCTCAACTTCTTTGTGCGACATTTTCACTTCCTGCTGATCGACAAATCCTTCGAAAGAAGAAAAATTGATTGATAATTTTCCGATTTCAACTGAATTATTAGCTTTGCTTTCTGTCCTGTTTTCGGTACGCCTTAACACTGCACGTATTCGCGCCAACAATTCGCGCAAGCTAAATGGTTTGGTTATGTAATCATCAGCGCCAAACTCCAATCCTAAAACTTTATCGATCTCCTCGCCTCTTGCTGTCAGCAGAATTATTGGAGTCGCAATTCCTTTTTTTCGGACTTGTTTACAAATATCAAATCCAGAAATTTTTGGAAGCATTACATCCAAAAGCACCAGAGAGTATTCATTTCCTAAGATTTTATCCAGTCCAATTTCGCCATCATCGGCAACATCAACCTGATATCCCTCAAACTCCATATTATCTTTCAATCCCATTAACATGCCGGGCTCGTCTTCCACAATTAATATTGGTTTCATCTGTTTATAATTTTAAGTTTTTGTCAGATGAAACTTACCATATAATCATCTCTCTGTGTGTAGAAAGCTTTATACATGGACGTTTCATGTGTTTACAATTACAAATCTTTCATTTTTCTATCTCAGAGGAAAACTTAGCGTGAAACAAGTTCCACCCTCTTTTGAACTCTGAACCGTTATCTGCCCGTTGTGAGCATCCATTATGTGCTTTACAATGCTCAATCCGATTCCCGAGCCTTTTACCTTATTGGCCAAATCACCCGAGCTCACTCTATAGAATTTATCGAAAATCAAGGGCTGATCTTTTTTCGAAATCCCTATTCCAAAATCGATCACATTTATATAGGCAAACTCCAAGTCGGTATGGCATTTAATCTCAATCCTCCTGGTCTCGCCACAGTATTTTACAGCATTATCAATCAAGTTGATAATTGCTTCGGAAACGGCTTCTTTGTCAATAATTAGCTTTGGTAACTCATCGAAAGCTTCAAATTTAATTTCAAAGCCCTTTTTATGCAGGTGCTGTCCGTAATTTTCGAGAATTGTTTCTATTTCGTCATTAATATCCGCTTCCTTAAAATGATATTCCCGTTTACCGCTTTCAATTTTACTGAAATTGAGGATATTATTCACCATGTTCGATAAACGGTTGGCCTCGGTGTTAATCACCTTATAGTATTCCTTCTTTTTTTCTTCAGATGGCAGACGTCCCATTTCCAAGGTCTCCGAATACATATTTATCAGTGCCAACGGCGTTCTTATTTCGTGCGATACATTAGATATAAAGTCCGATTTCAATTGGGTCAGCTTCATTTGTTGTCGGATGTTCCGATAAACTAACCAGGCGCCCAACAAAAGAATCAGATCCATCACAATCAGCATAATTATATTGGTATTTGTTCTTTCTCGCACTAAATCCTCAATGGTATTTCCTTTCATCTGAATGCCCAAATCGTAAGCCGGAAACAGCCAAATCTGTCTGCGTTGCTGAATATTCTTTTCACCTTCATCGAAAACAACATTGGAATAAATTTCAGTATTCAACTTTTTATCAATCACCGAAATAAAAAACTGATCTTGCGCAATTCCCTGAATTTTAGGCCCCAGATTTTCTTTAATAAACTTCTCGGTATCAACAAGCAGTAAAAGCGTTTCCACGGATAAAGAATCAACAGTTCTTGCAAACGCAAACAGACTTTTTCCTTTCCTGTTAAAGTCCAGAACACCTATTTTCTGATAACCGCTCTTAATGTATTCTTGTAATCTTTCAATATTGCCCGCATTATTGGTAAAAGCATTTTCCAGATTCCTTTTGAGAATCGTGATGCTGTCTTCAGGAATTTTTTCTTTCGCGAAGAGTTGATGTTTTAAAGAATCGATCAGAAAAAAAGCATCTATCGAATAATTTTTAGACACCAATAATTTTATTTCTGTTTCGACACCATATTTTCCTTTATCAAGCTGATTGGCCCAACCACTGATCACATCATCGGAATACTGATTGACAGAAAACAGAATGGACTCTAACTGACTGGAATAGACAGAATCAATAACTGCCTCATTTTGATTGATGTTACTGATCTCGTATGCAGAGAAAAACAAGGAAGGCAAAACCAATATAAGGGTAAGGAGTATGCCTATTTTCAATCCAGGTTTAATCATATAATTGTTTTTTTGCATTTCAAATATAAGGAATATTACCGATTGTATTCAATATGATTAAAGCATAAAAAAAGTCACGGTTCCATACGAGCCGTGACTTTTTTTTATTGATAAGATTTTGTTAATTATTAATTATCAGCACACTTAACAACATCTATTTTCCCTTTAAAGTACTTGTCTTTTAATCTCAGCGAAACATTTACCAAGGCGATCAATACCGGCACCTCAACCAGTGGCCCAATAACTGCGGCAAATGCAACACCCGAATTGATACCAAAAACGGCAATGGCTACTGCGATGGCCAATTCAAAATTGTTACTGGCTGCTGTAAAAGATAAACTGGCTGTTTTGGCATATCCTGCTTTAAATTTCTTTCCCATAAAGAAGGAAATTACGAACATGATCACAAAATAAATGACCAAAGGAATCGCGATTCGAACCACATCAAATGGCAACTGAACAATGTATTCTCCTTTTAACGAGAACATCACAAAAATGGTAAACAGCAAGGCAAATAAGGTAAGAGGGCTTATTTTAGGTATAAATTTCTTCTGATACCAATCCTTGCCTTTTGCTTTAATTCCGAAGTATCGGGTAATCATTCCGGCGAAAAATGGAATTCCCAGATAAATCATTACGCTTTCTGCGATATCTCCCATGGAAACATCAACTACAGAACTTTGTAAGCCAAAATATCCGGGCAGCACAGTGATGAATACATAGGCATAAGCAGAGAAAAACAATACCTGAAAGATGCTGTTAAAAGCTACTAAACCGGCGGCATATTCAGGATCTCCTTTTGCCAAATCATTCCAAACAATTACCATCGCAATACATCTGGCCAAACCAATCATAATTAATCCTGTCATGTATTCCGGATAATCCTGAAGAAAAATAATAGCCAAAGCAAACATCAAAGTGGGTCCCAAGATCCAATTCTGTACTAAAGAGAGAATCAATATCTTCCGGTTTTTGAAAACATCCTTTAGTTCTTCATATTTTACTTTTGCAAGTGGTGGATACATCATGATCACCAATCCGATGGCAATTGGAACATTCGTGGTTCCAACCGATAATTTGTTCCAAAATCCAGACATGGCAGGAAAAAAATACCCCATTCCAACACCAATTGCCATCGCCGCAAATATCCATACGGTAAGGTATCTGTCTAAAAACGATAATTTTTTATTTAAAGCTCCCATGTTTTATTTTTTTTAGGATGTATTCCTCATTAAATTTTGCGAAATCCCTGCGGATTTCATCACGTACTCTTCTAAATACATTGAAAATTTCTTCTTCAGTTCCCTCGGCATAAGCCGGATCGTCGAATCCAATGTGTAACCGGGTTCCTACTGGTCCAGTAAATGCAGGACAAGCATCTTTTGCTCCACCACACACTGAGATTAAAAAATCAACTCCATCTTTCAAAAATTCATCCACCATTTTTGGGCGAAATGAGCTAATATCAACTCCAATTTCAGCCATAGCTTTCACTGCCAAAGGATGTACCCGATCTGCAATTTTAGTACCTGCCGAAACAACCTCCAATTCAGGGTTAATTTCACGTAAAATTGCTTCACCCATTTGGCTTCTGCATGAATTTCCGGTACACAAAACCAATACTTTCATATGCTTATAATTTGTTTTTTAATTGTCATATGCAACTTCCAAGTTACGCTCACTCTCCTGCGAGCAACTCTTTTATAAGGTCGTTTCATATTTCTTAATTAGATATGAGATGCGAAAGCTTAGATATGAGTGTATCTCAGTATTCTGTCTGCTCTTTTCCCATTCTGATTTATATTACTTATTTATGAACAATTCTTTTCTTCTTCAGGAGTTATTTCCTCCAAAAGATCACCAAATAATTGCTTCATTTTTTCAATCCCTTTTTTGTTCAAACAATACTTGATTTTTAAGCCTTCTACTTCTCCCTTTATTAAACCGGCATGTTTTAAGTCTTTTAAATGCTGAGAAACAGTAGTTCTGCTCAGCGGTAGAAAGTCAGAAATATCACCTGAGATACAAGTTGGTGTTGCAGCTAAAAACTGCAGAATTGCAATTCGTGCCGGATGTGACATTACTTTTGCAATTGCAGCTATTTCTTGTTGGCCTTTTTCGAATAAATCTAATTTCCTCATAGTTTTAACAAATATCAATCCTCCTTATTTCTAATGACGCAAACATACGACATAGACTTACAAATAAAAAATTAATGAAAAAAAATTAATGTTTTAATAACATTAAAAGCTGAAAAGATGCGGAATGGATCTCAACTCAAAGCGGAATGGATCTCAATTCAAAATTGAACACTTCATATTAGTGCGATATTCAATTTTAAAACAGATGACTATTTATGCCTATATCCATGTGAAAATATAAACCAATATTGTATGCTGATTTTTAAATTATGCGTTCTCTTATTTTCAAGTCAAAAACCGCATATATACTTTAATTATTATCTTTAAACAGAACTACAACCTTCAACAAGTAGCCCGGTTCTGAGTCTTTTCATTTTATAAAACTTCTGAAAAAATCAACAACTTTCAATTCATTAAAATATTATCAATTGTTTTGCTTATTTTTCCATCTACATCACCTTCTTTCACTTGTGATTTTAAACTTAATAATTCTTCTACAATTTGCTTTTTATCTATAACTGATTGTTCTTTCTTTTTAATTTCAGATGTTTTACCATCTTCCTCTTTAGAAGTTTGACCAACCAATAAAGTTTCAACAGTAACTACCATTCTATTCATTATTCGATAGAAAAGAGATGCAGAAAAACCTCCAAGCATTGCAATTAGAGGTACCGTAAAGAAACGAATATCTGAATTTTGTTGTGTCTCCAAAGTTACCAAATCAGGAAATAAAATGGCCAACATTAAACCTGCTATAAGTCCTAAAACAAAACGAATCCAATATGAACTTTCATATTTCGGATCATAATTTCCTTGAATGATGTATTTATTGGCCTGAAATAGATTGCTAAAACATGCTCCAAGCGCTGCTGCTGAAAGAAAAAAAATAATATTAAGCAACAACTCCCATCCATGATCATCTAAAATTCCCTTTAGAACAGAATCAGAATTAACACTTGGTGATAAACCTACAATAATAAAACAAGCCAAAGATAAAATTGTAGTTAACATCAAACGTCTTATTAGCCCCACAGGACCAAAAAGACGAAACAAACTCTTTTTTTGAGCTTCGCGATAAAGCAGACTAATTGCTTTTGGTTGAGCGGGATATACTTTTGCCGATAAATGATTGTGCAATTCCAAAATCTCTTTATTTTCCAGTTTAAGACTCTTGCCATTTTCTAAATTTTGGTTCATTAATTTAGTTACATCTGATGGCATTAATAATCCTTCACCCGCAAGATACTTTACCATTGCTGCACATTCTTCCAAGATAAAATTTTCGATGTTTTCAAAGTTATTTGTTTCCATTATCCCTTTAATTTTAACGGTAGATTATTTTTCTTTCAACATGTCTCAATATTCACAACACACACTTAATCATTTAATTTACAACATTCGCATAAAAAAACCATACAATTGTCAATATTCACATGTTAAAACTTACTCATCTCATTTTTTTCTAGAAACAAAGATATAGCCGCAGAACCATCGAAATAAATTACAAACTTAGAACCTCCAAAGAGAATCTGATGAATGATAAAGATCTAAAACACAGGAGCAAAAGACCTGAAAAACCTAAAGCTGTATTTGGATAAATAAAATAAGGGGTTTAATAGACTTGCAATGAAAGGATTAAATGGTGCAAGCCTTGAATTTGGCTTATGTACAACAGGCTTCTGTTTGACTAGCATTGCCGGAAAGATCAAGATTTCTTCTAAAAATAAAATTTTCGCTCATGATTTAAAGTAATTTTTGACTTGTTTAAATCATTGTAAATTTGAATTAGAAGTAGTCTGCTAAAAAAAATCTTTTTGAACTTATAAACCAAAAAGAGGATGTCCTTAATTTTGGACACCCTCTTACTCATATTTGTAATATTGCTTTAAACCATACAATGTGAATTATATGAAGTTATTATAATCTAGATACAAGAATTTCAGCAACATCCTTTACCTCAACATCAGGAAGCATGCCAACAAAACCTCTTTCTTCGAAACGACTGGCAATAACATCAATACTATCTTGTCCCACATTGTGTTCGCTCAAACGGGTTTTAATTCCAACCTGATTGAAGAATGCCTCTGTTTTATCAATTGCGAGAGCCTTTTTCTCCTCATCAGAACCTTCGGTAATGTTCCAAACCCTTTCGGCATACTGAAGCAATTTTTCACTTCTCTTTTCTTTTAATTGAGTCAGTAATCCCGGCAAAACAATAGCCAAAGTCACGGCATGATCAATACCATGAAAAGCAGTCAGCTCATGACCAATCATATGCGTTGCCCAGTCGCTTTTCACACCCATTCCAATTAAACCATTTAAAGCCATAGTAGCTGCCCACATTAAATTAGCTCTGTTCTCATAATCAGGAGTATCCGAAGCCAAGGCTTTTGGTCCTTCTTCCAACAAAGTGAGAAGTATTCCCTCTGCAAAACGATCCTGAACAGGAGAATTTACCGGATAAGTGAGATATTGCTCCATTACGTGAACATAGGCATCTACAATGCCATTAGTGACTTGTCTCTTCGGCAATGAATAAGTTGTTTCAGGGTCTAAAACTGAAAATTTTGGAAACAGCAATGGATTTCCAAATGCCTTTTTTTCCTTTGTTGCAGCTTTTGTAACAACACCTCCATTATTCATTTCGGAACCTGTTGCAGCCAAAGTTAAAACTGCACCTAACTCAACAGCCTTGGTAATTGGCGCCCGCTTAGCCAAAATATCCCATGCATCGCCTTCAAAGTAGGTTGCAGCCGCAATAAATTTTGTTCCATCCAAAACAGATCCACCACCTACTGCAAGAAGAAAATCGATCTTTTCAGATTTCACTATTTCAACAGCCTTCATTAAAGTCTCGAAATGAGGATTAGGTTCAATCCCACCAAATTCGATAATCTCATAACCTTTTAAGGCATCCACAACCTGATCGTAAACACCATTTTTCTTAATGCTGCCACCACCATAAGTCATTAAAATCTTAGCATCTTTAGAAATGTGCTTGTTTATTTCCGCAATTTTTCCTTTTCCAAAAAGAATGTTTACCGGATTGTAAAAATCAAAATTTTCCATCTTATTTTGTTGTATTAGTTAATCTATTTTTTTCCTTTAATAATTTCACCAGTTCTTTCGCCATTTCTAGGTCAGAAGCAGGGTTTTGTCCTGTGATTAATCTGCCGTCAACCACCACATATTGCTGCCAATTTGCAGCGCAAGAATAATTTGCGCCCTTTTCAACCAAGGCTGTCTCTAATAGAAAAGGCACTTTCTGATCCATTCCTATTGCTTCCTCTTCTTTATTGCTAAAAGCAGTCAGGTTTTTGCCATCAATCAAGAAAGAACCATCGGCTAACTTTACATTGAGTAATCCTGCTCCACCATGACAAACCGCACAGACAACCCCGCCTTTATCGTAGATTTCTCCTGCTATTTTTGCAATTTTTTCACAATTTGGCAAATCAAAAACAACGCCATGTCCTCCCGGAAAATAAATCGCATCATAGTCATTTGAGTCAATTTCCTCAGGAACTTTTGAAGAGTAAAATTTTTCACTTGCCATTTTATCTGCAAAAAAAGATTTCACTTTAGCGGCATCCAAATCACATTGCTTTGCAGGAACAGCTCCACCTTTAGGAGAAACAAAATCAATTTCCACTCCGTTTTTCACCAAATAAAAATACGGAACTGCAACTTCCAACACATAGCAACCAGATTCCCAACCGGAAGCATCTTTAAAATGGCTGGTTACTGCGAATAAAACTCTACTCATGGTTCTTATTTATTATTTAGACAAAGTTAAAGTCTGTTCTTCTATAAAAAAAGTTATTCTTTTTATACATTTATATAAAATAATTTATATCATATGTTGAATCTGGAATGGTACCGAACCTTTAAAGCAATCTATGAACGCGGCACCTTAACCGGCGCTGCAGAAAGTCTGCTGATTACCCAACCTGGTGTTAGTCAGCAACTATCTTCGCTGGAAGCTTATATGGGAGTTAAGCTGTTTGAGCGAAAACCACGAAGAATGCTTCCTACCCCCAATGGAATTCAATTGTATAATCAGATTGAAGAAGCAATTATTCAACTTGAAAAAACCGAAGAGAATTTTAAGAGAAAAACACTATTAAACAGGCCTAAAATAAAGGTTGGAATGTACTTGGAAGTATTCCACTATGCCTTTGCCCCAATTTTAAACCAACTTGAAATGGATGTAGAATTTCTTTTTGGTGAAACAGAAGAATTACAGGATAAATTGTTTCGAAAACAACTTGACTTACTCATCACCACAGATCAAAGTAATTATAAGGATATAAGATACGCTCCATTCTGCAAAGAAGAATTACTTCTTATCAGCAGTAAAAATTTAGATACCATTCCTTTTAATCAATTAGTATATGAAAGAAAGATGGATGAAGCCGAAAAGTGGCTCTCCGAGCAAGATTGGTATTCTTATTCCCACAAAATGGAAACCATAAAATCATTTTGGGCTGATAATTTTAAGAAACATCCTTATTTCAGACCAAGATACGTGATCCCTAATTTGAATGCTATCCTCGATGCCATTCAGCACAACAATGGATTGTGTTTATTGCCTTTTAGTATGTGTAAAGATTTAATTGAGAAAAAAGAAATTAAAGAAGTATGGCAGGGAGTAAAAACGACTTATTCCACAAAATACTTTGCCTTACAAATGCAAAGTAAAAACCTAAAGCAGGCAGAAGAAATAATTCAGATTATTACCAATAACACAAATCAGTAACAATATAAACAAGGACTATGAGAAAAATATACCATCTATCAAGTTGTTCAACTTGTAAGAGAATAATTAAAGAACTAAATCCGGATGCCGGTTTTATACTACAGGATATAAAAACAGAAAAGATAACTGAAGAACAACTAAATCTGATGGCCGGATTATCCGGCAGTTACGAGAGCTTGTTCAGCCGAAGGGCAATTAAATACAAAGAGCTCAATTTAAAAGAGAAAAATCTAAGCGAAGAAGAATACAAAAATTATATATTGAACGAGTACACATTTTTAAAAAGACCAGTTATAATTATTGGAAAGAAAATTTTTGTAGGAAACTCTAAAAAAGTAGTCGAAAGTGCTGAAAAAGAGCTGCAAAAAAAATAGAAAAGCATTTCCCTAATTTTGTAGTTCTCTTATTTAATAATAACTTAAGCGTTCTAACCAAGTATTTTTTCTTGATAAATTAGTGCTCATCAGTTATTATTCATGAAGAATTTTAATCTTAAAACTTTTAGCTATGCCTTATTTAAAAGTTCAGACAAACAAGAGCTTTTCAAGCAAAGAACAACAAATTTTCCTAAAAGAATGCTCAACTTTAATATCGATAGAATTAAGTAAACCTGAGAAATATGTAATGACTGCATTTGCACCAAAAGTTGAAATGACTCTTGGCGGAAGTGAAGAGCCTTCTCTGTTTCTGCAATTAAAAAGTATTGGCTTGCCGGATACAAAAACAAAAGATCTATCCAATAAGTTTGCTTGTTTGGCTGCCGAAAAGTTAGAGATAGCAAAAGACCGGGTTTATATTGAATTTATGGATGTTCCCAGAGGTTTCTGGGGCTGGAATGGGATCTTATTTTAGTGTAATTATTTCTTTATTAGTTAATATTTTAACAAATTGAATAATTTCAATTGGATTAATAAATAATTTTACACAACTTTACCCCGTCAAATAAAAAAAAGAAATAAATGATGGCAATTGCATTAAAATACAAGAAGCATTATAAACGCAATAAACGTTTTTGACGTTATGTGATGTGAATTGATGTGAAGCTATCGGATAAGAGATATAAGCCTGCAGAAATTCTGCAGGCTTTTTTTGAGGAAAATAAAAGAACCACAAGCTGAAAGTATTGTTTTTAGCTTAAATATCATCCATTTCCGAAAGAAATGGCAAAACTAAAATATTAATCAATGAAAGTTTTAAAATTTGGTGGTACCTCGGTAGGATCGCCCGAAAGAATTAAAAATCTTGCACAACTGGTTCAAAGTGATGAATCCAGAATCATAGTTCTGTCAGCCATGGCCGGAACAACAAATTCTCTTGTTGAGATAGCTGATCTTCTGTATAAACGGGAGATGGAACAAGCTGATGAGAAAATCACAGAGCTGGAAGCAAAATACAGAGTGCGAATTGAGGAACTATTCACAAGCAAAAATGGAAAAGACAAAGGAAATGAGCTAATCACATCTCATTTTAATTACATCCGCAATTTTGTTTACCGCAGTTTTACAGCTCTGCAGGAAAAAGCAATTCTTGCACAAGGTGAATTAATTTCGACTGCATTT
The DNA here is from genome assembly GCF_963678175.1 of Labilibaculum euxinicum. Lineage (NCBI taxonomy): Bacteria > Pseudomonadati > Bacteroidota > Bacteroidia > Marinilabiliales > Marinifilaceae > Labilibaculum > Labilibaculum euxinicum. The sequence continues at coordinate 3,607,426 of NZ_OY782756.1, forward strand.
TTTCATTACTATTTGACTGAAATTGGTGTTGAATCGATATTTCTTCCTGCACTTAATTTCATGCGGATTGATAAGGACGGAGAACCTGATTCATACTATATCAAAGAAAATCTGGAACGTGAACTCGCTCAATATCCTAACCATAAACTTTTTATTACTCAGGGCTTTATCTGTAGAAATACATATGGAGAAATTGACAACTTAAAGCGTGGAGGAAGCGATTATTCTGCCTCTTTAATTGGTGCTGCCCTACAATCGGACGAGGTTCAGATATGGACCGATATAGATGGTTTTCACAATAACGATCCCCGCTTTGTTGAAAATACCAGAGCTCTTAAACAATTGTCTTTTGACGAAGCTGCCGAGCTTGCTTATTTTGGTGCTAAAATTATGCACCCTTCAAGCATCATGCCATGCAAGCAATTTAGTATTCCTGTTCGTTTAAAAAACACACTGAGTCCATCGGACGAAGGAACTCTAATTACCGACGATTTAGTTGGAAAAGGAATTAAGGCAGTTGCTGCAAAAGATGGGATTACGGCAGTAAAAATTAAATCGGGAAGGATGCTGTTAGCTTATGGCTTTTTGCGTAAAGTGTTCGAGATATTCGAGATATACAAGACTCCAATTGATATGATTACAACCTCGGAGGTAGCCATTTCGCTCACAATAGATGATGATACTCATCTCTCTGAAATAGAATCGGAATTATTGAAGTTTGGTATTGTAGAGATAGATCAGGATCAATCGATAATTTGTATTGTTGGTGATTTTATATCCGAATCAGCAGGCAGTGCTAAAAAGGTACTGGAAGCACTTGAATCTATTCCATTGCGAATGATTTCCTACGGAGGCAGTAAACACAATATTTCCGTTTTGGTAGATCAGAAGAATAAAGTTGCAGCCCTTCAGGCATTAAGTAGTCATTTATTTTAGTTGTTGTTTCCACAATTTTTTTATCATGTTTAACAGCTCAAGAATCAACGAATTCTCAAACATACCTACTCCATTCTACTATTACGATATGGAGATTCTTCAAAACACTTTGGAGATTGTTAAAAGAGAGTCATCCAAATATGGATATCATATTCATTATGCAGTAAAAGCAAATGCCAATCCGAAAATTATGACCAAAATTCAGTCGTATGGATTTGGTGCCGATTGCGTAAGTGGAAATGAAATAAAGAGATCTTTGGAATCAGGATATCCACCGAATAAAATTGTATATGCCGGTGTTGGAAAATCCGATCAGGAAATTCAAACCGCACTTGATTCAGACATTTTCTGTTTCAACTGCGAATCGATTCCCGAAATGGAATTGATTAATGAAATGGCAGAAAAAGCCAATAAGATTGCAAAAATTGCAATTCGTATCAACCCAAATGTTAATGCAAATACGCATCATTACATCACAACAGGGGTTGAAGAGAATAAATTTGGTATCAGCCGATGGGAATTTGACAGTGTCCTGGAAGGTCTTGCATCCTATAAAAACATAGAGTTAATTGGCCTGCACTTTCACATTGGATCTCAAATTACCGATTTGAGTGTGTTCAAAGGCTTATGTCTTCGCATCAATGAAATTAAGCAGTGGTTTTCCGACCGGCAAATTTTTGTTGATCATATTAATGTTGGCGGTGGTTTTGGAGTGGACTACAAGCATCCTGATCAAAATCCGATCCCTGATTTTGTGACCTTTTTCGGCATTTTCGATGAGTTTCTAGATCTGGAACCAAATCAGGAACTTCATTTCGAACTGGGAAGATCAATGGTAGCACAATGCGGCAGCTTAATTTCCAAAGTTTTATACGTTAAAAATGGTGTGAAAACCAAATTTGCAATTTTAGATGCCGGCATGACTGAATTGCTGCGCCCGGCTCTTTATCAGGCTTATCACAAAATCGAAAACTTAAGTTCGAATGGTGAAACTGAAAATTATGATGTGGTTGGACCTATTTGTGAATCATCCGATTGCTTTGGTAAATTAGTCAGCTTGCCGGCTACAAAAAGAAACGATTTAATTGCAATTCGCACCGCCGGTGCTTATGGAGAAGCAATGGCATCCAGATATAATTTAAGAGATATCGCACCATCGATATTTTCGAATGAACTAAACTAAACGATAAGGGCGGTATTTTTACTAATTTTAGACCAGGCAGAAAGAATGCCGCCCTTTAGTTTTCTATATTCCCTTATTTTAAACCAAGACGTTTCAGAAGTGTTTTTGAGGGCACGATAAATACCGAGAAATTGTAAAAAACTCCTCCTCCAACGGATGAATCTATGATACTGTTCTTATTGGTCAATTTGCTTCCAGACAGACTAAATCCATGATTACTGTTGGTAACATCAAAATTAATATTGGTTCGGTAACCACATTCAAAAGAAGTCCACAACCAGTCTGCAATTCCCTTTTCTATTTCCAGTGAAAAGTTCAAATCAGCTCTTCTTAATTCCAATGTCTTAAAATCATTCAATTCGGGATCGTTAAAATGAATGCTGTAACTACCCCCCTGCAATCTTGCTTTTGCATTGATAAAACAAAGTTTTGATGGTTGATACCGCAATTTAATCCTGGCAGGAAGTAAAGCTTCAACACCCCATTTATCAGCAAAAGAATGATTGTAAACAAAAACAGGAAACAGCAATGGGTCGCCAAAAGTATAGGAATAAGCCAAACCAACACCCCATGATTTTTTAGAATTCACTTTCCACCCAATTATAGGCGACATCTCCATTTTCAGAAAAGTATATTTACTCACATCACCAATGTGTTCTTTCCAGTAATCACCTTTTAACCTGGCATTGAAACGAAACATGAAAAACATATTCCTTTTTAACTGAGCAGTAAGATAGAGACTGCCTCCAACACTCTTTAGGTTTTTATCATTCAGACTTTTATACAAAGAGTAATTATTGACTGGAATATCATCAAAATGGAATTCTTCATCACTATACTCTATACTACCTGCAATTTTCAATTTCTGATTAAGAAATATCGGAAAGTGTAACTTTGCCGTAAAAACACGATTGTAATCAATTTCAGATTTCCCGTTTCCATATACATCTGAAGACGATCGGATGTTATAATTTGTATTTGTTTGATAAGACATTTCCAGACCACGAACCGGACCCGTTCCTATTATTCCAGGATTCCAGCTGCACTTTAAAGTATCACCCATATTCTGACCGAACACTTCAATTGAAGTACTGCAAAAAAGAACCGCTAAAAACAAAATACTTTTATTCATAAAATCAGGTTTACCAGTCAGGAATAAATTAGAGCCAAGAATCGATTAAAACCAAAAGCCTAAATTCACATAGTTTGAAATACCATTTTTCTTATCAGAATACATCAACGAAAATTCTATCGGGCCAATTAAACTATTGTACGAATATGTTAATCCTATTCCTCTAATCCATTCACCCTTTGTTAATACATTATTAACATCTTCAACCAATTTACCGGCATTGGTTTTCAGAATTAAATAATTATTCCGAAATAATTCATACTGAAAATCGGCCCGGAAAACAAAAGAATTTACTGAAGCCAACTCCATACGTTCCAAACCGACAAAAGGCATTTGAATATCAAAATAATCTGTTTGATCGATTCCTCCGGTATAAGACATATAAAAATTAGGTATATTTTTACCCCATACAACCCTTCCATAAAATTTTGGATAAACCGTAAATGCAGAACTTACACTAATTGCCTTTTGAAATTTAAGATAAGCTACCGACGCTGGTCGGTTCATACCATCAAGTTTAAATCCGTTATTTGTTACTAATTTATATTCTCCATAAAGACTCATTCCCGTCTTTGGATAATAAGCCTTATCATGGGAGTCCAGATTTAAAAACGCGTAATAGGTAAAGTAATAATCTTCATCCCGGGTATCCACTAAATCAAAAGTCCTGAATTCTGAATTAATATTGTAGTATTCCAACTTGCCACCTAATCCAACAGAATATGATTCCCGAAATATAGAATGTGTATTTACATCCAATTTCAGATAGTTAAAGTCATAACTTGCAAGTTTTTTACCATCCTCAAAAGCATCTACCTGAGAATCATTAAATTCAGCTTCCACATTCAAGCCCGGCTTCAAACCATTATCAACAGTATAAGTCGTTTTAAATCTCGGATTTTCTGCTAGTTTTAAATCAAACGATAAACGGGATCCACTTTTTAGTTTATTCCGAAATGTTGTATTTAGTAATACGGCAGCATTATTATCGCTATCGTAATGAAGTCCAACATTAAATCTCTTGGTGGTTCGCTCCTTCACATTTACAATAAGAGTCTTTTCTTTCTCTCCTTTCATTTGAAAATCTACACGATCGAAGTACCGGCTGCCATACACACGATTAATCCCATCCTGTAATTTGTATAAACTAACATTACTGTTCATCTCCAAATTCAGCTTACCATACAACAACGAATAACTCACTTCATTTAACCCATTAACCTCCATATCCTTAATAAAATAAGTGGATGAATCACATGGAGGCACATATGTTTTCATTTTTTTCTTTTCCAGATTATATTTCTTCTTTAAATCGAGTAAAGTTGGAATAAATGTTTGTGCAATTGCTTCTCCTCTATGAATTAATGAATCCGCATCCTGAAAACTCCCAACCGTGTATTCATCTATTTTAGGTTTAATATAGATATCGCAGTATTTCAGATTGTCTTTAAAATTATTCAATGCCATTAATGAAACCGTCTGATTCATTATATCCAAAATAGACTTTAATTCTTTTTTGGACTTAACACCAGACTGTACATCTACTCCAATAATAATATCGGCGCCCATATTAATTAATTCCTTTACCGGAAAATTATTAATCATTCCCCCATCAGCTAATAATTTGCCATCTATCTCTACCGGAGAGAAAAAGGTTGGAATAGCCATACTGGCGCGCATAGCCAGAGGCAGATAACCCTTATCCAAAACTACAGCCTTCCCTGTTTCCAAATCAGTAGCAATACATAAAAAAGGAATGGGTAATTTATTAAAATCCGTCTGATCATGGTATTCTATCGTTAACCGTTCAAATAAATTGATCACGTTTTGCCCCCCAACAATACCACTAGGCAATTGAATTCCTTTCGGTTTAATCGGAAATGAAAGGATATATCTTTCAAAATCCTTTTTCTCATAAATAGGTACAAATTTTCGCGACACATTATCTGAGAGGAGATTTTCCCAATTCTGACTCAAGATCATTTTCTCAATATCAACAGCGGAATATCCAATTGCATAAAAACCACCTATAAGGCCTCCCATACTAGTGCCCGCGATATAGTCTATTGGTATACCTAATTCGTCAATAACCTTAAGAACACCAACATGAGCAAATCCTTTTGCACCACCACCGCTTAAAACAAGTCCTATTTTTGGACGAGCCATATTGGGCAAACTATCTGTTGCCAATTGAGCAAAATTCAAGAAACTTATTGTGGATAAAACCAGACTAAGACATAAAGATTTAAATTGCATAAATTTATTCTACTTGTATTCTATTTTAATTTTTTAAGATTATTGGCAACAAAAACTATTCATTCAGCTTCAATTCCTTAGCAACAGTAAGCACTTCATTTGGTTCTTCACCATTCTTAATTTGAACTCTTAGCGCTCTTAATCCATACACTCCTTGTAAATCTTCCAACTCCAAATGTTCAATATTGTTCTCGAAGTAGCCCTTAGCAGCCAAATACTCCAAATACCTCTGATACTCTGCCATTTCAGATTCCTGACTAAATATTACGGCTAATTTTTCAGGCTGAGTAAGGCGCTCACTGGTTCCTTTTATTACAGCCTTATCAATCCTTTTTTTAACAATCTCATAACGAATATTGTAAGCCCCATCTACATCAAATTTTTTCTCATCTTGTCTGAACCTTATTGCCAAAGGTTGGCTATGTACTAAAATTAAACCTGTGGTTTCCAGTTCAATTGGCAATGAACTTTTTAAAGCACCTGTTTTCCGGGCTAATTCAGCACTTACAATTAACTGCCACAAGCGAAGATTCTTTAAATAGATTCGATCAAATGTTTTTTGTGCTGAAATACTTTGTCCGATATAAATATTATGCTCTACGCCATCTGTACGATATTTCTCAAAATAATGAGGGAACATCTTCTGCGCTTTTTCTTGCTCTTTTTCAAGATAAGAGATAACGCAATCATTAATCATCGCCAAACTATCCTCAAAATCTTTTCTTTGCTTGTAAACTATATTTAAGTCTGGATCAATATTTTTATTGTATTCTGCAATCGCAGCAGTTAAAGCAGATCCATTCTCTTTAAAATGCGGAAAAAGGGATTCTACATCATGACGAATAAAACTAAGAACGTTCATTTCATCACCCGAAGAAAGTCCTTTTTCAATCCCATCAATAAAATAGTCGATTTTGTATATTAACTGATCGTAAACAGGCATTTTACAATCCAAAAATGCTTCTTTCAAAACTTCACGTGCCAATTGCAATTGTTCCACCAAATCATCCTGAATTGTCCGGTTTCGAATCACCGAGGAATGACGGACATCAATGGCTCCGTACAATGGATATACTTCCCGAAAAACGATTTCTTCCATTTGCACCAGATCATCCAAATCTCTTTTGGCTAACAAATTACTGGCCGCCTGCTGAAACCGCCACTCTACACTTGGATGTATTGCTGTACATTCTTCTTTAATCGTAGCCTCTATTCTATTTTTTAATTCCTCACTCGTCCGATGAACGGCGATAGAAAATACCGGAATGATATCTTTTATCACACGCAGTTTCGTGAAATTGATATCAAAAGCCTTTGTTGATCCCAATTCCATCATGCCCACCAACTCTCCCTCGTAATAAAGAGGAATAATACAAATATTTTTAATGCCCTGATTTAGCAATTCTTGTTCTACAGGCTTTAAATCAGCCTTTTGAGAAAGGTCATTAATTAAAACAGGATAACCGGATAGACCTGCCTCTTCATATATTGTTCTCCGGTATGCATCGCACGAGTATTTATTAGAATCAATGAATCCATGCCAAAAATTAGAAGGATTTTCAATACAACCTTGAGAAATCCCCAAAGCAAGTACTCCTAAATTTAAATTTGACAGAGTTAATAATGAGCGGATATTCTGTTCGAGAGCTTCAAAGTTAGCCCTGTTAATTATTGAAGATTTTTCCAGCAATTGAGATTTTAATGATGAGATTACTTCGATCTGAGTAACATCTACATATTTGAATGACATAAATCCACAAAAAGTAAAATTATCCAAAGGAATCGTCTTCATCCAAAAATCCATATTCATTGGATCGTTAATCATTTCTCTAATATCCTCCTCCGAGGCTTCCGGCGGCTTCCCGTTAGAAGTCACTTCTATACATGACTCATCATACTCCAATTTATAATACTTCACCAAACCATTCAACTTATCTGTCATACGATACAAAAACAGATAATCCATATCCAATTGAAAATTATAGTATTTGGGAAGAATCATTAGATATGCATATATTAACTTCGTAAAAGTCTGGTAACAATTATCCTGATTCTTCTGCTCTACATGTTCAATTTCAATATTCTGATCATTATAAATTTTTAAATAATTTGGAGTGAAATAAAAATTATGATCGTCGAACGGACTTGCTGCAACAGCGATATCTTTTTTGTATTGAGATGGTGTGAAAAAATACGACATTATTGTATGAATCTCATCCTCATACTTACTAACATCTTCAATATTAAAATCGGTTTTTGCTAAATCGGGATTCCTGTTAACTACATCCAAAATAATGTTTGCAAGTGAATCATTTCCGGCTCCATTTCTTTGTTCACTCTTTAATTTATTAATTAAAGGAAGAAAACTCAATGATTTCTTGAATGGAATATGATCTATATTTAATTTCAACTGATCCAACTTCATGTATTTGTTTTTAGCCATGTACTGTTAAGAACTACTAAAGTAGTTGTTTTTAAATCTACATAAAAATTAAAGCGTGCCAGATAGCTGACAATTAAAGGAATTTTAACAAAGTTACCCGATTTACCATACGAAAGTGCGGGAAGACATTCCCAAAGGATGATCGACCCGCACACAATTCAAGTAAAATTTCTTGAAATTCTATTTTTCAATGATACAATTAGAATTCAGACACGAATTCAATCGCCTTTTCTTTTGCCAATTTTTCAATCTCCGGAATATCCAGTCCCATTGCAATTCCTTCAACAGGAACAAATTTCAATTCTGATATTCCAATAAATCCCAAAACTGATTTTAAATAACGATGCGAAAAATCCATTTCACTTCCCGCCCCATTTGAATAAACTCCTCCTGATGCTTGAATGTGAACAGCCTTCTTTCCTTTCATCAATCCTTCCGGGCCATTTTCTGTATAGTGAAATGTTTTTCCTGCCTGCAATATGACATCAATATATGCTTTAAGTACAGGAGGAATAGAAAAATTCCACATCGGGTTAACAAACGCATAGGCATCAGCTTCCATAAATTGTTCCAAAAGTTGATTTAGATTTCCAATCTGCTGCATCTGCTCTTGATCCAAATCGTTTAAGCTGCCACCATTCTGCAACTTCGAAAAACCATCAAAAACCATTGCATTTAAATAGGGAACATCTGTTTTAAACAAATCAAGTTCTGTAACCTCGTGATTGGGATTTTGCTTTTTGTATTGCTCAATAAAAGCTCTTCCTACCTTTAAGCTATATGAATCCTTTTCTTCTTTTGGGTTTGCGCTAACATATAAAAATTTCTTACTCATATCTTTTACTATTAATTCAACACATTTACTATTTCTTACTCAACAAAGCTAGGAAAGCAAAACTCATTCGTAAATGGATAAAACAAAGGTATTCTTGTACTTTTTATTTTTTATACCTGCAACTAAAATTGATGAGAAAAACTATTATCTCTGCAAGGAAAAAATAAAAACCGGAAGTGAATCAAAAAGATTCTCTGAGATTTTAGATCCTAAAAATCCACCTAAGGTATTCATTAACGGATCATTCAACTGATCAGATGGATAAGACAACTGATATAACAAGATAGAATATATTCGCTCAAAGTGCAGGAAATAGATTAAAAAGAAATCTATTTCCTACTTTTACGCAATGATCTCAACACAACATATTCTGCTTTGTATATTTCTATTGTTATGGTGCTTTTTTCACAGCAGTTTAATTTCGAATCAGTTCATCAGCTATATAAAACCTAAACTTGGCAAACAATTCAGAACCTACCGGATTCTCTACAATCTATTTTCACTAATTACATTCTTACCACTGATTTGGTATTCCTATACAATAAAAAGCGAGATGATTTTTACCTGGTCAGGTAATTTTATGGTTGTACGTGTTTTTATTCTCCTAATCAGCTTTTATTTGTTTTTTGCCGGTTCCCGTACATACGATCTATCGTCCTTTACAGGCTTTCGCCAGATTCAGCAAAAAGAACATCACAAAACCATATCTGATGATGAAAATATAAATACTTCCGGAATTCTTGGTGTAATCCGCCATCCTTGGTATACTGCAACTTTCTTATTTATATGGGCAGGAAATTTAAATACCAGCTCATTGATCGTGAATGTAATTCTTAGTATTTATTTGGTTATTGGCTGTCTTTTAGAAGAAAAAAAACTAGTTTTAGAATACGGTGAACAGTACCGGATTTATCAAAAAAATGTATCAATACTGTTCCCCTGGAAATGGTTGAAAACAAAACTAAAAAGATAAGACATGGATTATCGGGACGAAGTATTTATTGCTGTGGCAGAAAACCTAAATTTCTCGAAAGCCGCTGAAGAACTGTTCATCAGCCAGCCTGCAGTTACCAAACACATTAAAGAATTGGAAAGCAAATTAAATACCGCTCTTTTCGAACGAAAAGGAAACAAAGTTTATTTAACTAAGTCCGGCAAATTGGTGTATCGCAGTCTTAAACAAATAAAACAGCAGTATCGTGATTTGGAATATGAATTGGGCAGGTTAAATGAGGCTTTTAATGGTTCTTTGCGAATTGGTGCCAGTTCCACAATTTCCCAATACCTTATTCCATCGGTAATTGCATCTTTTCATAAACGATATCCCAAAATCAAACTCGATTTATTCAACGGCAATTCTTTTGAAATGGAGCAAAAACTGCTCGATAATGAAATAGATTTGGCTCTGGTAGAAAATGAAACGTCCAATTCCAACATCAAATACATGGATTTTCTGGATGATGAAATTATTGCCGTTACAGGAACACAAAGTGTATACGCAAAACGCAAAAACATTAAACTAATCGACATTCAGGAAATACCTTTGGTACTGCGCGAAAAAGGTTCCGGAACATTGCAGGTTATTCAGAAAACACTCGCTAAGCAAAATATAGATCTGGAAAAACTAAACATTCTGATTCATTTGGGAAGTACCGAAGCAATTAAAAATTTTCTTTGTGATTTTGACGGTATTGCTCTGATATCCGAAAAGTCTGTTAAGAAGGAAATGCAGCTGAAAAGTCTTTGCAAACTAAATGTAAGTGAATTAAATATTCATCGGAAACTAAGACTGGCATCGCGTCAGGGCTCTGAGTTAAAAATCCCCGGTTTATTTATAGACCTACTTCATCACCATAACTTTTAGTTATATATAATAATAATTTACAATTTCCATAAGCTATTCATACATCGTATTTTTGTTCCTGAAATCAAAGAACAAAAACAAATGTATCAATTCTCTAAAAAAACCAGCTACTTATTCTTAATCGGCATTGCACTTTGCTTTATGCCCGGCTTTTCACCAGCTATTGCTCTAATCACCGGACTCTTCTTTTCTATGTTTGGGATTAAAACCGCCCGGTTTACCAAATACACATCTTCTGTTTTACAGGCATCCATCATTCTAATGGGTTTTGGCATGAATCTGACCCTGGTAATAGAAGCATCTAAATCAGGTTTTGGTTTTACGGCCATGTCGGTAATAACAACCATCAGTATTGGTTTGTTACTCGGTAAACTTTTTAAAGTGGAGAAAGCCACAAGCATATTAATTGCGGCAGGAACTGCTATTTGCGGTGGTAGTGCCATTGCTGCTGTTGCACCGGTTATTAATGCAAAAAACAAGCAGGTTTTGTTTGCTATGGCCGTTGTTTTTGTGCTAAACTCTGTCGCATTGATCTTATTTCCAATCATCGGACATTATTTTGAAATGAGTCAGGAAACATTTGGTTTTTGGTCGGCAATTGCGATTCACGATACCAGTTCTGTAGTGGGTGCTTCATCTGCTTATGGTGAAAAAGCTTTGGAAATTGCGACTACGGTTAAACTAACCCGAGCCCTTTGGATCATTCCTGTTTCAATTGTATTTGCAATTTTCAACAAAAACACAGAATCCGGTAAAATAAAAATACCTTGGTTCATCGGCGTGTTTGTATTGGCAATTATTACAGCTCACTTAGTTCCACAATGGCACGATGGTTTTGCAATCTTAAATTGGTTGGGCAAAAAAGGAATGATTATCGCCCTACTATTTATCGGTTCAAGTATTTCTGTTTCCGAAATCAGGGAAACCGGCAGCAATGCTTTTATCATGGGAATTCTACTTTGGATTTTCATTGGAACAACATCGTTGTATTTATTACTAACTCATGTTTAGTTATTCAGCTCAATAAATCAAATTCTGAAAAAGCACTAATTTCTAATTTTTCCAAAGAGACAAGTACAAGTAATGAATATAAAATAATTGGAATCATCCAATCAAAGATTTTTAGCAATGTCCCTTAATTTATCATGAGGGTGTCCAAAAAGCATTGTTCTATTGTCATTCTGATCCCGATGAATCGGGACGAAGAATCTTTTACTTTGAAATACAGATGTTTCGTCCCGGTAGCCATCGGGATCGCTCAACATGACAATCCATTACAAAATATTCCCTTTTGGACACCCTCTTTTAATTTATTAATGTCAGCTTATATGAAATAAACCACAACATACAATATTGCCTTCTGACATTTTGAGATTATCATAAAATTTTGTAATTTAGATGGAACTATCCAAATTGGGTACAGATCCAATGATTTTGATGATAAAAAAAATTGCTATGGAAACAGACATCACACATACAAATGAGCGGTTTAGTGAACTGAGCGAATCAAGTGAATTTTTAAATCTGATTCTAAATAACATTAGTTCGTGTATTATGCTATTGGATAAAGATCTTAAATTACGGGCTTATAACGATCCATTGCTAAGCATATTTTCCAATAAAAAAAATGAAAATTTATTATATCGAAAATGTGGTGAAGTAATAGGCTGTGCGTATCAAATAGAAGAACAGGAACTATGCGGTAATACCAGCATGTGCAGAACCTGTGAATTACGAATCTCAGCACTTAACTCTTACGCAAGTAATGAAGCTGTTTTCAACGAGAAAATTACGAAACCGTTTTTTAATTTTGAAGGTGTAAAGGTTGACAAACATTTACAGTTTTCAACACGACTGTTTCCCTATCAAAAAGAAAAATACATTATTATGATTCTGGAAGACATAACAGAATTAGTTTGTATCAAAGAAAAAATGAATCATCTCTCAGAAAATCATGCATAAAAGTAAAAACTACTCCTACCAAATAAACACAGACTAATTTCAATTGAAAAAAGGAACATCACAATGGTGTTCCTTTTTCGTATTTTGAATTGTCTAGATCAATTCAATTCCCAATAAACCACAGGCCAATTGTAGTTTCTCAAGTTGGTTCCCTTGTAAAATAAGATGATGATTTCCTAAAGGATTTTCCTTTAATTTAGTAATTGCAGACAGAGGCAGTTTTACCTCAATTTGCGTGCGGCATGCTGTTGCATATCTCGGACGATCCAAAACCTCACCTGTGGTGATAAAAGCCTTGTTTAATTCGCTGTTGAAACGAAAAACAGTAATGTCATTGTAACGGTACATTCCCTGAATCGCAGTTCCCAAACCTGTTTCAAAATGGGTTGTTACCTCATAATCCGACAATAAATTGGTTCCGATTGTACAATGAGCGAATAAAGCAGTTTCTGCAGATATTTTGGCAACGTTTGCCATCCACGGAATTGAACCGGAAAGTTCTTTGGCAAACATCATTCCCACAATACTGGCCAAATCGCCTTCGCAGCCCGCAGGTATTTGCTGATCGTTAAAAAGAGACAACGCCAGACAGGCAGTTACCGATTTCTGACGGACCAAAGGAAAACACTCAACAGTTAAGGCATCCAATTTCTCATTCTCAACGCAATCTTTCAGGATATTGTAAATTTTCGAAGCATTCAGTTTCTCCTGATGATCTGTATATTCAAATTTGTTTAAAAAATCATTGTTAATTTCAGCATCTTCGAAGCTGCAAAGGCTTTTCCAATCAATTTGTTTCAAATTGATTCCCAACCTACTCATCAAGACATTCTTCTCAACACTTGAAGCAATCAGCCAATCAGAAACATTGCCAATTAACCCCAGCTGCTTTCCCTTTAAAGCTTCAATAGCCGAAGTTACTTCTATGTACTTTGACATATACGCCTTCATTTCCTCAGGATTCGAAAGCAATACAGAGCTTATCCCTTCGCGGTTCATCCACGCCTTAATTTCCAGAGCGGCTGCATTCGAATTGTCCAATTCATTCGACAGAAGAATATAAAATCTGTTTTTTTCTGCCAATAATTTAGCGCCTTGTTCGCTCCCGCCACTCAAAATAAATAAGATATCCGCATCATCTTCAACAAATTGAATATTTGCTTCAAGATCGGGAAGCATGTCCGAACATCTTTTCTTGCCCAGTTCAATGTATTTGGCCTCAGCCTCCTTAAAAGCCAGAATTTTTACTCGTAATTGAATCATTAGAATCGTTTAAAGTTTTGATTTGTTTCAACGGAATTGAATGGCGTTCAAAAATACAAAATATATGATATTCTCAAAGATTCCGCATTCTAAAATAGCTCCGCCATACAAATTTAAGGGACCTATAATTTAAAATAAAAACATGGAAGGGCTTCTGTTTCAAAAGACAAAAAATCCCTATCTTGCGTAGCTAATTAGCATTGAAATGCACATATCAAACCAGACAAAATGAAGAATTCAGATACTAAAATAATACGTTGGGGAATATTGGGTTGCGGCAATGTAACCGAAGTTAAAAGCGGCCCGGCTTATCAAAAAACGGACGGATTCGAAATTAGGGCTGTTATGCGCCGCGATGCAGACAAAGCGCAGGATTATGCAAAAAGACATCATATTACTAAGTTCTATACCAATGCTGACGAATTAATTAATGACAATGAAATTGATGCCATATATATTGCAACACCTCCTGATTCGCACAAATATTACGCTCTAAAAGTTGCAGAAGCAGGGAAAACCTGCTGCATAGAAAAACCACTGGCTCCAAGTCATCAGGACTGTCTGGAAATCTGTGAAGCATTTAAAATAAAAAGTCTCCCCTTATTTGCAGCTTACTACCGCCGTTCCCTGCCTCGTTTTCAGCAGGTAAAAACATGGCTTGAAAATAATTCAATTGGAGAAGTAAGACATATCCGATGGCATTTGAGTAAACCGGCAAACGAAACGGATCTGTCTGGCAAATACAATTGGCGAACCGATTCGAAAATAGCACCAGGTGGCTACTTCGACGATTTAGCCAGCCATGGAATCGACTTGTTTATTTATTTGCTGGGAAATATAAAAACAGTAGCTGGCCTCAGTACTAATCAGCAAGGCCTGTATGATGCAAAAGATGCTGTGACGGCTTGTTGGCTGCACGAAAATGGCATTACGGGAACAGGAAGTTGGAATTTTGGCTGCAGTCAAAGAGAAGATCGAGTGGAAATATTTGGCAGTAAAGGCAAAATTGAATTTTCTATTTTCGACGATGCCCCACTCTTGCTGACAAACGAAAATGGCACAGAGGAACTATTCATCGAAAATCCGGAAAACATTCAGATTTATCATGTTGAAAATATGAAAGAAGATCTTTTTGGCTACAGCAAACACCCATCTACCGGTGAAACTGCAGCCCATACCAGTTGGGTTCTGGATAAAATACTTGGTAATTTGTAAGCTGTATCAGTAAGCTCTCCTAATACACCTCAACCACACGATAATATCAAAGCCTGTGAAATCTCTCTCGGATTGCAAAATTTATAATTACGGCTCGTACCCACATTTATTATTTTACTTATCATACGGTACAAGAGTGAGATAGGAGATGAAACCCTAGTTGATAACAATCAGAAAAGTGATAACCGGTAATTGGTTACCAATTTTTGCTGTCGAAAATGTTAATCGAATCTTCTCACAACCTAATCCTGATCATTCGGGGCTTTATGTGTAGGGGGAAGCCTTTAAAGATACCTGATGTTAAAAATTATTTATACATAAACCCACTTGTATTATATTAATCTTTTGAAGCGCCTGGTGTGAGAAATTTTCTACTAAGCTAATAGCTTAGTGAAACCTGCGATTGTATACTAACCGTTTATCAATCCATCAATTATGAATTTTATTTTGCAGTCTCATCATTCTTTCCTGTCTTGGAACGCGACGGACTAAAGGCTCTTTCTAAAAATTTGGTTTCGTGCTGGAATAGAGCGTTTACAGCATGTGTCTAGATGCGAAGGGATAATGTGCTAAGATTAATATTTTTTCTTATCGTTTTTTCAATATTTTTTTTTACATTTGCATCATTGTTGCAATTAAAACATATCTGCATTTATGAAAGCTGTTGATATACTAAACAGATATAATCTAAAACGAACAAGTTGCCGAGAGGGAATTATTGATGTAATAACAGCAGCAAACCAAGCTCTGTCTGAAAATGAAATCAGAGAACAATTGGTTGGTAATTACGACCGAACTACTTTTTACCGCTCTTTCAAAACACTTGAAGAGCATAAAATAATCCATAAAATTATTGTAGATAATCAATTGGTCAAGTATGCTCTGGATAATACTGTAACACAAAAAGATGAACATGCCCATTTTTATTGCAATGAATGTAATACTGTAAAATGTATGAATGATGTTCCTGTACAAAAATATCAATTACCAGATGGTTATTCTGATGTTGAAACAGAGGTTTTAATAAAAGGGATTTGTTCAAATTGTAAAAATCAAAAAAACAATTGATAAAGCTTAGAAAACATATTGCTTTCATGTTGTTTGTAATTTTCTTTTTTCCAATTACATTTCAATCGGTTCATATCGTATGGCATCATGCGCATGGTTATAAGTGCGGACACCACCTTTGTCGTGCAGAATCATCTGATAAGAATTCCCATACGAGTACTAAAAATTTATCAGAAAAAGAAAACGCATGTTCAATATGTGAATATCAATTTTTAATAAATAATTTACCTGAACTTTCTGTTATAAAATCAGAAATTCCTGTATTGGCCTTCTCTTACAATCAAGCAGCTTCAGTACAGCAATACGTCCAAGTATTCACCAATAAAACTCCAAGAGCACCACCCATTCTTGTCTCATAGAATAATTTTCTTCTAATTTTCAGGCGGTTAAACTCTCAATAAATTTTATATGAGCAAATTTTTCATGCTTTTTTTGAGCATGAGCATGTTATGTAGTTTTTTGTATGGGCAAACATTTTTTGAACTTAAAGGTATCGTTGCTGATGAAAACAATGAACCATTAACAGGTGCTTCTGTGTTTCTATTTCCTATAAAAAAAGGTACGGTTACTGATGCTAAAGGTAATTTTACCATTGATAATTTATCAAAAGGTAAGTATGAACTGGAAATCTCATTTGTTGGTTACAAAACTCTTGTTGATACTATTTCACTAACAGGAAATAGAACATACAATGTACAATTAAATGTTTCTGCACTTAGCCTGCAAGAGATCGTTGTAACCAGTAATTATTCCGAAACACGTAAAAAAGAAGAATCACTCAATATTGAAATTGTAAATGACGATTATCTGAAACAAAACCTTGGCGGTAGTCTTATGAACTCACTTGAAAGGTTGCCGGGTATAACAAGCATTGATATTGGTTCAGGACAATCGAAGCCTGTAATTCGCGGGCTTGGGTTTAACCGCGTTGTGGTGGTTGAAAACAATATCAAGCATGAAGCTCAGCAATGGGGCGCAGACCATGGGCTTGAAATTGACCAATATGCTGTTGATAATATTGAGGTGATAAAAGGCCCTGCTTCCCTTATGTATGGCTCTGATGCTATTGGTGGTATTGTAAACATAACAAACAGAAAAATGTCTGTCAATAATTCCTTTGGTGGAACAATTGATTTGTCTGGCAAAACGAATAATGATTTTCTGGGAACATCCATTTCATTATATGGTAGAAAAAAATGGTTCTATGCAGATGTGCGTGCAACCATAATTGATTACGGTGATTATAAAGTTCCTGCTGACAGTGTGGATATTTATTCATATCGGGCAGCATTGTATAAAAACCATTTGCGGAATACAGCTGGTAATGAAAAAGACATCCATTTATCTTTTGGGATTCTGCAAAAAAGGTATCAAAGCAAATTTTATGTAAGCAGTGTAAATAGTAAAAGCGGATTTTTTGCCAACGCACATGGTTTGGAACCCCGCAATGTAGATGCCGAATTACATGATAAGTCAGACAGGGATATTCATTACCCATATCAGACAGTAAACCATTTAAAGGTCACGAATTCAAGTAATTTCCAGTGGAAACAATTGAAATTTGATCTGGATTTGGGTTTTCAGCGTAATTTCAGGAAGGAATGGAGTCAATACGTTAATCATGGTTATATGCCACCAATTTTTCCTGACACATTAAATTTTAATCCCGACCTTGAACGACAATTTGAAAAATATGTGTATTCGGTGAATCTAAAGTTGTCCCATCAATGGAGTGATAAAACGCAATTTAATTTTGGAATAAACAGTGAACATCAGGACAACTGTATTGATGGCCGTGGTTTTATAATTCCGGCTTACCAGCTGATGCGAATAGGAGGTTTTGTTTTTGCAAAACATTCAATTTCAGACAAAAGTATGGTTCAATTGGGTATTCGCTATGACTATGGTCATATAATTACCGACGAATATTTTGATTGGTTTCCATCCCCGGTTGTTGAAAATGGTAGTACAAGCATGCCGTATTTGCAAAGAGCAGGAAATATTCACCGTAGTTTTTCAAACCTAACATGGTCTGTTGGGTATAATTACAATCCCGGGAAGTGGTCATATAAAGCCAATATTGGTAAAAGTTTCCGTATGCCAATTGCTAAAGAATTGGCCACAAATGGTGTCAATTACCATCATTTTAGTTACGAGGTGGGTAAGGCTGATTTATCTCCTGAAATATCATATCAACTTGATGCAGGCATAGAATACAGTTCAGAGAAATTTGCGATTGGGATAACACCATTTCTGAATTATTTTTCCAATTACATTTATTTGAACCCTAGTTCGGAACACGACAGACTTTACGGAAATGGAAACCAGGTTTATTTTTACACTCAGGCTAAGGTTTTTAGATACGGAGCAGAAATACATGCACACTACGAATTGTTGAAATCCCTGCAATTCGGCATTATCGGTGAATATGTTTATTCAGAGCAGCTTTCAGGTGAGAAGAAAGGATTTACCCTGCCTTTTTCACCACCTCCTTCCGGTATTTTCAATATCAGATATCACAGGGATAAGATAAAGTTTGTTCAACAAGCCTATATATCCTTTGATTACAGGATTACAGCAGCTCAAAATAATATTGTACCACCGGAAAAAACCACCGATGGGTATGAGGTAATCAATCTTGGATTGGGGGGAGATATTGCAGTGAAAAAGCAAAGAATAACTATTTCATTGCAGATTAAAAACCTCTTAAACACTAAGTATTTTAATCACACCAGCTATTATCGGCTGATAAATGTACCTGAACCAGGAAGAAATTTTATTGCGAATATTTCCATTCCTTTTTCAGGAAAAATAAAGAGTAAGTAAATATATTAAACAATTTAAAATTATGAATACAAAGATTAAATCAATAGCTTTTATTTTAGCAGTAATGGGGATTGTCTTTTTTAGTTCCTGTGATAATAATGATGATGAAACTGTTCAAAAACCTGTTGTCAGTAATTTAGAATTGGGAATAGGTGACAGTCATATCGGTTACATAGGTGCTGATTTGCACATCGAAGCAGAAATTGTTGCTGAAGGGAAAATAGACAAAATAACTGTCGAAATTCACCAGGAGGAAGGTAGCACCGACGAAATTGTAGTTGGATATGATGAGTTTGCCGGGCTCAAAAACACTACTTTTCATAAGCATGTTGATATTCCTGCCACAACGTTTGCCGGTACATACCATTGCCACATTACTGTAACCGACATGGATGGCAACTCGACAACGGTAGAAGAAGAAGTATCAATTGAGGCAATGGTTGATGATAAAGCTCCGGTAATAACTATTTCATCATCACCGGAAAATGGAAAAAACTTTGCTAATGGTGAAACAATTTCCATTTCAGGTTCAATTACCGATAATATTTCGTTGGCTGGTTTGGTAGTAGCTTTGGTTTATGAAACAGATAAGATTGCTGATGCTGATGTTTCAGGTGCTGCCAATACTAAGGTAATTGTAATGCTTCACACCCATGATTTTGAAGATCCAGATGAAACTGATTTCTCAGCCACTATCGAAGTGGGCGCTGCAAACGACAACAATATGACTCCTGTTGCCATTCAGGGAGATAATGCATGGAAATCCGGCAACTACTATATCCTTGTAAAAAGCAAAGATGCAATGGGAAACTGGGCATTCTCAAATCATTATCCAATAGTAATAAATCTTTAGAATCATTAGAGGGTGTCCAAAAAAGTATCATTCTATTGTCATTCTGAGCTGGCCGAAGAATCTTTCACTTTGAAAAACGGATGTTTCGACTTTGCCCAATATGACAATTCAATACAAATAATTCCTTTTTGGACACCCTCTCTAATATAAATCTGGCATGAAAAATTTAACAGCTATATTTATCCCTCTTTTTCTGCTCATTATTTTTAACTCTTGTGGGAAAGATGAAGAAATAGATAAAGAAAAACCAATAATTAATTTGACAGCTCAGGATGCATTTCCCTTAAGTTGTGATACCCTTTATTTTGGAGAATCCTTTGATCTGAAAGCTTTGTTTTCCGATAATGTTGAATTGGGTTCTTTCAGCATTGACAT
Organism: Labilibaculum euxinicum; assembly: GCF_963678175.1. Classification (NCBI taxonomy): domain Bacteria; kingdom Pseudomonadati; phylum Bacteroidota; class Bacteroidia; order Marinilabiliales; family Marinifilaceae; genus Labilibaculum; species Labilibaculum euxinicum. The sequence continues at coordinate 3,627,637 of NZ_OY782756.1, forward strand.
ACACAACAACTTCGATCACCATTCGCATAGCACCGAAGTTGCGGAATGCAATCCTGACCCAATCAAAACCCCGGTTACTCCATTTTTATATATTGAAGAGTATGATATTCCCACCGGTCAGACAGAATATCAAACCAACTTGTCCATTTCAATTCCATCCGGTGATGAAAACGGGCTATTTGATGAAGGTGATTATCATTTTTTTATAAGTCTTACCGACAAAGAAGGATGGTCAAAACAAAAAGGACTAAATATCAAAATGCTACATCGTTAATCAGGGGTGTATTGGCAAAAAATAATGTGTGTGGCTGCGAAGGGATGTTTTACAGCCACACACTCCTGCTTTTGCAGGCTGGATTTTCCTTTTTCCAAATATGCAATCATGTTACTGCTGTGTTGTTTATTCCACTTAAATACAACGTAAAAGTATTTTATCCTTTTGTTTTTTAAAATTAACAAAACATTATTTAGAAGACTGATTTCAGATTCTGAGAATAATTCTAAATAAAGGATAAAATAAAATTGGACAATGCCCCCCACTGCCCCACGATTTTAGCATCTGCTTACTGCATCACCTCAATCACACTTGAGAAACACATCCAAGCATTCAACTTCAGCAAAACTTACAAAAGGAAGCTTTAAAAACCCGATAATCAGCATGTTTTTAAAGCTCACATCTTATTTTTTAGAAATCGAAATTGGTTGTGCAGCGGTTACTTTTGATAACAGCTGATTTATATAACGCTATTTTTTCAGAATTCCATTTTTTACGCTTTCGTTTATGAGTTCCTCAGCAAATCCCCAAATTGACTTAGAGCCTTTTTTTATAAGCTTCTTTTTGTCGTAAACACTTTCATATTTAACATTAAATTCAGACCACGTCCCACCATTGTTAGAGGTGTTTTGTAATAGTGGCTCAAATCTGTCCATTGCCTTGGCAAATTTGGCTTCATTGGTTTCGCCTTCTTCAAATTCCTCCCAAATCGCGATAAACTCTTGAGCTTGTTCAGTGGGCAGCATCCCAAAGATTCTTTTCGCCGCTTTCAGTTCTTCTTTTGTGTTAGAGTGATTCTTAACAGAATCATAAATAAAGATATCTCCAGCATCTATTTCAACAATATCATGGATCAAAACCATTTTTAATACTTTCAATACATCTATTTGCTCATTTGCATGCTCCGACAAAACAATAGCCATCATAGCCAGGTGCCAACTATGCTCAGCGTCATTTTCATGTCTGTCGCTATTGAATAGTTTTGTTTTTCGTTGGATGTATTTGATCTTATCAATTTCTTTAATGAATTCGACTTGCTTAAGTAGGTTATCAATTTTCATAATTATTTGATGTCTTCTATTTTGTAAACGTTAAATTGTATAAGTAGCAGCATATTTGCAGGCAAGCTTTCCTATCAAACCGCTATGCAGTTTGAGCTCTGTCGAGTATTACTTGTCATTGTGTGGGTTAATAGTATTTGTCAATACCTCCAAAGCCTGAAATAAGTTTGTTGTCCTGTGTTTTTTGAATAAAGTTTGTCAGTCGTTTGGTAAATTCTTCGGGCCGCTTTCTGGCACTATCAATGTATGCAATTCGTATTCGTTTGTAACAGTCCGAAAAATCTTTAAAGTTTTTCCAAGCTGTTTTGTCTTTTTTTATTTCATCTAAAATATCCAAAGGAAAAACATACTCTTTTGAAATAATTTCCCGAACCGTTTTAAGAAAGGAATGATGAATCAGATTTTTTTCAGCCAACCATTTCAGCCGTTCTTTATTGGGCTGTGAATAACTGCTCTTAGATTGTCTGGGAGTAAACCGCTGAATTGTGTGGTCTTTGTCAAGGGTTTTATTTGTGCTGTCAATCCAACCAAAACAGAGAGCTTCTTCAACCGCATCATTGTATTGTATGCGTTGTTCACCGGTTGACTTTTTAGCGTAGACCAACCAAACTTCATTCTCAATGTTGAAATTTTGCTGAAGCCAGTTTCTCCATTCAATCCTTGTTTTTATGTGTAGTATCTTGTCTGTTTTCAAGTTGCTGATTTATTTCATTTACAAAGTTATTCAAAATTTCACTCAATTCTTTCGGTTTACTTATCATGAGCAAATCACCCGATAAAAATGTGCGGCAGCGGGAGTCAAATTTTGAGAACGACCATTACTCTTAAATGGTTGAAGAAACGTAGTAGGGAAGTGTAAAAAAGAAAGTTGAGCCCTTGGATTCTTCACTATCTACCCAGATTTTACCACCCAACATTTCTACGTAAGCCTTTGAAATAGCTAATCCCAATCCTGCTCCTTGCCGTGCCATTTTATCGGCAATATCAGCTTGAATAAAACGTTCAAAAATGACTTCAACCTTTTCTTTTGGAATTCCTATCCCTGTATCTTTTACATAGAATTCCATTTTTTCTCCTTTTACTGCATATCCAAACTCTACCGTTCCCTTGTCGGTATATTTTAAGGCATTTTTAACCAGATTTGAAAGTATTCCATAGAACTTTTCACTATCGGTTATTGTAATAGATTTATATTCAGGCAATTCACAAACAAAGGAGAGTTTGAGTTTTTTATGATAGGCATCGAGTTTTAAAGAATCGTAAACAAATTGCAACTGATTGTTTATGTTTGTTTCGGAAAGGTGAATGTCAATTATTCCCGATTCTATTTTGGAAATGTTAATAATGTCGTTTATAATGTTGAGCATGCGCTCACCACTTTCTTCGATAATTCGAATGTACTCCTTTTGTTGCTCACCAGATAATTCCGGCTCTTTAAGCAGGCCGGCAAAGCCTAGAATACCGTTCATGGGAGTACGGATTTCATGACTCATATTGGCCAGGAAGGCTGATTTTAACCGGTCGCTTTCTTCGGCTTTTTCTTTGGCTTTTAGTAATTCAAACTCTGCTTCCTTTCGGTCAGTAATATCTAACCCAACCCCGACAATACCAGCCCGATTATCAGACATTGACATAGGATTAACTATGCTCAAATAGTGTACTCCGTTAACATTTGATTCAAAAAGAGCAGATTCACCTGAAAGCGCTTTATTTATTGCTTCTAATGTTTTGGGAAAATCTTTGTATAAATCAAAAACAGATTGCCCGACTACCTGATTGGGCAACAAGCCAATACCTTTCAGACCTGCCCCAATGGAAAGATTGAAGATGCCATCTTTGTCTATCAAATAAAATACAATAGGCAGATTTTCAACAGCAGTACTAATTAAAGCTTCGTTTTTGATTAATTCCTGTTCTGATTTTTTGCGCTGGGTAATATCTCTGCCAATTCCTAATACGCCCATAAATGTTCCATCGCTCTCGTATATCGGGGTTTTTATTGTTTCTATTATTTCCTTATGTCCATCGGCAAAAGTCAATTCTTCCTCATTTATGCTTGGTTTATTTGAAACAGCGGCTTCGTTATCCTTTTGCCTGAAAAAGTCGGCCAGTTCTTTGCCCACGAAGTCATAATCAGTTTTTCCTACAATTTCTTTTTCTGCAGCTCCATATAGCTGTTCAAATCGTTGATTGCATTGCAAATAGACGCCGTGCCGGTTTTTGACCCAAATAAGGTCGGGGAGCGTATCAATTAGTGCCCGTAAACGATTCTTACTTATTTTGAGTTCTTCTTCAGCCTGTTTAAAGTCAGTAATATCCTTTCTTATGCCAACCATACGTTTAATTCTACCTTGGTTGTCTTTTTCAATAATATGGCCTATAACCTGATACCATCGGTAACTTCCATCAGCGTGTAATATCCGGGCTTCATAAATATAACGATCTTCTTTATAAGCTAATATATCCTTTATTTTAGCCCGAACATATTCCCTGTCCTCGGGATGAATTCTGGCAAGCCAAACCCTTCGGTCCGATGGTTCGGCTACCGGCTCATATCCAAGCATCGTATAATATATGGGCGAGGCATACCAAATATCATTTTTCACATCCCAATCCCAATTTCCAATCTCTGTAGCTTCCAGAGTTACACGGAAGCGTTCCTCTCCAATATACAACGCTTCTTCAACCAATTTGCGATCCGTAAAATCAATAAGTGTTCCGCTAATGGCAGGTTTTCCTTTATAGGATATTAAATTTCCAAGAGCTTTTATCCATACTATACTTCCGTCTTTCTTTACTCCACGAAACTCATACTCCATCGATTTTGATTCTTTGGAAATTAGTTTTCTAATATTTTCTTTCACAATATTTTTATCACTTCCGAAAGCAAGAGATGCAGGGCTTATTTTTTCCACAATATCCTCGTATGAGTATCCGAAAATCTCACAGAATTTTTTATTACCGTATCTAAAACAATCATTCTGAATGATATATACTCCAACAAGCAAATGTTCTACTATTTCACGATATTTTACTTCGGAATCCAAACAGGGCTTGTCTCTTTTCTTTTTGAAAAGAAAGTGTAGGTTTCGCAATGAATTGAAATTAATCATATTTCGATTTTTTAGTTGCCTCCTATACCACTGAAGCTCAATACGTAATAAAAATAACGAAAATAGGAGAGCTTTAATTTTTTTAACAGAATGTAAAATTTATTTAAAATATCCAAATAAATATTAATTAGTTATCCCCTGATTCGCATAGTATATCATCTAATTGTAAAAACCTATCAATAGAGCAAGTGCAGGTAGTTGTTTGTTTTTATGTTTCCAGTCAAATTAGCTGCATCATATTGTTTGGTCAAATCCATTTTTGACTCTTAATGTCGAATTATTGCAACCTCTCAGCATTGGCTATAACGTCAGTTTGACTAAAAAACCAATAAAACTGCTCAATTCAATTTTAAATATAGCGGTTTTAAGGATACATAAAAATGAAAAATCCTTTTTAAGCCTTCAATAATTTAGAGTTTCTGGATTTTTAACCTAAAAAAGGAAGCTCTAAAAACATGTGAATTCACATGTTTTTAGAGCTTTAATTATATCTGTTTTGAAATATTAGTTGGTTGTGCAACGGTTACTTTTGTTAGCTTTTCGTTTTCTACTCAATAATTTCTGTTTTCAAATCCATTGCAAATAAAGATCGATTGAAAATTCTACCGAGTAAATTCTTACTCTTATCTTTTACTACCTGAATCTCAACAATGTCTACTTCTTTTATTTGAAACTTATTTAAAAAGTATTCTTGATCGTAAATTGTATAATCGTACATTCTATCACGAGCAACATAACCTTCACATACAAATCTGTCAAGACAACACAAATATCTTCCTTTATACAAAAAGACATTTTTAATTTTCTGTTCGTTTAATAAAACATCAACTAATTCCCAATCTCTGCAATTCTGAATGGAACGAATAAGGCTCTTTTTATTAATAATTTTTTCCTCGAAAATCTGTCTATTGCATTCTTCGTTGTCAATAAAGAAGTAAGTCAAAATCCAAACGTTTCGTTTATCAAGTAAGCCCATGTTTTTCCTATTAATAAGACTTGTTTTTTATTTAATGTATTAAGACTTACGCACTCATTTGAAAATGAAAGCTAACGGGCTTGCTAAGTTGCGTGGGCAATTTAAAGAACCATCCTTTCAAATCGCACGGAAGCAAGCCGCATATATTTGTTTATATTTTTAAGCAAACCAAATCTAGGTGGCTTGCTGGTGTTTCTTAATAGAACAAAGTTTTCAATTCGAGCATCACCGCCCATGAAATTTAGCTTTTGTTAGCGTTTGGCTTTTTATTCATATATGTATCCTTTATTCGTATAAATTATTTCAAAACCGTTCCGAGTGTTAAATATGTGTATGAAATTATAGGCGTTCGATTCTTTAAATTTATATCTCTTATTATTAATCCTTAAATCAAAACTGTTATCTATCAAACCACGCTTAAATTTTACTGCTGATGAAAATCCTAATGAATGATCAGTATGGAGCGTGTCTTGATATAAGTTAATATTATTGTGAATTAGTGTTACAGGAACGCCATCAAAGTTTTCATTAAAGTATACCGAAATTGAATCCTGCATCTCTTTTATTTCTCTCAGATTCCTTGTTATTCCTGAATTCAAAGAATCTATTTCTATTTCTTGAACTTGCAGACTTATATTTAAAGTGTCAGCTAACAAAATCTTAATCTGTTTTTGTCTTTCGTTATACTGACAAGAGGAACAAATCGTAAGTAAGAATATACCGATAACCAAAATATTTTTGTGCAAATGTGAATTATTCATAACCTGATATTATCCTTCAAATTCATTGAATCTAGTTTTCCAGCTTAACGCTAACGGCAAATTGTATGAGTAGTGGCAGATTGCGTGGTAATTTCCTATCAAACCGCTACGCAGTTTGAGCGGGCTAAAAACCTTGATATTTAGCACTTCACCTGCCATTACTTATACAAAATGTTGTGTGCCGTTTTTATTTTTTTAAATCTGTTTGTAAACTAAATATCCCTTACTTTTAAGGAAATCTATACATTCCTTTTCATTTATATTTTTATCTGGCTTATCTAGAGAAACATCTTCAACATAATTTAAATCAAAGTCTGGTTTTTCTTTTTTTATTCTTGAAATAAAATACCTAATTTCATCTTTAGTTGCTTTTCTAATCTTCTCTGCGTGAAACCCGTAAAGTTCATAGGTATTCTCAGAATATAGTTCTGCATTACTATTATAAATAGTTCTAAAGTGATAGTTTAAGATATATTTCCCATTTTCATCTTTAGCGAAATCTTTGACTAAATAAATGCATTTTAGATATCTAACAATGTCATATTGTTTTAAATCAATAACGTTATATTCCATCTGCTATTTATTGTGTTTTAAATGTTTCCAATTACAATCCCGATGAAGGATTTCTCCTTCAAATAGAATTTTATTCAATAGAGATAAGTATTTTAAAGATTTTGAAATACCTCCTGTGTGTTCTGGTTCTAAAGCTATGGTAAATCCGTCAATTCTTTGAAAAAGCCACTTCATAAAATCACTGTCAATTGAGAATATATCTTCAATTTCCATTTTTCTCATATAAGTGAATTTTTGCTTGTCATTCGATGTCGAATTCTCAATCGTAAAATAATCAAGGTCTATGTCTAAGTATACATTTGAAATTTTGCCGTTAACTAATTGCTCAAATAGCCTGTCTTTATTTGGAAATTTTCTAATTGCATGTTTATTCCCCTGGAAATCAATAATTTCCTCATCATCCCAGTCCGAAAAATGATTTTGTTTGCAAACTACCCAAATATCATTTAGTTGATTCAAGTACGTTGCAGCTAAAATATGGTCGTCATTTAATGAATTGAGCCTAGCCCAAGAAAAGAAAGAAATTTCAAATTTGTTATTTAAATCAAGATTCTCAAGCTCACTTTTTATTGTTTCACATGGGTATGCTAAATCCTGATGCCAGTCAAAAGTTATTAAATCTGGTACTATTTTTAAATCTTTCTTAAGATTCCATTTTAACCAATAATAGAACGCAAACCTATGCTCATTAAAAAGAGCTAATTCAATTGATTTACTTAAATTTCCCGACGGATGACCCAAAATCTGATACTCAGAATTTGCTGGAGTCGAATTACTATATTCATTTCTTGGTTTAACTTCTATCATGCTACAAAGCTCTTTTTAAATGGCACACAACGGCAGTCTGTCTAAAAACTCATCAAACTGCTCAATTAAGTGTTAAATATAGCGGTTTTAGGGATACATAAAAATTGAAAATGCTTTTATTTGGAAATAGAATTGAGCTTCTTATTTGGGCGACACTTAACTTTAACAGCAGTATTAATTCAAGAAAATAAGATAATTGCTGTATTGCCCATTCCATAAGGGTTTTCAGGCCAATAATATTGATTAAGCGGCGCAGGTTGTAGGCGGTCATTTGTAAGCCCACATCGGCACTTGCCCTTGCGATGCCTTTTTTTGTCATAATGTGATCGAAGCCCCATTGTCGTTTTATGGTTCCGTAAGGATGTTCGACTATTGCCTGCCGTCGTTTGTAATAAGTTTGATTCTGATCTGCGCGTTGTTTGTTTACCTCAATGAGATCCTGGTATTCGCTGCGTTGTATTGCCTTTCCACAGACTGCCTTGCTGCATTGGTCTTTTACACTGCAGTTTGCACAGGCTTTGGTCGTATAGCGTTTAAACTGGTAGGTTCTGGCCTGGTGCCATCTTCCGTTAGTTCTTAGTTGTTGGTTTTGCGGACAGGTATAATAATCCTCCTGCTTGTTGTATCCGAAATTGTCTACATTATATTCTGGATTCGGTGCTTGTGCTGCCACTCTGGGTATGGCTACTATGGTTTCAATACCCAATCGATCCGCGACAGCGAATTCTGAACCGGTATGGTAACCTTTATCGTAAAGAGCCGTGAATTGGTTGCTTCGTAAAATCGTTTTTGCACGCTGCAGCATATTACCCATGGCTTTGCTGTCGTTGGCATTTGTTACTTTGTAATCGATGGGGATGTTGTTTTCTGCATCAACCGTGGTTTGTATGTTATAAGCGACTTCGGTAATGTTATTACGGGTAATCATCTGACGGCTGTCAGGATCGGAAGTAGAGATTTGAGGCTGACCTGTTTGCTTGATTTGACTCTCTATATTTTGATACTCCTTTTTCCGATCAGTTTGTTTGCTGATTTCTTCTTCGATGATCTTTTTTTTATCGCCGTCACTTTCTGCCAATGCCTTTTCATACTCCGAAAGCTTGTTCTCAATATAAGCTAAATGACAGTCAATCTTTTTTTGATTGAAGTTGTTTTTCTTGCTGTTTTGTGCCCTGAGTTTGGTGCTGTCACCGGCCAGCAATTTTCCTCCAATCAAATTAAAGTGTTTGGCCAGTTGAACGGTTTGCCGGAATACTTTTTTTATTGCTTTGGGATTGTCCCGTCTAAAGTTGGAGATGGTATTGTGGTCAGGGCTTAAGCACCTGAGCAACCACATAACTTCTATGTTTCTCGCACACTCTTTCTCTAAACCCCGGGAGGAGCGGGTTCTGTTCAGATACCCATAAATGTAGAGTTTGAGTAAATCCGATGGACGGTAAGCCGGTCGTCCGTTTTCATCAAAATCAACTTTAAAACCAAAGTCATTCAAATCAAGGCTGTCAACAAACAGGTCGATCAAGCGAACTTCATTGTCTTTAGCAATTGACTGATCCAGTGAGATGGGAAAAAGATGAGTTTGTGTTCTGTCTTGTCCTTGTATAAATCTCATACCATAAGATAACAAAGTGTTGAAAACCTGCCAAATACAGCAATTATAACTTATCAACAACTTATCAAGGTTTTTAGACAGTCTGACGGGCTTGCTAAGTTTCGTGGGCGATTTAAAAGAACCGACCTTTCAAATCGCACGAAAGCAAGCCGCATAAATTTGTTTATATTTTTACGCAAACCAGTTAAAGTGGCTTGCTGGTGTTTCTTAATTGAACTAACTCTCGAGCAATTCCAACCGCCCATGAAATTTAGCTTTTGTTGTGTGCTGGGTTTTATTCATCTAATATTTCTGAATTTTTAATCCGTTCACTTATTTTAGGATTCAATTGCTTTATCAATTCTATCATTGAATTATCAAACCAACGTCCTGTGAATGGACTTAAATAAAGCTCATCAATCAATTCATTTATATCAACTTTAAACCTACGTCCTATTGAAACTTTGTAAGGAGGAACTTCACCACCCTCAGATAAAGGATAATGAAAAATAAATAATCTTAATTCCTTCTCATATTCGTAAAACTTATTTTTAGTTGTTATAACATTAAACCTATTTTCAGGTCCTTCTTTTATGAAATCAGTATAATTAACCTTTGATATAAAAATATCTTCATCGTAAGGGTCAACTCCCTTTTGAATAGCTCTTTTTAATTTCGCAACGGTTGTCTTAATTGCAACTCCAGATTTAGCACCTCCTAAATAGATTTTCCAAAGAGCATAAGATTCGTGTTGGTCTATAGTCCAACAGTTAATTAGAGTAAGCTCTTTTAAAGAATTGGTCATATAAAATCTACTTTGACTTTCAATATCAGCGTCTTTTTTAGAAAAACCTTCCTTTTTCAATTGTCTAATTAGATATTCTTGATTTCTTTTAGGAACAAGTCCTTCGTATTTATCGCTCATGCGAGCAGCATTAGTAAAAAACAGTTCTTTTGAAATCAAAAGATCTAAGAATTTATCGAGACTTAAATATCTCCATATTACTGTATTCCCATGTGGGCTTTTTTCAATTCTATTGTCTTTAACTATCATTATTTGCAGTTTACGCTCTTAACCTTGCACACAACGCTTGTGAATGTGTATGTACACTTATATTTCTTTTATCAATCTTAAAACATACACTTATCCATCTCATAGAGAGGTGTAAGTGTATATAGCTACCTGTACAGGCCAGTAAATGTACACATCCTATGTTCTTTAAATAAAATTGCAAAACAATAATTGGTTTGCTGGCCCCAACTCATCGGGGTTATTTGTTATCAACATTTTCTGAAACATAGGGAGTAAGACCTAAGTTTGTTTCGTTTTTGTTGAACTTCATTTTTCAATCGTCTGCTTGGTTGTTAAGGCCTCAAATGCATCCTAAATTAGTTTCCAACAAGAGTATTGTTCTTACTCCTCGAAACAGCAGCACTGGTTTGTAATTACTTATAGTTACTAGAAACCGAATGTACTTATCTTTTTTTAATTGTAACAGGAAATCATAAAAAATATGTTTACACTATTTTGTGTTCTGATATTTCTAGGAAAGAAAACAACGAACTAATTTTTTGAAATTGATTGATTGGTTTCGTTCAGAACCTCCGCAGAAGAGAATGCATTTTGCCGATCAGAAACGATCCATTGCATTTTAATCTGGCTCTCAGGAAACTTTCAAATGGCATTTTGCAATTTCCAAAATGCATGTTGGGAGTTTCAAAATGCATATTGGGATTTTTCTGAGACGAAAACGGGCACAATTTGGCCCATTTGGAGCGCCCAAAATGCCAAAACTAACTTCAAAAACGTCTTTTGCAAATGCAAACGGGTCATTTGCAAATTGTAAAATGTCTTTTGCAAATTGCTGCATGATACAATTTGTTCGGAAAAACACTTACACGCCATATTTTTCACAAAAACAAAATCTGCAATGAACAGACAATAAAAACAGGCGTTTCAAACCAAACAGCACACACACGATAATTAACAAAACAAATTAAACATAGCAAAACGTCATTTTTTAGCCTTTCGCTTAAAGCACATGCAACAACCTGTTTATTAAATAGCAGCAATACAAAACAAAAGGGGTGTTTTTTTGAACTTCGCCCTGTTTAGGCTTTTTTAAAACTTAACCATATATTATTTTGCTTTTTGATTTATAAAAAAACATCAAAAAAAAAGCATTTTTACAAAAAAATCTTTCCTGGCTTTAATACAGGATCCCAAACAATATGTTCAACCAATAAAAAAATCCACACAACGGACGATAGTAGTCTTCAAAGATACTTTTAAAGACCTTTTTGTTTCCTTCCGCCAGTTGTTTTAATAGTAATTCGTTTTCCATCAGGAGCCAAAAATAGAAATGGAATTTCCAAAAATGAAAGATGATTTACAAAAAACAAGTCTGCCCTTTCTGTTGCGCAACAAGAATCATAAAAACATAAAGAAACACCCCCCTTGTTTATTCCGGATATTGTTTCAATAAATACCTGTAATGATATTGGCCATCACTCTTTTCATCATCTCTCATGTTTTTTTACTTAGATTGCTTATTGAAAACATTCAATTGGCTAAAATCCTTTTACTTTATTCATAAAAAAAACACCTCCAAAATGGAGATGTTTTAAACGTATTGCCTACGTATTTGTAATCACATAAAATAAGTCTGCTTACTGAAAAAGCTCTTTCAATTTCTGATCCAATCCTTCTCCTCTCAATTTATCATCCATCACTTTGCCGGTTGATGCATCTACAAGGAAAATAGCTGGAATCATTTTCACAAAATAAAGATCGTCTATGTCATTTTTATTCAGCAAATTAGGCCAAGCCATTTTTTCTTTGTCTAAAGCTTTTAGCCAGGCGGCTCTATCTTCGTCTTTGGAAATACTGATAATTTGCAAACCTTTCGAAGCATACAATTCATACATGTGTTTTAAATTTGGTATTTCTCTTCGGCAAGGACCGCACCACGATGCCCAAAAATCAATCAGAATGTATTTTTTGCCTTCCATTAATTCTAAGGAGTTAAAAGTTTTTCCTTCCCGGTCGGCCAAGGTAAACTCCGGAGCTTGTTTACCTACAACTCTTTCCGGATAAAGTTCCTTTTTCACCAACTGCCCATAGTAAGAATTTTTAGCCGTCTCCGAAAATTGTTCATACAAAGGAATTTGTTCATCGGTAAAATAACTCATCGACTCCAGCATTACCAAAGGTCCCCACCATGAATCTTTGTTTGCCAAAATAGCCTCATTACTAGTTTTCTCTAGACTAGTAAAAAAGTCTTTTTCTGCTTGAGCAAAAGCTTTGTAATCATCTGTATTTCTTAACGAATCTGCAATAGCTTTACTTTTAGCATTTCTTACGGCGACTAATATCGCATCATGATCTTTGTAATATTTTTCGTGTAGTGCACCGAATTTACTTTTAAATGCCAATTTCTCCATATAAAGATCATTTGCATTTGAACCACTTACCTGAACATCAGAAAAATCAACAAAAGTTCTATTATTACTTTCCTGAAAAACAGCCTTTGCTTTTAAGCTGATTTCTGAATTTTCAAGCATTATTTTAAGAACCCCAAGCTGATCAGCTACTTGAAGATAATATAAACGTGGTTCTTCCAATTTACCTGAAAATTCAAATTTTCCATTACTTACAATTGCACTGGCAACAGGCTCTTCTTCATTATGCGTTGCAGCAGGCACCAATTCTAATTTTGTTCCCTCTTTCAGTCCGCTTATTTCGCCACTAAATGTGTAATCTGCGTTTTTTTGTGAACAGGCAGTAATCATTACTATGAAAATGAATACTACTAATCCTGAAATACTTTTATTCATTGTTTCAATTTTAATATAAAATTATAGCTGATTTACCAACCAGCAAATTTTGAATGTGGCTGATTAATTTTTTCTTGCTGAGCATTTAACTTTGTTTGATCTATCTGTTTGTTGTTCCTATTCGCCAGAGCTAAGGTAAAAACAGTCGTACTGACACAACATTAAGTATCTTTCAAATTCCCTAACCTCAATACTTTAAAATTCCCGGAGTGCTTAAACAGCTCTCCGGGAAAAATACTGTTTATTTAACGGGGAGTGTTTTGCACCAATGTTCCATTGCCCGGATTACTGGTAGCTCCCATTGGGAACGGCATTACCCACATGTGCGAATCAGGTGACAATTCCAAACTTTGATTGTCGAAAACTTTAGTTAAAGTTTGTGCATAATTTACATCCTTATTAAAACGTTTCATGTCCCAAAATGGGATGGCTGTCTGCACGTATTCATTTGCTTTATCTTTGCGGATGTAAGCTATTGCCTCTGCCGTTGAGGAAGCTGTTAAATCAGCATATTTATTGTCGAAAATTCTGGTTTTACGAACTGTATTTAAGCTTAGCATGGCTTCATCCAAATTGGCTTGTCCGCCTTTACGGGCCAAACACTCTGCTTTGATGTAATACATTTCCGGCGTTGTAATTCCACCGGCATTAAATTTATCCGACCGTATGCCATAATAAATGCTATCCGGAGCCTGATACTTTTTCTTCCATTTAGAGGCAAAACGGGCATCACCATCTTCAAATTGTGCCGCTCTCGACAATGTAAGTGCTGCTTTTGTTCCCGATTGTCCAGAATTTTTATAGGTACTGGAACCATATCTGAAAATGTAATTCTCAGGACTGGTCATGGTTTTGGAAGGATAACTTGTTGACCAATCGTCTTCTTTTTCTATTTGTTCTTTGTTTTCAGTGTAGTATTCCTTCCAATTGAACAATTTATTGTTTTGATCCAAAGCATTCTGTGCATACTTCAGAGCACTGTCATAGTCTTCCATCTGTAAATAAACCCTTGCCAGCATTGCATACCCACAACCTAAATCCGGATGCAGCAAAGTAGCACTCTCAATAGGTAGATTGGGAATTGCATCTGTTAAATCGGTAAGAATGAATTCGTACATTTTTGCAATGCTAATCTGCTCCGAAGGTGCTCCCATATCGGCACTTGTAATTAAGGGAACAGATAATTTAGTTGCAGCCGTTGCTTCATCGTATTGCTCTGCATAATAATTAGTCAGATGAAAATAGTTCATCGCTCTTAATACCTTGGCCTGAGCAATCAATTCCAGTTTTTCGGCATCACTTGCATCGGTTGCATCAGGAACATTATTGATAATTAAATTCCAATACGAAATGGCTGCATAGGAATAATAGTAAGTTGCTTCATCCGAATTGTTCTGAATAATACGATCCTCATTTCCCATCCAATTGTAATTGATAGAGCTTAAGGAAACGTAACTCAAATCACTTGGCCGCTTGTATACGTCATTCAACAGATTAATGGCTTGTTCCGCATCATTTAAATGATTGTATTCATTACGGACAAACGCCTCATAATCTGATAAACTTGTTGGTATTTTCTCTCCTTTGGGCAACACATCCAAGTAATTGTCGCAAGACGAGAACAACATGGCTGCCAAAAGACTAATAATTGCAATATATGATATTTTAAATTTCATAATTCTCTTGTTTTAAATGTTAAAAACTCAAATACACTCCTCCAACAAATGTGGGTTTTTCCTTAGCACCCAACATATATTCGGCTTTTTTATCAAAAGCAAAAGTCTTTAGATTTTCTACATTAAATTGTACTCTTGCACTACCCAATTTTAGTTTATTGCACCATTCTGAAGGCAGGTGATAAGCCAATGAGATGTTGTTTATCTTCACATAAGAGGCATCCAGCACATGAATATCTGAGTAATTGTATACGGATTCACGATAATAGCTGTAATCTGGAGAATTGCCATAGAACAGTAATCGTGGAACATCCGTTTTGTTTTCATCTCCTGCTTGTTTCCATCTGTTTCGAATGTCTTTACTGGTTACACTTATCATCGCAGAACCATATGGATCGGCCATATTAATTTTAGGAATGTTTGTATTACGAACTTTATGACCTCCTGCATATAGCACCAAAACTGATAAATCAAAATTCTTATAAGAAAAACCATTCATGATGGAGCCACTATACTTAGGAACTGTGGTGCCACTGAAATGAATGTTGTCCATGTTGGTGTAATCCTCAGCAGTTTTATTCCCATCAACATCGTAAATCTGAGGTTCTCCCTGATCATTCAATCCAGCCCACTTATAGGAATAAATTCCATTAAATGCATTATTCACTCTGGGAAATTCCTGCGGATAATCAAATTGCAAGACATAAAAAGGTGCTTCCACATTAATTTTGGTCACTTTATTTTTATTGTATCCCAAAAGAAAACCTGCATTCCAGGAAAAATTCTTTCCACGAACAAGATCAGCCTGAACAGCAAGTTCAAACCCCTTATTCTCCATTGATCCATTATTAAATGCAAGGGTATTGTATCCAAATCCTTCAGTTGGTGTACCTTGTTGATTGGCTAATAAATCCACACTCTTCTTTTTATAAACATCAACAGAACCTGACAGGCGGTTGTTGAGCAATGAAAAATCAGCCCCGGCATTTATTGTTGTTGTCTTTTCCCATCGTAAATCTGGGTTCGGTGGCGAAGAAATATTACCATAAACACCCCCAACTAAGGAACTGGTATAATAACTGGCTGTTAAGTAAGGCGCAGCATCTTTTGCAATGTTACCCCCAATACCATAAGAAGTTCTTAGTTTCAACATGTTCACCCACTCCACATTAAAGAAATCTTCCCTATTTACGTTCCAATTGGCTCCTACCGACCAGAGTGGTTTGTTCTGATACTTGGAGTTAGTTCCCCAAAGATTGGAACGATCCCAACGAATACTACCCGATAAGGTGTATTTATTATTGTAACTGTAGGCTGCATTCGAATAAAAAGAAACAAACCGGTTAACCAACTCTTGTTGGCTGGCCAGATCACTATTATTTAAATAAGCCCATGAATTCATCAAACCGGAAAAGCCGCCTGTCAGTAAAGGTTGGTTCAAATACTGAGAAGTCAGCATATCTGAGTCATAACCATAACGGGTTTGATCATTATATTCCAGTTTGCTGTGCCTTGTCTCCGATCCTACAATCCATGTAATTTGATGTTTCTCCTGAAAAGTTTTGTTCAGATTTAATTGTTGTCTGAAATTGTAAGAATTTGAAAAATGGTTATGATTGTAGTAAATATCTCCTTTGGGAAGATTATAGACTGCACTTCCATCCGAATTGCTCGCAAATTTATTAATGGTTGTGCGGGTTGAATAAGAATCCAGTTCATTTAGACGTTGATAACGATTTACTCCATATTCATACTGAAACATAGCATCATAGTTCAACCATGGAGTAATCTTTACATTCAATTTTGCATAGGTTCTGTTGCTGAATTCTTTCCTTTTGCCCAGTTTTCTGCTCAATTCATCCAACGGAGTTAAGTCTAAACTGTACAAACCGTAATTTGCAACATTATCGCGAACAGTCTTTTTAACCTGAGAAGCAACGCTTACAGGGGTTCCATTATCATCAACCAAACGGTCGTATGGACTTCCGGTAAAACCAGCGCTATAAGAGTCTAACAAATTGTATGTTTGCTCTGTAGCCTTCTTGTAATTGATATATACTCCAACATCAGCTTTTAGCCATGAAGCAAGTTGTAAAGAGTTTGCTATATTTAAACCAAGCTGATCGCTATTCGAATAAATATCTTCCTCTTTGTTCTTTTTGTAAGTAGCCGAAAACTTAAAATTATTTAGTTCGGTCGCTTTTCCAATACTTAAATTGTATTGCTGATAAAACAGATCACGTTTTGCATACTTGGCCACATCATCGTAGAACTGAAATCCTCTTGAAGCAAGTTCTGATAACTTCGCATTGGCATCGCTTTCTGAAATTGCACCTGAATACATATCCAACAGAACATCTACCCCTGCACTTGGCCATTTGTAATTGTTTCGACGATTGTCAGCCTCTGCCTGAGCACGAAGCAGTCCATTATTTAATTCCGGATTAGAGGCTGCCCATTCTTTTTCCAACTCAATAACATCAGCCGAATTGGTTAAATTTCCAGTATAATAATCGTAAGGTTTCCAGGTAACTGTACTGGAAAAATCAACTTGAACTTTTCCTTTTTGAGCTTTTTTGGTTACAATAACCACCACTCCATTGGCAGCTCTGGCTCCGTAAATCGAAGCTGCTGCGGCATCCTTCAAAATGGTAATGCTCTCAATATCTTCAATATTAAGGTCTGGTGTATTTTCTGTAACATTTCCATAATTATCAATGCTTGTATTCTCAACCGGAAAACCATCAATTACATACAATGGTGAAGCCATGGCATTCATGGTGGATACACCACGAATAATTCCATCGGAATACCCAGCGATCTGTCCTTCCAAAACATCAGCCAAGCTATTCAATCTTCGGGTCTCCAGACTTTTACTGGTTACTTTCGAAAATGATCCGGTTGACCGCTCTTTGGAAATGGTTTGATAACCTGTTACTACCACTTCATCCATTTGTTCTGAGTCTGCCTTAAGTGCAATATTTAGTAATGCTTGTCCATTGTAAGCAATTTCCTGTGGAAGCATTCCTACAAAAGAATATACAAAAACAACATCCTCATTATCAAATGAAATTGTATAGTTACCATCAATATCAGTTGCTGCACCAATTGTGGTTCCTTTGATAACAACAGATACTCCGGGTAAAGGAATGCCATTTTCATCGGTAACAGTACCATGTACCTCCTTCTCTTGCGCAGATTCATCAAGATTGGGTTTTGGAGGCGCTGGCATCAAAAGAATTACTTTATCTTCAATCTTGTAAGTAATTTTCGTTCCTTTCAAACATTCGTTTAGAATTTCTTCTACATGCGATCCGTAAAATTCAGCATTGTTAATTTTAACGCCTTCAATTTCATCATCCGAATAAAGAAAATCAAATTCACTGCTGTTTTTAACTTCCTGCATCATATCATAAATGTCCGCATCTTTAAACTCAACCGTAAAAGTAGTTTGCTGAGAATATACACTTGCAGAAATCTGCAAACTGGCTATTAAAATTAAAAAACCGGTGATTTTCATAATGCGAATTAATTTCCGAAGCTCTTCCCCGAGAGGAAAAACTTTGTACAAGACTAATTTTTTCATAAATTTGTTTTGGTTAGATTAAACATTGTATTCCAATGGAATACTTTATTTGATTTTAAGACAGGGGATGTTGCCGCACTCCCTGTTTTTTTTTCATTTCGGGTTTTAAGGGTTTACTTCTTTTTAATTTGAATAATATTATTTTTTATATCAAAGTTAATATTTGTTGTTTGCTGCATTTTCTCCAAAATATCATTGATATTGCCGTATCTGTCAATTCTGGCGCTAAAACGCATATTTTTCAGCTCATTACTTTGGAAGAACACTTTAATATCATACCAGCGCTCTAACCTTCTCATAATATCGTTTAAACTCTCTTTTTCGAAAACAAACTTTCCGTTTTTCCAGGCAATAAACCTGTCAACATCTACTTCTTTGATTTCAACATTTTTTGAAAAGCGATCGTAATCGGCCTGCCGGCCAGGACTCAAACCCACTGATGTGGTTTTTCCGGATAATTCTTTTGCTTTTAGGCTTACAGCACCTTCAACAAGGGTAGTTTGTATGCTTCTCTCGTCAGGATAAGCCATAATATTGAATTGTGTTCCTAAAACTTTTACCTCAACATCGTTTACATCAACAATAAAAGGTTTTCGTGCATCTTTAGCCACCTTAAAGTACACCTCCCCTGAAATTTTCACTTTTCTGGTATTTCCGATAAACCGAACAGGATAACGAATTTCAGACTTTGCATTCATCCAGACTTTTGTTCCATCGGATAGGGTTAACTGATATTCACCTCCAACCGGAGTTACTATCACATTTTCAGCAATACGTTCCGGTTCGATATCAAGAGTATTGGTCTGATAATTTAAACCCAGACTGTCTTTTTCGATTACAGAACCGTCAGTCTCTCTTATTAAATCCTTCTGCTGCTTCTCTAAATCTACAATTCTTCCATCTGAAAGATACAACTGAGCCTTTGTTTCACCTGGTTTAATTTCAATAGTTGTCTGTCCCACTCCATCAGGTTGGGTAACATCAGTTAAATACAACATGTATACTGCAAGAGCTAACGGCAAAGCCAGTATGGCTGCATAACGAAGTATTTTTGCGAAATTTATTTTCTTGCTTTTAAGCCTGAATTGAATCTTCCAATCTACCTTTTTACGGGCTTCTTCAAGATTAAAAGTCTGATACCTCTTCAAGCGGTCAAAATCAATTCCTTTTTCTCTTACCGATGAAAGGATCTCATTTTTATCTTCCTCTTTTTCGAAAAGTGTCAATTGTTTTATTTCAGCATCAGACAATTCACCGGCAAGTTGTTTTGCAAGTAGTTGAGCTAGTTTTATATGTTCCTGTGTGTTCTTCATTTCTTCTTCTTGTATAAATTAGAACACCCAACTTAAAAAAGAGGGTGAAGAATGATCAAGAAAAAGATACAAAAATTTACATCCACATGATATACATTACGATATCGAAGATATTTTGAAGTTTGGAACGGAGTGTTTTGTAGGCAATACTTTTTTGTGTTTTTACCGAATTTACAGAAATCCCCAGGTCCTCAGCAATTTCCTGATTTTTTAAACCCTGCATGCTTAATTGTAATATCTTCTTGCACTGCGGAGGAAGCTCATCAATAGAATTGGCAATAATACGACTTGTCTCTTCTTCTACCACCTGCTTCAAAAAATAGGTTTCCGATTCAACTTGATGAACCTGCTCGGCTTCATACTTTCGTTTTACCTTTTCGTGACGTATGGAATTCAAGCAAGCATTTCTAGTTGCCTGATATAAATATGCTTTAATGGCATTTAAAGAATCAAAATCATCAAATTTAGCCCACAATTTCACAAATACTTCCTGAACCAAATCCTCTCCTTCGCTCGAAACCATCAAAAACCGCTCGGAGAATAAACAAAGCCCGGCATACATTTCATTAAATAATGAATTGTAGCTTAGTGATTCATTATTATCGATAATAATAATTTTATCAGGGGTTTGGTTCATTGTGTGGTTATTTTAGCAACAAATTAATATTAATTTTTTAGTCTTTCCAAGCCCCCTTCTTCTTTTCCCATTTGCAAATACCTGTTTATGTTCTGATTTTATATACATAACACAAACATCACATATCCTAATAATTATATAAAAAAAACGAGCTTGTTTACCCGTTTTATACACAAAAAAAAAGGATCGTCTATTGGGCAGTTTTCGCTGCAATTTAAAATGTCATCTAACTGAGATATTTTACATAGGAGAACTACCTTTCTCCCTGATATCCCAAAGTATTATTTACCTCTTTAATCTCAAAAAGAATTCGAAAAAGGAGAACTAACTAAGCTTCCTTTAAAAATCAATAACAAAACCAATGGTGGGAATTGGCTTCCCATCTTCCTTTACAACCTGAACCAGATTACGAGGTTCTATTATACTTCCCATATCATTTCTTTGAAGAACGTATTTGAGGGCCTCCGGAGAATTACGCATCAACAGGTTTTGTATTTCAAAAAACAACTCCAACGAAAGTTTTTTAAAATTCCACTTTTTATCGATACGTACATCCAGTTGGCTGAATACACCCAACTTTTCTTTCCCCAGCCGACTGTAATCCAAAACAATATCCGGATAACGGGCGGTAGTTTCCTCAATATTTATTGGAACAATTGGGGTTTCGCCTGCAAATCGATAACGAGCACTTACTTCCCAGTTTTTTTTGAGTTTGTATCCTCCTGTAAAAGACACTAAATGCCGGCTGTCCCACACCGATGGTAAATACTTCCTTCGATCGAAGCCGGTAAATTCGCTGTAGAAAAAAGTATAGGAAAAGATACCATAAAAGCGATGGCTCAACTTCTGCTGAAACAAAAATTCCAAGCCGTAACTTCTCCCTTTACCAACTGATTCTACCTCTTCGTTTCCCAGCACATTAAAATCGGCTCCGTTATTCGCTAATGAAACCCGATCGCGAACTGAAACGGGATAATCTTCATAGCGTTTGTAAAACCCTTCTACACTAATATTTGAAGAAGGACCAAGAATTCGCTCGAAACCCAATACATAATGATCACTACTGGTATAATCCACATCTTTATTTAGAAACACTCCATTTTCTTTGTAACCAAGTATGGTATATGGTGGTAGTTTGTAGTATCGTCCTACACTTGCGTTGATTTTCCAGTCGTCGGCGAATTCGTAGGACAAAGCCAATCGTGGAGAGAAAGTGGCAAATAAATCATTGCCTTGAGTAAAACTATCGCCATCGGTTCTAAAACCAAAAGAAAAGTCCAGTTTCTGATCCAGAAACGATTTTGTAACATTAGCGAACAACCCGTACTTCAAAAAATCAATTTTCGTATCGTACTGAAATCCGTCAATCAAATCAACAGTTTCATTTTTGTAGTCACTTCGTTGTATATTAAAACCACCAACAAATTTCCAATCCTTAACAAAGTAGGTCAGGCCATATCGCAGCTTGGTTTCCATTTCACGAGAATCATTCCTAAAATACAGATCTGCTTGATTTATATTATCACCATATCTCGAAAAATCATTGATCAGTAAATTGTTACTGATGGTAGACTGCATAAAACCTTTTCCACTTTTAAAACGCATCTTCCAACTTGCACCAATGGTATTGGTTTGTTGTTCGATAAACGGAGTCTGATCAAGTGTCGATTGCTCATTCTCATCAATGCTTCCCGATCCCTCTACAGCAAAATCATCTATCGACCCTACTCCAATTAAATTCAGCGTATTGTATTTGTCTATTTTATGAGTGATTTTGTATTGATAATCCCAATAATCGGGACGAATGGGCAACCCAATCATTTTAAATAAAAACTGTAGGTATGACCGACGCACTGAGACGATATAGGAAGTTTTGCTCTCTTCTTTATCACCCTTAAAAAGAGGACCTTCATGCGTAAGCGCAGCCTCGCTGGCACTCAGGCGAAAGTTAGTATTGTGTTTTCTCTGATTTCCTTGGCGCTGTTCAAACTGAAGTACTCCTGAAAGCGGATTATCATATTGACTGCCAAAAGCAGATGTTGCCAAATTTACATTATCAATGAAGGAGACATTTAAAATCCCCACCGGACCACCTGAGCTGCCTTGAGTGCTAAAGTGATTGATGTTGGGAATCTCTACTCCATCCAAATAGTAAACTGATTCGTTGGGAGCTCCACCTCTAATAATTAAATCATTACGAAATCCACCCGGCGAAGGAGATATCCCCGGCAAAGACTGCGCAACACGAACAACATCGTTATTTCCTCCGGGATAAGTTGCAATTTCAACGGCACTTAAAGTCTGAGTAGAAAGCGGCGTTTCGCGGGGTCGTGTTACCTTATTTTGATTGGATACGATTACTTCGGATAAATTTTGACTTTGTTCCAAAAGGGTAAAATTATACAATTGATTTCCAACCGATTTCACCTCGATATTGTAACGGGTTTGACTATCATAACCTAAATGGCTAACTACTAAATTATAAGTATCCGGGCTTACATTAACTAGTTTATAATATCCATTTGCATCAGTAACAGCACCTTTGGTGGTATTTTCGAGATACACCGAAGCTCCAATTAAAGGAAGATCGGTTTTGTCTTTTACGTATCCGGTGATTTCAGTTGTAACTTGCGCCTGAACTGAAATGACCAATAAAAACAGGTAAAGTATAATAAGTTTCTTCATTAAATCATTGTTTGTGACATCATCTGAAATATCAAATAAAAATAACATCCCAAATAAAAAATTAATTTCATCCTTAGAAGATAAGTACTTTTATTGTTTTTCTATATTCGCCTATACCATAAAACCAGATAATGCTAAATATTTAGACGTATAATCACATACAATTCCTTACCTTAGTCGTACTATTAATTACAAAAAATTATGAACGAAACGAATGATTTGAACCTGGCGGTTCTGATTGATGCCGATAATATTCCCTATTCGAACATTAAAGGAATGCTTGATGAAATAGCCAAATTAGGCACTCCAAGTATCAAACGCATTTACGGCGACTGGACAAAACCAACTGTTGCGGGCTGGAAACCGGCCTTACTGGAACATGCCATTACTCCTATTCAGCAATACTCCTACACTACCGGGAAAAATGCTACCGATTCGGCGATGATTATTGATGCCATGGACATTTTGCACGATGGTAAAGTGGACGGCTTTTGTTTGGTATCAAGCGATAGCGATTTTACGCGGCTGGCTACAAGGCTCAGAGAATCTAGAATGCTTGTTATTGGCATTGGCGAAAAGAAAACGCCAAATCCTTTTATTGTTGCCTGTGATAAATTCATTTATATCGAAATTATTAGTGGTAAAAAAATTCGCGAGAAGAAAAAAGAAGCCACTGCAAGTCCTGCCGAAACTCAGAAATTTGATAAAATAGACAAACAGTTTCTTAACCTTCTGATCAATTCGATTGAAGACATTGCCGACGACGATGGCTGGGCTTTTCTTGCAGAACTAGGTTCTTTAATTAACAAGAAGAAACCCGATTTTGATCCTAGAAACTATGGATTTAACAAACTCACCCCTCTGCTTAAATCGATGCAGCAACAGTTCGAAATTGACGAACGGGATAGTGGCAAACGCAATATCAAACACATTTTCGTAAGAATTAGAGAGTAATAATTCTTAAAGAAGATTTGCTGCGAACTGAATCATAAGCTATTCTGAAAACGAAATAAACATTAAAAAACTCCTTTGACCAAATCAAAGGAGTTTTTTTAATCAATATTGTGCTAATGGATGTTATCATTAGTCTTAGTTACTTTTTCTCATTTTAAGCCCTTCGATTCTTTTCTTATAATAATCACTGCCACTTAATTCAAAAGCTTTGGTTACATATTTTACCGCATTGGTTAAGTCCCCTTTTGTCTCATAATATTCAGCCATCGAATCGAAGGCATTCGCACTTTCGGGATAATATTCTATGGCAAGTTCAAAGTACATTTTTGTCTTTTCGAGCTGTTCCATCTCCATATTCATATAACCTGACATATTTAAAAGTTCTTCCGGATAAGGAGGTTCAAAATATCCAAAATGGTCTTTGAGCTTCTTTTCCCTGTATTTTATTATGCTGAGAAGCTCTTCTTTTGGCGTGTCAAATGAATTTATTTTATCGGTATTTTCCATTTGATACCATTCAAAAAGCGAAATCAAACCATCCATAATGGAAGGAAAGGGAATTGTGCCATGCAAATCTCTGGGATAAAATTTCCATTCGAAAGACAGTCCGTTTTTAGCATTTTGCCTTAGCTCGTTTGAAAAGGCAATATTCGAACGGGCAAACAAAGTAAATTCTGTTGTGTCTTGCATTACATTGTCCAGAGTTATCTTTGAATTTTGCATGTGCAATTGTCCTCCTAAAGACATAAATAAAGATTTGTTTTCATATGTCTGAGTGGCAAATAATCCTTGTGCTTCTTTCAACAGTTTTTGATCGTCCCAATCCAAGCTTGGATCTATGGCTAAATAGTTGGTAAACAAATTTGGATGATGAATTAGTGCATAAATGGCAAACAAACCTCCATACGAATGACCAATTAATGTTCTAAAATTGGTTACAGGATATTTATTCTCGATAAAAGGAATAAGTTCCTTTTCAAAAAACTCGGCAAAATGATCAGCCTCTCCATTTTCATCATTAAACGGCATTCCATATTTCGTTGATATAGTTGAGGTCGTTAAATCTCTTATCCTGTTTTTAGCATTGGAAATTCCTATTAGCACCATTTCAGGTGTAAAGCCTCCACTATAATAGTTTTGCACATCACTAAGCGTAGGTAGAAATATTTCTCCGTCTAAAATAAAAACTACGGGATATTTTTGATCTTTATCAGGATTGTAACTGACAGGTAATTGTATGTAAATCGTTCTCGACTCGTTTAGTATTTGGGAATAAAGACTATCTGTAACACCAACTTGCTGCAAAAACTGTTGATTTTGATTTGCCTGAGCTTTTACAAATTGTTGAAAGAAAACAATGAATCCTATTCCCAATCCTATTTTTAATCCACTTCTCATTTTATTGTTCTTAATCATTCTTATTTTTTTTCTTAATTGAGATTAATGGCTGATGTTAATTTTTACAGCGGACTCTCTAGTCGATTTTTTGTCCGATAGTACCGGAAATTTGATGCGGGACTCTGCCCTCCGAAAACCACGATACGCTATGAAATTTACACATTATTGGCTGTAGTTCTTAATTTTTCATTTCTAAATTCCAAGCAATATACTTTTCCGTTATTTTCAATAATTGCTTCAAAAGGTTCAGGTTTTATTATTATTGAAGTAGGAAACCAAATTTCTTTTAATTTGTAATTGGGTAATAAGAAAATTCCTTCTTGAGAACCGTTGGTCCCGAATCTCTTTAAATCACCTTTCCAAAATTTTGTTCCTAACTCTGTTTTAAGTTGGTGGTTTATTTCCTGAACATCTTTAGTAGCTACACCTATTTCATTAATTCCTAAAACTTTCGAAAAATCAAATTCAGACTCGTCATTATTTTTTAAATCATATCTGACTATAAATTCGGCAACGTTTCCACTTGCATCATAGAAATAGAATGAATCAGCATTCCAACTTTTAAAATTTTCAATTTTTCTACCATCTTCTATATCTATAACCTTAGTTCTTCTTTCCATCCATTCCAGTGCTTGATTCAATTTATTGGCAGGAATTAAGAAACAATAATGATATTTGTGTTCTATTTCAGATTGTTCGAATGATAATTCACTCCAACCAATTTCTAAAGAAAAAAAATTAGAATTTTCGTCTAAAATCTTAAATCCTAAAATCTCCGAATAGAATCTCTTCTCTGATTCAAGTTTATTTGTGTAAAGTTTTAATTTCTTAAATTTCATTTTAATACTTTTTTGGTTTAAATAACTCTAACGGCAGTCTGTCTAATAAGCTCAAGCAACTCACTTAGATTCTAAATATTTCTTCACTTTTAGAGACAACTACCAAAATAAATGACCGCTTGTCATCATCTATTGAACTATGAATACTACTCAAAATCAATATTTTAAGCTTTACTATAAAAATAATTGATCTTAAAACATACACAATACATCCTCATATTAGGTGTATTGTGCAGCTTTTCTCAAATAGTCCCCCCTAATCTACCAAATCTCAATTAAAATTACTTCCTGTAAATAATTTAATATTCAAAAATACTTGTCCGGAATGGAAATGAAAATCCACGAAAGAGAAAAAGCTATGCAGAAAGTTTTTTTTATTCACATATCAACATCACAGCATCTTATGGCGAATTAAGCTCTAAATTCATCAGCAAATTTAATACTCAGTTACAGCATTCTAAAACATTTATTTTTTAATTCCAAAGAGAAGCTCATATTCTCAATTTTGTTATATTTAATCTTTCCAAACAGAAAGATTTGTGCGCTGTTGCACATACTTCTCTGTGAATAACATTCAAATGCAGGAAATAGAAAACATTGAATTATCCTTCTTAAGTTTAGATGATTATCAGGAACTTAAAAAAGCCATGATTGAGTCGTACACAAGTATGCCTAATTCATATTGGAGAGAACATCAAATCAAAACATTAATTGATAATTTCCCTGACGGTCAGGTAGTAATTAAAGTTAATAATCACATAGCAGGATGTGCTTTATCGATTATTGTTGACTATAGTAAATTTGACGACAAGCATACTTACAAAGAAATAACGGGAAACTATACTTTCTCGACGCACAATCCGGATGGAGATGTTTTGTACGGAATTGATGTTTTTATTAAACCGGAGTTTCGTGGCTTACGATTGGGCCGGCGATTGTACGATTACCGAAAAGAATTGAGTGAGCGTTTGAATCTAAAAGGAGTTGCTTTTGGCGGACGAATACCAAACTATCACAAATATGCCGATCAATTATCACCGAAAGAATACATTGAAAAGGTTAGAAGAAAAGAAATTCACGATCCTGTTTTGAATTTTCAGGTTTCGAATGATTTTCATCCGGCCAAAATTCTGAAAAACTATTTGGAAGGTGATGAAGATTCTAACGACTATGCAGTACTTCTTGAATGGGATAATATTTACTATGAGAAGAAGAACAAGAAACCCAGCACTATAAAAAAAGTGGTTCGTCTTGGTCTGATTCAATGGCAAATGCGTTCCTATAATAATTTGGATGAGTTAATGCATCAGGCCGAGTATTTTGTGGATGCTGTTTCGGGTTACCGATCGGATTTTGCCTTGTTTCCGGAATTTTTTAATGCTCCTCTCATGGCCAAAGACAATCATTTATCGGAACCTGAGGCAATAAGAAAATTGGCAGAGCATACTGAAACCATCGTTCAAAAATTTTCGGAACTGGCCATTTCTTACAACATCAATATTATTAGTGGCAGCCTGCCTGAAATTAAGGATGATCGATTGTATAATGCCGGTTATCTGTGCAAACGTGATGGAAGTGTTGAGCGTTATGAGAAACTTCACGTAACACCGGACGAGGTGAAAGTTTGGGGGATGCAAAAAGGATCGGAATTGAAAGTTTTTGATACCGATTGCGGAAAAATTGGCATCCTGATTTGTTACGATGTTGAATTCCCTGAATTGAGCCGTTTGCTTGCCGACGAAGGAATGGATATTTTGTTTGTACCCTTCTTAACGGATACACAAAACGGCTATTCCCGGGTTCGGAATTGTGCTCAGGCCAGAGCCATCGAAAATGAATGCTACGTTGCTATTGCAGGTAGTGTAGGCAACTTGCCTAAGGTACACAACATGGATATTCAATATGCTCAATCGATGGTATTTACCCCCTGCGACTTTGCTTTTCCGGCCAATGGCATTAAAGCTGAAGCAACACCGAATACAGAAATGATTCTAATTGCTGATGTAGATATCGACTTACTTCGCGAATTGAATCAGTTTGGCAGCGTACGAAATTTGCGGGACCGCAGAAATGACATATATGAATTAAAAAAGATGTAATTAAATTCGGGAGTCTTACCTGGAGTATGGCTCCCGAATTAATTTTAATCCCTTCAAAAGTCTGATAAGTACAGCCTTTACTCGAATATCCAATTAACATCAATACTTTCCTTACTATTCAATTTACGGTTCCTATTTTCGTCTATTATCAAACCACTACTGATACAGTATCCGGACTAGTCTGATTTTAATCAAAATATTCCCACAATATCTAAAAAATAAGCTTGGCGAATACCAAAAGGATTTTATTAAAAAAACAAGCTTTTTAATGCATGAAAATTACTCAGAATGGCGAATAAAAGATCATTTTTTCGTAAATTCAGAATCGATTTAAATGAACGAAATAAACTTCCATGATAGATAAACTTCTCATCACCCCATTCCAGAAATTTGTTAAAATAGAAAGTTTTAGTGGTATTCTGCTTTTTATTGCCACTCTGCTTGCACTAATTTGGGCAAACTCTCCTCTGGCTCATTTATACGATTCATTATGGCAATATAAAATTGGGATAACAACATCTGATTTCGAACTGAATAAACCAATAATACTCTGGATTAATGATGGACTAATGGCTGTTTTCTTTTTCCTGATTGGACTGGAAATTAAACGTGAACTTTTAATAGGCGAACTAAATACGGTTCGAAAAGCAAGTTTTCCATTTTTTGCAGCTTTGGGTGGAATGTTGGTTCCTGTGGCCATGTTCTTTTTACTCAATAACAATCAAAGCACATCAAATGCATGGGGAGTCCCTATGGCAACCGATATTGCATTTTCTTTAGCTATTCTTAAACTTCTTGGTAAAAGAATACCTTTGGGTTTGAAAGTATTCCTAACCGCCTTTGCCATTGTGGATGATTTGATTGCGGTATTGGTAATCGCAATATTTTATAGTGGAAATATCGAGTGGATATTATTAGGATATGCGGCCATTCCTATCCTAATATTAGTCTTTTTATCATATCGGAATATCTATTTTCCTTATTTCGTTTTTATTATGGGCGTACTTGTTTGGTATCTGTTTTTAAAATCAGGTATACATCCTACTGTTGCCGGTGTGTTAATGGCATTTACAATTCCAATCAGGCAAAAAATTGATATTAAAACGTATTCACGCAAATTAATGGGCATTGCTAAGGATATTGAAGAAACATGCGAAAAACCAATCCTCTCCGATCATCAGATTGAACAAATCGACAATTTGGAAGATTGGACCAGTCAGGTACAATCCCCATTGCAGCATTTAGAACACAAGCTGCACAACTGGGTTGCTTTTTTTATTATGCCGGTATTTGCCCTATCCAATGCAGGAATCAAATTTGGTGCAGATATAAATCTGGAAATGCCTTTGGTCATCAACATTGCACTTTGTTTAATCATTGGAAATAGTGTTGGCGTGTCCTTAATATCCTTTATCGGCATTAAACTAAAATTTGCTGAATTGCCGCAAGGAGTGAAAGCCATTCAGGTAGTAGGAATATCATTTCTGGCTGGAATAGGATTTACAATGGCAATATTTATCGCCAATCTGGCTTTTATTACCAATCCTGAATTTATCGATTCGGCTAAAATTGGTATCTTGATTGGCTCGTTTACTTCTGGAATTATTGGCTACTTGATACTAAGATTTGGCAGTCGCTATATTCAACACAAATAATTTCGGAAGCATTAATCACAAATTTTTCCAATGCGAAAAAATAATTAAACTTTTCGGCTAACTCATTACTGATAGAATAAAATGACTGCCTTTACTAATTTTCGTTTTTGCCTGATAAAAAGGATACCTTAGTTGGATGAAAAGCTGTACCTAATTAGAGTATTTCTCTTGCAAAGAAAAACAGAGATTCTTCAAACCCAAATTGTAATGGGTTGAATACAGAATAACAACAAATTACAAACACACGAAAATAAGTGATCCAAGTCGCATAGCGACTGATACATGCTTTACCTCTAATGTCAGGCATATGCGAGTACGTGAAATTAAAACGAAAAAAATAACAATATGATAGAATATTTAACCTACTCTTTATCTGTATTTACAGGCTTTTTTGCCATAATGAACCCGATTGCCAATATTCCTATTTTCTCATCATTAGTTCAAGACGCCGATGAATCAACGAAAAAAGCAATTAATAAAAAAGCAACTGTAATTGCATTTTGTATTGTATTTATATTTGTGCTGTTAGGCAAATTCATATTTGAATTATTTGGCATTACAATACCTGCCTTTAAAATAACAGGTGGTATTTTACTCTTTTATGTAGGTTTTGAAATGCTGGAATCAAAAAAATCAAATATAAAGCACCTGCAAAAAGTAAAGGTAGATGAAAACATTGCCGTATCCCCTTTGGCAATACCTATATTAGCTGGCCCGGGAACAATTGTTACAGCTATGAATTTTGTTTCCGACAACAACTATTTACATATTGGCATAGTCATTTTTATTTTTGCAATAATGTGCTTCATCACTTATTTAGCCTTCCTTTTCAGTGACTATATCGTTGAAAAGATTGGCCATAATATAATAACTGTAATCGGAAAAATAATGGGGCTTATTCTTTCAATAATGGGAATTGGAATGATCATTCAAGGGATCAAACTCGCATTCCACCTATTCAATTAATCCAATTTTAAACAATACAATCTTCTGATTTACTATGTCCATTAATATATCCAATATTTCCCGCCATCAACTTGACGGCGAAAATGCAAAACACTTCAAACAGCTGTTTCATGCACTCATCATCGGGCTTATTGTTGGACTTGTTGGCGGCTTTTTTAGAAATACACTTAGCTATATCGAAAATATCAGGGATATCTTATATCATCAGGCAGGCCAATCGGGATTCCTGAGCTGGCTTTGGCCGATTCTGTTTGCAATCATCGGAATAAGTATCGCTTTGTTTTTGGTGAAAAAATATGCACCAGAAGCCTCTGGAAGTGGAGTTCAGGAAATAGAAGGTGCACTGGATGGGCTACGTCCCATGCGTTGGAAAAGAGTACTTCCCATCAAGTTTATTGCTTCCTTATTTTCTTTAGGAAGCGGGTTGCTGCTGGGGCGCGAGGGACCTACAATTCAATTGGGAGCCAACATTGGTAAGATGGTAAAAGACACCTTAGGCATACCCGACACCGAAAACAATTCATTGATCTCTGCTGGTGCCGCAGCAGGACTTGCAAGTGCCTTTAATGCACCTTTTGCAGGAATTATTTTCGTCATCGAAGAAATGAACGGCCATTTTAAATTTAATTTTTATTCGTTAGCGACTATTATGATAGGTGCAGGCACCTCAGACTTTATTGTTAGGGTGCTGATTGGATCTAAACCTATTATACAGATGACTGTATTTCCAAGCCCAAATATATATGGATTCTGGCTGTTTATTTGCCTCGGTTTATTATGCAGTATTATTGGTCTTTTCTACAATAAACTCCTTATTATATCTTTAGATTTCTTTCAGTTCACCTCGAAACTGCCCTTTATTTATACAGGGATTTTTGTGGGGCTAAGCATAGCAGTAATTGGTATCTTTTCTCCGGATATAATAGGTGGCGGATACGATACAATTGCCAAAGTTCTCGATCATTCTTTCACCTTATCTTTTCTATTGTTTTTATTTATCGCCAGAATGCTGCTGTCCTTATTCAGTTATAGTTTTGGTATGCCTGGAGGGATTTTTTTACCTATGCTTACACTTGGTGTTATTTTAGGTATGCTGTTCGGAGTCAGCATGCAACAATTTTTTCCCCAGTTAATTTCAAATCCAGGCGTTTTTACCATAGCAGGAATGGCAGGCATTTTTGCTGCAACTGTTAGAGCTCCTTTAACAGGATTAGTACTTGCAGTAGAAATGACATCAAACTATGAATTAATTTTACCTTTAATCATTACCACAGTTACAGCATCTGTATTTACATCACTTTTGGGGAATCAGCCAATTTATACAACCCTATTAAAACGTACGTTAGCAAATGTAAAAAAGGAAGAAAAATTTGATGATATAGAGTAAAGCCTATCAAATACTCTAATCTGCGAATTGGCAAACTAAAAGAACAAACAGTAAAGCTTTTCGACTTACATCCTGTTGATCGTGAATAGTAAATGAAAAATAGAAAGCCAGCTTTAGCAATAGTTGGAATGCAATTGCAATTCCTATTTGCTGTAAAATATTTTAATGAAACAATGATCACAGGGAGAAACAATCTCATATTTTTCGAGTAATTTAGGTGTTCTTATAAATAATACAACAAACATGGAACCTATACTATTAAAAAATACAATATGCACTGAAGATATCGACCATTTGATTCTGAAAGGTGTACATGATATGGATATCAATCAGGATAAAAGAGATGAAATAGAATCGGAATCTAAAAAGCTATCCGGCACTTTTGTAAAAATAATTGATTACCATATGCATAATGGTGAAAATCCTGATGCTTCCTATTCTTTCCGAATCGCAGTTAATTTCAATAATTTCACAGAGCAATACCGACAGGCATTTGTCGAAAATTACAAAAAGGATGTTTTGATTGGCTTTGGCATAAGTGCAATTTGGATGGGTATTTTAAATGGACTGGATGCCGAGAGTGGAATTATGCCCAATCATCCGTTAAAAAGAGAAATTGCAGCCTGCCTGCGGACAATAAGTGAAATCTTAGACAATAAAGGATAAAAAACAAGTGTAAAATCGAAAGAAATAAGATGAAAGAAAGTAAAGGCACTTCTTTAATAGAGAAATTGACTCAAACTTCACAAAATTTACAGTTTAATTATTTTTGATCTTCTTGTCACAAATCATAAAAAAATCCCCGTTTGGAATTATTTTCAAACGGGGATTTCGATGTATAATAATTGAGTTTTGACTATCTGTTTTCTTGCGAGAACTTACGTCCGGCATGAAGAGCCTTAATATTCATATCTACCACTTCTTCCCCTTTTCTAGCGAAGATTTTACGAATTCCTTCCTCCAAATATTCAAATGGAACATCGATAAAAGGAGATGCCGCCCCCAACATTACAAAGTTAAAAGCACGTGCAGAACCAACTTCTTCCTTTGCGATTCTATCTGCATCAATCAACACATAATTAGGCAAAGCTTTAATGGTTGCTTCCAATTTTTCCTGCTCAGGATAATCAGTAATATTGATAAAAGGAGTTGAATTAGTTACCACATAGCCACCTTTTTTCAAGTAAGGAAGGTAACGCAATGCTTCCATTGGCTCAACTGATAAAATGATATCAGCACCACCTTTAGGAATTAAATCGGAATAAATAGGCTTATCCGAAATTCTCATGAATGACTGAACATCACCGCCACGCTGACTCATACCATGAGTTTCAGCTTGTTTCATATATAAATCGTTGTCTAGTGCAGCAGAACCTAAAGCAGCAGCAATGGATAAAATCCCTTGACCACCAACACCTGCTATAACCATATCTGTTTTCATCTGTTTGTAATTTTTTGATTAAGGTCAGATGGAACTTACCATCGATCAAATAACTATTTTTGTGTTTTTTAATAATTATTTAATGCGGGCCGTTTCATCTGTTTACATTTTTCAGGTTAATTATTTAATTAAGCTTTAGCAGCAGCTTTTGCCATGGTCGCTTTCTTAATTTTCTGATCACGTACATTCTTCTGTACACATACTCTGCGTGGAATAATTACAGAAACCCCTTTGTATTCAAACTCCTTACGGAAGATTTCCTTAATCTCATCATGTTTCTTAGGCACGGGAAGTAATACATGAATGTGCTCCTTCTCTACTCCTAAACCTTCGCAAATTGCTTCCAACTTGCCTTTAGCAGATGATTTCTGACCACCTGTCATTGAGATCGATTCATTATCAGAAATAATTACTGTAATTGGAGTCCTTTCATTAACAGCATCCAATAAACCAGTCATTCCCGAGTGCGTAAAAGTTGAATCACCAATAACGGCTACCGAAGGAATTAAACCAGCGTCAGCAGCACCTTTTGCCATAGTAATTGATGCTCCCATATCCACACAAGAGTTAATGGCATTAAAAGGAGGCAAAGCACCCAAAGTATAACAACCTATATCAGCAAACACACGACCTTCGCCATATTCTGCAATCACCTCATTCAACGCCTTGTACACATCAATATGACTACAGCCAACACACAGTGCCGGCGGACGGGCAGCAACAATACCTGGTATTTCAAGACTTTCTTCAATTTCAAATCCAAGAGCTCTGCCAACCATATCCGGAGTTAACTCACCATCACGGGAAAGAGTACCATCCAAACGGCCAATAACAGCTTCTTTTTCTAAATATCCTTTCAAAATTTCCTCAATCACAGGATAACCTTCTTCCAAAACCAATACTTTACCGCACTCGCCGGTGATCTTTTTAATCATTGTGCGTGGAATTGGGTACTGGCTGATCTTAACAACAGGATATGGACAATCTCCATCAGGATAATTTTCCATTAAGTAATTATATCCTAAACCACAAGCTATGATACCCATTGACTTATCTGCTGCATCAATATATGTATTATAAGCTGAATCTTCTGATGCGGCTTCGAATTTCTCCTGATTGCTTAACAATTTCTTATAACGCTTACGCGCGATAGCTGGAAGTAATACGAATTGGACCTTATCTTCAGGAAGTTTCAACTCATTTTGTACCATTACCTCAGCAAATCTTGCAACACCGGCACGGGAATGAGCCAAACGAGTCGTAATTCTCATTAAAACAGGAATCTCAAAAGCTTCTGACAATTCGAACCCGAAACGAGCCATATCGTATGCTTCCTGTTGGTTTGACGGCTCTAAAACCGGCATCATGGCAAACTTACCGTATACTCGGGAATCCTGCTCATTTTGAGAAGAGTGCATAGATGGATCATCTGCAACTACGATCAACATTCCTCCGTTTGCTCCTGTAATAGCAGCATTCATAAAACAATCAGCAGCTACGTTCAATCCAACGTGCTTCATACAGACCATTGCTCTTTTTCCTGCATATGACATACCAAGAGCTGATTCCATGGCTGTTTTCTCATTCGCAGCCCAATCGCTGTGAATGTTTAATTCTTTTGCTTGTTTCGAATGTTGTATGTATTCGGTAATTTCAGTAGACGGAGTTCCCGGGTACGCGTAAACTCCGGACATTCCACCATCAATTGCTCCTTGAGCAATGGCTTCAACGCCTAATAATAAAGACTTTTGCATGTTGTATTTGTTTAACTATTTTGATTAATCTATAAGTTACAACACTTAGAAAAAAAAAGTGCCTAATTATAAAATTATTGATGTACTAAAACATCAATTACATTTACTCAAAAAATAGAATAGAAAATTGATCACAAGGATCGAGGTAGGGAATGGATTTTATAGTCCGCCAAACATTTCAAGGTAACTTACCAAGTAGGCGCAAACGTAAAAATAAATTTCAAGAAAATCCATATTTTTGCTTGTGAATTGGAATTAAAACAAGTCTTGTTTTTAATATTCGGTACTAAAATACCAATATTTGGTTTAAAATCAACAAAAGAGAAACCAAAGCAGGAAGTTTAGAATTAGTTCAAATAACGAAAACGGTTGCGTAAAAATAAACTGCAAAGCTTTTATATTGATATTCAACAAAATAACAAAAACTTCTTATAAACTGGCGAGGGATACTATTTCTTAAATAAATTGGCTTTAATTCGTCCAAAAGAGTCGAATGCAAAACGATTTGCCAGAAGAATACTAAGCATTAGATTTAAAGAGCAACCAACAAATATAGCGAGCATAATTAATATCTGATATTTTATGGCGACCATAGGAGAACTTCCACCTAAAATCTGTCCTGTCATCATCCCGGGTAAGGAGATTAAACCAATTACAGACATGGTAGCTATTAATGGATTTAAACCACTTTTTATGGCCGAGCGGATAAATGGTGTCAGTGAATTCTTTCTGCTATTTCCGTTCACCAAAAGAAAATAATACAAATCCTGTTCCTTAGTTAACCTGCCAAAATAATTGCTGATACCAACAATGTTATGATTTAAAGCATTTCCCAACACCATTCCTGATATAGGAATAAAGTAACGGGCATCAAAAACATAGTCGAGATGAATAACAAAACCTAGAAAGAAAGCATCCAAAATTAGAATACTTATAAATCCTGAAATTGCAAACGGAAGGATGAAAAACCGATAGGTAAGCCCTGCCCTCTTAATTGTAGTAAAAGTACCAACCAAAATCATTACACAAACCCAAATTACATTTACCCAGGCATTGTTCCATGCAAAAATATATTCCAGATAAAAGGCGACCAAAGAAAGTTGCATCACCATCCGAATTAAAGCAATAACAGTTTCTTTAACAATTTTCACTTTAAAATAGATGAAGCCTGCAATGGGAATAACCATGAGCAAAAATCCCAAGGCCAAACTCCCTATTCCTATGTCAACGATTTCTTTCATATGATTATAATTTTAAACTTTTGCCATATGGAACTTACCATGCTGGAATAATCATCCCCCTGTGTGTCAAAATATCTTTGGCATGGACGTTTCATAACTCAATTGTTCTGTTGCAATAGTCAATCCATTTCTTGTTATGGGAAGTTGAAACTATTGTTTTGTCAGGCAAAGAATTCAATGTAGCAAAGAGAAGATCGATGGAATGATCATCAAGAGCAGAAACTGGTTCATCCAGAAGGATTATTGGCTTATCAAGACTTAAGCATGCAGCCAAAACAATTCTTTGCTTTTGTCCTCCGCTTATTTCAGCAAAACTTTTATCAAATCCACATTCCCTAACTCCCAACTGATCCTGAAATTGTTGAAATCTTTCTACTTGTTCTGCATTCATTTGAAGTAAATCAGATAGCTCATTGGCTGAATCAACAGGTAAATTACTATTTTGCGGCAACCAGATCATTTTGTTTCGAATCGCTGCAATCGTATCGCTATTCAACTCTAAACCGTCAATTTGAATATTCCCGGATTGTGGTGTAATAAATCCCATTAATACTTTTAACAATGAAGATTTACCCTTACCTGATGGTCCGCTAAAACATATTGACTCACCTGCAAAAACCTCGAAACTAAGATCTTTGCATATGAGTTGACCAGGAAAACTTAAATTGATCTTTTCACATTTTATCATATTCCCCATCTATACCATAAAGAAAATAATATTATCTCAATTGTACCCAATGCGAATCACATTTCTTTAGCCGAGATGAATGCTGTCTGATAAACAACCTTTAATAATGAGAATATTCTCACATGGTGATTTTCAACATCATTACAAATAATTTATTAAACACTCTCTATCAGACAGTTTAATCAATGCAATCGATTTAATATGCTGAGCAACATATTAAAAACCCACATTGCATTAGTGATAAATTTTTCTGAAAGATTACTTTTGCATGATAGATATATGGATATCTACATATGATGATTACAATAAAATAACTTTTAGAATATATAACAATGGCAAAATACTTAATAGTTGGTGGTGTAGCAGGAGGAGCAACAACTGCGGCTCGTTTACGCAGAATGGATGAATCGGCAGAGATAATCATGTTCGAAAGAGGCGAACATATTTCGTATGCAAATTGCGGTTTACCATACTATGTTGGTGATGTTATTACAGAGAGGGAAAATCTATTGCTGCAAACTCCGGAAAGCTTCAAAAAAAGATTAAATGTTGATGTTCGAATTAAGAACGAAGTAGTTAGAATTGACCGCGAAAATAAATTAGTAGAAATCAACGACCTCATCAACAATACAAGCTATACTGAAACATTTGACAAATTGGTTGTTTCGCCAGGTGCAGAACCGATAAAACCACCAATTCCCGGCATAAAAGACAAAGCAATTTTCACTGTTCGAAACGTAAATGATACAGACAAAATTAAAACTTACATCAACGAAAACAAGCCAAAGAAAGCTGTAGTTGTTGGAGCTGGATTTATTGGTTTGGAAATGGCTGAAAACCTTCATCACCTAGGTATGATGGTTACAATTATTGAAATGGCTGAACAAGTAATGACGCCTCTTGATTACGAAATGGCAGCTGTTGTACATCAACATTTGAAGACTAAAAATGTTGAATTTTATCTGAATGATGGCGTCAGTCAGTTCAAAAGAAATGCCGATTATCTTGAGATTCATTTGCAATCGGGCAGAAAAGTGGACGCTGATATGGTTATTCTTTCTATCGGTGTTAAACCTGAAACCAAATTAATTAAAGAGGCAGGTATTGAGTTGGCTCCCAACGGAGGTATTAAAGTAAACGAATACCTTCAAACCAGCGATCCTAATGTATATGCCTTAGGCGATGCTATCGCTTTCCCACATCCTATTACCGGCAAATACACCAATGCATATCTGGCAGGCCCTGCCAATAAGCAGGGTAGAATTTTAGCAAACAATTTGGTTCTGGGACACAAACAAACTTATAAAGGTTCAATTGCAACTGCCATAGCCAAAGTATTTGATCTCACCATTGGATCGACAGGGTTGGCCGAAAAGGTTCTTAAAAAGGAAGGCATTTCTTTTGTCTCTAATATTACTCATGGAGGATCGCATGCAGGATATTATCCCGGAGCAATGCCTACAAGTATAAAAATCACTTTCGATCCCCACAGCGGGAAATTATATGGTGCTCAAATAATTGGATATGAAGGTGTAGACAAGAGAACCGATTTAATTGCAACAGTTCTTAAAAAAGGCGGAACAATTTACGATTTACAGGAAATCGAACATGCTTATGCTCCCCCCTACTCATCGGCAAAAGACCCTGTAAATCAGGCAGGATTTACTGCAGGAAATATTATTGAAGGTTTGGTGAATATTATTCATTGGGATGAATTGAATCAATTGCATGCAGCAAATAATTTTATATTAGATGTTCGTACTCCTGATGAATTTGAACTGGGTCAAATTGAAGATGCCGTAAATATAGAAGTGGATCAAATCAGAAATCGTCTGGACGAAATACCTAGAGATAAAAAAATAATAATCTATTGCGGGGTTGGTTTACGTGGCTATTTTGCATCAAGAATCTTAATGCAAAAAGGCTTTTCGGACGTTTACAATTTAAGTGGTGGTTACAAAACCTACGAACACGCAACCTGCAAACAAAGTAACGAGGATATTTTTGAATCGAGTTATATTGCTAAAGACAGCCATATTTACCGAGGCAAACCAAAAACTGCTGAAACCGTAACTGAAGCTAAGCCGGATATAAAAACAATTGAAGTAGATGCTTGCGGCTTGCAATGTCCTGGCCCAATTATCAAACTAAAAAAAGAAATAGACAAACTTGAAAATGGCGATCGCTTATTGCAAAAAGTAACAGATCAGGGATTTATGAAAGATGTTGCATCATGGTGTAACATGACGGGAAATAAATTAATTTCTCTTGATTCTGATAAAGGAATTATATCTGCAGTTATTGAAAAGCAGAAAAAAGATGAACAATGTTCTGTTTTAAACAATGGCATAGCCAAGAATAAAACCATGGTAATTTTTTCTGATGAATTGGATCGGGCTTTGGCATCACTTGTTATTGCCAATGGAGCTGCCGCCACTGGAAATAAAGTAACCCTCTTCTTTACTTTTTGGGGATTGAATGTGATTAAAAAAGCAAACAAACCAAAAGTTCAAAAAGATTTGATGGGCAAGATGTTTAGCAAAATGATGGCAAACAGCGCAGATGATTTAAAACTGTCAAAAATGAACATGATGGGTTTAGGTTCTAAAATGATGAAAAAAAGAATGATGGCGAAAAAAGTAGACTCTCTTGAGGATTTACTAAAAACCGCTATGGAAAATGGTGTTGAAATGATTGCTTGTCAAATGTCGATGGATGTAATGGGAGTTGATAAGGATGAATTACTTGAAGGTGTTTCTATTGGAGGTGTAGCAACCTATCTTGAAGAAGCTGAAAAATCCAACATTAATCTATTCATATAAAACAGTAGTGTCACTGTAAAACAAAAGGGTTGTTTCAGTATGGAAACAACCCTTTTTTGTATCCTGAGATTTAGGAATTTCAATGACAGATTTCATTGTAAATAGCAAAAGAAATTTTTTGGATTAGTATTCCTTAAACCTCACATTTTTCCAGATAAAACTTCCTAATTTACTGGACATTGCTTCTTTAATTTTGTAATTTGAATACTCGATTAACACAAAGAAAATTCTATTCCAAAACGATCCTCACCCTCTCAAATTTCAAAAGAAAACTTATTCAATTTCCCTCAATCGAATTCTACAAACTTAAACCCGATGATGCTAATTGATTAAATTAGAAAAAACTAAGTTGGTTTCTCTCTGGAAGTAGAGAAAAACCATTAGTGAGTAGGTTGACTGAAATAGCAGAGTTTCTTATAGTCCCTTAATTTATAGAATTCTGCTATTTCTTTCAACATTGGAGAATGAGAATACATTCAATTCAAAAAAGGCGGTAAAATCAAAATACATGATTTTACCGCCTTCTATAATTATTTTATTTCTGGTAGAAATAAAGGTCTATTCATCATCCATATCATCGTCATCATCGGCAATGTTATCCACATCCTCATCATCGTCTGACATTAAAAAATCGGAATCAGAATCAGAGTATTTATCTTCATACGATTCCTTCTTACTGTCCAACAGATTTCCATCATCGTCAAAATCGTCATCATCTTCGATAAGTTCCTGAGCTTTACGAACTGACATACGAACCATGTAAAT
This sequence comes from Labilibaculum euxinicum, assembly GCF_963678175.1. Lineage (NCBI taxonomy): Bacteria > Pseudomonadati > Bacteroidota > Bacteroidia > Marinilabiliales > Marinifilaceae > Labilibaculum > Labilibaculum euxinicum. The sequence continues at coordinate 3,668,533 of NZ_OY782756.1, forward strand.
TTTATCCTCAGTCTCAAACGGCAAGGCACTTACTAATTCATTTTTATGATTTCTGAACTCAATCAAATTATCCATATATCCCTCAGGATAATACAATTTTATTTGTTCCTGTATCTCCTGGCTAAGCTTTTCATAGCTCTGGATTACTCTCGGTTTATTGCTGCTCTTCATACAATAATATGTTTATCGAAAAAATGGAAATATATTTGGCTTATTATTAATTACCAACCTAGTAGATATGCAAAAACCAAGGGTGCCACAATTGTAGCATCTGATTCAATAATGAATTTAGGCGTTTCAATACCTAACTTACCCCAAGTAATTTTCTCGTTCGGAACAGCACCCGAATATGATCCGTAACTTGTTGTAGAATCAGAAATTTGGCAGAAATAACTCCAAAAAGGAGTGTTTGTTCTTTCCATATCCTGATACAACATAGGAACTACACATATTGGGAAATCTCCTGATATACCACCACCAATCTGGAAAAATCCGATACCTTGGTCTCCTGCGGTATTGGTATAATAATCTGCCAACCAAGTCATGTATTCAATTCCAGATTTCATAGTTGACGCCTTCAATTCTCCTTTTAAGCAGTAGGATGCAAAAATATTTCCCATGGTAGAATCTTCCCAGCCAGGAACTACAATCGGAAGATTTTTCTTTGCAGCTTCCAACATCCAGCTGTTTTTAGGATCAATTTCATAATATTGCTCCAACACTCCTGAAAGTAACAGTTTATACATAAACTCGTGTGGAAAATATCTCTCGCCCTTATCTTCAGCGTCTTTCCAAATATTATAAACATGTTTCTGTAATCTTCTAAAAGCTTCCTCTTCCGGAATACATGTATCTGTTACTCTATTCAAACCTTTCTCCAGCAAAGCCCACTCGTCATGTGGTGTTAAGTCTCTGTAATTAGGCACTCTTTCGTAATGTGAATGAGCAACCAGATTCATGATATCTTCCTCAAGATTTGCTCCGGTACAAGTAATAATATGAACTTTATCCTGACGAATCATTTCTGCCAAAGACCGACCTAACTCAGCAGTACTCATAGCACCTCCAAGGGTAATCATCATCTTCTTCCCTTCCGCTAAATGCTTTTCGTAAGCAACGGCAGCATCTACCAAAGCAGCTGAGTTAAAATGTCTGTAATGTTCCAATATAAATTTAGTAACGGGTCCTTTAGTTTGCATGATTTTATAATTTATAGCAAAGCATTTTAATAATACTATCTGGCAATTAAAAATTTGAGATTTTCGTCTCTCTTGCAGTGCCAATTCTGCAATTTTATTTGTAATACAATTACTTCTTTACTTTTTGTATCCTAAAAGTTTAAACATCTCATCGGCAGATTGTTCGTTTCGGTAAACGTAATCGAAAAAATTGCCTTTTTCATCTCTGTCAATTATTACATGTTTTGGAGATGGAATCAAACAATGCTTAATGCCTCCATATCCGCTAATTGCATCCTGATAAGCTCCGGTATGGAAAAAACCAATATACAATGGCTCTTTTTCATCATTGGAATAACTCGGCAGCAAAACCTCCTGATTTAAATCTTCAGAATTGTAATAATCCGAGTGATCGCAGCTAATTCCACCAATATTTACACGTTTGTATTCATTTTTCCATTTGTTGATTGGCAATAGAATAAATTTTTCGTGAATAGACCATGCATCAGGAATGGTATTCATTAAACTATTATCAATCAAATACCAAGACTCTGTATCATTTTGTTGTTTCTGTTCCAGCACTTTAAATATGATTGCACCACTTTCTCCAACTGTATATTTACCAAATTCAGTATAGATGTTTGGCTCTGGAATTTCATCCTTAATGCAGGCATCCTTAATGTTGGAAATAATTTCATTAATCATGTATTCATATTGGTATTCGAACCCCAGATGATTACGTATCGGAAAACCACCACCTAAATTAAATGAATCAAGAGTTTCACTATCCTTCTTTAATTCGGAATAAACCTTTAATGCCTTCTGAAATTCACCCCAATAATACAAACTATCCTTAATTCCTGAATCTACAAAGAAATGAAGCATTTTAAGCTCAAACTTTGGATTATTCTTGATTCTATCGTGATAAAAATTAATGATTTCATTACTGCGAATACCCATTCTTGAAGTGTAATAGGCAGATTGAGATTCCTCATTAATAGCCATTCGCAAACCAATTTTCACTACCCGATCCTTTGCCAGTATTTCCAAACGATCCAATTCCTGTACACTATCAAAAATGATGATGCTGTTCTTGAATCCAACCTCCTGCATATCCAGGATTTTTTTCAAATATTCATCCGTTTTGTAACCATTATGAATAATAATTCTGTTGAAATCAATTTTTTTATCTCTGTAAAGATTCAAAATCAAATCGATATCAAAAGCTGAAGAAGTCTCAAGATTAACATTGTGTTTTAATGCTTCGCCAATTACATGCGCAAAGTGATTGCACTTTGTACAATAACAATACTCATAAGAACCTGCGTAATTATTTTTCTTGATTGCCTTGTTAAAAAGATTCCGGGCTTTTTTTATTTGATCTCCTATTCGGGGTAGGTAAAAGAATCTAAACGGAGTACCATGCTTTTCTATAAGATACTTCATAGAGATCCCCTGAAAAGTAAGGTAATCATCGCGTAAGTCAAAGCCTTCCTGTGGAAAATAATAGCTCTGCTCAATCAAATCAAAATAGGTGTTTTTCATTTACGTAATCATAAAATATTTTTGTTGTTATTAACTGCCTCAATTTGCAAATAAAACCATTTTTTCAATGAAATATCCACTTCATAAAAAAAAAATCACACAAGAACTTGTTTTTTTTGCATAATCTTCCAAAACCCCAACAAAATTAACCCGTTCAAGATTATTGCCCGTTCCATGACAGTCACAAAAATCATTGTATAACTTCATTCTCTGCATCTTGATCTTCGGGTTTAGTCTTTTTAAATCCTTCAACCAACGTATAAACCAGCCCCATTACACTTATAAAGCCCAACAACTTAATGTATTGTTTAAGTATCGACTTTGATTCTTCAGTCCAATCATAAGTTAGATCAGGGAAGCCATTAATAACCAAAACACTACTAACCGAGAGAAATAAAATAACTGACAGGACAACAACCACAATTGTTTTTTTATTCATTATCAACTTCTTATGTTACAAATTAAAAACTCTTCTAAGCTAAGAGTCATGTTAAATATACATGGTAATATAATAAAATATCATTCCAATCAAGACTACTTCCCTTTTTCCTTCTTTAATTGAGAAATTTCAAAAAACAAATATTGGGCAATGAATACAGAATTTCATATATTGAGATATGTAGATTTAATCTTTAACCAAATTTTACAGCACATGATAGATAAGATTAGTACTCTGGGCGGATACATCCATGAATATCAGAAGAGTGTGACTAAACCGGAAGAATTCTGGAGTCGAATTGCAGAAAGTTTTTTTTGGAAAAAAAAATGGGATAAAATATTGGATTGGAATTTTTCTGAGCCAAAAATAAATTGGTTCACTAACGGCAAAATGAATATTACTGAAAATATATTTGAGCGCCATCTTTTCACCCGGGGAAATCAACCGGCAATAATTTGGGAGCCTAATGAGCCAAATGATGAAAATCGCATACTAACCTATAATGAGCTGTTTACAGAGGTAAAGAAGTTTTCCAATGTTCTACTTCAACACGGAATTAAAAAGGGCGATCGCATTGCCTTTTATATGCCAATGATTCCAGAATTGGCAATTGCTATGTTGGCATGTGCCAGAATTGGTGCGATCCACTCCATCGTATTTGCAGGATTCTCTGCCAATTCTCTCGCTGACAGAATTATTGATGCTGAAGCTAAGATGGTTATAACTTCGGATGGTGGCTATAGGGGCAGTAAAATTATCCCTATTAAGGAAATTGTAGATGAAGCAGTATCAACTTGTCCAACGGTAGAAAAGGTGATAGTGGTTCAACGAACTAATTCAGAAATTGCTTTCGACGATAGAATAGATTTATGGTGGCACGAATGCATGGCTGGAGCAGAAGAGTATCATGAAGCCGAAACAATGGATGCTGAAGACACCTTATTCATCCTGTACACTTCGGGTTCGACCGATAAACCAAAAGGAATTGTTCACACTTGTGGTGGCTACATGGTTTACACGGCTTATACGTTTAAAAATGTTTTCCAGTACAGCGATGGTGATATCTATTTTTGTTCTGCTGATATTGGTTGGATTACCGGTCACTCTTACATTGTTTACGGTCCTTTGCTAAATGGTGCTACCACAATGATGTTCGAAGGAATACCAACTTACCCTGATGCAGGCAGATATTGGGACATTGTAAGTAAATATAACGTTTCGCAATTTTACACCGCCCCTACGGCCATTCGATCGTTGATGTCGAAGGGTCAGGAATATGTTGAAAACAAAGATCTCTCGTCACTAAAAGTTCTTGGAACAGTTGGAGAACCAATTAACGAAGAAGCCTGGCACTGGTATCACGATCATATTGGTAAAAACCGATGTCCCATTGTTGATACCTGGTGGCAGACTGAAACCGGTGGAATTGCAATCAGCCCAATTGCAGGAATCATACCAACAAAACCTTCCTTTGCAACTTTACCTCTGCCAGGCATTCAACCCATAATTGTTGATGCCGAAGGAAAAGAATTATCAGAAAAGAGCGTGGAAGGAAATTTGTGCATTAAATATCCCTGGCCCGGAATGCTTAGAACAATTTGGGGCGATCATGAACGATTTAAAAAAACCTATTTCAGCACCTACGAAAATCTATATTTTACGGGAGATGGTGTTAAACGTGATGAAGATGGCTACTATAGAATATTAGGGCGCGTTGATGATGTTATTAATGTATCGGGGCACCGAATGGGAACTGCTGAAGTAGAAAATGCAATTAATGAACATCCACTGGTAAACGAATCGGCTGTTGTTGGCTTCCCTCACGATATTAAAGGGCAAGGCATCTATGCTTTTGTTGTTTGCGGAGAGCTGTCAACCGGTGGTGTAGAAGGGATCAAAACCAGTATCCGAAAAGGCGTTACCAAAATTATTGGCCCAATCGCAAAACCAGACCGAATACAACTTGTGAGGAGCTTACCTAAAACCCGGTCGGGCAAAATCATGCGACGTATTCTTAGAAAAATTGCTGAAGGAGACTATTCCAACTTTGGCGATATTTCTACTCTTCTTGATACCTCGGTTGTTGATGAAATAATAAAGGGGGCCTTAGAAAATGTAAATAAGTAACTGGCAGAGAGCTTATCGAAATCGATAAGCTCTCTTTTTAAATAAAAAAACGAAATTAAAATAGATAAATCAGAATCAAATGAGTAATTTATGGATTGATAAATTCAGTTCTGAAACAAGATATTCTTAACACCCTATTTTAGGCGTAATCAATCGATATGAAAAAACAATTTTTAGGTCTGCGAACTACTATTTACAAAACAAATGAACTTTCAAAAGCAAAACTTTGGTACTCCAGAGCTTTTGAGACTTCTCCATATTTTGATGAGGATTTCTACGTTGGATTCAATATCGGCGGATTTGAATTAGGGCTTTTGCCTGATACAGATTCAAACGCTTCAAAAACAGATAACGTTTTATCATACTGGGGAGTTGATGATATTAACAAAACATTTTCACATTTAATAGAAGTGGGTGCTGCAGTTCACGAACAGCCTGCAAATGTTGGAGGAGAACTTTGGGTAGCAAGTGTAAAAGATCCATGGGGAAATGTTATTGGTATCATATACAATCCGGAATTTAAAGCCCAGTAATTAATGAGAATAGGAATAGCATTAGGTGGTGGCGGCGTTCGGGGCTTCGCTCATATTGGAGTATTAAAAGCACTCGAGGAAAAAGGAATCCGTCCTGATATAATTTCTGGTGTTAGTGCAGGAGCAATAGTTGGTGCCTTTATAGCCTCCGGCTATACCTATGAAAAAACGCTGAAGATTCTAAAAAACAAGAGTCTAATGGCCTACTCCAAATTGCATTATCCCAAATATGGATTGTTTGGTTTGGATGGCTTAAAAGAAGACATTCAGAAACACATTAAAATCAAGGAAATTGAAAATTTAAAAATTCCGTTATTTATTACAGTATCGAATTTAAACGATGGTAGGGTTGAATATATTAAGGAAGGAGATTTAAGCACTTATCTTTTAGCATCGGCTAGTATTCCTGTACTCTTTGCCCCTGTTCTGATTGATGGCAAAATGTATTCTGACGGAGGACTATTCGACAACCTTCCCATCTCCCCCTTATTGCAAAAATGTGATGTAATTATTGCTGTAAATGTGAGCCCTGTTCATAAAATTGAAAAGTTTGACAACCTGGTTCAGGTGGCATCCCGAACTTTTCAGTTAGGAGTTCATTCAAATATTATTCGTCACAAAGAAAAATGTTCTTTATTTATAGAGCCAACCGGCTTACGTGAATATGAAATACTAAATGGAAATCACGCTCAGGAGATTTTTGAATTGGGATACAATTACACAAAAAATTTAGAAATCGCTCCATTTGAATAAATGACAAATAGACATTGTTCCAAAACAATAATTTAATTACATTTAAGCTCCGACAAAGAAAATATTGTATTGCAAATTCAATCAAAATCACTCTCATGAATTCAAAAGCAACTCAAGCTTTAGAGGCTTTTCAATCGGGAATGAATTGTGCCCAATCGGTGCTGTTACCATATTCTACCGACTATAATTTTGACGATAATTTAGCTTACCAAATCTCAAGCGGATTTGGTGGCGGTATGGGAAGACTTCAAAAAACCTGCGGTGCTGTTACCGGTGCATTTATGGTTTTGGGAATTCATAACTGCAAAAAATACAGCAATCATCAACTCCAAACAGACAACAATCGAATTTTAATTCAGGAATTTAACCACAAATTTGTACTAGAGCACAATTCTACAAATTGTGATGAACTAATAGCATGTAATCTGAATACAGAAGAAGGACAAGCTTACGCTGAAAAAAATAAAGTGAAAGAAAAGATTTGTGAAAAATGCATCATCGATGCGATCGAAATTATAGAATCACTAATAAAATAGGCTCCGATGAAATACCAATAAAAAAGCAGGCTTTTAGCCTGCTTTTTTTATATTATTTCTGAAGATTCTATTTTAAAGAGCTTCTCCAGCACCTCTTTTAGCGAATCAAGTTCAGGATTAATGTCGAAGATATGAGATGGTTTCAGATAGCAAACCTCTTTTTCTCTTTTAAAACGTTCTTCTCCTCCTCCGGTTATATTCAACATGATGCAAGCTTTTTTATTAATATTTCCTTCCTGCACATATTTAATCAAACTAGCTACAGCAACAGCAGAAGCAGGGTGAATATCATTTCCTTCAGTCTCTTCAAATATTTTGGACGCTTCCATTGCTTCATCGTTGGTCGCTTTCAAAACATCTCCACCAGCATCCTTTATCGCATCAAACATTCCTCCAACAATTGAATAAGGAGGTTTGCGATTCGACAACACCTTAGCTACGATTTCTTCCACTTGTTTTCTCGCCAAATTATCGTCTAGCGGCAATATTTCTCTCGAATCTGCTTTCCAGGCATCATACATTGGCAAGAAAGGCGTATTCTGAGACACCATCAATTTCATTTTGTTGGAACCAAAACGGCCATCTTCAATAAAACGAAGATTAGCTTCCCATGCCGCAATTGCACCTGTTCCACTGCCAACTGCCTGAAAATAGTAATCAGGAATTTTACCAATCTCTGTTACCGCAGAAAGAACTGTAGTTCCCATTCCATCTCTTCGGGCAACATTTTTAGCTCCGCCTTCAGTAATGAAACCGTCTAACTGACAAGCCAGATTCGATAAATGAATAGCATCAAAATAATCGCTTCCCGATTTTGTTGCAATCAACCTAACATTCTCCTTAATTGGCTCATCGAACCATAGCGCATCAATATTATCCTCTGGAACACAAAGCAACAAAGGAATATTATTATCGGAACACACTCTTGCAAATGCACGTGCAGTATTTCCTGCAGATGCAACCACAAGTATCTGTCCTGTATCACTCAATCTGCCACTTACCGAAAAAGCCTCAGTTTCTTTGAATGAACAGGTCCTGAAATTTGCTCCCTTCTCAGGCCAGTACCCACTAAATGTGATATATAAATTTTCTAATCCCAAATATTTAGACAACCCTTCACTTTTATATGTTGCCGGAGCAGATGATCCTTCCAATATTCTGTGGATAGGTAACCAATCGGCGAACTTATAAATCCCCAACGAACTATCCTTAAGCTCAAGCTGCTTTTTTTGATATTTCGTTCTTATTAAACAAGCTTTTTCTTCAGCAGGAGCATCCAAAGTCCACCCTTCATCTTCAAATTTCTTTCCTGTCTGTAAAGACTCAAGAATATATTCAGTAGCTCGAAAATCTATAGCCATTCTTTTATGTTTTGATTTTGAAAGCATAAAAATAGACATTTTGAATGGCTTGGTAAACTTTTTTCAGCTATTTAGAAACATTTCCTCTAAGTTTCCCAATCAATTTACTAAGAACAGAAAGAGGTAAGAGAATATAATCAGAGATGATATTCAACAGGTTGGTAAAAAAAACAGAATGCTCAATTCCGACCTGAAATTGATTTTATTAATAAAAAACACATTTAAACAATACTGTTTTTCATTTCACTTTTTGGAACAAAAGCTTATATTTAACAATCAGAAAATTTATATCCGAATCCTGATTTTTCAAAAGAATTCGTTTTTATATTCTTTTTGAATAAAATATTAGGTAAACACATGTTTTTATGACTATTAAATGGGGAATTTTAGGTGCAGGCAGAATTGCGAAGAAATTTGCAGAAGATTTTAAAGTTGTGAACAATGGGACAATTATTGCTGTCGCATCAAGATCGCAAGACCGATCCACAGAATTTGCTCATGAATTTGAAATTCCGAAGGCATATTCTTCTTACGAAGAAATGGTGAAAAATTCAGATATTGATGTTGTGTACATTGCTACGCCTCACAATTTTCATTTGGAGCATGCCAGACTTTGTCTGAACAATGGAAAATCTGTTTTGTGCGAAAAACCGGTTACTGTAAACTCTGCAGAGTTTGAACTTCTTCAAAATCTGGCCAAAGAAAAGAATTTATTTTTCATGGAAGCGCTGTGGACCTATTACCTGCCAGCCATTATCGAAGCCATGAATTGGATTCGGGAAGGTAAAATAGGCGAAGTTAAACAAGTACAGGTAAGTTTTGGCTATGCTGGTAATATGGATGAAAAAATTCGTTTGGCAAATCCGGATTTAGCGGGTGGCGCTTTATTGGATATTGGAATATATGGTATTGCAATAGCTGAATTGGTGTTTGATGAAGAAATTGAAGACATACAGGCAATGGCTCATTTTTCTAAAACTGGAATTGATGATTACAACAGCATCCAATTAAAATATATCAATGGCGGATTGGCACAAATTTCAAGTTCTCTGGTTTCCGAACTTAAAAATGAGGCCGTAATTTGTGGTACCAAAGGACGCATAGAAATCCCTCAATTTTGGATGGCTAAAAAAGCATTTTTAATAAGTCCTGATGAAAAATTAGAGTTTATCAATAAAGAATTGCAACTTGGGTATAATCATGAAGCTTTTGCAGTAAATGAATTGCTGAAAAAAGGAGCAGTTGAAAGTTCTGTAATACCTCTATTAAAAAGTAAAAGAATATTATCAATAATGGATCAAGTAAGAGAACAAATAGGTTTAAAATATCCATTCGAAAAGTAATTGTATGAATAAAAACGACATCATATTGGGTAAAGGTATCTTAGGAATTCAATTTGGCATGCAACGTGCCGAAGTTGAAAAAATACTGGGAAACGCAGATGATGTTGGAGAATACTCCCTTTCTCCGGATGAAGTAAGTGTCACACTTTTATACATTGACAAAGGACTTAGCTTTACATTCGAATCCATTGATCAGAACAGACTCAGCTACATTTCGGTTCTGAATGAGCAATACAGTATTTTTCAATTCATTAAGGTTGGTTTAAGTAAAAAAATGCTGCTGGCTGAACTGGAACTTTTTCAACTTGGAAAACCGGAATTTGAGGACGTTGCTTCAGAGGAATTTCCAACTCATGAATTGATATTTTTCCCAAACGAAAATCTGCATCTTTGGCTTGACAACAATCAAATTTCAGAAATTCAATTTGGCCCCTTCTTTGATGATTTTAAAACAATTGTATGGGAAGATTAATAATCTTCCTTTTTTTTGCTGATCACTTCATAGAATCAAACTGAAACTGTTTTAAGGTGAAATACTTAATTCAATATCCCAGGAATTGGTTCTATTATCCCGGTCATATTTGTTGTCTGCTAAATTATTTTTTATAAATTGCGCCCATATTAAAACAAGGAGCTAAAGCTCCATCACAACTTTTATTACTTCCTAATCAAAAAAGTTTAGCCGGTTCCGGTTAACTGCAGAAAGATGGTTTTCAATTGTTAATTGATGTATTAGAGATAATCACATCACGGGTTAATTGTGTTCAATTGGCTCATTTATACATAAAAGAATGAACAAACTATCTTACGAGCACGGAAGCTCGAATTTGCCTCTTTTAGGCGAAACAATTATTGAACGACTTCGCAAAACAGTTGAATTATTTGGCGATAGAGATGCCTTAATTGTTCCTTATCAAAATTACAAAGCAACATATCTTGAATTTTGGCAACAAATTGAAGAAGTAGCAAAAGGACTACTTGCATTTGGTGTTGGAAAAGGAGATCGGGTTGGAATATGGTCACCGAACAGACACGAATGGGTAATTGTTCAATTTGCCACAGCACGAATTGGTGCTATTTTGGTAAATGTTAATCCGGCCTATAAATCAGCAGAACTTAAATTTGCCCTTCGTCAATCAGAAATTAGTCTTTTAATTATGTCGGAAGGATTTCGAAAAACCAACTACTTCGAAATTATTCAGGAAGTAAGACAATCCTGCATTCATCTAAAACAAATTGTAATTTTAGATCGTGACTGGCATGCATTAATTGAGGCAGGCAAGAGAATTTCAACATCTCAAATAGAAGAAATAGAATCTCAGCTTCAGTTTGATGATCCGATCAATATTCAATACACTTCGGGAACAACAGGTTTTCCAAAGGGAGCAACCCTAACCCATCACAACATTTTGAACAACGGCTACTTTATTGGTGAGCGTTTGCATTACAATGAAACAGACCGGGTTTGTATTCCTGTACCGTTTTATCACTGCTTTGGTATGGTATTAGGCAATTTGGCTTGTATTACTCATGGTTCCGCAATGGTAATTCCAGGTGAAGCATTTGAAGCAGAAACTGTACTAAAAACTGTTCAAGATGAGAAATGCACCTCACTTTACGGAGTGCCTTTGATGTTTATTGCGGAATTGGAACATCCTAATTTTGAAAAATACGATTTAAGCAGTTTACGTACCGGTATTATGGCGGGAGCATCCTGTCCTGAAAAAGCAATGCTTGAGGTTCAGGAAAAAATGAACATGAAAGAAGTAGCCATCTGCTATGGCATGACAGAAACCTCTCCTGTTTCCACTCAAACATTTGTTAATGATGAATTGAGTAAACGGGTAGGAACGGTTGGCCGGGTTCATCCTCATCAGGAAATTAAGATTATTGATCCGGAAACGGGAAAGATTGTTGCGCGTGGTGAAGGTGGTGAATTTTGTACCCGGGGATACTCTGTAATGCTAAAATACTGGAACAATGAAGAAGCTACCAAATCGGTTATTGATAATGCCGGATGGATGCATACAGGTGATTTGGCCAGCATGGACGAGGATGGTTACGTAACCATAACGGGTAGAATAAAAGATCTGATTATTCGCGGTGGAGAGAATATTTCTCCATTCGAAATTGAAGAATTCTTCCATTCTCACGAAAGCATTAGCGAAGTATATGTAATTGGTGTGCCCGACTACAAATACGGCGAAGTTGTAATGGCCTGGATAAAATTTAAAGAAGGAAAATCGGCTACCGAAGAAGAACTTAGAGATTATTGCAAAGGGCAAATTGCAACCTATAAAATTCCTAAGTATTTTAAATTCACAAGTGAGTTTCCAACCACGGTAACCGGTAAAATCCGTAAAGTTGAGATGAGAGATATTTCGAGTAAAGAATTGGAGTTGATTGGACGATAAAATATTCTCAATTTCAAAAAGAAACGATCCTCATGTATTCAATTACATGAGGATTTTTTATTTAAGTATCTTTCATCCTCTTTTTCAGTATGTTTGCGAGTATTCTACAACACACAAGAGATCTTAAGCTTCAGAACAAAACACATTTAAACACTAACAATCAGAATCTTACATTTCTCAAAACAAAAACACAAGCTAAAAGCATGTTTTATAACTACTTAGATATAGTACTGGTCTCTTGATCTAATTGCTAGTTTTGCGATCTGAAAAATCAGAATAAATATATATAGATGAGCAACGTAAAATTAGGTAATCCGGCTGTAGTCGGACTTGGTGGGTTTGGATTGACAACCCTTTTATTGCAGTTTCATAACATCGGATTGTGTGGATTAGGTCCTGTTGTTGCAATGGGATTTGTTTTTGGTGGACTGGCACAGCTTATGGCTGGTATGCTCGAGCACAAAAACGGCAACAATTTCGGTTTTGCAGCATTTTCCGGTTACGGTTCATTTTGGATTGGTTTAGGTGTTATCTGGCTGATGAATTTTTACGGAGTATACAAATCATCGACCACTGATGTTGGATATTACCTGGTTGCATGGACCTTATTTACTGTTATTTTATGGGTAGCATCATTCTTTATTCATGCTGCAATGGCTACCACTTTTACTACATTACTTATTGGTTTCATTCTTTTGGACTTAGGTCATTTTGGATTTCCAATTTTAGATGAGGTAGCTGGATACGAATTGATTATTTGTGCATTATGCGCCTGGTACATGATGGCTGCTATCATTATTAACGACGTTGCTGGTCGTACAATTTTGAAAGTGGGTCAGCCATGGATCAAAGCGAATTAATATTCTCTTAAATTCAACTCTTTTCGAGTAGAGTTTAACTGAACTAAAAAGAGGTAAACCGAAATCTTTCTCAAATCAGATCGGTTTGCCTCTTTTTCTTTTTCCTACTTTGTACGCCTTTGCGTCTCCCTTTGGTTAAACCATGCTACTTTAATATCTCCTTGTGCAGGCTCACATCAAACTCCTTTACGTGATCTGGTTTGCCATCATTAAAAAAATCGGTAATATATTTTTGACTGCAATGCTCGTCGAAGGTTTTCTGATCGTAAAACTTCTCTACAAAAGTAATTACATGCGGATTATCGATGCTCTGATTTAGTTCGTAACGAATGCACCCTCCCTCCTGATGTGTTGGCAATAATAAAGCATGTAAATTTTTGATTAACTGATCGGCCTCGCCCTCATTCGCAATAAATCTGGCAATACAAACCAACTGAGTTTCATTTTTTCTAATTTCCATATCTGTTTTTTATGTTTTGATTCTTTCGAAATTCAAACTTAAGGAAAATTTCAGAAACGATCATCTCTTCTGATAAGGGATTGAGGGAATAAATTGACTGATTAAAGCGACGTGATTTTGTTCTTTAAGAAGTTGCAAAAATTGCTAATAGCGGGCTATTAAATGTTTTTTCAAGGAACTTAATGGGCAAAAGAACAAGCTTAAAGCGTCAAGTTATTTCGAAAAATTTCCTAAGAACAAAAGGCCGTTGATATTGCATCAACAGCCTTTATTTTCATGATTACCCTACAATCTTTCTAAACCCGGAAAATCAATTCCATCCATTTCCGTTCCCTTTACGGTTTCTGTATTTATTTTGATAATCATTCAAACAGCCACTACCGCGTTCAGTATCCGAATTAATGATCTCATTAAAATTATCCTCACTTAAAACTGTAGGCTCATAATCTACACCATAAGTACTTAACACCCGAACAAAAGCCCGTAAATGATTTCGTGAACCTCTCTGCAAATTATCATACACCAAAAGAATATCCTCATTCTCAGTTTCAGCCATCAAATCCTCTAAATCTTTAATATCCACTTCTTCAATAAATGCACCGGCCTTTAAGGCTTCTTCCACTGATAGTTTTCCTTTTTCGCTTAATTCATCATACAAAGTTTGCAATGTCTCATTATTGTATTCCCCCGCAATTCCGGTTGCCGGATCCTCAATTCCGAACAAATCCAACAAAGTTAATACTGCAGCTGCATGAGTTGATTCCGAACGGGTAATATTGCTGAAAATCCTTACATCATACAAATCAGCAAACAGACTGTATGTATCATGAGCCAGCAACTCTTCTTCGCGCATTAGCAGCAATCCCTCCTGCTCACTTTCATCAGCAACTGTTGTATCCATACTCAATACCGTTTTTAAGTTCGCCGTAATAATATCGGTGTATCCATCGTTCGAAACTTCAACCAAGGGCAAATTTGCCAAAGCTTCCGTTCCTCCATCCTCACTGTCGCAGGCAAAAAAGCCAAAACTCAGTGCAAAAGCGATTAAAAATTTTGTCATTCTATTATTCATCTGTTTATAATTTTAAGTTTTTGTCAGATGGAACTTACCATATAATCATTTCCCTGTGTGTAGAAAGCTTTATACATGGACGTTTCATGATTTCTGAATTTTGTTTTCAATTTTAAAATATCCATTACCAGTTTCCACGACCTTGTCCACCTCTGCCTCTTCGGCCTTGTCCGCAGCCATTACCACAAGCTCTGCCTCTTCGGCCTTTTCCTGAAATATACTGTGCATTTGAGTTTCTGTTTTGCAGGTATTGCACGCGCTGTTCAGGAGTAAGCACTGCGCTTACTGCATTGGTATGTTTGCTTAGCTCTGCCTGCATTTTTTCTCTCACATTTGCTCTGTCGCTATTACTTACAGCGGCCCTTCTTTCGGCACGCAAAGCGTCCATCACTTTCAAATGATCTGCTCTCAAATCATTCAACTGCTTGTTCTGTTCAACCGTTAAATTTGAAATCTGACTGCAATCATTTGCCCTGCGTCTGTTTTGTGCAAAACTGTCGGCAGCAGGAATTGTAAACATGATTACCATCAATAGTAATCCTAAGTTTCTAACTAAATTTTGTGTTTTCATGATCTCATTTTTTAATTATTTTTTTGACATACTTCTCCCGGGATGCAATACAAATCACTTCCTAAAAAGAATATTTACAATAAAACGCTATTGATTTCTACCGCCGGGACCATTACCATGTCCCCAGCCTCTTCTTCTGCCTTTTGGTGTTTTTACATTTTCATCCTTTTGCAGCAAGCGGCTAAACAAATCATATAGTTTGGCCTGTTGCTCTTCATTCAATTCACTCTTCATATCCAAATAAAACTGAACTGTTGTCAATTTCAACTCCCTATGCATCTCGCCAATCTCACCGGCAATATTTTTCAGTTTCAAAGTATCGCAATTCTTGTTTCCCAATTGCTGCACCATCTCGCTTCGCAAAGCACTCAACCGATTCATAATCTGGTTTGCATCGTGATTGTAGTTCCTGTTTAAGGATCGGAATATCATCTTCTCCTCTTCATTCAAGCCCAATTGATCTTTCAGAAAACGAGTTCTGAATTCATCAGGCATCTCCACCTTATTTTCTTCCACAATTCTTTCCTGCTGCATGTGATACCAAAACGAACCAATCGTTGACAAATTAACTGCCAGTAAAATTAAAGCCAGCCACATCCAAATTTTATTCGCTTTATTCATGATATCCATCGTTTAAAAAGAACAATTCAATGGTTTCATTATCTATTTCGTTAAAATAGGGATCAATCAAATTCGATTGCTGAATATTTTCAGTATCCGAAGCAAAATTTGCTCCCATAAAAATGCCCGATCCAATAGCCAATACAAACAGGATACTCACAAAGGCAGGCATTAATAGTCTGATAAAAACCGGCTGATTGGCTTTTCTTTGCTCTTCCTTAAAACGGTTCATCGTTTTTGATACAAAATATGGATTCGGCTGTAAAAATTTCTCCTTCTCAATAACTCCCATAGCCGACTGAAGTAAAACCAAGCGATCGGAACATGAACTGCACTTCGACAAATGATTTTCCACCTGCAGCATTTCATCTTTCAAAAGTTCCTTTTCCAGATAAAAAATTAGTTTGCTATTTACCTCGTTGCATTTCATTTGTATTGTTTTTTATATTGGACACCACTCTTAATAAAAACTTGCGCTACCTCTTAAAATTTTTATAATACCCGATGAGTTTTTTCTGCAAATTCGATTTTGCCCTAAACAGCAGCGACTCTACCGACGATTTCGAAATCTGCATCAACTCAGCAATTTCTACATAGCTCAGTTCCTCATACTTACTCAATGTAAAAGCAATTTTCTGATTTTCGGGCAAAGAATCCAAAGCTGCATGAATTGCATTGGCATGATCTTTTTCCTCGAGAGCCTTACCGGGATTTACAAAACCTGCCTTTTCCTGAACCTCTTCCTTTTTTCCCTGAAAAAAATCTTCGATACGACTAAAAAACTTTCTCCTTTTATTGGCCCGAATTGCATTTAAACTGCGTGTAATTGTAATTCGGTACAACCAGGTTTTCAGGCTCGACTCACTTCTAAAATCAGTTATCGAATGATAAACCTGAATAAAAACATCCTGGGCAATGTCTTCAGCATCTGTCTGATTGTGAATCATCCCCATAGCCGTATTCACCACCATTGCCTGATAGGTCTCTACAAGCTGGCGAAATGCTGTTTCGTTTCCGGATTTGAGTTGTTCAACTAACTCCTTTTCAATCATGGTAAAAATACTTCGATGCTGATTATGTGAATTTAAATGCTTAGACACCCATTCGCAAATAAACTTGCGTTCTTCCCCGAAAAAAATTGAAATAAGTAAATCTAAAAACTTCGATAAGGAAGGTATTAATTTATCTTTTTAGTATGTTAAGAAAAATGATTTTCATAAATTAGCGCTTTTTTATTTTACAAATAAAAACGGAACTGTGGAATCAAACACCACTATAAAAATAGGGCGTATCCGAAAAGCCAAACGAGTAGGATCATAATATATAATTTAGCAAAATGGATTCACAGAAAGTGGACATGTTTATCATGACCTATGGAAAGTTTTTTGAAAGTCACCAGATTATCGGAGTAAGAGAAAGTTTAAAAAATGCCGATGAATCAAAATGGGCAATTGTTCAATCTATTTCATTTAAAGATCCAACAACAAGTTTAATCATTTCATTACTAGGCGGACCCTTGGGTATCGATCGTTTCTTTTTAGGAGATACAGGATTGGGAATTGGCAAATTGGTAACATGTGGTGGCTTTGGAATCTGGACCATTATTGATTGGTTTCTGATTATGGGCGCAGCAAAAGAAAAAAACATGTCGAAACTTATGCAGGCACTGGCTTAATGGCAGGAAGCAGGAATCGGCTTTATATGCTACTGATTGGTGCATGTTTAGTGGGGTATCTATGGTTATTTATCAACCTAAATAAAGAAACTTCAATATTTCCGAATGAAATAAATGTTTGTTTGTTTAAAAAAATAAGCACAATTCCCTGTCCTTCCTGCGGCTCTACAAGGTCTGTTCTATCTTTGCTTCATGGCAGGATAGAACAGGCTTTTCTTTTAAATCCTATTGGTTTTCTTCTATTTTTAATAATGACGGCAAGTCCGATTTGGATCTGTATTGATTTTCTGCTTAAAAAGGATAGCTTTTTTATTTTTTACAACAAAGCAGAGCACATCCTAAAACAAAAACTCGTTGCCATACCTCTTATGGTGTTGGTTCTCTTAAATTGGATTTGGAACATTTATAAAGACATATGATATCAACTGGTAAGTTTGCTTACGAACCAAAAGATTATGAAGCTGAAAAAGCTTCGAACAGCTATGTGATGTCGCTTGCTGCCCTGGTAGCCGGGTTACCTCTCCCTATAATAAATTTGATTGCAACTTTCTTTTTTTTTATTGCCAATAGAAAAGAAACCTACTTTGTTCGCTGGCACTGCACACAGGCATTGTTATCGCAATTCTCTTTGCTATTCATAAACAGCTTTGGCTTTTGGTGGACCGCAGCAATCCTGTTTGATTCCGAACCCATTACAAACAGATACTTTTCCTATCTGATTACTGCTTTTATTTTCAATCTGGCCGAATTTATAACTACAATATATACAGCAGTAAACACACGAAAAGGAATTCATGTATCGTGGTGGTTCTATGGTCGCTTAACCGATATACTTTGTCATCCGAAAACAGAAATACCCGAGAAATAATTTTAACCAAGCTTATTTCAGATTAAAAATATGAAACTCTTATTATTTCAGGCTATTATATCTATAAGTTTATTCTTTGGAATTTGGGGATTACTTAATAACGTCAATTGGATTTCTATTTTTAAGATAGAACGAATTCAAGAAAATACGGAAGAAAAACTGAGAGAGCTTTATTGGGAGCTTTTTAATGAATATGATGCAGAAATAAAAGACATTGAAGTTCTTGCTCCTCAGGATAGTATTCTTTCGAAAATTTGTACTTCTAATAACATTGACAGGACGCAAATTAAACTCCATATTATTAAGAGTGACGAAATATCTACCAGTAATCAAGATTCAGGAATACCTGAAAAAGGCGTAATGGAAAATCAGGAATAAAATTGAAGAAAGTATGAATTTTCAGAAATTAAGAGACTCCTGGGTTACAATTTTAGGCTTATCTCTGAAACTGTAATGCCGGATCAGAAATAAGAATCTTTTGCCGTTAAGATAGCAGTAAAAAGATTTTTATAAATTTGTTCAACCGTAGATAGATTAAAGAACAATACTACTATCATAAATTAAGTAATAATCTGTCAAGCTATTTCAGGAGAAGACACATCCCTCTGCCATAAAGTAAGTTCCCGATCCTAAAAAGTGGCTTCCCTATGTTCAAAAGCGACAATTTGTCGGAAAAAGCGTCCTCCCGATCCTAAAAAGTGAATTCCTTATGCACAAAAGTGCTTTCCCTGTCCTAAAAAGCTTTCTCCCAATGGTAAAAAGTTCCTTCCTTGGGGAAAAAAGTAAATTTTTAGTTAAAAAAATGAATTCCTAATCATAAAAAGTAAAATACCTTGGCACATTGCGTTTTTTATAGCCTGCCAATCAATTTCCACCCCTTATTAACATATCCATCTTCACATTAAAACATAACTTTAATTTCTTATGTTTTTGTTTTTTAAAATATTATACTTACTTTCAGTATCGCTTAAAAAAAACATATAGATAAACAGAACAATTGACCCTGAAATAGATATTATCATGCCAAAAAGTTTACAAAAATCCTTAGAAGAATGTAGAATACTCGTATATGGTTTATCGGGTAACGAAGCTATTAAAACAAGAATTGCGGCGATTTATCCGGAAAAGCGCATTTTGGATGGAGTAAAGCTTTACGAGAATGCGAAATCGGCTTTCGAAAGCCAATCGACAGAAAAAATTGAATCGACAGAAGCAAATCGTGAATTTAAGATTGTATACGAAAAGATCTACGGGCAATTGGTTAAGATCCGTAAAGCCGGACGTTACTTCTTTAAGAATAACGCCGAACTAAGAACTATTCTTCGTTTAAACAAGGAAATACCGGGCAACTATGCTGACTGGAAAAACCTATGTGAGGAAACTACAAATGCAGTTCTTCAGCACGTTGTAATTCAGGATAAATTAGCATTGGTTGAGTTAGGCTCTGAAAAAATTACTGAAATGGCACAGCAATTGGAAAAAATTGATGAGCTAAAAATAAAAGCGGAAAAAGAGGATGGTGAAGCTCAGGTTGCCACGGTTCGAAAACAAGAAACCTTTAACAAATTAATGGCATACTGCACCGATTTACGCGCTTGTCTGGATCTGTTTTACGAAAGATCGGAACGCCAAACCTTAGAACAGCTTGGAATATTAATTAAATAGAAACTACTACCACATATATATTTTGAATATGTATACCCCCAATTGCTTTACAGCGGTTGGGGTTTTTCACAATAAAAAAGACGCGGTAAAAAAACCGCGTCTTTCTGATATCTCATTGATTCTGTTTTCCCGAACACGAACTGTGGAGGAATGACTAAAATTTAGATTCGCAGCATCTTTTTATGATTGCGAGAGTTGTAGAATCTTTATCATACACTCCATACCATCCCTGCAATTCGTGAGGAGGATCCCCTAAATAAGTATCGCCTTTTTTCCAGAATTCTCCTGGATGTAGTGGTCTTCCTTCTCCTGAATAGGACCAAAAATTTACACCTCTCACCATTCCATTATTCCTTATGGATTCATCTACTTTGTTGAAAATAAATTCGAAAAAACGATCGCGGCAATTGGTTGTTGTGTCGGGAGAAAAAGATGAACCATCGCGGGCAATTCCAAATTCTTCGAGCACTATTGGCTTTTGAAGCTTTTTAGCTGCATCTACGTGAACATCCCAATAAGAATTTACCTTTTGAAGCATTTCAGTGTATACCGAATCGCTTTGTTCGGGACTATACCAGCCCCAATTTTGTGCCCAGATGTGCATGGTTATGTAATCGATATTCGAATCGTCGTTATCAATTAAAACATTAACCCCGGAAACCAAATCAGCCGTGTTTCCTTCGGTACCCAAACTCACCAAATGATTTGAATCAAGACTTTTGATATAGGCTGAAGTGGCACGCGTCCATTTCTGCAGTTGCTTAGGCACATCGTAACCTCGTGGTTCGTTCGCCAATTGCCAGGCCATAATCACAGCATCATCTTTATAGGCTTTTCCGGTTATCGAATTAATTCTGCCAATAATGGTTTTAATATGATTCTTCATCATCTCCTGCGCCGAGTCGTTGCTAAAAAACTGTTTGGAGTAGTCGGTGAACTGCTGCCACGAACTTGGAGGCTCCTGAGGATAGGGAACTTCCCCCATACCTGCCCAACGCAGATACTGAGGAAATCCCCCACTCCAGGTCCAGAAATTACCAAGCACCATAACCGCTTTCATCTCTCTTTTTTCCATTTCGGCAAGCAGGAAATCCAATCCTTGCCATATATCATTGTTGTACACTCCCGGAGCCGTTTGCAAGGCTGGATGGATACAGTAGCGCATAGCAGAGTCCGCTTCACTTGCAGCCAATATCCGCAAATTGGTAATCCCCAATTCCTGCATTTCATCCAGTTCCCTTACTAATCGCTGCTGATCGCCCGATTGAGGAGCTCCCAGATTCATTCCCTGCCAATAATTAGCTCCTTTAAAGTTATATTCCTTTCCGTTTAGTGTGAATCCATTGTTAGCCACTTTAACAAAGTTGGCTTCATGTTTTTGCTGACAAGCAGAAAAAACGATGAGTAAGCCGGCTAATAAAAAGAGTAGAGTCTTGTTCATAATTTTTATAAGTTTATGCACCAATACTTTTTTAGGTGCTGTAGTTTTTCTTACTCGGAAATTTGCTGCAAATGCCTTATTTGCAAATCGCTTTGCTTTGGTAAATCATTTCCTGTCAATTCTATTGTTCGTTTTTCGCCCGGCAGTAAATCAAAGTAATTATCGGAACATCTAATATCTGAATCCTTAAAACTCAGGTACAAGTCGCGAACTAATTTATCGGATGAAACTTGAATAAAGTGCCTGTCTTCTTTTTCGATCAATTGTACGTCAATCTTAGCTTCGGGCAAAAGCTGATCTTTTGGTTTGGCAAAATAGTACCTGCCGTCAGCCAGTAGCCGATCCTCTTCTCTTACTTCCATTTGCAGCACAACCAACTTTTTATCGAATTTACCAAGTAGATCAGCAAGACTGCTTTTGAAAAGTACCGAACTGGTATTGGCTTTCAAATCAACATAAATTTCCTGTTTGAACAATTGTTCTCCTTCAAAACTGATCAGATTCAGACTCAAAACACCCTTCTTCCCAACCAATAAATCTGAAACACCATAAATGGCCAGAGTATCATTTTTTGCAAAAGCAGATACCAAAACGGGTTTATATGCTTTTCGAACCATGTAATGCATGGCTTTCCATTTGTGATAATAATCGGTACTGCTCCAACTGGCAACCGGCCAGCAATCATTAATCTGCCAGTAAAGAGTTCCCATGCAATAAGGTCTGGCCCGCCGGTGTGCCTCAACAGCGGTTTTTATTCCCCTTGCCTGCAATACCTGGCTCATGTATAGAAATTCCTCAAAATCAGCGGGTACTTTGTAATCCCAACCCATGTATTCTTTAATGCGTAAATTACCTATTCCGCTTCGCTGATGAGAAGCCATCACTTCTGATTCTATGTTGTAATCTTCGGGTAAGGTGTACTTTTTCACCGTTTCGAAATCGGGGAAAGATTGAAAACCGTATTCGCTCATAAAACGAGCTTTGTACTTGTCAAAATCCTCGAACGGATGCAATCCGTGCCACACGCCCCAATAGTGCATATCTCCGCTCCTGCTGTCGTAAGCCGCATGCTTTTCGGGTTCGAATCCTGCCTGTGGTGACGATGGCCAATAGTCATCTCCATCGGTATATTCCGCAACTGCATCCGGTAAAATGTCATGAAAAATATCCATGTATGCCTTTTGAATTTCTTCCCGTTGTTCTTCGTTATACAATTCTTTCCAACCCCAACCGGCTTTGGAAAAATAACTCCAGGCAGTATTTATTTCGTTGTTTCCGCACCATAGGGCAATGGATGGATGATTGCGCAAACGCACAATATTGTCTTTGGCTTCCTGTTTCACATTTTCTAAAAATTCCTTGTTGCCCGGATACATGGAGCAGGCAAACATGAAATCCTGCCAAACCATAATGCCGTTTTTATCGCACAGATCATAGAAAATATCGTTCTCGTATGTGCCGCCGCCCCAAACACGAAGCATGTTCATGTTGGCATCTTTTGCATCGGTAATTACCTTTTCGTAATCGGCTTTGCTAACCCGTGGCAAAAAATTATCATTGGGAATGTAATTTGCACCTTTTGCAAAAACAGCAACTCCATTCAGTTCAAAATAGAACGACTCCCCTGTCTCATCTTTTTCCCGAACCAGTTTCAAACTTCTCAATCCTGTGCTTAGCCCGTATTTAGATATCACCGAATTGTCCTTCACCAATTGAGCTTCGAATTGGTACCTGTTCGGCTCACCCAATCCGTTTGACCACCACAATTTCGGATTTTCGATATTGAATGGAACAGAAATCAAACTGCTTCCTTTTTCAATTTCAACTTGTTTACTCAGCAATTCTTTGCCGGTAGATTGATCTTTTACGATTACTTTTCCTGTAAAAGCTTCGTTTGCTTCCACAGTAAAATCAGCAGTCAGTTTTGCCTGCTCTTTCTTTACCGATTTTTGCTGAATGAACACATCTTTAATACGAGCTTCATCCCAGGCTTTAAGCTCAATTGGCCGCCAAATACCTGATGTCACGAAACGCGGTCCCCAATCCCAGCCATAATGATAACCGGCTTTACGGGTAAAAACCGACACTTTTTTGTCCCCCAACCCGCCATTTTCTGATTGATCGTTACCCGCAGGATATGTATAGGCTGATGTATTCAATAATTCCAATCCTTTTTTAACAGGAGAATGAAAATAGATGCGAAGTTGATTCTCACCTGATTTTACCAGACTTTTAATATCTATTTCCCATTCCCGAAACATATTATCGGCTTTCAACACCAACGAACCATTAACATACACATCGGCATAAGTATCCAATCCTTTAAAATTGAGACGCAGATTTTGCCTGCTGATTTCCTTTTCGGATAATTGAAAAGAACTGCTGTATTCCCAATCCTCTTTATCAATCCATTGCTGATTTTTTTCGTTTGTACGATAAAACGGATCTTCAATCTGTTTATTCGCAAGCAAATCGGTATGAATGGTTCCGGGTACTGCCGCTTTTCCTGCCAACTCACCATTTACCTGATGATAAGTCCAGTTAGAGTTTAATTCCCTTGTTTCCATGTTTTGAATTTCATTGGGTTGACATGCATTGAATAGTCCTGTAAAAAATAGTAATGCCATTAAATTCAACCTGTAATTGTTCATGAGCTTGTTGTGGTTTTTACAAAGTTTATTTTGATAATAAATCTATTAGTTCCTCCGGACATTAATCGGAATCTACAATTTCGCTTCAAAAGGACCCGCTGGTAATTTCGCAGAATTGATTAAGTTGCAATCGGGATTGGAACTCCATGCGTAACGCACCGAAATAGGTTCTGTCACCTGATCCGAACTAAGAATGATTGTATTCTTATCAATTTTAGCCTTTGCCCAATGGTAAACTCCATCTTTTCCGGCAATTGCAAAACCTGTTACTTCTCTGTTATCCGAAGCTGTGAGCCCTTTGTAACAATGATCAAATTCTACAACGAGAGAAGAATTTTTAGTAAGCATCGCTTTATAAGTGGGACCACAATAAGGGATATTCTCGCCATAAACTTTGTTTCGAGCCCACAAAGCCAAACGTTTTCCAACATCCTGTTTGTTGCCTGGATGAATGTTTTTAGCATCTCCTATATCAACAGCTACGGCCATTCCTGTGTTTGGTAATTTAAGGGTTAAACGCTGCGCCTCGCGAAGTTCGGCCCAACTATCGTTCACGGGTTCCGTATTTCGCTTCAGATAAGAAGCCAGCTGCACGAAAATAAACGGAAAATCCTCTCCGCCCCATTTGCTTCTCCAGTCATTAATCATAGCAGGAAATAATTCTTCGTACTGCTTTGCTCTGCCGGTATTGCTTTCTCCCTGATACCAAATTACACCACGAAAACTGTATGGAATTAAAGGATTAATCATGGCATTAAACAATACTGTTGGTTGATTGGGATCGTTTAGTTCCATTGGAATTGTTTTAATGTCTTTTAAATCATATCCGACCTTACACTTCCAGTTTTTAGCCAATTCCATTCTAAATCCATCTTCCGATGTTAAAGCAAAATGAGAAGCTTCTCCCACAAAACCTCCGGCACCACGATAATCGGATAAACGAATTGCAATTACATTTCTACCCGGCTTTACCAGATTCGAAGCCAGCTTGTATTGTCTGGGAACATCCCATTCGGTGCTCTCTCCCACTTTTACACCATTAAACCATGTTTCATCGGCATCGTCAGGCGCGGCAATGTGCAAAGTCATTTCTTTATTCGCATTTTCATCAGAAATACTGATGGTTTTTCTGAACCAAATACTTCCGTCAACAGATCCAATTTTAGTGCTTTCTACCATACCCGGCAGATTCATTGGCATCCAATCTGCATCATTCAAATCAACCGAAGCAAAAATGGTATCCTTACCATTAATTCCTTTATCGGCCTCGCCTGTTTCCTGAATAAAAGCAGCAAGGTCTTTTTTGTATTTTAGTTCCAACTCTTCTTTGGATGTTGGATTTTTTTCAATTTGAAGTACTTTCTCCCGAAAATCAGCTATGTTTTTTAAGGTTTCAGCACTCGTCCAGGCTTCGGCTACGGTTCCTCCCCAAGCTGTCTGGATTAACCCAATGGGCATATTTAAATTTTCAAGCAAATCGCGGCCAAAGAAATAAGCGACTGCCGAAAATTCTTTACAGCTCTCGGGAGTGCATGTTTTCCATCCTTTCGATTCCATTTTTGTTTCAGGCTGAAAAGATGTGTTTCGGTCAACCATAAAAAGACGGATATTGGGATGATCTGCATGGGCAACCTCTTCTTCAGCATTGTTAACATGAGCCCAATTGCCTAAAAGCGGCATTTCCATATTCGATTGACCGGAACAGATCCAAACTTCGCCCACATAAACATCTTTAATTTCCAATGTTTCATTTTTGGTTTTCACCGTCAGGTTATTCGGACCACCATAAACTTCAGAATCAAGTTCAATTTTCCATTTCCCATTTTCATCTGCGACTGCTTGTTTTTGCTGATCTCTGAAGAGAACAGTAATTTTTTCGTTAGCCGGAGCTTCACCAAATACAGAAACAGGCTTATCGCGCTGAATAACCATACCATCACCAAATAGCGGAGACAGACTTATTTCCTGAGCAAAACAGTTCGCGCCTGAAAATATCAGTGTGAACAAAAAAATGACAGTTCTGAAGTGTTTCATCTGTTTATAATTTTAAGTTTTTGTTATATAGCCTGTTCCGAACTTATTTCGGGAGAACTTACCATACAATCATCTCCTTGTCTTTAGAATGATTTAAACATGGATGTTTCGTTTCCTTTTATTATTTTCTTCTTGAATCCTTACTATATCTATTTACTAATAGCCTCACCAACAATTTCAGACATTCGTTTGTACCCAATTTTATTAGGATGAATTTTGTCCGGAAACAAATCTTCATTATTGTACATCGCAGAATGCAAATCAATCAATTTAACATCTCTTTGAGTTAAAATGGAATCGACAACAGGAATAACGCCATTTACAATAACTGAATCACGAATACCCCAAACCTGAGCAAATGCACGTGGCGGATAACAAACAAAAATCTGCATTTTCGGATTGGTGGTTTTAAGAGTATCAATCACACTCAAATAATTGGAATAGAATTCATTGCCATATTGATCCCAATTCTGAGGCTTTGAATCATTGGTTCCCAATAATATTATTGCGACATCGGCATTATACTGCAGTGCCTCGGTAAAAGCGCTTTCTTTCCAAAGCGGAAAGTCTCCTTTTTTCAACATGGTTCTGCCACCAACACCAAAGTTTCTCACCTCTTTGTTTTCACCCAACATTGCGTTCATCTGATTTGGATAAGAATCCTGATTATCTCTTCCAAATCCTTGCGTAATACTATCGCCAATACATGCAATTTTAACAACATGCTCCTTACAGCCAAATAAACAGAAGCAACTTAGAAGACTTACAATTAGAAATTTTCTCATTTTATCTTATTTAAATTAATTTATATCAAAAATATAAATCCATTTGGGCTTACCAACACATTAGTTTTCTAAGTTCTATTTCCAATTCGTCAGCAATCAAAGCATGATCATCAATATTGGGATGAGTGTCACAACCTCTGATATACCTGTTTTTAAAGAAATATTTACTCACTTTGTTATCTCCTTCACTCTTTCTTCTTTCTACTACACTGTTGATGTATTTTTTCAGGACATCATTTAAAGTTTTATCGCCCATTGGACTTGTTAAACATATAATTTGCGTTTCTGGATAATAGGTTCTAATCAGCTTTATAAAATTAAGGTAGGCATTACAAAACAAGGTAGAATCCTGAATCCCATCATTCTGCCCCAGGCAAATGGTCAGCACATCTGGAATGTATTTGTCAAAATCCCAATTTTTGCCATCAATACCCAAACTTGTTCGGTGAAATACTTCAGGCATTTCCGTTGATGATCCGCAACAACTATGAACCAGTCCAATTCCCGAAACAGAAGTCAAATGCCATTGTGCATTTAATCCTCTGGCCGTTCTCGGGCCATAAGCCATATAAGCATTGTGTTGATCGTACCATTCTGAAGTGCCGCATTTTTTATAGGATTCGTCGCTGCCCATACCGCATGTAATTGAATTTCCGATGCACTCAATCTTTCTTTCGGATGATAATTTGCCGGGCATAATCGATGCACAGTGAATCTCTTTTATTTTTATGTATCCGATACCAGCTTCGGTATCCTTGCAGATTAAAACCGTGTGTTCACCGGAATCTAAATTTGTCGGAAGAGAGATTGTATCCAACTTTCCACTAAGTCTGATGCGGTTCTCAATTGAATTATCAATTACCAATTCTATAAAATTATGATTTCCCCATAGGTTTTCATCTTCAATAATAAACCGGCAAGAATTCCCTTTAAAACGAAACCGGAGATAAGCTCCAGGAGCCCACACCTTTGGGCATTGACCGCTAAAGTCCCAGCGACCTATGTATTCTATATTTTCATTCGAAAGATTCACTGATGCTAAATCAGATTCGCAATTTTGATTTTGAGAAACCGCAGGCAAAACAAAATTAGAATTTCCATTTTGTCCCAATGCTGAAAAATGCATGCCTATTACCAATCCTAATATGTATAAATATTTTGTCCTCATTACTATTCTCTAATTTACTTCAACAAGATGTTTTTTAACTGCTTTCAATTCCATAGGTGTTAGACACTTCAACTTATATTATTGACGCTTTTCAGCCAATTCGGAAATTACCTGTTTCATATATTTATCGCTCAATTTATACAGCAATAAAAACAGAGCAGAAAGCGCGGCACCAATGGCTGGATAAATACTAATCATCAAGCGAATTCCTTTTAATGATTCGAAAGATTGTTCAGCATTGGCCTCAAAACCATAAGCGGCCAACAGCCAACCTGTAACGGCGCCTCCAAGTGTCCATCCCATTTTTTGCGACATTGATGAAGATGAAAACACCAATCCAGTAGCGCGTCGTCCGGTTTTCCATTCCGAATAATCGGCAATATCAGCGTACATCGACCAGATTAGCGGCAATACAATTCCAGCTGTTACTCCAATAAAAATGTTGAGCAGAAAAATCAATCCTATTTGTCCGGGTTGCAGCCAATATAGGGCAATACTGAAGAACGATGCCAAAACCATTGCTCCGATAAAGGTTTTCTTCTTTCCTATTCTTGCTGAAACGGGTTTGGCTAACAAAACTCCTATCATATTTGTTACCAACCAAATGGTCATATATGCACCCGCCAACTTATCCCACTTCATTTCTCCAAGTAAAGGAATGGTTTGATCTTTGATAAAATATTTGAAGTAATACATGATGCTTCCATCGCGAAGAGAATTGAAGATCAGCACAGCAATACCAGCGCCAAGCATAATAAACCACTGTGCATTTTTCCCCAAATCTTTTACATCTTTCCAAATCGAATTTTTCACGTCCAATGGCTTTACTCTCTCTTTTGTCCACAAATAGGTCATGATGAAAAAGAAAGCTGCTACAACAGCATAAATTGCAACAGAATATTGATAGCTGCCTGCTTCACTTGAACCTATTTCCCTAAAAAAATCCAATAAATATGGAATAGAAGCAGTCATGAAGATTCCCCCGGAATAGGCACCAATAAATCTGAAGGAAGCCAAAGATGTTCTTTCATCCGAATTATCGGTCATTACTCCCATTAAGGAAGAATAAGGAACATTAATTGCCGTGTACACCATCATCATTAAGGTATAAGTTACATAGGCGTAAATCAATTTCCCTGACGGACCAAATTCCGGAGTGGAAAAGGTTAAAACCCCAATAATTCCAAACGGAATGGCAACCCACAAAAGATAGGGTCTGAATTTTCCTTTCGAAGTACTGGTTCTATCGGCAACAATTCCCATAATCGGGTCATTCAATCCATCCCACAAACGAGTCAATAACAACATTGTTCCAACTGATGCAGGAGACAACTCAACCACATCAGTGTAAAAAATCATGAGAAACATGGAGAAGATCTTCCAAAACATAGAAGATGCAAAATCGCCAAAACTATATCCAATTTTTTCTTTTAAACAGATTTTCTGATCCATTCTATTCGCTTTTAGTGGAGCTGTGTATAAATACTCCAAATAGGTTCGTACTTGCAAAAGCCATTCAACACAGCTTCCCGTTTGCTGGTTTTATTATTTCTGAGGACTAAGTTTTAGCAATAAAACATCATGCCCTTTAATTTTTGACTCAAGATTTTTATTGGTTAACCCGATATTTTTGGATGCATACAGATCGTACATCGAGTAACTTTTGTATTTCTTTTCCAATTGCTTGTGAGTTAGCTGATCGTTTATTGGATGTTTCCACCAATCATAGGAAAGGAGTAATTCATCGTTGCTCATGTTAATAAAAGCCACAGCCCATTCTTCATTGGCAAGAGGTTTCACCCAGATTTCCAATTCCGGACTTTTCAGATGGCAATAAGCTTGAATACCCAAAACATCCTGATTGACTGCAATTACATTTTTATTTTCGATTGTTTTCAATGTTTCGTTAGACATGCTGCGGAGGTCGTTTCCTAAAATCAGAGGCGAGGTCAACAAACTCCACATGGCAAAATGTACACGATCTTCCGAATCCGTCATGCCGTTCCCTACCTCCATCATATCCAAATCGTTCCAATGACCCGGACCTGCGAATTTCCGGAGGTCTTTACGTAGATTAATAATTGGCCAAATGCCTCGTGATGACCAGTTTCCATGACCTACTTCACAATCCCAGCAATTGGTAATATCACCGGTTACTCTCCACAAATGTCCAATATCCTTTGCCCATTTCCAAGGCTCATTATCGCCCCATTCGCAAATACTGAAAACGATTGGTTGTTTGCTTGCATGCAAGGCATCTCTCATGGTTTCATAAGCTCCTTTTGCATTTAAATTTTCGGTATTGCACCAGTCATATTTCAAAAAATCAATTCCCCATTCAGCGAAAAGTTTAGCATCCTGATATTCAAAACCACGGCTACCGGGATAACCAGCACAGGTTTGATTTCCGGCACATTCGTACAAACCAAATTTTAAACCTTTTGAATGCACATAATCAACAATGGATTTTATTCCTCCAGGAAATTTCTTTGGATCCGGAACCAGATTGTTATTTTCATCTCTTTCCTTAGCCATCCAGCCGTCATCCAATACAATATATTCATATCCGGCTTCTTTTAATCCTAATTCAACAAAAGCATCAGCAGTTTGCATCACCAATTGCTCATTTATATCTGTACCAAATGTATTCCAACTATTCCAACCCATAGGTGGAGTTAAAGCCAAATTCTCTGCTTTCTGAGCATTCACGCAAATGCTGAACACAATCATTATTAGTAATAAAACCAATTTTCTCATTCTGATTATTCTTTTAGTCTGCTATAACTTTCAATTAGTGCTCTGGTATTATGGTACGGACATTTCCAAAATCCTACTTTGCAATCACTGGCTACAGGTTTTCCTGCTGCATCAACCCGCCAAAACCATTCTCCACCCTTACCATCTTTAATATTGGCTTTAACAAATGTCCATATTTGAATGGCTCTGTCTAAATACTTTTTATTTCCTGTTATTTTGTAAGTATCCACCAAGCCAATAATCGCCTCGGCTTGAACCCACCAGTGCTTATCTTTATCAATAACCCCATCAATTTTCTCGTAAAAGACACTGCCATCACGATCCATTCCGTCATGAATAACTTTATCGGTTACCTGAACGGCTATTGTTTCCATTTTCTCAATCCATTTCTCATCATGAATCACTCTTGCCGCATCACTAAGCAACCAAGTTGATTCAATATCATGTCCAAATGATATTTCACTGGATTTTACTGTCCAATTCATATCAAAAAACAATTGAAACTGAAAAGTTTGTTGATTAAGAATCCTATCGTAAAATATCGACAACAAATCTTTAATACTGTTCTTCACTTCAGCATTATTCCAAACCCGATAAAGGTTGGTATAAGGTTCAATTATATGAAGGTTCGTATTCATTGACTTTGGCTCATTTGCATCTTTTTCACTCAAGCGCATATCATCCAACATCTGCCAGTCTCTGCCCAAAGCCTCAATATAACCACCAAATTCTTTGTCTTTGTATTTACTTTCCAGCAAATGAAAAAGATTTATTGCCTGTTTAAGACTGTTTTCGTCATTGGAAGCTTTATAATATTCCGAAAAAGCATAAATACCAAATCCTTGCGCATAGGCTTGTTTTCTATCATTCACAACCTCTCCTGCTGCATCAACAGCCCAAAACAAACCACCATTCTCATGATCCAAAAAAAAGGCAAGAATATAATCAAAAGCCCGCTTGGCTATTTCAAGATATCTCTCATTTTTACTATGGTTATATGCGGATGAAAATGTCCATAAAATTCTTGTGTTTAGTACAACTCCCTTTGCAATTTCGCTACTGACTTCACTGGTATTGGAAATCTCACTATAAAAACCACCATTATATTTATCAATTGTACTTTCTGCCCAATAATCAAGTATATCGAACCATTCTTGTTTAATTTCACATAGGAATTGCTCCAGTGAATTATTTTTTTCTCTCATCATCAATCTATTAATCCGTTTGGGGATTCACATTAAAATAAAACACCCTTTAAACATTCTACTTTAAATCAGGCATTTGATCTCGTGTAATCACATAAGTATTGCTAAAAGCATTCGTCCACCAAGCAACATTGGCATGTTCATGAACGTTACCCGCAAAATCTGATTCATTTGTATCATTTGTTCTTTCGTAATCGTACCAAGGCATAAAATAAGACCATTTAGCTCCGGCATTCCATTGCTCAGAAATATCAGCCGTGTTGCCACATTCACTTAGAGTGATCATTTTAGTAGGATAAGTTTGCTGAATTGTATTGAATTCAGCAGCAATAGAAGCTGCTTCAGCATTATTATAAATGTCTCTTCCCACGATATCAACATAGTTGTCACCAGGATAGAAGGCGTTGTCTTTTGTTTGTGTAGTCCACACCCATATCAAATTATTTAGTCCTTGAGCTTTAAAATAATCGAACATAAAAACCCAAAGTTCTTTGTAGGTATCTGCACCGTCAGTACCCCACCAAAACCACGTTTCACCATTCGTATATTCATATGTATTACCTGCTGCTTCGTGCAATGGCCGCCAAATAACGGGGATGTTTTTAGCCTGAAGCAATTTTAAGTATCCAACTATTTCTTCTAAATCAGCTTTGGCAACCGTATTTTCCCAAGTGCCATCTATTGTAACATTTGAAGCCTTAAAAGTTGTTTCTTCCGGTTTATAAGTATAATCTACAGAACCTTCGTAGGTAGGAACAATCCAGTGCCATCCAGCACTTATGATCCCATTGTTGCTCCACCAATCCTCAACAAAAGAAATGTCAGAATAATCAACCCAATCGACAGGAGAATAAGGCAAATGAACGTAATCAAAAGTTGCAATTGCAGGATATTTCCCTGTATGCTGTTTCACCCATTCGGCCTCGTTGATGTTCCAGTTCACATTGGCCATTGCAGAGGAAATTATTTTTTTCCC
The DNA here is from genome assembly GCF_963678175.1 of Labilibaculum euxinicum. NCBI lineage: Bacteria > Pseudomonadati > Bacteroidota > Bacteroidia > Marinilabiliales > Marinifilaceae > Labilibaculum > Labilibaculum euxinicum. The sequence continues at coordinate 3,701,571 of NZ_OY782756.1, forward strand.
ATAGTTCTCCTTTAAAAAGGAATACAGATTTGTGGCTTCCGGGGAAGGATTTGTACTTACAAGATTAACTCCGGCTTCTTCTATTTTAGATTCTTCTGTGGAAAAAGTCAATCGAATGTCTTCAACCAACGGAACATTAAATATACTACTTACGGAACCTGCAGGAATATTAATAGTATATGTTGTGTTTGCATTCAGATTTGAATTGAAAATTAGTTTAGTAGACGATGCTTTTACTTTGACAAATTTACTGTTCAATGTTACACTATGATTATCTGCAAGTGATACATCTTCATAAAATTCAACTTCAATATTGGTTGAAGACTTTACTCCGACCGCATTATCCTCAGGGATACTTGATTTAAATTCAGGGGCTGTTTTTGGAACAACACTGCTTTTAGAGCATGCAAACAATACACAACAAAATAAAAACACAACAATCAACTTACTCATTACAGATTCATTAAATTTCATAGTTATTTCAGAAGAATTAACAAAAATGATTGCTCAATTAATTATATTTCAATCTGTATTACGATGTAAACTACATGCCTATTACTTCATCATCAATAATATACAGATATTCAAAACCGATAAGAATTACCTGCGATAATATCTTATCGGTTTATCATATTTTAATTCTATTCATTATCCTTAAGGATACACATATCCCTCACGTTTATAATGGTAGAACCATGCACCACTCCATGCATCGGCATTTGCTCCACCTTCCGGCACACTAAGAATTAATTCATCTTCAGTCAATTTTACAATCCAGAACCTATATTGAATTTTATCATCTCCTGTAATTCCACATGGTATACTATGACCTGTCAGTTTTATTGATCCTTCAGACCAAACAGCATCTCCATTTTTAATTACATTATCTCCTCCAATTTCCATTATCCAACTGCCGGTACCATTGCCTGGTTGACCTATTCCGGACATTTCAGTTTCAAAATTCAACTGTCCTTCCATGCTAAATGTTAATCTATCCATAGCTGATGCACCTTTATTTTCAGCAAACCAATCCATAGTTACAGTCCACCATTCAGCTTTAGAACTTCCAATCCAGCCACCATTGCCCCAAACAGCGCCTCCGGCGTAATCATTGTCATCAGCCCACACCCAGGTTTTTTGTCTTACATCACCATTTTGAGCTAATAATTTCCAATAAGGATGGCTAAAGAATTCAGGATCATCTGCCGCAACAGAAAATGTTTTTGTTACTTCTACTCTTTTATCACCTCCCAAAAACGTTGCTTTAAGTGAATAATCCCCTTTCAAAGGTGCGTCAAACTGATTCTCATAATGAGAGCCAGTCCAACCATTGGAAGCTTCCCAATACACTATTAAATCTTTATTAGTGGTTGAGCATGTTACTATATTCCCATCAACAGAAACATTTACTGTTTTTTCTAACTCACTTGCTGCTTTTGCAGGCTCGAGCGAATGTCTGTTTTCGATGGGATCACAAGCACTAAATGCTAATATGACTATCGTCAATATGTATATAATATTTTTCTTCATTTTATTTAAATTTAATAATTGATAATACAGTTATTCAGCGCATCCATCTGCACTTTGTATTTACCTCTACTATTCCCATCCAGGGTTTTGAATCAAATTACCTTGTGATAAAGAAATTTCGGATTCAGGCAATGGTAAAAATGCTCTGTCCTCTCTATAGCTTATGCTGTATTCGTCATTCAAACCTAATAATTTAACAGGTTCACCATTGGCTGCTTCTATTGTTGTCTTAGCATCTCCCCAACGTAATAAATCGTAATATCTAAGGCCTTCAAGAGATAGTTCCAGTCGTCGTTCTTTTTTTAGATTGTCCAAAGAGTAAGGCACTTCATCCAATCCAACCCTTGCACGCACTCTGGTCATTCCTGTATTTGTTTCTGTTAATTCAGAATGCATCAACAACACATCTGCGAAACGAATAATCATATCATCCTGCATATTCCACAGTTGGTAACTGTCCTGTCCACCATACAAATTGTAGTACATACCTTTATAAACTCCACTACCAGACTCAGTCTCTGATAAAATGGCAGTGTATTTTTTATTGTATAAGCCTGTTTCATCTCTAAATTCCCATGCACCCCATTCGTAGCTTCCCACCAAAGCAGTATCTGTTGTTACATCTAAAATACTCATATCTAACCGAGGATCACCAACCATAGCATCTTTTAGCAATGTACTAACCTGACCAATTCCCCATCCCTGACCGTATGGGGCGTAATCCTTACCACCTCTTACTGAACTATACAAAACCATTTGGTTAGAGTAAGCTAAACGTCCAGGATTTCCGGGTCCTGAATAATTCGCCTGATTGGTATATTTTAGCGCAAAAACGGTTTCCTTATGTCCGTCACCAGGCCAATCAACGCCATCTGTAACATGAGCATACGGCCACACGCTTCTATAGTCATCCAGAAGATCATGACCGCTATTGTTAATGCAATCATCAAGCCAGGCAACTACATTGGCTTTTGTAACGCCGTTAGGTAATTCACTTGAAGTATAGTAGCCTGTATAAAATAAAAATACCCGGGCCATTAACGCTTCTGCAGCCCATTTCGTTGCACGTCCGCTATTTACACTAGCCCATTCGGCAGACCAACTCCCGCTTGGTAAATTCTCAATTGAAGCCTTTAAATCTGTTGCAATTTGTTCATAAATTTCAGTAGACGTTGCTTTTGGCAAGTAGACAAGCTCGGTTTGTAAGTTCAATGGAACCTCACCAAACAATTGCGCCAAACGAAAATAATAGAAGGCTCTCAAAAACTGAGCTTCCCCTTTGTGTTGTTTTTGAAGAGTCTCATCATCGTATTCAGCTTTATCAAAATTATTCAATAACATATTTAGTCGGTAAATACCTTCATAGGAACGTTGATAAATTGGCAGGCATAAATCGGAACCACGATTATCAAACTTGTCAACATCATAGGCTTGAGCATCCCCGGTTCCTCCTCCGGAATAACAATCATCCGATAAGACATTAGCAAGAAGAATTGGGTTATTCATTCCATTATCCACAGTTAGACTTGAATAAGCTCCAATAAGCGCTTCATCAATATCTGCAGGAGTTTTATAATAACTCTCCAAACTCTTTTCATATAGGTTATCCCTATTCAAAAGCTCATCTCCACATCCTGTCATCAGGATTAATGCAACTGATATAATCGATATATAAAATAATTTATTCATGTTATTTCTATTTAATTTCCATAATTCATATAAAACAAACATCTTTTTTTCCTGATAATTCAGCATAGAATGTTGGCCTTGTGTTTATGGTGTGTTTATGGATACTAGAATTAAAACTTAAGATTTAAACCAACCATAACTGTTTTGGCTGCTGGATACAGGCCAAGATCAATACCTGATGCCCATCCATCTGGTCCATATCCTACTTCCGGATCCATTCCATCATAATTCGTAAATGTGAAGTAATTCTGTAAGGTCACATATACTTTAGCCTCTGACAATACATTAAAATCAGGAATCAATTTCTTCATATCATACCCCAATGTTATATTGCTGATTTTGAAATAATCTGCATCTTGAACATATAGATCGGACATAAATAAATCATTGCGTTCGTGTAGACTTGATGTTATACGCGGCATGCGGTTAGAGGTACCTTCGCCATGCCAACGGTTGAAAATATCAGTTGTATGGTTATCCCACTGACCAGAACCATAAGATTTTGCGATTTGATGTCCTAATGCTCCATTACCTGTAACATTCAAAAACGCCCCTTTATATTCGGCAGTTAACTGAATACCTATGATATGGTCAGGCATTGGTTGTCCTAGATTTATTTTATCATCATCATTAATTTTCCCATCTCCATTTTGATCAATAAATCTTGAATCTCCAGGCTGTTGATTTGCAAAATACTTTTCTCCTGCGTTGTCGGCACCAGCGGGTGCTACCCAAGCATTGGCTTCAGCTTCATTCTGAATTACACCATCAGATTGATACCCCCAGAAATAACCTATAGGAAAACCTTCTTGAGCTCTGTACATTTCACTCATTCCTTGTTTTAGCACATTAGCCTGACCATGAATAATACGTTCGGTATTTGCAATTTTTGTTACTTCATTTTTATTATAAGAATATGATAAAGTTGCTCCATATTTGAAATCACCCACATTATCATTCCAACTTAGAGATAGTTCAATACCTTTATTCTGCACACCACCTCCATTAATAGTCTGATTACTGATACCATTGGAAGAAGGAACAGCAGTCGGTACTAACCAATCTGTGGTTTTCTTATCATACCAATCAAAGGCACATCGCATTCTTGAATTAAAAAGGTTTGCATCAAAACCAATGTTTAACTGCTCTGATGTTTCCCAGCCTATTTCGGAGTTGGGTATACGTGTAGGATATGATCCTGTTGATCTTGTACTTGTTATTGAGCCTGGAGCTCCTTTGTTATCTCCAAATCCATAAGAGCCATCATAAAACTCTGCTTCTGAGTTGTAATATCCTATTGTAGATGAATATAAGAATGCCGGTATCGATTTATTTCCAACCTGTCCCCAACTTGCACGAATTTTAAAGAAATCCAACCATCCAGCAGTATCATCCAAAAAAGATTCATTACTCAATACCCATCCAGCAGATACCGACGGGAATTTTCCCCACTTGTGATTATTACCAAAATTAGTTGATCCATCGGTTCTAAACATAGCCGAAAACATGTATGTTTCATTTAAATTGTACGATAGACGTCCAAAATATGACATAGTTTTATCACCATAATCGTCGTTACCAGATGCCGAAACAAGGTTAGGAGCATTATCGACATAGGCATTTTTCCAAGTCTGAAACAAGGTTTCTTTTCCTGTTGCGCTTAAATTATATGCCAAAGGCGTATATTCAATACTGTTACCCGCCATAGCAGTAAAGCTATGACCACCTTCAAGCTTGAAATCATAAGTCGCTGTATTATCCCAAGTGTATGAATAACCTGAGGAAAGTGATTGACTTACTTTATCCGCATCTTGTGATGTTGAGGAACTAAGATTGTATTTCGGAATCCAGCTGCGTGAACCACTCCACCATACATTAGCTCCAATTTTAGATTGAATCGAAAGTCCCTTAATTGGTTCAATCGTTAAATAAACATTTCCTGCAATATTATTGTTGTCGTTCTCTCCATATTTGGTCAGGTATTCCATCTGACCAATAGGGTTAGCAGCCATAGGATCCATATCCAAAGCATAGGAATAATCTCCATTTTCATCGTAAACTGACATTAATGGGTTCATTTTCACAAAATTGTGAACATCATTCCAATAAATACCACCTTGGCGAATTGAATTCCGTTTACTTTTCGTATACGTTAAATTCTGACCTACCGTAATAAGGTCTCTTGAACCATTATCAAACAACACATGCTCTGTATTTAATCTAACCGTAAAGCGATTGTAATAGGAATCGGATTGTTTGCCCATTACCCCATCCTGACTGAAGTATGAAAATCCAAGCGAATAAACGGATTTTTCACCTCCTCCAGAGATATTTAAAGAATGATTTGAGATTTTTGCATTGCTAATACTGGCCTCATCAAACCAATCGGTTCCTTTCCATTCTCCACTTTCTATCTTATCCCAATTTGGTGTGACAGCTGCATAATTAAAAGGTGCTAATCCATCATTTATTCTTGCTTCATCCTTTATCAGAACATACTCCTGAGCTGTTAGTAAATCAGGACGCTTGTAAACATTCTGCCAACCTTGGTAGCCATCATAAGTAACAGTTGCTTTCGTATTTTTCCGCCCTTTTTTGGTCGTTACTAATATTACACCATTTGCACCACGGGAACCATAAATTGCAGCCGACGCAGCATCTTTAAGAACATCTATACTTTGAATGTCACTGGCACTTAAATAATCTATATTTCCTTGTATTAAACCATCAACAATATAAAGCGGTTGTGAATTACCCGTTGTTCCAACACCACGAATAAACACTTTAGTTCCCGAACCTGGCTGAGCACTGTTTTGTACAATGTTAATACCTGGAGATATTCCTTTCATTGCACCCAAAACACTTGCGGTATTTAAAGATTCAAGATCTTCTCCCTTCATATTCAGATTTGCGCCGGTTACTAACTTCTTTTTCGTTGTACCATACCCAACTACTACAACTTCATCCAGCCCCTCAGTTTCAACTTCCATTTGAACATTCAGCAAAGTAAGATTAGATGCATCAACGATTTTGTCTTGAAAACCAATAAAAGAAAACACAAGATTTATTTTCCCTTCTGGAATAGAGAAGCTGTAATTTCCGTCAACATCGCTGATTGTACCCTGTGTAGTACCTTCAATTACGATTGAAACTCCCGGTAACGGAAGGTTTTGATCATCTGTTATTGTCCCGGTTATTGTTTTATTTTGTCCGTAAGCCAATTGCTGTGAACAAAACAAAAAAACAATAACCAAGATTTGTAGACTCTTGTTCATAAAATATAGATTTAAATGGTTAAATTTATTTACACATTACACTCTGTAATAGTATTTTACTCATCATTATTTAACAGTTACAAAAACAATATAAGTGATGAAACAGCGCATTATCTTGTCTTTAAACATTAGTAGGCCGGCATGGAATATAGCCTTTGGGCAGATTACTTTATCATATTAACATATTTGAGAAATTTAGATTTTTATCAATTAATTCATTAATTGTATTTACAGATTGATGTGAGTGAAATTTATCTTGCGGTGAATTAATGCAATAGCCAACTAATTGATCAATAGTTGATGTTGCTATATGCAAACGCGTATCCGAAGAAGCATAATAGATTTTCACACTGCCATCTTCATCAGCAATCCATCCATTCGAAAAAACTACATTCGAAACATCACCTACACGCTCAGATTGCAAGGGAGCAATAAAATGACCATGCGGTTTGTGAGTAATCACCCATGGCTTTTCCAGATCCGTCATGAACATGTATAAGGTATATCTTAATCCTGCCGCTGTATTCCGAACTCCGTGTGCCAGATGCAACCACCCATCTTTTGTTCGTATTGGTGCCGGACCTAATCCGTTTTTCACCTCGTAAATGGTGTGGTAGGTTTTTGCATCAACAATGATTTCATTTTTCACTTCTGCATCTTCAATTGTTTCTGACAAACCAAAACCAATTCCTCCGCCTTTTCCTGTATCAATAAAACCATCCTGCGGACGGGTAAAAAATGCATACTTTCCCTCAATTAAGTGAGGAAATAACACAACATTACGCTGCTGTCCTGAAGTTGATTTTAAATCAGCCAAACGTTCCCAACTCACTAAATCTTTTGTTCTGGCAATACCAGCCGAAGCTACTGCGCTTGAAGTGTCACCATCCGGTGCGTTTGGATCTTTTCTTTCAGTACAAAACACGCCATAAATCCATCCATCATCATGTTGAGTCAAACGCATATCGTAAACATTTGTATCCTCACCTTCAGTTTGAGGCATGCTTATTGGACGATCCCAAAATTTAAAATTATCCACCCCATTTGGACTTTCAGCAATTGCGAAAAACGACTTTCTATCGTTTCCTTCAACACGAACTGCAAGAAGGTATTTGCCATCTATTTTCACAGCACCCGCATTAAATGTTGCATTAAACCCGATACGCTCCATAAAAAACGGGTTGGTATCTGGATTAAAATCAAACCGCCACTGCAATGGCAAATGATCTCTTGTTACAATAGGGTTTGCATACCGATTGTATATTCCATTGGTACTAAACAGTTTTTCATTCCTTCTTCCCAACAATTCTTCATGTTTTTCACGAATCAATTTTATTCGTTCTGCAAACAACTCTTTATTCATACCAAAAGTTTAATTATTTATTTTTCAGTTTATTAAAATCGTTCAGTAAAAGCAGTTCAGGTTGATCTAAAAAGTTTCTGGCATCAGTGGCTGACGAATGATTTTCGTATGGAAAAAAGAAATGAACCTTTGGGTCATTCCTCCAAACCATTACATAACTTAATTCTTTGCTGATTAATGAATCACCAAGCACTTTGCCCAGCTTTTTAGTAAACCACAAGGAATCAGAAACATTCTCCAAGCCTGTTTCTGTAAGCGCTGCCAATTTGTGCTTCTCTTTTGCATAACCAATTAGCAAGTGTAATTTTTTAACAGCCTCCTTTTCTCCATCCTGTATTTTTAAATCGTAATAATTGTCCATTCCGATAATATCAACAATATCATCACCAGGATACCATGTAAGGTATCCGTCCAATGTTGTAAAATTTCGATCGGGAGAGTAAGCAACCAACATTTGAGTCAGTCCTTTTTTGTTTTTTAAATAGTTTATGGTAAACCTAAATAACTCCTTAACTTCTTCTGCAGTACAGTTTTTTGTTCCCCACCAGAACCAAGTGCCATCCATTTCGTGCCACGGACGAAAAATAAAAGGCATTGCAATTCCATCATCTGTTTTCAGGGATTTAAAGAAATCAGCAACTCTATCCAATTGAATCAAAAACTCCTTGTGATGTGATCCATTTGGTAAAATATGCTTCACGACATCGTTTTCGGTATTCCATGAACTTTCTCCATTAACAACCGAAAAAGGATGCCAGCTAAACGTATTGATTCCACCCATTAAATACCCTTTTATTGCCAATCGCTTCATGTCCGAAAAAGGAACACTATCCAAATTGTGCGTGCGTTGAAGTTCTATACCACCTAATTCCCATCCGAATATGGCTGGATAATCTCCGGCAACCCGTTTCACATCCGACTCTCCATCCACATAACTCCAATTCTTTCCATAAACCAAATCATCCTGATGCCCGAAAAGAATTCCTTTCCCTTTCACAGATTTCAATTGTTCTGCAATTGAATTGGTGATTTTCTTAACTGGTTTTTGGGAGCAAGCCATTAACACAGACAGACCTAAAACAGCTGTTATTTTCGGTATTATCATTACATTATCATTTTTATATACTCTTTTTAATGGCAACTTTCTCATCTATACAAAATTCTCTAAATAATTATATTTCAAAATTATATCGTTTGCACACTTCAGCCAAGTATTTTTCGATCGTAAGATGATACTTTATTATCATTTCTAATAAAAATGATATGCGACACCCAAAAACAAACAAAAATCACTCTTATTCAATAGAATAACAAAACAACCAAATAACAAAAAAACCGAAAACACAGCTAAAACACACAATACATTTACCAAAACTTAACTCTACAATCCAAATATTCATCTTAAATAGTACAATTCAATCACTATTTGTTGTACTATCACATCAATTTAAGTAGTTTTGCATAAAACAACAAGCTATGAAAGACCATATCCACAGAGAAATTACCCCTCTGCAAGAGAACGATTGTTTCCTAATATTTGATAGAGAAAGAAATGCTTTTAACTTTCCAATTCACTTCCATCCTGAATTCGAAATTAACTACATACATAAGGCAAAAGGAGGGAAAAGAATCATTGGAGATCACATTGGGGAAATCCAAAACAAAGAATTAGTTATGGTAGGTCCTAATCTTTATCATGGATGGGAAAATTACAAAAACGACAGTAAAGAACTTCTGCATGAAATCACAATACAATTCCCGAGAGAATTATTTGATGATAACACTCTGAATAGAAATATGCTTAAACCCATACGGGAATTGCTCAACAATGCCAACAGAGGTATTTTGTTCTCAGAGGATACGACAAGAATGGTGGAACCAAAACTGATTGCTCTTAGCCAGAAAAGAGGTTTCGACAGCTATTTAGCATTTCAGTCCTTATTATATGATCTGGCCATTTCCAGAGAACAACATTTGCTTACGAATATGTCATTCCACCGCCAGAATGATTTTCACAATAGTGAAAGAATTGAACGGATCTACAAATACATACAAGACAATTTCCAGCAAAAAATTAAGCTTGAGGATGCAGCTACACTTGTAAACATGTCAGTAATATCATTTAGTCGCTTGATAAAGCAACGCACAGGGAAATCTTTTGTTGAATTTGTTATCGAAATTCGTTTGGGAATAGCTACACGGCTATTGATTGAAACCAACAAGAGCATCGCGGAAATTTGTTTCGATTGTGGCTTCAACAACATTTCCAACTTCAATAGAATATTTAAGAAAAAACAAGACTGTACTCCGTCTGAATTTAGAATGAACTTTAACGGGACTAAAAATGTGTATTAACCTAGCATTGGTTAAAGGTTTACTGCAATTTTATGACTGTGAAATAATCTTACAAAAAAAAGAGATCCTGCAAGCAAGATCTCTTTGATATATTTTCATGAACAAGAGCTATTTATTTTCTCGGTCTGATTTGATTGAAAGCGATGTTTAACGTTTTTTGGAAATAACGAAGGTTTTTAAGCTCCTTGTTATTCACCAATGCCAGAGAAACACCTTCTTTACCTGCACGGGCAGTTCGTCCGCTTCTGTGTGTGTAATACTCTTCTTTATCTGGCAATTCATAATGTACCACAAACGAAAGATCGACAATATCGATACCCCGGGCAGCAATATCTGTTGCCACCAAAATTCGCAGGCTTTCGTTTTTAAAAGCACGCATTACCTTATCACGTTCTATTTGCTTTAAATCGCCGTGAATGGCATCAGTTGGAATGTTTTTTGCAATTAACTGCTTAGCCAAAACCTGTGCCGAAGCCTTGGTTTTACAAAACACCACTCCCCTGTTTTTTTGCTCCGATTTTAAAAACTGAATCAGGATATTCAATTTTTCATTGTCCTCGCAGATCAGGAACTGATGCTGAATATTCTTGTTCACCACATTTCGTCCACTCACCTCAATTTTATGCGCGCCTGGAGAAAAATGTCTTTTAATTATCTGCATAATTTCCTGAGGCATGGTAGCTGAAAACAACCATCGGTTTTCTACACGCGACAGATGAGTTAAAATCTCATCCAACTGGGTTTTAAAACCCATGCTCATCATTTCATCCGCCTCATCCAAAATTACCGTCTTTACATGGCTCAAATCAACCGCTTTTCTCTTCACCAAGTCAATTAACCGACCTGGAGTCGCAACTATAATATGAGTTGGTCGACGCAAAGCACTAATTTGTCGGTCAATTTGTTCTCCTCCATAAACCGATTCAGTAAAAATCTTATCGGTGTACTTGGTAAACTTGAACAATTGCTTGGCAATTTGCTGTCCCAATTCTCGGGTCGGACAAAGAATCAAACCTTGAACCTTGTCTGACTTGGTGTTAATTCTGTGCAGCAAAGGGATTCCGAAGGCTGCTGTTTTGCCTGTACCAGTTTGAGCCTGGCCAATTAAATCGGTGTTAGCCTGAAGAAGTACCGATATCACTTCTGCTTGTATTTGAGTAGGCTTAATAATATTAAGATCGTTTAATCCCTTAATAATATCTTTATTTACACCTAATTCCTTAAAGTTTTCCACAACAAATAATTTAAATAGTCCGCAAAGATAGCTTAATCAATTCAGAATTAAGAATGATGGCTAAAAATACCGGGACACAAAGAATATGAAGAGTAGCATTAAGGTCACAAAATTATTTTTATATTTAATTACTAGTAAAAAAAACCTCATCCCCTGCACTCATCATAGAGTACAAGATTGATTCACCTTAGAATAATTCCCTGTCTTCTTCATTTTCTATTTGCATGGCATGTACCAATGTCCACTTAAACGGAAAGGACTTACTCAGGGTGTACAAAGCCATGATCCATGGTAAAAACCAAATCAAATTTTCAGTTAGTGAATAGGCCAGCATAGCAACAATTCCTGTTAAAGCTCCAAATAACATTTTAAAAGAAAAAGCTTTTCTGAAATATTTTAGCTTTTCTTCCAAAGTCTCAAATAAGCCCACATATTCCAATTTCTTTTTATACATCATTTCCGAAATAATAATCTCCACAATAATCAAAGAAATTCCCAATATGTTCTTCCATATCGATATATTCAAACTTTTATGAATACTTAAAATTGAATATTCACCACTAATAGCCACAACTCCCAAAGCAAGTTCAACAATAAGAACAATAAAAAATGCTGAAACCAATCCAAATCTTGTCCACTGAACCAATTGTTGTAAATTCTTCATAATATATAAATTGAGCAATTAATAATAGATTTAATCTTTATGTAGGAGGATGGCAATCTTAATGAATAATCGCTTCACTTTGAGCCATACTGATTAAAAAAACAAGTTTTTTTAAACTTTTTTAACACACAAACGATTACAATTCATTGGTAAGAATCAACAGAGGAATTAAAATTACTCCGAAACAAATGGATTAATAAAATATCCAGTTTGCAACTGGATGCTTCGTGTTTCTGAAAAAGCAAAAGCCGTATCGCACTTTATAATGAACTTAATTCCCATTCTAAATATAGAAAACAACAAAATGGGATGTTTTCTTTTGATTGGACATATACACAATATCAAATGATTTTGGAAGCTCTCCTCCTTTTACTAACTGAGGAATTGGGGAAAACATGTAGAACACTTCCCCATATTTTGTCAGTCTTCAAAATATTAGATCCATTTTAATTTTCATCATCTTATTGATACCATACATTTTACTGTATAAAGAGTAATATCTGGCACGTTTATTGGCTTTCTCGAGTCATTAAAAAGAAACAAAATTATTTTTTTAACGTTTTCAGTTAATAAACTTTAATTAAAATTTAACACACAATGAAGATTTTTAAATCACTAAGTGCAATCAGTCTTGTAATTTTATCATTGATTTTTATCCAATGTTCCGATGACAATGTAAAACTTACAACTCCTGTAAAAATTAGATTAACAGATGCTCCCGCACAATACGATAAAGTTAATATTGATATTCAGGCTATTCAATTTCATTCATCAAACGATGAAAACACAGAAGATGGATGGCAGGAAATGAATTTATTAAATGCTGGTATTTATGACTTATTGGAGTTCAATAACGGTTTAGATACTCTTTTGGTAGATCAGGAAATGCCAAGTGGCACTGTTTCTCAAATGCGTTTGATTCTTGGCGCAAATAACTCGGTAGTTATTGATGGTGTTTCTTATGATTTGGATACTCCTTCTGCTCAGACTTCTGGTTTGAAATTTCAAATTCACGATGATTTCTTAGCTGGAATTGAGTACAAATTATGGATAGATTTTGATGCTGCCCGTTCTATTGTTTCAACAGGGAATGGCAAATACAAACTAAAACCTGTAATCAGAACTTTTAACGAAGCGACAAGTGGCGCCATTTCTGGAACTATATCTCCAGCTGAAGCACTTCCAACTATTCATGCAATAATCGGTTTGGATACGATCTCGACCATTGCCGAAGAAAACGGAAGTTTCCTTATTAAAGGATTGCAAGCAGGCACATACAAGATTGATTTAATGCCTGTTGATGGATTCACCGAAAAAGAAGTTGAAGATATTGCAGTAAGCAATGGTTCAGTTACCGATGCTGGGACGATAGAAATTTCGGCTAATTAAAAAATAAACATTACTACTACAATTAAAAGTTGCTCTTTTTAGGGCAGCTTTTTTTTATTTATAAAAACTCTTCAGCCAATGTTCCCTCCTTATTTTTGCTTAACTAAATTGATCTTCATATATTTAATTGAAAAGAAATAGGAATGAAATTCAAATACAAAATATCTCCAGATTTAAAACTGATTAATGAATACTATTGCGGTTATTTCAAATGGGATGATCTAATTCGTCATACATTATGCACTCGTGAAGATTCTTTATTTGATGAAACCTACAATGTGATTGCCGATTTTACACAAGCAAAAGTCATACTGAATATCAAAGATTTGGATGATTATATTGAGGAATACCAAAAGTACAGTCTAATAGCAAATAAATGCGCCATTATTGTAAGCGAATCTTATGACACCTCAATGGCTATGCTGTTCGAAATTCAAATCCGAATTCAAAATGCGAAAGTTTTTCATTCCCATGAGGAAGCATACGATTGGCTTGAAATTGATCCTGTTCTAATCGTAAAAGAATAACCTACCCTGTTTAAACTTATTCAAACTGATTTAAAATTACCTCTCCATCAGTCATTTAACTTGACATCCGCCATTCAATGAGTTAACTTTAATTCTACACCTGGGGATGAATGAAAATTTGTTCCAAGCACCTAAGATTCCCTCCTGAGGAATCGGCAGTATTGGTTTATCTCCCATACCTAATTTAGTTCGTTAATTTATAGTATGAATTGGTAAGATATTTTTTTATTGGAGCAAATCTTACAGCTTGTAATGCAAGCTACGGGTCTTCCAATTTCAATGCAATATCAAAAAAACAGTCACCCTTTAAATCTTGAATCATGGAAGAAAAGAATGAAAGAAGTGTAATTTCAATGCCACGTATCGGTGATAAAGCTCCCGAATTTAGAGCCGTTAGTACTCAGGGGAATATCCATTTCCCGAATGACTACAGTGGCTCGTGGGTCATACTGTTTAGCCACCCTGCCGACTTCACTCCTGTATGTACTTCAGAATTCATGACTTTTGCAAACATGGAAAGTCAATTTCAAGAAGCAAATTGTGAGTTAGTAGGCTTATCAATTGATGGTTTGTACAGCCATATTGCCTGGCTGAGAACAATTAAGGAGAAAATTGAATACAAAGGGATGAAAAACATAGAAGTCAAGTTTCCTTTAATCGAAGACATTACGATGGAAGTGGCAAATAAATACGGCATGATTCAACCTGGCGAGGACAGTACAAAAGCTGTTCGTGCTGTATTTTTCATCGACCCACATGGAATTATCCGTACAATTATTTACTATCCTTTAAGCTTAGGGCGAAATTTTGATGAAATCTATCGTGTAGTTATTGCGCTGCAAACCGCCGACAAATTTTCAGTTGCAACCCCGGCAGATTGGCGCCCGGGCGATGAAGTGATTGTTCCTCCTGCCGGATCTTGCGGCATTGCAAAAGACCGAATGGAAAATATTGATGAAAATGTGCACTGCTACGATTGGTTCTTCTGCACAAAAAAAATTGAAGAGGAAGAAATTCTGAATGCTATTTTAAAAAAGAAGAGCATACTCATTAAATAAAAAACGATGACTGCACAAGTGTTTTTCTTCTGCAGTCATTACTTTTATTAGCTCATAAGAATATCTGAATTTGGAATTCCAAATTAATATGAATTATTTCATTACAAAAAGCACTATGAATATATTTTTTTAAATATCTTAAGGTTAAAATATATCTAGAGAAGTTAAGATGAAGAATGACTTGCATCACGAAATAATTAAATCTTTACCCTACCCATACTATATAATTGAAGTAGATACATATAGAGTCATTGATTCAAATGATCCAAATTTTATTGTGAATCAAAATTGCAGCAATCTTATTTTCTCCAATCCAAATAATTACACCGCAAAAAACCATGGCAAATGTTTTGTGAATATGGTTTTGGAGAAAAAAAAATCCATAAGAACAAAACTCAATAATGTCAGTATTAAGGGTGAAACCAAAAGTATTTGGGTTCATGCCAGTCCAATTTTCAATTCCAATCAAGAAATCACTCATGTAATTGAATATTTTATTGATATTACCGAACAGAAAATTTTACATGATGAAGTTGAGACCAAAACACGTGATCTTGAAGCCGCCATCTCTGATCTTTCAAAGCTTAACTCCGAATTAAGCGAGACAACGAACAAGTACAAAGCCTTATTTGAAAACTCCCCGGAATCTCTTTGGGAGGAGGATTTCACAATTTTAATATTAACTATAGAGGATCTTAAAGCTAAAGGAGTAACTGATTTCAAAAATTATTTTGATGAGCACCCAGAATTATTAATTGAATTAGCTCAGCAGGTTATTATTGTTGATGTTAACCAAGCAACGGTGAATCTATACAAAGCTAAATCAAAAGAAGATCTGATAGGGAATTTAGCACTGACATTTCTACCGGAATCCCTTACCGTTTTTAAAGAGGAATTATTGGCTATTATCAATGGTGAAAACTCGTTTGAAAAAGAGGCGAAAGTAAAAACACTTGAAGGAGAAGTTGTTGAGGTGATCATTAAACTTTTTTACACCAGACATAATGATAAGTTTATTGCATATGTTTCAACAACAGATATAACATCGCGTAAGAAAACAGATCATGCATTAAAACAAAAAAATGATGAGTTCTTAAGATTAAACGCTGAACTTGAGAGTACAAATAAAGAATATGAGTTGCTAAATCTAGAATATAAAACAATTAATTCTGAAATTCTTAAAACCAATATAGAGCTTGAAAAAGCGAAAGAAAAAGCCATAGAAAGCGATCATCTAAAGTCAGCTTTTTTAGCAAATATGAGTCATGAAATACGAACTCCAATGAATACAATTATTGGTTTCTCGGATTTATTAGGTCAACCAAGTCTTACCCTTGAAAGAAGACAGAAATTTTTAAAATTAGTTCAGTCGAGCAGTGAACACTTACTTCGAATTATTGATGATATTATTGATGTTTCAAAACTTGAATCGAACCAACTAAAAGTGAATAAGAAATCGTGTCTTTTGAACGAATTACTTTATGAAATTAAGGAGTCTCAAAGCATGATTAAGATTGTGAAAAACAAAAGTGATATTACACTTCAATTAAACATCCCCCCAAACACTGAAAATCTAAATATAACCTGTGATCCTACCCGATTCAGACAAATTGTTTACAATCTGGTTTCCAATGCTTTTAAATACACTGAAAAAGGCTTTGTGGAAATTGGTTATTCGATATCGCATGTTGATTCGATGGTTCATTTATATGTGAAGGATACAGGTTTCGGTATTCAAGCAGAAATGTTTCAGATGATTTTTGAGCGATTCAGGCAAATTGAGAATCAAAATTTACAAGAAGGAACTGGTATTGGCCTTAGTATTGTAAAAGGTTTAGTGCATCTTTTAGGAGGAGAAATCTGGATTGAATCGAAGGTTAACGAAGGCAGTACATTTCATTTTACAATACCAATATCCGAACAAAACAAACCTGTCATCGAAAAAAAAGTGACTCCTCAAATCACAAATAGTATAGACCTTTCAGAATGTCTTGTTTACATTGCTGAAGATAATATTTCATCTTTTCTTTTACTTGAAGAGTTGCTGCAGACTACAGAGGTTAAATTAAAACATGCTGTGAATGGTGAAGAATTAGTAAATCTTATTAATTCACACACACCCGATTTGATACTACTTGATATTAATATGCCCGTAATGAATGGTTTTGAGGCAATGAACAAAATCAGAAAAACTCATCCATCCATTCCTGTTATTGCCCAAACAGCATATGCTATGGCTGAAGAAAAAGAAAAATGTATTGCCGCTGGTTGTACTGATTATATTTCCAAACCAATTAACGCAACTCTGCTATTGGAAAAAATAAGAAAATATCTGACCTGCCACAGTAATCTTCAATAGTATTGATTCATAAAAATGCATCCAAATTGTAATTCTATTGATCAACATTTGTGTTCTTCCATATTCAATACGAATACACCTAATAAAAAACAAGACAAATAAGTAAATATATATGCCGGCAATTCATGCAAAGCTGAT
This sequence comes from Labilibaculum euxinicum, assembly GCF_963678175.1. Lineage (NCBI taxonomy): Bacteria > Pseudomonadati > Bacteroidota > Bacteroidia > Marinilabiliales > Marinifilaceae > Labilibaculum > Labilibaculum euxinicum. The sequence continues at coordinate 3,719,152 of NZ_OY782756.1, forward strand.
TTCATCTGTTTCTATTTTTAATTTTATGGTCAGATTGAACTTACCATGAACCAATAATCATCCCCCTGTGTTTAGAATGATTTAAACATGGTCGTTTCATTTTAAAAAAAGTTTTGTAATTTTCGCTTCCAATTATGCTTATCAACATTATAATGAAAATGAAGAAAAATTTTATTACTATTTTATGTGTGGGTATTTGCCTGCTATCCTCTGTTACAAGCAAAGCACAAAAATACAATATTGACGTTAACCTAATTGGCTGTGCTGATAGCACCGCTTATTTAGCCCATTATTTTGACGGCAGAATATTTGCTGATGATACTACGCAATTAATTAATGGCAAAGGCTTATTTAGTAAAGCGAAACAATTGGATGAAGGCATTTATGTCATCTATCTTCCTTCTCAAAAATATTTCGATCTGTTAATTGGTAAAGATCAGGAATTTGCCATATCAGCAGATCCAGTTAGCTTTATAGAAACGATTAAAATTACCGGTGCCAAAGAGAGTGAAGCATTTCATTCCTTTCAAAAATTCATGAAAGCCCAAAACGAGAATTCTAAAAAAATTCAGGAAGCATACAAGGCAAACAAGGACAATGAGAAAGAAAAAGAGAAATATCAGGAAGCTTATAAACAAGCAGATGAAGATGTACGTGCATACATTCAAAAACTGAATCAGGATTACCCCAACGGAAGCTTTGTTTCCAAATTTGCACAGTTGACCTTATCACCAAAAGTTCCCGATTTTTCAAAGGAAATTCCTGAATCTACTCCAGACAGAGATCAGGAGATCAAAAAAAAATCATACTTGTACAATAAAGATCATTACTTCGATTACGTAGATTTCACTGACAACCGTTTTTTAAGAACACCAATTCTTAAAAATAAACTGGAGTTTTTTTATGAGAAAATTTTGGTTCAAAGTCCGGATACAATTGTAAAAGAAGCCACTACTATTATTGAAAAATCACGATCTGATCAAGAATTCTTCCAATATCTGGTACAATACTCTCTCAACTATGCAGTTAAAAGCAAGATTATGGGAATGGATGCGGCTTTCGTTAGTCTGGCAAAAAAATACTATTTAAGCGGAGAAGCTAATTGGGCCGATTCAACTTTACTTGCCAATATTCGCGAGCGGGTAATAAAACTTCAATACAATTTAATTGGAATGAAAGCCCCGGATCTTAAAATGGAAACGCCCGAAGGAGAGTTTGTTCGTTTGCACGAAGTAGAAGCTCCGTTCACTATTTTATATTTTTGGGAACCCGAATGTGGTCATTGTAAAACATCAACTCCAAAATTAAAGACTGATATTTTAGATAAGTACAAACAAATGGGTGTAAAGGTGTTTGCTGTCTGCACTCAAAACGAAAAAGAAGAATGGGAAAATTTTATTGCTGATAAAAACTTATTTGATTTTATCAATTGTTACGATCCCCACTATCAGACCAATTTCAGAATTTATTATGATGTTTTTAGCACTCCAACCATATACCTGCTTGACAAGGATAAAAAAATTATAGCCAAACGGCTGGATATTGACACTCTTAAAACCTTTCTCGATCACGAGCTTGAAAATAAAACAAATTAAGCATGAGGACACTTCAAAAGGTGTCCTTTTTTGTTATTCCCATGTTAATTTCCTCCTTTACCCCCGATTATAAGCAGGCCATTCAATAAACAGCCTTTATTTTAGAATAATTCGGAAAAATAATCTTTTCTACCTATACACAAAAGATATAGAGCTTAAAACATAGTAGAAACTAAATTGAAAATCGTATTTTTGACAACTAGTACCAAGATTAAACAGCTTAACCATATTTTTACAGGCTGATAAAATAACTATTAAACAATTTTTTATGTGTGGATTTGTTGGAGTTTTTGATTTGAAGATGGATGCTCAAGAGCTGCGCCCTCAAATTTTAGAAATGTCAAAAAAGATTCGTCATAGAGGTCCGGATTGGTCTGGAATATTTTGTGATGAAAAAGCGATTATGTCTCATGAGAGACTATCGATTGTAGATCCTCAATCGGGAGGACAACCACTTTACAGCAAAGACGGTAATCTGGCTTTGGCTGTTAATGGTGAAATTTATAATCATCTGGAAATTCGAAATCAGATGAAAGACTCTTACGAGTTCCTGACAAAATCAGATTGCGAAGTAATTCTTGCCCTATATCAACAAAAAGGTATCGATTTTATCGATGATTTAAATGGTATTTTTGCATTTGCCTTATACGACAAAAAGAACAATTGTTACCTTATTGGACGGGATCATATGGGAATAATTCCATTGTATCAGGGATGGGACAAGTATGGTAACTACTACGTGGCATCGGAACTAAAAGCATTAGAAGGTTATTGCAATAAAATTGAAGAATTTCTTCCTGGAAAATTTCTATACAGCAAAGACGGCGTTGTTAAAGATTGGTATCAGCGTGACTGGAAAGATTACGAAAATGTAAAAGACAACAAAACAGATATGGCTGCCCTTCGCAAAGGATTAGAAGATGCTGTTCATCGTCAGTTGATGTCTGATGTACCTTATGGAGTATTACTTTCGGGTGGTTTGGATTCATCTGTAATTTCGGCTATTGCAAAAAAATATTCCAGTAAGCGTGTTGAATCAGGTGATCAGAAAGATGCCTGGTATCCACAATTGCACTCATTTGCAATTGGATTGGTAGGTTCACCTGATCTGGCAGCCTCTCGTTTAGTAGCTGATCATATCGATACAATTCACCATGAAGTAACTTTTACTGTTCAGGAAGGATTGGATGCTATCCGCGATGTGATCTATCATTTGGAGACTTACGATGTAACTACGGTTCGTGCTTCTACCCCAATGTATTTAATGTCTAGAGTGATTAAATCGATGGGAATTAAGATGGTTCTTTCCGGTGAAGGTGCGGACGAAATGTTCGGTGGATACCTGTATTTCCATAAGGCTCCAAATGCGGAAGAATTTCACAAAGAATGCATTCGAAAATTAAATAAACTTCACCTTTACGATTGTTTACGTTCGAATAAATCGATGTGCTCATGGGGTGTTGAAAGCCGTGTGCCGTTTCTGGACAAAGAATTCCTTGATATTGCAATGAGAATTAACCCGGAAGATAAAATGGCTAAAGATGGTAAAATGGAAAAATGGGTGCTGCGTAAAGCATTCGAAGACTATTTGCCTGAAAGTGTAGCCTGGAGACAAAAGGAACAATTCTCTGATGGTGTGGGTTACAGTTGGATTGATACTTTGAAAGAAGTTGCAGAGAAAAAGGTTTCTGATGAACAATTGGCAAATGCCAAATTTCGTTTTTCTGTGAATCCTCCACTGTCGAAGGAAGAATATTACTACAGAACAATATTTTCAGAACATTTCCCATCGGATACAGCAGCAGCATGTGTACCTTCAGTACCATCTATCGCTTGTAGTACTCCTGATGCTTTAGCCTGGGATGCATCGTTCCGTAACAACGCCGATCCTTCGGGAAGAGCGATTAATGCCGTTCACAACGACGCATATAAAATGAAATAAATATTTTAACAGATAATTAAATGAGGCTGTCCCAAAAGGGCGGCCTCATTTTTTTATCTGTTCAACAGACCTCTTACAGCTCAAATCCTATGCCTCAAGACATCTCAGTCGAACATCGGTGCTTCAATATCAAGGATCGAAGCATCGAAATCAAGCATCGAGACACCTTAATCGAGTATTGAGGCTCCAACATCAAGCATCGAGACACCTCAATCGAGTATCGAGGCTCCAACATCAAGCATCGAAGCACCTCAATCGAGTATCGAGACACTGTTTGCATCAAAAAAACCACGACTAAGCGTGCCTTGATACTCGAACGGACCTAAAAATACCACACCTCATCGTGGCTCGAACCACCCTTTCACTCAAAAAAGACACGGCACAGCATGGTTCGAACCTCGATTGAACCCAAAAGTTTTGGCTTCGGCCTCAAAAAATTACTGTTAATAAAAGAAGAAAATCCCGCTGCCCGAAACATCACCAAGCTTCTTACAGTAAGGACTTCTGTTTCACTATTGATCTGCTGGTTGCATTGTTTTTATTAGTCTGTCTTGCAAAAATGTCAAGTTATGAATCAGATTCAACATCTAATTTCCAATCTTAAAAGTTCTTTTATTGACACAATTAAAAAAATGGATTTCCAATTTTGGAATAAAGGCGACTTTCTTCCATTAATGTTCTAATTTAGCAGATTCAAATTAGAGAATTATATCTATGCCAGATAAGAAGAGAAAACACCCAAAAGAGAAACCCAGTTTGCATCCCAGAAATAAAAATCGTAACCGCTACGATTTTAAACAACTGGTGGAAACTTGTCCGGAATTAGCTCCATTTGTTATTCTGAACAAGTACGAGGATGAATCGATTGATTTTGCGAATCCGGATGCGGTAAAAATGTTGAACAAAGCATTGCTCATGCATTTTTATGGATTGACTAATTGGGATATCCCTGAAAATTACCTGTGCCCTCCGATACCGGGAAGAGCAGATTACATTCATCATATTGCTGATTTGCTGCAACAGAACAACTATGGTAAAATTCCTGCAGGCAATAAATTTACTTGCGTAGATATTGGCGTAGGTGCGAATTGCATTTATCCTATTATTGGGAACAATGAATACGGATGGTCGTTTATTGGTTCGGATATTGACCCTGTTGCTATTGATTCTGCTGAGAAAATTATCGCTTCGAATCCTTCGCTAAAGGGAAATGTGAAATGTGTACTTCAAGAGAATCCCAAAGATTATTTTTACGGTGTTATTCCAAAGGATGAACTGGTTGATTTATCGATTTGCAACCCTCCTTTTCATGCCTCGGCCAAAGAAGCTCTGGAAGGAACCATGCGTAAAACAAGAAACCTTTCTGCAGAAAAAGTGACGAAACCAAGTCTTAATTTTGCAGGACAAAGCAACGAATTGTGGTGCGATGGCGGCGAAGAACGCTTTGTTAGAAATATGATTAATCAGAGTAAGAAATTTGCGAAATCGTGTTTTTGGTTTTCTACACTTATCTCGAAAGAATCTAACCTTAAGAGTGTTTACCAAGCTCTTGAAGCGGCTGATGCTGTTAAAGTAGAAACCTTACCTATGGGACAAGGAAACAAAAAGAGCCGGATTGTTGCCTGGACTTTTTTATCGAAAGAAGAACAACAGAAATGGAAGAATGTAAGGTGGAACAATCAAGCTGAGAAAAAAAAGAAGATTTAATAGTTCAGACCTGACTGTTTTTGAAAACCAGTCAGGTCTAAAAAGAACTCAATATGCTCAGCCAGCTTTTTATTTAGGCTGCGGTGCGCTGCACCTTTTGATATTTTGATGATTTGTTGCTGCAAATACTGCTTACTACGTACCTGAATAAATAGCAACGGGCTTTGCCAAACTCCGCGATTAAATACTACATCCCTGAAAGAATAGTTAGCAACAGAGTTGCGCAGTCTTTGTAGATTAATTTATACGATAGTGAATTAGGTACAGAGTACCGAAGCTCTTTCTGAATTTACTGTCTAATATTTAGATTTTGGATCAAGTCATACCCTGACATGCTCGGCTTGCTTAGAGTCAATGACGGGTATTTTTATTTTGAGAATGCGTTAGGGATTGAAATGGAAACCCCACAGCGAGGAACGAGCGAGTAGTTGTAATAGAAAGCCCGCCCGAAGGGAACGCCAAAAAAATAGGTACAGAGTACCGAAGCTCTTTCTGAATTTACTGTCTAATATTTAGATTTTGGATCAAGTCATACCCTGACATGTTTGGCTTGCTTAGAGTCAATGACGGGTATTTTTATTTTGAGAATGCGTTAGGGATTGAAATGGAAACCCCACAGCGAGGAACGAGCGAGTAGTTGTAATAGAAAGCCCGCCCGAAGGGAACGCCAAAAAAAAAGGCCAGTATCTGGAAATACTGACCCTTCAAAATCAAAACTAACTTAACTATAATGAGTTCTTCTTAATAAAATCGATTACTTCATCGATGTAGGCGAAACTCATTCCGACTACGGTATCTGCAGCGCCGTAATAAACGGCAACTTTATTTCCTTCGGTTAATGCGGCACATGGGAATACCACATTAGGCACATCGCCAACCAACTCGTAAGGTGCTGCCGGAGCCAATAAATAGGGTTGAGAACGGTACAAGACCTTATCGGGATTTTCGAGGTCGAGAAGGGCTGCTCCCATCGAATAACGGAATCCGTTGCAGGTATTGATTACCCCGTGGTAAAACATCAGCCAACCTTCGTTGGTGCGGACAGGAACTGAACCGGCTCCAATTTTGGTACACTGCCATGCACTATCGGTGAAATTTGATACCTTCATTACACAACGGTGCTCTCCCCAATATTTCATATCGGGACTGTAAGAGATATAAATATCACCGAAAGGTGTGTGTCCGTTATCGCTTGGGCGGCTTAGCATTGCGTATTTTCCATCAATTTTCTCAGGAAACAAAACGCCGTTACGGTTGAATGGTAAAAATGCATTTTCGCACTGGTGAAATGTCTTAAAATCGAAGGTGTAAGCGATCCCGATTGTTGGTCCGTGGTACCCGTTGCACCAGGTAATCCAATAGCGATCTTCGATCCAACAAACACGGGGATCGTATTTGTAATCGGAATCGATCATATTGGTGTTGCCTGCAACCATTTGAATGGGATCGTGATTGATGTCCCAATTGATTCCATCTTTACTGAAACCGGCAAAAATATTCATTTGCACCGATTTATTATCGCAACGGAATACTCCGGCAAAGCCCTCCCCGAAAGGAACTACTGCACTATTAAAAATACTGTTGGATGTTGGTATGTCGTACCTTCCAATAACAGGATTTTGAGAAAATCTCCACATCACATCCTTACATCCTTCCGGCCTGTCTTCCCAAGGCATATTTGCTTTACTAGTCATTTTTTATTGTTTATGAATTTAATTCTATTCAATATCGTTTTAGTCTTCGTTGATTTCTTTTTTGCAATACTTATAATCTGCAGGATAATCTTCGAGCTTTTTGTACCAAGTGAAATATAGGATAATGCTCGTAATTATGAATAATGCTGCGACCCATGACAATGAAGTATACCTTCCGATCACAAAATAAATTGGGATGAGTGGCAACATCATTTGCCAGCCTGCTCCAATGGTACAGTTAAACATGTCTTTTAAGAAATCGTTATTCGGTTTTGCTTCTGGTTTTTGTGCTTTCAGCTTTAAGTAAACCGGTTTCCAAAATCCCCATGGACGAACACTTTCGTAAAATTTAATTAACACTTCATCGGATTCAGGTTTGGTTAGCAAACTACCAATAAGCGATGCGGCAAAAGAAAATAGGAAAATATACGGGAAGGCATAAATTGGTGATACCTCAGGAAACACAAGAGGTGCCACCAACGAAGCTATTAAACCGGCAAGCATTCCATAAAAATAGCCATAACCATTAAATCTCCACCAAACCCATTTCAAAAGATTTGATGCGGTATATCCGCCAAACAAGGCTCCTACCAACCACTTCATAACGGTATCGATACTTTCGGCAAAAAAACCGAAGAATATTCCTACAATTACAACTGCGAATGATGACAAATAACTCATTCGAATGTATTTCTTTTGAGAAGCATTCGGATTGATGAATTTTTTATAAATATCGTTTACAATATAGGCGGGTCCGGCATTTACATTTGCTGCAAAAGTGGACATGAAGGCCGCGATTAATCCTGCCAGTAATAATCCTTTGGCTCCATCGGGAATAAAATTATTCAAGGCATACGGCAAGACCATTTCAAAATCGATATTATTGCCCATCTTATTGAATTCGGGAGCCAGATAAACCAATGCCAATACTGCCAGCCCCGCAATCATCAAATAACGGGGAACGAATAGTACCAAAGATACAATTCCACTCATTTTAGCGGCATCTTTAGGTGTTTCGGTAGAAAGTATACGCTGCATGTCGTAACTGGGAACCGGTCCGGCAATACTCACCAATACCCCTTTAAAAATCATCATCATCATTAAAACCGAGAATAAATTATAGCCGTCGATATCAATTTTGTGGTTTACTGCAGGAATTAGATTGCTCCAATCCAAATCAAGAGTCCAGCCAAAAGAAATATCAGCCCAACCTGCAGGCACGGCTGCAGCAATCTGCTCCGGAGTAACTAAGGATACCGCAATTACACCTACCATGATACAGGCAATGGTCATAATTACAAACTGAAGAACTTCGGTAAAAACTACGGAATACATTCCCCCTTTTACAACATACAAAGTGGTTAATCCCATAATGACTATGGCGTACATGTTCTCCGATTTTATGCCTAGTCCGAAAACAGAGGTGTGTAAATCCCAGGGAAAAAATGTTTGTGCAAATTTACCAACGCCGACAAATCCGTAGGTTATAAAGCCAATTACACTAATAATAGCAAACAGAACAACAATTAAATGCGAAAGTTGTGATCCTCTGCCATCACCGAAACGGGTTTTCAACCACTCAGCTCCTGTCATTACATTCGAACGCCGTAACCAAATAGCCATAAACATCATCAGGAAAATTTGATTCCAAACCGGCCACAACCATGGAATCCACAATGACTTTAAACCATAAACGAACAAAATGGTAACCGTCCACATGGTACCGGTGATATCGAACATACCCGACGCATTCGAAATTCCAAGCATGTACCATGGTATTTTGTTTCCACCCAAAAAGTAATTGGAAAGGTTTTTTGATGCTTTCGTTGATAAAAAGTAACCAATGAATATGGTTAAAATAATGTATCCTACAATTATGGATAAATCGAGTACAGATAAGTTCATTTAATAGATATTAGACTTTATTTTCATCTGCTTCGCTTTCTTCAGAATGAACAAAAGGAACAAATTTTGCGGCTAACAGAGACGGAATTATAACAACAAGTATGCATATAAAAAACAACTTATAGCCTAACCAATCGCTCATAAAACCACTTAACATACCCGGCAGCATAATGCCAAGATTCATGATACCTGTAGCAAATGCATAATGAGCCATTTTATATTTCCCCGGAGCAACTTGCTGCATCATAAACAACATTAACCCCACAAAGCCAAAACCATATACAAAATATTCAACCACAACTGCAGATCCAATTAGAAATATACTTTCCGGGCGGTAAACGGCCAATAGAGCGTAAATTATGAATTGAACATTAAAAATACAAACAAGAGTGAATAAAGATTTTTTTAATCCCCGCGCGGAAATATAATAGCCTGCTAAAATTGACCCCAGAACAAAAGCTGCAGAACCAAATACACCATAAATAAGTCCTATTTGCGAAGTGCTAAGTCCCAAACCGCCATCTTCGATTGTGGCTTTAAAAAATAAAGGAGCTATTTTAATGGCAAAGCCTTCGGTAAATCGGTACAAGATGATAAAAACAATAAACCAACCAATGTGTTTTTTCTGGAAAAAGGTTTTTATAACATCCCACAAGGTTTTAAATCCCTCATTTAACGATGCAACTTCGCTGCTTGCATTTCCTCCTGATGGTAACATTTTAATATGATACAAAGCCAATGAAATCATTATTATTGAGTAGGTAAGCATAACAGCCATCCAAGCATGTAATACACCAAAACGTTCTTCGAGAATACCTGCTAAATAAACAAAAGCACCAGCAGTTAAAATTTTTGCAATGTTATACGACGCACCTTGCCATCCAATATATTTTGCTTGTTCTTTTCCTGATAAAACACTTAGGTAAACTCCATCGGCAGCAATATCGTGGGTTGCACCACTAACGGCGATAACAGCTAATAAAGCAATAGAATAGGTAAAAAAACTATCCAATGGCAGGGCCAATGCGACCAGAGCAAATGTAAATCCTGTTACAAGTTGCGTTGCTACAACAAAATGCTTTTTTGTTTTAAACATTTCCAATATTGGACTCCATAGTGGTTTTAATGTCCAAGGCAACATGATGAGCGAGGTCCAAAATGCAATTAACGAATCGGAAATTTCGAAACTCTTAAACATAAGCACGGATGCTTGAGCAATAGCAACAAATGGTAAGCCCATCGCAAAATATGCAGTGGGAATCCAAGTAGCCGGATGTTTTGGTTTGTTATTGGTTTTTGACATTAGTATTTAACAGGTGTTATTAGGTTTTATTTTTTTAGAAAAAATTCCAGTTTTCCTCCTTCGCTTATTGCTTTGTGATTAATGAAATAAGAGTTTTGTTTCTTTCCATTAATCATCATTTTATCAATAAACAAATCGCCTTTATTCTTACGATGTGTAATGATTTCAAAAGTTTTTCCTGAATAAAATTCGGGATCGAGCTGTATGGTTATTCTATCGAAAACAGGGCTTGTAATAGCATAATCGGTATCTCCCGGACAAACAGGGTATATTCCCATCATGCTGTAGATTACCCATGCAGATAAGGTGCCGCAGTCGTCATTCCCAGGTATGCCATCAGGAGCATTTTTGTAATACGTATCGATTAATCGGTGAACTTCTTTTTGCGTTCTCCACTCTTCACCTTTGGTATAGTTGAATAAGTATGGATAGTGAATATCTGGTTCATTCGCCATATCGAACAATCCTTCGTCAAAAACCATCTGCAATTTGTTTACGAAATTTTTCTTCCCTCCCATTAATTGGGTCAGGCCTTTTATATCGTGCGGAACACAAAAGGTATATTGCCATGCTGTTCCTTCGTGAAAGCCTGGGCTTGGTTCAAAGTTTTCGCCTTGTTTTGGATCAAAATTTGTTAAGAAATCACCATTTCCCAAGCGAGGGCGAATCATTCCGAATTTCTGATCGAAATATTCTTTGTAACGAAGAGATTGATTCAGGAATTTCTTGTAATCCTCCTTTTTATCAAGAGCCTTGGTGAATTGTGCCAAATTCCAATCGGCAATATAGTATTCCAAAGCATGAGAAACCGAGTTGTCAAACTCCTCAACCAAAGGCACATATCCTTTTGCTAAATAATGATCGATATCTGGGCGCAGTTTGTTATTTTTCCCTTCAGTCGTTGCAGATTTCACCATTGCAGAATAGGCAGCTTCTACATCAAAATCTGTTAATCCACGCAAGTAAGAATCAACAATAACCGGAATTGCCGGATCGCCTTCCATAACGTGTGTTTCCTTGCTATTCAGTTCCCATTTTGGCAACCATCCGCTTTCCTTATACATGTCCACCATAGATCGAACCATGTCTTGCTGCTCCTGAGGATATAACAAGGCCATTAATGGGTGGAAATTTCGATAAGTATCCCACAAAGAAAATACGGTATAACGATTGCAATCTTTGGTCTCGCGAATTTCGAAAGATTCCATTGCCGGATATTGTCCGTTTACATCGTTTATGATGTTTGGATGAATTTGCGTGTGATACAAAGCGGTGTAAAATATTGTTTTTTGGTCTTCGGTTCCGCCTTCCACTTTTACCCTGCTCAAAGTACTATTCCATACCTGTGCGGCCTGCAATCTTGTTTTCTCAAAATCGAACTGATTCGATTCAGCATCCAAATTCATTCTTGCATTGGCAATACTTACATATGATACGCCAACTTCTGCAATTATTTGTTCGTTCGTGTTGGTATCGAAAGTAAAATAAGCTCCAATTTCGTCACCAAATAACTCCTGTGTGTAGTTTTTGTAATATTTGAACTGACCATCGGTATCGCTCCAGGCAGATTCCGCTTGCATTTCGGGCATTTTTTTCCACACCCCAAATTCTTCCGCCTTTTTACTAAAGCGAGCCACAAAATAAACCGGACGTTCCGAACCATCATTGTAACAAAAACTTCCGGTCATGCGGGAACCTTCTATTTCCTGATTGTTTACGATCCGAACCTTTGCACCCGTTTCGTTGGTTAAACCCAAACCTAAATTTAAAAGTACATTCGATTTCCCTTTTGGAAAAGTATAGCGACTGATACCGGTTCTTTTGGTAGAGCTCAGCTCTGCTTTAATTCCATACTTTTCCAAGTCGGTGGCATAATAACCTGGTGTCGCCACCTGATTTTTCATGATAGATCCGTATGCTTTATGATCTGCATTCACTTCACCGGTAGTTGGCATCAATAAAATAACGCCCAAATCGGGACAACCAACACCACTTAGGTTTACATGTGAAAATCCGGTAAGAAAAGAATTATCCCAGGAATATGGTGTTGACCACCATCGGGCATCTTTGTCGTAGGTATTCAAATCGGATCCGGAAACATTAAACGGACTTACTGAGACCATTCCCCGTGGTACAATTGCTCCCGGATTTGTGGTACCAAAATTAGTCGTTCCAATAAATGGATTTACGTAATCGACAAATTGAGCAAAACCATTTATGCTTAGAAAAAACAGAATCAAAATTCCTGATAAGCGCTTCATCAAGTTGAGTTTTGTTAGGTTGTAATTCTAAATTAAAATAATACCGAACGGGAATTGGGCCAGCCAAGCTCTTCCCCGAACGGTTACTAATTTCTAATCTATTAGTCAAATAAAAGCTTTATGGATTAAAAGCAGATTAATTTTAAGATTAATCACTCGTTACATTCATTAATCCTTATAAAAATAACCAAAGACTTAGAAACTGTTTAAAAATTTATCCTTTAGCTTCTCTAATTTCGATAGCCTGTCCTCCACTATTCTGCATTTTCACATGCAATTTTGTTTTGCTGTCGACTGCTTTTTTAAAGATTTTTATTTCGGTTGGATTGTCACTTAAGCTAGTGTTATCTGTATCAGAATAAATGGTTGCTTCGTACTTTTTATCAGCATCCAAAAAGCCTAAATCCAAATCAATTTCTCTGGTATTTTCATCGGTAATCGCACCAATGTACCAATTCGAACCTTTTCGACGGGCAACAGCATATACATCTCCGATTTCTGCTACCAATACTTTAGATTCTTCGAAATCTGCCGGCAGATTCACAAAAAACTGAAAAGCCGGCTGATCTTCGTAATTACTGATCATATCAGAAGCCATTTGCAAAGGACTGTACAAACAAACCCACAAAGCCAATTGCTTCGCTAAGGTGGTATTTACCCGGCTATTGCCTTTGTCGTTGCTGTTCCATTTAATGTAATCCTTTCGGTTTTTGTACAAAATATCAAAAGTTCCAGGCGTGTAATCAATTGGTCCACCCAAACAACGGGTAAATGGCAAAATAACATGATGCTCCGGCGGATTTCCCTCACTCCATCCGTTCCATTCCATTCCCCGGGCTCCTTCGCGTGTCATCATGTTTGGATAAGTACGGCTGATTCCTGTCGCTTTTATTGGTTCATGTGCATCCACCATCAAATGATATTTGGCCGCAGTTTCCACTACTTTTCGATAATGTTGTACCATTTTTTGTCCGTGATGAAACTGACCGTTAGGAATTGGTCCGGCATATCCTGTTTTCACTACCCGAATGCCATTATCATGCAATTTTGAAAAGGCTTTATCCATACTTTCTTCATAAAAGATATAATCTCCGCCTGTTTCGTGATGTCCTATCAGTTCAACGCCTTTTGACTTTGCATAGCTCACAATTTCATCAAAATCGAAATCGGGATAAGATGTTACCTGATCGAATGCCTTTGGCTTCCCCCAATTTTCCCAGCCTGTGTTCCAACCTTCGGCCAAAACTGCCTGAATATTGTTATTAGCAGCAAAATCAATGTATTTTTTCATATTTGTGGTTGTCGCTCCATGAATTGGCCCCGGAGTCCAGGTTTCAACCCCCAAATGCATTCCCCACCAAATACCAACATATTTCATGGGTTGAATCCATTTCGTATCTGGAATTGCACAAGGCTCATTCAAATTCTGAATTAAATTCGATTCAACTAAGCCTGCCGCATTTTTGCATAGCATTACTGTTCTCCATGGAGACAGTAATGAACCTTTTGCTTTTACTTTCACTCCATCGGGCCAAGGAACCAAATTCGCTTGAAAATTAGTGCTACCCGTATTCTTCAAAGTCATTCCTGCATAATTCGTCAGGTTTGCCTCATGAATACTCACGTAATAACCCGATTCCATTTTTACCGTAATTGGTGTATTCGCATCTGGTACTTCGCTTAATTGGGTAGTTCTATAAAGCATTTCATAAGAATCAAAATTTGCAGGAATCGACCATGCTGTTCCATTTTTAGCAAAATTGAATTCTGTTAATTCCTTAGTAATGTTAATACTATCGATGCCATTTTGCTGAGGGATTTCATATCTGAAACCTAATCCATCATCGAATAAACGCACGTATAACTTCAAATCTTTATTTTCATGATTTTTTAAGGAAACTATTAGCTCATTGTACTTTTCGAGTATGCTATCATTTGGTCCCCAAACTGGTTTCCAATTCTCATTCTTTTCATTTCTTACTACATTAATAATTCGCAAGCCATCGGTAAACAAAAAATCTTCCCGCAATTCCATCCCTAATCTTGAATCAGAGAATATTTGATTTTTATTGGTTTGAAGCTTATAAAACGCCTGTCCATTCTCATTCACTTCCAGATTGAAAGCAATTTCACCATTGGGTGATAACAAGTCAACGCTTTTACTCGATTCGCATGCAGAAAACAGCAAGACTGACAGCAATACTACAATTGTCATTTTATTCATAATTACTCAATCACATAAGTTTTTAATTCGGGGCCTACACCCTTTATGGTTAATTTCCTCCATTGTTTTGGCAAACACGGATTTTCTTGTTCTATCCCATTCTCTGTAAAATGTAATCCTCCAAATCCGAAAAGAACTGTTTGCAGCATACCGCCAGCTCCTGTCGCGAAATACGGATTATTACTATAAGCAGATTCGGAAAGTGCTCCAAATGGCGGTCGTTTATTGGGCACATAAGCTTTCTTGAAAAGTTCAAATGCTTTTTCCGGCTCACCCAATCGTGCATACAATACGCCTAAAACAGAATAAGACATTGCCGGACCTTCCGGAGCAATCTTAGACTCATAGTATTCCAAATCTCTTCTTATTTCTTCGGGTTTAGTAACAATTGCAAAAGGATAGGCCAATAAGTTAACATCTGCCTGTTTAATAATCTCCCCATTGTATTCCGAATTCTCTTTGGTCACACCATCCTCAAAATAATGAAACTTTAATCCTTTGGCTGCATTAGCCCAACGAGGATTGCCTTCTTTTTTGAGAATTTCTCCCGCCTCAACAGCAAATTGCAAAGCGGTTTTCGCCGATCCATTGGTAAAGGCATTATCATTGGCATGATGATAGAATTCATTCGCACCAACTACATTGTTAATGGAATAACTACCATCATGATTCTGAACAGAACGACTTACCCAAAAATCAGCAACTTCTTTCAGTACCGGAAATCCAATCTCTCTCAACCACTCCTTATCTCCTGTAGTTCTGAAATAATTCCAAAAAGCGATAGCAATATCTGCTGTAATATGATGCTCGAAGGTTCCCGTCAAAGCCCAGGTTGGCGTCGCCTCTTCACCTGTATCATCCGATTCCCATGGAAACATGGCACCTGTATAGCCATAATTCTGAGCCTTCTTCTTTGCCATTTCCAGTCTGTCAAATCTGTAATTCAGTAAAGATTTTGCAATTTTCTGATTGAAAACCAAAAGAGGTGGAAACATCCATATTTCAGTATCCCAGAATACATGTCCGTTATAGCCTTGAGATGATAAACCCATTGGAGCAATGCTCAAATTAGAGTCATCTCTGGCAAAAGAATACAAATGAAACAATGCCAAACGGATATCTTGCTGAGACTCCGGATCTCCTTCAATTTCAACATCACCTTTCCACAATTCAGACCAAAGTTCTTTATGACGATTAATCACGGCTTGTTTATTTCCCAGTAGCTGAAAAATAACCATTCGTTCCGATTCACTTTTCGGATCTGTAAAATTCTGCGATGTACAAACCGATCCACACCAGGCAAATTTATATTCTTCCTCTTTTTTCAAAGATTTAGAAAAGCCCAGTTCATTGGTAAAAGGATCTTTCAAATTGTGCTTTAAATCGGGTGTTTCGCCTTCAAATATAAATGCTGCACTGGTTGCCAAATCGTGTTTCCCAAACGGACTCTTTGCTACAGTCTGCAATATTGGCATTCGTGCATCCAAATCTTGTAAAATCCTAAAATCAGAAGTCACATCTTTATATTCACTTGGACAAACAATTTGTCCATTCACCTTAAATTCTAATTCCTTTTGCAGGGATTTTATTTTCACGTCTACCAATCCGGAATAAGGCATTCCTCTTAATGCATAAAGCGTAAAAGATATCACGGCATATTCTTTAAACTGACATGATGTTGCGAACGAAGCAGATTTCATATTCAGTACTTGTTTCCAATTGGAACAATTTGCAGTAGAAAGCGTGTCTTGATTGACAACTATTTCAATATTTGCAAAATTAATTCCCAACAACACTTTACTAACACCAAATTTCGATTCCTTATCGTAAACATTGTTCAGAATAATCGATTTGGTTTTTCCTGGCTCGGCTGAAGGAAGAATTCCTATTCGTCCATTTGCAACTGATATTCCTGTATAATTGGTATAATCATTTGCTTCAACCATCCAAGCTGGATTCTCCTGTGCAAATAAGCAATTTCCAAAAAATCCAAAAAGAAAAGATAACAGTAACAATTGTGCCCTAACTCGTATCATATCACTTACTTTTAGATTGATTCATCAATTTCATACAACAAAGGCCTACAAACTCATGTTTGCAAGCCTTCCGTTATATTTGATATGCTAATATCATTCTTTCTTATTTACTCATAGAATATGGAAAACTTTCTTTAGTAGTTCCTCTCACCTTATTTGGTTGTGCCGACATATTAAATTCAAGATTTCCCCCGTTTAAAATATCGTTGTGTTTAATGAAATTTGCTCCATAAGACTTACCGTTTAACTTGATGTCATCCACAAAAACATGATCTGATGAATTATCAGTACTTGAAATTGTAAACGTTTTTCCATTTTCGAGGGTCAAAGTAATTTTATCGAAAAGCGGAGCACCAAAAACATACTCATCGGTTCCGGGACACACGGGATAAAAGCCCATTGAACTAAACACGTACCAGGCAGAAGTTTGTCCGTTATCCTCATCCCCACAATAACCGTCGGCCTGCGGAGTGTAGAGCTTATCCATTACCTCACGAACTCTTGCCTGCGCTTTCCATGGCTGTCCAGCGAAATTGTACAAGTAGATCATGTGTTGAATGGGCTGATTACCATGTGCATAATTCCCCATGTTTGCAATCTGCATTTCACGAATCTCGTGAATTACTCCACCATAATATGAATCATCAAATTTAGGAGGCATCTCAAAAACACCATCCAAAGTAGAAATGAACTTTTCCTTTCCCCCCATCAAATCAATTAAGCCATTCACATCCTGAAATACCGACCAAGTGTAATGCAAACTGTTTCCTTCAGTAAAGGCATCGCCCCATTTTAATGGATTAAAAGGAGCCTGAAAAGAACCATCCTCATTCTTCCCTCTCATCAAGCCAGATTCGTTATCGAATACATTCTTATAATTCTGAGCTCTTTTGGCAAACAAATCAATTTCTTCCTGCGGACGCCCCAATTCTTTAGCAAGCTTCCAAATGCAGAAATCATCGTAAGCGTACTCTAATGTTCTGGCTGCATTCTCGTTGATATTCACATCGTAAGGAACATAACCCAACTCGTTGTAATAATCTGCTCCATAACGACCTACAGATGTAATCTCTTTGTTGCAGCCCTTAGTATTTTTAAGAATTGCTTCGTACAATGTTTCAATATCATATCCGCGAATTCCTTTTAGGTAAGAATCTGCTATTAAAGAAGCCGAATTCGAACCAATCATGCATCCTCTGTGACCAGGACTCGCCCACTCGGGCAACCAACCACTCTCTTTGTAAGTGTTGGCCAATCCTTCCATAATCTGAGCGTTAATATCAGGATACATTATTGTGAAAAATGGAAAGACTGCCCGGAATGTATCCCAAAAGCCATTATCTGTAAACATATAGCCGGGCAGTACCTTACCATTGTAAGGGCTGTAATGAATTACTTCATTATTATCGTTAATTTCATGAAACTTGCGGGGGAATAATAGTACCCTGTACAAGCATGAATAAAATGTCTTTAATTGATCATCGGTTCCACCTTCCACTTTAATTCGGGAGAGCTCCTTTTCCCATGCCGATTCAGCGTCGGTTAATACCTTGTTAAAATTTTTAGTTCCAATTTCCCTATCCAAATTCAATTGTGCCTGTTCAGGACTTACAAAAGATGAAGCTACTTTCACATGAACTTCCTCTCCTTTTTGAGTTTTAAATCCAATAACAGCACCAACATGCTCTCCGCTTGCTTTCAGTGAATTTTCAGTTAACTGATCTCCATTCCAAGTATGTGTTACCTCAAATTCTTTATCGAATTCGGCAACAAAGTAGTTGTGGAAGTTATCAGGAACACCACCGCTGTTATTTCTGCAGTAACCGATTATTTTTCTTTCTTTCGGAAGAATTGTCACTTCAGATCCTTTAAAAAATGCGTCCAACAAAATATAAGATGACTCATTTTCCGGAAACGTAAAGCGAAAAACAGCCGCTCGTTCTGT
Organism: Labilibaculum euxinicum; assembly: GCF_963678175.1. Classification (NCBI taxonomy): domain Bacteria; kingdom Pseudomonadati; phylum Bacteroidota; class Bacteroidia; order Marinilabiliales; family Marinifilaceae; genus Labilibaculum; species Labilibaculum euxinicum. Next base: position 3,737,764 of record NZ_OY782756.1, read on the forward strand.
AGGTGTTATTTCGGCGGTAACATCATAATCCGCCAGGTAAACTTTATAATAGTTTGGTTTCGACACTTCAGCTTTATGTGAAAACCAGGATGCTCTTTCATCCTCTTTAAATTTTAAATCACCGGTAACGGCCATTAATGAAAATGCAGCGTAGTCGTTTATCCACGGACTTGGTTGATGGGTTTGTTTTATTCCTCTGATTTTTTTGGCATCATAGGCATAACACCAGCCATTTCCCATTTCACCGGTTTGTGGTGTCCAAAAATTCATTCCCCACGGCAATGCAACAGCCGGATATGTATTTCCATTTGACAAAGAATAGTCGGAATCGGTTCCCATTAATGGATTTACAAAATCAACCAAATTCTGCTCCTTACTGATTTCCTTTTCTCCTCCACATGCAGCTAAAACCGCAATAAATAACAATAGTAATACGTTTGCTTTCTTCATCTTAGTACTAGTAAACAATTGATTTAGGTCGATCTTGAATTGATTTTCCAAAATTTGGATTTGGCCTTGCTCCCATTTCGAATGTCAGCTCTCCTCCTTTTAAAATATCTTTGTGCGTGATGAATGATTTTGTATACTCCAATCCGTTTAAAGTCGCAGACTGAATGTAAATATTATCATCACTGTTGTTGTTTGCTTTAATGGTAAACTTCTTATTTGCAGGAAGATTAATGCTTGCTTCATTAAACAAAGGACTGCCAAATACATAAGCACCATTGCTTGGATTAACAGGATAGAATCCCATGGAAGACATTACATACCAAGCCGACATCTGTCCACAATCTTCATTCCCGCACAAACCATCAGGTTGATCGGTGTACAATTCATTCATGATGTAACGAACCTTGTCAGCCGTTTTGAATTGCTCGCCGGCATATGCATACAAATAAGTGATGTGATGACTTGGCTCGTTTCCGTGTGCATATTGACCAATTAAACCAGAAATATCCGACGACGCTCCTTCCTCCAATTCCGAAGAAATTGAGAATAGACTGTCCAACTTATTCAGAAATGGCTTTTCGCCTCCCAAAAGAGCAATTAATCCTTCCGGATCTTGTGGTACCAACCATAGATATTGCCATGCGTTGCCTTCACAATAATCGTTTACACGATGCTGTGCTGAGTAGGGATTGAAAGGTGTTCTCCAGGAACCATCTTTCATTTTTCCTTTCATAAACCGATCTTTCGGATCGAAATATTTGGTATATGCTTTAGCTCTCTCCTCAAAATATTTTACATCATCAGTTTTACCCAATTTTTCAGCTAGTTTGCTGATTGCCCAATCACTAATCGCATATTCCATGGCACTTGCCACCGATTCATGCATCATATCACACGGAATGAAACCATATTCCTGTAACTCTTTAACGCCAGGTTCAAAATCGCCCATAGCCGTTGCTTTTACCGCTTCGTAAGCTAATTCGTAATCTATCCCTTCAAATCCTTTCAAACAAGCATCTACTACAACCGGAACTGCACTGTAGCCAACCATTGTATTGGTTTCGTTTCCCCTTAAATGCCAAACCGGTAATTTCCCTTGCTGCTGATAAATTGTCAGCATTGAATTAATCATATCCGGAACACGTTCCTGTTGTGTCAAAGTATATAAAGGATGCGCTGTACGGTAAGTATCCCATAAAGAAAATAAGGTGTAATTTGTAAAATCAGCATTTTGGTATACTTTTTTATCAACACCTCTGTAATCTCCATTGTTATCATTAAATAAGTTGGGAGCAATTAATGTGTGATACATTGCTGAGTAGAACACTTTCTCCTTTTTAAGATCATTGGTTACGATCTCAATTTTAGACAGCTCTTTATTCCACTTTTGTTGATTCTCAGAAAGAATTTGTTGAAAATCCCATGATTTCATTTCAGCCTTAATATTCGCCAATGCATTTTCCATGCTAACAGGAGACATCCCAAACTTAACCTGCACTTCCTCTGAAGCTTCTGTCTCAAATTCCAGGCAAGCTTTTACTGCAAGTCCTTTTGCTGCATCTCCCTCCACTAATTTGTCGCCATTATAGACTTCAATATCTTTAACCGGCTTGGATAAAACCATTGCAAAATATTCTCTTTGATCTTCAGCCCATCCGGTTGAAAAACGATAACCGGCTACAATTGTATCATTTACTTTATGAAAAAATGTTTCGGTAGCGTTATCACCGTTTCCCTCCTGCAAATCAAGAATTATTTTTGACTGATCTGATTTTGGGAATGTTATTTTATGAAGAGCTACACGTTCACTTGTGGTCATTTCAATATCTATATCATAGGTATCCAAATGCACTTTATAGTAGCCAGGCTCAACTTTCTCGGTTTTATGACTGTAGTAGGAAGCATAACCATTTTCCGGATTCTCCTGTGACCCAGGATTCATTTTCACATCACCAACAGCAGGCATAATTAAAAAATCGCCTAAATCGGCACAGCCTGTTCCACTCAAATGCAAATGAGAAAAACCTTTGACGATGCTATCTGAGTAATGATACGATGAACACCAATCCCAGCCTTTATGGAAATTGCTCGGGCCAGCCTGAATGGCTCCAAAAGGTACACTCGCACCTACAAAAACATGTCCATGTCCTGCCGATCCAATTAAAGGATCAACAAATTGAATGTAGTTACCTTCGGTATCTTTTTGCTCTCTGTTACTACAGGAAAATAAAGTAGTAATTGCCAAAGAAAGCAAAATTAATGATTTAAGAGAATTTTGGTATAGCATCTGATTTTTGTTCTTAAGTTTTATAATCTGCTGATATATGTTGTAGCTCAAGGCTGTTTAATCTTCAATTTTAGTACACCTTTTTTCGAAAAGGCTGGAAAAAAATCCTTCCCTTTTATGGAGGCGGAAGCAAACCCTATAACGGGAAACAATATTTGTATAATTTCTAATGCAAACCAAAATAACAGTTCACACATGTACGAAATTTATCACTAATTGCAATTTAACTACTTATTTTAAGCAGGAAGAATAGAGCTGCCCCCATAAGAGCAGCTCCATTCAAAATATTTTTTTTCTAAAAATTACTGTTCATTAATCCACCTGATTTGGCTTTTGTATTTTCAACATCCCACCAAAGTTTGATATCCATACGGTCTGTTTCGATCGTATTTAATGCCGATGGCATTGAAACTTCATTTAAATTGTGTTGATTATCAGGGTAACGAACTCGCTTCACATAAGTATCGGCAGCTACAGAAGCGTTTCCACTTACTCCATCGTAAGGCAGGGTTAAGTCAGGATAATCTGTTCTTCTAAAATCAGCCCAGGATTCAATTCCATTTGGAAAGTTTGCAATCCATTTCTGAGTAATAATTTGCTTCAACTGAGCTTCATTACTTCCCGTTAAATCATTTAATCCGGCAACATAAGCATCACCATCAACTGCATTCACTCCAACAAAATCCATTGATGCTTCAACAGCTTGTTTGTATAATGCATTCGCATTGCCAGAAGTCCACCCACGAAGAGCTGCTTCAGCCTGAAGAAATAGAACCTCCGAATAATACATTACCGGACAAAACATTGCATTTTTATCTCCATCACCTGAGAATTCCACGAATCCATTTTCCAAACGAATAGTCGCTTTACCTGTTACTTCAGCCGATGATGATGGCATACTTGCATCTAAGCCATTCTCCAAGCCTTCATAAGTTGCTTTTCCAGCTGCTTCCTTAGTTAACGGTTTTCCGTCTACTTTATAAGACAACCAACGTGGTGCTCTAGGATCTTCTCCAACACTTGACTGACCATATAAATAATTAGTAAATGTTTTAGCTACACGAATATTATCCCAATACCATGCCATCTGATGAAGATAATCATACCATCCATTGCTCCACATCGGAACGTGTGCAATATCATCATTGCTTGTCATCACTCCACCGGCAATCGCTGCTTGAGCCTCAGCCTGTGCTTTAGCTGGAGCAATATTTGAAATACGCATTGCAAGTCTTAAGCGAAGCGAGTTACCAAAACGTATCCATTTTGCCACATCTCCCTTATAAACTAAATCGTATTCGCCATAAAGTGCTTGTGTTTCATCATTTTTAATGCTCTTAATTGCCTCATCAAGTTTCAGAAACAAATCATCGTAAATAGCCTCCTGAGAGTCGTATGCGTTAGTTTCGGCATTACTAACACCAAAATATGGAATGTCTCCATAAGTATCAGTCATACGCGACCACCAATACACCATCCAAATATTTTTAATGGCAATCTGATCATTATAGGCAGGTTTATCGCCAAATTGTGCATCAACAGTATTCGACTCCAAATTAAATTGAGTATAATGTTCTTTCCATTGATTTCCAATCCAATCATCTTTGTATTCATATCGATCAGACACAGCCCAAGCACCTGTAGATGCCCAGTATTGCGCATAAAAGTCAGGATATAAATTAACGTTTCTCTGGTAGTTTGCAAAAACTCCCTGAACCATATCCGAAAAGAAAAATCGAGGTTCTACTTCCGTTACGGAATCTTTGGGCGTATTCATCTCCTCAAAATCATCGGTGCAACCAAAACCGATGAATATCAAGCCTAATAATAGTAATGAATTATATATTCTTTTCATCTGTATATTTTTAATTTTCAACAGGCACATGAATCTCGTAATTTGAATAACACTTCTGTCCTATCAAGGTATTTTCATTAGTTCGATTCATGATCATTAATACTTATAACTCTTAGAATCCCAAATTAAGTGAGAAACCATATGTTCTGGTCGCTGGAACTGGAGAAAAATCAAATGCCGAAGCCTCAAATCTAGAGCTGTAAGCACTTGCATCAGGAGCAGTCCCAGGTGTGTCTTTATAGAAATAGAACAAGTTTCGTCCCACTATTGAAATTCTTGCGGTTTTAATCGGATTCTTACCAATTTTACTCAAGAAACTTTGAGGTATTGAATAACCAACAGCCACTTCTTTTAGTTTCATATAGGATGCGTCATACACAAACTCTTCATCGATACTGGAAATTCGACCCCAATATCTTTCTGCTGTTGCAGATGTTAAATTTACTGCTCCACCCTCTGTTAGTCCATCAACTGTATAAGGATTCCTATTATTTTCAGCTGTTCTTTTTGCAGTACCTGCTCCAACAGCTCCTTTTTCGGTAATCGAAACAATATCGCCTCCTTGCTGAATGGAAAGCAGCGCAGACACATACAACCCTTTATAATCAGCCTTTAAACCAATAGATCCTGTCCAGTCTGCTTGTAAATTTCCAATCACCTCAAGCTGTTCAGTTCTCATTGGCAATCCTTCCGAGTCTACTAATATTGCACCCGCATCATTTCTGCGATATTTATACCCTTTAATATCACCCAATTTTTCTCCCTCAATACCAACAACCATTGGGCTTCCATTAATATCCCCAAATCTATATTCTTTTAGATCTGCATCAAGCTCTTTTACTTTTGTGGTATTAGCAGCAAAATTGAAGTTTAGATCCAAAGTGAAATCCTTAGTCTTAATTGGAGTTGTTGACAACATGATTTCAACTCCTTTGTTTGAGATCTTACCAGCATTAATCAATTTCTGCTGATAACCTGCACTTTGATCCATATCAACCGGCATAATCTGATTTTGAGTATTTTCATCATACAAGGTAAAATCAATTCCGATGCGGTTATTAAACATTCTTACATCAAAACCAAATTCTGTAGAAGAAGAAATTTCAGGTTTTAAATCTGGATTAACTAAAATACTCGGCACTGAACCTTTTAGTAAATTAAAATTACCCGTTTCAATTTTATACAACATACTAGTCTTGTATGGATCTGTCGCTTTCCCAACCTGAGCCCATGAACCTCTTAATTTAGCGTATGTAATCCAACTTGGCATCTCAACCATTTCAGATAAAACTCCACTTAAACTAACCGATGGATAAAAATAAGAGTTGTTATCATCTGGAAGTGTTGACGACCAATCGTTACGTGCTGTAAAATCAAGAAATAACATATTTTTATAGGCTACCTGACCAAATCCGTAAATAGACTGAACTTCTTCTTCGGAAATTGACTCACTTGAAGAAATGTTGGTACCATATCCTAAAAAATAGTTTCCTTCAGAAGGCAACTTGCCCGACTTGCTTGATAAATTCTCTGTAGTAGTATACATTTTATTACCACCTACATTTAAACTAACAGCAAAATCTTCACTTAAATCTTTATTGTAACTCAACAAAAACTCATAATTCTCTTCTTTAAAAAATCGCTCCATCGTATTGTAATCAGGGTGATTACTATATACATTATCAGCATATTTATACATAGATTGAGCATCTTCACGATAGTAATCCAAACCGTACTTTAATCTAAGTTTTAGATCAGAAGTCAATTTCATATTGGCTGCAAAATATCCAAAAGTACGGTACCTCTCATCCTGATAACTTTGCTGATCTTGCAAGAAATATGGATTACGAAAACTTGCATTCGAAGTTGTATACAACTTCTCAACATGGTTACCTCCTACCATATCATATCCAGGTTTTAAATCCTGAGTTCGGATATTCATAGGCATTTGATTAAAATATGACATATAACTATAGAATCCCATCTCAGGTCTTTCCTTACCTTTGGTATTCATATAGGACACTTTTGTGTCAATATTTAACCATGGATTAATATTGTAGTCAGCTCTTAAATCAAAATTCATTTTTTCTACCTTGTGTCCATCATAAATTCCATTGGAAATATCTTTCCCCATTGATGCACGATAGGATCCATCTTCGTTTCCACCTGTAAATGAAAGGTTGTGTTTTTGACTCACACCTGTTCTGGTAAAATCTTCTATCCGATTAGTTTGAGCCTCATAAGGAATCATTTCTCCAGTCCAGGATTCAAGCATTTGTCCCTTCATTTCCGGTCCCCACGAAGAAGTTCCGTTTTTATCGTAAACACCTTCGGTTCCCTGACCAAATTTATCCTGCATATCAAGAAAGTAAGCTGCCTCGGAAATAGTTACACTTCCAGAATAGGCAATTCCCAGACCTGCATTTTTCTTCCCTTTTTTGGTTGTCACCAAAATAACACCATTACCGGCACGAGAGCCATAAAGAGCTGCTGCATTTGGTCCCTTCAATACAGAAACAGATTCTATATCATCTGGATTAATATCAAAAGCTGCACCTGATTTATCAACACCACCAAAAACTCCGGCATCTTCGCCTTCTCTGGAATCATTAAAAGGAACTCCATCAACAACCCAAAGCGGAGCATTGTTACCTGTAAGGGAACTAGCACCACGAATTTCAATTCTTGAACTACCTCCAACACCACCACCAGACTGATTAATCTGAACTCCTGCAATTTTTCCTTCCAAAGCACTTGCTAAATTAGCATCAGCTCCTTGTGTTATTTCATCAGATTTAATATCCTGAACAGAATAACCAAGAGCCTTCTTTTCTCTTTTAATACCTAAAGCTGTTACTACAACTTCTGCCACTTCTAATGCATTCACAGTCATCACAACATTAATTACAGATTGAGAACCAACTGTAATTTCCTGTGTTTGCATACCAACAAAACTAAAAACCAGAATACTGGTTGATTCAGGAACTGTGATCTCGAATTTTCCATCGATATCAGTTACTGTTCCAATTGTAGTACCTTTAACAACAACTGATACTCCAGGAAGTGACATCCCTGAGTCTTCAGTAACAGCACCTGTAACAACTTGCTGTGTTGCAGAAACAGATAAATTGTCATTAGTTAATGTGTTAACGTTTGCATTTGCCGAAAATGGAAGAGCCATCATCGCACAAAGCAAAGCAAAAATCCCAATCTTACTTCCAAGTCCTAATGGGTTAGCCAGGCTTGAATGAAGATTTCGTAAATAGCATTTCTTCATAGTTAGAATTATTAATTATACAATGAACAAAAAAAATGTTGTTTTTTTCTGCAACCAATATTAGCGCAAACGTATTAATTCACGATTAATATTGAATTAACAAGGCACATAAAATCATTAATCAACCATTTTACATCTGATTTACAAAACTTTACTAAAAGTGGCTCGCCGGGCAAAATTAATTAGGTTTTTTAGCAATTCCTTATTTGTTCCAACTATTGAATGAAGTCGATTTTAGAAACAACTTATACCTATCACAATTCCACCACCTATTTACTGTTTTTTCTATTATCGAAATGAATAAATTAATTTGATTGATATCAAGCTGAAATAAGTTCACAAATTCTTCTTCCGTTTTGTGCAATGACCTTAGTCTTTTTAGGCTTTTATCTTTAAAGTCTTGGTATATTTAGATATATTTGGAAATTAACAAACGCCATAAATAATAATGAAATTTCTACTTACATTATTTGCTTTAATTATATCTTCCCCTTCTCTTTTTGCTGACCATGGTATTTATTTTAAATCCAACGAGGTTTCGAAAGAGAATCGGACTGGAATTGATATTACACACAAGAATAATATTTCATATACCAAAAGCTTCACCATTGCTTTTATGCTTTCTTTACGGGAAACGGAAACTCATTATGGGGAAATCCTATCTTTAAAGGAGGAAAATGGTAAAAACTTAATTCAGGTTACCTATAGAGAACCGGATTTATATGTAATCCACAATAAAAAAGAAACTAAATTTCATTGTAATTTTAATTCATTAAACCTTCTTCGAAACAGATGGATTCCATTCCAACTTGAAATTGATAGTGAAAATGGAGAGATTGCCTTAACTCTTGGAGAGAATCACTTTAAGAATTCAATTCAATTTCCAAAAACCTCTGAGTTTTCCTTATCATTAGGTGTAATAAACAAGTATGGCTTTTTTATTGATGAAGTTCCCTCGATGTCTGTAAAAGATTTGGCCATTCATATTGACGGAACACCAAAACATTTATGGCCATTTCGAAAAGTTGCCAACAATGAACTTAAAGACATTTTATCGAGCAGAACTGCGAAAATTTACAATCCTGATTGGGTAATTGATTACCACAATCAGTGGACAAAAGTTAAAACATTATCGTTTCCCACAATGCCATCAATGGCATATGATAAAAAAAATGAAGTAATTCATTTTGTTCTTAAAAATGGTGTTACAAGCACCTACTCATTAAAAGCAGGCACTTTAATTACAAACAATAAAAATTCCGGATACCCTGTTTTTGAAAAATCTCAACAGCTTATTATTGACAGCAACAATCAATTAGTTTCGTATAGTTTAAACCAAAACGATCTTTCAACTTACAATTCAGTCAATCAAAGCTGGAGTCATGCCGACAGTGTAACTAATGACCTGCCAAAGTGGTGGCATCACAACAAGCTGATTCATCCAATTAATCACCAAATAACTACTTTGTGCGGATACGGTTACTATTCCTATTCCAATTCAATTAAATCATTCAACGAAAAAAGCAAAGTATGGACTGAGCTCAAACTTAAAGGAGATGTAATCGAACCTCGGTATTGCGGTTCTCTTGGATTTTCGGCTGAAAACAGTAATGTTGTTTATTTATTTGGAGGACTGGGAAATCCTCTTGGAAAACAAATTTTAGGAAAAGAATTTTACTACGACCTTTATCGAATTGATTTCAAAACAAATGAAATAAAAAAATTATGGGAACTACAGCAAAATGATCAATTTCAATACCTGCCCGTAAATTCATTAAAAGTAACTGAAAAAGACAGTGCCTTTTATACATTACTATTTCCTTGTCAAAAAAGCAGTACTCACCTTCGAATAGCAAAAGGATTTATTAATGATCCAAAACTATATTTTATTGGCGATAGTATACCTTACGAATTTGTAGACATTAAATCATTCGCTGATTTATATTATTGGGAAAGTGAAAATAAATTGATTGCACTTACATCGCAGGAAACGAATGCGGATGCTGAAACATATGAAGTATCTATGTATTCGATAAGCTATGAACCCGGAGCAGATAAAGAATTGAATATGAATAATGATTCACTTCCGTTCGCCATAAAATTATTCTACGTTTTTTTAGCCGCAACACTTTTGTTCCTGATATTTTTTGTAAGGAGAAAAATTAGAACTAAAATAAAAATTGAAAAATTAGAAAATGATTCCATTTTAACCTTTCAGGAAAAACTACCGACTTTTGAAATTCCACAAGTAAACTCTATCCTGTTGTTTGGAGGATTTCAGGTTTTTGATAAGAAAAACAAAGATATCACCTACCGCTTTAGTCCTACTCTAAAAGAATTGTTTCTTCTGATATTATTGTATTCTCTTGAAGATGGAAAAGGAATTTCATCAAGAAGAATTCAAGAATTCCTTTGGCCGGATAAACCGGAAGATAAGGCCAAAAACAACAGAGGTGTTAATATTAAAAAGTTACGTGGCATCTTAGAAGATATTCAAGGAATTGAAATTACTTTCGACAATAATTATTGGAAGATGGTACTCGAAGAGAATATTTTCTGCGATTTAGCACACATTCAAAAATGTATTAGTACCCAAATAACAAATTCGGATAATGATAAAATAGAGGAAATAATTCAGATATTACACAGAGGCACCCTGCTTCGCGATATTATTCCTGAATGGCTGGATTCTTTTAAAGACAAAACAACCGGTACAATTGTAAGTACTCTTGAGGAATTATTAACTAAATTCGATTTTGAACCAAGCATACGCCTGGCCATTTCAAATGTTATTTTTGAATTCGATCAGATGAATGAAACCGCCCTTCGGGTGAAATGCAATCTCCTTTCCATACAAGGAAAACATAGCTTGGCAATGGAGACGTATGAAAACTACATAAAGCTCTATGTGAAATTATACAATGAAAAATATCAATTCACATTTAAAGAGATCGTTTCAGAAAATACAACAGTTTAATCCATAAAAAAACCAGGTTCACACCTGGTTTTTAAACTAATCTAAAATTCATCCTTCTTATGAAAAAAGATTCGGAAAGAGAAACAAATTTGCTTCTCAATCCGAAGGCAGCACACTACTACTGCAAAATCTTACTATATGTTGTTCCATTTTACAAACTACTAATCATGAAACAACATTATGTTATATTATATTTCAACCTATACAATTTCCAAAATAGTAGGTCTCTCATGAAATAACTTAACTATTAATTCCCCAAATAATGTATTTGCCCAGGCAAACCATAATCTTGTAAAATTTTCAGGATTATTTTTATGAAATGTTTCATGCATAAACCCAGTTTCTGCATGAGTATCAATCAGCATTTGCATGCAACTAATAATTTCCTGTTCATCATCAGAAGTCATCGCCCGCATCACAATACTCATGGGCCAAATCATATCAGCACCAACATGTGGCCCTCCGATTCCTTCCGCATATTTCCCTTTGTAAAACCACGGATTATTTGCGCTCAAAACAAACTTTCGGGTGTTTTGATAAAGAGAATCAGTCGTTGCCATTGCTCCCAAATAAGGAAGAGACAGCAAACTTGGAATGTTTGCATCATCCATAAACAGCTTATTTCCAAAACCATCAACCTCAAATGCCAATATATTACCATAATTTAAATGATCCGAAACAGCATACTTTGCAAGCGCTTCATCTACTTCATTTGCAAGCTTCAAGGTCTCTTCAGCCAATTTAGTCTGCAAACCTAAATGAGTTGCAATCTCAGCCAATTGTTTTAACGAAACTACAGCAAAATAATTAGAAGGAATCAAAAACGGCAAAAGGGTTGCATCATCAGATGGTCGAAATGAAGAAACAATTAATCCAACAGGATTCACAGGGTTACCATAGCCTCCATCCGGTAATGTGTCATAAGGCTTTCTTGTTTTTCTTTGAAAAGAATACGGACCTCTATCCTCTTTTCGTTGTTGCTCTTTAAATGTTTTAACAATTAATTCAGCAGCCTCTTCCCATTTCGCATCAAAACAGCTGTCATCACCCGAAGTTTTCCAATAGTGATACGCTAAACGAATGGTATAACAAAGAGAATCTATTTCCCATTTTCGTTCATGCAACTCAGCTTTCATTTCTGTATAATCACTTTCCCAGTGACTCCCTTCATCTCCCCTATTAAAAGCATTTGCATATGGATCAATCAAAACACATTTTGTTTGTCGGTTGATTAAACCTTTAAACAAGTTTTTTAATTTTTCATCTTCGGGAACCAATGATAAATATGGCCATACCTGAGCTGTTGAATCCCGCAGCCACATGGCATTTATATCGCCCGTAATTACAAAAGTATCTGGTTTACCTGATTCTTCAGAATACTGAACTGTAGTGTCCAATGTATTTGGAAAACAATTTTCAAACATCCACGACAATTCCGGATTAGAAATTTTCTCCTTTATTTGATCAATCATCTCATCGACAGAAGAACTAACAAAATTCCTTTTGTTTTTTGCTGGTCGATTTGAAACGTAACTTAAACCTTTAGGGGATGCAACTGCACCAAGCCCTGTCAGTGCAATTCCTCCAGAAAACAAAATTGAATTTCTTAAAAAAGTTCTTCTCTCCATGATTTCAATGAAAATTATTATTTCAAATTTTTCAATGCAAATGCATATGCTCCAATTGCAATCGCTTTACTTGCTCCAAGCTTGCTGAAACAAACTGCTAAACGAGGATTTGGATCATATTTAATCGTTTTATCTGTTCCTGGTATTTGTATATCTATTGAACAATCTGAAGCAAATTCTTTAAATTCTTCATCGTTATCAATATTGTAGATCTTTTGTACCAAACGAGGAAGAGATTCTCCACCTGCAGTGAAGCAATTTCCATTCATCTCTTTCAATGCTGCAGGCATATATAAATCATGAGCGCCGGTTAACCCTCCACCAATAACAGCAATACCATCGGTAATGGTTAAAAGATTAGCCAAACTATCTCCTAAACATGTTCCAAACAGTTCAAATGCCTTTAGAGCTGCTTTTTGATCTGGATGACTATTATCAACTGCCACATCATAAACATCTTTTGGCATCAATTCATCGGAATACTTGCCTTTTGCATTTTCCAGAAATGTTCTTTGGATAGCCCGGGTACTTATTCCCTCTTCAGCAAAACGATCAGGAAAAACTCTTGAACTGGTTAACCAAACCTCAGTTGCAATCGAATTATCGCCAGTAAATAATTCATTATTGTGCACTAATCCGCCTCCAAATCCGGTACCAAGAGTTACGCCAATTAAATTTCGATAACGCTTAGGACTATTTTCTTCTTCCAAACGCTTGTTGATAGCTGGCAATACGCCTCCCAAGGCTTCGCCATAAGCAAATAAATCACCGTCATTATTAATAAAAACCGGTATTGAGAATTTCTCTTCAAGCATTGGTCCTAAGGCAACGCCTCCTCTAAATGCAGAAAGATTTGGCAAATCACCAATGATTCCATTTTTGTAATCGGCAGGTCCAGGAAATGCAAAACTAATTGCAACAGGTTTCTCTGCAAGCAGATTCATAACTTCCTGAAATCCATCAACAATTGTTTTTAAACACAAATCAAGTTGATCTGCATTTGACGGCTTACAAATTGGTTCAACTATTTCTTCTCCGCTTTTCATTGCCGAAAAAACAAAATTTGTTCCTCCTGCATCAAGAGTCATCACAACTCTTTTATCATTCCAAATATTCATATGCTTTCTTACTTTCTTTTGTAAAACGACAATCCAAAAATGTAACCAATACACACCAACGTAACAACAAAACCACCCATAAGTGAGAAAACATCTGCTACAGCTCCAAATATTACAGGTACAATTGCACCTCCAATAATAGCTGTCACCATCAAACCTGAAATTTCGTTACTTCTCTCCGGCATTGCATCAATTGCTATTGAAAATACCAATGGGAAAATATTAGCAAATCCCAATCCAATTAAAAATATTGCAGCAAATCCCATTATCGAACTAGTTGCGATATAAAGTCCGGCAATCCCAATTAGTGACAAAAGAGTTGTAATTTTCAAAAATCTTGAAGGAGACATCCAATTCAAAATTACGCCTCCCAAAAAGCGACCGGTCATTAAAGCAATGAAGAAAAATAAGGTTCCCCACAAACCTAGTTCCTTAATGTCAAAATTAAATTTTTCGGATAAATAGTTTGGCAGCTTAGCACTCATACTTACCTCTGAACCAACATATAAGAAAATGGCTAAAACCATAAAGAAAACATATGGATTTTTCAACAACGCAAGTACCGATCCAAATGAAGCAGGAGATGCAGTATCATCTTTTTTCTCTTCGATATTAACAACATATAAATAAATCACTGCAACTAAAAGAATACCGGAATAAATTGGGAACAAAAGTTTCCAGTCTAATCCCCAATACTTAGCAGCCAACAATGGAATTAAAGCACCCGACAAAGAACCGATTGCCTTAATAAACTGTCCGAATGATAAATTTCTAGAATATTTTCCTTCAGGTGACACATCTCTCATAATTGGATTACCTGCAACCTGCAGCAAAGTAGCACCTGTTCCTAACAGCAATAATGATCCTAATAACAATCCAAATGATGAGAAATTGCCTAATATAGGTAAGACTAAACCTACTAGCGCTGCCAGCATACCAAGAAGCAATACTCGTTTTTTTCCTTTTCTATCCTGATACAATCCCATTGGAACGGAAAGCAAACCAAACATGATAAACCCCATAAAGGTTACCAATCCAGCCAAAACGTTACTCAACTCATATTCGCTTTGTAACTGACTTGTAAGCGGCCCTACAACATCACCAAATCCCATGCACAAGAATGCCAAAAAAATTGGCCCTGATTTTAGATAATTATTCTTCATTGTCGACTCTTATTATTAACGTTCTATTAATTTAGGTTTCAATTCTATTCTTGTATTCTTACTTTCTTTGTTTTTAATTACTTCATCCAGAATATCTACAGATTGCCTGGCAATACTCATTATAGGTTGTGCAATAGAAATTACTCTAGGCATCGAATAATCAAAAATGTCCAGATTATCGAAACTTACAAAAGTGATTTCTTTTACCTTTTCAGGATAATGCATATTCATTAACCAAATAGCCGTAGCAGTAATCTGATTATTGGTAAAAACAACTACATCAACCCCAGCTTCAATCAAGTATTTCAATTCCTTTTGAGCACTTTCTTTAATATGATTGTAATCTACAATTCGAAGTGAATTTTCATCATATTCCAAAGCATTATCTGTTAATGCCTGCTTGTACCCATCTATCCTCAGTTTTAACGAATAAACATCAGGTGTAATTGACAACAGACCAATTTTTTTTGCTCCTTTATCTATTGTTTTCTGAATGGCTTCCTTCATCGGATTTTTGTTTTCAACCAAAATATAATTGGCTAAAAATTCAGGGTCTTCCCGATCGAAAAAAACCATTGGGAAATTTTGCCTGGAAAGAGATTTTAAAACATCTCCTTTTATAAAACAAGACGCAATAATTAATCCATCAACCTGCCTGTTTACAAACATATTAAGCAATAACTCCTCTTTCTCTTTTTTCTCATCGGTACTCCCAATTAGTAAATGATATCCTTTTTCCCAAAGCAAATCTTCAATCATCCGTCCGATTTTAGCATAAAATGGATTCGAAATATCAGGAACCAGATAGCCAATGGTATTAGTAGTACCATTCTTTAAACTCTTCGCAATTTGATTCGGCTGATAGCCTACCTCTTCGATGTAATCCAATATTACTTTTTGAGTTTTTTTACTGATGTTCTTTTCATCTCCTTTTTTATTTAAAACAAATGAGACAGTAGTTTTTGAAACTCCTAAATCCTGGGCAATATCTTTAATTGATTTCTTTTTCAAAGGTTTTCGGTTTTACTAAAACGGTTTACTAAATCGTTTTAGCAAAAATATGGTTTATTTTTAAAATTCAAAACAAATATCCAAAAAGAAAATAGGGCTCTACAGGATATTGAATTTAAAGCATCAAAAAAAAAAACACATAGTCAACTATTAGTAAGTAACTTATTGCAACAATATACTAGTATAGTGAATTAGTATCAGATGAAATTTTTCATTCTTCTGATTTCAAAAAAAATTGTACTTTTATACACTGATAAAAATCATACACACCTCCTTATTTTCTTACAAATATTTTAAGCCCGGTTTTATATGGATTTAATTAACTTATAGTTAAATCGTGGCATTAGACAAATATGAATGAATATGAATGATCAAAAAATTTGCGTTATTGGTTGTGGTAATTTAGGTCGATCAATTGTTAAAGGACTTTTGAATAATGATACTTTTAACTCGGGTCATGTAACCGCAACAAGAAGAAATACTGATTTAATAGCGGATTTAGCAACAGAGGGAGCCGCAATTACATCGGATAACTGTGAAGCTGTTAGAAATTCCAATATTATTTTAGTTGCCGTAAAACCTTATAATGTTGGTAAAATAATTAACGAGATTAAAAGCGAAATCATTGAAGGAAAACATGTACTTGTTTCTCTTGCAACCGGACTGACAACCGAAGAAATTTCAGAAATGCTGGATCATAAAATACCGGTTTTTAGAGCTATGCCGAATATTGCTGCCAATATATCTGAATCAACAACCTGTATTTGCAGCAAAAATGCTTCTCAGGAAGAAACAAAAAACATTAAAGCTGTTTTCGATTGTGTTGGAGAAAGCCTGATTATTAATGAAGAACTAATGGAGGCGGCCACCATTTTAGGTGCTTGTGGAATTGCTTTTGTGTTCCGTTTTATCCGTGCAATGATTCAAGGTGGAATTCAAATTGGTTTTGATGCCAATACTGCCAAACAAATAGTATCTCAAACAGTAAAAGGTGCTGCCGAAATGCTCCAAATTAATAATGATCATCCCGAATCGGAAATTGACAAGGTTACTACACCAAAAGGTTGTACAATTGTTGGATTAAACGAGATGGAACATCAAGGGTTTTCGTCTGCATTAATCAAAGGAATTGTAACATCTTTTCAAAAAATTGAAAAATAACAACATTAGTTCTCATTCTATTGCTTAAAAAATAGAATGAGACTATCTTTTACTTTGTCAGCAGGAGTTTTCTTTTCAAATCAACACCGTCAATATTCAAGTTTAAGATATAGACTCCTGAAGACAATCCATTCAGATTAAAATTAATCATACTTTCATAGCTGGAAACAACTCCTGAGCGAATCTGAGCTCCTTTTGTATCATATACCGTCCAAGTGGTTCGCAAGTAAATTATTTGGCTTAAATCAACCGTAAAAACACCACTGGATGGATTTGGATAAATCCTTAATAAATCATTATAGGTGGTTGTTATTTCTTTTGATGTTGAATTTATACCACACAAATTTTCAGCACTAAGTTTTATGGTATATTTTCCTGTTCCGGCATAAGTATGACTTGGACTTTCCTCCTCTGAAACTGCTCCGTCACCAAAATTCCAATTGTAGGTCATCCCTTCAACCGATGTATTAGTTATTTGAACCTTATTCAAATCAACCGTATAATCAAAATTTGCCACAGGAACATCCATAACCAAAACAGAACGAACAACACTATCAGCAACCCCATTCTTTCGCACGATTAATTTCACTTGTTTACGACCCAGGCTACTGTAACTCACAACATGAGGTCCTTTTTCTATTGAAGTTTGAGGAGTAGCTCCATCACCAAAATTCCAGTAAAACTCATCAGGTTCACCTAATGAAACATCCGTGAAAGTAACTTGAGATTCATAACAAATGCTATCTTTGGAAACAGTAATAACTGCTCTTAATCCTTTGTATGGATCAACACCATCAAGTGTTTCCACACCTAAACTCAACGGATCCAGCCAAAATTTCAATTGCTGATTTGCTTCGGAGTAATTCGCCCAACTTTCTGAAAACTTTGCAAAGTAATCGTATACCGGATTGTCACAATTCGCCTCTCCTCCTGTTAAATCTCCAATCAAACGATGATTCTCATCAAATAAAGGTGATCCGGAAGATCCACCTTCTGTAGTACCAATATCCCACTCCAAAATACACCAATGTGTATTCACATCAAATGTAAATTTAGTATCTGAATACGAATCCGTTATTGGAGAATCAAAATCCACAGATATCTTTTTTACGTCTCCATTGGGGTGATGAATACAGGTTGTGTTTGTGGGTACCCGGCCTGATCTATCCCAACCAGCATAATAAGGAGAATACGACGCAGGCGGTATTACTGAAAGTTCTAAAAGTGTAAAATCCAACCTGCTTGTTGTAGCAAGCAAACTTGATCCGGAGATAGATTGCGATTTTGAACCAACAGAGGATTCACAATCTACAGCTTCATAATTAAAAACAAAAATGGCAACATCTGCATCTTCCTGACTATTTACAGCATGATGGGCTGTCAGTAAAAAAGGCCGTCCATCATAGCCGGTATTATTTATCAGGGCACCCGACGCAATGTAACCACCATACAAAATATGGCAGACTGAGTGCTTTTCAACCTGCCATTCATCTCCTTCCGCACAATTAATATTTACATTACAGGTTCCTGATGATTTTAGCCGGGATTCGGCTCCTTGCAGCTGATTAAAAATATTTTTATAGTCATGCAGCACACTTCCAATTTCTATATCGGCAATAAAACCGGGATGCAAAGGTTCTATATATTCTACAGTTATTTCATCTCCCTGCAAAGGTTCAACCGAAAACCTGCCCGATTCTTTATTGTTTTTTTCATTGTATGCTCCAAGTATCCGGTTCGATTGATTATTGTACACAAACATCTGGCTGCCGGCCGGAATTCTAAATTTAGAAAAAATCAATCCTAAAGAATATGCTCCCGGCGACGAAATGGATATCCGCCAGACTCTTCTGCCATCGTTTAAAACTTGCCATTTACCTGAATTTAAAGCATTGTAGCTTGTTGTATATCGATAAGCATACTGTGCATGCTTCAGGTAACTTTTACCTTCAACCTGTTCATATGCCTTACTCATTGTTGCCATCTCGAAACGAGGCAAATAAATGGTTGACAATTCCGACTTTAACTTTCCTTTTTTAAATAAAGGTTCACCACCATAAGAGATTTGAGCCTTGGAGGAAACCCAAAAAAGAGTTAAGCTAATAAATAGCCCGAATTGAATAAATTTAGAGATCATGCAGGTATATTTCAATCAATAATTATCAAAAATAGCAATTAAGAAAGAAATGTCAACCTATTACCGACAAACAATCGGTATGACCTAATCTGTTTCACCAAATCTATTTCAAACACGACAGTAAATCGTATGAAAACAAATATGATAGTCACTTGATATCATTTTTTGGTAATTCAAAATAAATATTTAACCAACTGTCTTTTTAAAGGGATTCTATATAGAGCATCTTCTTTTGAATGCTAATAATTTTATATAAATTTGAATTAAGTCAAAAACCAATTTAGCGCACCAAACTATACCTCATGAATTTAATCGAACGTAATTGGTCCTCAAAAACCATTCTTATTGCAGAAGATGTAGAATCCAATTTTCTTTTTTTGGAAGAGGTAATCCGAAAAACAGGGGCTGAAGTTCTCTGGGCAAAAAACGGGGAGGATGCTATTGAAATGTTCAACTGCAATAAGGTTGACTTAATATTAATGGACATTCAAATGCCACTCATGAACGGTTTTGAGGCAACAAAAATCATCAAGAAACAAAATCCAAAAATTCCAATAATTTCGCAAACAGCATATGCAATGTCCGAAGACCGGGTTAAGAGTCTGAACGCCGGTTGTGATGATTATATTGCCAAACCAATACCAAGTCAAAAATTATTAGACTTACTTTCTGTTTACATTTAATTACACCTGAGCTAAATAAAGGTTAGAGTAACATCTTTTAAAAATTTATCTTCAAGAAGACTTACTATTCTTTTTACAACTGTTCTTCTGATCTCCAATTCAATAGGTAAACTGGGATCCTGATGAGCAAAATTAATTCTTGTTCCGGAAATAATAGAGATTTTATCACTCTGTAAAAGATAGTGAACTATCTGATCAGCAGGCCCGTCTCCCAAATCATAATCACTGTTGTAATCCCCAAGAATCCGGGCAACTTTTCCAATCGTTAAAATGCCTTCGGTAACCAAATTTATACTTTCCATATAAGATGCCGGCGGAAGTTCCGGATCCGTAATTTTCATTCCGGCGGCAAATTTTAAATTTAATTCGCGACCCAAAATTTCGGCCGTTGTTCCTCCGCAAATAATTTTTTTCCCTTTAAAATGATACACTCTCATGGCCAGCTCAGCATCCTTATCCTTTTCGTAAGGAGGACCCGTGCAAATTAAAAGTTTACGCGGTTCCCGATAATAGATTACACCGGCACTTGTATCGTCCTTTAGCTCATCCTGATCGTTTCTGGCCGCTTTTTTCACTAACTGCATGCCCAAATTACGGGCAGATATGTAAGGGGTCGATTTTACAATATTGGTGACAAATTTTAAAGCACTTTCATGTCCCCATCCAA
Organism: Labilibaculum euxinicum; assembly: GCF_963678175.1. Taxonomy (NCBI): domain Bacteria; kingdom Pseudomonadati; phylum Bacteroidota; class Bacteroidia; order Marinilabiliales; family Marinifilaceae; genus Labilibaculum; species Labilibaculum euxinicum. The sequence goes on from NZ_OY782756.1 coordinate 3,758,178, forward strand.
AAGGCAATTCCCTGCTTCCCATTCCCGACTGCATAATTCCATCGGACCAAAACAGAATACGGTCTTCTTTTCGCGCAGTAAATTCACAGGTTCTAAGTTCTTTTCCTTGATTTTCTTCACTGTCAAGCAGAATTGTCCTCCATCCCGGATCGAAAACCTCAGAACCACGCATCACCACACACAAGGGATTATCAAACTCAATGATACGTGTTGTTCCATCAAATTCAATATCAATTATGGTGAAGGTTGAATAGCTTACTTTTCGAACGCTGCAAACAGGAAGCGTGTTCATGATTATTTCGGCAATGGTTTTTACATCTTTGTGTTCTGCTGTAAAATTCATCGCCATTGATGCAGTCAATGTTGCCAGCACATTGGCCTTCACTCCACTTCCCATGCCATCACTCAACACGGCAATTGTCCTGTTTTCCTCTTTAATTCTCTTCGAGAGAAACACATCACCGCAAATCATTTCACCATGATGAAAGAGTTGCTGACAGTCGATATCTATATGAAATTTCTCGTCCATTATTCGCCTTTCCCTTCTTCCCCTGAAGCATGGGATTTAATGATCGAGCTTAGTAATTTTTCCGTTTTGGAAGCACTCTCACCCAATAAAAAAGCGATTTGCTGCACTGTTTGAAGATTCTCTTTAATAACGGCTCTTGCTCGGCCAATAACCTCTTCTCTCCTTACTTCAGGAGCATATAAATCGCGAATAATACCACCAACAATCTTATTCTTTTTAATGGTAAAAACCGAAACATTGAACAACCTGTTTCCAAAATGTACATCCTTGTTTAAGATATCCTCTCCATTCAAAATTACTGTGGAAAAGAATTTATGAAAACTGATCAATTTTGTTAAATCTGCATCAACTAATCCGGGAATAATTTCATTCAGCATTCGGGTCTCTTCACCCAATAAATCAACGAAAGTTTTATTCGACTCAATTACTTTCAGCCTTTCGTCGACAATTACAACTCCCGAAGGAAGTTTCTGTAACATGGCCGACACCGTTTCTGAAGCTTCCTGCGCTATAATCCTTTCTTCGTTGGCAATTCTTTCCGATTCCTTTAATGCCGCTTTTGTTTTAGTTAACTGCGCATTTGCATTTCCCAGCTCCTTAATATAGCTGTTCATATTTTTAATTGTAAAGGAAGAACACATCTCATAATTGGCCAGCCCCTGACATTTTGCAATCGCAAACTCCCTGCAAGACTCATATCCACAGGAACCACATCCCAATTGATCTTCAATTTTCCCTTTTCCCATCTCCACCAATACTTCCAATATTTCTTCTTCTGTAGGAACAGGAAGCTCCCTTCCTTTCGATTTAAATCCCCGGGTTAAATCAAGATCACTGTATTCATCAATTTCTTTCTGCCATTTAATCTCATCAAGAGTTTTTAACCTTTTGCGCACGTAACGAATTACTTGAGACCGACGAGAGAATTTTCGCCCTCCCGGCGAAGTTCCAGGTCCCATAATACAACCTTCGCAATAAAATAAATCAAGATGCTGGTTCAAATCATGCTGAGTTTTAAACTCATTGATCGACCTCAAAAAATTGTTTCTTCCCTCAGTACTAATAATCCCACCATTCAGCATGGATATATCGATATCTGCAGCCTGAAACAGACCATGACTAATTGGAAATAAACCTCCTAAACGAGCGAATGGAGGATCAAACTCTGAGAATTCAACTGAGTTTTCCGAAACTCCGTACTCTGTAAACAGCTTTCTTAATTCGGCAAAACTTAAAACTGCATGAACACTTCCGTCAGTTCCATTAAATGCTTTCACATCATCTTTACTGGCAACGCAAGGCGATAAAGAAACAATCTTAACATTTTTGCCATACTTTTTTCGTACCACTTTTGCCATGGCAATACCAGGCGGTACAATTGGGGCCAGATTATCAACTAATCCGGGATGAAAATTCTCAATATTATTTACCAGAGCCGGACATTTTGTTGAGATATAATACTTCCCATGGAAATTTGCGAACAGTTCCTTGTAGCGGTAGGCCACCAAATCTGCACCAAAAGCAGCTTCAACAACGTAATCAAAACCCAAAGCCCTAATCATACCAACAAAATTCCGAAAGTCCAGAATATCATCAAACTCACCTGAAATACTTGGATCACATATGGCAACTACAGGCTCGGTATCAGCTAACAATTGCTTAACCAAATCTTCCGAACTTCTATATTCTATCGCATTTTGAGCACAAACAGTAACACAATTTCCACAACCAATACATCTGCTTTTAATGATGTTTGCAAAATCATCCTTTATTTTAATTGCTTTGGCAGGACAAACCCGAATACACGTATAACTAAGATTACACTTGTTCTTATTGGTTACAATTAATGGCATAATGAGTTTTTTAGGATTGAGAGACTTAATTAAACGAGCCCAAAAACACCGTTTAATATTTCAACGACACTATCCGGATCGACTTCCTCGTGCAGTTCATCTCCAATTTTTAAAATAGGTCCTTTGGCACAATTTCCTGTACACAATTCACCATGAAAGAACACCTTGTCTTTCAATTTATTTTCTTCTAAAAAGGTATTAATTGCTTTTAAAGCTTTCCCGTTACCTCTTGAAAAACAAGAACTTCCCAAGCAAATGGTAATTTCGATTTTTTCGGCCATTTAGTAATTGTCTTTATGATCTGTTTCATGAGGATTGTTACTTTCTTCCAATTCACCAACAAGACTACCCACCAAATGGAAATTCAATCAACAATACCCCATGTTTAATATGGGTTATATTTCATTTTAAATATAACTAAGATCTACTTCTTTTAAAAACTTTTCCTCCAGTAGAGCAACAATATTCTTTACAACGGTTCTGCGTATCTCTAATTCCATTGGTAAATTAGGATCCTGATGCGCAACATTTATCTTTGTTCCATTGATAATAAAAATTTTATCACTTTCCAATAAAACCCGAACCAGCAGATCCGCCGGACCTTGTCGCAATGATGAATTTTGTTTGTAATTTTTAAGTAAGCGATATACTTTGCCCAAAGTTAAAATGCCCTCGGTAACCAAATCAATACCATTAATATGTGATATTGGCGGCAATTCCGAATCAGTAATTGTTAATTCAACCTCAATTGGAACCTGAATTTCACGAGAGATAATCCCGGCTGTTGTGCCCCCGCAAACCACCTTCTTACCCACAAATTCGACAACTTGTTTTGCCAACTGCGCATCCTTCGATTTTTCGTAGGGAGGTCCCGTACATATTAATAAATTTCTGGGTTCCCGAAAATAAAGTACCCCGCATGAAGTATCATCTTTAGGTTTATTTCCATAATTAGCACAGGCCCGGTCAACAACCGAAGCACCCAATTGCCGGGCAGATATAAATGGCTGTCTTCGAATCAATCCTTTTACATACGCATCCAGATTATCCAAGCCCCAGCCAAATGGCAATCGCGTACTTCCCATTCCCGAATTGGTAACTCCATCGGAGCAGAATACAATCCTGTCTTCTTTCTGAGCCATAAACCGATATGAATACAGTACTTTTCCTTCATTGCGATCACCCGTAAGACTTAACTCTTCACAATCGGGGATAAAACTTTCCAATCCACGCAAAATCAGACATTCCGGATTATCATATCGAATAATCCGGGTCTCACCATCGCATTCAATTTCAACAATAGTAAAAGTAGAATAACTTGCTTTTCGTTTGCTGCAAACCGGAAGAGTTTTCATAATTACTTCGGCCGCTTTACGAATATCTTTGTTCACTTTCATGTAGTTCAGAATCATCGATGCAGTAAGTGTACCCAGCACGTTCGCTTTAACACCACTTCCCAATCCATCTGATAAAACAAGAATTGTTCGTCCCTCCTCTTTTATTTTCCGCGACATAAACACATCGCCACAAATGGACTGACCATTAAAGTTCTTTTGCTGGCATTCTACTTCTATGTAAAAATTGGATGACATAAATGACTGTTAATCTTGTGAGAGACTGTAAAATTCAACGATGGAGTTCAGCATTTCCTCTGTTTCCGAGGCATTCTCTCCAAGTAAGTAAGCAATTTTCTGCACTGTTTCCAGATTTTTTTGGTTTACAGATTTTGCTCTCGATATCACTTCTTCGCGTTGAATAAAAGGTTGCGACATGTCCCGAAGAATAGCTCCTACTATTTTATTTTTGTGAATACTGAAAAGTGTAATGTGAAACATTTTGTTACCAAAACGAATATCTTTCTCCAAATTATCAACACCCGTTGAAAGTGCCGATGAAAACAACTTGTAAAAAGGAGCAATTTTATGCAAATCAGCATCCACTAAACCGGGAACTGTTTCATACAATTGTTCAATCTCGGCTCCCATCATTCTGGAAAAACTAAGATTCGCCTCTATAATTTTCAATTGCTCGTTGACAATTACAACTCCCGAAGGAATTTTACGCAAAAGTGCTGATGATTTATCATGCGCAATTTTTCGCATGTAGGATACACACATGTTTGGCTCCGACCGATCTTCAAGCAGTGCTCCTGCAAACTCCCTGCAGCTGTTGTAACCACAACCGCCACAATTAATTTCATCTTTATCGGAGTACTTCCCAACCATGGTTAGTGCTTCTTTTATACTACTCTCAGCATGTTCTCTTCGCTCTATTGGGAGAATAGAATCAAAAGTTCTTTCAATTGAAAAATCAGTTTCCAACTGATAAGCCTGCTCTTTACCAAGCTTATTGATTACCTCTAAACGTTTAATCGCAGTTGAATAGGACTTACTGGTTCCCGGTCCATTAACACAACCGCCATCGCAGGCCAAAAGTTCCAAAAACATCACATTCGATTTCTTGTACTTATCCAGATCAACTAAAACGGATTGAATGTTGGTAATTCCGGAGAAAGTCATATAAACAGCATCGGTTGCGGTTGTGTTGTTCTTCACGCCCATTATCATTCCTCCATCTATTGGGTAAAGTACGCCTCTTCCTGCTTTTCCCGGAACAAAAACCTCTTCTTTCTCGTCCTCCGAAAATAAATAAGGATCGATATTTTCTTCTTCGAACCATTTCCTTAAATCCGAAAATGTGAGTGCCGCATCCAACAATTCAGGAAACTGATCACTCTCGGCTTTTTTTGCGATACAAGGGCCAATAAAAACAACATGAGTATCATCTCCATACCGGTTTTTAAGGTATTTGGAATGGGTTAAAAGTGGTGATAAAAACGGGGTTATGTAATTTTTATATTTTGGATAATGTTTACAGATCATCTCAACAACCGATGGACATGCCGAAGAAATATAAATTCCTTTATCCTGTTTTCCGATAAATTCAGACACTTTTTTTGAGACCTCCTGAGCTCCCAATGCAGTTTCAGACACATGTGCAAATCCCAATGATTTTAAAGATGCTGCAATTTGCCCGTCGGACAAATTTGGAAATTCGGTAACAAATGATGGTGCCAATGAAACAATTACTTTTTGATTGCGCTTCAATAAACCCTTTACTTTATTTACATCGCTGCGAACTTTCTTGGCATTTACCGGGCAAATTAAGGTACAGGTTCCGCAGTAAATACAATCATCGTGAAGAATCTGAGCTGAATTATTAACCACCTTAATGGCTTTCAATTTACATTCCCTTATGCATTTGTAACAATCCTGACAATCGTTTTGCTCCGTATAAACAGGCTTAAAGACATCCATATTATCCTCCTTGTGTTATCTGTATCAATCAACCAAGAGCTTCTGCCCCTTTGACCTTTAGTCATACAAATCTCAGAATTTATGTTTTAGATATCAGATATTTAATACTATTCTAGAACACATAAATACTATTCATATGAATTTTAAATAGTCTGCATGTATTTCTATTTCATTGCGAAACAAGGATTTAATCAGATTGTAATCATACAAATCAACAATACCCCTCGGTTAAAATATACTGGAATAGGCAACACTCGAACCAATCTATTAAAACCTTCATGCAGCCTTTATTCATCCCTACTCCTATCTTATTATATTCTGTGACTGTTTCAAAATCCACCTCCAGTATTTATTCCTATTATCGGTTCACTCCATCCTCTATTCTCTAGTTTTATTCGTAAATTGATAAGAATATTTCATTATACAGCGAGAGAAATTCACAAGTTTATAAAGGAAATTCATAAATGTATGAGAGAAAATTTATACTGTATTAGAGAATTCCTTTATCCAAACTTATCTTTTATTTAATTACACAGTAAAAAGATAAAGGCTGCCAATTCAAAAAATCAGCAGCCTTTACTTATTTTATTTACAGTGAATTTATTTCACAGCAATGGTCTCTATTTCAATTAATGCTCCCAAAGGAAGATCCTTAACGGCAAAAGCAGCACGGGCAGGACATTCTTCTTTGTAATATTCGCCATAAACGGCATTCATTTCAGCAAAACCAGAAATGTCACTCAATAAGCATGTCGATTTAACAACATCCTTGTAGGTATAGCCTGCTTCTTCTAAAATATAACCGATATTTTTCATTACTTGTTCGGTTTGCTCCTTAACACCGCCTTCTACAAATTTTCCTGTTGCAACATCAACAGGAAGCTGACCTGAAATGTAAAGTGTTCCGTTAGCTTCGACAGCCTGGCTGTATGGTCCGATTGCTTTTGGTGCCTTTTCTGAATTAATAGTTTTTTTCATTTTGTTTACTCTTAGTGTTTGTAAAAAATTCGCTTATTTTGCGACATCAAAGTTAAAATAAAAAGCTTAAATGAGAATAGTAATCATAGATAATTACGACTCTTTTACCTACAATTTGGTTCATATCGTTGAGCAGTTTTGTGAACAGGTAATTGTTATGCGAAATGATGATATAGACTGGAAACAAATAACAAAATGCGACAAACTTATTTTTTCTCCCGGCCCCGGACTACCAAGAGAAGTAAAAGTAATGAGTGAAATATTGGATCAATATGCCAATTCAAAACCAATACTTGGCGTTTGTCTGGGTATGCAATACATTGGCGAATACTTTGGTGCTGAATTAATCAATCTGAAAGAAATTGTTCACGGTGTTCCAAAAACTACATTAATTGCCGACGACAACGAACTTCTGTTTAAGAATATTCCTTCTCAGTTCGATTCGGGCAGGTATCATTCCTGGGCATTATCGAAAAATAATTTCCCTGAATGCCTTCGTATCACCGCTGCCGATAAACAGAATGTGATTATGGCCATCCGCCACAAAAAATTCGATTTATGCGGTGTTCAGTTTCATCCTGAATCCATCATGACACAGTATGGCAAAGAGATTCTTAAAAATTGGATTCTCAATCAGGCATAAAAAAACCAGCATGAAAACATACTGGTCTAATAATATTATTAAATTTTAGCGTTAAAAATTCACATCCTGCCAAGCCTGTTTCTTTTCGTATTTTAAATCTGCCAAAATTGAAGATTCCACATTAATTCGGAAGTTATAGGATTGATACGCCCCAAATGGTATGGTATTGAAAGACATTTGCCAACAGTGCAGGTCACGGGTAATCGTGAATTGAGAAGAGGTTACTTCTTTTGCTGTAAAATCATATCCAGATGAAAAACTAACCTTCCACTTTGGTGTTAAACTAAAATTTCCATTCACACCCATTCTCTGTCCAACTGTACTTCTTGATGTTGGTTTCGAATAAGTCCAACCGTAATCAATAGAGAACGACCAGGGAATATCAAAATCAACATATCGGGTATCTCTCCAAGGTTCAGCAGACTTATCATCTTTTTTGTCCTTCCCACTATCTCCCTTCAGGTCTTTTGACGACAATCTAAAGCCCAAATCGATAGAAGCATTGGTTAATCGTGGGCCAAACTCATTAATTCTAATATTATTTGCATTAAGTTTATACGGATCGACGGTTGAACGTACACTTAAATCCAATTTTTGATTAAAAAGCTTGGTTCTTCCCGACATTTGAATGTAAGACCAGTTCAATGAATCTGCAAACATGCTATATGAGGTAGAAAATTTCAAGCTCTCAATAATCTTTACCTTTTTAAATTCTTCTGTTCCGGTTGAATCATTTGCCGTACGCATTTTTGCCTCAACATTATTATCCAAACCAAAACTAATACTTCCCGATTCCTGTGCTCCTGTTGGAGTTCCATACACACTCCCCTCAAATATTGAATATTCAACATCTTTATCAGTAGCTTCGTTTCGGTAAGTTTTGTAATATTTACTTCTGGGAATACCAATTTCAGGCGTATAACTCACACTAATACTTGGAGTCATTACGTGTCTGATAGCTGCTAATTTTGAGCTTTCCTTAAACGTATACATTCCATAAATTTTCGGACTTAAGGAAAGCGAGGCACTGGTTGAATAATTGTGTGCATATTTAAAACCCTGAATCGTATCCGTTCGAACACCACCTTCTCCATCCTTTAAGGTGGCATCCCAGCTTTTCTTGACCGATTTAGAATACAAAACACCTTGATAATTTAATGTTGGCGAAAGAGTAAGATCTTTCGTTAATTTAAAGTTCGTACTAATTGGAATACTATGTTGATAACCATTTTGCCAATCTTTAACCAATGAAGAACTCATCAGTTTTTTTTCCTTCGTATTGATTTTATTTTCCAATTTTGAAGAATAGCTCACTCCCACCTTATCATACCATTTCAAATTGGTACTTTTCCCTTTTACCCGAAACGGGTAAATTTGTGTCATATTTAATGACATACTGGGCAAGGTAAGTGAAATAGAAGTATCTCTGCTATTCTGAGAGTGACGAAAACTGGCATTCAAACTAAACGGACTGTCTGCCCATTTTTTACTGTATGAAATACTTGATTGCTTCTGGTTATTTGTAATTTTCTGTATTGATTGTGAGTTGTTTCTATCATTATTACTGGTAGAAAAGTTAACCGAAGCAGAAAATGTTCGATACGGATTGGCCTTCGCATCTTGAGTATGATTCCAACGAATCGCAAAATCGGTCGACTCCGAAAAATCGGCCAACCCCTTATCACCATAAGTATTGGAATGATATTCTGCAGCAACCCGGCCATTGAACCGGTATCTCTTTTTATAACTCGATTCCATATATCCACCCCACGATCCGTTGGCGAAAATATCACCAGTCACTGCCAAATCCAGATATTCATTAATCGCCCAATAATAACCTCCTCCGCGAAGATTGAATCCTCTTCGCTGCTCTTCTCCATAACTAGGAACAATAATTCCTGATGAATAGGAAGAACTAAAAGGAAACATAGCAAAAGGCAAACCGATAGGCAAAGGCACATCTTCCAACACCAGATAAAGAGGCCCTGAAACAATTTTATCATCCTTAATCATCTTAGCTTTTGTCATTTTCACATAAAAATGCGGATGAGGATGATCACAGGTCGTATATTTTCCATTTCTAAGATAAAAAGTTTTGTCATCAATACGCTTGGTAATTTCAGAATGAACGAATCCACCTTCCTGCTCGGTAATAATTTCATTCACCAACCCCTTGCCTGTGTCAAAATTGTATTTAAGCTCCTTACATGTAAATTCTTCAGCACCATCTTTAAACTCAGGAGTATCGATAAATGTTCCGGTTGAATCTTTTATCCCGTAAGCAAAAGCTTCTTTCTTTTCCAAGTCAAGCTCGATGTAGTATGCTCTTAACTCAATCTCACCATATTTTACAAAAGCATTCTTAGTTAAAAACACCTTTTGTCCGGTAAGGGAAAAAACAATTGTATCATCGGAATTGTATTCAATAGTTGCTTCAAAAAAAGCTTTTTTCTCCTTTTTAACAGAATCAGACACTAAAGTATCCGACGAAACTTTTAACAAAGTATCTTTTTCAGATATTTTATATTCCAATAAATGTGAAACAGCCTCAGTATTCCACTCTGTAATTGGTTGATAATTACCATAATCATTAGTCAGATTAACAAACCCGAAGCTGCTCAATGGAAATACTATTCCAATGAAAATAATAAAAACCCTTTGTAGTAATTTCAATTGCAATTTTTATCTGTTATTTTTGTAGAATAATCGAATTAAATGGCGCCAAGTCCGTTTGACCAAATTTAACAGTCACGCTTTCTTAGGACGCCAAAAATACAAATAAAAGTGCTATATTCCCTAATCGAAACGAACTTCAAAAACATTTTTTAAGTTCTTTTATGAAGATTTTTCTAATGAACATTATTCCAGAATATATATATCGTGGTCTAATTACAAGATCATCAGTCGTTTTATTACTGCTATGCGCCATTATTCTACAACCTTTTGTTGGAATGTCGCAAAGCAGTCATTCCAAGATCAATACTGTAGTAATTGATGCTGGCCATGGGGGGAAAGACCCTGGTGCAATAAGCAAAATCATTAACGAAAAGGACGTTGTTCTAAGTATTGCACTTAAATTAGGCACTTATATAGAAAAATACTTCCCTAATGTTAATGTAATTTATACGCGAAAAACTGATGTTTTTATTCCATTAAATAGAAGATCGGAAATTGCAAACCAAAACAAAGCAGATTTATTCATATCTATTCATGCAAATGCAAATGATAATCATTCCATTAGCGGCACAGAAACCTATACATTAGGATTGCATAAAACCAAAGAAAATCTAGCGGTTGCGATGAAAGAAAATTCTGTTATGCTCTACGAAGATGATTACAGTACAAAATATGAAGGATTCGATCCAAAAAATCCTGCCTCCTATATCATCTTTAATCTATTACAAGGTATGAATAGGGAAAACAGTATTAACTTGGCAGAATTCACCGAATTTCAATTTAAAACAAGAGTGGGTCGTCACTCGAGAGGTGTTCGTGAAGCCGGATTCTGGGTTCTGAAGCAAGTTAGTATGCCATCTATACTAGTGGAAGTTGGTTTTGTCTCGAATCCTACCGAAGCCAATTACCTGAAGCATTCTGAAAATCAGGATTATCTTGCCAGTGCAATTTTCAGGGCTTTTCGCGATTACAAAACTAAAGTTGAAGAATCGAGCGTAGTTTTGGAAAGGAAAGAAGAATTGGTTCGTATTGATACAACTATAGCAACGTCAGTAATTAATGAACCGGAAACAAATCCGCAACTCGAATATTGCATTCAGATAAAATCGTCAACAAAACAAATACCATTAAATTCTACAGCCTTCAATCAGCTTGAAAATATTAAAGAACGTATGAGCGATGGAGTTTATAAATATACCGTTGGATCTACTGACAAATACAAAGAGATTGTTATCCTCCAAAAGGAAATTAGAAAAGTAATTAATGACTGTTTTGTGGTTGTATTTTACAATGGAGAACGTATTTCCCTGTCAAAAGCGAAAAAACTTCAAAAAACATAAGTAGTTTTGCCATTAAAATTATCCACAACCACTCAATCTGAAATTAAAATACCGAATTATGAAATTTTCAAAAGACGCAAAAATAGGACTTGTTGTTATTGGAGCCATTGTAATTTTAATTTGGGGTGTAAACTTTCTGAAAGGATTTAATGTATTTTCCAGCGAACAAGTTTTTTATGCAAGATACGAAAGGGTTGATGGGCTAAAAAAATCAAGCTCAGTTACTCTAAAGGGCTATAAAGTAGGCCAAATTAAATCCATCAAATTTAGCAGTGCATCAGCAGATCATCTTCTTGTTGAATTTGCTATCTCTAATCAATTTAAACTTCCTGCTAATTCGGTTGCTCGTATTGAGAGTGCAGACATCATGGGCACAAAGGAGATTAAAATTATACCCGGCAAAGGGAAAACTCTGCTTCAAACAGGCGATACAATTAAAGGAAGTATTGAAGGTGATTTAAAAGAACAGGTGAGTATGCAGATGTTGCCGCTGAAGAAAAAGGCCGAAAAATTAATGTCTGGTGTTGATTCGGTGCTTACAGTAATACAATATATATTTAATGAGAATACACGTGATAATTTAAGAAAAAGCTTTGGCAGTATCGAACAAACCTTTAAAAAACTTGAAAATGCGTCGGGAACACTTGACACTATAATGACAGGACAAAAAAGTCATTTTGAAAATATTTTCGCAAATGTAGATTCAATAACAGGAAATTTAAAAGACAACAATAAAAACGTATCTACAATTCTATCTAATTTTTCAAATATTAGTGATTCCTTATCGGCTACAGATATTGCTCAAACCATAAATAATGCAAAAGCAACCCTTAAACAAACCAATGAAATTCTTGAAAAAATAAATTCAGGAAAAGGTTCTATGGGCTTATTAATTAATAACGATACTTTATACACAAATCTGGAAGCTGCTTCAAACGGTCTAACCAATTTACTGATTGATGTAAAAAACAATCCTAAAAAATATATGCACTTTTCATTATTTGATACTGGAAAAACCGTTTATATGGATTCTGAAAAATCTCAAAAGAAAAAAGACAAAGAGAATCACGTTTACTATAAGGTTCAGATTATGTCTTCTGCCTCTCAAATACCTTTGGATGACACAGAATTTAAAGGACACAGAAAGATTGAAGAAATCTATTTTAACGGAAAGTATAAATATACAATTGGGGAAACACAAAACTATAAGGATATTATCCGACAACTTAAAAAAATTCGTGATGATTTTCCAGATGCCTTTGTAATTAAGATAAGCCCTGAGAATTGATTTATATTTAAAGGCTGAAATTATAGTAAATCAAAACGTCTTAAACAACTGAAGCCCTACCTTGTAAGATCAGTTTAATAACCTATTTAACGCACGGTAGGTTATGTTTACAATGGATTGATTATAGATTGTATAATAAAGACCTTAAAGTATCGTATTCGGAAATGGCTAACAACCAGAAAGTTAAACAAAATCAAAGCTTAACATACTGACTAACTGTAATTTAAATAATTTCTTTTTTTTTACGATTCTGTATCCCTTGTTTTATATAGAGTAATAAATGTTTTTAAAAAGTCAATAGCTAAATAATTTTTTTTTCATTTTTTTTTTGACAATCTTGCATAAGCAAAATTTAGCACACCCTACATTTTTAAAACACTGACACAGAAATGAATAATCATCACCTCCAGGTTTGGAATAATTGCTTGGCTGTAATAAAGGACAACGTGCCCCCGATAAGTTACAAAACATGGTTCGAACCAATCGTACCATTAAACTTGGAGAACCAAATCCTGACATTGCAAGTACCAAGCCATTTTTTCTACGAATATTTGGAGGAGCAATACATTGATATCCTAAGAAAAACACTGCGAAAAGAAATTGGCAACAGTGCTAAATTGGAATACAATGTTGTGATGGAAAATAATCACATTGCAAATTCTAAACCTTTTTCTGTTGTAGTTCCCGGGAATAATGGCTCAAACACAAAAAATCGTCCGGTTAGTATGCCTTCTGATAAGGAAGAACTAACCATTCGAAATCCGTTTGTTATTCCTGGAATTAAGAAATTGCACATTGATTCACAATTAAATCCTGATTATTCATTTGCAAACTTTATTGAAGGTGATTGCAATAGACTGGCAAGATCAGCAGGTGTGGCTGTTTCTGAAAATCCGGGAGGTACAGCTTTTAATCCGTTGGTATTGTATGGTGATTCCGGTTTGGGAAAAACCCACCTTGCTCAGGCAATCGGAATAAAAACAAAAGAATTGTATCAGGATAAAACAGTATTGTATGTAAGTGCAAACAAATTCCAAACACAATTTACTGAAGCAATCAGAAATAATAATAAGAATGACTTTCTTCATTTTTATCAAATGATTGATGTTTTAATTATAGATGATATTCAGGAGTTAGCAGGGAAAGAAAAAACGCAAAATACATTTTTCCATATATTTAATCACCTTCATCAATCGGGCAAGCAGTTAATTCTTACTTCTGATAAAGCTCCTATTGAGCTGAAGGGAATGGAGAATCGTTTGCTTTCCAGATTTAAATGGGGACTTTCGGCAGATCTTCAGAATCCTGATTACGAAACCAGAGTTCGAATTTTACATCAGAAAGCATATAAAGATGGTATTGTACTTGATAACGAAGTGATTGAATACATTGCAAGTCATGTAACCAATAATGTTAGAGAACTGGAAGGAGCATTAATTTCGTTATTAGCTCAGTCTACCTTAAATAAAAAAGAGCTTAATCTTGAACTAGCCATTACTATTATTGACAGGTTGGTGAAAAATACCAAGCGCGAGCTTTCCATTGATTACATTCAAAAAGTAGTGTGTGACCATTTTTCATTGCCAATTGATGTATTGCAGGTAAAAACGAGAAAAAGAGAAATTGTACAGGCCAGACAAATAGCAATGTACTTCTCGAAAACACTAACAAAAGCATCTTTAGCTTCCATAGGATCTCAAATTGGGAAAAAAGATCATGCTACAGTGTTACATGCCTGCAAAACAGTAAACAATTTGATTGATACTGACAGAGGTTTCAAAACTCAAATTGACGAAATTGACAAGAAATTAAAAATGTAATTTTATTACTAATTATTATATTACTACCCTAAAAGCAGATTCATTTTGAATCTGCTTTTCTAATTTTAGGTAAGGTATTTTTCATTACTTTGCGCAAAAATTAAGTCTATGCTCAATCTATTATTTGCAATTCTTACTTCCACAGGAATATTTATCACCTTTAAATATCTGGAAAAATTCAAAATTGATATTCTTCCCGCCATTATCATCAACTACCTAATTGCCTCTTTATGCGGATATTTCCTAACAAATACCACATTCAATTTCAGTAGAATTATTCTACAAGATTGGTTCAGCATATCCATATTAATTGGTATTCTTTTTATCATCGTATTCTTTATCATTGGCCGATCTACGCAAAAAGCAGGTATATCAGTAACTACATTAGCTAGTAAAATGTCCTTTGTTCTCCCCCTTCTTTTTTCCATCATGTACTATCAGGAAGTCATAACCGGTAAAAAGATTTTTGGGATAATAATTGCAGTTAGTGCAGTATTATTCAGTATTTATAAAGAACGGGGAGATAAAATAAACCGCAGGTATATTTGGTTGCCAATACTTCTTTTTTTTGGAGCCGGAACTGTTGATTCACTAGTTAAATATGCACAACAGGAATACTTAAATTCTGGTGGAACAGAAGAGTTTTCGACACTGCTTTTTGCGATTGCAAGTGTTGCAGGGGTGATTACTTTGCTTATCCGAAAAGATAAATTGCGTGACCTGTTTCAGCCTAAAGTATTAGTTGGCGGGAGTATTTTAGGGCTTGTGAATTTTGGCTCTCTTTATTTCCTGATTGCTTCATTAAACAATTCAGGATTCGAGAGCTCAGTGGTTTTCAGTATTGTAAATATAGGAATTGTAGCTTGTTCTGTATTTATTGGCTTGAGTATTTTCAGAGAAAAACTGAACAAAGTAAATATATTGGGAATACTGCTGGCATTTATTGCTATTTTTATCCTAACAAATTAATTCAACAAGTATTTTTGAATAAAAAATGAGCAGCGATACTTACAAAACAATCAATCCGGCATCCGAAGGACTATACAAAGAAAAGGGAAGTAAATTCATTGCATATGCTTACCCTGTAACCAACGAAGAGGAGATTAAAGAGTACATAGCCAATCTAAAAAAAGAATACTACGATGCCCGCCATCATTGCTATGCATATATGCTTGGCGCTGACAAATCTGAATACAGGGCGAATGATGATGGCGAACCTTCATCTACAGCAGGGAAACCCATTTTGGGACAAATACTCTCGAATGATATTACCAATATACTCATCGTAGTTATTCGTTACTTTGGCGGAACTAAACTAGGTGTAAGTGGTTTAATACATGCTTACAAAACAGCTGCTGCCGATGCAATTGCCAATACCGAAATTATTGAAAAGACTGTAAATGATATTTACGATGTTAATTTCGATTATCTGGTTATGAATGATGTAATGAAAATTATTAAAGATGATCAACCGGAACAGTTGGGGCAAGATTTCAACCTAACCTGCCGAATCACTTTAAGTATCCGCCAAAGCGAGGTCAATAAGATCATCGAAAAATTTTCTAAAATTGATAGTGTGAAAACAGAATTCGTCAAAACCATTTAGTTAATTCGATATCAACATTCTATGCAAACGCATTTCCCTGCTTATTTTTCGCTCAAAAAAAATGTTAATAATTAATCGATTTCTGATTTGATTTTCAGAATAATTTATGCCTATATTTGTAATCTAGAATGGAGATACAACTAATTCAATCTGGAACTGCAAATAATACCAAAAGAAGTAAAGACCTTTACTCCTTCTTACACATTTTCCATTATTTATTTCGAAGCAAACACGATTTGAGGATTAATTCCCGATTTGGCTATTTGGATAATCCTTTTCAAGAATATTTATCAAAAAACCCAACATTACTATCAATTTTAGTAATTGTTGGTTTTTTTTTGTGCAAAAAAAACAATCATATTATAAACACACTTAATTTTTAATCAATGGATAACAAAAGTTTAGTATCGATCGACGACTACACAAAAGAAGAAATTCTGGAAGTATTAGCAAGAGCTGCTGAGTTCGAAAAAAATCCTAACTGCAGCTTATTAGAGGGGAAAGTTGTTGCTTCATTGTTTTTTGAGCCATCAACCCGCACTCGCTTAAGCTTCGAAACTGCAATTAATCGCATGGGTGGAAGAATTGTTGGATTCACCGATTCTTCGTCATCAAGCGTTACTAAAGGGGAAACTTTAAAGGATACCACTAAAATGGTGAGTAACTATTGCGACCTGATTGTTATGCGTCACCCAATTGAAGGTTCTGCACGCTATGCTTCAGAAGTATCTGATGTTCCGATAATTAACGCCGGCGATGGTGCCAACCAGCATCCAACTCAAACAATGCTCGATCTTTATTCCATTATGAAAACACAGGGAACACTTGAAAACCTGAATATTTTTATGGTTGGTGACCTTAAATACGGTCGTACTGTTCATTCTCTGTTAATGGCACTTTCTCACTTCAATCCTACCTTCCATTTTATTGCTCCTCCCGAATTGGAAATTCCACGCGGGTACAAAATTTTCATGGAAAAAAATAATATCAAATATTTCGAACATACCGAATTTAATGATATTATTAACGATGCTGATATTTTGTATATGACCCGTGTTCAAAAAGAACGTTTTGCGGATCCTTTGGAATATGAAAAAGTAAAGAATGTGTACATCCTTAAGAATGATATGCTTAGCAACACGAAGGATAACATGAGAATTCTTCACCCGCTTCCAAGAGTAAATGAAATAGCTGTGGATGTTGACACCAATCCAAAAGCCTACTATTTTGAACAAGCTTTAAACGGTGTTTATGCCCGACAAGCTATCATCGCAAAAGCTCTTAATCTATAAATTCATACTCACGAATAAAAGCACATCATCATATGAACACAAAGAAAGAATTGCAAGTAAGCGCTATTGAAAACGGAACTGTTATCGATCACATTCCTGCTGAATATCTTTTTCAGGTAATTACAATTTTAGGATTGGACAAAAGTAAAAATTCAGTGACTTTTGGAAACAATTTGGAAAGTAAACTATTGGGAAAGAAAGCCATCATCAAAATTTCCGACAAATTTTTTGAAGATGAAGAAATCAATAAAATCTCACTAATTGCTCCGCATGCCAAACTAAATATCATTCGTGATTACAAAGTTGCAGAAAAGAAAATTGTAGAATCGCCTGAAAAAGTTATTGGTATTGCTAAATGCATGAATCCAAAATGCATTACAAATGTGGAAGCTGTGACCACTCGCTTTAAAGTGATAAATAATTCTCCTATTACCCTAAAATGCCACTATTGTGAGAAAATAACAGATCACAAAAACATAGAAATTGTATAATTTGCATTTCATTGTCCATCATATAAAAAGAAGTCCGTTTGGGCTTCTTTTTTTGTAGAATAAATATTCAGCCCCCATTGATAAAAGGATAATTGCTACCTTTATATCCTCTAAAAAATAAATATCCCATAACATGACATCTTCAGAAGAACAGCTTCGAAAGCTAATATTACAAGCTATTGAGAAAGGGCAAAACGGAAAAATAAGGGCTTGTAATAAAGACTTGAATGCCATTTATTTGATTCTTAAAAAAGATCCTTTCTTACTTTGGGATGATACTGCCATTTCCCAATTGGGAAAGGCAATTATAATGATGCTTCATTTTGATTTGATTGACGATGAAGAACAAAATATTGGACTGGCTCATCTCTCCTATCTGTTTATTACCAGAGGAATTGAAAAAGAAGAAAATTTAGCTCCTGAAGAAGATCCGGCAGAACTTTTCCGATTAAGAAAAGATCGTGTTATTCTGATGAAAAGTTGTGATGATTCGTTTGTTGATAGTTTGCAGGAATTCTATTTTGCGGATAGCAAAGCCAAGGATTTGGATGAATATAACGATCAGAGAAAGGCAGTATTAAGTCGTCTGCCCTATCTTATATTTGCTGACATACATTTAATTGAACAGGAATACCAAAACCTTAGAGATGATGCATACTTACTTGAAACAGCAAATTTTATTGAGTATGAAAACGAGATGAGTGACGAGAACTTACAGGAAGGACTTTTACTGCACAAAATTTTGTATAAACATACTTATCAGAAGTTGAAAAATGGAGAATTGAATTACTAACAACTCCTTAAAAATTAAAGGATTATTATATGTTATTTGAATACTTTTTACCTTAAAAATTTATTCCTTTACACTTGAATTTTTGTTACTTGTGACTCTAAACAAACAGGATTGTGTGAGGGATAGCAGCGGTATCCTTTTTTGAGGAACGAAAAAAAGATTTAGCGAATAGCCCGACCCGAAGGGATACACCCAAACAAAAGAAAAAGACTTTTCCATCCGTAAAACATATAAAAGTTTATGGGTTTGCACTTTTATTTATATCTTTCTACCTGATTTCGCGGGAAACACAAAAATGGCTGTAATTCTTCCTTTTACGAGTATATTTTACCGAAGCATAACACGCCTGCAATTCAGCGAATTAGAACAATAAATAATAGTTTTTATGGATATAGAAAAATACGACCTTGTTGTCTTGGGAAGTGGACCGGCAGGTTTCTCGGCAGCAATGCGTGCCATCGATTTTAAAAAATCGGTTTGTATCATCGAGGCAAGTCATTTAGGAGGTGCCGGTATTATGAATGGTGCTTTAACTTCAAAGGCAATGTGGGAATTATCGAGAGATTTTTCAATAGCGTCGTCGGTAATGAGAGGTTATCGTGCATCGGGTTTAAATGTTGACTACAAAAAGGTTCAGCAAACCATTATACAGGCTGCGAAGCAAAAACAGCTGCAAATGCTGTCGCAAATTGAGACTTACTCGAAACCTTCGGAGATTTACGGAAATATTACCTTAAAATACGGCTGGGGAAAATTTATAGATTCACATACGGTTGAGGTAATTTCCAATGACAAAATAGAGCAGATTAAAGGCGATAATTTTATTATTGCGACAGGTTCCCGCCCCAGACCAATGCCAGATGTTGAGATTGATAATGAGCGAATTATTGACTCGGAAGGCATAATGGATTTAAAAGAATTTCCGGAACGAATGATTATTATTGGCTCGGGAATTATTGGTTGTGAATATGCCACTATTTTTTCCAATTACAACCAAACGGAAGTTCACTTATTGGACCGACAGCATAAGGTAATTCCTTATGAAGATGATGATTTGAGTAGTTTTGTTGGGAAAAATTTAGAAAGCAATGGTGTAATTATACACCATACAGCCAACTTAAGAACGATTCGAAAACGTCCGGATTTTTTAGAAGTTGTACTGGATTATCAAGATGGACATTCGACAGTAATAGAGGTAGATGTGGCTATTGTAGCTATTGGAAGAATGCCGAACCTGAATAATATTGGACTGGAAAATGTTGGAATCAACACTACAAATCGTGGTTATCTTGATATTAATGAAGTTTGTGCCACAGACAATTTTCAATCGTGCAACATTTTTGCTGCAGGTGATGTATCGGGGCATGCACAATTGTATTCGGTTGCCGAGCTACAGGGCAGATATATTGTTGAAGCTTTGTATGGCAATTCAGAATATCCGTTGGACTACTCAAATATGTCGACCTTAATGTTCTTTAAACCTGAAGTTGCGGCTGTTGGTTTGAATGAGAAAGCCTGCCGAAAATGTGGTATTCCATACAAAGTTGCAACCTATTCAAACTCATTGGTAAACCGTGCGATTGCCATGCGCGCTACCGATGGTTTTGTGAAAATTATTGTAAGCGATGATGGTAAGGATCGAATATTGGGTATGCGTGCTGCAGGGCCGCAGGCTTCTACCCTAATCACATCCATTGCATACCAGATTACACAAAAAGGAACTTTGAAAGACATTCGGCAAAACGTTCATCCACACCCAAGTATTAGTGAGGGAATTCAGGAATGTTTGCGCGTTTTTGAAGGAAAATCAATTTATAAACCCAAAGCCTTTCCCGATTTAATTAAATTGGAGAGTTGGAAACCTGAAAATTAATAGAAAAAGGCGCAATTTGAATTGCGCTTTTTTTTGCACTATTCAACTTTCCTCATTCGTGCTAAAAAATGTTTTGATATAAATCCCTGAAGATTTCGTAACTTTTAGTAACCCAAAATCTTAAAACAAACAGCTATGAACTCAACAGAAATGATGAACATTATAATGAATGGTGATTGGCGAAATACAGAAACAAATGATGTCTGCTCTTTTTCCTGGTCGGATTCGGATCATTCAATAACGATGAAATACATTTCGGGAGACAAGACCGGACGCAAAGATTCCCATCAATTTGTAAAATTATATCATAACGCTGAGTACCTGAAGAATTGCAATCTACTGCGGTATCAGAGTAATTTGTTTACCAGTGAATTTACACTTGAATCGGAAAATGGTCCGCTATTGGTGGTTTCGAATGTTTTTGGAAAAATGACACTAATCCGGCAATAATAAAAAAACAGAAAAACCATCTTACAAGAACATACAAGATGGTTTGGTGCTATTCGATATGCTGTTAGTTTTCTATTTCTTTTATAAGCTCGAGAGCATTATCATGAATAGGCTTATACTTTGATACCCAAAGGAGATACCCAGCTACAAACGATATTACAAAAATAAATATTAACATTCCTGTTACCATAAATACAATTATCATTGGAAATTCATTTACAGTTTTAGCAAGCATTTTAAACCAATGCTCTCCACTAAACAGAAACTGCCTCGCTTCTACCAAATAAGTACTCAAATTTAGATCTGAACTAAAGAACTCCTTAGTTGCTAAAAATGTTTTTTCGCTAAGACCTAAACCTATGGCTAAGAAAAGAATTGGGGGAATACTAGCTAAATCCAAGAGATGGAATGGTCTATATCTTTTTTCTGTTTTCTTTAATAAGATCAAAGTTGGTTCGGCGTACGATATTTTTTTTATCTTCTTTTGCGCATAGGCAAAAACAAACAAAAATGTAGAGAAACCCAAGGCAATAAATACGACCTTAACAACTTGAAAAAGTCCTCCCTTTTCTATTTCAAAATAGAAGATTGGAATGTAAATAATCAAAAGAACGATGTATGTTATTTTTAAAATCTTAAAGATTTTCTGAAGATTATTATCTTCTCTTTTTAATTTATCGATAAACGATCCCATACCGTTTGTATCCTGTGAAATCTTACTGTTATTCATGCTTGCCTCCTGATAATTTAGATTTTAACTGCTCTTTAATTCTATGAATCTTCACTTTTACATTGGGCTCGGTAATGCCAATAACATCAGCAATTTCCCGCATCGAAAGACCTTCGAGCATGAGCGACATCAGTGATTTATCGATTACCGACATTTGATTTAGCTCAATTTGCAGTTGATTCAACTGAGCTTCCTGCTCGAGCTTTTCCTTTGTGCCTTCATCAAACAGAAGAGAAAGATTTTCAGTATCGACATCTACAATCATCTGCATTTGTTTGAATGCTTTTCCGGTAAAACCCAAAGAAGTATTTACTGCAATCCGATAGATCCAAGTGTTGATTGATGCGTCACCCCTAAAAGAATCAAGGCTTTTCCAGATATTAACCAAAATATCCTGATACATATCTTTCCTATCCTCGTGATTGGGACTGTAATAGCTGCAAATCCGCCTAATTCTTTCGCCATTATCCGTGACAATATCATTAAACTTATTTTCCTTATTCACCATATTTATAGTTTGTGTACATATAGTTAGTTGGCAAGCATAACTATTAGTTACATTTTTCGAATATCTTTTTTTTTAAAATTTACTGTAATTATTACCCAACTGAGAAAACCTATTCCATTTCAAAGATTTGCTTGAGGTTTTAACGCTGAACTACCTCAGCAACAATTGCAGCAGGATCTTCCAATATTGCTTGCTCTGCGCGATTCAATTCCAATTCCCGCATCAGTTTCTCTTTAGTTGGGTAATAAGTTGCGAACAGCAGCATAATCATAACAGCAAAACCCAGCAAAAGCAATTCGCCGGTGAGTAAATAGGTAATAATGGCGCAGAAAGCCGTTCCTTCGAGCATCGCATATTTGATAATGTTGATTGCCCGATAAGATTCCATTTTAGTTTTTAATTCAGTCTCCTCTTTTGCCAGCTTTAATTTTTTGTTTGAAACTAAGTTGCCAACACTGTAGGTCACAAGAAAAAACAAGGGTATCATAATCATGAACATAGTGCGCAGCACTTCATCGCCGGCCACAACTGCTCCTTGTGTTTGATTGATAAAAACGGCAAAGGATGCGAAAAACACCTGACCAGTTAATAAGGCAGCATGAATAAGGATACTGTTGCGTTGGTACTGCTGAAAGTTTTGTTTTGTTTTACTCATATTGGTTTGAGATTTTTCTTTTTGATAGATACTATTTCTTAGATAAAACTTACTTTGAATTCATATAAACAGTAACCGATTTTGAGTTCAGTAAAACCAAAAGTACAATCAGTGTGATGAATAATACTGTATATGCCATAGCGTAATTCAGGCCCATTGCAAAAGCCATGAATATTGTGGCAAACAAAATAAATCCTGTTAGAATTCCTGCAATGTGCCGAACAAATTTCCATTTTGCAAGCAAGCCAATGGCCAGAATAATACTTAAACCACCCATTATTTTAAAATGCCCGGTTTCTGACACAAAATATTCTTTGTACAAATCGGTTACAATAGGTATTGCAATAAGAATAATGGCAGCACAAAGTGTTGCTTTAAATCCTTTTTGCTGGTAAAATTTTAAATTCATAAAATTGTAATTTTCGTTTCGTATTTATCTGAAATAGATCATTTATCTGTTTCAATTCCCGAATCTACAAAACAGAAATTAGCTAACAAAACATTTATATCGAAAAATTTAAACCTACTTTATAACATAAAAAGACTACTTTATCTTATTCTATTAAACCGTGGCTACATTACCAATAAAAAAAGGAGGGTGTCATTAAAATCACCTGAAAAGGATCTCAAAAAAACTTTTTGCATTAAAATCATTTTTTCCGTTTCGCAGTAGGGGTATTTCTTTCTTCAATTGTCTTCCTGATGATTTTAAGAATAATAATGCCAAATAAAAATCATGAAAGTAAGAAATTACCTGTTAATGTTACTGTTGATTCTTGCATGGAATCAGGAATCCAAAGCACAATCAAATAGTAAACTGTACTCCCAGACCATTCGGGGAACCATCATCGATCATGAAACCAAACAAGGACTTATTGGAGCTAATATTGTGATTCTAAATTCCAATCCATTTAAGGGAACGGCGAGTGACATGGATGGCAATTTCATTTTAAAGCAGGTCTCTATTGGCCGAATTTCCATACACATTAGCTGTTTAGGCTACGAAGCAAAAACCATCGCAAATATTGAAATAGGTTCAGCTAAAGAAGTTGTTCTGAAAATTGAATTAATCGAATCGCTTACACATATCGAAGAGGTAACAGTTCATCCGAAAACAGCCAAACACGAAACTTTGAATAAAATGGCTACTGTAAGTGGTCAGGCTTTCACCGTTGAAGAAACCAGCAGGTATTCGGGATCTTTGAACGACCCTGCCCGTATGGTATCAGGTTATGCCGGTGTTTCGGGCGACGGTGAGGGCTCAAATGAAATTATTGTACGAGGCAACTCTCCCAAGGGAATTCAATGGCGAATGGAAGGAATAGAAATACCAAATCCAAATCATTTTGCCGACGAAGGATCAACCGGAGGTGCAATTAATGCATTAAACAGCAGCATGCTGAGCAATTCCGATTTCTTCACGGGTGCCTTCACTGCAGAATACGGAAATGCCTATTCCGGAATATTCGATATTAATTTACGTTCGGGAAATAATGCCAAACACGAACAGGCCTTTGGATTTAGCACTTATGGTATCGATTTTACTGTTGAAGGTCCTCTAAAAAAGAATTACTCCGGCTCCTATTTAGCCAACTATCGCTATTCTTCACTTGAACTGTTGGATA
The DNA here is from genome assembly GCF_963678175.1 of Labilibaculum euxinicum. Lineage (NCBI taxonomy): Bacteria > Pseudomonadati > Bacteroidota > Bacteroidia > Marinilabiliales > Marinifilaceae > Labilibaculum > Labilibaculum euxinicum. The sequence goes on from NZ_OY782756.1 coordinate 3,782,645, forward strand.
ATATCGGATTGGTAGATTTCGATGGTGTTCCCAAATATCAGGATGGATCGTTTAAAATTGTACTCCCTACCCAAAAAGCTGGTAAATTTACTCTATTTGGTCTTTTGGGAAAAAGCAACATCCTGGCTAAGGAAGAGAATGATGAGGAAACGATTACTCTTGGGGAATACAATGTCAATTCAGATCTTACTGTAATTGGAATATCAAACCTTTTGCCCATTGGTAAAAAATCGTACCTGAAAAACACTTTAGCCTACTCAGCAACCAATACTCAAAATGAATCAAGAATCTTAGGTGATGACAATACTATGTTTGCTGCCTTAAATGAAAAATATCAACACAATTACTTTAAATATGTCAGCACATTCAACACAAAACTAAATGCTAAAAACAGTGTAAAGGCCGGAATTGAATACACCCGTTTGGGTTTTGACATCAAGAGTGTTAACGACTTTAAAAATACCGGAGCATTTACAACAGATGTAAATTCCGAAGGTAAGTCTCATTTATTCCAATCCTTTGTGAACTGGAAATACAGAATTACATCAGACTTCACTGTAGTAAGCGGAGTGCATGCAAGTTATTTTAAATTGAATAATGATTACACCATTGAACCAAGAGTTGGATTGAAGTATCAGTTTTTATCCAACCAATCATTTTCCTTTGGCTTTGGTATGCATAGCAAAACAGAGAGTCTGTCCACCTATTTCGTTCAATTGCATGATAATGAAGACAATACCTACACGCCAAACAAAAATTTAAAAATGAGCAAAGCCATACACTATGTACTTGGCTATAACAATCAGCTGAACCACAACCTGCATTTAAAAGCAGAGGCCTATTATCAGGATTTATATGACGTAGCCGTTGAAAATGACCCAAATAGTAAAATAGTACTTCAGGACATAAAAGAGGGTTTGGCAGATTTTGATTTTGTAAACAAAGGTACTGGTAAAAACTACGGTTTGGAGTTAAGTCTGGAGCGGTTCTTCCATAACAATTTTTACTATTTGCTTACCGGATCTTTATACGAATCAAAATTTACAGCCTTGGATGGTATTGAACGCAATTCAAGATACAATGGAAATTATGCGGCCAATCTTCTTATTGGAAAAGAGTATAAAGTTGGACAAAATGATCAGAACAGAATTGGTTTAAATGGAAAAATAACATTCAGAGGAGGACAATATTATACACCTGTAGATTTGATGAAAAGCCAGAAGGCTGGAGAAACGGTATATCTCGCCAATAGTGAATTCAGCAAACAAGGAGATGATCTTTTTATTCTGGATGTTTCGTTCTCCTACAAACTAAACCGCAAAAAAACCCAGCATGAATTCAAATTTGATATTAAAAATGCAAGTAATAATAAGGCCAAAATATTGGAAAGATATAATGAAGCAACTCATAAAATAGAAAATGGTGAACAACTGTCTTTATTGCCTAGTTTGCAGTATATACTTTACTTCTAAGGCTAAATAAAACAGACTAAAACAAATAAACACCACGCAAGAATCGCAAAAAACGTTCCTTGCGTGGCATTCTATTTATATATCAGACCTTTAATTAATTTACATCATAAAAAAAACATTTACCTTTGTTGCTCTTAACTAGCTTAACATTGACTACAGAAGAAACAATACGATCGGAATGTATTAACAGAACAGATTTCGAAACTTTGTTTAACGCCCATTACAGTCGTTTGTGTTCTTATGCCTATAATTTTCTGAAAGAAGAAGAAGGATCCGAAGAAGTTGTTCAGGAAGTTTTTTTTAAACTATGGATTCACCGACACGATATTCACATTGAAAGTTCAATGGAATCCTATTTATACCGTGCCGTTCGAAACTCCAGTCTAAATCTGATTAAACACATCAATATCCGGGAAAAATACAAAGAACATAACCGACAAGAAATCGAATATTCCGAACGTCTGGAAAATGATCCGATGAATGCTTCCGAATTGGAACTTAAAATCAGAAGCAGTATTGATCTGTTACCGGAACAACGAAGGAAAATATTTATTCTAAGCAGATATGAGCAACTCAAATACAAAGAAATAGCTGATAAATTGGGGATATCTGTTAAAACAGTAGAAAATCAAATGGGAAAAGCCCTGCAATTTTTGCGAAAGGAATTGACAGACTATCTCCCGTTGCTGCTTCTATTCTTCCATCATTTTTTTAACGGTGAATAGGGTTAAACACAATTACAATTGTCATACTTATAAAGAACAATACACTAAATAAAAGCAATACCCAATTAAGAGAAATTAATTGTGCATGAAAAACGATAACCTACATATTAATGATGCATTCCTTGCCAAATTCCTTTTGGGTGAAACCAACAAGGAAGAGCAAAACATGGTTATTCGTTGGCTGGAAGAAAAGGACGAAAACCGCAGACATTTAGATCAATTGGAACAAATTTGGCTGGAAAGCGGCAAATTAAATCCTCATCCAATTTCGGTTAATAAAAAATCAGCGTGGACAAAGCTATCTTCCCGGTTGGATCAGCATGAAAAAAACCTCTCTCCGTCTATTCAACGGTTTTCCCGATTTAGAATTGCTTTAATCAGCTCTGCAGCGGCATTCATTCTTATTCTTTTTGGTATTTTCAATTGGTATTCCGATGATTATAATCAAACAGAAGAATTCTTACTGACCAACACCAGCCAATCTACCATTCAGGATAGTTTACCTGATGGATCAAAAATTTATTTGAATAAGTTCGCTCACATTAGCTACCACACCTCAAAAACCAAGCAACGCATTGTAAATTTGCAAGGTGAAGCTTTCTTTACTGTGAAAAGAGACACTCTCAGACCATTTATTGTTAATGCAGGTATTGGCGGCGTTAAGGTATTGGGGACAAGCTTTCAGGTGAAGATGAAAGAAAACGGAGATATTCTTGTGGATGTGAATTCCGGTAAAGTAGAACTCTTCCGCCCAAATAAAACTCAAACCGATACCTTGCACATGATTTTAACCAATAACGAAGGAGGCTTAATTTCGAGCCAACAAGATACTATTATAAGATTGACAAGCAATTCTTCGGCTTTTTTCTGGGTTGATAAGAGATTGTCCTTCAGAAACAAACCCTTAAAAGAAGTATTCAAAGTACTTGAATCCTGTTATCAAATCACTATAAAATCAGACAATCCTGAAATAAACAATCTGTACTACTCTTCTTCATTCATTGATGAAAATGCTGAAAATGTGATTAAAGTTATCTCAAATACATTTAACTTAACTTACAGCAGGAAAGAAAACACGTTTACAATATCAGACCCGAAAAAGAATGAATAAAATTACCCTGATTCTATCAATAACAATAGCCTGTATTCTCTGCACCATGAAGATACAGGCTCAAAACTTTCTGGAAAAGAAGATCAACCTGAAAGTTACAAATCAAAGTACTGAAACAACAATGTTTATTCTAGAGAAACTAGGAGGCTTTAACTTCTCTTACGATGCAATGTTACTCGACCCAAGTAAAATGATTTCGATTAAGGGCAAGCATCAATCTCTCGAAGAAATACTGAATGAGCTTTTTAAAGGAAGATTGACCTATAAAGTGATCGGTTCGCATGTTATCTTACAATCGAAAAATAAGTCTGGTTTGAGCAATACCATGTGGATTTTATCTGGAGTGATCACAGATTCAGATGGAAACCCTCTTGAAAATGCGATTGTTTATGAGGTGAATCGTCAAGCTTCATTCATTACCAATCCTAACGGAAAATACCTGTTGCACTTAGAAGGCAATCAAAATTCTGCTATTAACTTTAGCTGCAAAGGATACAAAGACACCATTGTCTATGTTCAGGCTGGTAAAAAACAGCAGCTAAATATTGTTCTTAAACCATGGCAGGCACAAAGCATCTTTAAAACAGAACCTGCTTTTGCCCAAAACTTACATTCCAGAACCAAAGCAATTAATTGGGCCTACACCAATAAAGAGTTACAGGATATTGGTTTTGTCAACCTGATGGTGACGAACAAAGCACTCTACATCTCCAACAACCTCAATGTGAAAGAAGTACGATTTGTTCAGGTATCATTTATTCCCTCTTGGGGAACCAATCAATTAACAAATGGACTGGTTACAAACAAATTATCTATGAATATTATCGCCGGATATTCGGCAAATATTGAGGGGTTCGAAATTGGAAGCGTAGCCAATATCATCCGGCAGGAAATGAATGGGATCCAAATTTCGGGTGTTGCGAACGTAGTGGGTGAAGATGTGCATGGTGTTCAGGCTTCCGGTGTTGTCAATACAAATCTGGGAAACATGGATGGAGTTCAACTAGCCGGAGTAATTAACAGAGTAAAAGGAGATATAAAAGGCCTTCAAATGAGTGGAGCCATAAATTCTGCTGCAGCAAAATCATTGGACAGCATCCCCTACAGAGGTTGGAACGGACAAATCAGTGGAGGAATTAATCTGCATGGTGGTGAGCGAATTAATCTGCAGGTTGGTGGTGTCTACAATCAGGCAAACTCGGTAGATGGTCTTCAAATTTCGGGGGCAATTAATATGGTGAGAGGGACAACCAATGGGGTGCAAATATCTGGGATCTACAATCAAACCGACAAATTGCGGGGCATACAAATTGGCCTCATCAATTTTGCCGACACTATTGAAAATGGTTTTCCGATTGGATTGGTGAATATCATTAAAAACGGCTACCACAAATGGGAACTTTCAACCGATGAGTCGTTCTACTTTAATGTAGCCTACAAAACGGGTGGCAAAAATCTTTACAGTTTTCTAAAAATTGGAGCGGGTAAATATCTTAACGCAGCGTATGGTATTGGCTGTACAAGCAATCCCAACCGTAAATTTTCAGTCAATCTGGATGTGTCTGGTTCCTCCCTTTTTAACACTGATTCAGACTACGATGTTTTTGCCGGTGATCTGTACCGGGCTCAGCTGGGTCTTACAATTAAACTGAATAAAAACATCACCCTCAGTACTGGTCCATCTTACAATTTCTGTAGTCCGGATAAAGAACAAAATCAGATTTCAAAAATTAATTTCTCCAGTAAAAACACCATGTATTTTGGAAATTATTATCTGGATAAAGCTGTTGCAACACTTAAAAATAAATATTGGCTTGGCTGGCAATTCGGCCTTAGTTTCTAAACATTTATAATCTGATTCAACACAAAAAACATGAAAAGATATGGATGCACTTCTGCATTCTTCTTATTTTCTTTCCTAGGATCAATTTTTTGAAATTGTAAATAGGGGTATCTCCCACTACAATTGTCCTCCTTCTATAAGATCATAAAATCAAATTTATAGAAATGACAAAAGTAAGAATTGTACTAGCGTGCATGATACTGAGCTTAGTAAGCCCGGCTATTGCCCAAAACCACACAAAATATCAAGTCGGCTTTGTTTCTCCTATCGGAACCAATGGAACAAATTCAATCAACTACATCAACGATTATTCCTTTAACTTACTGATAGGGATTAATGGTGGTGTAAATAAAATGGAAGTTGGCGGCTTAGCGAATTACAACAAAGGAAAAACAACTGGATTTCAACTTGCCGGAGTTACTAATGTTACCAGAAACAAAGCAGATGGTTGTATAATTGCCGGAGTCGCTAACTTGATAATTGATGATGCAAAAGGATTTCAGCTTTCTGGTGTAAGCAATATTAATTCCAGGAATTCAAATGGAGTAATGATATCCGGTGTTGCCAATATCACAAAAGAAAATGCCAAGGGATTTCAGTTGTCCACGGCAAACATCACCAAAAACAAATTAAATGGTGTGCAAATAGGAACTTTCAACTATGCAAAAATCCTAAAAGGAAGTCAAATAGGTGTTTTTAATCTTGTCGACAGCCTTGAAAGCGGCACACCAATAGGCCTTTTCTCTATTGTAAAAGGAGGTTATTATGCGCTTGAAATTTCTACCAATGATGTTATTCACGCTAATTTAAACTACAAAATGGGTGTTGAGCATTTCTATACCCTATTTACAGTTGGATTTGATCGATACAAGGGCAAAGATCTTTTTAAATACGGCACCGGATTTGGAAGTTTACTCCCCATTGGTCAAAGATACAAGTTATCCATTGAAGCAACATCAAACCAATTGGTATACGATAACGACTGGAGTGAATTAAATCTTTTAAACAGCTTGCAAACCAATTTTCATTTTCACTTTACTCCTCAATGTTCCCTCTTTGCCGGCCCTACCCTTAATGCTTACATAACCAATAAGAAAGTTGGTGAACAATATGGAACAATAGACATTCCCCACACGATCTACGATCATACAAGCAGTAAAAACAAATTGTTTGTATGGATTGGTTTTAATGCTGGTGTTTCATTCCAATTTTAACCGAAACTAACAAAAAAGAACCGCAATTGTGTAATGCGGTTCTTTTGTTTTCATGAATTATTTCTTTCTCCAAACCGTCATCTGCGATATGGTATGCTGAAATTTCCGTGACGTTTCGCGAATTACAAAAGGAACATCCTTGGGCTCATCCAACAAATCGAAATGTTCCCTCAAAATGTCCTTTAAACCATCAAATGATGTAAAAGGTTCGCCATCTTTTCGGTATCCTCCTACCCATTTATCAGCCTCGGTAAATTCTTCCAGCCAAGTATAGGGCGAAGTGATAACCAAAATTCCACCATCATTAATCCGCAAATGAATCTCTTGCAGAAATTGAATTGGATCGTACAGTCTATCGATTAAATTGCCTGCAAACACCAAATCGTATCCGGTATAAATGGGTTTTAAATTGCAGGCATCTGCCTGAAAAAATTCAACTTTATCACGAACAGAATCCAAACCGCAATCATCTAATTTAATTTCCTGATAACTTGTTAGCTTCCCTTCTTCCTGTCGGATATACTTTAGTTTTCCAGTTTCTTTCAACTGAGTTCCAATGCGAATGAAACGAGCTGAAAAATCCAAACCTGTTACCTTATCAAAATATTTTGCCAACTCGAAAGTCGTTCTGCCCGTTGCACATCCTATATCCAATGCATTTCCTTTTTTCAGGTTTTTTAAGTGATCTTCGATAAAAGCAAGACAAGTTTTAGAATAATCTTTCACACCAAAATATTCCTTTCCATACTGGAATTCACAATATTGCGATACTAAACCATCCGTTTCATAGTAATCTGTTTCAATTAGCACCTCCTGATCTGATTCAATGTACCGAAAACCAGCATGTTGAAAAAAATGACGCCGAAAAGCATAACGGGAATCGCGAATGGCCAGATTTCCTGTCGATATCCAGGAACCACCTTTAATCAGATTGTGCTTGGCATCAAAAGTTGGCGTTGAAAAATCATCGTAAAACGGATGAATCTCAAAACCATCCAAACCTGAAATAGGCATCTCTGTCCATTGCCAAACATTCCCAATTACATCATAAAAACCATCGGTTTCAAATTTATCCACAGGACAGGATGAAGCGTAATGCTCCAAATTAATATTCCCGGGAGCCGTTTCCCATTCAGGTTGATCTGCTATTTTTAATGAATCTCGTAAGCGATAATACTCTGCCTCGGTTGGCAGGCGCAAAGTTTTGCCTGTCTTCGCAGATTTCCAGTTACAGAAAGCCTTTGCTTCCAGATAATTTACCTCAACAGGCCAATTCCAAGGCATTTCAATCATCTCGAGCATGGTACGAAACTTCCATACACTTCCTTCTTTCAGCCACCACAAAGGATGCTCACATTTTTTATAAGTCACCCAGCCCCAGCCTTCTTCCGTCCACCATTTTTCTGTTTTGTATCCATCATCGTCAACAAAACCCTTAAACTCCTCATTCGAAACCAAAAACTTAGATGCATGAAATGATTTAATTTTAGACTGGAATTCTCCAAACTCATTGTCCCAGCCATACAAAGCATTGTCCTTGCCTTTTCCTATTCTTACCTTTCCCGATTTCACTTTTAACAATTCATTGACCGGAGCATTTCCCCATTCCTTACAAATCTTAAACAGCAAATTGGGTTTTATCAAATGGATGGGCAACTGACGAATCAGTACCGATGATGTTTCGATATGAATTCGCTGATGCTCTATTCCCATCATTATTACCCAAAACTGACTTTCCCAATTGATAGGAATTTTCAGCGGAAGCTCTAAAATCAGCTTCTCAATCATCTTCTTTGCTTCATTACGATATGCCAGAGTTTCCTGCATCGTTGGCCATTCGTAATGTTTGTCATTCAAATCATCCCACGACATTTCGTCCACTCCCACAGCAAACATCGATTCAAATTTAGGATTTAATCTATCGGTGATGATTCCTGCCAATATCAATTTATTTACGAAAAAGGTGGCTGTATGTCCAAAATAAAAAGCCAGAGGATGGCGCAATGGATCAGCCCGGTGTAAAAATGCCTCTTGTCCGTTTAAGCAATCGTATAGGAGTTCATCCAATTCCCATGTCTTTCTAAAATAGTTGAGAATCTCTTTTCTTTTTTCTTCCGGATTCCCTTGGTTCAATATCGGTGTTTTAGTCACCAATAAATCTTGACGACTCTTTGTTTCTATCATATTTTCCATAAAATTTCAGCTTTGAATATTCCATTTTCATTGCAAAAATGAAGTTAATAATTATTCTTATCCATTCAAAAATCCATTGCAATGCAAGACAAGTAATCAATAATAAAAAGATTGTTTTTGTTTTAAGAAATTTTAGTAATTTAATAAGGCACTAATTCTCAACACATGAACTATCTTATTTTTTTACTAATTGGACTTGTAGCCGGATGGATTGCGAGCATTTTATTAAAAGGTCGTGGTTATGGCATGATAATCAACCTGATTTTAGGTGTTATTGGTTCCTTTATAGGAGGTACAATCTTTGGTATTTTTGGGATACATTTAAATGGATTCTTTGGTTTGCTTATATCTGCAACAGTAGGAGCTATTGTTCTTATTTGGGTAGTAGGCTTGTTTTCGAAGAAATAAGGCTCGTTTTACAGCATTCACCCCTAAATCCCCTTTAGGGATTTGGGTTACATTTATGAATCCGAAACACTATTTCTCGAAAAAATAATCCGATTCCACCTTACAGATTCGAACAGCATATTTTTCGTACCAATTCTCTTTGCCTCTTTCCTGAGCAATTTGATGAGCGGGATGTGCCTGCCATTTTTTAATTGCATCTAAACTCTCCCAATAAGAAACCGTTATTCCAGTCTCCTCCCTTGCTGATTCAACACCTAAAAATCCTGCTTGTCTTTTGGCCAATTCCATCATAGATTCAGCCATTTCTGAATAGCCATTATCAGCCGTTGTTTTTATTGATGAAAATATAACAGCATAATACGGTGTCCCGTTAGTTTTAGCAATCATTTTTCTATAAAATTAGTTTTTACAATTTCCTTATCTTCTCCACTAAGCATTTGCGAAGGAACACTATCTTTAATAACCTGATTAATTACATTTAACAGATTTCGTCTCACTTCTGTTTTTAATGAAACCATAGTCACCTCTCTCACCTTCTTCCTCCCTTTAATCTCCTTTATCATTTCCTCCTGCTCCGAAGGAATCATCAAAGTAGAAAGTTCCGGCAAAAAAGTAATTCCTCCTTTGTATTCAACAATTCTTCGAAGTGCATCTATATTATTGCTCTCATAAACAAAATTTCCGTTCTGATTCGATTGAATACTGCAAATATTAGTCACCTGATCCATAAAGCAATTCCCTTCTCTTAGCAACCAAACATCCAAAAAATCCAATTTACTAATGTCTATTTTATCCTGAGCAAACAACTCATGTTTATCTGACACATACAAATAAAATCGCTCGTAAAATAAGGGAGCCAAATCCAAATTACTTTTCAATTCAATTGGTGTTGAGATGATTCCACCATGAAAAGTTCCGGTTTTAATTCCCCGCAAAATATCTTCGGTAATTGCCTCCTGAATCCTTATTTTAATCCTGGGATACTTTTTATTCAACTCATCGATAAACAAAGGCACAAGAAATGGCGATAAGGTTGGAATAACGCCCAGGCAAACCTCTCCCTGAATTTCTTCAGACAATTGAATGGCAAAATCTTCAAGTTGCTTCGATTCTGTCACCAAAAGTTGTGCTTTTTCCAAAAAAGCAATTCCATTTAAGGTCGGTTCCACATTTTTGGTCGACCGATCGAAAAGAATAATACCCAACTCATCCTCTAAAGCCTGTATCTGCAAACTAACAGCCGGCTGCGATACTCCCATAGATTTGGCAACACCGATGTAACTTCCCAAACGGCCTAAGGCCAAAGCGTATTTTAATTGTTTTAAGGTCATTCAATAACTTTTTCTTATTTGAATGATGAAGTTAATTAAAAATATCAATCTCTAAACTATCAGATCAACAGTTCTATCTTCGGATAAGAGAAAAACGGATCAATAAAATTCTGATTAATACGTTTAAAACTGCATTGTTTTTTAACTTTGCCCACTTACTTAAAACAGCAATATTATCTTTGTACTCTGTACTTGATACTTACTACTTGATACACAAAAAATGAAAATAGGAATTATAGGTGCAATGGAAGTCGAAGTAGTTAAACTTCGCGATCAATTGTCCAACAGAAAAGAACAGAAAAAGGGCTCTTTTGTCTTCTATACGGGTACTTTAAACAATGTTGAAATTGTTTTGCTTCAATCGGGAATTGGAAAAGTAAATGCAGCTATCGGGGCCACTTTACTCATCGACAACTTTAAACCTGATTATATTATTAATACAGGTGCTGCGGGAGGTTTTCCCGGTGATTTAAAAGTTGGAGACATTGTAATATCCGAAGAGGTTATTCATCATGATATGGATTGCACTGTTTTTGGTTATAAAACAGGACAAGTTCCCGGAATGCCGGCAAGTTTTGCTGCCAATGAGAAATTAATTTCTTTGGCCGATAAATCGGTTCACCAATTAACCGATTTACAGACAAAAAAAGCAACTATTCTAACTGGTGATCAATTCATGAATAATGCAGAAGCAACCAACAAGATAAAAACTTTATTCCCTGCAGCCGAAGCTGTTGAAATGGAAGGTGCAGCAATTGCACAAACCTGTTACCAGTTCGATATTCCATTTGTGGTTATCCGATCTATTTCGGATATTGCAGGACAAGAGAATGCAATGGAATATCAGGAATTTGTTGAAATAGCTGCCGTAAATTCAGCCAAAATGGTGACAGAAATGGTACGTGAGTTAGGAAATCAGAAATAAAAAAAGAAAAAATGGAAAAGATACAGAGCTTTACAGTAGACCACAATAAATTGAAAAGAGGGATTTATGTATCCCGTAAGGATAAAGTTGGAGCAGAAACATTAACAAGTTTCGATATCCGAACCAAATTGCCAAATCAGGAACCGGCAATGGATATTCCGGCAATGCACACCATGGAACATTTGGGTGCTACCTTTTTAAGAAACCATAAAGAATGGGCAGACCGTACAATTTATTTTGGCCCAATGGGATGTCGAACCGGCTTTTATGCAATTTTCAACGGCGATTTGGAATCAAAAGATATCGTAAAGGTAACTCAGGAAATGTTTGATTTTATGGCTGATTTTAACGGCGAAATTCCAGGAACAAACAAGATAGAATGTGGAAATTACATGAGCCACGATTTACCTATGGCTAAATGGGAATCAAACAAATTCAAAACTGAGGTTTTAGAGCATCTAACTGACGAGAATTTGAATTATCCTGAATAAGGATTGAAAGTATACACAAAAAAAGTGACTGTTTTTCTTATTGAGAGGCAGTCTCTTTTTTTGTTCAAATTTCCTTATATTTAGTGATAATAAATAGCTCCATGCAATGAAGATTTCTGGTTCAAGGTTTCTTATTATTACAATTTTAATATTACTGATTCCCATTTATGCAAATTGGAAACTTATAGTGTATGGGGAGAAAACAGAAGGTATTGTAATAAAAATAGTAGAAGAAAATACCGGCATGTTACTCTCTTTTTATTCCGTTATTGCCTACGAAGCCAATCAAAAGCAATTTACCTTAAAAGGTCCTGAGAATGTTGAATATCCTATTGGAAAAAAATTTCAGATTCTTCACTTACAAGAAGATCCTCAAAATGCAATTATTTTCTCAATAAAAGGATTCTATTTAAATAAATTCACTTCAACTTCGTTTGTGTTATTCGTTTTATGGATCGCATTTTACTTAAGCTTCTCACCAAAGAGTGCAAACCGGGACTCAGGAAAGCAAAAAATGAATTCGAATAAAAAAAATTGCAGAAAAAAATTAGTTTAAACCTGATTTTCTATCTCCCAATATCCAAAGGATAAAACCTACCCTTATTCATTTTACATTCCAAACATTTTAATTCTAAATTGCAGCAAGTATGCTGCGAAAACTAAACAAATCATAAGGAAAACCAGTCAGATTTTACTAATTTGGCAGGCAAACATTCTATAAGTACTAATACTAAACCTAACAACGTGAAAAAGACTTTTCTTTATGTACTTGTTGCAGGTATCGGTTTAACCGCCTGCAATAGTAACAAAAGTGAGCAAAAGACTGAAAATCCGTTTTTTGCAGACTACAACACTCCTCACCAAACAGCTCCATTTGATTTAATTAAATTTGAGCACTTCGAGCCGGCTTTCATGGAAGGCATGAAGCAGGGCCGTGCAGAAATTGATGCTATTGCCAACAATACTGAAGCACCAACTTTCGAAAATACGATCGAAGCAATGGATAAAGCCGGACAATTGTTGACTAAAGTCAGCAATGTGTTTTTTAATCTTTCTGGTTCAGATACCAATGATTCCATTCAGGCTCTTTCGAAAAGATTGGCTCCTGAATTGACAAAATATGGTGCTGATATCGACCTAAACGAAAATTTGTTTAAAAGAGTTAAAGCTGTTTATGAGCAAAAAAATGCATTAAACTTAGACGTTGAAGCAAATACTCTTCTAGAGAAAACATACAAAGGATTTGTTCGTGGTGGTGCTGATTTAGATGCCGGTAAAAAAGCAAAACTTCGTGCAATCGATGAAAAATTATCATTATTAACTCTACAGTTTGGAGAGAACCAATTGGCAGAAAACAATGCATTTGTATTGCTTATTGATAATGAAGATGATTTAGCTGGTCTTCCGGAATCTGTTAAAGCAGCTGCCGCTGAAACCGCAACTGCAAAAGGAGAAGAAGGAAAATGGGCTTTCACTTTAGACAAGCCAAGTATGCTTCCTTTTCTTCAGTACGCAGATAATCGCGAATTAAGAAAAAAAATCTACATGGGTTATGTGAACCGTTGTAATAACGACAATGAGTTCGACAACAAAAAAGTATTGTCAGAAATTGCTAACCTAAGAGTAGAAAGAGCTCAATTATTTGGATTTAAGAGTCATGCAGATTATATTCTTGCCGAGAATATGGCAAAAACTCCTGAGAAAGTATTCGAATTATTGAATAAACTATGGGATGCTGCACTTCCAAATGCAAAACTGGAAGCTGCTGAAATGCAAAAAGTGATTGACAAAGAAGGTGGTAAATTCAAACTGGCATCTTACGACTGGTGGTACTATGCTGAGAAAGTAAAGAAAGCGAAATACAATTTAGATGAGTCTGAACTTCGTCCATATTTCGAAATTAACAACGTTCGCGATGGTGCTTTCGAATTGGCTCACCGCCTTTATGGAATCAATTTCATCGAAAGAAATGATATCTCAAAATATAATAAGGATGTTCAGACCTGGGAACTGCAGGAAGCAGATGGAACTCATATTGGAATATTCTATTTAGATTATTTCCCCAGAGCTTCGAAGCGTGGTGGTGCATGGATGAACAGCTTCCGCAAACAATCAGGTTGGCAAACAGAAAATGCAATCACTCCAATTATCTGCAACGTATGTAACTTTACCAAGCCTGTAGGCGATCAGCCAGCTTTGCTAAGTGTTGATGAAGTGGAAACTTTATTCCATGAATTTGGCCACGCTTTGCACGGATTCCTTTCAAGATGCAAATACAACACTCTTTCCGGTACTGCAGTATCACGCGATTTTGTTGAGCTGCCATCGCAGGTAATGGAAAACTGGTGTTTAGAGCCTGAAATGTTGGCATTGTATGCCAAACATTACCAAACCGGAGAGGTAATTCCTGTTGAATTGGTTAAAAAAGTTCAGGATGCCGGTAAATTTAATCAAGGATTTGCTACTGTTGAATACCTTGCTGCTTCGTTGTTGGATATGAAATATCATACTTTATCTGAAGTTCAGGATATCGATGTTACAAAATTTGAAGATGATTACCTGAAATCAATTGGCTTGATTCCTGAAATCTATTCAAGATATCGTTCTACTTACTTTGCTCACATTTTTAGCGGTGGATACTCTTCAGGATACTACGCTTACATCTGGGCTGGAGTATTGGATTCGGATGCTTTTCAGGCGTTCAAGGAAACTGGTTTATTCAACAAAGAAACTGCTGCAGCTTTCCGTAATAACGTCCTAGCCAAAGGTGGTACTGAAGATCCAATGAAATTGTATAAACGATTCAGAGGTGCTGAACCAAATATTGATGCTTTATTAATCAAACGCGGTTTAAAATAATTTATAAATTCTTGACTAAAGGCAATTTGTCTTTAGCAGATTTGCAAAAACATAAAGAATCCGGTTCACGATATGAACCGGATTCTTTTTTATTTATAATCTCAGATTGAATAAAATCTAATCTTCGTATTCGGTTTTTTTAATGTACATATTCAAAACTTTCTGCTGCATTTCATCAATTGGATACCCATCAGGTTCCAAAACAAAATTCATCGCAATTCCATCGAGCATCGAGGCAAGAAAACGCGTTTCCATCTTGGGGTTTTCAGTACCTTCTTTACTAAAATATTTTCTAATTATATTTAATTTCGGACTTACGATTTCGTGCAATTCATGTTTGTACCGGTCAACCACCCCCGGCTGAAGTCTCAAAGAATAAAAAAGGCGAAAGAAATCAAGATTTTTTTCAACAGAATCAAAATAATCGTTAATAAAAAACAGTAATTCAACCTCCTGCAATTTACCATCCTGATTTGGATCTACTCCATCAAATATTAGATGTACTGCCTCAGCAACAATTGTGTGAAGCAAATTCTCCTTCGTTTCAAACAGAGAAAATAACTTTTCCTCACTAATACCAACTTCACCGGCAATCATAGCACCTGTTGTCGAGAAATAGCCATCCCGCACAAAAATTTCTAAAGCAATGTTAAGAATCTCTTTTTTTAATAAATCATTTGCTGGATTATTTTTCGTTTCTGCCATTATCTGAAATTTTAATAATTAAGCCACTACCTCTGTAAGTTACAACAGAATTTGGCTTAATTCCAAAATTTTTTATTTTCAGCAACATTGGTTTTATCTCAAAACTACCCTGCAATGAAATTATATTCAAACAAATCCCGGCAAAAAGCCAGGACAATGTTTTAGTTCAATATTACATTTTTCTTCTCAAAAAAGAATAGCCTTAAATTTTTCTGGCCTTAACGGATTTATAAATCGAAGTCGTCATTGAATTTTCGTGCAAAACTTTGAATATCAAAAAAAATACTATCCAACAATTCGCTTTACTCAATTTTTTATACTCCCCACTAAATATTCTTGGCACTTCACTCATATATTTTTTTTTCATAAATGCTTTTTAAGAATATTTACCGATAGATAGTGACGAACGAATTAATTTTTAACATCAAATTACATTTTTATTACACCAATACAATTTAATGTTATCAATTTATGGTATACATAAAATTCAAATGATCTGGACAATTAAATCATCGATTCCAAATCATTTAAAACAGATTAAACAAAGTCCGCAGAAACTCTGTGGCATGTTATGGATAATAAGATCCATCTGTAACATCAAAAAAAATAAAAAAAAGACAATTTTATGAAAAACTCAACAAAAGAAATGGAGAATGTTGCCACACTAGTTGCAAACAGCCAAACCGGTGGAGATGAATTCTACGCAGAATTGCAAAAAAAAGCCCAGGATGCGGTAGCTTCAATTTTTAAATCACCATTGTATCCAATTCAGTATCCTTCTCAAGGAGATTTTTTATGGAACTGGCAAAACATGAATAACGACTTTAACGAATCAACCTACAATTACATTAATTCAGTCGTAGCTCCCGGGGATATTACAAATACTGCTAAACTTGGATCACCAGGAAGTTTTCCAAACGCTTATATTCAAATATTGAATTCAATAATGTACTCGCTGAACACCAAAGATCAAGGACGGTTGGATCAAGCAACAAAAAATGCTTCGACACAGGGAGGAACAGTCGTTTCTGATTACCAAACTTGTTACGGTAACATCTCTGCTGAAGAGATGGAAAAAGTGAAGGTGAAAACCAAACTGGACTACATTATTGGTTATATTTTTGGTAGTGTTTGGAGTGGAAAAGAAGCTGCAGGCGAAAGCCCAATCAGCTATACTCAAATGACTGAGGCCAGAAACTTAAAAAAATTATTGCCTAACCGCCCTGCATCAAGTGATCAGGTAATTTCAGACGTTTCTATCTATCTAAATATTATGAGTCCGGTAAATGCTTTGCAAGATGCACTGCAAAACGGCTCGTGGATACTTACATCATTAAAAGATTGCACTGAGTTTCCAGATAAAAAAAATGGAGGAATTAAAACGGTAAATCCTAATACCGGAGTAATTTCTGACAAATTTAATGTTGGGTATAGTATCAACAAATCAAAACAGGAGATTTCAAACGACCTGCAAAACAAAGGCCGTACCATTGAAATTAAAATGGAAACACATTCAGCTTCAGGAAGCGAAATGAATGTACATATTGAAGGTCAGGCTGGATTTAGTGTTGGTTCCTGGTTGAAATTCGGAATCTCAGGTGGAGGTTCATACGACATGTCGAAAGCTGAAGGAACAAGTACTGATTGTTCCGTTTCAATGAAGTGGGAAGGATATGCAATGATACCAATGGGTCCTACAGCATGGCAGCAAGCTACTGAAAAAGGATGGTATTATGCTGATCCAATTTCTCAAGCTGTAGTTAACGCAGAAAAGGATATTAGCGGATTTAAGTTTGTGATTAAACCGCCCTTCAATATGGACACTTTTAAAAATGGTGGAAACTTTGGTATGCTAAACAACCTTTTAATTGCTAACTACCCAACCGTTGAAATCACATATCGAAATGCAAATTTCAGAAAATTCAAAGAAAGTTGGGAAGAACATGCATCGGGAAATCTGACACTTTTTGGTTTTATTAAACTAGGAAGCTTTAGTCAAGGAGTTTACAAAAGCTCTTTCAAAGAAAGTTCTGACAACAGTTCATTTAAAGTTACATTCTCTGCTTCGGATGCAATTGTTAGTGTTCCTGAACTGCAGCAAAGTGCATATGCTATTGGAGGTGCAATTACAAATCCAGGTGCTTAATCAGCTGTTGTAACAAATACCTGTTTCCACTATGCAGGTAATACTATAGAAGACCTGCTTTTCAGCGGGTCTTCACATATTACATAGATTCTATCCATATTGTAAAAAGAATATTTGAGATGACTAAATCTATAGTAAGAATACTTTTACTTCCCCTTCTGGCATCTGTTGCTCTTTCATTTCAAACGGACACATATGAAATTGCTCAGTGTAACAATACAAAAAATGATACGGATACAACACTACATCAGGTATCAGAATCGCTTTACCCTATTCTTACGGATGCAATAAACAAAGGAATTGCTTCCTTCTATCAGGAACAGATAACTCTTATTCAATACCCGTCACAAGGTAGTTTAAAATGGTACTACCAAAATATGAATGGAATATTCAATGAAGGAACATTCAACTATGTAAGTGCACGGGTACAACCATCAGAAGATTCAAAATATTTAGCATCACTATCCCATGCAGGCGGATTTCCAAACGCTTATTCCAATCTGCTAAAGAAAATATATTATAATACAGGCGAAACGGAACAACTAAGTGATTCCATTCCTCAAGGTCGATGGGCATTATATCAACTTACAGAGAATACCTGTAATCCGTCAAACGCAAATGGTGGAATGAAAACAATAAATCCAAATACCGGTACTATTTCAGAATCATATCAGGTTGCCTATACAATCTCAAACTCAATTGATCAACTGAGAACAGAGCTGAAAAATAATCGAAAATCGATAAAAATTGAGATAAAAATAAACAATCCAAACCCAATCAATGTGCAAATTATTACCTACAATGAAACAACAACCGACAGTATTTTATACTGCTTGCCTGATTCGATAACATCGCTTCTTCTCCCATTCAATGCGGGAACGATGGAAAATGGAATACTGGGAATGGAATATTACGGAGTTACGATGTTCAATATCCTTCCTAAAAAATGGGAATTTGAATCAAATACAGGATGGTACAATGGATTTCCGATTGCAGATGCAGTCAAAAATACGAACCCAAAAAATAAAGGATATCACTTTGCAGTGACACCTAAATATAATTTAGGCTTACTAAAAGACGGAGGAGACTTTGGCTTTATTACCAATTTATTGATTTGTGACTCTTTGGTCAGCACATTCTCTGATCTTGAAGAACCTGTTTTAAAGGAGAATCCAAATACTCTCACCCCGTCGAACCTATTTCGCGGCAATCGGACTTCCAATGAAAATGTTGTGATCAATCTGAGAGAATCCATTTTTCCTAAATTGAGTGTTCCGATCCTTGAGCAAACAGCTACAGTTATCGGCGGCACTTTTTGTTTTCCCGGCGCAGAAAAAGCAACTCCGCAAAGAAAATGATTGTTGTTGATTAAAAACCAGACAGGTTCTGTTTGTTCAAATCCTCAACCAAACAATTCATAGAAATCATGTCAAAATCACCAAACTTTTCAGCTTCATAATTCTTAACAAATTCCCGATTGATTAAGAATAGTTTACTGTTGTAGGTGTCCTGCAGAAATGTATTCTCGCTGTGAAAATCCTCAAAATTGGTAAAATTAAGCGGACAAGTTGATAATTCCCAGTCATCGCCTTCGGGACTCATAAATAACAAAGGCAGTCCGTGTGTGCGGCAAATAAAAGGTCTGGATTGGTAGATTTGACACAAATCATTAATCAGGAAATTGCAGTCGTCAGCTTCTTCATCCAGTTCCTGATACTCTTTTGGCGGATTTGCCTTCAATTCCTGCAAGATGCTGAAATACTCCACCGGTAAAACTGAAAAATGCATACAACACTCCGAACAACCTTTTTTGCAAGCCATTTCATCTTTATGCAAGTTGGCTAACTTCTCACTCAATTCGCTTACTTCATTTCTTAGTTCGCGATATCTTTCCAATTCGTTTTGTGCCTTGTCATTCATGTTCTATCTCTTTAGGCTGGCAAAAGTAAGTAATTACGCCTTTATTCCAATTCGAAAGGCAGTAGTTCTCCTAATTCTATTCTTTCCGGCCTTACAATTGCCCGGATGGGATAAACTTCCACTCCATTTTCGTAAGCTTCTTTTAATGTTGCGGCATAATCAGGATCGATATCATATGCAGGAGCAAATTTATCGATGTCGGTTCGTTGAATCACATAAACCATCACAGCTCTTTTGCCTTCTTTCTTTACCTGCATTAATGTATTCAGGTGCTTTTTACCCCGAATTGTCACCGCATCGGGAAAACGTGCATACTCTCCCACTTTCATACTCACATTTTTCACTTCGATAAAACACTCCTCCTCCTCATTCGATGCAAAAACATCAAAGCGGCTATCGCCAAATTTCACCTCTCTTTTTACGAACGAATATCCTCTCAAAGCACCAATTTCTTGATTTTTGACGGCTTCGTAAACCAATAAATTCGGAACTGCTGTATTAATTCCTACCCAAGATTTGTTAATCCGGATCATCTCCCAGGTATACTTGGTTTTACGTTTGGGGTCATCAGCAAAGGTCAGGAAGACCTCAGCTCCTTCTTCCAGACAAGATTTCATACTGCCCGAGTTCGATGTATGAGCAACAACAATCTCCCCATTGTCCAACTCAACATCAGCTAAAAATCTTTTATATCGCTTTATTAATCGACCATGCACAAGTTTATTGGGAAAAATCATATTTATAATTTATGTTGGAAAACCAAAGATAAGCAGATTTCACCTACTTTTGTGAAATTAAAAAGATATGAATTTGAATGATGCCAACTGAAATTTCTCCAAAAATATTTATTTACAATCCTACCTGCGAAATGGCCATTGCCAACGGAACGGTTAGCTTTATGCCCAATAAAATCTTAACAAAGTTTGAGCAGGATCTGGATGTATTGCCGATGTTTTTTGCAGATAAAATGGATACAGTATTGGTTCATCAATTGCCTGACCCGCAATTTATTGATCTGCTGATAAACGCAGGTGTAACCATCCCTAATTTCAAACCAATAAGCGCAGCATTAGCAGACTCTGATTTTATTAAAATGCCAAAAGGCAGTCTTCATCCGTGGGGCTGGAGTCCAAGAATTCATCACATTTTTAAACCATTTAAAAAGTCTTGCAGTCCTGATTTTTTAAATCAGCCAAATGCCTGTTGGAAAGCAGAACATCGTGATTTGTACAGTCGTAAAAAAGCTCTTGAAATTGGAACTGATGCTATTAACCGCAGAAAAAACTCACTGTTTATTGATCCCGATCAGACAGCACAAGTCTGCACCAGTGTTTTAGAGGTAGAAAACCTAATGAGCAAATGGAAACAAATTGTAATTAAAGCACCATTAAGTTCTGCAGGAAGAGGCATACAGATTCTTCGGTACGCCAGCTTAAATGAATCCATTATTCAATCGATTAATGGGATACTTGCCTCACAATCCTATGTAATGGTTGAACCTTTTTTTAATAAATTATTCGATTTCTCGATTCAATACTATTGCGATGGGAAGGGTGAAGTGAATTATTTGGGTTTGGGATTTTTTGAAACTGATTCGAAAGGACAATACCTGAGCAACTATCTGGGGGGTATTCCAAGCAAAATGGAAAAATTATTGACCGGAAAATACATTCATGAATTGGAGACCTGCATGTCGGAAACGCTTGCTGATTCGGATATTGCACCCAACTATACGGGTTATTTTGGAGTTGATTGTATGTTGGTTTTAGATCGTGAAGAAAAGCTGAGAATTCATCCTTGCCTGGAGATTAATCTTCGGTACAACATGAGTACTTTGGCTCTTTTTCTAAACAAAAATATTCGTTCAGGCTCGAAAGGTAATTTTAAAATCTTTAATCAATTCAAAGCAAGTTTCGACCAATTCCATTTGAAAATGATGAAGAAACATCCACTTGAAATTCAGGATGGAAAATGGGTAAATGGATATCTGCCATTGGTAAGTCCATTTCAAAATAAAACTTTTGGTGCCTATATCTTACTCGAAAAGGAATAAAAAAAGGGATTCTCGCTCCATGTGAAAACCCCAGTAATTCAAATTCTAGTTGGCACTAATTGTCACCTTAAGCAAATCATTTACTGCAGGATACGTAAATCCGTCATTCACCTGCATTACCTTAACCTCTTCAGTATCTCCGGTATTCGGTTCCGCTTGTCTTGGTGCCTGATTATTACCTGCACCCGGGTATTCATTCACCTCGGTTCCGGCATCCCATAATTTTAACATCAATGTTACATCTCCGGTAACCGGAATTCCATTATTGAATAAAGCAATTCCCATATCATCAAAAGCTGCAAATATATCATTTGATTGTCCCAACATCGTTGCCAGATTTAAATAATCGCCTTCGGTTGCTTCAAAAGTAAATTCGAAAGCATCTCCCGGAAATATCGGCGCTCCGCCACTTTGTCCCACAGGTTCCGAAAAAACACCGTGAGCAACAACAGAAGACAAACCGTTCAAATAGGTATCTAAATCTTCGGGGTCGCCGTCTTCAGCCAATTTTTCCAAACCATTACCCGCTTGAACTTCACCATCTGTGAACAATGGGTAACCAGCTGTGCTTACCGAAAATACACCGGGAGCAAAAGGGGAAACATATCCACTGTTATCAGCTAAAAACATACCTGTACCGGCATTCTCTCCATCCTCTGCCAATCCTTCCAAACCATTTGCGGCAACCTGATTAGCTGTGAAAACAGGCATTCCTGAATTATGAACTACCCAAACTCCTGGCGCTATTGGAGACTGGAAGGCATACATGTCGGATACATTATTAATGGTAACTGTAAATTCAGAACCACCATCGTGAGCCAAACTCATCTGAATTACTTCAGAATTTGCCGGATAGGTGTATCCATCCATTACATCGGCAACCAATCTAACAGTTCCGTTTTCATCCATTCCAGTATTTGCACCTGCTTGTCTGGGAGCCTGATCGGCTCCTGCGCCTGGTTCTTGATTTACCTCTGTTCCTGCATCCCAAAGCATAATTTCAGAAGTTACGTCGCCTGTTACAGGATCTCCATTTGCATCGTACAAAGCTAATCCTGTATCAGCAAAACCATAAAACAAATCATTGGATTGAGCCAACATTGCAGCGAAAGAAAGGCGGGAACCCTTTCCTGCATTAAAGCTAAAACTTAATGATCCACCAGGCCCAACAGCATCAGATATACCCGATCTAA
Organism: Labilibaculum euxinicum; assembly: GCF_963678175.1. NCBI lineage: Bacteria > Pseudomonadati > Bacteroidota > Bacteroidia > Marinilabiliales > Marinifilaceae > Labilibaculum > Labilibaculum euxinicum. The sequence continues at coordinate 3,805,234 of NZ_OY782756.1, forward strand.
AAAAATCTTTACCTGTTTGAATATTTTCCACCCGAACTGTGAAAACTCCTTTTTGAATTGGATTCATTACAACATCATCGTCTGAATTGCAGGCTGAGAATAACAATGCGCCTGCTGCGGCTAAACTTAGTATCTTTTTCATCTTTTTACATTTTTTGATTATTACTCTATACCAAAATTAGCATCGTCAACAATCATAAAATGTAAGCCATATCACATTTGCGAAAAAAGATGAAATCTTTATAATTTTTCTTTCGCTAAAATTTTTATTTCCTTTCTGGAATAATCAATAATTCCTTCTTCCTTCAATTCATTAAATAAGCGTGTAACGGTTTCTCTGCTTGTTCCAATTAAATCTGCAAAATCTTTTTGTGTAAAAAAATGACTCACAACCAGCTCTGCGCCCTCAATAGTTCCATTTTCATCGGCCATCTCCTTAATAAACTCGCATAATCTGGTTCTAACATCCTTAAAAAGGAGAGCTTCCAAACGCCGTTCCATTTTTTTTATCCGTACACCTATCAGTTTGTAAATTGAAAAGCCAAACTTTTCATTTGTACGCATTAGTTGATACATATCCGACAATCTCATTGGGCACAGTTCGGTGGGTTCACTGCAGGCCAGTGCATAATCACTTCGTTTTTCTTCTCCCAGCAGAGCTTTTTCTCCAAATATTTCTCCTTTCCCGAGAATTGCCTTCACAACTTCCTCACCGTCTTCGTTATAAGAAACAATTTTCACCTTTCCTTTACTCACCATAAAAATTGATTGAGAAGCATCTTCGGGAAAATAGATAAAATCTCCTTTCTTAAATCCTTCAAAATGATCTTTTCCAAACTCCTTTAACTTATGCGGACAAAGAACCTGATAAAGGTTAATATTCTCGAAACACCAAATTGAATCACTCATTGTAATACTAATTTTAGAATCTGAATTTAATTCATTCTATTTTAAATAAACACGTCCCTTTTGCAATCTGTATATATTGAAAAAATCCCTTCCTGTGCAAGAAAGGGATTTGTGAAACACCATATATTTTTAATGATGATGATGCTCTTCCTCTCCAAAATACAAATGAGAAAGCTCTTGAACTGCCTGCTTCAACTTCTCAACATATGTTAGATCTGTAGTTTGTTTAGACTTCATCGCATAAACACAAATTTCGTGAAGAACAGCCAGAAGTTCTGCATTTTTAGCCATTATTTTAGGATCATCTGAAACTTTTACCCTTTGAAACATAAAGTACTGGGTAGCAATATCCTGTATTTTATTGGCATGATCTTCTTTATTGGTGATCCATCGAACCAGTTGATTGTAGTCTACTTTCTCTGCAGATGATAATTCGGTAATCTTTTTCATGCTTTTCTCAATGGTTTCAATATCTTCCGACAACATGATGATCCGAAGAGAATCGGCATAAATTCCGCAGGGAATCTCGCAATGAGCATACGTTTTTGATGAAGCCCCAAGCAAGAGCATAAACAAGATTAGAAGGCCTGCTCCAATTTTTGATTGTAAAGTTTTCATGGAAATCATTATTTTTTAGTGAATATTCAAACTTCTTATTTAAAATTAGTCTAAACATTCATAATACAAAAATTTCCGGCTTTTAATTTCCAAACAAAAAACTAATTCGTGTTCACTGTCCTGCAATTTTACAATCCATCGTACAGAATATCGATGTCAGCATTTTAGTTTTGCTGTTCATTTAAAACAGAAGGCTATATCGAGCTTTGTTTCAAATCACAAGCCAACTATCCGGCACCGTTAAACCAATCTTTAAAGCTGCCAACCTTTTCTCTGCTTACAATCAATTCCCTGTCAAATTCCTGCGATAAATCTACTTTCAGTCGTGAATTGGAGTGAACCGAAACACCGTTTATTGAATTGATGTTAACGATAAAGGAGCGGCTGATCCGATAAAACTGCTCCGGATTCAACAAATCCTGAAGCTCTTCCATTTTGTAATCGATAATGTAGCGGTTGCCTTCTTTCAACAGAATAAACACGTCTCTGCCATCGGCATAAAAAACAGAAATATCCTCTGCCTTAAAGGATCTTAGTTTTTCGCCGATTTTCACCATGAAACGTGTTTTGTAATTTTTTTGAATAGTAGCCAGAGCATTGCTTAACTCCTCAAAATTCCTCATATTCCCGGCTCCTGTCAATGATTCCTTAAGGTGCTCTAATTTTTTCAAACTGGTATACAGATTATCAAACGTAACCGGTTTTAACAGATAATCGATGCTGTTTAATTTAAATGCATTCAAAGCATATTCGTTGTATGCAGTAGTAAAAATAATAGGTGTTTGCACCTGTACTCTATTAAATATTTCGAAGCTCAATCCATCAACCAAATGGATATCCAAAAAAATCAAATCAGCTTTGTTTGATGGGTTTCCCAACCAGATAGAGGAATCAGTAACTGAATCGAACCGATCAATCACCTTAATTTTGGGATCGTATTTGTGCAGCAAACGTTCCAACTTATCGGCGGCCAATACTTCATCTTCTATAATAACTACATTCATGGTTAACAGGGATATGTGGTTTAGTAATTTGCTAATCTTCTAAATTAATTTTCGGAATGTAAATTTGGGTGAATTCACTCTTTTTATCCCAAACAAGCTCCTTATTTGAATAAAACCCAATGGCTTTTTTTAGAGTCTTCATCTGCATATTCAATTTGGGAACCGGAGTTAACCGCTCCGAAGACAAAAAATAAAATACAATATAATCATCATTTTCGCTCACATCAACAACCAATTTGGTATTTAAATCAACCATTTGGTAATATTCTATCATTTGCAATACCTGCAAAACAGTATTGGGAACAATATGAATTTCTTTTAGAGATGATTCAATCTTCCAATTGACAATAAAGTTGTTGTTGTATTTGTTATTTCTGATGAGTATGTACTGATCAACCTTTTGAATTTCCTCTTCAAGCGAGATAATTTCAGAGTATCTGTTCCCTAATATCCGCCGGTAAAATAAAGCCAGATGATCGATGAATTTTTCTGCCTGATCAACTTCTTTTTTCCGAATCAGACTAATTACACTTTCAAGTGACTGATATAAGAAATCGGGATTAATCTTATTTTTAAACACCTGCAGTTCAAATTCAATATTTTTCCGATTCATTTCCTCTTTCTCCAGCAGAAGCACCTTTTGCTGATCTAAAAACCGGATACTCAGATAAAAAAGATGATACAAAATACCAACTAAAGTAAATACAATAAGGAAAGAGGTCAATTCGGCCCTAAACTCACTTAATCCCAGAAAATAAATGAAGTAGAGAGAAAAGAAAGCGAAAATAAGAATGATTGTGATGATAAAACTTCCCATAAACAGGAAAAAGGATTTCAGCAAAACCCGTTCTTTTAAATAGCCGATTTTCTCTGTTTGATGAATCCAAAAGCGATATACTTCGAATAAGGCAAAAGTCACAATTCCCAAAAAGAGGACTTCTTCCGGACTAAAATTGTTTCCAATTTCAGAGAGTCGGTCGAATATTAGTAATATCAGCAGGTAAACGAATACAGCAACCAAGGGTGGTGCAAATATCCTGTAAAGCAGATGGTTTAAATAATTAGTCTTCATAGTTAACAGCTGTTCTTTTGGTTTTGCATCTCAATTATTTCAATTGAGAAATCAGTGGTAAACTGACTTTAAAATGTTCATTTTTATCCAGAAGAATCGTCTCATCGGTAAAATAAGAGTATCTCTTTCGAATATTTTCGATGCCAATTTGAAATGATTCCGGTTGCTCCCGCAACGGATTGATATTGTTTCGAACGCACAAATAATTCTTCTCCGAATCAATTTCCACGGCCAGAGGTGTTGTTTGCGATATCAGATTGTGTTTAATTGCATTCTCAACCAGCATCTGCACGCTTAAAGGGGGAACATAGCTTTTTAAAACAGCATCAGGTAAGTTGATCTTTAATTCGTATGCTTCCTGAAACCGGACCTCCAGCAAATAATTGTAGGCCTGCACAAAATCCAACTCTTTTTGCAAAGGAATTAATGCCTGATCGTTCTGCTTAAATATAAAGCGATAGCTTTCGGCAAACATACGGATAAAGCGTTCCGCCTTTTCGGTATTCTTATAAAGCAGCGAAGAAATTGTATTCAGGGAATTGAACAAAAAGTGAGGATCCAATTGAGATTTTAGTGCTTCAAACTGCAGATTAAGCTGATTGTTGATCATCTCTGCCGAGCGAATCTCCTCTTCCTTCATCTGATTGTAAGAATACACCACAAAATCCAAAAGGGAATAAACAAATACGAGAATAAAAAGAATGATGACCGATTTAAAGAATTCATCTTTATACATCAACCAAAACTGTGTATAAGTTAGTTCGGTGCGCAGCGATATTAAAAACATTTCGGAATAAATTGCCACCAGTACCAAACCTACCACATACAGCAAAACACATTGAATTAGAAAACGAAGCGCATGTTTTTGACGCCAGTTAAAGTTCCTGTTTAAATACTGCCCGATTCCCAATGCCGAAAAGCCGGCCCACAAACCAAATACAGCACTGGGCACATAGCCGTTGAATTTAAATTCGGCACCAGGCAATTCGCCTGCATGACCATAAAAAGCCAGCATATAGCACAAAATTCCAAGAACAGGACTGATGATAAAAAAACGTAAGTATTTATTCATTGGTACGTATGGGATTTTAATTCTATTTAGTTTACTACCAAATTAACATCAAAACATGCCTTATAAAATGTTTCTTTTCAGCTATATCTTCGTTAAAAAAGATGCATCGTAACATGGCTGTGCTTTACTTTTTTGCCTCGATACTGCTATAAATTAATTCATTTTAATTAAAGTCTGTTTTGAAATTAAATTGGTATAAATACCTGCTAAAGGTAAGGCAAGCAGTCAGAAATCAAACTTTTACAACCTCAATTTCGTTCTATATTGTGTAATTGCATGCCAAAAACAATTCATAAACTGTTGATCATCCTATTAAGTTACAACAACCGGCTTATCTGTCTTTCCGATGAGAATAAATCGCTTTCATAACTTTTCCATATTCATATTCAGAACTAATTTCCTGAGTCGCATTAATAAGAGCATCATAAACTCTCTCATTGCTCAAATCCATTTTTTGACTTGCTCTGGTCAGGAATTGAGCCAATTCGTAATTGGAAGAAATATTCTCAGATTTTGAAATAAGTTCCAACTGCTGTTCTACTGACAATTCCTCCTGATTTAACAACGAATTGTAAAACTTACTTAGTTCATACGAAGAAGAAATATTATCGGATGCTTTTATCAAGTAGTTAAAACGCTCGGTGCCTAAGGCCTCATAACCAATCAACTCATTTAATATTTGCGTATAGGAATATTCTGATGATATCTCTTCAATCAATTCATTAAATTCATCCAGATTAGACATATTCAGCAAACCTCTCTTGATCATTGTACCAATAATTTGTGTCCTTTCATAATCGGAAGATAAGCTGTGAGTTAGTTCAATTATTTCATTCAGGTTCTTTGTTGAAAGTCCGTCTGCATTCAGCAACGACTTAATAATCTGGGATTTTTCGTAGTCCGATGAAAGGTCTTCCGCTTCCTTTAGCAAAACAGTTAATTGTTCATTGGTCAGCCTGTCATCATGCAAGGCCAGTTTCATTAAATTGGATTTTTCGTAATCCGATGAAATGTCATCAAAAGCACCAATAAAAAAGGTGAAATTTTCGTTGGTTAAATCATTCAGTTTGTAAACAGATGACAACACCTGCGATAATTCGTAGTTTGAGGATAATTCTGCCAGGCTTTGAAAAAATTCAGCCGAGACTTCTGCGTCTTGCAAAAATACAGGATTGTACTTTTTAAAAATCTGAGACAACTCGTAATCAGAATCAATCCGGTAAGGAAACTCCCTCAGCAAATTTTGCAGTTCCGACTTGTTCAATTTATTATTCTTCAAAAGATATTCAACCATTCTTGAACTAAAATAGTCACTGTCGGTTTTCTCAAGTTCCGATAAAAAGCCGGTGATGCCTTTCTTCTGATAAATCTTATTAACACGGTTCTCCAAATCCAATCCCGAATTACGAATTACATCAGGCAATACCTTTTTCATCCATTCCCGGCCTTTGGGTTCAAAATTCACCTCCTTATTTCCTTCAAAGTATCGGTAAGCAACACGTCCGTTGTCCGAACTTACGTATAGCTTTCGTTTCATTCCGAAACTCACCATGCTGATTTTCAGATATCCGCCATCCGATATCGAAATAATATCTGTATAAGAATCATTAAATTCGATATCTCCGTTGCTTGAAATCTTGAGATTTTCACGATTCCAGTTCGAATTCCAGCTAATCGTTATTTCTTTATCGGGCTTAACTGCCAAAACATTGTAAGCCGGAAGCATTATTATGACTGCCATTACCAGTAAAAACTGAATGTACTTTCTCATATCGTAAGTATTAGTTGTTGTTTGTATGTCTTTTGTAATTTTTCTACGATACAATATTCCGAAATAGTTATTGGAATGAAAAATAAAATGAACTCAACTGTAAAATGAATGTAGTGAATTGTATTTACTACCAAATTAACATCAAAACATGCCTTATAAAATGTTTTCTTTTCAGCTATATCTTCGTTAAAAAAGATGCATCGCAACATGGCTGTACTTTACTTTTTTGCCTCGGTACAGCTAAAAATTAATTCATTTTAGAAGCTGTTTAAATTTATTTTTAGAAATTTTTATCGAAGAAAAAAGACTCAGAATAAGGCAAATTTGATGCGAATAGTGGTTCTATTTAAAGATAATTTAACGCAATTATGAGGTTTTTGGCTTATAAAAAAGCTAAAGGATAAATTTTTAAACAGTTTCTTAATTAAAGTCCATTTTGAAATTAAATTGGTATAATCCTCTTCCTTTTCGCGATGCGCTAAGCAAAAATATTTCCATTCCGCAATCAAAAAATAGTTTGGAGTGTATCCGGCGCAAGCCAGACTATCAAAAAAAAGTTTGATGAGCATCCGGCGCAAGCCAGACCATCAAAAAAAATTTTGGAGTGCACCTGGCACAAGCCAGACCATCGAAAAACAGTTTGGTGAGCATCCGGCACAAGCCAGACCATCAAAAAATAGTTTGGTGAGCACCTGGCACAAGCCAGACCATCAAAAAACAGTTTGGTGAGCATCCGGCGCAAGCCAGACTATCAAAAAAAATTTTGGAGTGCACCTGGCACAAGCCAGATTTTACTTTTGTCCCTCCTTTACAGGGATAGAAAACAAAAAAGCCACCCCGAAGGATGGCTTTGAAATATGATTTTGTAATTTCTTACATGTTCATACCACCACAAACGTGAATGGTTTGTCCGGTTACGTATGAAGAAAGATCGGAACCTAAATAAACACATGTTTTTGCAATTTCTTCAGGAGTACCGCCTCTTTTCAAAGGAATTTTACCAGCCCATTCTTTCACAACATCTTCAGGAAGTTTTCCTGTCATTTCTGTGATAATAAAACCCGGAGCAATTGCATTGGAACGAATTCCACGGGAACCCAATTCTTTAGCTACTGATTTTGTAAAACCAATAATTCCTGCTTTAGAAGCTGAATAGTTAGCCTGACCGGCATTTCCGCTAACACCTACAACAGAACTCATGTTGATGATAGACCCGCTGCGTTGCTTCAACATTGTTTTTTGAGCTGCTTTGGTAAAGTTGAATACAGATTTCAAGTTCACGTTGATTACCATATCCCACTGCTCTTCGGTCATACGCATTAACAAAGTATCTTTAGTGATACCAGCGTTGTTAACCAAGATATCAATTGCACCAAACTCTGCTACAATTTCATTAACTACTCTGTCAGTATCAGCAAAATTACTTGCATCCGATGCATATCCTTTGGCTTTTACGCCGTAAGAAGCAATTTCTTTTTCAGTTTCGATTGCCTGCTCATTGTAGAACAAATCAGTAAAAGCAACATTAGCACCTTGCTTTGCAAATTCGATTGCAACTGCTTTACCAATACCACGGGATGCACCGGTAATAATAGCTGTTTTTCCTTCTAATAACTTCATGAAATTCTATTTTGATTTTTTACTTTCAATACAACACCCGGGTTATCCGGTTTTTAAAACTAAGATTTCCAACAACTTAAATTGTGATTAATCACACTTGTATTCGAAAATCGAAAACAAATATAAAATATTTTCCTCTATTTTACTTTATGAATTGGGATTTTGAAACGGCCTTTCGGGATTTACTGTAGATTTTACAATTTAATTTTCCGATAACAAAACCCAACTAATCAAAGCGGTAACTTATCTATTCTGCTGAATCAAGTCTTCTAATTCCAGCTTTATCTCACTGGCTATTCTTAGCAGAAATATTTCTGTAATGATTAAAGCAGTAATCCTTGAACCGATAATTCTATAGGAAATATTTTGCGTGTACATTATTTGCAAACAGTCTATTTAAAACAAGCTCTTAACGTCACTAGATATAGATTAAGCGTATACTATACCTGAGAGTACAATCATACAAAACTTAGCAGGTTTGTGAATATTTTATGTAATTGCGCCAATCAAGCTTTAGCTTCGGAAAATTTTTAAATATAATAGTCCCATACCTAGCACCAATATTGAGAAGTACATCAACTTCTTACTTGAAAACACCTTATCAAAAAGATCTATTCTAGAAATATACGATTGATCTACCCAACCATATTTATTCTCTTTACCAAGACTATATTTAACCAAACAGTATTTTGATGAATCTTGGATTACCTCAACGCTTTCTCCATAATTCAGGAAGGATACAACATTATAATTAGTTGTTGTATTTACTGGCATAGTTCTTACACGGACATTAGAAGTATTTATATAGCAATCCTCGCTGTCAGGTATGATAGAAATAAGAGACAATCCAATTGTAAAATATAAAGCGAATTGAGTAATTTTTAAATTTCTATTATCAATAGAAAGGAACTTATCTTTAACCAGATTTTTCAACCTCTCATCAATTAGATAATCACATTTTGAGAGTCTAATAAATTCTTTTGCAGAGATTTGTATCTCTTCTACCTGCTTAACTGATCTTCTTCCAACAACCTTTAAATTATCTGTACCTGCTCTTAAATTTAGTTCAATAATATAACGATCACTACAAAGTTTTTCAAATAGAAAGATAACTGTAAGTATTCTTGATTTTATACGATTTCTTCTGTCTGTTTCATTCTTTCCATCAAATAAACACGATAGTCTTTTTCGAAAACTCATAGAATTTTTTCTATCAATCAATATTTTAAAACGATTATCATACTGATCTTTTAAGGAGAAAAATCTAATTTTAAGACTATCCAACTCTACCGATATAGAAATTTCTGGAAAAAATCGAGTAAACACCTTTATCATTAGTCGATCTAATGTCTTGTCATTAAGCCGAATGGGATTATCACAAATATATTTTATAACCTTTCTTTCAAAATTAGAAAAATGACTCTTTTCCATTTCTTTTAAATTACTTCTCTCAATCTTTTAAAAGCACTTGATTGTAAATTTTCACGATCTATTACTGGTAAAGGTTCAATATTGTATTTCTTAAACTTTAATTTCAACTTATATATATAATCCTCTGTTAAATGGTTTTTTGATGAAATATCCATTAATACAATACCTCCTTTCGACAAACCTCTATCCGCAAGTGTTTCGAAATCAAGAAACATCTCTGCTAACCTCAATTTACTATTTGCAGTGGAAATTATGGTGCCTTTTTTTGTTTTATAATAGTTTGTATTTGATAATAATCCATCACTGTCAAGTTTTTTTACAGCATTTTTATTGGATCTACAATAATCTTTCAAAAACTGCTTGACTGAATTTTTAAGTATATCCTTTTGCTCTGACACTTTACTATGAATTATCATATAGTTATATATATGATTATAAAATATTTTAATAAAATGTGCATAATGAAACAATTTATCAGATAATTCCTCATATGTATCAACAATAACCCTTTGCACCTGTAGCTCATTAACTGCGATACCATTCTTCAAGAGAATCTCACTCTTTTGTGTCACAAATTTTGAAGATTTAAGAACGTAATCCCTCATTATATTAGGCTTATTAAGGGATATTTCTAGGTCAACATATAGATTATTGGTGAAAATGAATTCATTATCTCTCTTTTCAATAAAAACTGAAACCGTTTTACCCGAATCTAAATACATTGGCAACCAATAAACTGACATATTCTCAGCTATATGCTTTACATCAACTTTAGTACTAAGATTTTCAGTACTAACCTTCTTTAACAAATCAAGATCTATCGGGAATTCTGAAAAGATTTCTCGATTCGCTTTCGATAAATCTAAGAAAACAGGCCACTTTGGAAGAGAAGATATAACAGATTCAATACCCATCCAGTGCATCCCGCTTGTATTAAGTGTAGATGATTCTATAAGGTTAACAGTTTGACGATAAAATTGCGAGAGATCTTCACAAGGCGTAACAACTGGTTTCAGCGTTTCTATCTCATGTCCTTTTATTTTTTTAGTAGCCATATCTTATTTTAAACTAAAGAGTCATTTGAATTTCTACAATTTTTGCATACTGACAATGGTTTAAAAAACCCTTGATATTCAGTCTAAAGTCTCCTCCAAAATTATCTAAAATTTCGTTTATCTTATCAATTTGAGGGTCTGACAACTCCCCCTCATCATCTCTAACTTTACTATCTTTCCATATCACATAAGTCCAGAATGCACAATAAGTAGGAAAACGACCTGTTTCATAATAAATTTTCACTTCAAACTTACTTTTCGACTCCTTTGGCTTATGCAGGATTGATAAAATATGATTATTAGGGTGTTTTTTAGGATTGTAATTTGTTATAACCAAATTATCTGTAGCATTCAATATTTTATTTAATCTATCATTTTTTGTTGGCGGTAGAATTATACTCTTCTCTCCTACACTTTTATCTAGTATTATAAAGTCTTGAAATCTCATGGATATATTTTTTCTTTTAACAAATCTAATAAACCTATTGATAATTAACCGAATCATTCATCATTTTATTTTTTTTATTAAAATCTACATCACATGAAAAAATTACTGTTTATCCTTAATGCTAATCCTAGTGAAGCTCACGAATAAACTACGCAGATAGCATGTGAGTTAACTACATCTGAAACTTACAAAAATTAGATCAACCCCTCCAATTCCAACAATATTTCACTGGCCTTCCCTTCTAAAAAAATATCTGTAATCCGGTTTGTATAATTAGATGACTCTGTATTGATTTCGATAATTGTTGCACCAACCTGCTTTGCCTCGGCAGGAATCATAGCAGCAGGCATAACCTCTCCTGTGGTTCCTATAATTAAAACCACATCGGCGTTTTGTGCTGCCAAAAGTGATCTGCGGTAAGCTGCTTCGGGAATGCCTTCACCAAAAAACACAAAATCGGGCTTCAATATTTGCTTGTCTGCCACGCATCTGGGTGGCAAAACATTCAAGTCAACTTCTTCGGGCAAATAGATTTTCCTGCAATGCGGACAAATCAATTTCTGAGAGTTCCCATGAAATTCCAAAACATTTTTAGATCCTGCCATCTGATGTAAATTATCGATATTCTGCGTTACAAGTGCCTTTAGCAGTCCTTTTGCCTCAAAATCGGCCAACACCCGATGAGCCTCGTTAAATTTTGCCTTTCCAAAAAAATCATAAAATATCGATTTAATGGCTGTCCATGATTCCTTGGGGTGAGAATGAAAGAAATCCAAATCCAGACATTGCGGATCGTATCGGCTCCATAGGCCTTCCGGGCCCCGAAAAGGAGGAATTCCACTCTCTACAGAAACACCGGCTCCGGTAAATGCAATCATCGATCCCGAATTCCGGATCAATTCTGCAGCCAACTGCACATCAACTTTTACATTTAATTTATTTTTCATTTAAAATGTGAATTAATAGTTCAATAATTGAGTTCAATACTGTCCCATTAAAGTCTTACAATGTTCTTTGAAATATTTGAAATTTAGTTTGTTACAGGCTTTTTTCGATTAAACGGATTTCAATTTACACTTTTGCTATTCTTAAAGAGATTAGCAAATGCATAAGGATAAATACGTTTTCGCTCAGTTAGCATCATTCCTTGATAGGAATAAGTTCAACTACATCGTTCGCAAGTATGAAGGTGACAAATACGTGAAACATTTCACTTGTTGGAACCAATTGCTTGCTCTGATGTTCGGGCAATTATCAAATCGTGAAAGTCTGAGAGATTTGATTGTCGCTCTTGATGCTCACCATTCCAAATCTTATCATTTGGGTATGGGCAAGAATATCTCAAAATCATCTCTGGCCAGAGCCAATCAAGACAGAGATTATCACATTTTTGAAGAGTATGCTTACAATCTGGTAAATGAAGCCAGACTAAAACGAGTTTCTGACATCTTCAAACTTGAAGGCAATATCTACGCATTTGATTCAACGACAATTGACTTGTGCCTTTCCGTATTCTGGTGGGCGAAGTTTCGCAAGAAAAAAGGTGGAATCAAAGTGCATACATTATATGATGTAGAGACACAGATTCCCGCTTTCTTTCACATTACAGAAGCTTCTGTGCACGATTCTACTGCAATGAAAAAAATTCCTTATGAATCAGGCTCATATTACATATTTGACCGTGCATATAATCACTTCAAAATGTTGTATAAGATTCATCAGATAGGAGCTTTCTTCGTTGTCAGAGCAAAGAAGAACCTTCAATATAAGATAATCAAATGGAAACGAAGATTGCCAAAGAATGTGCTTTCAGATGTAACGATTGAATTGACTGGATTTTATCCCAAGCAATACTATCCAGAACATCTTAGATTGGTCAGATATTGGGATGAAGAACAAAAGCGTGAGCTTGTATTCTTAACCAATACAATGCACATTTCTGCACTTCAAGTTGCTGAACTTTACAAGAACCGCTGGCAAGTCGAGCTTTTCTTCAAATGGCTAAAGCAACATCTGAAAATCAAGAAATTCTGGGGAACTACTGAAAATGCTGTTCGGATTCAGATCTACGTTGCCATGTGCACTTACTGTTTGGTGGCGATCGTCCAAAAAGACATGCAACTTGACAGAAGTACATATGAGGTTTTGCAGATTCTGAGTATTTCTTTAACAGATAAAACTCACCTTCGTGACTTATTTGAGAGAACTAAATTTCAAAATGACAAAGAACGTTTTAGGTTTAATGAGCCAAATTTGTTTAATTAATAATAACGTCCCGATTTTAATGGGACACTAGTGAATTGAGTTTTAAAGTTGATGCTGCAAATTATTCAATCTCCATACAGGATAAAATCACTCCCAAAAATGATTCATTTTTAATTTCTTCTCGAAAAAACAAGAGATTATGCCCTCTTATTCAGAAACTTAAAAGATGTAACGTTTATTTAACATTCCTGTAACATTCCTGTAATGTTAGCTTCATAACATTGTAGTACCAAAAGATGAGGAGTTTGCTTCTCTTCTGTTGTTAAGAGTGAAATATAAATAATTTAATAAATACAAGAACAATAGTTCTAAACTAAAATCTTAAAAAGATGAAAAAATTTCAACTGCTTCTAACTGCTGTTATTGCCATTGCCCTTATGGCTGGTTGTGGAGGCTCAGGAAAAGAAAAAGCAAAAACTGCTGAGAAAGCGGAAACTATTACCGGTGCCGGTGCAACTTTCCCACAACCATTTTACAACAAAATTTTCAAAAACTACTCATCAGAAAAAGGTTTGCTGGTTACTTATGGTGGAATCGGATCAGGCGGAGGAATTCGCAGTCTGAAAGATGAAATTGTAGATTTTGGTGCTAGTGACGCATTTCTAAACGATGCCAAATTGGCTGAAATGCCGGGTAAAGTTCTTCATATTCCTACCTGTTTAGGTGCCGTTGTTGCAGCATACAACCTTCCTGAAAAACCAGAACTAAAATTCACTCCTGAACTGATGGAAGGTATTTTCATGGGTAAAATTACAAACTGGAACGATGCTAAAATTGCAGCTGTAAATCCTGGTATTAACTTACCCGATTTAGCCATTACTGTAGTTTACCGTTCTGATGGAAGTGGAACAACTTTCATTTTCAGCGATTACATGAGCAAAGTTAGTGCTGATTGGAAAGAAAAAATTGGTACAGGAAAAGCGTTGCAATGGCCTGTTGGAATAGGTGCAAAAGGAAATCCTGGAGTTGCCGGAACCATCAGCCAAACTGTTGGTGCAATTGGTTATATCGGATCGGAATATGCATTTGCTCAAGACATTCCTGTTGCAAGCATTCAAAATTTAGCTGGCAACTTTATTAAGCCTTCTGTTGAATCGGTAAGTGCTTCGGCAAAAGGTGAAATGCCTGCCGATACACGTGTTAGTTTAACAAACACTGATGCTGTTGATGGATATCCTATCTCAAGTTTTACCTGGTTGATCATCTACAAGGAGCAGAATTACAAGAACAGAAGTCTTGATCAGGCTGTTCAAACCATAAAATTGATTGATTGGGCAATTAGTGCTGATGCGCAAAAAGAAACTACAAAAGTTCATTATGCACCACTTCCTGAAACTGCGGTTGCGAAAGCAAAAGCTGTTTTGAGTACTGTTACCTACAATGGTAAGTCTTTAAAATAACAAACTGATTAATTTCAATATTGAACTTGCTTCCAGTTTATTTGTATTCGTACAATAAAAAGTTCTCCAGACTTAGAAGCTGTTTAAATTTATTTTTAAACAGTTTCTCAATTGGAAGCAAGTTCTTCATTTAACAGGAACCGTTCAAAGCTTATGAACAGCGAAAAAATATTTCGATATCTTTTAATTGGTAGTGGTGTTTTGATAGTACTGATTGCTATAGGGATTGTAACTACCTTATTTATTGGATCAATCCCCTCATTTAAAGAATTTGGTTTTGGTTTTATTTATTCAACAGACTGGAATCCAACCCAAGGAAGAGAATCGTATGGTGCTCTCCCCTTTATTATTGGAACGCTGGTCACTTCAGTTCTGGCATTACTAATAACATTTCCATTCGCCTTTTCCATCTCACTGTTTTTAGGCGAATATTTCAAGAATGGTAAATTACCATCTTTTTTACGATCCGTGATCGATCTGTTGGCAGGTATCCCATCCGTTGTATACGGTTTATGGGGATTTTATGCTTTACGACCCATAATTACCGACTTGGGGCTAAACGCTCAGGGATTTGGTATTTTTACATCATCCATAATTCTCGCAATCATGATAATCCCTTACGCATCCTCTCTTGGATCGGAAGTGATCTCAATGGTTCCGGGCAGTTTAAAAGAAGCCGCATATTCTCTTGGTGCTACCCGGTTTGAAGTTGTAAAAACGGTTATCATCCCCAATGCAGGATCAGGAATATTTGCAGGATACATTCTTGCATTAGGAAGAGCAATTGGAGAAACAATGGCAGTAACCATGCTGATTGGTAACTCCAACAAAATCCCAACCGGAATTTTCGATTTAGGAAACACTATGGCAAGTTTAATCGCCAATCAATTTGGTGAAGCCGATGGTTTAAAATACACCTCATTGGTTGAAATAGGATTGCTCTTATTTGTAATTACAGGTATTGTGAACTACATCGGCAAATTAATCATGAAAAAATTATCGGCTTAGCCGTAATAAGATATATAGAATGAATACATCTGCTCAAATATCGAATGCTAAGCTAAACAGGCGATTGCTTAAGGATAAGCTATTCACCTACGCAATTATATTTTTGGCATTTCTCTCAAGTGTCCCTCTTTTTCTTATCCTTTTCGAGTTGATAAAAAAGGGATACAAACAAATTAACATCAGCTTCTTTTATAAAGTTGCACCAGATACCATGGAGGCAATGGTTGCTGTTAAAAACAATGAAATTATTCCCGGCGGTATAGCCAACGGAATAGTCGGCACATTAATTATTGTTGGAATGGCTTCATTGATTGCTATTCCTGTAGGGATTATTTGCGGCATGTATCTGGCCGAAAATTCGAAAGGTAAATTTGCCGGTGTGGTTCGTTTTATAGTAGACATGCTGCAAGGAGTTCCATCCATTGTACTTGGTGTTATCGGATACATTTGGGTGGTGAAACCAATAACTGCCGGCTTTTCCGGCTTAGCAGGAAGTGTGGCACTTTCAATCATGATGTTGCCCTCGATAGTTCGCTCAACGGAAGAAACGCTGAAAATGATACCTGGAACTCTAAAGGAAGCCGCTCTTTCTTTAGGCGTTCCCTATCACAAAACCATGCTAAGAGTCGTGCTTCCATCAGGTATCAGCGGAATTCTTACGGGCGTGATTCTTGGTATATCAAGAATTGCGGGAGAAACGGCTCCATTAATGCTGACAGCTCTGGGAAGTGCTGCAATCAGCACAGATATTACAGAACCATCAAGTGCTATTCCCCTATTGGTTTGGGAGTTTTACAACGATCCAAACCTTGTAGATATGATTTGGAGTGCATCCTTGTTCCTGTTAATTTTGATTTTATGTTTAAATCTTACCGCTAAAGCAATCGCAAAAAGATGGAAAGTACAGTATTAGAAAAAAAAGAAGTAGAAGCTGAAGTAAAAGCACAACCTTATAAAGTCAACAACATGATGCAAAACCCAATTGAAAAAATAGAATCTCCTATTTTAAACATCGATAAACTTTCCGTTTCCTACGGCGGAGACAAATATTCGATTAATGATGTTTCTGCGGGAATTGCAAAAAATAAAATCACAGCAATTATGGGACCTTCGGGTTGTGGTAAAAGCACATTGCTTAGAGCCATTAACCGAATGCACGAATTGTATCCTGATACGCACAACAAAGGTTCTGTTTATCTTGGCGAAGAAGATATTTATAAGATGAATCCTATTTTACTGAGAAGAAAGATTGGAATGGTTTTTCAACGTCCAAACCCTTTTCCGACTATGAGTATTTACGACAATGTAATTGCTGGTTATCTTTTAAATGGAATTAAATTGAAAAGAAAAGAAAAAGATGAAATTGTTGAGAAATCTTTACGTGAGGTTGGTTTGTGGAGCGAGGTAAAAGATTCCCTTCACAACAAAGGAACATTTCTATCGGGAGGACAACAGCAACGCCTTTGTATTGCACGGGCACTTGCCTACACTCCTGAAATTATCCTGTTGGATGAACCTACATCTGCATTGGATCCGATTGCAACAGCAAAAATTGAAGATCTGCTGGTAAAACTGAAGAAGGATTTTACAATTGTTTTGGTTACGCACAACATGTCGCAGGCTGCAAGAATATCAGACTATTCAATGTTTATGTATTTAGGCGAATTGGTTGAATATGGTAAAACCAAACAGATGTTTACCATGCCTAAGGACAAGCGTACTGAAGAATACCTAACCGGAAAATTTGGTTGATTTTCATTAATTGCCCGATTCACATACTAACAAAACAAATTCACATACAATGTCAATCAAAAAAGATAAAAAATTCGATAAGCTTGATAATGATTTCGCTAAAATGCAAACACTGCTTTTTCAACAGTTTGATATTTTAGAAGAGGTGGTCAATCATGGCTTGGATAAAATAGAAAAAGGACTGATAGACACGTTTAAAAAAAACGAAAATAAAATTGATCAGTTCGAAATAAAAATGAGTGACAACATTATTGAAACAATTGGTTTGCAACACCCCATGGCAAGCGATTTGCGCCTTTTAGTCTCTTACTTTAGAATGATTGGCCATATTGAAAGAATTGGTGATCAGCTGAATAACATCATGCGGTTTTTCCATAAAATGGAGCCGCCAACAATTCATGAGAATCATAAAGATTCGGTTTTAAACATGCTGTCGATAAGCGCAGAAATGGTTAAAAAAGCATTAATATCCTTTGAGGACGGGGATCGTGAATATGCTATCTGGACCATTAAAAATGATGAGATCGTTGACGAAATGCAATCGAAAATTTTGAAACGAATGGTTCGAAAAAATTCACCCAAAAGCAGTGAACCAACCGAAATTTTCAATCTGTTAAATTTCAACAGCATATTAGGTAATATCGAGCGAATAGCAGACAATGCAACAAATATTGCTGAAGCGGCAATTTATTACCAGCAAGGCATTGATTTGCGCCATATGGAGTTGCCTGAAGAGGATCAATTATAAGCAATAAAAGTTGGTGAACTACTAAAACTTGAAACTCAACTTTTTTAATTAAAAACCATGAAGGATTTAAAAATATTAGTAGTTGATGACGAAGAGGATTTATGCGAAATCCTCCAGTTCAACCTTAAACAGGAAGGATTTGATGTAGATGTTGCCTATTCTGCAGAACAAGCCTTGAAATTAGAGCTTAAAACATACGATTTCTTCCTTTTAGACATTATGATGGGTGAAATTTCAGGGCTCGATTTAGCAAAAATAATTCGAAGAAATCCTGATCTGTCAGAAAAACCAATACTTTTTATTACAGCGAAAACAAGCGAGGCAGATAAACTTATTGGTTTTAATGCGGGAGCAGATGATTATGTATCCAAACCTTTCTCGGTAAAAGAAATTATTGCAAGAATTAATGTAATTTGCAAACGCGTTTTTTCTGATTCAAAAGAAGATGCTGTTTTCGAATTCGAAGATTTGAAAATGATATCGGAATCGAAAAAAGTGTGTATCGATGGAAAAGACATCGGTTTAACAAAAACCGAGTACGAAATACTTCGATTGCTCATCAGTCATACGGGAAGAATATATTCCAGAGACGAAATAATGAGTATTATCTGGGCGAATGACAGCTCGATTGGCGACAGAACAGTGGATGTTAATGTAAGACGAATAAGAAAAAAAATTGGTGAATATCATAAATTCATTAAAACAAAATCTGGCTATGGTTACTATTTTGAACCTAGAACAAATTGATGACCCTAATCTATAATTTCATGCAAAAACTCATTCAAAAATCCGGTTCAAAATACAAAAAGAGATTGTTCTTTTTCTTCTTTCTTATTGTTTTGATATTCTCTGTGTTAATTGGAGGATTTCAATACAGTCAGGAACGTTTGTATCGAAGAGAGAAACTGGAATATGCTCTTAATATTTATACACAACAGGTACATGAGCTAATTCAAAAAAAAGGACTGAATAAAACTCTTAATTTTTCGGAAGTTGACACATTGCGTGCCTTAATGCCTGATAAAGACATAAGAATATCGGTTATCACCGCAAAAGGTAAGGTCGTTTACGACTCGTATGTGGAAAACATTGAAAGACTGGATAACCACATCAACCGACCTGAAGTACAGAAATCATTGCATTCCCAAAAAGGAAGCAACATTCGTTTATCTGGTTCTACCGGACAATCCTATTACTATTATTCAAAAAACTACTACGAATATTTTGTTCGTACAGCTCTTCCAATCAACGAAAGTGTACTCAGCTTTTTAAAGGCCAACACTCTGTTTTTCTATTTTCTGTTTGGTTTGTTTGGTGTTACCGTAATTTTTCTGATTTACGCTACAGAGCATTTTGGAAATTCGATTTCAAAACTTCGAAAATTTGCCATTAATGCCGCCCATAACAGAGAAATTGATCCAAATGAGGATTTTGGAAAAACAGAATTGGGTGAAATTAGTCACCAGATTGTAAAAATATACCGCAAACTAACAAAAACAACCGAGGCTCTTAGTCTGGAGAAAGAAAAGTTGATTATGCACCTTCAGATTGCACAGGAAGGTGTTGCCATATTTGATAAAAAAAAGAACCTGATTCTATGGAACAGTCATTTTATCGATTACATCAATTATTTGGCTCACATTTCAAGTCATAACTATCAGGAACTGTTCGAGCTTCCGGAATTAAAAGAAATCACTGATTTTATCGATACAAACATCAAAAAACTGGGAACAAATTACATCCCGAACGTCGATATAATCAGTACGAAAAAAACCATTACAATCGGACATAAAGTGTTTCTTTTCCAAGTAGTTGTTTTTACCGACGGTAATTTCGAAATTTCGGTAAACGACATCACCAAAATGGAAAACGAAAAAACCATTAAACAGGAAATGACTTTGAACATAGCACACGAGCTAAAAACTCCTGTAACTGCCGTTTCCGGATTTTTGGAAACCATTAAGGATAATCCGACTATGGATGAAGACAAAAAAGTACAATTCATTGAACGTTCGTGTCTGCAGATTAATCGTTTATCGAATTTAATTCAGGATATTTCTTTTCTCACAAAAATTGAAGAAGCCAATGAATTGTTTGCCATTGAAGAGGTGAATGTAAAAGAAATGGTTCAGGAGATGCTCTCCGATTTTGAATTAAAACTGGCAGAAACAAAAATGGAAATTGAACTAAACTTCCCTTCGGATCTTAAAGTAAAAGGTAATTCGGAATTGTTGGATTCTATTTTCAGAAATTTAATAGATAACTCGATAAAATACGCCGGAGAAGGATGTAAAATTAAACTCACACATTATTTCGAAGATACAAATTACCATTACTTCTCGGTTACCGATAATGGAATTGGAATAAAAGAAGAGCATTTGCCACGTATTTTTGAACGGTTTTACCGCGGAGATCATGGCCGGTCAAGAAAAATGGGTGGTACGGGTTTAGGTTTATCGATCGTGAAAAATGCGGTTGCCTATCACAAAGGAAGAATATTTGTTAAAAAACGAAAAGAAAAGGGGATTGAGTTCTTTTTCTCCTTGAAAAAAACTTTATAAAAACTCATACTATATTTTAAACCACAGAAATTTCTGTGGTTTTTTTGTTTTAGCTTGTTCTCATTGAAATATTCGATTCTGATTCGCTCACATTCGAACATGTTTAAACATTTCTTACTATCTTCACTTTTCGTATAAAATTTGAATAACTATGTACAAAGCATCTGAAAACAGATATGATGATATGCCCTACCGAAGATGTGGGCAAAGTGGTTTATTACTGCCTGCAATTTCTTTAGGATTGTGGCATAATTTCGGACATGTAGATGTCTATAATGAGTTCAGAAAGATTATTTTTCATGCCTTTGACCGGGGAATTACCCATTTCGATTTGGCCAACAATTATGGACCACCTCCAGGTTCTGCTGAAGAAAATTTTGGAAAAATTCTGAAAGAAGATTTAAAGCTATATCGTGACGAAATGATTATTTCGACTAAAGCAGGATATAAAATGTGGTCCGGGCCATATGGTGATTGGGGGTCGCGTAAGTATCTAATTTCAAGCCTGGATCAAAGTTTGAAAAGAATGGGACTCGATTATGTAGATATCTTCTATTCTCATCGTCCCGATCCCAATACACCCATAGAGGAAACCATGATGGCACTGGATCATGTTGTCCGTCAGGGTAAGGCATTGTATGCTGGCATTTCAAATTACAGTGCCGATCAAACACGCGAAGCCTCAAGAATATTACGGGAACTGGGAACTCCCTGCCTTATTCATCAGCCAAAATATTCGATGTTTGAGCGTTGGGTTGAAAATGGCTTGTTAGATGTTCTGGAAGAAGATGGAATTGGAGGCATCGCCTTCTCTCCTTTGGCACAAGGAATGTTGACCAATAAATATTTGAAAGGGATTCCTGAAGGTTCGAGAGCAGCCAAATCGCATGGTTTTTTGCAAAAAGAGCAGATTACTGAAAAAGTAATAGATAAAGTTAAAGCTCTGAATGAAATCGCCGAAAAGCGAGGACAAAGTTTAGCCCAAATGGCAATTGCCTGGCTGCTAAAAGATAAACGAATTACTTCGGTTTTGGTTGGCGCAAGTTCGGTGAATCAACTCGACCAAAACATAAATTCTGTTGCAAATTTACATTTTGAAGCAATGGAATTGGAAGCTATTCAGAAAATATTGAATTAAATTTAATTGAATACTAACATTTTTTCTTAATGCTCGTAAATGTTTACTTTAAATTAATAATCACAAACGAACATTTACTTATGAAACGTCCATGCCAAGGATATTCTGACACACAGGGAGATGATTATTCCAGCATGGTAAGTTCCATATGGCAAAAACTTAAAATTAAAAACATATGAAATTATTTAAACCCTTCGTAAACCTTACAAAATCAGCATCAACTGGAGTTTATACTATTAATTCCGTAGTTTCTTTACCAAAAGACTACGCACTTAGTTCTATAGAACAAGGACTTATAGAGATAGACGGAAAAAAAGTATGGTCAGTAACAGCTACTGTAACCACTAACGGTTCGTTAGAAACGGATATTGTTGAATTTGCCGTTCCTGTAAAACAAGAACCTACAGATGAAATCAAGAAAGTGAATATGATTGTTAAGCAAGCATTATCTGGGGATTCTTCTGTAGGAAACCCTGTTGCAGACAATGGTACAGATGTTAATTATGATGATGCAGAAATAACGATTCCATAGTTATAGTTATTCCACTTCTCAATGAATGACAAAATACGAAGTGAGCACACTTCACATTTTTGTTTTTTGTCATTCATATTTTTTACCTTAAATTGGTCAATAGTTTTGACTGAATTTCATATGAGAAAACTTAGCTTGTTATCAATCTTTTTTTTATTTACTACGAACCCCTTGCTTTTCAGTCAAAAGCTTTATTCTGTTGACAAAAAATTAGATTCTATTTCAGATATCAATTTAAAAATTGAATTCTTAAATGAATGGACAGGCAAGAACTATCGTAAATTACCAGTTGAAGCACTTCATTACGCAAAAAAAACAATTGAATATGCAAAAGAATCCGAAAATTACTCGGGAGCTGGAAATGCCCTCATTCGTATTGCATTAGTACATTTTCGTAAAGAAGAATATACTCAGTCAATATCTTTTTTTAATAAAGCTCTTGATAAATTTGCAATATCTGAGGATTCTGTTGGCATCAACAATACCTATTTAAACAGAGGAATTGTTTATCGAAATATGAATAAATACAATCTGGCTATTGTTGATTTATTTACTTGCATGGAATATTTCGAAAAGAACAACAATACCTTTGAGCTAATCTCATCATACAATAGCATTGGACTCATATACAAGAATTTAAAAAAATACAGCAAGGCTCTTGAATATTACTACAAGGCTGAAAAAATTTACAAAGAGGGGAATCAAATTTCTTTCATGTATACCTCAAATACAAATATTGCCAACATACTTTCCATTCAGAATAATTTTCAAGAAGCATTAAATTATTACAAAAAAAATCTTGAAATTTTAAAAGAGAAACCCAACAAGTACCAACTTGCCCAAACCTATCACAATATAGGTTCTTGCTTCATGGAAATGGAGCAAGATTCAATGGCCTTGGAATATTTAAATCAAAGCTTGCTGTTAAAGAAAGAAATAGGAAATAAAAATCTAATAATATCTACCATTAATAGTCTTGCTCATGTTTTTTATGCACAAAACAACTATCAAAAAGCATTAGAATATCGTAAAAAAGCACTTGCACTTGCAATAGAGACAAAAAACATTGAATATCAGAAAGATTGCAACCGGGAGCTTTTCGCAATTTTCGCACAATTGCACCAGCCAGATAGTGCAATACACTATATATTAAATTATGAATTGCTAAAAGACAGTATTTTCAACCATGAAAATCTAAAACAAATTGCTGAGATTCAGGAAAAATATGAATCGGAGAAAAAAGAAACGCAAATTACTTTATTGGAAAAAGAGAACAAGAGTAAAATGTGGCAACGAAACAGTTTAATAGTATTGTTGATTTTACTGCTTGGCTACGCTATTTTTATTGTCCGTTCGTATTATAGAAATAAAAAAACGCATCGATTACTGCAATTGCAAAATGAGAGGATTCAATGGCATAAAACTCTCTTAGACCAAAAAAACGAGGCTTTATCAGATTCCAACAAAACCAAAAACAGGTTGTTTCAAATCATTTCGCACGATCTGCGCTCTCCTTTAGCATCTGTATATAATATTGCTCAGTTGATCAAAATTTTTATTCAGCAAAGAAAATATCAATTACTCGAGGAAAGTTGCCACGACATGGAAGAATCCATAAATAATGTATTGAGTCTAACCGACAATCTTCTATCCTGGTCTTTAAATCAATCGGGTAAACTGCCATACAAACCTGCTATTATATCTCTTAAACCACTTTTAGAAAATAATCTTCGAACCTATTCGAGTGTAGCAAAACAAAAAAACATCCATCTACAATTACTACTTGAAGAAACCGTTATGGTTTTTGCCGATCGCCAAATGCTGGATACAGTAATTCGTAACCTAATTAACAACTCACTAAAATTCACGAAGCCAGGTGGAGTTATTGCGATCGGCCTAAATCAAAGTGATAACTTCGTTGAACTGTGGATAAAAGATAGCGGAATAGGAATTTCTGAAGATCAAATTGCGCATCTTTTTGAAATAGACCATTCTCAATCTTATAATGGAACCAATGGCGAAAAAGGAAATGGATTAGGTTTACTCCTTTGCAAGCAATTTATTGAACAAAACAAAGGAGAAATACGGGTTGAGAGCACTTTAAATTTGGGAACAACCTTCCGGATTACAATTCCTGCTGCCGAAAATACAAATGAAATTTCAACCATTCTTTCTTCAAACGCAAATGCAAATTAATCCTGCTTTTTTGCCCTGGTTTCCCTTCTTTAAAAATTACTTAAAAGTTAATCCTACAATCGGATTAGATCTAAAATAAAAATCACTAATTTTGCAGCCTTAATAATTAAAGGAAATAAGTGTATGATTTCAGTTTCAAATTTATCTATTCAATTTGGTAAAAAACCTCTTTTTCAGGATGTTAATATAAAATTCACTCCTGGAAACTGCTACGGAGTTATTGGTGCAAATGGTGCTGGTAAGTCTACCCTAATAAAAATCATTTCTGGTGAGTTGGATTCTACAACAGGATCGATATCGATGGAACCAGGTGAAAGAATGGCGGTTTTAAAGCAGAATCACTTTGAATTTGATGAATTTACAGTTCTAGATACTGTAATTATGGGTCACTCAGAATTGTGGGCTGTATTGCAGGAAAAAAATGATATTTACGCAAAACCCGATTTTTCGGAAGCTGATGGAATTAAAGCATCGGAACTGGAAGAACAATTCGCTGAAATGGATGGTTGGAATGCTGAAAGCGGAGCAGCAGAATTATTAAGCGGTTTGGGCATTAAAGAAGCTCTTCATTACAAGCTAATGAAAGAACTGAGTGGTAAGGAAAAAGTTCGTGTATTATTGGCACAGGCACTTTTTGGAAACCCGGACAACCTGCTTCTCGATGAGCCTACCAATGATCTTGACCTTGAAACAGTAATGTGGTTGGAAAATTATCTGGCCAACTTCGAAAATACAGTTATTGTGGTATCGCATGACCGTCACTTTTTAGATTCAGTATGTACTGATATTGTTGATATCGATTTTGGAAAAGTTAAAATGTTTTCAGGTAATTACACCTTCTGGTACGAATCCAGTCAGTTAGCTGCCCGTCAGCAGGCAAATCAGAATAAAAAGGCTGAAGAGAAGAAAAAAGAACTTCAGGAATTTATTGCCCGATTCAGTGCCAATGTAGCCAAATCGAAGCAAACAACTTCCCGAAAAAAGATGATCGAAAAATTGGATATTTCAGATATTCAAGCTTCTACCCGCCGCTATCCCGGTATTATTTTTCAGCAGGAACGTGAAGCCGGAGATAAAATTTTCTCTTGTTCAGGTTTAAGTAAAAGCCTGGATGGAGAAGTTCTATTTAAAGATGTAGAATTCACGATCGAAAAAGGTGAGAAAGTGATATTCCTTTCCAGAGATCCTCGTGCAATGTCTGCCCTTTTCGATATCATCAACGGAATAGAAAAAGCAGA
The DNA here is from genome assembly GCF_963678175.1 of Labilibaculum euxinicum. NCBI lineage: Bacteria > Pseudomonadati > Bacteroidota > Bacteroidia > Marinilabiliales > Marinifilaceae > Labilibaculum > Labilibaculum euxinicum. The sequence continues at coordinate 3,831,072 of NZ_OY782756.1, forward strand.
CAGTGGTAATTATGAATGGGGAGTTACGATTACACCAGCATATTTACCTCTTGACAATACTGAATTCTTTCAGGAACCAATTACTTTAATCGATTGGTTAGCTCAATATTCAAGTGATACCAGCGAAGTTTATCTTCGAGGATACCTTGGCAAAATGCTTTTCTCTGGTGAGGATATTTACAAAAAAGCAAATGTTCTTTCGGGAGGTGAAAAAGTTCGTTGTATGGTTTCCAGAATGATGTTGAAAAATGCCAACCTGTTGGTTTTGGATACACCAACCAATCACCTTGATCTGGAATCGATTCAATCATTCAATAATTCATTGATCAACTTTGGTGGTACTGTATTGATGTCGTCTCATGACCACGAATTTATTCAAACAATTTCTACTCGTGTTATTGAATTAACTCCTAATGGAATCATTGATAAATTAATGGATTACGATGATTATATTTCCAGCGAGAAAATTAAAGAGCAAAGAGAAAACTTATACAATTAAGTCTAAATTAAACCTATATATCTCATCCCCCGGACATCTATTTGTTTGGGGGATTCTTTTATTCTTGAGTTAAGGAAAACTCATCAAGTTATAATACAAATAAGATACCCGCACGAAAGATCATCACAAAATATTTTTTACCTTCTTCATAGTCCAATCAAGAACATTTATTATAATTATTAATTGCTAATTTATAATTGTTCTACTAACTTTGCCTCACTACCTAAACAACCCTTCATCAGTATATTTTATACACTTTAAACACAAGTTTATGATTCCTAAAATAGAACGCGCTACAATTGTGGTGCTGGATAGCGCTGGCGTTGGATATTTACCAGATGCTGAAGAATTTGGAGATGTTGGCTCCAATACATTTGGAAATATTGCCAAACATTGTAATGGTATTAATTTACCAAATATGCAGAAACTAGGTCTTGGCAACCTTACTGACATTGTCGGTGTTGCATCAAGCAACAACACAAACGGAGCCTACGGAAAAGCTGCCGAAGCTTCCAAGGGCAAAGATACAACAACCGGTCACTGGGAGATTGCCGGAGTTAAGCTGGAACGTGCTTTCCCTACCTATGCGAATGGATTTTCAGAAAAAACCATTCAATTATTTGAAGAAAGAACCGGCAGAAAAGTAATGGCTAACAAGCCTGCTTCAGGAACTGCTATTCTTGACGAATACGGAGAAGAACAAATGAAAACCGGTAACTGGATTGTTTATACTTCTGCCGATCCTGTTTTTCAGATTGCTGCTCACGAAGAAATTATTCCTTTGGAAGAATTGTACCGGGCCTGTGAAATCGCTTTGGAAATTTGCTCCGAACATGAACCTGTAGCGCGTGTAATTGCACGTCCGTACCTGGGAAGCGGTGAAGGAAATTTTGCCAGAACAGCAAATCGTCACGATTATTCTGTTACGCCACCCGCTCCTACTGTTCTCGATCGCCTAAGCGAAAGCGGATTAGATGTTATCGGTATTGGTAAAACAAAAGATATTTTTGCAGGGCAAGGAATTACCGACTCCCGCGGAACCAATAAGGATAATGAGGATGGAATCAACAAAACTCTGATTGCTTTAAAAGAAGATTCAAAAGGTTTGATCTTCACGAATCTCGTCGATTTTGATATGATGTTTGGACATCGTAGAAATCCGGAAGGATACAAAGCTGCTTTGGAGGAATTTGATCGTTATTTGCCACAAATTCAGGCAAATTTAAAGGACGATGAAATTTTAATTCTGACTGCCGATCACGGATGTGATCCCACTTACCCTGGAACTGATCACACAAGAGAGTACATTCCAATAATGGTGTTTGGTAAAAATATCAAACAAAATGTTGATTTGGGAACCAGAACCTCTTTTACTGATATTGCTGCTACTATTGAAGAACTTTTATTGGGGAATAAGGTAGAAGGCAGTTTTGCAGAAGAACTTTACAATTAGACTTTTACAACAAAAAATAAAACAATATTTTCAAAATAAAAATGCCACCTCAAATAATTGAAGCGGCATTTTTTTTTATTCCTTCACGAGATTCCTGTTTTAGATTATTTTTCCAAAATTTTGAGCAAATGCTCATGAATCCCAATTTTATATCCGCGGGAAGCGAACTGAATATCGCCATTGGAATGTAAAACCAATAGCAATGGCTTCTCAACTTTACCTGTAATTCTCAACTCCTTTTTAGCCTGTATAATCAACTCATTGTTTTTATCTTTATACAGCTTGTAATTTGATGGCATATTAGCAAAAAAAGCGTCTGTTAAGTTTTCATCAGAAATTTCTTCTGCCTGCAATACAACAATATTACCATTCCATTCCTGATATCTCTTTCTGATATCTTTAAATTCTTCCATTAAATGTCGGGTTGGTTCTTTTTCTGGTTCCAGCCACATCAAAACAATCGCATCCTGCTTCTCTAATGATTTAAGGCTTACACTTTCCCCATTATCATTAAAAACCTTCAGGTTAATATCCAAATGACCCAATATCTTACTCTCAACCTTTGGATCTCTGAATATCAAATCAATTTTAGTAGTCTGATTTTTAAAAACTTCAAAATGATTCAAATGTGCATAAACAGTTCCGTCAACACCACGTTTGCCTGTTACCAACCTATATTTCCCGGCTTCCAATTCCAGTTTTGAAGGCAAATCGGATAATTTAGAATCCCAGCCATAATCAAGACTTTCATAAACACCATCAATCATTTTTCCGATTGTAAAATGCATATAATAAGCAGGATCAAAATCCTTTGCAGTTTTATTCAACATCACAAAACCCGTAATTGGCTGATTAATTATTTGTTTCTCAAAATAAATATTCAACCATTCTTTACCATCGAAATACTGCGGTGCTTTTTCTGCTGGCTCCAAACGCGAAGGAATCCCTAAACTTCGGCAAAGTGCTACAAAAAATACATCTCTGGATTCAGCATTTGAGATTCTCAGCTCATAAACACCCTTTGGAGTAATTGGCAGATTGTAATAATTCTCTTCTTCGGTGATTTGTATTTCATCTAAAATCCATTGTTTAATTTGCTCAACTATCTCAGATCGCTCGCCGGTAAATTTATCTTGAAACGCCTTTTGCAAGTATCCGCGGTAAGCAATTAACCACTCATTGCTGATTCTTGGATTCAAAACATATTTCAAATAAAACTCCTTGGAACTGTAATCTTCCAACTTATATTTTCCGATCGTATTACTCAAATGATCTTCCAGTATTTCAGATCGCGTATCACGCAGATCTTTATAAGCAATTAAATTAAGAAGATCAACTGCAATTGCACCATTTCCTTCAGATGTAGATTTAATAAATTTCTGAATCTCTTTCCAATTTCCCTGACTTTTCTTGAAGCTGTTCCAGATCATTCCTGCATCCAAAGATTTTTCATCAGCTAATTTACAGGCAGTAATTGAATCTATAAAAGTGGTTCTATATTGCATTCGAATACTATCTTCATAGGACAGACGAATATCATTTTGTTTCTTTTCGCTCTCATCAACCGAATAAGGATCTTGCTCAACCGGAGGAACCATATTTAAATCGGCAATTTGCTCTCCATAAAAACCACGACCCAATTCCAAACAAAGCGTATCGGTTTGCTTTACGCTGATTTTCCTGCCAGCATACTCCCCCTCTTTACCAGCCCAGATAAGCAGATCACCCAAACCTGTAGTGAGGAAAGATATTCCATCAGAATCGGTATTCTTACTCGCAATTGGATAAAACTCAGCATAGTTATACAATCCAAAATCTACTTTTGCATTTTCAACTGAGTTTCCTGATCGATCGAAGACCTGCACATAAATTTTCTTCACATCAGCGTAGTTTTCCACCACATTAATCTCAGTGAAATTATCTGAACGCTTTACAACTTCATAATCTCCCTCAAAATCACCAAACACTTTGGTATGCACCAGCATGGCTCTACGTGCAGGTTCGGTAAACCAACCCATATTCAAATCGGGTTCAGGCTCACAAGCGCCTAAATAAGACCATTTCCCATCTGTCCAAACTTCCACCCAAGCATGATTGTCGTCGCTATGTGCCCAACGTGGAGTATAAACCTGACGGGCAGGAATACCTACAGATCGTAAGGCAGTAACTGTAAATGTTGATTCTTCACCACACCTTCCCCATGAAGTTCTCACAATGCTTAGCGGTCCGCTTGTGCGAATATCTGTTGGAGCATAATTTACTTTTTCGTGACACCAATGATTCACTTCCAACACTGCCTCTTTCATCGACATGCCTTTTAATCTTGGTTTCAACTCTTTCAGAAAAACCCATCGGGCCGAATCCAAGTTTTCATTGTTTACACGGTATGGCAGCACAAAATGACGAAATAATTCATCCGGCACTTTTTTACCCCACTCAAAACTTTCTCTGGCCTCAAATGAAGATCGAACTTGTTTTAAGAAGAAATCGCCATTGTAATCGGCCAAATCGCACAAAGGCATGTAGGCATATAAAAACTGCAATGCTTCTTTTTCTTCAGTAGTAATATTTTCTTGGAATACCGAGAAAAGTTCATTTGACCTATTGGATGCAAATTCTTTTCGTTTTTCGAATCGATTGGAAATTTTTGCACGAACTGCATTGTCTTGAATAAAATGTACATCGGAACAGCCCCAAAAGAAAATGAGACCAAGCAGAAGGATAGAAATCTTCCTCATTAGTAGAATAGTTAGTTATTTGTCATCGGCTTTTAGGATGCTTACAATTTTACGAATTTTCTTGGAGTCTGCCTCATAAAATTCAAATTCAGGCACATTTTCTTCGCCTCCCATGGCAATTTTAGGATTCTGATATTCCATTTTCCCTCTCACCAAAGACTTTGCTGAACAATGAAACTCTTCAGCACCAGTATTTTGCTTTAAACACAATATATTTTCATGATTGATACCACTTCCCGGCATGATCACTATTCGCCCACTTGCCTTTTCAACTAAACTTTTAAGTAAATCTGTGCCCATTACAGCAGTTTGTTCTCCTCCGGATGTGAGAATTCGATCGGTTCCAATCTCTATTAATTGTTCCAAAGCTTTAAAATGATCATTCACCATATCAAAAGCTCTGTGAAAAGTGAAATTCATTGGTTTTGCCAAATCGATCAATTCCTTGGTTCTTTCCACATCAACATTACCATCAGGAAACAGAACACCTGATACAATTCCATTCACACCAATTTCTTTGCAGTGAATTACATCCAGCTTCATACACTCAAACTCAATATCAGAGTAACAAAAATCGGCTCCTCGAGGTCTGATAATTACATGCACAGGAATGCTAACTGATTCTTTAGTTATTTTGATACATGAAGCACTAGGAGTAGTTCCTCCTTCATGAACGCCAGTGCACAATTCAATTCGATCAGCACCAGACTGTTCTGCTATAATCGCCGATTGAACAGAGTAACAACATATTTCGAGTAGAGATGTTTTCATTTTATAATAGTAATAAAAAAGATTGAATCCATATTCAATTTAAACAATCATAAATTTTCACTAATTTGTATCACGAACTATAACCTCTACATCCAATGACCAGATCGAAACTGATTCTATTTATTGTTGGGCTATTTTGTACTCTCACCCTTTATTCACAGCAGAATAACATCCTGTTCAAAAGAATCACCATCAATGAAGGTCTGTCCCTCAGCTCAGTCTACTGTATTTTTCAAGATTCGAAAGGGTTTATGTGGTTTGGCACGGAAGATGGATTGAATCGTTACGATGGTAAAAATTTTACAATTTACAGAAGCAATCCTGAAGATTCCAATAGTATTTCCTACAAATGGATCGAGCAAATAATTGAAGACAGTACTGGAAACTTATGGTTTGGTTCAAGAGGAGGATTAACCCGGTTTAATCCGGTAACGGAAATTTTCACACAGTACAGAGGCATAGAACCTAACCGCCAGTTAAGTAATGACACAATCACTCACCTGTTTGAAGATCAGAACAATCGATTATGGGTAGGCAGTCTAAAAGGAATTACCTGTATAAATACCAAACTTGGAGTTATTGAGAAGGATGAATATCCCAAAGGTTTAAATTCAAAGATCAATTGCTTTCTTGCTGACAGTAAAAACTTCTGGATTGGTACTGAGCTTGGACTTTTTTACTATGATTCAGAACAAAAATCATTCAAAGAAATAGAACTCCTAAAATCCGGTTCAAAATGGAATGTAACAAGTCTTGCAAACACCGATAAATATTTATGGGTTGGAACCAGCAATGGTGTGATTTCGATTTCAAAAAATTCATTAACTGTAGATGCACAAAACTTTTTAAACGGACTGCATATAGAAAACATATTACCAGACTCGGCAAATGGCTTATGGGTAGTTACCAATAATGCTCTATTCAGAAAAGATAATTCTTCTGAAAATTTCCACAAAGCAGTAAGATCGTTCGAGGTGACTAACAGTCTTTCGATAAATACAAACAAACCAATATTAAAAAGCAGCAATGAAGAAATATGGTTTGGCACATTTGGATCAGGAATCTATCGGATTAATCCATTAACCAATCAAAAATCACACTACCAAAACAATTCTGCAGATCCTCAAAGTTTATCGGAGAACTCAATAAACTGTATTTACGAGGATAGAAATGGAATTATTTGGATTGGAACATTTGGTGCTGGAATCAGCATCTACGATCCTCAATCTCATAAATTTGAACTTTTTAAAAATAATCCTTTAAATAAAAACAGTTTAGTCAGCAACTTTGTATGGTCTGTCTGGGAAGATCACAATGGCGACCTATGGATTGGAACAAACAACAAAGGCATTTCAAAATACATCGTAAAAAGGGATAGTTTTGTTCATTACGATGTGCGGAAATCAGATAATTCACCCTATTCGGCTATACGAAAAGTGCTTGAAGACAGGAAAAATAATATTTGGATAGGAACAGATGGTGAAGGGTTATTCAAATTAAATCCAATTACAGGTCATAAAACTCAATACAAACACATATCGAATAACAATACTTCTCTTTGTGACAATTCTGTCAGGGTAATTTTTGAAGACAGTGAAGGAATTATTTGGGTTGGAACCCGAGGCGGTTTAAGTCGTTACCATGACAAAACCAATAATTTCACACAATACAAACATATTGAAGGAGATACAAAAAGCCTATCGCACAACTTCATTTATTCAACTATATATGAAGATTCAAAAGGCCTGTTATGGATTGGCACATACGGAGGCGGTTTAAATATTTACGATAAAAAAACAAACACATTTAAGAGTTATCAATACAATAAAAACAGGAAGGATGGTCTTTCCGACAACGTTGTTTTCTCTGTTTACGAAGACAAGAATGGCATATTTTGGCTGGGAACAAACAATAAATTAAATCGTTTTGATGCTAAAACAGGTCTGTTTTCTCATTTTGGCACGGAAGAAGGTTTACCCAATAATGTTGTTTACGGAGTATTGCCTGATGATTTTGGAAACCTCTGGCTGAGTACAAATAATGGGATTTGCAGATTTTCAACAAAAGACTACTCAGTAAAAAACTTTACAGTTGATGATGGATTACAAAGCAAAGAATTTAATGGCGGAGCTTTTCACAAAGGGAAAAGTGGAAAATTATATTTTGGAGGCGTTTATGGTTTAAATGCAATCGATCCTAATATTAAATTCATTGAAGAAAGAACCTATAATGTTGTCCTTACCAAACTCGAAATTCATGGACAAAAAGTTCGGGTTTCACATTCCAATGTCAAAAATTCCAATAATCTTATTCATTATTCAAAAGCAAACGACTCGTATTATCTCAAAAAGAGTATTGCCTACACTGACAGCATTGAACTCGAGTACGCCCAACGTTTCTTCTCTATAGAATTTTCGTCGTTATCGTCTTTTTCGACAGACAAGATTAATTACACTTACCAATTACAAGGTTTGGAAAATAAATGGGTTCATTCAGGAAATCGCAACTATGTATCCTACTCCAATCTCTCGCCTGGTAAATACGTATTTAAGGTAAAAGCTCAGAATCAAGACAAACAATGGACTGAACATTCAAAAGAATTGTTCATTAAAATATTTCCACCATTTTACCTGACATGGTGGTTTATTCTTCTTGAAATAGTAATTGGAACGATAATTACAATTTTTATTTACCGATTCTTACTTAATACCAGAACCAATAAACTGCTAATTCAACAAAACGAAAGAATCAGAAGCACAAACCTGCAATTGAAAGAATTGAATGCCACTAAAGACAAGTTCTTTCGAATCATTTCTCACGATTTAAAAAATCCATTCACAAGTCTGCTTTCAATAAGTGAAATGATTCATGAAAATTATGATTTAGTGGAAGATCAGGAAAAAAGAACTGGCATTAAGAAAGTTCATGAATCGGTAAAACACATTTATACATTATTAGAGAATCTCTTGACCTGGTCAAAATCACAAACGAATAAAATTGATTTCCATGCTGAAATATTTAACCTGACTGATTTAGTTGAGCAGTCAATTTGTTTGTACAGCGCATCAGCTGAAAAAAAAGAAATTAAAATTATTTTGCTCAATTCTGAAAAAAATCTCGCTTTTGCAGATCAAAATATGTGCAGCTTAATTATAAGAAATCTCATTAACAATGCAATAAAATTCTCAGAGCCAAAAAGTCAGATTGAGATTGATATACAAGATAAAAATGACTTTCTGGAAGTTCAAATTACAGATCATGGTATTGGCATCGCGAAGGAAAATATTGATAAACTTTTCCGTATCGACTTAAAATACAAATCAACAGGTACTGCCGGCGAAAAAGGAACAGGATTAGGTCTTTTGCTATGTAAAGAATTCGTAGAATCGAATGGTGGTAAAATTTGGGTTGAAAGTACATTGGGCGAAGGAAGTACTTTTCACCTTCATATTCCCCGATCTAAATAAGTTGTTTAAATACCAAAACATATAGTAATGGTTTGATTTTCGCTATAATTTAAAGATATTTGCACCTGTTAACCTAACGAGAGACTAAGCAAATATTTACTTGATGAGAGATAAGGTTCTTCAATTGGCGAAAGAAAAGAATGCAGTTATTCTTGCCCATTACTATCAAACTCCTGACATTCAGGAAATAGCCGATTTTAAAGGTGATAGTCTGGCTCTGGCGCAAAAGGCTTCGGAAGTAGATGCAGACATTATTTTGTTTGCCGGCGTTCATTTTATGGCTGAAACAGCCAAAATATTAAATCCTACAAGAAAAGTACTTCTGCCCGATTTAGAGGCCGGATGTTCTCTTGCTGAATCGTGTCCGGCAGATGATTTTCGTAAATTTAAAGCACTTCATCCCGACCATATTGTTATTTCATATATCAATTGTACTGCCGAAATTAAGACTTTATCTGATGTGATCTGCACATCAGGAAATGCTGTTCAAATTGTTGAATCCTTTCCTAAAGATCAGAAAATAATTTTTGCTCCTGATAAAAACCTTGGGCGATACATAAATGAAGTAACCGGCAGGCAAATGGTTCTTTGGGATGGAGCCTGTGAAGTTCATGATATCCTTTCTTCGGAGAGAATCATGAAAATGAAAATTGAAAATCCTGATGCTGTACTTATTGCTCACCCGGAATGCGCGCATCCGGTATTATTACTTGCCGATTTTGTTGGCTCAACAACAGCCATGCTGGATTACACTAAAAACAGCGAATCTAAAAAATTCATTGTTGCAACAGAAACGGGAATTCTTCATCAGATGCAAAAAGATTCTCCTGACAAAGAATTTTTAATTGTTCCTGCAGATGAAACATGTTCTTGCAATGATTGTGCTTATATGAAGCTGAACACAATGGAGAAGTTATACTTGGCACTAAAAAACGAACAACCTGAAATCATTTTACCAGATGATGTTATGGAAAAGGCAAAAGCACCAATTGTTCGAATGCTTGATTTATCGAGACACCTGATTAAATAAGTTTAAAACATACAATATAAAAGGGAGATCAAAATGGTCTCCCTTTCTTATAATGTAAATATTGAAATTTTAGTTTCTTATACTTTCAGGAGAAATACCTGCTAATTCACAAGCCTCCTCAAAATGCAGATCGTCTAACGCTTTGTAAAGAACAGCAAAAGCTGAATGTATCCAAACTATCGAGACCAATACTCCTACAAACAGACAAATAAGTCCTAAAATAATGACTAGGAATGATAATATTCCCATTCCAAAAATTGTCCAAAAGTAGCCTTTGCTCAAATAAAAGCTAAGCTTAACAGCCTGTATTGGATCTACCTTTTTATCCATTATTAAAAAGGGAACGAAAATCAACTTGCAAACCAAATAAATTCCCGGAATAATAAGAAACAGGAAGCCTACTCCAACTATTCCAATCACCAACAAATGGCTTAATATCACAAATAGAAACTTCTTGAACCCATTCAAAATTTCTTCAAACTGAGGTTCCTTTTTTCTTGATGCTTTCAAAAACATCCAATCTACACCATAACTAAATGGAGTAACAACCAATAGGTAATAGATAAATCCGAGAAATTTGAACGATGCCAAACCGATCTTAAATGAATCGCTGTCATCCCATCCCATTTGATTAAATCCCATGGGTATATCAATAACTCCGGAAACAATGATTGCAAGTAATAAGATTAAAAAGTGTTTTTTCAGAACACTCCATCCTTCTTCAAAACAGCCACCTACAGTCGGGAATACTTTTAAAATAAGATTCTCTTTACAATAATCTACTCTCATAAACCAAGCCTGCTAATATTAATTAAATTATATCCTTCACATTCATCTATAAATAATAACCCTCGCCAGTGAACAATTATTTATGCCATTTTAGATAAATATAGAACATATAAGGCTTGTAAAAAAACACGAACAAAAAAATAAATCAAAAAATGATAGGGTATTTTATTCATAAAGCATCATAGTAGTAGAAGCAAGAAAATACACGATCGGTTTTCTCCTAATTTTAAAATTATTATCAAATAAAATAAATCGCCATGAAAACAAAAATTAGATTTTATTTCGCAATCATTCTTTCTGCCTTTTTGTTTTTCTCTTTCAGCAATGCAATGGCAGCGGAGGGAAATAATGTTAAGAAAGAAAAAACTAAAGTACAACAGGTTATTGACACCTTAAAATATGATGTTTACAAAGGGAAAGTTCAGGATTCCAAAACAAATGAACCTCTTATGTTTGCAACAATTGCTGTTAAAGGTGTTAATGTTGCTACAGTATCGAACAGCGATGGTGAATTTCTATTGAAAATTGCTAAAGACCTTCCTGTTAGCAAGATTGAAATCACCTATATCGGATACAAAAATCTTGAAGTTTCTATTTCTTCATTAAAGGAAAAGAAAAATATATTGAAGCTGGAATCAGTTACTATTCCTTTGGACCAAATTAACATTTACCCATTAGATCCTCTGTTTTTAGTAAAAAGTATTTTGGCTAAAATCGGTCAAAATTACCCTAAAGACCCAAATATGATGAAGGGTTTTTACCGCGAAACAATTAAGAAAAACAGAACCTATGTAGCTATTTCTGAAGCTATTGTAAATATCCACAAAGCGGGATACAAACAATTAAAAGATGATCAGGTACAAATTTACAAAGGACGTAAAAGTCAGGATGTAAAGAAAATGGATACATTATTGTTCAAATTACAGGGCGGACCGAACACATCATTACTTTTAGATGTTGTGAAAAATCCTTACAATCTGCTTTCCGATGATTTTATCGAAAATTATAATTTTTCAATCAAATCAATTACTAAAATTAACGACAAGATTCATTACGTAATTGAGTTTAAGCAAAAAGAAAATATAGATATTCCGTTGTATTACGGATTACTTTATATCGAATCGACAAATTTGGCCCTGTCAAGTGCAAAATTTAGCTTAAACCTAAGTAATACAGAGGAAGCCAGTCGAATGTTTATTAAACGTAAACCTGCAGGTGTAAAAGTAACTCCTACCTCAGCCGATTACATAGTTAACTATACTGAAAAAGATGGCAAATGGTATTTCAATTATGCCAGAGGTGAGATTAATTTTAAATGCAACTGGAAACGTAAACTATTCAACACCAACTATAGCGCAATGACTGAAATTGCAATTACCGACCGTGACGAACAGAATGTTGTGCGCTTTAGAGGAGATGATAAATTTAGAGCAAATCAAATAATGGCTGAAGAAGTAAACAACTTTGCGGATGCTAATTTCTGGGGAGAATACAATACAATTGAGCCAGACCAATCCATCGAGTCGGCAATTCGGAAATTGAGAAGAAAAGCCAGATAATGAAATTTTGAATTCAAAACATACTTGAATTAGTTATCCTACAGCCATTAGCAACTGAATTTAAAACAAGAAAAAAGAACCGTTCACTCATGCTTGGGGAAACATGAGAATATTCAGAACGGTTCTTTTCATCAATAATAATATTGCAGATCTTTCCTCTAATGATTGAAAAATCCTAACTTAGAAAGTATTACAAGCTTTTTAAAATACGGGAAGAGATACGAAAATGCCGGAAGATACAGATACGATACTTAAACACATACAAAGAGGTAATTTACAAGAGTTTGAAAAATTATTCAGAGCATATTACCCTTTACTATGTCATTACGCACTGCGTTTTGTGAAAGACACAAATCAGGCTGAAGAAATTGTTCAGGAATTGTTTTGTCAGTTATGGGAAAACAGAAAAGATTTAAAAATACACACCTCACTAAAAGCATACCTTTACAAAGCTACTTATTTTAATAGCTTGCAGGTTTTGCGTAAAAGAGGCGTTAAAACACAGTATGAAAAATACATTAAAAACAACAAGCCGGAAAGCTCATTACCAATAGATTCGGTTGAAGAAAAAGAAATTTACAACATTGTTCAAAAAACTCTTGCAAACTTACCCGATCGTTGCAGTAAAATATTTAAAATGAGTAGGTTTGAAGGCTTAAAATATCAGGAAATTGCCGATAAGTTATCAATTTCGGTTAAAACTGTTGAAGCAAATATGGGAAAGGCATTAAAAGCCTTCCGAAAAAATTTAAAAGATTACGTTGGAATTATTGTGCTATAAACAAAATGAAAGAAAATACATCACATAAAATTGAGTGGGAAATCATTTCAAAATACCTTAGTGGAGAGATGAGTGCAGAGGAAAAATTGGCATTTGAAAAGTTAATTGATTCCAATCCTGAGTATGCAGAAATTGTTTCTGCATCCGATAAAGATTTGGGTCTAATTCAAGAGGTTAACGAAATTCAACAACAATTTAATGTTGACGCAGCCTGGTCGGAGGTAAAATCCAATTTAAGCGATTTTAAAAAGGCAAATACCACGAAGGTAATTCCTTTATTTTCGCTCCAAAACACAAAAAAACTCATACAGATTGCAGCCATGCTAATTATTGCCATTGGCCTTGGACTTGCATCATATCATATTTACAATGACAAACTTGCTCCTTACCAAAGTATTTCATCGGAATTGAATGAAAGTGGTAAATCCATTACATTGGCTGATGGTTCTATTGTAACACTTAATGGCAAATCGGAATTGGTTTACGAAAGATCATTTGCAGGAAAAGAAAGAAGGGTAAAATTAACCGGGGAAGCTTTTTTCTCAATTGCTAAAAATCCTGCCAAACCATTCATCATTTCAGTGGGCAATGCTGAAATTAAAGTTTTGGGCACCTCATTCAACGTGAATGCTTCCAATAAGCATGTTGAAGTTTTAGTTGAATCGGGTAAGGTTCAATTCTCACTTGCAAAAGAACCTGATAATAAAATTATTCTTGAAAAGGGTGATTTTGGTGTTTTACAGGAAGATTTTCTGGAAAAAAGAACACAAAACGATGAAAACTATCTTTCATGGAAAACTCAGTTGATGGTTTTTAAAGCGATGAGTTTACAGGATGTGGCTAAGGTTATTAACCGAACCTATCAGGTTAACATTCAATTTAACGACACAGCAATTCAAAATTTACCGATCACCACATCATTCAATAAAACACCTCTTAATGACGTTCTGGAAAACTTATGCCGGCCACATAACCTGACATATGAGAAGAGTGGTTCTCAAATTACAATAAAAAAAGAGCTGAAATAATTTATTGCTAAAATGAAAAGAAGAAAAACATATCAGAATTTAGTACAAAGCATCCTTTTAAATGCTCTGTTGGTACTTATGATATGTTTCACTCAAAAAGTCAACGCACAGAATTCGCTCTTACAAAACAAGATTTCAGTTGATCTTTCAGAACTTAGCATTAATGATGCCTTGGATTCAATTGCAGCAAAAAACAACTGCTATTTCACCTACAATTCTGATTTATTTACAAATAAAAAGAAACTTAGTATTAAAGCTGATGAAGTTGAATTTGAAATTTTACTGAGGAAAATAGTACAGGATACCAGCCTTACGTTTCAAGTAGTAAACAAGCATATTATTATTGTTCCCGCAAAATACAAAACAGATAAACCCCTTACTTCAAACATGATTCCTTACATTTCGTACCGAAACATTAGTGGCAAAGTAACGAATCAATCAGCTAAAATATCTCTGCCATACGCGAGCATTGGGATTAGAGGCAAGCATATTGGAACAATTAGCAATCAGGATGGGGAATTTGCCCTTACTCTTTCATCGGAAAATAGTAAAGACACACTTGTTGTTTCCTATGTTGGATTTAAAAATTTTGAAATCCCGGTTTCCGATATCTCAAATACAAAACTTCAAATTAAACTAAAAGAGGATTTTATTTCGCTTCAGGAAGTGGTGATTCGAAACAACGATCCAAAATCAATAATAAAGGCTGCTGTCAATAGAATAGAAATCAATTATCCGCAAAACGCCTCCAATCTAACCTCTTTCTACAGGGAATCTGTACTTAAAAACAACAGGTATATGATTTACCTCGAATCTGTTTTAGATATATACAAATATCCTTATTCGGAGAACGAACTAACTGATAAGGTGAAAATATTTAAAAGCCGCAAAATTTATGACGTATCCCGCCTGGATACCATCTCTTTTAGATTAAAAGGAGGCATTCAAGGATGTTTACTATTGGATATTGTCCAAAATCAACCCGAATTTTTGAATCCTGAATTTATGGATCTATACACCTATCGTTTATCCGATATCAGCACATTCGACAACAAACCTGTTTATATTATTGATTTTAAGCCAAAAGAAAATATCACCACACCTCTGCTGGAAGGCAAACTAATAATTGAAACCCGAAGTCTGGCAATTATTGGTGCAGAATTTGGCTATAATCAAAGCCGGCTGCCCGAATTAACCAATCGTTTTATTAGCAAGGCAAATGCTAAAACCAAAGTTAGACCAGCGCTAATTCAATATTCCGTAAACTACCGAAATATTGATGGTAGATATTACTTAAATCACACTTTAGGAAATTTAAAATTTAAGGTAAAAAATAAAAGAAAATTGTTTTCACAGACTTTCTCTACAACTTTCGAAATGGCAACAACAAAATTGGACACCATCAATGTCCGGAAATTTAAGCATCGCGAAACAATCGCGCCAACAACAATTCTTTCCACTGAAAACCTAAGCTACGATAACAAATTCTGGGGCAACCAGACATTTATTAAGCCCGAAGACAATATTAAAGAAGCCATTAAAAGAATCAGCAGCAGCATGCAGCAGGTTGCAATGGATACGAGTAAAACTGAATAGAATTTAAAGTATCCATGACATACATTTGTCCCACCTGCAAAAGAAAATTATCGGGCCCAAACCAATATCACTCGTGCTTTATTACCGATAAAGAGACTCATTTACAAAAAATGAGTCCGGCTATTTCAGAATTATTTGAAGCACTTCTATCTTACCTGATAACATTCGAAAAGCTTGAAATTATTTATTTAAAGACCTGTGTTCAATGTAAGACAGGTGCAACTTTTTTATCCATATACACAAAAAGAAATCATCTGATATTGGAGTTTCAACTGCAGCGGGAAGAAGATCAATTTCCAATTTACCTGTGCAAACGAATATCTAAAAACCGGGTACTTCACCGCATTGCCGTTGGCGGATTATCCGAGTTTGATCAACAACTAAAAAACTGGCTGAAGGAAGCTTATCAAACCATCAGGAAATAACCGCATCATGTTATAATACTTCCCATTGAAACAAAATATTCTAAAAGTCTTCCTATTTTTGTATTTCTTTACAAAAAAATAATAAATCAGTAACTTCATTAAATGGGAAGTCGAATAAAAAAAATAATACAAAATTCAATTGGAATACTAATTGGTTCCGTATTCCTGTTTCTCACTTTGCGTGAAAAACCAATGGCTCCGGTATGGGAAAGCTTAGCAAATGCTGACTATTTTTTTATACTGCTTAGCTTCGTATGTTTATTCATCATTTTTTACCTGCGGGCCTTGCGTTGGAAACTGCTTATTGAAGAATCCGGAGAAAAACCAAAATCAGATAAAGTACTAACCTCGGTACTGCTAGGCTACTTCGTGAATAGTTTTACTCCAAAATTCGGAGAAATAATTCGCTGTACATCTCTGCAAAAAACAACTAAAGTTCCGGTTTCTGTATCCATGGGAAGCGTTATGGCCGAGCGGGCTTACGATTTACTGATTTTAGGCCTTGGTGTGTTTGCTGTATTTTGGGCTGAACTGGATCGTTTACAGGGAATTATGGACTCTACTATTGGTGGAATTTCTCATATTTACGGCTACCGCTATTTGTATGTAATTCCAATTGCCATACTTGTTCTTTTTATCCTTTTTCTGGTTAGCTTACGCAGAATAAAAAAATCAGAGCGTCGTCCGGTAAAAAAGATCGTTGAATTCTTACAAAGTATGTTTCTATCGCTTAAGCAAGGCTTGCTTCTTAAGAAAAGATTCCAGTTTATTGTATTAACATTGCTAATCTGGACAATGCTCGTTGTATTAAATTACATCTACCTGCTTTGTTTGCCTGAAACATCAGGATACTCATTCAGTTTTGCAATTGTGATTCTGTTTATTGGCGGAATTGGCTGGGCTTTACCTAGTCCCGGCGGAATTGGAACAACTCATTTCTTGCTTCTGCAGTTATTCCTTGCCTTTCAGTTGGATCCAAATGCGGGAATCAGCTTCGGAATTCTTTCCAATGGTTTAACTTTTATTGGTACCATTGCAATTGGTGGTTACGGCTATTTCAGATATTGGACAGAAACCAAAACTTTGGAAAAAGCAGCAAAAGCATAAATCATGCTCCCTTTCAGCAACAAGCTTCTTATGAATTCAACAAAACCATATTTTACACCTATCTTTGCACGATAAAATTATCTGAATACAAAAAATGAAATTTAGTCAATATAGTTTTTCCCCCGATATTAAAAGAAATTTAGACGGTTTGGGTTTTAACAGACCAACCGATATTCAATTTAAAGCCATTCCTCCAATTGTGCGGGGAGAAGATGTGCTTGCCATTGCACAAACCGGAACAGGAAAAACAGCTGCATTTGCGATTCCTATTATCGATAAACTACACAAAGCTAAGAATAACAAAAGCAGCAACGGCATTAAATGTGTTGTAATGGTTCCTACCCGCGAGCTGGCCATTCAAATTACCGAAGTTTTTCAAAAAATTGGAAAGCATACCAAAGTAACCAGTTTTTGTGTGTTCGGAGGTGTTGAACAAGCTCCTCAGATTGCAAGTTTACAAGGTGGAATCGACGTATTAATTACAACACCCGGCAGAATGTTCGATTTAACCAGTCAGGGATTTATTCAGCTTGATAAAGTAGAAACCCTGGTTTTGGACGAAGCCGATCACATGTTGGATTTGGGTTTTATAAAAGACATACAGGATTTGATTCGTTTTCTTCCAAGGAATCGTCAAACCTTGTTTTTCTCTGCAACCATCACGCCTAAAATTAAAAAACTGGCCTATTCTCTGGTTCGAAGTGCAATTCGTATTCAAATTTCACCAAAAGATCCTGTATCCAAGAACGTAGAGCATGGAGTTGCCTTTGTGAAAATGGATGATAAACGTTTCTTTTTGGAACGAATGATTAAGGAACATCAGGAAAGTAAAATATTGGTTTTTGTGCGAACCAAAGTAAGAGCGGAACGTGTTCACAAAGCCATGGAACGTGTAGGAATAGAAACACAAACCATTCATGGAGACCGCGAACAGGATGATCGTTTAATTGCCTTAAATGCTTTTAAAACAGGAAAGGTAAAAATCTTGATCGCGACAGATGTAAGTGCCCGCGGTATCGATATTCCCAATGTTGATTATGTGGTAAATTATGACATGCCCGATGTCGCCGAAAATTACGTTCACCGTGTGGGTAGAACCGGACGTGGTGTTCAAAAAGGTTTGGCCATTTCTTTCTGCGACCCAACAGATGAAAAACAATTATTAGCTGAAATAGAAGAGTTCACCGGCACCGAAATTCAGGTAATGGACATATCGAAAGGAGAATACACTGCAACTATCGATTTTTCTGAAGATTACTCGAAAAGCTTAAAAGAACTAATGGACGAAGCAGAAGATTTTCTGCAAAATCCGAAAAAGAAAAGTGTGAAAAAGAAAACTCCTGCGAAAAAGGCAGCGAAAAAGAAAAAAAAATAAACAATACGAAATAAACAAAACCTCAAAACCAAAATGGATTTGAGGTTCTTTTTTTAAGGATAAACTCTATACCTGACAACAATAAATAGGCCTGATTCTTTGCATTTCGGCAAAAATCGAAATATATTCGTTCCTCCTAATCTAAATCAATCAACTATGCAATCACTAATATCTCCCGAAAGCAATTTAACCTTGTTTTTCGTGATAGCTGGAGCAGCAGCTTTTGGTCTCTATTCCGAACACAAAAAATGGTTTGGCAAACTATCCGGAATTTTGGTTACCATGATATCCATGTCACTGCTTGCAATGGCCGGTGTGGTACCGGTAGCATCTAACCCAACCATTAAAGTAGATGTATACGATATGGTATTCTCCTATTTTATCCCCATTTCTATTCCCATGTTGCTGTTCAGTTCCAACATCCTTAAAATTGTGAAAGAGAGCGGAAAGCTATTGGTGGCCTATATTTTAGGTGCTATTGGAATTGTACTGGGATGCTTTATTGCATTTTGGTTAATTGATTTAGGTGCAGATTCAGGAAACACAGCAGGTGTAATTGCTGCCACACTTATTGGTGGAAGTGTTAACTTCATTGCCGCGGCCGAGATATTAAATTTCAGCACCAATCCATTATTTACAGCAACTATAGCTGTTGATAATTTTGTATCGAATTTGTATACACTATTTCTGTTCCTTACTCCTTCTCTCCTGTTCTTATCCCGCTTTTTTGTGAAACCTAAGAAAGAAAATGAAGAGGAATCTGCCACATCATCCGACAAAGCACAATTCCCAATGAGTTTGGAGCGGGTAGCCGTTTCTGTATTTATTGCTGCCTTAATTGCCGGATTGGGAAATCTTCTTTCTCCCTATCTTCAAGACTTATTGCACACCAAATTAAACCTTAGCATATTGGTGATTACAGTTTTAGCAGTGCTTGCCGCTAACCTGTTCCCAAAGAGACTAAAACCATTGGAAGACACCGCCTTTTCGCTTGGTTTGTGGATGATGTACATCTTTTTGGCGGTAATTGGTGCAGCTACCAACATGACACAAATATTTAGCATTGGCCCTGCTGTACTGGGATTTTACCTAACCATTATGCTCTTCCATTTCCTGTTTATGCTCGCTGTGGCCAAACTATTCAAACTGGATGTTTACGAAGTGGTAATTTCATCGGCAGCAAACATTATGGGGCCATCAGTTGCTGCTCCAATGGCAGCATCTATGGGACAAAAGAAGCTGGTGACACCCGGAATTCTGGTTGGTATTTTGGGTTACATCATCGGTACCTTTATTGGTGTTTCCATTGCCTTGTATTTAAGCTAGATCGAATCAAAAAATATAAACAAAATGGCTTTGCACATTTGCAAAGCCTTTTTTATTGATTAAATACAAGCACAAAATCAACACCGAAACCCTCCAGTTTCGGTGTTTTTATATCTCGCTCACAGCAGAATATATCCGAGCAAAGAATTACTTCCAGTTCACTTCCTTTTATTGTTCCAAATTGCACATGGAATCTACTTCGCACTAAAGCGAAGAGAACATTTTGATATCCAAAGTCCTTCCGCTTCTTGCGGATGGTTCTCTAAGCTGCGTGCTAATACCTTCGCAGTAATGCGAACATGGTTCATGATAAGGATAATACCTTAGCATTGATGTGAAACAAGTGTTTTGATGAGAAAAAGACCTTCGCATTAGAGCGAAAGGAGTTTTACGTAGGAAAAATAGCCTTCGCATTGATGCAGAAGGAGTTTAAGAAGGAAAAAATAGGCTTCTCTCGCGGACGAAGGACATTCTGAAATAAAAATAAAGCCTTCTCTCCTAACAAGTTCTTATTTTATGTGGGGAAACCTCTCTAATTTATTAAAAACTGAAGTGCCCGCTATCAGCGAGGCTTTCAGTAAAAAACAAAAGTGAAAGCACCATGTCTATTCAAAGAAAAACAAACTTTTTTCATTTTATGATACGTGTGCTGCCCTTTTTAATTGTCTATTGTTTAGAAAGAGGTTAAATTCCCTTTTTAAAAAATATTGCATGCACAACTCAGTCTATTAATAGTAAATGGAACACGCACTAAAAACCCAACAGTTCGAAAACCTGACGGAAACAAGAATAGAACAACTTTTTAAAGAACACTATTCTGTTTTAACGGCTTATGCCAATAAATTTCTGTCCGATTTAGATGATTCAAGGGAAATTGTTCAGGATGTCTTTGTTCATCTGTTCGATAATCGGGAATCTGTAAAAATTCATACTTCAGCCAAGGCACATTTGTTTACTTCGGTTCGAAATGCCTGCCTAAATACCATCAAACAAAGAAAAAACCATGCCACTCATCATGAGAACATCAAATATTTAAGTTCTGGTTTTAGCTTGGAAGCTGATAAAATATTAGAACAGACAGAATTAGAATACGCCCTATTTCAAGCCATTGATGAATTGCCTGAACAATGTCAGCGAATATTTAAGCTGAACCGAATAGAGGGTTTCACCAATCAGGAAATTGCAGATCAGTTAGGAATTTCGAAACGTACAGTCGAAACGCAAATCTCGAAAGCTCTAAAAAGCTTACGGATAACAATTGGTCCCATGCTGGCATCACTGCTTATTGTTTACCTATTGAACGCATTGAAATAAATTTTTGATTTTTTTTTCGAATTCAAGTACGTGTGCGGTCATTCATATTTGTCATACCATTAGAAACAGCAAAATGAAACAAAACAATCAACATATCGACGAGCAGCTTTTAAAGGCCATTTTAGAGGAAACTTCTTCTGATCAGGACAAGCAGGAATTCCAAAAGTGGATACAAGCTGATTCTGCAAACAAAGATACCTTTCTTAAAATGCAGAAAATCTGGAAATCGAGCAAAGGAATTGAAGTGTTCCAAAAAATTGATGAAGCCGCTGATTGGAAAATCATAAAAGCAAAATCAGGAAAAACAGTTCAACTGAAAAAAGTAAACTTGTTTATGCAATATGCAGCCACTGTTCTTGTTTTGCTCTCGCTTAGTTTGGTTTACCTGTATCAGACAACACCAGGCTTTGGTAAATACGCAGAATACAAAAGCCTGCAAACAAAAAATAAAATTGTATTGGCTGACGGAACCGAAGTGTTTTTAAACAAGGAGAGTAAAATCATTTATCCAAAATATTTTAATTCAAAAGTAAGAAATGTAGAGATGGAAGGAGAAGCTTACTTTCAAGTGAAGCCCAATCCGACCAAACCATTTATAATCAAATCCGGAAATGCAATTATTGAAGTGCTTGGTACCAGCTTCAATGTTAAAAATGAAATGGATGGAACAACTATTGTAAGTGTGAATTCTGGGAAAGTAAGTCTGAAAAATCAGAAAACGCAGGAAATAGTTTATCTAACTAAAGGAGAAAAAGGAATCATTCAAAAACGTAAGGTAAGCGAATCGAAGAACGAAGAATTAAATTTCAACTCGTGGAAAACCAATGTTCTTACATTCAAGGACACGCCAATTGCAAAAGTTTTCAGTGATCTTGAGAATTATTACGGTGTAAAAATCACAAACAGGAGTGCTAAATTAGATACTCTCACCTACACCAATTCTTTTTCGAATGCGCCTATCAACAAAGTAATTGATGAATTGGAACTTCTTTTAAAAGTTCATATTACACAAAAAGGAAATCATTTGACCATTACTGATGGTAAAAACTAAATCGAAATTTTAAAACAATGAGAAACAAAATCATATTGTTCGCTTTTATCATGCTTGCCGGCATAAGCTTTACAAAAGCACAGAACACAGTAATTAAAGCCAATTTACTAAGTCCATTGGTGCGAACAGGATCATTTTTTGCAGAGCACAAGCTAAACGACAACAGCAGTATTCAATTGGGCCTTTTGTACACTGGAAATTCTTGGGACGACACCAAAGTAAGAGGTTGGGGAATCACTCCTGAATACCGCTTTTATCTTTCAGATTCGCCGGCACCAAAAGGATTTTTCGTAGCGCCTTACGCTCGTTATCTGCATTACAATTTGGAGAATGAAGTAAATGATGAAGCCACCTTAAACGGATTGGGTGCCGGTTTAATTATTGGCCAGCAGTATATTTTTAAGAAAAGAGTAAGCTTCGAATGGTTTTTTGGGCCGGGTTACACAAGCGCAAATGTTGATGCAAAATCAGGAACCGAAGAAGACTTTGATACCGGCAACTGGGATGGCTTTACGTTAAGAGCCGGACTTACCTTGGGAATTGCTTTCTAGAACGAAAACATAAAGTTATGACACGACAAGTATTTACATACCTATTCACCATTTTATTAGGATTCGGCTTTATTAGTTGTGAGAAAATTAATTCGAACGACTTGGCAGATGACACACCCGTCTATCAGTCATATAAGCTTGTATACGATAACTATATGAATGAAACTACTGCGACTGCAGAATTTAAGGTGAGAAATAGCTCTGGTGTTCATATCAAACTTGTTGAAGATTCAAACGTGAAATTTAATGGGGAAAGACATCACGATTATTGGCCTTTATTTCATGAATATATATGGAGAACAAGAGGTTTTTCTGATGTTGATTTCATCTATAATAAAAACTGGGATCGAGATTTTGTGAACAGCATTTATACCGATGATATCGCATATACAACAATCCCTAATGACTTAGAGGAAATTGATTTGTTCTCATCGGGAAGATTGTACTGGAATGGTTCGCCTTTAAGTTATGATGAGAGTATTACCATAAGTATTGAGCAATCAGGAACAACTATTAGTAAGACTGCCGGCAGAAGAAATTCAGAATACATTTATCTGGACTCTGATGACATGAGAAACCTATATCCCGGCCCCGCAACAATTCATTTGGAAAGGGAAAAAAGATATCGTTTGGATGAAGAAGATGGATATGCAGGTGGTAAAAAAATCATTATCATGAAGGATAAAAAACAAATTTATCTTTATGAATAATTCGATAAAAAACATAAATTAGCATATTAATAATTATTAAAATAGAAAAATGAAGAAGTTTTTATTTATTGCGGTTATCGCATTTGGATTTGTATTCGAATCACAGGCTCAGACAGTGCAATACAAAGTTATTACATCGGTAGAATCAATTGTTCCTATGGGAATTGGGCGTTCCCGGTTAATTGAAGAAAAAGACGCTATTGATGCAGAAGCGTTTACAACAGAAAGAACCGATGGTAAAAAAAGCAAACAAGGTGATGTAAAACGTTCCGATGCCAAAGTGTCTAAATTTGCCGAAACAAAATTATTAAATTTCTATAGTGTTGCCGGTATCAATTTCCAAAACATTGCTTCAAACGATGCACTCACATCATCGAAAATAAACAAGCTTAGTGCTGAAGGTTGGGAACTTGCTTTTGTAACCAGTGGTGTTGAGAGTGACAGCGGTAAAGGAGATGGAAAAGGAATTTATATTACCAGATATATTTTTAAGAAAGTAAATTAATTTTCAACAATAAATTTACCAACTGCTCCTTTCAGGAGTTATTTCAAATTAAAAAAGGAAGCCTTCGGGCTTCCCTTTGTCGTTTATAATAACATATTGTAAATTTGACAAATATTCATTTTGAACCAACACTCTTCATGAGAAAATTATTAATTCTATTTTCTTTCCTTCTTCTCTCCTCATCAGTATTCTGTCAGGAGCATTTAATGTCTAAACAATTAGAGTTTCCAAACGTTGCCTATCCTCTCCACGAATTATTGAACGTAATAAGTAAACAAACCGGTGCTGAATTTAGTTATACAAGCGAACTAAATACAAATCAATACATTGAACTTCCCGCCTTAACAGGAAGTCTTAAATACTTCCTGAACGAAATTATTGACGCAAAAGCATTTAAAATTATCACCCGCGAGAATAAAATCTTTTTAATTGGCATTCCTCCATCAGAACGAAAATACAGCATCAGCGGCTTTATAACCGATTCCGAAACAGGCGAATCTCTTATCAACGCAAGTGTTGTTAATGTAGAAAATTACACAGGTACAATTAGCAACAACTTTGGCTTTTATAGCTTTTCACTCAATCAAAAAGTCTACAAACTACAAATCTCCTATGTTGGCTATCAAGATGCTGTCATTAGCATATTCCCCAAACAAGACACCAGTATTAACATAGCCTTAGAGCCCAAAACCATTCTTAATGAAATTAAAGTCGTTGCTGATAAAAAAGGCAATAACATCAATCATCAATTTGTAAGCAGTAATACGATAACTTCTGATAAATTCTGTAATTCAGGAATTTTAGGCGAAAATGATTTGTTTCAGAATTTAATCCAATTTCCCGGTGTTCAGTCCACGAATGAAGGCCTTGGCGGATTTATCGTACGAAACGGTTCACCTGCTCAGAATTTAATTCTTCTTGATGATGTTCCTGTTTACTATTCCTCACATTTGTTCGGATTATTTTCCGTTTTCAATCCTGATGCCATAAACCATGTAAAACTGATAAAAGGAGGTTTCCCCGCACATTACGGCGGTCGTGTTTCTTCCGTACTCGATATTCGCATGAAAGACGGAAATTCGAAAAAATTGGGTGGCGATTTTAGTATCGGACTTTTAACGGCCAAATTTAACCTTCATGGTCCAATTAAAAAGGACAAAACAACATTCAATCTTTCGGTTCGGCGATCCTATCTCGATTTACTGCTAAAAGGCATTTTAGCACTAGCAGACAGCGATGTGACCGGCGGCTACTACTATGGTGATTTAAATTTTAAGCTCACACATAAATTCTCTCAACGCGATAAGATTTTCTTCAGCACCTATTGGGGCGGCGATTTAATTAATTTAAAAAATACGAAACAGGTAACAACCACATCAAAAGAGAAAACCGAAAATAAAGTTGGATGGGGTAATTTCACAAATTCTCTTCGCTGGAACCATATATACAGCAACCACCTCTTCGGAAATACTTCTTTGATACTAAGCAGATATACCTTTTTAGTTAAGGATAAGAAATCTGTGCAAAATGAAGGCGAAAGTTTTAAAGAAAACTACAATTATCAATTTAGATCAGGCATTCGTGATTTCACACTTAAATCGGAATTCGATTGGATTCCCGACTCGAAACATTATCTGAAATTTGGAATGGAAAGCTCACTGCATCACACCAAACCAGGCAGCGAACTGTACCGAAACAGCAATCAAAACAAACAAAACACATACAACGATCAAATTATAAGCTCAAAAGAATTAATCCTGTTTGGTGAATGTCAAATTCAGTTCGGAAAAAAATTCCTTGTAAATATGGGATCACGATGGAGTAGCTTTATTGTAGAAGGAACCTACTACTCAACCGTAGAACCGAGGTTTAGTGCTCAATATTATCTGCATCCCAAATGGACTGTAACAGGAAGCTTTTCGCAGATGACTCAATACCTCCATCTGGTTACAACCAGTTCACTTAGTCTGCCAACCGATCTTTGGCTGCCCGTAACAAGTAAAATTAAACCTATCGATTCCTTTCAATATACCGGAGGAACCAATTATTCTTTCTCTAAATCAGTAAAATTAACCGCTGAATATTACCACAAATTATCCCGTAATATTTTAGAATTCAGCGATGCATATTTTTTTCAGAATGTGAGTGCCGACTGGGAGAATATAGTAGAAGCTGGAAAATCGTGGAGCAATGGTTTAGAGCTTAATCTGAGTAAAACCAATGGCAAAACTACGGGAAATATGGCGTACACATTTTCCAAATCGTTTGTGAAATATCCGGAGATAAATGGTGGTAAAACATTTGTTTCCCCTTACGATCGCCGTCACGATTTCTCTGTCTTACTAAATCAAAAATTAAGCAAGAAAGTCGATTTTTCCGTTGCCTGGATTTATGGAAGCGGTTTGCCTGCGACACTTTCTTCAACGAATATAAGTTCGGTTTCACCCTATTATCCTGGGAAAATTTCCTCAACGCCTGTTTTTTCACACAGAAATGGGTTTAGATTACCGGATTATCATAGAATGGATTTCTCAATCAATTTTAGAAAATTCAAGAAACATGGAATAAGAACATGGAATATCAGTATTAATAATGTGTACAACAGGAAAAATGCCAACTACGTTTCCATAAGCGAAACTCAAAACGAATTTGGCGCCACCAGTTACAGCTTAAAGCAAATTAGTCTGTTCGCTTTTCTGCCAAGTGTAAGTTATTCCTATAAATTTTAAGAAAAGCTATTATGACAGGTCCACGTAAAAAGTAATACACACAAGATAATGAGTGTAATTTGGGAGTTCCATATGTCCACTAAAAAATAAATTATAATTATATGAAATATCAATTGCTTTTTCTCAATATTTGCCTGCTGTTTTTTCATTTTTCCTGCGAGGAAGAGCTGCAGGTTCCCATTCCCGAAGAAGAACCAAAATTGGTTATCAATTCGCTGCTTGGGGTGGATAGTTTACTCCGCGTTCACGTAAGTAAAAGTTCAGTTTTTCAGGAGCAGTCCGCCAACACGTTTTTATCCAATGCCAACATCATCATAAATGAGAACAATCAGTTGTTAGGGAAAATGAATCATGAAAACGATGGATGGTACTCCTTAAACTCATATACAATAAAAGCTGGTAATTCCTACCAAGTTGAAGTTTCGTACCCTGATTTAGGAACGGCTGAATCTGAAACCAAAACATTACAAAAAGTTGCCATAACAAATCTTTCCTATCAGATTAAGGAAGAAAACAAACTGGAATTTACCTTTCAATTTGACGATGAAGCATTGCAGGAAAACTACTACATGATTTTGCTAAAAGCATACAATGGAACTTCTTTCTCAGATATAGATTTTTATAGCGATAACATTATTTTCAATGGCAATCTATCCGAGAAATCAATAGGAATACAGCAAAATATGCTTCGTGGAAGCCACACATTCTCAGATGGAAATATTGACGGAGAAACCAACAGCATTTCAATATACACTTTCAATGAATTATTTAATGATTCGGAAGTAAATCAGGAATATAAATTGGAATTGTACCACATTACATCCGATTACTTCAAGTATGAACGATCATTAACTGCTTATTACAATCGTGATGACTCACCTTTTTACAAGAAGGTAAATCTTCATTCCAATGTTAGTTGTGGCTATGGAATTTTCACTTCTTATGCTATTGATTCAAAAATAATTACTATTCAGTAAATAACAAGTCCATTCAGCTCTGATCAATGACAAATAACTATTTTAACAGCCATATTTACTGAAAAAACACGTATTTTTATTTTTTCACAAAAATACCTCTAAAAATGATTCGTTATATCCTTATCCTTTTTACTGTTTTTCTTTTAAGTATTGCTTCTTCATTCGCTCAGGAAAACGACGAATGGAGTACCGCGAAAAATGGTGAAGGCTTTAACTCTTTTCTGCTACGAAACTACATATCTCCTATTAACGATTTAGAAAAATTTAAGGATTTGAATCAAGGACGATTTACCAAAAATGGTGATTTAATTGCCGGTAAAAAATATAAACTACCGCTTCTTTATTCAACACATTTAGCTTCCCTATTAGGCGAAGATCATCAGAATGTAAAACAGGTTGATAATTCATTGAGTGGAGCTGTTCTTTATTTAGTGGCCGGACATGGAGGTCCTGATCCGGGCGCAGTAGGCTCAATTTCGGGCCACAAAATTACAGAAGACGAATATGCATATGATATTGTACTAAGAATGGGTGAAGAGCTTCTGTCGCATGGAGCCAAAGTGCATTTCATCATTCAGGATCCGAATGATGGTATTAGAGATGCAGCTTACCTAAAACCCGATAAAGATGAACGTTGCTATCCATCACAAACAATACCCAGAAAACATACACCACGATTAAAACAAAGAGCCGCAGCCATCAATTTATTAGCGCGAAATGAAAGTAAATCGGCTTACCAACGATTAATTATCCTCCATCTTGACTCCAGAAGTAAAGGAAACAGCACTGATGTGTATTTTTATCATCATGCAGTAAGCAGCAAAGGAAAAGATTTAGCCCTTACTTTACAGCAAAAAATGAAAGATAAGTATGACGAATTTCAACCTAACCGGGGGTATGAAGGAACCGTTGGTACAAGAAGATTATACATGCTGCAAACAACAACTCCGCCTTCGGTATTTATTGAATTAGGCAATATCAATAATTACAACGATCAAATGCGATTTATAAAAGCAGAAAACCGACAAGCCTTAGCTATGTGGTTGTGTGAAGGAATACAAGAAAACTATCTTAAATTAAAAATGAAGTAAGAACAGAAAAAGAATCAATTATTTGTTTCATCTGTTTTTAATTTTATTGTTACGATCAGATGGAACTTACCATT
This sequence comes from Labilibaculum euxinicum, assembly GCF_963678175.1. Classification (NCBI taxonomy): domain Bacteria; kingdom Pseudomonadati; phylum Bacteroidota; class Bacteroidia; order Marinilabiliales; family Marinifilaceae; genus Labilibaculum; species Labilibaculum euxinicum. Next base: position 3,860,018 of record NZ_OY782756.1, read on the forward strand.
TGTAACTAATCATGCTTGTTTGTATACTGATGATAATTTACTCATGGGCGTTTCATTTTACTTAATTACGCATAACTCTTATGTGTAAACTTTAAGGTAATAGGTTCAACTAAATTATGAAAATCTTCATATGAAAGCATAAGAAGCTCTGTATGAGTTCCTGCATTAAACACGATATCATCGTCTTCAACTAAACTTTCAGCCACATAAACCTCCAAATTGTATAAATTACCAAATGGCGGCATAGCTCCCACTTCACATTGTGGAAATATATTTTTAAAATCTTGCTCATGCGCCAGCTCTACTTTTTTACAACCCAGCATTTGTTTTAATAAATCAAAGTCAATCAAATAAGATGCAGGCAGTACAGCCATACACATCCTTCCATCTACCTTAATCATTACTGTTTTTGCAAGCATTTTACCCGGAATATGGGCCGATGCTGCAATTTGCTGGGCGGTGTAGGCTGATGAATGCCGAATCGTTACATATTTAATATGTCGCTCTTCTAAAAACTCTTTTAATTTACGAATAGGCATAATCTTTGGATCTAACGGTTAAAAATGTACACTCTGCAGAAAGGTATTTATAACCTTTAATTGGCAATGCCAATTGGGTTTTGATTTTCGGTTCTTACTTCCACCCTACATATTTAAGAATAATACGGGGTACTATTCAATTTACAAAAAAAAAAGCGGTAAGTAAAGATATATAGCATTCTGATTAAGTATTTATAATCATTTTTCATTGCTGTTTCGGGTTTCAAACTGCTGAACTACGAAAAATGTCGTACTAAAATTTTGTAATACGATAAGTTTCGTATATCTTTATCTACGAAATTAATCGTATAATGGAAATCACCACAATAATATGCCACAGAAGATTAAGCCAACCGAAGCAGAATTAGAAATATTACAAGTTCTATGGACCTATGGGCCATCGAATGTCCGGTTTGTAAATGACAAATTGAAATCAGAAAGAAATGTAGGTTACACTACAACTCTTAAGGTAATGCAAATAATGACTGAGAAAGGGATTCTTGAACGCGATGTGAATTCAAGAACTCATATTTACAAGGCTGTTGTAGAAGAAAAAGAAACTAAGAATCAGTTAATCGATAAGTTTATATCCACTCTTTTTGGTGGATCTACTTCTGGAATGGTTCTGCAGGCTTTGGGCAATCAAAAATGCTCAACGAAGGAATTAAATGAAATAAAAAAATTAATTGATAACATCGAAAATCCGGATCAAAATGGAACTGATAAATAATTTCGATTTATACGAATTGAGTCATGCTATTGGCTGGACTTTAATTCATTCTGTATGGCAGGCATCAGTAATTGGGGGTATTATTTGGTTGATATTTCGATTTATCTCAAAAGACAATGCAAGAATTCGATATGCTTTGTCGGGCTTAGGACTCATACTAATTTGTGCTGCATCAGCAATTACATTCTGCCGGTACATACCATCAAATACCAGTACCACTTTACATGATTTTACAGCTCTACCGGGAACTTCAGGCATCATTCCGCATGAAGAATCATTTTTTGCCAAACTGTGGATGCAAATCCAAATTCAATTGGAAAACTCATTCCCTTATTTGGTTCAAATCTGGATGATTGGAATGCTCTTTCTCTCTATTAATCTTATTTTAAAGTACATTCATACCTTAAAACTAAAAAAGCACTTAACTTATCCTTTGCGATCTAACTATAAGTCGATTGCTGATAAATTAGTAAAAAAATACAATCTCAAACAAAACATTTTATTTAAGGAATCGGGTCTGCTCGAAATCCCTTCTGTAATTGGATACTTTAAACCAATTGTTCTAATTCCGGTTTCCATGCTAAGTGGAATTCCCGAAAATCAATTGGAAATTATTATAGCACATGAATTGGCACATATTCGCAGACACGATTATCTGCTGCAATTCATTCAAGGAATTATTGAATTGATATTCTTTTATCATCCTGTAGTTTGGTGGCTATCTTCTGTGGTAAATGCCGAAAGAGAGCACATTTGTGACGATCTGGCGGTTAAGGTTTGTGGTGAATCCTTAACTCTTATTAAAGCATTAAATAATATGGAAGCAATCAGAAAAAAACAGTATGAATTGGTTTTGGGTTTTTCCGGTAAAAAGGGAAAAGTATTGAATCGGATTAAACGTATTCTTAGACCTAAAGCCTCAACCAATCCCAGAAGAGAACGATTTATGCTTAGCGGCGTATTTACGCTCCTATTTGCCGGCTTGTTCTTAATTTCGAATTTTGCGATTTCAGAGAATACAGATTCTCAAAAAGCCTTTTTTTCGAAAATAAACATTCTTGACAAAACTGCGAATCAATCTGAGAAGTCCATTCAGAATGAAGAACTTCCGCTTGATCAAAGTAAAGCGAAATCAGATCAAAAAAAGAAGAAAAAAGAAGACAAGAACCAAACGAAAGTTATTGCTAGCGAGACTGAACTTGAAGAAGTTACTGAAGTAGAAGAAATGGAACTATCGGAAATACCTGCGATGCCTGTTATGCCTGCGATGCCAACTATGCCCCCACTACCTCCAGCTGTAGATATGCCTTTTAATTCTTTTGATACTCCTGAATTTAGTTTCCCAAAAGATTCTGTAAAATCAGACAAATGGGTGAAAATGAAGGCTGACAAGATCATAAAAGAGCAGTTGGAAGCAATGAAGTCGGCAGAAAGAGAAATGAAGAACATGAAAGTTGACCTTGATGTTGACCAAATGCGCAAAGAGCTTCAGGAAGGATTAAAAGATCTTGATTTTAATACCGTTGAATTCCAAAATGAAATGAAACAACAGCGAATTGAAATCGACAGGCAATTAAAAGAATTATCCGATGGAAATTTCGTCAGGGAACAAGAATTACAAAAAAAGGAACTTGAAAATCGCTTGAAAGAAATTGAAGAAAACTCAGAACTAAATAAAAAGGAAAAAGAACAACTTAAATCAGAGCTTAAAGAAACAGTTGAACGAATGAATTCAAAGGAGTTTCAAGATCAACTAAAAAAACAGCTTAAAGACGCTAAAGAATCTCTGGAACAACATAAAGCGGAATTCGAATCAGGAGAATTTGAAAACAGACTAAAAAAACAACGTGAGAACATTGAACAAGAATTGAAAAAAATTGAATCTCCTGAGTATCAAGAAAAAATAAATCAGCAAATTAAAGAAAGCAAGACAAGAATTCAGGAAGATATTAAGAGAGTCAATTCTGATGAATATCGCAAAGAATTGGAAGAATCTATAAAAAAGAATCCAACAACTACTCGTAGCTTTGACGAACCTAAAATAATTGTAAGAGGTTTTCATCAAGGGTTGCCAACCCCTTTAGGTAATGTTAAAACAGGTTATAGAATACCCACTCAAAAAGGAACTTTATTTAATTCAATTACACCAAAAGACCCTAGTAAACAACCGATTATAATTTTAGATGGTGAAAAAATAACTCGCACTCAAATGGATCAAATTTCACCAAACGAAATTGCTTCCATAAGTGTTCTAAAAGATGCTTCGGCAATTAAATTGTATGGTAAAAAAGCCGAAAACGGAGTAATTCTGATTACCAGTAAATCAAATAATCAAAAAAATACTTCTGCTGTTAAGCTTAATTTGGGAGATACAATCAATCCTCCTTTATTCATTCTTGATGGGAACAAAATTTCTTTAAAAGCAACCAAAAGAGTTCATCCCGATGACATTAAAAGTATTAACATATTAAAAGACAAAGAAGCTGTAAAAAAATATGGAGAAAGTGCTATAAACGGGGCTATTGAAATCAATTCCAAAGGTTTAAAATTTAAAGATCCTATCAAAATTGATAATGCCATATATATAGTTGATGGAAAAAAACTTTCCAAAAAAGAATCAGAAAAAATTAAGCCTGACGATATTGAAAGTATTAATGTACTAAAAGGGGAAACAGCAATAGAAAAATACGGAAAAAAAGGGAAAAATGGTGTTATTGAAATCACCAGCAAAGCGAATAACAAGCAAACTGTAAAAATGAAGTTAGGTTCAATAAAAAACCCACCACTTTTTATTGTTGATGGAAAAATAAGATCAGCAAAAAAAGCTGAGGAAATAAATCCTAATGATATTGAAAGCATTGATGTGCTGAAAGGTGAGCATGCCATTGAAAAATACGGTGAAGAAGCTAAAAATGGTGTTGTAATAATTACAAGTAAAGTGAAAAATTAATAATAAAACGAATAATTATAAAATAACTATAAAAGACTGCATTTCACAAATGTGGTCTTTTACCTTTAACACGATAAAGTTTTAAAATCAGGCATTTGCAGACAAAATATCAAATTCGTATATTAACTGAAAACCATGTAATTATAAATACTCAGCCGATGCTTTTTTTACTTGTTATATTCATTTCATATGTTTTGGTGTGGGTCACCTCACGCTTCAGCAAATACCTCATGAAATTTTCTAAAAATGATCGTTTGCGTTTTGCTTATGGAATCGGCTTCATTACTGTTGGTGGAATGCACATAATTGTTCCAAATATTTTTGAGCATATATTCGCTGCTATTTCCAACTCAACTTACGAAATAATTAATATTTTAGGATTTGTTCTGATTATTTGTGGTGTTGGTCTTTTGATCAGAAGAGTTCATAAAGAAGCAGCAATACTTCTTATTATATTGATGATTATTTTCATTCCTCTAAGTATAATTATGCTTACCCGTTATGTTCCGGGTCCATTAGGTTTAGAGTACGAACCAGTATTGGGATATTTAAGAATTCTCGCCTTCACACTCTTAATTTGGTTTTTAATTAAAGCCTGTGAACTCTCGCCAAGAAGAAAATACAACAAAACAAAATACGACCAGAATATCTAGTTATCGTTTTTATTTTTTACAGTTCACGCATTTTTTCATATCTTGATTGTTGCCTAAAAATAATATAGTGCTACTAATTTATACCTAAAAAAATAAAACGATGAGCTATTTTATCCGTTTAAGTACGCATTTTAAATTTGACGATGCCATTGACCGTGTGACCAGAGCTCTTCAAACCGAAGGATTCGGCATATTAACTGATATTGATGTGAAAGCTACTTTAAAAGAAAAACTGGATGTCAATTTTAAAAAATACAGGATTCTAGGTGCCTGCAACCCATCTTTTGCCTACAAAGCTTTTCAGGTAGAAGATCAAATCGGCATAATGATGCCTTGTAATGTAACTGTTATTGAACAAGATAATGGTCATGTAGATATTTCAATTATGGATCCAACAGCGGCTTTTAACGTAATTGAAAATGAAGCATTACAACCTTTTGCACGGGAACTAAAAAGCAGACTGGAACGATGTTTAACTTATCTTGAAGAATAAACTCCAAATGAATTTTTGACTTTATTATTTGTTTCACTTTCAAAAATTGCCTCATGAAACGCTTGTTTTTTCTCATTTTTATTCTTTCGCATTTAACCTCCTTTTCGCAAAATACAAATACAGAAAATACTATTTCTCCGCATCGTTTATTCGATTTTTGGGTGGGAGAATGGGATGTGTTCACCAATGACGAACTTGTAGGTCACAACACCATTAGTTTGCTGCAAAACGGTAACTTGCTTCAGGAAAACTGGGTGTCGGAAAAAGAAAGTTTTACGGGTACGAGCTATAGTTTTTACAATGATAAGATTGATAAATGGCAGCAAATTTGGATTGATAAAAATGGAAACAATCTATTATTAAAAGGAAATTTTGAAAATGGAAAAATGGTATTGTTAAGCGGTACCGACTCCAATATGGGAGAAGATCAATCTCTTCATCGAATTAGCTGGATATTATTGCCAAACGGCGATGTAAAGCAGATTTGGGAATCAACAATTGACGAAGGTAAAATTTGGAGTATTCAATTTGAAGGGGTTTATAAAAAGAAGAAATAAACTTAATAAAATTTCCCTTTTTCATCAACCATGGGAACAAATCGAACAGGTAAATCAATCTGTTTGCTTATTTTCCCATTTTCTTTTTTTAGAAGAACCAACTTCTTCACATTCTTCTTACCCACAGGAATTACCAATCGGCCTCCTTCTGCCAGTTGAGCAATTAAAGCTTCAGGAACTGCTGTAGGTGAACAAGTCACAATAATTCCATCGAATGGAGCTTTATCAGCCAACCCCTGATAACCATCTCCATAAAAAGTCTTTACATTTTCATATTTTAAAGAATCCAGAACAAAAGAAGCTCTTTTCTGCAGGGATTCAACAATTTCTATGGAATAAACTTCAGCACATATCTCTCCCAATATAGCTGCCTGATACCCGGAACCTGTACCAATTTCCAAAACCCGGCTTTTCGAACTCAATTCGAGCAGTTGAGTCATATACGCAACAATATAAGGTTGTGAAATGGTTTGTCCTTCCCCGATAGGCAAAGGACGATCCTGATACGCGAAACGCTTTAAGCTTGCCGGAACAAATAAATGCCTTTCCACTTTTTCCATCGCACTGATAACAAGAGCGTCATTCACACCTCTTTTAATTATCTGCTCGATGACCATGTTTACCCGAAGTTTCTCAAATTCCATCTTTTGCCGATTAGCAACTTCACTATATCTTCCTAGTGAAACAATCAATAGTATAACAAGGCTGAAGATTTTCATGATTCAAATTCCTTATTTAGTTAAAGTTACGACATTAGAGCTAAAAATGAGAAATAAAATACCTTGTAATCCCTTGCTTAAACAGTAAATAAATAAAAGCCAGATGCGAATCGGAAAACAAATTTTAGTAATTTAATTTCCATATTTCATTATTAAAGTATTTCCCATGCGATCAATCATCATTATCCTTTTCATATCAGTAAGTAATTTGTTTCATTTAAGTGCACAAGACAGTATCGCCTTGTACTATTCAAAATCACTATCGACCAATAAAATACAAAACGATATTGTAACACTATCCTCTGATAGTATGGAAGGACGAGACACTGGAAGTAAAGGACAAAAGCTTGCCGCCCAATACATCTGCCAGCAATTCATTAATGCAGGAGTAAACAATCCTAAAGGAAACAAAGACCGTTCGGGATATTTTCAGAATTTCGCGATCTACAAAAAGGAGCAAGCTGATGCTGAAATTCAGACCATAGATAAGGTATTTAAAAATTACGAAGACATTCTGATATCAGGATTCACTAATTATTCGAACAATAATATGGATCTTGTTTTTTTGGGAACTGCTCCTGACACGAGTTATATAAACAAAGATTATTCTGACAAGGCTGTTCTCTTTCTGAGCACTAACCTGTATGCTGCGGCCATAAAATCGAATGATATTGTAACTGCTTCGAAAGCCAAATTGGTGCTGTTTTGCAATCCCAATAAGAGCAGGCAATACATGGAACTACTTGCAAAAAAAAGAACAATCTCGCCCAGAGGAATGAATTTAAAACCTGAGAATAATAACGATTTCAATCCTTTTGATTCCATCAGCTCTGCCACATCCTTTACCAAATATAAAAACAGAATGCACACCTATCAGGGGGCAATCTCGAATCCGGTTGCCTGCGAACTTCTTCAAATCAAACCCAAAAGATTAAAACAGATTTTAGAGACAAAAAAGATGAAAAAAACAGAACAGAGAATCTGTAAATTCACTTTTAACTTTGATCTAAAATACAAGGAATTAAGCACTGAAAATGTGTTCGCCTTTTTGCCTGGGACCAATAAAAAAGAAGAAGTTTTAGTTATTTCTGCTCATTACGATCATGTTGGAAAAAATGATGGTGAAATATTCAATGGAGCGAATGATAATGCTTCAGGAACTGCCGCAATCATAGAAATTGCACGAAAATTTCAGGAAGCCAGCGATGAGGGGCATAAAACAAAACGCAGCATCCTTTTTGCTGCATTTACAGGAGAAGAAAAAGGTTTGTGCGGATCGAAATATTTTGTAGACAACCCGCCGTTTCCCTTATCAGATATTGTTGGAAATTTAAATTTGGATATGCTGGGCCGACACGATGAATTTAATGACACCACAGATTATGTTTACCTTTTGGGAACCAATCATCTCAAACCTAAATTGAAAGTCATATCCGATAGCATAAATCAGATCAGTACAAAATTACGCCTTGATTACAAATACGATATGCCTGATAATTTTCTGTATCAGGCTTCGGATCAGGCATCCTTTGTGAAGCATGGCATTCCTGCTGTTTTTTATTTTAATGGCTTACATACCGACTACCACAAAGCAAGCGACACTGCTGAAAAAATTGATTTCCAAGCCATAAACAGAGTATCCCAATTGGTATTTTTAACCGCCTGGGAACTGGCAAATGAAGAATAAGCACAACTTTTAATTCTTGTATTTAGGATGGAAAAAATCTTAATATGATTATTTAATTTTAAACAAGACAAAACATAAAATCTTTTTTTACGTATGTTTGTACTGTTACTATTGATTTACCTAATTACACCACTATGAGACGTCATTATTTTTTCATTATATTTTTTATTATTGGAAGTTTTTCATGCGCAAAAGACAACAAATATTCCGGTTATATTGATGAAAACCAAGCACTACTGGAAAATTTAAATGAAGTTGATGGAAGACAACACACCTACAACTATGATTTTGAATTATTAGAATTCCGCGAAAAAGTGGACTATTATGCTCCGGTGAGTTTTTCGGAAGCTATATCAAGTATTCCTTCAGTTATGAGAGATAAAATTAACCTGATATCGCAAAGTGATTTGCCATTTGCTGTTGCTCAGCAAGATGCAAATATTGTGACTTCATGGAATGCCTTCAATAAATTGGTATTTCAGGTTCAATTTTCTTATTTGGAGAATGTTTCGGGCTACCAAACCAATTTTAAAGATTTCTTTATCATCTCTATTACTCAATATCCTGAAGATCCCTTTGCAGATGAACAAGCCACATTAGCAATGGAAGAAAATATAAAGGGTTATGAAAAAATAGTTCTGGAAGGAACTCATCCTTTGTATTACAAACCTGCATCGGGAAGATGGCCCAGAATGTTTGACTATTACAAATATATTGCCGACGATAAGCTTATGGACAAGGAATCAACGGGCTCGTCGCAGTATTACACCTGGTACAATGGCTTGATTTATAAAATAGGATTTAATATGGATGTAAGCACTACCGATCATGAAGCCTTAATTCGAAAAATAATATTAGGAAGTTAACATACAAAAGGACAGCCACCGCTGTCCTTTCTTATTTATTCAAATCCCTTTTACAGCTTGCGGCCAGTGCCGGATCAGATAATGCCTTCTCCAATTTTAACTGATCTTTGGAAGATTCGTACAACAAATTGTACACTTCTCTTATCGATAAGCTTTCCTCTCGCCTTTCCAGCAAAATTAACTCATCCCCTTTCCTTACTTCTCCTTCCTCAATCACACGAATATATATGCCTGGAAAACCAGCATCAATAAACTGGTGAACCATACTGTTGCAATCAAACCTATAATTTAGTTTGTAGCATGGTTGCCGGGGCTGGGTAACCTGAACTCTGGCATTTCCTATTTGAAAAACATCACCAATTTTAATGTCTCCTTCATCCAAATCAGAAATGGTTAAATTTTCGCCAAACATTCCATAATTCCAATCCAAATTTGGGAATTTATCTTTCCAAAAAGCGTAATGTTTTTCAGAATACCAGTAACAGGCTTTATCTGCACCTCCATGATACCTTCTGTCAATTACCGCATCCTTAACAACATCTTCTTTACCAAGAAAAATTGCCTGATCAACTGCATATTTATAAATGCCGGTTTTTTCAATTTGTCCGTGATAATTGATTTCTACACTTTTACCAATATTTGTGGAAACGACTTTCATTGTTTGATTTTAAATATGATTGTGCAACAATTACTTCTTATGCGATTTCAATACAGCATGCACTCCAATCTGCCTCATCCGACAAGCTATTGTCGTAAAAAGTAAACCTTTTATTTATAGCTATTCAAATTAAAAAACTGCTGAATTTAAACCCGCATTTATTATTATTCGTATTGTTCCGGTTTCACCGAGATGGTAAATAAATAAACACCCGACTTGTCCTTATAGTAATAATTCACTTTCACTTTATTATCTCTCATACCCTGCATGTCGGGATTCGTTTTTACGGAATTAATTATGGTCGGCTCCAAATAAGATTTTAGTTCTTCAATATTTACTGAATCCTTATTCATACCAATAAGAGTGTAATTGTATTGAAAAACATTGTCGGGCAATGCAACTGCATTGTCAAGCCTGGTGGCATTATCGACCATAATCGGGCACGATTTATTAAGTTCACCTGCCATTTCCATTAATACTTTATCGAATGTTGTTTTCCGAAATAATCCGGCTAAACTTTCACCTCCAATTTGTCCAATGGCATAAAAAATTGCAAATGCCACAGCAAAAGCAATCCAATATTTAAGCCCTTTCCGCTGTTTCGCCTTTGGTATTTCCTTCAACGATTCAATGGCTTCGGTAGTGCATACGGCTTGTTTGTATTCATCAAATGATTGATCTGAATTACGAATTTTCCAATCGGAATAATTGTTTTCGAGCTTTTTGCTGCACTTTGTACAAAAAGTCATGTATTCCGATTTAAGCTCGTTTAAGTGTCCGCAATTGTTACATTTCAAATAATGCATGTCATTCTAATTTAATTATACTTCCTGAATATTTTTTTACTCATCACCATATCAAAACAATCTACCGGTACAAATAGGCCTAATTGAAGCCATTATAATTTCTTAATCTGCACCTTACGAAAATCAATCGGATAACCTTCATATTGCAATAAAATACGACCTTTCGAAACCGAAGATTCGACTCCCTCGTTTACCAGTTTACCATTCAGCTCCTGTTTAATTTTACCATTTACTACTGTAATAACTGCAGTATTCCATTCTCCAATTGCATTGCTTGCATCTGTAAAACGTTTGGCAACCACACTTCGTCCAGGTTCTGTTTGCACTCCATTAATTCGAAGTGTAACATTCTGAAGAAAAATAAAATCTCCTGTCGCACCTTCTTTTACCTGAAACTGCACTCCCTTAGGCCACAAGGTATCGCGGCTTTCTTTTGGAACCAAATAAGTAATTCCGCTGTTTTTTTTGTTGCTTTTTCTTACGAATGTTGAATCGGTATTCCACCGGAATTCTGCGCATAATTGAAAATTATCAAATGATTGCTCAGACATTAGGTAGCCTGCCTTGTTACCATACAAACGAATCATCTGCTGATCGACAGCAAAGAGCTCTAAAGCATTCTCATGTTTTCCCGATTCAGGTTCATAGGCATACCATCCCGATAAATCCTTTTGGTTAAAAAGTTCGATATTTGATTGTGCTTTGGTAAGGTTCGGAATCAGTACTAAACTGAAAATTAATAGTCGATAAATACAGGTCATTAAAATAAATTTATAGTCTGTTAAAAATATTTGTTTTTTGGGATATTCTTTGATAATTCCGGAATTAATTGCTGCATGGTCTTTTTACTGTTTTTTAATCAATCCCCCCATTTTCTATCCGATAAATTTTGCACCGGCAATTCCAATTCCCGCACCCAATAGCAACGAAAACAATATCATTGGGACAATTGCTTTTTTGTCTTTGGGATAAACAACAATCATAACCGGTATGGCGGTCAGTAAAGCGATAATCATTCCTGTCATCCACGGAGCCAATCCCCAATTCACAAATGGAATAATTAATCCGAGTGCGAAATAGTGTACAAAAGCTGAGATAGTATCCCGCTTATCAAGTTTCTGAATTGTCATTGGAATAATGTCGATCAAACCGGCTGTAAGACCAATACCTATTGCTATCAAAAAATCATTCATTTCGTTATTTGTTTTGTTTTACTGTTTCTTAGTATGTTTTTCCTTTTGTTCTATCAAATAATTTATTTTTCAATTGACGTTTTTGTTACTTAACTAATAAGCCTGTTTCATTATAATCATACTCACTTACGTTCATACTATCCATCAATATTATCGGCCTATCTTGAAGTACTGTATAAGACGTGTCTTTCCCTGTTTCTTCACTTGTACTGAAAACTGAAAATGAATATTGTTTTGTTGCATAATCATATGAATAGCTTTCCACTTCACAGCAAGTTCTATGATTTGATGAATAGTTTAATAAGACCCAATTTCCATCTTGAAAAGCGTAGGTATATGATGCTTCACCTCTCATATAACTATAATCTATTATAATTGCCCCTCCCTGAATTGACACATAAAAATCCGTTTCATTGTATCCATCAAAAGCCCAATCATCATCGTAATCATTAAATGATTCAATTGCACCAAAAGATTGTTTTTGCAATATGTATTTAGAATTAAACTTTTTATATAGAGCCAGACAACGCAAATTAGAGTCCTCCTTTTTTAATGGAGTGTTGTAAGCTACCACAAAACATAAACTGTCGCAACCTGCGCAAAATCCAGAATCTTGGCTAACGACATGCCATAGTACCGGCGTAAATTTTGCAAGAGAATCTGATTCTATCAATTCAATTTTTTTACCGTATCTACTTTCTTTAATTATATTTCTTCTTTCAGAAATTGCATCATGTTTTTCTTTATGATTTTTCCATGCCTCTTTAGGTATCGTAATCATCAATGAATCTAGTTTCTTAATAATGATATTGCTATAAGTAAATTGCTGTTTACGATCATCCGGTTCTTCTCTATAATAATCTATTTCTCTTTCGATTAAATATGAATCTCCTTTTTTTTCGATCCAGTCTCCTTGATCATTATATTTAAGTGCATATTTAACTTCTTTACGGTTTAATTTTGAACCAGAAAATCGATACGAATCTGTATAAGAAGAACTATACGTAGAATCTTGACATACCCACCTATTCGTATAAGAGCTTACATCTAAATCATCAATAATCTTAAGTTTAGTGCGATATTGATAACTAGGAGTGACTTTTCCGTAAGTAAAATCATTTCCGTACTCTGTCTCTTCGATTTGTATTTCTAAATCAGTAACTGGAGTAATCCTTCTATTCTTATAGTAACCTAGCTCTTTTCTTTTAATATTGTAATTAATTTCATCCTGAACATGACTGTAGGTATCAAATTTTCGGAAAGTGTAGATCGTATCATATTTATTGCTTCCAATAGATACATCTAAAAACCGATTATTTTGATCATCGTAAAAATAATAAACGAAACTTGAATCGGATGAATCTAAATCAAGGTGGGCACTTAAAATTGGTTTTCCATTCTTATTAAATTTAATCTTTTGTTCGAACAACATTTTTTGGTAACCAGTACTAAATCTAAAAATACATATTGTCTTTATTTTATTACTCTTTTTATGTTCTGTTAGATTTTCTATTTCATTGCTATCATCAGGATACCTGTAAGTTTCAATATTTTCAACTTTAATCAGTTCAGGTGCTTTATCACATGAAGTTGTAAGAAACAATAAAAGAATAAAAGTACTACAGACAATCAATTTAATTTTTAGAATCATGTTTCCTAAATAGGTATGTTTAAATAATTTATGTAATTCAAAAATCTCTTTTCACCCCACTCTCACGGCACAATAAAAATACTTTTCTCATTTTCAATTCCCGAATCTACGAAACTCAAACTAGCGAACAAAACATTTATACCGCAAAACTTACAACTACTTTTCAAGCAACATAAAAAACATGTATTCGCATAAATAAAAAACCCGGCTCTTTAAAAGAGTCGGGTAAACTTTACATCTAGTTTTGCTACATCTGCTTTATGCAGATATTTAATTCTTAAGCTACTTTCTTACCTTTAAAATATTCAGAAATAATATAATCTGATATTTCATTTCCCCTGTAATCCCAGCCATAAATTCGGTTGTCGGTCATATGATGAGACAATATACATATCAGATAACCTTTTTCTACATCAAAAAAATATTCAAATCCCCAGGGAGAGAATTTATAATACTCATTGTTATACGGCTTGCTTGTTTTAAAACGCCCTTTTGTTTCTGATGATTGATGTGTTTCACCACACAAATTATAAAAATATTGTTTTTGTATTTCAGATAAGTTTGTATACATCTTATTGTTATTTAAAATGTTAGCGGTGAATGGTTCTACGAAATACTTTAAGCAAAGTTTCCAATTTTACAGAAACACTACTAATTATTTCGTTTCCTTCTCTTGTATTATTTTTTCGTTTTCTCGATCAGCCCATGGAATTAAAGGCGATTGGTAATAGTTGATGTTCATGTACTTAAAACGTTCTTTCTGTTTTCCCAAACGAATTCTATACCCGTCCCAGCTTTTGTTGGTGTTCTTCGACCATCCTAATTCGGCGTAGCCCGGCAATCGTGGGAAAACAAGGTATTCAATGTCATCCATTGTTTCAATCGTTTCTCCCCATAATGGTGCTTCAATTCCCACAATATTTTCTTTACTGATGCCTTCCGCAAAGTTTTCAATACTCCACTGGTAAGCCTTTTTCACATTCACATAACCCGCCCAATGCAAGCCCAAGGGACAAATGGAATCGTATTGCATGTCGAGGTAGGCACGGTTGGCCGGCGACATAATGATTTTTACATTTTGATTTACGGCCTTTATTGCATTGTCAGGCTTGGTTTGCCAAAATTGAGCCAGAGAGTTTTCTTCCAATTCGGCCGCTGCCACATCGGCCCATCCAATCATTTTTTTCTTGTGACTGCTTACAATTTTCTGCACCCTATTCACAAAACTGATGTAATCTTTCTTTTTGGTTGCATTCGACTCGTCGCCGCCAATGTGGATGTATTCACCCGGTGTAAGGGCTGCTAATTCGCCAATCACATCATCAATAAATTTATAGGTAATCTCCTTATCGGTGTCCAACGTACTAAAACCAACATTAGTGCCGGTGTACAATTCGGTAACTTTGTTATTGGCATTTAAACAGGCGTAGGAAGCCAAAGCAGCATTGGTGTGCCCGGGCATATCAATCTCGGGGATAACAGTTATGAATCTTTCCTGCGCATAGTTTACAATTTCGCTGTACTGATTCTGAGTATAAAACCCACCTTTTTCGCCGCCTACCTGTGTGCTTCCGCCATGAGTTGTTAAATTGGGCCACGACTTGATTTCGATTCTCCAACCCTGATCATCTGTAAGGTGCAGGTGAAGCACATTCATTTTGTATGCCGCAATCAAATCAATAAACCGCTTTACATCTTCCACTCCAAAAAAGTGACGTGCCACATCCAGCATTGCTCCACGATACTGGTAATTTGGTGCATCCTTAATAATACCGCTGGCCAGTTCCCAAGGACCCTTTTGTACGCTATCCAATTCTATTTTTGCCGGCAGCAGTTGTCTGATGGTTTGCACTCCCCGAAACAATCCGGCTGGCTGATTCGCTTCCAGAACAACTCTTTTTTCAGTAATCTTTAATGTGTACGCTTCATCACCCAAAATAGTATCATCCGACAGAATCAGAGCAATTCCTTTTTTATCGGCCGGATTTGTTACTCGTTTCACTTCAGGAGTAAATCCCGTTGACGGAGCAATCAGCTTTGCCAAATAATTTGCCACTTGTTGACTGCCCTCCTGCTTTTCCTGCACATAAATTTTTGTTTTTGCAGTCCAGTCGAAAGAGCTGCCCGTTGCAACAAGACTGTCAGGCTGAGGAATTAAATTTTCTTTTGCTAAATCTTTAGGTGTTGGCTTTTTGCATGAAAAAAGCAAGAGTGAAATAAGCAATGCTTGTATCAGGAGAATTCGTTTGTTCATAAAAATGATGCTTAAAGGTTTGTTTCGCTTGTGAAAATAAGCAAATATCAAATTAACATCAAAACTTATCATTTGAAATTTAATTGATTTTAAATTGGCAATGCATTCTATTCCTCGGTATTATTTTTTGCAAAATCTTCGCGGGCATCTTCTACATTATCCATTTCGGATCCTTGTTCAATCTTTCTCCAGTCGATGGTTTTATGGTATTTCTTCATCGACAGTTCGGCATCATAAATCCGGTTATCGTGAAGTTCCAATGTATAGGGCGTAAAATCGGGGTTATCCGTAAAAAAATCCTGTAATAACGAACCCGTTAGGTCGAAATGATTCACATAGGGTACATTTAAAATATTGTATATGGTTTTCAATATGGCTCCGAAATTGGCATGAGTATGCGAAACATATCCATGCTTTACATACGGACCTGCCATCATCAAAACAGAACGGTGAGCATCAATATGATCGACTCCTCCCTGAGGATCATCTTCAGTGATAATTACGAGCATATCTTTCCAGTATTTTGTCCGCGATAAAAAGTGCAGTACACGTCCAACAGCCAAATCATTGTCGGCCATATACGACTGGCGGTACGGATATCCTTGTTCGGCATTGGGACCTGCACCATGATCATTGGGAATCATCATAGTGATGAAAGGAGGCATTTCGTCGTTGCTGTCTATCCATTTCTTCGTGAATTCCAATTCAAACTGATCCATTCGGTATTGATCGGGAATGGACGTGTTGTAACCGGCATAATTATGGCTGGTTCTTGTGAACAAGGCATTTTGCATGGGAATCATTACGCCATGAGCAGCACCCGTATTGGTGTCGTACCATGCCTCGCGTTCGTGCCCGCTTTCGTTGGCCTGTCCGAAATTGTAGAATTCTATCTGCTGTCGTTCCAAGGCCTCCCAAAGTCCGCCTGTTTCAGCATAATCTTCCGGATCCACACTTCCGATTGTTTTGGGAAAGCGCCGTCCTTCGGCTTTCGAAAAAGGCATCGCTGTTTTGTCTGTACTGGCATTGGATTCAACCCATTCATTGGGAATTACCCCCACCAACCAATGATGACCATGTACGGATGCATCACTGTCGCAATAGTAATTGTCTGAAAAAGAAAATTGTTTGGCCGCTTTTATATGATTGGGTGAAATACGCAGATTGGGAAACTGATTTTGAAGAGAGTCGGGCAATGTGTAGGTGTTGTTAGTACCATACCGTGCCAATGTACTGTCGCCGGCAGCATCGTTCAACTGCCCGAAAATCTCATCGTAGGTTCTGTTTTCCTTGGTGATATACACCACATGTTTAATCGGGCTTTGGCGCAATCCGGGCAATTCTGGCAGAGGATTTTTTTCATCCTCTTCAATCGTTGTTTCAATAAATGTATTATCGATCGATTGTTTGGTATAGCGGGCCAGTTCATCAGCGCCGGGCACCTGCACTTTTTGAAAACTCCCCAACTGAATTTCACTCACCGAACTGCCCTGAACAGGCGCTACAAAACCAACCCCGCCATTGGGACCTGCTCCCCAACCCCGGCAGGTAATGATGTAAATATTTTTTTCGTCATTCGATAATTCCACTCTGGTTGGTCCCCAGCCTGAAGGAATCAAACCTTTGGTTGTTCTGTCTTGCACATCGATTACTGCAACGGCATTAAATCCCAAAAGGGCAACATACAGGGTCTTTTCATCTTTGGTCATTGTAATTCCAAAGGGCAGCAAACCTCTAAGTTTATCAATACGTTCATCCACTTGAATAGGAATATGTCCGACTATCTTTTGGCTTGTATGATCTATTATTGTAATGTTATCGTTGGTGGCATTGGTTACATAGGCAAATTGTTTTCCCACAGCAATTGAGTTCGGACTTGCACCACCAACAACTTCGGCATCTTCTACTGTTTCCCCAATTAAATATCCGGTTTTGAATTTACTGATTACCTTATTGTTATCAAGGTCAATCGTAAACACACTCATGGCATCGGGATGATTCGGACTGCCCAAACCTGGAATCTGTTTGCCTTCTACCAATGTTCCATGAACCGATTCGGGTGTATTATTTCCGTAAGGATGATGCGAAATCAAAAGGTTTTGAATGTTTTCGGGTGTTGCTCCTGTAATAAGAGGGTAAGAATACATCCCCACATTGGCAACCAAAGCTTGTTTTTTGTCGGGACTTAAAGCAATGCCGAAAGGTTGTCGTCCAACCTTAACCGAAGCAGTTACCTTTTTAGTGGCCAAATCGACACGAACCATTCTGAAATTAGCCCTGTCCAATACCAGCAATTCGTTTTTATCAGGATTCATCATCAAATCGGATGTAAAACTATCCTGATAATCTGTGCCATTCACTTTCCCATTCAATGAAATATCATCTGTCTTTTTCAGTTTCTCAACATCATAAATAACGACATCGCCTTTGTCTCCTCCGCTTAAATAAACATATTTTGAATCGAGGGAAAAAGCAACTCCTAAAAATGAACCTTTGGATAAAGGAGTAGGTATTTTTCCTTCATAATCAGGTATTCGCTGTGCCGTTACCTGCGTTAAATCGATAATAGTAATTACACCATTGTGCAGTGTTACTGCTTTTTTTCCATCAGGCGAGATTGCCATTCCATACGGATCGTTGGTGATGGGGATAACTTCACCTGCAGGAGTCACATAACGACCACTTGGAAGCACAGACACTCCTTTTTTGTCGATCTTACAAAATTGATCTTTCCCCGGTACTTGTAATATTTTTACTGTTTTTACAGAATTTTTGCAACCAATAAACAGTACGATAAGAATTGCAGCCGTAAAAAATTTAAAATTCATGGAATTGTATTGAATGATGAAAAATGTTAGAAGTAGATTCAGCTATAAACCTATAGAATATATGCCTCACAATTCAAAAAACAAGATTAAATTCTGATCAATTTTACATTAACTTTTTCCCATGACATTACTTTTTGTGTAAGGCTATTTTAGGACGAGACATTACAGCAAAAAAAAGAGCGCTGAAAAAAAAATCAACGCTCCTTATTGTGATTATACCAATTTCATTTCAAAACAGACTTTAATTAAAATGAATTAATTTTAGCTGTATCAAGGCAAAAAAGTAAAGCACATCCATGTCACGATGCATCTTTTTAAACGAGGATATAGCTGAAAAGAAACATTTTACAAGGCCTGTTTTGATGTTAATTTGGCATTAGTACCCTTATCGATACTAAACTTATCTCCGTTTTTTATTTGTACTCCTCTTTTTTCTTTTTGTAATAGTTCTGCATAATATAGAAAGCTTTTTTCTTGGCTCCCGACTCCGAAACCAATCCTTTTCTGTTCCAGCCATCCTGCACATCAGGCAATTGACGAAGCGGTGTCATAAAATCGACCAAAATCCATGGTGTTAATCCAACTACGCCGTCAATTTTATCGAACATGGCCAAATTCTCCTGATACATATACTCCTGATATTCTTCACTCCAGCGTGTTTCCTTATCGGCATGAAATCCTTCTATTGCACCACCGCCAAACTCACTAATAATTACCGGTTTATTGTATTCTATCGTGAAACGTTTATTCCGGCAGGTTTCAGGCGATCCGCCGTACCATCCCTGATATTCATTAAAACTTACAATATCAAAAACTTCGGCAATCGGATCACTCACTTTGTAATTATCACCGGCCAATCCATCTTCCCAACCATCTTTTTTGCAGGCCGCACTCAACAAGCGGGTGCTGTCCAACGAACGCACCTGTGAAGCTACTTCTCTTAAAAAGTGATTTCGCGCTTCGCCGGGTACCGTTTCATTTGCAATGGACCAAATTATGGTGGCTGCTCTGTTTTTGTCTCTTCTAACTAATTCGGAATATTGCGCTTTCGCCTTTTTCAAAACCTCTTCATTCTTCCAGTCAATTCCCCAATACAATGGCAATTCTTCCCAAAGTAAAATTCCCATTTCATCGGCCAAACGAACAATATTTTCCTGATGCGGGTAATGTGCCAGGCGGGCAAAATTACAACCCATTTCCTTTGCCCAACCCAACAACAGCTTTGCATCATCCATTGAATGCGCTCTGTCTCTTCGAACCGGATTTTCATCATGAATGGAAACGCCGCGAAGAAAAACCGGCTTCCCATTTAACAGGATTTCTTTTCCCTCTGTCTCTACAGTTCTAAAACCAATTCTATCAGTAAGCTCATCTTCTCCCGCAATCAGTTTTACATCGTAAAGCTTAGGATTTTCGGGCGACCACAAGCTCATCTTTTTTGAGCTAAATGCAAACTCACCTCTTCCCTCTTTGTTTATGGAAACTTCGGCAGCAACTCCCAATTCCTTAATTTCAACCTTTGCCTTGTCAGGATAATCGCTGCCGGCAAGCTGAACAGAACCTTTTACCACACGCGTTTTTTTATTCAACGACTCCTTTTGTAAAATCAGTGTGTAATCATCAATATAGGTTTGAGGAACCTCTACAATTTTCACATCGCGGGTAATTCCTCCATGATTGTACCAATCGGTTACCATGGCCGGAATATAATCCTTCTCACGTCGGTTACTAACTCCTAAAATCAAAAAATTATCCTGCTTTTTTAATAAATCGGTTACCTCAAAACTAAATGGAGTAAATCCACCTTCGTGCACACCCAATTTTTTCCCATTAAATGAAAAAGTAGTTTTATAGTTTGCAGCCCCCACATATATAAATATTCTGGAGTTTTTATGCTTGGGCTGGTAATCGAAGGTTTTTCGGAACCAAATGCTTCCTTCGTAATAATACAACTCTTCTTTTTGCGAATTCCATGAACCGGGAACCCATAAAGTTTGAGCATTATCGAAACTATACTCTACCCTATCGCTCTTCGATTTTGCTTTGCTGTTTTTATACAAAGGACTAAAACCGATCTGCCCGGTTTCATACTGATCCAAAATATACTTCCACTTGCCGTTCAGGCTTTGATGGGTGCGACCATTAACATTCGTAATAAAATTGCCTTGTGCAAATAAATTACCTGCACCAAACAACAGGCAAATAACTAATACCGATATAAATTTTGTGATTCTCATTATTGTATCCTTTAATGATTTCTAATCTAGAAAATATTTAATTCTGCTTTTAAAATTTGTATAATGAATATACTTCTCGTTTTCCATCCACAACACAACTGTTTTATCGCCTTTTTTCATGTTTTTAGGAACAATAGGACGAACATTGTCATATTTTGAATGCTGCGTAATTGGAGTTACTTCCCATGTTTTACCAAAATCTGAAGTCACTCTTTTCTCAATTTCAAAAACTCCGTTCACATTTCTCGATAAATAAATTGTATTAGGCTTTAATGGATGAAAAGTTAAACCCGCAGAATAATGCGGTTCCCGTTCCATTTTTCCCTCAGGTGTTTGAGGAAACCATTTCCCCGAATTACAAATCTCATTATCGATCCATTCTCCTTTTATATATTGAGCGTAGTGATATAAATGTTCCGTTTCTTTCGGATAACGAGCATATAAAATAACCGGATTCCCTTTTTCGTCGGCAGAAATATCGTACACCCATGCTCTTCCAGCTTCTTTTGTTGCCTTATAAACTACTGTTGCTTCTTTAGGCTCAAAAGGAATCTGATTTAAATCACAAATTTTTGTTCCATCAGCTCTCCAGAATGCACCCTTTTCGTAACAGGCGTAATAAACAGAATTGGTTGGTTCTTTTCGCGGATGTCCATCGGTAAAAATGATGTGTATTTTAGATTTTCCATCGGAATAGTACCGAACATAGGGGCGATTGTCATCGTTAAATGGTTGATTCGTTATAAAAACCTGAGCCGGATTAAAAGTTTCGCCATTGTCATCCGACCACATCATGTTGGGTTTAAAACCTGTCCACCGGCCAAAACAAAACAACCTGTTTTTTTCCTTTTTTAAAGCGATCGGATTTGCATAAGTAACACACTTTCGCGGATACAATTTAAATTGCTCCTCGCTAAACACCTCTTTAAAGGAAGTTGCACCAAAATCCTTGGAATCTTCCTTTGCGGACAATTTATTCATACGCACAGCCTGATCGAAATGCTTGGTATAAAACATCAGCACATCTTTGTTGTTCAACTCAATAAAAGAAGGATTCGCATGATCGTCTTTATCCAATTTCGGACTTACCGTTTGAATGTAACTCGTTTTAGCTTCCAGATTCAAAGTCGCAGCTTCAATCGATCCGTCGGAAGTGACCCAACCAGTTACAACTTCAGCCTTTCCATTGTGTTTGTAAATTGCTCCAGGTGCAGAAAACCAACACCATGCTCCATCATTTGTCAATGTGTTTTGTTGTCCTAAAACTACTGTTGACATAAATAAGAAGCAGATGACCGCGAAAACTTTATTTTTCATCATTCTATTAACTATTTTAATTTGAAAATCATTCATTCTTCCACTTTGAAAAACTCAAATTATTTGTGCTTTCAATAATCCTTTTACAAATGAAACGATTCCAAGCATTTTGTCTATCTTTAACATTGCTTTAACGGTACTTATAACGGTTAACACTAAACCCAAAGCATTGTAAAACCAACCATTACAAACCAAACCCGAAAACTGAAAATTCTTCTTTAATGAATATCTCTTTAGATAACAAGCGGCTTATTATTGCGAAAATCAGGAATAGCAAAACATTTTCCAAGGCTCCGACAAGCAGTTCTTTACTTTCCTATCTATTCGAAGAAACAATTAAAGGAACCGATCTTAAAGAAAAATTAATTGAAATAGAATTTTTTGGAGAATCAAAAAACGCAGAAAAAAGCAGTCCCAGAGTGCGGGTTAATGTTTATAATCTGAGGAAAAAAATTGCCCGGTATTACGAAACCGAAGGCAAAGAAGATGCCTGCAGACTGCACATTGAAAAAGGTCAGTATCAATTGATGTTTTCGATGAAAAAAAACAAAGAAAGCGCAGTTAAAAAAATAAAATTATCCTTATACATACCTTACGTAGTACTATTTGTTGTTTTATTGCTGTTTGCCCTTAGTAAAATACCTCAAAAAGCACCTGCCATCTGGAACTCCTTTGTTGCGGATGAAACCAAACCGAAGCTAATTATTGGTGACGCTTTTGGTGTTATGGGCAATACGGCAACCGGTGCCTTTGGATGGAACCGCGATTATACAATCAACAGCATTGAGGAATTTTATCAGTTCTGCGACAACAACCCAAAGCTTAAAAACGAGCTTTCTCCTGCCAATTACACGTACATGACCGGTATGGGAGCCATTACCAGCCAAAAAATTACTTCTCTGTTCGACAAATACAATACTGATTTTAACATTCATTTTTCAAGCCAAACCTCCATTGCTGATTTAAAAGATGGAAATACAATTTATGCCGGCCCAATTAAAAATAACAATTCGTTCATCCATTTTTTTAATGAAGCAAATCAATACTACAAAATTAAGGATTCCAAACTGTATTTCTCGAAACACCCAAGTATAAAGGACACCACATTTAATTTATTCACCGAAGGACTTGTCTCTGAATATTCAATTGTATCTAAATACAAAGGTCCTAATAATCACGATCAATTCGTTTTCTTTTCGGATCACGACATAGGCGTCTGTTCAACAGTAGAATATTTCACAAATACCGACTCCCTGCAAAAATTCACAGCATCTTATTTGGGCAATTCGACCTATTTTACTGCCGTTTTTATGGCGAAAGGCAAAAGCAGAACCAATACCGATTTAAAACTGCTGCTGGTTACCACAGAATAAAATCACCTGCCCGTTTAAACATCGTATTACATCTGCAATTCATCGAATAATCGTAAATTTATTTTCCAAAATCAATAAAATATAAATCATGAAAAAAACAGGTCTTCTCTTGTTACTAATTAGTGTGTATTCGTTCAATATATTTGGTCAGAATAACATTATTCCTCTATGGCCGAATGAGATGCCAAACCACAAAGTTTCAAATGAAACAGAAGTTACAAATGCAACAGATGTTGTTCGGATTTCGAAAGTACAAACGCCGACAATAGAGGTATTCACTCCTGCCAAAAAAAATACAAACGGGCAGGCTGTTCTTATTTGCCCTGGCGGCGGGTATCGAATTTTAGCATACGATTCGGAAGGTACCGATATAGCCAAATGGTTAAATTCAAAAGGAATTACAGCCTTTGTTCTAAAATACCGCTTACCGGATTCTCAGTCGGTTATTGAAAGTTACAAAGCCCCCTTACAAGATGCAATGAGAGCTTTAAGAACCATCCGGTTTAATGCTGAAAAATACAACATCAATAAAAATGAAATAGGTGTAATGGGCTTTTCGGCCGGCGGACATCTGGCTTCAACCCTTGGCACACATTACAATGAATTGATGTATCCTGCAGCTGACGATATTGATTTAGAAAGTGCCCGTCCCGATTTTATGGCACTCATCTATCCTGTAATCAGCATGAAAGAGGGCATTACACATCAAGGATCGAAGCGAAATTTATTGGGAGAAAATCCAACTGAAAAATTAGTCGGTAAATTCTGCAACGACCTACAAGTTACCAGCGATACACCGCCTGCTTTTCTTATTCACGCATCCGATGACAATGGGGTGCCGGTAAAAAACAGCTTGTTGATGTACGAAAGCTTAATCAGCCATGGAGTTTCTGCTGAAATGCATATCTTCTCGACCGGAGGCCACGGCTTTTCTTTTGGTTTTAACAAAGGGCATGTCAGCTCCTGGACCGATTTATTTTACACCTGGAGCAAATCAATCAAAAAATAAGTGAAATAATTTTCACAGCAAAGAGGGTGTTCAAAAAGTTCAGTCTTCTTGTCATGTTGAGCAATCCCGATGGCTCGGGACGAAACAGCTGTTTTTCAAAGTGAAAGATTCTTCGTCCCGATTCATCGGGATCAGAATGACAATAGAACAATGCTTTTTGAATACCCCCTTTGTTCTTTAATCCAATAGATCCTTGGAGATCTCAGATCGGTTTGCAATACGATTATTTTTAATCCTTTGCACGAAGGCATCCGTTAGGGAAATCAATCATTTACAAAAGCTTAACGAACTATCCTTAAACATCAATTGCATAAAAAAAGCAATGCCATATTCTTACGAATACAACATTGCTCACACTAGCCGATATAAAAATATACTAATTCACAATTTTCACAAAATTGGTTTCAGTAAAAAATACTTATTTAATGCTTACAACAACAGGCGAACTCAATTCATCAGCCTGACTTTTCATCAGATTTTCAAAATTTTCCTGTTCTGCCCACTTTTTATTTTCCAACTCCCAGGCGGCAAAAAAGTAGTGCGTTACACTGTTGTTATTATTAATTTTTTGAGTTACAAAGTGTGTTAAACCAACAGGTTGGTTCCAACGGCTTCCATTACTTACCGCTTCGCTCAAAACAGGAGCGTCACCAATTCTTACTTTACTATCCGATGGAAATAAAACTCCCATCGCCAGGCAGTCGTTATTCATCGATTGAATATCGTGGGTTGCAATTGCCTCGAATTGATTGTTTGCCACAAACGAAAATGGTTTCTTTTCTTTTAAGTAGCTGGTTACAATCCCTACAGCCAATTCCGACTCTTCATCCAATCCGCCTACGGTAACATCACTCTGAAACCAATATTTGCCGGCCCAAACAGTAATTTTCTCTTGCGCACTCAGGCTTTTGCCATCCACATTCCATCCGCCGTAATTCAATTCAAAAACAGAACGAACCGGTCCTTTTGTTACCAGCTGAAATTCGAACTTATCGGTTGATCCCAAACGGTATAAAGAATCTTGATGAAACAAGGCCAAACCACCGGCACCTAAGGATGGACCAACATGTAAAACATCCATTCCCCAACTGCTTAGTTCATGGTAACTAGTACTTTCTTTGGTTCCAATTTTATCCATAATCATTTCAGGCTGAAGCTTTCCAAATAAATCCTTAGCATTTCTGCAGTCGAAATAATCACGAAAGCCCATCAAATCGTTTTCCCAACTCACACTTTCGGCCTGATAAATAACCGGAATCCCGGTATATCCTTTCGGGGAAACTGCATGATTAACACCTTCAAATCCTTTTTCGATGGAACCAACTCCCAAACGCACATTGGTACGTACGGTATATTCAGGAATCTTGTCATACGACACAAAATTCACATTCAATTTTTTCACCTCGTTTGCTTCAAAATCGCAAACCAAAGCCAATTCATCCCATTTTCCATCTCTGTCTAAATCATCAACCTGCGAAGGGATTGTAGTTCCTTTTTCATCAGTAACAACCGGGAATTTCTCATTAGGAATATCACCTGTTAATTTCTGAATTTCCATCCTGCTAATTACAACAGGTGCATCTTTTCGGGCCTTAGCCGTATTGTTCTTTAACTGAAGAACAGGAGACGAAGTACATGCACTTAAAAAAATTGCTAAAACGGCAATAGCAAAACAATATCTCTTCATTTTACAAAAATTTAGATCTTAAAAACCAATGGACTGGATGAAAAAAAAGAATAAGAGGAGTTTTGATTCACTTCTCAGCGACATTCAAATTCCCCCTCTTACTCTTTCACACAACTAACTAATAATCTAACTTATCTCACTATTATTTTTCGTTTGATGGTTTACCGATGGTTGCCAAAATACCTCCATCAACATAAACAACATGTCCGTTTACAAAATCGGATGCTTTTGATGCAAGGAATACAGCTGTACCACCCAAATCTTCAGGATCTCCCCAACGTGCTGCAGGCGTTCTGTTAATAATGAAATCATTAAAAGGATGACCGTCTTCGCGGATAGGGGCAGTTTGTGATGTTGCAAAATATCCCGGTCCGATTCCATTGGTTTGAATATTATACTTACCCCACTCTGTAGCCATGTTTTTTGTTAACATTTTCAAGCCTCCTTTGGCAGCAGCATAAGCACTAACACTATTACGCCCCAACTCACTCATCATCGAACAGATATTGATGATTTTTCCTTCGCGGCGCTCAATCATTTTACGTCCAACATATTTTCCCATAATAAACGGACCAACCAAATCAACATCAATCACCTGACGATAATCACTTACCTCCATGTCCTGCATAGCAACACGTTTGATGATTCCGGCATTGTTTACCAAAATATTAATAGGACCAACTTCTGCTTCTATTTTTGCAACATTAGCAATTACACCAGCTTCGTCAGTTACATCAAAAACATATCCTTTCGCATCAATTCCCCGACTTGCATACTCGGCAATTGCTTTATCCATATTGCCACGTGAACTACCATTTATCACCAAATTCGCTCCTGCTTCGGCCAAAGCTACAGCCATAGCCATTCCTAAGCCATGCGTTGCTCCAGTTACCAAAGCAACTTTACCATCTAACTTAAATAAATCTA
The DNA here is from genome assembly GCF_963678175.1 of Labilibaculum euxinicum. Taxonomy (NCBI): domain Bacteria; kingdom Pseudomonadati; phylum Bacteroidota; class Bacteroidia; order Marinilabiliales; family Marinifilaceae; genus Labilibaculum; species Labilibaculum euxinicum. Next base: position 3,887,152 of record NZ_OY782756.1, read on the forward strand.
AAATCATATCTTAGTTGTACTAATTGAACATTACTATTTCATTAACGCAATTCATCCGGCTGACAAATATCCATATCGCCGTAATTCAGGTTTTCGCCGCCCATTCCCCAAATAAATGTGTAGTTACTTGTTCCTGCTGCCGAGTGAATCGACCATGTAGGCGAGAAAACAGCTTCTTCATTTGCCATCCAAATGTGGCGGGTTTCTTTCGGATCACCCATAAAATGACAAATAGCCTGTCCTTTTGGTACTTCAAAATAGAAGTAAGCTTCCATTCTTCTGCTGTGAGTATGCGCCGGCATTGTGTTCCAAACACTTCCGGGATGCAACTCAGTCATTCCCATTTGCAGCTGATTTGTTTTAATTGTATCCGAAACAATTAATTTGCGCAATGTTCTGCGGTTTGAATTTTCAGACTCGCCCAACTCAACAACAATAGCATCTTCGTGTCCGATTTTCACATTTGGAAAAATCTCGTGTGCCGGAGCAGAGTTTAAATAAAAATGAGCAGGAGAAGCCGCATCTACACTCGCAAAAACGATTTCCTTATTTCCTTTTCCCACATAAAGAGCCTCTTTGTAGTCCAGCTCATAAACTGCGCCGTCAACACTTACGCTTCCCTTTCCGCCAACATTCACAATACCCAACTCTCTTCTTTCCAAAAAATAGTCAGCTTTTAAAGGATCGATTGCTTCCAGTGTCAATGCTTCTTTTACCGGAACTGCACCACCTACAATAATTCTATCGTACTGAGAGTAAGTCAAATTAATACTTCCTTCTTCCATTAAATTCTGAACCAAATACTCATCTCTTAATCGAGTAGTATCGTAACTCTTCGCATCAGCAGGATGAGTTGCATATCTTTCTTCGTATTTCAAACCCATGGTCTTTATTTTATAAATTAGTACAATCTTTTTGATATTTATTCCCGGCAGAATTTTACCTGTCGGCCTCATGCAAAGTAATAAAATGTAATTGATTGGTGCAATCGATTGTCTGTTTTTATTTTTTTTTAACTAAAAACACAATCAGCACCAAAGCATCAAACCATCAGTAAACACTGATTACCAACACCGTTTTAATCAATAAAAAAAAATAATGACTCAAATTAAATTGTGCAATCGATTACCCTTTGTTGCACTTTTATTACACGTATGTAAAAATAATATGCATCTTTGTATTGGATTACAAGCTACATAACCGGAACATGAAAAAAGAGAGTCACACAACAATACACGATATCGCAAGAGCTTTAAATATATCTGGTTCTACCGTATCCAGAGCTCTCAACGACAATTCCAGAATTAGCGAAAAAACAAAAAAAGCCGTTCGCGACATGGCCAGGCAACTGGGCTACCAACCCAATGCCCTGGCATCTAATTTGCGCACCAGTTGCACAAACACAATTGGTGTTATTATTCCCCGAATCAGCAGGTACTTCTTTTCTTCGGCCATTACCGGTATCGAGGAATTGGCCCGAACCAGAGGCTACAATGTTATTATTTGTCAATCGAACGATCAGGAAGCCAGAGAAGCCGATTGTGTGCAAACTCTTTTTGCCAGCAGGGTTGATGGTGTAATTTCATCGATAGCCATCAACACCGAAAACTTTGAGCATTACAAAACCTTCACCAGCAGAAACATTCCCTTGGTGTTTTTCGACCGGGTTTGCGACGAGCTGGAAACCAGCCAGGTGGTGGTTGATGACTTTAAAGGCGGCTTTATTGCTGCCGAACACCTAATTTCGAAAGGATGCAAACGAATTGCCCACATTGGCGGGCCACAGCATTTAAACATTTACATTAACCGTTTGCAGGGATACTTAAAAGCACTGCGCAAGCACAATTTTGAAATTGATGAAGAACTGATTATTGAAAGCCTGTTAACCCGCGAAGACGGCGAGGCGTGCGCAAAAAAATTGCTGGACTCGCCCAGACGTCCGGATGCCATATTTGCTGCCAACGATATTTCGGCACTCAGCATTATTCTTTACGCCAAAGAAATAGGACTTCGAATTCCTGAAGATCTGGCGGTTGTGGGATTCAGCAACGAACCTTTCTCCGAATATGTCAGCCCTTCGCTAACCACCATTGAGCAATCGGGTTTTGATGTTGGCACCAAGGCAACCGAATTGCTGCTCGACATTATCACCAACAAAACCGGAAATCATCAGGAAACCATCGTATTGCCGGTAAAACTGATTGAGAGAGAATCGAGCAACCGGTAAAGATTTTCAAACTTTAAAAAAAGCATTGATACAACTGATTTAAAACCAATATTGTCCTAATTGATTTTAACAATTGGGCTTTCCGCCCAAACCCGACATCATTTCTTGTCTTGAAACAAGAAACGAAGCAAAGAAATTCAAGGCTGCTTTTTAAAAAACTTCCTTATTTAATTCAAACCTAAGTGCGTACGGGCGATCTTCGAACAAGTTCTCAGCTTCCCGGTCTTACTAAAGGTTTGAACTAAAACGAAAGCTCTTTAAAAAAGATGCCAAGCAAATACCTAACTTAAATTGTACCCCTTAAGATTATCACGAGCTGTAAGTTTTTATAAAAGAAGTAATTAATACTTATTCTCAAAAAACGTTTAGGACGCAATTGATTTAAAGCATAAAAAATACCGGAAACAAATGAATGCCTCCGGTACTAACCCCAGATACCAAAATGGTATCTAACCCATAAAACAAAAAAAAACTATTCGCCTGCGCTGATTTCTTCAACAACATCCTTAGCCGACCGCCCTGCACGCTGCAGTAAAAGTGCATTGGTTTCTTCCGATACAATGTTTATTTCTTTCACCAATTTCCCATAAGCGGCATCCGAATTTAAATCACACATCACATCTAAATATTTAAAGAAAGTCTCAAACTCTTTTCTGATTTCTTTACACATTTCACCGCCAATTTCCTCGTTCCGATCCAATTTCGCATTCCCTCTTGCCTCAACCGCTTCGGTAAATTCCTGTTCCGCTTTTTCAAGCTCTTCCAACCATGGCTCTCCAAGCATGTTTTGCAAACAGCCGCTTAAAAACGGACTGTTCTTTATTTTTGCAAACAAAGCAGTAAGAATAGCCGATTCCTCTAACATCGGGCGACGGATAATGCCACTGCCATAACTTTCTATTTCATTCAGAATTGCTTTGCCCGCCTCGCTAACAACAGGATTTAAACGCTTCGAACATGCCTCTGCAAAAGTTGCAAAGGCAATCATTGCCTGATCTCTCCTGCTGTCGCATTCGGTCACATTTACAGTTAACAACTGCGTGTTCACTTTTTTGCCCGATTCCTCAAGTCTGCCTTTCGATTTCTCGATTCTGCTTTTAAATGGCTCCAAAGTAACACTGTCTGTAGCAGCATTTGTTATTAAACTGTAAACACGAGCTGTAAAAGTTAGGTATTCCGCTATGCGCATGCGGTAAAACAAAGGATACTTAATCATGAAGTATATATATTACGTTAATATTACAGCTATCTAAATTATCATTTTATCACTCAATAAAAAAGTCTGTAAGTAAATTTATTTTGTTTCACACACAAAATAACTTAACAATCAGGTCAAGCCAACCACCCAAGCCTTTCGAAACATCAGTAAAACATAAGTATACACAACTACCAATTTCTTATTTATACTAAAAATAAACAGTAAAAACTCCCATTTCCCTTTGCGGATATCCAAATTAAGCCCAAAACGAAACAGCCCTGCATTGCCTGGAGCCCTGCCGGCACTTTTGCTTTCAGGCCCTGCATTGGTACAGACCCTCAACAAAATGGAGAAATTGCATCTCACGGCATTGCCAGCCCACTTACCAAGTTTGCTTTGCCTCCCGGCAAACCTGCAAGCCTCCCCCGCACTTTTACGAAGTGCTCCTGCACCACTGCCAGCCTCAATGCCAACAGTGCGATGCAGGCTCACACTTGTGCGGGCACCGCTCCAAAAATTGCCGGCAGGGCAAACAGCAGGTTGAGATGCCCACCAAAACAGTACGAATTGGGCTTTTAGTACGTTAACTATGCCACCCCAATTTTACGGGCAGGGCTTTTACCGGGTGAAGATGATGCTCGTGAGTGTTTGGTGGGGGTATTGAATGTATCGAGGAGACTTTCCAATCTATAACGATTATATCCTTTCAGGGCTAAATTGAATGTGCTTGTTTTAATAGGGAAGCTTGTGTGTTTCAAGACAGTAAAAACACTTAACAATATTTTGAATATCTGTAAATTGGTTATACATTTAGTAATCCCAAGTACTAACCTAATAATTAATAATATGGAATTCCAAAACAAAGTAAAAATCCTGGCAGAAAGAGTTAACAACTTAAAAGAAAACATTCAGACAGAAGAAGCTACAAAAAATGCTTTTATTATGCCCTTCATTCAATTACTTGGATATGACGTTTTCAATCCACTTGAAGTAATCCCTGAATTCACGGCTGATATCGGAATAAAAAAAGGAGAGAAAGTTGATTATGCAATTCTACAAGAGAATAATCCAATTATACTTATCGAATGCAAACATTGGAAAGAAAATTTAGACATACACAGTTCACAATTACACAGATATTTTCATGCAACAAAAGCTCGTTTTGGTCTTTTAACCAATGGCATAAAGTACCGCTTCTATACTGACTTAGAAGAAAAAAACATGATGGATAAGGAGCCATTCTTAGAAATTGACATTGAAAACCTTAAAGAGAGTGCAGTAATTGAATTAACAAAATTTCAAAAGGCATCTTTCGATGTTGATAAAATTATTGATAGTGCAAGTGGTTTAAAATACTCAACTGCAATAAAAGATATTTTAATGCATGAACTCGCCGAGCCATCAGAGGAGTTTGTTAAATTCTTTGCAAAACAAATCTATTCAGGAAAAATAATTACAAAGAAAGTGCTTGAACAATTCACTGAAATTGTTAAAAAAGCAAATAACCAAGCCTTTAAGGACATAGTAAATGACAGATTAAAATCTGCTCTCCATAAAGAAGAACAAACTATAATACAAGAACAGGAAGAATCTCAAGAAGAGATTAAAATAATTACTACCGAAGAAGAAACTGAAGCATATCACATTATCCGTTCAATTATTAGAACAAAAATAGATGCAAACAGAATAATCGCACGCGATACCCAATCTTATTTCGGTATTTTACTCGATGATAATAATAGAAAGCCCCTTTGCCGATTACATTTAAATAGCTCAAAAAAATATATTGGACTATTTGATCAGAATAAAAAGGAAGAACGAATTGCAATTAATAATATTGACGAAATTTACCAATACTCAGATAGGCTTATTGCAACTGCTTTGATGTATGAGTAAATTATTTTTTTTTACATATAAGATTTAAGCCAGATTTAGCACTGAAAATAAAGCCTAACAATCCAAATTGTTAGGCTTTTGTAAACTCCGTAGATCCTTGTCTGTTTAAGGATTGTACAAATCGGGATTGAAAAAATTCATGATGGATTGGATCATCTCGATTTTTACGTTTGCCTTTTTATGATCCGGCTGCAGATCGGTAACCCGAATATAGGCGCTTAGGGCTTTTGGCAGCTCGCCCAACTGGTGGTGCATTTCGCCTACCTTAAAATGAGCTTCTGCATTGTCTTTATCCAATTCCGTAATCTCTTTGTATTTCTCCAGGGCAGAACGAAAATCCCCTTCACTTTCGAAATTTTGCGCGTCTACCAGTATATTTTCAATATCCTTGTTCATGGTTTTTGTTGTTTCGGCAAAGCGATCGGCCTGCCTGTGTTTGTGAGCAACAAATGTAAGGAAATTTGAATTTGTTTGGATTAATTGTGCGCATCTTATCGGTAAAGAAACAGTTATTTGTAATTTTGCGTCACTAAAACGCTACAAGTATGACAAAACAACACTGGAAACCCGGAACCATGGTTTACCCATTGCCTGCTGTAATGGTAAGCTGTGGCAGTACGCCCGAAAATTACAACATCATCACCATTGCCTGGACAGGAACCATTTGCTCCGATCCGGCCATGTGTTACATATCTGTTCGCAAGAACCGTCACTCCTACAACATCATTAAAGAAAGCGGCGAATTTGTGATCAACCTTACCACAAAAGATTTGGCTTATGCCACCGATTGGTGCGGTGTAAAATCGGGCAAGAATTTCGACAAATTCAAGGAAATGAAGCTTACACCCGGTAAATCGAAAGAAATTTCTGCTCCCATTATCGAGGAATCGCCGTTGAGCATTGAGTGCAAGGTAACTAAAATAGTAGAACTGGGTTCGCACGATATGTTTATGGCCGAGGTGGTAAACGTTCAAGCCGACGAGCGGTACATCAACGAAAAAGGGGAATTCTCGCTGGCCAAATCAGGACCATTGGTTTACTCGCACGGCCACTACTTCGAATTGGGAGAGCTAATCGGTCGTTTTGGCTACTCGGTAATGAAAAAGAAAACCAAGGAGAAAATTAAAAAGTCGAAAGGTTAGGAAAAGTCTTGAAGGGTCTAAAAGTCGAAGGTCGAAAAGTATGACTGGTAGAAATCCATCAATCAGCGCACCAATTGGCATTCAGTTCGACGAGACAAAAACACCCCTCTCCCTGTCGGAATCTCCCCTGAAAAAAAGTCTGGAAAGGTCTTGAAGGGTCTAAAAGTCGAAGGTCGAAAAGTATGACTGGTAGAAATCCATCAATCAGCGCACCAATTGGCATTCAGTTCGACGGTGGGCCCCATAGGTGAAAAAGTCGTTAAAAACAGAATTCCATGAGCGAGGTACGAGTGAATATTATTCTGTTTAGACTTTGAACCGTAATGGGTAACAAAGAACTGCAGCCTAGCCTTTTTGGTTCTTTTATGGTAATGATAAAAGAACAGCCCGTCTGGCTTGAAGACAAAGGTCAAAAAAATCAAAAGTCTTGAAAAGTCGAAAAGTCGAAAGTCAAAAAGTCGAAAGTCAAAAAGTCCAAAGGTCCTATCAATCAGCGCACCAACTGGCATTCAGTTCGACGAGACAAAAACACCCCTCTCCCTGTCGGGATCTCCCCTGAAAGGGAGAAATTCACCAAATTAAGATTTACTGATAACTGTTCACTGAATAAACAAACAAAACCGGCTCAAAAGCCGGTTTTGTTTGTTTATTCTTGGGGCGCTTATCGAATTCAACACATCAATCAGCGCACCAATTGGCATTCAGTTCAACGGTGGGCCCCATAGGTGAAAAAGTCGTTAAAAACAGAATTCCATGAGCGAGGTACGAGTGAATATTATTCTGTTTAGACTTTGAACCGTAATGGGTAACGAAGAACTGCAGCCTAGCCCTTTTGGTTCTTTTATGGTAATGATAAAAGAACAGCCCGTCTGGCTTGAAGACAAAGGTCAAAAAAATCAAAAGGTCAGGAAAAGTCTGGAAAAGTCTGGAAAAGTCAAAAAGTCCAAAGATCCTATCAACCAGCGCACCAATTGGCATTCAGTTCGACGGTGGGCTCCATAGGTAAAAAAGGCGTTAAAAACAGAATTCCATGAGCGAGGTACGAGTGAATATTATTCTGTTTAGACTTTGAACCGTAATGGGTAACGAAGAACTGCAGCCTAGCCCTTTTGGTTCTTTTATGGTAATGATAAAAGAACAGCCCGTCTGGCTTGAAGACAAAGGTCAAAAATTGAAAAGTCTCGAAAAGTCTCGAAAGGGTCTGGAATAGTCTAAAAGTCGAAGGTCAAAAGTCCAAAGGTCGAAAAGTATGACTGGTAGAAATCCATCAATCAGCGCACCAATTGACATTCAGTTCGACGAGACAACCCCCCCCCTCTCCCTGTCGGGATCTCCCCTGAAAGGGAGAAATTCACCAAATTAAGATTTACTGATAACTGTTCACTGATTAAACAAACAAAACCGGCTTTTGAGCCGGTTTTGTTTGTTTATTTTTGGGTCGCTTACCGTATCCGATCCATCGATCGGATTAACGCCTCATCTTTACCAATCTCGCGTATTGCCAAATAGCTTAGCACCAATGCAATCAAGGGGAATGCATTAATAAGACTATAACTTGTAATGGCATTTAGTTCTTTTGCCTGACTGCTTATGCTGTAATAGATCAATCCCATTGCACCAATCATGCAAATCATATTGAACACAGTTAAACGAATCTGCAGCATTCTTTTCTTGAATAAGAAAATAGTAACGAAACTAATTAAGGCAATAATGCTTAACAAGATAGCAACCGGCATGGCATTAAAAACTGCAGGCTCTCCTTCCTGCAAAGAAGGAATTCCACGGTATAAAAATTGGTATACTGCACCCGATGCATCTACCAATTCCGCTAAGGGGAAAAAGAACATCACTGCAATTAAAATAAAACTCCCAAACAGGTATAAAGACTGAATTCTTTGTATCATCGTATTTCTATTTTTTTTGTACAAATTTAAACTTAAATACAAAAGCAGCAAACTTTCGTTTACTGCTTTTTACCATCATTACTTACAACTAACTAATCACACTAGTAAAAAATACTCTTGCCCTGCAGAAATCCCCCTAACCACAAAGCAAATTTTCTATCAGCTTTTGCAGCAAGTTACATCTGCAAAATTTAAGCAGGCTATTAACCTTTTCTTTTTAACGACATGTAGTCGATATAATAAATCACTTTAACAGACAGACTGTTAAACTGTGTTGCATCAAATGTATCCTTCAGATTATTCACAAAACGATGGGCAATTTTATCATCTTCGCTAAATATTGTGTTCTTCCAGACTACTGCTAATTCACTTCCCGGAGCAAATCTCCACGAGTACACCATGTCAATAGTAAAGCTGTTAAAATTGATGTCGTTGTTCTCATTGTAATCTGTGGAATTTAACCCCCCATCAGATCGCAAAGTATGAAAGCTGTTGTATTCAGCTTTTGCCCAGTAATGCCTTACCTTCATACTTAACGAGCTTTTATTGTTGAAAATAAAACTTCCGGTGAGCTTATTCTCCAAATAAGAATTAGTTCTGTCTCCGATGTAAACTGTTGTTTTGCCATTAATTTCTTCATCATCAACATAACCTAAATCATTCAAATTCCTTCCCCACTCCAACTGATAACTCATCACAAACCGATCACTAAAACGGTAACGTGGTTCAATCTCAAATTCAAACACCTGTAAATTATCGTTTGACAATCTTTTCCCGTACTCACCCCGAATATCAATGGCGAATGCCTTTCTGTAATCCGTTGAGATCCATGCTCCGGCAAATGCTGACGATCCTTTTCGCAGCTTTAATCCATCAACTCTTGGCTCATCCCAGTCGTACTGATGCAATGGCCGGAAATTACCATAAATACCCACATCGGTATAACTTTTAAATTTCACATGTGCATCATAAAAAATAGTAAAGCGCGAAAACCTTGCAGGTTCATACCTTGCCTCATGATTAAATCGTAAATTCCAATTTCGTGCCAGAATACTGCCTTTCGGTTCTGAATTATTATAATAAAACTCCAGGTTATTATTGATTAGATTGTTTCGGCTTAAATACCCCATATCGTTAGGATTGTATTTATCCGAAATCATTCTGTGGTAAAAATCCCAGGTAAATTTCCCCTTAATTCTACCAAACTCCAGCTCATGATAATGACCGATTTCATCCGATTCCCCTTTGCCGAACCGTGCAGAAACAATCCCCGTGCCCTTTAAACAATACGAGCGTTCTTTATTCCTAAATTCAAACTCGGTACCGCTTACATTCGCCACATAATCCAACTCAGGCATGTACACATTCGTATTAAACAAACTGATATACGACTCATTTTTTAAACTCTGATCGAACACCAACATATTGTAATTCGAAAATGGCTGCGTTTTAACCTTTCTGCTATCTCCCGTAAGTGTATCGGTAACTTCGGCATAGGTATTTTTAGTCATCGCATTAAAAACACCAATTCCCAATCCCTTTGTATTGCGGCCCGAAATTTTTGTTGCATTAATAATTTTTGCCTCAATAGGATTTTCTGTGATGTCCTCATTCTCATTTAGCTGATCTTCTACATCATCCATATAAACAGGACGACCACCAATTCTTCGCGAATAGAAAATCTCTCCCCGGTCAAACAACTCCGTGGCCTCGGTAAAGAACTGTCTGTTCTCATCAAATTTAACCTCAAAGGGCGATAAGTTCAGAATTTCGTCATCCGACTGCACCTGCCCAAAATCGGGAATCAGCATCATATCCAAGGTGTAACTTTCGTTAATTCCATACTTTAAATCCATTCCTCCCCGGTAATTCACATCAACTGCCGATTGATCGGAAGATTTGTCGAAATAAGTGGAAAAATAAGGTGTAAATGACAGGCGAACCGGAGGATGCACATTCTCAATTCCTTTCAGAACACCACTCTGACTGACCCAGCCATCTTCTTCTTTATCAATAAAATTCCATGTAACTTTTTCACGTACACTCTGAATGTTTCGAACAATATTAATTCCCCACTCCTGAATTTCTTTGGCAGGAAAGCGCAATGCGGAGTAAGGTATCTCCATTTCGGTACTCCAGCCTTTTTCATTAATAATGACAGCACTATTCCAAACAGCATTCCAGCTTGAATCTTCGTTCCCCTTAACAACTTTAGCATCCCACTGCACTCCTGCCGGAGTTACAATAAATTCAAAAGCATCCAGTCCAGTATTAAAAGGGTCAATTACCAAAGATAAAAAGTCAGTATTATTCAGATCATCCCGCTTACTTAATTCTTTAAGAATTCCATCAGGATTGTTATCGTACATCATCACACCAACAATAATGGAATGATCGGTATAGATAAATTTCGCTTCAGTTTTAAAATTGGAAGGTTTACCATTCGATGGCTCAAACTGAATAAAATTAGTGGCAATCGGAATGCCTTTCCAAACTTCATCAGTAAGATTTCCATCAATCACAGGTTTAGTTGTAACTCGAACAGCAGTAAGTTCTTTTTTGGGTGCTAAGCCGTATGCGGGCAAAGCGAATACGATTGTAATAAGGCAAAACAGTAACAGCACTCTCTTCATGGTGGTAGTAAACATATAGGGGTTTAGCAAAAAAATGTGGTTAATTCCCCACCCTACCATCACATTTTATGCCAACAGAACAATATTAACTAACTTACAGACACTTAATGTTTTTCGAACAAAAATAAACTGAACGTTTACGGAACAATGCTGTTCGCATACGAACAACAAAAAAACCGCTTGACGAATCAAGCGGTTATGAATATCTTAATTAAATACCTTAGTTATTTCCTAGAATTAATGGCATTCCATTTTTTCCACTTCCAATAACTACCACTTTAGCATTTGGAGATTCAGAAAGTTTAATGGTAGCTTCTATACCACGCATTTTCAAAAGGGCATCAGTTAAACTACTGTTGATAATCTTATTGGCAACAGCTTCACCATCTGCGGCGATACGTTTTCTTTCCGCCTCACTTTTTTCTTTATCCAATCTAAACTGATAGGCTAAAGCCTCTTGCTCCTGCTGCAATTTGCTTTCAATAGCCGTTTTAATTTTTGCCGGAAGATTTATGGAACGAATCAACAAGGCTTTCATTTGAATGTTATTCTTATGCAGAATTAATGAAGTTTCCTGAATAATTGCATCTTCCACCTCTTTTCTTCTTGTAGAATAAATTTCTTCTGCATTGTACCTTCCTGCAACCTGTCTAACCGAAGAACGAACCTCTGGAATTACAAGTTGATTAATATAGTCCTTTCCAAAAACCTCATGCAAATATCCAATTTTCTCGTACTCAGGATTAAATCGAACAGACACATCAATATTCAGCGACAAACCACTTTTATCCAAAACATCCATGGTTTCTTCACTTTTCTGTTCACGAACTACATAAACATTCATTTTATTCCAAGGAGCAATAATATGGAAACCAGGCTGAGCAACATGCTCTTTATCTAATCCCCCGGAAAATTTACGGAAAATAACTCCACGCTCACCCGGTTGCAATGTAACAAACATACTTGATCCTGATAGGATCAAAATAACGGCCAATATACCTAGAACAATTAAAAAATAAGGTTGCTTCTTCATGATTTTGTATTTCAATTATATTTCTAATTCCCGTTAAATGTACTACAATTATGTCAGATTTAGAAGAATATTGCAATCGTAATTTTGAAAATCACATCTCTTATCAAAAGAAACTATTTAGTTAGTTTGCAGATTGAATTTTTTTACATATTTTCGGCTCTTTACTCTTGTAAATTTTAAAAATCATGGAAAAAATAAAATCATCAGAATTAATAATAAATCCTGACGGAAGTGTTTTTCACTTACACCTTAAACCGGAACATCTTGCTGACACAGTAATTCTCGTTGGAGATCCCGGACGTGTTGAGTTAGTTGCAAGTTATTTTGACAGTGTGGAATGTACGATATCAAACCGCGAGTTTGTAACAAAAACCGGAAGCTATAAAGGAAAAAGGTTTTCTGTTCTTTCAACAGGAATTGGTACCGACAACATAGATATCGTAGTGAACGAATTAGATGCTTTGGTAAATATCGATTTGGAAACACGAACACCTAAAAAAGAACATTCCACTTTAAATTTGGTTAGAATTGGAACTTCCGGAGCTTTACAGGGAAATATTCCTGTTGATTCCTTTCTGCTGTCAAACAAATCGATAGGTTTTGACGGGATGCTGAATTTTTATGCCGACAGAGATTCCGTATCCGAATTGGATTTCGAAGATGCATTTAAGAAGTATGTGAATTGGGATCAAAAACTAGCTTCTCCCTATGTTGTTCCTGCCTCAAAAAGTCTGTTGGACATTATAGATGGTGACGACATGACAAGAGGTGTTACTATTTCAGCAAACGGATTTTACGGACCTCAAGGCAGAGTTCTTCGCCTTCAGACTTTGGATCCTGATTTGAATGATAAAATCGAAAAATTCGAATACAAAGGAGAGAAGATCACCAATTACGAAATGGAAAGTTCTGCAATATTCGGGCTTTCTGCAATGTTAGGACATGAGTCGGTTGCCGTTTGTGCAATAATTGCGAATAGAATTACTAAGGATGCCAGTAAAGATTATCATCCAACGATAAAAAAACTAATTCAGACCGTTTTAGATCGACTAAGTAAATAGCTTTTTCCCTTACTATCAAAGATTTAACCCGCAGGATTGCTTTTCCTTGCGGGTTTTACTATATTTAGTGAGGACAAAACCTGTTATCATGAATAAGAATAAGTTAGAAGCTCTATTATCCTTACTAGACGATCCAGATAAAGAAATTCATAAAAGTGTCGAAAAAGAACTGATAGAGTTACCGGTTAGTACGATCCCACAACTGGAAGATTTCTGGCTGGAATCTAAGAATCCTATCTTTCAGGAAAGACTGGAAATGGTAATCAACAAAATTCAGTTTAAGACCGTTAAGAGAGAGCTTATTGAATGGAGTTCAAATGAAAACCCGAATTTAATAGATGGTGCTATTCTTGTAAATAAGAGTTACAATCCAAACCTGTTAATAGATCCTATCCGAAAAAGTATCCAGAAAATAAAAGACGATGTAAGCTTAGAAATAAGCGATAATCTTACCGCACTGGAAAAAATTAAGATTCTAAATCATTTTTTCTACAACATATATAACTATCAGGCTCTCTCTCCAAATCAACCCACAAACTGGGATGGTGATATCAGTACAGTATTATCACAAAAGCATGGTAATTATATAATAATTGCAATTATTTATGCCGGTATTGCTCAGGAACTAAACATTCCCGTATATGGAATAAATCTTCCGGGCAGTGTTTTTCTATGTTATAAAGACGAATCATCTGCCAAATCAAATACAGAAAATACCAATTCAATTCTTTTTTACATCAATCCTATTGATAAAGGAACCGTTTTTGGACGGAAGGATCTACAATATATTATCAAAGCTAAAAACATTGTAAACAAAGCCCAGTTCTATAAATTAGCATCCAACACAAGTATGATTAAAAGATTGGTTCAACATGAAATTAATGTGTACAAAAAACTGAACCTAAATAGTTTCATACCCAATTTCAAAGAATTATTTCGCTCCATATAAAAAAAGCCCGTTTCATTAAGAAACAGGCTTTTTCACTATTTTATACTTTATTACTTCGCGTAATTAATCGCTCTTGTTTCTCTAATTACAGTAATTTTCACTTGACCCGGATAGGTCATTTCATCCTGAATTTTCTGGGCAATATCCAAAGACAATGTTTCAGCTTCTTTGTCAGAAACTTTATCGCTGCCAACAATTACTCTCAATTCTCTACCTGCCTGAATAGCATATGTTTTAAGAACTCCAGGATGCGACAATGCCAAATTCTCAAGATCCTTCAATCTCTTGATATATGACTCTACAATTTCCCGTCTTGCTCCAGGACGTGCACCTGAAATAGCATCACAAGCCTGAATAATCGGAGAGATCATCGATGTCATTTCAATTTCGTCGTGGTGAGCACCGATAGCATTACAGATATCCGGCTTCTCTTTGTACTTTTCGGCCAATTTCATACCCAAAATTGCATGTGGCAATTCAGGCTCTTCATCCGGCACCTTTCCAATATCATGCAACAGACCGGCACGTTTTGCTCTTTTTGCATTCAATCCAAGCTCAGTTGCCATGATTGCACAAAGATTAGCTGTTTCTCTGGAGTGCTGCAGTAAATTTTGTCCGTAAGATGAACGATACTTCATTTTACCAACCAAACGAATCAATTCAGGATGCAATCCATGAACACCCAAATCAATTGCAGTACGTTTTCCAGTCTCAATAATTTCTTCTTCAATCTGCTTACGAACCTTATTAACAACCTCTTCAATTCTTGCCGGGTGAATACGGCCATCGGTTACCAATTGGTGTAAAGCCAGTCTGGCAATCTCACGTCGTACAGGATCAAAACCAGAAAGAACAATAGCTTCAGGAGTATCATCAACAATTATTTCAATACCGGTAGCTGCTTCCAAGGCACGAATGTTCCGACCTTCCCGACCAATAATTCTACCTTTTATTTCATCCGATTCGATATGGAAAATTGTAACTGAATTTTCAATCGCAGTTTCAGTAGCTACCCGCTGAATCGTTTTCACAACCACTTTTTTAGCCTCCATATTAGCTGTCATCTTAGCCTCTTCCATGATTTCGTTCACGTAAGACATGGCCTCGGTTTTCGCTACATCACGCATAGAATCGATCAACTGAGTTTTAGCCTCTTCGCCGGACAAGCCGGAAATCTTTTCCAACTGCTCGATTTGCTGCTTTTTTGCCTTCTCCAACTCATCAGATTTTCTTTCTACCAAATCAATTTGAACGGTCAAATTCTCACGAACGATATCAACCTCTTTCTTTTTGCGCTGAAATTCATCTATTCGTTGATTTAAAGCATTTTCCCTTTGTTTGTATTTCGTCTCAGCTGCAAGTAATTTATTATTTCTTGAGTTGATTTGTTTCTCATGCTCTGTTTTTAATTGGAAAAATTTCTCTTTTGCCTGAAGAATCTTATCTTTTTTGATCACTTCTGCTTCCGATTGTGCATCCCTAATTATTGAGCTGCTCCTGGCTTTAAGTGTCTTTTGCAAAACAAAGTAAGAAACGATGCCACCACCAACAAAAGCAATGGACCCTATTATTATTTCAATCATATCATAGAATATTAAGTCAGTATTATTATATATATAAAATGCAACCCGCACTATCACTCAGGCTTACAATAATAACATTCAATAGTCCTCCCCCGTCTCACCATAAGATACAGGAAAAATGACTACAAAACATTAAAATTGCGATCAGCTTAAGAAATAATGCGGGTTACAACTTTCCTACTAAGAATGTAAACTACTCTTTATCTAAAAATTCTCTTAACTCCTGTTCCATTGCCTTGACCTCTTCAAGAACCGGGGAAACATCAGTTTTATTTTCAGCTTCAATAACCTTAATCACATACTGTAACGAAGCCATTGCTAAAAAATCCTGAGTATCTTTATCTTTATATCGTTGTTTGTATTGCAATACTTTTTCATTAATCATTTTTGCAGCTTTTCGGATAACCTCTTCCTGATTACGATCTATCTTCAAAGGATAAAACCGATCCGCTACATTAACTCTTATTGAAAGTTTTTCGTCCATAAACAAATTCTACCTGTTTAAAAGAGCAATACATTTATCAATCTCCCGCACAATTCGGTTAATTTTAACCTTAGCTTCCTGCGAATCGTCGCTATTCGCAGCAAATGTTTTGGCTAACTTTAATGTATTGTATTGATGGTCGAGTTCTTCCCTTTCCCTTTTCAGGATTTCAACCTTTTCCATAAGCTCCAGTTTCTCATGAATTAAAGATTCTTTCTCCTGTTTAGATTTCCGGTACAACAAAATAAGTTCCGAAATTTGTCCTTTTAAACTATTCAGTACTTCGTTTGGCTCTTGATCCATCATTAAAATTTTTCTTTTACAAAATTAACATTGCTGAGAAGATTATCAAATATATTAGTTTGTATTTTGTAAATCATTTCAGAAAAAATAGGTTTTTTTGTAGTTTTGATAATCCTTTCACAAAACCAGCATTTATAATATGAAGATAACCAGAACATACACCATTCTCACACTATTATCACTACTATTTCTATTTTCTAAACAAATATACTCTCAGAGTATAATATTCCCTCAAAATTATTTTCGCTCACCCGTTGATTTTGACATAACATTATCAGGTAACTTTGCAGAACTCCGTAACAATCACTTTCATTCCGGTATCGATATCAGAACATTTACAACTGGTAAAAAAGTATATGCGGTTGCTGATGGTTTCGTGAACAGAATCAAAATATCCTCAGGAGGTTATGGAAAAGCAATTTATATCGATCATCCAAATGGTTACACCTCTGTTTTCGCACATCTCGATCACTTCAACAAGGATATTGAAGAATTTGTCAAGTCATACCAATATCAAAACAACACTTTCGAATTTGATTTAAATCTCAAGAATAATGAAATACAGATTAAAAAAGGTACTGTAATTGCATTTTCAGGAAATACAGGTTCATCTGCCGGTCCGCATTTGCATTTCGAAATAAGAGATACAAAATCTGAACATCCGCTTAATCCGTTACTTTTTGGTTTCAAAATAAAGGATACGACTCCTCCAAAAATATTCAATTTTTATGCCTACCCACTCGATTCTGCAAGCAATGTAAATGGTTTAAACAGCAGACAAAGTTTTCCGGTTACTTTTTACAACAAAGCATTTCATTTAAAAGGCGATCCTAAACTGAAATTATTAGGAAATATTGGTTTTGCTCTTGAAACAAATGATTATATGGATAATACATGGGGAAAGTGCGGCATTTTCGACATGAAAATGAAAATAAATGACACATTAATCTCAAGTTACTCTTTTGAAGAGTTCTCTTTTGACGAATCAACTTATATCAACAGTCACCTTGATTACGAACTAAATGTATCTCATAACAAACGCATTCATAAAACTTTTAAAGAGCCAAATAATCAACTTAGCATTTATTCGAAGATGAAAAACAATGGGATCTTTCAATTTAAAAAGGGTACTGGTTACAAAATTGACTTTTTTGTTTCCGATGCAAATCTAAATAAAAGCAGTCTTCGGGTTTATGCAACGGGAAACGAAATTGAAAAGATTTTTCCGAAAGGTGATTTTGATGAGCTAATGAACTATGAAAAAGAGAACACTTTCAAAAAAGAAAATATAGAAGTGAAATTTCCAAAGAATAGTTTCTATTCAAACATTCCTTTTACCTATTCATGCGAACAGGATTCAAACTATCTTTCGGATATTCATTACATCTGCAATGAAAACATTCCCGTACACAATTATTATACGATATCAATAAAGCCAAAATCAATTCCTAAAGGAAAATCCGATAAGCTTCTTATAGTCCGAATAGATAAAAAAGGAGAAATAATCAACGAAGGGGGAATTTATTTCGATTCTTCAGTAAAAACGAAATCGAGATATTTTGGAAAATTTGCGGTGAGCGCAGACACCATTTCTCCTACGATTAAACCAATTACCAATTTTAACCTTAAATCCCTTAAGGGACAGAAATCAATCAGATTTACTATCAAAGATGAGCTTTCAGGGATAAAATCATACGAAGGATCAATTGATGGTAAATGGGTGCTATTTGAATATGACGCTAAAAATGATCTTTTATTTTATGTTTTTGATCACAAAAGATTAGCTCCGAATAAAAACCATCAATTACAAATAAAGGTGACAGATCAAGTTCAAAACCAGAAAATATTCACAAGTAATTTCATCTGGTAATTCAATTTATATATTTCATAAAGCTTCAGTTTATAACATATCCATTTCAAACACGATCAAAAGACCGATAAATCAGGACTTTTATCATTTTTATCTACTGATTTTTTTCTATTTTTGTACGACCGAAAACGGTTTAATTCAGTATTGAATACATTTAAAATAGTTAAACATGAAAAAGATTTTTGTAGTTGCTGCTCTTCTAATGTTGGTGTCTGCTTTTTCAACTCCAAGTGCCAGAGCATGCACGAATTACCTAATAACCCGTGGAGCTTCCACTGATGGTTCTAATATGATTACATATGCAGCAGATTCGCATGTATTATACGGAGAACTATATTTTCGTCCTGCTGCAGATTGGGCAGAAGGAACAATGATTGATGTTTACGAATGGGATACAGGAAAATTACTTGGTAAAATTCCACAAATTCCTCATACATATTCTGTAGTTGGTAACATGAATGAATTTCAGGTGGCCATTGGAGAAACTACTTACGGAGGTCGCTCAGAATTAGGATCTCAAGAGGGAGCTGTAATTGATTACGGAAGTCTTATCTACCTGTCTCTTCAGAGATCAAAAAGCGCGCGTGAAGCGATTAAAGTAATGACTGAGTTGGTTGAAACCTACGGATATTACAGTTCAGGAGAGTCTTTTTCAATTTCTGATGCTAACGAAGTTTGGATTTTAGAGTTGATTGGCAAAGGTAATGGTGAAAAAGGTGCAGTTTGGGTAGCTCGTATGATTCCTGACGGATATGTTAGTGGTCACGCTAATCAAGCAAGAATCACTACTTTTCCATTAGAAGGTAAAACGTCTATCTCTTCTGATAAAATGGATAAGATTTTCAATCCTGAAGTTCAAAATGTTTATGCAAAAGATGTTATTTCATTTGCAAAAGAAAAAGGATACTATCCTAAAGAAGGAAAAAATAAAGATTTCAGTTTTTCTGACACTTATGCTCCTGTTGATTTTGGTGGTGCCAGATTTTGTGAAATTAGAGTATGGTCTTTCTTTAACGATGTAAAAGAAGGAATGGATCAATATTTTGACTACTGCAAGGGCAAAATTGAACACGACGATAAAGGTTATGCTACCAACAGAATGCCTTTATGGATTAAACCGGATCACAAAATCAATGTACTTGAAGTAATGGATTTCATGAGAAATCATTTAGAAGGTACAGATTTAGATATGTCAAAAGATATGGGTGCAGGTCCTTACGGAAATCCATACAGATGGAGACCTTTAACCTGGAAGGTAGATGGTGTTACATATTGTAATGAACGTGCTACTGCTACTCAACAAACAGGTTTCTCATTTGTTGCTCAAAGCAGAAACTGGTTACCTGATGCTGTTGGTGGAATTAACTGGTTTGGTGTTGATGATGCATCTTCATCAGTTTATTTCCCGGTATATTGTGGAATTACAAGAGTTCCAGAAACATTTGCCGTTGGAAATGGAAAAATTATGGATTTCACAAGTAAATCTGCATTTTGGATATTCAATCAGGTTAGTAATTTTGCCTATACCCGATACAATGTAATACATCCCGAAATTGCAGCTAAACAAAAGGCTTTAGAAACTAAATACCTTGCTTTCACCAATATCATTGATCTTGCTGCTGAAGGAATGTTTAAGAAGAACAAAGCAACAGCAATTGAATTTTTAACAGATTTCTCTTGTAACCAAGGAAATAATCTTGTTGCAGAATGGAAAGATTTTTATGGCAACCTTTTTGCTAAATTTATGGATGGAAACATCAAAGAAAAAGATGGGGACAATCAAAATCCAAAAGTTAATCAACCAGGTTACAGTGAAGAGTTTTACAAGACAATTGTAAAAACAACTGGTGACAAGCTTAAAGTTGTTGGTAATGCTCATTAATATCAACAAATAAATACCACAAAAAAAGGAACCGAAAAGGTTCCTTTTTTTATGCCTGAATAACTATTTAAAATCTATTATAACTATACAGATTCAATCAGTATTTGATTTCTTTTATGAATCAGGAATCATGAATAAAAAATAACTTTATTAGGATGTTTTTATAGATTTTTTTATTAATTTCGCGTCGAATTCGTGCGTAATCTCTGACATGGTAATAGATGAATATGTTTACATTGCGTTCGTGAACTTTAACAAATTAAGACAATGGATTTAATTAAAATTGCAGAAGAAGCTTTCGCTACAGGTGTTCAAAATCCTGAATTCAAAGCAGGGGATACTATTAGTGTTTCTTACAAAATTAAAGAGGGAAACAAAGAAAGAATCCAGGTTTTTAGAGGTGTTGTTATCCAGATTAAAGGTACTGGCACAACTAAAACTTTCACAATCAGAAAAATGTCTGGTAACGTAGGTGTTGAAAGAATTATTCCACTTTGTTCTCCATTCATCGATAAAATTGAAGTGAACAAAAGAGGTCGTGTTAGAAGAGCAAGAATTTTCTATCTACGTGCACTTACAGGTAAAAAAGCAAGAATCAAAGAAAGAAGATTCTAATTTACCTCTTTCCAAAAAATATAAAAGCTTTCCAAAATTGGAAAGCTTTTTTTATGTCGGTATGCTTTAAAAATCAAACTCTATTTAAATTTTAATAATCTAAGGATTGTACAAATCAGGCATCTCTCCATTAGAGATGATCTTTTCCCGGTTGCTTCCATCCGGATCCATAATCCAAATACTCTTTGTTCCTTTATCAGTATTTAAAACATTCATAAATACAATTTTCCCTCCAGTATCAGTATATCTAGCCTGAAGATCATTTGTCCCCGCAGGTTTGTCATCACCTGATAAATCCACAAAATTAGTTCCATCAATATTTACAGAATAAATTTTGGCATTTAATTGCCTGCCATTATCATATTCATTCAATGAATCCAAAGAAAAAATTACTTTTGTGCCATCCGGCGAAAAGTGCGGACTCGAAATTGTTCCTTCCAAATTGTCTACCAATAAAAACAAATTAGATCCATTCGGATCCATTAGATAAATTTCATTATCATACGGCATCTCTCCTTGCGTAAGAACTGCAATTTTCTCCTTTGTATGATGATCAAATTGATCTGTCCAGTCACAATCTGTAAAATGGCGATTTACCGGAGCATTATCAATTTTAGTACTTTCTCCCGTACCATTAAAATTAACAGTATACAAACCTCCTTTATTTCCATAAAGGATTTTCTCTCCATCAGGAGACCAGACAAAACCATTTCCTTTATTGTTATTTCCTTCAACAGGAAAATTATTGGTTACCTGAAAAACATTCTTGCCTTTAGTATCCATGGTGTAAATATGATACTTTCCATCTTCCGAATTCGACGAATATGCAATCATCTTTAAATTGGGTGAAATCCTAGGATTAATCTCATCACCACCATCCTTAGTTAACCGAACCAGATGATTTTCTGCTAAATCCCACGAGTAAATATCTCTGGAGCCTAGAGTATCTTTAACAAACAAATACCCATTCTTAGGGAAGTTTTCTGTTCTAAACTTCCATTCACGGCCTTTAGTTTCCTGTCTTGCTCTATTGCTAACATCAACTTTCCAACGATAATTCGTTTCAAATTTTAAATTCTTAGCCACAAAAGTGGTATCCATAATACTTTCTGCAATCGTATCCCCTTTAAACTGACCATCCTCATAAAGAATAACATTAAAAAATAAGGTATCGCCTTTTTCCGTTTCTCCATTGTTCCAAACGAGCTTCACCTCTGTCTGCAGATTAGCAGTGGCATCCAAGGGCAAAGAATAAACAGGCTCGGCAGGAGCGACTGTTTCCGGAGGAGCAATTCCCATAATCACCTGCATAACCAATTCTTTTCCTTCCTGAACCTTAACGGGTATACTTACGGCAGTATAGCCTTCTTTTTTAGCATTGACAGTTACATCACCTACATTAACCTCACTCAGATTGAAAGATCCATCTGAGTTAGTTGTCACGGATGTAGTTCCAGGATTAGTTGTAATAGTAACTCCTTCCATTGGCAAACTCCCAGCTTCTTCAGAAGTTTTAACAGTACCACTTATCGAACCAAACAATTCCGGATCAACAGTACTTTCATTACAAGAAAAAATAATTAAAGGCAGACACAGTAAAATAAAATGCCTGAAGAGTAGGTAGAATTGTCGCATATATATTGTCAATTTTATTTTTTTTAAATTAATAATTATCTCCTTGTAAAACAACCGAATCTTGAGCAACAATCAGATTATCCTGATAAATTAACAATTTAGCTATTAACTTATCAGCTTTGCTAAGATTTATTCTTGATTCAGAAAGAGTAGAAATGCTCTTATCTAAAATGGTAAAGATTCCTTTCTGGATGGTTTTGGTGTCTCCTGCATGACCTTTTTTTGTCACCTCAAAAATATATCTTAATGTTAAAGAACTATGCCCAACATTTTGAACATTTGCCTTTAACAAGTAACTCTGAACCTCACTTTCCATTACAATCAAGGCTTTAACAGGCAATTGTCCCATAACCCCTACAGTATTTAAAACAAAGCACATAACAACCGAAACAATGAGTCTTGCATACATTCCTAATTAGCTTTGATATTGTAAATCTAAATTTATTTAATATTTAGCAACGAACCAATACGGAGTCCGTTAAATTACTATAATAACTTCAAAAAAAAGTACCTATTCCCTAAATTATCTTAAAAAAAAGGGATGCCCGTAGAAGGACATCCCATCAAATTAAACCTGCTCTGTATTCACAAACCACTTTTTATTATTACATTCATACCAGTTCCAACCTGATTTACGATCATTCCGTTATTTGCCAATCCTGAATCAATCTCTAATTGGTTGTCATTACCAGCCTGAGTAATTTCAAAGCTCTTATTATTCCCAATAACTTCTTGTTGCAATGAATTGTTATCACCATATTGATGAACGCTAGTGGAAATGTTTTTCCCTTGAAGTAAGGATTCAACAAGGTTTCTATCACCTGATTGTAATATTTTCAAGAGATTAGATTCTCCTTTTTGTATTGCCTTAATCAAGTTCTCCATTCCTACTTGCTGAATAATGACCAACTGTTTCTGACTAAATTGATGAAGTATCAATTCGTTCTCATTTCCTGATTGAATTGCCAAAACTTTGGTTTCAGCATTTATAGCATCAACAGCACCGTAATTTAATTGGTTTAGAATCTGATCTTCAACATTATAATTTTGTCCTACTAGATTACCGAAGCAAAATACGAACAGAGCAAACCATAAATATTTTCGAATAATTACAGACATAGAAAGGTTTGTGAAAACTATTGGAGGAAAAAAATCCCGCCGAAGCGGGAATTTTTTTCTATTAAATATTTTGTAATTATGGAGTTACAAAGATAGTTCCTGCATTTCCTTGCTGAGTTACAGCGAAGTTATCATTACCATCCTGAATAACTAAACCAAAATGACTATTACCAACCTGCTCAAGGAATGAAGTATTATCGTCACCAAACTGATAGGTTAAACCTGTGTTATCATCACCAGTTTGAATAATTGTTGCACTATTTCTAGCTCCATCAATCTGACCGATTACTGCAACGTTACGATCACCTTCCTGAAGGATATCTGCTAAACTTTCTTCCTGATCAACCTGGAAAACCCATCCACGGTTATTATCACCTCTTTGCTCAACAGCTGCGTCAGAACCAGATCCGCCAAATTGTCCAACAAATGCAAAGTTATGCTCACCTTTTTGAAATACATCAGCATTATTCATTGTTCCACCAATTTGGTCAACGATCGCAGTATTACCATGATCTTTCTGAACAACTTTTGCTTTATTCTTAGTACCCCACAATTGAGAAACATAAGCTGTTTGATGATCACCAAATTGCTTCACTGTAGCTTTGTCTTTACTACCAAACTTCTGAGTTACATCAGCAAAGTTTCTGTAACCATCCTGCAGTACATTTACTTTACCTTTAGACTCACCAATCTGCTCAACAAATGCCCAGTTACGTGCTCCCATTTGAGTTGTTTTAGCATCATTATGATCGCCGCCAACTTGAACAGTTCTTGCGCCATTAGCCCAACCGTTTTGATCTATAGAAGCATCATTATCCACTCCACCTCTTTGGAAAGTTGAAGCTCTGTTAAAATAACCATTCTGATGAATCATAGCATTATTGGAATAACCACCTATTTGTGTAGCAGTAGCTCTATTAAATGCTCTCAACTGAGTAATAGCCGCATTATTGAAACGACCGCCTAATTGTAGAGTAGAAGCTAAATTACGATATCCCCACTGATTAATGTAAGCAGAATTGAAAGCTCCACCTCTTTGCATTGTACTTGCTCTATTTGCTCTACCTACTTGTAAAATTTCTGCAGAAGCCATATAAGTATACATTTGAGAAATAGATGCAGAATTATACATGCCAAATTGACTTACCATAGCGCTACTGTGAGCACCCATTTGATATACATCACTGTTATTAAATGCACCCCACTGAAGCACACTTGCAGTATTTGCATGATTCCCTTGCAAAACAGAAGAATAGTTTGCTAATCCCAATTGAGTTACACCTGCCGAATTTAAAAATCCATACTGCAAAACATTAGACATATTGAAAAGACCATACTGACTTACAGCAGCAGAATTAAACATTCCCATCTGCATAATTCCTGACATGTTACCAAGTCCCATTTGATCAACAACAGCAGAATTAAAAAAGCCTACCTGATCAACGTAAGAACCATTAAAAGCACCATCCTGAGTTACATCAGCACTGTTTCCAACAAGAAACTGATCGATGCTTGAGTAATTAGCAAGCCCTGTTTGATCAACAGTTGCACCATTCCATAGTCCAAGTTGATCCACATCACTGCTATTAAACCAGCCAACCTGAGTTAC
Organism: Labilibaculum euxinicum; assembly: GCF_963678175.1. Classification (NCBI taxonomy): domain Bacteria; kingdom Pseudomonadati; phylum Bacteroidota; class Bacteroidia; order Marinilabiliales; family Marinifilaceae; genus Labilibaculum; species Labilibaculum euxinicum. The sequence goes on from NZ_OY782756.1 coordinate 3,912,295, forward strand.
GCCAGCAGTGTTCAGCCAACCTGTCTGGTTGACATTCGAATTGTTTACCTGTGCAAATGCAGAAGATACTGCAAAAACAACAGCTACAAATAAAAATAAAAATTTTTTCATGGTTGAATTTTTTAAAGGTTTAAAGTGAATTAATTTTAAAAATCAATTTTAAAGGTTTAAGAGCTCTGACTGATCTAATTATGCACTTATAGCATCCTTCGATCTTTTTATCTAAATTAAGCAAAAGCCTTTCCAACCACTTATGTTTTTACACAAACGTCATTGATTTAGTGATTAAACCAAGCCTCTTTTATGCTAATCTTTATTCATTCTAAAAAAGAATAAGAAAACTTAAACAAAAGTTTAAGGAGTCTTAAATGCAGGAAATTAAAAAACCGTCAAAATCGAATAAAAATCCAATTTTGACGGTCTTAAATACTATAAATCAATCAAATATTCTGACTACTAATTAGAAACCATTATATTGACTAACAGTGGCTGAATTTCCATTCCCATATTGAGAAACAAATGAAGAGTGACCATTACCATTTTGGTAAACATTTACGAAGTTGTTACTTCCCACTTGTTCTGTATAAGATACATTTTCAGCACCAACCTGGGTTGTGAATGCAACATTATTTTCACCATATGCCTGAATAGAAACAGCTTCGTTGTCATCACCATACTGCTGAATTAAAGCATAACTGTTATCCACTTCATATTGACCAATTCCTGCTGCGTTACCATTCCCAACCTGAATAATACCTGCAAAAGTATTACTTGTTGCAAATTGTTCAATATATGCATAGTTTTCGTTACCTATTTGGGCAACACCTGCATAACTTCCTGAGTTTTCTACCTGAAGAATTTCAGCCTCATTGAATTTACCATCTTGTCCAATATATGCATTATTAAATGAACCGTCAATCTGAGTAATTACAGCATCATTTCCTTTTCCATACTGCTCAACTTCAGCGACATTTAACCAACCACCCAATTGATATACGGAAGCTTCATTCATCCTACCTCTTTGTGTTACTACAGCGGTATTAAACAAACCTCCATCTTGAAATATTTCAGCATTATTTCTTCTTCCTTTCTGAGAAATCAAACCTTTATTAAAAGCCCCATTAAGCTGTGTAACAACAGCTTCATTTCCACGTCCTCTTTGATTAATGGTTGCAGAGTTTAAAAAACCACCATCTTGCTCAGTTACTGCAACATTCTTTTTCCCATGTTGCTTAACAGCAGACTTATTAAAAACTCCTCCATTCTGAAAAGCATATGCCTCATTGGACTTGCCGTCCTGATTCACATCAATTTTATTTAAAATCCCACCTACTTGTTTTGTCCATGCAAGGTTATTTTTACCTTTTTGCATAACAACAGAACTATTTCCTGCTCCAAAAAACTGATCAACATATGCGTAATTTTTAGATCCAACCTGAGAAATTTCAGCATTATTGCTACGTCCCATGAATTGATTAACAAGACCATAATTAGCAAATCCCCGTTGAGCCACAAGTGCTGAATTTCTAGTTGTAAATGTTTGATAAATATTCGCATTATTCAAAACACCCCATTGACTTATGGTTGCCTTATCATATTGACCACCTGTTTGCATTACATTAGCCGAATTTAAAAATCCAAACTGGAACACATCAGCAGTTTCATGATAACTTAAAAATTGACTGATAACAGACATGTTGAAAAATCCGAATTGATCTACATCTGCCTTATTGTAACTTCCCCAAAGTTGAGAAATATAAGATGCATTAAATCCTAATTGGTTAACCTCTGCAAGGTTGTAATTTCCAACTTGTAAAGCTTTTGAGAAATTAGTCATGGACTGAGCAGCATAATACTCATTTCCTTCACCATACTGATCTAAAAATGACACATTTAGAAACCCATACTGATTAACTTCAGCAATGTTACCTTCCCCATTTTGGTAAATGTCATTAATATTTAGAACACCCACTTGCTCTACTGTGGATAAATTGTCATTCCCAACTTGGTTCACGTTGGAATGGTTAACTTGGGCAAATGAAACTACCCCAGTACATAGTACTACTAAAAAGATGAATAAAATCTTTTTCATGGTTTATAAATTTTTAAGGTTTAAAGTGAATAGATCAGGTCTCCCTGATTTAAAAGTTTTACAAATTTGGTTGTTGGTTGATTTTTACTTGATAATTTATGTTTTATCGTTTTAAATTCAATTTAAATGTAAAGAGATCTATTGAGTTTATATTATTAGATTACATCAAACAGCAAATTAATATGATGAATATGATCAAGAATTTGATAAAGGCAACTCAAAGTTTTAAATTCAATACAAATAATTAATTTAAATTAAACAACAACACACAAACTACTGTCTTGCAAACCATTAAAGGCAATAAGCTGAAAAATACACAAATAAAAAAAGGGCCGAATGTATATTCGACCCTGTTAATAACTTGTTAATATTTTATTCAGCAGAAATAAACTGACTCACTGCTTTTTTTGTACTTTTTCCTTTCTGTTTTTCTTCTTCTTATTTCTATCCCAGATCTTATCAAAATAGAAGTTTAAGCCGATTTTTCCTTCCCAAAAATAATCATTAAAATTTCCTTGTTTTAATCCATCTATATTATCATTAAATATGTAATGATTCAACACAGAGAAATTCAAACCAATACGATCATTAAATAAAAATTCTACACCTGCTCCATATAATGCCTGAGTATATATTGAGTTTGAAAGATCAATAGTATATATAGACTTTTCATGTTCTGAAAAAACACCTAAGCCACCTTCAACATAAGGAGTCCAATCTTTATAAGGCAATAAACGATATTTAGCCGTTAAATCAAGAGAATTATAAGTTTTTTGAAAATAATTTGTAGTTGCAAGATCTCCCCGGCTAAAATTAAGTCCAAACTGCAATGCTGTTTGAGTATCGTATAATAAAGATACTCCAGCCATAGCTTTCATCTCCGTATGCTTATAATCTCCCATATACAACCATGATCCGCCATTAAAGCCTAAACCAAATTTACGGCGGCGTGGAGTAATTAACTGATCAAAGAAATCTGCCCCCTGATTATCTTCTTTTCCTTCAACATATTTTGTTATTACATCTGAATTAACATCTTCCGGATTCTTCAAATCCCAGAGTCCTTCAATAACACCTTCTATAATCAATGACTCAACAGCTTTCTCTATCGCTTCTTTCACAGCCATTTCAGACGGTTCATTATAGGTGAAACCAACCTCTGCCTCAAGCAGACGTTTAAACTTAACATATCGGAAGATACTAGCGTCCAATTTTTGAGAAAGAATCATTTTAGAAGTGTACACTGTTTTTAGAATTCGACCATTACTTGTAGAAATAGCACGAAGATAAACAGTTACCCTGTCTTGCCGGTACTGACCTGAAGCTCCAGCACCAAAATACTTTAATCCAGCACCACCAGTCAAAACATTGGCATCGTAACTAATAACACCACCTTCCAATACCAAACCGGCAAACAAAAGAGGAGGCAATAATTGAGAACTTTCATTTTGACCTGCGTAATTTGCACGACTTGATCGTATAATTTTTCGCTCATTCAGTAAATTAGATAAGCCTTCTCTTTCAATAGGAATAAACCAACCTGATTCTTCAATTGCTTTTAAGAGTATTGATGTGGTTCCCTGCGTAACCGCTGTCGACCAATTGGCTCCATTATCCGAAGGCTTATATTGTCCGGTCTGATCACGAAATTTATACACTGCCGCCACTATCTTTTCTTTTGGCTCAGGCAAACTAACCAAACTTTTCCTTGCAGGTGTTTCAGCTCCAATTTCGGCTCTTTGCTCACTTAAAGGCTGATTAAAATATGGAACACATCCATTTAAGAGAGGTAGTAAAATTAAAACACTATAGTAGTGGCGTATACATTTAAACATATATAGGGAATTAGCAAATAACTATTTATTAATAACTGGGAATAACAATATTTGTAAAATTTCCATTTGTAATATCACTGACATTCACAGTAACACCACTTGCATCTTCAGAAATATCAACCTTATAATTCCCTAGATTATACGAACCGGTTTCAAGCTGATTATTATCTCCAAAAATAGAATTAACCAATTTACTTGATAGTTGATTCAATATTTGTCGGTTCAGGTTATCCTGAAAATCATCCAACGGATCTTTATTTAATGCACTATCAGCATTTGGATCTTCAATTCTATTTTGCTGGGTCGCAGAATTCAATAACCAATTGTAATTGTACTGATCACCCCCAAAAGATGAATTTATTGGTTTATACACAAAATCCTGAGCCATAGATTCGGTTGGCAATAATAAACTCAGAAAAAACAAGACAAATACTATTTTTATAATATTCATGATTTACAGTTTAAAGTTCAAAACATTCCCGTTCCCTGTTGATCTTCATCTTCAAGTTGGGCATTCATTTTTTCATAATTATTTAAAAATTGCATCGCCATTTGGTTTGCATATTGGGACATTTGTTCCAATACTTCATAGCGTGGCTGCACTCTTTGTTTAAATACTTCATTATCATTTACCAAAACAACAATTTGAGTTGCTAAGCCCGGCAAAACCATTTCTTTAATAGTAATGGTGAAATTCTTTGCTTTTTGAGGTGCAACCCAGATGGAAAAAAACATATCGTAGAAATCACGTCCTACTTTGGTCATTGTTTCATCCATAACCAAACCATCAACTTCCATCTCGGAACCTACATTTTCATAGGCTGTATTTTTTTCAACAATATCATCAAGTGTTTGTTGAAGAATCTTTAATGTTTTTATTGAGTCACTTACATCTTCGGTTTCCTGTCCCTTCATTTCCGGAAGTGAAACAAAAAACATAAAAAAAAAGATTAATAATAAAACTCTATAAAAATTTCTCATTTGAATTTCAATAAAATCAATGATTATCACAACATAAATATATCATTTCTAAATTTAATATCATAGCAATACCAAATTCAATAGACTTCTCTTAAGGAATCTTAACTTTTGTTAACCGGTTAATAATAATTAAACTTCAACACTCTATAATTCAATAACATTCAATCTATTTATTTTAAAATTTCGGACATCGAATTGCACGTATCCTTCTTTTCTTTCTTAAAAAATAAGTTCCGGAACAAGAAGATTTTGCCTTTCCCAATAAATAGCTAAGCGATATCTCGTGAGCTCCTGAATTTGTTTTCACCAAATTAGACACCACATAATCATAGGAATAGCCAATTCTAACTTTATCAGTCTGGTAACCAATCAAAATAATGAATGCATCAAAATCGAAGGAAAGATTATGACGAAACCAAGCACCAACAACCCAGTTATTTCTGGATAAATACATTCCATAATTTATTTGCTCAAAATCCAATTGCCGTTGATACAATATATTTGGGGAAATGGTAAAATTGCTTTTCATTAATCCGCGAGAATATCCCATTGGAATATTTGCACCTGCATGCACTGTATATTTACGAGGTAAAACCGCTGTATTCTGCTCTGAATTGAATGCCTCATTGGGTTCTGAGAGATGATCAATTACACCTCCAAAATAAAGACTTTTATAATTTACGATGATCCCCATGGAAAAGTCCCAGTACGATTTACTCAAATTATTTGGCTGAACTTCTCTGGAAGGATAAATCACTCCATACAATGGATCTATCATATCTGAAAACACAAATGAACTCCAATCCAATTTCCGTTGAATATAACCAGCCTTGAATCCAACATTCATTGATAAATTTCGATTAATATCCAAGGAGTATGAATACATTCCGGAAGCTGTGGTTGTTTTAATTGCTCCTTGTCCCTGATTATCCTGAAGAATTAATATTCCCAGTCCACCATTCATCAAATCAACGAATTGATCGTAAGAAGCACTATAAGTGACAAAAGGACGATTATTCTGAGGCCACTGATTTCGATAAGACATTCCTAAAGTCGGAACGTACTCTGATCCGGCAAACGCAGGATTAAGATAAAGCCGGTTTGCGTAAAACTGAGAGAACTCAACGTCCTGAGCCTTGACCAATGAAGTCCAAAGCAAACAACAGACAATACAAATAAATCTCCATTTTACCATTTTATCGAATTAAAGAAACATTGCCATCCTGACGAACTTTCCCATTAACAATCAGGATCCAAACATATACTCCCACATTTGCTTTCTTCCCTTTATAGGTACCATCCCAGCCCTGCCCCAAATCAGTAAATGTATAGATTAGTTCACCCCAACGGTTGTATATATACATCTCAATATCTTCACCTGCAATATCACCTGTGATTGATGGTCCAAAAGTATCATTAACACCATTTCCGTCAGGTGTAAATGCATTTGGAACAAATATCCGATACCTATCGACATAAACCAGAATGGAATCCATCCCAACACAACCGTTCATATCTGTATATTCCAAAAAGTACTTTCCTTCTTCAGTAACCGTATAGGTTGAAGCCGTTGTACCGTCCTGCCACAGATAATTGCCTGGTAAAAACCGAATATCTATTGAAGGAGATAATATTTTTGATTCGGTGTAAAATATTGTTGTATCCATTCCTAAATCAAAAAATGGCCTATCATGAACGGTAAAATCAATCACCGAGGAATTAACACATCCATTTTCTATTTTAGCGAAATAACTTTCACCGGAACGAAGTGAGATTTTAAGCGGATTCAATACAGGTATGAGTAAATCAACATCTTCATACCAACTTACTGTAACAGAGGCATCAGGTGTTACCTGATTATTAAGCGCAGTCAGGTCATAATTCACAACCTCTCCTGTTCCCAAAACATCCTCACACAATTCTATACTTAGATCATTTGCTTCCGGCAGTGGGTCGACTAAGAAATTTAATCGTCCGGTATTTTCACAAGAACTCGCATTAGTGGCAAGGGCATAATATGAGCTTTGATTAAAGACAGTTACACCCGCAGGATTCGCTACAGGAATATTCAATTGGTCATCTTCGAACCATTGCACATTTGCAGCAGGATCGTTACTCACCTGCAAATTATAATCGGTAAGGTTTATTCCTGACAATGAGGACGATCCAAAGCTCTCTTCACAAACTACCTCGTTTACTGTTGAGGTTTGAGGTAATGATAAAATATCAAATGACAGCTCTGCAAAATTCTCGCAGACACCATCCCAAACTCTGGCGTAATATACATCTCCGTCTGAAACAAGAACATTTCGTGTATTTAAAACAGGATTGGAGTAAGTTGCTTCAGAATACCAAATAATAGTACTGGTTACTGATGTTGTAATATCAGAATAGTAATTATTCAAATTTTCACCTCTTACCTGCCCGGAATTGAAACCATCTTCGCATAACAAGACCTGATGGTTTTGAGCATCAGGCAAGGAGTTGATTGTAAAATCAATTCTTCCAACATTACTCTCCGCGCCAAAACTTACGCGAACAAAAAAACTATCTCCGTTAGAAATGGCTGCATTCATAGGATTTGGAACCGGCAAACTCAAGGCCATATTAAAAAACCATTCTTTAACTGTTCCCGGATCATTGTTTACTGCCGGCTCTAATTTTGAAAGATCGTAGGATGTCAATGAACCACTTCCCGATAGATCTTCACATAACTCAACCTGCAAATCATTTGCTTCGGGCAGATTTCGAACAGTAAATGTTAAAACTGCAGAGTTTTGACAACTGCCATCATCTACCAAGGCATAATAATTGTCTCCTGTTGTTACACTTACATTATCAGGAGTTAATACAGAAATTGTATGCAAAGCATCTTCATACCACGATATTGAATTGCTTGAAATAATTGAAGTATAAGCCAATAAATTTATCCCTGTTGCCAGACCTGTTCCAAAAGTATCTTCCCAAACCTCAACAGTTTGATTGACAGCACCGGGTAATGAATTAACGGTATAAGTAACGGCGGCAACATTCGTATTAAAGGCATCGCTTACTGATGCAAAAAAACGATCGTCATTTGCAGCAATTACATTTGCAGGGTCAGGAATTGCGTTCGTGGGTAATCCATTGGGTTCTGTTGGCCAATCACTATACCATGCAAAAGCATCTCCATTCCCTTCATTAATCTGATTTTCAAGCAAACTTAAATCAACCAAGGCATTGCCTGTTCCCGCAACATCTTCACAAACAACAGGAAATACATCCCTTGCAATTGGTGTATTAACCACTGAAAAATCAACAGTTGCAACATTCGAACAAACTCCGTTTGATACAAGGACATAAAAAACATCACCATCCGCAACATCTTGATTTGTTGGATCAGGAATCAAATTTGTAAGACCAGCATCCAAGTACCAATCAATTGAGTTTGATTGCCCGCCAAGTATCATATTATTGTAAAAACTTAAATCTACACCAAGAGAAGTCATAGATCCGGACACATCTTCAAATTCAACAACACTTTGGTTATTCGCAATTGGTGAGGAAAGAACTGTATAGATAACTGTGGCCGTATTCGACTCACCGGCACTTTGAACCAAAACATAAAACACCTGCCCGTTGGTTACACTTACATTTGAAGGGGTTGCCACAGGAGTTAAAAATGCAGCATCGGTAAACCAACTGACACTACTGGTTGTTCCCCCATTAATGGCACCATTAAGCAACAATAAATCAATATCAGATGCTATTCCACCTCCAAACACATCCTCGCACACGTCTATATTTAAATCATTTGCAATTGGCGATGATCGTAATGTGAACTTGATACTTCCACGATTTAAACATGATCCATTGTCAATATATGCGTAAAAAACATCCTGATCATTCACAACAAGGTTAGTTGTATTTACAATTGGATTTGTTAATGCTGCATCAAAATACCATACGATATTATTTGATCCCGCAACCTGTATATTATAGGATGTTAAATCAACACCCGAAGCTGTTCCTGAACCAAAACTATCTTCCCAGATTTGAACTGAAATATCGTTCCCCACAGGAAGTGTTTCGATGGTGTAAGTAACAGTGGCAACACTTGTCTCGGTACCTGTTGATACCTGAGCATAAAACACTTCTCCATTGGAAACTATCCTATTGTTAGGATTTATTACCGGTTGTGTTAAAGCAAGATCGTGGAACCATGTTACTGTGAAACCATTATTATTTGTGATTGCTGCTTCGAGCAATGTTAAGTCGATATTGGAAACAATACCCGTATTATAATTGTCCTCACATAGAGTAATATTTTGATCCAAAGCTTTCGGCAAAGTGTTCACCGTATAAGTTACCACAGCAACATTACTGCAAAAACCATCATTCACCTCAACCCAGAATTGTTGTCCGTTGGTAACTGTTACATTGGTGGCATCAGTCACTACCGATGTTAGAGTGGCATCAGAATACCATGTAAAAGTTGATCCTGCCATACTATTTACAGCAGCTTCCAAAATAGTCAAATCTACACCTGTTGCTATTCCCGTGCCTTGAACATCTTCCCAAACAGATTGCGATTGATCATTAACTATTGGCAAAGAACGTATTATTACAGCTTGAGTAACATTATCTGTTCCTCCTGAAATCAAACTAACTTCTAAATTAACATTGTAGGTGTTTGCTGTTCCGTAAATATGATTTACTGTGAAAGGACTGGTATTAGAAGTTAATACAGTTCCATCACCAAAATTCCAGGTTGCACTTGAAATATTTGCCAGATCGGAACTGATTGTAAACTCAGTATTGTCTCCCGTGCAGTCAAACTGATAGGCAAACTCAAGAGTGAAAATACTAGTCACAAAATTTGGTAAACCTAACCGACATCTTCTTCCAGATAAATTTTTCGAATCAGCAACGAAATTAGCTCCAGCCCCAGCTACATCCGGATTATTAATCACATCAAGATTAAGACTTCCGGTTGTTCCGTCCGTATTGGTTTTGGCCATGTAAATTCTATTATCCGGAGCTAATTGCAATGCCCCGTACAACCACGATCCGTTTCCGATAATTTGAGCAGATCCATTTATAGTAGTCTGATTATTAGATGAAATATTAAACTGATACAAATTGCCACCTAAAAATGAACTTAGATATAAAAATTCCCCCGAAGGAGAAAATTCAATACCATAAGGAGTGCTGTAATTATTCAGCTGAATTGGATTTGAAACAACTCCTGAGGCAGTATTAAAATCGAATAACTCAGCCCGATCCTGAGTATAAATAGCAACAGCCAATTTCGATCCGCCCGGAGAAGTTTTCATATATCCAATAGCAGATTTCCGATCACTATTATGCCGTACTCCAACCGTGCTGATTACAGGAGTTGAAATACCTGTGGCTGTAAATTGATAAGCATAAAAATCCCGACTGTCCCATGGATGCATAAGAACCCAAAAATCAGTACCATTAGCATGTTTCACCGCGGTTACTTTTTCACAAACTTCACTTCCATACAATACCGTATTTTTAACTGTTACAGCTCCAAGTCCTCCATTTTGTGACAAATCAACAATCGAGTAATTTAAACCATTTCGAAGAGCATTTTGATGAGCATCAACAGTAAAAATATAATAGAGTATCGCACTTCCCGGTTGCTGTACAATTATTGAAGATTGGGTTGCTGAAGAATTGCCATCCAAACCTGTTCCATTAGCCATTATTGCATGGTTTTTATTATACACAGTAACTCCATCTGTATAAAATAACAGGTCTCCTTGCACTGTACAAACAGTTGAACAACCTTCCTCTGTATTTAAACTACCATCAGTTAACGCAACGGAAGGGGTTACATTAAAATCCAAACCTGCATTCTCACCAAAATACCATATCCCAGCCTGCCCCTGACCAAATGCTAAATTTGAAGACAAAAAGAGATAAAAAAGTACTATTCGAAATACAGATTTCATACTTGACAGATATTAAAAAATGGAAAGCAAATAAGCTGTTTAAGGTTGCTTAAATCTTGACCTTCTACCACTTACATGTAATTTACAAAATATATCCAATCAATTAATCAGATGCTGATTGTAATTAAATAAAAATCAGGTAATCCTTCCATGAGTCATGAATAATTACCTGATTATTAATATTAGTTAAACGGCATTGGTCAAAAAAATTAACTAAGGCCTAAGTAATCAAAGAGTTTTGACTTAACTGTTGTAGTCAATGGTCGTTTTCCATTAAGAATATAAGACAAATACACATCTGTTACACCAATAATCTTGGCAACTTTCTTCTTCTTGTCATCAAGGATTCTGAGTCTGTCTTTAATTCTAACTAAATCATCCTGAACTTCCTGCTTCATAACTTCAGTTTTATAATTTAACAATTGAGATTAAGGTTTCTTTTTTAAAATTTGAACCGGAAACAAATGATTGTTTCATTTGCTTCCGAGATTCAAATTCAATTTTTGTAAATTTTTAATCAATCTACATGGTTGGTTGAAAAGTGAATAGAGCAAAACATCAGTTCGGACTATAATCAAGACCGGAACCAATAGCTTTTTTTAAGTCGAATAAACGAAGTTGCTTCTGCAGCAGTTCGTAATTCATATAGAGTGCTTTTCGGTTTTCCAATTTGGAATTCTGTTCCTCACGGTCAACCGTAATCACAACTTTGGTTTCCTTAAAATTATCATTAATGTATTTTAGCATATCTAAATTGGATAAAGCCTTCAATGGCAAAATCACCAAATCAATTGTCGTCTGATTTAAAATAATTTCCATCTCGACCGGATCATCAGCAAAATATGCTCTGGCGTCTAAGCTCTGAATGTATTCTTTCAGCTCATCAATAAGTGATCTATTTTCTTTAACAAACAGGATATTCATAGGTTCATCTGATGAAGGAATAATTTTCAATAAGTTGCCTTCCAATATTAACAAATCCATACACTAATAATTGATAATAACATACTTCCTATATCAATCGACATACCACAAAACATATTTGCCTGTAAATCAATCAATTAAAGCAATTACAACTATTGATCTGTATTGAAAAAATTATCCGTTTACGGATATGTATGTTTAAGGAAACTAAAACCATAACCTTAACTGCCTGATCTACTTACAAACAAGTCATTTTTCAATATTTTATCCATTATCGGATACAATAAAAAACGGATACAATGGGAAACTTGGAAAATCTTGATTCTATATGCTTTTACTAAAAATAGAGCTAATCGTAAATGCAATTCACCAATTTTGGAGAAAAAAAATATCTGATCGGAACCAGATATTAAACTTCAATTTTATATTTTTTTATTCGCCTATCGAGAGATTGCCAGGTAATATTTAGGAGGTCGGCAGCTTTAGATTTATTATTATTGGACCTTTCCAGTGCTTTACGAATACAATCCATTTCAACCAATTCCAGATCCAGATTTTCATCAGTAGAAAAATCAATTCTTCGTTTTTCTTCTTTCGGGTGAGTAAGTTGGAAATGCGATAAGCTTAATCGATTCACATCACAAATAATAACAGCTCGTTCCACCATGTTTTTTAATTCCCGCACGTTGCCGGGAAATTCATAAGTCAGTAATCGCCTAATAACGGCACCATCAATCTCACTAATGTTTTTCCCCATTACACGATTAAAGTATTTCACAAAATAATCCAGAAGTAAGGGAATATCTTCTTTTCTGTTTCGCAAAGGCTCCAAATGGATAATAAAAGAACTGATTCGGTGATATAGATCCAAACGAAATCCTTTTTCGGAATGAAGTCCTTCAATGTTTTGATTCGTGGCAGCAATAATTCTTGTATCAAATGGAATTTCGATATTAGAACCAACTTTCATGATTTTCCGATCTTCTAAAACCCTTAAAAATTTGGTTTGAAGATTAAGTTGCAAATCACCAATTTCATCCAAAAAAAGAGTTCCTTTATTAGCAGCTTCAAACCATCCTACTTTAGATGCGGAAGCTCCGGTAAATGCTCCTTTGGTGTGCCCGAAAAATTCACTTTCAAAAAGTGACTCTGGAATAGCACTGCAGTTTACGGCATAAAAATAATTTTCCTTTCTACTGCTCAGATAATGAATAGCTCTGGCAACCAACTCCTTACCCGTTCCACTTTCACCCGTTATGAGCACCGAAGTATTCTCAGTCTTAGCCACTTTTCCAATAAGATTAATCAAATTCTTCATTTGAGGACTATCCCCGATGATTTCATACCCCATTGCTTTTTGAAACTCTTCTGAAATTATAGAGTAGTTTCGTTTAACTTCTATTAAACTTTTCTTTAGGTGAACAAACTTCTTGGTTCGTTCGATTGCACTTTCGACATCACGCAGGCGAAAAGGTTTTGTGAAAAAATCTGAAGCTCCCAAACGCATCGAATGAATAACAGAATCCATCTCACTGTATCCGCTAATCATAATCACTTCAATTTCAGGAAAATCGTGCTTCACTTTCTCCAGAACATCCAAGCCATTCATCTCAGGTAAATTAACATCAATAATGGCTATATGGATTTCGTTCTTATCCATAATATCGAAAGCTTCAGAAGGGCTTCCTGCTTTAAATATTCTAAAATTGGGATCAATTAAAAATTCTTCCAATTCATCACGAACCAGCTTCTCATCATCTAAAATCAATATTCTTAAATTACTTATAGACACCATATTAAGCAGACTTTACTGATGATTAATTATTTTCAAATTTGATTGCTTTTTTTGAATTCTCGAATTCAAAAGGCAATATCAATTTCATTTCCGTGAATTCGTTCTTTTCACTGCTAACTGTAATTTGCCCATTCATCTTCTGCACAATTCCTTTACTAATATACAACCCTAGTCCTGAGCCAATACCTGATTGTTTGGTCGTAAAAAATGGTTCAAAAATATACTTGAGGTTATCCGGATCAATTCCACTGCCATTATCTTTAATTGCTATTACTACATTTTCATCCACTAATTCAGCAGTAATTTTTATCCATTCAACTTTTTTCTTTGCATCTGAAGATTGTTGTCTGTACTCAATAGATTCGTAAGCATTGTTTAATATATCCACAATAACCTTCTGAAACTTATACTTGTTACCTGTTACGTATAAATCATCAGAACATGCATCAAACGAAACCTCAACAGTTCGTGTCTTATACTGTTTATTAATCAGGTTTAAAGAATCATGAACAAGACTTTTCACATCAATTAGCTCCTGCATATTTTCCTTTTGAGAAGAGTTATAAATGCCAATTTGAGACAAGTACTTCTTGATGCGGTCGATGTCGGCAAATACCTGCAAACATTTTTCCCGGATGTAGTCCTCGTCAATATTATTCGTCGATAAACGCAAAAGAATGTTATCCATAATCATCGAAATTCCAGTTAAGGGCTGATTGATCTCATTCACCATTGAGCCTGCCATTTTCCCAAGGGATTCAAGCTCCGATTTCTTCAATAATAACTGACGATGAAAATCATTGATTCTAAGTTCTTGTTCAACTTTCTCTTTTAGCTTGTTGGTTTTATCTTCAAATTCCTGCTCCTGCCGCTTCAAACCGGTTATAATATCCTTATAATCAACAGAATTATTTTCAACTTCACCATTCGTAACTATTTCCATCATTATGCCACGCACACCTTTTTCATTATTTACCAAGGTTGAATGGGCTGCTAAAACAATTCGTTTCAGTGCATGTTTTTTGGTAACAATCGACAATAATTCAAACACAAAGCCTTTTTTAGAACTGGACAGATTCAATATCTTCTTAATTTTCTTAGTGTCCTCGCCCTTAAAAAACTGTATAAATTCCATTCCCTTAGAGTCTTTTAGCGATTTACACTCCAGAAATTTACATGCGTAATCATTCAAATAGCTGATTTGATTTTTTGCATTCAACTCAAAAATGGCCTTGTCACTGTACGCATCATTTTCAAGACTTAAACTCTCTTTAAATGTCAACTCCAAAGCTTTCTTCTGAGAAATATCCGAAACAAGACCATACAGATGAAATATGTCCTCTGCTTCACGGTACTCACTGTACATCTCAATTTTGAAATGTTTAACCTCTCCGCTGTTATAAATATATCGATGTTCAAATTCAATTTTTTGATTTTTTTCAGGAAGATTTAAAAGCATGCGTTCAATTGCCTCCTTATCATCAATATGGGTTTTCAACTTAATTTCCTCAAAAATATTTTCTTTATCAATTGAAGAAATATCATAGAGTCGTAAAAATTCATCTGAACCACGAATAATCTTAGAATAGGAATCCCATTCAAAACTTCCTATTTTGGCTTTCTTTTGAATCTTTCTTAAAACACTTTCTTTTTTAACTAATGTATCTTTTAATTGTTTCCGTTCCGAAACATCACGGCCAATTGCCAAATAGTGGGTATCATCGAATTCTATCTCCTTAAAAACAGTCCATTCCAAACAAACATTATTTCCAGCAAAATTGATGATATGACCTTCAAAAGTTGTGAATTTATTCTTGCCATTCAGCTTCTCAATTCCCTGAATCAATTGTTCCTGCAAAACTAAATTAACAGAAGCCAAAGAATCTCTGGAAATACCATCTAAAATATAATTGAAAAAATCTGTAAATGCCTTGTTCGCAAATTCCACCCTATGGAGACTGTCCATTTTCAAAATGAGTTCCGATTGTCCCTCCAAAATAGATCGGTAATTGGATGCAAGATTTCGTAAACGTCCCTCCAATAAATCCTTCTCGTTAAGAGCGGTAGTTAACTTCTTGTTCTGAGATTCAATCAATCTCCGGTTTTTATATAGTTCCAAAAAGATATTGATCTTATTAATTAAGATCGTATTATCAAATGGTTTCATAATAAAATCAACACCACCGCATTCATATGCCTTTGATTCACTTTGTTTATCCAAAAATATTGCTGTTAAAAAAATAATCGGAGTTGATTTATTCACGTAACCACTTCTAATTTTTTGAGCAAGTAAAAACCCATCCATCTGTGGCATTTGAACGTCGAGAATGATAAGAGCATACTCCTTATTCTCGATATCCTGTAAAGCTTTTATTGGTGATTGAATTAACTCTAAACCAACATGTAACTTCCCTAACAAGGCTTTTAGTAATTCCAAGTTTTCAGCGCGGTCATCAACAATCAATAATTGGGGAGTAAAATCCAATTTCATAGGTTTTGAGTTAGTGGTTTACACACTTTAAAAGAAAAAAAATACCCTTACAGGGCACTAATTATTTCATACTAAGGTTGTTTAATCAAAATTAAAACTAATGCATCACAAAATCAACCCCTTTATGATTAAAGGTAACTTAATTTCCTTAGGAATACATATAACAGCGACTAACTATCCGAAAACGGCTATTAAGAATTTGATAATTTATGACTTGAAAATGAATTAAGAGTCGCACGTAAAGTTGGAAAACCGAACTGAAACCCAGCATTTAAAAGACGTTCAGGCACAACTCGCTGGCCCGAAAGAAGAACATTTGCACCTTCCCCAAAAAGGACTCTGAGAATTAATGCAGGAACATGGAAAAATGCAGGTCTATTTAAAAAAGAACTAAGTGCTTTGGTATAGTCCCGATTCGTAATTAATTCAGGTGCAATTAGATTGTAAGTCCCTTCCATTTCCTTATTTAAAATAACATAAGAATAGGCATTAATAAGATCTTTTATATGAATAAACGGAAATGCCTGACTTCCATTTCCCAATTTACCGCCTAAGGCATAGCGAAAAACGGGCAGAGCTTTTGCCAAAGCTCCTCCTATGTCACTCAAAACAACACCTAATCTAAAAATAACAGTTCGAACACCTTGTCTTTTTATCTCATTAGCAGCATTTTCCCAATCAATACAAAGTTCACCCAAGAAATCATCCGAAAAATTTTTACTATACTCGTTGTGTGTATGTTTGTTGTCGTAAATACCAACTGCTGAAGTTGAAATAAATAGCTTTGGTTTAATTTCCATCAAAGCAATAGCACTATTAAGATTTTTAGTTGTAGTAATCCGGCTATTGCGCAGAACCTGTTTATTTTTGGAATTCCACCTGCAAATTACAGGGGCGCCCGAAAGGTGAATTATGACTTCACAGCACTTAATAAATTCGGAAAGATCCTGAACATTACCATAAAGAAGTTTTCTTGAAATCAAAAGAATATCAGCATTTAGATCTCCTGCCAATTTTTCTGTTAGATGAGAACCAATCAAACCAGATCCTCCGGTAATTCCAATTTTCATTTCTTTGGATTTAAATGATAAAACTTGAAAAATCTCCTTCCAAAAATGTTCGTAATTCGTTTGTGGTAATCCTCACCTTAATATTTCCTCCCATAACATAGGAAATATTTCCAGTTTCCTCAGAAACAGTAATTACATGAGAGTCGGTCGCCTGAGTCATTCCAATCGCCGCCCTATGTCTCAATCCGAGGCTGCCCGGAATATTCGTATCATCTGTAACAGGCAATATACAGCGAGCTGCTAGTATTCTACTATTTGACCAAATCACAGCACCATCGTGAAGAGGTGAATTCTTAAAAAATATGGTTTCCAAGAGGTTTTTAGATACTCTTGCTTTTATAATTTGTCCTGTATCCGCATAATTTTGTAAATCCATGTTTTTTGCGATTACAATGAGAGCTCCCGTTTTCGTTTTTGACATGTGTTCGCATGCGCTAACGACCGATCTGATTTCGATATCCGGAATTCCTCTTTCATCAAGAGCAAACCAATTATTCAATGTGAATTTTTGACTTAAGTTGTATTTAGTTCCAAGCAAAAGAAAAAATCTCCTGATTTCGGGTTGAAATACAACAATTAATGCAATTACACCAACCCCCATAAACTGACCAAGAATACCACTTAGCAATTCCATATTAAGTGCCCGAACCAACAACCACATTAGGTAAAAAAGAGACAACCCAACAAATATGTTGATGGCAACAGTCCCCTTAATTAACATGTAAATCTGGTAAAGCAGAAAGGCTACAAGTAATATATCAAGAATATCAAAAAGTCCAAGTGTAATAAATGCTGTGGTCATTCTTTTCTATTAAATTCAGTATGTTAACAAAATTACAATTTTATTGGACATATTACTGCAATGAGGATTTGATCTTTGAATACAGCTTTACGCATTCAACAGCTTCTTTTACATCGTGTACTCTCAGAATATCCGCTCCCCGATCCAATGCCATCATATTCAACGCAGTAGTGCCATTCAAACTCGTAGACGGATCCCCACCTAAAAATTTATAAATCATCGACTTACGCGACACTCCAATCAATATCGGCAAGTTCAGCTGATTAAATTCCTGTAAATTAGCTATAATTTCATAATTGTGATCCAATGTTTTCCCAAATCCAAATCCGGGATCAATAATAATGTCTTTGGCTCCAAATTCATTCAGGCTTTTAATCTGCGATCGAAAAAAAGTAAGCATGTCATTCACTAAATGATGATAAACCGGATTTTGCTGCATTGTTTGGGGCGTTCCCTTGATATGCATCATGATATATGGAACTTTTAGTTCTCCAATAACAGAGAACATTTTATCATCCATGGTTCCTCCTGAGATATCATTAATAATGCAGGCTCCAAAATCGGTGACAGTTCTTTTAGCTACTTCTGCTCTAAATGTATCGATAGATAATATCACATTGGGGAATTCCTTTCGAATACATTCTACTGCCGGAATCATTCTGAGAATTTCCTCCTCAGCTGAAACCTCTGCAGCACCAGGACGAGTAGAGTAAGCCCCTAGATCAATAATTTCAGCTCCTTCGGACAGAATTTGCTCGCTTCTTTTCAAAATGGCTGTTTTGTTAAGATAAGAACCTCCATCATAAAATGAGTCGGGAGTGAGATTCAGAATCCCCATAACCAAAGGCTTTTCAAAATTTATTGACCGATCCCCACACTTAATAGAAAGATTATCGCTGTTAAAACAATTTGTTTTGTAATTTTGCATCACCGTTTTTTTTGAACAAATTTCGAAGCAAAAGTAAAATAAAATACCATGTCTTAAGCTATTTTCTTACTTTTACAAAGGAAATTTCTAACACTAATTATGAATAAAACAGACCAACAGTACAATTCGATTATTAAAATCTGTACGGATATCTTCACAAAAAAAATGCACGATTACGGAACTGCCTGGAGAATTCTTCGTCCAAGTTCCATAACCGACCAAATATACATTAAAGCACAGCGAATAAGAAGTCTTGAGACCAAAGGAGTGAGCAAAATCGAGGATAACATTCGGGATGAGTTTATCGGAATTGTAAACTATGCCGTTATGGGTATTATACAGCTGGAACTTGGCCCCTCAGAAAATGAGCTCCCTAATGAAAAAGCTCTTGAGTTGTATTCAAAATATTTTGCTGAGGCTAAAGAATTAATGGAAGCCAAAAATCACGATTATGATGAAGCATGGCGAAGTATGAGGGTGAGCTCTTATACCGACTTAATTCTGATGAAAATTAACAGAACCAAACAAATTGAAGATCTGCAGGGAAAAACATTAATATCGGAAGGTATTGATGCCAACTATTTTGATATGATTAACTACGCAGTTTTTGGTTTAATTAAAATTGAGTTCGAAAACGCCTGATAAGATTCGCTGAATTATGAGAATATTACAATTTGTAAGTCGCCTTTTTGTTGGTCTTATTTTTATCTTTTCCGGATTTGTAAAAGCTGTTGACCCAATGGGATCAACCTTCAAATTCACAGATTATTTTCTGGCCTTTGGTATGGATGCTTTAAAGGAGACTGCCTTTCCTCTTGCAATTCTTTTATCTACTCTCGAATTTACCGTTGGAATGGCATTGATTTTCAACAGCAGAAAAAATATTACTGCCTGGTTGGCTCTCCTGTTTATGCTTTTTTTCACACCTCTTACATTCGTTTTAGCAATTAGTAATCCGGTAACCGACTGCGGATGTTTTGGAGATGCATTGGTTCTTAGCAATTGGGAAACTTTCTGGAAAAACATTGTAATTCTTGCTTTCACTTTAGTGATCTTTTCGAGGAGAAAAAAAGATAAAAATCAGCATCCGGTTTGGGAACAAAATTTACTGGTTGGATTCGCCCTTGTTGTTTCTATATGGATCTCAACCTACTCATATCGTCATTTGCCTCTTATCGATTTTAGACCGTACCATATCGGCGCCAATATTTCTGATGGAATGAAAATTCCGGATGGAGCACCTGCTGATGAATACCGAAGTCTTTTTAAGTATCAAAAAGATGGCGTGGTAAAAGAATTTGACGAAACCAATTATCCCTGGCAGGATACAACCTGGAAATATGTAGATTCGGAACAAATAAAAATAAAAGAAGGATACACTCCTCCGATTCATGATTTTTCAATCTCGAATGAGACAGAAGGAGACATTACCAATATGGTTTTATCCGACAATGGATATACTTTCCTTTTGGTTTCGAAAAATCTTAGTGAAATCAACGAAAGTGCTTTGCTAAAAATTAAAGAACTTGCATTTTACGCTCTTGAAAACAACATACAGTTTATTGGACTGACTGCTTCGGGTGAAGATGCTATGAAAAGTTTTAAAACTACTAATGAATTGCCTTTTGAATTTTACAATACCGATGAAATTCAATTAAAAACAATCATTCGTTCGAATCCAGGTTTGCTTTTACTAAAAAAAGGAACTATTCTTGACAAATGGCATTTTAGAGATTTTCCCGAAGCAAATCAACTTCAAGGCGATCTTGTGGCCTACTCTATTACAAAACATCAAACACTAAATATCAATCTATTAATTATTAGTATTACATCAACTTTGCTATTGCTTCTTGTTCTTTTCAGTTTGTTAAGAATTCAATTTGCAGAAGCAAAAAACAGATTACGATTATGAGAAAGAAAATTGTTGCAGGAAACTGGAAAATGAACAATACACTTGAAGAAGGTATTGTATTGGCGGGACAAATCAATGATTTAGTTGAAAAGACTGAGCTTAATGGTGTAGATGTTGTTATTGGTACTCCTTTTATTCACCTGACTGAAGTAAATAAACTTGTTGGCGGTAAAATTGGTGTTGCTGCTCAAAACTGTGCAGATGAAGTTAGCGGAGCTTATACCGGAGAGATTTCGGCTTCGATGATTAAATCAACCGGCAGCAAATACGTAATTCTAGGTCACTCGGAACGCAGAGAATACTATGGCGAAACCAGTGAGAAGTTAGTTAAAAAAGTAGCACTAAGTCTTGCTAACGGTTTAACTCCAATTTTCTGTTTTGGTGAGGTTTTGGAAGAACGTCAGTCAGAAAAACATTTTGATGTTGTAAAAAGCCAGATTGCAGAAGGATTATTCCATTTATCAGCAGAAGAATTTGGAAAAATTGTTTTGGCTTACGAACCAGTTTGGGCTATTGGAACAGGAGTAACTGCTTCTTCAGCTCAGGCACAGGAAATGCACGCATTTATCCGTAAGACTTTGGTAGCTCAATACGGACAAGAAGTTGCAGACAATACATCTATCCTTTACGGTGGCAGCTGTAAGCCTTCCAATGCTAAAGAATTATTCGAAAACCCTGATGTAGACGGAGGTTTAATTGGTGGAGCTTCTCTTAATGCAGAAGATTTCATGGGAATTATTACCGCTTTTTAATAGCGTAAATACATATAATTAAAGCCGATACACTTGTGTCGGCTTTTGTTTTTTGATCAGGATTAAATTAACTTGTTGCCTTATATTATTAGACAAATAAAATGGATTATATCGAACTGAAATGTCAGATCCAACCTTTCTCGGAAGAAATCGCAGAAATATTAATTGCAGAACTTGGCGAGTTGGATTACGAGAGTTTTACACAAAGTGAAGATGCTGTTGAAGCATACATACAGGCGCCTCTGTTTGATATGAAAGAGGTAGAGCAACTTAGCATTAATCAGTTGCCGAATGCTCCTTTTAAATTGAGCTACTCGAACAAAACAGTTGCATCTCAGGATTGGAACGCGCTTTGGGAATCCAATTTCAGTCCGGTTATCATCTCAGATCAGGTAGTGATCAGAGCCTCTTTCCATACCGACACTCCAAAAGTTCCTTACGATATCGTAATTGATCCCAAAATGTCGTTCGGAACAGGACACCACTCTACCACTTCGTTAATGGTTCAGAGCATTCTTGAATTGGATCTGGAAGGGAAATCAGTCTTGGATATGGGCTGTGGCACCAGTCTGCTTGCAATTTTGGCATCGAAACGAAACGCTGAAAAAGTAGATGCGATTGATATTGACGAATGGCCTTATACCAACTCACTGGAAAATATCAAAAACAATAAGGCTGATAATGTATCTGTTTTTTTGGGTGATGCAGCTTTATTGGAAGGAAAACAATATGATGTTGTTTTGGCCAACATCAACAGAAACATATTGCTTAATGACATGAAACATTACGTTGCCTGTCTTCCGCAAAACGGAGAATTGGTGATGAGTGGATTTTATACTGAAGATTTAAAGCACATTAAAGAGGAAGCTGAAAAAAACAATTTAGAATACATCAGCCACAAAGTTGATTTAAATTGGGTTGCTGTTCGTTTCTCAAAAAAGTAAAACACAATATTTTGCCGGTATCTGTTATTCTATAAAGAAGACAGAGAACCGGCGTTTTACTTTCCAGATCCCATCAAATTTGTTAAATTGCCTTTGCAAATATATCCATACCCGAAACTTCATTTACAATGAATAAGCTTCTCTTCTCCGCTATTCTTTTTTTGGGAATAATAATTTCAACCCAATCCGTTTTAGCACAAAGTATCAATTCATTTTCCCATGACTCAATCATCTTTCAAGATGAATTTTTGAAGTTCATGGATCATCCAACCAAAAAAAAAGAAAGCAAAGAGTTTAAAGAGCAATTCCCCGCCTTCTGGTTTTCGCCGGAAATGACAAAAGACAGACGACAGAACATCTACCAGATATGTGATATTTTCCTGTCGAGAAAAGCAAGATCGTTTCCTGATTTTTACAACTATTTCGAAACACTGATGTTGTTTCAGCAACAAAATCGTGACAAAAAGGATTATTCCAATTGGGAGAAGGGTTTAATCCATCAGATCAGTGATAAAAAGAATAAGTTAAGTGCAACACAAGACTTTCTAATTCAAACACAAAACCTTTTAAAGGATACAATAATAAATGAATCGTACGCTGCCAAATGGAAATGTGAGAATGCAAAATTCAAGTTTCTCTTCGATAAAGTACTAAGTATCCAGTTCGATCAGGCCGACCTATATTGCATCGCACAACGCGACAGTTCCTGCATATACAATACAAGCGGAATATATCATCCGTTTGAAAAAATCTGGAATGGAAACAAAGGAAAAGTAACATGGGCCAGAGCCGGGAAAAGCGATACAGAAGAATACGCTGTATTTGATTCTTACACTGTTGACACCCAAAAAACATCTTTCCAGGTTGATACTGTCAGCTATTACAACAAAGAACTTTTTAATGATAAAATTGAGGGCAGTCTCTCTGAGAAGATGAACTCAGTGAAAGATCCATCTTTGGCAATCTACCCTCGTTTTGAATCCTTCGAAAAAGAAATCGAAATTAAAAATCTATTCGAAAATCTTAATTACAAGGGAGGTGTTGCCATTCACGGGGCAAAATTTTTGGGAAAAGGAAGTCCCGAAATCCCATCTGTAATAGAGTTATCCAGACATGATACCTTATTTTTACGGGCACGATCGGAACACTTCTCATTTAACAACAATCGTGTTGTTGGAAAAGATACCGAAATTGAAATCCTGATCGACACCTGTCAAATTTATCACCCCGGACTGTTGTTTCAATACTACCCAGACAAAAAAGAAGTCAATTTAATCCGAGAAGGAGAAGGAATTGCCTTGAGTCCCTACTTCAACACCTATCACAATCTGATTATGGATTTTGGAATGTTGGTATGGAATATGGATGAAAATTTAATGCACTTTGGAAGTATGAAAGGCGCTACCAGTCGTCAGGCTCATTTCGAGTCGATGAATTATTTTAGTCTCAACCGATTCATGAAAATTCAGGGCATGGATCAGGAGAATCCGCTGGTTTTACTGCGTAAATATGCCGATTATTCTTACGTAGAAACATTTACCGCAATGGAATACGCCAACTTCATTAAAAAACCGGTTAACCATGTGCGCCAGCAAATTATTGGCTTATCGTTTCAAGGCTTCGTAATCTACAATAGAAACACCGATGAAGTTACATTACAACAACGACTTACCGATTACATTAAATCGGGAATGGGACGACAGGATTATGACGTAATTCGTTTCACTACGCAAACAGAAAATAATGAAGATGATGCTACTCTTCGAATGGGAAGTTACAATTTAGATATTAACGGTGTTAAACACATTGCTGTAAGTGATTCTCAAAATGTGGTGATCTTTCCGAAGCATCAGAAAATAACCCTTAAAAAGAATCGTGATTTCCAGTTCGATGGAAAAATAATGGCCGGATTACTGGATATGTACGGGAAGGATTTTAATTTCTCTTACGAAAAGTTCAAAATTGACCTCGACCTGATTGACTCTCTGCAAATAAACATTGTAACTGATTCACTTTCTAACTATGGCAGAAGATACACAACACAATTGGGAAGTGTATTGGAAAAAATAACAGGAAATTTATTAATTGATGATCCCAATAACAAGTCGGGATTAAAAAACTACGCGGAATATCCGATTTTTAATAGTTCTGATTCTTGTTTTGTGTACTACGACAGCAAAAAAATACAGGATGGAGCTTATAAAAAGGAAGAATTCTATTTCAAGGTTGATCCCTACACAATCAACAATATAAACGACTTTAAAAAGGAAGACATTTCGTTAAAAGGAACTTTTGTTTCCGACAGCATATTCCCAACATTTAGAGAAACTCTAAGTATTAATGATGATAATTCGCTGGGATTCTACCACGTAACGCCTAAAGAAGGATTGCCTGTTTACGGGAAAGGAACTTTTACTGATAGCATACACCTTTCTAACGAAGGATTAATTGGTGATGGAACACTAAACTACCTTACCTCTATTACAAAATCTGAAAAATTAGTATTCAGACCGGAAATTATGACCACTCAGGCCGAAAGTTTCGAATTAAAGGAACTGGCTTCGCATATGAACAATCCTGAGGTAAATGGCGAGAAAATTTTTGCAACATGGTATCCGTACAAAGAAGAACTTTACGTGAAGAGTACGGCCTTACCTATCGACATGTATAAAAAGCTGGCAACCCTTGCCGGAACGCTGAAAATTACTCCAACAGAAATTACAGGAGTTGGTGACATGGAATTGGTTAATGCGGAACTTCAATCGAATTATTTTACCTACACACCTAAAACCATTGTTGCTGATACAGCTGTTTTTAAGTTGAAAAATGCAGATTCGGAAGGTTATGCATTCGAAAGTAAAGATGTTAGAGCACATATCGACTTTATCAACAGAACCGGGCAATTTACAAGCACAACAGGAGGAAGCAACAGTGAGTTTCCATCGAACAAATACATGGCCTACATCAATAGTTTTGGTTGGGAAATGGATCAACAGGAGCTTTTGTTCGGAAACGAGGATGAAAATACACTGGCCTCTTTGTGGGATCAGGATAAAATGGAAAGCTTACCTAAAACAGCCTATAACGAATTTATTTCGACAAGTTTAAAACAGGATTCCCTGAGCTTTCTCACCCCATTGGCCAAATACAGTTCCATAGACCATACAATTAAAGCAAAATTTGTAAGAGATCTGGCTGTTGCTGATGCAAAAATATATCCCGACAAGGGAGATGTAAACATTGAAAAAGAAGGACTAATGCAAACACTTCGAAACTCGAAAATACTTGCCGACACCCTGAATTCATATCACAATATTTTTAATGCTACCATAAATGTTCACAGCAAAACTTCCTATTCCGGATCGGGTAGTTACACTTATTTAGATGCCGAAGAAAATGAGCAGGAACTGTTTTTTGATGTGATAGATGTGGACAGTCTCGGACAAACCATTGCCATGGGAAATTTGCCGGAAGAAAAATCGTTTAGCTTAAGTCCCGATTTTGATTACAAAGGAAAAGTTAGGTTAGAAGCACGCGAGAAATCACTTTTCTTTCATGGTCAGACCAAAATTCATAACAAATGCGAAAGTATTGGCGACAAATGGCTTGATTTCAATTCACAGATTGATCCGAAAGAAATTTACATCCCTGTTGATTTGCACGTAACCGATGATGAAAGCCTGATGCTTTACAATAGTTTTTTCTTAACGAATGATTCCATTCATATCTATTCTTCGTTTTTATCACGCAGAATATTTTATACGGATAACGTGCTATTGGAAGCCAGAGGATTTCTTACCTATAAGCCGAATTTGCAGGCCTATCAAATTGCACCGAAAGACAAATTACAAGATATGGACGCAACCGGAAATATCCTTTCTTTCTATCCAGGCAATTGTAATATGAGAGGAGAAGGTTTAGTTAATTTAGGTGCCGAATTAGGACAAATAAAACAGATTTCAGCCGGAGCTATCGAACACGATTTATCGAGTGATCTTGTGACTCTGGACTTGATATTTGGTGTTGATTTCTTTATGAATGATCAGGCCATGAAGATTATGGAAACAGCATTTACGCAGGCAAATTTAAAACGCACGAACATCAACAAACAGAACTACACCAGAAAACTGGCTGAAATAATGGGGCGCAAAAGAGCCGAATTAGCCGTGCAGGAAATGGATCTCAACGGCACTTTTAAAACCTTGCCCAATGAACTTTTGCATACCCTGTATTTCAATAATCTCGATTTTATCTGGGACAAAGAAGCCAAGGCATATCAATCAATTGGAGAGATTGGAATTGGAAATATTAACGGCAAACAAATCAATAAAAGCATAAAAGGTAAAATTGAACTGGACAAAAAACGAAGTGGTAACCGTCTTACTATGTATCTTGAAATTGATAAATCTCCATGGTTCTTTTTCGAATATCACCATGGAGTGATGTTTGTAAGATCATCGAACGAGGAATTTAATACCATATTGCACGAAACCAAAGAAGACAAACGTGAATTTAAAGATCCGCTAAAGAAAAATCCTTATTCATATATTATCTGTCCGCGATCTCAGAAAACGAAGTTCCTGAAACGATTTAATTTGTAGAACTTAAATTCATTAGAGGTGCAGCATGCTGCACCTCTAATATTATAATATTGCTATTCTATTATTTCCTTTACACGACCAACCTGTCCATCTTCAAGCATTACCTTTATGCCATGCGGATGTAAATGCGAATTGGTTAATAACTTTTTTACAACCCCCTCTGTCAACTTTCCTGATCGCTGATCTGCTTTCAGCACAATTCGAACCTCAAGTCCTGGATGAATATCTGCCCTCTTTGTTCCGTCTTTCATTTCTTTTTTTTTTGATTTATCCTTACTACAAATATACAGGCTTTTGGGGATTTTGTATTCTTAATTAAGTAAATCATTGGTTAGACAAACAAGACCTGTTTTATTTAAGTATCATTCCAATCAAAATTCAACACCATTGTTACAATCAACCTAAAGAGGATCCCTCACTCTTCTCCACAAAATTTAGTTTTAGAAAGCCTGCAAAAAAATGCATCTTCTAACAATCAGACATTTTGCGTGTAATATTAAAAAAACCAAACAATCAGAAATAAATACAAAACTAAATATAACTAATTCCATATTGTAAAATTTTCATATATTTACATGAACATAACACAAAAACCAAATACGTTTCATAATTAGGCAAAAGAATGAACACCACTAATTATCAGTCCGTAAAAGCAAAGTTCTCATTTAACGGTCATATTTTTTTCTCTTACACCAAACTAAGTTTCCAAAAGAATCTTTTTAGTTTTGCTGTACCTGTTATTCTTATTCCAATATTAATTGTATCAAATTCGCTAAATCTTTACAGTGCATACAGAGATGAAGCAAATTACGAAATGATTTTTTTCTTATCGATTCTAATAATCAGCCTAGGTCTTACGATTGTCACAATTTTCAAATATAAAGAGGTTAAAACAATGGATGGTAAGGAGTTCACATTCCGAGAAATAAAAATGATCCGCATTAGAGAATCGAGAACGAATGCCAAATTAGCCTTTGAATTTACAAATGGTATAAAGCATAAAATGTCGATTAAAAAGGACGATGCCTATTCCGATTTCTTTAAGAACCTAAGCTATGCCAACGTAAAAATTTCAACAACTAAAAGTTAGTAAACCTGAACTGCCTTTAGCTTACAAAAAGCACCTAATTCTTCAAAATCTCCTTGTATTAGCTGAGATTGATTGCTGTGGAAACAAAAAATTGATTAATTTTATCTTACTAGTTAAACAGTCCATAGTCAATCATCATATGCAAAAATATCAATTCTTAAATAGAGATTTAAGCTGGTTATCCTTCAATAAAAGAGTACTGCAAGAGGCTTCGAATACAAGATTGCCACTATACGAGAGAATTAAATTTTTAGCTATATATTCTTCAAACCTCGATGAATTTTATAGGGTACGCTTGGGCACCTACAAACGGTTTACCGAATTGCCTGCCGAAGATAAAGGTATTTTGAGAGAGAATCCTGATGCAATATTAAAAAATATCAATGCTGAAGTTGATCGTCAGCAGAATGAATTTGGGAACATTTTTACACAGGAAATTATTCCGGCATTGGAAGAGGAGGATATTATTCTGATTCGGGACCAATCTCTATGCGAAGAACATCATCAGTTCGTGAAAGATTTTTTTCTTGATAATTTGTTGCCTCACGTTCAACCCATACTATTATTAAAAAAGCAGATTCAGCCTTTTCTTCAAAATAACGTGATTTATATTGCGGTTAAATTGTTTAAAAAAAGAAAAAAAGAAGAGGAAGAAGGTGCTCCCAAATCTCGTCGCTCCAGATATGCGATTATAAAAGTTCCGAGTCATCGTTTCCCTCGCTTTATTGAATTGCCTGATAGGGATGGCAAGCACTTCATCATGTTTTTAGACGACATCATTAAATTGAGGATGAAGCTGTTGTTTCCCGGTTACAAGATCGATTCCAGCTACAGTTTTAAGCTTAGCCGCGATGCGGATTTACTGATTGAAGATGAGTATTCGGGCGATTTAATTAAAATGATCGAGAACAGTTTAAAAAAACGGGAAACAGGTTCTCCTTCGCGTTTTTTATATGATGCATCGATTCCTAAGGATTTTCTGAAATTTTTAAAAGACTCTTTTAACCTGCAAAACAATGACATGGTGAAAGGAGCCCGATATCATAATTTTCAGGATTTTTTCTGTTTTCCAAATCCAAAATATCCTGAACTGGAACCGGAATCGTTTCACCCCTTAAAGGTGGATGATTTGCAGGGTAATAAATCTGTTTTTAAAACCATTCGGCTAAAAGATCAGATTCTTCATTTTCCTTATCAGTCGTACGAATATGTAATTCGCTTTTTAAACGAAGCAGCAGTTGACCCGAAAGTTGTAGAAATTAAAGCGACTCAATATCGGGTTGCTGATAATTCGGCCGTTGTAAATGCATTAATTAACGCAGCATTAAACGGTAAAAAAGTGACTGTATTTGTTGAAGTAAAAGCGCGCTTTGATGAAGAAGCCAATCTTAGATCGGCAAATGAAATGCGAAAAGCCGGCGTAAAGATTATTGACAGTATTCCCGGTCTAAAAGTTCATGCAAAACTAGCTTTGGTATTGCGTAAAGGAGATAAAAAAGATTATGCCTTTTTAAGTACTGGAAATTTCAATGAGAAAACAGCCAAAATTTATTCCGACCATGGTTTACTAACTTCAAATGAAGTAATTATTACTGAGTTGAAACAACTCTTCGATTATCTTGAAAACCAAACTGAAGGATATGAGTTCAGAAAACTTTTGGTTGGACGATTTAATTTGAGAAGAAGCTTAATTGAATTAATTGATCAGGAAATTCAGAATGTAAAAAATGGACACAAAGGCTATATTATTCTGAAAATGAATGGCCTTCAGGAACGTGACATGATCACTAAATTATATGAAGCCAGTGAAAAAGGGGTGAAAATTGACCTTATTATTCGCGGAATTTGTTGTCTGAAACCAAACAAAACATACGCAAAAAACATTCGGATTATTCGTATTGTCGATCAATTTCTGGAGCACGGAAGAATCTTTTATTTTCACAATTTAGGAGAAGAACTTCTGTACCTGTCTTCGGCCGATTGGATGAATCGGAATTTGCACCGACGAATTGAATGTGCTTTCCCGATTCAGGATAAGAAAATAAAAAAAGAATTGATTGATATCTTAAACATACAGCTTAATGATAATGTTAGTGCCCGAATATTAGACGGAAAATTGAATAACCTGCCCATTCCAATCAATGGAAAAGTAAAGAAAATTCAATCGCAGAAGGAAATTTTCGCTTATTTAAATAAAAAAGAAACAGCGAGTAAATCAAGAAAAAACCGAACAGCAAAAGATTCCGTGTAAATTTGTATTGTTTTAACCCAAATTAAAGCCCAATGAAACGACTTATTCTTGTAAGACATGCTAAAACAGAAGTTATTCGATACGACATTTCAGACTATCAGCGCAGCTTGGTTAACAGAGGAATAAATGATTCCAAATTGATTGCCAACAAGCTGTTCTTAAAGAATATCATTCCTGACTTGATGATTTCGAGTCCGGCCAACAGAGCTATTGAGACTGCTTTGCTGTTTGCTGATGCGCTGCAATACCCAGTTGATGAAATCGAGCAAAATGATGATTTATACGATGGTTTTACAACCAACGAATTTCTCGCTTTACTCGATCAGTTGGGAAAAGAAAATGAAACAGTTATGGTGGTTGGACACAACCCCAGCATTGAATATTTAGCCTTTAACCTAACCGAAGAGTTTTATAAGGCTGTTCCAACATGCACAGTTATCGGTATCGATTTTCAGGTTGATGAGTGGGCTGACATTGAAGTAAGAACAGGAAAACTGGCCTTTTACGAGTACCCAAAGAAATATAAAGAGGTAAAGTAGGTATAAATCTTAAGCTCAAATAGTATATGAACAATTTTGCTCTAAGCTTATGATTTCAAAACTTAACTATTTAGAATTTAAAAATAGATTAAAAGCCAATACAAAGAATGGAAATCCTAAAAGCTTTGGAACAATATTTAGCATTCTATCAATATTCTCAAAACCCAGAAAAAAATATATTGGAGAGATTAATTCGGTAAGTTTTAATTTAACAGAGAATACAACACTATTGCCAATACCATACATAATTGATGGAACTTATAAATCCAAAAGCAAATCAACAACAGAAATTTCTTTCAAAATCAAGATCATTTGGTTTGGATATTTGTGGATAAGGATTTTACCAGTTTTAGCTTTAGGATTAATTAACAGCCTTTTACTAATGCAAGGAAATAATATCAAAACAGAGATTTTTGTTATTGTGAATTTATTTCTCCTACTAATGTTTCTACCTGTTTTGATTGTATCCCGTAAGAAGAAAAAAATGATTGGTGACTTCTGTAAGCTATTTGAAATATAATTTTTAAATGATTCTAATTAACTAATCATTATTTATTCTCCAATTAGCAAAAACAACCACCTATAACTCATTTAATATTACTGCTTCCCAAAAATGATCTGTCCCTGATTATCCAAGATTAATTTGCCATCAACAGTTTCCTGCGATTGTGGATCTTTAAAACCTTTAATTAATGATGTTTTTCCTTTAGTAGCCAACGATTTTATTTGGGCTTCGCTCAATTTTTTCTCCATAAAAACAAAAGGAACAATAAACTTGCAGCCATTTCGGTAATTGGAACAACCATAGGCAGCATTCCCCTTTAAGAGTGTGCCCGTTTTGCAAAGCGGGCAAGTCCATGCTTCTGCTTCCTCGGCTATAAGTTCAATACTAAAATCGGGTGTTAAGCCTAATTGTCCATTTTGTTTTTTCCCATCAATTTCGAATCCTTTAATTTTGGGCGTTATTTTTTTCAGCACCAATGCCTCAACCTGCTTATCGGTTAATTTCTTTCCTTCAAATTCAAAAGGAATAAGAATTTTACATCCATTTCCCCAATTGGAGCATCCCCAGGCATTATTGCCTTTTAAAATCTTCCCTTCTCCGCATTTAGGGCAAGTTAATTCCTTCTTGGTTGCTGGTTTTGCCTTTGCTTTTTTCTTTTCTTTTTCCTTCTCCTCATCAATCACTTCAATTTGACTGATGTTTTTCCGCGATTTTACATCCCAAACAATTCCAACAACCATATTTTTCAATTCGGCCATAAACTGATTTACTTCGTAGTTGCCCAGCTCAATTTCCCGAAGCTTCTTTTCCCATTGTCCGGTAAGTTCTGCCGATTTTAGCAGCTCATTTTGTATGGTATCAATTAGCTGAGTGCCCGTAACTGTTGCCTCAAGTCGTTTCTTGTCTCTTTTAATGTATTTTCTTTTAAACAATGTCTCAATAATATTCGCCCGGGTGGAAGGACGGCCAATTCCGTTCTCTTTCATTAAATCCCTTAACTCATCATCATCGACCTGTTTGCCGGCGGTTTCCATGGCACGAAGCAAAGTTGCTTCCGAATAATATTTAGGAGCCTGCGTCTGTTTCTCGGCCAAATCGGGCGTATGTTCTCCACTCTCCCCTTTCACAAAATCAGGAAGAATAACTCCATCGCCAATATTACCGTCTTTAGCATATAAAACGCGCCATCCTGGTTCCAAAATCTGTTTCCCGGTTGCTTTAAAATCTATGGTGGTCACCTTTCCCAAAACGGTGGTATTACTCACTTTACAATCCGGATAAAATACTGAAATAAACCTGCGGGTTACAATATCGTAAACCTGCTTCTCATCATACGACAAAGTCCCAGGCACAACACCTGTTGGAATAATGGCATGGTGATCGGTCACCTTTTTATCATCAAAAACCTTCTTCGATTTTTTAATTTTTGCTTTTAAAAGTGGCTCGGTAAATTCACTAAATGATGTTAGCTTTTGAAGAATTCCCGGGATCTTTTTATACAAATCATCGGTAAGGTAAGTCGTATCAACTCTTGGGTAAGTGGTTAATTTCTTCTCGTATAAACTTTGAATCATTCGCAGTGTATCTTCTGCCGAAAAACCCAGTTTCCGGTTACAATCTACCTGCAATGAGGTTAAATCATATAATCTGGGAGGTAGTTCTGTCCCACTTTTTTTCTCAACAGAAACAATTTCGAATGGCTCCGAATTAATTTTATCAAGAAACTCAATTCCTTGCTCTTTTTGTTCAAACCGCCCATGAGTTGCAGCAAAACTCACATCACGATAAGTGGTTTTTAATTCCCAATAAGTTTGAGGAATAAAATTATCAATCTCTTTTTGACGATTTACAATTAAAGCCAAAGTAGGCGTTTGCACCCGACCAATGGAAAGTACCGACTTACCGTTTGCGTATTTTAGTGTGTAAAGTCGTGTTGCATTAATTCCCAACAGCCAGTCTCCAATCGATCTTGATGATCCTGCAGCATATAATTTATCAAACTCCTTACTATCACGTAAATTATTAAAGCCGTCACGAATAGCCTCTTCCGTTAGAGATGAAATCCAAAGTCGTTTAACGGGAACCTTACACTTAGCTTTGTGCAAAACCCATCGTTGAATCACTTCCCCTTCTATTCCGGCATCACCGCAGTTTATCACTTCGGTGGCATTGGCAATTAGCTTTTCAAGAATATCAAATTGTTTCTGAACTCCTTTATCGGGAATTACCCGAATTCCAAAACGCGGAGGAATAATTGGCAAATCATTTAAATGCCAGTATTTCCAATTAAGATCGTATTCATGAGGTTCTTTCAAGCCGCACAGATGACCAAAAGTCCACGATATTTGATATCCGTTTCCTTCGTAATATCCATCTTTTTTACTTTTGGCACCTAGTATCAGGGCAATTTCACGTGCTACACTTGGTTTCTCAGCTATACAAACTATCATGCTTTACTCCTCTTGTTTTTAAGGCAATATATTTTTGAATATTTCACAAAAAATCAGATTCCTGATGCTAAGGAACCAAACCATTTATTCTGTAATATAATTTTTATTTCTTTCTTTCCCGCTTCATCCACTTTTCAACCATCATGAACAATTCCATTTTTGAAACTGGTTTCATAATAAAATCGTCCATACCTGCTTCAGCAGATTTCACATGGTCATCCGAAAAAGCATTTGCTGTCATAGCAATAATCGGCCTGTCGAATCCATTCTCCCGCAATGCTGCGGTTGCCTGATAACCATCTACAATAGGCATTTGCAAATCCATAAACACCATCAAAACAGATTCTTTATTTTTCTGATAAAAATCGAGAGCTTCCCTGCCATTTTTCACCCAATGGGTAGGAATATTATCCATTTCCAACAGACGGGATATAATTTTCCCATTCACAAAATCGTCCTCTGCCAACAGTATTCTCCCATTCCCAAACACAGGCTTTTCTTCGTCCATTATTTTGATTTTTTAATTTTCAATGTAAATATGTATTGTTTTATCCAATTATCATATTCAATCGCTAAAACAAGTATTTAAATTCGATAGAAAGAATATCATCTTCTATTGAATGGCTAAAATTAGCAGTAATTACCATTAATTTATAAGGTGCGAGCCAAATTCCACCTCCATATCCATGGTGCCATTTGCTAGAACTCTCATTATCAACCCAAACCTTGCCGAAATCATTAAAACCCAAAATACCCACTTCTCCCCCCAAAAAATAAGATTTAAAACGAGCAATCCTAAGTCTCAAATCAGTATTTTGAAATACAATATCATCTCCTGCAAACCGATCCTGACGATATCCTCTTAAATTTGATTTTAAACCTAATTTATTCGCCTGATAAAATGAATATCCATTACTGTTATGACTGGCACCGGCCCTTACCGCCAATATTGTTCTTTGAGGTCTGCCAAAACTAAGATACATTCGCATATCAGTCTCCATTTTATGAAAATTATTATCATTCCTCTCCAATCCCCTATAGTACTTCCAACTGGATGACCAATAAATTCCTCTTGAAGGGAGTACCGTATTATCCCGTGAATCCCACAAGTAATTAATACTAAGTCCTAAATATCTTCTGGTATTAAAATCGGTTAAAGGATTTAAATCATTGTCAGGATTGGTAAAATCGGTTACAAAACGATCCGGTGTAGCTTTCAACTCCAGCTGCTGATAAAATGAACCAATTGAAATAAAATGTTTCTCCCCAACTTGTTGTCTTAATTGCGGATGAATAAAAAACTGAGCCATTCGAATCCTGTTGTAAGCATCATCATCGATTTTTGAATTTTCTGTTTCATTTCCCAATCCGTAAAAGTAGCCCTGAAAATTAGGTGTATTGTAATAAATATCTGTTAGAAAATCAGTTTTTCGAAACACCTGCTTGAACTCACCGGAATACTTTAACTCTATCGATGGATATGCAAATGCATAATTAACAATGAATTTATGAAATGATCCGTATGGTTCTTTCCTAAATCCTTGAGTTTTAACATTTACACCTGCACCTAAAATCAGACCATCATCACTAACAAAATTAAGGTTCGCACCAGGGCTTACAACATTATACTTAAATGCTTTTCTATCGTATGAATTTACTTCAGAACTTTTCCCAAATCTCTTTTTGTAAGCTCCATCGCCCTTAATTCTGGTTTTTGATTTATCGTAAATAAGCAGATTTTGTTTCCCTGTATCTGCCAGTTTAAACTTATCTTTTCCTTTTCCTCCAATAATTCGAAGCTTTATTCCATTTTTGTTATTTCCATTTACCTCAAACTTATCTTTTCCATCCAGTCCAAAAATTCTCACCTCATTGGTTTCATCCTTACTAAAAGTTCTGCGATACAATAGTTCTTTTTTATTCGCTTTACTGCTTAACCGATGGCTTTCAACAATTAATTTTCCATTTTCAATCCAGTTGATATCGAAACTCTCGTTATCATTCGTGCCTACAACATCAACTTCTTTCGCCAAAAATTCATAAAACTCCTCTGCCAATGCTGGTAGCTGATCTCTTCGAGCCTTTAGTTTTTGTGTAATTTCGTCACCCGAAATTGCATAGACTTCCCTTGGCAAAGCTTTCACTGATTCTTGAATAATACTATCGCTTAACTTGCTTTGAAGTTCCTTTGCCATTTCAATCCAATCATTTCTGTCCTTGGATTGTAAAAAGTTTCGATCAAAATAACGGGCATTAAAACCAAGTCCTACTACATTTTCGACAATTGAATCGAATGATTGAAATTTAGGCATAGCCCATTTTCTTCGAATCAACCAGGGAATTGCTCCATCGCTAAAGAAAAAAGCCTGATCGCGGTCTCTTGGAATCGGCCTCGCAATTGTTTTGCCATCTTTTTTGAAGGTTGCCCACCTCCACTGATCATCGTGCCGATCCCAGTCATTTAAGAAAATATCGAATAAACGGGCACGCAGCACAGCAGTTTCATCAATCTGAAGGTCTGAATTTTTGAATCTCTTTTTAAGCAACTTATCTGTTCCTAAAATATCATGGGAGTTCCCAAAATTATCCATATCAGATACATCGCCGTTGGGACGCTCTTCGAAAAGAAACAATTCATTCTTAAAACCATCCTGATAAATTCCAAAGCGAGGATCATCGGGAACGTAAACAATTTTTGGATTGGTATGATAAATACCCACTGCTTTTGCCATTTTGGGAATGGCTAAAGCGGCATACGGGTAGGATTCTGAAATTCCATCCTGTACAATTTTGGCAGCAAAGCTTCCTTGCAACCCAGGAGGAATTGCTTTTTCGGTATACTTTTCTACCGACCGCAACACATATTGTTTTCCATCTTTGGCCTCTAGCCGCAATGATCTGGTTTGCTGTCCTCCTCCTCTTTTCAAAATTTTCAGTCCGCCTTTTTCCGTTGCGATATCAAAAACCGGAACTGTGATAGGAGTAGCCCAATCTTTTCGGTAGTTCTGCCCTAAAATTTTCGTTTTTAATTTTCCATCTGTTCCATAAAATGTGCTTGCAGCAACTGAAATGGTACTATCCGAATAATTGATCTCTTTGTATTTGCTAATTAAATCTTCCTTAGAAGGAACTTGCTTAGTATAAAGTTTTTCCCGAAATGCCAAATGAGACTCATCCACTCCTTCAGCTCCCACCGACCAAAATTCGAGCCAAACCTCATCATTCGAGTAAAAATTGATTCTCGAGAAACCAACCTCACGCATAGCAACATCCATTTTATTTTTTGACACATAGTCGCTCTTACTCCCCGATCCCGAAACAACAAAAAATGAATTATCCTTTTTAGTAAACTGTAAGCTATTATCGTGAGCAGCAACAACAATAATGTTATCGTATCCCACTCCTACTTTTCGGGACATATACCTCATTTGCTTGTAAAAAGGGTAAGCGAAATCCTGCGGTGTGCCAAAAAGTTTCCGATACAACTCTACAGGACCCGGAAAAGCAAAATTTCCGCCATGCTTTCCTGCACTGTAAATAGGATGATGTGTGGCAAAAACAATTTTCTTATTCTTATTCCTCTTTATGGCATCATTTAATAGAATTAAAAAATCATCATTGCTTTCCAGATCACATTCCGTTTCCGGTTTATCTCCCAAATGAAGCCACCATTGTGAATCTACAATCAGTAAAACCACTTCATCCGTTAAGTCTATCTCAACTGGGCCGGGACAACCTCCCGAAGGAAGAAAAACATCTCCCCGATCCAAATAATCCTCTATAAATGTCTCAGTATTCAGTAAAGTTTCCCATCCATGACGTCGTCCCTCGTTCCATTCTTTTTCGCCAGGAATAAAAATAAGTTCACCCTTAAAATCCTTTATCGAATGTAAAAGTTTCATTAAATCAGGATTCTCTGCGTCTATATCCTCTAATTCATCCTCTAAATATCCTTTCGGGAAAGTGTTGCCTAAAAATACGAGTGTCCCTTTCTGCCCAACTTCATTCATTTGACCTTTTAGCATGTCGATATTTGAATCAACAATTGCCGATTCACCAACATCACCAATAAAAAAAATAGAATGATCGAGCAATGTTGATGCAGGAGCTTCCGGCAACTTAGTATTTTGAGCAAATACAGTATTTATTGAAATAAAAACACCAATATATAGTAAAATCCTCTTCATCGTATTATCAAAATTAAAATACAATCACATTTGTCAATTTCAATTTATTTGTGGTAACTGAACCTGTAAATATTAGCAGCTCTTCCTTTTCCTTCATTAGAAATATACATAGTCCCGTCAGGAGAAAAACAGATTCCCTCCGGCTGTCTGAACATCTTTCGTTTCAATTTCACAATAGCCAAAACATCGCCTTCCGGATTGAGCACCAGTAATAATTTACCAACGGATCCTAATACATATAAGTTATTGGTAATAGGATGCATTGCCACCGCCGATGGTTGAAATGTAAAATCTCCTTGTGATGGATTAATGCTTTCCACCAAGGTCACAGAAAAACTTGTATATCCGTCAAAATCAAGAATTCTCCTTATTTGTTCCTGATCAATTAAAAAAGCAGGAGAATCAGACAATTTATTCGTTTTGAGAGAATACTTATAAATTGCTCTTTTCCCTTTAAAATTATTATTAATGCCCGGATTTCCTTTGCATGCAACAAGAAGACTATTGCTTTGGAAATCATAACCTAAACCTTCCGTATTGTTTCCTGCATTCAATTGTGTTTTGGTTTTCACAGATAAAATATCCTCATTTTTCATATGATCAACTGCAAAAATATTTCCATCTGACCGGAGTACAAAAACCTGATCACCTACTACTTCAATGCCTTCATAATCTCCCGATTTATCAAACGCATATTTTTTTGTAATCTCTTTCTTCTTTAAACTGAATTTGTAAATAATTCCTTTCTCATCGTTCACACAAAGCAAACTGTGATCATTATAATAAGATAATCCGGAAATCTCTCTTAACTCATCTTTCAAATTATATTTTTCATCAGCCTCCAATATGGAGTAAGGAAATTGGTAGGTAGAATCCAATTCATATACCAACTTGGTATCAGCTGATTTCTGCTTACACGATTCAAAAAAGACAAGAAAACTTAGAAGAACAATATAGGAAATTAAAAATCTGTTCATTATATGAAGTATCTTTTGCAAATTTAATTAGGAATTTAAAATTACATAAATAAGGTTCAATTCCCAACAAAAAAGAGGGAACCAAGGCATTATTATGGAATTTTCAAATCGTTTTCCACTATAATGACTATATTTATTCATTACAATTTCATTTAGTCAACATTAGAAAAAAAAAGAGAAATGAATATCATCCATGAAGCGGAAACATTTGTTACTAATTTAATCGAAAGTACCCACCAGCCAATCTTTACCTATCACAATTTGGAACACACTCAAAATGTGGTTAAACAAGCAAAAAAAATTGGTTTGGAAACTGGATTGTCTCCCGACGAAATGGAAAATCTCATTCTAGCAGCCTGGTTTCATGACACCGGTTACTATGAAAACTTTGCTAAACATGAAGAGATAAGTGCCGCACATGCCAGAAAATTTCTCGAAGAAAAAAATTACCCTGAGGAAAAAATACAACAAATAACTGAAGCCATTCTACACACAAAGATGCCACACCTTCCTTGTGATGAAAAAGTATGTAATGTGCTATGCGATGCAGATCTGCACCACTTATCAACAAAGGATTACATAAAAATATCCGAAAAGCTGAGAGAAGAAAGAAGTGGAATTCTTCATCATGACATTCACCCCAAATTGTATTGGGAAGAAACCTTGCGTTTTTTAAAAGATCATCATTACCATACCAATTACGGTAAAAAAACTTTGGCTAAAAAGAAAGAGGTGAATTATCAAAAAGTAGTTGATAAAGTGGCTGGTTTTCAGACTAAAGAAATAAAGAAACTTACCGAAATGGTAAGTAAACTGGAGCAACAAAACACAAAGCTAAAAACCCCGCAGCGTGGCATTGAAACCATGTTTAAAGTAACTTCAAGGAATCAGATTAATTTAAGTTCCATTGCCGATAAAAAAGCCAACTTAATGATCTCTGTCAATTCAATCATCATCTCGGCCATCTTCTTTATTTTCAAAAATATAATGGATGTTCCTCATTTCATTATCCCTTGTGTTATTCTTTTGATAGTCTGTTTGTTCACCATTACGTATTCTGTATTGGCAACCCGGCCTATTGTTACGTCAGGAACATTCTCGCAGGAAGACATCAAAAAGAAGAGAGTAAATTTAATGTTTTTCGGAAATTTCCATAAAATGGCTCTTGCCGATTATTCAGACGCATTAAAAGGAATGATGTCGGACTACGATGAATTGTATGACAGTTTAATTAGAGATCAGTATTTTCTTGGAAAAGTTCTGGGTAGAAAATATCGATTTTTACGAATTTCTTATACCATATTTATGTTTGGCCTCATCTTTTCAGTTCTAACATTTATTCTGGCTGCAATTTACCAGCCTATGGTTTGGTAAAATTTTTATTTCAAATTAATCCCTGAAAAGAAATACATAAGCTAACTTTGCAACATCATGTTTTTTTTACTTGTGAAAGCTTATGAACTTATTTTATACACCAGATATCCAGAATCAATTTTATCAATTGAATGAGATTGAATCAAAACATTGCATTAGAGTACTTCGCTTAAAAGAGGAAGATATTATTCATCTGATTGATGGTAAAGGCTCTCTTTACAAAGCAAAAATAATTGACGCTCATCCTAAAAGATGCACTGTTGAGTGTATCGAGACTCAAACGGAATTTGGAAAACTGAATTACAAGTTACACATTGCTCTGGCGCCTACAAAAAATATGGATAGAACAGAATGGTTCATGGAAAAATGTACTGAAATTGGTATTCATGAATTCACTCCTCTTCTATGTCAGCACTCCGAGAGGAAAGTAGTAAAACATGAGCGTTTGTTTAAAGTAATTACCTCTGCAGTTAAACAATCGCTTAAAGCTTACCATCCAATTTTAAATGAACAAACCAAATTTTCCGATTTGGTAACTTCCCCATTCGATGGAGAAAAATACATAGCTCATTGCAACGAAGGTGAAAAAACGCATCTGAAAAATCTTTATCAGGCAAAACAAAATGCATTAATATTGATTGGCCCTGAAGGAGATTTTAGTATTGAAGAAGTAAATCTGGCTAAAGAAAATGGCTTTAAAGAAATTAGTCTGGGAGAAAGCCGTTTGAGAACAGAAACAGCCGGAGTTGTTGCATGTAATATCATTAGTTTAGAAAACCAATAATCATTTGATGAGTAAAATAATTCATATCGCGCTTTTTTTGCTCATTAGTTTGTGCTCCTTTTCACAAAACACAACGGTTCGAATCGGTTTACTTAAATACAATGGCGGTGGTGACTGGTATGCAAATCCAGGATCATTACCCAATCTCATCGAATTTTGCAATCGCAACAACATTGCAAACATCTATAAAGATGCCAATATTGTTGAAGTGGGAAGTCCTGAGCTATTCTCCTATCCATTTGTTCACCTAACCGGGCACGGAAATATTGTTTTGAACAATCAGGAAGTTACAAATTTAAGGAAGTATCTTGAAGGTGGTGGCTTTCTTCATGTTGATGACAATTATGGTTTGAATGCCTATTTCAGACGCGAGATAAAAAAAGTGTTTCCGAACGAAGAACTGATTGAGTTACCCTTTTCTCATCCAATTTATCATCAAGTGTACGAATTCCCAAACGGACTTCCTAAAATACATGAACACGATGGGAAACCTCCTCAGGGCTTTGGTATTTTTCACAAAGGAAGATTGGTTTGTTTTTACACTTACGAAACGGATTTGGGCGATGGCTGGGAAGATACTTCTGTTCACAACGATACAGAAATTAATCATCAAAAAGCACTAAAGATGGGTGCAAATATTATTTCTTACTCGTTCAGTAATTAGAATTATTCTTAATTACCTTATTCTCTTCCCATAAATGAATCTTCATCTTATTTTGGCTTGAATTTCCCTTAACAAAATGATATCTTAAACTGATATTACATTGTTTTCAGTTACTTAAGAT
Source organism: Labilibaculum euxinicum (assembly GCF_963678175.1). NCBI lineage: Bacteria > Pseudomonadati > Bacteroidota > Bacteroidia > Marinilabiliales > Marinifilaceae > Labilibaculum > Labilibaculum euxinicum. Next base: position 3,954,324 of record NZ_OY782756.1, read on the forward strand.
ATTTACTATGGCAAAATCGACGAAAGGAATTATTGGAATTCTAACTGGTGGTGGTGATGTTCCCGGGTTAAATCCCGCTATTCGTGCTGTCACAATTAGAGCAATAAGGGAAGGTTATCAGGTAATCGGCATTCGCAAAGGCTGGAGAGGTTTAATTGATATTATCCGTGATAAAAAAGCAGATAACAGCGAGAACTATATTTCATTAAGTGAAGAACTGGTAAACAAAGTTGGTAGAACCGGCGGCACATTTCTTCACACTTCCAGAGTAAATCCTTCAAAAACCTCAAAAGATAGAATTCCAACTCATCTAAAAGAAAAATACAATGAAGAGGTTAATGATTTAACGGAAGAGGTTCTTGCCAATCTGGCTTTTCTGAACATTGACTATTTAATTCCGATTGGAGGTGACGACACTCTTAGCTATGGTGTGCGGTTGTACAAAGAAGGATTTAAAGTTATTGCCATACCTAAAACCATGGATAACGATGTTCCCGGAACTGACTATTGTATCGGATTTAGTACATGTATCACACGTACCATTTCATTAACACACAGCCTAAGAACATCAGCTGGTTCGCATGAAAGATTACTGGTATTGGAAGTTTTCGGTCGTTATGCGGGATTTACAGCAATTTTACCAACGCTGGCCGGTGCAGCAAATAGATGTGTAATTCCAGAATACAATTTTGACATAGAACGCTTAACCGAGCTAATGATACAAGATCGATTCTCAAATCCCAGTCATTATTCCGTTGTGCTAATTTCTGAAGGTGCTAGTTTCTCGGGAGAGGATATGATTTTTCAGGATGATGTCAGAGATGATTACGGACATAGAAAATTAGGTGGCATTGGTGACCGCGTATCTGAACATCTGAAACAATTATCTCCAAAATACAACAATTCAAAACCTATTAATGTTATCAATCAAAAGTTAGGTTATATGGTTCGTTGCGGCGATCCGGATGCTATTGATTCCATAGTTCCTATGGCATTTGGAAATCTGGCATTGGATTTAATCATTAAAGGAGTTCATGGCAGATTAATAACACTCCGAAATGGAAGATATGATAATGCTCCGATAGATATTGTTACCAGCTCTAAAAAATTGGTGGATGTTGACCGATATTACAATACAGATCGATTAAGACCGAAATACAACAGCTTCGAAATGCAGCCATTATTTTTAATGACCGGATTGTAAGAAAAAAATGTTTAGTATATTTGAGAAACCTTTCGTTACCGAAAGGTTTCTGCTTTTATCAGAATATCCAAACCATTTTTGAACCCTCTTCAGAATTTATTTTTTCACTATTAAATTTATTATGCTGGAATATAACATCTTAGGCATTCAATTACTTGAATGGATTGGCTATGCAGCCTCGGTATTGGTTTTGATTTCTTTAACAATGACTTCAATTGTAAAATTAAGATGGTACAATTTGACTGGAGCTGTTCTTTTTTCTGCTTACGGATTTCTAATTGGCTCCTTACCTGTTGGAATCATGAATTTTCTTATTGTTTGCGCAAACCTATACAATCTGCAGAAAATGTATAAGCGAAAAGAAGACTTTAAAATCATTGAGATAAAAGAAAATGACGAGCTGTTAACACATTTTCTTGACTTTTATAAAAAGGACATTAAGAGTTTCTTTCCGGATTATAAAATGAGAAAAGGCCAATTGGGAATGTTTGTACTAAGAGATATGGCAGTTGCAGGAATTTTTATCGGATCTAAAGATCAAACAGAACTAAGAATTGAATTGGATTATGCATTACCTCAGTACCGCGACTTTAAAGTTGGTGCTTATTTGTACAATCAATTAAGTGATATTTTACAGAAACACGATATCAATTCCGTTTATTTCGACACGGGAATGAATCTAAAATATATGGAGAAAATGGGATTTGAAGCATCCAATAAAGATGGCAATTCCATCATGCAAAAATCATTAAAAAAATCCTCTTAATAACTTAAGCCCAAATGTTAAAATGTAACATTTGGGCTTTTTTTATTCTTCTAATTTGCCGGCATCTTCAGAGCCATTATCTTTTTTCCGTCCTGCTTCATTCAAGGCTTTATTCAAAATCCATTCAATTTGTCCATTCGTACTACGAAATTCATCAACAGCCCACCTTTCCAACTTTTTGTACATCTCAGGATCAAGACGCAGAACAAATGATTTCTTTTTTGCCATAGTTAATTAATTATTGATACAAAGTTCCGGTATTTACAACAGGAGTTACATCTTTATCGGAACAAAGCACTACCATCAAATTACTAACCATTGTTGCTTTTTTATCCTCATCAAGATCAACAATGTTTTTTTGTGCCAATTGCTCCAATGCCATATCAACCATACTAACAGCACCTTCAACAATTTTAAACCGTGCAGCAACCACCGCCGTTGCCTGCTGACGGCGCAACATTGCACCTGCAATTTCAGAGGCGTACGCAAGATAGTTAATTCTTGCTTCCATCACTTCAATTCCGGCAATTTCCAATCGTTCAGTCAACTCTCTTTCCAATAATTCACTTACATTATTTCCTCCCGAACGCAAGGTAATCTCAGCCTGTTCATCCTCAAAATTATCATACGGATACGAACCAGCCATATGTCGAATAGCAGCCTCAGACTGAATATTCACAAAATGTTCGAAGTTATCTACATCAAAAGCAGCTTTGTAGGTATCTCTTACCCTCCATACCAAAACAACCCCAATCATAATCGGGTTTCCAATTTTGTCATTCACCTTTATAGGATCACTATCCAGATTCCGGGCTCTCAAACTCACTTTCTTTTTTACCATAAATGGATTTACCCAAAAGAATCCATTAGTCATTATGGTTCCTTTATATGCACCAAACAGCACTAAAACTGAAGTTTCGTTTGGATTAACGATTGTAAACCCCGGAATAAAAGCTATTACCAAAGGAATAAAAATAACGAAAAACGGGTTCCTTACCATTACCAATCCCACTATGCCAATTACCAGCATAGCCAGAACAATGAAAACCATTAAAAATCCTGACTTTCCAGAATAACTCTTTTCTTCTCTCATAATAATTTAGTTTGATATCATTTTGATATCAAATATACATCTTTATTTTAAAATTGAAAATATTAGAACAAAAAAAAACCGGAGTACAAATACTCCGGCTATTTCTTAGTTTAATGCTATTTCTGCAATATCTGGCAATTTCAGATTCACATTTTTCGTGGACTGACGAAATCCTAAAACACGATGAAGAAGATTTGATTGAGACTTCACTTTGAATCTGTCCAGATATTCAACGAGTTCAATAGATTCGAAAACATCAGAATTTGCAATCCGATCCATAAGTGAAATCATTTCTTGTCCTGTATTTTTACGGGCAAAATTTAAAAGAGTATAAACATCATTCATAGGCAAATAATTATTTCTATTTTCCTATTAACGATTAAAATTTCCTTTTAGTATCCGGAATCAAAAAAGACTGGAAAACGCACATCTTCAGTCAATTTATTTTTAGATAAAATATTCTTACTAAAGAGTAAGACTCATATTTTTTTCTTCAATTGTTTTCCGCATATTGATTAAGGCATATCTCATACGCCCCAGAGCGGTGTTGATACTAACATCAGTATGTTCGGCAATCTCCTTAAAACTTAAACCTTTATAATGCCGCAAAATAACAACCTCTCTCTGATCCTCAGGTAGTTCATCAACCAATTTACGAACATCATCATGAATCTGATTTTGAATAAGTTCATCTTCATAGTTGCCTTCACAATATTTAGAAGAATTGAAAATATCCAATTCATAATCATCTTTAGAAAAGGTATTGTTCTGTTTCTCTTTTCTAAAATGATCTATAATTAAATTATGAGCTATTCGCAGCACCCAGGCCAAAAATTTCCCATTGTCTTGATATTTCCCCATACGGAGCGATCGGATTACCTTAATAAAGGTATCCTGAAATAAGTCCTCGGAAAGCTGATGATTTTTTACAATTAGATAGATATACGTATATACTCTGTCCCTATGTCGGGTTACAAGAGTGTCAATACTATCATGATTACCATCAATGAATTGCTTAACGAGATCATAATCGGTAGGATTAATCTTTCTCAATTTCACAGCTATTTAATAAAACAGTGTAAAAATTATTCTATAAGCAATGTCTCCTTTATTATTGATGGTTAATAAATATCCTTAACAAGATGCAATAAACTAATTTTTAATGAGATTTGAAAATGTTTAGAAGTTAAATATCTTTGTAGATTCGATTTTAGTAAACTTATAAGAAACCTAATTTAGGGTCGAATAATAAATATGGCGGACAAGAATTCAGAGAAATACATTTATATAAAAGGGGCAAAAGTTCATAATCTAAAGAACATCGACCTCAAGATTCCCAGAAATAAGTTTATTGTAATCACAGGGCTTTCAGGATCAGGGAAATCATCATTGGCATTTGACACCCTTTATGCTGAAGGACAACGAAGGTATGTGGAAAGTTTATCTTCCTATGCAAGACAATTTTTAGGACGAATTGACAAGCCTGAGGTTGATTTTATTAAAGGGATACCTCCTGCCATCGCAATTGAGCAGAAGGTAAATACCCGAAATCCACGCTCAACTGTTGGCACATCAACAGAGATTTACGATTATCTTAAACTTCTTTTCGCAAGAATAGGGAGAACCTACTCGCCCATTTCAAATACCCTCGTAAAGAGGCACTCCATTACTGATGTTGTAAAGTATATCCTTAGTCAGGAAGAAGGTGTTCCGGTAATGATTTTAGCGGAAATGCACAATGGCGACCGAAGTAAAAAAGAGCAGCTGGAAGTTTTATCTCAACAAGGATTTTCAAGAGTAGAAAATAAAGGAGAAATCCATAAGATTTTTGAAGCAATTGAGAATCCTGGTCTTCTTCAAGATGATGAGCCAATTCATATCGTAATTGATCGAATAAGAGTTTCTTCTGATGAAGATACTCAAAATAGAATAGCTGATTCCCTGCAAACTGCATTTTACGAAGGAAAAGGTGAATGCCTGCTTTCTATTAATGGAAGTACAGATTACCAAGCTTTCTCGAATCGTTTCGAGGCCGATGGAATTGTATTTGAAGATCCAAATGTTCACACATTCAGCTTTAACAATCCACTTGGTGCATGTCCAACCTGCGAAGGCTTTGGAAAGGTAATTGGTATTGATGAAGATCTGGTTATCCCAAACAAAACACTAAGCATCTACGACGATGCAGTTGTTTGCTGGAAGGGTGAGAAAATGCAGGAATGGAAAAATAAATTAATCTATTCTGCTGATAAGTTTGATTTTCCTATACATCGCTCCTATTTTGAATTGAGTGAAGAAGAAAAACTTTTACTGTGGACTGGAAATAAGCACTTTAAAGGCTTAAATGATTTTTTTAAATATCTGGAAGCAAAACAATATAAGATTCAATACCGGGTTATGTTATCCCGCTACAGAGGAAAAACAGTTTGCCCGGACTGTAGAGGAACCCGGTTAAAAAAAGAGGCCGGCTATGTAAAAGTGAATGATAAAAACATTCAGGATTTGGTGTTAATGCCATTGAATGAGCTCAACGATTTTTTTCAAAATTTACATTTGGATAAAACGGATGAAAAAATTGCCAGTCGTTTACTTGTTGATATTAAAAACCGCATCAATTTCCTATCTGATGTCGGATTGGGTTACCTAACCCTTAATCGATTATCCAGCAGTTTGTCCGGTGGAGAATCGCAACGAATCAATTTAGCAACCTCATTAGGAAGCAGTCTTGTTGGTTCGCTTTACATTCTGGATGAACCAAGTATTGGACTTCATTCGCGGGACACAGAATTGCTCATAAAAGTTTTGAGGGAATTGCGCGATTTGGGAAATACGGTTATTGTTGTTGAGCACGATGAAGATATAATTTTAGCTGCTGATGAACTTATCGATATAGGGCCATATGCCGGCCGGCTTGGCGGTGAAGTCGTATTCCAAGGAAATATTGATCAGTTAAAAAAGTCATCGGAAAGTTTAACTTCTCAATACATTTCCGAAAAAATGATGATCCCTGTGCCCGTCACACGAAAAAAATGGAATAATTTCATTGAAATAATTGGTGCAAGGGAGAATAATCTAAAAGGCTTAAACATTAAATTCCCATTAAATATCATGTCAGTTATCACTGGTGTGAGTGGCTCCGGAAAATCTTCTCTTGTGAAAACGATCCTGTATCCGGCCTTAAAGAAACATTACGGCGGGTACTCCGATAAAAGTGGTCATTTCGATGCTCTTAAAGGAGATCTTCATCTTATTAAAGATATCGAATTTGTCGATCAGAATCCAATTGGGAAATCATCACGATCGAATCCTGTTACCTACTTAAAGGCATACGATGAAATCCGAAAACTATTCGCCAATCAAAAAGCATCACAGTATAGTGGTTTTAAACCTTCACATTTTTCCTTTAATATTGACGGAGGCAGATGTGATGAATGTCAGGGGGAAGGAATAATTAAGGTTGAAATGCAGTTTATGGCTGATATTTACCTGCAATGCGAAAGTTGTAAGGGAAAAAGATTTAAAGATGATATCCTGCAAATTAGATACAATCAAAAAAACATTCATGACGTATTGGAAATGACTGTAAACGAATCGGTTGAATTCTTTTCTCAGGGTAAAAGCACAACAGAAAAGAAAATTGTTCAACGATTACAACCACTGGTTGATGTAGGATTAGGTTACGTAAAATTAGGGCAATCATCAAGCACCTTAAGTGGTGGTGAAAGTCAAAGGGTAAAACTAGCTTCCTTTTTGGCGAAAGAAAAAGCAGAACCTTGCCTGTTTGTTTTTGATGAACCAACAACTGGATTACATTTTCATGATATCAATAAATTAATGGATGCATTTAATGCCCTAATATCAAGAGGACATACGCTAATTATTATTGAACACAATATGGAAATAATTAAATGTGCAGATTGGCTAATTGATTTAGGTCCTGAAGGTGGAATTAATGGAGGACAGATTGTTTTTGAGGGAGTTCCCGAAGATGCTGTTCATTGTTCAGCTTCCTATACAGGACGATATTTAAATGAAAAAATAGATAAAAAAGGTTCCTAAAGGAACCTTTTTTTACTTATAATTTCAAGCCAAACAAAATAGAGATACAACCGCTTTTCTGTTCAGATTCAGTATCTTCATTTTTGACAAAATCTAAAGATATGATTAGTGTTTTAGCCTTATCCAATTCAAAATCAAAAAAATCAGTGTAATTACTATCTTCGTTATCAAAAATCAGATTCAGATCTGAATCGGTAATTTTAAAATGTATTGTTGGCATGTCATCTTCACAGCCAACTACTACACGATATTTTTGTCCGCTAAAAAAGGCTTTATGCAATTCGACTTCCTCGTCTTTATTTAGTACTACTCCGTTGTAATTACCATCATGAATATAATTTTCAAGTTTAGGTTTACAATGTTCTTTTGCAAAATCCAGACATTGAGAAAATACAAGATTAACAGAAAAAAAGAATGCAAGTAAGACTGACAATAGATAATATTTCATATTAAAAATGCTGTATGTGTATTCTTAAATTATTTTCACACTAATGAACTAAATAATCCCTCATATCACCTATTTTCGCAACTAATTGTACAAATATCAATTCATCAACAGAATCAATAAAATCAGCCTCCTCTTTCATATCTGAAGTTTTAATACTCATTTCAAATAATTTCTCAAGCTGCAATACGTTCTGGTAAATGGGTTTAATAATTGGATCAGCCTGATTGTCCTGCAACACCGTTTTTATACTTTCAAGAGACAATTTCTGATCTAAAATTTGTTTGATTAACTCCTCATGTGATTTCTCATTGAGGTTAACACTTTGAGTTGCTATATACATACACTCCACCCATCCTCCAATTAGCATCAAAGCAGACAGTGAATACCTGTCCTGCTCTCGTAATTGTTGATTCGATTCCATATAAATCTCCGATACAATATCAACAATCAACTCCTTATTTGTCACATTGCTTTCAAGCAAACGAACCTTGTCCTGTCCAACTGTTCTAAGAATCCCTAACGATTCTGCGAGACTTCTGGACACATTCATATACTCAATTGAGATCTGATATTGTTCATTCAAGCTTGCATAGCTTAAATCTGCACAATAAACTCCCAGCGCTATCGCTCTTGACGAGCTTGTTGAATATCCCGGTAAATTTTCCATGCTATTCAACAAATCTTCCCTAAAATGAACTCCTGATTTTTTAATTAATAATGAAATTTCAATTGGGCTGGGAAGTACAAAGAAAATTCTCTTCATCTTATCCGCATTTTCCTTCATCAACTGATACTCCAGCAATTCTCCCTCAGAAACCTGCTCTTTATTTTTTTTTGATGAAAACAAATTGCATGAATTGAACAGTAGTATAATTCCTAAACTCCAAATAATTTTTCTCATTGAACTCATTCTGAAGATTAACATCTATCTTTCAAGGAACTTAAATTACAATTTTTCAAGAAAACAACATCTTTTTTTCAAGAATATTTCACAATACAAAATGAAATGGGAAAAGATCATTTTGCTGTTAAAATGAATGTTCTCCACACAAAACTATCCATCTCCAATCATTCAACATAAAATTATTCCTTAATTTCTTGCAATCAAAATCAGCATATGCAGATATACAACTTTTGAGTCTTTGTAAAAAAAAGCAATTCAAAGCTATCCTTTCAATTAGTAAATTCCAATCAATTGGTCTTAAATCAAACTCAAATTAACGAAAATGCAATTAGTAAACAGATGATATTGAGAGGGGGTAAAACAAATAAAAATTACTAGTTTTGCATCGAATAAAAAGAACAATTTAATGAGCAATATTAGTAAAAAGGATTTACACAACTCCATAATCTTAGGACTTAGTTCTTTGGATAATAAAGTGGTACTTGATTCAATCAATCAATTACGTGAAGAAGGAAAACCAGAAGATATTACTCCTCTGTTAGATCTGATGATTTCTAATTCCAATAAGGAAATACAATCAGCAATCCATAATTTTCTTGCTGATCTAAAAAATCAGGATTCGGATAAAATTATTATAGAGGCAATCGCTGATGAAAAGTATCTGACAATTAGAAAAATTTTAATTTCAATTTGCTGGGAAACCAGTATTGATTTTTCAAAATACATCTCAACTTTTGTTGATTTGTTAATTGTGTCGGATTTTGAAACTTCCTTTGAAGCATTTACAGTAATAGAAAATCTTACCGAAAAAATATCAGAAGAAAGTAAGCCTGTGGAGATGGCGAAACTTAAAGATGCCATTTCAGGAGCATCTCCCGAAAAAAAGGGAATTCTTCACGAAGCCATTCATATAATAGATCAACTATAAGAAAAGAGAAAGCCGCTTAAAAAGCGGCTTTTGTTTTTTATATTAAAACGTCCTTTTCATTATTTGAAAAATATTTCATAAACTGCGCTCTTTCATACAAACCAGGATCTTGAATACTGCCATAATTAAGACTGCCACGAAATTCATCAATAGTTTTAAATCCTTTTTTGGTCATCCAATTAGTTAAATCTTCCAATATATTGGTAATTTGATCGAAACCATGCTCATATACAGTAGAACAAATCTGTACTGTTTTAGCTCCTGCCAACAATTGCTTTATTGCAGCCTCACCATTATGAATACCTGTTGAAGCCGAAATATCAATTCCTTTAATTTTATCGGACAACATACCAACCCAACGAAGAGATTTACGAATATCACTTGCTGAACTCAACACTTCGGCACTGGTAATTTTCATTTTCTCAATATCGATATCCGGCTCGTAAAAACGATTAAACAACACCAACGCATCGGCTCCATCGGCATTTAAACGATTAGCAACTGAAAATAAATTGGTAAAGTATATTCCAATTTTCATTGATATTGGAATATTTACTTCCTTTTTAACGGCGTTAAATATGTCGTAGTATAAATTTTCGTATTGCGCAGAACTCATGTTTCTGTCGTTTGGAACGATAAACACATTTAGCTCAATAGCATCGGCCCCGGCTTTTTCAATTTCTTTAGCAAAAGAAGTCCAATCCGATGAAGAAACACAATTAATACTTGCAATTACAGGAATAGAAACAGCCTTCTTAGCTTCCTTAATAAGTGTCAAATAATTCGAAACGGAATTTCCTTTGATGTAGGTCTGAATATAATCTTCAGCTTCAGGATAACTTGTATTTGAAGGATCTTTACCAATCAAATTTTTAGCTTCGTTGCGAATTTGTTCTTCGAATAAAGACTTTAAAACAACAGCTCCTGCCCCTTTTTCTTCAATGATTTTAATTTTTCTTACAGAATTTGTAAGCCCGGAACTGCTGACAATTAAAGGATTCTTTAACTGCAATCCCATATAGGTGGTTTCAAGATTAATCATGCTATTTGATTTTTTAATATTTTTCAATCGATAACGAACAAATATAGTAAATTCAAAAGAGATATTTACATCCTTAGCACTGACTTAGACTATAAAAAACCCAGAATTTAATATCTCGATCCGAATATTGTGCTTCCTACTCTAATTATTGTACTGCCCTCACTTATTGCCAGCATATAATCACCCGACATTCCCATTGAAATTTCTTTAAATTCAGGACTGTCAATAAAAAAATCTGATTTTAAACTTTCAAATATGGATCTAAGATTACCAAACTCATTTCTGATCTGGATTTCATTATTGGTGTATGTGGCCATTCCCATTACGCCGGCAATTTGAATCGCTTTTAATGATTTAAAATCTTCCGAAGTAAGCAATTCTTTTGCCTCATCGATAGTAAGACCAAATTTAGTTTCCTCCGAAGCGATATGAAATTGCAGTAAGCAACTGATAACTCTATTATTCTTCTCTGCCTGCTTGTTAATTTCTTTCAGTAATTTAATACTGTCAACAGCATGAATAAGCTGCACGAACGGCGCTATATACTTCACCTTATTGGTCTGAAGATGACCAATAAAATGCCATTCTATATCCCTGGGAAGGTCGTTATATTTTTGTGCCAGCTCCTGTGGTTTATTTTCACCAAAAATCCGGTATCCTCCTTCGTAGGCTTCAATTATATCCTCTTTGGGTTTGGTTTTAGATACTGCTACCAATTTTACGTCAGCAGGAATTTTCGCTAGAATAGTGTTAATTATTTGAGGTATGCTCATGGCAAATTGCAGATTTTAAATTTCAGATTCAAAATTACAACTTTTATGGATTTTGATGTGTTGTTTGGGATTTTAATTATTTTCTGATAAAATAAAACCAACTCCATGCACATTTTCAATCTTTATGGTAGAATCCAATTTTAAGTGCTTTCTTAATTTAGTGATAAAGACATCCAGGCTTCGTCCCATAAAATAATCATTTTCGCCCCACACATTTACCAGTATATCTTCTCTTCGCAATACATTATTTTTATTCTGAAGCAAAAGATACAATACATCCCCCTCTTTTTGAGTAATCCGAAAAATTTCTCCATTTAAAGTCAAAGTGAGATTTGCATGATCGTATACAAATTTACCCACATTAAATATTTGTTCTTTTACTTCAGGAGTTGTATTTACTCGCTTTAACACAGCATTAATTCTTCGGACTAACTCGTCCTCATCAAAAGGTTTCGTGATATAATCATCTCCACCCAAATCAAAACCTTTTAACTTATCCTCCTTCAGCGATTTCGCAGTTAAAAAGATAATGGGAATCTCTTGATTAATTTCACGAATCTTTTTCCCCAAAGTAAAACCATCCATTTTTGGCATCATGCAATCCAATAAACAAAGGTCAAACTTAGAATTAGAGAAAGACTCGAATCCTTTCTCCCCATCTCGGGCTAAACTTACCGAAAAGCCCTCCATTTTTAGAAATTCATTTAAAACAAGACCTAAATTAGGATCATCCTCAACTAGCAATATATTTTTAGAATTGGTCATAAAATAATTTTAGATTGATGGTAAAACAATAGTAAAGGTACTGCCAGAGTTTCTTTTGCTCAAAACATTTATTGAACCTTTATGAGAATCAATGATCATTTTTGAATAGGACAAGCCAATACCAAAACCTTTCACATCATGCAAGTCGCCGGTTGGAGCTCTGTAATATCTATCGAATACATGCTTCTGTTCCTCTTTAGTCATTCCAATTCCCTTATCGGTTACCGCAATATAAAGATGTCCATTCGTGTTTTTAGTCTCAACTTCTATTTCTGGTTTAGATTCGGAATACTTCACTGCATTATCCAGAATATTTAACAATACATTCTGCAGTAAATCTTTATCACCACAAACCATATCATTTTCCGCATTCAGCTTGTACGTTATGGTTCCTTCCCGCTCTGCCAATTGCACGGAAATAAAATCGGAACACTCTTTTAATAAGGAGTGCAAATTTATTTGATCTGAATTTAACTGCAATTCTCCGCGTTCCATACAAGCCAGTTTCAACAACTGATCTACTTGACTTTTCAAGCGATTATTCTCTGAAAAAATCATGCTTGAATAATGAACTACTTGATTGGGATCGACATAAACCTTATTTCGTTTTAACATTCCACTGGCCAGCGAAATTGTTGCCATCGGTGTCTTAAACTCGTGTGCTATATTATTAATCAGATCAGTAGTTCTACCCAAAATCTTTTTATCATTTATCAATGAAAAAACGGTTATCCCGAAAAATGTACAAAGAATTAAAATAAGAATTAATGAGCAAATAAACATACTTCCCATACTATCCATTAAATTTTTCTCTCTTTTTTGGAAATAGACATTTAATATTGCCTTATCGTGACTTAATGCTTTACGCAAACTATAGTAAAAGCATTTACTTTTAGGCTGCTCGTCAGCAGTACTTAATACTTCAATGGTATATGGCGATTGAATCTGATAATTTTTAAATTGCTGATGAATAATTGAATCCAGGCGGCTCACCTCCATCTTTAAAAGCTCACTATCCGAAGCGTTGTATTTCGATTTAGACATGCACTCCCGCATCTTCTCACAACTCTCCTGATCTTTTGTAAACTCATCGACAGACTCATGCAAGGCCAAGCCAACACGATGATTGAATTGCTCTTCGTTTAAGCTTCTGGCTCTGCTTATCCATCTAATTTGAATTAAAAGAAGAAGAAGAAGAACAATTATTGAAATAACAATAAATATCTGGATTCTATAAACTTTAAATTTTCGCATTGTATTTTTAAGCAACAAACTCATAGACTAATTACTTCCTTAACATCCATATCTTATGATCTTTTTCACAACTCAAAATTAGTGTAAATTTTAAGAGTTTTTGATGCTTTAACAATTCATTAACAAGAGATAAAAAGATCTTTTACGTTCTTGTAGTATTCAATTCAAAATTAGACTAAAACGGATTAATTAACATTTAAATAAAAAAAACATGAAAAAGTTATTATTTGGACTCCTATTTGTATTTGCGATAAATGTAGTAAGTTTTGCTGCTCAACCGGTAATTTCAATCTTTGACAATCAAATTTCTCTGTCTCAGGATCAAGATCAAAAACAGGATCAGGAGAAGAAAAAAGTTGAAAAGAAAAAATGTTCCAAAGACTGTACAAAAGCCTGTTGCACCAAAGAAGCTAAGGCTGAAAAATGTGATAAAGCAAAAAAATGCACAAAGGAAGCTAAAGCAGAAAAATGTGAAAAAGACTGTAAAAAAGCTTGTTGTACTAAAGAAGCCAAGGCAGAAACTAAATGTCCTAAAGACTGCAAAAAAGAATGTTGTAAGAAATCATAAGGATATCTTCTATATCTGCAAACCCTTCAATAAAATTGAAGGGTTTTTTTATGCAGTTTGGTACAATTTATGTTCTTACTTTAAGAGTTAATTCAATAGAACGTAAACTGTTTTACAATGAAAAATCTGCTGTTTTTATTTATTGGTGTTTTTGGTTTTTCCGGAGTATTTTCACAGAATGTAGAAAGATACATGGAATATCATGACAATGGAAGAACTCTTATATTGCAGGGGGAATATGAAAAAGCCATCCTTTACTTAGACACTGCCATTACTATTATGCCTTACTATTCCACCATTTTTCAAGATCGTGGATACGCAAAAATGCAGTTGAAAAAATACGACGAAGCAATTCTTGATTTTGACCATGTGCTGAGTAAAAAACCTTACCTATCCGAAGTAAGACTGCAAAGAGGCATGGCACTTTACCATCTAAATCGTTTAAACGAATCTGAATCTGACTTACTAGAAGTCTTAAACAGTAATCCAAATAAAAGCCGGGAGGTAATTATTTATCTTGATAACATTCAAAGGGAACGGGAAATAACAGCACAACAAAATTATGATGCGATGTTGCAGTCAATGCGGTTTCAAGTAGAAAATGAACGAATTTACCGGGCTCGCCATCGCGAAGAAGTTATCTGGAATACTGTCGTTCCTTTGGCATTCTGGACTACCGTATTTTTAACCTGGTAAATCCAGATCTGTCTTGATTGACTTTCTTTTGAATGAAATTGATTTTCCCATAAAACGAGCTTTGTTATAACCAGGCAGGTCTGTATCTTCCATTTTTAAACGAACCTTTTCCAGACTTTCCACAGATCCAACAACGGTTAACACATCACCCAACCGAAGTCGTGTATAGCCGGTAGAAATTAAGGTGTTATTATTACGTTTGGTAGCCAAAATAATAACATCGGTAGGAATTTGTAAATCCCTTAAAGTGATGCCGTGCAATTCTTTATTTTGCATTTCAATGTCCACAGTATCCTGATCTTTTTCCATACCAAGCAATAATGAGGTGGCAATTGGTGATCGCACCAGATGATCCATTAAGCTTACCATTACTGTAGAAGGTTCAACGATCAGAGCTCCCAGCTCGTGGAATTTACTTACATAACTCCTCTCATTTACCCTAACAACAATATCCCGTGTGCCAAAATGTTCATAAGCTAATTCACAAAATTTAAGATTATCCTCATCCTGGTTCAGCAGCACTATCGCATCCGCTTTATCGGCTTCAAGCCGTTTTAATTCGGGCAAACTTAATTCTTTCACATGAGTTACATCCACTCCCTGGTATTCCAACCTGGCTCTCTCCTCATTACGGGTTACTAATTTAACCACCCAGTCATGTTCCTTTAATTGCCGAGCTAAAGCAAGCGATTGTCCTTCCAAACCGAAAATAATAGCTTTCTGAATTTTGTTTTCGTGCAATAAGTCTCTTCTTTTATGGCTTTCACCTACCAACAATATTGACCACTTAAAAAGTGGTGGACCCAAAATTTGATTCAATACAATTACTGCAATTAAGATCGTAGAAAACTCCGGTCCCCAATCCGGGTATTTAACTGAAACAACTTCAACCAAACCGATAGCAACACCAGCCTGAGTAACATATGGCATCCAGGAAATACGATTAAAACGCGGCGGATCCCCGCCCAATGAACCTCCGATAAAAGCTCCAATAGCCATGCTTATTAAACGAATTGTAAAAAATAAAAGCGCAATGGCCCATGTATCTTTTAAAATATCTATTGAAATGGAAGCACCTGTAAGTGTAAAGAAAACAACATAAACAAAAGGAACGACCATCTGAATTATATTAACGAATTCTCTGCGAAACTTACCAAAATTAACAACTACAAAACTTCCAATGATACATACTAACAGTGGTTCAATATATAAATCAAATCCAAAATATATCTGACTTTTTTCATGCACAAAATGTGCGAACAAATAAACGCTGTAACCAGACAGTAAAAGTAAAAATGACTTCATCCATGTAGCCAATCTTAACTCAAGAACAAAATTCATAAGTAACCCAAGCAAAAAGCCCAGTAAAAGTGAAAGACATAACTCTCCAAACAAAATAATCAACAACCAAATATCAAAAGGAATATCAGATATTAAGGCATCTGCAACTGCGAAACAAATGGTAAATAAAATAATTACTAAAACATCTTTTACTACCGTTACACCAATAGCTGTTTGCGTAAATGGCCCCTTGGCTCTCATTTCGTTTATTACTGCAATTGCAGAAACGGGAGATCTTGCAACAAAAATAACTCCTATAAGCATCACGATTGCCAATTTCATATTAAAACCGGCATCCTTTAAAAAATGAATATGATCAGACAAAAGCATAACAACAATACCACTCAGCACAAAGGTGAAAAACAATTGCCCAAAGGTCATCCATTTAATACTTTTCATTCTTCCCTTCAACTCCTTTAAGTAAAGTTCAGCTCCAGCTACAAAAGCGATAAAAGAAAGAGAAATTTCATTAATGAAATACAGTTTAGATATAGCCGGTTTAGGAATTAGATTTAATACAAAAGGCCCGGAAACAATTCCGATAAATAAAAGACCGGTTATTACCGGCAATTTTACTTTTGGGAAATATTTTGAAATCCGGTTCGCTGCTGTTGCAACAATCAGGAATCCTGCAATAAATACAATTATTTCAAGGTAATTATTCATTCAATCAGATTAAGGTTAAAGAGATACTTTCATTTATCTATTACACTTCCAACCAGTTCTTTAATTACAAAACTCAGAATAAGATTCATCCCAATTAGAACTCAGTAAATTTTCACAAATTTTCATTTTTAAGATACAGAATTATATCAATCAAAGCAACGCAGTAAATTGATTAGCCATTTATTTGGAAAAAAACCAGAATGCCAATTCATTCAAATAATTCTGATTAATGATAAAAACAGGTTCACTATTTTGGTTCTATTTCACAAACATTTAAATTGTTCATATCCGAACACCAACTGTACGATACCCAACACTATTAAGACTCTATAAAAATAGATCAAAGCCACATTACACACTGACATACATATAATTAGAGTTGATGGCACAAATACTGATGTATAAAAAGTGCAAAGCCACTGTGATTCAATACGAATCATAACTCTATTAATAATCAGACAAATAACTAATTAACCAACTCGAATGAAAAAATATAGTTTTATATGGATTTTCCTGTTTCCAGGCATAGTATTAATGTCTTGTTCATTGAGTATGGCAGAATCATATGATCTTAAAGATATTGAGACTATCCTAAAGGAAACCAAAGCGTTATGTCTTAAGGACAATGGCATGCTTTGGGGAAGAACTCTTGATGTTCCAATTCTTTTAGTCGATAAAGAAAATGGACGAATCTACTCAAATAACAATAGCAAAAAGTTAGGTTTAAACTCCTATAATGAAATTTACACCGGTATTCTCCCAAATTTTGTTGATGTAATAAAAGGACCAGCCAAAATCGGCAATCAAATTTGGGCCGTTATCCCACTGCCCTTGCCTGAAGATAAAATTGAAAGACAATGTATTATTCTTCATGAAGCTTTTCATTGTGTTCAACCTGAAATGGATTTAAAACCAGAACCTTATAACAACAAGCATATGGATGAAATGGAAGCCCGTTTTTGGTTGAAGCTTGAATGGAAAGCTCTTGAGCTGGCTCTGCAAAGTGAAGGAGAAAATAAAAAACAGGCGATTACTGATGCGCTCTGTTTTCGCCATTACCGCAGAGCTTTATATGGCAAATGTGACGGCTGTGAAAATCGATTTGAGATTCACGAAGGCATGGCCGAATATACAGCTCAAAAATTATGCAGAAACGATAAAGATTTAAAGACATATTTGCAAAATAAGCTGCACGCAATGTGGGAATCTCCATCTTTTGTAAACTGCTTCGCTTATTTTTCCGGACCTGTTTATGCATACCTTCTTGACAAAACGGAAACTAACTGGAGAACACACTTAGGCGCCAAAGATGATATTGCAGCGATAGTTCAATCGGCCTATGAAATATCCTTACCGTTCGATATTTATATGGAGGCAGAAGAAAGGTCAGTGCTTTACAGCGGCGCCCAGATAATGGGCGAAGAATTGGATCGCGAGCTCGCATTATAAGAATACTTTATCAAACTTTCAATTAAGAAATCAGATACGGGGCAACTTAATTAAGTTGTCCCGTTTTTTCTATTTACTTTGGTTTAGACTTTATGTATCTTTTAAATACTAAATGAAAATATCATGAATATATTATTGGATCAGGGTTGGAGTGAAATAGACAGTAAATTGGTTAAAAATTATGAATTGCCGAACTTCATTGAAGCAATCAATTTTATAAATTTAGTGGCTGCCGAAGCTGAAAACATGGATCATCATCCAGATATCAAACTGTACAACTATAAAAATGTACGTCTAATTTTAACCACCCACTCCAAGGGTAAAATCACAAAAAAAGACATTATTCTTGCCAAAAGCATCGACAAAGTTTTTGACTCGATGAAAGTCTTTTAGGTGATCACAAGACCTTTGTTGTAAGTACCCAACACTTGCATTCCTTTCGTGTAAGCTGATATTTTATCCAACGCATCCCTAAACTGCCGGGGTCCCTGAAATTCCAAATCGACATGAAAAAAGTATTGCCAGTTGATACCAGGAATCGGCAAAGATTGAATCTTCGAAAGATTAATGTTCTCCTTGGCAAAACAATCCAAAATATAAGACAAGCTCCCCGGTTTATGACTGGTACTAAAATATAATGATGCCTTATTGTATCCTCCGTTTGGAACAACATCTTTCTGTCTCTTTAAAAGAAAAAAACGGGTTTGATTGTCTTTTATACTTTCAATTTCCTCAGCTATAATTTCCAAGCCATACAATTCTGCCGGATAATCACCGGCAATAGCTCCCACACCCATCAATTGATTGTCTCTCACATTCTTCGCACTTAAGGCCGTATCCTCCATTTCCACCAATTTAATATCAGGATAATCGTGAAAGAAAGCACGACACTGATGAATTGCCATTGGATGGGAATGAACTTCTTTTAAATCTTCAATTTTTTGCCCGGGCAAAGCCATTAAATTTTGCTTAATTCTCAGAAATATCTCCCCTTCAATTACAAGACCGGAATCCTGAAGAAGCCCGTAATTCTGCAGAATACTTCCGGCAATAGAATTTTCAATCGCCATTATTCCACCATCGCATACCGATTCATCCTGTATTAATTCAACAAGTGTGGCAAAATTACCGGCAGGAATAATTTCAACATCTTCTCCGTAATAGGCATTGGCAGCCAAATGGTGAAAACACCCCTCAACTCCTTGAATTACAATTTTTCTTTTCTCCATGGTTATAGTTAGATTTTGTATCACAAAAAAGAGTCCTAAATAATCAGGACCCTTTGTGAATAATATTACATTTTATTTCATTGGAATCCTGTTCTTCTCTCCGCTAAAAAAGAAAAAAATAAAAAACCAACTATTAAAAAATACTGTTTTCATCTGTTTATAATTTTAAGTTTTTGTCATATGGTCCCGAAAGCTTTCGGGATTACCATGCTGGAATAGTCATCTCAATGTTTATCAAAACACCTATAACATGGACGTTTCATATAGTCAAAAAAAAAGAGCCCTTACAGAGGCTCATCATCAATTAAATAGTACGTGAATCCTCTTCTAACAACAGTTGCTAAAAAAGAAAAATCGCCCGATATGGATATTGTTATTCATACTTTCTGTACTAATTCTTTTCAAAGGTAAAAAAATATTTCATACAACCTGACAATTATCATTCTGATGCACAAAGTTGTGCTGTTAAACCACTCAATTTTACCATGCAGCAGCTAAGTTATTCTTCTCAACACCCGCACAATCCTCTTGCAACCGTAAATTTTAACAGATCAATAACAACCGGGTCTGTTCTTTCTCAATCAATAATAGTATATTTAATACCTCAACATCTTTATATATAGAAAATGAAATTTAGATCCCAATTATTACTACTTAGCTTGCTTATTATTTCTATAAAATCAGTGAGCGCTCAGGAAATAAAATCCTACAATTTTAATGAATTGGAACCTATTTTCCATTATCAGAATGATACCACTTACGTGATTAACTTTTGGGCGATGTGGTGCAAACCATGCGTTGAAGAACTCCCCGAATTTGAAGATATCCGTAAAGATTATACAGATAAAAAGGTGAAAGTAATACTGATTAGTCTCGATTTTGGAAAAAATACAGAAGATCGCTTACTCGGCTTTTTAAAGAAAAAGAATATAAATGCTGAAGTTGTTTTGCTTGATGATCCGGATGCAAACAGCTGGATTGGAAAAGTGGATAAAAACTGGGATGGTGCTCTTCCTGCAACTCTTATCTATAAAAAAGGGATTCGAAAAGTTTTTACCCGTCAGATTTCGTACGACGAATTGGCGGGCTCAATTGATAAATTAAATAATCAACCGAATTAAAATTTATAATTATGAAGAAAGTATTGATTTTGGGTCTGTTTATAGTGGCCGCAATAGGAATACAAGCTCAAGGCTACCAGATAGGCGACAAGGCGAAAGACTTTAAACTGAAAAATGTTGATGGGAAACAGATTTCGCTCGCCGATTACAAGGATGCCAAAGGATTCATTGTGATTTTCACATGCAATCATTGTCCTTATGCTGTAGCTTATGAAGATCGAATTATCGAAATTGACAAAAAATACAAGGAAAAAGGATTCCCGGTAATTGCGATCAATCCAAACGATCCGGAATTGTACGAAAGCGATTCTTTCGACAATATGATTGTACGGGCAAAGGAAAAAGGATTTACATTCCCATACTTGATGGATGAAACACAGGATGTATTTAAGAGATTTGGCGCAACCAAAACTCCTCACGTTTTTATCTTAAGCAATAAAAGCGGAGAATACACAGTAGAATATATTGGTGCGATCGATAACAATTACAAAGACGCATCTCAGGTTACAAGCACATATGTTGAGGATGCTGTGGATGCACTCTTACAAAATAAAAAACCGGAAACTACTTCGACAAAAGCAATTGGTTGTGGAATTAAGACCAAAGGATAGAGAAAGTATCAAAGGAAAAGATCCGGGTATCAAATGATACCCGGATCTTTACTAAAATTCAATTACATTCTAATCTGAGGATTTGAATCCTGTTTATTCGGCAATTTTTAAAGAGAGCTTTCCAACCACCCTGCCCGTTTCACTGTACTGATGAGCTTTGGCAACATCCATTAAATCGTAAGATTTATCGATGTAAGTTTTTAAAAGACCTGCATCAACAAAATCAGCCAATAATTCGAGATCTGCCTTACTTTCCTGCACAAATATCTTCTTCATTTTTTTGGAACTAAGCAGGTTATGAACAGACCCAAGCAAAAGAATATTGAAAGAAGGAAGAGTTGTCACAAAAACTCCTCCCCGCTGCAAAATGTGTTTTACTTTTGAATATTCCTGATTTCCTACCACATCGAAAAAAATGTCGTACTCTTCCTGAAGCGAAACAATATCCTGTTTGATATAGTCAACAACACGGTCGGCACCCAAATCTTTTGCAAACTGCACATTTCTGCTGCTGCAAACTCCTGTAACTTCACAGCCATAAGCTTTTGCAATTTGAACTGCAAAAGACCCAACACCTCCCGAGCAGCCATTCACCATTACATTCATTCCTTTGCGAATTCCACCCATATCACGAAGTGCCTGCAAGGCTGTTAATCCTGCCAAAGGCAAAGTGGCAGCCTCTTCAAAATTCATATTTTGCGGTTTTAATGCCAGATGGCTTGCAGTGGTAGCTACATATTCAGCATACGCACCATTCTTTGTAATATCAATTTTCCCAAACACCTCATCGCCAACCCGAAAGAACTGTACTTTTTTGCCTATTTCGACCACTCGTCCGGCTATATCACCTCCTAAAATACAGGGTAATTTCTTTCTCATGAATAGCTTCAAACTGCCTTTACGGATTTTCCAATCGACCGGATTTACTGATGAAGCATAAACCTCAACCAAAACCTGTGTGTCATTTATCTGCGGGCGGGAAAGATTGGCAATCTCCAAAACATCCGGCGTCCCGTATTTTTTCATTACTACCGCTTTCATCTGTTTATAATTTTTATGCAATTGTCAGATGGAACTTACAATATAATCATCTCCCTGTGTGTAGAAAGCTTTATCCATTGACGTTTCATCTGTTTATAATTTTAAGGTTTTGTCAGATGCAACTCCCAAATCACACTCAATATCCTGTGTGTAATACTTTTTACATGGTTGTTTCATATCCTAAAAGATTACTGATCCAAGACTCTCATAATGAATTTCTTGTACGTAAATCAAGTTACAACAAGTTTCCTGTATTTTCAAAATAAAAAGGCTTACCCCTAAGGATAAGCCAAGTCTATATTCCAAATACATTTTATTTCATATCGTCCCAATCGCCATCGAACAGAATTTTATCCAAAGAGCGCCGCTCCCTTTTACTCGATTCCATTTCCCTGATATTTTCGGGCAATTGCATTGGATCGCCTCTATAACCAACAGCGATCATTGTTACAATATCAAAATCGGAAGGAATTTCGAACATCTCACGAGCCTTTTCAACACTAAAACCAGCCATTTGATGCATATATAACCCCATATCTGTTGCTTGGGCAGACATATTTCCAATGGCCAGACCTAAATCATGACGTGCATGAAGATTTTCTTTTTGATTCTGAGCAAACTTTTTTGCAGCTAGTGTCAAAATAATCATAGGTGCTGTTTTTACCCACATCTGATTAAACTCTACCAAACAAGACATCAGTTGATTGTACCGTTCCGGGTAATCTTTTGTTGCGTAAACAAACCGCCATGGTTGTTCATTAAAACAAGACGCAGCAAATGATGCTGCCTCGAATAATTTTTCAATCTTGTCTGGTTCAATTTCCTGATCCGAAAAGGCTCTTGGACTCCAACGTTTGTCTATCAATTCATGAATTTTCGCACTCATTTCTCTATAGGTTTATAAGGGTTACACTCCTCTGAAGATAAGTATATTTTAACAAAAATTAAGGACTTGCTTGTATTTTATTGTCTATATTTGGGCCTATTTAATAATCAATGAACCACTTATAAAAATCTGGATGAAAGCAAGTGTATATTTATTGATTCCTCTGTTACTATTTATGCTGTTGGTAGATATTTACACCTACCGTGGCATAAAACCTCTGATTGCCAGAATAAAATATTCGCTGGCAAGACAATCATTAACCATCTTGTTTTGGGCTGTTTCAGTTTTAGTTTTTGCCGGTTTTACCCTGTTCATGTTCGGGATTAAGCATGTACAACAATCTGAAACCTACGTTTATGTTGGATACCTGGTAGCTGGTTTTTCATTGTTTTACATTCCAAAGTTTGTATTTATACTTTTCGTTCTATTAAAAGATATACTAGGGGCGATTGCAGGAATCATTAATTGGTTCGGGGAGAGAAAGAAAAAAAGTGTACCACAATTTAATTCGAAGAGAAAAATGGAGAGATCCGAGTTTTTGTATCAAATGGGATTGATTTTAGCAGCCATTCCGTTTGCATCCATATTATATGGAGTAACCAAAGGGAAATTTAACTACAGGGTAATGCGCGAAAAGATCGGTTTCGATCACCTTCCCAAATCATTTAAAGGACTGAAAATCGTTCAAATATCAGACATGCATCTGGGCAGTTTCAATAAGAATTTTGAGAAAATTGCCAAGGCTGTTGAACTGATCAACGAACAGGAACCGGACCTGATTCTATTCACAGGCGATTTGGTAAATAACTTTGCCGAAGAAACAGAAGGATGGGCTCCTATACTATCCAAAATGAATGCTAAAATTGGAAAATATTCCATCATGGGAAATCACGACTACGGTGATTATTCGTACTGGAAATCTCCTGCCGACAAAGCCGAAAATTTACAGGCAATTAAGGATTTCCATAAAGATATGGGCTTTAAACTGCTTTTAAACGAATCGGAAACCATATCATTAAACGGGGAAGAAATTGCACTGGTTGGTGTCGAAAATTGGGGCAAACCTCCTTTTCCGCAACACGGCGATTTACAAAAAGCAATCAACGGATCAGCCAATATCCCCTTTAAAATTCTGATGAGTCACGATCCTTCGCATTGGGATGCGCAGGTTCTGGATACGGATATCGCCCTTACCTTCTCGGGTCATACGCATGGCATGCAGTTTGGACTCGAACGGGCAGGCATAAAATGGAGTCCGGTACAATATAAATATCCTCGCTGGGGCGGATTGTACCAGCAAAGGGATCAATACCTTTATGTGAATCGTGGCTTTGGTTACATCGGATTCCCCGGCCGGATTGGTATGCCTCCGGAAATTACTTTTGTGGAACTGACCTAATTGAACGCCGATTTTAAAATTTTGTATATTGAGGATGCGCACTTGCGTATCCTTTTTTTTATTCTATACTGGAATTCCTGCAAAACACCAGACAGTATCTTTGTTTTTGAAGGAAGGTTTTCCACTCTATATTTCAGTACCTCATCTCCGGCCCTTCTCCATCAGCTACTCTTTATACCCAAATATTCGCTTTCCCAGGCAAGAGTTTGATTGTAAACCAATTGCGTCCTAAACGTTTTTTGAGAATAAGTATTAATTACTTCTTTTATAAAAACTTACAGCTCGTGATAATCTTAAGGGGTACAATTTAAGTTAGGTATTTGATTGGCATCTTTTTTAAAGAGCTTTCGTTTTAGTTCAAACCTTTAGTAAGACCGGGAAGCTGAGAACTTGTTCGAAGATCGCCCGTACGCACTTAGGTTTGAATTAAATAAGGAAGTTTTTTAAAAAGCAGCCTTGAATTTCTTTGCTTCGTTTTTTGTTTCAAGACAAGAAATGATGTCGGGTTTGGGCGGAAAGCCCAATTGTTAAAATCAATTAGGACAATATTGATTGTAAACCTAAGCACCCCTCCGCTCTTCGAACATTTCCCCTTAAAACGGGAGAATCGTTCACAAACAAAATTTTCCCATCTTAAAGGGAACACTGCGCCCCTGTACTATCTGGTTTTAGAATCAACACTGAAAGAACCCGAAAGAGTCTTTTTTTTTGTACTGCATTTTTTGAATTCCTTGTTCGATTGCCGGACTACTACTAGTCCAGGTATCGGACAAGTACTTGTACAGGTATCGGACCACTACTTGTACAGACATCGTACAAGTACTGGTCTTATTCTAAAAACAGGTATAAGTGGTAATATCCTGACAAAATAAAAGCCAATTCGTAAAAAATTGGCTTTTATAACAATCAATAAAACAATTAACTAACAGGTACAAGATCAATTAGCAAACGACCTGCTTTAATATTTTTACGATTCTTTTTTGCCGCTCTCACCTCCACCTGAAAACTTCCTGTTTTTAAGGCTTCAGGTACAAAAAACAACAATTCAGAGGGTTTGTTTTTCACCACATTCACTACTTTGGTTGCCGCACCATCACCCGCGATAAAAAAGATTCCCTGATCATCATCTTCCTCATCGAATTTTAAAAGTGATCCTTTTAGGGAAGCAATCTGACCCGGACTAAAGGTCTCGTTTACGGCTTTGGTTTTTAAATCGGTAAATTGTTGAATTACTGGCTGTGCCGCAGATATTTCTACCTTACGCAATTCGATATTCCCAATCGCTTCGGACAAACGATGGCCGGCATTCAACTTCAAACGAATAGAATGGCGTGTTTTATCGAAACTATCGCTCTGGTTAACAAACACCCCCGAAATACTCGGATACACCTTAAACAGCTCGGTGTTTACATTGTTGCCACTGGCCACGGCCTGCACCACAGCGTAATTAAATTCTTCGATTACCGATAAGGCCTCAGCCTTGGTTACGGTAGAGCCTTTGCCAATCATTTGCTCAACAATTTGCTCTGTGCCAATGGTTTCGTTATCGGTCACCATGCCCATGTAATCATCAGGATCATCAGTTAGATGATTCGGAATTAATCCGTATCTTAACGTCATAATTTGAAAAAATTATATAAAAGGGACAGGGTCCGTTGGCTGCATTTCCTACCCGCAAAAGTTGAAGATGCTCGGCCAATGGGTTGCCTGTTTTTTTTTGCATTGTTAAAAGGTGGCTATTTGTTGCCAAACCCCCTCCCCACGTAACAAAAACAGACTGAAACTATTTAATTATCCCCACATATCAAAACCATAATTGGTAAAACAGATCCATTTTTATGCTAATAAAAACACTTCAACCCGCGGCACACTTTCTGTTTGCAGGGCTTTTGAGGGAAACTGTAAAAAATGTTAAATTTATCAGATTCTCAAAAATTCACCACAACAGCTCACAGCATACAAACAGACATTTATTCCTGACTAACAACACTAAATCCTAAATAAATCAATTTTCCTTAATAAAGCCAAGCTGGCAACACAAGGCACAACTCCCTTACTGCGAATCCTTTCTTCACTATTTATATTGATAATTAATAAGCGAAGCTACTTTTCTGTTTATTTTTTATGCTTACTTTTAGAGGCGACTGTGAAAAACTACAGAATGTGAATCCTCTTGATGAACTATGGAACAAGACTTAACCAAAAGGTGCACAATACACCCCAATATGGCATGTATTGTGCACCTTTTTATCTGATATATTAAAAATAAGTGCACATATAAACAAGTTATAGCTAATTTTAAAATCAGGGAAATAGGCTTTTTGAAGAGAAAAATATTTTAGAAATAATCTTAGATTACATCAAATAACTAAATAAATCCATGGCATTTAATGATAATCCGATAGTAGATGATTATTCAAAGAATTGTGAAGATTCAATTATTGCAGTTAAGAATTTGCTGAAGCAAAAAAATGGTTTTATATGTAGAACTGTTGTCCCAGATTTTGGAATTGATGAAGATGTTGAACTTAACTTGTTTAACGAAATTACGGGAAAATATGATATAGCCTCAAATAAACATTTCTCTCTCCAATTAAAAAGTATTGATAAGAACGATAAGGATAAGTTTGTAACTAAAAATGATAAAGAATATATCAAACTTCAATTTGAAACTTCACGTCTTGGTTATATCCTTAGGAGACCTCCTGCATATGGATTAGTAATTATTTATGATGTAAGAGAAGAATTGCTTTATTTTGACTATTGTGAAAATATTTATTATAGATTAAATGATTTACATGGAGATGATAAGTGGAAAAATTTTAAAAAACCGCTAATATATATTCCAACTAAAAACATCCTTGACAAATCTTCTATTGTAAACATCTACAATTTCATGGTTGACAGACATAAAAATGCTCAACTATGTAATATTGCAAATGCCTCCAAATACAATATTCCAATTTTCGAAGATAATATTGTCCAATCTGAAATTGATTATCATAATCCTGAAACTATCGAAAACTGTTTATTAGATTATGGTTGGACTTTAATCGATAGCAATGATTTTATTTTAATACAGTCAATGCTTGACAATTTATCTTTTAGCAAGATAATGACGTCCAGTGATTTGCTGTTGCTTTCAGCTGTTGTAAATTGTGAAATTGGAAATTTCATTGATGCTGACTACTTCTTAAGCAAGTATGAGTTATTTAATGATTCAAATGTTGAAAAATTAGAAATTAAAATCTTTACTGGTTTCAAAGTTAATTTTGCTTTAGGCAAACTGGATTATGATGAATATTTGATAAGTCTGAAAAATCAAAAAAAAAGGGTAAAAAGTGAATTTAATAAACTTCTAATTGAAGTAAATATCATCTATTTTAAACTACTTGAACAAAGTAAAAAGAAAGAATTTCGCGATGATATTATTAAAGAGATTGAGGAGCTATTTTCCATCATAAAAGCATCAAAAATTGACGAAAAGAAAAAATACCACCTGATTAATTACCATACATTTAATTTCAATTTTTACGCAACTAACCTTATATCAGAAAAAATTGGGGAATTTAAAATAAGAGAAAGTCTAAATATATATACACCAATTACAGAAAGATTGGAAGATGCAAAACTAACTATTGGCATTACTGAGTTATCTCAAAAACAATCAATGGAAGCATGGAAATATGCTGAAAAAACTGGTGATGACTATCTTAAGGCAAATTCACTATATAATTTATCGCATTTCTTTTTCACGCTGAGATTCAATATTGCTTTGCTTGAGAATCAAGTACCCCAAATGGATGATGGAATCAAAAGTATTTATGAAAGAAATATAAACTATGCATTTAATGCTTATGATATCTTTCGGAATATGGCGAGAAATAAAGATGCATACAATGCCATTACTATTGCTTATGAACTTACTGCATTGTTTCAAAAACTATATAACCAAACAATACTAAATGAATTGGGAGAAATTGAAAAACAAATAATGCTTATAGAAAAATACTTACACTTGCCTGAGTATAAGTCAATTGTTTTAGAAGCTTTTAATGATAAAAATAAAGAAGATTCAAAAAACGACTTTTATATTAATGAAAGTGACTTTGACATATCAGCAGACAAAATTCTAAAGGCTTTAAAATTGCCTATAGAGCGAAAGGAAAATATAATAGCTGACATGAAAAGTCAAAAATATTTTTACGATAATAGACAATCTGAAAATTTAGAATTATTACAAGATTTAAGACACACTCAAAAAATAGAAACTTATTATGAAACTGTTCCATCCCACATAATTAGATGCAAAAAATGTGGATTTCAGACAATTCAAAATAAAGACGTAAAACATCTTTTATCTATGTTTGATTATCACAAATGTTAGTTACAAAAAAACTAGCTATAACAAAGTACATATTTCAGAGCGGGGTTGGTGCGGTATTGTAACTGCGGCTCTCGCATCATCGTTCCGTCCGTGCGGACTGGAACGCGCTCCGAAATCCGCTCCGCAACATGTACCAACCGTTGTGCACAATTAAACAAAACAGACTGCAAACCTAAAACCACATAGATGAATAATACAGAAATCTTACAAAATCTAATTCAAGTAGTTGATTCAAATAAAAATCAAGATGGTTGGACTGATTTAGCATTAGTTGGTAAACCACTAAATGATTTAGGAGTAAACTATAAAGCTTTAGGATATTTAAAGCTTAGAGAATTAATAGAAGAGTATTCTGAGAATATTGAATTGAAAAAAGACACTTCAAATCAAGTTCCTGTTTTTTATGCAAGAATTATTCAGAATATCAGCCCTTCAAAAAAATCAATATCAAGAAAACATCAAACTAGAGGCGACTCAATTCCAAGTAATTTATTACAATGGGCATGGATGGGAGATTTTAGACAAGCAGTTCTTGATTTAAAAAACATTGCATTAAAAGAAAGATGGTATTATAAAAGTCAAAATCCAACATATCCTTTCCCTATTTTAAGTAAGTATCTGACTTATACTTTTTTTAGATTGTCAAAAGAATCAGGAAAAATAAAAACGAATGAACAATATGCTGCTTTTAATACTGGGTTAGTGAATAATTTATATGAACCAATTTATGCCCTTTTTGAAAAGAATAAAGTTCAGGGAAAACAGGAATGGTTTTTTCATGAATTTTGCATTTCTGGTGTTGGTAAAGCCGGCAAAATTCTAGCAAGTAATTTTAATCCACTTCCAGAGAGAGCCCAATTTTTCAATTCATCTTCCGAATTGATTTATGACATGGAGGCTCCTGAACCTCAGATGAATTGGAACCACATCATTATTGACAATGTCTCTAGATTACCATTAGAATTTTTAGAAGAGAATAAACCCTCAGGTTTTCTCTTTAGGGAGACTGCGAATATGGATACTATTGAAAAAAGTAAATATTTCAAATCATTAGCTGATGCAATTGAAAATGACAGTAAAAAATTTAGAACAATAAAAAATAGATTTGCAGATAGTTTGGATTTAGCATTAAAAAGAGTTCAATGGAATTTTAAGACTGCAATTCCAATGTACTACCCTTCAAATAATAAAATGTCACTACTTCTTCCTCTATCACTTATTGATGATGAAATAATTGACTTAGCTCTTGTAACCGAGAAAACACAGTCAGGTAGTTATTTAGGTCATACCATATTACCATTAGCTTGGGCTTATAGTAATGCCAGACTAATTACAAGACCTGATAGTGATTGGTTAATAGCAGAGAAAATTGAAACAGATTCTGATGTTGAAAATGACGAAAACGAATAACTGTGCACAATCGAATAGCCCGCCCCGCTAGTAATCACTAGCAGGGAGAGGCTTTCACACCACCAGATACTTCGCAAGCTCAGCATAAACCAAGCGGGTCTCGTATACAGTCCCGAGGAATCGGGATTAAGTTATGGGGAATAAGGAATCACGTCGAACAGGCGTGATTTGTTTGTAAATGTCGAGCATAGATTCATAACCACGTTTCAGCAACCTTTCCAGAGTAATAGTCGTTCTCAAAATTGGACTTTATTCACCATGTTTGTTATTTCTGACGTTCATGATGGCTTCGCCGCAGCCCAACCACCTGCTCTAATGCTTCCAGGAGTAACCCCACATAAGGGACTTGCCCCCTCTGGACTTTCTTTCATAATAATTAACTACATAAAAGGACTTTTACTAAATTTACCATTCAAGGCACACTCACTTTGTATAAGTAATGGCAGGGAAATTGCTAAATATTAAGGTTTTTAGCCCGCTCAAACTGCGTAGCGGTTTGACAGGAAACTACCACGCAATCTGCCACTACTCATACAATTTACCGTTAGCACCAATTTGAAGCAAAATCCGTATAAATCAGTAAATGCCGTAAAAATGTCGTATAGAAATCGCTACAAATTGAGGACTTGATGAATACTTTTACCTGAATAATTAAATTTTAAGATTCATGAAAGAAATTGGAAAAAGAATAAAGGAAAGAAGATTAAAAAAAGGTTTGACTCAGGATGATTTAGCGGAACAAGCAAAAGTGAATTTGAGAACAATTCAACGAATAGAAAATAATGAAGCTACACCAAGAAGAAAAACTCTTGACTTAATATTTGAAGTTTTAGACATCGAGGTTATTGAACAAAACAAATCTGTGATAAACAAGTACTTGATATGGTCTTCGTTTTTGACATTATTGATAATTATTAGCACTTTTTTGGGATGGATTAGACATTTTAAAATGTTCGTTGATGGAGAAAAAACATACAGAGCATTTACTGGCTGGACGGGATATACTTTTTTAAATGATTATCATTTTCATAATTGGATTCTAAGTATTACCAGTATCTCTCTTGGATTAATTGTAATTGGTAATTCACTTGAACTAATAAAAAATAAAAGTAAATATATTATAGTTCAATTAGTGTGTTTAGTTCTATACTTAATAGGCTTTTGGGGGTGGAGTCATAGACAGGCTATTGAATTGCGACCAGGTTTATTTATAATTGTAATTGCAACAATTCTATTGGTAATAGCCTACAAAAAGAATGGAAAAAAAACAGGTGCTAGTCGAGTAAGCTAGGGGAATTTGACTTCGTCGATTTTCAATTCACCCCTAACTTCTCACAGAACCGTATCCCGAAAAAAATCGGGACAGGCAATAAATCTCTCAATTGGCTTCGCCGAACTTCGTTTCATACGGCTCTTATTATGCAGTCAATTCAATTTTAGGTCAACTGATAGCCTAATGTCCAATGATAAAATAGATTGGGATAACAATTACAGATACGCCTTAACCATCTCACAGCTTTCACCTTGCTACGCTTAAAGCCTTTGTATTTGTTCAATATCCACTTTATCAGACGATGATGTAGGTAATAAAACACGGGTTTTATGCACCGTCTTTTATCCTGTTTTCTTGAATTAATACTGCTATTAAAGTTAAGTGTCGCCCAAATAA
This sequence comes from Labilibaculum euxinicum, assembly GCF_963678175.1. Taxonomy (NCBI): domain Bacteria; kingdom Pseudomonadati; phylum Bacteroidota; class Bacteroidia; order Marinilabiliales; family Marinifilaceae; genus Labilibaculum; species Labilibaculum euxinicum. Next base: position 3,986,033 of record NZ_OY782756.1, read on the forward strand.
GAGCCTCAATTCTATTTCCAAATAAAAGCATTTTCAATTTTTATGTATCCTTAAAACCGCTATATTTAAAATTCAATCCAGCAGTTTGATTTGTTTTTAGACAGACTGACGTTGGCTACTATAAAAATTATGAAGAAAATACTAATAATTAGCAGTATCCTATTTCTATTGGTTTTTAATACTTATGCTCAAACCCCGACAATTGGATTAGGAGAAAATGAAATAAGAATAGGGATTGTCGATAGCATTTATTCGGCAATACTTAAAGAGAATAGACCAATATGGATTTCCATACCAAGAAGTGCTGAAGATTCACAAAAGAAATTTCCGGTTTTGTATGTTCTTGATGGAAGAGCCCATTTTTACTCAACGGTAGGTATGCTTCATCAGCTAAGTGTGTCCAATGGCAATACCATTCTTCCTGAAATGATTGTTGTAGCGATTCCAAATGTCAATCGAATAAGAGATTTAACCCCGAGTCAAGTATCTTATCTCCCAAATTCAGGGGGAGCCGAAAATTTCTCTGACTTTTTGGAAAAGGAGTTGGTCCCTTATATTGATGAAAAATATCCTACTACACCCTATCGTACACTTATTGGTCATTCCTGGGGAGGTTTATTTGTGCTTAATACCTTAATTCACCATTCTGAGTTTTTTGATAACTACGTAACAATTGACCCAAGCATCAAATGGGATCATATGAACTTCTTTAAAGAGGCAAGCCAAATATTAAAAAATGAAAGATTTGATAGAAAGTCCCTCTACTTAGCAGTAGCTAACAGGCTTCCAAAGGGCTTAGATCTAAGCTCGGTTGTAAATGATACCTTGAAATCATCTGAACACATGAGAACGATCTTGCAGTTCAATCAAATTTGCTCTAAATCATCTGGACTTAATTTTGATTGGAGATTTTACCCAAATGACAATCATAATGGCGTGCCTTTTATTGCCATCTATGATGCGCTTCGGTCCTTGTTCGAATGGTATAATTTTGATGAGGAGTTTTTGTTTCAGGAAGGGACAGATATAGGGGTACAGGAATTGATGGATACAATCACTATGCACTTTGAAAACATCTCTGATCACTTTGGCTATACCTTTTTGCCACCAGAAACCACCATCAACCGATTTGGAAACATTATAATGTCTGAGCAACAGTATGACAAAGCATCTGCGCTGTATGATCTAAATGTCAAGAATTACCCAAACAGTTTTCGAGTATATGATGCTATGGGAGATTGCTATCGCAACCAGGGTAAAGCAGAAATGGCAATCACATTTTATGAGAAATCCCTTGAAATTGAAGAGACAGAGAATGTACAAAGAAAGTTGAACAATCTATTACAATCAAAATAATTGTCAGGTCTATTATTAAAATTGCTCATTTTAACTAAATATGAATTAAATACGGAAGCTAGTCGAGTAAGCTAGGGGAATTTGACTTCGTCGATTTTCAATTCACCCCTAACTTCTCACAGAACCGTATCCCGAAAAAAATCGGGACAGGCAATAAATCTCTCAATTGGCTTCGCCGAACTTCGTTTCATACGGCTCTTATTATGCAGTCAATTCAATCTTAGGTCAACTGATAACCTAATGTCCAATGATAAAATAGATTGGGATAACAATTACAGATACGCCTTAACCATCTCACAGCTTTCGCGTTGCTACGCTTAAAGCCTTTGTACTGGTTAAATATCCTTAAAAACCGCTATATTTAGATCCTAAATGGGTAGTCAAATGAGTTTTTAGACAGACTGCCGTTGTGTGCCATTAGGCAGAACTTCATACATGAAAATTTATTGTAAATTTATGACCAAGAAATAGAAACTTATATAAATGAGAAATATATTTAAAATATTAGCTATCGCATTGATTATTAATGCTTGTAGTGGAAAGGAAACCGATAAATATCCGATTAAGCAGGCTGACTGGAAAAGTAAACAAACTAATATCGACAACTTTGAGGACTATTTTCAGGGGAAAACCTATCTCCCTGTTTACTCTCATATATATCATGTTCACGAGCATAGGACATTTGACCTTACAATTACTGTTGGTATTCGAAATATTTCACTAACCGATTCAGTTTATATTTTAAAAGCTGATTATTTTAATACCATTGGAGAAAACATTAGACAGTATATTAAAAACCCCATTTATTTAAAACCTCTAGAAACCTTAGAAATAATAATAGAAGAACAAGATATCGAGGGAGGTTCAGGAGCAAATTTCGTTTTTGACTGGGCAAAAATAAATGATAAAAATCCGCCATTGTTTGAGGCTGTAATGATTTCAACATATGGTCAACAAGGATTATCATTCACAACAAGAGGAGTACCGATATTTGAATAATATGAAACGTCCATGCCAAAGCGATTTTGACACACAGGGAGATGATTATCTCAGCATGGTAATCCCGAAAGCTTTCGGGACCATATGGCAATTAAAAAACAAATTATAATCATATGAAACGTCCATGTCAAAGCGATTTTGACACACAGGGAGATGATTATATGGTAAGTTCCATATGACAAAAACTTAAAATTATAATCATATGAAAGAATTAATTAACACCATACTATTTTTTATGAATTAAGTAATAACGGTACACAATCGAGTACCAGCCACTAGGTTATTAGTCTAGCGGAAAAACTCTCACGCCACCGGATACTTCGCAAACTCAGCATAAACCAAGCGGATTTATTCATAAAATAATTTCACAATAAGGTATTCATTAAGACTTCGCCGTAGAGCGATGACTCATAAAATCATTTATAGTAAGGTATTTGAAAAGGCTTCGCAGGAGCCCAACTATCCATGGCTCATCAAACTACCTTGCTCCCGAGGCCTCGGGACTAATGCTTCCAGGAGTCACCCCAGTGCATAAGGGACTTGCCCCCTCTGGACTTTCTTTCATAATAATTAACTACATAAAAGGACTTTTACTAAATTTACCACTCAAAGCACACATTGACTTATGAATCATTGGCTTGCCGTGGGCGCAACACGAGCCACGCTTCATAGCCAAAATCCGTTAGTCACAAGTGGCGATCCGTGCACAATGAAACTTAATCGATAAAATAACATGGCTACTAAATATTTTAAAATGAATGAATCATGAAAATGAAAGGTATTATTATAATATTCATTTGCATTATCTCAACGATTTCATGTAAAGAGAATGTAAAAGAAAAAATGCAGACAGGAAAGTTTGGACCTAATTGGGAATCTTTAAAACAGTACGAAATACCTGAATGGTTTCGTGATGCCAAATTTGGTATCTGGGCACACTGGGGTCCCCAATGTCAACCCGAAGCCGGAGATTGGTATGCAAGACATATGTATTCTCAGGGGCATTGGCAATATAAATACCATTTGGAGCATTATGGTCATCCATCCGAGTTCGGTTTTAAAGACGTTATAAATGAATGGAAAGCTGAGAAGTGGGATCCTGAAAAATTAGTTGCTTTATATAAACGAGCTGGCGCAAAATACTTTTTTGCAATGGGGAACCATCATGATAATCTTGATTTGTGGGACAGTAAATATCAGGAATGGAATTCTGTTGCTATTGGCCCCCAAAAAGATATATTGGCAGGTTGGGCTAAAGCTGCCAAAAATAATAATCTTCCCTTTGGAGTGAGTATTCATTCAGCTCATGCCTGGAGGTGGTATGAGTCATCTCAGATGGCTGATAGCGAAGGAGAATATGCAGGCATTCCTTATGATGGAAAATTGACGAAAGAAGATGGCAAAGGTAAATGGTGGGAAGGCCTGGATCCTCAAAATTTATATGCTCAAAATCACCTGTTAAGTGCTGAGAGTGCCAATATTGGAAGCATTCATAAACAATGGAATTGGGAAAATGGTGCTACTCCTCCTTCAGAGGAATATTGCTTAAATTTTTATAATCGTACTGTCGACATGATTAACCAGTTTAATCCCGACCTAATTTATTTTGATGACACCGCATTACCATTATGGCCTGTAAGTAATGTTGGACTTGAAATAGCTGCACATTATTATAACTCAAACAGTAAACGACATGAGGGTAAACTGGAGGCTGTTCTTTTTGGTAAAATACTTTCCGATGAACAAAAAGAATGCATGGTTTGGGATGTAGAGCGTGGTGCACCTGATACTATTCAGGAGAAACCATGGCAATCGTGCACATGTATTGGAGGTTGGCACTACGACCGCGGGATATACAACCGAGGTGGATACAAGTCAGCAAAAACAGTCATGCAATTATTGGTCGATATTGTCAGTAAAAATGGTAATCTTTTACTGAATATTCCTGTTCGCGGCGATGGTTCTATTGATGAAAAGGAATTGAAAGTTGTGGAGAATATTACAAAATGGATGGATATTAACAGCGAATGTATTTTCGAAACCCGTCCTTGGCAAATTTATGGTGAAGGACCAAATGCAGAAAATGCAAATCCCATTAATGCACAGGGATTTAATGAAGGTAAAGGAGAACCTTACACTTCAGAAGATATCAGGTTTACCCAAAAAGGAGATGTTCTTTATGCTGTGGTCATGGAACTACCTAACAAAGGACAGGAGGTAATGATTAAATCATTGTCGCCTAATAACCAATATTACAGCAAAAAATTTGATCAAGTCGAGATGCTCGGAGGGAATATTATTTCATATAAATTTGATAAAGAAGGATTAAGTATTACACTTCCTGATAAAATGGATTTAATTGCTCCTATTGCATTTAAAATCCAATAATATCAATATTTCTTAAGGTTATTACCAATTAAAAAATCCACTGTGACCTTGATACAACAATGGATTGACAACAGTATAAATATGCTGGAGAATTAAACCGTCAGTGCCTAATTGAATAGCCCGTCCCGCTAGTAATCACTAGCAGGGAGAGGCTTTCACTCCACCGGATACTTCGCAAGCTCAGCATGAACCATGCAGATCTCGTATTCGGCGGTTCATTAAGTTATGGGGAATAAGGAATCACGTTTATTAGGCGTGATTTGTTTGTAAATGTCGGGCATAGATTCATAACCGCGTTTCAGCAACCTTTCCAGAATAATAGTCGTTCTCAAAATTGGACTATTCACCATGTGTGTTATTTCTGGCGTTCATGAGAGCTTCTCCACGACCCAACCTCCTGCTCTAATACTTCCAAGGAATCACCCCAGTGCATAAGAGACTTGCACCCTCTATACTTGCTTTCTATAAAACTTAACAACATAAAAGAACTTTTACTAAATTTACCATTCAAGGCACACACACTTTGTATAAGTAATGGCAGGTGATGTGTAAATATCAAGGTTTGTAGTCCGCTCAAACAGCGTAGTGGTTTGATAGGAAATTACTACGAAATTTGCCTCTACTTCTAAAATTTACCGTTAAACGTCATGTTAAGTCAAATTGAGAATTCCTGAAATTATTATAGCTCACATTAAAAAAAAGAGAAAACATGTCAACAAGTAGAAAAGACTTCATCAAAAAACTTTGTGTATCTGGAACTTGTCTATGCGGATTTAGTTCTATTATGCTAACAGCTAAGGGTAACTACAACACAAATACCGAAACAACAAGTCAAAATGAAGGCAATCAATTAATTCAAGAATGGATATCGAATGTACTATCAAACTTAGATATAGAAATAGATAAAGAGTTAATAAGAGGAGTTCTAAAAAAATCATCTATTGTACATTATAACAACCTGAAAATGGATGAAATGCTATCCAATTATATCGGTGATTTAGACAAATTCATTAATTTTATTGAGGATAAATGGAATTGGAAGATTGATTACAATAAAACTACTAAAACATTAATTGCAGACGAAAATAAGAACCATTGTGTTTGTCCAATTTCGAATTATGAAAAAGGAATTAATTCATCTGCAATGTGTTTTTGTTCTGAGGGATTTGCTGAAAAAATGTTTTCTACTGTCGCCGGGATTCCTGCATCGGCAGAAGTTATTTCATCAATTAGAAGAGGAGATGATAGTTGCAAATACAAGATAAAATTTCAGGATTGATAAAGATTGAATAAATCACAAACCTAGGATGAGTGGTGATATGGTTTCGAAAGCTCGGGATTACCATACTGGAATAATCATCCTCCTGTGTATGTCACAAATTCCTTTCACGGGCGTTTCATATTAAGTATTTAATTATTTAATTTTGTAACAAAAAAAGGATGATTTGTAATTTAGAGAAGAAAGATATTGAAGAATTTAAGACTACAAATATATTACCTCAAACTCCTTTCTGGGCACGCGTAAAAAGAAATCAAGGATTTATTCCAAAGGGATTTGAGTTGACAATCTCAAAAGATTTATTATTTAGCACAGCTAACTCTTTGGAAAAAAAAAGTGAAGATTTATTGGTTTTAATCAAGTACGTAGATAATGTTAATTGTTTTGCATACATCCCATACGGGCCAAAATTAGAACCTGCATTTGAAAATCAAGGATTATTTTTAGAACAATTATCTGAATCTATAAAACCATTTCTTCCACCAAACTGCATTTTTATTCGTTACGATTTGATTTGGGAGAACCAGTGGGCACTTGAAGAGGAGTATTTTGACAATCATGGAAATTGGATAGGACCACCACCAAGTGCAACTCAGGAATACCGACTAAATTTTAATACGGCTAATTGGAATTTGCACAAAAGCATAGAGGACAATTTGCCAAAAAATACCTTTTTTCTTGATTTGACTTTAAAAGACCAGGATTTGCTCAATAATATGAGATACAATACTAGGTATAACGTAAAAAAAGCAAATAAGAAAGGAATCAGAGTACTTGAATATGGTATTGACCATATTGGACAATGGTATAAATTGTATCAAGAAACAGCTATGCGTCATAACATGCCGTTGCAAAATCAAGAATACTTTGCGGCCATATTAAAAAATCAGGACAACAGTAAAAAAGGAGTAAGCGTTAAAATGTTAATGGCTGATTTTGGCGGTAGTTTTCTTTCATCAATGTTTTTGGTTTTATCAAAAAAACGGGGGACATATTTATATGGAGCATCTACATCCTGTAAAAATAACTTAATGGCAAGCTATTCTTTGCAATGGGAGTCGATACGAATTGCAAAAGAATGGGGATGTTCTGAATATGATATGTTTGGTTCTGCTCCTAACTTAAATCAGGCTCATCCTTTACATGGAGTACATATTTACAAAAAAGGATTTGGTGGAAATATATACCATAGAATGGGATGTTGGGATTATCCGTACAATAAAAAGTTGTATAATTTATATCGGGTACAAGAGATCAAAAAATAATTTGTGTTTATGTATTTTCTCAGCTATGGATACTAAGAATAGTTGCCAAGCATAGTACGTGTGAGCGTGCAGATAATTGTCGTAAGATATGAAAGTAAAGATTAACATGCTTACGACATCTACATTAAACCAAATCACAATGAATACAAACAGCCTTGCCCTCATCCTGTTCTTTCTGCTAACGGGATGTGCTCATCAGGGAGTCTATAACATCAAACAATTAAACGTAAAGCCCATAAACAAGGAATTGAGAAGAACTATACTGCAAAGTGATTCGTACGAATTACAAATGACTCCCGATGGAATGTTTCAACGGCAAATGGTGTTCGATGTGCAATTCAAAAACACCTCAGCAGATAGCCTGATTATTGATCCCTCACAATTTACATATTGTCCTGTTTATCCAAAAAATTACGTTTCTACAGATCAAATACATGTGCAATGTGTCAATCCGGATGCAGCACTTGAACAAATGCGGGAAAACAAGACAAACTTAATCGCTGCAAAAAATCCATATAGCTTAAAAGATAAGAGTATTGGAGATATACTAACCGATGGATTAATTGAAGGCTCAATTAATCTTATTTTTGGGATCGATACAGATGATGAAAACTATGAAACCCGGGAAGAGAAAGAGCTTGCCTGGAACAAAGAAAAGGAAAGTGAATTAAAATCAATTGCTGCGAATATTGATTTTTTGGAGAACAAGGCATTGCTGAAAACAACCTTGCCTCCCAATAAGACAATTGGTGGCAAAATACTTTTCCCAATTGAAACAAAGGCAAGTCAAATACAAATAATTTTGCCTGTTGGAAACCAATCGGATACAGTTTGTTTCAAGCAAACTATTGATTGGTATTGACCGGAACAATTACTCACATTTACAGCCGTATTTGCATACGCTTATTCAAGTTCAACCATTCCGGATCACCCTCTGCTAAAACGCACTCAACGAAAAGGATATCAACAAATTAGCAAACATGCTACCCGTTTGATCCTCATATCCGACACGAATACCCAAATCGACAGGAGCCGAAAAGCGAAGTACATGCAAATCGGTACTTAGCTCAGCACCAAAAGATGTGAATGCATCATTATAGGCAAATAGATTCTGATTTACATCTGATACTTTTCCTTTCTGATATCCGTAATCTACAAAAGCGTTCATCTTTACTCGTTTAAAATAGGCCAATGGTCCCATATTCCAGTCTGGATAAAACAGAGGCAATGCATAATCAAAGCCTGTCGAAAAAATATCCTTACCATAAATATCAGTCATTCCTCGCGGACTTTTAATCATATTTGAAAAACGGGAATTGTAGCTGGAACGGTTTTGGTATCCGCCATACAATTTAATACCATGATGCTTCACAAATCCAGGGAAATACAAGTGCCCTTCGGCCGACCATGTTTCACCCAGTTTTGAATCGCCAAATGGTGTGTGTCTAAAGTTAAGTTCCAATACTTGTGCCCATTGGTACTGCACATCGCGCGGAGCCGTTTTTGCAATGTTATAGGCAAAAATCTGATACTCCATGATCTCCTGAGTAATATTTTTACCGCCAAAATCATACTCCCCTAATCCTAATGAATTCGTTTGGGTAGTAGCCAAAGGAGTATATTTTATATTGGCCAGCTTTGCCAAATTGTAGGTTACCTTAGGGATAATGCGTGTGGAATATTTTCCTCCTGAAAGATCGAACGGCAACTTGATACTATTCTCCCATCCCCATTGTTTTAATGTGCGATACACTAAGATTGTGTCTTTCTGAGGAGGTGATATTCTATTTGCCTCCATCGCAAACTGCGCTTCCTTATTCCCCACAGTCAGTTTTGAGTCGATAATTGGAAACCATCCCTGATAAGACATGTTCACATAAAACTGCCCGTTTTTATAGCCCTGTTCTTTCTTATACCCTACGGTAGTCAACAAAGTACTCAACTTATTTTGAGAAGCCACAGATACGCCAATATCAGATTCCTGTTCCAGTCCATCGATAAACAGAGGTGCCCAGGAATGAAAATTGAACAAATGACCCAATTTCGAATAGTTCTTCACCTCGAAACGGCCCAAATTTGTTGTGTCGGGAGATAACTTTACACCCGATTGCTCAGATAGACTTTCCGCTAATGGGAATGACGAATAATCACCCTCCCACTCTTTCCAATTACTAACCCGGTAATCTGTCTTTACAGGCAAATAGCCATCGGATGTGTAATCGGAATAGTAAAGTTGATTACCATTCGCATGCAGATCGCGTGCACCAAACCTTGATGATGTTACCTGATAAACTTTTCCACTCGATTTATCAAAAGCAAACACATTATCGATTCCTGTAAAACCGGCTGTAAAAAAGATATGGTCATGGCTTACCTCTAACTGAGATATGTCCTGTTTCCCTGAAGAAAACAAGCAGGTTCTGTTTCCTGTATTTACATCGAGAGATACCAATTTCTTTCCTTTTTTATTCAATAAAATGCATACTATCGATTGGTTCCCATCCCACTTTGGTGATAAAATAAACTCACCTTTTCCAGCATCAATTCGTTGTTCGATCAGCTTACTTTCAGCATCGATTATTACCAGATGATTATCACCCAATTCATCTGTTTCCACTGCTGCAATCTGCTTCCCATCCTCTGAAAAAGCCGGTGCAAACAAAGAGTTTTTGTTGTTAATTTTGCTTCTCTTTTTTGATTTGGTATCATAAATTACCAAAACACTTTTATCGGCTTTTTCCCAACGCAAATGCTCTTTCCGTTCCGACCAAATCAGTTTTCCGTTTTTGTAGTCAAACCCTGTATTAAAATCGTATCCGGGCACGAACAATTTCTCTTGTTTTCCTTCTTTACTGATTTTCTCAAAATAAGCAGCATCAGCCAAACCTTCTTTCAGTACAATTACTTCACCCGATTCGTTAACATGGGGAAAGCGTTTGTTGGTATATATTCCCTCACGATTTGCCAATGGCACAAAATCAGTCAAATTCAATTGAGCATCCTGGACTTCCCATTCCCATTGCAATTCCTTCATGGTATCGTAATACAACATCAGCTTGCCGTCGGCCCGGGTATTTTTCTCTTTTACCTGTTCCCAATCAATATCCTCTACCTTTATTCCTTTGGCAAAAATCTCTTTTTGTTTTTCTGATAACGAATCGAATACAGCATCCCGTTTCCCATTCATTCCCTGCTTAATTCCATCAGCAAAACTGGTAATCCCTAAAGGTCTTCGCCCAACTCTATTCAGTGTTTTTTCCCACAATTCATCTCCGTAATGTATTCTTGCTTTACCCACCAAATAGTAACCCAATTTGTAACGATCGGTTGCATAATCCTGATACGATCCGTTGATTGCCTTATCGTAAGAATGATTTCCTTTTTCAATCAATTGAGCCCGCAGTTCCTGCTCGAAAAACGGCAGGCGTCCCCGCCCCGATTCGCTTAAAGCAGTTTCAGTACAAACCGCATCGCCTTCCAAAAACCAGGGAGGCAAATACAGCCCAACCACAACTACGGTAGATTGCTGACCAAATACATAGTTCAAAAAGCGCGTAAATCCTTGTTCTAATTTATCCATCTGAATAACATGCCGGAATTCATGAGTGGTTACATGATCAATCCAAACCTGAGCATCATTATCGGGTGCAGAAGTATTATAAACATCCATTCGCTTCGGAGCCCAAGCTACCATACCATTTGTGGTTGCACTTTGGGTATGCACTACAACAGAAAACTTTTTAGGTTGATGTTGGAGATCCTTCCCTCCCTTTAAGAGTAAATCCTGAAAAATGGCTGCCATATATCCGGCCTTTTGTTCGTAACCTTCAGGAAATATAATTTGAAAATCCTTCGTATTAATTTGTTTCCAGTTTATGGAAGCAGGGTCTTGTCCCGTACTAAAATATTGCCCCTTGGCAAGGCTGTAAGTTGTTATCAAACAAAAGAAAACAAAACATATTCTAACAAATTTCATCATATCAAAAGAGTAATAATATTGATTGTACTTTTAAAATAGTATCGGGAAAATTTATAATATTGATTCAAATCAACAAAGCCATGCACAAAGAATAACAATTAAACTGAACACCACCAAAACAGTACATGTAAGCTCACAATTCCAAATAAATATTAATTTTATAAGCCACTAAAAATACTTATTTTTAATTGAATATAAACTTCCCTATGAATATCGATCAATATAAAATCTCAAAAAAAATAAGCTTAGCACAAACAGACACGTTCAAAGAAATTGAAGGTGCTAAAGAAAAGCTAAAACACATCCGCAGAAAAATCAGCGAATTGCAGGACACTATGTATGCGCATGGAAAATACAATATGCTTATTTGCCTGCAGGGAATGGACACATCCGGAAAGGATAGTTTAGTGAGAGAAGTGTTTAAAGATGTAAACGCCAGAGGTGTTGTGGTACATAGTTTTAAAGCTCCTACTTCTGCAGAATTAAAACATGATTTTTTATGGCGGCATTACATTGCGTTGCCGCAAAGGGGCAAAATTTGTGTTTTTAACCGCACCCATTACGAAAATGTTTTGGTTACACGGGTACACCCGGAATATATTTTGGGTGAAAACATTCCTTCGGTGACCAGTCTTAACGATTTGGACGATGCCTTTTATCACAAGCGCATGGAACGGATAATAAATTTTGAAGAGCACATTGCCGAGAGTGGTACCATTATTTTAAAATTCTTTTTACACCTCTCAAAAGACGAACAGAAAAAGAGATTGTTTCGAAGACTTCGCCGAAAAGAAAAAAACTGGAAGTTTTCCAAAGATGATTTAAAAGAACGAAAATCGTGGAGTGCTTATCAGGAATGTTACGAAGATGCTATTAATCGTACATCAAAAGACTTTGCTCCCTGGTACGTTGTTCCTGCAGACGATAAAGCAACTGCCAGATTGATTGTAGCTGAAACAATACTTCAAAACCTGCAATCTTACAAAGACATGGTGGAACCAAGCCTCGACGAAGAAACTTTATCTCATTTAGATGAATTTAAAAAGCAACTCGAAAACGATTAATAAGCCGAATTCGCTTACTACCTCTTTGAACAATCAAAACTCTTCTATTTTTATTTAGTTCATTAATCGAAAAAGTAATTAGTAACCGGTACTTAGTAGTCAGTTAACTAAAAACTGAAGTCATGTCAAACCTAATGATTGATTTAAGTGATATGAGTTCGAAGCTCCTGGCAGCGTTAACTCCATCAGATATCCAACTCGGTCGGATTAACAAATCACCTGAAATTTGAGTCTTATTTGATTTGCATAATTCGATTTCTATGCAGACCTTTGCCTTTCTAAATATGCAAAACAATCAGGTTGTTGCGAACACAAAATTATGAGTAAAATTATTATTAAAACTCCGGAGCAAATTGAGGGGATTCGAAAAAGTGCTCAGCTAGCCGGAAATACTCTAAAATATATTAGCGATTTCGTTAAAGAAGGAGTTAGCACAGAATACTTAAATCAGTTGATTGAAGACTACATTCGAAACAATGGTGCAATACCAGCTCCGTTGAATTATCATGGTTTCCCAAAATCATGTTGTATTTCTTTAAATGATGTGATCTGCCACGGTATTCCGGATGAAAAAACCATTCTTAAAAATGGTGATATTTTGAATATTGATGTAACTACAATTCTGGATGGTTACTATGGTGATACCAGTACCATGTTCACAATTGGTGAGGTTTCGCAGGAAACAGCAAAATTAGTTGAAGATACCGAACATGCTTTGTATTTGGGAATTGAGCAAGTGAAACCGGGCAACTACTTTGGCAATATCGGATTTATGATCGGAAGATTTGCGAAAGGAAAAAAATATAGTGTTGTTTACGAATTTTGTGGTCATGGTGTTGGTATCGACTTTCACGAAGCACCTCAGGTTGAGCATATCGCTCCAAAAAATTCCGGACCAAAAATGAAAGCAGGCATGATTTTCACCATTGAACCAATGATTAATCTCGGAAAACCAAGAGCCGTTGTTGATGAAAAAGATGGATGGACAGCACGCACGATTGACAAGAAATTATCCGCTCAATTTGAACATACCGTTTTAGTAACTGAAGATGGATATGAAATTCTTTCGGATGTTGGAGAATACGATATTTTTAAATAGACTCTAAAAATGAGACCTTAAAGAGCACTTCCAGTAAAATACGATTCTCCTGCTCTACTAAAAAAACAAACCGCTTCCATTTGGAGCGGTTCTTTTTTGCTTTTTAAAACGCCGATTTAATTGTAATTTCGATACGTTAATTTAAATCAGAAAAACGAAACGTCCGTAAGTAAATAATTATTTGCAAAGGGTAAGTTCCATCTGACAACTGAATAAAAATTATAACCAAATGAAAAATATTGCTGTTATATTGGCCGGAGGAAGCGGAAAACGTATGGGAGGATCATTACCTAAACAATTCCTGATTCTTGGAGAGAAACCAATCATTCAGCATTCTATTGAAGCGCTTGAAAATCACCCGGATATCGATGAAATATGCATCATTATGCAGGCTGATTTTATTCATGAAGTTGAATGCATTGTAAAAGAGAATAACTTCAATAAAGTGAAGCACATTTTGCCTGGAGGCAAAGAAAGAAGTAATTCAAGTCTTGCTGCTATTCATGCATATCAAGAAGAACAAAATATCAACTTAATCTTTCATGATGCTGTACGCCCCTTTGTTTCAAGTGAAATTATTTCTAATGTAATTCGAGAACTTAATGCTGGAAAATCAGTTGCTGTTGCCATAACAACTGTTGATACCATTTTTGAAGTTGACGAGAAAAACAAAATTATTTCTGTTCCGCAAAGAAGTTTTTTAAGAAGAGCACAAACGCCTCAGGCCTTTCCTTACCATACAATTAAATCAGCTTATGAAATTGCTTTAAAAGATCCTGATTTTGTGGCAACAGATGATTGTGGTGTTGTATTGAAATATCTACCAACAGAAGCCATCTACATTGTTGAAGGTGACGAATCCAACATCAAAATTACTTTTGAAGGAGATTTAGTGTTGGGGGAGCGGATTCTAAACGATAAATAGTCATCCCTTAAAAAGCCAGATATTTTGGGAGTTTGATTTTTGAAAATAATTGCATCCAAAGATTTGGTTTTTTAAAAAAGACACAAAGGATTTGCTCTTTAATTCTATTGAGCATTTTCTTTAGATTAAACCCAGTTCCGGCAAAAATTGTATTTAATTGATTACCTGGAAGACCTTTTAGATAATTCCTTAACATTCTGTGATCTTGCTTAATATGTCCAATAACCGGTTCTATTCCAGCTCTGGATCTAAAACGTTTCCTTGCTTTTTGTTTTTCATACTGAGTCGTTTCTCTTTTAGGAACAGAAGGTGATATTATTTCAGTACCATTGATTTTCTTTTTCCCTCTGTATCCTCTGTCTACGATCCCTATTTTTGGACAACTTCCTGTTAAATATTCTGTTTGTTTTAAATGTTCTTCTAGAGTGTGGCCATCGTAAGGATTATTTTCAAAGGCAATAGCGCCAACTACTATTTTTGTGGTTTTGGTCAAAACAAACCCAGTCTTGTTTCCAAACTCAAATTTCTTTGCTTCTTTTCCTTTAGCAATACAGCGAGTCTCAGGTTCATGGATACTGTAAATCTTGTTCTTATTTCCTTTTTGCTGCGTTAAGACTTTATCGAGAATGATAAATAATTCCTGATATCTGTTTTGTTGAGATGTGGTGAATTGTCTTTGGATATCTCTGACCTGGCGACCAGCAATAGTCTTGATTTTTCGTAATGCAGCTTTGGCTTTCTTCCTTCTTTTTGGATGATTATGAAAACGTTGGTCTATCATCAACTGCTTTAAGGTTCGGGTATAAGTTTGGCGTAATGTGATTCCTTCTTGTTTGGCTATCTTGTTTACTTTCTCAATTATACGCTTGTGTAGTTTTGCGTCGGTTGGGTAAGTGATATTCTTCTCTTGTACCGTACTGTCAATTAATACTTCTTTTTCCTGAGCTTCTTTGCCAAATAACTGAATTGATACTTTCAATAATATTTCTGCTCCTTCTTTCCCAATACGGTTTCTAAAATGTATAAACTCGGTTGGATCAAAAGGCTTTTGTGTTTGAAAAACTTTCTCCCCGCTAAAATACTGCCAATAGGGATTTTCAATCCATCTGTCAACGATGGACTCATCACTTAAATTATAAATGTGTTTCAACAGAAGCAACCCTACCATTCTTCGGATTGGAACAGATGGACGTCCGATTTCGGAAAAATAAACAGAGAATTCTATTTCTATTGAATCCCAGTCAATTCGCCTTGATAAAATACACAATTCATGCTCTAAATTGATGAATCGTTCCAGTGGTGTGTCAAAAATACTTAATTGAGGTGTATTGTCCTGTTTTCCAACCATATCTGCAAGATTTTCAACTAAGATACTTATTTGCTTGCAGATTTAAGTAGGGAATAAAAAAGTTTATCAGTTGATTATCAATATTCTGGAATCTTTTTAAGGGATGACTAAATAGTATCCGCTTTACTCTTTTTGGGTTTTAAACAATACTCCTGAAAAGATTTTCAATGTATTCTTTTGTCAGCAATGCCGGGTTATTCTTCAACCTTTCCAGATTACAATTGGATAGCTTAAAAATCTGGTTTTCTTCAATCCCTAACTGACTTAACTTCATGCATAAACCAATTTCTGACCAAAATGTTTCGATTTTTACTACACCATCAGATAGATTATCTGCATTAATCAACGAAATAATTCGTTGAATATCTTCTTTGGCATATTCATAATTTGCCTTCATCACATGAACCAAGGTAAGCGCTACAGCGTGTCCGTGAGGTACATCAAATAAGGATGTCATTTTGTACGACAAAGCATGACTCGCAGTTGTCTTGGATATATTAATTGCTTTTCCTGCCCAATAAGCACCTTCGCTTACAGCATCTTTCGAAGCATAATCATTTTTTGTCACTGCATCTACCAAATTATTCCAAACCAAGAGAATCGCTTTCTTTGCATATTCTTTGGATTCCGAATTTCCTCCGGTTGCCCACATCGACTCCACTGCCTGACAAAAAGCATCTGCTCCGGTACATGCCGTTAGGTAAGCTGGAGTAGAATACGTGAATTGAGAATCTACAATTACATATTCAGGTAAGATATATTTGTGGGCAAAAGAATATTTCTCTCCATTAATATACATCACTGCGAAATGCGTTGCCTCACTTCCGGTTCCTGCAGTTGTTGGAATGGCAACAAAAGGAAATGGCTTTTGTTCCAATTGGTTTGCCTTAATAGTTTCTTCCAGATTCTCATGAACCATTGATAAACTATTAATCAGTTTTGCGATGTCAATCACACTTCCACCACCAACCGCAATGGTTAATTCACAGTTCTCTTTTTTAAAAAGCTCAATTCCCTTCTCAACATCTTCCAGTTTAGGATTCTCTTCAAAATCAGAAAATCTAAAATATGGAATCCCCTTTAAAAGAGATTCCATTATTTTTTGAGCTCCGGATTTCGTGTAAGAGGATTTACCTGTTACTAAAAATATCTTTTTGCCTGAGTGTAATTTCAATATTTCCGATAAGTTGGAAATACTTCCCTTACCTATGTATATATTCTCAATCATTATTTTAAGAATTCCATCAAACTTAGCTTGTTCTCAACTGGGGTTGTTGTTGGTCTTCCCAATTCGTTTCTTGCACCCTTTTTAACACGAATTTCCAATATCGATGGTCCTTCACTAGCGATAAACTGAGGTAGAATTGAATTCAATGACTCATGAGAATCTGCAAAAAAAGATTCTTTGTATCCAAACCCCTTTGCTATCTGACCAAAATCAATATCAAAACCAACCGTTGGCTGTCCGCCTACCGAATCGTGAGCTCCGTTATTAAATACAATGTGCTTTAGATTTTTGCAATCGGCCGCTGCAATTATTCCAAAAGATCCTGTATGCATAATGATTGCACCGTCGCCATCAAAACAATACACTTTTTTGTTAGAATGCATGGCAACACCCATGGCAATTTGAGAAGCGTGCCCCATTGACCCAACAGTAAGAAAATCTTTCTCGTGTCCGGTATTGTGCTTTTCTCTGATCTCAAAAAGTTCTCTGGAAATCTTACCCGTCGTAGAAACAACTACTGAATTATCCTCAATTATCTCCACCACTTTTTCAATGGCTTCTTCTCTTTCCGGATAGTTGTTTTCAACTTCGTTTGAAGCCAGCTTATAGGTTTCGAATGTTCCTTTTTTAACCAAGAATACAAACGGACTTGAGTTTTCCTTACAAACTCTTAAGGCTTCACCAACTTGCTTGTTTGCCTCCTTAGTATCTGTACCTAATACTTCACACGGAATTTGCATTGCATCAAAAAGATCTTTCGATACCTTCCCTTGCTTAACATGCTGAGGTTCATCCTTAACTCCCGGCTCACCGCGCCATCCAACAAAAAGAATCATTGGAATTTTATAAACATCCTCATCGGCTAATGACAATAAAGGATTTACTGCATTTCCAATCCCTGAATTTTGCATGTAAACAACAGGAATCAATCCTGTTGCCAAATGGTATCCGCTTGCCAATCCCACCGAAGCACCTTCATTTGAGGCAATAATATGCTTATTTGCTGGATAGTTATCAAACATATAAGCGGAAAGTGAAGCTAAAAGAGAATCTGGAACTCCTGTATAGAAGTTCACATCATTGCTCTCCAGATTTTTAAAAAATGATTTTAATTCTATCATTCTAATCTTATTTAGTACCTGGGATTAATTCAAGGATCTCTTTAATAGGCATACATTTATCATTTGCATCTGATGAACGTCCATTTGCAAGAATCGATTTTGCAACATCCATCATTGCAGGATAAGAAGCTCGCAACATGTGATTTGCATAAATCACTACATTTACACCCATTTTGCTAAATTCCTCTTCTGTAATGTGATTAAATGTAGATGGAACCACTACAATCGGAGTATTCTTATTATCTGCTCTGAATCGTTCACAGAACTCTTTTATGTCATCTCCTGTATTCTCTTTGCTGTGAATCATCACTCCATCGGCACCTGCTTTAACATACGCATGCGCTCTTTCCAAAGCCTCTTCTACCGTTCTTCCAAGAATCAAACTTTCTACACGTGCAATAATCATGAAATCTTCAGTAACCTGAGCTAGTTTTCCGGCTTTAATTTTTGCCGAAAAATCTTCAATTGTATCCTGAGTCTGAGCAACTGATGTTCCAAATAAAGAATTCTTTTTTAAACCTGTTTTATCTTCGATAATAACTGCAGAAATGCCGTGACGTTCCAAAGTTCTCACAGTAAATACAAAATGTTCTACTTTTCCTCCTGTATCGCCATCGTAAATTATAGGCTTCGTTGTACACTCCAAAGTGTCATTTAAACCATGCATTCTGGTTGTAATGTCAACGGCCTCAATATCAGGCTTTCCCTTTGAGGTAGAATCAGTCAAACTACTTGACCACATTCCATCAAACTCTTGATTTAAACCATTTACGCTCACTTTAGCATTTTCTGCAATTAGTCCTGTCAGTCCACTGTGAGATTCAAGAATACGAACAATAGGTTTGGCTTGAATTAGCCGACGTAATCTCTTCATTCTTATTTCAGGAGTCGTTCCTATCGACTTTACCTTCTCATTTAATTTAGAAGAAGAAATCCCCTGTGTATAAGGAACATCAATAACCTTACCATTCCATTCTTTGATGGTGTCGATTACACGTTGTCTGGTTTCCTGTTGAATTCCTTCTTTCCAATCATCACCATGAACAACAAAATCAGGTTTCACCTTCATTAAGTTTGGTACATAGTCAAGAGAATCCTGAGGAATTACTTTTTCAACTCCTTTTATATTTTCAACGATCATTTTTCTCTGTTCGTAATCCAAATAAGGTAAACGCTTATAACTTGCAATTGCCTTATCTGTAAGAACACCAACAGTAACACTACCCAACTTTTCGCCTTCTTTGATAATATTCAAATGCCCCGGATGAATGATATCGGCACTCATCCCTATGTAAACACTTTTGCTCATGATATATATATTTTAGATGTTTCACTATTCTATAAGCAACTTTACCATCCACATCACCCACAACCATTCTAACTAAATCTTGTCTTTGATTGATGTTTTTATTGCTATTTTCTAAATTTTCTTTCAACAAACTAACCATCTGTTGGTAATCATTGGCATTATCGCCTACGTTCCACAAATCAAAATTAAAGAGATCCAGCCTCTTATTCAATTTGTTTGGCATTAATTTATAATACCATCTGGATTTTACAAAACGATTAACGATTACTGGTTTTCTCATAGCGGCAAATTCATAAATAGCCGCTGAGAAATCAGATACCAAAATATCTGCTACCTGCATAAATGGGATCAGTGAATTTTCCGATAAGTCTGCGAAATAAACATTATCCTGCTGATTCCACTTTTGAATTAATCGTAGCTCACTAGAATATTTTTTCCTCATGTAGATATAAAAATGAGGTTTAATTATAATATTATAATTTGATAATAACTTCGGTAAGTTGGCTGGGATTTTTCCAATTGATGAAGGATAAAATGTAGGTGCATAAAGAATGGTTTTCTTAGTTGGATCGAAAAAATACTTTTTCCTTAAATTCCGAATTGCATCATCATCATTCCGCAGTAACAAATCTAATTTCGAATATCCAACAACAACAGTGTTGTCCTTCTTTTCTGGATGTGCACGAAGAATATTCTCACGAATAAAATCTGTTTCAACAAAGCGAATATCAAATTGAGTAAGCTCATCTCTCAAATACACATTTTTACCTCCCCAACATCCATGGAAAATTGATACTGTTTTCTTAAAAGTAATATTGGTTTCTTGAATCGAATTGCCAAATACCAAAAACTCACAAACTAATCCTTCCCGTTTTAGAGGCAAATACTCAATACCATGTTCACAACAATGGGCTATGGTTGTTTTATTTTGTTCTTCAAGATTTCTTGATTTTTCTTCTGGAATTATAATCGCAAAAGACAGCCCATTAACTCTCAGCTCATCCATCACAGAAATAAAATGAGGAAAGAAATAATTATTTTCTAAATAGAATAATGCAAAATATGATTTTCTTTTATCAGGCATATAAAAATAACTTATTTCAAAGATTTTTTTGAACTTAAAATTCCTTTTTTCGATAGTCTAATCCAAAATCCCAGATTATCACCAAGTAATTTCCCTCGATCCAAAGCACAGGCAAGATCAATTTTAAATGGGATCTGTTTTACGGGCACATTCACCTCTGCATATCCAGAAAATTGCTTCAATTTAGATGCGTATGGAATATTATATGTACCATAATTGCTACTGTAAGTAAAGTATGTTTTATAGGGTAAACCAAATATTTCGCCTCCAATACCAAAATGAACAGCCTTAAAGCGATTATTTGCGATTACAACGTGTCCATCTTTAGTTCCGGTCGTAAATAAAGGCGAACCAATTGTTCTGCCTTGGTGAGTCCATCCTGATCGGTATTCGCCATGATTAAAATAATTATCACGCCCTCCTAAAATATGATCTCCTATCTGAAAAATCGATCCTCCTTGATAGGATGTGTGATAATATTCAATAACAGCTGATTGAATTAGAGCATTATCACTTTTTTTATTTTTATAGTAGATGCCGTACAAACCATCAGGGTTATTGTTCATCCGTTTACCTGAACCATCTTCAAAAACCGTTTGGAGATAAGCATTCAAACTAAATTTATCATCATTATAATAAACATCAAATCGATAACTTCCGATATGATTACCTAAGCGGTACTCGTCATTATTAAAAGAACCGGCATCATCTCCTTCAATCATAAAAATCTTCATATACTTACTTAATGAGCCCGAAATATTACCATTTACAGGATGCGTTCCTGCCCACAATGCATAATGTTCAATACCTGCACTTGCACTCAGCTTGTAATCTTCAAAAATCCGCAGGTAAAAATTCTTGTGATGAATTCTTGCATTATCAATATACCTGTTGTCCATTGTAATTCCATCAGATAAAAGTCCTTTAAAAGAAATAAAGCCTTTTGTGTAGGGTACATTTGTCCATTCCGGAACACTTAATTCATATTGAGGGTATGCCCGCGAGTTATTTGAATACAATAAATCACCATTAGTTGAAGATAATCCGTCATATTTTTGAGCATGACTTTTTTGCCCAATATAAAAATGGATGAACCTCCATCGTATACCGCCATATAGATGATTAACCATCAACTTTGATTCTTTTCCCGTATAAACAAGTCCTGAAGCTTTCCACATAAAATCAAATGACTCATTTTGATTTTCCTCAAAATTCATACCAAGGGATAAATCACCCATTACATAACCATGAGTAGGCACAATCCCATTTTGATTAGAAAGAAGCCAAAAAGGAAGATTATTGTCAGTACCAACTGCTGAAGAAGCACCTATCTCGTAATTAGTTTTCTTCTGAGCAAAAACAATTATACCTACAAACATTAAAACGATTAAAAGACTACCTTTTTTTTGCATTACTCATCAAAATTTAAAATTCAAGTGGACAAAGATAGGTATTATAATCTGTGTTTTTTATAAAAAATGTGTTTTATCAATGGCTTGCCAGACTCCTAATATTGCTTAATTGGTGCTGTAAAATTGAATTAGAATACAATTTTTGTTTTCTTTGCATGCTAGAGTCAAATTTAGTTCAACACTATATTTACATTTTAATATAAACTCAAATTTATATCGCATCATACCCAGTAAATTGATCCTAAAAATAACAGAATGAGAATAGTTTTATTTTGCGAACAGAAGTATACAATATCCATGGTTGAACCAATATATGAAGAAGCTATTTCGGAAGGTTGCCATGAAATTCTATGGTATATTCATGAAAAGAACATCCCTCATTTCGACAAGGAGGTTCCTTGGACTCACAATATTAGTGACATTTATAAATTTTCGCCGGAAATAATCTTCGTTCCTTGTAATGTAGTTCCTTATGATCTGCCGGGAGTTAAAATTCAAATATCACATGGCTATGAGTGTGGTGAGAAAAGATACTTCAGAATTCGTGATTATTTCGATCTTTATTTAACTCAAGGTCCTTATTTTACTAATGGATATAAGAAATCGCTTAAGAATAGACGGAAAGCTGAAGTTGTTGAGACTGGCTGGTCAAGAAGAGATAGTATTTTGAGAGATCTGACAAGATACAATGACTACAAACAAGAATTACTACTCAAATACAATAAAAAAAAAATAGCTTTATACGCACCAACTTTTCCTCCTTCAATCACCTCTTTACCTTTTATGCAAGAAGGGATACAGAAATTTGTGGAAGAAAGAGATGATGTTTTATTAATTCTGAAATTTCACCCGTTAACAGATCCAAAATGGATGAAGGATTATGAGAATATTGCAGCATCCAATAAAAATATGCTTTGGATGGCTGATGTTGATATTAATAAATTCCTTCTGATTTCAGATGTAATGATAAGCGACTCATCTTCGGTTGTTTTTGAATTTCTATTACTCGACAAACCCGTCATAACCTATAAAAACGCTTCTCCGGTAAAGTACTGGAGAGATATTACGGATCCATTACAACTATCGGAAGCTTTTGAAAAAGAAATAACTCTTGATGAGTATGCGGACAAAAGAAAGGAAGCGATTGAATACTTCGATCCTTATTTTGATGGTAAATCATGCAAAAGGATGTTAGAAGCAGCAAAGAACTATATTGCGGAAAACGGAGTCCCTAAAAAAAGAGAGTTAGGTTTTTTCAGAAGAAAAAAATCTTTAAAAAGATTTAAATAATGCGTTATCATATAAATCCCATCTACAAACACCTTAAAAAGCAGATTCTGGAAATTCCCGGAATATTTGAATTGCAAGGTAAAATTTTACAGGATGGACGAAACACGATAAAGATACTAGAAATTGAGGGGCTAAAGATTAATGTTAAATCTTTTAAAACCCCTAATATCATTAATAAGTATGCTTATCGATACCTAAGAGAATCAAAAGCAAAAAGATCTTTCGACTATGCTACAAGGCTTTTAGAAATGGAAATATCAACTCCTGAACCAATTGCTTGTATTGAGTTTTACAAAAATGGGGGTTTAAGCAACAGCTACTATATATCAATTCAAGAAGAATGCGATTATACCTATAGAGAATTAATTGGGAAAGAGATCGCTGAAATCGAGAAGGTTTTGATTGAATTTACTCGTTTCACATATGACTTTCACAAAAAAGGCATGTATTTTATCGATCATTCACCAGGAAATACACTAATCAAAGAAGAAGGCTTAAATTTCAAATTCTATTTGGTTGATTTAAATCGAACCAAATTTAAAAATGTTGATCTTGATTTAGGAATTAAAAATTTCTATAGAATTGGAGCAAATGAGGAAATGATTAAAATAATGGCTAATGAATATGCTAATCTGTGGAATGCGGATGCAAACTATGTCACAAAAAAGATGTTGAACATTACACTACGCCATAACGATGCTGTTCGGAAAAAGAAATTAGCCAGAGCTAAAAAACAAAGGCAAAAAACAGAAGTATAAAAAATCACAATTCACAGAATGGATCTTGTGATTTTTTTAGCGTTCAGTCATCTTACTATATTCTTGTATTATTTGAATTATTGAACCTGAGCAAATTTCATCCTGACAAATATTATTTGGATGTATAAATTCAAAACCCACAATGTCATCCTTTGCATCAATTTCTTTAAAAGATTTTATTTTGCAAATATAGGCCAAATCCAATGTAAATACAGATAATCCACCAAAAACATATTCGTTTGGATAAGACATAAAATAGGACAATTCTGCAACTTCTAAATTCAACTCTTCTTTAATTTCACGACAAAGTGCCTGTTCTGCTGTTTCCATTACATCCACAAAGCCTCCTGGTAAATCGAGCATTCCTTTCTGGGGTTCAACAGCTCGTTTGGCAAGTAACAACTCTCCTTTTTCGTTAACTATTAAAGCAGCGACTGCAGCAGAGGCATTTACATACAAATGAAAATAGCAGTTCTCACACAAAAATGAATTATCACTTTTGTAAAGAAACTCTGCTCCACCACATTTGGGACAATATTTAATTACTTTTTGAGGGAATGTTGGACTCATCTTCTACTTTTTTTTATGAACAGCAAATCTACTGGAATGAAATTTGTTTCACAATAATCAAACGACATTTTTAACTGAATATTGGTATTGCATTTATTTGGATTGACAAAAAATAAGCCTGTGATTCCTATCCAGCTGTTTGATATTTTGAAAAAGTTATTACTTTTAAAACGAAGCAAATTATTAATGGGACGAGCCAAACTCGTTTCTATCCTGACACTTTTTGAGGTTTATCTTTTTCATGTTTCATTAAGTCGCTATTACTGATTAAGAAAAGATATTCAGGCCTCCCATTTTTTTTTGCTGTTTAAACAGGAATAAATTTCTAACCCAATTACCATAAGTTCAAAAAAGGCAAATTTCAAATGAAATTTGCCTTTTTTACTAATAACCAGACGCCCGGCTGTCCTTATGTCTTTTAGTATCTGCAACACCAATGTATTCTCCCGAGTCCGAAACAAAAATATCGGCCATCGTTCCAATTTTCGATTGAGGTTTTACTATATGTTTCAGATCTTTAAGTTTATCTACAACTTCCTTCGATGGAAAATCCGTTTCTACATATATTTCATCGGGTAACCATTGCGAATGAATGCGAGGCGCATCAACAACCTGCTGTGGGTTCATCTTAAAATCTATTTTATTAATGATATTTTGAAAGACTGAGGTTATTATTGTCGATCCTCCGGGAGAACCCAACACCATAAACAGTTTCCCATCCTTCTCAATAATTGTTGGTGTCATACTGCTCAGCATTCGTTTCCCGGGCTGAATTGAATTGGCTTCACCTCCAACCAATCCGAACTGATTTGGAAAACCGGGTTTGCTGCTAAAGTCATCCATTTCATTGTTTAGAAAAAACCCGCCTCCTTCAACCATCACTTTACTACCGTAATTTCCATTTAACGTGGTGGTTACAGCAATTGCATTACCTTCCGAATCGGCGATTGAAAAATGAGTGGTTTCAAAACTCTCTATCAGCTCAACACTTCCTGCTTTTATATCCTGCGAATTTATTTTCTTATCCATTTCAATACCAGCAAATCGATTCTCTAAATATTCATCGTCAACTAATCGATTAACAGGAACCTCGTAATAATCAGGATCGCCAAGCCATGCAGCCCGATCGGCATACACTCTTCGCTCTAATTCGACCATTAAATGAATGTGCTCAAAAGATCCAAAACTATACTTATTCATTTTATACATCCCGGCTCCTTTCAGCAACTGAACCAATGCCACACCTCCACTTGATGGCGGAGGCATTGAAATGATTTTATGTCCCCGATATTCACCTAACAATGGCTTTCGCCAGATAGATTGATAATCCTGTAAATCTTTAGCTGTAATAATACCGCCATGTTTTTCCATCTCTGAAACAATCAATCCTGCAGTTTCCCCTTCATAAAATCCATTGCGTCCACTTGCTTTTATTCGTGATAATGTTCTTGACAATGCAATATTACTCAAGGTATCTCCCTCTCTAAAAAGACCTTCCCTTAAATAAGGAACTAAACTCTTCCCTTTGTTTTGATTTTGTATTTGATCGTGGTAATCATTTAATTTATTTGCTTCCAACAAACTTAAAGCAACACCATTCTCAGCCAGTTTAATTGCTGGTTCTAACAATGCCTTCCAATCCATTTTCCCATACTTCTGATGCAACTTTACCATTCCATCTACGGTACCCGGAACTCCAACAGCCAAATCCCCATTTTTACTCAAATCAGAATTAACTCTTCCATCCTCATCACAATACATCTGTTCATATGCAGCTTTTGGTGCTGTTTCCCGAAAATCAAGAGAATTATAATCTCCGCCAGAAGTTCTGATAACGGCAAAACCTCCTCCGGCAATATTTCCGGCTCGTGGGTAGACAACTGCCAACGCAAATTGTACGGCAACAGCCGCATCAAAAGCATTTCCACCTTTTTGTAATATATCCTTCCCAACTTCAGAAGCCAAATAATGAGCTGTTACCACGACCCCGTTTTTATAGGATTTTGATTCAAGAGGAACATTACATGAAAAACCCAGAAGAATAAAGGCTAAAAGGATTGAAGTTAATTTTGTTTTGCACATGTTAAATTTGCTAAATGATTCAGAATTCTAAAGATAAATAGGATTTATTCAGTACCATACACTTAATAAAAAAAAGGTGCCCTTTTCGGACACCCTCAAATTTTCTTATTCACTCCATATCTTACTTTCGTGATCGATATACCAAGTTTTCCCCGTTTTTCCTTTGGCATAAATTATAAATTGCTTTTTCGTTACTTCCACCTGAATTGCGAAAGGTGATTTCAGTTCTTTTTGATAAGATCCTTTCTCGCTGCAATACTGCTTCTGCTGCTTATACAATTTAATCAGTTCCCTTTTTAAAGGATAATCTTCATCCATTTTAAACACAACACTTCCCTCGCCTGCCTTTGTTGTTGAAAACTGTACATATCCCCATGTTTCAGGCTGATGCATTGCAATAACTCCTTGTGGAGACCATACCCAATTGTGTTCCGGGAAAGTTTTTCCAGTTTCTGGATCAATACATTTTAAGTACGTTTCTTTATCTGCTTTCACATCCCAATTTACCCGAGAAAAATTGACCCGCCATTGTTCTCCGTTTTTCGGCTTTCGCTGTTCAGGAGCACACTCCTTCAATACTTCCCATGGGAAAGCAATTTCCAATGTCCACTTCTCATCCTTGTCCGAAGAATCATTTATTGTTCCGTAAATGGCTGTTGCCGATTTTAATCCTTTTATATCCCATGCATTAATTGCAGGAGCACCATCACGATATGGTTTTGCCAACATCAAATCCCAAATGGTATTTAAAGCATTCATTTCAAACTCATAATACCTATGATTATCCCCCTGAGGATCAATAAACACCTCGAAATCATTATCGTAAAATATTACTGTATCCCGTTGTTTTAACTTTGCCCAAACATGTGGTTCTTCCAATTCTGCAGCCACATAAAAATAATCCTCATCCCATGCCATTTTAACATGAGTTTTATAGGTAGGCAAAGGTTTTTTATCTCCTTCTATATCCACAAAATATTCTGACCAATCTACATCTCCCCACTCCGAATCACTTAAAACTCCATCTATATTTATTGGATTAGAAGTTTTATAGCACATATATGATCTCGCCTGATCCTGAGCCTTTCCCAAAGCAATAACAGTTAGCATCAAAACGATTAGCAATGTTGTTCTCATATCAAGCAGTGTATTTATTTTTATTTAAAATTAAGTAATAAAATAAGTGTTTAAATAATTTCAAATCTAAGGATAATTTTCAGCATTAAAATCCGGACTTTGCAACATTTACGGGAGTTTAAAATGGAATTCCGCTACATCATCAGTACTAATCTGGTTTAGCAGGATGAAAAAAAAACATTTATTCCTACTTTTGGAACGAAGCTAAAAATCAAACTCATGTTAGAATTATTTTACAAACGACGAAGCATTCGAAAATTTACCGACAAACCTATCGAAGCAGCAAAACTTGAGCGCATTATGCAAGCTGCCTTATTGGCTCCTTCATCAAAAAGTTCATATCCATGTGAATTTGTAATTGTTGACCAAAAGGAAATCAATGAAAAACTTTCAGTTTGCAAACCACTTGGAGCTGGATTCCTAAAAAATGCAGCTTGTTCTATTGTAGTAGCAGGCGATGCTGATAAAAGTGATGTTTGGATAGAAGATTGTGCTATTGCAGCCACTTTTATTCAGTTACAAGCGGAAAAGGAGGGATTGGGAACCTGTTGGATTCAGATAAGAGAAAGAGAATACAATGATGAGCAATCAGCAGAATCTTATATTCAGGAAGTGGTAAACATGCCTGCAAATATTAAAATTCTGGCAATTATTGCTATCGGCTATAAAGATGGCGAGAAAGCAGGTCGCGATGAAACTTTTCTCAAAAAAGAAAAAATTCATATGAACACATTTTAAAATACGACTAAGAAGGTGTCCAAAAAGGAATATTTTGTAATGGATTGTCATGTTAACCGATCCCAATGGCTATCGGGACGAAACATCTGTTTTCTAAAGTAAAAGATTCTTCGTCCCGATTCATCGGGATCAGAATGACAATAGAACAAAACTTTTTAGACACCCTCTTTTCTTTCTTTCAAATAAATTTTTATTTGCTGTGGCGTTCTACCAAAAGGCTAACGACTTCTTCCAACTTGTAATCTTTAGCTGCAAGGAGCACCATGTAATGAAACATCAAATCAGCAGCTTCACCCATAAATAAATCTTTATTGTCATCTTTGGCTTCAATCACCAGCTCAACAGCCTCTTCTCCTACCTTTTGGGCAATCTTATTAATTCCTTTATTAAAAAGACTTGCGGTATAAGATTTCTCAGACAAATTCTTCTTTCTCTCGGTAATTACCTGCTGCAACTGCAGCAAAAAATCAATGGATGATGCTTTGTTCTCTTCCTGCCAGCAAGTATCCGTGCCTTTGTGACAAACCGGACCTACCGGTGCCACTTTTATCAGTAAAGTGTCATTATCACAATCTAAACTTAAATCTTTCAATTCAAGAAAATTACCACTTTCTTCTCCTTTGGTCCAAAGTCTTTTTTTACTTCTGCTATAGAAAGTTACTTTTCCAATCTCGATTGTTTTTTCGTACGATTCCTTATTCATGTATCCCAGCATCAACACCTTTTGTGTTTTAACATCTTGAATAATTGCAGGCACAAGTCCTTCTCCTTTTTCGAAATCAATTTGGTTTGTCAGATCTTTAAAATTCATCTTTTATAATTGTGGTTCGTTTATATTCTTACTGGTATATTCTTACTTTTTAGATATGTTTTCAAATTGGGAATTTCTATTTCCTTAAAATGAAAAACACTGGCTGCCAAAGCGGCATCAGCCTTCCCTTCGGTAAATGTATCTGCAAAATGTTCCATATTTCCAGCTCCGCCCGAAGCTATAATTGGAATATTTATCATCTCGGATAGTTTCGCCAAAGTTTCATTCGCAAATCCATTCTTGGTTCCATCGTGATTCATTGACGTAAACAAGATTTCTCCTGCACCCAATCTCTCTGCTTCCAGAATCCAATCGAACAAATCAATTCCGGCAGCTAATCTTCCGCCATTTAAATAGACTTCCCATTTGCCATCAGCAAAGCGGGCATCTACGGCAACAACAACGCACTGACTGCCGAATCGGGAAGCCAAATCTGATATTAGCTTTGGATTTCGGACAGCCGAAGAATTTATGGATACCTTATCGGCTCCGGCATTCAACAGAATGCCAACATCCTCCGGTGTAGAAATTCCTCCACCAACAGTGAAAGGTATATTTAGTTCTTTTGCTACTTTCTGCACCAAATCAACAAGTGTTTTCCTCTTTTCATGAGTGGCTGTAATGTCTAAAAAGACCAATTCGTCCGCTCCTTGCTCTGCATAATACGCAGCCAATTCAACAGCATCACCGGCGTCTCGTAAATCGACAAAATTAACTCCTTTAACCGTTCTTCCGTCTTTTACATCCAAACAGGGTATTATTCGTTTCGACAGCATATTTACAGGATAAATTCGTTAACCAATTCGTTCATATCAATTCTCTTTTCGTAAATCGCTTTGCCGATAATCACGCCCCAACAGCCAATCTCATTCAAAATGCGAACATCTTCGATGTTACCAACTCCTCCGCTTGCAACCAGTTCCAAATTGGGAAATTCTTTCATTACCGATTGATACAACTCAACAGCTGGTCCCTGCAGCATTCCATCTTTCGAAATATCGGTACAGATTACTGTTTTTACACCTTTTTTCTGATAATTCTCCAAAAATTTGAACAGATGATAATCAGAATCTTCTTTCCATCCGGAAATTGAAACCATTTCGTTTCGAACATCGGCTCCCAAAATCATTTTTTCAGATCCGTATTTACTCATCCATTTTTCGAACATCTCAGGATTCGAAACGGCAATACTGCCACCTGTAACCTGATTCGCTCCGCACTGAAAAGCCAATTCGATATCTTCATCAGATTTCACTCCTCCACCAAAATCGATTTTCAGATTGGTTCCGGAAGCCACTCTCCGCAACACTTCCGAATTGCAAATATGTCCTGATTTAGCACCTTCCAAATCAACCAAATGCAGACGGGTAATTCCTAATTCTTCAAAGCCTTTTGCTACCTGCAACGGATCTTCACTATATACTTTTTCGGTATCGTAATCTCCTTTTGTTAGTCGAACACATCTCCCTTTTATGGTATCGATGGCTGGTATTATTTTTATTTTAGTCATTTTTTTTAGATATAAGACATGAGATGTGAGATTTGATATACGAGATTAGCGCACATCCTCCTATTTTCTCACAATAAATTCCAATTCCTTTTACAGATTGATAAAATTTTCGAGTATCCTAACTCCTACTTCTCCCGATTTTTCAGGATGAAACTGACAGGCATAGAAATTATCTTTCTGAAGTGAAGCACTGAAATTCAATATATAGTTACAAGATGCAACAGTCTCCGAAGAACTTGGCACATAGTAAGAATGTACAAAATAGGCAAATTCCATTTCAGAGACTCCTTTAAACAAACTGCCTTTCAGTTCCTCCAACTGATTCCATCCCATATGCGGCACTTTACGTTCATTGGTAAAGCGTTTTACTTTTAGCGGAAAAATACCCAATCCTTTTGTATTGCTTTCTTCGGAACTTTCGCACATCAGCTGCATTCCCAAACAAATACCTAACACGGGTTGTGTCAATTGAGGAATCAATTGATCCAAGCCATTCTTCCGAAGCGAATTCATGGCCCAGGCGGCTTCACCAACTCCGGGAAATATCACTTTATCTGCACTGCGAATCACTTCTTCGTCATTTGAAACAACAGGAGTAATTCCTAATCGCTCAAAAGCATATTTTACCGATTGAATATTTCCTGCATCATAATCGATGATAACAATTTTCTGATCTTTCATTTTATTTAGACTAAGATGAGAGTCCCGAATTCCCGGGATTAGATAAATCACTTCCCTTACACATTTATTTAAACTTTTAAAGCTTCCCCTTCGTAGATGGCAATTGCAAACAATTTGCGTCTCTTCTAATCGCCATGCGGATGGCCCTGGCCAAAGCTTTAAAAATACCTTCTATTTTATGATGCTCATTTTGTCCTTCGGCCTTGATGTTCAGATTGCATGAAGCTCCATCGGAGAATGACTTAAAAAAGTGGAAAAACATCTCTGTTGGCATTCCTCCAATCATTTCGCGATTGAATTCAGCTTCCCAAACCAACCAGTTTCTACCTCCAAAATCAATAGCAACCTGCGCCAAACAGTCATCCATCGGCAAACAAAAACCATAACGATCCAATCCCAATTTATTGCCAAGAGCTAACTTAAATGCTTCTCCCAAAGCAATTGCAGTATCTTCTATGGTGTGATGTTCATCAACTTCCAAATCACCTTTTACGCTAACGCTCAAATTAACTCCGGAGTGTTTGGCAATCTGATCGAGCATGTGATCAAAAAATCCGATTCCTGTATTAAACGAGCCTTTTCCTTCACCATCCAGATCCAAAACAATTTTGATTTGTGTTTCGTTCGTATTCCTTTCAATCGTTGCGGTTCGTTCACTTAAGCGCAAAAACTCATATATTTTCTCCCACGATTCTGTGCGCAATTCGATACAAGCTTCCAATTCCTGTTTCGATTCCGACAACTCATCATCACCAATATTTCCACTTGATGAAATAAAAATTGCTTTTGCATTCAAATTCTTAGCCAATTCAACATCAGTCCAACGATCACCAATCACAAACGAATTTTCCAAATCATACTCTTCCGAAAAATACTTTGTCAACAAAGCGGTACCGGGTTTTCTTGTTGGTGCATTTTCATGAGGAAAAGTTTTATCAATGCATACATCTGCGAATTCAATTCCTTCACTGGAAAATGCCTGCATCATTTTATTCTGAGCCGGCCAAAAGGTATCCTCAGGATATGAACCGGTTCCCAAACCATCCTGATTGGTAACCATCACCAGTTCAAAATCAAGTTGCTTTACAATTTTCGCCAGTCCATTAAAAACACCAGGATAATACTCCAATTTCTCCAGACTATCCACCTGATAATCAACAGGAGGCTCCAGAATCAATGTTCCATCTCTATCAATAAACAGAACTTTCTTTTTTGTAGTTGTATCCTTCATGATTTCAATTCAAATTTTGTTAATGTATTTTTCAAAATCGCATTTTCCTCACTTGTACCAATACTAATGCGAACACAGTTTCCCAGACTTTGAATTTTTGACCGGTCCCGAATAATGATTTCATCGGTAAGCAAATAATCATATAAGCCTCTTGCATCATTCACACGAATCAAAATAAAATTAGCATCAGTAGGATATACTTTCTCAACAAAAGGCAAACCATTCAAAAATGTGATCAAACCTTCTCTTTCTGTGATGATATTCTTCACTTGCTCTTCATACAAATTAACAGTTTCCAATAATTCAAGAGCTTTGGTCTGAGTCAGGCAATTCACGTTATAAGGCGGCTTTATTCTATTCAAGACATTGATGATTTCCTTGGAAGCCAAACCAATACCCAAACGAATTCCTGCCATTCCCCATGCTTTTGACAATGTTTGCAGTATCACTAAATTAGGATAACTCTCCAACCTGTCCGACAAACTTTTACCCGGAGAAAAATCGATATACGCTTCATCAACAATTACAAGCCCTGGAAAACTCTCAAGCAATTCAACAACCTTACTCTCATCCA
The DNA here is from genome assembly GCF_963678175.1 of Labilibaculum euxinicum. Classification (NCBI taxonomy): domain Bacteria; kingdom Pseudomonadati; phylum Bacteroidota; class Bacteroidia; order Marinilabiliales; family Marinifilaceae; genus Labilibaculum; species Labilibaculum euxinicum. The sequence goes on from NZ_OY782756.1 coordinate 4,019,271, forward strand.
ACAAATTAGCTGTTGGATTATTCGGCGAACATAGAAATAACATTTTCGAATTCTGATCGGCAACTGAAAGAACAACATTTACTTCCGGCTGAAAATCCTTATCAAGCGGCACTTCACGATTCTCAATCGCATTGATTCCTGCTGCAACTTCATACATCCCATAGGTTGGCGTACAAATAATTACATTATCGATATTCGGCTCACAAAATGCTCTAAACAAAAGATCAATAACCTCATCACTGCCATTTCCAAGAATCATATTTTCAGGATTCACAGCTTTCAACTCTCCCAAACGTGATTTTAATGTTCTTTGCATAGGATCCGGATAGCGATTTACTCCATTTTCATACGGATTTTCGTTGGCATCCAAAAAGACAGATCCCTTTCCTGAAAATTCATCTCTTGCAGAAGAATACGGCACCAGTCTTTTCACATTCTCCCGAACCAATTTATTCAAGTCTATGCTTGATTTTATTTTTGCTCCCATCATGAATTTAATTTTATCTTATTCAAACGAACCGTTACTGCATTACTGTGAGCATCCAATTGTTCGGCTTTCGCCATGATTTCAATTACAGGCCCCAGATTCAGCAAGCCCTTCTCACTTATTTTTTGGAAACTGATACTCTTCATAAAAGAGTCAAGACTCACACCGGAATACGCCTTTGCGGCTCCGTTTGTAGGTAAGGTGTGATTGGTTCCAGATGCATAATCGCCTGCACTTTCGGGAGTATAATTTCCTAAAAAAACAGATCCGGCATTTTTGATTCCATCAATCAACAAATCTTCATCTTTTACTGATACAATAAGATGTTCCGGCGCATACGAATTGCTTAATTCAAGAGCTTCTTCCTTTGATTTCACCAAAACAATTTTCGAGTTCTCCAATGCTTTGGCTGCAACATCTCTTCTCGAAAGAGCCTGCAATTGTTTTTCAAGTTCTTGTTCAACTCCTTCTATCAGCTGCTCAGCCCAAGTCACTAATACCACCTGACTATCAGCACCATGCTCTGCCTGAGACAATAAATCTGCGGCAACAAATTCCGGTTCTGCTGTTTCATCAGCCAAAATCATTACCTCCGAAGGTCCCGCCGGCATATCAATTGCCACTCCTATTCTATTTGCCCGCTGTTTGGCCGCAGTCACATACTGATTTCCCGGTCCGAATATTTTATGAACTTTTGGTATCGATTCGGTTCCATATGCCATTCCTCCAATTGCCTGAATGCCGCCAACCTGAAAAACCCGATCGATTCCAACCAACTTGCAGGCATATAGAATGGCCGGATTAATTTTTCCATTCTTCCCTGGAGGTGTACAAAGAACAACCTCTCCACAACCAGCCAATTTTGCAGGAATGCCTAACATTAACACCGTTGAAAACAAAGGAGCGCTTCCACCCGGCACATACAAACCAACCTTTTCGATTGCTGTTGATTTCCTCCAGCAACGAACTCCTTCACTTGTCTCAATCACCTCAGAATCCTGAAATTGAGCCTCATGAAATGTCCGGATATTCTTTGCTGCAATTACCAAAGCTTGTTTTAATTCATCATCGAGCATACTCTCCGATGCATCGATATCAGCTCGGCTAACTTCCGTTTTATTAATATTTACGCCATCATACTGCAGGGTATATTTAAACAATGCTTTATCGCCATCCCGTTTTATTTCTCCAAAAACCAGATTTACGGCATCCTCTAACTCATCCACATTAAAGATAGGACGGGTTAATACACTATTCCAAGATTCTTTCGCCGGGTACTTTATTACTTGCATTTTCGTAGGAATTAAACTTACAACACCATTTTCTGAATTGGAATAATCAATATTCCTTCTGCACCATTCAATTTTAACTGATCAATGACTCCCCAAAAATCATTCTCGTTTATAACAGAGTGAATAGAACTCCATCCTTCCTGTGCTAAAGGCAATACAGTCGGGCTTTTCATTCCAGGCAGCACCTTAATGATATCCTCCACTTTATCATTAGGAGCATTCAGCAAAATATATTTGTTGTTTTTTGCGGCTAAAACCGATCTCATCCGAAACAGTAATCGTTCCAATATTGCACTCTTCAGATTGCTGATATTTTTATTCGCAACCAAACAGGCCTCCGAAACCAAAACCTCTTCCACCTCAACCAGTCCATTCTTGAACAATGTACTGCCGGAACTCACCAAATCGCAGATTCCATCGGCTAAACCAATATTAGGCGCAATTTCAACAGAACCGGAAATTACGTGAATTTCACAATCTAAGTTATTGGCATCTAAAAACTGCTGCAAGGAATTTGGATAGGAAGTGGCTATTTTTTTTCCGTTAAAATATTCCAATCCGGTATACTCCACATCTTTCGGTAAAGCCATTGCCAACCGACATTTCGAAAATCCCAGTTTCTGCAGAACCTCAAGTTCCTTTTGTTTTTCGATAATTACATTCTCTCCTACGATAGCAATATCCGCAACCCCATCCTGAACATACTGAGGAATATCAGAATTTCTTAGGTATAAAACTTCGAGCGGAAAGTTGGAGGCATTTGCTTTTAACTGATCTTTTCCATTATCGATGGAAATACCACACTCTTTCAAAATCCGCAATGAATCTTCCTGCAGTCTTCCTGATTTCTGTACTGCAATTGTTAATTTTTCTCCCATGGTTAAAATTTTTGGTGCCTTACGGTATCTGTTTCAGGCATAAAAAAACGCCCGACTGTTACCAGCGGGCGTTTAAATGTTAGTTAAAATATCTTTAGAAATACTGCATAACATCCTCAGCTCACCGGTTGGTAAGTATAATGATGATGATGATGAATTGCAGTAAATTTCATTTTTTCTTTTTTGATATGCCACAAAGATTAGTAAAATATTTTAAGCATCCAAATTCAGACTCAAAGAATTACAATAATATAAACTTAAATTAACAACACCTGATTTAGGCTGCATGTGATAAATTACATGACATTTTACGATACAAAACCAAACCTTATATGGGGGTCATCTCAAAAAAAAACAATTTTTCTTCCTTATACCCCTTATCGTAATCGTTATAAATACTAAAAACATCATTTTTTATAAATTACCCCCTGTTTTTCTGTTGTAGTTTTGATTTTTTTAATACTTTTACAAAATCAAACTATTAAATATAGGGGTCACATTAAAAAAAACCACATTTTACAAACCGACACCCCCACATTACAAATAGTCTGATTGAAATAAACCATTTTTACTAACTATTATAGAAAACCTAAATTTTTACCACATGCAAAAACATTATTTAGCTCTTCGAAACAAAGCCACATTGCATTCCGAAGATAAAAAAGAGCAATCCCTTTCTTCAAATTTTCGACAACGGTCGAATTTACGCTTGGTCTAAACCCGAAACCCGAGATTCCTTAATCCGGGGAATCTCGGTGTTTCAATTAGCCAAAAATGAAAGAGTATGATTTGAGAAACTATTAAAACAATTAGCTCATGAAAAAGATCGAAGCAATTATTCGCAAAACAAAATTTGAAGAAGTAAAAAAAGGCCTGCACAATATCGGAATTGATTATTTGTCATTCTGGGATGTAAGAGGTGTTGGAAAATCAGTAGAAGAGAGAGTTTATCGAGGTGTAATCTATGACACCAGCAGCATTGAAAGAACATTAATTTCTTTCATTGTGCGGGATAAATATGTTGATAACTGTATTGTAAGCATTCGTGAAAATGCTTTCACAGGAGAAATTGGAGACGGTAGAATTTTCGTTTACAATGTTGAGGATGCTTACCGGATTCGAACAGGAGATTCGGGTGATCGTTCCTTATACGACGAAGAGTAATCAACAAACATTTTTCACTATTTAAATTACCTATCATGGAAGAAACACTTACTTTAAATACTTTACAAGCAGCCGTTACCGAAACGGGACACTCAATTGATATTGTTTGGGTTTTAATAGCAACAGCACTTGTTATGTTTATGCAACCAGGATTTGCCATGGCTGAAGCTGGTTTTACAAGATCAAAAAACACAGCCAATATCCTAATGAAAAATCTTGTTGATTTTGCTGTTGGATCCATTGCATTTTTCCTAATTGGATACGCCCTGATGTTTGGAACAGATATAGGAGGATTGATTGGAAAACTGCCTTTTATGGAAGATGTCAGACCAGATATTGACCTATCATTTTTAATGTTCCAAACCGTTTTTGCAGCAACAGCAGCTACCATTGTATCCGGCGCCGTAGCTGAACGAACCGAATTTAAAGCCTATATACTTTTTAGTATTGTAACTACAGCTATTGTTTACCCAATATCAGGACACTGGATTTGGGGTGGTGGATGGCTAAGCGAACTTGGCTTTCACGATTTTGCCGGATCAACTGTTGTTCACTCCGTCGGAGCATGGATGGGACTTGTAGGAGCAGCTATAATTGGCCCCAGAATAGGAAAATATAATGGTAAAGTCAATGCAATTCCCGGTCACAACCTTACCTTTGCAGCACTTGGTGTATTTATTCTTTGGTTTGGGTGGTTCGGTTTTAATGCCGGCTCTCAATTAGCTGCTAACGGAACAGCAAATACTGTAGCAATATCTCATATATTCCTGACAACCAACCTATCTGCAGCTGCAGGTACATTAGCCGCACTGCTAATTAGCTGGATTCGCTATAAACGTCCTACTCTTTCATTGAGTCTGAACGGCTCATTAGCCGGCTTGGTAGCAATTACTGCCGGTTGTGATATTGTATCACCTGAATCTGCTATTATTATTGGTTTAATTGCTGGTACAGCACTTGTATTTGGAGTTGAATTTATTGACAAAGTTTTACGAATTGACGATCCGGTAGGCGCTGTAACCGTACACGGAATTAATGGTGCCCTGGGAACAATATTAGTAGGATTTTTCGCCAAAGAAGGCGGTGTATTCTACGGAGGTGGTTTCAGTTTACTGGGAGTTCAGGTTTTAGGTGTTGTTGCTGTTGCAGCATGGGCCCTGGGAACAGCATATATTATTTTTAAAGTACTAAAAGTAACTATTGGACTAAGAGTATCTGCCCGTATCGAAGAAGAAGGTCTTGACATCTACGAACATGGAGAAAAAGCATATCACTAACACTTTCTCATAAACTTGTTTCTCATAAACTTGTTTCTCATAAATGGTAAGGTACAATTTGTTCCTTGCCATTTTTTTTTTGCTTAGCCATGTTTTATTGCAAGATACTTTGTAATTTCATGTAAAATTCAGCGTTAGATTAGAATGAATAATCACAAGTTTTTAACCAAATAAAATTAAATCAAATGAAGAAAGTAAATGTATTTTTATTAGCCTGTTTTTTTCTAGTGCTAAGCATTGGACAATCCGGTTGTTACGGACCATTCCGCCTGACAAAAAATTTGCACGAATGGAATGGTACTGTAGGTGACAAATTCATTAATGCACTGGTATTTTTTGCTTTTATTGTAATTCCTGTTTACGAAGTTGCTGTTTTTGTTGACGGCGTTGTACTAAATACCATTGAATTTTGGACCGGAGATAATCCTGTTACAATGGGCGAAAATGATAAAGATGTTCAAATTGTAAAAAAAGACGGTAATAAATACCGTATCACAGCCACGCAAAATAAATTTCATATAGAACAACTTCAAGGTGACAACAAAGGTGATACAGCAGAATTAATCTTCAATCCTGAGAATAACTCATGGAGTTTAAAAGATGGCAATAAAGAACTTCAGAAACTTGTTGATTTAAATGTTGAAGCGAATCTGATTCACATCTACAAACCTGATGGTCAGACTGTAACTTTTGATCAGAATACAAATAATATGGCATCTATTGAAGCCCAACTAAAAACAGAATCAGTAAACTGGGCTCGAAAATAAACGATAAACCCAGCCAGAACGAATGAAACCCCAATTGTTGTGTCTGACTTTTGGGGTTTCCTTCAATTACATTGGCCTCAACTCTAAAATTATATAGTCTAAAAATTTTTTCCTTGAACTGATAGATGTAACTTTATTTGGTAATGATTCAACTTTAGGACAATATGAACGCAAAAGTAACTGAACATATCAAAAGTGCTTTTTCAAGGTGTTTTTTTATCTTTCTTTTACTTTTATCACATTTATACTCTTTTAGTTTACCTCTCAGTAAATCTCCCGAAAACAAAAAAATCACCCTACAACTTAAATACTTTCATCAATTTCAATTTGCAGGCTATTATGCCGCTCTTCACAAAGGATTTTATGAAGATGCAGGATTAACAGTTGAATTAATTGAAGGGGGTACAATAAACTCAATAAGTAAGGTATTAAACGATGAGGCTGATTACGGCATCGCTGCTAATGATTTACTAATAGAACGACTTAACAACAAACCAATAGTTTTATTAGCCTCCATATTCCAAAGCTCTCCTTCCATATTTATCTGCCTGAAAGAATCAAACATTCATACGGCGCATGATCTTATCAACAAAAGAATAATGTTGTTGGATGAATACAGAGACCCGGAACTAATGGCCATTTTTTATAAGGAAGGGATTCAAATAAATAACATCAACCGGATTAGCACAACCTACGATATTAATGATTTGATTGATGGAAAAACTGATGCATTAAATGCGTACTCTACCAACGAGGCCTTTTATCTGGAGGAAAAAAACATTCCATACACTATAATATCACCCAAAACCTACGGTATCGATTTTTATGGTGACTGCCTGTTCACAAGCGAAAAAGAAATCAAAAATCACCCAAAAAGAGTTAAGGCATTTCTAGAGGCAAGCAAAAAAGGCTGGGAATACGCGCTAAAGAATCAAGATGAAATTATCGATTTAATTCTTGAAAAATATTCAGTAAATAAAACCCGGGAGCATTTAGAATTTGAAGCAAATGAAATTCAAAAGCTAATTCTGAATGAGTATGTTGAGATTGGTCATATCAACCCCGGCAGATGGGAAAACATTGCCGAAACATGCTCTAAGATGGGAATGATCTCAAAAAACTACGACTTAAACGGTTTTATATACCAACAAGAAACATACAACACTCCTGCATGGCTAAAATGGGTACTGGGAATTGCTATATCACTTAGTGCTATCGTAATTGCCATATCTTATTATCTGTATTTCTTTAACAAACAATTGCAAAAAGCCGTTTCGAAACAAACATTAAACCTACGCCAAAAAAACATCGAATTGCAAAATGAAATATCAGAAAGAATAAAAACTGTAGCTGCACTAAAACAATCTGAAAAGAGATTTCGAGAGATGATTGAAAATCTGCCCTCAGGAGCTATTTTAGTAGAAGAAGATGAAAGTTTGTTCTCCAATAAAAAAGCATTTGAAATTACCGGTTATACCAATTCCGAACTGCCAGATATCAACTCATGGTTTTCAACCCTTTATCCAAAGAACAGGGGAGAAAATATTCAATTGTATTTGGAAAATAAAATCAACAACTTTAAGAATGCATCGATCTCAAGCATAATATGTAAAAATGGTGATCGCAGGCATATTGAATTTCATGCCTACAAGTTTGACAACAAGGAAATTTGGCTGATAAATGATATAACAGAAAGATTAAAAACTGAAAATGATTTAATCTCCAGCGAAAATAAACTCAGAACTTATATTGAAGAATCTCCAAACGGTTTGGTTATTTTCAATTCAAACACAAAGGTGAATTTTGCTAATCAGGCGTTTAAAGACCTTATGGAAATTTCTGAATCCAAATTAGATGATATTTGTATTACTGATTTTTTTGCTCCCACACATCTTCAACAAAATAAAAAACTCTTCAATCAGCTTTTAAACAAAGGAAAAACTCAAGGCGAAATATTCATTCATACAACATCCGGCAAAAACATTCCGGTATACATCAGTGCTGTTCAATTAATCAATCAGGAATTTTTAGCTTTTATTGTCGATATTTCAGCAATAAAGGAAGCAGAGAACAAATTAACCCTGGCATTAAAACATGCAGAAGAAAGCGACCGTTTAAAATCTGCATTTCTAGCCAATATGAGTCATGAAATACGAACTCCTATGAATGGAATTTTAGGATTTAGTCAACTACTGCTAAAAGAGGATCTAAGTCAGGAAAAAAAAGAAAGATACATTGATATACTAACACAAAACGGGAAACAGCTTTTAGTGATTATCGACAACATTATTGATATTTCCTATCTGGAAGTAAATCAACTTAAAATAAATTCTTCTGCTTTTTCGATTCAACAATTATTCGATAATCTGCAGCTTTTTTTTTCTGTTGATAAAAACAGATACAAAAAAGATCATTTGGAAATTCGTTTCAACAATACAGTCTCCGTTGAACATGATCAAATAAGTTCTGACTATGAAAAAATCAATCAGATACTCATCAACTTAATAAACAATGCTTTAAAATTTACCGAAAAGGGAACAATAGCCATATCATCAAGAATTGAAAAATCCTTGCTTTACATCACTGTTGAAGACAGCGGGATTGGCATCCCCAAGGAAAAACAGGATATAATTTTTGAACGTTTCGGTCAGGTAGAAAACACCTACACCCGTCAATTTGGTGGTGCCGGCCTCGGCCTACCTATTTCGAAAGGCTTAATCGAACTTTTAGGTGGTGAAATATTTTTCGAATCCAATGTCGGAATTGGCTCAAAATTCGAATTTTACATCCCTATCAACAAAAAAAAGAAGATGACAAAAAATTAGCCTTGAAAGTAGAAAACACAAACTAATACCAAATTAATATCAAAACATGCCTTATAAAATGTTTCTTTTCAGCTATATCTTCGTTAAAAAAGATGCATCGTAACATGGCTGTGCTTTACTTTTTTGCCTCGACACAGCTAAAAATTAATTCATTTTAATTAAAGTCTATTTTGAAATTAAATTGGTATAATTTAGGACTTGAATCTATTTTTTTTAATTTTTTCCTTTTGGTGAAGAAATCCTTTTCGCTCCATTTTACCCCAACTTCTGTTTCCCATTAAATATTCTATATTTCCTTTAACTGCGAAAAATAAACTTATTGGATGAAGAATAAATGGCTCTAACAAGGCCGCAATCCACAAGCGGAAAACGTCCATTTTTCGTTCGTAACGATGAAAAGTTAATTCCTCGTACAAAATTGCCCACGTAGAAAAAAACACCGCAAAAGTATATACAAACAAAGATGTAACCAGTATAAAGCTCACACTTAAATTATCTGTAAAAAACAACACAATCATATAGATTATACCCACCACTTCTACCAGAGGTGCTAACCACTCAAATAAAAACCAGAAAGGATAACCCAACAAACCCATTGCACCATATTGTGGTGAAAGAAATATTTTTGAATGATCAGTCAGTGTTTCAATCGTACCACGGGTCCACCTACTCCTCTGTCTGCCAAACACCTTCAAACTTACAGGAGCTTCTGTCCAGCACAAAGGATCAGGAACATATTCGATCTTATACTTCTCGCGATTCTCGGACATGTATCGTCGAATTCGAACAACCAATTCCATATCCTCACCAATAGAATGTGCATAACCACCACTTTGAACCACCACTTCCCTGTCGAACATTCCCATTGCACCTGAAATAATAATCAGTCCATCGAGCTGAGCCCAAGCCATTCTGCCCATTAGAAATGAACGTGTATATTCTAAAACCTGCATTCTGGCTAAAATATTCCGAGGAACTTTCACATTGGTTATTCGTCCGTTTTCAACCAAACATGAGTTGGCTATCCGCACAACGCCCCCGGCAGCAATTACCCTTCTGTCGGTTCTTTCCAGGAATGGCTTAACTAATTTCAAAACGGCATCCGGCTCCAAAATAGAATCAGCATCAATCGCCATAAATAAAGCTTTATCTGATACATTAATTCCTGCATTCAAGGCATCTGCTTTCCCTCCGTTTTCTTTGTCGATAACCACTAAATTGGAATAGGTAGAAAGAATCGATTTGTACACTCCTCTCACCTCTTTAGTTGGAATCTCCATATTAACTGCAAAATCAACCTTCTCTAATTTAAATGCAGTTTGCAAATCCTCAAATGTCGAATCCGTACTCCCATCATTAATAACGATAACATCAAAATTATTATAATGAATCGTATAAATAGACTCAACATTATCCACAATGGTTTTGGACTCATTAAATGCCGGCACAAGCACCGAAACAGAAGGAACCAAAGGAGAATCAAGAATTACATTGTAATCTACAAAGCTATTCTTCTTCAAATAATAATTCAAAGCAACTCCGGAAATAATACTCAGCGTAGTATAACTAAAGATCAAAAGAAATGCATAGGAGATAAAAATCCCATCCAAAAAATAACTTATAAATCTTATAAACTCATCGTAATTCATATTCTTGGATCTAAAACATGACTGATTATCCTCTTCAATTCTTCATCCCCGTTTTCGGAAAGTGATTGCAGCTTCACAATACCGGGCACACCAACAAGTGCCAGAGACTTACAGCATTCCATTCTAATCTTAAACTCTTCATTGTTGATATTTTCAATAAGGAAATTCATCTCACTCTCCAAACGCAACTGACCAATCGATCTTATGATATTAATCTGATTAGGAAGCTCCTCCAATAAAAAAAGCTTTTTCAATTTAACAACAGCCTCCTCACTCTCCAAATCAACCAGAGTTTTAATAGCCTTTCCTTTCACCAAATCATTGTCATGATATAGTAACTCCATCACTTTTGGAGCTGCTTCCCTTTGTTTTAAAACGCGTATCATGTCCAAACAAAACATTACCACAGAGTCATTCCAGTGATCAAGCCACAAATGAAATTCTGGTATTTCAATTCTCTTTTTGCGAATTAAATCGAAAACATTAATCTGCTCCCAAACGGTGAATGGTTTTTCCTGAGAATCCAGAAAAGCAAAGGGTACAAAAGGCAGCAACTTAATTAATCCCATCTGAGATTCAATACGAAGAATTTCATTTGGTCTTTTAAGAAACTCCATAATGTTTTTGTTCTCACTCTTCACTCTCATGTGACTGAGTTCACGAATCCCTCTAATTTTATGGTGCCATCCCTTACGAAGCTTTCTTACAGAATCCTCATTTAATTTCATATCCAGATACAACTTTCTAATTTCACTGCTTACCAGCTTACTCTCTGCCGTATCAATTGAAATTAAAACCGCTGTCAATATCTTTCTATGAAATTTAGACTTGACATTTTTTAAATCTGACAATTCTTTCTCCGACAAATCATCGATCAAAAACCGAACAATGATTTTAGAATACTTTCGATGCAGCAATTCTGTTTTCCTCTTTAGATAAGAAAGGTATAATTTAGAAAAAAGAATTGATGGAAGAAGAAAAACCAATACAACAAAGAAAACAATGATCATGTAAATGATCAATCCATTCAGTGCATTGTATGGCAGCCGTTCAAATGCATAATTTACAATTGACTGAGTTTTCTCTATAAATGTCTTTAAAAAATCAACAAACACGAGTAATACCCCCTGAACATGACCAGCATATTCTAACAGCTCAATTAAAATTATATATATAAACTTTATCTGCATCCTACTTCTTGCTCTCCTTCTTAATTTCCAATTCTTTTTTCACAGCCTCTATTTGTTACGCAATAAATGATCCCTGTCCAGAAACATAAGCTCCAAAATTCTCCACATTCCCAATCGCTGAATGAATATTTGTCCCGAACTTTTTGTTGGTATACATTTTAATGAATTATTAACTGGAATAATCTATTCCTAAGATTTAAAATTGATAAGATAACTTCACCAAGAAAGAAAATGCTTTCCTCTTTTCATTAACCCGATACTCTTCCCGTTCATAACCAAATTTCAGGAGATAAAGCAAACGATCGGTTCCTAATCGGTCCTGATAAGACAATCTTAATTTTCTACTTTTGTATTTGTAGACATCCGGTGACGAAAAATTCCCTCTGGGTTCATCTGGCGAAACACCTGTGGCTAATTCAAGACCTATATAATTCTTCGAATCTCTTAAATACCTTCTTACTTCCAACCAATACACTTGTGAGACATTACCATTTTCAGGGGTCAGGTATGTTCGAAAAGAAAACCAGTATTTCCTGTAATATTTTTCCAGCGAAGCTGTGTAAATGAAAATATTCTTATTCCCTGCATCAGAATTAAACTGAAGAAACCGCATGCCTGCAGACACACCAAATTCCTCTGGTAACTTATGATACAACTCAGCTCCTGCACGATGTTTAGGAAACAAATTATCGGGAGAATATCCATAATTTAAATAAGCATAACTCATTTTAGTCACCCGCGGATAGGCATCTATTTCAAATTGTTTCGCCACCCCCTTGGACCAAAAACTTTCACCATCAGAAATTAAATCACCCAAATTTATCTTCCCTATAACAGTACCCCAACTATTGCGTCGAGCCAACTGAAACGAACTTAAATGCCACTTTCTATTGTAAGGCTCTTTGAAATACTCATAATCATGCTGATAAATCGCTTTATAAACCATTTTGGATGATCTATATTTTTTCAGCAGAGCCAATCCCGCTTCACTGCCAGGATTCAACTCTAACAATTCATCAAGAACAAGTAACGATTTACTTTCCTCACCAACATCCTGCAGTAACTTAACTTTCTGAACTAAAAAGGCCTCTTCGTTAGGAAAAAACGACAAACCATACTCACAATAAAAAATTGCCTTATTAGGATCTCCTGCCCATTTTTCTATATCAATCATAGCAAAAATGGCATCACTGTTATCAAAATCCTCATCCAGAACCAGTTGCAACTCCGCTCTTCCCGGTTGAAAATTTTTATCCCAGCCATAAGTTCTCCCAATCAGTATTCTCGCATCAAAAAACTTTGGATTTTGATTCAAAATTTCATAACAGATACTTCTGGCTTCTTCACGATTCCCTGCAAAAGCCAATTCTCTCGCCCGATTAAATTCATCCAAACTATTTTTCTTAGGCACAGAAGTTTCCTGAGCAAAACCTTGCCCAATCATGCAAAATAATAAAAGTGTTAAGAGAGATAAAAATTTCACCATCCAAAATACATTGTTTATGTTTATTTAAAATAATCAATTAAAGAAAAACAAAGCACTAATGTCCAATTTATACTTGACAATATCAAATTAGTTTAAGTTTAATCCACATACATCACCTTTCGGCCCTTTCTTACTGATACACTATCCATTACAGTCCCCATGAACGGTCGATAATACTTCCAGAAAAACATTCTTCTATCTTTAACCTGATTCGCATTGTAAAATGCACCACTCAATCTATTAATTCCATTAAAGTAGGAAGAATAAATTCCCATTTCGTTATTTGAAAAATCACAGGCAAAATAAATAAACCGATAATCCTGATCGTGTTCCAAAATTGCCGGAAACTTTTTTGGCAAATTAAACTGATCCAACAAAGCCTTTCCTTCTTCATTCACATCTAAATTAAACCACGCCAAAACATGATTGCGTGAATCGGTTGAATTGATGTCAAACCAAAATGGATAATATATCGATTCAGGTACATTATATTGCAATTGTGTACTCAATTCACTTTCCAAAATGGGAAAATGTCTGTTTAAATGTTTTTTAGCATCCAGAATAACAATTCTCTCTTTATTATCAACCAAAACGATTCCGGCATTTTTAAAATCATACTCCTTCTTATAATTCTTTTTATACAAATCCGGCAACCAGTGAGGAATTTCCGGATCAAGCACTGTATCCAAAGTATGATAATATTTACCAACCCAACCACTCCATTTTAGTCCCAGCAATTGTTCTGTTTGATTTCTAACCAATTCCGAAGTAGGTGCTGCAATAAAATTAAACTCTGCAATGATCGTTTTGCCTTTTCTCTTCATCTCTCTTATCAGGTTGAACTCTGCCGGTTGTAATCCGCCATAAAATAAGGATATTGTATCCTTTCCATAATCCGGATGATCTTTCCAGTTGGAATTATAAATTCCATATGTATCGGCAAAAAAAGCGAGATCCAAAGAATCAGCAAGTGCAGACAACCCCTGTTTTTCAAAAATGCGCAGATCCTTTATTACATACCTGCCATCATCTCCGGGATGAAAGCCGTAAAAATCCTCCGCAAAGTTATATTCCTTTCCATTCGATTTTACCCAGCGCTTTTGATTGGCAACCCAAAAAAAAGACAGATGCTCAGAATAATTGCCGTTTGGAACTGTTTTATCAACAACTAACAGGTTCATTTGTACTTTATCTTTAAACTTCCAACAGATCCAGGAAATAACAGGAATCATCAGAAATAAGAGAATTATTATTCGTAGTAATTTCCACATTCGCTCTTTTTATTTTAAATTACCTGCAATATTCATCTTTATAACGGACTTAGTCAATATTAAGTTTCTTTTTTTTGATAAGTAATTTTTATTTAAGGACGTAAGGCTCTTTTTTTTACTTGACTGATTTCATCCTTTTTATAAAAAATACAAATTTCTTGGCTAAAAACCTGATATTCATTTATTAATTAAAAGTATTTTTCCATAAGAAATATTCTTGCCGCAACATTTTCCGCTTTCAGGAAATCTGTTTCAATTCAACGGATTCTTATTGTCAAATCACCAATACTCATGAACAAGATATGAACCATAACAGAAAACAAAAATTAGCAGTCGTCTGGACAAGCGGAGACCGGGATGTGACCCTTAAAATGGTATTTATGTACACCTACAATGCTAAAAAAAATGGGCTGGTGGGAAGAGATTAACCTTATTGTTTGGGGACCATCCTCAAAACTGTTATGTGAAAATGCAGAGCTTCAAGAATACATTGAAAATATGCAGCAAGAAGGAATATCCATTTTTGCATGCAAAGCCTGCGCTGATATGTATGATGTTTCTCCTCAACTTGAAAAATTAAATATTGATGTCAAATTCATGGGTGAACCACTAAGCGAATACCTTCAAAAAGACTATAAAGTAATTACCTTTTAACATTACAACATGCTAAGCAATAGTATTTACGAGTTTTTACTCGAACTAAGAGAGAATAACAACAGGGATTGGTTTCATGCGAATAAGAAAAAATACGATAAGGCCAAAAAGGATTTTGAACTTTTCGTTGAACTAAGTATCGAACAAATCAAAGTTATTGATCCGGATCTATCAGGACTAAATGCCAAAGACTGCATTTTTAGAATATTCCGGGATGTTCGGTTTTCTGAAAACAAACAACCCTACAAAACACATTTTGGAGCTTTTCTGTCAAAAAATGGCCGAAAAAGCAAATACGGAGGTTATTACATCCATATTGAACCCGAAGGAAGCTTTTTGGGTGGCGGCTGCTACATGCCTGCACCAAATGTTCTTAAAGCCATTCGTGAAGAAATATTTCACAACCCACTGGAATTTAAAGAAATAATCACGAATAAAGAATTCTCATCTCATTTTCCTGAAATGTACGGTGAAAAACTAAAAACTGCTCCACGTGGTTATCCTAAAGATTTTGAATACATCGACCTGCTAAATTTCAAGAATTATGCGGTAGGGAAAATGGTGCCGGATCGAATCGTGTTATCAGAGCAATTTTCTGATGAGATTTTAGAATGCTTCGCCAGTTTGCGAACGCTTAATGCATATTTAAACGAAATACTGGCAGATTTATAAAACGAAATTCTCTTTTTATGATGAAATTTCCTTACTAATATTAGCGGGGAAACCACAAAGCAAAACCTTTTCTTAGTCGGAGCAGATCACTCTTAGCCTCGTAAAAGAAAAGGTTTTCTCATTAATTACTGCCGATACAATTTAAATTACCTGTTCAATTTAAGTTGATAAAACCAAGCATGCGGAGATTTAGATTCATTCTTTTATGTTCGTTTACTATATTAGATGAGCTGTACAAAAATTTACTTGACTAAGTACAATTGAGATTGAAAATTTACAGCCTGCCACACATCTTAGATCAAAAACGAACAAAATGAAACGTTCATGCCATAGATATTCTAACACACAGGGGGATGATTATTCCAGCATGGTAATCCCGAAAGCTTTCGGGACCATATGGCAAAAACTTAAAATTATAATCATATGAAACGAATCACACTACTAAGTCTAATTGCTTACTTTTTACTTCTTACACCTGTCTTTGCAAAAAAAGAAACATTTAAATATCCTGCATTTACCATCCCTGCCGAACTTAAAAAAAATGCCAATGCCGTAGTTCGTTTGGATGAAGCCGAATTTACAGTACACTCAAGAAAAAGCTCCAGTCTGACACAAAAAATGGTGATTACAATTCTAAATAAAAAGGGAGAAGCATACGCATCAATTCCATTTGGATACAGCAAATTTGAAACTTTAGAGAGTTTAAAATCACCATCTATAATTCGCTTGGCTTAGTGATTAAAAAAGTAAAGGAATCAGAAATTAAAGATTACAGCTATAGTTCTGCAGGTGAGTTAATAGGAGATTCGCGTTTCAAAATTTACGAACCTGTTCAAAAGCAATATCCATATACTATTGAATACGAATCGGTATCAGACTACAAAGGTCTTTTTGTTTATCCAAGCTGGAAAGCTTATCCCGGTTATCTTGTAGGTGTGGAAAAATCCATCATGAAAGTCATTATTCCTTCGGAGGAAAAATTACGATACAAATGCATTAATTTTAAAGATTCAATCAGTACTACAACAATAAATGATCAAAATATCTACCAATGGGGTATCGATAGTTTACCTGCCTTAAAAAGTGAAGCCTACTCTACCGGCGTACTCTCACAATCACCTCAAATTCTTTTGGCTCCTCTCGATTTTGAAATGGATAATTACCCAGGCAGTTTAGAAAGCTGGAATAGTTTGGGGAAATGGTCAGCTGTTTTAAATCAAGGACGCGATCAGATTCCTGAAGAAGAACAGGCTCATATTATAGAACTTACCAAAAACTGCCAGACAGATATTGAAAAAGTAAAAATATTGTATGAATACATGCAATCGAAAACACGTTATGTTGGCATACAATTGGGAATAGGTGGCTGGCAAAGTTTTCCGGCCGAAATGGTTTCAGAAAAAGGTTACGGTGATTGCAAAGCATTGTCGAACTATATGAAATCCCTGCTTAATGTCGTTCATATTCCATCCAATTACACTTTAGTGAAAGCAGGGAAAAGCAATAATTTGCAGTACACAGATTTTGTGCACAGCTATTTTAATCATGTTATTTTACGGGTTCCGCTGCAGAAGGACACCATTTGGCTCGAATGCACAAGTCAGAAGATGCCTTATGGCTATCTGGGAACCTTTACCGACGACCGCGATGTATTGTGTGTAAATGATGATGGCGGAGAACTATGCCATACTCCTATATATACCATAGAACAAAACCAGCAGATTCAAAGCGGTACTTTTACCCTATTGAAAAATGGGGACACCCATGCTGAAATATCAACTATTTTCACTGGAATTCAATATGAAAACATTGAAACTCTTTACCATAGAAGCAGTGTGGGCGATCAAAAGAAATTCCTTTACGAAGAACACATCAACCTACCCGATTTTACAATTAATGATTATCATTTTCAGGAAGATAAAAAACAAATTCCATCGTCAGTTTTAAGTGTAACCCTTGATGTAAGAAACTATGCTTCGCAAACAGGGGATCGTTTATTCATCCCTTTAAATAAAATCAACAGAATTACTTACATTCCTCCCAAATTGGAAAACAGGCTCACCGATATTCGCTATATCAGATCAACTGAAGATAAAGACAGCATCTGTTTTATCCTGCCGGAAGGTTACAAAATAGAAAGCCTTCCTGAGGGAAAAATTATCGAATCGGACTTCGGATACTATCAAAGCAATGCTGAATTGGTTGGCAATAAAGTTTACTACACACGAATTTTCCGCAAAAACAAAAACACATTCAATGCATCCCGCTACGAAGAGTTTCGGTCATTTAGGAAAAAACTCGCAAAAGCTGATAAAGCAAGTTTGGTACTAAAAAAGATTACAAAGTCTTAAGGTCGAAAAAGTCTTGAAGAGTCTGGAAGGGTCTTGAAAAGTCAGAATAGTCCAAGAGGCTGGAAAAATCCAGAAGTTTAAAAGAGTAAAAAAATACGAAATAATTATATGAGTACAATTAAAAAATTTGAAGAACTGGTGATTTGGCAAAATGCCCGGAAATTGATTAATGAGATATACAAAGAAATGAATGGGATTAAAGATTTTGGATTCAAAGACCAAATTCAACGAGCTTCAGTTTCTATCATGAATAATATTGCCGAAGGTTTTGAAAGATATTCAGACACTGAATTCAGACGTTTTTTGGACATTTCGAAAGCATCATGCGGTGAGGTTCGAAGTATGCTTTATCTAGCCGAAGATCTCCATTATCTTAATAATTATACAGCTGAAAATTTACGGAAAGACTGCAGGCTGATATCAGGTAGTATTCAGAATTCAATTAACAGCTTAAAATCCTAATCAGTCAATCATAAGCCACTTCCATACTATTTTAACCTTTCGACCTTCGGACTGTTCAAAACTGTTTGACATTTCGACTTTTCAAGACCCTTCCAGACTCTTCGATACTTTTCCAGACTTTCAAATCAGTACACCGGAAGCTGAAATGAAACCCGAACACCGCCTTCGCTAAGATTCTCCACATCAACAATGGCCTTGTGCAAATCCATAACCAATTTCACAACTACCAAACCAGCGGTAAAACGTTTAAAATCCTGTCTTCGGTCTTCTTTGTTTAGTTCAAAAAAGTGGAATGTGTAATTCACTTCGGATGGAGTAAATTGCACTCCTAAATCCTGAACAAAAACCTTGACACTTTGACCTTCCAACGAAGCGCCAACCAAAACTTCGGAACGCGAAGGTGCATTGGTAACAGCATTTTCAATAACTTTCTCCATGCTGATGCCAAACAATTTCTCATCACCACGAATAATATAATTCTTAGGGATCTCTACCTTTACTTTAATCTTTCGTTCAGCGATCAATGGTTTCAATTTTTCGATGCTGTCTTTGACCACCTCGTAAACAGAAATTCCCAAAATTTTCATTTCGTAACGATCGAAACGCAAAGCGGAAAGAAGTAAGGCCATATCCGAAACACCAGTCAGTTTTTCACAAGCCTGAATAATGTAACGCACATATTTTAAATTGGTTTTATTTTTAATGGAAAATTCCAACATTTCAGCAAACCCCACAATACCATTTAGCGGCTCTCTCAGTTCTGTTGACATGAGTGACAGAAAATCGTTTTTAGCATCCTCGAGAGTTGAAAGCTGATGGTTTGCATGCTCAAGACTTTGGTTTGACTCAACCAACTCCATGGTTCGGGCAGCAACCCTCTCCTCCAATTCCAGATTCATCATTTTCAGCTTCTGATTTTTACTTTTTAAATCAAGATGCGTATTCACTCTGGCAACTAATTCCTGAGGGTTGAATGGTTTAGTGACATAATCCTGAGCCCCTGCTTCAAAACCTTTAATTATGGATTCTTCATCAACTCTGGCAGTAAGGAAAATTACAGGTATATCTTTTGTTTTTTCTTTTGATTTAAAATACTCACAAACCTCATAACCATCCATCTCAGGCATCATGATGTCCAGCAAAATCAAATCAAAACTTTTTGCAACACACAGCATTATGGCATCTTTGCCATTTAATGCGTAACTAATTTCGTAGGAGTCGTCGGAAAGAATGGATTGTAATACTTTAATGTTATCTGGTATATCATCAACGATTAAAATCTGGTATTTCTTCATTTCCGGCAAATTATATAAGTAGTCAGTAGTCATTGAAACAGAAAATGTAAGAATCAGAATATTTAACATTCACATACCCTCACAATATTAACGCATAAATATAACACATAATTCTTTACATAGAAACCTAAAAACTGTTTTTTTTTGAATGCTTGTTTATTAGATTGGATCATCGAACATTCTAAATGTAGAAAGTCTAAAAGTCTGGAAAGGTTGAATGGTCAAAACAAATACCTTTTTTGACTATTGGATCTTGTGGCACAGAAGAAGGTTTACTTTTTAAAGACACTTCCAGACTTTTGTCCCTTTCAACTGTTAATTCACTGGCTAAAGCCAAGTGGCAATGAATTCACCATCTCTTTAAGCTCAGACAAATCAGCCTTACATCGATAAAAAACAAAATAATGAATATTTCGACTGTTCAAGACTTTTAGACTTTTCAAGACCTTTCCAGACCTTTCACCTTCAAACACCCCTCTGCCTGTCGGCATCTCCCTTAAAATGGGAGAATCATTAGAATAAATATGGAATCTTCGACTCCTCTCTCATTCCACGAACGAAGCCAAATTCATATTCAAAGCTCGTGAAATAAAGACAAACAAATTAACTTGACAAGTTTGACAGCTTGGTTTTTCAATTTTTTGTTTAATTTTACAGCGAAATTATACACTACTACAAATTTTTTACCAATGGACAATTTACCAAAGGAAATCGCCGATGCGATTAAAAATGGCATGGAAGAAAACCAACTGATTAAAATAGCAACCCGCCTTTTGGAAAAAGGAGATCAGGAAAATGCCGCTAAAGTATTGGATTTTTGCATCTAAGAATCCACGACATGCAAAAAGCTCCAAAAGATTATTTCTTTTGGAGCTTTTGTATTTATGCTTTTACTACCCCTAAATCCCCTAAAGGGGACTTTTACATCTTTCAAGACTCTTCAAGACTTTTGTCTTTCTATTTTTAATCCACTGGCTGAAGCCAAGTGGCAAAACAAATCCATCTTTATTTATACCATGGGCTAAACATGTCGGAATTCACGATTTTTCTTTTTTAGACTATTGATTCCTGCAGCGCAGAAGAAGATGCTCTTTTTAAAGAAACCTATTCACCTGCGCCAATTTGTAATGTCCCATTCTTAGCCCAGGGTGACATTCGCTTCGCTCATTTACCCCGGGCTATTCATATTTGAGTCCTTACGACTCAGACAAATCAGCCTTATATCCATAAAAAACAAAATAATGAATATTTCGACTTTGAATCCACTGGCTAAAGCCAAGTGGCAAAACAAATCCATCTCTATTTATACCATGGACTAAACTAAACATGTCGAAATTCAAGATTCTCTTTTTTAGACTATTGGTTCCTGCAGCGCAGAAGATGATGCTCTTTTTAAAGAAACCTATTCACCTGCGCCAATTTGTAATGTCCCATTCTTATCCCAGGGTGACATTCGCTTCGCTCATTTACCCAGGGCTATTCATATTTGAGTCCTTCAGACTCAGACAAATCAGCCTTACATCCATAAAAAACAAAATAATGAATATTTCGACTTTTCAAGACTTTTGGACTTTTAGACTTTTCAAGATTTTCAAGACCTTTCAAGACTTTTGGACTTTTGGACTTTCGACTTTTTGACCCTTCAAGACTTTCGACTTTCGACCACACCAACAATGGATGAACAGATCAATTATCCTGACAAATAAGTGATTTTTAACGATTATTCACATTTGTTTTGGTTTTTTATTAAACATTGGACGGGATTATATAAATAATTTTATTTACATTTATTTTACAATTATGTTACAGCTGTTTTAATTCTTTGTTTGCAGATTGATATGTCAAAGAAAAATATCAATTTGAATGTGATGCCGTATCGAAAGAAAAGCTTTCCGGTATAAATCCGGACAACCAGCGTCTCCTGATCAGCATGGAAAATCAGGACTCAATCGGATGTCTCCCGATACAAGACCCAATTATTCTCTGGGTTATTTGCCAACTAATTTGTGCAAATCAACCCGCATCATCTGCACGAAGCTTTTTCTGCAAATGACTTACTTTCAGCAATTGTCTTTATCATTAAACACTCAAAACTATTTTTTCAACAATTAAAACAGCTTCGTTTCATTTATTTTCAGTTAAAAATTCTTTATAAATCATTGTTAGATTACAGGAACGGAAGTGTTCCGGACAAGGATGAATCTCCCGCAAGGAATAATGCTTCCTTGTAGCTCCATTTCTGATCAGTGAATAAACAAAAGCATATTCCGGCATCATTTGATGACCTGATGAAGTTTAAGAACAGCTTTGTGTTTTCATTTGATCAGTTGATGAAGTTTAAGAATCACCTGGTAAAGTTCAGGAACCACATTGTATTTTCATTTGATCACCTGATGAAGTTCAAAAAGCACTTTGTTTTTTCATTTGATCAGTTGATGAAGTTCAGGAATCACTTGGTGAAATCCGGGAATCACATTGTATTTTCATTTGATCACCTGGTGAAGTTCTGGATTGACTTTGTTTTTTCATTGAATCAAGCCCTGTTTCATTTTTGAGCTGTACTTCGCTCAAGTGCCCGGAGTCCTGTTCCTGTTTTCTAACATTTAAAACAAAAAATCATGCAAAAATTATTAGAAACTCAAAAAGAAATGCAAAGAACATTTCGAGGTTTTATAAGTGATAATCAAGGTAAACTGGATGCAGTCCCTGTTGTGAAAGAAATCATTGATCTGCAGATCGATAAAATGGATCGGTTCGATGTTCTGTGGGAGCTTACCCAAACGAATTACAGTGGTACCACCATCACCAAACGCAACACGAAGGCATTGGCAGCCAATTATCTCAACCGCATTAATCTTCTTTTCTACAATTATTGCCTGAAAAGCAACAAACTGGAAGATCTTCCCAATTTAAAGGGCAGTGTTTCGTTTTACCTGAGCCTGTCCGATGAAAAATTCATCAGCAAACTGGACTTTACCTGCAGATTTGGTGACAACTTGGGCGATCAACTGGCCGAAACAGCTGTGAGTACAGAAGAATTGGCAGATATTAAGGTGCTGCGTTCTAGCTATATCGATCTGGCTCCAAGGCCGAGAGAAGTAAAGAGCAATACAAAAATTTCGAATCAGGAACTGAAAGATGTGGGGGCAGAAATTCTCAACATCAACAAAACCAGACTGGACAATGTGATGCAATCTCTCTTTGCCAATTCCGATCCTGAATTTTATCAAAGTTATCTGGAAGCTACAAATATGGTGAAAGTTGGCCATCGAAAAACGGCTGTATCCGGAAGCATTATCGATAAGGAAAGCAAACTAGCGGTTCTTCAGGCACACATCCTGATTCCTGAAGCGGGAATTGACCATTTGTGTACCAGTAAAAAAGGAGGATTCCGAATTGATAAACTGAACCCGGGCACCTATCAAATTCAAATTAAAGCCGTAACCTATAAAACCATTAGCATGGAATTGGTGCACCGTTACGGTGAAACCAATGTGCTTCAGGTGGAAATGGAAACTAAGAACGGGCAATGAACAAACGGCCTGTGGCAGAAGTGCCGCAGGCCTGAGTTTTATACCGTATTTGTTAAACACCTCACCCCTGCCTTTCCTCTATTAAACACCTCACCCCAACCCTCTCCTGAAGGTGAGGGAGTTTTTTGGATAAACCCTTAGTAAAACCAAATGCAAACAATTAAAAGTGCATCCATTAAAATAGCCCAAAGAATTCAATTTCTTTGTTTTTGTTTATGCTGTTAATTCCTCATAAATAGTTTAGACCAAATGGAAATACTGCACTTATGGTCATCCTGCCCCGATAGCTATCGCAGGGGAGGATCCCGTCCATTTCGGCTTTTCATCAGTGCTTGTTAAAAACACCTCTCTTCTGCCTTTTCTCTTTTAAACACCTCTCCCCAGCCCTCTCCTGAAGGCGAGGGAGCTCAAAATGTGCAATCAGAGGAATCTCCCTTTCTACTTTAGCTACTCTTTATACACAAATATCCACTTTCCCAGACAATCGTTTAATTGTAAACATAAACACCCCTCTGCCTGTTGGCATCTCCCCTTAAAATGTGAGAATTCACTACTTTAATTTTTGCATGTATTTTCAATCGGCTTCGCTGCCAAGCTTTCGGGATCAGTAAAAGTTATAACAGCATTGAATTATATTGAAACAGATCCCTCGATGCCTCGGGATGACAGCCCGACGGATGGAAGGATCTGAACTTTGAGTCCACTCCGAAAAGTCAAAAACCCCTAAATCCCCTGAAGGGGACTTTGAGGAGCAGACTCAACTTTGATCCTTGGAATTTGGTTGTTGGTGGTCAATGGTAAATGGTCAGTGGTCAGTGGTCAATAGTCAGTGGTTGGGCTTTGGATTTTGGAATTTGGTTCCTTGTTCCTTGGAATTTCTCCTTTCTCCTTGGAATTTAAGCACCCAACACCGCCGTCCGAAACTCTTTTATTCTTTGCTCTTCTTCCTTTTTGCAGATCAACAATACATCATTATCCTCAACAACAATGAAATCCTGCAAGCCTTGAATGACCACTTTTTTATCCTTTGGCATGTTCACAATACAATTGCTCGATTCAAAAACATGAACCTTATCGCCTACCACGGTATTCCCTTGCTCGCAACGCTCGCGTTTTTCCCAAAGCGATCCCCAGGTGCCCAAATCAGACCATCCAAAATCAGCTGGCTGCACATAGATGTTGCCAGCTTTTTCCATCACCGCATAATCAATGGAAATATTGGTACAGGTAGGAAACATCTCATCAATAAAAGCCTGTTCCTTTCCTGTATTGTAGAACTCCTCACCTTTTTGGAAGATGGCAGCAACCTCTGGTACATAGGCTTCAAATGCATTCAATATGCTTTTCAATGACCACAGGAAAATTCCTGAGTTCCAAAAGAAATTTCCTGCAACAAGATATTGCTGAGCGGTTTCTAGATTTGGTTTTTCTTTGAAGGCGGTAACCCTACTCACAGCCCCTTCGAAAATACCCCCTTTGATTCCGCCTGAAGGGGGAAAGTTGCCCAACGCGACCTCGGAAATACCCCTCTCTGTCTCCCCTTTAGGGGAGAAGTTGCCACGCTGATTATCAGTAGATCGTTTGGATTTACCTTCTGTACCTATCTCTGCTGAACTATTAATTCCTTCCCGATAGCTATCGGGATCATCATTCGTAACTGAAGGCGAAGCCGCTTGAATGTATCCATAACCTGTCTCAGGACGATGAGGCTGAATGCCCAATGTTAATAGAGCCTCGTTGTTGGCTGTAAATTCCAATCCGTTTTCGACGATGCGAACAAACTCAGCCTCATTGGTAATCAAATGATCCGATGGAGCTACCACCATATTGGCTTTGGCGTTTAATCCTTTTATCTTGTATGCAGCATAAGCAATACAGGGTGCTGTGTTGCGCATGCATGGCTCTAATAAAATATTGCTTTCCAGAAGCTCAGGGCACTGAGCTATTACCAGTTCCTTATATTTCGAAGATGTTACGATCAAAATGTTCTCTGCCGGCGCTATTGTTTTGAAACGGGCTACAGTTTGCTGCAACAGCGTTTTCCCAATGCCCAAAACATCTAAAAACTGCTTTGGCTTTTCTTCTGTACTCATGGGCCAGAATCGGGAACCGACTCCCCCAGCCATGATAACGATATAGTTGTTGTTGTTCATATTGTAGTTTTTTGTAGTGTGTTCATTTTCTTCTGTCATTGCGAGAAGGAAGTATGACGACGAAGCAATCTGTTTCCCTTATGCAGGATGTTAATTGGCATTCATTTCTTGTATTGACGGATTGCCACGGCTTTCCAGATGCTCGGGACATGCTGTTCCTCAGCCTCGCAATGACACTTATAAATCCTCAAACAAATCCTTCCACTCAGGATTGAATTTATTTATCAAATCCAATTTCTTCTGTCTGGATCCTGCCTTTACTTGTTTTTCTCTGGCTACCGAGCTTGCGAGATCACTGAAAGTAAAGACAGTTTCTTTTAAGATCTTATTTTAGATAATGCTCATACATCAACTTGATCCCTTCTTCCAACTCAATGGTATGCTTCCATCCTAAGCCGTGAAGTTTGGAAGGATCAGTTAGCTTACGCATTGTTCCATCAGGTTTTGTAGTATCGAAATCAATCTTACCTTTGAAGCCTATTTCTTTTTGGATTGTTTCCGACAAGAGACGAATTGATATTTCTTTACCAGTTCCAATGTTGATATGCGTATTTACAACCTCGTTGCCACAATCCGCTTTGACATCATCAAAATTACGATTCTCCAATAAGAACACACAGGCATCCGCCATGTCTTCCGACCAAAGGAATTCCCGCATTGGTTTTCCTGAGCCCCAAAGGTCAAGTTTTACGGAATTCGGGGAGATTGCCGCGGTCGTTCCTCCCTCGCAAAGACAAATCCCATATTTGTTTAGGATTTTTAGTATATCCACCTCACTTGCAGAACCATCAACTCCCTCAACAGGTCGTTTGTTCAGATCTTCTCGAATTCCTTCCCAATTGTTGTCCTCCAGGCATTTTGCCAAATGGATCTTACGAACCATGGCTGGTAATACATGAGAGGTTTCCAAATTGAAATTATCATTAGGACCGTACAAGTTGGTAGGCATCACCGAAATAAAATTGGTGCCATACTGCAAATTGTAGGACTCACACATTTTCAAACCTGCAATTTTTGCAATCGCATAAGGCTCGTTGGTGTATTCCAAAGTATCTGTTAACAAACAATCCTCGGGCATTGGCTGTGGAGCCATTTTCGGATAAATACAGGTTGATCCCAAAAACAAGAGTTTCTTCACTCCATGCACATAGGCTTGATGAATCACATTGTTCTGGATTTGCATGTTCTCGTAAATAAACTGCCCCCGGTAGGTGCTGTTAGCGACAATACCGCCAACCTTAGCTGCTGCTAAAATTACATATTCCGGTTTTTCCTCTTCAAAAAAAGCAGCTACTGCTGCCTGATTGATTAAATCCAACTCATTCAAAGAACGAAACACCAAATTGGTATAACCTTTTGAACGTAGATTTTTGGTAATGGCTGAACCAACTAATCCAAGGTGGCCGGCTACATATATTTTACTGTCTTTTTTCATTAGTTACTATTTTAAAAGACTAATTAATTTTTCAATCCAATAAGTATTATTCAACGTCACAATTAACTCGAATTATGACGAATTAACACGAAGGATTAATGATGCGCTTATAAGAAAGAGATTGGCTCCCAAAATTAATCAGAATTCCCAATCTCTTATTAGTCGCTTTTAAATAATTATGTAGTTGCTTATACTGTGAATCGGATAAGTATTTTGATACTTTTAATTCAAGTATAATTGAATCAAAACAAATAAAGTCAGCGATGTAATATTTACTCAGTTTCTGACCATCAAAAAATACAGAGAGTTTCTTTTGACGTTCAAATAGAATGTTTCTTTTTCTAAATTCCTTTTCTAATGCCTCCTGATAAACAGCTTCAAGAAAACCGACACCCAATTCAGCATGTACTTTCATACAAGCTCCAATTACGGCATAGCTTTCCTCTTTAAACAGAATATCAGTCATCACATTCGCTTTAATTCGTTTTATAATTCGCAACAATTTGTATCATTTACTCGAAATAATTCATCACCTGATACCCACCTTCTTTCAAATAAGCATCTTTCTTGAACAATTTGATGTCTGATTGCATCATGTCTTCAACCAAACCTGCCAAATCGTATTCCGGTTTCCAACCCAATACAGTATTCGATTTTGTTGGGTCCCCAATTAACAAATCCACCTCGGTAGGACGGAAATATTTAGAATCAACACCCACTATTTGTTCTTCCTTAGCAACACGTTCTTTAATAGCCTCCAAATATTGAGCTCCAACTCTTTCGGAAAAAATAGCTTCATCAACGGCTACCAAAGATCCTTTTTCTTCTACACCTTCTCCTCGGAATTCAACAGTTAAACCGGCTTCTTTTGCTGCCAAAAGAACAAAATCACGAATAGTAGTGGTAATTCCTGTTGCAATTACGTAATCAGATGGTTCATCCTGCTGAAGAATAGCATGCATGGCACGAATATAATCTTTAGCGTGTCCCCAGTCGCGTTTAGAGCTTAGGTTCCCCAAAAAGACTTCTTTCTGCATACCCAAAGCAATACGGCTCATGGCACGTGTCACCTTACGGGTTACGAAAGTTTCCCCACGAATTGGCGACTCATGATTAAATAAGATTCCATTGGAAGCATGCATTTTGTATGCTTCCCGGTAGTTTACTGTAATCCAATAAGCATACATTTTTGCAACTGCATAAGGTGAACGTGGGTAGAAAGGTGTGGTTTCTTTTTGTGGAACTTCCTGCACCAAACCATACAACTCTGAGGTAGATGCCTGATAAATACGGGTTTTTTCTGTTAAACCCAACAAACGCACTGCTTCCAAAATACGAAGCGTTCCCAATCCATCCGCATTACCAACATACTCGGGAGTTTCGAAACTTACCGCTACATGACTCATAGCGGCCAAATTGTAAATCTCATCAGGTTGAACTTCCTGAATGATGCGGGTAATGTTCATAGAATCAGTCAAATCTCCATAGTGCAAGATAAAATTTCTATCCTCTACGTGTGGATCCTGATAGATGTGATCAATTCTATCCGTATTGAACAAAGACGATCTTCTTTTTATTCCATGTACTATGTATCCTTTTTTCAATAAATATTCTGAAAGGTAAGCTCCGTCCTGGCCGGTAACTCCTGTGATTAATGCTACTTTTTTTGACATATTATTACTTGTTTTATTTTAGATCAATTAAACTAACTGTTTCTTCGATATGCTTTTGAGATGAAGCACCAAAAACAACAGATTGAATATCTCTTTTATTAATATAACTATAAGCATCTTTTGCTGATATTGCTCCAGAAGCTAATGTTGACATCGCCATCAATTGATATTTTGAAGAATCATTATTTTTTGCTGCTTGTTCATAACTTTCAACATTAGGAGACATCAAATATCCTATTTTATTGAAAGAGCTACAGATGACAACCTCTTCAACACCCCATTCTTCAAGTTTAGCTTTCAGGTGAGGCATGTTTTGAGTAATTAATCCTGGAAGAGCATTATATTTTTTCTTGATATACTTACAATATTCAACAAAGACCTCTTTGACATCATATCCTAAAATCAAATCAACTACAATATTTTGAAGAAAAACAACTTTAACATTTAATCCCTTAAACATTTTCATCTCAACATCAATGAGCATCTGCATCAATTTAATAGCATCCTTAGTTAATACAGCAGCACTGCCCTTAGCAATCATACCTAATACTCCACCCGCTGAATTATCCTTAAAAAGAACTTCGTTAATGGTTGGCATAATTCCTTTTTCAGCTACCATGTTAGCATACTTGTGAGGATAAGGAATTGATGGATACCAGTTTAAATGACCATACTTATCCTTATTTTCTCTAAAGTAATTACAAATATCTTTTGCTCTGTCATTGCTATTCAGCATAATACCTTCAATACCAGCATCGATAGCCTGATCATAAACTTTAAAAATATTATTTATATCAAAAAAGTTTTCAGATAACTGTTGAGCTTTTTCTTGAGACATATGATTGATACCAAAGAATTGGTTATCACCAAAAATTATTTTATCTATTTGTTTCATTTTTAAATCTTTCCGTTGGTTTCGTAATCTTTGAAAATTGAATCAATCACTTCAAGTGTTTTTGCACCTTCACTAAAATTACAAAGACAATCTTTTTTCTTTCCTAAAATACAATCTGCAAAATCAAATAATTGTCTGGTGAATTCGTTTCCTCTCACATAAAATGGTACAGGAGTAAAAATATCAGTTATATATAGTGTATTCCAACCCTCTCTTAACTTTAATTCTTTATTTTCCTTTTTCAAATAGATTTTAAGACTATGCTGATCAGCTAGAATTTTTCCCTCAGAACCAAATATTTCCATCTTATTAGTTGGCTTGCGATAACTCTCATCACTCCAATTGACATAAATAGTTCCTGATTTACCGCCTTTGTATAGGAATGTTGATGAGATAGCATCCTCAACATTTTTTGAAAAGATATTATTAAGACTTGTACCCGTGACTTTATCTGGCTTGCCAACCAAATAATTAACAAGATCAATAGCGTGAGAAGCCATTTCAAATACTGCCCCTCCTCCATTTTCTCGTGAGGCTCTCCAACCAGACCCTTCATCGGACTCAATAATTGTACGAGAGAACATTTCAGATTTGAAACGAATTACCTTACCAATTGTGCCGTTATCGATCAGTTCTTTTGTCTTAACAAAAACATCATTAAATCGATTCACATAGCCAACTTGATTAACCAAATCTGTTGATTTATATAATTCTGCAAGTTCTGATGCCTGAGAATAGTTCGTTGTAAAAGGTTTTTCAGCAAAAACATGAATACCCTTTTCTGCACATTTTTTGATGATTGGATGATGTAAAGAAGGAGGTGTACAAACCAAAACAGCATTCACCTTACCGCTATCTAGTAATTTCTCATAGTCTTTAAATGTCTCTAAGCCATTCAAATACTTTTCCATTAAGGAAAGAACAACACCAGAAGGGTCCGCAATAGCAGTCACCGTAACATCAGGATGACTATTAATAATGGAGTAATGGGTGATTCCCATTCTACCAGCTCCAATTATTCCAAGATTGATTTTAGAATTTACCATATTTATATTTTTTATTCCCTAAGATTGATAAAAAAAGATGCCAAAAGAAGATACCAATATTTGGATATCGTTTTAGTATTTCTGGGCGATGTATTGTCCTAACTAACCACGCTAAACGAAGTTTCCACCAGATGGGAGAAATTGGTTTTTCATTTCCCGCGTACCAATCGAAAACCGCACCTATAGAGCAAATTAGTTTCGCATTAATTTTTGTTTTATTCTGAAACGACCATTTTTCTTGCTTTGGGCAAGTCATGCCAACAAAAAGAATATCTGGCTTAAAAGCATTAACCGCATTAATCATTTCACAATTATCTTGTTCGCTAAATTCACTTTTAAAAGGCGGTGAATAATAACCTGCAGTTACGTTTGGATATTCCTGTTTAAGTTTAATCTTAATTTTATCCAAAGTCTCTTGACTAGCACCTAGAAAAAACACTTTGCCGTATTCCCTATTCATTCTGTTTATGAAGCTATCATAAACGTTAGGACCTTGATTCTTTTGTATATTTTTCTTGTTGAAAAAAATGGACGCTAAAGCAAAATAAACGCCATCTAAAACAAGAATATCTGACTTCTTTAAGGCATCTCTAAAATTAGAATCCTTAGTTGAAATACCATATGAATTAGGGCTTATCGTATTTAACAACAAAGGGCTTTCTTTGTCGGATATATTAATATTTTCCAGATCATCTGAAAAAACTTTAAAACCAAAAGTTTCAATCTTATTCATTACCTATTATTCGATTAATTATATTCTTTTCGATTTAATTGTTTTCTAAGTATTTGACAACTCCACTTAATTAATGTAAAAAAATCAATAAACAATATGCAAACCACTTATCAATCTATTGCAAGTTTGAAACACTACAATATTTTGAAAAGATTTGTTTCTACAGTTACTTACACTTTGTTATAGGAAATAGTAATTCCCTGCTAGATTTTTCCTATTATCTTTCTACAAACAACTAATAAACCATGTGTAATACACGGACAGAAAGCTAATTACATATCAAATCATTTTCTTATCATGCAGAATTTGTTCTTCTTTCGTAAATCTTGACTTAATAAATCTAGCAGGATTACCGCCAACAATTGAATAAGGACTAATATCCTTTGTAACTACAGAACCTGCGGCGATAACGCTCCCCTTACCAATAGTTATTCCACTCATTATGATAGAACCATACCCGATCCACACATCATCCTCGATTATTACTTTAGATTGCAATCCCTTCCAATTATAATCGACATCTCTGATTTGAGATGCTAATCTTGTTGGAACACCTATTTGCTCATAATGATGATCATAACGACCTACAAGAGCAACACAATTGGCAAGCATCACATTATTCCCAATTTCTACATCACATTCAATTTGTGAATAACGCCCTATGTAAAAATTATTTCCTATACTAATATTATTCTTAGCCCAAAAGAAGACTTTACGCCCTGAGTGAAAATTCTTACCTATGCTATAACGTCTCCACTTATATTGAGCTAGATAATAATTCCTTAACTTTTTTAAGATTTTTATTATTTCTAACATATCAAACAAGTTTCCAATTGTGTAGTATTGCTTCTCTCAAATTATCAGATGAGTACCTTTCCATTTCCTTCGATTTGCCTAGCAAGTTTTCCTTATTAATATTCAAAGCCCTTAGCATAGCTTCTGTGAACTCGTCAACATCGTGATCATCTATAACAAAACCATTGACATCATTCAACACAAGCTCCTTTGCACTACTAAAATTTGTACATACAATAGGTTTCGCGCAAGAGATTGCTTCAACAAGTGCAGTAGACCATCCCTCGATATAAGACCCCATAACATACATATCGGAAGCATTTATATACTGTGACAATTTCTCATGTGGAACCCTTCCTGCTAATAAGATATTCGATGTAAGCTTCTTGATTCTAATTTGTTCTTCAATTTTAAGTCGGTCTTCACCATCTCCTAAAAAAATCAAAAGGCAATTCGGGTGATATTTTTTTAATTCTTTAATACAATCTAAAAGAAACTCCCACCCCTTCAATTTACTTAATCGTCCAGAAGTTGAGATAATCAGTTGATTCTGATCCAAATTTAAAATTGTTCGGGAATTCTCTTTTTTAACAGGATAAAATATAGATGTATCAACTCTTGTTGGAAATTGAATAAGCCTATCGTCAGGTAAAACACCTTTCCCCCTTTTTATGAAATTATTTATTGCATTTTTATCAGCAGAAGCTAAAATGACTGAAGATTGATTTATAGTTTTATAGAAAAGAAAATCATATAGTTTTGCAAAATATTTACCGTACCAGTACCTAGATATACTCATAGGGTTTTCAACACCAGGTATGCGTGTACAGATATTTTTAATACCACTTTTCTTGAGAGCAAACAAAACTTCTGGAGTTTGTATAAAAACATTATCGACTTCTTTTGATAAGATTTCCTTACGATATTTTCTTACTGCTATATACGATTTTAATCTTTGTGGAATAATAGTTCGACGATTACTCTTAACGACCTTTCTAACTGAAAAAAAATCGAAAGTAGTACCATTAATTTCCTTTTTAACCCATTTACCAACTGGAGTATCATCAGTCGATAAACCAACCAATAGAAGCTGATTATTAAAGGTCGTCACCATTTGTTTTGCAAAGGATAGATATCCACCGATGGGGAAATCTATAAAATTACAAATCTCAATAAATAAAATCTTTTTATGCTGCATGGCTACTTATAATATATAGTGATATAAATCAAAAACGATTAAACTATTGGTTGTTGTATCAAACTAACATCCTCATTTTCAAACTCAAGCCTATTGAATGCAATAACTCCACCAAATAGTACATCCGCCCAAAGTGCTAATCCATGAGAAGGCAAAAGCGCTAGAAGCATTATTAAAAAAAGTGATAGGGACAAGATGTATGCTACCCGTTTTGATTTTCTTTTATGAATTTCCTTGTACATCTGAAACAAGTAGAATAAATATAGGAATACAGAAACTAGACCACCAAAAG
Organism: Labilibaculum euxinicum; assembly: GCF_963678175.1. Lineage (NCBI taxonomy): Bacteria > Pseudomonadati > Bacteroidota > Bacteroidia > Marinilabiliales > Marinifilaceae > Labilibaculum > Labilibaculum euxinicum. The sequence goes on from NZ_OY782756.1 coordinate 4,052,744, forward strand.
TAAAAATCTCAATAAAGCGATTATGTGCCAATGCTCCATAATTCTTTTCTAAAGCATATTTCCTACCTAGTCCAAAAAATAATGACATGTTATTATCTTCAAGCACCGAATTAATTGCAAGAGCCATCAATATAGTTCTTCCAGAAGAAATATTATCAATATCTCCAGCTTGACTTGTTTTATTAATATTATTACCTAGTAGTCTATTTTGGATAGCAACATTAGATTTAAAAACGAATGCTAAAGCAAAAACTATTGACGTAATAAAGAATATTTTTTTGAATGAAGATTTACTCTTATTTAGGAATATAAAAATAAAAATAAATGCAATCAGCATAATCCACCCTGTTCTTGTGAAAGCAAGGTAAACATCATATAAACCAAGTACTAAAACGATTAAAAAGAATAACCGATTGGTGACTTTACCTTTTACCATATAAATACCAAACATCCCAACAATAACTGTACTAAAAACAAAAACTTTTGAACTCAAAGCTGGCTGCTTAAAAAAACCAACTAATATATTAGAGTTAAGCTCATATCCTTCTACAAACTTTGCCCTACTTTCATTAAAATCACTTACAGGTTCAAGGATCCCCAATAAAAAAGGTATTGTTGTTAACAATAAAAAAGTTGCAAAAATAAGTAAGTCGGATTTTAACTTATCAGGTTTATTTCTATACAAATAATAGAATGCATTATAGGAAACTGGAAATATCAGTATCAATATTACTTCTTCAATATCATCCATAGTAAAAAAACCATGTCCATTAATTAAGAATGATAATGACAAAAATAAAACGGAAATATCAAAATAACTTATTCCCAAACTTATTTTTTTCTTACCAATAAACAACATTAAACATGCAATAACAACAATCTTCCAGATATTGGATAAGGATATCCCCATTAGAAAAACTCTATCCTCAAGGAAGAGCAATAGAAATAGGAATGCAAAAAAGAAGTAATATCTTAATAATTGAGATTTCATTTTAATATTAAATGATAAATTTATTCTTACAATTCAACTGTAGTTGAATTATCTATATCTAATTGGATTAAACATGATCCCCTTTAAGTTATATCTCCATTTTTTGTTTGAGAACCACAAAGGTAAATGACAAATAACAAAAATAACTACACCAATTTTATTGGTCCAAGGAGCACGTTTTAATGCCATAAAAGAGGAAACAAACATCAAATTCTTCTTCCAAAAAACCAAGTCCGAAAATCCATTCTTACTAATACCTTTATTCTCTTGTATAAAGGTTAAATGATTTGATAAACTTTTATTTAAGCGTATTAACTCACTTCTATTTGCAGTATCAAACTTACCCAAAATAATCTTAAGACTATTTTCAGTAAAATATGATTCATATTCAGTCTCCAGTATATTTTGACAATACTTAAGCCTTTTTGCTAATCTTCCAGTACGAAGCGTATTCGTCACTCCAGTTGGCGTATTTCTATAAAGGAGCAAACATTCATCAATAGTATAACAATAATACCCATGATTCAACAACCTATTCCACAAATCTACATCCTGAAATGGAACATCTTTCTCATTTTCACAGTATTCATGTAATTTTAAAAGATCTGCTTTAACCATTACCCCTGGATGGGATATCAAGTTTTGCAGAAAAACAATATGTTTATGAACATCATGATTTACCGTAATAGTCGAATTACTCCTACGATAAATTGCTCCATTCTCAGACATAAGAAAAGACCTAATATTTATAATATCGACATTACTATCTCTCTTAAATACTGCTAATTGTTTTTCAAACAAATTCGGTAAAGCAATATCATCCGCATCCATTCGTGATATATAATATCCTTTTGCAGTACGAATTCCTTTATTTAAACTTTTTATTAACCTTAGATTAATATCATTTTTAATATACACAATCCTTTCATCATCATATGACAGAATTATATTTTCAGAACCATCAGTACTTCCATCATTAATCAAAATGAGTTCAAAATCCTTAAAAGTTTGGTTTAAGATGCTTTCTATAGACTCCGCAAGGTAATTTTCAGCATTGTATACTGGTAATATGACAGATATAAGTGGTTTTTTCATTGACTTCATAATTGTTTAAATTCCTATCCAGCTGGATTTGAAGATTTCTGGTGCAGCTTCTTCGTTGTTAAACCATTTTTTAGGATAAATTACTTTTGAGCTACTTCTATTCAAATAGGCTCCCCAATAACTAAATGAACTATTGGCAATTATATTTGCCTTACAATGGCTCATCAAATACATATCAAGATAACTCTTATTACCTGAGTTATTCGAGACATAAACCGCATTCTCTAAAAGTAAATTAGCCTTAACCCATTCCATATCATCCGAAAAGACGTAAAATTTGGGCTTATTAAAATTTTCGCCTATAATTTGAATGGCCTCTTTATAATATTCCTTCGTACAAACACCACCATATTTATTTACAAATTGATTTGTTATATAGTCACCCCGACGAATATGTAATGCTATTGATTCAGATTGTTGTATCCCTTTCAAGTGGCCAATATTAATATCATCAAGCTCAAAACCTTTAAATTTAATCCAGTTATTTTGTTCATTATAAAACAATTTATTCTGCCACCATCCATCAAAATAAACTGATTCCATTTTTAATGAATTCTCAGAGCTAATGAAATGGGTATTTTTAAAAAAACGATTAATGAATCTAATGATAATAGCTATCAGATTTGCAAACACTGTCGATTTCGGTAATTCTACATCAAAAACATTCTGTATTTCTAAACCATTGTGCCCTTTTAACCATGTTTTATTGTAATACCCATATACATTTTCGTTTGTGTGACTTTTCAAATACAGGTAGAATGCATATTCAAACATCTGATTACCAAGCCCTCCTTTAAATGTGATTATTTTCATTAATATTAATTTTTCTTATTACACAAGTAATAATAGTCCTTTTTATTCGAGTGTTAACTCTTTATTGGCCTTCTTTGGCAATATTTTGAAATGATAATTAACAACAGTTATCAATGTTAATATCAAATACAATCCATAAGTCGTAACAAAGTTTATAACTGCACCATATACACCATAATACTTAATTAAAAAATACCCTCCGACAACAGACCAAATTCCCGGGAGTATTGTTGATACCAATAGTCTTCTTGTTTCTTTAAGTGCAAATATTTCATATGTTAAGACCTGACCAATTGCAAAAAAGCCAGAACCAATTATTAAATTAGGAAACATCCAAGAGGAATTAATATATTTTTCAGAAGCTAATACCGTTATAACTAAAGGTCCTAAATAAATAAAAAACACAATTAAACTGAGATAAAAGACTATCTGAAAAAAAACCGTTTTTTTTATTATTATCCATGGATACATAATATCCGTATTAGCTCTTTGGTAAATAATCGGCAATAAAAAGACTCCTAATATTCCAGTTATCGTAGTAGAAGGTAAAAGTGAAATAGAACTAATCAAGGAGTATTCTGCTACATTTTCTTTAGTTAAAAATAAGTCAATTAACCATCTATTTGCCATATTCAAAAACCAACCAAAAATTGACCAAACAAGTAAAGGCCAAGAGAAAGAGGATAGTTTATTAAATACAGAAAGACAACTGTTCTTATTAATTAGATTGATTCTATAATTGTTCTTCCTTTCAGTTACACTCCATGCTACAACTAAAAAATTAGATATAAATAAAACTACAAATATCAAATTTATACTTAACGAAGAATAAAAAGCTACTAAAGATATTAGTAATATTTTTATAAAAAATTCTAGCAAAGTTGATTTAGCTACAAACCTTCTATTTCTATCATTATTCTCAATTTTTCTAGTAGCCCTCTTTAAAATTTCAAAGAAAACAAAAAGATTTAGTACAATTAAAACCTTTCTCCAATTTTCATCAATAAATGAATACGCTATTAAACTTATAACAATGTATGGAATGTAAAATAATGAATATATTACACCTACATTACTAAGCATATTAGAAAGCAAACCTTTTTCCTTATAAATAGATAAAAATCGCCCAATACCTTCATTAAATGCTGAAAAGGGTAATAAAGTAACAACTGCAACCAAAGACATTGCTAAAGAGTAATATCCATAACTCTCCTTTGTTAAATAAACAGTTAATATTTTTGTAAACAAAATAGTACCTAGAATTTGAACAATTTGGCTAGCACTAACTAATAACAACTCCTTATTGGATAGTATTTTTTTAATCATTTTGCAATTCTTTTATAATACTTGCCGCTTCACAATAATCATAATTCCACCATTCGGTTTTTTTTATTTTGTTGATTTTCTGAGCGTCGAAACGTTTTTTTAATATTCGAACAGGGCTCCCTACAGCGACAGAATACTCAGGAATATCAATATTAACTACAGAATTCGCTCCAATAACCGCTCCATCACCTATTTTGACACCTCGTAATATAATTGCATCCGTTCCAATCCAAACATCATTACCTATTTCACATTTTTTCTTTGTTAATTCTTCATAGGTATTTTTATAAAAAATTGAATTTGTTGAAACCCTATCCAAATCATGCTCTCCATGACCAATTTTAACAAAACTAGCTATTGAACAGTAATTACCAATTCGTGAAGATGTTATAGTAGAATATTGACCTATATATGTATATTTTCCTATACTTGTTTTCGAATCAATTTCAACATCTTCGCAAATTTTCACATTTTCTCCTAGACTAGATTTGATAGAAGTTTTAAAGCTTTTGACATTTGATCTACAAAATAAATTATAAAAAAAAACAAACACATATCTAATTATTCTCATAACATAAATTCTTCATTCTATTAATTCTTAATAATCCGTCTAAGCTCATCAATATCATTAAAATAAGAGGAATATTTCTCAATTTTGGCAAATTTCCAATCCCACCATCTTAGATCATTTAAAAATTCTTCATTTTCTAGACTAAACCTATTTCGGATCACCTTTCCTGGTATTCCACCAACAATTGAATATGGCTTTATGTCCTTAGTAACAACAGTTCCTGTTGCGATAATGGCACCATTACCAATTCTGATTCCTTGAAGGATTTTAACATCATTCCCAATCCAAACATCATTCCCAACATCAACTAATATTTTTTCAGTTGAGATAGCCCAATTGATCTCCTTAAATTTTCCCTCTTCAACAAAAGTAAAACCTGCCTGTTTTTTGTTTGAAAAAAATGCAGGATGGGTGGAAACAAAACGTTCAGTGGGATGTGCTCCAATTACAATCTTTACATCCGACGCTATAGAACAATACTTTCCAATCCTCGCATGAGGTAAATAACAATTATCCCCAATATAAGATGCAAATCCAATACTTGAATTCACAATATTACTTTTATTGCCTATTGCATTACTACCCTCTAAAACAGTTTTATGGTTTAAAGTAGTATTCTTCAGCCTATACTTTACACCCCTATGTCTTTTATAGAATAAAATATACTTAACTATTTTTCTAATGTATTTCACAATAGTATAATATTGATTTATTAATCTTTGGACTTTTGATTATAACCTTCTTGTCAATTAATTATACGTTATAAATATTTTTATACCATTTAACAAATTCTTCAATCCCTTTTTGCACCGTGGTATTGGGTTTATACCCTAAGTCTGATATCAAATCGGACACATCTGCCTCAGTACGAGGAACATCACCAGGCTGCATTGGGTAAAATGTTTTTATTGCTTCTTTCCCCAAGTTGTCTTCAATGGCTTTAATGTAATCTAAGAGTTTTACTGGGTTAGAGTTTCCAATATTGAAAACTTTGTATGGCGCAGTATTACTTCTTGAGGCATCAACAATTCCTTCAGCACTTGGTTTTGGAGGATTATCAATCACCCTTGTAATTCCTTCAACAATATCACTCACATATGTAAAATCACGAACCATATCACCATTATTAAAAACTTTAATAGGTTCCCCTTTTGAAATAGCCTCTGTAAAAAGGAAGAGTGCCATATCCGGTCTCCCCCAAGGTCCGTATACCGTAAAGAATCGTAAACCTGTAGTAGGAACTCCAAACAAATGAGAGTAAGTATGTGCCATTAGCTCATTGCTCTTTTTTGTGGCAGCATATAAACTTATAGGGTGATCTACACTATCAGCAGTACTTAAGGGCATTTTGGTGTTATTACCATATACACTAGAAGAACTCGCATAAGCTAAATGTTTAATATTGTGATGTCGACAAGCTTCTAATATATTTATAAAACCTACAATATTACTTTCAATATAAGCATAAGGATTTTCCAAACTATATCTCACCCCAGCTTGTGCAGCCAGATTACAAACCCTGTCAAATTTTTCTTCTTGGAATAATTGATTCAACTGATTACGGTCTTCCAAATTCATCCTTACAAAACGATAATTTGGATATTTTGTCGACTGCATAGTCGTGTGCCAATTTTCAGCTTCTTTGGGAATTCCTGTTTCTGCTAACCTAGCATATTTTAAATTAACATCGTAATAATCATTAATATTATCTATACCAACGACCTCATCACCTCTATCTAATAATTTCTTTGCTAAGTGAAATCCAATAAAACCAGCTGTTCCTGTTATAAGTACTTTCATATTCTTACAATCTCCCGTCAATTAATTCTTTATTCCAAATTCCTTTAATGTCGTAAATTACAGCTTCGTGTCCGTTACGCAACTTGGACAGATCAATGGTTTTGAACTCGTTGTGTGCTACCGCTAAGATAATAGCATCAAATTTCTGCTCCAAGTAACTATTTACGAGTGACAGCTTATATTCAAGCTCAACCTCTTTTGTATTCGCCCATGGATCGTAAACATCAACATTACAACCGTATTCTTTCAACTCATTAATCACATCAATAGCCTTAGTATTTCTAATATCAGGGCAATTTTCTTTGAATGTGATACCCAATACTAAAACCTTAGAATTACGAACTGCATGCCCCTTCTGAATTAACAATTTCACAATTTGAGAAGCTACCCAACTTCCCATTCCATCATTCATACGGCGACCAGCCAAAATAATTTCAGGATTGTATCCTGATTCTTGAGCTTTCTGTGCCAAGTAGTATGGATCCACACCTATGCAATGCCCCCCAACCAGTCCCGGCTTAAAGGGTAAAAAGTTCCATTTAGTTGCAGCAGCCTCTAATACATCGTTGGTATCAATACCTAGACCATTGAATATTTTAGCAAGTTCATTCACAAAAGCAATATTAATATCTCTTTGTGAGTTTTCAATAACTTTAGCTGCTTCTGCAACTTTTATAGAAGGAGCCAAATGAGTACCAGCAACAATAACTGATTTGTACAATTCATCAACCTTAAAGCCAATCTCATAAGTAGATCCTGATGTTACCTTTTTGATCTTAGTTACAGTATGTTCTTTATCGCCAGGGTTTATTCTTTCAGGAGAGTATCCGACGAAGAAATCTGTATTGTATTTCATGCCTGACACCTTCTCTAGGACAGGAACACAATCTTCTTCAGTAGCACCAGGATACACTGTTGATTCATAAATAACAATATCATCTTTAGATAAAACAGCACCTACCGTTTCCGAGGCTTTAACCAGAGGAGTTAATACCGGACGATTATTCTTATCTGTTGGGGTAGGTACAGTAACTATATAATAGTTACAATCTTTTATTTCATCTTTATCAGTTGTCAATAACATTCCTATCTTATCAGGTTGATCTGTCAACAAAACGGTTTGCAAATTTGCATCATCGATCTCTAAAGTAGAATCAGTTCCATTATTTAACTCATCAACTCGAGATTGATTAATATCAAAACCTACAACGGGGTACTTTTTTGCAAATTCAACAGCTAATGGAAGACCCACATAGCCAAGGCCTATTACAGCAATTTTTATATTTTTTTTCATTACAATTTTATTTTCCTTTACCAATATTGTATACCTCAAATCCAGCTTCTGACAATTGCTTCTTGTCAACAATATTCCTACCATCAAAAACAAAAGCAGGTTTTAACACTTCCTTGTACACCTTTTGCCAATCGTAGTTTTTGAATTCATCCCACTCCGTCAAAATCGCTGTTGCATGTGCAGCTGCCATGGCTTGATAAGGATCATTATGAACAGTCACCAAACTTCGGATTTCATCCGAAGATAATTCCGCGAATTTTGGCGAATTACACGAATGTGAGTTCATGCGATTTGTTTGTAAATATTTCAGATCCGCAAAGATTTGCTCCTCTGTCACCTTTGGATCGTAAATATGAATTTCTGCCCGATCCTGTAATAATTCGTCCGCAACATAAATGGCTGCAGATTCACGGGTATCGTTGGTATCTTTTTTGAAGGCCCAACCTAAGAAGGCAATCTTTTTGCCTGAAACCGTATTGAACAGGCTATCGATGATATTTTTTGCGAAACGGTGTTTTTGATAGTCGTTCATTTTAATCACCTGCTCCCAGTAATCTGCTACCTCAGGCAAATTGAAATGACGACAAAGGTACACCAGATTTAGAATGTCCTTTTGAAAACAAGAGCCTCCAAAACCAACGGATGATTTAAGGAATTTAGAACCTATTCGAGAATCTGCACCAATGGCACGAGAAATCTCATCTACATCAGCTCCTGTTTTTTCACAAAGAGCAGAAATAGCATTTATGGAAGAAACCCGCTGGGCCAAAAAAGCATTGGCGGTTAGTTTGGACAATTCAGAAGACCACACACGCGTCGTGATGATATTCTCACGAGGCACCCAATTTTCGTAAACAGCAACTAGAGTTTCCATAGCAGCCTGCCCCTTTTCAGTTTCTTCACCCCCGATCAATATTCTGTCGGGCTGATGCAAATCGCTGATGGCAGTCCCCTCGGCTAAAAATTCCGGACTCGATAAAATATCGAAATTCACGCCATTTCCCGTTGAATTTAAAATCGTACTCAACGCTTCTGCCGTACGAACCGGAAGGGTTGATTTTTCAACAATAATTTTATCATCTTTAGAAACTCTGGCAATTTGACGGGCACACAATTCTATGTATTTTAAGTCAGCGGCCATTCCTTTCCCCACACCATAAGTTTTGGTCGGGGTATTCACCGAAATAAAAATCATCTGCGCTTCAGTTATGGCCTGATCCACATCCGTAGAAAAGAACAAATTGCGGCCACGGGCTTCTGCCACCACATCGGCTAATCCTGGTTCGTATATGGGTAATTTATTTACATCCGTATCGTTCCAATCTGCAATGCGCTGCTCATTTAAATCCACTACTGTCACCTTAATGTGCGGACATTTTTGAGCAATTACGGCCATGGTTGGACCACCTACGTAACCGGCGCCTATGCAGCAGATGTTTGTTATTGTTTTTACTTTGGTCATTTCTAGTTTGTCTTGTATGTTGTGTTCAATATTTCCTTTACTAATTCACTAACTGTTTGAGATCCTTCGTTCCTCAGGATGACAATCCTTTTTTTAATGACTGCTCAATGAGTAGTGTCATTCTGAACGGAGTGAAGAATCTATTCCTTCCTGCATTAGATCCCTCGGCAAGCTCGAGATGACATCTGCTCATTCATTGCCGTCATCCTGAACGGAGGAACGCAGTGAAGGATCTGTCCACTTTATTGTTGAGATCCCTCTCCCGATTCTCGGGATCGGGATGACAATTCCTGAGAAACAGTTTCATCCTCCTTCCACTTATCCTTTATACCCGAAAAGAATTCCTTCCCAAACACCATCCCCACACCGACAATACCTCCGAGGAAAGTCCAGATCACCAAGATCATAGGACGTTTAGGTTTTGATTTTTCGATGGGAATGGCTACCGGTTCGATGATGGTGAATACCGGCGTATCTTCTTTCACCTGTATTTTTTGCGTTTCCAACTGTTTGGCCAGTTCGGTGTACACCGATGAAGCCATTGAAAAATCCGATTGCAGGCGTTCCAATTGGGTTTGGGCTACTGCCGTGCTCACATTTCGGTTCTGATCGCGGAAACGGGCCAGTTTATCCTGCACCGCATTAAAAACTGCTTCCTTTTCAGCATAACGTTCCTCAACAAAAACCAACTGGTCTTCGGCCTTCTGTATTTTAAAATCAGTAATGGCCTGCTGCAGGAGTTCCTGAGCTTTTTTGGCCAGTTGAGCGGCGGCTTTGGCTTCGGGCATGCGGGCAGAGAGGGAAACGTAACCGTCTTTGTCGTTTACATCCAAAGATAGTTGGGCTGTTAGTATATTGATGAGTTGCTTTTCCTCTTCAGTAATGCTTAACAATTGGTCATTGCTTTGAGACACAAGCATTGCGTCTGTACGTTCGCCTTTAATGGCTTTGATAATAAGACCAGGCAGGCCGATGGTGTATTTTTTGATGGTTCCCAACAAACCAGGCTTTTTGATTTCCAGATAGTAGTCTGCAAATGTTACCTGTCCGCTTTGTCCTTCGATGCTCAAAGGCGTTTGCATCAATTCTTTTTGAAAGGGAATGCTGCTGATGATTTTTGGGTATAATGTTGGTGGAATAGATGATCCTCCGCCCATGCTTCCCAGATTGATTCCTGCCATGGCGGCCAATCCGCCCAGACTGCCCCCCAGTTTTGATCCGCCTTCGGCAGATTGCGGCACCATGGTGGTGGAGGCTGTGTATTCTTTTGCCGAGAAAATGGCGATGAACAAACCCAGCACCATAAAGATCAGGGTGGTACGGATTACGGTTTTACGGCCTTCCCAGAGGGTCTTGGCGAGAGCGATTAAGTCTATTTCGTCCTCATGGTCAACACGAGTCGTTTCTGTTTGATTGGGTTCCTGTATTGTGTTCATTATCTATTTTTTCTTTTTTACTTCATCTTTTTTTAGATCCCTCGGCAAGCTCGGGATGACACTCCTTTACGGTTGAGATCCTTCGACAAGCTCGGGATGACTACCACCCCTTATTGTCATTCTGAACGCAGTGAAGAATCTGTCCCTCTACGGTTAAGATCCCTCGACGAGCTCGGGATGACAGTTCAACTGAAAGTCATCCTGAACTGAGGAACGTAGTGAAGGATCTGCCCATCTTTGTCTGGCTCCTTTTGTATGAGATCCCTCGGCAAGCTCGGGATGACGTTCAACTGTAAGGATCTGTTCAAACAAAGAACTCACTCTCTAAAAACTTCCATTCCGGATTGAATTCCAAAATTAAATTATTCTTTTTCTCTCGTCGCCATCCTTTTAATTTCTTTTCTCTCTCAATCGCCAAATTCACATCATCGTGCTCTTCAAAATAAATCAAATGATGACAATTATAACGTTTTGTAAAAGCGTTTATGTGGTCTACATGACTCACATGCTCACTTAATCGTCTTTGTAAATTATTCGTAACACCTACATATAAAACAGTTTTGTTTTTGTTTGTCAATATGCAGACGTAATATATTTTCATCTCAACATTCTGCTTTTTAAAGATCCCTCGACAAGCTCGGGATGACAACGCTCCTTCTTTTGGTCATCCTGAACGGAGGAACGCAGTGAAGGATCTGTTCCCAACTGCTTCGTACCTCTTATCAAGAGATCCCTCAACATCCCGATAACCATCGGGACAGGGTGACTTACAACAGTTCCAGATGACTTCGTCAATTCGCGTAATCTGAAGTTAAACCATACAAGCCCCAACAATCGCATAACACTTATCCTTATGTAACAGTCAACCATTAGCGTAATTAGTTTAAATTCGTGCAATTCATAATTAAGAGATTGCTTCACCACTGACCATTGACTATTTACAACCTCTTTCCCTTTTCATCAATGTGCCTTCTCAGTTCTTCATTTGTGATTTGCTCATAATGAACTACATCAAAAAAATAGGGCAATGAATACTCTTCCTCCAGCAATTCCCGCAAAGATAAAACGATTTGACTGTTTATCTTACTTCCTTTTATACATAGATCCACATCAGAAGCTATTTTATAATTTCCCATGGCACGGGAACCAAACAAAATCGCTTCCTGAATTTCCGGCAATTTCTTTATTGCTTCTTTAATCCATATCATATCCTGTTGTGTTAGTCCGTACATATTCTTTTTTGTTACCGGCTAATTGGTCATTGGTTAAATCGTCATTCGTCACCAGTTAATTGGTTGATTCGTCATTGACTATTCCCAACTGACTATTGACCTTTTTATAAACCATTGACAATTCTCTGCTGACCATTGACCTCTCTTCTTACCATTGACTATTCCCTTTCCCAACTTCCTACAGCCACTCTTTCATTTTCACATACAAACATTTAATAGCCGGATAATAATTGTTTTTTATTTTTAGTCCCATCTCCTTTGCAAAGGCTTCATCGTATGTATGTACAGTTAAATTTCTATCTTTTAAGGCATCCATCCAAACATGACCATCCTCTACCAGTTTTACCTGAAAAGCATGCTTTATTGTTTCACGGGGAGATTTGGGATCAAAGCCCTCCGACTCCAAATAATCTTTCATCACCTTCCATGCCAATTCAAAACTCAATTCGAACGCCTGAATAACAGCCATAATTTCAATTTCGGAAGGAGAAATAATCTTCATGGTTTTATCCAGCACGGTATACGCTTTTTCAAAATTCTGAAAACGCTGTCTCCATCGTATGTCTTTTTCCTGATTCATATTGTTTGTCATTCGTTGATTCTTCACTGGTTAACTGGTCATTTGTCTCTGATTAACTGGTTGATTCGTTGGCTAGTCATTGGTTAATTCTTCATTAACTATTGACTATTCCCAATTGACGATTGACCACTTTACGCCTACCTTGTTGCCACCGCAATGGCGGTAATTAATGTTGCAAAAGTAGATGCTATGGCCAACCATTTGCTTGCCTGTCCGGCTTTGTCTACCTCTGGTTTTTCAGGCACAATAATCTCGCAACCTGGTTCTACCTTCGGAAAACGACGGCCAAACAATCCTCCTTTTGTTGCCTGAGTGGTTCCATTGGCATACAGAACATATACTTTCCCTTTTTTGGCCCGTTCGGCAAAACCACCGCTGCTGTACACGTAATCTTTCAATTTTTTCTTCTTTGTAAAAGTATGAGCCACCGGACTCAATACAGAACCGGATACCATTACCGTCTCTAATTTGGAAGGAACTAAAATCTGATCTCCAGCTTTTACCTGCAAATCTTCCACACCACCAGGATGACCTAAAATGGCTTGTAGATCAATTCCTACAATCTGATAAGCTACCTTTTCAATATCCGCTTCGGTCATGGTGGTATCCTGAGCTGCAATGGCTACTTTGGCCTGATATTCAGCCTCACTCAATTCTATTCTCCGGCGCAAAGAAGCCCCTTTCACATAAGCCTCTGAAGTGATCCCTCCTGCTCTTCTGATGATATCCGATATTTTTTCGTTCTTATGAGTAATTCCGTAATCCCCGGAATATTTAACTTCTCCCTGAATGTTGGCAGCTCCCTGAGGACGAAACCCCGGAGCGCGACGCACATACACTTTATCGAAAGGTTTTAATAAAAAGGCTTCATCTTCCTGATTCAATTTCAGATTTCGGTCCAGTGAAAACTGAAAGGTATGCAGCAGTGATTTTGTCAATTCACTGGTCTCCTTGTAATCCAACACGCGGCTCACTTCCAATCCTGCCACCTCAGCATCCTCTTTGAAACCTCCTGCCTGAAAAATCAGATCTCCTATGCGTAAATTTTCTGCCCAGGCATAAGTTCCTTCGAACTGAACTTCCCCAACAATTTCAACCGTTCTGGCTTCGCGCATATCAAATATGGATGAAATCTGAATCCGGTCTTCTTTCTGAAGCTCAAAATCTATCTTTCCATTCACAACATCACGAACCGAAAAGGAAATGGCTTTCAAGCTCATGTCCTCCAGCTTTCTTGTAATGACTGCCCGTTCCATAAACGCTTCTTCTTTGAGTCCTTCCGCTTTTTTAATCAATTGGGACAACTGCAGACCTTCTGTCAATTCATAATTGCCCGGACGGTACACCGCGCCATCTATACTTACCCGGTTTTCGAAACGTTCGGTGAGCATTCCTGCCACCAATGAGTCACCGTTCATCAGTTGAACCTGATCGTATTGATCTGCTGAAACGCCTTTAAAACTAAGAGTTCTGGAATTGTTTCGATACAATTCCAAACGATGAGTATAGGCTTTATCTGTAAAGCCACCTGCAAAACGCAGCAGATCAGCTACTGTTTCCTCTTTTTGAGCCTCAAACAATCCGGTCCGTTTAAATTCTCCTGCTACTTTCACTCTTTTTGCGTAAGGACGCACCAAAACCACATCCTGATCGCGCAACTGTATGTTGTTTTGGGTTTTTCCATCGATTAAATAAGCGTAAACATCTATACTGCACACCAATTTACCATCGCGCTGCACGTCGATACTTCGGAAAGATCCATTTTCATTGGGTCCCCCTGCAAGGTATAAGGCATTAAAAACCGAAGCCGTTGCCGGCAAAGAATAGGTGCCCGGCAAATTCACCTCCCCAATCACATTCACTTTAATCCCTTTTAAGCTTCCCATACTTACATCAGCAAAGGTATTTGGCCGGTCGCCACCCATGCCGTTGTAAATCGAAAGCAATCTGCTTTTAATTTTCGCCTGCGCTTTGGCAAACGAAATGCCATACACGTGAACCGGCCCTAAATCAGGAATGGTTATGGCTCCGTTTTTTTGAACTGTTAACTGATAATTTTGCTGAGAAGCACCATAAACAGATATATTAACTTCATCTCCTATTCCCAATGAGTAAGATTCTGACACAGGCACATCTATTGCCGGCTCGAAACTTAAATTTTTTGAGTTGAAAAACTGAAACCCAAAAATCTCTTTGTTTTTTTCTGTGGCTTTAAACGCTGCTTTTTCCGAAAGCTTCACCTCCGGCACCATAGTCTCCTGAGAATCATCTGCCGGAGCTTTTACATTTCTCTTTCCACTTTTGTACTCGTTGATTTTTTTCACCATTTGATCAATCTGCACTTGAGAAGCTCCTCTGGCCCGTGCCAGTGCCATTGCCTCTTCCAGACTCATGCCGTTTTTTTCCATTTCGGAAATCAGCTTTTCAATCTGAGCATCACTCAAGGCTTCCACATTTACACTCGCTGGATTGATATTTGTGTTTTGAGCGTTTGCTGTCCCGATGAATAAAACCGCAAACAAACAAACCAGAAACATTTTTTTTACCGACCAAATCATAATTTCAATAACATTTATATAGTATGTACCTTTATTCCTATCCTCTATATCCGTTTTGTTGTGACAAAACCCTATTTCAATAAGACGAAAGATTTTTTTTCGCAGCACAAAAATAAGGAACGAATCCACAATTCCCTAATTTTTGAAGCATTTCCTTCCTATTTGTAACAAACATATTCAACAGGTACATCAATTTGAATGCAATAGTAGTACTTTTTGATCTTTCTACCATCTGTCAAATGTGCCAAATTACGAAAGGTATTATTCAGCACTCTCTTTTTAGAAAAATGTCACTTAACAATACATCACCATACCAGACTGAAAAGATGATTGTTACACAAATATATCCGCAGTAAAAACAGACTGTTTCAATCGATTCCACAAGAATAGAAATAAGGATTAATAAATTCAAGTTGGTGATTAAACAATCTTTTGGGGACATAAAAGAGAAAAAAAAGCCAAAAAAGGAACAAAAATTATATTCATCAAAAATAATTCCGTATTTTTGCGTAGGGTAAACAACTGCAGATTCGGTCAATTACTAAAACCTGATGAATTTATAAAACTTGGCAGGTTTGACAGGCCTATAATAAATCTATTTATTCTATTTTTGCAAAACATACTATAACAGTCAACTCTATAAATAAACAAAATATTTTATGTACCCTTTTACACACTACTTCTACATCATTGCAAGCTTCTTGTTTTCGCTTATCGTTTGTTACCGAGTCATACCTTCAGTAATAAACCTTGCGCGCGCCAAGAAACTTTACGACGAACCCAATCACAGGTCTTCTCACACAACTGTAATCCCTTCACTTGGAGGAATTGCAATATTTCTAGGCTTTGTTTTATCTGTCCTGATATTCAGCAACGGCTTCATGCTGCACGAACTAAAATATATCGTTGCTGCTACCATAATCATGTTTGGCTTAGGTATCAAAGATGACTTAATGGACATCTCACCTAAAAAGAAACTTGTTGGACAAATTTTTGCCGCCCTCATCGTTATTGGAATGGGCGATATTCGATTTACTAATTTTCATGGCATCTTCGGGATCCATGAATTAAATTACTTTTCAAGTGTTTTGTTCTCTGTATTTGTTATTATTGTGGTCACCAATGGGTTTAATTTAATTGATGGCATAGATGGTCTGGCATCAGGAGTAAGCGGTTTGTGCACCTTAGTTTTGGGACTTTGGTTTTTACTTACAAAGAACTATGAATATGCAATTCTGGCAGCCAGCTTGCTGGGAGCACTAATTGCCTTTTTCAGGTTTAATGTTTTTGGAAAGAAGAACAAAATATTTATGGGCGACACCGGCTCTATGATTTTAGGCCTGTTGATCTCCATATTAGTGATCCGCTTTAATGAGCTTAACATTACTCACGATTTTACTTATGCGGTTAAAGCTGCCCCTGCTGTATCAATAGGTATATTGGCAGTCCCATTATTTGATACAATTCGCGTTATGCTGATTCGCATTAAAAATAAGAAATCTCCGTTTCAGCCAGATAAGAATCATGTTCATCACAGAATGATTAGTTTGGGATACAAACATGTAGCCGCCAGTGTTAGAATTATGGCAATCAATGCTCTTTTTATTGCAACTGCTTTTCTCTTAAACTGGACTAATAATGCATTTCTGCTTTCTCTGATGATTATTATGGGAGCCTTTTTCTCCTGGCTTCCATCTTACTTATTAAAAAGAAAAAATAAAAAAGAAGAAATATTACAAACGACATAAAATACTCCACTACAAAAACGCCTTCATGAAAAAGAAGGCGTTTTTTTTTATAAGATAAGAACACAAATAAAAGGCCTTCCTGTTAAACAGCTAAAGCTGTTGACATTTCGACTTTTCAAGACCTTTCCAGACTTTCGATTCCACACCCCTCACCCTGTCGGGATCTCCCCTTAAAATGGGAGAATTGCTGCAACAGATCTTTTCTCACAACAGTTAAAGCAGTTGGCAATATATCTTCACAAACCATGGACTAAAGCCATGTAGCAATTAAAACCATAAAACTGCAATTGACTTTTTTTGACCTTTCGACCTTTCGCCTTTTCAAGACCCTTCCAGACTTTTCCAAACTTTCACTATATCACACACAAAAAAAAATGACCAACTCAATCATGAGTCAGTCATTTGTATTTTAAAAAAGGCAAACCTGTAAGCCGGGTCCTGTATTCTCCGAAAAGAATTTCTATCATTTATCTAGAACATTTGTCACCAAATGTCTCGAGCAATCCACCCCCCGAACATCAGCCGAGTCAGCCTACATACGCCGGTGTACTTGATCTTGCAACACATAAGGTACACAGCCACCAATGTCACCATCAGTGCTGGTGAGCTCTTACCTCACCTTTTCACCCTTACCCGAAGGCGGTTCTTTTCTGTTCTACTACTAAAGTCTTTCGACCTTCTTCCCGTTAGGAAGTATGTTACTCTATGTTGCCCGGACTTTCCTCTCCTTTTTACAAAGCAGCGATAGAACGGTTTGCCGGCGCGAAGATAAGGAGAAAGGAGAAAGGATACAAGGAGAAAGTAACAAGTTTCAAGGAATAAGAAACAAGGGACAAGCTTCAAGGAAAAAAAACAAGTGATAGGTTTCAGGAAACAAGGAATAAGGGGTAAGGAAAATCAAGGGGCAGGTTTTAAGGATTTATCATTTTTTCTTCGCAGTCTTGTTATAAATGGCGCCCAGTATTTTAATTAACTGATTAGATTCTTTTTCCAAAACAGCCCAATTCATTTTTTGATTATCAATGGCAATAATAATCCGGATCCAATAATTGGTTTCACGGATTTCTTTCAGAGAGATAGCCACTTTATTGGCAAAGTCAGCTTTTGAGACAGCCCCTTGAGCTTCTTCATAATTTGCCCCGACAGAAGTTGCAGATTTAAGAATTTGGTAGGATATTACCTGATATTCTTTTGAATTTGGAAGATTTCGGACTTCTTTAATTATATCAATTGAAAACTTAAAAAGACGTTTTTGTAAATTATTCTCCATCTTCTTTCTTTCTATTTTTTTTCCTTGCTGCCCAACACTTGTCACTCATTCCTTGTTACTTCTTCCTTGCCACTACAACTTTACAATAAACGCATCGCCGTATCCTTTTTTTCGAATTTCGCGCAATTCCCTGCGACAGACCCAATAATTGTCGTAATTCCCGTAAAAATAACGATACAACTCGTCCTGCGGATCGAATGTCCGGGTAAGATCTTTAATCGTTATCCGCTTAAGGTTCATTTCAGATTTACTTGCAAATATCTGAATGGTAAAATGAGCATCTGCAGAAAGACTTTCCTGAACAGCTGCTGACTTTAAACCTGATGGAGTTTTAATTTTTGCCTGAGAAAAACCAAGGTCTTTTAATTTTTGAACCGCCTCATTTGCAAGCTTTTTATCGTTATAGTCTCCTATTTCAATAACATAAAGCGGCTTTTCAGATATCTTTAAATGTCCCAACTCATAATAGTAGGCAACATATTCTTTTCCTCTCATTTTTCGCCCCATATTATAGGATCCTGCCTGATTCGAAGCCATTTTCACATCGTTTTTCCTTTCTGCCTCTACTCTAACTGCCGCCAACTCTCCTTTATTAATAACGGCAACACTTGCATGAGGAAAACCTGCCAGCACTTTTTCCTGCAAATATTTCTTAGCATCACCCACATCCTCAAATCGCCCCAACACATATTGAAACATTCCATCCGCCTCCAGTACTTTCACTGAGTTGAAAGGAGAAAAACTTTCTGCATTTAGACTATTTTTGCTTTTCTGAAGAAGAATGGTGTAGTAGTAATCATTACCAATATTAGTCAGTTTACCAATTGCAGTTTCAGCATCCTGATTCTTTTTAGCGGTTTGACTGGTGATTTTCTGCGTCTGAGTTTTATCCTGACCACCCTTTCCATTCGTAAGAACTGCTGAAATCTGCTCCGATGTGAACTCCTCATTTAAATCCAAAACCTTAGCATCAGCATATCCAAAGGACTTTATTTCCTCCACCCGAGTCTCTGCTTCACTCTTAGAATTGCTAAGACCGGATAAATAATGATACTCTCCATCTTTTCCACTCAACTCAACAACATCATTCAATTCTTCGAAATAATCGGTATACACCGGATATTTAAACTTTGCAATTTCTACACCATAGGTTGAGCCTCCAGCAGTAGAACCGGCAAAGTTAATATCGAAAAAAGGAGAAAAGGAACCAATTGTCCCGGCGATCAAGAAAAAACAGATTAAAAAGTAGATATTCCTCATAACAGATAGCAGAATAGAGTGTCAGATTAGTTCTTAAAAATAACAAAAATTAACAGTAGTAAATACAAGAAACTGTTTAAAAATTTATCCTTTAGCTTTTTTATAAGCCAAAAACCTCATAATTGCGTTAAATTATCACTAAATAAAATCATTAATTAATGAAAATAAATATTACAAAAGACAATCCCTCTTCCCAAGCAATTCTTTATACACATCTTGTTGGTTGAAAAAATCAAGAGCAACAAGATCTGTAAAAAGGATAATATTAAGAATTAACACCCTTTTCCCGCCGTGTCGGGATCGGCACCTTGTTCACAATATTATTTCAAATTGCGTTCATAATCTTCACTGCGTTACGGTACCCTCAAGAAGGGAAGATTCTGTTTGTGAACGATTCTCCCATTTTAAGAGGAGATGTTCGAAGAACAGAGGAGTACTTATGTTTATAATTAAACTATTGCCTTGGAAAGCGAATATTTGTGTCTAAAGAGCAACTTCCCAAGACGAATAACAATTGATTTACAATACAAAAATTAATTCTATCCTTCGATTCTCATGATTCTCATTTTCAGAACATCCCGAATCATCAAAACACCCATTCAAAATAAACTCCTCGCCCCATGCTCCAACCTCTATCTCTGATACATCCACACCCTTTTTTACCAAATATTCTTTTGCTTTTTCAGCTTTCTGAAGGGAGATATCCAAATTCATTTGTTCCAACCCTTTCGAGTCTGAATGGCCGTTTATCTTAATTCCCAATTCCGGAAATTCTTTCCAAAACCGATACAAACGATCCAATATTTTTTTAGCTTCATCACTAAAATCATCCTCATTCTTCTCGAAATAGATGTTTCTAAATGTAATCTTCTTCTTAGGATAAGCCATTGGCTTGAGTTCCGACACAAAAGAAAACTTAGGTTTTTCGCTGATTCTGTCCAAACTTACTTCAATATTCATTTTTTGAGAAGATGGGTAATATTCAATCACCCGATCCATATATCCTGATTTTTGAACAGTAATTTCGTATAATATTCCTCCATCCAGTTCAGATTCCGGTATTTCAAAAGAAGTTTCTCCCTCAATCATCCCTTCATCTGCAACAATCACTTTATTTTCCAGAGCTTTCAGAACTGAAAATTTCACGTTTTTAATAATATCATTGGAATGCGCATCTTTCACAAAGATCTGAACACGTTTTTTGTCCTCTTTTCTCAATTCATAGATCCGGTCCCTCAAACCTCTATCTTCCCGGTCTGATACAAATATCTGCATTCCTGTCTCAGGGATATCCTGAATTGAATACTCTGAAAATGCAGAATTATACGGTTCTCCCGGATTTATAACCGGCCCCCAGCTACCATCCTCATTCCTGGAAGTAAAAAACAAATCCAATTTTCCATAACCTGCGTGTCCATCGGACGAGAACCACAACTGATTGTTCGACAGCACCCGTGGATAAATCTCGTTTTGTGCTGTATTAATTGATTTTCCTAAATTTTGAGGTTCCGTCCACTTCCCGTTCTCCTGCTTACTAACATACAGATCCATCCCTCCATATCCCCCCTCCATATCTGAAGAAAAATACATTGTTTTCCCATCGGGGGATAAAAAAGGATAGCAGCAGGAATACTTTCGACTGCAAAATGCCAGACTTTCCTTAGAACGCCATTCCCCGTTTTTCTTTTCAGCAATCGCAATCTCCATTTGTTGTTTTCCCTTCCGAATGTACCAACGCGTGTAATAAAGTGTATTTCCATCAGGAGAAATACAAATGGCTCCAATATCTGTTTTAGGTTCCAGTTTGCCGGCAAAAGATTTGGTTTCATTATACTCTGAATTTTCATCTGCAGCAAGAAACAATTTGTAATTTTTATCCGATTTTATTTTTCCGGCACCAGCTTCTGAGTAAACAATTCCTTCGGGCAATAGGAAGATACCTAAGCACTTTCCCTGGGGCTGAACTTTAATCTTAGTGATTTTCAAATCTTGATTTGCCTTTCGCACCTCGGTGTATTTACGAACAGCATCCAAGCGTATTTGAACTTCATTTGGATCCGCACCCAATTCACCGGCTCTTTCTGCCAGCAGAACAGCTGCGGTAAAATTATCATTAGCAAGGTTTATTTGAGAAAGGTGAAGTAAATCTGCAGAATTCTTCTCTTTTTCCTGAATACTGTTATAAAAATTCTCTGATTGATCGTACTTGCCCAAAACAAAATAGCACTCTGCAATCTTACGGTTGACTTCAGCATTTTTATTCTTTATATTCTTGAATTGAATAATAGCCTCCGGATAATCTCCTTTCAGAAGTGCTTTATCTCCTTTTTTCTCAAATTTACTTTGACTGAAAAGTGCAGCAGGAAGCATTAGGAATAAAACAAGCAGTTTTATCTTATAAATCATATTCGAATGGATTTAGAATGAACATAAACTAAAATTAAGGGTTTTAAGGACAATAACAAACAGTGATTTATAAAAACTTAACTTTTCAAGACTCTTTGATTATTTCACCTTTGACATTTGGACATTTGGACTTTTCGACTCTTCCAGACTTCTACACAACAGATAAAGAAGTTGGCAATGCATAGATTCAAAAACACGACAGAAATCATCTGAAAATCAAAATCTGTCCGGATTACCTATTACTTTTTGACTCTTCGACCTTTGGACTTTTTGACTTTTCCAGACTTTCCGAGACACTTTTTCTCCTAAAGCCAAGTGGTAATTCAATACCTATGCTTCTTTTTACCTTACATCTTGTGGCGCAGAAATAAAATCCTGTTTCAAGAAAACATTTTCACCTGCGCCAATTTGTAATGTCGAATTCTTATCCTAAGGTGACATTCGCTTCGCTCCTTTACCCCGGGCTATTCATATTTGAGCCCTTCAGGCTCCGATAAAATGAGCAATCACTTTATCAACCTTACTTTTGTTGATCTTTTCACTTTTGACCTTTCGAAACTCTTTGACTTTTCGACTTTCAAGACTTTCAAGACTTTTAGGACTCTTCTATCCTCTCATCAGTAAGGAGCTGTCTCCATAACTTAGGAAACGAAAATCATTATCCAGCGCGTACTGATATATGTCCCTCCAATTATCACCAACGAGTGCCGAAATTAAAAGAAGCAACGTACTTTGCGGCTGGTGAAAGTTTGTCACCAAACCCGAAATAACTTTAAATTTATATCCCGGAGCGATAATAATCTGAGTTGCGACATTAAATAAAGTCAAACCATTCTCCTGCATATAGCTGCAAATTGCCTGATACGATTCCTGCCTGCTGTAATTAGCCGGTAACTGATAAGCCTCCCACTGTTTCAGCAAATGAGGATTTTCCTTTTGGGTCAGAATTTTAACACCCATCCAATACAAACTCTCCAAACTTCGCACAGATGTTGTGCCCACCGCAATAATTTGTCCGCTAAGCTTTATGATATTCTGAAGACTCTCAAGGGTAACCTGAATATGTTCTGTGTGCATTTCATGATCGCCTATCTGCTCCGATTTCACAGGCTTAAACGTTCCAGCTCCAACATGCAGTGTCAATTCTTCCCGATTTATTTTTTTTCCTTCCAAGCGTGAAAACACATCCTCAGTAAAATGCAGTCCTGCTGTTGGCGCAGCCACCGAGCCTTCGTATTTTGAATAAACGGTTTGGTAACGAAGCAAATCTGTTGCTTCCGTGTCACGATTTAAATAGGGGGGAATTGGAATTTTACCAGTTTGTTCCAATACCTCACTAAAACTCAGGTCCGGATGATTCCAGGAAAAAAAGATTTCCTGAGCTCCTTCCAATGCCTCCTGCTTCTCTGCTTTCAGGAAATACTCCTTATCATCAACATAGAAAGGCATTTTTAACATCCCGGACTTCCATTTTCGTGCATTTCCTACGATACATTTCCAGGATGAAGAACCACAAGCCTGGAAAGCCAGGTTGTAATCAGCCGGCTTCAAAGGTTCCAGGCAGAATATTTCAATTCGTGCTCCTGTTTCCTTATGAAATATCAATCGTGCCTGAATCACTTTGGTATTATTAAACACCATCGTAGTTCCAGAGGCAATCTCCGAAGGTAAATTCTCAAATACAGATTCCGAAATCAATCCGTTCTTGTAAATCAGTAATTTTGACAAATCCCTGTTCGCTAAAGGGTGTTTGGCAATTCTTTGATCGGGAAGATCGTAGGTGAAATCTGAAATTTGAATTTGCTTGGCATCCAAACTATTTATATTGATATTACAATCCATCTATTTCTTAATTAATCAAGCTTTATTCCTAATAAAGAAAGGGCTTTGCCTTTTGATCGGCAAAAATAGCTAACTTTGTCGGGAATAGAAAACCTGTTGACTGTTTTAGATTTTTGAAGTAGAAACGAATGCCAAAACAGCCAACCCAAATTAGATAATCCGATGCAAATAAATATAGGAGATAAAGTCCGGTTTTTAAATGAAATTGGTGGTGGTATTGTGACCCGAATAATTGATGCTAAAACTGTTATGGTTTTAAATGACGAGGATGAATTTGAGATTCCAAGTCTGAAAACCAATTTGGTTGTGATTGAATCGGTAAACACAGGAACTTCCCCTCAATCCAAACAAAGTAATTCTTCAAGTTCAGGTTCCTCATTACCATCAACAAAACAAGCACTATTTGTTGAAAAAGAGGAAGTTTACGTTGCTTTTGCTCCCAAGGAATCGGCCACCCAATCGGAAAGCCCGTTGGAACTATTTTTAATTAACGATACCAATCAAATTCTTTTGTACACTTTCTGTGATGAAAAAGGAAATGGACTGGAAGGAATAACTGCAGGAACTCTTGATCCCAAATCAAAAATTCTTTTATCAGAATACGAAATGAAAGACCTGAACGAATTGACCTGCTGTCATTTTCAAATCATTTTTTATCAGCAAGGAAAATGCTCACCTAAAAGACCTTTGGATCGTACGCTCAAAATTCAGGCTGTAAAATTCCACAAATCTTCAAGCTATAAGGATACTGCATACTTTCATCAGGGCGTTATACTTTACAAACTTACAGGTGAAAATCTGGAGCAAAAAATAGAAGAATTAAGCAATAAAGATTTCCAACAGGCAATTCGTGAAAAAGAAGATTCAGAAAAAGTAAAACCGACACCAAAAAACAATAATTCTGATGATAATTTAATCGAAGTTGACTTACACATTAATGCATTAATTGACTCTGTAACAGGATTATCAAATGCCGACATCCTTGAATTTCAACTTAATAAATTTCATGAGGTATTGCGTCAGAACCAATATGAGAAAGGCAAAAAAATTGTATTTATTCATGGTATCGGCAATGGCACATTAAAGCAGCATGTTCACAATGAACTCAAAAGAAAATACAGAAAACACTATTCTCAAGATGCCTCGTTTAAAGAATATGGATGGGGAGCAACCATGGTTACAATACGATAAAAAGTCTGGAAAATCCGAAAGATCGAAAAGTCTGGAATACAAAAACTTATTGTAATAATGATCTCAGAATTAAATTGCCACGTGGCTTTAGCGGGTATAGTATTGAAAGGGAAAATATTTTTTGCAGCCTCTTTACCTGTGGATTAAAAAAGAACTAAATAAAAAAAGACGCAAATGCGTCTTTTTTTTATATCCTGATATCGCCTTGAGCAATTTTAAGTATGAATAAAGGATTTGATTGGCTCGAAACAGGCCAGAAAAGCAAGAAATCCTAATGCTGCAATTACAATTCCCGAAATTTTATTGATCCAAAATAATTGTTTTAATCTGAATTTCTTGCGGAATATATTAATAATGGTCGACAAGGTATACCACCATAAAGCTCCTCCCAACAGCACACCTAAAATCAAGAACAATTCAATTCTCAAAGTCGGATTGCTTCCAAAGATAGATGCTCCGGCAAAAACTGCAACAAAAACAAAAACTGCAATCGGGTTCGATGCAGTAAGAAAAAATATAGAAACGAAGTCACCCAGCATTCCCTTTTTACCCGTTTTCTTTGCCCCTCTAATCTGCTTTATAGGATTTGTAAGGAAGATTCGCAACCCTACATACACCAGAAAAATACTACCGATTAACTGCAGGTAGAATTCCTGTGTTTTAATAAAACTAAGCACCATTCCCAAACCAAAAGCGGCAACTGTAGCATAAAACATATCTGCAACAGCAGCACCCAGACCCGAAATAAAACCGGCCAAGCGACCTTTCTGAATGGTTTTTTGAATAATTAACACCCCTATCGGACCTAATGGTATCGAAACCATTAACCCCACAACTATTCCTTTAAATAAATATTGAAAATCCAACTACTAAATCTTTTTCAGTTAACAAAATTGCTTGCAAAGGTGGTAAAATATATGCTAAAATCTGACATCTTCCGATGAAAATCTTTTCATAATGGTGTCATCATTGAATTCCTTCGACAATGATTCAATCACTTTAATTGGCACATCAAACAAATCAACTACGATTAAACCATCCAGACAATCATTAAAATTTGGGTCTATATTAAACCCCACAATCCTCGCATTCAGAGAAATGTATTTCTTAAGAAGCACCGGCAACTTATCATTAGTTATCTCAAAATCGCCAATTAACTTATCTAGTTTATTGATATCATTCTTAGCCATTTCCAATAAAATATCCACATCCAGATCTTTTATTTTGACCTTGAATTTCTTTCTTGATTTAATGTACTGTCCTAAATCGTAATTGAAATAATTCCGCATAATAAATTTAATGATCAAATCTTTCGACAAATCAGAATACTTATTGCTGATACTCACAGGTCCTATCAAATAACGCGACTGAGGATTCTTAAGCAAGAAATACAGAATCCCTTTCCAAAGCAAAAAGAGAGGCATTGGCTTTTTTTGATATTCCTTCACAATAAATGAACGCCCCAACTCCAATGATTCATGAAGAACAGGCTGGAATTTTTTGCTCATACGGAACAGGCTCTGCAAATAAAAGCCTTTCAATCCGTACTCCGAAAGAATTTCATTTCCCTTGCCAACACGATAGGCACCTACTATCTTTTTCAGTTCCTCATCCCAAATAAAAAGCTGATGATAATACAAATCATACTCATCAACATCAATCCCCAGATTTGTTCCTTCACCAACTTCCCGAAAGGTAATTTCCCTTAACCGACCAAGTTCGGTCAACACATGAGGCAACTTAGAAGAAGGTGCACAATACACAGTAAAATTACTGCTTTTAAACAGCAAATATTCCTGAGGAAGACTTTCCACCTCACTTTGAATAATCTCCGGGCTTACAGAAGGTACAATATCCTCAACCTTTGCAATTTTTTCCTTGCGCTTGAATTGATAAAACTTTTTTACTTCAATTGGAGTTCCCAGCATATAAGTCTTTGCGCGCAAAAACCGACCATACTGATTGATATCTGTGAAGCCTTTCTGATCTTTTACCGAAATTGGATTTCCAATACGGATCCGAACCGTTTTATTCTTTTTATTTAATAATTCTGATGGCAATTTCACTGTCCTAAGTGTAGGATGAATCATTCCCAGTAAATGGAATATCAAACTATTGCTTCCCTGAAAATAAATAGGCACAACAGGTACATCAGCTTTCTTAATAAACTTAAGAATAGATGGCTGCCATTGCTTATCGGTAATATTATTTGTGTGGGACTGATAAGACGAAACCTCTCCCGCTGGAAATATTCCCAAGGGAAAACCACCGCTTAGATGACGAAGTCCTTCTTTAATGCCTCCTGTACTGGAAGCTACCCCCTTTCTTTCCTCAAAAGGATTTACACCCAAAAAATAATCTTTTATGGGCTCAATCTTTTTCAGTAAGAAATTAGCCATTGCCTTAAACTCAGGGCGCACCATACAAATCAGCTTAATCAGAATTAAGCCGTCAATTCCTCCAAACGGATGATTTGATATTGTAATAAACGGACCTTCTTTGGGAATACGCTTTAATTCTTCCTCGTCAAATTCGAATTTAATCCCTAAATCGTCTAGTAACGCATCAATAAAATCAATGCCATCCTTGCCACAATTTGCAGAATACAAATCATTCAATTTATTCAATCGAAGAATATACATCAACAATTTGGCAAAACTTTCCCCACCAAACCAGCTAAGGCTCTCATTTGCCTTTAATAAATCTTTTGGATCAACCAACTTCATATGTCAATACGTTCTAAAAAGGTTGTCCCGACAAATATCGGGAGTGACAAACTAAATCAATTAACATCTGTATTAAGACTGTATCATGAATCAGTATTTATCTATGTTTTTTGTTTCAAAGTCATTCCTATTTTCGAAAAAGCCCAGATTATTCAACCCCACTAACCAAACCAAAAGTATCAGACCTTTTCAACCGGATAAAAATAGTATTATTTATCAATACTCCAGTCCAATATTCAATTAAAAAACTTAACAATTACTGTTAATTACAAAGTTTGATCGAACCAGCCCCCATTATCAAAAACACAAACCGACTCAAACCCAATATCTTTGAGCAGACTCACGGCTATATCGAATCCTGAAACTAATTCATCCACATGATGAGCATCGGTACTGATTGTAACAGGTACCGCATATTTTTTACATTCTCTCAAAAAATACAAACCGGGAAAAAATGAATCAGACTTTTTCTTGTAAATCCCTCTGGTATTGACTTCAACAATAGTACCGGAATTCTTAATCACTTTAATTGTCTCATCCAGTAAATCAATATACCATTTTTCATTTTCAGAAAAAAAACGGCCTTTATTGTTCATTTTCACCTTATCTACATGCCCAACAATATCCGGTTTTTGAGTTTCAATCATTTCAATTACCTGATTGTAATAGGCAGTAACTGCTTTTTGCACATCCCCGTCAAACAAAACCTCAATACCATGAATATAATTTGTATCCGGTCCATCGAGAAACCAATATTCCGAATCAGATTTAGCCTTCACCAAATGGACCGAACCGATTGTATAATCTAACCCAGCCTCTTTTTTCAACTCCTTAAAAGATTTTGTCACTTCAGGAATATAGTCAATCTCCAGAGACAGGTAAATTTGTATTTTAGACCGGTACTTTAGCTTCAACCTCTCCGCTTCAGCTGAATACTCCTTTAAGCTTTGCAATGGCATACTCCATGGTTCATTTTGCACCAATGGTGCATGAGAAGAGAAACCAACTGCACTCAACCCAAGATCTATAGCTCTTTCAACAAACTCTTCCGCCGTGTTTTTACCATCGCAAAAGGTCGTATGAGTGTGATATGAAAAATAATTCATTTGTCCGATTTTAGTAAGGCAAAGATACTTCAAGACACCAATATCACAAAATCCTTTCTCAATATGCATCAATTGTCCGGCTTTAATCAAACAACAAAAGAAGCTTTTTATTATCCGTTGAAAATTTATTATTTATTGGGATGATAATCCTTCTTTAAAATCTTTATAAATAATACTATCTTTGCAATAATTTAAAACATATGACTGAGAGCAACAAATTACACATAGATAAATGGCTTCCTACATCGGCTAAGGAAGTAAAAGAAAGAGGTTGGGAAGAATTGGATGTAATTCTATTCAGCGGTGATGCCTATATTGATCATCCTTCGTTTGGAGCTTCTGTGATAGGAAGAGTTCTGGAAAACGAAGGCTTGAAAGTTGCCATTGTACCACAACCAAACTGGCGTGATGATTTGCGCGACTTTAAAAAACTGGGACAGCCTAAATTATTCTTCGGTGTAACCGCAGGTAATATGGATTCGATGGTTAATCATTATACTGCCAACAGAAGATTACGGCATGATGATGCGTATACTCCCGACGGCAGACACGGCCAAAGGCCTGATCGTCCCACAATAGTTTATTCTCAGATTCTGAAAAAACTATACCCTGACACCCCCATACTAATTGGAGGAATTGAAGCTTCATTAAGGAGAGTAACTCATTACGATTATTGGGATAATGAACTGAAACCAAGCATCCTTTGCGAAAGCAATGCCGATTTATTGGTTTATGGAATGGGCGAAAAACCATTAAAAGAAATTGTTCGCCTAACAAAAAAAGGAGTACCATTTTATTCTTTGACTAATATTCCACAAACGTCTTTTCTTGTTGCCCAAGATGAAGCTTATCCTACAAAAAAAACATGGCAGGATCAGAAACTCTATTCACATGAAGATTGCCTGAACGACAAGAAAAAATTCGCAAGTAACTTTCGGTACATTGAGATGGAATCGAATGCAATGATGGCAAAGAAACTCACTCAAGACTATAAAGATCAGACCATTGTTGTGAATCCTCCGTACCCGGTGATGAACGAAAAGGAAATGGATGAAGTTTACGACCTTCCCTATACCCGATTGCCGCATCCGCGATACAAAGACAAAAAGATTCCTGCTTTTGATATGATTAAATTCTCGGTAAACATGCACAGAGGATGTTTTGGAGGCTGTTCATTCTGTACCATATCTGCCCATCAGGGAAAATTTATTGCCAACCGATCTGAAAAATCGATATTGAAAGAGGTTGAAAACATTACAAAGATGCCCGATTTTAAAGGTTATCTTTCAGATTTAGGAGGCCCTTCTGCCAATATGTACCAAATGAAGGGGATTTTCGAATCTATTTGCAAAACCTGCAGAAGACCTTCGTGCATTCACCCGGATGTTTGTCCAAATCTGAACACAAATCATCAGGCAATGCTTGACATTTACAAAAAGGTTGATCAAGTTCCAGGAGTTAAGAAATCGTTCGTTGGCAGCGGTATTCGTTATGACCTTATTCTACATCAGACTAAAGATGATAAAATAAATAAATCGAACCGGGAATATGCTACCGAATTGATTAAAAATCATGTGTCGGGAAGATTAAAAGTTGCTCCGGAGCATACTTCCGATGACGTTTTGAATATGATGAGAAAACCATCCTTTAATTTATTTTACAAACTGAAGGCTTTATTCGACGACATCAATAAAAAAGAAGGTTTGAACCAACAATTAATTCCATACTTCATTTCAAGTCACCCGGGAAGTCAACCAACCGATATGGCCGACCTTGCTGTGAAAACAAAAGAACTTGATTTTAAGCTGGAACAAGTTCAGGATTTCACACCAACACCAATGACGGTTGCTACAGTAATCTACTACTCCGGCTATCACCCTTATACTTTAAAGAAAGTATTTACGGCAAAAAGTGAAAAGGAGAAGTTATCGCAGCGGAAATTTCTATTCTGGTATAAAAAAGAGTATCGGGAAGCTATAAAAACTGAATTAATAAAAATGGGCAAAAAAGATATGCTGACCAAACTTTTCAAATAGTTAAGCAACTATTAACAGATATTCATAACAAATATGAAGAGGTTTGAAAACCTCTTCTATTTATTTGCGTATATTGGAAAAACCAACTCTAACTACTTTGCATGACTAAATTTTACCTACGAACTACTGCAGTTGTCATACTGATCATTCTCGTTTTTATTGTCTTCGGATGCAACAAAAACAGGAAAGACAGAGCTAATGAGAATGCCATTGAATTAATAGGAAAACAGAAATACGCCGAAGCAATTAAAGAATTTTCCACAATTGTTAAAGGCGATAAAAACTACCTTCCAGCCTATTACAACAGAGCAATATGTTACTCTTTTCTTAATAAGAACAGAGAAGCAATTAATGATTTGAATTTTGTAATCTCGAAACAAAAATTCGATGAAGAGGCCTATTTAAACAGAGCAATTCTCTTTGAAAATCAAAAGAAATATAAGGACGCTATTAAAGACTACACTCATCTACTCACCATAAATCCCAGAAACATTCAGGCATTACATTTTCGTGGCATTTGCAAATACTACATTAAAGATTACGCCGGAGCAGTAACTGACTATAGTCTAGCAATAAAGTACGGACTAAACTCTTCGGGTGTTTACTACAACAAAGCAGTTGCACTAGATTGCCTGGAACAATACCCCAAGGCAATAAAATATTACGACAAAGCAATAAAAATTGACGGAAAATTGGAACGGGCCTACTTCGCCCGGGGAATTGCTAATTTGAAAAACGGCAACAAAGAAGCAGCTATTGCAGACATTAAACAAGCCGAAAAATTAGGTTTCAAGAAAGCGACTCACGTACTCAAGGAAATTATTGGTTGATTATTCAATCTCTTTAAATAATTTTCCCTGCCAAGAATCTCTTTCCACCAATCTCTTGTCCAGTTTATCTACGAATTCGAAATTTTTGACTCCCCATTTCGGAGCGATCAACCATCCTTTTGGTGCCTGATTTATGAACCGTTCCAAACTTACCCTTGGATTGATTCTCTCAATCACATCGACAATAAAATCCAAATACTCTTCCATTTCAAACAAGTAGAACTTCTCAGGTTCCACCTCATATTCTTTGGCCATTATTGTATGATTGAGAATTTGCAGCTGATGCATTTTAAGCGTATCAATTGGCAGGTTTGATAATTTCACAGCATGCTCAATCATCATTTGCGGTGTATCGAACGGAAGGCCGTTCACCAAATGGGCTCCAATATGAATTCCACGCCCCGAAGTTCTCATTATTGTTTTTTCCGCTTCCTGATAGGAATGCCCACGATTTATAGCTTCCAAAGCACGGTCATTCAATGATTCGACACCATACTCAATACTGATATAATAATCTTTTGCCAATTCTTCCAGATAATCTAAAAGAGAATCGGAAACACAGTCGGGTCGGGTACCAATTACCAAACCAACTACTTTCCCGTGAGACAAAGCCTCCCCGTAAATTTGCTTTAAATGATCAAGTGATCCATAAGTATTTGAATAAGCCTGAAAATAAGCCAGATAATACTGAGCTTTATATTTGGTATTGAAGAAGTCTATTCCCAGTAAAATCTGCTCTGTAACTGTTTTTTTAGGACTGCAGTAAGCTGGATTAAAACTATTGTTATTGCAATATGTACAACCACCTACGCCTTTGCTCCCATCGCGGTTGGGACAAGTAAAACCAGCATCGATTGATATTTTTTGAATTCGTTCCGAAAACCGTCTTTTAAATGAACTTGGAAAATCATTATATCTCTTATTGTTTCCCCACTGAAATTGCTTATCTGTCATACCTGTTCTAATTTATCGTAAAAATACAAAAGAAATTGATTCCAGTAAATTGATTGACATTAATTGGAATTCATCAAGATAAGCTGCAGGCTTAAAATCAAACAGAAGACAAAGTTAAAATGCAGCGGTATAGGTTTTTTACAAATATTACTATAATATTGAAACAGTAAATCTCCTACTATATTTGTATTTTTACATGCAAAACTGCAAAGCATTGCATAAGTATTTTCTTTATTTAATAGAATGAGCGTTTCATTTATTGAAAGTATTCTTTATATTGCCTTTGACACTTTATTAAAACTTTAAACATGTTTTCAAAACAAGACCAATCTCAATTCAAGGCCAAAGCCATTGATATTAAGACCATTGAAGAACAGATAAGCAACTTCAAAACTGGTTTTCCTAAAATGAAATTGAAGAAGCCTGCCACAATTGATGACGGAATAATGCAAATTTGTGATAATGAACAGGATATTTATCAAGAAGTATTTACGGCACACGCCAAAAGCCTTTCATTGCTAAAATTTGTTCCTGCTTCGGGCGCAGCAACAAGAATGTTTAAATCGCTGTACGATTTTTTGAACACCTATCAGGACACGGAAGACGAATACCTAAAATTCCTTTGTAACAAAGGACCGGAAACCATGTTTAACTTCTTTGACAGAATTGAAGATTTTGCTTTCTATGGGGATCTTCGAAATATTGTTTCGGAAAACAATATGGATTTGGAAAAGATGATTGATAAAAATCAATTCAAACAAATCCTGGCCATGCTCCTAACAAAAAAAGGGCTTAATTATGCCAGTCTTCCTAAGGGACTGCTGAAATTCCACAGGTACAAACATTTTTCCAGAACAGCTTTTGAGGAACATTTGGTTGAGGCGCTAAATTATGCTAAAAACTCCAAAGGAGATGCTCAAATTCATCTTACCGTATCAGAAGATCACAAAGAACTATTTGAGGATCGTTTAGACAAAACCAAGGAAACTTTTGAAGAAAAATATAACGGCAAACTAAATGTTGCTTACTCTGTTCAGAAATCCTCTACCGACACCATTGCTGTTGATACAAACAACGAACCTTTCCGAAACGAAGATGGTACAATACTATTCCGTCCGGGTGGACATGGTGCTTTAATTGAGAATTTAAATGAGCTGAATGCTGATATTGTTTTCATTAAAAATATTGATAATGTTGTTCCTGATCGTTTAAAGGAGATTACTTACAAATTCAAGAAGGTTTTAGCAGGCATTCTGTTGGAACGCCAGTCATTTATTTTTGACTATTTAAAAATTTTGGAAGAAGACAAAGACATTTCGCAAAATACTCTTGACGAAATGCTTGCCTTTTTAGAAGATAAACTTTGCACAAAAGCGCCTGCAAGTCTTAAAATTGAAGATCCTGAAAAACTGAAGAAATACCTGTTTTCCAAATTCAACCGTCCTATTCGTGTCTGCGGTATGGTTAAGAACGAAGGTGAACCTGGTGGAGGACCATTTTGGTCAAGAAATTCGGATGGATCTGTATCTCTTCAAATTGTTGAAGGATCGCAAATTGACAAACAAGACGTTCGACAAACAAATATTTTTGAACGTTCTACGCACTTTAATCCGGTAGATTTGATTTGCGGTATTAAAGACTATAAAGGAAATAAATTTGATCTTCCTTTGTTTGTTGATAAGCAAACCGGTTTTATCTCTCAAAAATCACACAATGGCAGTGATCTGAAAGCAATGGAATTACCAGGTTTGTGGAATGGTGCCATGTCTGATTGGAATTCTGTATTTGTAGAGGTTCCAATTGCCACTTTTAATCCTGTGAAAACAGTATTTGATTTACTTAGAATTGAACACCGCAATTTATAATTAACAACGGCCTCCTTGCAAGAGGCCGTTTGTTTTGGGCAAAACCCCGTAAAAACAGAAATAAGGATTAACTTTTGTTAATATCTTACATCTTGAATATTTTAAAATTAATCCTATTTTTGCAGTGCAATAATCATTTTAATTTGATAGATGATAGAGAATACAGAAAACTATCTTGATGATGATGCGCTTACTTTGGTAGGCCGGTTCGAAGAAATGATTAAAGCTGAGACGCTTTACTACTTCGATGTTCATGAATTTGAAAGCATTATTGATCACTATATTGAGAAGGGCAATCTGTTGGAAGCTGTTAAAGTTTCTAACATTGCTAATAAACAGCACCCCGGTGCTATTTCTCTCCAAATTAAAAAAGCTCAGATTTTAGTTGATCGGGAACAGCATCTCGAAGCACTTTCCATTTTAAAGGATATACAGGGTATTGAATCTTCGAACAAGGAGATTCTTCTACTTAAAGGGAACATATATAACCACATAGGAAAACCTGAGCTTGCAAAAAAACAATTCGATAAAGCTCTGCAGGTCAGTTACGAGAATCGTGAAGATTTACTTTTCAGAATTGCACTTGCTTTCGAGCAATTGAGTCAATTCAGCCTTGCGGTAGAATATCTGGAAGAAGCACTGGAATTAGACGAAGAAGATTCGGAAGTTCTTTTTGAATTGGGTTATTGTTATGAGAAAATTGGGGAGGATGATCAAAGTATCATGGCTTATGAGCAATTTTTAGAGCTAAACCCATTCTCCGACAACGCCTGGTACAATCTGGGAATCATTTTTAACCGCATGGGGAATTTCCCGAAAGCTGTTGAAGCCTACGAATTCACACTGGCGGTAAATGATCAACATAGTAAAGCCTATTTTAACAAAGCCAATGCTCTGGCTAATCAGGGACTTTTCGAAAAAGCGATAAAATGCTACACCGAATATCTGGAGTTTGATGATGATCACGCTTCAACCTATTCCTATATTGGCGAATGTTTTGAGAAAATGGAC
The DNA here is from genome assembly GCF_963678175.1 of Labilibaculum euxinicum. Taxonomy (NCBI): domain Bacteria; kingdom Pseudomonadati; phylum Bacteroidota; class Bacteroidia; order Marinilabiliales; family Marinifilaceae; genus Labilibaculum; species Labilibaculum euxinicum. Next base: position 4,088,156 of record NZ_OY782756.1, read on the forward strand.
GAATACGAACAAGCCTTAATCAATTACGAAACAGCCATTAAAACGGATGAGAATTTAGCGGATCCCTGGTTTGGAATGGGATTAATTCTCATGTATCAGGATAAAATTGATGAGTGTTTGGTTTATCTTGAAAAAGCTAAAAATCTGGATGATACAAATTCAGACTATTGGTTTGCCTTGGGATCGGCTTACGCCAGAGCCAATTCACCTCAAAAAGCAGTTCAGGCATTCAGAGAGGCTATTGATCTGGATCCTTACGATACCACTTATCCAATAACTCTCGCTGAATATTATCATCAAAATGAAAATGAAGAAACCGCTATTGATGTGTTGTTGGAAAGTCTTGTTCAGACTCCAAACTGTCCTCAATTACTAAGTAATTTAGCTGCTTACTATGCAATTACGGGAGACATCAAGTCTTCGGAACATTATATCAGACAAGCGATCGATATCGATTCTGAAAACATTAATGACATCTTTATTCAGTTTCCTGAATTGAAAAAAAATAAAATCTTCACCAAACTAATCAAAGCAAACCAATAATTGCATTTGAAACCAGTAAAGTAAGCGCAACAAAATTATACTATGCCCAGAAAAATGAAAGACTACCTTCTTATTGCCTTTAAAGGAATGGGAATGGGAGCAGCAGATGTTGTACCAGGAGTTTCCGGTGGCACAATCGCATTTATTACCGGTATTTACGAGGAATTAATTAACAGCATAAAATCCATTAACGGAAATGCGGTAAAACTTCTCTTTCAATTCAAATTCAAAGAATTCTGGCAGGCAGTTAACGGAAACTTTCTATTGGCATTGATCTTCGGAATTTTCCTAAGCTTTTTGTCATTGGCTAAGCTGATTAAGTATTTTCTCGCCGAACAGCCTATTTTAATCTGGTCTTTCTTCTTTGGGTTGATTGTTGCATCTGCAATTGTTATTGCCCGTAAAATAACGCAGTGGAAACTACGCACTATTATAGCAATGCTTATTGGTATCGGAATTGCCTATATGGTAACTGTTGTTACCCCGGCAGAAACCCCTACCTCCTACTGGTTTCTCTTTCTTTCGGGAGCATTAGCAATTTGTGCGATGATTTTACCTGGAATATCAGGCGCCTTCATATTGCTCCTTTTGGGCAAATATGAATACATCCTAAATGCCATCAGTTCTTTTAAACTGGATGTTGTTGCAGTGGTTGGTGCGGGAGCTGTGATAGGTCTCTTAAGTTTCTCAAACCTGCTAAGCTGGCTGCTAAAAAAATACCACAACATGACTATCGGTCTGCTTTCCGGATTCATGATCGGATCTTTAAATAAAGTTTGGCCCTGGAAAAACACAATCTCAACCTTTATTGACCGGCACGGAGTTGAAAAACCATTGCTGCAGGAAAATATACTGCCAAATACTTTCACTAATATTCTTGGGCAGGATTCACAATTGATATTTGCAATTCTTTTGGCCATTGCCGGATTTCTATTAATTTGGATGATGGAAAAATTTTCTCCGGAATCTAAAACAGAATAAAATGAATACATTCGGAATTCTTGGTTTCCCTTTGGGACATTCTTTTTCAAAAAAATACTTTACGGATAAATTTACGGAAGAAAACATAGATGCTTCTTTTTTAAATTTCGAACTTTCCAATATTCAGGATTTCCCTACTATATTGGAGCAACATCCCGACTTAAAAGGATTCTGTGTTACCATTCCTTACAAACAGGATGTAATCCAATTCCTCGATGACATTGATCCTTTGGCAGAAAGAATTGGTGCTGTAAATTCCGTACAAATTATCCGTGAAAATGAACAATTTAAATTAGTTGGTTACAACACCGATATACACGGATTTACTGAATCGCTGCGTGTTTTTTTGGACGGAGCGAAACCAAAAGCATTAATATTAGGAACTGGCGGGGTTTCAAAAGCTGTAGCCACAGCATTTGAAGAAATGGAGATTGAATACCAATTTGTATCCAGAACTGCTTCTGACAAATGCATCAGCTACGAGATGCTTTCCTCTAAGGTTATCAGCAATTACCATTTGATTGTGAATTGTACTCCGTTGGGAACTTTCCCCAAAGATGATACCTGTCCGGATATCCCATACGAATACCTTACAAAGGATCATTTTCTGTACGATGTTGTTTACAATCCTGCCGAAACTCTTTTCATGAAAAAAGGAGCAGAAAAAGGAGCTAAAACTCATAATGGTTTAAAGATGCTTCACTTACAGGCCGAGAGAAACTGGGAGATTTGGAATAGCTAACTCAAAGAATCTCACATTCCATTCCTTTGTATTGTAAATTCACAATACAATTCGTCATAATATTATTTGATCAAATGTTGGGTTGGTGCGACAGCAGCATTAAAACATACATTTTGTTTATGTAGAATGCTTTTCATAAATTCACGAGCTAAAGTAAACAATTCCTTAATCAGGCAAACTAAAGATTTCCAATTTTGGATATTTACAATTCAACAAGGAATTATATTTGCAATACTTAGTAAGCAGATCATATGTCAGACAATAAAGACAAAATAAATCAGCTTTTCGAGATACAAGAAAAGCTTCATAAAAAACAAGAGACTCTGTCGAATGAGATTAGTGAATTACGACATGAAATAATTCGTCTGAAGAACAGCGAAACCAAACCTCTTGCAGATAAAGAAGAGACGCAGATTTTGAATGAAAATCTTCTTGATAATCTGAAAAACATAGCATCTCCAGCAGCGCAGGAGAAACTCAAAATTGAAACTGCAAAAACAATTGTAACTCCTCCTGTAACCAATCAACCTCCAAAATCGAAATCCGATCTTGAGAAATTTATTGGTGAAAATCTGATCAATAAAATTGGGATTGCCATTACCATTATTGGTGTGGCGATAGGTGCCAAGTACTCCATCGACAATGATCTTATCAGCCCTTTAACCAGAATAATCCTGGCTTATTTAACGGGAATTGGTCTGTTGGGTTTTGGAATAAAACTAAAAGCGAAATATAAAAATTACAGCGCCGTTCTGGTGAGTGGTGCCATAGCAATTCTATATTTCATTACCTATATGGCCTACAGTCTGTACGATCTGTTTCCGCAGGCATTTGCTTTTATTCTGATGCTGATTTTCACCGTATTCACTGTTGTTGCTGCGATCAATTACAACAAGCAGGTAATTGCTCATATCGGTTTGGTGGGAGCATACGCAGTTCCCTTCCTGCTAAGTGACGACTCAGGAAAAGTGGCTGTACTTTTTACCTACATGACCATTATTAACATTGGCATTCTTTTTATTGCATTCAAGAAATACTGGAAGGCATTGCATTATTCTTCTTTCGTGCTTACCTGGTTGATTTTCTATTCCTGGTTCCTGGGAAAATACGAAACCAGCGAACACTTTGTACTGGGAAGCAGCTTTCTAATCGTATTCTTCACGATCTTTTACTTGCTGTTCCTTGCTTACAAATTGGTTCGAAAAGAGAAATTCAACACAGGCAATTCTCTGCTTATCGTATCCAACTCCCTTATCTTTTTTGGCCTGGGATATTCTATATTATCCCTTCACGAAACAGGACAACATTTATTAGGATTATTCACCCTTATCAATGCTGTTATTCACAGTATTGTCAGTGTAATTATCTACAAACAAAAGCTTGCCGACAAAAATGTTTTCTATTTGATATCAGGTTTAGTTCTCATATTTATCACCATCGCATTTCCTATTCAACTAGACGGAAATTGGGTAACTTTATTATGGGTCAGTGAAGCCGCTCTGCTCTTTTGGATTGGCCGAACTAAAAAAGTTTCCATTTACGAAGCAATGTCTTACCCTTTAATGGTACTTGCTTTCTGTAGTATTTTGCAGGATTGGACCACCATGTATAACACCTACCTTGTGGATGATCCTGAAACCAAAATCACTCTATTTCTTAATGTTAATTTTTTAAGTTCATTACTATTCATTTTTTCTTTTGGACTCATCAACAGATTGAACAGCAATATCAAATATCTTACTTTATTAGGCTCATGGCTAAAGGTCACAAAACTATTATCCTATGCCATTCCTGTTATTCTCGTATTTACGCTTTACTATTCAATCCGATTGGAAATTGGCAATTACTGGAATCAACTAATTAAGGAGTCGGCATTAAGCATTCAGGCAACCGGAGAGGAATATGCCAGCTACTATAACAACTACGATTTAAAAGAATTTAAAACAATCTGGATCATCAATTATTCCTTACTGTTTTTTTCAATTCTTTCTTTTGCGAATATCCGGAAATTCAAAAACAAAAATTTAGCTTATGCCGGTATTGGATTAACAACGATAACTTTGGTCGTATTTTTAACCCAAGGATTGTACTCCCTAAGTGAATTAAGAGAAAGTTATCTTACTCAAAGTTTGTCGGAATATTACCACCGGGGAACATTCAATATCATTATCAGATACATCTCATTAGCCTTCGCTGCGATTGCACTGGCAAGTATATTTCTTCATGTAAAAGAAGAATTTAATACAAAAAGGTACAGAATAGCATTCGAATACCTACTTAGTACCTCCATTCTATGGATATTTAGCAGCGAGTTGCTGAATTGGATGGACATAAGCGGGTCAACTCAATCCTATAAACTTGGATTAAGCATACTTTGGGGTTCCTATTCATTACTCCTGATTGCTTACGGCATCTGGAAAAACAAGAAACATTTGCGAATTGGTGCTATCGGATTGTTTGCACTTACATTGGTAAAACTCTTCTTTTACGACATCTCGCAATTGAGTACAATCGCAAAAACCATCGCATTTGTTTTATTGGGAATACTTCTTTTGATTATTTCGTTCCTGTACAACAAATACAAGAGCAATATGACTGAGGAAGAAATCTAAAACAAAGAACACAATTTATTTTAGCTGGTTTCGCATAAATATACTATTAAACTTACTCTCATGAAAAATAAGGCCTGTTTCATACTATTGCTTTTTGCATTTACCAATTCCTTTGGCCAGCAGAATAATTTCAACTTCAAAAGAGAAATTATTGGTACAAATGATCAATGGCACAAACTGGAACTACCGAATGAAATTCTAGCGAAGCTTTCCCCAAACCTGAACGATATTAGAATTATTGGCATCTCTGAGCAAAATGACACGCTTGAAGCACCCTACATTATACATTCCACCGAAGATCAAATAAAAAATGTAAATGTTGACTTTAAATTATTGAATCAATCGAGGGATAAAAACGGCTATTACTTCACCTTTAAAGTTCCCACCTCAAATTCAATAAATCAAATTCAGTTGAATTTTGAACAAGAGAATTTCGACTGGAAAACAAGTCTTGAAGGAAGTCAGGATCAACAAAATTGGTATACTCTTGTCGAGGATTACAGAATACTCTCCATTAACAATGCACACACCAATTATCAGTTTTCGAAACTTAATTTTCCCAATGCCAATTATGCTTTTTACAGAATAGGAATCAAAAGCGGGGAAAAGCCTAAGCTGGAAAGTGCAGCATTATCTCTTACAGAGATTGTAAAAGGAAAATCCCGCAATTACAAAATAAAGAAAATCAACACCATTGAGAATAAAAAGCGCAAACAGACAGAGCTTGATATCGATTTGGGTTCTCCTGTTGTGATAAATGATCTTAAAATCAACATTCGCGAATCGTTTGATTATTACAGGCCGGTTCACATTCAGTATGTAACGGATAGTACCAAAACCGAACAGGGATGGAAATACAACTATCAAACCCTTGCTTCGGGCACGCTCAACTCCATCGAAAAAAATGAGTTCAAATTCAGCAATACCATTGCTCAGCATGTAAAAATCATCATCAAAAATTCGGACAATGAAGCGCTTAGCATTAGCAATATTGAAATAGGAGGCTCCATTTATGAGTTACTGGTTCGGTTTTCGAAACCTGCCAAATATTTCCTTTATTATGGAAATAACAATACCCGCAAACCAAATTATGACATCTCCCGATTTTCAGACAACATCCCTAAATCGATTACAACACTTGCCCTTGGTGATGAAGAAACAATTAGAAAATCAGAATCACCTAAATCGGACCCCCTTTTTGCCAATGAAAATTGGCTGTGGGCGGTTATGGCTCTCATCATACTAATTCTTGGAGGCTTCACTCTAAAAATGATTAAAAAAACGGACGAAAGAGAAGTTTAAATTTCACTTGACAGCTTACTAATAGAAAAAATTACAATTGAACGGAAAGAAAACCACAATACCTGCGAAACGTTTTTAAAACAACAGAATGTCCAAACTTAAAAGCATAAGAGAACAACAAAATCTGACTCAAGAAGAATTGTCGAAGAAATCTGGTATTTCAGTAAGGACAATTCAGAGGATTGAAGCAGGAACAGATCCAAAAGGATACACGCTTCGAGTTTTGGGAGAAGCATTAGGCGTCCAGGAAAAAGAATTGCGAAGCAAACAACCCGAAATTGAAAATAATGAAGACAGCAACGAAAAAACAACACCAAAAGAAGAAGACAATTTATTAAATTACTCATCCATAAAGTTTATCAACCTTTCTTCCTTGCCATTCATAATTCTTCCTCCTTTAAATATTCTTATTCCGCTTATATTAATGTTTGCAATGAAATTGAAGAACCCCATAACAAAACAAATTATTTCATTACAAATAATGTGGACAATCATAGCCCCCATTGTATTTATGTTAGGTATTTTCACAAAGTCCGGACATAACTTTACTTTAATACTTATGATACTTTTGATTCTTTCAAATGTTTATTTCGTTCTTAGAAATGCAATTGAAATAGACAAAAGAAAAAAGCTGTATTACAGCCTGCATTTCAATATGATATAAAATTGTCGGGTTTTTGACAGGTTATTGTCGGGGAGATTTTAACGACAGAATAAATTTGCTTTTGATCTTTGTGATAAAAAACAGACATGGCAAAATATATTTTATTAAGCTTCATTTTTACGATCACTTTCATTGTAAAGCCCCAGGCACAGGTTGCTAAAAATTCAGACCTATACAAAATCATCCTCTCAAAGGATAGTTTACTTTTTAATGCAGGCTTCAATACTTGCGACATTTCACAGTTTGAAAACCTGCTAAGTAAAAAGTTTGAATTCTTCCACGACAAAGACGGGATTTCAGATAAAAAGAAATTTCTCAATGATTTACAAAATGGATTGTGTGGAAATCCATCCAACTATCAGGCAAGAAGAGAACTCTTGCCCAAAAGCACTGAAATTTATGCTCTTTACAACAAAGGAAATCTTTATGGCGCAATTCAAGAAGGAGTGCATCAGTTCTTTGAAAAGCAACTAAATAAACCTGAGCAATTTGGGAGTTCGGCCAAGTTTACTCACGTTTGGCTTATAGAAAATGGCGAATGGAAACTCACAAAATCGTTGAGTTACGAACATCAAGTTAAACATCTTTCTTCTTCAAAATCAATTTTTGATAATGACGAAGAAATAGAAAAATGCTTAGCAGAAAACAAAGTTCCTACCCTGGGGATTGGCGTAATTAAAAACGGAAAACTTCAACAGGTAAGAGTGTTTGGAGAACTCAAAAAAGGAACAGCTGCACCGTACAATACTATATTTAATGTGGCATCACTGACCAAACCTATAACTGCAATGGTTACTTTAAAATTAGTGAGTTTAGGCAAGTGGAATTTAGATGAACCGATTCATATATACTGGACAGACCCAGATGTTTCAAAAGACCCAAATAGCAAATTACTTACTACCAGACATATTTTAAGCCACCAAACAGGTTTTACCAATTGGCGTGGAAATAACAAGGACGGGAAATTACATTTTGAATTTACACCTGGAGCGAAATACCAATATTCAGGAGAAGGTTTTGAATATTTGAGAAAAGCCTTAGAAGCAAAATTCCATAAATCACTTAACCAATTAGCAAGCGAATTAATTTTTACCCCTTTACAAATGACCGACACCAAATATTTTTGGGACAATAAAACAGACAGTTTAAGATTTGCAACAGGTTATAACAATAAAGGAATTGCTTATGAAACAGAAATAAATAAAACTGCAAATGGTGCAGACAATTTATTGACAACCATTGAAGATTATGGAAAGTTTTTGACCAGTGTAATGAATCGCGAAGGATTGACCCAAAAAGTTTTTGACGATATGACTGCAAATCAAGTCGAAACCAAAAACGGTAAGCATTTTGGTTTGGGTTTTGAAATTTATGATTTAGGAAATGGAGAATATGCTTTGTCTCACGGAGGTGCTGATAAAGGTGTTCAAACTATTGTGTTTATCTTCCCTAAAACAAAACAAGGTCTTTTAATTTTTACGAATGTGGATGATGGCTATAAAATTTATGAAAAACTCTTAACTCATTATTTAGGTAAAAACGGACAAAAAATAATTGATATCGAAACAAAATAAAACTATAACAAACATAAAAAATAATGAAATACTTTAAGACTATAGTTATACCGCTGTTAACACTTATCACTCTATTGGCAAGTTGTAGTACAACAAAAAACACAATGTATCGTTTGACAAAAAATTATAAGCCAGACAACCAACAGCTATACGACACTATAGTTAAATTAGACAGTATATTTTTTGAGGCTTATAATACCTGCAATTTGAAACTTGACAAGTATGGTACTTTCTTTTCAGAAAATATTGAATTTTATCACGACCAAGGAGGAGTAATGACATCAAAACAAGACATAATTTCTGCAACTCAAAAAAATATTTGTGGAAAAGTAACAAGAGAACTAGTTAAAGGAAGCATAGAAGTTTATCCTATTAAAGACTTTGGAGCAATTGAAATAGGTTTGCAAAAATTTCATAATAATCAAGAACCAATTGGGACACCTTCAAAAGTTGGACGATTTTTAATTGTGTGGGAAAACAAAAATAATGAATGGAAAATAAAGCGGGTTGTAAGCTTGCATTAGGTTTGAAAATGGAGAATATGCTTTATCTCACGGAGGTGCTGACAAAGGTTGTCAAACAAAACAGCACAGCACCCCGACATTCAAAAATTTGCTGGCTCCTATAAATGAAGAGGACGATAAGGACAAAATTATTAATTTTCACGCAACGCAACTCTCGAAGCTCTATCCACCGATGTAAATAATTGATTAACCTGATCTTTCTGACCCGAAACTTTGTATCCTTTCACCCTTACAAATTTGCTGAGCATGCTGTTACCCCTTCTCTCCTTTCGGGATTGCAACAAAAAAATAAGCTCCTTCCTCAGCACAACGGCTTACTCATTCTTTTCTGAGAGTAAACATTACGCGGGTATTTTTTGCTAATCTATTTGCTTTTCATAACTTCGGAATCGCTTTTAATTTGCCCTTGCAGTGAATCAATATCTTCCCTAAAAAATTACTTTTAGCAAAATGAAAACCTTTCCAAAAGAAAAAATTTTAAAGAACGAAAATCTATTGTTCGCTAAATGGAAAACGAATACTATTTCAACAAAACAATCAATTTTAATGCAGGAAAATGCATTCGTTTTTATTCTGAAAGGCAAAAAGCTTATCATCCAAAACAACAATACGATCGAAGTCGATCAGCATCAATTATTGTTATTGAAAAAAGGCATTCATGAAATGACCGAATACATTCCTAAAAACGGAGAATTCGAAGCATTGGTCATTTATTTTAAGAACACTTTTATTAAATATCCCAAGGATAGTTTGCTGGGGAAACATCCACAAATGCCCTTTGTGATCCTCAACAGGGATAAAATGATTGATGACTACATATTGCATTATCTTTCCTACATCAATGAAAATGAAAACAACCCTGCTTTAATGGAGCTAAAAATAAACGAATTGGTTATTTTACTTACCGAAAGATCAGTACAGGCAAAAGTTTTTTTCAACACGCTATCGGACAATTACAATGATCTGAAACTATTGATGGAAAAAACCTTCAAAGAAAACCATACGGTAGAGCAATTAGCAAGATTATCAAATAGAAGTGTTTCCAAATTCAAACGGGATTTCATGCTCTTATTTAAAAACACGCCAGCCAAATGGATACTTCAAAAAAAACTGGATTGTGCCCGATTTCAACTTCTCAATTCAGACAAATACATATCAGATATTGCTTTTAACTGTGGCTTCGAAAGTGTTTCTCACTTCAACAAAGCTTTTAAGAAAAACTATAACATCACCCCTGCAGCCTTCAGAAAATTCAATATGGACTAAATGGACAATCAATAGAACTTATTGAACAATCCGGCTTTACACCTGAATACTACATTTGTCCTTTTAATTTAAAACGATGAAAGGAGAAATATGAAAAATTACAGTCTAACGAAAGTAAATTATTTAAGTGATGGTTTAAAAATCTGTGCATTGCAATACATTCCTCACAAAAACAGCAAATGTCCGGCTATTGTTATGGCGCATGGATTTGGCCTTCCCAAAGAAGCTTATATAAACAAGTTTGCCGAATTATTTGCAGAAAACGGCTTTGCTGTGATTCTGTTCGATTACAGAAATCTTGGCGAAAGCGAAGGTACACCAAGAGGAGAAATCAATCCCTTTATGCAAATAGATGATTACAAAAACAGCATTAGCTATGCTGCTTCATTAGAAAAAGTGGATGCCAATAGAATCGGAATATGGGGAACAAGTTATTCTGGTGGCCATGTTATTGTTACAGCAGCAACCGACAGGAGAGTTAAATGTGTCGTATCTCAAGTTCCTACCATTAGCGGATCTCAAAGCAGCTCGAGAAGAATGCCTGCCCAAAAAGATGACGGGTATTGGAAACTAGTAAGTAAAGACCGAATAAACCGCATCAAAGGAAAAGACCCAATGATGAAAAAATTGGTTGGCGAAGCTAATCTTAACCCACTATATCCTATGGAAGAAGCCAGGGAATACTATACAAAAGCACAAACATTATCAACATCAGCCAGTAATGAGGTTACCTTCCGAAGCACCGAATACGCCAGGATGTATGAACCAGGCGTTTATGCAAGTCTGGTAAGCCCTACTCCTATTTTATTTGTAGTCGCTTTAAAAGACATTGTTACCCCCACAGACCTTTGCCTAAAAAGCTATCAGGAAAGTCTGCAGCCCAAAGAGCTAATCACCCTACCAGGCGGACATTTCACACCTTATATTGAACAGTTCGATATCGCGGCAAAAGCAGCATTAAATTGGTTTTTGAATCATTTGTATTAAAACAAAACAAAAATGTCAGCAAATTCGAAAGAATAGCTGGCATTTTTTATACGAGCTTAATTATTGCTGTCTGTTCCAATGCAGCATGAAAAATACAATTGCAGCAGCTATTTTACAGGTGATATACACAATTTCTGGCTGCCATCAAAAAAACTGGGCATTCGTCCGCCAATAAGTACAGCTATCTCATTTTTTTCTGAAAGCAAACTTTACTGCGGGTATCGTTTGTTAATCTGTTTGCTTTTCATAACTTCGGAAACACTTTTGCTTTACCTGAGTAGGAAATAAACTCTCCTGCAAAACAAGGCTTGCATTGTTATTGAGAAACAGAGAGTTTACACATCAAAAATAAAAGCCTACAACAAATAAGCGATAAGGCGAGGATAAAACTTGTATCATAAATGTTGAAAATATGAAGAACATCGTAATAATAGGAAATGGCTTCGATTTAGCTCATGGATTAAAAACAAAATATTCAGACTTTATTCATGATATGATTACAAATCCTCAAAAGTATAATTTCGATCGTATAAGTGATATTAACAACAAAATATTAGAGGTCTTACTCAATTGTCAAAAAGATCTATGGAGTGACATTGAGTGTATCTACTTTGATATTCTTACAAATCTTCACAATAGCTCATATATGCGTAAAACATATAATATTGCAAGTGATTATACTAATGTTGTAGAGTTAAATCAGGATTTTAATGAAATAAAGAAATGGCTTTGTCAATATTTAAAAGAGGAGGAAGCGAAATTTATATTTACTGAAAATTATGATCTTTTTTTTGACAATTTAAATAAGAAAGATTCTGTCATTTTAAATTTTAATTATACAAAAACAGTTCGTGAATATATAAAAAATAGAAACCTGGATATTGATCTAATTCATATTCACGGTGAATTAAGCAACTCAAAAAATCCTATAATATTTGGTTTTGCAGCGGGGAATGATGAGTCAAAAGAATTATTAAATAAAAATGACAACAATTACGTGCGCAATATTAAAAAATTCAATTATCTATACACAAATAATGAAGAGAAATTAAAAGCACATCTGGAAGAATCCCAAGAGTTTAATGTTTATGTTTTAGGTCATTCTTGTGGAATTTCCGATAAGCTTATTCTTAGTCAGGTTTTTAATTCAAAAGGAATTTATAAAATATACCCTTTTTATTTTAAAGATATAGACGGATACTTTGAAACAATGGTAAATATTGACAGAATAATTGATGATTATTCAAAAAGCGATAAGGGAAAGGTTTCATTTAATAAATTGGTATCCCTCCCAAATAGTTATGAAATGCCACAAATAGAGACTGATGATAAACTCATAACTTATTTGAAGAAAATACTAGAGGAGAAACGTCCTCATGAATTAGCAGAAGAAAGTATAGTGAACGGATTATCGAAAAATTATTATTAGAAAAGAAAGTATCCGATAATTAACCGATGAAATATCCCTCACATTTAGCAAGCTCAGCACAAACCAAGCGCGTTTCGAATACCCAGCTTCGTCAAACAGGAGAAATAAATACCTCACACCAAAGACCACCCCAAGTGGTCTTTTTTTACACCACTCTACCCTCTTAAACACCACATTTAACAATACTTCCCACGAATAAAAACAGTCCCTCTTCAAATCGCACAACGCACATACTAAACATTTTATTTTTATTGTTTACTTTCAATACCGCCTTACAAATCAACATAAACTTATTGAGCAACAATACGAATTCAATAAACCTAAGGAAAGAAAAACAATAAAATGACCGAAAATACAAATAATTTAAACCCAATACATATCGACAATTTCGATAAACCAGACGTAACACCTCCCCAAAGCAACATCAACACAAATCCGCTTGATTTTTCATCAAATACAGCTGTAGCGGACCTTCAGCAACTCGAAGAAATACAAAAGCAACCCGAAGAAGAACACAATCAACCGGAAGATGTGCAGGAGAAACGCGAAGCAATGCTTGAGCAACGGGAAGAAGAGCTTGGGAAAGCAGAAGAAATGCATGAGAAGGTTGAAGATGTGCTAAATCAATCAGAAGAACCCCCACAACTAATATCAACAAATAAAACAAAATCCAAAAAAATGACATCAAGAAGAAAAAGATCAGAAACCGACACCCTCGAACAATACAGAGTGTCACTAACAAATGTTGAACAACAACAGGAAATTGCTGCAGCAATGACCGGATTCGGTTACGATACGGCAGCCATAGCCGAAGGCAAGCTATTGTATGAAAATATGCGAAAAGCTTACGATCTCAACAAACAGGAAGACAACGAAACACTTAAAAGTAAAATCAATCTCGATGCAATCACCGAAACTGTTGCTGAAGATTATTCGCTGGATCGTAAAAAAGCAAAAGTAATTTTCAGAAACGATCCTCTTGTTTTGCATAAATTAGCCCTATCAGGTGCTGCACCCAAAGCCTATATCAAATGGGTCGAATGCATGAAAACATTCTACAATGGGCTTGCTGCAGAACCAGAATTAATCACTAAACTTTCAAAATTAAAATTTAGTGCCGAAGATGCAGAATCCCGACTTGCAAACATACAAAAATTGGAATCTGCACGTTCGCAGTATTTAAAAGAAGCAGGTGAATCGCAGGAAGCAACAAAAGCAAAAGATACAGCCTTTGCCGAAGTAGACAAATGGATGAGTGATTTTTATGCCGTGGCAAAAATCGCCATGGAAGACAAACCTCAGTTATTGGAATCACTTGGCCTTTTGGTACGTAACTAATACCCTTTTTAACTACATACAACTAAACTGAATTCAAAACCCATATTCATCTGAGTATGGGTTTTGTTATGCAATTGTAATATCTCTGCTGCCGCATTAGGAAAAAAACAATCTGAATTGCAGTAATGCCTTAGTAAGACCGGGAAGCTGAGAACTTGTCGTTAGTTTGTATACTATCAGTTTAATAAAACCAAAATAAATAAGAAGTAAAAGAGTAATTTAATTCCCGCAGTTTAAACACCAACCAAATTTTAAAAGAGCGCACCACCCCGACATTCAAAAATTTGTTGGTCCCCATAGATGAAGAGGACGATAAGAACAAAATTCCATGAGAGAGGAACGAACGAATATTATTTTGTTCCGTCATCAAATCGTAATGGGTAACAAAATTTTTGCCGTCTAGTCTTTTTGATTCTTTTGTGATAATGACAAAAGAATAGCCCGTCCGGCTTGAGGACACAAAAATTAAATTCCTCTTGCCCTCAAAGCATTCCTAGATGCTCGATCCACCAATGCAAACAATTGATCAACCTGATCTTTCTGACCCGAAACTTTGTGTCCTTTCACCTTTACAAATTTACATTGTAAACTATCGGTCAGTCCGTAAAATTCCTGATACAATTGATGGTTGGCGATCAATTTTCCATTTTTGGAACAATAGCCGTTTTTTTCAAAACGCTCTCTCCTCGCAGGCAAACCAATAATATTCTGAGAATCGGTGTATACAATTACATGGCAATTGTCCGAATCAATTTCATTCAGAGCCAACAGTAAAACCTGCAGCTCCAGTTTTGTAGAAGAAGTATTTTCGAAACGATTCAGTTTTACCAGAGTTTTAGCTTCATCCAGTGAGACATTCAAATCCTGTAAAAGAAGAACAGCTCCAAAACCAATTTTAGATTGCGGATTTACACTTCCATCGGTAAATAAAAACAGCTGATTACTCATCTTCTATTCTTAAACCATCCGGATACTCAATTTTGGCGAGAAACAAGCCATGACCAGGCACCGAAGAACCTGCATTCGATCGATTCTTGCTTTCAATCACCTCACGAAAACCAGCCAAATCCATTTTTCCCCGTCCAACTTCAATCAAAGTCCCAACAATGGCACGAACCATATTACGAAGAAAGCGGTCGGCCTTAATCGTGAATACCAATTCATCATCAGTTTCAGTCCATTCTGCTTTCGATATCCTGCAGTTATTGGTTTTCACATCGGTATGCAATTTACTAAAGCTTGTAAAATCGATGTATTCGAACAAAATTTTAGCCGCCTCGTTCATTTTCGAAACATTCAGCTCATGCTGATTTTTCCAGTGCGACTCCATTCGAAATGGATTTTTATGCTTGGTAATTTTATAATGATAAGTTCTGGAAATGGCATCGAAACGGGTATGTGCATCAGCTTTCACCCGAAACACTTCACGAATGGCAATATCATGAGGCAAAAAGCGATTCAGCTTAAAAGTCAGTTTTCCGCAATCGAACCGACAGTTTTCATCCACCTCGAAATGAGCCATAAAATCGCTGGCATGCACACCTGTATCCGTTCTTCCACAGCCAACCACATTTATTGGCTGATTTAAAATAGTAGACAAGGCCTTATTTAACTCCTCCTGAACAGAACTTGCATTTGGCTGAATCTGCCAACCATGATAGTTTGTTCCTTTATAACTTAGGCGAATAAAATATCGTTTCTTCAATTCAAATAGTATTTTCTGATTCACCCCAAAAGTAAGCATTTTTACCAAGTCCGAAAATGAAAGAACAAAGGAACGGAATAATGAACAATTGGATTCCTTGTCCCTTGGAGCTTGCTACTTGTTACTTGTTACTTGATCCACAGTAGTGTCTCCATTTTTGTGTATTTGTAAATTGTTTTTAGTCGTAACCTGACATTTACAGCTTGCTTATAGTCAGGATACGATGGAGTACAAACCAACTCCTTAAAATTTGTTACTTGTCACTTGATACTTGTTCCTTGAAACTTGTTCCTTGCTAAAACCATTAACAATTTTTAACGGGCATGCATTTTCATAAAACGCTCAAAGGTTTATCTTTGTAAAGGTTTTCTGAAAAATCAGATTCTTTTTATGTAAATTTTTCAAGTAATTAAATATATTTCTAATGATCCAAACAGTTGATATCAAAGAACTAAATGAACGTATCCAAAGAGAAAGTTCCTTTGTGGATATGATTTCTATGGAAATGAACAAAGTTATTGTTGGTCAAAAGCACCTTGTTGAAAGCTTATTGATAGGATTACTTTCGAATGGTCATATATTACTGGAAGGGGTTCCCGGACTGGCAAAAACACTTGCAATCAGCACACTTGCAACTACCATAGAAGCTGAATTTAGTCGTATTCAGTTTACTCCTGACCTGTTACCTGCCGATTTGTTGGGTACCATGATTTACAGTCAGAAAAAAGAAGAATTTGTAGTAAAAAAAGGACCTCTTTTCGCCAACTTTATTCTTGCTGATGAGATTAACCGTGCTCCGGCAAAAGTACAGGCTGCTTTATTGGAAGCCATGCAGGAGCGGCAAATCACCATTGGTGACACCACCTATAAATTAAAAGAACCGTTTTTGGTTATGGCCACTCAAAATCCGATTGAGCAGGAAGGAACTTATCCTCTGCCGGAAGCACAGGTTGACCGTTTTATGCTGAAAGTGGTGATCAATTACCCTAAAAAAGATGAAGAGCAGCTAATTATGCGTCAGAATCTTTTGAAGGTATTTCCAAAAGCCGCCCAAATCTTAAAACCGGAAGACATCAACAAGGCGCGTGACGTAGTGAAAGATGTTTATATGGATGAAAAGATTGAAAAATACATTGTAGACATCATTTTTGCAACCCGTTTCCCTGCCGATTACGGATTGGAGCAATTCAAGGATATGATCGCATTTGGAGGATCGCCCCGTGCCAGTATCAGTTTGGCATCAGCAGCCAAAGCTTATGCTTTTATTAAACGAAGAGGTTACGTAATTCCTGAAGATATCCGTGCAGTTTGTCATGATGTACTGCGTCACAGAATTGGAT
Organism: Labilibaculum euxinicum; assembly: GCF_963678175.1. Classification (NCBI taxonomy): domain Bacteria; kingdom Pseudomonadati; phylum Bacteroidota; class Bacteroidia; order Marinilabiliales; family Marinifilaceae; genus Labilibaculum; species Labilibaculum euxinicum. Next base: position 4,105,163 of record NZ_OY782756.1, read on the forward strand.
TGACTTACGAGGCTGAAGCAAACAATATTACTAGTGAGAACATTATTAGTGAAATACTGAATACCGTTGAAGTACCGTAACAATTATGAATTATGAATTACAAATTAGGTTCTCAATTTGTAATTCATAATTACCACGATTTAATTATTAATTCGTAATTATCAATTCGTAATTAGCTATGGAAACTAGTGAATTATTAAAACGCGTTAGGCAAATAGAGATCAAAACCAGAGGTCTTTCCCGAAATATTTTTGCCGGCGAGTATCATTCTGCGTTCAAAGGACGAGGTATGACCTTCAGTGAAGTTCGGGAATACCAATATGGTGATGACATCAGAAATATTGACTGGAATGTAACCGCACGCTACAATCAACCTTACGTAAAACTTTTCGAAGAAGAGCGTGAACTAACCGTAATGCTGATGATTGATGTGAGTGGTTCCCGTGAATTTGGAACCATCTCCAAACTAAAGAAAAATCAGATTACAGAAATTGCCGCTGTGCTTGCCTTTTCGGCCATTCAAAACAACGATAAAATTGGGATGATCTTCTTTTCAGATAAAATTGAAAAGTTTATTCCACCTAAAAAAGGTAAATCTCATATACTAAGAATCATTCGTGAACTAATCGATTTTAAACCGGAACATCGGAATACTGATATTGGCAATGCTTTACGTTACCTTACACAGGTTATTAAAAAACGCTGTACCACTTTCGTGATATCAGATTTTATTGATGAAGATTTTGAAAATGCATTAACGATTGCCAATAAAAAACATGATCTTGTAGCTCTTAAAATATTCGATAAACGCGAACAGGAAATCCCCTCAATTGGTTTGATTAAAATTAAGGATGCGGAAACAGGCGAATACAGTTGGATAGACACTTCGAATAAAAAGGTAAGAGAAAACTACGCAAAATGGTGGCATGAGAAAGACAATCTGCTTACCGAAACATTTAAAAAATCTGGTGTTGATGTGGCAAATATTCGAACCGATCAGGATTATGTGAGATCGTTAATTGCCTTATTTAAACGAAGAGGACAATAATTTTAGAAGCAGACGACTATGACAAATAGAATGAACATCCCAAATAAACTGTTCGCAAAAGCAATTGTCGCATTTGCAATTGTATTGGGAGCTACTTTTTCCTCCTTCTCGTCTTTTGCTCAGGAAGAAGAAAAAGGGATTAACTACAGCGCACAACTCGATACCAATGTTATTGTTATTGGTGATCAAATAAACCTTTTACTTTCCATAGAACAGCCAAAAAGTCTTCGGGTAGAGTTTCCGGTATTTATGGACAGCATTGGTTCGGGAGTCGAGATCATAAAACAATCTCCTCAGGATACTATCCCGTTAGAAAATGGAAACATTAAAGTGAATAAAAACTTTTTGATTACCTCTTTTGATGATGGTGTTCACAAAATGAATCCTTTTGAATTCAAGATTCACGACGAAAATCTGATGAATATCATTCGAACGGATACAATGTTATTGGGCGTAAAAACCTTCGACATTGATACCAGCAAGGCTAATTTTGACATTGTTATGCCAATACATACACCAATCGCTTTTGCCGAAATTGCTCCCTGGGTATTTGGTGGATTGATTGTTGCAGCATTAATTGTTTTATTGATTTTATATTTGCGCAAGCGGAAGAAAAACCAACCTTTATTCGTTAAAGCAAAACCAGCCGAACCGGCTCATATTATTGCCTTACGTAAGTTGGATGAGATCAAAAAACAAAAGCTTTGGGAAACCGGAAAGGTGAAACAGTTTCATTCTGACCTTACAGATACAATCCGGTATTATTTGGATGAACGTTTCCAACTATCAACTCAGGAATCAACTACTGATGAGATATTAAAAGCAGTAAATACTGTGGAGGTAAATTCAGACTGGCATGCCAAACTGAAGGATATTCTTGAACGTGCCGATTTAGCCAAATTTGCTAAATTCACCCCTCTTCAGGATGAAAATGAACTAAGTTTGAAATTTGCCTACAAAATTATTGAGACCACCATTGTAGAAGAAGCTCCTGCTAAAGAGGAAAAAGAATCTATTGCAGTGGAAGAGACAAAAAAGGAAGAAAAGTAAACTTTGAAAATACAAAGTATGAGTTCTATAGAATTTGCAAATCCTGAATATTTTTACTTGCTGATCCTTTTGATACCATTAATTGCATGGTACATCTTAAAGGACAAGAATGCTCATGCAAGTATTCAGGTGTCAACATTAAAAAGCTTTCATTCAAGTGCCAAAACCTACAAATACTACTTGCGGCATGCTTTATTTGTATTTCGGGTTTTAGCAATAGTATTTTTAGTGCTTGCTGTTGCCCGCCCGCAATCGAGCAATAGCCGAAGAGATGTAACTACGGAAGGAATTGACATCGTTATGTCACTTGATATTTCGAGTAGTATGCTTGCCCGCGATTTTGAACCGGACAGATTGGAAGCTGCAAAGGAAGTGGCAGTGAACTTTATTTCCGGCCGCGAAGATGATAAAATTGGATTGGTAATTTTTAGCGGCGAGAGTTTCACTCAATGTCCTTTAACAACCGATCATGCTGTTTTAATCAACCTTTTCAACGACATCCAAAGTGGCATGATTGAAGATGGTACAGCAATCGGGCTTGGATTAGCCAATGCGGTGAATCGTTTAAAGGACAGCAAATCAAAATCGAAAGTTGTTATTCTCTTAACCGACGGAGTAAACAATCAGGGAGAGATTGCTCCTATTACGGCAGCAGAATTGGCAAAAACCTTTGGAATAAGAGTTTACACAATTGGTATCGGCACCATGGGAATGGCTCCCTACCCTATTCAAACGGCTTTTGGTATTAGTATGAGAAACATGCCTGTAAAAATTGACGAAGAAGTATTGCAGCAAATTGCTGATATGACAGGTGGTCAATACTTTCGGGCAACTGACAACAATAAATTAAAAGCAATTTACGAACAAATTGATAAGTTGGAGAAAAGTAAAATTGAGGTGAAACAATACATTACAAAAAGCGAGGAATACTTAATTTTTGCATTGCTTGCCGCTTTATTTTTACTTCTTGAAATTGCTTTACGTAATTCAATGTTGCGGAACATTCCGTAATTGATATTAATTGAACACAGAAAATCATTGAACAATGAATCAATTTCGACTTGATCATCCGGATCTTCTATACTTATTTCTGATACTTCCAATTCTTGTAATTATATATTGGATCAGTTATTCAAGGAAAAAGAAAGCTCTTGAAGAGTTTGGTGAGATGAATATTATCTCGCAGCTAATGCCATACGCTTCCTTTACCCGACCGTTTTACAAGTTCGGTATTCTATTGCTGGCTTTAAGTTTTATCATTTTTGGTCTTGCGGGACCTCAATTTGGTTCAAAACTCCAAACCATTAAAAGAAAAGGAGTAGAAATTATCATTGCGCTGGATGTATCCAATTCGATGATGGCACAAGACATTCAACCCAATAGATTGGAACGGGCAAAACGAGCTGTTTCTAAAATGGTTGACAAACTGAATAATGATAAAATTGGCTTGGTCGTTTTTGCCGGCGAGGCATATACTCAATTGCCGATAACAACAGATTATGCATCTGCAAAATTGTTCTTGTCCTCCATTAGTACTGATATTGTTCCCATACAAGGAACTGCAATTGGTGCGGCAATAAACTTAGCGGCAAAAAGTTTTACTCCCGATAGTGAGGCCAGCAAAGCTATTATTGTAATTACCGATGGTGAAAACCATGAGGATGATGCAATTTCGGCAGCAAAAGCAGCTTTTGATAAAGGAATTATAGTACATACTATTGCCATGGGATTACCGGAAGGTGCTCCAATTCCTGTAAGTCCCGGATCCCGGGATTTCAGACGGGATGAAAAGGGTAATATTGTAATATCAAAATTGGATCAGCAAATGGTTGAACAAATTGCTACTGCCGGAGGGGGAAAACCGGTGATAGCCAACAATACTACAACTGGTTTAAATGCCCTTTTTAATGAAATAAATAAAATGAACAAAACGGAACTGGAGCAGAGAGTATATGCTGCTTACGACGAAAAATTCCAATTGTTTATTGCCATAGGATTGTTGTTGCTCTTTCTGGAATTTTTAGTTCTGGAACGTAAAAACCGCCATTTAAAAGATATCAATTTGTTTAAACCATCGAAATAGAACTCAATTCTGATTATTATGAACAAATATATAGCATTATTCATCGGTCTGCTTTGCCTCTTTAGTTTAGATGCATTGGCACAAAAGGAGCGGAAATTTATTCGCAAGGGCAATGGATTGTTTGAGGGGAATGAATATGAAAACTCGGAAGTAGAATATCGAAAAGCACTTGATAAAAAAATCAATTCGTATGAAGCCGGCTTTAATTTGGGAGATGCCTTGTACAAGCAAAAGAAGTATGATGAAGCATTAAAGCAGTACCAAGCTCTAACGGCCACTGAAAAGGATCCTAAAAAACTCGGGGAAATCTACCACAACATTGGAAACACTCTTCTGATGAACCGGAAAATTGATGAAAGTATTGAGGCTTACAAAGAATCCCTTCGTAACTTTCCAAATTCGAAAGAAACCAAATACAATTTGGAATATGCAAAAAAAATGAAACAGAAAGAGGAAGAAAAGAAGAAGAAACAGGATCAAAATAAAGACCAGAACAAGAATCAGGATAAAAAAGACCAGAATAAGGATCAAAACAAAAAAGATCAAAACAAGGATCAGGACAAGAAAGATCAAAATAAAAAGGATCAGGATAAAAAAGATCAGGACAAGAAAGATCAGGACAAGAAAGATCAGGACAAGAAAGATCAGAAAGATAAACCTGAAAATCAGGATAAAAAGAAAGGTGATCCTGAGGAACAGCAAAATAAGATATCTGAACAGGATGCCAAGCGCTTGCTAGAAGCTCTTGAAAATGATGAAAAGAAGGTTCAGGAAAAGGTACAAAAAGCCAAAGCGGTTGCTCAAAAAGCAAAAAGATCCAAAATCAAAAAGGATTGGTAATTGATCTTTCCTAATTGATTAATCAGTAAATTTGCGAAAGAATTACCGGACAAATTAATTGCATTTATAACATCTGAAACACAAATATATACAGATGAAGAAAATACTTCTCTCATTAGTAACAGTCATTTTAATTGCTACATCAGTATTTGCTGATGAAATTAAATTTACTGCTTCGGCTCCAAATGTTGTGGAACTTGGCGAACAATTTCGTTTAACCTATTCCCTTAACAACAAAGGAAAAAATATTAAAATTCCAGCTCTTGATGGATTTAGGGTTCTTATGGGGCCTTCCACATCAAGCAGTATGAGTACGCAAATTATTAATGGAAAAGTTACTTCCAGCTCATCCTACTCGTACACCTATGTTCTTTTGGCCGAAAAGGAAGGAAAATTTGACATTAAGCCTGCAACAATTACTGTTGATGGTGAAACTAAAACATCAAATTCACTTACGATTGAAGTTGTTAAGGTGAATAAAACCCAGCAGGATACAGGTTCGAAACAATCACAAAACTCTGCATCAAGCCAAAAAATCACGGAAGACAATTTATTTGTTAAGGTAAAATTAGATCGGAATAATGTTTATATGGGTGAGCACGTTGTTGCAACCATTAAAGTATATACACGACTTACCATTGCTGGATTTGGCGATTCAAAATTCCCTTCGTTTGACGGTTTTTTAAGTCAGGAAGTACCAACCCCCGGACAAATTTCTTTAGAAAGAGAAAATATAAACGGAACCATTTACAATACCGGAATTATTCGGAAATTAATTCTTTTTCCACAACACACGGGGGAAATTACAATTGATCCTTTTGAATTAGAGGTGATCATTCGTCAGCGTCAGGCAAACAAACGAAGTGGTTTCTTCGATGATTTCTTTGATAATTATCAGGACATTAGAGTCCCCCGTAAAAGCAAACCTATAAAAATTAGGGTGAAAGACTTTCCATCAAATAAACCAGCAAGTTTTGATGGTGCCGTTGGAAAGTTCACTTTGTCTACAACTATCGATAAAGATTCAGTGAAAGCAAATGATGCGATTACCATGCGGGTAAAAGTAGAAGGTAACGGAAATCTGAAGTTGATTAAACCTTTGGAATTTAACTTTCCTGCCGATTTCGAAGTTTACGACCCAAAAACATCGCAGAATTTAAAAAGCTCAGAAGCAGGAATGAGTGGCTCAACCACATTTGAATATTTAATTATTCCCCGGCATGCTGGTGAATATGAGATTCCGTCGGTTGACTTCAGCTTCTTCGATCCGAAAGCTAAAATATTCAGAACCCGTTCTACCAAAAAATTTACCGTTAAAGTAGCAAAGGGAGATGGAGATAATTCAGGAACTATCATTAGCTCCTTTACTAAAGAGAAGGTGAAATTTCTAGGAAAAGATATCCGCTATATTAAAACCAACGATTTCACACCTCAATTAAAAGGCGAGGTTTTCTTTGGAACCACAAATTTCTATTTGGCGTATATTATTCCCTTCTTCCTGTTTGTTTTAGCATTTGTATTCAACAGAAAACGAATAAAAGAAAATGCCGACACCGCTAAATTAAAAAACAAACGTGCCAACCGCGTTGCGATGAAAAGATTAAAAATGGCTTCGGCAAGTCTAAAAGCAAAACAGAAGGATCAGTTTTACGATGAGATTCTTAAAGCAATTTGGGGATATACATCGGATAAGTTGAATTTACCTTTGGAGAATCTGAATAAAGAAAATATTAGTGAGATTTTGCTTAGCAAAGGAGTTGAATTGGAACTTAAGGATGAATTTCTAAGCATATTGGACACCTGCGAGTTTGCCAGATACTCTCCATCGGCCGGATCGTCGGAAATGGATGAGTTGTATCAGACAAGCATGGATACAATCACCAAGTTGGAGAAAAATATAAAATAGATTAATTGATTGTGTAATATCGAATTAAACATGAAACGTACATGATTAAATAATTATTAACTCATACATGAGCATGATTATTTAATCAAGGTAAGTTCCATCTGACAATTGCATAAAAATTATAAACAGATGAAAAAAGCATTACAATTTATACTCGCCATATTTATCAGCACTCAAACATGGGCTCAAGTTAACCCAATTGCTGAGGCCAATGAGATGTATAAAAACGGAGAATACGAGAAAGCAATTCAAGCTTACGAATTTGTTTTAGATACTCATTTAGAAGCACCGGAAATTTATTTTAATCTGGGAAATGCTTACTACAAAACAGGAGAAATCTCTTCTTCCATTTTAAACTATGAACGGGCTTTACTATTCTCTCCTAACGACAAAGATATTCAGTACAATTTAGACTTAGCCCGTAAACATGTTTTGGATAAGTTTGATGTTTTGCCCGAAATATTTATAAAAAGATGGTTTTCTGGAATTCGAAATAGTTTTTCGGCTGATATCTGGTCTTACTTTTCAATTCTATTTTTCTTATTAACGCTTACTTTTGCCTGTTTTTATCTGTACAGCAACAAATCGGGACTAAAAAAGTTGGGTTTTTTCTTCGCTTTTTTTGCCTTTGGTATTTCAATCATGACTTATTCTTTTGCATCAAAAAAAACAGATGAAATCAATATTCGCGAGCATGCAATTATTGTTAGCCCTAGTGTTACTATTAAAGGTTCTCCGGATAAAAGCGGTACTGAATTGTTCTTACTGCACGAAGGCACAAAAGTTAAAGTGATTGGTGAACTGCAGGATTGGCGAAACATTCTTCTTAGCGATGGCAATGAAGGTTGGCTGAAAAAAGAAGACATTGAAATGATATAATTAACTCAATAACGTAAAAGGATTTCGGCTTCGAAATCCTTTTTATTCATACAACAAGCTTATTAAACAGCAATATGAAATACAGCATACAAAACGAATTCTTCCAAATTGAGGTTCTTGAAAAAGGCGCTGAACTTTGCAGTATTAAATCGAGACTTACCAATCAGGAATTTATGTGGCAAGCCGATCCTGAAATTTGGGGAAGCCATGCTCCCAACCTATTCCCGGTAATTGGCTGTTTAAAAGATGATGGATTTATTCATGAAGGCAAAGAATATGCAATGCCCAAACATGGATTTATTCGCAACAATAAAGATATTCAATTGCACAGCAAATCAGAGAATGAGCTTTGTTTTGTATTAAAATCAAATGAAAACACGCGCAAACTTTATCCTTTCAAGTTTGAATTCTACATTCATTATATATTGGATGGTAAGAAATTACATGTAAAACATGATGTTGTAAACACAGGCTCGAAGGATATGCTTTTCTGTCTGGGAGGACATCCCGCTTTTGCATGTCCGTTAAAGGAAGGTGAAAAGTACTCCGATTATTATCTGGAATTTGAGCAAAAAGAAACTGCACACACCTGGATGATTGTCGACAATGGACTTATTGGCCAGAAAGGAAAATTGATTTTAGATGAAAATGATCGAATTGAACTTGCACCAGATCTTTTCGCAAAGGATGCTCTGATTTTTAAAAATCTAAAATCCTCCTTTGTGAAATTAAGGAGTAAGAATTCAAATTTCTCCTTAAAAGTCAGCCTTGATGATTTCCCATATCTTGGACTTTGGGCCAAACCAAATGCACCCTATGTTTGCATTGAACCTTGGATTGGAATCGCTGACAGCTATGATTTGAGCCGGAAATTTTCTGAAAAAGAAATCATTCAATCTCTTGATTCGGGTCAAACATTTAGTGCTGCATATTCGATAGAAATCACAGAATAAAACAGAAGAGCCCAAAGGCTCTTTTTTTTATCTCCAATCAAAATTAAAGACAAACACATCTTTTTTTGCTTTTCAGAAGCAATTCTTCATCCGAAAAGTTAAATTTGTAATAAGCTTTTAAATTTTCTGCTGCAACCACAGTAAAAACGAGCAAGTTAATTTGAATAAAAAGCTGATAATTATTTAATCAATTTTTCGAGAATGCATATTGAAACTTTACTTGCTCATTTGGCTGAGGAAGGTGGCGTATACGATCCATATGGAGCGTCGCACCTGCCCATTTATCAAACAGCTACCTTTGATCTGAAAAAACAATCGGGATCTAAAATATACGATTATACCCGCTCCGATAATCCAACCAGAGATGCTTTGGAAACGGTTTTTGCCAAGGCTGAAAATGGTGCATCTTGTTCGTGTACTCATACCGGGATTGGAGCAATTGCCTTGCTTTTCGAAACTGTATTAAAAGCAAACAGTAAAATTTTGGTTGAAAAAGATTGTTATGGCGGCACTTACCGACTTTTACAAGTGTATAAAGACAAATACAATGTAGAAGTTTTCTTTGCTGATTTTACTGATCTTTTGGAAATTCAAAACTTATTGGAAACCGACAACTTTGATTTAGTTCTTTGTGAATCTCCCACCAATCCGGGAATGAAAATTATTGATTTAAGAGAATTGGCAATGCTTGCCAAAAACAATGGAAGCAAATTTGCCGTTGATAACAGTCTCGCTACATTTGCATCTCAGAAACCGCTTGATTTGGGAGCTGATTTTTCTGTTTTCAGCGCTACAAAGTACATTTCAGGACATGGAAGTACTGTGGCTGGTGCATTGGTCTCTAAATGGGAGGAAGATGGCGAAAAGGTTGCCTATTTTGCCAATGCCGAAGGTCGTTCCCAAAATCCCTTTGATGTATTTTTAATTTCACTGGGAATACCTACTCTCCCCTTACGACTCAAGCATCATGAACAAAGTGCAATTCAGGTTGCTGAATATTTGGAGAAACACCCAAAAGTGAATAAGCTGGTGTATCCAGGTTCCAAAAATCATCCGCAACATGAGTTGGCAAAATCTCAAATGAAAATTTTCCCCGGCGTACTCACTGTTCACATGCAGAATGTTGAAACGGCTGAAAAATTGGTAGCAGCCACTCGCTGGTTTGGAGAAAAAGCCTCATTCGGAACTGCTGATTCACGAATTGAAATTCCCGCTAAAATTAGTCACGCGTCCTTTTCTAAAGAGGATCTGCAAGCGATTGGAATCTTCCCATCCACAGTTCGATTGTCCATCGGACTGGAACACATCGATGATCTGCTTGAAGATTTAGAAAACGCACTTAAATAATTTAATGGAAAAATGCATGGTTAAAACCCCATACCGAAACATAACTTGCGGAAAATCGATTCCACTGCACAATGTTCACGCTATTTCTGTTAGTCTTCCAACTATTCAGGATGTATATTCCTATGAAGAAAATAAGAATAACTGGCGGAATTGCATGGAAACAGGCTATCCCCGCTTTTTCTGTCATCCTTACGAAACAAAGGTTATTGAATATTTTAAGGCTCATTTTTCAATTAGCGAAGAGAAACATCTCTTCCTGTTTCCATCAAAATCCTCCTGTCAACTTGTAAGTAGTTTTTTTGAACTTAATTTCAGAGAATATGAATTAAACGGAATCTTCACCATTTCTGTTGATTCGCAAAATCCTGCTCTCAAAAAAGCATGCGACTTTATTCAGCATACCGGACACAAAGTTTTTTCGAGACAATTAGAGGATTTCTTACTCAAGCTAAAACTCATAAACAATCCCCATCAAGAGGAAATGCTTTCTACTAATCCGGAACAGCACGTTAAACAAGAACTCCAAAAACAGTTCCTGCTAGATAAGAATCAAAATATTGAACTATTTTCGAGTGGAATGAATGCGATATATTCTCTTTTTGAGGGCATTAATCAAATTCCAAAGCTAAAAAAAGCCACTGTTTTTATTCAATATGGTTGGTTATACACCGATACCATAGATATTTTGAGAAAGTACAGTGAATCTTATTTTGAGGTAATCTCTGTTTATGACGAGAAAGAATTACTATTGGTAATTGAAGCTAACAAAGAGAAAATTGCCGCAGTATTTACCGAAATTCCAACCAATCCTTTTCTTCATACTCCTAATTTGCCTTTTCTATATTCGCATTTAAGCAAGCTCGATATCCCATTAATTGTGGATGGAACCATTGGAACATGCGTGAATATGAATTATCTGCCTTATTGTGATTTTGCGGTGGAAAGCCTCACAAAATTTGCATCTGGAATGGCTGATGTTATGGCTGGTTGTATTGTTCCAAATCCTAATTCGAACTGGACAAAGAACAATTTGGTTGATTTAAAACCCTACCAACAAGAATTATACAGAAGAGATTTGGAAAGAATTGCATTTCAAATTTCAGGTATGGAATCGAGAGTTAAATCCATTCGAAAAAATGCATTCGAATTGGCTCTTTTTTTCGAATCCCATCCTGCAGTAAAAACCGTTAATTGGTCGCACAATAAAAAAAACACAGCAAACTATTCGAAAATTGAGAAAGAGGAAAACAACTATGCCGGATTAATTTCTATTGAATTTAATGGCTCCATTGAAAAATTTTATAATGCTCTTGAACTTCCCAAAGGTCCAAGTCTTGGCACAGAATTCACATTGGTAATGCCTTATTTTTATTTGGCTCATTACGATTTGATTAAGACCAAAGAAGGACGAAAACTACTTGCCGAAAAGGGAATCAACTGGGAATTGGTTCGGATATCAGTCGGCACTGAGTCAATCGAAGAATTAATCAGCATTTTCGAAAAAGCCTTGAATCAAATCTAAAGAACTCCGAATCTCATTCGGAGTTCTTAATTTTAAAATCTATGAAAGAGCCGGATAGTCGGTATATCCAACTTCGTTACCCCCGTAAAAAGTTTCTTTATTAGCTGCATTCAATTCAGCTCCTTGTTCAAATCGTTTTTCCAAATCGGGATTAGCCAAATAGGGTACTCCGAAAGAAACCAATTCTGCTTTTTTCGAAGCAATAGCTTCATGACCTGTATCTTTTGTAAATCCTCCATTCACCATTCGAACGCCCCTGTACTGTTTCCCGTAATAACCGGCTACATCTTTAATCAATTGCGGATGATCATCAAGAGGCATCAATGATTCAATCAAATGCAAATAAGAAAGATCATATGCATTCAATTTATCAATCACATAATTAAAAATTGATGTTGGATCCGAATCTCCCATATCATTAAACAAACCACTGGGCGAAAGACGAATACCTACCGATGAAGAATCCCAAACCTGCAGTGTTGCGTCTAAAACTTCAAACAAAAAACGAGCTCGATTCTCTACTGTTCCACCATATTTATCGGTTCGGTGATTTGTTTTATCTTCTAAAAACTGATCGATTAAGTAACCATTTGCTGCATGAATTTCAACGCCGTCAAAACCTGCATCCTTCGCATTTTTCGCTGCTTTTTTATAATCTTCCACAATGCTTGCAATCTCCTCTGTTTCCAAAGCTCTCGGAGTCACAAAATCTTTTAATCCTTCATAAGTAAATGCTTGTCCTGCAGGACGAATAGCAGAAGGTGATACCGGCAATTCTCCATTGTGAAAATCGGGATGTGAAATCCGCCCAACATGCCATAGTTGAATAAATATCTTCCCGCATTTATCGTGAACAGCTTTTATAATTTGTTTCCAACCATCAACCTGTTCTTTACTATAAATTCCAGGCGTTGCCGGATAACCCATTCCCTGAGGTGATATTTGACTCGCCTCTGATATGATTAAACCTGCTCCTGCTCTTTGTTTGTAATACTCTGCCATCAATTTTGTCGGAACATTTCCTTCTCCGGCTCTGTTTCTGGTCATTGGAGCCATTACCATTCTATTTTCCAATTCGATTTTACCAATCGCAAAAGGAGTCAATAATGTATTTTTATTCATCTTCTTTTTCGTTATTTTTATTTAATCAAGATATAAATAAGATTCTGATTTCTAAAAAAAGAAATATTAGAGATAAGTATAAATGAATTTATAGTTGCTATTTATTATTGTGCAAGAAAACAATCAAGTTGAATTTCTATTGATCTCAAGATTGGTTTGTATCTTCGCTAAAAATTTGAAAAGAATGAAACGTCTGTGATTTAATAATTATTAACTCATACATGAGCATGATTGTTTAATCAAGATAAATTCCTTCTGACATCTTTAAACAATTTCAGACACATGAAACAAATAGAACTATTAGCTCCAGCCAAAAATCTGGAAACAGGAATGGCTGCCATTAATTACGGAGCTGATGCTATATATATTGGTGCACCTAAATTTGGTGCCCGATCAGCCGCAGGAAATACTCTCGAAGATATTGGGAAGTTGATTAAATATGCTCATAAATACTGGGCGAAAGTATTCATCACGATGAATACGATTCTATATGACCATGAATTAAAAGAAGCTGAAGAGCTGATTCATCAACTTTATAAACTTGGGGCTGATGCTCTGATTGTTCAGGATATGGGAGTTCTGGAAATGAATCTTCCTCCTATCGAACTTCATGCCAGTACACAAACTCATAATTACGATATCGATCGGATTAAATTTTTAGAACAAGTAGGATTTAAAAGAATTATTCTTGCCCGGGAGCTTTCTCTGGATCAGATTAAAGAAATAAGAAAAAATACCACGGCAGAGCTTGAATATTTTATTCACGGCGCCTTATGTGTTTCACTTAGTGGGCAGTGCTATTTCTCTCATGCTGTTGGTGGCCGATCGGCAAATCGCGGAGAATGCAGTCAGGCTTGCCGGATGAAATACGATTTGGTTGACGGAGAAGGAAAAGTAATTGCGAAAGACAAACACCTGCTCTCTCTAAAAGATCTGAATCTCTCCGGCCATATGAAAGAATTGGTTGAAAGCGGCATTTGCTCTCTGAAAATTGAGGGGCGTTTAAAAGACAGCTCCTATCTAAAGAATGTTACAAACTATTACAGAAAAGAATTAGATGATGTTTTTGCAAAGAAAAACGAATTCAAAAAAGCATCGTCAGGGACAGTCAAACCAAACTTTGAACCGGATTTAGAGAGAACCTTTAACCGGGGATTTACAAACTACTTTTTTACAGGTAGAATTCCCGAAATCGCAAATTTCCACACGCCAAAATCATTAGGAAAAGAAATTGGTAAGATTGTTGACATCCGAAAAGATCATTTTATAATTGATACCAAATTTGAAATTCACAATGGTGATGGTCTTTGCTTTTTTAATCACAATAAGCTGTTAAAAGGAATTCTGGTGAATGGAGTAAAAGGAAAACAGGTTTTCCCAAATGAAATGAACATGCTGGTTAAAGGTGCTGTTTTGTATCGTAATAACGATCACGAATTTGCCAAAACGCTTAAAAGAGACAACTCTATCAGAAGAATTTCAGCGGATCTTTTTCTGGAATTTAAAGAAAATATTCTGACCTTATTTGCTGCAGATGAAGACGGCATTAGTGCTTCTGTTCAAATTAAGGAAGAGTTTGAATTGGCCCATAATGCTGAAATGGCAATTACAAATCTTAAAAATCAATTATCAAAATCGGGAGATTCAATCTACTCGATCAATTCCATTGAAACCAACTTTACTGAAGCACCCTTTGTTCAGGCCAAAGTGCTGAATGAGCTGCGCCGACAGGTTCTTGATTCTTTAACTGAAAATCGGCTTAATGCATTTCAACAGCCCAAAACGAAAGCGCTAATCTCGCATCCCCAATATCATACAAAAAACCTGAATTATATGGGTAATGTAGTCAATTGTAAGGCCGAAGAGTTTTATCACAAGTGTGGGGTCGAAAAAATCGAAAAAGGTTTTGAACTACAATCCAATTTCAAAGGGAAAACAATCATGACCACAAAGCATTGTTTGCGTCATGAATTTGGTATGTGCAATAAGGAGGTTAGTACCGGACAAAAAACAAATCAACCATTGTATCTTGTTGATAATAAAAATCGTTACAAACTTGAATTTCAGTGCCAGCAATGCGAAATGAAAATCATTTTTGAATAGAATTAACCCAGATTTGAACCCTATTTAAGAATTTAAGCTATGGTTCACTATATAGAAAAATTAATTCGTGAGGGAGAACATCAGCAACAGGATTTTAAATTCTGTATTACTGATTCCCGAAAAATTGCCAGATCATTATCTGCTTTTGCCAATACCGATGGTGGGAAATTACTTATTGGTGTAAAAGACAATGGGAAAATTGCCGGAGCAAAAGTAGAAGAAGAATTCCACATGATAAAAGCTGCGGCTGATATGTACAGTCGTCCTAAAATTGCTTTCGAGAGCAAAGTCTGGCAAATAAGCGGAAAAAATGTTTTGGAAATCACTGTACCACCTTCCAAAAAAATGCCTCATTATGCCGAAAATGAAAAAGGAAAATGGTTGGCGTACCTACGAAAAGACGATGAAAATATTCTGGCAAACAAAGTTCTTCTTGAAGTTTGGAAACGAAAGTCAAAACCAATCGGCACCTATTTAAAATACACCGAAACAGAAGCCGTTTTAATGGAATACCTTAATCGTAATCAAGAGATTAGTCTCAATCAATATTGCAGAATTGCAAAAATTAGTCGCTACAAGGCAGAACGGATATTAGTGAAACTAATTTGCTGGAATGTTATTGAATTAAACTTTTATGCAGGAGGTACCAAATACCTCATAAAACGAGAAAAAATTTCAAGAATATAAAACACGTCCGTCAAAGACTATTGAGTTGTATCAACTTGATTATGTATGGATTTGCACAATTAGAACATAAAAAAAAAGCATAAAAAAACCGCACTAATTAATAGGATTTTAAACTCCTAAATGACAGGATTTGAGTGCCAGCCTGATCAAGTTTCCCCTGTGCCGAAACAACCCGAAGGTTGGGGCCTGCTTTAGCAAGCTTGTAGCTTTCTCGGTATCTTATAAATGTTGAGTTTAACAATCGCTAATTAATGCGGTATGCTATTATCTTATATACAAAGAACGTTCTCTTATTACTTGCAAGCTAAGGAAGAATCTCTGCTTTTGCAAGGCTTACGCTAATTTTTTTATTCTAAATTAAACAAATTCATGCTTCCATTTTCTCAAAGCTCAAGTTATTAAAACGTTATACAATCAAGACTCACTGCATAAAGCAGGAAATTTGGATCAATCAGCAATATTTGTATTTTTGCCAAAAAATAGCTTCATCCGTGGTATCCTATATCAATATACATACGCATAACTGTAGTTATCAGTCCAATGTTCGTTCTATCCTACCAATTCAGTCGGAAGAACAACTGTTAGACAGCCAAACGGTATCTTATTCTGTAGGAATTCATCCATGGGCAATTAAGTCCATAAACATTCCTTCGACATTGAATAACATAGAAAATCTGGCTTCATACCCGTCAGTTTTAGCCATTGGAGAAATAGGGCTTGATCGAATCATCGAAACTCCTCTTTCCATTCAGAAAGAAATATTTTTGAAACAATTGCAGATAGCCGATCAGTTTAATAAGCCTGTAATTATCCATTGCGTAAAATGTTATTCAGAAATAATCAGCATTCGTAAAAAAACAAATACTAAGCTGCCATGGATTATTCATGGATTTGTTAAGAACTTGCAAATTGCCGAAGATTTAATAGAATTGGGATGTTACATTTCATTTGGAAAGGCTTTACTGATTAATAAGAATTTACAACACATTTTCAAAACACTTCCTGTAAAAAAAATATTTCTCGAAACGGATGACAGTGATACAGATATTGAAGAAATATACAAAAAGGCAGCTACTATAAAAGATCTTAAAATAGAGGATCTACAAAAAGAATTACTATCAAATTTTACGACCTGTTTTAATAAATGATGAATACAGAATGGCTAAGCAGAACAGAACTGCTTCTGGGGAATGATAAATTGGACAAGTTAAAAAATGCACATGTTCTTGTTGTTGGACTGGGTGGTGTTGGAGCTTACGCGGCTGAACAAATATGTCGTGCCGGAGTTGGAGAAATGACCATTGTTGACGGAGATGATATTGAAATTACAAATATTAATCGTCAACTTCCGGCAAGTATCAGCAATCTGGGAAAAGATAAGGCAAAAGTAATGGGCGAACGTCTTTTGGACATCAATCCTAATTTAAAGCTCAACATCCTTAACGAATACCTTCGCGACGAGAGAATAATTGAAGTTTTACGAGAAAAAAAGTACGACTATGTTTTAGATGCAATAGATACCTTAGCTCCAAAAATCTTTCTCATCTACCATAGCTTACAAAACAATCTGAAAATTGTGAGTGCAATGGGTGCAGGAGGTAAAATGGATCCAACGAAAATTCAGATTACTGATATCTCAAAATCATATAACTGCAAATTGGCTAGAATGCTTCGTAAAAAACTTCACCAATTAGGAGTGCACGAAGGCGTACAGGTCGTTTTTTCTCCGGAAGATGTATCTAAAAATGCAGTTATACTCGCTGAAAGCAAAAATAAAAAATCAAATGTTGGTACTATTTCATATATGCCTCCTCTATTCGGGTGCTTCTGTTCTTCGGTGGTAATAAATGGATTGCTATCAGATTAATTATTTTTTACGGCACAGAAAGCAACATTCCGTGTTATTCTTTATAATATTTAGTACATTGACAAGAACTCACACATCATTATTTTCTAAATTAACTGATATGGTCTACTACGATATTCTTCCTTCTCCCGTGGGTAATTTGTTGCTTGTAGCAGATGACAGTGGTTTAAAACAGATTCAGTTTGATGAAGGGAATCAATCAAATGGAATAAAACCAAATTGGATTAAAGATTCCAATAAATTAAAAACGGTTGCCGATCAATTAATTTCCTACTTTGCCAATGAGCGAACCACATTTGATGTGAAACTCTCACCTGACGGAACCGCTTTTCAAAAACAAATATGGAATCAACTTCTGAAAATTCCATATGGGAAAACATGTTCTTATCTGGATATTGCCTTAGCTATAAATAAATCTTCTGCGTGCAGAGCAATCGGAATGGCTAATTCTAAAAACCCAATTCCTATAATAATTCCTTGTCATCGGGTTATCGGAAAAAACGGAAAACTTACCGGTTATGCCGGTGGACTATCCAATAAGGCTAAACTGCTGGAAATAGAAAACATTGATCTTACACCCTCGAAAGATCAATATCTGCTGTTTTAAATGCTGTTTACCCTTTATCTATCAAGCTTTTCTATCTTATTCATGTTTTATGCGTTTTTCCTGAATAAGAAATATAAATACCCAAAATAGCTTTGATATCATTGACAAATAGGCTAACTTGCGCAAGGCAATTTTATAGCTGAATGCTATTGATTTAGCTTGTGAAATTTGCCAAAAAAATCATAAAATCAATATCCAATTACATGAGTAAAATTTTAGGACATAGTTTCCATATCCCAGTTATGGGAACCGGATATACGGTGGACACTCCTGTAAAAGTGGCTCATTTAGGAATTTCATCTGTTGTTTCAATTGTTGATGATATTCTACTTGAGAAAATGAGAGAATTGTATTGCAATAAACTCAGCTTGCCATTTTTACCAATTTCGGAGAAAACTAAAGATTTTCGTGCAGAAAGAATCACCTCTTACCTCAATTTAATAGATAAGATCGTAAAAGATAAATTTGAGAATCTAAAAGCATCCGTACAAGAAAAGAAAGAAAATCTAGAGGAATATCTTGATTTACTTCCTGATTTTTCAGAAGTAAAAAAAGAATTTAAAGAAAAATTTGAAGGCAATTCTTACGTAAAGGAAGCGAAAGAATGGTTGGTGAAAAACCTTCCGCTTGGTTCTATTGATGTAAACATCATGACCAAGCTAGACAAAGACAACTTTTATGAAGGTGAGCAATTACCTGCAGAATATAACGATGCACATGCAGCTCTTCGTGGATTTGCCATGAGTAACCTGGAGAGCTCCATGGTTTTATCTGCCGGAATGAACCCACGCTTATATGGTTATTTAGAGCAATTTGAAGACTTTTATCCGGATGAAAACGGCTATATAAAGAAGAAAATTGTTCTGAAAGTCAGTGACTACCGCTCTGCCTTAATACAAGGTAAATTCCTTGCAAAAAAAGGAATCTGGATTTCGGAGTTCCGAATTGAATCCGGTTTGAATTGTGGCGGTCATGCTTTTGCAACCGAAGGCTTTTTAATGGGTCCGATTCTTGAAGAATTCAAGAATAACAGAGAGGAACTAAGAGTAACTCTTAGCGAGATTTTATTTCAAGCTCTAAAGGGAAAAGAAAGAGTCTGCCCAAAATCAAATTTAGACATAAGAATCACCGCTCAAGGTGGAGTTGGTACAGCTGAAGAACAAGAGTTTCTGATGAACCATTACAATCTTGATTCTATTGGCTGGGGAACTCCTTTTCTTTTGGTTCCTGAAGCCTGCGACGTTGATGAAAATACCTTGCACCTACTTGAGGAAGCTCAGGAAAAGGATTTAAAGCTTAGTCATGCTTCTCCTTTAGGTGTTCGTTACAACAACCTTGTTGCAAACACCAGAGACAGAGATGTTCTTAAGAAATTTGCAGAAAACAAGCCAGGAAGCGCATGTACAAAAAAATACATGTTAGCCAATACTGAGTTTACTGAAAAACCAATTTGTACCGCGTCAGTTCAATACCAAAAGTTAAAACTGGCTGATTTAAAAGAGAAAAATCTTTCGGAAAAAGAATATGAAAAAGAAGTTAGTTTACTTCTAGAAAAAACATGTTTGTGTAAAGGTTTGTCGGCATCTTCTTTTTTGGTAAATCATATCGATACAAAAGCAGATGGTGATGGAGTATCGATTTGCCCTGGGCCAAATCTGGCATATTTTTCGAAAAAGGCTAAATTAAAGGAAATGGTTGATCACATTTACAATCGAACAAATTTGATTGTTAGAACAGACCGGCCTCACATGTTCATAAAAGAAATGAGTCTGTATATTGACTATTTAAAAGAACAAATTGATGAGCTTCATAATCCTGTAACGAAACAACTTAGATCTCTTGAAAAGTACAAAAACAACCTTTTAAACGGGGTTGACTACTATAAAAATTTATCGAATAATATAACCGGTAAATTTAAAAATATGAAAAACCAGGTTGGTAAAGATCTGGAGAAATTAGAACTCGAAATTCGGGGATTACTTATTTCCTCTGAAAAATAATCAACATGTAAAGCCAATCGAATATCGATTGGCTTTTCTCTTCCTATTCTACCCGCCATCAATCCATTACGTAATACAGGTAATTAAAATGGCGTAAATCACCCATTTTTTTTGAGTATTTCCATCCTTCACATTGGGTAAAACCAATGATTTTTCTCTCTTAAAAAACATCCATATTTGTAAGGTGAAAGGGATATCACAATAAGGTTACTGACCAAATTGTGAAATGAGACGGATTAGCAGCATGTGCTTCTGCTGCGAGGATACTTTAAATCCTGCATGGTTTAGGTTAGGGTTAGAATTGTGTAGCAGGATTTAAAGTGATTCTCTTTTCTTTCAAAATTAAGTTAGAATTCATTGGAACGTTTTCCATATTGTTAGTTTTTGCGCAAAACTGTATAAAAGTCTTCACCAACTTTTATGCAGTTTTTTTTTGCTGTAAAAAAAGCTGATTTCCTTTCAGAAATCAGCTCAGTCTTATTATATCACAAATTGTTTTTACTCTTCAGCTTCCACCATTTTCTTAATACCCGCAATTTTCTCCAGCATATCAGTTGTGATTGATTTTGGTCTTTCCAAAGGATAGCCTAATGCCCTATCCCAAATCACATTAGCACAAATACCAATTGAACGGCCAATCCCGAACAGAACGGTATAAAAATCATATTCCGTAACTCCGTAATGCCACTGAATTACACCAGATTGTGCATCAACGTTTGGCCATGGATTCTTCGCCTTTCCATGCTCTTTAAGAATCTCAGGCACTACTTGATACAGCATATCCGCATATTTAAAAATAGGATCCTCAGGCAGATGCTTCAAACTAAATTCGCGCTGAAGCATATATCTTGGATCAGTCTTACGCAATACAGCATGACCAAAACCTGGAATCACCTGACCCGAGTTTAATGTATCCCATACGAACTGGGTCATCTCTTCTTTAGTAGGAATCCGATTGTCCATTTTATCCATTACCTCTTGCAGCCATCTTAAAACTTCCTGATTGGCAAGACCATGCAATGGGCCGGCCAAACCATTAATCATTGCAGACGTAGAAAGATAAATATCTGATAATGAACTGGCTACCAAGTGACCTGTATGCGCACTCACATTACCACTTTCATGATCACTATGAATGATGAAATGCAAACGGGACACATCGTCATAAGGCTTTGCAACGCCCATCATGTGAGCAAAATTAGCACCCATATCCAAATTAGGATTGGATTGAATTCTTGGTCCCTGACGATACAATTTATTATAAATGTAAGAAGCTATCTCGGGAAGTTTAGCAAGCAAATTTAATGCATCTTCATAAGTTGCATCCCAATACTCCTTCTTATTTAATCCGGCATGGTATTGTCTGTTAAAAACAGATTCCCTGTTTAATGTAAGAATAGCCGTTGAAAAAATGGCCATTGGATGACTGCAGCATGGAAATGAATCAATTACCTCGTAAACATAGCGAGGTACAATTCTACGCTTGCTAAATTCATCAACAACCTGAATTACCTCTTCCTGATTTGGGAAATCTCCGGTAAGGAGTAAATAAAACAATCCCTCAACGTAGGGCATGTCGCCCCCTTTAGGTTTCGGTAAGCCTTTAATTACTTCATTCAATGTAAATCCTCTGTAACGTATCCCTTCATCCGGATCAAGATAAGAGATATCTGTAACCAAAGATTTCAGTCCCCTCATTCCTCCAATTATCTGGGATATTGTAACCTGATCAACAACTACATCCCCGTATTCTTCCAATAATCTTTTTGTTCTAGGTCTATGTTCCTTAATTTTTTTGAACAAAGTTTGTTTTAGTGTTTTTTTCATATGGTCTAAACTTTATGTTTGGAAACCAACCGGGGAGACTGATTTCACGTTAGGAAATGTTTATTGTTTATTTTGCGTTTTGTATTCTGATTAAATTTAAAGCACTTCCTGCTTTAAACCACTCAATTTGAACATCGTTATAGGTATGGTTCGCTACAATTGTGTCTTTTGACCCATCTTCATGCGTAACAATTAATTTCAATGGTTTTCCAGGAGCGAAATTTGTTAATCCGGTAACATCAAATTTATCCTTCTCCTGAATTTTATCGTAATCAGCTTTGTTTGCAAATGTCAACCCCAAAACACCTTGTTTTTTTAGGTTTGTTTCATGAATTCTGGCGAAAGAACGAACGATTACCACTTTAACACCTAAATGTCGTGGTTCCATTGCCGCATGTTCTCTTGATGAGCCTTCTCCGTAATTTTCATCTCCTACCACAACAGAGCCCAATCCGCTGGCTTTTAAATCTCTTGCTGTAACAGGCACTTCTTCATATTTGCCGTTTACCGGATTAAATATAGAATTGGTTTCCCCATTGAAATAATTAACGGCACCAATCAACATGTTATTAGAGATATTATCCAAATGTCCTCTGTATCTTAACCATGGTCCTGCCATAGAAATATGATCGGTTGTACATTTTCCTTTTGCCTTAATCAATAAATTCAACCCAGTCCAGTCTTTACCATCCCAGGCTTGAAATGGGGCAAGCAACTGCAGGCGCTCCGAACTCTCATTCACATTAATGGCAATCGCACTTCCATCAGTGCCGGGAGCCAAATAACCGGAATCCTTCATATCGAATCCGTTCGGTGGAAACTCCAAACCTTTTGGTTCATCCAATCTCACTTCAACACCATCTTCATTAATCAAAGTATCGGTCATCGGATTAAAACAAAGATCTCCCGCGATAGCCAAGGCAGTAACCAATTCCGGTGACGCTACAAAACCATGAGTATTTGGATTGCCGTCATTTCGTTTGGCAAAATTTCTATTGAATGAAGTTATAATAGAATTTTTACGGGTTGGATCCTCTGTATGACGTTTCCACTGTCCGATACAAGGTCCGCAGGCATTGGCCATAATTACTCCGCCGATCTCTTCAAACTCCTTTAAAATACCATCCCGTTCCGTTGTATATCTTACCAATTCAGAACCCGGAGTCACCACAAATTCTGCTTTTACTTTCAGGTTTTTATCCTTAGCCTGTTTTGCCAAAGATGCTGCTCTTGAAAGATCTTCGTAAGAAGAATTGGTACACGATCCAATTAGGCCAACCTCCAATTTTTGAGGGTAATTATTTTCTTTAACAGCCTTTCCAAATTCACTTAAACTATGAGCCAAATCAGGAGTAAAAGGACCGTTAATATATGGCTGCATTTCCGATAAGTTGATTTCGATTACCTGATCGTAATACTTTTCAGGATTCTCATACACTTCCTCATCCGAACGAAGATGATCCATTACCACATCTGCTAAATCAGCAACATCTTCACGTCCTGTGTGACGAAGATAATTGCTCATGTTTTGATCGTAACCAAAAATAGAGGTAGTTGCTCCAATTTCAGCACCCATATTACAGATGGTTCCTTTGCCGGTACAAGACATCGCATCAGCACCTTCGCCAAAATATTCAACAATAGCGCCTGTTCCTCCTTTAACGGTAAGAATTCCGGCAACTTTTAATATTACATCTTTAGGAGAAACCCAACCACTTAATTTTCCGGTCAACTTCACTCCTATTAATTTAGGCATTTTCAATTCCCAGGGCATTCCCGCCATCACATCAACAGCATCGGCACCACCAACACCAATTGCAATCATTCCCAGTCCTCCTGCATTTACAGTGTGAGAATCGGTTCCAATCATCATTCCTCCAGGGAATGCATAATTTTCAAGAACCACCTGATGAATGATACCTGCACCTGGTTTCCAAAAACCAATGCCATATTTCTGAGAAACAGACTCTAAGAAATCATACACTTCGTTGTTTTGTTGTTTTGCATCAGCCAAATCTTTCTCTGCACCAATTGATGCTTGAATTAAATGGTCGCAATGAACCGTTGATGGCACAGCAACTTTAGTCTTCCCGGCATTCATAAATTGCAAAAGTGCCATTTGCGCTGTCGCATCCTGCATGGCAACTCTATCCGGAGCAAAATTCACGTAATCTTCTCCTCTTGTAAACTTATTCCCTTTTTCCTCAACAGATAAATGGGAGTATAAAATTTTCTCGCTTAAGGTAAGCGGTTTGCCTAAGTTTTTACGGGCATTTTTCACCCTTTCAGGCATTTGTTCGTAAACAGATTTTATCAATTTAAAATCAAATAGCATAGTTTGATGAAGTTTTGATTTATATATATTTTCACTTGGTATTTATTTCGAATTCGAAAAAGTCTACAAAATAAATAAATTATTATCGGATTTCCCGATCTTTTTATGCATTTTATTGTGCATCTTAGTCAAATACCTGCATTCTGACTTACAGCTGTTTATAAGGCTTTCAGTAAAAAACTGATCTGCTAAGTATAATTAAATTTAAATATCTAAATATAACAAAAACTTGGTACATTAAAAAGCATGTACTAAAAATCTTCATGAGCTTTCAGACAGCTTAAAAAGGAGCATAATTATCCCTTCCTTCCAATAAATTCCCCCTTGATAAAACAGACTTTTCAGGTATTTCTGAATTTCGGTAAATTAAGTGCTTTTACTTGCCCTTACTCCCAAATTCCACAACTTGAAGATCTTTAATTTCCTTTGCTTCAATTGTGAATTTCACTATAGTTTGCACTTTGTGGAAACCATGAACTCCAGATGCTCCCGGATTTATATGCAAAAGATTCAATTCTTTATCGAAAATAACCTTAAGAATATGCGAATGACCTGAAATAAATAATTGCGGAGCATTTTCAAAAATTTCGGGTTTTACATTCCGATCGTAATTTTTGGGATAACCCCCAATGTGTGTGATCCAGACATCAACCTCCTCGCAAACGAAGCGTTGGTGTTTTGGGTAAACCAAGCGAACATTATGGTCATCTATATTTCCATGAACTGCTCTAAGTGGTGCAATTTCAGCTAATTTATCAGCAATTTCAATTCCTCCGATATCTCCGGCATGCCATATTTCATCGCATTCTTTAAGATGCTTTACCACAACCGGGTCAAGCCATCCATGAGTATCAGAAAGTAATCCTATTCGCTTCATAAATTTTTTATTATCCGCAATTTTGACGCGTAAATC
Organism: Labilibaculum euxinicum; assembly: GCF_963678175.1. Lineage (NCBI taxonomy): Bacteria > Pseudomonadati > Bacteroidota > Bacteroidia > Marinilabiliales > Marinifilaceae > Labilibaculum > Labilibaculum euxinicum. Next base: position 4,130,252 of record NZ_OY782756.1, read on the forward strand.
TACAAAAAGAAAATGAAAGAAAATGCAGAAATAATCAAATTGAATTAAGCAATCGTTAGCGCTTGAAAGTAGCATATACCAAGGCTGTCACCCTTGCATGGGGTTCATCAGGCTGCTAAAGGACAAGCTATTTAATCGGCAGATAAACACCTATAATCAGTAAAAAATGATTACTTTTGCATGCTTTTATTTTTAAAGAAAATACTATCAATGGGGTTTAAAGACGAGATAAAAAGACGAAGAACATTTGGGATTATTTCTCATCCGGATGCGGGAAAAACAACACTAACTGAAAAATTACTTTTATTTGGTGGTGCTATTCATGTTGCTGGTGCTGTAAAATCCAACAAAATAAAAAAAACGGCTACTTCTGATTTCATGGAAATTGAACGACAAAGAGGAATCTCTGTTGCAACTTCCGTTATGGGATTTGAATACAAGGGCCACAAAATAAATATTCTTGACACACCAGGTCACCAGGATTTTGCTGAAGATACTTTCCGTACACTTACAGCATGCGATAGTGTAATTATCGTTATTGATGTTGCAAAAGGGGTTGAGGCACAAACCAGAAAATTAATGCAGGTTTGCCGGATGCGAAAAACGCCGGTTATTGTTTTCATTAACAAAATGGACCGAAGCGGAAAAGACGCATTTGATTTGCTTGATGAAATTGAAACCGAATTACAAATTAGTGTGAATCCTTTGAGCTGGCCAATTAACATGGGGCCTGAATTTAAAGGAGTTTACAATATCTATCAAAAGAATTTGAGTTTGTTTACACCGGCAACTCAAACAATTCAGGAGACCATTGAATTTGACGATCTCTCCAACCCTAAATTGGAAGAATACATAGGGGATGATGCTGAAATTCTCAGAGAAGAGCTTGATCTAGTTTCAGGTGTTTATCCTGAATTGAATATTCAGGAATATCTGGATGCAAAAATTGCTCCTGTTTTCTTCGGTTCAGCTTTAAATAATTTTGGTGTTCGGGAACTTTTGGATGCTTTTATTCAGATTGCACCTTCTCCCCTTCCTTGCCAAACTGTTGAGCGTGTAATTGAACCTACAGAAGAAAAATTCTCAGGCTTTGTTTTTAAGATTCATGCGAATATGGATCCAAATCACCGCGACCGTATTGCCTTTGTGAAAATTGTATCGGGTGTATTTAGAAGAAATACGGCCTATTTACATGTTCGGAATGGCAAAAAAGTAAAATTCTCGAGTCCTACAGCATTTATGGCCGAGAAAAAATCTATTATTGAAGAGGCGTACCCCGGCGACATTGTTGGTTTGCACGATACAGGAAACTTTAAAATTGGTGATACTTTAACTGAAGGTGAAAAAATCCACTTCAAAGGAATTCCGAGTTTCTCTCCTGAGCTGTTTAAATACATCGAGAATGCTGATCCGATGAAATCGAAACAACTGGCAAAAGGTGTTGACCAATTAATGGATGAAGGAGTTGCCCAGCTTTTCACTTCTGAATTTAATGGCCGCAAGGTTATTGGTACAGTGGGTGCACTTCAGTTCGAAGTAATTGAATATCGTTTACTACACGAATATACAGCCTCATGCCGCTGGGAACATATCAACCTGCATAAAGCTTGCTGGATTAAGTCCAACGATGATGAACAGCTGAAAGAGTTTAAAAAAGCCAAATATCAATACATCGCAAAAGATAAACACGGAAGAGATGTTTTCCTTGCTGATTCTGGCTATATGCTGCAAATGGCACAAAGCAATTACCCTAAATTGGAATTCCATTTCACATCGGAATTTTAATCATCTAACTACGATACAAACAATTATTTATATGGCATTAAAAGAAGGATTATCTGTAACACAAACAATGACTATTAGTAAAACAGACACTGCAATACATCATGGTTCTGGGAAACTGGAAGTGTTTGCCACACCGGCCATGGTGGCTTTCATGGAAAATACGGCCGTTGCCTGTATCGATCCGGAAATGGAAACAGGAACAGATAGTGTTGGTATTCAGATTGACACCAAACACAACAAAGCCAGTAAAGTTGGAGCTGTTATTACCTGCACTGCTAAATTGGTAAAAGTAGATGGCAAGAAACTAAGTTTCGAAATTGAAGCTTCAGACGAGGGCGGAAAAATCGGAAACGCGTTTCATATTCGATACATCATCGATCCTGTAAAATTTATGAGCAGACTCTAAACCCTGCTTTCAAAATATGAGAAAAGCCTGCAAACCAAATCGATTTGCAGGCTTTTCCCTTTTTCTCCTTTATATCTTAATCCATCAAGCGTTTTTCGCCATTCAGTTTTCGGATATCAGTTACATCCTGACTGACTTCAATACAGCCTTTGTAAGCATTATCCTCATCGCGTAAAGCGAAATACTGAATCAAAACAAATCTCCCCTTCATCTGAATCCAAAACGATTCGCTGTCCTTTTCACCACTTTTAAACGCTTTCACCAAATCGTCAACTACATGAACACTCTCGGGTGGATGACAATTCTGTACTGTTCTTCCAATGATCGCTTTCGAGCGGGGGAAAAAACGCTCCTTCGGATTGGAAAAGAAACACACCCGGTCATTTTCATCAATCATGGTAATATCAACCGGCAAATGATTCAGCAACATCATCGCTTGTTTCAAAGTCATTAGTCCCGTTTCAAAGTTAAGTACTGCATCTCCCAATTGATCCATATCTAATTTATCTCCTGCCATTTCGCGCTTGTTTGTTTCTTGTTTTTTTTCCTTTTTCACCAGTTTGGGGGCTTCGATAAAACTGAAGCCAATTTCATGACTTTGTGCGTTCATTTCCTCCCACAATTCTTCCGAAACAGCATTCAAAGCCACTGGAAACAGCAGGTATTCTTCTCTGGAAATAATTGCATACATGAAAAAGAACAAGTCTCCCAACAAACGGTTAATCAATCTTAAATCGATAAAACCGGATGTAAGTTCTGCTGTCAATTGCTTTTGAACTCTTCGGATATCATCGTGAATGGACCACATTACACCCAAACATTTGTAATCGGAAAACTGATTTTCGAAATAAGGAAAGAAAATATTTTCTTTGCGCTGGTAATGCTTATCCATCTCAGACAAGGCTTCAACCTTAACTTTCAAAGAAGACAATTCTTCAGCCAATTCCGCCTCATCTTTAATTGTGTTGATTCTTTTTGCCAAAGGTTTAATCTCCTTCAGTCGAGTATCCAGCTCAGCATTTTCCAGCATCATGATGCCCAAAAAATGAGTTGAATCCACATCAGGCTTTGGATGATTATGTATCTGCCTGTGAAATACGTTGAGTGCTTTATTGATCCCTATCTTAAGATCTTCCATTGGGAGTTTTGCCTCAACCAAACGATGCACTACCAAAACAATATCGTTTGGTGTTAATTGGTCGATAGCCGCCTGATGCTTTTTGATTAATTCGGTACCCTTCGCTCCATTTATCAGATGAAAACAAAAGTCATACAACGAATTAACTCTTGCCTGATTGTTATTTATAAATTCGGACATATGGTAATTTTTATCGTTCCTATATTCAGAGAAAATACAATAAAAAGCCCATGAAACCAACATATTCGAAAGTTCTGTTCTATCAGTTAAACAGAATTAAAATGCATAATATGCACAGAAAACCTAAATCTTTACTGTGAAATTATTTATAAGATCCTTGATCACATTTCGTGCGTTATCGGGGTAATTTATGTGAATTGACTTTTCCTTTTGTTTTAACCAATGCCCGATTAGCTCAATGCTGTATTCTTCCAAATCATAAAAAACGGGAACACCTAATTCTTCCAATGCATGAGCATTACAAACCTGCTCGAATTGATTCCTCATCGGAATTACCGCCAACTTCTTACCCAAATGCATGGTTTCGGCTGGTGTTTCGAAACCGGCACCACAAAGAACACCTTCACAATCTTTTAGCCCTTCGATAAATTCTTCGGAATTTACAGGCCGAATGCTGACATTATTTTTCTGATATGCCTGCTTGCTGTGTTTTGAGAAAACCAACCACTTTGTAGATGAAAACTGCGACAGCACTGAGGTTATTTTTTCATCGGAATAAGCCGGCAGATACACCACATAAAAGCCCTTGTTCTGCACCTCCAATTTGCGGATTTCCCTTCGTATTATCGGTGTAAACATGTTGTGCCCGTATTCCTTAAAATGAAAACTCAAATTTTGTGAGCATGGAGCATAGTATTTTAATATTTTAAATCCGAATGCATCTATGTTTCCGGGCAAAGGGGTTCTGCTGTTCAGCATTGCTGACTGATGGCTCAGTCCTAAACAGAACACCTTTTTCAGTTTGCAGGCCCATGCTGTAACCGGTTCAAAATCGCTGATTACCAAATCGTACTCTTCAACCGGAAGTGATTTTATGTCCCGGATAAAACGGTAAACATTAAATTTTCGAATGGTTTTCCAAATATCAACACCTCCGCTTTTACCAAAAAAGAAGCCCAGGCCCTGCTTTTTATATTTAATTGGATGTTTAAATTCCAAATCGTGATGCAGACCGGAAATTAAAATATCGACTTCGGCCTCTTCCTTTAAATGTGGTATTAATTCAATTGCCCGGCTTAAATGTCCATTGCCGGTACCTTGAATTCCGTATAGTATTTTCATTGATTCAGTATTATATGGAAAGGAGAAAGCTTGTAACAACTCGATTTTAGCTTTGCACTAGGATGCAATAAGCTTATTATTGGATGTAAATTCAGTAAGCATCTCCTTGAATATTTTATCGTAATCATCCAGCTTGTAACTCTCCAAATCGGGAACTACATCTCTGGCATTTTCATCTTCATTGTACTCATAAATACTCCATTTTCCCTGGTGATATTCCAAAGCACTCAAACTCTCAATCCAATCTCCTGAATTAAGATACATTGTTGCCCCCTCTTTATTACTTATTTCCTTCATTTCAGGGTGATGAATGTGCCCGCAAACTACATAATCGTAGCCTTTTGTTATGGCAATATCTCCGGCAATTTCCTCGAAATTATTAATGTATTTCACAGCCGACTTCACACTGTTCTTGATCTTCTTAGATAGAGACACCTTCTCCTTGCCCAACATTTTAGCAAAAAAATTAACAGCCGAATTAATCAGAATCAGCAGATCATAACCAATAGATCCTAACTTGGTCAGCCATTTGGCATACTGCATGGTAACATCGAAAACATCGCCATGAAATATCCACGCCTTTTTTCCATCGAGATTCAAAACGATTTTATTCACGATGCTTAAACCTCCCAAGGTAAAGCCTTCAAATTTCCGAAGCAATTCATCATGATTTCCGGTAACGTAATAAACAGGAATCCCTTTCGATAAAAAAGAGGTGAAATGCTTGATGATGCGCATGTGTGATTTTGGCCAGAATCGTTTGCTAAACTGCCAGATATCAACAATGTCTCCATTCAAAATTACTTTCTTAGGCTGAATAGAACTTAGGTACTTCAACAGTTCTTCGGCTCTACATCCCATGGTTCCCAAATGAATATCAGAAAGAACCAGAACATCTACTTCGCGTTTGCTTTTAGGCATAAATAACAGATTAATTTATACAATAAATATATACTGCGCCTGTTAACTTATGGCCTAACCTATTTTATGAAATAATAAAAAAATACAGCTTTATTGTTAAGAAATTGTTACAAGCCCAAAACAGAAATGAATGATCGGGAAAAGGAGAATGGTGAAAAAATAAGTGTGGCGAAAGATTTCCGAATCGGGCGAAGACTGCCCTACTTCGGGCGGGCACTCCACAAATCGGGCGAAGACTGCCCCACTTCGGGCGGGCACTCCGCAAATCGGGCGGACAGTCCCGAAAAAATTGTAAAGGCATTCCGGTCTGTTTTATCCTTCACCCGTTTTATTTCCTGTTATTTCATAAGTTGCTTAAAAAAACCAGGAGTATTTGTTTCAAATGTCATCTCTTTTTTAGTAAAAGGATGTTGTATGGTAAGCGATACTGAATGAAGAGCCAAGCGCTTCACTCCCTTTCCTTTTATTCCATACACTTTGTCGCCGGCCACCGGATTTCCATGTTCGGAGAAATGAACACGAATCTGATTTTTACGACCGGTAAACAGATTTATTTCGAGCATACTAAAGTATTTCGATTCCCTGATGACCTTGTAGCCGGTTTTTGCATACTTCCCTTTGTTCGGATTTCGCACAGAAAAAACCCTGTGAATGCTGTTCTCGGTCAGGTACGATTCTATAATGCCCTCCTTTTCGGCCAGCTTTCCTTCTACAACGGCAATGTATGTTTTACTGAAACTTTGCCACTCGGTTTGCAGGAAGATTTTCGCGGCTTCTGTTTTGGCAAATACCAATACGCCTGAAGTATCCTTATCCAGACGATGCACAATAAAAATTCTGTTTTTCGATCGCGGATTTCCTTTTTTCACATAATGCGTTACGTGCTGATAAGCTGTTTTTGTGCGCTCACGATCGCTTCCCATGGTTAGCAAACCACTCACTTTTTCAACAACAATTATATCCTGATCTTCGTAAAGAATAGCACACCCTCTGGGTTGAAATCTTGGTTTTACTTTATGCTGTGGTTTCTGATTTTCTTCCATTATTTCTATCTGCGCTATCGGATTAAGGCTATATTTTTTGATTGTGCAAAGATTGCTCTTTCCTTTTAAGGATACAACTAAATTCCCTTTTTGTATTGTCGGCTGGTAGTATATTGAATGACTTCTTTCACTTTCGTTTCAGAATCTGCTTTTCCATTAAGCAGATTTTCAAAAAGCTGAATGACTTCTGATTTCGATACCAATAGCTTGCTTTCGGTTTTCACATCCCGTAAATCAATCATGAAAGAGGAAAAAACAGCTGGTAAATCATTTAAAATATCTGTGTTCAGTAAATTATTATCATTGTAGATGGTGTGATAGTTCCCTTTTGATTTTTCAATTAAAAACGAATTGTTTTTTAGATTGGTGATGGATGATGATTTTTCACATTGCTGAATGCATGTATCATCCACCCGGTTTTTCTCACAAGCAGTTACCTGATGAAACAAACATTGTCTACTGGTCATCAGCACAATGGGATGATAAATGCTGTAGTGAAGTTCACAATCACCTGGTGCTTTAACAGCCTGAATCTGATTCTTCGTCAGCTCGTTAGAGATGAATGCCCCCGAGCAATTAAAATTCTCTTTTAAAGACAACAGACTGTACGAATTCACAATATTAATTTGCGGACCTGCAATCCAATTTATTCCCAACCGATAAGCTTCGTAAGCTATGCCGGTGTTATTGGTGACAATCAATTTTGGTTTTAACTGTTTCAGAAATTCGACCGCAGCAGTATAATCTTCCCCAATAATCACCGAAGGAAAGTAAGGGATCAAACTTTTGTTCTCTGCAAAGAAATCTACAAAGTGAGAACATTTGTTCTTAAACCTATTGGGCAGCTGAAAATAGATATCAGCCTTAGTTTTATCAGCAAGAAGCACCTCTTTTTCCGAAGAAATCAATACAGAAAGCCTCGGTTTATGCATCTCCTTTTCACGATTCTTTATCGCAGGAAGCGTAACCGGGGCTATAGTTTCTTTCGATCCATTTAAAATGAACAGGATTTTTTTCTTAAGTGAGGTAAGCTCTTTAAAAGAAATATAAACCACAGTCTTTATGCCTTCCAAATTCAACTCCTCTATAAAATATTCGGTGTCGTTAAAAGCTTTGAATCGCTTTAAAACCATAGCCTCAGTCAACACCTCTGTACCCTTGTCGAACAGATTGCTTTCCGAAAATATATCAAAGCCTGCATCCGGTGTTTTTACAGAAACTTTTAACGGAGAACCACATTCTCCGGAAAGATGAATTTGCAAAGGCGCTTTTTTCGCACTTACCTGATTGATCTTAACCTCAACCAAAGCTTTAATATCTTCCTTTTCCTGATATAATTTTAACTGCCCAGCCTCTACCTCATCAGCGGAAGCATACGAATTAATTTCTGAAAGATGTTTGATGGAATGATCGCGGGGATTATCGATAAACATGCTTTTACTAATCTCTCCTTTCAGTAAAGTATTGGAGAAACCGCGGTTAAATACCTTGTACAAAAGGCTATCATCCGTACCAATTTTGCCCTGTAAATAAAAAGTATCGAGTTGTTTTCTCCAGACATCCACCACCGTGTACACATAATCGTACTTCTTAATTCTTCCTTCAATTTTTAGGGAATCAACACCGGCATCGTACAATTCCTTCAGATCGAAAAAGGCCGAGTTGTCTTTTAAATTCAGCGGGTATTCTTTGCCTGCAGCAGTAGTTTTGTACTGATCGCGGCAAGGTTGACTGCAGCGACCGCGGTTGCCGGAATTTCCGCTTAAAACAGAGCTGAAATAGCAGAGTCCCGAAAAGGAAATGCAATTGGAACCATGCACAAACACCTCCGTTAAAACATTATTCTCGTGTGCTGCGGATGTCAGATGCTTTATTTCGTGGATATTTAACTCTCTGGATAGATTTACCCGATTCGCAGAAAGTTTGCTCAGGAATTTTATCTGCCCTTCGTTATGAGTGGTCAACTGAGTAGAAGCATGAATATTCAGACTTTTAAAATACTTTCGAAGCAAATAAAATATTCCCAGGTCTTGTACAATTACACCATCGATACTGGTATTTACCAACTTGTTCAGCAAACTAATCAGAGCCGGAATTTCACGTTCTATGATAATGATATTGAGCGTAAGAAAAACTTCGCAATTGCAGCTGTGAGCCAAATGCAAAATGCCCTGCAGTTCCTCAAAACTAATATTGACAGCCCTATTCCGGGCATTGAACTGATCCAGTCCGCAATACACTGCATTTGCACCGGCCAATATCGCTGCTTTTATGGAATCAACGTCTCCGCCCGGCGCTAATAATTCAATCTTTCTTTTCGTCACAATCTCTTACTCTTTATGGGATGCCAAAAGTAAAGCTTTTTTAGTTGAATTCTCTAAATGGGTTTTCGATTCAAACATTAGCGGTTTGATTTGTCTCCCTCAATTCTGACTCCCCCGTTTTAGAATAAAGAAATTTTGCCCGATCTAAATCAACAGGCTGATCAATATCAACGGACAAAAAGTATTTCAACTGCCATTTTTGTGTTTTTTCTGCCTGCTTGCTATTTGCCTTATCCCAAGGCGGATAAACGCGGAATCCTCTTTTTCCATCCTTTCGGTCAGTTGCAATAATGCCTTGTTTTACCAATTCTGATTTAGGGAAAACAAATTGTCCAAAATAGCTGCCTGAGCGAGTGTTTATGATGAAAAAATCTATTCCATCGGAGATACTAAAAGCTTGTGTCAGCCCATTTGTATCCCTTTTCCATACGGTAACAAATTGTCCTGTTTTTGCAGGAGTGATTTTTGCTTTTCGTGCTATTGCGAAAAAATTATTGATTTTGAACGAGCAGGCATTATATTCCTTACTCTCCTTTTCCAAAACAAAGTTCGTGATTTTGAAAGCACATTTGTCGTAAACATGCTCCTTTACTATTGAAAAATCGAAGTTTGATATCATCATTTAGCATCTTCTTTTTTCATTTTTTCTTATTTGGCTTAATACCGATAAGCATTTTAAGTGTTTTCTAATTCTCAAAATTCAATAATGTTCCCATAATCGCATCCCGCAATTTTGGATCTACACTTACTTCAGTGGCATAATTATTCCAATTTTGCACTTTACTGTTTATTTCAGAGATAATTTTTTCTGTTTTTTTAATGTTCATTGCTTTTGCAAAGCTGACTAAATCTTCTCTTGTAATATCTTTCCTTTTTCCATTAATACTTAAAGCATGCTGACTCACCCAAATGCTATCAGGTCGATATGCATGACAAACATCGTATGCCGGTGCCAACTCCCAACTTTCTCCTTTTTTCAATCTGAAAGCAAAATTCTTGGTATGATCATCACAATTTCGTGCAATCACATTAAATACCATTCTTCGGTACATCTGTTCTGCTTGAGGATATGGCAAGCGCAGTATTCTCATGGTCTGAAACAACTGCTCGTAACTAAAACTTCCTACCTCATTAAAATCGTAATGCTGCATTGCACAGAAAGTTTGAATGTGGTGTTTTTGAGAACCATTTTCCCGATCGAATCGTTTGGTCATGAAGTGTGCCCTTCTATTTTCTTCCAATAATTCAGATTCCATCATCTCTATTCCACAGTCTTTTGCCATATTGTAATAGGCCATTTCAACTCTTCCATAACCAATGGTTTTTCCAAACTGCGTATCACTTACACCATCCAGCTTTATTAGCCAATGCTCAAAACCTTTTGGAGCATTCGTTTGTCCGGAGCGAACCTGTCCTGTTTTTTTGTTGTAGGCAATAATTGCTTTTGGTCTTGCTCCACCAGCTGATGTTCCAATTTTTAGGATTTCCATCATTGCCCGCTGTTCATCTTTGCTCAAATTGGCTTCAAAATCTTCCCGCTTTCCCAGCATTTTTTGTGCAATATCAACCAAGCTAGTTATTTCAACCTGAAAAGAGTTTTTATTAGAGTTGAGTTGTGTGGGTTCAAATTCCAGCGCTCCCATTCCTCTGGTTCCAATAAAACAGAGTTGTTCTATTGGGTTCATACTGTTAGCCGGGCGGCCATTTTGTGCCAACCAAACATTAATCAGCTGATTTCCATATTTATCGGGTAACACATCTGCCAATAAACCAGGCAAACCTTTAAATGTATCGTATTCGCTGTTTTTTGAAGGCCTGAGTTCAGGAAATGAAAATATGCGCTGACTGGATTGAACCGGCATTTTGACTGGCGCTAAATCAATTCCTTTCGATTTAAATTTAGGTTCATATTCGAAACTGGCCAGGCCCTGATTCTCATCCCAGGCTACAGCTCCAACAGTCTGTCCCCAAATTTTTACATATGCCGTTTTTATTTCTACCATTCGCTTTCATTTTGCTTGTTATCATCCTTGCCTCTGGCTCTTTGCCGTTTTTGCTTATCCAACTTAGCCAGTTCCAAGGGACTTAACTTAGTTTCAAGCTTAAAATTGTCGAGTACATGCAGTAAGTCAAGAGCCCGCAGAATTTGGAGTAATGAAATTAATGAAACAGCTTCCCCTTTCTCTAATTGACTCACGGTCCAGCGATTAACTCCAGCAGTTTCAGCGATTTTTGCCTGTGTTTTATTTTGAAGTAAACGTTGCTGTTTTACATACCTGCCAATTGTAGAAATAATTGCCTTATCACTCATCGAAACCCAATTATAGTTGGTATTTTCCATCACTAATATTTTTATATGTATTTAATGTTGGTATTCACAGGCATAAATATATAAAAAAATAATTCAGACACAAACATTTTATGTAGGTAAACACAATCACTATCGCATAAAACATACATTTACATTGGCTTTTCCTATCAACAAAATTTGTATTTACTAATTTTAATATATCCTCATTTTTTAAACCAACTCTTTTGTCGGATACAGAAATGATCAATTGCTTCTGATTATTCTCCACACCAGATAGCTTATTTGCAATTTACACGGAAAAATTTTCATGAAAACACACAGCCAATATGACCTCATATGAAACTGAAATTATAATTTTTTTGATTTTTCAATTTCCCATATTTAACTTATATTGCGAAACTTTTATGATAATATATGAATACGAACCTCTCCTCTGTCTACAAAATTAAGCAAGGCGATATTACCACCTTCAAGAGCTTATATCTGGAGTATTATAAAAAACTATGTTTTCACTCTTTTAAAATTACTAACCGTAATGATATTGCAGAAGAAATAGTACAGGACGTGTTTGTTAAAATTTGGGAAAAACGCGAAAAGCTTAACCTTTCTGATAATATTGGCAGTTACTTGTACCGTGCTGTACTAAACGAATCACTCAATTTTCTGAAAAAACAAAAGTATGATACTTACGACGAAAATAGTATACAAAACCTGAAAAACCTTAGCAACTGCCATGAGATGGAGGTCAACCAAAATGAGATAAGAAAAGAAATAAGAAAGGCCTTAAAAAAACTACCCGACAAAACGCGACGTGTTTTCATTATGAGCCGTAAACTAGAACTCTCTTACCAAGATATAGCAGACAGGCTCAACATAAGCATTAAAGGTGTTGAATATCATATATGCAAAGCCTTAAAATTATTACGGGAAGATTTGAATTCAACTCTTTTTTTACTTTTTTTTATGCTTTTCACTATGGTATCAGCAGCTTGCATTGTTATAACTATATAAATCTCTTCTTAAAATGTCAGGTAATACAAAACATACAGAAAACGAACTTCTTATTTCCCGCTTTTTAAGCAACCATGCTTCAGAAGCCGAGAAACAGAAGGTAATTAATCTGCTGCAAACCGACGATCAATTTAAAGAAGTATTTCTCGATATGCAGCAAACAGTAAAAACCGTTGATGCTCTTCTTTTTTACGAAAGCATTGATGAAGAAAAAGCGCTTAAACAAATTTATTCGAAAGCAAATATTAAAGAAGAAAATACAGTTAAACCAAAGCCTGCAATACAATTAAGAAGAGTTCTAAAAATTGCAGGGATAATTATACTTGGAGCTATTCTTACCTTTTTGATTCAGGATAAACCAAAACAGATATTACTTTCTTCAACAAACAGTATCCTTTCTGAAAAACTAATGCCCGACAGCTCAATTGTAACTTTAAATAAAAATAGTTCTTTGCAGTACTCCAATAAATACGGCATCAAAAATCGCACTGTAAAACTTAATGGTGAAGCATTCTTTTCTGTTAGAAAAAATACCCAACTTCCGTTTATTGTAGATTGCAGCGGACTTTTCGTAGAAGTAACCGGAACTTCATTTAGCATCAGTAATTGCATGAACAGCAAACAAATTAACGTTTATGTTACATCCGGACAAGTGAAAGTTTATGATAAGAAAGGAAAATTGGAAATACTAAATCCCGGCGACATAATTGTCTACAACAAAACGAATAAAACACTAAATAAACCTCATGCCGAAAAGAATTCCAATATCAATTCCTGGTTAACCCAAACATTGGCTTTTGACGATTGTCCATTACAACAGGTTATTAATGACATTAATAATCATTACAAGGTACATATCCAGCTTGATGTTAAAAACATCGAAAACTGCAGACTTAGTGCAAATTTCGAAAAATCAAGTCTGGAATCAGTTCTTAAAATAATTTGTTTATCATTTAATTTAGAGCTAATAAATGACGGTACCCTCACTTTAAAAGGAGACGGATGTTAATACACCCCTGCAGAAATAATACCTCTACCAAATTATATTTAACCTGAAATCTCACATTAAAAATTTACAATTTGCTAATTCCCCGAAATTCATGCCTGGTGTTTTTCCTTTTTTTTCATTCCTTCTCTTTCGCCCAAACAAATTTAGAAAATAAAAACATCAGCCTGCAACTTAACGAAACCTCATTGATAGAAGTAATAAAAGCTATTGAAACACAAAGTGGTGTTTCTTTTGTCTACAACACTTCCATAATGAAAAACGCTCAAAAAGTGAGTATTGATGTTAAAGATGCTGACATCAATACTCTTTTACAAAAAATTTGTAAGGAGTCGGGCAACAACTATAAAGTAATTGATAATCAAGTGGTTTTTTTTAAAGTTACTGCCCCAGTTGCAAAATCCATTAAAGTTTTAATAAAACCCGAAACAAGTCAGCTATCCACCAATATGCATGCAGCAATTTCGAAAAATATCATTCAATCAGAGAAAAATATTTGTGATCGTAATCCTCTTTTGGATACTGCGAACAAACCTACTCTTGATATCAACAAAAATATAATAACAGATTCTTTAAAAACAGCACCTCTTACAACCGACTCTATAGTAAACGAGGTGTACATTTTTCCAATTTCCGCAAAATTAGCAATCAACCAAGATTGCTCTTCCGATAGCCTCAGGCTTTCATGTCTTAATATTGCAGAACAAAACACTTCGACAGATAAATTCTCAGCAAACAAATACTTTTATTCCATTCAGATAAAAAAAGAATTAGGCATTTCACCTGGTTTTAGCAAAGGTGATACACTCAGTACCGAAGAGGTTCAAATATTAAACAATAGTGTGGCCAGTTATGGGATTGGCGGCGGAATAAAACTTGGATATACCATCAAACGTTTTTCATTCAAAACCGGTCTGTTGTATACCCAATTCATTGAGAGATTTTCAATAAAGAAAACTCGTAAAATATTTTCCAGACAAACACATTTGGAAGGTATTACATGGCAGGAACAAAGTTCTGAAGGGATTATAATACACACCGACACTATTCCTATTACACAAACCATTGTAAGCGATTCTGCAACTGTATTTAGGCAAAAATATAAATCCTCGTATCTTGAGATACCATTCGATATTGATTACTCAATTCCTATTAACGCAAAATGGAGTGTATTTGGCTCTTTGGGCATAACTTATGCTATCACTTTGAAAAAAAATTACACCTCACCGTTTTCCGCATACAATCCAAAAGCAGTCAATAAACTAGATCTATCAGTAGGAATAAGTACGGGGCTAAAGTTTTTTTCTAACCGTTTACACTACTATTTTATGGCGGGCGGGCGAACTCGTACTTCATTGAATGTCAACAACAAACTCATCAACAGGAATCCCATTTACCTAAACATGACTGTTGGAGTTATAAATTATTTCTAATATTTCACTAGGGAACAACAGGTATTGATTGTTATATGAGTGTAAATATTAAAAATTTAAATTATGAATACGAAAAATTTTCTTACAGGTATCTTTTTAATACTAGTTGCATTTACAGCTTGCAATAAAGATAGTATTGAAGACAACAAAACTCTATGCCCGGTTGAATTTAAAATGACAGTTAGCGAAAACAGCACAAAGTCTGCAGTTGGGAACAAGCTAAAAACTACCGAAGTTACCAATGTAAAGTCTGCTTTAGTTTCTATTGCTGATGACAATGGCAACTTAGTTTACGAACTGGAACAAATTGAGCTAATTAGTTTTAACGGCGGTTTTATTACAAATAAATTATTGCTGGAAGTTGGAAACTACACAGTAACAGAGTTTTTACTACTCGATATCAATGGCAATGTAGCCTATGCAACACCCAAAGACGGCTCTGATTTAGCCAATTTGGTTAATGACCCTCTTGCCATTAACTTTTCGGTTAACTTAAACGAAACAACTACGGTTACTCCCGAAGTATTACGTATTGATAATTTTGAACCTGCTGACTTTGGTTATGTTGAGTTTGGATTCAGATACATTAAAACATTCGGTTTTGTAATGGGTATTTACACCCTCGATAACAACCAAACTGCAATTGCCAGTAATGCCAATATTACATTAACAGCGAATAACAAAGAATATCTCAATAAAGAAATAAACGGAGCATTAAATGTGTTAACAATAAATGATGGCCTGCAAAATTACAGCATAAAAGTAGAGAAATCAGGCTATAAAACATTTAGTGAAACCTATACGGCGGAACAATTAAAACAATATGAAACAACGCCTCTGAATATCTATCTGGAAGAGATAAAGGAATTTACTCTTGATTACAACAAAATAACTGATGCCACTCTTACAAGTTACTATCCCGACAATAACGAAAATGGAACTTTTATTCAGGCTTTTACATGGACTTTTACTGGAGATCCGGTAAGCTGCAGGTTTCTTATGGGATTTGATTTGAGCGAGATTCCTGAAGGACAACAGATAAAAAGTGCTAAACTCTCATTATTCTATGCCGATAATCATCCCGATCCTCTTCATGAAGGCTTTTTTGGTGGTCAAAATAATTTAAAAATTGAATTAGCAGACCAAGCCTGGGACGAAACTACAGTTACCTGGAACAACCAACCATCTACAATTTCGAACGGAGCAATAATTATACCTTCAGATGAAAACGGAAAAATTGACAAACCCGATATTGACATTACTCCATTAATTCAAGCTATGATAAATAACTCCGATGGTCGTTTTGGAATTAAAATATCGCAGGTTGACGAAACAATATACAGATCAAGCTTTTTTGCTTCAACAGAAAATGAGTTGGTTAATAAAAGACCAATACTTAAAATCGTCCTTAATTAATAATTATCTCATCCTTACAATAAGCGTTACAGATTATTGTACCAAATTAATAACATTCTCAGTAGTCCACAAAGGTACCCTTGTGGGCTACTGCTTTTTTGTAAGTTGTTATTCTATTTTGCAGATGCATCCGATCCGAAGTTAACCTGCAGCAGAAATAATGGTATGCTATTTGTTTAGCAAAACCTATTCGCGCAAACCAGTTGCTGTATGGGCTAAATAAAACCGAAAAAAAGGAACCTTATCAACTCACCGGCGTATTCTCAATTTTAAAATTAAATTTGCATCAAAACTAACATCCTACATCTATGAATAAAATGATACGCTTCTCACTTATTGCTCTTCTATTTATTTCTGCTGCCTGCAGTACCGGAAATAAAGCTCTTCAAAATGGAGATTACTATTCTGCTGTTATTAAATCGGTAGACCGGTTACGATCAAATCCTGATAAAGCAAAGGCTCAACTAACTTTAAGAGAAAGTTATCCTTTGGCAGTGAACTGGTATCAGCAGGAAATCAGTACGCTTTTATCTTCTAATGATCCGTTTAAGTATTCAAAAACCGTTGGACATTACCAGACTTTGAATAGAATGACTGATGAAATTAGAAGGTGCCCGGGTGCATTGCGCATTATTCCTTCTCCAAAGCAATACAAGACAGAAGAATACATGGCCAGGCAAAATGCAGCGCCTGAATGTTATAAAGCAGGGGCAATGGAACTTGCTAAAGGAACCCGTCAAGATGCAGTGACAGCCTTTATGAATTTCGAAAAAGCCAATAGTTTTGTTCCAAACTACAAAGATGTTGCCGATAAAATGGCTGAAGCAGAGGAAATGGCAACCTTAAAAGTGATTATCGATCATGTGCCTGTGAACTCCACAAAATATCAGTTGAGTGCTGAGTTTTTTCAAGATCAGGTAACACAATATATCTTTCACAATATCAAACGAAGATTTGTACGATTCTACACACCCAAACAAGCTGAACTGGAGAAACTGGAATATCCTGATCAGATTATTGGAATGCGTTTCGAAGATTTTGTAGTTGGCGAAACTCACGATACCGATATCGAAAAGCAAGTCGTAAGTGCTGATAGTGTTGAAGTTGGGTCGACCAAACTAAAAAATGGCGAAACAATTAAAGTATACAATATTGTGAAAGCCAAATTGCATATTCACAAACGTGAGGTGATTTCGAAAGGAATGCTTTCTCTTCATATTATTGAATTCGAAAACCAAAAGGAAGTAAATAACAAACAATTTGGTGGTCAATTTAACTGGTTTTACCAATGGGGAAATTACAATGGTGACGAAAGAGCTTTAACAAAAGAAGAATTGAATATTTGCCATAGCGAGCCAATTCTCCCTCCTGCTCATCAGGATTTATTTGTAGAGTTTACAAAACCTATTTTCACTGATCTTACTGCAGAGTTAAGACGATTCTATAATCGATACTAATTAATGAACTTTTTTTTGACAAAAGAATATCTAACGTCAACGTTAGTTTATCCACAATAGTAAACAAGAGTATACTGAAAAAACTAAGAAATATACAAAGAGGCAGAAATTTAATTTTTCTGCCTCTTTGTGTATTTTAAAACTCCTTATCGATTGCGGTGGATTAAATTGTAGTCAACAATTAGTGTTTTAAAAAACTCGAGAGGCTGCATTTCTGTTTTGATTCCCAGTTTTTCCATCACATTTTTTCGTGCCCGCAACCCAAATTGCAGCTTTTCAACCGGGTCTTCCATGCTTTCAATCTGAACAATCACCTTTTTAAACAGGGGCAGGTCTTTTTCATTAATTTTTCGGGACTCAGGGAAAACAAGCTCATAATTTTGGGGGATATCAACCAGGATCGTATTTTCAATCGACACTTTTCGCTTTGTTCTTATTACCGTTGTTTTAGCTAGAATATCGCCCAGTCGTTGTCCTTTTTCTCCTATTACAATGCACAAAATACCACAAATACCATAGGTCAACGAAATATCAACCAATCGAAACATCCATCGAATCAAATAATTTAGAAAAGTGGGTGCTGATCCGTCGACAGTGCTTACCTTAATTTTCATGATTTTTTTCCCCGGAGTTTGACCATTCATAAAAACCTCAAATATCAAGGAGTAAAACATTAACGGCACTAGTAAAAACAATATCCAAACTGCATCTTTTCCTATTAAGCCAATTACAAGTAAAAGAATCATATAAATAACAAAGAAGAACAGAAGATCAAGCAAGGTCGCTGATATTCTTTCTCCAATACTTGCCAACTGAAAATTAATGCGAACATTTTGAGTTGTTTCTATTCCTATATCTGCCATTTACTATTAAATTTTGTGAACCCGAAGATACCTATCATAAGAAAACAAAAGAAATAATCGAATAATTATTTTTATCATTTAAAATCATTCTACTGACATATTGCTAGTTAGTAAACTCATCAACCATTTAACCTTAATCAAACATTTGTAATTTTCCTTAATTACAATAACTTTAGCATTGTTTTACAGAAATCCCTTAAATGAAAGAAGTAGTTTTTCTGGATCGCAACAGCAAAAAATGGATAGAATTTGAAAATCTTCTTGCTGATGAATCCCATAACGATCCTGATTCCATTGCCGATTTATACATCCAATTAACGGATGATCTTTCCTATGCACAAACCTTTTACCCAAATTCATCTACTACTGAATATCTCAATCAATTAAGTGTGAGTGTTCATCAACAAATTTATAAAAACCAAAAAGCACAAAAGGGAAAATTCAAGCAGTTTTGGACTACAGATTTGCCTTTAATTCTTTTCCAAACACGAAAACAATTACTTTATTCTTTACTAATATTTCTTACCGCTGCTCTTTTGGGTGTAGTATCGACAATTAATGATCAGTCTTTTGTACGTGCTATTCTTGGAGATAACTACGTAAATATGACCATTGACAACATAAAAAAAGGAGATCCAATGGCCGTTTACAAGCAGGAAGGGCAAACAGAAATGTTTCTAGGAATTACCATCAATAACATTAAAGTCTCCTTTATGGCTTTTGTTTTTGGGATACTTACTGCTTTCGGAAGCGGATACATCCTTTTTAATAATGGAATTATGCTGGGAAGCTTCACTTATTTCTTTGTTGAAAATGGTTTGTTCTGGGAAAGCACCCGGGTAATATGGATACATGGAACGCTTGAAATTTCTGCCATTATTATCTCAGGAGCTGCAGGAATTGTAATGGGAAACAGTATTGTTTTCCCTGGCACCCTGCCTCGCAAAACATCCATGCAAATTGGAGTTCGCAAAGGCATTAAAATTGTAATTGGAATTATACCTATGTTTATTGTTGCCGGCTTTTTAGAAGGCTATGTAACCCGACATACCGAAATGTCAATATGGCTAAGCTGGATCATTATTATCTGTTCCCTGCTGTTCGTTATTTGGTATTTTATTATTAACCCAAAACGAGTCTATCAAAAACTAAACAATTTATAAAATTCTAATCTTAAAAAAATGACTGATAATTTTAAATTCGAAAAAAAACGTGATTTCGGGGAACTATTCAACGACACATTTCTTTTTATTAAGTACAATTTTAAAAATTTACTAATGGGAATGATCTATTTCGTTATCCCTTTTGCATTATTACAAGGAATAGCACTAGGTGTGTATCAATATGAAGCACTTTCAACTCTTTCATCAAGGCCTTCATCAAATCCGTTTGCTGCAATGCAAGGAGCAATGAGTTCAATGCTAATCACCTATCTGTTTACCATGATTACTTATACGTTTTCTATGGCATTTGTATTTCAATACATCAAATTATACAAAGCATCGGAAAATAATGAAGTGAAATTAAAACAAGTTTGGAAATCAATGCTTGGTGTTGCTCCTAAAATTTTCCTTTCTATGTTTGTTATTGGATTTCTTTCAGGTCTTGGTTTTATATTCTTACTAATTCCGGGTATTTATTTAATGATTTGTTTTAGTCTGGTTATTCCAATTATTATTTTTCAAGGTGATTCACTTAGCGAAGCTCTAAGTTCTTGTTTTTCATTAATTAAAAATAACTGGTGGCAAACATTTGGGTTTTTACTAATCCTAGGTTTGATAGCTGGAGCATTACAATTTATATTTCAAATACCTACCACTATTTATCAAGGAATGGCAGGCTTTCATATGGTGCAAAATGGAGCTTCATCAGCAAGTCAAAGTTTAAGCATTCTATTTTCTATTATCCAAGCAATGGGAGCATGCTTTATGCAAGTAATTCCATTTACAGGAATTGGAATTCTTTATTTTAGTCTGGTTGAGCAAAAACAAAATCCCGCATTGCTAAAAGAGTTGGAAAGCGTTGGAGCTAATGAATAAAAAAATACTTACAATACTATTTATTGGCTGGTTTCAACTATTTATTGGAACCAGCCAAATTTTAGCACAGGAAACTTTCCGCCCGGATACCATCGTTGCTGATACCGGACAAGTTCAATTGTGGGAAAAATCCATTCCGAAAGAACGCATTGAAAATTATCGCAAACAGAGCGATTTCAATTACGATTTTACCGATGTAAAACAAGAAAGTTTGTGGGATCGTTTCACTCAGTGGATCAGAAATTGGTTAAATTTCATGATCAAAGGACTGGGAGTCATTTGGTTCCTGAGATATATCATTCTTGCTGTGCTTATTATCATTCTTATTGCGCTGATTTACAAAAGCAAATTTACCGGCTTGTTCCGTTCCCAACAGGAAATTACATCTCTGGAGTTTAGTGAAACTGCGAACCCAACAAAAATTAATTGGGAGCAAAAAATTAATGAAGCATTTCTTCAAAAAGAGTATCGTTTGGCTTTGCGTTATCACTTTTTATCCCTGTTAAAAAGTTTAAGTCAGCACAATTTAATAAGCTGGAAATCGGAAAAAACCAATTACGATTACATCCGGGAAATAAAACAGGATAAAATAAAGGCTGATTTTATTGAATTAAGCGAATTGTATGAAGCCGTTTGGTATGGCGACTTCCCAATAAACAAACAAGATTACGACCAAATTAATAAAGAATTCGGCCGATTGAATCTCCTTCTCCCGCAAGTAAAAGAATTCGCATCATGAGACTAAATATCCCTAAAAATGCACTTCCCGTAATTGGAATTCTAATCATTCTTATATTGATGGAACTTTTTGCGCCTCAGCCAATCGACTGGACAAAAAGTTTTAATGAGGATGACAAACGACCGTTTGGTTGTTTTCTGATAAAGGAATTAATACAGAACGATTTATTTCCTGATCAGGAATTTAAAATCAGCAGTAATGCCATTTTCAACTATCCGGAGACTGATAGTCTCTCAACAAAAAAAAATTACATTTTTGTTACCAATGATTTTTCTCCTCAGGAATGGGAAATCAATACAGTAATGGATTTGGCTAAAAATGGAAATCAAATATTCATTGCAAGTTCAAGTTTAGGAAAAGCCTTTTCAGATTCTTTGCATGTACACATCGAAAGCGATATTCTGTTTTCAGAATTAGCAGCAACAAAAGGAAAATCTCAAAATTTAGAAAACCCAAGTTTACAAGGAAAATCGAAGTTTGAATACCCAAAAGCATTCGACAATTCAACAATAGCCAAATTTAACAAGGACAGTGCAATTGTTCTGGGACGAGATCATCAAAGGAAAATTCAGTTGGTGAAAATTCCCTGTGGAAAAGGCAACTTCTTTATTAGCTGTCAGCCGTTAGCCTTTACCAATTACAATGTTGTACAAAATGAGAATGCAAATTATATTGCAGGATCATTCAGCTATTTACCTCCCAATCCGATAGTTTGGGATGAATATTACAAACCTCTTAGAGCTTTACGCTCCACAAGCCCAATCATTTTTCTGCTTTCGAGTCCTCCATTAAAAATGGCGTACTATCTTTTGATTACCTGCCTTCTGCTTGTTCTTATTTTTCAAGGCAAACGTCAGCAAAAAATGATTCCTGTTCTAAAACCATTGCCCAATACCTCTCTTGAGTTTATTAGAACAATGGGACGGCTGTATTACAACCGCAAAAATCACAAAGACATTGCTTTAAAGAAAATTAAATACCTGAAAGAATTTTGTAAGAGCCGCTATCATATCGATTTAACCATTGATACTTTAAATGAAGTAAGTAAACGCTCGGGAATCTCCTTAAAAACTCTTGAAATTCTTTTTAATCAAGTAGATAAAATTTCTAATTCTCAAAATATATCACAGGAGACACTGGAAGACTTACACTCAAAAGTGGAATACATTTATAAATCCGGCAAATAAAATAAACCCTACAATGGAAAATAAACTGCAATTTAAAAACCGTATAGATTTGCAAGAGCTCAATCATTTGATTGGCCAAATTAAATATGAAATTAAAAAAGTAATCATCGGTCAGGAAAAGAATATCGACCTGCTATTGGTAGGATTATTTGCTAAAGGCCACGTTTTAATTGAAGGTGTTCCCGGAATTGCAAAAACTCTTTCAGCCAAACTGCTTGCCAAATCAATTTCCTCCGGTTTTTCGCGCATTCAATTTACCCCCGATTTAATGCCCTCCGATGTTTTGGGAACTACCATATTCAATTTAAGTACGTCAAAATTTGAGTTTAACAAAGGTCCGATATTCTCAAACATTATCTTGATTGATGAGATTAACCGTGCTCCTGCAAAAACCCAATCGGCACTTTTCGAGGTGATGGAAGAAGCTCAGATTAGTATCGATGGAACCACACATAAAATGGAACAGCCATTTTGGGTAATTGCAACACAAAACCCTATTGAGCAAGAAGGAACTTACCGTTTGCCGGAAGCGCAGCTGGATCGTTTTCTCATGAAAATAGAATTCACTTATCCTGACGAACAGGAGGAACTTGAAATTTTGGCGACAAAAAATGAAAGAAAAGGTAAAAATGAAACATTTGAAATAACTGAAGTCTTGAATTCGGAGCAAATTTACATGTTGCGTCAGCAGGTTCAGGAGATACACATTGATGAGAACCTTCAGAAGTACATTGTTCAAATTGTTCAAAACACAAGAAATCACCCTGGAATTATTCTGGGCGCTTCGCCAAGAGCATCAGTTGCAGTAATGATGGCTGCAAAAGCTCTTTCAGCTATCAGAGGCAGAGATTTTGTTACTCCTGATGATATTAAAGAGGTGGCAATTCCCGCTTTGCACCACAGACTAATACTAACTCCTGAAAAGGAAATGGAAGGCGTGCTTCCGAAGCAAATCATTGCGCAAATTATGGAAGGAATTGAAATTCCACGATAGCAAATCCGAACGAATCGGTTCAGAAAAAAAACAATGTTCCCAATACTAATGAACTACAATTAATGAAATTCATTAAATCAATATATCTAAAACCAAATTTTTACTGGATACTGGTAATTGTGGCTGTAATTTCGATTCTCGGGCATTTTATTCCATTCCTATTTCCGGTGGCCCGACTACTTTTGCTTTTGTTTTTGGTATGCCTGGCTTTGGAAATTTTCATTCTCTACCGAAATAAAAAAGGAATTACTGCATCACGAAAATGTCCGGAGAAACTATCAAACGGAGATAAGAATAGTATTTCAATACTCGTAGAAAATAATTATTCGGTATCTACACAGATAGATATTATTGATGAATTGCCGGTTCAGTTTCAAAAAAGGGATTTTCTTTATTCTTTTCAACTAAAATCGGGTGAAGAAAAGCAAATAAATTACGAAGTAAGACCCACTGCAAGAGGTGAATATCATTTTGGTTTTTTGAATGTTTTTGTTGCCTCATTTTTTGGGCTCATCAAAAGAAGGTACAAAATAGAGGCCGAGCAGATGCTTCCCTGCTATCCGTCGTTCATGCAAATGCGTCAATACGAATTATTAGCCATTTCGAACCGTTTGAACGATTATGGTGTGAAGCGAATACGACGAATCGGGCACCAAATGGAATTCGATCAGATTCGGGAGTATGTAAAAGGTGATGATTACAGAACCATTAACTGGAAAGCTACTGCCCGTAAATCGCAAATAATGGTGAATCAGTATCAGGATGAAAAATCACAACCTGTTTACTGTCTTATTGATACCGGCCGATCGATGAAAATGCCTTTTAATGGTTTAACTCTTCTTGATTATGCAATTAATACAAGTTTGGTAATTTCAAATACCGCGGTAATTAAGCATGACAAAGCCGGAGTAATTTGTTTTGGGAAAAATATCAACGCTCACGTTCCTGCTGATGGAAGAAGAACTCAGATAAGGAAAATAATGGAGGTTCTCTACAACCAGAAAACCAATTATCCCGAACCAAATTATGAATTATTACACAATTCTGCCCGTCGGTTACTTAGAAACAGAAGCTTACTAATTCTCTTCACCAACTTTGAAAGTCTTGATTCAATGAAACGTCAACTACCCTATTTACAGGGATTGGCAAAAGATCATTTGTTAATGCTTGTGTTTTTTACAAATACAGAAATCAAGGAAATCACTAAAAAAACCGCCAAAAGCATAGAAGATATTTACATTAAAACCATAGGCGAAAAATTTATTTACGACAAAAAATTAATCGTAAAAGAATTGGAAAAATATGGAATTCATGCGATATTGAGCAATCCTAAAGACCTAACAATTAATACACTCAACAAATATCTTGAATTTAAGTCCAGAGGACTGATCTAAACAGATTATTCAATTGAGATATTGAAATGAGAAAAACGCGAATCATGAAACACATTTATCTTCTTCTTGTATCTGTCATAATACTTGCAGACTTTGCGAGCGCTCAAAATCCTAAAGTTGAAATTACGACGACACTAGGAACAATCAAATTGGAAATTTTCAAAGATAAAGCACCCATTACAGCCAATTACTTTTTGGAAAATGTGAACAACAATGTTTTTAAGGATGCTTGCTTTTACCGAGTGGTAAGAATGGATAACCAACCAAATAATGACATTAAAATTGAAGTCATTCAAGGCGGATTATTCTTCGATTCCATTGTAGATCAGAAGCCGACAATTGCACATGAAACAACAAAAGAAACCGGCATTTTACATACCGATGGTGTTATTTCCATGGCAAGAAATCAGCCGGGATCGGCCTCAACAGAATTTTTTATTTGTATCGGCGATCAACCCAATTTAGATTTTGAAGGAATGCGTAATCCAGACGGACAAGGTTTTGCCGCATTTGGCAAAGTGATCAAAGGAATGGACGTTGTCAAATTAATTCAACAACAAAAAGATGATGAACAAATGCTGGTTGAACGAATCGATATTTTATCAATAACCGGAGTACAGTAGACTTATACTAGCTGAAGTAATTCCCTGATGTTTTGAATTCCGGTTATTCCAACTGTTTTTATTTCTTCGTCGCTCACCAATTCGTGCTCCCAGGTTGTGTGAAATGGAACATGAACTGCTTTTCCACCCAAATTAAGTACCGGAAGAACATCAGATTTTAAGGAATTCCCAACCATTAAAAACTCACTTTCAGGAATATCAAGATGTTGAATCAACTTTTTATAGTCATCTTCCCTTTTATCACTCATCACCTCGATATGATGGAAATATTTTAGCAATCCTGATTTTTTCAATTTCCTTTCCTGATCGAGTAAATCGCCTTTGGTAGCAACAATCAACTTGTATTTTCCCTGCAGACTTTCCAGCACGTCAACAACACCATCAATTAATTCAATCGACTTGTTCATCTGCCGTTTTCCCAATTCAATAATTGACTGAATTTTTTCGGAACTAATATTTCCTTTGGTGATTTTCAAACTTGTTTCTATCATGGATAGAATAAAAGCCTTTGTTCCATATCCATACAGAGGAATATTGCCAATCTCCGTTGCAAATAATTCTTCGGTAACCTCCTCAAGGCTCATTCCATTTTTCATCAGATTACAAAACTCCATTTCAGATTCTCTGAAATAGGGTTCATTCACCCAAAGGGTATCGTCTGCATCAAATGCAATCACTTTTATTCCATTCATATTTATTTCTTTTGATAGAGCAAAGCTGCAAAAAGACTTTAAGAATACAAAAAATCTAAACTGCAAAAAACAGCCGCACATCACAATACATGCAAGCCACTCATTAGCAATTAAATTTGATTCTATTTTAGTATTTCCGTAATTTAAAAATACATATTATCAAAAAGCGCATAACCTATGGAAAAACGTACGTTATTTCAAGACCATCCATCGCAGTTCTATCTTATTGTAGCCAGAATTATCGGATTCCTGATTACAGGTATCTTCATGCTATTTATGGTGCCTGAATTTATTGCCTTATTAAGTAACGAAACAGCTGGCAATGAAGGATGGATATTACTCTTTTATCTACTTTCGATTGCCTACGGCTGTGGCTTTCTAATCTCTTTCTGGAAAGTTGGACTGGGTGGTTTACTGCTCGTAATCAGCAGCATTTTAATCACTCTTTACGCATTTATTAATTCCAATAGTTGGACGGTTTTACTCCTGTTTATTCCCCTTTCCTTCTCCGGAATTTTATTTCTGATTTACTGGAAGAAAAAACAAAACAAATAGAGAGCAATATCCTGTCTACTTCACCAAAGATTTCTTAACTTTTTTTACCGAAACAATATTCTTCTGACTCAATGGAAGTGTATTGTCCCAACGATAGGCAACAAAAACGCCGTCATTAGCAATGCAGCCATCCACGCAGCATAAATTACTACGAACAACACCTGCTTTATCTCCCAAACAATAATGTCCAAAAAATACCGGATATTCATCTTCGGAGTAAAGTGGAATATCAAAATAGAGTTGAGATGGAATGGTGTATTGGGGCAAGCGAAATCTGTTTCCAAATGAAATCTCATCAAAACTTTTCCCATTCATTGGCTCCCACCATTTAATCCGATAAGCTGAACGTTTAAAACCATAATCATCCTTCAGCACCAAATTATCAGGAAAAGCAAACTCTCTCCCTTTTAACAGAAGCATGGCAGCATCAAATACTTTGCCTCTTTCAAAATTTATTTTTCGTAAAAACTCCTTACTCAAACAATTTTCCGGGTTTTCCTTTTTCAGAAGCTCTATCGCTTCCTGATCCCAGCAAGCATGAACAACACGAAATCCGTCCAATTCTAAGTACAAAGGCAAAGACCGCAACCATTTCAGATAAGATTTTCGTTTCACCTTATCCAATTTAAACTCTTCGTAGGTCTTTTTAATTTGAGTTTTGTTTTTCAGATTATGCCCTCTTAAAAAAAGACCATCACTGTCTTTGGTATAAAAAGTAAGTACATTCAGTTCGTGATTTCCCACTATAGCATAGGCATTACCTGCAGTAACCATTTCACGGATAATTCTGAGTGTCTCAAAAATATGGGGCCCCCGATCCACATAATCTCCAACAAAAACAGCTTTTCTTTCAGGATGAAAATATCCTTCCTCCCCTTCAATATAACCCAGACTAAGCAACATATGCTGCAATGTTGCAGCCTCACCATGAACATCTCCTATAATATCGTACACGCTTATCTTTATTTTTTATTCAAATCAAAAATATAAAAAAATCCTGAAAAGAAATTCTCAGGATTAAAATCATATCTATAAAGAAGAGACAAATTTATTAGAATTTGAACAAATCATTAACAACAATATTTTTCTTGACTTCTTGATTTCCACTATAGAAAAACTCATTTGTTTTTCGATTGTAGGAATAATCCTTTTTCCAGTCTTCGAAATTCTCCACAATTTTCTCCAAACTATCAATAAAAAACAAAACCTCTTTATTTGTTGTTGTAGGATGCAGAGACCAACGTACCCATCCTGGTTTGTGAGTTAAATCGCCTGATGTAATTTCACTTGTGATCGCATCAGACTGCTCCTGACTTACCTCCAACAGATAATGACCATAGGTTCCTGCACAAGCGCAACCGCCGCGCACTTGAATTCCAAAACGGTCATTCAACAGTTTTACCAAAAGGTTGTAATGAATGTACTCTACATAAAAAGACAATATTCCCAAACGTGACTTGACATTTTCGGCAAGTACATGTACGTCTTTTACTGCTTTTAAACGGTCGAATGCCAAATTGAGAAGCTCTTCTTCTCTTGCAGCAATATTTTTAGTACCCATCTGATTTTTCACTTCAATTGCCAAAGCAATTCGAATTGACTGCAGAAATCCAGGCGTTCCGCCATCTTCACGGGCTTCAATACTATCAACATATTTGTATTTCCCCCATGGATTGGTCCAATCTACTGTTCCTCCGCCCGGATTATCGGGGACTTCGTTCTTGTATAGTTTTGAATCAAAAATCATTACTCCGGAAGAACCCGGACCGCCTAAAAATTTATGGGGTGAAAAGAAAATTCCATCCAATTTCTCCAATTCATCTTCAGGATGCATGTTAATATCGACGTAGGGTGCTGAAGCTGCAAAATCAATAAAACAAATCCCACCAAATTCGTGCATTATTTTAGCCATTTGATGAAAAGGAGTCGCAATACCGGTTACATTGGAGCAAGCAGTAAAGGATCCGATTTTCATTTTACGTTCCTTGTATTTCTCCAACTGATTTCTCAACTCGTTCAGATCAATAGTCAAATCATTTCCGGGAGGAATCACAACTACATCAACATTGGTTTCGTACCATGAAGTTTGATTGGAGTGATGCTCCATATGAGTAATAAACACAACTGGTTTTTCTCTTTCTTTCTGACAAGCGTGTCGTCCTAAAATTCCACAACCTTTCAAACCTAAAATCCTCTGCAGCTTATTAATAACCGCAGTCATTCCGAAACCGGCATGAATAATTACATCATCAGAATCTGCATTTACATGCTTTTTAATCAACTCTTGAGCCCGACGATACGATTGAGTCATTAAAGTGCCTGTTTCGTTCGTTTCAGTATGCGTGTTTGCTACATACGGACCAAATTCTTCCGCTATTTTCTTTTCTATAGGTGCATATAAGCGACCACTTGCAATCCAATCGCCGTAAATAATTCTTTGCTTTCCGAATGGGGAATAAAAACCGGCATCGTGACCAATCGTATTTTTACGAAACTTTTTAAAATATTTTTCCAGATTACTCATTTAGTTTAGGCTTATGTATGTTGTTGTTTGTGTCGTAATTTATTAATTATCCTTTCTTTAAAGACAACTAAAACCCACTTTTGGGTGAAAAAGATTCAGAAAAAACATTTATTAATTTCATTCAATAAAACGAGTGGGAAATTAGATATTCTTCACACGAAAATCAAGGAGTTTTTGCAGGTTTTTAGCTATTTACATATTAAAGTAGCTGCACTAAAATACATTCACAATTTTTTAATACATACAGCTTGTTTAAAACGGGCTAATCAGCTATTTTTGAAACTCGTTAAAAATCAAGAGCATTCTTACAATATAGAAGTAAATGAAAACTATCATACAACTCTTTGAGAACAGTGTTGATCTGTTTGGTGAAAATCCTTTTTTGTGGGAGAAAACCAATTCAGACTATCAATCTGTTAGTTACCAATCACTATACGACGAGGTGCAGCTGTTTGCCGCCGGCTTGTTTTCTTTAGGGATTCAAAAAGCAGATCGAATCGGGCTTCTTTCCGAAGGGAGAAATGCATGGGTGCTTTCCGAACTTGGAATTTTATTTGCCGGTGCGGTAAATGTTCCTTTATCTGTAAAGTTAGATGCTCAAAACGAACTTAAATTTCGCCTAAATCATTCGGAATCCCGTATTGTGGTTGTTTCAAACAATCATCTCGAAAAAATCAGATCAATTAAAGACCAATTGGAAAATATTGAAACCATAATTGTTCTTGATAAGAATATTGAGCTTCAGGAGAAGGAAATTTCACTTTCTCAACTACTGAAAATGGGTGAAGAGTTATCTGAAAATGATAAATCCAAACTTAAAGAGATTCAAAAAAACATTGCGGATGATGATGATGCAAACATCTCCTACACTTCCGGAACCACTGCCGATCCGAAAGGAATAATTCTTACACACAACAACTACGCGAGTAATGTGTACCAGGCATCGAATTTGATGGAAATTCCTGCCAGCTTTAAAACCTTGTTAATACTCCCTTGGGATCATTCATTTGCACACACGGCGGGAATTTACAGCTTCATGCTAAAAGGTGCTTCGATTGCTGCTGTTCAGCAAGGTAAATCGCCTATGGAGGCCTTAAAGAATATCCCCAATAATATCAAAGAAATTAAGCCCGACATTATTTTAAGTGTTCCTGCTCTGGCTAAAAATTTTAAAAAGAATATCGAAAAAGGAATTAAAGCCAAAGGCCCTAAGGCCGAGAAACTTTTTAATAAGGCTCTTGAAGTAGCCTACAAATACAATGATGCCGGCTGGAATAAAGGAAAAGGAACACGTATGTTTCTAAAACCATTATACATGTTCTATGACAAAATACTTTTTTCGAAAGTGAGAGAAAATTTTGGCGGCAACTTAAAATT
This sequence comes from Labilibaculum euxinicum, assembly GCF_963678175.1. NCBI lineage: Bacteria > Pseudomonadati > Bacteroidota > Bacteroidia > Marinilabiliales > Marinifilaceae > Labilibaculum > Labilibaculum euxinicum. Next base: position 4,160,792 of record NZ_OY782756.1, read on the forward strand.
CTTTGTTGGCGGAGGTGCTCTGTTAGACATTGAACTGCAACGCTTCTTTTACGCAATTGGAATTCCAATGTATCAAGGTTATGGATTATCTGAAGCTTCGCCGATTATTTCTTCCAATGCCCACCACAATCATAAATTAGGATCATCGGGATTCATTGTTCCCAATATGGATTTAAAAATCTGCGACGACAATGGGAATACTGTTCCTATTGGCGAAAAAGGCGAAATTGTGATCAAAGGCGGTAATGTAATGAAAGGCTACTGGAAAAACGATAAAGCCTCTGCTGAAACTCTTCGTGACGGCTGGTTGCATACCGGCGATATGGGCTATGTAGATCAGGATGGTTTTCTTTATGTACTGGGTCGCTTCAAATCTCTTTTGATTGCCAATGATGGTGAAAAATTTAGCCCCGAAGGAATTGAAGAAGCATTTGTGGATCAATCACCATTACTTGATCAGTGTTTGCTTTATAACAACCAAAATCCTTATACCATTGCACTGGTGGTTCCCAATAAAGGAGCTGTTCTGGCTCGATTAAAACCACTCCATCTTACTTTAGAATCGGAGGAAGGACAAACAGCAGCTTTGGAATTAATACAAAATGAACTAAATGAGTATCGTCCGGGAGGAAAGCACGAAGACATGTTTCCTCACAGATGGCTGCCAACAGCAATTGGAATTTTACCCGAAGCTTTTACCGAAGAAAATAAGTTGCTAAACTCTACCATGAAAGTGGTTCGCAGCAAAGTCATTGACTTTTTTAAAGAACAAATTGATTTTCTTTATACGCCGGAAGGAAAAGACTTATTTAATTCCAGAAACAAAGAAAATCTCAGGGATTTTTAAAAACAACACGACTATAAATTAATATCAAATTAACTATTTAAACTCATTACGAATAATATTTAATTAGTAGATTTGGTAAAATTTAAACAAAATAAAATGTTACAAACCAAGATCAACTTGAAACAAATTTTTGCCATTGCATTGCTGCTGATTTCCTTTAACAGCATTGCTCAACCCAGCAAAAGAGATTCTTACAAAAGTAAAGCGCCCAAGTATATTTTCTATTTTATAGGCGATGGTATGGGCTTATCGCAAACCAATGCGGCAGAAGCCTATTTGGGATCTTTGGAAAACGGCAACGGCATTAAAAAATTACAGTTGAGTACTCTTCCTAATCAAGGATTTTATACCACCTACGCACTCAACCGATTCATTACAGGTTCTGCAGCAGCAGGTACTGCACTGGCTACCGGACATAAAACTACAATTAACACCATTTCGATGGATGCACAAAGATTGCAGCCTTTAAAAACCATTGCTGAAATGGCAAAAGAAAAAGGCTATAAAGTAGGTATTGTATCATCGGTTTCCATCGATCATGCTACGCCTGCCACCTTCTATGCTCATCAGCCTACCCGAAACATGTATTATAAAATCAGCCTTGATTTAAGTAAAAGTGATTTCAACTATTTTGCCGGCGGTGGATTTAAACACCCCGAAGGTGACGGTAAAACAGACGAGAAAAATTCCCTGTCGAATTTTGGGATGGGAGCAACTGAAGATATTGAAAATAAAGAACCTAACTCTATAAAAGTTGCTGAATCGAGAGGATATACTTTTGTAAATACGGTTCATGATTTTAAAAAGCTAAAAAAAGGAGATGATAAAATTATTGCTGTCGCCCCCAAATTAGCCGCAGGCTCTGCTCTTCCCTATTCAATAGATCAGAAAAACGGAGCAGATATTTCGTTGGCCGATTTTACCGAAAAAGGCATTCAGCTTTTAGATAACAGCAATGGCTTTTTCATGATGGTTGAAGGAGGAAAAATTGACTGGGCAAGTCATGCCAACGATGCTGCTTCGGTAATAAAAGAAGTATTACAATTTGATAAAGCTGTGGCAACAGCTATGGAATTCTACAATAAACATCCTGAAGAAACATTAATTCTTGTTTGCGGCGATCACGAAACAGGAGGTTTGGCATTGGGATTTGCCGGCAGTCATTACGACTCGTCTTTTAATTTACTTCAATACCAAAACTTATCTTACGAGGCTTTTTCAGATAAATTAGCTTTGTACAAACAAGAACATGCAGATAACTACAGCGTTGCTGATGGTCTGGACATGGTAAAAGAACATTTTGGTCTGGGTGATGCATCAAAAGGCCTTCAATTATCACCATTTGAAATGCAGCAATTGAAAGATGCCTTTGATAAAAGTATGACTTATGCTGATGAAATGACAAAGAATGATCAGTTCTATCTGCTATACGGAAGTTACGATCCATTTACCGTGACTGCTTGCCATATTCTATCGCACAAAGCAGGTATCGGCTGGACATCTTATTCGCACACGGCTTCACCAATACCTATTCGCTCAATTGGTACCGGAGCAAGTTTATTTACTGGTTTTTTTGACAATACCGACATTCCTAAAAACCTGATGAAACTGATTGAAAACAAATAAAATCTGAAATATATATGAAACGCCCTGCAGCTTAGCAGGGCGTTTTTTTATCAAGCCTAAAAGTCCTTGGTTATTTCACCTTTCAACCTTTCAAGACTCCTCAAGACTTTCAACTTTTCAATACCTTTACAACTATGTTCAAATTCCAGCTTCCTCAAAAATCAGATCTTATATTGGTTGGTTTACTTCTCATTTTAAGTACCGTTATACTATATCTTCCCACTGGATTTTCTGAAAATAATTATGAAAATTCAGAACGTGTAAAAGCCTTGGTTTTAGCAACAGATAATTCTCTTGTTGTGGAAACCGGAATTCTAAAAACAGGATCGCAAACAGTTCAGATAAAAATATTAAACGGGAAATTCAAAGGAAAAGAACTGACTGCCTTCAATCAGTTGATTGGAAGAATGGAATTCGATAAATATTTTTTCCCCGGTGATAAAACACTCACGGTTCTTAATTTTAATCAGGATAAATCTGAAATAATCAGCGCCAATGTAATCGATCACTACAGAATTAATCTGGAAGCTTTCTTACTTGGATTATTTGTTCTTTTTCTGGTTTCCTTTGCAGGATGGACCGGTGTAAAGGCAATGCTTTCGTTTCTTTTTGCCGGAATCACTATTTGGAAATTACTATTGCCCGGATTACTTAAAGGTTATGCCCCAATCCCTCTCTCGCTGGGTATCGTTGCTTTGCTTACCTCTGTAATCATCTTTTTGGTAGCCGGAACCAATAGAAAAGGGCTTGTGGCCTTTTTCGGTGCCATGAGTGGTATCGCTGTCACCTGCATCATGGCCATACTTTTTGGAAAACTATTCAATATTCATGGTGCCATTAAACCATTTTCCGAAACCTTGCTCTATTCGGGCTATTCATACCTAAACTTAACAGAAATTTTTCTGGCCGGGATTTTCATCTCTTCATCAGGAGCCGTAATGGATATTTCTATGGACATTGCTGCTTCGCAGGCTGAGGTGTACCAACAAAACAACAGTATTACAGCCAAACAGTTGCGAAAATCAGGTTTCTCGGTAGGAAAAGCCGTTGTAGGAACAATGACAACAACTCTGCTTCTTGCCTATTCAGGCGGATTTTCAGCTTTATTAATGGTATTTATTGCACAAGGAACCCCAATGATCAATATCCTGAACCTAAATTACGTTTCAGGTGAAATACTGCACACATTGGTCGGTAGTTTTGGATTGGTGCTTGTTGCTCCTTTTACCGCAATTATTGGTGCTTGGGTATTTACACGAAAACAAAGAACGACCCCTTAGCTTTTAAAAACCCGGCCTGATCTTAAGCATAAACATTCTAAATTTAATTTCCCTTTAATTTCACGAGCAGGTATTAGTCATTAATCCTTACTTTTAGCCTTCCACAAATTTATTCGGGAAAGGAGTATCATTAATGATGCTGAATTCGCCTAAACATATTTTTTATGAGTATCCAAATCCTAGAAGTTCAAAATCAAAATCAACGCAAAGCATTCGTTAACTTTCCGTTTAAATTGTATAAGAATAATGAATTTTGGGTACCTCCTTTTAAAGCAGGCGAACTGGAACTATTACTGCCCGAAAAGAATCCAGCTTTTGATTTTTGCAAGGCTAAATTTTGGCTGGCTTATGAAAATGGAAAAATCGCAGGCCGAATTGGTGCCATTGTAAACCACTTGTGTATCGAAAAACAAGGTGAGAAAATTGGACGAATTACCCGAATGGAATTTGTTGACAGCCATGAAGTCTCAGAAAAACTTTTTGCAGTGGCTGAAGAATGGCTAAAAAGTGAAGGCATGATTGGCGTGAGCGGACCGCTGGGGTTTTCAAACTTAGATCATGCCGGTTTGTTGATTGAAGGCCATGAATGGCTTCCTTCCATGGCTTCCGATTATCATTTTGCCTACTATCAAAACCATTTTGAAAGATTGGCCTATGAGAAGGAAATTGACTGGTTGGAATTCAGAATCAATCTGCCCGAAGAAACACCGGAAAAAGCAAGCCGGGTTGCCGAACTAATCAAAAAAAGATATGGTTTGCAAACCATAAACTTCACAACAAAAAAAGAGCTGGAACCCTACAAAGAAAAAATATTTAAGGTTTTTAACGATGCCTTCTCCGATTTGTTTGGCTCTATTAAACTCCCCGAAAAGTTAATCCGTTTCTACATTTCAAAATACTTTCCCATTCTGAATCCGCGATACGTTAAAATCATTTTAAACAAAGAAGATAAATTGGTTGGATTCATTATCGCTTTGCCTTCCTTATCGAAAGCCCTGCAAAAAGCCAAGGGCAAATTATTACCATTCGGATGGTGGCATCTGAAAAAGGCACTCGAACACCCTACCGAAATGGATTTGATGCTGACTGGTGTAGATCACGACTGCCAAAAACTGGGATTCGTATCCATATTGATGAATGAATTGCTAAAAACATCAAATAGTGACGGACTAAAATTTGCAGAAACAACCGGAATGCTTGAAAACAATCATGTGGCTATTCAACTTTGGAAATCATTCGATCACATTCAGCACAAACGCAAACGCTGCTACCGCAAAATGTTTTCTTATAAAAAACAATAAATTATGAATAATTTATCCGTACTAAACAAGCAATCTACCAGCCAAGAAGTTTTGGATGAGCTTGTAAAATTATTTACTCCTTATGCCCGAAATCTTTTGGGCTCAGGAGCCGATTTTAGTTATATGAACATGTATGCCGATAATTTCCGCGATCAGTTACTAAATCAGACCAGCCTTTCAGAATATGACATCTATACGATTTTAAACGAAGCTTGTGATATTAGCTGGAGAAATCAAGTGAATCAGTAAAAAAACAAAACTGTGAGCTTCGCTTGCCAATTTACTAATCGTTTATTTTTGATTGTTTAACAAAAAAATCAAGCTTCTTTGTTTTCACCTCATCAAGGTATTTGATTTTTACATGGCGGCGATATTTACCATTTCCTTCCAGCAGCTTTTCAGGATCCTGAAATAAGAATCCATTACCAAACTCAAAAGAAACATGATTCTTATATACGAACACACCTCCAAAATCGTCGTCAAGAGAAAACAGGATGCCACCATACATCATTCGTTCCTTAACATCCGGAAAATTCTCAAAAACAATCTTACGCAACTCAAGTAAAATCTGATGTTTTATAGGATCACTTGCTCCTGTTTTGTCTATAAATTCCTGAACTCCTTTATCTACTGACTTTTCCATTTGTGCATTGTTATTTTCATTTACTTCTTACTGCTCAGAACCTGATGCAAGCTGTTTTTTATCCTTCCTAAAAATACTGACAAGCAGGATACTTATTCCTATACCACTTAAAAAACCCGAAAGAAAATCAGTAATTTCTTCGTCGATAATAACAATCTTGCCTTGGAAATAAAAATGATAAGTTACTCCTGCCACAAGGCAGAGAAATGCGATTGTAATTTTGATTTTATTTGTCATGATTAAGTTTGTTGGAATAAGGTTAATTTGTCTTATAAGCTATAATCTACTTGCTTATATTCTTACGTATAATTGGTTGGATCTTAAAACCATTTCTTTTTTTTAAAATAGACTAATGGAATAATAAAACTCAGAATTAAACCCAGAACAGTAAATGGATATCCGAAATCCCATTCCAACTCCGGCATGTATTTAAAATTCATTCCATATACACCTGCAATTAAAGTAGGCAGTGATATGCATACAGTAATGATGGTAAGAATTTTAAAAATCTTATTTTGTTCCAATTCTATCTTCGAATTTATATTCCCATGCAAATCATCCAATCTATTAAAATTGTATTGCAAATAATCTGCTATTACTCTAAGATCACTTAATTCTTCACTAATTTTAATGGATGTGTGGTTCTTATTTTTATAGCTCTTTTTTAAAAGAAGAAGAATCCTTTGGAACTCGGAAAGGGATTCCCGAATAAGAAGATTATTGAACCTTAATTCGGCAATGTAATCCAAGTCATTTTCCTTGAATTGTTTCGATTTGAGCGTATTTTGGAAAAGGTCTCTGATTTTTTTTGAAATCAGCTCGACAATATCAGCATAGTAATCGGAGATTACCCCTATTTGAAAAATAAAAAGTTGATGATAGGTGTCAACTTTTGTGTTCTCAAAATTATAAATAGATTGTGTTAATTGATTCAAGCTATCTTCTATATCGGGTGAAAGAAATGTAAATACAATTTCGTTTTTAATCAGAATGGAAATGTCTTTTTCCTCAAAAAAATCACTGGAAGAATAGCTTGGAATCGTAAAGTTTAAAGACAACTGGTCAGGAGAATCGATATAATGGGAACTTATTTCGATATCCTCTTTTTTACTGAAAGAAGTTAAATCGAGATCAAACTTTTCAGAAATCAGTTCCAAATCTGAATTCCTAAAATCAATAAACCGGATACTGAATATATTGTCTGGTAAATAATCAATTTCATCAATCGATTTATATTTCTGTATCTCATTATTCTTATAATAGATCTCAATCATATTCTCATATTTATAGTACAACTAACAGTAATTTGTCTAAAACTCTAAATCTATTGCAATCAAGTTATACTTTTTTTTTGAGTCTGATTGTCTTGCTGAAATTTATTGGGCTCCCGATGCCTAAGGCAGAATATAGAGCAACAACAACACCCATTCCCGTTTCACAAACCCAAATCTAGCAAATTATAATCAATAGTTCGACGCTGTTCATAAAGTTTAGAACAGCAACAAGGTATTGAATGGAAAATTGAAGGGATCACTCTTCTTGATTCAAGCGTAAATAGATTCATGCAAGTAATTCTTCTTCGGAACTGCGCTTATTAGGACGAACGCGAGTAACTCTTCTTCGGAATTGTGCATTTCAACCAATGCAAGTGATTCCTCTTCGGAATTGAGCAACTAAAGGACAATTTGGCAGATTTCTGATTGGATTTGAACGCGTTGCTGCAAAATTGAACGATTTCTGATATGAAAAGATCTATTTCACGGCAAATGTGGGTGTTTCTGATGTGAAATGGGCAATTTGAAGGCAAATGTGGTCTATTTCTCATCGGCGACATTCAATTCGGCACCAAATCGGCTGTTAACTGATAAGAGAAGGCCTAATTGAATGCAATTTTGACCGCTTTTTGGCCGGAATTGCAAATATGAGTTCATTTTTGGCCTTTTCTGTCCAGTAAAGGCATTGAGAAGTGAGAAAATCAATCGTTCCCATTGAGATGGCGTGTAATACAGCACAAAAACCGACTTTGCATGTGAGTCAGGACTGAAATAAGAGGCACTGTCTATTATTTTGATGAGTTACGCCATACAATGCAACAGCGACTGTTTGACTTTTCAACTTTCTAAACACCCCTCTCCCTGTCGGGATCTCCCCTCAAGATGGGAGAACCAGTAAATTGGCTTATTCTTGACTGTTGGACTTTCCAGACAACGTAAGGGATAAAAACCACTGACGGGCTTGCCTTTCTCCTTGGAACTTACTTCCCTTCCCACTCCTGATAAAACTGATTAAGATACTCCTGCATAAAAGCATGGCGTTTTTCGGCCATCGCTTTACCTGCATTTGTGTTCATTCTATCTTTTAACAAAAGTAATTTTTCGTAAAAGTGATTGATGGTTGGAGCATCACTATTCTTATATTCCTCTTTGCTCATATTTAGGTTGGGAGAAATGCCTGGGTTGTATATTTCGCGGTTTTTGTGTCCGCCATAGTTAAAGGTTCGGGCAATGCCTATGGCGCCAATGGCATCCATTCGGTCGGCATCCTGCACCACATCCAACTCCAGAGATTTGAATTTTTGTGCTTCCTTGCCCCCTTTAAACGAGATGTTGTTAATGATGTTCTCTACATGAAGAATGGTTTGCTCATCCACCGAAAGGGAAGAAAGAAATTCTCTGGCTAAACGCGGGCCAATTTCCTCATCTCCCCCATTAAATTTCGAATCAGCAATGTCGTGAAGCAAAGCACCCAGCTCTACCACAAACAAATCTACCTTTTCTGTCTTAGCCAACTCTTTTGCCGATTTCCAAACCCGATAGATGTGCCACCAATCGTGCCCGCCTTCAGCATCGGCAAGTGTTTGTTTTACAAATTCAACGGTTCTGCCTATAATGTGTTCCTTATTCATCTTTGTCAATTTTACCAATACGGTTCTAACCTTTCAATCCTCCTATTATTCTCGAAACGGTTCCTTTTTTACTCGTAACTTCCTCAATTAAAACCCCAGCCAAATGAATTGCGATAAAAGGAATCAAGTAATAATTAGAAAGTACATGTATTCCTTCCATTGATTTTTTCAAACTTTTCGGTCCCCATTCTATAAAAACCCCGGTAACTAATGAAATCAAGACACATACATAAAAAATGATGTACGTCCATTTTTGAATTTTCTCTTTTACTGATAAATTTTTATCCTGTGGATTTTGAATTTTCATTTGTCCAAAAAATGGAATCGTGAAACGAACCGCAAATAACCCAACCAATACATAACCAATGTACAAATGCCAATTCCACATTGGCTGTCGTATTTGTTTTGCTAAACGAATGAGCTGGTCATGCGATAAAGACAGATCAATACTCACCAAATAATTTTGTATAATATCTGCCACATTATTTTTATTCAACCAAGTTGATCTCAAAAATATAGTGGCTAACAACAGCAAAAAAGAAACTGCTATTGCCCAATGAATAATTCGGTAAATTTTAGAATATTCTTTATTTTCCATGGTATTTTTTTATGATATTCGTATTACAGCCCTACTGTTTAATCAATTTATTAACTGGTTTTGGGCTTCAACTTGTTCTTCAATTATCTTTCGACAAAGATTTTTCGCAAATTCCTCATCCTGATACAATTCATGTTCCTGATCCGGAATCAAATTAAGATCCAACTCCAAATCCCGAAACCACTCCACGTCAGGCTTGTATCGATCGTTGGCTCCGAAATAAAGGACACACTTACAGTCCGGCTTTTCCTTTTCATATCTCAACCGAGTTGATGAGATGGCATAAAGGGTGGAGATATTAAGACTTTTCAACCCGGCTTTCCAGGCAATTACCCCTCCTACACTAAAGGCAAGAACAATAATGGTCTCTTTCTCCTGCAGACCAAGTTTGTACACTCCACGATCAATTCCTCCGTTTACAAACCGGGCATGAATCAGTCCTTCCGAATTATCCGACAAATCAAGATCAACCAACATACGGGAATCGAAGTATTCTATTTCGAAGTGTGGATTCAATATCTTTTGATAAGAATGCATCCATACCGCCTCTTCAAATCCCCACAAATCCGATAATATGATAAGCCGTTTCTTCATGTTGAAGTTAATTTTACAAAGGCTGAAAGATAGGGAAAAATGTATTGTGGAAGAATAAGAAAAAGTTAAAAATAATGCTCGTTTTGATGATGTATTTGCAGAACAAAACACCTCAGCCCTCAACCCTTTTTCTAAAAGTGAAGGAGAGTTTTTAATTTGCGATGATTTGGAGATGCTTTCTCTTCTCATTCATAAGAAAGACAGGTTGAGGTATCCCGAAGATGTGATTTTCAATAAAAATTCCTCAACTTTGCTTTTCTTAAACCAGCCTTATGCTCGATAAAAAACTGCAAATTTCAAACAAGCCAGCACTTGATCAATTGTTTCTAAAAGAACAAATTGAGGCTTTACGGAAAGAATTGGAATTCATCGAGCAAAAAACAATTGCTTTTGAAACCCTGCTGCGCACCAGTTTGGCTGATGAATTAATTGAGGAGCAAGAATTGAGGATTATTTACAAAAAATTAAAACAAGCCAAAAAGGAAAAAAGGCTGGAACAAAAAAAGCGCGGTAAGAATTACAAAGAACCGATCGGAATTAAACCTATCAGCACGGCTGCAGTAAACAAGACTTCAAACAAGGAGGAACAAAAGGAAATTAAGCGCCTGTATCGGGAAGCTATGCTTCATGTTCATCCCGATAAATTTTCGATGAACGAAGAGAAAATTGATCTCGCAACGGAAATAACCAGCCAGCTAATCGATATTTACAAAGCTGGCAACCTGCATGAACTTCAACAATACCATGCGCATATTTTTAGTGGCAATGCTCTCAATCAGGAAATTAAAGTTCTTCCTAAGGGAACAAAAATAATCGCTCAGAATTCTTATCTGAAAAAAGAAAAAGAGCACTTGGAAGACTTGTTGTTTGCCGCCAAAAACAGACACACCTACAAAGTACTGACTGAATATCCTGATCCGCTCCTTTTTGTTGAAGAATTAAGGGTTTATTATGCCGATAAAATTATCAAATTGCGAAAACGCACCAGAAAGGCTGTCTGAAAATGAAAAATCCCAACAGAACAATTGCCCTATTGGGATTTTCCTTCCAATCTTATTCCATATAGACACGCCATGGCATGTCCCTGCAGTTAAAAAACTAATAGCCGATACCTGCCGCCATAATGTTGTTTGGATCGAAAGCATGGCAAGGTGTTACACCGTGTACCATATCACATTTCGGACAATGTCCTTCGAATTCTTCCATTGTGAAGGTTTCTTTACAGCCATGACATTCAATATCCAAAGGCATTGGCATTAATTGCTGAGCAAAACCCATCATTCTTACTTTATCAACTACTTGTTGACCGTTCTCGAAACTTCCTGCGCATCCGTCATGCATAATTTTATCCTCCTGTTTTTACAGATATGAGATTGGAGAAACGAATTCCCCAGTTTCAATATCCTATTTTATATTTTGATTCTTATTTCAAGAATTATCAGTAAACGAAATGAATATTGTAAATCATCTCAAATCTCATCTCTAACTTCTCAAATCTCTTTTAAAATCCTATGTCTTCCTTTTTAATGATTTCGCCGTTACGAAGTCGGGTTCTCATGTTTTGAACAACCGAATCCATACGCTCTAAATCAACTAATAAATTTCTTTCATCATCGCTGGTCTCAACCACTTTGTGAATTCCACCATTCTTTATCACGATTCGCTTGTCGCCCATTAAAGCCAACATCGGATCGTGAGTTGCCATCAGTACAATCTTTTCTTCGCCAATCAGCAAATCGAGGGCTTTTTTGCGGTCGATACCGGCATTCTCAATTTCATCAATCAAAATAATCGGCGACTTACTCAAAATAGCAGTATCAGCAATCATTAATGCTCTGGATTGTCCGCCACTCAAACTTGTAATAGGAGTGGTTAACTCAAACTTTTCTCCGGCAAGCTTATTTGCTTCTTCAATTATCTTGGCAATAACACCTTCAACATCCTCAACCAATCTACTTTGTGCATGTAATTCTAAAAACTCATAAACAGATAAATCCATTACAAAGTTCATATTCTGCGAAAGCTGTGCAACCAATTTATGTCCTGAACTTACCCGCCATTTTTTGTCTCCCATTTCTTCATTCACCAAAATGGTTCGTGAAGTCGGAGTATCATTTTGAGCCACCCATTCAATATCAGCAAGCAATCTACTTTTACCCGATCCAGTTGGTCCAACAATACAAACAATCTCGCTTTTGCTGATCTTTAATTCTCCAAACTGCTCTGCTTCACCAGATTTATTGGTTCCGGGAAGAATGGTAATGCTATGAACTCCGTCATCTACATCTTCACCCAAAAACTCCAACATTTGAGAAATATAAATAGTCATCGAATTCAAAAGCTGATCTCTATCAATGGCTCTGTTTTCCGCCTCTTCCTCATCATCTAAAAACTTCAGATAATCGATTAACTTTTCGTTGATCTGTCCATTAACCTGCAATGTATTTTCTTCGAAAAACCCCGGGAGAAATGGATATTGCTCGAATAAATCGGCAATTGTTTTTTGTTGTATATCTTGAACTGTGATCATGTTTCTGCTTTTGTAATTGTTATATCGCTTTCAACAAGCCTTTTCCCTTAAAAAAGGAGCAAGTCCTTATTTTGCTTTCGCATCTTCGAATCGATATCTTCCCTTTCAGAGGAAGTGCCGACAGGCGAAGGGGTGGACTCAACTTGGCGCTTTCAGCTATTACTACTTTACTTTTCGCCCTTCTTGTCGCTCATATCTATCTTTCTCACATTACCCATTTGGTAACTTTCTCCAATTCTGGTTTCGCCCAAACAGTATGAACAAAGTGCTGATGGCATTGAGAATCGTAATTTTTCACCCACCAAAGTCTTTATTTCAACTTTCTCATCGTAAAGCAAAGTGCTTAATTCATAAGCTCCCTGACCCGTTAATCCATTTATGTGCATAATGCTTGCTCCAGGATTCACCTGATTTACTCTCGATGCAAACACTTCTCTTTCAGCCTGTGATACAATATCACCTTTTGTAATAATCACAATATCGGAACTCTTTAACATCGGACCAATTTTCTTTGGGGTGTTAATTCCACTTAAGTTATCGATAACACAAACAGCCGTAATACTTTTTACATAGGGCGAACAACGGTTACACAATCCGGCACTTTCCGTGATCAGTAAATCGAGTCCTTCCTTAATTCCCCATTGGGTTACCTCTTCAATATTACTTACAAAATAATGATCCGGACAAAGTGAACCTGACAATCCCTTTTTCACCTTCACGCCAGCCTTTTCGTACAAAATATCATCATCTGTATATAGACAGTCAAATTTTACCACACCAACTTCTAATCCTCTCTTCTTTAACGAATCAATGGTCTTTAAAATCACCGCTGTTTTTCCTGATGAAGGAGGTCCTGAAACTGTAACTAAGTTCATATCTGATTATTTTAAAATCTGCAATTTTAGTAATACTACTTCTGAGGCATATAATTCAACGGTCCCAAATTAGCAAACGATTCATCCTGAATGGACTTATTAAAAATGCGCTCACATTTCTTTATTAAAGTCCCAATATCGTTACTGTTAATGTAATCCCAACCCAACCACATAAATTTATTCTCTGCAGGTAATCGGTTATCCACTTCAGGATTAATACTTGGAAACAAACCTTGATGTGAAAGAATCTCTCCTACCGCTTTCGAGGCAAAGAAATCAATAACAGGTTGCGTTTTCTCCAATTTATCTTTCTTGGTCAACATGAAAATAGGACTGATAATTGCACCATCTTCCGGCCAAACAGCTACCATTGGACCACCCACTTTCACCATTTTGGTAAAGAAGTAAGGCATGATTGTAATAGCTGGTCGTACGTTCTTTTTGGTATGAGACTTCACCATTTGTGCAGGATGCATACTCTCCAATAAACAAGCTCCCAAGCCTCTTACTCCTTCTTCGCCGTATGCCTTGTAAATGTGCAGCAACATCGAATTGAATAAATCAAAATCGCTGATTGGCAAACTTACACTGCGCTTAAATTCCGGCTTAAAAATATCAGCCCATGTTCGTGGAATCGGACGATCTCCTAATTCGGCGGTGTTTACCAAAAAAACTGCAGGTACAACACCAATCATTGAATAATGTCCTTCCGGATCTTGCAAACAAATCTCATCATTGTCAAAATCCTTGTTCAAACGCTTAAAACCAGTACTGTCTTTAAAAACACCCTGCTTCTTAAATTTCCCCATCAATTTATCATCGAAGAATAAATCAAAACCTGCTGAAATAAAAATATCTGCTAAATTATCTGTGTTCTCCTGATTGATTACATCATCGATTAACCAATCCAATCCCATCGAAGCAGCTTTCAAGTCATAAATAATCTCATTTTCATGATTCTTTTCATATTCATCAATAAAAGCATCAATACCTTCAACCAAAGGAATACGAACCGGACAAGGCAACAACCCTTGCACATGAATAGAATCTGATTTTTGTACTTTGCTATTTTGATTCAAATCACCATCCACCGAATTTCTATTTCCATCAATTCCTTCTATTAATAAGGTAGAAAAAGTATCCACATTTAATTTTTTCATCTTCAAAGCCAATTCCAAAGAAAGAGATTTACCAAAGACCGCTCTCTTCGCCTCATCCTCCAATTGCTTGAATCCATTTGAAACAAAAATTTTAATTGTTTCAGGGTACTTAGTACAAATATCAAGCAAACTATCCGTGGTCTTAAAATATTGATTCTTCATTTCGAAACAGAATTTAAATGATTTCTTGATACAAATGTATAACCGATCCATTCAGAAAACTGTAACCGATGTTACACATCTAAAAAATAGATGCCGAAAAACTGAACAAAAAATGACATCTAAACGTAAAATACGTGACGAAACGATTTGTAAAAATGACTAACGACTTATTTTTACTGACTAAAATTAGCCTCTTGACTATTTTAGACTATATTTACATCAGTCAAAATTGATTCTTTTAAGTTCTAATTCCATAAAAAAAAGAAGATGATGAGCAGATACAAAGCCAAACTAACGCATCTATCCATAAAAACCAGTTTCGTTTTACTATTATTGTGCTCAGCTGTTTCCGGGTTTTCTCAAAACGATACAGTTCGTATCAATTCCGATTATCAGATCATGTATTGCTCTGCAACCAATGGTACTGTGCTGCCGATGCAGGAAATACAACTTCTTTTAAAAGGACCAAAAAATAAAAAATGGTTTGTAAGCTTTTCTGTTAACAACAGTCCTGCCATGATTCTTAATGGTAATGAAGGCATCGATTTTTCAGAGTACAACATGTCTCTCTTTTTTAAGAACACTTCGGGGCACATAAAAAACTATACCATCGAATTAAAGGAAGCTTGGCTTGAAGATTTGTCTCCAGTTTTTATTCCTGAAGAATCTAAATCAGCAACCATTCAAGTTATGCCATTGGCAACTCCTGAAATTGAGGATTATCACCCAAAAGTAAAAATCAATACTTCGCAAAAATATGCCGCTAAAATTGGGAAAAACTCAAGCTATTCTGTTTGGGTACCCGAGGGCGCTGCAATACTAAAAAATGAAAGTAAAATTGAGGATCATAAACAAGAAATTGAATTAAATATTAAGTGGCCGGATCACGAAGCATCAAATTATTTTAAATTGATAGAAACAGATGCATTTGGCTGTAACAGCGATACAATTTTTGCAGGCCTTGAAGTAGTAAAAAGCTTTCAGGTTACTTTCGGTGATAACAACAATCTATGCGAAGGTCAAAGCCTCGTACTCACACCAATTATTGATTTACCTTCTGATTATTCCTATCTGTGGAGCACCGGTGAAAACACAAAAGAAATTAGCGTTGATAAAAAAGGAACCTATAACCTTACTGTTACTGATTTAAATGACAATCAAGTTGTAAAATCCAAAATAGAAGTTTCAACGCAAAAATCACCTGTTGTAAACATTGAAGATCATGTGGTAATAGATGATGAAAATCCTATTCTTGATATTTTCGAAAAAGGATCCACTTATTTATGGTCAGATGGCTCGACAGATTCAGAACTTAACATTTCGGAATCAGGCAAATATTCTGTTACAGTTACATCCGGAAATGGTTGTTCTTCTACAAAATCATTTTCGGCTAAAATGAAATCAGAACTTTTTGAAATAAATCTGCCGGAAGAGATTCAGTTATGCGGCAATCAAAAAATGAATTTGGAACCAAGTTTATCAATTGATCAGAAGTATAGATATCTTTGGAAAAATGGCTCATCAAATCCTTCAATTGATATCGATAAAGCCGGAGACTATTGGGTGAAAATTACCGATCCGGATGGTTTTCAGCAAACAGCAAACACAAAAGTGATCTATCATCCAAACCCAATAATAGATTTGGGTACAGATATTACTTTGTGGGATGGAGAAAGTGCTGTTTTAGATGCCGGCAATGAGGGCTCTGAATTTATTTGGAATACAGGCGAAAACACTCAATGCATAAATGTAAATAGTGGTGGTGTTTTTGTTGTTGAAGTAAAAGATCATAACGGTTGTTTAAATAAGGACACTTTATACATACACCACAGAAAAGGTGAGAAATTCGGTGTGTTTTTGGGTGAAGATCATTCAATTTGTTCGGGCGATTCAATATTAATCAATCCTGTAATTGAAGGAAGTCCGGTTTATCCATTGCAATACAATTGGCTCGGACTCGCAAACAAAACCCCTGAAATCTATTTAAAAGAAAATGGTCATTATTGTCTGGAAGTAACAGACGCTAACGGCAATACGGAATCGGATTGTTTGGAAATAAATTTATTGCCTACTCCGAAAATTGATTTAGGACAGGATCTGAAGAGTTATGCAGATAAAAAAATTGTTTTGGATGCAGGTACTCCAAACTGCTTTTACAAATGGGTAACCGGAGATATTACCCGAAAAATTACCGTTCAAACCGAAGGAAAATACTGGGTGGAAGTTACCACCGACTCAAATTGTACTGCCAGCGATACAATAGATGTAGGCTTTCTCGAGAACTATCCATATGTTGGTTTACCAAAAGCATTCTCACCGAATGGAGACGGTCACAACGATAAACTATTTGTCAGAGGTGAGGATGTGAAAGAAGTAACTCTGATAATTTACAACCGATTGGGACAAAAACTTTTCGAAACCACAAATATCAATAGCGGATGGGATGGATTTTTCAAAGGACAGATGCAGGATATTGATGTTTATGTTTATGTTCTGGAAGTGACTTTTTTGGATGGCAAAACAGTCATGAAAAAAGGAAATGTAGCCTTACTCCGCTAACCAACAGCAAAATCGCCTTCTGTTTGTCATATAAGTTGTGTAAATTTAGAGTTGTCACAAACTAAAAACAACTCTACCCATGCTTATTGCTAAAAACCTAAGTAAATCCTTCAAAGAAGTTAATGCATTAAACAATATTTCTCTTGCTGTTCAGGAAGGTGAATTATACGGTCTGCTCGGGCCAAACGGAGCCGGAAAAACAACAACAATCAGCATTTTAAGTTCTCTGCTAAAGCCTGATAGCGGAGAAATCCTTTATCAGGGAAAATCACTTTACCAGAACCTGACTAAATCTAAAAAAATGATTGGTGTTGTTCCTCAGGAAATAGCTCTTTACGAAGATTTAACAGCCTTAGAGAATTTGAAATTCTGGGGAACTTTATATGGCATAAAAGGCAAAGAACTGCAATCAAAAACTGAGGAATTATTAGATTTTATGGGCTTATCAGATCGGAAAAACCACAAAATAAAAACCTATTCGGGTGGAATGAAAAGAAGAATTAATATTGCAGCAGCTCTTCTTCACGATCCAAAGATCGTTTTTATGGATGAACCAACGGTCGGGATTGATCCGCAAAGCAGAAATCTTATTTTTGAAGTCATTCAAGAACTCCATTCCCGTGGTCTCACAATGATTTACACTACACATTATATGGAAGAAGCCGAACGTCTATGCGACAGAATCGGCATTATTGATGAAGGGAAAATTATTGCTGAAGGTAGTCTCGAAGAGCTTAAAAAATCATCTAAAATCAATGAGGAAATTCATGTAAGGTTTATAAATGTTCAAAAAACTGACCTCTCAAATATCAATAATCATTTTAATGGCCAACTTCTAATTCATGAGAATCAGATGGTACTGTCAACTTCACAGGCCAATACCGATTTGCCCATTCTAATTCAAATGTGTACAAATGCAAATCTGCACTTGGAAAATCTTCAGGTAAAAAGTTTAAGTCTGGAGAGTATCTTCCTTGAATTAACAGGAAAATCCTTACGCGATTAAATAGTGCATATTCATTACCAATTTAATGATCTTCCATTCGATTTAAACTGAAAAAATCATGTTCACAATAGCATTTAAAGGCATTCGACAATATTTTAAAGACCGTACAGCAGTTTTGCTATCACTATTACTGCCAATCGTATTAATTACACTTTTTGCATTGATGTATGGAGGAATAGGGAAAAAAGAAAAATCACGTCCAATTTCTCTTCTTTTTACTGATCAGGACAATACTGAACTTTCAAAAGAAGTATTTAATACTTTGAACGATAAGGATGGAATGCAGCTATTTCCCAAAAGCTACGAGGAAGCTTCCGATCTAATCAAAAAAGGTAAAAACACTGCAGTATTGGTTCTGTATAAAGGATTTCAGGATTCTGTGGAAGCAGGAAACAAAGCCCAAATGGAATTATTTTACGATGAAGCCAAGGAAATTGAAATGGGTTTACTTCAACAGGCATTGTGGTCTAATTTATTTGGTATCACAATGAAAAAAGGAATCAAAGGAAAAGTCAACACCTGGATCAAAGAAAAAAATCCAGATCTGGCAGATGCAGAACTTCTGGATATTCAGGCACAGGTTGAAGAGCAGTTTACTGATTTCGATAATTCGGATGATTCAAAAGAAATGGAAGAAAAGTCGAACCTGCCAATGACTGCAATTGTTAGTGAAGATAAAAATGGTAATCTGGGATTGGTGCAGGCCATTGCAGGCACAGCAATTATGATGTTGCTTTTTAGCGTATCGGGAAGTGGTGCTTCCTTACTAAAAGAAAAAGAAGACGGAACCTTTCGCCGGTTATTGGTATCTCCTATTTCTCCATCCAGTATCCTTTACGGCAAAATGCTGTCGACACTTTTTATGGCCGTATTACAACTAACAGTTATGTTCTTGTATTCATGGCTTGCCTTAGGATTGGACATATTTATTAATCTGCCAGCCTTACTCCTTATGATTTTATCGGCAGCAATTGCCTGTACCAGTTTTGGAATTTTCATGGCTACTATCTGCAAAAGCAGAAAGCAGGTGGAAAGCTTATCGACCTTAATAATACTGGTTATATCAGCACTGGGAGGAAGTATGATGCCACTTGTTTTCATGCCAGAAATCATGCACAAACTAGCTGTTGTTTCTGTAAACTATTGGGCAATAGAAGGCTTTTTCGATGTTTTCTGGAGACAACTTCCTTTATCAGAAATCTATCCAAAAATGTTAGTCTTGCTGGGTATTGGTATCGTTCTCACCTCTATTTCAGTTATTAGTTTTAAACGAAATCTTCTGAAATTAGTATAGAAACTCTGCTAAAATCAGTATTTAATGAATACAGTGCATGGAATTTAAGACCAATTCATCCCTTATTCTTTGCAAACTGCAAAGAAAGACCTAATATTGAGAGTAATTTAAAACCTCATAAAAAAAATGCTATTTCAACAACTATCACAATCTCCCGTTTTCAGAGGAATTTCTCCTGACGAGATGGAAAATTTGCTGATCGACTCACAGTATCAGATTAAGAAATTTTCGAAAGGTGACATGCTTGCCTTTCGGGAAGATAAATGCGAAAATCTGATGATTGTTTTAAAAGGCAGTGTGAAAGGCGAAATGCTCGATCCATCAGGAAAAAGCATTAAGATTGAGGATATTATGGCTCCCTATCCTATTGCATCCGCATTTTTATTCGGACAGAGAAATCAGTTCCCGGTAAACGTAACAGCAAATGAAGAAGTGGAAGTTTTCTACCTGTCCAAAAACTCAGTAATTGAAATGTTTCAAAAAAATAAGGTATTTCTGACCAATTACTTAAATTCTATATCGAATAGAAGTCAGTTTTTAGCCAACAAACTGATGTTTTTAAATTTTAAAACGATAAAAGGAAAGTTAGCAAACTACCTTTTAAAACTGGCTGCCCCCGATAAAACTGAAATTACTTTACCAAAATCTCAAGCAGAAATGGCTCAGTTTTTTGGCGTTACACGTCCTTCTTTTGCCAGAAGTTTAAAAGAAATGGAACAGGAAGGCTTAATTGAAACCAACAGAAGAGAAATAAAAATCCTAAATAAGCAACAACTCATCAGACTTTTACAGCAATAGGTAAGAAAATTAAAAGAAGATGTTGTAGAAGCATTTCGAAAATAAAAATATTCTTAATTTTGTGGGCTGTAAACAAAGTGTTCCGATTTCTTGTTATAAATCAGAACACATAAGATCTCAAACTCCTTTTGTCGCGACAGTAGTTGCTTCAATGAGATAGAAAGGTCTGAATATGCAAAATCGACAAAATCATAAAGAATGCACAATAGAAACAACATTACTGACAAAATTTTCTGGGTAGGAACAAACGACCGAAGAACTCACCTATTTGAGAACTACTGGCCGTTGCCAAAAGGGGTAGCTTACAACTCGTATGTTATTGTTGATGAAAAAACAGCCATTGTAGATACTGTTGAAAAAGGTACTATGGATGAATATTTGGACAACATTACTGAGGTATTGGATGGTCGAAAAGCAGATTATTTAATCATTAACCATATGGAACCTGATCATTCAGGCTCTATCCGTTCTTTGGTTGAACGTTATCCTGAAATGAAAATAGTAGGAAACAAAAAGACATTTCCGATGTTGGAGCGTTTCTATGGAATCAAAGAAAATATTTTTGAAGTTCAGGAAGGTGATCAAATTGACTTGGGAGAACACAAATTAAACTTCTATATGGTTCCGATGCTGCATTGGCCGGAGACCATGGTTACTTTTGAAACCACACAAGGAATTTTATTTTCAGGAGATGCTTTTGGTGCTTTCGGAACTTTGGATGGTGGTATTTTCGATGATGAATTGGATTTGGATTATTTGGATGAAGAAATCAGCCGTTACTATTCCAATATTGTTGGAAAGTATGGTCGTCCAACTCAAAATGCATTGAAGAAATTAGATGGATTGAAAATCAAAATGATTTGTGCAACCCACGGACCAATTTGGAGAAGTCATGTAGCTGATATTATTGCCAAATACGACAAGTGGAGTCAGTATAAAACCGATGAAGGTTGCGTTATTGTATATTCTTCGATGTACGGAAATACAGAGAAAATGGCTGATAATATTGCCCGCCAATTGGTTAAAAAAGGAATTAAGAAAGTTCGTATTCACGATTCTTCAAAAACACATCCATCTTATATCATCAACGATATTTTTAAATACCGTGGTGTAATTTTAGGTTCTTGTGCTTATAATGGTGATGTTTTCCCAACCATGGAAACCCTGATTAATGAATTGGAGCACATGGCTATTAAAGATCACGTTTTAGGCGTATTCGGTTCCAAATCCTGGGGCGGTGGCGGCTTAAAACGCCTGAACAAATTTGCCGAAGAAATTAAGTGGGAAACTATTGAAGCAACACCTGAAGCTCTTTGCGCTCCTAACAGCGAAGATTTCGATTTGTGCGAAGCTTTGGCTGAAGGAATGGCAAGCCGTTTAAAAGAACTTTACAAATAGAAAATTAGTACTCGATATAATGAATTCCTCCGCATTCGGGGGAGTTTTTTTGTGTCATTTAATTAAAATATATATTCCATAAAGTATCGTCTGATTATATGTGGAGTTCGAAATTGAGTCCGGAGACCGGGACTCGTATAGTGAAGAATGCGTTAATAACAAAAAGTTGTCTGAGCACAGCGAGTTCTTTTTATTCATATATAAATTTCATAAATAGGAGTTCATGATCTCACAAGTTCGGTAGTTTAGTATTCGAAATAGTAACGGGTGGTTGAGGACGTTTTCGTTGATTTTTTGTCTACTTTTTCATCCAAGGAAAAAGTAGAAGCCCATCTGGCTTTAAGACAATATTTCAAACAAAAAACTCCCTTAATAATTAAGGCGTTTCTCAATATCATAGAGAATTACGATTTAATTAGAATACAATCCCCAGCTGAAGACGAATAAAATCATAATTGCGGGATAAGTTTGCGCTAAAACCAATATTGCCACTGACATTTGGCCCCATTTCCCATCTAATCCCAAATGAAGGAACAAGCCACGCATTATGATTCCGATCATCCTCTTCGTAACAATTGGAATAATAGCAATCATCCTCATCTTCCGGATCAACAATTTCCAATGCTATTGTAATTAAATCGGTTCCCAATCCAATATAAGGTTTCACTTTCCCTTCACCCAGAAATAATTTTGCATTCACCAACCATAAAAAATTGGTCTCTTTAAAATTTATTTCATCAGCATAACCTGTATCATAGTAATCTCGCCAAGATGTAAGAGTAAATTCAGTTCCAAAATAAAAATTTCCTGAATTCACACCTAAATCCAAACTAAAAGCACTTCCTGATTTTGCAAACTCTTTTGCATCTCCTGATGTCCATGCCGGACCATAATGAAAACCAACTTCAAATTTTGAAATGTGATCGATATCAGGAGAATATTTCTTTACTGGTTTTTCGTAGGTATACTGAGCAAAAGAATGATTTGACAGCAAGATTATGGCAGATAATAACAAGAGTTTAGTTTTCATGATGTCCTTTTTAATATTGATCCTTTTCATTAATAAGACAAACAACTACACCTCCTCACTTACTCTAAATATAAAATTATCCAGCAAAAAATGGCCATCTCATTTGCATGAGACAGCCATTCAATTATATAATTCGATTGATTATTTCAGTTTCTCAACCGATGCTTTTATTCGACAGATAGCTTCTGCCATTTGCTCTTCGCTGGTGGCATAAGACAATCGCAAACATTCAGGAGATCCGAATGCCTCACCGGTTACAGTTGCAACATTGGCATCTTCCAACAAAAATAAACTTAAATCTGTAGAATTGTTAATGGTGTAACTTCCATTTGCCTTCCCAAATAATTGAGAAACTTTAGGAAACAGATAAAATGCACCATTTGGCTCACGGGTTTCGAAACCAGGTACTTCTCGAATTTGTTCCAAAGCTAAATCTCTTCTTTTGTGAAATGCTTTTCTCATGGCAACAGTTGTTGACTGATCACCATCTAAAGCCGCAACAGAAGCAATTTGAGCAATCGAAGATGCACCTGATGTCATCTGTCCCTGTAACTTGTTACAAGCTTTTGCAATCCACAACGGAGCCGCAATGTAGCCAATCCTCCATCCTGTCATGGCATAACCTTTAGAAACACCATTAATTACTACTACCCGATCAAAGATATTTTCAAATTGAGCAATGCTTTCGTGAGCACCAACGTAATTGATGTGCTCATAAATTTCATCAGAAAGAATCGTAATATCCGGATATTTCACAAAAACATCTGCAAGTGCTCTTAATTCCTCTTTTGAATATAAACTTCCTGTAGGATTGCTTGGTGAACTGAATAAAAAGGCTTTCGTTTTTGGAGTAATCGCCGCTTCCAATTGCTCAGGAGTAATTTTAAAATCCTGCTCGATTGGTGCATATACAAAAACATTAACTCCTTCAGCTAGCTTTACAATTTCGCTGTAACTTACCCAATAAGGCGAAGGAATAATTACTTCATCTCCTTTATTGATGATACTCAAAATAACGTTGGTAATTGATTGTTTCGCTCCATTTGAAACAACAATTTGATCAACGGTGTATTCCAAATCATTTTCCCGTTTCAGCTTACCTACCACTGCCTTACGTAATTCAACATAACCAGGAACCGGCGAATAATGAGAATAATTATCATCAATAGCCTTTTGTGCTGCCTTTTTAATGTGGTCAGGAGTATCAAAATCTGGTTCACCTACGCTCAGATTGATAACATCAATTCCGAGAGCTTTCATTTCTCTGCTTTTTTGAGACATCGCAAGAGTTGGAGACACTTCCATTCCTGCAATTCGATCCGAAACTTTCAACATTCTAAATTAATTTAGGGATTTAGTAAATTGCTTAATACTTTTGTGTTTGTTGTTGTTGTTTTCCCCCTTGATAATTAAAATAAACGGTGCGATTAGTTTATCTTCGAATTATCATTTCAGTGGATAAAGATACAGTTTTTAAATACATAGGGAATCCATAACTATCGAAAAATATAAAGAAACTATTAAAATGAAAGACATTCTTGAAATTAGTAAGTATATCCTGCCATCATTGGTTGTTTTTGCTACTGCTTATCTGCTGATAAAGCAGTTTTTAAAGCATGAAGAGCGCAAAATTAAGCATCAGCTTTTACTGAAGAATCAAAAACAAACCACTCCAATAAGACTTCAGGCCTGCGAACGGTTAATTATTTTTCTGGAACGTATTCATCCCGAATCGTTAATTGTTAGAGAAAATACAAGCGGGTTAACAAATTTACAATTGCAGCAAAAATTGATTCTTGCCATTCGTACTGAATACGAACACAATCTTTCACAGCAACTTTATGTTACCGATGAATCGTGGATGCTGTTAAAAAATGCAAAAGACAGTACAATTCGATTAATTAATACTGAAGCCACGCAAACGGCACCTGAAGATTCTTCAATTGTTTTGTGCAAAGCGATTATTGAAACACATATGCAGCAACAAAAACCGGCTATTGTAACTGCAATTTCGGCATTGAAAAATGAGATTCAACAAATATGGAGCTGATTTAAAGCATTGAACAGCTATACAAATAAGGACGATAAACAATGAAAGATCGCTAATGTCGGTTTATTTGCCTATTTTTGCACAAATTTTCAAATACCATGGTAATGATTTCATTTGACGACATCAAAATAAGCAAACAGATTAGAATGGCGCTTAACGAGGCGGGATTCGAGAAACCAACAGAAATACAAGAGAAGGTATTTTCCCCTATTCGTGCAGGCAAAGATGTAATTGGGATTGCCCAAACAGGAACAGGTAAAACCCTGGCCTATTTGATGCCGATTTTAATGAAATTAAACTACGCACAGGGATTTGATCCAAGAGCATTAATCGTTGTTCCAACCCGTGAATTGGTTTTGCAGGTTGTTGAAACAATTGAATTACTGTCTCCCTATATCAACCTGCGCGCCGTTGGGGTGTATGGCGGGGTGAACATCAATACTCAAAAGGAAAAATTGTATGCAGGCATTGATATCATTGTGGCGACTCCTGGTCGTTTAATGGATATCTACATGACCCGAATTCTGAAATTCACCCTGATTAAAACTCTTGTGGTTGATGAGGCTGATAAATTAATGGATCTGGGGTTTATGCCTCAGTTAAAGGCGATTTTCGAAATCATTCCTGAAGTTCATCAGAACCTACTGTTCTCGGCAACTTTCTCGGATACGGTTGCTCAATTAGCTGATGATTTTCTTATAAATCCTGAGCGAATAGAAATTGCGCCACAGGCTTCTACCGTTGAAAACATTCATCAAATTCAATATCAGGCTCCTAATATTCTTAGTAAAATAGCTCTGCTTAAACACCTTTTAAAAGACAAAGAGGTATTTAACAAGGTGATGATATTTACCGAGACCAAGAAGAATGCGGATCGGATTGTGGATCGTTTGGAAGAATTTTTGGGCGAAGACCTAAGTGTAATTCACTCGAACAAAGCACAAAACACAAGGATTAAGGCACTTAACGACTTTAAAGAAGGCAGATCAAGAGTATTAATTGCTTCTGATGTTGCTGCCCGAGGTATCGATATTGATAACATCAGCCACGTAATCAACTTCGACATTCCGAGCAACTACGTTGAGTATGTTCACCGTGTAGGTCGTACCGGACGTGCCGAAAAAGATGGTACTGCCATTAGCTTTGTAAATAAAGGCGAAGAGGAGTTGATGGAACAGGTAGAAGCTTTAATTAAAAAGCCTATTGAAATAGGAGCGGTTCCTGTCGAAGTTGTATTTACAAGCCAATTGCTTGAAGATGAAAAAATACAAACCCGAAATATTAAAATTAAAAACACCATCCGTTTGGATTTATCCAGTGGTGCCTTTCATAAGAAATCAGCTAAAAATTCAAAGACTCCATCGGGTTCAAAAGGCCGCCAAAAGGCAATTGAAAATAAGAAACGAAACCGAAAGAAGAAATCTAAAAAATAAACAAAACAATGAAAAGCCCGAAAGGGCTTTTTTTTGTGCATCAAAAAGCCTTAACAAATAAGGGGTGCCTGCATTTAAAAGCTTATAAATTCAGGAAGGCTTTGGTTTTTATATTTTCCGGGAAAAACATATCAACAAAAAAACGGCCGGACTGTAATAGTCCGGCCGCCATATATCTGTGAATTATCAATTACTTGATCATATCAACACTTCGTTTTACAAATTTTGCTAACTCTGCTCCTTTCAACATATTGTTGGCAAGCAATGCAAGGTCTATTAATTGTTTTACCAACTGATTGTCCTTACCATATCCTTTCAGCAATTCTTCTTTTTCAGCATTCACAGCAGAAATTTGCTTCTGAACCTCAGCCATTTTATCTTTTTCCTCTTGAGGAACTTCGTCTTCTTTCTTGTCCTTTTTCAAAGCATCCAATTGCTCTCTTTCCTCGAATAATGGAGTCAGTTTAGCTGAAACCTCAGCAAGCTTTTCGCCCATCTTAGCATCCTTATCGTTCAGAATGTTTTCAATTAAAGCATGATCCGAATTAACAACCAAATTAAAAGAATCAGGCATTTCACCATAGAACCCCATTCCCGCATTCATGGCTGCCATATCTTTCATACGACGCATAAATTCCGATTGAGTAATCAGCAATGGCTGCGCTTCCTCTCCTAACGATTCGAAAGCTACAATATAGTTTACTTTCCCCGATGGTAAATGAGAATTGAAAACAGGAATCAAGTCATTTCTTTGTTCTTCAGTAAGCTTAGATACTTTCACTTCATCTTTCTGAATCAATTTTTCAATGATATCAGAATCAACACGAACATATTTTGTAGTTGGCGTTTTTTGCTCCAAATGATTAATAAGGTGATTGTCCAACTGACTATCCATTACCAAAACATCATATCCTTTTGCTTTTGCAGCCTCAATGTAAGTATACTGAGCATCTACATCAGTAGCATATAAAGTAATGATGTTGCTGTCTTTATCTGTCTGATTTTCCTTGATAATTGCCTCATATTCTTCCATTGTAAAATACTTTCCTTCAGTATTTTTGAACAACATAAATTTTTTGGAACGATCGAAGAATTTATCTTCAGTCAACATTCCATACTGAATGAATATGCGTAAATCATCCCATTTTTTCTCAAAATCTGCACGGTCATTCTTGAAAATATCATTCAAGCTGTCGGCAACTTTCTTAGAGATATGACTGGCAATTTTCTTCACATTTCCATCACTTTGCAGGTAAGAACGGGATACGTTCAATGGAATATCCGGAGAATCAATCACACCATGAAGCATGGTTAAAAATTCAGGAACAATTCCTTCAACCGAATCGGTAACAAATACCTGATTGCAGTACAATTGAATTTTGTTCTTTTGAATTTCAACACTGTTCTTAATTTTTGGGAAATACAGTATACCGGTCAGGTTAAAAGGATAGTCAACATTCAAGTGAATGTGAAACAAAGGATCCTCTCCCATTGGATACAACTGACGGTAAAAATCGCTGTAATCTTCCTCCTTCAAATCAGCAGGCTTCTTTGTCCATGCAGGATTTGTATCGTTAATAATATTGTCTTCGTCGGTATCAACATTCTTACCGTCTTTCCATTCCTTTTTCTTTCCAAAAGCAATTTCTACAGGTAAAAATTTACAATATTTGTTCAACAATTCCTGAATACGGCTCTCTTCCAAAAAGGCTTCTTCCTCTTCCGAAATGTGCATTACAATATCGGTTCCCCGATCAGCTTTCTCTACTTTCTCTAAAGTATATTCAGGATTTCCTTCACAACTCCATTTTACTGCTTCAGCACCTTCTTTGTGCGAAAGAGTCACAATATCCACCTTATCGGATACCATAAACGAAGAGTAAAATCCCAATCCAAAATGACCAATAATGGCATTCGCCTGATCTTTGTATTTATCCATGAACTCTTCAGCTCCCGAAAATGCAATCTGATTGATGTATTTTTCAATCTCTTCCTGAGTCATACCAATACCGTTATCGGAAATAGTAATCGTCTTTGCTTCTTTATCAATACTAACAGAAACTCTTAATTCTCCTACTTCCCCCTTAAATTCTCCTGAAGAAGCTAAAGTTTTCAATTTTTGAGTTGCATCAACTGCATTAGAAACAATTTCACGCAAAAAGATATCGTGATCTGAGTACAAAAACTTCTTAATAATTGGAAACAGATCGTTACTGGTAACACCAATTTTTCCTGTTGACATAGTTATATCGTTTTAAAATTTTGAATTACAATTTTTCGAATGTGGAATAGTCAAAGCCTATGCCAAGAGAAATTTTCTGTCAATAAGACAGAAAACAAGAAAAAATTTCAGAATGCTGTCAGTACTTCTCAAATTAAACGACAAACAAAGCACATAATTGTTAGCTGGTACGCAGACCTCAATCATCATATTACTGATAATTGTTTACTGACACTTTACAAAACATGTTAAATACTATTCTATTTTATTAAAAAATCATAAAAAGCAACTACTGTTTAACTTTATATTGTATTTTCCTGATAAATTTACAATTCTTAAAAGGAAGAAATATCAGCCAATTAAAATTCCATTGTATCCTTTTCAAACGTTCAATCGTCTTAGTCTTACTAATAACAAAAACAAAGTATGATCAAATTCACAATTAGCTCCCTACTACTCTTATACTCCTTACTGAGCAATGCACAACAAATTACAGGTACAATATCCGATACAGATGGCAACGCCATTCCATTTGCTAATATCTACATAAAAACGCTGGCTACCGGAACAACTTCAAATATCGACGGACAGTATCAATTAAACCTCCCCAACGGCGAATGGGAGCTCGAATACCGGTATTTGGGTTTTAAAACCAAAAATGTAAAGGTGAACATCAACAACAAAGATGTGGAAATGAATGTTGCTTTGGCTCCTCAAACCTATCAGTTAAAGGAAGTAAAAGTATTGGCCAGCGGTGAGGATCCGGCCTACTATGTAATGAGAAAGGCAATTGCAATGGGTGATTATTATACCAAGCAAGTCAGCGAATACAACAATACGGTATATTTAAAAGGATCGGGGAAAATCACCAGTGTACCAGGGCTTTTTAAAAAGAAACTGGCTGAAGAAGGCATTACCGAAAACAAGACTTTTGTAACCGAAAACATATCAAAAATTCACTTCGAACTTCCAGATAAAATTGAAGAGGAAGTGATATCTGTTCGTTCATCGGGTTTAGGCGAGCAGACCAACCCAATGCAGTTTATTACGGCCAACTTGTACGATACCAAAGACGATGGATTCATATCACCCTTAGATAAAACAGCATTTTCTGTCTACAAATTTCAGTTGGAATCGGTTTTTGAAGATCAGGAAAGAATGATCAACAGAATTAAAGTAACGCCCAAACGAAAAGGAAAAGATCTCTTTCGTGGATTTCTGAATATTGCCGAAAATTTCTGGAACATTCATTCCGCCGATTTACAACTCAATCTTCCAATGACAGATGTACACATGCATCAATTGTATGCTCCTGTTAACGAAAGCGTATGGATGCCGGTAAGTTTCGATTTTGATGTGAATTTTAAAGGAATGGGATTTGGCATGAATATGATTTATGTTGCTTCCATTAAAGACTATCAGATAACACTAAATCCTGATTTGGATCATGATTACCTAAAACAACAGGAACTGGCTTTAAAGCAGGAAGCTGAAAGCATCAGGGAAGTAACCAACCAGCAAGATTCGAAAGTTCTGTCTGTCAAAGAAAAAAAGCGGAAAGATGAAATCCAAAATCTTTTGGAAAAGGACGATATGAATAATTCGGAAATGCGAAAGTTGTACCGATTGATGGAAAAAGAAAATCAGGAAAAGCGTGCAGAGAAGGTAAAAGAACCTCTGGAAATTAAAATTGAAAAGCTGAAAATTGCTAAAGATGCCAAAGATAAAGATTCCTTGTACTGGACTCAGATGAGACCCATTCCTCTATCGGAAGATGAAAAGATTAGTTTCACAAAAAAAGATTCGATCGAAATTGTTCGTAACACCCCGGAATACAAAGATTCTGTTCGCCAGGAAAATCGGAAATTTAAATTCAAACATGTTTTGTTTGGTAAAACATATCAATACAAAGAAGAAAATTCTTCACTCACAGTTCCAGGCCTTTTTGCTTTCGATAAAATTTCCTACAACACGGTTCAGGGTTTTACATTTAATGCGCCTTTCAGATATACTAAAAAGGATACCATTGGTCATTATTTCGATTTATCACCTGATTTCACCTATGCCTTCTCCCGAAAGCATCTCGATTATTCATTAAGCAGCAGATATCGTTACAACGGTATGAAACGGGCTTGGATCGGGTTTAAAGGAGGAAGCAAAGCGGTTGATTTTAATGAAGAATCCGGTATAAATCCGATGCTGAATATGATGACTTCTCTTTACTATAAAGACAATCATTTAAAACTGTATGATAAAAACTATGTGAATATCTGGCATGAAACCGATCTGGCAAATGGCTTAAATCTTCATACGGAATTAGAGTATGCCAACAGGAAACAACTTTACAACACCAATAAATTCTATTTCACTGGTCCGAAAGACAACGCCTACACTCCCAACATCCCAACAGGCGTAAATCCCGAATTGATTCGAGACAACAAAGCATTAACTTTTATTGCCCAATTAGAATACACTCCTCGTAATCGATACACCATTAAAAAAGGTGTTAAAAGCATGGTCAACTATCATTCGCAACCAACATTTTCAATGCTTTATAAACAGGGAATTAGCGATGTAATCGATTCGGAAACCGACTATTCCTTGTTGGAAGTCTCGGTAAAACAAGCATTTGACATTGGCTTTAACGATCGTTTAAACTATAGTGTCCGAGCCGGAAGTTTCCTTACCAACAAACAGACTTTCTTTGCTGATTACCGCCATTTCAACACCAGCAAACCAGTACTTATGTTTGCAAACAAATGGGATACTTTCCGATTACTTCATTACTATCAACACTCAACAACAGAAGATTATCTGGAAGCACACCTGCAATACACATCCGATCGGTTTCTGCTAAAGCGGTTGCCAATACTGAATAATTCAATGGTAATTCAGGAAAGATTATTTGCCAATTACCTGACTCATGCTGATAAAAAGAATTACTGGGAGGTTGGATACGGTTTATCGCAAATATTCCTTCTCTTAGATGTAGAGGTTGTCTGGAGTTTTGATGGCAAACATCACCAGGACACAGGAATTAAATTGAAACTTAATTTCTAAATTGAACTTATAAAAAGAGGCTGTCTCAATAGAAACAGCCTCTTCATTTTAATTTATATTCGGTAGAAAGGAATACCTCTCTCCATACTCAAGCATCTGCTCCATAAAATCCATTGGATAAGAAATTCGAACATCAACAATTTTGCCTTCTTCGTAAACCGGGTGGTAATCCGGATTAATAAAGCCAGCATAAGCTGCCAGATTCAGCTTTTCGAATCTTTCCTTCACCTCCTTATGTAACTCAACATCAACCTTCACGGCATAATCTTCAACCAGACGTTTACCTGCCTCAAAATCGCCTTCCGATTTTATTCGTTGTACTTCTTTCAATAAATCTCCAAATAGTATTCTCAGTTTTAGATAATCATTCACAACATAGTAAGTCTTCCCTTCTTCCTGCACCTTCACAATCACCTTATCCGATTCTCCTTTTTCAAAAACCCACTTGGCTATTAACTGACGATTTCTCATGTGAGATTCTTCAATCTCTTTTCCCAAGTCAATTCTGGTCAGCTGAGTAATTAATCCATTGCGAATGTACCCGTCGTATTCAGCTTTGGCAACCTCCAAACCTGGCATCAATCCCAAGTCTACCATTTTAGGATCCATCATGTAATACAAGGCAAATAAATCAGCCCGGGCCTCTTCCAGTGTTGAATGGTAATTTTTTAATGCATCCATCCCCACACCAGGCAACAACTGTCCCGAACCATGACCAAGACATTCGTGCAAGTCGGTATGCAGGTTTCCTCCCAAATATCCATGCTCTTTTGCCCGCGCAACTTCCTCTTTACTATAGGCGAATTCATCAATCATTCCACTTTTTAAAGACGACTGATGATAGGCATGCGTAATGTTATCTATCGTAACTGATTTACTTCCATGTTCTTTACGAATCCATTCTGCATTTGGTAAATTAACCCCAATAGGCGTTGCCGGATGGCAATCGCCTCCCAGCATCGCGACGGTAATTACCTTTGCACTCACTCCTTTCACCTCTTTTTTCTTGAATCGTTCATCAACAGGAGAGTGATCTTCGAACCACTGTGCACTATCGGAAATAATCACAGCTCTTTTGGTGGCTTCAATATCTTTAAAATTAACGATAGATTCCCAACTGCCTTTAATTGCCAAAGCATCACCATACACTTCAATAAAACCGTTCACTACATCCACATGAGCATCTAAATCTTTCACCCATAAAATTGAATATTCATCGAAGGCTTTTAAATCGCCGGTTTTATAAAACTCAACCAATTTCACCAAGGATTCTCTTTGAAGTTCACTATCCGCAACAGGTATCGCCTTTTCCAGCCAAAACACAATTTTTTCGATGGCCTCGGAATACATTCCTCCCACTTTCCATGTTTTTTCAATCAGCTCACCATTCTCCTTCATCAACTTGGAATTCAAACCTGCAGAAATTGGCCGTTCCGGATCTCCCTTTTCCATTTTGGCATAAAAATCTTCCGCCTCCTTCTCACAAACTCCCTCATAGTAGTTATTTGCAGAATCCTTAATTAAATCAAGTTCAGGATTCAAAACCACACGTTTTGCATCCACATCTTCATCGAACAAAACAGGAACCAATCTGGTCAGCAAACCAACAACATCTTCTCCCTCCAACAAAGGCAACAACTCGTAATTTGTATTGCTCAATAGTTCGCCAAAGTACTCTTCAGAGAATTCAGGCATGAACTTATCCATCGAATAATGATGATGAATTCCGTTTGAGAACCAAACTCTCTTGGCATAAACCAAAAAGCTTTTGAATTCATCCGATTCCCGATCGCCATCGTAGGATTTAGCAATAGCCTCCAAAGTGCGGCGAATGCTAAGATTATTTTTATTGTTTTGATCGAACAGAATATCGCGGCCACAACGCGCTGCTTCCGCCAGATAATAAATCAATTCTTTCTGACTCAAACTTAGTTCCTCAAATCCGGGAACCTGGTATCTTAGTATCTTTATATCAGCAAACTGCTCTGTTTGATATTGGAATATTTTACTCATTTCTCTTTCTTATTTCTTACATCAACATTTTCAACTAATACCCATTTCCCTTTTTGATACTCAAGCGCATCGTAAGAAAAATCAGGTCCGTAATATTCAAATTGATTCTGATAAACTGGCAATGACGGCGCCAAATGATCAAATACAATTCTTTTATCTTTTTCGTTGTATTGAATAGTCATTCTTGCCTGTTTAGCGTATTCGAAAACTATTCTGTCTAAAGTTTTTCCTTTCCAGATAATCACCGGCATACCAAAAGTAACTTGTCCTTTCTCATCAAAACTAATCACTTCAACAAGCTTCTTGTTGGTTCGGAAATCATTTCCATCCCATCCCAACAGGAAATAAGAATTACCAGATTTTGCCTTAAACGGAATAATTTGATAGTACAACGCACCCGGCCAATTTACTGCCGGGTATTGATGAAACATATCAGCTACAAGCTTCGCATCATGCAAAACCTCAACCCGAGTTGATTTCTTCAGTTTAATTTGCAGCAGCCCAAAATATCGGTAAGTTCCATCATCCAAAACACAATTCCAATTAAAAATCCGAAATTTCTGATCGGGAGAAATCAACTTACCCATTTTTGATAATTCAGAAAACGGATAATCAAAACTCTGTTCTTCAACCAACAAATCCGAAAATATGTTTTCAATTTCATTACAGATACTCAATTTTAAAGAATCAGTATCAGCCAGAACCAAACAATCAAACTCAGATTTGATTTGCTGTTCCTTCTCCAATAAATTAATCTGCGAAAAAAGACTCGAAGACCCGAGTAAGACAAAAAACACAAGTAATAATTTTCTCATCAATCTATTTTTGAATATTCTTACAGGAACAGCATCAATTCTGTGAAACATTATTTTTTCACCTTATTCATTGCCTCAATTAGTAAATCTGAGGCATGATGAATTTCCTCATCAGTAATATTTAAGGGAGGTGCAATTCGAAAAGCTCCGGCACAAAATAAGAAAGGATCCATAATAACACCCAACTCATATGCTTCTTTCATGATAGCAAGCATGATTTCCTGAGATTCTACAATTACAGCAATAAACAGTCCCAACTGTCGAAATCCTTTCACCATTGGATGATCTTTTAGCAAAGTCACAAAAAGCTCTCCTTTGCGCTGAACGTCATCTACAATATTTTCCTCCAAAAGCACTTCCAGAGCAGCCTTAGCCGCAGCACAACAAACAGGATGTCCTCCAAAAGTGGTAATGTGTCCCAACATTGGATTGCTCTTGAACGTGTCAAGTATCTTTTTATCCGATATAAAAGCTCCAATTGGCATTCCGCCTCCCATTGCCTTCGCCAGACAAAGAATATCGGGAACAACATCGAAATGCTCAAACGCAAAAAGTTTTCCTGTTCGTCCAAATCCCATTTGAACCTCATCGAAAATCAGTAAAGCACCTTTTTCGGTACACCTTGCCCTCAAAGTCTGAATAAATTCTTTGGTTGGAATAATCATTCCTCCTTCGGACTGGATGGGTTCCAAAATAACACAGGCTGTTTTATTGGTTATTTCCTCTAAATCCATAATATTTCCGAATTCAATAATTCGAATGTCCGGCAATAATGGACGAAAGGCATTTTTCAATTCCTCGTCACCCAATACACTTAAAGCTCCGTGAGTACTTCCGTGATATGCATTTTTAAAAGTAATTATTTCAGATCTACCGGTAAATCTCTTAGCCAATTTTAAAGCTCCCTCATTGGCTTCACTCCCCGAATTCACAAAGTAAACCGAATTTAAACTCTCGGGCAGATTATCGGATAAGAGCTTGGCCAATTGAACCTGAGGAGATTCAATGAACTCACCATACACCATTAAGTGCATATATTTATCAACCTGATCTTTAATGGCCTGACGAACACGAGGATGCCCATGCCCAAGGTTACTAACAGAAACGCCCGATACGAGATCCAAATATGGCTTTCCGTCCGGGCTGTACATATATATACCTTCTGCCCTCTCTATTTCCAATGCAATAGGAAAATCAGAGGTTGTAGCTACATGCTGCAGAAATAATTGTCGATTTGTAATCATAAACAGAATTTTTATTTAAATACAAAATTCAATAAAAATCCTGCCATAAAAAAACTATCGTGTCATTAAATTAATATCTCCTAATAATTTATCACGATATGATTTTCCGATAGGAATTGCTTTTGACCCACTTTCAGTTTCAATCACAACTGAATTATCTTCAATCACTCCAATTTTACTCAAATTAACGATATATGAACGGTGGATTCTTGAAAAACGAGTAGAGGGCATCTTTTCTTCGATGGCCTTCATGGTAAAATGTATTGTGTATTTTTCATGATAAGAATTCACAACAACATAATTTTCAAGAGCTTCAATCCATAAAATGTCATCGTAATTCAAACGAACCAATGCCGAATTACTTTTTATAAAAATCTCATTCTTATCCTGCATAAAACCTTCGCTGTTTTTATAGCGACGGTTAGCCTTACTAACCGCTTTAAAAAACCGACTGTAACTAATAGGTTTTAATAAATAATCAGTAACATCGTACTCAAAAGCTTCCAGAGCATACTGTTCTTTTGAAGAGATAATAATAATTTGCGGTGTAGTACTTAAGCTATTTAAAAATTCCATGCCACTCATTTCCGGCATTTCAATATCTAAAAATATCAAATCAACAGGTTCGTTTTTTTTGATATTATTTATCGCTTCAATTGCACTTGGGTAGGAGGCTCCAAATGTTAGGAAGTCTGTTCTTTCAATATAACTTTCAACAACTTTTCTCGAAAGCTTATCATCGTCAATTACAACACAATTCATATAGTGGTAGTTAATTTTTATTCAAAAATAGGTAAATAAATCATACTTATCTATTACAAAGTAGTTTTCATCAAAAATAATAATCTTTTTACCATTTCCGAAATATTTAACCAAAATATTCCCTTTTACAAAACTTAACTTAATATAACTTTTTTTTCAAATTGGTTCTATTATTACTTCTTTTTTAGAAATTTGCCGAGAAGCTCATCCCCCGATCTTACCGATCGCACCAACCAATCTAATTTTAACTCCAGCTTTTCATACTCAGACAATTGCCAATAAATATCCGATCGTCGAAGCTCCGTAGTAAGATGATTTAGTACTATAGCAGCAGAAACCGATATATTAAAACTTTCCGTAAAGCCGTACATTGGAATTTTCACAAATTCATCGGCATTATTCATTACTTCATCCGACAAGCCCGTCAGTTCCGTTCCAAAGAAAAATGCAGCTTTCCCCTTAGTCAGATCAAAATCGGGTAAAAGAATATCATTTGAATGAGGACTTGTTGCAATAATTCTATATCCCTGATTTTTTAATTTCGTAATTGTACTTAAGGTATTTCTTTCTTCT
This sequence comes from Labilibaculum euxinicum, assembly GCF_963678175.1. Classification (NCBI taxonomy): domain Bacteria; kingdom Pseudomonadati; phylum Bacteroidota; class Bacteroidia; order Marinilabiliales; family Marinifilaceae; genus Labilibaculum; species Labilibaculum euxinicum. The sequence continues at coordinate 4,197,569 of NZ_OY782756.1, forward strand.
TTATTGTATCTGTGCAAATTCATCCACTTTGACGCTCCCATTACAACATCAGGATTTAAATGATATTCATTGTGATTTTCAATAACATGCAAATCCTGAACACCAAAACAATCACATGAACGAATTACTGCACTGGCATTTTGAGCTTGAAAAATATCCTCCAAAACCAAGGTTATATATCTTGTTCTGTTTTCAATATTTTTATCCAGTAATCCGATGCGCTTTTCACTAGTAAAACCTTCCAAAAAATGAATCGATTCCTGCAATAACTTCTTCTCCATCCACAAAAAATTAGGAATAAAAAAAAGGAGGTATTATTGATACACCCCCTCTAACATCTTTTGACAACAATTATCTATTGTACAGAGTCTGCTAATTCAGAACCAGCCTTAAATTTGATAACTTTTTTTGCTGGAATATTGATTGGTTTACCAGTTTGAGGATTTCTACCGGTTCTAGCATCACGCTTAGAAACAGAAAATGAACCAAATCCTACCAGTGCTACTCTATCATCACTTTTTAATGCCTCAGTAGTCGTTTCAATGAAAGCATCTAATGCTTTTTTAGAATCAGCTTTAGTCAAACCAGCTTTGTTTGCAATTGCATCAATTAATTGAGCTTTGTTCATAACTTTATAAAATTTTAGGGTTAAAAATTGCTTTTAAATTTGAATCATATACAAATATAAAGGATTTCTGATGGTTTGCAAATTTCCGATAAGAAAAAATAAGAAATTTAACCTTTCAAAGATCGAAACATAATAAAACTATAAATTTTCAAGCTATTCCCCGTAAACAATAAAGAGCAGAATGTGAATTAAATCATAACTCTATTTAAAGGTCTTTCTTATTTAACTGATTTACTAAAATACTTTATTCACTAACATTTAATATGACATGCCAACAATAAACATAACCCCCAACACTACACACACAAACAACTAACATTCAACACTATAGTTAGATTTAAGGGATGTGTAAAACCATCATCAAAATCTCTTGTATATTTCGTTAAAATGTATTACACAATGATATACATCAGTATAAGATGATTGAAAACAAAAGGCTGTTCATAAATAATGACAGCCTTTCGGGAGATCCTATTTAAGTAAGAGGAAGCTTTTAAACTCTGAAAAATCTTTACTTATTAAAATACTCTTTTTTTCTTTTCCCAAACACTCCTGGAGATAGTCCGGAACTCTTATTTCAATATTAAGTACCTTTTCAACTGTATCCTTAAATTTTGCCGGGTGCGCTGTTTCCAAAAAAACACCTACCTCATCTTCTGTATTTAAGTATCTTTTCAAACCCAGATATCCAACGGCACCATGCGGATCAAGAATGTACTTATTCCTACTATATACATCTGCTATTGCCTCTTGAGTTTCCTTATCTGAAAACCACGCTCCCTTTACATCTTTGATTATGTCAAAATGTTTCTCCTGATACAATTCCATCATACGAGCAAAATTACTTGGAGCTCCAACATCCATAGCATTTGATATAGTTTGAACAGAAGCTTTTGGCTCATATTTCCCGGAACTTAAATAATCCGGCACAACCTTGTTTGTATTTGCTGATGCAATAAATGAATCGATTGGCAATCCCATTTGTTTTGCCAGCAATCCTCCTGTAAGATTTCCATAATTCCCGCTGGGAACTGAAAATACAACTTTTTTATCAGTTGGCTGCAATTGTGCCCAAGCGTAGAAATAGTAAAAACTTTGTGGTAACAAGCGAGCTATATTTATAGAATTTGCCGAAGTCAAACTCAATTCTGCATTCAAATCAGTATCTCCAAAGGCAGTTTTAACCAATGCCTGACAATCATCAAAAGTGCCATCAACCTCAAGAGCTGTGATGTTTTGTCCCATGGTGGTTAATTGCTGTTCTTGAATCTTACTCACCTTTCCGGCAGGATATAATATAATCACCTTTACACCCTCAACACCTAAAAAGCCATTGGCAACTGCACTGCCCGTATCTCCTGATGTTGCAACCAAAATGGTTACCTCTTCCTGATCCTGCTTTGCGAAAGCACTCAGACATCGAGACATGAATCTGGCACCTACATCTTTAAATGCGCAAGTTGGTCCGTGAAACAGCTCTAAAGTATTAACACCATCTTCTATCGGCACAACTGGGATCGGGAAATTAAGTACCTCTTTGGTAATTTTCTTCAAATCAGAATCGGAAATGTCGTCACCAACAAAGAGTTTAGCCACTTCATATCCTATTTCAGGCAAACTTAATTCTGTCAATCGTTGAAAGAATTCATCATCCAACTTTGGTATTGAAACCGGAAAAAACAATCCGTTATCCGGCGCAAGCCCTTTTATTACAGCTTCCTTAAAGCTATAACGTATATCTTTATTATTTGTACTAAAATATTTCACAAGTCTATCTTTTCTTGAATCAAAATCTATGCGATTTATTAACTAATTACACTTTTACAGAATTTTCACTCCACCTTCACTTACTTTGGAAACATAAATTTTGTAATCCAAATCGGTACGCTTATAAACTGTATCCATGGCGGCAGCAATAACATCTGCAGACTCCTTTCCTTTTGCCAATGCAAATACCGATGGTCCTGATCCGGAAATACTGCAACCCAATGCTCCGGCTTCCATAACAGACAGTTTCAATTCATCAAATTCAGGTATCAGAACCTTCCTTTGTGGTTCTACTATATGATCTTCAAGAGAACGTCCGATCAAATCATAATCTGCAGTATAAAGTCCGGCCATTAAGCCTGCCACATTTCCCCACTGACGAATTGCCTTTTTTAGAGGAATTTGGGGAGACAATATTTCCCGTGCTTCTTTGGTCTTGATTTCAATTTGTGGATGAATAACGACACACCATAAATCTGCCGGTGGCTGAATATGAATTACATCCAGAGGATTGTATCCCCTAATCAGACAAAAACCACCAAGTGTTGCAGGAGCAACATTGTCAGCATGAACATCACCCGAAGCAACCTCCTCACCTTTCATAGCAAAATCAACCAATTGCATTCTTGTATATGGCTTACCCAACAATTCATTTACTGCAACAACCGCACCTGCCGCACTTGCTGCACTAGATCCAATTCCACTACCAGGCTTGATATTCTTAATGATCTCAACATCAAAGCCCTGATCGCTTTCCAAATCATCCAATAAAGCCTGAATGGCTACACCTGCAACATTTTTCTTTGGATCAGTAGGAAGATCCTCATAATCCTTTACCGTTTGTATAATTATTTTATTCTGATCATTTTTAGTAATAATCATTTCATCGCCCACCCCATCGATGGCAAATCCTAATATATCGAACCCACAACCAACGTTGGAAACGCTGCCCGGAGCAAAAACTTTCACACTATCTGACATGTTATTCAATTTTCTTTGTTGGTAATTAATTGCTGGTTATTCTAATGATATCGCCAAAAATTCCCGAAGCTGTAACTTCTGCTCCGGCTCCGGCACCCTTAATAATCAATGGCTGATCGTTGTACCACTTCGTTTTTAACGAAATCACATTATCCTTACCATGTATATCGTAAAACGGATGATCGGGCGTAACCTCTTTAAGGCTTACATTAGCTTTGCCATCTGCGAAAGAAGCGATGTAACGGTACCTGATATTTTTTTCAGCCATCACAGTTCTCCATGCCTCAAAATGATCATTATGAGCTTCGAGATCGCGGATCAAATCAGCTGCCGTCTCTCCATTCAGACAAGATAATGGAATCATAGGCTCATGCTCTACATCCTTCACCTCTAACTTGTAACCAGCTTCACGAGATAATATCAAAAGCTTTCTTAATACATCCATTCCGCTCAGGTCGATTTTCGGATCTGGTTCAGTAAATCCTTGCTCCATTGCCATCTTAACTGCCTCAACAAATGATTTACCATTATTAAACTCATTCATTATAAAGTTCAAACTACCCGAAACAACAGCATCAATTCCAACAATTTTGTCGCCGGTATGAATCAGACTGTTAATTGTACTAATCACCGGTAATCCTGCTCCAACATTGCTTTCGAACATGAATTCTACATTGTGCTTTTTTGCAGCAGCTTTAATTCTTAGGTAGTTATCAAATTCTGAAGAAGCCGCAATTTTATTGCATGCCACAATAGAAACAGTGGAGTTCAAAACCTGCTGATACACCTTACTAACAGATTCACTTGCAGTGATGTCTACAAACACAGAATTTCTAAGGTTTGCCTGATCCATTCTCTTTACGAATTCCTGCAAATTGGCCACCTCTGATTCTTCCTCCAATTTCTGCTTCCAATCCTGAAGCATATTTTCATCCTTTGCAAAATACATTTTCCGACTGTTAGTCACTGCACGAACAATCAATTGCAAACCTTTCTCTTCAAGAAGATAATCGTATTGATTTTTCATGAATTCCAATAATTTTCCCCCAACATTACCTACTCCTGCAATGTACAGGTTCACTTTTTTATGAGTTGAGATGAAAAAATCCTCATGAATAACATTTAATACTTTTTTTACATCAAAGGTTGGAACCATGAAAGTAATGTTTAATTCATTACCGCCCTGAGCCATAGCCCGAATATTCACTCCGTTTCTTCCAAGTACACTAAATACTTTTCCCGAAATCCCAGGGGTATATCCCATATCCTCACCAACAACGGCTACAATAGACAAATCCTGCTCAACAGCCGGTTCATTTACCAAGTTCATTCTAATCTCCATTTCGAACTCGGAACGAACCGCCTCAATAGCCAACGCCCTATCACCCTCATTAATCCCAACACTCATACTCTGCTCCGATGAAGCCTGAGTAATTAGAACCACATTAATTTTATTCTGAGCCAAACAAGTGAAAAAGCGAGATGCAAATCCGCTTATACCAACCATTCCACTTCCCGAAAGAGTAAATAAATTAATGTTGTTGATTGAAGAAAGTCCTCGAACTATTGAGCGTTCACTTTTAGGTGCAGAAGTGATCAGAGTTCCCTTTTCGTCGGGAGCAAACGTATTTTTAATGCGAACATTTATTTTGTTCTGCAGTACCGGAATTAAGGTTGGAGGATAAATAACTTTAGCACCAAAATGAGAAAGTTCCATTGCTTCCTGAAAAGACATCTGCTCAATTGGCTGAGCCTGCGATACCAATCTTGGATCGGCAGTAAACATACCACTGACATCAGTCCAAATTTCCAACTCGCTGCATTTTAAACCTGCCGCCAAAATAGAAGCTGTGTAATCCGATCCACCACGCCCAAGCAGTGTCATTTCACCTTTTTGACCGGAAGCTATAAAACCGGGAAACAAAGCAACTTGAAATTCTACATTTTTAACTGCTTCCAAATTCTTATTGGTCTGCTCGCTATTTAGAAATACTCCTTTGCCATTCTGTGTTTTGATAAAATCTCTGGAATCGAAAAGCACAGTATTCATCCCACATTGATTTAAATAGGCTGAAAAAATTAAAGAAGATAATATCTCACCTGATCCCATTACAGAATTTTTCACCTTTTGCGAGATTTCTTCCAATAGATAAACCCCTTGAAGTAGTTCTGCTATCTCATCAAATTTCTTTGATGTACCCAATTCTATTTCTGCTGGTAAATTAAGTTCATTAATTACTTGAAAATGCCTTTCCTTTACTTTAAAAAGGGAATTTTCATATTCTTTATTTCTATCACTGGCCAGATTAATGCATCTTTCCAACTCATCGGTAACTCCGCCAAAAGCTGAAACAACTACAACTTGCTTACAGTTGGCATAATTCCTTTTAATAATCTCCTGAACGCGCTTACAATTTTCTGAATTAGAAACTGAGCTCCCTCCAAATTTTAAAACCTTCATTGATTAATTTCTTAAGATAGATTCCCTTCCGTACAAATGTCCGGTTGTCCATCGGTTGATATAAATTTTGGTTAAATAGTTATTCTGCTTTATTATTAAGAATGCTCCAACAACACCAATTATAAAATAATCAGTTATTGTACAAGGTACAAAATACCCTATGTTTTTTGAGCAATCAACTACTCACCTGTGGCGATATGTAAAAATTCAACCCCCTAAAGGGTTGTGGTTGTAGTTGTGATTATTGTAGGAATAGTACAAATAGAAGTTTCAGACATAGACATTTCCATGCTGGTTCCCAACATGTTCATTTCAATCGCTATGTTATTTATCTGTTTCAAAAAAGCTATTCCTCATCTTTAAGAGTTTCAAATATATGCTTTTTTTTTTCTTATCTGTATCATTTCAAAAGGATTCTTTCAAATTTTATTGGCCAATAATAATACTGCAACCCAATGCAAACGATATTATTCTTCCTTTTTTTGCTTTTGCAGAAATACAATTCCAACAATTTTCATTGTGATTCCTCCTCAATTAGAACTAAAAATAAAATACTCATTACACCCTCAATATTAGCTGTTTAATAAATATTAATTAGAATTATTCTAAATAAAATTGTAAATTAAGTCTTTATTCACCAAAACAATATTATCATGAGAAAGAGAATAATTGGTTTAGCAATTGCTTTATGTTTCAGTTTTGCTGTTACAGCACAAACCAATGAGAAAGCTGAGAAAACAGTTGTTGAAAGTGTTTACATTCTGCCAAAAAAAGGAATGGCTGATGAGTTCGAAAAAGCAATTAAAGCTCACAATGAAAAATTTCATCCAAAAGGTGATTATGTGGCAGGTTTACGAAAAGTGGAATACGGTGATAAAGCCGGCTGGTATGTTTGGATTATGGGTCCAACAACATATGCTGCTCTGGATACCCGCCCGGCAAAAGAAAACGGTCATGAAGACGATTGGGATAAAACAGTAGAACCTCTGATTCAAAAATATGGTCCAATCAATCTTTGGAATTACAACCCCAAATTATCTTTTGGAAAAGAAATTTTAATGAATGCCAGGTATTATGAAGCCTGGGCAATCGATCTGAAAAGAGGACAATATTACCGTTTTGAAGCACTTGCTGAAAAATTAATGAAAACATCGGAGAAATTAGGATTTGCATTTCTAATTTTCAACAACCCATTACATACAAGCGAAAGTGCGGATGTTGGAATGATATGGGATTTTAAAAGCTATGCCGATTGGTCTTCGGATAGTGGATTTAAAAAAGAGTTTGAAAAACTATACGGAGAAGGATCATGGCAAAACATGTTCAATGAATGGATGGATATTACCAATGATTACAATGCTGAATTAAGAACCATCATTAGATAAATAAAACTTTAAAACTTAAGCGGTTAATTGGAATTCTAATTAACTGCTTTTTTTATGCCCAATTTTTTATTTAATTCCCTTTGCATACTTAGCCTGAGTTTACAATATTTGTACTTCTTAAACTTAATACAGATTGTAATGATAAAAGGAGTAGTTTTTGACCTTGATGGCACACTGGCCAATTCAATTGAAGACATTGCCGATTCAATGAATATTGTTTTAGCAGAAAAAGGATTTCCAACACATGACTATGATACGTACAAAACATTTGTTGGCCGCGGACTGAAAGCTCTGGTTGAAAATGCCCTGCCCGATTCTGTAAATGATGAATCTATATTAGAAGCATGCTTTAACAGGATGATGATTGTTTATGATGAAAACTGCATTACTAAAACTTGTTTGTATCCAGGTATTACAGAACTTCTTACAGAACTGCAGAAAAGAGATATTAAAATTGGCATATTCTCGAACAAAGCCAATGAGTTAACACAGAAAGTAGTAAATGCTTTACTCGCTGACTGGACACTCGAAATGGTAATTGGTGCAGGTGGTGATATTCCAAGAAAACCAAATCCTAAAGGAGCAATACTTATTAGTACAAAAATGCGCATTGCTCCTGAAGAAATGATGTATGTTGGTGATTCAGGCGTTGATATGCAGACGGCAGAAAACTCGGGAATGTACGCAGCAGGCGTTTTGTGGGGTTTCCGCGACATGGAAGAATTACTTGAAAACGGAGCAAGAATCCTTGTCGAAAACCCAATAGACTTGCTTGATTCATTCAGTTAAAATATTAGACAAAACGGGAAAGAAAATAGACTAATGGATATGTTTTCTTTCCTGGCTTACAACACTTTCATCTTCGCAAAAACCATTTATTTCCGGCTGAAGTGTAACATGATTAATTTCAAATTCGTCATGAAACATGTGCTCCAATTTATGCAGTACCTTACTTACTTCACTCAAATTGATATCTTTTCTAAAACTAATGTGAGCTTCCAGATTAATTTGATTATCATCCAGTTGCCACAGGTGCACATGATGCATATTTTCAATTTCCTCCAGCTCTTTAACTTTCAGAAGAATTTCGTCCAGATTGAGATGAACAGGAGCAAACTGCATAAGAATACGGATACTTTCCTTTACCAAGCCCCAACTTGAATAAACCAGATAGAGCGCGATGAGTATTGAAAGCACACTATCAACCCACGAAATTTCCCAAAGGTACATTGCCAATCCTCCCAATACCACTGCAACCGATGATATCATATCCGATAACAAATGCAAATAAGCCGATCGCATATTAATATTGTCCTTAGCATCCTTCTTTACCAATAACATGCTAAGTAAATTCAATAGAATTGACAAACCTCCCAGAATCATCACCAATCCTGATTCAATTTCCTGAGGTTCTGAAATCCGCTGGACAGCTTCCTTTAAAAGGAAAAATGCGATTACAGCTAAAGATATTGAATTAAACAAAGCGGCTAATATCTCAGCCCTTTTATATCCGAATGTTTGTTTTGCAGTTTGTTTACGACTCGATAATTTACTTGCAAACCAACTTATGATTAAAGCAAGCACATCACTAAAATTATGCATGGCATCAGACAAAAGAGCCAAGCTGCCCGACATAAATCCGCCTATAACCTGAGCAACAGTAATTCCAATATTCAGTAGAATTGCAATTCCCAAATTTCGCCCTTTTAAATCACCATGATCGTGATGCGCATGTCCATGATTCCCTTTTCCCATATTAGCCTCATTTAATAAGCCTATAAATATAGCAATGAATTCTTTTTTTTAATCAAACTAATTATAAATTGCAAAATAAATTCTGTTCCCTTTTCATTTAGAACACAATCGTTTCCATTTTAAATACTACAGACTGCAGGCTTTCTTCAGAAATCCCATTCTTATAGAATAACCAAGCTTTGCGTCAATTTTTTTATCATTACACATACACATTTGTAGATTCATTAATATTTATATCTTTGCCGTTGAAATAAAGTGATCTCCGAGTTTATAATTTCTAAACCTCAACAAAACGGAACGAATTATAAACCGATGGGTAAATTGGGAAACGAATTTGCCTCCCGCTGGGCTTAAACCCTAAAATTGGAAAGGAGTGTTTTTGTGATTTAGTATGATACCGATAGATAAGTAAATGTACTTTGCCTTAGCAATTTACATGCTATTGAAACTAAGAACATAAACCTCCGATTCTGAATTGAATTGGAGGTTTCTTATATTTAAGAAATGGTAAGTAGTAAAAGGAATATATTATTAATTACAGGAACGGGCAGAAACGTTGGTAAAACCCTATTTGCATGTCGATTAATTGAAAAATTGAAATGTGAAAATGAGTTGGTTTGTATTAAAATATCTCCTCACTTTCATGAATTAAGCAAAGAATTAGAAATCATCAGCGAAACTGATAATTTTGTAATTGCAAAAGAAACTAGTAAAACAGGCAGTAAGGATAGCAATCGCTTGTTTCGGGCAGGAAGCAAAAAGGTTTATTACGTGCAGGCTAAAGATGATCATCTGACTGAGATACTCTCCTATTTCGAGAAAATACTTTCGGCAGAAACTCCTGTAATTTGTGAATCGGGAGGCTTAAGAGATTTGATTGAACCGGGTCTGTTTTTAATGATCAACAAAAAAGACAATAAAAATATAAAAACCAGAGCTATTGGTTATGGAAAATTAGCAGATAAATGGATTGAATTTAATGGTGAAAATTTCAATTTTACTGCAGAGAACATTTCTTTTACCAATAATGAATGGAAAATAAAAGACTAACAATATGATTACGTTTCACGAGGCTTTAAAAACTGTAAAAAATGCCACTAAAAAGTTAGATACTGAGACTATCAATCTTGCTGATTGTTTGAATCGGGTTCTTGCAGAAGATGTACTTTCAGACATGTCTATTCCGCCATTTAATAAGTCGGCTATGGATGGATATGCTTGTAAACAATCTGATTTGGCAAACAATCTCGAAGTTTTGGAGATTATTGCAGCCGGGTCTGCTCCAAGCAAAGCTGTCGGAAACAATCAGTGTTCCAAAATTATGACCGGAGCGATGGTGCCGGAAGGTGCCGACACGGTAATCATGATTGAACACACGGAAGAAATTGATGACAATCACATTCGTTTTACGAAAGACAAAACAAAATCGAATATTTGCCTTAAAGGAGAAGATATTTTAGAAAATGATGTCGTACTAAAGAGAGGAACCCGATTAAAGGCTCAGCACATTTCTGTTTTGGCAAGTGTCGGATGCGCAAATCCCCTTGTTTTCAGACAGCCAAAAGTTGCGACAATTGCAACCGGAAGCGAATTGGTTGAACCAGATCAAAAACCAGAGATATCTCAAATTCGCAATGTAAACTCATGGCAATTGCAGGCACAACTGCAAAAAATGGGCATTCGTGGCAATAGTCTCGGAATTGTTGCTGATTCGAAAGAGGCTACTAAAGAAGCAATGGTAAAATGTTTGGAAGAAAATGATGTATTGATTATATCGGGTGGTGTTTCCGTAGGTGACTTCGATTACATTCCTCAAATTCTAAAAGAACTGGGTTTCAACATTTGGTTTCATACGCTTATGGTTAAACCCGGCAAACACACAGTATTTGCAACCTGCAAGGAGAAATATGTCTTAGGTTTACCTGGAAATCCGGTTTCCTCATTTGTACAATTTGAATTGCTCGGGAAACCATTACTTTACCGACTTATGGGACATGATTATAATGCACCTATGGTACGAATGCCAATAGCTTCAGATTACAAGCGAAAGAGAACCGACAGACTTGAATTTTTGCCAGTTCGCTTTAATGCTGACAATCAGGTTGTACCCATTAGCTATCATGGTTCAGCACACATTAATGCTTTTACTTTAGCCAATGGAATTATGGCAGTTCCAAGGGAGGTTGATGAATTTACGGAAGGAGAATTTGTTCATGTTAGACAATTATAACAGAAATATAAATTACCTGCGAATTTCGGTAACAGACCGATGCAATCTTCGATGTACTTACTGTATGCCCGAAGAGGGCATTGATTTAATGGCTCATGATGAAATATTGAGTTTTGAGCAGATTACCGATTTTGTAAAGGAAGCAGTTGCAACCGGGATCAATAAAATCAGACTAACCGGTGGCGAACCTTTGGTTAGAAAAGGAATTGTTGATTTGGTGAAATTACTTTCAGATATTCATGGAATTGAGGAGATTGCCATGACTACCAATGGCATCTTACTTGATCAATTTGCTGATCAATTAGCCAAAGCTGGCTTAAGAAGAGTAAACATTAGTTTGGATACGCTTAATCCTGAAAAATATAAGAAAATAACCCGACTGGGTGATATCAAGGATGTTTTTAGAGGAATAAAAGCAGCTCAAAAAGCTGGATTGCATCCCGTAAAAATAAACTGCGTTCGCATGCTCGATGCAGATTTGGATGATCTGGAAAATTTACGCCAATTTTGCAAGAGTAATAATCTGGAATTAAGATTCATAAAACAGATGGATTTGTCCACTGGAGAATTCTCTGTTGTTGAAGGTGGTGAAGGTGGTAACTGTGTGGAATGCAATCGGATTAGACTTACTGCCAACGGAAAAGTAAAACCCTGTTTGTTTAATGCCAGCGAATTCGACAGTAAAGAATTAGGCAATAAAGAGGCAATCGATAAATCGATCAACCAAAAACCAAAAGCCGGCACAAAAAATAAAAACGGCAGTTTTTATGGTATTGGAGGATAGATCAGTAAACAGAGAACAGTGAGCAGAGAATTAGTTAGCAGTGATCAAAAAACAATATTTCAGTAATGGGAGATTTTAGTCATATCGATAAGGATGGGAAAGCCAATATGGTTGATGTGGGTGATAAAACACCTCAAATAAGAGAAGCCAAAGCTGTTGGTATTATCCATTTAGAGGCTCGCACCATCGAATTAATTCAAGAAAATGCAATGAAAAAAGGCGATGTTTTGACTATCGCTGAAATTGCAGGTATTCAGGCTGCTAAACGCACAAGTGATTTAATTCCTCTCTGTCATACGCTTCAAATTACAAAGGCTGAAGTAAAGTGCAGCATTATTGAAAAGGGCGTTCAGGTAAATACCCGGGTAAAATGCATAGGACAAACAGGAGTGGAAATGGAAGCATTAACCGCTGCCAGCATCGCTCTGCTAACCATTTACGATATGTGTAAAGCTGTTGATAAATCAATGGTGTTAGGCGAAATTGCGCTTGTAGAAAAAACAAAAACCGATTTGAAGCAATAAAACACGATGAGCATGAGCACAAAAGAAGTATCAGTACTCTCTGTAAATATATCTGAGAAAAAAGGAGTGATCAAAAAGCCTGTTGATTCCATAGAATTGCATTCTCTTGGTGTTGTAAATGATGCACATTCGGGAAACTGGCACCGTCAGGTTAGCTTGCTGGCCAAAGAAAGTATCGATAAATTTTCGGTACAAGCCAAACGCAATATCAATTTTGGAGAATTTGCCGAGAATATTACCACTGAAGGACTTTTACTTCATTTGACTGCTCCACTTGATCGTTTCCACATAGGTGACATGATTTTGGAAGTGACTCAGATTGGTAAAAAATGCCATGGAGACAACTGCAGTATTTTTCGCGAAATAGGAAACTGTGTAATGCCAAAAGAAGGTATTTTTTGCAGAGTTTTAAACGGTGGTAATTTAAAAGCAGGTGATGTTCTTTGCTATCATCCAAGAGTAATAAAAACCATGGTAATCACTCTTAGCGACAGAGCCAGCCGAGGTGAATATGCTGATAAAAGCGGTCCGTTACTGGAGAAATTAGCTGAAGAATTCTTCAAATCGAAAAACCGGCTTTATCAAATAGAAAAATTCATTATTCCTGATCAAGAATCTGATCTTACCAATTTACTTGAAAAAGCAAAAGAGGAAGATTTTGATCTTGTATTCACTACAGGTGGAACAGGTATTGGACCAAAAGACATTACTCCTGATGTAGTAAAAAAACACGTCACAAAAGAGATAACCGGAATTATGGAATTGATTCGGGTAAAATATGGAATGGAAAAGCCAAATGCATTGGTTAGTCGTGGCATTGCAGGTGTTATGAATAAAACTCTAATTTATACCATGCCTGGTAGTCCAAAAGCCGTAAATGAATACTGCTCGGAGATTTTTAAGACGATTGAACACTCACTTTACATGATGAATGAGTTGGATATTCATGGCTAATTAAAATTAATTGAATTGAAGATCAAGCTATTTCAAATAAATTACTCTCTGAAGTAAAATAATGTTTGGCTGCAAGTATTTTTTATTCTACATTTGCACCCGTTATCACAAGAGATAGCAGAGCAATTAAAGCTCAAAACTATATTGGAGAGATGGCAGAGTGGTCGAATGCGGTAGTCTTGAAAACTATTGTGCGGCAACGTACCGGGGGTTCGAATCCCTCTCTCTCCGCCATGCAGAAATGCAACAGAAAGAAAAGCCTTGTAAACTTAACGTTTACAAGGCTTTCTTCATTTAGTGCCAACGCAATTAAACACCTCAAACAGCAATAAAAAGGTGTAGAATTCGGTGTAGATTTTAAAGCTTGATTTTGCAACACCGAAAAACAGGTACTAACACTCTGATATTCACTATTTTACCCCACTCAAAAAATCACTCGTTTGCTAGTTTTGACAAATCGTTTTAAAACATTCAAAAACCAGTAAAAATGAGACAAACTACTTCTATTTTATTCTTTGCAAGAAAAACCACCAAACTAAAAAACGGAGAATCTCCCATCTTTGTAAGAATCACTATCGACGGTCAAAGATTAGATATATCTCTTAAGAGAAGTATTGATTCTAAGTTCTGGGATTCTAATAAAAGGAAATGGAAAGGCAACTCTCTTATGACAAAAGAAAACAATCAGATGAATACCTACTTAAAGGAAATAGCCGACCTGTGTGGTATCAATAAGAACTTAAGTACACATTCAGCCTGACATACATTTGCAACAACGGTTACTTTGGGCAATAATCTTAACATTAAGGCTATTTTGAAAATAATGGGACATACCAATACCAGAATGACTAAAAATTATGACAGAGCTAGCGAGAAGCTCATCTCAAACGAGATGAGTAAGATTGAAGGGATGTATCAATATGTATAAAACTCAGTACAAAAATCTTCGAATAATTAAAATCGCTCGAGGATATCAGGAGGCAAAATATGTATGTTCTCTTCCATAGTAATAAACTCAAACGAGTTTATTACTTTTATTTATGATCTTCAAATTTTCTGCTTGATCCAAAAACAACTATCAATTCCATTAAAAATATGCAATAACAAAAGAGACTGTCTTATAATGACAGCCTCTTAAAATTATATTTCAGGTAAGTTAAATACTACTGTTTAACCATTCAGGTCCTTTTACGGAATCAAAGCAGGAGTAAAAGTTTCAAGAACTACATCTCGGTCTCTTACAACAAGAGTATCATTAAATGAATGCGTAGTTGTTCCAAAATCTATACTATAATCTAAATAAACCACATTTCTAGCCTTGTCACCCCATTCATCACCATCATTAACATATTTTCCAGTTCCACTTACGCTGTAACCTGCCGTTGAAGGTTCTGAAACAGTACATTCTCCATCTTTAGTAAAATTCAATCGAATCTCAAATGGAATATTAATATCAGATCCTCCGTTTCTGGTAGAAAGAGACAAAGAAACCTCACCTAAAGTGATCGTATTCATCTTAACAACCTGATCATCTGCAACATAATCTTCATGATAAACATTCGTTGTATTTAATGAATTATCTCCATTATTTGCTACAACGACATCCTTACCTCTCCTTAAATAAGTTGCATCCCAAGAATTAATATACTTAATACAATAAAACATATAATCTTTTGGTACTGTACCCCAATCTGAAGCTATAGCTCTATTGGGGTTTTCAACAGCAGGTTCTCCACGCAGAATTGAGTCTGCATTTTGTACATTCTCTATAAGTAATGGAATAACATATGTATTGGTAATAGCATCAGGATCTGCAAAAAATGCATCTGTTAATTGTACTTCTATGCCTCCTGTTCTAGAGCCTTTAGGTATTACAATTTGCATATCTTCTGCAAGCGAATAATAATCACTTGGCATAGGTAATACTGATTTTCCTGATTCAAACTGAAGATTCTGACATAGTGAATTATCAACAGTTACGTCAAGAATCCTATTAACCGAATTTTCATAAACACCTCCTAATGTGGCTATAATTTTACACTTATGCTCATTATCAAGAGTATTATCATAAATATCCTCACCTAACACAATAGTCCTAACAGGCGTTTGATAAGCAAAATACACTGTCGTATAATCGTAGTCCTCAAATTCCCAATCCTGATTATGACATGAAGTTATCAGTGAAAGAATTATCAGTGAAATAAAAATTAACTTTTTCATTTTCCTTATATTTTTAACATTATTTACCAACCCACATTCTGAGTCATATTCCACTTAATCACTTCTTGATATGGCAGCGGACCATAATTCATATAATCCTGATATTGTCTTTTTTCAATGTTTACCACTTGATATGCTCCATTAGAAGAAATTCTCATACCTCTCGCAGTTTCTGAAAGTGATTCATTCCATCTGCGTAAATCCCAAAAACGATTACCTTCAAAACATAGCTCTAATCTTCTTTCATTACGGATTAACTTCCTCATATCAGCAAGAGAACTAATGGATGCTAAATAATTATCCGGCTGAGAAATACCTGCCCTCTGACGAATAGCAGCAATAACATCTCTGGCTGAATAGCCATGACTTCCTGATCCATCAGGTCCCCATGCCTCATTGGCAGCTTCAGCATAGGCTAAAAACAACTCTGTATAACGAATACGAGAAACATAATGTTTCTTATTTGCTTTATTGGCAGCATCAAGGTTTACATCTTCACGAAGTAATTTACGCAAATAATATCCTGTACGAGTTGATTTAGCGATTGCTCCGATACCATCTTCACCACTATCTTCACTCGTTAAAATAGAACTTGAACCTGGGCCAAATACACTTCCATTATATAAGATATAGTCATTCAAGCGAGGGTCTCTACCTACATACGGGTTGTTCTCATCATATCCACTAGCCCCATCAGCAATTGGTAAACCATTAGCCATAGGAAACGCATCAACAAGATTTTGAGTAGGGTTTATACGTCCACTACCATACAATGAGGGTGGATAATTATCTGGTTCCAAATCACTTTCTTCTGAAACATTTGTTCTCCAAAGAATTTCCTGAGGATTGGTACCAACCACTAAATTATCTGTTGTACTTCCATTCTCTTTTGAATACCAGGTACCTCCTTGTGGATCTATCCCAGCTACACCACCGATAAGATCAAGAACTTGCCCTGCTGCATCAGCGGCATTTTCCCAGGAAGTGGTTTCGTTAAAAGCAGGACTCGCCGCTAATAAGGCAACTTTGGCTCTGATTCCTTTAACAATTCGGGTACTCAAGCGTTGTCTGTTATAGGCGCCAAATACTCTGTTATAGTCAGACACTGATGTTTTACCTTGATATTTTGAAGGCAATTCGCCTTCTTGGATATCTTCAAAATCCAGAGGTAAATAACTTTCGGCTTTTGTTAAATCTTCATAAACCTGAGTTATACACTGCTCAAATGTGCTTCTGGGAATATCATAACTCGATTGTCCATCTAAAGGCTCTGTTAAAATAGGGACACCAAGAAGATTACCTCCAGCATCTTTACCGGCATGTGCCTCTAATAAGTAATACATAAAAAGAGCACGTAAACCGTAGGCCTCGCCTTTAAATCTATCATTAAACATTTCTTTAACATATTCACCTGTAGTTGCCCATTCAACCTGATCAGTTTCAGCTAAAAAAATATTTAAATAGTTAATAGCAGCATAAGAGTTCACCCATCTTGAAGTTGGGTTTTCCATTGCCGACCATCCACCAGTAGCCATGGCAAGATAATTATTATTCGGATCGTTTGACACTGCATCATCAGTTGCAACATCGTTAAACGAATAGCTTCCTGAAGGTAAAAAAACATATGCATTTAATAACAATCCCTCAGCATAAGCTGCGTCTTCATATATGTTTTCGAGCGTTGGATTATTCTCGTCGGCCGGAGACAATAAGTCTTCACAACCTGTGAAAATAAAAAACAAAGCCAATAATATAAATAAATTTGTCTTCATATCTGTTTTCATTTTAATGATATCATTTAAAATACAGCTTTGACACCAAGGTTATAGAAACGAGTTTGCGGAGCTTTTCCGAAATTCAATTCCAAAATATCCTTATTTTTGCTTAACGTTAATAAATTGGAGCCACTCAC
Source organism: Labilibaculum euxinicum (assembly GCF_963678175.1). Taxonomy (NCBI): domain Bacteria; kingdom Pseudomonadati; phylum Bacteroidota; class Bacteroidia; order Marinilabiliales; family Marinifilaceae; genus Labilibaculum; species Labilibaculum euxinicum. Next base: position 4,215,170 of record NZ_OY782756.1, read on the forward strand.
GTAAATATTTACATCTTTAACAAATGAGCTGCCTAAAACGGATTTTGGCAAAGCATAAGTTAACTGCACTTTAGCTAAATCAAAACGATCTGTACTATACGTCCAAAAGTCAGACGTTCTAAAATTATTAGCTCCACTTAAGGTAGATAAACGTGGATAAGTTGCCGTGTTTTTAGTTTCTTCAGTCCAGCCATCAACCACAACGTTTGAATATTTCTTATCGCCGTAAACCCAGAAATAATCATTATCCTTAACCGCTATACCTCCCAAAGAACCAGTCCCCAACACAAATAATGTAAAGTTTTTAAACTCGGCAGTTACATTTAAACCAAAATTAAATGGACTTCCCCAAGTTCCTAGTTTAATTTGATCCCGATTATCGATAACATTGTCTCCATTCTGATCAACATATTTGATATCACCGCCTCTTAGCTCACCACCAAAAGTTTGCTTTATTGCAGTATTTGCAGCTTCTTCATCGCTCATAAAAAAACCATCACTTTGTAAACCAAAAATAGCATCTGTAGGTTTTCCTATTTTGCTGCGATAATCTTCTATACCAAATTCTTCTTCAGTTTTCAACACTTTAGTTTTAACATAAGTACCCGCAGCACCAATAGTCAAAGCAACTTCACCAAACTGTTTTCTGTAGTTAATTTCAAAATCAAACCCTTTATAATTATTTACACCATAATTAATAAATGGCACAAAAGAACCTGAAGGATAATAAGTTCGAAAATAACTTGGATATTGGCTATATGCTTGTTGAGGTAAACCATCTTTTTTGATAAAAAAAGCATTGGCCTTGAATGCCAACATTTTATTTAACATTAAGGCTTCCACCCCGAAACTTAATTCTTTTCTTTTAACATATCCAAGATCAAGATTTTCACCATGCGTAGGCGTAAAACCCTGATTTTTATATTTATCATCTCTCCAGGAAAAATAAGATGATCTTGAATAGATACCTTGATACATATAATACTCTTCGAAATTTAAATCCGTATTAACCTCTCCTGCAGTTGCACTTAATTTTAAACGATCGAAAATTCCACCTTTTAAAAAATCCTCATCACTAATAACCCATCCTAAACCAATAGTAGGTGAGAAAGCAGTACGCTTATCTTTTGGCAATTTTGTGGAGTTTACTAATGATCCGCTAAAATCAACGTAATACTTATGGTCTAAATTATAGGATAATTGCAATCCTACATTAGCATTAGTATACGATTGGAATTCACCAAACTCACGTTTACGAGCTCCGGCAGCTAATAACACAACATCCAAATTATGCTTATCATTAAAAGTCTTTGTGTAATCAAAATGAATAAAGGATTCCATAACGTTATGATTCCATTGCTCGGACAAGTTTTGATTACCACTTCTAGTATCTTTACCATGCTTCGTTAAGCCAACTATAGAATCACCTTCTGTAAAATGTTGCCATTCAGCTTCGTAAACAGCATATCCATTATCAACAGATTGTTTATACTTATTTATATAGTCAATACTTACCTGTCCATGGAATGAAAGACCATCAATCACATTACGCAAGTCAATATCAACACCGCTGGTATATTGAAATCTACGATCAATATAATTTTTATAACCAGTCAGGTACTCATCACCGAATGCTGTTGTCCCAAATTCGGAATTCCCTCCAGCCAGATAATTTCCATCAATCAAATACGAACTATTTTCCTCTAAAAGACTTAAAGCATCTTTAGCTGAAGACATGATCGAATTTATCGGAATAAGCGGCGAAAATTTATTCGGTTTTGCCGAAGCTGCCTTTTCCCAATAGTTACCGTTGCCAGACTTATCTGAATTATAAACAGTTGAAATATTCACGTATGTCTTGATATAATCGTTCAATTTCAAATCAATATTACCACGCACACTTAAACGAGAGTTCAGCGCATTTTGACTTTCTCCAAAATTCAACAAAGAATTATTGCTTTCATAAGCTCCAAAAAGATAAAATTGTGCAATATCATTTCCTCCTGAAAAATCTCCATTTACACTATATGTGTTATACATCTTTTTTAAATAATCAGATGAATAATAGTCCACATCAGGATAACGATCCGTATTAGTATGACCAGTGTAGTTCGCAATTTCTTCATCGCTATACAAAGCCGCTAATTTATCATTTTCACGCGCTTGGTTATAAAAAGTCATGTATTCGCCTGAATTTAAATATTCAGGATATGCTTTGGGCATATTAAGCCCTGCATTAACACGAACATTCATCTGCTTATCACCAGCTTTCCCGCGTTTGGTTGTTATCAGCACAACACCATTGGCCGCACGTGAACCATACAATACGATGGCATTAGCACCTTTTAAAAAAGAAATTTGCTCAATTTCTGTTGCAGTTATATCACGTATTTCACGTTGAACTCCATCAATTAACACTAAATAGGCACCTAAATTCCAAAGATTAGCACCTCCAACAAAAGCTGCAGTTCCATCCAAAGGATAAGTACCATAATGTTTATCTAAGTATTCTGAAGGATTTAATACCGAGACACCATTAGGCATATCCTTTTCCTTAACAGAATTAAAAGTCCCATGTACTAAAGAATCATCATCGGATGCCACTACTTTTGCGGTATCTATTTGGGCATTTACGCCAAACAGAAAGCCGAAGAACAATCCGAATAAAATCATTCCTATTCTTATATGTTTCATCATTTTTTCCATTTATTTATTATTACCATCCTGGATTTTGCCCGAAAGACGGGTAAAGAGTTACATCAGAAACTTTCAATGGCAACCAATAATGTTTTTGTTCAAACACTCTGGTTAATACTACGCGTTCACGATAGTTAACAGGTTTACCGTCTGCTCCACGGTCAAATTCAACTGCTGTTTTTTCTTTATATTGCTGTTTCTCAGCCAACAACCAACGTCTCAAGTCTTGAAAGCGGAAATCTCCTTCAAATCCAAGTTCCATAGCTCGTTCACGAATAATTTCGTCCATAAACTTGCCCTTATTACCTGAATACCGAGCATCAATAATACCAGCACCAGCCCGTTCGCGTATTTTATTAAATGCACCTTCAGCAGTTAAGGTATAATTATTTGCACTGCTGCTAGCAGAACCGTATCCTTGCAATACAGCTTCAGCATACATCAAATAAACATCTGCTAAACGCATATATGAAAGATGCATGTAGTTTCCATTAAAACCATCAATTTCATTAATTCTCATTGGAGTTACTTTACTAAGCAAGTATCCAGATCTACCTGACTTGTTAATTTGACGACTCGCCCCACCAGTAAAAAGCTGTGCATATCTAAATTGTTCTTTGTCTGCAGGAGCTGAACCACTAATTACTTGATCTCCATCAATGATAATATCATGATAGAAACGAGGGTCTCGATTTGCCCACGGATCATTTGCATCGTATCCCGAATTAGGATCATCAATAGGTAAACCATTTGCCATACCATAATTTTCTACAAATCTGGCATTTGGACAAACTGCACCACCACCTATATTTGCTTCTGTCCATAACGCACTTGGTCCCCAAGCGCAACCTTTAAACCACTCGCCATTTACTAAGCATTGAAAAATAGCCTCCCTGGTATCACCAATACCTCCTGGAATAGTAGAACGTCCGTCAGTATAAAACAAAGCACTATAATCACTAAAATTCAGCAGAGCTATATTCGTTTGACCCGCATCAACAATTTTAAGTAACTCACCAAACACATCAGCTGCTTTTTTACAGTATTCTACGTTAAAGGTTTTCGATCCTGTTGACTCATAATTCATTAATGGACTCCCGGCATATAAATAGTTTTTCCCTGCATATGCAAGTGCCATAATTTTAGTAATTCGTTGTTGGTTATTACCTTCTGTATCTTTACCTACAACAGTACCATCCCAATCAGTCGGTAATAATTCTGCGGCTCTCTCAAAATCTACGGCAGCCTTATCAGCACATTCCTGATAGCTTAGGCGAGGCAACTCTAATTTTTCAACTGACCCTAATGCTCTATCAAGATATGGCAATCCTCCCCAAAAACTCATGAGTTTAAAATGAAACCAAGCACGGAAAAACAATAATTGACCTTCAATTAAATCTCTTTCCTCTTGAGTAGCATCTACCATATTGTCCAGATTTTCAAGACCCAGATTTGCTTTTCGAATGGCATACCATGCATTTGGCCATAACCCTTGTTCTCTTTGGCCTTTTCCAGTTACTACTTTACCTTTATCCAAGTAGGAAATCCAATTAGTATTGGTCCAAGCCCAATAATCTCCTTTATCAAAAGCAGTATTTAACCAAACTGCACTTTCTCTCTCAATTACCTCATCACCTAAGTTCCAGTCACATGACCAGTTTGCAGTAGTAATATCAGGAACAGCACAATATAATTCTTCAACAAAACCTTGAAAATTATAGAAATTAACAAAAGCATCTGTTTTAGATATTTCAGACTCAGGTGCTTTATCTAAATAATCCTCGCAAGAGGCCAGCCCAATAATCATTAAAAAGACCCAACCCTTCAATAATAAATTTATATATCTTTTCATCATATCCGTTTTATAATGTTATGTTAAGGCCTAAGTTGATGCGTTTCATTGTTGGATATGCACTATTACTATTGTTTCGCCCCTCTCGATCATCAGGCATATTAGTCCACATCCACAAGTTATTACCATTTATAAATACCCTTAACGAACCAATTCCTAATTTTGAGGTTACCGTTTTATTAAATTCATAAGCTACCTCAGCATTCTTTAGTCTTATATATGACCCATCATAAATATCAGTAGTTCCTCTGGAATAAACATGCGAACTCCATCTAGGCATAGCAAAATCAGCATTGGTATTTTCAGAAGTCCACCAACTACCTAATTCATAGGCCTTGTTGGTACGACCCCCGAAATTATTGAAATACACTGATCGATTTGTGTTATTTACACCATAAAATTGAGCCATGATACTAAAACCTTTCCACTCTAATCCTACAGTACCACTGTAAGTATTTTGTGGTCGATCAGGATATCCGTATGGTACACGATCAAAATCATCGATTATACCATCGCTGTTATAATCTACTAATTGATAATTACCCGGTAATTTTTCAGCATCGTAAGCATTCTCTACCGTGCTACCATACACTTCATCCCATGTATTGTAATAACCATCATTTATTATCGAACGCGTTTGTCCAATTTGTTTTCCCGCAGTCATCTGATAATCATCAAGTAACAACTCATCATCAGCAAAAATAACTTTATCTTTAGCATGAGACATGCTAAAATTACCCCAAACACGCATACCATTTTTCAGTACTTTGTTTAAGCGCACTTCAATCTCATACCCTTTAACATCAACTTCACCCAGATTACCATACGATGGTGTTCCTCCAAAATACGATGGTACAGCTCTATTTCCACCATCTAATAAAACATCAGTACGATGATCTTTAAACACATCCACACTACCTGCTACTAAACCATTAAAAAAAGCAAAATCAGCACCGACATTAGTTTTAGCTACTTTTTCCCAATGCATATCAGGATTACCAATCCTATCCTCTTTCCACCAAGTATATTGACTCGTGGAACCAGGACTGTTACCTAGGTTAGCATCGCCTCCATAGGCCCATTGTGTATCGTATAAGAAGCGCACCCACGTATTGTCACTACCAACTTCACCATATGAAGCACGAAGTTTCAACATATCTAAAAAGCCTACACCTTTCATAAAATTCTCTTCACTAAGCATCCAGCCTACTGCTCCCGAAGGGAAAAAAGCAAAACGATAGTCGGGTCCAAATTTTTCGGAACCATTATAGGCACCATTCAATTCAACAAAATATTTTGATGCATAATTATAAGTTGCTCTAAATACCCAGTCTTCACGGAAATGTTCAAATTCACTTCCTGTTGCATATTTATCACGACTAAACAGCCCCATCATTGTAACATCGTGTTTACCGAATTTTTTAGCATAATCCATTTGTAATTGATAAAACAACTTTCGATAATCTTCACTACCGCCCCACGAATTGGTATAAACCTCATCGCCACGTGTACTCCATATTGAAGGCATCCAATTAAATTGATTGGTTCCAAAATAGTTTGAATAATAAACCTCACCAGTGCTGGCATCCACCCATTTAGATTGAACTCCTCCACCATCATTCACACCTCCAACAGTTTTAAATTTATTATCAAAAGACAAAGTACCTTTAGCACTCAATCCCTTTAACAACATACTTAGATCTTGCTTCAAGGTAAAATCCGTTGTTATGGTTGCCGTTGTTTTTTTACGTATCCCGTTATTGGCTAGTATTGCAGCCGAATTAAATGCTTCTAAAGGTTCTGGTTGATAATAGCCCCATGAACCATCAGGATAATGAGGTAAATAACTATCAGGAGCTGAAGTATAAATAGCCTCCCAAACACGAAACTCCCAATCGTCTTGTCCATAAACATCTTGCTTAACGGCATAAGAACCGGCTAAATTAGCAGAGAAAACAGTGGTATTTGTTAAGTCAAAATCCAAATTACTGCGAACATTAATACGATCAAAACCATAGCCTGGTGAATAACTCTTATCATTATCAAAATGCTTCAATATATCTCCTTCCGACAAATAGTCTACTGAAGTAAAATACTTTACAGTCTTGGTACCACCGGAAGCGCTTACATTTGCTTTGTATGACATTGCAAAGTCTTTCACCAATTCATCTTCCCAGTCTACATTAACATATCTTTCACGTTCTGTCTGATCACTTTGATTACGATACTTGTTGAGTATGCTTTGGGGAGTATAATCAGCCCATGAATCTGGATATAATGCTACCTCCCGTTCAATAATCTCGTTTCGAAGCTTTAAGGCATCATACGAATCGTATTTCTCAGGCAATTTAGAAGGTATTTTTACAGTGGCACTAAGATTAACACGAATTTCTGCTTTTCCTTCCTTTCCGCGTTTAGTAGTAATTAAAATAACACCATTAGCACCCTTTACACCAAATACTGCAGTGGCAGAAGCATCTTTCAGTACCGAAATACTTTCCACAGAAGATATATCTACACTACTCATTTGCCGCTCGATACCATCTACTAAAATTAGTGGACTACTTTCATTCCAGGTACTTTGACCCCGAATATATATAGTAGGATCTTCTTCTCCGGGAGTTCCACTGGAGGAAACCGTAATTACACCAGGTAAATTACCGGTTAATGCAGCCCCAACACTAGTTACTCCACCTGTTCTTTCCAGTGTTTCACCTTTTGTCTGAGATATAGATCCTACAACACTTTCTTTCTTTTGTTTACCGTAGCCAACAACCATTATTTCCGATAATACACTCACTTCAGGTACCAAAATCAAATTAAATTCTGCCTTTCCGGCAACATTGACTTCCTGTCTTTCCATTCCAATAAACGAAACAACGATAACTGGTGTTTCCTGCGGTATTTTTAATACAAAACAACCATTAAAATCGGAAATAGTTGCATAGTTTAAATTTCCTTTTACCATGATTGTTGCCCCAGCAATTGGTTCTTGCTCACATACTATTGTCCCCCTAATTTCTCTTAAATTTTGTGAGAACACATGAGTAGAACTAAAAACAAATACAACTAGAAGCAAAAAATACTTTTGTAGTTTAATCCTTAACATATTAAATAAGGATAAGTTTTGAATAAATAAATACATTGTACGTTCCATTACATAATCAGCTTAAATTCACTTAAGTATTCCAAATTCATTGAGGCAAATAAACCTTTGTTTATTCCTATATCATTATCAAACCTTAAACGCCTCCCTCGATTTAGGTATTCACTTAAAAAGCTGCAATACACATTTGGTTTTTCATAAACTTCTGTAATCATAATTTAATAAATTTAATAATTATTACAAATTGATATATTGGGGGTTTTATCGCTTACAATTCCTCATATCTTTCTTAATACATACAAATTAACACTTACACTCTGTCCTTATTTACAATAAGGACAGAGTGTGCGTTTTTTGTCTGCAAGCAAATTTCACAAACACTAATCCTTTCTCGAATAAAAACCTAAAACTATTTCTTCTTGAAGTAACTTTAAGATCTTTTGTGTTATAGCCGTTCGCCTCAATCGTTTCCGTGCTACTACCTATATATATAATTTAGTTTTTACACTCTTATCTATTCCAGTTTTACCAATAATCAGTAAATAATTCTCAGGCAAGCGCTCGAAGCAATTTTATAATTAAAGACATTCCTTTCTTCAAATTTTCGGATCTCTAGATTTGACAATGAAATTATTACAACGCATATTTGTGATAAGCTTATAATATGTTCGATTGTTTGGATCATAGTCAATTGCTGATGAAAAAAAAACTCACTCACACTTTGGTCTTTAAATTGTAATTGTTTTATGTTGCCCAACATAAAATGAAATTGTTTCCAATTAACCATATCAGAACAATGAAACAGGGATATGAAAACCTTCCTGACAAAATTGGATGATAAAAACAATCATTTCTTGACATAGGATCATTCTTATAAAAGACATTATTCCTCTTATATAAGAAATAGTGGAAGTGAGCAACCAAACTATCTAATCTAAACACAGAGCAATTTCTATCTGATTTAGAAATACCAGTTGAAAAAGTTATAGATAAACCAGATAAGAGAACAACGTTGCAAATAAACATACAGAATCCCTTTTTCATCACTTTACATTTCTCCAAGTTCATTGAAATTAATTGTCTTTTGCACTAGACTAATAACTGTTAATAAATCAAAAATAAATACAATTAATATTAATGATTACTAATTCTGGATATGCAATTTTCAATTTCAGATATTCTTACAAAAAACAAACATATCATCGCTTAGGAATGCCGTCCTGAATCATCGGAATTGACAAATTAATAGCTATTCTGGGTTGTGCAGGCAGGAAATATTTGACTTTGTCGAAATACCAATCGGCAGGTAATTGTGTTTCATCGATGCGGTCACACACATCATTATTGCTTAAAAAAGGAATTATGAAGTCAAACAAAGCAGGAATCGTACTTCCTTAGGCTGTAACACAATTACTCTGAGTTTAAAATGATCCTTTCTAGCTTAGTATAATACCTAATTAACATCAAAACCAGCTTTATAAAATCTTTCTTTCCAGCTATATCTTCATTAAAAAATATGCAGTTCAGGGTAACCCGACTCTCTTTTACTTTTTAGCCTTGATACAGCTGAAAATTATTTATTTTAAGATACTTTTGAAATCAAATTGGCACAAAAATTACTTTAACATAGACGTTTCAGATAACCATTTGCAGAACTTAAAGAAACTTTGTGGAAAATCACGATATAAGAAAATATTAACAAGCATATCCATATAAGTTTGTATACAAGCTAAACCGAAGACGTTTGGGTGAATATATTTTTAAATCACCAATAAAATACGAATCAGAAAATCTGAGAAGGTGATTTTCCGTAATATTTCCTAAAAACAGTACTATAATATCCCACAGTAGCAAACCCGGATAACTCACTAATTTCCGTTATGGAATATTTTTTTGATTGCAATAATGTCAATGAATAATCAAGTCGAATGGATTTAATAAAATCTGTTGGTGATTGATTTGTAAGAGATTTTACTTTTTTATACAATAATGAAGGACTAACATTCATTTTAGATGCAAAATCATTCTTTGAGAAATTAGAATTACTTATATTTTCCCGAACAACTTCCACCATCTGCTTAACAAACTGCTCATTAAGCTGATTATCATATATTTGAACACACTCATCATTAAGATTAATAGTTTTCAAGGCCTTATCCCGCGCAACTTCACGATTTTGAATAATAGTTCTAATTTTCTGTTGAAGAAGAGTAACATCAAAAGGTTTTGTGATATAATCATCTGCCCCAAGTCCCAATCCCTTTAGCTGTTGAGCCTTATCAGATAAAGCTGTTAATAAAATAATTGGAATATGCGAAGTTTCATAGGTTGATTTAATTTTGCGGCATAACTCATAGCCATTCATGTTTGGCATCAGAATATCTGAGACAACTAAATCCGGAAACTCTTTCACAATAACTTTCCATGCCTGCTCTCCGTCAGCAGCTAAAAATATTTGAAAACTGGAAGCTAATGCTAATTTCAAAAATTCCTGCAAATAATCATTATCCTCAACAATCAATACTTTCATTTTTGAATCAACAGATGGCTCGATAACATCAAGTAATTCTTTATTCAAATCTTTGCCTATATATTCTGGATTGATTAGTGTTTTATTGGATATTGATTTATTTTCATTAAACTTATCTGTTTCTACAATTGGCAGTACAACCTGAAAAGTGGATCCAATATTTTCCTGACTTGAACAAATAACTTTCCCTCCGTGCAGATCGACATAATTTTTCACTAATAATAAGCCAATACCGGAACCTATAACTTTAGAGTTTATGGCATTTTCGCCCCGATAAAACTCCTTAAATAATTGTTTTTGGGCAATTTTACTAATTCCTAATCCCCTATCTTTTACCTCTAATATCCATTTACTCTTTGTGCAATTCAGCTTAACCAATATAGGCGCGTTCTCAAAGGAGTATTTCACTGAATTGGAAATTAAATTATCAACAACTTTTTCAATCATAACCTCGTCAAAAGCAGTAGTAAAAGTTGAAACATTTGATTCAAATTTTATTGCAATATTTTTTGATTTGGCATAAGATTCAAACATCATCACCCTATTCTCAACTACTTTTACAATATCAGACATTAATAAAAATGGCTTTTCTTTCTTCACATCAACTTTCTGAAAATCCATTAATTGAGTAACTACTTTTAATAAGCGATGCGTTTGGTCTGTTGCCAGAAAAAGATAATGTAATGCTTTAGCTGATAAGTCAGGTTCTTTGTTCAATTCTTCAATAGGTCCATTAATCAAGGTTAATGAGGTTCTTATATCATGAGCGGTATTGGCAAAAAAATTAATTTTCTCTTCTGAATGATTCTTTTTCAAACGATAAATGTAATATTTAAACATAAAAACTGCAAAACCCCCAATAACAATCAAAACCAGCAATTTAAACCACCATGTATTCCAGTACGGCGGAATAATTTTTAAGCTAATAAACCGCTCATCAATAATATCAGTCATAGAACTGTCGTACATCCTAACCCGAAGGGTATACTCCCCACTCTGAAGATTGGAGTAGGATAAAATACGATTATTGCCAGGCTTGCTCCAGTATTTATCTAAACCTTCAATCTTCCACGAAAATTTTGCACCGGATGATGTAACACCGATTGGAATCAATTCCAAACTAATTGTATTCTGATAATGTTTAAGAAACAGTTCCTTCAGGCTATCTAAAGGAGATTCCAATTTAATGTCAGATGATTCCCGAACTGAACGGCCAGCAACGGTAAGCTCCTGATAAAATATCTTCCCATTATATTTTTGCAATGCTATTTGATCCGGATCAAAAATTAAGGCTCCTTTATTAGTTCCCCATATTAGCTTTCCAGAACTAAGTCTGAAATGTGAATTTTTATTATAAGACACATTATTTAAATTGTGCAGAGAACTAAAAGTTACAACCGTATTATCTTTTTCATTCAATCTGCAAATTCCTTTTTCTGTTCCTATCCAAAAAAATCCATTTAAATATTCAATACTATTTACAAAATTTGTTGTCAAACCAGAATCGACAGAAATTTGCTCCCTCTCTTTTGTTAAAAGATTGTATTTAATGATCCCATCGCCACTGGTGCAAAGCCAAGCAACGTTATCCCTTAAAAAAATATCATAAACCAGATACCCCTCCACAAGACTCTCTGTACTTCCACTATTCTTATCAAACAAAATCAAACTATTGGTTGTACCTATCAATAATTTATCGGAATTAAATTCCCGCATTACATTAACTGTAATATTCTTAAATGAAACAAATCGGTCTTCAGCCGATTTATAACATATTAAGGCACCTCGTACTCCTCCTATCCAAATATCCCCTGCACTATCTTTTAAAATATTAAATACAAAATTATTTGCAAATTCCACATTTGTTTCTTCTTGCGAATAATGTGCTAATTCCATTCCTGTTTTTGGATCAATTATATATACGCCTGAAGAATATGATCCAGCCCATATCCGCCCTTTCTCATCTTGACATAAGGAAAGAAATACCTGAGCATGTTCCTTATTATTATAATAGTACGTTTTCCATTGATTACTATTTACATTCAAATAACTGATTCCATTATTAGTGGCAAACCAAATATTTCCATCACGATCTTCAAAAACACTATTAACACAATCGTTAGCAAGAGAATTCGAATTATTGGCTACATGAATTATTTTTGTAACGTTTGAATTTTCCTGGTCATAATAAGACACTCCACCACTATAAGTACATACCCAAACCCGTTTGTTTTTATCACAAAAAATATCATAAACTCCATTACCTTGTAATGAATTAGAATTGTCAACATCTTCCTTAAAAATGTTTATTACCTTACCGTTATCTCCGCTAATTTCCCATACACCTTGTCCGTCTATTCCAATTAACAAAGTTGATTCAGAATTACGTTCAATATCAAGTATTGGCTGATTTGGGATGCTATCTGTACCCAACAAATTGAAATGTCCATTTTCTTCTTTTAGATAAAACAATCCATCTGCCATAGTGCCGATCCACAGCCTATTTAAACCATGATCGTAATACAAAGAAGTAACAGCATAATTTGTCGGTTTCGCGAAAGAATAATATTCTTCAGAGCTGAAATCAATTGTATTAAAAAACTTTATTGTCCCATTTACCGAATATAAAAATTGTTTTGAATCATACCATACTAAGGATTGTACAGCTTCTACCGCACCAACTATTTTCAAACCAGATTCCTTATTGTAAAAATACAAACCGAAAGTAGATGCTAACCATAAATTACCAAAACTGTCAACCAGCATTTCATCAATTGAGATATAATTATTTCTTAATTGTTTTGATATGTTAATTACTAATTCAAATTCATCCTTGACTTTATCATATTTAAAAATTTGTCCATTATTTGTATATGAGTACAGTCCTGCCTTTTCATAAACAAGGCTAACGGTTAGAATGTCAACAGTTTCAAAAGGCAATTGATAGGTTCTGATATCATCATGAGAATACCTTACAATTCCCATTTTTGAAGAAATCCAAATAAAGCCATCATCGTCACTACAAGCCTTATTGGTTTCACGAAAAGATAAACCATATGTTTCATTCAAATTAAAAAACTGAACTTCATTTATACCAACGGCATTAAACACACCAAAGCTCAATTCATAAATAAAAAAAAATACAAATATCAATTTTCGTAATCTCATAATCTTTTCTTCCTCTTGTTATTGTTATCGCACATTATGAAAAACATTTATCGAACTCAATTACAACTGTTTATTGGTAATCATCAACATTTATCCAGCGCATAAAGGGCTAAATTATAAAATTTCAACTGCCATACAAAAAACTTGGAAATACTAATTCAAACATCACTTTTCATTCAAAAAAATATTTGACAACTAAATACACAGCTGATCCTCCCGGTAACAATTACCATCGAACAAACAAAAAGACTCACCACAAGCATTATCATTTCCTAAATTTCGCAATCAGATACCTGTAGAAAGATCAGCACATATATTATATTTCAACTACCAAAACCATATTGACCTGTTCAGAGAATTTTGGCAACTTTATAAAGTTTACTCCTTTCCTGATGGTTCAAATAAATAATCTGACATTAGAAATGCCCTAACAAGACATTAAGTTGTTTTTATATGAAGAAATTAACAACCACCACTAACTATATTCTTAGTGCGTATATTTATCACTTGTGCTATTCCAGCATGGTTTGCCGGTTTTATTAACCAATTGCAAAACAATAATACACTATTAGCATAATTACGATTTTTAATTTTAGATAATATTCTTCTAAAATTAAATATAACAGTTCGCTTGTGTCCGATTAATACCTGTTAATAAATTTACCTGTAAATTGGTATAAAAAAGGAGAGGGTACTTCCTCTAACTATTTATCTCTCAAAGTTGTAATTTGATTTTGAGAAACACATTATAATATGGATCAAATCAATGAATTAAAATTTGCCGGACAGCCGATAATCAAACAGATTATCGATTTGCAAAAAGCTGACAACATACCATCACTAATAAAAAGACTAGGCAGTGACCTAATTATATCCATCCTATTTTAATTCTTTCCTGTTTTTGTATTTTTCAATAATAACAACATCCTTTCGGCATAACGTTCACCTAACATTCGATATCCCTCAGCCGAAAAATGCAAATGATCCTTAACACCCGGACAACCTTCTGAAGAAATAATATATGAATTCGGAATCACCTCAGGAAGTGTGGCTATTATTGAATTCATACTTGCACACTTCCCTTCTTCGCCGGCACTAACCATTTCACCAGCAATCAGTGGAACTTTTTTAGGATTTAAATTCAGATCAGCTATCAAATTATCGTACACCAACTTTACTTTCTTTGTCCAAAGTGTATCGCCTGTATTTGATTCCCCCTGATGCAATAAAATGCCTTTTATTACACCTGTTTTTTGAGCTATTTTTGCCATTTCAACAAGACGCAAATACGGATTCCCGTCATAATCCTTAACCATATTTTTCAACCAATCAGGCGACGATTCGACATAGGTTTTATAATTATCTTTATCAAACAGTTCTATTTTACATCCCCCAACAGCCACATTGATTACACCAACCTTAATGTTCTCCGGAAGGTTTTCTAATAGAGTGCGCCCAAAATAATCTACAGGAGTTAAGCCTGTATGACAGCGGCATAGAGGTGGAATTGCTGTATACCAGTTACCTTTTCTTCTGTTTAATTCAGGACAGTCAACAGTTGCCAGTACTTGAAAACGCTCGTTGACATTAACTGTATCCTGAGGTTCGAATCGTGCGTTTCCCTCCATATTAGATTGTCCCAAACTAAGGAATACGTACATCTCTTCTTTTGGAGAAATTGTATTACTAATATGGAAGTAGTCAAAATCAACATAACCGTCAACCATTTTTGTGGCATAATTAAAAAGACCAAACCGATACCCCATAAAATGAGGCAGAGTGTAAGCCATTTTCAAGGAAACTCCTATTTTTTTCCAGTTTTCACCATCAAAACTGTAATAGAACTCAGCTAAATCCTTACGTTCTTTAAAATCGCACTCTGCTTTTAAATAAACTATTTCCTGCTCAAAGGGTAAACTTTCAATTTCAACTGGTTTATTTGTTTGAGCACTAACCATTACTAATTTCTTTGCTCCATTTTCATTTTTTACTCCGACCAAGCCATATTTTTTTTGCAACAAGGCAAGACCTGCAAAATCACCATCTTTCATATTTGAAACATCCAACTTAGTTGATCCTGAACATTCAGGACCAAAGGTTCGTTGAGTCAAAGTATTTCTGGCCGTTAAAAATGAAGTGTCGATTCTACTGGTTATTAAACGCAAATAACCATCCCTATCCTTTACTGACCAAAAATTATCCACTTCATTATGATTCCATTGCCAAACTAATGGCAAATTCTCCTCATTTTTGGTTCTATTGAATTCATCTGATGCAACAATACCAGGAATTAAACCTCTTGATAGAGGTAACTGAAGTGTTTCAGGAACTTTGCCATCTACTCCGAGCACCAGCCATCCATTTTTCCACGTAACGGGTACCATATATGGTATACGACCTACAGCACCATTATCGCGGAACAAGTAGGCAAACCATTTTCCATCCGGAGTGTCAATTAGTCCACCTTGAGCCACACCTTTATCTTGCAATGCCACACGACCTTCGTAAGGTCCTGTAATCTTATCTGCCCGATGAACAATAACTGTTCTCATTCCTCCTTTGGGCCATGTAATATGAAACAAGTAATACTTGCCATCAATTTTGAATAATTGAGATCCTTCGGCTGGTAATCCTACATTGGTTCCTGCAGGTGCACTTGCATTTTCTATAATCACCTTTTCTGATCCCGGGATAATACCAGTTAATTTTTTATTCAATTCAACCATTTTAATATTGCCACTACCATAAATCATATATATGCGGTCATCATCGTCAAAAAACAGGGAATGGTCATGTAACGAAGGTTTGAAAGACATCTTCTTCCATGGCCCTTTTTCAATATTTTTTGTCGTATAAATATGTGTTTTACCCGTAGTACTAGAAAAAGTACTTACGTAATATTTTCCTTTATGATAACGAAGACAACTTGCCCATGAACCTTTTCCATAAGCATTTTTTCCATTATTTAATGATAGTGCATCGTTACTTTCCAACACATTATATGCATAGTTAACCAATTCCCAGTTTACAAGATCCGTAGATTTCATAATAGGAACTCCCGGGTTCATGTGCATGGTAGTACTGCTCATATAATAGGTATCACCCACTCGTACTATAGACATATCAGGCACGTCAGCATATATCACTGGATTATGTGCCAAATTTTCCTGAGCATAAAGGTGACTACACATTAAGATATATACAAAAAGGATACTACTGTATAAACGGATAAACTTCATTTTAAATTTTTTAATTAAAAAATATTCCACTCCTTATTGAAAATAAATAATTCACTTATCGATCTTTAAAACATTTATTAATAAGACTTCGAAAAGCTTATTAATACTTATAACAATCGAATCTAATCTGTACTAAATTAAGCTTTAATCAAATCAGCCTATTTTATTTTAAGATATTTCACTTTCAATATCAGACATAAACAATCCTGTTGTAATACATTAACTTCAATTACTAAGATAGTATTTAAAGAAATTAACGCATTTCAAATAAATCCTACAAACAAAAATGATAGTTATTGATATTATATATCTTAATTATCCACTCCCTCAAGACACTAAACAAGAGTAAATAATTTATGTCAAAATTACACTATAAAAAAAAGGCCAACTGTGTTCCTTTCAAAATTTACTATTCTGAATATCAAACACAATTGACTCCTTTTTCCCTTTTTAGAAAGGATTTGTTTTTAAACTAAATACAAGAACTTCCACAGCTCCTGTATATAGTTTTGTTTTTGTTGTTCATTTTTAACCAGGTACTCTATGAGCTAACTGCTCGTTAATTAATTTGGTTGAGCATCATTTGCAGCGGTAGCATACAAACCTAATAAACAACCCGTAAATCCTTTAGCCCTATTGGTTGAAAGTATATCTCCGGAAACAACTCCGCCAACGTTTATAAAATCAGATCCATCAATGGAATAAGAAAACTCATATTTATCCCCATCTGCAGCAACTTTTAATCCAAGAGGTTTTTTAATGTCTATTTTTTCGCTTGCAATAACCACTGATTGTCCTTTTTCCGTCCTTTGAAGTACGAGGTAATAATCTTTTTCTTTCTTCGTAATTCCAAAAACATAATTAAAACCTTCGTTTTGCAAACATGTTATTCCAGCTAAATCTTTTTCTGAAGATGGTTTATAGTCAATATCTGCTGAAAAGGAAAAATTATTGTGCTGCTGACGGTAAAATAGTGTTGATGTAGGTTTAAGTTCTTTTATATTTACATCAAACGGATTAATTCCTAACCCTTTTTTTGTCAAAGAGATAAATTCTTCCCGAGGCCCTCTAAGTCCTATCCATCTATCATCCAAGTTTTCTGAATTGAAATCTTCCTTATACACAAAGTTTCCATTGGGAAAAAATCCATCCTTACCTGTTCTATTCCCGGTTACACCTTCAGGCATTTTTAATTTTGGTTCCATAGGTATAAGTCCATTTTCAAAAACGGGGAACAAACCAGACCAATCAACAGGTAAAATAAATGTTTCACGTCCAATATTTACCCTGTCCTTTTCATTAGGGCGAATGGCAAGAAATACTCCATAATATTTATCACCCGGTCCCTTTACAATATCTGCGTGACCAGCCCAATCAACTTTATAATTTCTATTATTGCCAAAATATCTTTGTGTTAATATAGGATTACTTGGCGCTGGATTAAAAGGTCCTTTAGGACTTGAACCAATAAATACTACTTCACTATGCCAGCCTCCGGTACCTCCTTCAGCACACATTAAATAATAATTGCCATCTTTTTTATATAAGTGAGGGGCCTCAATCCAAATTGGTCTTTTAGAAATATCAGTTCCACCATTCACAATTACTATGTCTGACTCAGGGATGATTTTGTCATTTTCCACATCATATTCCCAAACTTTGATAACCCGATGCCCATTATATAATTCTTTACCTTTTGCGGGAGCATCATTATGCACGACATATCCTTTCCCATCATCATCAAAAAATATAGAAGGATCAATACCTGCAAAATCAAGTTTGATAGGATCACTCCACCCTTTCATTGGGTCTTTGGTCTTAACTATAATATTCCCAAGTCCTCCGGCAAACGCAGTAGTAATCATATAAAAAGTATCATTATGAGGATTATATGTTATTCCAGGTGCATACACTCCTGAACTGATGCCGGTATCATGAACATCTAATTGTGATGTGCGATCCAAAACGTGACCAATTTGTTTCCAGTTTACCAGATCTTTTGAATGAAAAATTGGTACTCCCGGAAACATGGCAAACGACGAACATACCATATAATAATCATCTCCTTTTCTTGTAATAGCCGGGTCTGGATAGCATCCTTGCAATATCGGGTTATAGAATTCCCCCTCCTTTAACGGAAAATCGTTATAAACCTTGTCGTTTCCCTGATAAACAAAATTATTAAACACCGGTCCATTTTTTTGTGCTTTTGTTTGAGCACATGCGCTAACAGCAAATAACATTACAATACAACCTGACAAAAAATACACCGGCCATTTTGTTGACTTAAATTTTATTTTTAGAACTCTACTCATCATTTTTTATTTAATCTAATTTATTTAAAAACTCTCTTGAATAACTGCAATAACATTCTTCCAATTAATTAATAGTCTTTATTCCTCATTTGTTTTTGACATGTTTTAAATTCTCCCAACACCTAATAATCAGAATTATTCATCCTGATCATTGGCTCTACCATACCAATTTAATATGAAACTCAATCCTGTTTATGTTGAGATATATGTACTCCCCGTTGCAATAGTCCTATCACCTACTTGTTCAATTTTGCTGCGAGTTCTGCGTAGATTCATGGTGTTATATTTCTTCTACAATACCATAATTTAGTCGCTAACCAGACCTATTCGAATGCCTTTTTATTGAATCAGGCAAAACAAATACTGGGCTATATTAATATTTGATGAAATTATATTATAGGAGGAAAATCGATTTTAAATCTTAGATAAACATTTTCAATTTTGGGACATATCAATGATTAGTCATGTATTTAGATACACAAAAGCAATAAAAGATGATTTGAAAAACTGGAAATAGATTAATATTCCAAATATCCAGATCAAAAAAAATAAATCTTCAAACCTGATTTTTACAATTGTTTTATGTCATTTAGAAATCAACACATGCCGTTATAATGCTTTCCCAATGGATTGGTGTTGCGCAGATAGAGATTATTTGACTTGATCAATTTTCAATTAAATACTAATTGGCATTATCAATAAAAAAAGCCACTATGAAATACATAATGGCTAACTCAATAAGTAATATTACAATGAACTTGCAACAAAAAAGTGGACAAAGAGTTACGTCATGCAACTATTTTATATTTGTTTAATAGTTTTCCATATTCTATTGGTGAATAGTACAAGTACGTCAATATAAAACACACCTTAACTTCATTAATTCAAAAGGTTCTATTATCTAATTCCATAAAAAGAGATAACCTGATTGGGTTTAGTATCTACATCATATTCATAGATTTTTTGTAACTGGACATTCTGTATCTTCTCCTTAGTATTATTAATTGGTTGAGGTGTCGCTTTTAAAAAGTAAAAACCATTTGTATTTTCACCTTCAGCTTGCCTAATGCCATCTCCACGCAAAGGAATGTAGGAACGCACACGGCACAAACCGCCATTTAATGAGTGAATTTCGGCTTTGACCAGTTTCCCTTCTGCCCACTGCATACTAACTTCAAACCCGCCTCTTGCTTTAAGTCCACTAACAGTTCCATTACGCCACACAGCAGGCAAAGCCGGCAACAAATGAATTGCTTCATCGTGGCTTTGAAGCAGCATTTCTGCAATACCTGCTGCACATCCAAAATTACCATCAATCTGAAAAGGAGGATGTGCATCAAAAAGATTTGGATAGGTGCCACCACCTCCACTCATGCCTCCATTTCCGACAACAGGTTTTAATTGATCTGTAATTAACTTAAAGGCATGATCACCATCAAGCAAACGTGCCCAAAGATTAACTTTCCATCCCATAGACCATCCTGTAGATTCATCGCCACGTGCCAGAAGTGATGTTTTTGCAGCATCAAATAATTCCGGGGTGCGGTAGGGTGAAATCTGGTTTGATGGATAAAGACCATAAAGATGAGATACATGACGATGATGGTCATTGGCATTATCTAAATCTTCCATCCACTCTTGTAACTGTCCCCATTTGCCAATTTGCATTGGAGGCAAGCGTTTTAAGGTTTGATTTAAGGTGTCAACTAATTCGGGATCTTTATTCAAAATTTGAGCAGCGTTTATGGCGATTTTAAACAGATCAAAAACCAATTGATTATCCATTGTTGTTCCTGCTGTAATTGAGGTGGAACGCCCCATTGGTGTATTTTCAGGTGAAACAGAAGGACTTACAACCAACCAGTTATTTACAGGCTCTTCAACCAGAAAATCCACAAAGAACAGAGCTGCGTCTTTGATGACAGGATAAACAGATTTTAAATAGTCTATATCTCCGGAAAAGGCATATTTTTCAAACAGGTGTTGCGACAACCAGGCACCTCCCATTGGCCACATACCCCAATTGGCTCCATCTATAGATCCGTTAATTCGCCAGATATCCGTATTATGGTGTAACACCCAGCCTCTGGCACCATACATATCCTTTGCAGTTTGTTTTCCTGTTTCAGCTAGTTCGCGAACCATTTTAACCAAAGGTTCGTTCATTTCGGATAAATTGGTAATCTCAGATGGCCAATAATTCATTTCAGTATTAATATTCACTGTATACTTACTATCCCAGGCAGGGAAAAGGTTTCCTGCCCAGATACCTTGTAAGTTGGCGGGTTGCGTACCAGGACGCGAAGAAGAGATTAACAGGTATCTGCCAAACTGAAAATAAAGAGCCACCAATTGCGGATCGTTTCCTTTGGCAAACTCTTTTATGCGCACATCGGTTGTATTCTTTACCGAATCGGATCCTCCCAAATCTAACTTAACGCGGGTGAAAAATGAGCGATAATCGGCAATATGCTCCATCAAAGCTTGTTCATAGTCTTTTTGGATTGCTTTATCTAAGTATCTGTTTACCCTTTCTTCAGCATCGCCACTTACATCTTTATAACTATTAAAATTGGTTGCAACGGAAATATAAAGAGTTGCTTCGTTGGCATCTTTTACAGTTAATAATCCGTTTTCAGCAGAAACAGAACCGCCTTTCGTAGTAATCTTAACTTTAGCATTGAAAGCTACCTCCCCTATTATGCCCTCCTGATCGCTGCTGATGCCAGACATTATTAGTTCATCATTGCCGTCTGTGGAAACAGTTACTTCGGAAGGTCTGTCCATACTTGCAGAAAAATTAATGACACCTGATTTATCTGCTTCTATTTTTGCAATAATAACTTCATCGGGATGGGAAGAAAACACAGTGGTTTTATAGTTAACACCATCCACTTTATAGGAAGATGCTACAATGGCATTATTGATATCCAACTCTCTATAATAATCGGTATAGTTCTCATGCCCCGGAAACGACAGCTTTAAATTACCTGCCGTTTGATAAGACATGCCATGAGACTTTTTACTAATCATTTTCTTATCGACCAGATCACGCGCTTCAGCAAATTTGCCTTCAAAAATAAGCTTGCGTACTTCGGCCAATGCATCTTTTGCCTGCACATTATCGTTACGGTTAGGCCCTCCTGCCCATAACGTATTCTCATTCAACTGAAAGACTTCATTAACAGGGTCGCCAAAAACCATTGCGCCTAAACGACCATTCCCTACCGGCAAAGCTTCTACCCATTGTTTTGCAGGTTTATCGTACCACAGCTTCAATTCCTGCTCTTGTGCCTGATCCTCTGCACACGAAGAGATAAAAAGAAAAAGAGCCTGTATAAATATAAATTGGACTCGTTTCATTATTTCACATTTAAAAAATTAATATTCAATCACTTGCTCAGTCCAGGTTGGTTTTAAAATATAAAATCTGCCATTTTTATAATAAACAGGTTCAATACCTATCTGAGGGGTCTTTTCCCAATCCTGAAGTTCCGGACAATAGGGATACAGACTTTTTCCGTACCCCTTGTAATGACAAGAACTCCAGATATTTCCATCAGGTCCTATAAACAAAGCATTGTGCCCGGTTTCGCAATAAGGATCTTCTGTGTCTTGAAGTTTTATCCATCTAATTATTGCTTTACAATACTTATTTTCACTACTATTAATATTCAATATAGAGATCTTAATATTTCTCTATTTAATCGCTTTAAGTTCATTGGGTGATTTTTCCATAGAAATCTTTATCAAAAAGCAAACTTGATGATAAAGATTTCTTTTGATTCTGTATGATTATTAATGGGTAACCATTATTAATTATGGTTATTATTTATCCTCTAAACGGACGAACTTTTACTTTTTTTCTACAGCCCCTCTTATTAACCTAATATAATAAACAGCTCCTGCAGTGCTTCCAGGAAGAGCTTTAAATTTCACCCATACATGGTCTTTTCCAGATACCATCGAGTTGGGAATGGAATAAACAACATCTTTAAACATAGATTGATTCCATCGGCCTGTATTATCTTCGGTCAGAAGTTTTTCATCGTCGATATAAATATCAAATTTCCTGCTCCCCCATTCTGCACCCCAATAACGAACTCTTAAACTCAAATCAGTTTCCGAATTTGTTGCCAAATTGTAGCTAAAAAAGCCGTCATTCTTAGCTTCGCGGAAAAACTCATTTAAATTGTTGCCTTTATTGGAATTTTCTGATAGCATGCCATGATCGGTTTCGGGCTGTTGCTCACCAGGCGCAACCTGATCGATTGTGCGTTTTTCCAGAGCAAGTTTTTCTTTTTCAATATTTGCCAATGAATCTGTGTATGCTTTGTAACCTGAATTTGACAAAGCCAACCAATACATCATATACCTGGCATCGTGTATTTTACTAAACGGTTCCAGTGTAAGTTCGACAGGATTGACCATTTTTACATTTAGTGTAAAATTTAACGGCTTACCTTCAACCGGAACTAACTTATTTCCTATATTTTGAATGTCATCATTAATCAGTATTGGAGCTTTGTCGATAGGTAAAAATTTACCACTTGATGATTGTCCCCAACGACCATCATCCGCAATTAAGCCTTTTAAATCTTCGGTTCCGGTTTTCGCACCCAATAATATAGGTCCATGCATGAAAGCGATGTATTCAGGCACATTAGGTAAATGTTCGATAGTATTTCGCATGGGCAATGTTACTTGAACCACATCCCCTTTTTTCCATTTTCGGTCGATGCAAACATAAGACGAAGGAAGCAATGTACCATCCACAATCTTTCCATTCACTGAAATTTTCAATGCACCCTTATTTACCCACGCCGGATAGCGAACTAATAATTTAAATTTCGAAGCTCCCTCTGAAATAGTAAGTTTTGTTTGTTCTTCATAAGGAAAATTTGTTTCCTGTTTGATTTTCAAGCCTTTTTCTTTCCAGTCTAATTCCGACGCGATAAAAAGATTCAGAAATAATGAATCTTCTGAATGGGTGTATATAAATTGGTTGTATTTGCCATGGTTTTCCATGCCTGAACCAACACAACACCACATCGCTTCGTTTGGAGCTGAGTAAACCCGGTAATGGCGTGGTCGCGCCGGGGTGAAATAAACATATCCGCCATGTTCGGGATGCTGAGAAGAGAGGATGTGATTGAAGATGGTACGTTCGTAATAATCGGCATATTTTCCAGCTGGATTCACCCGAAACAGGTCTTCGGTTAATTTGAGCATGTTATACGAGTTGCAGGATTCGGGTCCATCATTTACATTTACAAAATCGATACATGATTCTTTGGCCGGAAAATGTTCCCTTCTGCTGTTGCCACCAAAAGCCAAGGAACGGTTAGTTGTTACAGTCTCCCAGAAAAAACTACCCGCTTTACCATACTTTTGATCAAGATCAAGTTCTGCTATTCGCTCAAAACCAATAAATTTGGGAATCTGAGTATTCGCATGTTTGTTATCAAGCATATCTATTCCCTGTGACAATGGATCTAGAAACATTTTGTGCGAATAACGTTTTGCAGCCGTGAGGTATTTTTTATTGCCTGATATTTGGAATGCATCGGCAAGTACTTCGTTCATACCACCGTATTCGTTAGCGAGCATATCTTCCATCTGCTTGTCCGACAAATCCTCTGTAATGGTAATTGCCCAATCGCAAAATTGAAGAAAAAGGTTCTTTGCTTCGATATCTCCTTTGTATAACCAAGCATCTCTCAAGCCTGCATACATTTTGTGAATATTGTAATAAGGTGCCCATGCCTCCCATATTGCCCCAACTTCTCCAGCTTTTATCTTTGACCATAACGCTGCACTGTGTGGAACGCCACCAACATACCCAACACCCCAATCAGGATACTTCTGGCTATTGGCTTCTTGACAGGCCTTTAGCTCAGAGATCATATAATCCATGCGCTTTTTGCATTCTGCATTACCGGTTGCTGCATAATTTATTGCCATTGCCGTCAGGTAATGCCCTCCTACATGCCCGTCTAAGCCTTCCCAGTTGGGATAACTCTTTGCCTTTTCTGATAATCCAGCTTCTTTGCGATAAGGAGCCAATAAACGGTCGACATCGTATTTCAACAGAACCTCAATATTCAGGTCGCGAGCATGTTTGAACGGCCCATCGAGTAGCTGTACATCTCCCAAAGGAAATTCGTTGGAATATAGCTTTTCTTGTGCGCTTGATGCAATAGGAAATATAAACCCTAATAACATCACGAATTTGAATATTTTTTTAAACATAATACTAAAGCTTAATTTGTTTTTATAAGATTACTCATAGCTATTCTCACTAGCATTCATTAAAGTCAATTATTCTATCCAAACAACAATTTCAAAAGAGTACAATATATAAACCAGATGGTTATAGCAAACCCATCGTTTTCTTCAAAAATGCATATTATTAAAAAACTCTAGTTAAGAAGGTTAATTACAACAACTTGTACACTCCAATTATGACATAGGGCTCTTCACCCGTATTTAACTTGGGCATGGTAAGCGTTCCTATAAATATGGCATGATTAAGATAATCATATCTGCTATCGGTTGGAGCCTCCAAATCAGCAATTGATTTTACATAAAAACTACCATCTTCGTCTTTTGCTGGCACATGCATCAGTGCTTTGTTTATGACCTGAATTATAATGCCATCGTTCGTTTTAAGCAAGTAACGTGCATTGAGTTCCGTATCGCCATCAGAGCGCACCAATTGCCAATCTTCACCAGCGGGCAACACTTCGCCTTGAATGTTTGGCCCTTTAAAAGAGCCACCTGTTATGGGTATCATCCGACGGGTTCCCCGTTTGCTTTCGCCTACTACAACCACATTGCCAATTTTCACTTTGGCATCCCACATAAACTCAGCCTTAAAATCGTTATAAACAGGTTCCATTTTTATGGTGGCAGGTTGCTGAGCAGCTAAATCTGAGACCACAAAAAAGGCATACAACACTGCTACTAACACTAAATTAGATTTCACATTTATCATCTTCGACAAATTTTAGTTCTATTTCCAACCACAACAGGCCATTTATGTAAGACACCATTTTTATATAGCTGATCTACAACCCTATCAGCATTAAAAAAAATGCGATTACTTACTAAACTTCCAATAATCAAAATTGAACAGTTCGCCATTATTACCCACAAACACGAAATACAAATCGTGAATGCCCTTAACCTTATTTACTTTGGTAGTGAAGGTTTTCCACACATCTGCCCCACCTGTATTGGTAATTTCACAAACACCAACCAATGCGCCATCTTTAGCATCTACACGAATCTCAATTTTTCCATCGGTTACAGAAGTAGCTGTTGCTTCGAACTTCTTTGCGCCTTTGACAAAATCAACACTTCGTATTTTTAGATAATCGCCATTATTAATTTTAGTAACATACACGCCATTACTTCCCGATTCTGTTTTCACCCCTTCGGACCATGCGATTGTTTCGGCTTCGGTTCTTTTATATGGATTCAAATTTTCCAGGCTTGTTTTTATGCCTTCTTCTGTAGGAATAATGGACGGAATAGTTCCATCGGCATTATACTCAAACTGTTCCAGACAGGTAGAACGCCTAAATCCGCCTCCATTAGGCAAAGCTTCGTTATGGTAGAAAAAATAAGAATTTCCTTTATAATCAATAATACCGGTATGGTTGGTAAAAGATAGTTTTGGATAACGTTCCATAATTAATCCTTGATATTTCCATGGTCCTGTTGGCGATGTTGATGTTGAATATCCAATAGATTCAGGCACTCCATTAGCAGCATAAATTAAGTAATAGAGGTTGTTGCGTTTGTAAAACCATGGGCCTTCAACATACTTTGTACACGGGGTACCATCTTTTCTTACACTTTTACCAAACGACTCGGGCACCATATCAACAGCAACAATACCGTTTTTACCAATACTCTTGTCATACGAAATCATATCTTCGTTTAGCTTAACATACCAAACACTAGGATTACCCCAATACATCCAGGCCTGGCCATCGTCATCAATAAATACAGTAGGATCGATATCTTTCCATAAATCCTCACTATCAACAAATTGTTTACCCAATGGTTCTTTAAATGGCCCGTATGGAGAGTCGGCAACTAATACACTGATTCCGGCACCATGAATAGGTACATAAAGGTAGTATTTTCCGTTTCGCTCAATACACTGAACAGCCCATGCTCCATTTTTCTTGTTTACCCAGGCAACATCCTTTTCTAACGAAGCCACAGCACCATGATCGGTCCAGTTTACCATATCTGTTGTTGAATAGCAACGCCAGTCGTACATGGTAAAGAAATTGTCCACCGTATTATCTTCATCATGTGATGTATAAAGATAAACGGTATCATTACAAACCATTGGTGCCGGGTCGGCAGTAAAATAGGTTTGAACAATAGGGTTTTGTGCTGTTACTGTACTGAATATTAATACAAATGAAAATATTAATAAGATTTGCACTCTCATAATTATTGTTTTAAATGTGAACTTATTATTTATCATCAAACTTCCACCAATCAAAGTTAAACAGATCCTTTTCCCCTTTAAAAACGAAATACAAATCGTGAACTCCTTTGATATTTTTCACAGGGGCTGTGGCTGTTTTATAGATATCTCCTTCAGCCGAAGCTGTAATATCTACCAGACCCAAAACAGATCCATCAATTTTATCGGAATGAATTTCGATTTTACCGCCATACAATGCAGCCAAACACACTTGAACAGATGAAATTCCTTTGGAAAAATCAACTCCTTGCACCTTTATATAGTCACCATTATGGATTGAAGTAACTATCATGCGTTCGGCTATCTTCTTACCCCTGTTCCAGGAAACATTTCGTTCCCACTCAATAACCTTTTTCGTATTAAGCCCCTCACTAAAAGCCATGGTTTCGGCCTCATTTTTAATGTATGGATTTAACGCACCGATTTGAGTATTTTTGGTTTCATCCCACCAAGGTAGTTTTATTATTGCACCATCCTTATCGTAGACAATTTTGGTAACACAAATCGAACGGCGTTCGTAATGCTTCGACATTGTTTGTGTCAATATGTCATAATTGAAGCCAAAAACATAAGATTTTCCTTTATAATCGATTATTCCGGGATGGTTGCCACTTGAGCGCTGATCGCCTTCCATAATCATACCTTTAAATGCCCAAGGGCCAGTGGGGCTATTGCTCATAGCATAACCAATACCTTCGGGGCAACAGGTTGATGCATAAGCCATATAATATTTTCCGTTACGTTTCCAAGCCCATGGCCCCTCCTGATAATGGAAAGCGTCTTTTTCGCCTTTCACTTTTACAAAATCGGCCATTCTTGTAGGTTCGCCTTCAACAGAAATCATATCTTCGTTCAACTTAACATACCACAACTCCGGATTTCCCCAGTATAGGTAAGCCTGATCATCATCATCAATAAAAACAGAAGGATCAATATCCTGAGGCCCGTTTTTAATCAAGGCTTTTTCAATAGGATCGGTAAATGGCCCATATGGACTATTGGCAACCAACACGCCAATTCCAATACCGCTTGGCATGGGGCAATATAAATAAAACTGACCGTTTCGTTCAATACATTGCGGTGCCCATGCTCCATTGTCATATGGCACCCATTTAAAATCCTTTAACGAAGCAACAACACCATGGTCTGTCCAGTTAACCATATCTGTTGAAGTATACAGCAACCAATCCTGCATTTTAAAACCGAAAGCATCATCTTCATCGTGCGATGTATAAAGAAAAACGGTATCGTTGTAAACCAATGGTGCAGGATCTGCCGTGTATTTAGTCTGAATAATCGGATTTTGTGCATTTCCTGCACCAACTAATGCAACCAGAACTGCAACCAGACAGCCTTTTAGGTTTAGAAATTTACCTGACATATTTTATTGTCGTATTTAATTATTTACTAGAACTAAATTTATATAGTAATACGCCATGTGCAGGGACTTTAATAGCCAGCTTTTCGGAATTAGCATCTACCTCTGCAATATCTTTCTGGCGCCAAAGATCGCGCACGTTAACTTTTCCTGTAATGCCTAATTGTTCAAAATCGTTGTACTGAGCATCTACTATCTCTGTTCCGAAGTTGCAGAAACCAACTGCACGGCTGCCATCTTCGAGTTCTTTTACATAAATTCTTAAATCGCCGATGGTTTGTACACAAGTAGCTTGCTTGCCAAGCGGGTCCTGGTTTACATCAATTACCTCATCATTGGTCAACAGGTTAAGGGTAAAATCATCTAGTTTCTCCATGTCGCATCCAATTAAAAGAGGTGCAGCAAAAAGACTCCACAAACTAATATGCAAATATTGTTCGTCGGGTTTAAGCTTGCTAGGGTGTGTATTGCCCCACCCTACCTGTCCAACAACCAGCATATCGGGGTCGTTCCAATTGCCAGGTTTAGCATAAGGAGCCGACTTTTCGTGGTCGAGAGCAATACTTTTCACACTCACCCAGGTATCGGTAATATCGTTGGTGGTACGCCAGCAATTGCCGCCAACCGAACCGCCCCATTTCCATACATCGGACATACCGTATTGGCACACACTGAAAACAATATCACGCGGTTGCTTGCGAAGGTAATCCCCCATCAATTTAAAAGGCTTCATGGCTGTTTCCAACTCACTACCACCATTGTACGAAAGCGATGACACTTTATAAGGGTCATTATCGGGCAGGCCATCAATAACGTTTCCATAGCTGCACCAATCGTATTTTAAGTAATCAAAACCCCACTGAGTATAAGTTTCAGCATCCAACTCCTCGTAGCCAAAACTACCGGCACAGCCACCACACGACCATGGACCGGGGCTGGAATACAACCCAATTTTCAAACCAAGGCCATGTACATAATCAGCAAGGCCTTTCATATCTTCAAATCGTTTATTGGTTACAATATTTCCAGCTTCGTCACGCATTTCTCCTTGCAGCGCAGGATCTTTAGAGTCACGGTTGTTTTCCCAGAAATCGTCGATATTGATATATGTCCATCCATGATTAATCAGCCCACTTTTTACCATAGCATCGGCGGCACGTTTCACTTTATCGGACGACACCTCTTGAGCAAAACAGTTCCAGCTGTTCCATCCCATTGGAGGTGTTAAGGCAATTTGGTCGCCACAAACAATACGTAGCTTTCGCTCTGCTTTACCTTTAGCATTTTTTGCCGACAATGTAACTTCATAAGTCCCTTTTATAAAGAGCTTTCCTGTAATGATGCCCGTTTGATGATTCAGTTTCAAACCCTTTGGTAATTTTTGGGCTGAAAATGTCATTGGCCTATCACCGGTTGCAGTTACTAAGAATTGAAATGGCGAATCAGGGCGTACGCCATAAACCTTTGCACCTGTTATTTTTGGTGATGCTAATGGTTTTGGTGTTAAAATATAAGGTTCGCTTGCTATTGGATTATAGGTTTTAAATGTATGAACTCCGGTGGTTTCGAATTTAGCATCGGCCCAATTAGCATGGTCGTAGTAATTGCCATTACCGCCATCGGCCACTACCAGTTCAACTTTCTTTACGCCGGTTAATGCAACTGAACACACTTTAGCAGAATCACCTATATGCATCACACCACTTGCCCAAAGTTTATTTCCATCGCCATAAACTTCAAATTCAACAGCAGGTTCATGACCTTTCATCTCATCATCAAGCCCTACTTTTGCGGTAAACTCACTTGCATTTCCTTCCGTTAAAACAAATAAAGAACTAACGGCATGGGTAGCAAATCCCCGTTTAAAGGTTTGCCCTGCAATACTCATCGTATTGCCATCTAAAGATTTATTTTTCATCGGTACGCCATATCCTTGGGTTGCCGTACTCAGGTCTAGTTCATCAAGCCATACTGTTTGGGCTGATAGATTTTGCATTCCACACAGACCGGCTAATAATACCAATCCAATAATACCTGCCAATGTGATATTCTTAATCGCATTCATAAGTCACTATATTTTATATACCTATTAAAATTTAACCAACACTTTCTTTCCGTTGTACTTCACCACTTTATCAAACAACATAACAACCTCATCGCCTGCCACTTTACCTTTGTCCACTTTAACAATGCCAAAAGTGCGCTCTTTAAGCATTCCCGGGAAATTTCCTTCGCGGTCATTGATAGTCAAAACTTTTTCAGCATCGTTCCAATTAAAAGTGATGGTTGAATACATGCCTTTCTCATAGTTGTAATTGTCGTTTTCATCTTCGTACAGGGTGAATTCGCCATTGGCACCTTCATAAATACGAATTTCAAGCTTATCCCATTTCTTTTCTGTTGCATACTTCACTTTTGGCCCGAATGGAAGAATGCTGCCAGCTTTTATATATAATGGAATTTTATCTATGGTAGTTGTAACGGTAATATTCTGTCCTCCTAAGTATTTTTCGTTTGTCCAGAAGTCGTACCACTCTTCCCCAGCGGGCAAATAAACATTTTTAGATTTAGGTTTACGGAAATTAGTTTCTGTATTGCTTTTAGTATCTTCCTTCTCTGCTTTATCCCAACCAGTATCCGCATCAATTTTCAATACTTTTTCCGGGGTATATTGCGCACTATCAATAGGAGCCACTAATATCGACTTGCCAAACATATACTCATTTCTCAAATCTTTTACATTCTCATCATTAAAATCCATTACTAAAGCCCGCATAAAACTTGACTGGTTTTTAGTAACGTCCCATGCAGTACCATAAATGTATGGAAGGAGAGAGTAACGCAATTTAATAGCTTTTTCAATGGCATCGTAAATTGGTTCTCCCTCTTTACCAAACTGATAGATTTCTCTGGGAACATCTGTTCCATGAGAACGCATCATAGGTGTAAATGCTCCAAACTGCAACCAACGAACATATAGTTCCTGATATAAAGGATTTTTTGAACCGGAGCCATCATTCCAATTTTTATTATAGGCTCCTGCAAAGAAACCTCCAATATCGCTGTTCCAGTATGGAATACCACAAAGAGAAAAGTTCAAACCTGCCGGAATTTGATTTCTCAAAGATTCCCAAGACGAACTAACATCACCCGACCATGTATTAGCTCCATAGCGCTGTTGTCCGGCAAAAGCCGAACGGGTTAAAATAAACACGCGCTTATCAGAAGAAACTTCGCGCTGATGTTCATAAACCCCGCCAACAGTCATTAACGGATATGCATTACGAACTTTTCTAAATGAGCCCAAATAAGTTTTATTATCCATATCCTGTGCTCTGAAATCAAGATGATCAGGTTCTGTGGAGTCCATCCACCAACCGTCCATCCCCAACTTAAAGATACCTTGGTTTAAATATTTCCAGTATATATCGCGGGCTTCAGGATTATATGGATCATAAGGTTTAACTCCGGATGGATAATCTTTGTTGGGAGGCCAACTGGTCAGCCCGGATTGAGGCCAGGTTCCAATATTGAGCAACATTCCCTTTGGATTCATTTCACGATAAGGTTTAGTCATAGGGCCAAAGGAAGACCAAATGGAAATAATTATGTGTGCATTCAAGTCATGAATATCATTCACCATTTTTTGCGGCTTTGCAAAATCAGGATTAAGGAACTCCATGGCATTCCACAGGTAATTATTTCCCCAATATTGCCAATCCTGTATAATACCATCGAGTGGCACGCCCAATTCCCGGTATTTTTTAACGACTCCAACTATCTCGTTCTGACTCTTATAACGTTCTTTGCTCTGCCAATAACCAAAAGTCCATAAAGGAAACATTGGCACTTGCCCGGTTAGGTTACGCATACAAGCAATTACACCATCGGAGTTGCCACCATACATAAAGTAGTAGTCGATACCATCGCCAACTTCTGAACTAAAACTGGTTGACTCACTATTATCCTTAAAGGTGGTAGGAGAGTAATTATCCCAATATACCCCATATCCTTTCTCAGACAAGAAGAAAGGCACGTAATCTTCGGTGTTGTTTTGCACCATTCTTACTTCTTGATTACGTTGCGACATTTTTCCCCGCTGAAGAATTCCCAAGCCATAAATTGCCTCGTTTTCATCCAGAACATATGACTGTGAGACACTATAAGTTGTATCTCCGGCATCAATAAAATCAGTAAATTTACCTCCATATGCTTTTTCGTTCAGCAAAGGTTCTCCTGATATTGTTTTAAATGCCACTTGCCCATTCTTTAAATTTAATGCAACACTAATTTTCTTACTCTTCAAGGTAATTTCCTTGCCCATTTCTTGGATATCAAAAATCTCTTCCTGAGGCTGCATAATCACAGAGAGGCTCTTTTTTTCAAACTCGTCACCCTCCGGAAATTTTAATATCCGAACTGTTGATGGTCCATAAAATTGAATTTCTATTTCAGTAGAATTTATTACTGTTTTAATACCCAGATCTGTATGTTTATATGATTGACCTTTACTGGTATTGTATAACGAAAAGACCAGTAAGAGCAATATATACATATGCTTTAATTTCATAATAAAAATATTTTTAATAATCATGCAATTCTTCAAGTTTACCTTTATTTAAAGGTATTTTCAATATTCCATTTTTAAAACTTTAGTTGCAACCACAGTTCCATCTGAATAAAATTCTTTAACTATAAAAATTCCTCTCCGATTATCTAAATCAGTTATTTTTTGTCCTAATAAAGTAAAATATGCAGTTGACGTAACCACAGCGCTAGAACTTGGAATATTATAAATCCCATTCGTTTTTTCTACTTGTCCGAGTAGAGCAATAGTTTTACCAAATGCTCCTGCCGAAGAAAGCTCAATATCCCCACTATACATATTGTCTGTTAAACCGGAAACTAACCTTACATATATAGTAACCAATGAGACTTCACCCTTATTCGGACCAAGCGATATCATTTGAGAATATCCTTGTGTCTCTTCAAGTGATATTTCATAATTGGCAGAAGATGTAATGACAATATCATTCGTCAATTTATTACCGGAAACTATAATTTGCTGTATAGTAGATGGTCCTGTATCAATTCCATAATAAAAATCATTAAGCTCTGTAATATTATTTGAGTTAATATCCTGAATATTAATAGATGGTGGATCATATTCGCTGGAATTAGATAGGAATACAGTATCAATTACAAAAGGATTACTGCCATTAGACCAAAAGCCTGCAATATAAATATGTTTCGAATTAAGAGGTGTACTATCATTCTTCTTTGCATGTTCCAGCATTACAACCACTTCTTTTTCATTACCGAACTGATACGAAGCAGGTGATCCCCAATAACTACTACCATCATAAATATTGAATGATATATCGGCAGTATTATTTCCACTTAATCGAGCGATGATATATTTATAACCAGTTAAATCAATTCCTTCATATTGCCAACCTCCAAAACCATATAATCCGGTTTTCAGCGTATTGGTAACTCCATCAAAAGAGCCATTTTCCCAGATATCAGGATTAAATAAATTATTTGTTAACGGAAAAGTGGTTGAAGTAATACTTAATGTCACTTGTTTTTGTGCACCTAAAGGTCCTGTGTAAGCAATATCAATAGTTGCTTCTCCATCCTTAAGTGAGTAAATTCTTCCATTAGAAATTTCAACGACCGATGGATTGTCAATAGTGTACTCAGCAAGAGATCCTACATTTTCGATGTGTCCATCAGCAAAAACAGCCTTTATTTTTAAACCTACAGAGCTACCTGTTAAAAGTGTTAATTTCTCCCCACTTTCAACAACCAGATCCGATAACGTTAAATAGTCATCTGCAGCACCTTCAAAACTATATTCCTTTGCATATTCTTGATACCAATGATAAACCGGCCATGGACAAGCCTCCGGGTCATTTAGAAAGACATAATTCTCACCTTCAGCAGGAGCAATTCCTGTAAAATCATCCAACAGGTCAGGACTTGTAAAAAGGAGCCAACTTACATTGCCGCAACTGTCAACAATCTTCTTCAAATTTGCACCGAAACCATCTCCACCAGCAATACCGGTAATATCTTTACCCCAGGATGCATTGTATTTTTCCGGCGCCCAATCCATCTCTGTTACCATAATAGGTGCCATATCAGCTATTGGCTGAACCTGATTATTCCATCCATTTTGGAAAGGTTCATAGCCTTGACCACTGTTAAACCACCCTGGATAAACATGCACTGCATAACCAATATTATCGCCTTCAATGGGATTAGCTGCATACCCGGCATACAATGACTGATATCCTAATCCCGGTATCCAAAGTATGTTATTTGCACTCTCCCTTACAGCATCAACAATTGCCTGAAAATAGATTTTAAGCTTATCGAAATGACCTTGCGTACCTGCGCCATATGTTCCATCGGATCCAAGTATATCAACTGGTTCATTAGCTAATTCAAACATAATATTAGGATTGTTTTTTAATTTGGGATGTTGAGCAACATATCCCCAAACCTGAATAAGATATTGCTGATATGCATCGCCGATAGCTATCTCTTCGGGACAAACTCCCGGAGGACGCATTACAACGTACAATCCCTTTGAGATTGCATATTCGGCCATGGGGATAAAAACCTGATCGAGATATGTTTTAAACCGATTAAAGTCAAAGGCAGATATATCGTTTTCACCATTAACCTGCACACCCGGAGTATTGGACCAATAAGGATCCATATGCAATCGGATAAAATTCATTTCCCAACCGGCCTGCAATATACCGTCAATTAAGCCTTGGTTATAAGTCAAACATGCAGCCACATCAAAGTTGGTCCATTTTGAATTCTGTTCGTTAAACCAAGGAGAGTATGTTTGAGCAAAACCGTGCAAATTTACAATATGACCAGAAACATCTTTTAAATATCTCCCCTCCACATGCAACTGAGGCATTGGCATTTCTTCCCATGCAAATGTGATATTTACATGGAAAATAACTGCTAATACCAAACACAATTTTAAAATTACTGTCTTCATCATGACTATTTTTTTTGTGTGACTTTTAATAATATTGCTTATTAATTACAATTGTACAAACGTTATCAGGCAATCTATCTTCCACCTTTTCCCTTTGGATTTGCGATCTTATTTTCAGTCCACAAAAAGAGAATAGTGTTGCGAACCAAATTTTTGATCGCAACACAGCCTCATTTAGTTAAAAAAATTTATTGCAGGCAACAAACCTTTTTTCCTGTTAAATATTTAATTGTTAAAACTTCATTATACCGATCAGTGTTACTCATACAAATTGTAGAAAAATGTCTATTAACAGATAAACTACAGAACTAATCGACCAAACCTTATGAGTAGATTCTACAAATTTCCGATCTCAACCTACTCATCATTGAAATAATATTTTATTTAAATTATTCCCTGCGTCATAAAAAATAACCTTGGTAAATAAAAATTTTAAACACTTAAAAAATCCAATAATACTATTATCCTTATTTTGCCCAATCCTTCCCATTAGGTGTCCTGCGCCACTCAAAATATGCATCAAGTACTTTCAATGCTGATTCACTTGGCACAGCACCTACATGAGGTTTCTGTTGTAAATACATTACCTCTGGAGTTTCATCGCTAAATGCATTCCATTCAGGAACTCCTTCGCCATTAGGATGACCATATTTTGCAAAATTTGTCCAATAAATACCCATTGCTTCTGATATTTCCAGATCTGATTTTGAAGCATTTTTGGGATCTAAATGCTGAAATACATAAGCTACATCTTGCCCGTGAGGAGAACCATGACCATACATAGGCGAATCTTCTGGAAAGTCTGGATGCTGATCGAAATAGTAATAGTAAACTTTTGATTTGCCTGTTTGAGATTGAAGCCTTGCCCAGCTCCAGGTTTGCCAACCAAAAGCAGCATCACGCATTAAATCGCGAGCTGTTTTGGGAACATTGTTTTCACCAACTGGATAAGCATTAATTAAAGCATCTGCAAATTCGCCATAGCGTCCTTTTACTCCACTAATATATTGCTCAGGTGTTTTTTCCCAGGAAAAACTAGCTCCTTCATCTGAGTTATAACCGATTAATACAGGTACATCATTGTATTTCCCTTCCTCATAAAGTTTATGTTGGTCGTCAGGAATCACAAATCCATCAACAATTGGCCAGCCACCGGGCATAGTCCACCCCTGTGGGATAAACTTTTCAGCAGGCATTTCACGTAACTCAGCAATAGATGAAGCTCCATGATTTTTTACATATTCAATACCATCAGCTTCAGCCTGTTTAAGGGTTTTCATATTTTCACCAGGATAAGTAGTTGGGCGTGTTGGCCCAAATGATCCACCACTCTGCGAGATAGCCCCAGAAAAAAGTCCTTTTGCCAATGGTGAAGCACACAGCATACTAACCGAGATAGCTCCTGCCGACTCGCCAAAAATGGTCACCTTATCAGGATCTCCTCCAAATTTGGCAATGTTTTTTTGTATCCATTGTAATCCTGCTATCTGATCTAACAACCCATAATTACCTGACACTTTGTCCAGACTTTCGGCACTAAGTTCAGGGTGAGCTAAAAAGCCTAACTGCCCAACACGGTAAGCCACACTAACCAAAACAACCCCCTTTTTGGCTAACATTTCGCCATCGGAAACAGGATCTGACGTAGATCCAAAACTAAAGCCTCCACCATAGATCCAAACCAGTACCGGAACTTTTTCATCCGGTGTTTTTGCCGGAGTCCAAACATTAAGGTATAAGCAATCTTCACTTTTTCCAGCAACCGGGTTTCCTCCTTGCATAGGGGCAGGTGCAAATTCGATGGCTTGCTTAATACCATCCCACTTTTCTGCTTGTTGAGGAGCCTTCCAACGCAATTCTCCAACCGGAGGCTTTGCAAAAGGAATTCCTTTAAAAATGGTTAAACCTTCGGAAACCGTTCCTTGTAAAATTCCCTCGTCAACCTTAACCTGCCCGGGTTCTAAGGATGTACAAGAAGCAACTGCTGCTAGAATAAATAAACTAGCTAATATTCTAATATTTCTCATCTGGTTATATTTTTCTTATTTAAATAATTTTGGTGCAAGCTCTTTCAAACTACGGCGCCAAGTCAAAAATTCGTGACCTGTGTTCTCCGAAACATATGAAACGGCATTAAAACCGGCCTCCTTTAAACTCTTAACAGAACTATTTACACGTTCAGGATTTTCACGGCTACCACAACTTTCGAAAATCAATTTCACTGTTGATTTGTCTTTTATATCTTCAGGAGCATAAACCCCACCACTTAATAGTGCATAATATGAAAAAACTGCTGGTTTATTTAATGTAATCAACTTGGTTTCAAAACCTCCCATTGACAAACCGGCCATTGCTCTATTTTCTGCGCCATTTAACGTTCGAAAATTAACATCGATGTACGGAATTAATTCATCTACCAAAACGGTTTGAAACGGGGTAATGTCAAAACTTTTTAACCCTCCTATTTTAGTTTCATTGGTCATGCCGTAAGTCATTACAATAATGAAAGGTTTTGACTTTCCTTCGGCTATAAGATTGTCCATAATCAGATTAGCATGCCCTTGATTTGTCCAGGCTGTTTCATCCTCACCCCAACCATGTTGAAGGTATAAAACAGGATATTTTTCTGTAAGGTTTTTACCATACCCCGGAGGTGTATATACAAAAGCCCTTCGAACTGTATTTGTACTTTTAGATGAAAACAATATTTGCTGAACATTGCCGTGTGGCACATCTTTTAATGCAAAGAAATCGCGGTCGTGTGCAGGTATTTCAATACCACTCTCCCAACGGAGCGAACCAAAGTAATTCATCGCCCCCGGGTCGTTAAAAATACCGCCATCGATGGTTAAATGATAGTAATGAAATCCTTCGTCCATTGGACCTTCTGTAGTGCCCATCCAAGAACCATCTTCCATTTTTTCCAATTTTGTGCCCCCCCGGCCACCAAGTCCAAGGCTAACGCGCACGCTACCTGCTTCAGGAACATCAACACGAAAACGAGCGTATCCTTGTGAATTAACTTGAGGATATTCTTTGCCCGGCTGATTTAATTCAGAGGGTTTAAAATCTTCAATTATCTTTGATGGCGGTGTTTGTGCCACACACATTCCTCCTGCAAAAGTAAATAAGAGGGCTAGTTTCAAGAAATGCTTCTTTTTCATCATGATTTGTTTTTTGGGTTGAAAGAAAAGTTAAAAAAACAGTCTCCTGCTGATATATTTCTGATTTTATAAACAAACTCTACGAAGATTAAAGAATCCTCGTAGAGAAGATGCCACACATATCACACTAATAATAAATTAGTTAATGGTAATTTTTACCATTTTTAAATTTTTTGCATCAGAGCTATTGCCATAGAAAACTTCGTACTCGCCAGGTGTAACAGCCATTTTACGTTGCTCCCAATCATAAAACTCAAATGAATCAGAAGCTAAATCTATCACTGCCTTTGCAGAACTTCCTGCTTTCACCTCTACTCTTTTGAAACCTTTTAATGTTTTTAAAGGACCATCAATATCATTCACTTTCCGCACATATACCTGAACAATTTCAGTTCCATCCATACTACCTGAATTCTTAACAGTCAAGGTTATCTGAGTGCTTTCACAAGTATTAATACTTGATTTACTTAAACTTGCTGCACCAATTTCAAAATTTGTATAACTTAAGCCAAATCCAAACGGAAAAAGAACATCTGTTGTATATCGATAGGTACGACCTTTCATGGAATAATCTTCAAAATCGCCTAATTTTTCAGAGTTTTTGTAAAATGAAATCGGCAATTTACCGGAAGGATTATAATCGCCAAACAGAACATCAGCAATAGCTTGTCCTCCCGATTCGCCGGCATACCAAGCCTGAAGAATAGCATCACACGTCTCGGTTTCGGGAGTTAAAGCAATAGCCGAACCGGAACAGTTAACGAAAATCACTTTTTTACCGGCCTCTTTCAATGCCTTTAAACAGTTACGCTGAACAGATGGTAATTCAATATTGGTACGGTCGCCGCCTTTAAAACCCGGATAAGAAACCGGCATTTCTTCGCCTTCCAGTTCGCCGGAAAGTCCTCCTGCAAATACTACCACATCTATGCCTTTTAGCTTTTTAATTAAGGAGGTATAATCTACATCAACTTCTTTTCCGAAATTCAGTTCAATATTGGCCTGCCAATCGTTCATTTGAGCATATCGTATTTCAATTTTATACTTTTTACCTGCTTCTACTTTAATAGACATCTTTGAGGAGAGCAAGCGCCAGTTATTGTATTTTCGAATAGTATCGCCATTTACCAACAATTCAAAAGCTCCTGAGGCACCTCCTTTAAAAACAAGATCTTCGGTTTTTTTTGCCACAAATTCGGTTTCATATAAAGCTGAAAAACCCTCAAGTTTTACACCTGATGCAAATTCGTGCTGGCCGGCAGTTGTTAATTTAATTGGATTGGTAATTTGCGTAGTTGCAACAACAGCACCTTCTCTTTCACTATTATTCCAATAGGTAGCTTTAAACCCGGGCTTGCCTTCAAAAGCACATTGCCCTATATAACTTTGGGTAACTTTATCCTCAACTAAATCACAACCTTTATCGTAAAAAAAGGTATTATCGGCCAATTTGGTTTTTATACCATTAAGAATAGAAATAGTTCGTACCGGTGTACCATTATAATTTCCCCATAACATGGGTTCATTGCTGGCGTTGGGTCCTATAACGGCAATCTTATTCTCTTTTTTGGATAATGGAAGAATATGGTTGTTATTTTGAAGCAAAGTCAGTGACTGGCGAGCCATATCAAGTGCCAACTGTCTGTGTTTTTCATTATTCAAAATTGAAGGAGGAATTTGTGCCCAAGGTACTATTGAATCATCATCAAAATCACCAAGATCAAAACGCCCAATTAAAACACGCATTAAGCTTTTATCTATATCTTCTTCTTTTATCAACCCCTTTTCAACAGCTTTTGGTAATGTCTTATAAGGATAATTATTCCAAACACATTCTACATCGGTTCCAGAAAGAACAGCTTTTGAGGCGGCATGAACAGCATCGGAGGATACTTTATGTGAGGTGAAAAAATCAGTAACTGCCCCACAATCAGAAACGACTAAATACTTATACCCCCACTCTTCGCGAAGAATACGTTGCAAAAGCCTTGTGCTGCCACAACAAGGCTCATCGTCTAAACGCTGATAAGCGCACATCACCTGGCGTACATCACCTTCTTGTACCAAAGCCTTAAATGCCGGAAGGTAGGTTTCATATAATTCCCGGGGATCCACGTCGTTAAGATTCAATTCATGACGACTCCATTCCGGGCCGGAATGTACTGCATAATGCTTTGCACAAGCCAACAACTTACGATATTTAGCATCGGCAGGCCCTTGCAAACCCTTTACTACCGCAACGCCCATTCGTGAAGTTAAATACGGATCCTCTCCATAGGTCTCCTGTCCGCGCCCCCAGCGAGGGTCTCTAAAAATATTTACATTCGGTGTCCAAACTGAAAGACTTAGGAAACGTTTGTTTTCATTACCCATATTAATCCACTCATGGTATTTGGCACGTGCTTCATCTGACACAGCATTATAAATATTATATAACAATTCATCATTAAATGAAGCTGCCATACCAATAGGTTCGGGAAATACGGTTACATTACCATTATTGGCATATCCATGTAAAGCTTCGCTCCACCAGTTAAATTTCTTAATATCCAGCCGTGGTACAGCGTCTGACTGATCGCACATTAATGTTGCCTTTTCTTCAAGGGTAAGCCTTAAAATTAAATCTTTAGCGCGCTCCCGGGAACTTAATTCCGGGTTTTGAAAAGGATATTTCTGCCCCCAAACAGCAAGAGTCAAAAGAATATTTAAGACAATTAAAAATCCCCTTTTAAACACGGTAGAATCGATTTGTATTTTCATTTGTTTAAAAATTATCAAAACCACGATAACCTTTGCAATTTATAATCATGCACCTTTGTGCCCAATTATTTGCTCCGGCCATGTTGGTTACATCTGTTTATATTTTATTCTTTAAAGTCAGATGAAACTCGCAAAAGATCATCATCCCCTTGTTTTGGGAAGTTTTATTAATGGCTCGTTTCATTTTATAGATTTATTCGTTAATTCATTGGTTTTAGACTAGCAACAAAACCGCCCCTTGGTAAAGATTTTACAAGAATAATACTTGATTTATCAACCACCATATATTTGGTTTTCAACTCTGTATCAAAACTTCCATCGGCAATTAAAATCAGCTTATATTTCATTCCATCAGGCAAAAAACCAAATTCAACGTTTTGTGTATTTTTTTTATCTTCGGAATAAAGCCCGCCTATGTACCATTGATTCCCTTTTCTTCGAGCCATAACAATGCTTTTTCCAGGATAGCCATTGAGTAGCCTGGTATCATCCCAACTATTTGGCACCTCTTTTAAAAAGTTCTTAACTGCATCCGGCTGATTATAGTATCCCTCGGGACGATCGGCCAGATGTTGAATTCCCGACTCAAA
Organism: Labilibaculum euxinicum; assembly: GCF_963678175.1. NCBI lineage: Bacteria > Pseudomonadati > Bacteroidota > Bacteroidia > Marinilabiliales > Marinifilaceae > Labilibaculum > Labilibaculum euxinicum. Next base: position 4,257,508 of record NZ_OY782756.1, read on the forward strand.
CACAACACTCAATGCCAGTTCATGCCCATAAGAGGTAGTATGTGGATACTGAGAATTAGTAAAAGTAACCGGTGTATAGTCCATACTTCCAACAACATTTCGGGTAAAAGGCAATATGGAATTATGTTTTGGTGCAGTAGTCGTAAATTCCGGCCCATTATTATACCATTCAGCCCCACGCACACCTTCGTATGTCATCAAATTAGGATAAGTACGTGCCCAACCTCGCGGTACTAAACAGCCATGAAAATAGACCATTATCTCAAATTGAGCTGCATCCTCCAAAATATCCAGATAATAGTTTATCATATTTTGTTTTTCGCTCTCGAAAAAATCAACTTTCACCCCAACTACGCCCAACTTCTTTAACTTGGCAAACTCTTCCATGCGGTTTTCATGAGTCAACATCCTGTCTTTTGGTGTAGCGCCAACCCATGTATGTTCGCCACCCGAGTTGTACCACATCAATGGCTTAACACCTATAGAATGAATGTATTTTAAAGCATCTTCCAATTGCCCGCCGTTACCCATGGCATCCCATTCCCAATCGAGTAAAGTGTATGGCCAATTAAAAGCAGCAGCCAAATCGGCAAATTTGCAAACTGTTTTAAAGTCTTTTGTGCCATGATTATCGGACCAATAATTCCACGAAGCAACACCCGGCTTAATCCACTCCGTATCTTTAATGACAGATGGTGTTGACACATCGTTTACCAAAGTAGATTCAACTATATCGGAAAGGCTACCCATAATAATGACCCTCCAAGGAGATTGCCAAGGCAGTGTTACTGTTGGCTGTGTTTCACCGGTACCTCTACCATTCCACTGATCGGGAAAGGTTATTTTATAACTATTTTTATCACCATAGTTCGTGAGTTTTGAGCCACAGTAATTTCGGTTAACATCGGCTTCATGAATTAAAAACCAACACTTTTTATCGGCTGTATTAAAAAGTGCCGGATAACACCAATCCTTTTGAATATTACCATCTACCATTTCAGAGTAGAGCCCCTCATTTGCAGGATTATATTTTTCGAGCCATCTTTTTGTACTATCAGGAATAAAATAAGCTGTTAACTCATCTTTTACCAAGTATGTCCCATTTTTTTCAGGAAATTCGTACCGAAAAGCAATCCCATCATTATAAGCCCTAATAATTAGATTTAATTTTGCCTTCCCGGGATTTTGAAATGAAACAGTTATTTCGTTAGCAGAATTTGTGCATTTAGAACGCTTGCCAAGTAGAGTTGAATAGTTATCGGTTATTAATCGGGCTTTTCCTGTTTTAAGAAATTGTAAATCCCTACTAAAATTCTGGTCACTACGCACCAATCCAAGATTTATTTTGGGAATAATCTGTGTTGATCCATTACTATCATAATTTACCTGTAAAAACCATGTATCTGACACAAACTCATTTGGAGCATTCACCACAACATTTATTTGTTTGTTTGGTGAGGTTACGGATGCAACTTGAGATAATATTGCAGTACTCCACACACATAATAATATTGAAATAAAAAAGAATTTCATTTTTATGCCTATTAATTTTACCTGACTCATTCAACTAAGAAACGCACTATTATCACTTAAATAACACTTGTGAAAAATTATACAGGTTGTTTCGCCATACCGGCCAGGTATGTCCGCCAGGATATTCGCTATATGTATATTTAATTTTTATGTCATCGAATTTGCCCAACATTCTCTGACAGTTTTCCCAAGCAATATCTTCCTTTCCTCCCATTGAAATCCAAAAACACTTCAAATTTTTATTAATCTGCGTTGCATTTTCTTTCATAAAATCATACTCTTTATTTGCAATATCGTCTTGCATCGGATGAATCCATCCAGAACTAAATACGCCCAGATACCCAAACAGATCAGTATTGCGCACTCCCGCATAAAGAGTTTGCATTCCACCCATGGATAAACCTGCCAATGCACGTGACTGAGAATCGGTTTTAACACGATAATTCTTTTCAACGAAAGGAATGACCGTTTGCTTTAATTCTGATTCAAAAAGTTTCAGAAAACCCTCACTAAACCCTGACAATGCCAAATTGCCATCTAACATTACAATAACCATAGGTTTCGCTTTTCCTTCGGCAATCAGGTTATCTAAAATCAAATCGGTTTTACCCTGATTTGCCCATCCACGCTGATCCTCTCCTCCTCCGTGCAACAAATACAACACAGGATATTTTTCTTTAGTATTCTGAGAATAACCGGGAGGTGTATACATATAAAAATTACGCCACGAGTGGGTTAAATTTGAATAGTAACGCTTGAATCGAATATCGCCGTGAGACACCTCTTTTATTTGGTAGTAACCATCTCCGGCAAAAGGCACCTCAATACCACTTGCCATGCGTCCCATACCGTAAAATGTTTCACTTGAAGGATCAGCCACGATAACTCCGTCAATAATTAAAGAATAATAATGAATGCCTTCGCTTAAAGAATCGGTGGTAACTTCCCAAAATCCATCAGCCTGCCTTATCATATCATATTTGCGGCCTAAATCAACCTGTATCTTACTTGCTTCCGGTGCCTTAATGCGAAAAACAGCTCTTCCATCAGTCAATATCTTTGGGTATTGAGCTGAACGTACATTTGATTCAGCTCTTTGCCCCTCACTGTTGACACCCGAAAACAGGGCATAATCAACCGACTTAAACAACAACTGTGAAAAATGATATAGATTATCTTTCCACACATTAAAATCGTGGTATCCACCGGCAATCACCTGGTAAATATGAGGTACATTATTCTTTTCCAGATAATCGTGAGTACGCTTACTAAAATTGATCAGGTTATCTTTATCGCCGCATGAGATCCAAAGCAGACTCAATTTTTTAGCGGCATCATTGGGATTTGGCAACAGCTTTTCGGGCTCTTTTGTGTTGGGTGCAGAAGAGAAGCCTCCAATCCAGGCAAACCGATCCATATTACCCAAGCCAAAATTCAAAGTTTGGCCTCCTCCCATGGAAAGTCCGGCGATGGCACGATGTTCCCGATCGGCAAACACGGGATAACTCTTTTCTATGTATGGAATCAAATCACTAATCAAGTCCTTTTCAAATGTTGCAAAAGCTGCCACTTTCAAACTATCATAAATATTCCCTACGGCCCGATCATCTTTCATTGCTCTTCCGTTAGGTAAAACCACAATCATGGGTTCAACCTTTTTTTGTGCGTAAAGATTATCCAGAATTACCTGAGGCTTTCCTTGCACATACCACTCTTTTTCATCACCTCCAATTCCGTGCAGGAGATAAAGGACAGGGTACTTTTTATTCTTTGAAAAACCAGGGGGTGTATAAATAAGAGCGCGTCGATTGCAACCAACAGTTTTCGAAGAATAGGTTATTGTATCAATTTTTCCGTGCAAAATATCAGCATTAACCATATCGTAACCTTGCGGTGCCGATTTTATAATCACCTGACTGTTTACGGCTAAGGTAAACAGCATACTAATTGACAAGAATAAAAAGAGTTTTTTCATTTTTTTTCATTTAAAGCTTTAAATGTCTTCGTTTGTTGTTTTTTAAGTATAACTATTTGATATTTTCCATTTAAATACAGCAAACTAAACAGATACAATAATCCATCATAATAAGGATCGAAATAACCATCGCTATATGGCTCAAATTTGGCATTTCGCAACTCAATTTACGGTAGCCTCCGGCTTCAATAATAAACTCAGGTTCAGTAGCATCAAGATTAAATTGGTCTTCAAATTCAGATATTCCCTAAGATCGCACTAACTCCTGAAACTCATCAGCATAAACCATCTTGAGATTCCAATCACTAAAAGAAAGTCTCGAAGCAGCAAATTAATATTTAGCAACCTGCTCGATATTTATTTTTAGATATTTGATTTGTAAATACAGATAATAACACTTTTATACTTCTTCCCAGTTAATATCCTAAGGCAAACTCAAACATTATTTCTAAGATCGTTTTGATCATATGGAACTTTAAATCTCTCCCCGTTAATATCATAGTTTCATTTTATTTTGAGATAAGCTCAAGGGGGACTCTCAAGTGAATACAAATAACCAAACCCTATAAAAAACAATAAATCAACCTTTTATATACTAATAAGAAACTCCCTCTCTCTCCGCATTTTAGGAAGCATCCTAAACCCAAAGACTGTAAATCAATTGATTTACAGTCTTTTTTTTATCTACTCTATAAACGATTCAATTCCTGTCATTAAACCATCAAGCTCAGCCAAGCCCTTTAATCTGCCGATTAACGGATAACCGGGATTGTACTGATGTTCGTAATCTGACAGTATTTTAATTCCGTGATCGGGACGAACCGGCATGCGCACATCTTCCCGTCCTTCGGCTATCCGGCGTTTCTGCTCTTTTAATAAAGCACTGATTATTTTTACCATATTCTGGCTTCCCGAGATATGGCCTGACTCATAAAAACTGCCATCTTCAAGCATTTGAGTATTACGCAAATGAACAAAATGAATGCGTTTCGAAAACCGCTCAATAATATGTGGCAAATCATTTTCCCTGCGTGCAGACAAAGATCCTGCACAAAAAGTGATTCCATTATTTACTGATTTATTTGCTTCAAAAAGCCACTCATAATCCTCTTCTTGCCCAATAATTCGAGGAAGACCCAAAACAGGAAATGGAGGATCATCAGGATGAATAGCAAATCGGACTCCTGCTTCCTCAGCCACAGGGATAACGTCATCCAGAAACATCTTCAAATTATTGCGCATCGAATTTTTATCAAGCCCTTTATACTTTTCGATAAACTGCAGAAAAAGTGCTTTTGGATCCGTAACTGAACCATCAATCAAACCATCAATAAATCCTTGAGTAACCACAATAATGTTGTAAGCGAGCTCTTCAGCCTCCTCTTCCGACATTGATTCATATGCCTTGGTTGCTGCTGTCACAATCTCTTGTGGATAATCCTTATCGGCACCGGGTCTTTTTAGGATGTAGATATCGAAAGCCACAAAAGTGGGAAAATCAAAATACATGGATTCACCACCATTGGCCAGCTTGTAATGAAGATTGGTGCGGGCCCAATCGAGAACCGGCATGAAATTATAACAGATCGTATCGATTCCACACTCGCCCAAATTCCGAACAGATTTCTTATAATTTTCAATTAAACGGGGATAATCCTCCGAATGCAGTTTTATTCCTTCGGATACAGGTAAACTCTCTACCACACTCCATCGCATTCCTTTGGATTCTATCAATTCCTTCACTTTAAGAATCTCAGCTTTTTCCCAAATTTCCCCGTTGGGGATGTGGTGTAAAGCGGTAATTACACCTTCAACTCCCATCTGAACCAACATATCCAGCGTAATTGGATCTTTAACACCAAACCAGCGCCAAGTTTTTTCTAATGCCATAATCTATGATTTATACACCACTGAATGAGCTAAAACCTCCATCAACAGGCAATATCACACCTGTGATAAAGGATGCTGCATCAGAGCATAAAAATTGAACTGCTCCATTTAATTCTTTAATATCCCCAAATCGTCCCATTGGCGTACGTGCCAATACTTTTTCACTTCTTTCGGTATATGAACCATCCGGGTTAATTAATACATTCCGGTTCTGATCTCCAATAAAGAAACCCGGAGCAATTGCATTTACACGAATCTTTTCGCTAAACTTCGTTGCCATTTCCATGGCCATCCATTGAGTGAAAATATTGATTCCCGTCTTAGCTACGGAATATCCTAAAACACGGGTAATTGCAGAATAAGTTGCCATTGATGAAATGGTTATTATACTACCTTCCCCTTGTTCAGACATTGCTTCGCCAAAAACAAGACTTGGATACACAGTTCCATTCATATTGAGGTTATTTACTTTCTCAAAGTCCTCAATTTTCATATCGAAAACAGTTTGTTGTTCGGTAAGTGTTGCTCCGGGCAAATTACCTCCGGCTGCATTTACTAAAATGTCAACCTTTCCCCATTTATTGATGATTGTTTCCCGAGCTTGTTTGAGCTCATCCATGCTTAAAACACTGGATACAAAACCAATGGCCTCTCCACCCAATTCTTCCAACTCCTTTACCCGGTTGTTTACATTTTCTTCCCGGATATCAAGTATGGCAACTTTTACCCCTGCATTAATTAAACTACGGGCAATACTTCCTCCTAATACGCCCCCTCCACCGGTTACTACGGCAACTTTTCCTTTAATTTCAAACATCCTTTAATTTATTTTTAACGTATATTATACGTTATCTAATTTGTATAAATTTTTTTAGCTATTTTCTTTTAATCGATATAAAAAAGCAGGACGCTGTTTTCCGCCGATTGTTTTTTCATTCAGTTTTTCAACCAGTCCCTGAGCCATTACTTTTTTTCTGAAATTTCTATTGTCAATTGTCTGCAGCAGAAACGTTTCATACAAGCACTGCATTTGATTGAGCGGAAATTTTTCAGGCAACAAATTCACTAAAATTGGTTTTCTCCAAATCTCTTCCTTTAACCACTTTAAAGAATAAGAAATCATAGCATTGTGGTCGAAAGGCAATTTTTTAATATGATTCGTTTTACTCCACTTGATTCTTTTTGCATGCGCTCCTGCTATCAATTCAAACTGTTCCGGTTTCACCAAAGCACAATATAATATTGAAACAACTCTGCGATCAGGATAACGATTGGTTTCGCCAAACAAGCCTACTTGTGATAAAAAGAGATTTGACATTCCCGTTAACTCCTTAAGCAACCTATGAGCCGCATCATCGATATTTTCATCGATATAAATATTTCCACCCGGAAGTGACCATTCATTAAATTCAGGCTCCTTATCTCTTTTTATTAATAAGACCTTCAATTCTCCATTCACGTAACCAAATATGGCACAGTCAATTGAAACATTTAATAATATCTCTCCCATTGAATAATTAGTTTACGTACAATATACGTATATTATTTAAATAATAACAACTACTTAATATAGAAAATGGTTGCCCGCGGAATAACGGACAACCATACTTTTATAAGCTTGAAATATTTAATAAAATTAACAGACTGTTACCTATTTAGCATCATACTCAAACCAGTCAAAATCAGCCTTATTTGTAGACTCATGACCATTGCTGCTGGTATAAAAACCAATCATAGGTCCGGTAAAATCGGTACCGCTCTGACTAGCATTTACAGTAGCATCCTGAATATCGCCAATAGGCTGAAGCGAAGTTTTATCCTTGCCAAAATAAAATTGATATTTTAATTTATTTGCTTTTAAGCCCAAAATTAAATTGCCTGACTTAACACGCTCCATAGCAACCAACTTTTCATCACCTTCTTTTACGCGATAAAGTTTTACAACATTTTCACCATTCTCTGATGATTTCACTAATCTGAAATTACGTGCATTATTATAAACAGCAACAAAACCAGCTTCTTCGTTATCATTGGCAGGATTAAAATTCACTTTTGTAAAAGATTCAAAAGAAAATTCGCTGATTCGCTGTACCAACAATGATGGTTGTTCAAGTTTCGTCATCATTTGAGGACGAGTATCCAAAGTAATTTTGCCTTTTGAAATATCATACCATTTCTCATACGGTGTGCGCAGAAAAACCCATTTCAAAGCCAAATTATCATCATCAAAATCATCGCGAACAGGATACGACTCAACAGGTGTCCAAGGCAAGTTGGGCCTTTTTTCCTCGAAACGCACTTTACCAACTCCACGATTAAACAATGGCCAACCATCTTCAAACTCCATTGGCACAAGATAAGTTTCGCGACCTAATAAATTTTTTCCCTCACACAAACGAACAGCTAACATTACAGCCCACCACTCATTATTTTGTGTTTGAATAATATCGCAATGCCCAACAGCAGAAATAGGATAATCGCGTCCTAAATTACGATGAGTTAATACCGGATTAATGTTTGAAGGTGTATACTTACCATTCACTTTGTCACTTTCAAAAACCGTTATGGCATGATTGAAACTTGTGCCCCCTTCGGCAATCATTAACAGGTACCGGCCATTTACTTTATAAAGGTGTGGCCCTTCGCCCCAAACTGCATTTGTGGCATGACCAAAAGTGGCCTGAACCGGCTCACCCAAAAGTTGTTTTGTCTCCAAATCAAGTTGTTGAATAAAAACTCCATTCTGACCTTCCCATTCACGTTTCCCTGAAATATTATGAGCTCCAACATACCAACAAGTTCCATCATCATCCCAAAAAAGAGTAGGATCTATTCCTGGTGTATTTAACCAAACAGGATCACTCCACGGCCCTGCAGGATCTTTTGCCGTAACGTAAAAATTACCTTTGCAACCTACACAAGTCGTTATCATATAAAATAAACCATCGTGATAACGCAACGTAGGAGCAAAAATACCTCTCGATGCTCTCAATCCTTCATTCAGCTGCAACTGTTCAGGTCTGTCCAACACATGACCTATTTGTTTCCAATTTACCAAATCTTTACTATGGAAAATAGGTACTCCGGGAAACCATTCAAAGGAAGAATTGACCAAATAGTAATCATCACCTACCCGACAAATTGATGGATCGGGGTAAAATCCTCTTAAAATTGGGTTCTCGTAAGTTTTATTCGTTTCTGTGGTATTTTCTTGTGCTCTAAGTGCTGTAATTGCGAGCAAAAATAATATCATCAGTGAAAATACATTCTTCTTCATCAGTTATGCTTTGGTGATTAAAATTCTCAACACGTATCAACTACCAAGTATCTGTTCTAAAAGGAGAAGCAGGCAAGCCTTCCTGATTAAACAGATTTGCTTTATTTGGATTGTCGGCCCAGGCATATCTGATTGCCTTAGGATTTTTCACCTGATCACTCCACACAATTATCTTGTTGCCAACAATTTTTGCTTTTGCCCAGACAAATTTCTTATCCTTCCCTGCTATTGCAAATTCTTTTAACTCTCCATCTCCTTTCGCCAGAAGCCCGCTTCCCACATTTTCAAAAGAAAGAATTACCTTGTTTTTTTCAACCTTCATAGATTGATACACTGGACCTGAATAAACAACATGATCGTCGCCATAAGCAATCTTTTTTGCCACAAGAAGCAATCTTTCACCTACATCCTTCTTATTAAGTGGATGAATATCGTTCCACTCTCCAATATCAATGGTTACAGCCATTCCTGTATTTGGAATTGACAATATTTTGAGCTGAGCTTCCCTTAACATCGCCCAATTACTTTCTGACGGCTGATCTTTAGGCGACATAAAATTAGGTAACTGAACACATAAAAAAGGAAAATCACCTTGCCCCCATTGCTTTCTCCAATTTTTAATAAGAGATGATAACAGATGTTCATACTCATTGGGGCGACCAGTATTAGACTCTCCCTGATACCATACCGCTCCTTTAATTTTGTAGTTCAATAATGGAGCAATCATTGCATTGTATAAGCCTCCTGATTTCCATCTGATAAAAGTTGGTCCTTGTAAAGGCTCCATTGCCACTCCCAGTTTGTACTTCCACTCTCCTTTAAGATCTATTTGAAAATCATCGAATACGATTTGATATGGCTTACCGGCTACAAAACCACCTCTTCCACCATTACTGATCACACGAATCGAAATCGTATTTTTTCCTTCAACCAATATTCCTGCAGGAATAGTATATCGACGCGGTGGGTATTGGTAGCTGGTTGTTCCTATAAATTTTCCGTTTACAAAGACTGAATCAGCATCAATAATTCGCCCCATATTTAGTAAGCCCTCTTTGTTACAATATTCAGCAGGAATTTCAATTTCCTTTCGAAACCAAACAACACCATTCACATTTCCCAACTTCCCATCAGCCCAATAACCAGGAATGGTCATGCTACTCCAATCGGAAGTATTACTATCTTTAGCCCGCCAGTTTCCTTTCTGACCTTCGTCATTTACTGTTGATTTTTGATACCAATTATTACTTCTACGATTATCACTTTGCACAATTGAATCAATTACAGCTTGACTTTTAAATTTTTGCAATTCAGCACTATACAACGGAAACTCTTTAAGTGCTTCTTCATTCAACCATGCTTGTGCCGGAGAGCCACCTAAACTGCTGTTAATTATCCCAATAGGAACATTATATTCTAAATTTAATTTATTGGCGAAAAAATAAGATACTGCTGAAATATTATTAATCGTGTTCTTATTAATATCTACCCAATTTCCATCCGGCAAATCATTTTTAACAGTGTTGAAATTGTATTTCTTTGGCACTTCAAAATATCTGATGTTTCTGTTATCAGCTTTTGCAATCTCATCCTTGTAAAGAGGACTCACTCTTCGCATGGGCAATTCCATATTGGACTGACCTGAACAAACCCAAACATCACCAACTAAAATATTTTTAAGATGAATCGTATCGCTTGCGCAGATATTCATTGCATAAGGGCCACCGGCTTTCTGTGCAGGAAGCATAACAAACCATTCTCCCTTATCATCGGCAATGGTTTTATACAGAGAATCTCTGTAGTTAACTGATACCTTTTCATTCTTCGCACTCCAGCCCCAAATTTTGACATCCACATCACGCTGAAGCACCAATCCATTTGAGATCAGTTTAGGCAAACGCAACTGAGCTGATACCATAAAAGGCATCAAAAAAAGACTACTCAAAAGAATAAAAGAAAGAGCTTTTCGATTAAAATACATTCCGTAATTTTTTTTAACTATAATTTAAAAATTGAATTCTCTTGTCTTAAACAATCAAAACACATGCCTAATCGGCCATTCCATCAATTGTTTTAATAGAACCATCTTCATTGTATTCCAACTCTGTAACTTTCATGCTACGAAGCCATGTTTTTCCTCCTGATGGCTTGGAATCGTGATGAAACAGGTACCATTTCCCCTTAAATTCGCAAATAGAATGGTGCGTAGTCCAGCCTACTACAGGTGTAAGAATTACTCCTTTGTAAGTAAAAGGACCATAAGGTGATTCTCCAACAGCATAACAAAGCAAATGAGTATTTCCGGTTGAGTAAGAAAAATAATATTTGCCATTGTACTTATGCATCCACGATGCTTCGAAGAAGCGACGATCATGATCTCCAGCTTTTAAAGGCTCTCCATTTTCATCTAAAATAACAAGGCTTTTAGGTTCTTCGGAAAATTCCAACAGATCATCTGACATTTTTACAACCCGAGCCGGTAATGAAGACTCATCATCGGCAGGTTCGGAACCACACTCCTGTGCTTTATTGTTTCGGTAACGTTGCAACTGACCTCCCCAAAGACCACCAAAATACATATAATGCTGACCATCCTCTTCTTCAAAAACGGCAGGATCGATGCTATAACTTCCAATAATAGGGTGCTTTTCAGGAACAAAAGGCCCTTCAGGCTTATCACTTACTGCAACACCGATGCGGAAAATATCTGTTTTATCTTTTACCGGAAAATATAAATAATACTTACCGTTCTTATGAGCAACATCAGTATCCCACATTTGACGACCGGCCCAAGGCACATCCTGCACATCCAAAACAACTCCATGATCTGTTACTTCACCATCTATATCATCCATTGAAAATACATGGTAATCTCGCATATCAAAATGATCGCCATTATCATTTTCAGGAATACCTGATTCAATATCGTGAGATGGATAAATATATAGCTTGCCGTTAAATACGTGTGCTGATGGATCTGCGGTATATAAACCATCAACTAAATACCTTGGGTTCTTCATTATTTTATTTTTTTCAAGCTCTTTTATCAAGCTTTATTCATATTATTAAATCGATAGAATAAGTGTATCAAATTCTTATTTAAATAACACTTTGTAATAAACTCTTTAAACGATTACAGATCTTCGTTAATTATTTTTTCAACAATTGGTTTTGCTTTATACTCTCTGTCAAACAAAAGAGGATAATCTGTACGTCCGTTAACAGGCCAATAATTGCGCCATGACTGAGCATCACTAACTCCCCAAAGGGTAACACGGCTAATTTTATTGCTATGTTTATAAAACAATCTGAAAAAATCCTGATAACGCTCTGTCATTTTTGTACTAATCGAATCAGGAAGTCCATTGGCGTATGGGTTTAACTCTTTCTTAAATTCAAAATTTAAAGCTATATCGGCTCCAGCATTCATATTTGGCATAGGAAGAACAGTCAAATCCAGCTCCGTAACCATCACTTGAACACCCAATTCGGAAAAAGCCACTATGCTTTTCTCAAAATCCTCAATCGTAGGATCATCCATTGAGATGTGCCCCTGCATGCCAATACCATCAATTCTTACTCCTTGTTCCTGCAATGATTTCACCATAGCCACAACTCCTTCTCTTTTCCCCTTTTTCGCCATCGAGTAATCATTGTAGTAAAGCTCAGCTTCCGGGTCGGCTTCATGCGCAAATTCAAATGCCAGCTTAACAAAGTCTGCACCAATTATTTCATAAAATTTGCTTTTGCGCCAGGTTCCATCATCCAAAATAGCTTCATTTACAACATCCCAGCCTTTTATAATTCCTTTATAACGACCTACCACTGTGTGTATATGACTTCTCATTCTTTCAATAAGAACATCTCTCGAAACATCATTTCCTTGCTTATCTACGAAAAGCCAATTTGGTGCCTGAGAATGCCAAATTAGAGTATGCCCCGTTATAAATAGCTTGTTATCAAGCCCAAACCGGACAAATTTATCCGCCATATCAAAATCAAACTCATCTTCAACAGGTTGAACAACTTCACTTTTCATCACATTTTCAGCAACAACAGCATTAAAATGTTGCTTAATGATTTTTATGGCAGAGGTGTCAGCACCATCTATTTGGGCACTATTTAATGCTGTACCTATATAAAACCTATCGCCAACAGCCAATTTCAATGATACTGGCTTTACTTCTGTTTTTGAACAACTGCACAATACTCCAAGCAGTAAAAACGCCAAAAAACCGGGGGTGTATATTTTTTTAAATCGATTCATTAATTATAAGTTTTCTAATTTGTATTTTATGCCAAACTAAGCAATAAATGTTTTTTTTCTTAGGATCATCAAGTTCGATGCCTGAAAAACGATTCTCCTACAAATCACTATCTAGGAACGCTTAAAATCAGTCATTAATCCTCGTCTTTTGCTCAATTCATCTTCAATCTCTACTTCCTTCTTTTTATCAATCTTGTAGAAGAATAAACATCCTATTGCAATAAAAAATGTAATAGTTGGAAATACGCTTAAAGAAAGTTTTATACCATTAATTGTTTCAGGACTTTGAACATCCAGCAGATGATTATACCCATAACTTGCTAAAATTCCTGCAACTAAAGCTCCACCAACGCTCAAACCTGCTTTTAAACCAAATATCATTGCTGAAAAAATAATTGCAGTTGCCCTACGGTTATTTTTACATTCGGAATAATCTGCAACATCGGCAATCATTGCCCACAACAGCGGTGTGGTAATACCATAAAAGAAACCATGCAACAACTGACTTATAAATACCAAAGCTATAGATTCCGGAGAATAAAAATAAAATAAAAGCAAACATAAAGTGGAAAGAAAAAGACTCACTCCAAATACATCCCTTTTGCCATATTTATCGGCCAAACCCTTTGAAAACATAATACCAATAATCATGAAAATGATTCCTCCGGCATTAAAAAGACTAAAACCTGATGTTGCAACATCTTCGGGCCACAAGAAACCCACAAAGCCCATATTTGACAGAAGATTATTTAAACCATTAATAAAAGCATTAAAGCCAATATCATTTAAAAAAACCGCTAAATGTTGTTCACTTAAATAATTTTCGAAATAGAATACATACATCCCCCCCTTCAGCGACAGCGTAATAAATACGAATACAGTAACAACAAGCATTACAATCCACGGCCTGTTTTTCATCAAATCTTTAACATCTTGTTTTACCGATGTTGTTTCTGTTTGAGTCGAAACCACACGTTCCTTTGTTGTTAAGAAAGTGATGATAAAAAAGACAATACCAACAAGTGCAAAAACTCCCATTACATTTTCAAAGCCTTTTGCCTTATCACCGTCACCAAATATCAACACCATAGGCAATAATAAACCTTGCACTATGAATTGAGCAACCATTACTGCAGTAAAACGATATGATGAAATACTGTTACGTTCGCCCATATTTCCTGTTAAAACGCCACTCAAAGCCGAGTAAGGTAAATTATTGGCACTATAAAGTAGTACTAATAAGATATAAGTAATAAATGCGTAAGCAATTTTACCTCCCGGACTAAACTGCGGCGTACTAAAAGCCAATAAGGCCATAAGCCCAAAAGGGACTGATGTCCAAAGAATCCATGGACGAAATTTCCCCCACCTTGTTTTGGTACGATCAGCAATAACACCCATTATCGGGTTAAAACATGCTCCAATCATACCTCCTGAAAAAATAATTACGGAGGCTGTTCCTGCCGGAATCTTATACACATCCGTATAAAAGAAGGCTAAAAACGTCATCAACGTTTGAAAAATGAGGTTAGCCGCAAGGTCGCCTAAACTGTAGCCAATCTTTTCAACTACCGATACTTTATCTGATTTTAATGTCATTTTGTAATATTTAATACTGACTTTATTATTCGATGTTATTTATTAAAAAAGTGGCTCCTTATAAACTTTAATTACTGTGCGAGCCACCCAAACTGTCAACCAAAAATACTTGTATCGAAATAAACTCTCGTGATGCTGTGTTACACAAATTTGTTAGTTTGTTACATGTTTTTCATTCCCGTTACATTTAATTTCATTTTGGTTACATCTTTGTTTTAGCCATATGTTTTAAATACAATAAATCAATGGTAAAAAAACCGCACACTAATTGTTACAAATAAAAAACACACCTTACTGTAGTAGTGTACTATCTTCCTTAAAAGTAATTTTGGGGTATTGAGCAGTAAGAAAAATCCACATTTTATCTTATCCCAAATTAACACCAAAACAGGCCTTATAAAAAATTTCTTTTCAGCTATATCTTCGTTAAAAAGATGCATCGTAAATTGGCTATGCTTTACTTTTTTGCCTCGATACAGCTAAAACTTAATTCATTTTAATTAAGTCTGTTTTGAAATTAAATTGGTAGTAATGCACTGCACCTGATTCCTGTCTAAACAAACAGAAAACACAGCGAACAGATATCTCCATCCTGACTTAAGAAACCTCTCCAATATTCAAACCTCTCCCATCAAACATAGAAAATGGGACAATATAAATTCCCCCATTCTTCTATTATTTTACCTCAAATCATTTTACTGATTTATATATTCACCTGTTCTATTTTATATCGTTTTTTCCACAATATCAGGATCTCGTTTTTACCTACAAAACTTTATATCCGATACTATTCTGGGAAAGGATATGCTCCAACAAATGGCAATTTAGGATTTACGGGACTTTGCAATAACTGATATACTTCTTCAGGTAATGATGTTGCTGCACCTTTCCCTTTAAAATCCGATAACAACTCATAATTGCCTAACAAAAGACTTTTAAATAATGGTCCGTTATAACGAGCTAAACCGATACTGTTTTTTGCATATTCCGGATGTTGCTTGTAAAAAGCTTCAGGATTACTATAATTTGCCTGACATTCAGCATTTTTAGTATCGCTCAGCCAAATATCAAGCTTAACATCATTTTTACTCACATAAGCATTGTGATCTAAATATTTAAGGGCTGGCTCTTTTAGTTCTCCGCATAAAACATCGGGTTGCCAGATCAACAAGAGTGGACCGTTGTATTTTTCATCTTTCACCATCAGATTATTCACAAACTCATGTCCGGTGCGTTCATCAACATCAGGTCCGGTGCTCGGATGCCAACCGAAATGATCTCCCTGAGCACTTCGCTCATTTCTTCCAAAACAAGCCAGACTATTAACAAACGTATTCTGATACACTTTTACATTATTGCTGTTCAGAATCAGAATACCATGATCGCAATTCGTAAACACATTACCTGCACAAACGGCGCCCTTGGATATTTCAAAAAAGAATCCATTACGCGAAGGCCAAACACTATGTGGCTGAAAGTTATTGTTAGGGAATCCAACCCCCTCAACCCAATTGTTAATAAATCGACCATCAACATTACCAACATCATACCACACACCATTTGAATTTGGCAGATCAATTACAAGGTTATCATTAAACACAACCCGATTACTTTGATTAAATATTTTTACTGCTGCAGGAAAATAGCCAACCAGATTCTCAATATTATTACGTGTGAAAATATTCTTTTCGATTAAAGCATCATCGGAGCTAACCAAATATAAACCTTCAGTACTTGTATCGCTAATTTTACAATGCTTAAAGCTTATTTTATCGCCTATCAGATTCACACCAATTCGACCACAATAGCTCATGGTGCAATTTTCTATAGTTGTACCAACAACATCATTGCCATGCTCATAATCAGCTGACAAACCTTCCGGATAATACCCCTCAACCTCGATAATCCGAAAAGGATATTGAGTAATTGTAATTCCTTTAATTACCGGTCCGATCCCATCAGATACTTTGCCATGCACATCCTTTATTGTTCGAACCAATCCGGTTGCAAAAGCAGTAATTTCCACCTCTTTATTTGTTGGATCGGTACCAATATAAACTTGTTGGGTTTCGTAATTAATAAAATATGTGTCTTCATTAACTTCTCCTTCCCAACCTACTGACTGCAGAAAACGTCCATCAACAAAAACCAAATCATCATTAAACCGATGTAAGGGAGTTATTTTTCCGTACACATCCTTTACCCACCAATCCTGAGGTTTGGATGGAAATAAATGTGACCATGAAGTACGCCACAACCCATTTTTTAATTTTTCCCATTCAGTTGCAACTAATGTCCCTTTTATTACAGCTTGTTCATCTTTATAGGGCTGCATTGTTATTCCCTGATTCAAGGTCAAATTGCCTGTACGGTAAATTCCGCCTCTCAAAACAATGACATCACCCGTTTTCACCCTTTCAACAGCCGATTCAATATTGGTTGGCTCCGATAGCTTAAGACCTTTTGCATCCTTACTCCCATCCGGAGATACATAATAGATGGTACCATCAACATTTGGTAAATCATAGCTTTTATGTATTGGACCATATGGTCCTCCCGAAGGCTGAGCCAATACTCTTTCTTGTTTTAAGAAAAAAAATAAAGATATAAATGATAAAAGAAGAATAAATTTATTTCCTGTAGTTTCCATAATCACTTTTATTTCTGAATTTTACTTGTACATTTTACACTCCGGAGGTCCCAAATAAGATGGTTTGAGTCCACCATTATCAATCATCAATTTTTGAAGCACAATTCCCGGATCAATCAACCAATATCTTACAGTATGGGTTTCTGTATTATTCAGTTTGTGCTTTGACTTTCTTACTAATTTATTATCGGATACCGCTGTACACCACCATTCTGCGTAATTCCAATCCTTACCTATACAACCTTCATGCAGGTTAATAATCTGAGGTTCTTCATCATCTACAGATACCGCATATTTTAATCCGTCTTTATTCTTAAAATCCTGCGTTGGTGCCAAACACATAAAAAGAGTAATGGAATCATTTTTAGGTTTATTAAGCAATGTGAATGTATATTCCAAATGTGAATTGTCCTTACTAAACTCCTGATAACCTTTATTTACCGGCAATGATGTTACACCTCCTTTTGTGTTCCCCAAACCATTTATCACTTCCCAATCAAATCCCTGACTGGTACTGCTTGAATTAAAGTCTACAGCTTCAATGCTTACCACTCCGTTGTTCTCAATAAATCCTTGTAACTTCTTTTTATTCAGATCAATTTTATCTGCAATAACACCTAGTTCAATCACCTGACCATTACCAGACACAAAAATTGTTCCTGCTGAATTGCCGACAGGAAGTTGATCCCAGTTAACAGAAACAAAATGCCGATCTTCCTCTTTTAGATTATTTTCAACTCCACTGATTTTTAACCACTCAGGGGCTTCAACTTTATAATCTATTGCTCTTTTTCCGGTGTTGAAAATCTCAAAATAAAATTCCTGCTGATTGATATTATCGAAATTTGAAAGATTCGCGGTAGAATCATGCCTTGTCCAAATTTTATCTTTCCCTTCAATCTTTATACAAAGCTGTCCTACTTCCGGCACTTTCAAATAGGTTACCTGAGGCATCGTATTACTGTCCGGCTGATTCCAATAAGTATAACCAATATGCTGCTGTGCCATCATATGATTCCACTTACCATCAGCTAATTCAGTATGAAACTCAAGAGTAAGCAATGAATCACGTTTAAAAAGTTCAACTACTTTATCAGCCATCAAGTTAGTCGCAGCTCTATTTTCTTTAGCATACTGCTTATTTTTAGCCACATACAAATACATTTCATTCAGATTAGCACAAATAGTTACTGGAAAATAAACCAATTGATAAAAGGCATCTTTTTGATCCTCATCTATGATATCATAAAGACTCTTAGCTCTTTGTGCTAAACGATTGTAATCCTCAACTACTTTTTCAAATTCCCGGTAATGAATCAAACTATAGGTATGATTGTCCAATAATTCAGGTGTGCGACGCCTGTTATATTTTGTATATAAATCCAGCAGTTCAGCGATTTCTTTTGCATATTTTCCAGATAATTGTTCTGATGCCCAATTCGTTGTATATTCTGATAATTCATTTACTGTAACCGACTCAGGATTCCATGCATAGTCGAAGAAAAATGAAATAGGTAACTCCATTGGTTTCAAGTCGCCGACATTCACAATCCAAATACGATCAACCCCGTGTTCATACGTTAATCTTAATTGTTCCCAAACCCGCGGTAATGGATTTGTATTGAGCCACTTGTAATTACGCGGACCTCCCACATAATCAAAATGATAATACATACCGTAACCTCCCGAACGTTCAGCCGCTTCTGGTTCCGGCAATACCCTAACATTTCCCCAGTTGTCATCACAAAACAATAGTGTAACATCATCAGGTACTTTCATACCTTTGTCGTAATATTCCTGAACTTCTTTGTATAAAGCCCAAACCTGCGGTGTTTCATTAGCTGGCTTCTGAGTCACCTCTTCTATAATTTTTCGTTGATTGGCAACAATATCTTCCAGTAGTTCGATGTTGGTTCCTTCTTCCATGGCTTCATCGCCATCTCCTCTCATAGCAAGAGTAATAACACTTTCCTTATTACCCATTCGTTCAATCCCCTCTTTCCAGAAAGCATCCAATTGGCTTTTGTTGCTCTTATAATTCCATGCTTTTCCACCGTATGGTTTCCATTCTGCATGAGCTCTCATCAATGGTTCATGATGTGATGTGCTCATTACAATTCCAAATTCATCTGCCAGCTGAGCATTTAGCGGATCATCGCTATTAAAACTTGCCCACCACATAGCAGGCCACAAGAAGTTGCCTTTTAAGCGTAAAATCAATTCGAAAACATGCTCATACATTTGATGATTGAATCCGCCGTAATTCTCAACCGCCCATCGTCCTAAAGCTGGTTCCTCATCGTTTAAAAAAATACCGCGATATTTAACTTTTGGCTCACCCAAATTATATCTGCCTGCTTTAATAAATACCTCGGAGTGCTTTTTTACAGGAACATCAGCCCAAAAATACCAAGGAGAAACTCCCATTTTACGGCTAATATCGAACATGCCGTAAATTGTGCCTCTTTTATCGCTCCCGGCAATCACTAAAGCTCTATCAACGTTTGGTAAAGGATTCTCAATTACTTCAATTAAACTATTATCCCATTTCCCCTTTACATCATCTACAATTAACTTACCAGACTTAATTAATCCGTCTATCAATTGACTTTTTCCAATTGTTCCTATAATGATAACAGTACCCTGAGGATTTTTTCCAATATGCAAAGGACTAGTTACTCCTGTTACTTTTTCGATGTCTTTTTGAAATAATTCAGCGACTTTAATTACACCTGAATAGTCTTTATCATCAATATATATGGAAGTGCCTTGTTGAGATTTTACTATCGGGAAATTGTTCTCATTTACTGAAAAAGACACAAATTTATTCTCACTTAATTCCTTACCTGTACCATTTTTACAAGAGATTATACTGAACAAGACAATCAACTCTAACACAATAAATCTTATCATATTGATTTTATTTGTTTTTATCATTAAACTGAAACACATTACCCCAGGCATCAGGGAATTAAATCCCTGTTAACAAGCAGATGAAACGTCCATGTATAAAGCTTTCTACAAACAGGAAGATGATTATATGGTAAGTTCCATGGCCGTAAAATAAAAATTATAAACAGATGAAACTTTCGATAACCAACCTAATTGTTATAAAAAAAGTCAGCATCTGTAATTTTAAAAAAATTTCACCTATAAATCAGCCTTCTTAATTTTGAAAAACTTAAATGTTTAGAAATACGCAATCAATTGTCTCAATTCAAAAATATCGGATACTTCTGTAATATTACATTTCAATTCCGTAAAACTCTTTTAATTTTAAAACTGTCCGCAAGTTGGACCTACGGACAGTTTATTCTTACTATTGCTTACTAAATAAACATATCAAACCTACTTTCTTTTCAAAAGGAATTGATGTTAGCAACTCCAATTTACGAAAATGCGGTTTATCAATTATTAATATCCATTTTTACTCATAATATCCTGGATTCTGATAAGCTGCTTTTTCAGCCTCGCTCATTTCCATACCATCAAGCTGGCCTTGTGGAATAGGTCGAAGATAAAAATCAGGTGTTATAGTCCGTGTTATGGTTTTAGGTGTGTGATCTGTAACTCCGGATCCGCAAATTTCATAACTGCCGGCGATTTCCGCCCATTTCTGTGTACGTACCAAATCGAACCAACGATACCCTTCACCAAAATATTCCCGTGAACGTTCAGCTAAAATATAGTTAATGTCTAAAGTAGTTGGAGTGGCAGCAATCATAGTAGCGCTGTTATCAACATCTTTAGCCACATTCCCATTATTATCAAAGCTCCACTTTCCTGCACGAGCACGGATAACATTAATCAATTCTCTGGCACTTTTACTTCCTGTTGCACCCTTTACAGCTGCTTCGGCTGCGATAAAATACAACTCCGAGAATTTATATATATTGAATGGACGAGTTGATGCTGCATTAGGTTGCCCCAAAGAAGTCCCATTGTCAGTACGATAAACACCAAGCTTCCAAAATCCCGGATACTTATATCTACTTATACCACTTGGATTCATAACAAAATCTGACCTTCCAGGTAATGTGCCGGCGCCAACATTACCACCTGTAGCTGCGTCAGTTCCCCAAACCAGAGCTGGATCGTCCTCGTTCAAAATTGTTAATACTGCATCACCAGGTACAATCGACATACCATTCGCATTAATTAAAGATGTTGCAGCGACTCCACCCTTTGGCCAGTTACCACGCCATACAGTAGTAAATGTTGCATCGTAACGCGAATCATTCGTTTTATCGGCAAAGGTATTTTTAACAGCACCGATAGTGGGAGCCATACGTGTCCATGGTCTACCCAAGTGTTGTTCTGCTTCTCGCTGAACAGAACTTACACCATCACTTCGAAGCACTGTATAATTCCAGGTCAACATCCAAACAGCAAAATTATCTGCATCACCGCCACCAGCATAAGTAAGGCTGGATCCATTATAAAATTCGCTGTCCTCGGTATGATCAGCATATAACACACATTCTTTATTACGGTCATTTTTACCCACATTCAGATCATAAAATGTTGGCATTAAACCAAAAGGTCCTGGATCAGCAATCCCGTCTGTTGCCACATTATAAGCTTGTTGAAAATACCATGAAGCATCATGCCCACTAGGGTCAATTCTGTCACTTGCAGGATAAGTCGGAATATTGTTTGGGTTTTGTAACCACCATCCATAAGTTAAATAGGCTTTAGACAAACATATGCGAGCAGCAGTTTTAGTCGCAGCTCCAGTTACCCGACCTGTTGCCGGCAAATCTTCTATGGCAGTTAACAAGTCAGGAAAAATAGCTTTGGTATAAACTTCAGGAACTGTGTTTCGCACAGAAGTTCTTGAGGCACTAGTGTTAAACTTTAGCTCTCCAGCACCTAAATCCAAAGGAACTCCACCAAAAGTTTGTACCAGTAAAAAATAATCAAATGCACGGAAGAACCTAGCCTCAGCAATAATTTCATCTGAAATGCCAATAATCTCAGCATTCTCTATAATACCACTTGCTGTGTTTATATTAGAAAACGCATTTCCCCATAAAACATTAGTATTAGCACCTGTTGCAGTAATCGACCCTACACCTGACATATCCATATCCTTAAAGTTTCCATCCGCACTTTGCGCATATGTAACTTCATCGGTTCCTGTCAGGCAAGAATTGAAATAGTATGCGTTACCATAAATATACCGCAGGTGTGCATACTGAGAGGTTATTCCTCCCAAAACACCTTTCTCGGTTTTAAAGTATTCAGGAGTATACTTACTACGTGGTTGTTCCTCTAATACATCGTTACATGCTATAAAGAACATGGCCATCAACATTGTTCCTATAAGAGGTTTTATATAATTAAATTTCATAATTTTTTAATTTTTAAAATGTTAATTCGATGCCGATCACGTATTTACGAACTGAAGGAGTGTTATATCCCTGAGTAAGTATACGTTTCATGTTATCAGAATAGGCAACTGCTGCATTTTCATTTCCGTAAGAGTTGGTTTCCGGATCTAAACCGGTTTCTCTAGTATAAGGCGAGAATAACACAAATGGATTCTGTACAGTAGCATAAAGTCTTAATTTATCAAAACCAGCAGCCTCAATAATTTTTTGGCTGAAATTGTAACCAAGAGATAGAGAACGTATTTTTACATAAGATGCATCAAAATAACCTAATGTACTGCCGTATTTAGGATTATCACCCGACTGACTACCTCCTGGAAGAGGATATTTGGCGCCAGTATTATCAGGCGTCCAATAATCAACATCTACATTACCCCTACGTCCGGTTAACATATTAAGGTAACCTCCTGACGAGTATAATGTACTGATGAGAGTCCCGCCATGTTGAAAAGCTCCAACCAAACTAAAATCAAACCCTTTATATGCAACGCGAGTATTAAAACCACCCTGAAAATCAGGTTCAAGGTCCATTACCTGTAAATCTTCTGGTCCAATTTTTCTTGTAGGTATACCATTTTCATCGTAATCACCATAATACTGAACCTTTATCATACCTACATTTCCACCTTCTTCGTAGTCTTGAAGGTTTGCATCACCTTCCTGCCAAATTCCTATTCTTTTATAATCATAAACAACATTTATTGGATGTCCAACAAACCACCAGTTTCCTTCATCTCTAGTCTGTCCCGAAGCCAGAGAGGTTAATTTATTTTTATTGGAATAAAAATTAACACCAACATCCCATGTCCAACCGTTTACATCATCCAGAATCACACCGTTAAGAGAAAACTCCAATCCTTTATTTTCTGTTGTCCCAATATTTTGAGTTACACTTGAAACTCCTGATGTAGGAGGTAAGCCAACACCTAACAGAACATCTTCCGTTTTCGTAATATAGTACTCAACAGCACCAGTCAATCGGTGATTCAAAAGCGCAAAATCCAAGCCATAATTCCAGGTTTTAGAAAATTCCCATCCTAAATCATTGTTAGGTAATTCTGTTACATAAGTTCCAGTAGAATAGGTAGTCCCATAATTATAGGGTCTGGTTTTTAAAACACCTAGTGTAGCATATGGTTTTACAGATTGATTTGAAGTTTGTCCAAAACCAACCCGAAGTTTTAATGCATTTACAGCGGTGATATCAGACATAAAGGATTCATTTGCAATATTCCAACCTACTGACAAAGCAGGGTATGTATGCCACTTATGTCCTTCTGCCAACCTTGAAGAAGCATCGGAACGTATTGTAGCACTAATCATATATCGATTATCATAGGCGTACATTGCACGTCCCATATAAGACATCAATCCACTTTTTTCATAATTCTGATACTCCGGATTAACAGTAATTTCTCCTGCAGCACGGCCCAGATTATAAAATTGAAAAGCATCTGCTGGAATATCCTTAGCAGAAACATTAGAGCTATTATACAACGTTTCCTCCACAGAATACAAACCTACAACATTAATAGAATGTTTACCGAACCTACGGTCGTAGGTTAAAAGATTTTGAACTACCCAATTAGTATTTCGTGAGTTACTAATGCCGGCTGTAGAAACAGTGGTTGCATTAGAACTACCTACACCTTCTCCGGTATAATTTCCATCGTTGGTCGTGCGTAAATTACCAGCAAGACTAATTCTATACTTTAAGCCTTCTATACCAGGTATTTTCACTTCACCAAACAAGGTGTTATAAGAAGCAAATGCCTTCTTTTTATCAATGTATCTATCGCCTAAAGCATTTACAATATCTTTTGTCTGATTCCAGTTTTCATCTAATGGCATCTTTATGGTTCTTTTCCAATTACCATCAGCATCATAAGGGTCCGCGATGGGAGACATGCTTAAAACACCATACATACCCATTCCATTGTTACTATTGGTATAATTATTATTTGTGCTAAAACCTATACGGAAATAATTACCTATTTCCTGATCAATAGAACCATGCAAAGTTAATCGGCTAAAATCCGTTCCTGGAGTTACAGCTTCTTCTTTGTAGAATCCAGTACTAAAGCTATAGCTTCCTTTTTCAGTACCACCTGTAACTGCAATATTATGATTGGTTACATTAGCGGTTCGATACCACAAATCCTGCCAATTTGTATTTACATCATCGGCTTCATCCACTCCATTTGTATACTTATTGGCTAATTTACGTAATTCAACAAATTTGGATCCCTCCATCATTGGGTAGTCAGAAAAAACAGTATTTATACCTTGATAACCATTATAGGTGACCAGAGCGCTTTTTCCTTTTTTCCCTGTTTTAGTGGTTACCATTATAACACCATTTGCACCACGCGAACCATAAATAGCTGTTGCAGAAGCATCCTTTAGAATATCAATAGTCTTAATATCAGTAGGGTTGATATCGCTTATAGATCCCGAAAATGGCATTCCATCAAGTACCACCAAGGGGTCATTATTGGCTGATAGCGATCGTGACCCGCGAATACGAATTTGCATTAGTGCACCGGGTTTACTTGAGGTTTGCTGCATATTCACACCCGCTATACGTCCCTGTAAAGCTTGCGAAATATTTGCAGATGGCACCTCCCGCATCACTTCACCTTTAATATTAGCAACGGAACCCGTTACAGCTTCTTTACGTTGGGTACCATAACCAACAACTACTACTTCACTAAGGCCCACAACATCCTCTTTTAAAGTAACATCAATTGTCGTTTGATTATTAATACTCACAATCTCAGCTAAAAATCCAATGAACTGAAATTTCAACTGTGAATCTCCAGACACTTCCAAAGAATATTTTCCATCTATATCTGTGATGGTTCCTTGAGTAGTTCCAACTATGGAAATACTAACACCTGGTAAAGGGATTCCCTTTACATCTTTAACTGTTCCCTGAAGCGAAAAGCTTTGCGCTATTGCTCCAAAATGTACTGTTAGAAAGAGAAACAGCATAATAGCAATCACTCTTCTTTTTTGATAACATTTTTTCATAAATTTAGAAATTGATTAATAAAACAATTTAGTAGTTAGTAATCATTAATTATGGTGAGTCTTTAAAAATTTAAGTTTCTTAAGATCTTCCAATTTATATTTTGGTTGATCCAGTTGAGAAGGAATTGGTCTGTGGGAAAAAGTTTGAAAATAAAGCAAACACGCATCCCTCCACCATATAGCTTCCTTTAATTGTATTGCCAATTTATTTTGCACATCATTAAATCTATTTTTATCCACTTTTGATTGAAGAGAATTCCAGGTGCATTGAAAATATTTTACCTGTTCAACACCCATGCTGTATCTGTAACACAATTCTGTCCATAAATCCCTGCCATTAATCAATTCATAATTCCATGGCAAATGATGAAACCACAGCAAAAGTTCTTCCGGGCAAAGTCCAGGATCGTTATAAACTGAAAACAAAGGTTCTGCATACTGACTGACTGCATTACTTCCGCTTGATGATCGGTTAAATCCAATACCAATGCTATCTGCCTTATGGTAATAAGTTGGCAACCAGTCTGGTCTTGCTCCGGAAATCTCGCACCAGGGTTCTGGACCATAATGATGGCCCCACCCCATTAAATGATGTAATCCCAGTGGTGTCATATAATTTACAACGGCTTCTCTGGATTCCATCATTACACCTGACATTTGATTCAGAAAATCCGGATCGTGTGAAAAGGTTTGCATTAACCACTCCGTTGCAATTTTCCTGGCAGATAATTGATGATTCCAGGCCAAACGACCAAAAGCATACCAATTGGCCTGAGCAAAATGATGTCCGCACCAATTACTGTCTAAACCTATATTAGCAACCCCGGCAATAGCTGTTATCGAGTCATCGTAAACAGATCCGTCGGTAATCCTGGATACTGTAGAGTTTCTTCCATTTGTGTAGGTGTCTGAGTTTAAAAACTCCTTAAACAGTGTTCCTAAATAAACCAAGTGGTCCGAAAAACCCAAATATTCTTGTGTTATCTGTAATTCTGGCATCAGGGAAGTTTGGTGCAATGCACCAAACAAAGGACTGAATGGCTCTCTGGGCTGAAAGTCAACAGGGCCGTTTTTCACTTGAAGTATTACATTTTTGCGAAATTTCCCATCCAGAGGTTTAAATTCATCATAAGCTTGTTTAGCGCGATCGTTTCCGTTGGAATTGTAAACAAAGGCTCTCCACATCACAATGCCTCCATGTGGTTTTAAAGCGTCGGCAAGCATATTGGCACCGTCAGCATGTGTTCTTCCAAAATCCTGAGGTCCGGGCAGTCCTTCAGAATTAGCTTTCACTAAAAAACCGCCAAAATCAGGAATTAATGAATAGATCTCATTGGCCTTCTCCTTCCACCAATTCTGTACTTCTTCTTTTAAAGGATCAGAATTCTCTAATCCACCTAATGCACTTGGTGAGGAAAAATTAATCGACAAATAAACTTTGATTCCGTATGGGCGAAAAGTATTTGCTAACACTTTTACTTTTTCCAGATATTCCAGTTTTAGAATATCGGGTTTGGCATTAACGTTATTTAATACAGTTCCATTAATACCTATTGATGCATTTGCCTTAGCATATTCCACATATCTTGGACTGATCTTTTCTGGAAGATCTTCCCATTGCCAAATTGAATGACCAGCGTATCCTCTTTCAACCGTGCCGTCTAAATTATCCCAATGATTCAGAATTCTTCTTTGGTATGACGGTATTTCAACAATGTCGAAATTTGCTTTATGTGCATTATCAGTTTGTAAGTATCTTAAATAATGATAGGTACCATATAATGCTCCTAAATCTGTATTGGCAATAATAATGGTAACATTATTGCCTACTGTTCTTATGATATAACCGTCATTCCCTAATACACTCAACTCTTCGTTCTTAAAGTAAGATGATAAATCTTTTTGGCAAGATGTACCAACACATAAACCATTTGAATTCAATTGGCTTACTTCCTTCACCTCCTTATTATACAATTTATGAAGACCGTTTTTGAGTTCTTTATGAATGATAGTAAAGGTTGGAGATAATTGTGGTATATAAATAATAGAAGGGCAAGCATACCGTCCACTTTCATTCGTTTCCATATTTGTAAACCACAACCCAGAACCATCCAATTTATTTTGACCTGAAGCCCAATTACCCAAAGTCATTAAATACAAAAATATGATCAAGAAATATTTATTGTGCATTTTTACTAATTTTTGAATTATAAAATATATTCATCGCAATGGCTAAAAACATATTAGGGTTAACAAATCAGATTCTTCATTTTTATCAAACTCACTTTTTTACCTCAGCCATAGTAATATGGTATTCAGTATTACAAGTGTTAATTTCTTTGGACTACAAGATACGTATAGTCTCTTCTTGAACTAAAACACTCTTGTTACCAACTATTTTCTGTTAGTTACTGCGAATTACATATTTGTTACATTATCTTTCCTATTGGTTACATTGTGCTGTTAAGCTTAAATTAAGGCTTGTAATTTTCACACTCTTGAGTATTTTTTAATATTTTTAGACACCATTAATGAAAACTGACAAAACTATGCGCTCAAAACAATATATCACACTTCTTCTTCTCTTATTCTCAATATCCGCTTTTTCTCAAAAAAAAAAATTATTCGACTATAACGAAGGATTATCCAATAGTTTAATTAATCAGGTTTACCAAGATCATTTAAATTTTTTATGGGTCGCTACCGAAGATGGATTAAATCGATTTGATGGAATCAAATTTAAGTCCTACGCAAACAATATAAATCTTAGCAATACATTAAAAAACAATTTTGTAACCGCATTAACTGAAGATAAAAAGGGAAATTTATGGGTTGCTCAAATAAATGGATTGCAAATATACAATCATGAAACAGAATCTTTCCATGAAATAGAATTAGCTCTGTCTCATCAAAAAGATCATCTGTTTATATCCTGTATGATAACATCATCAAATGGTGACATTTGGTTGGCAACAACAGGGCATGGATTGATTCGAATCGATAAAAACACCCTAAAACCAGATTATTGTGAAAAGCTAAATGAACAATTGGGCAAACATAGTCTGATAGATATTTTTGAAGACAAAGAAGGAACATTATGGATCGCTTCCAACCAGAGTTTAAATTCTTTTGATCCGGACACGAAGGAAATTAAGAATTTCACCTTATCCAAAAACAATCAAACATTCTTCTTGAATAAAGAAATTTCATGTATCTGTGAAGGAGATCAGGACATTATATATATAGGGTTTTTAAACGGTGGATTAGCTCAGTTAGATAAACAAACCGGAGTTGTAAAACCAATCAACTGTGCAAACCAAAATGAAGATAATCTTCCGGTAAAAGATATTCTTTTTGATTCAAAAAATCGGCTGTGGGTAGGAACAGATGGTTTTGGCTTAAAGCTATTGAACAAAGAATCAAACCTATTGGAAAACTATACCACTGTGAATGCCTCTTTCGATTTTTTAAAGAGTAAAATTCATTCTATTATTGAAGATAAAACGGGTAATATTTGGTTGGGTATTTTTCAAAAAGGCATTTACTTACTACCCGAATCGCAGGAAACATTTAAGACTTATGGATACAAAGCCTTTGATCAAAATAGTATCGGATCAAGCTGTATAACGGCAATTGACGGAAATGAAAAAGAACTTTGGATTGCAACAGATGGAGACGGCCTGTATTATTTGAACCGATCAACTAAAAAAGTTAAACACATCCCTTTAAAAAATGAAAGTGGAATTTTTGTTGGAGAGAATATTCTTACTCTGTATAATGATACAAACGACTATCTATGGTTAGGCAGATATATTAATGGTCTTATCAGATATGATAAGAAAAACGGAAACTTTAAGACCTTTACTACTAAAAAGAACAACACTTCAGGTAAAACTTATAATAAAATCACATCAATCACAAAAAACAACCAGAACCAACTGATTATAGGAACCTTAGATGATGGAATATGTAGATTTGACACTCAAAAAGAATTGTACTACGACGGACTAGACATTCCCAAATCGCTGAATGAAAAAATTCCTAAATGGATTCTTTGCGTTTACATTGATAAAGCTCAAAATTTATGGATCGGCACCTACGTTGGACTCTTTCATGTTAACCTAAAAACAAAATCACTAACTCAGTATTCGAAAGAAAACGGACTGCTAAAAAATAACACCGTCGACTGTATTATTTCCGATAGTGAAAATAACATATGGGTTGGTACCTACGAAGGATTGGTGAAAATAAACGGTGATAGCTCCAGCTTCTATGATACCAACGATGGTTTATGCAACAATGTGGTCTGTTCAATAGTTGAAGATGAATACAACCAACTATGGATTGGAACACATAACGGATTGTCCAGATTCAATCCAAAAGATGAGTCTTTTACCAACTATTATTCCTACGATGGTATTCAGGCAAATGAATTCTCAAGAAATGCAGCCTTTAAATCAGATAAACAAGAACTTTTTTTTGGTGGTATAAATGGAATTACACAAATCTGCAAAGATTATGCAACTATCGTCAGAGAAGTGAGAGATGTTATTCTTACAGAATTTTTAAGTTTCGACAAACCAGTGAAAATTGGTGATAAATCGGGTAAGCATGTAATTTTGGATAAATCAATAGTTCTTGCAGATACAATCAGGCTTCGCGAACAGGATAATGTATTTTCAATTGAATTTACTTCAGCCGATTTTGCGAATCAAACAGCCGTTTCTTACGAATATATAATGGAAGGTTTTGATTTAAGCTGGAACGTAACAAACTCGACCAATAAAAGGGCTACCTACACCAATTTAAATCATGGAATCTATACCTTTTGGGTGCGTGCCGTTGATAAAGAGAACCTCTCAACACCAAGAAAACTTACCATTATTATCTACCCCCCCTGGTATAAAATGCTTTGGGCAAAAATTTTATGGATACTATTAACCGGCACTTTTATTTATGGAATATTTCTGTTATACATGGAGAAGGTGAAACGCGTGCACGCCGAAAAGGTGAATGAAATGAAAATGCAGTTTTTCATCAATATATCACACGAAATTAAAACCCCTTTATCGTTAATATTAGATCCCTTAGAAAAATTAATCAAACAAGATTTTGGTGAGAAAAACTCGAGGCTGTTCTTTATTATGCAGCAAAATGCCAATAGAATATACCGTTTGGTTAGCCAAATGATGGATGTGAGACGAATTGACAAAGGACAGATCCTTATAAAATTTCAACAAACAAACATCTACAGCTTTATTAAGGAGATAGCTCAATCTTTCGAACTGTTAGCCAACGATAAAAACATATCTTTCAGTATAACTACCAGCGATCCGGATATTGAGGTATGGATAGATCCTCTGAATTTTGAAAAGGTTATTTTCAACCTATTATCAAATGCTTTTAAATTTACACTTTCAGGAGGTGAAATAGAATTAAGTATCACAAAAGAAACCATTGGAAAAGGAAATCATCAACATGAACAGGTAAAAATAACTGTCAGCGATACAGGTGTTGGAATTAAGGAAAGTGAAATTGAGCGAATTTTTGATCGCTTTTACCAAGTTTATTCGCCGGATACGAAACAATCAACAGGTACAGGCATTGGTTTGCATCTTTCCCGTTCATTGGTTAGCTTACACAAAGGCAAACTTTTGGCCGAAAACCGTAATGACCAAACCGGAAGCCGATTCATCATTACACTTCCTCTTGGAAATGAGCATCTTTCCCCAAAAGATCTTATCACAGAAAAAACAGCTTTTCAGGCTCCGTCACATAAATATATTTCGCAGGTATCAAAAGAGAACATCCAAACTCCTGTTGATAAAAGCGTAAAACGCAAAACCAATTACAAGATTATGATTGTTGATGATGAAGTTGACATCAGAAACTATCTGTACAATGAATTATCTGCCTATTATAAAGTAGTGGCGTGTGAAAATGGTAAAAAAGCTCATGAAATTTTATTGGACGAAAAACCAGATCTGATTATTAGTGATATTATGATGCCGGAAATGGATGGTATCACTTTGTGCAAAAAAATAAAAACAAATATTCTAACCAACCATATTCCTGTTATTTTACTTACGGCACTTTCTAAGGAAGAAAATGAAACAGAGGGCATTGAAACGGGTGCCGACATGTATTTGGTAAAACCTTTCAAAAGTGAATTTATCCTTAAAATGATTTCTAATATTTTAGAAAACAGGAAAAAGATATACAGCAAATTACAGACTAAGAAAGAACATGAAATAGAAAATATAGAAATAAAATCGCACGACGAAATATTGATGCAAAAAGTAATGGCAATTATTAAAGATAACATCTCTAACAGTGAGCTAAATGTTGAAATGCTGGCCGATGGTGTTGGAATCAGCAGAGTACATATGCATCGAAAATTAAAAGAGCTGACCAATCAGTCGGCCCGTGATTTCATCAAAAACATTCGGATGAAACAGGCAGCCTATCTGCTTACAACAAGTAAAATTAACATCGGAGAAATAGGTTATGCGATCGGGTATTCCAATTTATCACATTTTTCAAAATCCTTTAAAGCTTATTATGGTGTATCACCTAAAGAATATTCATCAAAGCAACACGAGAGTTGAAAAATCTTAATTCATTTTAATAAAATAAAAAAGATGAACCGTTGAGTTCATCTTTTTTGCTTTATAATACTGATTCAAATTAACTTAAAAATTTCTTTCTCAAATCTTCAACCTGCTCATCATTAATAGGAACCATTTTTCCTAACGGAGCACCAATCACCAAAGATTTAGCACTAAACTCAGCTACTTCCAGACGGTCAAATGCCTGCATCATAGAGCCACCAGTTACCAAAAATGAGTTGTTTGCAACCAAAACAGCAGGAACTGTATCGCAAATCATTTCGGGAATTGTAGTATTCCCTTGAAATTGAGTTTCAATTGGCAGGCAAGGTACATCCTGTAAGAAAATCCAGCTTTCCGGTATCGTTCTTACATCAAATTTAACGCCTGTTGTACCGTAAGCCATTAAATAGGGAGACTGAGTAATAATGATTGTATTCACATTTGGATTTTGCTCATAAATCATCTGATGCAACTTGGTTGAACGGCTTGGTGTTTTGCCTTCCTCCGGTTTACCATCTTTAATTTGAACAATGTCCTCAGTTTTAAGATCCCATCGGGCTGTTCCTGTTGGAGTAATCAAAAAATCGTTTCCTTCGGCACGCATCGAGATTGTTCCAAAAGAGCTGATCATTAAATTTTGACGACAAGCACGGTGAACAAATTCAACAATCTCCGATCGAAGCGCTTTTTCGATGGTTGTATTTACCACATTGGTATTGCAGTCTTTAACTTCGGGCATTTGAGCTTCGTAGGCTTTAATTTGCTCATCGGTTAAGTAAGTTGGATTACCAATTCCTTTGGCGTTAATGATGGTTTGACAGCAGAACTCCAATGTTTCAAAACGAGTATAAGCATCCAGCATATCTGTACCACCCAAAACAGTACCGTGATTTTCCATGATTACGGCCATGTAATCGCTGCCAATAAATTGTTTTGCAATTACTGCTCCCAAAGCCTCACTACCTGGCAATTCATATTCTGCATAACCTATTTTTCCACATACTTTTTTAGCCTGAGGAATAATATTGGTATTTGGTACTTCGCGAACAATACTGAAAGAAACCAATGCCGGCGGATGCGCGTGAATTACTGCTTTTATTTCAGGACGAGCATCATATATTGCTTTGTGAAAAGGATATTCCGACGAAGGTTTGTGCTTGCCAACAATCGATCCATCCTTTTTTACACAAATAATATCATCTTCGGTCAATTTGCCTTTATCAATAGCCGATGGGGTTACCCACATGTCGCCATTTTCATCCATGATAGAGATATTCCCTCCTGATGTGGTGGTCATTCCATCTCTGTAAATTTTACCAATAACTTGTGTTAACTGAGTTTTTGGATGTAATAAATTCGGATTAAAATTTTTCATCATTTTTTATGTTAGTATCAAGACACAAGTATCGAGACACAAGATTTAAATAATTTCTTTTTAGTATGCTGCTTCGTAAATCTTAATGGTCTCTTCCAAGGAAACTTCTCTTGGGTTACCTCCAGTACAAACATCAGCCATCGCATTTTTCGCCATCGCTTCAAAGTCCTTCGGATCAACATTCAATTCTTTTAATCCTGCAGGAATACCAACATCTTTTGACAATTTTTTAATAGCAGCAATAGCCGCTTTTTTCTTTTCATCTACCGACATGCCTGTTGCATCAGCACCCAAGGCTTCTGCTACCTTACCCAATTTTTCGCCACACACCTCAGCATTAAATTCTTCTACATAAGGCAAAAGAATTGCATTACAAACACCATGAGGCAAATCGTACATTCCACCCAACTGGTGAGCCATTGAGTGTACATAGCCTAATCCACAATTTGAAAATGCTTGTCCAGCAATGAATTGTCCCCAAGCCATTTTAGTTCTTGCTTCGATGTTCTGTCCATCTTTTACTGCATCTCTTAAACTACTGCCGATTAGCTCTATCGACTTTAGTGCAAGCGTATCCGACCATTCAAAAGCACCCGCAGTTACGTAAGCTTCAATGGCGTGAGTTAAGGCATCCATTCCTGTTGCAGCTGTTAAAGAGGCAGGTTTATTCAACATTAACATACTATCGTTAACTGCAATATCCACCAAACAGTTTTTATCAACCATCACCATTTTTACTTTACGCTTTTCGTCAGTGATCACATAGTTGATCGTAATTTCACTTGCAGTACCGGCAGTTGTATTGATTGCGATTATTGGTAAAGATTTCTTTTTTGAAACATGAATTCCTTCATAATCTTCAATAGAACCTCCATTGGTTGCTAAAACACCAACAGCTTTACCACAATCCTGAGGAGAACCACCGCCCAAGGTTATGATACAATCACATTTATTTTCTGTTAAAATAGCTAAACCTTCCTTTACGTTTTCGGTATTTGGATTTTGCTTTACACTACTATAAGTCACATAATCCAGGCCAGCTCCTTTTAGTACATCTTCCACTTTTTCTGCCACACCAATCTTCACCAAAACCTCATCTGTTACAAATAAAGCTTTTGTAAAACCTCTGGCGGCCAGTTCATCTTTTAATTCCAGTAAAGCATTTGGACCTACCAAACTTAAAGGTGGCAGGTAAATTCGTCTGCAAGTATTCATTTTTGTTTATTTTGAGATTGTTATGTTTTGTTTTGACTCTAATTCAATTTTATTGGTTGTAAAACCCTCTAAATTTCCGGCAATTACCAGGGCCGCTCCAAGCGCACTTGCATTATCAATTTCAGAAGTACGAACTTTTTTGTCCGTAAAGTAATTGGTAAGAAGACTTACAAAGATTTTATTTCGCGAAAAACCTCCTGATACGTAAATCGTTTTTGTTGTATCCCTTTTCGGAATAACAAGTTCTATAGAACGAACACACAAACGGGTTAATTCCATTACCAAGCGAGAGTATGCCTCATCATAATCTGCGAAAACAGATAAATCCACTTTTTCGAGTCCTTCACTGAATTTTTCAATTCCTTCGGGGAAAAACAATAAAGCTTTGCCGAATTTTAGATTGATGGAATTTACTGCATCTTCGCAATAATCGATATTTTGAAAATACTTATCACTTGCATTAAAATGATGATTGAGCCTGGCAATGCATGCTTCATGAAAATGCCCTATAAATAACCGGGATGACTTCACCTGTTGCTTTTCAGGAGTCAGAAAACACAAACAATCGTTCTTCAATTGTTCGCTTGTTAAAGGCTCATCGTTAAATGGATTCATGCTAATGCACCACGTTCCGGTGGAAACAAGAATAAAATCTTCTTTTGAGTTGTGAAGATAAGGAACCAAGGATGCGGAGCTATCGTGAATACCAACGCCTGTTTTAATTTCTTTTCCTTTAATCAGAGCAGGATAAACCTGATCGTTATTAACAGGTTTTGGCAATTTTAAGCCTTCCTTTTTTAGCCATGGATGATATTGCATTTTATCGAAATCCCATAGAAAAGTGTGACAGCCAATAGAGGTTGGTTCAGATGTTATCTGCCCGGTTAAAACCAAAGAAAGATATTGCGGAAAATGAAGTATATTCTCCACCTTTTCCCAAACATCTTGTTTTTCTTTTTTTAACCAAAGTGCCTGAATTCCAGAATTTAAAAGCAATCCTAAAGCCGGGCTGGCCGTTTGACGGCAAAACTCATCCATTCCGCGGTATTCTTGAAATAAGGATTCCTGAATTTCAGGATTTACTTGCTTTAGGTAGTTGTAAATTGGCGTTACTAATTTACCTTCTTTGTTTAAAAAGGCAAGAGATGCACCATAGGTTGAGAAATTAATGGCCTGAATATCGAACTTTCCTTCCTCAACAAGAACACTTAAAGTATTCACCATCCAATTTTGAATCAATTGAATATCATCGCATTCAAAACCATCATCGTCAACTGTCGTCGAAAATTTCTCTTCGTATTGATAAACCAAATTAAACACCCGATCGAATAGAAGTATTTTTTTATTGGTTTTACCAATATCAAAAACTGCGATTACTTTAGTATCCATCTATTGTAATTTTGATTCAATAAAAAAGCGAACCAGATGATGAAACAAATGTGTTTCATCATCCAGCTCCTTCTACTTATCTTTTAGATAAAACTTCTTTTTCGTAAGCTTGTATTTCTGCGATATAATCCTCGCTAACAGGTACACCTTCTTGTAAACAGTAGTAATCCCAAACAGCACCAAATGGCTTTGTTTTCAACTCCTCAAGAAGTGCTAAACGTTCAAAATCCTGCCCGTTTTCTTCATATTTCACTAATGTAGAAGTAGGTTCCAACATAGCAATCATAAACGCTTTTTGTGCTGCACGTGTACCTATTACATAAGCACCAATACGATTAATAGAAGCGTCAAAAAAGTCAAGACCTACATTTACACGACCGATAAAGTCGTTACGTACTATTTCAGAAGCGATCAACTGTACTTCTTCGTTAAGTGTTACCACGTGATCAGAATCCCAGCGAACAGGACGTGTCACGTGAAGTAATACTTCGTCTACAAACTGAAGGCACGAAGAAATCTTATCTCCTACAACCTCTGTTGGATGGAAGTGACCATTATCCAAACAAATCATTTTGTTGTTCTTGATAGCATATCCCAGGTAATAATCGTGTGAACCTACAGTCATAGACTCAGCACCTATACCAAATACTTTACTCTCAACAGCATCCTTCATGTATTCTTTTGGAAATTCTGTGGCGAAACCTTCATCAAGAGATTTAGTCAACTGTGAACGCATTCCGTTACGGTCGACCGGGGTATCTTTAGATCCATCAGGAATCCAGGTATTCAATACACAAGGGCTTTCCAGCTGTTTACCAATTTCAGCAGCAATTTCGCGTGTACGCTTAAGGTGTTCTACCCAAAATTTACGTACCTCTTCATCTTTAGAAGATAAAGTAAATCCACTATCAGCCTTAGGGTGAGAGAAGAATGAACCATTAAAGTCCATACCAATACCTTGCTTTTTACACCAGTCTATCCATCCTTGGAAATGCTTTACTTCAATAGCATCACGATCAGCAGCTCCATCAGAGAAGTCACCGTATAAAGCATGTACGTTTACGCGTTGCTTACCTGGCAGCAATGACATTACCTTTTCCAGATCAGCCATAATTTCAGTTACATTACGTGCTTTTCCAGGATAATTACCTGTAGCCTGAATACCTCCGGAAAGTTGACCGTCAGGATTCTCAGTACCCGACACATCATCAGTTTGCCAGCAGTGAAGACTGATTTTAATTTCATTGATTTTATTCAATACAGCTTCAGTATCAACACCTAAAGCAGCATACTGCTCCTTGGCCAACTCATAGGCCTTTTTAATCATTTCTTTATTTGCCATAACACGTATATATTCTAAATAAAATACTTCTTCTAATTCAACAGAAACAGGTGAATCATCTGAATTAATATTCTCTAAAACTTAAAAAAAATGCCATTTACATTGCATTCCCCAAACCAACAATCACCACGGAAACAATAATAACGGCTATACCAATAGTTATCGTCCATTTTGTTTTAGGAGCTACTCCTTTCCATTCATTTCGGTAGATTCCCCACATATTAGCGGTTAGAATGATGGTGGACATATGAAGAATCCAGGAACTTGCACCATTCCCAAGTTTACTCTCGCCCATTCCGTAAAAGAAAAACTGGAGAAACCATGTGGTTCCGGCCAGTGCAGAAAACAAGATGTTATTCCGGATAGGTGTCGATTTATTTCCAAAATCTTTATAGGACTTATTTTTAAAACTTAAAATAGTAGTCCATATTAAATTGGTTGTTAGTCCCCCCCAAAGAATTACCACAAATGATACATTGTTTTGAAACAAGTGACTTGAACCTTCAAATAAATAATCGGGTAATAAGGCTGCCGATTCGGCCATGGTTTTACCTGCTTCAATACCAAAATTAAAGAATGAACTAAGGATACCAGATAAAATAGCGATCACTAAACCTTTCACCAAACTAAACTCTGCAACGCTCTTTTTTTGATCCTCCTCGCTTAACTCACCTTCTTTCAACATTCCTGCATAACCACACAAGGCAATACCAACAAGACAAACTACTACTCCAACTAACACTAATTGTCCCCCTGAAGAGGCCAACATATCGGTAAAAGAAACCTTCCCCGCTGTTGGATTAATATTGTAATATATAGAAGGAACGATTGCGCCAAAAGCTGAACAAAATCCAAGAACCACCGAATTCCCTAATGACATGCCTAAATAACGAACACCTAAACCATAAGTAAGGCCGCCAATGCCCCAACAAAGGCCTAATGTAAATGTAAGAGCAAAAATCTGGGATGAACTGGCTAAAATAATATCAAAAAAGCCTGGAATCGTTAAATATGCTGCTATTGGTGGTACTATTAACCATGAGAATAAACCGCCAACAATCCAAAAGCTCTCCCATGCCCAGCCTTTTACTTTGTTAAAAGGCATGTAAAAACTACCTGATGCGACTCCACCTAATGAATGATAAATAATTCCTAATAACGCGTGCATATTTTCGGATTTAGTTTGATTTAATTGGTATTTTTGTTTTTGTTATATTCTGATAATATGAGACACAAATGTATATTGACACCTACATAATTTCAATACACAAACTGGCGTTTCATTTGCACTTTTTGGACCAACAATGGAAGATTTTTTCAAATACATATCTGCAAGTGAAGAAGACAAGGATTGGGGGCTCTATTTAAATGTGGCCGGAAAATCAAAAGTCCCCTCAGGAATCAGCTATCCCTCTGCAGAACATCCCAGTGGATATCACTTTTCATGGGCAAAAGGACGCACTCTAAATGAATATCAGATTAACTACATTACAAAAGGAACAGGGATACTCGAAAACGCCCGGGGAAAATTTGCGGTTAAGCCCGGTTCATTACTAATTATCCGAAAAGGGGAATGGCATCGCTACAGACCTACCAAAAATGAAGGTTGGCTTGAACATTACATTGGTTTTGACGGCATGTTTGCGAATCACTTTTTACAGGAAAATCAAATTCTGCAAGGACAATCGGTTATCCATTGCGGTGTGCGCGAAGATTTTATTGATACTTATTACAAAATTTTCGAGATGGTTCGAAACGAAGATCCAGGAAACCAGCACATTGCTGCCGGACTGGTAATTAAATTACTGGGATGTATAGTTGCCTGGGAAAAGCAAAAAAACTTCTCTGGAAAACCTATTGAAAAGCTAATTCAGGAAGCTCGTTTTTACATGCGGGAACATATTGAACAAGAGGTAGATCTTCAAAAACTTGCAGAAGATAATTGCATTGGCTACTCCTATTTCCGAAAGATGTTTAAAAAATATACAGGGATCTCTCCCCACCAATATCATTTGGATTTAAAAATTATGAGATCAAAAGAACTGATTCTAACAACTAATAAATCGATGAAAGAAATCAGTTACGAACTTGGCTTTCAGTCTATTCATTATTTTAGCCGGATATTTAAGAAAAAAGTAGGACAAAATCCGTCTGAACTGCGGGGAACCGTTACTAAATAGTTGAAAACGAAAAAGAGACCATCAATTTAAGACAGTCTCTTTTCCTTTACATAGATATACTAAAAGCTAAATCCATTGAGCATAGCAGCTTAGTCTTTAATCCTAACATCTTTGTTATTGCTAAGCTTTAACTTATTTTCTTTTGCTCCACGCACTTTAAAATCAGCAAACTTCCAGTTTTTTGCATAAGATATATTCCCAGCATTATCTCCTTCGAAGCTTACATTCTTAAACTGAAAATTATCAATGGTACTTTCCTCTATACCGGTTACCTTGATGCACGTTTGAGCATTAATGGCATGAACATTTTCAAAAAACATATTTTTGAATTTAGGCATGCCCTTTTCAGGTGGTACTACCCCCAATAATTTTTTCCAATGAATCGGTAACTCTCCATAATTATAACCTTCAGGCAATTTTGAATTGCTATAGGATGGATTCCAATTTAAGTTCACAACAAACGGATCCCTTACCCCATCCATTTGGATGTTATACATGTAAATATTTTCGATTGTACCCCCTCTTTGCGAAGTACTTTTAAATCGCAAACCATATTTAGTCCCTAATCCTTTCATGTTGTATATCAGCACATTTCTGACACTTCCTGAAGTTTCACTACCACAAGTAAACAAACCATCGCCACGGCCGGCAATACAATCACGAATCACAATATATTCACACGGACGATTCACTTTTAAACCATCAGAATCCCGGCCAGCTTTTAAGCAAAAATTATCATCATTACAATTTACGTAACAATTTTGCACCAGAATTCTGCTTGATGAATCAATATCGACGCCATCGGTACTAGGTCCTTTTCCTTCAATGTTATTATTGATCGTCATGCCTTGAACGGTTACGTATTCCGAATACAAAATATGAACAGACCAGAAACCAGCCTGATACAACACAAAATCTTTCAACATTACATCTTTTGAATTCTCGATAATGATACCTCTTGGTCTTTTGCAATCGTAATCAACAACCCAACGCAAACCTTTCGGGTCATACTCTTTGCGCATGCTGTGATATTTGTCCCAAAATACTTTTCCTTTGCCATGAACAACACCATCACCAGTAATGGCCACATTATGCTGATCAATAATATTAATTAATCCTGCAGGCCAATCCATTTCAATACCAGCTACTCTTGTTGGAATTTCTTTATAATCATTAATATCCTGACTTCCTTCTATTTGTACCCCTTTCGGGATGTCGAGAATTACGTTAGATTTTAAAAACACCGA
Source organism: Labilibaculum euxinicum (assembly GCF_963678175.1). NCBI lineage: Bacteria > Pseudomonadati > Bacteroidota > Bacteroidia > Marinilabiliales > Marinifilaceae > Labilibaculum > Labilibaculum euxinicum. The sequence continues at coordinate 4,298,484 of NZ_OY782756.1, forward strand.
TCCTGTAAGGTAAATACCTGTTTGAAAGCGAACTACACCTCCACCAAGTTCGGCACATTTATCTATAGATTCCTGTATCGATTTGGTACACAAGGTAACACCATCTCCAACGGCACCAAAATCGGAAGGATTGTAGATTACTCCTCTTGAAACAGGTTGCGTTCTAGCTCCTACATCAGCAATCCAATTGCAGGAAGAGAGATCAGGCTCAAAATCCTGCCCCGTACTTGAAATAGATATCATCAGGAATATTCCTATTAAACTTATTTGTTTCCAACTCATCTGTCTATCTGTTTTTCTAATTATTAATTGATTTTCTATTCTATTAATATCAGTTCTTCAATTCAATTTTATCTTCGGAAAAACTGCTTGTTTTATCCTTAATCTGATGAATGTCTGTGTTCCAGATTTCCAATCCTGTTTTCAAACTATCAGGATATGAAACATTATCAAACTCTATGTTTGAAACATTTTCAACGATTACAGCCGGTCCCGTAAGTGGCGAAATAGAAACATTTTTCAGGCTAATATTTTCCGATTCACAAAATTTACCACCCAATTGAGCCGACATATAAACATTCTCAATTTGAATACCGCTGATTTTCATTTCCGGCAGACCATTAAAAAACATAGCCCGTCGTGAATTTACAGAAACAATATCATTAAAATAAAGATTACGGAAACTTGGCGTTTCTTCATTTACACTAGGGATATTTGTTGCTTCCACATCAGACTTTTTGTCTCCTATGAGTTCTGCGGAGGGTGAATTTCCGCCATAATATAAATTGAAAGAAAGCGCGTCAGTAACAATATTTTGCATGCTAATGTTTGAAACATATATGTTCTCAACAACACCGCCTCTTCCTCTTCTGCTTTTAAAACGCAATCCAACATCAGTACCTAAAAACGAGCAGTTACTTACTTTAATGTTTTTAACCCCACCGGACATTTCACTACCAACAACAAAACCTCCGTGGCCTTTATACACAAAGCAATTATCAACAATCACATTTTCGGTCGGAATTCCACGTTTGCGTCCATCTTCATCTTTTCCCGATTTAATGCAGATACCATCATCCCCTACATCAAATTTACTGTTTACAATAATGGCATTTTCGCAGGACTCCAAATCAAGACCATCACCATTTTGAGCATAAGATGGGTTTCTCACTGTTACATTATCAACAATTATATTTCGACACATTAATGGATGAATATTCCAACTTGGAGAGTTTGAAAAGCTGACTCCTTGCAAAAGCACATTCTCACATTCAATCAAACTAATCATAACCGGACGCAGAAAATCTTTAATGGATTGCCATTCTTCCTCTGTCTTTAAATTCCTAGGAACATTCATACTGCTTACAGCATCACCTTTAAGCGATTTTTCATTGGGAAACCAATAATCACATCTTTTATAAGAACCACCTTTTGCTGTTATTTTTTTCCACTGACTCTCTGTAACCTTTTGCTTTTTTACTGGTCGCCAAGCATCTCCGGATCCGTCAATGCATCCTTGTCCTGTTATCGCAATATTTTTAAGATTCTTTCCTGATACAGGCGATTGACAACGTCGTGTATCGAGTCCCTCAAAACTGGTTTCCACCAATGGATAATCGTTAAAGTCCCGGCTAAACTGAATCAAAGCTCCTTTTTCAAGATGAAGATTAATATTGCTCTTCAGTTCAATTGGTCCTGTCAGCCATATTCCTTGAGGTACCAGCAAAGTTCCTCCACCTTTCTCAGCCAAATCATCAATGGCCGCTTTAAATGCCTCTGTATTTTTGAATTGCCCGTTACCAATACCTCCAAAGGAGGTAATGTTTATTTCCCGATCGGGAAACTGCGGTGCATAAACGAAAGGCATGTTAAAAGGTAAATTTTCATATAAATATGAAAATCTATAAGACTCATTTTCTGGCTTTTGTCCCCCCATGGAACAACCCGCTAAAAGTATAAACCAGATATATTTCGTGAATAATTTCATTTTATTTTTTTTATGATTCTTTATTTTCCCAACTCCAAACATCCCATTATAAATGGTCCGGTAGCTTTACTGTCGTTATCTCTAATTCTTTCGTTGACATAGTAATTGAAGCTGCCATCTCGATATGGTTTTCCGCCCAAACCAGCAACGGCACAACATTTGGTTAAGCTTAATGTGCCATCCTCATTTTTTACGATCAGGTTTTTCATCAAGCCATTGTAAGCTTTAAGTGCTGTTTTTCGGTATTTTTTATCGATGTATCCTTTGTTTACAGCTTTTGCATAACAGTACATATACATCGAAGAAGCTGATGCTTCCAGATAATTTCCTTCTCTATATCCCTGATCTAAAACCTGATACCACAATCCTGTTTCATCCTGATAATGCGACAGTGCTTCTGCCACACCATCAACAATATTCAGTAAGTTTTTTCTATGCGGATAATTTTCAGGGACGTAATCCAATATATCAACCAGAGCCATAAACCACCAGCCCATACTTCTTCCCCAAAAATTTGGTGACTGACCGGTTATCTTATCAGCCCACTTCTGATTATGGCTTTCATCCCATGCATGATAATACAAACCTGTTTTCGCATCTCGGGTGTGTTTAGCGCATATTACAAACTGATTGATAGCATCATCCAACAAATCCGATTGATCAAAAGTAACAGCATATTGAGCTAAAAAAGGAGCTCCCATATATAAACCGTCCAACCAAACCTGATGCTGATAAATAAGCTTGTGCCAAAAAGCTCCTTCGTGTGTTCGGGGATGCATCTTTAGTTGCTGAATTAATCGATCCATGGCTAATTTATATTTCTCATTTCCCGTCTCTTTATATACATCAAAAAGAATTTTCCCGGAATTAATGTAGTCGATGTTATACGATTCAACTTTGTATAAATGAATCTCTCCATTTTCATTTATAAGCGAATCGGACCATTTGATAACATAGTCGAGGTATTTGCTGTTGCCGGTTTCCTTCCATACTTTCAGCATTGCCAAACATCCCAAGCCTTGCGAATAACCAAAATACAATCTCTTACCATGATCCAACTGCCAGGCTTCAGGAAATCGTTTCATCTCCGAATCTGCAAACTGAACAGCTGTTGATTGTGCTTGTGTTAGCTGACTTATTAGGAGTAGTGAATAAAGAATTATTGTTCTCATATTGTAATAATTATCGTTTTATTTTGTAGTATCAGTTCTAAAAGGAGATGCAGGCAGTCCTTCTATATTGTATAAATTAGCCCTAAAGAAATTGCCCCATCCATACCTTACATTTTCAATTTGATTTACCTGTTCTGATGATACAATTATCTTTCCGCCATTTATTGTCGCCTTGGCAGGATAAAAAACACCATTGGAAGATGCTGCCGTAAAACCTTTTATGGAATCATTCGGGCACATAAGTCCGTTATTGCAAAAATCAAAAGAAAGTACAGCCTGATGGTCTTTTATTTTCATGGATACAAATCTTGGTCCTGAAAAGGGTATTTTCTTTTTATATGTTTTTGCCAGAGCCCAGTTTGCCAAACGCTCTCCTGGAATTTGTTTGTTATGCGGATGAATATTAATTGAATCTCCGGCATCGGTTATCACTGCCATTCCTGTATTGTTTCCTGATTGCCATGTTTTTAACTGAGCTTCACGAATTTGCGGAGGTTGTTTGTAATGGGGTGCAATTTGTACAAAGTAAAATGGCATTTCCAGCTGTTGCCATTCTGTTCGCCAACTTTCAATCATTTTGGTAAACACATACTGATAATCATTGTATCTGATGGAATTGGATTCGCCCTGATACCAAACTACACCTTTTATGGAATAGTTAATAATGGGATGGATCATTCCGTTCCATAATGTTGAAAGAGCCTTGTTGTGATAAATACCTTTGGGCTTGGATGGTTTCTTTATTTTTTCATCGGTATTAGCAGAAGCTAATTTGGCGACTTCCAGCTCATAGTTTTTTAAGTTTGTTTCGTATTGTTTTAGGTCTTGCGGATAATGATCTCTGGAAGAATAAAACTCGTTAATTAATGCAGTATAAACAGAATCATGTTCCATTACCTCCATTTTTGTCCATGCTTCAGCAGGAGTTCCCCCCCATGTAGATTGAATTAAACCTATTGGAACGTTCAGGTTTTGGTAAAGTTTACGTCCGAAAAAGTAGCCAACAGCAGAAAACGTTTTTACAGATTCACTATTGCAAATTTCCCAATGTCCATTACAGCTATCCAATTCACGCTCGGGCGATAATTTTTGATCGATATGAAATAATCTGATTTCGGGATAATTGGCTTCTTGAATAACTTCCTCATAGTTAATAACCCCTGTTTGCCATCTTAGTATTTTAGCTACCGGAAAATCCATGTTTGATTGTCCGGAGCATAACCATACTTCGCCAATTAATACATTTTTAATAACAATGGTATTTTCACCTTTTATAGTAATGGTTTGGTTTGCTGATGCTTTTGGTGTTTTTATAATAAGACTCCATCTTTCATCTTTGCCACTTGTGGTAAAGTAGTTTTTTCCCCAACTGGTGTTTATATTTATTTTTTCTCCAAATAAGGCTTTGCCCCACAATGTAACTTCTGATTGTTGCTGCAATACCATATTATCTGAAATAATTGCCGGCAAAAACACTTTTGCTGAAGTTCTAAAGAATACAAAAAGCAAAAAAAAAGCATATAATAATCTGTATTTCATCTGTTTATAATTTTAAGTTTTTATCAGATGGTCCCGAAAGCTTTAGGGATTACCATGCTGGAATAATCATTTCCCTGTGTGTAGAAAGCTTTATACATGGACATTCCATCTATTTAAATTTATTTTTCAATGATCAAATAATAGATCGTTGGATATTTGTCTCTGTGGTATTTATTTTAATAAAGTGATTCCCATTAATCCGATCACAACATCGTTTGCCAGGCTTTCCAAGCTTATGCTTTGCAATTCTTTGGATGAATTTAAAGGCAAATCAATGAAAATACCCGCCCCTCCTTCTATTTCTCTTCCATCTACTTCGTCTTTGTTTATCCCTAATTCATCGCCCAAATTCCTGCTAACAATTCCCGTTTTAAAAGCTATTCGGTATGGAGCTGGTCGTTCCAAAGCAAAAGCGTGATCATCTACATACAAATCCTGCTCTATTGGCAACCAATTATCCGGATTGACTAAATTTAATTCTTCGTGAGTGCCATCGGTATAATGAACTTTTATGAGTCCATTTGGTATATGACATTGCATGTGGTTTGTACTTCCAGCCATCATAAAATAGGCATGTCGTGCCTTTCCAGATACCGGAATATTCACTTTCGTTGGATAATTATCCCACAAACTGATAAAAACTGTATTTTTCCTTTCTAAATCACAAATCGTGCGAAACGGAACATGAAATGGTGTATTCAGAAGGTTATTTTTAGCAGAAGCTCTTAACCCACTGTCATCAATTTCTGCTGTATGGGTCGGATGACACCATTCGCCAATTCCCTGTGTTGGAATTTGCAAAGTGGTATAAGGCGACCTTGGCGACAAATACTCTTGCTTAAATATATCCGATACAGATGCATTAAAAAATTGATCCATATTCACCATTTTATAATTACCGGAATTTACTTTCACATTCCAATTGGTGATTGTTTTTTGAAATAAACACTTATCATCATTCAAAATTTGAAGCCGATTACTGCCAAATACAGCACAAGTATCAGGAATTTTAATTAAAGCTGATGTTTGTCCTGCTTCTACTGACAACGGAATTGAAAACTGATTTACCATCACATTGCCCGAAAATAACTTGTTGCCATTGTTGGTGATTGAAAAGGCCAGTTCTTCATCTTCGGCATTATAAGAAATATCAAATGCATCTTTAATTTCAATATTTACCGGTTCCCACCATTTCATTTGGCCTTGTTCTAATTGTGCAAATAAAGTCCGGTTTCCTACTTCACCCACTAATTGTCCCGTAATGGATTTGGATTTCACAGATGCCTGATTCAATACATTTTGAGGATCGTAAATAGCTGCAATTTTATTTGTTGTGCTAAATTTCCATTGATCATCAGCCACTCCTATTTTTTGGTAATCTGATTTTTTAAGATTTTTACCCTTCCAAACAATTTGAATCTGTGCACTATCTTTTAGTTCAGCATTAATTTGAATCAAAGGACTTCCAATATTTTCAACAAGCAACCATGATTTTGATTCTCCATTAACCAAAACCTCTGAAATTTGGTCTCTTACTGCCAACACCTTTAATTCCAGATTTAACTTTTCAGCCAGTTTATTTCTGATCAAGTAAATATCCGTTTCTTCTTCCCTATCGAATTTCAAAGTAATATCAGCAGTAGCTATACTTGCATGCTCCCATCCGGAAGGAAATCCGGGACGAAGCTCCAGCTGGTTGTTTAATAAATCCGGATGAATTCCAAATAACCCTTCTACCAATACTCTGGAATACATTCCAACAGGATCACCAAAATCGCGGTAACATTCTCCTCGGGCTTTATCGTAATAACTAATTTGTCCGATATTACCGGGACTGCTTCCCAGATACATTCCGTCTAAAACAGAGCTTTTGAACAGTTTAAAACCTTCATCGTATCTACCTGCCTGCCAATAGGCAAGTGCGGTATGAGCCACCTCGGCAAAAGCCACATTATTAATAGACCAAGAGTATGGAAACCGATGAGTTGTAGAAATTGTTTCGTAATTGATCCCATCGTTCAATCCCTTAGCTTGAACGGGAATGTGAGGAATTTCAGTGTCCATATACCTTGTGGCCTGATAAGCCTGAAATATATCTGATACATCAGAATCCAAGGCATGATAAATTGTCCAAACACCTGCATCGGGATGAACATTTTTATTTCCCATAAAATCAACGTATTCTGCCCACCACCCTTTCTCAGCCAACCAAAGTTTTGAGTTAAGTGCTTTCATTATTTTTTCAGATTCAGCAAGATAAACTTGCGGATCTGCTCCAATTTTTGAAGCTATTAATGCAGCCATTTTATTCGCCCTGTAATTGTATGCCGAAGAATGTGTAACTGCACCACTGTTGTAATAAAGAGCATCACTTGCCCAAATGCTTGCATAAGCATCATATAGGCCATCATTATCGGGATCAAAATTTAATTTTTCCCATTTCAGATGGCGCTTGATAACCGGCCAAACTTTTTTGGCATATTCCCAATCTCCAGTCCAGTTCAAATGCCAAAGCAACTCATCAATATAACACAGGTTCATATCATAATGATGCATTTTTGTTGTCTGATTTGGATTGCGGCAAATGTAACCATTGCTATACATTGGAGTACCCCATTTTTTTAAAGCTCTTGCCAAATTCAGAGAGGAATCCTGAGCTGGATGAGGAATTGATGGTTCTATATCGGTTATTTGCGATGCTGCATAATTATCGAAATGCTGCCTGGCTTTTTTATGCCAACCAACACAATCTCCAACATAAGCAGCCCGCCAACCATTAAGCGGCATCCTCCAACCAATGGCTCCATGCATCCAGCAATTGTCCCAAATGGCATCGGCAGCAGTACTCAATACACCGCCTAATGGATTAATAAAAGAATCCGGCGTTTCTATTTGAACTGCATTTGCAATTTCTTTTCTTCTTGCTTCTGCTCGATGGTATGATTTCGATAAATCACTATATTTCAAACACTTATCTCTCTTCAACTGAATACACACAAACTTTTTCACCGAATTTTCCAACGGTACTTTTGCCAACAAAACAGATTTATTATCAGACACTTTAGAGTTCCAAACCTGCATGGGAGAATCTAAAGAGAACGGAGATCCTGTTTTTAGCTTTGAATCTACAGGAAAACAAGCTTCAATAGATCTGGGGTTTTTAGTGTTCTGTCCATAATCCAACAAAAAACAGTTCTTGTAAATACTATAATCATTACCTAAACAATCATTGGCATGCAAATCAAAACAGTCCGGTTTATCCACACCAAGATCCCCATTTCGCGAAAACCGTTTATTACTTGCCCCGCCATACATCAATAAAAGTTCAGTACCTTCAGGGATGTTCTCAGTTTCAATTTTCATGATCATCCCGTCTGAATCTGCCAAAGCCAATACCGCAAGTTTTATAATACCATTACTGATAAAAGAATCCTGTATTTCGTAAATTCGACATCCCGGATAATAAGTACTTTTAATTTGAGAAGCACTATTTAACCAGACGCTGTTTTGCCCGTTCACAAGACCCAATTGAAGATTTCCACCCATATTTGGCATAAAAAAACCAAACTCAGGCACATCTCCGGTCTCTACACGAAATGCACTATGTCCTCCATACAGTGCCCGATTAAATTTTTTATTCCCATTAAGGATAACAAAACCATCATTATCTGGTTGGTATCGAAGTTCCCGTTCCAATTTATTTTTCGCATCAGATTTATACTGAGCTCCTGCACAGATAAATGAAAGAGATAATATTGCTGTTAAAAATAATTTCATTCAATTTTTATTGTGTTTTTCATTCCTGATTAAGGCATTACAGCCAAATCTTCCCATACCACATTCCAGCTTCCATCCTTAGGAAATCCGGGAGTGCCAATCGTATTGTTATCCCATCCGGCACACATCATGGAAACAGCAGTTAACAAACCACCATTACCAGGCAGATAAACCCTTAAACGATCATCCTGATAATTATGACCATTAACTAAATAGGTGTTGGTTCGTTTGTCCATTAACAAAGCTTCCACTGCTTTTTCAGGTTCACCCAATCTGGCCGCGCACATTGCTACCATAGGATAATCCCATCCCCATGTTTCATCCCAATTCCATTTATCTAAAATCCAGTTAAGGGTGTTTTTCATATCGTCCGGTCTTGCCAATTTGCATTGAGGTAAAATCCCCAAAGCACCCAATACGGCCGGATGATCGGAAGTGAAACGGATATCTTCGTAAGTATCCAGAGCATCTTCTGCTGCCAGATACAAACCATCCTTTTCGGCTAATGGCGATAATTTTTCTATTATATCATCCCATTTTTCATTTCTTTTTTCGCCTAAGCGTTCGCGCCAATTTTGGGCAACTGATAAGGCATAATGCCAATAAGACAACTCGAATGGCGGATTAATAGTTTCTGCTGCCCGTAATGATTCCTGTGCAGGAATAATTCCTTTCAGAACATATCTGTCTCCCTTCTCATCATAAGTGACAAATGAGGCCATAAATTCAGCTGTTGCATTCACCAGCTCCTTATACTTGGTAAGCACTTCTTTCGAAGGATGACTGCGGTATACCAGCTCGCTCATGTAAATAAAATGTGGTTGTTGCCAAATTAAAAACGAACCTACCGAAGAAGGTGCTTCGGTGGCCGAAGTATCGGTCATTTTCATCCAGCGAACACCATCAAAGCCTTGCCGTTCGGCTATTTTTTTTGCTGCTGAATAAGCTGTAGAATACCAATCCAGACTTCTCTCCAATAAATCAGTCCGGTTCCATAATGCAAATTGAACAGCATGCCACCAGTGCATTTCCAAATGAAATTTACCGAACCAACTGTTGTAGGTTAAACCTGTTTCCTGCGGAGGAATGGATCCGGCACATTGTATCGCCATTAAGTATTGAGATAAAATTACGCGTCGTTCCAATTCGTTCGCTCGTTTATCAGTACATTTCGAAAAATCAATGGCACCACCATTTTTCCAAAATGATTGCCAATATTCCGATGATTTCACAAGAACATTGTCTAAAGAATCTGTATTATCAGGTTTCTCTTTCGAATAGGCACAGGTAAAAGAAAATTGATTACTGCTTGGCGATAAAACAAAATAATGAGGAGCTTTTTCATCCATCTGCGCCTTTCCTTCCCATTTAATTTTCACAAAATAACAGTCATTATCCAATGTCCGTTTCAACAAACAAAAGCCATCACCTTGAGAAACGACCTCCGTTTTGTGTTTTTCGGGGACATCCCAATTGCTGGCATCATCTGAATGATTTCCTGTTGGATAAGGAAATTTAAAATTGATTTTTAACTGAGACTTACCAATAAGTGCTGATGATATTTGTGCCTGCACTTCATCTATAGATGGATGACATGCTGTCTTCACCAAAACAGAATCAGAATCCAATTTAAATTGACTAAGCAGTAAACCATCCCACAATTTCAATTCCTGATGAATATCAGTGATATCTTCCGGATTAACTGCACTTCCATCTTGATGACTTAATTCCAATCCTATATAACCTAAATGTAAACGATGCGGATTTTTCCTAAACCAGTTGGCTGCATCATGCGCTCTTCCCTGAGTTCTACTTTGCACAGCATACAACTCATCTTTTCCTCTAAAATTGTAGGTTTTTAAAGCTTCTTCCGTCTTATAATTATTGGGATTAAGAAAACTATGCCATCCCCATTGTGATTGAGTTCCCAGAGGAACCCCATTTTTATAGTTGTTTGGAAAAGTTTGCAATCCTGTGGCATCTGCCGTAAAAGCAAAATTTCCATTCCCAACCGATAAAGAACTTAATTCGTCAATTTTGGTTATGACCGGATTATTTCGCGTTACTAATTCGTATCGGTTTATTTTTTCAGGCACTTTATTTTGACAGGCGAATAAGGCCAAACAGGCTATTCCAATTAGTAAGAATTGTTTCATAATAGGATAAATTCTATATTATTTATGGATTTAATTTTCGTCATTTACTAAAAAAATACACTTTAATTTTGGTATAGATATGGAAACTCAAATCTAAGACATGAAGATAATGCATCGTATGAAGGATTGTACAAATCTATGGAATATTGTACGGGCTCATACTACAGATCTAAATGGTTGATTCTAATGCATTTCGTAAACAATCAGACTTATACGGGAAAATGATTTTTACAACAGAAGAAGAAATAACACTCTTATAATAATAGTATTTTAAGACAATTACCACTGCCAGGCGCTGATTGCCCAGCAATGGTAATTTTGTTATTTCCCTAAACTAATTCTAAATTAATAATCTTATTAACAATAAATTAAATGTCACACAATTTAAATACGAGAACCAATTATCATTAATAAAGAGGATGTTGCTGCCCCTCTAATCCAGAATTCACATCAATCATATTTTGATTTAATGGTAATAGTTCTACTTTATTTTTTTCTAATCCTCTAAATAGAGATTCAATCCATATTTCATCTGCATTTAAAGTTTTTGAATTGGATAAATCATCATTTCCAAACATATCAAGTACGGTATATCCCTGGGTTTTCAAATCTGCTATTTCAGTATCAGATAATTCATTTTTATAACTCAAATAATTTACGGCAACAAGGGGATCTTCAAATTCTGTTGCTTTAATAGAATTGTATGCTCTATACATGTCAGCATCATGATAAGATCCTGTATGGTTAGCTAATTTTATTAAATTTTGCTTCGTTTCTGTTAATGTTTCAAAAAGAATACCCCAGCGAATCAGATCCGTTCTTCTTAAACTTTCAAATCCTAATTCCAGTTTTCGCTCATTTATAATCGCTTTTTTAAATTCATTGTAAGTAGAGGGAATATCACCAATTTTAGACTCATCATTGTTAAATGCTCTCATACGTACAGCCTTTAAGGCTTTTTCAGCTTCAGTTCCAGGTGAACTATGCAGTTCATTTTCTGCCTCAGCATACATTAGCAAAACATCTGCATAGCGTAACATAGGCCAATTAATATTACGCTTATTCACCGCAACACCAATCTCAGCTTTCCAGTCTACCCTAAATTTGCCTATGGTACATCCCGCATATGTACTTAGTTTACGCTCATCATCTGAATTAATATCATAATTGCAAATCGTTACATCTCTTCTGGTATCTCCATCGTTAAAATCGAACCAGTAGGTGGGAATAGCGTGCATAGCTGGTTTTACCTTTGAATACATGCTATTAGGGTGAGAATAAATACCATTCGTATAACCTATAGAATATCCATTCACGTTAGATCCATATTGACCAGTTTCAAGCAAAGATTCAGAGTTATACCGACCATTAACTAAATCCCGAAAAACATCTGCATAGTTATTCTCCAATTCATTTTCTCCTTTTTGAATAACTTCATAACACGCTTCGGAAGCTATTTTATAAAGCTCATTAATTTTTTCTTTATCAGCTCTTTGAGCCAATGTAACCGATCCTAAAGAATACGATTCCAGATCCCATCTTAATGAATATCCTGCTCCATATAAAGCTGCTCTGGCCAGTATGCCATAAGCCGCATTTTTTGAAAATCGTTCAGGGGTTGGATATACACCTTGGCTTTTCCAGGGAAGTAATTCTGTTGCTTTTTGAAGATCCGAAATAACTCCGTCCATAATCGTATCGCGGCTTACTCTTGATGAGGTAAACGTATCCATATCTTCAACAGGTTTTGTTGGATATGGCACATCACCAAAAAATCTAACAATATTCATAAGATTCATACCTCGTATGGCATATACTTCACCCAACAAATAATCAATACTTTTTTGATCGGAAACAGAGCTCCCCTCTCGCATCGCTGTAAGCTTTTTTATACAAACATTGGCATATTCAATACCTGCATATAAGGCTGTATATGTTGATGAAGGAATGTTTGAGGTGGTGTAAACGTAGTTTCCAATTTGATTTTTTGAATTGGTATCACCTTCACTTGATATGCACTCGTCGGTACCCATACCCAATTGGTAATACAATTCCCGGTTAAAAGTATTTGGATAACAGGCTAAAACCGCCATTTCTGCTCTGCTGACAGATTCAAAAACTGAACTACTATCGAATTTCGATTCCGAATGCATATCTAACCAGTCTTCGCAGGAACTAAGTGTAAAACTCAGCAACAAAAGAATCATTATATAACTTAAATTTATTTTTTTCATCTGTTTATAATTTGTTTTGATTTGCCATATAGCCTGTCCCGAACTTGTTTCGGGAGAACTAACCATGCTGGAATAATCATTCCCCTGTGTGTTAAAATCACTTTGATATGGTCGTTTCATATGATTAAAAAGTAAGATTTAAACCCAAAACACAACTTTTTGCTCTTGGGTAAGCAGAATTATCAATACCTCTTGTTAACAAATTCGAAGTAGCAGATACTTCAGGATCGTATCCTGAGTATTTCGTGAACGTATGAATATTATTTAAAGTGCAATAAAACCTAAGACTATTCACTTTCATTCGTTTTAGGATCTTGGCAGGTAAGGTATATCCCAAAGTAATGTTGTTTATCCGCAAAAAGGATCCATCTTCAATATAATAATCCAATGCATCGGTGATGGCTATTTTATTACTTGAGTTTAAACTCCACATAGCATCGCTATTGTGCTGCTGAGGATTAAGTCCTGCCAATTGCTGTAAATTTGTTGTTTCTTCTCCTGTTGTAGGATCCACCAATACAAAGCGGTCTGCCATAACAGATAATGAATTTTGATTTGGCAGATAAGGACCTATGAATCGCTGCGAATTCATATTAAACACATCATTTCCGTAGGAGAAACTCATAAATGCTGAAAAATCAAACCCTTTGTATTTAAAGGTATTTACTATACCTCCAGTAAAAATAGGCTCAGCATTACCAATTACTTTTCTATCATCAGTAGACCAAACAGGGTTTCCATCATCATCCGTATTGCCTTCTGTAGTTTTATATTTTACATCTCCAGGTTTTATTGAACTTCTTATTTTTCCTTTCAAACTAGGTACACCATCATTTAAAGAATAAGATCCGTCTGAATTTTGAGAAAAGTCATCTGTAGTATATATACCATCATACTGATAACCATAGAACTGACCTAAGGGTTTACCAACTTCTATTAGAAAATCAATACGAGAGTCATAATTTTGCTTAAAATAATCATCCTTATCATCACCGTATATTGCCAATACTTTTGATTTATTAAATGAAATATTGAAATCTGTAGTCCATTTAAAATTATCATTCTTAATATTAGTAGTATTTAGCACAAACTCATATCCTCTGTTTCGAATTGATCCAATATTTTGATATTGATAACTATAACCTGTTGAAGTTGGTATTTTATTTTTTATCAGAAGATCATTTGACTTGTTATTATAGAACTCTGCAGTTAAATTTACTCTACTATTAAAAAATGAAACATCCAGACCAATATTTGTAGATCTTGTTGTTTCCCATTTTAAATTTGGATTTCCTACAGTATTTCCTGGCTTTAAACTTACAACCTGCTTGTTGTCAACGGCATAAAAACCAGACTGATAATCGGTAGCATACATATTATTGCTAATATTGCAATTACCTGTAGTTCCATAACCAATACGTAATTTCAAATTGTTAAGCACATCCATATTACTCATAAAAGACTCCTCTGAAACCCGCCATGCAGCTGATACAGATGGGAAATATCCCCATTGTTTGCCTTTTGAAAATTTAGAAGAACCATCACCTCGAATTGTTGCGGTTACTAAATACCTTTCATCAAAATTGTAGTTTAACCGACTAAAAGCTGAAACAATTCCATTAGTACTTTTCCCCGATGAATATGAATATACCTGATCAGCCATGCTGACATCATTTAATCCAAAGTTATTTTCAGGAAATTCATAATAAGTATTTTTTAGGTTCATCGACTCTGAATAATATGTTTCCTGTCCTAATAGCACATTAAATTTGTGAGCACCTGTTTCTCCTTTCCATGTTAGAGTGTTGGTAACCTGCCAACTATATTTTTCGCTGTTGTCCCTATTCCCATAAGGTCCTTTATTGTTTTGGGCTGTTTTTGTACGTCCGTCATCCCAAGATTCGGATCTTACCTGCTGCCACAAATAACTACCTGCTGTTCTGAATTTAATATTCTTATTAATATCAATATCCAATGAGGCATTGGTGGTATACAAGCGTGTATACTTTGTCTTGGTAACTGCATCATTTGTAATTAAAGGATTGTAAATGTCGTATTGAGAATCAATATCCTGCATTTCATCACTAATATCCGTATTAATTAATTGATCATCGGTATACAATACACCTCCAGTGACAGGCTGCAAAATTGACATTTTCAATAAACCTCCTAAAGAACCTCCTCCTTCTAATTTTGTTCCTAAAAAGCTTGAACTAAATGTAAGGTTAATTCCTTTTCGTAATTCATGGTTGATTTTAGCCCTGATTCCATTTCGGGTATAACCTGATTTATCAACCAAACCATCCTGACCCGTATAATTGTAACTCAACATATATTGGGTTTTTTCACCACTACCGGTAATGTTCAGATTGTGATTTGTCATTTTCGCTGTGCCACCAAAAACAACATCCTGCCAATTGATACCAGAGACAGAACCATATTGACTTTGAATGCGATCGTAAGCACCTGTATAAAAATTACTATTGGTAATATCGCCTCCATAAACATTAGCCCAGTTACTAATTTGTCCGTTTAATGTTTGAAATTCATATTGATACTCAACATATTCTTGTGTATTCAACAGATTTAACTCGGAACCCAGCTTTTCAAAACTAACGTAAGCATTGTAATTAACTTCTGTTTTTCCTTTTTTACCAGATTTGGTGGTAATAATAACTACTCCATTCGAACCTCTTGCTCCATATATCGCTGTTGCAGAAGCATCTTTCATTACATCAATCGATTCAATATCATTAATATCGATATTTTTTAAACCATCATCCATTTGAAAGCCATCCACAATATATAATGGAGAAGAGCCTTGAGTAATAGACGTACCACCTCGTACAACAATATTAATATCTGCTCCGGGAGCACCACTTTGAGTAATCACACTCACCCCAGCTATTTTTCCTGTAATGGCTTGCGCTGCAGTAGTTACCGGAACCTGAACAAGCTCCTTCCCTCCCACAGAACTTACAGCTCCGGTTAAATCTTTTTTTCTAGCCGTTCCATAACCAATAACAACGACTTCATCTAATTCAGAAATTTCTTCTTTTAATTGAATATTAATGGTGGTGGCATCATTAACTACAATCGTTTGTGTAATTAAGCCAACAAATGAAAAAGTAATTTTTGAATCTTTACCAGCAACCGTTATAGAATAATTACCATCAATATCTGAAAGAGTTCCGTTTGACGTCCCCTCCTCAATAATAGTCACGCCCGGTATGGTAGTAACTCCGTCTGTAACGTTTCCGGAAACAGTAATTTGAGAGATGGCATTAAAACTAAATCCATACAAGATGATAATTAAAACCAACCACCGTTTCACGATACGTGTTTTGTTTGTGTGCTTTTTCATAGAAATACTATTTTATAAACTTATTTTAAGTGGATAAAAAATTATCTGTTATTTATATCCGCTAAAACTACGGTCAGGAATATTCGTATCAAATACAATATTGTCCAAATCAATACAATATTGTACCTATCAACCCGTACATAAAAATACAATAACCTGTACACGTGTAATTTACGAGATAACACATTCACTATTGTACATGAATGCTTAAGAACAAAAAAAGCATAAAAAGCAAGGTGGATAGGATGAATCTACGGAAGTGTCTCCATCAAAATAATGATAAGTAGGTGTATTTTTATCATCAACAGATTAGCTTAAACCCAAAACATGACTATTTTTACAAGCCTATATAAATATCAATCAGCGAATACTCATTCAATCCAATTATTTTTTCTATAATCGTTTTATAGAACCTATTTGTAAAAGCAATATTTACATTCCGTTTGTTACGATACAAACCTTTCGCTTGAACTTTATAAACTGGAATCCAACTCGTATCAATAAAAACGAATAGGAGATCATACATTTACCGGAAGCGTATAAATTGAAGATTTAGCCAAAAATGAAAACAAATGAACATTAAGTATTTTTTTCTTAGTTGCTTTTTATTTATCTATCTAAATGTAAATGCTGAAAAATCTTTCAGAATACAAAATTTAACCACTAAAGATGGTTTATCACAAAACACCATTAGTTGCATTCTGCAGGATAAACAAGGATTTTTATGGTTTGGATCATTAAATGGTTTAAATAAGTACGATGGAAATGAGTTTACTGCTCTTCAACCGAGCTATGGACAAACCACCACATTATCCGACAGCAGAATAAAAAACATCCGCGAAGACAAATTTGGGTATTTATGGGTACAAACCAATATAGATCATATAAATTGCTATAACCCTCAATCAGAAAGCTTTATTAGCCTTAATTCTGCAAATAATCAATATGCAAATATTTACTTTGCTCAATCAGGAGATGTTTGGCTTTGGGGAAATAAAAACGATTGTCTCAAGCTTACTCACACCCCAAAAGGACTAGAATCCAAGTCTTTTGGAAATAATTCACTAGGCTCTGGTACGGTTAATTTTATTTCAGAAGTGAAATCCGGAGAAATATGGATTGGGACACATAACAAACTATTCTGCTTTAAAGACAAGCAATTGAAGCTACTCATTAAAAATTCCAATTTTCATTCCATCGTTGAAAATGGTGCTTTTGTTTATGTTTTTACCGATAACAACAAAATGTACAAAATAGATAAAGAATCGCATAAAATTACCAATGAGGTTAAGCTTCACTTTCCTATTCACAGTTCGCTGCACAACACAGCACTTCTTTCCTTAAACAACATACTTATCACCACTCATGAAGAAAGCTATGTTTTGAACACGCAAACGTTACAAATCCACCTGGCAAATTCACTTTTTAAAGGTCAATCACTTAAAAATGCCTTTACTCAAATGGATAACAAAAATCATATCTGGGTTTATAACAAAAGCGGTGTTATTTGGCAATACAATTCTGAGCAGCATAGCTTTAAGCCTTTTGAATTAATACCGCCATCAATTATTTCCAATATTGACATGGAGCGTTATTCAATTTATCACGATTCAAAAGATATGATTTGGATATCAACCTATGGAAACGGTTTGTTTGTTATTCAACAAAAAAACAATGAAATATTTCATTTAAAACATCATAAAAATGAGTTTGATGGACTTCGGACAAATTTTTTACTATCCATTACTGAAGACCGCAGTGGAAATATCTGGTTAGGAACAGAATATGCCGGGATATCAAAAATAAATTTAATTGAAAACAAGTACCAATCATTTTATCCCGGGCACAGATCATCAAGTGATGAGGATAATATAGTGAGGCTGATTTATGAAGATAAAAACGAGAATGTTTGGCTGGGCACCAAAAGCGGACAATTATATATTTACGACAAATTTTTTTCGTTGATAGCCAAACATCAGATTAAAGGCGGAATGCCATATATCCTTGCCGTAGATACTAAAGGAAATAAATGGATCGGAACAAAAGGAAATGGATTATTAATATTTGATAATAACTGCTTTACAAGCTATAAGACTTACAAGAAAGAGCTTATTAATTTAGATCTGCAAGCAGATAAAATATATGCTGTCTGCAAAGACTCTAAAGGAAGAATGTGGCTGGGAACATTTGGATTTGGCCTTCTTTTAGCCAAAGAGCACGATGGCACATTGGAACTAATCAATTTTCCGGAGTTAAGAAAGAAACAAACCAGAATCCGAACCATTATTCAGGATAAAAACGGTCAAATGTGGTTGGGTGGAAATAACGGCTTACTTACCTTTGATCCTGATTCCATACTACAAGATAAATCAAAATTTAGTCATTATCAGTTTAACAACAGAGATGATGCTTCACTGAGTAATAATGAAGTAAAAACAATATTTGAAGACAGCAAAGGCACCTTATGGATCGGTACCTCAGGAGGTGGCTTAAATAAAATAATCAAAAGAGAAAATAAGCATTTGAATTTTGAGCATTTTACAACAAAGCAAGGACTCGTAAATGATATTATACAAGGGATTCAGGAAGATGAAAACC
The DNA here is from genome assembly GCF_963678175.1 of Labilibaculum euxinicum. Taxonomy (NCBI): domain Bacteria; kingdom Pseudomonadati; phylum Bacteroidota; class Bacteroidia; order Marinilabiliales; family Marinifilaceae; genus Labilibaculum; species Labilibaculum euxinicum. The sequence goes on from NZ_OY782756.1 coordinate 4,317,311, forward strand.
AAAACCTGTGGATTAGTACCGAAAGTGGTATTTCATTATTCTTTCCTCAAGAAAATCATTTCGAAAATTATTCCTTGTCATCCAAATGGGAAGGAGATCTATTTTGTGAATCGGCCATTTGTAAAAGCAAAAACGGAGCAATCTATTTAGGTAGTTATGATGGTTTTTATACCATTCAGCCCGACAGTATTAAAAATCATTCGAACTCAGAACCAATTATTCTAACTGAACTTTTTATTAACGGAGCTAAAATCTTGCCTGAAGGTAAAACATCTCCCTTATCCCAATCCATATCTTCAACTAAAGAAATCAATCTTAAGCACAATCAACATTCCTTCACCATTCAATTTGCGATATTAAATTATCAGAATACGAACAGATACACCTATATATTAGATGGTTTTGAAACGCAATGGAATCCATCAACACAACACAACCAGGCGACCTACCGAAACATACCACCTGGTACATATACATTTAGGGTAAAAGGAAGTAACCACATGGGGACATGGGGTGAAAATGAAACAAAACTTTTGATTACCATAGAACAACCCATCTGGCGTTCAACTAAAGCCATCATACTCTATTTTATTTTGGTGATTGTTATTGGCGCAATTGCTCTTAAAATAAACAGAAAAATATATCATTTAAATGCCGCCATTCAATTCGAACATCAATTAAGCGAATACAAAATTCGGTTTATTACAAATATTTCGCACGAATTTCGTACGCCTTTAACCATTATTCGAAGCACAATAGAAAATTTAATGGCACAAAAGGATATGACAGAAAGTATCAAAAAACACTTGCAATACCTCGATAAAAGCTCAAGAAGATTATTACGACTGACCAACCAATTTCTTGAATATAGAAAGATCCAGAATGAGCAGGCTAAAGTTGAATGCGAACCAACCGAAGTTGTCGGCTTTTTTGAAGATCTTTTTTCCACCTTCGAAGAATTAGCAGAAAGAAAAATGTTGTCTTTTGATTTTGTATCCAATCTCTCTTCATTTGTTATGCAATTGGATAAAGAGAAAATGGAAAAAGTAGCCTACAACTTATTATCCAATGCTTTTAAATTTGTTAACAGAAAAGGAAAAATAAGCTTCATTCTCAATATTAATCAAGAATTAAAAACTCTTAGCATTAGTGTTTCGGATAACGGCAAAGGAGTGCCAAAAAAAGAACAAGGATTATTGTTTACACGATTTAAACAGATTTCACCATCCAAACCCGGCATTGGTATCGGTTTAAATTTATCCTACGAAATAATAAAACTACATGATGGCAACATCCAATACACCGAAACTCCTGGTGGAGGAGCAACTTTTATTGCCTCTATACCTATTCTTACTAATACCGAAACAAAAGTAATCCGTCATCAGCAACAGGTTTTGCAGCCAACCAATCCTGAAATAATAGGATTGGAAAGCAATCCCTTAACTACTTTGTCAGAAAAAGAATTAGAGCAGTATAAGAATTTTAAAGTATTAGTGATTGAAGATGATCCTGATGTTTCCGATTATTTAAATGACTTTTTGCAACAATATTTTAAAGTGATTGTTGCTGTAAACGGTCTTGATGGAATAAACAAATGTAGTCTGGTGAATCCTCAATTAATTATTTGTGATGCGATGATGCCTAAAATGAATGGTTTTCAGGTTATTAAACGAATAAAATCCGATTTTCAAACCTGTCATATTCCCATTGTAATGTTAACAGCTTATGTTAGTTCTCCTTACCAACTTAAGGGAATTACGGCTGGAGCTGATGCCTATATCACGAAACCTTTTAGTTCTCAGTATCTGATCATACGTATGGTGAAATTATTAGAGCAAAGACACACCTTGCAACAAAAATACGCCATGGAACCTGGCGTAAGCTCCTTACCCAATTTTGCTGTTAATAAGGACAATGAATTTATAAAAGAACTGAATTTAATCATAAAACAAAACATTTCTAATACTGATTTTTCTATTAATGAATTTCACGAGAAAATGTCAATGGGGAGAACCATATTTTACAAAAAGGTAAAAGGTCTAACCGGTTTTACACCCAATGATTACATCAGAGTTATTCGAATGAAAGAAGCTGCAAAATTATTAATTACCACTAAGCTTAATGTGTCGGAAGTAGCGTATAAAGTCGGAAGTAGTAATCCTTTTTATTTTAGTAAATGTTTTAAACAACAATTTGGGGTATCTCCTTCTGTTTATATTAAAAATGGAAGTGCTAAAAGTTAGTTTTAGAATAATAACAGAGCATAAACACAGTTAGTATTGAGCCAGCAAAATATGCTTGACAATGTTATTTTGATGCTCTGTTTATATTAGACGTTCCAAGGCAGTACCGAAAAAAAATAGTAATTTTAGCAACTCATAATTTAAGATCTTTTATCACTAGTGTCCCATTAAAATCGGGACGTTATTATTAATTAAACAAATTTGGCTCATTAAACCTAAAACGTTCTTTGTCATTTTGAAATTTAGTTCTCTCAAATAAGTCACGAAGGTGAGTTTTATCTGTTAAAGAAATACTCAGAATCTGCAAAACCTCATATGTACTTCTGTCAAGTTGCATGTCTTTTTGGACGATCGCCACCAAACAGTAAGTGCACATGGCAACGTAGATCTGAATCCGAACAGCATTTTCAGTAGTTCCCCAGAATTTCTTGATTTTCAGATGTTGCTTTAGCCATTTGAAGAAAAGCTCGACTTGCCAGCGGTTCTTGTAAAGTTCAGCAACTTGAAGTGCAGAAATGTGCATTGTATTGGTTAAGAATACAAGCTCACGCTTTTGTTCTTCATCCCAATATCTGACCAATCTAAGATGTTCTGGATAGTATTGCTTGGGATAAAATCCAGTCAATTCAATCGTTACATCTGAAAGCACATTCTTTGGCAATCTTCGTTTCCATTTGATTATCTTATATTGAAGGTTCTTCTTTGCTCTGACAACGAAGAAAGCTCCTATCTGATGAATCTTATACAACATTTTGAAGTGATTATATGCACGGTCAAATATGTAATATGAGCCTGATTCATAAGGAATTTTTTTCATTGCAGTAGAATCGTGCACAGAAGCTTCTGTAATGTGAAAGAAAGCGGGAATCTGTGTCTCTACATCATATAATGTATGCACTTTGATTCCACCTTTTTTCTTGCGAAACTTCGCCCACCAGAATACGGAAAGGCACAAGTCAATTGTCGTTGAATCAAATGCGTAGATATTGCCTTCAAGTTTGAAGATGTCAGAAACTCGTTTTAGTCTGGCTTCATTTACCAGATTGTAAGCATACTCTTCAAAAATGTGATAATCTCTGTCTTGATTGGCTCTGGCCAGAGATGATTTTGAGATATTCTTGCCCATACCCAAATGATAAGATTTGGAATGGTGAGCATCAAGAGCGACAATCAAATCTCTCAGACTTTCACGATTTGATAATTGCCCGAACATCAGAGCAAGCAATTGGTTCCAACAAGTGAAATGTTTCACGTATTTGTCACCTTCATACTTGCGAACGATGTAGTTGAACTTATTCCTATCAAGGAATGATGCTAACTGAGCGAAAACGTATTTATCCTTATGCATTTGCTAATCTCTTTAAGAATAGCAAAAGTGTAAATTGAAATCCGTTTAATCGAAAAAAGCCTGTAACAAACTAAATTTCAAATATTTCAAAGAACATTGTAAGACTTTAATGGGACAGTATTGATCTTTTATAGTAAAAAAATACGATCCAATTTAATTAAATCGTAATTTTAATCACAGCATAATTTCAGATAAAACATCCATACCGAAGCGATTTTGACACACCGGGAGATGATTATCTCAGCATGGTAATCCCGAAAGCTTTCAGAGCCATATGGCAAATCAAAAACAAATTATAAACATATGAAATCAACAATCTTATCCATTGTATTATTTACAATGATCAGCTGTTCTGCAATAGGACAAAACCTTACCAATGCCAGCTTATTTCTTAGGAGCGACTCTGTTTACACCAATATGATTCAGGAAGAATCCGGTGACTTATACAAAACAATAGGACATCACGGACCTGCTGTTGAAAATGAATGGTTGGCACTTCGCTTGTATTTTAATAATAAAGCTACTTCGATTGATGTTTACAACAAACAAAAAAAAGGTCTCGAATTAAAAAATGCCAAATGGTATCCTTCCGAAAAAGAACAGAAAAAAGGCCTGGGTGCTGATTATTATAAAGTAGGATCGACAGTAGGCCTTGGAGGTGTTCGCCTTTGGGATGGAGAAAATGTAGTGCTTTTAGCTCCAGTTTCGAATCGTATTGCCACGGTTAAAAAGGAAGCTACTTATTCTCAAATGGAAATGTTATCAAAAGATGTTCCATATAAAGGAAAAAAGATAGATGTATTGGTTCGTGTAACCGCTTACACTGGAATTCGGGAAATGAGAGTGGAAGCTTTTGCTTTAACAGATGTGGATGTTCAGTTTGTTACCGGAATTAACTACCACAAAGGGCAAAAAGTTGAAAAAGCCGATAATTATATGATTGCATGGGGTTATCATCCTGAAGATGTGGCCGCAGAAAAGATTCAAGTTGGAGCTGCAATAATGATTAATCCAGATGATTATCAGGACAGAAAAGATGATGGCAAACAACAACTTTACATTTCAAAACCAACAAAATATTTAAGCACTTGGGTAACCTCCACGATTGAAAAGGATAAAAAAATGGGAACCTTTGAAAAATTTAAAGCATACGTTGTTAAAACTGCAAAATAAATTCTGTAAGTAAGGGGCCATAAAGCCCCTTCTTTTTTTCCTTTTACAAAAAGATTGTTATTCCTTTTCAAGTATCGATTTTATCATATCTGCCCAAATTTGATATCCTTTCTCTGTCGGATGACAATAATCTCCAGCTATTTCTTTTGTCAGAATTCCCTCCTGCGTTACTAATCTCGGACCAATATCCACTAGTTTAATATTGTTTTTCTGCGCAAACTGCTCCAATTTGATATTGATTTTATTAATTAACTGTCGTCTCGGATGATCAGGTTTTTCTTCCCTTGGAAAAACAGACATTAAGATGATTTTAGCTCCGGGAACTTTGGATCGAACACGTGAGTATACGGCCACAATCCCCTCCACAATTTCGTCAGCAGTATTTACCCGCGCATTAGATGTCTGACTGGTATTATTCGTACCTATATGAATGATTACAGTCCTGGGATGCAGACCATCCAATTCTCCATGATCCAAACGCCACAAAACATTCTGTGTGCGATCCCAGCCAAATCCCAAATTTAAAACCCGGTATTTTCTAAACAGATTGTTCCATGAAATAGGACCATTGGATTTTCGGGCTCTGCCATCAGCGTATTTTAAATCAGGTTTGCCTCCCCAAAAATGAGTGATCGAATTACCGATTAAAACAATTTCGGGATTGATTGAGTCTTTAATTGCCAGCACATCATTGTGTCTGTCCCACCAATTGTAACTGTCTTGTTCCAATTTTGAAACCGGTACGATAGCCGTATTGCTGTTAATTTCAGTATCCAATACCTTGTCGTTCATCAATTGCGACAATAATGGCTCCATTGATTGAGCCCACAATTTTGCTCCCAGAGGCGTAGGATGCAACCAGTCAGACATCAACTCTTGCTTGATTGAACCATCCAAATTGAGAAACAGATGGTTTACATCACAATAGAATACATGCTTCCGGTCACTTAACTTAGAAATTAGATCAGCCGATCTGTCAAGAATGGCACGATGAGAAGTTGGATTGGGACCATCGTAACTACCTGGAAATGGTCTCAAAAGCACAATCTTAGTTTCGGGCAAACGAGATCTAATCTCTTTTACAATTGCTTCAATACCTCCTGCCACTTGCGATGCGGTATGCCGGGTAGGATAATGCTTTTCATCCACGTTGTTTGTACCTACTTCGAGTATAATCGCCTTGGGAGATTGTCCGTTAAGTATTCCTTTTTGAATATTCCATAAAATATTTTCGGTTCGGTACCCGCTAAAACCCAGATTTATGGCATTTCTTGGAGCAAAAAACTGATTCCACACTTCTTGGTATTGTGTCTTTTCAAAATTGTTAATGATCGAATTGCCCATCAATATCAAATCATATTTATTGTGTGCTATCAATTTCAGCTTTTCAGCCAAACGCCCCTTATTATAGCCCTCGGTTGGTATTGTTGCCGGATTAACATCAGTTTTCAATATTTTACCGGTTTCAAGAGAGTTTAGAATAAAATGCTTCAATTGAAATTCTTCGGCTGTTGGATTGATGTTTTTTCCCTCTAGGTAAATACTGTCTTTTACGACTTTCAACACGGCATGCCCGTCATAACCAATCCATGTTTTGTAATAATCGATACACCTTGTCTTATTTTCAACTTGATCGTTTTCATTTACCAGCAAAAACAATTCAGATTCTGGATTTGTGGGAGGCATAATTGTTGGATACACAGTACCAGTCATGCATTCATCCATATTTATAGGAGAAATGAGAATTATCTTTTCCGGTTGTTCACCCTTATTCAATCTCCCGACTGCCTTTGCCGCAAGATTAGCTCCGGCAGAAAAACCAATAAGAACATTAGGAGAGTTGCTAAAACCATGCTTCTTAAAATTGTTTTTTAAATAGTGATACGCATTTAACACATCATTCTCAGCAAGGTTTTGAATGTTGGATTCTGTCCCGATGTAATAATCAAGTACTACAACATCATACGCCTTTTTAGTAAGGAAACGAGCCACTTCGATACCTTCTTGTTTGGTATGTATGGAACTAAAATCGCCTCCAGGTACGACTAAAACTGTTCCGTTAGATATTTTTGAACGTGTCCGAAAAAGTCGGAGCATCGGCTTGTTTAAATGATGAATAATTCCATCCTTCTCAATTTTATTTACTTGTAAAACTTTCTTGCCTGATATCAATAGAAATTTAGAATTCCCTGTATTCTGCCCTACTTCCTGAGCCATAATCCTCTCTCCTAAAAACAGAAGAACAGTCATTAAAACAAGAATACAAAAGTTTGGAAAAGAGCTATTTATATATTTTTTCATCAGTCAATTATTTAATTGTATTTGAAAGTTTTACTAAAAGTACTCTGATTGCAGCTCATGCAATAGAAATGGATACATGCCTGTTTATTCTATTTAAAACGAACAAACCACCTCTTCAAGCATTCTTTGTTAAAGTATATTTGTCGAAATTCATTGGGTCTTTTGTAGTAGGCATCCTACAGGAATTATTAAAGCGTATTATTTTCTCCAGTGAATCTCACATGAATACTATCCGCAAATACACATCCTTTATAAAGAACCTGCAGCTTAACTTTAATCGCTTGATCTGCTGAATAATCTTTCGCCTTTAGACTAAGCGACCTGTCTGAATTTATTTCATCCCCATTAACTATCCACGTGTACTGATCGTAATCGAAACCAGCATCCAATGTGTAAGTTTCCTGAGAACAAGTAATTGTGTCAAGAATAATTCGTTGCGCTCCATGATAACGCGTATTCATACCATTGGCTTTTCCATTTTTGGCTTTACCTGATTTAGAATGTGCTCCTCTTTGAAGCTGGTATTCATTGTTCCAAAATTTTCCTAAATCAGATCCCAAATAAAAACCTGGTTGTGTAGGTTGGTTGTAGCTTATGTTTTGATCAGCCACACTAAGCCGGTAGATATGATCACTCAGCAAAGTATGAAAACGATAAGGAGTGCTGTAATTGGTCATGTACAAGCGAAGTTCTTTGTTATCTTTTGTTCGAACCAAAATTTCTTCACGCCAATCTCCCACCAAGTCAGCTTGCAGGCAAGGGTTCCCTTTTGTCCAGTTATTGGCGGTTAAATCTTCACTAAACGGGATTGGTAAATTCATTACACCATCACCAGTCCATTTTGTGATACCAACAAATTCACGGCCAGTAACACTCGATCCATCCAACAATTCGCGGTTTAAATCACCATCCCACCAAATGCCCATATTTATTGACGGAGTGTTTGCGGTAATAAATTTTCCATTGGCTGTATAAACACCTCCTGTATGAGTTGTCCATAATTCACAGCCTTTAAATCGTGGATCGATATCAGCCGCCATAGCTCTTCCAACATCTTCGAAAGAAGGGATCCCCCAAATATACTCTCCCGTACAGGCATCACGTAATTCCGATCCGGCCTTAGTCGGAACATGTTCATGACAATCCCAAATTTCAAGTCCTGGTCGTTCAATATCAATATCCGTTAAATGCAAGGCGTCGCCATGCCCCAGCTGTGTATTGTAACCACCTGTTCCATCTGCATTAATCAAACAAGCACCATAGGTAATCTCATCTTTACCGTCTCCATTTACATCGCCAATACTTAATTGATGATTTCCTTGTCCTTCGAAACTTTTGTATTCGCCCTGATTATCGGTTGTGCTAAAATGCCAGCGTTGCGTTAATTTCCCATCTCTGTAATCCCAGGCTTCCAATACTGTTTTTTCGTAATAGCCTCTGCATATTAGAATACTCGGACGCATTCCGTCAAAATACCCCACTCCTCCTAAAAAACGATCTACCCGATTACCCGTAATATCACCAAACTCATCAGGAGCTCCTCTCGAAATGTAATTTGCTCTTGCCAATTCTTTGCCAGTTGCCCCTTCTATTACAGAAAAAAATTCGGGTCCGGTAATTATTTTACCATAAGTTCGAGACGAAGGATCTCTATCTACATAATCACTTACTCCATCATTATTTACGTCACCAATTACCTGACCATCTCCAAATTGAGTTCCTTCAGCTGTTTTAACGGCAATCTCAGCTTTTCCATCCCCATCAAAATCGTATGCCATCATTTGAGTATAATGAGCACCTTGCCGGATATTAATTCCCAAATTAACGCGCCACAAAAATGTTCCGTCAAGTTTGTAAACTTCGAGCAACGGACCACCGTTACACACACCGTTGTGTGAATTATCATGACCGCTATCTTCACGTTTTAGTACAATGTCCAATTCTCCGTCTCCATCCAAATCGGCCACAGTTGCATCATTGGGACTGTATTGCCATAAACTGTCGCCGGGAAATGCTTGTATTGGAATTGATAAGTATGGATGATCGGCCATTTGCGGCGTGAGTACATAAGAAGCCAGCACATGATGTGTTTTAGCATCTTTTAAAACATAGGTTGTTGATGCTTTTGTATTTGCTAAGCTATCTTTAATAAAGGTACTTGCAGCTATTGGAGTTTTATTAAGCTTACGCTCTTTTTGATTCTTATTGATGCGATAAAGGTCAAACTGTGTTTTGGCTTTATCTTTTGGAAGAAATCTCCAGCTTACCGCTACAACTCCATTTCCCTGATGAATGGCAACTAACCCTCTCCCCAAATTTTCCTTTTGAATAGATGAAGCATAATTTGGTCCTTTTACTATTTGGGAAGGTGTTTTTGTGCAACAGGATTGCAGCACACCACAAAGAATTAGAATAAGAATTTTATCTGCAAACGAACCTAATGAATTAAACATGTTGTATAAAATTATATTGCAACTGCTTACTATAGGGCTGCAATGGTGTTTACGATTGTTGAAATATCCTTTTTAGTGCGTTTCGAATGGTTTTTCTACCAATTTTCCATCTACTCTTACTCGATTAGCATCGCAATTTTCTACGTCATCCAACACAAATAAGGGACGTGCATCCTTTTGCTCAAAATAAAATCTGATATTCTCGAAAAATATATTTTCAGCATGCCTCACATAAAAACCTGAGGCTGGAATTGTTCCAAACATCCAAGGTTCAGGATATGTTTTCTCACTTTCGGGAGGTACAATTTTCCCATCTTCTGCAGTATATCCTCCTTTAAAATGAATGTTGATATTTGAAAAAGAAACCTCCTCAACCTTGTGACCAGGCACACCACTTATGATATTTGAAAATTGCGAATCGGCATTGTAAACATTCACATTACTGATTTGAACTCTTCGCAGCTTTCCAACGGGAGTGCCTTTCGGACTGCGCTGACGTGCTCCCAAGCGAATGAAAAATGGAGAATTGCCCACATTTCTCATCGTAATATTCGAAACCACTACATCTTCGAGCCAACCTCCGTCAACAGCTTCAATGGCCAAACCTCTGCTTCGTTCGAAAATACAATTGGTAATAGCAATATTTTTAAAGCCTCCACTTGACTCAGTTCCTAATTTAATACGTCCGGTATTTGAACCGTGATCAGGAGCTACAGCCTCGTCGGTTTCCCACTTCGCCGTCAATACAGATCCTTTATCGTAACCAGAAACAAAACAACCATTGACAGTAACGTTCTCGGTATCTTTAAAATATCCCAAAGCATAACTCGATTTTAGAACAATGGCATCGTCCCATGGGCAATTTACACTGCAATCGGAAATACGTACGTTTTTACAGCAATCAATATCAAACCCATCGCGGTTCGTATCTACTTTAAGATTGAGTACGTGCAAATTATCTACTCCTGTTGCTAAAATGGCAAAATGACCGCAGTTTAGCATCGCTACATCCTTAACGGTAATGTTATGACACTCCTTAAACGACAATGCTTTATTTCCAACTCCGTGGAGCCGGCTTTCTTCTCTGGTTAATCCCTCACCATATATTAATCCATTACCACAAATGGTTATGTCGTGCTCATTAACAGCCCAAAATAAGGAATTTTTCCAGTGGCTATGTCCAAAGTCCTGATATGGATTATCAGGATTAGGCTCAGCAATATCATAACCTTCCTTTTCGGAAGGGAAAGCCGCTAAAACAGTAGCACCGGATTCAATTTGAATAGTAATATTACTTTTTAAACGAATGGAATAACAAGCATATGTTCCGGCAGGAATATAAATTGTTCCTCCTCCATTTTGAGTCGCCTCTTCAATAGCACTGTTAATCGCAGGAGAATCAACGGTTACACCATCTCCCTTAGCTCCAAAATCTTTAATATTATAAGTTTCGGCCTTTAAAGAGATACCGTATAGTAATGCTATAAGCAGGAATAATTGTCGCATATATTTTTTGTTTTTAATCTGGTGTCGATTTCATCCATTCTGTTTCTTTATTTACCCTGTAACTTCCTTCTTCAAAAAGCTTTGGAAGCATAAAATAATTGTAGTCGGCCGTAGGATTCAGAAAATAGAAACAAAAATAGTAATTCTGTTTATCCACCATTTTAAGATCAGAAGTCAACACTTGCGCAACAGTTTTCTTTCCGGATTTAAGCAATTGAATTGGATTTGTTTGTTGATTCGCATCTGCCAATCTCAATTTCCCTCCAGCAGGAGTTAATCCTTCCAGAATTTTAAGCTTACGACTGTTTCCATAATAAAGAGTAAATGAATTTCCTTCAATGCTAAAAACATTCTGATAACAATCCTTTGGTAAAATCACAGGCTTCCACATTTCAATATCCACCTTATTGTTTGAAGCTCCTCCATATGTCCATATCAGCTGCAAATCTTTAGGAAGATTTTCACCTGTTAACTTCATTACAGCACCTTTGCTATCCTCCAAAGTCCGAATCAAAAATTCAATAGCACCCTTCGCTAATATCTCGTCCTTCAAAATGTATTTTTTTTCCTTTTCGGATGATTTCAGCTTTATGCTTTTAAACTCCGAAAACCACTTGCTTGTACCTTGAGTGGCAACTCCAATTCGTAACGTTCCTGCTAATTCTGGTGTAATTAGAGACCAATCCGGATTTTGAGCTTTAACAAAACCCAAATATAAAAAAGCCAGTAAAAAGGCGAATGTTTTTTTCGACATCATAAATTGTTTAGTTTCCGTCTGGTTTTTGAATTTCAGCAAAAGGTGTTGGATACCATTTAAAATTCTTGAAATCGTCAGGCACCGCGGGATTAAAATCCTTTACATCATCTCTTAAATACTGTACCAAAGGCAAATGAATTTGTTTCATACCATAAACAACACATTTTGCAATTTGATTGGCACCAAAAGGATTAAAGTGAGTATTGTCTTTTAAAGGCGTCTCCTGATTTGGAAACGTATTGGCCGGATAATGAACAAATGCATTCACTGAATTTTCTACACCCATGGCTTCATAAAGAGTACGAGTATAAGAGTGCAAATCAATCAAAGAAATATTTTCTTCGGTGGCCAGTTTTCTCATCGCATCCGGATAATCCCCATGAGTGTCAACAATTTTCCCTTCCCCGTTAAAACTTCTGCGTTGAGTTGGGGTAACAAAAACAGGATTTGCTCCTTTTTCCCGAGCTGCAACAATAAAATCTTTTAATCGATCCGTAAAATTCAAATATGCTCCTTTCCCCTCTCCTCTTTCCTTCTGATCATTATGTCCAAACTCTGCAAATATGTAATCACCCGGTTTAATCAGTGTTAACAATTTCTCTAACCTTCGTCTGCCAATAAAACCGCTTGCAGTTTCTCCGGATTCGGCATAGTTAGCAAAACAAACATCATCACTAAAAAAAGAAGGGATGATCTGCCCCCAGGAACACCACGGCTCGTTTTCCTGATCAACAACAGTTGAATCTCCACATAAAAAAACAGAAATAGCAGAATCTGAAGGTGTTATTTCGATAGAAACCACCTGTGGAGACTCGCCGTTAAATTCAAAAGTCAGATTGCTATCCCAATTTAATTTGGTCTTTTCTCTTTTTTTGATTTTAACATTTCTTCCCGCTGTTATAATCGTATCTCTTTTATTGATATAGAAATAAACATCTTTGATTTCTCCTTTTTCTGTGGATATTCCGTCAAAAAACAGTCTTCTGGATTCACCTCTGATCACGGTATGTCCTGCACTATTGTCAGATCCGACTCTCACATGTACTTTGTAATTTCCATCCGGCACATCTTTGAAAGTAACAAAACCGTTATCAGCTTTACTTAAAGGATCCATAATCTTAAACTGGGTGTCTTTTTCAGTGCACGAAAAAAATACAATGATTAAAGCAACAGCAATCAAGCAAGCAGAAATCTTTCTGTTTATATTTCTTAAACTCATCTTAAAAAAGTATTATTTTGATTCTTGTAATTTATATACTTCTACCCCAGCTAACAGCAAACAACCAATACCATAATCCTCAAAATCAGGCATGCTATCATATTTTACCGGCTGTCCGTCTTTAGGTTCTTTTCCAGTGCCCTGTACATAGCCTAAAAATCCATTTTCGTGAATGGCATCCTTCACAATCGCATTCCAGGCTTTTGCAACAACAGGCATGTATTTTTCCTTTGATAAGAATCCGTTATTGATTCCCCATGCCATACCATATATAAATAAAGAAGTACCTGTCACCTCTTTTCCGCCATAATTTTCAGCATCATGTAAACTCGCATTCCAAAATCCATCTTTTCTCTGACATTTTACCAATGCCTTTGTCATGGACATAAAATCATTCACATAATCCTTATAATGCTTTTCGTCTTCCGGTATTTCGCTTAATACTCTTACCAAAGCAGCATAGACCCATCCGTTGCCTCTTGACCAATAACAATCTTCACCGTTTGGTTCTTTATAAGGAGGAACAAAATCGGCATCGCGCCACCATAAACCATCTTCTTTGTTATAAAGACCTCCTCCAATATCATTTCTGCTGCAGGCATACATATCCCACATTTTATCAAAATACTTTGCATCATTCATTGTCGCACCATATTTCGCAAAAACCGGCATCCCCATTTGAATGGCATCTATCCATGTCCAATCATCCTTTTGCGGCGTATTCACCAACATATCTAAATTGGCTTTTACCTTTCTTATGTATTTTGGATCTTTAGATAGTCTATATAAATCAATATAGGTTTGACCAGCACAATAATTATCCGCATTTCTGGTAGTTGTACCACTTCTAAACCCCCATTTATGAAAATCAGACCATTGATAAGCATAATCGTATAACTTTTCTTCGGGTAATATTGAATACAAGGCCATTAATCCTTCATAATACACACCTCTTGTCCAAATATTGCTTGGCCTTTCACGCCCCACATTTGATGGTGCTTTATAATCACTGTATTTTTCCATGAAATAATTATTCACTTTAATTATTTCTTTCAAAGTTTGTTCATGATCAATCAATTCTTGTCCCCAAGCCGGAGAAAAATTCATCGATGACGTAACAATTAGTAGTATAAACTGCAATAAATACATTCTGCTCAATAATCCCATTTCATATAGTGTTTTAGAAATTTTTACCACCAAATGTATCACATACCACATCCGTAAAAAAGGAAAATTATACACAAACCTAGAATATCATCCACAACAACAAAGCATCAAAATAAATACATGTTTTAGTACTATTTTCCATTTTCTATCGTGTGCGCACACCTTATTTTTACAACCATTGAAAAAGCTGGTTGGTAACTCTAGTTTCAATCTATGTTTAATCTATTAAAAAGTTTTTATGAACCTAATTAAATCTAGTGTAGTATGAATTTATTTAAATCAAAAAGAAAACAATTTAAAGTGTTTTTCATAACACTGCTTACAAGTTGTTTTTTTATGGCTGGAAACGTCAACGTTTGCGCACAAGGACAAACGATTTCCGTTACAGGTAGTGTTAAAGATCAAACAGGTCTTTCCATAATCGGAGCCACTATCGTAGAAAAGGGATCTGTTACAAATGGTACTATAACCGATATTGATGGAAATTACCATATTAAAGTACCTGAAAATGCAACAATAACCGTAAGTTTTATTGGTTTTTCAACTCAGGAAGTACCCGTTACCGGAAAATCAGTAATTAATTTCACCTTAGCTGAAGAAACTACAAATCTTGATGAATTAATTGTAGTTGGTTATGGCGTTCAAAAGAAGAGCGATGTGACTGGTGCTGTAACGAGGGTTAGCGCTGAAGACATTGTAGCAATGCCTGTTAAAGATGCTGTGCAAGCCATGCAGGGAAAAACTGCCGGGGTTGACATTACCTCAAATCAAAGACCAGGAGAGACTGGAAGTATTACAATTAGAGGTATCCGTTCTTTAAATGCCAGCCAGAGTCCATTATATGTAGTAGATGGAATGGTTGTTCAAAGTGGAGGAATAGACAATATTAATCCTAACGACATTGAAAGTATTGACATTCTAAAGGATGCTTCTGCTACAGCGGTTTATGGATCAAGAGGTGCAAACGGTGTAGTATTGGTAACTACTAAAAAAGGAAAAACAGGTGAAGTAAGTTTTAATTACTCCGGTTCAGTTACCATCGAAAAAATGTACGACGTAACTGAGATGATGGATGCTGCTGAATGGTTGGATTACGCCAGACTGGCAAAATACAATATGGGTAGTTATGCATCTGCTACACCTTCTTATACTGCTGATTTAGCTACCTGGGGGTCTGTTGGAGCTTCATTCGCAAATATTGAAAAAGGATGGGTAAATGGAGCTTGGGATGCCAGTAAAGTAGGTAATTACAATTGGGGTGATCATGGTAAACGAACTGCTGTTTCAACGGAACACACCATTAGTGCATCAGGTGGCACAGAGAAGTTCAAGGGATATGGCTCATTCGGATATTTACGTCAGGAAGGAACGCAACCCGATCAACTGTATCAACGATATACTGCTAAAACAAATTTTGAAGTATCGCCTACAAACTGGTTCAAGTTCGGAACAACTATGAACCTTAGCTATGGAGAACAGGACTATGGTTACAGCTTTACAAAATCAAGTACCGGTCCCGGGGATTACTATTCTGCCCTAAAATCCATGTTGCCATGGACGGTTCCTTATGATGAAAATGGAGACTATATCAGAAACCCTGCAGCAGGAGATGTTAATATTATTAATCCGATTAAAGAGTTGGATTATAACACAAATAATCGTCAATCATTGCGTGCAACCGGAAGTTTTTATTCTCAATTGGATTTTGGGAATATGTGGAAACCTTTAGATGGTTTAAGTTACCGCATTCAATTTGGCCCGGAATTTAAGTACTATCGTTTGGGTGTATTTAATGCCGCTGAAGGTATTAATGGAGATGGTAACAATGCGGCCAAATACAATACCAATAATACACGTGCCTATACATTAGACAATTTATTGTATTACAATAAAACATTTTCAAACCTTCATAAAGTTGGTTTAACCGCAATGCAGTCTTTCTCAAAGTATCATTATGAAAATGGAGATATGAAAGCAACAGATGTTGCTTCAACTTCCGAATTATGGTACAACCTTGCATCTGGCGGTGATGCATATAGTCTTGGCACCGGTTTATCAGAGAAACAAATGGAGTCATATATGCTTAGGGGAAATTACACTTACAACGATAAATACATGTTGACTGCATCTATGCGTTGGGATGGTGCTTCTCAATTAGCTGCTGGAAACAAATGGGCAAGTTTCCCTTCTTTGGCGTTAGGTTGGCGTATTGATCAGGAAGATTTCATGAACAATGCTTCATGGATTGATGGATTGAAAGCCCGTTTCGGTTATGGTATAACAGGTAACGCTGCAATTAAGGCATATGATACAAAAGGTGGAGTAGCTTCTTTATACTATAATTGGGGTACTACATCATCTGAGTTAGGATATGTAGCATCTGATCCTTCAGTTAAATACCCACCTAAAATGGCAAACACCGATCTTAGTTGGGAAAAAACAGGCCAATATAATGTTGGTATAGACTATGTGCTTTTTAACGGACGCTTAAGTGGTAGTGTTGATACATATAAAACAAAAACCACCGACTTATTAATGATTATGTCGATTCCAAGTTTAACAGGTTATACTTCAACCTGGGCAAACATCGGTGAAACAAAAGGTTCGGGTATTGATTTGCAAATCAATACAGTTAATATAAAATTAAATGATTTTAGCTGGGAAACCAATATCTCTTGGTCAAAAGATCAAAGCGAAATTTCAAAATTGAATAATGGAAAGACTGAAGATCTTAATAATGCTTGGTTTATAGGTGAAGACATCGGTGTTTATTACGACTATGTATATGATGGCATCTGGAAAACTTCCGAAGCTGCTGAAGCTGCAGTATATGGACGTAAACCAGGTCAGATAAAAGTTAAAGACCTTAACAATGACGGTGCTATTGATGCTAATGAGGATAGACAAATTGTTGGAAATAAACGTCCGGACTGGTCTGGAGGTATGACAAATACATTTAGATACAAGAATTTTGATTTATCATTCTTCATATACTCTCGTTGGGGGAATACTTTCAGAAGCGGAAAAGAAACACTGGATGGTCGCTTTACGATGCGTAAAATTGATTATTGGGTTGCTGGAGTTAATGAAGATGCAGAATACTATTCTCCTGGTTCAAATGGAGAAGCTGCTGATACTTATGCCAGTTCTATGAATTATCAAGACGGATCTTTTGTAAAAATGCGTAACATCAGTTTAGGTTATAACTTTACTCCTAAACAGTTAAAAAAACTTGGAATCAGCAAACTTAAAGTGTATGCTCAATGTATGAATCCATTTACAATCTATTCTAAATGTGATTATTTAGATACTGACCTTTCGGGTTATAATAACAACACAACATCTACTGGTTCATCAACCACTCTTAAAAGTTTCGTATTTGGTTTGAATCTTGGATTCTAATTTTAAAAAAGTTAATTATGAAAAAAAATAAAATATTATTACTGTTTGGGTTGATAAGTATCTTAACTTTTTCTGTATCATCCTGCAAAGATGATTTCTTGGACGAAGAACTTACAACAACCCAAAGCACTCAGACGTTTGAAACACAAGAAGGGCTGGACCAACTGGTTATAGGAACATACCAAAAACTGAAATTTAAATTCAACTATACCTGGGGAATTAAGATGTTTAACGTAGGTGTAGATGAATTTACGGATGCAAATAATGCTATCCCCGACTACAACGGTTATAGTGCTGATTTAAACTCAGCAGAAGGCGGAAACAACAAGCCTGTGTGGCAAAACATGTATGCCGGTATTGAATCAGCAAACACTATTATTCAAAATATGCCTCTTTACTACGATAAAGAAAATTCAAATTATAACACTCGATTAGGCGAAGGTTATTTTCTACGTGGCTATTTTTATTTAACTCTTACCACTCAATATGGAGGTGTGCCATTGAAATTAGAACCATCAACAGCAGTTGAAACTTATTTTACACGAGCCACAGAAGAAGAATGTTTTGCACAAATCATTGCAGATTTTAAGTCGGCATATGATTTATTACCTGCAAGTCCAGAAGCAACTGGCCGCATATCAAAATATGCCGCAGCTCATTTTCTTGCAAAATCAAAATTAACACGAGCAAGCGAATTATATAGTTCATGGAACTCAAGCTATATAAGTGATGATTTAAATGATGTCATAAAATACGGAACAGAAGTTTATAATGCTCATCCTTTATGTACAAACTATGTGCAATTATGGGATTATCAAGCGGCTAACGGTGCCAACGAGAGTGTTTCTGAAGTAGTTTTGGCTGCTCAATTCTCTGACGATCAATCTACCTGGGGTAGATTTGGAAATCAGATGCATCTTTATTATCCATCTGTTTATCAAGACATTTCCGGAACAAAAAGAGATATCTCAGGGGGTCGTGAATTCTGTTATGCCCGAACTACTAATTATACCATGGATGTGTTTGATCGTGTGAACGACTCACGCTTCTGGAAATCATTTATTACTACTTACGGATGTAACTCTACAGCAAATGCTCCGGAATGGACTGCCGATAATGCTATTTTAGGACCTGTAGGAACTGTAGCTGGAACAAAACGATTTGAAGGCGGAGATCTGGCTGTTAAATACATTGTTAACAATGCTGGCGATACCAGATATAATCCTGTTACAAATGATGTAACCGGTGTTTTAAAAGATGGTGTTATGCAAAACACCCACACATTTGTTCGTTATTTTAATGGTGATGCACAAGATTGGATTGGGCAACATGGTAATGAAGGATATTATGGTGTTCAGAAACGTTTTGTTGCACTATCGAAATTTCGAGATGGATACAGAGTCGCAATTGCATCTCAATTTGGAACCCGCGATGTCATTCTTGCCCGTTCTGCAGATGATGTTTTAATGGTTGCCGAAGCCTATATACGAAAAGGCGAATCGGAATATGCTAATGCCATTACCTGGATTAATAAATTAAGAGACCGGGCTGCATTTTTAGCTGGAGAAGACCGTTCTGTTCACGTTGATGGAGGACAAGCCTATAAGAACAATAGCTATTGTAATGGTAAAGGTGGAGGATATTCTTCTGATGGTGCTATTTATTACGATAAAAACACTTATTATGAATCAAATGGAGATTTGACAGAAACAACTGCTGCTACAATCAATGAAATGCATATCAACTCAGTAAGTGATATCTACAATTCTTCAGTAGATGCACCAATTTATACAAAGCTTGAATGTTCAAGCAATGCGGAGAAAATGATGTGTTTTTTATTGAATGAAAGAACTCGTGAACTTTGCGGAGAAACAGTACGTTGGGAAGATTTAGCCCGTACCAAAAGGCTTGAAGCCCGCTTTAAGGCATTTAATGATGGTTGGGTTAGAGGTAACTCTACGTTTAGTGCAAACAAACATTATTACCGACCAATTCCTCAATCTTTTCTTGATGCCATTACCAATGAAAATGGCCAGGCATTAAGTTCGGAAGAGAAACAAGCTATGCAAAACCCAGGATACTAATAAATCCTAAACTATAAAATCACTAAACCGGTTCAAATCTGTTCCGGTTTAGTGATTTTTTTTTTACTCTGATTATCCCAACAAAAATAAACTGCCAGGCTCTTCCGAATAGCAATATCCACTATATTAAATACATTCTTGATGAATACATCTCCAAATATGGATGATTTGACATGAATACGGAAAAATATACATCTGTTACAATTTATTCATTTCTACTTTTGGTGTAAGTAATAACAGATAACAGCTTATAAAATATTCGCAATGAAACTCTCATTTAGTAGTACACAACATCAGACTTTTTTAGCACGATTTTTAATCGTCATTTTTATAATTTCGTTAAATTCTCTTTCCTATGCTCAGGAAAAGAAATCTAACTCTGGAAAAAATAGAAAATCCAACGTTACAAATAAAACGGAATTTAATGATGCAAACACACCTCTTCATCTTTTACAAGCTGATTACCCAATAAACTATCAGGCTCCTGACAAAGATCAAATTGAAAATCAACTTAAAACAATTGTAAATTATCTGGAGCAGGTTACACCAGCTGGTATAATTGATTCAAAAAGTCAAAAAGTTATTACTAAGTATGAAAACATCGACAGATACAGTCAATTAAAAAAAGGAGATTTCAGATTAACCTCATACGAATGGGGAGTTACCTATGCAGCTATGTTGCGCATGACCCAGGTAACTGATAATGAAACGTATTTAAATTATGCACGGAACCGCTTTGCATTTTTAGCAGAAACAGCTCCTTATTTCAAAAAACAATTGGATAAAGTTGGAACGATTGATCCTTTGATGACAAAAGTTTTACAACCTAAAGCCTTAGATGATGCCGGCGCCATCTGTGCAGCAATGATCAAAACATCAACATTCGACAACCCCTCTTCAAAATTAGATACTTTAATCGATAACTACATTGATTATATCATGTACCACCAATATCGCTTAAAAGATGGAACATTTGCACGCAAACGTCCGCTGTATAATACTATTTGGTTAGATGATATGTTCATGAGTATTCCCGCTTTACTTCAAATGGGAAAATACAGGCATAATGACAAATACACTCAGGAAGCCGTTAAGCAAATCAAACTGTTTAAAGACAAACTATTTGTTGAGAACAAAGGCCTTTTTCGTCACGGATGGGCTGAAGGTTTAGAACCTGAACCAACATTTTTCTGGGCACGCGCCAATGGCTGGGCTTTGCTAACCCTTTGTGAAGCTTTAGATGTTTTACCTAAAGATAATGAAGATCGAAAATGGATCATGGATCTTTATCAACAGCAAATTGGTTCATTGGTTCAGTATCAATCCGGACAAGGTTTATGGCACCAACTAATAGATAAAAACGATTCTTACCTGGAAACTTCAGCTAGTGCAATTTACGTATTTGCAATTGCTCACGGAATCAATCAGGGATGGTTAAATGCACGAGTATACGGTCCTGTAGTTACTTTGGGATGGAATGCTCTTTCTCAAAAAATAAATCCGAAAGGACAAGTTGAAGGTACTTGTGTAGGAACAGGAATGGGATTTGATCCGGCATTCTATTATCATCGTCCAACCAGTGCTTTTGCCGCTCATGGATATGGACCAATGTTGCTCGCCGGTGCTGAAATGATCGAATTATGCAATCACTGGTTTCCTAAAATGAACGATAGTGCAATTCATTTTTACGGACAAACACTACCCTATTCGGAACCCATTTTTGAAGTTGGTGATCCAAGACATCCGCCATATAAAAAAGCAGGCAGCAGTCGTAAAGGAAAAAACCCGGTTGTGTTTGTAATTGGTGATTCTACAGTAAAAAATGGCCGAGACAAAGGTGATTTAGGACAATGGGGCTGGGCCAGCTTTTTCGATCGCTTTTTTGATGCAACAAAAATTACAGTGGAAAACCATGCATTAGGGGGCAGAAGCAGCAGAACATTCCTCACCGAAGGATTGTGGCAAAATGTGCTGGAAGGCTTACAGGAAGGAGATTACCTGTTTATTCAGTTCGGTCACAATGATGGTGGCCCCTTTGATACCGGACGCGCCCGTGCTTCTATCAAAGGAGCTGGCGAAGAATCAAAAACTTATACCATGGAAGCTACCGGCGGACCGGAAACTGTATATACTTTTGGTCATTACATGCGTCATTATATTGAACAAGCTAAAGCTCATGGTGTAAAAGTGATTGCCTTAGCTCACACGCCACGCAACAACTGGGAAAATGGTAAAATGGTTCGTGTAACGGATACCTACGCCAAATGGACCAGGCAGGCAGCAGAAGACGAAGGCGTTTGCTATATCGATGCCAACGATCTTTGTGCAAAAGAATACGAAAAAATAGGTCAGGAGGCCACTAAACCCTACTATAAAGATAATGTACACACTTCTTATATTGGAGCGATAACAAACGGAAACACAATTGCCAAGGCCGCATATAATCTGAAAAATTGCGACCTGAAAAAATATATGAAAAAAGAAGCCATAGACAATCCAACTAAAGTGGCACCAAAACCTTTGTACCGTGATCCTAAATTTGACGGAGCCGCAGATCCGGTTGTCATATGGAACAAAAAAGAACAAAAATGGTTCATGCTCTATACCAACCGTAGAGCCAATCTGGAAAACACAAATGGAGTTGATTGGGTGCACGGAACACCTATTGGTATAGCCGAATCAGAAGATGGAGGACTAAGCTGGAAATACCGGGCTGATGCAAACATAAATTATGGCGGCGACAGCACTACTTACTGGGCTCCGGAAGTAATAGAACAAGATGGAACTTATCACATGTACTTGACTATTGTACCAGGAATTTTCAGCGATTGGAATCATCCACGTCACATCATTCATTTGACCAGTAGTAACCTGATTGACTGGAAATTGGAGTCTCAGATAAATTTAGCTTCCGATAAAGTAATTGATGCTGAAGTTGTAAAAGCTCCAAACGGAAAATGGAGAATGTTCTACAACAATGAGAAAAATAATAAATCCATTTACTATGCTGAAAGCAACGACCTGTACAATTGGGAAGATAAAGGACTTGCTGTTGGAAATAAACGTGGTGAAGGCCCTGTTGTCTTCTTCTGGAAAAACCAATATTTCATGATTATTGATTCATGGGATGGATTATCTGTTTTCAGTTCCAAAAACATGCAAAACTGGCATCTTCAAAAGGAAAACATATTGGATAAACCCGGATGTTATGAAGATGATCAGGTAAAAGGCGGACATGCTGATGTCGTAATCAATAATGGCAGAGCTTACATTTTCTATTTTACTCATCCGGGAAGACTAGAAGGCGTAAATGATGACAATTATGAAACCAGAAGATCATCCATACAGGTGGGAGAATTAAAATTTGTAAATAACCAAATATCCTGTAATCGTAATTTACCGGTAGATATTAAATTAGTGAATCCTTAAGGTCAATAAGATAACTCAAGAAGTTTTTAAAGCACATTCAAATCAAGATAAAAAATCAGTAAAAACATGAAATTTAAAGCAATATCAATACTCGCTATAAGCACTGTCCTTTTCATTTGTTGTGCACAACAACCAAAAGACGTTCGTATATTTATATCAGGCGATTCTACAGCTCAAAGCTACGACACAACAAAAACCGTAATGAGAGGCTGGGCTCAGATGCTGCCCGATTTTTTCGATGAACACGTTACTGTTGTTAATAAGGCGAAAGCAGGCAGAAGCACCAAAAGCTATTTGGCAGAAGGACGATGGAAAGAAGTAGTTGATTCTCTTCAACCAAATGATTATGTGATCATACAATTTGGTCATAACGATGCTTCTTCAAAACCGGAAAGACATGCCTCCTACCCTGATTACAAAAGAAATCTGATTACTATGGTGAAGGAAGCACAGGCAAAAAAAGCCCGGCCAATTTTGGCCACATCAATTGTGATGAGAACCTTTAAAGACAATGGTTTACTTGATGATCGGTTAAAAGGATATCCAGCCATTACCCGTCAATTGGCCGATTCTTTAAATATTCCACTAATAGATACCTGGCTGAAATCAAGGGATTTGATTATCATGATGGGCGACGAACCCTCAAAAAAATTGTACATGTGGATAGAAGCAGGTATAGATTCAATCCGACCAGATGGTTCTCAGGATGATACACACCTGCAGGCTCCCGGAGCTGCAGCAATTGCAGAAATAGTAGCAGCAGAAATCAAAAAACAAAACCTTAAAGACATAGCAAACCATGTTCTTATCCCGTAAAAACACAGCTAAATTAGCAACACTGCTTTTAATTCCTTTTCTACTTGTACGCTGCCAGCCGGATGTTCAATGGCCCGAAGAATCTGTGAACACGAAACCCGGAACCCGATGGTGGTGGATGGGCAGTGCTGTAGATGAAGCAAACCTGTCGCGAAATCTGGAATTGTATTCTGATGCCGGACTAGGTTCTCTGGAGATCACACCAATTTATGGTGTTCAGGGAAATGATTCCAATGAAGTTGACTTCTTATCCAACAGATGGATGGAATTATATTCTCACACCCAAAAAGAGGCTGAAAAACTGGGGATAAATATCGACATGAATACCGGAACTGGTTGGCCATTTGGCGGACCTGATGTTGGGCTAAAAGATGCTGCCGGTCGATTGTTAATCAAGGAATTTAAATTGTCAAAAGGTCAACAATTCAATCAATTGATTCTACCTGATGAGAAAAAGCAGGCAGAAACGGCAAAACTGGCAAGTTTAATGGCTTTTTCCGAAAAAGGAGAAATAGTAGACCTAACGGAAAAGGTTAGTAATAAAAAACTTGATTGGAAAGCACCTGTTGGTAAATGGACATTAATTGCTCTTTTCGAGGGAAATACTTTTCAGCAGGTTAAAAGAGCTGCTCCTGGTGGCAAAGGTTTGGTTTTGAATCATTTTTCGAAAGAAAGTGTAGAGAAATACCTGAGTAAATTTACGAAAGCCTTTAACGAAAGCGGTGCGCCTGTTCCCAATTACTTTTTTAATGATAGTTACGAAGTATACAATGCAGACTGGACTCCAGGGTTTCTTGCTGAATTTGAACAAATGCAAGGCTATAAATTACAGGATTATCTTCCTCAATTTTTAGATACTACAAGAAACGAAACTACAGCAAGAATCGTTTCGGATTACAGAGAGACACTTTCGAAATTATTATTGGAAAACTTTACCAAGCCCTGGACTGAGTGGGCACACAAGCTGAATAGTAAAACCCGGAATCAGGCACACGGTTCGCCGGCTAACTTAATTGATATTTATGCCGCAGTAGATGTGCCCGAATGCGAAGGATTTGGATTGTCCGACTTTCACATTAAAGGTCTTCGTAAAGATTCTTTAACACGTCATAACGACTCCGATTTTTCCATGTTAAAATACGCTTCATCAGCGGCTCATATTTCAGGAAAGAAATACACTTCTTCAGAAACATTTACATGGCTTACCGAGCATTTTCGCACCTCCTTCTCTCAGTGTAAACCCGATTTGGATTTGATGTTTGTTTCAGGCGTTAATCACGTTTACTTTCACGGCACTACCTATAGTCCGGCTGAGGCTGCATGGCCGGGATGGAAATTTTATGCTTCGGTGGACATGAGTCCAACCAACCCATTGTGGCGCGATGCAAAACCCTTTTTTAAATATATCTCACGCGTACAATCGTTTTTACAAATGGGTAAACCCGATAATGATTTTTTGGTTTATTTACCTGTTTACGATATGTGGCACAAAGTGGACGGTAAATTATTACAATTCGATATCCATAAAATGAAACAGCGTGCTCCGGAATTTATTCATGTAGTCAACCAAATTAGTGACGCCGGCTATGATATGGACTATATTTCGGATTCATTTATCACAAGCACTGAATTTAAAGACGGACATCTCATTACATCGGGAGGAACTTCGTATAAAGCTTTAATTATACCTTCTGTAGATAAAATGCCGGCGGAGGTTATTAAAAAACTGATTGATCTGGCCAAACAAGGTGCACAAATTGTGTTCATGGGAAATTATCCTAAAGATGTTCCCGGATATGGAAATCTGGAAAACAGAAGAAAACAATTTATTACTTTAAGTGATCAGCTGCCTGATGTTGACTTTAACGAAACCACAGTAAGCTCATTTTCGAAAGGAAAAATCATTACCGGAACGGATTATAAAAATACACTTGCGGCTACAGGAATTGTTGCTGAAGAATTTAAAACAAAAGCGGATCTTAAATACATTCGCAGGAAAAACAGCCAGGGGTATCATTATTTTGTTTCTGCACTTAAAGCTGAGGATACAGATACCTGGATTACTTTACCAAAGCAAGCTGAATCAGTCGTATTTTTCAATCCTGTCAATGGACAAAAAGGAAAAGCACAAATAAAACAAGCCGATGATAAAACAAAAGTAAGGCTGCAGTTAAAATCCGGAGAATCACTGATACTCCAAACATTTTCGACAAACGTTACGGTTGAAAACTGGCCTTATCTTAAAGAAACAGGAAATCCATTTGTACTGAACAACAACTGGAAAATATTATTTAAAGAGAGCATCCCTGCTATCACCGACACCTTTGCTATTCCAAAATTAGTTCCCTGGACCGATCTAAAGATTCCTGAGGCCAAAGAAAATATGGGGACAGCGGTCTATTCAACAACATTTACGGTGAATAAAAAAACGGCTGATGACTGGATTCTTGATTTGGGTGATGTGAGAGAAACAGCCAGAGTAAGACTGAATAATGTTGATATTCAAACACTGTGGTCGGTACCCTACGAACTTTCTGTTGGCAAATACCTTAAAAACGGTCTTAATGCAATAGAAATAGAGGTAACAGGTTTACCAGCCAATCACATCGCAAGTTTAGATCAAAAAGGAGTTCAATGGCGTATTTTCAAGGAAATTAATCTGGTTGACCTTAACTATAAAAAAACAGGTTATGCGAATTGGAAAACAATGCCTGCCGGCTTAAACAGTGAAGTAAAATTAATACCCGTTAACTTTTCGAATTAAAAGTTCAGATACCCTATGAAGTCATTACAATTTATCATACTCCTATTTTGCGGATTTAGCGCATTGGGGCAGAATAATTCTTCAATCCCTAAATTTACCTGGATGGAAAATGCGGGCAGCCATACTTTTCCAGATCATAATGCAGTGTTTCATGTAGAAGATTACGGAGCCGTTGGAGATGCTCTTGTTTTAAATACCAAAGCCATTCAAAAAGCACTTGATGAGGCTGAAGTGGCCGGAGGAGGAACAGTAACGTTTAAACCTGGTGTTTATTTAACAGGATCGCTTTTTATCGGCAACAACGTTAATTTCAACATCCCCAAAGGAACCATGCTGACCGGGAGTCAGAATCTGGAAGATTACAAACAAATTGATACCCGTGTTGCAGGCATTGAAATGAAATGGCCGGCTGCACTCATTAATATTATTGACAAAAAGAATGCTGCCATTACAGGAAATGGAACAATTCACGGCAAAGGAAAAGTGTTTTGGGACAAATACTGGAACATGCGCAAGGAATATGAACCCAAAGGACTTCGATGGATTGTAGATTACGATTGTGAAAGACCCAGAGGAATATTAATATCTGATTCTGAAAACATCACTATTGATGGAATAGTACTGTATCAGCCGGGCTTTTGGAGTCTTCATATTCTGTACTCGAAATACGTAACCGTTAATGATGTTACTATTAGTAACAATATTGAAGGACACGGACCTAGTACCGATGGTGTGGATATCGATTCCTCTTCGTTTATTTTGGTTCAAAACAGCAATATCAATTGCAATGATGATAATTTTTGCTTGAAAGCAGGACGCGACAGCGATGGTCTGCGGGTAAACCGACCTTGTGAATACATTGTAATCAGAAATTGTTATGCAGGAATGGGAGCCGGACTTTTTACAATCGGGAGCGAAACATCCGGCAGCATCAGACATGTTGTTGCGTATAATTTAACAGCAGAAGGCACATCCTTTGGTTTACGTTTTAAGAGTACGATTCAACGGGGAGGCAAAATCGAGGATATTCATCTGGCAAATATCACCATGAATAAGGTTAAATATCCTCTGTCTGTTGATTTGGACTGGAATCCAGCTTACAGCACATCATTGCTTCCTGAAGAATACAAGAATAAAACACTGCCTGAGTATTGGAAAAAAATGCTGGCCTATGTTGATCCTAAGGATGGAACTCCAAAGTTCCAAAACATATCCTTCTCCAATATTAAAGCCACCGGAGCTAAACGCTGTATCAATGTCGTTGGAATTAAAAGCAGTACCATTGAAGGTTTTAAATTCTGTGATGTAAGCATAGAAGGTAAAAATGCCGGAGTAATCAAATATGCCAAAAACTGGAAATGTGAGCATCTTCATTTAAAATCAAACGATGATTTGCTCCTGGAAAACAACAAAAATATAGATTTGGAAAACAATTAGATTAGCTAAAAAGTTATATGTTGCAGGTTCTTGGGCACAACTCACAACTCACAACTCACAACTCATAACTCATAACATTTCCAAGACAAGCTTAATATCAAACAATAATACATACCACATGAAACATCAACTCATTACCTACCTGCTTTTGTTAACCTGTTTCTGCGCAACGGGACAGCAAACTGAACGGCAATATTTATCCGGAACTGGATTGGGAAATACAGTTACCTGGGATTTTTACTGCTCTGCTGGTCAAAACAGCCAAAAATGGAGTCAGATAGAAGTTCCTTCGCAATGGGAACTGCAGGGCTTTGGAGAATATACTTATGGCAGATGGTACAAGAAAAAGGGAGTTGAGCCTTCGAAAGAAACCGGCACCTACAAATACTCATTTAAGGTGCCAAAAAAATGGAGCGGACAGCAAATCTCGATTGTTTTTGAAGGCGCCATGACAGATACTGAAGTATTCATTAACGGAGAAAAAGCCGGAGAGATGCACCAAGGCGGGTTTTATCGTTTTTCATACGATATTACCCATAAAATCACTACCGGAAAAAAGAATGATCTTAAGGTGATTGTTCACAAACACTCGGCAAACAACAGCATCAACAACGCCGAAAGAAAAGCCGATTGGTGGACTTTCGGCGGCATTTACCGTCCGGTTTATTTAGAAGCAAAACCTAAAACAGCAATGAACCATGTGGCATTGGATGCAAAAGCCGACGGGAGTTTGAATGCTGACATTGATTTGTCTGAAGAAATAAAATCAGGTAAAATTATTGCCACGATTGAACCCTTAACAGGAAAAGGTAAATTTGCATCCAAAACCATTCCATTGACTCTGAATGGCAAAAAACAACACATCAGCACAAAATGGGATGATGTTATCAGCTGGAATCCTGAAAATCCTCAACTATACAAACTGCACCTTAAATTAACCGACCAAAACAATAAAACTTTGCACGAGTGGTGGTCAAGAATTGGTTTTAGAACGGTTGAATTCAGGGCAAAAGATGGTATTTATGTAAATGATACCAAAATTGTAATGAAAGGGATCAACCGCCACTCATTTTATCCGGAAGGAGGACGAACCACCAATCGTGAAATCAGCAAAAGCGATGCTCTTTTATTAAAAGAAATGAACATCAACGCTGTTCGTTTTCACTACCCTCCCGATCAGCACTTTCTGGACATGTGCGATTCAATCGGTTTGTTTGTGGTAGATGAATTGGCCGGGTGGCAAAACTGCTACGACACCGAAGTGGGATCAAAACTGCAAAAAGAAATGCTGACCCGCGATGTAAATCACCCATGTATTGTATTGTGGAGCAATGGCAATGAAGGAGGCTGGAACTACGATCTCGATCAGCATTTTGCCGATTACGATCCTCAGAACCGGCATGTGATTCACCCTTGGGCCGACTTTAATGGAATTGATGCCCACCACTACCCTGCCTACTTAACTGGTGTTGCCCGATTAACCAACGGCTATAAAGTATTTATGCCAACCGAGTTCATGCATGGAATGTATGATCAGGGACTTGGTGCAGGTTTAGAGGATTTTTGGGACAACTGGACCTCTCACCCATTATTTGCAGGTGCTTTTATGTGGTCGTTTGCTGATAATGCAGTGAAACGTACTGATAAAAACGGCATTCTTGACTCTGACGACTTTAGAGCTCCTGATGGTATTGTTGGACCTTACCGTGAAAAAGAAGGCAGTGTATTTACCGTTCGTGAGGTTTGGGCTCCTATTCAGTTCAAAAAGCTATACATCACCCCTTCGTTTAAAGGTAAATTTACCCTATCAAACAGATTCCTTTACACCAATTTAAAGGACTGTAAAATGACGTATCAACTGTATAAAATTAATTCTCCTTTAAAAGGATCTAAAAAAGAGATTTTAGGCAAGGGTAATGTTTCTCTTCCACAAATAGATCCTGGCGAAACAGGTTTTGCCAAAATGGAATTACCTGCTAATTTCTTTGATGCCACTGTTTTAGAAATTGAAGCATTCGATCCTGCAGGACATAAAATCTGCAACTGGAGCTGGCCTGTAAAATACGCCGGTGAATACTTCCAATTACAACATGCCGGTACAACCAAAGATGGAGATGTAAAGCTTACGGAAACGGACAGTATTACTACTTTGGAAGCAAATGGAGTATCTGTATCATTTAATCAGCAAAATGGTCAGATTTTACAGGTAAAAAACAAAAAAGGAATTGTTCCTTTTACCAATGGACCTGTTGCTGTAGGCATGAAAATTCAGTACAAAGAATGCTATGCAAAACAAAATCAGCACAGCGCTCAGTTTGTTGCAAAATATCTGGGTGGTATCGATTCTATTGTTTGGACAATGAATGCACAAGGACTTTTAAATATGAATGCTGTGATGCTGAACAGAGCTGGCGGAGGCAAAGGTTTTGACGATGCATTTACCGACAACGAAATAAATAATTTTGGTTTAACCTTCTCGTACCCCGAAAAAATAGTTAAAGGAATGGAATGGTTTGGCCGCGGTCCTTATCGGGTATGGAAAAACAGAGTAAAAGGAACCAACTATAATCTTTGGCAAAAAGATTACAACAACACCATAACCGGAGAAAGTGAATACGGATTAACTTATCCTGAATTCAAAGGCTTTCATGCCAATTTATATTGGGCTGCCATACAGTCTGATGAGGCTCCATTTACGGTATATTCTGAAAGCGACGGCGTGTTCTTGCGAATGCTGACCCCCGAAGAACCCAAAGGAAGAATGGAAGGAAGACACACAATGCCGGCCTTCCCGTCTGGAGATATATCCTTTTTATACGATATTCCGGCGATTCAATCTTTCAAACCAATATCCATGCAGGGACCACATAGTCAGCCGGGAAATATCCGCATAAAAGTAGGTGACGAAGGAATTAGAATGATATTGGATTTTGATTTTAAAGAATAGCAGTCAATCCATTTTGTAATGTTATGAGGCTGTCTTATTAAAAGGCAGTCTCTTTTTTTTATAGTTTCTTTCGACGGTTGTTGGTATGGTACCACGACTGTTGTTGGTACAGTGCCACGACGGTTACCGGTATAGTACCACGACTGTTGTTGGTGCAGTACTACGACGGTTACCGGTATAGTACCACGACTGCTGCGGTCGTGGCAAATTCTACTCTTTATACACAAATAGTTGCAGGGCTCGTTTTTATGCACCATGCATTTTCGGAATTTTTTTAATAGCTTTTGTTTTAACCCGACGCTTTAGTAAGAGCGCGAAGTTGAGCCCCAATAACTATTGGATTTCCTACAAAAAACAAGACAAAAAGTTAAGCCACGTTTTTATAATAAGTGAAATTGTACTCTAAGCATGTAATTTCAGCTGTAATCTTTACTTTCCATATTTTGAAGGGGCACAGCCAAACTGTGCCTTAAAACACTTACTAAAATAGAATGGATCTTCAATTCCTACCTGCCAGGAAACCTCAGATACATTGTATTTATCTTCAAGAATCAGCTCGGCAGCTCTCTTCATTCTTTTTATTTTAATCAATTCATTTGGCGAATACCCAGTGAGACCTTTCACCTTTTTATAAAATATAGTTCGTGTTTGTCCTGCCAGTTCTGTAAACTCAGTTACAGTAAAGCTTGGCTCTGCAAGATGCTTATCGATAATTTCATTAATTAAATCGTAAAATGCCTGATCTTTATTCCCCTGACTTAACAATCCTTTTTTAACCTCAACATCAACAGAAAAACGTTTTTTAAGCCTCTCACGCTGATCAATTAAAGAATACACCCGGGATAGTAAATATTTAAAACTAAAAGGTTTCATAATATACTCATCGGCACCACATTCACTCCCTTGCAGCTTAATGGTATCTGAGGACATGGCAGTCAGTAAAATAATTGGAATGTGACTTGTTTCAAAATTATCTTTTAGCCTTCGGGTTACTTCCAAACCATCCATTTGCGGCATTTTTACATCACAAATTATCAATGTTGGGTTCAATTCAATGGCTTTATCCAATCCTTCTTTACCATCTGCAGCCAACTCAATATCAAAATGATGCTGCAATTCGTCTTTCAAATACTCCCTAATATCATAATTGTCATCGATAACCAATATTTTCCAATGATGCGGATTAAGGGGTCTTTGAATAAGGTGATCCTCATTGTGCTCCGCCTGAACCTCTTCATTATCACCGGCATCTACAACATCTAAAAATTTAACATCGCTGTACACTTCTTTTTTAGAAGGTAATTCAACCGTAAAAATAGAACCTCCCTCTGGATTTGGGTTGTATTTCACTTTGCCCTTGTGAGTTTCAGTGAATTCTTTAACCAATTCCAAACCAATTCCGGTTCCTTCTGTCGAAGTATTCAACTTCATAAAACGGCCAAAAAGGAACTCCCTTTTTTCCTTGGGAATACCAACTCCTGTATCAATCACACTTATTATGCAATTCCCGTTATGAGCATCCCTAACTACTCTGCAGGTAATTTTTCCTTTTGCAGGAGTAAACTTAAAGGCGTTGGAAAGCAGATTAAACAATATTTTCTCAACTTTATTTCTATCGATATAAAAATCCCATTTCCCATTGATCCCTTCGAACTGGTATTCTATATTTTTTTGAAACGCTATTTCTTTAAAAGCATAGTAAGCATTACGGGTAAAATCTGAGATATCCGTCATCTCCAGATTTAGAGTCAATACATTGTTCTGCAGTTTGCGGAACTCCAATAGCTGATCAATCAATCGCGACATTTGAGTTGTATTGCGATTAAGCAAGCTGACATTTTTAGAGACTTCAGCAGGAAGCTCTTTCATATCATTCATTCTCTCAACAGCTCCTTTAATTAAAGTAAGCGGAGTTCTGAATTCATGTGATATATTCGTAAAAAAGCGTAGTTTATAATCCGTTAACTGTTTTTCCATTTTAACAGCATTATTAAGCGAACTGATTCGTAATAAAAAACGAATAATTACAAATGCTATTCCCAGAATAATTAGAATATACAAAGCTATTGCATAATTCGTTCTCCAAACAGGAGGTAAAACAGTAATTTGAAACGTTCTTATCTCATTATTCCATTCGCCGTCAGCATTAGCTCCTTTTACCTGAAACTTATAATTGCCGCCGGGCATATTTTTATAGGTAGCCCAATTGTTACTGTTTGGAGAACTCCAATATTGATCGTAAGGCTCCAGATTGTATGTATATTTATTTCTTGAAGGGTCTGTTATATCTAAACAGGCAAAATTAAGTGTAAAAGTATTTTGATCATGTTCCAGCACGATCTTATCTGTAATACTTATTGACTCTTTTAACGGTGAATCAGCCTGCCCCGCTTCAATTCGCTGATCATTCACAAAAAAATCGGTTAACTGAACCAAAGGAACTGTTTGATTGACAACAATGCTGGCAGGATTCAGTACTAACATGCCATCTAAAGTTCCCCACAGCATTTCGCCATCTTCTTTTAATAAACAGGCATTCTCATTATAAAAATCGCCGTACGTACTGTTCGAAAACTGATAAGTTAAAAAGGTATTCTTCCCTTTTTCTATATGCGTTAAACCACTCTCTGTACTTACCCAAAGTACACTATCCTTACTTTCCAGAATGGAGGTAATAATATCCGACGGAAGTCCTTCCTTTTTTGTGTATTTTACGAAAGAACCCTGTTTATCAGGACTGTCAGCATCAAATAAATTCAATCCTCCGCCAGCTGTCCCAATCCACAATTCACCTCTGCTATCTTCAAAAATCGCTTTTACGTCATTACAGTTTAAACCTTCCGGATGTCCTGGATTGTATGTATAAATGGTATATACATTCTGATTCTTAATGAATTCGTCCGGCTGGAAACAGATCAATCCTTCGTAAGTACCTACCCAAATAAGTCCCTTTTTATCCTCCAGTAAACATCTTACAAAACTGATATTCCCTTTGTTATTTAAATAATGATTAAACCGAAAACGGTTCCCCGATTCCTCTACCAAATCAATTCCTCCGCCAAAGGATGCGATCCAAATTCTTTTCTCAGAGTCTTGTATGATATCAAATATGGAATTACTGCACAAACTATTGACTTTTTCTTCCTCATTAACAAAATGTTGGTATTGCTGATACGATTTTTTATCGTATATATACACCCCGTTTCCTTTGGTACCTACCCAAATCCGTCCTTTGTCATCTTCAGCTATGGTATAGGGATTAATGTTTTTCTCAATTCGCTTCTGATTTTTTAGCTGATCATCATATATATACAGACTGCCATTTTTTGTACCCAACCATATCTTACCGTCTGAGTCTTTAAAAATAACCTTCACATTGTTACTTGCAACAATAGATTCATCCTTTTCCGGCATAATATATTTTACATCGAATTTTTCTCTGGTTACCTTAATAACACCTGCATATTCACTACCAATCCACAAATTTCCAAAATGATCTTCATCAATAGATAATAAATAATCCGAAACCGGACTGTTTTCTACTTTATCATACAAATAATTGGTTAGTACATCATTCTCCGCATTATACTGATACAACCCATTTCCGTAGGTGGTTATCCAGTAAATTCCTTCCGAGTCGATTAAAACATTATATCTTCCATCATCAATAACACTGGCTACCTCCGGTGATATCAACTGCATCTCTTTGGTTTTGCCTGTAATAGGATTGGTATAAATCATCCGACCTGAATCATCATACACCCAAATGCCTTTTTTGGCATCAACAATTATACGCGGGGCTGCAATAATAGGGTTTGAACTGCCTAAAGGATTTTTAGAAAATACACCCGTATTTACATCAACTTTATACAGTCCTTTTTCCAATGATGAAACAATCAAATTATCTTTGTTCAGCTGTGCTATATCCCGAAGAGAACATCGCTCCGAAGATTTAAATGCCTCTAAAAACAGATGTTTCTTCAGATCATAACGGCAAATCACATCATCGGACATAAAATAAACAATTGAATTTAACTGCATCGCCTTTCGGAAAACACCAAGATTCTCCTGATTGTAAAACTCATCTGTATGGCCGGATGAATCAATTCTATTTAATCCCGAATCGCGGCCAATCCATACATTGTTTAAAGAATCTGCAAACACAAAATTCACTTTATCTTCTGATAATTTGCTTGAATTTGATGCAGAATGAAAAGCTATAACAGGTACCCCCTCCGTATTTTTTTCGATTTTAACACATCCACTATCGCCCCACAACCAAACCTCTCCTTTTTGGGTTTCCAAATAATTAGTAAACAAAAGCGGTACTGTATTTCCCTCGTAACTAAATTCGATAAAACGTTCCAATTTGGGATTGTAGCAATTAAATGAATTATCATAAGTTTTAATCCACAAAAAACCATCCTTGTCTTCATGAATACTTCTGATTCTTTGATCGGTAATATTTTTGGGTCTTCCGGGTTCTGGTTTGTAGGTTATAAACCGGGTTCCGTCATACCGCACCAAACCATCCAGAGTACCAACCCACAAAAAACCCATATTATCAACAACAATGCTTCGGGCAGTATTTTGAGGCAATCCGTCTTTGGTACTAATCTGACTAAACAGTATGGATTCCTGGGCACATAACATGGAAGAAAAGAAAAGAGAAATTGTAAATATTCCAATGAAAATATTTTGCCTTTTATTCATTTTATAATCCCTTAAGAACATACCCTTTTCTTTGATTTAGCAGTAACTGTATTACAAAAATTAAAAATAGACAATTAAATAAAAATACCATCTAAAACGGCATTTTTTACAGGAGTTTGTATGATAATCCATGATTATAATTATCCTTACATTTATCTTGTAATAAATTTTTTATAACTCTATTTTTCATGATCAACTTTAATTTCTTCAAACTAATCATCTGTCTTTTAATCCTTTTGCCTGGATGTTCTGAAAATCACAAAGACGTTTACTTATTTTCCTATTTCACAAACAATGGTCAGGATGGGCTTCATCTGGCCTATAGTTACGATGGACATCAATGGGAAGCAGTAAAGGATGGTAAATCATTATTAAAACCGGTTATTGGTAAAGATCGGTTAATGCGCGACCCAAGCATCACCCAAGGGAAGGATGGAATATTTCGTCTTGTTTGGACAACAGGATGGTGGGATCAAGGAATTGGATACGCTTCCTCAAAAGATTTAATTCACTGGTCGGAACAAAAAAACATCCCTGTAATGGAGCATTTTAAAGAAACCCGAAACACCTGGGCTCCCGAAGTATTTTTTGATGATGCATCCCATTTATTTTATATTGTTTGGGCATCGACAATTCCCGGACAATTCCCGGAAATTGAAACCACAAGCAATGAAAAAGGGCTAAATCACCGACTATATTTCACAACTACAACTGATTTTAAAACTTTCTCTCCCACATCTCTCTTTTATGATCCGGGGTTTAGTGTCATCGATGGAGCCATTCTTAAAACCGATTCAACCTACATGATGGTTATTAAAAATGAAATGTCGGTTCCTAAAGAGAAAAATTTGCGCATTGTTTTCACAAAAAATATGGCCGATGGATTCCCAACAAAGGTTTCTGATAATATTTCGGGGAACTCCTGGGTAGAAGGACCAACTCCATTAAAAATTGGGAAATACATCTACATTTACTTCGATAAATACAGAGACAAAAAATATGGTGCCATTCGTTCACTTGATGGAAAAAATTGGGAAGATATTTCAGAATCAATTAATTTACCCAGAGGCATTCGACACGGCACTGCATTTAAAGTATCTGAAAAAATACTGAATAATCTTCTGGACAACACTTCCGGTAAATAATTTAGTTCCACATCCTTTTGAACAAATTAATTTCCAAATACAAAACTCCATAAAAAATGAAACGGTTAGCCTTTAAAATGCACCTCAATGAAGGTCAGAGAGAAGAATATAAAAAACGCCATAATGAATTGTGGCCAGAGCTTAAACAATTACTAAAAGAGGCTGGAGTAAATGAATACTCCATTTTTATAGATGAAGAAACAAATACTTTATTTGCATTTCAAAAGCTAAGCCGCAACGGAGGTTCGCAAGATTTAGGACAAACCGAAGTGGTGAAAAAATGGTGGGAATTTATGGCAGATATAATGAAAACCAACGCAGACAACTCCCCCGTTTCTGTTCCTTTAGAGGAAGTATTTTACCTGGAGTAAAACACCCGAGTCTTGAAAAAGGAAGAAAATTGGCAGCTAATAATTTATTGCGTGAACTCGCCGGAGCCCCAAGATCATCCACTCACTAAAAAAACACTTTTCACAGTAAAAAGTGTTTCATTCATTTGAAACTTTCGTTTTATGTGCTAAATATTAAAACAGTAAAAGGAACGGATAAATTTACTACCTGTTGAATTTCATCTTCCCATATTAAAATCCTAAAAAGATAAATTATCTTTACTTCGATAAAAATTGAATGACTCCAAAGTTACCACTTGCAGAAAATTTGCCCAGACAAACTTCTTATGACCAATCAAACCATTATTTCTTTTGAAAATGTAAGAGTACAGTATCTTAATCAGATTCTTCTTGAAAATATTAATCTTTCGGTGAAAACAGGGCAGCACTGGGCGATAATCGGAGCAAGTGGTTCGGGGAAAAGTGCTCTTCTAAAAACAATTGCAGGTAAATTTCATATCTCGCAAGGAGAATTCAAACATCCATTGCTGGATGCAAAAGCAAAAAAACGAAATGGAAATCAAATTCTTTTTACCTGGAAGAGTTTGATCAGTCAGGTGTCAACAAAGCATAATTTTACAAATTTATCCAACACCACCAGTTTTTACTATCAGCAACGCTTTAACTCTGCTGATTCGGAGGACACTCAAACCGTTGAGCAGTATCTTTCAAAAATTGAACCATCTTCATCGCCCGAAACGTGGACACTCAATAAGGTACTGGATCGCTTACATCTTCGAAATTTAAAAAATAAACACCTTATCAAGCTATCAAATGGGGAAACAAAAAGACTACTTATTGCTAAGGCGCTGCTGAAAAATCCCACGCTGCTCCTATTGGACAATCCGCTTACTGGACTCGATATTGCAATGAGAACAGACATTAATAATCTGATAACTGAAATATCTGATTCAGGTATTGGTATTGTTATGACTACCTCGCCCAACGAAATTCCGGAAGCAATTACTCATGTTGCTGTTCTTAACGAAGGAAGAATTACAAGCAGTCTCACCCGATCTGAATTTAAGCCTGAAAAAGTTAGTTTTTCAGCCATTTCTGAAATTGATAATCTGGAACTTAAAAAGCTGCTGGCAACAAGCAAACAGGAGAATTTCGAAAACATTGTTGAAATGAAAGATGTAGTGATTAAATATGGTGAACACACTATTCTTGATCATGTAAACTGGACTATAAAACAAAGTGAACGTTGGGCATTGCTTGGTCACAATGGTGCCGGGAAATCAACTTTATTAAGCTTAATTAACGCAGATAATCCTCAGGCATATGCTAACAACATATCTCTTTTTGGTGTGAAGAGAGGAAGCGGAGAAAGCATTTGGGATATTAAAAAGAAAATTGGTTTCGTCTCTCCTGAATTCTTTCAATATTTCCCAAATGGAAATTCATGCCTTCAGGTAATTGAATCGGGATTTCACAACACTTTAGGTCTCTTCCGAAAATCAAATCCTGCTAAAGCTGAAATTGCTAAACGTTGGATGCAGCTTCTTGAAATTGAGAGTTCTGCCACTCAAGGATTCAAAAATGTATCAGCAAGCACTCAACGCTTGTGCCTCCTTGCCAGAGCACTGGTAAAAAATCCTCCATTACTGATATTTGATGAACCCACTCAAGGATTAGACCTTCACCAACAGAATAATTTCAAACGCATTATTGAAAAAATATGCAGACACAGCAATGTAAGTCTTATATATGTAAGTCATTACAGGCATGAAATACCTGAAAGTGTTCAATATACATTGAAATTAGAAAAGGGGAAACAAATTGAAAATACAGAAAAAGCCGACTCTCAACTGCAAAATTAAAAGAAGCAGAATCATTGTACTCTTCCCAATAAAAACCACATATACAGCTATTTCCAAAAAACAATTGATGACCTGTACAATTCGATTGACTGCTCTAAATCATTTTTCGCATAATATCTTTTGTAATCCGCTATTTTGTTTTACTTTTGTCCCGCACAATTATCCTAACAGATATTGCTTGGAGGGATGACAGAGTGGCCGATTGTGCGTGCTTGGAAAGCACGTGTACCGCAAGGTACCGGGGGTTCGAATCCCTCTCTCTCCGCCATGCAGAAATGCAATAGAAGGAAAAGCCTTGTAAACTTAACGTTTACAAGGCTTTCTTCATTTAGTACCAAGGCAATCTAAACCCTAAAACAACATTAAAAGGGTGTAGAATTCGGTGTAGATTTAAAAGCTTAATTTTGCTACACCTCAGACAGGTGCTAATACACAATTATGTTGCTCGGTTACAAATATAAAGTAGTGAAGTTGCTACGTTGCTTAGGTTATTTCCTATTGCCATATACGGCGAAGCACTTTGCAGTGCCGGGAATTGCCCACCATCTACCTACTTCGGGGTCAAAATAACGGGCGTGGTGGTCGTACTCCCGATCTTCGGGACTCCGTTACACTACGCAAGCAGACCAAAATTATCAAGGAACTCTTGCCGGATTAAAAATCCTTTTACTCCATAAGCTCTGGTTATAAGTCAGGAGTAGCTTACATATTTTGTGTGGTTCTGTATAAAAAACAATTTGAATCTATGATTATTTTAATATTCCACCAATATATGGAACGGTAAATTTAAAAAACACCAATATACTGAGGACGATATATAGAATAACACTTAAGGTTCCATATATAGATAATTTCTTGCTTTCTTTTTCATATTCCTCCACAATTTGAGCATATCTTTCTTTATGATGAAAATATAAAAAATGCATAATTATAATTAAAATTGTGTATGGAATAGTACTGTAATCATTAAAAAGTGAAGAAACCAGTTTGTTCCTTATTATCAAATCGACTATAGTGAAAGTGTTAAACAAAAATAACCAGCACATTACAATAATAGTTCCAAAAGTAGGCGATTCGTCAAAAACGCTAAGAATTTGATAAATTTTAAAAAAGATATAATTGTATATTCTCATTTTCGTATTTTTTTTTCTAATAGCCAAACCCGGAATAAGAAGAGCCACTCATAAAATAATCTATTTCAGAATTCATCCTATTAAAAAACATTATTACCTCTGGCTGAGCAAGAAATTTATTTATCATACTGCCAGAATAAGAAATAATCTCACGTGTTAAAAATAAAGCCCCCATTTGAGGCATAATTGATCCTACTGTATTTTCCAGTGTTTGTATTTCAAAGTCATCGCCACTTATTTGTCCACTTCTATAATCATTAATTATTGAACCTTCATTAATAAGAAAAAGTAAGGCACTACCACGTCCTCCTATCTTTGTATTAGTTGTATACTGATTAACATTTGGTCTGTTATATATTTTAAATCTATTACTTTTAGGAAGGTAATGAAGATATTTACCATCATTAAAAGTTCCTAAAGCCACCCCACTTAAACCAGTAGTTAGAGATAAACCGTTTCCATCTCCTCCTGACTGATTGGATAAACTAACTCCACTAAACATTTCCTCAGCTACTTGCTTTCCTGCTTTTTTTGAGGCTTGTTTCTCATTAATATCATCTTCCATCATATGTCCGTAATGGTTCAACAAAGCCACCGTAGCCCCGGTACCTGCAATACATTCTCATCCTGATCTACCACCACGCGGGTGTGACCCAAATGGTCGGCCAGCGTGTAGTAATACGAGCCGAACCCTGTCGTATGGTTTTAGTTAGAAACCATACCAGCAGGGTTAGTTCGGTAGCGGAGGAGTAAATCATAAATCATCTTCATAATAAGTTTTAATTCTAGTAACAACAACTTCGTGCGTTCTTCTATTAATGCTAAGTTTGTATTGTCCAATTTTTTTAGGATACTCCCTTTCGTCTTTTAGTAAAAAAAATATGATTTCTTTTTTATTTAAATAGTAAAGACCAATTTCTTCTCCTTCATCGTTAATTGAATAATATTCAGGAGCAATAATGTACTTAACTAATAATCCTTCTTCTAAATTATCAATTTTGCCAATAAAATCTAATACTTCGCATGTTTCATCAATGATATATAAATTACCATTTCTAATAGCTACGATGTAATCAAAGCATATCGTAGGGTGACATCCTTCTCTAAAGCTTGAATTTAATTCTATTTTAGGAATGGTAATAGATTTAACACCTTTCTTAAATTTAATTTCTGTTATTGAATCTATATAATCATAATTTCGATATTCCCAATAGTTAATATTATCATTAGGGATGATCTTAGGCAAAAGTTCTTCATACCAAAATTCAGGTAGAGGTTTGATTTCCGTTTCACAGCTATTCGTAGCTATAATTGACAAAAGACCTAATATTAATTGCTTCATTTTTTATTATGGTAAGAATTTATGATGTTTAATTAAATCTGCAGTCCAATCAAAAAGAAAATGGGAAGAATATTTGTTCATATTGTCAAAGTAAAGCGTCTTAGGATTGTATTGAATGAGTTTTTGACTAGCCTCCCATGTCCATTTATATGCTGCATGTTCGCTAAAACTTGCAAATTGAGAACGAAACATATCTTGGAGACCAGGATATGAATAATGTGTAACATGTACATATTCATGTCCTAGTGTTAAGTATAATTTGAATTTGCTCTGAAATGCACTTTTACTTAAATAGACATTTGAAGAGTATCCGTCACCTAATTTTCTTGAAATATTTGTAACTCCTCCAGCATACACTTTTGTTCTATTATTGAATATATTACCATCTTTTAAAAGATATTTTTTAGCATTTGGATTCTTATTTATATATAGGTTATCTAACCCTTCAACATCCCCAAATACAGCTTTAGAAAACCTTTTTGCATTTTCTTGAGAATACACCACTTTTTTACCATCTAGTTCTATACCACTATCTTCTAATTCAAGGCTTTTGTTGAATTCACTTCGCATTCTAAGTTGTTGAATACCTACATTAACACCTCCAATTATTCCACCAGTTACAGCTCCAGAAATACCTGCCCCTAATCCAGCTCCTAAACCTTCACCAAAATTTGCACCTCCAAGCCAAGAATTTCCAGCACCACTTATTAAGCCTCCACCGAACCCTCCAGCAGCACCAACAACAATTCCTTCACCAATACCAGTGACAGCAGGAGCCATTCCCATAGCAAAACCATTTAATCCTAACCCCTGCATAGCACTCCATGCTGCACCAGACATACCTGCTGTTAATGCTCCTGCAGCGGCTCCAACACTAAAATAACCAAGTCCGTCCCAAAAACTGTCAATTTTTTTGGAATTTAAAAGAGTATTAATTAAACCTCCAATTAGCATGGCTTCAATGAAGAATTCCCCGTCTTCATCTATATTCATCATGGGGTTATTTCCCATGGCCATATAGGGTGATGTTCCCTGTAGTGCCGGGTCAATTGCCCACCAGCGACCTACTTCTGGGTCGAAATAGCGTGCGTGGTGGTCGTACCAGTTCAGACCAAAATTATCAAGGAACTCTTTTCCTGTGTAAAGGTAGTTATATTTTGTTTCGCTCGAAAGTGCAGCTATGGGTGTTCCGTAAGGATAATAGGCAGTTTCCTGTATTACATTCTCATCCTGATCTACCACAACCCGGGTATGCCCCAAATGATCGGCCAATGTGTAATAGTATTTTCCTTTTCCATCCTTTGTGGAAATCTCTCCCTCTTCATCGGGTAATTGTGAGTAATACCCCTCTTCAGTAAAGATTTTGTCCAACTGGTTGTTGACGAACAGGAATTCCCCCTGATAATCGATGCGCTGCACTTCATTATCATCGGCATCGAAAATGCTGCGCCGCA
The DNA here is from genome assembly GCF_963678175.1 of Labilibaculum euxinicum. Lineage (NCBI taxonomy): Bacteria > Pseudomonadati > Bacteroidota > Bacteroidia > Marinilabiliales > Marinifilaceae > Labilibaculum > Labilibaculum euxinicum. The sequence goes on from NZ_OY782756.1 coordinate 4,360,356, forward strand.
ACAGGGTGCCGTCGGCCAAATATTGGTTCACAATTTTTCCCTGTCCTGCAGCAGTAATGGTATCCGGCAAATTAAATAGATTATAACTAATGCTTATTTTTTTGTACTCGTCGTACACCATATTGCCGTTTTTATCGTATTCGTAACGGAAACCGTTGGTTTTTAAAGCTTCGGCCAATTGATGTTCTTTTAGCAGGTTTTCATGTATGGCAATGGTGTCTGTTTCGTTAATCAGTCCATCGCCGTTGGTATCCGAGAACACCATTTGGTCATCTTTTCGGCGGATAACCTGCCAGGCTTTCCACTCGGTGCTTCGGGTATCACGAGGCTTAATTTTGAATTTGTAATTGTAACCTATAGGGTGCTGATCGTCCACATCTACTTTGCCATCGTTGTTGGCATCGCCCGGCCATACTTCTACCTGTTCTGTGTTGGTTCTGTCGAGTTTTCGAAGCTGATTGGTGTTTTCGTACTCGTATTTAAATTGTTGATACAGCCCCAAACTGTCGTTTCGGCTTAAAAAGCTCATGTTTCCATTTGCATCGTATGTGTATTGGGCGGTATACGGATGATCGTCTGACTTGGCTTGGGTCAGATTTTTCCAGCCATCGTAGCCAAAACTATAGGTGTGGCGTTTCTGGCTTTTAGTTTCCCAGGCCATGGCACTCAGGCTGCCATCGTAGGTTTCGGTGTTGTTCGTGCCTTTTAATTTCGTATCGTAAGCCAATTCCAATGTCAGGTATTTTTCACTTTGGCTTTTAATCATGCGATCCAACTCGTCGTAGGTATATTGGGTTTCAATTTTGCCATTGTGCACTTTTTTACCTGCCAAAGAGCCATCGCTGTTGTATTCAAAACTGGAAAGAACAACGGAACTTTGGCCGTTTACACTGTGGTGCACATTCAGCAGTTCACCTGTTGTGCCGTAATCGTATTGGCGTTGGGTGCTGAATTCTTCTCCATTAAAGATTTTGTTTACTTTGGTCTCGGTTACTTTACCCTGAAAATCAAAAGCTGTTCTTACCTTGTCGATTCCCCCCGTATTGTTTTGCGAAATGGCTTCAATTACACGACCTTCTTTGTCGTAATAGCTGACTGCTTTTATCCATGTATCACTTCCCAATATGCGGGTTTCGCTTCCGGTAATTCTGCCTAAATTGTTTGCGGCATGTTCATCACTGCAAGGATTGCCTTTGGCAAAAGCAAAATTGTAATTGTCGTAATAGGTTCTACTCAAAACTATCTCTTTACCGCTTGTTGCAGATCCTCCCCCTTCAGGGAGTTCTTGGGGAGAAAGATAGCCTGTTTCAATGGGGCGACTTAATTCATCGTATTTAATGTAGGTGCTTGTGCCTTTTGCATCGGTTTCACAAATTAAGCGGTCCAATTCATCATATTCCATGGTGATACATCCTGCTCCTGGTATTTCCTTTTTAATGAGTCGGTTTCGCTTGTCGTATAAGAATTTGTACACATAATTGCCTGCGCTGATGTCGCCCTTTGCCTGAGGGGGTAAAATAGCCCGCAGGTTGCCGTAATCGTCGTACACATAGTCGGTAATCAGAGCCGATCCGTAATCGGGATCACCTGTCTGTATTCCTCTCACTGAGGCTTTCCGAACCACCTGACCATCCATGTTTTTATAGCTCACATTGGTAATTCCCTCGAAAGAAACTGCAGTTTTGTATAGTGTGCCTTTCGGATATTCTTTTTTCTGATAGGTATCAGCAGCAAGGTCTGCTTTGTAGGAGGAAATACTTACCTGATTCATGCCGTACTGATTGGTACTGGCATGTTTGTTCAGAGTATAATTTTCTCCGAAACTACCCTGTTTATGAATACGGTTGTATGCATCGAAACTACTTTCTGCTTTGTAGGAGGTCTCGTACTTGTTTTTTAAAAACTGTTTCCAATCCTTTTTGTATTTTGAATCGCTTAAGATAGGGAGACTGCGGTATTGAATTGCCTGACGTCCCAAACTGTCGTATTCGAATGACTGTATTAAGTTGTACTCTTGCGGCAAAGAGTTGATTGCAACTTGCTGTATGGCCCGCCCCAGCCCATCCTGATATTCAATGGCAATGGCAGCTCTGTTGGGCGCATTCCGATCTTCGAATTCGGAATTGACGGCTTTAAAAGTATAACTGGCAATAAAGTTTTTTCCTGCAGAGGGCAAGCCCTGCGTTTTGGTTTCGGAGTAGCCACCTACCACAAAGTTTTCACCTACCACCATTTGTCCAATGCCCAATTTTTCACCAATACTTTTTTCCTGCCCCACTTTTCCATATTGGTAATCGTAGGCTTTTATCAAATTTTTATCGTGATCACGAAGAAGTTTCAAACGTCCAAAATCGTCGTATTCGTAATACACAGAATAAGCGTTGGCATCGGTTTGATTCAAAAGGAATCCTTCCGGAGAATAGTTTGCCGAGGCGATAATGGCTTTGGGGAGATTTTTACGAAGATCTCCTGCTTTTCCATTGCTGATTTCCTGATAAGTGGCGTTTTGTGCCGTCATTTCCAAGAAATTCCCCTTGTACCGGTAAGAGGTAGCGATCCCATCCCGTCCGTGAGCTTGCAGCAATCGGGTTTTGTAATCGAATTTATCGTAGGTAATGGATGTCTCATATTTGCCGTCAATCCATGTTTTCACTTGTTCCGGCAAACGGGTCGATTGGTTGTAAACAACCTCACTACCCGATAGTTGTCGATTATTTTTATAAGCTACTTGTTTTTTTATTGTGTATTTTGGGTAGGGATTGTATTTGGGTGAATTATTTGTATTAGTGCCCCCGTTTCCATCATCTTCATCTGTAGATGGGTGGTGGGGAAGCGAAGTGTCATCATCCGCCGATTCATTTTCTTCTTCCTTAAATTTTAGGTAAGTTGTTTCTGTTCTCCAAATATCATTGGTAGTCAGTTTTTTTTGCACACTAACTTCAGGCAAAAGAGGATGAATTTGAGAGTACTTTTCAATGGAAGATTCGGAACTCACCGATTCTTTTTCACTCACATAGCTTGTTGATTTCACACCATTCAATCGTAAGGTTTCATAATCGATACTGTAAGGAACGATGTATTTATCCTCACTGGCTTCGGTATAAGATTCCGATACAATAAAGGGTTGTAGCTTGGCTTCGTATTTATTGAGAAAGATGGTAGAATAGTCGTATTCCTCAACACCCGATAATTTGCCTTTTAAATTGTAAGTTTCTGTTCGTAATATTCTTCCACGAAGCTGATCGCGTTCAGTGGGGCGGCCCACCTGATTTACTTTTTCGGTAACTAAATGATCTTCGTATATTACTTCACATTTGATTCGATTTTTCTGATTAAATATATGGGCTACATATTTTAGGTATTCAAGAGTACATGGATTAGGTACTGTTCCCTCAATATCCTTCCAAACGCGATCAATATCATTCATACTGCTTGGATATGCATCATTTATAGCATCAATAAATGCCTGCATGTTTGTGTAGTTTTTTTGAAAGGGACTTCTATGATTACGGGGATATTCAAGTTCAATATGTTTGAATGCTTTTTTTAAGTATATGGAGTTAGGTAAAGTATTGTCGTATTCATAAGCAGAGGTGAAAAACAGTTTGCTTTTTTGGGAATTATTACTCACTAATGCTTCCTGATATCCAAAGCTTGATCCTTGTGTTAAAATTGTTTCTGTATGCCCCCATGGACTTACGCCAAAGCGATATTCTCCAACGGGATAAATATTTGACGTGTTTCCGTAAGGTGTTGTTGGCTTTTGATACAAATAGTCAATGGTATTTACTTTTTTAGTCCCATCTGTTGTTATTGCATGTTTTAGTATAACACCCTCAAAAGTTGCATCATAAACAAATTCAGTTCTTGCCCCCGTTGCATTTTGCATGGCAATTAATATTCCGTTTGATACGGTTGTATCCAGTATCGCAGTTTCAGAATCGCTATTTGATGAAGCCCCTGATCGTCGGTCACCAGCTCTAGTTTTATATGCCAGTAAATCATAGTAATTAGCTTCACCAACTTTAAAATGGGAGATGAAACTTGGATACCCGATATAGAATCCATTATGATTTTGTAATTGTGAGCAGATTTTAGGCAATAAATCCGGTTTGTGATATTCAAAAGTGAAAAGATTTAAAGAGTCAGTATTAGTACTATTAATTTCTTTTATCTCTTTTATAAAATATCTTTTTATTTCACTATTCTCTTTCGAAAAATCTTTTGAAGGTAATGTTAATCTTCTGTAAATAGTTTTAAGAAGACCTTGTGGATAAGAGGGTTCGGAAATTTTTGATTCAGAATATTGATAATTAACAAGATAGTTCTTTGTCAGAGTTTTCTTATCAGCTCCATAGAAAAAAAGTTTATTAATGCGTTTATCATCGCCTGAATCATCCTTATAGGTAAGATCTACTTTTCCACAACTAGTTGAAATTTCAACCAATCTTTTCGGTGCGATAAATTTAATTCTTGTTTGTTTAGCTACGTAATTTTGTGAGAGATATTTGTCATTTAATGGAATTCTGTTAATTTTTATTTTTTTATTTTCGTCTGTAAATTCAAAATGATCGTAGGCATTATCCAATATAAGATCAATTGACCTTGCTTGTATAAATAGCCGATCATTATCTACTGCATATTTGTAATTTACATTGTCTGCATGGTAAGGTGTGATTATTCTTTTTAAGTACCAAGTTGCACTATAGGCATCTTTCTCATTCATCCATGTATCGCTGTGAATAACTTTTTGAATTTCAGTTTTGGTTTTATAAATAAGGTCTTCTGATTTATAATTACGCTCTTCAGAAGTTGTACTTTCCGTACTAAAGACTTGTTTTTCCAGATAATTTTTATTCATGCCAAATTCATAACACAAACCAGATGCTGTTGTAATCACAAAACCCATTAGTTCGTTATTTTCGAAATGAACTTGTATATCAATGTCTGCATCGCAATGGATAATTGGTGCAGCATTTTTCTGAGGAATATAAAAACTTCCCGCTAATCCAGGTGCGCTAAATAAGTATTTGTCAGGTTCAGTATCCCATATTTTTTTATCTTTTCCCTCTGCATTGTTTAGAATTTCGTTAAAACTTTCTTTATTCGTATCGTAATCAGTCTGGATTTTATTATACCAATAACCAATAACATCAACTTCTTCTTTTAATTTTTCTGAATAATTAATCCATGTCTCTTTTTCCATTTTCCCTTGAAACTCATCCGGATATCCCCTAACAACTCTCGCCACAGCTCCGCCGCCTTGTAAAGCCCAGGTCATGCCCAGGGGGCCGTTTTTTTCGTTTACTTTTACGCCATTACTTTGGTACACCAAGCCAATGGGAATGCTCATTCCTTGTGCAGGAAGGGTGTACAAAGGTATACTTACATTTACTGCACCAGTATACAAATTAGGACTTGCTGTTGCATTTCGCACCAAGGAGGAGGCAGTTGGAGAAGGCATAATGGGCATGGAAACCGGGGCAATGCCGGCAGAACTTCCACCACCACTACTTCCACCGCCTGATTTGGTGCTGACAGCCGATTTTAACAAAGGTTTTTTTAGGGTATCGCGTTCGGCCTGCAGATTTTGCGCCTGCAGGCAAATGAATTGCAATAATATAATAAGTGTGAGTAAAAGTTTTTTCATGTAATTATCGTATCAGATTCACGTTGGCATATAGAAGATTTATGTTTCTCTGTTCTTCTATTTTTTCTTTGTAATTTATTATTTGCCACAGAGGTATACGGAGAATTTACTCCACTCTCATGATAAAAGCCAAAGCATAATAATAGGGTGTTATATCTACGGCTGTTGGATTGGAAGAGCCGGCAGAAGCTGTTGAACCTTGAATTGCTATTGTTTTTGAAACAACACCTTTGCTAACATTTTTATTATCTGTTAATGTATTATTGTTAGTAGTAAGAAAATCAGAAAGAGTGTTGTCACTTAATTTTAAAGTTCCAGCTCCATGGCTATGTGAAGGAAGGTTTGCCAGTTCAAGTTTTACACTTTTGTTCCCTCCCCGGTCATTTGTATTATAAGTAGCACCCGAACCAACAACAAAGCGATCGCTTAGGTTTGGTGTGGTAATCCCGTTTATCACTTGTCCGTTGCACAATGCCCATCCGCTTGGTATCGTAGTGCCGCTCCACATGATAATTCCTCCGAGGGGAATTGTCCCACCTACCTGATCCGAAGTGTGTGTATGGTTTTTTTCGGCTTTACCGTTCCAGCTTGCTTTTTCAGCATCGTTTACAAATTGCTTGTTGGTGGTAGGTACAATCATATCAGCAGAGTGAGTGGCAGGATGTGTATACTTGTTTGCTCCAACCCCAATTCCTGCCAACTTACTTTTTTCAGCATCGGTGTAATCATTTGTTGAAAGATCTGCTTTGTTTGCTTTATTGTTCCAAATTGTTTTTTCAGTATCGCTTACAAAACGATGGCTTGCGTCTTGAGTGATCATGTTGGCTGGGTGCGAACCGGGATGAATGTATTTGTTTGCACCTGTTTCTATGCCTTTTAATTTTGATTTCTCAACACTTGTATAGTCGTTGCTCGAAAGTCCTTTACCTGCTGCTTGGGTCACTTTGTTGTTCCAAGTATTTTTCTCTGTGTCAGTAGTAAAACGATGATTAGCGTCTTGAGTGATAATGTTTGCATCGTGCGAAGCGGGATGAGTATAATTGTTTGCACTTGTTTCTATGCCATTTAATTTTGTTTTTTCAGTACTTGTATAATCGTTGCTCGAAAGTCCTTTACCTGCAACTTGAGTCACTTTGTTGTTCCAACTGTTTTTCTCTGTATCTGTAGTAAAACGATGATTAGCATCTTGAGTAATCATATTTGCTGCATGCGAAGCGGGATGAGTATAATTGTTTGCACTTGTTTCTATGCCGTCTAATTTTGTTTTCTCTGCACTTGTATAGTCGTTGCTCGAAAGTCCTTTACCTGCAACTTGAGTCACTTTGTTGTTCCAGTTTACTTTATCTGCATCGCTTACAAAACGATTGGTACTATTGGTATTTATTTCAGCAGGATTGTGATTATGACCGCTTAGGGAATACCTTTCAATAGGAATTCCTCCTGATAATTTCACAATACTAAGTCCTGCAATTTCCAGAGCTTCGCTTCCTTTAATGCTTTTTACATCTAAAGTATTTCCACTTACAGCGCCATTGGAAATTATATTACCATTTGTATTTACACCACCTAAACCAACAAAGGTTCCAGTATTGTTAATTACATCGGTATTTCCAATCAGGATTGCATCCGATCCGGATATGTATTTTCCAAATACTGTTCCATTTGGAGCGGAAATAGCAACATTCGCATTTCCTTTTGCATTCGCATAAGTGCTTTGAATTTGGGCACTTGTATTCATTCCTCCTTTTCCAACAAATTGAGATGAATTATTGATGACTTCTTTGTTTGCAATGGAGTAGTTGTTAGAATTGGTGTTGGCAACAGTTAAAGTGCTGGTTGAAAGCTTATCAATACTAACCGTATTTGTGATGAAATCTCCTGAAATTAGAATGTTCCCTTTGTTTCCTATTGCCAATTGATCATCACCAGCTAAATCAATATCATTACCTAGGAATAAATTTCCATTACCAGTATTTGATTTTCCAGTTCCATGACCAATGAAGATATTTTTTTCACCGGACTCGTTCACCAGCGCACTCGAATCTCCAATAAATATATTGCGACTGGCATAGGTGTTTTTATATCCGGCACGATAGCCAATTGCTATTGTACTTGTATTGTTCGAACCGGGAACCGATAAACCTGCTTCGCAGCCTATTGCAATATTATTGGTTCCCGAATTATTATTTGCTGCTTGATAACCGATTGCAACCGATGAATTTTGTTCTCCAAGCTCCATCGCAGAATATCCTATGGCAACTGATTTGCCTGAAGCATTTCTTCCTTGCATGGCTTTGGTTCCCAAAGCAACATTTCTCTCACTTGAAAAATCTCCGGTAATTGAAGCAGATTGTGAAGGATCACCAATCGATTCACCTGCTTGATTTCCAATAAAAACATTGTCAGATACATTTTCTGATCCTCTTCCTGCATTTTTTCCGATAATGACATTTCGTTCACCTCCTTTGTAAAGTGTATATCCAGCTTCATGACCTATTAGAGTATTGTTTTTGCCTGTGAAAAACTTATCTTTTTCATGTATTCCCAAAATCACATTTAGCGAGTCGGTTGCATTGAACTCATAGAATGAGTTTTCCAAATCATCATAAATAAATTTGTAGGCCTGATTCCATTCGCCGTAATCATATAGCTTATTTCCATCTCCATCAACCGATCCATTTTCCATTTTATAACGAATACGGGTCCATTCATCATCCGTCTTCATTTCTGAAGTCCAGTTTTTGGTAATGGTATCTTTTGCATATTCGCGGTCAATTTTACTTGCATCTAAAGCATTATATGCTTTCCCATTGTACAGCACAAAGTCCTGACTTAATTGAATCCCTCCCAGTTTGTTATGTGTGCCCAAAGGCAACTGGTAGTTATTGGCATTGTTTTCAATCCCATCCAGTTTGGTTTTTAATGCATCCGTAAAATTATTATCAGCTCTTGTTGCTCCATCTTCTATATTATCAAGTTTTAACCGTAATGTTTGTGTGAAATTTTCTTCGGTAAAGTTTAAAGTGTCCAACTTAATCTTCATTTTAACAACTGTATCGCGCAATACAGAATGATCCGATTCAATTTGAGTCATTCTGTTCTCCTGAATTACTCTATCGATATTGTGTACTTCTGCCAGAGAGTCAATTTTGTTAATCAGGCTAATTTGGGTCTGACTAATTAAATCTGATAGATTGTTATCACCAAGCTCTATTTTTTGATTTAGAGCATCATAAAACGTATTAAGGCTGGTTCTTATTACCTGTGCTGTATCTTGTAAAGCTTCTTCCAGATGATTTAATTTAATTTGGAAATCTGATCGAAGATGCTGGGCTGTATCCTGAACAGCCGATTCAGTACCACTGATTCTGTCATTTAGCAAAATAACCTCGTTATTTAGTTTTGAATTAGTTTCAGAATTTAGCACATACATTTTTGATCTGATATTTTGAGCTGTATCTGCCAGTTGACTTGTTTTATCTTGGGCGAGAGTGCTAATATCTTTTCTAAGTAAAGAGTCTGAACGATTTATTTGAATATTTAGTTTTTGTTCAAGTTCCACTACTGCTTTGGTGCTGTTTACTTTATTGTCAGATACCTCTGCGGACAATTTATTGATTGCATTTTCGGTTTCTGTTCGAAGAATTTGTTTTGTATCTTGTAGTTCAACATTAAAAAAATCTAATTTATTCTGGAAATTTTTCCTGTCCTGTCGTAAAGTATCAAGAACCTCCAAGTCCTCACTACTAATTTTATCTTTTAGAAGAATAATCTCGTTATCTAGTTTTGTATTGGTTTCAGAATTTAAAGTGTTTATTTCTTTTCTAATATTTAGGGCTGTTTCTTCCAGTTGGCTTGTTTTGTCTTGGTCAAGCTGATTAATGCTTAATTTAATAGAAGATTCCGTATCACTTAATTGAAGATTTAGTCTATGTTCTAAATCTAATATTGCCTCTGATGAATTACTTTGGGTGTTTATGAGTTGCTGGCTTAATTCTTTTAATTTGGCATCTCTTTGGCTTCGAAGAATTTGTGCTGTATCTCTAAGGTTTTGTTCCAAAATACTTAAAGGAACTTCTGCTTTGAGTAGATTGTTTGCTGTGTCATAAATTAATCCTTCTCCTACCGAATAGTTATAGCAGGCATCTATTAAATAGCCAAAATGTGCAGCTCCCGGAGCATAACCATTTTGAAAATGATTTTTAATATCCTGTTTGCTTTGCTGAGCCTGAGCAGTTTGTGTTCCTAAAAGAAGAATAAAGGATAGAAATAAGCTAGAGTAAAATTTTATCATATTGTGTATTTAAAAAACTTGTACTGTTTAGGAATTAATATTTGTCCAAATTACAATTGAATCTGTATGGGTATATTTGATATGTGTATTGTCAGACTTTGACTACTTTAACGACATCCTTTTCCCCATTGGAATAAATGATATTAAGGTAGTAATGTCCTGGTCTAAGGCTGGATAGATTTATTTCTAATTCATCACTGGACAGATTATTGTCCAAAGCCATTTGCTGACCTTTAGCATCAAACAACAAAATCTTGCTAATCATTTCTACTTTGTCAGCAGGAATATAAATCCAGCATCTTTCTTTTGTTGGATTTGGAGCGGCAACCAGTGGTATTTTTTCACCATTTTCTTCGCAAGAGATATTTATTGGCAACTTGAAAGGTTCAAGTTGTACTTCCGTTTTTTTTAGGTCGTAGGCTGTTACACTTTCTGCCTGAAATTCAATTGTGTATTCACAATGATTGGCAATTAACTGATAATAAGTTTCAGGTTTTATTGTGAAGTCAATAAGTATTGGCAACTCATCAAGATTCAACGTTTTTTTGCGCCCCTTAACGGAGAGCGAGTAAAGAACATAAGTGCTGTCAATTCGCTGCATTTCAAAGTATTCTTCTTTTTCAAGTCCTAATCCTTTGGAGTTAGCTGATATATAAAGAGAGTCTTTATAAATTACGGCTGGGTCAAAACTTATTTTATAGGTGATGCCATGCATTCCTTTTATATTACTGATTGATGTTCCCAATGTTGCATTGTAGGATCCAATTTTAACAGCATTGACTTGCTCTATTTTGGATGTTGGGAATTCGGCATTTATTGATTGAGCTTGCAATTGATTAATATGTATAAAACTACATACAGAAGCAAAAAATATTATGACCAGTGTTTTTTTTAGGTGTAAAAATATTATCATATGCAATTATTGTCGAGATAAACTAAATGAGATACTATTGCATTCTATTTTAAGTGATCTAAAATTAGATCCTTGTATAAATTTCGAGGAGCCAAATTATTAAAAAGTGTATTAAACACAAAACTAAATATATGTTGACAATATTATTTATTAAAAATAAAGTGTCCTAAATCATTATGAATGCTAATAATTGCGTAAAAATAGAAATATTAATTTCTTTGTTAATTAGAATAGATTTAAATATTAAAGGTATTCTACCTCCCAAAATTTTGCCTTAATATCAGTTAAACCGGATTTGGTAAAAAAAAGAAAATGTCTGTGTGCGAATACAAAATTGGAGTTACTCATTTTTGGTGTATTTCTATTAAGCAAATACCACATTACCTGCCAATCGGGTAATTTTCCTTTGTTTATAAAGTAAATTTCACTAGTAAAACAGCCAATGCAGAGAATGAAAAACTAATAATAGAACGATAATAAAGGGGATTTAAGCAGGGCTTATCCCGGTCTTAGTCCGGTTATTTATCTAGATAACCAGATCATCCAGATAGCAAAACAAATTATCTTAATGGAAACTCCCATTTTACCAGCAAAATCAGCTAACACAGAGAACCAAAAACTAATAATAGAGCAATAATAAATTCGGGAATTGTTTTGTTGGTGGCTTTAAGATATAGCCCCCATAAACCCACAATTGTAAAACGTCTTTCTTTATGATTTTCGGGATTCTTTGCAATTTCCAAAGAGAGTTTTGGCTGTACTCCAGTTACTGCAATTTGACTTTTAATGACCCGATCAGCCAATTCCAGCATTTGCTCTTCAGTATATTCCAATTGAGGCACGAGCCTGGTGTTGAATATTTTTTTACAACAGGCAGGGTGCAAATCAATTTGTCCTTCCTGTAAGGGTTTGTAGCAATATAGACAGGTGGCGCTCTGTACCTCAATACATGCAAAGCCTTTTTGATTTCAGTACTTCTTGTTTCTGGAACATAGGAATGCCATGCTATGAACCGCTCAACGGCCACCATAGCAATCACCGAAACCGGCTTTTGTCCTTCTACCAAAACGGATTTTTCCTGCTGGCAAAACAGCTGACAGAAATGCTTGTAGATTCTCATTTTCTCTCTACTGATCTTATGCCCTGCCATCAATTTCGGCTCCATAAAATGCATGCGAAGCCTGTAAATTTCTTTCATCTCCTGTTGGCTTATTATGCCTAGGGCATCAGCACAGCCAAGTAACTGGCACACTTGTTTTATCCGATTAAAATTGACATTTACGGCTGCACTTTCGTTATACTTTACAACGGGTGTTTTCCTTTTTCCTTTCTTACTCATCAAGCCCCTCCTCAACCAATTCTTCGAGTATTTCATCTTCTGCTCCCTCATCAAATAGTTCTGTTTTCCCCAGATTGATGTATTCGTTTAAAGCTTTCCAATTGTAATTTCTCTGCTCCTTCTCACAGCCTAATGATTGTACAGTAAATAAATGACTTATTCCTGCATCCTCAAATGCTTTCCTCATTTCATGATTAGTCTCCAAATTTGAACCGAAGAAATTTTCAAGGCTACCAATTTTCCAGTACGATATTTCTTCTTTACTTAAACCCAATACTTTTTCCAGCTTATCACCTTCGGGCGTATAATGATGTGTCAAAAATAAAAATGTCTTAATGATCAATCTATCTTTATTAATTACTCCTAAAAAATAACCACATTTTAGATTTATATGAAAATACGGAATCAAGATATTTCCCTTGTAGATTTCAATCTTCAAAGAGGTTTGTAAAGTATAACTAAGTTGATGGATAATATCTATACCAGATAGTGGTTTTAATCGCTCAAACAATCGGTTATAGGCGTGATTTTGAATACACAGCGGCAATTCCTTTTTATCACCACGGTATACTCCCTGAAGGCTCTTTACAGGTACAAACACCCAATTCATAGTAAAGCCATAATCCAAATACCCTAATTGAAATACTTTCCTGAGTTTACCATTTTCGATATAATTACCCGAACGGCACGGAACAGCCTCTAAAGTTGAAAAATAATGCATCCCGAGTGTTGGATATTCCTTCACATTAAAATCAAACTTCAGATTATATAAGGTTTCGCTAAAAATGTTGGTACTATTGGAAGTAATCGCATAATGATAAATAATTGTCTTAATCGTTTCCTGCAAAGTCCCCAATTTTAACCGCATAGGAGTAAAGGCAATCTGCAATTGATTTTTTCTTTCACCTGTCACGTTGTCAAGTGAGGTTAAAAATTGCAATCCTACAAGAATTTCAAAATTGGTGAGTTCTACTTCCCTATCCGGCTGCAGTTTGTAAATACTGTGAGCATAAAAATCCTGCACATATTTCGTAAAGAATTCTAATGCATCTTTTGAAACAGCCTCTTTGTTCTCAAACTTAATAGTTCCTACATAAACTCTATGTCCGAAGGCATTACTTTTTTCATCTTTTGAAAGAAGTTTAAAAGCCGTTTCACAATCGGTCTGATAACATACGCGTTCTAAAATTTTTAAATATTTTTTTTTAAGTACAGGATTGTTATGAGGACTGTTATCCCGTTTTCTTACTTGCGAAGTATTTGTTTTCTTTCTCTTTTTGGACATCGAACATCTGATTTAAAATGCAGGTGTTAAATTAACAATATACCCGCAAATAAAAATAAAAACCCCTTATTTTATATAACAATTTTATTATTATTTGTCAGGTGTTATATAACCCCTGTCCGATCTTAGCCTCTGACAGGCTGGGTTTATAAACTCTTTACCCGAAAATTACAAATCTGCAAAAACCGGGAGGAACCCTGACGGTTTTTTTGCCGATGCCCCGGGGAGAGAACGCCATATTTCCTCTTTTCATAAACTTGGCACATTTGACAGGTTAAAATTTTATTAATTTTACTTAACTTGCTTGTCGCACCACACTTACATCCATAACAACACTGTATTATAAACAATTAAACCCGTTAAAAAATAAAACAATATAAAAAACTTATCCTATGAGAATTAATTTACGAATTAGTGCAAACAAAGAATTAGTTCCTTTTACTTATCAGCATTTGCTAACCGGAGCAATTCATAAATGGCTTGGAGATAATCAAGACCACGGAGCTGTATCCTTGTATTCTTTTTCGAATTTGACAGGATCAAAACTTAAAAATAAGCAACTTGATTTCCCTGATGGTGCAGAATTTAGTATCAGTGCCTGGGATGACACTTTCATCCGAAAAATTATTGCTGGTGTAATGAAAGACAAAGATCTGATTTGTGGCATGCACGTTAAAGAAATAGTATTGATTGAGACTCCCAATTTTTCGAATCAAGAATTATTTTATGCTTCGAGCCCAGTTTTTATTAAAAGAAAAGAAGAAGACAGAGTAAGGCATATTATTTACTCAGACGCTGACGCAGATAATTGTCTTAAAGAAACACTTGAGACAAAATTGAAGATTGCAGAAATTGAGTATGATTCTTTTGAAATTGCTTTTGATCAAAGCTACTCGAAGGCTAAAACAAAACTGATAAAATACAAGGATATTGATAATAAAACATCAGTTTGTCCGGTAGTAATAAAAGGTGATACAATAGTAAAGGAATTTGCATGGACTGTTGGCCTGGGAAATTCGACAGGAATTGGATTTGGTGCTTTAAAATAAATCATATGGAAAAGATATACGTAGTAAAATACACAGGTCCATTTGGGTTTATTAAGCCTTGGACAGCGGTGAGAGATGAAGAAACCTATAGTCAACAATTTCTCACACCATCAATAGTTGCAGGTATAGAGCGAAAACTATTTCCTGAATTATTGAAAGATGATGATGGTGAGATTAAGAAAATTGTTAGACATCGATTGAGTTATTGTGGATTAACTTCACAACAAGAGAAGACATGGTCGAAAGGAGGATTTAAAAAAGAGAAAAAGAAAGATACTTTAGACCGTGAATATTTTAAAGCAAAAAATATCGGAATAATCAATCGTGCAGTCATGCTTAATCCTGAATTACATCTTGCATTTGAAACAAAGTTTGATGCAGAAAATGCATTTATTCAGAATATCTGCCTTTGCAGAAATGAAGATATTCTTTTACCCACAAGTTTAACCGAAATGGACGAAGATGAATTCGAGCAAATTGATGGCTTTGAATTAGCATTTACTGATGAAACTAACGGATTTAAGGTCGGACATAATCGTTTTAAAGATGCCACAGAAATGTTTGGGGAACTTAAAGTAATTGGTAATCCAATAAGAAGTTAACCATGACTGAATCGACAAAAATACTAGCGAAGAGTATAAACTATGGTGAAACAACATTATTAGATCATACCATACAAGTTGTTGAAGCGATTGAAAGGTTTAGCATCGGTTTTTTCTCAAAACAAGATATTAAGATTGCTAGAAATGGAGCTATTCTTCATGATCTTGGTAAAGCTCATCCATATTTTCAAAAAAGAATTCAGAACATTAATTCTGGCAGTATTAGCGAGGAAAGAAAGGATGCAATTATTCATAGGCACGAATTGTCGTCGTTAGGCTTCCTGCCCGCTTTTCCCAGAAGTGAATGGCCTTTTTTAATCGAAATGGTAGTTGCTCATCATAAATCTATCATTAAAGATTCTAAAGAAAGAGGAATACTTGATTTAGATGACAAATACAGACATTGGATAAAAAATCATCTTGAACAATGGGAGGATTGGAGTATCTATGGAATAGAAGTATTAAATCATTTTGGCATTCCTGTTAAGCGAATAACCATAGAAGAGGCAACAGATGCATTAAATTACACAGTTAGTTATTGTGAAAAAAAGGGAAAAGGATGGTCTAGATTAAGAGGTTTGTTAATGGCTGCTGATCACTTTGCATCAGCATTTGGGAATAAAACAAGTAACAATCTTGAGAAACTATTTGAAGTGCCTAACCTAAATTTTTATTTTGATGAGAAAAGAAGGAGTAACCTGTTCCCTCTTTCACAAATTGAAACAAATATTTCAAAACAACACACTTTAGTTGTTGCTCCAACAGGGGCAGGAAAAACCGATTTTCTTTTAAGAAGGTGTAAGGGGAGAATTTTCTACACACTTCCTTTTCAAGCTTCAATTAATGCAATGTGGGAACGCTTTAAAAATACAATCTCCAACAAAGACATCAGATTATTGCATGCAACTTCTAAAATTGTAGTAGGAAAAAGAATTGAAGAACGAATGATTCAACCACTTGTAGGTTCATCAGTAAAAGTGCTCACCCCTCACCAATTAGCTGGAATTATTTTTGGAATATCAGGTTACGAAAGTGTAATGCTTGATTTGGAAGGTTGTGATATTATTTTGGATGAAATACATACCTATTCAGACTATTCTAAAGCAATGGTTTTAGAAATTGTAAAAACATTGATTAGACTAAACTGCAGAATACATATTGGAACGGCTACAATGCCCACTCTTCTATACTCTGAATTAGTTAAGATATTAGGCGGTAAAGAGAAGGTATATGAAGTTAGCCTGCAAGATGGATTGCTTAAAGATTTTAACAGACATGAGATATTTAAAGAGGAAAGCCCTGATTGCTTAATCCCAATTTTAAATATAGCGGTGCTCAACAATGAAAAGGTATTGGTTATTTTCAATACCATTAATCAAGCACAAGATGCATTTAAAGAAATAGAAAAAGAATTCCCTGAAATCCCCAAAATACTAATTCATAGTCGTTTTAAACGGGGAGATCGTGTTGCATTAGAAACTAAGCTAAAAACGGAATTTAATGGTGATCAAAGTCATCAGTTTGGGGATGGATTAAACCCATGTATTGTTGTTTCAACTCAGGTTGTTGAAGTTAGTCTTGATATTAGTTTTGATAGAATGATTACACAATGTGCTCCTCTTGATAGTTTGATTCAACGATTTGGTCGTGTTAATAGGAAAAGGACAGACGAAACGATAGGGAAATATAAACCCATTCATATTGTTGCACCCCAAAAAATGGCTCTTCCCTATAAAATGGATATTCTCAAAAAAAGCTTCGATCAATTACCTGAGAATGGATCAGTTTTGCAAGAAAATGAACTTCAAGAAAAGATTGATGCTGTTTACTCAGAATTTGATTTAAAAGAGATTGATCTTCATTTAATTTATAAGAATGAAGCCTATACGTTAAAAGAGCTTACAAGTAATAAAAAAGCTGTTTTGGTTGAAGCACTTGAAATTGAAAGTGCCTCATGTATTCTAGAAGAAGATAGAGATAAATATTTGGCTGCAACGTGGGAAGATCGAGTTTATATGGAAATACCCATCAATTGGAAAACAATCGCTCGACATCGAAATAAATACGAGCAATTGCAAGTTGGATCAAATCCGTTTGTAGTGCCTCAAAAATCAGATGATTACGAATTATATGGATTGCAGTTAGTTGAACACGATAATTTTTTATAGATATGTATACAAGCTATATAGGAAGTAAATTCCTCAAATTATTCAATAAAAAGGAAGAAACAGAATTTTCGCCGGAATCATTTTTTGACGAAATTGTTTTTCCACAATTCTTTAATAATGATAGACATTTTCTCAATGTTGCAAATTCTTCCTTTTTTCAGTCAGTATCAAAAAAGTTGTTAGAAGATGGAAAATCTATTCATCAAATTAAACAAGAACGATTTCATAAAAATGTTAAGGAAGATGGAGCATCATTAACAACAATGGTGGGATATGCTGCTCAAGATATTATGGCAGGAACTTCTGGCCAACTTTCAAATTTACCACTGACTGTTACTGAAAATGAAATGTATTCATCATGGATTGGTAGTGGATTTTGCATCGCAATGGGTGCAGGTTATTCCATTTTAATAGATAATGATAAACTTCTTTTATCAATCTTCCTTGGCTGGAAATACTACCGAAAAGTACTAGATCAAACTCCAAATTTAAAAGGGAATCAAATTGATGTGTGGAATTCTCATTGGATAAGTCATGTGTTTTCAAATCAGTTTGATCCTAAAAATCCACTTGATGGTTTCCAAACACCAGAGATCTCTTTTAATAAAGAATCTGGTAAAATGGCAATGACATCATTAAGTTGGTCAAGTGTAATATTTACTCTCACAAAACAATTTTCGTCAAAAACACTAACCGTTAATGTATTTAAATTTGGCAAGATGAATACTACTCTTGGGTTTATTAACCTCGTTTTACCTCAGATCAAGAAATTTTACGAATTAAGGGATAAAATATTTATGTCTGAAGATTCAACCATCCTTAAAGAGAAAGAGATTGAAGAATTGTCAACCTTTTACAATTTTAAAGAGGCTTGTAAGTCCGGCACTATTGGATTAAAAGCTATTGAGCCAGCAAAACTTCGACAGTTTATGCCCAAAGGATCAGTTCAATATGCCCAAGGAAAAGAATTTAAGTTTAATAATGAAGAATCATACAAACAATATCAACTGTATAAAATTTGGATTATCGCTATGCTAAACAAAACGGAATTATTAGAAACGGCTACTGACATTGCCGAAATTCTTGTTGAAATTGAAAGTAAACAAGAAGGTTTGAGTAGAGGAACAAAAAAAACTTCACAAGAGAGTAAGGAATTTTTAGAAATCAAGACACTAAAAGCATTTATTGATGGTTTAACGATGCTAATTAATAAATCAGAAAAGAAAACAGAAATCAAAAATTGTTTAGATGAAATATTGAAAATGCCTGTGGATTCTTTCCCATTATTTATGGCATTAATAAGATTTGAATATAGTTACAAAACAAAATAATAAACAAATATCATGAAAAATTCACCATTCATTTATTTACGAGGTCTTCGACATGCAGAACATACTGTATTTGGTGTGTCAAATGGTCAAAAATTTTACAGAGATGTACAATTTAACAGAGATATGGCATACTCTAGTGGACAACAAGTAAAAAGGTCTGTAATAGAGGCTCTCGAATTACCTTTTGCAGCAATTACGTTTAATTGGGAAATAGATGCAAATGGCAAAGCAGGAATGAAAGAACCACATTCTCCATGTGACCCTTCATTCCCAGATCAGCTTCTTGGAGGTTTTATGAAAGCCAAATCTAATTCTTATACTGTAAAAAGAAGAAGCCCGTTATCAATTTCAGCAATGCGCCCCTTACATCCTTTATTGGGTGGTTTGGAACGAGAAACAGAACCTGTTGTATTTGATCGATCAAGTAAGCCAGAAGCTCACAAGGTTGTGGTATCGAGATTAGATGACAAAGGGAAAAGGCAAGAAATTCCACAAGAAGAACTTGAAGAATGGCTAGTAAGTAATCAACGAAATTTAGGACCTAAATATTTTAACCCCTCAGGACAAACGCGCGCCTCTGGTTTATTTGTTTATGATATTGCAATTGATTTAAGAACTCTTTTTACTGTATCTACGAATAAACTTGAACCAGAACTTTTTCCTGAAATTGAGAAAAAGCTAAAAGAAGATGGATGGATAGAAGGAGAAAATATTTTTGGCAAATGCCTTATTTGTCCTAAAGAAAAAAGAGAAGTGATTATACCAACCCTTGCACATGCTTTGATTAATTGGAGAATTACTTCAAATCAATCAAGAACTTTTAGTTTAATGGAAACTGTTGCTGTAGCTATCAGCGATAACGCAAATCAAATTGCCTATGCTATTCGAGGTGAATTACGTGATGATACCGAACGCCCACAGGCAAGTCCAAGAATAGATGAAACTGCCAAAGCTGATTTCTTTATTACTCCAATTGCATCAAGTTTTATTGCGGGTTCTATTGGTTCTGCCGATGCCCTAGATAAAGCAGAGCAAGCTCTTATCGAAAAAATGATGGCTTTCGATTACGAAAATCAACTGAACTAACAGGTTAACCCCTCAAGGTTTTAAAAACCTTGAGGGGTTAGAATTAAAAATAACAACATTATGGCTCATTCTCCCATGCCTTTGCTAACACAGCAATACTATCACATCTATAATCGTGGTATTAATGCATGCCCTATATTCACGGAGCATTCAAATTATGAGCATTTTTTAAGACTTTACGATAAGTACATTTCACCAATCGCAGAAACCTATGCATGGGTATTGCTTGGCAATCATTTTCATTTGTTAGTTCGGATAAAAAGGCAGGATGAAATTATATCAAACCTCGAAGGTTTTGAAAACCTTCGAGGTTTAAATATCGAAAAACGTATTAATCAACAATTCTCTAACTTATTTAATGCTTATTCCAAAGCTTTTAACAAGAGGAATCAACGTACAGGCAGCTTATTTGAGCATCCCTTTAAAAGGAAGTTGATTGACTCAAAAGAATATCTCAGAAGGGTAATCATCTACATTCACAATAACCCGGTACATCATGGATTTTGCGAAAGTCCCACCGAATATGTCTGGTCATCCTATCTCACCTGTTTATCTGATAGAGACACATCCTTAATGAGAGAGCAAGTAAAAAGTTGGTTTGATGACTTGCATCACTTTAAACAGTATCATTTAGAAAACAAGCAAGTAATTAATCTAACAAATTGGTTCGAAAACTAAGCCTTATGCACATCACCGGAACCCACTTCAATTACTACATGGTTTGCCATCGCAAACTGTGGTTGTTTGCGAACAATATTCAAATGGAACATTCTTCAGATTTGGTTTACGAAGGCAAACTGATACACGAAAACAGTTATCAGCAACGAAGTTCGAAATATGAAGAGATTGCTATTGATGGAATCAAAATTGATTATTACGATGCTAAGAGTAAGGTGGTTCACGAAATTAAAAAGTCGAGCAAATTATTGGAATCTCATGCTTGGCAGGTAAAGTACTACATCTATGTATTGGAATTAAATGGTATAGAAGGTGTAACCGGCATACTCGAATATCCGAAGGAACGCAAAACGGAAGAGGTATTTTTGAGTATCCCCGATAAAGAGAGAATTGTTGAATTACTTGAGGAAATTGATAAGATTATACACTCCGATAAATGCCCTGAAACCATAAATCAGCCAAAGTGTAAAAAATGCTCTTACTACGATTTTTGTTATAGTTCTGAGAAAGAAAACTAATATCTGATTTACTCAATTTTAATTGTTGAAAATGAAGAAAACTTACTATCTATTCAATCCAGGGCGTTTATCTCGAAAGGATAACACGCTAAAATTTACACCTGTTGATGAGGAAGGAAATGATTTGAAACCCCGCTATTTGCCAGTTGAACAAGTTGACCAATTGTATGTATTGGGATCGTTGGATGCCAATTCGGCTCTTTATAACTTTTTAGGTAAAAATGATATTGCCGTGCATTTTTACGATTACTATGAAAACTACACCGGATCGTTTGCTCCGAAATGTAAATTGCTTTCGGGAAAAATGCTGATAGCCCAAACCCAGGCCTATTTAAAAAAATCAAAACGAATTGTTGTTGCCCAGTCTTTTATCGAAGGAGCTTCGTTTAACATGCTAAAAAACCTGAGGTATTACGATAACAGAGGTAAAGATTTGATGCCTGTAATTGATAGTATTGAGCTCCTTCGGGGAAAAATTGGTGAGACAAAGGAAATTGATGAATTAATGGGCATTGAAGGAAATATCCGGAAAAATTATTACGATGCGTTCAATTTAATTATTAATGATCACGAGATGGGAATACGCACCAAGCGCCCTCCTTTAAATATTGTAAACTCTCTCATCTCATTTGGCAATATGATGTGCTATTCGGAGTGTTTGCGTGCGATTCAGAAAACTCAGCTGGAGCCTACCATTAGTTTCCTGCATGAACCCGGAGAACGGCGATTTAGTCTGGCTTTGGATTTGGCTGAAGTTTTCAAACCTTTTTTAGTAGATCGGGTCATTTTTAAGGTTTTAAACAAAAAAGAAATTCAGGAAAATGATTTCGAAGAAAAATTGAACCGAATTGTTTTAAAAGAGAAAGGAAAGAAAAAGTTTATACAGGCTTTTGAAAAACGATTGGAAGAAACCATAAAACACCGAAGTTTAAATAGAAGTGTGAGTTACAAGCATCTGATAAAATTAGAATGTTATAAATTGCAAAAACATTTGTTGGACATAGAAGAATATAAACCGTTTAAAATTTACTGGTAATGTATGTAATTTTGGTTTACGACATGGGCGAAAAGCGTGTAGGAAAAATGTTGAAATTGTGCAGACAATATTTAAATTGGATTCAGAATTCGGTTTTCGAAGGCGAAATAACAGAGGTTAAATTAAAAGAACTAATTTTGAAAGCTGAATTTATTATGAATGAGGAAGAACGCGATAGTTTGATCTTATTTAAAAGCAGAGAACAAAAATGGTTGGAAAAAGAAGTAATTGGACATGAAAAAAATGATTTGGATCAATTCTTATAGTTGTCGATAAGTCATTACAGGTCATCCCTCTCCCCTTTTTTTTAATGTGACTTCGACCTTAACGTTCTTTGACATATTGAAAAACCAGTGTTTCGGCCATGTTGTCGAAACCCTATCTTTTTTATACTTTTACACATCGACAACTAAAGCTTGTTGTTTTAACCACATCTTAGAATCTTAATTTATTGATTTTCAGATGTTTTTTTTGAGTCGTCGGTCGACTCTCAATCGCACCATATTGGAATTGAAATCGGTAAATATTTGTATTGTACCGGATTTTTTTATTGCCTCTCAATCGCACCATATTGGAATTGAAATAAGTTTACTGGAGAGGAAATTGAGGAGGCTGAGCAATCTCTCAATCGCACCATATTGGAATTGAAATCAGTTAAAAACCCAACAGTAAAACCATTTTTAGATGCTCTCAATCGCACCATATTGGAATTGAAATTTGTCTCAACCAACCGCGGATCGATAAACTGCCAAGCTCTCAATCGCACCATATTGGAATTGAAATCTTTACATTACACGTTGGAAAAGCACAGCAAAGTTCTCTCAATCGCACCATATTGGAATTGAAATGATCAAGAGATTCTCTAATTGGATCAACCAATAGGTCTCTCAATCGCACCATATTGGAATTGAAATTTTTGTTCGGCAAGTTTTAAAACTTGTAAATATTCGCTCTCAATCGCACCATATTGGAATTGAAATATCGACAGGTAAGAACTGCTTAGCTATTTTAAATTCCTCTCAATCGCACCATATTGGAATTGAAATAATATCAGTACGTGAATGGAAACTAACTTTTTGGAAGCTCTCAATCGCACCATATTGGAATTGAAATATAAGAAATAGATCTTGGCCCGATCACCGGAACCGGCTCTCAATCGCACCATATTGGAATTGAAATGAATGCGCCGGGCTAATTAACTATACAGTTCAACTACTCTCAATCGCACCATATTGGAATTGAAATATCGGCAGGCAGAAACTCTTTTGCGATTCTAAATTCCTCTCAATCGCACCATATTGGAATTGAAATAAGAGTGGTTAAGAGCTTATTGGTGGTTTCGGTGATTCTCTCAATCGCACCATATTGGAATTGAAATGGATAGCCAGAAGAGCAAAACGTAAATTGAAATAAGCTCTCAATCGCACCATATTGGAATTGAAATAGCACCAATTGCCTCGCAGTATTGCCGAAGCTATTCCCTCTCAATCGCACCATATTGGAATTGAAATTAGACAAATAAGAGCCGTTTAAACGGTAAGTAACCGCTCTCAATCGCACCATATTGGAATTGAAATTTGCTCTAAATACATTTTGAGCTTCTTCGCAAGCTTCTCTCAATCGCACCATATTGGAATTGAAATCTCTTAGGTTGAGAGATCTAAAGCCGGCTTACATCAACTCTCAATCGCACCATATTGGAATTGAAATATTATCCGCAAAGCCATAAACCGAAATCGTAAAAAGCTCTCAATCGCACCATATTGGAATTGAAATATGTGGCAAACGCGGACAATGCCCTCACGAAGGCATCTCTCAATCGCACCATATTGGAATTGAAATTTTGGCTTGTTTAAATCACACGGCTTACTGTTTCCGTCTCTCAATCGCACCATATTGGAATTGAAATGTGTCTAATCGAGCCTGAAACTCGTCAACATCATTCTCTCAATCGCACCATATTGGAATTGAAATAATACAAATGACATTAATGCAATTATAGCCCCAAATCTCTCAATCGCACCATATTGGAATTGAAATCTAACTGTTGCAAGGGCTTTAGGGGCTGTATTATCTCTCAATCGCACCATATTGGAATTGAAATTTTAAAGGAATCGCCGAAGTTCCACTTTACGCTAATCTCTCAATCGCACCATATTGGAATTGAAATTGTTAATAGCGTTGTCAAGACATTCAAAAGCAATACTCTCAATCGCACCATATTGGAATTGAAATGACAAAAAGGTTTTTCCGAATTTATCGCTTGTAACCTCTCTCAATCGCACCATATTGGAATTGAAATAACGAAGGAATATGGACGGTCAGTAAGGCTGTTATCTCTCAATCGCACCATATTGGAATTGAAATAAAATTCCTCGATGGTGTCTTGATTAGCTGTTTGGTCTCTCAATCGCACCATATTGGAATTGAAATCAACAACGAATTGACGCTTTAAATGCCTATTCTATACTCTCAATCGCACCATATTGGAATTGAAATATGGAACCTGCGGGTTGACAACTCCTTAACTTCAACCTCTCAATCGCACCATATTGGAATTGAAATTAAATATGATTCATCGTCTTTTTGATTTTCGACTTCCTCTCAATCGCACCATATTGGAATTGAAATTGATAAAAAAGAAGGGTAGTAAGATTCATAACGAATCTCTCAATCGCACCATATTGGAATTGAAATAAATTTCCGCCGGTCCTGGCTTCATTTCTTGCTATAACTCTCAATCGCACCATATTGGAATTGAAATGATCCAGTTAAATCTGTATCTTCCCATAAATAATTTCTCTCAATCGCACCATATTGGAATTGAAATAGAATTTTGCTGAAGATTTCTTTAAATGTCATAAGCTCTCAATCGCACCATATTGGAATTGAAATTGGTTTAGAGGGATCTTTGTACTGGTTGCACATGTAGCTCTCAATCGCACCATATTGGAATTGAAATAACAGGAATTTGTCTTCGGTAAGGTTTTTATCTTTGCTCTCAATCGCACCATATTGGAATTGAAATTTGATGTAGCCGATAGTGTTACAGGTGAATTATTTGCTCTCAATCGCACCATATTGGAATTGAAATTTAAATTAACACACCACACTTCGTCGCCCAGTTTAGCTCTCAATCGCACCATATTGGAATTGAAATAAAATCAATAAAATTTAAAGCGTTACTGCTTGCATACTCTCAATCGCACCATATTGGAATTGAAATACGCTTAATCGGGTAACCTCAGTGCATCGTAATCCGCTCTCAATCGCACCATATTGGAATTGAAATATTTTATCATTTACTGATGCAAAATCATTCCATAACCTCTCAATCGCACCATATTGGAATTGAAATGTTCGTCTTTTAAATTCATACAGCCACTTTATTTCCTCTCAATCGCACCATACTGGAATTGAAATATGAGTATTATGTGTCCTGTTTTCATGCCTCAAACACTCTCAATCGCACCATACTGGAATTGAAATCTAAGTATATTTTGACTGGTGTTGTAAGTTTTTTCACTCTCAATCGCACCATACTGGAATTGAAATTGTTAAGCAATGGCAGGTACAATTTGCCTGAATTAGGACTCTCAATCGCACCATACTGGAATTGAAATCGGTTAATGCGGTTTTTTACCCGCTTTAAATATGCTTCTCTCAATCGCACCATACTGGAATTGAAATACGGCAAGAACCCGGCCGGACGGGTTGCAGGATCGATACTCTCAATCGCACCATACTGGAATTGAAATGTATAATTACCCGAAGCATCTATACGATTAACTCCGTCTCTCAATCGCACCATACTGGAATTGAAATACATTCTTAACGGCGAATTTTGCCGATTTCGTAACTCTCTCAATCGCACCATACTGGAATTGAAATCCTAAAGCGTCTTTTGTAGATTTTGTCATCTCGCGCTCTCAATCGCACCATACTGGAATTGAAATTAAATAGAACCAACAGTACCAACGCCAGCAGTTATTCTCTCAATCGCGCCATACTGAATTAGAAAGTGCAGAACCCTATCAATTTGTCGCATCTAATCTCTATCTTCGCAGGCTTGTTTTTGTTTGCAAATAGCTGGAATTCGGGATAGCGTTCTGCTAAAGTATTCTAATTTTAAATATTGGCATAACCTGATGGGCATATATCCGGACCAGCACTTGTTTTTATTCTAAACAGAAACATCAATTCAATAAACGGCAAAATACAAGAAGCTTATCATCAACTATTGATCATTAAATTAAGGCAATCACCATATGAATTTTGAGGAAAAAAAATATCAAATTAAAAGATATGATCTATCAGAAGATAAATCATTAAAGGCCTGGAGTGCTGCGGACGAATATCTTTTACAGGCATTTACTGATTTGGAAAAAAAACCAAATCATTTGGGCATTTATGGTGACCGGTTTGGTTTTTTGGGCTGTTATTTACATTCATTTAACCCGACAGTAGTATTCACTCAAAAAAGTCAGCAAAAAGCCATTGATGCCAATTTAAAAGCGCACAATATTCCAATGCTTAATTTTTCGGATCCGCTTTCACCTCTTGAAAATGAAATGGATTTCGCCTTGGTAAATGTGCCTAAATCTTTAGAGCTTTTTCAGCTTTTTCTTGAACAGATTGCAGGCAATTCGAGTGAAGATATTACCGTAATCTGTGCATTCATGACCCGCCATTTTAGTCCTAAATTATTACAAATAGCACAGGAATATTTTGATGTAACGGAACAAAGCAGAGCGGTAAAAAAAGCGCGTCTATTGGTGCTTACAAAAAAGAAAAACATTGTTAAAAAGGAACTCATTACCTCGCTAAACTACAACAATCAAGACTACAAGCAGTATTGGGGTGTGTTTTCGGCACAACATATTGATTATGCCACACAGTTTTTTTTGGAACATCTTGAAATAGATGATACCGATCGGTGTATTTTGGATTTAGCCTCTGGAAATGGAATTATTGGCAACGAAATATTCAAAGAATTGCCTGATGCTGAAATCCATTTAATGGATGATTCTTACCTGGCTGTTTCTTCAGCAAAATTAAATGTTCAAGGAGAAAACATTCATCATCATTTTAATAATGAGCTAACCATTTTTGATGATAACACTTTTGATTTGATTGTGACAAATCCGCCCTTTCATTTCGAATTTGAGATAAACATCCAAATTCCCCTTCATCTCTTTAAAGGATGTCTCCGCTGTCTGAAAAAAGGCGGAAATCTTCAGCTTGTCGCGAATAAACATTTAAATTACAAAATACATTTGGAGCCTCTGTTCTCGTCGGTTGAGATTATCGCTGAAGACAAAAAATTTATTGTGTACAAATGCATTAAGTAATTATATCAAAATTGATCTTATGAAATAGTGCCTATAGAATCGAGTCATACCCTGACAAGGAAGACTTGTATACAGACAGAGCACGACAAGCTGATATTTTAAGCTGGATTTTGATATTAAATTGGTATTACCCCTGAGAAACATATAAAAGCCCGACCAATACTGTCGGGCTTCAATTTTTAATCCTGAAGGTAAATATCTAAACCATTTGTTCTATTCATGCTGATGATGTCCTTCGTCACTTTTCATCTCAGCATTCGTCCGATCGTATTTACAACAAGCCGGCAGCTTATTGTAATTCTCATCTTTCGCTTTATGCATTTCCGTATCATGACCTGCATTGGCAATGGCCATATGTATTTTGTGAATGTCTGTTTTGGTTGTATCAAAAGCAACCTCAATTATTTTCGTTTCCTTGTTCCAATCTGCCAGTGTTACACCATCCACCGCTAAAGCCGCTTTTTCGATTCGGTTTTCGCACATTCCACAATTACCAAATACCTTAAATTTTTTACTTGTTTGCTGAGCAGATAAACTTAGTCCGCTCACTAAAAACAATCCGATTAATCCTATTAGTTTTAACTTCATAACATTTACTTTTATCCTTATAAACTATTTTACTTTACAACACGTTACTAATTACTTAATTGTTTCCTTCACTTCTCCGCACCCAAGCATTTCTTCTCCAAAATAAGGGTTTTGAATTTCCTCAGAATTACTGAACCAGTAAGCACCTTTATCATCAGCAGCCATAGGGCAGAATTGATAGTAAGTTGTTACTTTATACAGCCCAAAAGATTTTATACTTTTATACAAAGCCTGGTTAAATGGGGCAAAAGCAGTTCTTTGCGCATCAATATCTTTACTGGCAGCAATCGCTTTCAACTTGGTCTCAAGTACATTTAAATTGGTCATCCACTCCATATGGGCACCCCCTTTTAACAGCTCCATGTCAATAGCACTCAGTTTTGACAGTAAGGATTCCGCGGCAGGCTTAACCAAAGATGGGTTGGAGGTAACAAAAGCTTTTGTGAGCAACAGGTATTCGTTATAAAAACCTGTTAATTGCTTTTTAAATTTTTCATCCACCACAGTGCCTTCCATTTTTTGCATCGAATTACCGCCCACCATATCTCCATGATTATGACCCATTAAGACTTTTCCTCCTTCAGGATTCATCATACTTGGAAGCCCAATTAGCTGAGTGGCAGCATCAATTTTAAAGACTCCGTTTATTGCAATTTCTTCATTCTCTTTCAAGCCCTCACTCACAACAAAAAATGCGCCTGCTTCGGGTCCTAAAACTATTTCCCGATACAAAAATGACGGGGTTTCCCGATTCGGAACTTTTACATACACAACAGATCTTTTTCCTGTCCAAAGCACTGCTGATTTCGGAATCAGTATTTTATTCAATCCTTTCTCAGCTTTAGATTTCACAATCCCGTTCACAAACATTTCCGGTTTAAGCTGCTGATTTTTATTTAAAACCTCTGCTCTCACTTTTGCTACTCTGGTATTGCCGTCAATAAACGGATCGATAAAAGTCACCTTAGCTTCATAATTCTTACCTGGCATCGCCTGCACTGTAAACTCAAGCTTATCATTCACTTTTATCCAGGGCAAATCACTTTCATACGCATCCAGCATCACCCAAAGTTTCGATAAATCAACTACTTCGAACAATTTGGTTCCTTCCTTTATATAGTCGCCAATGGCAACATTCCGCACAGTAACGGTTCCCGAAATTGGAGACAACACGTCAAAATACAGCATTGGTTCTCCTTTTGTTTCAATCTCCTCAATTTGCTTATCGGTAAGATCCCATAATTTCAATTTCCCTTTAGATGCCTGATATAAGGATGGACGCGACGATTTAAAACCAATCGCCTCCAACAATTCACGTTGCGCAGTTACCAAATCGGGAGAATAAATAGTAGCCAGCCTGTCGCCTTTGCGAACTGTTTGTCCTGTGAAGTTGACAAATAACTTCTCTATTCTGCCTCCAAACCGGGCCGTCAATTCCGATATATTTCTTTCATCTGCATGAATTTTCCCCTGCAAACGAATCGATTTTTCAGGAACTCCCAATTGAACTTTCATGGTTTGAATGGCCGCCAATTTAGCCACAGACTCTGTCATCACAATTTCGTTCGAACTGATATCATCTCCTTTAGATTGCCTGTTTATGAGCGGAATTAAATCCATTGCGCATATCGGACATTTTCCCGGCTTATCCTGTTTTATTTGCGGATGCATGGAACAAGTCCAGGTAGTTGGATCTTCAGATTCATGATTGTGCCCTTCGTGCCCTTCAACAGCATTGGTACCTGCAACTGTTTTATCAGACGATCCGGAAAATATCAGGCCGAGAAAAACTCCAATTACCAAAACTGCAATTACCAATTTGTAATTCTCTTTTATATTATTGATTGTTTTTTTCATCTGTTTGTATTTTTTACTTTATGGTCCGATGGAACTTACCATGAGTAAATAATCATTTTCGTGTGTGAGTTAATAATTACTTAATCATGGACGTTTCATATGCTTATAATTTGTTTTTTAGCTGCCACATGGAATGGTTTATTTCCCCATTAAGTAGTAGATAAATGCAATTGCTGCTTGTTTATCTGCTCTGGCTTTTTCCAATTCCAGCTTGTATTTCAGAACCTTTCTTTCCATTCTTAAAATCTCCTCAAAATTCTTATTCCCTGTTGCATAATCTGTTTCCAACAGATTTAACGATTTATTAGCCAATTCTAATTGGGAGATATACAAAGCAATTCTTCTGTGTCCGTCTTTGTAATCTTTCCATGAATTTTCGAATATGGACTCCAACATATTTTGTGTATTGGCTTTGTCCATCTCTTTGGCGGTTTCAAGCAAAACAACTTCATTAATCATTGCTTTGTATTTGTTCCGGTAAAGAGGAATTGTGATCCCCGCTTTAGGGAAAACAAAGGCATCTTTTCCTGCCAGATTATTGTCTCCCTTCCCAACAATTGTATACTCAAATCCTAAATTAAAATTGGGCTTGCCTTGTTTGTTTGCCAGTATCTTTCGGTATTTCAACGACTCCTGCTGAAGCGCTATTCCCAGCAGCTTGTGATTGTTGCTTCTCACAGAATCCAACAAAGCCTCTTTTGCAAAACGAATATCGTCTTCCCACAGAACATCCGGAGTATCTACCTCATTGGATGGATCAGTATTCAGCAGTTTGTTGAAAGAAAACTCCAATGCCTCCTGCTTATCGGTTAAAAGAGCCAATTGATTTTGCAAATCACCAATTTCCATTTCTATTCGATACCCATCAACAGCTGAAACCAAACCAGCCTCTACCTTTACAGCTGCCAGCTTTTTAAATACACTCAGAATTTCAAAGTTCTGATTGGTTATTGCAATGGCCTTCTTATTAAAATAGATGTTGTAATAGCTTGCACTGATATCACTGAATAATTTTGATTTGGCATCCAGAAAAACCTCATACCTGGCCTTGGCATTCTGAACCGCTATATTTTCTTTTGCTTTAAGAGTCCCGAACCAGGGAAACATCTGCGAAAGCGAAAATTTAAATTCCTGAG
Organism: Labilibaculum euxinicum; assembly: GCF_963678175.1. NCBI lineage: Bacteria > Pseudomonadati > Bacteroidota > Bacteroidia > Marinilabiliales > Marinifilaceae > Labilibaculum > Labilibaculum euxinicum. Next base: position 4,391,237 of record NZ_OY782756.1, read on the forward strand.
GCCCCATTCTTGTTTCAACCGGTTCTATAAAATATGCGAATGCCAACTGGGGATCCGGCAGTGCTTTCACCTGAGGAGCAAGCTCAAGTGCTGCCATATACTCCTTAAAGCGGGCCTTCAGTCCCGGATTATTTTCTGCTCCCATTTTCAGATAAGCTGACAGTTCCTGCTGACCAAAGGCAACAGAAGATGTCAAAAGAAACAGGACTGTGATAATTCTATTTATTTTTCTCATGATTCTATTCCTTTCGTTTTTTTTAACTCCTTTGTAACTTTAGCTTCCTGCCACATGCTGTACAGAACCGGAACAACAAACATCGTCAGCACCTCAATGGTCATTCCTCCGAACAGTGGAATTGCCATCGGCACCATAATATCGGAACCTTTTCCTGTTGATGTTAAAATTGGAATCAGGGCAATAATGGTTGTTGCTGTTGTCATAACTGCAGGACGAACCCGTTTTGAACCCGCTTCCAAAACCAAAGCACGAACCTCTTTTGCTGTTTTAGGACTCTTTTTTTCCTGCAGCTGTTTGATGTAGGTACTAATCAAAACGCCATCATCAGTGGCGACACCAAACAGAGCAATAAAACCTACCCAGACTGCCACACTCAGATTTATGGTGTGAACCTGAAACAAATCCCTTAAGTGAATGCCGCCTAACTCTCCGTTCAGAAACCAGGGCTGACCATACAACCAAAGCATAATAAATCCGCCTGACAAGGCTACAATTATCCCAGTAAATATGAAAGTTGTTGATACAACAGATTTGAACTGGAAATAAAGAATCAGAAAAATGATCAGTAATGAAATTGGCACAACAATCATCAATCGTTTCGTTGCACGAATCTGATTCTCATAGTTTCCGGTAAAAACATAGCTGACACCTGCAGGCAGATTAAATTCTCCTTCGGATATCTTTTCTTTTAGGTAATCCTGTGCATTCTCAACCACATCCACCTCTGCGAATCCCTCTTTTTTATCAAAAATTACATATCCTACCAGAAAGGTATTTTCACTTTTAATCAACTGAGGCCCCCGGATGTAATGAATGTTTACCAAATCGCCTAACGGAATTTGAGCGCCATTCGATGCCGGAATCAATATCTTCTTTATATCTTCAGGATTGTCGCGAAATTCCCGCGCATACCGCAAGCGAACAGGGAATCGTTCTCTTCCTTCCACTGTTGTTGTCAATTGCATTCCTCCAATAGCACTGCTGATTACCGATTGCAGATTTTTAACCGAAATGCCGTATCGTGAAATCGCATCCCGGTCAATTTCGAGCTCCAGATAAGGTTTCCCCACCACCCGATCGGCAAAAACAGACATGGCCTGCACTCCTTTCACTTGTTTCAGATGTTTTTCAATCTCGTATCCAACCTTTTCTATTGACTCCAGATCGGGACCGAAAACCTTGATTCCCATGGGTGCCCTCATTCCGGTTTGCAGCATCACCAAACGTGTTTGAATTGGCTGCAGTTTTGGGGCAGAAGTTAAGCCTGGAATTGATGATTGACTGATGATTTGATCCCAAATATCATCCGGCGATTTTATTTCTTTGCGCCATTGACGGAAATACTCTCCATTGTTGTCTTCTATCAGATTTTCTTTCCCGATTAAACGAAACCCCTCTTCCCTGGGATTGTATGTAGAGCCATCCTTCAACACAAACGCGTCTTTCCTGTTTACTTTAAACCGCATTCTGTGTCCGGATTCATCCAGCATATACTCCGACTTATAATTGATCAAATTTTCGAACATTGAAGTAGGTGCCGGATCGAGAGCAGAATTTACACGTCCCCATTTTCCAACTACACTTTCCACCTCAGGAATCGAATTGATCTTCTTATCCAGAACGGCAATCACATCAAGATTTTCCTGTATTCCGGAATGTGGCATTGTTGTTGGCATAAACAAGAATGATCCTTCATCAAGCGAAGGCATAAATTCCTTACCAATTCCCGGAATGGCAGCATCCAGTTTTTTATAAACACCGGTATTTTGAACAAAATCAGGCATAAAACCAAACAGTTTGTCAAATCCCTGCCATATTGAAATTCCAAATACCACAAACAGGATGGGAACCGATAAAAATTTCCATTTGTTGTTTAAACACCATTTCAGAATTTTCGCATAAAAAAACACGACTGATGATAAGGCACCTAAAACGACACTTACAATTGCAATTACGAACAAGAAGTTAGCAAACAGGCTGTTCTCTGCTCCCAAAGGCAACCATGCCTTGGTCAGAAAGAATACAACTACCACAATTGTGATGGCAATATTTATTAAATTCACCCACGACTTTTTGGCCTCTTTCCATTTATCGGCAAACAAACCATTTAAGCCATATGCAACCAAAGCCATTGCGATATATTTCCCTGAAACAACCGACAAAACAATGCCTGCCAAAATTATCAGGCTGTTCCAGATTTTAGAGTATTTGTTTTTGTCGAAACGAATTGAAAATACCAGATGGGCCAATGTTGGAATGATGATTAAACCAATCAGCAAAGCAGCCAACATGGTAAATGTTTTGGTATAGGCCAGTGGTTTAAACAGTTTTCCTTCGGCGGCCTCCATGGCAAACACGGGCAAAAAACTTATGATGGTAGTTGCCAAAGCTGTTACAACCGCCCCGGCAACCTCGGTTGTGGCAGTATAAACAATTTCCAAAAGTTTTTTCCCTTTGGCTCCCGCATTTTCAACCGCCCCGGCATGCCTGATGATGTTTTCGGTGAATACAATCCCCACATCAACCATAACTCCAATGGCAATCGCAATACCCGACAGAGCAACAATATTCGCATCGACTCCAAACTGACGCATGGCAATAAAGGTGATCAGTACTCCGAGCGGCAGTAAACTTGATATTAAGAAAGAAGCCCTGAGATTCAGCACCAACACAATAATCACTAAAATACTGATCAAAAGTTCCAGTGAAATCGCTTCCTCTAATGTTCCAAGGGTTTCTTTGATCAATCCTGTACGATCGTAAAAAGGGACGATTGTTACTTTAGACAGCGTGCCGTCGGCCAATGTTTTAGAAGGCAAACCAGGTTCTATTTCCGCAATTTTATCTTTTAAGTTTTCGATGGTCTGCAAAGGGTTAGCACCGTAACGTGCTACCACAACACCGCCAACAGCTTCTGATCCTCCTTTATCCAATCCACCACGACGGGTGGCCGGACCAAAATTCACCTTTGCAACATCCCTTATCCGGATGGGAATATTGTTTCGAACAGCAACAACGCTTTTTTCAATGTCTTCCAGACTTTTGATATACCCTAAAGCTCTTATTAAATATTCTACTTTATTGAACTCAATGGTTCGGGCTCCAATATCCAGATTGCTGTTTTTAACGGCAGCCATTATCTGACTAATATTTACTCCATTCGCCTTCATTGCATCCGGATCAATATCAATCTGATACTCTTTCACAAAACCTCCAATGGATGCGACCTCGGCTACTCCTTTGGCCGAAGTTAATGAATAGCGGACGTAAAAATCCTGAATGGTTCTTAATTCGTGAGGATCCCAACCTCCCGCCGGATTTCCATCTTTATCTCTTCCCTCTAAGGTGTACCAGTAAATCTGGCCAAGAGCTGTTGCATCAGGCCCCAAAGCGGGAGAAACATCCTCGGGAAGAGTTCCGGAAGGAAGAGAGTTTAATTTTTCAAGAATCCGCGTACGGCTCCAATAAAACTCTATATCCTCATCGAAAATAATATAGATACTGGAAACGCCAAAAATGGAATTACTGCGAATGGTTTTTACACCTGGTATCCCCAAAAGGGATGTTGTTAACGGATACGAAATCTGATCTTCAATATCCTGAGGAGACCGACCCGGCCATTCCGTATATACAATTTGTTGGTTTTCTCCGATATCCGGAATTGCATCAACGGGCACAGGATCGTTTGGCAAAATGCCGGTATCCCAGCCAAAAGGAGAATTAATAATTCCCCAGCTAATCATGACAATCAGCACCAAAAAAGTAACCAGTTTATTCTCAAGGAAAAAACGAATAATTTTATTAAGCATAGTTAATAAATTATGATTTGTCTTAAACTTTTAAAATTACTGATACGCAGGAAACTGCAAGGCACAGCAATTCCAACGCATCTTATAAAGATAAGTTACAAATCATAATCTATAATTCTGGAAACAGGAAAGTACCGTTTGGATTTTGGGGGGAGGAACAATATACTCTACGAAATTCTTCCTGACATTAAGAGGTGTTTCAACCTTAATTAATTCAATTAAAGCCGGCAATACCACTTCCAATTGCTCGAAATCAAAAGTATAAGAAGAAATTGAAAAATCATTTTCAATTTTTACGGTAAAAACTTCATTATGGCAACAGCCTTGTGGAATTTCGCAGCAAGCTTTTGGTGCAGATAAAAAAGACACATCTTTTACATTGCCCCCACAATAATGTACGGAGACAGTTATACCTGTTGTAACAACAAATACAACCAAGGCTAATAGTAAATGACTGAATTTCTTAAGCATTACAAATTATTTATACGACAAATATAACGCCTGTTTACAAAAAAGACGTGTATAATTTGTAAAAAGACGTGCACAATTTAGAAATAAAAGAGATTTATATCTCATTTATAGAATGTCTTCCTGCTTTTTTATTTTTTCCAAATTCGGTAGGTGTTAAGCCGGTAATCGACTTGAATTGTCTGGAAAAATGTTGACTGGAACTGTAATTTAACTGATAAGCGATTTCGCTGATACTCAATTCTTCGTAAAAAAGTAATTCTTTTGCTTTCTCAATTTTTTGAAGAATCAGGTACTTTTCGATTGTTTTACCTTCGAATTCGGAAAAAAGCTTGCTAAGTGAAGCATAACTATGCCCGATAGTCTTCTGCAAATGATCGGTTAAATTTCCTGTCTGAATGGCTTGTTCCTGATAATGAGCGATTTTGATAATTTCACTTTTAACCTGCTCAATCAATTGCGCTTTCTTGTCGTTTAAAAGTTCAAAACCTATTTCTTCCAAGTCAACTTTCAGTTTTTGCGTTTCACCTTCCGTTAACGACCGCTCCAACACCACTGTCCCCAAGTCTATTTCAATAAAATTAAGGTTCAACTTCTTAAGAACCATCTCCACTGCAGCTATGCATCTCGGACAGACCATGTTCTTTATATGAATGCGGTTTTGTTCCATTTTACTATTTTAATCCGACAAGCGAAACAAATAAACTACAAGTTATTCCTTTTTGCAAAGTCTTATTTCACAGCTTGTTTCTGAAAAGCAAAATAAGAAAAACATTTAAGAAGGCATCTAAAACAAGAAAGGAAAATTAAACGTTTCGGATACCCTCTTTTATTTCCGAAGAAATCAATCTGAACCCCTATCCACAAACATGAGTAAGTTCATTTTTCAATGATTTTTGCCTTTTTTCACTTAAGGCAAACGAATCCAATAAATGAAAGTTTTCTTTTAGCTGCAAACAGGTAAGGATGTTTCGATCCATCAAATCCTGCTTTTCCTTTTTTGTAAGATTACTTAGTATCGTTACAGGATAAAGACGAAGTTCTTCAATGATTTCTTTCAGACCTCTGTTCCGGGGATAATCCCATCCTAACAGATGCAAACCACTACAAGTGCCGTACTGTACTGAATCGGGTGAGAAACGGGTATTTGTAACAACCCATCCCGTAAAGGAAAGGTTTTTGTATTCGGGCATATCCTTTCTTTTTTCGATGATGTCGTTCACACGCGAACGCACATACAAAGGCACCTGCACACTAACATGTTTGCCCTGATCTTTATGATATTTGCATTCAACCAAGTGCTGCTCCTTATTTCGGGTGGCAATTACATCCATTTCGTGGGTCACACAAACACCTTCAACCACCACTCCTACTTCAATCTCAAATTCTTGTTTTTTGAACAATTGCCCGATAAATTGCTCAAAAGGGTATCCTGTCGGGCCAAGCTCCATTATTGCTTTCTTTAAGCGGTAACGCATGGCCGAAGTGTTTTTTTCGCGGCGCAGAATTGAAAAGGCCCGCGAATAGATTTGTTTGGTAGTAACTCCATTAAAAATCCAATCTTCAATATTCACAAGAATTTTTTCTATTGCTGCTGTACTTGCCCCTGCATTTTGCAGCGAACGCTCTAACTTATCAATTGCAAAAAGCTCCTCATCACCCGAAGCTTTTTTCACAAAAATCGATTTACTATGAAAGGAATTTGTTTCCTTGCTGTCTTTATTTTCGATACTCTCGATCTGTTTTGAATTGGTCATTCTGGTCTTTCAATTTATTTGTTTCACAATGGGAATGGTAAAGCTAAAAATTAATGAATCACATTGTGGTTTTGTGAGGTTTATCTGTTTATAGTATTTGAAGTTTGCGCATTAAATTCCTGTTGCTTATTACAACCATTTCTTTTTTCGGAAGTACCATATCATTCCGGCGGCAACCAAAATCATGATAATAAGAATGCCGAAGTAGCCATATTTCCACTCCAGTTCGGGCATGTTCTTAAAATTCATACCATAAATACCGGCCAAAAAAGTAAGCGGAATAAAAACAGTTGCTATTAAAGTCAGAAACTTCATGGTGTTATTTAGCTGAGTATTCTGTTCGGACTCATACGTATCGCGAATATTTGAGAGATAATCGCGCAGGTAATCCAACTGATCGATGATAAACAAAATATGATCCTGCGTATCCCGGAAAAACTTCACATTCTCATCTGCGAATAAAACGGATTCGCTTTGAATTAAAAGATCATAAGACTCCTTCAAAGGTAAAATGCTTCCCCGGGCCTTCATGATCTGCTTCTTAAAATCCTGAATTTTCCGCGGAACAAAATCCGAATCTTCCTTTCCGATGCAATCCTCCAATTCAGTCAGCTGATCGTTCCAATTTTCAATGATGTGAAAATAGCTGTCCACAATTGTATCTGCTACAGCAAAAAACAAATAATCCACACCTTTCGACCGTATTCTTCGTGTACTGTTTCCCAAACGGGTAAATAAAGAATCCAATACTGCATAGTTCGAATCCATAAAGGAGATCACATAATTTTCCCCTAAAATAAGATGAACTGGTACAGACTGAAACTTATATTCTCCCACCTTTGGGATCATCAATTTTAAGGAAAGAAAATTGTAGTGATCCAGATCCTCAAATTTAGGTCTCAAATGGGAATTAAGTACATCTTCCAAAGTCAGGTTGTGAATGTCAAGCTGCCTGCCTAAATTCTCATAAGCCGGAATATCAATCCCTGAAAAATGAATCCAGGAAACCAAATCACCCTCTTTAAAGTCATATGTAATCTGGTTCAAATCAGTCGTATACTCGGATAGTTTAATTTCTTCAGAATTGTACTGCCTCACCTGAACCGAAGCATGCTCAAGTTCCCGGGTTCCAATATGCACCAGAGTTCCCGGAGCCATTCCTGTTTTTACCGAAATACGACTTGTTTTTTTCTTTGTCATGACAAAATAGTGTGATTAATTGTATCTTTAAATTAAACAAATCATTTACTGGTTAACAAATATATTACAACAATGATAGAAACATTTGAAGCTTTCTTAAAAAACCTTGGTGTTGGGTATAAATTACTTTTTATTCTTGGTACAATCATCTCTGGTTTTTTAATTTCCAAACTCATTCAATTTTTTATGAGCCGCATGCTGAAAAAAGCCTCGGATCTATTAAAAGTTGATCCAACCAATTACAGTTTTCTGAAAAATGCGGTTAGTTTCCTCATTTTTACAATTGTTGTTATCGTCGTTTTTTATTCGATACCTGAATTGAAAAATGTCGGTATAAGTTTAATGGCCAGTGCCGGTATTTTGGCTGCGATTCTTGGTTTTGCATCTCAACAGGCTTTTTCAAATATCATCAGCGGCATCTTCATAGTTATTTTTAAACCTTTTCATGTTGGCGATTTCATTAAAATAGGCGAATTACACTTGGGTACAGTTGAAGATATTACTTTGCGCCATACCGTGATTAAAAATCCTGAAAACAGGAGAATAATTATTCCCAACTCGGTTATTAGTTCCGAAACCATTTTAAATTCGTCGATTACCGATGCAAAAGTCTGCTCATTCATCGAAATAGGAATCAGTTACTCTTCCAATATCGACAAAGCAATTGAAATCATTCAGAATCAGGCTTTGAACCACCCCAATTTTTATGACAACAGAACAGAGGAAGAAAAAGAGGAAAATATCGATCAGGTAGTAGTTCGGGTGATTAATCTGGGCGATTCGAGTGTTACGCTGAGAGCATATGTTTGGGCCGAAGATTCGGGCAAAGCTTTTGTGACGAAATGCGATTTACTGAAATCTATTAAAGAACAATTTGACAGAGACGGAATTGAGATTCCATTCCCGCATCAAACCGTCTACCTTCGACAGGAGAAACCGTTAACAATCACTCAAATTTAAAATCTGATTTTTTGTGAGGAAAACAACAACTTTTTGCTTGGACGGCTTATTTCCCTGAGAAATACATCAACTTTTTGTCTGGACAACTTATATCCCTGAGAAATACGTCAACTTTTTGTCTGGATGACCTTTTTGCCGCGCATATAAGCCATTTTTTTGTCTGGACGGCTCATCTGAAACTCATACGAGTCAACTTTTTTTCTGGACGGCTCATCTGAAACTCATACAAGACTTTTTTTTGTCTGGACAACCCATCTGAAACTCATACGAGTCAACTTTTTTTCTGGACGACTCATCTGAAACTCATACAAGACTTTTTTTTGCTTGGACGACCCATCTGAAACTCATACGAGTCAACTTTTTGATTGGACGACTCATCTGAAACTCATACAAGACTTTTTTTTGTCTGGACAAAAAAAAAGGCCGGGCTGGGAGCCTGACCTATGGGATTTTAACGTTTGGAGGTATGGTTAGGGATGGCGGGCTTTACAAGACTTGTTGAGGCGGGTTTCTTTGCTTCACAAACCACGAAACTCTTATTAACTATACCGCGTGTTAGCCAAAGTACATTTTCAACTCTCCTCTAATATTCATCAATTTTTCATGATTTATTTTATAATAATCATCATTTCCTTCTTCAGCAACTCCAGACTTTAATAATAAATCAACCAATTTGTTAGTCTTAGAAAATCCATAATATAATTTCAACTGTAAATCAGTTTTTTTGAACTGGTTGTGTTGTGTAAAGAAATTAATGAAATTATTAAACTCATCATCTGGGTTATATGAATCAATATCAGCCTGAGTTATTTGTCCGTTTTGTAAATTTGATATTGAATTGATGATATCTTCGAATTTTTTTAATCCATCAAGTTTTGATGTTTGTAAAACTTCATTAAGTCCTTGTTCTGATTCAATAAAATAGTTGCTATATAGACAGATAGGAATTTGTCTATTATTAGAAAATCTTTTATCAGGACCTCCTTTTTTATTTACATATTTCCATGTATAATCAATGATTTTGGAATCAGATGGGACCACTCCGTCCTCAATAAATTGTGAGTCACTTGAAGAAAATCTTATGTTTTTATACATTATTGAAGCATATTTGCTTTCCTTCTTAATCAGCAAGCGTTCGGGTAAAAAGTAAAGTTTAATGTTTTTTAAACCAATATATGGAATCCTTGCATTGGTTATAAAATACTTCATTGGAAGTTTATGTTGAGCACGTTCAGAAATTAAATCTCTACCAACCAAGGTTGAAGCACCACCATGATATTTTTTATCATGTCCAGAAGACGAAGTTCGAATTTGCCAAACTTGTCTTACATTCAAGAACGACTTAAATGAAGTTATAAATTTCTCATATAAATCATTCATTTCATCATCTAGGTCATAATAGAGTTCTATGTTCTTACGCTTTTTATCTAGCTGGCTCAATTTTATTAAACCAAAAATCCATAATCCCAATAATAAAATGGATGAAACGTAGATCAATATTTTATTTGTACTGAATCTGGTAATAGGAATATTTGAGAGAATTTTAGTTTTAAGGTCAACAAGTGGAATATAAATAAATCCTTTCTCATTACCTGTTGCAACTAGAATCCATTCATTTTGAATAGAATCATTTAATACCCTAAGTTCATCTCCTTTATGCACTTGAACAACCTTATTGCTTTTAACATTACTCTCTGACCTAATATTTACAACATCATTTTTTACAACAACCACTTTAGTTTCTACAATGTTGTAATCGTAAGGAATAAAGAAATAAATTGAAAAAACAATCAATATTATCAATCCAAAAAAAAAGAATAAGTTGAAGAAACTCATTTTTTTATCCTTTTTCTCCAATTCTTCAATAAACTCTTGGGAATCAATATCTGTTAAATTATCGAAATTGACTGTTTCAATAATTTCTTGATTTTTATCTATCTGCTGGGGTATTGGAACTTCAATATATTCTTGTTCCTGATTGTCTTGTTTACCTTTGAAAGAAATGTGTTTTCTATAATACAAACCATTTCTCCCAAGATGTACATAGGTTCCTTTAGGACTAAAAACGAATCTTGCTCCTTTTACACCAGTAGAAACTCCAATTCCAGACTTCGAAAAATTAAGTCTTATAGGCCCTAATCCTGCTGATTTTCTAAAATAAAATCCCATAATTTATATGTTTCGTGATACTGTCATCGTATTTTGGCGAATTTCTAAATAAAGCCATGGGCTTTATTTCGTTTATATTTATTTAAATAAGTGTGTTTATCACCCCATATTGAGCAGTAATAAACACGTATTATATGTTATATGCAGTATGAATCTACGAAACTAACACCGTTTAACAAAAAAAGATTAAAGAATAAAATACAAAGAAGACAAAAAAAGGCCGGGCTGGGAGCCTGACCGTTCTCTTTTATTCTGATACTTTTTTGAAACCACTTTTTCGGTTTTGTTCCCCTTTTGCAATTACAAAAATCCATTTAAATTTTTGCAAAATTAAATTTATAGATTGCCTGTTCCTTGTACCCACTTCTGCTAACTGTTAAAACAATGCGTGTTACTCCATCAGTGGAGGTATTTGAATCAACATTAACAGATACGCCTGAACAAGAACTTTTTGCTGAAACAAAAGGCGTTTCATTTGTTGTTGACAGGATTGAATATTCTATTGCACAGTGTTTAGTCGATTCTGTGATTTGGCTTCCTGTAACAGCAATATTCTTGGAATCTTCTAATTTTAACAGCAGATTGTCATCAATGCTGTATTCAATGTCATTTACACTTATGCTTGTGATTCCAAGAACACTGAAATCAGCTTTCGAAATTTCATTGTCATCTTTGTCACACGAGCAAACGGCAATTGCAATAAAAAACAATACCAAATATTTTAAAGTCTTCATTATTGAATGTTTTATGTAAAAAAAATAAAGTCTGCAAATATAAAAAAAAGCAGCAATACATAATTAAGTTTGATGGCTATTTTAGTTTTTCGCGATGAACAGTAAATTGTTATTCTATTCCCGGGTTTTCAATTCCGTGTGCGGTTGATGGTATGGTGCCGCTCTCTATTTTAACCGTGTTATTTTTGTTGTTTTAAAATCATATTCACCAATTTCTCTTTTATCAATCCTGAATTGTCTGGAATCAAGATATTGCTCAATAAACGGCAAGTCGGGCGCATAATAAAAGGCACCTCCAATTTTAAGTGATTTTAATATTTCCATATACTTTTTTGCATACTCAATATAGTTTCCATCTTCTCTTAAATTATGGTGTTTAAAATGATTGGAAAATCCAAGATTACTGATTATTGCTCCCCACTTTTCTATTCCATAATTATATTCCAGCCAATCAAAATTGAAAAGATTATTACTTGTGAAAGAAAACCGGTCGATACCATACGTGTCAATGCCCTTCTCACATAAGTAATTGACTAAATTTCCTTGTTTTCCACAACCTATATCTAAAACCGGCTCTTTTAATTGTGTCGTTTCAATTTGCAGAATCTCAATTTGCAAACCGGGACTGTATTCTGAGCAGACAACAGGTTCAACTTTTGAACCGGCATTCAAATAAATTTTTTCGGCAAATGAATTGCTGTTCTTAATCCAGTCTTTTAGCCTTTTGTAATGATTTTTTGAAATGCTTTCTGCAGAAATTATTCCAGTACGCATATCTGCAAATAAACAGGTATAAATATTTCTCAGCTCATTTTTTGATTTTGTATCAAATGAATAGTATTGGTTTACCCTGCAAAATTCTTCAATGGCTTTATCAGCAGCATAATCGACTAAGAACTTTTCGGAATCACTGTTTAATTCATTGATGTTCGAAATTGCATTAATTGTTTCGTTAATAAAGCGAAACATTTCAGGCTTATCAAGGAAGATATTTTTCCCTTGATTAAATTCTATCTGCTTATCGATACTTTGTATAAATTTATCCATTTAGTGCGTGCCTGTTTTTATTCCGTCAAGAATTGTTATCATGATTTATAAAAATCGCTTTCATGTAGTCTGAATTATTTAGAAAGTAAAGCACAACTTCGATTTCTTTTTCACTACATCCGTAAATAATTTTTATCTCAGAGTCATTTTTAATTCTATCAGCAATGCAAATTATTCCATTTATCTTTTTCTCCTTTTCTTCACCAATAAATATATCAATACCTCCTCCATCCATTGATTTAGTATTTGCAATAAATCCATAATCAACCGGATAAATCATGTTCTCATATTTAGGATGAGTTGTTCCCTTTTTTCTATCTATTACCAGCTTGTTTGATTTAATAAATTCATCAAGAATATCCCAATAGGTCATATTTATTTCAATTATCTATTTACAATCCCAAACGTTCAAGTTCATCTTTCAAATTTACTCCCTTTAACAGAGGTATTGTATTAAAACCAAGTCTGTTTGCTGCATTAATATTCTCCTGATTGTCATCAATAAATAATGATTCATTCGCTGTTAATCCATATCGGGTAAGTAACAATTGATATATCCGTGCATCAGGTTTTATTATTTTCTCTGTTCCTGAAACTACTATACCTTCTAATTCCTTAAAAAAAGGATATTGATCAAATACTATTGGAAATGTTTCAGCCGACCAATTCGTGAGTCCAAACAAGCGATATTTATCTTTCAAATCCTTTATCAGCGCGGCATTTTCTTCGATTGCTCCTCCAATCATTTTTACCCAATCAGAATAATAATTCCTAATCTCTTTTTCGTATTGAGGGATTTCTTTTACTAATTCTTCAGTTGCTTCATTTAATGAGCGACCTGCATCTTGTTTGATATTCCATTCAGTACTGCAAACGTCCTTTAAAAAGTATTCCATCTCTGCTTCATCCTGAAATACATTCCGATAAAGGTATCTCGGATTCCAATCAATCAGTACACCTCCAAAATCGAATATTATATTTTTTATTTTCATCTGTTTATAATTTTAAGTTTTTGTCAGATGGTCCCGAAAGCTTTCGGGATTACCATGCTGGAATAATCATCTCCCTGTGTGTAGAAAGCTTTATACATGGACGTTTCATGTGTTTATAATTTGTTTTTAAGCTTTTGCCAGATGGAACTCCCAAATTACACTCATTCTCCCGCGTGTAACACTTTTTGCATGGTCGTTTCATACTGTTGTAAATTGTAATTACAGCGCAAAGGTAAGGGGTAGTAAATTTAAGAAATTGTATATTTTAAACAGGTTAAAATAATTTAAAGTTATAATTGATGATTTTGCTTTCCTTATCAGCCAATTTTATGAATGCTTGATAAGCTGACGGTGTTTGGTTTACAAACATTTTAAATTCACGAATGAAGTGTGCCTGGTCGAAATATCCTGAATTTGATCCTATTGAGGTTAGATTATCCTGACTGTCGATCAAACTGCAAAGCGATTTGCGAAATTTAATCAGTCTCTCAAATTTCTTAGGAGTGATTCCAACAATTTGGGTGAAACTTCTGTTAAGCGCTGTATAATTTGTCCCTGTTCTTTTGCAATAATCTTCAATAGAACATGTCTCATCATTCCACCTGAATTGTTTGTAAAAATCCATTATTTGAGAGACTGCATCATGTAATTTTTCGCAATGTAAATCACTTAACAGTCCGCAAAGCTTGTCAATTAATACAGTGTCCGAATCGCTGACAGAACAATTAAGATTGTCCTTTATTCCTTTTGTTTCAAGCGGGTAATCAATTGAATTATTAATTAGCTTTTTTCCTTGAATCTGAATAAAAGGATATAAACCAAAGGCAAAAAATCTTACTCCAATTATTTTAGTGCCGGCGGGATAGATTAATACTGTGTTTTTAGTAGAAATGCCTTCTATTTGCGGGACTTCAATTAATATTTCATCTCGTTTGTATGCAGAATGATTCAGTGGGAAAATTAAGTTAACGTACTGATTTGGTGGGATCATTAATTCTACTTCTGCTTCTTTATTCTCTGCCACCCAAATTCTTTCAATCAAATCTGGAAATAGTTCAGCTTTGTATGTTTTTATAGTAAGCAATTCGTTTTTTTTAATTACAAACAAGCTGTTGCGTGGTCGTGCTTTGCTAAAAGAAATTTCAATTCATCACCCGCCATAGATGGAGTAAACTCAGTTGTATGTCTACGATAAACAGTCACCCAATTATTGATTTAGATACTCCTCTGTGGTTTGCACTGTTGAATAAAAATAATTTAATGCTGATAAAAAACTATTTTGAACTTCATTGGCTTCAACAACTTTTCCATTGTATTCTAAATCTTTTGTTGCACAAGCATCACCAATAACAGAAATAGTAAATCCAAAATCTTTTGCAGCTCTTGTTGTTGCATCAACGCACATATGCGTCATCATTCCGCATATGACCAAATCAGTTATTTGTGTTTCTTCAAGATATTGCATCAGGTCTGTTTCTCTGAAACTATTTGGATAATGTTTAACGACTATCTTCTCACTTTTTAAAGGACTGATGGTGTTATGAATTTCTGCTCCTTTTGTATTTGGTAAAAAGAATGATGCATCAGGTCGTGTTGCAATGTGCTGAATAAAAATTACGGGCAATGCCTCTGCTCTAAACTTGTCTAAAAGAAGTTTTGCTTTCCGGCAGGCTTTATCCGAATGAACAAGAGTCATTGTTCCATTTTCAAAATAATCATTCTGAATATCTATTATAATCAGTGCTTTTTTCATTTTTATCCATTTTTAATTTAGATAGTAATCGCTTGTGCAACGGTTAGCGTTTTCAGCCATTGTTGTTTTATTCAAAATCAATGTTCCAATTATTTCTCAACGACTGCAATTTAGGAACAATACAAGACTTCTTATCATTTTCAACGGACACAAAAACCGGAACAAAATCGTCGTTCTTTTTATCACTCATAATCGAATAGTCAGTTGTAAATGATTCTCCAATTATTTTATTTCCGCTTCTTGTTTCATATTCATAATGCACAATAATTCCTTGTCCAAAATTAAAAACAGGAAGTCCGGATTTTAGCATCATCGAAACTATCTTTCCTTTTGATACTTTTCCGAATTTGTAGAGTTTAAGTTCCTTTTTCAGGTATAAGATTGAATAGATTAAAAAAGGCAATCCAATAATCAGAAACGGGATTGGTATGATTAAAAAGAACCAAATTGAAAATCCATATGGTTTTAGGTCTTTTAGTATTGAATTTCCATTGAGTTCTTTGATTTCAATATCATCTCCGATTTCTAAATTTTCTATTTTTCTTTCTTCCAGAACTTTATATTTAGATTCTATTTCATTTCCATTCTCTGAATATTTGTATGAAATTATTGTCGGGTGAACTCCGTTAATCGTCACATTGTATTGAGTTTCAATGTCCGTTATTTCAGCAGTAGTTTCTTTTCCCTGTAAATTTATCGATTCATAATCAATTTCGGGCGTGTCGTTTCCAAATGACGAAAACACTATCGATAAAACAATAACAAGAAATAATGGAATTAGAGTAAAAAGAAAACCAAAAAGCAATGGAATCGGTTTCTTTTTCAAAATATTAAGTATGGTTGAGAATTTAATTTTTCTAGGCATATTGTTCATTCGTTCGTTTTTTTAATAATGGTTAACGGTTACATGTATGAAACGTTTGGCATTTCGAAGCGATTCCCTATCTAACTGTTGCTAGTTTTATTAAATGTACCACCCTTAAAATTAGCACTTTCTGCCAAATATTTTATATGCCGTGTTAGCGGTTCGTTGTTTATTGAATCAGTAAAGTTTAATTCCTTTTTTTAATAAGTCAATCTGGTGTAATTTAAGAAGTTCTTTCAAATCTGTTTGTTTTTCTAATTCAGTTGCTGTTTCTTCTATTTTTAATTCTTCATAAATACTAAATTCAAAATTGTCTGAACCAAGTGTATTCCAATCATTTTGTAATTCTATGTTTTTATGACTCCCCAATTTTAATTGAAATTGATCGGAATTAAATGCCCTATCTAAATCTGTACTTGTTTTTAAAAATAGTTTATTCTTCTTTAAGTTTTTAATCTGAAAGATTCCTGCCCTGAACTTCATCTGCTTGTAGGCATTTTTATTTTCTTTTTTTTTGTTCATACCTTTTCTTTTTTATGTCATTTATATCGATTTATCTACGGTATTCACAATGACCGCTAACGTAGCGGTGCTATGAATAGTTGCGGATTGCAAACCTGTCCAGCTACACCAAACTTAATGTGGACTACAACCCTTTAATAACAGACGAAACGGCTGTTATTTATGAGCACGTGTTAGCACCTGTTTTTAATTAATCGTGAATATATGTCTTTGTATTTATAAACTGTCCAAAAGCAAAAAACGCTTCATCTAAATCAGAGTTCTCTATTTTTAATATAGGCAGATTCATTATTCTTCTTTCTTAGTCAAGAATAGATTTTTTAAGAAATCAACTTTTTTATTTTCAGTCCATTTATCTGTGTCTGAAATCGAAAAGTTACTTGTATTTCCATTTTTCTCGCCGACAAGAAAATATGTATCAAAATCCCCTTTTTCAATTTGTCCGTAAATCCGGTAAATCATAAAGTTGTTTGTACTATCTTTTTCCAGAGGTTGTCTTATCAATCCATGTGAATCAACGAAGTATTTTGAATCCCATTCGTAATAGGCTTTCACGAAATCATATCCTGACTCTGAGCCGTCCCTATTAAATTCATACTTATCGAATCGCCCAAATGCAATTGCAATAATTACAGAATCTTGATTTCTAAAGAACTGTTGCCTGCTAATTGTATTGTAATTTGTCTTTTCCCATTTTCCTGGAAGTGTTACTGAACCATACGGCACAACAAAATAATCAGTCTCATTTTTTGTTTCGTTATATTCTCCGCCAACAAGTGTACTGGTTTTTTGTGTAGCACAATTAGTTAGAAGAATTGTCATTGCCAATAAAAGAAATGTCTTAATAAGGTTTGTTTTCATTGTTATCAATCCGTTTGTATTTTTTCTAGTTTGAGCGGGCTGCAAATCTGAATATTTGGACTTCCCCTGCCATTACTTATACTAAATGTTGTGCTTAAGTGCTTTTACTTAATTTATTTTTTCAGATCCCATTTTTCCTTTTCTCTTATTCCTCTGTGTTGAAATGTTATATATAAAACCACATAATCACTTAAATCTGATATTTTTATCATATCAGCTTTCCATTCAATATGTATCTCCATATGGAAACTCCTTAACTTTCTGCAAATGTCCTTTCCAATATTTTATTGATAAATCACTTGATTGGTGAAAAACTTGTTGCATTCATAATTCTTGACTCTTGCTTTTCCAGCATTTGTAAAGCTGTTGGAATAAAATTTTCTAACCATTCATAATCATCATACAGAGCTTTTCGTTTTTCTATTCTTTCATTAAAATTTTCATATTCCCATATGTGGATAACTTGATTCAACACACCTGTTTCTGTATACCAGTAACCAATCAATTTTGAATATTTAGAGATAATGGGAAGCCCTATCTTCTCAAAATGTTTTATGTATTGGTTCATTTTCCCAACTTTAACAGTGTAAATTCTCATTTCGTATATCATATTCTGTTGCTTTTATATCATTCAAAACAAATTAATATATTATGCTGTTGCTTCTTTTTAGCATGAAGCACAACGATTCGTATAAGAATAGTAGCCGACAGCGTGGCACTTTCCTGTCAAGTTACAAGTAAGATGAAGCGGACTACAACCCTTTAATTTAGTACTATTTCGCCTATTTTGTATATACATTGTCAGCGGTTCGGGCTTTTCTGTGTTTCGATAAAATATCTGTCGTCTTGGCTGTGGATCAAAGGGGCAGTAGCAATTATTCTTAGTGTTCCTTCTGAAATATTCTTAAATCCGTGAATTTCTCCAGGATAAATTGTGAAACAGTCTCCGGTATTTACCTCTTTTTCTGGGTTCCAAAGTATATTATCATTTTCTATTGTTCCTGTATATACAATACCATATCCGTTAAGTATGAAATATGTTTCTATGTCTTTTTTGTGGTAATGTGCTGGAATAAATTGTCCCTTTGTTAATTCAATAGCAAATACAGACATCTTTTCATCTCCGGTTAGGAAAGCAACTTTTACACCTACTTTTTCGTCTGTATTAATGCTATTTAAACAGTTGTTTATGTTTGAGACTTTCATTTATCTAAATGTTTTGGTTCTTGTATTTCACCGTTTCCAAACGACCAATTTTGTCTGCCGTCATTTTCAAGTAAAACGATGAAGATATTGTTTTTGGTAACAGTCGTAGGGTTCGCTATTCGATTGGCTATTTCTTTATATAATCCTTTCTTTTGCTCCAATGTACGACCTTGTCCTGCAATAATTTGAATATACACAATGTCGGAAGTATGGGGAATATTCAAATAAGTTTCTGGAAATTTAATTTGTTGTGGTTCTAATTCTTCGATAATATGAAAATAGTCGTCTTGTGGGATGTTAAATTCCTGAACAAGAGAGTTGTGTACAGAGTTTGAAATTCCATCTTTCGTCTCTTGTGAAAATACTTTTGGTAAACTTATTCTTACAAATGGCATAATATATTTTTTTTGTTGTGAATTGTGTCTTTGCCTGACCACTAACGTTGAGTGTATGGTGTCGTGCGGGATTGCGGGTTTCAAACTTATCAAGTTACCACCCAAAATTGATGCGGGAAATACCTCTCAAAAACCTCTGAAACCCTTATGAATTATACACATTATTGTAGCCAATGATTAATTAATTATCCCTTCTTCTTTAAGAATTTCATAAGTTATTTGTTTTCTCCATTTGGAATCTTCTTTGGTTTTTATATCCAAATTCAAAGCAAATATCCATGTATTATCTTTTGTTTCTACATATCCGACAAACCAACCAATTTGATTCTCTATTCTCAATGCCCATCCTGTTTTTGAATGCAATACATAGTTTTCTGTTGAATCCGTAACCATAATTTCTTTAACAAGTTCCTGATTTTTCAAACTAAAAGGCAATTCATTTTTTATTAATCGTTCAATAAATTCGACTTGTTCTTTTGCAGAAATCCGCAAATCTCCTTCAAGCCAAAAGTTATCAATTTGACCGCCCATTTTTGTGTTCCCATATCCAACAGAATCAATCCATTTTTGCATGTCGATAATTCCAACTCTACGTGCAAGTTCTTGATAAAACCAAACACAAGATAGAGGCATTGCTGTTCTCATTGTTTGGTTTTTATTCCATTTATCCCAACCGTAATCAACTCCGTTCCATTTAATCGTATCGTCTACGCTATTAATAGCATTTGTTTCTAACGAAATTAATGAATTCAATATTTTAAATGTTGATGCTGGCATATATGCACTGTCACATCTAGCTGTATTATAAACCTTGCTTTTACCAGATGAAATATCAAAAAGTATAAAAGTTCCATTAATATTTTTTGTATTAAATACCGAACTCCATTTCTCCGTTGAGTAGTTATTCTGAGCATTAATTGTCGATATGTATATTAAAATGACTAACGTTAATAATAATGTTTTTTTCATATGATTCCTCTTATTTTGTGTGGTTCGTTTCATTGGCTGCAACGGTAAATTGTATGAGTAGTGATTATTCTAAAATAAACTTTCAAAAAGACATAAATCGTTCTAATTTATCCGATACTTTTAATATCCCTTTTAGCATCATTGGTAGTTTGTTATTTCTTGCACTAATGGCACTTTCAATTAGAACAGGAAAAATAAGTAATAATAAAGGAATCATTGCCCAGATTGGAATAATTTGATGATGTAATATGACAACAATAACAAATATTGCTGCAAACAAGCCAAAGAAACCACCAAACACAAGCCCAGGGTTATATTTTTTTGTTTTCATTGTCAAAATAATGTGCTGTAATGAATTTAGAATTGTAAAATCTATTAATAGCATCATTATTACTACACTCAATACCTGATTGGGAATGAAATAACAAACTGCAGTCCACGCAAACCCAATAAAACTCAGAAAGAATAACCAAAGTCTGGTACCTAATACACTTTCTTTAATTACACCTGTTTGATAATTTTTTTGATGATAATGATAAATATTCCACTCTTCCATCTCGTGGATAAATAACACAACGGGTATTACAAAAAATAAATCCTTCAAATTCTCGATATTAAAAAACATTACAAACATCTTTTTAGTTAAACTTGACTTTTCTGTTTGCAAAGGTAATGTCGTTTTGAATTATGAATCTTGAATGAAATAACTGTTTTTTAATAACACCTTCATTGTCATTCCCGAAATTTGCCTGACAACCCGACTTAAATGGGAATAGTCAGCAAACCCAGCTAAATATGCAGCTTCACTCAAACTCTTATGTTGCATAATTTGATAAATAGCTTTTTTTATTCTTAACCACAATATATACCGTTGTAAAGAAAGTCCTGTTTGCTGTTTAAACAAAAAACGAATCCGACTTTTTGATAGAGGTACTGTTTCTACTAAAGAATCAAAATCGGTATCATATGTATTTAAAAGGTTCATTTTTTTAACCAATTGAAAAATACGATTGTCCATTGTTCTTTGAACTGGAGTAATCTTTAATAGTTTAAATATTTTCAACTCCAAATCATTAATCTCCTGATTACTATTTAATTCATCTTGCAAACAGCTTAGTTCTTCTTTTGAAACTGAAAGTGGTTGAAATGGAGCAGGATAATAATTAACCAACGTATTACCCAAATTGGTTGTTGGGTCAACTAAGATACATAACAAAACACTATCATTTGAAATGTGTTTATGTGGTACATTTGAATGAATTATAAAACTACTATGCCTATATTCTTTGTCATTTATATATAGCTGAAAACTACCACTTATAACAATTCCTATTTGTATAGCATAGTGTTTATGCTGTTTCGTTTCGGAGACTTTCCCTGCATAAATAATCATTCCGCTTTCTATAAATATCTTTGAGTTATGTTTCATTGGTAATCAGTCTTTACATTACGCACAACGTTGAGTGCATGATTTCGTAAGGAATTGCGGGTTACAACGGATTCATTTACTACTGTCATGTCTATTTTGTATATACACAGTTGGGTCACGTTTTACTCAGTCTTTATGTCATAGATTAAGTCAAATCTTTGAACATACAAATTCCGAATTTTTATAATGTTATTGTCTAAATAAAAGTTTGGAAAATTCTTTAGTAAATCTTCCAAATCAGGAATTCCATATCCCATAGTTGTATTATTATTTTCTTTTTCAAAATTTATGTTTTCTTTCTCACAAGATGTATTGAAAATTATAATTGATAATATTATCAAACACTTACTTAACCAAAAGCACCTTAAGTTCATAAACTTGTCTTTTATTTTCATAAATTTTCGTTTATAAATAATTTTGTAAAATCAAGTATTTATATTTTTTAGTTTTTTCATCTAAATGTGCCCCAATTTCCAAATAAACACAATAGTGTTTATATTTTAATAAAAAATGTGTTTCTCGATCCATATAGAGCAGCAATGAACACTTATTATATTCAATATGCGAATCTACGAAACTAACATCGCTTAACAAAAAAACAATAAAGAAATAGAAGACCAATAGGAATAAAAAAAAACAGACCAAGCCGTCAGCTTGGTCTGCAGGAAATAAAAAAGGTGCCCTAAATGTAAAATCTGTTATTTAAAGATCGAGATTCTTCGACAAGCTCATAATGACAATAAAGTTGAACTTTTAGGACACCCTACTTAGATTATTAACGAACGACCATGAGTCGTTTTGTTACAATAAATTCATCCGTTTGAATGGATATAAAATAATTTCCGGAAACCAGATCCTGAATATTAATTCTGTGTTTCTCGTGAGGCTGTATGGTTTTCACTACCTGCCCACGACTATTCAAGATTAAGATTTTAATCACATCAGCATCGGGTAAATCGATACTCACAAAATCGCGTGATGGATTTGGATAAATCTTAACGATTTTCTCAAAAATCTCTTTCAATCCTGTTGGCTGACTTACAGTAAAAAACTGAAATTCTTCGGCGGACTCAATATTAGCGTTTCCATCCTGATGAGCCCGAACTTTAAATTCGCCTGGCAATGTTGGTGTTAGTATGGATCCATTAAGTTCACCATTACCTTGCAACAGCTCGAAAGCAACCGTTAATCCTTCCGAAGAAACGGCACTCAGTTGAATTGGCTCTCCAACAACTACAAGGCCTTCAATAGGCTCGAAGGTTATTGTCTGACTTGCTTTTTCAACAGTAAACGTTCTGCTTACCGATTCTGCTGCTTCGTAGTTCTCATTACCTGCCTGCACTGCTTTTACAACAACTGTTCCGGCTCCGGTAAGTATCAGTTCTTTTCCGGATAGAGTTGCCGGGCCTAAAACCAGTTCAAAACTGACTTCCAATCCCGATGATGCACTTGCTACTAATTCGAAAGCAGGATCGCCAAAGGTTTTATCTGCAAGAGCAACGAAAGTAATGGTTTGATTTTCTTTACTTCCAGCAACTGTAAACGTTCTGCTTACCGGTTCTGCCGCTTCGTAGTTCTCATTACCTGCCTGCACTGCTTTTACAACAACTGTTCCGGCTCCGGTAAGTGTCAGTTCTTTTCCGGATAAGGTTGCCGGGCCTGAAATCAGTTCAAAACTGACTTCCAATCCCGATGATGCACTTGCTACCAATTCGAAAGCTGGATCACCGTAGGTTTTGTCTGTCAATTCCGCGAAAGCGATATCCTGAGAAGCCTTATTAACGGTAAACGTTCTGCTTACTGCTTCTGCCGTTTCGTAGTTCTCATTACCTGCCTGCACTGCTTTTACAACAACTGTTCCGGCTCCGGTAAGTGTCAGTTCTTTTCCGGATAGAGTTGCCGGGCCTGAAACCAGTTCGAAACTGACTTCCAATCCCGATGAAGCACTTGCTACCAATTCGAAAGCTGGATCACCGTAGGTTTTGTCCACCAAATCCGCGAAAGTGATATCCTGAGAAGCCTTATTTACGGTAAACGTTCTGCTTACCGGTTCTGCTGCTTCGTAGTTCTCATTACCTGCCTGCACCGCTTGTACAACAACTGTTCCGGCTCCGGTAAGTGTCAGTTCTTTTCCGGATAAAGTTGCAGGGCCTGAAACCAGTTCAAAACTGACTTCCAATCCCGATGATGCACTTGCTACCAATTCGAAAGCAGGATCGCCAAAGGTTTTATCTGTCAATTCCGAGAAAGCGATATCCTGAGAAGCCTTATTTACGGTAAACGTTCTGCTTACTGCTTCTGCCGTTTCGTAGTTCTCATTACCTTCCTGAACCGCTTTTACTACAACTGTTCCAGCTCCGGTAAGTGTCAGTTCTTTTCCGGATAGGGTTGCCGGGCCTGAAATCAGTTCAAAACTGACTTCCAATCCCGATGATGCACTTGCTACCAATTCAAAAGCTGCATCACCGTAGGTTTTGTCTGTCAATTCCGCGAAAGCGATATCCTGAGAAGCCTTATTTACAGTAAACGTTCTGCTTACCGATTCTGCCGCTTCGTAGTTCTCATTACCTGCCTGAACCGCTTTTACAACAACTGTTCCGGCTCCGGTAAGTGTCAGTTCTTTTCCGGATAGGGTTGCCGGGCCTGAAACCAGTTCAAAACTGACTTCCAATCCCGATGATGCACTTGCTACCAATTCGAAAGCTGCATCACCGTAGGTTTTGTCTGTCAATTCCGCGAAAGCGATATCCTGAGAAGCCTTATATACAGTAAACGTTCTGCTTACCGATTCTGCCGCCTCGTAGTTCTCATTACCTGCCTGAACCGCTTTTACAACAACTGTTCCGGCTCCGGTAAGTGTCAGTTCTTTTCCGGATAGGGTTGCCGGGCCTGAAACCAGTTCAAAACTGACTTCCAATCCCGATGATGCACTTGCTACCAATTCGAAAGCAGGATCGCCAAAGGTTTTATCTGCAAGAGCCTCGAAAGTGATTGTTTGCGATTTTTTACTGATTTTGTCCGAACGTAATTTTAAACGCAGCAATATAGGATGATGATCGGATATGCTGACATTCTCCTCGCTTGTATTGTTGGTCAGAACCTGATATTCATCGTACAATTCATTGGAAATGGTAATGTGATCGATATTGGTACTTGAAGTAATTACATGATCGAAATAATCTTTGGTTTCGAACCATGATGCATAAGGAGAGGAAGCCCCGCTGGTCATACTTCCTTCTAAATAATCGTTGTAATCACCCAGAATCACCAAATTGTCGTTGGAATAGTTGGTATTCAACTCATTCATCAGGAATTTAGCATCAGCCAATTTTCGGGAGTGACTATCCTGACAACACTTGGCGTGAATGTTCACCAACTTGATGTTCTCTTTCATACCATCAATGAATACCTCTGCTTCGAATAGATATGGCAAACGTCCCGAAGCCCAGAAACTGGAAGCATCGCCTGTGTACCCATCAATGGATGCGGTAGATGTATCGGGGTATAAATCAGAAAACATCGAGAAATCGCCTAAGTTACTCACTGTTGTTTGGTTGTAGATGTAACAAATGCGCTGAGCCGGATAGTCTGTACTTGGTGCTGAATCGTCGTGAGAATATCTTGCACCCATACTGGCCGCATACAAATCTTCTCCCGCCAAAACATTTAGCTTCTCAACCAAAGGCTGCAGAAAATCACCATTTACATTATCGGAAACCAATTCCTGAATGGCATAAATATCGGCATCCAATTCAATAATTTTCTCGGAAACAGCAGTCAACTGCTCATCGAAAGAAGATGCATGTTTCGACATTGTTGGAGATCCAAACCACTCCACATTCCACGATACAATATCAAGGGTTTTATCTCTACCCAAAGTTAAAGCGTCAGCAATTTCGGTTGATGCCAAAGAGCTTACAGCGACAACAAGCGATTCGGCCGCTTTTGCTTTGTGAGTAATCGTTCCTGCAGATCCGTTAATAACAGCTGTTTTTGGAGCAAAGCGAACTGTAATCAACACAGGTGAAACTTCTGATTGGTCAATACTTAGCTGTGATTCATAAGTACTTCCATCTAAAGAAATTTCATAATTATCGCTGGCCTGAATGCTAATATCTCCCTCTATTTTATCGAAATTTAATTCATATAACATCGGCTCACTAACCGCGCCAACTTCTGTAAACGGAAATTCCAAATCAGCAATAAGATTGCTTCCCAAACTTCCTGTTAATGGAATTTTATTTCCTTCAACCACCACATCATCTACCTGATAGGTTGTAGTAACAGAACTGCCGTCGCCGGTATATTTAAAAGCGATGTATGCTGTTCCTTCGTATGCAGACAAATCAATATCGCCGGATTCTACAAAGTCGGCTCCATAAGCAGTATTGTTTCTTTCATCAATTGCGGCATCCAATTTTTGCCAGGTGGCTGCACTTACATCGCCGCCATCGTAATCTGTAGAAATTAACACTTCTAACGCAAGACCTTTAAAATATCCATTCTTGGTTTTAAAAGTCAGTTTCTCATTATTATAGGCATCCAGATCCAATTCAGGAGAAATTAACCACGAAACCACTTTACCAGTGGCTTTGTAGGCCGACATTTGCATGTACTTATTACTTGAAAATTCTGTTATTGCCCAATTTCTGTCGCCAATTTCCGATTTCAAGATCCAATTGCTGTGCGTATCCGTTTCGAAATCCTCGTGTAAAAATGCAAGAGGAACCAATGCCGGATCTCCCTCGGTACCCGATACAGCCATCGACTTGGAATTTTCGCCGCTTGTAATTTTCAAATTTCCTGTCACCTTTGCTGAAACAGCTGATTCGGGAACAAATTTCACAGATATTGTGGTCTCTGCAATAGTTCCATCAGCAACGGTTAAAGCCAAAGAGGAAGAATAGTTGGTGCCGTCTTTGGATATCTGAAAATGCTGCGGAGATGTTATGCTCACATTTTCGGTTAAGGAATTTGCCGATACCGTAAAAGTCTGAACGGATGACTCTTCACCAAATTTCACCATACCGAAATCGGCCAATGTTCCTGCAATTTTAATCTTAGCAGGCTCTGTACCAATTCCGCCATTCCATTCCTGCGCCTTGGCTTCTCCAAAAATGTACTGCACCAATTCAGGATGATCAACAAACGGATTTCTATTGTGCTGATACCCGTAAATCACATTGTTTCTTCTTACTTCATACGGATCAACAGGATCTTCCTCGTGCCATTTCAATAAATCGGACAGCTTTCCGTGACGGGCTGCCGATTCAGTTTCCTTGCACTGATCATCAACGGTCATATCCCAACGGGTTGCCATGTAGAAAATCATACGGGCAACATCACCTCTTGCCGATTTAGGTGGAGTATATCCCGGAGCCTCATCGGCAAAATCACGACTGCCACGCACACTGTTCTCCTGAGCATCGGTAGCTCTTAAATGATGACCATCGGTACCTGGCCCATCTGAAGTTCCAAAACCGCCATGCGACTTAGCCCAGGTGTGTTCTCTGTTCCATCCTGTACTACCCGATACGTGAGCTGTTTTTGCAATACCTTCTTCAATATACATTTGCCAGACTTGTGAAGCATCTTTCGGATTCTGATCGCCATCTTCACACATGTTCCAAACGGTGCTGTACGATTGAGCTTCTGCTCCGGTCTCAATTATGGTATGAATATGCTCACGCAATGCAGTTCCGTTAAATCCAACAGCACTGCTGTAATAATCGGCCGGAATTTTCACACTTCCCATATGATGACTTGGACTTACTGTCTGTACATATTCTTTTGGTGTTAGGTTCACTAAAATACTTCCATCTCCATTGGTTTCCGGAGCCAAATAAACGTAGTTAGCCAAAATGCTTCCGGTGCTTCCATCATTATCAGCAATACTAATTGAAGCACTAACATTTGTTCCCAATTGAATTCCTGCAGAAGGATTCGAAATGGAAACCGTCATGCTTTCAGTGCCCTCAACATCAGCATCATCAACAATGGTAAGACTTGCACTTGCCGTGCTTTCGCCTGCCGCAAATGTAAATTGTGCTGCTGACAACGTGTAATCTCCTGCTGTAATTCCTGAACCGGAAATATTCACATCAAGAGTCTGGCTTTCGCTTACCGCTTCACTTGCAGTTGCTGTTAAAGTAATTACTGTTTGATCGGCTTCGCTGGCTGTTGCGGCAGATAAAGCCAAATTTACAGAAGTCAATGTTGGTTCCCCTGATAGATTAACAATTACCGAATTTCCTTCGAAGGAAGCATGACCACTGTACGTATCTCTAAATCCGTTGAATTTAATTTGTTTGCCCAAATTTTCAGGATGATCCTGTAAATTCCAGGTATCACGATTTGCTCCTGCTTCCAATTTAAGATTCAGGCAATGGTCAAAATTGGTCTCATCCTGAGAATCAGCAATAGAAATATAGTAAGCGTTTGTAAATGGTGCTTCAAAATCAGTACCTACCGAAACAATATAACCATAGGCATAATACTCGGCAGAAGTTTCGGACAAAGCCAAAGCCTCGTTTATTGTGAAAGGACTCGTTTCCGTTCCGTCATTACCTGCACTATCATTATCTGCTATGCTAAGAACTGCACTTACTGTTGTTCCCAACTGAATTCCTGAAGAAGGATTCGTAATGGAAACCGTCATGCTTTCAGTGCCCTCAACATCAGAATCATCAACAATGGTAAGACTTGCACTTGCCGTGCTTTCGCCTGCCGCAAATGAAAATTGTGCTGCTGAAAGTGTGTAATCTCCTGCTGTAATTCCCGTACCGGAAATATTCACATCAAGAGTCTGGCTTTCGCTTACCGCTTCACTTGCAGTTGCTGTTAAAGCAATTACTGTTTGATCGGCTTCGCTGGCTGTTGCGGCAGATAAAGCCAAATTTACAGAAGTCAATGTTGGTTCCCCTGATAGATTAACAATTACCGAATTTCCTTCGAAGGAAGCATGACCACTGTACGTATCTCTAAATCCGTCAAATTTAATTTGTTTGCCCAAATTTTCAGGATGATCCTGTAAATTCCAGGTATCACGATTTGCTCCTGCTTCCAATTTAAGATTCAGGCAATGGTCAAAATTGGTCTCATCCTGAGAATCAGCAATAGAAATATAGTAAGCGTTTGTAAATGGTGCTTCAAAATCAGTACCTACCGAAACAATATAACCATAGGCATAATACTCGGCAGAAGTTTCGGACAAAGCCAAAGCCTCGTTTATGGTGAAAGGACTCGTTTCCGTTCCGTCATTACCTGCACTATCATTATCTGCTATGCTAAGAACTGCACTTACTGTTGTTCCCAACTGAATTCCTGAAGAAGGATTCGTAATGGAAACCGTCATGCTTTCAGTGCCCTCAACATCAGCATCATCAACAATGGTAAGACTTGCACTTGCCGTGCTTTCGCCTGCCGCAAATGTAAATTGTGCTGCTGAAAGTGTGTAATCTCCTGCTGTAATTCCCGTACCGGAAATATTCACATCAAGAGTCTGGCTTTCGCTTACCGCTTCACTTGCAGTTGCTGTTAAAGTAATTACTGTTTGATCGGCTTCGCTGGCTGTTGTGGCAGATAAAGCCAAATCAACAGTTATTGCAGTCCCAGTGCTGGCATTTGATTTTCCGGGAGTTGGAATTCCTGCAATAAAAGCTGTGGTGTTTCTAGCTCCGCCTTCTCCGTCAGTTGCCCTGTATATGGAATGATTTACCATATCGCCCGAAGCATTCTCGTTAATTTGTCCGCCTTCGATTATTCCTGCCAACAATCCAGGATCATCTGCATCATCGGTATCATAAGCTACAAAATCGACTAAATTCTCTGTTGTTACAGCTGTATTATTTGGAAAATCTGCTGCCGGCGCTTTATACAAGGCAACAGCATCGGCTCCATTCTGAAGCGAAAAACCTGATGGAGACAAATTTACGTTTGCAACCTCGGTACTTCCGATTACAAAAAAACCTTGCGCATTGGTCGTCTGCCCGGCAAGATCATAAGTTGCATAAGACAAATCATTACTCCCGTTGTAAAAAACCAAAGTGTATCCATCCAAAGAAGTATTCCCGGCTCCTCCATCGTACAATTCAACAAATTCTTTTGTATCTGTGCTGGCCTGATCGCAATCCAATTCATTGATCAGGATATTTGAGACTACAGGAACTTCCAGATTTACTGTCACTACGTATTCCTGACTCGATCCATCTTCTGCAGTTACAGTATAAGTCACCGGATTTGTAAAATCCTGAGATGCACCACTTGCCGGTAAAACAGTTGCCTTATCGGATATTTCAATTACAGGACTAAGGGTTGTTACATTAGTCGATTGCGGTAAAGTTACACCAATTGTATGTTCGCCTTCGTTAAGGGTTCCGGCTTTGCTATCAATCACAAATGATGTTATGGTCTTTGCCGAACTTTGAACCGGAGCAGATCCATAGGCAGTCCATTCTATATCATCTATTAAAGTTCGTTCGGTTGTTTGAAACTTAAAAGTAAAGTCTCCATCTACATTTATTTCTTTGGAATAGTTAGCAACATCAGTACTTTCAGCACTAATGCTCTCTATTAAAATGTCATTAATGTAAATTGAAATTTGAGAATTACTTGAAAAAGCTTTTTTGTACTTGAAACTTAAATTTCCTACTCCTTTAGTAATGGATGACGAAGTTAAAATTCCACCTTTCGGAAATCCGTTTTTTCCATTTGATCCAATTAATGGCGTGATGCCGGTAATACTTGCACCTTTTGCACCAACATCCAAACTCCATGTAATCTCATTAACTCCAATCCAATCTGGGATGGTATTAGAATAAGACGTTGATGAATATGGATAAGTATCAAAATTTTCCAATCCCTGACCAAAACTGACTTGGGCGGACATCATAAATAAAGTAAGTAATGTCACCAGACACCACCTCTTACATGTGTAAAATGAAAACATAGGCTTAGTAGTAATTAAAAAATAGTTTGAAAATGAACTTTTTCAAGAAGCGTGTACAAAATGGTTGTTTTGAGCATCAAAAATATACAAAATATCAAATAACCGAACATATCAATGTTAAGTTTATGTATCCTTTTGATTAACATTCACTTTTTGATTACGAGCTATCTATCAGCACGTAAAGCACATTCAAACATCATATAAAAAGAGTCTTATATCCCTTACGTTAAAGGAACAATATAATAACTGGATATTTGTGGCTTTAGCCAGCTGAAACGACTTTTTCGCTGCACATAGAAGACATATTTTTGGGGGAGGTGTGTACAAAATATCTAAAACCAGTAGCAGACTTTTTTTATTGGCCGGCATATTGCCCGAAGCTTTTCAATAAAAGGATTTATTAAAACTCTTGCAGGTCATAGATACTGTTTGGATTTAGCAAATTGCAAAGCTAAATTAATACGATCGGGCAGTATACTTATTTGCTTCTGTTATCTTTGCATTTGAAAAACAAAAACCGATACATGAAGAACAAATTGACACTTGACAGATTTCAGGGAAAAGGATGGTATGAATTCATGATTAAGAATTTATGGAGGTATCCAAACAGATTGCTGGCGCTAAAAGCAGCAATTGCCATGAGTATGCTGCTGATTCCATTTGTTGTTACTGGTTCTGCAAATATGGGTTTCACTCTGGCTTTGGGTGCTCTGGCTGGTGCTCTTTCCGAAACCGATGATCATCCCAAAGGACGTGTGAAAACGCTGATTCTTACCATTATTAGTTTCATTATTTCGAGTTTATCGGTCGAATTACTGCTTCCTTATCCAATTCTGTTTGGCATTGGATTAATTGGTTCCACCATTACATTTATTGTTTTGGGAGGACTGGGTGAGCGATACAGAGGCGTTACGTTTGGTGCTTTACTCGTTGCTATTTATACCATGTTGGGTGCTGAGATTTCGCCAAACTGGTACTGGCAACCCTTGCTTTTACCTGCGGGTGCCTTGTGTTATGGAATACTGTCTCTTATTTTACTTATTCTTCGTCCAAACAGACTATTGGAAGAGCAATTGGCTCAGGGATTCGAAGACCTGAGCCTGTACATGAAGGAAAAAGCCCGGCTTTTCCCAAGTGATTCCAAGTCGCAGGAAAAAATCAGAGGTCGTTTGGCTACCTTAAATATTCAATTCATCAACTCGTTGGAAAGGTGCAAAAATGTACTCAACTCCTACTCCGATGCTTTGGATAATCCGAACGAACTGCGCCCTTACCTGCATAAATTTGTACTCTTGCAAAGTTTGCACGAAAGAGCTTCTTCGAGTCACGAACGATACGACCTGATAAGTGATGAAGCAGACAACACGGAAGTTCTGGAAGGTTTGGGGCAATTATTACTGCAATTATCACTTGCCTGCCACGAGGTTTCGAAAAGCTTGTTAATGGGAACAACTTATCAGCATCCGATTTCATTCAAATGGACAATTGCAGCCTTGAAGGATAAAATTAAAAAACAAAATCCTACTACAAAAAGTACTAATCTTAGCTTACTGCTCCAAAATCTTACACAATCTCATCTTTCATTGCAAAACAT
The DNA here is from genome assembly GCF_963678175.1 of Labilibaculum euxinicum. NCBI lineage: Bacteria > Pseudomonadati > Bacteroidota > Bacteroidia > Marinilabiliales > Marinifilaceae > Labilibaculum > Labilibaculum euxinicum. The sequence continues at coordinate 4,423,152 of NZ_OY782756.1, forward strand.
GAGTTACTATTTAGATTCGGGATTACTTCCTAAGGTTGACAGAGATACCAAAAGCTTATGGCAAAAACTAAGAGAGCAATTGAACTGGTCACATCCGCGATTTAGATATGCCATCCGGTTAAGTACCTGTTTTTTGATTGGCTATTTTCTGATTTTGGGTTTTCATTTGGAAAAAGGATATTGGATTTTACTAACCAGTTTATTTGTATGCCAGCCAAGTTACAGTGAAACCCGGAAAAGACTGTTTCAAAGAATTATTGGAACTCTGAGTGGTGTTGTGACTGGTGTATTGTTTGTACAAATACTTCCTACTCTTGCCGGACAGGTAATTTTGCTGCTGGTAGCTGCTTATGCCTTTTTTGTGTGGCTGCGAAAAAACTATGCTCTAGCGGTTGTGTTTGTTACCATTTTTGTCATCGCGGCTTTTAATCTGATTGCAGGAAAAGGGATTGTTGTTATGGAAGCGCGGGTAATGGATACTATTATTGGTGCCGTTTTGGCTATAATAGTGGTTCGTTTTATGTGGCCCGATTGGCAATACAAGCGTTTGCCCAACTTACTTTCAACTGCCCTGGAAAAGAACCGAAACTATTTCACCTCCATTTTGCAGGAATACAAAGAATTAAATGAGGATGATTTGAATTACCGCATTGCCAGGTATCGTGCAAATCAGGCTGATAATGCTCTTGCTTTATCGTGGCGGGGAATGAAACTGGAACCAAAAAAGCATCAGAAATTTCAAAAACATGCCTTTGCTTTAACTTATCTAAATCATGCATTACTATCCTATTTATCTGCCTTAGGAGCACACCGCGACATCAAAAACTACATCAGCGATGATCAATGGGAAATGTTTGGAAGTATAGAATTAGAATTAAGCAAAGCTGTCAGCGGTTTACAAAAGTCGGAAGCTTGTGACCCGACTCAAAGTCTTAAAACATTCATTGATAATTTAGGACAAAAAATTACTGAAATTGAGCGGGGAACTGAACGCCAAAAATTGGTTTTGCTTTACAATATCGCTGAAGTTACCGAGCAGTTACTGGAGGAAGCATCGAAACTGTTTCAAGAATAAATTAACGGTGAGTGTTGTGCTGTTTTTGCGCAGACTCACCGCTTCATATTATTTGAACTCTATTTTCACTTTGGCAGTTTGCGCCAGCGACTGACAGGTTAAGATTACATTGTTCTTTACATCTTCGGCACTCAGAGCCATTGTTGCTTTCATTTTCACCTCCCCTTCAATCAGATGAGCTTTGCAGGTACCACAAATACCACCCTGACAAAAATAGGGAGCAGGGGCGCCAATTCTTTTCAATCCTTCTAAAATGGTTTCGCCCTGCGCTAAGTACAGCTGAAATTTTTCATTCCTGATTGCTGCATCCACCAGAGCATTCTCCACTGCAGTTAGTCCCTCTTCGTACTCAATAGCCTGAGTGGAAAAATACTCAAAATGAATGAATTTTGACGAGACTCCCATATCAATCAACGTATCACTAACCATTTGATTCATTCCATCCGGTCCGCAGATATAATATTCTGAATTTTCAGGAGTGGTTGCATTTTCAAGAAGAAAAGATTCTACCAACTCCTCATTTATCCGGCCACGTTTACCATCCCATGGAGTCAGTGAGAAATCCAGAAATCGTTTCGAAAGGGTTTGAGTAATTTTCAAACGATCAGGATATTTTGCCTGCCACTCCAATAATTCATTGTAAAATAAAATTTCGGGAATACTCCTATTTCCATAAAGCAAAAATACCTTACTATTTGGTTCTGCCAGCAATATGGAACTTAACATTGAGTAAATTGGCGTAATTCCACTTCCGGCAGCAAACAAATAATAGGACTTACCGGCCTTTTCATCCGGATTTACCGTAAAATCTCCTTGAGGAGTGGATATTTCTACAATATCTCCTGCTTTTAAATTGTCCGCTATGTAATTGGAAATTAATCCGTCTTTCTGAATCTTTACTGTTACCTGATACAAACCTTTTACATACGGCGAATTGTGCAAGGAATACATTCTAAGTTCTTCCTTGTTGTTTACATCAAACCGAAAACAAAGGTGTTGTCCCGGATGAAACTTAAAAACCGATAACAGTTCATCTGGTATTTGAAAGCTTAGTGTTACAGCTTCTTTTATTGGCTTGTGAATTGCAGCTATGGGTATGCGGTAAAATTCCTGTTCCATAATATCCGGGATTTATATAGTTTCTGCATTAAAATACGGATATTTTAGCTCATTTGAGCATGCATTCTTTTTCTATAGATAAACGGGAAATAATATTTAAACAAATAGCTGTTTCTTAATTTTGATAAATGATCTAATACAAAATCACCTGCTTTGCAACCAATCCATAGCTATTTGCCATGTTGAAAACACCTTAGCATTGTACCGAGGATCATTATTGGCCATTTCACTTATCATTCCATATGCTGTTGAAATAGGTTCTGTGCGCAACAGAGCGTGTATAATAATCCTGTTGCCGGCAATCTGACTCACCATAATTTGATTAATTAGATCCACTTTATCGATGTCAAAATCAAATACTGCAAGAGTAGCATCTTCTAAAATCCGCAATGAACCGGGCAAGTTATTGTCCTTACTGATTTTTTCACAATAAGCACTCATCTCCTTAAAATCAATTCTCCCAATCAATTCTACATTCAATATGTTTTTTTCAGAGCAATATCGCATATTCACCATAACCAATTTCCCTCTATATTTTACATCAAACTAATCAAGGTCTTACAAAGACTCTAACTAATAGACACTTAAAAAAGATAAATGGATGAATCAAAATCGAAATAAAATTTCCAAAAACGATCATAAATCGATGAAACAAGCTTACTGTGCAAGACAAATATTTTCAGATTACAAAAAAAGCCCAGGCAATACCTGAGCTTTAAACTATATTTTTAAGAAAATTTATTCCCAATCGAGAATCACTTTCCCACAATTTCCTTCTTCCATAATATCAAATCCTTTTTGGAATTCATCAGCTTTAAAGCGATGTGAAATCATTGGAGACAAATCCAATCCACTCATCAACATCTGCTCCATTTGGTACCATGTTTCGTACATTTCACGTCCGTAGATTCCTTTTAACTGAAGTCCTTTGAAAATGATATCGTTCCAATTTACTTTTGTTTGCGGAGGCAAAATACCTAAAAGAGAGATCTTACCTGAGTTGTACATATGAGAAACCATATCGCCAAAAGCTGCTGGTGCACCCGAACACTCCAACCCTATATCAAAACCAATCATACCCAAATCCTTAATTGCGTCATCAAGACTCTCTGTTAAAGGATTAATTACACGATCGGCACCCATTTTCTTAGCCAACTCAATTCTGTAAGGATTGGTTTCGGTTGCCACAACGTAGCGGGCTCCAGCAAATTTTGCAATTGCCACACACATACTTCCAATTAAACCTGCACCTGTAACCAATACATCTTCTCCGATAATAGGCCACGAAAGAGTAGTATGTGTTGCATTTCCAAATGGATCCATGATCGCCAAAAGCTCATCACTAATGTCATTGCTCATTTTCATCAAATTCGACGATGGTATGGCTGCATACTCGGCAAAAATACCGTCGACATTTACACCAATTCCAACGGTATGTTCACACACGTGTTTACGTCCGCGTCGGCAGTTTCGGCAATGTCCGCAAGCTATATGACCTTCGCCTGTTACACGGTCGCCAATTTTAAAACCAGTAACACCGGCTCCAATTTCAGCTACCTCTCCAACATACTCGTGCCCGATAATCATTCCCGGTTTAATGGTATTCTGTGCCCATTCATCCCATTTATAAATGTGAAGATCGGTACCGCAAATGGCTGTTTTTCTAATTTTTACAAGAACATCGTTTACTCCTACTTTAGGAACATCAACTTCTTCCATCCACAAGCCTTTTTCTGCTTTGGACTTTACAAGAGCCTTCATTTTAGTCATTGTCGTTTTGTTATATTGTTGTTGTGTAAGTATTTAAATCTCTGCAAATATGCTTGTTGTATATTTGATTAATCTATCTCGAAAGTATAAAAACTAAATTAGATTTTCAATATCCATTTTGTAAAAATATCCCGATCCGTATCACTTCAATAAAAGCTTTCTGTATAACGATATCAGAGCAAGCCCAATGAAGAATGAAAGAGGTTTGAATTTCAAAAATATACCGGCATTACTCTCTTTGTTTTATTTCTCAATTCTATAAAATCGGAACCCTGTATCAAGTGTAGGATACAACTTCCCGGCTCTTACTATTCGATCTCCCGCCAGATCTGAAATGGTAGAAAAACCCATTCGGCAGGCATCCGAATCCTCTTTTACCAATTCTGTATTCTGAACGCAAATAAAACGGCGCTTAGAAGCTTGCTTTTCGTTTAGTTTGAAAACAGCATGAGACATTGATGCCGAGCCGGCAAAAAGATCTAAAATCAAATCCTCATCTTCGCTTAATTGCTTTAATATCGTAAGCAGTAAATCAGTTGGTTTTGGATATTTAAAGGGCAAGCCTTCCGGATATAATTCTTTCAGCTCCCGGGTTCCTTTGCTTGTTGGAATATCAGTAATAACTGATGAAATGGGATTAAAAATACTCTTGAGCTCCGACTTGTACTTTTTCAGCAAAAAGCGCTTTCCTTCCTCTTTGGGAAAGATCAACTTTCCTGAATCGAACCACTCGGTAACACGCAGTTTCGAAAAAGCCCAATATCGTCCCGATGGAGGTAAATATTCCTCTTTTGTAAAGGGATTGGCAATCACAAAACGGGAATTGGAATTGCCGCTTGCTGCTGACGGATTATCAGGAATCCAATCTCCATTTGGGTCGTTATCAGGATTTGAATAATTGGATAAATCCTTGAGCTCTCCTTTCAATTTTACTTCCTTCGTATTTTTGGCATAGAGCAAAATATATTCATGATTTGCGGCAAATAAATTACCCGAAACATTAGAGTTTGTTCGATTGATCCATATAAAACACCCAATGAAATTATCCTCTCCAAAAACCTCATTGCAAATCAGCTGCACATTAGCCTTCTCACTTTCGTCAATAGAAACGGCTATTGCACCATCATTGGTTAACAGCTGTCGGGATAAAATCAATCGCGGATAAATCATGTTCAACCAATTGGTGTGAACTTCGCCACTTTCAATTTGATTTTTCAGTCCAAAATCAACCCGTTCAATGCCGGTACCATCCAAAAATTCAAGGTACTGATTCGAGCGGATTTTAAACCGGTCATTATAACCAAAATCATTACCTGTGTTATAGGGCGGATCGATATAAATCAATTTGATTTTACCCGAATAATCTTTCTGCAGTAAACGTAAAGCATCTAAATTATCACCTTCTACAAACAGATTTTGAGTCGTTTTTGGCTGAACAGATTTTGCTTTATCAAAAACCAGTTTATCCGTACTTTCTTCTCGGGCTTGCATTGCTGCATTCTCTTTTCCGAACCATGTTAAGCCATAGTTCGATTCATCAACGAACTGATTAGTTTCCAAATAAATTTTAAGCTTCTGAATATCCAATTGATCTCCTGCAAAGACTTCCGGGAGAAGACTTTTCAGCTCTTTTATTTTCTTTTGTTTCTGATAAAAAGAGAGTAGGTTTTTTCCTTGCATAATAACAAGTCTGAAGTAATGTGATTTGTTTCACAAACCTACAACTTTTCAGTCTTGAATAAAAATTCCAAATCTTGATTTCCAGCAAAAAAAGCACTAAATAATACATGTTCAAAAGTTATTTCCAACTATTCGGGATCCCAAACTTTCGGGCATCGAGTTTTTGTTATCTTTGCGCCATGCAAGCAAAAAACATGGATACTAAAAAGATTTTAGAAAAGCTATCTATTCAGGAATTGAATGAGATGCAAAAGGAATGCGCGAAAGCCTATACCAAAAACAGCGATCTGCTTTTGGTATCCCCAACAGGATCGGGAAAAACTTTGGCCTTTTTGCTGCCAATGCTTGCTGAACTGGATTCTGAAACAGATGCTGTTCAGACCCTGATTTTAACTCCTGCACGAGAACTCTCTTTGCAAATAGAGAGTGTTTTTAAAAGTATGGGGACTGATTTTAAGGTAAATTGCTGCTACGGCGGGCATCCAATGTCGACCGAAAAAAACAACTTAAAAACTCCTCCTGCCGTGCTTATTGGTACTCCGGGAAGGATAGCCGATCATATTCGAAGAGGAAATTTTGATTGCAGAAATATTAAAACTCTGATACTGGATGAGTTTGATAAATCTCTTGAATTAGGCTTTCAGAAAGAGATGAAGGAAGTTACACTAGCTCTGCCGTCTAAAATTAAAAAAATACTAACCTCTGCTACCAATAATATCGATATTCCGGATTTTACCAGACTAAATTCGCTCATCGAACTGGACTTTATTCCCAATGCAAAACCGATTGCTTTGGATCAAAAGAAAGTAATATCTGTGGAAAAAGACAAATTGGCGACTCTTTTTCAATTGGTTTGTCATTTGGGAAATCAGCCAAGTTTAGTTTTCTGCAATCACCGTGATGCTGTGGAACGAATTGGAAAACATTTTTTAAATGAAGGCATTCAATGTGATGTTTTTCATGGCGGATTGGAACAGGATGATCGGGAAAGAGCCCTTCTAAAATTCCGAAATGGAAGTCATTACCTGCTGATTGTTACCGATCTTGCTTCGAGAGGATTGGATATTCCTGAAATTAAAAATGTGATTCACTACCAACTGCCAAGAGTAGAAGAAGCATTTACACATAGAAACGGACGAACAGCCAGAATGAATGCCGAAGGAACTTCCTATCTGGTACTTGCTCAGGACGAAACACCTCCGGAATTTATTCCTGAAAACATTGAAGTGCTTGAACTGGCAGAAGATCAGCCATTACCGGCAGAACCTGAATGGGAGACTCTTTACATTTGTTTGGGAAAAAAAGAGAAAATAAATAAAATTGACTTGGTTGGATTCTTCTGTAAGGTTGGAAATCTGAAAAAAGAGGAATTGGGAAAAATTGATGTTCTCGATCACTCGTCATTCGTTGCTGTAAAAAGAGGAATGGGAGAAAAATTGGCCCGGAAACTTAAAAACGAACTTATTAAAAAGAAGAAAGTTAAAATTCAGGTTTCTTATTGATCTGAATTTGATTATTGACACTTTAAATAAAGAGAAACTTTAACGCGTTCTTCAATAGGAAAAAAAATCAGCAACCAAACATTCATCGTTCGCTAATATGACTTTTAGAAAGTTAAATTAGCTAACATAGAATAATCAATCACCAAAAATTTTATCGAGCAACCGACTAAACATCTTTTTAGTTTTTGATTCTTTATGCGAAATATAATTTTGTGTGGAAATGCTTCTGAATATGTGCTCCCATTCCGGCAATCCACCAAAATTGCGGTCATCAATGTATAAATCAGCATAAATTTTACGACTAATGGTGTCATCAAATTCCTCTTCAGGATAATTGCTGTTCACAGCATAGAATTCCAATCCTCTCTTTTCACAGTAATCAACCGCTTCATAAAGATTTTCTTCTGTTCTGTATGTCCATAAAATAATTTGATGACCTTCCTTTTGTAATGCGATCAGACTTTCGACAGCAAATGGAATTTCACTTCCAATTTCAGGATATTTATGATGTACAATGGTTCCATCAAAATCTACAGCTATAATCATAAAGAGAATATTTTAAGTATCAATCACTTATAAAAATATAGAATTCTTTTATTCTTTCTCAATGATTAACGAACAAAAATGGCCTGAATTGTTGTTCAGGCCATTTATTTACTCTTTTAATTACTGGAGACTTTCTCCCACAACCTTCGGACTATTCCCGGCGAACTGTCTTCATAATAATAACCGTTTCCACTTGTATTTCTTGAGGATTTGCCTTGATAACCATTCATGGTAACATCATTTAATACCAATGAAACGTTCGACAAAGTACCTTTTACAGCCAACTGATTCACAAAACTAATCTGTTCCCGATGACTGAATCCTTTACGAAGAACAAACAAATTAGCATCTGTAAATTTGCCTGTAATGATTCCATCCGTAACCATGGAAAGAGGCGCATTGTCGATAAATATATAATCGTATTTCCCTTCCACTTCGCATAACAATTGCTCAAACCTGCCATTTTCCAATAGCTCAGCCGGATTTGGCGGCACAGGACCTGAGGTTACACAGTGAAGGTTTTTGATGTGTGTTTTCTGAATGATTTCACTGCTTTTGCTATGACTGATTAAATAGGTGCTTAAACCAAGCGCATTATCCAAATCAAAAGCGATTTCAATTTTTGGCTTTCGTAAATCAGCTCCAATCAATAACACTTTCTTATTATTCATGGCAACAATGGCAGCCAGATTAACTGTCGCAAATGACTTTCCTTCTTCGGGTATTGTTGAATGAATCCCAATAATTTTAGTCGGATTATTGGGCAGTACATAAGTTAGATTTGTTCGCAAGGTTCTAAAAGACTCAGATATAGCCGATCGGGGATGATAAAACACAGGAACTGCTTCGTTGTATTTATTATGAGCAATAGTCCCCAAAATAGGAAGTTGTGTCTTCTTCATGATTTCTTCCTTATTCTGGATATTATCATTAAAAAATTCTTTTAGAATAATGATTAAAAAAGGAAGTCCAATCCCCAAAAACATGCCTATTAGTAAATTAATTGCTGTTTTGGGTTTTATTTTAACAATAGTCGCCAATCTTGCCGGATCGATTATTTGCGAATCGGACACATTAGATGCTTTGGCAATGGCTGCTTCCGCACGTTTTTTCAGTAGAAAAGTATAAAGTTCGTTGTTTAAGTCGAAGTTCCTTTTCATACTAACCAGTTTTTGCTCATGCTTTGGCATTCGGGCCAATTGCTCTCTAACGGTTTCCATTCTTGCGCTTAAACTCTGTACTTCGATTCGAGAGTTAGCCACCAGGCTTTGAAGATTTTCCTCTAAACTTTGCTGAATTAACTGAATTTCCTTATTCAGGATAACCAGACTCGGATTTTTCTCCTGAACACTATAAGAAAGCACTTCCCTTTTTCCGTACAAATCAGTCAATTTAGCCACTAATGCATCTAACGAAGGATCTGTAACACCTGTTATGGAAGGTGCTATAACTTGTTTCATTTGATTTACATCGCCTAAATTACGCAACAGATTTTTATAGTAATCCAAAGTAATTTGAGCCTTGGACAACTGACTTTCAAGATCCTCCACTTTTGCTACAATCACACCAGCCTCCTGCCCCAAATCAACAATTCTGTTTTTTGATCTGAAATTGCTAAAACTCTGGCCTGCCATTTGAAGAGAATCCACGATTCCCTCTAACTGAGAATCGATAAAGCGCACTGTACTTTCAGATTTCTTATTTTTTTCGATCAAACCAAATTGAATGTAAACCCAATTCAATTCATTCAAATAATCAACTCCTCTTTCCGGTTCCGAATTATCTATTCGAAGATGAATCAATTCAGCCTTTTTCTCAGCTACGCTGATAGTCATACTCTCCATATACGCGAGAGTAAGCGCATCTAAGTTATTGAAAACGAAAAAATAATTTTCATTCTTATCAATTCCCTCTTCTTTCTTCTTAAGTATAAAATGAAAGTAGTTGTTCTTAAACAGCTGATCGAAAAAAGCTATCTTTTCAAATTTAACATGCACTTCATCACCCTTATAATCCGCTTTCCCATCTACTTTAATTTTATAAGATTTATCATCAATCTGAACAATAGAAATTGGCAGGTTGGTTATATTAACCCCGTCCATTTGCTGAACTTCGAATGGTTCATGTCTATATAAACCTCTGTTGGAAAACAATTGCTTTTTATACCATGATTGATTCCAAGCCAAGTTTCTCATTGCCTTTCGGTTAATGGTATATGATTTAAGAATTTCTAAATGGTTTTGTATGTTTGCTTTGTCCTGAATTTTATAACCATCAAACATACTTTGTGCGCTGGTTTCCCCTGCATCAACATGAATTAAGAGAGTACTCCGCATCATGTAAACCGGATTCGAATACTTGCTGATAAAATAAGCCAGTAATATCCCCAAGGCTCCACACACTGCAAATACCTTCCATTTCGACAACAATCGATAAAGAAATTCCTTCACATCCGGACCATCTTTTTGATCAAAATAATCCATTACTTCATCTACATATTTCATTGAAATAAATTTTGTGTTAGAATAATCACCAAGCGAAACAGCTTATTTGTTGGTTATTATTAAACTGGTTATCAATACTGCCGTTGATACTGTTGACAGCAAAATGCTGTAAACGGCCGAATTCATATTCGTATTTTTAATCCTGTGAGGTTCTACATATACAACATCATTAGGCTGCAGAAAGAATGCTTTCGATTTTAGAAAATCCTTCTTTGTTAAATCCAAACGAAATGTTTCACTTTGTTTCTCGGAGGTTCGCATCACCAAAACACGGTCAATTTTTGCATATTCAGTGATTCCATTCGCCATACTTATGGCTTCCAGCACAGTTAAGCTGCTATTGTAATTGTAGTAAACGCCTGGAGTAGCAACTTCTCCCATAACACTTACTTTGTAATTTAAGAGTTTTACTTTAACACTTGCATCCTTTAAGTATTCGTCGGCCCTCTCCTGAACCTTAGCCTGAGCCTCGGCCTGACTAAGTCCTGCAATCCCTACTGCACCCAGAATTGGTAAAGAAATATTTCCATTTGAATCTACCTGATAACCATTTAAATACTGATCGGATTGCTGGCTGTATAATTGCTGTGAGCCTCCTATTCCGCCAACGCTTTGTGCAGGATTATACAATTGATTCACCTCTGGATTTAAGGATTTAATACTCACAAATAGATTGTCGTTTGTCTTGATCCGATACTCGGGAACTTTTGTTGTAAACTCGCTTGCCAATATCTCAGCACCGGTGTCCTGCAGGTAAACCAAATCTTTTTTTGATCGACAGGAAATGATACTCATTACTAAAATGAGGCTCATCAGAAATAAATATTTTTTATTCATGGTCTTGGTTTTTTGTTGATTCTAGTTTAAATATATTGAGATTAACTATTGCCCTTCACCAGTGAACACAACTTTAATGGTGCTGAGAAATAGTATTAAATCCAGTTTTAACGACCAGGTGTCGATGTAAAGCATGTCCAGTTTCATCCATTCCTCGAAAGGAATATTATTGCGGCCAGACACTTGCCAGATACATGTTATTCCTGGTTTCATACTTAATCGCCGGCGCTGCCAACGTTGATACTGCTGAACTTCGGAAGGTATTGGCGGCCGTGGACCAACAATCGACATTTCGCCTCTGATAACATTAAAGAACTGAGGCAGCTCATCCAAAGATGTTTTTCGAAGGAATCTGCCTACACGGGTTACCCTCGGATCATTCTTAATTTTGAAAACCGGCCCCGATTGTTCATTCTGATTTTCAAGTTTCACCCGTAAGGCTTCCGCATTTTCAACCATTGTTCTGAACTTCAGACAATGAAAAATACGTCCATTCAGGCCTACCCGCCTTTGACGGAAAAAAACGGAACCTCCGTCTTCAATTTTTATTGCCACAGATATGGCTAACAAGACAGGAGAAATCAATACCACAATAACAAATGAAAACAGGAAATCGAGCATTTCCTTCACCTTAAGGGCAAAGTAATTTTTCGTATTATTGGCGAACGTCAAAAAAGGAAGTTCTTTAAAATAAGTAAGATGAGATCGCTGACTAACAACACTTAACAATTCGGAATAAACACGAAACGTAACACCAACCTCGGAACAGGCATAAATCAAAGCCCGGACTTCTTCATTATCAAACTTTCCCTTGCAGTAAATTACCTCATCAACCACATTGGCATCGATAATTTCGCTTAGCTGAAAATGCTCGTGCAAAACCCGAACGTGCGACTCGTATTTATTTTTGATGTGTTTTCCATCCGACATAATCGCCCAAACATTGTATCCCCAATCGCGAATAAAAAGCATTCGGTCGATAAAGTGCAGATACGATTCATCATCTGCAACAATTAAAACATTTCTGGTATTAAAGCCTTTCCCTCTCAGCAATTTAAATATCCGGTAACTTAACATCCGAAAGCCAAAAAGCACTACAAGATTTAAACAGGCAAACAAAGCCAGAATTAATGTTGGTACGGAATCAGTGAGGAATAAACTTCCTAAATGCAGCAATCCTGAACTTATTACAACCATGGCAAAATATTCGGCAAACAATTCGGAGTAGGTTTTTACCCGAAGCATTTTACCCAGATTCAGCTCCTTTATCAGCGTGTACCAAATGGCGATAATCAGCAGGTAAATTGTATTGTTATCGTGAATATCAATATTTACCGGTCTTAAATAGGTAGTAACTGCCCATGCCACCACCCAATAACAAGCAACTGATAAACCTACTTGCATGAGAGTACTCAAACGTGCAAGGGTTTGTTCTCTTCCTTTAATCATGGTTTTAAGGTTTTAAAGTGAAATTTTAAAAGACCACAGCCAGCTTTTCAAGTTGATGGTTGGTCAACGGCTGTCTGTATTCTGAGTTGAGTATTTTTTACAATAGAGATGCACACTTGCTTCTGTAAAAATGAAGTGTGGGTTTATCTGAAAAATTTTTGAATTCGTTCTTTAAATATGTAGTAGAGAAACAGAGAATTGGTTGTTAAGTATCTTTTCCACATTCGGTGGGGCTCCTGCAAAAAGCGGTAAAACCATTCCAAACCTGAGTTTTGCATCCAAAGAGGTGCTCTTTTTACTTTCCCTGCTACTACATCAAACGAACCGCCAACGCCCATAATAAAGGACACTTTTAGCTGATCTTTGTAGGTATTCAGAAAAATCTCCTTGGTTGGAGAACTTATGGCTACAAATAAAATATCTGCATTCGATGCTGCAATTTGTGCTGCAATATCTGCTTCCTGATCTTTGTTAAAATACCCATTTCGGAAACCGGCAATTATTTCTTCTCCAAAAACAGACGTGTATTTTCGAACCACTTCGGATACCACTTCTTCTTTGCCTCCGAAGAAAAAGATTCTGTATTTTTTTTTAGCAGCCAAAATAACCAGTTCCTGCATCAAATCAACACCCGAAACTCTTTCCGGCAAAGGTTCTCCTAATAATCCCGCGGCCCAAACAACAGCCATTCCGTCCGCATTAATAATATCGCTGGCTACTACCGATTTGTATAACTCGGTATCGGTTTGCATGTGCACCAGTTTGGCCGCATTTACCACAATGTGTTGAATTGGCTTTTTATCCCGAATAGAATCGTCGATCAGATGAAGAGTTTCCTTCATCGTCAACACGTCAACCGGCGAGTTCATTATCGTAATTCTCTTTTTCATATGAGTATAATTTTAAGTTTTTGCCATATGGAACTCGCCAAACAGTCATTCATGTGTTTGTGAGCTTTTTCTCATGACTCGTTTCATATTCCGGTATTTTTATAGTTTCAACTAAATAATTCGATAAGGACAAAAACATCCAGGCTTGTGCCCATCGGATGTAAGGAATCTTATTTTTTCCGCGTTTCCCTAACTGAAAATAGAAATAACCGGATTGATCCTGAAGATTGTTGATTGTCCATTTTAACACCCGACCGACCAATTCCCGGTTCTCTTCGAACACGCTTAAACTGCTTAGTGTAATTGGCAATTGAGCCGGACAATGTATGTCAACCGGATAAACCGAATTGTTGTAATATTTTGGCGTTCCATCATCGGCGAAAAAATTCGCCAGATAATAATCTAATCCCAATTGAATTTGCCGGTCGAAGGAAGCATCCTTAGCATATTTTCGATAATCGGATAAGGCCTCGAGATTAAATCCGGTATGAAAATTATCAATCCAGCGATGATAAGGCAAAGTACCATACGACCAGGATCCATCAGAGTTTTGGTGCTTGATGCAATACCTTACCGATTGCTTTGCACAATTCAAAACTTCCTCCTCTTGTGTATAATGATAGATTCTCGACAGCATCCGGCTTCCTAAGAGAGAAGCATTAAAAACCTGAGTTTGATCCAATGGAGAATACGAAAAACAGAAATCCCCGTTTCCGTCGTAGGTTCGGTTCAAATCCTTCAAAATAAAATCTTTGATTCGTATGGCGGTCTCCAACAACTTTTCATCTCCCAATATTTCGTAGGCGTCCAGCAATGCACAGCCTACATAAGTTGTAACAACTACCGATGGTGTGCCTTTGGGTTGAAAAAAGGCTCTTGCCTGCCAATCAAAATTGTATCCCCAACAGGGGCCCCACCAGCCTTTCGATTGCATTTCCAATAATTTTTCGCTCAGAAAATGAATCCGGGATCTTACCTCCTGTGTTCGATCAAATTGATAGAGCTTACAATATCCACTAAGAAATAAACCAAGACCTTTTGGATTGTAATCCTTCTCAACTCTGGTAAGACCCCGGAAATTTATTGGACTTTTTTTAAATGCCTGAATCCAAATCAATCGCATTAACCTGCTGTTTTTCACAAAAGGAATGGACTGAAAAAGTTTGGAATTCAGGCCATCGTATGGATCCCAGCCTTTGTATTCCTGACTTTCGATATAGTTTCGAAGATTTTCGAAGCTTGCTTTGTACATATATTCTGAATTATAGATGTGCTGAGAAAACTTGTTCCGTGAGAAAAGTCCTCTTAAGGGAATTTTAAGATGTTTTTACTTACTGTTGCTTTATTTTTTTCTGCAATTCGCTTAAAGTGTGGAATGCTATTTCCCTTTTTCCTGCTTGTTTGGCCAAATAAAGCAAGGCATCCGGATAGTAGAAATCCTTTGGATGTCCGACCAAAATAAAGGGATGAAACAGCATTGCTGAATGTTCCTGAAGCCTGATTGCCGCTTTTAAAAAGTTTCTCATTTTCCCTTTCGAGAACAAACAAAAATCCCAGGTTAAGGCCTCTTCCTGAAGCAAAAACTGAACCGTCTCCCATTTTGATTTCTTTGCGCTGTTGTTTTTAAATTTCTCCAAGGAATTGGCTTTATTCTGCATTGCAGATTTTATGCGTACTGCATCGTATTTTAGGATTCGTCTTCGCTTTTGAGCAAAAATTGGCAGTTCCAAAAATCCACTGCTAATGCCGTTTGAACTCGTCAAAGAATTATTGGATGCATACCAGTAAGCTTTGGTTTCTGAAATATTTGAATAATCGTATTTCGATAGATTGCCTTCTGCTTTTCCACCAAAATAAACCGAGCTATCCGCAATAAAGGAATGCTGCTTAAGAACTTTCAGTAATCGGTCAGATGGATCGATATTGTATCCTCCTGCCCTAAGTATGTTGCACTTGTACTCAGGATTTACAACTTGCAGAATGGACTCCAAAGTCTCTTTTCCTTTGCGGATTAGTTCCGGCAATCCCATGCTAATGGTTTCGTTCGGCTGATCGGGCACCTCAGGCAACCTCCAGTAATCCAAATTCAGCAGCCATTCCCCTTTTTCATATTTTGCATCAATCCATTGCGGATGCAGGTGCAATTGTACATCGTGCCCCAATTGATAAGCTCTCTGTATTTGCTCTTTCATGGCAGTTGCAGGATTCGATGAATAGCCCATACTCGTGCCACTCTCGTAAGCTTCCTTCAGCTTCCAGTATTCTACCACCTCAAAAAATATAGTCAGTTTAATCTTGCGCTGTTCGCAAATACCCAACATTCTATTGGTTGGCTCAATGATGTGCTTGAAAACATCGCCCCGACCAGAACCAAAAAGTTCGTAGTCAAGTGTTAGGCAAAGAGAGATCATGAGATTTTGATGGTTTAACTGGTTTGGTATTTATTTCAGATGCAGACTTTGTACATTGATACATTGCTCTTGCATTGCTTCGGGTTGCTCTTGCATTGCTTCCATGTTCCCATGTGTTTCTTCCATGTTCCCATGCGTTTCTTCCATGTTTCCATGTATTTCTTCGCGTTGATCAGGCATTTCTTCGACGTTCCCATACATTTCTTCAGGTTGCTCATGCATTTCTTCAGGTTGCTCATGCATTTCTTCGCATTGCTTTTGTGATTTCCCTTGTATATCTGATTGAATATTTTCTTTGTTGGTCTTCTTTCAGCGTTTAACCTGTCGGAAAAACGGTTTTAAATCACCAATATCCCACACATCAAAAGTTCTGCTGCTGAAGTTGAACAGGACTGAGAACATGTGCATTATCTTTCTCGGGTTTTTAGCAATTAAAACCATGTCGCGCAGAACATTCATCCATTGAACCTGTTTGGAATTCTTTTGATTACTAACGCACTCGCCTAAAATATAGGGGATCAAATCAGGATATTTCAGTTTCATGATCCGGATAAAACCAAACGGCCGGGGGTTCACCTCCAAAAGATAAGGCTCGCCATTAAAAATTTTAAATTCAACATCTAAAAAACCGGTAAATAATGTTTTGCCAATTAATTGAATGGATTTTTCTTCTATAATTTCGGCAAATCCGCCGCGATATTCTTCCACAACCGAAGAGACTCCCGAACGATAATGCCGGACTTCATTCACACAAATGCCTGCCACTAAATTTCCTTGATCGAAATAAGCTCCATAGGAGTAATTATTTTGTAAATCTGCTCCCAAAAACTGCTGCATAACCAGCGATTGTTTTTCGCGTTCGCCAAGAGTTTGATAAAGATTCTTTACCTCTTTTATATTGTGCACCAAACAGGTTTTGAAGGCTGGTTTTTCATACAAATAAATATCCTGATTCCACTTTACTATTTGCGGAAATTTAAAACGCCTGTAATCGGTATCATGATTCAATTGACTCAGAAGAATTGATTTTGGGTATTTACAATGAATCTCCTCAGCCAATTGGTAGGTATGCAGTTTGTTCAAAAAAATAGATAAAGCCTCTTTATCCTTAGGTACAACATTAAAAAGAGTGAAAAACCCGGGAAAATTCTTCATCAGAAAAGACAGGTAAAAACCACTCGCTACGATACAATCCTGCATCTGATTTTTCGAGGCTAAATCTGTCAATTTGCCAATCAAATCCTCTTTTGTATCAACAATTAATTTTATGCCGTAACGGGAATACATAGCAATTTCGTTTTTGCGCCCCAGTACAGTAACCAAATATCCTATCCGACTATATTCCCGCAATAAAAATAAAGCTTGTGGTCCCGCACCAACAATCACAATCTGCTTCTGAATCAGGCTCATTTTTTTTCAATTTGAGATACAACTAAATTAAACTTCCCTCTGTGGCTTCTGATCAATCCCTGCGTTTCAATTTTTTCAAACCTGATCCTGCAATCAGTACCCAATAAAGCTCTTAAATTTTGTTCCAATTGGGTGCATTCTAAGTTTGTAAACCCTTTATCTGGAACCAGATTTACAGTTATTTCTCCCACGGTATTTTGAATAATTTGAGCCGCCAGAAGCTGATTTATTTTCTTGAATGCCAAATCCAATCGTCCAATTCGCTGACCATCTTTTAAAATCACATAATCATCATCACGACCTTCTATTTTTTGAACCACACAGGCTCCGTTACTTGTGGGTGCCAGTTGAATTATATCATCTACCTTATAACGAATTAAAGGAAATGCTCTGTTGATAAATCCGGTTGTTATTAAATGATTGTCGGCAAATTCGGTATGAGAATACAATGGAAATTCATGATAATAAGAATCATTAAACTGCCCAAAAGCAACTGTTTGTTCTGCATTTCCATACCAATCGAATATTTTGGTATGGAAAACTTTCTCTACTATTTCTCTTTGGAAATCGTGCAGTACCTCCGAAGAGGTAAATGCAAGCGGAATGTTTAATTCCAAATTGGCTTTGTACAACTCTGTGGCCAATATGTGCATAGAACTTGGATATGCCTTTATTACTTTAGGCTGAAAATCCGTAATCATTTTATGAATTCTGCCAATTTCATCCGCCCCCAAATGAAAGCTGGAGATGTACAAAACATTATTGCTTTTATCGAAATAAGAAACTGTATTCCGATCCAGTACACCTCGAAGAGAAACAACAGGATCACCCAAATGATAACCATGCATTTGCTGAAAAAAATGTCCGTATGCATACTCTTTTATTGTTGATGAAAAATCCCTGTAGACCTGGAGAGGTGTTCCTGTTGTACCGCTCGAATAGGCTTTAAAAACCATTAACCTTGATTTGGTTAAAATATCGGCACTGTTTTTTTTAACAATCGATTTATTGATGATTGGTAATTTATTTATATCCGATAAATTTTTAACCGAATCAATAGTTAATCCATGAGACTGATACAGATTTTTATAGAATTTTGAATTTTCAAAAGCATTTCGAAATTGTTTTACAATTTCCTTCTCTTTTAAATCCAATAATTTCTGTTCCGAACAAGTGTTCAAATCAATAATTTTTCTGAGCTCTTTTTCGAAACCACTTCCAAACTTAATTTTATAAGCAATCAAATCTTTGATTAATCGATAAGTCATATTCGAAGTTTATGGTTTAAGTTTCCTGCATAATTTCTCTGATCACCTGATTTCCCTTCTGAGAATTGAGGTTCGAAACCATCAAATTATACTTCCCTGATACTGTTCGAATGATTTGGTCTTCGCCGATTTCTTTGTAATGAATCTTGCAATCAGCACCCAAAAGCTGAGTTAAATTCTTAATGAGGTTTGCTTTATTCGTCTCCGTAAAATTATAATCCGGAATGATATTCAAATCTATTTCGCCTGCTACATTCTGAACTATTTGTGCTCCCAGAATGTTCTTTACGTTGCTAAAATTAAAGGCATGATCCAAAAGGCCGATTTGCTGCCCGTTTTTCAACAACACATACTGATTATCCCGTCCTAAAATTCGGCTGGTACAACAACGAATGCAGCTGCTGTCGCACTTCAGTTTTATCACATCATCAATTTTGTAACGAATCAACGGAAAAGATTTATTAATAAAACCCGTAGTAATAATGCATTTTTCCTGCACCTCAATATGAGCATACAAAGGAATATCCTGATACAAATCCTTCTTTACCTGACCTAAAGAGATGGTCTGTTCGGAATTCCCATACCAGTCGAAAATTTTTGTGTGCAGAACCTTCTCAATAATGCTTCGTTGAAAATCGTGCAGCACTTCGGAAGAAGTAAAAGCCAGCGGAATCTGTAACTCGAGTCCTGCTTTGTACAATTCTACCGAAAGAATCTGCAGAGAGGATGGATATGCCTTTACTACCTTGGGACTGAAATCTTTAATTAACCGGTAATACTTCTTAATATTTTTTTCATTCAGATTATAGCTCGACAAATGAAGGGTATTTAATGAACGATCGTATCTGGAAATTTCACTTTGATCTAAATCTCCTTTGATGGAAATCACTTTATCGCCCAACTGATACCCGTGCATACTTTGAAAATAGTATCCGTAAGAATATTCTTTACAAACCGATTGATAATCGCGGTACAGCTTTAACGGCGATCCGGTTGTTCCGCTGGTGTAAGCGGTATAAACAAACAATTTATTACAGGTTAGCAATTCATCAACTCTATGGCGTATGTCTTCTTTTGTGATGATAGGAATTAATTTTGCATCATCAGTTGACTGGATTGAATTTAAGTTCAATCCGTGCTCCTGATAAAGCTTATTATAAAATTTAGAATTGGTAAATGCATTTTGATATTGCTTTACAAATTCCTGATTTTTAAGTTCTAATAATTGAGATTCGCTAATTGAGTACAAGTCGGCTATCCGCTGTAATTCTTTTGAAAACCGGTAACCAAACTTAATTTTGCTCAATAAGTAATCCCTTACTGCTCTGTAGTTCATGGTAAATTGAAAATAGAGTTTTTAAAACGCTTTGAGGATAGAAGTCAACACTCCCTTTTGCCGACCTTTCAGAGTAAATCTGTATCAAATTATGGTTGTTTAGTAGTTTTAAAATGGCTTTTTTTATCGCTTCCTCATTTCCGGCATCAACTAAAATGCCATTCTTGTATTTGTAAATTAAATCAGGGATTCCTCCCGCATTACTTGATATTATTGGCAGTGAATAACTCATTGCTTCCAAAATAGATAAGGGCAATCCTTCCTTGTAGGAAGGCAAAATAAAAATGTGCGATGAGCGCATCAACTGATCTTTTTTCTCTGCATCTACCCACCCCTCAAATTGTACCAGATTCTCTAATTTCCATCTCGAAATATATTTTTTTAGCCGGGCCACTTCTCCATTACCGGCAATCTTTAAGCTTAGTCTCCCCTCAAAATTGGTTCTGTTTTTCGAAATGGTTTTTAATAAATCAAATATTCCCTTATTGTCACCAATTAAGCCCAAAAAGAGAAACTGAAGTTTGCCATTCAACACTATTTTATTGGGTTCAGCCGGAGGAATAATCATGTTGTTTAAAATCACCACACGCTTCGGATGAAAAGCGCTGGAAAAGAAATGCTTCCACTTTTCAGTCAGGCAAAAAACAACATCGGCAGACTGAATCACATAACGAATTCTCTTTTGTATAAATACCGGTGATTCCAAATAAAAATCGCGAAACCCACCTCCGTGGATATGATAGATCAGTTTCTTGTTAAACAGCCTGTGAACTATCGAGAACAGAATGTATTTGCGGTAAAAACTACCTTTCGATGCTCCGTGAATATGAATAATTTTAATATCTGAATCTTTTAAAAGGCGAAATATCAATTCAATTACACAAACAGGAAACCAAATACTATTCAACACTTTTGAGTTGAATCGATGAGTAACAATCAGCTTAAATGGTTTGATGTGTTTCGAATAATTATTTACACACAAGCCGATTCCACCTTTACTTTTTGTATTCCCAGGAGCAATAAATAATACTTCTTTCATTAGAAATGTAATATGAAGTTTATAAGGTGAAAAACAGTTTAATTTTCAAGAATACTGATCGATGATTTGAACGCTGACTTTCCTGTTTTCTGATTTTAATTTCAATTGCAAAGGTTGAATGTACTGATGCCACAAACCTAACATGCGTGCAATGTTCTCGTATTTCCCTCCTTTTGTATTGATGGAAACTCTGGGAATTTCGTACATGTCATTATTTTCCCTACTTAGATCCGGACTCGTAGTAAAAGCCATTTTATAGCCATTCTTTTTTAAGAATTCAAAATCCCTTTCATCGTAATCGCCGTTTGGATATGCGAATGAATTAATTTCCGTTTTCAACCAGCTCTCTAAAATCTTTTTCGATTCGGAATACTCAAATGCCAATTCCTCATTGCTGCATTGAATACCAATTGGATGATGATAGGTATGCGATCCGATGGTAACAAGCGGATGCTTGTGCAAATATTCCAGTTCTTTCAGATTTACAGCCGACCTCTTTAAAATTCGTTCGGCAGCAGCATTTCGAACATATTCCATTCGCTCACTGTTTTTCATCCTTTTTAAATCCTCAGCACCACTTATTTCGGGATACTTACTTTTTAAATAAGGAACGTATTCCCACCAATAATTCCCCGACACAACAGGTTTAACGGGTGTGAAAATTGAAATTGGAATTTGATATTTTTCAATAACAGGAATCAATTTTAAGTTCCCTTTCCATGCATCATCAAACGAAACAAAGGCTTTCCTTTCCTTCAACTCCTCTCTGCCAAGTGCAAGATCATACAATTCCTTCTCACTGATAAAATGAAAATTATGAGCTCTTAAAAACAGAATTATTCCTTGAAATAAAAAAGGAGACGGGTTGTGAAAATAGATAGACAAAACATGTTTATCGAACTTTTTTAATGCAACTCCTTTGTAGAAAAAAATCACCACAAAACCCAAAAAATCGCCTATCACTTTTTTAAATCTCTGCATTGCAATGAACTTTTTTTAGTTGGTTAACCACTTCATGATCAGTCTTTCTTACCCGATACATTAAATATGGCAAGGCCAAAAGAGATTTCAACCGATATTTAAAATCAAAACACATATATGATGGCTCTGCCTGCTTTGTAAATTGAAACTTATAAGCATCCAAACCAATTCCAAATGAGAATTTTTCCTGCTCTTTCTTAAAACTGTTTTGGATGTTACAATTCATACAATGGATGCCGGCCCCATAGGTTTTATAATCCCTATCGAAAGCACAATCAACTGCCAATCGTTTTCCCTCACTGTCGATATTAATAACATATGCAACGGCGCGCTTATTAAATTTCACAAACAAAACCTCAGACGAATAATTTTTATACATTTTAAGAAAGAATTTTTCTTTGTTGGAATCACCATACACAAAGCCTTTCCCATCCACGATTTTCGATTTTGCCAGTCTTCTGATTTCCGCGAAATTTGAATCATTGATCTTCTCTGCAGACAATTCAAATTTGAATCCATCCCTATCTATTTTCCGAAGAGTTCTATCCAATTGCTTCCTAAACCGCTTCGCATACGACTCCATCAAAAAATTCTGATATCCTGAATATTCCACCATCGGAATAACAGGTTCACCTGCATAATGGTATAACTTATATTTCCCGTTTAAAACGGATGATTTTGGCAGGTATTTAAGAAAAATAAAATGATAGTTAATGTTCTTTTTTATCCAATGTTTTAGTTCATTGGCAAAATCAAGTCCCAAAGGTTTTAAAGAGATCACGTCATTTCCCATGCTGCACCACTGCTGATCCAAAAACTCAACAAATGTAAGCTTTAGACATTTGCAATAAATCCGCTGCAACTTTACAAGAGGAACAATTGCTGCCAGTTTCCCATTGCAATAAGCGGAAATAATGTAAGGTCGTTTCCTGTAACCCAATACATTGTTTTCAACGTCTTTAAAAATTGAGAACCAATTGGAAATCCAGTTGGAATCACAACTCAAGAAATCGCCGCGATAATCAATTTCCTCCAGTTCTTTCAGTGAAATAAATTGAAAGTTGTACATGCTTTAAAGAATTAAAACTGACCGGTTTTTTACGATATGTTTTTGGAAAAAAAATACAGATTCAAATACTTTTCTTTCTGTAATCTCCTTGGTTCTTTGTAACAAGATCATCTTAAATTTACATTCATCACTAGCTTTGGCTAACTGATTATTTACCTTCAGCCAACAAAAGTTTCTCCGCCACCATTTGATCTTCTTTTTTTAAGCGATACAAAAAGTAAGGCAATGCAAGTAAGGATTTTAAGTGAAGTTTATAATCGTAGCACATAAAATAGCGGTCAATCTGATCTGTAAATTGAAATTTGTAGCTGTCCAGTCCCATACCAAACGAAATTTTCTGCTTTTTTTCACTAAAACTATGCTGTATCAGCGCATCTATACAATGAATTCCTGCGCCATATTTTCTATAATCCCGATCAAAGGCAGCATCAATTCCTATTCTTTCGCCATTCCAATCGATATAAGTACCATAAGCTACTGCCTGCTTGTTCAATTTTAGGAATACAACTTGAGAAGGGAATAATTGATACATCTGCAATTGAAATGCTTCTTTTTTCATATCAGCATATAAAAAACTTTTCCCGTCAATTTTTTTCGTTTTCGCAATTCTTCTAATTTCGGATAAACTCTCTTCGTTTATTGTATTGAAACTGATTTCGGACTCAAAACCATCCTTTTTAATTTTTCGGCTTTTTTTCCGCAAATCCGACTGAAATCTACCGGTATAAACCTGTGAAGAAAACTCTTCATAATTGTGATAGTCTGACACCCGAATAAAAGGAGCTCCGGCATAATGAAACATTCGGAATTTTTTATTTAAAACAGATGTTTTAGGCAGGTATCTCAAAAACAAAAAATGGAAATGGATGTTCTTTTTAATCCAGAAAATTAACTCCTCGGAAAAATTATCATCCAAAGATCCAAGATCAATAATATCATTCCCCATACTGCACCATTGCTGACCTAAAAATTCCAGAAAATCAAATCGAATCTTGCAAAAGAACCGGGACAATTTCATCATCGGAATAATGGCAATGAGAGTCTCCTCTAAATAAGCCCCAATGATGTAAGGCTTTTTCCTGTATCCAAATACATTGTT
Organism: Labilibaculum euxinicum; assembly: GCF_963678175.1. Taxonomy (NCBI): domain Bacteria; kingdom Pseudomonadati; phylum Bacteroidota; class Bacteroidia; order Marinilabiliales; family Marinifilaceae; genus Labilibaculum; species Labilibaculum euxinicum. The sequence continues at coordinate 4,447,137 of NZ_OY782756.1, forward strand.
TTCAACATTTTTGAAAACCGAAAACCATGTAACGATCCATTTGAACTGACAACTTGGAAACTTACTGCAACACTTAATTTTTTCTAATTCAGAAAGGGATATCAGTTTAAATTCATACATAATTTAGAGAATTAATGCTTTTTAAATTACAGATGGGCAACTAGTTCACACCCCCCTTAATATTATAAACTTCCCTTATTAATTGATCTGTACTTATTTTAATTTGCTTTGAACATTCTGCTCCTCTTTTTTTAACCGATACAAAAAGTAAGGCAATGCAAGTAAGGATTTTAGTCGAAGTTTATAATCGTAACACATAAAATAGCGGTCAATCTGATCTGTAAATTGAAATTTGTAGGTATCCAATCCCATACCAAACGAAATTTTCTGCTTTTTTTCACTAAAACTATGCTGTATCAGCGCATCTATACAATGAATTCCTGCGCCATATTTTCTATAATCCCGATCAAATGCAGCATCAATTCCTATTCTTTCGCCATTCCAATCGATACTTGTTCCGTAAGCTACCGCTTGCTGATTAAATTTCACGAATACTACCTGCGAAGGAAATATTTCATACATTTTTAAATGAAACTGTTCTTTTTCAGCATCTTTGTACAAAAATTTTTTCCCATCAACTTCTTTCGATTTCGCAATTCTTCTGATTTCAGCCAAACTCTCATCATTAATTTTCTCAAAACTCAGCTTATACTCAAAACCATCTTTTTTAATTTTCCGTAAGGTTCTGCTCAAATCTTCGCGAAACTTTCTTGTATATACTTTGGCCGAAAACACCTCATAACTATCGTATTTACCTACTTGCACAAAAGGCGCACCAGCGTAATGATACAACCGGTATTTATTGGCCAAAACTGATGATTCGGGCAAGTATTTGAAAAATAAAAAGTGAAATTTAATATGGGCTTTTATCCACGAAATTAATTCGTTCGAAAAACATTCTTCCAAATCATCAAACTTCAAAATATCATTCCCGAGACTGGACCATTGTTGTCCCATAAACTCTAAAAATTCAATTTTAACCACTTTAAAATAGATTCTGTACAATTTCACAAGAGGAACTACAGCAGCAAGCTGATCATCTTTATAAGCTGCAACGATATATGCTTTTTTGTTATATCCAAGCACATTGTTTTCAACCTTTTCGAAAACAGAAAACCAATTGTAAATCCAGTTGAACTGATTACTGGGAAAATTCCCGAAGTAATCAATCTCCTTCAGATCATTTAAAGTGATAAAGCGAAAATGATACATGTTTTAAATTGTTGCTGAGTGAGTCTTCAAATCGACTGATGAAAGCCGCTGTTTTATTTCAATGTAACGGTTAATCCTATCTTCGATCAATGAAATTCCGATGAACAGAGAAAGAATCAGATCCAATAAAAAGTAGTTAGCCTGCTGTGTTACCAAACAGGAAATAAACATAAAAAAAATTGCCGCAGTCAATTGGTTGTGACTACTGTTCGATTTGGAAATTTCCCTGAAAATAGAATAAAGGAACACCAGATAAAGTAGAAAACCGAGTATTCCATTGTCAACAATAGTCTGAACAAAACCATTGTGGGCAAAAAGAGGCATTCCATCCTTTTTCTCATATCTGTTTTGTGATTCCTGCATGCCCATCCCAACCAAATAGGTCACAAAATTACTTTCGTACAAATTTTCCAAATATACCTGAGCAATTTGCAAACGCCCGGAACCTACAGTTTCATAAGCCGATTTATCTTCCTGCCCTGCCCTGTCGTCCATCACTCTGCGGCGAAAGCCTTCGTTGGTTTGATACAACACAATAAGACCCGCAAATAAAAGAACAATAAGACCCAATATTTTACCCGCTTCCTTAAAGGTAATTTTTCGTACAAACAGGATGCTGACTCCAACCACAAACATGAGCCAGCCGGTTCGTGTGTAGGTTTTGAAAAGAAAGAATAATCCTAAAATTAAAAGAGGTCCCAATACTAAATTCAACAGCATACCGCCTCTTTTTTTAACGATAAACTCAAGAATTACAATGCAGGCGATGGATAATAAAGCCGAGGTATAATGCGGCGCTCCCAATATTCCAACCAAACCATCCAAAGAGGTATCCTCCATCCAAAGCATGGTTTTACTTACCGGAGCCGAAAAAACACCCAAATAGTAAGGAATATTTGAAATAATTAGAAAACTGGCCAGATAAACCGGCAGCATCCGTAATTTCTTCAGGCTTTCAACACTGTTGATATTCAAATAAATCCAATGAACTACCAATGGTATGGTTAAGTATTTAGAGAAATTGATAATGGAATCAACCGGATAATCGAAAAAAGAAGTATTCACCAGATTCTTAATCGCGAAAAGATAGCCGAGAATCAAAAAATTGAAATGGACTTTTTGCCCCAGAACACCAACAAATAGAAAAATAAGTAAAGGCAACTTCCAAATGTAAGCCATTTCCTGACCACCAATTGTATAACTCTTTAAAAAAAGAGCAATAAAAAAAGCCAGCATCCAAAATCCTGTTTCAATGTACTTCATATTTACATCAGCGAATTAACAAATTCCATTATTCCAATTCAACTGCAATTAGTTCTCCTATTTTATTCATGATCCGATCCCGTGTATCCAAATTAGGAAACTCCAGTAAACCTATCCCAACCGTACAATTCGAACCGCAAAACCGAAAAACATCTGCCCCCTCTTCAACCATCAATTTAATTTCAAGCACATAATCCCTTATCGAATCATCCAATTTAACCGATCTGAATTTCCCATCTTTATTGGAATGAATCACATAAGTTGTGAAATACTTATTGATCCCTTTTGGGTTGTGAATCTCTGGTTCCACTCCCATGCAGGCATCCACACTCATTTTTATCATGTCTACGTTGATTGCACATTTTATAATTTCCGGAATGAAATTCTCTCCGTTACGAGTACCAATCTCCATCAAATAAATCTGATCGTTCTCATCAATAATCACCTCGATATTAACCCCACCAAATTTGATTTTTAACAAATCGATTACTCTTTGTAATTCTTCTTTTATTTTTTCGTGTAACTCATTGGGCAAAAGAGAAGGATAATTGATACTGGATGGTACAAATTGATTGACCTCAAGGTCATTTTTCTGATCTCCCAGATAGTATGTTGTAATTTTACCATTGTAAATAAAAATTTCTCCATCGAGCTGAGGATATTTCTTTTCGATATATTCCTCAACAATAAAGCGTTTGCTTCGCGAAAATTTCATTGCATAATCAATTGCCTTGCCTATTTCCCATAAATCTTTCACCAAAGTAATTCCCTTACTTCCCGAAGAATCTACTGGTTTTACCAGAACAGGATAGGTGAATTCATCTGATTTTTCTGAAAAATCATTTAAAGTACTGTATCCGCCATACTTAGGTGTATTAAATTTATTCGTGAGTAAAAAACTACGATACAAATCTTTCTCCGAAAGAATTTTCACCGATTTGTATGGATTCCCCGGAAGTCCCATTTTTTCGGACACATAAGCTGCTGTAGTTGTTGCTGAATTGGAGGCACAAGCCAAAACCCCATCAATCTCCAATTTTCTTGATAAATTCAATACTCCCTTTAAATCGCCAGTGTTCAAATTAATATATTCATCGGCATACTGATGTCCCGGATTCTCAGGTGTATCGTCACATGTAATTACATAATAACCAGCTAATTTTGCATACAGAATGCTTGAGATCTGAAAAGAAGCACCACCAAGTATTAACAATCTCTTTCCTTGTAAACACATATCACCCTTATTTTTAACTATCCCGCATCACAATATTTACCAATTACAGAGGAGTAAATTAGCCTAAGCAATAATCTTCAGTTTCTTTCTGGATGTATACAAAAAACAAAAAATAGAATCGAACATTTTGTATCTGGAAAGTATTCGGTACAAATATTCATTCCCTTTGGCTTTTTCTTTAAAATAGGTACTGCACTCCTCCCTTAAATCCTCTTTTTTTAAGAAAATAGCATATTTCAAAAGTTCCCTATGATAAATATTTAATATATAAGGCAGTAAATGCTCACGATTAAATTTCCCGATGTAATATTTTTTAATAAGATATCTGTCTTTAAAAAAACGATAATCTCCGTTCCAATCTAATTTATGGGTCACCGAATCGTCGTGAATCCGATAAGTAATGGTATCGTCTTTCATGTAATGAACTTTTGTTGCGGCGGCTGTTTCAATCCATAACGGATAATCCCCCATTTTCCATTTTTCATCAACAATTTTCTTCCCAATATTAATTTTCTGAAGCAAATCATTTTTCATGCACACCGTTGCAGTTGCAATATGATTTCCCTTTAATACATCATCTAAAACATCACCCGTAGGTAACATTTCCTCACCCCGAAGACTCTTTATTATTTTTCCATCTTTAACACACGAAAAATTGGTATGTACCATTCCGTAATCGGGATTGGCCTCTAAAAAATCAACCTGCTTTTGCAGTTTATACGGATCGGTCCAAAAATCATCTCCTTCACAAAAAGCAACATATTTGCCTTTGCAGGCAAGGTCTGTTCTATGATCATTTGCAGCTGCTCCCACATTTTTTTCATCGGTGATGATCCGGATTACATCAGGATATTTGTCCGCATATTCCTGAACAATTTTCATCGTACCATCCGTACTGCAATCCTCGCCAATAATGTATTCAAACGGGAAATTGGTTTTCTGCATCATGATTCCTTCAATGCACTGCGCAATGAATTTTTCATGATTGTAGGTAATCGTTTTTATACTAACAAAAGGGGTCGTCATATTTTATGAATTTATTGAATGTTTTTTTACAACACAGCCAGTAATACATTACAAATCCGCTCCATATCTTCTCTGTTGTATCTCTGATCGACAGGAAGAGGAAGGATGTATTTTGCCAGCTTGTAATCCAAACTGTCTGCCGGACATTCCTCCAACACATTTGGCCAATAGCATGCTGTAAATATTTTATTTTGAAGTAATTCCTTTCTCACATTTTCATTTTCCACATACAAAGGATAAACCATTGGGCCATTTACGAGCAAATCGGAAAAATTGAATCGATTGACTCCGGACAATTGCTGATGCAGATACCGAAAGTTTTCTTCTCTGATTTGTTTTACTTTGGAATAATCAATGTGACTTAAAAGAGACTTGCTTAGCTCCGACATCTGCAGAATCGGCTGCCCCGACAGCTTTAAACTATTCTTCTGAAAATCGGAATACCCACTTTCTGCACCCAATTCCAAACGCTTTAGCAAATGTGACATTCTATCCCACGAATAATCCATTTTTAATTCTTCCTCTAAAACCAAATTGCTTGACAAATAAGCGCCGTCAGGAACACCAAAAAACTTACGGGCCGAATAAAATGTCCCAAAAGCCGATGTTTTATCTGAAAAGAATGCCTGCGAATTGTCAACAATCAGATTCTCGGTCTGATAACTCAAAGCTTCAAGAACAGCATCTTTAATTCCGAAGTAGTTGATGTAAAGCACCGCCTCATCCTTCTTTGGTGAAAAATCTAAAACAGGATTCAGATTCTGATCGATTGAATAAAACTCAGCTTCTACATTCAACTTTTTTATGGGTTCAAAAAGCACTTTACAGGAGAACTTTGGCAGGTATATTTTTTTGAAATTACCGACCCGAAGCAAATATTCGAGACAATTTCTGCCGGTATTCAAGTGCAGCAGATCCGGGTAATATCCCGGTCCGCCAACCACTTCCAACTCAAAATAGCCGCCAATTGCTTTCATCTTAAATAGCTAAGCGATTTGTGTTCGCATTATTCACAAAAATTATTCCTTCCGATTCGAGTTCAATCTGAATGTATTTTTCGCTGTTGTCTATCTTTTCATACATCTCATCCTCCGACGAAAATTGAAGTAAAAGAACGCCAATGGTTGCATTCGATCCTTGAAAGGATATCACCGAATCACCAATGTTTTTAAAAATGTGCTTCTCCAGAATATTTTCAGTTAAATCCGGAGATATAGTTATTTCTTTTAACAGACCATCCCGATCGCTGTGCAAAACATAGTAAGCAAAAAAGCCTTCTTTGTGAATGTGATCAACAATAATTTTCTTTCCCATGGCTGCTTCAACGGTCGCATTCACCATATTAAATCCGCTTGCATACTGCTCCAGCTGAGGAACCAAATTCCCTCCGTTGCGAGGACCGACTTCCATTAAAAAAATTCGGTCATCCTCATCAATTCTAACTTCAATATTAAAGGCTCCCTGCTTTATAGCAAGAAGATCGAATAAGCGCTGAAGTTCCAGTTCAATACGGCTCAAAACAGCCGTGGAATGGATCGATGGCAATGTAGTAGAGTAAGGAACAAATGGATTTACTTTTTCATCGAAATGATGATCACCCAAATAACAAAAACATATTTTCCCTCCGCACACAAATACATCACCATGAATCTGCGGTCCTTTCTTAACAAGAAACTCTTCCATCACAATCCTTTTGGTTCTGGAAAAACTCATCGCATATTCAAAAGCACTTACCAGCTCCCCCGCCGAATGAATCTTTCGAACCCCTTTACTTCCCGATGAATCAACAGGTTTTACCATCAACGGAAATGTAAAATCATCTATTTCGAGCAGGGCATCTGCCAGGCTTTCAAAGCCTTTCGATTTTGGCAGGTTAAATCCATTCTTTTGAAGAAAATTCCTAAATAAATCTTTCTCTGCCAAAATTTTCACCGATTGGTATGAATTCCCCGGCAGCTCCATTTTTTCGGATACATATGCAGCAGTTGGTGCTGCAGGATCCGAGGCATAGGCTACGATACCATCTATCTCCAGCTTTTTAGCCAATTCGAGCACCAATTCTTTATCCGTAGTGCTGATGTTGTAATACTCATCGGCATATTGATGCCCGGGATTTTCAGGCGCAAAATCACAGGTAATTACGTGATAGTCCAACTTCTTTGCAGAAAGAACAGAAGGCACCTGAAAATAAGAACCTCCAAGTAGTAATATCTTCTTCTTGTTCATAGCTTTACTCCATTTTTCTTTTAATCTGACTCAATATCTTCACAGCAATTTTTCTGCTCTCAACCCGCGCCATCCCTTTAAGAACAGACACAACAGTATCAACCACTTCATCGGGTAAATCAGGATACAAGGGAAGACAAATTACCTGTCGTGATATCTCGTAAGCAATATCCAAACCTTTTGCTGACGGCAATCCCCGGTATGTTGAGAATTCACTGATTAAAGGGTAAAAATACCGCCGGCCGTAAATGTTGTGCTTTTTCAGTTCTTCATATACATCATCTCTCGATCTGCCGAACTCCGATTCGTCAATGAAAACGGGAAAATAGGAATAGTTGTAATCAACATCCAACGGATTTTCGAGGTAACGAACCCCTTCAATATCTTTCAACCCATCGCGGTATTTTTCAGTAATGTGCTGTCTGCCGTCAATTGCCGAATCGAAATATTTCAATTGCAGAATTCCGTAAGCGGCCTGCAATTCGTTCATTTTAGCATTAATGCCAGGTGCAACAACGGTTGTTTCATCAGCAATGCCAAAATTTTTCAAATAATCAATTCGCTTTTTTGTTTTCAAATCATGACAGATGATCGCGCCGCCTTCGATGGTATTGAAAACTTTGGTTGCATGAAAACTAAGAATGGATAAATCGCCGTAGTTCAGAACACTCGACCCTTTGTATTTCACGCCAAAAGCATGAGCGGCATCATAAATTACCCGCAAGCCATATCGGTCGGCCAAATTTTGAATCTCATCAACATCACACGGATTTCCATATACGTGAACAGGCAATATTGCGGTTGTTTCAGGCGTAATTGCAGCCTCAATCAATTTAGCATCCAAATTGCAGTAATCAGCTTCAATATCAACAAAAACAGGTTTTATTCCGTTCCACCATAAAGAGTGGGTTGTGGCTACAAAACTGAATGGCGTAGTAATTACTTCTCCTTTTATTTTCAGACACTGCAAGGCTGCCATTAAGGCCAGCGTTCCGTTCGAAAATAAGGATACGTAAGGTACTCCAAGAAAAACGGCCAGTTGTTTTTCAAATTCCTGATGGTATTTGCCATTATTTGTCAGCCACCTGCTGTCCCAGATATCCTCTAACAAAGGGATAAATTCATTTAATGGCGGCAATTGCGGCCGGGTAACTAATATTTTATGTTTTTCCATCTTCTTAGGGGTATTACTTCTTTTAAAATCAGTAATCCATCGGTCAATGCTTCTTGTTTTGTTGCTATTGCCAACAGTAAATAAGATCCGATACCTATAAGTATCTGGTATGAGAGAGAAAGAATTTCATTATCGATCAACCAACCTGTCATCATAAAAGCAACCATTAAAAGACTGATTAAAAAGGTTTGACTAACGTCTTTAAGTTGATTGGGTATGGTATAGGCAATCAATTTCCCTGTAAAAAAAGCATTGATAAAAAAGCTAATGAAAGAGGTACAGATCTGGCCGATCACCAAACCCATTATTCCCCAATTCAATCCGATAATAATTGCAAGTATCACAATCGATTTTTTAACGATTTCGAGGTACAAGAATAAATCAGAACGGCCTTTTACCTTTAAAATATTCAAATTAGAAGCGTGCAAAGTGTAGATCATTCCGGCGATACACAACAACTGAAAGTAAGGTACTGCCGGCAGCCATTTTGCACCTAAAACCAATACCAATAATGGTTTGGCTACCACAGCCAATCCCAGCATCAGAGGGAAATTAATAAAGACCAAAAGTTTAATCAGTTTTCTAAATCCTTGTTTCAACTTTTCGTTATCGTCCTGAATTTTCGAAAAAGCCGGAAAGGTTACATTTCCCACCACCTGTGCCAATGTAGTAACCGGAACCTGCTGCAGTTTTTTTGCCTGCGTGTAAAAACCCAAAGCTGATGCTGAAAACATTCGTCCGATTACCATTAAGTAAATGTTCTCGAAAGTTTGACTGATAATGCCGGACAGCAGCAGTTTAGAACCAAAACGAAACAGCTGCTTAAAAGATTGAATGGAAAAAATAAATGAAGGCCGCCACGAACTTTTTATCCAAAACAAAACAGTTCTAAAAAAATAGATGCCAATAATTTGACCAGCAAGCGCCCAAACACCAAGATTGAGTAAAGCCATTCCTATTCCTACAAAAGCTGATAAAAAGTTGGCAATTACCACCACCTGAGCAATGGACTTAAAATTCATTTCAATTTTAAACTTCACCAAATGAATTAAGCCAAAAGAGTTTACTGCCAAAACAAGACAAACAACCCTCGTTAAATCTATCAGCAAAGGCTGATGAAAAAAGTCGGCAATATAAGGAGCGGCAGCAAATAACAGGAAGTAGAGTACAAAACCTATTGCGATGTTAAAATAAAAAACCGTTGAATAATCGGTCTGATTCACATCCTTTTTCTGAATGAGTGCATTATCGAATCCGCTATCGATAAATGCCTGGGAAACTCCAATAAAGATGGCCAGCATCCCTATCAAACCAAAATCTTCCGGCTCCAGCAGTCTGGCAAGTATAACCTGAGAAATCAGGAGAATGAACTGGCTTCCAAATTTTTCAAGGAAACTCCAGAATACACCTTTAATGGTTTGACTCTTTAATTCGGACATTTATAATGTAGTTAAGCAACAATTTTTTCCCGAACTGCAATCGCTTTTTTCAATTCCTGTACTATTCTAATACATGCATTTCCATCGCCGTAAGGATTACTGGCGGTTGACATTTTTCGGTAAATGGCATCCTCCTCGAAAAGCATTTCCACAGCTTCAATAATCCGATAAGAATCAGTTCCAACCAATTTTACTGTTCCTGCCGACAAGGCCTCAGGACGCTCGGTTGTATCTCTCATCACCAAAACCGGTTTCCCCAAAAACGGAGCTTCTTCCTGTATTCCTCCCGAATCGGTTAAAATCAGGTATGAAAGATCCATCATGTAAACAAATGGCAAATAGTCAATCGGATCAATCAGGAAAATGTTTTTTGCACCGACATCTCCGTTCACCGGATTCTTACCCAAAATATCGTAAACCGGTTTCTGCACATTCGGATTCAAATGAACCGGATACACAAAGTCGACATCAGGATATTTCGCTGCTAAAAATTTAATCGATTCGCAGATATTTAAAAATCCCTTCCCGAAATTCTCGCGGCGATGTCCGGTTATCAAAACCATTTTTCGTGCACGGTATACCCAGTCGGCCACTAAACTGGTAGGAATTCCTTTGGCCTGCAGCTCGTTAATTATATTCATTACCACCCGCGACGAACGGTGAATTTTGGTAAGGGTCAACTGCAAAGCATCGATAACGGTATTGCCGGTAACAACAATTCTGCTTTTGCTGATTCCTTCATCCATCAGGTTTCTCTGAGCCATAATGGTAGGTGCAAAATGCCATTGTGCCAATCTTCCGGTAATTTGACGATTGCCCTCTTCGGGCCATGGCGAATACAAATTATTGGTTCGTAAACCTGCTTCGATATGTGCAACCGCTATTTGCTGATAGTAAGCCGCCAAAGCCGTTGTCGAAGATGTGGATGTATCGCCGTGCACCAATACTAAATCGGGACTGGCTTCTTTCAGCACATCGCGCATTCCAATAAGCACCCGGCTGGTAATGTCATATAAATCCTGACCGGACTTCATGATTTCAAGATCGTAATCGGGTTGAATATCAAACAAATCAAGTACCTGATCGAGCATTTCGCGATGTTGGCCGGTTACACAAACAATCGTCTCAAAATCATCAGGATACTTCTGAAATTCTTTTACCAGTGGAGCCATTTTTATGGCTTCGGGGCGGGTTCCAAAAACCAACAACACCCTGTATTTTCCATTCCCGTTCATAATTCGGTTCATTTAAAAGTGAATATTTTTTACTGCTCCGCTCCTAAAAAATGTGGTTGTTCCTGAGCGGTACATTGGCAGGCAGTAACTGATAGATAGTAACTGATTACTGCTAACTGTTTACTTATGCTTCGAAGCTTTTACAACAATTTCTACAGGTACAGCTTCAATCTCTTCTGTTTGCTTGTTGGTAACACCGCAGAAATCTAAAATTAGTTTGTCCTTTGTTTTGGGCAGCGAATAAAATTCACTGTGTGCTACCAAATAAACAATCATATCTGCAGCATCAAAAGCATTTTTATAATCAGAGAGTTCAAATTCAGGATGTAAATCAATATTGGGTTCAACAAGCAGGATTCCGTTCTGTTCGGATCCGATTACTTTTTGCGCAATATATTTGGCAGGCGATTCGCGCAAATCATCAATATTTGGCTTAAATGCCATTCCCATTAAAGCAATTTTTGGTTCGTATCCATGTTTCAGCTGAAATTGCAGACTGGCATTCTTAATTTTCTCAACACACCAAAAAGCCTTGTAATTGTTTATTTCTCTGGCTTTTCCAATAATCTGACTTTCCAGAGGATACTCCGAAACAATAAAGTAAGGATCAACCGCAATGCAGTGCCCACCTACTCCACAGCCGGGAGTTAAAATGTTAACCCGCGGATGCCTGTTCGCCAATTCAATCAACTCCCAAACATCAATACCTGCCTTATCGCAAATAATTGAAAGTTCGTTGGCAAAAGCAATTTGTACATCGCGGGATGAATTCTCAACCAATTTGCACATTTCAGCAGTTTTTGAATTGGTCCGGTGCAATTCTCCGGTCACAAATTTTTGAAAGAATTCGCAGGCCCGTTCCGTCGATTCTTCATTAATACCACCAATTACCCGGTCGTTGTGTTCCAATTCGTAAATAATATTGCCGGGCAATACCCGTTCCGGACAATAGGCAATAAAAATTGTTCCTTCCAGATCCGGACGTTTTGAATAAATCAAATCTCTTACCTTCCCGGTTGTCCCTACCGGAGATGTTGATTCAATTATGAACAAGTCCCCCGCCTTCAGTAAAGGAATAACAGCATTGCCTGCCGCAAGCACATAGGAAATATCCGGCTCATGATTGCCTTTAAAAGGGGTTGGTACAGCAACAGTATATACATCGGCTTCCACGGGCTGCAGATGAGCACTTAAGTAACCATCCTCCACCACTCTTTTTACCAAACCATCCAAATCGGGCTCAACAATAATAATCCGGCCTTCATTCACGGCCTCAACTACCTTTGGGTTTACATCCACTCCATGAACCCTCATACCGCTGTTTGCAATAAGAGCAGCCGTAGGCAGGCCAATATACCCCATACCTATTGTGGTAACTATTTCTATTTTATTCATAAGATTTGCTGGAATTTTAGTGCGTGACTGGTTGAACTTGTTTAATGGTATCCAGACTAATATCTGTATAAACACAAGTTCCTAAAGAATCGAAGCGGATAACAATCCGATTCTTTCCTTTTATTTGTGTGATTTCGCCTTGAATGCCTTTTAGAGGACCTGCAACAACTTCAACCAACTCTCCTTTTTCCAGGTGATCTGAACAAAGATCAACCTTGCGGTTTTTATCTTCTAAAAAAAGTTGGAGTGCTTCAATTTGTTGTTCGGGTATAGACACAGCTTTGCCGCCGAAAGTTACATACCTGACTGCAAAAACAGAGTTAACTGCATTGTAGTATTCTCTTTCGCTGACTTTCACAAATAAATAGGACCGAAGAAGGGGTTCTTCCACCCATTTTGTACGATCACTCCATTGTCGGAGCTCTTTTTGTAAAGGAAGGTAGCACTCGATATTTTTCGAGCACAATTCTTTATAAAGTCTCTTTTCAGCCCGCGACCGGGTATAGATCGCATGCCAAAAGTAAGGTCTTTTGAAGGCTTGCATGTTAGTTGAATTAAGGTTGACAAGTAAATAAGGTCTGCAGGAAAATAGACTATAGTTGGTTGAAGACTATTGCATCTACTCTCGTGGAGGAGTGGTTGATTTATGGGCACAGCTTCGCTTCCTCAGTCACAGAAAGATGCTGTACCCTTATCTTTTTACATCTAATAATTCATCGAAAAGTAAAACTTTCGAAAAACAATGATTTTGTTCATCAAAGAAAATCAGACTGCTTTTTTTCTTCAATGCCATTCACATATTCTTTGAACGGTAAATAAAATTTCGGGAGATTTTTGCTAAAGAACAAATTTGAAGGTTCTTTACTTAGACAGAATCTAAACAATTTTGGTAAGGGGAGACTATTATCTGACTAATGCATCTTTTTTACTGATATTCAATGGATAAGGAAAATTAAACAAGCCTGCTTTGTTTATCTAATTTTAATATCTAATTTTTGCATTCCGATAGAATCCTGTATTGGTAACCTTAAACAAATCTATTTCCGTCGGTTCCAGACATGGATTGAATGCAGAAAAAAAAAGTTATTTATCGACCATTCATCCAACAAATGAATCGGTTAATGGAAAAAGCTTCAGCGAAAATCCTAAAATATTCAACTGAAGCTTTACAACTGTTTTGCATCTTGTTACTTGCAGTACTTGCAACTTGTTACTTGTTACTTTTACTTGAAGTACTTATTACTTGTCACTTGTTACTTACAACTTGTTACTTGTCACCTGTTACTGTCCCTGCGCATCCACCACAGCAATGGTAACCAGATTCACCAATTCGCGAACCGAACTTTCGAGGGGAACAATGTGAATTGATTTATTCATTCCCAGTAGAATTGGCCCGATTGCTTCTGCTCCACCCAACTCCTGCATAATTTTGTAAGCAATATTACCACTGCTTAGGTTCGGAAAAATAATCGTATTTACTTTCCGGTTCTCCAATTTCGTGAACGGAAACATTTTGGTTCTGAGTTCGTTATTCAAGGCAAAATTCATCTGAATATCACCATCCACAATTAAATCGGGGTGGTCGCGGTGCAAAATTTTCACCGCCTCCTGCACCCGCACCGGACTTCCCTCACGTATCGATCCAAAATTAGAGTAGGAAACCATTGCAATTACAGGTTCGATATTGAATTTGCGAACTGCTTCGGCAGTCAGTAAGGTAGTATCTACCAAAGTTTGTGCATCAGGCCGGGGATTCACCGTTGTGTCAGAGAAAAAAATGGGTCCCTTATTGGTCATCATTAAATACATGCCGGCAATGTGATTGATTTCGGGTTTAATACCAACGGTTTGAATTCCCGGTCGAATGGCTTCAGAATATTTCGAAGTCGATCCGCTGATAAAAGCATCGGCCTCTCCCATTTCAACCATCATGGCACCAAAATAATTACGATCCGTCATTTTATCGAGGGCCTCGGAATAGGTTAAGCCTTTTCGGCTGCGTTTCTGAAACAATACCTTTGCGTACTCCTCTCTTCGGGTTCTTTCCTCTGCTCCCCGCCAATTAATAACAGGTGCATTTCCCAAATCCAGATCGTTTTCCTGAATTAATTTTTCGATGTATTCCGTATTTCCCAGTAAAATAGGCTGAGCAATTCCTTCGTGCAATACGGTTTGTGCGGCTTTCAGAACCTTAAAATTAGTTCCCTCGGCAAATACCACCCGTTTCGGACTCCTTCTGGCTTTATCGGTTAAAGCCCTCATTAGTTTGTTGTCGCGGCCCAAACGCTCTTCCAATTGCAGTTTATAAGCCTCCCAATCGGTAATGGGAGCATGCGCAATGCCCGAATCCATTGCCGCTTTGGCAACTGCCGGAGCAACTATGGTCAGTAATCTTGGATCGAGTGGCTTGGGAATGATGTAATCGCGGCCAAAATTCATATTCATTTCGCCATAAGCAATGTTCACCATATCGGGCACATCCTCTTTTGCCAAAGCTGCCAAAGCCCGCACAGCAGCAATCTTCATGGCCTCGTTAATTGCCGTTGCTTTTACATCCAATGCGCCACGGAAAATAAACGGGAAACCCAGCACGTTGTTTACCTGATTGGGATGATCGGACCGGCCGGTAGCCATAATCAAATCCTTACGGGTTTCCATGGCCAAATCGTAATTAATTTCGGGATTTGGATTGGCCATGGCGAAAACAATGGGTCTGGCTGCCATAGACATAATCATTCCGGGTGCGAGCACATCGGCTACCGATAAACCCAAAAACATATCTGCCCCTACTAAGGCTTCCTTTAGTGTATGAACATTTTTACGGGTAGCAAATTCCTTTTTAACGGCACTTAAATCGCTGCGCGATTCGTGAATTACCCCCTTGCTGTCGACCATTACAATGTTCTCTTTTTTAACGCCCAGCGAAATATACAAACGCGTGCAGGCCACTGCCGATGCCCCGGCTCCGTTTACCACCAGTTGAATATCACTCAGTTTTTTGTTCTGAATTTCGGCCGCATTCAGCAATGCGGCTGCCGAAATAATGGCTGTTCCGTGCTGATCGTCGTGCATTACCGGAATTTTCAGCTCTTTTTTTAGCCTGTCCTCAATCTCGAAACACTCCGGTGCTTTTATGTCCTCTAAATTAATGCCGCCAAAGGTGGGTGCAATTCCCTTCACAATCTTCACAAACTCATCCACATCTTTGGTATCTACCTCAATATCGAACACATCGATATCGGCAAAAATCTTGAACAGCAATCCTTTTCCTTCCATTACCGGTTTGCCTGCCTCGGGACCAATATCGCCCAAACCCAAAACAGCCGTTCCGTTCGAGATCACCGCCACCAAATTTCCTTTCGCGGTATACTTGTACACATCTTTTGGGTTTTTCTCAATGGCCAAACAGGGTTCGGCAACCCCCGGCGAATAGGCCAGCGATAAATCCAATTGGGTGGAATGGGGTTTGGTTGGGATTACTTCAATTTTTCCGGGACGTGTGCCTTCGTGATAGCTAAGCGCATCTTCTTTGGTAAATTTAGCCATGGCTAATTTGATTTAGGAAATGAGATTGTTTGTTTACTGCGTATGAAAAGAGGACTAAAAGACGGAAGCCTTTGCAGAGATAATTTGAAAACTTCCCAACTTCACTGGCTTGCTCACTAGAGTTTTACACCCCATAATTTCCGCCAAAATTTATTTAGAAGAAAGCTAAATAGGGAAAAACAAAAAACCTCTCCCTACTCTTTACTAAATATAAAACCTCTGTTTGGCATTTTCGAAATACCTCTCCCTATCCGGTTTAAAAACCACACACCAAACCGTCCAGATCAAAGTACCTCTCCCTAACCCTCTCCTGAAGGAGAGAGAACTGCAAATGCGCAATCAGGGGAATGCCCCCCTTCTACTTTAGGAGAAGGGGCTGGGGGATGAGGTGTTAAACCAGAAAACATTCATGCACAAAATCAAAAAATCTCTGTTTGGCATTTTCGAAATACCTCTCCCTAACCCTATCCTGAAGGAGAGAGAACTGAAAATGCGCAATCGGGGGAATGCTCCCCTTCTCCTAAAGTAGAAGGGGCTGGGGGATGAGGTGTTAAACCAGAAAACATTCATGCACAAAATCAAAAAACCTCTGTTTGGCATTTTCGAAATACCTCTCCCCAACCTATCCAGTTTAAAAACCAAACACCAAACCGTCCAGATCAAAATACCTCTCCCTAACCCTCTCCTGAAGGAGAGAGAACTGCAAATGCGCAATTAGGGGAATGCCCCCCTTCTACTTTAGGAGAAGGGGCTGGGGGATGAGGTGTTAAACCAGAAAATATTCATTCGAAAAATCAAAAAACCTCTGTTTGGCATTTTCGAAAAACCTCTCCCCAACCTACCCGGTTTAAAAACCACACACCAAACCGTCCAGATCAAAATACCTCTCCCTAACCCTCTCCTGGAGGAGAGGGAACTGAAAATGCGCAATTAGGAGAAGGGGGATGCTGCAAATTAGCTTCGAACTTTCATTTCTTCCCATTTTACCGATTTAACCTGTAAGTGGCTTTTCACCCTGACAATGCTTACATGATGGGAGGAGATTATCAGATAGAGGCATAAAAAAATCTCCTCGGGTGGGAGGAGATTATATAATAACGGAAATATTAATTGATTACTGGCTTCATTCTTATTAGGTTATTAGCCGTTAATTCTCAATGGATTCTTTTATCTTTTCGAACCAACTCTTTATTTCTTCAAATCCTAGAAGTTCAGCCAAATACTCTTTTGTCATATCTTTTGAAAGCAATTCACATAATTCTTTTTTAGCGGTTCTTTCACTAACCAACTGAATTTTTACTCCATTTTCTTTAAGTCTTTTGGTTTCTTTAGCTATTAATTCCGCAGGATTTTCTACATTCCATTTTTCTAACCAACCTTTCTCGCCATGATATGTTTCTATTCCATATTTATTTTCAACTAAAACAGGATGAATATAATTTTCAATTTCAGCCTTATTTGTTAAAAATCCAGCATTGTAACCACCTCTCTTGTTTATTTTGTCTGTATACTTTTTGTACTTATATCTATTCTGTGCATCAGTAGCATTACTGTCACAGTCATAAATATGAATTTCATTTAAATTCAATTTTTTTAGATAGTTCTTATTTACCCAAAATTGCAATGTACTACCGCCCAAAAATACAAGAATACATCTTTCTTCATTTTTTAAATCAACAATAGCCTTTAGTTCGTCTATTTGACTTATATGTTTCAAGAATTCAATGTCAGAATAACCCTCAACGCAAATAGCAGTTTTTACTTTAGTGCTATTTTCTATTGCTATTGACGGTAACACACCAAGATTATCGGCGATTAGTTCAATAATATCATCACCATCAGATTGACTTTTAATTTCAATATCTTTTTTGTTTTTTTGGATTAGCCTAAGACTTTCCACAGGCAATAATTTCCCAATTCCTGGGCTATGTGTAGTTAATATTATTTGGGTATCTTCCTTTTCTGACAATTCAATAAAAGCGTCAATAAGCATTTTTTGGTGACTTGGATGTTGAGATGTTTCAGGTTCCTCAAAAGCATAAATGATTGTTGGAGACTTCTTTTCTTTTCGCCTTTTTTCTGCTTCTGCTCTAAAGAAGTTTAATAAAATAAGTCTACGCACACCACTCCCTCTTTTATCTAAAGGAATATTGTCGTCACTAGTTATTGAGAAGTTAAATGCACTTTCCCATTTTGGTTCACCAAAATTTGACGTTAGGTCATTTGCAATCTCTTCATTCATTTCTTTTAATTTGCTGATTGTTAAATCTGCTATTTCTTGTGAGGCTTTTCTAACAGTTTCTTTTATTTCTTCGAGTTTTTCTTGTAACCCTTCATGCTTTACAATCTGTTTAATAGCTTCCTTCATAGGGTTCTGAACCTCGCTGTCTTTTTCCTCATTTTTTCTATCTGACTGAAATAAAGAATATGTAGGTAAGTAACTTTGAAGTTTTTCCCAAATTGCTTTTGCTCCATTATCTTCAATCTTTGATTTGAAGATAACAATTTCTTGTTGCTTCAATTTGTCATCAAAAATACTATTTCTGATAGCTTGCCTTATTGATGATGAAACAGTCGCATTATACTCTTCAGTAACATTAAGATTTTCAGCTTTCTCTTTCAAATCTGATATTTTTAGATTTAAAAGATTCTTTAAGTCTTTATGTGTTGGATGATTTGCATTTAAACACACTTTAGAAAGACTTGAACCTGTATAATATTTATGAATCTCAAGTAACCCATCTTCATTTAACAAAAACTCATTTTCAAAAGTCGTTTCAAAATCTGAATCAATAGTTACTTTTTGAGGGACATCATCAAAAACGACTCCAATTAATATATTCTTGTCTGTTGAATTAATATTAAAATCATCTTTAGAAACATAGGTGCTGGATTTTTTATCATTAAAGAATATGTCTAGAGCTTCCAACACTGTGGATTTCCCTATATCATTACGACCAACAAATGTGGTTAGATTGTCGAAATCAATAACGGTTTTTTTATTATATCCTCTAAAATTCTGTAAAATAATTTTCCTTAATTTCATCGTTGCTTATTTTATTATGGCTGGTAACTTAATTATATAATCAAAACGTCTTTATTTCACCTTTATCTTCAATTGGAGTTGACTTTGCCAAATCATACAGGTTTAGTGCAATTCTCTAAAGCGTGAACAAGCCCTTCCATTTTCGCACCCCCTAAAGTAATCATATTTAAAATACATCAGTAGCTAACCCCCTTATTCATTTTCATTTAAAAGAAGGTAAGTTGTTCTCAACTGCAGAGCATCCGCTTTTACCGGAAGAGCAAAGCAAACACGCAATCAATTATTACATTCGTTGATAAAATAAATCCATTTATCAGGAATAAAAATACATTTGCATGCAATAAGCCAATTAACACTCATGAATCACCTGAATTTTGATTTTACATATTTTTAACATTTTATATTCAATATGCCTGCATCACTACAGTTTACTGAGGGTGCCGCGAGTTGACATCTTTTAAAATCATAATAATTTTGTTGTTTTCTGCACAAAGCATTTTTGCGTTTAACTTAAATTTTCTACTTTCAAAATTGTTTTATTAAAAACCCGTCGGTTTTAGCACCGAACGAAACAAAACATCAGTACAAAAATTGTTATTTTATTTATCCTAAAACCGAAAAAAACATGTCGGAACAAGAAAATTACGACAGCAGCCTGGAGGAAATACAAGCTTCTGTAAAAAATGAAGGGATTAAACATTGCAGCATGCCTGTTGGGATGTATATCGCAGAAATTAAATCGATTATTCATGTGGCAAAGCAAGACTTGCCACAACTGATTTCTGTTGGCTATCAGTCCGAAAAACTGGAAAAACTGGAAATTTTAACGGGCGCTTTAACTGTTGCTTTATCGATATGGGCAACAGAAGCTACAAGCAAAGCCGAAGCTCTAAAAAAATGGCAGGAAAATGCACCGGCCATGCATAATCTGATTCGTGATTTATATGATAACATGAGGTTTGCCTTCCGAAACCATAAAGATTTAATCCAGATTTTGGATGAAATTAATGAAGGCGATTCGAATTCCGATTCGGTGATGGATCTGGCGAAACTGGGCAGACTGGGTAATAATCATGCCGAACTTTTAACGGCAATTGGTTATGAAATGACGCAGTGCAGCAAAGCCTTGAGCGAATCGGAACGAATGAGCGCTATACTGGCCGAAGTGAATGGCTCTTTTTATGTTGATGATGAGAAGAAAGTGATACGCGACAAGTCGTACACTTTGGTAAAACGATATGCTGATGAATTGAAAGATTACGGGAAATTTGTTTTCCGAAAAGATGAAGATCATGCTCAGCTTTACACCAGCAAATATCTTCGCAACAAAAAATCGGAGTACCGAAAAAACAAAGAAAATGCAGCCGCTGACATCCCCGAAGAGACTATCAGTTGAATTGGATGATGAGAATTGCAGAAGGGAATCGGGAGGTTCCCTTTTTTATGCATGCCCACAGGGAAACTGCATCCTGCAAACCAAAAGCAATATCTGATTTTCTGTCTTGGAGGTTCTGATGTATGTCTTGGAAGCCCTTCCCCGTGTCTTGGAGCTTCTGCATCTTGTCTTGGAGTAAAGCTCACTGTGTCTTGGAGCATCTTCTGCTTGTCTTGGCGAAGGAACCTTCTGTCTTGGAGCTGCTTCTGATTGTCTTGGAAAAGAACGGGAGCTGTTATAACTGCCACGCAAAAGCGAGTGAGTGCCTAAATGCTCTGACGGTGGCAAATTACAAAAACAATTTAGGAGCAGGTAAAACCATTGTGAAGATGTGAAATCACTGACAAGGTCTTATTCAAACGGGGATTCACTCAATTTGAAAGGAATTGCCACTGCCTTATGCTTCGGCTTCGCAATAACGGCCTGGTTCTGTTCTCCCTTTTTTAAGGGAATCCCGAAACTATTCGGGACGAAGGACAGGGTGAAAAAAATCCATTCAAACAGAACCGCCGTCAGGGTGCAAAACACCTACTCATCAGCATATTAATAAGCTACAGCAAAGCGGCGAACTGTGGTATTTTCTTTGCAATTTTAACCGCTACATCTCCCAATTCTTTAATGTTATGGATTAATTGGGCCTGCGACAGATTGTCCTTTGATGCTTGATCAACCACATTTATAAGATCCAAATATATTTTTGGATCGGTGGTTTTAGGGATAAGAGCATCAACTTCTTCTTTCGATAATCCTTTTAATTTATTTAATTCCTGTTGGTATTTGCCGGTAAAAGCTGCATCAGCTTCAGCAAATAAATCATCATATTTATTTTTCGCCATTGCTTTGTTTTTTATTGGTTATCTCTTTTATCTGATTCGTTATTTTCTGGATTTGTTTGTAGGCATCATCGCTTTGTGCATCGATTTTTTTCCCCGTTTCAACAGCCTTCTCAACCTGTTCCGAAACTTTCACTAATGAATTCGTAAGCAGGGTATCTGCTCCCTCTAAACCGATCATTGAAAGTGCTTCCTGCTGTGTTCCTTTTAATTTTCGCAACGACTGCAGGTAAGCTGTAATGGTACGATTGGCAGTAAGCGCATTTTCGTACGACTGATTGATTGATTTGGTAATTTCGGAATGCTGCTGTTTTATCGGCAACAGCAACTCCTTTCTTTTGCCGGATATCTGATTTTGAGCGGCTTCAAGAAATTCCTGCATATCATTAATTGCAGCTTTCGCTTCTTCTTCTCCTTCTTGTTTTCCTGCCAGCTCAATTACGCTGTACAAACATGGTTTTCCGTCCTTGTAATCCTGTAACTGATTTTTTAATGCATAATGAATTACAAAAGGAACATAAACATCATCAACAAAAGAATTAATATCATTTTCAATTTTTTTGAAATAGAGATCGGTAATATCGTTGTGCGATTGATGCAATGTCTGCAGATCGCTGCCGAGGGTTTGAGATAATAGTACTGTCTCTTTTGGGATTGAGGCACAGGCGGTAAACAGAAACAATGCGGCCAGTACTCCTATATTTTTCACTCTCATGATTTGGGTTTGTTTGTTTTGAAACTATTTAATTTGATAATTGCGGGCGGATGCTTTTCATGATTTTTTGACTTTCATGAAATCGCATCAACCATTTAAACGGGTGATAATTTGCTACACCATAAACAATGGATTCTTATTGAATTTTCTCCAATCTTTTTCGAGCAGCTTGTACATGTCATCTATTTCTTTCGAAGAGATATCATTCTCCTTCAGCTCTAAAATATAATTCATCAGGTTGTAGCAAGTGGTAAACTGACCGCATGCTATGAGTGAATCCATTCTGTCGGTAGAGACATCCTCTTTATCCCACCATAGTGATGTTGGAGCTTCAGAGGCTATTAATGCAACCTGCTTCAGCTGTTTTCCCGCCGGGTTGATTTGTATGTTGTGCTTGAAATTGTTTTTGTACAAGGTTTCTTTGCCGTTCAGTTTATATACAGTGGATGTAATGATTCTATTTTTTAATTCCTCTTTGGAGTAAATCAAATTGTAATTTAACCGCCTGATTTGTTTCAGGAAAACATCACTTACCATTTTAGCCCCCGATGTGGCTCTTTCAATCAGCATTCTTTTCACCAAATCAATATCCAATCTTTGAAAAGACATCACTTCGTCCAACAACTCCTCCGGAACATTCTTCTCGAATAGCGACTTCACTTTTCTCAGCACATCACTCTTTAGATGCCCTGCTGCAAAACCGATTAAGGATAAACTAAAACCGATACCTGTTACTACTCCCCCCAACACATAGATGGACGGCCAGGCTCTGCCCTTAATCAATTCCAAAGAATTAATCAGCATCAACACAATGCCTGCCAACAGAATTGCCCAATATGCCCAGTGAAACCGGAAGTAGTTTAGCCATTTCAGCGCCATTTTCTGAACTGTTACCTGGGATGAATCGGTAGAAGAATCGCTCAGCCAGGGAACCATTTTATAACTCCCCACATCGTTCACAATAATTAAATCCAATGATTTACCGCGTTTCCCTTCCATGGATTTGTTGATGTTCATCATGCTGCCAATGCCTTGATTATCGACGATTCCTCCATCCATTATACCAACACCTTTGGCAAAGTTGTCCAGCCTTTTTAAAGCTTTATAGTCTAAATCATTCCTGTCTTTAAAGTAATCATCAGGAAATAGCAATGGTTCAAAACCTATCGGAAAACATGATGATGACGCTACAATGTCTGCAAGGTCAATTTTTCCGTTCATCTTATTTAGCTCAGCACAATTCAATGGATTGTTTCCAAACTTGCCGGTACTTTGAAACCGAAAGGCCAATCCGAAAGAAAAATCTGTCGCATTAAAACAAACATGCTTTAAATTTAAAGAGGTCATATTTTTAAACATCTCAAATTTCCCCTTAAATATATCTAGATCGGAATAGGCCAGAGCGAAAGCATTGATTAGTGATCTTTTCTTGTACGAACTGTTCTTCCAGACTGAATTATCCTCCAATTTTGAAATTGCATTTTCGAGCAGCCGGTCTGACCCGGGAGTAAATGTTGAATAAAAACGATCGTAAAAAGAATCGAATTTGAAATTGGGATCCTGTACTGCTTTTGCATAAGCCACTGCCAGCAACGTGCCTCCACTAACCGAACTAATGGCCTCAACATTGCTAAGGAGCGGCTTTTTCTTAAATTCTATCTTATTTAAATAAGATATTACTCCTAATGAAAAAAACGTGGCCCGATATCCTCCACCACTAAAGCAAAGTCCAATACTTTCAAAAGCTTCAAATTTAGTTTCCATGCTTGTTTATTTTTGATTTTGACAGATATAGTTTGTTTCGTGTTTTACAAATAATCAGGGGACAACATTTGGCTGTATTCAATTTTCCCGTTTGTAAAATGTTACGTGAACGAATCAAGTAATCCTTACAACACCATTTATCCCGGTTTTCATTCAAATTATTTTCGCTTTAAAGATATTGCTCAAACAGGTATGAGATCATTCATTTTTAGCAATACTTAAGTTAATCATATTTAATGCAACCAAAAAAAATAATTCCCTATTCTTTCTCATTTAAAAGAAGATGACCGACTCTTAATAACCACACCTTCTATCTAACGATACAAACAAATAACAATCAACAGCAACTATTCTGCTCATTTACGGAACTAATCATTTCATCACAAATAATGAGATGCTTACCTGCAAACAGTGAATTCACCATCGGATATCGGCTAATCATATTTTATACTTTTTTTTCAATGATTTATATTCAACAAATCTACATCTTCACTGTTTACTTGGAGTGCCACAGCCTGACACATTTTAAAATCATAACAAACAAATAATCTTCTGTTAAAGTGTTTTTTATATTCAACTTAAACTTCCTGTGTTCAATCGTTTATTATTGAATAATACCTCTCCCTACTTTTTACTAATTGTAAAACCTCTCTCAATATAAAAACCTCAGACTGATCTTTTCGAAACACCTCACCCTAGCCCTTTGGCAAAACACCTCACCCTAGCCCTCTCCTGAAGGAGAGGGGACTGCAAATGCACAATCAGGGGAATGCTCCCCTTCTACTTTAGGAGAAGGGGTTGGGGGATGAGGTTTTGCACCAGAAAAATACTTCGCACCAAACCTTACGAATCAGACACCTCTCCCTAACCCTCTCCTGAAGGAGAGGGGACTGCAAATGCGCAATCAGAAGAATGCTCCCCTTCTACTTTAGGAGAAGGGATTGGGGAATGAGGTTTTGCACCAGAAAAATACTTCGCACCATGCCTTACGAATCAAAAACCTCTCCCTAACCCTCTCCTGAAGGAGAAGGAACTGCAATGTACAATCAGGGGAATGCTCCCCTTCTACTTTAGGAGAAGGGGTTGAGGGATGAGGTATTATGAACAATAATCTTTAAATTACACAATCCTAAATTTTATAGAATGGTAGATTACAAAGAATGCTTATTTTATGACGCTTCCCCTGAAATTCATTCTCGGGCAAAAGAATTGAGAAGAAACATGACTAAATCTGAGAAACTACTCTGGACGGAAATCAGAAATAGGAAACTAAATGGTTTAAAATTCAGAAGGCAACATCCTATCAACATCTTCATTGCTGATTTTTATTGTCATGAAATAAAACTGGTAATAGAGCTCGATGGTAATATTCACGACTCTGAAGAGAACAAAGAATATGATGAAGGCAGAACTGCAGAATTGGAATATTTAGGAGTAAAAGTTATTCGCTTTACAAATGAAGAGGTGATTAATTCAATGACTAATGTCTTGGCAAAAATAAAGGTGTTCTGTAAGCAGGTTTCTTTTTAATTTCTCAGATAGCTCCTCACAAGAATCCTCTCCCCAGCCTCCCAAAATAAAGTACCTCCCCCTAACCCTCTCCTGAAGGAGAGGGAACTGCAAATGCGCAATCAGGGGAATGCTCCCCTTCTCCTAAAGTAGAAGGGGTTGGGGGATGAGGTTTTACCAGAAAAACACTTCGCACCATGCCTTACGAATCAAATACCTCTCCCTGGCCCTTTCCTGAAGGAGAGGGAACTGTAATGTACAATCAGGGGAATACTCCCCTTCTACTTTAGGAGAAGGGGTTGGGGGATGAGGTTTTGCACCAGAAAAATACTTCGCACCATGCCTTACAAATCAAATACCTCTCCCTGGCCCTCTCCTTCAGGAGAGGGGACTGCAAATGCGCAATCAGGGGAATACTCCCCTTCTACTTTAGGAGAAGGGATTGGGGAATAAGGTTTTACCAGAAAAATACTTCGCGCCATGCCTTACGAATCAAATACCTCTCCCTAACCCTCTCCTGAAGGAGAGGGAATTGTAAAACAAAAAAGAGCTCCGGTATTGGAGCTCTTTCTATATATCAATGTAATAAGATCTTATTTTTTGCCTCTTTGCTTAGCGGCTTCTTCCAAACGTTGTTGGAATTTCGATTTCTTAACCGGCTTTTTCTTATTTGCTTCCAACATGGCCAATACCTTGTCGTCATCAACCATAAATTTACGAATAGCTATGGTTTGAAGAACAGTAAATAAGGTTGCAATAAAGTAGTAGTAAGAAAGACCTGATGCATAATTATTGAACCATCCTAAGAACATTACCGGCATTAAATACATCATGTATTTCATACCTGGCATCTGATTCGATGATTGCATCTGTCCGTTCATACTGGTGTACACTAAGTTGGTACCTGCCATCAACAAACAGAACAAACTTACGTGATCGCCATACCATGGAATATCCCAAGGTAGTTTCATGATTGAATCGTATGACGATAAATCACTTGCCCAAAGAAAACTTTGCTGACGCAATTCGAATGATGCCGGGAAGAATCGGAACAAGGCAATCAGGAATGGGAACTGTACCAACATTGGCAAACATCCACCCATTGGGTTTACTCCTGCTTTTTTATACAGAGCCATAGTTGCCTGCTGGCGTTCCATTGCTTTGTCTTTCGGGATTTTCTCATTAATCGCATCAATCTGAGGTTTCAACACCTTCATTTTTGCTGTCGACATATACGACTTGTATGTCAATGGAGCCAAAAGCAACTTAATGATGATGGTTAAAATCAGGATAATGATTCCGTAATTAGAAATAAATCCTTCCAGGAAGTTAAAGATTGGAATCACAAAATACCTGTTTATCCATCCAAATATTGACCAACCTAAATTAATCAGCTTATGCAATTGGATATCACGACCATCTAAATTCTTACCGTACTCACGTAAAGTATTAAATTTATTGGGGCCAAAATAGAATTTCATTGGATGTGTTTCCAATTGAGTTCCTGCATATGGCAATGAAATTTCAGCAGAGAAATTTTTCAAAATTGTAGAGTTTTCATCCATATCAACAGACTTCAACTTCACTCCTTTAAAAGCATCACCAGCAATTAAAACGGAAGAGAAAAACTGTTGCTTAAATCCAATCCACTTTACTTTTGTAGCCAAATCTTCCTCTTTTTCTCCTGCAGCAGACAAATTATCAACTTCATCTTCGAAAAATTTGTAATACAAAGCTGTGTATTGGTTTTCGAACTTACGTCCTTTTTCCTGTCTTGGGATATCTTCCTGCCAATTGAAAGTAACGAAATTTGAATTGCGCGAAATCACATCCTGCATTCCTACCAGATTCACGGTAAAATCAACCATGTAAGAATCGGGAGCCAAAGTATATTTATACTCAATGTACTTATCATCTCCAACCATCAATCTCATACTAACCCCTTTTTCCGAGGTAGTTGCATTTACAGAAGTGGCACCATTTGCTTCAACAAAAAACAAGTCCTGAGTACTCATCGGCTTGTTTTCGGCATAAAAGGTTAATCCAAACTTAGAGTTTTTCTCAGCCCATAATAACAATGGCAATGAATCGTGTGTTTGGAATTCCTTCAACTGAACATTCTGAATTCGTCCTCCTCTGGTATTCAGAGTTAGCTTTACAAATTTGTTCTCAAGAGTAATGAATTCTTCCTTCTGATTTACCGCACCTGAAAAAGCACCATAGGTTTCTTTCATTGCAACAGTATCCTCTTTTACTTTAGCATATTGTGCCTTTAAGCCTTCCAGTCTGGCAGCTTCGACCTCTTCTTTGTGCAAACGATCAACCCGCGCAATTGAGTCTCTGGTGTTTATGGCCTTGATTTCCTCTTCAGATGGCTTTGTCAGGTACGTATACCCAATCAAAATCGCTCCGATGATCAACAAGCCAAAAATCGAATTTCTATCCATTTTGTATTTTTTTTAATCTTATGTTCTTAAAAGTAACGAGTACATATGCTTCTCAAAACACCTCCCCGGAGATCCCTAAATGCATAAAGACTCGTGACACTCTTATTTTTCCTCCATTGCCACTTTCACAAACTCTACAAATAAAGGATGTGGCTTGATAACAGTACTCTTGTATTCGGGGTGAAATTGTACCCCAACGAACCATTTGTGTCCTTCCAACTCAACAACTTCAACTAAACCTGTATCAGGATTCATTCCTGTGGCTTTCATTCCAGCTGCTTCGTATTGCTCTAAATATTCATTGTTAAATTCATAACGGTGACGATGACGTTCTGATATTTCCTTTTGTCCGTATGCTTTTAATGCTTTCGAACCATCTTTCAAAACACAATCGTAAGCTCCCAAACGCATAGTTCCGCCTTTTTCAGTTACGTTTTTCTGTTCTTCCATAAGGTCGATTACCGGATAAGGAGATTTAGGATTCATCTCTAAGGAATCGGCATCTTCCAATTTTAATACGTTACGCGCAAATTCGATTACCGAAACCTGCATACCTAAACAAATTCCAAGGAAAGGAATGTTGTTTTCCCTGGCATATTTAGTGGCAAGAATCTTTCCTTCTATACCTCTGTGACCAAAACCCGGGGCAACCAAAATTCCTTTTAGGTCTTTTAATTCTTCCTGATAATTTTTATCGGTCAATTTTTCGGAGTGAATCCACTGAATATTTACCTTGCATTCGTTTACCGAACCCGCATGTAAAAACGACTCGGCAATTGACTTGTAAGCATCGTGTAATTCAACGTATTTTCCTACCAAACCAATTTTAACTTCTGATTTAGGATTTTGTAAACGATTCAAAAATTTAGTCCATTCAATTAATTTAGGCTCTTTTCTTAAATCCAAACCAAGCTTTTCGCAAACAATTACATCGAGTTTTTCCTCTCTCATTTTTAAAGGAACCTCGTAAATTGTTTTCACATCAATCGACTGAATAACTGCATTTGGTTCAACATTACAAAACAATGCTACCTTTCTGCGAACATCATTAGGCAATTCGTGCTCGGTACGTAACACCAAAACTTCCGGCTGCACTCCTGTTTCCAACAATGATTTTACAGAATGCTGAGTAGGTTTGGTCTTTAGTTCGCCCGAAGCAGCAAGATATGGCACCAACGTAAGGTGAATTACAATGGCATCGCGTCCCAATTCCCACTTTAACTGACGAACAGCTTCGATGTATGGTAAAGATTCAATATCTCCAACAGTACCACCAATTTCAGTAATTACTACATCAAATTTATGCTTGGAACCAAGCATTTTGATGTTTCGCTTAATTTCATCGGTAATATGAGGAATGATTTGAACTGTTTTTCCCAAAAAATCTCCTTTTCTTTCCTTATTAATAACATTACGGTAAATTCTACCTGTTGTAACATTATTAGCCTGAGAAGTAGGAATGTTGGTGAAACGTTCGTAATGTCCCAAATCCAAATCGGTTTCAGCCCCATCATCGGTTACAAAACACTCTCCATGCTCGTAAGGATTTAATGTACCTGGATCTACATTTAAGTAAGGATCCAGTTTCTGATTGGTAACAGAATAACCTCTGGCTTGTAATAATTTAGCCAATGATGATGCTATTATTCCTTTTCCTAATGAGGAGGTTACCCCACCTGTAACGAAGATGTATTTGGTTGTTGACACTTGCTGAACGTTTTATGAATTATTAAAGGTGCAAAAGTAGTTAATTTATGCATTCTTAGGAAACTATTTCCATGTTTCACAAGATCAAATTTAGAGAATCCTGCTTTTCAGATATTTTCCATATAGAAAATAAGAAAATACATACGTTTTACTCTTCCCTAAATTAACCTGAAATACATCTGATAGTTAGAGCCTTCAAAGCTTTTGTATTTAATCAAAAAAATCCTCCACTGTAAAAAATGGAGGATGATATTTATTCCGATCAATTTATTCTATGAAACCAACCCATCAATAACTTTCAATTTTTCCTGAAGAAGTTTCAAACTCTGTTTTCCTTTTTCGATTTTCTCTTCAATTTCCTGAACTATAGAATCAGATGTTTTTGAGGCAGAGAAGAATCCAATGTTATTTTCCCATAAGCCTATATCAGTTTCCAGCTGCTTAATTTTACCGACAATTTTATTTCTCTCGCCAATAATTTTGTCTTCAGAATGATTCATGCTTAGGAAATTATCAATTTTTGATTGAAATTTCTGAACTTCCTTATCCTCTGTTTCCAGATCCATCTTGTCATAAACAGCGTTTAATGCTCTTCTAAAATCCTCCTGTATTTTATCTTTCTTCTTAAAAGGAACATGTCCTATTTGTGTCCATTCTTTCTGAAGCTCACGAAGAACGGCTAAATTTTCCTCATCATCACCGCCAAATTGAAAATTTCGAATCTTATCAATCACTTCCTCTTTAAGTTTCAAATTTTCAGCATGATCAGTATCTACATGATCAAAATGTTTCGATTTATTGCTGAAAAACTTATCACATGCAGCTCTGAATCGAACCCACAATTCTTCTGAAACCTTACGAGGTACAGGCCCTATCTTTTTCCATTCTTTTTGAATAGCGATTAACTTGTCTGTTGTTTCCTTCCAATCTGTACTGTCCTGCAAACTCTCTGCCAGCTCGCACAATTCAGTTTTCTTCTCCAAATTATCACCAAGCTGATCCTTCAGATTCAAATAGAACTTACGCTTTTTATCGAAGTACAGATCGCAGGCAGTTCTGAATCGCTGATAAATTCTATTGTTGTCTTTTTTTGGTGCAAAACCAATAGTTCGCCACTCTTTTTGCAAATCCAAAATCTCCTTAGAACTTGAGTTCCAATCTTTATGAGATTCAATATTAGAATTAGCTATTAATTCCACTTTATCACACAGAACCTCTTTTTTCTCAAGATTCGTTTTTTGTTCTGACTTTAAGCCTTCGTAAAATTCCTGGTGATTTCGGTTAATTATTGTTGTGGCCTCCTTAAATCGTTCCCAAATCTCTTCTTTTTGTTCACGGGGAACCGGTCCAATTTCTCTCCACTGTTCGTGATATTTTTGCAAAGTATTAAAAGCCTTCACTGCCGACGGATCTTCCAATAATTTTTCAGTCTCCTCGCACAAACGAACCTTAGCTGCCAAATTCTTTTTTAAATCGAGATCACGCAGCTCTTTATTAATTTTTATATAATCGTAAAAATTCTCAACATGATGATGATATGTATCCCACAAACCTTTAAGAGCTGCCTGAGGAACCATACCGGTATCGTGCCATTTTTTCTGCAAATCTCTAAATTCCTGAAAAGTTTTATCAAAAGCTTCTTTTCTATTTACCAGATCCTTTATGTCCTCAATAATCTGATACTTAATCTGTAAGTTATTTTCCTTTTCCTCTTCCAAATTTCGGGTCTGAACGATCCGGCTCCCTCTATAATCATGAAGCAGTTCCTTCATTTTCAGCTCTAATTCATCTTTTCCGAAATCAAAATCCTCCTCTTTTCCCCCTTCCTCCAAAAATTTCTTTTTGGCTTCGGCAACCTCTTCATTGTGCTTTTTATAAAAATTGTGTTTTATTGCATCCAGTTTGCCCTTTAAACCTTTCGCAGGCTTATGCTCCAGCAAAAGAGTTAAGCGGTCAACCAACTCACTTTTTTCCATTATTGTATAATCGGGCTCTGCCTGCACTTCTACTATCTCTTTCTGATCTTCTGAATTACCAACAGATTTTTCCTCTGCAACTTCAGTCACAGAAACATCTTCGTCGTCTTTAACTTCGATTTCGGGAACCTCCCCTTCTGATTCCATATCCTCATTTATTATTTCGGAAGATTCCTTTTTATCTTCAGGAGTCTCCATTATTACAGACTGATCCTCTGTCGCTTTTTCTTCAACAGATTCATTCTCATGAGAATCACCACCTGCTTCAGGTGTATCTAAATTTTCATTCGCTTCATTCTCATGTGAGAGGTTCGATAAATCTTTTGCTTTCATGTAGTTTGCATTAGAGTAGCAACTCAATAATTTAAGTGCCTTGTTAACAATACAATTTTCAAAGGAATTTTAGGTCCATTCCTTACGAATTTAACTAATTAAGTGTTAATCCTCAAAGATTTTCAACATTTTTCTTTTCCTCATAAAAACTAAGAGGCTCATGCACTACACGAACCTCTTAACTAAAACTAACAAATTGATAAATCTAACATTTTTGTTTTATTTGTAAAATAAACAATTCATGCAACAGATTACGGCTTCCTACTTAGCATTTTCACACCTGACAAAAGCCGAAACAACTATCTGATTTCTTTAAAATTACTGAATTGTAATCTCTTTAACTTTAAGCTCTTCCTCCTTAAATTTTGGAAGACTAACAAACAGAATTCCATCCCGAACTTCTGCAGAAATACTTTCCTGATCTATTCCTTTCGAAAGCTTGAAGGCTCGCTCCAACTTAGTTGCACCAAATTCCTTTCTTAAGTATGTTCTATCTGCAACGTCCTCTTTCTCTCCGGTAATTTTTAAAAAACCATCTTCAACTTTTATAGCCACATCTTTTTTTGAAAAGCCCGGGATAAGCATTTCAATCACAAATTTTTCCTTTTCATCTACAACATTTGTACGTGGATTCAAAGAAGCAACTCTTTGTGCTGAATTTTGCAAACTACCATTTGTTTCTCTAAACAATTGATCCATTATTTGATTTGTAAAAAAATCGTTTGTTCCTTTTGAGTATCTTAAAATTGTCATAACGTTTACCTTTTATAAGTTAATACTATCTTCTTGGGGCTCCGGAATCCAAAAATAATTTTCATTTTCATCCTGTTATTTCCAAAGTTTATACCAACCGGTATTTTTACTGATTAATGACAGAAAAACCCCTGAAACTTACGACAACCTGTCTGCTTATTCGTAAAGCACAATGACATATTGTCCTGTTTTTAGAATTACATGGATCGTCTTTCAATTTCTCTTGCAAGCCAAGCTTGGGTTGCATACTTTTACACAAAATTTAAAAAATGAGAATCGATATACTTACCGTTGTTCCAGAGCTGCTGGAAAGCCCCCTTAATCACTCCATAATTCAGAGAGCAAAGGATAATGGCATTGCCGAAATCCATATCCACAACATTCGCGACTACTCTGAAGACAAGCACAAAAAGGTTGATGATTACGCATTTAGCGGTGGAGCGGGAATGGTTATGAGACTAGAGCCAATCGTTAAAGCAATTGAGTTTTTAACTGCTCAGAGAACCTATGACGAAATCATTTTTACCACACCCGATGGTGATCTTTACGATCAAAAAACGGCAAATACCTTATCGATAAAAGAAAACATCATGATCCTTTGCGGGCATTATAAAGGAATTGACCAGCGAATTCGTGATCATTTTATCACTAAAGAAATTTCGATTGGTGATTTTGTTTTAACCGGAGGAGAATTAGCCGCCGCCATTATTGCAGACAGCGTAATCCGGCTTATACCTGGTGCTATGGGCGATGAAACTTCTGCTCTCACAGATTCATTCCAGGACAATCTGCTTTCTCCACCTCTCTACACTCGGCCTGCAGAATTCAGAGGATGGAAGGTACCGGATATATTGATATCGGGAGACCATAAAAAAATTGAAAAATGGCAAGAAGAACAAGCCTACGAAAGGACGAGGCGATTGCGCCCAGACCTGTTAAAAGAATAAAAAAAAAGAGACTCAATTGAGTCTCTTTTCATATATAATATACTAGTAATTTTCTCCTTTAATCTCAAAGTACGCCTGAGGATGCTCGCATGCCGGACAATTCTTTGGTGCTTTTTTACCTTCATGAACATATCCACACTTTCGACAATACCACTTTTCATTTTCTTCTTTTTCGAAAACAGAATTCTCTTCCAAATTAGCCAATAGTTTCAAATATCTCTCTTCATGCACCTGCTCAACCTTGGCAATCAATTTAAAAGCAGAAGCTACTTTCTTGAAACCTTCCTCTTCTGCAATACGAGCAAATTCTGGATACAACTCTGTATATTCTTCATTTTCCCCATTTGCAGCAGCCTTTAGATTTTCAGCTGTAGTTCCCACTTTTCCTGCAGGATAAGAAGCTGTAATCTCTACATCTCCTCCTTCTAAAAAGCTAAAGAATCGTTTTGCATGCTGCATTTCCTGCTCTGCTGTTTCCAAAAACAAAGCAGCAATCTGCTCATACCCTTCCTTCTTAGCTTGCTTTGCAAAATAAGTATATCTGCTTCTTGCCTGAGATTCTCCAGCAAAAGCTTTCAATAAGTTCTTTTCAGTTTGAGTTCCTTTAATCGATTTTTCCATTGTTTCTATTTATTGAATATAGTTTCACTATACGAATATCTTGATTTTTAACAAGACACAATAAAGATTCCTGCTAAAACATCATAATTTATAATCAATAAAAAATAAGGCTCTCCTAAACTTCAATTTTAGTCCTGCACCAAAACAAACCCAAAATAAAAGTTCCACAAGCACAAACTTAATTAACCCATTCCCCTGAACATCATCAACAGCTAATCAATTTTAATCCTAAAAACACCCCACAATTGATTAAAATACTTTTTTTCAACAGCACCCCCTCATTTAAAACCTTTGCATTGAAAAAATTGCATTTTTTTCAACAAACACCCCCTTTTAAAATAGTAATTGTAATTTTTTTTCATACTTTTGAAATCGAAACCCCATCATAATAGGGTTAGGATAGAAATTAGTTGATTCAAGCCAACACCACCCCCTTCAAAAGAGGGGGTGGGTTAGCAAAATTCATAAAACAATTAGAAACCACATTTTATTCATATTAACTATTTACCACATTTATTAATCTAAAATCTACTACTATGTTGAAAGCAAGAAAATTTTTCGCATTACTTATAGGTACTCTTGTAGTAACAGGAAGCCTGTTTGCACAGGAAGGATCAGGAAACGGAGAAATTTCGTTTGGAGCGGATTTAATGAACAGATATGTTTGGAGAGGAACTCAATTTTCAACAGGCCCCGTAATCCAGCCTTCTGTTGAATACAGCAACGGCGGGTTTGCTCTTGGTGCCTGGGGATCTTACGCACAGAATGGTGCTGACGGAGCCGAAGCCGATCTTTATGCATCCTACACTTTTGCAGACGATCTATTCACTGCTACTGTTACTGACTATTTTTTCCCAACCGATGGAATTGCTGTTAACAACAGTTATTTTGATTACAAAAAAGCATCTACCGGACATATCATGGAAGCTACTTTAGCTTTTAACGGGAGTGACGGATTTCCAATTAGCATATTAGCTGCCATGAATTTCTGGGGTGCTGACCAAGATACAAATGGTGATCAGCAAAACTCACTTTATATTGAATTGGGCTATGGCTTTAAATATAAAGAAGTAGCTATTGATTTATTTGCAGGTTTTACTCCAATAGATGCCGACGAATCGAAAGGTGAGTCAGGTTTTTACGGAGATACTGCAGGTTTTGTAAACATGGGATTCACTGCATCAAAAGAAATTGCAATTACCGATAAATTCTCTTTACCAGTATCAGCTTCTGTTATCGCTAACCCAATGGCAGAAAATCTATTCCTTGTATTTGGAGTTTCGTTCTAACCACATAACCACACTAACCCAAAGTGAAGCTTCTTTGGAAGCTGGTAAAAAGGCAGTCAGATTTTCTGACTGCCTTTTTCTATTTTATTGTCCTATGCTAATAGTAGTCAAGAAAAGATAATTCAATTAACTTTTCGAATTGTATTTCTTTATCAAAACTAAAAAAGCTGAATCAATTGTTGATTCAGCTTTTTCAATATCCTCTATATTGCCCGTTACGGTATTCTCATAAACTTATGCGACTGCAAGGAAATGTTCCATTTTGGATTGTTCTTTACATATTCTACAATTGGTTTTACATTGTGAACATACTGACTCCACTCCGACTGCAAATACAACAAACAATCATCTCCTACATTTTTTGATAACTCCTCAGCCCATTCAAAATCTTTTTCCAAATCGAAAATGATAACTTTCAGCTCATTTGCTTTTTCATAAGAAGATGGTACAGGCAATTTATTTCGCTTTGGCGACAAACAAATCCAATCCCACTCTCCACTTATCTCATATGCTCCGGAAGTTTCCAGGAAATTTTCAATATTGTGCTTTTTTAATTCAGTACACAGCGGCTCCAAGTTGTACAGCGAAGGCTCTCCTCCTGTAACAACAACTGCTTTAGCAGGCGATTCAACAGCTTTTCGAACGACTTCTTCAACAGAAATAAGGCGATGTTCTGCCGGATTCCATGAAATCTTACTGTCGCACCACCGGCAACCGATATCACATCCTCCAATGCGAATAAAATAAGCTGGCTTTCCGGTGTGATATCCTTCACCTTGTATGGTATAGAAATCCTCAACCAGAGGTAAATCTGTTCCTTTATCGAATATTTCTTTGTACTTGTCTTTCAAATCGTTCTTCTTAACCAATGATAAAATCCTAATTTTTGGTTGTTCAGTAAACTGGGCTACAAAATTACACGCTTTTTAAGGATTTCAAAATCAAATAGGAATATTATTTAAACTGATTCTCGTTTAGAAAAAATGCTTTTAAATATATTCTTTAAAGACTAAATCATTATGATTAGTTTAAATTTTTCTTTAATCTTACAAAAAATAACACACAATTATACTTACAGATCAAATCACACAATGAAAAACATTAAATTCTTATTTCTCTACCTGCTTATTCTCGCTTTTGCATCTTGTTCCAAAGACAGTAATTCGCCAGATAATCCTACTGACTTTACGCCAAAGGAATTGACCGTTTTTTGTATAAATGATGCGCACGGTCAATTGGATAATTTCTCAAAAATTAAACAAATCGTTGACAAAGAGAGAGAATCAACCAATGTGATCGTAGTTTCCGGTGGTGATCTGTTTTCAGGAAATCCCACTGTTGACAATCATCCTGAAAAAGGATATCCAATGATTGATGTGATGAATAAAATTGGGTTTGATGTTGCCGTTTTGGGGAATCACGAGTTTGATTACGGGCCCGAAATTCTAAAAGACAGAATGGAACAGTCCAATTTTTACTGGGTTTGTGCAAATGTAGACAAGGGAACTACAGATATTCCTGAGCCATTTGAATACAAAACCATTACCAAGGAAAATATCAAAATAACTTTTCTGGGTTTAATTGAAACCAATGGAAAAAAAGATGCAACAATCCCATCAACTCATCCATGGAGAGTTAAACAATTTCATTTCGACCGGCCTGAAGACATTGTTTCTCTTTATTCAAACGTTAAAAATGAGGAGGAGTCAGATATATATATTGCTCTTAGTCACTTAGGATACAATGGCAATGACCAAATATTAGGAGATGTTCAGCTAGCCAACAACTTTCCCTATTTTGATTTAATTATTGGAGGACATAGTCACGATAAAATTAACACTAAAGTAAATGGGATACCTATTTATCAGGCTGGCAGCAATCTAAATTATCTTGAAAAGATATCAGTTACCATTGTCAACAAAAAAATAGAATCAATTACCGATGAACTTATTAATTTAAACACATATCAGGAATATGATTCTGAATTAAAAACAACAATTGATGGATACAACAATCAAGACTATTTAACAGAAGTAATCGGGGTTTCAAAAAGAGATCATAATACTAGTATGGTTGGCTGTTTTTATACAGATGCATTACGAATTCAAATGGGTGTTGATGTTTGTTTTCAGAATACTGGCGGAATTCGGTCAAACTTAAACGAAGGCGATATCACCAAAAGAGAAATTTACGAAATTACTCCTTTTAGCAACGGAACAGTTATTTATGAAATGACAGTTCTTGACATTAAAAAATTCCTGGCAGGAAGCGGATCAGGATTTTACTATTCAGGAATTCAGATTCAACAGGCTGATCAAGAAATTGAAATAAGAAATATGCAAGGGCAAAGATTATCTGATGACACAATACTAAAACTTGGACTAAACGATTACGTTCCGGCAGTATATGACAAATACTTCCCTGAATCTGGTCAAGTTCAAAACATGACAGATGCAGAAACTGTGATTTCTTATCTGCAAAATATTAACAATCAGGTGGACTATCCTGTTTGCGACCGTTACTTTAGAATGGAATAATTGTTTTACAAACAATAAAATATAAAATGATCAAGGTAATAACTTTGGTCATTTTAGTTTTTCATCCACTGCTCGTACTCCACTTTATAAATTGATTGGGGTAATTTAGTTTGCTCTGTAGAGATATACAAAGAGTCGTTTTCACCAAAAACAATACCTTCGGTTTGTGCTCCACCAAGAGGACTTAGATCTATGCGTAAACTTTTCCCTCCAAAAAAGTTAGTGCCTTCAAATTCATAAAATAAGATTATATAACTTAAATAATCTTTATAGCCTACCAACGCCAACAACTTTCCATCTGAACTGACATCAGCACCAGTAACCAACATATTTACATTAAATTCAGCCTTTACCTTTAATTTCTGAGCTTCAATATTTTTAGATGCCGAATACAATCTGGTTTTGTAATTGGCCCAGTTTTTTGTGAAAAAGAAAAGAGAATCACCATATGATAAAAAAGCTTCGCAGTCGAAATCATGTTTTTGTAAGTGTCTGGTAAAATCCTCTTGATCAGCCCATTCAATTCCAATCACATCAGCTTCGGCTTTTGACAATTCAGAAGTTCCCAGATCTTCTTTTTTTAGTCTTAATACACGCAAATCTTTACGATTACCAAAGTTATTACCAAAATCCCCAATATAAATGTAGTTCTGATCTGCAGCTAAGTCTTCCCAATCAATGTTTTTAGCATTAGTGATTTCAAACTCTTTTTTAATTACTCCATCCCTATTGTAGGCATATAACACTGGTTCACAATCACTATCATTGTTTATCCAAAACAAATTATTGTACCACATCAAGCCCGACTGCTCATTTACCTTAACCGACAGAGAATCAGAAACCAAAACGGGCTGATAAACAATTGAAGCATTAGAAACTTTCAATTGTTCATTAATTGATTTGTTGGAACGACACGCCCCTAAAAATAGAAATGAAAATAAACTGGAATAAAATAAATATTTCACGATATAATTAATATTAGAACATAACAAATCTGTTCAAAATAAATGAATTCTCAAAATTAGAATTAACACCAACAATTCTCCCGCTCCTATCGAGCAGTTAAAAACCTCCAAATTGATAACATTCTCTTAATGAATGTATTTTTCATTTTACAATAAGTTTACAAAATAATTATACTAAGCTAATCCTTACCCGTAAATCAAAACCTAGTTTTGAGTGTTTAAAAATCTATGGAAAAATATCTAATAAGCTCATCAATAAATTAAAATCTTTAAAATGAAAACATTATTTATTACTTTAAATCTCTTTGTTGTATTCTTATTTTCGGTCACAAGCACTATTGCCGAAAACAATGCAATTAACGTAAAAAGAACAGCAACAATAACCGGTCGTGTTATCGATTCTGAAGACTACCCATTACCAGGGGCAACATTAGTATTAAAAGAGACAAACCAAGGTGTTGCATCAGACAATAACGGAGTTTATCGCATCAACAATATCATCCCGGGAGAATACACTCTTAAGATTTCGTACATTGGTTATGAAAGTGTTGAGAAAAAAATAGTATTTGAAGAATCAACTACCCTAACCGAAAACTTTAGTCTTTCGGAAGGTGTAGCATTGCAGGAAGTTGTGATTCAAGGACTCCTAAAAGAACAATCACGTGCTTTGAATCAGCAAAAAAGCAACGTAAACATTACCAATATAGTTTCTTCGGATCAGGTTGGGCAGTTTCCTGATAATAATATAGGGGATGCCCTAAAAAGAATACCAGGTATTAACGTGGAGTACGATCAAGGAGAAGCCCGGTTTGGTCACATTCGCGGTACTGCTTCAGAATACAATTCAGTTACCATTAATGGCGAACGTATCCCTTCTGCCGAAGCTGGAATTCGATCGGTACAGCTTGACCTTGTTCCTTCGGATATGATTCAAACTGTTGAGGTAAACAAAGTGATAACTCCGGATATGGAAGCTGATGCAATCGGTGGTTCTGTAAACCTTATCACCCGCTCGAATCCTTTTAAACAACAAATTTCTGCACGTGTTGGAACCGGATACAATTTTTTAAGTGATGATCCTCAATTAATTCTTTCAGCTCTATATGGCAACCGTTTTAAAACAGGAACACAATCAAATCTTGGTATGGTATTCTCTGCCTCATACCAGGACAATCAATTGGGATCGGACAATATTGAAACTGAGTGGGAAAAGGATGACAAGGGAGCCATTTACGCATCCGATTTTCAGATTAGAACCTATTACGTTCAGCGGATTCGCCAAAGTTATTCTTCTTCTTTTGATTACAATTTTAACCCAAATCATAAAATCGAATTCAAAGCCATTTATAATCACAGAAAAGACTGGGAGAACCGTTTTCGTTTACAGTACAAAGACATTGAGCAAAAAGAAGATGGAAGTTGGATTAGCGAAGTTCGTCGCCAAACCAAAGGGGGAACCAACAAGAACCGCAGACTGGAAGATCAGCAGACAATGAACTTTGCTTTAAATGGAGAACACCACTTTGGAGCTATCGAAATTGATTGGAAAGGTAGTTATTCCAAGGCTTCTGAAGATCGCCCCAATGAACGTTACGTTACTTTACGAGCTAAAAAAGTTGCGATTACACCTAATTTATCTCTTACAAAAAAACCAGCATTTTCAGTAAACGATCCTCAATCAGCAGATTTAAGCAGCGAATTTGGTTTAAAAGAACTTACAGAACAATTTCAATACACAGAGGATATTGATAAAAATTTAAAAGTTGATATCAAATTTCCAATCCTCAGCGGAAAAAACAAGAACTCTCTTCAAACTGGTTTCAGATTAAAAAGCAAAGAGAAAAACAGAGACAACAGCTTTAATGATATTGAGCCAAATGATGAAAACGGCTTTATAAGTAATGCCTTAAATAATCAATATGATGCCAGTAAAAGTGATTTTATGGCCGGAGATTATGCTGCCGGACACTTTGTATCCAAACAATTTCTTGGAGGATTAAATTTCGATAATCAGTATAACAAAACCCGAAATGTTGAAGAAGAAGCCGGTAACTTTGAAGCAAAAGAAGATGTTTACGCCGGATATGTTCGTTTGGATCAGGATTTTGGAAAAAAACTTAAAATGATTTTTGGTCTTCGTGCAGAACAAACAAAATTAAAATATTCCGGTAGAATTTTGGATATCCCTGCTGACGGCGATCCAACGATTAGCACTACTGCAAAAGAAAAGAACGACTATACCAACATTCTTCCCAGTGTAATTGCAAAATTGTCGCTATCCGAGAATACTAAACTAAAACTAGCCTGGACAAACTCTATTTCACGCCCGAAATACTACGATTTGGTTCCGCACAGCAAAATTAAACAGGAAGATAATGAAATTGAAATAGGGAATCCTAAACTGGATCCAACCAACTCAATGAACTTTGATGTAATGGCTGAGCATTACTACTCAAATGTTGGATTACTTTCCGGCGGTTTCTTTTACAAATCGTTAAGTGATATTTCGAACACCATTGAACACAGAGATTTCAGCTACAGTGGGAAGACCTGGGACAAATTTTACCAACCTATTAATGTTGGTGATGCTGACCTTTATGGTTTTGAGTTTGCTTTTCAAAGACAATTGGATTTTCTACCTGGTTTCTTAAGTGATATGGGATTTTATGCCAACTATACCTACACTCATTCAAAAATGAAAAACGTGAACATTTCGGGTAGAGAAAATGAAGATTTATCGATAGTAGGAACACCAGAAAACAACGTTAATTTATCTTTATTTTACGAAGGTAAAAAACTAAATGTACGTGTATCATTGCAATATGCTGATGATTTTATTGATGAGTGGGGAGAATCTGCATTTTACGACAGCTACTATGATAAAGTAACACATATGGATGTAAGCGCTGGCTACAACATCAATTCCAATTTCAGCATTTTCGCATCGGTAAACAACATCTTAAACGAACCTTTACGCTACTACCAAGGAGACAAGAGTCACACCAAGCAAGCTGAATACTACGGCGCTAAAGCGAATATTGGTTTAAAAATGAATTTCTAAGCAAAAACAAATTTTATTATGCATAAAAGACCAAATACAATAATTCTACTAGGAATAACTGCATCGCTCCTAATTGCCTGTTCATGCGATCGCTCAAGCGAAGGTTCGAGAAAAGCTTCTTTACTGATTGAAAAAGTTACTGAAGCAGACGGCGAAACGGATGCACTGAAAAATAGATTGGCAACTGAAGATGCTGCTGATGATCCTGCAATATGGGTAAACCCTGACTCTCCGGAACAAAGCAGAATTATAGGTACAGATAAAAAAGGCGGTTTAGCTGTATATGATTTAGATGGCAATGAACTATTTTACTATGCAGATGGTAATATGAATAATGTTGACATCCGTCAAAATATTAAAACTGGGCAGGGTTTAATTGACATTGCAGCCTGTTCAAACCGAAGCTCAAACACTCTGGATTTCTACAGCATCGAAAAAGACGGCAGTTTACATCAATTTGAAAATGCCATTCCTGTTGAAATGAAAGATGAAGTTTATGGTTTTTGCCTGTCTAAAAATCAGGATCAACTTTACGCCTTTGTGAACAGCACTTTTGGAAATATTGAACAATGGGAAATCGTGCCGGAAGGCAAAAAGATTTCCGCGAAATTGGTTCGACGACTAAAACTTGCCAGTAAAACAGAAGGAATGGTTTCCGACGACGAGGCTGGTATACTTTTTATAGGAGAGGAAGCCAAAGGAATTTGGAAAATATCAATAGATCCAAACAGTACAAAAGGATTTGAGCTTCTTTCCCAGAGTACGGTAGATAAAAATGAAAACATTTATGAAGATATCGAAGGTTTGTGCATTTACAAACAATCGAATGGATCCGGATACTTAATTGCCTCCAGTCAGGGAAACTATTCTTATGCTGTATTTGAAAGAAAAGCACCTCACAACTATTTAGGAAGTTTTAGAATTGGTGACGGGGTGATTGATGGTGCAGAAGAAACAGACGGTGTTGAGGCCATTAATCTAAATCTCGGAGAAAAATTCCCGGCAGGGATGTTTGTTGTTCAGGATGGGTTTAATAAAAAGGATGAAAAATCAATTGCCCAGAACTTTAAAATGGTACGATGGGAAAAAATAGCAAATCTTTTCGAGCCAAAACTAAATATTGACACTCAATGCATTGCAGCTAAATAGCGGACTGTATAATCTAAAAAGAGCAGGCTTTAAAAGTCTGCTCTTTATTTTTTCTTCTCCGACATCATCCCAGGCTGAAGAAACTCATACAAAAGCTTATATAGGACATCTTTATCGATTGGTTTTGATATGTATCCTTTAAAACCTTTCTTGATCATCTTCTCTCTATCTTCTTTCAAAGCATATGCAGTTTGAGCAATTATCGGAATATTTGGGTTCATCTTTAATATCCGCTTTGATGCCCTATACCCATCCATGACAGGCATTTTAACGTCCATCAATATTAAATCAACATCTGTTTTATCTTCTATAATTTTTACAGCCTCCATTCCATTTTTTGCCCAGATCACTTTGGCAGAAGTGGGTGTTAAAATTTCCTCTAACAGATGATAATTAATTTCAATATCTTCAACAATAAGAATCGTTTCATTTTTCAATAAAGGTGGTACAAGTCCGGTTTCGAAGCTTGTAATTTTTCCAATTTGTGAATGAACCGCATTTCTTAATCTAAAATAAAAAGTTGTTCCCTTATCCTTTTCTGAGGTAAGCCATAATTCTCCATCCAACAAGTTCGAAATTTCCTTGCAAATTGCCAATCCTAAACCTACACCTGACTGCATGCCCACAGCAGTTTCGTCAATCTGTCTGAATATATCAAAAATAATTTTTGTGTGCTCCGGTAAAATACCAATTCCAGTATCTGACACATAAAAGGTAATATCCGATCCTTCAATCTGATATCCATATGTAATTATTCCTGATTGTGTATACTTTATTGCGTTATTCAAAAGATTAGTTATCAATTGTATCAATTTCGTTTTATCCGAATACAAATACAGACTATCATCATCGGGAATACATTTTAACCGCGCTGTTAAATTAAACTTATTGCTCTTATTTATCTCTGATTTTACATATTGCTGTAAT
The DNA here is from genome assembly GCF_963678175.1 of Labilibaculum euxinicum. Classification (NCBI taxonomy): domain Bacteria; kingdom Pseudomonadati; phylum Bacteroidota; class Bacteroidia; order Marinilabiliales; family Marinifilaceae; genus Labilibaculum; species Labilibaculum euxinicum. Next base: position 4,490,961 of record NZ_OY782756.1, read on the forward strand.
GTTAAGAACAACTCAGACAGAGAAAAATCCTCTTTTTTAACTTTAGCTTCTTTCGCCTGAAGAAGCGATACATCAAATATCGATTCGATTATTTTCAACAAATGTTGTCCACTTGATTTTATGATTTCATTGCGTTTTACTATTTTATCAATAGAAGACTTAGAGTTTACCAATCCACTAAATCCTATGATAGCATTTAAAGGGGTTCTTAATTCATGAGACATAGATGCCAAAAATGTAGATTTTAATTGGTCACTTTCCTCAGCCTTTTCTTTTGCAAATATGAGTTTCTGCTCAAATTTTTTCCGGCTGATTACACCAGCCAGCACATCAGCGAAGGTATAGAGTAAATTGATGTCTTCCGAATCCCATTCTTTATCATGAAAAACGGAATCGAAGCCCACAAAACCTAATAAGGACTCATGGGATAATATTGGAAGAACTAACAGTGATTTAAGATCGGAATGAAAATTCCCAATCTTTTTCTGAATCGATTTTAATGAAAGTTTAGATAGAGGAAGATAAAGGTGTTCCCGTTGATTAAACTTCTCAATCCACCAATCGAAATTTTCAACAGCCAAATTCTGAGAAATATCTTTCTTGGAAACAACACCATCCCGACACCACTCATTAGTATTACTCAATGTAATTCTATTTTCCTCAAACAAAAACACATAACTTCTATCTGTATTCGTAAATTCACCTATGTTCTTTAATGCACGGTCAATTAACTGATCTACATCACTTAAAGATGAACCAATAAAATCGGCAGAAATATCAATCAGCAATTTTTCTATTTCCGTTTTATGTTTTAACCGGGCCTCTGATATCTTCCGATAACCAACATCCCGAACAATAGATTGAACGAATCTGATCCCATCTAAATCAATTAAATTAGAATTAATCACAACTGGAATAATTTCACCCGATTTGGTTAGATGATTCGTTTCAAAAGAGACTTTTCCTTTTTTTCCCAAAGTCTCTCTTATGGTATTCATCCCCTTGTCCAACTTTTCGCCTTTTACGCTTAAATTTTCAGGAGTAAGCTGATAAAACTCCTCCCGGGAATAACCATAACGCTTAATAGCGGCGTCATTAACCTCAACAAATTTTTGAAATTTAGATTCATGCCATGGATGAACAAAAACAGCATCGTTTAAAGAATTAAAGAGTATTCTAAACTTGTTTTCACTTTGTATTAAATTCTGCTCAGCAATCTTTCTATCGGTAATATCAGCAATATAGCCTTCAATAAATAAAGGTTTATTATTTTTATCCTTTATAGCAATTCCCTGCTCAAACACCCATTTAAGTATCCCGCCTTTACTAATGATTCTATACTCAATTGTAAATCTTTTATTTTTTGAGCTTGCTTCATTTACAACTTGTGCAACAAAATCCCGATCTTCAGGATGTATTATATCATTGTAGGCAACATGTGAATTATAATTAAGTTCTTCGGGCGCATAACCAGTTAAGTTTAAGCCTCCCTGACTAACGTATAACATGGTCCAGAACTCATCTGCCAAACATCTATAAACCATACCCGTAAGATTACCCATTAAAGTAGATAACCTTCTGGTGGCCTCGATGGATTTACGCTGCATTTTTTTTTGCTCTGTAATATTCCTTACAATTGCGGTAATTTCTCTATCTCCACTGCTGCTGATTCTGAACTCAAAATAACAAACGCCTCTTTCTTCAATTCTAAGCCGATAATCAAAAACCTGTACCTTTCCGGTATCTAAAGCAGCCTCCAAAGAATGCATAAACTCATTAGTCAAATTCTCCTCAAATACTTTTCGGATATCCAAACCAACAATTGATTCTTCATTTCGGAATAAACCTTTCTCCTCACCATGGAGATCTATCACCTTTCCATCCCTTGATATTCTTAAAATTAAATCAGGAATTGTTTCCAGCAAGGCTTTTGCTTTTGCCTCGCTTTCTTTCAAACGTTTCTCTGCAGCTAACCTTTCGGTGATGTCTTCAAATATGGTAAAGACTTCTTCACTGAATCCAGTCTCCTTATTCATTAAAGGTGTTGCAGTAATACTAATCCAGATGTACGCCTGCTTTTGAGGATTATATACACCAAGTATTGAATTAGTCACCTCTTTACCCGTCATCAAGGCAATTTTTGCAGGATGTGTTTCCGCGGTCATTAAAGAACCATCTGCAAGGATGTTCTTAATTCTTGGTTCAAAACTTTCAATATTGAGTAAAAATTCCTTTTCAACACCTAAAATTCTTGATGCAGAAGGGTTGGTATAAATTATTTTCCCTTCCTTATCTCGAATTATTATTCCTTGATTTGTAGTATTATAAAGAAGGTCAGCCCTATTAACAGCATCTGTTTTTTTAAGGCTTTTAGAGTAATGATCTCTTTCCTTTTTCAATTTACCAACCTGCTTTTCCAACTCAGCAATTCTTTCCTTATATTCGGAAAGTATTCTTTCGAATGCATCATGGGACATATGTTGATTGTTATCAGTCATAAATTAAGATATTACCTAATAAAACCGAATTAGCTTATCACAAGTTACTAAAACAACGTCAGGAATTTATTAGAAATAAGTATAAATTCTTTAGCCCAACAGTACCTATTATATATAATACTCAGATGTTTGTTTGATTTCCTTAATCAAAAATATACTATTCAGTACTCCTATGTTTTTAATTTTAGAAAGTTTATAACGTAAAAATTCATGATATTCCTCCAGACTTCCGACATGAATTTTAAGAATAAAATCGACCTGACCAACCGCATGATAACATTCCTGAACTTCTTGTAAATCCTGAATTTGTTCTTCGAATTCATCAATAAAAGCCTCATTATGATATCGCATGGAAACCTGACACATTACTGTAACTGCCTTTCCTATTCTCATTTTATCAAGAATAGCCACATATTTTTTAATGAAGCCTTGATTCTCCAACCTCCTAATTCTCTCGTAAACAGGTGATACCGTAATATTTAGCATCGCCGCAATTTCCTTGGCTGTCTTCTTTGAATCATTCTGAAGTATTCTCAGAATTGTTTTATCCGTTTGATCTAAATTCTCCATATCAGAAAAAATTACTTCTTTTACAACGTTTGCACAATCACCTTTAGTAAAAAAAAGGTCTAAAAATCATATTCTCAATAATTATTACTTAATTATTTAAGAAATATATGAAATAATATGGAAACATCTTTACTTTGCTAGCAAATAGTACGAATGCAAACATCAGATTTTTTTTGTAAATAGTTGATCTTAAAAATATAGGTTAACAGCCGAAGTAAAACAACAACAAACACACAACAACACACCTACAAACACTAATTCGAACGCCTCTTTTCCATCCGGAATCGAGGCGTTTTTCCATGTTTCAATTGATAGAAATATCAGAATACAAAAAATGCGTCCTTTTCAGAACGCATTATAACTATTTTAATAAATCTATTTCTTTAAATCGTAACCATCTATAATTCCTTTTTCAATAGCCGGAATCCCATCAACCATCCATTCAGGAGCTGGTTTTCCTTTTAAGTAGAAATCAAAAAACTGCATGGTTCTGATGGATAAATCCACTCTGTTTGGTCGCTTTTTTAGATTATGATCTTCATCGTTATAGGATAACAACCAACAAGGTTTTTGCAAACGGCGCATTGCTACAAACAATTCTATTCCCTGATACCAAGGCACTGCACCATCATGATCATTGTGCATCATTAGTAAGGGAGTTTCAATTTTTGGTGCATAAAATATCGGCGAGTTCTCAATGTATTGCAATGTGCTGTTCCAAAGAGTTCCTCCAATACGACTTTGTGTGTGCTCGTACTGAAACATTCTGCTCATACCTGTTCCCCAACGAATTCCACCATAAGCCGATGTCATATTTGATACGGGAGCCCCGGCCATTGCACATTTGAATAAATTTGTTCTTGTTACCAAATAAGCAATTTGATATCCGCCCCAGCTTTGCCCTTGTAAGCCAATGTTTTCCTTGTCGATAAAAGAATAACGATCCATCATGCTCAGAGTTCCCGTTACAACAGCACTATATGCACATTCGCCAGGATAGCCGACTTTATGATAGGTAATATCAGGCATGAAAATCAGGTAATCATTACTTACACAATAGCTAGGGTTGATAATTGACCAATTGGGTTTCGGTACATGATGACGATGCAATGCATCGGAACTTCTCTCGTAAAAATAAACCAACATTGGATATTTTTTATTTGGATCGAAATTTTCAGGCTTGTACAATAAACCTTGCAATTCTTCGCCATCACCCGAAGTCCATTTCACCAATTCAACATCTCCCCACAGGTAATTTTTCTGCTGTGGATTCGCATCCGATACTTGTTTTGGATTTGTAAACCTCATGTTACCAGTCCACAAATTTGGATAATCTTTAAAAGTAGATCGTTTCCATATCAATTGGTTTGCTTTTTTCGCTTTCAGAGGACTATTGAAACCTGCATCCTCAAAAACCAATTCTTCGGGTTCTTCATCTTGCTGTAAGCGGTAAAAACCCGATTTTTTTGTGAACTCATGAAATGCACTCAAAAGAACCGGCTTTTTCAAATCAATAAATAGTTCCTCTTCATTCAATTTCACGTAATCAAAGCGAATCTTATTTCTACGACCAAAGCTATTGGTAATATTTTCAGAACTTTTCACTCCTGTCGGATCCAACTTCCAAAAATCATATCGATCACTAATAATTACCTCCTCATCTCCTTTTGTCCATCCCACTACTCCATACGGACTGGGATCACTCGGAGTATCATGAGTTTCATCGTAAAAATTAGCTTTTATCTTCTTTGTTAATGCCACCGTTTTGCGATTCTCAATTTGATACGAATACCAAATACTATCCTGAGTCTCGAACCAGATCAAGAACTTCTGAGCAGGGGAAATATTCACGCGTGAATTTTTCTTTTCCAGCACCATGTCTTTCTTTCCCGTTTTTGTGTCTATTACATAGTAATCGGAATACCAATCATCCCACGAAGTTAATTGCTGATACGGCAATGATGAAGATCCAAGTGCCAATTTTGAATTTCCATCATCATACAATTTCACATCAGGTAAATTTTCATTTCCCAATTGCAAAACTTTATTTTCCAATGGATTATATACAGCTAACCAAGTTCTTTTCTTCTCTTTTTCGGCTTGTACTTTCTGTTGAGGCTGCAGCAAAGGATCTTTCCAGTTCCATACATCAACATGATATTTTTCCTCGTCAAGCAGAGTGTCTTTTGGTTCATTAATCGGTCTGGGAGCTACTCCAAAAAACAATTTCTCTCCATTTTTCGAGAAATATATTTCTCCATTCTCACTTACCGTCCAATCTTTCTGAATATCCTTACTTAAGGTATCCATCAAAACCTTTAGCTCATTAAGTTTTATATTTTGATAGTATAAAGCAAAAGTTTTATTCTTGAGAGTATCAGCAGAAAAAATAAAAGAAAGCTGATCACCATTAGGTGCTAAAGATGTTTTCTTTGCAATTCCTTCTTGTTCAAATACAGTTTTAACCTGCTCCTTATTAGCGGTAAACCAATTCACCTTCGAGGTTTGAATACTATCCCCTTCAACCTGAACAAAAGTAACAGCATTTCCATTTTCAGATAAGGCATAATCGGAAACATCTTTGTATCGATACTCTTTTCCAGACAGGAAATTTAAGATTACGAGCTCTCCTTTTTCAATTTTCTCTTTGTTCTTCGCGTCCTTTTCACCTTTAGTTTTGGTTTCAGGTTTTTCAATTGAATCGTTAGCCAAAGAATCCTTTTTTTCCTTAGGCATTTTCAATAAAAAGGCCATCCATTCACCCTTCTCTTCAGGTATTTTGAATGATTCCAATTCCGCAAAATGCAAAATGCTATTCTCCTTCAAATTCCATATCCCCAACGAATCTTTTGGCAAATCCTTCTTTTCAATCTTCTTCACCTTCGCTTGTCGAATGGTATCAAACTGAGCTTTAATATTGAAACTTAAAATTTCACTTTCCGGCGAAAATATCGCCTGATATCCTCTGGCTACAGAATCCAACTTCCCCGTACTTACCTGATACAGGTAAAGATATCCATCTCCTTTCTGAGGATTTACTTCATAAGTAATCCATTCTCCGTTAGCAGATATCTGTTGATTTTTAAGGTTTTTCCAATGATCATAGTCGGCATGACTTAATGGAATTTTATTTGTTTGTGCCATTAAGCTGCCAATAAACAGACAAAACAATATGGCAAGTATTGATTTTTTCATTCCTAAATTTGTTGTGTTTGTATGTATTGTTTGTTTAGTATTCTCTTTTACAGATGAACCAAGAATTTAAAAGGTCTTCCTTGTTGTATGAGATCTCATCATCGGAGTTTAAATGCAAAACCTTTCCTCCCGAAGCCGATACAATTGCATGTCCCGCAGCAATATCCCATTCCATTGTAGGAGCATACCGAGGGTAAACATCAGCCTCTCTTTCTGCAATCATACACAGTTTTAAAGAGCTTCCCTTTGATATTAACTCAACATTATCATGTTCCTCTTGCAGCTTCGAAATAAAATCTTTCGTTTCCTGATTCATGTGAGAACGAGATCCCACCACCCGAATAGACTTTCGATCCTGAGAAAGAGGCAGCGCTATGGAGTGCACGACTAATGAATCTAAATCACCAGACCAATCCACAATATCATCCATTCTAAATGCTCCCAATTCCTTATCGGAAAAATACAATTGCTTATAAACAGGTACATAAATAACACCCGCAATTGATGTTCCATTTTCAATTAAAGCAATGTTCACAGTAAATTCATCGTTCCTTTTTATGAATTCTTTCGTGCCATCGAGCGGATCAACGATCCAACAATATTCCCAGTTTTTTCTAATTTCGAAACCCAAATGCTCTCCCTCCTCACTTAAAACAGGTAAACCCAGTTCATCCAATATCGACACAATAGCTTGATGCGCCCTTTGATCAGCAATTGTTAACGGACTATTGTCCGATTTAATTTGAATCTCAAAATCTTTGGAATTATAAACTTCCAATATCTCTTTTCCAGCTTTTAACGATGCAGTTATCGCCGCAAAAAGAAGTTCTTTTCTTTTACTAAAATTCATAGGTTTTTATGCTTAACAATCCCTAAGGATTGTGGAATTATCAATTAATAAAAATAGATGTATGACAGTATCAATACAGTAACCAGCATATAAATAATGGTCAGAGGAAATCCTATTTTGAAGAAATCTTTAAAGGTATATCCTCCTGGTCCGTATACCATTAAGTTGGTTTGATAACCAATTGGAGTCATGAAATTTGCGGCTGCAGCAAATGCTACAACCAATACAAAAGGTTCCGGATTTAAATGAAGACTTAAAGCTATTGTAAGCGATATAGGAAATACAATAGCAACAGCAGCCTTATTGGTTATATAGGCAGCAAGTACCGATGTAATTAAATAAATTCCAAATAAAACTCCGACTCTTCCTAACGGAATAAAGACTGAAATTAACAGGTCCGCAATGATCTCCGCCAATCCGGATTTTATCATGGCTGTGCCAAATGCCAAGGCAAGAGAAATAATTAAAGCCAGATTAAAATCAACTCTCGATGCAATATCTTTAGGATTAGAAATTTTTAAAGCCAGAATAACAATAATCATCACAATTAAAGTCATGAACAAAGGCACAATTTTTAGTGCTGACAAGACAACAGCCAACACAGTTCCTCCAAGCAGCAACCATATTTTATAAGCTTCCTGCTTTCTGAATTCTTTTACTTTCGATATAAAATAGAAATCCTGAACTAAATGAGAACGATCAACAAAATCGTCTCCTCCTAAAAGCAATAATACATCACCGGCACGAAGTTTTACTTCTCCGATTTTACCACTTACCCGACCTCCATTTCGATGAATACCAATAACTGCAGCATCAAAATGACCTCTAAAATTAGCCTCTTTAACTGTTTTGGATATCAAAGTTGAGTTATGAGAAATTACAATTTCAACCACCTCTATATGCTTTTTATGAGTCAGCATCCCAACCGTAGGAAGCGTTAATCCTGAATTGGGAAGCACCAAGTCAGCAATTGTTTCTGTATCTCCTGCAAATAATAAACGATCGCCTTCTTCCAGTCTGTATTCATGCGAAACTGCCGCAATTCTTACATCACCCCGGTTGATCTGAAAAAGGTAAAGACCTTTCAAATTTCTTAAATCAGCCTCTTCAATTGATTTTCCAATTAAACCGGAATTGGATTTGACATGCGCTTCAACAATATACTTTCGTGAATTTTCAGAAAATTCGCCCAACACATCCTCTTTCTCCGGCAACCATTTCTTACTTACCAATAAAAGGTAAATCGACCCAATAAGCATCATTGGAATTCCGACATATGCAAAACTAAACATATCAAGAGAACCCAATGCAGGTATAATTTTCTGATCGATAACCATACCATTGACAATCAAGTTTGTGGATGTACCAATTAGAGTTATACATCCTCCTAATATAGCTGCGTATGATAATGGAATTAATAATTTCGATGGAGAAATATTATTGCGCTTGCTCCAATTATGCACATATGGCATCATAACGGCAACAAGAGGTGTATTATTTAAAAAAGCTGAAAAAGCTCCCACCAGAAATATCATGCGTGCCATGAATTGCCGATAAGTAGTGGCTTTTTGAAATACCTTATCAAATAGGGTTTCAACAATACCCAAATCCCTGATAATGTCTCCAATCAACAAGAGCATTAAAATGACAAAAACCTGATCATTAGCAAATCCACCAAGTATCTCTGAAGGAGTAAGAATCCCAAAAATCCCAAGAACAACAACTCCAATCAGGAAAGTAAAAGCAGGCCCAACCCATTCTTTATAGAATGATATTAGAATAAAAACCAACACGATTAATACAACGATCGCATCAAATGAGAGCATAAATAAGGTTTTTGGATTGAGTTTAAGGTACGAAGATACAAAAATACTGTAAGCTGAAAGCTCATTTTTCAATCCTTTGCACACCTGAATTATTAAACTGTTCAATTTTTTGTTCATAAACCTTCAAGCCACCCAACTAAAAGTTATCAAAACCATTAAATTTGTAAGGCTTAAAACAAATCAAACATGAATAATTACCAAACAGGCACCTTTGAGAAACGATTTCACAACAACACAATCACAATTCATTACAAGCAACTTGACCTCAAAACAAGCGAAATTCTTTCCTATCTAAATCCGAAAGAATTTAATATTTATTGCAAAAACGGCTGTCCAAATCATTCTCAAAAATGGACTTGCCCACCAAACTGTCCAACTTTTGAAAATTATTCCAAAGATTATTCTATTGTATCTCTTTACTTATTTTACACCTCGCCTCATCAATTTGAAAAAAATGATGACAAAGCCCTGTACTCTTACAATTTCATTAAAGAAGAACTGCAAACCTATCTTCGCAAAATTGAGCCGGCGAATGGAAAAATGATTGCTGCAAATAGTTGTGAGCTTTGCTCTACCTGCGGGCTTGCTTTGGGAAAAGAATGTCATATCCCGGAAAAAATACGTTACAATTTGGTTGCCTTTGGTTTTAACGTAAGCAAAATAATGACCGATCTGTTTCAACACGAACTGCAATGGGCTTCGAAAGATCAAATACCTGATTTTGTAAGCAGTGTTGGAGCTATATTAAAAAAATAACTCCGGCAAATTAGTTGGCCGGAGTTTATTTGTATGATTTTATTTCTTAGACAATTATACCAAATTAACATCAAAACATGCCTTATAAAATGTTTCTTTTCAGCTATATTTTCGTTAAAAAAGATGCATCGTAACTTGGCTGTGCTTTACTTTTTTGCCTCGATACAGCTAAAAATTAATTCATTTTAATTAAAGTCTATTTTGAAATTAAATTGGCATTACACTTTTAATCTTTCTTTAAAAGGCAAAAAAGTCATGAAGTCGGCATGGTGAACAATGTAAGCTTCGGTGCTTCTTTTCACCATATTTCCTTCTCCTGCATGGGTTGCAATAATGTGGCAAACCTCGGGTGGAATACCACACTCCTCAGCCAATGAAACCCCTGAAAACGGATGACGGATGTATTTTCCATATGTGCCCTGAACTGCATTACCTTCCTCATCCAAAACATATTCCAACAACTTACCTACGTCGCAAAGTATGGCTCCGGAAAGTAAAACATCCATATCCACAGGCAACTCGTCTTTAAAAAAGGAATTCATTTTTTCGCCGCTTTCTTTTGCTATATGAACTACGCATTGCTTGTGATCCATAAAACTCACTTTAAGATCAGGTCCACATAAAAGCGTAAAAGGAATTCGTTGCAGATCTTCAGCGGACAGTACACTTCTTTCCAAAGCAATCTCCCATACTTTAGTCGTTTTTTCTCTTAGCACCTCATCTTCAATCCAATTGAGTTCGGGCCACAATTCCTTAACTATTTTTCTCATATTCATAATCAGGATTGTTGGAATATTTCGTTTTTAACTTTTCGATAATTACATCTGCCATTTGCTGAGTGGATGCAGCACCATTAGCAAGCACATCTGCACTGCCTGTCATCTTCATCATATCATAGGTTTGTACCTTTCCTTCTTCAATTACTTCAGCAACCGCTTTTCTAATTCTTGCAGCTGTTTCCTTTTCTTCCAAGTACTCCAACATCATACAAGCTGATTCTACCATAGCAATAGGATTTACTATGGAAACCGAGTAACCGGCATATTTGGGAGCAGAACCATGAGTTGGCTCGAATACAGCAATTCCTTCATCAGACATTTGTGCACTGCAGGCAAATCCCAAACCTCCAATAAGCCCGGCAAATCCATCAGACACAATATCTCCAAACATATTCCCCGCGACAATCACTCCGTAATTTTCAGGATTTTTGGTCAACCACATCATTTGAGCATCAATGTTTGTATTCCAAAGTTCAATTTCAGGGAATTTTTTCTTCTGAATTTCCTGTGCCAGCTTAAACATCATTCCTGAAGTCTCGCGAATAACATTTGGTTTTTCGCAAAGCGTAACCGATTTATATCCATTCTTTTTGGCATACTCGAAAGCTGCCATTAAAATTCTGGTGGTACCGGTTCTCGTGAAAATTCTTGTGGAAATGGATAAATCTTCCCTTGGCACACTGCCAAAATTCTTCACAAATTTAGGATGTGAAGTTAGTGCTGCATAAACAATATTATCGGGATTTGACCATTCTACCCCGCCGTACAAACCTTCTGTGTTCTGTCTGAAAATTACGACATCAACTATTGGTTCTTCAATGGCCCCTCCTTTGCCTCTGCGGATAAAATTTAACGGATTTCCTTTATAGGTTTTGCAGGGACGAATGCAGATATCGAGGTTGAAGTACTGACGCAAACCTACAATTGGACTTGAGTACACCAATCCTTTATTTTGCAAAGCCGGAGCCAATTCATTCGCTGCATCATCCTTTGGTTTGGACGTTATGGCACCAAACAATCCTATTTTATGCTTTTTGAGCAGTTCAACCGTCCGCTTAGGAAGAGGATTCCCTTCCTTACACCAAAATTCCCAGCCGATATCACCTTCTACGTAGTCTGCTTCAAATCCCGCAGAATTTAAGATCCTAATGGTTTCGTTAAGTACAACTTTGCCTATTCCATCACCGGGCATAGCAACAATAGTTCTCCTGGTCATAAGTTTCTGTTTTGTAAGTTTATACCAAATTAACATCAAAACATGCCTTATAAAATGTTTCTTTTCAGCTATATCTTCGTTAAAAAAGACGCATCGTAACATGGCTGTGCTTTACTTTTTTGCCTCGATACAGCTAAAAATTAATTCATTTTAATTAAAGTCTATTTTGAAATTAAATTGGTATTAGTGTGATATATCACCTTAAATATACCAAATTACAAACATTATCTTATGAGGAAAATCAGTGTTTATTTCAACAAAAAAAAGCCCCTAAAAGAGCTTTATATCAATAACAAAATTAATCTTTAGTTAGGATTTCGAATGGAAACAGGAACTGTAATACTTAAAAGCCGATCATTTTGATACGTGGTTTTTTCCACTGCCACAATAGAAATGTTCTTTTCAATATTAAAACCTTTAGAAATAGGAATTCTTAATTCGCCTACTCCTGCAGTGGTTTTCAATTCAACAAGACCTCGGGTACCAATTGGCAAAAATTTCCCATCGATTAATTTACCCTGATAAAATTGTACTTTATTCCGCCCATTGCTCAACCGGAATTTAAGAACATATTCCTCCTTTGTTTTTAAAAGATTAATTTTCTCCACTTTAATGTAAGGTTTCGACTTCTCCTTCCCTGTCTTGGCATACTCTTTTAAGCCCACACTAAGCATATCATTTTTGTATAAAAGTTCAGATTTCAATTTCCCGTTTTCCCAGAATTTCTTCTGAAATCCATTCTTTTTTCCTTTCTCGTAATTGGTTTCCCGATAAACTTTTCCATCCTTATAATACCATAAAACAGCGCCGTGTTTCATCCCATCTACATAGGGAATATCATACTGTTTTTCACCCGTTTTATAAAAGGTTTTACTGACACCAACTTTTTTATTGTCTTTGTACTCAACGAAGGATTTCAATTCCCCAGTCCCAAAATAATACTTTTTGATTCCATTTTTCACGTTTGACTTAACAGTGTCCTTTGTTTCAATCATCTTACTATCTGCTTGTTCTTTCGATTTCCCCGTCAGTAAATCACAGGAATTAAGTAGGAGTAAAATGCTTATCAGTAATACAATATTTTTCATCGATATTTTTTTTTGACTGTGCAAGGTAACAGGATTTCAATTTGGAAGCAATAATAATTATACTTCCTCTATTTCAGACAGTTTTCCATAGAGAACAAATGCTTTCACCTTTTCAAATCCAAGTTGTTGAATCAATTTCTTGTAAGCTAAAACCTGCTTTTTGTGAATATTCTCCTTATTCTTACCAAACTTAAAATCGATAACAACTGCCTCTTTTCCTCTGTAAATAACTCTGTCTGGTCGCTGCACTTCCCCTTTGCCCAAAAGAATATCTCTCTCGTTAACCACCGTCCAATCTTTCGAAAACCATTCAGACACAATTGGGCCATTTAATAATTCTTTAGCAAAAAGTGAAACTTCCTGAGCTTGAATCTGATCCAGTTTCCCTTCAAATTGCAATTGACTCACCGCTTTGTTAACATCCTCTTTGTATTCTATCAGTTGAAACAGCTGATGCAGAATATTTCCTCTGCTTACCGGTGAAAAGGTCTCAACCGATTCTGCTTCCGAGAAATCAAAATAATCTGCCGAATGCGCCCGTAACTTTAACCGGTCATCGAGTAAAGAAGCAGGATACTCGCTCCTCTTCTCTTTTGTTTTTTGAGGTCCTTCGGAAACTCTGACTTTCAATTCACCCAATTCGAAATATTTACCTTCCTTGTTCCAATTCTGAGCTAAAGACACAATTTTATTTCCATTAAAATCAGAAGAATAGTTGTCTGAGTTTTCGAAGATGAACAAAAGTAAGTCCGAAATATTTTTCAAATCTCTCTTGGCCGAAAGTGGTGAATAACTGATAAAAACCTCTTCGGCTCTGGTTTGGGCAACATACAAAAGATTCAGATTATCAATGTATGACTGCAATTTTTCAGTGAAATATTCCTGATAATAGATGGTTTCCTTCAAACTGCTGCTATATCGAACAGGAAGTACATCCAAAACATTAAAACCTTCTACTTTAGGCTGACACCAAAGTATGTTTGTGTGCCGTGCATTGTCCAGATCCCAATTGCAAAATGGTAAAATCACCACCTTAAACTCCAAACCTTTCGACTTGTGAATCGTCATGATTCGAATTGCATCCTGTTGATCTGAAACCGAAATCACTTCCTTGTCTTTTCGTTCAGCCCAATAATCCACAAAAGAATTCAAATCCGGAGCATCTGTCTTTGTAAATCCCAAAACCAAATCCTGAAAAGCCTCTAAAAAAGGGAAATCCTGAGCACGCTCATTCAATTTAAAAATATGAATTAATTTCTCAACCAAATCATACAAAGCCTGCCTTTTTAAAGCAGGAATATTGGCCGTAAATTCATCGGGGAAAACAGATTCAAATGTATTTTCATCTTTAGAAACTGTGTACAATTTATCCTTATCTTCCTGTTGCTGATTTTGAATGTAAACCTGATATTCCTGCTTTAAAAAGCCAAGATTTATTTTATTATCAGGATATACAAAGTAAGTCAGTAAATGAGTCAGAAAACTAATAACTGAAGAGTTCTTCAAATAGAGTGAATCGTTTGAGATCACATCGTAATTGACTCCTTCTTTTGCATTTTCGCTTGCGCGATACGCCATTAAAGTATCAGCAATCAGGCCTCCTTCTTTTCCATTTCGAACCAATATGGAAATATCTCTTGCCTGATAACCCATTTCCTGAAAATGCTCAATTCTTAACGGCAAATCTTCCAGTACCTTCTCAACCCAATCTGAATCAGTCTCTTTTTCAATAAAATGGGCTTTTACGTATCCAGGAAATTTGTCTTTATTTTCCGGAAAGTGCTGATAAACGTCCTGATAAGCTCCTGTAATTTTCTCCTGCTCCTCTGCTAATCCTTCCGAAATGTCAGCAGGAATAGAGGCATTGTATTCGTTCTGCAAAATCTGCGCTCCAAGTGCAAACACCGAATTATTATAATTGATCACATTTTTAGAGCTTCGCCAGTTGTAATTTAGCGTCATGCCATTCACACCAAAACCCTCAAAATCCTGATCCAATTGTTCCGATAAGATTTTCCAATCACCATTCCGCCATCTGTAAATGGATTGTTTTACATCTCCAACAACCAGAGAGTGATTCCCTTCGGCCAAAGAATTTGTCACCAATGGTCTGAAACTTTCCCACTGCATCGACGATGTATCCTGAAACTCATCAATCATGAAATGCTTGTAAACATTCCCAATTTTCTCATATATAAAAGGCGTGTCATTATCTCCAATGATGCTTCGGAGCAAACGACCCGCATCCGAAAGTAGAAAGATGTTTTCGCTTTCGGAAAACTCCTGTATTTTTTTTGACAAGTCTGTTAATATGCCCAAAGTATAAATATAACTCAAGGTTTTATCCGTTGATTTATACAACATCGACTGCTCATCGTAATGATTAACAGCCTTTTTCAACAAATCATTCAAACCAGCATTACAAGCCTCTCCAACAGCTTGTTTCGTTGAAGAACTTGCTTTCCCTGTTGTCCATTTTTCTGGAGTATCGACAGCCGACCTGGCTCTGATTCCCGGCTCCATTTTCCCTCCGGCTCCCAAACCCGACAAATAACCTGCAACACCAGATTTCCCGTAAGCAAACTCAGTAATATCCAAAGCATGTTGAGCCAAAACCTTCCTTGTTTCGTCTCCTATTTTGTTGAAAAACCCTTCAAAATCATCTTTTATCTCCTTTAAGATTTTACGATAGGAACTTAGGAAATTTTTATCCGAAAGTTTGTCAATTAATTTATCAGAGAAATTTTTAAAATCTTCTTTGAAAACTTCATTCCCAACGTCTAAAATTTCCTGTTTAAAATTCCAGTTTTTTCCTTCTCTGATTTTCGATTC
The DNA here is from genome assembly GCF_963678175.1 of Labilibaculum euxinicum. Taxonomy (NCBI): domain Bacteria; kingdom Pseudomonadati; phylum Bacteroidota; class Bacteroidia; order Marinilabiliales; family Marinifilaceae; genus Labilibaculum; species Labilibaculum euxinicum. The sequence continues at coordinate 4,506,571 of NZ_OY782756.1, forward strand.
TGCAAAATCGGTAAGCCATGATCTTAATTGTCCATCCTTATCTACATCAGTAAAAAGTAAATCAGCAGCCTCATTCAATACCCTTCGTTGGTCCAGTTCAATATTATAACCCATTTGCAATCCAATTTCGCGGGTAAAGGAACGAACCACTTTCTGGAAAAAACTATCAATAGTAGTGACAGAAAACCGGGAATAATCATGAAGAAGTCTGTTTAAAATTTCTTTTGCTCTGGAAACCAATTCAACAGAATTCAGATTGTGTTTTTCTTTTAATTCTATGGCATAAGGCGAATCATCAGATTGTGACAAAAGATAAATTTCTTTTACAATTCGAGACTTCATCTCATCTGTAGCCTTGTTGGTGAAAGTAACAGCAAGAATACTTTTATAATTTAAAGGATCTTCAAAAACTAGATTTAGATACTCTTTGGTAAGCGTATAGGTCTTTCCTGACCCTGCAGAAGCTCGATATATGGAAAGTTCGGACATATTTTAATCTTTATTTATTCCGAAAATAGCAATAATAATTATGAGGTGGGAAGCAATGCAAAAATAAAATAATCATTTAACTCCAAACCATCTTGCAATTCTAAATAATAAACAAATGCAATATTATTTACAGTTAACCTAATAACAAATACAGTTTAATTTAAAACAACATTAAAAACATCGGGTAAAAATTTAAACATGCTAATTTATATGCAAAACAAAAGTTTTATCTCTTACAGAGATAAAACTAACATAAAAATATAATTACATGCAAACACAACAATATGTTCGTTCATCATAACAAATAACTATTGACATCGTCTTTTATTTTTCCTAACTTCTGCTTTATTATCAAAATATTCACTATAATCCAATAGTTATGAAAAAAATCTTTACTCTTCTTCTTTGTTGTATTTTTATTCTTTCCTCTGGATATTCCCAAAAACGGGAAATAGACAATAATGGAAAATACAAAGGAATTATCCGGATAAAATTCTCTCCCAAATCCGATAAAAAGGTAAATGAGTTACACCAACTTCTTATAAACAGAAGTCAGTCAAAAACAAAAAGTACTGAAGAATTTGTTCGCACCAACATCGCGAATCTTGACAAAGTAAACCAACAGTTTAAGGCAAATAAAATGCGTCGTGTGTTTCGTGATGCAGGTAAATTTGAGGCTAAACATAAAGAATTTGGCCTGCACCTTTGGTACGAAGTGGAATTTAATACGTCAACTCCGGTATCCCAACTCATAAAATCTTATCAGAATGTTGCTGAGATTTCGATGGCGGAAGGAATTAATGCTACCAAACAAATTGAAGGGGTTAAACTTCCTGAACGTAATAATACTCCTGTCCCAACTGCTCTTCCGGCAGGAACCAATGATCCCCGTTTTGTTGATCAGTGGCATTACGAAAATACAGGCCAGAACAATGGAACTCCAGGTGCGGATATCAGTTTACTGGATGCCTGGCAGGTAGAGACAGGAAATCCGAACGTTATTGTAGCAATTGAAGATGGCGGTGTCGATTATGACCATGAAGATTTAGCCGCAAACATGTGGATAAACCCTGGTGAAATTGCCGGCAATGGTATCGATGATGATAACAATGGATATGTTGATGATATCTACGGATATAACTTTGCTGACAATACCGGTGACATTTACGTAGGTGATCACGGAACTCACGTTGCCGGAACAGTTGCAGCTGTATCCAACAACGGAATTGGAGTTAGTGGTATTGCAGGCGGAAGCGGAAACAATGACGGTGTAAAATTAATGTCTTGTAATGTTTTTAGTGCCTCAAGCGGTGGTTTTGCTGAAGCATACTCTTATGCGGCAGATAATGGAGCAGTTATTTCGCAGAACAGTTGGAGTTATACTTCCCCTTATCAATACGATCAGGCTGTTCTTGATGGTATTGACTATTTTATTGCCAATGCAGGTGGTGCAAATGCTCCGATGAACGGCGGTATTGTAATTTTTGCTGCCGGTAATGACAACTCTCAGAGCAGATACTATCCTGCCTACTACAGCAATGTACTTGCGGTTGCTTCTACCAATAAAAATGATGTAAAAGCGTACTATTCCAATTACGGAACATGGGTTGATATTGCAGCTCCCGGTGGAGAACTGGAAACAACTAATGAGGACCCCACGGCTGTTCTTAGTACTTTTCCCAATGACACTTACGGAGTATTCCAGGGAACTTCAATGGCTTGCCCGCATGTATCAGGTGTTGCTGCTCTTGTTGTTTCAAAATATGCAGGAAACATTACTCCTGCCGAATTACGTACTAAATTAGTGGACAATACTGATCCCATTGACGATTTAAATACTAGTTACGCCGGTAAACTTGGCAGTGGCAGACTAAATGCCTACAAGGCACTTACCGATGATAATTTACCATCTGTTCCTTCTGGTTTAGCAGCCTCGAACGTAACTCAAACCAGCTTTACTATTGGATGGAATGCCGTTAGTGGTGCTGTTAGTTATGATGTTCAAATAAGAGAACAAGGCGGTGCATGGCAAACTATCAATACATCACAAATTACCTATGATTATTCCGGAGCTGTTGCCGAAACTACTTACGAATTTCAAGTGAGAGCGAATAATGACGCAGGATCAAGCAGTTATTCTGCAATTGCATCTGTAGTAACCGAAGCTGCACCAACTGTGCCTGTGGCTCCTGCAAATCTTACCGCATCGAACATTACTTATAATTCATTTTCCATTAGCTGGGATGCTGTAACAGATGCTGATAATTACGATCTTGATGTAAGACCTGTCGGCGGAACGTGGACTACGGTAAATTTAAGCAACCCAAATTACGATTATAACGGACTTAATGCTGAAACAACTTATGAATTTCAGGTGAGAGCAAATAATTCCATTGGTTCAAGTGTTAATTCAAATTTGGTATCTGCAACTACTTTGGCTGCGCCAACTGCCCCCACAGCTCCGGCAAATGTGACTGCCTCAGACATTACATATAATTCATTCACCATTACATGGGATGTTACTGCTGGTGCTGTTGATTACGATTTAAATGTAAGACCTGCGGGAGGAACATGGAGTACAATAAACTTAAGTACAACAAGCTATAATTACAACGGTTTGAATGCTGAAACAAACTACGAGTTTCAAGTGAGAGCAAACAATTCTGTTGGTTCCAGTGATTATTCAAACATCGAAACCGCAACAACTCTTGCTGCTCCTTCGGCACCAGCAACACCAATTAATTTGGCGGCTTCAAACATTACCTACAACTCATTTACAATTAGTTGGGATGCTGTTGTCAATGCTGATGATTACGACCTTGATATTCGTGTAACAGGTGGTACATGGTCAAGCTTCAACACAAGCTTAACTACATATAATTACACCTCTGCCCTGGCTTCAACCAACTACGAATTTCGGGTTCGATCGAATAATGAAATCGGCTCTGGTGATTATTCCAGTATTGAATCATTAACAACGAATCAGATTCCGGTACCGGAAATACCAACAGGATTAGCTGCATCGAATATTACATCAAATTCCTTTAGTTTAAGCTGGAACAGCATCGAATTTGCAGACAATTACGATCTTCAAATAAGAGAACAAGGTGGTGACTGGGAACTTTTCACCACATCGGCAACAAGTTTCGACTATTCAACTGCTATGGCCGAAACAACCTACGAATATCAGGTTCTTGCCAGTAACAGTTCTGGATCAAGTGCTTATACTTCAATTCAATCATTCACTACACTTGCCGAATCAACCACGCCCGATTATTGTGAATCCTACGGACAAGCTACCCGCTATGAATACATCGATTTGGTAGAGCTGGCGAATATGAATAATCCGTCGGGTGATGACGGTGGTTACGGCGACTATACCAATATGACTGCAAGTGTAAAACCAGGAAACAGCTATACTCTGAATTTCTCTCTAGGATACAAATCGAGGTCTTATACTGCAAACTGGAGAATATATATTGATTTTAACCGTGATGGTGAGTTTACCAGTAATGAAATAATAGTTTCAGGCTATACTGCCAGTGCAGGAATTTCATCTTCCAACATAACAATTCCTGCGAATGCCGCAATTGGAAAAACCAGGATGAGAGTTATGCTAAGACACAGAAGAGCTGCGAAATCCGGATGTGAGATATTTAGTCAGGGAGAAGTTGAGGATTATACCATAGACATAAGCAACACGGCTCCTGCCCCAGCAACTAAATCTTCTGGCTTAGCCTTTGGCAACCCGCTAAGTGAAACTCCTCCTATCGAAGAATTAAAGCTGTATCCAAATCCCGCTAAGGATTTTGTAACCCTTTACATTCAAGGCAACATTCAATCAAAAGTAAGAATAAGCTCCTTAACAGGAAAAACAATTCAAATTCTAATTCTTGATCAGGAAAGTAATTCAATTGATATTTCAAATTTACCTTCAGGTATGTATTTTATCTCTATTGAAGATGGTGATGAAATTATCTCTAAAAAGTTAATTAAATTATAAATTCACTTCGAATTGGCATATTCAAGGACAGGTTTAAAAGCCTGTCCTTTTTTTTCACCCACAAAACAATGTAACAAATTAATTATCATACACGTAACAACAATTACATCCTCTAAATAACTGACTCTCTCATTACTGTGATTTGATCTGTTTGATCTCTTAATTAGTTTCGTCATGAAAAAGATTATCTATTTATTTTTCATTCTTAGCATTGTTTATGGGTGTTCAACATATTCCGCATTCAAAACTCCTGTTCCTGTTCAGGATAACGAAAATGAAATTGCCGTAACGGATAGTGTAGAGTACGAATTACTGATTTTAGATCCAGGATTTGAATCGTGGTTTACAACCAGAAACATGATGGCAACGGCACATACAAATAACTATTACAAAAACTGGAATCAGATTTACGTTTTGGAGTGGAATCAGCAATACATGCTAGGGAATCCTAATATGGACAATTATATAGAGTATGATCCTTTGGAAGATTATGGTTTCGAAATTAATTACAAGCTGTACAATTACTTTCAGTTTGTAGAAGAAAAAACCGGCATATCATTAGTTCGCCGATAAGAAAAGCGGAAGAATCCAAATAATGATTCTTCCGCTTTTTACTCATTTAAGAAGTGTACTCCCTATTAATAGTTCAGCTTAAAATTTGTAGGCCAATCCGATTCCAATAATTTCCTTGAACTGAATTTTTGGACCTTTGTTTACGCCATCCTTATTCACATATTCTACATCATCATCGTAAACCAAAGAAGTATTAACTGTTGCTGTTAAAAAATCATTCACCTTCATATTAATCATCACATCCCATAAAACATCAACATTTCCGAAGTCTTGAGAATAATTTGTAAATAAACCCAAGGTACTCTTCAAATTTACATTTTCAACCAAATCCTTATTCAAAGCCAACTTGGTAAACGCACCAAACTCTCCTCTGAATTTATCGCCCGGATCAACACCAAAAGCTCCTTCTGCAGATAATTCATCATCATTAACAATCGTCATTTTTCCAGTAACAGGAGATAAATAAGCCGAAAACACATCACTTGGCTTGTAATCCATACCCAAAGAAAGAGTAATGTATGCCGGAGCCAAAAAATTAGATACTTTCACATCTGGTTCTCCTTCAGTATTTGAATAATTGTAGCCCTTTGCAAATTGTGTTTTAAAATCCAACAAAGCACTGTAATACCATTCACCACCATTCTTGTGACCATACTTGGTTGTAAAATCAATTTTATCGATACTTTTCCGCATACCTTGGTCGCCTTGCTTAACCATACCGTATTCAAGGTTTAATGTGTTTTCCCAACTGTTTTTTCCTTTATTATAATTCGAAAACAAATTTAGCTGTGCATTCGTTGAGATCGCATTATCACCACCTCCCGACCAATTGGTAAGAGATGTTTGAGAAAATGTAATTGCAGCAAGACCGCCTTTTTTCCAATAAGAAGTATCTTGTTTTTCCTGTGCGGAAACAAATATAGCTGCACAAATCAGCAGTAAAGTAAAGCTTAGTTTTTTCATATTTTTTAACTTTTATTATTCTAAATAAATGCGGATTTATAAAATAGACCCCATACATAACACGATATCGAAATTAATTTATTTTTTTATCAGAAAAAAATACATAACTAAATTTAGGCGTTAAATTACAGGCAATTCATCAGGCACAATTGGCACTAAGCCAAAAATTGAATACTTTTGCTCTCTGAAAAGAAGGAGAAATTACGAATGAAGAAAAAAGTTGTAATCGGATTGTCGGGTGGAGTGGATTCCAGTGTTGCTGCGCATTTACTAATTGAGCAGGGATATGAGGTGGAAGCGCTTTTTATGCAGAACTGGAACGATACGGTTGGGTTAAAATCCGAAGAATGTCCATTTGAAGAAGATGTACTGTTTGCTCAAATGGTGGCTAAAAAATTGGGAATTCCATTTCATTTTGTGGATTTAAGTGTGGAATACCGTGCAAAAGTTATCGATTACATGTTCTCGGAATATGAAAAAGGGCGTACTCCCAATCCGGATGTACTTTGTAATCGCGAAATAAAATTTGATGTATTCCTGAAAAAAGCATTGGAACTGGGAGCTGATTATGTGGCTACCGGACACTACTGCCAAAAGGAAACCATTATAAAGGATGGAAAAGAGACTCATCGGTTAATCGCCGGAGCTGATAACAATAAAGATCAGTCTTATTTCCTTTGTCAGTTATCGCAGGAACAATTGTCAAAAGCGATGTTTCCTATCGGACACATTATAAAACCTGAGGTTCGGGAAATTGCCCGTCGTGAAAAAATGGCCTCTGCCGAGAAAAAAGATTCTCAGGGCATTTGCTTTGTTGGGAAAGTTGATCTGCCTGTTTTCCTGCAGCAAAAGCTGAAAGCCATGAAGGGACAGATCATTGAAATTATGCCAGATAAGGCTGATGAGATCATTCCAAAATCAGAAGCTTTGACAGCTATTTCTGCTCCTTATCAATTTAAACCGGAACATGGAACGGTTGTTGGTGAACACAACGGCGCCCATTTCTTTACTGTTGGTCAGAGAAAAGGACTTAATGTTGGCGGAAAAAAAGAGCCATTATTTGTGATTGGAACCGATGTGGTGAAAAACATTGTGTACGTTGGCATGGGACACGGACATCCGTTGCTAACCCGCAAGGCTTTATTTATTCCTAAAAATGAAGTGCATTGGATTCGTGAAGATTTAAGGCCAACTGAGGAATGCGAAAGAAGATACGATATCAGAATTAGATACCGGCAGCCTTTGCAAAAAGGAACCATCTACTTCAAACATGAAGGTTTGTACATACTTTTTGATGAGCCACAAAGAGCTGTTGTTTCAGGACAATTTGCTGCCTGGTACGATGAAGGGGAACTGATTGGCTCGGGAGTTATTGATTAAGAATTGAAAACAATTACATACAGAAGAGGCTGTCCAAAATAATGGACAGCCTCTTTTTATTTGCAAAAAATACTGTTATCGCTTAATTATCAATTGTTGTTTGTGAACTTCACCGTTTATAAATACAAGTAAAAAGTAAGTTCCCTCGGGAAGATTATTGGTTCGAATTTGTAATCTTTTATCACAAGATTTCATCTGTTTTACCAGACCTTTACTTTCATGCCAAATTTGAATTTCATACTCATCCATATTTTGTGATAACTCGTTGTATGGAATACTAATTGTAGATTTGGAGTTCTTCTGAACATCTGATAATTCGTTGCTCGAATATAAGTTGAGTTCTGTATATTCGTTAGCCGGATTTGGAAAAATAGCCATATACATTCCACCGCTACCTCCACAAGAATAGCGAGAGGGTCTATTGATAACTCCATATTCACAATCCCAACCTGAAACACTAACAGGCTTACACAAGATATCTTCTCCACAGCTATTAGAGGCTACAAATGTCACATATCCATCTCCGTTATTAATAGGACTAACAAATAACTGATAACCATTCGAATTGCTGATATCATTAAATTGAAGACCTACTACCCAACGTGTTGAAGATTCACCCTCAATCATTCCTAAGTAATCGTAGATATGCATACTGTTACAGCTGACAGAACTACTACCTGAGATATTACCATCAAGTTCAGGTTTCCCCACCCATACATCGTATTTCACTTCATGAACACCTCCACATTGGTTGCGCAATATAAATTTTATCTCTGCAGCCCCACTCACTGTAGATGATTTTGCTTTAAGGAAAGCACTGGTACCACTTCCCGATATAGAGCCATAAAATAGGGAAGCAGGACTTGCACTCCATGTAATTGTTGTTGTATTAGAGTATGCATTTTGCAATGAATACGTACCTCCACCAGTACATAGGACTTTTGCTCCGGTAATTTTTGGTATAGGTTCAATAGAATCCCAATCTTTTAGCGTGATTGTTTTACTTTCTTTCAAACTAATACAACCATTCACAATAACCGATATAGCTCCTCCTGAAAGACCATCAGGCATTACTTTAACAACATTTGAATTAGTCCCACTTGTCCAAGTCCAGCTTGCAGGTTTTGTCCATTGGTATATTGCATTTGGAACACTTCCGATATTCAAAGTAATTTCTTTTGGTTTGCCACATACGGTTGTGGAGATGGAACTTACAATATTGTTATCACTTCTTATAATTGTTTTTGATCTATATTCCGATTTAGACTGGCCAGTACATTCAGGAACACCACGAACCTTTATTTTACCTCCAGTACAATTATCTGGAATAACTGTAATACTAATATTATGAGTTTTTATTGGAGTAGTTCCATCGCTAATTGTACCGTTGTATTCCCAACCAGCCGGAATTATCCATTCATAATCATTTACTGGTTTCTCAATATTTTCATAACATTCAGGATAATACAAAAGTGGAATTGTGTATGTAACAGGAGTATTATCACCGGGATTAATGCTAAAGTCGCCTTTTGTGAACCCCGCAGGAAGCACATCTTTTAGCGACATAACTCTTACTATCTTTTTACTGTCACCTATTTCATGCAAAGTCTTATTGCCATCATTATCGTACGCAATCCTATATGTTCTTACTCTTACATAATGTTCTTCATTGGTATCATTCCATGAAACCCAAGCATCTGAATAAGTGCTACCATTATTAATAGTACCTCCCTTAACCGTCCATACCCATTCATATAAATCATCATTTTGATAATTGCATTTGTACCAATAACTATCATTGGGACAGAGACCTTCTGCTTGACCTGTAATAGAAGCATTAGCAATAAAACTAAACAGTACGAGACTTAGTATCAAGTATAATTTTTTCATCATTAAGTTGTTTTAATAATTAATCTTTTTTTTTTATCAAACACCACCGGCAAGCTTACAAAGCACATTTTTGTTTTGTGAAGCTATGCATGTAAGCTTACAAAGCCTGTTTTTGTTTTGAAAAGTATGCCATGTTATCTTAAATACACTATTTTTATTTTGAAAAGTATAACATGTAAGCCTACATCGTACATTCTGTATTTTTAAAATAGGCTTTGTAATGCTGCACGAGCCATTTTTAATTTTGAGAGTATGCTATGAAAGCTTGCAAGAGGTATTTTATTTTTGAAAAGTATGCCATGCAAGTTTACACGGCATACTTTTCTTTTTTTCTGAGAGCTTATACCAAATTAAGATCAAAACTCATCTTATAAAATAGTCCCTTTTAAAATCAAGTCATACACTGATAAGAACGGCTTGTATTTAGTCAGAGCATGACAAGCTGATATTTTAAGCAGGATTTTCAGCAACGGCCAATTCTTCCTTAATTTTTTTTCGGGAAACAGCTTTCGGAAACAGGCGGTTGGCAAAAGTTTTGCCAAACATCTTTATGGCATCGAGGTAATTGAATTCATATTGCCTGCGCAAGTTGGCCTGTGCCACTTCTTCGTTGGCAACAGCCGTCCGCACTTTGGTATTGGCCTGCTGTAATGCAGCGATGGAAGTTCGCACTTTGCTTATGGCTTCGCTTAAAAGAGGCAATTGATCAGCCAAAACATGTTCTTCTCCCAACGATTTGATGCGCTCTTGTATTTCTTCTGCTGCATCTACCTTTTTTGTGATCGGAAAGCGAAGAATAGTGGAATATCCTCCATTGGGAAATAATAGCTTATGAACCGGGCGACCAGGATTTTCTCTGTCGTATTGCTTGGCCGTATCCGATATGGTTCTGATCCGATCATCCAATCCACCCGAGTTAAACACCAAATCGTCGTAGGTGTTGTCGTGCAATAACTTTTCCTTTTTGGTTTCACTGCTTTTTGTTTCCAAATCGGTGATAAAAGGATCAATTGCACCAGCCAATTCAGTGGCTCCTTTTGTTTGTTTGCATCTTCGGGAATGACGAAGCGCACTGTTTATATGCACTTCGGAGGACATAGCATCATTTAATTTTCCTGCCATTGTTATTTGATTTAAATTATGAATAAAATCTCACCAAGGTGAGTGAATTGTAATCCCAATTACTTAATTTGATCCATCTCACGCCTCTTAACTCTTACAAATAATCTTTATCCTCCTTCTCCCCTACTTATCTACTAATTATTTTTATGATCACCCCTAAACTTAATACATCTTTATTTAACATGCAAATATGCAGGTCGAATATTAATTCCAAATTATCCGCTTAAGCGAAATAAAAGTCAATTAATCATCCATTAAAAGACATTCAACACATAGAAACATTAGGGGAACAAGCTATACGAAATACCAAATCCAGATCAAAACTCATCTTATAAAATAGTCCCTTTAAAATCAATTCATACTCTGACAAGAACGGCTTGTATATAGTCAGAGCATGACAAGCTGATATTTTAAGCAGGATTTTCAGCAACGGCCAATTCTTCCTTAATTTTTTTTGGGAAACAGCTTTCGGAAACAGGCGGTTGGCAAAAGTTAAGCTGGTATAAGACACAAAAAAAGCCGTTCAAATTGAACGGCTTTTTTGTTTGCTGTATGGCTTACTATCTAGCCAGAAAATCCTCATTCAAATACTGCAATAAGGCTTTCCAATTTTCTCTGTTATCTGCACTTTCACCTTCTTCATGAATGTATTTATTCGAAGTTAAATCGAATACACTTCTTTCATTTTCGTCGATGTAACCGAAACCGTTGTTGTAATCAAAATAGGCATATCCTTTCTGATTTGCGGCCAATAAATCTTTTCCAAAAATAAACTCATCGGCATTTATATTTAACTGAGACAAGAGAGTATTTGCCATATCCGGCTGACATCCAAATTTGTCAACAACAAGATTTTTTTGATTTAAAGCACCACCTAACCACAACATGGGTATCTGATACTTTATAAAATCACTTGGTACACTTTTATCAATGTATCTGGTACCATGATCGGCAACCAATATCAGTATTGTATTCTCCCAGGCTTCTGTTTTTTTGAAATCAGCAATGAATTTACCCAAACATTTATCGGTATAATTAACCGAATTTAAGAACCGCTCATCTTCGCTGTTTCCTTTAATCACCTTTTCCATAGGAACATCAAATGGCTCATGACTGCTTAAGGTGAAATATACTTTAAAGAATGGCTTCGTTTCCGATTTAATATCCTTTAGCAATCTTTCAAATACATATTCATCATGCACGCCCCATTTTGAATTGTATAAATCCTCCGAAAAATCAAACATGGTAACCAATCGATCAAAGCCGGTATTCATGAGATATGAATTTATATTCGCAAAACGAATATCGCCGCCATAATAGAATGCTGAAGAGTAATTTTGTTTCGTAAACTTCCGGCATAAACTTGGAATGCTTTGAGTTTTCTTGGTATAGGAAATAACACTGCGCTGCGGCAAGGATGGGTATCCGCTCAGCAATCCAACAATTCCGATTTTTGAACGATCGCCAATTGCATAAAAATTAGAAAACAAAACACCTTCTTTGGTCAATTCATCGAAATTAGGCGTTGCTCCCTGATATCCTCCCAATGAACCAATTGCCTTACTGGTAAAACTCTCGAGCATTACCACAACAACATTAGGTTTCTTGCCTTTAATCACCTGCAGCCGTTCAGAATTGGGATTGCATTTTAAGCCGGCAATCGTACTTTTCAACTGATCTTCATTCAGGAACTTAAACTGTTTCCCATCTTTTCCAATCTTCTTTAATGAGTAAGAAAAGTTCCATACCGGATTTACCGCTACATGGTTCGCAAAAGTACTTTGAGAGAAATATACAAATCCAACATTCATAGGAGCAATACCAAAACCTCCCCTTATCGGGATAATCATACCAGCGGTAATGAATAATAGAACGGGAATCCATTTGTAATTGATCGGTTTGATCTTTTCAAGGTTTACAATTACAAACTTTCGTAAACAAATGTATGAGGCTGTTGATGTAAGAATGAACAGAACAAACAGCAGTAGATGTGTTGAAAGTGTAGTTGAAGCCATCGCTTCTTTTGGAGTTTTCAGATAACTTAACACTGTTGCATCCAAATGAAAGCCCCAATTTCGATACAACTCCAAATTAGGAATCAAAATCATGATGAAAATAAGACCAACTACCGAATAGATAACGGTAAACAGACCTTTTAACTTTTTCGCCGGCAACCAGAATGTTACAGTCAAAATCAGTCCGCTCAAAAGAAGAATATATCCCATTAAGGATAAGTCGTGACGTGCACCGGAAACGAAAGCCTTTGCTATTTCGAAAAAAGACTGCCCCTCCAGCAAATCCCATTGATACAATACAAACAGCAATCGGAAAACAAAGAAAAACGCCATCCAAAACAACCCGGCTGACAGTAAATAAAACAATCTATTTTTCATGAAATCATTCAATTAATCAACTTAAAAATATGCTTATCGGTTATTTTAGGATATAAAAAACCGACAAAAGCATTACTATAATTTGCAGACTGCCCAACAGTGCAATTTGATGAATTCCCGCAATAGGATGAGTTCGCTGCTTCGGTTTGCAAATTAAACTTGGCTTAGAATATTTTTGCAGCAATGAATACACAAAATAGGCTGATAAAGTTCCTATTAATGCGCCAACAATTATATCTCCAGGATAATGAACCCCCAAATAAATTCGCGAATAGGATACCAAAACTGCCCAGAAAATTACAAATACACTTGTTATCCGATTCTTAAACAACAAGGAAACAAACACCGCCAAGCCAAATGAATTTGATGCATGCGATGATGCAAAACCATATTTTCCACCCGTATATCCTTTTACAATATGCACTAAATGACTAAATGATGGATCTCTGGAAGGTCTGAATCGTTTAAAAATAGGTTTAAACACTCCCGAAGCAATTTGATCACTTAAAACAATTACCAGAAGTATGCTTAGGATAATTAAAGTTCCTTTTCTCCAGCCAAATGTGTTGATTACAGCAGCAACTATCACAAAATAGAATACAAACCAAATTACTTTCCCCGATGTCAACATCATGAATGTATCCCAAAAAGGATTGTGCTGGCCATTGAAAAACAACAGCAATTCTTTGTCTAAACTAAGCAACCAATCTAACATGCTTCTCTATTTTATAATGTTACATTTTCATTTTCACCACTTCAATCTGTTTCAAAATTTCAATACTTAGAGTCTCCTTCAATTTTTTAGGCTCGCCATCTACATGATAAGTTTCAGAATTTGAATCAATTACCAAACTACTGGCTTTTACAAACTGCACATATTTTGAATTCTTCAACTTTCCTAAAAACAAACGAACTACGAAGTTTGGCACTACATAAAAAGGAATTTTTTTTATCAAAACCAAATCGAACAAGCCGTCGTTGCAGACAGCCTTTGGAGCAATCAAAGCATTGTTCCCAAATTGCCGGGTATTAGCAATGTTGATCATATGATATTTGCCTTCAATAACAGAACCATTAACATTGACTTTCGCCTGTATGGGTTTGTATTTTAAAAGCGCTTGAATGGTGCAATACACGTAGGTCTTTAGTCCTCGTGCAGGCATCTTTTCAAATTCAGTTGCCACATAACTATCAAAGCCTAAACCAGCCATATTGCCGCATAGTTCATTGTTTATCTTTATGACATCAACTTTTTCAGTTCCACCTTTTAAAATCTGATCCAGTAATTTTTTAATATCGCCATCAAAACCTAACTCACGGGCGAAACCATTGCCTGAACCATTAGGTAAAACAGCTAATTTTAGCTTGGAATATTTAATCAGATATTTAAGTGTCGTATTTATGGTACCATCGCCTCCGCAAATAATAAGTACTTTGTATTTTTCCGCTTTAGCGGTCAAAAAAACATCAAATTCCTCCAAAGAATTACTGACAAAATAATCAACTTTAGGAGCAAGCTCTTTAAATTTCTCAAGAATCTTACCCGAATTGGTACCGGAGTGAGGGTTGATAACAAAAATGATATCCTGTAAGTTTATTTTTTCCATATAAATTATTGGTGCACGGCTCTAGTATCTTCTGTTAAGAAGTGATATCGATATTCCAGTTTTTATTAAATTGAGCCCAAAAATAGACAAATTATTTCAGATGATCTTCTGCCCAAGCCAAATCTTCAGGTTTACCAAGGTCTGTCCAGATTTTTGAGCTGTCTTTAAAAGCCAGAATCTTTTCATTCTTTGCCAAGCGTAAATACAAATCGATAATGGAAAATTTACCTTCCTCTGTAATTAAGGGAAATAGTTTCGGACTAATCAAATGAATTCCGCTAAAAGCCATTGGTTCAGATTCATTCATCTCTTCCCTGGCAACTTTAACCTCACCGGTTTTACAATTCTTCCAACCTGTTAACTGATTATCTTTATTGAAATACAAGTATCTGCTGCTGGTTCTTTCGCGCATAACCATACTTACCAATGCCCCGGTCAGTTTATGAAAATTGATTAATTCAGATAAATTCAAGGAAGAAAAAACATCTACATTATAGATTAAAACGGGTGCGTCAGGAATAAATAAATCAGCGGCTTTCTTTAATCCACCTCCTGTATCCAGTAGTTCTTCTCGTTCGTCTGAAATACGAATATCAACACCAAAATTGTTATTCTTTTGGAGAAAACCCTCAATCATATCTGCATAATGATGCACGTTAATAACGATACGATCTACCTTAAGTTCAATTAATTTTAATATTGCTCTTTCCAAAAGGGGTGCTCCTGCCAACTCAACCAATGCTTTTGGTTTCGAATCGGTATAAGGTTTTAGGCGGGTTCCCAAACCTGCCGCAAAAATCATTGCATTCAACATCTTTTCAATTATCAGTGAAGAGTTATTACTTTTTCTTTTTCGCATCACACAAACTTTTGGCTTTTTTAGCCACCCGATTGCATTTTTTGCAAACAAAATTTTCCGAATTGCATACTTTTTCTGCGTATTCCTTCGGTGATAATTTACAACGTTTATTGCCCATATTAACTTCCTTCTATTTCTCGTTCAATGTGCCTTAAACTGATATTCACATCAAACTTTTCCCGTAAATGCTTTGCCAAACTCTCTGCCGAAAAAACGGAACGATGTCTTCCTCCGGTACAGCCAAAGTTCACCTGTAAATTGGCAAAATTTCGACTGATGTATTTATCAACACTCATGTCGACAATACTATATACTGAACCTAGGAACTCATCCATTTCGCTGCGCTCCTTGAAAAAGTCAATTACCGGCTGATCTTTCCCCGTCATCTCAACGTATTCCTGATATCTTCCCGGATTATGAATGGCTCTACAATCGAAAACAAAACCTCCGCCATTGGTTGTTTTGTCTAATGGAATTCCTCTTCGGTACGAAAAACTATTTATTTCAACATGAAGTTTTGGTTTTTCTTCCCTACCTACGCTTTTCAAAAAATCTGAAGAAATAACAGCTTTTAGTGCTTTCACCAATTCAGGCAATTCAACAGGAATACTCATTCGTCCCAATATGGTTTCCAAATTTTTTAATGCGAATGGAATCGATTTTAAGAAATGATCTTTTCTTTCGTAAAAACCTCTAAATCCATAAGCTCCCATTGCCTGCATGATGCGAACCAACACATATCCCTGAAAAAAGGAAGTGAAAGCTTTTGGATCTACTGTCTGTACTTTCTGAATCTCCTTTAGATAAAAGGCTAACAGTTCATCTCTAACATCCTGCGGAAGATCTGCCTTAGCATCATATAATAAGGAAGCCAAATCGTATTGCAAGGCTCCTCTTCTTCCTCCCTGATAATCGATAAACCAAGGCTCACCATTTACCAGCATGATATTTCTTGACTGAAAATCCCGATACAAAAAATAATCACGGGGAGCATCTAACAAGTAATCCGAGAATTTTTGAAAATCGTTCTCGAGCAGCTGCTCATCGAATGGAATTTTTGCCAATTTTAAAAAGTAATATTTAAAATAGTGCAAATCCCAAATCATAGATTGCTTATCGAAACTATCCCGAGGATAACAAACACTATAATCCAATCCATTTTCTCCTTCGAGTTGAAAACGTATCAATTGAGAAATGATCTTTTTATAAATCTGCACCAAATCGTTGGCAAAACCTTCTCCAACTCTTAAATGCAAAATATAATCGAACAGAGTTGTATTGCCTAAATCCTGCAAAAGATAGATATCCTGTTCGTTATTTTCGCAGTAAATTTCCGGAACTGAAAGACCTTTTTCTGCAAAAAACCTACTGAAACTAAGAAAAGCAGCATTCTCTTTTTTATCAGCATTAAAAGCTCCCAATACCGTTCTCTTTTCTCCTATTAACCGGATGTATTCGCGATAGGAACCTGATTGAGGTAAAATTTCCGTTTCGATTACTCTGTCATCAGCCCATTCTTCAAATAACTGAATTAGAGCAGTTTTTATTTCTTCTTTCAAATCGTATGTATTTTGATTGCCTAAAGCGTTTTCTTCTGATTACAAATCTACGAAAAGATCTTATACCGACTGGTATATGCTACTCTTCTAATCTTTCAAAACCAATCCGTACAAATATCAAACTTATTCTAAGTTAAAAAGATATAGCACAGCAGCACTTCCACTAATAAGGCAGGAAGCATATTTAAAACCTTTATTTTTTTTATTTCTAAAATACTAATGCCTAATCCGATGATTAAAACGCCGCCAACACCTGCCATTTCGGTGATTATGGCTTCCGGTATTACTCCCCCAAACAAGGCCGCCAACAAGGTTAATCCTCCCTGATAAATCAGCAAAGGAATTACCGAAAATAAAACTCCAACTCCCATAACTGCAGCTAAAGCCACAGCTGAAAATCCATCCATCATCGATTTAGTTAACAGCAGAGTCGGCTCCTTGCCCATTCCCTCTTCCATACTTCCCAATATTGTCATTGCTCCCAAACAGAACAGCATAAATGATGTAACAAATCCGGTTGAAAATTTATCATCCTTACTTCCTATTTTCCGTTTCAACAACTCGCTCAAATTTTCAACCCGATCCTCTAAACGTAAAAACTCGCCAATTAATGATCCAACCACCAAACTGAACACCATCAGCAACAGCTCGTTCGCTTTTAGAGCCATGTTCACGCCAAGGTAGAGTGTAAAAATACCAATAGCTTGAAAAACAATTTTAAACATTCGATCGGGAATCCTGGTCCGAAACAAAAGTCCCAAACTTCCCCCTATCAATATGGCAATTACATTAACCAGTGTTCCTATCATAAAATGATTTTATTTTTGAAAAACTAAATTTAATAGAAATTCAGTAAAGTCAATGATTTGAAACAAGAAAGCTTTTAATTCCTAATTTATTATCAAATTTAAGACCTCCGCTCAGATATGACGAATCGCATTTTTCGGAAAACAGATAATCATTAACTTGCAACATCTGCGAAACACAAAAAAACAAAATACTATGAAACGTACATGCCAAGGATAATTTATCCTACAAGAGGATGATTATTCCAGCATGGTAATCCCGAAAGCTTTCGGGACCATATGGCAAAAACTTAAAATTATAATCATATGAAAAAGATTTTTGTATTTACCCTTATGCTAATTGGCATCTCCTTCTCATCAATGGCTCAATATGCTGATTATTTTACGAGTGCTACTATGCGTCTGGACTATAATCATGTAGGGAATTCAGGTGAAGAACACTTCGCCTTCGATCAAATGGTAAATGATGGTGAATGGTCTGGCAGTAAAACCATACTAATCGACGAACTAAATCTGGGGAAATATTGTTTCGAAGTAAAAGATCCAATAACAGGTAAGTTGCTTTATTCCCGAGGATTTGCAAGCATCTACGGCGAATGGGAAACTACGCCCGAGGCAAAAACCGAATGGGGAAGTTTTCAGGAATCACTTCGTTTTCCATGGCCGAAAAATGAAGTAGACATCACTGTATTTAAACGCAATATTAATAATGGTTTTGATCCTGTATGGACCTATAAAGTAAATCCAAAGCATTACCGTTCTTTCTCCAGCCCCGTAAAAAATCACTATAATACGATTGATATTGTTGTGAATGGTAAGCCTGAAAATCAAGTTGACATTGTTGTTTTAGGAGAAGGATACGCCAAAGAAGATATGGGTAAATTTAAAAAGGACGCACAACGTTTTGCGGAAGTTCTTTTAAGTACAGAGCCATATGCTTCCTTTAAGGATAAATTTTCGATCAGAGCTGTGGAAACACCATCTCCCGATTCAGGAGTAAATCATCCTCATCAGGATATTCATAAACGTTCGGCACTTTCGGTTACTTACGGTGCTTTCGATTCGGAACGATACGCTTTAGGTTTCGACAACAAAACAATTCGCAATGCGGCGGCGGCAGTTCCTTACGAATTTACAGCTATTTTAATGAATGATTCTATTTATGGTGGTGGCGGTATCTATAACTTGTATATCACAGCAGCTGTTGACAATGCTTTTCAGGAATATTTATTCGTACATGAATTCGGACATCATTTTGCTGATTTGGCTGATGAATACTACACATCCGCAACGGCTTACGAAATGGATGCCAAGCATTTGGAACCTTGGGAACTAAACGTAACTGCCAATGCTGATCCTGAAACTATAAAATGGAAGGATATTGTAACACCAGACACTCCAATACCAACTCCCTGGGAAAAGGAGAAGTACGATGAACACAGCATTGCTGTTCAGAAAAAAAGAGTTGAGCTAAGAAAAGCAAAGGTTGATGAAAAAATAATGGAAAATTTCTTCATACAACAAAGATCGTGGGATGATGAGCTTTTGGCAAATATGAAATACAGCGGTAAAGTTGGTGCTTTTGAAGGAGCTCAATACAAGTCAACAGGCTTATACCGAAGTGCTCCCAACTGTATCATGTTCACCCGTCACGATAAATTTTGTCCGGCTTGTCAAAGGGCTATTAAGCTGATTATCGATCAGAATACGAAGTAAAACAAAAACACAGATAAATATTAAAAGCGATTCATACTTAAATATGAATCGCTTTTATTTTGAAATGTATAAGAAATCTTTAAAATCAACACTTGCAGCTATTTTTAAAACATTATAATGTTTCGGTTTAAGCAGGTTTGCTGATTTTTTTAAGACAAATTCATTAAAATGAATGAAACAATGCTTTTTTTTTTTACTTATTTACTTTCTAAGTTTTACCGGCACAGTATCACATTTTGAATATCTGTCAATTTTCTTTACTTCCAGAACATTCACCATCTGAGGTTCATAATCAGCCTTTCCTTCTCCATCAATCTGCTCCACCTTTTGTACAAAAAGATTAATTATTCCTTTATTTTTCCACAATTCCGTATCGAACGACGGCTCCCATGATCCAACCGAAAAGTCAGTCAAATCAACCACTTTCCAATTTCCTTGTTCTGATGTATTCCCAATCGCCATTGACACCTTTGCCTCTCTTTCTTCATCTCTAAAAATCAGATAAAAGGTGGATGTTTTATGCTTTGTTTTTGCTAAAATTTGAGGTCGGGAAATAGGAATACGTTTGGTTCCAGCTCCTTTTAATGAAAACGGCGTTTTCCTAAAGTTTAGGTTGATTGTATTCCATTTACCATTACTACAATTAACTATATGGTATTGTGGAATATCAGAATTCTGCTCACGCCAATAGCTTGCAATAACCGGCTGTCCTCTTTCATCAGTTGTCATTGATGTTTGGTTTATCAGCTCGCTGTTTTGAGGTATGTGTGAGGCATATTCTGCTGTAGCTGCTGTAATGGGAAGTGAGTATTTTTGGCCTTGAGAATTCTCCCAGCTTATTCCTCCATCTTTGGACCGCGCATAGCACAAATCATGATTGGAAGCCACATCAGGAGATTCGCGCCATACCCAGGAAACATGAATAACACCTTGCTGATCGACACAAGCCTGCCAGTAAGCATTTCGCTGGCCCTCGCCGTCAATAAGGTTACTTTGCATTTGAACCCATGTTTTAGTTTTACGATCATAGAAATTCATCGCTAAATTACCTTTTCCGGATTGCCCGTCACGAAACATGAATATGAGATTGCCATTTGGCATTCTAAAAAATTGTGGATAAGTTACATTCGTTTCATTACTACCAGTCATTTCTATTTTAGGGCCTAACTGCAACGAATAGGGCTGTATACTTTTGGCATATCGTAAAGGATTCCCATGATGATCCCAGGAAACATGAAGATAACCATCACCATCCAGCATAATACTAATGCAATTATGCGCATCGTTTACATTCCCTTTGTAAGAGGTAGTATAGGTTGTAAATTGATCCGTTTTACACTTCCTCTTCCCCAATTCTAAAAATCCTTCAGAATTATAGTAAGCTATAAACTGCATCCCGTTCTGAGTCACCAACGAATTCTGCCGAAATACAACTGCATTAACCGAATTTTTAGACCATCCCTTCGAAACCGGAATTAATTTCTGAGCACAAACATTACAACTCGCAAATAAAAGAAAAACACTTAATAAGGGTATATAATAACGGAACATTTAATAAGGTTTATTTGTCATTTTCAATAAAAGTGAAAAATGCAATTTACATTAAAAATCCCCGCCTATATAGATAAATCATAACAGGCAGGGCATTATTTGTATTAATTTTCGATATAAATTACCAATTCAGAAGCAGCTAAAAGAAATGCACCAACGCCAAAATTTGATGTTGAATTTTCATCAACCTGCTGACCTGGAATCGCTCTTTCACCAATAGGCTGAACATATCCTACCGTTCCATCATCCTGCAAAGCAACCGTGGTTAAATAAGTCCAGGATTTAGCAGCAACTGAGCTATATTCCTCTTTTGAAAGAATTCCATTGTTCATCCCCCATAAAAAGCCATAAGTAAAAAATGCTGTTCCACTGGTTTCAGGACCCGGCGCATGCTCTGCATCTAAAATACTGCGGGTCCAATAACCTTCTTGTTGTTGAGAATCTTTTAAAGTTGATGCCATCTTTTTATAAATATCAATAAATTCAGCTTTATGCACGTAGCTATCAGGCATATCTTGAATTATTTTTGCCAATCCGGCAAATACCCATCCATCGCCTCTTGCCCAAAAATCTTTTAATCCATTAACAGATTTGTGTTTTGGATATACATATTTTGCATCTCTAAAAAACAATCCGGTTTCTTCATCGTACATAATGCTTTGCGCATATTTAAAGTATTCGTATAACTTCTCCAGATAAAATTCATTATTGGTCACTTTATAAAGTTTAGTCATTACAGGCATTACCATATACAAACCATCGGCCCACCACCAATAATCGTTATTTTCTGTGCTCATTTCATATTCCATTACTTCGATGGCACGAGCTATTTTCAAAGAATCCTTTTCCTCAGAAAGATTATATAAGTCGATATAGGTTTGAAAACAAATTTGCCAATCGCCAAACAACACAAACTCATGTGATTCTCCATATGTATATTTCCAATTCGCCTTATTATCTGATTTTGCGCCTTTCCACTCATTCTTATTCGCCCAAGCCTCAGAATAAGCTTTATATTTCTCTATTCCTGTAAGCTTATAAGCCGCAATATTGCCAGTATGGTAAGCTGCATTGTCCCAAAAAGCACATCCAGATTCTTGATGGGTCAATTGCCAATGATCATTTACCTTTTTGATAATTGAAACGACATCATTTTTTTTAATTTTAGATAAAGTTGCTGCATTATCCTTACTCTTTGAACCTGTGGCAGAACAAGCAACAAACAATGCTGCAAGTCCTATCAGTAAAATGTTTTTATTTTTAAATTTCATAATACTTCTAAATGAATTATTCCAGATAATACAATTATCTTCTACAAAAATTTCTATTTAAAGTTGTCTCCCATATTTGCAAGCAGATATGGGAGATCAAACAATAGATTTAATTCGCCTTTTCTACGGCACTAATTGTATAGCTATAGCTATACGTATTATCCAATAATAAATATGGTTTATGCGGATAACGTCCCCAACTATCATCACCTCCTAATCCACGTTGTTTAAAATCAACATTCAGATAAACCTGATGTCGAGGAGTAACATCACTTGGATGTCTTTGTTTTTTAGTTAAACCTGAATCAAGATCTTCTACCGGGTTATGAGACACTTTCACGCTTAAAGGCTGTAATCCTTTAATTTCTAATCCTATTCCCTCGTTATTTGTCAATGTTAACCACCTCACATCCGTTTTGTTTCCATTCTCCTGAGGTCTGATATAATCAACTTGCTGATCAGCTACAGTACTTGAATAGATTCCAATAAAACTTGAAGTATTTCTATCCGAATAATTTTCCCATGGACCTCTGCCATAATAACTAAACTGATCAAACTGATTGTTTAATTTTAACTGCATACCAAAGCGGGGAATTTCCGGAAGTCCCTCTCTGCCTGCAATCCATTTAACATCTACTTTGATTTTGCCATCTGCATAAACGGTATAAGTTAATTGATATGGGCTTGCAACGTCGTTTAACCACAAGTCAGATTCAACCGTAACAAAATGATCCGTTTGAGTTACTTTTACATCTTTTACGGTTCTGTTTTGTCCTGCATTTCGCCATATATTTAATTTCGAAGGCATTCCATTTCCAAAATCATTATCGGTTGGAGCTCTCCAAAAATCAGGTTCAACACTTCCATTCAACAAATTTGTTTCTTTGTATTGATATCCTGACAATAAACCACTCCATTTATCAATAGTAATCTTACTATTTGAAGCTGATATAACAATCCGGTTGTTTTTGTCCTCGTAAGAGATATCTCCGGTTACTGCATGCTCTTTTTCAAAATAATCATTGCCTTTAAAAACAAATTGTTCCCTTGCAATCTCAAATCCAACAGGAATTAAAGCTTCTGCTTTTGCAGTAAAAGCATAAATATCCAATGTATATTCTACTCCTTTCGAAGAAGTTATTTTAGGAAGCTTTAATTTAACCTCCTTTGATTCCCCGGCATTTAATGAGACTTTAAACGGAGCTTCTGCACTCATCTCACCATTCTTTTTCAGTATCCATTTAAAAGCATATTCTTTTAAATTTCGAGTTAGAAATCGATTCTGAATGGTTACAATACCATTTTCAATATCCTGATTAAAAAATAATATGTCCTGATATACTTTTTTAACTTCCTCTAAACCTGGATGTGGTATTCTATCAGGAGAAACAAGACCGTTGGCACAGAAATTTTCATCATTTGTATATTTGTAACCTCCAATATCTCCACCATAAGCCCAGTAAGCTCTGCCAGAATCATCTGTTGCCTGCAATCCCTGATCTACCCAATCCCAGATGAAACCACCCTGCATTTGTTTGCTTGAAGTAATAATATCAAAATACTCCTGAAAGTTCCCGTTGCTATTCCCCATTGCATGTGAATATTCACACATAATATAGGGTCGGGTTACATCAATACGGTCAGCATATTTTTTCATACTTTCCATGCCTGGATACATTGGACAAACAATATCTGTATTCCGATTCTGCCCGGCCTGCTCAAACTGAACCAGACGGGTTGGATCTGCCTTTTTCAACCAATCGTAAATATCATAAAAGACAGGGCCGTTTCCGCATTCATTCCCCATACTCCAAATAATTACCGACGGATGGTTTTTATCACGTTGAAATAAACGTTCCACTCTGTCTTTATGTGCTGGCGCCCACTCTGGTGAGTATGCCGGATGCACATCTTTATTGAACCAACCTTGCCATTCTGCACCCATCGCATGAGTCTCGATATTCGCCTCATCAACTAAAAACAGTCCATACTCGTCGCATAATTTATACCATAAAGGACTTTGAGGATAATGACTCATACGCACCGCGTTAATGTTATGCTGTTTCATGAGTTTGATATCTTTCAACATCGTTTCTTTATCAACAACATGTCCATTGTATGCATTGTGCTCGTGCAAATTAACTCCACGCACCAAAACGGGCTTTCCGTTAATCATTAACTGAGCATCTTTTATCTCTACATTTCTGAAGCCAACTTTACACGATGCAGCTTCAATTAGCTTTCCATCACGATCCGATAATGTAATTAAAAGCGTGTATAAATTTGGCGTCTCATTGCTCCATTGCAACGGTTTATTTACTTTATCTTTAATATGAATTTGTTGTTCACTCTCACTTTTCAGTTCAACTGAAGAGCTGGTCGATAAAATTTGTTTGCCTGCGTTACTAATCAAATTAACATTTACACGAACTAACTTTGTTTCGGAAAGCTTATTGGCAAGGTCAATATCTACATCCAGTAATCCATTTTTATAATTTGCATCCAAAGCTGCTTTTGCAAAAAAGTCTGCAATACGAATTTGATCCGGACTATACATGTAAATACTTCGGTCGAAGCCGGATAGCCTCCAAAAATCCTGATCTTCCAAATAAGATCCATCACTCCATCGATAAGCCTCTATGGCAATGTTGTTTTCACCTTTTCGAACGTATTTTGTGATATCAAACTCGGTAGGACTTTTGGTATTTTGACTGTATCCAACCTTTTGTCCGTTTACCCACACATACATAGCCGCTGCTCCACTCTCAAAATGAATATACACTCTACGGTTTTTCCATCCTTCCGGTAATGTAAAATTTCGCTTATAGCTTCCAACCGGATTGTGACTGTGATCGATAAACGGAGGATTCTTAGGAAAAGGATAGTTAATATTGGTGTAAATTGGAGTACCATACCCTTTTAACTCCCAATTTCCCGGTACAGGCATCTCACCCCAATCTGAAGTATCATATTCTTCTGTATAAAAATCCTTTGGTTTGTCTTCTGGTTTATACACCCAGTTAAATTTCCAAATTCCATTTAAAGACAAATACCAATCTGATTTTTGACAATCATCAGCAATAGCTGCCTCTTTGCTTTGATAAGGCAAAAAAGTTGCTCTGGCGGCTTCCTTATTAATGCCAAAAACCCGTGGATTTTCCCAATCGTTAATTTGTCCTGTTGCCAATTGAACCTGTATCAATCCTAACAGGAATATTAAAACATATTTCTTCATTATTATTTTATTAAATCTTCAAAACACACCTAAACATCTTTCTGCACCTAACTCATTATCGTTTTTTAGGAAAGAGTAAAATCATCAATTATATATCTAACAAAATATAACTTGAGATTCTTTCTCTTCTCCAACAGAATCAATAATCAAATTAAAACAGTGAATTCAAAAAACAATCCAACGTTCCATATAAAAAGCGCCCACTCATAACCATAAAAAGCCCACTGCTATAAATTAATATAGCAGTAGGCTGATAATACAAATTTTAACTACAACTCAGGATCGTATGTATCAATATCGACATCATACAATACAAATTCCGCTAAGTTAAAATAATTTCTATTATTAAAAGTTTCTAAACAATTATATCTAAAATGAGAGAACGTACGACCAGGTCTAAAAATTTCAGAAGTATAATCAGCACCTCCTGCAGAAGGTAACCCTGAAGAAATAGTTTTAACAGTTTCCCAGTTAACTCCGTCATTACTAATTTGTATCTCTACTATTTTTGGCGCTTGCTGAGACCATTCTCTGTTCACCAAATAAAACTGAAAATCGTCAATAGGTTCATTCAAATCAATCTGAATGTACTGTGGCATTGGTATCTGCGGAGAACTCCATCGAGTATGAAAAAAAGAACTTGAATTGCCGTCAATTAAATTGGCAATAGGCCCTTCTTTTGGCTCTTGATTATTCGTACTCAACTGAGATGCTTCCAGCTCTATTTTAGTCGCTGTAATGGTTTCTGTTGCTGGAGCAATACCAGATTTAGCCACAACATTTATTTTACCGCTTCCTTGTCCGTTTTTATTAAACGCCTGAAATGCAAATTCATAATCTCCATATTTAGCTCTTGTATTATCAATTAATATCGAATCAGCATAAACAGATATCACTTCAAATACCTTTTTTTCAGCTAAGTGATCATAATAACTCATTTGAAGATAATAATAATTGGAATCCAAAGGGACATCCCATTTTAACAAAATTTGACCCGGCAATGCCTCCGAGGTAACAGACTCAACATTAGTTGGAAGATCATTTCCATCCACTGTATCTTCAAAAACCTCAAATTTTTTATCACAACTGCTAAAAAAAACAGCTGCAAGCAATATTGTTGCATATATAAACGATTGTTGTTTCATATAATTATAATTTGTTTTAGTTGCTATATGGAACTTACCATGCTGGAATAATCATCCCACTGTGTGTAAAAATCACCTTGGCACGGACGTTTCATATTGATACTAGTTTATAATTTTTATACTTAGCACTACCATCCTGTATTTTGAGTTAGATTTGGATTCTTCCTAATTTCAGAATCTGGAATAGGAAAAAGATACATCTTGTTATCCCAAGATCTTTCTTTCTCAAATCTGCTGTATTTAAAAGATTCATCCTCTTTTTGTTCTATCTTCATACAGGTAACACTTTTTAAAACTTCTCCTTCTTTCCATCGTCTTACATCCCAAAACCGATGTCCTTCAAAGGCTAATTCAACCATGCGCTCATTTTTATATTTAGCTTCAAACTCAACATTTGTTAAACCTGCAGACAAAGAAGGCATGTTCACATCTGATCGATGTCGGATTACATTTACTGCATCAACAGCAGAAATATCAAAATCAGCACTTGTTGCATCCGGAGATCCCAAATAATGATAAACAGCTTCGGCATAATTTAAGTAAAATTCACCCAAGCGATATGTAATCCATGAGTGGCGCTTGTCTGTCACATGATTTGAACGCAAATCTACAGAAGCATCCATATATTTTTTTAAATAATAGCCTGTAGTTGAAGCGCCTGAAATAGGTGATCCATTTGCTCCTCCTTCAAAAATCTGCAATTCAGAACTGTAGTAAGTAGGCCAGCCAGTATCTCCATTTTTAGCGACAGTCATATTAAAACGTGGATCTCTCCCTTCATAGGGCTTATTAGAATTGTATCCACTACCATCTTCATTCCACAATAATCCGGTAGATTTCATTTCATAAGCATCCACTAAAGTTTGAGTAGGACAATTACCTGAATTTCCCCCTTCAACTCCAATAGGAAAATTATAAGATTCCAAAGAATTTAATGAACCTACCCTGCGAACGAATATCATTTCTGAATTTTTATAATTATCTGTTCCCCATAAATCAGAGTATTTGCCCAGTACAATACCATATTGTGAACAAGAATCTATTACGGCCTTATTCGCCAAAGCGGCCTTATACCATAAAGACGACTCATTGCTCGTATTGAAAAGTGAACTTGCTTGATAAAGAAGCGTACGAGCTTTCAATGCCAATACTGCAGCTCTACTAACACGACCAGTCTCAGTGTAAGATAAGTCCTCATATGTAACAGGTAAATTATTCACAATCCTGTCGCACTCAGCAACAATAAAATCAAATATTTCTGACTTATCGGTGCGAAGAACTGAATTAGCTTCATCTTCCGTCAGCACTTTTGTTACCAAAGGAACATCACCATATTGTCTCACAAGATTAAAATAAAAATAAGCTCTCAAAAAACGCACTTCATATTGGTAACGCTCATAACGTTCCATTTGCTCATTATAATCTTCATTGTATTTAAAGTCAGAGAACGTTTGCCCCTCTGAAGCATCCAGATAAAAATTGACAGCACGAATAGCTTCGTAACTCTTATTCCATATATTTGATTTAGCATTGCCGGCACTCCACGCACCATTATAAAAATCATGAATATCAGAAGAAGTCCACACATAATCAGACTCATCGGAGGCCGAGGATAACATAGCGCCTCCATAATTTCCAAAATCATAATCGAGATAATTATAAATATTGGAAACAAAGCTCATCGTACGACTGAAGCTTGAAAACACTTGCTCTTCATCTAAACTAACAAATTCGTCATAGTTCATTTCATCATCACACGCATTAAACGTTATGAGAAAACCTAAAGCAATTAATATATATTTAATTTTCATAATTCGAAAAAATTTAAATAATGAATTATTAAAACCCAATGGCTAAACCTACATTTATTGAACGAGTCATCGGGTATGCCACTCCTACAGATTCAGGGTCTGACAAATTGATATTATCAATGCAGAGCAAATCAATACCACGCACATAAAATTTAGCTGATTTCAATCTCAGTTTTGAAAGATAAGTTTCAGCCAATTTATAGTAAATTTCACAGTTTCTTAGTTTTAGAAAAGATGCATCTGCGAGCCATACTGAGTTAGTTTGAAAGTTGTTGTCGTTGCTTTCTGTTGTCAGGCGAGGATACTTTGCGGATGGATTTTCCGGTGTCCAGCGATTATTATAATAATGCTCTGAAATAGTTGTATTATCAACCAATGGCCTATACACACTTTGTGTATTCAATATTGCAGTATATCGCTCTACCCCTTGAAAAGTAGCACTAAGACCTAAACCTTTCCATTCAAAACCCAAATCGAAAGAATAATAAATTTCAGGAACGCTTGTATTATAGCCCATCGCCACATTATCGTAGTCATTAATTACGCCATCATTATTTTGATCTTTAAACTTAATATCTCCGGGTTTTACTTCATTAAATTGTTGAGCCGGACTATTAGCAATATCTGCCTGATCGACAAAGAATCCTATAGCCTGAAGTCCAAAAATCTGATCGACAGATTTTCCTGTCTGTCTCAAATATTCATTGGCTTTTGGTTCCTCAAGCATTTCCTTTACTTTATTTTTAGCTAAAGTAAATTTACCACCCAAAGATATTTTAAAATCACCCAATTGTTTATTATAATTTACCCCGGTTTCAAGTCCCCAACTATCAACAATCCCTGCATTTGTATAAGGCGATGATATTCCCAGGACAGCAGAATTTGCTCCTCCGGCCGATACCCAAATATCCTTTCTTTTTTCAAAGTAAGTATCCGCTGTAATAACCACACCATTTAATATACCGGCATCTATACCTAAATTATATTTTATCGCTTTTTCACGACTGGTATTGGTTGAAGCTAAACGTCCTTCCCACATACCACCATAATCGGAATAACTTCCTCCTAAAGGATATGAGCCACCGCTGCCAAAAGTTTGTTCCCAGTAATCTTCAGTTGGAATATAATCGGTATTAATAATTCCCCAGGAAGCTCTTAATTTAAGAAAATCAACAGGCTTTACATTTTTCATAAAATTCTCATTTGAGATAATCCATGCTGCTGAAACTGTTGGTGAAAATCCCCATTTTTCGCCGGGAGCCAATTTATTAGAACCTGAAGTTGCCAAAGTAAGATCAGCCACATAACGATTGTTATAAACGTAATGTATATATCCCGCAACATTTTGGCGATAATAAGTATGATTTTGACTATTTTTCACATGATGCTCGTACGAATACATTAAAGACGAAAAAATCTTGTTTTTTCCTGATTCCTTTTGGTAATCTACATTTGTAAACAAGTTTGAATGACGATCCTGCCAATCTAATTTGCTTCCAAAGTCAATACCACTATCCGCTCCTGCAGAATAAGTAGAAACATCAGATGGTTTACCGTCTACCCAACTGCCAACATTCTCGCTGGCATAGGCATAATTTTTAGTATGTCCTTCCCAATAAGCCGCAACATTATCATATCCTGCACGCAACGAAGCACTTAAACCTTCAGTGATTGTTTTAAGATCCTGCGTTAATTTTACATCAGCATATAATGAACGAGTATGTCCTTTAGAGTATCCACGAGCCTGTGTTAATGCAACAGGGTTCATATTACTTCCCCAAGTTTCACTTCCACCCCATATTCCTTCACTTGTTTTAATTGGAAAAGCTGCAGATGGAGTTGAATATAACTTGGATATTAAATTATCAGATCCAAGCCCTGGACGTGAAAATTCATTTAACACTCCCATAAGATTAACCTGAACAGTAGTTGTTGAACTTACATCAATATCCAAATTGGTTCGAATATTACCTTTTGAATACTTCATTTGGGTAGAATATCCATCGTTCAGTTCAGAATTATCAATAAACCCCTGATTTCCCTGTAAGTTAAGCATAGTAAAATAGCGTACTTTTTTACCTCCTCCACGAAAATTCACATTATACATATTCGAACAACCGTTCTCGCGAAACACTTCGTCCATCCAATCAATATTCGGATACAAATTTGGATATTCTCCACTTTTAAAAGCACCAAGTTCATTTTCAGAATACCGAGCTGATTTACCATCGTTGCTCAATGCTTCATTTACAGCACTTGCATATGTATATGAGTCTGCAAACTTTGGCAGGCGTGACTGCCAGTTAAAGGCATGATCATAACTAACATTTATTTCGCTGGTCTGGTATTTACCTCGCAAAGTGGTGATTGAAAGGACTCCATTAATACCTTTATAGCCATACAATGCAACAGCTGCAGCATCACGCAATACCGATACCGATTCAACCTCCTCGGGTACAACGTATTGAATATCTCGCTCTATTCCATCAACCACAACTAAAATACCATTATTCGATAAGGTCTGTAAGCCCCTGATTGACAGAGTAGCTCCTGTATCCCAAACAGGTCCGCTATTTTGCATTGCTGTTAGTCCCAGTGCATTACCATATAATGCATTGGACACACTAAACGCAGAACGCTGATTTACTTGCTCATGAGTAGTTAAAGAAATAGCTCCTGTAGACTCCCCAATTGTTTGATGAATTCCATAACCTAATTCTACTGCCTCAGAGAAAAAATCCATCTGTATTGTTATAGATTCCCCGTTTTTAACGGAAACCTTTTTAAATCCATTATTTGAGGTTTGAACAACTAAGCCTGCTGAATCTTGAACAAAAATATTAAACTCACCATTAGTATTTGTATATACTTTATTTTCCGGATTACTTTCGATGGAAACAACAGCTCCTGAAACTGGATTTCCATTCCGATCAATAATTTTTCCTGTTGTGTCTCCTGTTTGCGACCATCCTTTCATGGTCAAAAGCACAAACAAGCTCAGTATGATATATCTATATTGTATTCGCATAATCATCTTTTTTAATGTGCAGTTTTGATTTATCACCATCCCGGATTTTGTGTTAACCCATAATCTTTGTTCACTTCTTCGGGAGGAAAAGCTGACAAGTACCATTTTGGAGAGAAACTTGTCCACCAAGATCGGGTTGCATTTGTTAGTTCAAAAACTTCATAAGTAAACTCGCTAGGACGATCGCCTCGTGTATCTGAACTTTTATCAGACCATGAATCTTCTATTCCGTCAGCTCTATAAATTCTTAAACCATGAAGTTGCTTAGAAAAAAGATCCGCCCTTTTATTACGGGTCATATCAAAAAGACGTACATCCTCTAAACCTAATTCACAAGCCCGTTCTCTAAGAATTTCTTCCATTAGTACACTTTCGCTAAACATATTCTTACCAGGATTTGATTCTACCAATCCTTTTAGTCCAACCCGGGCTCTAACTTCATCCACTTTAGCAATCGCTTCCCCAAAATTTCCGGTTTTCATTAACGCTTCGGCATATGTTAGATATAATTCCGATAAACGAAGGTATGGCCAAAGGGTTGGCTCGTTTAAGTTATCTGAAAAATCAAGTACGTATTTGAAATTTGCATAACCGGTAGCGTATTGTCCGGTTTCTTGCGCCGGATTTTGCTGAGCTTCTCGACCACCTACCCACAATTCTGCTTGACGTCCTTGATATTTAGCCCCATTGACCAAAACAGTTTCATACAAGCGAGGGTCTCTATTTGTAAACATATCTGATACATGATCAGTCCAATTGAAAGCAGTTCCATCTGCCATAGGAAACATTTCTATAAATTCCTGTGTTGGAGTAAAAGCCCCATTTTGGCAAGATTGCGGGAAGTAATAATCCCATTGGTTATTGTTACCATAGGTATAACGTATGCGTGTTGATATTAACATTTCAGGATTGTTACTGCCACTTCCACGTGTAAAATAAGCAGATCGGAAAGCATCTCGATAATCATCAACATCAGTTCCCGATGCCTGTGCTAAAGAATAAACTCCATTATTGCTTAATTCCTGAAAAAAGTTGTTACAAGCAGACAGACATTCATCCCATAACTCCGATTTATATCCTCCATACCAAACTTGAAGGTTAGTTACTGCATCTTGGGTTCCTTCAGTACAATAAGGCTCACTATCATTAAACAAAGGACTGGCAGCAAATAATAAAACTTTACATTTTAAACCCATTGCGGATGCTGATGTAAAACGACCATCCCAATTTGAGATATCTTCAGCATCTAACGACCATGGCAAAACTTTTGCTGCTTCATCCAATAATCCAGTCATAAACAGAACTGTGGAATCCACTGTAGCACGTTTGGTATAATAAGCCGCTTCGTCGCTGCTAACTTCAAATGCATGATCAACAATAGGTAAACCTCCATAGTGACGAAACAAGTCAAAATATCTTGATGCAATAATTACTTTTGCTTCAGCTTTCAACCTTTCTTTTTCATCCGTTCCCATATCAGGTACATTATCGACATTTTCAATAAATAACCAAGCCTGACGAACGGCTTCCCATACCTCCTCTTTTGTGAAACCAAAACGGGTAGCATCACTCGACTCTTCGGTACCAGCACTATAACTTCCCGAATAATAGCTCCTATTAACTCCATCCCAACTTAAATGGCTATGCCAACAGTCAGACAAAGTTTCGAACATTCCCATGTTCATTTTATTGTCAATACTATTCCAATAAACTGGCAGTCCATAATACAGTTTACTATACGTATTCCACAAAAAACGTCGTGAATATTCTGCATTACTAAATATCGTATCCTGAGTAACATCAACACCTGGTTGCTTTTCTAAAAAGTCATCTCCAACTGTTACATCATCAACACATGAAACAACTGTTAATGTGCCAATTACAAATGACACAAGTAATAATTTTATATTTTTCATAGTAGTATACATTAAAGAATTAAAAAGCCAATTTCAATCCTAGATTTATCACCCTTGTTAATGGATACGCTGGTCGGGAACTCGTTTTTGATTCCGGATCACCTAACTTAAATTTTGAAAATGTAAGTAAGTTATAACCACTAAGATATAAGCGACAATTGTCTATACCAGCTCTTTGAAACACCGGAAGATTTAACTTATAGCCTATTTCAATATTTTTCAACCGCAGGTAGCTGGCATCAACTAAAAACAAATCAGAACTTTGATAATTATTTGTTTTATGAGCAAGAGTAGCACGCGGTAATTTTGCTGTTGAAGCAGTTTCCGGAGTCCAACGCTGTTTGTATTGATACGATAACAAACCTTTTGTATTCGTATCTCCCATCGGATTACGAAATGTTTCCTGAAGTAAGCGGGAAGTATTCCAAGCACCAGTCCATTGCATACTAAAATCCAGATTCTTCCATGAAAAGCCAAGATTCATACCTGCCACATACTCCGGATTATTGGTATAACCAGCTTTTGTTACATCATCCGAATCAATTGTTCCGTCTCTATTTAAATCAACATAAACAACATCTCCCGGCTCTAAACCTCCTGCGTGTACAGCAATATCCTGCCCATATTGTGCTTTATACCGGTCATTAGCTGTTTCATCATAGAAACCCCAAAATTTACGAATGATATTAGATCCCACTGGTCTGCCGGTTTGCCACATATAATCCTCATTGGGCTTAACTTCTCCTTTTTCAATGATTTTATTTTTTGCAAATGAGAGGTTCGTGTTCACCCAATACTTAAAATTTTCGCCTATCTCATCACTCCATTTCAAGGCAATCTCATAACCATGGCTATCAACCACCCCCATATTTATAACTGGCAAAGAAACGCCTACAATATTAGGTGTCGTCTCAGACTTCACTAAAATATCTTCTCGGTGCTCACTAAATACATCTACAGACACTTTAAAACGCTCTTTTAAGAATGCCAAATCAATACCATAATTTTGCTTGTAAGCTTTTTCCCATGTTACATCTTTATTCGATTTTGAACTTTCATAGGCTCCTGGTTGATTTGAACCTACATTGGTTCCAAAATTATACCCACTTCCACCAAGTACATAGGAATCAGGAATGTACATAAATCGTTGCTGCGTATTTCCTACATAGTATTTATCATTTCCTACAACCCCATAAGAACCTCTCAATTTCATGTAATTAATGACATTTTTAAATTCCTTCATGAAGTTTTCTTCAGATACAACCCAAGCTAAAGATCCAGCAGGAAAGAATCCATATCGCTTAGCACGTGCAAAATTTTCGGACCCATTGTATCCAACATTAAATTCTGCCATATAGCGGGTACTCCAATCGTATGTTATACGACCAACCATTCCCACATAACCTGAGGGAATATCTGTATATTGTTTTGGATAATATTTTTTAGATTGAGTGTACAAAGCAAGAGCGCCAATAGTGTGCTTTCCATATTTACGATCGTAGTTAATACTTGCTTCAGCATACCAATTACGTCCTTTATCAAAACTTTCACCATAATTCAGTTCTGCGTCATCCCCGCTTTTCTTGTATTCAACTCCCCCATCACTTGTCTTAATCGGAGTATAAAAAGGAGTGGATGAACTTCTGGTTTTTGTATGGTAAAATGTGCTGTTATAGGATCCTTTAACTTTAAAAAATAAACCTTCTGTAACAAAATCAAGTTCCTGCTTTAAAGCCAAATCAACATTAAGAACATTGGTTGATTTAGCATTAAATCCTTTTCCATAGTAAGGAGAAAGTCCATCACTACCGGCATCCGGCAAATAATCAGTATTTGTCACAACCCTTTTGCCATCAACTATACCTGCACCTCCGAAAGGAGTTGCCCAATAAAGCTGGCGAAATAACTGATTCTGATCTTCGTTAGAAATCGGCGTGTTTTTATCTTCAATACGGCCACCTAAATTTAGAGTTAACAGAGTGCTTTCTGAAATATCATAATCAAGGTTAGCACGGTAATTATATCGTTTGAAATCAAAATTAAAATCGTATCCCGAATCAAAAGTTTTAAATAAACCTTCTTGTGTAAAAGCTCCTAAAGACACAAAATATCTTATTTTCTCAGCTCCTCCAGAGATATTTACATTATGCTGAGTTTGAATTGCTCCCTTCTTTAATAATTGATCGAGCCAATCTACATCCGGATATAGTATTGGATCAGAATGTGTTTTGAAAGCTTCTAGAACATCAGGCTGAAATTTATAACTACCAGCGCTCACACCATCGTTAGCCTGCGCTTCATTATAATAACTTGCATATTCATAACTGTCTGCAAATTCAAGTAATTTTGTGGGCATTTGATAACCAGTAGAAGATGAAAAAGATATTTTAGCCTTTCCTTCTTTTCCTCGTTTGGTAGTAATTAATATAACACCATTGGCTCCACGCACACCAAAAACAGCCGTTGCCGAAGCATCTTTTAAAATAGTAATGCTTTCTATTTCATTCGGATCTAACTGAGAAAACTCACGTTCAACACCATCTACCTGAATCAAAGGAGACGAATTATTCAATGTCGTAACACCTCTAATATAAATCTCAGCATCATCCGCTCCCGGCTCTCCGGAATATTGTACTGATGACAATCCTGTTACCGAACCAGATAATGCATTAGACAAAGATCCTGTTGGAGTTTTTAATAATTGCTCTCCTGAAACTGTAGACACAGCTCCAGTAATTGTAGTCTTTTTTTGCGAACCATAGGCAATGGCAACCACCTCATCCAGATCAATGCTTGATTCTTCCATTACAACATCAATCGTAAGTTTGTTTCCAATAGCCATCTCCTTTTCAAGCATCCCCACAAAAGAATAAACCAGAAGCTCAGATTCTGCTGGAACACTTATCGCATAATAACCGTTAATGTCAGTGGTTACACCAATGAATGTACCTTTAACAAATACATTAACACCAGGTATTCCCATTCCACTCTTGTCTTTAACAGATCCTTTAATCTCCTTTTTTTTCTGAACTTCCAGCGACGAATTTTCATACAGAGAGGGTTTGTTATTATCAGATAACAGCTGATACCCCTCACCTTGGGGATTATGATCATCCGCCCATCCAGTAAGCATTGTTGCAAAAACAAAAAGATTAGTCAACGTTAATCGCAACAAGGTTTTTGTACTGCTTCCCAAAGGAAACCAATACCTTGTAAATCGTTTTTCCATAAATTAAAATTTTTACTTAGTAAATTATTTATTCAACTATCTTAAAACCAGCAACAAAAACATACACAGTTCTCATTTCCAGTTTAGTCAAAAACATATTTATCCCATTCTTTTGCCCATTTAATGATTGGCTTACCGTTCTCAAACGAAATTGGCAACCAAACATAACGGCCATCCAAGTGATTCTTAGGATTCCATCTGTCAGCCATAAAAATGAATGATTTTTTTTCTCCATGTACAGGAAATATACAGGTACTTTGCGATGAAAAAGTCAACTCCGATCCTTCTCCACGACAGGGATTCCCAAGAGTTTCCCACGGTCCCCAAATGGATGAAGCTACAGCTGAACGTGCTGCATTAGGCGCCCATCCTGTACATCCGGATGTGATTAAATAATATTTACCCTCTTTTTTAAATAAAGCAGGTGCTTCATTATGCCCGCCAGGAAATAAACGAACATACTTACCTGTATAATTCAAATAATCATTAGTTAGCTCTGCAATATGAATGGTTAAATTATCTTCGGAAGAATAAATATGATATGCTTTTCCATCATCATCTACAAACAATGTCATATCCCTCGACATCTGTCCACCCTCAAAGTCCCGTCGCACAAATAGGCCATCTACAATGGCAGTACGCCATTCGGGAGTCCACCATTCTTTAAAATCATTAGCCGTCAACCTTGATGTCCGTTGATCTTGATTCATATTTACAGGCCATATACCAGCATTTGGTCTTAATGATTTTACAAATTTATATGGTCCCTTCATATCATTACTTACTGCTATTCCTACTTGCGCTGCATGATAACCTTGCCCTTTTAATTCCAGATGGAAATACATGACAAATTGCTTTGTGACTGCATTATAAATTACTTTAGGGCGTTCAATGGTACACCCTTTTGCAATTGGACTTAATTTGTTATTTTCCTCAACAGATAAAGCTACACCCTCATTTTTCCAGTGATACAGATCACTGGAAGAATAACACCTTACCCCAACCAATGCCTGACTGGTATTCGCACTCTTGTGTTCTCCAAACCAATAATATTTTCCTTGATAATACAGAATACCTCCTCCATGTGCGTTGATATGATTTCCTTGATCATCTAACCATAATTCGCCAGGATGAAAAGATTGATATTCTTGTTCCGGCTCATCAAATAATTTCTTTAATCTCGAAATTTTCGCTTCTATGGATTTGGATTGCAATATTTCACAGATATTTTTTTTTGAAATAGTTAGATCTGTTCCTTGAGGTTGGTTTTCAAAATCTCCCAAAAATGAGTTCCCGATGAAGGAAGTGTTAATATCTCCACCAAAGTCAAATTTGCTTTTTAAGCCACTGTCAGCGTAAAATATATTGTTTTTAAATTGAGTATTTTCCGGCCATTTATTCCCCCAATCTCCCATTTTTAATATCCGCGAATCAATGGAATCATTTTCTTTTGGATATTGTACAATCAAGTTGTTAGAGATCGTTGTATTTTTAACAGGCCCTGTGATATGTAAAACTGGCGTAAACCACCCACTTTGTTTGGTCGGGTAATTTCTTATTCCATCATTTACGCTAATATTATAACGAACAGTAGATTTTAGAGTGCCTTTATTCCAGCTCTTCCCAAGAGAATTTCCATCGTTACACACTAATAAAAATCCACCCGCATTATCATGACTATAATTATATTGAATAATAGTATTGTGACAATTATAATCTGAGTCAAATCCTTGTCCATCCCATTTGGCATTATGCCCACTTACTTCGTTATACTGGATAATCGTATTATCGCAACTCCATGGCCAAATACCTGCTGCAGCTTCATTTGGTGATAAAATGTCAGGACAATTTCGCATGACATTATATTCTATTACAGCACCATCACATCCGATAGGTACAATTCCATCACCGGGTACACTTTCAATCAGGTTGTGTGATATAAGAATTTTCAAATTGGGATGCCATTTATCCCGACTAGCATACCCCCCAGAATAAATGCCATTCCTTCCACAATTTATGATATGGCAATTTTGTATTGTTAGTCCTACAAATCTTGATTTTACTTTAGAACCTTTATTCTCCCAGAAAATACCCCCTCCAGCACCTTCTTCTTTCGCTAAACTTCCATTTACATCTCTAATTACCAAATCATCTAATGTTACATCAAAACGCTCACCAGAATCTTCAGCTTTTATATAAACACCCACTCTGCCAGCCGCTCTATTTTCTCCGTTATTTGTTATTTCAAGCTGAGATACTTTACAATAGGCTGGGTTATTTAATAACAGTGTATATTTTTTATCACCAGCTCCATTAATTTGGGGAAAAGGAAGCGATGTATCTCCATAAGCTCCAACCACAATTAATGCCCCTTTTTCCCCTTCCAAATTAAGAACTAACTGCCCATTAAAAACGGACCCTCTTTTAAAAAGAATAGAATCACCAGCATTAAATTTTAAAAGATTTACATTTTTTAAACTACGCCAGGGTTTCGAAATATTCACCCCTTTATTTAAATCGTTTCCGCTACGGGAGTCAATATAATAACTCGATGAAAATGCAATATTCTCAAACAAACAAAGAGATATAATAATAAGTGCAATTCGCCTCATATTTAAATTAGCTATATTTTTTAGGAAAAATTAACATTACAAATATGTCTATCTTTGTCAGGATAAAAGTTGAAAGATCATTCCGAATAGGGGAGAATTCATTCAACGCTTAATTTCAGAGGATTTCAGATGTAAAAAGACAGATATTTAATCCTTTTTGAATGATTATTCACCTTAGAAAACCAGATAAGAATTGTATTATCAACTTTCAATTAAAATATACTTCACCTCTAATTTCCCATATCGTAACAACATCGTAATATTTGATCAGGGGAATTTGACATTAATTAACAGAGGAGAAAAGTTCCATAAATTACATATCGCTTATTCAAGAGTAAAATAAACGCAGCCATGAAATTTAAAATACTAACATTATCATTCCTGATATTATTATATGCTTCAAACAATCATGTGAAATCGCAGAATATTTCAGTTTCTCAACTGCCAATAATGGATCAATTACCCTCCAATTCTGTTCATCGAATTTTTCAGGATAGCGAAGGGTATATTTGGTTTGGAACTCCCGAAGGACTGTGCAGATATGATGGCAATAGAATAAAAATTTTCAGATCAGATATTTATTCTCCAAACTTATTTGCCAGTAACGAAATTTCCTGTATCGCTGAAGACAACAATAATAACCTTTGGATAGGAACGAATGAAGGTTTAAGTATTCTAAACAGAAACACTTATCAAATTAAAACTCATCCTGATAGTATATTGCAATCGATGGTCATTCGTGATATATTAATTGGCAGTGATAGTACCATTTGGGTTGGAGCATCAAATGCTGTGTACAGATACAATCCTGATTTTTCAAGAAAAAAAAGATATACGCATAATCAGAATGACTCAAAATCAATTCCTAATGGCGGAATTAATAAACTTTTTGAAGATTCATATCATAATATCTGGTTAACGTTATGGGAAGAAGGATTACATAAATATGATACGGAAAGTGATCGATTTATCCAATACCCTAAAATTGGACGTACAAACAATCCATTTAAAATATTTCAGGATAATCAGAATAATTACTGGATAGGTACCTGGAATGATGGCTTGTATAAGTTTACCCCTAATGCAAAAAATGATGATTTGTATACACAAATAACAATTCCTAAGACGAATTATTCTGAGGAAGAAGAAACCTTCTTTAGCTTTACTCAGGACGATAATGTTGAATATATTTGGTCAATGTCTCTGTCTGGATTAAGTACATATATGTATGACAAATCAGGTGATCTTATTCCAGTCAACACACAAGAATTACTTAAAAACACCAACAATATTTTTAGTGAAATTATAAAAGACAGAGATGGTAGTTTATGGATTGGAGCCTTTAGCGAAGGGGTGTTTAAAATTGATTTTGACAAACCTGCAATTAGTAATTTCCCAATAGATGTTCTTAATACCAAAAACAACATAGCACCCTCTTTCACCTCAATATGTGTTGATAACGATAAGGATATTTGGGTAAACCAAAATAGGTTAGGTCTATTTATATATTCACCAAAAACAAAAACAATTAGATACTTCACAGAATTCGAAAAATTAAAAAACATACCGGAATTACTCAAAACGAATAACATCATCTATATTTCAAGCCTAAATGAAATATGGATAACAAATGATCAAAACACGAAAATTGTAAAAATTAAAAAAAAGGGATCTGACATTACTTCTCTAAAAGAAAGCTTTCTAAATAATACATACAAAGCCCCTGGTCAGATAAATCATATTTTTGAAGATAATAAGTCTAATATCTGGATCGGTACCAAGAACGCCTTATTTGTTCAACCAAGAGGATCTGAGAATATATTTCTGATAAATAAGAAAATCGGTTCAATAAACGAAATAACGCAGGATACAAATGATAACTTATGGATAATCTCTAATAATAAAGGAATATATAAAATAGCTATCCCGCAAATAGTAACAGAAGATGAAATTTCCAATTTAGAAATCGAAAACATTCAAAGTAAGTTATTGAGTGACCATATCCAATCCATTACTGCCGATTTGAGTGAAAACATTTGGATTGGCACAAAAGAAGGTAGTTTAATTGCATACAATGCTACTGATAAATCATTTACAAACAGAACTGTAGATTGCGGACTAAAAGGAGAGGCCATTTTAGATATTATTTCAGACAAATACAATAATATTTGGATTACTACCTATAAAGGAATAATAGAATTTAATCCAAAAAACAATGCCTATTTTGTCTATTCAGCCTCTGATGGAGTTCAAATCAATTCACATCTCAAAGGATCTTTCTGTAAAACAACTGATTCAAAATACATATATATTGGTGGAAACAGAGGATACTCACG
The DNA here is from genome assembly GCF_963678175.1 of Labilibaculum euxinicum. Classification (NCBI taxonomy): domain Bacteria; kingdom Pseudomonadati; phylum Bacteroidota; class Bacteroidia; order Marinilabiliales; family Marinifilaceae; genus Labilibaculum; species Labilibaculum euxinicum. The sequence continues at coordinate 4,548,065 of NZ_OY782756.1, forward strand.
TTTTATCCCTTCAGAAAAATTAAACTCTCCCTTAACTAAAGTACAAACAAAAATTACAGATATAAAAGTACAAAACAAATCGATCCTTAGCCAAAACAATGAGGTTGAATTCAATAGCAAAAACAACTCTCTTGTTTTAAGACCAGAGGATAAAAACATTGAAATTTATTTTTCTACTCTCGACTATATAAATGCAAAAAAAATAAAGTATGCATATAAATTGGAAGGAGTAGATAATGATTGGGTTTATCCTAAAAACGACAGACAATTTGCGGTTTACAATCAATTAAAAAAAGGACATTACACTTTCTGTATTAAAGCTACTGATGCACATAACCTATGGAGTACTAACATCACAAAACTTACGATTGACCGTAAACCGGCATACTATGAAACAAACATTGCATACCTCCTGTATTTTTCGTCTTTCACTCTAGGAATATTCCTGCTGTTCAAAATAATTCTGGGTAGAAGTAAATTGAAAAATGAAGTGAAAATCACTCAAATAGAGAAAAGTAAATCTGAGGAAATCACCCAAACAAAACTAAAATATTTTACAAATATTTCTCATGACCTGCTAACACCCTTAACAATAATAAATTGTTTGATAGATGATATTGAAACCACAGTTCAAAAAAACATGCCCGAATTTGGGATTATACGATCGAACATTGTCAGACTCAAAAGATTACTTCAGCAAATACTTGATTACAGAAAAGTGGAAGGTGGTAAAATGGAATTGCGTGTTGCAAAGGCGGACATTTCATCCTTTATAAATGATATCTGTTACAACCACTTTATACCAATGTTTGATAAAAAAAATATTCTATTTGAATTAAATTCAACACCTCAAGAAATAAGCGCCTATTTTGATGCTGATAAAATGGATAAAATCCTGTTTAATCTTCTATCAAATGCTTTTAAATATACCCCTCGAGATGGAAAAATTATTGTTGAGCTTACTCTTCTCATCAGAGAAAACACAGAATTTATTTCGATTAAAGTATCAGATACAGGCATAGGAATTCAACCCGAAGATATTGAACATATCTTTCAGCGATTTTATAATAACAAAACAACTGATGTAAGCGAAACAAATGGGATTGGCTTATCTCTGACAAAAGATTTAGTAGAACTTCATCACGGGAAAATATCCGTTAACAGCATACCAAAAACAGGTTCCACATTCTGCATAGAGATTCCTATTGATAAAAAAAGTTATACAATTGAAGAAATATATCCGGAAGCACAAAGTTTAGATTTAAATAATATAGATGATAAACTTCAGGAATATCCGGAAACATCTTCAAAAATCAGCAACATAAATATCCTGGTGGTTGAAGACAATGTTGAACTACTTAAAATAATTCAAAAACGCCTGCTCAAATCTTATAACGTATTAACGGCCCAAAATGGTTTAGAAGCTATTGAGCTCGTAAAATCAACGGATATAGATATAATTATTAGTGATGTAATGATGCCCGAAATGGATGGCCTCGAGCTGTGCCGAACACTAAAAAACAATATAGAAACAAATCATATTTCGATTATTCTTCTTACCGCCAAAAACAGCATAGATGATCGTATTGAGTGTTATAATGCCGGAGCAAATGCCTACATCTCCAAACCTTTTGAAATAAATGTGTTACAGGCACGAATCCAGAATTTCACTTTGCAAAAGAAACAGCAGCAACAGGAATTTAAATCTAATCAAGAAATAAATATCTCTTCATTAGATTATCCGTCAATGGATGAACAATTTTTAAAAAATGCCATTCTCATTATTGAAAAAAACTTAACGGAAACAGAGTTTGACATCAACTCTTTTGCCGGACAACTAAACCTATCCAAATCAACACTATATAGGAAAATTAAAACAATTACAGGATTATCGCCTATTGAATTTATTCGTAACATTAAACTAAAACATGCCTCCAAAATGCTAAAATCAAGTCACATTAGCATTTCCGAAGTAGCATATTCTGTAGGGTTCTCTGATCCTAAATATTTTGCATCCTGCTTTAAAGCGGAGTTCAACATTACGCCAAGCGAATTTCAAAAAAAACAGTAATACCGATTGTGACTTATCCTGAAATAGTTTGACACAGAATTATGAACATTCTCCTTTTTCCTCAAACAGATGCTCTGTTCAGTTCTGAAAATGGTGTTTTCTTCTCCGCGCACCCCTGTGTCCTTTGTGGTCAGCTCTATTTAATTTCTGCTGTTAATCCTTGATTTTCAGTGCTCGGAGAACACAGAGTAGCACAGAGAGTGAATCGATTGATCCCGGTTGTCCCTAATTTGCAGGAATGCTGGCTTCTTTTTTCCTTTTAATTTAGGAATTATAGAATTGTTGCTGATCTTATTAATGCATCAGCATATAAAATAACATCTATTGCGTAATAAATATCTAAGTCAGATGAATAGATTATATAATCTGCGAATTAAATTATAATATCAGCTGTAAGAATAATTATATCAGATGACATCTAATGTGTTATTTTATTCAGCAGAAGAAAGAATTTTATCATCTGATGATGTAATTTAATAAAATAATTATTGTGATGATTTAGCGGAGCACTTTAATTTATCTGCGGAAGAAAACAATTATTAAGTGAATATATAAAAACGAAACAAAATCAGACTTTCTTTGTGGTGATGGTATTCATTTAGTTCTGAGAACTCACTTTCGTTTATCCGTATACACGAGGAAAAAACAAAACCATTATTCCTTAGCTGGAATAATGGTTTTTACTGTTGTTCATCTTGTGTTTTTTCTGCTTTTATAATTTAAACCTCGTTTGCTTTAGATATACTTTATAATCTTTTATCATACCCGGTTTCCCCTCTTCGGCACGAGGCAAGTACCAAAAGCCTGTAACAAGCTTTTCTTCGCCCAAATCAATTACAATCTGATGTGGAAAACCTGCTTTGGTTGTTGAGTAATTCGTATGCCATATGGTTGACTCCTGTAAATCGAATACATTGCTTGCCGTATTATTGGCCGCATCTAATTCTTCACTATCGGCATATATTACCTTCCAATGCTGTCGCGATAAGGGTTTGCCATCTTTACCAAGAATTTCCAGTTCGGCAATGGAAGCAAAATTATCGTCTCCAAAGGAATTTAAGGCTTCCAGACAAAAGTAGCGGGTGTTCGCTTGTTTATTAAAATTAATATGCTGCCAACCATTTCCTTTTGTAAATGAAGCCTTATAAATCGGCGTCTCATTCGCTAAATCAAGAGTTTCTCCTGGTTTACGGCAGGCATAAGCTCCATTTCCTTTCAAAACATCTAATATTGGGTGGCGTAATCCTTCGATTTTAGCTTCTGTCGGCGATGCCAAATCGAAAACAATCACTTCATTCTCACCTTCTTTTAACCAACATCCCGGAACGTAAAGTGTTTGTTGCGGACCAATTTCCCAATAGCGGCCAATGGCATGTCCGTTCACCCAGGCCAAGCCCTTACTCCAGTTGCTCATATCCAGAAAAGTGTCTCCTTTTTTATCAACCACAAACCTTCCTTTATAAAAAGCAGGTTGTTTTTCAGAATTTGTCAGCTTGGTATAATGCTTGTTTTTAGCAAAACTGTAATCGGTAGGAATACTGTATACCTGCCAGTTTTTTAGTGCCTTTACTTCCTTATCCGATTTTATTTCAACCTTCTCTGTAATCCCTTTCCAGTCGTAAATCCCTTTGCCAAAATTCATCCGTCCCATGGCCTCAACTAAAATATCAAGAACGGCACCTTCTTTTACAGGAGGCAATAAAATTGTATTTTCTCCTCTTAGCCGGCTAAGAGTTGCTATTTTTTCACCATCGATAAAAACTTGTGTCCAATCATGAGCTTCAGTTATCACTAAAGATTGCTGTTTATCTGATTTTTCAAGCTTGGTCCGGTATAAAATACTTCCCCATCCCTGATCAAAAAATTCCATCGATTTAATGTCTTCACTCATTTTTGGTTCAGGAAGATTGTCGAACAAGAGAGCTGTTTCATCCAATTCAAAAGCTGGTATGCTAATGGTTGGTATTGAATCGGGAATTTCACTTAGCAACTCACCTTCAGGCAAATATTTTTCCAGCAATTTTCTAACTTCGAAATATTTGGGAGTTGTTCTTCCTGATTCGCTAATTGGCGCATCGTAATCGTACGATGTACAAGTTGGCGAGAAATTAGGAAAATTTGCACCACTCCAATGTCCGAAACTGGTTCCGCCGTGAGTCATATATAAACTAAACGAGATATTCTGATCCAACATATCCTGCATTCCGTTCACCAAATCGGCTGCACTTCGGGTTTCATGTTTTGCTCCCCAATGATCAAACCAGCCTGACCAAAATTCACTGCACATAAGAGGCGTATTAGGACGAAGCTCTTTCAGTTTTTTAAACTGCTCATTGATATTGGCTCCTGTCCCAAAATTAACGGTCCACAGCAAATCATCCAATGCATTGTTCTGGAAGTTGGAACTCCAATCGCACTGAAATAATGGGACATCATTAAATCCTGCACCTTTTACGATATCGCGGATATCTTGAATATAGGGCTTATTTGTACCAAAAGAACCGTATTCATTTTCAACCTGCACCATTAATATATTTCCACCTTTGGTAATCTGGAGGTCGGCCAGCTGTTTTCCTACTTCGTTTATAAATAGTTTTGCCCTTTCCATAAAATAGGGATCTTGCTCGCGCAGCTTAATATCTTTTTTCTTAAGCAACCACCAGGGCAAACCTCCCATTTCCCATTCGGCACACACATATGGTCCGGGACGAACAATCACATACATCCCGTTCTTTTGAGCCAAACGACAAAATTCTGCCACATCATTATTTCCGGTAAAATCGTATTTACCTTCTTCAGGTTCATGAATGTTCCAGAAAACATACAGGCAAATTGTATTCATGCCTAGAGCCTTACTCATCTTGATGCGCTGCTCCCAATATTCTTTCGGAATGCGGGGATAATGCATTTCGGCTGCCTTAACAACAAATGGTTTCCCGTTAAGCAGAAATGTTTTATCTCCAACTTCAAATGTTCCTTCACTTTTTTGGGGCGAACAAGCATTCAGTAAGAATGTGAACAAAAGGATCGTATATAAAAATAATTTTTTCATCGTGTACAGTATTTGATAATTAAACACTCAGCAATCCATCCTTAATTAACAGCATCGATACCTGAAAGAGTTGGCTTTACTTTTTTAATACTTCCATCGGCATCAAATTCCAATTTATCAATACACACTTCGCGATGAAATCCGCCGGCTCGTCCCATTGTAATTCCTTTCGGACGGGTAAAACGATGATATACCAAATACCATTCGTCTTTTCCTGGAATTTGAATAGCTGAATTGTGTCCTGTGGCATAAATCTCCTGATCTTTATCTTGTTGGATTACAATGTTATTTTCTGGAATCGTCAATTTTCCCATCGGCGAATCTGAAGTGGCATAGCGCACTTTGTAATTCGGACTTCGGGTATCATCTTCAGACCACATAAAATAGTAGGTTCCATTGCGATAAATTACATAGCTGCCTTCACGATAAGTGTTATCAACATTCATCAATTTTGTGGTTTTTTCGTTGATAGAAACCATATCATCATTCAATTCGGCTGCGGCCATATAACCATTCCCCCAATACAGGTAACTTTTGCCGGTTTTTGGATCGGTAAATACATCCGGGTCAATTTCCTGCCCATTTGTAATTCCTTTTGGCTTTTTATCAATCAATGCTTTTCCACTGTCAATAAACGGTCCTGTTGGATTATCAGCCACAGCAACACCTATTTTTTGTGCTGCAGTAAAATAATAGAAATACTTGTACTGTCCGTCAATTTTCTTTTCGACAATACAGGGCGCCCAGGCATTTCGATTGGCCCAGCTAACATCTTTTTTCAGATCGATAATAACACCTTCGTCAGTCCAGTCAACTAAATTATCGGATGAAAACACACTGAATTGATAACCCGACCAGTTATTGAAACCATCGCTGGTAGGGTAAATATAATATTTGCCTGTTTTCTCAGAATACAGAATGTCAGGATCGGCTTTATAACCTTCCAAAACAGGGTTGTGATCTTCCGAAACCGATACCTCGAAGTTTTGACTTTCTTTTCCATCAATTTTAAACGTGTATTTCACCGATCCTTTCGAGAAATCCTGTGGCCCTTTAGGACTATAAGAGATTCCTGAAAAGGCTTTGAATTCCGGATCGAAATGATTCATGTCTGCTCCGGTTTTTACAGGCAAATAGATTGTTTTATCTTCACTTTTAAAACAGACATTGTTCTTCTTCAGTAAAGGAGAATTGGCATCAACCAGTAAATCGTCGTAATTGCTGTAAGTTGATACCAGTAATTTTAATTCTTTATCAGTAATTGGCATCACCGTACCGTGTCTTGGGTGAAAGTTCATCGAAATATCCTGATCGATTACAGTAAAGGTTTCAAAATCTGAACTTTTTGTAAACTGGTAACGTCCAAGTCCATATACATCATACATCAATATCCACTCATTGGAATTATTTAATTTAAATACACCAGAACCTTCAACATTTTCCGTTTCTCTGTCCACTCTATCTGTATTTACGAACTCATAACCTTCAGTCAATTTGTTTGAAACAGCCAATTTAATTCCAGGATCGCCACTTTCCGATTTGTGGAACAAATAAAATTTATCGCCCTTTTTTATGATATCTGCATCAATACAGGCATTGTTTGTAGGATTAAAAAACAGCTGTTTGGGTGCTTCTTCCAAAGCCGTAAAATCGCTGTTGGCATAGGCATAATAAATTATATCAGGACCATCTTTCTGAATCATCGAAAAATAAACCATGTATTTGCCGGCTTCTTCGTCATAAATGGTTTGCGGAGCCCAAACTCGCCAGACATCGCCAAACTGATCAGGAAAAGCTTTGGGAATATTCACAACTGAAGAAGCCCAATTAATTAAATCGGTAGATTTCATCAGTACCATAGCATAATTTTTCCAACCCATTTCCGGCACATACAAATCGGTAGCTACCATATAAAAGGTTTTACCATCCTCACCTCGCAAAATATGCGGATCGCGCACACCACCCGAAGTACTGATTTGTTTTGAATCAATTACTGCCTTATTGTTATTGAGAGCCCGATAGTGATAACCATCTTCGCTTACTGCAAAATGAATGGCTTCTTCGCCGGGAGCATTGCCTGTAAAATAGGCAAATAAATAGGCACTGGTATCATTTCCTGTTTTATCAGAGCTGCAGCCAAACAAGACACTGAATACAAAAAAACAGAGTCCGGAAATTAATATCATGTGCTTTTTTGGTTTTGAAAACATATATTTCAAGTTTAGATTTATTGTTTAATTTTTAGACGGCACACATAAAAAGCATTGCCCGTTACCGAAAGTTTAAAGCTGTTTTTTTCAGAGCTAATGGAATAATTTCCCGGTACAATTGCCAATGGAGCAGCCAATGTGTTTTGTGAGTCAGGATTATTAGAATGCAGACAAGTTATTTTCACCTCTTTGTCTTCAAATGATTTTTTTAATCCATCCAGTTTGATATTTATTTCATGATTAACAGAAGATATATTTACCACTTTAACGATTATCTCTGAGTTTTCATGATCCAATACGGCACTTGCATACAAACTATCTTGTCCTGTAATGTTTTCATCCTTCGATTTTATTGAAAGCACGTTTGTTCCAGCATTTTTAGCATACATTTTTTGAACGTAATAGTTTGGAGTGCAAACAGCAGAAAGATTATCGAACCAGATCATATCCGGACGCCATTGCCATGCATCAACATGGGCGAATAACGGAGCGTAAGTTGCCATGTGAACGACATCAGCATTTCGCTCCAATCCTGTCATAAATGCCGCTTCAGCCAATGCTGCACGCAAATTATTTGCCTTATCCGTATCGTGTGCTGCATATTCACCGGCAAAAACTTTTGGCCCTTTTCGGTCATATGTATCATATCTCTTTGCATTCTTATAAAACCATTCAGGATTTTTGTAGTAATGCTCATCAACAAGATCAACTTTTAATTCTTTCATTTTTGGCCACAGGTATTCAAACTGCTTGCCGTCAGAAGAAGGACCGGAACCTCCAACAATTTTAATTTCAGGATGCTTTTCCCGTATTACTTTCACAAATTTCTCCAGTCGCTCTACATATACATCTCCCCATTGCTCATTGCCAATAGCAATCATTTTCAAATTAAATGGTTCGGGATGTCCCATTTCTGCCCGCATTTTTCCCCATTTAGTACTAACTTTCCCATTGGCAAATTCAATTAAATCGACAGCATCCTGAATATATGAATCAAGACTGTCAACCGCAACACACTCTTTACTTTCGTACTGACAAGCCAAACCGCAGCTTAATACAGGCAAAGGTTCTGCTCCAATATCCTCGCTAAGCAAAAAGTATTCAAAAAAGCCTAAACCGTAGCTTTGATAGTAATCCGGAAAGAAATGATATTTGAAAGTATAAAACCACCTGTTGATATTCAAAGGTCTGTTCTCAGCAGGACCAACACTATTTTTCCATTGATAACGGGTTTTTAAGGTATTTCCCTCAACAATACATCCACCTGGAAAACGTAAAACGCCCGGGTGCAAGTCATATAATGCCTGAGCAAGATCCTTGCGCAATCCATTTTTCCTGCCTTTCCATGTTTCTTTCGGAAATAGAGAAATGTGGTCTACATCAACTGTTCCTGCTGTTTCCAAAATAAATCGGATTTTACCTTTTGCTTCAGTTTCCTTAGCTTTTATTGTACACGTATATTTTTTCCAGGCATTTCCTTGTACTAAAATTTCACTGGTTCCAATTGCAGCATTGCCGGCATTTAGTAATTCTACCTTAAATTTATTATCATCATTGCTAATTGATCTCGCATAAAATGAAAACAAATATTCATCATACTGATGAAATCCAATGCCTGTGAAACCGTTGTTTTCGAGTCCGGTTCCCGTTCTATGTCCTTTTTCGTTAAAACGGACATAATTTGGATTTTTATCGAAACAAGGCGATTCCTGCTGAACTTTTACATCACCAAAAGGGATCCACCCTAAAAAGGGATGTTCAAATTCAAAAGAACGATTTTTAATCAACTCTGCATACAATCCGCCATCGGCACCAAAGTTGATATCTTCGAAAAATACGCCGTACATTTCAGGCTGTATTTCTGCACCAACATTCTTTACATCAATCACAAAATTATTCTGAGCGAAGATCGAAAAACAAGGTAGAATGAAGAGTGATATAAATATCAACGGCCTTTTAATCTGTTTTTTTAATTTCATTTTAGTAAATATTATTTTTATTCTGATTTAATTCGAATGATAGAGAAGGAGTGCGCAGGTATATGATAATTAAACTGTTTATTGATAACCATTGAACTTTTTACCGGGGTGCAGTTTTCGTTGATAAGTTCACCCTTTAAAATTGTTACAACTGCTTCTGTTTCTTTTATCTGAAGTTGTTCCAAATTAATCGTTGAGTTCACTTCAACCGGCAACAGGTTAGTTAGTTTCAAAATGTAATCACCTGTTTTACTATCGTGCACCAGCGATGAAATTATTCGTTTTTTTAGTTCCTTCCGGTTATCAGACAAAGTAATTGTTGAAGGAATATATTCATCGCCTGAATTTTGACCATAAAGCTTTTGTATGTAATAATCAACCGTAGGCTTCACTTCTGTGTTGTTGAAATAAATCAGATCCGGATTCCATTGTGTATGTCCTTCTTTGGCCAGTAACGGTGCAAAAGATGTCATGCTAACCACATCGCCGTTGCGTTCAACGTTACTCAGGTGCAATGCTTCGCAAAGTGCTGTTTCAATATTCATTTTACGGCCGGCTATGTGTGCTGCATATTCTCCTAAATAAACTTTGGGTTTGGAACGGTCATATTTGTCGTAATAGTTTTGATTATTTAAGAACCAGCCAGGAGACTGATAGTAGTGTTCGTCTACCATTGGGACATTTAATTTTGCAGCCAATTCCCAGCCTTCTCTGTAATCGGTGCCCATATAAGTTGGGCCAACAGTACCAATCACTGTGATTTCAGGATATTTTTCCTGAATAGCTTTGAAAATCATGGTAAAACGTTCCTCGAAAATATCAGTAATCAGATCTTCATTTCCAATTCCAATGTATTTAAGATTAAAAGGCTGAGGATGGCCGGCTTCAGCTCTTCGTTTTCCCCATGTGGTATTTTTATCCCCATTGGCCCATTCAATCAGGTCTAGAATTTCCTGCACATAATCACCCATGTCGCACATTGGAATGCCGCCTTGTTGTCCGTCTCCTCCGGTTGCGGAGTTCTGACAGGGCACACCTGCAGCCAGCACCGGCAATGGTTCAGCCCCGGTATCTTCACAATACTGAAAATATTCAAAATAGCCCAAGCCTGCAGTTTGGTGGTAACCCCATATATTCCGTTGCGGCATCCGGGCTTCCAGCGGGCCAATCGTGTTTTTCCAGCGATAGATGTTATCGAGACCATCGCCATGTGCTACACAACCACCCGGAAAACGAATGAAGCGAGGATGAATATCAGCAATTGTTTGAGCCAAATCTGCCCGCAAGCCGTTCTTTCTCCCTTTGAATGTATTCTTTGGAAAAAGAGAAACCATATCCAATGCCACTTTGCCCGTAAATTGCGGAACTATTTCCAGATGAGTTTTATCACAATCACCGTTTGCAATGATCGCAAATTCCTGTTTTTTCCAATCAGCACTAATGCTTTTGCTGAAAGCTTCAGCATATACATTCCCGTTTTCATCCATTAAACGAATCAGCAATTTACCTTTAGCCCCATCCAATCCGCGAACAAAAACAGAAAAATTGTATTTATCACCGGCTTTCAGAGGAATGCCATCAAAACCTTCGTTAACCAAGGCCTCCCCCTGCTTTTTAATTGATAAAACAGCGTAGTGTTTTTGATTGGGGTGGATTGGAGTGACCGTATCAATATTGAAGCTGTTTTTATCACCGGTGAAATTCCATGCAGTGGTACTATTCCAATTCTTGTCATGCCCTTCTCTGTCACTAAGAGCATATTCAAATCCACGGTTTTGAACTAATTCGGCATACAAACCACCGTCGGCAGCATAATTGATGTCTTCAAAAAATATTCCAATCAATAAATCGCTAATGGACTTGCTTTTTTCCAAATCGATGGAAATTTCAGCATCCAGCGCTTTTAATGATTTGAATCGTTGAGAATCTTCACTCAGACTTTCATTTCTTTGTTGTTCATGGTACTGACTCCATTCATAATGTTTAATCAAACCATCAATTGTTTTCCATGATGTTTTTTGAATGATACCTGTTTGTTTTTCACCATCAATCATAACAACAACGCGATCGTTTAAACGATCACTTTCGCTTCCTTCAACTGTAGTTGTATAGGTTTTAAAATCTGTAGTCGTTGTTTTATATACCTTTTGACTTCCATCCTGATCGCTCAGCCAGCTAATCAGATAATTTCCTGAACCAGTCTGAAAGGAAATTTCCGGCAAAAGAACATTGCCTTTGTCCATTACATAGGGATAGGCTTGTCTGCCCCAGGTAAATAAATCGCTTGTGGCTGCATGTGCAAACTGCCCGACTTCTTCATTTAAAGTCCAAATGCAGTGCCACTGTTCCTTCTGATCCAGAAAAACATAGGGTGTGATCAATCTTTTTTGACTTCCCCAACGTCCAAAATCACTGAAAAGGAATCTATATTCCGGACCAATGCCATGCCAGTTTTTTTTATCAGTACTCCAGGCATAATGCAATCCGTTGCTGCCGTTATTTTTAACTGTAGCATAAGAAAACACATAAGCTGAATCGGGTTCGTTAGCGAACACGGTCTGAAATAACGATAAAACAACCAGGCTCAGCAATAAATAAAATCGTTTCATAGAGTATTATGTTTCTGTCTTAAAATTATTTACTGTCTTAATTTGAACAATCCACAAGCATGAGCATCTAATTCACGGCCAAATGTATCCGAAGTCGTACTGATTTCTTCGCCCGTCCACAAATTAATCACCTTACAGTTTGAATTTACACCAATTTCATTTAGCTCAACAGCAACTTCCACAGGTGAATCTGAAATATTGAAAAGGGCAAGATAAATATCACCGGTAATGGAATTTTTAGAAGTAATGGCAAGCTTTCCATCCTTTTGAAAAAGCTGATGTACATTAATTCCTACGCGGTGCATTTCCAACACTTCTTTATTAGTCAGCAAGGAAAGTGTAAACTCATCATTACTTGGAAGATCACCTCCAAACATTAAGGGTGATTTGAAAATTGAGAACAAAGTCATCAGCGTGTATTGTTCGTCCTTGCTCAAACGGGTCATGCGGTCATTTCCACGTTCCCCGCGAATAGAGATGCGTCCCAATGGAATCATATCACAATCGGGCCAGGTGCCAGGTGCGATGTAAGTATACCATTTTTGACAAATATCCATTAAATGAGTGATGTGTGGCCAGGTATCCCAAACATCGTCAACCATTCTCCACATATTGGCATGATTTTGCACATGTTTCCCTGCTTCAATCGGTGTTTCTCCCGGTGAAGTGCTAAGGACAATCGGACGACCACACTGGTCAATCGCTTTTCGAATCAGTTCAATTTCCCCTTGATGATATGGGCGCGACAAGTCATCAATTTTAATAAAATCAACCCCCCATTCGGCATACAATTCAAAAATCGAGTTATAATATTCCTGTGCACCTGGTTTATCTGCTGTAATTGTATAATTGTCCTTCAACCATTTACACTGCAGTTCTGCAGAATAGACCTGATCGGCTGTAATCCCGTCTGTTCCTTTAATCGGTAATTTATTTTCCACAGCCACTTTCGGGATTCCACGCATGATATGAATCCCAAATTTTAAACCTTTATTGTGAATGTAGTTAGCTAGTTCTTTAAACCCTTTACCGTCTTTTGCTGAAGGAAACCGATTTACCGCAGGTTGGTAACGTCCGTATTCATCAATCACATAGTGTGGATCGGTTTGGTTGTATCCTCCTGCTTTGTCATTTTCGACAAACCAGCGAATGTCTACCACAATGTATTCCCAACCATAAGCTTTTAGTTTTTCAGCCATATAATCAGCATTGGCTTTCACCTCATGTTCTTCAACGGTTGGACCATAACAATCCCAACTGTTCCAACCCATAGGTGGAGTTTGTGCCCAGGATTTAAATTCGTCTTTATTGAAAGTTTTAATCGTCTTTTTAGGTTGGCAGGAAGTAAAGAAAGCTAGTATAAAAATGGATAAGAAAAAAATAGATGATCTCATTTCAGTTTTGGGTTTAGGTTCTATTAAATTGTAAAGCTTAAAATAAAAGTACAAAATACGTTTTCTTCAATATCTGCACAACTTTAATTGGATGTTCTTCAGAATAAAGAAAAGAATCAATGCAAAAATCTAAATGGCACTCTGAATATGGCATACCTATAGTGTCCATTTAAGATCAATTTCCACTATTCGAAAAACAAAAAAGTCACTTAATCAAAAATAGCTGCATGTAAACATATTAATATTGACAAATTCTATAAACGTGAAGAACACTTTTAAACAGATCACTAAATTCTTCTCTATCTCCATATTTCATTATTTCAACAGATAAATAATCTATATGATGAAATAATGAAGTCGCCTGTTAATTTCCCAAAAGAGAGTTAGACTTTAAATCAACCCCCCAAAAGAAAAAACCACAGAAAAATCCTTCTGCCATACAGGCTTGTTTGGAAAATTTCTGCGGTTTGTATTCATATTAAACAATGATTTAAAGTTTTTCTGACAGAGCTTTACCGATGTATGTTACTGTTCTCACAGGAGTATTTTCTGCCAAACCAGTTCCTGAAATTGAATTCACCAAAACCAAACGAAACTGACGTTCAGACAACATGCCTGAGAATTCTCCCTTTCGGTCTGAAATACTCAATGTTTGCTGTGCGTCGTCCCATTTGAAAGAAATAGTTGAATAAGCTCCTTTTTCGTAATTGTAGTTGTCTCCTTCATCTTCATACAAAGTAAATTCACCATCAGCACCGGGATAAATACGAATTTCCAGATCGTCCCACTTTTTCTCTGATGCATATTGAACTTCAGGGCCCCATGGTAAAATAGAACCTGCTTTCACATACAATGGGATCAGATCAATTGGTGCTTCTCGGTTTATTTCCTGACCGCCAGCCAATTTCTCGCCTGTCCAAAAATCAAACCATTCAGTCCCGGCAGGCAGATAAATCCGGCGACTATCGGTTTTACTAAAATTACTGAAAACCTTATCATTATTTTTACCGGTATACATGGGTTTTATAACAGGTGCTACCAACAGAGACTGACCAAATACATATTCATCATTCAAATCAGCAACCTTTTTATCATCAGGAAAAAGCAAGGGCAACGCATACATAAACGAACCTGAATTGCTGGTTACCTGCCAAGCTGTTGAATACAAATAAGGAAGCATTCGGTAACGCAGCTTAATCATCTTTTCAATGGCATCAAAAGCCCAATCTCCTCGTTTACCAAACTGATAAATTTCACGAGGAATATCTGTTCCATGCGAACGCATCATTGGAGTTAAGGCACCGAACTGAGCCCAACGAACATAAAGCTCCTGATATTCAGGATTTTTAGCACCACCGTCTTTATTGTATCTGCCGGCAAAGAAACCTCCAATGTCTGCATTCCAATATGGTACACCACTCAATGAGAAGTTTACGGCAGCCGGAATTTGTTTTCCCAGATTTTCCCAACTGGAACCGGTATCTCCCGACCATGAATTGGCACCATTTCGTTGCTGTCCGGCAAATGATGAACGGGTTAAAATATACACCCGCTTTTCAGAGGTCGTTTCCCGTTGATGATCGTAAATTCCTTTGGTATGTTCCAGAGAGAAAGCATTAGACACCGATTGGTATGACCCAAGAAAAGTAGGTTCTACAAAATCGCTCTCTTTCACATTAATATGGTCAGGTTCTGTAGAATCAAGCCACCAGGCATCTGTTCCAATCGAGAATACACCCTTGTTCAAATAATCCCAATAAATATCGCGGGCTTCCGGGTTATAAACATCATAAGGTTTAACGCCTCCATTGGGTGGCCAAGTATCAAAATTTATTAGCATGCCTTTCGACTCAAATTCTTTGTATTGCTTGGTTAACGGACCAAATCCCGGCCATGCAACTACCATCAGGTGACCGTTCATTCCGTGAACCTGATCAGCCATGACTTTCGGGTTAGGATATTCAATTGGTTTCCAAGTCATGGCATTCCACATACTGTCTTTGCCCCAGTATTGCCAATCCTGAATCATTCCGTCAATCGGAACCTGCAATTTTCTGTATTCTTTCAATACATTTACCAGCTCGTCCTGATTTTTATAGCGTTCTTTGGATTGCCAATATCCAAATGTCCATAATGGCATCATAGGCGCCTGACCTGTTAAGTCTCGCATTTGTGCCACTGCCTTTGTTCCTATCCCTGAATACATGAAATAATAATCGGCACAATCACCAATTGCCTCAAACGAAGTTTCTTCATCATTATCTACAAAAGTGTTTACGGCATAATTATCCCAATAAAGAGCATAACCTTTTGAGGAATAGAAGTAAGGGATCGTAATATTCAGATTTGAGTTCTTCATTTCGAGGGTTTGGCCTCTTTGCATCAGCTTGCCATTTTGAATCTGCCCAAGTCCGTAAAGTGCTTCATCATTTTCCAATGCAAAGGCTTGTTTTACCGTGAAACTGGCTTTGCCGGCATCATCAAACGGAGTAAATCTGGAACCGGCTTCTTTTTCTGCCAGCAATTCATTTCCGTTCAGGTCAGCAAATTCAATCTTACCGCTTACAAGATCGAGGGTCAGCTGAAGTGCGCTGCTTTTTACAATAATCAACCGATCTGTTTTATTTATTTCCAGTAGTTGTGCTTCCGGCGATTTAATTACCGAAAGAGATTTTTTCTCGAAATTGAAGCCTTGCTTCGATTTGATAATCCTAACAATTTCAGGTGAGAAAAACTGGACTTCAATTTCGGTTGAATCAACCGCTGCTTTTATTCCAAATTGAGTTTTCTCATATCCGTCAGGAGCGCAAGAAGCCATCCATATTGACAAGCAAATAAAAGACAGGTAAATAATTTTTCGCATAATTTGTTTCTTTGAGTTACTATTGGTTTTTTGGTTGCAGCAGCTTGTTGGACAAACGAATTAAAAACAGATAGCGAGAAACTGTATTTAACAAATTCAGCTGAAAGTATTGCTTTAAGAGTGAATTTTTCTCGCAGAAATAACATTTCCATTACAAATATTTACCATACGACCTGTCCATTAGTTTTGATTTATTCACACTTTCAAAAAAAAGGTTTAAAATACTTTTTAATATACGAATTCCGAAAATAAATAAAAAATATAGGAAGTTGCCACACAGGGAGGTCAAGTTATTGCTTATAATTTGGAGATGCGTATTATACACCATGCGACAACCAATACAGACCTTACCATTTAAATTTACAAATTGATTTTCTGAAATGTGTATTTTAGGAATTTGCAAGTTTTAAGCGAACCCATTTGTGAATTTCCTCTCATTAATCGATGTTTTTGTCGAAATGTTTTTTTATTCGACAATAAAAGTGTTATTAACTATTAAAAATATATACTTATTAATTTCGATTCATATCTATTTTAAAATTCCCGGAAATTTGATTTTAAAATGAATGAAATAGATTCCATTTGCAAATCTTGTCAGTGGTTTATTTTGTGGATCAATAAGAACCAAAAAGCGTAAGAATTAGTTCAAAAACAAAAGCCAAGATCTTAAAAAAGACCTTGGCTTAGCCTTATTAATTGATATTTTTAATACCCAGGATTATTAGGGAGTAAATTTTCATTAATATCAATGTCTCCTTGAGGTATTGGCCACAACCACCCCTTGGCTGCATTAAAGTTTATGGTAGTTATTTTAATTTGTTCAAACACCCAATTAGCAGGATCTGAAGGATCAGATAATTTCGATTTGTCATAACCATACACATCATGCACTAAAGATTCATCTTTCCAACGCAGCATATCTGCGTACCGTGTTCCCTCCATGCAAAATTCAACTCTTCTTTCATGTCTTACTATTTCACGAAGTTGAGTTTGGTTAAGCCCGGTTCCTTCAACAGATTCAACAGCAGGCATTCCCACTCTTGCACGAACAGCATCAATCAGGTCATAAATTTCCTGATCCGTACTACCAGATTCGATTAGCGCTTCAGCACGCATCAGGCAGATATCTGCATATCGCATCAAGATCGTATTCAGGGTACTGGTGTTGACGTCGGCAACTCCATACTCCGCATACTTACGTGGTTTGGCGCCACAAGGGTATTCAGCATAACTGGCAGGAATAAAAGTAGCATCGCCATATGTTGAACCCGGAAGAACTACAGTACTAGCAAGTCTTGGATCTCTGTTTGTATAAGGATCCTGATCGTTGTAACCGGATGTTGCATCTGTTATCGGCAATCCATTGGTCATGTAATATGAATTAATCATATCGGCTGTAATGTTCGACGTTTGCCAGGTACCCAGAACAAATGGCTCTGCCGGCCATGGTTGCGGTTGATTTGTTGTGTATTGAATATCAAAAATAACTTCACTATTATTCTCCTTGGCTTCTGTGAAAAGACCAGAATAGTCTGAGAAAAAATCATAAACCTCAAGATCCATAACATCCTTAGCTGCTTGTGCAGCCTCATCCCATTGTTCATTATAAAGCAAGATTTTTGCTTTATAGGCCAATGCTGCACCTTTAGTCGCACGTCCTACCTCAGAATAAGATTTTGGTAATACAGCGATAGCATCAGTAAAATCAGAAAGAATTTGAGTAAGAACTTCACTTTTAGCATTTCGTGACACGTAGGCTTCATCAAGCGTCAGCACCTCGGTTATAAGTGGCACATCTCCAAAAAAAGTAATTAAATCAGAATAGGCATAAGCTCGTAAAAATTTTGCTTCCGCCACCATCTGAGTTCGCACTTCGTCGCTTACCGGAGCTGTACTGATGTCTTTCATAAATTGATTTGCCCTGGTAAGGATTTTATAATCTTGTTGCCATTTTGCATTCGGAGCCCAGCTGTTTGAATTGGTACTCCATGAGCCAATTTCATTTGAACCCTGCCATGCTGCTTGGCAATAACCGTTATCCGACATAAATTCAAACTGATAAAAATGAGTTGGTGTGGCATTTGGCTGAATGGCATTGTAAATACCCATCAGTGCCATTTTAGCCTGGGTTTCGTTTTTATAGAATGTGTTAGGGGACAACCTATCAAGAGGCGTTTTATCGAGAAAATCGTCTGAACAACCAAACAAAACTGATAAAAGAAAAAATATAGTAATGATCTTATTTGTATTTTTCATCGTTAGGATCTTTTAAAAGTTAACATTTATACCCATAGTCATCACACGAACCTGAGGAAAAGCCTCAGCTCTGGTTTGATCAACTTTTTGCTCAGGATCAAAACCTTTAAAATTCGTGATGGTAAAAGCATTTTGGATACTTCCATAAATTCGTACGGAACCTAATCCAATTCGGGAAACAATTTCAGGACTAAGGGTATACCCCAATTCAATATTCTTCAAACGGAGGTAGGATGCATCTTCCACATAGAAAGACGAATGAACATTCGTACGATATTCGTCTAAAGTTACCCGTGGCATAGTGTTGGATGGATTTTCAGGTGTCCATCTGTCTTTCCACCATGAGCCTAGATTGGCAACACCACTAAATGGCGTAGCAATTTCATAATAAAAATAGCCATCAATGCCTTGTACACCTTGAAAGAATGCACTAAAATCAAATTGTTTCCATTCCAAATTTAGGTTCAACGAATAAGTAAGATCCGGGAACTGTTTCCCAATTACTGTTCTGTCGTTATTCTGATCTACAACGCCATCGCCGTTAAGGTCTCTAAACTTAATGTCTCCCGGCTGCGCAACATAGTTTGAAACAGAAACAACACCAGGCTTTAAAGTATACGTACTTCCATCATAGTCAAAATCAGAGACCTGATAAATTCCATCCATCTTGTAGCCATAAAATGAATTAATGGCGTCCCCCACTTTTTGAGCCTTGGGAGAAGTAAGTTTCTCCGGATCCATTTTTGTAATTTTATTTACAACGTGAGATGCGTTAAACGTAGTACGGAACTTAAGACCATTTGAAAACGTTTTCCGGTAGGTTAAAGAAGCTTCAATTCCCTTATTCTGAACTTCACCGGCATTTACGAAAGGTGCATTCAATTGCATAGTCCATGGAATTTGTCGATCTAAAAGTAAACCTTTTGTTTTTTTGTCAAAATAATCAACGGTCAGTTCCATGCCATTTCTCAATGTCATATCTATACCAAAATTCAATTGTTCTGATGTTTCCCATGATAAATCTTTATTGATCATATCTTCTAAAGCCACACCTGAATATAGGACACCTCCAAGCGAATAATCTTTACCTGACTGCAAGATATCACTCCCGTTATAATAGTTTGGTATTTTCTCATTTCCAAGCTGTCCCCAAGAGGCACGTAGCTTCAAGAAATTAAGCCAATTAGGATCTTGCATAAAATCTTCTTTCGAAATAATCCAACCGCCTGAAAAAGATGGAAACGTTCCCCACTGATTTCCTGAAGCAAATCGCGAAGATCCATCTCTTCTAATGTTAGCTTCAAACAAGTACTTGTTATCAAATACATAATTTATACGCCCGAAGTAGGATCGCAAACCAAGGTCGTAACTTCCGGCATTATTTTTCTGAGTAGCAGCATCACCAAGATTGAGTACTCGCTGGTCATTGTTAACAAAGTTTTTTCGATAGCCACTTTGCCAATCGTAAGTAAACTCTTCTTCAGAATAACCGGCCAACAATTTTAACTCATGTTTTCCAAATTTTTTGTTGTATTTCAATAAAGAAGTCAACATTGTCTGAACATCTGTATTATTACGAACATCCAAATCTGATGATTCTGTTTTTGAACTTCCGTCCTTATTTGCTAATACTACATTCGCATTAAAACGGTTCCCGTTTGATGTAACAACATTATATCCATATGTTACCTGCGCACTTAAATCTTTAGCAATTTCATATTCAGCTTCAACCTGCCCACTAAAATTATAGCGTTTCGTTTCTGCTGTACTACCAGTTTTAATTTCGGCATAAGGATTTAATTCCCCGTTTACGCTCATATACTCTCCATCTGCGTTTTTAAGGGGATATATTGGGGCGAGTGTGGCATACCACGTAGCATTCCAAACACTGGTAGGCTCACCTTTAACACCAAGGTTACCAGCCAATTTAGTAGACAGCCTTAATTTTTTATCTTTTAAGAAAAAAGCATCTATGTTCGAACGAAAATCGGTCTTTTTGTAACTGGTTGCTACCATAATACCATCTTGATTTAAATGCCCAAGCATAAACGCGTACTGCACATTTTCATTGCCACCAGACATATTTACACGATGATTTTGTGTATTTGCCTGACCATAGTACACTTTAAAATAATCAATATCAGGATACATTGGATCATTGTGTGCTGCATACTTTTGAATATCTTCATCGGTGTAATTTGGAACACTCCCTGAATTTGCCGATGCCTCATTACGAAGTGTGGCATATTCTACCGAATTTAAAACACTTGGCAAACGGGTTGCTTTCTGTACGCCAAAATAGCCGTTATAGCTCACTTTCATCTTGCCGGCAGTTCCTTTTTTTGTGCTAATCAAAATAACTCCATTGGCAGCCCTGTTTCCATAAATGGAAGAAGATGCTGCATCTTTTAATACTGATATTGATTCAATGTCAGTTGCATTAACATCAGACATATTGCCAGGAAATCCATCAATCAGTACCAATGGTGAATTATCAGTCCATGTTCCAACACCTCTAATGGAAATAACCGCATCATCATCTCCTGGTTTTCCTGAACTTTGCAAAGCATATACTCCAGAAACAGTACCTTGTAAAGCCAAACTGGCATTAGTCAAAGGTCTGCTTTCCATATCCCCCATCTGAACACTTCCTACGGCTCCAGTCAAATTTGCTTTTTTCTGTGTGCCATAACCAACAGCTATCACTTCATTCAATCCGATTGTTTCTTCGGTTAATGTTACATTAACGTTTGCACTTCCATCAAAAGAAATTTCCTGCGATTTCATTCCAATAAATGAATACACAAGAATTGCGTCAGCTGGAACATTTAAAAGAACATAATTTCCATCAATATCGCTTATTGTGCCATTTGTAGTACCTTTTACAAGTACAGTTGCTCCTGGTAGCGGAATGCCGGAAGAGTCTTTGATTTTTCCAGAAACTGACTTTTGCTGCAAGTTGTTTTTTTCTTTTCCCTCACTGTTCACCAGCAGGATATGACGATCGAGAATCGAATAAGAAACATCAGTATCTTCAAATAGTTTATCCAATACCTGATCAATCTTGATTTCTTCGACCTTGATATCTACCTTACGGCTAACATCAATCAAATCATTATTGTACATAAAAAAGTACTCCGAGTTACTTTCTATTTGATCAATAACTTCTTCCACACTTACATTCGTCATGTCTAATGATATTTTAGTCAATTGAGCGTAAGATTTAACCGCGAACGTTTGCGATACGGAAACTAATAAGATAAAAATGGTAAAACGCATAATCTTAAGCATTTTTAACAAGCCGTTGTCTTCCAGCAGCCTGTAGGTTTTGTTTTTTTTCATAAATTTGTAATTAACGGATTTACTACTTCTTAAAGTTAAATTCTAATTAATCGACAGGGCAGGTAGTGCAAATACCTCCCTGTTTTTTTTATAACATTGTCATAGGCATTTTTTTTGTTTTATATTTTATTTTAACCACATTTCTATTTTCTTTTTTAGGAAAGTGCTGTCTGGTTGTTGTAGTCTTTTGTGAATTTTATACTGTATGGGAGCCACAGTTGATAACATTTTGCAAATATCTTCGAGATTTTCATCTTGAAATGAAGCTCTGAATATAGAGGCTTTCAACGCATCACCATGAAGAATTATTTCCACATTATATCTTCGTTCCAGTCTTTTTGCTATTTCTGCCATAGTAGCATTCTTAAATACCAGCAATCCTTCTTTCCAACTTGTGTAGCTTTTTGCGTCAATACTTGATTTAACAAGTTTTTTTGTTGATTTGTTATAAATCAGTTGCTGGTTAGGATCAAGTTCCCCTTTCACACTTTCATCTTTACCAAGAACAATTACTTTTCCTCTTTCCAAGATAACCCCGGTAGTTATATCATCATCATATGCATTCACATTAAATTGAGTACCCAATACCTTAACATCAAGATATGGAGTCAGTACCCTAAATCCATCCGAATTGATATGTACAACATCAAACCAGGCTTCGCCGGACATCTCAACTTTCCGATTCTGTGCAAAATTGACTGGATATTTAATGGAGGATCCGCTATTCAGCCATCCTTGAGTTCCATCCGGCAACTGGAATTTCACTCTGGATCCAATTGGAGAATGAATTTCAGCCCAGGATTCAACCTTTTTAGGAGAATTAATTGAAAAGTAAGATAAAACACCGACGGTAATTAAAGCAGGAATCAGTAAAACAACGGCAATTTTTGAGAATACATTGTAAAACGATTGAAAGACAGTTTCTTTTATTCTGCCTGTACTATTTATATGATCATGCAAACGGTTCAAAATTCCAGCCAGGCGTTCCTTGTTATCCTCAGTCGGTTTAGTTTCATTCCACTCCACCTCCATTTGTTTCTTTAATTCTTCATTACACTCTTCATTTTTGAAATAAGAGGATATGGATAAATAGTCATTGAATGAATATTTACCCGATAAAAAGCGATTTAATTTTTCCCTATTTGTTTGCATGATATCTATAATGTCCATTTAAGCGAAATATCCACTATCGGAAAAGGTGAAAAAAAGATAAAAAAATCAAAAAAGACACATATGACGCTAAATATAAGCATGTTATATTTTCATTAAATTGAAACAAAAAAAGCAAAAAAGAGTGCTCCATCCAATTTTCTTTTTGAAAGTTCTTTTAGAATTTGCTTCTGGGCGGAAGCCAACTGATTTTCTACGGTGTTAGGAGAGATTTCAAGTTCTTCGGCAATTTGTTTAATTGAAAGTCCGTAATACTTTCTTTTGATAAAAATTTCTTTACGCCTTTTCGGTAAAGCATCAATAATTAGCTCAACTTTTTCAAGAAGAAATTTATAATCTATCGTTTTATCCAGATTGTTTTCCTCTTTAAGTAATGAATAAATCAAATCATCTTTAAAAGCATTATCCTTAGATTTTTTGATGAAGTATTTCTTAATAATATTATAGGCTATTGTGAAAATATAAGCATTAAAAGAATGTTCTGGTTTTAAACCATCTCTTTTATCCCAAATATACAGAAACACCTCCTGTACAACCTCTTCGGCCTCTTCACTTGACTTTAAATATTTAACAGAGAATTTGAATAAACGTGAAGAATACTTTTTAAATAAATCATCAAATGCATTTGTATCTCCACTCTTCAATTTTTTCACAGAATGATAATCTATATGTTGAATTGACGAGCTCATGATTTGTTGTTAAATTTTCAAAATGCCAATTTAAAGATAAAATAAAAACATACAATACAAAGAAATGCCAACTAAAAAAGAATCAATTCTGTGTTTTTAAAAGTATTTTAGCAACTTAATAAATAATACTATTCATTTAACTACTTTCAGACTTATGAAACACTTCCAATAATAATGAAATTGTATTTTGTATACTTTCTGACTATTTCAATTTACTGAAAATAAAACCCTTGCATAGACACAGACTTAAGATATGATTATCTAATAATTATGAAAGAAGAACATTTACAAGAGAGTTTAAACTGAATTATTTTCAATAAGTTCACAAGGAATAAGTACATTAAAAAAGGTCTTTAAAAATCCGATCATTGAATTAAAGATCTTTCCTGATGCTTTCCTTCAGTCAATAAATAATCGGTAAATTGCCTTGCTGTTTTAGGAATAAAAGCACGTCTTCTAAAAAAATCATGTAAGGTTTTGCGATCATATTCCTTTTCCGTTTCATCGGTAAACGGATTCAACTCCTCTTTTATCTTTAACAAGCAAAGTACAGCATCGAAAAGTTCATTCTATTATACGATCTTATTTTGATTTGTGATGGTTGATATCACCGCGAAATTGAAATTGTTTACGATCACCTGTATTGGGGTCAGTAAATCGGAATGCAACGAACCATAACTTTTTAATGTTTCGATCAGTTGGAAACAATTTAGGCTCTGAATATGTGTTTTTCATTGCGTAGGTTTTCAAAAAAAGTAATTGAACTTTTGATTGAACCTAACGCCAGCACGTTGGGGAACGTCTTATAAACAGAGAGTTACCTCTCTATTTATCTTAATTGTGCCCAGGAAAAGACTCGAACTTTCACGACCATACGGCCACCAGCCCCTCAAGCTGACGCGTCTACCAATTCCGCCACCTGGGCAAGGGCTAGCAAAATTAACAAAAAAGATACAAATGCAAAGCGAAATTAAACATTCATAAAATTTCTAAATAAAATTAATCACCCGTTATTCATTGTTCTTTGGAGATGAAATTCATTTTCTATCTTTGCAGGATATTATTACAGAACACATGGCAGAAAATAAAAAGGATTACTCCTACTTAGATAAATTGGCAATTCAACCTGAAAAATGGAATGAATTAAACAAAAATGAATTTCAAGTGATGACATTCAGAACCTGTTTTTTATATGGCGAAAGTCAAAATAAAAAGATGATCCCTGTTCTGTTCCAAATGTACGATCACCTTCAGTCGAACACCAGCAGTGTTGAAAGAATTAAAATGCTGACTGCTTTAAGTGCTTCCATCCGAAAAAATAAACCAAAAGCGATTATGGCTTTGTTTCCTTTTATTCAAGTTGAAGAAGAAGGAGATGTAATACGAACAGCAAGTCAATTTTTCGTAAACCTATCTGTTATATCCAACAAAGAATATAGCTCCGGAGCCAAAATCTTAATAGAACTAGTAAAAGATGCTCCCATAGATCGCAACTCAGCCTATATACTTCTTGGTCTTCTGGATATTAACAATGATAAAATTGATAAATTAGTTTCTCTCCTCAAATCAGTAATTGGAAACGAGGTTAAAAGCATTTTACACAACAACGGCGTTAGCCTGTAGATGCTTTAAATTTCACCACTAACAACAGTTGTAATCTAAATATATATCTTTTTGCATCTTTTAACAATTAAAATACATCGCACAAGACATATTTTTCATAGATTTGATTTATTAAAAATAAATACTGAAATTAAAGCATCTATTACCTATAATAAATAATTATTTTTATGAATAATCTTTTAAAAACATCGCTACTGTTTATTTGCTTAACATTTTTCTATGGTGCATCCGCAATGGCACAAAACAATTTGGAAGAAGCCTTGCAAAAAGCAAAAACTGAAAATAAAACCATATTCCTTAACTTCTCTGGTTCGGATTGGTGCAGATCCTGTATTCTGCTAAAAAAAACAATTTTAAATACAGATGAATTCAAAAAATTTGCAGAAAAAAATTTAGTCATCCTAGATGTAGACTTCCCTAGATTGAAGAAAAATAAATTATCGAAAGAGCAAACTGCGGTTAATGAATCTTTAGCCGCCAACTACAATTCAAAAGGGCAATTCCCAACCGTCATTCTAATGAATTCGGATGCAAAAGTCATCGGGAAAACCGGATACAAAAAAATATCACCAAAAGAATACATTGATCACATCCAATCTCTTATCACACAGTAAAGTATGAAACAATTTGGCATTTTACTGTTTCTGTTGACAAGAGTCTTGCTTTCAGCTTCATCTCAAAATAATAAATCGTATACCGAAGTATTGCTACTGATGGGATCTCGTTTTGAAATGACAGCTGTAACAAGTGATGAAAATCAAGCCAGACTGGCCATAAAAACAGGTATTGATGAAATTAAACGAATTGAGCTCCTAATCTCATCATGGGATGCAAATTCACAAACCAGTAAAATAATTGCCTATGCTGGAATCAAACCCGTTGTGGTCGATCAGGAACTTTTCAATTTGATTCGTCGATCGATTAAAATTTCTAATCTTACCCATGGTGCTTTTGATATTAGTTACGCCTCAATGGATAAAATATGGAAATTTGACGGCAGTATGAAAAGCATGCCCGATTCAGTATCTGTTACTGCTTCAGTCTCAAAAATAAATTACAAAAACATTATTCTTGATGAAGAAAAACACAGCGTATTCCTAAAAAAAGCAGGAATGAAAATAGGCTTTGGAGCTATAGGTAAAGGATATGCTGCAAATAAGGCTCTTGAATTGATGGCGAAAATGAATTTAGACGGAGCACTTGTAAATGCATCAGGAGATTTAATTAGCTGGGGAAAAGATGAAGGTGGTAAAGATTGGAAAATTGGTATCACAAACCCCAAGAACAAAAACCAGATTTACTCCTGGTTAACAATTGGAGAAACAGCCGTTGTAACATCAGGAAACTATGAGAAGTATGTTGAATTCAATGGTATAAAATACAGTCATATTATCGATCCAAGAACAGGTTATCCTGTGAAGGGCTTAAGCAGTGTTACAGTTATTTGTCCCAATGCAGAACTGGCTGATGCTCTGGCAACCTCTGTTTTTGTTTTAGGAAAAGACAATGGACTTGAATTAATTAATCGGTTAAATGGTATTGAGTGCATTTTAGTCACTGATGATCAAAAACTGATTACTTCAAACAATCTAAAACTGGAATATCAGAACGACAACAAAAAAAATAATTATCAAATACAAATTGGAGAAACCAATGAAAAACAAAAGGAAAATTAACTTAGTCATCATGGGTTTATTTGCGATGATTGCAATGAACAGCTGTGTTTCAGTAGCAGCTTATCAAAAAACCTATTTAAATGATGAAGAAATGGCACTTCAGGCCAAAAAACTTGAAGTTTACGAATCAAACTTCCAGGCTTACCGAGAAGGTGCGGCAGGTGCCAATGGAGGAAAATCAGGAGGAGGATGCGGATGCAACTAAAAACTATTTTATCCCTAACATTGCTATTATCAGTAGTATTTGCAGTAAATGCCCAAACAGATAAAAACAGCATCGACGACAAACAAGAAAACAGTCGTAAAAAAGTAAAATCATCGGAAGATTACAAAGAGACCGAAGTGGATTTCCTGCTTAACTACTACGAGCAGGATGGCGATCATTCTCCTGTTACCGGCGGACAAGGAACCGAAGAATTAACTAATATAGCCCCAAGCTTTGTGGTTCACATTCCTGTTGATTCCTTATCAAGCCTGGATTTAAATTTTGGTATTGATATCTATTCCTCAGCTTCGACTGACAATATCGATTACCTTCAAACACACAAAACATCTGCTTCGAGTATGGATGCAAGAGCTCATATTAATGCATCTTATTCTCACACTTTAGCTAATTCGGGCAATGCTTACAGCGTTCTAGCCGGATTCTCGCAGGAGTTTGATGTTAGCTCATATCATGCAGGTGGTTCATACACCATCAATTCTAAAGATCAGAACAGATCTCTTACCATTGACGGATTGTATATGAGCGATAAATGGAAATTACTTTATCCTGTTGAAACAAGAGGAACATCAAAGGCGGATCTTAAAGATGATGTCCGCAATACTCTTAAATTTGGTTTATCTTACTCTCAAGTAATCAATAAACGTTCACAGGCCTTATTTTCAATGGAAGTAGTTTCACAAAGCGGACTATTGTCAACTCCTTTTCACCGGGTATTTTTTGATAATACGCCCAATTATCCCAATACTCTGGCTGAACTAACTCAATACAGCAATGTTGAGAAATTAGATGATAGCAGAATAAAAATTCCAATCTCGATAAGATGGAACTACTATTTAAGCGATTTTATCCGATTAAAAACCTTCTATCGATACTATTCTGATTCATGGGGAATCTCAGCTCATACGGCAAGCATAGAACTTCCAATGACGGTAAGTCCATCGTTTATCGTTTCGCCGTTTTTTAGATATCACAATCAAACTGCTGCTGATGATTTCTATAAGTTCGGACAAGCCAGCGCATCAAACACCCCTGAATTTTATACTTCGGATTACGATTTATCGGATTTTAACAGCTATAAAGTTGGTGTTGGCTTTCAATATTCACCTGTTATGGGAATTTGCAATTTTAAATCTCCTCTGCGGAAAAATAAAACTGGTCAATTAAAAAGAATTGGATTGCGAACTGCCTACTATGACCGTAGTGATGGTTTAAATGCCTGGTTAGTTAGTTTAGATTTTGGATTCACATTCTAACAACTGATATATTATACCAATTTAATAGTGAATGGACTGCTTCTATAGTAGTCCATTTTTTTTGATTCAAAAATACCATCCAAATTATAGGGCATAAAAAAAACTGTTCCATATTGATGAAACAGTTTTAACTGAGCGAGAAACGAGACTCGAACTCGCGACCCCAACCTTGGCAAGGTTGTGCTCTACCAACTGAGCTATTCTCGCATTTCCCTTTTAACAAAACCCTGATTACTGAACAAAAGGATAAACTTCAATAATCGTTGAGCGAGAAACGAGACTCGAACTCGCGACCCCAACCTTGGCAAGGTTGTGCTCTACCAACTGAGCTATTCTCGCATATTAATAAGAACCGTTGCTCTTAACATCAGCGTTGCAAATATAGATATTCCAATGCTTTTGACAAGAGGTTTTCAAAAAAAAATATCAAAAAAAGAATACAAACACAGCTAAAAAACTGACTATTTGAGCAAAAGAAAAGAGGAAATCATCAAAAACAATTTCCTCTCTCCAATTCATTCGCCACTTTACCGACTATAAATTAACTTTTAAAAACTTATTGAATCGATTATACAAATGCAATCTTGTTTTCCCACCATATATACTATGATTCCTATTGGTATACACCTGCATTTCAAATTGCTTATCTGCCTGCACCAAACGTTCAGTCAACTCATATGTATTCTGAATATGAACATTATCATCTGCCGTTCCGTGGCAAAGCAACAGTGATCCTTTCAATTTATCAACATGATTAATTGGTGAATTATCATCGTATCCTTTGGCATTTTCCTGAGGTGTTCTCATAAATCTCTCGGTATATACAGAATCGTAATACCTCCAGTTCGTTACCGGAGCAACGGCAATTGCAGCCGCAAATACATCACTTCCCTTCTCTAAACAAAGAGTAGACATAAAGCCACCATAACTCCATCCCCAAATAGCTATTCTATTTTCATCTATAAAGCTTTCCTTAGCCAAACTAAGGGCTGCGGATATCTGATCGTCTGATTCCAACCTTCCCAATTGCATGTAGGTGCATTTTCTAAACATTTGTCCCCGGGCACCTGTACCTCTAGGGTCCACACAAACAACAACATATCCTTCCTGAGCTAAATACTGATACCAATCAAAACTCCACGAATTAAGAACACTTTGTGAGTTTGGCCCACTATATTGTGTCATTACTACAGGATATTTTTTCGAAGGATCAAAATTAAATGGCTTTATCATCCATGCATTCAGCATCGTCATTCCATCAGCAGCCGGAAGCATTGTGAATTCTTTTGGCAAATACTGATATTCCTTTAATTTGGCAACCAACTCATCGTTGCTTTCCAATACCCGAATCATTTTACCCTTACTATTAAATAAACTAACAGTATTTGGCTGAGTAACACTTGAAAAATAATTGATATAATATTTAAATCCGTTACTAAAAACAGTATTATTAGTTCCTTTCTCAGGAGTTAGTAATTTTTTTGCTGTTCCATTTAATTTTACGGAATAAACATTTCTATCCATTGGTGATACTTCGGCAGATTGATAGTAGCAAACCTGATTTTTTTCATCAAAGCCTAAAAAATCGGTTACATCCCAATCTCCATTTGTAATTTGCTGTACCGATTTACCCGTGGCCATGTCATACAAATACAAATGATTGAATCCATCCTTCTCGTCCAAATAAATAAAATGCTTTCCATCATTCAAATAGGTTAAATAATCAAAATTCCCTTCCTCTATGTAATATTTATTCTCTTGTGTATACATTATATTCGAACTACCGGTTCTAGCATTAGCAAGCAACAGTTCCAATTTATTCTGATGACGATTCAATCGATAAATACTTAGCATTTTAGGATCCTGAGTCCATTTAATGCGGGGAATGTACTGATCCTTCTCCTCACCCACATCCATTCTTTTCGTAATTCGGTCTTCAATATTATAAACAAACACCTCAACCGTTGAATTCTTCTCTCCTGCTTTTGGGTATTTATAAGTATAATTTTCGGGATACAAAGCATTCTCTTTTATCTGTGGATATAAACCTTCGAATTTGTTCATATTGAACATCTTTACATCGCCTTCATTAAATTTCATATAAGCAAGAAACTCACTATCGGGAGACCATTCAAAAGCCCTGTTAAATTCAAACTCTTCCTCATAAACCCAGTCAGGTGTTCCGTTTTGTATCTTATTCCATTCCCCATCCTTTGTGATTCTAATTTCAGAACCAAACAAAACATTATGAATATACAGATTATTATCACGAACAAAAGCAATCCGATTGCCATTCGGCGAAAAAGTAGCCAAACGCTGCTTTCCATTCTTCGACAAAGGAACCAACTCTCTGTTTTTAAAAGAGAACACAAAATAATCAGCAGTAAAAGAACGTCGGTATATGCGCTCCGGATTTGTCATTAATAGAATACGGCTTTCATCAGCACTAAACTCATATTCATTAATGCTCTTTATTTCCACATCTTTTATTTGATTCAAATTCAACAAAGTATCTACAACCTTTCCCGTAGCATAACTGTATTTCACAATTTTAGTACCACCTTCTTCTAATGTTGTGTAATGAATACCATCTTTCATCGATAGTAATCCTTGAACAGATTTCTGACTAAAAGTGCCGTTAAGCATCAAATCCTCCATGCTTATCTTCTGATTTTCAGTCTGTGAAAAAGACAAAAAACCAAAACACATAAGGATGCAGAAAGTTAATATCTGTCGACTTATCTTCATAATTTTAAATTTTAGTATCGGTTGTTTATTAATCTCTCAAAGATTCCACTTTTTTACAGAAAAGAAAAATTACTACTTGATAATTATTTGTTATCACGCATCATTTGTTTAGATTTCACTAATTGTCATTCTTCCTTATCGGGTAAAAAGACTACTCCGCTTCCAACTGTTAAGAATAAAACCGTAAAAAATTTCAGACATTATTCTTACAACACACAAATATTGGCAAGCAAATTCATCTGAAAATTAAGGAGAAAGTTATATCTTTGTGGATTGAATAAAAAAAACAAATTTTTAAAATTATATAATGATTAAAATTACATTTCCGGATAATTCTGTAAAAGAGTTTGAAGCAGGGATTTCTGGCCTTGGTATTGCCAGAAGTCTAAGTAACAGCCTTGCCAAAGAAGTTTTATCTATAACTGTAAATAATGAAATTTGGGATATCTCTCGTCCAATAAACGAAGACTCAAACATTAAATTACATACTTGGGATGATGCTGAAGGTAAGTATGCGTTTTGGCATAGCTCAGCTCACCTTATGGCAGAAGCATTGGAGGCATTATATCCTGGAGTGAAATTTGGTATTGGTCCGGCTATTGAAATGGGCTTTTATTATGATGTTGACTTAGGAAACGGAATGGTTCTTTCCGATAAAGATCTTCCTAAAATTGAACAAAAAATGCTCGAACTTGCTCGAAACAAGAGTGAATATCAGCGTACAGATGTTACCAAGGAAGAAGCTATTTCGTTTTTTAAAGAAAAAAACGAAGAATACAAACTGGAGTTAATCAATGATCTGGAAGACGGCACCATCAGTTTCTACAAACAAGGAAATTTTACTGACTTGTGCAGAGGACCACACTTGCCTAACACCAGCTATATTAAGGCCATCAAATTAAACTCTATTGCGGGAGCTTACTGGAGAGGTGATGAAAAACGCCCGCAGCTTACACGTGTTTACGGAATTACTTTCCCTAAAAAGAAATACCTTGATGAATACGTGATAATGATGGAAGAAGCCAAAAAACGCGACCACAGAAAACTTGGGAAAGAAATGGAACTATTCACTTTCTCTCAAAATGTGGGTCAGGGAATGCCATTGTGGTTACCAAAAGGTGCACAGTTAAGAGAAAGTTTAGAAACTTTCTTGAAACGCGTACAGAAAAAATTTGGATACGAGCAGGTTATTACTCCTCATATTGGAAACATAAACTTGTACAAAACGTCAGGTCATTACGAAAAATACGGTGAAGATTCATTTCAGGCAATTCAAACTCCTCAAGAAGGAGAAGAATATCTGCTAAAACCAATGAACTGCCCGCATCATTGCGAAATTTACAAATTCAAACCTCGTTCATATAAAGATCTACCTGTTAGATATGCCGAATTTGGTACTGTATATCGCTACGAACAAAGTGGAGAATTACACGGCTTAACCCGTGTTAGAAGTTTCACACAAGATGATGCTCACTTGTTCTGTACACCAGATCAATTGAAAGATGAATTCAAGAAAGTTATCGATATCATTTTCATTATCTTTAAGGCACTAAACTTTACAGACTACACTGCTCAGATATCTTTACGCGATAAAGTAAAACGTGAAAAGTATATTGGTAGTGACGAGAATTGGGATAAAGCAGAACAGGCTATTATAGAAGCTGCTGAAGAAAAAGGCTTAAATACCGTTGTTGAATATGGCGAAGCCGCTTTTTATGGTCCGAAACTCGATTTCATGATTAAAGATGCAATTGGCCGTAAATGGCAGTTGGGAACCATACAGGTTGATTACAACTTACCGGAGCGTTTCGAGTTAGAATACGTTGGCAGCGATAATCAGAAACATCGCCCGATCATGATTCACAGAGCTCCATTTGGTTCTATGGAACGATTTGTTGCCGTTTTACTGGAACATACCGGTGGTAAATTCCCTTTATGGCTAACACCTGAACAGGTTGTAATTATGCCAATTAGCGAAAAATATAACGATTATGCCGAAAAAGTTTTAAATTCGTTAAATAATTCCGATATTCGCGCCGTATTAGATGATCGCAACGAGAAAATTGGTCGGAAAATCCGTGATAGTGAGTTGAAAAAGACCCCATATCTTATAATTGTAGGCGAAAAGGAAGCGACCGAAGGTACAGTTTCTGTTCGCAGACAAGGAGAAGGTGATTTGGGCTCTCAAAGCATTCAGGAATTTACAGATTTTATAAATAAAGAAGTAGAAGATCAAATGTCTTCTATTGAACAATATTAACTTAATTAGGAGGACCTAGACATAGCTGGATTTCAACATAAAAACAACAGGGGGCCAAGAAAACCTCAAGAAGCTCTACACAAAATTAATAAATTAATTAGGGCACGTAGCGTTCGCGTTGTTGGAGAGAACGTAGAACCAGGAGTTTATTCTATTGCTGAAGCATTAAAATTTGCTGAAGATCAAGGATTAGACTTAATTGAAATTTCACCAAATGCCGATCCACCAGTCTGTAAGATTTCTGATTACCAAAAGTTTCTTTATCAACAGAAAAAGAAACAAAAGGAATTGAAGGCTAAAACGGTTAAAGTTGTAGTGAAAGAAATTCGTTTCGGACCAAACACCGACGAACATGATTACAATTTTAAACTAAAGCATGCCGAAAAATTCTTAACAGAAGGTTCGAAGGTAAAAGCTTATGTTTTCTTTAAAGGCCGGTCAATCCTTTTTAAAGACAAAGGTGAGATTCTTTTATTAAAATTTGCTCAGGATCTTGAAGAGCTTGGTAAAGTTGAACAACTGCCAAGATTAGAAGGAAAACGTATGACCATGTTTTTAACACCAAAGAAAAAGTAAAGTAATTTATATATAATCAATAATTAGTTGTACAATGCCTAAGATGAAAACAAATAGCAGTGCAAAGAAAAGATTTACTTTGACTGCATCTGGAAAAATCAAAAGAAAGCACGCTTTTAAAAGTCATATTTTGACTAAAAAAAGCACTAAAAGAAAGAGAAATCTTACTTACTTTGGTTCTGTAAATAAAGCAGACCAGAAAAATGTTAAGTTAATGCTTAACATGTTGTAAAAATCAGTATTTGATTTTTAAAGTTTATTAACCGGGTGATTTAGCAAAAAAAGAGTCCTTAAATGGAACGCTAACATTCTAAAAACAAAAACAATGCCTAGATCAGTAAATTCTGTAGCTTCAAGAGCTAGAAGAAAAAAGATTTTAAAAGAAACCAGAGGTAACTTTGGAGCAAGAGCTAACGTTTGGACGGTAGCAAAAAACACATGGGAAAAAGGTATGCAGTATGCATATCGTGATAGAAAAAAGAAGAAATCAAACTTCAGAGCATTGTGGATTCAGCGTATTAATGCTGCTGCCAGACTAGAAGGTTTGTCATATTCACAATTGATTGGTTTGATGCATAAAGCTAACATCGAAATTAACCGTAAGGTTTTAGCTGATTTAGCAATGAATCATCCTGAAGCATTTAAAGCTGTTGTTGGAAAAGCACAAACAGCTAAATAATATTATAAATTATTTACTTTAGAACGGGATTGTTTTGTACAATCCCGTTTTTTTTGTTTATCTCCTAAATCCAAATGCTTAATGGGGTCTTTATACTGATTATCGAAAAAGCATTTTCAAATGGCACAATAATCCACTTCTGGTAGTTTAATATGCCTTGGATTTATTATTTTTGAAATCATTAAGCAGGAGTAATACTATTAACCATACAAGCTCCTTAAAAAACCACACATGAGAATAGCACTTATTGGCTACGGAAAAATGGGCAAGGAAATTGAACAAATTGCACTAAGCCGAGGCCATCAAATAGGATTAATCATTGATCAGGAAAATCAAGCCGATTTACATGCTGAGAACCTTAAAAATATTGATGTTGCAATTGAATTTACAAATCCTGATTCAGCCTTAGGCAACTATCAGATTTGCTTTGAAGCAAACGTACCCGTTGTATCTGGCACAACAGGATGGCTGGATAAAATAGATTTAATTAAAGAAAAATGTCAGTTAGGAAGTGGCTTTTTCTATGCCTCAAATTTTAGCTTAGGAGTAAATCTTTTCTTCGAACTTAATAAAAAACTAGCGGCACTAATGGCGCCTTTTAGCGAATACAATGCTGACATGGAAGAAATTCATCATATTCACAAGTTAGATTCGCCAAGTGGAACGGCAATTACTTTAGCTGAGGGTATTATTGAAAATCATCCAAAAAAAACAAAATGGATTGAAGCTGCTAGTATGAAGGAAGACGAACTTAGCATATTTGCTAAACGACATGGTTCCGTTCCTGGCACACACTCCATCACCTGGCACTCTGAAGTCGATGAGATCAGCATTCAACATTTGGCTTATAGCAGAAAAGGCTTTGCTCTTGGTGCTGTGTTAGCCGCAGAATTCATGCCTGAAAAGAAAGGTTTTTTTGGTATGAAAGATCTTTTAAAACTATAGTTCAGCACAACAGCTGGAATAAAAAGAAATTAAGTAATCATTTAAAAAAAATTGAATGAGCAGTATACTAAAAAACAAATGGTTTAAATTTTCGATAGCTCTAATCATCTGCCTTTTGATGATTATTTGGATAGGTAATTACTGGCTGATTTTGGGTCTTCCCATCCTTTTTGATGTATACATCAGTAAAAAAGTACATTGGGCTTTCTGGAAAAAAAGAGGTGTAAAAAAACAAAGTGCAACAGTAGAATGGGTTGACGCAATTATTTTTGCAGTTGTTGCTGCAACCATTATAAGAATGTTCTTTATTGAAGCATATACAATTCCTACTTCATCAATGGAGAAATCTTTGTTGGTAGGAGATTATCTTTTTGTGAGCAAAGTAGCATACGGGCCAAAAATCCCAAACACTCCGCTATCCTTTCCTTTTGCGCATCACACAATGCCATTAACCAAATCAACTAAATCGTATCTGGAATGGATTCAATGGCCTTACAAACGCCTTGCCGGGATCAGCGAAGTGAAAAGAAACGACGTTGTTGTATTCAATTTCCCTGCCGGTGATACTATTATCGTAGGCCGAGAAAACCCAGACTATTACACAAATTTAAGAGGTATAGGTGATCAATTTATGTCTGATGACATGAAAAAAGGACGGACTCTTCAGTCAGAGAAAAAATATATTGATATGGCACGAAAGTATCTGGCTCAAAACACAGAAATAGCCACTCGTCCGGTAGACAAACAAGAGAACTACATCAAACGATGTGTAGGACTTCCGGGAGATACTCTATTGTGCATCGATGGTGAATTACATGTTAATGGTAAACCTCAGGACAAAATTGAGGATATGCAGTACAATTATGTTGTTCGCACAAATGGAACTCCTATCAATCCAAGAAAACTGGAAGAACTAAACATTGCCAAAGCAGATATTGACCACAGAGGATCTGATTACAATCTTCCTCTCTCGCTTAGTAAAGTTGAAGAATTGAAAAAATTGAGCAATGTTGTTTCAATTATTAGAAGAAATTCAACTCAAGGTATTTCTGAAGATGTTTTCCCTTTCAGCGACCATTACACATGGAACAGAGACAATTTTGGACCATTAGTTATTCCTAAAAAAGGACAAACAGTTTCCCTTAATTTGGAAACACTTCCTTTGTATGAAAGAGCTATTAATGCTTATGAGGGTAATGATTTAAAAGTTCAGGATTCTACCATTTATATCAATGGAAAAATTGCAACAGAATTTACATTTAAAATGGATTACTATTGGATGATGGGTGATAACAGACACATGTCAGCCGACTCGAGATACTGGGGATATGTTCCTGAAGATCACATTGTAGGAAAGGCTTCATTTATATGGCTTTCATTGGATAAAGACAAAACTGCTTTCAGCAAAATCAGATGGAACAGAGTTTTTAAATGGATTCACTAATCGGCTAAGACTAAAATTATATGAAAGACACCCACTGCGGTGTCTTTTTCTTTTCCTTATTTTTCTATTTTTGTGCTTACGTTTCAACAGCTTCAAAATAATCTATGAAAAACTCCAAAGCCTTACTGACAACATCTTTTTTTGCACCCATTCAATATTACTGTAAATTAATTCAATACCCTGAAATCATAATTGAACAATGGGAGCATTATTCAAAACAATCGTACAGAAACCGCTGCAATATCTATGGAGCAAATGGTGTTTTACCTCTATCTGTTCCGGTTGTAAAGGCAACAAATAAAAAGGTGTTTACTAAAGATGTTAAGATATCATATGATACCAATTGGCAGAAATTGCACTGGAAAGGAATTGAGGCGGCTTACAAATCTTCTCCTTTTTATGAATATTATATTGATGATTTAGAGCGCTTCTTCACTCAAAAATGGGATTTTTTACTTGAATACAATAATGAAATTCAGAAAGAAATATTTGGTATTCTTGAGATTGACCCAATTATTAAATTCTCTGAGGACTTTATTGATTTTGGTACATCTGAATATGATGATTTCCGGGAAAAGATACACCCTAAAGTTTCAAAATTAGAAACAGACGACTCGTTTACAGTAAGAAAATACACACAAGTGTTTGGAGACAAATATGGTTTTATTGAGAATCTGAGTATTTTAGATTTAATTTTCAATTTGGGACCAGACAGTCTAAGCTACCTTGAATCAATCAATTCAAATTTGTAGTTGTTTCAGTAGATCTGACATAATAAAATCGTGATCGAAAGCCAGAGGCGGCAATTTTTCAACAGCATGCCATTTTGCTTGTTTGGCATCATCTTCTCCCTTAACAACCGGCAATTCATCGGACATCATTGCTCCAGTATAAACAATCGATACGGTTCTTCCCCGGGGATCACGGTCAACAGCTCCATACGTCCTGAATTGTTCTAAACCGAAGCCAACAAAACCCGTTTCCTCTTTTAGTTCCCGATAGGCTGCCTCTTCAATATCTTCATCCATATCAACAAAACCACCAGGAAACGCCCACATATCCTGAAATGGTTGATTGGCTCTTTGAATCAGCAATACGTAAAGCACATTATTGGATTTGCAAAAAACAGCACAATCTACAGTTAGTGCCGGCCGTGGATATTGGTAAGTGTACATATAACAGGATTCCTAAAATTGTTACTGAATCGAATCTACTCGTTAATAATTCTTTTAATCACTCTTAACTTGTGCGTGTAACGCTTTTTATCAACATTGAATATTCCCTGATGATCTACATTATCAATACGGACATTGCCCGAAGCATGTATAATTTTATGTCGATCCCAAATAATACCAACATGAGTAATTTTCCCTTCTTCGTTATCAAAAAAAGCCAAATCGCCTGGCAAGGCCTCTTCTACAAAAGTGAGAGTATTTCCAATTAAAACCTGCTGACTTGCATCTCTTGGCAATACAATCCCATTTAGCTTGTAAACAATTTGGGTTAAGCCGGAACAATCAATTCCATACGGAGTTCTTCCTCCCCATAAGTAGGGTGAATTAAAATATTTTAACGCACTTTCGATTATTGAATCACGCAAGTGTTCGGCAGAAGAATTTTCAGAAACCTTGCCTTGATAGAAATAATCCTTATCGGCAATTCTAAATGACTTCTTCTCCAAATCACAAAATGGAAATGAACTTCCAGGTACAATCAATTTATTGGAGTAATCCTGTTCCTGAAAAACCAAATTAAACGTATCATTAGCTACAACCTGAAGCTCCTTATTTAAAATCTGAAAAAGTTCTTCATCAATCGCAGTAATCATTTTAGTATCCACCCAACCTTCGTAACTGTCAAATGCCAATCTGATTTTTGACCAGTTTTCATTCTCTTCAAGAATCTCAAAATGTTCCCCAAACAATAATTGAGTCACCATTTCGCTTCGTTCAGCCGGTTCTTTTCGGACTGGGATAATACTTAGATCGGAAATTCCGTAATTCATTTATTGTTCTATTTTAGCATTCAAACCAAATATAAAGAATAAAATTATGCTTTTACATTTGGTTTCACAAAATTGCCAATAAAATAAGTCTTCTAAAAGAAACAAGGAATAGTTTTCAAGCACAAAATATTACATTATTTTTATAAACAGAATTTCAGTAATAACCGCACTCACAAATAGCAAACAGAAATGAGTAAATACTTCAGGTGGATTCGACAGAATTTAAACAACATCTACAGGTTTTTGATTACATCAATGACCATTATTCTCATCACCCTATTGTTTCCCAATATTGGCAACTTCAAATACGAATACCAAAAAGGAAAACCATGGATGCACGAAACCTTAATTGCCCCTTTTGATTTTGCTCTTTTAAAAACAGATAGTGAAATTTCGCAGGAGAAGGACAGTATTTTGAATAAATTCTATCCTTTCTTTAAAAAAGACACTGCTGTAATTACAGAAATTACGAACAAATTCAATTCTGATTTTGACAAGAAATGGAGTCAATTCACAAAATCCGGTTCGTATAAAAAATTAAATAATTCCAACCAAACTACGGAAAAAGAGTTCTTACGACTCAAAGAATACCTTATTCTTAATCTCAGTAAAATTTATGAATTTGGAATCGCCGATTTTCAAAATGAACAGAAAGAATTAGGCTTCAAACGCCCTGATTTCATAAATAAATCGGTAAATAATCTAAACGAAGTTGTTCCTACTGAAAATATATATACACCCAAAAGTGCATATCAATTTATTTCAAATCAATTAAAAACAGATTTTCCATCTTCAGCATATCAGAGTTTTATTCAGGAGTTAAACATTGATTCTTATCTTTTGCCTAATCTGTTTTACGATGCAGCAATGTCTGAGCAGGTTAAAGCCAGCATGTTGTCCATGGTATCCCTTTCAAAAGGTATTATAGAATCCGGAACCCGGATTGTTCTTGTTGGAGATGTTATAGATGATCACACTTTTCTTGTTTTGGAATCACTAAAAAAAGATTATGAAAATATACTAGGATCGTCGCAGAACCATTATTTAATTGTAATCGGACAATGTATGCTAATTATTTCATGCATCCTTCTGCTGTTTCTTTATCTGCGAAATTTTAGAAAACAGATTTTACATGACAACAAAAAATTACTATTTATACTTTTATTTGTACTGCTCTATGTTGCACTAACAACTCTTGTTCTTAAATTTACTAAAGTTAATATCTACATCATTCCGTTCGCGTTAATAACAATAGTTGTGAGAACGCTGATGGATAGCAGAACTGCCCTCTTTGTTTTTATAATAACGGTTTTACTTACCGGATTTCTTGCTCCAAATGGCTTTGAATTTGTATTCCTGCAACTCTCAGCTGGTATTATGGCAATTTACAGCCTCCCAAGATTAGAGCGTCGTGGACAGTTGGTATTAACAGGAATCATTACCTTCTTAACTTATAGTATTGTCTACTTTGCATTTGCCATAACTCAAGAGTCAAATATCGCTGATATAAAATGGGTGAACTTTATGTTCTTCGCCATAAACGGCTTATTTATAACATTTTCCTACTCACTGATATACATTTTCGAAAAACTATTTGGTTTTCTTTCGGATGTAACTCTTATTGAACTCTCGAATCAAAATCATCCGCTCTTACGCCAACTATTGCAACACTCACCAGGAACCTTCCAACACTGCCTGCAGGTAGCCAATCTGGCCGAAGCTGCTATCAACAAAATTGGAGGAAATCCTTTGCTGGTTCGCACAGGAGCTTTATATCATGATATTGGAAAGATGAAACACCCAGCTTATTTTATTGAAAATCAACTAACCAACTCAAACCCTCATGATAAATTAGATTTTGATAAAAGTGCTCAGATTATAACAGATCATGTTAAATTTGGGGTTAAAATTGCCAAGAAACACAAGCTTCCTCAGCTAATTATAGATTTTATTGAAACCCATCATGGTGCCGGAAGAGTTCAGTATTTCTACACCTCATTTAAAAATAAATATCCTGACAAGGAAATTGATGAAGAAAAATTCACCTATCCAGGTCCGGATCCTTTCACCAAAGAAACCGCAGTATTAATGATGGCAGATTCAGTGGAAGCATCGTCGCGGAGTTTAAAAGAAAAAACGCCCGAAACGATACGTGCCCTTATCGACAAAATAATTGACAAGCAAATTGCTGAAAACCGTTTCCAAAATGCTGATATAACTTTTAAAAATATCAATCAGATCAAAGAAATTTTCACAAATGCTCTTATTAACGTTTATCATGCGCGAATTGAGTATCCAAAAGAGAATGAATAAAAAATTTTAACCTTGTTTCCTCAATAATTTGATTTCAATCTATTTTCAATTGCCTGACAATAGGTTGAAATCAAAATTGCAGTACCCACAACCAACAAACAGAACATAAACATCTAATTTATGGCTATTAAACACACACAAACATCTTGAATTTCTTTTTTTTTCCTATTCATTTTTTTGTAACTTATGACTAAGAGTATTCTTCAAATCGTTTTCAAACGACTTATCCATATTCACTTGTTAAGGAAGCATAAAATTAATATAAGCTAATCACAGTATTTTAAATTCAAACCCTTATTGTTATGAATCGGAAACTGATAATTTTATTTGGATTCATCATTTCGATCGTATTTGCTTTTTCCTGCCAACCCAATAAAAAAACTGAAGAGAAAGAAAAATACGACTCTGTAATGAAACGGAAATTGGCAAACTATGTAAAAGTTCAACTCTCTGCCGATTTAAGCAATCTCACTGCAAATCAAATAAAACTATTTTCTCAATTAATAAGAGTATCAAATGAAATTGATGAAATTTATTGGTTGCAGGCATATGGTGATAAAAATCAACTTTTAAATAAGATTACTGATCCAGACATGAGGGAGTATGCAATGATCAATTATGGTCCATGGGATCGTTTAGATGGATTTGCTCCCTTCACCGATGATTTTCCTCCTCGTCCCTTAGGAATTGGTTTTTTTCCTGACGATATAACTCAG
Organism: Labilibaculum euxinicum; assembly: GCF_963678175.1. Classification (NCBI taxonomy): domain Bacteria; kingdom Pseudomonadati; phylum Bacteroidota; class Bacteroidia; order Marinilabiliales; family Marinifilaceae; genus Labilibaculum; species Labilibaculum euxinicum. The sequence goes on from NZ_OY782756.1 coordinate 4,590,164, forward strand.
GAAGAATTCTTCTCTTTAAAAAATGACAATAAATACAGCGCATACACAACATTAACCCGTACCGAAAATGGATTGCTAAAGGTGTTACCTTACCACATAGCTTATCAAAGTCACATAAATAATGCTGTTTCAGCCTTACAAAGTGCTGCAGAGCTCTGCGAAACTAAAGATTTTAAGGAATACCTTTTGCAACGTGCTGAAGATTTACTTTCAGATAATTTCGAGAAAAGTGATCATTTGTGGATGAATCTGAAAACCAATCCAATTGATTTTATTGCAGGACCTATTTCGAATACTGAAGATCATTTTATCTGGACAAAATATTCCTACGGTGCATTTATTTTGTTAAGAAATATACAATGGACCAAGGATGTTGAGAAATACTCTTTACTACTTCCTTATTTACAAAAAAGCCTTCCTGTTTCTGATGAATATAAAAATGAAACACCCTCCGAATCGGCAGAAATAGTAATTTATGATGTTTTATACAATTCGGGTTATTGTAATGCTGGTAATAAACTAATTGGGTTGAACCTTCCTATTGGCAACAGTATAACTACCAGTGCTAAAAAATTACATTTCAAGAATGTAATGCAAGCCAAATTTGAACAAATTCTTCAACCGATCACGAATTTAGTTATCGAAGAAAAACAGCGCAAGCATGTTTCATTTAAGTCATTTTTTTTAAACACAATTTTTTACGAAATAAGTGATGGACTTGGAATCTCACAAACTATAAATGGGAAAGGAAGCGTAAAAGAAGCTTTAAAAGAACATTACAATGTAATAAATGAAGTGAAAAATGATGTGCTTCGAATGTTTTTTCTTGGACAACTAACTGATATGGGGCAAATTGATGATGTTGAACTAATGGATAATTACGTTACCTATATGGCTGATGTATTTAGATCTATTCGTTTTGGAGTGAAGGATTCGCAAGGGGTTGCCAATATGATTCGATTTTACTATTTCGAAGAAAATGAGGCCTTTAAATACAACCCAAAGAGTGGCACTTACAAGGTTAATTTTTACAAAATGAAAAAGGCCATAGAATCATTATCAAAATTAGTTCTTGAAATAGAAGGAAATGGTGATTATGAAACAGCTAATCAGCTAATTAAAACAAAGGGGTTTATTCATAATGAACTATTACAGGACTTATATCGAATTCAAAGGGCTAAAGTTCCTAAAGATCTCGTTTACGATCAGGGTGAAAAAGTTATTATTTCGAGTAATTAATTCTCATTTTTTATAAAAAAAGGCATCATAAAGATGCCTTTTTTTATTTCCATTCCGCAGATGAAATATTTATCATATATTTGAATTTTAAACTAAATCCTGAAAATCATACACAAATGATCCGTCTATTTCTTTGTATAATTATTTCACTTCTCTACAATATGAGCACATTTGCTCAAACAGTTAAACTTACCGATTCGAAAACTCACAAACCAATAGAAAATGTATACATATTTGATTCGGAAAAATCAATAATAACAAACAACATGGGAGAAGCAAGCTTGGCTGGCTTCTCAAAAAACAAACTTATTCACTTTCAACATCCTTCTTATAAAAATCTTCAGTTTACTTTTTCAGAAATAGAAAATAAATTATTTATTATCTCCTTACAATCCAACATATTCCCAATATCCGAGGTCGTGGTATCTGCTAATAAATGGGAAGAGAATAGTAGTGAGATACCAATAAAGGTGATACAAATAAACAAAGACCAGATAAAACAAAGTACATCTCAAACCAGTGCAGATTTATTAAAGGAATGTAATCAGGTTTATATTCAAAAAAGCCAATTAGGAGGAGGCAGTCCAATGATCAGAGGATTTGCGACCAACAGAGTTCTCATTGTATTGGATGGTATCCGTCTCAACAATGCCATTTACAGAAGTGGTAACCTTCAAAATGTACTCAATATTGATCCAAACAGTCTTGAATCGGCTGAAGTAATTTTGGGACCAGGCTCTATTATTTATGGAAGTGATGCAATTGGCGGCGTAATGGATTTTCACACGATTAAACCGCGTCTTTCAACTTCTGAAGTCCCCAATATTAACTTCTCGTTCAAATCCAGATATTCATCTGCTAATAATGAAGTAATGAATCATGGCAAATACAATTTTGGAACTTACAAATTGAGTTTAGCAGGTAGTGTTAGCTATTCTGATTTCTCGGATCTAAAAATGGGAAAACACGGTCCGGATGATTACTTGCGACCTCAATATGTTATCAGCAGAAATGACACAGATGAAGTAATCCAAAATCCAAATTCTGAAAATCAAAAACGCAGTGGCTATTCCCAGATCAATGTATTGCAAAAAATACGTTTCAAAGCTTCAGAAACAATGGATTTTCAATACAATTTTCAACATTCCGAAACATCAAACATTCCGAGATACGACAGATTAATACAATATTCAGGTGGTCAGTTAAAATATGCTGAATGGTATTACGGCCCTCAAAAACTTCAATTGCATTCTTTAAAAATTAATAATTCCAAACCAACATTTCTATATAATTCTTTTAAAGTAATAGCTGGATATCAAAACTATCAGGAAAGTAGAAATAGTAGGAAATTCAATTCTTCAACACTGACTAACAGAGAAGAGAATCTTAAAATATATTCCGTAAATGCTGATGCTGAAAAGCAAATAAATTCATTCTCTCAATTGTTTTATGGGAGTGAATGGACTCACAACCGACTAAATTCTTACGGAAATAACACGAATATTTTTTCCAATGAAAAGTTAGAAACATCAAGTCGTTACCCTGATAATTCCAAGTATACCAGTTTGGCATTCTACTCCAACTTAAAATGGAAATTAAACTCAAAATGGATACTAAATACAGGAATACGATATTCTCATGTTTGGATAACATCTAATCTGGACAATCGCTTTTACAATTTTCCTTTCGATAACTTAAATCTTTCCTCTGGTGCAGTAAATGGTGGTATCGGTATAAGTCATTTATCCAATAAAGGATGGTCGCTCAAAATAAATGCTACATCAGGATTCAGAACTCCAAATATTGATGATGTTGCAAAAGTGTTTGATTCGGAACCAGGAAAAGTTGTTGTTCCGAACAAGAATTTAAAACCTGAAACAGTATATAATTTTGAAGTAAACCTGAGCAAAAATTTTTTCAACACCTTGTTCCTTGACTTAAATGGATTCTACTCCTTCTTAGATAAGGCCATGGTTAGGAAAGAATTTTCGTACAACGGACAAACTAATCTAATTTATGACGGCGAGGAAAGCTCAATTCAAGCCATCGTAAATGCAGATAATGCAAAGATATGGGGAGGTAACTTCAGTGCAATTTTGAAGTTAACTGATCATTTTTCAGCCAATACAAGTTTTACGATTACAAAAGGGAAATACAAAGATGGCACCCCTGTACGACATGTTCCTCCATTATTTGGAAATACGTCGTTAACCTATAATTCGAAACACTTAACATCAAAACTAAGCCTTGAATTTAATGATGAAATCAGTTATAAGAATCTTGCTGATACAGAAAGAGACAAAGCCTATTTGTATGCAAAAGACAAAAATGGAATGCCCTACTCCCCTTCCTGGATGATTGTAAGCTTTAACAATGAAATTAGAATAAGCAAAAAGCTTATTGCTAATATAAGTGTGGAAAACATCTTAAATAAGCGATACCGACCTTATTCATCTGGAATTAGTGCTGGTAGCAGGAATTTTATATTTGGAGTTTCTTATGAGTTGTAATCAATAAATTCATTTGGAAAAAATCCTTTATCCTTACATTATGACATAACTCTTAATAAATTGAGATGACTGAAAATAATACACTCAAGCAATAACATAAAAAAAGAGTCGAACAAAAGTTCGACTCTTTTAAAATTCTAACCTAAATTACTTTATATCCCACCAAAGTCGAGTGGATACTTCATCTCCTCCAATTGCAGCTGCTGCTGCATTATAATTATCTTCATTCATTTCATTCTCATCAAAAGGATAAGGATAACGAACAGGAATATCTGCATAAGTCTTACCTGTAGGAATAGCTAAGATAGGAAAATCAAGACGTCTCCATTCTGACCATCCTTCAATTCCCCTATTATACATAGCAATCCACTTTTGAGTGCCAATTTTTTGTTGCCAAGTACCAGTTGCTGTAGTATAAGCAACTTCAGGTTGAGCAAGATAATCCGTAGCTGCAATTACTGCCGCTGAAGCATCTGCACCAGTAAGATTAGCATAATACAGAATATTAGCAGTTATCGCATTATTATAGTGAGATTCTGCGGTTCCACCAACTGCGTAACCTCTCTCTACAGCTTCAGCTAAAAAGAACTCCATTTCTGAATAATCCGCTAAAATAACTTCTAACTTCGGATCAAAAAATGTTTCTGAAAAATGAGAGTGTGCACCATAACTACTACTAGCTGTAATTCCATATGGTTTCCCCACATAAGCTCCATCTTTTTCCGTAAATAAATATGGCAAGCGTGGATCATTAACTGCATTCATTATATCGATCAATGTTTCAGATGGGATATAATCTTTTCGCGCGTCCACAATAAATCCCTCATAGATAGTATTCTGATAAGGAACCGATCCAATATAGCCGAAGAATGCCCCTTCTAAATCAGCTGAATACACACCACCTGCAACCGCTTCTTCTACAACAGTTTTCGAGTTAAAGCTTGGCACATCCGCCATACGCATACCCATTCTTAATTTTAACGAATTTGCAAGTTTCATCCAACTATCAACATCACCGTCAAATAACAAATCCGCCGCTCCAAATGTACCGTTATTAGAATCTAAATCAGAAATTGCTTTATTTAAACGTACTAATAAATCAGCGTAAACAGTTGAGGCATCATCATACTTAGGGGTAGTATTCTCTCGACCTAAAAAAGCTTCAGAATATGGAATATTCCCAAATGTTTCAGTAAGGATTGTAAAAGTATAAACCTCTAAAATTTCCATTATTGCAATTTGGTTTTTAGCCTTTAAAGCATTAGCTCCGGTAAAACCTTTTTCATCAATAATCTTTTTAGCTGTTTCAAGATCCATTAAAACATCTCGATAAAATTCCGCCCAAAACGTATCTGGTATACCACGATCCAAGAAATTATATCTACTTTCATTTGGATAGGTTCTTTGCATCCAATATTGAGCTAAAAGTCTAGAGATATTTCTATTAACACTCATATTATTATACTGATCTACAAATGCAATCTCTGCAGTTGTTAATAAGGCGTCCACAGAAACCTCACTAGGATTCTTTGGATCAATATTATCCTCTAAATCACAAGAAACTATCCCTATAAGAGAAACAATTCCCAATAATAAATATATAATCTTTTTCATCTTTTTTTTCTTTAAAGTTAAAATCCTAAAGTGACATTGAATCCATAAGTTTTAGTAGTTGGATAGGAACCATTTGATATTCCTTGTTTATTACCAGAACTTTGTCCAGTTTCAGGATCGAAACCAGGAGTATTTTTATCTATAATCCATAGATTTCTACCTACAGCAGAAACCACAACCTTATTTAAAAAGGTTTTACTCAAAAGATTTTTTGGTAATGAATAAGATAAAGCAATCTCTCTCAATTTAACATATGAAGCATCAAAAACGTATCTTGAAGTTGGAGAAATATCATAATCATAATCTTCCCCCCATTCTCCAGCTTCTGCAAATGTAGTGTTAGGAGATCCATCTGCATTAACTGCTTCTGCATGCAAAACACCACCGCCGTCAGCTACTGCATCACGCTTAGGATTTCCTTTGGAATTTAAGCCGGCAGTTTCTTTATATAGACCAGTAGATAAACCGTATTTATTATCTACAGAATAAATATCACCACCCTTCTGAATATCCACTAAAGCTCTTAATGTAAAACCTTTATACGAAATCGTATTAGAAATTCCTCCAGTCCAATCAGGTTGAATACTACCAATTACCTCTTCTTCATCTGTTTTTTGATAGTATCCATCTGAATCAACAGTTCTTTTACCATTAGTTAATACATAATTAGTTCCTTTCAAAACACCAAATGGTTGTCCCACTTTCGCATTTAAAGATATGTCCCAAGCTGAAGTAATCAGAATATTATCAACTCCATCATAAAGGCTAATAACCTTATTCTTATTTTTTGCCCAATTGATGTCAATATCCCAACTAAAATCATTCGTTTTAACTGGAGACAATTTTAGTCCCAATTCAATACCTTTATTCTCAATTTCACCAGCGTTAACAAAAGCACGGGAATAACCACTCGCTCTTGAAACATTAACATCCATAATTTGATCAAAAGAGTTTGATTTATAGAATGCAATATCAAAACCAAATCGACTATCGAAAAAGTTTGCCTCTAAACCAATTTCAGTACTCTCAGTTCTTTCCGATTTTAGATTCGAATTTTTCAAAACATCATTTACAGAATACGAACCTTGTGTACCCCAATTAGAGTAACGATCATAAGTAGTAATAACATTGTACGGATCAGTATCATTTCCAACTTCAGCATAATTGGCTCTTAATTTAGCAAAAGATAGAAAAGTTAAATCTTTGATCCCATCCAATTCCGAGAGAATCAAACTAGCTGAAACCGCTGGATAACTATAAAGATTTTCATCATTTGGTAAAGTGGACGATTCATCAACTCTAATTGATGCTTCCAAATAAGCAAAATTCTTATAACCAGCAGAAAAACTAGCATATCCACTATTCATATCTCGAACCCGAAGAGTTTCATTTGCAGCTTTTTCAGTTCTGGTATTATCAACTGTATAAAGTCCAGGAATAACAAGACCTCCAGATGTTTCTGCAAAAATCGATTGAATTGTATTCTTGCGGTAATTTACCCCAATCAATCCCGTGAAATTAAAATCATTCACTCTCTTTTTAAATTTCAACATCAAATCATTATTCCATTCAGAATAAGTTCTATCACGTGTAGAGAAATAAGATTGAGCATGACTTCCTTCAGCTACTCGTTCATTTTGTCTCTCATGATAAAAATCAAGAGATGATTTAAAAGTCAAAGAAAACATATCATTTAACTCATAATCTAAAGAAACAAACCCAAATAACCTATTTCTTTCATCATCTTCGTAATTCTCATAACGAGTCCAGTATGGGTTATTTGCATATGCAGCACTCAAATCATCAGCAGCATTTGCATTCCATGTTCTATGTTCTCCCAATGAATTTTTATAGAAATTTTTCAACCTTTTAAAATCAAGATTTGTCTCGAACCACTGTGCAAAGTTTTGCATAGGATTATTGTCATCATAACCTGTTCCATATCTACCTAACCCTTTAGTGTTTACATAGTTGGCACTAGCACTAACTTTCAGTTTATCCGACAATTTAAGACTTGAATTTAATGAAACTGAGTTCTTTTTAATCGAACTATTAGGTAATATTCCAGTTTCATCAGAATTAGTAAATGACAATCTAAAATTAGACACATCATTTGCTCCTTCAAGAGCAACACTATTCACATACTTTATACCTGTTTCAAAAAAGTCGTATACTTTACTTTTAGGAGCTACCCAAGGACGTGTCTCTCCATAGTTTGCTGTTGTAGGATCTAAGGCATCCCAATGTACTACCTGCAAATTCGGATCAAATTTAGGTCCCCAAGATGCATCATCTGCAGTGTTCACAACCGTTTTTGTCACACCATTAAAGTCACCTTCACTCCAATAATCAGCATAACCTGCACCGTATTCATATTGATACTCAGGCATCGTTTCCTTATTGATAGTACTATAGGTAATACCTGTATTTACAGTAACACCAAGTCCTTTTTTTCTCTTGGATCCTTTTTTCGTAGTTATCAAGATAACACCATTGGCAGCTCTCGATCCATATAGAGCCGATGCTGCAGCACCTTTCAGTACTGAAACTGACTCAATATCTTCCGGATTAATATCCGATGCAGCATTACCGTAATCATATCCGCCCCAACCACTTGTCTGGTCAGCAGTATTTATATTACTATTATCCATTGGAGTTCCATCAACAACAAAAAGAGCTTGATTATTCCCCATTAGGGATGCTGTACCACGAATTAGAATATTTGCAGATCCCCCCATTGTATTTGCCTGACGAATCTGAACTCCGGCCACTTTTCCAGACAAAGAATTTACGATATTGGTTTCCTTAGTTTCATTTACCAAATCGCCACCAATTTCTGTTACAGCGTAACCAAGTGATTTTTTTTCACGTGTTACACCTAAAGCTGTAACAACAACCTCATCCATACCAATAGATTCAGTTTCCATCACAACGTTAATGACAGTTTTGTCACCAACTTTAATTTCCTGGGTAACCATACCAACAAAGCTAATCAACAATACATCTGTTGATTTAGCTTCCAAGGAATATCGTCCGTCAATATCAGTACTGGCACCAATTGTAGTACCTTTTAAAACAACGGATACTCCGGGCATGCCCAGACCATCTTCAGCACTGGTAATAATACCAGAAATCTGCTTGCTTTGCGCATTTACTAATTGCATTCCCATAAAAATGAGTAATGCAAATAGTCCAATCATTTTTTTCATAAAAAAACTTTTTAGTTAGTAATTAAGTAAAGATGCAAAATGGTTAATGGTAATTCTAGATCCTAAAAATAGTATTAAAAAAGCTTTTAACAAAAATTAACACACTTTTAACACTTGATCAAGTTATGACTTATGTCATGTTTTAATGTGTTTCTCGGGGAGTTACGTAAATAATTCAATTGGAAGTGTTGTCTATTTACTTTTAAAAATCAACACTATAGCTTATAAAAAAAGGATACAACATATTAAATTCAAAAAAAATAAAAAAAATATGTTTTTTTTTGAAAACAACATGATAAACTCAAAATTTTAGCCGACACCCCCAAAATATAACAATCAACCTGATTAAAAACACACATAAACCACACATGGTATCATATCAGATGAAGGGGTATTAAAAAAAACATAAAATGTGTATTCTCGAAAAATTGAATGACATTCCTCAACAAAATTCATAATTTGCTACATTTGGTGAAAAATTAAACAACATGAAAAAAATACTCGCAGAATTACAGCCTACGGAAATTTGGAAATATTTCGAAGATATTTGTCAAGTTCCAAGACCTTCAAAAAAAGAAGATCGAATAATCGACTTTTTGATGGAGTTTGGCAAAAGGCACAACTTACAAACAAAGAGAGACCAGATTGGAAATGTGTTAATCAGCAAACCTGCTACTCCTGGAAAAGAAAACCTAAAGACGATTGTTTTACAATCACATATGGATATGGTTTGCGAAAAAAACAATGAAACAGTTCATGATTTTAATAAGGATCCTATAATTCCCTTGATTGATAATGGATGGGTAAAAGCAAAAGGAACAACACTAGGTGCCGATGATGGCATCGGAATGGCTGCAGAAATGGCACTTCTGACCTCAAGCAATATTGAACATGGGCCTATTGAATGTCTCTTTACTGTAGATGAGGAAACAGGGCTATCTGGTGCATTTGCCCTGCAATCAGGCTTTTTTAATGGAGAAATACTATTAAATCTTGATTCTGAAGATGAAGGTGAAATATTTATTGGCTGTGCCGGAGGTATTGATACCCTGGCAACAATAGAGTATACCAAGGAAGATGTTCCAAATGGGCATTTTTCAGTACGAATTGATGTAAAAGGTCTTCTTGGAGGACATTCAGGTGATGAAATTAATAAAGGTCGTGGTAATTCAAACAAAATTTTGAATCGTTTTCTTTGGCAAATAAATAAGAAATATGGTATTCGTATTGCCTGTTTTGAAGGTGGCAATTTAAGAAATGCTATTCCCCGTGAGGCCTACGCTATTATTACGCTACCTTCTGAGTTCAAAGAGAATGTTCGAGTTGATTTGAATATTTATGCGTCAGAAATGGAAGAGGTTTGGAAAATGACTGAGCCTAAGTTAAAAATCTCTCTTGAATCTACCGACAAACCAACATTTGTTATTGATGAAGAAAGCTCTTCAAACCTAATGGATGCAATTTACGCGTGTCCGCACGGAGTTTTTTCCATGAGTTCGAAAATGCCTGGAATGGTTGAAACTTCAACAAACTTGGCATCTGTTAAATTTTCGGACGACAATAAAATTCAAATTACCACATCGCAAAGAAGTGATGTGGATAGTGAAAAATACAATATCGCTCAAATGGTCGGCACTTGTCTGACTATGGCAAATGCAAAAATAGTACATTCTGATGGATATCCGGGCTGGGCTCCAAACCCCTCATCAGAAATACTAACTGTTGCTGTAGATTCCTACAAAAAACTCTTTGGAATTGATCCTGTTGTCCGTTCTATTCATGCAGGGCTTGAATGCGGCCTTTTTCTTGAGAAATATCCAAATATGGATATGATTTCATTTGGCCCTACACTCAGAGATGTACATTCTCCTGATGAAAAAATTAATATTGAAACGGTAGATAAGTTTTGGAAACACCTTCTTGATATCCTCAAAAACGCTCCTGTAAAGTAAAAGAGATCTATCCTCTTCAACACCATATAACGGCAATTCTGAATTCAGAATTGCCGTTTTTTTTATACCTTCAATCAATTAATCCATTTATTATAGAACAAGTGGCATGACTGAACTATTTGCTAACCTTCACGAAATGGACATTTACTCCTTTCCCATTATATGTTTACTTTTGCTGGCAGGATTTATGGTGGGTTTTATTAATACAATTGCTGGAAGTGGAACCGTAATCTCCTATTCCCTATTTATGTTTTTAGGCCTCTCGGCTCCACTGGCCAATGGAACAATTCGATTTGGTGTGATTATGCAAACACTTGCTGCCACTTATAATTTCAAAAAACAAAATGTTTTAGAACTAAAAAAGGGAGTTCTTCCAGCCTTACCTACAGTTCTTGGATCTGTTTTAGGAGCGCAAATTGCTATAAGTATTAACAAGGATCTATTTGAGATATTAATAGCTGGAGTGATGCTAATAATGGGGGGCTTACTGTTTTTCAAACCAAATCGATGGCTTGCCGGTTCTAAAATTCTTCAAAATAAAAAATTTGGATTCAAGCAATTCGCAATCTTCTTTATAATTGGGATATATGGTGGATTTATTCATATCGGAGTAGGGATTTTTTTAATAGGTATATTGGTTCTGGAAATGGGTTACGACCTGATTAAAGCAAATGCCTTAAAAGTATTTATTGTTTTACTGTACAGTCCCTTTGCTTTGATCGTTTTCATGATGAATGATCAAATACATTATGGTATTGGTGCCATTGCAGCTATAGGTAATGTATTTGGTGGTTATACAGCGTCTCACTTTGCCGTAAATTGGGGTGCCAATTTCATTAGATGGATACTAATGTCTATCATTCTCATATTTTGTATCCGATCATTAAACCTGTTTCATCTTTAATTAGAATCCATTGACAGCGAAATACAACACATTGATCAAGTAGTCTTATATGTGTTAATTTTTCACAAACCAATACTCTCCAAATTCCTTTCCAAAATTAGATAAAAAGAGTAGTTTTGTGGGCAATTTTTAATGACTAAGAAGTGAAGCAAGAAGTCTACAATAGTATAGAAACATGGTTTAACAGCTATGTTGCAGGTTTTGAAAATGAAATCGAAGAGATTAAGTCTAATATTAATTTGAAACGAAATCATTCATTTCGTGTAGCTAATTTAATTAAGGAACTTGGTGAAGAATCAGGTTTAGATGAGTCTGATGTAATTTTGGCGCAAATCTCTGCATTGTTACATGATGTTGGTAGATTTGAACAATTGACAAAATTTGGTACATTCTCCGACACAGAAGAAATAAATCATATCCAACTCGGAATTTCAACCATCACCGAAAACAATATTCTATCGGAGCTTACAGAGGAAGAAACGAATGTGGTAATTGAAAGTATTAGAAACCACAATGAATCACTTATTCCAAAATCAATTGATCCTAAGCTTTTGCCTTTTGTTCAAATTTTAAGAGATGCCGATAAAATAGATATACTTCATGTTGTCTCTGATTATTATTCAAACAACAAACAGGGTAGTAATAAAAGACTCGAAATGGAATTATCGGATAAACCGGAAATTTCTAAAAAGCTTTATCAATGCATTATTGACGAAAAACATGTTGACTTTAAAGATGTACTTACACTCAACGATCTAAAGCTTTATCAGATGTCTTTAATTTTTGACCTGAAGTATAAAAAGAGCTTTAAAATAGTAAGTGAAAAAACTTACTTAAAACAAATATTCGAAACTTTACCTAAAAAAGATCTTGTAATTGACATGTACAGGCAGATGAAAATATACCTTGAAAATCAGCTGTAACAAACCATTCCTCTTCAATCTTATCTAGAATCATTTAAAATAACACTCTCGGGCTTGATGGTTTAAATTGAATAATGTATATATTTACAGCAGATTTTTATTAAAAGAGCAAAAAACAATGAGGGATATAGTTTGTAACTGTCAGATGGTAGACAGAAAAACCATAGATAAGGCAATTCATGAGAGAAATTCAACTACAATTGAAGAAATAAGAAGGTACACCGGAGCTAATACCGGTTGCGGGAAATGTATTAGTTACATCAACAGCATATTAGATATTGAAGTTCCTAAAATTGCAGCGAAAGTAGAAAATTCAACACAAAGTAAATTTAAACTTTGGTAAATAGTAAAGCTTCGGAAATCCCGAAGCTTCTTTTTTGGACTTAATATTTCTTCCTATAAAACCTTTCTCACAACATCAATAACGGTTCCATCAACCCATTTTATAGCCGCTACAATCTCGTCGGATAAAACACATTTTTCCATAATACCGCATATTTCTTCTGCTTCCTTTTTTAATTCGTGGATAGATTTAATAGGCAAATTACTTTCCTTCAACTTTCTAAACAGATCTTTACGCAAAGGGTTAATTGCAATTCCCCTTTCGGTTATAATAACATCTATTAATTCACCCGGACCACAAATGGTTGTTACTTCATCCCTAACAACCGGAATTCTATTTCGGAAAAGCGGTATGGGTAAAATGACAGTCTTACTAAACAAACAATTTTGCCAACCACCGATGCCATGCAGCAAATAACCATCCGAATGTGTAACTACATTTGCATTAAAATTAACATCCACCTCAGTAGCCCCTAAGATTGCAACATCAACCATTCCTGCAAAATTCCCTTTGCTGTGATAGTTGTAACTTGTAAAAGGACTGGTCCACACATGATTTGAATTTTCCCGCATAGATCTCACTCCTTCCAAATCGAAAGTCTGACCATCCAATATGTATTCTACAAGACCTTCTTCAAGCATCTGAACCAAGTATTTGTTACTGCCACCTCTGGCAAACCTGGCTTTTATACCTTTCTCTTTCATGATCCTGCCAAAAAATTTACCAATGGCAAGCGACGTTCCTCCTGCACCAGCCTGAAACGAAAATCCATCCCTAATGATTCCTGCTTCCTCACAAAATCGTGCAGTCAATTCTGCTATTAATAAACGATCCGGACTTTTGGTAATTTGCGTTGTTCCTGAAAGGATTTTTTCTGGAATACCTATTTGATCCATTTCAACAGTAAAATCGACGTAATTTCCTTGAATTTGCCATGGTACACAAGGGAAAGCGACCATATTATCCGTAGCAACAATTACCTTATCTGCAAACTGAGAATCAGCCAAAGCAAATCCGAGTAAACCCGAAGCTGACTTACCGTTAAGTCCATTTGCATTTCCAAAAGGATCAGCACAAGCGGCACCAATAACGGCAATATCAATATGAACTTCTCCATCCTGAATAGCCTGATACCTTCCGCCATGAGAACGCAAAACAGCTACACCCTTCATTTTGCCTTCAGAACAATATTTACCTAAAGGGCCATTCATACTTCCCTCAATACGGGAAATAGTACCATCTTCCAAATATGGAATTAAATGTTCATGGCAAGGAAATGATGCTGACGGAAACCAAATTAGATCCTTTACCCCCATCTCATGCGCAATATCAAACACCATGTTGGCCAACAAGTCTCCATCTCTAAAATGATGGTGAGTAGAAATCCTCATACCATTAGCTAAACCTGCTTTTTGTAAGGCTTCTTTTAAGTTCTTTACTTTTTTATTACCATCGGCAGGAAACTCAGCATTGGTAGAGATATAAGAATTATATTTTCTCTTCTTAGGTATAAATTTTCCAATTCCCATATAAGGAATTGCTTTCTGACCATTAATTTCTGTCGGAACCATTCGTCCGACAGCATTTTCAATCAATTTAACCGACATATTTGCTCCTCCAATCCTTTGATAGTATTCCAAGATTAATTGCTAATTCAAGTACCTTTAACTGCCTTTTTACCACAGGAGGATCAACCATTTTTGTTCCAACAGATACAACTGCAAGCCCATTCTTCTCTGATTCATGAAAAGCATTCACAATTTTCTTTGCCCTTTCGATTTCATTCCAATTTGGTGCGAAATTTTCATGTATTACTGATATCTGCCTGGGATGAATACAGCCCATCCCTTGAAAGCCCAATGATTTCGACCTTTTTACATTTTCAGCCAATGCCTCCATATCCCCTACATCTGAAAAAACAGAATCTATTGCCTGTATTTTAGCTGCATGGCAAGCATTTACAACCCGCATTCTTGCATACAATGATTCTGTGCCCGTATTGGTTCGCTGAACACCCAAATCTGCCGTATAATCTTCCAAACCAATTGCCATCGCAACAATATTGTGTGATGAAACGGCAATTTCATAAGCATTTTCAACACCAAGAGCACTTTCTATAATTGGCATCAAAAAAATATCCTGTATCAAATCTTCGCGTTTCTTAATTCTTCTGATTTCTTCTTCAATCTTATAAATATCAGCAGCAAACTCACATTTTGGCACCAAAATTACATGTACATTGTGAGGCACAATAAAGGCCAAATCCTCAATACCTAACTCTCCTTGATTAATTCGAACCATTCTCTCTGCACCGTTGAAATTCTGAGAACGCAAAGCATTTCTCACGATATATCTTGCTTCATTCTTTTTAGAGACAGCAACAGCATCTTCCAAATCAAGGATAATACCATTAGGTTTATGAAGACCTGCATTTATCATCATATATGGCGTGTTTCCGGGCAGATACAGCCTGGAAAACCGAAACCGATCCTTATTTGACTGATATAAATTATCTGTGAGAAAATCGAAGAGAAATTCTTTTTCAGAAGCAACTAATTGTTTAACTGCCGACTCGATTCGTGCTGCGATAACATAAGGCAATGCCCCATTATCTTTAACTGCAATAACAGCATTCTCAACTGAAAAGAAATCAAGTATTGATCTGCAAAGCCTTTCGATTGATTTCCCGTAGAAAACTTTCACCTTTGATTCCAATTCAAAATCTACACCTCCGGATTGTTTTAACTCAATACTAATACAACAATCTCCTTTGCTATTAGAATCACAATTTCCAGACCTGCTAATTTGTTCTCCAAGTTCCATAATGAATGAGATTTAGATCGACAAAATTTCCAAAGAAAAAAAGGAGAAGCAAGAACCTAAATAATCAGTTCCCACCACTCCTTTTATTACCATTTTACATCTGATCAATTAATGTATATAAATATAACATTTTAGACGTGAAAAAAAAATGACAGTACTCAAGTTCATGAACAAACAAAAAAAAGGGTTGTCGAAACCGACAACCCTTTACAATATCTGTATTGATGTTTATTACATCAAGAAACTCAATAAAATACCAGCTGCCACTGCCGAGCCAATAACACCGGAAACATTAGGTGCCATAGCATGCATCAACAAGTGATTGGTTGGATCATTTTGTAACCCCATTGTTTGAACAACACGAGCACTATCCGGCACTGCCGATACTCCTGCGGCTCCAATCATTGGGTTAATAGGACGATCTTTTGGTGAAAGCCAATTCATTATTTTAGCAAAAATAACTCCTCCAGCCGTTGCTACAATAAATGAAGCGGCACCCAATCCGAAAATTAAGATCGAATCTTTAGTTAAGAAAACATCAGCCTGCGTAGAAGCACCAACAGTAACTCCCAATAAAATTGTAATTGTATTAATTAACGCATTACTTGCCGTATCAGCCAAACGATTGGTTACAGTTGATTCTTTTAGTAAGTTACCAAAGAATAACATCCCCAAAAGAGGCAATGCTGTTGGTGAAATAAATGCAGTTAACAACAATCCAATGATAGGAAAAATTATTTTCTCAAGACGACTTACCGCGCGTGGTGGCTTCATCTTAATTTTTCTCTCTTTCTTAGTTGTTAACAAATTGATAATCGGAGGTTGAATTACCGGAACCAAAGCCATATACGAATAGGCTGCAATTGCGATAGGTCCAATTAGATTTTTAACAGTTTCTCCATTAGCCATCACATTCATTCCATTGGCCAGTTTCGACGACAAGAAAATTGCTGTAGGTCCATCGGCACCACCAATAATTCCAATTGCTCCTGCTTCCGGTGGAGCAAAGCCCAACCAAAGTGCACCCAAAAAGGTAACAAAAATACCAATTTGTGCAGCAGCACCCAAAATCATTAATCTTGGATTGCTAATTAAAGATGAAAAGTCAGTCATTGCACCAATACCAAGGAAAATTAATGGAGGATACCAACCATTAACCACTCCTGAATAAAGTATATTCATTACTGACCCTGGCTCATAAATTCCTAATTTTAAATTAAAATCGACTGCCTGAAACATTGGGATGTTACCAATAATTACCCCCATTCCTATTGGAATAAGCAATAAAGGCTCATAATCATATTTAATTGCTAAAAAGATAAAAAACAAACCGATCAATACCATCAACAAGTTACCCCCGGTAACATTTGCAAACCCAGTAAATTCGTAAAAATTCTTTAACCCAACTACCGCGCCTGAATTATTTTCACAATCAAGATCAGAGTTAGTAAACCTAAGAAAATCGCCTTCAACTTTGGCTATACGCGAACCAAGATCGAGAACTTCTGAGGTTGTAAGATAATTATTGGAACCTGAGTTAGGATCAACATTTTTGGATAAATGAGTTACAGTTTTCGGATTAAATTTTATAATTACATTTTCTCCTTCTGCTTGCCACTTACCAGTAAAACGCTGTTTTACCGAATCCATGATAAATGTATTATCACTTTTGAATTCGAAAATTTTATATCTTTTTACAGTAATATCGGAATTTCCAACCGGGTTAGGAATATAACCATCTTCATGATTAACCCATTTTCCCGTTGTTAATTTTTCTGCGGTATCCGATGATTTTTGAGCAATGGAGTTAAAAGCTAACCCCATTACCAAAATCATTGAGAATACCAATGAATAAAGTTTTCTCATTATATAGTTTTTGCCTTTTATTCTTGAGATGTTATGCTATTTCAATTAGTACGTCATCCTGAAGTACGCTATCGCCAACTGCAACCTTTATGGCTTTAACGGTTCCTCCTTTTTCGGCTAACACATTATTTTCCATTTTCATTGCCTCCATCACCAAAAGAGTATCTCCCGGGTTGATAGAATCACCAACTGCAATGTTAATTTTAATAATACTACCCGGAAGTGGTGCCTTAACTGTTGAAGCTCCACCTCCACTTTTTTTGATGCTACCTTCACCAGGTTTGTTAACAACCTGCTTGCGAACCAATCGAGGAGTTTTTGATGATTTATCTGCAATGTGCACATCAACATCATAACTCGTTCCGTTCACTTCAATTTTGGCATTCGATCCTTCAAAATCTTTGATTTCAACATCGTATTCCTGCCCTCGTATTGTAAATTTGAACTTCTTCATCTTGCTTATCTTGGTTGATTCATTACTCCATAAATCTTAGAACTCCATGGAGAATAATTCTTAGTAACTTTTTTAATTGTAATGATATTGCTTTCATCATCATGATTCTGGTTAAGGTGCATATGCAAGGCCATTGCAATGGCTGCATTAACACCCCCCTCGATGCTTAAATCATCAGTCTCAGAGCTAGATCGACCTTCTCTCACCAACTTTTTTCTTAAGTTAAGATGTAAGAGTTTCGGCAGATTGACAAAAACAATTACCAGTAGTACCAATGCAATAAATACAATGGAATAACCTACAATGGCAACAGTCCATCCACCTTGACTTCCTATAGATAAAATATTCATTAACATAGAACGTTTTTTTTATAATGGAATATTAGAATGTTTTTTAGGTGGATTCATTTGCTTCTTAGTCTGAAGAGACTGGAATGCGCGAATCACTCTGAAACGTGTATTACGTGGCTCAATTACATCATCGATATAACCATATGATGCTGCATTGTATGGATTAGCAAATGCTTCGTTGTACTCAATTTCAGTTTCTGCAATAAACTTAGCTTTATCAGCATCGTTTAATTCAGCCATTTTTCTTCCGTGAAGTACTTCGATTGCACCTTTTGCTCCCATAACAGCAATTTCAGCTGTAGGCCATGCATAATTCAAATCACCACGAAGTTGCTTACAAGACATTACATCATGAGCACCACCGTAAGATTTTCTTAGAGTAATAGTTACTTTTGGAACTGTAGCCTCACCATAAGCGAACATTAATTTCGCACCATGAGTAATGATACCTCCAAATTCCTGACTTGATCCAGGCAAGAAACCAGGAACGTCAACCAAAGTTAAAATTGGAATATTGAAACAGTCACAGAAACGAATGAATCTGGCCGCTTTTCTTGAAGACTCAATATCAAGTACACCAGCAAGGAAACTAGGCTGATTGGCAACAACACCTACAGACATTCCTCCCATACGAGTAAAACCTACAATAATATTCTTTGCATAATGACGGTGAACTTCCAAAAATTCAGCATCATCAGCAATCGAATAAATTACATCCTTCATGTCATAAGGCATGTTCGGATTTGCTGGAATGATTTCATTGAGGATATCATCCATTCTATCAATAGGATCTGAACAAGCTGTAATTGGAGCTTCTTCCAAGTTATTTGATGGCATGTAAGATAACAACTTACGAACAATCATGATACCTTCTTCTTCATCTTCTACCATGAAGTGAGATACACCTGATTTGCTGGCATGCATTTTAGCACCACCTAAATCTTCAACAGAAATATCTTCACCGGTAACAGTCTTAACAACCTTAGGTCCAGTCACAAACATGTACGACTTTTCTTCTGTCATCATGATGAAATCGGTAAGAGCCGGAGAATAAACAGCACCACCCGCACAAGGACCGAAAATTGCTGAAATCTGAGGAATTACACCAGAAGCCATAATATTTCTCTGAAAAATCTCAGCATAACCTGCCAAAGCAGTTACACCTTCCTGAATACGAGCTCCTCCTGAATCATTAAGACCCACAACCGGTGCACCCATTTTCATTGCCATATCCATGATTTTACAAATTTTCTGAGCGAAAGTTTCAGATAACGATCCTCCAAAAACAGTAAAATCCTGAGAGAATACGAATACTAAACGTCCGTCGATTGTTCCCTGACCGGTAACAACACCATCGCCTAAAAATTTCGTTTTCTCCATACCGAAGTTTGTACAACGGTGCGATACAAACATGTCAAATTCCTCGAAACTTCCTTCATCAAGAAGCATATCGATTCTTTCACGAGCTGTAAACTTGCCTTTCTTGTGTTGAGATTCTATTCTTTTCACACCTCCACCAAGCTTAGCCTCTGCTCTTAAATCAATTAACTTTTTAATTTTATCCTGACTAGCCATAACTAATTGAGTTATTATTATTTATTGAGTATTCCTTATTTATTGCCACAAATTTCAGTCAGCACACGCTGAGTTGATTTTGGATGCAAAAATCCAATTTTTAAACCTTCGGCACCATTACGTGGTGTTTTATCGATTACTTCACAACCAGCTTCCTGAACATCAGTTAATGCTTGCTGAACATCTTCTACTGCGAATGCCATGTGATGCATTCCTCCACCTGTTTTCGCAACAAACTTACCTATCGGACCTTCTGGATCTGTTGATTCCAACAACTCAATTTTGGTATCTCCAACTTTGAAAAAAGCTGTTTTAACCTTCTGATCAACTACCTCTTCAACTGCATAACATTCTAATCCTAATACTTTTTCGTAGAATGGAATTGCTTCTTCTAAACTTTTTACGGCTATACCGATATGTTCAATATGGGATGGTTTCATTATAGATATATTTTAAATTATAAGGTTACAAAAATATCGATTTGAAAAACGGTAATCAATGATCTGTAACATTATAAAAGTTGTTTTTCAACATGTATTAAAAACTGCAAGTTCTCACTTTCCTCCTAACAATCAAACAAATAACAAAAAAACTACTTTTCTAAATTCTTATTTAGAATTCACACTACGCAAACCTTTGCACAATTAAGCGAACTCATATAACGCTTCCTAACATTTGCGAGATCAAAGAAAATCTCTTTTCCGATAAAACAGAAATATATTTTACTATTCCTCAACATATTCGAACACAAATATATTTTCATGATTTTTTAGTTAATCCGTACAAAAAACCACGTCCACAACAGTTATTTCACACAATTCTCATTTCATACTTTTTTTGCATTCAAGAGCAAAGAAGAATTCTACAAGCTTAGAGGATCCTTTTTGTTACATTGTGTAAAGTCTTTTACCTATATTTGCATTTTGAAACAGGTTTCAACCATTATTATAAATTTCATAAGTAGACTCTAAGATGATACTATTCTTCAAAAAAGACGAAGTACACTTTGTTGTTCAGACAACTAACCAATTGAATGTATTGGATTTTGAAAAGCTTTCCTGGCTATTCGGAGATGCCGAAAAAATTCAAGAAGATGAGATAGAGGGATTTTTTATTGGCCCAAGAAAGGAAATGATTACTCCTTGGAGTACTAATGCTGTTGAAATAACCCAAAACATGGGAATTTCAGGAATTTTGCGCATTGAAGAATTTCATAAATCGGAAAACGAAAAAGCAGCATACGATCCTATGCTGCAAGCTTTTTATAAAAAAATTGGTCAAGACATCTACACCATTGAAAAGCAACCGGAACCAATTATAAATATTGAAAACATTGCTGCATACAACCAAAAAGAAGGTTTGGCTCTCAGCAGTGAAGAGATTGATTATTTAAATGGAGTTTCAGAAAAAATCGGCAGAAAATTAACTGATTCCGAAGTGTTTGGTTTCTCTCAGGTTAATTCGGAGCACTGTCGTCACAAAATTTTTAACGGAGTGTTTGTTATTGATGGTGAAGAAAAAGAATCTTCACTTTTCCAATTGATTAAAAAAACTTCCCAATTAAATCACAACAGAATTGTATCTGCCTACAAAGACAATTGTGCCTTTTTAGAAGGACCTAAAATGGAACAGTTTGCTCCTGTTACTCATGATAAAGCAGATTTCTTTCAAACCAAAGACATTAACACTGTAATTTCTCTTAAAGCGGAAACACATAATTTCCCAACTACTGTTGAACCATTTAATGGTGCAGCAACAGGTACTGGTGGTGAAATTAGAGATAGAATTGCAGGAGGAAAAGCTTCAGTTCCTATGGCTGGAACTGCTGTTTACATGACTTCCTATCCTAGACTGGAAGCTTCCCGTTCATGGGAAAATGCTACTGATGCCAGAAAATGGTTGTATCAAACTCCTGAAGAAATTTTAATTAAGGCATCGAACGGAGCCAGTGATTTCGGAAATAAATTTGGTCAGCCTCTTATTTGTGGTTCTGTTCTTACTTTCGAACACTTCGAAAACAATAAAAAATACGGTTACGATAAAGTTATTATGCAGGCCGGAGGAATTGGTTATGGCAAATTCGAACAAGCTCAAAAAGATGTTCCTGAAAAAGGCGATAAAGTAATTCTTTTAGGTGGTGACAACTACAGAATTGGAATGGGCGGTGGAGCCGTTTCCTCTGTTGCAACCGGTGAATTCACAAACTCTATCGAGTTAAATGCTGTTCAGCGCTCAAATCCTGAAATGCAAAAAAGAGTTTGTAATGCAATTCGGGCAATGGCCGAAATCGATGAGAATCCTATTGTTTCTATTCATGATCATGGAGCAGGCGGACACTTAAATTGCCTATCAGAACTAGTTGAAGAAACCGGCGGTAAAATTGATTTGAATGCCCTTCCTGTTGGTGACCCTACTCTTTCGGCTAAAGAAATTGTAGGAAATGAGTCTCAGGAAAGAATGGGATTGGTTATTAAAGAAAAGGATGTTGCCCTTTTAACCCGCATAGCAGAGAGAGAAAGAGCCCCAATTTACCAGGTTGGCGAAACAACCGGTGATATGAGATTCACTTTTGAGGATAAAAAAAACGGACAAAATCCAATTGATCTTGGTCTTTCGGAAATGTTTGGAAAACCACCAAAAACTGTCTTAACAGATACAACTTTGAATGAAAAATTTGAAGCTGTTAAATATGATGGTAATAAAATAGAAGAATACATCGAAAATGTTCTTCAATTAGAGGCTGTTGCCTGCAAAGATTGGTTAACCAACAAGGTAGACAGGTCGGTAACTGGAAAAATAGCCATGCAGCAATGTGCGGGCCCGCTTCAATTGCCATTGAATAATTTAGGCGCCGTTGCAATTGATTTTCAAGGCGAAAAAGGAATTGCTACATCTATTGGTCATACACCAATTGCAGCTTTGGTAAACTCTGAAAATGGCAGTCGCCTATCTATTGCCGAATCATTAACAAATATGGTTTGGGCTCCAATTGAACAGGGACTTAAAGGCATTTCATTATCTGCAAACTGGATGTGGCCTTGTAAAAATGCCGGTGAAGATGCCCGTTTGTATCAGGCTGTTCAATCAATTAGTGATTTTGCCATTGAATTGGGAATCAATATCCCAACAGGAAAAGATTCACTTTCCATGACCCAAAAATATGGAAAAGACGATGTTGTTTATTCTCCTGGAACAGTTATCATTTCAACTGTTGGCGAAATAACCGACATCAATAAAATGATTTCTCCGGTTCTGAAAAACGAAGCTGGTTCTCATTTAATATATATGGATTTCTCGAAAGATGATTTCCAATTGGGAGGAAGCAGTTTTGCTCAGATTGTAAATAAATTAGGAACACAGACTCCTGATGTTAAGGATTCAAAATATTTTGCAAAAGCATTTGAAACTCTTCAGCAATTAATATTGGAAGACAAAGTACTTGCCGGTCACGATATTTCAGCTGGTGGTATGATTACAGCATTGTTGGAGATGTGTTTTGCAGACAACAGACTTGGTGCTGATATTGATCTTTCATCGATTGACGAAAGCGATTTGGTTAAAGTATTGTTTAGCGAAAACCCAGGTGTTATTTTCCAGGTGAAAGATCTTGAAACTATTTCAAAGGATCTTGCCGGTAAAGGAATTAAATTCCATGTAATTGGAACTCTTGGCGAGGCAGGAAAGATGCAAATATCAAAAGATGATCAGGCTCTTGATCTTGATATCGCATCCTTACGTGATCTTTGGTTCAAAACTTCTTATCTTTTGGATAGAAATCAATCAGGCAAAGAATTGGCTTTGAAAAGATTCAAATCTTACAAAGAGAATGAACTGGAATTCAAATTCGATGAGAACTTCACAGGGAAATTTAAACAATTCGGAATTGATCCAAAAAGAAAAGAAAAATCAGGAGTTAAAGCCGCTATTATTCGTGAGAAAGGTGTAAACGGAGATCGTGAGATGGCCTGGATGATGCATTTGGCAGGAATGGATGTTAAGGATGTTCATATGACTGATTTGATTGCCGGACGTGAAGATTTATCGGACGTGAACATGATTGTTTTTGTTGGAGGATTCTCTAACTCAGATGTGTTGGGTTCTGCAAAAGGATGGGCCGGAGCTTTCCTTTACAATGAAAAAGCTAAAAAAGCTCTTGATAATTTCTATGCCCGAAAGGATACTTTAAGTCTTGGAGTTTGTAATGGATGTCAGTTAATTTCTGAACTGGGATTAATTTATCCTGATCATGAAAAACATCCAAAACTTCTTCATAACGAATCACACAAATTCGAATCTGGATTTGTAAGTGTATCAATTCCAGAAAATAACTCAATTATGCTTTCGTCTTTGGCCGGAAGTAAATTAGGTATTTGGGTTGCTCACGGGGAAGGTAAATTTGATTTGCCATACGGACAAGACAAGTATCAGATTCCTATGAGATACAACATTGATCAGTATCCTGCCAATCCAAACGGCTCGCCATTTGCAACAGCTGCGATATCATCAAATGATGGTCGCCATTTAGCAATGATGCCTCATCTGGAAAGAGCAACTTACCCTTGGAACTGGGCTCATTACAATGAGAACCGCATTGATGACGAAGTTTCACCATGGATTGAAGCATTTGTAAATGCGAAAAAATGGATCATGGAACACAAATAATATCAATAACTTAAATATTGAATACCTCCTTTTCAAGGGGGTATTTTTTTTGCTTAAATACAAGGTAAAAACTAATACATTTTTCATAACTTGTGACAACTAACGAAATCACAACGTATATGAAACATTTTTTACCCCTTATTGCCATTCTAGGATTAACATTAGCGTGTGCCCCACCTAATAAACTTGCTTCCACTGAAAAAACGCAAGACTCAATCCAAAAGGAAAAAAGAATCCCCGTTGAAAAACAAATTGCCCCCGGTACTTGTTCTCTTGTAATAAGTGACTTTAAATTTTTATCAGAGAACAATAAATTCCTGCTAAACGGAAAAGTGATTTCCATAAAAGCTTATGGTGCAGGCTTTACTTCGACTTTCGAGAAGGAACAAAGCATTCAAATAAAAATTACAGAACAACAATTTATTAATTTGAAATCTGCAAAAAGCATTTCTTGTTTAATATCCAGTATCGAAGGAGTACACAACACTCCCCTTTACAAACTGGTAGATTATAAATCAGAAACAAAACAATAAAATTAATTTCAATTTAGTCCTTATCTTATTCATATTGGTTCCTAGAATACAGGAGAACAGCCCCAATTGTAATTTGAAAATTGGAAATAAAAATTACTTTTCAACTAACAAATAAGTTAGGAAAACGTAATATGTCTGCTTCCTCTTTGATAAGAAAACTTAATTTGCACGTATTCGGCATTAAATAATCAAAACACATGAAATCAATTTTCACCATACTACTCGCAATAGCGATTTCTTTTCCAATACTTGCGCAAAATAAAAAACTAACAGCACAAAAGCACTCTACACTAGGAGTGAAAAATATCGTAATAACCGAAAAAACGTACAATGATTTAACCAATCCCACATTAAACAAAAGAAAGTTGGCTAAAATTGCGGACAAAGAAGCAGGAAAGCCAAAACGTGCGGATGATCCTATTGCCAGAGCCTTGTACGAAAGAAATCTACTGAAAAATCCTCTTACAGGACAGATCCCATTAAACATTAAAGAACTGGAAAAGGCATATGTCCTTTCTTCAGCCTCAGGTTTGCAAAGCAGATTAAAAACAGGAGGATTAAGCTATATCAATAGCGGACCTCGAAATGTTGGCGGAAGAACCAGAGCTTTAGCTATTGACATGAATGATGCGACAGGAAATACAATATTAGCGGGAGGAACAACCGGCGGAATGTGGAAATCAACCGATAACGGTGTTAGTTGGACCCGAACAACAAAGCTTGAAGACCACCCTAGTGTAACTTCTATTGCACAAGATCCAAACAACACTGCAATCTGGTATTATACAACCGGAGAACTAATAGGTAATTCAGCATCGGCAGGTAGTGCCCCTTACCGGGGAAACGGACTGTTTAAATCTACCGATAACGGCGACAGCTGGACATCTTTAACCTCTACTGCTTCCAACACATCTGAAATATATGATGCTTTTGATTATGCCTGGAATATTTGTATTGATCCTATCAACAGCGATGTATATGTTGCAACATCAGATGGAATTAAGCGCTCAACGGATGGAGGGACCAGCTGGACTGATGTTATCGAATCAGATTCCTATTATGAAGATATTATCTGTACTCCCAGCGGGATTAAATACGCTTCTTTAAGTGCCGATGGCACAACAAAAGGAATCTACAGATCGGTAACAGGAAATTTAAATGAATGGGAAGACATTACTCCTAGTGGATTTCCTGCAGATTATAACAGAGTGGTACTTGCACATGCACCAAGTAATACGACCAATGATATTGTTTATATTTTAGGTGAAACAATAGGAGCAGGTTTTCAGGATCACAGTTTTTGGAAATTGACTTATAATCCTGCCGCAACAACTCCGGCAACATGGGTAGACCGGTCACAAAATCTACCGGAAGGTGGCGACGGGGACACAGATGTAAATGGTTACAACTCACAGGGGTCTTACAATATGGTAATAAAAGTTGCTCCGGATAATGAAAATATGGTATTTATCGGCGGCACTAATCTGCTTCGTTCCGATGATGCTTTTGCAACAAAAGCAAGTCCTTTAAGTGTTGGGAAATCGACCGATGAATCAAAAACCTACTGGATTGGAGGCTACGCTACCGAAAATAATATTAGTCAGTATCCAAATCATCATCCGGATGTACATGCATTAGTATTTAAGAATGATAATGCAACATTACTATGCGGACACGATGGTGGAATTAGCATTACTAACAACTATAAACAAACAGACGATACATTTTCTGAAACAGCAGGAGACAAAAGCATGCCTGTTGATTGGGAATTTCTGAACAATGGCTACCTAACAACACAAGCTTATACAGTCGCTGTTGATAACGATATTAGAACAAACAAAGTATTACTTTCCGGATTTCAGGACAACGGTACCTGGCTTGCTGAAACTTCCGATCCTGATAAAGATTGGTTAGCCTGGGGGTCAGGCGACGGCAGTTACTGCAGTATTTTTAATTTAGGTACCAGTATTTACTCTTCTTCACAAAGCGGCACCACTTACCTTGAAAATAACGTAACAGATGAGGCAAGTTACTATTGGACCCGTGTTGATCCTGAGGGAGCAACCGGACAATTGTTTATCAATCCATTTGTTGAGGATGCCAACAACAGTGAAATTTTATATTATGCTGCAGGACAATACATCTGGAGAAATTCCAATATTTTTGAAATTCCAAAACTACAATCCAATGAAGCCAATATAAATTGGGAAAAACTGGAAATATCAAAAGCAAGCGGAACTGTATCGGCAATGGAATCCTCAACCTTCCCTGCTCACATTCTGTATTATGGAACATCAACAGGAAAAGTTTATAAAATTGAAAATTCGCACTCGAAATGGGCAAAAAAAAATGACATTACAGGAACAAATATGCCAGCTGGAAATGTAATTTCTATTGATGCAAACCCTTTAAATGCGAATGAAGTATTGGTCGGATTTTCCAATTACGGAATTGAAAGTATATTTAGTACTACCGATGGGGGAACCACCTGGACTCCTGTAAGTGGAAATCTGGAAGAAATAAATGGTGAGAATAATGGTCCGTCCATCCGCTCAGTAGCTTACATGGTTTCACCAACTGACACTATCTATTATGCAGGTACCAGTACCGGTTTGTACAGTACAACAAAACTTGAGGGAAGTTCTACTATCTGGACACAGCAAGCAATTAACCAAATCGGAACCAGCGTTGTTTCAATGATAAAAGCTCGCAGAGATGGATTCTTTGCTGTTGCAACTCATGGTAATGGGGTATTTACAGCTGATGATGATTTTAGCTCTGCTGCTCCTGTTGCACTAATTGGAATGACAAAAGATTCTATTCAAATAGGAGAAGCAGTTGATTTCATGAACAGAAGTATT
This sequence comes from Labilibaculum euxinicum, assembly GCF_963678175.1. NCBI lineage: Bacteria > Pseudomonadati > Bacteroidota > Bacteroidia > Marinilabiliales > Marinifilaceae > Labilibaculum > Labilibaculum euxinicum. The sequence continues at coordinate 4,617,982 of NZ_OY782756.1, forward strand.
GGCGATGGGTTTACCAAGTGGGAATGGACATTTGAAGGAGCAGAAACAACAACTTCCGCTGACGAACATCCGCGCGGAATTACTTACAACACATCCGGCGTTTATAAAGTTAGCTTAACTGCTACAAATGCTGCAGGAGAAACTACCAAGGAAATCAGTTCAGCAATAGTTGTTAAATCTGTTAAATCTAATTTTATTGCGAATACAACAAATGTTAATGTTGGAACACAAGTCTCTTTTACGAATCAAAGTACAGGCTCTGATCTAAATTATAATTGGAGTTTCCCTGGTGGAACACCAGACAATTCAACAGAACAAAATCCTGTAATTACATATAATACAGTTGGAACATTTGACGTGACGCTTACTATCAGCGATAATGAGTATAACGATACAGAAACAAAAGTTGGATACATTACAGTTCTTGATCCTGACGATTTTAATGACTCTTTACTTTACAATATTTCAGCTGAAGATGAATCAAAATTGTCCATTTATTCTTTAACTTGGGGATATACATCCGGACACAACAATTATAACATGTCTCAATTTGCTGAGAAATTTGAGATGGTTAATCCTAACTTAAACGTTGTACGAAGTATTCAGCTGAATCCGGTTTTTGTAGAAGCACAATCTTCAGATCCTAAAATTGCAATCAAAATTTGGAATGGTGAAAGCATACCCGAAACTGAAATTTATTCAAAAGAAATTGCATTTTCTGAACTGCAGGCCCGCCAGTTTAATGAAATTATTCTTGACTCTCCTATTGAAGTCAATTCCAGCTTCTTTGTTGGCTACGAAGTCTTTTATGAAAATCCTGTTGATACATTTGCTGTTTGGCATCTTCCTTTGGATGGAGATATTACTTGGGACAATTCAGCCTACCTTACCTATGAAGGTGAATGGAAAAGTTTCTCGGATGGAAGTATCTATGCTGCCAATTCAGCCTTAGCCATTAAAGCATTAGTTGGATATGAAGAAAATATTGCACCTCCATTGAAGGCTGATTTTACCGTAAACTCAACTACCACAACAACAGCAGACAATATTAGCTTTACTGATTTATCAACAGGCGCAATTGCATCATGGGAATGGAATTTTGCAGGTGGTACTGCTGACGATAATACATTGCAGAATCCTACTGTATCATATAGTGAAGCAGGGATTTATGACGTAACATTAACGGTAAACGGCACAAATGGTACATCAAATACCAATACCAAAGAAAATTATATAACCGTTGAGATGGCTACAGCAATTAATGAACTGGGCGAAGAAGTTGAAAAGCTAATGATATATCCTAACCCACTGGTGTACAAAAGTAATGTAGTCTTCCCTAACAAAACCAATCAGAAATACCGGTTGGTGGTTGTGGATGCCAGTGGCCGTGTGGTTCGGATTATTGAAAATATTACAGGAAACAACGTGATTATAAACCGGGAACAATTGAAACCCGGTGTGCATATCATCAACCTTTCGGGCGAGAAAATATACAAGGGAAAACTATTGGTGAAATAAGAAGATCAAATAGATATTTTAGTGAGAGCTTGTCGTAATTCGGCAAGCTCTTTTTTCTCCTCAGGCACCAACAAAGCTTCTTAGCTGGACACGATATACCCCTTATGACGTATTTTACATCTCCTGATATATATTTTACTATCTATATGATGAATTTTACATCATAAATCAGGTATTTTACTTACTATAAATTGTTTTTTACATCTTCTATTATCTTTTTTACCTAATCTGATAGGTAATTTACATCTCATATTATCTTTCTTACTTAAATTATTATGTTTTTTACATCATAAAGGATGTATTTTAATGACTAAACTATTGATTTTACTATCTATAAGGTTTAACTTTATACTTGTAGGAAGCATATTTGCTCTCAGGTTTACAATTTCTGTAAAACTGAATCAGGAAGAATATTAATTTTTAAACCCGCCGCATAAGCATGAACCCAAAATCAGAAAAAATCCCCTTTAGCATTCACCGAATGATTCGACAAAACTTATCGAAACGAAACCTAACGGTAAGCTGGTTAGCACGGAAAATTAATATCCGCCCTATTTCACTTCACCAACAACTGGACAGATCAACACTTCAGGTAAACAGACTATGGAGTATCTGTCAGGCTCTTGAATTAAATATTTTTCAGGAAATTGCGAATAGACTGGAGAGAGAGAATCAATCACAAAAGGCTGTAGAAAAAGGCATGGAACTATCTCAGATAGATGCAGAAGTAGATGGCCTTAAAAAAAGAATCGAGTTACTCGAAAACGAAAACAAAACCTTAAAAGAGGTAATCAGTTTACTGAAAGGTTAAATCAGAAAATAAAAACAGCACCAAATAACCGATGTCAATATGGTGCTGTTCAAACAATCATTTAAAATTTTCTTAACTACTCAACTGATCCAACAAACTATCCTCATCATCGAAAGTAGAATCTGAAAAATTTAATGCTGTTTCGATAATCGCCAAGTGGGAATAAGCCTGTGGAAAATTACCAAGCATTCGTTTCGAAACAAAATCGATATCCTCAGCAAACAAACCCAAATGATTTGAATAGGTTAATAACTTATCAAATTTCTGTTTTGCCTCCTTCTTTTTGCCAATTTTATACAAACTGTTTATCAACCAGAAAGAACAAATTGTGAAGGCTGACTTTGGCGTTCCAAAATCGTCCTTATTTTTATAACGATACATTAAACCGTCATGTTCCAATTCGTTTTGAATGGTTAGTACTGTCGATTTATACTTCTCATCTGCGGCATTGATAAAACCATAACTCTCCATTAACAATACAGATGCATCCATATCCTCAGAACCATAAAATTGGGTGAACGCCTGTTTCTTTTCACTCCAGGCCTTTTTCATGATATCTTCTTTCACCGAATGTCGAAGAATAGTCCACTTCCCCACATAATAATCGCGCTTCAAAAGAGTTGCAATTTTAACCGCCCGGTCGAAAGCCACCCAGCACATCACTTTACTAAAAGTGAAATGAAGACTTCTACCACGAATTTCCCAAATTCCCCGATCCGGCTTTTTCCAATTCTCCTCTACAACCTTCACAATGCTTCTTACAATGGTCCATAATTCCTCACTATGGTCGAGAGAATTTTCAAACATTTCGAAATGCTGATGAATCAGATCCACCAAAATTCCATAAATATCATTCTGTTTTTGCTTGTAGGCAGCATTCCCAACGCGAACCGGTTTCGACCCTTCATAACCTGCAAGGTGTTCCAACTCGAATTCCGAAAGCTTTTTCTCACCATTAATACCATACATGATCTGAATTTTCTCATTCTTCTCAGGAATAATATCCATAATAAAATTCAGGTATCGTTTTGCCACATTATAATGTCCCAATTGGGTGAGAATCTTAACAACCATAGAACCATCACGAATCCAGCAAAAACGATAATCCCAATTTCTAACTTCACCTATTGTTTCGGGTAAAGATGTTGTTAATGCAGCAAGAACGGCTCCACTTTTTTGATAACTTAACAATTTCAAAACCAATGCACTTCGATTGGATTCTTCGCTATATTTAGGCAGTACTTTGGTTTTTTCGCTCCAGTTCAGCCAATATGTTTTTGTGCGCTGCAATTTCAAATAAATTCGGTCAAGTGTTTGTTCCAGTAACTTCTGATTGTAACTAACCTCGCAAAATTCATCTTTTTCCAACTCAATGACTTCCTGATTCAATATATCAGAACCTTTAAAACTGGAATACAAATACAAAGAATCGTAATTACCTGATGTTGTATACGATTTTATAAATTTCTCACTGGACAATTTATTTTTAGTTGTATTTCGGGCATAATCCAGTTGAGGATTGTATTTAATCCGAAACTTTGGTTTTCCATAAACCAATCGAAAAAAACGAACTACATCAGGAGGCATGTAGTAATCGTTTTTTTCTGTTACATATCTGGGCATAAAATCCAAAACTTCAAAAACTCCATCTATACACTCAAATCTTGTTTTTAAAATATTTGTATTTTTTCGGTACTCCTGTGTAATATTTGTTGCACTCTCAGGTAAAATTTCAAAACTACCACCTTTACTCTTATCCAACAACTTAGCAAATGCCGAAGATGAATCAAATTGTGGCAAACACACCCAATCCAACGACCCCTTTTCCGAAACCAGTGCCGCACTTCTACAATTTCCTATTACCCCGTAATTTAAATTCTTCATAAAAAAATGCTATTTTAGAGCTTAACCATAAAAACTCCACGGAAAATAAAGATTTTCCATGACTTTAGACTGTTTTTAAACCAAAATTTAAATTTCCTTTTTATGAATCGAATTCACATTGTCTCCAACAGACTCCCTTTTAGTATTAACGTAGAAAATGACAACATCGAATTAATTCCGAGTGTTGGCGGGCTTGCAACAGGTATGAGGTCGGTTTACAAAGAATACAATGGAAAATGGATTGGCTGGCCGGGATTACCAAGCGATGATCTTGACGATCAATTAACTGCAAAAATTGAAGAAGAATTAATTAAAGAAGATTGTATATCTGTTCATCTGTCGAAACAGGAAATAGACTTGTACTATGATGGTTTTAGTAACCGGACTATTTGGCCGCTATTTCATTATTTCGCGCAATATATTGATTACGACCATGAATTATGGGACGCTTTTGTAAGCGTGAATCAAAAATTTGCTGATAAAGCACTGGAAACTATAGAGGAAGGTGACACCATTTGGATTCACGACTATCAATTATTACTGGTTCCTGAAATGATAAAATCAAAAAAACCTGGTGTTACCATTGGTTTTTTTCTCCACATCCCCTTTCCTTCTTTTGAAGTCTTTCGAATTTTGCCATGGAGAAAAGAATTGATACAAGGTATTCTGGGTGCTGATCTGATAGGCTTTCATACTTTCGATTATCAAAGACATTTTTGCAGTTCGGTGCGTCGTTTAATGGGGTACGAGATTTCATTCAACCAAATTCACATCGAAGACCGGATTATACTTGTTGATTCCTTTCCAATGGGAATTGACTACGATAAATTTAGAGATGCTGCAACTCAAACATTTCAAAAGCCGCTTCAGGAAAAATCGAAGCTTCATCGTGAGCTGGAAAAATATTTTCTGGTTTCACCTGAACGAAAGCTAATTCTCTCGATCGATCGAATGGATTACTCGAAAGGAATTCCAAACCGCTTACGGGCTTTCTCAAAATTCTTAGAAGATTATCCTGAATTTATAGGCAAAGTAACACTGATAATGCTTGCGGTACCATCCCGTGGAACCGTGGAACACTATATCAACCTTAAGAGAGAGGTGGATGAATTGGTTGGAACTGTAAATGGTAAATTCGGGAGTATTAACTACACGCCGGTTTGGTATTTTTACCGTTCGCTACCCTTCGAAAACCTGATTGAATTGTACAGTTCATGTGATGTTGCTCTGGTAACACCTGTGCGCGATGGAATGAATCTGGTTGCGAAAGAATATGTAGCATCAAGAACAAATAGAACAGGTGTTATCATTTTAAGTGAGATGGCAGGCGTTGCCAAAGAAATGGGGGAAGCTCTGATAATTAATCCCAACAATATTAATGAAATTGCAAGTGCTATTAATCAGGCCTTAATCATGCCGCTTGATGAGCAGCGGGAACGGATGATCTTTCTTCAGGATAGGATAAAACGATATGATGTTTTCAAATGGTCAAGTGAGTTTGTAAAATCTTTAGCAAAAGTTGAAAAAATACAAAACTCCTTCTATGCGAAGAAAATTAATAGTAAAATCATGGAAAATCTTAGCTCGAAATACCATTCTTCAGAAAGCAGAGCTATATTCCTTGATTACGACGGAACCTTAACCGGCTTCAGATCGAATCCAAATGATGCAAAACCGGATGAAGAGCTTCATAAAATTCTTTTCAAACTGGAAGAAGATCCTCGTAATGTAATTACAATTATAAGTGGCAGGGACAGAGATAGTCTGGAGAAATGGTTTGACGGACACAAAATCAATTTAATTGTTGAACATGGTGTTTGGCTTAGAAAAAATCAAAAAGAGTGGAAAATGCTAAGCAATGCTTCGGATATATGGAAACCAAATATTCGTCCTACTTTAGAAACCTTTGTTGACCAAACACCAGGGTCTTTTATCGAAGAAAAAAATTATTCTCTGGTTTGGCATTTCAGAAAAGCAGAACCTGAACAAGGAGAACTTAGAGCAAATGAGCTTCGGGACGAGTTAACCACAATGATCGCCAATCACAACCTCGAAATATTAGAAGGCAATAAAGTAATAGAAGTGAAAAGTGGCGGGATAAACAAAGGGATTGCCGCTATGCAATTTCTTAAAAACCAAGATTTCGATTTCGTGATGGCCATAGGAGACGACTGGACTGATGAATACATGTTCCGTGAACTTCCGGAATCGACTCATACCATAAAGGTTGGACTTAAAAACACAGCAGCAAAATACAAAGTTGAATCTGTTGCTTCAGTTCGAAAATTACTTTCGGAATTCATTAAATAATTAGAAGCTAATAGCAGGCGGTAAATGAGAATTTATCGCCTTTTTTAGCTTTTCATGTATCTTAAAAGAGCATTATCACACAAAAAATCAACGAATACTATTCCTGTTCTTTAAAATTCGTATAATTTTGCAACGAAATAAAATGAAATTCCCTAATTTCGCACGAACCAAGATTTTTAATAATGCTACACAAACAGTTCGATTATTTAGTAATCGGAAGTGGACTGGCTGGTTTATATTCAGCCTACTATGCTTCCCGCTTTGGGAAAGTTGCCATTTTAACAAAATCGAAGATTGATGTTAGCAATTCTTACTACGCACAGGGAGGCATTGCTGCTGTTACCGATCCTGAAGATTTTCCTCAATATCATTTAGAAGATACTTTAACCGCAGGTCGTGGTTTGTGTGACCTTATTCCTGTGGAAATTCTGGTTAACGAGGGGCCGGATCGTATTCAGGACATAATCGATTTGGGCATGCAATTCGATAAAGAGAACGGCAAACTGGCTTTGGGACTTGAAGGAGGGCATCACCGAAGGCGGATTCTTCATGCCGGTGGTGATTCAACAGGAAAAGAAATGACTCTTTTTTTGATTAAACAGGTAGTGAATAATCCCAATATAGAAATATTTGAAAACCATATGGTTTTTGAATTGCTTGTTGAAAATAAAATTTGTGCCGGAGCAAAAAGCTACAATATCACCAACAATACCAATCTCCTAATTGAAGCTAAGAATACAATTCTTGCTTCGGGCGGAGCTTCTGCTGTCTATCAAAGAACAACAAACCCGCACACTACGGTTGGCGATGGAATAAACCTGGCTTATAAGGCCGGTGCTACAGTAGCGGATATGGAATTCATTCAGTTTCATCCCAGTTCGTTTTATTCTAAGGAAGGATATACATTTCTGATTAGCGAAGCTGTTCGTGGTGAAGGTGCTCATCTTATAAATTCAAAAGGAGAACGGTTTATGTCGGCAATTCATCCTTTGGCCGAATTAGCTCCCCGAGATATCGTTGCCCGGTCCATTTTCAATCAGATGAAACAAAGTCAAAGCAATCATGTGATTCTTAGCCTTAAACATCTTGATGGAGAGAAAATAAAAAATCGGTTCCCGTCTATTAATAAAAATTGCGAATCTTCAGGCGTTGATATGACTCAGGAAATTCCAATTGCTCCTGCGGCGCATTATATGGTTGGAGGAATTAAAACCGGAATACACGCTGAAACCAATATATCGCGACTGTATGCCTGTGGGGAAATAGCTTCATCAGGAGTTATGGGAGCCAACAGACTTGCTTCAAACTCATTGCTTGAATGTTTGGTATTTGGTAAAAGAGCTGTCGATCATGCCAGGGAAACTACTTTGCTTACCGATCCGTTTCCCTTGAATCAGACCGAACTGCATATTAATACAGATCTGGAACAATCATTCCTAAATCATTGCAATGAGATTGCAAATGAGATGAATTTAAAGGCAGGAATAGTACGAAACCATACAGAATTGAAGGAAGTTATTTCACTTTTAGAATCAATTGAAAACAATTTCCCTTTTGAAGCTTATGAATATTACAGTGTTCGTTTGCAAAACCTTATAAAAGTATGTCATCTGCTAACCACTGCAGCATTGGCAAGACAAGAGAGTCGCGGAGGTCATTACAGAGAAGATTTCCCAAAAGAAAAATCAAGATTCCTTACCCACTCGATTCAACAAATTAATAAAGAAATTTATTTTGTTCCTGTAGATCATCGATCTCAAGATTAAATTATCAAATATGAAAGAATCAGGATTCAACGTTCAGGAAATTGAACTCATCATTAATCATGCTTTTCAGGAAGATATAGGAAGTGGTGATATTACCACAAATAATATAGTACCCGAAAATACATCCGCGACTGCAAGTATGACCGCTAAAGCTGATGGAATAGTTGCAGGTTTGGATATTGCCGAAATGGTGTTTCGTAAATTGGATGCAAATTTAAAATGGAATCCAAAAATTAAGGATGGTGACCGAGTATCAAAAGGAGACGTTATTCTTGAAATAAAAGGAACATTCAGGGCTCTTTTAACCGGCGAAAGACTAGCCTTAAATTTACTGCAAAGAATGTCGGGCATTGCTACCGAAACAGCTAAATATGTTGCCGAAGCTAAAGGGACAAAGGTGAAAATACTGGATACAAGAAAAACAGTTCCCGGCTTACGGACATTCGACAAATATGCAGTTAAAATGGGAGGAGGAACCAATCATCGCATTGGTTTATATGATATGGTAATGATTAAAGACAATCACATTAAGATTGCCGGCAGCATTACCTCCGCTGTTGAACAGGTTCGTAAAGCAATTCCTTCGGATATTAAAGTGGAGGTAGAAACAACAAACTTAGATGAAGTTAAAGAAGCTGTTACTGCAGGCGCAGATATCATCATGCTCGATAATATGAGTAATGAATTAATGAAAAAAGCTGTTGACTTCATTAATGGCAAAGCTTTGATTGAAGCATCTGGAAATATGAATTTGGAGAGGATTGCCGGAGTTTCCAAAACAGGAGTAGACTTTATTTCAATTGGTGCTCTCACCCATTCTGTAATTGCATTAGATATCAGTCAAAACATTATTCTTTAGTATTCCAAAGAAGTATTACAGGAAGAAATATTCAAAATTAAAACTAAAATTTTGAGTGTGAATATTTTTTCCTGCAAAAATATTCGAACACAATAAAGGCGCGGCAAAAAAGCAATCCATTTTTTCTTACGAATTGTGTCTGTTGTATGAGTTTGTAATTTATAATTGATCTAAATAATAAACTCTCTGCCATTCAAAATCAATTTACACATCAACAAAGGAATTCCAACTTTATTTTTTTTCTCAAAGTGCTTAAACACTACCAATTAAAGGCATAAAGTCCCTGAGCCAATTTTAACTAAATCGATCTATTAATATTGGAAATCGGTTACATATTACTCACAATCTTTATCCAATTCAAAACGCTTTTTTACAAAATAAAAACAAAGTGTCTATTACACTCTGCTTGTCATCTATCAAAATAATAATACTATTATTTCAGTCAAAATTATTCTAATTAATATTACTATATTTCGGCTCATTATTAGACAATTATGAATATGCAATACCACAAAAAACCTCAACTAAACAATTAAAACAATCCGATTTAATAATAGCATTCAAACTTAAGATCCAAAACCACAATGCAATTTCCCCTACCACTTGTTTTGCTTTTTTATATTTCGTTCTCCAACACTCTATTTGCAAATAGGGTTTCAGATGACGTAAAGAATCAGGATAGTATTAAGATAGAACGATATCTAACCAAATCAAGAACGTACTATACGGTAAAAACTGATAGTGCAATCTATTTTGCAAATAAAGCGCTGCAACTATCTCTAAAGAGTAATAACCAAAAATTGATCATCAATTCGCAGATTGAATGTTTTTACAATTATTCTGTGAACAGAGATCTGACAAATGCAAAAGAAGTCCTTGATGAAGCCAAATCAATCGCATATATAATAAATGATTCTTTAAGTATTGGCAGAGTACATTCCTGTTTAGGATACTATTATGTATTAGCCAGCAAATACGACAGTGCAATTGCCCAATACACTAAATCTCTTGAAATAAGCGAGGCAATCAAGAATAACAAAAATAAAATTAATAATCTTATCGGGCTTGGACAAGTGTACTATGAAAGAGGAGATTTTGAATTAGCACTAAGCAAATATGTAGAAGCCTTTCAATATAATAAAGTACAGGACAACAAGAATACTAAGCTTAGTATTCTCATTAGTATGGCAAATATTTATGCCGATGAACATCAAAGGGAAAAGGCAATATCCTATTACAATCAAGCTATGGAAATCGCGATAGAGCTAAAGGATGAAGACACTCTATCAGTTCTTTACAATAATTTAGCAATTATATACCAAAACGATTTAAATTTTAATAAAGCATTAAAATTTTACGAAAAAAGTCTCGCAATAAATAAGAAAGAAAATAATAAAGCAGGCGTTGCATTGTGTCTGAATAATATTGGTGAAAATTATTTTAAAATGGGGAATACAGATAAAGCAATTGTATTCCTGCGCGAATCATTATCTACCAATCGACAATTACAACTTGATACTGAGATTATTTATAATTTGGAGACCTTAATTCAAATACACCTTAGCTTAGGTAATTTCAATCAGGCATATAAATATCTTGAAGAAGGAATTTCTTTAACTAAGAAATTAAAGATAAAAGGTAAAAGAAGTGATTTATTGAAGCTCCTTGCTGAATATTACAATAAAACAGGGAAATACCAAAAAGCCTATTCCTCCATGATAGCATACAACTCTCTTAAGGATAGCATACAACAAAAATCAAGAACAGATAAGATAGTTGAACTTCAAACGCAGTTTGATTCTGAGAAAAAAGAGAAAGAGAATGAAATTTTAAGAGTGAAAAACCAATTTACTCAAGAAAAACTGGAACAAGAAAAAATGAGAGCAAAATACCTTTATATTTTCTCCTTTTTAGCGCTTGCTGTTATCCTTCTAATAATTATCCTATTTCGCTCTAAAATTAAGATAAACAACCAAATAAAGAATATAAATGGCAAATTGGAAGATTCTAATTCCAAATTAAAAATCATGAATGCTACAAAAGATAAGTTCTTTTCAATAATTGCACATGATTTAAGATCACCTTTTAACGCCATATTAGGATTTTCGGAACTGATAAAATCGGAAGTAAAGAAAGGAAAAGATTTAGAGATCATAGAAGAGTATAATGCCAATATTAATGAATCTGCAAACAGTTTATTTACACTACTTGAAAACCTTTTACAATGGGCTAATGATCAACGTGGAATCCTTGAATTTACACCAACTCAAATAGATTTATATGAATTAATTCAATCCAATCTTGCTCTTTTCAAATTAAAAGCTGCAGATAAATCAATAAAATTATTTTCAGATATACAACCCAACACGGTAGCATTTGGTGATATAAACATGGTAAACACCATAATTAGAAACCTAATTAGCAACGCATTAAAATTCACAGATGAAAATGGCGAAATATTCCTGTCTTCGGTATTAGATGGTGATTTTATTCATCTTTCGGTAAAAGATAGTGGTATCGGAATTAGTAAAAACAATCAGGACAAGCTCTTCCGATTAGATTGTAACTTTACAACTACCGGCACTAAAGAAGAAACAGGAAGCGGTCTGGGTCTTATTCTCTGTAAAGAATTTGTGAAGAGAAACGGCGGTGAAATTTGGGTTGAAAGTGAAGAAAATAAAGGAAGCAAGTTCATTTTCTCCTTAAAATCGGCTTAACTTCTTAGAATACTTTTAAATAGGAAATTTCTTTATCTGAAATTGCTTTTTTTTCGCCTCTTAAGTAGGAAGCATATATCTTTGCAGTCCTAAAATTACGATTACATGGAATTAATAAGCATATTTCTTCTTGGCCTTGGACTATCTGTAGATTCATTTGCCGCATCGGTGTGCAGTGGTTTAGCTATTAAAAAAATTCACTTTTTTCAAGCAGTTAAAATTGCTGTTTTTCTTGCTGTTTTTCAAGGAGGAATGCCAATAATTGGTTGGTATACCGGATGGGAATTAAGGGATTTAATCAAAGATTTTGATCATTGGATCGCCTTTTTTCTACTCGCAGGAATGGGTAGTAAAATGATTTATGAAAGCATAACTGCCAAAGAAAAGGATTGCTCATTTAATCCATTAAAACTGTTCGTCCTTATCGGTATTTCTGTAGCAACGAGTATAGATGCTTTGGTGGTAGGTTTAAGCCTTGCTCTTATTGATGTTGTTATTTGGTTTCCAGCAATTATAATAGGCATAATAACATTCATTGTTTCCATGCTTGGAATGTTGCTGGGTAAAAAAATTGGCAGTAAAATGAGTAAACGCTTTGAAGTAATTGGAGGCATTGTTCTAATTCTTATTGGACTAAGAATTCTGATTGAAGATTTATTTTTTCAAATCTAAATTTTCCCGTTTGCTTTCAATTCACTTAAAAGCAAGCTAACAGATTTTACTCCCTTAGCCATTGCCGGAGCTGAAATTGTGGCTCCGGAAATCCCATCAATATCTTTTCCAAATTCCATTTCCTCTCCTCTTATCTTCCCAATAAACTGCTTCAACCACGATTTAGCCATAATTTCGCCGCCATAGGAAGATCTGTAAATTAGTACCACTACTTTTTGAATTTCGAGATTTTCATTGAACAGAACCATATAATCGAAAAAATCATTCTTCCCTTTTGATGATGCAAAACAAGCAAATCCCATTAATTTATCCGCCTTCTTCAGTGTACTCAAATGTAAATCCCTTACCCCTTCACAATTAAAAGCATCCAGATTTAGATTGTCAATATCGTCCATTATCAAATCTTCAACGGGGAATATTTTTTGAACTTCTTTATCTATTTTTTTCTGTATGGATTTAGGGAATTCACTTGCATTTGCAGCAAATGTTCCATGAATCAAAACAAAAATAACTACTAGCTGAATAATATTTATCCATCTTTTCATCAACAAATCTCCTTTACTTGAAAAACCTCAAAGCACAATGGAAACCCAAAATGCCTTGAAGTAAAATATTTTAATTGTTTTAGTTCTAGAACCAAACGCCTACACCAAAATTCACAAAATTCTTTTTCTCATCATTACCGTCTTTTGACATTTGGTAATCAGCTTTTACAACAGCACCTTTTGCCAAATGATAGCTTAACCCAAAGAATACCTCTTCCCGATCGTAAGCTTTGTTTGCAACCATATTCCCAGCCGTTTTGTGATGTGTGTTATAATTTTCGTAGCGTACAAATGGAACCAAAGCCTGCTCTTTACCATCTAATAAATTATATCCTGCCTCTAAATAGTAACCTTGCATTTGCTTTCCAAGATCCTTACCTGTTTTATCATTATACGCTGCCACATCACTGATAAAAGAATGAATATACTGACCTTTTAACTGCAAAGCGTTCACCTTGTAACGAACATCCATTCCAAACATGCTTATTCCAACACGTGTTGAATCTGCAACTTCCTCAGCAAAATCATCATTCTTATCCAATCCATTAAAGGCAGATGACTGAGTTTTTCCGAAATATCCTGCCAAACCAATATTTAAGCCTTTCACTCCGTAATAATCCAATTTAGCAGATAAAGAAGGTGATGTAAATGTAGATTCAGCGCCTTTCTGACGGCCTTTTCTAAATCCATCAGAACCTCTAAGAACACCCGTACCATTGTATCCAATAAAACCATTCATTACATACAATTGATACTTTAAAGGAAATGAAGGCATACGCCCGCTAAGTCCGACCCCGATTTCGCGCCATGTAGTTGGAACAATTCTGTTATCCACACTTGGGCGCTCCACGCCGTTAAAAGTAGTTGGTTCGTGATATTCGTTTACAATACCCATTGGCACCAACATTAAACCGGCTCTCAAACTTGTGTTTGGACGAATATTATAGTTTAGAAATGCTTGCTCAACGTACAACTCTTTTATGTGTTCGTATTCAATTTCGGTAACAAACGAAGTCTTATCATTAAATTGATATCCAAAGAACAATACCATTCTATGAACATCCATATTTCCATTGTAACGGGTGTTACCACTAATTTGCTGATTGTAATGAACCTCACCATAACCTCCAATACTTAATTTCTCATCTTTAACTCTGTCCAAAATAGTTGTTCCAATACTTTTTGATTCCTGAGCATCCTGTGCTTTTGCTGCAAAAAACGCAGCAATCGCAACCACAAATAGTAATCCTTTTTTCATCAGTTTAAAACAATTAGGTTTTAGTTTTTCTGCTCGAATAACAAGCATTATTTCGACGGCTAAATTAGACTAAGTCTCAATAAGCATAAATACCTACATGTTGGTATTTTTAGACTGTCAGCTCTTTTATTACTGATATACTCTCTATATATATCCAATATTTTAATACTTTTGAGTCTGAAAAAGCTCCGGATTCGCTATTTACTTATAGCATTTCGGATACTAAAGAGAAGCTCAACTATGGAATATATCAATCAGTTTTTTATAGATTTTATAGATATCTTAAACGAGATGTCCCCCTACTTAATGCTTGGTTTTTTATTTGCAGGAATTTTGAAAGTAGCATTTCCGCAGAAATTTATCGACAAATATTTAGGTCAGAAAAACGGAAAATCCGTTCTATATGCCGCACTTCTGGGTATTCCACTTCCATTGTGCTCTTGCGGAGTTATCCCTACCGGTATTTCATTTTATAAGAGTGGCGCTTCCAAAGGTTCATCTGTATCATTTCTGATCTCAACTCCCCAAACTGGTGTAGACTCAATTTTAGTTACTTATTCCTTATTAGGCTTACCTTTTGCAATCATTCGTCCCTTTATAGCATTATTAACCGGACTGTTTGGCGGAATGCTCACCAATCATTTTGATAAAGATGAAAAAGAAATTCCCGTACAAAACACGGATTCTTGCTGCTCTACCGAAAAAGAATCGGACTGCGGATGTAATGGAAAATGCAATACAGAAACTAAAAAGAAAAAATCACCACTCTATACCATGTTCAAATATGCTTTTGTAGACTTTCTGCAGGACATTTCGAAGTGGTTAATTATTGGACTTCTTTTGGCTGCTGTAATTTCAGTACTAATTCCAGACGATTTTTTCTCTGCTTATATTGGAAATGATTTTATTGGTATGCTGGTAATTCTTGTGGCATCTATCCCTCTGTATATTTGCGCAACTTCATCGGTACCAGTGGCTGCTATCTTAATGATGAAAGGCATTTCTCCCGGTGCTGCCTTGGTATTCTTAATGGCCGGTCCGGCAACCAATGCCGCAACCATTACCGTACTAAATAAAGTTCTGGGCAAAAAAACAATGTGGTCCTACTTACTGTCAATTGTTACCGGCGCACTGCTTTTTGGACTGTTAATCGATAATGTTTTCCCCAGAGAATGGTTTACTATGGGCGCATTGCATGATCATATGGGGGCACATGAAGGACATTGGATGCTTCCCGACTGGCTAAGATGGGGAAGCAGTATTGCATTAGTTCTATTGATTATCAATGGCTATTTACAAAAATATATTTCCGGCAAAAACAAGCTTAAATCAACTGATCCTGAAATAGCTGTTAATAAAAAACTGGTAATAGTGAATGGGATGAGCTGTAATCATTGTAAAAACAGTGTGGAAAAACACATTGGAGCCATGAAAAACATTACTCTGGCAGAAGTAAATCTGGAACAAAAACTTTTGCAGTTAGAGGGAAATAATATCGATTTACAAATCATAAAAAAAGAACTGGAAAGCCTTGGTTTCGAATTTGGCGGAGAGGTGAAAAACAAAAACTAAGTCACTCTCCGGTTTCAAATATTCATTTGGCAAAAATAATATTTGTAAATACGACTTAAAAACTCCTCGTTTTCATGCATATTATTGCTTAAATTCCATAATTTCTTACAAATACAATCCTTGTTCTGCAACATAATTGGCGGTTTTCACCCATTTTACGATTTTTTTGAACTGAAATTCCCACACTGCTAAATATCACCCCTGCAAACTGCTGATCTTCAGTTGATTTAATCACGCCAAAGCATGTGTGATTTATGATCATCACATGCACACATCTTTATATTTAATTACTTGAAAACTTCGAAATTTTGATTACATTTAGATGTTCTACAACACATCCATGCTGTATATTATTCTTTTTGGAAAAATATTTTTCTAACTATCAGATGGATTAGTTGATTAAAAACAAAGCCTTTACAGGCTTTTAAACGAAGACCAAAATATGATCAAGAAGATTTCAAAAGTCCTTGTTGCAAATCGAGGAGAAATTGCTCTGCGTGTTATGCGATCATGCAGAGAATTGGGAATTCTTTCTGTTGCTGTTTACTCCGATGTCGATCGAACATCTATGCATGTGCGATATGCCGATCAGGCAATTCATATCGGAGCTGCCACATCAGCCGAAAGTTATTTAAATATTGATAAAATAATAAACGCAGCAAAACTGGTAAAGGCTGACGCTATTCATCCTGGTTATGGATTTTTAAGCGAAAATGCTGAATTCTCAAAACGCTGCGAAAAAGAAGGTATCATTTTTATAGGTCCAACTCCCGAAGTAATTGCAACAATGGGGGACAAAATTACCGCTCGACAAACCATGATTAAGAGTGGTGTTCCTGTAGTTCCGGGGACTAAAGAAAACCTAAAAGATGAATCGACAATACTTAAAACGGTTCGGGAAATTGGTTTACCGGTAATGATTAAAGCTTCAGCCGGAGGTGGTGGGAAAGGAATGCGAATGATCGACAAAGAAGAGAATATTCTGGAAGGGCTAAGAGCTGCAAAATCGGAAGCCATGGCATCATTTGGTGATGACGCTGTTTACATCGAAAAATACATTTCTTCTCCTCATCACATCGAGTTTCAGATCCTTGGTGACAAACATGGCAATGTAATTCATCTTTGCGAAAGAGAATGCTCCGTTCAAAGACGACACCAGAAGGTGGTAGAAGAAACGCCCTCACCGCTAATGACTTCTGAGTTAAGAGCTCAAATGGGAGAACATGCTGTTGCAGCTGCTAAAGCAGTTAATTATCATGGGGCAGGCACCATTGAGTTTCTGGTAGATAATGATCACAACTACTATTTCCTTGAAATGAATACTCGATTACAAGTCGAGCATCCTATCACCGAAAGGGTAACCGGATACGATCTTGTGAAACAACAAATTTTAATTGCCGAAGGACAAGAATTGAAAATGAAACAAGAAGATATTTTTCAGTTCGGACATGCAATCGAATGCAGAATTTATGCGGAAGATACCGATAATAACTTTATGCCGAGTCCGGGTGTGATTACCCACATTACCGAACCAATGGGCTTAGGAGTTAGAACCGACGGCTACGTTTATGAAGGATATGAAATTCCAATTCATTACGATCCAATGATTTCCAAACTAATTGTTTGGGCCAAAACAAGAGAGGAAGCGATCGAACGAATGCGGCGGGCACTTTTCGAATACAAAATTACCGGCGTAAAAACCTCAATCAAATATCTTGAAAAAATAATGGATTGCCCTGACTTTAGAAACGGCACCTACGATACTCACTTTATTCAAAATAACAAAGATTTTCTTCTTGCTTCTGATGAAGCGAAGCAGTCTTTTGAAGATCTGGCCATAGTTACCGCCTTTATCAATTATCACAACAAACTGAAAAACACTCAAATTTGTCCAAAATCATCACTGCAAAGCAAGTGGAAAGAATTTGGACGCAGAAGGGGAATGTTTAGAGCAAGTGAAAACTAAAGGACAAACAAAAAAATAATAAAATGGCAATTGAAATAAAATTGGGCGAACGCTTGGCAAAAGTTGAACTTTTAGCCGAAGAGGGAAATCAAATCAAAATAATGGTTGACTCAAAAGAGTACAATCTGGATATGCTGCAGGTTGAAAATGGCGTGTACTCCGTTCTATATAAAGGTCGCTCCTATAATGTGGAATTAATTGAAACTGATTCTTCAAAAAAGTATTCAGTCAACACATTTTACCATTCCTATGATGCGGAAATTATCGATGCTGAAACCAAATATCTGCAAGCAAGAAATTCGGGTAACCTTGAAGCAACAGAGAGTACAATCACCTCACCAATGCCGGGAAAAGTAGTTAAGATTCCTGTTGAATTGGGAAGCGAAGTGAAAAAGGGAGACACCGTAATTATTGTATCAGCAATGAAAATGGAGAGCGAATACAAAGCCATGAAAGATGGTATTGTAAAAGAAATCTATGTTCATGAAGAGGATATCATCGACGGAAATCAACCTTTAGTGTTTATTGACTAAGTAAAATTACGAATTAACAATTATGGGTATTAACTTATGAATTCCCCAACTTGAAAAGACATTCATAATTTATCATTCAAAATTTATAATTATAAAGAAATGTTGACACTTGAAGACAAAATTAAAAAGTTTGAAGAATTAAATAAAGCCGCCGAAGCTGGTGGCGGACAAGATAGAATTGCAAAACATCATGCTGGTGGTAAAAAAACTGCCAGAGAGAGAATCATGGATCTTATGGATCCCGAAACTTTCGTGGAAGTAGACAAAATGGTTACGCACCGTTCTACCGATTTTGGTATGGAGAAAAACAAAATACTTGGCGATGGTGTTGTTTGTGGCTATGGCAAAATCGATAGCCGTTTGGTTTATGTTTTCGCCCAGGACTTTACTGTTTTTGGTGGTTCGTTGAGTAGTGCCAACGCCGATAAAATTGTTAAAATTACAAAATTAGCCATGAAAATGGGCGCTCCTATTATTGGTTTGAATGACTCAGGAGGAGCCCGAATTCAGGAAGGCGTGCAGAGTTTAGCCGGATATGCTGATATCTTTTATCAGAATGTAAGAGGTTCCGGAGTAATACCGCAGATTTCTGCCATTATGGGTCCATGTGCAGGTGGAGCAGTCTACTCTCCTGCTCTTACCGATTTTATTATGATGGTGAAGGATACAAGTTATATGTTTGTAACCGGACCCGATGTGATAAAAACAGTTACACACGAAGAAGTTACCAAAGAAGAACTGGGTGGAGCAATAACTCACAATTCTAAAAGTGGCGTTGCTCATTTTACTGCCGATAACGACGAACAAGCCATGATGATGCTTCGTGAGCTGATTGGTTTTCTTCCGTCAAATAACATGGAAGATCCGCCAATAAAGCCTTGTACCGACAATATTCACCGCGAAGATGAGAAACTTCAGACTATGGTTCCTGTTGATCCCAACAAACCATACAACATCAAAGATATTATCGAGACAGTTATAGATGATCACAACTTTTTTGAAGTAATGCCGCTATATGCACAAAACATATGCATTGGTTTTGCCAGATTGAGCGGAAAACCCGTGGGAATTGTTGCTAATAATCCTGCTTTTATGGCTGGCGTTTTAGATATCAACAGCTCTGTTAAGGCAGCCAGGTTTGTGCGTTTCTGCGATGCTTTTAACATTCCTTTAATCACTTTCGTGGATGTGCCTGGTTTCCTTCCGGGAACTGCTCAGGAATTTGGTGGAATTATTAAACATGGCGCCAAGCTGTTATATGCTTTCGCAGAAGCTACGGTTCCAAAAATCACCTTAATCACCCGTAAAGCATACGGTGGTGCTTATGATGTAATGGCTTCGAAGCACATTGGGGCAGATATTAATTATTCCTATCCAACCGGCGAAATTGCCGTTATGGGCGCCGAAGGAGCTGTTAATATTATGCACAAAGGACTTACAGAATCGGAAAGAGCAGATGCTATTGAAGATTACCGTGATAAGTTTGCCAATCCGTACAAAGCTGCAGAATTGGGATATATTGATGAAATTATTCAACCCAAACAAACCCGCCACAAATTGGTACAGGCTTTGGATATGTGTGCAAACAAAAGCGAACAGAATCCACCGAAAAAACATGGTAACATTCCATTGTAAATTAAAATTATAAAACACTTTTAAAGAAAAGCACGGCTATTAGCTGTGCTTTCTCTTTTTAAGATTTACCCGTAAATTGAAGTAAGCACAAACTATAAAATACTAAAAAACCACCCCTATAACTTCATTATCAACAATGCAAACGATTTTTATCAATGACGAAAACAATTTCGACAAGATAAATATTGATCTATATAAATTAGAAATAAAAAGCTAACATACAAATAACTCTAATAAATGAATGATTTCGTAAATTAGATAGATATTAACTATTTAACCCGAAAGCTATGGATATTAAAAATGAAGAACTTAGAGATGCTTGTCAGGAAGCATTGGAATGTTTGAATAAACCTGGAAACGATGCATACAACGAACTTAAATCAAAATTAGAGTATGTAATTGGCAGCTACAACTTCGACAAAAATCCTGTTGGCCTTTTCGAAATTGGTAATCTTGCACTAATTGCTCTGGAAGAAATTAGTGCTGAAAAACCACGCAAAGTAAAAAAAGCATTACTCAAAAATTTAAAAGAAAGCTTACTTCAAAAAGTTGAGGCTTAAAACTAAGACTAAACAAAAGAGCTTGTTCAATAATGGACAAGTTCTTTTTAGAAGCTACTCCAACTCCAATCGATATATCTTGGTGGTGTTGCCTGTAATCTTAAATCGATCATCCATGCGGTGCCCAACAACCCATACAATTTTAGTGCCTGACAACAACAACCAGGTGTTCTCTTTCTCCTGAAGAGAGAACTTTTGATCGATAAAGAAATCGGAAATCTTCTTCTTACCCTTCATACCGATAGGATGAAAATAATCTCCTTCTTTCCATTTCCTCAACTGAAGCGGGAACTGAAGTTTATTCGCATCAAAGCAGGCAATTTTAGTGCTGTTGGGAAATTGAAATCCGGGCGTTCGATCCAAAAATGAAATCTTTAGTTCTACTGGTAATTTAAGTTTAACTTCCTCATCCGCAATTAAATATTCATTATTATTCCCTTCTGAAATCTCCGTAAGGATTAAATATTCCCGATCGCGCAACAATTGATGGCTTGCCGAATAAAACAACTTACCGGAAATTCCATGAATAGATTCCGCAATTTTGCGAACATCACGATGATGAAAGCCATATGGAGAAAGCAGTTCGTACAAATGAGACACAGGAGCCAAAAGCTCTTTCAACTTAGGAATTGAAATTAACAACTGATTCTCCCGTGTAAAAACCAAGTGCAAACGGTTCTGTTCAATTACCCTGTTGTAAATCTGTTCCACTTCACGAAAACGCTGCACATTCTCGGTCATGGTAGCGCGAATGGCCGGATTAATCTCCTCCAATACAGGCATTATCTGATGGCGGATTTTATTCCGCACATAATCGGTTTCCGCATTTGTTCTGTCCTCACGAAAATCAATAGAATTCTTTTTTGCATACTCAAGCAACTGCTTACGCGGAAATGGCAGCAGTGGACGCACAATCTTACCTAACTTCGGCTTAATTCCCGATAAACCATGAATCCCCGTCCCGCGAGCTAAATTTATCAGCACTGTTTCTGCAACATCATCAGCATGATGCCCAACAGCAATGTATTTGTATTCAGAAGCTTCTCTTACCTGTTCAAACCAATTGTAACGCAGGTCGCGAGCAGCCATTTCGATAGAAATTTTATTCTCCGCAGCATACTTTTTAGTGTCAAAATCTATCGAGTAAAACGCCAAACCTTTCTCTTTGGCCAAATTCTTCACAAACTCAAAGTCGCCATCTGATTCCTCGTCCCGCAAATGAAAATTACAATGAGCAACCCCACACTCCACTTCCATTTTGCAAAGAAGATCAAGCAAAACAACGGAATCTACTCCACCACTTACCGCAACCAAGATTTTTTCGTCGCGATAAAATAAATTTTCCTCTTCTACAAAACGAACAATTTTACGTTGCATCAAATAGTATTTAATTGTAACCAATGAGTTTTTGCTCAAAGTTTAAAGATAAAAAATCCCTTACTCTTTTAACACTTTCATAATGGCTTTTGCCTTCAACATACATTCCTCATGTTCCTTTTCAGGATTTGACTGCATGGTGATAGCCCCACCAACCATAAAAGACAGGTAATGGTTCATTGCATTATACTGAATACTTCGAATTACCACATTAAAATCAAAATCACCATCAGGAGTGACATAACCAACTGCTCCGGAAAACAGTCCTCTTTTGGTTGATTCGTATTTCTCAATCAATTTCATAGCTCTAACCTTAGGCGCACCGGTCATCGATCCCATTGGGAAAGTCTGACGAATTGCTTCTACAAAATGAACATCTTCTTTCAGCTCCGAAACTATGGTAGATATCATTTGATGAACCTGCGGAAATGTATAAATACCGCACAATTCCTCAACAATTACTGAGTCCTTTGCTGCAGTTCTCGATAAATCGTTGCGAACTAAATCCACTATCATGATGTTCTCGGCCCTCTCCTTAGCATCAGAAAATAAATTCTCTTTAATTAACTTATCTTCTTCTTCATTCGCACCTCTTTTAGCTGTTCCCTTAATGGGTTGAGATATAATTTTCCGTCCCACTTTTTTAAGATATCGTTCAGGACTTGCCGATAACAAATACTTCTCTCCCATTCGGTAAAAACATGAATATGGCGTAGGCGAAACCTTCATTAATTTTCGAAACGTTTGCCTTGGCCGGATATAAGTATCCTCCGCATAAAATTCCTGACAAAAATTGACTTCGTAAATATCGCCTATTCGGATGTGTTCTTTCAATTGCCTGATTGCTTTTAAATACTCTTCCCGGCTGATTCTGCATTTTATTTCCGCAACAGTAACCTCTTTCTCTTTTGGTACAGATATATTTTGAATATTCATGACCAAATTATAAATATCCTCTTCGGAAAATTCCTCTTCGAAATAATGAATCAATAAAGTATCCACATCCAAAAGAAACACCCAACGCGGACGAAAAAAATTCATTTGCGGCATGTCCAGTCCATCCTGATTATCTGAACTTAAATTCTCAATCTCATTTTTAAGATCATAACCCAAATAACCAAACCACCAATCTTTAGCAAAATCAATCTCAGCTTTTAGGCTATCGAAGCAATTCTGCTCCGGTTCAATAATTTGAAGGGCATCGATGCCGGCAACCAACTCGTATGTATTGTATTCCATTTTCGAATTCTCCTTCAGGTTCACTTCGTGACTGTCAAGAATACATACGCACTGAAACTTCTTGCTCCAAAAAAGCAATTGTTCTTTAAATTTTGTTGTGTCGGATATGTGGAAAGTAAGCCTTTTTCGCATGTGGCAAATTTAAAGAAAAGATGCGTAGAATCTCTTCTCTTCTACAAAATAGAAGAAATACTGCAATACGATATGAAGCGAATATTAATTTAAGGAGATCTTCCTGAAACTTAATATGATCATTTTGTTTAAATGTCTTCTCTGAAATTCAGAGAAGACATTTTTTTGTTTGGACAGCTTCTACATCTTACGTAGAAGATATTTTTTGGCTTTTTGTCCCATTATCATCAGCAATACGAAAAGTTTTCATCTCGTCATCACCAACTTTAGACAATTTCTTATTTGTTCTTATCTCCATTTTGGTTCAACAGGAACCCTTTCTCCATCGGCAACAGTATGCTCTTCCAAAGAATTTTCTTTAGACTGAATTACCATATATATCATTGTTTCGTTAGAAGAATTACGGATACCACGTTTCCCTTGCGGTGCAACCCGTATTGTACTTCCTTCTTTTATACTAAAACAATCTTCGTCCACTTGAAAAAAACCGGAGCCTTTTATGATTATATAAGTTTCTTCATTTTTTCTGTGAATGTGAAAATAAGATTGCTCAGATTGCGGTGGAAGCGAATTAAACGAAATTTCAGTGCCGGTTGCTTTAGTCGCATCTTTTAAAAAAACTTTGCCTTCTATTAAGTTTTTACTTGCAGGATGTATTAGAGAGTAATCCATTATATCTTTTAAATCACCCAAATTAACTGCACTGTAATTAGTACTTTCTGATAGCTTTTCAACTTCTTTCATTCCTATTTTTTTTGATTTACCTTCTTAATACAAACGAGTATTTTGTCAAAATATCAATTAAAGACTAAAGTAATAAGAATAACATTTTATTCCATCTTCATGATTAACTCCTCCATTGAATTGTACTCTAATAAACCTTTAAAATCAGCAAACTCAATTATTTTTGAATCCTGTTCAACAGTCATTTCATCAATCATACTCTTTGTTGCCAAACCACTTAAAAGAACACGACTATCTGTATTAACATGAACAAAAATGCAATTACTTACATGATCAGCACTGAATTTTGGTAACGAATCGCCCGCGAATAAAACTAAATTCAGAGTCTTATTTTCGAAAACATACTTTTTTCTCTTGTAATTTTTTTTAGTTCGTTTATCCCAATCAAATTTCCGCAGACCAATTATATTCTCAAAAGCATATTCTGAGAATATATCATCTCTCAACCGACTATAATATAGCTGCCCTTCCATTCTATCCCTTAATTTGCCCATATCAGACAATTCAAGATGCTTTAGTGCTATTGATTGAATATTAGCTTCTATATATTTAGGGATATTTACTCTTTTAAAATAAACTAATTGATTTAAAAGTACTTTATTCATCTTGGCAAAATTCAATATATGTATTCGTTTTCATTAATTATTTTCCTGCAAATGATATCATAAAACCATACAAATTTGCTTAGCGATTCGCTCAATTAAGCTTGTTGTAACCGAATTACCTGCCTGCATATACAAATTACTGTTCGCTAGCTTGGGCAAGATATAATCATGAACAGGATAGCCTTGAAATGCAAAGCATTCTTTTGGAGTTAGTTTTCGTATTCCAAAATCATCTTTAATAAGCGGCACATTATGTCCGCCGGTACCCATATTTGCAGTTAAGGTCGGACAAACATTATTTTTATTTTCTCTCACATAAACCCTACGCCACTGATAAACGGTGTCTTTCGAGATTATCGACCTCTCCAATTCCGGGTAATATTTATGATCCTTTTTGTAATAATAAATATCATCCTGCTTCCCTTTTTCTATAAAATCATGAATGGTCTTTGTTAATTTAATCTCTTCGGGGAATTCAAAATTCAAATAATTTTCAACCTGATTCGGATCAAAAGCTACAATAAAAATCCGCTCTCTGTTTTGAGGAACATTTGCATGTGTTGCTGTGTTTAAAACTTTGTTAAACACTTTATATCCTAACTTTTCTTCTAAAGTCTCAAGAATTACTTTAAACGTATTTCCTTTATCGTGGGAAACCAAATTTTTAACATTTTCCAGAAAAACAACCTTAGGCTGATGCCTTTCAATGATTTGTTCTACATCAAAAAATAAAGTCCCCCGGGTATCAGCAAAACCTTTTCGATTCCCGGCAATTGAAAATGCCTGACAAGGAAAGCCCGCACATAAAATATCAAATTGATCGGGAATGTAATTTTTATTTTTCTCTTTGGTTATATCTCCAAACGGTACCTCTCCAAAATTCGCACGATAAGTCTTTTTAGCATTACTACTCCACTCACTGGTATAGATACACTTCCCTCCAACATTTTGCAATGCAAGTCTAAACCCGCCAATACCGGCAAAAAGATCAATAAATTTAAACTTGTAATTTTCAGGAGTTGGGAATGGTACATTTTCAACTTCAGATAAGAGTTGTTGTAATGTATTTTCAAGCAATACTGGGGAATTATCGCTTTGCTGTTCGCATTCCAAATAATTATTTAGAGTTAACAGAGCATCCTTTTCATAGTGCTTTTTCACACCATTTTGATAATTATGCAGATAATGAGTTAAAACGGCTTTGTTTTCAGCCTCTTCAACAAGCTTTAGCTGGGATTTATCCCTCCCCAAATTATCTATACTTATTGCCTGAATTGAACTCATTCTAATTTCCTCAATAATTTAGGGGGCAAGATACAAAAAAATAGTTGCTTTCAGACTGAAAACTCTTGACTCCAATGTTTCAATCACTTGCATAATCAATACTTTTAAATGATTAACTATTTCTTTTATCTCTATTCTTCTGCTAAATATTTGACTTGTATTGCCAACAACAATACATTAAAAGCACTCTCTTACTACAGACCTCTAAGACAAATTTGCTTTTAAATCAAAAAAGGCAACCAATTGGCTGCCTTTTTTCTTTTAATATTTAAAAAACTATAGTTTCACAATAACTCTCCCGCGACTCTTCTTTGCCAACATTAAATCAATATAGGTATCCAATTCTTCTAAAGATGACTCAATAACCTGCTCTTTGTTGCTGTAAACATTCCAATCGGAAGCCAACTTGTTCCAAACTTTTTGGCGCAATTCCATTGGGCAATTCTGAGAATCAATACCAATTAAACTAATTCCGTTTAGAATGAAAGGGTAAACCGTCATTGCTAAATCTCCTGAGCCAACATTACCACAACAGGTCACATTTCCCAATGGTTTGCAAGCTTTAAGAAGTGTATGCAAAGTATTTCCACCAATAACATCAATGGCTCCAGCCCAAAGTGGTTTTAATAATGGTCTTCCCGATTGATCATCGGTAATTTCACTACTAATGCGACTAGCAACACCTAATTCGTGTAATTCATCTTCACCACCACTGTTTTCGAAAGTCGCCGCAATTACTTCAAAGCCTAAACTAACCAATATACTAATAGCAATACTACCCACTCCACCTAAGGCTCCTGTAACCACTACCGGCCCCATTTTTGGAGTTTGTCCTGCCGACAACAAGCGATACACCGATAAAGCAGCTGTAAATCCAGCAGTTCCATAAATCATAGCTTGTTTAAAGTCCAATTCTTTTGGCATTGCAACAACCCAAGATTCCGGCACCCGAATATATTCTGCAAAACCACCATCGGTATTCATGCCCAAATCGTAGCTGGTTACAATTACTTCATCGCCGGCTTTAAACCTTTCACTCGCTGAATATTCCACAACTCCTGCCGCATCAATACCCGGCGTATGCGGATATTTTCGTGTCACCCCTTTATTTCCAGATACAGAAAGTGCATCTTTAAAATTCAAAGAAGAATACTTCACTCTCACAATTACCTCTCCCTCTGGAAGATCTTCAATTTTCCTTTTTTCAATTCTTCGAATGTATTTCCCTTCTTCTTCGTAAATTCGAAGTGCTTTAAATTCTCTTTTTGTATCCATATCTTATCCTGATTTAATTCTTATCTTGTACCAAAGATACAAGCATTTTAATTACTAATCAAGAACTTACACTTTGGCAGGCTACTAACATTTTGTTCGTAATTGCTGATTATCAACGCGTAAAAACTTTTTTATTTTGAAAAAAGGAGATTGTCCAATAGATACATTTATCAATTTCGTTAAAGGAAAACGAAAAGCAACCATCATTTTGCATCTGATACAAGGAACCAAGCGGTACAATGAATTGGTGAAACTTTTGCCGGACATCAGCGACAGAATGCTTAGCAAAAACCTAAAAGAATTGGAAGAAGATGGTTTGGTGATCCGTAAGGTTTACCCTGAAGTTCCGCCTAAAGTGGAATACAGCCTTACCGATTTGGGAAAAGAGATACATCCCATTTTAAAAGCCATGTTTTTAGGTGGAAGGATGTTCGAAAAACTAATGGAATAAGAAAGGCAACCAAACGATTGCCTTTCTCTTTGTATACTTTATTCTGTTATCGTTTCGAAATTAATTCTACAATTTTCAGAATTACTTCTACCGATTTTTCCATTGATTCTACCGGGACGTATTCGAATCTTCCATGGAAATTATGTCCGCCGGCAAATATATTCGGACAAGGTAAACCCATATAGGAAAGGCGGCTTCCATCAGTTCCTCCACGAATTGGAATGATCATTGGCTCAACTCCTACCTGCTTCATTGCTTCTTCTGCAATATCAACAATGTATTTCACCGGCTCAATTTTTTCGCGCATGTTGTAATACTGATTGGTTATTTCCAGACTTACACTTCCCTCACCATATTTCTCACAAAATTCATCACAAAGAGATTGTACAAATTGTTTTCTCTCTTCATACTTCTTCATTTCAAAATCGCGGATAATGTATTGAAGATTTGAATTCTCAACATTTCCCGCCATCGAAATTAAATGGTAAAAGCCTTCGTAACCTTCTGTTTTGTCGGGCACTTCATCTACAGGTAAACGTGTAAGAAATTCATTGGCAATCAACATCGAGTTAATCATTTTGTCTTTCGCCATTCCTGGATGAACATTACGGCCCTGAAAGCTAATTTTTGCAAATGCAGCATTAAAATTCTCATACTGCAACTCACCAATTTCACCACCATCAAGCGTATAAGCAAACTCAGCTCCAAACTTCTCCACATTAAAGAAATCAGCCCCTTTTCCAATTTCTTCATCAGGCGTAAAGCCAACATGAACAGGACCGTGTTTAATTTCAGGATGTTCGGTAAGATATTCTATCGCAGTCATGATCTCTGCAACACCCGCTTTATCATCCGCCCCCAACAGCGTAATGCCATTCGTTGTTATTATCGTTTGACCTTTGTATTTTTTCAATTCCGGAAAATCAGCAACTTTCATCACTATATCCTTTTCTTCATTCAAAACAATATCTTCGCCATTGTAGTTTTCCCAAAACTGAGGCTTCACATGTTTTCCAGAAAAATCAGGACTTGTATCCATATGAGCTACAAAACCTACGGCAGGAACTTCATGATCCAAATTGGAAGGAAGAACAGCCATAATGTATCCGTTCTCGTCAAGACTGATATTTTCCAATCCCATCTCTTCCAATTCCCGGGTCAATTCTTTTGCCAAAAACATTTGTCCGGGTGTACTGGGAGTTAACCCGGTTTCGGTATCCGATTGAGTATCGAATTTTACGTATCGTATAAATTTTTCTATTAAGGCACTCATATCTGGTGTTTATATTAAAAAATGCACACATAACCACTTCCAAAAACTATTTGGTGAAGCGTTGCAATATTACTAAAATGATGTTTGAAAATGAATTTGATTCCGGTTTTCTTATTGCGAATCTTAACTATTATACATCATCGGATTTAAACTGAAAACCCAATCGTTTACCCGTTGGTATTCTTGCATTCTGAATTTTCTCGAACATCTGTCCTACTGACATGATCTTCACATTATCGTATGGAGGAACCAATAAATCGAAATTCAAAGAATAATTAATGGCAGTTTCCACAATGTTTCGCAGGTTATCATGATCGGCAGTAGAAACCGATAAATCCGTTTGCAGCAAACCCAATTGTCTTTTCCCCTCAACAATGTAGTGCTTTTCTCTGTTGATAAAAATTCGGGCAACCAAATATCCTAAATCCTCATATCGAGTATATTTAAAAGAATCGGCCAAAAAATTATAGACATTAATAATACCTGAGTAAGCATTGTCAGGATCTGTTTTCACGTAAGCTTGCTTCCACACATTATGATCTCTGTTAAATTGAAATACATTGGTATGCAAACTAAAAACTAAAATATCGGATGCAATCTTAATTTGATATTCAAATTCTCCTTTGTCCTCAAAAGAAAGAAGTACATTTTCATCGACCTCACCCAATTCTGAATTGTACTCTTCAATTAAATTTTCAACTACAGCCCGTAATTCCTCAAATATCTCCTTGGTATTTTTATAAACAACCTGCTTTAATGAAGCTTTGTCCATAATTGTTGAGAGTATAGCAGCTTTTGTGTTTAAGATATTCATTGTGTTATTGTTTAGAATTGAAAAGTAAATATACAAAAAAACAGTCATCAGATACCTGATGACTGTTTGATAATATCTACATTTAACTTTTCTTAATTAATAGGATTTTGCAAATACCACACGTTGTTTTGAAGGTTTGCCTGTTACCATACAAATCCCTTCTTCTCCATCTCCTTCGAAAGGAATACAGCGAATAGTTGCTTTTGTCTCCGTTTGAATTTTCTCTTCTGTTTCGGCTGTACCATCCCAGTGAGCAAGGAAAAATCCGGTTTTGCTTTCCAAAAGTTCCTTAAACTCTTCGTAAGTATCCACTTTAGTCGTTTTTTCTGTTCTAAAATCTAATGCTTTCTGGAAAATACTATTCTGAATTTCTTCCATTAAATTTTCAATCAAATCTTCTACACCTTCAATAGAAACTGTTTCTTTTGTTAGGGTATCACGACGGGCCAACTCGATAGTTCCATTCTCCAAATCGCGGGCACCAATTGCCAAACGAACAGGTACACCCTTTAATTCGTATTCAGCAAATTTCCATCCCGGTTTGCGATTATCGCTATCATCGAATTTAACTGAAATGCCTTTGGCTTTTAGTTTTGCTACAATAGGATTTATAGTTTCTGATATTTTTTCGAGCTCTTCAGCTTTTCGGTAGATGGGTACAATCACAACCTGAATTGGAGCCAGTTTTGGAGGCAGTACCAAGCCATTATCATCGGAGTGAGCCATAACTAAAGCACCCATTAAACGGGTTGAAACACCCCATGAAGTTGCCCAAACATAATCCTCTTTGCCTTCTTTGTTAGTAAATTTCACATCAAATGCTTTTGCAAAATTCTGTCCCAAAAAGTGAGATGTTCCAGCTTGAAGAGCTTTACCATCCTGCATTAAGGCTTCAATACAATAAGTATCCAATGCTCCTGCAAAACGCTCAGATTCTGTTTTATGTCCCTTTAACACAGGAACAGACATCCATTTCTCGGCAAATTCACCGTAAATATCAACCAT
The DNA here is from genome assembly GCF_963678175.1 of Labilibaculum euxinicum. Classification (NCBI taxonomy): domain Bacteria; kingdom Pseudomonadati; phylum Bacteroidota; class Bacteroidia; order Marinilabiliales; family Marinifilaceae; genus Labilibaculum; species Labilibaculum euxinicum. The sequence continues at coordinate 4,648,787 of NZ_OY782756.1, forward strand.
TTGTTTGGTCTCGATCAATGCCTCTTCTTTAGTTGCATGTGCCGTATGGCCTTCTTGCCATAAAAATTCTGATGTACGCAAAAATAAACGGGTCCGCATTTCCCAACGCATAACATTCGCCCACTGATTACAAAGAATTGGTAAGTCGCGGTACGATTGAATCCAGTTTTTATAAGTACTCCAAATAATCGTTTCAGAAGTTGGCCGAATAATTAACTCTTCCTCCAACTTAGCATCCGGATCAACAATCACTCCTTTTCCGTTCGGATCATTTTTCAAACGGTAATGAGTTACCACTGCACATTCCTTTGCAAAACCTTCCACATGATCAGCTTCCTTACTCAAAAATGATTTAGGAATTAAAAGAGGAAAATATGCATTTTGATGACCTGTCTCCTTGAACATTTTATCCAATTGAGCCTGTATCTTTTCCCAAATAGCATAGCCATAAGGTTTAATAATCATACATCCCCTTACAGGAGAGTTTTCTGCTAAATCTGCCTTGATCACCAAGTCATTATACCATTGCGAGTAATTTTCGCTTCTACTGGTTAAAACTTTTGCCATTATATATCGTTTTGGTATGGTATTTGCTACTTTTAGGGTAGTTATAATTCCTTACAAAAGTAAAAAATAATCTTAGATAATTCATTATTGGAGGACAAGCGATGAAAACCTATTTAAAAATTCTACTCATTACAGCATTCTTTGCAACCAGTTGCTCCCCATCTTATATGGGAACAGCGGTTTACGAAGATGATTTGTATTACAATCCTAATCAGGCTCCTTTATTAGTTCAAAAAGTTGAAGCCAATTCCCCTGCTGTTCAAAAGAGCAATTCTTTAGCTCCGGCAACTGCAACACAATCATCAACAAAAACCAATCCAAACATGGAATCGGAAGCTCTTGATGATCGTAATTTTGATGCATTACAACAAAAATACACCGAAATATTAAATGATGAGTCAATTGGTAGTGTTGACACAGTGATTTACGAAGGTGATTCTGGTTATTACTTAGGTGGATTTTCTGGTTCGGAACGGGATCAGGAAGAAGCTCAACGTTTACGGGACATGTATCCTCAGGGATTTGGTTACTACGATAACAGTGGTTACAATACCGCCATGTGGCTGGCCGGAGATCCTGACTGGAATGTTTACGTTGACGGAAACAATGTATGGTGGACTCCAACATGGACAAATTACCGCTTTTACAATGGATATAATTATTCCACAATGAGATACGGTAATCTGTTTGCTTACAACTATCCATACGGAAACTATGGCTATAATTCCTATTGGGGATTTAACATGGGCTTCGGCGACAGCTGGTATTGGGATTTGAATTTCGGCTGGGGATTCTCAAATCACTACTACGGAAGCTACTATCCATACTATGGACACTATGGTTACTACGGGCATCATGGATATTATGGCCACCACGGATATCATAATTATGCCTCTTCAACTTATGATGGAAAAAGAAGATCAAATAATTATAAGGCAGGAACTGCAACTAATGCAAGTGCCTCCAGACGAACAAGCGCAAGTGCGGTATCGGCGTCAACCCGAAGGTCTGCGGCTTCAAGCACGAAAGCTGGTACTGTAAGTACAAGCAGAAGATCAACAAGCTCAGTTGCCAATGATATCAGAAGGAGTAATGCTGCAGCTCGTTACAGCTCAGGCAATGGAAATTCTTACGGAACAAGAAGAACTGTATTAAATGGCACATCAGGCAGAAGATCTACTTATGGAACTACTCCTGCAACAAGAACAAGGACAAATACCAGAAGTAATTATTCCAACGGAAATACCAATCAAAATAGAAATAGTTATTCTAATACCCGTAGAAGTTCGTCGCCAAGTTATAATAAACCACAAACGAATACACGACCTTCTTATAACCGATCTTCAAATTCGAACAAATCGAATTATTCAAAATCGTCGACAAGATCGTCTTATTCTAAAGTGAAAAATAATTCGTCCAGACCATCATACAGATCAGGTTCTTCTAGATCCAATTCCAGTTACAGTAACAGCGGAACAAGAAGATCATCAGGATCATCTGGGTCATCGGTTCGCTCTTCCAGAAGCAGCTCCGGATCATCAGGAAGTTCAATAAGATCATCAAGTGGAAGCTCTAGATCATCAAGCGGAAGTTCGAATTCAAGCAATTCGGGAAATACAAGAAGAAGAAGATAAAATATAATCACCGGAGTTTTGTTCTCCATACTCCGGTGGATATAAAAAACCAACAAAAACAAATTTACGATCACCCTAAATCTGATATAACTTTTCAGCTTACTCTCTTAATTGAATGGTTGCAACTTTTGATCAGAATAACACAAGACATTACTTTAAAATACTTTTTTATGAAACGATATACTTTTTTGCTCATCTTGTCCCTAATAGCAGGAACTTCGTATTCTCAGAGTGTAGATAATGCACTAAAATATTCGAGACAAGAATTTAACGGAACTGCGCGTTCAACCGCCATGGGCGGCGCTTTTGGCGCTTTAGGAGGCGACTTTTCAAGCCTAAGTATAAATCCTGCAGGTATTGGTGTTTACAGAAGTTCTGAATTTACATTTACTCCTTCCATTGAATATACTGAATCAAAAAACAATGGTTTTTCTGAAGATAAGTATAGTTTTACCATAGGCAATGTCGGCTACGTAGCTAGTTATGTTCCGAGAATAGCACCTGAAAAAGGATGGCAAAATTTCAACTTTGGAATTGGCTACAACCGAATTGCAAATTTCAATCGTGAAGGATATTTATTCAATTTAAATTCAGGAACTTCATTGCTTGATAAGTGGGCCGATTTGGCCGCCGGCAACTCTCCGGACAACCTGTACTCTTTTGAAGAAAAACTTGCTTACGATACGTATCTCATCAACAATGATGATGATTTAAACTATCAATCGGTACTCTTCGGAAATGATCGTATGGATCAGCAAAAACGTGTTGACGAGAAAGGATACATTGGTGAATACGTACTCTCTTTTGGTGCTAATTACGGACACAAATTGTATTTAGGAGCAACTGTTGGCATTCAAGATTTATACCACAAATCAACAACCTCTTATTCAGAATTTTCTCTTGCTGATAACATTACATCATTAAATGAATTCACCTTTAATGAATACATGACAACATCGGGTGTTGGTGTTAATTTTAAATTTGGAGCGATCTATAAAATCACAAACAGTTTAAGAGTGGGTGCGGCAATTCATACTCCTACATTTTATAATCTTGACGAAACCTATGATACATCAGTAAGTTCAGAATTTGATCCAAATATTCCTGATGCATTTCCTGAAGACGGAGATGCATATCATGCCTTCAAGTCGGAGTTTGTATCAAGAACCAGTTACGATCTTGAAACTCCGTTTAGAACAATTCTTAGTGCAGCCTACCTATTTGGCCAAAAAGGTGTACTTAGCGTTGATTACGAAATGATTGATTACTCTAATGCCGAATTTAACGACAGTGATGCAGGTGATTTAATGAACGAAAATCAAGACATTGCTAACTCGTACCGTTCAACTTCTAATTTAAGAATTGGTGCCGAATACCGCCTTACTCCTAATATAAGTATACGCGGTGGATACGCTAAAATCGGAGATCCTTACAAGAGTTTTATTGATGAAGGCTACAACACTTACTCTGCAGGTTTTGGAATTAAACAAAACAACTTCTTCTTCGATATGGCCTATCAATATAAAGAGTACGATGAAGATTTTGTTCTTTACTCAGGCAGTAATGATATAGTTAGCCTGAACAATACAAACCATCAGGTTCGAATGACCTTTGGATTCAAATTTTAAGAACACTACTACTATATCTAAAAGAGATTGCTATTATAGCAACCTCTTTTTTATTGCAAAAAAAATGGCTGAAACAATTGTCTCAGCCATCTTGTAATCCAACAATTGGATTTTATAAGATCATCCCGGCAGCAACCGTTTCATTGGTTCCTTCATCAATAAGAATAAAACTTCCCGTTAAACGGTTCTTTTTATACGAATCGAAAAACAATGGTTTGGCAACCTTAAAAGATACGCACGCAATATCATTTAACCCAACTACTTTATCATCTGTTACTTCATCCAAAGTATCAACATTAACTTTAAACTTCACATCACGAATCATACAACGGGTTTCGTTGGTAGTGTGCTTAATTGTATACTTTCCACGAGGCATCATAGCCCGTTCATTCATCCAGCAAAGCATTGCCTCAAATTCCTGACTAACATTCGGTACATTATTCGCGTCAACAATCATATCTCCTCTTGAAATATCAATATTGTCACTTAATCGTAATGTTACTGATTGAGGAGTAAAAGCAACCTCCTGTTCTCCGGTAAAAGAATCAATAGCCTCAATAGTTGTTTCAATTCCCGAAGGTAAAATCCGAACCTTATCGCCAGGATGAAAAACACCACTTGCTACCCTACCGGCATATCCACGATAATCGTGAAACTCATCAGATTGCGGACGAATTACATACTGAACAGGTAATCTTGAATCTCCATGATTACGATCATCAACGATTTTAATATTTTCCAGAAGATCCAACAATGGAGTACCGGAATACCAACCCATTTTAGTTGATGCATCCACCACATTATCACCCAATTTTGCCGAGATAGGAATAAAACGAACATCTTTAATGTTCAATTTATCAACAATCGTTTTTTGGTAATCAGCCTTAATTCTATCGTAAGTCTCTTGCGAATAGTCAACCAAATCCATTTTATTGATACACACAATAATATGTGGTATTTGCAGTAAATTGGCAATGTATGAATGACGAAGTGTCTGTTCAATTACACCATTACGTGCATCAACCAAAATTAATGCGGCATTCGCAGTAGACGCACCCGTAACCATGTTTCGGGTATACTGAATGTGTCCTGGAGTATCGGCAATAATAAACTTTCGTTTTGGTGTTGCAAAATAACGGTATGCAACATCAATGGTTATTCCTTGTTCACGTTCGGCTCTTAAACCGTCTGTTAACAAAGCGAGATCGACTTCTTCATCACCTCTTTTTTTACTGCTGATTTCGATAGCTTCCATTTGATCTTCGAAAATGGCCTTACTATCATATAATAATCTTCCAATAAGGGTACTCTTACCGTCATCAACACTTCCTGCTGTGGTGAATCGTAAAAGTTCCATATCTAAATATCCTGCTGATTTCTCTGACATAACTATATTTTTCTCTTAGCCTCCAGCTTCAAGCTTTTAGCCTCACATTCAATTTTTAAAAATATCCTTCTTTCTTACGATCTTCCATCGCAGCTTCCGACCTTCTGTCATCGGCTCTTGTTCCACGCTCGGTTGTTCTTGTAGCTGCAACTTCTTCGATAATTTCTTCTAAAGAATGTGCCTCCGATTCAACAGCTCCGGTGCAAGTAGCATCTCCAATGGTACGGAATCTAACGATTCTTTTCTCCGTCTTTTCTCCTGGACGCATTGGTATGCAATCACTCTTAGCCAAAAGAGTTCCATTTCTTTGAAACACTTCACGTTCGTGTGAAAAATACAGATTAGGAATTTCAATATTTTCAAGATAGATGTATTGCCACACATCCATTTCAGTCCAATTCGAAATAGGAAATACTCTAAAATGTTCTCCAATATGTTTCTTCCCGTTAAACAGGTTCCACAATTCAGGACGCTGATTTTTTGGATCCCACTGACCGAACTCATCTCTATGAGAGAAAAAACGTTCTTTAGCTCTTGCTTTCTCCTCATCGCGACGACCACCGCCCATTGCGCAATCTACTTTTAAATCTTCGATACCATCCAAGAGTGTAACTGTTTGCAACTTATTTCTACTGGCATTAAATCCAGTTTCTTCTGCAACTTTTCCCTGATCAATAGAATCCTGAACGTAACGCACAATAATACGGGTTCCTGTTTTCTCCATCAGCATATCTCTAAACTCGATGGTTTCTGCAAAATTATGTCCCGTATCAATATGCATCATTGGGAAAGGCACCTTTGCAGGAGCAAAAGCCTTACGAGCCAGGTGAAACATGATAATAGAATCTTTTCCTCCGGAAAATAACATGACCGGATTTTCAAATTGAGCAGCAACTTCACGAATCACAAAAATAGATTCAGCTTCCAGTTCTCTTAAATGATTAATATTGTATTCCTTCATTCGAAAATATTTTATTTGCTTTCTAACGGACTATTTATTGAAACAGTCATTTACAACAAAGTCTACTTAGTTTTCAACTTCACTAATTTCTTATTAACCGAGGTAAAATAGCTTCAATAACTTTTTCCACCGACTCCACAGGCGTCATTTCAGAGGTTTTGATTTCCAAAAAAGGATTCTCAGGTGCTTCAAAAGGTGAATCAAGGCCAGTGAAATTTTTAATTTCCCCATTTCTGGCTTTTTTATACAATCCTTTTACATCTCTCTCTTCACATACTTTATAAGATGCATTTACATACACCTCTAAAAAATCTTCTTTCCCAACTATTTCCTTTGCTACATCTCTAATGTCAATAGTAGGACTCACAAAACAATTAATTGTAATGACACCGCAATTCAGAAATAACTTAGATACCTCGGCAATTCGCCTGATATTTTCAGTCCTGTCTTCTTCCGAGAAGCCTAAATTTTTATTGATTCCTGTTCGGATGTTATCTCCATCAAGAATCTGGGTTAAAAACCCCCTTTTCTGAAGTTCCTTCTCCAATCCGATAGCAATAGTGGTTTTACCTGATCCGGAAAGTCCAGTCATCCAAATAACCTTAGAATTCTGATTTAAAATCTCCTCTTTATCTTCCCTTCCTAAAATCCGATCAAACACAGGATGGATATTTGTTGCCTTTGTGGTCATTAACTATTTTTTGTTTTGCTATTTTCTTACAATTCTGATTTTTGAAAAGTAAGGGCAAATGTACATATTATCAGTAGATTTTAAAAATCTACGCATTTTTGAATTCATGATTTTTCGCAAAAAAAAATCCGGATTTTTCAATCCGGATTCAAAAGATAATATTTAGCTTTTTATTATTCTTTACAATCGCAAGGATTAAAACTCTTATTGTATTGGCTCATAGCTCTATAACTCATGCCCATACTTGAGAAACCTCCGTCATGAAATAAATTCTGCATGGTAACTTTCTTTGTCAGATCTGAGAATAAAGTGATGCAATAATTCGCACATTCTTCAGCAGTAGCATTTCCAAGGGGCGACATTCGTTCCGAGAAATCAATTAATGAATCGAATCCTTTAACTCCGCTACCGGCAGTAGTCATTGTTGGTGATTGCGAAATAGTATTAATACGCACACTTTTTTCACGTCCATAGATGTAACCAAAACTTCTGGCGATCGATTCCAACATCGATTTAGCATCAGCCATATCGTTGTATTCGTACATTGTTCTTTGTGCTGCCGCATAAGATAAAGCAACTACAGATCCCCACTCAGCCATTGCATCAAGTTTCTTTGCAGTTTGCAATACTTTGTGAAATGAAATGGCCGAAATATCCAATGTTTTTTTCAAGTACTCGTAGTTCAATTCATCGTAAGCAAGTCCTTTACGAACATTTGGCGACATACCGATTGAATGAAGAACGAAGTCAATCTTACCACCCAAAATCTCCATTGATTTTGTAAACAACTCTTCCAAGTCCTCGGGACTTGTAGCATCAGCAGGAATTACCTGAGCATTACATTTTTTAGCCAATTCATCAATTGTACCCATTCGGATGGAAACAAGAGTATTTGTTAAAACAATCTCAGCTCCTTCTGCCACGGCAAGTTCTGCAACTTTCCATGCAATAGACATTTCATTCAAGGCACCAAAAATAATCCCTCTTTTTCCTTTTAATAAATTATACGACATACTTAGTAATTATCATTTTTTTCAGCTTCAAAGATAACACATTAAATTAAGAATGATCCTAAATAAGCTCATTAATTAAGACTGAATAAATTCTTTAATTCGATAAAATGTGAAACAATTAATTAGATAACAGCACCTTAGCATTGTCCAAAGCTGCCTGAGTGAGGTCAGCTCCGCTTAGCATTTTAGCAAGCTCTTCTATGCGGCTTTGCTGGTCGAGAAGTACAATATTTGAATAGGTTTCCAGCTCATCATCTGCCTTATAAACCTTATAATGATTTTTTCCTTTTCCTGCTATCTGAGGAAGGTGAGTAATACTGATTACCTGAATATTTTCTGCCATTTTATTCATCATAGTTCCCATTTTGGCTGCAATTTCACCGGAAACACCCGTGTCAATTTCATCAAAAACGATGGATGGCAATGCTGTCGACGAAGATATTAAATACTTGATACTCAACATGAGTCTGGACAACTCTCCCCCTGAAGCAACTCTTTGCACTTCCTCTAGCTGACCATTCTTATTGGCACTGAACAGAAAACTCAAATAATCACATCCCAAATACTGAAAATCTTCTTTAATCTGTGTAGAGATCTTAAAATTTGCGTTGGGAATTCCGAGCTGAACCAGCTGTGAAACGATTGTTTTCTCAATAGCGGGAATTACCTTTACCCTACTATCGGTAAGCTTTTTAGCTGACTTAATAACCAATTCTTCCTGCGCTTTTAATTGCATCTTCAAATCTTCAATGAAATCATCACCAGAAACAATTTTATCCACTTTTTGTATCAATTCTTCCCTGATTTGAATTAGCTCTTCAACAGAATTCACATGATGTTTCTGTTGCAGGGAATAAACAGCATCTAATTTCTGATTTAAAAATTCAATTCTTGAAGGATCCAATTCAACAGACTCATTACTTCGATCCAATTCCTGTGCAAGATCATTCAATTCGATATATGCACTCTCCAGTCGTTCAAAAAAACTTTCAGCATCCGGGAATACGTTTATGATTTGGGCTACTGCATTCCGCGCCTCTTTCAACTGCGTAACAATTGGAAATTCACCTTCCGACAGATTCTCGTACGCTTTAACCAAACCCGACTTAATCTCCTCGGCATGAGTCAGAGTTTCCAACTCAGCTTCCATTTCAATCTGTTCTCCGGCAACTAATTTTGCATCGAGCAATTGCTCCAATTGAAACTGAAAATAATCCAAATCAGCTTTTTCCTTGGCGGCCAATTCTTCTTGTTTACGCAACTCCTGCTTTAGCTTTTGGAATTTATCAAAGTACTCCTGATACTTTTTTAAGATCTCCGAATTGCCTGCATAAGTATCTACAATTCCTACCTGATATTCGAAACTTCCAATCACCAAATTCTGATTTTGGCTGTGCACATCAATCAGGCGCAAACCTAACTCTTTTAAAATTTTTACACTTACAGGCGAATCATTCACAAAAGCCCGGCTCTTACCATTAGGAAGTATTTCTCTTCGCAGCAGAGTTTCCTTTTCGTAATCCAATTCGTTGTCAGCAAAAAACTTCTCTAATTGATACCTTTCAATTGAAAATGAACTTTCGATTATGCACTTTTGTTCTTTATCCTTAAGTACATTCACCTCCGCTCTTTGACCTAAAACCAAGGATAAGGCTCCTAAAAGTATTGACTTACCAGAACCTGTTTCTCCCGTTATTACTGAGAAACCATCTGAAAATTCAATATCCAGCTTTGTAATTAAAGCATAATTCTGAATTGATATGGATTGAAGCATAGGAATCTAAAAAATGATCATGGTAACTCGGCAAAACAAGCTTATTCCTAAAATAGAATTACTTTTCTTTTTGCCCTATTATTTTATTGTATTTTGAAATATTGGCAGGATCAATTTCGCTGAGTATATTAAAAACCCTTTTCTTTTCATCTGTAAAGGATTCTGAAAAAATATTCACCAACTCATCGGCTTTTGCATCAAAAAATATTTGAAGAATAAATGATCCTGGTTTTGCTCTATATGCTTTCTGAAGTAATCGTAAACTTTCTGCTATTTCGGCTCTGGATTCAGTTAAACGCTCTGCCATATTATCCAACCCTAAACGATGGTAGCGATAAAGGCACTCTCGAACCGGGCTATAAGCATTGTTTAATATGTTCTCGACTAACCAATATCTGTTTTTCCTACTTTCGAAAGCCTTCCAACCTTTTACATTTGAATTTTGCATCTTATTTACAATCGCCTCAGCTTTTGCGTAATAAACACTCCCGCCATCCATCGAATAAGTATCGTAATCCAAACCTAAAACAATATAAGCATAGTAAGATAACAACGCAGTTAAACTGGTCGGTGCAGTTGCCTCGTTGAACTCTAAAGTTTGATACTCTACGTACTTGAACTGAACATCATCGTCCTTAAAATTTAGCAATACACTATTGTAAGAAGAATTAAATATTGGCCGGCTAACCTGAACCTGAACGGAGCCCTTAAACTCATCGGCAGATATTTGATTGGTTAAATTAATTAGAATCGTACATTCAATTCTCTCATCGTAACTATAAACATGATCTGTCCATCGCGTGGTATTCATAAACTCGTAAACCGCAGTCTGAAGCGTTCTAAATACCTGTTTATTGGTTCCCTGGATTTGCTGACTCACAATCTGAACATTACACCTTAACTCCTGAGAAAACAAAGGAATGGAGATGATAAAAGCAAATAGCAATACAATGAGTTTTCGCATAATTCGATTTCAAAAGTTAACAGCTAAAGTTAAAAATTTAAACGGAAGTGAACCAATATTTATTCTTCATAATATGCAATCAATTCATTAACGATATCTTTTGCCACCTCTGCTTTACTTTTCAACCCGAACTTTTTACACTCACCACGCTTATTTATTATTGTTATCTTATTGGTATCGTACTGAAAACCGGCACCTTTATCATTCAAAGAATTAAGAACTACGAAATCCAGATTTTTCTTCTCCAACTTCAATTTGGCATTGGTTTCTTCATCGTTTGTTTCCAACGCAAAACCGACCAAAAATTGATTTATTGTTTTAATGCTACCCAAAGATGCAGCAATATCCTTTGTGGGAGTAAGCTCTATGGTATAATTTTCCTTTCCTCTTTTCACCTTAGTATTTTCGGTTGTTACAGGTGTAAAGTCAGCCACTGCAGCGGTCATAATTCCACCATCGCAAGACGGAAATGCCCGTAACGATGCCTCGTACATTTCCCGAGCAGAAACAACATCAATACGTTTTATATTTTGATTTTGAGTACTTAAAGAGGTAGGTCCGCTTACCAAGATAACCTGAGCTCCTTGGGAAGCTAATTCTTCGGCTATTGAAAAGCCCATTTTTCCAGATGAAAAATTACCAATAAAACGCACAGGATCAATTTTTTCGTAAGTTGGTCCTGTGGTAATTAAAATCTTCTTATTGCTTAGTTTTTTTTTTTAGATTCGAAAAATTCGATAATTTTCTTAACGATAATTTCCGGTTCTTCCATTCTTCCCTTTCCGTAAAGTCCACTAGCCAACTCACCACTCGAAGGTTCTATAAACAAATCGCCGTAGGATCTTAAAATTTCCATATTTCGCAATGTGGCAGGATGCTTAAACATATCCAAATCCATTGCAGGTGTATGAATAACCGGACACTTGGCTGAAAGATAAGTTGTTAAAAGTAAATTATCACAAATACCATTTGCCATTTTAGCCATTGTATTGGCCGTAGTTGGTGCAACAATCAATAAATCTGCCCAAATACCTAGATCTACATGACTATTCCATGATCCATCATCATGCTTAAAGAAATCTGATAATACGGTATTTTTGGATAAGGTGGCCATGGTTACAGGAGAAATAAACTCCTTTGCATAGGTAGTCATGATCACTTTTACATTGGCTCCTTCTTTCACCAATAAACGCACTAAAGAAGCGGCTTTATAAGCAGCAATACTTGCGGTAACTCCAAGAATAATGTTTTTATCTTTTAACATAAATCAGACTTAAAAATAAAAAGTTCCCTTTTGCTGCAAAGGGAACTAATAAACTATTTTGTGATTAATCTTCTGCTTGTACCTCTTTTGCAGGATTTCTGTAATAGATTTCTCCATTAATAAATTCCTCAACCGCGATTAAAGATGGCTTTGGCAATCTCTCGTAATATTTAGAGATTTCAATTTGCTCGCGATTTTCAAAAACCTCTTCCAAGTTATCTGTATAAGATGCAAACTCCTGCAACTTCTTATTCAGCTCACTTTTCAGTTCAACAGCAATCTGATTAGAACGTTTTGCCATAATCACTACAGATTCGTAAACATTACCCACTTCTTCACTTAACTCAGTCATGTTACGGGTAATTGTAGAACTTGCTGCATTTGTTTTCTTGTAATCCATACTATAAAAGAATTAGATCTATTTTAAATATTCGTATTAAACTTACTCAAGTAGGCTTCTATACCTTCAATCATTTTTTCAGCACGCTTTCGATACTTACTTTCAGGGAATTCATCAACAAAAGAAAAATATTCTTCCTTTGCGAGATTGTATCTTTCTCTTTTTTTGTCTTCAACACTTAATAAGGCCAATTCATATCGAGATTCCAACAACATAAACATTAAATCTTCCCGATAAGAAGAACCAGGGTAATCTTTCAATCCATTTTGCAAGGAAACAATTGCTGCAGGAAAATGTTCTCTGTCATAATAATTTCTTGCACTTAAGAATGATTTCAGCACCAGCTTATCCTGCATCTCATCAATATAATCGTTGCACTTTGGAATTCTGGTAGAATTCGGATAGCGGTTAATGTATAATTGAAAAGCATCAATCGCATCTTTTGTTGATGTCTGATCCAACCTTGGTTTTGGTGACTCCAAATAGTAACAATATGCACTCATATACAAACTCTCTTCTGAATATGGACTATCCGGAAATGTTTTCAAGAAATTCCTGAAGAAATATCCAGCAGAAATATAATCTCCCGAACCATAAGAACAGTAAGAAATATAGTAGCTGATTGTTTCCGCTTTGCTTGTTCCCCGATAAATTGGCAATAACTCCTCAAAAAGAGTTGCAGCTTTTACATATTCCTCTGCATTATAGTATTCAACAGCCTTCTTATATTTCAAAGGATTATCGTTACTCTTTAGCAATTTCTGGTAATCGCTGCATCCACCTAAAATAAAGGCGAACAGTAAAAAAACATAAACAATTTTTCTCATAGGTATAGCTACTCTATTTTTTTGCATTTTGCAAAGATATAGTTTTCAAGCGAAAAATAGGATACTTTCCACTCATATTATACAATTCTTTATAATTTATTGCTAAAATTCCAAAAAACATTACTTTTGCACAGTTGCAATTAAAACATTTCAAAAAAGCATAGACTGTGGATATATTTGACAAAGTTACATCAAAAAGAGGAAATCTAGGGCAATACGCTAAGCAAGCTCATGGATATTTTGCATTTCCTAAATTGGAAGGTGAAATAGGATCAAGAATGAAATTTCGTGGGAAAGAAGTTTTGACATGGAGTTTGAATAACTATATCGGATTAGCAAATCACCCTGAAGTAAGAAAAGAAGATGCTGAAGCTGCTGCAAGATGGGGATTAGCCTATCCAATGGGAGCTCGTATGATGTCCGGACAAACAAGCCGTCATGAAGAGCTGGAAGCTCAACTGGCTGATTTTGTTGGAAAACCAGATGCATTTCTTTTGAATTTTGGTTACCAGGGTATGGTTTCTATTATTGATGCAATGGTTGGTCGTCATGATGTGATTGTTTATGATTCTGAATCACATGCATGTATCATGGATGGATTGAGACTTCACGTTGGAAAACGCTTCGTTTATCCTCATAACGATATGGATAATCTTCGTAAAGAATTAGACAGAGCTACCAAATGGACTGAAAAAACCGGTGGTGGAATTCTTGTAATTACTGAAGGTGTATTCGGAATGGCTGGTGACCTTGGTAAATTAGATGAAATTTGTGCTCTTAAGGATGATTTCAACTTCCGTTTACTTGTTGATGATGCTCATGGATTTGGTGTAATGGGAAAAACCGGCGCTGGTACTATTGAACATTTCGGTGTTGAAGACAAAGTAGATTTGCATTTCAGTACTTTCGCAAAAGCAATGGCCGGTATTGGTGCTTTTATCGCCTGCAGCGAAGAAGTTGGTACTTACCTTAGATACACAATGAGATCTCAGATTTTTGCGAAATCATTGCCAATGCCTATCGTAGAAGGATCTATTAAACGTTTGGAGTTACTTAAAAACTCTCCTGAATTGCGTGAGAAACTTTGGAACGTAACCAATGCTCTGCAAACTGGTTTAACTAAAGCCGGATTAAACATTGGCGTAACAGAATCTCCTGTAACACCAGTTTATTTATCTGGTAGTGTGGCTGAAGGAACTCAGGTAACTATGGATTTAAGAGAGAATTACAATATTTTCTGTTCTATCGTTGTTTACCCTGTAATTCCTAAAGGACAATTACTGCTTAGATTGATTCCTACTGCAATGCACACTATAGAAGATGTTGAGTACACTGTTAATGCATTTAAAGAGGTTGCTAAAAAATTGAAAGATGGTAAATACAGCAATGAGAAATTTGCTGATATTTTTAATCAATAGCATTCTAAACAATACAATATAAACGACATTCTTTCGAATGTCGTTTTTTTTTGCAAAAAAATTACCCGACTAACAAGTAATCGGGTAATCTATATCTAACAAAATTTGCATTTATTCTCTTTCAGAAAGAAATCTCTCAGCATCCATAGCTGCCATACATCCTGAACCTGCTGAAGTAATTGCCTGACGGTAGTGAGGATCTTTTAAATCTCCTGCTGCAAACACTCCGGGAACATTTGTTTTGGTCGAATCCGGCTCTGTCAATACATATCCTTGCTCATCAGTTTTTAAATACTTACTAAATATCTTCGAATTAGGTGTGTGCCCGATTGCGACAAAATAACCATCTATTTTGATGTCCACTTCTGTCTCATCGGCCTCTCCCATTCGCTTTATCAACTTAGCCCCCTGCACTACACCGTCGCCATAAAGCTCTTTGGTATTGTGCTCATAAAGCACTTCAATATTTTCTGTTCGGGCAACACGATCCTGCATAGCCTTAGAAGCTCTTAAATAATCTTTACGTACAATTAAATATACTTTCTTACACAAACCAGCCAGATAAGTTGCTTCTTCTGCTGCTGTATCGCCACCTCCAACTACTGCAACATCCAATCCACGGTAAAAGAAACCATCGCAGGTTGCACAAGCTGAAACTCCCGAGCCCATATATTTTTCTTCGGTTGGAAAGCCTAAATATTTAGCGGTAGCACCTGTTGCCAAAATAACAGTCTCTGCCATAATAATTTTCTTTCCATCAACAATTACCTTGTGAGGATAAGTAGAAAAATCTACTTCAGTTACTAATCCCCAACGACAATCTGTGCCAAATCTTTCCGCTTGTTTTTTTAAATCAGCCATCATAACCGGGCCGGTAACTCCATCTGCATATCCGGGGAAATTATCAACCTCTGTTGTTGTTGTCAATTGTCCTCCGGGTTGCAAACCTTCAATTAAAACAGGATTCAAATTTGCTCTTGCGGCGTAAATTGCTGCAGTATATCCGGCAGGACCAGATCCAACAATCAGACATTTTACATTTTCCATATCCCCTTCAGGTGTAGAAGGATTGGTATCCTTCAGATTCATTGACTTAAATTCCATATATATTAATTATTCTGTTTCTAAATAAGTTTTCGAGTAGCAAATCTACAAAATATCTAGATAACTACAAGTGTGTTTATTCATAGAAAAAGTAGATGTTCACATCAATTAACTCGAATCTTTCAGCTGTTTTCATTTTGACAATTCTTAGACATAAACTATATTTGTTGCCTGCAATATCGGGGCGTAGCTCAGCCAGGTTTAGAGTACGCGTCTGGGGGGCGCGGGGTCGGAAGTTCGAATCTTCTCGCCCCGACAATGTAAGATTACTTATTACCAAGCGGTTACTCCTTCAGTAACCGCTTTTATTTTGTCTTATTTTCTCTTAAATATTGCGGTTTAAGATGCTTTTTGTAGCTTTAAAAGCATAAAAACACGACAAAAACGAGACAATAAAACAGCTACACTAAAATTAAATACATAGCGAGCAAAAAACGATAACACCTCCCCAATAATTTTAGTTGTAGGACACAAAACTAAAGCTTCATTTATATCCACAATTTTTTCAATCCCTGAGAAATATTGGGATAATGGCAGAATTAAAAGAGGTTGTCCAGATGTTGAAAATATAAGATTCGCAAACAATAAACTAGCCATGATGCTTAAACAAGTTGAAAAGGTTGTGTGAGGCTTTTTTACAATCTGGATGGTAACGACAGAACAGCTTTGCTTTTATACCGAACTCAATCTTATTAATTTATTTTATAACCGTCCAACTTTTAGGGGGCACTTCAAATTGGATTGCCTGAGGTACGAAGGCTAGCCGTGGAGTTCAACGGAAAACCTGACCCGAAGGGGAACCCCCAAATAGTTGAGAATTGGTAATTAAGAATGTAATAAAATGGGTAGGATCATGCCATGGAGTGACCAAAAAAAGCAAATAAAAAAGGGACACGCCGTAACGTATCCCCCAATATGATGATGTAGTGTATTAAATTTTAGCGTTTACCATGGCTACAATCTCGTTTTCGAGAGCAATGGTCTTATCAACAATTGCCTGTCCTTTGGCGATGATATCGGCAGCCCAGGCTTTGTCCTGCAAATCGGCAGCGTTAATCTTCACATTCATGAAAGCACCCAACACACCCGAACGGGCAGCCAATGCGCCAACACCGGCATCGGTTACCGAGTTAGGATTTCCGATTTCGGCCATAGCTTTGGCAACATCCATCGATCCCAAACACAGCTCCATGGTTTGAAAAGGAACCATAGTTGCAAATTTCGTGGCCTCTTCCATGGCCTCGGCACGGGCAGTTTTCTCAGCATCGGTGCCCTTTGGCAAACGAATAGCATCCATAATTTTGTTGAAGGCGTTGGTGTCCTCATCAACCAAATGAACCAGCTTGCTGTGGTAGTATTTGCCTTGCTCAGCCCAATCGGAGAACTCTTCCCAACGATCATCCCATCCCGGCTTGTGAGCCGACAGGTTAGCCACCATTGAACCCAAAGCGGCACCCATAGCACCCATGTAGGCAGAAATTGATCCGCCACCCGGAGCCATCGATTCGGAAGCTGTTTCGTTTACAAAATCGGTTAAACTTAAGTCAACCAATTTCTTCTGATCTTTGTCTTCGAGGATGTACTCGATAATTTTTTTGTCGGCATCGAATGGGTACAACTCATCCAGTCCTAACGATTTAACTGCGATTTTAATGATTTCGCGATCGGCAATACCGGTTGAACGGCCTTGCATGCGCAGGTAATACTTACCGGCATCCAACATCGCTTTTAACGGCACAACACCTACCAACTCCGATCCTGTAACACGGATACCACGATCCTGAGCCTTAGCGCAAACCTCGTCGAATGCTTTGTGAATAGAGGTTACAGTTAGGTCGGTCATGTTCATGGAAATCTGGGCAACGCCAAATTCTTCGATAAACCATCCGATTGCCTTAGTGGCTTTAAGAGTTCCAGGAATCATTACCGGATTTCCTTTTTCATCGGTCACTATTTTTCCCGTTGCCGGATTTCCTTCGCGCAAGGTACGTCCACGCTCGCGAACATCGAATGCGATGGCATTGGCACGACGGGTTGAGGTGGTATTTAAGTTGAAATTGTAAGCAATTAGAAAATTACGCGCTCCAACAGCAGTTACTCCGCTTTTTGCAACTGCAGGTGTAAATTCGGCAGGTCCGAAATCGGGTTTCCACTGCTCGGTGCCAATTCTGTCTTTAACCGCTTCGTACTCGCCTGCACGGCAAACTGCTAAATTTTTACGTTCTGGTGTGCGTGCTGCACTTTCGTAGCAATAAACAGGAACACCTGCTTCTTCGCCAATGCGTTTTGCCAACTTGTGTGCGTACTCAACAGTCTCTTCCATACTGATGTTGGCAACTGGTACCAAGGGACAAACATCGGTAGCTCCAAAACGAGGATGAGCACCCGAGTGCTTACTCATATCGATTAACTCGGCTGCTTTTTTTACAGCCCGAAAGGCTGCTTCGCAAACCTCATCGGGCGTACCCACCATAGTTACTACGGTACGGTTGGTTGCTTTCCCAGGATCAACGTCGATTAAACGTACGCCTTCAACAGATTCAATTTCGTTGGTAATCTGCTTAATGATATTCATGTCGTTCCCTTCAGAAAAATTAGGAACACATTCGATTAGTTTTTTCATTGTTGTGATAGATATTAGACATGAGATGTGAGAAATAAGATGTGAGAAACGAGAAAACTCAATTCTTCCCCAACAAGCTCCTTAATCATAACTCTCTGTCTGGTTGTTACTGTTCGTTGTTTTTAATATTTTATTCTTGTCACCTCATCCCCCACCCCCTTCTCCTAAAGACGAAGGGGGGCTTTTCTTCATTTTTGCATTAGAGCCGGTTTACTGCTCTGTTCCCTCTTCTGCAGGAGAGGGTTAGGGTGAGATGTTTTACCTACTCTGCAATATAGAAATTGAGATAGTTTCTCTCTCATATCTCAAATCTGATATCTCGCTTCTATCCTTACAACACCTTCCCGCGTAAAATCACGACATCAATCAGGTTGCTTCCGTAGGCATAGGGCATATACTCCACCGAAGGAATTTCTTTGGTGATGTAAACATTGGCGATTTTCCCTTTGGCAATACTTCCCAATTCATCCTCAACGCCCATTGCATAAGCCGAATTTAGGGTAGTGGCATTAATAGCCTCCTGTGGCAGCATTTTATAATTGATACAGGCCAGCGACATAATAAATTTCATATTTCCCGATGGCGACGATCCAGGATTAAAATCGGATGCCAAAGCAATTGGCAATCCTGCATCCATCATTTTACGCACCGGCGAACAAACCATGTTTAGGAAAAATGCCGCTCCGGGCAATACAGTAGGCATAGTTTCCGATCCTTTTAAAGCTTCAATTTCGGCATCGCCAACAAACTCTAAATGATCCACCGAAAGTGCATTGTACTTCACTCCTACTTGAATTCCGCCTGAATAATCCAATTCGTTGGCATGAATTTTAGCCCGCATGCCATGTTTCATTCCTGCATTTAAAATCCGGTCGGTCTCTTCAACCGTAAAAAATCCTTTGTCGCAAAATACATCAATATAATCTGCTAAATCTTCAGCAGCAACCAAGGGTATCATTTCATTAATTACCATATCAACATACTCAGCTTGTCTGCCTATGTATTCAGCAGGCACAGCATGTGCTCCCAAAAAACTTGATTTGATAGTAAGCGGTGTTGATTCCTTTAAGCGCTTAATCACGCGAAGCATTTTCAATTCATCGGCAAGCGTTAAGCCATAACCACTTTTAATTTCAACAGCTCCGGTTCCCAAACTAATAATCTCGTGAATTCGCTCCATGGCCGATTCGTACAACTCCTCTTCCGTTGCTTCGTGCATCAATTTGGCCGAATTCAAAATTCCTCCGCCACGTTTGGCAATCTCTTCGTACGATAAACCTTTAATTTTATCGGAATATTCAATTTCGCGACTTCCCGCATACACCAAATGAGTATGCGAATCGCAAAAACTAGGAAAAACCATTCTTCCCGTAGCGTCATACTCCTCAATGCAATCAAAACCTTCCTTGTCATCAAAGTCAGGAATGTCTTCCATTTTACCAAAATCAGTAATTCTATCGCCTTCAATCAGCAAGTAGGCATCTTCAATGCAATTCAAATTGGCCATATCGGTTCCGGCAACCCATTTACGAGCTTCCGTATCAACCTGAACTAATGTCTTTATATTACTTATTAACAACTTCATGTTATAGATATTTGATATTAGATGTGAGACATGAGAAATCCCCATTCTCTATATTTTCTTAACTCAATATTTCTTTCCGGGCGTTTCCCTCCTTGGGTCGGGTCAGGCTTTTCTCTTCTACTCCTCGTTCTTCCCCACAAAATCCCCCACAACTCGGGGTATCTGTTTCAATCCTTAACGCACTGTATCATTGCTCAGTTGCTCAACTTCTATCTGTTGCTTTTCACAATCTAAAAAGTTGGGAAATCACAATGCAAATATTAGGGAAAAAAGAGCAAATTGCAAACCTTTTCGAGTTGCCTTTTAAAATAAATTCAAAGCTTCCATTCTCTTCATATTTTTCTATTTTTACACATTCAATTTTACAAGAACAATCAAAACTTACAACAAACCTACAAATCATGTTTAAAAAGATACCGCATACTTATGTTATTGTATTCGCTATAGTCGTTCTATCAGCCATTCTCACCTGGCTAATTCCGGGCGGAGAATTCGAACGAACTGCCGTAAATGTTAATGGAACCAACCGCGAGGTTATTGTACAGGATTCCTACCAACAAATCGAAAGCCAGGGTCAGTCATGGGAAATATTCTCTTCTTTTTTCAAAGGATTTGTTGATAAAGCCGACATCATCATGTTTATTCTCGTTATTGGCGGCGCTTTCTGGATCATGAATGCGAGCAAATCTATCGATATTGGAATCTACTCTTTTCTGGAATTCACCAAGAAACTGGAGAAAAATAAACTGATCCGAAAAATTGGGGTCAACAACATTATTCTCACGCTAATTATGCTCATATTTAGCATTTTTGGAGCTACCTTCGGCATGAGTGAGGAAACCATAGCCTTCACCATTATATTTGTACCCATGGCCATTAAAATGGGATACGATTCAATTGTAGGTGTAGCCATCTGCTTTGTTGCTGCCGGACTTGGTTTTGCCGGAGCTCTTTTAAATCCTTTCACCATTGGTATTGCACAAGGATTATCGAACTTACCATTGTTCTCGGGTATCGAGTACCGATTATTTTGTTGGGTGGTGATTAATTTTATCGGTTTTGCTTTCATCTTACGATATGCGGCCAAAGTTCGCAAAAACCCTGCAAAATCATTGGTTTACACCGATGATGAATACTGGAGAAAGCATCACGATACCGATATGGAGGCAATTAAATATTACACACCAAAATCAGCATGGCTAACCTATATCGTTCTCTTGGTTTCTATGATTGGCTTTTCCTACTACTATCCTGTCAGTACCCTGAAAATCGGAAACTCCGAAAGTACCTTTATGGTACTGCCAATTATCACAGCTCTTTTTGCCATTTCAGGAATAATGTCACTACGCAAATCGGTTCATTTTTATATCCTAAACCTACTTCTGTTCACAATTATCTTCCTGATTGTCGGCGTAATGGGCTACGGTTGGTACATCATGGAAATTGCCACCCTTTTCTTTGCTATGGGAATTTTCTCAGGTATTGCCTTCAATAACACAGCCAACGAAATTACCCACCTTTTTCTTGACGGCGCCCGTGATATTCTTTCTGCAGCCATGATTGTTGGCTTAGCAGGTGGAATCCTAATCGTTCTGAAAGAAGGTCACATCATCGATTCCATTCTTTACTACATCTCTCAATCGATGAATGATTTTGGGAAAATGGCTTCAGTAAGCATGATGTATCTAATTCAAAACCTCATCAACATCATCATTCCATCCGGTTCGGCAAAAGCAGCTCTTACCATGCCAATGATGTCGCAATTCTCCGATTTAATTGGTGTATCGCGTCAGGCAACCGTAATGGCTTTTCAATTTGGTGACGGTTTCACCAATATGATTACACCAACCTCCGGTGTTTTGATCGGTGTATTGGGTGTTGCCAAAATTCCTTACGACAAATGGGTAAAATGGATCGGCGGTTTTATGGCAATCCTGATTTTATTGGGCTTATTATTGTTGATTCCGACCGTTACTATGGAGTTAAATGGGTTTTAAGTGTAAATCAACTAAAAACTTGACTAGTCCTAAATAAAAAAAGGGTTGTTCGAAAAGAACAACCCTTTACTTAAATTACCATTAGAATTAATCTCACTTAATTCTTAATTACTACTATAGTTTAGTAAGAGTCATTTGATAAGCACCTGGTCCTCCACCACAAGCACTCTTATTATTATCTAAGAATTGAAGAGTAATTGTAGAATCATCTGTTAGATCAAATGTTGCAACATTATCAGAATCAGGACCAAATTCCCATGAAGGACCACCACAACCCAATCCAGATGAAGTTTGCAAAATAATCACTTGATCACATATTAAACTAAAATTAAATGGGATTCCATCAAAACCAAAGAAAGAAGCTTCAAATGATCTTTCTGTTGGCCCTTCCGAAACAACGGTAACCGTTTGATCTCCCCAATTTCCTGCGGGATCCGTAAGAGCGTATTGCCCTGTAAAAGGTGCCTGCAAACCACAAGCAACTGTATAATTCAATATAGCCGTGAACAATGGTGAAGTAATTACGTCATCACTGTAATTAGGTCCATCTTCCTTGTAACCCGGAATAACAGTGCCATCAGTTAATGTAAGCTCTGCAAAAAAGCTAAAAATATCTCCAGCAGTTAAATCTGTTGCATCTGCCAACTGTGGGAATAAGTCTACAATCTCATTAACCGTTAATGAAACATTCTGAGGATATGTACTTACATCAGCACTAACTGTTGCAAAGAATCTATCTCCTGCAACAGAATTATACACAACCTTTACGGTTGCAGATGCAACCGAACCTTGTTCTATGGTTAATGCAAAACCTACTTCTCCTGAAGCAGGATCGGCCTTATCGATAAAACCATCTTTTGTATCATCAATAGTGAAGTTTGGAACTGCAGAATTTTTTGCTAAATCAATCTGATCTAAATTTGAAGTAGAACAAGAAAGAAGCAGTCCAATCAAAAAAATTGATATTATATGTATTTTCTTCATAATTCTAATATTTATTAATTATCCCAAAAAATTGAATACGTCGCTTGTTGTTTCTGATCAGGCGCATTTGAGTTTGTATTAATCTCACCTGCAGGCCAATAGATAGAAATAGGATAATCTCGCCCCAAAGTTGTTTCGGAATCAAGTAATGGATCACCTTGTGCACCGTCAGAGTTTTGCCCTGCATCAATTTGGTATTCATTTGTACCATTAGGATTAGCCAAAATAGGGTATCCTGTTCTTCTAATATCATTGTACTGATCTGCAAATTTCCCAAAACTGGCAATCCACTTCTGAGTCATTATGATTTCCATTTTTTGATCATCTGTTGCAGCATCAAATAGAGCAATAACATCATCAATATAACCTGTTACCTCTGTAGTTCCAGATAATACAGGAATAGACTGAGATGATTGATTGTTTTCAGCTATATCATCTACTTTGGCAAAAGCTGCGACTATAGCTTCTCGTAGTTTAGCACTAGCATCACCCGTAACAACGCCTGCTTGTATCAATTCAGCTTCAATAAATAAGCGTTCGTAATAATTAATATATTGGAAAGGAGCAACTCCTGTACCATCGCTAGAACCCAAGTCTCCGTCTGGGCTTCCCATTCCGTCATCATAACGCCCACCACAAATATACATTCCTACCATTGTTCCTGATCCTCTTTGTCCGCTATCACGACCATCACCAATAGAACCAAATCGTATTGAAACAAAATTGGTATTAGGATCGTGATAATCAATCGGATTCTGAGCTAATTCTCCTCCAGTCAATTGATTAAACCAATAGTAAGGGATACGAGGATCTTCAACACTGGTAAAATAAGGAGTTGGATTTACTCCCATCATGATTTCATAGAACCAAGGGCTTATATACTGAGTTATCTGCCCACCTCCATATTCTGCCGCAAACAAAGGATGTCTTTCGTCTACTGGAGCTAAAGCAGATGAGTATTTAAACTCAAAATCTTCGTCTAATTTACTTATTAAATTTCCTCCTGAGATAAGCGAATTCACAGCAGTCGCATCAAACAATGCAGGATAAAGACGTACATTATTGTACATTTTCAATTTTAGTGTATTAGCTGCTTTTATCCACATTTCAACATCTCCACCATAGATCAAATCATCCTCTCCAGGAGTTTTACTATTCTCGGCTGTTTCATCGTTCAAATTTGCAATAGCTTCATCCAACAGCGCAAACAAGGATGTGTAAATTTCAACCTGATCATCAAAAGTGGGAGCTATTATAGATTCACCTAATTTATTAGCTTCTGAATAAGGTATATCTCCCCAGATGTCAACAGCCTTGCTAAAAGCATCTACTTGAATAATTTTTCCTATCCCAGCATAGATCATGTTTCGTTGATCCGTAGCAGTACTAATTAAGCTGTTCAAATTGGTATTGGTTAGGTATAAATTCGACCAAGAATTTGAAATAAAATTATTTCCAGTCGATAGACCATATTGATCTGCTTCTTCTCTAACCACTATTTGGTGTGTAAAAACTCCAAGGAAATTAGCCATCCAAAAATCTCCTGAGTTATATGTATCCGCAGCATCTTTCTGAATTTTAGAAGTCAGCTGATCCAATGGTGCAACTGTAGGATTATTAGGATCTGTGTTAATATCAAGATAGTTATTACAACCAGTCACTCCTAATAACACCCCACAAATACATATTATTATTATATTTTTATTTATTTTCATATTTTCATGTTTTTAGAAAGAAAACTTCACGTTAAACATATATCTTCTTGGATTTGGTGCCGCAGTTTGCTCAATTCCCTGTACATTAGAAGCCCCAAAACTCGATACTTCTGGATCAAAATTGGTGTATTTAGGGATATTAGGAGCAAAAAACCATAGGTTATTACCAGTAAATCCTATAGATGCTCTCGTTAAAAATGTATTGTCCAACCACTTACTAGGAAGCGTGTAATTTAAACTAAGCTCACGCAACCTATAGGTGGTTCCATCATAAATTTTCATTTCGTCAGAAGAATTAATCGCAAAAGACTCACCAAAGTACAAATTGTTCATATTTATACCTGTAGTGTTTGGGATTGAATTACCACTACCATCCAACATTGGTTCCCCGGTATTAGGATCTCCATATACTCCTGGAATAATATAATTTCCTTCTTCTCTATCTTCAGTATCTCTTGTTACCCCACGCCCCAATAAAGAAGCTATAGTGTTAGAGAATACGTCTCCTCCCTCTCTCCAATCAAAGAATACACGTAACGACAAACCTTTGTATTTGAATGTATTTGTTATACCAAGTCTGAAGTCAATATTAGGATCTCCTATCACTTCTTGCTCATTATTTCTAAGTAATTGTCCTGTTGATCTGTCGATTAGGAAGTTGCCATTGTCGTCTCTGTAATTTGAACTTCCTACAAAAACACCCAGAGGTTCTCCTTTTTTCACAAAAGCAACCTCATTAACATTAATTGCATATTGGTCAATACCTTCGATAATCTTTGTTACTTTATTTTCGTTTGTAGTAAATGAAGAAAAGATCTCCCAAGAAAAACCATTATTAATTCTTACAGGAGTTAAGCCAAGACCTATTTCAACACCTTTATTTGTCATTTCTCCGATATTGGTATAATATGTAGAAAATCCTGTAGATCTTGGAACAGTTAGAGGTACCAATATATCTGTAGTTGTTCGGTCATAATATGTAGCATCTAAAGTAATGCGACCTTCAAGAAACCTAAACTCACCACCAATTTCAAATTCTTTAGTAAATTCAGGAGACAACACTGGATTACTTAAACTAGTAGAGTTTCTTATAAGATTTACTCCAAATGCAGAAGGATCAGTTATAAATACAGCATTGTTATCGTATGGACCTAATGCACCAACTCCACCTACTTTTGACCAACCAAAACGCAATTTACCAAAATCGATAGGTGTATCACTCAAATCAAAATGGTTTGTAAATACATATGCAAGTGTAGCACCTGGATAAAAGAAATTAGTTGTTTCGTTTCCCACGCCTCCCTCAGGAAGATAAAGCGCAGAGTTCCAGTCATTTCTGCCATTTAAAGTTAAATATAGGTAATCCCTATATCCCAGAGTAGCTTGTGCGAATAAACCCATGATTCTATCACGTGTTGTATAGTCACTAGTTACTGACTGACTTTTGGTATTTCTCAATTTATAAATTCCAGGGTTGATAATTTCAGTTCCTGTTATTCTAAATACACTAACATCATTCTGACTCACATTGAGTCCTGCTGTTGCCTGAATATTAAAGTCTTCGCTTACGTCTTTATTCAGAGATAAAGTAAATGTAGACTCCAGTCTTTCGGTTACATAACTATTTTCTCTAATTTCACCAAGACCTTCTGCACCACGTGACCCTATATCCGTAACTGTTTGTTGCTCCTGAAGACTCCTGTTATAACCAGCATTTAAACCTGCAGTTAAACCAGGCAAAATCTCATATGAGGCATTCATACCTAGTACTGTACGATCAATAGTCTGATTATTCGTATTGTGCTTCCATGACCATAGTGGGTGGTCATAACCACCATTAGGTATAACAGGCTCACCATTAGCATTTTCGTAAGGCCACTCTGTCCAATTCCAGCTACGTCCTGGCCAAAGGGCACGTGCAAACGAAGAAGCTCCTCCACTTATTTGGTTATTACCAAACAATGGACCATCTTGGTCAACATGAGAAAAACTCATATTTCCTCCAACACTCAATTGTTCTGATAACTTAGCTGTTCCTCCAAGAGCAAATGATTTTCTATCAAAACCACTGTGTGGGATATAACCTTTTTGTCCTACTTCAGACATTGTAAGATTAAATGTTGAGGTTTCTCCTCCGTGAGTAATATTGACAGAGTTTTCATGAATAATACCTGTATCAAATAAATCCTTTACATTATTAGGACGAGCGACATAGGCAATATTATCTCCAAACTGGTCCGGAAAATTTGTTGTTAAATTCTCAGGCGTTGGAATAGAATCTCTCGTACTAAAGGCAGCTCCCCACGAACCATTGAAATTAGCATATTCAAAATTAGTTCCAGGTCCATACTTGTTCTGATAATCAGGAAGATTACTTGTAATCTCTTCAAATCCATAAGAAGAAGTGATATTAACACCAAAACCTTTCTTTACACCTCCAACTTTTGCAGCACCCGATTTTGTAGTAATTAATACTACTCCATTTGCAGCACGCGATCCATAAAGAGCCGATGCAGCACCACCTTTAAGCACCTGAATGCTTTTGATGTCGTTAGGGTCTACAGATGAAATACCTGAAGAAAATTGACCTCCAACGATACTTGCATCACTATCACTAGTTGCAATATTGTCATTAGAGTAAGGAACCCCATCAATCACAAACAAAGGCTGATTATCTCCTGTAAATGAGGTAGCACCTCTAATATTAATTTTACTTGCAGCTCCTGGTGCTCCTGTAGCTGATCCAATAGTCACCCCAGGGATCTTGCCTGTCATAGAGCGAAGTATATCTGGCTCTGCATTATCAAGTAGCTCTTCTTCGTCTACCAATGAAACCGAGTAACCAACTGATTCTGCTACTCGTTCAATTCCAAATGCTGTTACCACAACTTCATCCATTCCAATCGTTTCAACATCCAAAGTCACATTAATCACAGTTTGATTTCCAACGGGAATTTCCTGTGCTGTCATCCCTACAAAGCTAAACAATAAAACATCCGAAGATTCAGCATTTAAGGTATACTTACCGTCAATATCGGTACTTGTTCCTGACGTGGTTCCTTTAATAACCACGGAGACTCCAGGCATACCCAATCCATCATCGGCACTGGTGACAATACCAGTAACCTGTCTTGTTTGCGCACTAACTATCTGGATTGATAGTAATACAACACAAACAATAAGTGTCAGTTTTTTCATAAAAGAAATTTTTAGTTAGTAAAAATACATGTGGTTAACGGAGATTAATTTAACAAATTTTAACGATCTCGCGAAACTTTTCATACTTGTTAAATACTATTAATCAACGCAATACAATAAACCAACTAACTAAAACAATAATAATAATTAACAGTACAAATATTTAAAAATGTACATATACTCATATTACAAAGACATTTCAAATTTTCATAACAAAATTATACTCCAAAACAACTAATTACTATAAAAACTTATTTAGTATAAAATTCTCACTAATAATTTTTCTCATAACTACCTTATGATCAAATAAAAACACATTAACAACCTACTTTTTTAACAAAAATCACATCTTATTATTCAAAAAACACCAATTGCATTTTCTTCTCCCACTTATTTATGTGCTTTTAAGTATATAACAAAGAATATGAATAATTTACCGGCTCTTATTAATCCATCCATATTAACTTTACTCTTGAGAAATTAATAATCGATGGAGGGGTCTCGTTAGAAAAACTGTAAATATTAATCTTATCAAACTTCGCAAAACAATTGCCTCTCCTCATTTTGACAAACCATAAATGACATGTTATTCTTAAATATTCTCCAATAAATTCATAATAAAGACGCATTTAAACGAATTGAGTCCGGTAAAAAATACCGAACTCAATCACATAATTTTCTATATCCGTTCTATTTTTGGGAACCTCAGATATCATGAACTCTCTCTTTAGACAGTTTATAATGATATTTACTCCCCCTCAGAAATTGCTTCAACCGGACATACTTCTGCGCAGGCAGCACAATCAATACAAGTGTCTGGATCGATAACATAAATATCTCCTTCCGAAATTGCATCTACCGGACATTCATTTATACAAGAACCACAAGCAGTACAGTCATCTGAAATAATATAAGCCATAATTTTATTATTTAAATTAAAAGTTATTTAATCAACTCAATCTGATTTAATTAAATTTACCACTTGCCATCTCTTAAAACAAGATGTAAACATCTCAACATACTATTTAGACACATTCCAAATAATTCACTATATTTATTCCACAATATATCAATCCAAAAAAAGCAATCTACATATGGAATTTGAATTTAACACCGTTGCAATCGCATTTGGAATGACCTTATTTGCAGGTCTTGCTACCGGGATAGGTAGTACAATTGCCTTTTTTGCCAAACGTACAAACACAAAATTCCTGGCACTTTCCTTAGGGTTTTCTGCCGGCGTAATGATTTACGTATCACTTGTAGAAATATTCCAAAAAGCAAAAGATGCACTAATTCTTGATCATGGTGAGGTTACCGGCACCTGGTATACCGTCATCTCATTTTTTGGTGGAATTTTATTTATTGCAATTATCGACAAAATGATACCCTCTTTCGAGAATCCTCATGAGGTGAAAAAGATAGAAGATCTTGAAGGTGAAAAACCTGTGGACAAGAAATTAATGAGAATGGGAATGTTTTCTGCACTTGCAATTGGAATTCACAATTTCCCGGAAGGATTAGCAACATTTGCTGCCGCATTAGCAGACCCTACGATTGCAATACCAATTGCTGTTGCGATAGCGATACACAATATTCCAGAAGGAATAGCAGTGTCGGTACCTATCTATTATGCTACCGGCAGTAGAAAAAAAGCATTCTTTTACTCTTTCATTTCCGGATTAGCAGAACCTGTTGGCGCACTAATCGGATTTGTTTTAATCTATTCGTTTTTAGGCTTAAACAATACTGTTTTTGGAGTATTATTCGGTGGCGTTGCTGGGATTATGGTTTTCATTTCTTTAGACGAGTTATTACCAACAGCTGAAGAATATGGAGAACACCATATTGCAGTTTACGGCTTAATTGCTGGAATGGCGGTTATGGCATTAAGCTTACTCCTATTCTTATAACCAGACATTAAAAGCTTCAGGTTGAGGCTTTTTTATTTTTATTTTCTTCCTTCTCAAAATATTTACAATACTCTTTAATCCCACAAGTTTTACATTTTGGTTTTCTTGCTACACATACATACCTTCCGTGTAATATTAACCAATGATGAGCAGTCGCTATATATTCCTCTGGAATAAATTTCACCAATTGCTTTTCTGTTTCCAAGGGAGTTTTCGAATTTGTTGTTAAACCAATTCTTTCTGAAACCCTAAAAACATGTGTATCTACAGCCATAGCCGGCTTATCGTATACTACCGAAGCAATCACATTTGCCGTTTTCCTGCCAACCCCTGGTAATTTCTGAAGTTCCTTAATATCATCGGGAACAATTTCCTTATAATCCGCCACCAACATTTTCGCCATCCCCAGCAAATGTTTCGCTTTGTTATTTGGATAAGAGCACGAACGTATTAAATTGAAAACATCATCTTGAGTTGCGTGAGATAATTCAAAAGCAGTAGGATACTTTTCAAATAAAAACGGAGTCATCATATTAACTCTTTTATCGGTGCATTGAGCCGACAAAATAACAGCAACTAATAATTCATATGGATTTGAATAATGCAACTCTGTTTCTGCAACAGGCATATTTGCTTTAAACCATGATATTATATTCTCAAATCTATCTTTCTTTCGCATAGCTAATTTATCCTTTCTGATTAATATTCGATTAGTAAATCCATCCTACCTATTTTCAAGATAAGGGTATCAAATACAAATAGTGCTCATCTCACTTTGATCATACGAATTTAATAAAGTCAAAGAATTAAAATCCATTTGTTAATGCAAATTCTGAGATTACACAAAATTTAATGAATCTTCCTGCGAAACAAAAAGCCAATAAATGAATTCAAATCACCCATCATCACAAGACCAAATAACACCTTTACCTATGCTTAAAAAGCACTTAAAATACACAAACGCTCAAAAAACTTACACTAATATGAAATAATTCACATTTCAACACCTATAATTAGCCTTACATATAACTATTTTATTGTAAATTCACGTCAACTGAAACTATAACAAGGTATTAGACTGATACTCTTGATATTTTTACTGTTTCAATAAAACTACAAAACCATTATCACAAACTTTTAACAATTTACTTATGAAAAAGAATTTAATCAGAATCACCTTACTCTCTGTATTCGCATTGAGCTTCCTGTTTTTAACACCTTCATGTAATAGCAACGACGATTCAATTGCAAATCAAGAGCAAATCCAGGATGAAAATATCATCATAAACTCGGGTTATTTGCCACTTCCAATTGAGCAATACAATAAAATTCCCAGTGCTAAACAAATCAACACAACTAAATCATACTCACTTTCAGTAAATCTTTCCTGTCCTCCAATTCTTAATCAAGGCGGAGAAGGATCTTGCGTTTCCTGGGGGGTTGGATACGCTGGAAGAAGTATTAGCTGGCAAGCTTTATATGGTGGCTCATACAACTATAGCGTGAATATTTTCAGCCCTGAATACATTTACAATCAAATTAAAGTTACCGACTGTGCCAGTGGCTCCTACGTAACTGATGGTTTAGATTTGGTTGTAGACCAAGGAGTTTGCGTTTGGAATGATATGCCGTACACTGATATTTCCTGCGATGTATATCCGGACAATTACCAAGTATTACAAGCAGCAAATTACAAAGCAGCATGCTATAACACCGTGCCAAAAACAGTCGATGCATTTAAAGATCAACTTGCTGCAGGCAAACCAATTGTTGTTGGCGGACCTGTTTATCGTCAGTTTTACTATTTGGGCTATGATCAGATCCAAACCAAAACAGTTAGAAATTACGGCGGACATTGTTATTGTGTTGTGGGTTACGACGACAGTAAAGGTGCCTTTCTTGTAATGAATTCCTGGGGAACAAACTGGGGAACCAATGGATTTGGATGGGTTTCCTACAGCATCATGACCAAAGTATGGTCGGAAGCCTATGTATTAAACGAATTATAAAAATTGAAATTGTAGTCATTGAAACAAAGTCAGTTACATCCTGCTATTTGCATAATAGCAGGATTTTTTTTGCTCAATTAAGTTCTCTCTGCGAGTGTAATTCGCCCCCTCCTGCACAAGTTAATGCTAATTCAAGAACAGATTAGTAATGTATCAGTACTTATTCGTAAATTTGAGCTTCAAAAATTTAAGAACAGATTACATGATATCATATTTACAGGTTGAAAACCTTACCAAAAGTTACGGAGAGCTTACACTATTTGAAAACATTAGTTTTGGCGTTGGACAAGGACAAAAAATTGCATTAATTGCAAAAAATGGTACCGGAAAAACTACACTTTTAAATATTATCTCGGGACTAGACAGTCAGGATAGTGGAGATATCAGCTTTCGCAGTGATTTAAAAATAGCATATCTGGAACAAAACCCCGACCTCAACAACAGCAATACAATTCTTAATGAAGTCTTTAACTCCACCGATCCTGTTCTTTCAGTAATTCGTGACTACGAAAGGATAATCAATGAAAATGATCAGGAAGCAATGTCAGATATCATTGAAAAAATGGATCAATTCAAGGCCTGGGATTACGAAAATAAGGTAAAGCAAATCTTGTCCAAGCTAAAAATCACCAATTTCGATCAAATTATTGGCGAACTTTCCGGGGGACAGAAAAAACGGGTTGGATTAGCAAAAGTTTTAATCACTGATGCTGATTTCTTAATTCTTGATGAGCCTACCAACCACTTGGATCTGGAAATGATAGAATGGCTTGAAGAATATCTTAACAAATCGAAAGGCACATTATTGATGGTTACTCACGACAGATATTTTCTGGATCGGGTTTGTAATGAAATCATCGAAATAGAGTCCAATACCATATTCACCTACAAAGGCAACTATTCCTACTATTTAGAAAAGAGAGCTGAGAGAATTGAGAATTTAAATGCTGAAGTTGGTAAGGCTCAAAAACTAATGAAAACTGAGCAGGAATGGATACGGAGAATGCCACAAGCCCGAGGAACGAAAGCCAAGTACAGAGTTGATGCCTTTGAGGATATCAAGAAAAAAGCAAGCTCTGGATTTAAAGAAACAAAAATGGATTTAGATATTAAATCCACAAGGTTGGGAAATAAAATTCTGGAACTGGATCGTCTGTATAAAAGCTATGGCGATTTAAAAATACTGGAAGATTTCAGCTATAAATTCCAAAGGGGAGAAAAAATAGGAATTGTAGGTAAAAATGGCACGGGAAAATCAACCTTCTTAAACATGATTACCCGGAATATTGAAGCCGATTCAGGTTCAATTGAAATTGGAGAAACTGTAGTTTACGGCTACTACAAGCAAGATGGCATTACAATTAATGAGAATGAAAGAATCATTGACGTAATTAAAGAAATTGCAGAATCTATTGATTTAGGCAATGGAAAAGTGATGTCGGCCTCTCAATTTCTGGAATACTTTCTTTTTCCAACTAAAACTCAGTACAATCAGGTTGCTAAATTAAGCGGCGGTGAAAAACGACGATTGTATTTGATGACAGTCTTGATGAAAAACCCGAATTTCTTAATCCTGGATGAGCCAACCAATGATCTGGACATTATGACTTTGAATGTACTGGAAGATTATCTGCTTAGTTTTTCCGGATGTCTGATCATTGTATCTCACGACAGATACTTTATGGATAAAGTTGTGGATCAATTATTTGTATTTGAAGGCAATGGAATCATCAGGAATTTCCCGGGAAATTACACCATTTACCGTGATTCTTTAGATCAGCAAGAAAAGGAAATCAAAAAAACAGAAAAATTATCAACACCTAAAAAGGAAAAACCAAAATCGGAACCAACAAAAAAATTATCTTTTAATGAAAAAAGAGAGTTTGAGCAACTGGAAATAGATATTGAAACGTTAACATCAGAAAAAGAAGAAATAGAAATTGCTATGAGTTCAGGAAACTTATCAAACGATGAATTGATGGAAAAAGCGAGTCGTATTGAAAAAGTTATTGAATTAATTGACGAAAAAGAATTCCGATGGCTGGAATTGAGCGAACGCGCTTAACTCTCAGAACCACATAAAATCAGCAGAGCTCTACGGCTCTAACAAGAAACTTAATGAAAGATTTTACCTCAGGAAATGTTACCAAACTAATACTAAATTTCACGTTACCTATGTTGTTGGGAAATGTATTCCAACAACTCTATAACATTGTGGATAGTATTATTGTTGGGAAGGTTTTGGGCAAAGAAGCTTTGGCATCCGTTGGAGCATCATTTCCGATTATTTTCACCTTAATTGCTTTACTTATCGGAATCGGCTCCGGGTTTTCCATCGTAATTTCTCAATTTTACGGTGCAAAGGACATCAATAAAGTAAAAAGAGCAATTGATACCATGTACCTGTTTTTATTCGGTGCCGGTATTTTAGTTTCCGTGCTCGGAATCTATTTTAGTAAAGATCTTTTTCTTTTACTGCAATTACCTGTAGAACTAATACCTCAGGCAACAAGCTATTTGAATGTCTACATGGCCGGAATGATCATGTTTTTTGGCTTTAGCGGAACAAGTTCAATCCTTCGTGGACTGGGAGATTCCAAAACACCGCTTTATTTTTTAATACTGGCTTCTATCTTCAATATCATATTCGATTTGTTATTTGTAATGGTTTTTAAATGGGGAATTGCAGGAGCAGCATGGGCAACAGTATTGGCTCAAAGTGGTGCATTTATTTCCGGTATTATTTATTTAAACCGAAACCATAACATCATTAAATTTTCACTTTTCAAATTGGTTTTTGATAAGGAAATATTCATTACGAGTTTAAAAATTGGAATTCCATCGGGGATTCAGCATACTTTTGTTGCTCTTGGAATGATGGCCTTACTCGGAATTGTAAATACGTTTGGAACCGATGTAATTGCCGCCTACACAGCTGCAGGAAGAATTGACTCCTTGGCGATGATGCCGGCAATGAATTTTTCACAGGCTGTAGCTGCATTTGTTGGTCAGAATTTAGGAGCCAATAAAATTAACCGGGTTCGGCAAGGATTTAAGGTTACATTCATCATGTCAAATGTATTTTGCCTGATGATGACGGCTATAATAATCCTATTTGGCAGTCACTTAATGAAACTATTTACTACAGATGCAAATGTAATTGCTATTGGTGAAAAGTACCTGATCATAGTGAGCTCATTCTATCTTCTGTTCTCAACAATGTTCACAACCAATGGAGTTTTAAGAGGTGCCGGCGACACATTAATACCGATGTTTATCACACTCTTTTCCCTTTGGCTTATACGTATTCCCTGCGCCTATTTTCTTTCATCGCATATTGGAGAAACCGGAATTTGGTGGTCAATACCTATTGGCTGGTCAATGGGAACAATATTCTCATATCTTTACTACCGCACTGGCCGATGGAAAAAAAAATCAATTGTATCACATCAGGAATACTCATAAACAGAATCTTATCTGCGAATAATTAAATAGAATTAATAATTAATCAACTTCGAGCTTCTAAAGGATTTGATTGGTAAATTCACTTCAAACTCTTACCTTTGCCGAAATAAATAGCCCAAATATGTTAATATCGATGACAGGCTTTGGTAAAGCCATTCTTGAACTGGAAAACAAAAAGGTTTCAATCGAAATCAAATCCCTAAACAGTAAACAACTAGATATCAATACCCGAATACCAAACCTTTACAAAGAAAAGGATTTGGTGATAAGGAATGAGATTAAAAATAAGCTGGAACGAGGAAAAGTAGAACTTTCCATTTTCATTGAAAGTGTTGGTACTGACAAAGAAACAAAAATCAACAAACCTATTGTTGAAGCGTACTACAAGCAATTAAATGAGCTGGCTCAGGATCTTGGAATCGCAATAGACAAAGAGCCTATTTTGCAAACCATAGTGAAGTTGCCGGATGCTCTTAAAGTAGAATATCAAGAGCTTGACGAAGAAGAATGGAACCTGATTTTTGAAGGATTTAAAACTGCCCTTGCAGGAATTATGGATTTCCGTAATCAAGAAGGGAATGCACTTCAGGAAGATATTTTTGCCAGAATAGCAAATATCGAGAATCTTTTGACTCAAGTTCCTCAATATGAAAATGACCGAATTGAAACAGTCCGTACCCGAATTAATGATAATCTTAAAGATTTTGTTGAAAAACAGAATGTAGATAAAAACCGTTTCGAACAGGAAATCATCTACTATCTTGAAAAATTAGATATTACAGAAGAAAAAGTTCGTTTGGCTAACCATTGCAAATATTTCATAGAAACATCAAATGCAGGCAACTCTGAGGGCAAAAAACTAGGTTTTATTGCTCAGGAAATTGGACGTGAGATCAACACACTGGGTTCAAAAGCCAATGATTCCAACATCCAAAAAATTGTAATTGACATGAAAGATGAATTGGAAAAAATAAAGGAACAACTTTTAAACGTCTTGTAATTATTACAATAAATCATATTTTAGCGTAGGGTTAGTCACTCTGCGCTTTTTTATAATACTAATCTCTCTAACGCAATATCAAATGTCTGGTAAATTATTCATATTTTCCGCTCCAAGTGGATCTGGAAAAACAACAATAGTTCAACATCTGTTAAAACAGAATTTCAAATTAGAATTCTCAATATCGGCCACCAGCAGAGCCAAAAGAGCCAATGAAACAGACGGTAAAGACTATCACTTTTTATCTGTTGAAGAATTCAAAACAAGAATCGAAAATGATGAATTTCTTGAATGGGAAGAAGTTTATGAAGGTTGCTTTTACGGAACTCTTAAAAGTGAGGTTGACAAGATTAGAAAAAAAGGTAAAAACGTAATATTTGATGTTGATGTTGTGGGTGGAACAAATATCAAGAAATTTTACAAACATGAAGCATTAGCTATTTTTATTCAACCTCCGTCAATTACTGAATTGGAGAACAGATTGCGTAACAGAAATACTGATTCGGATGAAGTAATTGCCAAACGAGTTGAAAAGTTTAAATTTGAATTAGCTTTTTCCGATCAGTTTGATAAAGTAATTGTTAACGATAAACTGGAAGATGCTCTCGCTGAAGCTGAAACAGCCTTGCACAATTTTCTTAGTAAATAAGCATATCACACAAAAAAAAGGATGAAGATAGGATTGTTTTTCGGATCATTTAATCCAATACACATTGGACATCTTGCTATTGCTAATTTCATGGCAGAATACACCGATATGGAACAAATTTGGTTTGTGGTTAGTCCTCACAATCCTTTTAAAAGAAAAAACAGTCTTTTAGCCGATTACCATCGTCTTGAATTGGTAAATAGAGCCATTGAACGATATCCCAATTTAAGAGCTTCAAATATTGAATTTGGGATGCCTCAACCTTCTTTTACTATCGACACTCTTACTTATTTAAAAGAAAAGAATCCGTCTCATCAATTTTGCCTGATTATTGGTTCTGATAATTTGAAAAACTTCACAAAATGGAAGAATCATGAGTTAATTCTAAAAAATCATGATTTATTTATTTATCCTCGTCCCAATTTCAAGAGCGAAGACATTACTTTAAAAGGCAACATTCATACTGTAGATGCCCCTTTAATAGAAATCTCTTCAAGTTTCATCCGTAAAGCTGTAAAAGAGAAGAAAGAAGTTCCTTATTTTATGCCCGAAAAGGCATACAATTACCTGAAGGAGATGCATTTTTACGAAAAGTGATATAATGAAAAAAGGCTGGTCCCCACCAGCCTTTTATCTAACCCAAAATGATTTCCAATACGAAGTTTTAACCCTAAAACCATATACTATTCATAAGGAAATTCCGATACGATCATCATGCCTAACCACTACACTCCCGAATCGGAGTGCAAAGGTAAGCATTAATTTAAAATTACAAAGATATTTCAAATTAAAGTTTCAGTTATTTTTATCTCATTTTATAAAAGAAAATAACACTTCCATACATCCCCTTTATCAAATAATATTTCAACCAAAACAAAGATATTTTTATTTCGAAAGCAAATCATCAGAACATAACGAATAAGCAATTGTATACCAAATAATTATAACCTACCACTTAGTGTTTTAAAAATAAAAAAGGAGAATCCCGCTTGGAATTCTCCTTTGATTATACCTGATGTTAATATTGTTGTATTTTCTTTTATATTGTATGAACTGTCTCAACAGAATCGCTACCTTTTTGAATTGCTTCAATATTTAAAGGTATTAATTTATGATGACGCTCCGGCAAAGACTTCTCCAAACCTTTTTTAACATTTTCCAATAATACGATTGGCTTCACTTTTAGAAAGCCTCCCATAATAATCATGTTAAAAGTTTGAGGATTTCCTAATTCAGCAGCAAGAGCAGCTCCGGGAATTCTATAGATATTAATATCCTTTCTTTCCGGATGATGCGTAATACCATTTGGATCATATAATAAAGTACCACCAGGTTTCACCTCATTCACAAACTTATCCATAGATTGCTGGTTAAGAATGATTGCAGTATCAAACTTTTTCAAAACAGGTGAACTAATTCTATCGTCGCTTAAGATTACAGTTACATTTGCAGTTCCTCCACGCATTTCCGGTCCGTAAGAAGGCATCCAAGACACTTCTTGATTTTGCATGATTCCGGAATAAGCAAGAATTTTACCCATTGAAAGTACACCTTGACCACCAAATCCTGCAATTATTATTTCTTCTGTCATTTTTTTACAGTTTAATTGATTAAAAAGGATTTTTACTCATCTTTTAATGTACCCAACGGATAGTATGGAAACATGTTTTCTTTCATCCATTCGTTAGACTTAACTGGTGAAAGTTTCCATCCGGAACTACAAGTACCAACAATCTCGATAAAAGATAATCCTTTGTTTTCCCGTGTATTTTCAAAAGCTTTCTGAGCTGCTTTCTTTAATTTTCTTACTGCTCCAGGAGTTTCTGCTGATTGACGGGTTACAAAGCGTGTACCTGGTAACATGGCAATCATTTCAGTAATTTTCATTGGAAATCCTGTGACTTTACAATCACGTCCGTAAGGAGTAGTGGCAGTAACCTGACCTTCCAATGTAGTTGGAGCCATTTGACCACCAGTCATACCATAAATCGCATTATTCACGAAAAACACAACGATATTTTCACCTCGGTTACAAGCGTGAATAATCTCAGCACAACCTATAGATGCTAAATCACCGTCACCTTGATAAGTGAAAACATATTTTTCCGGCATCAAACGGGAAGTTGCTGTTGCCAATGCTGGAGCACGGCCATGAGCGGCTTGCTGCCAATCTATATCAATATAGTTGTAGGCTAAAACAGAACATCCAACAGGCGAAACACCAATTGTTTTATCCTGAATCCCCATCTCGTCAATAACCTCTGCAATTACTTTATGAATTACTCCATGAGTACATCCAGGACAGTAGTGCATTTCATTATCCAAAAGAACACTGGTTTTATTATAAACCAGATTCTCTTTGCTAATTATTTTGTTGATTTCAGTCGTTGCTGTCATAACTTATTTTCCTAAAATTTTTTGTTCCAATGCTTCAACTACTTCCTCTGGTGTAGGAATGATTCCACCATAACGTCCAAAATGCTCAACAGGCACTTTACCATTAACGGCAAGACGAACATCCTCAACCATTTGGCCTGCGCTCATCTCAACGGATAAAATTCCTTTCACATCCTTCAACATTTCCTGAATCGCTTTGGTAGGATACGGGAAGAGGGTAATCGGACGTAACAATCCAACCTTAATTCCTTTTTCTCGAGCTTGCTCTACTGCTTTTTGGCAGATACGGGCACTAGATCCATAAGCAACAAAAAGATATTCTGCATCATCACATGCAATCTTTTCGAATCTCACTTCATTTTCTTCCATTGCGCGATATTTCGCCTGCAATTTATGATTGAATATTTCCTGTTTAGCAGAATCCAAGTCAAGAGAAGTAGAGATATTACGTTCGCGATCGGCAGGTTTACCAACAGTAGCCCATGATCCTGAAATTTCTTTTATTTCCTCAGCAGTCCATCGTGGTTTGAAATCTGACAATTCAACTTTTTCCATCATCTGACCAATAACACCATCAGATAAAATCATTGCCGGATTTAAATATTTAAAGGCCAATTTAAACGAAAGATCTACAAAATCGTTCATTTCCTGCACTGATGCAGGAGCCAATACAATCAATTTATAATCACCATGACCTCCACCTTTAACAGCCTGAAAATAATCTGACTGAGCCGGCTGAATAGTACCTAAACCTGGTCCTCCACGAACGATATTAACAATCAAAGCAGGCAATTCCGCACCTGCTAAATAAGTAATCCCTTCTGCTTTTAAACTAATACCAGGACTTGATGAAGAAGTCATTACTTTTTTTCCGCATGAAGCTCCACCATAAACCATATTGATGGCCGCAACTTCACTTTCAGCTTGTAGAACCACCATCCCTGTTTCTTCCTGAGGTCTGCGGATCATTAGGGTTTCCATTATCTCGGATTGAGGAGTAATCGGGTAACCAAAATACCCATCACATCCACAGCGAATAGCTGCTTCAGCAATAACCTCATTTCCTTTCATTAAACGAACGTCTCCCATTACAAATATTTTTATAAATTTTTCAGATTTAGAATAAGGTAGCTTAGTCTAGCTTGCTTTTACTCTGTAAACGGTAATTACAGTGTCCGGACAAACTAAACCACAACTTGAACAACCAATACATGCATCAGCATTGGCCATATGTGCATAATGATAACCTTTGCCATTCACGTCGCGCGCAAGTTCAATAACCTTTGTAGGGCAGGCTACAACACATAAGCCACAACCTTTACATTTTTCGGTATCAACAACAATAGCGCCTTTGAATTTTGCCATAGCGTATTTAGAATTAAGAATTACATTTTATTTTACTTGATAAAGGTAACAAATCAAAAGCACTTTTCACCATTCTGCTTTCGATTCATTAGGGTTTTGAGAAATTTACAATCAGTCTAAATAAATATCACAACTTAAAGTAACAATTCATTTGTATTATCCAATTGTAGCTTACAAATTGAAATCTGACATAAACAATGTTATTGTTACGAGAATCAATTCTCTAACATTTAAATATACATCAAAAAAAAAGTTTCATGAATACAAATCCATAAAACTTTAAGTGCTGTTATTTTGAAATTTTAATCTGTACTTCGCACAAATTACTATCTATCAAACAAATATATTCTCCTTATTATCATCATTAGCACCAATTTGTTAAGCCAATATCTGATGGTGTTTATGAAACTCTTTTAACCGAGACTCCAATACCTTAAACTGTTTTCGGGAAACTTGCGAAACACAAGCCCTAAGTCCTTCTTTTAA
This sequence comes from Labilibaculum euxinicum, assembly GCF_963678175.1. Taxonomy (NCBI): domain Bacteria; kingdom Pseudomonadati; phylum Bacteroidota; class Bacteroidia; order Marinilabiliales; family Marinifilaceae; genus Labilibaculum; species Labilibaculum euxinicum. The sequence continues at coordinate 4,689,805 of NZ_OY782756.1, forward strand.
ACTACCTGTTTCATTCAAACAAATTGCTGAAATGCCATAATACAATAGTTTTTTATTTAAATCAGGCCCGGATAAACCCGGATAAGTAACGGTAAAATAAAATCCATCAGCCAAAGGCAAATCAATATCCCCCTCATACACCAACTCAAAGCCATTTTCTAAAAATAACTTTTTCATGATTTTGGCTCTCTCTCCATACTCCTTAACCTCTTCAATAAAATTGAATTTGCCTTCGTTAGCCGCTTTTAACATTGCTCGTAAAGCATATTGTGCAGAATGAGAAGTTCCTGATGATAAAGTATAGATAATTCTATAAATAAGAGTATAACCAAATTCATCAGCCCCAAAGCGTGGTTTTAAATTTTCGAAACGCGTGTGAAATAATTTATTTGAAATGCACAGCAATCCAATACGCTGACCAGCATAACTAAATGCTTTTGAACTGGAAATCATCAACACATAATTGTCGGTATAATTAGCAACACTTGGCTGATAAGGAGCAACGCCGGGCTGACTAAGGTCGGTTCGGAAATCCATAGCAAAGTAGGCCAAATCTTCCATAACAATTGTGTCATACTTGTTCGCCAACTCTCCTATTATTTGCAACTCATCCTCGTTAAAACAAATCCATGCAGGATTGTTTGGGTTCGAATAGATAATACCCGCGATATTTCCTTTTACCAAAAACTCTTCCAGTTTTGCTTTCAACTTATCTCCCCGATAATTGAATACATCGAAAGATTCATATTTCTGATTCATTACCTCTAACTGAGTTTTTTGAACCGGAAATCCTGGATCAATAAATAATATGGTGTCTTTTTTAGCATCACAATTACCTATGGTCATAAATGCAGCATAACCACCTTGCATTGAACCTACTGTCGGAACAATACCTTCAGGTGCAATATCAACATTCATGAAATTCTTCACAAATTTTGATGCTTCCTCTTTTAATGCTCTTACTCCTTCCAACATAGGGTAAGCAGAAGCAACGCCATCTTCCAAAGCTTGTTTTTCTGCTTCGATTCCAACTTTTGCCGGCTTAAGTCCCGGAACTCCCATCTCCATGCGAATGAACTTCTCGCCACTTTCCTCTTCAATCATATTAACAACACGAACCACATCACGAATTGTGGCATCCTCCATTTTATGAATCTCACACAAAGCAAGTTTTTGATCAACAATTTGAGAGTTTATTGGGGTTTTCATCATTTTTGGTTTAAGTATTTTATTAAAAATTAGTGTAATTTTTGACCATTGCAATTTTACGAAAATTCATTACAATTTAAAACTAATAACAATGTTATAATTACAATTCACACAAAGTAATCGTTGTCGAAATGCTGAATCGTCACAACCAACAAAAAAAAAGGCTGATCGGTAAACCGTCAGCCTAAATATTTATATTCCTCTAATTATTCAAATTCAGGAAGAATTAATTTCACCCAATTCTCTACTCTTTCTTCGGTTAAATCATCTTCAAAATCTTCATCCAAAGGTAAACCAACAAATTTGTCCTCTCTAAAAGCTCTAGAATCACCAAATTCATATCCTTCATCGCTTACCTGTCCTACAATTTCGGCTCCGGTTAATATGATACTGTCAGCCAAATCGCCCATTGAATCGACGAAAAAATCTGCATAAGCAATATGATCACCCAAACCAAAAAGAGCCACTTTTTTTCCTTTTAAATTCAGACCATTCAATTTAGGAAAGAAAATATCCCAATCGTTTCCTGAATTATCCGAAGACCAATTGTGTTTACCAAGAGTCGAAATCCCCATAATAATATTGGAATACTGAGCTACATCTTTAGCCTCACAATCCTTAACCTTATGAACAACAATTCTATCAGAACCTATTTTTTCAGCAAGCAGTTTAGCTACTCTTTCTACATTTCCACCTTCCGGGCCATAAAACAATCCAATTTTACTCATAGGATACAGTGTTTAGTGATATCAATTTTGTTTGTGTGTTTAACGTTCTTACAAAGTTAAAATTATTTGGAACTTTTCAAACTTGCAATGGCAAGTAAAACCCCTAAAACGATCCCCAATAAGGCCGCAAACAAAACCTGAAAATCAGGAGGTAATAAAAAGGTAATTGTATGGGCAGGAATCCAAAAAAAAGGAATGGTTTTTTTAAAGACAAAATTCCACTGAACATCCCAATTAAGATTGATGAAAATTCTGGAAATCTGAATTGGTCTCATAAATCCTGATAATGTTCCTCCACTATCAAGAATATGCGTGTCGGTAATTTTATGAAGTGTCATCATAACCGGTGCATAGATTAAATTAAGACAAGCAGAAGTTGCAAATGCCACCAATAATTTCACCAGAGAAAAATCGCCTTTCATTGCATCAACAGCTCCTTGAACACCCAAATAGGATAAAAAAATTGGCGTTCCTGTTGCAAAAATTACAAAAGCCAATTTAATGGTCAACCCTAAAAATCCCCAAACTATTGCTCGTGGTAATATTCCAAATCCGGTTTGATAATAATTCCCTGTTCTTAGTCTAAGTCCTATAAGTTCACCTAATGTTGCCAAAACTGCAAATTTCACAAAGCTGGTCATCATTCCATGCGCCTTATTAAAGTCGATATAGAAATCAAAAACGCTTTGAGAAATAAAAAACGGCAAAAACAAAAGAATGAAGCCAAAGGCAAAAATAATATCCTGTCTTTTCATGTATCGTTTTATTCTAAACGAATAGCATGAGAAATTCCCATGCTATCCATATTATTTATCTGTTTGTTCTGAGTATTTACTCCATCCTTTGAAAAAACCTTCCTTTACCCCATTCCATTTCACAGCAATTCCTAATAACAGGATTATCACAAAACTGATCATCAACTTCTCATTTAAACTTAGATCTTTCAACTTTCTCATCACAAAATTATAAGTTTTTATTCCGAATAAATCCGGGATTATTTTTCAATTCGAATACGTGCATCAACCGCAACTACGGCCTCTTTATTTCCTAAAAGAGGGTTTAAATCCATTTCGAAAATTTCAGGAGCAACTTTCATTAAAGCTGCTACCCTAGTAATTGCATCAGCAAATTTATCTTCATTAACGGGTTCCTGTCCTCTTACTCCTTTAATGATTCTGTAAGATTTTAATCCTTGAATCATATCATGAGCTTCTTGTTTAGCAATTGGTGCCAATGAAGCTTTCACATCTTTTAAAACTTCGATAAAGATACCTCCTAAACCAAACAACACCATGTGTCCGAATTTTTCTTCACGTTTTGCACCGATAAACACTTCGGTACCCTTTAGCATCTGTGCCAACATAACGGCATAAGTATCTTTAATCTGCATCATTCTTCTGAATTCCGAACGAACAGTTTCTTCGTCTTTCACATTCAAGGTTACACCGCCAACATCCGATTTATGAACGGGGCCAACAACCTTCATCACTAAAGGGAAACCAATTTCTTTTGCCATAGCTGCAATTTCATCTTCAGTATCGGCAACACCTTCTTTGGCTCTGTTAATTCCTGCAGCATCCAATAAATTATGCAACTGTTCGGGACTCAAATAACCATCTTCAGCTTCATCAATAATCGTACGAATAGCAAGCTTATCAATTTCCGGTATTACAATTTCTTCTGCCTGAGGTTTTGGCGTATTATAAACCTTAGCCAATGCGTCACCAAATACTACTTCATCAGGAAAATTAACTCGTCCTTTAGCAAGAAAATGCTCAATTTCATCTTTAACATTAACTATCGAAGGTAGAATTGGATAGATTGGCTTTTTACACTGCTTCATTTTCTCGTGCAAAAGATCGTAAACATCATACACTGGAAATAACCCAGGGCTGCCAAATATTACGGCCATTGCATCAACATTATCAAAGTCGTTTTCACAAGCATCAATAATATCTCCTAATTGCTGAGCGGTTCCTGTTGCCAGAAAATCAATAGGATTAGCCACCGATGATCCAGCATATAGTTTTTCAAGCAAAGCATCAGCTTTTGCCCCATCGATATGAGGAACATCCAATCCATTGTTCGAAAGTGAGTCTGTTAACATCACTGCCGGTCCTCCTGCATGAGTTATCACAGCAATATTTTTCCCTTTTAACTCAGGGTGCATAAAAATTGAGGCAACCGTTGCCAACTCATCTCTCCCCTTGCAACGAACAATACCTGCTTTTTTAAACAAGGCATCAACCGCAACATCCGGACTGGCCAGGGCACCGGTATGCGAAGAAGCTGCCCGACTTCCTGCCTCCGAACTACCCGATTTAATTGCTGCAATTTTACAACCTTTACGGATTAAAGAAGAAGCATGCTTTAAAAGCATGGCAGGCTTATCGATGTTCTCGATATATAATAATTTAACCTTACTGCTGGTTTCAGGATTAAAACTCTCATCCATATATTTAAGAATCTCTTCTACACCCATTTGAGCGGAGTTTCCTACAGAATATACACTTGAGAAAGACAATCCTTTGGGAACACCAGATTCCATAATGAAAACTGCGGTTGCTCCCGACCCTGAAATAAAGTCACATCCTTTGGAATCTAAACTTGGAATAGGCGTTGTAAAAACACCATTATAATTAGAATTTAATACGCCAACACAGTTTGGCCCAATTAAAGAACCTCCCACTGAATTAACGATCTCCACAATCTCTTTTTCCAACTTCTCACCTTCCTCGTTTTCTTCACTAAATCCGGCAGAAAGTATAATAAAAGCTCTCGTATTTTTTTCTTCAGCAAGAAATTTAATGGTTGAAGGACAAAATTTAGCAGCAATAGCTATAATTGCTAAATCAGCCTGTGGCAAATCTTTCAAATCTTTGTATGACGCAACTCCCTGAACCTCGTCCATTTTAGGATTTGAAACATAAAGATCACCTTTAAAATTACCATCAATTAAATTTTTTAAGACCTTACCTCCTGGTTTTTGTACATCATCGGAACCTCCAACAACTACAATACTTTTAGGGTTAAGTAACTGTTCGTTTATCATTTTTTGTTGTTTAGTGTTTTGCTATTTTGCGACAAATATAATAATATTCTATTCCCAAAAGAGCGATTTACCCAACAAACTGTAAGCAAAAACAAACGTTAACGTAAAAAACTGTCAATTCGCAAATTTGAGATAAGCATTTTTTTATCAATGCATTACAAAACAATTAAATTCGGAGTTTATAATGCAAATATCCATTTTGTATCATAGGGTACAAAAAGCTAAAATTTTATCTGTAATTTTACTTCCGAATTAAAAGTAACTAATTCCAAATGACTAAAAGTATTGAGCAGATCTTGCTGCAAGATCAATTCACCAAAGACGATATTATTCGATTATTACAGTCGAAAAATGAAGATGAAAAAGCATTATTTGTGAAATCATCAGAAACAAAACTAAAATATGTTGGAAGAAATGTGCACTTCCGTGGATTGGTTGAATTCTCAAATATCTGTAAAAAAGATTGCCTTTATTGTGGAATTCGTGCGAGCAACAGCGCCGTAAACAGATACGATATTGCAGACGAAGAAATACTGAAAGCAGCAAAATTTGCTTACGAAAACAAGTATGGTTCTTTAGTATTGCAATCGGGTGAAAGATCGGACCAAAAATTTATTGATCGGATTGAGAACTTATTAAAAGAGATTAAAAAAGTCAGTAATAATGAACTCGGTATTACCATCTCGATAGGAGAACAAACAAAAGAAACCTATCAAAAATGGTTTGATGCTGGTGCTCACCGTTATTTGTTGCGCATTGAATCGAGCAATAAAGAGCTCTACAATAAAATCCACCCTAACAACGAAGAACATTCGCACGAAACAAGGTTGAAATGTCTAAAATATCTTCAGGAAATTGGCTATCAAACCGGAACCGGAGTGATGATTGGAATTCCTTTTCAGACTTACGATGATTTAGCCAACGATCTGCTTTTTATGCAAAAGTTTGATATCGACATGGTTGGCATGGGACCATTTATTGAACACGATCAAACCCCAATGTATCAGTACAAAGATCAATTAATGAGCCTGAATGATAGATTCAGACTTACACTAAAAATGATTGCTGTACTTAGAATCATGATGAAGGATATTAATATTGCTTCGGCCACTGCCCTGCAGGCTATTGATCCACTGGGAAGAGAAAAAGCACTGCGAATTGGAGCCAATATTATTATGCCCAATATTACACCAACCACCGAAAGAGCAAACTATTTACTTTACCAAAACAAGCCTTGCATTGATGAAGGTGCGGATGATTGCACCAACTGCATGGAAGCCAGAATTAATATGGCAGATGGAGTTATAGGCTACGGAGAATGGGGAGATTCACAACATTTTCGAAAGCGACAAAACAAATAAAAGCGGCCTAAGTCGCTTTTTTTTTGCTCAAGAAAAACCAACAACTTACATACTCAGTTCCTGATTTTAAGCCTTTACTACCTCAAAAAAAAATTGTATCTTAACTAAGTTTCACCACATCGAAAATAAGGATACATGAGGTACTCTATTACAATTTTAATTTCCTTTTTTCTGACTTTGATCCCTAATAATCCTAGTCAGGCTCAACAATATAGTTTTAAGAATTATTCCCTTGAAGAAGGTCTGCCTCAATCTGAGGTATTCTGTTTAATTCAGGATAAAAAGGGAAACCTATGGATGGGAACAAACGGAGGAGGAATATCCCGGTTTAATGGCAAAGAATTTTTCTCCTACAACAAAACTCATGGTCTTGCCGACAACAATATAAGGGCATTGCTACAAGACACAAAAGACAATTTATGGATAGGAACCAGTATTGGCATTTCCAGTTTTAATGGTGTCTCGTTCCATAATTACGATAAAAAAGACAGTCTCCTAAACGCAATTTACTTTCAAATACTTGAAGACAACAAAGGCAGAATATGGGCTCTTGGAGCCGATCAAAACAACAGATTTTTAATGCAATACAACAATGGGCATTTCTCTGATTTTGGAGATAAGCACCCGGAATTAAATAAAAACAATCGGGTTTTATCCATTTTCATGGATAATGAAAAAACTTTATTCATCACGACCAGAAATGGGCTTTACACTTACATAGACGAAAAACTTTCCAGATCTGACTATAACAATCTGCCTGAATTTGCTGATCAAATTATTATTCCTGTACTTCAGGATGCGAGTAATCAGATTTGGTTTCGAAATTTCATTCCTGGATATGGCAATAAAATTTACAGAATTGAAAATAAAAAACCGATCCAAATTAAATTACCTGATGAAATACCCCCCTTAAACATTGGAAATATGATGCTTGATTCGAATCAAATATTATGGGTTAGTGTTGGCGGAACCGGTGTTGTTTTGGTTGATGGAGAGAAAGTGAAAATAATAGATGGCAGTCGGGGCTTAATTAATCCATTTATCAATACTATCGTTGAAGATAATTCAGGAAATATATGGCTTACAACCAATGGAAATGGTCTGGTAAAATATGGCGATAACAAGTTTCTTTCACTCAGCTTTGTTAATGATATTGGAGGAAATATTGTCAGAGCAATTTTTCAAGATTCTAAAAAAAATTACTGGTTTAGTATTGCCGGCAAAGGAGTCGTTCAATTCAGAAAAAACCACAAAAAAACTTTTACTCCGCAAGATAATCACGGTCTGCTAAACATTAGGGATTTTCATGAACTTCCCAACGGAAAATTATTAATGGCTGGCTTCAATGGCATATTCGAGTTTAACGGTTCTTCATTTAAAGAGGTTTCAGAACGCTATGGTCTTCCTATTGGTACCGGAGTAATTGACATTTTAAGTGTTGATGATGAATTATGGCTTACAACACAAGGAATGGGCGTTATTCACATCGATAAAAACAAAAAGAGAACTCAGATTTCAAATCAGAGTCATGGATTAAAGGTTGATTTTATCACCAGTGTTTATGTAGATTCCAAAAAGCGGGCCTGGTTTTGCCATTTCCAGGGCTTATCGATGTATGATGGAGAAAAAGTAATCAATTTTGATGAAACCAATGGCCTGAATTACAAATGGGTGATGCAGGTAACAGAAGATTCTTTGGGTCGAATTTGGGCTGCCACATTTAGTGGCGGCATCAATATTTGGGACGGTATCAACTGGACCTATCTAACTTCTGAAAAAGGCCTAAGCTCTAACATAGTTTACTCAATTCTTACTGATAAAGAAGGTACAGTTTGGGCCGGCGTTCAGAATGGTGTTGATAAAATAGAATACTCTAAATCTGGAGAAATATCTTCGATAAGAAACTATAATAAATATGATGGTTTTATTGGTATTGAAAACAACGGAAGTTGTAATTATATCGATGCAAATAAAAACCTTTGGTTCGGAACCATTAACGGAGCAATGATGTTCAATCCGAGTAAAGATCAGATCAACAAAATTCCACCAACCATTCAACTTACCGATATCAAACTATTTTTCAAGACGGTGAATTGGAGAGATGAAAAATACAGCAAATATCTTAGCGGTGTAAATCCATGGTTTCCTCTTCCTCAGGATTTAAAACTAACTCACGATATGAATCACCTTAGTTTTAATTTTGAAGCCCTCAGCTACAAAGCACCTGAAAAAGTAAAATATCAATGGAAATTAGAAGACCTGGATCAGGATTGGTCACCAATAAGCTCAAAAAATGAAGCTGTTTACTCTCGAATTCCTCCGGGAGATTACACTTTAAAAGTTAAGGCATCAAACAGTGATGGAGTATGGACTCCCAAAGCCTACGAATACAAATTCTCAATAAGTCCGCCATGGTGGAATACCTGGTGGGCCAGAAGCATTGGTCTTCTACTTATTGGCCTATCTATTTACCTGATTGTTAGAATTCGCATTCAAAACATTCAGCAAAAAAAGAAAGAACTGGAGAAACTAGTTAAAGAAAAAACGCAAGAGATAAGTCTTCAAAATTCAGAAATTGAATCAAAAAATAAGGTTTTACAAAACCAGAAAGATGAAATACTGACACAATCTCAACACCTTCAAAAATCCTATATGAATCTAATTCATTTGAATGATATAGGTAAAGCTGTTACAGCCAGCTTATCTGTTGAGAAAATAATTGACACGGTTTACGAGTCGGTAAATGAATTAATGGATGCTTCAATTTTTGGGATAGGTATTTACCATGCAGAGAATAATTGCCTTATTTTCCCAAGAATTAAAGAAGTGGGAAAAGATCTTGATTCGGTAGAATTTGCTCTTGAAGATGACACTCGGTTAGCTGTTTATTGTTTTAAAAACGACAAAGAATTATTCATATCTGATCTTGAAAAGGAATACCGAAAATACATTACTAAAATTATACCTATCGAAAAAACCGGTACTCCTCAATCGGTTATTTATTTGCCTTTAAAAATAAAAAACAAAATTACAGGAGTTATTACAGTTCAAAGTTTCGCTAAAAAAGCATTCCAGGAATATCATCTTTCCTTATTACAAAATATTGCAGTATATGCGAGCATCGCAATTGAGAATGCTCAATCGTATCGAAACATTGAAATTCAAAGCCGAAGATTGCAGAAAGCCAACAAGGAGGTTAAAATCAAAAAAGAGGAAATTGAACAAAAAAACAATGAACTAACAGAACTAAATAATGAGAAGAATCACTTGATTGGAATCATAGCTCATGATTTAAAAAATCCTTTAACATCAACCATTTCTATTACAGAATATTTAAAATCGCAGATGGAGGAAAGCAATCATCCTGAAAATTTAGAGAATGTCAATTTCATGCTAAAAGCCCTTCAACGCATGAATAACATGATTACTAAAATACTTGATATTGGAATGATTGAATCAAAAAATATTAATTTACAATTGGAAAAAACTAATCTTAAAAAATTAATAGAAGCTGTAAATTTCAACTTTAAAGATCATCTTAAAAGAAAACAGTTAACGCTAAAGCTTGATGTTTATGATGCCTATGCCATGGTAGACCGAAACTATATGACTCAAGTATATGAAAACTTAATTTCAAATGCGATAAAATTTTCTCCCTCTAATAAAAATATAAATATCCGAATTTGGGAAGAGGGACAAATGGTAAGATCGGTTATTAGTGATGAAGGACCGGGAATTCCAATAGAAGATCAGAAAAAACTATTTGGAAAATTCCAGATTTTAAGTACAAAACCAACTGCAGGAGAGAAATCAACCGGCCTGGGATTATCCATTGTGAAAAAATATATAGAAGCTATGAAAGGAAAAGTTTGGTGTGAGAGTGAGACTGGCAAGGGTGCTCATTTTTATATTGATCTGGAAAAAGCGAATTAAAAAAAGTCCGGCATTACCGGACTTTTTTTAATCGTTACGACTCAAACATCATATGCTGAATTTCAACTCCTTCAATCATATAAATTTCTTTTTCGAATCGTTCCATTTCTTTTTCTGATCCAATCACCTGAATCAACAGCAACCCTTGAGGATGACTCTTCCGATGTTCCACATCGAATAAACCCAAGCGGGTTTTAATAGAATCTGCATATTGAACAAGAATTTTCTGTACACAACCATCTTCTTTTTCCTTGTCGCGGATAAGAATACCAAATATCCAAATAGATGATGTTTCCATAAGAACGAATTTAGAGTTATCAGACGGATTAGTAACAAGTTACAAAAAACATCTCATCTCCAAAAATCAAAATCCTTTTCAGTTTGCTAATAATAAAGATCACGCTCACCCTGCTTAACCAGCTCTAAGCGCTTGTGCAAATCTTCAGTTTTCTGGAAATCTTTCAATTCGTCTATTTTCACATCAATTAAATCATATCCTTTCTTTTTCATTTCTGGTGTGGCATAATCCTCCAAGTACTCAGCTAAAGTTAGAATCGCATTTTGAGAACAAAACCGTTTTATAAAACCAGGAACCGAAAACTCCATAAAATGCTCCCCCGTTCTACCTTTCCGGTAACAGGCAGTACAGAATGAAGGCAAATACTTTTTCTCCAGAAGCTCATCAATCACTTCCGATAAACTACGGGGATCTCCTATTTCGAATTGTTCCTGTTCTAATTTTTGCTCTTTAGCATTATCTTCGGAATATCCTCCTAATTGAATATTAGTGCCCGCATCAATCTGAGAAACACCAAGCTTAATTACCTCTTGCCGGATTTCCTTTGATTCTCTGGCTGTAAGAATCATTCCAGTATAAGGAACTGCCAGTCTAAGAATCGCAACAAGTCTAACAAAATCCTTGTCGCTAACTTCAAATTCTGGATCAATATTAGAATCAGAAGCGGCTTTAATTCGTGGGAAAGAGATCGTGTGTGGTCCAACATTATAACAAGCCTCGAAATGATTCACATGACGAAGCAAACCCAACACTTCATATTTCCAATCATACAAGCCAAACAATGCACCAATACCAACATCATCAATTAATGCCTCCTGCGCTCTGTCAAGACCAGTTAAGCGCCAATTAAAATCTCTCTTTTTGCCACTTAAGTGATATTTAGCATATGCCTCCCGGTGATAGGTTTCCTGAAAAATCTGATAGGTTCCAATCCCAGATTCCTTAACTATTTTAAACCCTTCAATATCAAGAGGAGCTGCATTGATGTTTACTCTCCGTATTTCACCATTACCCGATTTCACATCATAGACTGTTTTTACTGAATCAGCAATAAAATCAGCATCGTACATTGGGTGTTCACCATAAACCAGAATCAGTCTTTTTTGACCAGAATCCTCTAAGGCTTTAACTTCCGCTTTAATTTGCTCGTGCGCAAGGGTTGTCCTTTTTTGTTTGATATTTGAGGCTCTAAAACCACAATATGTACAATTGTTTACACACTTATTCCCAATATACAAAGGAGCAAAAATAACGATACGGTCACCATATACCTTTTCCTTAAGTGTTCTTGCTCCAGCTTTAATCTCTTCGATTAATTTCTCATCTTCAACCTTTAACAAAACGGCAGTCTCCTGCAAGCTTAATCGATTCTTATCCAATGATTTTTGAATAATCCGACGAACATTTTCTTCGGTTGGCTGGGCTTCTTCCAAAATCTCCCAAATTTCAGATTCATCAATAAAAGGTTTCATCCTTTCATCTTTAATCCGATACTCCTGAGGTTTGTAGATCATTTTCATGTTTTGCGCTGTATTGTCACGAAAAACGGATAGTATATACGACCCTGTATTTTCATGTATTTTGTTAGTTTCCAGATCAAAATTAAACATTATTATTCTGATTCAATAATAATTTAGAGTTTAAGATTTAGTTCCTTTTCTCAATCCATAAAAAAACCCAAGGTCGTTAATACCTTGGGTTATCTATAATTTAATACATTTTTTTTATTGATACTTCCGCTTCACAAACCAAGTTTCAAACAAATTAAAATCGATTGTTACCCGCGTGTAATCTTCACGAACCATATTATTATTTAAGGTTCCTGTACTACCAAATTCTACTGCTATATTCAACATTCCTTTCTGTTGTGCCATCGGAATTCCAAGTCCCAAACTAAGCCCATAAGAGTCAATATTATTACCTCCAACTTTTATATAGCCGTTATCGTAAAATCCGCCCATCCGATAAGTCATTTTCTTTATGAATTTCCTTGCATAACCATCATTGGCATTATACTCCATTCCAAGACTAAACTTGTCACGATTAACCAGATCCGTAGCTTCATCAAAAATTCTTGTTCCACTCCATTTTTCATGAGTATAATCGCCGCCAAACCAAAGGTGTTTTCCCTTATTTAATCCAAAACCCACACCAAAACTTTCCGGAACATCAAAAGTTCCACGATCCTCATCTTCAAATCTACTTGCAGAACTATTTGAAACATAAACACTTGTAATCTTTTTAGCATCCACACTAATGTTCGGCTGATACATACCTCCAAAATTAATTTTATAATCTCCAAAGGTTCTTTCGTATTGCAAAGCCAAATTAAAATATAAGCCCTTAGATATTAATTCTGTTTTTCCACTATAAACCGTAGAAGCCCCACCTTCAATTACGACATCTTCGCTTCGGGTATTGTTTCCAAATAAATAAATACCATTTACCCCCAATGATAAATCTTTACTTAACTGAACTCCGTTCGACCACACAAACTGATTTAGCCCTCCGGTTCCTAACAGGGATCTAATCACACTTCTTGAATCTCCAAGTATTTTATCACGTTTGGTGATATCATAACCTAAACTGGAATAAGGCGAAATAGATAAAGCTGTTCCATATCTATGAGAAACTTTAAAACCAAATGCTATTCTCGACAAATTAAAATCATTAAAGTGATCACTCTTATCCCCTTGATTTAATTTGCTAAACTTAAAAGTTGTACCAATATTAAAATGGAATTTTAAGCTGTCAATACTACTCAAGGATGCCGGATTACTTAAGTTAAGAACATCACCTCTCTTATAACCATAGCTAACACCGCCCATTGCAGCACTATTTCCATTCATATTTTGCATTCGCTCACCCAATCCAAAATAAGAATAAGGAGAGCTTGTATTATTTTGAGAAAAAACATTCGAAGTTATTAGTAACAGACCTAAAATAAGCAGTGCTGTAATTTTTCCGGTAGAATTAAAAAAGTTAGTATTCATTCTTACGTTCCACATATAATTGCAATTAATATTATTCAACGTTTGGTAATTAATTTTGTACAACGTAAGTTGTTTTAAGGCGAATTCTAAAGTCAGAATCAGGATCATTTTCAATAATCATCCGATCGATTGTATTTCCAATACTTTCATAAGGAAAACCTATTAATAAAGCATCTTCATAGTCCTGACCATTAGTAAGAATATCATTAACATAGCTTGTTAAATCGATAGAATAATAAGATTCATTTTTATGTTCGGTGTAATTATTATATACAGCCCTTAAAGCCGCACCTCTTGAATCTGTTAACGCCATAACTCTATTGTTATCTCTATTTGTAACATACACACTAATCGCAGATGATGGCAACCTGAAAATGGAGTTATCAAAACTTCCCTCTAAAGGATAAAAAATCAACTCAGATTTCAACACACCACCTGTAACACCAAGGTTATTTAAATTTTCAACGTAAGGAATTTTCACTTTTGCATAAAATCCAATTCCTCCCTGAATAAATGCAAGGTCATCAGTCTCTTCCGATTTCAATTCTTCCGTTTCTTCAACAATTCGTCCCAAATCTTGAGGTGTAGAACTTTTATCGGAGACAAAATTGGAAAAATTATAATATGCTAAACCATTTTCTCCTTGTCTGGGCGCAGCTAGTATAACCGGGAAATCATGATAACCTCTATCACCTCCTTCATAAGTAAAATATAGACGTAAATTCATACCCGGAGCCCCTAATTTAAACGAAAACAATGCTGAATTCTCTGAACCTGGCTTCAAAACCATTCCATTAAAAAAATTTCTCCACTTGAAAATATTCTGTAACGTATCATCATCCGCATTAACCCGGTTTATAATATCCCAACCAAATGCATCATCTATCCTCAAACGCAAACCGTCTCTTTCCCTCTCTATCTCAGGTATCGTTTTATCACCGATTGTCTTAATTTCTACCGACTGCTTTCTAGGTTTAAGATAAAATGACGCGCTTCCAAATGCAACTTCATCATGTGCAATAGTATGATGCCCGTAGAATCCAATCTGACCATTCGGCAAATCGATTTCTTCCTTTAGTTTATGAAAGCTAATTATTTGTTCCTGTAAGGTATCTCCATAATAACGTGTATCCGGAAAACCTATAAAGACCAAAGAGTCAAATTGCAATTTTACATTTTTCTTCCCATTTGCATCAGCTCCCATTTCAAAAGCACCCCCCAACCCTAATGTAGTATAAAATTCAGAGCTAACCTCACCAAAAAATTCATCATGGTATCCTCCAAATAAAACATTACTATAACCTGAAGTTAGTAACGAATCTAATTTCACAGTTGCACTTCGCACAGTAAATGTGTCTATTAAATGCACTTCGGTCGATTTATCAATTAAATTGTCACCAATCTCGTGTTCCTGAAAAGTATCTGAATTGCAACTGGTAAAAAACCAAAGAGCAGAAACAAATAGTATACTAATAAGTTTTCTCATTTTTAATAAATACGGTTTACTAATCATATAGGAAAAAGATAAGTCATGAACAAAAAAATATGCCAACAAGTAACTATAATTGTCAGACAACCCGCAAATGTATATAAAATATCGTTATTCTAAATGTTAATTTTTCTAAACAACCTAATATTTTCAGGAACAGAAAAACAATCCTATTGAATTTTATTTATATTTGTCCTCAATACGGATGAGAATGCTTTTTTCTCTTCTTTTTTAAAGTTAAATAATTACAATATTTATTGATAAACTAATAACAAATGAAACTAAGATTACTATTTGCATTTTTCGCATTATCTCTATTTATAACCAGCTGTGGCAGCAGTGACAACCTAGATGGAAACTGGATTAAAAGCTCAACTTTTCCAGGTATTGAGCGTAGTGGAGCTGTTAGCTTTGTTATCGATAATGCTGTTTATGTTGGAACAGGTTTTAATGGTAAAGATGCATTAACTTCATTCTACAAATATACAATTGAAAGAGATTGGGAGAAAATTGCAGATTTCCCAGGTACAGCAAGAATGAAAGCTGTTGCATTTGAAGCTAACGGTAAAGGTTACGTAGGTACAGGTAGAGATGACGAAGACCAGCGGTTATCTGATTTTTATGAATATACTCCAGCTGTTGATGCTGAAGGTAACGAAATTGGAACCTGGGCTTTAGTAACAAACGAATTTCCTGGCAGTAAAAGACAAGATGCTGTAGCATTCTCAATCAATAACGTTGGATATGTTGGAACAGGGTACGGTTTCCTTGAAGGAGAAGACAGAAGCCTTCTTAAAGATTTTTACAAATTTGAGAGCGGAGTTTGGTCTAAAATTAACTTCAACGGCGAAAAATGTAAAAATACAACCAGCTTTGTTATTAATGGAAAAGCCTATATTATCTCAGGGGAAGGCAGTGCCAATGACGTATGGGAATTTGATCCGGCAGTAGGGTTTACAGCCAAAAAAAGTTTGAATAAAGATAACAAATGGGAAGATGTACAACGTTCTGAGGCTGTTTCTTTTGTGATTAACAACAAAGGTTATGTGGCTACAGGTAAAACTGGATCTTATACAAATGAGGTATGGGAATACAACCCTGCAACTGATGATTGGAACGAAAAAACATCTTTAGAATATGAAGTTGGCGTAAGAGAAGGTGCTGTTGGTTTCTCTTTAAACAACAGAGGATTTATTGTAACTGGCTACGGTAACGGTTACCTTAGCAACATGTGGGAATTCAATCCAACTATGAAAGAAACTGATGATGATAATTTCTAAATCATCTTAAAATATTTAATTTAAAAACACTGCAAAAAATGCAGTGTTTTTTTTTGCTTCAAGATCAGATATAATTTAAATTGACAATAAAAATCTGTAATAATAAAAACCTTCGACCATTGGCCGAAGGCTTAAAATTATAATCCGGTTCTATTTTTGATATTCTTTAATAATATCAGCTACGTCACCAGCAGAAACACGTCCGTAAACGCGTTCTCCGATAGTAACAACCGGTGCTAATCCACAAGCTCCTACGCAACGCAAACAGCTTATTGAGAACTTACCATCTTCGGTAGTTTCGCCAACAGGAACACTCAACTGACGTTTGAATTCTTCCAACACCTTCTCAGCACCTCTAACATAACAAGCTGTTCCCATACAAATAGAAATTGGGAATTCACCTTTGGGTACCATCGAGAAAAATGAATAGAATGTAACTACACCATACACATGAGCAACAGAAACGTTCAATTCGCGGGCAATGATTTCCTGAACTTCAGCTGGAAGATACCCAAAGGTCTCCTGAGCTTTATGAAGCACATTAATCAATTCGCTTCCTTCATTATCAAATGATTTGCAAATCTCCACAAGTTTATCCACTTTGGATTTTGCTAATTTAATTTTTGCCATAATATTTTAAAAATTTTAGATGTGAGATTTGAGATTCAGGTTTTTTCTTTTCTCTCATTACTCATCCCGATAGTTATCGGGACTATAATCTCATTTCTATTTAAAACTATTCAATCTCAACATCTTTACTCTTATCAAAGTAATGAGTATGCAATAATTTATGAGATAATTCACCGCATGGCTTACCCAGGAACTCTTCATACAATTTAA
Source organism: Labilibaculum euxinicum (assembly GCF_963678175.1). Taxonomy (NCBI): domain Bacteria; kingdom Pseudomonadati; phylum Bacteroidota; class Bacteroidia; order Marinilabiliales; family Marinifilaceae; genus Labilibaculum; species Labilibaculum euxinicum. The sequence goes on from NZ_OY782756.1 coordinate 4,706,988, forward strand.
TAATGTATGGATTCTCGTGAGACTTACGGATAGCTTTTCCTTCATCTTCACGATAAAGAGCTGCTGCACGTTTTTTCAAGATTGAAGAATCACCATGGTGCAATGGCTGACCACCACCACCAATACAACCTCCAGGACAAGCCATGATCTCAATTGCATGATATTGCGATTTACCATCGCGGATATCTTCAAGAAGTTTACGGGCATTCCCCAAACCATGAGCAATACCAATATTAACATCTAATCCATTAAAATCTACCGTGGCACTTCTAATACCTTCCATACCACGTAAAGCCTCGAAATTCACATTCTCTAATGTTTTTCCGGTATAAACTTCATAAGCAGTACGGGCAGCAGCCTCAATTACACCACCCGTAGCACCAAAAATTACACCTGCACCAGTAGATTCACCAAGTGGATTATCAAATTCTTCATCAGGAAGAGTTTTTAAATCCATATTAGCCTGCTTAATCAAGTTAGCCAACTCACGGGTTGATATCGAATAATTAACATCAGGATCGCCGTCAACTTTAAACTCATCACGCTGACATTCGTATTTCTTAGCCAAGCATGGCATAATAGAAACAACAATCATGTCTTCACGTTTAATTCCCATTTCTTTCGCTAAATAATTTTTAGCTATAGGGCCAAACATTTGCTGAGGAGAACGGGCTGTAGAAGGAATATCCTTCATTTCAGGAAAATGATGCTCAAAGAAGTTCACCCATCCCGGACAACAAGAGGTTAAAATTGGTAGTTTAACATCTTTATCTCCATCTAAATGTCTTTTTAAGCGATCCAATAATTCTGTTCCTTCTTCCATAATGGTAAGATCAGCAGCAAAATCGGTATCAAAAACGCTGTTAAAACCTAGCTGACGTAAAGCTGAAACCATTTTTCCGGTAACCAAAGTTCCCGGTTCCATTCCAAATTCTTCGCCAAGAGCAGCACGCACAGCAGGAGCCGTTTGAACAACAACAGTTTTCTTAGGATCTGCAAGATCTCTAATCAGCTGATTGGTATGGTCTTTTTCGGTAAGAGCTCCTGTAGGACAAACTGCAACACACTGTCCGCAGTAAGTACAGGTTGATTTCTCTAAATCCATTTCGAATGCCGGAGCAACAACAGATTGGAAACCTCTGTTTACAGCAGAAAGAGCTCCAACAGTCTGTACATCGTTACACATGGTTTCACATCTGCGACACATAATGCATTTGTCCATATCGCGAATAATCGATGGAGAATAATCAACTTTATAGGTTGATTGCTCACCTTTATAATGCAATTCACGAACACCTAATTGTTGAGCTGTTGACTGCAAATCACAGTTTCCTGATTTTGCACACACCAAACAATCGAATGGATGATCTGAAAGCATCAGCTCCATTACAGTTTTACGTGCATTTAGCACTCTCATGTTATGAGTATGAATTACCATACCCTGCTCACACTTCGAATTACAAGATGGTGCCAAATTACGACGCCCCTCTACTTCAACAACACAAATTCGACATCCGCCGGGTTTGTGTTCAATTCCCATATCACCAAGGTGCATATAGCAAAGAGTTGGGATATCAACACCTATTCCTTTGGCGGCTTCCAAAATAGTAGTTCCCTGAGGTACTTCTACTTGTTTTTTATCAATGGTTAATTTGATCATTTTTTCCATATTCAAGATCCTCCTTACTGTATGCTTATTGCATTAAACTTACACTTCTCCATACACGCACCACACTTAATACATTTCGATGCATCAATGATATGAGCTTCTTTACGTTCACCTGCGATACAATCAACAGGGCAATTACGTGAGCACAGAGTACAACCTACACACAATTCAGGATCAATTACATATTGCATTAAAGCCTTACATTGCCCTGCTGCACACTTGTGATCTTCTACGTGAGAAATATACTCGTCATAAAAATTCTCAAGTGTTGAAAGAACCGGATTTGGGGATGTTTGTCCCAATCCGCAAAGAGAAGTATCTTTAATTACAGTACTCAAATTTCTTAATAGATCCAGATCTTCTCTAGTTCCATTCCCCAGGGTGATTTTATCCAACAATTCATGAAGACGCTTGTTACCAACACGACATGGTGTACATTTACCACAAGATTCTTCAACAGTAAATTCCAAATAAAATTTAGCCATCGACACCATACAATCATCCTCATCCATAACAATCATACCACCCGATCCCATCATAGAACCTGCAGCAATCAAATTATCAAAATCGATAGGAGTATCTAAATGTTTTTCTGTTAAACATCCTCCTGAAGGACCACCTGTCTGAACAGCCTTGAATTTTTTACCATCTTTAATACCTCCGCCGATTTCGTAAATTACTTCGCGAAGAGTAGTTCCCATTGGCACTTCAATTAAACCTACATTGTTGATTTTTCCGGCCAATGCGAATACTTTGGTACCTTTTGATTTTTCACTTCCAATTTTATTGAACCAACTTGCTCCTTTGTTAATGATAACAGGAATATTTGCAAAGGTTTCAACATTATTTACATTCGTTGGTTTTCCGTTATACCCCGATTCAGCAGGAAACGGAGGTTTAACGGTAGGTTCACCACGAAGACCTTCCATCGAGTGAATCAGAGCAGTTTCTTCACCACAAACAAATGCTCCGGCTCCGTAACGCATTTCAACATCGAAATTAAATCCGGAACCTAAAATATCGTTGCCTAACAAACCGTATTCACGAGCTTGCTTAATCGCAACTTTTAATCGGGTAATCGCCAAAGGATACTCAGCACGAATATAAATCACACCTTTATCGGCTCCCATGGTGTATCCGCAAATAGCCATAGCCTCCAAAACTGAGTGCGGATCACCTTCCAGAATAGAACGATCCATAAACGCTCCGGGGTCTCCCTCGTCAGCATTACAAACTACATATTTTTGATCAGCTTCATTTTTTGCTGCAAATTCCCATTTTAAACCAGTTGGGAATCCTCCTCCTCCTCGTCCGCGTAATCCTGATTCCTTAATCTCATCGATTACCGTCTGCGGAGTCATTTCAGCCAAACACTTACCTAAGGCTGCATATCCATCTCTGGCAATGTATTCATCAACATTTTCAGGATTAATAAATCCACAATTCCGAAGCGCAATTCGAATTTGCTTTTTATAAAATCCCATGTGTTTCGAATCACTAATCGTTTCTTTATTCTCAGGATCAACATAAAGCAATCTCATCACCTTACGACCTTTAATAATATGCTCTTCAATCAGCTCTTCTGCATCTTCAGGTTTTACTTCCACATAGAAAGTATTATCCGGAAGAATTTTCACAATAGGGCCTTTTTCACAAAATCCGAAGCAACCGGTCATTACAACCTGTACTTCATCTTCAAGTCCTTTGGCTTTAATTGCATCTTGCAAATTATTTTGAATAGCCTCACTGGCAGAAGCCCGGCAGCCGGTACCTCCACAAATAAGAATATGCATTTTGTACTTTTCCATAATTGTTGTTTCGTTTAGATTTAGTCTAGAGTTTTGTAGTTTACAGGTATTATTCCGTCGACCAATTCACCATTTTTAATGTATTTTTCAACAATTTGGTCAGCTTTTTTAATATCTACATCGCCAAAAACGATGGGCTCTTTCCCAGGAATCTGAACCTCAATTGTAGGTTCTGCATAGCAATATCCCATACATCCGGTTTGGGTAACTACAGTCCGAATTCCTCTTTTTGCTGTTTCTTCAATAAGGAATTCCATTACCTCTTTAGCTCCTGAGGCAATTCCGCATGTAGCCATTGCAACTTTAATCTGCACAAGGCCTTCCGGATCGTTGCTTTTCTCCCTAAGATCCATCTTCGACTGAAGCTCTTCTTTCATTCTCTTCAGATCTGCAAGGGATTTAACTTTTGCCATAATCTCAAATTATTAAAGGTTAAAATTTATATTATTGTGTTTAGGTTCTCGTTTATTAATTCCTTCAAATACTGCATAATATTTGGATCTGTTACCGAAACATCTTCCAGTATTTCTTTTACTTCTTTTGTGTCAAAAATATATTCGCCCTTCATTGTATGATGCTTATATACAAAATCCATATTTGGATTTGCACTCACCAACAACACTATAACTCCGGCAATATCCCCGATCACGGGTCTGTCAATATTTTTATGAGAAAACAAAACCTGAAGTTCTGTTCCAACTCCCTCTTTAGAATGAATTTCCAACTTACCTCCTGTTTGCTCCGCACTTTGCTTTAACAGCGATAAACCCAATCCAACTTTACGTGTGGTTCGGGTAGTGAAAAAGGGATCCAATACTTTGCTCAGAACTTCATCCGACATTCCACATCCATCATCTTTAATTAAAATTGAATAGATGTCTTTTTCCAAATCCTCCCTGATCTCCAACTCAACATTGGACGCTTCAGCTCTCACCGAATTTTGGATGATATCCAGTATATGCAATGACAAGTCTTTCATTCCTTCTCTAATTCAATTTTCCGACCATCTTTCAAGCTCAAAGCCTTCCTTATTTCTGCAAAACTCAACTCTTCCATAAAGAAATTCGTGCAAACATTACCAATATTATCGACATAATGCGCATCGGAACTTTGGATAAAAGTATAGCCTTTCAGATATTTATTCTTACTTAAAAACTCATCTTTCGTGATATGCATTGAAATTTCCAAAGCATCCACTTTTAAATCCGGCGGCAAAAAACCCAGTTGACTAATAATACTATTTTGTGCTTTATTGATATGAGCTGGAATAAACAAACCTTGAAGTTCATGAACTTTTTGTTCCACCTCATTGATTCCCTGATTCAAGCCTGATATCAACAAATTTTCTATTTCCTGTACAATCTCTTCCTCTTCATTCACCACAACCTGATATCCAAAGTATTTTGTATCATTTGGAATCTTAGGCAAATGTTGATCAAGGTAAATTTGAAAATCAGAAAGCAAGTGCTCAGTTTCAAAAAAGCACAAACAATGAACTTCTTCTTTGGTGGTAACCTCTGCTCCCATCATCACCATAATTCCTTCTTTTTCTGCCAACTGCCTGATTAATGCTGCATGCAAGGTTGAATTGTGGTCTGTTATTCCTAAAATGTCAACACCACGTTCTTTTGCAATCCGAACGATATTCACAGGACTCATTTCCAAATCTCCACATGGAGACAGGACAGTATGAGTATGCAAATCAGCTCGAAAAACTTTCATTTCAATTCATTTACTTCTTCAACATCTCAAACAATTTCCCAGTTAATTCAAAAGCCTCCTCCTCTGATGAAAGAATAGGGATTCCCTCTAAATTACTTTGTTCAGCAGCATCAGTTTCCGGTTCGTATCCTTTCACAAGAATTATTGCCGCCAACTCCTTTAAAGAGGCAATTGCCATGATATTTTTATGAGTTTGCAAAGTAACCCAAACCTGATTTTCATCTGCGTTTCCCATCACATCACTTAAAAGATCAGAAGTATATCCTCCTTCAATTTCGCGATTCAAACCCGCAGATCCACTGCACACTTTTAATCCCAGCTTATCAACTATGTCTTGTACTTTCATCATTTAATGATCGTTTATGTTTTTCTTTTCGAATCTTTTTACCCCCCAGGTATTTTCTGAGATATCAAAAGACTCCTGAGGAGTAATCAAACCTTCTTTTGTCAGCATCTTCTGTAAAAAAACACATTGTGTCATCTTGGCTTTCCCTTGTACCACATCCTCTGCTAAAGCCTGACAACGCGGAGCACCACAAGCACCACAATCGATACTTGGTAAAACTTTTAGAATGCGATTGATCTTCTCCATTTTTTTCATCGCCTCCATCATATCAGTATCCAAACTTAAAATTGAGCGGGGTTCAATGCTCTTAATGGAAATGTTCTCCAACAAATATGGTCTATACTCTTCAATTTCCTTCGGCTCAAGTATTATCGGTTTATTGCGATGATACCAATCTGCTCTTTTCCGTAATCTCTCTATGGCTAAAAATCTATTTTCTGTAGTTAAAACACCACCTGCACAAGAATGGTCGCAAGCCCGTAGTTCCACGAAATCAACATCAGTTATCTCCTCATTTTCCAGCTTCTCCAACACCTCAATCACATTATGAATTTCATCTATAGCCAAGCATCTGCCGGAATATTGTGATGCTTCTCCATTGGTTAATGTCCAGCCAATGCTTCTTCTGGATATGTGTTTGTTCAACTCATATTTTAGCTCTTTCGATTTGTTTTGCTTAATACTGAGCAATACTTTATTGTATATGAAATCCATATTGATAACACCATCTATAAAAGATTTATCTTCACCAACAGGACTTTTCACTGCCGCTATTTTTGCCGCACATGGAGTCACGTAGAAAATCCCCACTTCATCATCACTAAACCCTTCATTTTTTAGTTTTTCACGATAAAATATTGCTGAAATATCAATAACCGGCTTTAAGTGAATAATATGCTCAACCAAGGCAGGAAACTTAACCTGAATTAAGCGAACGATTGCAGGACAAAAGCTGGAAATAAACGGACGTTCCTGATGATGCTTCTGCATGTAAGTTTTAGTAACTTCCGTAAGAATATCAGCAGTTTCGTCCACCTCATATACATGAGTAAAACCTAACTCAAGGATAACAGAGTAGATTTGCTTTTCGGAAATGTCATCAGGGAATTGCCCTAAAAGAACGGTTGGAAGAAGAGCAACCCGTTGTTTATAATGGAAAATTTGAGAAAAGTCATCCTGCTCAACGATAATTGCATTAACCGGACACGAATTTAAACACTCGCCACAATCAACACAGGCATTTTTATTAATATCAGCAATTCCATTTTTTACACGGATTGCCGAAGTTGGACACACATTCATACAATGCGTACAACCAATGCAAGCCTTCTCAACCACTTTAAGAGCATGATAAAAATGAGCCTTCTCCATCTTCTTTTTATTTCAGATAGTTAACGATTTCTAATTTTGTTCCAACATTAACTTTACTACTAATATTCATTTCATCTGAATTCTTTTTTATATTCGGCAATCCCATACCGGCACCAAAACCCATTTCCCGGACTTTAGGAGTTGCTGTTGAAAAGCCTTTTTCCATTGCCTTATCAATATCAGGTATCCCTGGTCCTTTATCTTCAATTCTCACTGCTATTTTATCCGGAAATATTTCCACAATCATGTCTCCGTCGAAAGCGTGTGCGACCACGTTTACTTCAGCCTCATACAATGAAACCACAGTTCGTTTAATTATCTTCGAATCAACATTCAACTGCTTCAATATTTTTTTCACTTCACTGGAAGCTGATCCTGCTTTAGAAAAATTGCCACCCTCAATACAAAATGTAAATACCATCCCCTTTAATATACTGGTTCTAAACCCATTTCACACAAAATAGAACATGCTTTAAACATTGAATAACTGCATTCAATCAGCGTAATATTATTCTCACAAGCCAAGTCTTTCATTTCCTGTGAGACCTTCTTATCCCTCACAAATAAAATGTAAGAAATGTCAGACATTTCCGATGTCCTAATTGTCTGAAGATTATTTAACCCTGTTATTAAGAGCAGGTTATCTGTATCTAAAGTTAGTACATCACTCATTAAGTCTGATGCAAAACCAAAACTTATGTCCTGATTCAGATCATCTTTTCCACAAATAACACTTGCATTAAGTTTATCAACCAGATCAGCCACTTTCACCATATCGCAGTACTAACTTATGTTTATCATTTATTCTATTCCGACTGTGCTAAGATAAGTATTTGAGTAGGATTAATAAATGATATATAACGGAATAGACACAAAAAAATAAAATACATATTAAATCTAAATAACTTCATAATGACAAAACAGATCTTGATAAATTTCAATTTCAACACTTCAATACAATCATAAATCAGCAAGCATTTTATGTCAATACCATTGTTCAAAATTCTTGTAGGTCTTAGAATCAAACTGACAAGTTTTTTTTGGTTATATTCGCATACAAGTGCAGAATACAAGAACTCAATTACTTATTTTTTTCTCTATTTAATGAGCATTAAGAAGCAACATATACTCGTTTTAATTCAAGATCCTGAATGCTCTGACGCCGCGATTAAACATGCTTTCACTTTGGCAAAACTTTTTAAAGCGGAAGCAGCCTTTGCTAATTTCCCTACACTAAAGGGGAAAACTCATCCCTCCATAAGTCATTATCAGATTGAAAAATTCAATCTTCAGTCAATCCCATACAAAATAATAGAACTAAAAAACAGCAAGCGGGAACCCAATCTCAGCATTCAAGAATTGGATGCAATTTTTATTGTAACACAATTCCCTATAGGATCACTAACTCATTTTCTGAACCGAAATGCCATTTTCAAATGGATACTGAAAGCAAAAATTCCCTCTATACTGGTAACAGAGCAAACAAATACAGATTGTGAATACAAGAATATAATCGTTCCCATAGATTACAAAAAAGAAAGTAAAGAGAAAATGATCTGGGCCAGTTATTTTGGAAGATTCAACAATGCAATCATTCATCTGATTGCTCCCAATGAAAAATCCGAAGCTTATCATCGCACCATAAAGGCTACATTGCTCTTCACTAAAAAAATGTTTGAACAGTTTAAGTTCGAATACAAAATTGTTAAAACGGAGTGCAAAAGCAGAAACATCAACCGGAAGGCAATTCAATTTTCAAAAAATCTAAATTCAGATTTAATTGTACTCATGTCGAATCGTAATCCTGGCTGGATTGCGTCCTGGTCCGGCCCCAGTCAGCTAAAAAGCATCCTCAAAAAAGAAGATAATCCGATCCTATTTATTAATCCATTGAAAGACTACTATTTGCCTTGTAATTAATAAAATACATTGCAGATATGCCCCTTTTATTTCATTTCCGAAACTTGAATTCTGACTAATAAAAAAGAGGCCATTTTAAAAGTACAGTATCACAATAAAATAGAACTTTTTGTTGGAGCAATCTCTTTTATTTTGTTTGTTATACTCTTGGTATTGTCACAAATATTTTTCTACTGCGACGATTATTTTTTTTCTTGCACTGCGCTCAAGTTTTCCCTTGCACCAGGCTCAAGACTTCCCTTGCACTGCGCTCAACCTCTTCCTTGTACAAGGGAAAGGGGCTCCCTAATGCAAGGAAACCCCTTTGTATTGTACAAGGAAATTCTTATAAAATAACAAGAGAAATACATTTTTCTTGTATCCCTCAGGAAATAATTACTCCACAATATTCATCTCATCCAATAAATATCCTGCTCCGGCAAATTTATCGACAAGAAATAATACGTAGCGAATATCCAGTGATACGTTTCTGCAAATCTCAGGATCGTACATTAAATCAGACATTACGCCTTCCCAAGCGCGGTCAAAATTCAAACCGATTAACTCACCATTGGCATTTAAAACCGGACTGCCCGAATTTCCTCCGGTGGTATGATTGGTTGCTGCAAAACAAACCGGCATTTCGCCCTTTGCATTTGCGTAATTTCCAAAATCTTTTGCATGATAAAGGTCTCTTAGCTTTTGAGGAACATCATAATCAAAAATCTCAGGATTGTCTTTCTCAATAATTCCATCCAATGTGGTATAATAATCGTAAGTTACAGCGTTTCGGGCTTTGTATCCTGCTACTTTTCCATAATGAACTCTGAATGTAGAGTTAGCATCAGGATAAAATGTTCTATCTTTTTGCATTTCCATTAAACCTGCCATATAGGTGCGTTGCAGCTTTGTCGTTTTTTTAATGATTTTGCTGTAAACCGGATAAATTTCCGATTCGTAAAAGAAGTAAATGCTGTTTGCTAAAACAAAAATAGGATCTTTAGTCAAACGCTTACCAAATGATAATTTATAATTATCCAGTAAATTATTCAATTTATTCTCGTCAGCAAATACCGATTTAGACATTGCTTTCTCTGCATAAGCTTCGAAATCGCCATTGTATTTCTCCCGGATATTTACGATCTCTTTAGGCAGATACTCATCGGTCAGATTCTCGCTATACATTTTCAGCAAAGCAGCCAAAAGCTTTTTATCAGTTGGATTGTTATAATTCTTGAAAAACTCTTCGCTCGACTTTTTCAATTCAGCAACAAGACCAACAAGCTGATCCTGATCTTTTTTGGCCAGACTTGCCAGTTTCTTAAATTTAACAGCAAAAGTCACAGCTTCTGAGCCACGAATACCAGCCTCAATGGCATAATCGCGGGCCAGACTAATTGGAGTCAACTCTTTGTACAAGGCTCCCATTTCTGCTACAATTCCAGCATATTTTTTCTTCAAATCGTCACTGCTATTTGCCCAGATTTCAAATTTTTCTTCCAATTCTTTTTTCTTGGCAATTGCATTCAATCGCTTTAGTCCTGTAATTTCCCCCTGCCATCTTTTCCATGAATTGGCAACACCTGCATATTTTGCTGAATATTGAATTCGAACCATTGGTGAAGCATCCATATCTGCTCTCATCAAATCCAATTTCTTTGTTCTGATTTTGATTTTATTTGGATTATCAACCTTTGTCATTAAATCCAATGCATCAGATGTTAGGTATTCTGTTGTAGTTCCCGGATATCCAAAAACCATCGTAAAATCACCTTCATGTACACCTTTAAGAGAAATTTTGAATGACTGTTTTGGTTTCATTGGAACATTCTCCTTTGAATAAGAAGCAGGCTTATTGTCTTTGTTGGCATAAATCCGAAACATCGAAAAATCACCCGTATGACGAGGCCACATCCAGTTATCTGTATCACCGCCAAATTTCCCAATTGCTGATGGAGGAGCACCTACCAAACGTACATCTTTATATATCTCATATACCGATAGAAAATATTGATTCCCATTAAAAAAGGCTTTAACACTCGCACGATAGTCCGAATCTTTTTCTGTTGCATCCTGAATTTTCTTAATATGCCTGGCAATCATTTTCTGACGAACTTCCTCCTTGGTATCATCGGTAATACTATCCAAAACCTGCTCAGTTACATCTTCCATACGAATTAAAAATGAAGCTGTTATTCCTTCATTAACTAATTCTTCGTCTTGACTCATGGCCCAAAAACCATCTTTTAAATAGTCGTGCTCTAAAGTAGAATGAGCTTGAATGGCTCCGTAACCGCAGTGATGATTTGTTACAATCAGTCCTTTATCAGAGATCAGCTCTCCGGTACAGAAGTGATGAAACGGACTTCCTTCACGTCCCAGACCAACTACTGCATCTTTCAAACATGCCTTATTAATATCATAAATATCAGCTGCAGAAAGCTTAAATCCGGCTTTTTGCATGTCTTCGATATTGTATTTTTCCAAAAGCATAGGAATCCACATCCCCTCATCTGCTTTTACCTGAGTTCCCATAAACAGTAAAACTGCCATGAGAAGTAGACTTAATTTTTTAATCATGATAAATATATTTTGTGTTGTTGTTTATTAATGACGAATTTTCAATTACGAATTACGTACCCTTATCGTTTTCTGGATGCTTCCAATTATTCTAAGCAATTCATCAGTATCACTTAGAAGACTTTGACATTCTTCTTTTGTAAGATAACCCGTATCACCAAGCAATCTGATCCAATAATGTGTTTCTCTTGCTTCTTTATACGATATTGTTAGCTTGGCAAAAAAATCTTTCTCACTTTGTCCTCCAATTGCTTCTTCAATATTAGCTCCAATTGAAGTTCCGGATCGTAACAACTGTTTGGATAATATATATTCCTTTTTTTCTTGTTGTAAATACTTACAGGTTTTCACTATTCGAACTGCAAATTGATAACTTTTTTGTTGTACGATATTATCTTTTTTCATTCGTAATTTAAATTTCGTAATTCGTAATAGTTGTGCTGTTTAAAATTTTAACAATTCCTGATACAAGCGTTGAATAGGTAAACCTACTACATTAAAATAAGATCCTTCAATGCCGTCAATCCCAATAAAACCAATCCATTCCTGAATTCCATATGCACCCGCTTTATCGAAAGGTTTGTAATTATCTATGTAATAATCAATCTCTTCTTCCGACAAGGCTTTAAAATGAACATTAGTAGTTGTAGAAAAGCTTATTTTCTTGTCTTTACTCATTAGGCAAACTCCACTTATTACCTGGTGCGATCTGCCGGACAATGCATTAAGCATTTTAACAGCATCATCTCTGTCGTTTGGTTTTCCAAGAATCCAATCATCAACACAAACAATTGTGTCTGCTGTGATCACCAACTCATTGGATTTAAAATCCGCCCCGAATGCTTTTGCTTTTAATTCGGCCAGGTAAACCGGAATTTGATCTGGTATTAATCCTTCAGGATAAATCTCCTCTACTTCTTTTGTTCTTATTTCAAAAATCAAACCCAATTCCTTCAACATTTGGTGTCTTCGAGGCGATTGAGAGGCTAATATTAATTGATAATCTTTGAGATTATTCAGCATGCTTAAAAATTTGTGTGATTGATAACATAGTTTACCACAAAAGCATAGGAAATACCAGCAAGAATGGCAAATCGTATTAGAAAAATTCCAGTCTTAAATTTGTCTCCTTCCGAAAACTGATAAACCCGATAAGCCAATAAAAATAATGGCAAAACGATCAAAATACCAAAATACCAAGGTGTAATCTGATCCATTGGAGCATTTAAAAATTGATACCAAACTCCAAAAACAGATACGGATAAAAATAGTATAAGCAGTATAATTATAATTTTAGACCACTTTAAACCAACTACAATAGGCAGGCTTTTGCGGTTAATTTCCCGATCCCCTTTTATGGAAAGTAAATCTCTGATGAATTGTGCAATTAGAACACCAACAAAGGAGAAAAAAGAAAAGGCTCCTACCCAATACAATAGATAATTAAAATTGGTTTTTGAGGCAACTAACACTTCCGCATAAGTTTTCATAAGCGGAGGAATCTCGTAAATAACAACCAAAAAAGGAATAATGGCAACAATAAAAGCAATTAAAAAGCTACCCAATAAAAAGTTATATTTGTAAGATGTTGAATAAAACCAAAGCAAGCCTCCTCCCATAAAAAAGATGAACACAAATTGCCAGTGACCAATTTTATAAGACACATACCCTCCCAGTAAAACAGATATTGCAGCAATTATCTGTTGCAGAAAAAGGGCCACTCTTCGCGTAACTTTTCTACCTACAATAACATCTTTCTTATTGATTCGATCTGCTTTCGTATCAAAATAATCATTAATAACGTAGCCTGCCGCAGCCATACAAACAGTTGCAAAAACCAATATTGCAAAATCCAAATCGGCTAATTGAAGCTTAATTCTATTAATTCCCAAAATAGGTTGAATAATAAAATAGCGCATCACATATTGGGTCAGTGCAATAATAATCAGATTGGGTAATCGGATCAATTTCAGATAACTGTTCATTGGGCTGTTTGGGTTAAGGTTGCTTTTATATACTTTGGATATTTGTATCGGCTTCGAGCCATTTACTATGTGCGCGTAATACTTGTTCAATTACGTCACGAACACAACCGTAACCGCCCTCTTTATCCGAAATATAGTTGGAAATAGCCTTTATTTGCTCCACAGCATTACACGGACAAGTCGGCACTCCGATTCTTTTCATCACCTCATAATCAGGTAAATCATCGCCCATATACATTATATGATCAGGATTCAAATCATATTTCGCAATAAAATCTTCAAAATCTTTAATCTTATTTTTCGATCCCATGTAAATGTCTGCAACTCCAAGACCTTTGTAACGTTTTTCGACAGCATCGGAAACACCACCGGTTATAATTGCAACCGGATAGCCTTTTTTTACTGCATACTGAATAGCATATCCATCTTTTGTGTTTGCCGTGCGCAACATTTCTCCCGATGAATCGATAACAATACACTCATTGGAAAGAACACCATCCACATCAAAAATGAATGCAGAAACTTTCATTAAATCTTCCTTAAAAAACGCCATTTTATTTAAAATTGAGAAACAAGATATGAGATGTGAGAAAAACATTCGATTCTACTTCCCATTTTCTTCTTCCAAATACAACAAATTTATTTCCCTTTGTGCATCTTATAGATGCTTTCGCTCACAAATCTATACAATTTTTGAAACACCGGAGAATGTTTTAGCGCCTTCTCGTGCGAATTCATTATCTCCTCATCGAAACGCACTGCAGGTCCTGTTTGTGCAGATACCGGATCTAATTGCAAAGCCTTTTGAGCTGTCTCAAGAATTAAAGGTTTTAACAATTCATAATCAACATCTTTTTCTGCCAGTAATTTTTGTCCGATGCTATACATATGATTGGTGAAATTACAAGTAAAAACCGCTGCCAAATGGAGTTGTTTCCGCTGTTCCGAATTAATTAGATGAACACTTTTTGATATCTGTCCGGCAAGCTCAATTAAATCTGTTCGTAATTTCAAACTATTTGACTCAATACAAATAGGTATGTTTGAAAATTCGACCTTACGCTCCTTCGAGAAAGTCTGCAGAGGGTAAAAAACCCCATAATTTTCAGCATAGTTCTCAAAAATATCCGCAGGTAAACTGCCCGCAGTATGAACAACATTTCCTATGGGAACCAAAATTTCATCAAATACAGACGGTAAAGCCTTATCGCTTACAGCAAAAACATACAAGTCAGCATTCTTTTCTATTTTCTTTACTGATATAGTAAACGAACAGTCCAATTTCCCGGCCAAAGCTTTCGCAGATTCAACAGTTTTACTGTAAACCTGCAAAATCTCAATTCCATGTTCATGAAGAGCAAGAGATAGCTGTGTTGCCAAATTACCTGCACCAATCATTACTACTTTTTGAATCATTTTTCTGATTTTATATTATGCCCAATTCCTCCGGTGATGCAGCAATACGTTTCAAGGGCACTTTTCCCCTGTCAATCATACCAAACAGCTTTTCACAACCATTCACTAAATCCTCATACATATCTTCGGCAACCAAAACCAGTCTATCGTTTAATTGCTCCAGGTGCTCAACTCCTTCGGGTTGATTTTTACGCGAACAAAGCAGTAACGATTTGCTTGGAACAAAAGAGTGTGTTAACTGATTGCGCAGCTTATCGTACAGCCAGTGATCATTATTCACAGCACGGTAATCGTTCCCCATTAATATATTCAAAGATTTTGAAAAACGCTTGGAGGATTGAGCTTTGGCTTTTAAAGGCTTATCATCCAGGAAACATCCCAATGCCTCTATTGCCTGCCCCATCATTATAAATGAGAAGAAATAAAATCCTTCTTTTTGCAATCGACCAATTTCATCAATGAAAATCTTGCGAATAAACAGCTTTTCTTCCTCAGCTTTTTCTTTGTCCATACGGCAAAGATATATAGATAATATGAAACGTCCATGACAAGGATATTTTCACATACAAAGAGAGATTATTCCAACATGGTAAGTCCTTCCGAAACAAATTAAAGACAGGCTATATAATACCAAATTAACATCAAAACATGCCTTATAAAATGTTTCTTTTCAGCTATATCTTCGTTAAAAAAGATGCATCGTAACATGGCTGTGCTTTACTTTTTTGCCTCGATACAGCTAAAAATTAATTCATTTTAATTAAAGTCTATTTTGAAATTAAATTGGTATGACAACCAGAAAGCAAATAAAAAACATATAAAATCTTACCAAGCTTTAACCGGATGAAGAAACAAAAAAACCTGATTGTGAATCAGGCTTATGCTTTTGTTCTTAAGAATTCGAAATAACTTTGTTTAGAATGAAAACTGCAGGCGAGTTTGAATCATATTAAAATTCTCTTCTCCATTCAATGCGTTCTCATCTAAATCAACATTCGTAAAATTTAATTTCATCAACACATTGTGATTTACATACCAAGTACATCCTAAAGAAATATCCTTTTGCTCTCCTCCCATGATATTCGAATCCGAATCATTTAAATTGGTTTTATTATAACGCGCAAGTAATTCTATAGATCCTGGCTTTGGGTTTGCCAAACGAGCAGATTTCATTTTGTACTTATAATTACCACCTTTTATGAGCCAACCCAATTGCGCATAATAACCATTTGCCTTATACTCTTCTATAAAATTATAATTTCCCCACGATTCAGGCATATCAATATTCACTTTAGTTTTAATATACTCAGCTTGTAAAACAACAGGTCCGCCAGATGTAATCAATTCAATTCCATATTTGAATTGATCCTTAGCGTGCTCAATTTCCGCATCAATAAAAGATCGTCTTTCGATATGAGTTGCACCCCTCGATTTATACTTTACAGTTTTATTATACCCACGTCCTAAATATTCATCCTCATCTGTACTGCGATAGCTACCCGAAATCCCGATATGAAAAATAGTTCCATCTTCATTTACAGGAGCAAATACGAATCTGGAAGTCAAACCAAAACCTTCATCACCTTCCGACCAATTATCCGTATCGCTTCCAAACAATCCAAGAGCCCAATAATAATTTTTGCCCCATCTGTCATACGAAACACCTAAATTTCGCCCCGGCCTGAATGCTTCAACAGTACTTGAAAAATTCATAAACTTAATTGTTTTGGAACTCTCTGTTTGTTCGATTCCAAATGGTTCCAGAAAATGTCCTGCTCTAAAAAAACTATTCGTGTTGATATTGTATTGCAGAAATACATCCTTAAGAGAAGCATTGCCTCCATCGAAACCAATGTTTATTTTTGCATCCCAGTTTTTCCAAACAGTAGCCTTAAAAAGCAAACGAGCATCCCGAATTTCACTTCCACTTCCCAAATCTGTTTTATCATCAAAATAAGCTGCAGCATCCATAAATATACGACCTCCTATTCCAAATTTAAACTGTCCGTCATCAGTGGCCATTTGTATGGATCCTTTTTCGACTCTTAACTTTAAATCATTAACATCCTGTGAAAACAAACGCCCTGAAACAAACAACAGGCAAAAAATTAATAAATAGTGTTTTTTCATTTTAGGTATTGGTAAAGATTAGTACAGTGTTTTTTCAGAATGTAAATTTAACAAATAGATTTATTAGACTAATAATAAATAATACCTGATGAGTTTAAATCAACACAAAAAAGACCACCCAAGGGCAGTCTTTCAATATCATAATATCTATCTCTTCTCTTAGAATTTGAACTCCAAATTTACATATACCATTGAGTTGTCTTCCGAAGCAGAATCCTTTTTCATAAATCCCTGATAGTTTAGAGCCATTTTAACACCTTTTACCGGCGCATACTGAACACCTGCTGTAATAGCGTTACCATTATTAGAAAGATTCCATTTTTCAGTTTCTCCCTCCAAAGTATTAGAAGTTAGGTAATCATATCTTCCAAATACTTCCCATTTCTTATCAAAAGTATAGGTTGAATAAAACGACATACCTTCTAAATCATGATTATCTGAAACCTTTGAATACTTAGTTCCATTGGTCAACAAGTTATATTCTGCAGCTAATCTAAATTTATCTGAAAATTTATATCCAATAAATGTTGCTAAAGCCGAAGCGGTAACATCTTTTTCTGTTCCTCCGGCAACTGTTGTCTTGGCTGAATTTACATCACCATATACTTTTGCAATCAAACCCTTATTCTGATAAATCAGACTTGCTCCCACTCTTTGTTTTCCATCATCGTCCTGCACTTTCTTATATCCTTCACCATTAATAACAAATGCATTTGCAGAAAAAGAATCACTTAATTTAAAATTTGCTTTAATCCCCAGGTCAGCGCTCGATCCAAAACCATATTCATCATTAAATGATTTCATGATGTAACGATATCCCCAAAAACTTTCCTGATCTGAAAACTGAACGGTACCAATCATACCTAAAGAAACTTTTACTGCTGAAGAGGCTTTCCACTCCAATTGAGCTTTCTTAAGAAATGCTGTATAATCACTACCGCCGTCATTTTTATCAACATCAAGTGTAATACTTGCCTTCAATCCTTTTGCAATATTGTAATCGTATCCGAAGTAAGCTCTTTTAATTTCGAAGCTGCTTTCTTTTTCTGTTCCTTTAGTCATATCGTAATGATAGTTAAAGAACACTTTACCATTCACTTCTCCTGATGGCGTAAAATCTGCCTTATCCTGTGCTGTGGCAGTAAATCCTAAAAATAATGCTATAGCACCAATTAATAATTTTTTCATTTGGTTTGTTTTAGTAGTATGTAATTTTTTTGCAATTAAGTCGACACATTTTCTTAATAACTGACGGCAAAACTAATTCCTTTCTAAGAAGTCACACTCTTAAATGTTTTAAATAAACGTTAATTCGGCTTAACGAAAAATTAACATGATTGAAACACTTTTGTAAATACGGGTAATTCTTTTACTTCGCGTAGATAAACACAAAAAAAACGGAAGCTCCCACTTAAGGAACTTCCGCTATCTATAATTTGTTTAGGTTTTATTTTTTGAAAATACCTAAGTCTTTCAAATCTGAATTTTGAATGTAATCAAGGTGACCAGCACAAACCGACTTACCCATTTTCACATAAACTTCACATGACTCATGGTATTTATCATCACGGGTTGTATCCAATAAAGTAAGATATCCCATTATAATATAACCAGCCATTTCAACCAAACGACGAGCATGGAAATCCATAAAATCGTTATGATCTGCTGTTGCATTAATCTCACTAACCTTGGCTACTGCCATTTCGTACTGCTCAGTCATTCCTTTAAGCATGGTTCTGATATACTCCAATTGTGGGTTTAAATCAGAAGCTTCGTAATCTTTGATCTGAGCCAGATACTGACCAGTTGTAACTCCGCGAACAGCTGCAACAACCTGCAACTGAGACGTTCCTTCATAAATATTCGTGATACGGGCATCACGCACCAAACGCTCAATTGGGTAATCTTTCATGTAACCTGAACCAGCATGAATCTGCAATGAATCGTAAGCAATTTGATTACAATACTCCGATGCAAATAATTTCAACATTGGAGTCAGTACATCAGCAATTTTTTGGTACTTCTTCATCTCATTTCTCTCATCCTTATCCAAAGACCGATCCTGAGAGATATGGTAGTAACACTTGTAAACATCAACCATACGACATGTTTCATACAACATGGAACGGGAAGCATTCAACTTCGCCTCCATATTGGTCAACATTTCGTAAACAGCTGGAAATTTAATAATTGCCTTGCCAAACTGGCGGCGTTCCTTAGCATATGCCAAACCTTCACGATATGCAGCTTCTGCAATACCTACCGATTGAGCACCAACACCTAAACGCGCGCCATTCATTAATGACATTACGTATTTGATCAATCCCATTTTACGGTCTCCTACCAATTCGGCAGGAGCATGAGTAAATACCAACTCACAAGTAGGAGATCCGATAATACCCATTTTGTGCTCGATACGACGAACTTTAACAGCCATGTGCTTTTTGTCGTAAATAAACATAGACAAACCACGACCATCATTGGTTCCTTCTTCAGAACGAGCCAAAACCAATGCAACCTCACCATCACCATTGGTAATAAATCGTTTCACACCATCTAAATACCACTGATCTTCTTTGGCATTATAAGTAGCTTTTAATTGAACAGCCTGCAAATCGGAACCTGCATCCGGCTCAGTTAAATCCATAGCTGCAGTTGCTCCTTTGGCAAAACGCGGCAAATAATTCATTTTTTGCTCTTTTGAAGCAAATTCATGAATTGTTTCAGCACAATCCTGAAGACCCCAAATATTAGCAAAACCAGCATCTGCACGAGATACCAATTCCGCAGCCATTACGTAAGGTACCAACGGGAAATTCAAACCATCATACTCACGAGGCAAACTCATTCCAATCAAACCCGCTTTTGTTAAAGCATCATGATTCTCTTGAGTTCCTCTTGCATAAATTACACGATCGTTTTCAACTCTTGGTCCTTCCTGATCAACACTTTCAGCATTTGGATCGATAATATCACCACAAATCTCACCTACAATTTCCAGTGTTCGATCGTAAGAATCCATTGCATCCTCAAAATCAAGAGGAGCATAGTCATATGTTTCTTTATCTTCGAAGTTGCGCTCTTTAAGAGCAACAATTTTTTTCATTAAAGGATGATCCAAGTGGAACTTCAAATCATCATTATCATTATAGAAATTAGCCATTTCTTTGGATGTTTTTTGTTAAAAATTAAAGCGATTAGCGAACACCATTACCTTAAATAGGTTTCTTACTTAGTGTTTTCTTTGTACTGCTTAATCATTTTTGGAATCACATCAGCAATATCACCGGTAATAATATAATCGGCGAAATTGTTTATTGGTGCATTCTTATCAGTATTAATTGCAATAACCATTGAGGATTCCTCCATACCTGCAGTATGCTGAATCTGCCCCGAAATACCGCAGGCAATATATAGTTTAGGACGAACAGTAACACCTGTTTGTCCAATTTGACGCTCATGAGATGCATAACCAGCATCAACAGCAGCACGAGAAGCACCAACTTCTGCACCAATAACATCAGCTAATTCATACAGTTTATCGAAGTTATCTTTGGAACCTACACCGTAACCACCTGCGATAATAATACCTGCATTTTTGATGTTTACTTTTGAAGCTTCCATATGACGCTCAATAACTTTCACTATAAAATCTTCAGCATTTACATACTTCTCAACATCGAGCTGTTTCACTTTTCCTTTGTAAGCATCCGAAAGAATTTCTTTCTTCATGACTCCTTCACGAACAGTAGCCATCTGCGGACGACAGTCAGGATTGACAATTGTAGCTACAATATTTCCTCCAAAAGCAGGACGAATCTGATACAATAAATCCTTATATACTTTGTTGTTCTTCTTGTCTTCATGATCACCAATAATCAAACTGGTACAATCAGCAGTTAAACCTGAATGTAGAGCTGAAGAGACACGAGGTCCCAAATCACGACCAATGCTAGTAGCACCCATCAAGGCAATCTGCGGTTTTTCTTCCCCGAATAATTTCACAATAATTGATGTGTGAGGCAATGTAGTGTAAGGATACAAACGCTTATCACTGGCAATCCAAACGGTATCCACACCATAAGGCATAATCTGCTTCTCAACACCCTTAAGGTCGGCTCCAATTACGATAGCTTCCAACTCACATTTTAAATCGTCAGCTAGTTTTCGACCTTTGGTTAAAAGTTCAAGGCTTACATCTGCAACCTGTCCCTCTTCTATTTCACAATATACAAATACGTTGTTCACGGTTTCAAATTTTTAAATTCCACTTTTACAGAGAACAGTAATCAGTAAACAGTGTACAGTGCAAAAATAACTGACGACTGGAAACCGGTAACTGTAACCTTGTTAACTGCTATCCGATGGTATGGTTAGCGATTAATTCTTTCATTAATTCACCCATATCAGCATCAGTTGGCTCAAGAACTTTAGCCTCTTTAGCTTGAAAAACTACATTTTCAATAGCTTTTACCTTTGTAGGAGATCCAGTTAAACCAAGCTCTTCTGCTTTAGTTTCGATATCGTTTACACTCCATTCGCCAATATTCAGATAAGGGCGGTTGTTATGCAACAAGATGTAATCTTCATCAGCATTCTGCATTTCGGAAACAGCTCTTGCATGCTTGTATTTCATTACATATTTAGCATTTCGCGGACGACACTCAGGAGCTGAAGCGTTTACTGTTACCACCATAGGTAAAGTTCCCTCTACAGTCTCAACACCACGCTCTAAACGGCGTTTAATTACAATTTTCCCTTTTTCTGCTGATACCACTTCTTCAGCATAAGTAATTTGAGGAAATCCCAGTTTCTCGGCTACCTGAGGACCTACCTGAGCGGTATCTCCATCGATTGCCTGACGACCTGCAATAATAATATCAATTTTACCCATTTTTTTTAGGGTACAAGAAAGAGCATAAGAAGTTGCCAATGTATCAGAACCCGCAAAAGCACGATCCGATAAAAGTATTCCATTATCAGCACCACGGTAAAGACCTTCACGAATAATCTCGGCGGCTCTGCCAGGTCCCATAGTTAAAAGTGTAATTTCTGTCCCAGGGTACTTATCTTTCAAACGCAACGCTTGCTCAAGTGCATTTAAATCTTCAGGATTGAAGATAGCTGGTAATACAGCTCTATTCACAGTTCCATCAGCTTTCATAGCATCCTTCCCAACATTTCTGGTATCGGGAACCTGCTTAGCAAGAACAACAATTTTTAATCCTTTCATTGTAATATCTATTTTAATATCTGTAACTAATTCAGATTTATACAAAAACTTATTTTCAAACTACCTATACGTAATTCTCCAAGTTAAATAAATCATTAAATCACTAATTAATATTTCCTTATTCAGGTTTGCTCCAAAATGATTGAATTTCTCAAAATCAGAGATTAGCAAATATAAAGATTAGAGTACTTAAAACAAATCTAGATTGCGAGTTACACAACAGGTGCTATTCGTCAAAAAAAAACAAGTCTTAGTGATAATTAGGATCGTCGCAACACATTGATATATTAACCATTAAGCACACATCACAAACATTACGATGACAAATAATTCAACATTTTTTTATATTTTACCAATGATAACGTTTCATTTCATTACCAATTTGAACCAAAACTCTTCGAATCCAAATTTCTTTTGTCAATCCGCCTTTCGGATATCCGGAAAAAAAAATTTACAACTTATGACTCTTTACTATCGATGAAATAGTATTTCATTTTAATTTTGTTTAAAAAAACATGATTACATTTTTAAGCGCAATCTTGGCATTAATACTTGGATACATTTTCTATGGTAAATTTATCGAACAAGTTTTCGGTGCTGATGACACAATTAAAACTCCAGCTGTTAGACTGGAAGACGGTGTTGATTTTATCCCCATGCCAACCTGGAAAATGTTTACCATTCAATTTCTAAACATTGCAGGTTTGGGACCAATTTTTGGAGCTATTTTAGGAGCCATGTATGGACCCATTGCATATATTTGGATTGTTTTAGGATGTATATTTATGGGAGCCAGCCATGATTATTTTTCAGGTATGCTTTCCATTCGAAGCGAAGGAGCCAGCCTTCCTGAGATTGTTGGTAAACATTTAGGCTCCGGCATTCAAAATTTTATACGGATTTTCACAATCTTACTACTCTTATTTGTTGGTGTGGCTTTCGTAACCGGTCCTGCAGGATTACTCACTGATTTTACCGGAGGTGGTCTAAACTGGTGGCTTTATGGAATATTCGCATATTATCTTCTTGCTACTCTACTGCCAATTAATAAAATTATCGGTAAAATTTATCCTCTTTTTGGATTCGCATTGTTGCTGATGGCAGTAAGTATAGCTGGTATAATGATTTTCAAAAGTGCAACAGGAGCTTTAATATTGAATGAGATATCATTTGGAGAATTAAAAAATCTTCATGTAAATCCCACACAGAATATACTATATCCAATGATGTTTATCGTAATTTCCTGTGGTGCCATTTCAGGATTTCATTCCACCCAATCACCAATGATGGCCCGCTGTATGAAAAAGGAAAGTTTTGGGCGACCTGTATTTTATGGAGCGATGATTGCAGAAGGAATCGTTGCTATTATTTGGGCTACTGCGGCCATGAACTTCTTTGGTAATACCGGTGAATTAAATTATACAATCTCTTCCGGCCACAATCCTGCCTGGATTGTTAATGAAATATGCAATACCTGGCTGGGAAAAACGGGAGCAATATTTGCAATTATTGGAGTAATTGCTTGCCCTATTACAACGGGTGACACCGCATTTCGAAGTGCCCGGCTTACAATAGCTGATATCTTTAACTACAATCAAAAATCGATAAAAAACAGATTATTAGTATCGATACCTCTATTCACTCTTGGATTTATACTGTCTCAACTTGAGTTTTCTACCATTTGGAAATATCTGGGTTTATCCAACCAAATTCTTTCTATGGTTATGTTATGGACAGCTGCTGTGTATTTGGCTAAAAAAAGCAAAAATCATCTACTCCTTAGTATTCCAGCCTTATTTATGACTGCAATATGCTTTACCTATTTATTAGTTGCACCAAACAAAAATGGAGGCCTTGCAATAGACTCACAATTAGGAATTCTGCTAGGAATATTCATAGCAAGTTCAATATTTATCTGGTTTCTTGTTCACAGCAATCAAAAATCAATAAAAAATAAAACAACTAGTGTTACTACAAGCCAAATCGAATGACAAAAACCGGAAAACAGCAGCTGTTTTCCGGTTCAAATTAATTTATCACTTCTAGGCCTCACCTGTAGGACCAAACCCCATAGGCATTACAGTACCTTGTGGTCCGTGGTTTTCTTCAATTTTTATCGCTCCATGAAGCGATTCAAATTTTCGAATATTATCTTGTAAAGCCAGCATCAGTCTCTTTGCATGTTCTGGTGTAAGTATAATTCGTGATTTAACATCAGCTTTTGGAATTCCAGGCATGATTCTCACAAAATCTACAACAAATTCTGAACTGGAATGAGTTATTACGGCAAGGTTTGAATAAGTTCCCTGAGCAACATCTTCCTTCAATTGAATATCTATTTGATTAGATTGTTTTTTATCGTTCATGATCGTTTTTTATAATTAAAAAATTTGTCTTCCTGCTAAATTATGAAAATATTCCCTATTCCGATTAAATAGATAAACAAAAAGGGTGTTTTCAAATTGAAAACACCCTTTATATAACTTAGAGTAACTCTTAATATTCTCTAGACTTAGAATCTAACAGTTTTTCGTATTCAGCTTTTGCGCCAACAACAATATCCCTGTACTCTCGTAAACCAGTACCTGCAGGAATAAGATGACCACAAATAACATTCTCTTTCAAACCTTCAAGATTATCAATTTTACCGCTAATTGCAGCTTCATTAAGAACTTTAGTTGTTTCCTGGAAAGAAGCAGCTGAGATAAAACTCTTAGTCTGAAGAGCAGCACGGGTAATACCTTGCAGAATCTGAGTAGAAGTTGCAGGAATTGCATCACGAGCGTCAACAAGTTTCAAATCTCTTCTTCTCAATACTGAGTTAACATCTCTCAGTTTCCTGGAAGTAACAATCATTCCTGGTTTCAATTCTTCAGAATCCCCTCCATCAACAACAACTTTCTTACCGAAAATTTCATCATTTTCTTCCATGATAGCCATTTTATCGATAATTTGTTTTTCAAGGAATCTTGTATCCCCCTGATCATCGATAATTACCTTACGCATCATCTGACGAACGATAATTTCAAAGTGCTTGTCGTTAATCTTCACACCCTGCATACGGTATACATCCTGAACTTCATTCACGATATATTCCTGTACTTTGGTTGGTCCTTTAATCGCAAGAATATCAGCAGGAGTTGTTGCACCATCAGATAATGGAGTTCCAGCTCTTACATAATCGTTCTCCTGTACAAGAATTTGTCTTGAAAGTGGTACTAAATACTTTCTAACATCTTCTCCTTTGGTTGTAACGATAACTTCACGATTACCACGCTTAATTTTTCCAAAACTAATCTCTCCGTCAACCTCTGAAACTACAGCAGGATTAGAAGGATTACGTGCCTCGAACAACTCAGTCACCCTTGGAAGTCCACCGGTGATATCACCAGCTTTACCAACAGCTCTTGGAATTTTAACCAACGACTGACCTGCCAAAACCATTTCACCTTCAGAAACAGAAACGTGAGCACCTACTGGTAAATTGTAAGATTTTAAAACATCCCCTTTGGAATTTAAAATCTTAACCCCAGGATTTTTCGTTTTATCTTTTGATTCTATTACTACTTTTTCAGCAAAACCTGTTGCCTCATCAGATTCCTGACTGAAAGTAATCCCTTCAATCAAATTATCAAATGAAACTTTTCCTGAAAACTCAGTAATGATCATTGCATTGTATGGATCCCACTCACAAAGAAGATCGTCTATCTTAACATCCTGACCATCTTTAATGTACAATTTAGATCCGTATGGTATTGTATGTGTTGTTAATGTAATATTGGTACTTCTATCAACAATACGTAATTCAGCCAAACGACCGATAACGACATCGTACTTTTTACTGTCTTCACTTTTATACTCAACAGTACGTAACTCATCAAACACAGCGTAACCATTGTATTTAGATACAACAGAATTCTCTGCGGAAGTGTTACCTGCTGTACCCCCAACGTGGAAAGTACGAAGCGTAAGCTGTGTTCCCGGTTCTCCAATAGACTGAGCTGCAATAACACCAACAGCTTCACCTTTTTGAACGGCTATACCTGTAGCTAAATTACGCCCATAACATTTCGCACATGCACCTCGTTTAGATTCACATGTTAAAACTGAACGAATCTCAACTTTTTCAATTGGAGAATTTTCAATTACTTGTGCAATCTCTTCAGTAATTTCAACGCCTGCCCCAACTATTAATTCTCCTGAAATAGGATTGAAAATATCATGAACTGTAGTCCGTCCAAGAATTCTCTCAGTTAATGAAGCTACAACTTCTTCTTGATTCATAATCGCAGAAGTAGTCAAACCACGTAAGGTTCCACAATCCTCTTCATTGATAATAACATCTTGTGCTACATCAACCAAACGACGGGTTAAGTATCCAGCATCCGCAGTTTTTAGAGCCGTATCCGCCAAACCTTTACGAGCACCGTGAGTTGAAATAAAGTACTCAAGAACTGACAAACCTTCCTTAAAGTTAGAAAGAATAGGATTTTCAATAATCTGACCTCCTGTAGCACCTGATTTTTGTGGCTTAGCCATCAATCCCCTCATACCACCAAGCTGACGAATCTGTTCTCTAGATCCACGAGCTCCTGAGTCAAGCATCATATAAACAGAGTTGAATCCCTGATTATCATCAGCCAACTGAGTCATCAAAGTTTGAGTAAGGTTCGCATTAACATGCGTCCAAATATCAATAATCTGATTGTAACGTTCATTATTCGTAATGAAACCCATGTTGTAATTACTCAACACCTCTTCTACCTGAGCATAACCATCAGCTACTAAAGCCTCTTTTTCTTCAGGTACCGTAACATCAGAAAGGTTAAATGATAATCCACCTTCAAAAGCTTTAAGATATCCCAGATCTTTAATATCATCAAGGAAGTTGGCACAAGCATGTACACCACATTTCTTGAAAATAAATCCAATAATATCTCTTAGTGCTTTTTTAGTAATCAATTGATTAATAAAACCTGCTCCAAGAGGAGTTGCTTCATTCAAAATGATTCTACCGATGGTTGTTTCAACTGTTGTATCAACTAATTCATCGTTCTCATTTAGATCTTTAACTTTTACTTTAATCTGACTGTGAAGATCAACTGCTTTTTCATTGTAAGCAATCATCGCTTCCTCTGCTGAGTAAAAACTTAATCCTTCCCCTTTACCACCTTTTCGTGCCTTGGTAATGTAATACAATCCAAGTACCATATCCTGAGATGGAACAGTTACCGGTGCACCATTAGCAGGGTTCAAAATATTGTGAGAACACAACATCAGCATTTGGGCTTCCAAAATAGCTTCATTACCTAAAGGCAAATGAACCGCCATCTGGTCACCATCAAAATCCGCATTAAAACCAGTACACGCTAAAGGATGCAAACGAATTGCTTTCCCTTCAATCAGCTTAGGCTGAAATGATTGAATACCTAAACGGTGAAGAGTAGGAGCACGGTTAAGAAGAACCGGATGCCCTTTTAGTACATTCTCCAGAATGTCCCAAACAACAGGATCTTTACGATCAACAATCTTCTTCGCCGACTTTACTGTTTTTACGATACCGCGTTCGATCAATTTTCGAATAACAAATGGCTTATAAAGCTCAGCCGCCATATCTTTAGGCAAACCGCATTCGTGCATTTTCAAATCAGGTCCTACAACAATTACCGAACGTGCAGAGTAATCTACACGCTTACCCAATAAGTTTTGACGGAAACGACCTTGCTTACCTTTCAATGAATCTGAAAGTGATTTAAGCGGACGGTTGTTTTCAGTCTTAACTGCATTTGATTTACGGGAATTATCAAATAATGAATCAACAGCTTCCTGAAGCATACGCTTCTCATTTCGAAGGATTACTTCGGGTGCCTTGATTTCAATAAGTCTTTTTAAACGATTGTTACGGATGATAACTCTTCTGTACAAATCATTCAAATCGGAAGTTGCAAAACGACCACCATCCAATGGAACCAAAGGACGCAATTCCGGTGGAATTACAGGAACAACTTTAACAATCATCCATTCAGGACGATTTACTCCTTGTGATTCACGGAAAGACTCAGTAACCTGAAGTCTTTTTAAAGCTTCATTTTTACGTTGCTGAGAAGTTTCAGTATTTGCTTTATGACGCAAATCATAAGAAAGAGCGTCTAGATCCAAACGGGCTAAAAGGCTAAATAAAGCGTTAGCACCCATTTGAGCAATGAATTTATTTGGATCATCATCATCAAGATGCTGTTGATCTGCAGGTAGTTCATCAATAATATCAAGATATTCCTCTTCTGTAAGGAAATCAAGGTATTTAATTCCGTCAGCCGCTTTAATTCCGGCATTAATTACTACGTATCTTTCGTAGTAAATAATAGAATCAAGCTTTTTAGTAGGTAAACCTAAAAGGTAACCTATTTTATTTGGCAACGACTTAAAATACCAAATGTGGGCAACAGGTACGACCAATTGAATGTGTCCCATTCGCTCACGTCTAACCTTTTTCTCGGTTACCTCAACACCACATCGGTCACAAACAATTCCTCTGTATCGGATTCGTTTGTATTTACCACAATGGCACTCATAATCTTTTACAGGACCGAAAATTCTTTCACAGAATAATCCGTCGCGTTCTGGCTTATAAGTACGATAGTTGATGGTTTCAGGCTTTAAAACTTCACCGCTGGATCTTTCTAAGATCTCTTCCGGAGAAGCGAGACTGATAGAGATTTTTGTAAAACTACTCTTTACTTTGTTATCTCTTCTGAATGCCATATGTTGAAAATTAGGAAATTAACAATTTTGTTTCAAGCAAGGCGAATGCCGGGAAACCCAACATTCGCTTTATAATAAGGCTTATACTAATTTAACGCTCAACCCTAAACCTCTTAGTTCATGTAATAATACATTAAGAGATTCCGGTATTCCAGGACTAGGCATTGGATCACCCTTAACAATAGCTTCATAAGCTTTCGCTCTACCCACTACATCATCCGACTTAACGGTAAGGATTTCCTGTAAGATATGAGCCGCACCAAAGGCCTCCAGAGCCCAAACCTCCATCTCTCCAAAACGCTGACCCCCAAACTGTGCCTTACCTCCTAGAGGTTGCTGGGTAATCAATGAATAAGGTCCGATAGAACGTGCATGCATCTTATCATCAACCATGTGACCCAGTTTCAGCATGTAAATAATACCTACTGTTGCCGGCTGGTCAAATCTAAGTCCGGTACCACCATCGTGTAAATAAGCTTTACCAAAGGCTGGAACTCCAGCTCTATCAGTATATTCAGTTATTTCATCCAGAGTTGCCCCGTCAAAAATAGGAGTAGCAAATTTCAATCCAAGTTCTTTACCTGCCCAACCTAGTACAGTTTCAAACACCTGACCAAGGTTCATACGAGATGGCACACCTAATGGATTTAAACAAATATCCACCGTAGTTCCGTCTTCAAGGAAAGGCATATCTTCTTCACGTACTACACGTGACACAATACCTTTATTTCCATGTCGACCTGCCATTTTATCACCAATTTGGAGTTTACGCTTCTTAGCTACATAAACTTTAGCCATCTGAATAATACCAGCAGGCATTTCATCTCCAATGGTAACATTATATTTCTTACGCTTATTAGCACCCTGAAGTTCTTTGTACTTAATGATGTAATTGTGCAGTAATTTCTTAATTGTATCGTTCTTATCTTTATCGGTAGTCCACTTACTAGGATTAATTTCCAGGTAGTTGATATCCATCAAAAGCTTCTGAGTAAACTTAACTCCCTTAGTAATTACATCAACATTTAAGTAATCCTTAACCCCTTGAGATGTTTTTCCATTTACCAGAACAAACAATTTATCTACCAAGCGAATTTTTAACTCATGAATCTGATTAGCAAGTTCTTCATCCAATTTAGCAATTAACGGCTTATCGGATTGTTTAGATTTACGATCTCGCATTGAACGAGAGAACAACTTCTTGTTGATAATTACACCTCGTAATGAAGGAGAAGCTTTCAATGAAGCATCTTTTACATCACCAGCCTTATCACCAAAAATAGCACGAAGTAATTTTTCTTCCGGAGAAGGGTCAGACTCACCTTTTGGAGTAATCTTACCAATTAATATATCTCCAGGCTCAACTGTAGCTCCAATACGAATCAATCCATTCTCATCAAGATTTCGTGTTGCTTCTTCACTAACATTAGGAATATCAGAGGTTAACTCTTCCATACCCCGTTTAGTATCACGAACTTCCAGTGTGTACTCATCAACGTGAACCGAAGTAAATACATCATCCTTAACAATTCGCTCCGAAATTACAATCGCATCCTCATAGTTGTAACCTTTCCAAGGCATAAATGCCACTTTAAGATTACGGCCTAAAGCAAGTTCGCCTAATTGAGTCGCATATCCCTGAGTAAGAATCTGACCAGCAACAACTCGATCGCCCTTAGCCACAATCGGCTTAAGATCCATCGTTGTTCCTTGGTTCGTTTTGCCATATTTCGGAAGTAAATAAGTTTTACTATTTCCTTCAAAACTCACAAAAACCTCTTCCTCTGAACGTTCGTAATCAATTACAATTTTTGTTGCATCAACAAATTCAATTACACCATCCCCTTCGGCACAAATCTGAGTTCTTGAATCTCTTACAAGATTCGCCTCTAAACCTGTTCCAACAATAGGTGATTCAGGATTAATAACCGGTACAGCCTGACGCATCATATTAGATCCCATCAAAGCACGGTTAGCATCATCATGCTCAAGGAATGGAATTAAAGAAGCTGCGATAGATGCAATTTGATTAGGAGCAACGTCCATCAAATTCAGCTTATGAACTTCCTCAAAAGGGAAATCACCATCCATACGGGATTTTGCTTTTGCATTAACAAAAGATCCATCATCATTTATAGGTGCATTTGCCTGAGCAATTATTAACCCTTCTTCTTCTTCCGCCGATAAATAATTTATTCCTTCAAGAGATAAATCAACCTTTCCATCTACAACCTTACGGTATGGAGTCTCAATAAATCCAAGATTATTAATCTTTGCGTAAACACACAAAGACGAAATCAGACCAATATTTGGTCCCTCAGGAGTTTCAATAGGACATAAACGTCCATAATGAGTATAGTGTACATCTCGAACCTCAAAACCTGCTCTTTCGCGGGAAAGACCACCTGGTCCAAGTGCTGACATTCTTCTTTTGTGTGTTATCTCAGCCAATGGATTCGTTTGATCCATGAATTGAGATAAAGCATTTGTTCCAAAAAAGGAATTAATTACAGAAGATAATGTTTTTGAATTAATCAAATCAATTGGAGTAAACACCTCATTGTCACGAACATTCATTCTTTCACGAATAGTACGGGCCATACGGGCTAAACCAACACCGAATTGAGTATGAAGTTGTTCTCCAACAGTACGAACACGACGATTACTAAGATGATCAATATCATCAACATCAGTACGTGCATTCAATAATTTTATTAAATACTTGATAATTTCAATAATATCCTCCTTGGTTAATACCTTAGTATCATTAGCCGTATTTAGGCCTAATTTTTTATTGATACGGTATCTACCAACGTCACCTAAATCATAACGCTTGTCAGAGAAAAATAATTTATCAATTACGTCACGGGCTGTAGCCTCATCTGGTGGCTCAGAATTCCTTAACTGACGATAAATGTGAAGAACTGCTTCTTTTTCAGAGTTACAAGGATCTTTCTGCAAAGTATTATAAATAATTGCATAATCGGCAAGATTTTGCTCCTCTTTATGCAATAAAATAGTCTTTGCACCTGACTCAAGAATTTCTTCTATATGTTCTGGTTCAAGTATGGTCTCACGATCTATAATGACCTCGTTACGTTCAATAGATACAACCTCTCCTGTATCTTCATCCACAAAGTCTTCAATCCACGACTTAAGAACACGGGCGGCAAGTTTACGACCTACAATTTTTTTGAGTCCGGTTTTAGAAACTTTAATTTCATCAGCCAGATCAAAAATTTCTAAAATTTCTTTATCACTTTCATAACCAATTGCACGTAACAATGTAGTTACAGGAAGTTTTTTCTTACGATCTATGTAAGCAAACATGACATTATTAATGTCAGTTGCAAACTCAATCCAAGAACCTTTAAATGGAATAATTCTGGCAGAATATAACTTGGTTCCGTTAGCGTGTACACTTTGTCCAAAGAACACACCAGGTGAACGGTGAAGTTGAGAAACAACAACACGTTCTGCTCCGTTAACCACGAAAGTACCCTTTTCCGTCATATAAGGAACTGTTCCAAGATATACATCCTGAATCACAGTATCAAAATCCTCATGTTCTGGATCGGTACAGTAAAGTTTTAGCTTTGCTTTTAGTGGAACACTATAAGTTAAGCCTCTTTCGATACATTCTTCGATTGCGTAGCGGGGTGGATCAACAAAATAGTCGAGAAACTCCAATACGAAATTATTTCTAGTATCAGTAATTGGGAAATTCTCACTAAATACCTTAAATAATCCTTCGTTCTTTCTTTTCTCCGGGGTAGTTTCCAGCTGAAAAAAGTCTTGAAAAGATTTTAATTGAACCTCCAAAAAATCAGGATATGCAAGCTGATTTTTATTTGAAGTAAAACTAATTCTTTGACTAATTGTATTTGAAGACATTTACTTAAAATTAATTGAACCTAAACGATAATAAACAACAAAAAGGCTTAGAGTCCCGGTTAGGAACTCTAAACCAAAATAACCCTATATATAGGTTTTAGCGCTTCTATTTAAGTTCAACTTCAGCTCCAGCTTCTTCTAATTGTGCTTTTAGTGCTTCAGCTTCTTCCTTAGAAACTTTTTCTTTCAATGGAGCTGGTGCAGCATCAACTGCAGCTTTAGCTTCTTTTAATCCAAGACCAGTTAATTCCTTAACCAATTTCACAACAGCTAGTTTAGAACCACCTGCTGATTTAAGAATTACATCGAATTCACTTTGTTCAGCAGCAGCTTCAGCACCACCTGCTGCAGGAGCAGCAACAGCAGCAGCAGCAGCTGGCTCAATTCCGTACTCATCTTTCAAAATAGTAGCTAACTCACTTACTTCCTTAACAGTCAAATTAACTAATTCTTCTGCAAACTTTTTTAAATCTGCCATTTTCCTTCAGTTTTTAAAATTTAATTTACTAAATATATTACTCTTTTTCTGAAAGTGTTTTCACAACACCAGCTAGGATATTCTTTCCTGATTCCAAGGAAGAAATAACATTCTTGATTGGAGATTGAAGCAATGCAACGATATCACCAATAAGTTCTTCTTTAGATTTGATTGAACAAAGAGCATTCAACTCATTGTCTCCAATATAAAGCGATTCTTCAACAAATGCCGCTTTCAGGATAGGTTTATCATGTCCCTTACGGAACTCTTTGATAAGCTTTGCAGGTAAATTTCCGGTTTCTGCCAACATAAGAGAAGTAGATCCCTTAAGTGCTACATTTAAACCTTCAAAATCACCTTCTGCTTTTTCCAAAGCAATTCGAAGAAGTGTATTCTTCACTACAACCAATTTTACTTCTTTTTCAAAACAAATTCTACGCAGAGAAGATGTTTTTTCTGCACTCATTCCTGAGATGTCAGTAAGATAAAAATGGTTTGAAGCGTTGATTTCCTCCGTCAAGCTATCAATAATCTGAATTTTTTGTTCCCTTTTCATGATTACTAAGGTCTTGATTAAAAATTAAAATTAGTCAAGAATAGACTTGACATCCACCTGAATACCAAGGCTCATTGTACTTGACAGGTATACACTCTTGATATAAGTTCCTTTAGCTGCAGAAGGCTTCAATTTATTGATCATGCCAACAAATTCTTTAGCATTCTCATGAATTCTATCTACATCAAAAGACACTTTACCAATGGATGAGTGAATAATACCATATTTATCGACCTTAAAATCAATCTTTCCAGCTTTCACTTCGGTAACTGCCTTAGCAATATCCATTGTTACAGTACCAGATTTAGGATTTGGCATCAAACCACGTGGCCCTAAAACTCGTCCTAAAGCACCAACTTTTGCCATAACAGTAGGCATGGTGATAATAACATCTATGTCAGTCCATCCTCCTTTGATCTTGGCAACATAATCGTCAAGGCCAACATGGTCAGCACCTGCAGCTCTGGCTTCTTCTTCCTTATCAGGAGTACAAAGAACCAGAACACGAACATTTTTACCAGTACCATGAGGAAGGGTAACAACACCACGAACCATTTGGTT
The DNA here is from genome assembly GCF_963678175.1 of Labilibaculum euxinicum. Classification (NCBI taxonomy): domain Bacteria; kingdom Pseudomonadati; phylum Bacteroidota; class Bacteroidia; order Marinilabiliales; family Marinifilaceae; genus Labilibaculum; species Labilibaculum euxinicum. The sequence continues at coordinate 4,741,398 of NZ_OY782756.1, forward strand.
AGCTTTTCTTGGGTCAACTCCTAAGCGAACATCCATATCCATTGAGGCGTCAAATTTGGTGAAAGTAATCTCCTTAACCAACTTTGCTGCTTCGTCGATAGAATATAGCTTACCAGTCTCCACTTTCTCTGAAGCTAACTTACTATTTTTTGTTAGTTTACCCATTTTACTTGCAGTATTTATAATTATTGATTAAGAGGATTATCACCACTAATAGTGACACCCATACTTCTTGCTGTTCCAGCAACCATACTCATGGCGCTTTCTAATTTAAAAGCATTCAAATCTTTCATCTTTCCTTCTGCGATCTCGCGAACTTGATCCCAGGAAATAGAACCAACCTTAACACGGTTTGATTCAGCAGAACCAGATTTTAATTTAGCAGCTTCCAGAATTTGAACAGCAACGGGAGGAGTTTTCGTAATAAATTCAAAAGAACTATCAGAATAAACTGTAATCACAACTGGAATTACTTTTCCAGCCTGATCTTGAGTTCTTGCATTGAATTGCTTACAAAAATCCATAATATTAACCCCTTTAGACCCTAATGCCGGTCCAACTGGGGGTGAAGGATTTGCAGCACCACCTTTGATCTGCAATTTTATTAATCCTGCAACTTCTTTAGCCATAGCTTTCTTTTCTAAGGATTTAATTATTCTTTTTCTACTTGCATGAAACTTAATTCAAGAGGAGTCTTTCTTCCGAAGATTTTAACCATAACTTTTAGTTTCTTCTTCTCAGCATTCACCTCTTCAATCACACCAGTAAAACCATTAAACGGTCCATCCGTTACCTTAATCATTTCTCCAACAAAATAAGGAATACTAATCTCCTCATCTTTACCGGATAATTCATCAACCTTTCCAAGAATACGATTCACTTCTGACATTCGCATTGGTGTTGGGTCGCCGCCTTTAGTATCCCCCAGGAAGCCAATCACATTCGTGATACCACGAAGGATGTGAGGAATTTCGCCAACGAGTGCTGCTTCAATAAGAATATAGCCAGGCAAGAATATTCTTTCCTTGCTGATTTTCTTACCGTTGCGCACTTGAAATACTCTTTCGGTAGGAATTAGAACCTGTGATACATACTCCTGCAGACCTAGATTAGAAATTTCACTATCAATATATTCTTTGACTTTCTTCTCTTTTCCTCCGACAGTCCTAAGAACATACCATTTTCTATCAATTTCAACCATGTTTTCTTTCAGGAATTAGTAAAACATACTGTATATAATATCCATCAAATTCTTGAACCCAAAGTCCATAGCGAAAATCGCTGTTGCAATAATAGCGGAAGCAACCATTACAACGATCGCACTACTTTGAAGTTCAGACCATGATGGCCAAGATACTTTCTGAACTAGTTCTTTATAAACTTCTTCAAAATAAATTTTTAGTTTCATAAGGCTTGTTTGTCTTTGCACGGGTGGAGAGACTCGAACTCCCGACACCTGGTTTTGGAGACCAGTGCTCTACCAACTGAGCTACACCCGTCTATATTAAGATTGATCCGGAAAAAACCAGATCAATCTCTATATATTTATTACTCTATAATTTCAGTAATCTGACCAGCACCTACAGTTCTACCACCTTCACGCATAGCAAAACGTAAACCTATAGCACAAGCAACCGGAGTGATTAATTCAACATTAATAGTAACGTTATCACCTGGCATTACCATCTCAACTCCTTCTGGAAGTGTAATCTCTCCAGTTACATCAAGAGTTCTGATATAGAACTGAGGACGATATTTATTATGGAATGGAGTGTGACGTCCACCTTCTTCTTTCTTCAATACATAAATCTCAGCTTTGATTTTTGTATGAGGAGTAATAGTTTTAGGATGACAAATAACCATACCACGTTTGATAGCAGATTTCTCAATACCTCTCAACAATAACCCTACATTATCTCCAGCTTGACCTTCATCCAAAATCTTACGAAACATCTCAACCCCAGTACAAACTGTTTTCATGCCTTCAGCACCTAAACCGATAATCTGAAGTTCTTCACCAGTCTTAACAATACCAGTTTCGATACGTCCTGTTGCAACAGTACCACGACCTGTGATAGAGAATACATCCTCGATTGGCATCAAGAAAGGTTTATCTACATCACGAGGAGGAAGTGGAATCCATGAATCAACAGCAGCCATAAGCTCAAGAATTTTATCTTCCCATTCTGGCTCACCATTCAATCCACCAAGAGCAGATCCAGCAATGATAGGAGTATTATCTCCATCAAACTCGTAAAAATCTAAAAGTTCACGAACTTCCATCTCTACTAACTCTAGCATCTCTTCATCGTCAACCATGTCAACTTTATTCAAGAAAACAACCATTTTAGGTACGTTTACCTGACGAGCCAACAAGATGTGCTCACGAGTTTGAGGCATAGGACCATCAGTTGCAGCACAAACCAAAATAGCACCATCCATTTGAGCAGCACCAGTTACCATGTTCTTTACGTAATCCGCGTGACCAGGACAGTCAACGTGAGCGTAGTGACGATTATCAGTTGAATATTCAACGTGAGCAGTATTAATAGTAATACCTCTTTCTTTTTCTTCAGGTGCGTTATCGATAGAATCGAAAGACTTTATTTCGCAATATCCTTTTTTTGCTAACACAGTTGTGATCGCTGCAGTCAAGGTTGTTTTACCGTGATCTACGTGACCAATGGTACCGATATTTACGTGTGGTTTTGACCTGTCAAAATGTTCTTTAGCCATAACTCAAAAAGTTAATTAAAATTAGACAACAATTAAAAACAATACAATATATTTCTGAGCCATTGATGAGAATTGAACTCATGACCTCTTCCTTACCAAGGAAGCGCTCTACCCCTGAGCTACAACGGCAATCACAAAAATGAGCGGGAAACGAGACTCAAACTCGCGACCCTCAGCTTGGAAGGCTGATGCTCTATCAACTGAGCTATTCCCGCAAAAAAGAAACATTACTATTCCTTCTATAATTTTGTGGGGAGAGCAGGATTCGAACCTACGAAGACGAAGTCAGCGGAGTTACAGTCCGCCCCAGTTGGCCACTTTGGTATCTCCCCCAAAAAAAATTACCGAGCCGATAGAGGGATTCGAACCCACGACCTGCTGATTACAAATCAGCTGCTCTGACCAACTGAGCTACATCGGCAACTTACAAACCATCTATTTAACAGGCATACTTTTCCCTGAAAATGGTTTGCAAATGTAAAAATATTTTAAATTTATCACAAGCTAATCGAACATTTTTTACGATTATTTTGCGCGAAGTTTTTCTTTGTGTTTCACAAGCTGACGACGAAGAGCTTCAATCACCATATCTGTAGACTCTTCAAAGCTTTGACTTTGCTTTTTCGCAAACAAATCAGCGCCTTTCAAATCTAAAATGATTTCCACAACTTTATTTTCTGTAGTAACCGACTTCTCCAAACGAAGAAAAACCTCAACCCCTACAATATCATCATCAAGCTTCATCAATTTATCCAATTTACTCTGAATAAAAGCTTCAAGCTTACTATCAGCAACAAAACCAATTGATTGAATATTTACCATACTAATACCTCCACATTTATTATGCTCTTGGATGAGCTTGTTTATATACTTTATTTAAACGCTCGAATGTAGTATGAGTATAAATTTGGGTCGCAGATAGATTGGAATGACCAAGTAATTCTTTAACCGCATTCAATTCAGCCCCGTTGTTTAGCAAATGTGTAGCGAACGTATGACGCAACACATGAGGACTTCGCTTGGCAAGCGTTGTAATCTTTGACAAGTGTTTTGTCACAATCCGATACAACAACTTTTCGTATACAGGCACCCCCTTTTTAGTTACAAAAAGAAAATCACTCCTCTCTTCAAAAGTTCTGTTTCTTTCTTCAAGATATTCATCAAGAAGCTTTTCCAGACCTTTGCTTACCGGAATGATCCTTTCCTTATTTCGTTTACCTAAGACCTTCACTAAAGAGGTTCCCCGATTAAAACTAGTAATTTTAAGATTCATCAATTCGGACAATCGCATGCCTGTCTGATAAAACATTTCAACAACTAATCTATCTCTAACCCCTTCAAACCCTTCACCAAATTCAACTTCCCGCAACAACTGCATTGCATGTTCAGCAACAAACCCAGGGAGCTTCTTCCCTTGCCGTGGCCCAACAACCCGATCCATAGGATTGGTATCAACAACAGATTCCCGCAATAAGAATTTAAAAAAGGATTTCAAAGAAGACAATTTCCTATTTACTGTCCGTGAAGAATTACCTTCATTCATCAAAAAAACGATCCATTTCCGCACACTTTTAAAATCCACATCTTTGACTTCCTCAACCTCATTTTTCGACATAAAATCAAAAAACTGAGTTAAATCGCAATCATAAGATATAATAGTATGTACCGAATATCGTTTTTCGAATTGTAAATAAGACAGAAAAGATTCCTTATAACTCATACATCCAGGATATTTACCCAACAGGATAATCCAAGATACAAAAAATTAAGATATCAAGGAATAAAAAGAAATTAATCTTCGTTCTGCTGCATGTTCTGAACGTAGATAGCATGAAGTTTCTCTACTCTTTTCTTCACAGAAGGTTTTGTATAAACCTGTCTTCCTCTTAGTTCTTTGATTACTCCAGTCTTTTCGAATTTTCTTTTGAATTTTTTCAAGGCTCTCTCAATGTTTTCGCCTTCTTTCATAGGAATAATAATCATAATTTTCTCCTTTAAATATTAATTTTTCTTACTGAGCCGCAAATTTATCAATTCATTCACTATAATTCAAATATATTCGAAGAAAAGTACACAAATTTACTTCAAATAAAGAAATTACAGTCCTAAGCGGGAGCACAAAGATAGCAAATAACCAATCCCTTCTCCACTTACAGACAACTTTCTAGTTTAATTCCAAATAAGGAGTCAATTTTAAAAATATTGAATCGGGGATTAATTTATGAGTTTGTAATTGATCAACAGAGGTAAAATTGCCATTTCTCTCCCGATAACGGATAATATCTTTTGCAGTTCGTTGATTGATATAAGGGTGTTTTCTTAATCGCAGAGCATCAAAAGAATTTATCATTAGCCTTCTGATAGAAATGGAATCGACACAAATACTGGATTCGATTCGAATCAATTTTTCTTTTGTTATACCGTAAACCTCCAGCAATTGATCTTTCGAAACAAATCCACCCAACAAATCCCGATACTTAACAATTCGCAATGAAAGTACAGAACCGATTCCCGGTAATTGCTTTAGTTGAGTCGTATCAGAACTATTAAGTTGAACAAGTATTTTATTGGAAGGAATTTCACTATTAGATTTAACAACTATCTTCACATAAGGCAGAAGTTCCACAAACTTAACAGAATCAAAACCATAAATCTTTTTTAAATCGGTTGCCTGCCTAAAATTTCCTCCGGCTGCAAGATAATTTTTAATACGAACGCTTATCCTTTTATTAACGCCTAAGCTATCCCATTCCTTCAAGGATATTACATTTGGATCAAAAGCAAATAGATGGTATTTTTTCCCAGTATTTATCGGCCTCTCTTTTTTAATATCTTCATCACCAGAAATACGAATGTAATTGCTTAATAACTCAAGGTCAGATTCATTAATTCCATAGATTTTAAGAAGATCAATTTTCGCCTTAAATTTTCCGCCTTTGTTTCTGAACTTAATTAAATTGTTGATTTGAAAAGAGGTCAAACCTAGATTGATCAGTTCTTCTTTACTCGCCTTATTGGGATCAAAGAAATCTAAACTTGCTATTTTAATTTGCTCCTTCTTATTTACCTCTTTATTTTCAATCAAAGAGATAAGACTATCAATTTGATTTTGTTTTTTTCGATCAATTACAAATTCAGAATCTTCGCCGGACTGAAAAACCAAAGGTAAAAAGTACATTGCCATCAACAAAACAACCAGTATTATTATACCATTTCTCTCTGAAGCTGAATAAGAAAAATATTCTCTAAAAATGTGTTTAAATTTCATCGGTATTGAAGTGTGTGAATAACACTTAACAATATCACATTATTATGACAATTATCCAAAATTAAACAGACCTAATCCATGTAAGAAAACTATTGCGATGGCACCTGGAGCTATAAACTTCACCAGAAATATAAATACCATAACTAACCAATTTACAATACGTGCCCCTTTCACGAACTCCTCTTCTATTTTTTTTCTTCCTAAATACCATCCCACAAATAAAGAGATAAATAATCCTCCAAGCGGAAGAAGTATATTGGCCGAAATCCAATCCAATAAATCAAAAAAGTTCAAACCAAACATTGTGTACTCTTTTAACATCCCCATTGACAAAGAGCAAAATACTCCAATAAAAGAGATCATTACAGTTGCCAAAATAGTTGAAAAATTCCGTTTCAAATTAAGTTCTTCCCGAAAATACGCCACCACAACTTCGAGTATTGATATTGACGACGTTAAAGCAGCAACTGTTAGTAAGAGAAAAAATAAAATTGCAAAGAAAAAACCACCTGGCATTTGCTGAAAAACATTGGGCAAAGTGATAAATACAAGGCCTGGACCACTACTCGGCTCAATTCCAAATGCAAATACCGCAGGAAAAATTGCTATTCCTGCTAATATTGCAATCACAGTATCAGCAATAGTAACCTGAAGAGCTGTAACAGCTATATTATTCTTATCATCAATGTAAGAGCCATAAGTTACCAGTGTTCCCATCCCCAAACTCAAAGAAAAAAACGCATGCCCCAAAGCACTCAAGATTCCATCCCCTGTCAGTTTTGAAAAATCTGGGTTAAAAAGAAACCTTAACCCTTCTGAAGCACCATCAAGGGTAACCGACCTAATACAAAGAACAATGATTATCACAACAAGAAGTGGCATCAGGAACTTAGCATATTTTTCAATTCCATCTTTTACACCAATTATAACGATGGCCATTGTCATGCCCATAAATAAAAGCTGATATAGAATTGGTGAAACAGGCCCCTCAATAAAATTCACAAACATGGACTCCATCTCATTTGGACTCTTTGCAGCGAAACTACCTGTGGCAGCCTTAACAATGTAATCAATACTCCAACCTGCAACAACCCCATAAAATGCCAAAATCATTACTGCTGCCGCAACACCAAGCATTCCTACAAGTTTCCATGGAGAATTTGGAGCTAAATACTTAAAGGCTCCGAATACATTTCGTCTGGATTTACGTCCAATTGACAATTCTGAGAGCATAACAGGCAATCCAATAAGAGCTATAAATCCTAAATACACGAATAAAAATGCAGCTCCACCATACACTCCGGTGATGTATGGAAACTTCCAGATATTTCCCAAACCAACAGCAGAGCCTGCCGCGGCCGCAATTACACCAAATTTACTTGAAAACACATCGCGGGAAGAGAGCTTATCTTTATTCATTTGTTCTTTTTAGTTGCCTGTATTTTAATTCGAGGAATTCCAAATTTGCTAAAATTAACTTCAAATTCAAAAACACGATTGATGTTTAGAATCATTGAAAACAAAAAACCCGGAAAAAATCCGGGTTTTAAATATTTTGAGAGAAGGTAATTTTAGTTACGTCCTACTCCATTTAAATCTTCGAAAGCCTTAACCAATCTATTTTTCATAGAAACCTCACCTGCACGCAACCATACACGGGGATCGTAATATTTCTTATTTGGCTTATCATCTCCTTCAGGATTTCCAATTTGACCTTGCAGATAATCGTGATTCTTAGCTTCGAAAGCACGAATTCCGTCCCAACATGCCCACTGAGTATCAGTATCGATATTCATTTTAACAACTCCGTAAGAGATTGCTTCACGAATTTCTTCAACACTTGAACCTGATCCACCATGGAAAACAAAATCAACTGTATTTTTCGCAACTCCATATTTCTCTGAAATGAAAGATTGAGAATTCAATAGTATTTTTGGAGTTAAAACTACGTTACCTGGTTTATAAACACCATGAACATTACCAAAAGAAGCAGCAATTGTAAAACGAGAAGAAACTTTTAATAAAGTTTCGTAAGCCAAAGCAACATCTGCAGGTTGTGTATACAATAATGAGTTATCCATATCTGAATTATCAACACCATCTTCTTCTCCACCAGTACAACCTAATTCAATTTCAATGGTCATACCCATTTTATTCATACGCTCTAAATACTTAGCGCAAGTACCAATATTTTCTTCCAATGGCTCTTCAGATAAATCTAACATGTGTGAGCTAAATAATGGTTTTCCTGTTTCTGCAAAAAAGGTTTCACCTGCATCCAATAATCCATCGATCCAAGGAAGTAGTTTTTTAGCCGCATGATCGGTATGCAGAATAACTGGAATACCATAATGTTCTGCTACTGCGTGAACATATTTAGCACCTGCAACAGCACCAATAACAGCTGCACCTTGTCCTTCTGCAGCAATTCCTTTTCCTGCGAAAAATGAAGCACCACCATTTGAGAACTGAATAATGATTGGGGAATTAACTTCACGCGCAGCCTCAAGAGCGGCATTGATTGAGTTGGTTCCAGTAACATTTACAGCAGGAATAGCAAATCCTTCTTCTTTAGCAATTTGAAATAATTTTTGCACGTCGTTACCAGTTACAACACCTGGCTTAACTACATCTAATACTCGTTTCATAATAATATTTTTTATCGGATAGTTCTAAATAAAATCGGCTGGGAAGTCAATTTTCCACGAAGTTAAAAAGAAATTATAGATTTTGCACTGTTTTGGATATAAGAAAATTACGCAAACGAATGCGGTTTAAAAAGGATATCCAATTCCAATATTAAAGGTAAGTTGACTAAATTTAAACCGACGGTGAGCAATAATCCACCTTTCCCCAACTCCTAAAGAAGGATCGTGTAGTTTTAAACCTAAATCAATACGGAAAAGAATAAAATTCAAATCAACACGAGTTCCAAAGCCTGTTCCTAAAGCAATTTCTTTATAAAACCTGTCAAATTTAAAATCAGCTCCAACACGATCATCTTTTTTCGAAATTGCCCAAATATTACCGGCATCTACAAATAGGGCTCCTTCCAAAACCCAGAATAATTTAAAACGATATTCCAAATTGGCTTCAAGTTTTAAATCTGCCGAATTGTTTGGATAAATTGCTGCATCATCTGAAGAATACGAGCCCGGACCTAATGAACGTACTTGCCAAGCTCTTATACCATTTGCTCCACCTGAAAAATAACTTTTCTCAAATGGTAATACCTCTAAGTTTCCATAAGGCAAACCCGCCCCAAGAAAAACCCGATAAACCATTGTATTAGCTTTATTGATATGATGACTAAACCGATATTCAATATCACTCTTTAAATATTGGGCAAATCGAATTCCAATAAAATCATAATAGGTACCTTCTATATTTCCCGAATCGTTGTAGTCATTTTTTTCAGCTTTCCCAATCAACCTATTAATTGCTTTAAGGCTATTTCCTGCCGACTCAAAATTAAATCTGAGGTAGTTATAATCCCCAGGCTTATTAATGTTCTGATCATTATATATCAATGAATACCTACTGGTAGTAATTACGTGATCTGTAAATGAATTTTTAATGTATAAATTACTTATTGATCCCAGAAAATCTTCACTTAAGTTTTTAACGTCGACAAAATTCAACTCAACCAAATTAAGTGTATGTTGTAAGTATTTTGAAGACTTCCAGACATAACCAAAACTAGCATCCGCAATGGTTCGGGTATAATCAGGGCGTTCCTGAAAATTATACGACAAAGAAAATACTGTTTTAGGATTGTAAGATTTCCTGAATTTATCAGCAGTTAACAAAGGCAATAAAAATTTCGGAATGCTCAGTTTTGATTCAACTCCGTATTCCGACGAACTAAAATTTGTTTGCTCATTAGATTTTAAGGTTTCCTTCGCTGTCGAAAATTGCAGATCAAAAATTTCTGCCCCACCAAATAAATTTTTGTGCTGGTAATTTAAATTTCCAGCAAATCCTATATTCCCGGATGAATTAGTTCCTTCCAATTCGATGGAATAAGACTGCTGATCGTGAGGAGTTAATTGGATAATGCAGTTTAAACTACCAAATTCCTCGTCATTAGATTCTGAATTCTCTTCAAATTTCACATTTAGAAACTTAAACTGACCTAAAGATTGCAGGCGGCTGTATGTTTGTTCTACTGATTTTAAATTGTAGAGTTCATTTTTACGAATCAAAATTGAAGATAAGATTACGTCAGGCTTAATTTTAATCTTTTTCCTATAAATAAAATCAACTCCCTCATGTTGAATGGTATCCAAATCCATTAAATACTTTTCATCATTCATCAACATCAATTTAGGATCGTACTCGGTAAATATTGATACTTTGTTGATTTTGTATTTTTTAACGGCCTTACCATCCTCAGGTATTTTAACCCCAACAAAAACATCCATTTTGCTGGCTTTATTAGTACTATCCATAATAAAATGAATGTACTCTCTGGAAAAATTAAAGTACCCTTGATTCTTTAACAATTTTGAAATTCTGATCCTCTCTTTATTCAAAACGTCAGAATCCACTTTATCTCCCAATTGAACATCCGAATTACTTTTATCGGAAACAATATATTTACGAATTAGAGTGGAATCAGGCATCTCTCCCTTCTCCTGAAAAGGGGAAAGAAAATTATAAGGAAGTTCATTTATTTCCCGATAAACATTCCGATAACGATAAGGTTCTTTTGATTTTATAAAATAATATACTTTGGCTTTTTTCCTTTTAAAACTTACAGAATCCCGAACTTCGGCATTGAAGTAGCCCTTTTTCTGCAAATAAATCTCCAATTGCCGCAGAGACCGCTTTGTTTGAAAATCCTCATAAATAACCGGTTCCTCACCAATTCTTCTTAACCATTTGTTAAATCCTTTCTCTTTATCCTTACCGGATAAATTATATAACCCCAAGTGGAATTTCCAAACACCTAAAATCTTTAAATTAGGAGTTTGCTTTACATTGCGCTTTAATTCATTTGTTGGAATAGACTTATCGTCAGAATTAACAACAACCTTATTCAATAGATATTCACCTTCACCAACATATTTTGTAGTAGAACAAGCACCTAATACTAAAAGCAGGCCTGCCAAAAAAAATAAAATAGGGAAATTATAACTACTTTTGTATTTCTCGTATGATTTCAAATATAATAACAGTATTATTCGGTTTAAAATACGACAAAGATACTTAACTTCAATGATATATTCTTGGCTTTAACAGCCTTTAAATGATAATTTTTCAAAATAAAAACCGTGCTATCCAAAAATCAAATCAAACTGATAACCAGCCTTCAACAGAAAAAATTCAGGGATCAGCATCAGCTTTTCGTAGCCGAAGGAAATAAATTAGTATCTGATCTTGTTGAGGCGAAAACCGAAGTTGAATTTCTTATTTACACCAAAGAATGGAAAGAATCTAATTCTATTTACAACAAAACAAAAATCAGTAATCGCATTGAAACAGATGCGACTCAAATAAAAAAAATCAGCTCTTTAAAAACTCCATCAACGGTAGTTGCTGTTTTTAAAATCCCATCTCAACTTATAAACGAAACAATCATTCAGGATTCATTGTCTCTGGTTCTTGATGATGTTCAGGATCCCGGAAATTTGGGTACCATTATAAGAATAGCCGACTGGTTTGGTATAAAACACATATTCTGTTCTCGCAACACTGTCGATCTTTACAATTCAAAAGTGATTCAAGCTACAATGGGAGCCATTTCAAATGTAAATATCATCTATACAGATCTTGAAGAATTAATTTTGAAATATAAAACACCTGATTTCCCTGTTTACGGCACCTTTCTCGAAGGAGAAATCATCTACAATTGTCAACTTCAAAAAAAGGGATTTATCATTATGGGAAATGAAGGAAAAGGTGTTTCTGAAACGATTCAAAAATTAGTAACCAACAAACTCTACATTCCTGATTTCCCAAATGGACAAGCCACTTCAGAGTCTCTTAACGTATCGGTTGCTGCCTCTATTATTTGTTCAGAATTCAGGAGACAAGAATTCTAGTTATTTATTGGGATTTTGATATCTGTCGAATGCATCGGCACATTGCTCTCCATCCATTGCAGCAGATACAATTCCTCCGGCATAACCGGCTCCTTCTCCACAAGGAAACAAGCCTTCAATTCGGATGTGCTGAAAACTTTCTCTTTCCCTGGGAATTCGCACAGGTGATGATGTTCTTGACTCTACACCCAAAATCACAGCCTCATTAGTCAGAAAACCTTTGGATTTTTGTCCAAACATTTTAAATCCCTCCTGCAAACGGAATCGAATATGCTCCGGCAACCACTTATGCATGAGAGACGATACAATTCCAGGTTGATAAGACGTTTTGGGCAAAGAACTACTCCTTTTCCCATTCACAAAATCCTTCATTCGTTGAGCAGGAGCCGTTAAATTTTCGCCACCTTCAACAAATGCTCTCTCTTCCAACTCTTCCTGAAAATACAAACCCGCTAAAGCTCCATATTGCTGATACTCTTTCAAATCCTGGGTGCGAATTTCAACAGCCATACCCGAATTTGCAAAAGCCGTGTTTCTATTCGAAGAAGACATTCCGTTGACAACCTGTTGTCTGTCTCCTGTTGCTGCAGGAACAATTACGCCTCCCGGACACATGCAAAATGAATACACACCACGGTCTTCCACCTGATGGACAAAACTGTAACTTGCTGCAGGAAGATAATCGCCTCGCCCTGCAGGATTGTGATATTGAATTTGATCAATCAACTCTTGCGAATGCTCAATTCGAACGCCCATTGCAAATGATTTAGCCTCTAACTCAATTCCCTGTTTGTGGAGCTTTCGATATACATCACGGGCAGAATGGCCTGTTGCCAGTATTACTCCCTCTCCAACAATTTCCTCACCACTTTCAGTAATAACACCACAAATTCGATCCTCATCCAAAATGTAATCGACCACCTTCGTTGAAAAATATACCTGTCCACCAGCTTTTAGAATATTTTCACGTATTCGAACAATTACCTTTGGCAGAACATCAGTACCGATGTGTGGATGTGCATCAAATAAAATGTCATCCTGAGCACCATGAAAATGCAAAACGTTCAAAATTTTCTTAAGATCTCCGCGCTTCTTGGAACGAGTATACAATTTACCGTCGGAGAATGTTCCGGCTCCTCCTTCGCCAAAACTATAATTCGAATCAGGATTTACAGTTCGAGTCCGATGTAATTCTCCCAAATCTTTCTTTCTGTCCTCAACACTTTTGCCTCTTTCCAAAACAATTGGCTGATATCCCAGTTCAATTAATCGAAGAGCAGCAAATAAACCTGCGGGTCCTGCACCAACCACAATCACTTTCTTTTCACCTGTAACATTAGGATAATCGAATGCAAATTCTTCGGATTGAGGGAATTCTTCCCCACAGGCAACACGAAACCGAAGATTAACTAAAATGTTTCTCCGACGTGCGTCAATCGATTTTCTCAGAATTTTTATTCCATGAATCTGCGAAACAGGAACACCTAATTTTTTAGCTAAGACAGGTTGGTAATATTTTTTGTCTGAAGCATCCTTCGGACTTAATACTATATCTAATTCGGTAATCATTCTAAGAAAATATTATGAGATGAAAATCCCTATTCGAAATGAAATGAAAGAGTAATAATTTTAGAATTCACTTTCCTAAAAGCATCTGTGTAAGCTTCATATCCTGGATTATCAATATCATATTCATGGTTCATAATATCCTTTAATCCGATTGCAAATTTCAACTCTGTTGCAAGCTTAAAATAGGGTAAATAAAAATCGATACCCGCTCCCAACTCTAAATACAGATCTGTATTTTTTAGCCGCACCAACATATCGTTTTCCGGATCTAAAGCATCCTGCGATTGCACATCAATTTTAAAACTTGCACCTCCAATTAAATAAGGGCGATAATTATTCAGCCGTCTGGCTCTATATTTTAGCAATAAAGGAAGATTTACTAATACAGATTCAACATTAACCTCTTCCACATCCAGATTAGAATATCTTATGGTTCTCTGTCCAAATTCCAAACCAGGCAGAAATCGCAAAGACCAATCTTCATGCAAACGCAAATCAGAAACAATTCCAACCGTAAAGCCCGGAGAAAAAACAACCTGTTCTGCACGTGCATCACCTTTTCCGGAATTATATATCGCAAAATCCATGCTGTTTACACCCAAAGTAAACCCAAAATGCAACCATTTCTGATCTATTTTTTGATAGTTTAAAATGCTCTCAGCTTTATATCTTCTCTGTGAAAAACAGGATAAAAAGCTAAGCAATAACAACAGTATAAATAGTGTTCTTTTCAAATTTCGGAATGCTTTTAAGTATAAACCTACAAAATACTCTTTTATTGTACTGGTTTGGTTCCAATGTAAATAGAGGCAATTCCAAAACTCAACTTTATTTGCTCAACTTCAACAAAACCACAGGATTTATATATTTCCAGAAAATTCTCTCCATCAGGAAAAGCTCCTACAGATTCTGGTAAGTAGGTATATGCTGAACTGTCCTTAGAAACCATTTTACCCCAGAATGGAAGTATATTAAAAAAGTAAAAATTGTAAAATTGTTTTACCGGAAAATTTTTAGGTTTTGAAAATTCAAGAACAACCACTTTTCCTCCCGGACGCACAACACGATTCATTTCTTGTAATCCTTTTTCTAAATTCTCAAAATTACGAACACCAAAAGCTACAGTTATTGCATCGAATGAGTTATCATCAAACTTAATATTTTCTGAATCTCCTTCAAATAATTCTATTTTATCCTGAAGATTTTTCTTGGCAATCTTCTCACGGCCAACCGCAAGCATTTCAGTTGAAATATCAATTCCTGTAACTTTATCAGGATTTAATTTCAAACAAGCCAAGGCAAAATCGCCTGTTCCTGTTGCAATATCCAAAAGTTGTTTAGGCTGAATCGATTGCAATAATTTAACAGCTTTCCTTCTCCAAAGCTTATCAATTCCCATGGATAAAAAATGATTTAAAAAATCATATTTCCTTGCAATATTATTAAACATCAGGGCAACCTGATCTTTTTTGCTCTTATCTAAATCTTTATAGGGATTTACCACGAATAAAAAAATCTAATGATTAAAATGTACAGCCCGCAGACCAATTAATTATAAAGGCACAAATATAGTGAATGAAAAACAAAGAACCATTACTTGATTCTTTGTTAAAAAGTTAAACACCCATATTGTTCTAAAAACTCACTTAATTGCTTTTTGTTGATATCCTTTTTTATATTCGTCAATGGAACCATATGAAATATCATCAATTCTTAATTCCCCCTTGGTAACATGACCTAAAGTAGAAAACCGAACTCCACTTTCCATCATCATGTCCACAAAACGATCTTCGTTTTCCATAGAGACAGAAACGACCACTCGCCCTTGGGCTTCTCCAAACAAGAATGCATCCTGACGTATTTCAGCAGGAGAGGTAATATCAAAACCAAATCCTAATGGCATAGATGATTCTATTAAATTAAAGAAAAGGCCGCCTCTTTCAACGGAATGAGCAGAACTAATCAATTTCTTCTCAATCAAATTGGCAACAGTCCTATTTATAGCTTTCTCTTCATCAAGATTGAAGTAAGGAACACCAACATTACACTTCTTATGAATTGAGCACAAGTATTCAGAACCCGAAATATCATTTCGGGATTCACCAACCAAAAAAATTACATCACCCTTATTTCTGTACATATACGACATGTGATTCGTCTTCGGACTAATAACACCAAGCATACCAATTATTGGGGTTGGATTTATGGCAACCCGTTTTCCAAGCACTGAGCTTTCATTATAAAAACTCACATTTCCTCCGACAACCGGAGTATCGAAAAATTCGCTGGCATTGGAAATTCCTTTAATGGTTTCTACAAATTGTGAAAAAACATTTTCTTCCAAAGGGCTGCCAAAATTCAAACAATCGTTAAGTGCCAAAGGCTTTCCCCCCGAACAAACAATACGTCTAACTGCTCTGGCAATATTAATTTGCGCACCCAAATTTGGGTTATTGAATGAATAAACTGAATTACCTGATACTGTAAAACAAAGAGCTTTACCATTTGAATTCTTCATTGATATCTGAGCATCAGACGGCGACTGGTTAGTTTCCTCTTCAAAATCAAGTTGCAAAGATTCCTTAATTATCAAATTTGGATTATTGACCATTTGATTAATCACCTTCCAGTAATTACCCGGTTCAGGAACAATCTCTAAAAAATCAACATCTTTTTCTTTGAGGATAGGATGATGCTTTCTATTTGATTGAGGAGCGCCATATCCCATTACTAAATCATGCGCATTTAATTCCGCCACTACATTTGACGCTTCAGTAAACCGAATCGTTTTATCATCAGTTATCTCTCCAATTTTACTACATGGAATCTTGGCTTTCTCAAATACACTAAAAATCAAATCCTGCTTATCTTTATCGATAACCAGCATCATTCTTTCTTGTGTTCTTGATAAAAGAACTTGTTCCAAACCTAATCCTGACTGATTAAGAGGTATTTGATTTAGATCAATATCTACGCCATGTTTTGCATGTACACTTATAGATGCTGCAGCATTAACAATGCCGGCCATATCTAAATTCTCGATACGAACAATTGCATTTTCATCATTCAGTTTAAGAATACTGTCAATTAATACACTTCCGATATCCGGATTCCCTTTTGGGATTGTGAAATTTTCATCCTGACCAAAAACACCTTCTGCACCAGTCGAATTACCAACAATCAGAATCAACTGACCCGGAATCATTTTCCTGTTAAGCAGTAATTTTTCCTTTTGAACAATACCAGCAACCAGAATATTAACAAGAGGATTCGTATCATAGCAGGAATTAAAACAAACCTCTCCTCCCATTTTTTCCATATAAAGAACGGAAGAATAATCACGAATACCCTTCACCACCTCATCCATTAACCATTTGGTTCGATCCAAAGAAGCTTCACCAAAACGCAGTGAATTTAAAATAACTATCGGTTTTGCCCCAACAGATACAATATCGCGACAAACATCACCTACACAGGTTGCGGCTCCTTGATAAGGATCTATTCCACTGGGATGATTGTGCGTTCCCATTTTAAAAACGCAATATTCCCCATTTCCAATATCAACAACCCCGACATTGGACTGGCGAGCTCCGGAGATAATATTCGTTCCTGTATTTGGTAATGAATTTATCCAATTAAAAGAACTCTTGTAAGAAACATTTTCGGACCACATTACAGAATAAATCTGTAATTCCAATAAATTAGGTAGTCGTCCAAGATTTTTAGAAATCCTTTCAAATCCCTCTTGGTCAATTCCCAAATCTTCTGCTAATTGTATCGAAACGTCCTGATTTATCATGGTAAAGAGTTTAGGTGATAATATTTAAAATTAAAAAAAATAAGATAGTAACACGAATAATCCCAGTAGTTTTTAACTTTACTACCTCGATAAAAATCATAAGATATTCTGAAGTGAAATCTCAATAAAATTTTCAAATACAATGAACAAAATTGCATTTATAACAGGAGCGACTGCAGGCATTGGTGAAGCTTGTGCTAAAAAATTAGCCAAAATAGGATTTGACTTAATTATTTCGGGACGACGAAAAGAAAATCTGGAAAAATTAAAACAAGAAATAATTGCAAATTACCACGTGAAGGTTTTAGCAATTGAATTGGATGTAAGAAATCAAAAAGAAGTTGAATCAAAGATAAACTCTTTGCCTAAGGAATGGATTAAAATTGATTTACTGCTAAACAATGCAGGATTAGCAGTTGGGGTATCTCCTGTTCAGGAAGGAATAATTGACGATTGGGAAAGAATGATTGATACCAATTTAAAAGGCCTTCTATACGTAACAAGAACAATTAGCCCTTTAATGGTTGAGAGAAAAAAAGGACAAATTATTAACATTACTTCAATAGCCGGAAAAGAAGTTTACCCGGGTGGAAATGTGTATTGCGCAACAAAACATGCGGTTGATGCCATCACAAAAGGAATGAGAATTGATTTACTACCCCACAATATTAAGGTTTCTTCTATTGCTCCGGGAATGGTTGAAACAGAGTTTTCTCTGGTGCGGTTTAAAGGTGATGAGGAAAAAGCAGAGCAGGTATATAATGGATTCACACCTCTTTATGCCGAAGATATTGCCGAAACAGTTGAGTTTATTGCCACCAGACCAGCTCACGTCAACATCAATGACATTTTGATAATGCCTGCTAACCAGGCCTCGGCAAGAGATGTTAACAGAATTTAGATATCCCGGGTTAATTATTGGTTTTTGGATATTTCTTCAGATTCAATAATACATCTGCCTAAAATATTTTTTTTAGAATTTTGATGAATTGTCTTCGCCAGTTGATCTCCGGTAACGGCTGCAATTCTTTTCAATTTACCTACAAAAAGAAAATTCAAATTTCGGCTGATCCAGGCAGCAAATGCTTCGAAAGGCCGAAATTCTTTTCTATTTCCGTAAATCACTGATGGACGATAAATAACTACTGTTTCGAAATTCAGTGAATTAATAAAACATTCAAGCTCCCCCTTCACCTTTTGATAAAAGAAAATGGATTGAGGACTTGCCCATATTGCACTTACTAAATGAAACTCTTTTATGCAATGCATCTCACAAAGTTTCGCAAAATGCGTAATGTACTCAAAGTCTACTTTTCGAAAATTATCCTTCGTTTGAGCTTTTCGAATGGTTGTTCCGAAACAACAGAAAGCAATATCGCAGCACTCAGGAATATTTTCAGATGAAAGAGCTTCAAAATCTACCTTAATTTGGATAAATTTTTCATCAACAAGGTCAATCTCACTTCGTACCAATGCACAAACCTGAGTATAATCGCTGTCCTTTACCAGAAGTTCAATTAATTTCCTTCCTGTAAAACCCGATCCTCCAATGACGAGTGCTTTCATGTGTCTAAATTTGTTTTTTATTGCCACATGGAACTTGCCAACTTAGTCCTCCTCGTGTGTGAGAAAAGTCTTCTCATGGCTCGTTTCATCTGTTTATTTTTTATGTCCACATGATCCCAAAAGCCTTAGGGATTATCATGCTGGAATAATCATCTTCCTGTTTATAAGATACTTTATGCATGGACATTCATAAAATATTTTTTCAGTGGCTATAATCTCAATAATCCGTTCTGTTTCAACTCCCATAATGGAATTTTAATCTCTGCTGTTCCACAGACATAATCTCCTAATGAGTTATCGGAAAAGGAAAATATAAAACTATCATTCTGATATGAGAAAAATTCAAAATCAGGCGTAATAGAAGGCATTTCACTAAAACACTGATCGGGATTCTCAAAATATTTAACCAACAATTTATTTAACACTTGTAATTCCTTCTTCTGTTTTAAATACAGCAAATCACTTAATTTTAATTGTTCTGCTCGCTGCACACTAAAATTAAAGCACTTGTAATAGGTTAGTCCATGAGCTCCACCTTGGTAGGAGTAAATTGTAAATCGGGCACTTATATAGTCTTTGTCAAAAACATCCAGATTGTAATCAATTTTTAATTCCCTGCCACAAGATTTTCGCTCTAATTTAAACTCACAATTCTCATTGAAATCCATTTCTTTCATAAGTGAATTCACAAAGCTCTTAATATTTGAATTAATTGAATCACATACTTTTTGGGAATTATTGCCACTATATTTTAATTCAGGGTATTTTACATTAAATAGTCCGTCTTTTATTCTCTTGGAGATTTTCCTTTCATGCACAATAAGGCTAAGATCATTTCTACAGGAATGAATCTCAATGACACATATAAGTATCAACAATGCAAATAATAGGTTCCCTCTTTTTCTCAAATCCCAACTATTCAATTAATATAATTAAGTTACACCTTTTATCCTAAAAACAAAAACACAACTCAATTACATCACCTTACTCAACATGACTAATTATTCCAAAAAGGCATTAAAAAAAGAAAAACCGTCAAGAGACGATTTTTAAATTCAAAGCAACTCTAAAGAACTATATCAATGCTTTTATTTTTTCCAGCAAAAGCTCTTTTCTTATTGGCTTTGAAATATAATCATCACAACCTTCCTCAATTGCTTTATTTTCGTCACCATCCATAGCATAAGCTGTTTGTGCAATTATTGGCAGATTAGGACTAAAACCCTTAATTTTTCTGGTAGCAATTAGTCCATCCATTACAGGCATTCGTATATCCATCAACACCAAACAGATATTAGTATTTTTCCTGCACATTTCAACAGCCTCTTCTCCATTCTCGGCTCTTACAACCTCATAACTATTTCGTTTTAATATGGCTTCTATTAGTTTGAAATTCGAAATCTCATCTTCGGCAACTAATATTAATGATGAATTTGATGTTTGCATACCATTTGTATTATTAAATTCTTTCTTAGTATCGGTTTTAGAAATTACACAATTTAATCTTAAAGTAAAAACTGATCCTACATTAGGCTCCGATTCGACCTCTATTGAGCCACCTAACATATCCATTATTTTTTTGCAAATAGCTAATCCCAGACCAGTTCCTCCAAAAGTTCTGGTGATGGAATCATCAGCTTGTCTAAACCGATCAAAAATAACATTTTTTTTATTTTCATTAATTCCAACACCACTATCCTTTATATATATGCATAACTCCTCACCATCAACCTTATATCCAAACTCAACTTGCCCTTCGTTTGTGAATTTAAATGCATTCTTTATCAAATTAGTTACAACCTGCAATAATCTCTGATAATCCGATTTAACCAATACTCTGGAAAAATTCTCATCTTTTTTAAATAGTAATCCCAAACGCTCTTTATTCTCCTGAACTCGCTTTTCCTTAGAAATTTCCTTAACATCCTCAACAAAATTGAACATGAAAAATTCCTCTTCGCTAATCTGAAAAACTTCACTTTCTATAGATGTAAAGCTTAAAATATCTTCTATAATGCCTAAAAGTTGATTGCCACTCTTATTTATTAGACCAACAAATTCAAGAATTTCAGTCATTGATAATGAATCATCACATAAATTAGAAAACCCGATCACAGCATTTAGAGGAGTTCTTAATTCATGAGACATATTTGCTAAAAACGCAGATTTTAATCGATCTGATTCTTCAGCTTTATTTTTTGATTCAAGCAATTCCTTCTCAAAATGTTTCGCGTCCGTAATATCCTCTTTTACTGCTACAATATGAGTGATTGTACCAAATTCATCTTTTATGGCAGAAAGATTGGCTCTTTCCCAAAACAATTCTTTATTTTTCTTTACATTCAAAAATTCACCATGCCACTCATCACCAGACAAAACACTATTCCACAAATCTTTATAGATTTTATCAGGAGTAATACCCGACTTAAGAATTCTGGGATTTTTGCCTATTACTTCTTTCAAACTGTAACCAGTAATATCACAAAACTTTGGATTAACATATTCGATGTCCCCCTTTAAATCAGTAATAACAATAGATGCAGGACTCTGCTGCATGGAGCGTTGCAGCATCCTCAATTTGCTATCCTTTGCTTTTTTTATTACTCCTGTGGCTAACTGAACCGAAAGAAATTCAAGTAATTTGATGCTCTCCAAATTCATTTCTGAATCTTCAACAAAACCAGCAACTCCAAAAACACCTAACACCCTCTCCTCAGCAATAAGTGGAATACCTAACCAAGTCTTTGGAATTATCTCCAAAGATAGTCTATTTGAAACAATCGCATCATTTATCTGATTTTCATTCAAATAAAGCATTCTTTTTTCTCGAATTACAACGCTGCTTAACGACTCTGAATAACGAATAGCTTTAAAGGCTTCATCATTTTCAGTAAAAGAGTTCAAAGATCTCCTGTTAGGGGCAATCAGTTCAAGAAATAATCTTCCTGCTCCAACAATCTGCACTAATTCTTCTCCTATTTTACTAATCATCTCTACAGAATTCATAGAAGAATTCAGAATTTCTGAGATGTGATGTATTATTTTTTGACTTTTCTGATTCCAAACCTGTTGAGTCAGATTTCGGTAAATTCCATAAACAGCAAGCTGATCATTATCCAAAACAATAGGTTTTCCCATTACCTGCACATGAATCTGCTTTCCTGTTTTAGTCTGACGAATTGTTGTCATGTCAACCAGTTGCCCAACAGAAGCATCTCTTGTAGCACTGGCTCCTTCGTCTTTATACCTTTCCGGAACAATCAGATCATTTATCTTTTGGGATATAATCTCCTTCTGTGTATATTCAAACAAACGAAGAAATTCCTGATTTGCCTGAATTACTTTATCTTCATTATCTAAAATAACGATTGCCTCCGGAGAGTTCTCAAATAAATTTTCAAAGAAAGTTTTTTGAACCCGAAGTTGATTTGCTGTTTCCTGATTCTTTTTGATCTCATTCTTTAAATCATAATTCATTTCGAATTGTGAAGAAATTCCTTTTACAAAACGAATGGATTTGTAAATATTCGCTTCAATTTCTTCTCTTGATAATATTTTTAGAAGCTTCGCGTCTTCTTTTTCTTCATTCGTGAGCGGAATCCCTTGTTCTATTTTTAAGGCCAAAGAATCTGTTCTTTCAATAAACTGACCATAAGCAAAATACCCTAAAATCACCTCTTTAACTTTAACAGGCACAAAAACGCCTCTGGCATGTTTCCCATAAACAAACTCAACACTCTCATCTTCTCTTACTGATTTTATTTTTTGTATATCAGCAAAAAGATTATTACTGTTCCGAGTCAGCTCACTATCCAAAAGTGTAATTGCCTTACTGTTGTTACTACGAACATATCGATTCTTAAAATCGATAAACAAACAAGGACATCCACTTAAGGACGAAAAACCATCCAAAAGAGAATCCATATTTTCAGGAATAGGAACCTCTAAAAAACAATTCAAAACACTATCAATCAATGAATTTACAGGATGATTGAGAGAGTTAATATTCTTCAGCATAGTGAAAGTTTACATTAGTAAAATGGCAGAACACAATGTTTATACTCTGGTTTTGAAGTTTGAGTTATAAAAAACACAACTTTTTTTCACTCATTCCCGGATCATCATCTATTATTGCACAGCACTGCTAAACAATAACTAACACCTTTACAAATTATTCAATTACAGCATAAAAAAAAACACGAAAATGTTATTCTATTAGAGAACAATATGTTGTTACAACACCTATTTAACTTGGTAAAATTGGCGTATCTCTTTTTTTTTAATACATTTGAAATACCTAATTTTCTTTCATGAAAAAGCTAATTGGCTTCAATATAAAACGAAATAAAAAACTATTAGTTTCAGATATCATAAAATTCTATGAAGTCCGAGGCTATACTCTTGTAGATGCCAATGCGCAAGGAATGATTTTTCACAGGGGAAGTATTGTTGGCAATCTTCTATCCCTTAATCCTATTAAATGGAAAACTATCGTTGAAATTGAGATTGTAAAAAAGGAACGTTTGGATTACAATGTTTATGCTAATTACCAGTTTAGCTCTTTCTTATTTTTTATATCTCAAGAAGAAAATGATTTTTTCAACGAAGAAATCAATGCCTTTTCGAAGGCCATTGAACAATTTGAAGTTGACGTTGAGCAACTTGAAAATTTAGCCAATAAAACTTCTAAATCGAACTTTAAATACATCGCTACATCATTTCCTATTGGAATAATAACTGCGCTGATTATTATTTTCGCAACTAATCTTTTAATTGAAGGTCAACTGCCAAACATTGCTGCTTCCTGTATTACCGGAGCTTCAATTTTAATTAGTTATTATTTATTGGTTAAAATAAACAGCAAAGCTTAAACACATATCAATTAAAAACGACTTACAAATCCAAAATGGATTTTGGCTTCCTTAAAATCAACCTTTGCATTACGTTGTTTTCCTACAGCATAATTTAAGGTGAAAATCCCCGATTTTGAAGCAAAATTTAACCCAAAGCCAATTCCCCAAGGATAATCATCAATTTTATCCTTTAAGTAATTATTACTGTAATATCCGCCATCCCAAAACAAGTAAAAACTTGAGTTTTGTTGAGGAATAAATCTCAATTCTGTAGTCATTACAGAATATTTAGAAGCTCTAAATGAGTCTTCATTAAACCCCCTTAAGGAGTTTAAACCTCCCAGCTTAAAAAGATCATTTTGAAATAAATTCTTTGAATCTTTAAGCCCGCTCTTATTTCTAAGGCGGAAACTGACTTTTTCCTGAATTGGAATGTTATATTCCAAGATCCATTCTGTATCAATTAAGTTGTCCGATAAATCGATATTATCGTATAGCTCACTTGGAATGCCGGAATTCTTTTTTGTTTTGTGTGTTCCTGCAGCAATAGAAAAATTAAGGTTCCATCCTTTTTTAGGATTAAAAGAATAATCCAAATTTTCAAAATGGTAAGCAAATCCGTACAAATAAGACTTTACATCCGCATAATCAGGAAGCACTGAAACGCTGGCCAAATGATTTGTGGTTAGCAGTGATGATGAATTTCTTTTAAAAAACAGCTTGCTGAAATTTTTACCCGACTGAGTAAACCGAAAACCCAAATCAATTGCAGTACTTAAATAAGCTGAATCTTTCTTTTGAATACCAAAACCTAAATCAATCCCCAAACCGGAAGAAAACAAGTAAGGATAAACCATTCCTAACAACAAGTTCTGACTACTTTCTTCATACTTCTGCCAATTGAAGCGAATACTTTCTCCCGCTGAAAATATATTTTCCAAAGCCAACTTAACCTCCCCGGTTAACTCCGGCTTATTATTATCCTTATTGGTTTGAAAACCAATTATTCCATCAAACTGATTGGCCGGTTCCTTTTCAAGATATGTATACAGTCTTGCTTTCCCTCTCTCAAATTCAATCTCTGACGCTTTAATTTCCTTCACAAACCCAAGATTGCCAATCTTTTCAGAAATCAATTTACTGCTGCTTTCCTTGTATGTTTTATTTGGATAAATACCCAAATATCTTTGTAAAAACTTAGGTTTTAATTTAGATGTTCCCTTTATTACAACGCTGTCCCATCGAATAAAATCATGAGGTTCAATTTCCCATTCGCCACTTACCTTTTTATTTGCAATGCTGATTCTTGATAATTTTAATGTAGCAAAAGGATATCCATTATCGCCTAAATGATTTAAAATTTCAGTCTGCAAAATTTCCAGGTCAGAGAAACAGATAAATTTTCTTCTTTTATTCACCGACCGTAAACCCAATGCTGATAAGTCCAAATTATCAATTCCACAAAAATTTATTTCCGCCCATTCATACTTCCCCCCTTGATGAATTACTGCAATAATGGTATCTCTATTAACCGAAACGGAATCGACACTGGCTTCCAGATACCCTTTCTGTTTTAATTTCGAAATTTTATTTTCGAGTCGCTTAAATGCCATTTCCTCAACAAAAAACTTCTCATAATTGTCACGAGCGTTCTTTTGTACCCCACTATTATTAATGGATGTAACAACTTTCAATACGAAAGATTTCTCTTGGGAAAAACCAAAAGAAATAAAATACGATGTGATAAATAAGCTAAGAAATAGTTTTTTCATTAAATAATTTCGATATTTCCCAAACAAAAATAATACAGAGAAGGTATAAAAGACAGTATAAATTTAACAAAACACAAATATTTACGATTTGTAGTTTCACAACATTTTTTTATATCTTTTCACGAGTTTAGAAACGAATATACTTGACCTTTAATTTTATTACCTATGAAGAAAACACTTTACGCATTAGCAGTATTATTCCTTCTTGGAATAATTTCAACATCATGCGCAGTTGATAAAAGATGTCCTGCTTATACAAAAACAAATACAAGCTGTACGAGCAAAACGGTTTAAATCAAAAAAAAATCTCACGGAATGAGATTTTTTTTTGTCCTGAAATTTCTAATTGCAATCGTTACAACACTAGATAAGGTGCTTATTTTCAGATATTAAACCTTATTTAGGTGGAAAATAAATAAATTATTTTTTTTCACTTTTTCGATACAAAATATTTTTAAAATACATACTTTTGCCGTTGAGAAACAAAGGGTTTATAAATTAAAATTTATACACAATGTCAAAGATTAAAATTGGTATCAACGGATTTGGACGTATCGGACGTTTCGTATTCCGTCAGGCAGTTGCACAAGGCAATATCGAAGTTGTTGCAATTAACGACCTTATTGATGTAGATTACATGGCTTACATGTTAAAATATGATTCTACTCATGGAAAATTCAACGGTGATGTTGAAGTAAAAAATGGTATGTTAGTAGTAAACGGAACAACTGTTCGTGTATCTGCTGAGAGAAATCCTGCTGATATTAACTGGGGTGCCGTAGGTGCTGAGTATGTAGTTGAGTCAACTGGTCTTTTCCTAACAAAAGAATCAGCTCAAGGTCACATCGATGCAGGTGCTAAAAAAGTTGTGATGTCTGCTCCTTCTAAGGATGATACTCCAATGTTCGTTATGGGTGTAAACAACAAATCATACACTAACGATATGGCTTTCGTTTCTAATGCTTCTTGTACAACTAACTGTTTAGCTCCTGTAGCTAAAGTGTTGAATGACAAATTCGGTATTATCGAAGGTTTAATGACAACTGTTCACGCTACTACTGCAACTCAAAAAACTGTTGACGGTCCTTCTGCTAAGGATTGGAGAGGTGGACGTGGAGCTGGTCAAAATATCATTCCTTCTTCTACTGGTGCGGCTAAAGCTGTAGGTGTAGTAATTCCTGAATTAAATGGTAAATTAACTGGTATGTCTTTCCGTGTTCCTACACCAGATGTATCTGTAGTTGATTTAACTGTTCGTTTGGAAAAAGGAACTACTTACGAAGCTATTTGTGCCGCAATGAAGGAAGCTTCAGAAGGCGAATTAGCTGGTGTTCTAGGTTATACTGAAGATATGGTTGTATCTAACGACTTCACCGGTGATACCAGAACTTCTATCTTCGATGCTAAAGCAGGTATCCAATTGTCTCCTAATTTCGTGAAAGTTGTTTCATGGTATGACAATGAAATGGGATATTCTACTAAAGTATGTGAATTGATTCAATATATGGATTCTGTAAAGTAATCCTTATTTAGATATAGAATTTAAAGCTCTCCTTTGGGGAGCTTTTTTATGCCCTAAAACATGATGTAAAATACAGTTTTTTCTGAATCGTGTACTCAGAAAAACCATAAGTTTGTTACGAATAAAGGAGTAATTCTCTATTCAAAATTCACAAGTTACTTTTAAAAATTAATCGTATCAACAAACTAATGATTGAAGCCTACTTAAAACACGAAGCATCCCGCGCTACCAAGGGTATCCCGGCTTTGCCATTAAATGCAGTACAAACCGCAGAACTTTGCGAATTATTACAAAATCCTATTCCCGGAAAAGAGGATTTTCTTTTGCATTTATTCAAAGAAAGAATCGCTCCCGGAGTTGATGATTCTTCAAAAGTTAAAGCCGAATTTTTAGGACAGCTTTTAAAAGACGAATTGAGTTCACCAATTATCACAAAATCTGAAGCAATTCAAATTTTAGGAACTATGATGGGTGGTTACAATGTAACCGTATTGGTTGAGGCATTAAAAGATGAATCGTTAGCTGAGGAAGCTGCCAAAGCTCTTAAAGGAATAATTCTGGTATATGATTCGTTCCAAACGATTGCCGATCTTGCAAAGAACAACACAGCTGCTAAAAGTGTGCTTGAATCATGGGCAAATGCTGAATGGTTTACAAAACGTGCTGAATTGCCGGAACAAATTAAATTGAAAGTTTATAAGGTAGAAGGTGAAATCAACACAGATGATTTCTCTCCTGCATCTCAGGCTTTTACGCGTCCTGATATTCCATTGCACGCTTTAGCTATGGGTGCCGGCCGTTTCGAAGATGGTATCGAAACTATCGCTGGATGGAGAAAAGAAGGTCACAAAGTTGCCTTTGTTGGTGATGTTGTTGGTACTGGATCTTCTCGTAAATCTGCTGCAAACTCATTACTATGGCACATAGGTGAAGATATTTATGCTGTACCTAACAAGCGTACTGCCGGTGTGGTAATTGGTGGTGCCATTGCTCCAATTTTCTACAACACAACTCAAGATTCTGGTGGATTGCCAATTATAACTGATGTTTCAACTCTTAACACAGGCGACGAAATCATCATCAACAACAAAAAAGGTGAAATTACCCGCGATGGAGAAGTGATTTGCACTTACTCCTTAGCTCCTGATACATTGACAGACGAGTACCGAGCTGGTGGTCGTATTCCTTTAATTATTGGAAAAGCATTAACTGAGAAATCACGTGCTTTATTAGGATTGCCCGCAACAGATATCTTTAAAGTTGCAAATAACCCGCAGCCAAATCCTAACCAAGGTTATACAATGGCTCAAAAAATGGTCGGAAAAGCTTGTGGTGTTGAAGGTGTATTGCCAGGATCATCATGTGCTCCAAAAATGACAACCGTAGGATCTCAGGATACTACTGGTCCTATGACCAGAGACGAGATTAAAGAATTGGCATGTTTGAAATTTGAAGCACCAATGTTCATGCAGTCTTTCTGTCATACTGCAGCTTACCCTAAAGCTACCGACGTTACAATGCACAAAAGTTTACCTAAGTTCATTTCTGAGCGTAAAGGTGTTCCTTTGAAGCAAGGTGATGGTGTAATTCACTCATGGTTGAACCGTTTATTGATTCCTGATACAGTTGGTACGGGTGGTGACTCGCATACACGTTTCCCATTGGGTATTTCTTTTCCTGCCGGTTCAGGTTTAGTTGCTTTTGCAGGAGCTTTAGGTTTTATGCCTTTGGATATGCCTGAATCTGTATTAATTAAATTTAAAGGTAAACTAAATCCAGGTATCACTTTACGTGATGCGGTAAATGCAATTCCTTATTTTGCGATTCAGAACGGACAATTAACTGTACCTAAAAAGAACAAAATCAATATATTCAACGGTAAAATTATCGAGATGGAAGGTCTTGAGGACATTACTGTTGAGCAAGCTTTCGAATTAACCGATGCAACCGCTGAGCGCTCTGCTGCGGCTGGATGTATCAAGTTATCCGAAGCTCGTGTTATCGAGTACGTGAAGTCAAATATAGCCTTGATGGAATCAATGATTAATTTGGGTTACAATGATGCAGCAACTATTCAGAACCGTATTGATGCTTGTAACGAGTGGTTGGCAAATCCTGTGTTGCTGTCAAGAGACGAAAATGCTGAATATGCAGCAACTATCGAAATCGATCTTTCAGAGATTCACGAACCTATTCTTTGCTGTCCTAACGATCCTGATGATGTAAAATTACTTTCTGATGTTCAGAACACTGAAATTCAGGATGTATTCATTGGTTCTTGTATGACAAACATTGGTCACTTCCGCGCTTGTGAAAGAGTTTGGAAAGGACATACTCCAAGCGATAAGGTGAGAACATATATTGCTCCTCCTACCCGTATGGATCAGGCTGTATTGAAAGAAGAAGCAACTTTTGCAACCTTCTCTCAATTAGGTGTTCGTATTGAAACTCCAGGATGTTCATTGTGTATGGGAAACCAACTTCGTGTTCCTGATCATGCAAATGTTTATTCAACTTCAACCCGTAACTTCAACAATCGTATGGGAACAGGTGCACAGGTTTATTTGGGCTCTGCGGAACTTGGTGCTGTTGTTTCAGTTTTGGGTAAATTACCTACTCCTGCTGAGTACATGGAAATTTACACGGAAAAGATTCAAGCGGACGAAAAGGAAATTTACAAATACATGCAGTTCGACGAAATGGATATGGAGGATGCTCTTTATCAAAGAAGAGATCTGTAATTATAAAATCTATCAGAAGGAGCCGATGTTTTAGCATCGGCTTTTTTTTGCGCCATTGTTTTTATAAATTAGACCATATCTTTAATCGAATGTGGCAAAACATCATCAATTGGCTCGAAAACAATCTGGCGACCTGTACTTTCCAGAAACACTTTGGAATTGCATGTCCTGGTTGTGGCTTGCAAACTTCTCTGCTTGCCCTGCTCAAAGGTGATATCTGGGAATCAATACATTTGTATCCTGCACTTATTCCTATGTTGAGCATGCTTTCTCTTTTACTTTTGCATTTAAAGTTCAAATTTTCATGGGGCACAGTTATTTTGAAATATCTTTTCTTTCTATCAGTACTGTTAATACTCTTCTCATACATTTATAAAATCAATTCCTATTAATAAAAATCAGTATAGAAAATAGTAATCAAACCTCAGACAATAAACAAGAAGTACTGCCTAACTCATCAACCATTTTGGTGCTTGGAATTCTCTCCGTCTTTTTATTCTGCTTTGCCGGAATTATCAGCTTAATAATGGCGATAATTGCCTTAATTTTATCGAAGCAAGCGACTAAATTGTATCAGGAAACACCTCATTTGTAAACCTCAAGCTAATGGAATAATGTTACTACTGGTAAAACATGTGCATTTATCGGACTTCTGCTTGCTATTTCCTTTCTACTATCTGTAATTATTATTCTCATAGGAGCAGGATTTGCATTAGGTTTCCTTTCCAACTTTCTATAAGAATTAAAATAGTTAAGATACTTTGATAACAATTTTTATCTTTGCGGAATAATAAATAAATCAAATTCTCCAGATATAACTTTAAAGTAAGGTTAATTGGAGATTTTTTTGAATTATACCATGAACAAAACGGAAAGAATAAGGGCATTTGTTGAGTTAGGTAATTTTCTATCTCAGTTTTCATCAAAAGATGCAAAACGTGCTGAACACAGACTAAATTCAACATATTATGACGAATTTAAAGCCTTACTTGACAGAGTCTCAAATGAGAATTTGTGGTTCACGCCACATCATGTTCATGCATCCATAAATGGTATTTACACTTTTTTAAAAGAGAAAAAACTGAATGAATGGTTAAACCGCTACTCTGTTTCTGATAAAAATACGCAAATAAAAGTTGCGGTAATTATGGCAGGAAACATACCTATGGTTGGATTTCACGACATGCTATCTGTATTAATATCAGGTCATTCTTTTATTGGAAAATTATCTTCAAAAGACAACCAATTACTTAATTTTGTCTCAAAACTACTGATTAAAATCAATTCTGAATTCGAAGAACTAATCTCATTTCAATCAGAAAGATTAAGCGGCGAAAATAAATTTGATGCAATTATAGCTACCGGAAGTAATAATTCAGCCAGATATTTCGAAGCCTATTTCAAAAAGTATGATCATATCATCCGCAGAAATAGAAATTCAGTTGCAGTACTATCAGGCAACGAAACCAATGAAGAATTGGAAGCACTTGCAAAAGATGTATTTTTATATTTTGGATTGGGATGCCGAAATGTTTCAAAGTTATATATCCCGAAAGGATATGATTTGGTACACCTTCTTGACTGCTGGAAAAATTATTCGTTTGTAAACGATCACAATAAATACGCAAACAACTACGATTATCAGCGCTCAATGTTCTTAATGAATAGAATAGAACACCTTGATACCGGTTTCGTTCTTCTAAATGAAAATACTGCAATTGCCTCTCCAATAGGAGTTGTAAACTATGAATATTATTCCGAAATTAATGATCTGAAAATCAATTTAAGCACAAATTCAGAACTTATCCAATGCATTGTTGGGAAT
The DNA here is from genome assembly GCF_963678175.1 of Labilibaculum euxinicum. NCBI lineage: Bacteria > Pseudomonadati > Bacteroidota > Bacteroidia > Marinilabiliales > Marinifilaceae > Labilibaculum > Labilibaculum euxinicum. Next base: position 4,773,096 of record NZ_OY782756.1, read on the forward strand.
AAAATCCCTGATGCAATTCCATTTGGGAAAGCGCAAGAACCAGAACTATGGGATTATGCTGACAATGTGGATACAATGGAGTTTCTATCACAATTAAAATCAAAATAAAACCATGATATATAAATTTAAAATAACCTCCCAAGAGGTCAAAAATTTTGTTCTTGAAATCGAAATTGATCATGAACAAACTTATTTAGAGTTCCACAATGCCATTCAGGAAACGATTGGATATGATAATTCTCAAATGGCTTCTTTTTATCAGGTTGGAGCCAATGATGAAAGAGGATTGGAAATAGCTCTTTTCGAAATGAATACCGAAGACGATGACAATTTTAATGTTGTTGCAATGGATGTTGCCATGATACGTGAATTTGTTTCCTCTGAAAGACCTGAGTTAATTTATGTTTTTGATTTCTTTTCTGATCGTTTTTTCAATGTTCAATTAATCGAAAAAGGAATTTCAAAATCCAAAACAAAATATCCTAAATGCACTCTATCTAAAGGCGATGCTCCCGAACAAATTAAGATGGATGCAGAAGATTTTGAAGGTCTTGGATTCAGCGAATTTGAATCTCAATCTGAAAAAACAAAAACTGCCGACGATTATTTGGCCGATTTCGATGACGAATTTAACGAAGGTCCTGAATTTGAAAGTCTGGATGACTACGAAGACATTCTTTAGCAGTTAGCACAAAATTAAATTTTGCGTTTAGTAAATGTAAAAGCCACAACTCATAATTTGCAATTCATAATTAACTTTAGATGTCTAAAACCCTGATTGTTTTACTGGGTCCTACAGGTGTTGGCAAAACCGATTTAAGCATTAAAATCGCGCAACATTTCAATACAGTAATCTCATCATCCGATAGCCGTCAGGTTTACCGGGAAATGAGCATTGGAACTGCAGTACCTGAAAAAGAGCAATTGGAGGCAGTAAAACATCATTTCATTCATACTCATTCCATTCACGACTATTTTAGTTCCTGGGAATGCGAACAACAGACCTTAGACTTACTGGATCATCTTTTTAAAACAAAAAATGAAGTCCTTTTAGTAGGTGGAAGTATGATGTATATCGATGCTATCTGCAATGGTATTGATGAAATTCCGACTATTGATCCGGATTTGCGCAATGAAGTTGCAGAGCGTGCCCAAAAGGAGGGAATTGAATCATTGCGCATGCAGTTAAAACAACTCGATCCGGTGTTTTACGATCAGGTAGATTTGAAAAATGCAAAAAGAGTGATTCATGCGGTTGAGGTTTGTTTAATGACTGGTAAACCCTATTCCGAACTAAGAACAAACACCCGGAAAAAGAGAGATTTTAATATTGTTAAAGTCGGCTTAAACCGGGACAGAGCAGAATTGTATGCAAGAATCAACTTACGGGTTGATTTAATGATGAAAGAAGGTTTACTTGAAGAAGCAGAAACCTTATTTGAATACCGTCATTACAACTCGCTAAACACAGTTGGCTACAAAGAACTATTTGAATATTTAGAGGGAAATATCAATCTTGATGAAGCCATTGAGTTGATCAAAAGAAATTCGAGAAGATATGCAAAACGCCAACTCTCATGGTTTAACAGAGACAAAGAAATTGAATGGTTTCATCCTGATCAGGAAAAAGAAATTATGCAATATTTAAAAAGGCAGCTTTAGTAGGAGTCAATACTAAACACGAATCATTCAGGTCTTATATCCTTAGTAATTAATCATATACCCTACTCCTCTTATGTTCCTGATTTTAAGAGAAGAATTATCTTTAAACAAATCTCTTAATTTCGATAAAATATTGTTTAAACTGGCACTGTTGTGCGTTTCCAAAGAATGATTCCATAGCTTTTCAGCAAACTGCTCTTTAGTTACTATTTCATTGGGATGCTCCATTAACACTGCCAAAGCATTCTTCTCAAACGGACTCAGTTTCTTAATTAACTGCTTCTTATAAAAAAACTTATTTGTTGATAAATTTAGCTGATAACCAGCCAATTCTATTATTTGTGGCAAGCCTGTTTTTAAAGCAAAACGTTGAATGTAAGATGCTAGTACAGGTATAGATAAAGGTTTTGTCAGGTATGCGTTCCCCCCAATGCTTATTCCCTTGGTTATAAAATCATCTTCGGTATGTGAGGATACAAACAACAGAGGGATTCGCGGGTGTTTTGCCACAATATCCTTTGCCTTTTCAATGCCATTGTCGGCTCCTATTTCCACATCTAAAATAATAATATCCGGCGCAAGAGTCTCTACAATCGAATCAATTCCCAGCAGTGTGTTTTGGAAATGCACTTTATAATTATAATCTGTCTCTAGTATGGTCGTAACAAAACTTCCTAAATTGAGATCATCATCCACAAATAATACTTTTAATTGTTCCATTTACACTTCTTTTAATAGCTTAAACAATAACTTTTTCAGGAAGAACAATCCAAAATGTACTGCCTTTTCCAAGCTTACTTTCTAATCTGATGCGCCCTTTGTGGGCTTTTACGATTTGTTGGGTAAAAGCCAAACCAATACCATGTCCTTTGCTGTTGTTATCTGCGCGGTAAAATTCCTGAAAAATTTTCCGTTGTTCTTTTTGAGGAATCCCTTTGCCCGAATCTGTAATACAGATGTGTAATTGTTTTTGTTCCCGAATGGCTTTAATTTCCAGTTTTGCAATTGCATCTGAATACTTAAAGGCATTATCCAACAAATTTCGCAAGGCTGCTTCGAAATAAAGTGGATCTACATAAATATCCAAATTTTCAGAAATGGACAACTTGCATTCAGCTTGTTTGTCTTGATAGACGACCTCAAATTCCAAGAATAAATCCCTGCACTTTTGCGCCAGATTGAATGGCGCAGCCTCCAATACAATTTTCTTTTTCTTCGCACGGAATAAGGTTAATAAAATCTCCATTTTGTGTGTCAATTTGGAGACATTACTACTTGCACTCCTGAGCTGTTGCTGTATGGCGGGCTGTTGTTCTTTGCTGGCCAGATAATCCAATAATGTATAGACATAAGATAAAGGGGTTTTTAAATCATGTACCATACCACTCACGGCTCGTTCACGCCACAACAGTTGCGCCACCTGTTTTTGCAACGCCCACAAAAGCCACAACATAAAAACAGCAACTAAAATAACAGCTAATGCTGATATGCCTATAGAATATACCATTTCCCGTAAAAAAGGAAAGGTTTTCAACTGAAAATCGGCGGTAAAAATATAGGTCTCTTTTGTGCCTAAGGGAATACGTACATGCAATGTGGAGGGTGAGTTTATACTTACTTTCCCCATCGATTTCCCCTGATGCAAACTATCAATGGACAAACCATTTTTCACGAGCTCCATACAATAAGCTCGTATCCTTCCGATTTCATGAAAATTATTTTGAAACAATGAGTCTACAATACATAGATGAAATTTTTCTTTCTCTAAACTTTTATCTGCAAATGAAGCTTCGATCAATTTTCCTAATGCAAAATCAGGCATATATTTTTTTGTGCTAATTTCAGATCTACCCAATTCAACCGAAGTATCTTTATCTGTTTCTTCATTTGCTGTTTCGTCCATTAAAACAGTAGCCATATCTGGTTTTGTAGGATTAGGAGTGCTGTATCCTTGTAAAGCATGAAAATTGATCATGCCTTGCAAGGTGCTTTCCAGCTTCGATGTAAACGTCTGTTTTTCCTGCTCCAATTGTCGCCATAGCCACAAACCCTGCGAACCAATAAGCACTACAAGCACCAGTACTGCCATTATACTGAGTCGTTTGAACAATTTACTTTTCATCTGTTAATGATTTTCTTGTTAAGGTCAGATGGAACTTATCCTATAATCATCTCCCTGCATGCAAAAAACTTTACACACGGACTTTTCACAAAATAAAGGTATATTACTTTTCATAAGAAAATCATTATTTTATCATTAGAACAATTCTAAATTGTGTTTTCAATCAAAAAAATACATTTCCTTTCTAACCAAAGCAGACCTCTTTTCCAATCAAGTTGCTATAGGAATCTAATCAGATGATTAAACAAGAACCAACACTTGCTATTTGCAATTTTCATTGGATCTCCTTGTCTCTCTTCACTATTTTATTCAATGTCTATTTTGTTTAAAAACTTATCATTTCGACTTTTTTTTGATTAGAAAACCGCCTGTTATTTGATTAGCTTTCTAATTGCAAGCAGTTAGAAAGTTAATCGTTTTTTTAGATTTTATGTTCTAATTTTAAAAGAGTTCCAAATGAATACTTCACTTAAAAAAGTAAAAATCATGAAAACGAAAAAAGACAGCAAAGTAATGGAGGTATTAAACCGAAACAAATTAGGCCAAGTAAAAGGCGGAGAAGATAGAGATTACTACACAGTTATTATTGATGGAAAAGAGGTAAGAATATATGTGTAGTAAAAAAGAATCTAACTAAACTGAGAAATTAACCCAATATAATATGACAATCTATTTTTTAGGAAAAAATAACTTAGGAAAGTAGCCGCCCCGGATTACGCATGAATATAAATCCATCCTCTACCGGAGGCGGCTATAGTAGCCATAGCTACCTGTAAGCAAGGACAAAGCTACTAGAAAGAGGTGAATTTTGCAATTGTGAAAGGAATGGACATTTAGAAAAAAAATACCAACATTATGAAATTTAAAATTTTAAACCAGCCTGAAACTCTTGATAATGAAACCCTAAGCCAAATAAAAGGAGGTGGTTGTGGATGTCAATCATGTAATCATTGTAACTGCAAAAAAAATAAAGGCGACTTAGAACCGGGAAAAGATAGTTACTCTATCTCGCTATCCTAAACAATTAAGGCTGTCAAGTTAAAAAAAAGAATCTTGGCAGCCTTACAAATCGCAAATTCTATATAAATTCACACATCTCATGATCTGGTCAAAATACAATTTTTCTTTTGAAAAAGAACAAATTACCTATTTGTACAATTCAAGGACAAATGCACTGATTTCAACAACAGAAGACGAAACTAAAATAGCTTTAGATCAAGCAAAAGACGGAAATTTATCAATGCTAGATCCCGACTCCTTAGCTTTACTAAAAAATGGTAAATTTATTTCATCTCAAGAGGATGAGGACTCCTTTTTTTACGAAAAAAAACATAACTACTATACTTCCGTTTTCTCTAAAGAAATACTAAATTTAACAATATTAACAACCCTTAACTGCAATTTTAAATGCCCTTATTGTTACGAAAAAGATACTTTAAACACCCAAAATCTATCTCCTGAAATTGAAAAAGCAATAATCTATTTAGCGAAGAAATTCCCAAACATTAATAAAATCAAAATAACATGGTATGGAGGAGAACCCCTTTTAAATTTTGATTCAATAAAGAGACTTACGTTAGAACTTGAAAAACTAAAAAAACCTATTGAACACAACATTGTGACCAATGGTTATTTATTAGATGACAGAATGTCTTTTTTTAACACACGAAACTTAGAAAGTATTCAAATAACAATAGATGGTTTAGCAGAAACTCATAATAAAAAACGAATTCTAAAAAATAATAACGGAACATTTGATAGAATACTTGCAAACATTGAAAACTTCATTAAATTAAATTCTGCATGCAAAGTATATATCCGATGCAACATTGATGAATCAAACGAAAATGAATTTAGCCAACTGTATCATTTTTTAAACAAAAAATTTAATTTTGAAAAAAGATTAATTATATACGCTGCTTTCGTCCGAAATGACAACGGCAGATGCAATAATGTTTTTATTGACAGTGATAAAGAAGCTGAATTTTTCATTCGGAATTTTAAAAAAGAGAACATTAAAAATTTAAGCTTTAAACCAAGATTAACATTAGGTGGTTGCGGAGCTAATAATCTTCTTTTCTTTGTTATCACTCCTAATGGAGATATGTATAAATGCTGGAATGACATTGGGAGATCTGATTATCAAATAGGAAATATACTTGATAATGGGATCTATCTTAACGAAATTACAGATAAATACCTTTTAGGTCCAAGTATATATACAGATCCAGAATGTAAAAACTGCTCTTTTTTTCCAATATGTAGTGGTGGTTGCTCCCATAAACGAATTCAAAACCAACTTCATAATGAGAAATACAATTTATGTACATACGCAAAAAATCATCTCGAAAAGTTTCTTGAATTAAATTACTTAAAATAATAGTTAATGTATCGGTATTTACTCACCTTATTATTTATAGTTCAAACTTTTGCCTCCTACCCCTCAAATCTGAGGGGTAAGGTTATCGATGATCAAGCTATTTCTCTAGAATACTTTACTGTTGCAATTCTACTCCCTCAGGATTCAAGTATCATAATCGGGGGAGCTTTTGTAGATGGTTATTTTGAATTTGAGGATCTTAAAGTTGACCAATGTCTTATTCAAATATCCAGCGTTGGGTACCAAACCGTAACTCAAAATATTAATTTTTCAGCAATCAATTCTATCGATATTGGAACCATTCAAATGAAAAATTTAGAATTGAATGAAATCACCGTTTTTGCCAAGCGACCAACTTTTAGGCAAGTTGAAGGTCGCTTGCTTATTGATGTAAAAGGCACTGCATTGAGTGAAGCTGGTGATCTCTTTGATGCTCTGAAAAGATCACCAGGTTTAGTAGTAGATAACAACAACAACATTACCGTATCTGGAAAAGGAACTCCCATTGTTTTTATCAACAACCGTGAAGTTCAAAACAAAGCCGAAATTGAAGCTTTGCAATCCGATGATGTTATGAGTATTGAGATTGACAGGAATCCTTCAGCTGAATACAGTGCTTCGGGAAATGCAGTTGTGAGAATCAAAACAAAAAAAATTACAAAAGACAAAGTCAACTTACAGGTATATCACCGGGATTATTTTGCCAGAAAATTAAGCACCCAAAGTGGTATACAGCTCAACAGTAAAATCAACAAAACTTCTGCGTCTATTAATTATTCATACCGAGATTTCAAATCAAAAAACTTTGAAGATGCGTACGAAATAAACACTCATAGTGAATATACAATATCTAACAATAACTCAACCATCCGAATTCCAAAAACAAAATCCCACAATATGTTTTTATCACTCAATCAGGAAATCAATAGTAAAAACAATCTCGGGTTCCAATATTCGTATATTTCTACTAACAAAAATCAGGATTCCGATTCGAAACAAACCATCAATAAAACAAATGATGGAGTTACCAATCGAAATATTTTAAAACACAGGGATGAAGATAAAAACCTGCACATTTATAATCTGAATTACCAATATGATATTGATAGTACATCTTCTTTGTCCATTATAGGTGATTACTCAAGCTCTGCAAATCATTCAACTGAAGATATCGGTGAGTCGAATATCACAAGTAATTCAAATTTGAAAAGTTTGATCGATAATCAAAATAATTACAATATATATAGTGGGAAACTAGACTATAAGATTTGTGTCTTCCAATCAATAAATTTGCAAACAGGAGTAAAAGCATCAAAAGTCACGAACAATGGTAAAGTTACTTCAGTGAATCAAATCACCGCAACAGAAAACTACCAAATTAATGATAAAATTGATGACCGTATAAGTGCTGCTTATTTCAACTTAGAATCAAAACTAAATAATTTCAAATTAGAAGCTGGATTTCGTTATGAGTATACCGACACCGAAATATCTTCAAACGAAAAAATGGTTCTCGATTCAACTTACGGGCACTGGTTTCCTTCTGTCTTAATCAACAAAGAATTTTCCGATCATGTAAATGTCACATTGAGTTATGCTAAAAAAATTGACCGACCAACTTTTAATGAATTAAGTACCGACATAACCTATTTTGATGCACTATCTTATAGTACCGGAAACCCAAAAATAAAACCAACAATCAGTCACAATCTTGACCTTAGTTTTGGTTTGTTCAAAAATCTCTCGGTTAATTTTGCTTACTCCTATGAAAAAAATGCACGCATACTAAGTGCTGTAAGCGATAATTCAAATCCAGACATTGTGAAATATACTCCGGTAAACATTAGTCAGGCGGAATACCTTAATTTGAACATCGATTATAATTATTCAGGAAAAAACCTAAACAGCACTTTTAGCTTTGGAGGGAAAAAACCATTTATAGAAATTCCATATATGAATGAACTACGAAAAATCCGAAACTCCTCGTGGTACTTTCAAACCAATAACGATTATTCAATTACATCCAGAACAAGTATTTTTGCAAATTACCTATATAATAGTAGCAGTAAAGATTTAATGACGCATTTTGAGAGTTCTTCCAAGTTGTCTGTTGGTGTAAATACTTCTTTTTTCAGTAAAAAGTTAAACGTTGCAATAATGGCGAATGATATTTTCGACACTTCCGATAATTCATGGGAAGATAAATATGGGAATATCGTTGCAGGCTCAAATCCTGATAATGATAACACATGGGTGAGATTTTCCATAAAGTATAACTTCAATAATTTTAAAGGGGGAGCTAAAAAGAAATCAGCCAGCGAAAGTGAATTAAATAGATTGTAAATGTCAACTTTAAAAAAAACACCATGAGTACATTAAAAAACCTGATCAGCACTCACTTAAGTGCAGAACAAGTAGAGGCTGTTAATACGGCTCTCGCGACTTTAGAAACAGCCTTGGCTGCTAAGGTGAGTATTCTTAGTGGAGATGAACGCCGCAAGTATGGTAGTATAAGCGAGCAAAACAAGCTGTTTGTAAATAAGGTAAACGATTATGCTATAAGTCAAACTGCCTTACGAAGTCCTGATGTTGATTGGGATGAGTTTGCCAAAGACTTTAATAGCCGTTCTGTTTTGGAAGGAACCATTGCACGTTTGCAAAATTTGCTTACAGGTATTAGTAATTCCAAAACTTTACACGACTACGACAACTACCAGGCTGCTTTAGATGATTATGCCTATACCAATTACAAAACAGGAACGTCTGCCCCTGGGTATGAAGCCAAACGCATTGAGCTGAAACAATTCTTCAGCCATACCAAAAATGTTGACGAAAAGGTAATCGTTGAATAAATAATAGCTTACCGTTCACGACAAAACTTGATTCCAAGAACTAATACAGAGAGTCTCACTAAAAGTGAGGCTCTCAGTCGGTAGAAAACTGTTTGTATTGGCTTTATAATAGGAATAGTACGGTTCAGCATCAAAGAACTCTGCTTATTTATCAAAGCGTTGGGGTTAGCTAAGGTAAATTTTGGGGTTAGGAAGCGTAATTAAGCTGTTCTGCACCCAAACAAAAGGGTAAGAGAACGTATAATTTTAGGTTTACAACCCCAAACTTATATTCTTAAATCCCAACGGAAACATGGGGAACCGAAGGGGAAACATAAGGAGGCTAAAAAGAATGATAGATATACGTAAAAATTAGGTTCGCAAACCTCAAAGATGGAGTCATAAACCCCAATGGAATAATAAATTAAGGACAAAAAGTAAATATTGAACTGGAAGGTTATCCTGCAAATAATTTTGGTTTGCTAAAAGGAGAAGTCTCTCAGGTATTCCCTACCCCATTAGAAACGAATGAAAAAAGCTATTTTATTGTAAAAGCAACATTAATCAATGGAATGAAAAGCACTCAAAACAAATGCATTCCATTTTATCCAAACCTGAAAGGGAATGCAAAAATAACAATTGGAGAACACCGTTTGCTTGAAAAATTACTTTTTCCAATTGTCAGTATTTTTAAATCAAAAGAACAGTCGCGAGAAAATCTAGAAAACTAAATTAAAAGATCTGTATCAGTCAAAAAAAACTCTTATTGTTGAATAGTCAGTATAAAAGTATACCGGTTGCCGAAAAGGTTATAGAGTAGGTGTTATTTAATAATCAAAAGAAATGAACAAAATTAATTTCTTAGAAGATCCGAAGGTTGATCAACATCAAGACAAAAGAATGTTTCCTCAGATGTTTAACCTTAGCGACACTGAGCTTTCAGATGCAAAAGGAGGAACTCAATCTCTAAATTATGATTGTGATGCCGTATGTTTACCATCAGAACATGGTGGAGGAACTTGCAGTTGCCTAAGTAATTTATGCTAAAATTTACTATTCAAATTGAAGATCGATTTCTATCGATCTTCTTTCCATCTTAATTTATAAAAATGAATTGGTCCAAATATAATTTTCTTTTTAAGTCCCGGCAATACGGATATTTAATTTATAATACACTTACAAATAGCTTCGCTGAATTAGATGAATCAACATTCAATAAATTTGAAAAGCTTCAAAATGACACCAAAACGATCAATAACTATTTTTCCCAAGAGGAAATAGAAAAGTTACAACAGGCTAAAATAATTGTAAATAATGATTACGATGAATATTTAAAAATCAAACTTAGCCGGCATATTAAAAGGTTCGACAAAAGCTTAATGACACTAACAATAGCTCCAACCTTACATTGTAATTTTGCATGCAGCTATTGTTTTGAAGACGCTCGCCCTAAAGTTTATATGACCGACCAAATCGAAAATGATATTATATCTTTTATTAAAAGACATGCTGAAGTAAAAAGACTCTCAATTACATGGTTTGGAGGGGAACCTTTATTAAGTTTCGATAGAATTGAATCATTAACAAAAAAAATAAAATTACTGGAAATAAATTACTACTCGTCAATAATAACAAATGGTTATTTATTAACTCAGGAAGTTGTTAATCAATTACATGGATTAAAAATAAGGCATGTACACGTAACAATTGATGGTCCTGAAAGCATTCATAATAAAAGAAGACCTCATATAAAAAAAACAGATTCTTTTGATGTTATATATACAAATATACTTCGGCTTAAACCATTAATACAAGCTCAAAAAATTGCTTTAACTGTCAGGGTTAATGTGGATCATACCAACGAAGATCATTATCATGAAATTTACAAAAAAATCAGAACTGACTTTACCGGTCTTGAAGTATCAATATACGCTGGTATTGTAAAGAAATCGTATGGTTCCTGTTCTTCCGTTGATGATATACTGATGGACAATCAGGAACAAGCAAACTTCAATATTGAACAATTCTCTAAATACGGAATCAAAAACTCTAATTTCTTTCCCATAAAGGTTAGCGGGGAATGTATGGCTCGTCAGCTTTATGGATATTTGATTGATGCAAGAGGAGATATTTACAAATGTTGGACAGATGTTGGTAATAAAAAGGAAGTTGTAGGAAATATTTCAAATAACAACGCCATAAACCCGACAAAACTAACTCGGTACTTAACTGGCGCAGATGTGTTTGACAAGCCAGAATGCCAGGAATGCTTCTTTTTACCAGTATGTGGAGGGGGGTGTCCGCATCTTGCTCTCAAAAAAAAGTTCGATGGTAACCCTATCGATTTGTGCCTTGTAGCAAAAGATAATTTAAGAGAGTTTCTGGAAATTTATTACGAAATTATAACTAAAAAAACAAAGACAATATAAAAACGTTTTATTTTCACACTATTCAATCTCACCTACTTAAACACCAATAATTATTGTTTAAGTAGGTACTACTCCTAATTAACCAAGCAACCTTCCATGAAAAACTTTATTCTTCTTTCATTTGTATTTCTGATTACCTACAATGCATGTAGTCAGAAATACATTCCAGACTACTTTTCAAACAGCGAAATAAAAGATGATTTTCAATTTTTAAAAGAAAAATGTACAAGTATTCATCCTAAATTCTTAGACGAAAACTTCTCAGAATCGTGGAGCAATACCTGCGACAGCATTCTAAACACTCTGCCAGACAGCATATCCATTACTGGTAGTTTTGTGTTAATGGCAAAACTTTTGTCGGGAATTGAAGACACACATACAGGATTTAATTTCCCTATTGAAGAGAGGCAAAAATACATGTCGAATGGAGGCCTTTGTATGCCATTTACAATTCTGGTTAAAGACAATAAATTATTTTTAAACCAGCACTTGAGTGAAGATCAAAATCAGCACTTGAGTGAAATTGAAATAGTATCAGTTAATTCAATAGATTCTAAAAAAATACTCTCTGATTTAAGAAGTATTGTTGGTGTTAAGAATAGGGAATGCGGAGATCATGCAGTAGAAAGATTCTTTAACATGGGCTTTTGGGTTCTTTATGGAGAATCAGAAAAATTCCATATCAAAACAGCCTCTACAGATTCAATTCTTATTATAAATGCAGTTACTAATGATCAGTATTTCTCTCGAAAAAGTCAATATCCAAATCCAAAACAAGACCAATATGAATTGGAGTTTTCCAAGAATAATCAAGTGGCACGCCTATCCATAAAGTCCTTCTTTGGTGATGATACATTCTATTCCTTTCTTTCCAACTCTTTTGATTCAATAAAACAAAAAGAATGTTCTACCTTAATTTTAGATGTGAGGAATAATCCTGGCGGAAGAAGCCGTGCCGTTGACAGTCTTCTAAATTACCTGACATATAAACCATACTGCCAATATGCATCTATTGGTATTCGTGTAAGTGATGAAATAAAAACCCTATACAAGGCAAGAAATCCACAATTGTATAATATTATAAATCATTTAAATGATGATACAATTTACAACTTAAAAGACAGCACTTTAATACATATTCCTAATCCTAAAAAATCGTTATTTAATGGAGATTTATTCGTTATAATAAATGAAAGAACAAATAGTGCCGCAGCTACATTTGCAGGAATTATAAAAGAGAACAAACTAGGTGAAATAGTAGGCAATAAACCTACAGGCGAGCACCTAAAATACTATGGTGATTATATCACTTTTAAGCTTCCTCATACAAAATTCGAGTTTTTTGTATCACCAAAGGAATTTATCCAATTTGGCGGAACCAACTACGATACCGGGGTAAAGCCTGATACCTCTGCCTTGCCTTAAATAGAATACAAATGGGAATTAGTTCAGTCTGCAGTATTCTTTCCCTTACTCGTAAAACCCCTTCCCAAACACACCAAACTCATCTTTCCTCAGTACTTTGTGTTTCCAAACGGCATCCATAAATCCGATGCCATAAGCGAACAACTAAACAAAACTTGCAGCAAGCGCTTTTATTGCAATGGCAAACTATTTGCTCTTGTGAGTACATCAGCAAACACAAGAATAGCGTACAAAAGAACTGGAAAAGCAAAAATTCTGTGGACAGCTATCACTAAAACGAATGCTCCAATTGTTGCCACAACCACTATACCTGCAAAAAAATAATCATTGCCTTGTATGTGAAAGGCTTTACACACGAACTTTTCGCAGAATAAAGGCATATTACTTTTCATAACAAAATAATTATTTCATCATTAGAACAATTCTAAATTGAATTTTCAATCCAAAAAATACATGTTTTTTTCTAATCAAAACAGCCCCTTTTCCTAATCAAATTGCAATAGGTATCTTATCCGGTGATTAGAAAAGAACCAACACTTGCTATTTGTTATTTTCAACAGCTCCCCTGTCTCTCTTCACTATTTTGTTCGACATATATTTTGTTTTAACTAATCATTTCACCTGCTTTTGATTAGAAAACAGCTTCCAATTTGCTGAGATTTCTAATCACAAGCAATTAGTAAGTTAATCGTATTTGTTGAATTTAGGTTTTAGTTTTAAAAGAAGTTTACAACGAATATTTCATAAAAAAAAGCAAAGCATTTAAGACTCTAAATCAAAATGAATTGGCACAACTTAAAAGTAGACAATAATATTATGTTGTTATAGATGGAAAAGAGGTTAGGATATATGTATAATAGAAAAGAATCTAACTAAACAGAGAAATTAACCCAGTATAATATGACAATCTACTTTTTAGGATAAAAAAATATGGAAAGAAGCCTCTGTAGGTTAACAATAAGACAAACAAAACCTCTTCAGAAAGTGACAATAGTAGTCAAAGCTATCTGAAAATAAGGGCTAAGCTACTATACAGATTTTAACCTTACATAACTAAAAAGTATTAAAATGAAAAACAAGAATAGAGATTTAAATGCTAAACGAATGCTTTCACCATTGTGCCTTGTCTTTGCCTTTATTGCAATTCTTGTCACAACAGGATGTAATAACAATAATAATTCAAACGAAAAAACGACAATAATTAATATTGAGTCTGAAACAATATTAAATGGTACCATCCCTGACTCACCTGATTTGGTAGAGTGCATGGAAGCAACCGACGAAAATACCAATGAAAAATATTATCTGGCATTACATCATAATTAAAGGATTTGAGTATGAAAAAGGATATAGATATCGACTCAAAGTCATAATAACCCAAGGAGACTCAAGACTGGATATACCAACAGAAAATTTTAAACTTATAGAAATACTATCAAAAATAAAGATTCAAACTGACAAATAACAACAATCCCTTTCCCCATTAATAAATTCATATTATGAAAAGAAACATTTTAAATTCAACTTTAATAGTAAGCTTATGCTTAGTATTATTTTCGTGTTCTCAGGAAGAAATAGATGAAACGACAAGTAAAGTAACTTATTCTCCGGAACTAATAACCCTTGAATCAGGAGTTGTCGTAGAAAAGCAAGGAGATAATTATCTTTGGGAAGGAGATATCCTATTATCTCCCATCCAATTAAAAGCATTGAATGACAGTGGAACAATATTTATTGAAGCAACAAAAAATCCGACACCAATAACTTCATTAAATCCTGTTACAAACCTACCAGGAAATTTATCTTCTGAAAATGGAGAACAGACAAAAGCTTTAGGTATATATCCTACGGCATATAATCTTTGGGCTATGGTACGTTTTACATACAATGCTAATTTAACCCCCACCCAGAAGTCTCGTATTAAAACAGCTCTTTTGGACATTGAATCAAGAACTAATATTAGATTTTACAACGCAACCGGGCAACCAACCGTTGATCCTACATATGGTTTTGCTTATCCATATGTAGACTTCAAAGCCATAGGAAATGAAGATACCAGTCAGTCATATATTGGCCGAATTGGAGGAAGACAAGAGATTAGTCTTGCTGATTTTGCTTTCTATTATTACAGTACTGGAGTTATAGAACATGAAATATTACATGCATGTGGTATGTTACACGAACAATGCCGCAAAGACAGAGACAATTATGTGACTATTAACTCATCAAATTTAACCTCAAAAGGTAAAAGTCAATTCACTAAAAGAACTACTAATTATCATATGATTGGAAGTTATGACCTTAATTCAATCATGGGTTATTCTTCAATGACATCCAGTCGGAGTGTAGTTGTAAGTACAAGTGAACCAATGTACACAAAAAAAGATGGTAGTCATATCCATCAAGGAAGTATTCCGTCTGATTTAGACAGACGTTGGGTTAATTCCTTATACTTACCCTATATTGCCCGGTCTGATGTGTACCGTGAATTAGATGCTGTTGTATATAAATCTGACAATACCGTTATGACAGCATCGGAAAGACTATCCTTGCAAGCTCAGTTAAATAATGGGGTTTCAACCCCTCCAGCGGGTGGCCGAATATCTAATGAATTTTAAGCAGGCATAATTTATTAATTTTACATATTGCCGGGAACGTTTTTGGGGGAAATGGATTTACTCCCGGCAATTTTTTTTCATCCAAATATTCCTAAAATATACAAGAAAAAACAATCTACAAAAAATCAATTTTCTGGCGAGAAGTTTGATCAAGCCCAAAACCATTTTGTAAATAAAAAAAATCTGCAAGTCGATTTCTATTACAAATTTTCTCTTTATACGTTACTTATAAACACGCAACCAATTCAATAAAATAACGTCTTAAAAAAATAAGACAAATTCTAAATTCAAAAAAAATGAAAACTTATTTGACAATTATTCTATCGCTTTTATTCCTTTCTGGATGCCTAAAAGATGACAACAACACTCCCGAAATAACTATCGATTGGGATAATTATGCGTATGCAATGAAGTGGACTGAAATTGGGAGCAAGACTGGAGAATCTGATTGGCAAAATATATCTGAGGGACAAAATTTGACCTTTTTTACTAATTCTATTGATGATGAACTTGAATTGCCCAACCATGGAATCATTCAATATAAACCAAGCGTCAATATAAATATAAAGGACAAAACGATCTATTCAAGAACAGATAGTACATTCGTACTTTATTTGTATCCAGATACAACAGAGGCCGATACAATATACCTAGCTTATGAGCTTTCGGATAGTTCGACCTTAGTGCTATCAGACACAACAGTAAGCCCTGCTACCCAAATTAAATACAGAAGAGACAATTAAAATGTACTGTCTCAATTTTTATCTCAGTGCATAATTCTGACACAAGCTACTGAATGTCCGTAAAATAAACGCAGTGAATTTATATTAATATTGAAATGATATTTTAAACCCATCGGGCAATGTGTGGGAAGACAGATACTGTAATATTATAGCCGATCAATTCCTGACCATGACAACACGTGGGTGCGGATTTAATCAAATACAATTTCAATCATTTTAAAGGAGGCCTCAAGAAAAAATCTGCCAGCGAAAGTGAGTTAAACAGACTGTAAAAGATAAGATGTTGCTCTTGTTCAAATTCCTATTCGTAAAACCCTTTCCCAAACACTCCAAATTCATCTTTCCCCAAAACTTTGTGTTTCCAAACGGCATCCAAAAATCCAATACCATATGCGAACAGCTGCACAAAACTTGCAGCAAGTGCTTTTATTGCAATGGCAAACGATTTGGTCTTTGTGAGTGCATCTGCAAACACCAGGAAAGCGTACAAAAGAACTGGAAAAGCAAAAATTCTGTGAACAGCTATTCCTAAAACTAATGCTCCAATTGTTCCGATTGCGAACAAAGATGGAAACAGAAAGAAGATCTTGAAGGTTTCCGGATAATGTTTAGAGATGATGTATCGGGTTTTTCCAAATCCGAAAACCTGCTTGTAGAATTTTTTAAAGGAGATTCTCCGCTTATGAAACACATATGCTTCGTGAACCAAACGGGTTTCAAATCCGCGTTTTATTACCTCTATAGCAAAAACCATATCTTCGCCCGGATGCATGGTAGTAACCGGAAATCCTCCGGTATCTTCATAAACTGCCTTCGAAAAGCCCAAATTAAAACTACGCGGATGAAATTTATGTACCTGCTTCTTCCCTCCCCGGATTCCACCGGTGGTGAAAAAAGAAGTCATGGCATAGGAAACTGCTTTCTGGAAATCCGAGAAATCGTCCATAGCGCCATCGGGGCCACCATAACAATCCACAAAATTGTCCGTCAGCTCTCTATGTATCGTTTCCATATAATGAGCAGGAAGGATACAATCCGAATCGAAAAACAGGTAATAATTCCCTTTTGCTCTGGCCAATCCGTAGTTACGCCCGATACTGGGGCCTTCGTTTTGTTTAAAGAAATAGGATATATTTATTCGGTCGCGGTACGTATCACAAAGCTCTTCGCTTTTTATCGATGAACCATCTTCAACAACAACCAATTCAAAATCTTTAAAAGTCTGCTCAGATAAACTATCAAGCAGTTCTTTCATCTCATCCGGACGATTGTACACCGGAATAATAATTGAAAATTTAATTTCTTCGGTCATCTTATCGTTTTTGATTGAAATAGAAAATTTCATTCATTGGCAAGCGATACTTTTCGGCCAAATCGGAAGAAATTTCTTTTGCATACTGAGATTGGGAAACAGAAAATCCCACTTTGGACAATTTATCGGCATAGTCTAATCCGTACAAACGAACATGATCTTTTTGACGGTACAGTCTCTCTCTCTCCTTCGGATCAGTAACCGTTGGATCTTCCATCGTTAGCGGATTTTTGGTGTCCATAGGAACTTGCAAAATGGCAAATCCTTCAGGTTTTAACACACGGTAAATCTCACTCATGGCTTTTGCATCATCTGTTACGTGCTCCAAAACATGGTTGCAGATCACCACATCGTATGATGCTTCGGAAAAGGGGATTTCCTGCACATCGAAATGCACATCAGCAATGGGAGATTCCAAATCAGCTGTGGTATAATCCAAATTAGGCAACTTTCTAAACCGCTTGTAAAAGCATTGTTCGGGAGCTATGTGCAGAACCTTAAGTTCCTTCGTGAAAAACTCTGTCTTTTCATTTAGATACAACCACATTAACCGATGACGTTCCAAAGAAAGGCATTTCGGACACAAAACATTATCACGCCCCGAGGCTTTAGTGTATCCGTAAGGAAGAAATTTACGAAAATGCCCGCCACATACCGGACATTCAACTTTATTTCCAATAAGAAATACGGCAAGCATACGATTTATTATCAGACTCATTCGAATCAAAATCGGACGAGGAAATATTTGCAGTAAAATTCGAATGATTCTCTTTATCATTTTTCCAGTAAACAGTTATCAGTAAACAGCTATCAGTTTTTACACATTCACTGATTATTTAAATTTCTTTTTCGATTTGGTAGGTATTGCGCTCTGATGAGCTGCGACTTACCAATTCAGCTATAAATCCGGTAAGGAACAACTGAGTTCCAATAATCATTGTTGTTAATGCAATAAAAAAGTACGGACTGTTGGTTACGCGGGGGGCTATTTCTCCTAAACTCATGCTATACAGTTTCTGAGCGCCAATCCACGCAGAAGCAAAAAAACCGACCAGAAACATTAATGTTCCCAGCAATCCAAAAAAGTGCATTGGCTTTTTACCAAACTTGCTGATAAAACTAATGGATAATAAATCGAGAAAACCATTGATGAAGCGGCTCAAACCAAACTTTGTTACACCATATTTTCTTTCCTGATGTTTAACCACTTTTTCTGTGATTTTAACAAAACCAGCTTCTTTGGCCAATATTGGAATGTATCTGTGCATTTCGCCATACACCTCAACACTTTTCACAACCTTTTTCTTATACGCTTTTAAACCGCAGTTAAAATCGTGCAGTTTAATACCAGACATGGCTCTTGCTGTTCTATTAAAAAATTTACTTGGAATTGTCTTGGAAATTGGATCGTAACGCTTCTGCTTCCATCCCGAAACCAAATCGAAACCATCTTCTTTTATCATACGGTACAGTTCCGGAATCTCATCCGGCGAATCCTGAAGATCTGCATCCATAGTTATAACAACATCGCCTTTAACAATTTCGAATCCACTAAAAAGCGCTGCCGATTTCCCGTAGTTTCGGCGGAATTTAATTCCTTTAACAGAAGAATACTTAGTTTGTAAATCCTCTATCACAGTCCAGGAAGTATCATTACTTCCATCATCAACTAAAACAACCTCATAGCTAAAACTATTTGCCTGCATCACCCGATCAATCCAGGCCAGTAATTCAGGAAGCGATTCTTCCTCATTATACAAAGGAACTACAACGGAGATATCCATATTGAAATTTTACTGATTATTCGATTCGTTAAATTTATCAATAGAGTTCTTATTAAACAAATTTCTGTTCTGACGAAAGAAAAAGGCCAAAATAAGAGAAAAAAGCAGCCCTGACAATGCTTTACTGAACCACTGTCCAAAAGCAAATAATCCAGGTGTGATATTCTTATAGATTCCCATCAGCAAATCGATATCTTTTTGCTGATATCCCATTTCATGCAGGCCCTTTTCCAGAAAAATTATAGCTTCTTTAATAATAGCCGTATCAAAAAAACTTGTTAAAACATAAATGAAAATGGAATAAAACATAGATGCAAATCCTATAATAAGGATTCCGGTTGCTAATGCCTTACCATAGCTAATTGCACCACCCAATTCATCATCGCGATATTTTTTCACGCCAAAAAAGATCCCGCTAACTATTAAAAATAGATTTATGGATCGAAGATTCGGATCAAAATTAACCGATAAATCTTTTAGGTAAACCACAAAGGCCGCTAAAATTAGTGCTCCTCCAACCAATGCCCCAAAAAGAAAAGTGTGTCTAAGTAATGAATTTTTAAAAATCTGCATGAAAGATAAATTTGTTTTTCGAGCACAAAGATATCCGTTTTTACAAGAAAGCCGTACTCAAAAAAGCTTAATTCTGATTTCAATTGCTCATTGTTTATATCCAAAATGAATGCTTCCTGAAAAAAAACATCGTTTAAAAAAAAAATTATTTCTCTGAGAATAAAACCATTGGCTATTCACCACCTAAAATTTAGATAAGAAGTTGCATAATTTGTTTGCGAGGAATCAGGATTTTTCTACTTTTGTCGTCGGGTAAGCACTATGCGACTAGCTCCTACTGAATCCCCCCAGGGTCGGAAGGCAGCAAGGGTAGGTGGTCGAAGCAGTGCGACGTAGCTGTTTACCCACTTTTTATACTTTTATTATTTGTATAAAAATGCCGATATAGCTCAGTTGGTCAGAGCAGCTGATTTGTAATCAGCAGGTCGCGGGTTCGAATCCCCCTATCGGCTCCAATAAAATTAAAAGAAAGCTTGCGGGCTTTCTTTCGTTCTTTACAAGATTATTTGAAGAGTCGTTTAGCCTTCAAAAAAGTAACAAAACGCCGATGTAGCTCAGTTGGTCAGAGCAGCTGATTTGTAATCAGCAGGTCGTGGGTTCGAATCCCTCCATCGGCTCAATTTAAGGAAGATGATCTCCTTTTATTTTGTTACTGCCGTTGTAGCTCAGGGGTAGAGCGCTTCCTTGGTAAGGAAGAGGTCATGAGTTCAATTCTCATCAATGGCTCAATTAAAACTATAAAGAAAGCTTCCGGGCTTGTTTTCGTTCTTTACAAGATTATTTGAAGGATCGTTTTACCTTCTAAAAATAACAAAACGCCGATGTAGCTCAGTTGGTCAGAGCAGCTGATTTGTAATCAGCAGGTCGTGGGTTCGAATCCCTCCATCGGCTCTTTTTTTACCCCCACCAACTTCATGTTTTTCGAATCTCTATGATGCGAAAATAGTTTCGCGTCTCTATGTTTTATTTCTTGAGTTCAAAACATATGCTATTCTTTGTATGTAAAAGAAATTAGTGTATTTTCGTTTTGAACAAATAACAAACTAAAAATCGTAAAATGAAGTTTTTTATCGACACAGCAAATCTTGATCAGATTAAAGAAGCGCAGGATTTAGGAATCCTTGACGGCGTTACCACTAACCCATCTCTTATGGCTAAGGAGGGGATTAAAGGGGAAGTAAACATCAAAAAGCACTATGTTGATATTTGCGAAATTGTAGATGGTGATGTAAGTGCTGAGGTTATTGCAACCGATTTTGAAGGAATGATTTCTGAAGGCTTGGAATTAGCCGCTCTTCATCCACAAATTGTTGTGAAAGTTCCTTGTACCAAAAATGGTATTAAAGCAGTAAAATACCTAAGCTCACAGGATATCAGAACTAACTGTACCTTGATATTCTCAGTAGGTCAGGCATTGTTGGCAGCTAAAGCGGGAGCAACATATGTATCTCCTTTTGTTGGCCGTTTAGATGATATTTGTACTGATGGTATTGACTTAATTCGTCAAATTGTAGATATGAACAGCTACTATGGTTTCGAAACTCAGGTTCTGGCTGCTTCAGTTCGTCACACCATGCACATGGTTCAATGTATCGAAGCTGGCGCTGATGTTACAACCAGTCCGCTTAGTGCCATTACAGGTCTGCTAAATCACCCTTTAACCGATAAAGGTTTGGAGCAATTCCTTGCTGATTACAACAAACTAAATGGTTAAACATTAGATGATATTATAAAAAAGGAGTGCTTCGGCACTCCTTTTTTGTTTGTATCAAATCCCAATCCGGCAGTACTCCAACCTCTTTCCTTTTCAAGCGGCAAAATAAATAGGCATCAGTACATTAGCTATTTCAAAGAATCTTTTATCTTTATCATCCGTAATAACCCAAAACCACTACAAATGCTTTTAAAATTGTATCCTGACAACCCCAACCATCGGGAATTCAGGAAAATTGCTGATATTTTAAAGGATGGCGGAATTATCATCTACCCAACTGATACCGTCTATGCCATTGGCTGTGACATAAACAATAATAAGGCCATACAGAAGATTGCTAATTTAAAAGGAGTAAATGCTGAACAAGCAAATTTTTCCTTAATATGCAGTAGTTTAAGCAACCTGTCGGAATACGCCAAAGTAGACAATACAACCTTTAAAATGATGAAGAAAAATTTACCCGGAGCCTTCACATTTATTCTACAGGCAAGTAGTAATGTTCCTAAATTATTCAAGAGTAAAAAGAAAACTGTTGGTATTCGTGTGCCTGATCATTACATTCCGATAAGTATTGTTGAGGAATTAGGGAATCCAATACTAACTACTTCAATTCATGATCCGGATGAAGTTGTTGAATACACCACCGATCCTGAATTAATTCATGAGAAATACAGCAAACAAGTTGATCTTGTTATTGATGGAGGTTACGGCAGAAACACTGCTTCTACAATTGTTGACTGTACTACTGATTCCTTTGAAATTATCCGACCAGGAATTGGTGAGTTAATACTATAAAACCAAACTTAAAAAGCAATGCCATCAACTGAATATTGACGGCATTGTTTTTAGTAATTATCTGGAAGCTGCAATCTCTGATGATCTGAGCAAACTAACGCGAAGCGCTACATGACCATCTGGCTTATTACCTATCAGTTCGGGTCTGAATCCCACTTCTTCGAGCTCTGATTTTACCAAACTTATTAACTCCGGACTTGCATTGTTAAAATGGTGAGTTGCAACAATACTTCCCTTGTTAAATTTATTTTCAAATTGCTCAAAAATTTTCCGCGTATCTGCCTGTATTTTGCCATCTCTTTCTCAATTAGATGATTGTACTCTGTAATGTTCTTCATAAATTTTTAATTGTAATGTTATTCAAAATGAATAAGACGAAATATTGATCAATATTAAACAAAACAATTGCAAAAAAACATGTTAAAGCATTCAAATTCTTACACGAACAAATGATTTTCAAACACAAAAATTACATTAACAGACTTACCAAAATAGCCCGCAACAAACATAATATATTGAGAATTGTATAACCAAAATAATTCTGCTGTTCAAATGCTTAATGTTTCCAAAAAGAAGGAGAAAATAATATTAGCACTGTAAATAATTCCAATCGACCAAGCAGCATTAAAAAGGATAAAAACCATTTTGCCAATGCAGGTAAGTGAAAGAAATTTTCCATTGGCCCAACCTCACCAAATCCAGGACCAATATTACCAAGCGTTGTTGCTACAGCACTAAATGCTGAATAAATATCAGGAGTCCATAAAGACATTAATATTGAGGAGATCATGAAAATGATAATATAAAAAACAAAAAACGCCAGAATGTTGGTAACTGTCTTTTGATCTACGACATGTCCATTGTAACGAATTGGAATTACTGCATTTGGATGCACCAAACGTTTTAGTTCGTAAAAACTGTTTTTAAAAAGCAATAAAATCCGCACTACTTTTACTCCTCCTCCTGTTGATCCGGCTGACCCTCCAACAAAGAACAATACAAAAACCAACATTCCTAAAAATGGTGTCCAAAGCAAATAATCGGCAGTTGCATAACCTGTTGTGGTTATAATTGAAACTACCGTAAACAAACTATCGCGAAATGCACGTTCGAGTCCAAAATTATCTCCTACAACCAAAACAAGTGTAATAATACCAGTAAACAACAGAACTACCAATGCGTAAAAACGAAACTCCTCATCCCTAAACACCTTTGTAGCTTTTCCCGTTACCATCGCATAAGCAAGGGTAAAGTTTGTTCCGGCAACAAACATGAAAAAGATAATAACATATTGCAGATATGGGGATGTAAAAAATCCCGCACTGGCTTGTTTGGTTGAATAACCACCTGTTGCCATAGTTGTTAACGAGTGGTTAATTGCATCAAAAAAATTCATTCCTCCAATAAAAAGCAGAATCGTTTCAGCGAAGGTAAACAGAATGTATAATCCCCATAAATTGCGAGCAGTCTCTTTAATTCTGGGAGTTAATTTATCAGGTGCAGGACCCGGGACTTCTGCGATAAACAATTCTCGTCCTCCTATCCCCAAAGTTGGAAGTATTGCAAGAAACATCACAATAATCCCCATTCCTCCCATCCATTGAGTAAGTGATCGCCAAAAAAGAATCCCGTGAGGCAATTCTTCAATATTATTAAGTATAGAAGAACCAGTAGTTGTGAAACCAGACATTGTTTCAAAAAAAGCATCGGTAACCGACGGAATAGCACCGCTAAAAAGATATGGCAAACATCCAAATATTGAAAAAACCACCCAAACAATGCTTACAATAATATAGCCTTCTCGTTTCCCAAGGTCTTTTCCAACACCTTTTGAAAGCATATAACTCATGCCGCCAACAGTAAAAGTAATCAGACCAGACTTCACGAAAGCCATACTATCAGATTCTTGATACAACAGCGAAACCAACAGTGACAGAAACAAGAAGAGGCTTTCCCCAATCAGGAGTTTACCAAGAATATTTAGTATTATTTTGTGCTTTACCACTTTGATTGCCTTAATATTTAACCAAAGATATAATTCTAAGGCTTTTTTTAATAATATCTATTGATTCTTCCAAAAAGAAGGAATAAAAATAATTAAAAAGGTGAACAACTCTAATCTACCTAATATCATTAAAAATGAAAGTATCCATTTACCTGCTTCCGGTACTGAAGCAAAATTATTCATGGGGCCAACAACTCCTAATCCAGGACCAATTCCTCCCATAGTTGTTGCCACTGCACCCATAGCCGAAATTAGATCCAAACCAATTAGTGTCATCGCAAAACAACCAATAAAAAAAACCATTATGTACAAAATAACAAAAGCCAGAATTTTAGAAATCACATCCTGTCCCACCATTTCTTTATTATAACGAACCGGTAATACTGCCGAAGGATGAATCATTCGCTTAAATTCCAGTATACTGTTTTTGAAGAGAAGTAAATGGCGAAGAATTTTAACTCCTCCCGATGTAGAACCAACACAAGCGCCTGTAAACATCAAGCCAAAAATGAGAAACACCAAATATGGATGCCATTGTGTGTAATCAGCACTTACAAAACCTGTACTTGTAATTATTGAAGTAACTTGAAATAAAGCATCACGAAATGATTTCTCGAAGGGCCCGTGATCCAAATAGACCAAGGTCAAAGTAATTATACTTGTTACCAATATAATTAAACCGGTATATACTCTAAATTCCTCATTCTTCCAGACCTTTTTCAACCTTCCTTTTATTGCAAAGTAATGAAGAGTAAAATTTACCCCGGCTAAAAACATAAATACAATAATCACATACTGGATGTAAGGAGAATAATTAGCAATACTCGAATTTTTAGTAGAAAACCCACCTGAAGCTAATGTTCCGAATGAATGACAAACAGCATCAAACAAATCCATTTCTCCAAACACCAAAAATAAGGTTTCGACTGCAACCAAAAGCATGTATATACCCCAAAGACGTTGCGCTGTTTCTTTAATACGCGGGTGTAATTTATCAGTAGTAATACCTGCGGCCTCAGCATTAAACATAGCCATTCCTCCAATTCCAAAAACGGGTAAAACAGCAACAGTCAACACCAAAATCCCCATTCCTCCCAATAAATGAGTTAAAGATCTCCAAAATAAGATGCCATGAGGTAAGGCTTCTATATCATTCACAATTGAAGCACCAGTAGTGGTAAAGCCAGATATGGTTTCAAAAAAAGCATCGGTGAAATTTGGGATATAGCCACCCAAAAGGAAAGGAAATGCTCCAAAGACAGAGAAGACAACCCAAACCAAGCTTACAACCAAAAATGCTTCCCGTTTACCAATATCTCTGCTGCAACCCCGGGTATACAGATATACAATGCCCCCAAATATAAAGCAAATACCCGCCGATTGTACAAAGTATATAAAATCACCCTCTCCATATAAAAGGGCTACTGCGGAACTAATAATCAGGAAAAAGCTTTCCACGATCATTAAAACCGACATCACATAAAAAACAAATTTCCAGTTGAGCATTTCGAACCAGCTTATTTTACAATTTCCAAAAAGGAAAAATATTGTTTAAAATTCGTTCTGTAAAAAGATAAAAAAGAGCCTGAATTTATTAAATTCGGCTCTTAGTACTATTATTTGAAGAACTTCTCAACTTTTTTAATTGCAGATGGAAGAGTAAACACAACAACCTTATCATTAGCCTGAATTTGAGTTTCACCTGTTGCAATAATACCTTCATCTTCCCTTATAATTCCACCAATATTGGCATCATCAGGAAAATCCATATCTTTTAATATACCTCTGGTAATTTTGGAACCGGGCTTAGCCACCAATTCAATAACCTCAGCCTCCGAAACAGTCAGCCATTTACAATGTTGAACATCGGCATCCATTGTAAATCGATAGATATAACTGGCAGCCAATAATTTTTTATTAATCATGGTACCAACACCAATATTATCAGCCAAATCGATATAATCAATATTTTCTACCTCCGCAATGGTTCTCTTCACCCCCATTTTTTTAGCCAACAAACAAGCTAAAATGTTCGTTTCCGAATTTCCTGTAACAGCAACGAAGGCATCCATTTTGTGAATCCCTTCTTCTTTCAGCAATTCCTTATCACGGCCATCACCGTTAATAACTAATGTATCCTGAAGTAAATCTGCAAGTTTTAAGCTTTTATCCTTATCAATTTCTATCAATTTAAGATTCATTTTCTTGCCCAGTTCCATCGCTGTTTTCTGACCAATACGACTTCCACCCAAAATCATCGCATTTTTAATTTCATATTTCTCTTTTCCGGCAAGACTCATCACCCGCTCCATTGCATCGGGTTTGCTTACCACAAAAACTAAATCGCCGCGGGAAAAACGATTGTGCCCTCTTGGGATGATCGTTACATCCTCACGTTTTATGGCAACGGCTCTAAAATCCAAATCAGCAGTCATTTCAGCAACTTCAGCCATGGTTTTATCCATAAATACTGACTTGCTGCTTATTTTTATTCCATACAAAAGAAGTTTACCTCCCGAGAACTCATACAATTGTCTTGTTCCCGATCTGGATAAATAACTAATTACCTCTTTTGAGGCCAATCGCTCCGGATAAATCAATTCATCAATTCCCAAACTTTTAAGGTATTCTTTATTTTCAGGAATCAAATATTCTTGATTATCAATACGGGCAATTGTTCGAATAGCACCCAACTTTTTAGCAAGAATAGATGACGTTATATTGGTCTCCTCTGATTGAGTTACAGCAATAAAAAGATCTGCTTTTTTGACCCGAGCTTCTTTAAGATCATTTAGTGATGAACTTGACCCTACAATGGTTAATAAATCCAGATGGGAATCAATCTCCTTTAATTTCTCTTCATCACTATCCAATAAGATAATATCATGATCTTCATTACTCAGCATTTTCGCCAAGTGTATTCCTACTGCCCCTGCGCCAGCAATTACAATCTTCATAACTTTGTTCCGTTAAATAAATGGAATTCGAAGCGGCAAATTAACACATAATCAAGCAAAATCTAAAGCTATTTGTTAAAAATTATTAATTAGCCAAGCTCTCTAAATTACCAAAAGACTTTATGAAATCAAAGAGGGAATCCGAAAGCTTTTCTTTCAATGATAAAAGTTAATTCACAGTTGACAAAACACAAAAATAAGCTTCATTATTCTGTACATCAAAAAGATTCGTTTCACCTTCATTTTCCTTTGAAAGATATCTTTTCCGGTCTCCGCTATAAATTGAAGCATCAAGTATCATTTTACAATTTGGAAATTCTTTTGTTATCATTTTTTTAGATTGCAAACCTCCCAAACGCAAAATAATATAGTCTGGCTGAATTAATTTTAATATTTTCTCCAAATTATTATCCCTTTTTCCGATTATGGCAACAACATCTTTACCCACCAACTTAATATCGATAGGTCTTAATGTATCAAAGCTTATTTTATTAATATTTTCCTTCAGAACAAAAGGTTGAATTATTCTATCACTTATTTCTGATGACATTTTCCCATCAACCAAGAACAATCCTTTGCTTCCCTCAACAAAACCAATAACACTATGCCCTTTGGAATTAAAAACCAGCATTTCATTTTTAGGAACCTGAAAAATTCGAATTGTAATTGGTAATTGAATGCCAATTAAAATAACTACAAATGCATAAACAGCTTTTTTTCGTTTAAATGACAAAAGCGCAATCAATGAAAAGAGAAGAAAATAAGTAAACAACAATTGATATTGACTTAAGGATAATTCTCTAATAACCGAACCTGGCAGAGCTTGAATTTTTACAATCAGAAAATTCATTCCTTCAACAAGATTTCGCAGTATCCACCCTAAACCTTCGGAAAGAATTCCGATTGGAGACAGAATAAGCAATAATGCAGAGAGATAAATAAGTATCCCTGCCATAGTTATTACGACATATCCGGAAAGTAAAAAGTAAGATGGAAACTGATGGAAGTAATAGACAGCCAAGGGGAATGTTCCAATTTGTGCAGCCAACGAAACCGTCGTAAGTTGCCACAACTTTTTCAAAATTGGATTTCCTATATAAAGAAGTTTATCGAACTGAGGTTGAAAAAACACAATACTTACAACAGCTAAATAGGAAAACTGAAAACCCACTGTAAACAGTAAAAAAGGATCAATTAATAGCAGAAAAAATGCCGATATAGCTAAGGAATTATAAATACTTCCGTCTCTTTTAAGTGCTTTTCCAATCACAATAAAACTAAACATGGTTGCTGATCTCATTACCGATGGGGACATTCCAGTTAAAAGTGCATAAGTCCAGAGCGTTAGTAAAAGAAGAATACCCTGCAAATAACGTCCGTATTTGAAACGAGCTAAAAATCGAATCAAATAATTCATAATCATATAAATAATCCCAACATGTAAGCCGGAAACCGCCAGAACATGCATTGCGCCGGCATCAGCCCAAGTTCTTTTAATTTCCGGATCCATTCCGGTTTTGTATCCTAATGTAAGGGCTGCCAGAATGTCAAAACTCTCATTTTGTATTCCATTTTTTCGGTAAATCGATAATAAATGATCCCTCCATTTTGAAGCCATCACTTTAATTGAAAAATCAGAAGCATTTCCTATCTGCTTCCATGATAAAGAGTCGGCGTAGGCAGAATACAAGATGTGTTGAGTTTTTAGATAAAATGCATAATCAAATTCATGCGGATTACCAGCGTTTTTTACTCTTTGAAGTTCAGTTTTTAGTACAAGCAGATCACCTATTCCAAGTTCCCTGGCCTTCGTGTCCTTTTGAAGGTAAATCATTGTTTTACCCAACACATTTTGCCACTTATCTGAAACTTTAATACTCTGAACATCCAATACAAAAGCAAAGCTCCTGCCCTTCTCTGCAGGTGTATCCAGCACCCTACCCTTTAAAATAATTTTAGATTTTGAAATGGGCAGATACATTTGGGACTGAATGTCATTGTAACGGATATTTCCAAATCCAAAACACAGAATAAATATAAAAAGCCCAAATAAACTGCGTAATGAATATGATTTACGGAGTTTCTCACTTAATGCAAAAAGAACAACTCCCAAAAGACCAAACAGAACCAAAATCCAATTTAAAATTTGAGGGATACTAACAATATCAGACAAAATAACTCCACACACCAATGGAAGTAAAAGCCGAAGAAAAGGATTTTGACGGAGCAACTCTCTAAAAGTCATTAATAATTCAATTTATGGTTAATGGAATTTAACACTAATCTTCTTAAAAAACAAAAGTCCCTGTTCACTTCACAGGAACAAGGACTTATTTATCTAATAAACAGAAAGCTGCAATACATTCAAAAAAATTATCTGAAACTGAATGCAATTCCTGCAGTAACCGTATTGTATTCTTGAAGAGTATAATCTCCGAAAATTTTAAAGAAACCCAGATTTAATCGAGTTCCAATGGTTGCTCTTACACCGCTTGCTTTAAAATCAACAGAAACCGGATCGACTAAAGTACCGGCATCGCCACTAATGTTTGTATTCACATCAGTATATTCTAATTTATATGTTCCCTTAATGTCTGCATCCATTTTTGCTGTATTGTAACCAACTGCACCATAAAACTCAATCAATTTTAAATTCACCGAAGCAATTGCCTGAATTGTATAGGCATTGGTTGTAAATTCCATCAACTGACCCTTTCCGTCAAAACCTGAATCTCCTTGAATATCATATTCTGAGGTCAGTTTTGTATAAGCGATCAGTGCGGAAACATCCACCGGAGTTTTATCAATTTTCAAGATTTTCGTTAAGCTTTTCTGAATTCCAATACCAAACATTCCAACTTCTAAGTCTGATGATCCGACTTTAGGAAGGTATCTCAATTTTAAATCGGCATCAATTCCAGGAATTCCAATACCTACCTGCAATGTAGCCGCTGGAACTGCATTCATGGGTAAATCACTGCCAATACCATCGGGAACACTAAATTCAGCAACATCAAAACTTCCATCACCTGATTCAATTCTGGCAAGCAAAGTTTCATTATTATTTCCTCCCATCAAAGTTTGAATTTGAGCAGAATTTCCCCCACTTTTCAGACTAATATTATTGTAATCACTTGCAGCAAATTGAAACACTTCGTCTTTTCCCGGAACCTTTGCCAAATTGGCAACAAAAGTGATATCAAAGCCTAATTTCTTGTGAGTTCGACCAGTTGAATACCAACCATTATTTAATCCGTACATAAAACCTTTAGCAACCGGATTCACATAATTTTCAGTCAATTTAGATGCGTCTTCTGTTCCTGCCAATAGGAATTGTTCAATATCCTGGGATTTACCTAAATATGGAACAAGAAAAATAAGTAGTAGTAATAATTTTTTCATCCTAAGAGATTTAAGTTAGTTTATCAGTCAACATCTGCTAATACGGAGGTTTCTAGTATTTGTTTAATTAAATTATAAAAATTCTGCAGCACAACACCTATTTTCAGGATTTCCCTAAAAATATAAACAAACCGTTTCCAAATAAAAAAACCCTACCGAAATGGTAAGGTTTTGAAATTATTTTGCGAGTGTAAATCGATATTTAGCTTTAAAAATCCCTTTCGATATACCTGTTAACTTTCCTTTTAAGAGCCTCTTTTTTAAAGGTGCACAATGATCTGTAAACAAGATTCCGTCCAAGTGATCGTATTCATGTTGAATAACCCGGGCTGCATATCCTGAGTACTCCTCTTCATGAAATTCCCAATTCTCATCGTAATACTCAATTTTAATGGTTTCAGGACGAATAACATCCTCATTTATGCCAGGAATACTTAAACATCCTTCAGACATAGACCATTCCTCTCCCGTACGTTCAGTAATTTTCGCATTAATGAACATTTTCTTAAAACCTTCCAATTCAGGTTCATCTTCGGCAAAAGAAGAACAGTCGAGCACAAACATTCTTATTGACCGCCCAACTTGTGGAGCTGCTAATCCAACTCCATCGGCAAAATACATGGTTTGCCACATATCATCCATAAATTTCTGCAATTCAGGATAATCCTTATCAATATCTTTAGCGACCTTCCTTAAAACAGGATGACCGTAAATGGTAATCGGTAAAATCATTCTTTTCTCTCTCTAATTATCTAAATCCAAATAAATCCTAAAACAGATTCCTTTTGGTTTCCATATACGATTGCAATATAATAGCAGCACTCACTTTATCAATCATCGCTTTATCTCTTCTTGCCTTTTTTCCTAAGCCACCATCAATCATGGTTTGAAAAGCAATTTTAGAGGTAAACCGTTCATCTACCAATTCGATTGGTATTTCGGGAAACTTCTTTTTCAATTGCCCCAAAAAAGGTTTTAGATATTTTACAGATTCACTATCCTCATTATTCATTTGCTTTGGATAGCCCACAACAATGCATTCAACCTCTTCTGTCTGAAAATATTTCTCCAAATAAGTCAATACATCTTTTGCTGCAACAGTATCCAAACCGTTTGCAATAATCTGAAATGGGTCTGTAACAGCCAGCCCAACCCTTTTCCTTCCGTAATCAATCGCTACAATTCGTGCCAAATTTCTTATTTAAACTAATTTTGAATTGCAAAGATATAAGAAACTGATTAAATTTTATCTATTTCTACAAAAATGAAGAGCAGTGAAGCTTATATAGAGAAAAAATTTACCATGCATAGAACTAAATAAAAAAAATCAGGACTCATCCTGATTTTATTTTTGAAAGTAAATACAATCTTCGAAACAATTCAAATCCAGAGTACTTTTTTAGAAAATTATACCAACATGAATAGAAAGTCGATTAATTTCCTGTTTTAAATATTCCATATCATCCGAGTAAGTATTGTGCCATTTGTGCTCCATTTTCTGATAGCGATAACCAATATTTAAAGTAAAATTAGTTTTAGAGCTATTTCCTAACACAAAACCAATTCCGGGATTAATCAACCAACCGCCCTTCGAATCGATATCTTCATTAGTAATGTAATAATAGCTTTGACCATCAATATTATCTAACGAAAAAGAATATCCCGACTGACAATACAAAAAGGCTTTAACTCCTTTAATCTTGGAATGGTATTTAACCTCTCCAAACAAAGGCATTTGTGCCTCATCATACGCTTCATAGCCACCACCTATTCCAAAAGACACTCCATTCTTAAGCAAGTAGCTTCCAGATAGTAACATACTAAAAGGAGCATTGTTTTTATTATCGTTATTTCCAACCAGTGCCCCCATACGAACTTCATAAAACATTCCCTCATTCTTCATGGGAAGACTATCCTTAGCCGTTTTTTGCATTCTTTTAGCCTCAAAGCGTATATCCGAAATATCTTCCATATCGAACTGCCAAAAATTCTTATCTCTGGTTTCCAGTTCAATAAATTGACCAGGAACTTGTCTGACAATTTTTCCTTTCAGAACATTACCATTTTTTAAGGTAACTACATCTACATTTCTCTGTGCCATTGTTCCGGTAACAGATAATATAACAAGTGCCATTATTAAAATTGGCTTAATTAATACGTTAGGAGTCTTCATAATCATGGTTTTGTTTTTTTTATTGATGATGCATCACGGTAATGGTTGCGTTGAATAAAACAATAAAAATGAAATAGAAGAACGCAACCCTCTGAATCAATTTGCATCATGAAATAAAACAAACCACTAAATCGATTTTAAATAAATTCACATGAAAACTACAAAATATTTCACCTTCCTATCGATGCTTATTTTATTATGTGCAGGAATTTGGTCTTGCGAAGATAAATTAGAGCATGAATACACAATAAATGAACCAGTCTATATGCCAACTGAGGAATTTAAGAATGCTGTTAAGACAGAAAGTGCCAAGGAAATGTTGGTTACCGGAAAAATCTATTTCTATCAGGATTATATTTTAGTAAATGAGAAATTCGAAGGAATTCATGTTATCGATAATTCAGATCCTACAAAACCAATAAACTCAAAATTCATTTCTATTCCGGGGAACATCGACATGGCCATAAAAGATGATATTCTTTATGCTGACTCCTACACCGATTTAATAGCTATAGATATCAGTGATATCAATACCATTTCAATAGAAAAACGATTCGCCGATATTTTCCCGTTTTCATTACCACCAACCGACAATAATTATCAAATTGGGCAAATTGATCCAGAAAAAGGTGTCGTAGTTGGTTGGAAAGTGAAAAGAATCAGCGAAAAGTACGTAGAGCCTAAATACTATCCTTACTATGATGATATCATGTTTTCAGAAGCATCTATGTCGAATGGTGCAAAAGCCTCCGCTGGAGGAACAGGAAAAGCAGGCTCTATGGCTAAATTCATGATAAATTCGAACACTCTTTATACGCTTGACTCCAGCTCATCGCTTCGATTGTTTGATATCTCTAATCCGGATCAAATATCGAAAAACGGCACACTAAACGTTGGCTGGGGAATGGAAACATTATTTGTCAATGAATCAAACCTATATATAGGAGCTAGAAATGGAATGTATATTTTCGATATCACAAACCCATTTGCACCACAATTCGTTTCACAATATTCTCATTTTATGAGTTGCGACCCAGTGGTGATGCACAATGATTTGGCATACATCACACTTCGTGCAGGAAATTTTTGCGGACAAAATACCAGTCAGCTGGATGTTGTCGACTTGAGTGACATTACTGCTCCCACATTGCTAAAATCATACAGTATGGAAAATCCGTACGGATTGGGTATTGATGATGATATGTTGTTTGTTTGCGACGGAACTGCCGGATTGAAAATTTACGATGCATCGGATCCCTTAAACTTAGGTTCCAATTTAGTGAAAGTGTACTCTGACATGACTCCTTATGACGTTATTCCTTTGGGTTCAATTTTAGTTTTAATATCTCCGGAAGGCTTGTTCCAATACGATTACTCGGATATCAATAACATTCAATTGCTTAGTTTTATTACTATTGCTCCAAAATTAGATTAAACCATTAACTTCAATAAACAACTAAGCTTGCTTCATTTGAGGCAAGCTTTTCTTTTTATTGATGAAACCGAGCATCTTACTTACTGATTTACACCAAATTAATATCAAAACTCATTTTACAAATCAGTTCTTTCAGAATCAACAATGGCGACTAGGTATGGCCAGAGGATGACTGGCTTGGCTTGTAAATAAATCATCACTATAAGAATACCATAAAACACGAAAGGCTGCCCCGAGGGACAGCCTTTCTATATATTGAGAATATAATTCTCTTAGTTTTGCTTCAAGTTTGCTTGAGCAGCAGCTAAACGTGCAATAGGCACACGGAAAGGAGAACAAGAAACGTAATCCATACCTACTGAGTTACAGAACTCAACAGAAGATGGCTCACCACCATGCTCACCACAAATACCTAATTTGATATCAGGACGAGTAGATTTTCCTTTTTCACAACCCATACGTACCAATTGTCCGATACCTTCTTGATCTAATACTTGGAAAGGATCATTTTTCAAGATTCCTTTTTCAATATAGATAGGTAAGAATTTACCAGCATCATCACGAGAATAACCGAATCCCATTTGAGTCAGGTCATTGGTTCCGAAAGAGAAGAATTCAGCATATTCAGCAATTGCATCCGCAGTAAGAGCAGCACGAGGAATCTCAATCATAGTACCTACTAAGAAATCCACTTTCACACCTTTCTCAGCGAAAACAGCAGCTGCAGTTTCTCTGATGATAGCTTCCTGCATTTGGAATTCTTTCAAAGTTCCGATTAATGGAACCATGATCTCTGGCTTAGGATCTTTTCCTTTAGCTTTCAAATCACAAGCAGCTTCGATAATAGCACGAGCCTGCATTTCAGTGATTTCAGGATATGTATTTCCTAAACGACAACCTCTGTGACCTAACATTGGGTTGAATTCGTGTAGAGACTCAACTTTTGCTTTCACGATAGATACATCGATACCTAATTTTTCAGCCATTTCAATTTGAGAAGCTTCATCGTTAGGAGTAAACTCGTGCAATGGTGGATCCAGTAAACGGATAGTTACACCAAAACCGTCCATAGCTCCCAAAATTCCAGAGAAATCTTCACGTTGAACAGGAAGCAATTTAGCCAAGGCAGCTTTACGACCTTCCACATTTTCTGCAAGAATCATCTCACGCATTTTCCAAATCTTATCGCCTTCGAAGAACATATGCTCTGTACGACAAAGACCAATACCTTTAGCTCCGAATTCACGGGCAGCTTTAGCATCAGCAGGAGTATCAGCGTTAGTACGAACGTACATACGAGTGTTGTTCTCTGCAACGTCCATCAATTTACCAAAATCACCATCTAATGAAGGAGTGATAGTTGCAACTTTACCTTCGTAAACTTTACCGGTAGTACCGTTCAATGAGATAAAATCACCTTCTTTAAAATCAACTCCATTGATAGTCATTGATTTTCCTGTTACCAAAACACCAGCAGCAGAAGAAATACAACATTTACCCATACCACGAGCAACAACAGCAGCGTGAGAAGTCATACCACCACGTTCTGTTAAAATACCTTCAGCAGCGTACATACCTTTCAAATCTTCTGGAGAAGTTTCGCGACGTACTAAAATTACTTTTTTACCTGCAGCAGCCCACTCTTCAGCAACTTCAGCAGAGAATACGATTTGACCAGTAGCAGCACCTGGAGAAGCTGGAAGACCTTTAGAAAGTTCTTTTGCAGCATCAATAGCTGATTGCTCAAATACAGGGTGAAGTAATTCATCCAATTTGTTAGGCTCCTGACGTAAGATTGCAGTTTTCTCATCAATCATACCTTGAGCTAACATATCAACAGCCATTTTTACCATAGCTGCACCAGTACGTTTACCATTACGTGTTTGCAACATCCAAAGTTTACCATCCTGAATGGTGAACTCCATATCCTGCATATCTGAATAATGATCTTCTAATTTTTGTTGAATTGTATTCAATTCGTTATATAATTCAGGCATAGCTTCTTCCATAGAAAGGAATTCAGCCTGACGAACTTCTTCAGAAGTACCGTTACGCTCAGCCCAACGCAATGAACCAACTTTAGTAATCTCAAGAGGAGTACGAACACCAGACACAACATCTTCACCTTGTGCATTGATCAAATACTCACCGTTGAATTGGTCTTCACCAGTAGCAGCATCACGAGAGAAACAAACTCCTGTAGCAGAAGTAACACCCATGTTACCATATACCATAGCTTGTACATTTACAGCAGTACCCCACTCAGAAGGGATGTTTTCCATTTTACGGTAAAGAATAGCTCTTTCAGTATTCCAGGAATCGAATACAGCACAAACAGAACCCCAAAGTTGATCCCAAGGATTAGTAGGGAAATCAACACCAGCGTGCTCACGAACTACTGCTTTGTAACCTTCAACAAGATTTTTAAGGTCTTCTACAGTTAATTCTGTATCAACTTTATATCCTTTAGCTGCTTTTAACTCATCCAAAACAACTTCGAATGGGTTGTGATGACCTTCTTCAGCCTCAACACCCATAACTACATCACCGTACATGTGAATGAAACGACGATATGAATCGTAAGCAAATTTTTCGTTACCTGATTTTTCAGCAACAATTTTCACGGTATCATCATTCATACCAAGGTTTAGAACAGTGTTCATCATACCTGGCATAGAAGCACGAGCACCAGAACGAACTGATACCAATAATGGAAACGAACCATCTTTAGCATCGAATTTAGCGTTCATTGCAACTTCTGTATCTTTCACAGCAGCTTCAACTTGTTCTTTAATCATTGCTACAACAGCATCTTTTCCAAGATTGTTGTAATCAGTACAAACTTCAGTAGTGATAGTGAAACCTGCAGGTACAGGAACACCAATTAGGTTCATTTCAGCAAGGTTAGCACCCTTACCTCCAAGCAAATTCTTCATGTCTGCTTTACCTTCGGCCTTACCGTCACCAAAAGTATAAACGTACTTAGTACTCATAATTATCGCTTTTTAGTTTTAATGTTATTTTCATGCAATAAATTAAAGCATTCAATAACAATTATATATTAACTTATAATCTTCAAAAACATAAATTTTCAAGACATTATTCAATAATACGCCCTGAAAATTGTACACAAAAGTAGTGTTCTTTTTTTTAAAAAGGAAGTAAAGGACTGACAATCTAACTGTCTTTTTCCAAATGATTTAGACTTTTATTTTTCAAACGTTTGCAGCACATTTATACACTCTTTTACGGAAGGTTATTCCATAAAAACAGCCGATCTTTTGATCGGCTGTTTCATCAAATTATCAAACCTTTATCTCATTGGATACTTATTAATTATTTCTTCAGGATGAAGAATAAAATCCAAATATTGTGCTCTGTAATAAATATCAGAAGCTTTTAATTCATTATCGGACAGTTTACCTCTGAATTCGTCAATGCTTTTGTATCCTTTTTTATCCATCCACTGCTCCAGTTCCGAAAGAATCTGTGCTATGTATGCAGGATCATTCTTGTACAGTGCACTCACCATCTGAACAATACAGGCACCACTCAATAACATTTGCAATACATCTTCGTAAGTGTAAATTCCATTGGTACCACACAATCCTCCGGCAATCTTCTTATACAGCAAACCAACATAACGCAATCCCAATTTATAATCCCCTTGATGACTCAAATTAAAATTAGTGACATGACGTTCTGTATGAATATCAATTTCCGGTTGAAATAAACGATTAAACAACACAAAAGCCGAAGCTCCAGCCTGATCTAAACGATTTACAAAATTCAATGTATTTGTATAGTATGGACTTAATTTGATACAAAAGGGAATTGATAATCTCTTTTTAAGAGTTTTAACAATTTCCACTTTCTCATCTTCCAATTGAGCGGCTGTTTTATCTACAGTCCCCGGCATTTGGTAAAAATTCAATTCCAAAGCATCCACACCGGCATCTTCCAATTGCTTGGCGTAATCGAACCAGGTAACATCGTAAATACAATTTAAGCTGGCAATTACAGGAATGCTAACCGCCTTTTTAACTTCAGACAACCTCATGATATGAGCCTTGGCACCAGCATGCTCAATTGCAGGGAAAATGGAGATCATCTCAGCATTTCTATCTGTGTACTCATCAAGTTCGTCGGCTAATTGCGCTCGTTCCATTTGAATTTGCTCTTCGAAAAGAGATTTGTAAACAATTGCTGCGGCTCCCGCTCTTTCCAATTCCCGGGCTCCTTCTACGGTAGCTGAAAGGGTGCATGCTCCAACAATTATGGGATTTTTAAGTTGCAATCCCATGAATTCAACGTTTAAATTTGCCATATGATTTTCGATTTTAAATTTCTGTTCTTACTAAATTTAATAAATGGACTTGATATATTCAACCAAAAATCAAATTTAATAATCTGAAAATCAATATAAAACAATTAAAAGCCCACAAATAAAGGACTTGCGAGTCTTATTAGAAATATAACTAAAAAAATCCCACCTCCTAATTATCCTCTCATTTCAATACCTACAGATTATATCAGCGGGATCGTACTAATTATAGTCTGATAATATCACACTTCTCTTTATACAATATAATTAAGCAGAAGAGGCATCAAGCAAATATTTCCATTTGCCACAATCCCCAAATACGCATAAAAAAAAGGGGCTCCAAACTGGAACCCCTTCACTATATATTCAGAATAATGTTTACTCTTCAGTATAATCCATAGAAGCCTGACGCTTATATGTTTTATATCTCCACTTAGCATTCTCTTCTGCAGCAACAAACAATTCTTTCGCTTGCTCTGGGAATGATTTCTGTAATGAAGTGTAACGAACTTCGCCCAATAGGAAATTCTGGAAATTCTCCCAAACAGGCTCTTTTGAATCAAGAGTAAATGGGTTTTTACCTTCATTTTCCAAAGCTGGATTGTTACGATACAAATGCCAGTAACCTGCCTCAACAGCTTTCTTCTCTTCAGCTTGTGATTTACCCATAGATGCTTTCAATCCGTGAGAAATACAAGGAGAATAAGCAATAATTAAAGATGGTCCTGGATAAGCTTCAGCTTCTTTAACAGCTTTCATGTATTGAGCTTGATTTGCTCCCATAGCCACCTGAGCTACGTAAACATATCCGTAAGACATTGCTATCATACCAAGATCTTTCTTTCTGATACGTTTACCTGC
The DNA here is from genome assembly GCF_963678175.1 of Labilibaculum euxinicum. Lineage (NCBI taxonomy): Bacteria > Pseudomonadati > Bacteroidota > Bacteroidia > Marinilabiliales > Marinifilaceae > Labilibaculum > Labilibaculum euxinicum. Next base: position 4,812,641 of record NZ_OY782756.1, read on the forward strand.
AGCAGCAAATTTAGCAACAGCACCAACAGGAGTTGCTTTAGAAGCTTGTCCTCCTGTGTTAGAGTAAATCTCAGTATCCATTACCAATACATTTACATCTTCACCTGAAGCCAATACGTGATCCAATCCACCGAATCCGATATCATAAGCCCAACCGTCACCACCGAAAATCCACTGAGATTTCTTAATCAGGAAGTTTTTAAGATCAAGAACTTCTTTAGCAACAGGATGAGTTTCATTTGCAAGAGCAGACTCAACTTTGGCCGAAGCTTCAATTGACAACTCACCGTTATCTTTATTCTCTAACCACTCAGTAAAAGCAGCTTTTGTTTCAGCATTTACAGCATCCATTGCAGCTTCCATACGAAGAGCAATACGGTTACGCATTTTACGTACACCTTCGTTCATACCAAAACCAAACTCAGCATTGTCTTCGAATAATGAGTTAGCCCAAGCCGGACCTTTACCACTCTTATTGTTTTTACAATATGGAGTTGCAGGAGCAGAACCACCGTAGATAGAAGAACAACCTGTTGCATTTGCAACCATCATTCTCTCACCAAACAACTGAGTGATTAATTTAATATATGGAGTCTCACCACAACCAGCACAAGCTCCGGAGAACTCGAATAATGGCTGAGCAAATTGTGAGTTTTTCACATTATTTTTAGGCAACAAATCTTTGTAACCTACTTTCTCGTCCATATAATGCCATCTTTCTTTCTCAACATCCTGAGTTTCAAGATGCTTTAAAACCAAAGCTTTTGCTTTAGGAGCAGGACAAACATCAACACAGTTACCACAACCGGTACAATCTTCAACAGCAACCTGAATTCTGAAATGTAAACCTTTCAATTCTTTACCTGTTGCAGGCTTAACAGCAGTTCCAGCAGGAGCCGCAGCTAATTCTTCTTCAGTTAAAATGAACGGACGAATAGCTGCGTGTGGACAAACGTAAGCACATTGGTTACACTGAATACAAGTTTCTTCTTGCCATTCAGGAACACTAACAGCTACACCACGCTTTTCAAACTTAGTTGTACCTGCAGGGAAAGTTCCGTCTTCACGACCCGCGAAAACAGAAACCGGAAGGTCATCACCTTTTTGAGCGTTCATTGGATCACAAACCTCAGCAATAAACTTAGGGCGATTATTCGTAGTTGCAGCTTCTTTCTCTTCAGGTAAGTTTTTCCAATCTGCAGAAACTTTAACTTCAACAACATTTTCTCCACCAGCATCAACAGCTGAGAAGTTCATGTTTACAACTTTTTCACCTTTGTTACCATACGATTTAACAATCGCTTTCTTCATCTCTTCAGCAGCCTTTTCGAAAGGAATCACATTTGTGATTTTGAAGAATGCAGCCTGCATAATAGTATTGGTACGGTTACCAAGACCAAGCTCTTCACCCAATTTAGTACCGTTAATAATGTAGAATTTAATCTCATTCTCAGCCAAGTACTTTTTCATATGATTTGGAAGATTCTTAACAGTTTCTTCTGCGTCATAAATTGAATTCAACAAGAAAGAACCACCTTTTTTCAATCCTTTTAGCACATCGTAAAGATATACGTAAGCAGGAACGTGACATGCAACGAAGTCAGGAGTAGTTACCAGATATGTTGAGCGAATTGGTTCATCACCAAAACGAAGGTGAGAAGCAGTAAATCCACCTGATTTTTTAGAATCGTAAGCAAAATATGCCTGACAATATTTATCAGTTGAACCACCAATAATTTTAATCGAGTTTTTGTTAGCACCTACAGTACCATCAGAACCCAAACCATAGAATTTCGCTTCGTAAAGAGACTCTGAATTCATCTTAACCTCTGGTAACATTGGAAGTGAAGTAAAAGTCACATCATCAACAATACCTAAAGTGAATTGATTTTTAGGTTCGTTCATTGCAAGATTTTTGTAAACTGCAACAATTTGAGATGGAGTCACCTCTTTTGAACCTAAACCATAACGTCCGCCAATCACCATTGGAGCATTCTCTCTTCCGTAGAACACTTCTCTTACATCAAGATACAAAGGATCTCCGTTAGCACCAGTTTCTTTAGTACGATCAAGTACACAAATACGTTTTACTGATTCTGGAATAACGCTTAAGAAATGCTTGGCTGAAAATGGACGGTACAAATGAACACAAACAAGACCAACTTTCTCGCCGTTTGCCATTTTATAGTCAACCGCTTCTTTAATGGTTTCGTTTACAGAACCCATTGCAATAATGATATTTTCAGCATCAGCAGCACCATAATACATGAAAGGCTTGTATTCTCTTCCTGTAATTTTAGTCATTTCCTTCATGTAGTCAGCTACAATATCCGGAACCGCATTGTAAAATGGGTTAGCAGCTTCACGAGACTGGAAGTAAACATCAGGATTCTGAGCAGTACCTCTGGTTACAGGAGATTCCGGATTCAAAGCACGATCACGGAAAGCCTGAAGAGCCTCTTGATCAACAAGATCTCTCATATCTTCCATATCAACAGCTTCAATTTTTTGAATTTCGTGAGATGTACGGAATCCATCGAAGAAGTTCATGAAAGGAACTCTTGATTTAATTGCAGTTAAGTGAGATACAGCAGAAAGATCCATTACTTCCTGAACCGAACCTGAAGCCAACATAGCGAAACCTGTCTGACGTGCAGAATATACATCAGAGTGATCACCAAAAATACTCAATGCCTGAGCAGCAAGAGCACGGGCACTAATATGAAATACACATGGCAATAATTCACCAGCGATTTTATACATGTTAGGAATCATTAACAATAATCCCTGAGATGCAGTATAAGTAGTTGTTAATGCACCAGCTTGTAATGCACCGTGAACAGCACCTGCAGCACCAGCTTCAGATTGCATTTCTACTAATTGTACTGTTTCTCCAAATAGATTTTTACGTCCTTGTGCAGCCCACTCATCAACATTCTCAGCCATTGGCGAAGATGGGGTGATTGGGTAAATACAAGAAACCTCACTAAACATATATGCTACGTGAGCGGCAGCGGCATTACCATCACAGGTAATGAATTTTTTTTCTCTTGCCATTTTACTCCTCCGATTAAATTTTATTATTTGGTATTTTATTTTTCTATCTAATTCTCTAATACAAAAAGCCGAACAACCAAAGAGGTATTTTATTTCCCTCTCCACGTTCTATCATATCGGCAGCAATAAAAAAGTCTTCTGTTCTAAACTTCGATTCAGACGTATCATCACTACCTGTAATTTCAAAATTAAATTTATCATTCACTAAAAAATGACCTCTGTCGGTACTTGTAATGCTTCTGTTAGGTCCCACCTGATTGTAAAAGAAAGTTTCCCTTAGATTACTTTCATTTACATTTTCCGGTGCAATTGCATATAATAAATTCGTATTGTGCAGATAAACTTTATTTGGTTTCTTCGACGCATCGTTAAAACTCCCCTGAGAATTCAACAAACGAATTAATCTGGCATTCTTTAAATACTTCAAATAATTCATAATTGTAGCTCTGGATGTTTCTACATCGTTTGCCAGCTTACTTACATTTGGTTGAAAAGGAACATTACAGGAAATAATATACAGAAGTTTCTTTAACTTGGACAGGTATTTTAGTTCAATTTGGTTTAAGTAAGTGATGTCAAATTCTAAAATCAAATTGATCATCTTCAAAAGATTATCCATAAAGCTTTTCTCCTCCTGATAACAAGGATAATATCCAAACCTCAGGTAATCATTAAAATAAGCTAACGGGCGAACCTTGCCAAGAATTTCTTCAACAATGCCCTCATGATTCTCTAACAGTTCTTCCAGTGTGTAGCGAGTAAATTGATTTCCCGACTCGTAATTTAAAAATTCTCTAAAAGACAAGCCATTTAGGTAATAGACATTCACACAATTTTTCAAATCTTCATTCGTCTTAATGCGAAGAATAGATGAACCGGTAAAAATAATCTTCAAATCGGGATATTGCTCGTAACAAGTTCGCAGACCTTTTGCCCATTCCGGATATTTATGAATCTGATCCAGAAGTAATATTTTACCTCCTCTTTTGTAAAATTCATCGATAAAGGGAACCAATCCTTTCTCAGTAAAAAATAAATTATTTAGGTTGATGTATAAGCAACTCTTATCGTTGGCATGATGCTCACGAATATAATCCAGTAAAAAAGTTGTTTTCCCAACTCCTCTGGATCCTTTAATGGCTATCAAGCGCTGTGACCAATCAATTTCATCAGCCAACTCACGTCTAATGGTGCCTTTCTTATGCTTCAACAAACTATTATGAGTCTGTACTAAAGTGTTCATTTTCTGTCGAATTTACTTCGCAAATTTATAGAATAAAAGCGGCATTTTGCAATCTAGAGATTACAAAAAGCTTTTCTTTTTGCTATTTATACTTATTTAAAATAAGATGCCACAAATTGATAAGTTGCTAGGAATAAGAAAACTAAGCTCAAATACATTTTTAAAACTAGTCTTATTCATTTATGAAATTTCATTGTAAATTAACACTTTAAGTTTAACACAAAAAGAAAGGGCAATGACTGATATCATTACCCTTTTATATCTTTTTAACACAAAAAGCGATTTACTTATCGTTCATTGAGATTAAAAATTCTTCGTTCGATTTTGTTTTTCTTAAGCGATCCTGCAAGAATTGCATTGCCTCAATAGAGTTCATATCTGTCAGATAGTTTCTAAGAATCCAGATGCGGTTCAATTGATTTGGATCAAGAAGCAGATCATCACGACGAGTACTTGATGCTGTAATATCAATTGCCGGGAAAATTCGTTTGTTAGATAACTTACGATCTAACTGAAGCTCCATATTACCAGTTCCTTTAAATTCTTCAAAGATAACATCATCCATTTTAGAACCTGTATCAGTTAATGCTGTTGCTAAAATTGTAAGCGATCCACCATTCTCAATATTTCTTGCCGCACCAAAGAAACGTTTTGGTTTGTGCAATGCATTAGCATCCACACCACCCGAAAGCACTTTACCTGAAGCAGGAGAAACAGTATTGTAAGCACGAGCCAATCTTGTTATTGAATCCAATAGAATTACAACATCATGACCACACTCAACCATTCGTTTTGCTTTCTCTAAAACGATATTAGCAACACGAACATGGCGTTCAGCCGGCTCATCAAAAGTAGATGAAATAACCTCAGCATTTACGCTTCGAGCCATATCGGTAACCTCTTCAGGACGCTCATCGATCAACAAAATAATCATATAAGCTTCTGGATTGTTAGCTGCAATAGCATTGGCTATCTCTTTCAAAAGAACAGTTTTACCTGTTTTTGGCTGTGCAACAATCAGTCCTCTTTGTCCTTTACCAATTGGAGCAAACATGTCAACAAGACGTGTTGACATTGAATTCATTCCTTTTCCTGTCAAATTAAATTTCTCATCCGGGAATAAAGGTGTCAAATGATCAAAAGGTACACGATCCCGTATTACCTCAGGTAGTCTGCCGTTAATCTTTGCAACTTTAATTAATGGAAAATACTTCTCACCTTCTTTCGGCGGACGAATTGTTCCATTAACAGTATCTCCGGTTTTTAAACCGAATAATTTGATTTGCGACTGCGACACATATATATCATCGGGAGAATTTAAATAATTGTAATCCGACGAACGCAGGAAACCATAGCCATCAGGCATAATTTCCAAAACACCCGAATTGTCAATTATTCCATCAAACTCAAACAATTTCTCTTTCTCACGTTTTTCAAAACGTTTTCTACTTGGATTCTCTTGTCTTTCCGTCTTCTCTGACTTCTCTGGTTTATCAGACACTTCCCGGCCTTCTGTTTTCACCAGCTCTTCAGCAACATCCGCCCCCTCAGGCTTATCCTGACGCTCTGTTCTTGGCGGTCTTGGTGGTCTAGCAGGTCTCGGTGGCCTTGCAGATCTTTCGCTTCTCTGTGCATTTTCATTTGCAACAGGAGGCGCTGAAACTGAGGTTTGTGATTGCTCTTCGATTTTCTCCTCAACAGGAGTACTTTCAGCTTTTTCAACAACCGGTCTTGTTCCTCGTATGGGTTTTTTTGGGGCGTCTTTTGGTGCTGTATCTTCTTCTTGAGTAGTCTCATTACTTACAGCATCCCTAACTGGTTGTTCCGGCTTTTTTCTTTTGTGCAGAAGCGATCTGGATCGCCCTTCATCGGCCTTACTATCTCCCATTGGACTCTTAGGTCTTTTTAGGGGAGTCTTTTTTTCTGGTGTTTTTCTTTCAGAAGCTACAATTGCCTGTTGATCAAGGATTCTGTAAATTAAATCCTGTTTCTTAAAAGACTCAATTTTTTTAACATTGAGTTCTTTAGCGATTTCTCGTAATTCAGGCACAAGCTTCTTGTTTAATTCAAGAATATCGTACATAAATGATATATTAATATTTTTCGGGTGATTTTTTTAGATAGAAATTGTTTTGAACAATTGGGAACCTGATCTTTCGACCTCTAAATGAGAAGAATTAATCTGAATTCAATTGCAATATTACGGAATTAGTTATAAATCACAAAAAAATAAATGATTTTATTATTCAAATTGATGCCTGAAGTCGCTATATAAGTTTATTAATCTCAAAATAAACCTCTTGAAAGTACCACAAATTTCTTTTTCAAAATGATTTTGCTATATTTAAATATAAACGAGAATAGTCAACTCGTATATAAATACCATTCAAAACCCACTATGAGACAGCTAAAAATTACTAAACAGGTAACCAATAGAGAAACTCCGTCACTGGACAAGTACCTTCATGAAATTGGGAAAGTCGATCTTATTTCTGCAGAGGAAGAGGTTCAACTTGCCAGAGAGATCAAAAAAGGTAATAAAAAAGCTCTGGATCGACTTATTAAATGCAATCTACGTTTTGTTGTTTCCGTATCAAAGCAATATCAAAACCAAGGCCTTAGTCTGCCCGATTTGATTAATGAAGGAAACTTAGGACTAATTAAAGCGGCTCAAAGATTTGATGAAACCAGAGGTTTTAAATTCATATCATATGCTGTTTGGTGGATTAGGCAATCCATTTTGCAGGCATTGGCCGAGCAAGCCCGAATTGTTCGCCTGCCGTTAAACAAAATTGGTTCTATTAACAAAATCAACAAAACATTCGCTCAATTGGAACAGGAGTATCAGCGGGAACCTTCACCTGAAGAGATTGCTACCATACTGGAAATGAGTCCAAAAGATGTAAAAGAAGCACTTAAGGCTTCAGGAAGACACATCTCTATGGATGCTCCTATAAACCCTGATGAAGAGAATACTCTTTACGATATATTGCTTAGCAATGATGAAATTAGTCCGGATAAAAAGCTAATTCGGGACTCACTTCGCAAAGAAATTGACCGGTCTTTATCAACACTTTCAAAAAGGGAGGCTGCGATTATTAGATTGTATTTTGGATTAAATGAAAAGCCACCATACTCTCTCGAAGAAATTGGAAAAGAATTTGGCTTAACGCGGGAACGTGTTCGCCAGATTAAAGAGAAGGCAATCAAGCGAATGAAGACAACATTTAGAAGCAAAATACTAAAAACTTATTTAGGAGAATAATATTTATTTTAGGGTGAAAAGAAAGGATAAGAACAGATGGTGAATTTTCATTTACCTCCTCTTATCCTTTTTTACTTATATTTGCGCCATATTTAAACGAAACGTAAACAACCAAATGCAAACATTAATTTCACCTTCACTGTTAGCTGCCGATTTCACAAATCTAAAGGCCGATATCGAAATGGTAAACAACAGTCAGGCCGATTGGTTTCACTTAGACATTATGGATGGGGTTTTTGTACCTAACATATCATATGGTCTGCCTGTTGTAGAGCAAATAAACAAAATTGCTGAAAAACCGTTGGATGTTCATCTGATGATTATTGATCCGGATAGATATGTTGCAGCTTTTAAAAAAGCCGGCGCTGACATTCTAACAATTCATTACGAAGCTTGCACTCATCTTCACCGTACTATTCAGAACATTCACAGTCAAGGAATGAAAGCCGGCGTATCACTAAACCCTCATACCCCGGTTTCTGTTTTAGAAGAAATTATTACTGATATTGATTTGGTTCTTTTAATGAGCGTAAATCCTGGTTTTGGCGGACAGAGTTTTATTGAGAACACTTATGCTAAAGTTGAAAAACTGGCTGAATTGATCAAAGAAAAAAATGCTTCTGTCGTAATTGAAATCGATGGAGGTGTGAATTTGGAAACAGGAAAAAAATTAGTTGAAGCCGGAGCCAATGCTTTGGTTGCCGGAAGTTTTGTTTTTGGAGCTAATGATCCAAATCAAACAATATCCGACTTAAAAAAACTATAAAATACAAAAGACCAAATGCACACACATTTGGTCTTTCTTTTTATACTTTCGCAACATCTTTCCCTTCCAAATACGCATGAAGATAAGCAAATTGAGGAGTCAGCCTGCCATCTTTTGCAATTGTTGCCCTCTCAATTATTCCATCCGAATCATCGTCTAAAAGGGCTTCATACACATTCTGATACAAAGCCTCTCCAAAATCAATTGATGAATCACGAGGTAATTCACCCGGTAAATTATCTACAGCCATAACTGTTACGTTTTTTTTATCCACGAAAGGAATTGCTTCTTCTTCGTTAAACCGATCATATCCATAAAACGACGAAGCAATTGTTGAAGCCCTCAATGTTGATGCAATTGGACCATTTAAATCACAGCTTACATCGGCAATTACCGAAATTTTAAAATCATCTTCTTTGTAATCTTCCGGAATTAGAAATTTAGGCGATTTTGGATCCCAATAATGGCAGGCAATAAATAAATCTGTCACTTTAGTAAAAGGCTTGAATGTTGATCGGTACTGTTCCGGATTCTCGTAAAAATCCTGAAGATTAAAAGCACCTCCGTCTTTACGTTCCACATAATATTCAGGATCAATCCGACAAACAACTGGTTCACTAAAACTTTCATGTAAAAATTGTTCCGGTGTAACCTCTTTCAAATTTAAAACACGTAGGGTCTGCATTGCTCCCATGGCAACACGACCACCTCCGGTAATCAATATTTTTATAGGTTTTAAACTAACTTTTTTAAGATGTAAATACATCTCCTCCATATCCTTGCAATAACTAGCTGGTGGCAAATCAAAAAAATCGGTACGCACACCGCGGGCTCTAAGTGCTTTATACGCTCCCACAACACCAGCCCAATGACCAAATGCCACAAGCCTTTGGTGCTTGTTATCCGTTAAATATTCATAATCAATAAGAGTTATATTTCTTTTAATTATTTGTTGCAGCAATTCACGATTGTAAAGCTGCTGTTTTGCTGTATGAGAAAAAAACAAATAGGTTTTATTTGGGATCAGAGTTGGAATAGAAACTTCCTTTACTCCAATCAAGATATCACAATCTCGCAAATCATCCGTTAAAAAATATCCCTGCTCCCGGTATTCCGAATCAGTAAAACAACGAATATCACTCGGCTGAATGAATATACTGACATTAGAATATTTATTGAGAATTTGTAAGCCTGTTAGCGGTGGTATCGCAACTCTTCTGTCAGGTGGATTTTTAGTTTCCCGAAGGACTCCAATTCTAATTCTTTTTTTCATACGATTCCTTATTTATATGCAAGTGTGTGATTTTATGCAGGTAATGAGTATTAAGATAATAATAAAAAGAACGATTATCCACATTCCAACCGAATTGATTTACGAACATTTCAGATATCAAACTCTTTCGTTAGCAATTCCCGAACCTATTGTTTCCCACTATACATTATAAAAAGACCGTTAAGCACTCTTTATTTGTAATTGATACTTAAAGGTCTATCGATACAAACTTAAATTTAATACATATTCTAAAAGGTTTCTATGAAAAAATCATGTAAAATGTATGAATTTTACTAATTTTACACCAATTCTGGGGCTGACGTGGATTTTGACAGCATGATGAATTAGTATGTAAGCATGTCGAGCGTTGTTATTCCAGCTCGTAAATATCGGATATCAAACTTTTTAATTGGCGAAAATAACTACGCTCTTGCTGCTTAATCGAATAAAGTAGATTAATGCTTCATCACCACTCCAGGAGTGGAGACGAGACATCCAACTTATGGTTCCACCTTGTTCCGGTAAGTAATTGGATGCTATCAATTCAGGGTTAGTCTGCTTCAGGCTTTGGGGAGCAGGCGAAATTAAAAAGATAAGATAAAGTATCGGGTGTGCTTTCCCTAACTTTGTACGAAAATCAATAAATCACTACACATGTAGAAAGCCTATTGATCGCGTGTTTGGACCAGGGTTCGATTCCCTGCAGCTCCACTGAAACAACTCAATGTTCGTGAAATAGCATCAAACCCTCTTAAACCCTTTGGTTTAAGAGGGTTTTGTTTTTACCTTCATTGTAAACAACATCAAATACTCGGATCAATTCAAAAAGTAGGATCAATTCAAAAAGTAGGTGGATCAAAAGGAATAATTTAATTTTGTTGTCTAAAATTTAGACGATGGATTCAACAAAAGATCACTACACCCTCTTACTTCAAGCAATTTTACCAGAAGAGATATTTTCCTATTTTGAGATCACTCAAGTTATTATTGATGAAAATCGATTGGATGTTCATCTGGATGAATTACATCAATTCCCAGAAGAATTTTCATCAGAAAAGCTGACTTCAAAAGGTTTTCAGTCAGCAGTGGTGATTCAAGATTACCCTATTCGGGAACGCATGGTTTACCTGCATGTTCGCAAAAGGAAGTGGCTCGTTTGTTCTACGGGTCAGATTGTAAGCAGAGATTGGGATTTGATAGCAAAGGGAGCTCGATATACAAAAGGGTTCGCTTCTTTTTTAAAAGAATTATTTGGACAAATACCCGATCAGCAGTAAAAGCCTTGAAAAACATTATCATATCAATGGGAATCAATTTTCTCAGCAATACAAAGAACACTTAAGTGATTTTAATCAATGGGATCAGAAATCTCATGCTCACAAGTGGATGGTTTTTCCTGAAAATATTGGTACTAAGCTAAGTATTGATGAAACAGCCTTAACCAATGGAGAGCTTTATACAATAATTACCAATAAAGCAGCAAAAGGCCGAAAAGGAGCATTGGTTGCCATGATTCAAGGGACTCAATCTGAAAATATCATCTCCATCTTAAAGAAGACTCCTAAGAGTATTAGAGGTTTAGTCGAAGAAGTAACTCTGGATATGGCGGGAAGCATGAATAAAATCGTACAAAGCAGTTTTCCCAAAGCAAGCAGGGTAATTGATCGTTTTCATGTTCAGAAATTGGCTTATGACGGTTTACAGCAAATGCGGATAGCTCATCATTGGGATGCTCTAAATGAAGAATCTAAAGCGATCAGAGAAGCTAATTACAGGGAAGAGAAATATCAGCCGGCCGTATTTGATAATGGGGATTCTAAAAAGCAACTTTTGGCAAGAAGCAGGTATTTACTTTTTAAATCTGCAAACAATTGGACAAGAAGTCAGAAAAAACGTGCAAAAATTTTATTTGCCCAATATCCTGATATGAAAGAAGCATACATGTTAACTCATAACCTGAGATTGATATTTACACAAACCAAAGAAAAGGGTATTGCTTATACAAAATTAGCTCATTGGTTTAGAAAGGTTGAAGAGACTGGATTTAAATCATTCAGAAGTATTAAAAACACTATCCAAGATCATTATCAAGGTATTTTAAACTACTTTGATAATCGCAGTACGAATGCTTCGGCGGAATCTTTCAATGCAAAACTGAAAGCATTCAGGGCATCACTTAGAGGGGTGAGAGATATTAACTTCTTCCTTTTTAGGGTAGCTAAAATATATGCATAAAAAAAACTTACTCCACCTTATATTTGAATTGATCCAAATACTCTGGTATTAATTGAGCCTGTCTTTAACAATCTAAATTACATTTTCAAAAAAATATTTACCGCAATAGCCATTATCGTAACCGCCGTTACGATAATTTAATTAATGCAAAGACAAATAAATGTTGCCCCCTTTTAATATTAAATAGTTTAAACAAATATCACTATATTTGTAAAAAGTATTTATCGTTATGGGGAGGGATAAAATCATATTACTACCGAAAGCAAAAGGAATCTTAATAGAATTGGGTGAGAATATAAAACTAGCTCGATTACGTAGGAAACTAAGTGCAGAACAAGTGGCTGAAAGAGCCAATATCAGCAGACCAACTCTTCTTTCAATAGAAAAGGGGGCGGCCTCTGCCAGCATGGGTGCCTACCTTCAAGTATTGCTAAGCTTAGGTTTAGAAAAAGACCTTTTATTAATTGCAAAAGATGACAAATTGGGAAGAAAACTACAGGATGCTAAATTATTGACAAAAGAAAGAGCTCCAAAGAAACCACAAGATGACTAAGAAAATCAATAAACAACAAATATTCGTATTTGCCGATTGGCTGGGTTTGGAAGCTCCTACTTTGATGGGTACTCTAAACTATGAACGTTTAAGAGGGAAGGAAATATTTTCTTTTGAATACGACAATACATGGCTAAAATCTCCACATGTTCAAATACTAGATCCAGACTTACAACTCTATTCTGGTCCTCAATATTTAAACGATGACGGCAAATCAAATTTTGGAATATTCCTGGATTCATCTCCCGACAGATGGGGGCGACTTTTAATGCGCCGAAGAGAAGCTGCTATGGCAAGAATTGAGGATAGAGCACAAAACTTACTATTCGAAACTGATTATCTTCTTGGAGTGTTTGACAAACACAGAATGGGGGCTATTCGTTTCAAAAAAGAAATTGACGGTGCTTTTCTTAATGACAATACAGAACTAGCAACTCCACCATGGACTTCTGTTAGACAGTTAGAAGAAATTAGCTTAAGGCTTGAAGAAGAAAATATCGTTGATGATCCTGAATATTTAAAATGGCTTAATATGCTAGTCGCTCCAGGTTCATCACTTGGTGGAGCTAGACCCAAAGCAGGCATTTTAGATAAAAACAACTATCCTTGGATTGCTAAATTTCCAAGTAAAAATGATTCGACCGATATAGGAGCCTGGGAAATGCTTGCTAACAAGTTAGCTCAGAAAGCAGGATTGAATGTTGCAAAAGCTATGGCTAAAAAATTCTCAAGTTCTCATCATACATTTCTTTCAAAGCGATTTGATCGTACAAGTGATGGAAAGCGCATTCACTTTGCTTCAGCAATGACACTTTTGGGCTATACTGATGGTAAAAACCACGAAGATGGTGCCAGTTATTTAGAAATTGTAGAATTCATTTCTCAATATGGTGCAAATATTAAAAGTGATTTAGAAGAACTATGGAGAAGAATCGTATTCAACATTTGCGTTTCAAATACTGATGATCATTTACGAAACCATGGTTTTATTCTAACTAATGAAGGTTGGGTACTTTCTCCTGCATATGATATAAATCCTGTTGAAACTGGATTAGGCTTATCTTTAAATATTTCGGAAGATGATAATTCTCTAGATCTTAATTTAGCAATGGAAGTTTACAAGTATTTTCGACTTACCGAAAACGAAGCTAAACAAATAATATTGGAAGTAACAAATGCAGTAAAGGCTTGGAGAGATATAGCCAACAAATACAATATTTCAAGAAACGAACAAGAAATAATGTCAAAAGCATTTGCACATGCGAATTTATAAAAATAACTTTACTTACACCCTTTATACGATACTACTCCTTATTTTGATGGAATAAATGTACCTGAAAGCTTCATTAGACTGGTCTGTGCAGAAAACCGCCTTCAATTCTCCAATAGTCGATTCGTTTTGAAATACCTTTTTCCGGTTAATTTGATCCCTGATCCGGCTATTTAAGCCGGGTGACTGTATTTTTATGAGATGAATCCGGCATTTTTGATCATGCGTCTGTCTTTTTGAGAGCTCAGCCTCTATTTTTTCTTCGGCTATTCTGGCTGCAAGGGAGAATGACCTCCCTTTTTGCCATGTGAAGCTCCAAATAAGCCAGAAAGTTCTCCCAATTTGCCAGGCCAAGCTCCCAAATAGCCAGATATCTTTTGACGAAAAGCAAGCACGCTCTCACTTAAACTTAGGCTTAGCTCTTTCCAAACAAGAACCCGTTCGCTAAAAACCAGCCAGATGTACAAAAAAGAGGAATGCGCCCTATTAAAAGAAGGAATGCCTTAGCTAATAACCAAAGTGGAATAATGCACAATTGCAAAACTGTTTATAGATTTAAGGCATAACAAAGCCCAATACGTTTTGATTCGTATTGCGCTTTGATTTTTAGCTATTACTACAAGTCATAGACTTGCGATAAAGAGATACTCTTTTAAACTCTAAAAACACCCGCTCTTCACTACGAAGTGTTATTTGTTCAATGTAATGTGTTCAGCACAAAACCAGATGATTCCACACTATGTAAATATTAACACCCGCAACAAAACAAATGGTGATTAGGTAAAGCATTAGCCGACTTAAATGAATTTTAAATCGTTTGAGGTGGGAAAATATAGATTATAAAATGATCGAGACTTTCCTTACAAAGAAAAAGTTCAAAGATTTCTTTACTGAAAATATTGCTACACTATAAAAAAACAAAAGCCTACTCACATCGCTGTAAGTAGGCTTGTATTTTTGCTTTACTGTTACACTAAGCACAAGTTGCAAACTTGCGCTATAAGTGAGTCGTTTCCAACATCTTATTTGTAGTTGCGTAATGATTTCTCATTACTCACAGCACACCTTGCACTATCGGGGGCTGCTGGGAAAATCAGCTCCAACTTTCAGAAAATCTAACATCCAACTGTGAAGCGATACTTGAAATACAAAAATTAGGCAAACACACATCCAAACCCATTACAAACAAGTCATTATATCCCATGTTATTTACACCTTTCCAAAAAGCTATTACTTTTCTACCTTTTAGTTTTTCACTCCAGTTCGGAATCACTAATTGATTTAGGTTTCTTTCATCATTTATCAATTCCATTAACAACTCATCACTATCAATATCAACAGAAATTTTCAGAATTCTTTTCTGAAAACAGATCCAAATTATTTCATAAGTTAAGCTATTTGAATCAAAAAGCTTTCCACGAATCTCTTTAACTTCCATTCCAATAATATCCATATCATCAATATTTTTGTGCCTTTTTCGCTGCTTGCTTTAATATCTTGATTGCAGTCATTGCTTCTCTATCTCCCTTGGCTGCAAGTTTTCCAACCTCAATAATCTGTTTATCATGTAGCCATTCACCAACCACTCTCAGATTCCCAGCTTTTCCTCCTCTTAAAAGCACCCCCTCTCGAAGAGTCAAATTTGAAATGTTTTTCAAATTACCTAATACCTTTGCCGCTTTACCGCTAATTTTCCCTGGTGTTGGTGCAGTTCCTGTTATAGGAGCTAAACCAATAGCCTCTCCGTCAAGATTATAACTATATCGACCAAAATTACCATTATTAAAAGCATAGTATAAAAATCCATTTGAACCTTCAAACTGACCAGCCATATCTGGAGCAAAAGGATACTTCTTAGAATTTATCTTATTAAAAAATAGATCATAACTGCCGGCAACGTTAACCTCACCTACCGTAGTTGCCATCGCTCCTCCATTTCCATCATCTTCCTGCGATGCAGCCTCCAACCCACTTTGTAGGTTTTTCATACTTCCTTTACCACTACTAATTTGGCTTAAGTATCCAATGTAAGTATAAATATCATCTCCAGTAATATTATAACTACTATCTGTCTTGACAACTTTCATCCCGTCTGGGTCAATATTACGAATAGGATCATTCAATACATAATTATATGGAGACCAAGAATCATAAGATTCAGCAAGCGGATCCGAACAATGCCACCTTCCCAAACTCGGATCATACATTCTGGCACCGTAATCCAACCAATCTGTCTCCTCCTGCATCTCTTTGCCGTTGTACAGGTATTTATTGGTAGAACCCTCACTCATATTCATAGCAAGACCAAACGGATAATAATCTGTCGATTGAATTGGATTTGTTTGGTTTTCCTGAAAGGCTACACGGGTATTCCCCAAATGATCTTTCAAATGATACTCATAAATGGCACTGCTGCCGTTTACTACAATCCGGCCTTCGTCATGAAGAATATATTTCAAAGAGCTGCCTTCGTAAACAAAGTTACCAATATAATACAAATTTTTAGTACCTATTTGGTTTCTAATTTTTATACCGCTGGCCGTATAAGCATAACCAACGGTTTTGCTGTTTACAGTCATGCTCTTTGGCAAATTCAAGAGACATTTCTTACCAATAAAAAATTCAAAGATTTCTTTAATAAAAATATTGCTACATTATAAAAATACAAAAGCCTACTCACATCTCTGTAAGTAGGCTTATATTTTAGATTACTCGCCACAAGTCAAAGGAACTTACAGCAGGTAAGAGTTTAAAATCTAATGAACCTCCATTAAATCTAACTTAGAAATTGATTCAATCTCACTTAATAATCCCCCTAACTCCTTCTTTTTAGAGTATACATAAATATAAAACCATTTTGAATATTTATAAGATCCCAACTTACCATAGAAACAACGAACTCTAAATACTCCTGATGAACTAGGTGTATAAACAATAAATGGATTAAAAGAGTAGCTATAAAAACCATTCATTTCAATAAAAATATTTCCTTTCAGGAGTGAAGTAAAATTAACATCTACTACATTGAAAGATTTTTCTAAATCATAAGGAATAAAACTTTTGTCTTTATATACCTGTAATTCATATGATACACCTTTAGATTCAATGTTATTGGAAGTAGATATCACCTTATTTAACTCAATAATTTTTTGTGTATTATTCTTAATGCAAAGATTCACCTTATATGAGTCTATATCTTTCAAATGAACTATATTTATCCCATAAAATCCAAACTTTAAATCCTCAAGGCTGTCAGATTTTAATTGAGCTTTTAATACCGTTAAACTACATATAAGCAATACACACAAGAACAGAATTCTCTTTTCTATATTCATAACCATAGTTGTTTATTATTCCTCTTCCTCCATTTGATCAACCAAAGCGTTTACTTTGTCTAATATCCATTTATACTTTGTTTGTTTCGATTCCCCAAGCTTATTAAACTTACTTATAAATGTACTATACCTACCTGGTAAAGTTGGATCTATACTTCCTATAAAACCAATATTATATGGATCTTTACCATTTTTACTCATTATATTATTAATTGTATTAGATTCATTAGGGAAATAAGAAAAATAGTGCGCTAAAACTTCTCTTTCATTAGGGTCATCCATAAAACCTAATCTTTGATCAACATGAATAAATTCATGCGCTAAGTCTAAGATAGAAACAAACAATACAAGCATTGACTTCATATCTGTTGGTATCGCATTAGTAGCTACAGATATCTCTTGTTTTCTTGGAGGAAATCCTCCTGTGGTCATACCATTTGCATCTCGCTTAATAGTTAACTTATAATTCTTTGAAATTCTCTCAAATTCATATTGATTAATTATCCACTTAACAGCTTTTTTCGGTTTTTCTCTCTGCATGTACTTAGCGTAACCAGTATAAGTTCGCATATACCTCAGACCATCATCATTAAATTTTACTCGATTAAAATGTCTATTTTGAAGCCCTCTAAAAAGGTTTTGTGCATCTATACCAGTGTATAAATCACCTCCATGTTTACCCCCTCCAGGTATAATTGCTTTTCCTTTATAGTCAATATTTGAAATTGGATCATTCAAACCATAAGAATAAGGAGAAAAAGCTTCATATAAACCAAGTAGTGGATCCATCACATGCCACCTACCGATAGCAGGATCATACATCCTGGCTCCGTAATCCAACCAATCTGTCTCTTCCTGCATCTCTTTGCCGTTGTACAGGTATTTTTGGTCTGCATCTGCTTTCGAGTTGGCCATCGCCATGCGCATTCCAAACGGATAGTAATGGTTCAATTCGGTAGCCACACTGCTTTCTCCTTCGCCTACGGCCAGGCGGGTATTGCCCAAATGATCCTTCACAAAGTATTTGTAGGTGCCGCCTGTACCATTTACCTCCAGTTTTCCTTCGCTGTTCAGGATGTATTTCAAAGAGCCGTTCTCATAAACAAAGTTAGCACAATACTGCAATAATTTGTTATCCGGCAAACGGTTTTCCAGCTTTGCTCCGGATGCAGAATATGCATAGGCTACATTTCGCACCTTGTTAAGTGCATCTTTCCTGGTGATGCTCTCCGGCAAATTCAGCAGATTATAGGCAACCAAGCTGATCTTTTTGTTGTCGTCACTTATCATGTTGCCATTGGCATCGTAAGCATACTCACTTGTGGTATTCGAGAATTCTTTGAATCCTTTTGCATCATCCTTCCCATCGTTCACATAAGTCAACTGGTTGCCGTTGTATCCGTAAGCCAGCTGGTCTATTTGTGTGCCTGCTCCATCACGGTTCAGACTCAGAATATTACCGTTTAAATCGTAGGTAATCCCGTTTACATCGTAGGTGGAAGCTGTGTTTTTCCAACCGGATAAGTTTTCTCTAAAATCGGCATTGGTAATCCTGTTTAATGCATCGTAGGTATATCCGTAGGCTTGCTGGTGGTTGGTTAAACCGCTAATGCCATTGCTCCACCATTCCATGGAGCCAATGTTGCCGTTGTACTGGTTTTGCCCGCCAAAGCTTGTTGCTCCTGCATTGTAATTCAGGGCAAAACCAAATTCATCGCTTCCTTTGCCTGCCACAGCACTTTTTTTGTGTCCGTTCATGCTGGTCAGCCAGCCTCTGATATTGTACTGATAATCTAAATTACGGCCGGCGCCTGTCAGCTTTTTGGTTTTCAGCTGTCCCAGTTCATCGTAAATCATTTCGGATATCGTCGTTTTTGCTTTGCTTACTGCTCCGGAATACTGCTGCTCCACTTTGGTCAAACGTCCGGCATGATCGTAAGTCATCCATTGGGTTTCTACAATGGTTTTACTGTTGGCTATATGCTCATGAATGCTTCGGTCAACCTTGCCTACAAAATCGTAAACATTGGTAATCCGGTCATATCCGCCTAAATAGTTGTCGCTTCTGGATTGAACCAACCGGTACTTTTTATCGTAAAAGTTAACGGTCCACAGGCCTCCGGCTTTGCCTGATGATGCATTTAGGGTTTTTGCCCACGTAGCAGTCAATTGTCCTTTTGGTTTAGTCAACAAATACGAATTTGCAATTTGGGAAGTATTATAGCTCGTCTGCGGACAATGAGTAACACTATAATCTCCATAATAATTTGCGGTTAATACATCCGCATCAGCCAGTGTTTTGGGAAATGATTTGTTGTCGTATGATTTTAATGCTGTCCCACGGCTTTCGTACATTGGGTTGGCTGTGCCAGTATAGAAAGTATTGACTTCTGTTTGAAGGTTGTCCTGATTCTTTATCGTCCCATTTGAATTCTTTGCAGGCTGATAAATTCCGGTTAGTACCGGTCGGTTCAGGCAATCGTATTTGGTTACCAGCCATTTGTTGTCTTCTCTTTGGTTTCCATCCTGTGTGGCCACCAATCGGTCTCGCTTGTCGTAAACCATGTATACAGGTTCTGCGCCGGGAAGTTTCTTCTCGATCATGCGCTTGCGCCCGTCGTACTTATAAGCATATATCAACTCATCAAATTCACTTGTAGCAGGTTCTAATGAGGTAATGGTTAAACTCTTGCTACTTGTTGCTGTAAAATTAAATCCAGGTTTTAAACTTACACTTGCTCCTTTTCCCACAATGTATTTAGAAATACCCGAATCTGGAGATGTTAAACTAACAGCACCATCAATCACTTGAGTACCTGAACCACTTGTTGAACTAGCCCCTCCATATGCAATTACCGCCTCCGGAGGCAATACATATCGCAACAAACCAAAATTATCGTACACATAGTAAGTATCTACTTTAGTAGGAGAACTTGAACTCCCCACATAGCTACGCTTTAAAACGACCTGTCCCAATTTATCTTTGAATTCTTCTGTAGTATGAAGTTTACCTTGTGACAAGGTCCAGTTTTCATCTTTTGTGATGGTTTTATACAACTGATTAATTGAATAATAATTATCACTTCTCAATTTTAAAACATCATTCTCAACCACAAAGCACTTTACTTCTGAAGCTACGTTAGCTCCATATACAATCTTAACTGTATTTCCTGAATAATCTTCGACTCCTGCTTTAGGTTGCCATACACTTCCTGGGGCGCCCTGTTCTAATACCCTATTTAATGGAGATCCATCAAACTTCTTCTCCGAAAAGGGTTTTAGATCATTTACAACTGAATTATTATTTACATTGTAAAACTTATAATGCTCACAATCAATAGTGTAATTAACATCAACACCATTAGTCCGAAATGAACCTGTTGTGCCAGAAAATGCTTCGTAAGGAAGATAGTCTCTTTTTTGTCTGCCAAATTCATCATAACAAATAGGTTGAATGAGATCTTTTTCATTTGGGCTGGCTTTCACCAGAACAGTCTGGTTCGGACGGCCCAGTCCATCAAAATACTGGACACTTGCTCCCAATTCCTTTAATGCAAGATTCTGAAGAGCAGACTCATTCTTCGCTTCTTTTACAGGTGCATAACTTGCAATATAATTCTTATCTGACAAGGATAATAAATTCGAAGTTGGAGGTGGAGTAGTAGAAAAAACTTTCGTGTAATTCAAAGACACAGTACTAATAGCCAAGGGAGGTCCTGCAATAACAAGATAACCTGATCTTATTAGTGCAACATAACCATGATCACCTATTATTCCTAAATCCAAATCGGGTAATCGAGGTGTTGAATTTATATAAGCTATATTCCCTCCCTTTAATCGACTTGATGAAAAACCTGCACTAAATCTAACTGTCAAAACATCATTTGCAATATTTATATTAACTCCACCGCCTCCTCCTAATGGTGTTTGAACGATTTCACTCCAATTAAGGTATAAAGAATAATCCTGATAAGTTGTTGCTGCTTGAATATTTAATGTCATCATAAAGAAGACAAACAAGCCAATGATATATTTTTTCATATCTAATTTTAATTTGTATGACTTCATAGCTTATTGATTTTGATAATGATAAACATTATGTTTTAAAATATTTCCATCAGCATCCTTAATGAACTTTAACCGCCCAAAATCATCATACTCGTAATAAGTCGTGATACCGTTGGAATCTGTTTGAGAGGTCATTCCCACTATTGGTTTATATGTGAATAAACTGAATGACCAATCAGACTCACTAATTTGAGTTTTCAACTTTTGATAAAAATTTTGCCAAAGTGTTTTTTGGGAAGAAGTGGTCATATCATCAACTTGCTTTAAAAGAAGATCCAAATTTGAATAGCCCAGCTGACCGAGCGCTACCTGAACGTCTGAACTTAGATTACTCTCACTTATACCTATCGCATTAATTACAACCAATTTATTATCATATCCCCATACTACAGAATTCTTTTCATTACCAGATTTGGTAAGTTCAGAAATGTTTTGCGTTAAAGGATTGTAGATAATAACTCGATCTTGAATATTTGTTTTTTTCTTGTGATCGTAAATATTAATAGCTGTTGGATTTCCATAATCGTTTAAAACTTGTTCCCAACCCGATACTTTATTACCATTCTCAAATTTTTCTACTCCTGTAGGCACAGACACAATATTTTGGGTACCCAAACTACTACTCAATGATGGATAAGAAATCTTTTCTGTAATTGTTCCTCCCTTACTCTGACTAGTTATCAACTGATTAATTTTATAATTATCCGGTGAATAGCTATAAGTCGTGGTTTCTGTAACATCATCTATCGTTACAACTTTACTTTCTAATGTTCTCCTTACTCTTTGAAAGGGATAATTTATGATTTCCCATCGCCCGACATAACTATAAAAATTTACAGTCCCCCATGTTCCTGAGCATTCTTGGCTAGGGCCTTTATAATGGTCTTTTACGAACGTGTTTAACCAAAGTAATTCATTCTCCTTATCATCATAATTATACCGATAAAATTTCACCTGCTTACCTGATATATCCAACCATGTTTCGTACTCTAATTCCCCGTTGGATAAAAAGGAAAAAGCTGGAAGTGATTTGTAAAAGCAATCTTCTTTATTCTTATAAGAATAAATGATTTCCATTTTGCCTTCTTCGCCAACATTCGTTTTTACCACTCTTGAATACCCTACATAGCTTCCTCCAGCACTCGAAGATAAGGGAATTGCACTTGATGAGGTAATTAAAGATTTTTTGTACTCCCTTGTTAACCCATCTCTTTTATCGGTATAATAGGAACATTCCATGTAATTAATTGGGGACATTAATAATCCACTTGTTCTACCATCAGAATATTCATAATTGTAATTTGTTTGACCAACGATCTCCCCGAATTCATTTTTACTCACAATAGATTTTACTCGTAAGCCACCACCATACATTTTTTGAGAAGCAGGCATAACAATTTCTTTTATTTTTTGAAAGGATACACGGCCGTGAACAAATCCACCTTCGGCAGTTTCCTGATTACCATATTCGTCTTTCATATATGCTCTCAACACATAATCCCCTGCTTGTAATGGCACTACTTCATTAATTGTAACATCGGTTTTATTTAAATTACCCATGTCAGCAGGATTAATGTACAGGCTTTTCATACTGGTTTCAACAGAACCTGTTACTTTAAAAAGTTCAACCTTGGAGCCTCTAAAATCATACAAATTTTCACCTAACATTCCAGCTGAAATACTCGCCCAGAATGTAACATTCGTGGCATTCTCCAGAGAAAAAGATTTCTCTAGAACATCACTACTCCCCCCCCAATTTCTATCCATCACATCATAGTAATAAGAGGCAAACCAATCAGGATAATAGTCGGTATTTAACAAAGTATAATAATTGGAATAACTATTAGATTCAAACTCAAAAATTGTTGATCCTTTTGTTGGATAAACAATCTCTTTAATTATTCCTGTTTTAACTGAAGTTGGATTCATTCTTCGATTTGCACCAATATATGGTTTTATGCTATTCATTATATCATAAGGCATTCCATACTTGTTTGCTCCTCGATGCAAATAATTCAAATCTGTCTTATCAGGTATTAGTGTAGAATTCCCTTCTGCATTATAAAATCCCCAATGATCTTTATCTAGAGAAGATTTAGCTGGTAATTGTACGGTCTCATCATATTTAAATTGATAAAGAGTCAGTGATTCCAATCCTGAAACTTCTTCTATATTATCAAGTTTTAATCTCTTTCCAATGACGTCAGGAGTAAAAATAGAATTATCGTTTAGGAGAGGAGACTGGTTAAAAAGCTTATTGGTAACAAATCCCTTTGTTTCACCTTCAAAATAAGAATGATTTAGATTTATCTTTTTAACGATCCTATTATTGAATTTCGACACTACTTCAATGCTACTTAATTTCCTGCCTTCTCCTGCAATATCAAGTCTACCCTCTAATAAAAACTTCACAATCTCTTTATCTGTTTCAATTTCTGTCAAATAAGGAATCTCATTTTCATATCGTTTTATGTCATAATCATATTCATTCTCATCTCCATCGTAAAGCCCTGACGACACCCTATAAATTCTTTTTTCAGAGAACTGAGGTAATAATCTAATTCTTTTATATTGATATCGAAAAACTATAACATCACCTTCAGGCAAAATAATTTGCGACAAATACCTACTAATTTCTCTAGATTCAGAATTATCAAGCCCAGTTGATCTTTCATATCCTTCAAAGACATATTTAATCCCTTTAGAATCGGTAATCGTGAATACTCCATCATGTGAAACTATTATTTTGTCATTCACTTTTCCAATAATTTCTGGACTATCAGTATATGGATTGATAACAAATTTAAATGACAAACCCGGTAGCATTACCGAATAAACATCAACTTGTCCTACACCTTGAGCCGCTTCCTGAATTACAATATTATCTTCGCTATCGGAAAAATCACCACCTACTGATGGATTTAATTGCATACAACTCCAACCAAGAGGGTAATTCTCAATTCTATTCTTTGTCCAATACTCTGATTGGTTTTCAGAAGGTGAAACATCAAAAGGGTTTTGATCATGAATCTCCCCAGAATCAACAAACTTCAACCAATTATCCCATAAATAACTATTCTTATTATAGCTATTAGGTTTTTGATCATCCCCTCCATTAATGATATGATTAATTATACCTCCAGCCATCAAATTCCACCCTAATCCAACCAATGTAGCTTCCTGATCAACACGAATACCGGTTGCATCATAAGTTAGACTAATTGGTAATGTAAAATCACGAACCTTCACATTATAAATTGGTATTGATATTTCAGGTTTCCCTGTATATGTTCCAACTGGAACTTCTCCATACCGACCCAATGAATAGGCTTCCGGAGATTTTGGATGTAATTCTGGAAAACTTGGAACATCTCCGCCCGTATCTTGTCCTAACACTTGGTACATACAAAGACAGAGTACTAGTGCACTAAATAATTTTCTCATTTTCATCAATTTATGTTCGTATTTATTATTTCTGAGTTTTTTTAATCTCTTTTTTTAATTGAATGACATATAAAGTCAATTCCTCCACCTTCTGCAGCAACAATTTATTCATCTCAGCCAGTCCCACTCCATCCTCTTTCATTTCTTTGGCTGATGGAATATCCGGTAAGTGATTGTTGGTTTGAATAAACTGCTCTACTTCTTCTAATGATTTCAACTCGTAATCTTCCTCGAAAACAAAATCGGCGGTTTGGGCTTCTACTTTTATTTCGGTGGCACGAATTGTTCCATTCACATCTAGTTTATATGCAGGAGAGGTGGTTCCTATACCGACATTAGCGTGCAAAATAGCCTCACCACTAACATTCAATTGATTCATATTCTTTCTGGTATCGCTAAATGGCGAGAGTGTACTGCAAACAATCCACCACTGCGTCCCTCTGTTTTTGTATGAATTAAAACTAGCCTCACTCAATACAACTGAACTGTATTTTGTAAAATCATTTCCGTCAAAATCTTGATAGAAATAATTACCCTTAACTGCAGCCTGCGCATGCCAACCAGAATTAATTTGATGATTTGCATTATATTCAAGCGTATTTACTCCATCCCAAGGAATCATATAAATAGAAAAATCACTTCCCGGATTTTTGGCAGCAACAATAGCAAATCCTGTTGCTCTGGCATTTTGCATCTGCTTTTCAGACAAAATCTGTCCAAAGACAGAACTGGAAAACAGTACTAAAAAGATGATTAGGTAGTTTTTCATTGCTTAACACTTTGATTATTTGAAATTTCTAATTGCTTTTTTCTTGCTGCAGGATATAGAGGGTCAAATCCTCGACCTTCTGCAACAACAGCTTGTTCATCTCAGCCAAGCCAACTCCATCTCTTCCATTTGTTTGGCTGATGGAATGTCCGTTAAGTGTTTGTTGGTTTGAATAAATTGTTCTATCCCGCCTAAAGTTGTCTTCATTCTGTTAAAAAAATGGATTACACAACTCAAGTTCTACCTCTTAATTCCCAAAACTAAGAAAAGGTAACCCAAGATTTAAATATTATTTTTCACATAAACCTACAAGCATTTAAAACAGCAGATTGGTCAATATAAATAATAAGTTATTTATATTTATTCTACATATAAAACAAACAAGTTAGATGAAAAATGGATAAACTTCTTCGATTGAAGTAAGTTGGGAAGCGAATAGATCCCAAGCGGAGTTTTTCAAAAAGCGAATTTCTTCATTGAATTGTAAATCCTCAATATTCATGGTATTTTCACGAATAAATCGGGATACTTCTTCTTCTACGGGAATTAACTCGTAAATGGCTTTACGACCTGAAAATCCTGTATAATAGCAATGTTCGCATCCAACAGGTGCTGAATGGTATTTTAATTGACTTGGTGGGATAAATCCAGGTGGAAACAATGATTTATCTACGGATTTTTTAGTCTTGCATTTAGGACATAATAAACGAATTAAACGCTGAGCCATTGATAAATTGATAGTGCCGGCTATCAGGTAAGGAGGAATATCCATATCGATTAATCGAGAAATGGTTCCCCATGCTGAATTCGTATGAATGGTTGAAAACACCAAATGACCGGTTAAGGCTGCCCGTATTGCCATTTGAGCTGTTTCTCTGTCACGAATTTCACCCAGCATAATAATATCAGGATCCTGACGAAGAAATGTCCGTAAAGCACTTGAGAAGGTTAATCCAATATCTTCTTTTAACTGTACCTGATTGATTCCTTCCAATGTATATTCTATCGGGTCTTCAATGGTTAAAATATTGCTCTCTTCTTTATTTAATAGTTGAAGAGTAGCATACAGGGTGGTTGTTTTCCCTGAACCTGTTGGTCCGCTTATTAATACTATTCCATTGGGCCGCTTAATGGAATTCATGTAAATTTTTAACTGCTCTTCGGAAAAACCAAGTTGCTCCAAAGAATGCTTGCCGGCATCTTTACTTAGTATACGCAAAACTATTTTTTCACCATTCATGGTTGGCAGTGAAGAAACTCTTATGTCAAATTCGCCAATATTTCCTTTAAAGAAAATCCGGCCATCCTGAGGCAAACGTTTTTCTGCAATATCTAAATTGGCCTGAATTTTTATTTTATTGATTAAAGCAGGGTATTCTTCACTTGATATGCGATATCGTTCAACCAACTTGCCGTCAACCCGGAATCGAATACGGGCAATCTCCTCATAAATCTCAATATGAATATCACTGGCTCCGATTCCGTATGCTTCACTAATCACTTTGGGTAAAAAATCATCGTAAGCACCTGAAAAATTTTGAGTTTTCTTCTTACTGCCAGAAGAATTCTGAGGATAATAGCGAACCAAGGCATTTTTAATCAATTCTCCTTTTACATCCCTAAATTGAATTTCACATCCAAACAGTATCTCCAACTCGGCCTGCAATTCATCTTGATCCAATTCTGATGCACAGTAAAATTCCAAGACTCCTGTTTCTACCTTGGCAGGAATAATTTGATAATGCCAGGCCTGATCACCAGTAATGGTTTGCACTAAATCTGTCGGGATCTGTAAGTTTTGATCTATATCCATTGGTAAATCCAGTATTCGTTGAAAGGGTTAAAAGAAGCAGTTAGTTGAACTGCAAAAGTAATTAGCAAACATAAGGCCTGAAATCCTGCCAAAGGAACAGTTGTTTTTCGTTTCATAAAAAACACTGAAAACAGTAATGACAACAAAAGACTTACGATAGTAAACAGAACGAAATTAAGAGGCGAAAAACAAATTCCAACAACTCCAAAAAACAATACATCTCCTAAACCTAAATAGTTCCACAAAAGTATTTTGGTATCTCTAAATCGTAAATACAAATAAGCCATTACTGTAACAATCAGAACTCCAATAATCAGAAGATTAACTCCAAAATGTACAAGCAATTGAATAAGGGGCAACATTTGCGAAAAATAAACTCCACATAAGGCAAAAGCTATTGGAAATAAGAACCAATACACCTCCCGTTGCATAACATCCTGAAAAAAAATAAGTATCAGAATACAAGAAATAGCGATAAGCAAAATAGAATCCATAATAAAGAAAGGATTAATCTTTTACGATCTCGATCAACTTCTTGTTTTGATCCATCTCCCATGTATTGAAAACTCCATCGCCATCAAAATCAACAACTGCCGTAGCTCTGGCTTTAAAACCTGATGCATTGGCTTCTATAATTTCAATTAAGAAATTTGCTGAACCGTTATCTGTTACCAATTTTTCCTGTTCAAAACCTAGTTCTTCTGCATTGGTAGAATACTTGGAATACATGTAAAAATAATTCTTCTCCAATGTATACAAATGTCCGAGTTGTGTTTGTGCCTCAACACTTTTGGCTTTGGAAATCAAAGGCATCAAATTTGGCAATGCAATCAATACCAAGATTCCAATTATTACCAAAACAACCAGCAATTCGTTTAATGTGAACGCTGAAACTTTCCTGCTAATTAGTTTATTTTTCATTGTATTAAATATAAATATTATGAATTTTACAACATCCTATTTTCTCACTTATCGTTTTACGCAAATGAATTACTCATTTGGAACATTGGCAAATACATTGCCACTAAGATTACTGCAACCAAGAGCCCTACAAAAATTATTAGAATTGGCTCCAGTAAACCGTTTAATATCCCAACCTGGTGCTGCAATTCTTCGGTATACTGCTTGCTAAGGTTATTATATATCTTATCCAATTGATTAATTTCTTCTCCTACCTTTGTAAGGGATTTTATTTTAGCATCGAAAAATGAAAAATGTTCCATTCCCTCATGCAAAGTCTTTCCGTGCAATATTTCATCTTCAAAATGCTGTAAAGCCTGTTCAAAAGGATAAAAGGAAATCATCTTTTCCATTAATCGAATCGCTCTTAAGAGCGGAATTCTAGCACTCATCAACAGTGACATCGTTTGACAGAACCGCGCCAAATATGCCTTTTTCAACATAGTCCCAATAACAGGAACTTTAATTGCAAATTGTGATGAGTATTTGCGAAACCAAGTTTTTTTCCGAATACTCATCAATCCAAAAACAATACCTGCCAACACAAGGAGACCTAACCAAAAATTTTCCTTAAATGCTTCGGATGCATTCATCACCATTTTAGTTAACATCGGCAACTCGCCATTAAAACGGCTAAAAATATCGACAAACATCGGCACGATAAAATTCATCATGAAAATAACAACCAGTAAAGCTGTAGCAATCACAATTACAGGGTAAGTGAATGTACTTATCAATTGACGACGCTGTTTTATTTTATTCGTAAAAAACAGCGCTAAATCAGTCAAAACTTCTTTTAACCGACCTGTTTCTTCCCCAATACCAATACTGTAACATTCATGTGCGGAAAATTGACCTGTTTCTCTCATTATTTCAGACAAATTCTGTCCGGCAATTAAATCTTCGTACAATCCGTTAAAAAGCTCTATTTCCTTTTTCTTTTTCTGCTCGTCGCAAATAATCTTTAAAGCGGTTCGCATATCAATACCGGCAGAAAGCAACATTCCCAAACCAGCATAAAAATCTTCTTTTTGCTTATCCTTTAACCGGTTACCCGAAAATGAAATCTCTTTGTTTAAGAAATCAAAAGTCCCTTTCTCTGACTTCTTTATTTTCTTAACTGTTTTTTTGGGTGCAGTTATTTCTTTCAGATTAATGCTCATGATTCTTCTCCTCCCAATTAAATAAGATTGCTTTCCCGTATTCCTTTCGGAACAAAAACGAATTATTCATGCCCTCTTCACCAATTTCAAAATAAAGTTCCTTTACCCACGGCAATCCATCCTCATTAATTACTCTAACATTCCTTGGTTTAAATAAAAAAGTATCCCTAACATCTCTTTTCTGCAATAGTAAGCGTTCTTCCTCCAACACACACACTCCAATTACAATACTATCTTTAAAAACCAACACTTCATCAAGCATCTGTATTGTATGAGCCTTTTGAAACCAATTTGTTAATGCTCCCTGCACCAAAAGAACTTCAGACAATTTGCCGGCATTCCTTTCCTGCATTGCTCTATATTGTTGAAAATGACGAAAGCCCAAAAGAATGATTCCAATCACCAGTACGGTAAGCACCATCACCATAATGATTTCAACCAAAGTAAATGCTGCCATTTTATTCTTCCTGAACATTAGCATCTGGCTTTAGGTTAATTAATCTCCACTTTTCAGCTAACAATCTATTTTCAGGAGTCATTGCTTTCATATATAAAATGAGTACATCCTTCTTCCCTTCCAAATTTGCAAGCTTCTCATAAATCAACATTCCATTTGCCTGAATTGTATCTTCGCGCAAAACAGGATTTGTTTCCATCATATAAACACGATTTCGCATCCAAATTAATGCTCGGGTACGATGCACAGCATTGTAATTCTTACCTGTTTTCACAACAATAGTCATGGCCATAGCCAAAACAATCATGCCGATCATTAAAGCCATAATAACTTCTATAATTGTACTTCCTTTTATGCGTTTTTTTAAAACAAGCATTCTAAAATTTGTTTTTTCGTAGAATTACCAAACCAGGAAACCCCTACATACGATGATTTTAAATCGGAAACATCCAATCGATTGTTTAACAAATGATTTTCATACAAAGCAGAAGGTGTTTTCAATAAAAAGCGATTTACATAAATGCTTCCCGCTACATCTCCTTCCATCTCAACTGTTCCATCGCAATAAACAAATCCTTCTAAACGAGTACCCTCTCCAACTTTTAGTAGAGGAGAATCTTTCTTATTCATTCCCATTACTACAATTTCGCCAGCAAAACGAACCGATTTATCAATAATCAATTTTTTCGACTCATTACTGCCATTCATATAAATGACCGATGGAAGTGAAAAATGACTGTTTTTGCCAATAAAAACAGAATCTCGGGCAAAAATCTGAACCCTGCCTTCAAATCCTTCCTCAAAAACGATTATTGGCGCTGCCAAAATACATTGATCCAGCTTTACGCCGTTTTTTACACGAATCTCTTTCTGAGATACGACTTTCACATTTCCTTTTATCGTTATATAATCCAACAAAATCAGTTCCGATGACCATAAACACAAGGACTTCTTTTTAAAAGATGCCTTCAAACTATCTACTTTTCCCCCTTCCCATAACATTACACTATCTTTCTCGAAATCCACAACAAACTGATCTTCAAAAATATCCTGATAGACTGGTTGAATGGCTGGAATAGTGGCCTCAGAACTTCTAATATCTCCTTGAACAGCCTTGGCTCGATAGTATCCTGTTCCATCCACATAGGATTTACGAATGCCCAAAGCGGGCAAATCAACCGGGCCACCCAACCATGTTTCGCCACAAACAGAAAGATATCTGTCTCGATCAGTTAAATAAAGCGATGGTCGTTCTTCATCCCATATATTATCTCCAAACAGCAGGCTTTCTTCTTTAACATGATGACGCCATGATGTTCTTAAATTTACAACTTTGTATACCCCCCAATCGAATACATTCATGTCGACAATTGACTGCGGGGATTCAAACAAATTGATCTGCTGAAGACCAAGTCTTTCACTCATTGCCGGATCATTCTTCAATAATACTTTCACAGATTCCAAATTATCAAATAATCTATCCTGTACCAAAACTTCATTTACCTGCTGATTGGAATAATGTGCACGCAACATGAACATGCCCATCAGAAAAAAAACGAGCAAAGAAAGTAATACAACAAATTGCAATGCTCCCGCTTTAATCTTTTTTGTCATCAGGTTTTATTTCGGCATTTTCCTCTTTTGTCAATTTCAACTTTATTTTAGGCTCTTTTGGTTCCCTTTTCTTTCTCTTCTCTTTTTGCTTAACAGGTTTAATTAATGGCTCTGCCGATTTTTTAATCATTTTTCCGTGACGATAGGTTTCCACAAACAGAGAGTCAGTAGTTTGAATGATCCGTTTACCATGCAATTGGTTAGACTTATAATTTGCTTTCTCCCAGGTTAGCATGGAATGATAGTTACTATCCAGTCCATCCTGCAAACCATTCTTCCATGTTGTGGCTTGTACCAATTCCCCTTTCTCATTCCAGTATTTCCAAACTCCAGCCTTCTTCCCCAAATCGTATTTCCCTTCCGAAAGCAATTGTCTATCTGCATTAAACATTTTGCATATCCCATGTAACAAAACACCTGAATAACCACCTCTATTCCTATGTATTTGATCAAATTGAAACCAATGATACACTGTTCTTAAATCTGCTTCTACATCAACTTTATCGACCAAAACACGACAGTGAATTTCATTTCCACCTTGTTGGATCACAACTGGCCGGGTTTGAAATTCATCATTTCTATTTTCAGCATGAATAGTAGAACAACAAGAAATCAGAAGTATAAATAAAATTGTACGCATGAGTATTCGGTTTATCAGTTAATATTCTTTTAGAGCAACAATTACTTTTTCAGTTTCTCAATTTCTTTCTTTAATATCTTAATCTCATCAGTTTGAGATTTCAAATGAGTATTCTGATTTATCAGATATAATGTCAATTCCTCAATCTTTTGTAATAACTTTTGGTTCATCTCAGATTGATTCACTCCATTTTCCTGCATTTCTTTTGCCGGGGCAATTTCGGGCAAGTGTTTGTTCTCAATAATGTAATCTTCTAATTCCTCTATGGGACGAAGTACATAGTTCTCTCCGAATACAAAATCGGCTCCTTGCATATCAACCTTTAACTCTCTTGCTCTTATTGTTCCTAGAACATCAAGTTTGTAAGCTGGAGAGGATGTGCCAATTCCGATATTACCAACTTCTGATGTCATAAAAATTTGATTAACAGCACACTGCTCAGTGATATTCTGTTTATCGGATATGTTATAATCTAAAATGTCAATTGAAGAATAACCAACTGCATCTACCAACCATGATCTAATATTTAAAAATGGGTACGATGCAGTAGTATGTACCACAAAATCATATTGAGTACTACTCTCATATACCATAAATTCATATCTTGAATAAGCTCCTCCATGAACTTCCTGATTTATCTTTATTCCATCTCGCGATGAAATAAAATATTCATTTTCAGCTAAATTACTATTGTGCCAATTACCTCCATTAATGATAATTTTTAATTTCTGATATACACCACTACTCGATTTTGACAAACTTCCAGCCAGATAATACCTATCATATCCACTATTCCCTAGTCTTATTGACCTTCCAACATATTCCTGTCCAAAGACAGAAAATGATAGAATTAAGATCCAACCTATAATTAATACTCTCTTCATCTGGTTTTATTTTTTGCTTTTATTTTTCAATTCTTTATTCTCCTCTTGCAGATCTGTCACCTTTTTGTTCAAATCAATCACATAAAGCGTTAGCTCCTCTATTTTCTGCAATAACTTTTGGTTCATCTCAGATTGATTCACGCCATTAAACTGCATTTCTTTAGCTGGTGCAATTTCTGGAAGGTGTTTGTTCTTACTAATGTAATCTTCTAATTCCTCTATGGGACGAAGTACATAGTTTTCTTCGAATACAAAATCGGCAGTTTTAGCCTCTATTTTTAATTCTGTTGCTGTTATGGAGCCAGCTACATCAAGCTTAGAGGATGGCTCTCTTGTTCCAAAACCTATATTCCCATTTCCACTATAAAAAACACAAGTATTTACATCTGTACTTGTATTCCATATTTCTTCTCCTTGCGGAGAGTCTTCCACGCTAAAAAAAACAGCATACGAGTAGCCTCTCACCATAAAAGTGAAACCAACATGATAAACTGGTGTTTTTATAAATACATCGTAACCGTTATTACCATTTTTATCAACATTTCTATATGCATACCAATCAAAATCATTTGATGCATTTCCATGCAAAACTAATGTGGGCTTCTGGTTTGAATCAACTTTTTGAGGAAAAGTAAAATTAATTAAACCTCCTCCTGATCCATAATAATTCTGAAACATCAAACTTCCAGAAACGCCACCACGACTCCAACCAACATCATTAATACGAAAGAGTTTTAACCATTGCTGTTCTCCCGTATGATTATAGAATTCATAAACCCGAATTTGCGTAGCTTCAATATCGCCAATTATAGTTTGTGACTTACCAACAAACATATTGATCAAACAAAAAAATAGTAAAACATTTTTTTTCATTTTTTCAGTGTCAAATTCTTTAATTCTTGCTGTATATCTTTCAACTCTTGATTCTCACCTTTCAAACCATTTATTTCTTTTTGTTGTTGAATTGCATATAAAGTCAACTCCTCAATCTTCTGCAATAACTTTTGGTTCATTTCCGATTGATTCACTCCATTTTCCTGCATTTCTTTTGCCGGAGCAATTTCGGGCAAGTGTTTGTTTACACTTACAAACTCTTCAACTTCTTCAATTGTTCGAAGCTGATAATCTTTCTCGAATACAAAATCGGCTCCCTGCATATCAACTTTTAACTCTCTTGCACGGATAGTACCAACAACATCTAGTTTGTAAGCTGGGTTTGTTGTTCCAATTCCGACATTACCGTTATCAGCCCATTTTCCATTAGGGAAATAAATATTCCCCGCAAAACGGTTCTCATAGGGTACAACCATTACATTACTACTATTCAAAGCTTCATCGACAATTGTCCATCCTGCAAACATACTACTCGTTTCTCCTTTACCATTTGCATAAGCCCGAATTGTAAATCGATCATAAAAGTTCCGCTCATTGATGAAAATTACAATTTTACCATTTTCGACAGCAAGTTTAATTTCAGGTGTATATCCTCCATAAGATGATACTTTAGGAGAATAAAACACACCTCCATAAACATACCAAGTTATTGCTAATCCAATTGAATTATGCTTACCATAGCAATTCCCTTCCAGAATAATCGTAGGCATACTTATCCCATGTTGAAAAGGAATATTAGTTTCTATTTTAACCCCGTGAGTTGGTGTTCCGTTGTAATAGTAATTTACAACAGGCGTATAAACCTGCGAATAAAGTCCTGTGGTAAATAGCAATAATGATACAATTACTAATATTCTCTTCATCAGTTCTTACTTTTTAGTTTCTTTTTTCAATTCTTGATTCTCCTCTTGCAAGTCGGTCACCTTTTTGTTCAAATCAATCACATAGAGTGTTAACTCTTCTATTTTCTGTAATAACTTTTGATTCATCTCAGATTGATTCACTCCATTTTCCTGCATTTCTTTTGCCGGGGCAATTTCTGGAAGGTGTTTGTTTACACTTACAAACTCTTCAACTTCTTCAATTGTACGAAGCTGATAATCTTTCTCGAACACAAAATCGGCTCCCTGCATATCAACTTTTAACTCTCTTGCACGAATAGTACCGACAACATCAAGTTTATAATTTGCAGTTGTTGTTCCTATGCCAACATTTCCACCTCTGGATACGGTAAAATGATTTTTAATATCTCCAATAGCAAACAAATAATTCACATCATATTCATTAACTAGGTAACCAGATGGAATTACACCGTCACTCCAATTTACAGCATCCCATCCTGAAATTTGGACATTATCTTGAATAGAACAATTCACACTACCCGATCTTCTTACGAAAACTTCCAAATATTGTGTATCGTAAGTATTTTTAGTCAAAACCCTCACTTTTGTAAAAGTTAATTGATTATAGTAATTATGATTAATTAATGAAAAACTTTGACCACTTCTATAATTATAAGACGTACCTAGCTTAAATTCTAAAGTAGAATGACCTCCACTTGATATATAATCCCACAAAATAAACCTTGCGTTTGCACGATTACCTGAATTCTGAGCAATACGATACCATTTCCCAGCTACTACAGTTTTTGTTTGTGAAAATAAATTTTGAGTTGTGATAACAATAAAGAGTACTAATAACAGCCGTTTCATTTTTTCAGTATTAAATTTCTTAATTGAATAATGTCATTTTCCTGTTTTTTAAATTGCTTATCAAAGGCTGCAATTTTCTTTTCTTGTGCAATTGTATAAAGGGTTAGCTCCTCAATCTTCTGCAATAACTTTTGGTTCATTTCCGATTGATTCACTCCATTTTCCTGCATTTCTTTAGCTGTAACAATTTCTGGAAGATGTTTGTTCTCAATAATGTAACCTTCCAATTCCTCTATGGGGCGAAGTACATAGTTTTCTTCGAATACAAAATCGGCTCCCTGCATATCTACCTTTAACTCTCTTGCTCGAATAGTACCAAGAACATCGAGCTTGTAAGCCGGAGTACACGTGCCAATCCCGATATTTCCATTTTGGTGCATTGCCAAAACCCCTTCGCTTGTTTTCAACATAAGACCATAATAACCTGCCAATTGAACCGTTCTCTTAGTCTTCTCATAAGACAAAGAGGTAAAATTACTATAACCTATACCATACCAAGGACTATCATTTATTCTATCATTAATATTCCCGGAAAGACTAATCCTAGAAGCATTTATCCCATCCCCAATAACCTCTAGTTTCGCATTAGGGCTAGAAGTTCCTATTCCAACATTACCCCCATTAAAGTAACTAGTACCATGTGACTTAATGAGTACTTTTAACAATCCGTCACCATCTTTAAACCACAATTGACCACTCTTATCACTTGTAACTTCAAATCTAGAAACAAGTATATTCCCTGAATTATAAACATCATAAGACCTCGCAATACTACTTCCTTGATATATGGATATGTTACCATCTTCAGGAAACACGTTTGTCTGCGAAAATAAATTATGCGTTATAAAAACAACAAGAACAATAAATAATAACTTCTTCATAATATCCCTTAATTATTTTTTATAAAGGTTCTCTTCATATCTTCCCTTTTCATCACAATAGAGTCAGAATAAATTTTATCTACTTTAAAATCTTCATACTCTTTTCCTTCCTGCACCAAAAGATTTTTAGAGTTTATTTGCAAGATCCCTACAATTTTCTTTTTGTTTACAATGCATCCGCCATAGGTCATGTTGGGCCAGTTCCA
The DNA here is from genome assembly GCF_963678175.1 of Labilibaculum euxinicum. Lineage (NCBI taxonomy): Bacteria > Pseudomonadati > Bacteroidota > Bacteroidia > Marinilabiliales > Marinifilaceae > Labilibaculum > Labilibaculum euxinicum. Next base: position 4,849,143 of record NZ_OY782756.1, read on the forward strand.
TACATAAACTTGGTTCATTTGTGAATTCTCCGGCGTATTTTCCAAAGCTCCATTCTCCTCGATTCTAAGATGCTTCAGGAATGGATCCGGATAATTTAGCAATAGGCTAAAATCATCAGTAATATCTGAAGCCAGCTTACTTCTAATTGCCGGCAATTCAGAATTTGGCAATTCGACATCAGGATTAGCTTGTTCAAGCACCCGATAAATAATATATCCCCATAGGATTAAGACCAATGGCAACAATACATATATGGTTTTCTTGTTACTCATTCGCTATTGTAAAACTAAATGCTGTTGTATACTCACTTTCATTTCCAGCCTTATCGAGAGCTTTCACTCTCCAATAAAAAGTTCCTTTTTCTGAAAATGTTATATCGTACTGTCTGGCATCCACTTCTTTTTCTTCAAGCAGAGTAGTTAAGCTCTGATCGGAATAAATCTGAATAAAAAAGACAATTGGTGTTAGCTCATTATCTTCTAGATGGGTCCAAATAAGCGTTTGGCTCAATCCGTTCACACTTGCCTTATCTGCAGGAGCAGAAAGAGTTGCTTTATTAGGTTCTGTTATGTCAACAACCAAGTTGCGATAGGTAACAGGCGTTTCTTCATTATTTACTGTATCACGAGCTAATACACCCCATGCGTAGGTTCCTTCTTCCAAATCCAATGTTAATTTAGTATCGGTAAGAATTTTAGGATCGATCACATCTTCACCTGACCAATCGGTTTGATGAAGTTCGAACTGATACTCATGAGCTATGCTCAATTCATCCCAATCGAAAACAATTTGGTTCACATTCAACTTAGCCTCTTTACCGGGTGATATCAATATCACTTTTTGTTTGGTAATGTCAACAGGTTCATTAATGACTAACTTTCTGGAGATAAAATCAGTAGTATATGCAGAATTTTCAGCCCTTACCCGCCACTCAAAATTTCCAGGGTAAAGGGTATGCTCAAATTTATTGCCTGTAATTAATGTATCCAATTCCAAACGCACAATGTCTGTAAAATCAGGATCTGCAATTTGAAGCCGGTAAGCATCAGCTCCGTCAACAAAATCCCACCAAAAAGTCAGACTCTGAGTTTCGGTTGATACACCATCAGCCGGGCCAAGAAGCTCAACACTATCATCTTCTATATCCTCCTCGGTAAAATCACTGCAAGCAATGCTTAATCCAAGTAAGATTATCATTACATAAAAATATCGTTTCAACATATGTGTGTATATTTTAGTCTCAAAAAATTAGAATCAAGTATTAAACCAAATTAACATCAAAACATGCCTTATAAAATGTTTCTTTTCAGCTATATCTTCGTTAAAAAAGATGCATCGTAACATGGCTGTGCTTTACTTTTTTGCCTCGATACAGCTAAAAATTAATTCATTTTAATTAAAGTCTGTTTTAAAATTAAATTGGTAGTTAAAACATGCTCCTTTACCAATTTTAATTATTCAATAACTTTTTATTTATTAATCTTAATTCACTGTTTGCAAATAAATTGTAAGACTCAAATACTCCTCACGTGTACGCTTGTCTTTCTTCAATAAAAAATGCAAAGCCGAAACTTTCCCCAAATATGTATCCTGTTCCAAAAAATAAACCATTTTAAGCAATCTGCTGTAGGTTCCTTCCACTTCCAACAGGTAAGTTTCTACACTGTAATCGTCTGTAGATAGTTCATGCGGCAATGGAAATTCACGAATCGTCAATGCATTTTGTTTGCAATAAACAGAAAGCTTCTGAAAAATCTCTTCTTGAGATATATTGCCCGAATGGGTACCTATTCGTTCTTCAATCTCTTTCAATCGTTGCTTTAAAATCTGTATTTGCAAAGGAGCATCGCTCAAACGATCCACTTGATCTTCTAACTGATTTACCTCTGCTGAAAGTTTTACCGTATTGGAAACAGCAAACGAATACACCAACAATCCTCCAAGCAAAAAAGCCAAAGGAAGAAGTTTCATTTTCGTGTTGTATGTTATTTTTTTCAGATTCATTTCACACGTATTTCGAGAATAAATTCAGCAGGTTCATTTTTTTGCTTTAAAAAATATTCTTGTTTCTCTACTTTATCAACCCATTCCTCTTTTTTCAAATTTTGAATCCATCGGTTCAGATCCATTGGTTGGTCGGTTTCCCCTTGTACCAAAATATTCCCCACATTGTATTGAATCTCTTTTCCTTTCCGAATCTTTTTTTGAAGAGGATTTACTTCCATTGACTGCAAGCGAACACTTTCCGGCAATTCAACAACCAATCTATCGGCATAGAAACACAATCTACTTTGAGTATTCAAACCGCTTTTTAATAAAAAATCTTCCTTCTGAGAAAAATCTATTTTTAAAGCATCTAATCTTGTGAGTAAGTTCCGGCCTGTTTCAACCTGAGCTGACAATTGAGATTGTTTCTTTCGAAGAGAATCAAAAACGAAAAAGTTGATCAATACGGAAAGAAAAATCACAACTAAACTTAAGGCACCGCCTTTGATCACAACTTGACGTGCAAAGAATTCATCAGCTAACACTTGTACCTCTTCCGGTAAATTTCTGCTTTCCCCAACAACCAAAGTAGATAAGCCCGATGCAAATGGCAGCAATTGATTGGCCCACAGATTCTCCCCGCCCAAATGATAATATTCCTGAGGTTTTGTTTCTGATTTTCGGTAATCATTCAACTTCCCATTTACAAACTGAAGCTCCACTCCGGGCACCAATAATTTTGCTTCCCCTTCCGGTAAAAGTGAAGACAAGGATTGAAAACAAATTGGTCCCAAAAAAATATCAACAATCCATAAATTGTGTTCCGAAAATTCTTTTATAATGGATGCTAACAAATCTCGACGCATTAAGGCAAGCAACATTCTCCCATCAGTCATATCCATCTGCTGCACCACGAACTCCTCTGTCCGAACATTGGGTAAAACAGCTTCCACCCCCTGCTCCATTTGTTCGGCATTCACTTTTTTTATCAGTACACCTGAACCAGAAACACACAGACTAATTCGACTTTGAGCAGGCACTTGTTCCCAAAAATCATCAATTGATCTTATCCCTTCCCCTTTATTGGCTAGTTGTATATCATCCCGCTTCCGCCGGAGTTCAATCATGTCTGCCTGCCAGTTTTCCGCTCCTTTTAATTGAAGCGAAACACCAAACAGCTGATTGCTTTTTGTAAATTCTTTAAGCTTTTCTTGCATCTGTTTATAATTTTCAGGCTGTTGTCAGATGAAACTTAGCATGAACCAATAATGATCCCCTAGTGTCAAAATCACTTTTGTATGGACGTTTAGGATCTCTTTACCCAATTATGGTAGGCTTAATTAAAATATTTAATTTACTTTTTGAATCCTCTTCCTGTCTGCTGGAAAAAAACCATTTTAGAATGGGTATTCTTGATAAAAAAGGAATGCCACTTGAGGTTTTGCTCTTTCTTTTCTCTTCCAATCCTCCTAATAATATGGTCTCCTGATTTCCAATACGAATCATCGATTTAAACTGACGGGTTACTTTTCCCGGAGGAGCAAATTCTGAAATTCTGGTTGTTAAATCTGACTGATTAACATCTATTTCAAGAGTAATATTTCCATCGCCGGAAACAAAAGGTTTTATCACTACTTTTAACTCCGCTTCTACTGGTTTATAAGTCGTCTGGCTCGACAATTGCGGATTCTGAGTTCCATAATAATCGTTGCGTTCTTCTTTGTAGTATTCTGTCTCTCCAATCACCAAAGTAGCCTCGTGCCCATTTAAGGTTGACAACCTTGGAGTTGAACGCAAATCAATTTTCCCTTGGGTTTCCAAAGCTTTTAATTTCACATAGAAATTAGGAGCTACCTTTCCTAAATTGGTCAGCCCCAAATCCCCCAATAAATTATTCACCGAAGAAGAACTTAGGGTCATGTCTACTCCGGATAAAATGGTTCCTGATGTTTCCACGGATTCTGAGCCCAAACCAGCTTCAATACCTGTCTCTTCACCTCTCTTGTCGGTTACCTCCATAATGATTACATCAATCAAAACTACAGGAACCAAACGATCTACTTCCTTTAGAAACAGGTTGAATTCATATATTCTATCTGCTCCGCCCATCACCACGAAACTATTCAGCTCGGCAAATTCTTTAATTTCAATTTCCCGGGTTAAATCAGCAGGAAAGTTTTCCTTTAGCTTCTCAACCGAACGAAACTGCAAAGGCAATAACTTGATGGTCTTAATTTCAGGGTTTGTTCTGTCTCCTACAAAACACACATCATTCTGAAACTTATAGGTACTTGCTCCTCCTTTAAACAAATAGTAGAGAAATTCTTCCCAGTTCACATTTTTCAGATGCAGATTTACATTTCCTTTGGGAGTGTTAAGTATTGCATATTTCTGATTTACTTCTTGAGCCACATAGGGAAATAATTTATCTATCGGATAATTATCAACATCAATTGTAATATCATCGGACGAAAGCACTTCCAACTTTGTGCCGGCCAGCATACTAAGTTTTAGATTTTGAACAGGCGGTTGGTTGGATTGCGAACTGCCGTTTCTTGAGCTATTCGCCAATTGATGTTCCAGCACATACAAAAGTTCATCTTCCTTTTTTACACGCAGATTATTCGAATAGGCCAATTGCTGCAATGCTTTATAAACATTCATATTCTGAACAAAACCATTCACTTCCTGCCCCTCCAATCCTGGCGCAAGAATTAGGTTCTTTCCACTTTTCATGGTTATTTCCCGGGCAACCTCTCCCAAACGGGCATTCGTAAAATCGTAGGACAATGTTTCGTTCTTTTCATTGTACTCAATATTTGGTGCAGGAGGTAAAGCGGTTGTCTGATAGGGCATATCCAATTTAATAATGTTCCCCATTACCTGCAATTGCAAATTGTATTCCCTGCACAAAAACAGCAAAACATCCTTTGCTTTTACCTTCGAAAAATTATTACTTACGTAGATTTCCAAACCCGTTGGGATACTTAAATTCAACTCTACATCGTTGGCCAAAGCCCTTAAAAATTCATCAACCCGGCTTCGGTTTACACTAATATTTACTTCTGAATTTAAAGCGGGAATTTGTTCTTTCGACAAGTCTTCCAAAACCTGTTGCAGACTATCTATTTTCACTTGTGCTGACAATTTTACCGGCACCACAAATAAAAATAACAACACGAATAAACTAAAATGTATTTTTTTCAAGATATATTAATTTCAGGGTTCTATTATTGTTGTGTGTAATTGTGTGCAAACAGTATAAATTGCTTAACACAAAGACATACAAGGCAAGCATTTACTTATGCTAATAACATACAATAACAATGCCTCTAAAATAGCATTATTTATGTTTTGTCGCAAAATAAATTAACTATCTATACTAAATTTAATTAGCGGAAGAAAAGTACTCTTTTAAACTCTAAAAACACCCGCTCTTCACTACGAAGTGTTATTTGTTCAATGTAATGTGTTCAGCACAAAACCAGATGATTCCACACTATGTAAATATTAACACCCGCAACAAAACAAATGGTGATTAGGTAAAGCATTAGCCGACTTAAGATGCATCATTGACATATTAATAAAATAAATGTCCCTGAAAGCTTCGTTAGACTGGTCTGTACAGAAAACGGCCTTCAATTCTCCAATAGCCGATTCGTTTTGAAATACCTTTTTCTGGTTAATTTGCTCCCTGCTCCGGCTAATTAAGCCGGGTGGCTGTATTTTTGTGAGATGAATCCGGCATTTTTGATCATGCGTCTGTCTTTTTGAGAGCTCAGCCTCTATTTTTTCTTCGGCTATTCTGACTGCAAGGGAGAGTGACCTCCCTTTTTGCCAGGTGCAGTTCCAAATAAGCTGGAACTTTCTCCCAATTTACCAGGCCATGCTCCCAAATAGCCAGTTCCCTTCTGGCGAAAAGCCAGCACGCTCTCACTTAAACTTAGGTTTAGCTCTTTCCAAACAAGAACCCATTCGCTAAAAGCCAGCCAGATGTGCAAAAAAGAGGAATGCACCCTATTAAAAGAAGGAATGCCTTAGCTAATAACCAAAGTGGAATAATGCACAATTGCAAAACTGTTTATAGATTTAAGGCATAACAAAGCCCAACACTTTTAATTAAGTATTGGGCTTTAATTTTCAGTTATCGCAACAAGTCACAGACTTGCTGCATGTGGGGGTCTCATGCCGGCCGCATTCTTAAGTACTTTGTAAATAGACAGTGCTATGGTTTAGTTGGGTTTGGATGCTCAGGCGGGATTTAATGTCGCTTATTTCTATAGTTTGAAAAAAGTTTAAAATATTTTTAGCTCTTATAAAGGGTTGTCAACATGGATACTTTCGGTAAAAAAATAGCTGCACTTAGAAAAACCAGCAAAATGTCGCAGACAGAACTGTCTAAAGCTTTAAATACTTCAACTTCTGTAATTGGAAGATACCGAACGTGACGAGATGACACCATCAATTGATGCTGCTAGAAAACTAGCTAAAATCTTAAAAACTACCGTAGGATATTTACTTGGAGAGACTGAACAGGAAGATCTATTCAAAGATCCTGATATGCTTAAACGCCTGAACGAGATTTAAAAAATGAACCAGGAAGATAAAGGACATATTCTTTCCGTAGTAGATGGGTTCATTAAATCAATTAAGCTTAAAAATATTACTGCGCTATAAAAACAAAGCCTACTAACATTAATGTAAGTAGACTTATATTTTTGCTTTTTTTATGGCTTACCTAAAGCACAAGTTGCAAACTTGCGCTAGTTGGTGGGTTATATTTTGCTTTCTATTTTAGCATACTCAAACTATCAAAGGTTTTAATGAGATGCTTTTAAAATATTCTTAACATTTATCTTCTCTATTATAGATAGCTTATCATTTACATCGTAATATTTTGGAATATACCATATTTTATCTGTAAAATATTCCTTCCATTTTTCTGTTTTAAAGATATAGCCATGACTAGCAAAAATTTCATTTCTCATTATATCTAAACTAGATTTATCCATTTTCATTAGTTCTGATAATCCAAGTATTCTAACTGTAGTCTCAGGATATTCTCGTCCTTTTGAAGGTTTGATTAGTTCTATCAAGCTAATACTCCTTTCTTTAATTCTCAAATAAGAATAATCCATTTTAGAAACTATTTCTTCATCAAGATCATTAAGCTCAACCGTTTTCTTTATAACCTCTATTAAGCTATCATTGACTATATCGACATCACAGCGCACTCCTCCCTCATAATCAATCATATTGCTACCAACTACTTTTGTCTCTACAACATTCTCATTTTTCGAAAAAAGAATAGCCAATAATGAAGAAGAATAGCCTCCTTCAGGATACATTGCTTCAATAATAAATACCGAACCATTCTTTACATCTATTGATTCAATAGCAAATATTGAAACTACATTATTATCAATTATAGATTCCCCTAATAATTTACGTGATAATTCAACAGGAACTTCTATCTTCTGACAATCTTGAGATGGCTGTAAAAAGGTAGACTCAAAAAAAGATTTAAACTTACCAAAATCTTTATTTGATATATCCTGAGAATATACGCATGAAGAAACGAACACCCATAGTAAAAATATTAGTTTTGTTTTCATATCCTTTATTTTAATTTACCCCATAGGTTATTACTAGTCATCCAGCTATTAAAATCATTCCAAGACATCCCACTTCCCTTATTTTTTGTAACATAAGTATCCATAATCAAATCTCCATCTCTATTAGTATGCCCAATTCTATTATTGCTATTTACACTTTTCCAAGTGGTTTCAACCTGTTTACCAGCTCCAGGAGAATGGGTCACTTCATAGGAAACTACATTACCATCCTTATCAACTTTTACTTGTCCTGTTGCAACCATAACATGATTAGCAGACCTTTTGCCTTTTTTATTAGCCCAAGTATTAAAAACTAAATCTCCCTCTTTTAATTGACTAAAATCTGAATGAAGTAAACCAGTTCCTTTCTTCTCTGCAGTTTGAAATGCTCCCATTTGTGCAGTCGCTCCAGCAGGTAAATCTGCCATATGTTTGTCTGGATCCGCATTAAAGGCTATTCGAGACAATCCAGAACAATCAATCCCAACTGATTGTCCTTTGGGAACATACAGGTTATTTATTGAATATATCTCAGATTTTGGCACAAAATAACCATATCTACTATTAACAGCTCTCTCCATTTTATAACTAGCGTAGGCCATTTTACCAACCATCCATCCCGTCATAGGAGAAACTAAATGTCCACCTTTATAAAAAGGGTTTTTCCCACCCCATTCATACCAAGTACCTAAATAAGAATTTGCTTTATTAGTGACATCAATTGGTAAATTACCATCAGGATCAACAAAGCGGATAGGATTATTTAAAGAATAATTATAAGAGGATAATTGAATATAGTTTTCAGCAAGTGCATCTGGTACATGCCACCTTCCTAAACTTGCATCATACATTCTGGCTCCGTAATCCAACCAATCCGTCTCTTCCTGCATCTCTTTGCCGTTGTACAGGTATTTTTGGTCTGCATCTGCTTTCGTGTTGGCCATGGCCATACGCATTCCAAACGGATAGTAATGGTTCAATTCGGTAGCCACACTGCTTTCTCCTTCGCCTACAGCCAGGCGGGTATTGCCCAAATGATCCTTCACAAAGTATTTGTAGGTGCCGCCTGTACCATTTACCTCCAGTTTTCCTTCGCTGTTCAGGATGTATTTCAAAGAGCCGTTCTCATAAACAAAGTTAGCACAATACTGCAATAATTTGTTATCCGGCAAACGGTTTTCCAGCTTTGCTCCGGATGCAGAATATGCATAGGCTACATTTCGCACCTTGTTAAGTGCATCTTTCCTGGTGATGCTCTCCGGCAAATTCAGCAGATTATAGGCAACCAAGCTGATCTTTTTGTTGTCGTCACTTATCATGTTGCCATTGGCATCGTAAGCATACTCACTTGTGGTATTCGAGAATTCTTTGAATCCTTTTGCATCATCCTTCCCATCGTTCACATAAGTCAACTGGTTGCCGTTGTATCCGTAAGCCAGCTGGTCTATTTGTGTGCCTGCTCCATCACGGTTCAGACTCAGAATATTACCGTTTAAATCGTAGGTAATCCCGTTTACATCGTAGGTGGAAGCTGTGTTTTTCCAACCGGATAAGTTTTCTCTAAAATCGGCATTGGTAATCCTGTTTAATGCATCGTAGGTATATCCGTAGGCTTGCTGGTGGTTGGTTAAACCGCTAATGCCATTGCTCCACCATTCCATGGAGCCAATGTTGCCGTTGTACTGGTTTTGCCCGCCAAAGCTTGTTGCTCCTGCATTGTAATTCAGGGCAAAACCAAATTCATCGCTTCCTTTGCCTGCCACAGCACTTTTTTTGTGTCCGTTCATGCTGGTCAGCCAGCCTCTGATATTGTACTGATAATCTAAATTACGGCCGGCGCCTGTCAGCTTTTTGGTTTTCAGCTGTCCCAGTTCATCGTAAATCATTTCGGATATCGTCGTTTTTGCTTTGCTTACTGCTCCGGAATACTGCTGCTCCACTTTGGTCAAACGTCCGGCATGATCGTAAGTCATCCATTGGGTTTCTACAATGGTTTTACTGTTGGCTATATGCTCATGAATGCTTCGGTCAACCTTGCCTACAAAATCGTAAACATTGGTAATCCGGTCATATCCGCCTAAATAGTTGTCGCTTCTGGATTGAACCAACCGGTACTTTTTATCGTAAAAGTTAACGGTCCACAGGCCTCCGGCTTTGCCTGATGATGCATTTAGGGTTTTTGCCCACGTAGCAGTCAATTGTCCTTTTGGTTTAGTCAACAAATACGAATTTGCAATTTGGGAAGTATTATAGCTCGTCTGCGGACAATGAGTAACACTATAATCTCCATAATAATTTGCAGTTAATACATCCGCATCAGCCAGTGTTTTGGGAAATGATTTGTTGTCGTACGACTTTAATGCTGTTCCCCGGCTTTCGTACATTGGGTTGGCTGTGCCGGCATAGAAAGTATTGACTTCTGTTTGAAGGTCGTCCTGATTTTTACTGCTGGTGTAAAAGCCTGTCAGTACTGCCCGGTTGAAACAATCGTATTTGGTTACCAGCCATTTGTTATCTTTTCTTTGGTTTCCATCCTGAGTCGCCACCAATCGGTCACGATCATCATAAACCATATAAACTGGTAATGCGCCGGGAAGTTTCTTCTCGATCATGCGTCTACGCCCGTCATACTTGTAGCTGTAACATAGATCTGACTGAATGCTCCCGCTTGTAATCGTTAAGCTATTTGTACTTGTGGCTGAAAAGGTGAAACCGTTACTTAAGGTTAAACTGCTCCCTTTTTCCACCAGGTATTTACTCACATTTTGACCGGGGGAACTAATGCTTTGATTGCTGTTGACCAAAACAACTCCCGACGATTGCTGAACATCTCCGAACATTTGTTTGACGGCCTCCGGAGGCAGTACAAAACGAAGCAGGCCAAAATCATCATATACGTAGTAAGTATCCAAAGAGGTGCTTTCGTTCAGATTGCTGCGTTTTAAAACAACCTGTCCCTGCTTGTCCTTGTATTCTTCTGTAGTATGGGATTTTCCTGAGATCCAGTTTTCATCTTTGTTTACTGTTTTGTACAACTGGTTGACTGAATAATACCCTTTATTTTCCAGTTTATTACTATTTACGGCAAACAGAATCACCTTGTCTGCTGCTTGATTGGATGCATATTCCAGCTTTACCGTATGGCCTGTAAAATCGGCTGCTCCCGGTTTTGGCTGCCAGACAGCCCCCGGTGCACCCTGTTCCAAAATCCTGTTCAACGGAGAATTGTCGTATTTTTTCGTTGAAAAAGGTACTGCATCATTCACAATTGAATTTACCTTAACATTATAAAACTGATAATGTTCACAACTACTTGTGTAATTATCATCTACAGCACTAGAATGAAATGAACCTGTTGTGCCAGAAAATGCTTCGTAAGGAAGATAATCTTTTTTTTGCCTTCCAAAATCATCATAACAAATAGGTTGAATGAGATCTTTTTCATTTGGGCTGGCTTTCACCTGAACAACTTGATTTGGACGTCCTAAACCATCGAAATACTGTACACTTGCTCCCAATTCCTTTAATGCAAGATTCTGAAGAGCAGACTCATTCTTCGCTTCTTTTATAGGTGCATAACTTGCAATATAATTCCTATCTGGCAAGGATAACAAAACCGGATCGGGAATCGGGTCTTCTGACACTGGTCCTAAATTGATTACAAACTTTTTCACTACAGATGAAAGATTCTCCTGTGCCAGCGAGGCAATATACAAACCTCCGTTTTTAATATAAGCGGTATAGGTTCCGGTAATTGTCCCCAATTGAATATCCGGCAGTTTTGGTGTTGTTGCTAATGTCACAATATATCCTCGCTTTAATGGACTGGATACAAATCCTGCACTAAAATTCACCGTTAATACATTACTTATCACACTCACTTGAAATCCGCCCCCACCGTTAACACTATAAGGTTTTAATTGCGTATAGCTCCAACTTTGGGAATAATTCTGATAGGTAGTTTGAGCTTGAATCAAAATCGTCGTACTAAAAAAGACGATCAAGACAATTATATATTTTTTCATATAATTATAATTTTATTTGGATTACACAAAAAGCTACTGATTTTGATAATGATAAGAATGGTATTTTAAAATATTGCCATCCTGATCTTTGATGTATTTCAACCTCCCAAAATTATCGTATTCATAGTAGGTTGTTATGCCGTTGGAATCCGTTTGAGAGGTCATCCCAATCAGTGGATCGTAAGTGTAAGTTGTGACCAGAGCACCTGCAATATTCCGTAAAGCATCTAAAGCTACCCTTAGCTTTTCTTCATTAGTGGCACTGCCTCTTATTCCATGATCGTTATCAGCATTGGACAGTGTCTGAATATTTGAAACGTTTACTACTGCTTCAACCTTCGAATATGTGGCATTCTCTATTTTCGCAACAGGATATTGATTGTTATAACCCCACAAATAAGTTGTACTAATGCCGGAAATATTTTCTATACTTATAGTTCTGCCACTATCACTATATCTAAGAGTAATATCATTTTTTAACCTATTGCTAAATGAATTAAAATCAGTTGCATTGCTCAACTCATTAACAGTAAGAGGAATTGTTAAATTCGATTCGCTAAGAACATATAAATTTGCAACATTTACATATGGTTGCACATTGTATTCATACAAAACAGAAGAAATAATCTTCTTTGTTTTTTCGTTTTGTGATTCTACGCAAATGGCTTGACTAATTTTAGCCTCCTGCAACTTTTTCGTATTCAAAATATTATCATTACTACTAAAATCCTGAGGATAGATGTATTTAGTAGAAACAGACTCTCCTTTACTATCATCTATTTTCTGAGATGCCAATCTTCTATTTCCATTATAAGTGAATGTCTTTACTGTTTCAATATTATCAATAACTGTTGTTTTGCTATCTAACCTGTTCCAATAACACTTGTAATCAAATTCATTATATAAATAGCGAGAATCAGCCCCTACAGTGTGAATTTTTATTGCAGACACCTTATCTAATATCATATTTGAATATTTATTCGTCTCTCTTTGCATTAATTTGTGGGAACTATCATAGACTCTTTTTTCCAACAACAATCCATTTTTCCAGCTTTCATCTTCAATAGGTCCAAAAACCCACCAAAGAGGTCCTATTGTATAATCTTGTTTTTCAGGATCTAAAAGGGTTGGTTGAAAAATACTACTAACCTCGTATGCCAAAACTTCATTGTAAGGATTCATAGAATAATCATATTCTGCATATCCATTACCTGATTCAAATTCTCTAACCCGACCATAACCCACTAAAGGACCTTCATACAAGCCCAAATTATATGTTGAGCCCGGAGATAATTCTACTGTCAACCTATAATCTGAATCGTCAAATTTAAATCTTCTAAGTGGAAATATATCAATATCCTTGTATTCATCACTATAAGACGTATACCTTAAAAACTTAGGGACTTCTCTACCTAATGCCGGATTTTCATATTCATACTTTTTTTCCTTTAATAGTGATCCATATTTATCAATATAAGAAATACCATCTACTTTTAAGCCCCAAAGTAATTCTTCGTTATATGGGTTTCTATGAGTCGAAAAAGAATACTCAACCCTACCTCCTGTTGGATAGATTACATTCTTTAATGTGCCGTATTTCATGTAATTTTCATCAGAACTTCGATCCGCCCCCGCTATTAATATATTAGATCCTTCAACTGGAAAAAAGTAGATCGAAAGAGTTGAATGTTCCAAGGGCATAGATGGATAATTATCCTTATAATTAAATGTTGGGATAAGTGTCGTATTATTGTTCTTTCCGTTATAATATCCACCTAAATCCTGTGCAAAGGATAGTCTACAAGGTAAAGGATCTTGTGTTTTTGATATGCGCCCATAATATTCAAAAGTGTAGCTTTTTTTATCTCCATTGGCTGCAACTTCAGTAAAGCTATCTAAATACAACCTGTAATTTACTTCATTTCGCCATCCTATTGGCGGATAACCGATTGATGTGAGAGAATATGGATGTGCCGTTTTCACACAATTATTTTCAAAAAGAAACTTTTTTACCGGCACACTATTCTTCGAATTATATATATTAATATCGGTTAGTTTTTTTTGATTGGAAATAGAATTCTCCACTTCTTCATTATTACATACTTCATACAACAAAGCAATAGAATCATTGCTTGATGTATATATCTTACGCAACAGATCACCCTGATACTTAGTTTCATAATTTCTTACGTATGGATTGTATATTTTAGATGTTACACCATTAGACCTAATCATATGAAATTCTGAATTTTTCGGAGGAATAACACAAGTGCCTCCTTTAACATATTCAAAATAGATTATATCATTTGAAGAGGCAGAACAAATCTTTTGTAAGTACCATTCATGATAATAAAAACCCGAAAGATATTTTCTCTTCCAAAAATAATACTTTGTTCCATCTGGTGTTGTGCAGATTATTTCTTTAATTTCTAATCCTTCTGTTTGTAATTCAAAACTAATGTCTGCTTGATTTTTCAAAACTACCTTTCCATTTTTCAAATAAAATCCTCCTGAATACCCATTAAAATTGTAATAGAAAGCATCTGGCTCTGTATCTTTAGTTGTAGCTAAATTCAACATATTATCAAAAATACCTTGCTCATCTGCTGGTAAGGGTAAATAATTTTTACCAGAATTCACTAAATCGACAAAACCACCTCTTACTGATCTTGTTATAACACCACCTGCGTTTAAAGTCCAACCAGTCCCCATAGATGTAGGAAGACTTTCAACCCTAACACCTTGCGCATCATACGACAAAGATAAGTTGGTGCTTAGGCTTCCACATTTCAGATTGTATATAGGAAATCCAATATTAGGTGTACCAGTAAATAAACTAACCGGAGTTTCTGCAACTTTAACTAAAGATGCAGCTTCCGGACTGGGACCAATGATATTTGTGTTTAAATAAGATCCAGAATCTTGTCCATTAACTTTATGAATAAAGATGCAAATCACCGATAATAGTATAACTATTCGTTTTTCCATATTTCAATTTTTTACTTTTTATAATAATTTTCATGAAAATTAAACTTCTGTCTGTAAATCAAGAGATGTTTTATTTCCTTTCTTCAGGCGTCAATACCTCTCTTTTATTACAACAACTTATTCATGTCAACTACTAACTCTGTTTTCTTTCATTTCAATTGCTTCTTGAATATCCTGTAAATGTTTTGGGTCCCCTCCTAAGCTCAAGAAAAATGGAAGCGAACTGATTAGTGATAATAATTTTATCTGCATAGTTTATTTATTTGACACTAATTTTTTAATAGTTTGTAATTCACTTTTCATAAATTTCATTTCTTCTTTCAGGCTCTCTCTTTCGCTCTGTTCTTTTTTCCTTGCTTTCTCCATCTCAATACTGTAAAGAGTCAACTCCTCCACTTTCTGTAACAACAACTTATTCATCTCAGCCAGTCCCACTCCATCCTCTTTCATTTCTTTGGCTGATGGAATATCTGGTAAGTGTTTGTTAGCATGAATAAATTGCTCCACTTCGATAAGAGGTCTTAATTGGTAATCATCTTCGAATACAAAGTCGGCAGTTTGAGCTTCTACTTTTATTTCGGTGGCGCGGATGGTGCCTGCAACATCTAATTTTGCATTTGGATCGGGATTATTCATTCCGATACCAACATTTCCTGTTTTCTTTAATATCATTAAGGGTTGCGATGTTGTGCCATCGTATTGGTCAAAAACAAAATCGCGGTAAGCTCCTGTTCCCCGCTTTTGAATTCTGATTCCATATTGTGTTGCATCGGCATAGCCATTGTTGTAAAAATCTAAAAACTCTAGATTACCTTTACTTCCACGCACCAAAGCAAGAGTCGCCTCCTTACCTTCTGTTTGATTGGCAGAAATTCTAAATACCGTTGCATCAGCAGCATCACCAGAACCCCAATTGGTAAGATCAAGAAAATATTTTTCCCATCGGGCCAATACCAAATCTGGCCATTTATTATTTTCAGCAGAAAATCCAATTCCTGCATTTTCCATAACCAAATCATGGCTTCCTGTGCCTTTTATGTGGAGTTTCCCATTTGGTGTTTTCGTTCCAATCCCTACATTACCATTTTCTTCAGCCATAAGAATACTTTTCCACAATCCCCAAGCATTACTGTCAGGTAATCCATTGCGATAATATAATCCACCATCATTAAAATTAAGTTGATGACTCATACAACCAGAGTTATCTTCCCAGGGAGCAATAGTAAGTAAACCTGAAAAATTTCCGCTTCCGGGAACTCCAAGTCCTGACCTTCTCTTGAACTCAATCTTCATTTCATGATTGTAATTTGTTGGTAAAGAAGGTACATCCCGTGTATCTGGAATCACAATAACTCCAACTTGCCCATAACTAACCGTTACGACAAACAACAAACAAATGCTTACTAATAATTTCATCATTCCTATCTTTAAAATTTTATTTATTTTCAAGTATTAACAATCTTGATAAGTAATCTTCCAATTTCTGATTTTGATGATCTATTATTTGTGATTGATCACTTATAATTTTATTCTGTTTAATTACATACAAAGTCAATTCCTCAATTTTTTGAAGCAACTTCTGATTCATCTCTGATTGATTCACTCCTTCTTTTTGCATTTGTTTAGCAGAGGCAACATCAGGCAAGTGTTTATTGGTAATTATGAATTCTTCCACTTCCGTAAGAGAAAGAAGATTGTAGTCTTCTTCGAAAACGAAATCAGGCCAATTACTGGAATTTTTAATTTGGATTTCTTCAAAAATTCCTTTCCCGCCTACAGCAAGTATAAATCCATTAGGTACGTCTTTATATCCAACTTTCAATTTTTTATATGTAATACTGTTTTGTAACCTAATGCCAATATCTTCAGAAAGAGGTCCAATTAATTTTAGTGCATTCTGTATAGAAGAAGCATTATTACTAAAAACATCAACCTGAACATAAAGGTTTGTCCCAGAATACTCATTTAATTTATAAATAGGAATCCGAACCTTATTATCCATCACTAACACCTCACCAATTCCATAAGTTTCAACAGTTCTTCCATGAGCAGTCACTACTTCAGAATTGTACTGGTCTACTGTATTACTTCCAACAGTATGATGAAAAGAAAAAAGCTTGGTAACTTTCCCAAAAGATGGAGCATAATTCCACCCTCCAAAAATAGTAACCTCAAATGCTCCTGTCATTGCAATATCATCCATTTCAATATATGCTACCTCATTCAGTATGTCATGCGTAAATGCAATATTCCCTTCCCACGTAGCATTTTGAGCACAAACTTGAACAATAATCAAGTTCATCAATACAATTAGCCCCAATATTTTCTTTTTCATTTTGAATCCCTTATAAGTTTTTCAATTTCTTTCTGTTGCTTAACATTTTCTTTTTTCATTTCAATTATATAAAGCGTCAACTCCTCAACCTTCTGCAATAAAAGCTTATTCATCTCTGCCAAGCCAACTCCATCTTCTTTCATTTCTTTTGCGGATGGAATATCTGGTAAGTGGTTGTTGGTTTTCACAAACTGCTCTACTTCTTCTAATGATTTCAATTGATAGTCTTCTTCGAAAACAAAATCGGCGGTTTGGGCTTGTACTTTTATTTCGGTGGCATGGATGGTTCCAACTACGTCTAAATTCCCGCTTACAATACCATTTTTCATGGCAAAATCCTCATCTGAATGATCCACGACAGGGGCAACAAAATTTGCAATATCAATCCCAACCGGAGAATCATAAATCTTGATTTGACCTATAGAATTCAACACATCAACCTTATTATACACATAGGTCATTCGAACATTATAAACAGAGTAATAGGCAACATCTACATAAATCGGAACTATCATATTATCGTATCCTCCATAGGTCGTTCCTGCTAGATATGACTCTCCCAATTCTACTTTCGCGTAATGACCACTACCATGAGATTCCAATATTTTCAATTTTTTGGGAGTAGTATGAGTTCCTTCACCATATCCTATCTGTATTTTATATTTTTCATACCCGGTATATGGTCTAACAGAAAAAAGTTCAACAATCATAAATCCACTTGCCTGCCAATGATGTGAATTCATAGCAACCTGAGCTATCTCATAACGTTTGGCTTGTGTTGCATTAGCCATTAGATTTCTTACAACAGAGGTTCTAATTCCATTTTGATCGGTGTGTGCTTCCTGACTTATTCCAATAAATGTTATTGCTGAAAGACTCAACAAAAGAAGTATTCTTTTCATTGTTTATTTCTTTAAATTTTCAATTTCTTGTTGTAAGGTTTGATTCACTGTTTTCAGAGTTTCTACACTCTTGCTTAAGTCAATCACATATAGAGTGAGTTCTTCTATCTTCTGAAGTAACTTAGCATCCATTTTCCCTAAGGAAACCCCTTCTTCCAAAACTTTTTCTTCTGATGGAATATCGGGCAAGTGATTATTGGTCTTAATAAAAGATTCCAATTCCATTAAACCAGTGAGATGGTAATCATCGTTGAAAACAAAATCGGCCCAAACATTAGTTTGAACTTTAACCTCTTTGGCCATTAGTGTTCCGTTAATTGCTGCATTACCAGCAACGGCTAATTTATTTCCATGTACGTCTTGAATACCAATCCCTAATTGTCCTTCCATAAAATTTACACCTCCACCTAAAAAATACGAGGTATAGTTTATTGTCGCTCCTTTTTGATTCAATTTAGAGTTAGGGCTGACTAAATAAGAATGATTTGGACCATTTACTTGCTTAAAAGGCAATGAATTCGCGATACCATCATACACACGAGGAATATTCATTTGTGCATTTATACTTCTAAAATCATAAGTAGTTCCTCCTCCACGCAACCAAATAATAAAATCTAAAGTTCCATTCGCACCTGTAGCATCTTTATAATCTGCTATAAATACCGAACCATGAAACTTAATATCGGCATCGCAAAAATGCGAAGAGTGCCCCCAACGTATCGTGTGAAATCTAAACTTTGCGATTAATGAGCCTCGCCAGTTACTATTTGTATGAACATTAGATCTTGAAATCTCCAACTGTGTCGCTCCACTCCCCCAACCAGCATCTTCAAACACAACAGGATAAAATTTATCAAAATCACCACCAACAGTGAAATTTTGACAGTCTATAGATTGTCCAAAAGCAAGTAAAACTGACAAATTAAGAACTATCCCAATTAAAATCTTCTTCATAATGTTGAGTATTTATCGATTGCTTATTTTTTGCTTAATAACATTTAGTTCTTCTCCTTGTCTCATTAACATCTTCTTTTGTGCCAAATTTTCAATTTCCAATTCTTTAAATCTCTTATCCTGCAAAATCAAATACAAAGTCAACTCCTCCACCTTCTGCAGCAACAATTTATTCATCTCAGCCAAGCCAACTCCATCCTCTTTCATTTCTTTGGCTGATGGGATATCCGGTAAATGATTGTTGGTTTGAATGAACTGTTCGACTTCTGCAAGTGGTTTTAACTGATAAGCATCTTCGAAGACAAAATCGGCAGTTTGGGCTTCTACTTTTATTTCTGTGGCACGAATGGTTCCTTCAACATCTAATTTATAGTCTGGAGTATCTGTTCCAATACCTACATTACCACCATTAAAAAATGTCGAACCTGAAGTATGTATTTGAATTTTCTTAATATGTTCTGTTTGAGAGATTGCTGAATACATCTGGAACACCGAAAATAAATATCCTTGTTCTGCCCCTCCCGGCTTCAACTTAAAAATATTGTGCGCATAATCACCTGACCTTGTTCCCATTGTCATATTATGACTTCCCCAATAGATATGATTATCACCTATACCTGAATTAACATTCATATCTCCACGAACATCTAATTTTTCAATAGGATTTGATGTACCAATACCAACATTTCCATTGTGTTGAAAATTTATTATTGTTTTTGTCCAATTGTTATTGTCATTTTGAGCCGAAAGAGAAAAACCTTTATTGCCCATTCCTATGTAATACCTATTCTGATTAGCAATAGCATCCGATCCATCATATATTAACTGAAATGGATAATTCGAGCTGGAAATGGATAATTTGGCCCATGGGACAGTTGTACCAATCCCAATATTTCCAGCAAAATACATTGTTGGTACACCATTGGCCGCCGGTCTGTTTTTAATCCAATAATCAACATTGTAGTTTTCATCTTTTAAAAAGATTGGATAACTTACTGTTCCATCATTGTCATATCCCTCAATCAATAGTTTTATTCCTCCAATATTTGCCCCGCTATTATGCAACCCCGAAATTGTCAACTGTTCACCTCCCAATGTACCACACTCTCCTGCATTCCACATTCCAAGTGATAATTGTGCAGTCGGCGTACTAACTCCAATCCCAACTTTTTTACTATTTTGGTAAATAGGACTATCAGTTCCCCCAACCTGTGTTTGTGCTCGCACAGATAAAACCAAAACCAACAGCAAACAAATACTCAATAATTTTCTCATAAACATACAGTTAACAATATTTTTCAATTACTATCTCAATACAATCAAAATCAGTTTTTAATCTTCAGCTTCAAATCTAATTTCTTGTAATTATCATACATTTCAAAAAATCACAAATTCTATTTATCTAAAATGGATTACTCAATTGCAAAATACAATTATAAAATTTCACATAAATACTCAATTCTTTATTCTTGTAAAGCACAAAAGGTAACCCTCATAACGAATATATTATTCGCTGTGATTTTGATTTATACTCATTCTAATTAATGAATTACAAGAACTTAATCGAAAAATACAACTAACATACTCTATATCAAACCAAAAAGAAAAGCCATATCTGTTTAATATTCATAACACCAATAATAATTTTAATTATAAGCAATTAACATTAACTATTTTAATATTTTTACTCTATTAATCAATTCAAATTACTAACAACCAAACTACTGCATCACATCATCCAAAAAAAGAACGTTTTATTTTATTAAACCACTCACTTCTATTAAACTTTAAAATAACAAAAAAACAATACGATTGCCATGAGAGTGTTCTCCCAATTTGATATGAATATATCCGACCTAACGTAAGTGCAAACAGCATTGAGAAAATTAAAACTGATGGAAAAGCATAGTAAAAAGAAAGAGTTAATAAAACACACAATTACAAATCCAATAAATTAGAGACCTAACAATTATGAAAAAACTAAGCACATTAATAGCAATCGTATTGTTTGCATTAAATTCCTATTGCCAAACAAATACTTTTCCTGCCAATGGAAATGTTGGAATAGGAACAACTTCACCTGTATATAAAAGTGTTATTTCGAATGATGGTGCTGCAGGCTTAGAAATCGACCCTGCAGGATTACAATTTCCGGATGGAGTTGGGATGCATACTTACAATAGAACAACAAATACGTATGTCCCCTTTCAAATTTACAGTTCAAAATTAATTCTAAATGGGGGGAATGTTGGAATTGGAACAAATAAACCAGTAGCGAGATTAGAAGTTAATGGTGATATCTCTTTGGCCCGAACTCATAAAATTAAATTTCTAGAAGTTGTTGGTGGAGGTGATCGTGCTTATATCCGATCAACTAACGGTACAAATGGAGAAGATTATAATTCATTAATATTTGCTGTTAATGCAGGGAATGAGTCAATGATTATTAAAAGCGATGGCAACGTTGGCATAGGAACCACAACAACCGGCACACACAAATTAGCAGTTAATGGTACAATTGGTGCCCGCGAAATTAAGATAGAAGCTACCGGTTGGTCCGATTTTGTTTTTGAAAACGATTACCAATTAAAAAACCTGGAAGAGGTAGAAAGCTACATTACAAAAAACAATCACCTACCCGATGTACCTTCGGAAAAAGAAGTTCTAAAAAATGGAATACAACTGGGCGAAATGAATGCCAAGCTATTGCAGAAAATTGAGGAACTCACTCTTTACATGATCGAGCAGAATAAAGAAATAAAGGAGTTACGAAAAGAGATTCAAGTTCTTAAAACAAGATAAATTCCTTTTACGATAAGAAGCATTTAAATAACTAAAACAAAAAAAAATGTCGAAAATGAAGAAAATAATAGTTTGCATTGCAAGCATATTATTGACAATGAACTCCTATAGCCAGTCCACAAACATTTTAGAGCAAAACGGCAATGTAGGTATAGGAATCAATCCACAGCACAAACTACACATACAAGGTACCCATTACAATAGCCAATTCTTATTACACTCTCTTGGTGGTGGCACTAGTGAAAGAATGGCTGATTTATTCCTGTGGGCAAGTGAGCCTGGTTTAACTTATTCTGGAACTGGAATTGGAAACAATGTAATTAATGTAAGTACTACTCCATATTTAAGAAGAATCAATAACACAAGAGGTGGTTCATACATAAGATTATTGGATGGAGAAATAAAAATGAATATAATAAAAACTGATGGTCACGACATCAATACTATATCAATTAATAATTCAGGAAATGTAGGCATAGGAACCACCACAACCGGAACGCACAAACTAGCAGTTAATGGTACAATAGGTGCCCGTGAAATTAAGGTAGAGGCTACCGGTTGGTCCGATTTTGTATTTGAGGACGACTACGAATTGAAAGATTTGGTAAAAGTTGAAGCTTTTATTAAAGAAAACAATCACCTTCCTGATGTTCCTTCAGAAAAAGAAGTTTTGGAAAATGGCATACAACTGGGCGAAATGGATGCCAAGCTATTGCAGAAAATTGAAGAATTAACACTTTATTTGATTAAGTAAAACAAAAGAACCAACAAACTAATCGAAGAAAACAAAGACTTCCGAAAAGAGATCGAAAATCTTAGAAAAAGAATAAAATAACTCAAATTAAAATTTTACTAAAATGAAATATATTGGTCTAAGTTTTTTATTAATCATGTTTGCGTTTGAATTATTTGCACAGCAAGATATTGAAATAGGATACTCTCATCAACTAAAATTACAAAGGGAAAATATTCACGGTGATGCATGGATACTACATAACGCCGAATATTCCCGAGACAATGATATCTTAAAATGGAAAAACACTCATAATAGTTTTGGTTCCAGAGGAATTCGTTTTTCATATAGTTCGATGAGCGGGATTCATTTTTATGCTGACAACAAAGCTTCAATCGCAGGATCTGAATTCACTCCTACAACGAGATTTTTCATTGGAAACAACGGAAACATTGGGATAGGAACAACTAACCCAAGTCAGAAATTAAGCATACAAGGAGGAAATATTTACATTGCAAATGGTGAAAGTTCCACCATATACTCCAGCGCTCATAATTTGTATTTCTCAGGCCCAGATAATGGATATGCACATAAAGGATATACATTTAGACCTGCATGGGGTACGCAAGGCGGTACATTTACATATTTAATGTTGCAAACAGCTGACACAAAAGGAGAATATCAAACAAAAGTATTCTTTCACTCAGCAGGAACAAGTTATATTAACGGAGGGAATCTAGGTATTGGTACTAAAGATACAAAAGGATTCAAACTGGCTGTAAAAGGGAAAATAGGAGCGGAAGAAGTTCAGGTGAAAGCTAATTATTGGTCCGATTTTGTTTTTGAGGACAACTACCAATTAAAAAAACTGGAAGAAGTAGAAAGCTACATTACAAAAAACAATCACCTACCCGATGTGCCTTCGGAAAAAGAAGTTTTGGAAAATGGCATACAACTGGGTGAAATGAATGCCAAGCTACTGCAGAAAATTGAGGAATTAACGCTTTATGTGATTGAGCAGAATAAAGAAATAAAAGAGATGCAGGCAATTATTGAAAGGAATGGTTTGAAGTAAATCCTCAACTTCAATGGGTTGTTTATTCCATCAGATGCATCATTGACATATTGATGGAATAAATGTACCTGAAAGCTTCATTAGACTGGTCTGTGCAGAAAGCCGCCTTCGATTCTCCAATAGTCGATTCGTTTTGAAATGCCTTTTCCGGTTAATTCGATCCCCGCTCTGGCTATGTAAGCCGGATGGCTGTATTTTTGTGAGATGAGTCCGGCATTTTTGATCCTTCGTCTGTCTTTTTGAGAGCTCAGCCTCTATTTTTTCTTCGGCTATTCTGGTTGCAAGGGAGAGTGACCTCCCTTTTTGCCAGGTGCAGTTCCAAATAAGCCAGAAAGTTCTCCCAAATTGCCAGACTATGCTCCTAAATAGCCAGTTGCCTTTTGGCTAAAAGCCAGTACTTTCTCACTTAAACTTAGGGTTAGCTCTTTCCAAACTAGAACCCGTTCGCTAAAAGCCTGCCAGATGTGCAAAAAAGAGGAATGCACCCTATTAAAAGAAGGAATGCTTTAATAAAATGCCAAAACATTGGATTCCTGCCCGCACAAGCTGATTCAATTTACTGCATGTGCAGACAAAAGAAATCCCGGAACATCATGCCCGGTATTACTGATTGTAAAAATTCATATTATACAATTGCTCTATCTGCTATTCACTTAGCTCTTCTGCGTTCTCCGTTTTTTTCCTTGAACGTGGAAAGCGGTTCTTTAATTCATTGGCTGCTTCCTTAGCTCCTGGCTGTCCCATGCCGGCCGCATTTTTAAGTACTTTGTAAATAGACAGTCTATGGTTTAGTTCGGTTTGGATCCTCAGGCGGGATTTAATGTCGCTTATTTCTATAGTTTGAAAAAAGTTTAAAATATTTTTAGCTCTTATAAAGGGTTTTCAACATGGATACTTTCGGTAAAAAAATAGCTACACTTAGAAAAACCAGCAAAATGTCGCAGACAGAACTGTCTAAAGCTTTAAATACTTCAACTTCTGTAATTGGAAGATATGAACGTGACGAGATGACACCATCAATTGATGCTGCTAGAAAACTGGCTAAAATCCTAAATACGACCGTTGGGTATTTACTTGGTGAGACCGAGCAGGAAGATCTGTTCAAAGATCCTGACATGCTTAAACGCCTAAACGAGATTGAAAAAATGAATAAGGAAGATAAAGGGCATATCCTTTCTGTAGTTGACGGATTCATTAAATCAATTAAACTCAAAAATATTGCGACACTATAAAAATACAAACCCCACTCACATTACTGTAAGTGGAGTTATATTTTTACTTTATTATTTACCGATTACCTAAAGCACAAGTTGCAAACTTGCACTATAAGGGGGCTTTTGTGTTTACTAAAATTTTATTGGTAATGTTATAATATTTACCCCTTGAGAAGATACTCCTTCAATTCTTTCTATTTCCAGTGAATTTAAATATTCTTCAAAGAAAGGCACATACAGTTTCATTTTATCAATACTCTCAGTATTATTAATGCCATAATAATAATCAATGAAATTTTCCCCATCTACTGTTTGTAGTTTCAGTTTCATTACTTTCACATTGACTATCTTAAGAGTACTGTCAACTATTTGCCCTTCTACAAAAGCAATTCCTTTATATTTCCCTCTCCCTAAACTATCAGGTAGATTAACATATGGATTAACTCTTAAAACTTTATAAGGTGATGGTTTTACAGGGTCAATAATCTCATTATTCTTCTCCCGTACTTTACAAGCAGATAAGCTTATAAGGATAATTAATATTAATAATTTATTCATAATTAACGTACTAAAGGGAAAAAATTCTTTATTAATGGATTTGCAGAAACAGGCTTAACAGATGCTCCCTTATAAAGTCCTTGCCCGCCAGTACTAGTAGTATTCGCACTACTACCTTTTTTAAAATTGTTAACCGCAGTACTATATTTACTATAATTAAAAGCTGGCGCCCAAATTAAACTATTCATAGCTCCATGATATGCATCTCCTGAATTTGTTCCATTGCCCCATGGCATCTCTGCATAAAAACCGACACTATTCATTTGACCAGTGTACTGTACTGCTCTTCCAAATAAATATGCCCCTATCTCATTATTAACAGTACCTTTTTGACCATGTTCATCTTGATAAGCATGGAATAGTTCATGTGCTGTAGTTCCAAGTATTTGCGCTCCTCCTAGTTTACTATTCATCCACGCACCTGCTTTTATTGTTCCTCCACCATCATTTTTATTTGCATTATAAGATAATGCTTTGTCTATTGGCTTTCCATTTTTATCGACAGGAACTTCATTCTTAAAATTAAACATATTCTCAGAAGAAGCAAGAGCTCCTAAGACAACGCCTCCTATCTCAGTCTTACCCATCTGATTTAAAGCATTTACAGAAGCAGAAATAAATGAATTATCACCCTTGTAATTCATCCCTGTTGTGTATTGCATTTTTTGCTCTTTATCATCTTTATCCTTATAATATATCCAAATTTCCTCTCCATTTGGATCAATGAGCAACATAGGATTATTTGCCACATAATTGTACGGAGACATAGAACTATATCTTTCTGCTTGAGGATCTATACAGTGCCACCTCCCCAAACTCGGATCATACATCCTGGCTCCGTAATCCAACCAATCCGTTTCTTCCTGCATCTCTTTGCCGTTGTACAGGTATTTTTGGTCTGCATCTGCTTTCGAGTTGGCCATCGCCATGCGCATTCCAAACGGATAGTAATGGTTCAATTCGGTAGCCACACTGCTTTCTCCTTCGCCTACAGCCAGGCGGGTATTGCCCAAATGATCCTTCACAAAGTATTTGTAGGTGCCGCCTGTACCATTTACCTCCAGTTTTCCTTCGCTGTTCAGTATGTATTTCAAAGAGCCGTTCTCATAAACAAAGTTAGCACAATACTGCAATAATTTGTTATCCGGCAAACGGTTTTCCAGCTTTGCTCCGGATGCAGAATATGCATAGGCTACATTTCGCACCTTGTTAAGTGCATCTTTCCTGGTGATGCTCTCCGGCAAATTCAGCAGATTATAGGCAACCAAGCTGATCTTTTTGTTGTCGTCACTTATCATGTTGCCATTGGCATCGTAAGCATACTCACTTGTGGTATTCGAGAATTCTTTGAATCCTTTTGCATCATCCTTCCCATCGTTCACATAAGTCAACTGGTTGCCGTTGTATCCGTAAGCCAGCTGGTCTATTTGTGTGCCTGCTCCATCACGGTTCAGACTCAGAATATTACCGTTTAAATCGTAGGTAATCCCGTTTACATCGTAGGTGGAAGCTGTGTTTTTCCAACCGGATAAGTTTTCTCTAAAATCGGCATTGGTAATCCTGTTTAATGCATCGTAGGTATATCCGTAGGCTTGCTGGTGGTTGGTTAAACCGCTAATGCCATTGCTCCACCATTCCATGGAGCCAATGTTGCCGTTGTACTGGTTTTGCCCGCCAAAGCTTGTTGCTCCTGCATTGTAATTCAGGGCAAAACCAAATTCATCGCTTCCTTTGCCTGCCACAGCACTTTTTTTGTGTCCGTTCATGCTGGTCAGCCAGCCTCTGATATTGTACTGATAATCTAAATTACGGCCGGCGCCTGTCAGCTTTTTGGTTTTCAGCTGTCCCAGTTCATCGTAAATCATTTCGGATATCGTCGTTTTTGCTTTGCTTACTGCTCCGGAATACTGCTGCTCCACTTTGGTCAAACGTCCGGCATGATCGTAAGTCATCCATTGGGTTTCTACAATGGTTTTACTGTTGGCTATATGCTCATGAATGCTTCGGTCAACCTTGCCTACAAAATCGTAAACATTGGTAATCCGGTCATATCCGCCTAAATAGTTGTCGCTTCTGGATTGAACCAACCGGTACTTTTTATCGTAAAAGTTAACGGTCCACAGGCCTCCGGCTTTGCCTGATGATGCATTTAGAGTTTTTGCCCACGTAGCAGTCAATTGTCCTTTTGGTTTAGTCAACAAATACGAATTTGCAATTTGGGAAGTATTATAGCTCGTCTGCGGACAATGAGTAACACTATAATCTCCATAATAATTTGCGGTTAATACATCCGCATCAGCCAGTGTTTTGGGAAATGATTTGTTGTCGTATGATTTTAATGCTGTCCCACGGCTTTCGTACATTGGGTTGGCTGTGCCAGTATAGAAAGTATTGACTTCTGTTTGAAGGTTGTCCTGATTCTTTATCGTCCCATTTGAATTCTTTGCAGGCTGATAAATTCCGGTTAGTACCGGTCGGTTCAGGCAATCGTATTTGGTTACCAGCCATTTGTTGTCTTCTCTTTGGTTTCCATCCTGTGTGGCCACCAATCGGTCTCGCTTGTCGTAAACCATGTATACAGGTTCTGCGCCGGGAAGTTTCTTCTCGATCATGCGCTTGCGAGAGTCGTATTTGTAAGAATAACATAAATCAGATTGAATACTCCCACTTGAAATAATTAAGCTATTTGAACTTGTGGCTGAAAAGGTGAAACCGTTACTTAAAGTCAAACTGCTCCCTTTTTCCACCAGGTATTTACTCACATCTTGACCGGGGGAACTAATGCTTTGATTGCTGCTCACCAAAACAACTCCCGACGATTGCTGAACATCTCCAAACATTTGTTTGACGGCCTCAGGAGGCAGCACAAAACGAAGCAGGTCAAAGTCATCGTACACGTAATAGGTATCCAGAACATCAATTGCGGTACCATTATCGGACCCGTCTTGTACATAGCTACGCTTCAGTATTACCTGCTCCTGCTTATTGGTATATTCTTCTGTAGTATGCAATTTATTCAATTCATCAGTCGTCTGATTTATCCAATTTTCATCTCTTACTACACTTTTATTCAACTCACTGGACAAGTAATATTTATCTTCGACCAATACTAAACTCTCATTTACTACCTTAAAACAATATACATCATTAGCAATATTGGCACCATAGCCTAGCCTAATACAATGTCCACTAACAGGCTGCCAATTCACACCTTCCCTCCCCTGTTGCACAACTCTATTTAAGGGGGAGTTCTCAAAAACAGTTCTAGCGTAGGGCGCATAATCATTTACTACATTATCGGTACTAGAGGAACTGTAAAAGTCGTGCTGAGCGACAATAGGACTAGCATATTTTACTCCCAAACCCACTTTCGTAGAATAAGGAAGATATTTCATTGCTTCTCTGCCATATTCATCGTAAGAAAAAGCCTGCACAATATCAGTCTTATCAGGAGAAGCCTGCCAATTTACAGTTTGTTGTGGACGACCAAGTCCATCATAGTAATCTATTATAAGGCTACGATCATCACTACTTAAATTATCAATCATATCTTTATCATCAATTCCCTCTTTTAAAATTGTTGTTTGCACAATATAATTCTGATCTCCAGGTAAGGCAATTTGCGGCACATTTATTTTAACAGGAATACTATAAATAAATGACCCATTGCTGAGTATTAATATTCCCGTATTTATAACATCACCAGAGTCCTCTCGACTAATCAATTCTATATCAATTGAATGAAGAGAAGTTCGAGTTATTGACATTTTCACCAATGATGTTTGGACATAAAAAGATAAATCACAATAAAGTCCTTGATCAAATGACAGTGATATTGTCTCTCCACTAATACCAGAAAATATTACAGTGGAGGGGGTTGTTGAGTTTACGGTACATTCACCCAACAATAAACTTATATTCATCAAGAACACAGTTGTGAGAAATGTAAAATATTTTATCGCTTTCATATTTTATTATATTGTTGTAAGTATAACTAATGATAGAAGTCAAGTACATCAAATACTTTTTCACTTTTATCTGTATTATCCCTTAAAAGGAAATATTATAATCATAAGATTTAACAATGTCGCCATTATTATTTCTTATTCGAATTAAACGACCAAAATCATCGTACTCATAATAAGTAGTTATGCCGTTAGTATCCGTTTCACTGGAGATGCCAATAAGCGGTTTGTAAGTATAGGTGGTCATTTGAGCATCGAAAGGATAAATCCTTATATACTTTATACTACTAGGAATATTACCTATCCCACCAAAACTTATTGTGCTTATTATTTTTTCTATCGAATACCATTTATCATCTCCTTCTAAGGTAACGACCTTATCATTGATATGGATTTGCGAAGTTGGAGCAAGGTCAAAAGGCCCACCGTAAAATTCTATCCGATATTTACCCCTTGGCAATGTTCGTAAATTCAGATCTCCTGAATTAGCTATATTTTGCCATCCTTCCTCATAGATACATTCCTTAAGTGTAGCATTCTCGATTTTCGCAACAGGATACTGGTTATCATACCCCCACATATAATTCACTACTATATCATCAGCCTTATCAATTGAAATAACATTACCAGTTAAATCATAAGTTAATGAATATTTTTTTTGATATTGAGTATTAGATTTCAACTCTCCGGTTTCGGTAAGTCCAATAAATGAGGATTTACTAATGGGACATTTCAAATCTATACTGTAATAGTCTGTTAGAAATATTTTTGAACCAACAACAGAATATAAATTAAAGGATGCATCTATAAGGCTATTACCTTTATATTTTCTGGATTCAATAAGAGTATTAATCCGATTTGAAATATTTAGCGAATCATATATATTGCCCTCCGAAACAAAATCATTAGGATAGCTCATTTCTTGAACATACAATTCATCTTTCGAATTTTCGGTTGAACTAGTCGAAGTAGCAACCCTATTTGGTAAATAGTTCTGCTGGTTGTACTTATAAGTATATATTTTTGTCACAGTACCCTCACTTGTTTTCTTTTCAGAAAGCAAGTACTTATATCTCAAAAACGTATAATTATATAATTTCCACCTTCCTACATATGCACATTCATTATATCTAATTGTCCCAGCATCAGTACATTGACAAGAAGGTCCCCTATAAGTATCGGTCATATAGAAATTCACATATTGTTCATTTTTTTTAGAATCGTCATAATCCTCATAATCCAGCGTTTCTTTGTAAACATAATTTCCATTTGATAAATAGTCAGTTGAAGATACCAGCAATCCATTATCCAAACAAAAATCTGTACAAAGTAAAAAATCAAATATAGGGTATGGTTCTTTATTCCTAAATTCCTTTATTACATACCCATTATTGCTTCCTGAACTAGTTGCGTTTTGTATTTTCACTCTGCTATACCCTACTATTGCTTTTAGTGGCGTTGTTGAACTCGAATATATTGTAGATGTTCCTGTTGTCCTTACTTCAATACCACTATTCGCACTATTACTATCCCCACAAACTATTTTATAATTTTCTTTTTTAGTATAATCTATTGGTGTCATCAAAATACCACTTGATGTACTATCATCATCAGTTGTATACTCATATTCTTTTATTGAAGCAATGCCTTCTGAGGTGCAGTTTTTTATTTTCTTTATTCGAAGTCCACCTCCTATAGATGAATTTGAAATGGTTGTATTTCCTTCTGTGGTTGTTTCAACCCACACAGAAACTTCATAATTACAATCATAAGAACTACATGAAGTATTTATACTCGCAACAATCGCATAATTTCCTGCAGGCAAGATCTTTGTTTCTGATTGAAAACCAGGTGACGTTGAAGACCAGCTTAAACCAACAGGACCGAGTAGCATCGTTCTACCAGATGAAGTTTCATCATCACAGGCTGGCGTGATGATAAAAGCACTTTTGATTTTCACCTTTGACTCGGATGTCAAAGTAAAAGTTGAATTTACCGAAGATGATCCTCTATAAACCATGGCCGATGCACATTGTTTATAACTTGTTAGCGGTCCAGATTGGGTGGATGAATATATTGTTGTATTACTAAAAGAATGAGGTTCAAAAGTAAATTCAGTACTTCCTCCTGTTGGATAGACTATTTTTTTTAGAGTCCATGCTGAACATGTCTGTGGATTAGCTCCTTTATTAGCCCCGTTAAAATCAAGCGCACCTCCGCTACTATATATACTAACAGGTAGAAAGGTACTATTATCACAACCATTATAAAAACCCCAATGATCAACAGCATAAGAGGTCTTTAATGGTAAATCTACTGATTCATTGTATACAAAACCATAGCGTTTTTTCGCATTAGAATAACCTTCTACAAGCTCAAGACTATTTAATTTTAACCGTTTCGATAAATAACAATTTGCCTTTGTGAAATTTTCATCCACGTAATAGTCACCTCCAATATCTGAACCCTGAAAATAGCTATAATTAAAAATAACACTTTTACGGTAATTTGTTTGAAATTTATCTGTAACACTAATTGAATCCAATCTAGCAGCACCAGAACCTTCAATGTCCTGACGGTTTTGACTTGTCCAAAACTTCACTGTCTCTTTTTCCGTTTCTATTTCTGAAAGGTATAAAGGAAATAATACATCATTTACTGACGAAAAGGGATGTGCTATTTTTTTGTTCATTCCATACTGACTATCATAGGTCTCAGATAATGGGTGAATAGGTTCTATTGATCCATACTTTTTATATGTAAATCGCACATATTTCCCTTCTGGACTAACAATGGATGTTAAATACCAAGCATTATAATATCTCTGACCAAACATCTCTCGAGCATCGAAAACATATATGTTCCCACTTTCATCTATTATTGATATTCCTTCAATTTTACCTCTCGAATTTAAAGTGGTTGTAATTGCAATTTTACTATCTTCTCCAAAGATTTCTGCTTGGCCGGTTGACCTATCAACATAGAAGTTTGCTGATATACCAAAGCAATTAACTGAAAAATAATCTAACTGTCCAATACCTTCCTTGATAGCTCCCATTATTGGCGCCTTGCATATCTTAGCTGGATGTTCATCATAACAAGCGCAAGGGTTTTCAAAGTTTCCGAAACCATATGTTCCATCTTCGAATGAAAAAGTAGCACTTACGCCATAATAATTACTTGATTTTCTAATATAATTTGACATATCACACCAATCTGAAGTAGGTATTGTTGTCCCATTATAGCATTGATCATTAGAACCGTTTGGGTGATAAAGAACAGCATTAACACAGCTTAAGTCCCATCCCAAACCAACCCAAGTTGCTTCTTGCGCTACACGAACTCCTGTTGCATTGTAAGTTGCCCCAATAGGTACACTTATCGATCCTGTTTTAACAATATGTATAGGAACAGAAATATTCGGAGTTCCTGTATATTCAGAACAATTAACTTCTCCATAACGTTCCAGACTTGCAACTTCTGGGGACTTCGGAATTACATCCGGAATGTTAAAGGAATTATCATTTGTTTGCCCAATACAATTAAACACGTAAAACGAAAAAACGAAAATCAAAAGTTGAAATCGTTTCCTCCAATTAAAATTATTATTATTTTCCATTTACTATTTTTTAATTAATTAGTTACACCTAGTAGTCTGTCGGACTTAATTTAAATTTGATTATCTCTATATTTAACATATGAAACGTTTTGTAGTCGCAAGTAGTTTCTCATTGTTTATTGGTATATTGATTCGATTTTTCTAAATAATTTATTCTCTTTCCTTGCTGCAAAATGTATAAGGTTAATTCCTCAACTTTTTGCAACAACAGCTTATTCATCTCAGCCAAACCAACTCCATTCTCTTTCATCTCTTTTGCAGATGGAATATCCGGTAAGTGTTTGTTGGTTTGCACAAACTGCTCTACTTCTTCTAATGATTTCAACTCGTAATCTTCCTCGAAAACAAAATCGGCGGTTTGGGCTTCTACTTTTATTTCGGTGGCACGAATTGTTCCATTCACCTCCAACTTGGCCGTAGGAGAAGTAGTTCCAATACCCACATTACCTGATCTTCTAAAAGCATTGTCGCCACTTGATTCCCATCCGTTTTTTAACCCGTAATAAGGTGTTGTAGCTTCGGGATGTAGAAAAAACAATTCAGAGATTCCTATCCTACCATCGGTACCTGTTGCAGACATAAACGTGAATCTCAATTTGGAAAAAGTCCCTGAAGGCATTCTCACATTAAAATCGGATCCAGAATAAATAGTTTGAGAATAATCCGCTACAGTCACCCAAATATTTGCTCCACTATGAACATTATATGCCTCAATTTTAAATTTATTAGCAGGCCACCATCTTGTAGACCACCCCACCCAAGCTCCTGCTTGGGTATGGTAAGCTGGTAAACCTTCAATTAAAATAACTGTTGGATTCTGCTCCGTTGGTGCAGTACCAGAATAAGAAGGAGTAAAAACTCCATCAAACATTCTCCTAAGATCTATTGTTCCACTGCCGGTTTGCGTAACTTGGTATCGCGTATCAGCACTAAATAAAAGATTGTGTTCCATACCGACTACATTTCTGTTGGTCGTAATTGTTTGCGAGCGGGTCGTGAGTGCGCTAAGCAAGAATAAACAAAGCGGGAGTCCCTTGGTCCATTTAAATAGGGTTTTCATACATGTTAAGTTTAGATTTTATTTCTGATTCATGAATTTCTCTATTGCTTGTAACCGTAAATCCAGATCTTCCAAAGCAACTAATTTGACTTTTTGGGTCTTAATTTCTTCCTTTTGCAATACCAACACTTCTTCTTGTTGATTTTGCTTCTCAACCAAAGTTTGGTTATCCTTCTTGAGTTGAATGGCGTATAGGGTTAACTCTTCAATTTTCTGGAGTAGTTTGGAATTCATTTCACCCA
Source organism: Labilibaculum euxinicum (assembly GCF_963678175.1). Taxonomy (NCBI): domain Bacteria; kingdom Pseudomonadati; phylum Bacteroidota; class Bacteroidia; order Marinilabiliales; family Marinifilaceae; genus Labilibaculum; species Labilibaculum euxinicum. The sequence continues at coordinate 4,883,217 of NZ_OY782756.1, forward strand.
ATGATATTCCTTCGGCTTTCACCTCTTTTTCTGTGGGAATATCGGGCAGGTGTCCATTTTCAATAATGAATTCTTCTACCTCAGTTAGATTTCTTAAACTATAATCCCCTTTGAATACAAAATCGGCCCAATTGGCTTCTACTTTTATTTCTTTAGCTCGGATGGTGCCATTTACCGCTAACATATAGCTATTAGGAGATTGTGTTCCTATTCCAACATGTCCGTAAAAAACTGAACAGGCATAATCGTGATATTCTGTAACATTGGGTGAATAATCCCCTACAATTAATAATACATCCTGATTTACCGGAATGCCCCGATTCTCATAAGCTATCCACTTCATATTTTCTCCGGTAGATTTCGTCCAACCCTTAAACCTAAACCCACTACTATGATAGTCAGGTCTGTATGGCACATCTAATGCCAGGTATTTTTTCCCTTGATACATTACCAATTTCAATTTCCAGACACCATCAGAATTAAAACTTGTAAGTCCTCCTTCAATATGAGTATAGCCAGAAGAAGTATTTACAAATGCAAGATTTGTTCGATTATTACTTACTTGACTCCCTCGAATTGCGCAAACCTCACCAATTGCAAAGTTTTTACCAATTTTTACTCCATCGTAAACTTCATGCAAAAGAATAACGCTTTTTGTGTAGTCTCCCAGTGTGTTATATCCAATATTTACAGCTTTAAAATCCTCTGGAGAAAGATTTGTTACCTGAGCAAATCCAGAATTTATTCCTACAAGGAAAAAAACTACTGTTAACTGCTGATATAATTTATTCATAATTTTATTATTGTAGATTATCTAGTTTTTCTCTTAATTCTATATTTTCATTTCTCACACGAGTCAATTCTCCCTCAATACCTTCCACTCTTTTATGAGTTTCCAGCACATATAATGTGAGCTCTTCAATCTTTTGCAACAATTTGGCATTCATTTCACCAACCGAAATCCCTTCTTGTTTCACCTCTTTTCCAGTTGGAATTTCGGGTAAGTGTTTGTTTTCCTGTATAAATGTATCGAGATCATTCAGGCTCCTCAATTGGTATTCGTCTTCGAAAACAAAATCGGCCCAGTCTGTATCGACTTTTATTTCTTTTGCTCGGATGGTTCCATTCACTTCCAATTCATGTTTTGGATTTGAAATTCCGATTCCCATTTTTCCTTCGATTACAGGATCTTTAATAGGTGCAGTAAATGATTGACGATCTCCTGTCTTGCTATCCCAAACCAATTGGTAGTCAACAGGAGGATTTTCATAAGTCCAGGACTCCAGACTTCCGGTTGCCTGATAATTGAATACTGCGTACCTGCAATAATTGCTTTGCCACATCCACAAATAGTGATAACCATCGGGAGCTTTGTAAATTCTCCATTCTATTCTGTTTGTATTAATTGTGCTTCTTCTGGCGGCATCCCCCATTTCAAAAAGCAATGGACGAATTCCTCCGCGACTGCCAAACGAAAAAATAGCATAATACTGTTCTGACCCTGTCCGACCAAAATCTGTTTGAATATTTAATGTTCCCGAAAATTGAGAATACTCAGCACCATCTATTGGTTCGCGGTTTTGTATCCGAGCTATTTTTACCCAGCGTCCGGTTGCTCCCGTTGCCCCCAATCCTTTTTCAATGGAATACCCTGTAAATGCATAAAGGATTAAGCATATTCCTAGCACTATTTTTTTCATTGCTGTTCTTTTTTAATTTGTGGTTTTACCGATTCGTTTTTCAAGACTTAAAACCCTTTTTATCAACTCCTTATTTTCAGAATTTTGACTTTCATTCTCATTTTTGAGTTGTATCACATAAAGCGTTAATTCTTCTATTTTTTGAAGCAACAGCTTATTCATCTCAGCCAAACCAACTCCATCCTCTTTCATTTCTTTTGCAGATGGAATATCCGGTAAGTGTTTGTTGGTTTGCACAAACTGCTCTATTTCTACAAGGGATCTTAATTGATAATTGTCTTCGAATACGAAATCGGCAGTTTGAGCTTCAATTTTTAATTCGGTGGCGCGGATGGTGCCTGCAACATCAAGTTTTATACCGGAATCTGGATTATTCTTTCCTATGCCTACATTTCCGCAAAACATCACATTCCCCCCTCCTTCAAACCTGGCAATCTGAGAGGCTGCATTTATATCTGCACAATCACCTCCTCGACAAGTATTTCCCCATATTGAAAATGAGTCATTAAAGTCATCGGTAATATATAATCGTAAATCAGAAGCTGAATTTTGATGAACTGGAACCAGCAATGCGGCATCGCTGGAATGCATTCCATCCTGATAACCCGAAACAGCATCTGTTAACCAAACAGTGTTTGCATTTCCAACTTGCAACCTATTTCTTAATACGAAACTACCATTAACATCTAATTTAGAAATTGGTTTACTTGTCCCCATACCAAGATTCTTAGCTATAAATACGTTCCCATTGTTATAAAATATCACTCTTTGATTACAACATCCATTGGAATCATCTGCCGGATAGTTCCAAAATTGCAATCCTCCTCCAGCATAATCCACTCCGTTTGAACTCATATTATACATTATCCAATTAGCTTGTTCTCCAATAATCCCGTCACTATAAAGTCTTAGATAACCACCAATACCATTATCACCACTACCTTGAATTCGAAGATTCCCTTTTACATCCAGACTTTCTGTTGGCGAATTTGTTCCCACTCCTACTTTCCCATTATTAATATAAACTGGACTTTCTGATCCTCCAATTTGAGTTTGTGCCCAAACAGATAAACTGGTGAGGCTTATAAAAATTAGTATGCTTAGTCTTTTCATAATTCAATTAATAGTTTATTTCCAATAATACACCTGTTCCCTGCTGAAGAATTCTTACTCAATACATTTCAATCAGCTAATAGATTGGGATAGATTTACTGACAATTATTTACCTAACAATATAGTTTCCAATTTGGCTAAACGGTCTTCAATCACTTCGCGGGAATTGGTCTCTGACTGAAGACTTTCATCTAATTCTTTTATCGTTTTTTGCTGTTCAATAGAATATAGCGTCAACTCTTCTACCTTCTGAAGCAACAGCTTATTCATCTCAGCCAAACCAACTCCATCCTCTTTCATTTCTTTTGCAGATGGAATATCCGGTAAGTGTTTATTGGTTTGCACAAACTGCTCTATTTCTACAAGAGATCTTAATTGATAATCTTCTTCGAAAACAAAGTCTGCAGTTTGAGCTTCAACTTTTATTTCGGCAGCGCGGATGGTGCCTGCTACGTCAAGTTTAGATTTAGGTGAAATAGTTCCTATTCCAACATTTCCATTATTCTTCACAAAAAATCTTTGTTTCCAATTCCCTTCATTATAAGTTGAAAAGTAAATATCGCTTGCACCATGTAATGCAATCACCTTATTCCCGGAACCATTTATATTACTCTCCAGAACAAGATATCCTTCACCACTTCCCCTAATTCGTCCTGAATTACCATCTCCGAAATAAGTCCAATGATTATAGGCATTACCTAATCTTGCGCTAACTAAATCTCCATGATAAAGAACTGCATTACTGACTTGTAGTTTTGCTTCAGGATTAGATGTTCCTATCCCAACATTTCCAATAAAACTCAATCCATTATTTACTGATTGCCAATAATTTGACAAGTTTAAATCCGTCACTTTAAGTTCATCTATATTACCGGAATGCCAAATTCGATTCCACTCACCCCAAGTAGATAGATAATTGCCACGCAGATATAACTCTGACTCTAATCCGGCACAAGGCATAAAAATTTGCCCAGAATATCGGGTATCCATAAAATTAAATGTAAAACCCGAACCATAATTAAATCCCGGACGGTTTACAGGTTGCCAACCCGTGCTGAAAATAGCTGTTTCGGTAAAATTCAAGTCGGATACACTTGTTTGGGTGTACTGAGCTTCAGTATTTGCATAGAAGCCCATAAATAAAATGAGAATAAGGATAAATTTTTTCATGTATTTTAATTCTTTGATTTTTGCAATGCCTGTACTTGCTGAGTTAAAGCATCAATTCGATTCGATTGAAATTCCATTTGTTGGTTTTGTTCCAGAAGATAAAGGGTTAACTCTTCAACCTTTTGAAGTAGCTTAGCATTCATTTCTCCTACTGAAAGCCCTTGTTTTCTGACTTCTGCTTGCGCTGGAACATCTGGTAAATGTCTATTATGAAGAATGTAGAGTCCCAATTCTGATAATGGCATAAGTTGATAATCTTCAGAAAACACGTAATCAGGCCAGGATTGAGATAATTTTATTTGAATTTCTTCAGCCAATATTTTCCCATCAACTGATAACCGATACCCCACAGGAAGATTACTCGATCCTATACTAACTCCCCCTCCTGTGCCATTGCCATGTAAAATCATTACTTCATTCCTATTGGCATTTGCTCCGCCACCAGATTCTGTATCGGTATTCACCATACGAAAAACCAATCTATTAGATCCTTCGTCATTGCGGTATTCTTGTATGGCTTCTGCATCTTGTACGAATGTGTAAATTGCCTCTTCAAAACCTGTAGTTCTTTTAATTACAAAGGGTCTGTTATCCTCTACTTCTCTGCTGTAATCAGCAAACGTATTATTAAAAATCGCAACTGGCGTGCCCTTTGCTTCTAATGTTCTTACATCAAAAGGTGCTACAGGAGACGTAGTTCCAATCCCAAGCCTCCCACTTTCCGGAATTGAGTTGGTTTGAGCTTGTACAGTATATAATGTGCTTGAAATAAATAGAAAGGTGACAATAATACAGGTTCGTATTTTTTTCATTTTCTTAGTTTTTTGAGTTTTCAATTTGGTTCACTTTGTATTGCAATTCCTGAATCTGCTTTTGTTGTTCTATCACGTAAAGGGTTAGCTCTTCTATCTTCTGCAATAGTTTCGCATTCATTTCTCCAAGAGAGACACCATCTTTTTTCACTTCATCTTGTGTTGGGATTTCAGGAAGGTGTTTGCTCTCTTTTATAAAAACATCCAGATCATTTAGGCTTCGAAGCTTGTAATCTTCTTCAAAGACAAAATCGGCCCAATTGGCTTCTACTTTTATTTCTTTTGCGCGAATTTTGCCATTGACAGCCAGTTTATATCCATTGGTATTTTGTGTTCCTATACCCACGGAACCATTCACATTTAATCTCATAACGTGCGTAAACTCTGAAAGACTGCACGCCGTTGCATCAATCCCCCACGTATTGCCGTAAAAGTCAAGATTGCTACAACCTCCAGATTCCATTGTCAGTACCATTCCAGAAGCAGTACTTGAACCAGACCAAACCGGTTTAAATTTGCTCACATCCCCGTCATCAATAACGGCGTTAAAGCTTATAATCCCGGCATTATTAACTGTTTCCCTTTCGTTCAACTCTATATAATCACCAACTCTTAGCCCATTGTTTGCTCCAACAGATTTACCTATATCAAGTCTCGATCTTGGAGTTAAGGTGCCAATTCCAACATTGCCATCAATACCACTCACTATAAACTTGTGACTCTTTGCATATCCTCCTGACCATACTCTAAAATCACCATTAGAACCTCCCAGGTCACAAAAACCTTCGAAACTTCCTGTACGCTCCATTCGCAACTGAATCATATTAAAATACCCAACACTATGAAGAGGAACCAGAGGATTTGGCGTTCCAACACCTACATAACTTCCCTTGTAATATATTGGACTGCTCTCAATTTGTGTTTGTCCAAATGTTGTGATAGCATCACAAATAAATAAGATGACAAGTATCCTTTTCATTACTTTCTAATTTCAAGTTCTTTAATTCTATTATTTTGACTTTCAATAGTCCTATTTAATTCTATTACATACAAGCTTAACTCCTCTATCTTTTTGAGAAGTTTCGCATCCATTTCAGCCAGAGAAATACCCTTTTCTCCCACTTCCTTTGCCGAGGGAATCTCCGGTAAATGTTGATTCTCATTGATAAAAGTTTCTAATTCATGCAAAGACAATAGTGAATAATTAGGTTCAAATACATAATCTGGCCAACCAGTCGCTGTTACTTGTACCTCTTTCGCATTTATTTTTCCATTAACTGAAAGTTTTGCTGTTGGAAATTTCATTCCAATTCCCACATTCCCATTTCCTTGAATCACGAATAAATGTTTAAACACATCATCCTTGCCTGTAGCTCCGTAAACAACCGATCCATCAACAGTATTATCATTACTGTCAGTCATTTCAAACACATATGCATCTTGATAATTTTGACTTCCTGCAAATGAAGCCTGTGCTCCAGCATCCTGCTTATAAATTTTCAATCCTGTTTCTGCACCTATTCCTCCAATAGATAGAACGTTTTGGTAATTCGAATTGTCAGTAGGATAATCTCCGCCATACTGAGATCGACTATTTAAATTAATACTTGTCGCCTCTACATACTGTGCCCTGATATAATTTACTGAGAGCAACATTATAAACAGGAACACCGCTGTTCCATTAACTTTTTTATTCATTTTATATTATTATAATTTGTTTTTTGTTTTCTACACAGCCTGTCCCGAACTTTTTTTGGGAGAACTTACCTTGGTGGAATAATCATCCTCCTGCATGTCAAAATATCCTTATCATGGACGTTTCATATTATTTTATTACAAAACATAAATGAGAATTATATTTTCATTTATAATATCAAGAAAAATTTATGTGAGCATACATTAATTTATCATTACATTCACATTTCTAAAAAATAGATTTATCAAAAAAAATGCAAAATTAAACAATCCTTTACCTTGTATATATATTCCTGTTTTTAGAAAAAGGTAACCCTTTAATTAACGATATTAATCATATATATACTCAGTCTAAATACTGAAATAAAAAGAAACTATAATACACATATTCATTTAATACCGAAATACTTATTGACATATTGATTTTGACAATTGATCTAATGTAACAGGTTGTACATCAAAAACAAGTAAACATTAATATATAAATAACAATCGAAATACATACGAAACAATAATATATCTCAAACTATTACCTGCAGAAAAAAAAATAACAAATAAAAGAGTATTAAAACATAATCTGGAAACAATCAACGAAACCAAATATTTGCACTAGATTTTGGCAAATGAGTAATTAGTTTAATCACTTCATTTATTCAAAGAAATTTCAAGAGATAAAAAGATGAATTCTGAAACTTGGAGGGTAATAAAATTAATTTTTCATAAATCTTTTTTACAGTAGATAGAAAAGCAGGCATTAAGACGAAAATGGGTAATATTAAGATTGAATGGTAAAAAATTAAAAGCAGGCACCTACTCGGTCACCTGAAAAGCAATACACACTAACTATCAATACATTAAGACTAAGTTTCGATTCCCTGCAGCTCCACCAGAAGAACCTCAAACTTCATCAAAACCGCTCAAACCAAAAGGTTTGAGCGGTTTTCTTTTTATATTGCAATCAAGAAAAATTGAAAATAATTCTATTTTCTTTAAGCATTATCTTGAAATTACACCAATTAAAAATCAAAACATTCATTAAAGCAATTTAGAAAAAAGCATTTTGAGTAATTGATTTAACAAGTTTCTTTTTCAGCTTATTTTCAGTGAATTTGTGCCGCCATTGTTTCACAGCATCTAATGTTGCGAATACTTTATTTTTATAATATTGCTTTATGTATTGCCATATTTTCTCAGAAGGATTTAACTCTTGCATGTATGGAGGGATTCGTATTAATCTAATATTCTCTGGTGTTGTGCAATGCTTAAAGGAATGAAAGCCAGCACTGTCAATTACCACTATCTTTAGTTCTGTTGGTTTATATTGAGAGAATCGTTCTAAATATTTGTAGAAGATATCGCTGGAAACGCCTTAAATTTCATAGACAAAAGAATCGCCATTCATAGGAGAGAAGCTTACATATAGGTAAGTATTCTTAAAAGCAAGTTGATATCTCACAACTGGCTTTATTCCTTTTATTGTTAAACATTTCCCTATAAGTGTCATTAAACCAAATCTGCTTTCATCTTGATAATATAAATTAACTGACTCATGCTTATCTTTATCAAGATTAATTCTATTTGAATGTAACCAATCAGGTAGTTTTTTAAAGACATCAATGGTCTGTTCGTTTTTTTTGTAATGAGATTTTGTCGGAGTTTTAAGTTTGCACTTGAAGTGTATAGTCATATAAGCTCTTAAAGTATAATATTCAATATCAGTGTTATATGTTGATTTAACCCAAATTACAGCATCCCAATACACTCACAATGGATTCTTAGAATCTGCACGCTTTTCTTTAAGTCAGTATGAATATCAGTTAATTACAAAAAAATATCCCATTTTGAAAAAATCAAGATGGGACATCTATTCTAAATATGACAATTTTCACATAAAATCGATACGTTCGATATCTTCCCATTTAAAGTTTTGGTATTCATCTTCATTTACAAAAATAATTACTCCCGCATTTTTATTGGAAACATCGGTTTGGTCGCCAAGATACAGCTTCATCCCATTTTTTAGTTCAACAAGACAATAGTTGTATGCCATTGGTTTAATACTGCCAATATTTCTAAAAGGGATAGCAAATTCCAATTTATCATTTAAACCATTTAAAATTTCCGAATCCATTGCCTCATCTAAATCGTAAACAATTACTCCTTTATACGATTTACCTTCCTTTGTAACTAATGTACCAAACAACCTTTGCGATGCCCTAAATTCAGATAAACAATCTGTATTTTTGGAAAGAGGAAGAATCTCCAAAGAAAGAAAGTGACTCCAGGGAAAATCTACTCTTCCAACATTAGGAATACTAACAATAATTCCTCTATTGTATTTATTAACATCATTCTCACCGGTCAATTCGAACTGTCGTTCGGAATGCAAAGTAATGAGACTTCCATTTTCTGTTTTTTCAATTTTTTTTATTTTATCAAAAGAGATGGATACGTCTCCATCACGGCTTCTTCCATCCAATTTATCTCCCAAAAGACGCTCATCGTGATCCCATTGAATAAAACCTGTAAACTCTCCTTTCGTTGTTGTAATCTTTCCATAAATTGGGTCTCCAAAAGTCTCCATATGATCAGTAGGTGTTGTTTCAAAATTGACTATATCAATACGATCCCAATCAATTTTCAACAAGCCTAATTCCTGATCAATGATCCAAACTTTTGTTCCCACATCATTTGAACCGCCACTTAAGTTAATATACTTTCCATTTTTAAGTTCTAAACTTACCGATTCGCTTCCAGTTACAGATATTGATTTTATATCGCCAAACCGACATTGAAATTTTCGATCGTAAACACTGGTTAAATTTCTCCTCTCATCATTAATTGTGACTTCGAAGCGATCCCATGTTCTATTTCTACTGTATCTCTCTTCATTATTTTTAATTTTGGATTCCGGAAGGTATTTCAGGTACGGATTTTCTTCTTTGTCAGCATTAAACACATCTGTTAAAAACACCTCTTCATCATCCCAACGAATGGCACCCTTATACACATCACCATCAATTGTAGTGATACTACCGTATAAATAACATGGATATGTTTGACCCAAAACAGAGAATGAGCCAAAAAACAGTTGAATTAGAAGAAAAAAGAATATGAGATTTTTTGCTAGACGATCCATACTTCCTGATTTAAATTTATTGTTCTTTCCGCTCGTATGACGAATAGACACAACAAAAGTTACACAAGAAATAAATATATCTTCAGCTATTTTTTACGAAACAGCACCTGAATGTTCTTTGATGACTCTGAAGGAGTAAAAATCTGTATTAATTCCCAATCTGAATCATAGTCGGCGATGAGCTTTTTTAAATTATAGATCTTGAGTAATTTCTCTGTTATATCATCTGATTTATCTGCAATTTCTTTGGATACATCCCAAGAAAATGATTCCAATCTAAAAAACACAGATATTTTCTTATTCGCAAGTTTAACTTCCACTTCTGCAACTTCATTATCATCACCAAGTGGTATCGGAACACATATTTCTCTCATGAGTAAAAGATTTAGAAGATTTATACCATATTGAGTTTATTCATATTTAATTGCCTTAATTGGGTCGGAACTTGCTGCCCGGTAAGACTGCCATGCTACAGTAAACAGCCCAATCACTAAAGAAACAATTAGGGTGACAACAAATATCCAAATGCCTATTGAAATGTGATAAGGAAAATCGCTCAACCAAGCACTTAAAGCCCAATAAGATATTGGAACAGCTATGATATTCGCAATTACAATTAACCTGATAAATTCACGAGTCAGCAAATACACCAACTTCGCTACCGATGCACCCAATACTTTCCGAACACCCAGCTCTTTGGTTCGTTGCTCGGCCATAAAAGAGGACAATCCAAAAAGCCCCATGGATGCAATTAAAATGCTTATCAAAGAAAATATTGAAAAAATCCATGTCAGTCTTTCTTCCGGTTCATAATTTTCTTTCATTCTATCATCTAAAAAGGAATAACCAAATGACATATTGGGACAGAACTCATTCCATACTTTCTGAATATATAGTAGCGTTTCTTTTCTATTTTCAGAATTAATTTTCACGTGCAAATTCCTTCGGTAATCAGGATTTTCCGAAACAATGAGGTTCATCGGCTCAATTAAATCTTTAAGAGGCTGATAATTAAAATCCCGAATTACACCAATCACCTCTCCCAATTGAACTTCTCCTCCTTCATCAACACCATCAATTTCAACTCCCAACTGAAGCTTTTTCCCTAAGGCATTTTCGCCCCAGTTAAATTTAATTGCGGCCGACTCATTAACGATAAATGCATTGATTGTATCTGATGGAATCTCCCGATTAAAATTTCTTCCTTTCAGAATATTCATTTCCATTAAATCGATATAATCGAAATCGATAACATTGAAATTTAATGCATACTGCTGCATCCCTTCATCACTCTCGTACAAATGCACCGTTTTCGATCCGCCAAAACCAATTAATGAACTCGAAGTTGCAACAGCCTTTATATTAGGGTTTTTCTTCAGTTGCATTTTTAACGCATCTATTCTTGTCCGCAACACAGAATCGCGAATAACCGAGACTACAATATCTTTTTTATTAAATCCCACATCCATACTATTCATGTACAGGAATTGAGATGCAACAATGATAGTTCCGCTAATCATCATGGCTGAAACTGTAAACTGTGAAATCACAAGCAATTTTCGCAAAAAACCATTTGCTCCACCTCTGCCATTTCTTCCTTTTAGAATAAAAACCGGCTGAATTGAAGACAAGTAAAGAGCAGGATAACTCCCCGAGAAAAGACCTAAGAGGACGGCAAGAATTACATTAAACAAAATCACCTCCGGAGTATCCAAAATACTCAATGTGAGATTCTTATTTACCAATTGATTAAACAGAGGCAACAATAATTCAACGCATATTAAGGCTATAATAAGAGCAAAAACTGTTAAAGATATACTCTCCATCATAAACTGACGAATGATATTATCTCTTTGTGCACCAACTACTTTACGAATACCAACCTCTTTTGCTCGTTTGGAAGACCGTGCTGTTGCCATGTTCATGTAATTAATACTGGCAATGGACAAAATAAAAATGGCAATTGCTGTTAGAATATAAATGTATTTTATATTGCCGGTTGGAGCATCCCATTGCAATTGTGATCTTAAATGAATATCCCCAAGATGCTGAATTATTAATTTGTAGGAAACCCCCAGTTGATCTCCAAGCTCCTTCATGTATTTCTCATAGTAAGCCGGAAACTTTTCGAGAATAGCATCAGCCCGTGAATTTTCTTTTAACAACAAAAAAGTATAATTATTAAAAGACCAAAATGAAATTGGTTGCTGACTGTTAAATTGCTCCGCTCCCCTTATGCTTTCCAATGTTTTCATGGAATAGAAAGCATTATATTTAAAGTGGCTGTTGGAAGGGAGGTCTTTCATTACTCCACTAACAGTATAGGCTGCATTTTCACCAACAAGCAATATCTTTCCTATTGGATCCTCGTTGCTAAAATACTTCTTAGCCAAAGTTTCATTTAGTACTATTGAGTATGGCTGAGTAAGAGCTTTTTTGGGATCTCCTTTAAGCAGGGGAAAGCTAAAAATAGTAAATACTGAAGAATCAACAAAGGCGATATGCTCTTCATAAAACTCTTTATCATCATATTTAAACTGCTGTCTTCCTGAACCTTGAAACCGAACAAACTGCTCCACCTCAGGAAATTCCTCAGCAAAGGTTGGCCCGAATGGCAAAGGCGATGTCGCAACACGGTCTCTCTTTCCACTCAAAGTAAAATCTGATCCCAAACGAATGATCCGTTCATGATTCACATTGTACTTATCATATGATAATTCATCCTGAACAAACAGTAAAATCAGAATTGTACAAATTAATCCTACAGATAAACCAACAACATTAATTGTTGTATAGAATTTATTTCTGGAAAAATTTCGGAAAAGTGTAATGAAGAAATTCTTAAACATACTTGCCTTATTAATATGCAGCTCAATTTTCAGAATATGAACCTAAGAATTGATTAATAACGATAATATTTTCGTTCTAAAGCTTTTGTCTCATATTCTCAGTTACAATATGTCCGTCAAACAATTGAATAATACGATGACTTCTATCTGCATCTGACGGCGAGTGAGTTACCATAATTATTGTAGTTCCTTCCTCATTAAGCTGAGTTAAAAGATTCATCACCTCTTCTCCGTTAGCAGAATCCAAATTACCCGTTGGTTCATCCGCTAAAATCAATTTGGGATTGGAAATAACTGCTCGTGCAATTGCAACCCTTTGCTGCTGTCCTCCAGATAATTGCTGAGGAAAATGCTTAGCTCTATGGGCAATATTCATTCTTTCCAATGCCTCATTTACTCTTCTTTTTCTCTCTGCTCCCGATACTTTCATATACAAAAGAGGCAACTCAACATTCTCAAAAACAGTCAATTCATCAATCAAATTAAAACTTTGAAAAACAAAACCAATGTTTTCTTTTCTCAAATTTGTTCTTTGCCTTTCAGTGTAGTTCTCTACCTGATAGCCATTAAAATGAAGCTCTCCTTCACTTGGATTGTCAAGCAAGCCAATAATATTCAGCAAAGTTGATTTGCCACATCCCGATGGCCCCATTATCGCAACAAATTCGCCTTTATTAATTTCCAGATTGACATTATTTAATGCCGTAGTCTCCACCTCGTCGGTTCTGAAAACTTTAATTAAATTTTTAGTATTAATCATAGCCATATCTATTTATACAATCACTTATTCATATTTTAGCACTCGCACCGGAGTTTTTAAAGCCAATTTCCATATTTGCTGATAAACTGTAAGAAAGGTTATCAACAGAGATACAAATCCTGACAAGATAAAAATTCCAATTCCAATATCTATTCGATAGGCAAACCCTTTTAACCACCACTCCATCACAAAAAATGAAAGTACCCAAGCAATGAAATTGGAAAGCATTACCCATTTAAAAAATTCTTTCAACAACAATTGAAATACAGTATCCATATTAGCTCCAAAGACCTTCCTTAGTGCCATCTCACGGGATTTCCGTTCTGTAACAAAGGAAACAAGCCCAAACAAGCCCAAACATGAAATAATAAAAGCTATTATTGTAAATGAAATAAATATTTTACTCATTCGTGATTCAGCCGTATAAAAATACTTAAAGTCCTCTTCCAAAAATCGATAAGTAAACGGAATATCCGGAACTGTTGAGTCCCAAACTGTTCTTATTTTATTTAGAATTGGCTCCACATCTTCTCCAATTCGAATAGCTATATATTTAAATGCTGCCGGGTTTCGCATCATGATTAAGGGTTCCACTCCAACCTGAAGACTATTAAAATTAAAATCTTTAACAATACCTATCACCTCGCCCGAATAATCCCAAATCTGCAAAGGTTCTCCAATGATATGGACCATATTCATCTTTTCTGCCGCCGATTCATTAATAATAAATTTCAAGCTATCCCCGCCATGCAATTTGGAAAATCCCCTTCCCTGAATCACATCCATTTCAAATGTTTCAATGAAATCATAATCCACAAAAGACAATTGAAACAAGATATCTTCAGAATCTTTTATTTTTCCGGGCCAATCTACATCCCAAGTTGAATTTGTAAAATTCACCGGCATTTGGTTTGCTGCAGTTACCCAGTAAACTCCCTGGATTTTAGTCAACTCATTCTTCAACTTAGGATAAATCGAATTAAAATCATCTGCCATCTCAATATAAATCAAATCGTTCTTATTGTAGCCAACATCCGATTCCCTTAAAAATTTCAGTTGCTGATAAATAATCCCTGAACAAATAAACAGAGATATCGACATGCTAAATTGAATGACTACCAACACCTTCCTGAGCAGAGCAGAATCTTTTCTTGACACACCTTTAATTACATGAATTGGCAGAAAAGAGGACAGAAACAACGCCGGATAACTTCCTGACACAATTCCAGTAAGCAATACAATACCAGAAACGCTAAACAAAAATTTTATATTATTTATCCCCAATGACAAATCTCTATCCGTTAAATCGCAAAAAACAGGGAGTAGTAATTCGACCAAAACAACGGCTATTCCTAAGGATATTAATGTGAAAAATATCGATTCGCCAAGAAATAAACCGATTAAACCTTTTCGCTGAGCTCCAACTACTTTTCTAACAGCTACTTCTTTTGCTCTTCTTTCTGATCTGGCTGTTGCCAAATTCATATAATTAAAACAGGCAATTAAAAGTATCAAAACAGCTACCAGCAGGAATACTCTCACATACCAAATTGAACCCACTTTATTCGTGTTAATGGCATACAAATGATATTTCACGAAAGCCTGAAGATCAAGATCTACATTTGAATTCTTAATACGATCTTTAATATACGTTTGTAACTGAGCCACCAAATCATCCGAATCAACTCCTTCTTCTACTTTAATAAAAGTGTGAAAAGTATTTGCCTCCCAATCATTTAAATCATAAGACCACAATTTCCCAAAAAATTGAAAAGGAAGAATAAAGTCGAAAGTTATTGATGAATTAGCCGGCGGATTTTGAATCACAGCCGAAACTACATAATCAAATTTGGAATTTATTTCAATCTTTCTTCCAATCGGATCCAATTCACCGAACAATTTCTGAGCGAGCTTCTCTGTAAGCACAATTGAATTTTCCTCCTTAAAAGGATTCTCTTTTTCTCCTTCTACGATAGGAAAAGTAAAAATCTGAAAGAAATCTGCGTCAACAATTTTTCCGCCATCCTCAACAAAACTTTTCCCATCCGCAGAAAGAATCAATTGCCCCCAGGTAGTAACCATTCTGGTGGAATACTTAATTTCCGGAAATGTTCTTTTTATTGATTCGGCTAATGGCGCAGGTGTTGAATATACCGAAAACACATCCCCGTCTGCATAGTTCTGATTCTCATAAACACTATAAACCTGATCAATATCCTCGTGAAACTTATCAAATCCCGTTTCATATTCTACCCATATTAATATGAGTAACGTACAAGTCACACCAGTTGCCAATCCTAAAATATTCATTAAAGAATAGGCTTTTTGCCGATATAAACTTCGTAAAACGGTATTCAATAGAATTTTTAACATCCACTTACTTTAAAACCAATTTGTCAACATCCCCGTAAGATTCATAGCTATTTGTTACAACTCTCTCTCCCGGTTTCAAGCCCTCAAGAACCTCATAATACATCGGATTTTGATTTCCCAATTTAATTGCACGTTTTGTAGCAAACTCACCACTGGGATCCACAACGAATATCCACTGCCCTCCTGTACTTTGAAAAAAACCTCCTCTTTGAATCAACACAGCCTCCCTGGGCTCTCCCAATTCAATTTTTGTTCTAAATGTTTGCCCGGTTCTAATTCCAGGAGGAAGTTCACCAACAAATTTCATATCAATTTCGAACTGACCACTACGTACTTCCGGATAAACTTTATAAACCACTAAATTATAATCAACGCCGCTAAAACTAAATTTAGCCTTCAATCCTTTATTTAATCGTGCAATGTAGAGTTCGTCAACCATCGCATTTATTTTATAATTATCCAATACATTCACCTGTCCTAAACGCTGCCCTCTTGACTTTGACTCTCCCAATTCAACATTTAAAGATCCTAACTGACCATCAACAGGTGCTTTTACATTTAGATTCTGGAGTTTTGCACGAACCATTTCCAGATTGTTTTCCATGTTTTTCAAATTGGCATCCAATCGTTGAATTTGAATTGTTCGCGCAAGAGAATCGGTTTTTTGTCTCTCCAAAAGCAACTCCCTGGTTTTTTTATAGTAATTGTAATTATCATTTGACTCGTCGAATTCTTCCCGGGAAATTAAATCCTTCTCAAAGAAAACTTTATTTCTCTGATAAGCCCTTTTACTCTTTGCCAAATTTAAATCGATATCCAACAAACTTCTTCTTACATTTAAACGATCCTGTTCCATACTCAAACGGGTATCCCGTAATCTATTTACTTGCTCAGTAAAGCCAGCTTCCGAATTTAATATTTGTAAGTTCAACTCTGAATTGCTTAAACGAAGAATCACATCGCCCTTTTTAACCATACTTCCCTCTTCCAGCAGGATCTCTTCAACCCGGCCTCCTTCAATAGCATCTAAATAAACAGTGGTAATTGGATTGACCGTTCCCGTTCGGGCAATGTATTCCTGAAAATAATCAGTCTTCACATCTCCAATTGAAATTTTCTCTGCATCAACACGTAATCGGGATCCTGACTCTCCCAAAAATGCTGCATACAAAACAACGACGCCTAGAACAGCTCCCGCTAAGTACCAATTTTTCCTTAGTAAATACCAGGCTTTCTTTTCAATAATTCTATCCATTATAATTTGACTTTTTTAATCCTTTTTCAAACACAACCGCAATATAGCCACTTTCATGCCAAAACACTTTTAACATTGATTAACAACTTCTTGAAAAACCAAAACATATTGATTTCCACGCATCTGTGAACGAAAACAATACAAGAACTGTACGTATGCGAACATTTTTCTTTTAATATTAAAATTTTAATGATAACTTGGATTCCTATTTAAGATACTAAAACCTGAAACGACAAATTAATTCAAATTATGGCAAATCAAAAAAACGGCAAAATATTAGCTATTGATGATAACGAAGATATCCTGTTTTCTTTAAAGTTGCTGCTTAAACAACACGTAGAATTAATACACACTGAGTCTGATCCGGAAATGATTCCCAAACTCATGAAACAGGATCATTACGATGTTGTGTTGCTTGACATGAATTTTACAAAAGACGCAATTAGCGGTCAGGAAGGATATCATTGGCTAAATAAAATACTTGAAATTGACCCACAGGCAGTTGTACTATTTATTACTGCATATGGTGATATCGAAAAATCGGTAAAAGCTATAAAAGCGGGCGCTACAGACTTCATATTAAAACCATGGCAGAACGAAAAACTTCTTGCCACCATCTCGTCAGCAATAAAACTACGCAGATCGAAAGATGAAGTAAAAGAACTAAAGACAAAACAAAAAGAATTAAATGCAGTTCTTGACCAACCATTTAATGACTTTATTGGTACATCTCCTGAAATGCAGCAGGTATTCTCAACCATCACAAAAGTGGCGGTAACAGATGCCAACGTCTTGATTCTTGGTGAAAACGGTACAGGCAAAGAATTGGTTGCAAGAGCACTACACCGAAACTCATCAAGAAAAGATGAAGTTTTTATCAGCGTTGACCTTGGATCCATAAATGAAAACTTATTCGAAAGTGAACTGTTTGGACATGTGAAAGGTGCATTTACAGATGCCCGCGCCGACCGTCCCGGCCGATTCGAAATTGCTTCAGGCGGAACACTATTCCTAGATGAAATTGGGAATTTAAGCCTGCCGATGCAAGCAAAACTATTAACTGTTTTAGAGCGAAGAGAAGTGATTCGGGTTGGATCAAACAAGCCAATTCCTATCGATATCCGTTTAATATGTGCAACCAATATGCCACTAAAACAAATGGCATCAGAAGACAGATATCGTCAGGATCTTCTGTACAGAATTAATACTGTTGAAATAAGTCTTCCTGCTTTAAGAGAACGATACGAAGACATCCCACTTTTGGCAAATCATTTTCTTGAAATATATTCTAAAAAGTATAAAAAAGGCATCAACCCTCTATCAAAAGCATGCCTAAACAAACTTTACGATTACAGTTGGCCTGGAAATGTGAGAGAACTTCAACATTTAATGGAGCGGGCAATCATTATGGCAGACGATCGAAATCTGGACCCGGCCGATTTCCAAGTAAGTATTGAAAGAAATGGTCAGGATGATGTTGAATTTGATTCCTATAACCTTGAAGAAGTTGAAAAGAACATCATACAGAAAGTATTGAAAACAAATAAAGGAAATATTTCCAAAGCTGCTGGAGAATTAGGTCTTACGCGCACATCTCTTTATCGAAGACTAGAAAAATATGGTTTATAAAAGCTTCCGGATTAATTTTATAATAAGAATCATCGTGCTCTCAGCAACGATATTCTTATTATTTTACTTGATTGCAAAAAAGAGCCTCTACTTCACAGCAAGCCTTACTTTTATTGCGATTATTTATCAAATATATGAAATTATTAAGTACGTTGAAAAAACCAACCGCCTGCTAAAGAATTTTCTGGAATCCATACGATATTCTGATTTCACACGAAATTTTCAGGTTCAAGGCCTTGGAAGCTCATTCGACAAGCTGCAGGAGTCTTTCAATGCGGTAATTACTGATTTTCAGAAAATAAGAGCAGAAAAAGAAGAACATTATTTCTATTTACAAACCGTAATTCAACACATTGGAATTAGCTTAATTGCATTTCACCGCGATGGAAAAGTAGAAATGATTAACAATGCCTCTAAGAAACTTTTTCAGGTAAGCAACCTTAAAAGAATACAAGACTTAAGCGGTTTTAGTGAAGAGCTTGTAAATTGCCTGTTAAGCCTTAAGCATGGAGAAAACACACTGGTTAAAGTTGTTGACAACGAAGATATCCTAAAGCTTGCTATTTACGCTACCGAGTTTAAAATTAACAACCGGCAAGTAATACTTGTGTCAATTAAAAACATCCAATACGAATTGGAAGAACAGGAAATTGAATCCTGGCAAAAACTAATTCGGGTACTGACTCATGAGATTATGAATTCAATCACGCCAATCTCTTCCCTATCTACTACGCTAACAACAATTCTTGATGATTTCGGGGAAAACAACACCAATAAGTTTCAAGATGAGGATCTGGAGACGCTGAACGAGGTTAAACTGGCTCTTGAAACAATCCATAAAAGAAGTTCCGGACTTTTGCATTTTGTAGATACTTATCGGAATCTTACAAAAATTCCAAAGCCAAATTTCGGTATTTTTCAGATAGAGAAGCTGTTTGACAACATTCATCGCCTGATGGAGGAGGAAATAAAGAGGAAAGGCATCAAATGTGAGATTAGTATCAACCCTCAAAGTCTGGAGCTTTCTGCCGACGAACAGCTGCTTGAACAGGTTTTAATCAATTTGATTAAAAACTCTATTCATGCACTCGAACACACAACCGATCCAAAAATTGAACTGAAAGCCTTTATGAACAAAAGAGGCAGAATATCAATTCAAATAAGCGACAACGGACAAGGCATTATAAAAGAGGTACTTGACAAAGTATTTATTCCATTTTTCACAACAAAGCCTAAAGGCTCTGGTATTGGATTAAGCCTGTCAAAACAGATATTGCGACTGCACGGAGGAACCATTACCGCACAGTCAATTCCAAACGAAAAAACCAGTTTTACTCTTACTTTTTAACATGATTTAACACCCTAATAATTTTAAATTAACAATTACTTTCGTTAAATTTAAGGAGCAAATCAATTTCTAACCTTTAATTAAAACTTAAAAGCATATGACTAAAACAATCACATTCAATAAGTTAAGAGAAATTAAAGATAGTTTACCTGAAGGTAGTATGCAAAGGATTGCAGAAGATTTACAATTAGAAGTAGAAACCGTTAGAAATTATTTTGGTGGAACCAATTTTGATGAAGGCCAATGCACAGGAATTCATGTTGAACAAGGCCCTTATGGTGGTATTGTTGAACTAGATGATACAACTATTTTAGATCACGCCATTAGCATTCTGGAAGATTAAATTGTAAACATCAATAAAATAAAAGACAGGGCTGTTGAAACTTTTCAACAGCCCTGTCTTTTATTTTATTATTGATCTTATATCTTACAGAACTTCTTTTCTATCGTTATGCAATTTATTAAAAATAATTGCCAGATTAGAATAGAGTGTTGTGTTTTGAACAATGATATCTTCCGGAACCTTGATTCTTGCCGGCGTAAAATTCCAAATCGCTTTAATACCCCATGCTACCATCAAATCGGCAACTGTTTGAGCATTTTCAGCTGGAACAGTAATAATTCCCATTACCACATTCATTTCCTGTGATAAATCACGAAATTGATCGATGTGAAATACTTCAATATCATTAAATTTTTTCCCAATAGTCGAAGAATTAACATCGAAAGCCGCAACGATATTTAATCCAAAATGCGACAATCCGCTATCATGCAATAATGCGGACCCCAAAGATCCAGCTCCAACAAGAAAAGCATTATCCATAATAGTAAATCCAAGAAACTCCGACAAAACATCTACCAACGCTTTAACTTCGTAACCTACTCTTGTTTTTCCAACAATAGTTGTATAGGATAAATCTTTTGTGACTTGGGTAGGGTCGATATTCATGTAGTTTGCTATCTGCGTAGATGAAACAAACTGCTGTCCTTTCCTTAACAAGCCTTCTGCAAATGCTAAGTATGAAGGCATGCGCCTAATAGTCGGCTCAGGAACTCCCTGAATTTTCTTAGAACTTTGAACCATAATTTCTTACTTACACCTTAAATGAAAACAAAAATAACCAAGTTTCCATTAAAGAAAAATTTCTCTAATGATTATTTTGTTATACAAATTTAATTTTAAATAAATGGCGCTGGGGACACTACAAAAAACAATACATTAATTTCTTGTAAATGTGGGCGATATAGGATTCGAACCTATGACCCCTTGGGTGTAAACCAAGTGCTCTGAACCAACTGAGCTAATCGCCCTTAACGACTGCAAATATAAACAGAAAAAATTACCACAGCAATAAAAACCTTAGTTTTGTTTATACAACCTCTGCTACAACAAAAGTACTTCCACCCACAAAAACCAAATCATTTTCATAAGCATTTGTCATAGCCGCCTTTAAAGCATCCCTCACAGATAAGTATGTATTTCCAAGCAATCCATAAACTTTTGCCCTTGCAGCAAGAACTTCCTGATCCAATGCTCTGGGAATATTTGCCCGACTAAAATAATAGCTCGCATTCTTCGGCATTAATTCAAGAATATCAGTAAGATCTTTATCATTTACAACACCAAAAACAATATGCAATTTTCCGTAATCTATCGATTCAATTTGCTCTATTATTTCTTTAATTCCTGCAACATTGTGTCCGGTATCACACACTACTCTTGGAGCATTACCAATTGTCTGCCAGCGTCCTAACAAGCCTGTATTTTTAACTATTCCTGAAACTCCAAGTTTCATAGATTCTTCGGAAATACCCCACCCCTTGCTATTCAATTCATCAAACACGCATAAAGCCGTTCTTATATTCTTAATCTGATAAAGACCTAATAAATCACACGATAAATTGATTATTGAATTATTTTCAAGAGACTGGTAAACAAGATTTCTTTTGTTATCAATCAATTCAGAGGACTGATTCATATACCTGTCTTCTGAAAATATCAGATCTGATTTGTTGTTTAAGGCAATTCTCAAAAAGACATCAATCACCTCTTCCTGTTTCTCTCCAATAATAACAGGAACATTTTTCTTTATAATTCCAGCCTTTTCTGTGGCTATTTGTGCAAGCTCCGAGCCCAACAAATTAGTATGATCCTTACTTATATTAGTTATCACCGAAAGTTCAGGCGAAATAATATTAGTTGAATCCAATCTTCCACCTAAGCCTACCTCCACAACAGCAACATCAATCTTTTCATCAGCAAAAAAATCAAAAGCCATCGCAACTGTCATCTCAAAAAAAGAAGGACATAATTCTTCAAATTTATTTTGATGCTTCCGAATAAAATCAACTACATAATCCTCAGAAACAAGTTCTCCATTAACTTTTATTCTCTCTCTAAAATCTTTTAAATGGGGCGAAGTGTACAGACCAACTTTATAACCCGCTGATTGCAAAACAGACGCAAGAGTATGAGAAACTGATCCTTTTCCATTTGTTCCTGCTACATGAATCGATTTAAACTTCTTATGAGGATGATTAAAATACTCATCCAAAGCCAATGTTGTATCTAAATTGGCTTTATAAGCAGCCTGCCCTGTACGCTGATACATAGGCAGTTTAGTAAACATATAATCTAAAGTTTCCTGATAATTCATTTTGTATTTTCTACTAATATTGATGATTTTACAAAGAAGAATAAAATTTCTTAAAATTTGTGTTAACAGGTTGAATTTCCTGCAAAAATTGCTAAATTAAAACTATGAAACGCTACTATTTAATCAAAAGCATTAGATATGTTTCCTAAAATCAAGAGATATAGAATCACTTTTAGCACCTAACAATTTAAGTAGTAGTATTTTATAATTATGATAAAATAAAACCTGGCTCTAAATGCCTGCCGAAATTAACCTCTAACACCATTCATTATGGCAAAACTCAAAAAGGTTTTCGTTCTTGATACAAATGTTATTCTTCATGATTTTAATTCAATTTACAATTTTGAAGAAAATGATGTTGTTATTCCCATAACCGTTCTGGAGGAACTGGATAAATTTAAAAAAGGTAATGATCAGATTAATTACCACGCACGTGAATTCAGCAGAGAATTAGACCGTATTTCCGGAGACCTGCTCTTTACTGCCGGTGTTCCTCTAGGAAAGAACTTGGGGAAATTATCCGTTGAAACGGGAAAAGAATTTTCTCCTCAAATGAAAAGTTCGTTTCAGGAAAACATCCCCGACCACAGAATTCTGGCTATAGCAGAGTATCTGCACAACCACCGCAGTAAAAAAAAGGTCATTCTTATTACCAAGGATATTAACCTTAGAATGAAAGCAAAATCGTTAGGGATTCCTGCAGAAGATTATAAAAACGATCAGGTTAAGGATCTTGATGATGTAATTAGCCTGGGAATAACAACCCTTGAAGATTTTAATGATGAAAAAATTACTTTTCTTTATAAATCAAACGAAGGAATTCCTGAAAAAGAATTTGGACTTGAAAAACCAATTAAAGGTCATGAATATTTTATTTTGAAAAACAATTCATCTAGTGCGCTTGCACATTTCGATCCCGTTGAGAAAATAGTATCCCGGGTTGAAAAACCAAATGCTTACGGAATTTATCCCCGAAATGCAGAACAGACTTTCTCCATGCATGCTCTCATGGATCCAAAAATATCCTTAGTCGCTTTAACCGGACGAGCTGGAACCGGAAAAACATTACTCGCTTTGGCAACTGCTCTTCAGCAAATCGACATGTACGATCAAATTTTCCTTGCCAGACCAATTGTTGCTTTGGCCAATAAAGATCTGGGCTATTTACCGGGCGATGCCAAAGAAAAAATAGGTCCTTACATGCAACCCCTTTTCGACAACCTGAGTGTAATCAAGCATAAATTTAACGTCCATAGTAAAGAGTATCTCAAAATTGACGAACTTTTAAAGGAAGAAAGATTACAGATTACTCCATTAGCATACATTAGAGGAAGAAGCCTTTCGAATACATTCTTCATTGTTGATGAAGCTCAAAACCTTACCCCTCACGAAATTAAAACAATAATTACACGTGCAGGCGAAGGTACTAAAATGATTTTCACAGGAGATATTGAACAAATAGACTCACCTTATCTGGATAAAAAATCGAATGGATTAGCATACCTCTCAGACAGAATGCAAGGACAGGATATATTTGCTCATGTCAACTTAATAAAAGGAGAAAGAAGTCACCTTGCAGAACTGGCAAGTCACCTTCTATAAAATCTATTTATTGCATTACTGGGAAATTTCATTTAAATTATATTCCTGAATATGTACATTTAATCGCAAAAAGGCGTTACATGAAATTGAATCATCTGAGTTATTTTTGCTCACTGAAAATCTAAATATACTTTTTATGAAAATAATGAAATTTGCCGCCATAGATATCGGATCAAATGCCATCCGGTTGTTATTTATGAATGTGCTTGAAGAAGGCGGTAATGCTCACTTTAAGAAATCATCATTAGTAAGGGTTCCAATTCGTTTGGGAACTGACACTTTTATAGATAAGATTATCTCTGCAGATAAAGCCGAGAAATTAATTAAAAGCATGAAGGCATTTCGCAACCTTATGGACGTTCATGAGGTTGTGAATTACCGTGCTTGCGCAACATCAGCAATGAGGGAGGCTGTTAACGGCACTGAAATTATTCAAAGAATTGAGAATGAATCTGGGATAAAAATTGACGTTATCAATGGAAAAGAAGAAGCAAGCATTATTTTTGATAATAAAATTGCCGATACTCTCGATCCAAGCAAAGATTATTTATATGTTGATGTTGGTGGTGGCAGTACCGAGCTAACTCTTTTTTCAAAAGGGATTTGCAAATTCTCCGCCTCATTTAATGTGGGAACCATTAAAATTCTTCGGGATTGTGTCCCAAAAGATGAATTTGTTCGTATAAAAGAGTGTTTATTGGATGTATGTCCTAGTTGTGAAAACATTGAACTTATCGGATCAGGTGGTAACATCAACAGATTGGTTAAACTCGCTGCACCCAAAAAAGAAAAATTCATTACATACCAAGAATTTAAAAGCATTTACTACGACCTTAAACAATACAGCTATCAGGAATTAATGATCAACTTCGACATGAATCCTGACCGGGCTGATGTTATCATTCCTGCGGCAACAATTTTCCTAAGTATTATGGAATGGGCAAATGCAGATAAGATACACGTACCCAAAATTGGGGTTACCGATGGTATTGTTCATCAGTTGTATAAAGAATATATTTCCAACAGCCTTGTATTGGGGTAAAAAAGTAATTCTTTTTCCTAAATTTGCACTTTAAATTATTTCTATATTTTGAACTATTTCAAATTAAATTTGAAATAGTTCATTTATTTTAGCTAGAAGCTGAATATCAGCAAGAAGGGAAGAAACTATGTTACAAGGTAAAAAAGTAGCATTCTACACATTAGGATGCAAACTTAATTTTTCGGAAACCTCTACAATTGGCCGTTCATTTAAAGAAATGGGCTTCGAAACAATTAAGCATACGGAGAAAGCTGATATTTACATCATAAACACTTGTTCTGTTACAGATCATGCTGACAAAAAATGCAGACAAGCCATTAAAAAGGTTATTAAAACCAATGCTAATGCATTTATTGCCGTAATTGGATGCTACGCGCAACTTAAACCTGATGAAATTATCGCGATTCCTGGAGTTGATCTCGTTTTAGGAGCCAATGAGAAATTCAACATCCACAAATACATAGATCATCTTGAGAAAAAAGGTACCGGAGAACTGCATCCATGTGAAGTCGAATCGGTTAAAGATTTTCATTCTTCCTACTCAATGGGAGACAGAACCCGTTGTTTTCTCAAAATTCAGGATGGATGCAATTACTATTGTACCTATTGCACCATTCCATTTGCCAGAGGCAATAGCCGTAACATGAGCATAAGTGAAACGGTACAACAGGCAGAGGAAGTTGCCAAACAAGGTGCAAAAGAAATTATCCTGACAGGAGTAAATATCGGTGATTTTGGAAAAAGTACAAACGAAACATTTCTGGATTTAATTAAAGAGCTTGAAAAAGTAAAAGGAATCAGTCGTTTTCGGATCTCGTCCATTGAACCCAACCTTTTAAGCAACGAGATTATTGAATTTGTTGCCCAATCAGAAAAATTTGTGAATCATTTTCATTTACCTCTTCAAGCTGGATCCAATAAAGTTTTAAAGCTTATGAAGAGAAGATACAATAGAGAATTATTTGCTCAACGGATTGAGAAAATTAAATCCTTACTTCCAGATGCATTTATTGGGGTTGATGTAATTGCCGGAAGTCGCGGTGAAAGTGATCAAGATTTCGAAGATGCATATTTATTTATCAAAGAATTACCCATTAGCCAACTACATGTATTTCCTTACTCGGAAAGACAAGGCACCAAAGCTCTTGAAATTAAAGAGGTTGTTCCAATTCCTGAGCGGAAAAGAAGAGCAAAAATGCTTCAAATTCTTTCTGAGAAAAAATTAAATACATTTTATCAGGAAAATTTGGGCAAGACAGAAGAAGTCCTGTTCGAATCCTTTAATGATCATGGTAAAATGTATGGATTCACTAAAAATTACATTAAAATAGAAATTCCGTACAACCAAAACCTTAGCAACAAACTTACATTTGCTACCTTGCAGGAGATAAATTCAAATGGCAATGTTTCAGGTTCTGTTGTTGACAAAATACGATTCAACCTAAAACCTGTTTCGCAATAAAATATAAAAGCATGATCGATCTTAAAGAACTTTGTTTTAAAACAAATGACATAGCCCGAAAAGTTGGCATATTCATAAAAGAACAGCAAAGCAAGATTAAATCTGATGTTATAGAAGTAAAAGGTATACACGATTTTGTAACCTATGTTGATAAAACTGCGGAAGAAAAAATTGTTGCAGAATTGAAACTAATTCTTTCTGATACAGGTTTTATTGCAGAAGAAGGCACTGAAACCTATCGCGCAGAACGTTACAATTGGATTATTGATCCGCTTGACGGAACAACAAATTACATTCATGGATTATCCCCTTTTGCTGTTAGTATTGCGCTGCAAGAATACGATGAAATTGTATTGGGAGTAATATATGAAATTAGCCATGACGAATGCTTTTATTCGTGGAAAGGAGCTCCAGAAGCTTATTTAAATGGCAAAACAATTTCCGTATCGAAGGCAAATTCGATCGACTCAAGTTTAATTGCAACAGGTTTTCCCTATTCCAATTACGACCAATTGAAAACATTTATGGCTTCTTTGGAATACTTCATTATTAATTCGCACGGCGTTCGTCGC
This sequence comes from Labilibaculum euxinicum, assembly GCF_963678175.1. Classification (NCBI taxonomy): domain Bacteria; kingdom Pseudomonadati; phylum Bacteroidota; class Bacteroidia; order Marinilabiliales; family Marinifilaceae; genus Labilibaculum; species Labilibaculum euxinicum. Next base: position 4,910,395 of record NZ_OY782756.1, read on the forward strand.
CCCGGCTCTGCTGCAACCGATTTAGCTTATGTTGCCTGTGGCAGATTCGAAGCTTTTTACGAATATAGTCTTCAGCCCTGGGATGTTGCTGCCGGCTCATTTTTGGTAAGCCAAGCCGGCGGGAAAGTCTGCGATTTTAAAGGAGATCAGAATTTCATATTCGGAAGAGAAATTATTGCCAGTAATACAATGGTTCATGATGAGTTTAAAAATGTTGTGATTCAACACATGATAAAATAAACTTAAATGAATTTTCCTGCTTTCAGCAGATTATAAAAACACATTTCATCTAAATGATAAAGCTTCTTTCCTATATGTTGTATGGTGTGGTAAGGCTAATAAGTTACTTGCCATCTTCAATACTGTATTTCTTTTCAGACATTCTTTTTCTTTTTGTTTACCACATTTTTAGATACCGAAGAAAAGTTGTTACCTCAAATCTTAAAAACTCTTTTCCTGAAAAATCTGAAAAAGAAATCAAGGCAATACGAAAGGAATTTTACTGTCATTTCTGTGATACATTTATTGAGACCATAAAACTTTGGACAATTAGTGAAAAAGAAATTAGAAAACGCTGCAAATTTATAGCCCCGGAAATTCTCAACAAATATAAAACATCAGGTAAAAGCGTTGTTATTGTATTTGGACATTATGGGAATTGGGAGTGGCTGACATCCATTAATTTATGGATAGAAGCGTACTATCTGCCTATCTACAAACCTCTTCATAATAAGGTTTTTGATAAAATGTTTCTACAGATAAGAAAACGATTTGGATCCAGGCCATTAGCTAAAAATGATACTTTGAGAACCATGATTTCATATCGAAATCAAAACAAATTTACAACTACTATTTTTATTGGTGATCAGACACCAAACAAAAGAAACCTTAACTACTGGACGAAATTTCTCAATCAGGATACTCCTGTTTTGCTGGGAACTGAACGTATCGCAAAAAAACTTGACCAGCCAGTAATTTTTGTTCATATGAAGAAAGTAAAAAGGGGATATTACGAAGTACACTTTATTCCTCTTTTTGATAATCCCAAAGAAACCGCTGAGTTTGAAATCACGGAAAAACATACGCGCGTGTTAGAAGATATAATCAAAGAGGAGCCGGCATACTGGTTATGGTCTCATAAACGATGGAAACACACAAAACAAGACTCACAATAAGTAATTATATTGTAATACATCAGTTTAAAAAAAAATGAATAGAATTGGAATCGTAATACTAAACTGGAACGGGAAAAAATTATTAGAAACATTCCTTCCATCTGTTGTTGCTCACTCAAAACGTGAATGGGCCGATGTTATTATTGCAGACAATGCATCCAGTGATGATTCCATTGCATTTTTAGAAAAAGAATATCCTGATCTTCAAGTTATTCAGCTTGATAAGAATTATGGATTTGCTGATGGTTACAACAAAGCATTGGAGCAACTCTCACACAGCTATTTCGTTCTTTTAAATTCGGATGTTGAAGTTACAGAAAATTGGCTTGACCCGATTTACAATCATCTGGAAAAAGATCCAAGCATTGCGGCTGCACAACCCAAAATTAAAGCTTATCACAATAAAACGGAATTTGAATACGCTGGCGCGTCAGGTGGTTTTATTGACTATTTAGGCTATCCTTTTTGCCGTGGAAGAATACTGGATCAAATCGAAAGTGATCGCAATCAATACAACTCAGAACTTGATATTTTCTGGGCTAGTGGCGCCTCTCTCTTCATTCGTGCCGATGTTTATAAAAAATCAGGAGGATTGGATGGTGACTTTTTTGCTCACATGGAAGAAATTGATTTGTGCTGGAGAATAAAAAATCAAGGATACCGAATCATTTCAGAACCTAAATCGACAGTTTATCATGTTGGAGGGGCTACTTTACCAAACCACAGTTCAAAGAAACTCTATTTAAATTTCCGCAACAACCTATTCATGCTGCACAAAAATCTGCCTGAAAATAAATTCTGTTCCATTCTCCTGAAAAGAATGGTATTGGATGGTATCGCAGCGATGAAGTTTCTTTTGAGTGGCGAATTTTCAAATTTTGGCGCTGTGTTTAAAGCTCATCTTTCCTACTATTCCATGTTCTCAAAAATGAGAGAAAAACGCACAAAGATGATTCCTTTTGTCACTAAAACAGATCACAAGGAAATGTATAAAAACAGCATTATTTTCGATTTCTACCTAAGAAAGAAAAAACATTTCTCCGACATCACCTTCTAAAAATTAAGAATTACTAATTAGTTCACGGCAGTGAATTTAAGGCCAATAATTGATACAAGAAGAAGAAGTAAAAAGAATATTCTTGAGAAATGAATTGGCTCGCTAAATAAAACAACGCCCAAAATTGCTGTTGTAAATGCTCCTATTCCTGTCCAAACAGCATAAGCAGTTCCAACAGGCAATGTTTTTATTGCCAATGCAAGAAAATACAAACTAATCGCCATTGCGACAATCGTAATCACACTAGGCCAAAACTTAGTAAATCCTTCAGCATATTTCAATCCGATAGCCCAAACAGCTTCAAACAATCCTGCAATAATCAAATATACCCAAGCAATAGCCATACTTACAATTTTTCAATTACCTGTTCCAAACGAATTCCTCTTGATCCTTTAATCAGAATATACTGGTTCAGCAGCTCTGTCTTATCAAGTTCCTTTATTAATTCGGAAGTATTTTTAAAGGTTTTGAACTGCTCATTAGAATTCACTTCTGTAAAAATATCTCCAACCAAAAATACCGATTTCAATTGTCTATCCTGAATCAACTGCAATAAATCCAAATGTTCTTTGCGGGCATCAGAACCCAGTTCCAGCATATCACCCAGAATAATGACTTTATTTTTCCTCGACATACCTGCAAAATTTTCTATTGCAGCCTTCATACTGGTTGGATTCGCATTGTATGCATCCAGGAACAAAATGTTTTTCTCCGTTTTCTTCAATTGAGATCTATTGTTGCTGGGCACGTACTTTTCGAGTGCTTCCTTTATCTCAATCTCATCAATTTTAAAATATCGTCCTATAGTTACAGCAGCTAAAGCATTTTCAAAATTATAGGTGCCGATTAGTTTTGTTTTAATATACAATTTACCAATTGCTGATCTTATTTCTAAAACCAGATATGGTTCAGCCTGCAGAAACTTTGCCTTAGAAAATGCATTCTCCGAATTTCCATAGCTAATAGATTCCTGATCATTCAACATTTCAGTCAGGTAATCGTTATCAGCATTAATAAACACTTTGCCTCCATTCTTAAAAAGAAAATCGTACAACTCTTTTTTTGTTTTTACAACCCCCTCAAATGAACCAAATCCTTCCAGATGTGCTTTTCCAACATTCGTTATGATTCCATAATCGGGTTCTGCAATTTCGCATAATTGCTGAATCTCTCCCGGATGATTAGCTCCCATTTCAACGATCCCAAATTCAGTATCTGTATTCATAGAAAGCAGAGTTAACGGAACACCAATATGATTATTGAGATTCCCAATTGTAGCTGCCGTTCTAAACTTTCGCCGCAAAACCTCATGAACCAATTCCTTCGTAGTCGTTTTTCCATTAGTTCCCGTAATAGCAAGAATCGGAATATTTAACTGCCTTCGGTGTTCTCTGGCTAAATCCTGAAGCGTCGCCAATACATCTTCTACCAAAACAAAACGGTTATCAACAGCATATTCCTTTTCATCAACAATTGCATAATTACAGCCTTTTTCAACCGCAGACATGGCAAATTTATTCCCATTGAAATTATCGCCTTTCAAAGCAAAGAAAATTGAATTGGGAACAATCTTTCTGGTATCTGTTACGACTATTGGATGTTCCTTAAAAAGAAGGTAAATATTTGACAACTGCATTGTATTCTTTTTCAAATTTAGTTAGACAAACGAAATTAGCAATTTCCAACAAAAAACCCCATCCTTTAGAGATGGGGTTTAAAAATATTTAAGATTACTACTTTGTCTTTTTATTTGCAGGATGTCCTACATGAGTCATTGCACATCGGAATCCAATATCGTCACGTGCTTCTTTCTGATTTAAAAAACGACGTGCACTTGGTGACATCCAGTAAGCACGATCTTTCCATGAACCTCCTTTGTATACCCGGGAATCATCAGTTATCATAGAACTAAAATCGCTTCCGTTCTGACCTCTGCCCTGAACATACATACGACTAGAACCAGCAGCCTGATGTTCTGGATTATTCCAGGTATAATCTGAAACGATACTTGATTCAACATCACCATCCCGATAATTTCTATTATCTGCAGTTTTGTAATTCTCACGCCCCACTAACTCCTCATCTTTCTGATTTCTGTAACGAATTCTTCCTAAACTATCTTTTTCTGCAATATTTCCTTCTTCATCTCTAACTGCAGTTTTAAAAACATTTCCTCTGTAAGGATTAAATTCCGAAATATCTTCAGGAGACATAGGACGATAAACATCAGCAACCCATTCGCTAACATTACCAGCCATACAGTACAATCCAAAATCGTTAGGCCAGAATGAATTTACAGGAACGGTAATATCACCGGCATCATTTAATGCACCGGCTGTTCCCATATAATCCCCACGTCCACGTGCAAAGTTAGCCATCATCTGACCGCGAACTTTTTTCTGATCATTTCTAACCCAATGCCCGTTCCAAGGGAAAATCTTACGGTCAGTAATTCTTTCATCCTGTGAATTTCCAATTAAAGCAGCCGCAGCATATTCCCACTCTGCTTCGGAAGGAAGACGATATTTAGGAAGTAACATACCGTCACTCCATCGAACCGATCTTTCTTCGTTATCCGGATTTAAATCTGTAAGATTTTTATTAACAGCACCTTCATACTGTCCAGCCAGATAGGCTTCTGTATTAAAATTATTTTCATCGCGTTGAGTAGGATCATTATTCAAAATTCCTTTATCAATAAGAATTCTTTCATTTACACGATCGGTACGCCATTCGCAAAAATCAACTGCTTGTTCCCAGCTTACACCAACTACAGGATATTCTCCATAAGCAGGATGACGAAGGTAATTATTAACGTAAGGCTCATTGTAAGCCAGTTCATCACGCCAAACCAAAGTATCGGGCAATGCTTTTCTATAAACTTCCGGATAAGAAACAAATACTCTCTTAATCCAATGTAAGTACTCTAAATAATCAACATTTCGAACCTCTGTCTCATCAATATAAAAAGAAGGAACTGTAACTCTTCTTGGAACATTGTTCCAATCATACATCACGTCCTGTTGTGTTCTTCCCATAGTAAATGTACCTCCCTGAATAAATTTCAGACCAGGACCAGTTTCTTGCTGAAAACCGCTATGATATTCAAAACCCCCATTCTCAGGTTCGTTGTAAGCCCAACCAGTGGTTTTAGATTTTTCTCCCTTTCCAACAAGATTTTTCACTTTCGAACAAGATGGTAAAATCATCAGTGAAATTGCAAAAACAAAGAGAATAATGCTCGATTTTAATTTCATAATAGATTGAATGTAGTTTATCTCAAAAATACTTAACTCAACAAATATAACTAAAAGAGTAGAGAGTTTATTGTATTTAATTTTACTTTTTTACAAAATTATTTAACATTTCAAGGGTATAATTCAGTTCAAAAAAATCACTAATCGCATGTTGCATGACAGCTTAAACATCCCTACCACCTTAACTATCTGATACAAAACAATTTTTAAAAACCATCCGGTTCAATCCCCAAGAAAAGTCTTCCTTTTATCTTAATATCTTTTCTCGACTTTGTCTTAAGTTTTGCTTATTTTGCATACCTTCAATTCTCGCAAATCGCCAATTTTGTTTAATTTAGATGTAAAACACCTGTAATTGTTTATGCGTTATCTGGTAATATTATTATTCTCCATTATAAGTGTTAGTTCATTTTCACAAACTACAACTCCAATTAATTTGGATTGGACAGAAAGTTTAATTGTCTATCCTACAGGAGAAAAAATTAACACTCTAACTTTTACAGGAGCTTCTTTGAATGAGGAAAACTCATGGTTACCAGAATATTCACACCTACAATTAACAAGCTCAACCAACGAATTATTCACAGTCGAGTTATTTGATACGCAATTCAAATTGTTAAGTTCCACTGAAAGGCAGATTTTACGAAATAAAACAATCTCCAACACAATAAAACCTTCAATTAACACAGTTGTTATTCGAAAACAAAATTACCAACAAGTTAAATTTACGCCCATACGGAAGAATCCTTTAACAGGCCAACTCGAAAAATTGATTCGGTTCTCACTGAGATTTCAAAAAAAAAGTCAGACTAAATCGCTAAAACAAAGCAAATCTTACGTCGCCAGCTCTGTTCTTCAATCCGGAAAATGGGTGAAAATTGCAATTGACACCACTGCCGTGCATAAAATTACCTATTCCCAATTAATTGATATGGGAATTTCCAATCCAGAAAACATACGAATTTATGGATCCGGAGGGGGAATGCTTCCTAAAATGAACTCTGAGGATAGTCTGGATGATTTGCCGAACAATCCCATTTTCATGGATAAAGGAAGTGATGGTATTTTTAATTCGGGCGATTTTATTCTTTTTTATGCCAAAGGACCAAGATCATGGAAATTCGATGAAGCCTCCAATGAATTTGTCCACGAAAATCATTTGTACTCTGATTTCTCACATTATTTTCTTAGTTCTGATATGGGAAGTCCGACGCTCATTCAATCGGCAGCATCCTTAGCTTCCTCTAATATAAATGTTACCGGATTTGATGACTACGCTGTATTCGATCAGGACAACATCAATCTTTTGGAGAGTGGCAGACTTTGGCTTGGGAATACTTTTGATGTTACAACAAATTACTCTTTCAATTTTTCATTCCCAAACCTAAAAACAGGAGAACCTATTTTAATTAGTACAAATTTAGTGGCAAGATCATCGTCCACAACAAAATTCAATCTGCTTTCCGGAACGAATTCAATTGGAGATATAGAAATGCCATCGGTAAACACAGGAAGCTATACAGCTAACTACGCATCGGTTGCAGAGAAGAAATTCATTAATTTCATTCCTTCATCTGCTGATTTTAAATTGAGTATTGACTATGAAAAAAGTTCCCCATCCTCAAAAGGATGGTTAAACTTTCTTCGCGTAAATGCCAGACGAAATTTAGTTTTCACTAACAATCAAATGGCATTTAGAGATACCAAAACCATTGGAGTTGGCAACAAGGCACAATTTACGCTTCAAAATACAAATGACAAAACTCAAATTTGGGATGTCACCTCTCCCCAATCTGTAAAATTCATATCTGCTAATTACAGTAACAATACAACATCTTTTACTGCAGATGCAAATTCTTTAAAAGAATATGTTGCCTGTGATCCAAATGGAAATTTCCCTACACCAATTATTATTGGATCGGTTAAAAATCAAAATTTGCATGCTTTAGCTCAAACAGATATGATTATCATTAGTCCTTCCAAGTTTTTGTCTTACGCCAGTCAAATTGCAGATTTTCACAGAACCAAGGACAATTTAAAAGTGACTATTGTTGATCCGGAGGAGATCTACAATGAGTTTTCATCCGGTTCTCCTGACGTGAGCGCCATTCGTAATTTTGTAAAAATGTTTTACGATCGATCGACAAGTGAAGAGAATCTACCCAAATATCTTTTACTTTTTGGCGATGGCTCATTTGATAATAAATCTGACCGCGAAAACAACACGAACCAAATTCCAACTTATCAATCGGAAAATTCTTTAAGTCCAACCCAATCTTTTGTTACTGATGATTTTTTCGGACTACTTGATGATGATGAAGGAGAGGCAATTGGCATGGTAGATATTGGCATTGGACGTTTGCCTGTAAATACGGCCGAAGAAGCACAAATTGTCACCAATAAAATTTTAAACTACAACAATTCAGAGTGGGGAGATTGGAGAAGCAAGATCTGTTTTATTGGAGACGATGAAGACAATAATACTCACATGAGGGATGCCAATAAGCTGGCTGTGCAGGTAGAAACAGACTATCCTCAATTTAAAATACAAAGAATTTTCCTTGATGATTATGAACAGATAACAAGCTCTGCCGGGCAGGAATATCCCGATGTCAATTTAGCAATCAGTGAAAGTATAAACAAAGGAAGCCTGCTTATGAACTACACCGGGCATGGAAATGAGAACGGACTGGCACATGAACACATTCTAATGCTCAACGATATTTTAAGTTGGAAAAATCCAACAAAACTTCCTTTGTTTATGACTGCTACCTGTGAATTCAGCCGTTTCGATAATTACAAAAAACTCTCTTCAGGCGAGATGATTCTTCTTCGTGACAACGGTGGTGGCATCGGTCTGTTCACAACCACCCGATTGGTTTTTTCATCTCCGAATTTCAGCTTAAACCAAAATTTTTATCATCATGTTTTTGATAAAGACTCGGATGGAAACTATCTTCGTTTGGGTGACATCATGAGAAAAACGAAAAATGAAACAGGATCTGGCATTAATAAAAGAAACTTCACTCTTTTAGGAGATCCGGCTCTTAGACTGAATTATCCTACTCATTCGGCCAAAACACTTCTAATTAATAATGTAGATATCAGTCAACCAACAGATACTTTAAAAGCATTGAGTAAGGTTCATATTTCCGGTGATATAATTGCAAACAGCAGTGAGATTTTGAATAATTTTTCAGGAACTGTTTATCCAACAATATACGATAAAGCAACAACTAAATCGACCCGTGGAAATGATGGTGAACCATTTGAATACACGGTTCAAAACAGTGTCCTTTTTAAAGGAAAAGCCAGTGTTACCAATGGAAACTTTAATTTTAACTTTTTCGTTCCTAAAGATATTAATTATCAATATGGAAATGGGAAAATCTCCTACTACGCAAACAGTATGAATGCTGATGCGGCCGGATACACCAATAGTATTGTGGTTGGAGGTACAAATCCAAATGCGGATAAAGATAAAATTGGTCCTGAAATTGAACTTTATATGGACGATGAGCAATTCACTCCGGGCGGTATGACAAGCACATCTCCTCTTCTGTTAGCAATCGTTCAGGATTCCAGCGGGATAAATACCGTTGGTAATTCCATTGGACATGATATTATCGCTGTGTTGGATCAAAAAACAGATCAGCCTTATGAGCTTACTGATTTCTACGAATCGGATCTGGATAATTACCAAAAAGGAAAGATCAGCTACCGACTTTCCGATCTGGAAACAGGTGAACATGAAATTCAAGTTAAAGTTTGGGATAACGTAAATAATTCATCCGAAAATATACTTGAATTTCTTGTTGCAGATAATGCTGACCTTATTCTAAAACACGTACTAAATTATCCAAACCCTTTTACAACTAATACAGGTTTTTATTTTGAGCACAATCAAGCCTCCAGAGAACTGGATGTTTTAATTCAGATACTCACCATATCAGGAAAATTAATTAAGACTATTGAAACAACAGTAAATTCAACCGGAAATCGTGTTGGTCCTATTCAATGGGACGGGAAAGACGATTTTGGCAATTTCATTGGTCGCGGAGTTTACTTCTATCGTGTAAAAGTTAGAGCCGATAATGGAAAAGTGGTAAATAAATTTCAAAAATTAGTAATCCTAAAATAATAAAAACCAAATTTAACAGTTTATTGAATATATTTGCAGACTATTATATTAAATCATTATGAACTACAAGCTAACTCTAATCACAAGCCTTTTATCCATTTTGCTATTTTCAAACATGGAAACGAGTTGGGCACAGACCTCAACATCGGGAGCTAATTACATTTCAACAGCCGTTCCCTTCCTAACAATCACTCCCGACTCCCGTGCAGGTGCGATGGGAGATGTTGGTGTGGCTACATCGCCTGATGCGAATTCGATGCATTGGAATCCTGCTAAATTTGCCATGATTGATGGTAACTACGGAGTTGCAGCATCGTACACACCTTGGTTAAGAGACCTGGTTGATGATATGAGTCTTGCCTACTTAACCGGATATTATCGTTTGGATAAGAATCAAGTTCTTGCCTCTTCGCTTCGATATTTTACCTTGGGTGAAATCATCTTTTTAGAAAGTGAGAACGCAACACCTGTTTCAAGAAACCCAAATGAGTGGGCTTTTGATATTGCATATTCAAGAAGATTAACCGATAATCTATCCGGAGCCATTGCATTTCGATACATCCGCTCCGATCTTACCCAAGCTCAATATGTTGCAGGAGTGGAAACTCAAGCCGGAAATGCTTACTCTGCAGATATTTCTGTTTATTATCAGAAGGAATTTAAAAGAAACCGAAAAGAAATTCTTTGGTCGTGGGGATTGAATATTTCAAATATCGGTTCCAAAATAAGCTACACAACCGACGATGAAAAGGAGTTTATCCCTACAAATCTCAGACTTGGTTCTGCACTTAAATTTGAATTGGATAATTACAATTCGTTAACTGTCGCTGCAGATTTTAACAAATTATTAGTTCCAACTCCTGCTAATGGTTCTCTTCAAGATGGTGAAGATAACGGAACCGTTATAGTTGGCGGACAAGCATCTAATAAATCAGTAATGAGTGGTATTTTCGGTTCATTCTCAGATGCTCCCGGCGGAATGAGTGAGGAATTTAAAGAAATTACATGGTCGCTTGGTCTTGAATACTGGTATCAAAAACAATTTGCATTACGCACAGGTTACTATTACGAACACGAAGAAAAAGGAAACAGAAAATATTTCACAGCTGGATTAGGCGTAAAACTAAACATGTTTGATTTGGATTTTTCGTACCTAATTCCTTCAACTCAAAATAATCCGTTAAAGAATACTTTGCGTTTTACACTTACTGCCAATATTGATAAAATTATAAAGTAAGATGAAGATTAGAGTTGGATTTGGTTACGATGTTCATCAATTAGCCGAAGGAGAAGAATTTTGGCTGGGAGGAATAAAATTAACTCATAATAAAGGCTGTGTTGCCCATTCGGATGGAGATGTATTGATTCACGCTATTTGCGATGCTCTGCTTGGAGCGGCCAACATGCGTGATATTGGATATCATTTCCCGGATACCTCGAATGACTTTAAAAACATTGACAGCAAAATACTTTTAAAAAAAACGGTTAGGCTAATCGCCGAGAAGGGTTTTTCAATTGGAAATATTGACGCAACAATAGCACTGCAGCAACCCAAGATTAAACCGATTATTCCTGAAATGCAAAAAGTACTTTCGGATGTAATGGAAATTGATTTGGAAGATTTAGCAATAAAAGCAACAACAACAGAAAAACTGGGTTTTGTTGGTACCGAAGATGGTATTGCCGCTTACGCCACAGTTTTAATACAAAAATAAGTACACTCAGTAGTTTTAATTGGTTAAAAACCTTCCCTGAAGTAATTTCAGGAAGGTTTTTTTTGCATTAAATAAAATCTATATAATCAACTACTCCTCTTTGATAATTTATTCATTTTACTATATTTGTTGTATATAGATATATAAATACTTAAACTACTCCACAATGAGAAAGACAGTTGTAATTGGTGCCAGCTTAAACGAGGAAAGATATTCAAATCAATGCGTGCGTTTGCTGCGTGAGCATAATATCGAAACCATTGCTGTTGGAAACAAAGAAGGTAAAATTGCCGATGTTGAAATTAATGTAGGGCATCCATACGAAAGAAAAGTTGAAACGGTTGCTGTTTACCTTTCTCCAAAAAATCAAGAAACCTATTACGATTATATAATAGGTTTGAAACCTGAACGGATTTTATTCCCTCCTGGAACAGAAAATCCGAAATTCTATCGCAAAGCAAATGCTCTGGGAATAGAAACAGAAGAAGCCTGTCCTTTGGTAATGCTTCGCACAGGAGTTTATTAGATGAATAAATGCAGAGAGGCGCTATTCTTTAGTGTCTCTAGTTAAAAAGAAGCTCATAGGTACGTCTTATCTCCTCTTCAACTTGCGATACTCCTATTGATCGACTTTTACGCAAAACTTCTTTTCCATCCAAATAAACCAATAAACTGGGATTGGTATATAAGCCTAATTGTGCAGCAATTTCCGGTTGTAGCGAATTATCAACATGAAAAGCTTTCAAGTTTGGAAACTGCTCCTTCATCATGTACCTAAGTTTAGGTAATAACACCTCGCATACTCCGCAGGAAGGTGCCGAAAAGTAAATATAAAATGATTCCCTTTTCTCTTTAAGTGTTTCCAATTCGGACAATGATAAGTTCATAAAGCAAATTCTGTTTTAAGATAGATTGCAAAAATAATAAAAACACAGGGGAGATTTCTTAAAATACAGACAATTAGTACAACTGTAACGAAAATATTCACATTAAAAAAAGCTGTTTCAAAAAAAATGAAACAGCTTTTTATATGATATAAGAATAGTACTATTCTTTTTTACGAGTTCTTCTTTTTGGCTTTTCAGCTTGTTCAGCTTTTTCTGCTTCCTCCAGACTATTGTCATAATCAACAATAAAACGATCTACCAAAATACGCCCGCAATATTCACAAACGATAATCTTTTTACGAGAACGAATATCCATCTGACGTTGAGGTGGAATCTTATTAAAACAACCACCACAAGCATCACGCTCAACTGTTACAACTGCAAGACCATTTCTTGCATTTGAACGAATTCTTGTATACGCTGTTAACAATCTTGGTTCTATTTTTTTTCTATACGAAGCAGACGCAGCAACCAATTTTTCTTCTTCAATTTGAGTTTCTGATACAATTGCATCAAGCTCACCCTTTTTGCCTTCCAAATCAGCTTTTCTCTCAGCAAAAACTTTATCTGAGTTTTCAATTACCGCTTTTTTATTGGCAATTTCCGAAGTAAATTCTTTAATTCTCTTTTCGCACAATTCAATTTCTAAATTTTGAAATTCAATTTCTTTTGAAATAGAATCAAATTCACGATTGTTACGAACATTCATTTGCTGAGCTTCATACTTCTTAATAAGTAATCCTGCTTCTTTAATTTCTTGTTTTTTCTTCGCAACAGTTTCAACTAAATCTTTTACCTCATTGTTTAGGTTGGCAATCCTAGTATCAAGACCTGCGATTTCATCTTCCAAATCCTGAACTTCTAATGGAAGCTCTCCCCTTAGCGTTCTAATTTGGTCTACTTCAGAATCAACACACTGCATTTCGTACATTGTGCGCAATTTATCTTCTACTGAAATATCCTTAAAATCTGAAGCCTTTGGATCTTGTGTAGTCATATGTTTTACAAATAATTTATTGGATTCGAATTTATCTCTGAAATATAAACCGCAAAGTTAGGGAATTTTTTTGTAACAATCTCATAAAAAATATCTCTTGTAAATTGTTCACTTTCGTAATGCCCGATATCGGCAATTATTATTCTGCCTTCAGCATCAAAAAACTCGTGATATTTAAAATCTCCCGACACAAAAACATCAGCTTTCCGACTGATAGCCTTACGTAACAAGGAGCTTCCACTCCCACCACATACTGCAACGGTTTTTATTTTTTTCTTACTTATCTGGGTGTGTTTTACACATGCCGATCCGAATATTTCCTTTATCCTGCTTAAGAAGAAAAGTGGATCTTCGGGTGCTGTAAGTTCGCCAATCATACCCATTCCTACCTGTTTGTTGTCGTTTTCGAGCAAATAAATATCAAAAGCAACTTCCTCGTAAGGATGATTTTTTAGAAGTGCCGAACATATTTTCCCCTTTAAATGCTTTGGGAAAATAGTTTCGATGCGAACTTCAGCCTCTAAATGCAATTCTCCTTTTTCACCAACAAACGGATCGGTATTCTCTCCGCCTCTAAAGCTTCCGGTACCTTCAACAGCATAACTGCAGGAATCATAACCTCCAATGCTTCCGGCACCGGCCTCAAATAATGAATCTCTAACTTTTTGAGCAAACTTATTGGGTACAAATGTTACCAGTTTATAAAGATCGTTACTTACCGGAGATAGAATTCTCCTGTTTTGAAGTCCGATTAAATCGCAAATACGATCGCTCACCCCGCCTTTTACTGAATCTAAATTGGTATGGGCAGCATAAATTGAAATATTATTTTGAATGGCAAGAATTACTGTTCTCTCGACATAATTACTCCCATTAAAACGCTTTAACCCTTTAAAAACGATAGGATGATGAGCAATAATTAAATTTACCCCTTTCTTAATGGCTTCCTCAACTACACTCTCTATAACATCCAAACAAATAAGAACACCGGTAACATCTGAATCATAACTACCAACCAGTAAACCTGAATTGTCGTACGATTCCTGATAGGTCAAAGGAGCCATCTCTTCGATAGATGAAACAATATCTCTTACTTTCAATTTCAATAAAATTTACGAATTACAATTCTTCTTTAATCTCAAGAAGCAGACCTTTAATTTCCTGTAAACGAGTAACAACAGCAAAATTATTCTCGGTATCTTCTTTATTTTCTTTCAACTTGAGCTGGGCTCCTTTAAGAGTCATCCCTCTTTCTTTCACTAAATGAAATATCAAATGAAAATTTTCAATATCCGCTTGTGTAAAAAACCGATTTCCCTTCTTATTCTTTTTAGGTTTTATAATATCAAATTCCTTTTCCCAAAATCGAATCAAAGAAGTATTTACCTGAAACATCTCAGCTACTTCTCCAATGGCATAATATAGTTTTTCGATTTTTTTTTCTTTGTAAGGCACCGATGTTACGATTTAAGTTTCACAAGCCAAATAAATTGTATAGAAATGAACCGATTAGGACAATTTATTATCTAAAGTAACAAATAAAATGGCACGAAATAATATTTTCCGTGCCACTTTTTTATGCTTTCCTATTTTCTTTCGATAGAACTAATCCATTGTTTGACCAGTGTTAGCAGCGTAAGCAACCATACTGTCATACTCGTCGGCTGTTAAATCGTTAAAAAAATAGTTGATCGGATCGATCGTCTTGTTATTCTTCCTTACTTCATAATGGATATGAGGTCCCGTTGATGAACCAGTATTTCCAAGGAAGGCAATAACTTCTCCCCGTCTTACTTTCTGTCCGGCTTTCACGTTGTAGCCATTGAGGTGGGCATATACGGTTTTATATCCAAAACCGTGGTCAATTACAATTTTTTTGCCGTATCCCCTCTCTGTATTCTTATAGGTAACCACACCATCACCAGTTGCATATATTGGCGTTCCAACGGTTCCGTTAAAATCCATTCCATCATGGAATTTACGGGTTTTATAAATTGGATGAATCCTCCATCCGTAACCGGATGAAATTCTTCCAAAATCTTTTATTGCAATCGGCATAATAGCAGGAATAGATGCAAGCATTTTAAACTTGTTCTTTACCATTACTTCAACGTCATCGTAAGATTTAGTCTGAACGTACATCGATCTGGCAATACGGTCAATCTTTTTATTGGTTGAAATAACCAATTCAGAATTTTCAAGATTCTCCAAATTACTGTATCGGTTTACTCCTCCATAACCCGCTTTTCGAATATTTGAATGAATCGGTTCCGCCTCAAAAATTACACGATAAATATTATCATCCCGCTGTTCAAGATCCGTTAAAACGTTTTGAAGTTTTGCCAACTCTGAATTAAGACGGGTATATTGTGCAATTAACTGCTGATTTTCACGAATGAGAGATCTCTCTTTTGGGGATCCGAAAAAATAGAACAATACCACAACCATTACAATGGCAAGGACTGAACTTGAAGCCATATGTTTTAGAACGTTAATTATTTTCGTCTTAAAATTGGCCTCTACTTTTTCGTAACTAATAGACTCTGGGTTAAACTGATACTTAGTCTTCGCCATGTAATATTTTTAGATTTTTTTTATAGAAAAAAGCCTAAACTTTTTCCCTCCACAGCTAACAAAATTAAGGAAATAATCTAACTTTGCAAGCTAAGTATACAAATCAGATTGATATAAAACATAATAGCATGAATTCTAACGAAATCAGACAGGCATTTTTGGATTTCTTTGCCTCAAAACAACATAAGACTGTTTCTTCGGCACCAATGGTTATTAAAGATGATCCAACTTTAATGTTCACCAATGCGGGAATGAATCAATTTAAGGATATATTTTTGGGTAACACACCAATTAAATACAAGCGAATTGCCAACTCTCAAAAGTGCCTGCGCGTTTCGGGAAAACACAACGATTTAGAGGAAGTCGGTCACGACACCTATCATCATACCATGTTTGAAATGTTGGGTAACTGGTCGTTTGGTGATTACTTTAAAAAAGATGCCATCAATTGGGCATGGGAACTTTTAACTGATGTATTCAAACTGCCGCAAGATAGATTGTACGCTTCTGTTTTTGAAGGAAGTGCTGATGATAAATTAGGCCGTGATGATGAAGCTGCAGAATTATGGGCCAAGTTTCTTCCTGCCGAACAAATTATAAACGGAAATAAGAAGGACAATTTCTGGGAAATGGGTGATACAGGCCCATGTGGACCTTGTTCCGAAATTCATGTTGATTTACGTAGTGATGAAGAACGGAAAATAGTTGCCGGTCGTGATTTGGTAAATAAAGATCACCCGCAGGTAATTGAAATTTGGAATCTTGTATTTATGCAATACAATCGCAAAGCGGATAGTTCTTTGGAAGCTTTGCCTCATCAGCATGTAGATACAGGCATGGGTTTTGAACGTTTGTGTATGGCTATGCAGGGAAAAACATCAAATTACGATACTGATGTGTTCCAACCAATTATTCAGACTATCGCAAAAATGAGTGCGAAGGAATATGGTAAAGATGAAGAAATTGATATTGCTCTTAGAGTAATTGCCGACCACATTAGAACCATTGCTTTTGCCATTACCGACGGACAATTGCCCTCGAACAATAAGGCAGGATATGTAATCCGAAGAATTTTGAGAAGAGCTGTTCGTTACGGCTACACTTTCCTTGGCTTTAAAGAGCCATTTATGCATCGTTTAATTCCGGTACTAATTGAGGTGATGGGAAAACATTTCCCTGAACTGATTAAGCAGCAAAACTTAATCGAAAAAGTAGTAATGGAAGAGGAAAACTCTTTCTTAAGAACTCTCGAAAACGGAATTCGCCTTTTGGATCAAATTATTGATAAAACAAAATCGGAAGATTACAAAGTTGTATCGGGTAAAGTGGCTTTTGAATTGTACGATACCTATGGTTTTCCGTTGGATTTAACGGAATTGATTTTGAAAGAAAACGATTTGGTTATCAACCGCAAAGAATTTAACGAAGAAATGGAAGCTCAGAAAAATCGTTCCCGTTCAGCAACATCTGTTGATACCGGCGATTGGATTGAGATTTTAAAAGATGATGTAGAAGAATTTGTTGGTTACGATTACCTGACTACTGAGGTAAGAATTACCCGTTACCGTAAAATTTCTTCGAAAGATAAAGACCAGTATCAAATGGTTTTCAACATTACTCCCTTTTATGGTGAAAGCGGCGGACAAGTTGGAGATACCGGATACATTGAAGCGAATGGAGAAAAAATCTCTATTGTAGATACAAAAAAGGAACATGGATTAATTGTTCATTTTACAAAAGAATTACCAAAAGATCCAACTGTAGTATTTAAGGCTGTAGTCAGCGAAAGCAAAAGAACTTTAATTGCAAATAACCATACAGCAACTCACCTAATGCATCACGCACTCCGCGAAGTATTGGGCGAGCATGTGGAACAAAAAGGATCTCTTGTAAATGCTGATCATTTGCGTTTTGATTTTTCGCATTTTCAGAAACTAACCGAGGAAGAAATTGCCAAGGTAGAAGAAATTGTGAATGCTAAAATTCGTGAGAACATCTCTATCGAAATAAAGAATAACATACCAATGACTGAGGCTGTAAATCTTGGTGCAATGGCTTTATTTGGTGAAAAATACGGCGATTTGGTTCGTGTTATTAAATTTAATGATTCAGTTGAGCTTTGTGGAGGAACACATGTGAATGCTACTGGTCAAATCGGGTATTTTAAAATTACATCGGAAAGTGCAATTGCTGCCGGTGTTAGAAGAATTGAAGCAATTACTGCTGTAAAAGCAGAACAATTTATCAACGATAAGTTGAATACCTTAAAGGAGATTGAACGCATTTTTAAATCAAATCAGAATCTGATTAAGAACATTACTGATTTGATGAATGAGAATTCAGGTTTGAAAAAAGATTTGGATGGTTTCATAAAAGACCGTTTGAAAATCGTTAAGAATGATTTGAAAGGAAATATCTCGGTAACGAATAATGTTAATATTATTGCCGAATCAATTGCTGTTGCCAGCGCGGGTGACATTAAAGATATCGCATTTCAACTAAAAGGAGAAGTTGATAATCTTGTGTTTATTTCGGGTGCCGATTTGGATGGAAAAGCAAACATTACCATCATGTTCTCGGATAATCTGGTAAAAGAATACGATTTGAATGCCGGAGCTATTATTCGTGAAGCTGCCAAAGAAATAAAAGGCGGCGGTGGCGGACAACCATTCTTTGCTTCAGCTGGCGGTAAAGATCCTCAGGGACTGGAAAAAGCAATTGAAGTTGCCAAAAAAATGGTTCTTCATAAAATTGAAGGATAATATTTTAGCTACAAGCATACAAAAAACGCCGTTTCAAATCGAAACGGCGTTTTTTGTATATTCTAATTTCTTACAGAATCTGACTGTAAAGTCTTGAAGAGTTTACGCAATCAAAACAGACATTTATCTGCCTTATTAAAGATAAATGTCACAAGACAAAAAAGAGATTTACTTACTTACAACAAGTTACATGTTTGCATGAAAAAATAGTTTGTAATGCAAATGGCAAGTGTAACTTGAGCTATTTTGAAATTATAAAGAAAAGCGTACCTTGAACTCTCATATTCGGAAACTGACGAAACATAAGGCTTTCATCCGAATTTCAATAAAATTCTTTAAACGAATTAAATTTCTATCAAAAATGAATAAGTTTCTGAATTTCCTATTCTCAATGCAAATGATGGGAGTACTCATCATTTTATTTGCTTTCTCAATTGGAACAGCAACCTTTATAGAGAATGATTTTGGCACTTCAGCTGCCCGTGTATTGGTTTATGATGCCTGGTGGTTCGAGTTAATGTTACTTTTACTAACCATTAATTTGGTTGTAAATATTTTCAGATACAAGCTTTACAAAAAAGAGAAGTGGTCTATATTCCTGTTTCATGCAGCCTTCATTATCATTTTCATAGGCTCGGGGATTACCCGATATATTGGTTACGAGGGCAATATGCACATTCGCGAAGGGCAATCAACCAATCAGATTACCACGATGAGTTCCTACATCAATATTCAGGCACGAACCAATAGTAAGATCAGTCAATTAAGCGAAAAAATTACTGTTTCATCGGTAAAGACAACTAAATTTAGTGATGATTTGAATATCGACAATAAAAATGTTGAGGTATCACTTAAAACAATGATTCCCAATGCTCAATCGACCATTGCACAGGACCCGAATGGCACACCCATTATTGAGATGGTTGCGGTTGGTTCTACTGGAATGGCAGGAATGCAGAATTTTACTATAGCTTACAGCGAACAAAAAAACATAGGTGCTAATCTTATCGCATTTGGAGGTAGTCCCAATGCAAATACTATTGTTTTCGATTACTCGGATAGTTTAAGAATAATTTCTCCCTTTGAATTTTCGGAAGTAAGTATGATGGGCGGAGATCCAATTCCAATGGAAGCTAATAAATGGCACGTGGTATTCCCTAAGAAATTATACGATTTAAACGGCACCAAAATAGTAATCAAAAACTTTTTCCCTGCAGCAATTTACAAATACATACAAGGCGGAGATAAGAATGCCCCTACGGTATTGGTATTTGATGTGAAAAGTGGAAATGAGCAAAAGGAAATGATTGTGAAAGGATCAAGTAATTATGTTGGCGTACCCAGTAATTTGATGATAAACGGTATTGATGTTGCAGTAGCTTACGGTCCAAAAACAATTGAAATTCCATTTTCTCTGAAACTAAACAAATTTATCTTAGACCGATATCCTGGCTCAAACAGCCCATCATCATTTGCAAGTGAAGTTACTCTTGTGGATAATGAAAAAGGGATTGAACAAAACCATCGTATTTTCATGAATAACATTCTAAAATACAAAGGATTCAGATTCTTTCAGGCATCGTATGATACGGACGAAAAAGGAACTGTTCTTTCGGTAAATCACGACCAGTGGGGAATGAGAATTACCTACTTTGGTTATTTTATCCTTATGCTGGGTATGGCCTGGTCACTGATTAGTCCGGCTACCCGTTTTAAAGCATTGGGGGCAAAATCGAAAAGTATGAAAGTTATTGCCGTAACGGCTTTCCTGATTGCAGGCAGTCTGTGTCCTGCTTCGGCACAAAATGAAATATTACCTATTGTTCCATTAAAGCAATCGCAGGATTTTGGAGCATTGTTAGTGCAAGATAACGGCGGTCGTTTCGAACCCATTAATACCATGGCCAGCGAGGTGATTCGTAAAATCACAAAGAAAAGCAAGTTTCAGGGATATACTGCCGAGCAGGTTTTTCTTAGCATGATTGTAAATCCACAACAGTGGCAAACGGTTGCCATGATTAAGGTTGGGAATTCGGAATTGGCTAAGGAACTTGGCATTTCGGGCAAATACGGATCGTTCGGACACTTTTTAGACCAACAAGGACAGTACAAACTTTCGAAGAAAGTACAGGATGCTTATTCAAGAAAACCATCGCAGCGCACAGGTTACGATAAGGAAATTATTTCGGTTGACGAAAGGGTTAACATCAGCTATATGGTGTTTACTGGTGAATTCTTAAAAATATTCCCTGATCCGAACGATGACATGCATGCCTGGTACAATCCTACTGCTGAACTGGCTTTTTCCGGCGATGATTCTTTGTTTGTAAAAAAATCAATGTTGCTGCTGGGACAAGCCTTAAACAGCGGCGATTTTACAAATGCAGACAATTATATTGCAGGAATAAAAACCTATCAAAACCGTTTTGCCCAAAATGTAATTCCATCGCCTACCAAACAAAAAATTGAGATTCTATACAACAATACCAATATCTTTAAAAGGTTATTCCCCTACTATTTATTAATTGGTTTCTTTTTAGTTGTGTTTCTGGTGATCCAGATTATCAACCCGAAATTTTCGGTAAAGTGGATTATGCGTGCAGCCATACTGATATTAGGAATTGGCTTTATCTTACACACAACCGGATTGGCTGCCAGATGGTATATTTCCGGTCATGCCCCCTGGAGCAACGGTTTTGAATCGATGACTTATGTGGCATGGGCTTGTTTACTTTCAGGATTTATATTTGTGAAGAAATCGGATTTTGCCTTAGCTGCAACATCTATTCTTGCAGGTTTAACTCTTTTTGTTGCGCATTTAAGCTGGATGAATCCAGAGGTTACCAATTTGGTTCCGGTTCTTAAATCGTACTGGCTAACCATTCACGTAGCCATTATTACTGCCAGTTACGGATTTCTTGCTCTGGCGGCAATTTTAGGAATGATCAACCTCTTCCTGTTCAATTTACAGAATAAGAATAACATTGATAGAATTAAAAGCACTGTAACAGATCTTAGCCGGATTAGTGAAATGACTATGACCATCGGCTTGTATTTCCTGACCATCGGAACTTTTCTGGGTGGTATTTGGGCCAACGAATCGTGGGGCCGCTATTGGGGTTGGGATCCAAAAGAAACTTGGGCACTGGTAAGTGTTTTGGTATACAGCTTTATATTGCACATGCGTTTTATTCCCGGCTTAAAATCGGTTTACTCCTTTAATATTGCTTCGGTTTGGGGCTACAGCTCAATCTTAATGACTTATTTTGGTGTGAACTACTATTTGGCAGGTATGCATTCGTACGCAAAAGGCGATCCTGTTCCGGTGCCAACCTGGGTGTACTACACCGTTGCAATTGTTCTGATTCTAAGTTTAACTGCTTACTTCAATTACAAAAAATACAATACCGAGCCAGAAGAGGTGGAGGCATAAAATAAATATATTTCAAAGTTTAAAGAGCTTCGCTTAGGTGAGGCTCTTTTTCAATTTTTTATAATAGTCCTCAAACTGGACGGGCTTCTGCAATACTCCTAAACAAGTAACTCCTATAATCTGAGCGTGCTTTGTCAGCCTGCCGTAAGGCTTGCCACAATGCAACCACACAGAAATGACAAGGATCAGGCTGACTTGATTCTTTTATTCTTGAAATATTATTTTGGTACTCATGGTTTCACTTTGTTCGGCAGTTTACTTTTCTCATCTAAGGAGAAAAGTAAAAGCCTTGTGGCTTGAGCAAAAGAACAAAAAAGGAACCTGTTGGGGGTCCTTTTCTATATAATAAAAGTATTTACTTATGCCTTATTCGTAGTAATCACAAAAATGATGAGTGGCTCGTCGGTGGTGTTTTGCACAGAGTGAAATCCCTCATTGCTTACTGCTGTGATGCTTCCTTTCGTGATTTTATGGGTTCTCACTTTGCCGTATTCACCTGCCTTATCGGAATACTCTCCTTCGCCATGCATCACTACATAAATTTCTTCTTCTCCTCTGGGGCCGTGATCGTGAAATCCAGCCTGATCGTACTTGTTTAAAAAGACCATAAAACAACCAATCCTGTTATTAATCAACTCATCCGCATCAAACATCTGCAAGAGGTAAACAATGCCATTGCCGCCATACATTGGCTGACGGGTATCTACACGAACAACCGACCTTTTGTCCTGTCCAAATGGAACAACCGAAAGATCGATGTACTTCGATACAATATCAATTACCTGATTGGCATCCTTTATCTTCATAGAATCGAATGGAGTTTGGTTCCCGTTTAGTTTACAGAGATCAAATGGATATCAAAAATAAGGACTGATCCCCCAGGGATTTTTGAATAGTTATAGCTACCATAAGCCAAGGCTGCAGGAACAAACAACTTTCCCTTACCTCCCTCTTTAAAATAGGTAATACCTTCTTTCCAACCTTTAATTACCTCATCCAATCCAAAAGAAACTCCAGCAGAACTACTTTCATCAAAAACAGATCCACTCAAAAAATAGCCTTTGTAGGCCACAGTTACATTCGACGTACCTGTTGGCTGTGCTCCTGTTCCTTCCTCTTCAATTGTATAATACAAACCTGAATCGCTTTTGGTTGCACTTATGCTGTTTGCTTCCAAATAAGCCAGTATATCTTCATCATTCTTTGCAGCAATCATTTCAGGAGTATATACCTCAATTTCAAAAATCAGTACAGATCCTCCGGGAATACCATTGTAATCTTTACTGCCATATCCTAAATGGGCAGGTATTAATAACATTCCTTTACCGCCTTCTTTAAAATGGGTAAGTCCTTCGGTCCAACCAGGAATAACACCTTGTAAATTGAAGGAAACTAAATTCCCTTTACTATCATCGAAAACCGTACCGTTGGCATAATAACCTTTGTAGGTAACTGTTACATTAGAAGTACTTGTAATTGCGGCTCCTGTACCCTCCTCCTCAATTACGTAATACAGACCCGATGCAGTTTTTTCTGCAGTTAAATTGTTTGCGAGCACATAAGCTGCAATCTCTTCTTCATTCTCTGCCCTGTAATCTTTTTCATCATCGGAACCCGAACATGAAACCAAAAAGGCAAAACACAAGGCTAATAAGCTATACTTCATATGATTTATAATTTGTTTTTAATTTGCCATATGGAACTTACCATGCTGGAATAATTATCCCTCAATGTCAAAAACACCTTGGCATGGACGTTTCATATCTATCTGTTTTTAGTAAGAAAAACAAATATAGTAAAAACTGGGAATGCTGCTTAGTAATCTCAAAATTGATCAGCATGACTGTAATTTTCAAGATATGCCACGGCATGCCCCACCTCATTCATATCCCCTTTCACTTCTTGACCTTATAATCTTATTTAGAAATAGACGCTATCTAAATTACTGATGCCCAACAATATTTTAATCCGAATTCCGTAAATTCATCTAAAACCATACCTATGTCGAGATTTATACATGTTCTATCCTTAGTCTTATTTGTACTGATTGTTTTAATTGCAATTGCAGTTCTTTGCTACTATGGATTCACCTACTATCATCTGAATGTTGAGGAGCGTTTCTATCATCCCGATCATCAAATATTGAAACCAAGTGGTATTGTTGGGCATGGTTTGGGAATTATTGGTTCGCTGCTGATTATTATAGGTGTGTTTATGTATATGGTTAGAAAACGAATTGCGCGTTTTTCGAGAATTGGAATTCTAAAATACTGGCTCGAATTTCATATTTTCCTGTGTTCGCTCGGACCTGTTTTGATTCTCTTTCATACAGCCTTTAAATTTGGAGGAATTGTCTCCATTTCGTTTTGGAGTATGGTGGCAGTTGTTATTAGCGGTATTATTGGGCGATTCATCTATATTCAAATTCCCAGAACAATAGAAGGCCGGGAATTGAGTTTATTAGAAGTAAGAGATACAAAAACTGACGTTGGTGCACTGCTGAAGAAAGAGTACAATTTGAATGAAGAAAGCCATCAAATTATTGTGGCATCGGTAGCCGGAAATTCTGATAACAATTCAGGTTTGCTTCTGTTCCGATTACTAAGAAAAATGGCAAAAGATAGAAAGACCTATAAAAAAATAGATTCTGAACTGAAACGAAACAAACTCTCCCAAGCCGAACGGAAAAAAATTAAGCGTTTGGTGATTCATGAAATTACTTTGAACCGTAAGATTGATCGACTGAACTACATGCAAAAGCTTTTTAAATACTGGCATGTTGCCCATCTGCCTTTTGCACTGGTGATGTTGGTTATTTTACTCATTCATGTAGCAGTTACCATCATTTTTGGATACAAATGGATATTCTGATATTAATAGATATGAGATTCCAGCTGTGAGAAATGAGATTGATATACTCAAATAAAACTCCAATATCTTTCTTCATAAGATGGATAAGAGAAACTTATTAAAAAACATTCTATATAAAATGGATTTGTTGCTGGAAGAGATAATAATTTACGGCTCGGTTTTCTTGCTTTGTTTGTTGGTTGTGTTCATTTACATCCGAAAGCAAAAAAGAGAATCGCGCATTGTTGAGCAAAAAATTACGCAAGCCAAAGCCGACGGATTGTACGAACCGGTATCACTCCATCCGGTAGTCGATCAGCATTCCTGCATAAAGAGCGGCGCCTGCATAACGGTTTGTCCCGAGAAAGATATTTTAGGAATCCGAAACGGAAAAGCTACCGTAATTAACGCATCACAGTGTATTGGGCATGGTGCATGTTTTCATGCCTGTCCTACTCAGGCAATCAGCTTGTGTATTGGTACCGAAAAACGTGGCGTAGAATTGCCTCATGTCGATCAGAATTTTGAAACCAATGTGCCGGGCATTTTTATTGCCGGCGAATTGGGTGGTATGGGACTGATAAGAAATGCAGTTGAGCAAGGCAGGCAGGCAATCGAGAATCTGACTTCCTGCATCAAAAAAAACAGCAAAGCGAAATATGATGTACTCATTGTTGGAGCAGGACCCGCAGGAATATCGGCATCCTTAATGGCAAAAAAGAACAATCTGAAGTTCATCACTCTGGAACAGGATAGTCTGGGCGGAACAGTTTTTTCTTTCCCTCGATCGAAAATTGTAATGACCTCCCCTATGGATCTTCCTCTTTACGGAAAAGTGAAATTGTACGAAACCAGCAAAACAGAATTGCTCGAACTGTGGGGAGACGTAATGAACAAAAATGAAATCAGCGTAAGCGAAAATACAAAGGTTGAATCGATAGAAAAGAAGCACGAGTTTTTTAGTATTCGTACAAAAAACGGAGAAGAATATACCTCTCAGACAGTACTAATCAGCATTGGCCGGCGCGGTAGTCCGCGCAAGCTGAATGTAAATGGTGAACAGCTGGAAAAGGTAGCCTACCGATTACTCGAGCCCGAAAACATCTCCAACAAGAATATTTTGGTGGTTGGCGGCGGCGATTCGGCCATTGAATCGGCTCTGCTTTTGGCAGATCAAAACAAGGTAACCTTATCGTACCGAAATAATTCTTTTAACCGCCTAAAACCTAAAAACAGTGAGCGAATTCAAGATGCAATCGCTCAGAACAAAATAAACGTGGTCTACAATTCCAATATCGATCTGATACAGGAAAATTCTCTTATACTTTCGATTACTGATTCGGAAGATAAAATTGCCCTTGATAACGATCTGGTCTACATTTTTGCCGGTGGCGAATTACCCTCTCAATTCCTGAAAAACTCAGGCATACAAATCACCAGGAAATTTGGCGATGCAATGCTAAAACACTGACAAATAAAATCTGGAAGAGTCTTGAAAAGTCGAAAGGTCGAACAAATTATGAATGATGAATTTCACTCCTAACTTATAATTCATAACTCTTAATTGACAACTCATCATTAATAAAACAAATGCACAGATATTCCCTCATCATATTACTCTTGCTTGTTTCACAAGTTGTCCTTGCTCAATTGTCGCCGGGTGATTTGTCAAAAGCACATGCCAATTTGGAAGGTCTTTCGAATTGCACCCAGTGTCATGTTATTGGCGAAAAGGTAAGTAACAGCAAGTGTTTGGATTGCCATACATTACTTAATGAACGCATTGTTTCGAACAAAGGCTATCACGCTTCGGGCGAAATTAAGGGAAAAGAGTGTGTTGAATGTCACAGCGATCATCATGGGCGAAAATTTGAAATGATCCGCTTCGATAAAAATACTTTTAAGCATGATTTAACGGGTTACGAACTACAGGGTGCACATCAGAAACTGGATTGTAAAGAATGCCACCAAAGCAAATTCATTACGAATAAACAAATTGCCAAAAAGGACTATTCCTATCTGGGACTGGAACCCAAATGTGCCGTTTGCCACACTGATGTTCATCAGCAAACACTTTCGTCCAGCTGTAATGATTGTCATGATCAGAATCAGTTTGTGCCTGCTTCAAATTTCAATCATAAAAGCACCCAATTCCCTTTACTGGGTAAACATGAGAATGTGGACTGCGAAAAATGCCATCAGACAGAGATAAAAAACAACGAGAAGTTTCAGCATTTTGCCGGCATCAAATTCAATTCCTGCACCTCCTGCCATACCGATGTTCACAACAACAAATTCGGCCCCAATTGCACCGATTGCCATACAGTAAACTCATTTAGAAGCGTAACTGCACTGAGTAATTTCGACCACAACAGTACTAATTTCAAATTAAGCGGAAAACACAGGAATGTAGATTGCAAAAGCTGCCACAAAGGCTCATACACCACACCCATTGCACACAACAGGTGCTCCAATTGCCATCAGGATTATCACCAAGGACAATTTACAGCAAAGAAACTTTCGCCGGATTGCAAGAATTGCCATAGTGTAAACGGATTTGCAGGCTCGAGTTATTCCATCGATCAACACAACAAGAGTCAGTTTCCTTTGCGGGGAGCCCATTTGGCGACTCCTTGCTTTGCCTGTCATCAGCAAAATGAAAAATGGCAGTTCCGAAACATTGGCAAAACATGTGTCGATTGCCATGAAAACATACACAAGAATATCATTAGCGATGGATTTTATCCAAACCAAAACTGTACTGCCTGTCATCAGGAAAATACATGGAACCAAATCGAATTCGATCACAATTTAACCGCCTTTAAATTAAAGGGCGCGCACACTAAACAAGATTGCCGCGCCTGTCATTTTACTAAGAACAATCAAGGCGAAGCCATTCAAAAATTTACTGGTTTCGATCAGGAGTGCCTAAGTTGCCATCAGGATGAACATCAGAAGCAATTCGAGAAAAAAGGCACAACCAACTGTTTAAACTGCCACCATCATGATGATTGGAAAATTGCCAATTTTAATCATGATAAAACTGACTTTAAACTGGAAGGAAAACATGCTGTTATTGATTGTAATGCATGTCACAAACCTCTGGAAATGAATCAAACTTTTTATACACAATATAAATTTAAAGATTTCTCATGCGCTACTTGTCATCAATAATCTTGATTTTATCATTTTCGCTCAATGTCTTTTCCCAATCACCTCACGGAAAAGACATGAAAATAGATTGTGCAACCTGTCATACTCAGGAAGGATGGGTGGTGAACCCAGAAACATTTTCTTTCGATCATGCCAAAACGAATTTTCTGCTCGAAGGTCAGCATAAAGCCACAGACTGTAAGTCGTGCCATACCAATTTGGTATTTTCCGAAGCTAAAAGCGAATGCATGCAATGTCATACCGATGTGCATACCGGCACGCTGGGTTCGGATTGTATGCTGTGTCACACAACACAATCGTGGCTGGTGACCAATATCTCCGAAATTCATCAGCAAACCAGCTTCCCGCTTGTTGGTGCTCATGCCACAGCCGATTGTTTCGACTGCCATACCTCCAATAATTTTGCACAATTCGAGCCTTTACAGGTTGAATGTATCAACTGTCACAGAAAAGATTATATGGCGGCTACTGAACCAAACCATGTAACCGGTAATTATTCTACCAACTGCGAAGATTGTCATGAAATGGGTGCTTTCCAATGGTCATCGGGAGGTTTCAACCACGATTTTTTCCCTTTAACAGATGGTCATGCCATTAGCGATTGTTTCCAATGTCACACAAACAACAATTACTCATCGCTGTCCACCGATTGTTTTTCATGTCATCAGGCTGATTACAATGCCAGCACCACCCCTAACCATGTATCGGCCGGCTTGCCGCAAAATTGTGAATTGTGCCATACAACCAAACCAGGTTGGAAACCTGCCAGTTTCGATACGCACAACGATTACTATGTGATACAGGGAGCACACAACAGAATTGCAACAGATTGTTTTGCCTGTCACGAAGGCTCCTATTCCAACACACCAAATACCTGTGTTGGTTGTCATCAGGCCGACTACAATCAAACTTCAGATCCGGTGCACAGCACATCGGGTTTCTCTACCGATTGTGAAACCTGTCATTCGCAGGATGTTTGGGAACCAGCAAATTTCGATCACAACGATTTTTATGTGATTGAGGGAGCACATACCAAAATTGCAGCAGATTGTTTTGCCTGTCATCAAGGATCGTACGACAACACGCCAAACACCTGTGTTGGTTGTCATCAGGCCGACTACAATCAAACTTCGGATCCGGCGCACAGCACCTCAGGATTCTCTACTGATTGCGTAACCTGCCATTCTCAAAATGCATGGGAACCTGCCAATTTCGATCACGACGGTTTTTATGTGATACAAGGAGCGCATACAAAAATTGCAACAGATTGTTTTGCCTGCCATCAGGGAAGCTATGTGAACACACCAAACACTTGCTTTGGTTGTCATTCTGCGGATTACAATCAAACTGCTGATCCTGCTCATCAAGCAGCTAATTTCCCAACGGAATGTACCGATTGCCATACCGAAAATGCCTGGGAGCCTTCCACTTTCGACCACGACGGACAGTATTTCCCAATTTACAGCGGAAAACACCGCGATGAGTGGAATTCATGTGCCGATTGTCATACCAACACAAGCAATTATGCTGTTTTTTCGTGCATTACCTGTCATGAACACAACCAATCCGATACCGACAGACATCACAGTGATGTAAACAACTACGTGTACAACAGCACCTCTTGTTTGTCCTGTCATCCAGATGGAAGAGAGGATTAACCCTCGCAAAAGCATAAAGAACAAACCTGGTTGTAAGGTGATATCAAAAAGATGATTAATAGAGCTAAACAGAGATAAAAATGAGAACTTTACCAGCAATTGTCGTAATTATTTTGCTTTGCCTAAGCACCCCGCTTCGGGCACAGGAAAAGTTTTTGGAAGGTGAAATCTCCTACAAAAGCTCACAAAACACCTATGCGAAATTCTCAAATACCGAATCAATTTCCGTTGGCGATACGCTGTATGTGAAAAAGGATTCTGATTTCGTTCCCGTATTAGTGGTGAACAACAAATCGTCGATATCGGTAATTGGAATGGCAGTTGGAGATATCAAGCTTGCCAAAGGCGATAAAATTATTGCCTTTCCTACAGCTAAAAAAACACCCGAAAAAGATATTATTCTGACTGAAGATCCCGAATATAATACTGAGATTGTTGAAAAAACAACACCAGCACCCAGAACCAAACAGGAATTGAACCGGGAGGAACAAATCCGTGGTAAAATTTCAGCTTCGTCCTATTCCAACCTGTCCAGCTCATCGGGAGGCAGTAATCACCGGATGCGTTACAGCTTATCAATGAATGCCAAAAACATCGACAATTCGAAATTTTCAGCCGAAACCTACATTCGCTTTTCGCACAATTCGGGCGAGTGGGATGAGGTAAAATCGGATATTTTTAATGCACTTAAAATTTACAATCTGGCCATTTGTTACGATGCCAACCAGAGCACAAGCATTTGGTTGGGGCGAAAAATAAATCGGAAAGTTTCGAACATTGGCGCTGTTGATGGTGTACAGGTAGAAAAAAAAATTGGCAATTTCTCGCTGGGAGCTATTGCAGGCTCGAGGCCCGATTACGAAAACTATTCCTTCAATTTTGACTTGATGCAGTTTGGCGGATACCTGGAACACAGCATGAAAACCAAAGTGGGAAGCATGCAAAATACGGTGTCGTTTTTCGAACAAAAATACAAATCGAATACCGACAGACGGTTTGCCTACTATCAGCACAGCAATTCGCTTTTAAAAAACCTGTTCCTGTTTGCCTCTTTCGAAGTTGACCTGTACAAATTGGAAGAGGAAGTTTCGAAAAACACCTTCGACCTCACCAGCATGTATCTTTCTTTGCGATATCGGGTATCCAAACAACTTTCTCTTACGGGTTCGCTCGACAGACGCAAGAATGTGGTGTACTACGAAACCTTTAAAAGCCTTGACTTTCAGATACTGGAAAACGAAACCCGTCAGGGAATTCGCTTTCGGGTGAACTACCGGCCAACAAATCGAATTTCGATGGGGGCAAATGTCGGCCATCGTTCCCGTAAAAGCGAAGTGGAAGATTCAAAAAACCTGTATGCCTTTGTATCATACCGCAACGTTCCGGGAATTAACAGCAATGCCACCCTGTCAACCTCCGTTTTGCAGACTCATTATCTGGATGGAATAATTTACAAACTAAGACTAACGCGCGATATTATTCCGGGAAAACTATTTGCAGGTCTCAACTACAGCTATGTGAATTACCAGTACAAATTCAACAATAATGAATTGATTCAGCACATTGGGGAAGCAAACATATCGTGGCGAATCAATAAAAAACTCTCTTTCTCGGCCAATTACGAAGGAACATTCGAGTCTTCGCAGAATTATTCCCGACTGTATTTGAATTTGATCAAGAGGTTTTGATTTGCTTTTCTTGAAATGCCCCAGCTGAAGCAGGGGACAAAGAAAAAAGACCAAATCATTGTCATTCTGAGCGTAGCCGAAGAATCCATTCATTAATAGGAGATGTTTCGACAGGCTCAACATGACAGCTACACCTCTACCGCACGATTGTATCGTGTGGTACTAACTTTATAATATTAAGGGACGCGATACAATCGCGCACCAGCGTGGGAGAGGGAGTTTTGACAATCCTTTTGAAAAAAACGAAGCTATCTTCTCTTCTCATTCAGGAGCTACTCTTTATACACATCTTGTTGGTTGAAAAAATCAAGAGCAACAAGATGTATAAAAAGGATCATATCAAGAATTAACACCCTTTCGCCTATCGGCACTTTGTTCACAATATTATTTCAAATTGCGTTCACGATCTTCACTTCGTTACGGTACCCTCAAAAAGGGAAGATTCTGTTTGTGAACGATTTTCCCATTTTAAGGGGAGATGTTCGAAGAACAGAGGAGTGCTTATGTTTACAATCAAACTATTGACTGGGAAAGCGAATATTTGTGTATTAAAGAGTAGCTCCTAAAGGAGAAGGATTAGGATGATGCTATATCAATCCTTGTCCCCTGCTTTAGCTGGGGCAACAGAGAAAAATAAATTATTTACTACGCACCAACCACAATCCCAGAAAGGTTAACGCCCCGTTAATCATCAGCAACTCAAACCCGATGGCAATTCCAAACCAATCCATCGAATTATCTTTTAGGATGTAACAGATGATCGGTGATAAAATGGCAACAACAGGTACCAAATTATCTTTCACTTTCAGTTTGGTAAACAAGCCAAAAGCATACAATCCCAACAATGGACCGTAGGTGTAGCCCGCAATGGTGAAAATGGCGGCAATTACCGAATCGTCGTTAATGGCACGAAATATCAATATCACAACAAGCAGCAACAGGGAAAACAACAGATGCGATCTAAATCTTAACTTTTTGGTCTGCGCCTCATCATTTTCGTCAGCACCTAAAATATCAACCGTAAAAGATGTGGTTAGTGATGTTAAAGCCGAATCGGCGCTCGAATAAGCAGCAGCCATCAGCCCAATTAAAAAGAACAAGCTAACCACTGGCCCCAAATGCTGCGTTGCCAATATCGGGAACAGATCATCTCCCCTTTCAGGAATTGCAATGCCTTGGTGTTGGGCAAAAATCAGCAGCAAAGCACCCAAAATCAGAAACAATAAGTTTGCCGGAATAAAAGCAAAACCATACCAATACATGTTCTTTTTGGCTTCGCCCAGATTTTTACAACTCAGGTTTTTCTGCATCATGTCCTGATCCAATCCTGTCATTACAATGGTAATGAAAGCTCCGGTAAAGAATTGTTTAAAAAAGTTCTGCTTGCTTTGCCAGTCTCCAAACTCAAACACTCTTGAATAATCGCTTTCGCTGATGGTATTGGCTAAACCGGTAATATCCATATTCAGCTGATCCATTATCAGGTAAATACTGATGCCTACCGCCAAAAGCATAAAAAGAGTTTGAAGTGTGTCGGTCCAGACAATTGTTTTTATTCCTCCCTTAAAGGTGTACAGCCAAATCAGCAATATGGTAATTGAAACAGTTACAAAAAACGGTACATTCCAGGCATCAAAAACAGTTATCTGCAGCACATTTGCCATTAAAAACAATCGAAACGAAGCTCCAATGGTTCTGGATAGTAAAAAGAAAGAGGCTCCGGTTTTGTAGGAATTTTTACCAAACCGACCGTCCAAATAGGAATAAATTGAGGTGAGATTTAACTTGTAATAAAGCGGCAGCAGAATATTTGCCACAACTACATACCCCAGCATGTAACCAAACACCATCTGCATGTAGGTAAAATCGATGGACTTGACCCAACCCGGAACCGAGATGAAAGTAACGCCGGAAAGCGATGCTCCCAACATACCAAACGCAACCACATACCAAGGCGATTGTTTGTTGCCAACAAAGAATCCTTTGTTATCGGCCTTACGGCCTGTAAAATATGATATAACTAACAGAAGGGAAAAATACCCAACAACAACTAGCAGAATAGAAACTGGTGACACAGGCTGAATTTTAAAATGCAGATCAAAAATACACAAACCTAAGAGGTTTCGAAAACCTCTCAGGTTTAAATTCAATTCTAAATTGTTACTTTTGGGGTAGACTAAAGAATCGATCGTAAAAATGAGTTACACCAATTTCCCTTCCAAGCTTCTTGAGAATGCTGTTTCTGAGTTTTCAAAACTTCCGGGCATAGGACGAAAAACAGCATTGCGCCTTGTTTTGCATTTACTGAACCAACCCAAGGAAGATGTAAATCTTTTCGGTTCTTCCATCATCCAATTGCGCAACGAAATTAAGCATTGCAATTCCTGCTTCAACATTTCGGACACTTCTTTGTGCGACATTTGTGCCAACCCAAAGCGCGATCATGAAACCATTTGTGTGGTAGAAAGCATCCGCGATGTAATGTCAATTGAAAGAACACAGCAATTCAATGGAATTTACCATGTATTGGGTGGAATCATTTCCCCTATGGATGGAATTGGTCCCAGTGATCTGAAAATTGAACCATTAATTCAGAAAGTAAGCGAAGGCAAGGCAAAGGAGATTATTTTAGCTTTAAGCACCACCATGGAAGGAGATACAACCAACTTTTACCTTTATAAAAAACTAAACAAATTTAAAGTACCAATAACAACCATTGCACGAGGCGTTTCCATTGGCGATGAATTGGAGTATACCGACGAAATTACATTGGGAAGATCAATATTACACAGAACCCTTTTCGATCAAAATTTACAGTAAGCACTTAATAATTAGTAATTAGATAAAGTTCGGAGTTCCGTAATTCAAGAACAAGATTATTGAATACTTATTACTTGAAGCTTGATACTTGTAACTTGCAACAATCCCTTTTCGGATGTGTTTGTCCGTTTCTGTAATTTTATTAATTTCGTGTAGTATTTAGACTAAATAAACACAATCAAAAAAACACAACGCTAACATGGCTAAAATAGAAATCCTGATTCCCGCAATGGGTGAAGGAATCACAGAAGCAACAATTACTCAATTCCTTAAAAAAATTGGCGATTTTGTTGAGGAAGAAGATTCCATCATGGAAATTGCTACCGATAAAGTCGATTCAGAAATCCCGGCTCCGAAAGCAGGTAAAATCGTAAAATTCCTTTTTAATGAAGGTGACACTCCTCAAGTGGGCGATGTGGTTGCCATTATTGCAACCGAAGGAGAAGAAGCAAATACTGAAAATACAGAAGAAAGCCCTGTACAGAAAGAACAGGAACCAATATCAGAAGATTTTGCGGCACCTGTTCTCCTAGAAACAATAGCTCCTCAAATCAGCAGTAAAACCGAAGGCGGCACTTTTATTTCTCCATTGGTGAGAACAATTGCCAGAACTGAAAATATCACTACCGATGAATTAAACCAAATTCCAGGTACAGGAGAAGCCGGCAGAATCACTAAAAGAGATATTCTTCAATATCTGGAAGATAAAAAATCACAACCAACCAAAATTATTCCTGCAGAACCGATTGTTGCTCCAATTGGTTCGGGTTCCGTTGCTGTTACTGCTCACAAAAGCTACGAAGGCGAAAATGTTGAGATCATTGAAATGGATCGCATGCGTAAACTCATTGCCCAGTACATGCTCAGTTCAAAACAGACCTCTCCTCACGTTACTTCCTTTATTGATGTAGATGTTACCGGTTTGGTAAATTGGAGAAATAAAGTGAAAGATGAATTTCTGAAAAAAGAAAATCAAAAATTAACCTTCACTCCTATTTTTGTTGAAGCGGTTACCAGTGCTTTAAAAGATTATCCCATGGTTAATGTTTCTGTTGACGGTGATCGGATTATTCGTAAAAAATACATCAATATCGGAATGGCAACGGCTCTTCCGAGCGGTAACTTAATTGTTCCGGTTATTAAAGCAACCGATGAATTAAATCTGATAGGTATTACAACAAAAGTGAATGACCTTGCTGAGCGGGCAAGAAACAACAAACTGCAGCCCGACGAAATAAAAGGCAGTACGTTTACCATCACCAACCTTGGTGCATTTGGCAGTACAACTGGAACTCCAATTATTAACCAACCCGAAGTAGCCATTTTAGCGGTTGGCGCCATAAAAAAGAAACCTGCGGTAATTGAAACTCCTCATGGAGATACAATTGGTATCCGCCAAATTATGGTGTTGTCACTCTCGTATGACCACAGAGTTGTTGATGGAGCTCTTGGAGGTATGTTTCTGAAAAGAATTGCTGAGAACTTAGAAAATTTCGACACAAAAAGAACGGTTTAGTATCAATAAAACAGATAAAAAAGCCATTGAATCTTCTTCAATGGCTTTTTTATACCTATTCCTTGGCTATTACTCAAAACATCAAACAAAATTATTTATTTTGTACAGTATAAATGTGCAGCAATGATTACTTTAGCAAAAAGTAAAAAATGGCAGAGAAAGTTATAAGTTTTTATTAACAATTCTGCTTTTTTATTACATTTGCTATTGGAGTTTGACCCTTATCTACTATATTTAGTTATTGTTAATTAATTTAAACCATATAAACTGTTCAACAGCCCATAAACTGAACAAAAAGACACCTTTTGCACTAAAGGTTTTTTTTATGGTTCTTATCTCTATTTTAATAGGGATAACTAACTCTCACTCTCTTTTTGCTTCTCCTAAACAGCAAAAAATTAAGTCGAAAAGGCAATATCAAATCGCAGAAAAATTTCTGAACAATCGAAACTATTCAAAAGCAGCACTCATTTACAAAGAGTTACTCAATGAATCCTCCCGAAATGCTGATTTAAATTTCAAACTAGGATTGTGCTATCTGAACATTGTATCAGAAAAAGAAAAATCTGTTGACCTGTTGGAAAAAGCTATTCAATACACCAGCTCAAAAAACAATGTTTCAATGGATGTATACTTCAATTTAGCTAAAGCATATCATGCCAATTACCAATTTAAAGAAGCTCTAAAAGTTTACAAGGATTTACTACAGATTATTTCACCTCAGAATACATCCTTTAGAAATGATATTCAGCGCAATATTCAAATGTGTAAAAATGGTATTGAATTGATGAAGAATCCGGTAAACATTTCCATCATCAATCTGGGAAATAAAATAAACACCGAATTTTCTGAACACAGTCCGGGAGTTACTGCTGATGAAAGCACCATGGTTTTCACTTCCAGGAGAAACGGTACCGGAAGCAAAATTGATTCTGACGGTCAATATTTCGAAGATATCTATATCTCTCACCGCATAAATGGAATTTGGTCGGATCCGGTGGGGATCGCAAAGCTAAATACCATCGACCAC
The DNA here is from genome assembly GCF_963678175.1 of Labilibaculum euxinicum. Lineage (NCBI taxonomy): Bacteria > Pseudomonadati > Bacteroidota > Bacteroidia > Marinilabiliales > Marinifilaceae > Labilibaculum > Labilibaculum euxinicum. Next base: position 4,947,129 of record NZ_OY782756.1, read on the forward strand.
GATGCCTCCATCTCCATTTCGGCTGATGGGCAGGAACTTTATATTTACAAAGCCGGCTATGTTAACAGCCGGGAATCCGAAGGCGGAGATATTTATAGAAGCAGGTTGAATGGCAATGAGTGGAGCAAACCTGAAAAACTGGCTCCTGTTATTAACTCATCAAGTAAGGAAAGCCATATTTCAATTTCTGCTGATAACAGAACAATATTCTTTTCCAGCAATCGTCCGGGCGGATTTGGCGGGATGGATGTTTACACCGTTACCAAACTTCCGAACGGCAAATGGGGACGTGCAAAAAATCTTGGTCCTGCTATCAATACCGAATATGATGATGATGCTCCCTTCATTCACCCCGATGGAAAAACCTTATATTTTAGTTCTGCCGGACATAAAACAATGGGTGGATTGGATGTTTTCAAAAGTGTAAACATCAAAGGTCGCTGGACTGCACCGGTTAATGTCGGTTACCCAATTAATTCAACAGACGATGATATTTATTACACTCCAACACCCGATGGTAAAAGAGCGTATTTTGCTTCCTACAGAAAAGGGAGTTTAGGAAGAACAGACATCTTTTTAATCAAAACTCCTGACGAAAATACAGCGGGACTATTTGTACTAAAAGGAAAAGTTATCAATTCGAGCGGCGACGTAGTTATAAATTCTAAAATCACAGTAAATAAAGATGGAAATGTAATCGGAATTTATACACCAAATGCTGCAACGGGTAAATTCCTGTTTATTGTTGATGCCGGTAAAAAATACGATATAGAAATTGTAGCTGAAGGGTACAGAACCCTACGTACCGTTTTAAATATTCCACCCGAATTTGCGAACAAAGAAAATCACAGTGTTATTACACTGCTTCCGTTAACATTGAGAACCAAGGACGAACCGGACTATCCAAACACTTTGGAACTGATCGATTTGGATGAAAGTAAACTAAGAGATATTGGTTCACTTCCTCCTGGCAAAGATTCTATTCCTGAAGATAAAAAGTTCATTACTCCTGAAGTTACCGGCGATACAATCAGTGTGAATGAAGAAATTAAAATTGATTCTGTTGTACCGGCAGAAATTAAAAAGGATATAGTAAGTGCAAAAGACGAATCTGGTAGTACCACGATTCTTCCCGGTAAAAATCTGACTCCGATAAAAAATCCGGTAACAATACCGAAAATGAAAAAAAACGAGCCAACAAAAAAACCTGAAAATATTAATATTGAGGCGAAGGATGAATTAATTAAACAGTCAATTATTAACGCTCAAGATTCAAAAGTTGAGGTATTAAATTCCGGTGATTTAGCATTCACGTTGGATTTAGGGAATTTTAATTCTCCACAACCAGAACTTTTTGAAACCCTTGATGGTGTGAAAGAGACTATTGGTCCGGACAAAAAATACCACTACACCTACGGTAAGTTCAAAGACTATAAGAAAGCTGCTAAAGCTCAAAAGGATATTGTTTCTAAAGGATTCACAGCTTCGAAAATCAAAATTTTATCGAACGATAATTTAATTAAAGAACAAACCGGCGGAGAAACTTATTACACCATTCAGATAATGGCGCTGAAACTATACGTTGAAACAGACTTTTTTGATAATCTGGATAATGTAAAAGCTTTCCGCGGAAGCGATGGCTATACCCGATATACCTATAAAAAATACACATCGTATCAGGAAGCCATCACCGAAATGAACAGATTGATTCGAATGGGCTATTGGGATGCTTTTGTTCGTACGGTAATCAACGATCAATTGCTGTATTCCGGAATGAAATATTCCGAAAAAGAAACCTACACCATTCAGGTAATGGCGCTTCGAAATCCTAAACCCTTATCTTTCTTTGCTGATTTGGAGAATGTTACTGTTTTCTCTGATGTGAATGGATTGTACCGCTATACCTATCGGACATATCAAAGTAAAGGTGCAGCTGTTAATGATTTAGGATATGTTTTAAAAAGAGGCTACTGGGATGCTTTTGTAAGAAAATCTCTTTCGGGAGAACATGTATTGAATTTCAATACTGATGAAACAGATAACTTCTACACGATTCAGGTAATGGCACTTCGAAACACCAGACCTCTGTCTTACTTTAACAACCTAGGAACTGACAGCCTTCAAATTTACAAGGGAAACGATGGTTTATCCAGATATACTTTTCAGAAATATTCATCATTGGAAAAAGCCAAAAGCAGACTTTCCTCAGTGACGAAAAAAGGTTATCTTGATGCTTTCACAAGGGAAATTAAATGGTATAATGAACACTAAAATGCAAATCCTTGAAGGCAAAAGTATTCGATTACGGGCTCTTGAACCAACCGATTTAAAACTTCTCTACAAATGGGAGAATGATTCTACTATTTGGGAAGTCAGTCATACCTTAAAACCATTTTCAATTTTTATTCTAAAACAATATCTGGAATCGTCGCATCTCGATATTTTTGAGACCAAACAACTCCGCTTGGTTATTGAATTAATTGAAACAAATACACCGATAGGCTTAATAGATATTTTTGATTTTGATCCATTTCACCAAAGAGCAGGGATTGGGATCTTAATAAATGACACAGAAAACAAGAACAAGGGATTTGCTTCGGAAGCATTACAGATCTTATGTAATTATGCATTTAGTATTTTACAGGTTCATCAGCTGTACTGCAATATTACAGCGTCCAATGAAGTCAGCCTTCGCTTGTTTACCAAACAAGGATTTGAAATTATTGGGAATAAAAAAGATTGGATCCGCTCGAAAAACGGATGGATGGATGAATACAGCTTACAAAAAATTAATCCTGCAAATCCTTAATACTTTCATAAACAGGAATCTCAGGAATGAATTTAAAACTCTTTTTGCCATAATCCATTTGGCAGCAATAATGCTGTAAACCATTGGTAACAACCAAAAAGGGAACTCTCAGTTTCATATTGTAACGTGCAATTTGATTGAAGACATCCTGAGTTATCTTCACCTTAACCGATTTGCATTCAACAATCATAACAGGTTGTGCATTGTTATTGTACAAAACAATATCGCTTCGTTGAGGAAGAAGATTAACATCCACTTTCTTTTCAATTGCAATTAAAGATCCCGGATACCTCTTTTCATTCACCAAATACTGAATGAAATTCTGCCTGACCCACTCTTCCGGAGTCAATACCACATACTTCTTTCGAATACTGTCAAAAATTAGTTTTCTTTGCAGTTCAGATTTTATTTTAAAGGAATAAGTTGGTAAATTTAAGTTTTCCATAAAATTGCTCTAACAGCCTGTAAAGGTAGAAGATTATTCCTGATATTTAATGACCAAACCTACATGAAAACAAAAGAGGAAATTGTAAAAAACTGGTTAACCAGATATACCGGCAGAGAACTCGCTGATTTTAGTCCATATATACTTCTAACTAATTTTAATCACTATGTTGAGCTGTTCGCTGAATGGCACAATGTTGAAATTCTAGGCGAAGACAAAGCAATGCCAAATGCATCGGCCGAAAATATTACCATAATTAATTTTGGTATGGGGAGTCCGAATGCGGCAACCATTTTAGATTTACTTAGTGCAGTTAAACCCAAAGGAGTTCTTTTTTTAGGCAAATGCGGTGGTTTAAAGCGTAAAAATAAACTTGGAGACCTAATCCTGCCAATTGCAGCAATTAGAAGCGAAGGAACCTCTAATGACTATCTGCCGGCAGAAGTCCCTTCTCTACCAGCATTTAGTCTTCAAAGAGCAGTTTCTCAGGTCATTTCAGATCGAAACAGAGACTATTATACAGGAACAGTATTCACGACCAATAAGCGGGTATGGGAATACGATGAACGTTTCAAGAAATATCTGTCAAAAACCAGAGCCATGGCAATTGATATGGAAACAGCAACAATATTTACCGTCGGCTTTTATAATGGAATTCCCACAGGAGCTTTGCTTTTAGTTTCTGATCAACCAATGATTTCTGATGGAATAAAGACAGATGAAAGTGATGCCAGTGTGACACTTAATTTTGTAGAAGAACATATCCGTATTGGTATTGAATCCTTAAAAGAAATCATGCACAATAAGCAATCTGTAAAACACTTACGCTTCTAACACAAACACTTATGACATTTGAGGACATCCTTAAAAGCTTAAAAAAGAAAGAATACGCTCCGGTTTATTTTTTAATGGGAGAAGAAAGTTTTTTTATCGATCAAATTACTGATTACATTATTGAAAATGCACTGAATGAATCTGATAAAGATTTTAATCAAACAATATTGTATGGTAAAGATACAGATATTGGAACCATAGTAACAACGGCCCGAAGATTTCCAATGATGGCTGAAAAACAATTGGTTGTGGTTCGGGAAGCTCAAAACATAAAAAACATTGATCAACTTCTGTCCTACATTCAAAATCCATTGCATTCAACAATACTGGTAATTAATTACAAATATAAATCTTTAGATAAAAGAAAAAGCTTTACAAAAGAGGTTGCCAAGAACGGAATCTTATTTGAATCGAAAAAAATTTATGAAAATCAAGTTCCCGATTGGATAAAAAATTACACCAGTAAACAAGGATATCAAATTGATTCAAAAGCATGCTTTTTACTTGCCGAATTTTTAGGCAACGATTTAGGTAAAATTACCAACGCGATTGATAAATTAACAATAAATACCACGGAAGCTAAAACAATATCGCCAGGCGATATTGAAAAAAATATTGGGATATCTAAAGATTTTAACAATTTTGAATTACAAAATGCATTGGGCAAAAAAGACGTTTTTAAAGCCAACCAAATCATAAACTATTTCGCTACAAATGAAAAAAACAATCCAATGGTTGTAACCATTGCCTTATTACACTCGTATTTCTCAAAAGTTTTAAAGTATTATTTTATCAAAAATAAAACCAATGATAAAATGGTAGCGTCTACTTTACAAATTAATCCTTATTTTGTAAAAGACTATAAACTGGCAGCAAAAAATTATAACCCGAAAAAACTAGTATCTATAATTGCACTGCTGCGGGAATATGATCTTAAATCGAAAGGAATTGGAGATGTAAGTACGAAGCATGGAGATTTATTAAAGGAATTAATCTTTAAAATTCTTCATTAGAAATTTGATTAAAAAACAGTCACAAAAAATTAAGTTGTACATAAATCCCAACTATGAGATTTTATTTACCCATTTGCCTGCTTTCAATACTCATTTGCCTAAACTTCTCAGTAAGTTTTGGACAAATTACTCCTGTTGCACAAAACGATACGGTTTCAATAACCAATAAAAGCGTAGCAAACGAAGTGATATATATTGAAGTTGATTTTTTACAAAATGACAAATTTTCTGATGTTGATGAACTTGAGATTTCAATCTTAAATCAAACAGACCAATATGGGAAAATGCATTTGATAGAGAATAACACTTTAATGATTTACTATCCTTATGAAAATTCATATGGCACTGATACAATCCGTTATCAAATTTGTAACGAAAATAAAAAGTGCAGTAAAGCTTTAGTTATCGTAAATGCTGTGGATCCAAATCAAGTTGAACTTTTGATCCCATCCTCCTTCACACCCAACAATGATGGAACCAATGAGAAATTTTTCATTAAAGGAATAGAGAACTATCCTGAAAATGAATTTATCGTATTTTCCAGATGGGGAACAAAGGTTTTTGAAAAACGAAATTATTCGAATGATGATGCCTGGGATGGTGGCTACAATAAGGCCGGCGTTAAATTAGGCCCGGGGGATAAACTTCCCAAAGGCACCTATTTCTTTAAGTTGATTATTAAAGACAAAGAGTATGTAAAAAGTGGATATATTGTTATTAAGTACTGATAATGAATTACATATTAAAATCCTCTATTCTCTTTGTATTTGTTCTTTTGTGTTCTGTAAACTTGCAGGCTCAGGAAGAAATCCGCTTTTCAAATCATAAATACAACCGTCTTTTTTACAATCCTGCTTATGCAGGTAACACCGGATTTATGGAGGCTGTTCTCGCCTACCGAAACCAATGGGTAGGTGTCGAAGGATCGCCGGAAACCGCAATGGTTTCTTTTCAGGCTCCAATAAACTACACCAATTCGGGTTTAGGAGCTGTTGCTTACCACAACAAATTTGGAATTCAATCGGATATTGCAGTCTTCTTAAACTATGCCTATCAAATTCAAATCAACCGTGAAGGAAAATTATCAATGGGATTGCAGGCTGGGTTCATTAATAAACAAATTAATTGGACTGAGCTGACTTTTTATGATCCAAACCCAAGCAGTCCTAATGATGCAATAATTCCTGATAATAACATATCGACCTGGGTTCCTAATTTTGGTCTGGGCTTTTACTACTACACACCCCAGTACTATTTCAGCCTTTCGGTTCCAAGATTACTTTCGAACGATCAACCCTCAACGGAAGGAATATCGAATAATGTGAGTTTTGATTCTAAATCCCTTTTCTATTATTTAAGTGCCGGGGTTACCCTGCCAATTAACCGGGAAATTAATTTCTCTCCTTCGGTTTTATTTGTTGGTTCACATAAAACCTCGAACTTAATAAATGTAAACTTCGATTTTATACATGACAGCGGTGTTTCTGTGGGTGCTGGTTACAGAAGCGATGGCACTTGGGCCGGCTTGTTCGGTTATCAACTAACTCAAAAACTAAGATTTTCGTACTCATACGAAAAATCTTTCGGAAATTATCCCACAAAAGGCTATACAAATCATGAAATAATATTAAATTACAATTTATCATTACGTAAAAGCCAGATTACATCACCAAGATATTTCTAGTAATATGAATAGAAGTCGAATCTTACACTTTCTGTTAATTCTTGTATTTGTTCTTACGGGTGTTTCTGCATCCTTAGCTCAGAATCAGCAGGTACAAAAAGGCGATCGTTTGTACAATAACAAAGAGTTTGCCGCTGCAACCTACTACTACGAAAAATACCTCGAAAATTCTGAAGACATTAAGATAAAGAGAAAACTTGCCGATTGTTATCTTCAAATACAAAAAGATACCGAAGCAAATTATTTACTGGAAAATATGGTGGCAAGCGCGGAAGCCAATGCTGAAGACTATCTGCATTATGCAAATCTCTTAAAGAGAGTTCGCAACTATGAAAAAGCAAAAGTTTTTTTCAAAAAATATGCCGAATTAAAACCTGAAGACAGTAACATAAGCAAATTGATTCTTTCCTGTAATTTAATTAAGGAACTACAAGATGATCATTTGTATTCCATAAAATCACTTTCAATTAATTCTCTCCAGTCCGATTTTGCGTCGGCATTTTATAAAAACGGACTTGTTTTTGTTTCCGGGCGGAAAAATAATACTTCCAAGCAAATTGATGGCAGAAGCGGAGAATACTTTTTGGACATGTATTTTTCAGAAAAATCAGGAGATAATTATTTAAGTCCAGAACCCTTTTCTGATGATTTCAACACTAAGTATCATGAAGGTCCAGCCTGCTTTAGCTCAAACGAAAAGTTTATTTTCTTCACTCGAAACAAAGGAACTTTGAATCTGGAAGGGAAGTCGGAATTAAATATTTACACTTCAAGACACAACGGTACAGATTGGGATAAGGCTGAAATATTCCAATTTTCAGGTCAGACTTATTCCATGGGGCATCCGAGTATTTCCCCCGACGGAAGACATCTTTATTTTATTTCGAATATGGCTGGTGGCTACGGAGGCACAGATATTTATGTTTGCCGAAAGTATGGATTCAGCTGGAGCAGACCGATTAACTGCGGTCCTACCATAAATACCGACGGCAACGAAATGTTTCCGTTTATTGCCGAAGATGGTTATTTATATTTTGCTTCGGACGGTCATATAGGTTTCGGCGGTTTAGATATTTTTAAATCAATTTTTGAACAAAACGAATGGACATATCCGGTTAATTTAGGACCTCCTTTCAATTCCTCAAAAGATGATTTTGGATATCTGATCAGGAAAAACAAAGAAGTTGGTTATTTCTCTTCCAACAGGAATGGAAGTGATGATATTTTTGAGTTCAAACAGAATCCGGAAAAAATACAAAATCTGCGTGGCCGATTACTTGCCAGTACTAATAAGAGTGCTTTGAAAGATGTTGAAGTTATTCTTATGGAGAATTTATCCAAAGAAAAATCAACTCTAACTGATGAAAACGGGCTTTTTTCTTTTGATATTTTTAAGGGTAAAAATTATAGTTTAATTGTTAGTAAACCCGGTTACAAAATAAAACGAATTCTCTATTTTGCTCCCGACGAACAAACAACTCCCAAACAATTAAATATTTCTATGGATACAATCCATTGGGTTAAATTCAAAGGGAATATTATAGATCAATTTTCCGCTCATGCTGTTGAAGAAGCATCAATTCAGATAATTAACCAGACCTACAAGAGTAATTCATTCTGTGTAACTGATGAATATGGTGATTTTGAACAAGAAATTGATCCTTCAAAAGCTTACGACATCATTATCCAAAAAGATGGTTATTTCACCAAAGTGATCAACAATTATAAATATCAATCGGCAAAATTTGAGCAAATCGAACTTCAAAAATTTTCTACTAATCAGGACATGGAACTATATGGAGTAGAGTACGATGAGGGTTCGTGGGAATTAAAAGAAAATACAATAATGGAGCTGAATAATTTAGCCGGTCTTCTAAAAGTAAATCCACATATTTCCATTGAAATTAATGGATTTACAAATCAGGATAAAGGGAAAAAAGAGAACAACATAATTTGCGAACAAAGAGCAAAAACAGCCTCCGAATATATTATTTCCAAAGGCATAACTCCAAACCGCATTCAATACAAATCAGCCGGATACAATTCCGGAAGATCAGCTTTAGTCGTAAAACTAACTGAAGCATTTTAAACTATAAACAATGACCATTATAATAATTGCCATTACTGTTTTGATATCAGTCGCAGCCTTTAAAAAGGTTGAGTTATTGTACAAATACCAGTTTAATGCTTATCAAATACTTAAAAGAAATCAATGGTATCGAATACTTACCTATGGTTTTCTTCATGCCAATTGGGATCATTTATTGGTGAATATGGTTGTGCTATTTTTCTTTGGAAGAGTACTGGAAACTTATTTCAACTACTATTTTGGGGCTTCAGCGGTTCTTTATTTTATTCTGTTGTATGTTGGCGCTATTGTATTTTCTACTCTTTACGATTTAAAAAAACACCGGGAGCACTATCATTACAATGCTGTTGGTGCATCGGGTGCTACTTCTGCAGTAGTTTTTGCGGCTATCTTCTTTGCTCCTTTAGAAAACATTTATTTCATGTTTTTTATTCCGATTCCAGGAATCATTTTTGCCTTAGGCTATTTGTACTATTCGTATTATATGAGCAAGAAAAATTTAGACAATATTGGTCACAGCGCCCATTTCTACGGAGCTCTTTTCGGATTTCTATTTCCAATCCTTATTAAACCCCAATTATTCTCCTTATTTTTGCAGCAGATTCTCAATTTTTAGGACATGCAAAAAGCCCTCTTCCTTGATCGTGATGGTGTAATAAACTCTGACGAAGGACATTATTATATATACAAAACCGAAGATTTTAAACTTAATGAAGGCATTATTCCTTCCCTTCAAAAAATTTCGGAAGCCGGATATATTTTATTTATTGTAACAAATCAAGGTGGTATTGCCAAAGGAATCTATTCTGAATCTGATGTGGAGATACTTCATAAACATTTACTTTCTGTTTTAGAAAAGAAAAATATCTATATCAAACAGATTTACTTCTGCCCTCATCACGAGAGTATAGCAAAATGTGATTGCCGGAAACCAAGTCCTTTTTTCATAAAAAAAGCCATTGCCGATTTTAATATTGATGCTTCTAAATCCTATATGATTGGAGATAGTCCCAGAGATATTCAGGCTGCAGAAGCTGCCGGAATAAAGGGAATAAAAATTAAATCCAATGAGAATATCAGTATTTATTGTGATCAGATAGTAAAGGGAGAAATATAAAAATGAATACAACTGAAAAAATCTGTTTAGATGGTAAACTATATCCCAAAGACGAATTACTTTTTGGAGCAGGCAATCGTGCCTTCCGTTATGGTGATTCACTTTTCGAGACCATTCATGCCAACGGAACTGAAATTCAGTTTCTTCCTGAACATCTTAATCGGTTGACTCTTGGAATGGAATGTTTGGGTATGATTATTCCTCATGGATTCCGTGAAAAAATTAAAACAGATATCACCTTTTTAATCCATAAAAATAAAGCTTTTGCAGGCACAAGAATTCGATTAAGCGTTTTCCGAAAAGATGGTGGATTATACACTCCAACAGATAATTCTATTTCCTACTTGATAGAAACTTCTCCTTTAGATCATGATCATTACGTACTAAACCGAAAAGGATTAAAAGTTGGAATTTATGAGGAAATGAGGAAATCTCCCAACCTCACATCAATATTTAAGACCGGAAATTCACTGCCATTTATTCTGGCTGCAAACTATCGTAAAAAAAAGAATTGGGATGATTGCATTCTACTCAATGACAGAGGAAATGTTGTTGAAAGTATCAGTTCAAACCTATTTTTAATGAAAGATGGGGTTTTAATGACTCCTTCGAATGAAAATGGCGGCGTTTCCGGAATTATGAGAGAACAAGTTATTGAAACAGCAGTAGATTTAAACATTACTGTTTTTGATGATTGCGTTTTAAATCCTGAAAATCTTTTAGCTGCCGATGAAATATTCCTAACCAATGCAATTAGTGGTATTCAGTGGGTTGTTGCTTATCAGGAAAGACGGTATTTTAATAAAACAGCTAAACTTTTAATTGAGGAATTAAACCGAAGAGCATTTAATTGGAGAGATAAATCCGAATTTAACTAAACAACTAATTCATACCCGGGTTTTCGGGGAAATTAGACCACATTTTATATCGTCCCCCCATACGCCGCAAGGATTGTGCCCACAATCTTTCGTTATTACAATTCATTATTTCCTGAACGCCAAGCTGACTAACCAACCATGAATTTTCATTAATTTCATCGCTGAGTTGTCCAATACTCCAACCGGAATAACCTGCAAAAAAACGAACCTGATCGGGACGAACTACCTTTTGTTCAATCAAGTTCTTTAAAATTACAAAATCACCTCCCCAGTATAGATTCTCAAATATATGAATGCTGTCCGGAATTAAATCAGGTATTGTGTGAAGAAAATAAATTCGGTTTGTATCAACCGGACCTCCTATAAAAACCTCACCTTCAAAATGTGCAATATTAATCAGCACTTCATCAATAGTTAAATTAATTGGCTTATTAAGAACAAAACCAACGGCACCATTCTGGTTACATTCAACCAATAAAACAAGAGATCGTTTAAAATAACGACCTTCCAAAAAAGGTTCAGCAATCAGCACTTTTCCCTTCTCTGGATTAATTTTGTTCTTTCCAACTCCAAAAAAATCTGATGTCTCGTCCACCATAATCCCCAATTGTTTATAGTTCCAAAATAACCAATTTTACTGAGTAAAAAAAGAATTTTATTATTTTGGAATTTGCCATACCTAATCAATTCAATTAGCATAAAGATTGCAAATTTATTATATTAGAGCCACCCTAAAACTAACTTCATGTACAAACGAATTTATTTAATCTTACTGATATTTCTTATCAACCTAATTCCCTTTTTAGCATATTCTTCCGGCAGTACAGCAACTAAAGCGCAGGATAAACTACAGGTTGAACTTCCTAAAATTATTATCGCAAATATTTCAACACGAATTGCAATCTCAATAGATGATACGAGTAGAATTGTTAGTGAGAATGACAGTCTTTGGATTCAGGTAAATAACCAGAATATAGCGGCAGTAATTGAAGGGAAACAAGTTGTTTTTCATTACACTTTTAAAGAAAAAAAAGAATTTCAAATCTCCTTCCAAAACAAAACCTTCACAAATACAATAAATCCAATTCCTTTATGGCTCTCTATACTTCCACCACTGATAGCCATTCTTATGGCTCTGTTTTTTAAAGAAGTATTTTCTGCTTTATTCGTAGGTCTGTTTTCCGGAACATTAATAATCTATTCGTATCAGGAAGCTTCTATTTTTTCAGCCTTTTTTAAAGCCATATTTGCTATTTCAGATACATATGTTCTTCATTCTCTGGCTGACACGGGTCATATTTCCATTATTCTATTTTCAATGTTAATAGGTGCAATGGTTAATTTAATTACCAAAAACGGAGGTATGCAGGGAATTGTAAATAAACTTTCCAAATTCGCCGGCAGTCCGGGATCTGGCCAATTTGTAACATGGCTTTTAGGGGTTCTTATTTTCTTTGATGATTATGCGAACACATTAATAGTCGGAAATACGATGCGACCGGTTACCGACAGGTTAAAAATATCAAGAGAAAAACTTGCTTATATAGTTGATTCAACGGCTGCTCCGGTGGCATCGATCGCAATGATCACAACCTGGATTGGTATCGAATTAAGCTACATTCAATCTGCTACAGTTCAAATAAATATAGATGAAAGTCCATACAGTATTTTTCTCAATTCTTTACCCACACGCTTCTACCCTTTCTTCACCCTATTTTTTATTTTGATGCTTGTGGTTTTAAAAAAGGATTTTGGCCCCATGTTAAAAGCGGAACAAAAATGCAGGCATGAATCAGAACCGGAATCGCTGGAAAACGAAGTTGTATCATCTGAATTAAAAGAAATTCAAATTGATGAAAATACTCCTACCCGTTGGTACAATGCTGGCATACCAGTCTTTATTGTAATTTTAGGAACATTTGCAGGTTTAATTTATACTGGTTGGGATGCAACTATTTGGAACGATACAAATCTTGCCTTTGGTAAAAAACTCTCTCACATTATTGGAGCTTCAGATTCATACCTTGCCCTTTTGTGGTCCTCTCTTTCGGCAGTTTTGGTCGCTTTGGCACTTACTATTGGGCAAAGGATACTTAGCTTAACTAAAGCCGTAGAAGCTCTGGTTGGAGGCTTTAAAAGCATGCTGACAGCAATTCTTATTTTAGTTCTTGCATGGGCACTGGCTGACATCACTAAAGACATGCATACTGCTGATTTTATTTCGAATACTCTAATTGCAAGTAATGTTTCACCAATTCTCTTGCCATCTTTTACATTTATACTTTCAGCATTAATCGCGTTTTCAACGGGCTCTTCCTGGGGAACTATGGCGATTCTATATCCTTTAATATTGCCTGCATCATGGGCATTGTGCCATTCATCCGGAATGAATGATCCTGAAAGCATGAACATTTTCTACATTACCGTTTCAGCTATATTAGCCGGTTCTGTTTTGGGTGATCATTGTTCGCCAATTTCAGACACAACCATTCTTAGTTCCCTAGCCAGTTCCTGCAATCATATTGAACACGTACGAACACAATTGCCTTATGCATTAACTGTAGGTATCGTTTCTATTTTTGCAGGTTTACTTCCTGCAGCCTACGGAGTTTCTTCCTGGATTTTAGTTCCAGTCGGCTTTGTATGTCTTTATTTAATTGTGAAGTATGTTGGAAGTAAAACGGAGTAAAAGCCCGACATATAATAGTGGGTACTAAATATGCCGGGAGTAAACTTTATGCTGATTTGCAATTATCATATTTGACAATTATACCACTAACCACAATGTATCAAACCAACACTAACTAAAAGTTCTATACATTAAAGACAACTTTATTTATAAAAAGGTGGTATGGACTCATAATTTTTAACAATTATTAACTATTTCAATATCAATTCCCAATATCCAACATCTACCCATTTATTAAATTTATATCCGACCTCCTTAAAGTGCGCTGCTTTTTTGAAGCCGATTTTTTCATGCAATGCAACACTGGCATTATTTGGCAAAGCAATGCCACCAATTGCCGCATGCAACTCTAATTTTAACAGCTTTCTTATTAATTCCTGATACAACAAAGTACCAATTCCTTTTCCTCTGGCATCAGGATGCAGGTAAACCGTAGTTTCAACCGAATATCTATAAGCACATCTTGATTTCCATTCACTCGCATAAGCATAGCCATACATTTTTCCATTTTCAGAAAAAACGATCCATGGCAGTTTAGCTGTTATACTTGAAATTCTTGATTCCATTTCTTTGAGAGAAACTTCATCTTCCTCAAAAGTAATTACAGTATTTTTCACGTAATGATTATAGATTTTACAGATGTCTTCAGCATCAGAAAAGCATACATTTTTTATCATAGAAGCTAAATTTTGGATTGACTTAAAGATACAAAAAAAGAGAAGCCATCCCTTTCGGGATAGCTGTTACCCCAGTATATTTTGGAGCCCTTTTAGAATTGATTTGTTGTTTAGAATTACCACATTGCATCCAACAATCACTAACTAAAATATCCGGAATTTTCCCCTATAGATTCTCCCGAACATATATAAGACAAATAAAAACCCTAATAGGGTGAATACTTACATAGTAAATAAGTGATAATTAATATTGTCCTATACTAAAATCAATGACCGCTTGGAATTTTAATCATTAAAATAATTTACAACAACATACATAAAAACAGCCATCGCTTTCGAGATGGCTGTAACTCCAATATATTTTGGAGCCCTTTAGAATTAATAATTAATTGAACTACCACATACAATCAATTATTTCCAGAAATCTTGGAATACCCCTAAAATAACCAAGAAGGGTTCTTGAGCGAATGATAAAACACCCAAATAATATAATGATCAAAATAGTAAAAAAGGTTGCGTGAAAGTCATAGTTATTTCCGAAAAGAGAAGCTATCCCTTTCGGGATAGCTGTTACTCCGTATATTTTGGAGCCCTTTTAGAATTGGTTTGTTGTCTAGAATTACCACATTGTATCCAACAATCACTAACTAAAAATATTCAAGATTCTCCCCTATAGATCCTCTCGAACAATACTATAACAGGTTGATCAAAAAAAAGGGTGACATCATTATGAGAATAATCTCACAATTAACAATTTTTAACAAAAAAAGAGACTGAATCGGTTAATAATCCAGTCTCATCAATTCAAAAAAATAATTTCTTAATTCGTATAAATAGGTGGAAACTTTTGAGGATTTGATTCTCTCATGATGTCATAAATTATCTGAAAAACATCCTCGGCATTAGGATTCGAGAAATAATCTCCATCGGTACCATATGCTGGCCGGTGATCCTTAGCAGTAATAGTTCTCGGTTCTGAATCCAAATAATAATAAGCATTCTGATCCTCCAACACCTTCTGCATCATAAAGGCAGTAGCACCTCCAGGTACATCCTCATCGAAAAATACAATCCGATTGGTTTTCTTTACTGATTCAAGAATTCGACTATTAATGTCAAATGGTAATAAGGTCTGAACATCAATCAGTTCAACTGAAATATTAAAATCTTTCAATTGCTTAACTGCATCTTCTGCAATTCGCACGCATGATCCATAAGTAACCAATGTGATATCAGTTCCTTCTTCTAAAACTTCAGGTATCCCTAATGGAGTATTAAACTCACCTAAATTATCAGGCATTTTTTCCTTTAATCTGTAACCATTGAGTGGCTCAATTACTAATGCCGGCTCGTCCGATTCTAAAAGTGTATTGTAAAAGCCTGCTGCCTTGGTCATATCTCTTGGTACACACACATGAATTCCTCTGATTGAGTTAATCACCATGCTTAGAGGCGAACCCGAATGCCAAATTCCTTCCAAACGATGACCGCGGGTACGAATAATTACCGGTGCTTTTTGACCTCCTTTGGTTCTGTATTGCAATGTAGCCAAATCATCACTCATAGTTTGCAATGCATACAGCAGATAATCGAAGTATTGGATCTCGGCAATTGGACGCAATCCTCTTAATGCCAAACCAATTCCCTGACCTAAAATTGTAGACTCTCTTATTCCTGTATCTGTAACTCTAAGATCGCCGTATTTTTTCTGCATTCCTTCTAAACTCTGATTTACGCCGCCAATAAAGCCGGTATCTTCACCAAAAGTCAACAGTAAAGGATATTTACTAAAAAGTTTATCGAAATTATCGCGAAGCACTTCACGTCCGTTTACCATTTTTGATTCGTCAGAGTAAACAGGAGCACAAGTTTTGATGTTTTGCACTCTTAAATCAGTCTCGCTGTATAAATGACTGCTGTATCGTTCATGATTTTCCTCAAGAGAATTTTTAAGCCACAACTGCAACTGCGATTTTAAAGGTTTGAAGCTTTCGCATGAACTACAAATAAAACGCAGTATTTTCTTTGCTGCCGTAAAATTATCCTTTCGAACCGGATGAATAAGCTTTTTGAGATCATTTACAATTTTATCGATTCGCTCCGTTTTTTTACAATCGCAACCGGCATTCTTAACCAATTCAATCAATGCATCTCTTTCTTCTAATATTGGATCAGAAAAAGACTTCCAAGCAGCTTTTCTTGCCATTTTCACTTCTTCCAGAGCTGCATTTTCAATTTCGTCTAAGCTTTCCTCCGTTGCTAATTCAAGGGAAAGAATCCATTCTCTCATTTTTTTAATTGGATCATATTCATTTTCCCAATCGAGACGTTCCTTAGTTTTGTAACGCTCGTGCGAACCCGAGGTTGAGTGCCCTAAGGGTTGAGTCATTTCTGTCACATGAAATAATACCGGAACATGATTTTTCCTGCAAAGTTCAACACCTTCCATATACATTTTACAAAGCGAAGCATAATCCCATCCCTTTGCCTTATAAATTAAGTAACCATCTCCATTTTCATCCTTTTCAAACCCCTTAAGAACCTCTGATATATTCGATTTTGTTGTTTGATATTTATTCGGAACTGAAATCCCCCAGCCATCATCCCAAACACTCATAGCCATAGGGACCTGCAGAACACCGGCAGCATTAATGGTTTCCCAAAAATGACCTTCGGAAGTACTGGAATCTCCTATTGTACCAAAAGCTACTTCATTTCCCTTGTCTGAAAACTCAGGGAAATTGTGTAATTCTTTGTTTTGCCGAAACATTTTTGATGCGTAAGCTAAGCCCAGTAATCTTGGCATTTGACCCGCTGTTGGTGAAATATCAGCGGATGAATTTTTCTGATTTGTTAAATTTTTCCAGCTTCCATCCTCATTTAAACTTCGGGATGCATAATGATTATTCATTAAACGGCCCCCATTAGCCGGATTTTTATCCAGTCTGGTCTCACCAAATAATTGAGCAAAAAATTCCTCACTTGATAACATACCAGATGCAAGCATAAAAGTTTGATCGCGATAATATCCAGAGCGCCAATCGCCATTATTATAGGCCTTGGCCATAGCTATCTGAGCAACTTCTTTTCCATCCCCAAATATTCCAAATTTCGCTTTACCTGTTAATACTTCTTTTCGCCCCCATATACTTAACTGGCGGCTAACATTGGCAATTCGATAATCTTCCAGTACTTCAGTTGTAAAATCGTTGAATGACAAATTTTCTTTTTTTGTCTCCTTATCTTCTTTTACCATTTCCGACATATAATTTTGCGTTATTAGTCTGCAAAGCTTTTCCCCCCTGCAATTGCAAACAAAGATGTGTTAGTGTGCTTATTTAACAGAATATCCCTCAGTTAAATTTAGATCAAATTTAGCAAGAATTATTCTAAATAAGAATATTTTATCCAAGTATTTACAGACCTTTAAATCTGTTTTTGTTTGGAAGAACAATACCGAAATGATATCTTTGCCTGTGAATAATAACTACTTATTATTAATTTATTTGTATTACTAATGTAATACTCTTCTTGTTGTCAACAAATAATAAATTGGTATTATACCAAAATAATTTAAAGGCTTTTACAGCTCTTTTTATAAAAAATTAAGAACTATTCAAATGATTACAGTCGTACTTATAACAAGCTTTCTTCTGGCAATTGGCTTTGCAGGTTTTGCTATTACTATATTGGTTAAAAAGAATGGTAAATTTCCAGAACTCCATATTGGAAATAATAAAGATTTGAAGAAAAGAGGAATTGGATGTGCTACTTCGCAAGATAAAATGGAGCAAGCTAAAGCCAAAAAATCGCTTCAATTCAAACAATTAACACTTTTAGAGAAAGAATTAAAATCTCTCTAAGCCGAAAATAAATTTAAATTTTAACATTAGATATATAACTATCTAATTTTACAATCGTATCCTTAACGGGAGTATCCTTAAATCTAATTTAAAATGGCAGTGTTTTTTAAGATATTACTACTATCACTATTTTTATTGCTGCTTGCTTTTATCGGAATTGGTATTAAGTTGTTATTCGATAAAAATGCAAAGTTTACCGGTGGCAGCTGTGGTTCTTGTAACTGTACCGATCCGGACAAAGAAAATTGTGATACACAATAAAGAATTGAGTTATCGGTTTTTTATTTTCCGTTGTTTGTATTATTTCATAACAACTACTTATTTTCCAAGCTGCGGAAATCGAGAACCGATAATTTTCACCCCCTCCCTATCATCAATTCAATCTACTTTATGAGTGAATCCTTTAACTTTTCGCTTACATAGGTTTTATAATTACCCAAAGAATCCGCATAAATAAAATAAGCTTCCAATAGTGAATCTTTCTCAACAATTCCAATGCTTTTTTCCAATCCCAACACCATAAAACTGGTTGCATAGGCATCGGCTGACATACAATCCGGTGCAAATACAGAGGCCGAAAGAAGACTGTGCTGAACCGGATATCCTATACGGGGATCAATTGTATGAGCATATTTTTTCCCATCCTTAATGTAGTACTGACGATAGTTTCCCGAAGTAGCCAAGGCTCCATTTCCCATCTGAACTACCTCTTGTATTTCTCTCGACATGGTTGATGGATCATCAATTGGCTTATCAATACCCACACGCCAGATTCTGCCTTTATCATTTTCACCTTTAGCGCGGATTTCACCTCCGATTTCAACCATATAATTACTAACACCATTTAATTCCAAAAGATCGGCAACAACATCAACACCATATCCTTTTGCAATAGCACTAGCATCGAACATTATTCTGGGATCGTCCTTTACAATTTTCCCATTTAGCAAACGTACTTTTTCATAGCCAACAATTTCCAGCAAACTATCAACAGGAATCATCTCAGGATCGAGCTTATTCTTAAATCCAAAACCCCAGGCGTTAACCAAAGGTGCAACAGTCATATCAAATGCACCATTCGTAATCCTCGAAATTTCTTCTCCTCTTTTAAAGGTTGTTAGAAAATAGTGATCCAGCACTACACTTGTATCGTTAGTGTTTACCCTTGAAATTACCGACTGAGGCTTATAAGTGGACAGAGACAGGTCGAATTCTGCTAACTTAGCCATTATGTTATCATGAAGACTTTTGTCGCCTGTATACTCGTATGTGATGTGATAGAAGGTGCCAAATATCTGCCCTTCATCGAAATAATAATTTTTACTATTGTTTTGGCACGATGATAAGATCAGGATACCAACAAGAGCGAATGAATTAAATAAATTTCTCATGACTAAATAATAGTTCGTATTTTAAAAAGGTATTAGTGAAACAAAAATAATCAAGCTTATAAAAACAAACAAGCCTCGAATTCTTCGAGGCTTGTTATATATAAATTACGATCCGAAATCGTCAAATTCAACCATTTCGTCTGGTACTCCTAATTCATACAGCATGTTTGTAACAGCTGAATTCATCATTGGAGGTCCGCAAAGGTAATACTCAACATCTTCCGGCTCCTCATGTTTGCATAAGTAGTTGTCGTAAATCACCTGGTGAATAAATCCAGTTGGTCCATCCCAATTATCTTCCGGCTGAGGCTCAGATAGAGCTAAGTGCCACTCGAAATTAGGGAAATCAGCAGCGATAGCATCGAACTGATCTGCATAAAACACCTCTTTTAAAGAGCGTGCACCATACCAGAAAGTAGCCTTACGACCGGTTTTCACTGTATGGAACAAGTGAAAGATATGAGAACGCATTGGAGCCATACCAGCACCACCACCAATAAACATCATCTCGTTGTTAGTCTCTTTGATAAAGAACTCACCGTAAGGTCCTGAAACGGTAACTTTATCACCTGGTTTACGAGAGAAAATAAAAGAAGAACAAATACCCGGATTCACATTCATCCAACCACCGTTTACACGATCGAACGGAGGAGTTGCAATACGAATGTTCAACATTACAATATTTCCTTCGGCAGGATGGTTAGCCATTGAATAGGCACGATATGTAGGTTCAGGATTTTTCATTTTAAGATCAAACATCTTAAATTGCTCCCACTCCCCACGATATTTATCTTCAATAATCATATCCTTAAAGTCAACATCGATTTTAGGTACATCAATTTGAATGTACCCTCCCGATTTGAAATCAAGAATTTCACCTTCCGGCAATCTAACTACAAACTCTTTAATAAAAGTAGCTACGTTTTTATTGGAAACCACTTCACATTCCCATTTCTTGATTCCCATAATTTCCTGAGGAATCGACATGCTAATGTCTTCTTTTACTTTTACCTGACAAGCCAAACGCCAGTCGTTCTGAGCTTCTTTACGAGTAAAATAACCTGTTTCTGTTGGTAATATACTACCTGCTCCGTCATGCACCTGACACTTACACATTGCGCAGGTTCCACCACCACCACAAGCTGATGGTAAGAATATTTTCTGAGCTCCTAAAGTTCCCAATAGGGTATTGCCTGGCTCTACAACCAATTTTAGGTTTCCTTCATTAATATCAATAGTAACCTCTCCCGATGGAGTAAGTTTCTTTTTGCATACAAAAGGATAGAAACCAGTACCAGGATCACAAGTAGGAAAATCACAATACTTGTGGCAATAACTGTTCCCTGTGTTGTTAATAATATCATCTCTATTCCAGTTTTTAAAATTATGAATGATTAATCATTAATTAAGAATTAGGGCTTATCTGTTCAAATGATATTGATTTTCAAATCAAACAAATAACCTGTATTCTATAATTTACAATTATAACTCATAAATTATAATTCATAATTAGTTAAAAGCTTAGAGTTTGATCCCCATAAAGCTCATAAATGCAATTCCCATTAAACCTGTTACAATAAATGTAATTCCAAGTCCACGTAATGGCGCAGGAATATTTGAGTAACGGATTTTTTCACGAATTGCAGCGATACCAATAATAGCAAGAAACCAACCAATACCTGATCCAAGACCAAATGAAGTTGCTTCTGCCAAAGTTCCGTAGTCTCTTTCCTGCATGAAAAGAGATCCTCCTAAAATCGCACAATTAACCGCAATTAAGGGAAGAAAGATACCCAAAGAAGAATAAAGAGCCGGAGCAAATTTTTCGACAATCATTTCAACCAACTGCACCAAAGAAGCAATTACTGCTATAAACATGATAAAGCTTAAAAAGCTTAAATCAACATCTTTAAATGAAGGATCTACCCAGGTAAGAGCTCCGCTAACCAGAATGTACTTGTTTAGCAGGTAATTTAAAGGAACGGTTATTCCCAAAACAAAAATTACAGCGATACCAAGACCCACTGAAGTTTTTACCGTTTTTGAAACAGCCAGATACGAACACATTCCTAAGAAGAATGCGAACACCATGTTGTCGATAAAAATCGACTTGATAAATATATTAATCAGATTTTCCATGTTTCGATTTTTCTTTACAATTAGTTCGACTCAATTAAAGATTTATCTCTAGATCTTTGAACCCAAATAATAATTCCTACAGTAATCAATGCCATTGGAGGAAGAATTATTAAGCCGTTGTTTTGATATCCCATATCATAAAAGGCTTTCGGTACCACTTGAAATCCATAAATTGCACCTGATCCCAACAATTCACGGAAGAAAGCTACAATTATTAAAATTACGCCATAACCGGCACCGTTACCAATTCCATCCAGAAAGGCTGGCCATGGCTTATTACCAAGAGCAAAAGCTTCCAAACGTCCCATAATAATACAGTTAGTAATAATTAATCCTACAAATACTGAAAGTTGCTTACTTACTTCGTAGGCAAAAGCTTTCAATACCTGATCAACTACAATTACCAATGCAGCTACAACTACAAGCTGAACAATAATACGAATACGTGAAGGAATTGTATTTCTTAATAATGATATAATAACATTAGCAAATGCAGTCACAGCCATAACAGATAGGCTCATCACCACTGCCGGTTCCAACTTTGCTGTAACCGCCAGAGCTGAACAAATTCCTAATACCTGTACGGTAATCGGGTTGTCGCTACTCAATGGATTTTTCAGCAATTTCCGATTTTTAGCGGAGAATAATGGTTCTTTATCGCTCATCTCGTGCTTATTTTGAAGATTTTAAATACATTTCATAACTGCTTAGGTTTTCACGAAGCATTGCCTCTAAACCTTTTGAAGTAACAGTACCACCGGATACCGCATCGAATTCATGAGGATGACCAACAGCACCACCACCTTTAACCAAAGCTAAAGAAGTAAACTTTCCTGTCTCATCAAAAATTTGTTTTCCAGAAAATGGTTTCTGAAATTCAGGTTTCGAAATTTCTGCACCTAAACCAGGAGTTTCGCCTTTGTTTCCGAATGTAGCGCCATAAATGGTTTTTCCATCCTGTTCCATAGAAACAAAGCCCCAAATAGGTCCCCACATTCCTCTGCCTCTAATTGGAATAATCATTTTCTCCCCAATTCCCTCTTTCTTAAAAATGAAAACCGGTAATTTTCTTTCTTCCAATTTCTTTTTGTTCTCAATTTTCAAGTCTACAGCAAAAGTTGCATCCTTATCTTCCGAAGTAATATCTCCCTTCGAATTAACAATAAAAGATTGTACAATAAATTGATTGTATAACTCTTCTGCATCTTTAGGAGTGGAAGCAATATTGACAGCTTTTAAAATGTCTTGCTTTTTCTCTATTTCGATATTCCTCGTTTGGCGCGGCTTAAGTTGCAAAGCAGCAAAAGAAAGAACCGCCGCAACTAACACCACCATAATGGAGGCATAAAGAAATGTATATGTATTGCTTTGAGTATTCATGTGATTAATAATTTATATTTTTAATTGCCACATGGAACTCGCCATATTTTACCTGTACTTGTTCCGATAAAATTTCAGTCATGGCTCGTTTCATTTTCTAATTGATTATTTGTTTAAGCACTCACCTTAACCCGTTTCAATCTTCTTTTGATATTTCCCTGTACCACATAATGATCAATTAGCGGTGCAAAAGTATTCATCAGTAGAATCGATAACATCATAGCTTCCGGGAAACCTGCATTCAATACGCGAATCAAAACAGCAAGGAAACCAATTAGGAAACCATAAATATATTTACCTCTGGCTGTTTGTGCTCCCGATACCGGATCAGTAGCCATAAATACAGCACCAAAAGCAAAACCACCCATAATTAGATGCTGCCATGCCGGTATCAATTCCATATAAGAATTACCACCAATCAGGTTGAAAAGCATTCCCATTACATATCCTCCGGCAAATACCGAAACGATAATTTTCCAGCTGCCAATTCCTGTTGCAATTAAAATGACTGCTCCAATTAGAATAGCTATTGTAGATGTTTCTCCTATTGATCCTGGAATCAAACCAACAAACATATCCCAAACATTTGAAAGATGTTGTTGATAAAGAGTAACAGCTGCATCACCTTTTACATCAACCAAATTGGCCGCATGTGCCAATGGTGTTGCTCCTGAAAAGCTATCCGCTTTTTCTGCAATCCAAACTGATTCACCAGACATTTTTGATGGGTAAGCAAAGAAGAAGAATGCACGGGCAACTAAAGCCGGATTCCAAATATTCATTCCAGTTCCGCCAAATACTTCTTTACCAATAACTACAGCGAATGCAGTTGACACAGCTACCATCCAAAGAGGAGCCGTAACAGGCATTATTAAAGGTATTAGCATACCCGAAACAAGGAACCCCTCGTTTACCTGATGACCCCGCATTTGTGCAAATGCAAATTCAATACCCAAACCAACCACGTATGAAACAACGATAATCGGAAGGATTTTAATCAAACCATAAATACAAATATCTAAAAAATCAGTATTTGCAAGCTCGCCAACAGATAGGAAATGCTGGTATCCTGTATTGTAAATCCCAAATAGTAATGCAGGAATTAAAGCCATAACAACAATCGACATTGTACGCTTTAAATCAATAGCATCTTTTATATGTGTACCGGTATGGGATGTATGATCGGGAACGAATAGAAAAGTTTCAAATGCCTCGAAAGACGACTGCAACTTTGCAAACTTCCCACCCTTTTGAAATAAGGGTTTCTTTTTATCAAGAAATTTTCTTAGTGCTTTCATTATATAATATTATCCGTTTTTTCTTAGCTCATTTCTTTAATCATCAGATCAATTCCTTTACGAACCAAATCCTGTACATTAATTTTCGATGTACAAACGAATTCGCATAAAGCAAGATCCTCCGGAGCAACTTCGTATATTCCCAACTGTTCCATTTGATCGATATCCTCAATCATAATGGATTTAACCAATTGTTGTGGAAGCACATCCATAGGTAATACCTTGTCGTACTCGCCTGTCATTACGAAAGCCCGATGCTCCCCATGAAGATTAGCATCCAAACGGTATTCTTTATTTGGTGTTAACCAAGAGAAGAATGTTTTCGACATTGAGAATTTCTGTAAACCAGGTAATGCCCAACCTAAAAATTCGAATTTATCTCCTTCTGGAATAACGGTAATTTGTGAGTCGTAAAAGTTAAGAAATCCGTCTTCAGAGATTTGTTCTCCTGTTAAAACATTGCCTGAAATAACGCGGATTTTCTCATCATCTTTCAATTTACCTTTTAAGATATTTCGTACAGATGCTCCCAAAATTGTTTCAAAATAACATGGGGTTTTCACTTCAGATCCGCAAAGTGCAATTTTACGACTTACATCGTAGATGCCTTTTGTGAATAATCTTCCGATGAAAATAACTTCCTGCGGACGAATAACCCAAGCTACTTCTCCTTTATTCATCGGGCTAATGTGGTGAATCTGAATACCAACATTTCCTACAGGATGAACACCTGTAAATTGTCGTACTTCTACATTCTTAGCTCCCGAAATAATTTTACTTTGGTTCAGATTAGGATTCGTATTTAAATATAACTTTCCATCAGTCAATTTTGCCAAAGCATCAAGACCCGCCTGAAATGCCACTGCTTCATTCTCCAAAAGGAAGTCAATATCCGCGGCCAATGGAGCCGTATCGAAAGCTGAAACAAAAATTGCTTTCGGAGTATCTTCAGGTTTCGCAATCACATCGTAGGGACGTTGACGAACAAATGCCCAAAGACCACTTTTCAACAACTTTTCCTTTATCTCCTCACGGGAAAGTACGTTAGGGTCAGCCTTTTTAAACTCCTGGTATTGAATCTCAGCATCTGCTTGAATCACTACCTCTAAAATCTTTCTTCGTTCTCCACGATTTACGGCAATAACCTTACCACTGACCGGAGAAGCAAAATTAATTTCAGGACAGTACTTATCGAAAAACAGAGAATCTCCTGCTTTTATTTCAGCATCTACCTTAATTTTTAATTTAGGTGTTAATCCGGGGAAATTGGATGGTTTAATGGCGTATGTCTCAGAACGATCAGCTTTTTCAAGTACCTTTTCAGCCTTTCCTGCCAGCTTAATATCTAAGCCTTTTTTGATCTTTTTAACTTCAGACATGTTAAACTATTTGAATTTATTAATTTGCATCAAAAATAACTAATTTAATCTCTAATTCACAATCTTTACACTGATACGCGATATGTTATTGAACGCTATGCGCATCATTTTTAAGGAGTCGTAAAATTTTCGAACACAAATATATAAAGCAATTTTGTATTTTTGAAGTCATTTGTTCTATTTTTAACCAGCATATATACATATTCAAATGCATAAAAATCTAGTTGTTTACATAAGCATTATATTTCTTATCCTTCCAAAGGGATTGTTTGCATACAACTCTGAATCTGAGACCGTTTATTTCAATGAAATACTAAAAAAAAGCATCCATACTGTTCTGATGCATCCGGTTAACTGGGAACTAACAGAACCAATTATAGAACTTAATGGAGATAATCAACTCCTTTTTTCTTTTGATGACATTACAGAAAATATTCAGGATTACTCCTACAAAATTATCCATTGCACATCTGATTGGCACAATTCCGGCTTAAGTGAATTTGATTTTATTGATGGTTTTACTGAAAACCAGATTCAAGATTACGAACATTCCTTTACTACCAATGTTGGTTTTATTCATTATTCCCTGAAAATCCCCAACAACGAGATACAATTAAAACTATCAGGCAATTACATCCTTGAAATCTATGAAGATTTCGATCCTGAAAAAGTAATTATCCGGCAACGGTTTATGCTTTTGAATTCGAAAGTTGAAATTAAAGGAGATGTAAAACATCCAATTGCAATTGATTTAAGAGAGACACATCAGGAGGTCGATTTTAGTATTCTTCATCCAAATTTCAATATTGATAATCCTCATGCTGATTTACAAGTTGTGCTAACTCAAAACGGGAGATTAGATGGAAGTGAGAAAAACCTAAAACCTCTTTTTATCCGTAAAAATGAATTGGTTTTTGATTACGAAATGGAAAATGTTTTTCCAGGAGGCAACGAATTCCGAAATTTTGATTTGAAAAGTCTGAGGTACCAAACCCGCTATATCAAAGAAATCACCAAAGAGAATGAACAAACAAATGTTCTGTTGACAGCTGGAAACAACCGTCATTTTAAACAGTACATTTACGAACAGGATTTAAATGGCCGGTTTTTAATTGATGTTCAGGAAAGAGACGAACCATCTACCGAAGCAGACTATTGCAATGTCACATTTTGCTTGCCGTTCGACAATGAAATTAAGCATGGGAATCTTTATGTTTACGGCGGCTTCTGTAATTGGACTTGTTCTGATAAAAACAAAATGGAATACGATTTTGATACCGGCAGCTACCGCAAAACAATTTTCTTAAAACAAGGATACTACAATTATCAATACGCCTTACTCGAAAATGGAAAAAAGACACCTGACCTTACGTATATTGAAGGCTCGCATTGGGAAACCGAAAATAACTACATGATTTACGTTTACTATCATGATATAGCTTTAAATTACGATATGCTGATTGGTTACAAAACCATTAATTCAACGTCTAAATTTTAGACCAAAGATCAAAGCACAAGGACCTTGTATGCAAAGTCATTACCCGACAGATTCCTATATGTTGTAAAAGTATTTCCTTCTTAAAAAAAAAGAATACTTTTGACTCCGAAATAGAGAGAATCATTATCTTGCTTTTTCTTAATTTAAATTTAAACACATATGAATCCTGTTTTTAACAAAGGTCGATACAAATCGGACTCGCAGGTATTCAGACGATGGAGCCGAAAAGGCTATGCGGCTTTTGCCAGCATGAACAAGGAAATTACAATTTCCTGTATCAACACCAGTTATAATTTACTGGTTCCATCAACTGAGTGCGGCTTTTCCGGATTTTGCTATGTACCGTTAAACAGCAGGGATAAGAATGAGACTGATGAATTGGAAGCCTTGCGCTTCGAACTCATGCAAGTTAAGGTACTGCAAAACCAGAGCACGACCAAAACCAGTCAGACTGAACCTCATCAACAAACGAAAAAGGTTCTTTCTACTAATTCCTATTCCCGCAATTTTAGAAACTAAAAAAGAACCTAAGTTATGAGTGATATCAGAAACAACTGGACACACGAAGAAGTTAAAGAAATTTACGACCTGCCATTACTGGATTTGGTGAACAAAGCAGCCAACCTTCACCGCAAGTACCACGATTCTACAAAAATGAACATGAACACCTTAATTTCGGTTCGTACCGGAGCATGTTCACAAGATTGCAGATATTGTGCCCAATCTGCCCGTTACAACACACATGTAAAACCAGTAAAATTAAGCTTGGAGCAGGTTTTGGAAGAAGCCAAAATTGCCAAAGAGAATGGTGTAAAACGTGTTTGCCTGAGTTCTGCCGGCAGAGATGGGAATCGTGATGACCGTTTCAACGAAATGGCTGAGATGATTACCGAAGTAAAAAAGCTTGGACTGGAGGTTTGTTGCACCATGGGAATGATCAACAAAGAAAAGGCTGCAAAATTAGCTGATTTGGGAATTACTGCCGTAAATCACAACATTGATACTTCGGAGCGTCACTACCCTAACATCACCACCACACGTACATACAGTGAAAGACTCGAAACTCTTGCCAATTTGCAGGAAGCGGGTATCTCTTACTGTTCCGGCGGTATTTTAGGGATGGGCGAAACCGACGAAGACCGTATAGAAATGCTTCGCACGCTATCCAATCAGGAAAATCACCCTTACAACGTACCGTTGAATTCATTGGTGCCGGTTGAGGGAACTCCGTTTTTCGGAAAAGAAACCATTGGTATTTTTGAAATGGTACGTGCCGTTGCAACTGCCCGTATTCTGATGCCAAAAGCAGTAATCGCTTTTGCTGCAGGCCGGACCCATTACAGTCAGGAAGGACAAGCGCTTTGTTTCCTTGCCGGTGCAAACTCTATCTTTTTCGGAGATAAATTGCTTACCGTAAAAAACATGACGGTGAACGAAGATCAGCATTTGCTGGATAGTATAGGAATGGTGCCAACGCGTTATCAGGAGCTGACTACTTTGGAGGAATAGAAATATACCCATACATTATAGTTATAAGGGATGTGCTTGCAGCATGTCCCTTTTTTCATTCTTAGGAGATCATTTTTCGTGTACTTTTTCTGCCTTTCCGTCACTTTTTAGCAATTCCCCCGACTTTTCATCCATTTATTTCACTTTTCAGTGACTTTCTGTCATCTTTCAGCAGTTTCCCCAGCTTTCCATCAATTTATTTCACTCCTGAGCAATTTTTGACTTCTCTTGAGTGATTTTCCTGCGCTTTTTACTGCATTTCCCTACTCTTGAGTAATTTTCCCGACCTCATGTGATATTTCCCTGCGCTTTTTGATATTTTTCTATACTCCGGAGTAAAAAAACTGTATCCTGCACTGGCCGGTATTTATTTTGGATCAATTTTTTTACGCTTTCGCAATTCCCAATCTTCATTTAACAATCAAACCTGCATAATACGAAAGCAATAATTATACGTACCATTTCTTTTCCAATTGTTTTTTCGTAAGTTCACCCCCTATATTAACCGACCACAAACCACAAATGAACGAAAAAAACAAAACCATCTCCCTTTTGGAGTCCCTTATTCCAATTATTTTACTAATTATTCTGCTAAGTGTAAATGCAATTGTTTTTGGCGATGGAGCAATTGAAGGTGCCAATCAGTTTTCACTTTTAATGGTAGCTGCTGTTGGTGGACTAATTGCTCTGCGACATGGTAAAAACTGGGATGACCTTCAGAAAGGGATTGTTGAAAGCATTAGTACGGCAATGCCTTCGATGCTGATACTGCTATTAATTGGTTCTTTAGCAGGCACGTGGATGATTAGCGGTGTGGTTCCAGCAATGATTTACTACGGATTGGAATTTCTCAATCCAAAGTTGTTCCTAATGCTATCTGTAGTAATCTGTGCAATTGTTTCAGTTGTTTCAGGGAGTTCATGGTCGACCATTGCAACCATTGGAGTTGCTTTACTGGGTGTTGGCAATGCAATGGAATACAATAACGCCATTGTAGCCGGTGCAATTATATCAGGCGCATACTTTGGCGATAAAATTTCTCCCTTATCCGATACAACCAATTTGGCTTCGGCAATGGCAGAGGTCGACTTATTTGTACACATTCGTTACATGATGTATACAACCATACCTTCCATCCTTATCACTCTGTTGATTTTTCTGGCGATCGGTTTTAATAAGCAAGGAGAGATTAATCCGGAAAGCATTCGTGAGGTTCAGGCAGCTATAAAAGCAACATTTACAATTACTCCTTGGCTGTTTTTGGTTCCTATATTGCTCTTTGTGATTATCAGCAAAAAGGTGCCTGCCCTGCCTGCAATTTTTGCCGGCACATTAATAGGAGGCGTATTTGCCATTATTTTTCAGCCACAGATTATTCAGCAAATTTCGGGAAGCGGCTCCTATATACAAGCTTGTTATCATACGGTAATGCAATCCATCTTTACGGATATTAGTATTCCTGTTCAAAATAAAAATATTCAGGATTTATTATCGACGGGTGGAATGGCCGGGATGCTCAATACCATTTGGCTGATTTTAACCGCTATGGTTTTTAGCGGTGTTCTGGAAACAGCAGGCATATTGCACAAAATCACCGAAACCATGCTGAAAGCAGTTAGTTCCACCGGATCGCTGGTAACAACTACAGTGGCCAGTTGTGGATTTCTGAACCTGACTGCTTCGGATCAATACATTTCTATTGTAGTTACGGGAAGAATGTTTTCGGAATCGTACAAAGATCAGCATTTAAAACCTGAAGTTTTGAGCCGAACTCTTGAAGATGCAGGAACTGTTACCTCTGTGTTAGTTCCCTGGAATACTTGTGGTGCCGCGCAGGCTGGAGCATTGGGTGTAGCGACTGTTGCCTTCGCCCCTTTTTGTTTTTTCAACATCATTAGTCCTATAATGACCATTGCTGTTGCTTACCTAAATATTAAGATTAGAAAAACAACTGATCCTGCTGTAGAATCAGCACAAATATAAATTTAATCACAGCTTGAAAAACTTGTGAAATTCTTACCCTAAAAAAGTTTCTTTTCTTTTTTAAAAGTATGACAATACTCATTACTGATGCTTTGTGTTTTCTTTAAATTTGCAAAGAAAGAAAATAATAAATAACCCTTAAAACCACATCATTATGCCCAAAGGTATATACAACGTTCCTGCCGTAACTAACGAGCCAATTTTATCCTACGCTCCTGGATCTCCAGAAAGAGCTGAATTACAAGCTACAATTAAAAAAATGCGTTCCGAAGTGATCGATGTGCCTATGTACATTGGTGGTGAAGAGGTTCGTACGGGCAATTTATTTGCAATGACTCCTCCTCATGATCATCAGCATGTACTAGGTCATTATCACCAAGGTGAGAAAAAACATATCCAAATGGCTATTGATGCTGCTTTAGCTGCAAAACCAGCTTGGGAAGCAATGGCCTGGGAGCATCGCGCTTCTATTTTCTTGAAAGCTGCTGAATTAATTTCCGGTCCTTACCGTCAGAAATTAAATGCTGCTACTATGTTGGGACAATCGAAAAATGCATTTCAGGCTGAGATTGATTCTGCCTGTGAAATTGCTGATTTCCTTCGTTTCAACGTTCAGTACATGACTGATATTTACAAACAACAACCGATATCTTCAAAAGGAATTTGGAATCGCGTAGAGCAACGTCCGCTGGAAGGATTTGTATTTGCACTTACTCCTTTCAACTTTACAGCTATTGCCGGTAACCTGCCAACAGCTCCTGCTATGATGGGTAACTGTATTGTTTGGAAACCATCTAAAACTGCTGTTTATTCGGCTAAGGTTTTAATGGAAATCTTTATGAAAGCCGGTGTTCCTGCCGGTGTTATCAACTTGGTATATGTATCAGGTCCTGCTGCTTCTGAAGTACTATTCAGTTCTCCGGATTTTGCAGGTATTCACTTTACAGGATCAACAGGTGTATTCCAGGACATTTGGAAAAATATTGGTGAAAACATCCATAAATTCAAGTCTTATCCACGTATCGTAGGTGAAACCGGTGGTAAAGATTATATTTTCATGCACCCGACTGCTCCTGCTAAAGAAGTAGCGACTGCAATCACCCGTGGAGCATTCGAATATCAAGGACAAAAATGTTCTGCTGCATCCCGCGCTTACATTCCTGCAAGCAAGTATGAAGAAGTAATGGCGTTTGTAAAAGAAGATTTGAAAAAAATTAAAATGGGTGGAACTGAAGACTTCACCAATTTTGTGAATGCAGTAATTGACGAAACTTCTTTCAATAAATTATCTTCAGCTATCGATGCAGCAAAAGCTTCTCCTGATGCAGAAATCGTGGCAGGTGGTACTTACGACAAGTCGGTAGGTTATTTTATTGCTCCAACTATTATCAGAGCTTTAAAACACGATTATATAACTATGGAAGAAGAGCTGTTTGGCCCTATCCTTACCATTTTTGTATACGAAGATGACAAGGTAGATGAGACTTTGGATATCCTTGATAAAGGTTCAATGTATGCCCTTACCGGTGCTATCTTTGCTGATTGTCGTTACGCTATTGAAAAACTAGTGAAACGTTTAACTCACACAGCAGGTAACTTCTATATTAACGACAAACCAACAGGTGCTGTTGTAGGACAACAACCATTTGGCGGTGGAAGAGGATCCGGAACCAACGATAAAGCGGGTTCTATGATCAACCTATTGCGTTGGGTTTCTCCACGTACAATTAAAGAAACTTTTGTTTCAGCTACAGATTATATGTATCCTAACTTTTTAGAGGATTAATCTTAAAGATCTGATATATCAAATGTGAGATTTGAGAATAAGAAAATCAATCTTTTGATACCAAAATTGAATTGAGTAAAACGACCGGAGTTCTCTTCGGTCGTTTTTCATTTACTTAGCTTTCATCGAATCAAACTTCCTACTCTTTTACATTTCACCCCTCCTACTTTCAGACTTTCACATATTCTTTGTAATTTAGCATGCAAATAGAAACAAAATGAATCAGAAGAAAGCACAAATTATAATTCTCAGAATTGTACGTAACAAATACGTAATCACTTTTCTGATCTTTTATTTTTGGCTTTTCTTTTTCGATCAACACTCTGTTTGGGAACGAAAAGGAAATGAAGATACTATTGAATCTCTTGAAAAAGAAAAGGCTTACTTTATTGAGAAAATTGAAACAGACAAGAATCGGATTCACGAGCTGAAAACCAATCGTAAAAATCTTGAAAAATTCGCCCGCGAACAATATTTAATGAAGAAAAAAGGCGAAGATATATTTATAATGATAGAAGAATAAAGACGTTGCAGGCAACGTCTTTTCTATTATTCATGGTTTTTTTCGTACTCCCTATAAATCTCCAGCAACTCCTTTGCAGAATAAATCCCTTTGGTTTCGATACCAAGATCGATGAGTAGTTGTTTGGCACAAACAACAATGCTCTCCTCATCAATAAATTGCTCGTGAACATTATTCAGGTATTTCAGTACTTTAAAAGCATTAAAAGCTCCAAAGAATTTCTTCCGAAATGATTCGACACTGGAACAGTTTCGGTTAATTTCCTCCAATGCTTCAAAGAAATTATCCTCTTTTAAATAGGAACGTACGGGACCTGGAAGATCAACAATCAATTTATTTAAATAAGTATCGTAATCAACACCAAAAAAATCATCGGCACGATCAAAAAATTTTTTCACATCCTTAAAAGCAGAGTAATTGTAGGTTTTGTAATCGATAATTCCTTTTTCCATAAAGGTGGAAATTGCTTTGCCTGTTCCAAATGGAACCCGATCTGACTCTCTTGGTGAAGGAATAACTCTGGTGGTTTTAATCTCATAGAACTTACCCAAAGCAATAATTTTCTGCAGAAAATAAAAATCTTCACCTGCCTGCCGGCGATTCATTCCACCTTGCATGATATAAGCTTTTGCCGTAACAGCAAAACTGGAACCTACCGTATGAAAGGCGTGCGGATGACCGGCATACCGCATGGCCAACATATAATACCGCAGGTAAAGTTCGTACTGAGCAATGGCATCATAAATTGGCTGATCGAATTCTGTTCCCTCCAAAGGATGCTCGTAAAATATGTTAGCTCCATTCGCCTTTGGATGCTTTTTGAACATCTTCTCAATCTCAACAAAATAATTGGCATCACATCCCGAATCGGCATCAAAACCAGTAATAATTCCATTTGGTTTGTCAATTTTATTGAAACGACTTACCGCCTCATCCATCGCAATTTTTCGCGCCAAACCAACTCCTGCAAATTTCTTAGGCAAATTTGGCTGATGAATTAAATAGAATTTCAACTTCTCATCCTGATGATCTGCCATCCAGTTCGTTGCATCAGCAATGGTTTTCTCATTTTGTGCAAGTATTTCTTTGCCGGCCAACTCTCCTGAATTCACAATTACGATTACTTCTGCATTGCAATCCGGACGTTCGCAATTCCACAAAGCCTGTAAACCTGGAATCAAATCAGGCTCATTAAAGCACGGAATAGTAACAATGATATTTAGTTGTTCCGAAGCTATATCTTTAATATAATCGGGATACAGACGTTGTTTTTTCAGATAGTTATCAGCAAAAGCCATAGTTTTATTTTAGAGTTGAGAATTGATAGTTTCTCCATCGAAACTAATCTTCATTTCTCAATAAACAGCAATTTAAATTTCAGTTCTTTAAGATGTCTTTTAAAATCTTACATCTTAAAAAAAACAAAGATATAAAAAAGGGCAGATAGCTTGCATAGCTGATCTGCCCTTAAAATATTTTGTTGTTGAAATTTACTTAGCTGCAGGTGTATATCTGCTGTTTAAACCAGTAATTATTTCCGCTGTAATATCTAATCCATCCTGAGAAAGAAGAACATTTCCTCCTTTTGTTGTACTTAAAATTAAGCTGTAATTATGAGCAGCATTGTATTCTTTCAAATAGTTAGTAACACTATCGAATAATCTTTTACTGTTTGCCTGTTGTTCACCCATTAATTGGTTTGAAAGCTCACGATCCAATTGTTGTAAATTCTGTTGTTTTCCAATCAATACACGTTGAGCTTCTTCAGCTCTCTCGCGGCTTAGGAATCCACCATTTTGAACTTTACGTTGAAATTCACCTGCTTCTTTCTCTAACTTCTGAGCCTTGAAGTTGAAATCAGTTCTTGAATCTTCCTGCTTTTTAAGAAATTTTTCATTCAAATCACGGGAAAAATTATAATTAGTTAACAATGAATCGGTGTTAATATAAACAACTGCACCTTCACCTGCCACCGATTTTACTTTTTTAGAATCTGCTGACGAATTAGAAAAATGAAGTACATAAAGAATACCAACTGCTACAATTAGTACCGCATTTAAAACAATAGATAAATTTTTCATAGGTATTTTAAGATTTAATTATTCAAGATTATTTCCCGGTCAATTGAAATTTTGGAATCAGAATAAAGATTTCATCTTTATGAGCATCTGAAATACAAAAGTCATTGTCGGTAGTATTTATTTTTTTTTGATTTTGCCTAACAAATATAAGCTTAAAAAGGAGACTAAAAAATACTGTGACATCAAAATTCACATTCGGGAATCCTTGACAGACTTAAAATATTGAAATAATAATTGCTGATAAACATCATTCTTTTATTTTGGAATACTATTTACATTGATCCCATAAATAAACCCTAATAAACAATTTAAAACCTATCCCAATGTTTAATAAATTAATAGCAGCTACCCTGCCATATATGCCTAAAAAGCTGGTTTGGATCTTTTCTAAAAGATACATTGCCGGCGAAACCATCGAAGAAGCAATTAATGCTTCAAAAGAACTGAATAAAGAAGGTATTAAAGTTACTGTAGACCTTTTGGGTGAATTTATAGAAGATTTAAGTCAGGCAACTGAAAACAAAGAGGCTTACCTTAATATCATTGAGGTTTTTCAGGAAAATAAAATTGATGGCAACTATTCGGTGAAACCTACCTTTTTTGGTTTGCTGATTGATGAAGAGGTTTGCTATCAAAACATCCGAACTGTTGTGGCTAAAGCCGCAGAATATGACAACTTTGTTCGTGTAGATATGGAAGATTCTCTCTGTGTGGATAGAGAAATTAAACTTTTCAGAAGATTAAAAGCAGAATTCCCGAACAATGTTGGCTTAGTAGTTCAAGCTTATCTAAAAAGAACTTTAGATGATTTAAGTAATATGATGGACATGCAAAACGGCAGTTCAAAATTGAATTATCGTCTTTGCAAAGGAATTTATGTTGAGCCGGCAGAAATAGCCTACAAAAAGTACGAAAAGGTAAATGAAAACTTTATTAAGGGGTTGGAGTTCATGTTCCAAAACGATGTTTATCCTGGAATTGCTACTCACGATAAGAATGTAGTTGAACCGGCTTTTGAATTAATAAAAAAATACAATGTTCCTAAGGACAAATATGAATTCCAAATGCTTTATGGAGTTACTCCTGAACTTAGAAAAATGATTATAGACAAAGGTCACAGCATGAGAGTCTACGTTCCTTTCGGAAAAGATTGGTTTGGATATTCTACCAGAAGATTGAAGGAAAATCCTAAAATGGCTATGCTAATTATAAAAGCTTTATTTAACAGAGGGTAGTATCACTCTGAGTTTTGGCAATGAAAAAGCGGTGAAATATCACCGCTTTTTTTTTTATTCTTTTTTCTTTACACCATACTTATACATTTGCTTTAAGGTCGTTATCTCCTTATCTGTAATCAAGTTATCGGGAATCTTCAATTCTCTTTTTCTCTTCATCCGCTGCACCTCAGGCAAAGTTCTTGCGACACTAACACCAACCATCATATCCGGAGGCACCATAACATGGTGCTCATTCATAATAACATGATGTTTTACCAACATATCCGTATTCGCCTTTGCGTCCATTTTTTCCGGTTGTTTGGTAAGAGCTTCGTAGGTGGCTGAATTGATATTGTTTTTAGCCCGAACATATTCCGGTGTATTCACCTTTGCATTGATAAATGCTTCTCTAAAATCACCAAACCGCGGCAAAATAAGAACTTCCTGCAAAGCTATTGTATCCTTTGCCATAAACACGCCAAATAAGTAAGCATTCTGTTTTAAGCTGTCACTCACAATAATCTTTACATCATGATACCCTACATAGGTATATTGAATGGTGTCGCCGGAGTTCACCCAAAACGAAAACCTTCCAAAAGAATTGGTAGTTCCCGCTCTTTTATCATTTACCCGAAAATGAGAATAAGGCAAAGGTGATAATTCTTCCTGATCCAATACAGCACCGGTAAAAAAGATTGAATCAGTTCTAACTTTCTGAGCACTTACATTTTCTATTATAAGCAGTAACAGAAGCACTACCAAACAACTAACACACGTTTTTTTCATCTCTAAAATTTTTACTTACTATAGGTTTCCTATTATCAGATCCTCTAATTTTCGCTTTGGAACATGATGAACCTGATTTTCATCCCGCCAATATTTTATATCTTCATTCTTCATCTCATCAATCACAACCACCTCCTTAGGTTTTCCTAAAGCAACTACTTGTATAATTTTATAATTCGAAGGAATCTGCAGCACTTTCCGTAATTCCTTTTCTTTAAAAGCACGAATGATACAACCGCCAAACCCCATCTCTACAGCTCCAAGCAGTAAGTTCTGAACTGCAATTCCATCATCGCTAAAATAATTCTTTCCTAACTCTTCATCATTCAGCATGATTACATAAGCGGTTGGCCTCTCTCCTTCAACAGGTCCATCCCAATCTGACAGGTAACCAGCCCATGCTAAAGTATCAAACACCTGGTTTCGTTTCTCAGCACTCAGCACAATCTGATATTTAAGTGTTTGTCCGTTTCGGCCGGATGCACCCATCCTTGCCAAATCAATCCATTGCCGAATATTTTCTAAGGATATTTGCTCTTCCTCATAAAACCGTCGGTAACTTCTGTTTCGTAAAATAAGTTCTTTTAACATTTGATAATTGTAACTATGATTCAATTGATTTTTATTGCTCAATTAATAACTTCCCTGTTCCTTAAATTAAGAGAATTTTCCCTATCGATCAAGGAAAACTCAAATCATTTTAGGATGTAAGCGAATACTCAAAACTACATAATTTTTAAAACAAAATTAATTTAACAGGCAACTACCTAATAATGAAAAGAAAGGAGGTTTCTCTTGGAAATTTGAATCAATCCTTGTTTGAATTATTACCGAAATCACAACCAGCCATATGGTCAGATTATGCAATAAAAAAAGCGGTGATCCCTACTATGCAAATCACCGCTTTATTTATCATCTACTTACTTTACAAATCATTATATCGTTTTTCAATCACTTCCCAATTTACCAAATTCCAGAAGTTCTCAATGTATTTCGGACGAGCATTTTGTGTATCCAAATAATAAGCATGTTCCCAAACATCCATTGTTAATATCGGTGTCATTCCATCGGTAATAGGGTTGCCTGCATTATTTTTCTTCATGATTCTTAGCTTATTATGAGAATCGGCAACCAACCAAACCCAACCCGATCCAAACAAAGTTGCTCCGGCTTTCGAAAATTCTTCTTTAAATGCAGCAAACGATCCAAATGTCTCGGTAATCGCATTAGCAAGTGCACCCTTAGGTTCTCCTCCTCCATTTGGACTTAAGGCCATAAAGTAAAAGGTGTGGTTGTATACCTGTGCTCCATTATTGAAAATTCCACCTTCGGAATGCCGAACAATTTCTTCCAAACCAGCTTTTTCAAAAGCAGTTCCTTTAATTAAATTATTCAAATTGGTAACATAGGCCTGATGATGCTTTCCGTAATGAAACTCTAATGTTTTTTGACTAATTGAAGGTTCAAGCTCATTTAAAGCATAAGGTAATTCGGGCAGTTCGTGTATCATAATTTCGTTTTTTTGATTTAGTATACAATTTCACAATAATTCTTCACAAAACCAATAATTAACAATACTAAACTAAAAGACCGGCTTTCAAAAGAAAGCCGGTCCCAAAATCAAAAAAACAATAAACAAAACTAATCCTGAAAGCGTTTAGCCACTTCCTCCCAATTAATTACATTCCAGAACTCCGAAATGTAATCAGGTCGTTTATTCTGAAACTTCAGATAATATGCGTGTTCCCAAACATCCAATCCTAAAATTGGTGTTCCTTTTACTTCTGCTAAATCCATTAACGGATTATCCTGATTTGGAGTTGAACTCACAACAAGTTTGCCGTTAGATTGTTTCACCAACCAAGCCCAACCTGAACCAAAACGAGTAGCCGCAGCTTTGGAAAATTCCTCTTTAAATGAATCAAACGATCCAAAATCTTTTTCAATTGCAGCTAATAATGACCCTGAAGGTTTTCCTCCTCCCTTAGGAGACATTACCTGCCAAAATAAATCGTGGTTAAAAAACCCGCCTCCATTATTTCGTACAGCAACTGATTGCTTTGAAATGTTCGCTAATATATCCTCTATACTTTGCTCTTCGATATCTGTTCCAGCAATAGCAGCATTCAAGTTATTTGTATATCCTGCATGATGTTTCGAATGATGGATCTCCATTGTTCTAGCATCAATGTGTGGCTCAAGAGCATCGTAAGCATATGGTAACTTTGGTAATTCAAATGCCATATTTTGTATTTATTTTAATTGTAATTACTATCTGTTTTTTTAACACTAAAACAAAGCTAATTTTTATCTGGATTAGATCCAAATAAATTAAAGACTTTTTTGTCTTTTTATTTTCAACACTCCCAAAAGCCTGTCAGATAAAAGATTTTTAGTTACTTTCGTGTCTTTAACTATTCTCAAAATTCTTTCGTGAACAAACGGATTCTAAAAATAGCGCTTCCAAATATTGTCAGTAATATTACTATTCCTCTGCTTGGCATTGTTGACCTGGCCCTAATGGGACATTTGGGAAAAGTCGATTTCATAGGTGCAATAGCCCTTGGTGGAACCATATTTAATTTTCTTTATTGGGGATTTGCTTTTTTACGAATGGGAACTTCAGGAATTACAGCACAAGCATATGGTGCAAGAAATCTAAGTGAAACTATTCTATCCTTATCAAGAGCTCTTCTTGTAGCATTAATTGGCAGTATTTTCATATTAATTCTCCAAAAACCAATTGCCGATTTAAGTTTTTATGTAATTGACTCGGAAGAATCGGTTGAAACAATCGCAAAATCATACTATTACGTTAGAGTTTGGGCCGCTCCGGCCACTATTGGCTTGTACGCCTTAACAGGATGGTTTATTGGAATGCAGAATTCTAAAATTCCAATGGTGATTGCCATTATCAGTAATATTATCAATATTGCTTTGTCGTCATTCTTTGTTTACGGAATGAATTTAGATGCCCGGGGAGTTGCATTAGGAACTGTTATTGCCCAATATTGCGGTTTATTTCTGGCTTTGTTTTTTATCTTTCGTTTTTACCGCCGGCTGTTTCGTTACTGGAGCATTCTAGGAATGATGAAAATTAAAGAATTGAAGAACTTCATTGCCATTAATAAAGACATTTTCATTCGAACACTCTGCATTATATTCGTTTTCACATTTTTTACAACAGAATCGGCAAATACCAACAAGAACATATTGGCAGTAAATTCACTACTGCTTCAATTTTTATTCATCTTTTCCTACTTTATGGATGGCTTTGCCTTTGCCGCTGAGGCATTAGTGGGAAAATTTATTGGAGCTAAAAATCAAACCGGATTGAGAAGTGTAATTCGTCTTCTTTTTATTTGGGGAATTGGAATCAGCCTGGCCTTCACATTTTTTTATGCTACAAGCAGCAATTGGATATTATCTGCATTAACAAATAATAAATCGACAATATTAGAAGCACAAGCCTACATAAAATGGGTTGTATTATTACCAATATTAAGCTTCGGATCTTTTCTGCTCGATGGAATTTTTATTGGTGCCACAGCGTCAAAGTATATGAGAAAAACAATGATGGCCTCAACTCTACTTGTATTTATACCTTGTTACTATTTTCTGAGTGAAAGTTTTCAAAATCATGGATTATGGATTGCCATGCTTGGATTTATGATGGCCCGGGGAATATTTCAAACACTCTATTACAAAAAAGCAATCCTTCTGAAATTTAATTAATTCACACCTAATACCTCAGCTAAAGTTACCTGCAAAGCTTCCGTTAATTTTGAAACTTCATCAGCCTCTATTTTATATTTTTTACTTGCATTTTCAAGCCGGTCAACCACGTAAAAAAGCTGAATTAATTTCACTTTCTCTTCCAAACAAACATACAATACACTCGCTCCATCCCGACTCATTACATCGGGCTGATTTTTTTGATACATACGCGATATTGAAAACAAACTATTTGGTATTGAATTACAACTGATACCACTTACTTTTCGGTATTCAATCTGAAAATCAGGCAACAGCAGATTGTTTTCAAGAATTTCGTTTGTAAACGGGTATTCATTCTTATTCCGTATCCCCAAATCAAATACAGAAGAAAACTCTTTATCAGTTTCAAAACCTAAATCACCAAAGTAATCTTCAATCAAATTAATTACAATACCTGATTCAAGTTGATCTTTTAATGAAAAACACCTTCCCAAATGAATTACAACATCATATTTCTTTAAATTTAAAGCTTTACACAAATAATAGGAGGTAACACTCCCTCCCGTACCCGAAATAAGTATATCCAGATCTTTATCCTGATACTTAAAACGAGCATAGTTTTTCCCTAAATTTTCAACCAAAACCAGTTGACTAATAAAATTTTGCATGGCCGAAAATGCGCCAGCAATTATCAAAATCTCCATTGATGCAAGAACTTAGCCTAAACAAAAGCTTCGAAAAGTTTGTTATATAGGTGAAATTTATACTTATTTTGCAAGTCAAAAATGTGACTTAAATTAAAACACTAAATACAGATGGAATTTTCAACCAACGGAGACACTAATAAAGGTTTTACAAAAATAGAAAAATACAATCAGGATACTACTGAACAGTTAATGTTTCACTATAAAAAAGTACTTGAATTATTAGGAGAAGATGCCGAACGCGAAGGTCTTTTAAAAACACCCTTACGGGTTGCCAAAGCAATGCAGTTTTTAACGCAGGGATATCACAATAATCCTGAAGATATATTAAGATCTGCCATGTTTCAGGAAGACTATCGTCAAATGGTAATTGTTAAGGATATTGAAGTTTATTCAATGTGTGAGCATCATATGCTGCCATTTGTGGGCAGAGCACATGTTGCTTACATTCCCAATGGTACCATTACCGGATTAAGTAAAATTGCCCGGGTTGTAGATGCTTTTGCCCGCCGTTTACAAGTTCAGGAACGTTTAACCACTCAAATTAAAGACTGCATACAAAACACCCTGAATCCACTAGGTGTTGCTGTAGTTATCGAAGCTCAGCACATGTGCATGTCGATGCGTGGAGTTCAAAAACAAAATGCAATTACTACGACCTCTGATTTTACCGGTGCTTTTGAAAAAGTAGCTACAAGAGAAGAGTTTATTCGTTTAATTGCTAACAAATCAAACTACTAATTAGTTAATTGTTCATAGGAATCAAAGAATTACCAATTTACATTGTACTTATGAAAATTGCACATTGTAAATTGAATAGATATCTTTGTGCCCGGAATATTTTTAAATCTTACCATGATAATCAATTCATTGCTATTAAAAAAAATACGAATGAATTGAAATTTATTAATTGAAGAAGAATATGAAAGCATATGTATTTCCAGGGCAAGGAGCCCAATTTGTTGGTATGGGAAAAGACCTGTACGAAAATTCAGACCTTGCTAAAGAGCTTTTTGAAAAAGCCAACGATATTTTAGGTTTTAGAATTACCGATCTAATGTTCGAAGGAATTGACGAAGATTTAAGACAAACAAATGTTACACAACCAGCAATCTTTCTGCACTCAGTAATCTTAGCCAAAACTCTTGGCGATGATTTTAAACCAGAAATGGTAGCAGGTCACTCTTTAGGAGAATTTTCTGCTTTGGTTGCTAACGGATCATTATCGTTCGAAGATGGTCTTAGATTGGTTTCTCAACGTGCTTCAGCAATGCAAAAAGCTTGCGAAATTGAGCCTTCAACTATGGCTGC
Organism: Labilibaculum euxinicum; assembly: GCF_963678175.1. Classification (NCBI taxonomy): domain Bacteria; kingdom Pseudomonadati; phylum Bacteroidota; class Bacteroidia; order Marinilabiliales; family Marinifilaceae; genus Labilibaculum; species Labilibaculum euxinicum. The sequence goes on from NZ_OY782756.1 coordinate 4,989,929, forward strand.
AATCATTGGATTAGATGATGAAACTGTAGTGAAAATATGTGAGGAAATTAATGAAATTGTTGTTCCTGCTAATTTCAACTGTCCTGGTCAATTGGTTATTTCGGGCAGTATGAAAGGGATCGAAATTGCTTGTGAAAAATTACTGGAAGCTGGAGCTAAAAGAGCGCTTCCGTTAAAAGTTGGTGGTGCATTTCACTCTCCACTTATGGAGCCTGCACGCGTAGAGTTGGAAGAAGCTATTGAGAACACAACTTTCTCAACTCCAATTTGTCCTGTATATCAAAACGTAAATGCCTTGCCAGTATCCAATCCTGATGAGATCAAGAAAAATTTGGTTTCGCAGCTAACTGCTCCGGTACGTTTCACTCAAACCATGGTTAATATGATTGCTGATGGTGCAACATTGTTCACTGAGGTTGGTCCTGGAAAAGTAATTCAGGGATTGGTGAAAAAAGTTGACCGTAAAATGGAAACTGCAGGAGTAGACTCTTTTCAAGGATAAAAATTACAACTAATAAAAAAGCCGTTTCAAAACTTTTTGAAACGGCTTTTTGCTATTTATAACTTATAACACTGGTTTGTTTTTTACCATCCATTAAAATATCCAGCGGTTCTTTAAACCGAACATGTTTAAAATAATGAATCTGCTCTTCGAGTTTTTGCTTGTCAAGAATTTCAGTATTCACAAAACTTTGTTCGGTATTACTTCTTACCGAGAAATATCCAACATTCATAGAAGTTACATTGTGAAAGAAATGAGACCCCAAGGAAGCATCTAAAGGAAAATCTTCCAACCCCTGCTCTACAATTACCTTTGCATTGGATATTTGAGACCAAAGTACAGGGATACCGGTAAACTTATCTCTTGTACCCCAGCGGCCGGGACCAATCAACACATATTGACGATCCTGCTCTCTCATTTTCTGGTTCAATTTCTCAATTTCAAGAGCCATTTCTTCAGTTTTGGTTCGATCAAATTTCTCAATATCCATGTAAATTACATCACGAACATGGTCTATTTTTCCGTTACCCATACCTTTACTTGCCAATAACACAAGCTTATCCTTATCAACCTTAGTCATATCTATATCAATACTCATCTCCTGACGAATCAGAGGTTTAATCTGCAGGAGCTGGAAAGTAGGCAAATCATTTTTTCCTTTTGAAAGATCAACGGCAAACTCAATTTCAACAGGAGCTCCCATTGCTTGTTTAAAAATATTCAGAAGTACACTCAAAGCATGAGCAACAGGAACTTGATTGTATTTCAGAATATTTGCAAAGTTTACCACCCTCGGGCCCCGCAAATTCAAATCCGGTTCCAATCTGTCATTCTGGTAATCGTAAACTGAAGCACAATGCAGTAAATTCCCATCCTTTTCGGCATCCGAAAGTTCATATTTAATCGTAACAGCATCTTCTCCATCCTTTAAAAGATTAACATCTTTCTTTTCCATATTGATCGCATAAAAATACTTCTGCGAATCTTTCATCTGATCTTCAATTGATGCCAATTGCAATTTTGGGTGTTCCGGGCAAAAACGATGTGTTTTTTCCCCTCCCACAACATATTTACCCAGTCCAACAGCTATCACAGCAAAACCGTCCTCAGGTTTCATGTAAGAAAAAGGATAGTAGTTGTAAGATTGAGCTACGCCACTGATATTTGGATAATATCTGCCGTTGTTTTCCTGCCCAACCACTTCCTGAATAATTACAGCCATTTTCTCCTCTTCAATTTTATAGTCAACCGCACTAAAATAGGATTGAGCTTCGGGTGAAAAAATAGAAGCATAAATAAGCTTGATTGCGGTTACCAATTGACGAAACCGCTCCCCAATATCCGGATGATTATTTGGAAGCAAATAAGTCGCATAAACCCCTGCAAATGGCTGCATTAAAGAATCCTCAAACAAACCGGATGAACGCACAGCTAATGGGCAAGTCATTTCCTCAAGATAATCCAGAAGTCTTTCTCTTAATTTATCAGACAACTCACTTTTCGCAAATAAATCACGTACCTTTTTATAGTTCTTATCCAGATAAATCTTATTGTAAAGATTATTCTTCTCAATAAAATTATCGTATTCATCAACACCAATAACAGCTGTTTTAGGAATCGAAATATTAATATCCTTAATCAACTTTGCGAAGTAAATATTTTCTATAAAGTTACTCAGGAAAGCCAGTCCACGCCCTTTCCCTCCTAAAGATCCACGTCCCAAACGAACCACATAATGATTCGAATTAACAATATTTGGCCTGAATTTAATAATCCTGCCCCGCAACTGTTTTATACGTGAGGCTTCAAATACATCCAAACAAAATTTACGTAAATCTTTTACTGATTTAAAATCCTCTATCTGATATCTTCTTAACTTTTTAGCAATATTAATTTCACCTCTGGCCATTAACCATGTCGAAATTCCATTTCTTTTCGAATGAAAAAGAAGTGATTCATCCGGAACATATTTCAATTTTTCCTCAAACTCTTCAAGGGACTTCGCTATTGCAACCTTAGTTCCACTTTGGTTTCTGAATACAAAATCACCAAAGCCCAGTTTCGTGTAGATGAAGTTATAGATATCCAAAGCCAAAGTATCACTGTTCTTGTTAATAAAATCGGCTTCAACCTGCATTGCACGAATTGCATTATCGGTATCATGCGATTGCATTAAACATGGAATTTTCATGTTTTTTTCCTGCACGTATTTAATCAGATCGACACCTGAATCATCATCCAATTTACCATCCCGCGCAAAACGAACATCAGAAATTACGCAAAGCAAGTTTTCCAAATAATTATCGACAACTTCAACTGCATCTTCATAAGTGCTCACCAAAATGACTTTAGGTCTGGCCCGCATTTTCAAAATCTTATGCATTTCGTCAATATCCCCTTCATCCGAAATCACTTTTTGGGTTTGAGTCATTACTGATGTATACAACAACGGCAGATATCTGGAGTAATACTTTACTGAATCTTCAACTAACAAAATGACTCTTACATCTCCACTTTTTGTATCGGGTTCCAGATTCATTCTATCCTCAATATACTTGGTCATGGCCATAAAAATTTTGGTAGAACCATTCCAAACAAAAACCCGATCAATATTATTCTTAATCTTATCTGCAGCTCTGTCAAAATAAGCCAGGTCGCTATTGTTATTTACCAAAACCAAAACAGGAATCTCGGGCTGAACCCTTTTTATTTCCTGACTTAACTCCAAAGGGGATTGTTTATCCAAACCAGCCATTAAGATGACCACATCGTAATTTCGATTTTTTAAAGCATCCAAGGCTTCATCATTAGTGGCTACACTGGTAAAACGTGGTGCCGCATATAAATTTAACTGTAAATATTCCCCAACAATTTTATCAGAAAACTGTCCTTCCCTTACAATAGTATAAGCATCGTAATAAGTCGCGATAAGAAGAATTTCTTTCACTTTAAAAGGCATCAATTCCTGAAAAATATCTCTATCACTCTTTTTCCGTTTGTATATCTTGGAAATCGAAACTTCTTCCATGTCAATTGCTATTTATGTTTTTTGTTGTCTTGTATTCAGAAATACAAAATAATATAAATTTCTGGTTTGATATCAACCTTTTACCAACAAGTACTGATTTCATTTAAAATCAATTAATGAAAAGGAAAAATATCTTTTAGTATTCATTATTCCCTAAAAAATGGTGCCGAAAATAATAAAAATAAGGGATAAAAAACAAAGAGGAAACTTATGGTTTCCTCTTTTTAGGTATTGATGAATTAAATATTTCAATCTTATTATTTAACTTCCCAAGTATCACCGCTATTAAGCAGATCATCCATACACTTAATTGATGATACAGCTTGTACATCTTTAATTTGCTTCACCATTTTTTCTTCATAAGAAAGCGCGGCAACATCTCTTATTACACCAAGTGCAACAGGATACTCAGGAGCTGACATATTTGACAATAGCCAAGCCATATGAGGATCAGGGTTATGGGCATCGTGAACTAAAATATCCTGCTCAGTAATACCAAATTCACCAATTGTAACAACAATTAGTTTACCATTACCTCCTAAAACTAATCCTTTGTTTCTATTCTTTCCGAAAATCATTCTCTCTCCATGATGCAAAATCAATTGGAAATCATCCTTCGTTTCCTTATCAGTAATCAGAGTATGTGCTCCATCATTATAAATTACACAATTTTGAAGAACTTCTATAATAGATGTTCCTTTGTGTTTTGATCCAGCCAAAAGCAATTCTGTGGTCAGTTTAATATTGGTATCAATAGATCTCGCATAAAACTTAGATTGAGCGCCCAAAGCTAATTCGGCAGGATGAAATGGTTGCTCAATTGTTCCAAACGGAGAGGTCTTGGTGACCATTCCCTGCTTCGAAGTTGGTGAATATTGACCCTTTGTAAGACCGTAAATCTCATTATTAAAAAGAATAATTGTCATGTCAATATTACGACGAATAGCATGGATAAAATGGTTACCTCCAATTGCTAACGCATCCCCATCTCCAGAGACTTGTATTATTTCAAGATCAGGATTCGCCGATTTCACCCCCGAAGCAACCGCAGCAGCTCTTCCGTGAATTGTATGAAAACCATAGGTATTCATATAGTACGGAAAACGGGAAGAACATCCAATACCCGAGATAACTGCAAATTTTTCCTTTGGAATGTTCATTGCAGCCATTGCCTTTTGAACCGAATTCAATACTCCATGGTCTCCACACCCGGGACACCATCTTACTTCCTGATCACTTTTAAAATCTTTTGGAGTCAGATTAACAGGACTATGCGATTTAAGAATTGTATCTGTCATGACTATTTCTCCTCCAATAATTGGTTAAACCTCTCTTTTAATTCCAACACAGTAAAAGGCAATCCTTGTAATTTATTATATTGATTGAATTTAACATCCTGAAAACCTGCCCGTAAATACTCAGCAAACTGTCCTTCATTCAACTCACAGACAATTACCTTTTTATGACGTTTTAAAACCTCTTTTGTATTCTTTGGCAACGGAAAAATATAGTGAAAATGTGCCAAAGCAATACTTTTTCCTTCAGCCTGAAGTTCACGAACCGCTGTTGTTAAGTGACCATAAGTACCCCCCCAACCTATAACCAAAACTTCAGCGTCATCATTTCCCTTTACAGGAACATCAGGAATGAAATTAGCAACCCGTCTAATTCTTTCCGATCGGACATCTGTCATTACCTGATGATTTTCAGGTACATACGACACGGTACCCGTAATATCCATCTTTTCTAAACCTCCTATTCGATGTTCCAAACCTTTTGTACCGGGAACAGCCCACTTTCTAGCCAGTTTCTCAGTATCTCTGGCATATGGTTGATAGTTATCTCCCTCCTTAGCAAATGGCACCTCTATAGGTGATAGATCGGCCATTTTAGGAATTCGCCACGGTTCTGCTCCATTAGCAATAAAACCATCCGTAAGCAAGATAACAGGGGTCATATGCTCTAAAGCAATTTTACCTGCACTATAGGCGTATTCAAAACAATTTGAAGGTGTACTTGCCGCAATTACCGGCATAGGACATTCTCCACTGCGTCCGTGAATTGCCTGCATTAAATCTGATTGTTCTGTTTTAGTTGGAAGACCAGTTGATGGCCCACCACGTTGAACATTCACAATTACCAGAGGGAGTTCCGTCATTACAGCCAAACCTGCAGCTTCTGTTTTAAGAGCCAAACCCGGTCCCGAAGTGGTTGTTACAGCAAAATTCCCTGCAAAACTTGCTCCAATTGATGTGCAGATTCCTGCAATCTCATCTTCTGCCTGAAATGTTTTTACACCAAGATCCTTACGAGCCGCAAGTTCCTGAAAAATCTCGGTTGCAGGTGTAATTGGATACGATCCACAAAACAATTCCAAACCCGCTTTTTCGGCTACTGCAATTAATCCCCAAGCTGTAGCTTTATTTCCTGTAACATTACGGTAGGTTCCTATCTTAATTTTTGCCGGAGCCACACTAAAATTATATGGCAAAGCTTCTATTGTTTTTGCAAAATTATAGCCGGCCCGCAGCACCATCTTGTTTCCCTCAACAACCAAAGGATACTTTTTGAATTTATTCTCAATAAACTCTTCTGTATGCTCCAATGGACGATCGAACATCCAATAAACCATTCCCAAAGTAAACATGTTTTTACTCCTAAGGATACTTTTCTGATCCAGTTCAGTATCCTTCAAACATTCTTTCGTCAGAGAAGTTACTCTTGCTTTAATCAGATTGTAATCGGAAAGATTCTCATCATCTAATGGGTTGGAATCATAACCAGCTTTTTCAAGATTCTTATCCGTAAAACTATCCTCATTTACAATGATCGTTCCACTAGGTTTAACCCATTTTAAATTTGCTTTTAATGCTGCCGGATTCATTGCTACAAGCACATCAGCAAAATCTCCTGGAGTATTTACCTCCATCTGCCCGAAATGCAATTGAAAACCTGATACTCCACCTACTGTTCCCTGTGGAGCCCTGATCTCAGCTGGATAATCAGGAAAAGTAGCAACATCATTCCCAAACAATGCGGAAGTATCCGAAAATTGCGTTCCTGTTAGCTGCATCCCATCTCCGGAATCGCCGGAGAATCTTATGACAACCTCTTCCTTTTCAATGACTTTTGTCTTTTGACTCATGACTGTTTTGAATTAAGCTTGAAATTAATTCCTTTGTTTTGTTTGTTGATTTTGATTTTTCATCTATATAACGCAATGCTATAATAATGTTATATAGCATGGTAAAGGTAGCGTTTCCCAGTTTTTAGACAAGTAAAGACAAAAAAAAATATTGATTTTTTGCAAACGTTTGTGTTATAAAAAGTTACAAACTACATCAAGTTAAAAATAAGGTTGATTAAGAGTTGATTAAGTCTTAATCAGAGAAAAGAAAGAAAGGAAAATGGTAATTTTTGAAGAGAACTGGGAGAGTTGATAATCTTTGCAAGAATACACAATAAAGCAGAACCTTATACGAAAAAAAAGGCTGTCCAAAATGAATTGGACAGCCTCTATAAAAGTTAACATTAGAAAAACAAATTATCTCAATAAAGGATTAATATCCTGAGAACCTTGAGGATATGGGAAACGATAGGTTTCACCTTTAAGTTTCAAATCGCTCCACCTTACCCACTCAAAAGATAACTCTAAGCGACGCTCGTCATCCAAAGTCAAAGATGATTTACGAATTGCTTGAAACTCTGTCAAACGGTTTGCATTACCCGCTTCCGCGGAAATTAAATACATCTCAGCAATACGCGACATTAATAAATCTGAATCATCGTCAGTCTTATATTTCTTAGAATACACATACCCAGTTGCATCAGGTGCATCAAAAAGAATATTGCGAGTATCATCAGCATCTAGTAAAGCAACTAAATCATCTGCGCATGCAAAACAATTCCATGTCTTAGCCGCAGGACTCATAATCCACCCCCAAGATCCATTCGCTTCAGCTTTATTACCAGCAAATCTCATAATAACCTCATTGGTTCGTTCTAATGGATTTGCAGCTAAAGTAAACTTTTTTGAGGTAATTAATTCTTCAGCCTCTATTCCTGCTTTTGCAATTTCACCATTCATTCTATATACTCGAGCCAATAAAGCACTAGCAGCCTCTGCTGAAGGCAATGTTTGACTTATTGCTAGTTGATTGGTATTTATTGGGTTCATTAGAACTTTTGCTGCTTTTAAATCCTCGATAATAAATTTCAAAACGTCTTCTTTTGAAGCTGGAGCCATTGGCTGATTATCATAGTTTTCATCAATTAATGGTACCCTTTCAAACAAATCATACAATCTAAGATAGGTAAGTGCTCTACAATACTTAGCTGCTCCTTTTTGATGATCTGATGCAGAAGGTACATTAAGAACAACATTTGCGCGTGAAATCCCTCTGTAATACCCACTATACTGATAACTCAGTAAAATATCATTAGCAGGAACTTTATGCTCGTACATGTACTGAACTTGAAACCACTGAAACTTAACTGGCTTATAATTATCCGCCATTAACTCAGGCGCCATAATATTGAAATAAGCGTAACCAGAAGGTTCCATCATTCTTTCATAAACACCAGTAAGCAATTTATCCACATCTTCCTGAGCCAACGGAGCAGTAGCAGATAAAGATGCTTCTGATGCAATCTCCAAATCCTTCTCACATGAAGAAAAAAGTCCGGAAATTGCAAATGCAATTACGATTAATATATTTCTTTTCATAATTCTTTTTTATTAGAACTTAATATTTAAGCCTACCAAGTAAGTTTTAATATTTGGTATACCGTTATTATCAATACCTGCTATAACCTTATTATTCACGTTAGCTACACTATCTGCATCACCAGGATCAACATACTGAACCTCAGGATCCAGTCCACTATAAGAAGTGAAAGTAAAAGGGTTACGAGCCTGAACATACATCCTAATAGACGATACATACGGTATTTTAATATCTTTGAAATTATAACCTAATGTGATGTCTGTAATCCTTAAATAGTCAGCATTCTCAAGAAAACGACTGGATCTTTTTAGATTCCATGAAGAAACATCTGTAGATAGATGTGGTCTAGGATTAGAAGCATTTGTATTTGTTGGAGTCCAATAGTCATTCATATCTGAAATCATATTATTCGAGAATGAAGGATAACCAGTAGCTCCACCATTCAATGCATCTTCTTTATACATTGCATAATTCTTTTTACCAATAGAGAATTGTCCATTAACTGATAAATCAAATCCCTTGTATTCAATGCTCATATTAACTCCACCATACATTGGAGCTATACCACCATCAAAAACCTTACGATCATCGCCATCAATCACCCCATCGTTATTTTGATCTACATAAATCATATCTCCAGGCTGAACCTTTTTCACATTCCCATCTTTATCTGCAGCATAACTATAAACCTCCTGAGCTATTCCTGCAGCTTCAATCAAATAAAAAGAACCTAAACTCTCTCCTTTTTTTACAATTGAGGCAAAACCTGTTGTATAATAATCTTTATTACTTGAAATCTCAACAACCTTGTTCTTATTGTAAGAAAAATTAGCACCAATTCTCCACTTCAAATCAGTTTTTTGTAAAATCACCACATCAGCTGCAATTTCGAAACCTTTATTCGAAATTTCACCTGTATTTGATTTCATTGTTTCAAAACCAGTTTCATGAACCACTGGCGTGTTATATAATAGATCTATAGTGGTTTTATCATATGCATCAATAGTTAATTTAACACGATCATTAAGCAAACCAAGATCTAAACCAATATTTGCTGATTGTCCTTTTTCCCATTCTAAATCTGGATTATATAAATTAGAAGCTGCAAGACCTGGATTTTGATTATAATTAAAACCACCTCCTAATAAGTTCTGTCCAGAAGAATAAAGAATCCCTGATTGATTTCCAGTATAACCAAACGAAGCTCGCAATTTCAGATTATTAATAACCTCAACATTAAAAAAGTCTTCATTAGAAACATTCCAGCCTGCTGAAATAGCAGGGAAAGATCCCCATTTATTACCAACAGCAAATTTGGAAGAACCATCACGACGCCAAGAAAGCATAAGGTTATACTTATTATCCCAAGATAATTGAAGACGAGTAAAGTATGATTCCAATGCACTTGCATAGTAATAACTACGCCCTTTATTAACCTCACCAGCAGATGTTAACCATGTCAGATCGTTAGATGGAAAATTTTCACCTTGCAAAAAAGAATCTTCATACCTCCACTCTTGGAAAGAGTGGCCAGCCAGCAAAGTATATTTCAACTTACTATCAAGCACTCGCCCAGAATAAGTTAAAGTATTTTCTATTAAATAATCTCTTGTATCAATACTCTTATATCTACCATAACCCCATGGTTCTCCATCTCCATTCTCTCCTCGCTTAGTATTTGGAGCGTCAAAACGATTATATCTTCCATTAGCAGTATTACCACTATAAGACGAATGCCACGTTAATCCTTCGATAGGTGTGAAATCAAAGAAAAATGTAGCTCCCATATTTCTCCATTTATCAGTCACTTTTCTTTCGAAAGCAAATAATGGATTTACAAAATTATACCTTCCAAGTTTCCCATTCTCGTCATAAGGACTTGCCACCGGACTCGCATTATGAGCAGCACTCCAAGGTTGATACATATTGTTATCCTCTTCCAAAGGAATCGATTCTGAAGCAGAAAAATATGACTGAATTCCAATTTTAAATTTATCACTAACCCTATGATCTAAATTAAATTTAGTCCGGTATTTTTTATAGGAATCCATTTTAATAACCCCTTCTTGATCATACAAAGATCCAGAAAAATAAAACCGTGTATTCTCAGAACCACCACTAATACTTACTTGGTGTTTCTGAACTTTCGACGTTTTTCTCAAAACTAAATCAATCCAGTCTGTATCAGCATTTGACGCCCCCATAGGTGTCAATACGTTAGGATCCTTAGGTCCAGCCAATAAACCTGAAGCAATATCCGCCTCATAGTTCTGACGAGCAACATCATGAATGTTTTTGTATTGTGCTCCATTCAATAAATTTGGTTCTTTAATAATTTCCTGTATTCCAAAAGAAGAATTTACTGAAACTACAGTTTTAGCATCATAAGTTCCTCTTTTTGTTTGTATTAACACAACCCCATTAGAAGCCCGAGAACCGTAAATCGCAGTTGATGCAGCATCTTTTAATACTTCCATACTCTCAATATCTTCAGCGGAGATATTCCCCATTGTTTCTTGAGCAACTCCATCAATAATGTATAGAACATTATTAGAAGCACTCAAAGAACCGTTACCTCGAACAGAAATCTGCGTCGCATCACCAGTCCTACCGCTAGTACTAACAATTTGAACTCCAGCAACCTTACCCTGTAGAGCCTGAGCAACTGAAGCTACTGGCTTTCCTGCTAAATCTTCAGTATTAACAGACGCAACAGAACCTGTCAACTCACTTCTTGTTACCGTACCATAACCAACAACTACAACCTCATCCATACCAATGGATTCAGACGCCATAACAACATTAATTGTAGAAGAGGTGATCTCTAACTCCTGCATAGTCATTCCAACAAAAGAAAAGACCAAAACCTTTCCATCAGCTGGAACATTTAAGGAGTAGTTACCATCGAAATCTGTAGTGGTACCGATGGTTGTACCTTTAACAATTACGGAAACTCCCGGGATAGACAGCCCATCATCGGCTGAAGTAACCACCCCTGAAACTTCTCGACTTTGAGCTAGAACGCTCTGTAATCCTATCACGAATAGGATTAACATCGAAAATAAACTTTTTTTCATAAACCTTTAGTTAGTGGTTAATTAACATTAATACACATTTATATATAAATTCATTCATCCCATAAAATGAGATAAAAGCAATAAAATGCACCCTTTAGAATTGTTCAAAGAAGAAATTTTAGTTTAATCACTAAAAAATAACTTCCCAAGTTGCAGATTTCAAAATACCCCTATTCATATCTGCGTCATCAAAAGTGTGAAAAAAACTTAAATTTTCAAACCTTTTTTATCGTAAACCTTTTAAATTTAAGTTGAAATAGACTTTAGAACTAACAAATTACCAATATGTAACACTTTTTGCTTTCAAATTAACACTATGCTATTGCTCTCATTTTCAAATTCATTCACGTTAACGTTTGCGTAACTTTTTTTACAACATATTTATAAAAGATCTTCAAAATATTTTTTTAATTATCTTTGTATTTATAATCAAACTAAATAAGAATGGCATTTATTAGAGAATTAAATGGAAAAACTCCGGTATTTGGAGACAATTGCTTTTTAGCAGAAACCGCTGCCATAATTGGTGATGTTGAGATGGGTAATGATTGTAGTATCTGGTACAGTGCTGTTTTACGCGGTGACGTTCATTCTATTCGTCTCGGGAACAATGTGAATGTTCAGGATAATGCAACCATTCATGCAACCTATAAAAAATCACCTACCACAATTGGAAATAATGTATCTATTGCCCACAATGCAGTGGTGCATGGTTGTACAATTAAAGACAATGTTCTTATAGGCATGGCCGCTGTTGTTCTTGATGATGCGATTATTGAAAGCAATGCGATTATTGCAGCAGGATCAGTTGTTACAAAAGGTACGCATGTTGAATCAGGCAGTGTATATGCAGGATCTCCGGCAAAAAAAATAAAAGAATTAAGTCCGGAATTATTAGAAGGTGAAATCAATCGAATTGCAAATAGTTATGCAATGTATGCCAGCTGGTACAAAGAAGATGAAGAAACCATCAAAGAGTAATTCAACTAAAAAAAACAGAGCCTTTCAATATAAAATTGAAAGGCTCTGTTTTTTATACTATAACCTATTAACAGTTAATAGCTAATATGCCGGGCCTTTAAAGCAATATTAAGAAATCGACTGGCCTTCTCCTCAAAACTATCTACAAATTCTGTAGTAAAGAATTCACAATTTGAGTTTTTACTGCATCTAACATCCATTTCGGGATGTCGAAAAAGGTAATCTTCTAAACTTCGGGCAACGATCTCTCCCTGAGAAATCAACTGAATGTGATCAGGAAGCATTTTCTTAATCTCCGACTGCATCAAAGGATAGTGAGTACACCCTAGTATTATCGAATCGATAAGAGGGTCTTTAGCCAATAAACTATCAATGTTCTTTTTAATGAAATACCTTCCACCATCCGTATCAATCTCATTATTTTCAACCAAAGGAACCCACATTGGACAAGCCTCCTGGACAACAACAACATCCGGGAACAATTTAGCTATCTCCAATGGATATGAATTAGAACGAATTGTGCCTACAGTTCCCATTACACCAATATGTTTGGACTTCGTAATTTTGGAAACCTCTTCAGCACTAGGGCGAATAACTCCAAGAACCCTCCTGTTGGAATTTATTTTTGGTAAATCATGTTGCTGAATGGTACGAAGCGCTTTGGCCGAAGCTGTATTACATGCAAGTATAACCAACTCACAGCCCATTGAAAAAAGCTGCTCAACAGCCTCTAGTGTGTAATCATATACAACATCATATGAGCGGGTACCATACGGACTTCTGGCATTATCTCCCAGATAAATAAAATCATATTCAGGTAAGCTCTTAAGCAGTTCATTTAATACGGTTAAACCTCCATATCCTGAATCGAAAACACCAATGGGCTGACTATTTTTTATCATTCTGGTAAAAATAAGAAAAGGTGATATTAAAAATACCACCTTTTCACAATATCCTGAAAAATATTTACAGTATTCCTAATTTTGTTTTTACCAATGGCATAATATCAACACTGTTATTTGAGTTGAACAAGATAACACCAGTACTAATATCAAAAACATAAATGAATCCATTCTCAGCACCAACAGCCTTTATTGCAGCTGAAGCTTTATCGAAAATCGGCTTTAATAATTCATTTTGCTTTTTTTGAAGTTCTTGCTGAGCAAATCCATCAAATGTCTGCATACGATTTTGCAAATCCTGAATTTCTTTTTCTTTATTGGCTCTTACAGCCTCCGAAAGAGTTTCTCTTTTCTCTACATAAGCATTTACCAAAGTTTGATACTCTTCTCTCATTGCTTTAATTTGAGCATCATACTCTGCTGCCGCAGCTTGAATTTGTTTTTGTGCCTGCTCTTTTTCAGGCATAATCGACAGTAATTTATTCGAGTCGATATGGCCAAATTTTAAGGTTTGAGCAAATGTACTTGAACCTGCAGATAGGATAATGGCTAATAAAGTTACTTTTAAAAAATGTCTCATAATATCACTCAGTTAGTTTTTATTTTAATTTTAATTAGTTCTAATACCTAACTTATACAGTACCTTATCACTTAAATCAAACTTTTGATTACTGTATATAATTGTTGGTCCATTAGCACGATCAATAATCATACCATAAGTTCCGTCTTTTGCAATTTCTTTTATTGCTTCATAAATATCGTCCTGAATTGGCTTTATTAATTCCTGACGCTTTTTATAAAGATCCCCATTTATTCCAAAATACTTTTGCTGCAATTTTTGAGCTAAAATTTCATTGTCAAAAATCTCTTTTTCTCTTTTTTCTCTCATTTCTGAGGATAAAAACACCTCATCAGCTCTAAACTTCGCCTGCAATTCCTTTATCTCAGAAGCTATTTTCTCAATTTCTATTTGCCAATTGCTTGAAATCTGATCAAGTTGTTCCTGAGCATTCTTATAATCAGGCATTTTATCGAGAATATATTCTGTATCAACGAATCCGTAACGTTGCTGAGAATACAAATTCCCTATCAATACACATACACATCCAATTATTAATACTAAACGCTTCATTCGATTCTTTTTTAGAATTAAAATCTAAAATAACTTAAATTATAATAGCTCCAAAGACCAGTTACATGAAATAAGTTAAAATTGTTGACCAATTACAAAATGGAATTGACCACCGTTCTGTCCTGCCTGATTCGCTTCATCAAATCCATATCCGTAATCAATTCCTAATAATCCAAACATAGGAAGGAATATTCGAAGTCCAACACCTGCAGAACGCTTCAAATTGAATGGTTGAAATTGTTCAAAATCGTAATAGGCATTACCTGCTTCAGCAAATGCCAATGCATAAATTGTTGCAGACTGGCTTAAAGATAATGGATAACGAACCTCTGCTGTAAATTTAGAATAAATATTACCACCCAAACGTCTGCCATTTGCACTTACTGGTGTTAATGATCCATTTTCATATCCTCTCAGTCCAATATTGTCACTTCCGTACATGCTGTATCCCGACATACCATCACCTCCTACTTCAAATCCTTCGAAAGGTGACCTTTTATCCTTATTAAAATACCCCAAGTATCCAAATTCAGTTCCTGTATATAAAACCAGTTTATCAGTACTATTCAATAAGGATGTGTACATTTTTCCTTTAAATACCCATTTGTGATATTCAATCCATTTATATCTCTTTTGATTATCTCTATCACTAGTCGTCAGTCGAGAATAGTTTATATTATCAAATAACGAATATGGAGGAGTTACCTTAACACTTAATGAAAAAGATGAACCTCTTCTTGTGTACAGCGGATTATCAATTGAGCTTCTGGATAATGTTGTTGTAAAACTGAAATTATTAGATGTTCCATTAGCTATTAAATAATACTGCCAATCTTTTAATCTATAGTTTTGATAACTAACCTCGTTATACAAAGAAAAATAATTATCAGGCCACTTTAAACGACGAGCCAACCCAACACTTGCTCCAAATACCTTCTGGCTTTGATCTGAATTACCATTCATTCCAGCACCATAACTATAGTTTCTGCTATAAGAGCGACTATATCCGGTTTGCTGAGAATAATAAATTGAAGTGCTTAATGAAGTTGGTTTTTTACCCCCTAACCAAGGCTCGGTAAATGACATGCTATAAGAATTGTAGTATGAACCATTCGTTTGAGCACGTATACTCAATGTTTGCCCGTCTCCCGTTGGCAAAGGACTCCAAGCCTCTTTGTTAAACATATTTCTAATCGAGAAATTAGAAAATTTCAAACCAACGGTACCAATAATCATTCCAGCACCCCATCCTCCGGAAAGTTCTATCTGGTCATTCGCTTTTTCTTCTAACTTATAATTAATATCCACGGTTCCACTTTCAGGGTGAGGTTTCACATCCGGACTAATCGTTTCCGGATCAAAATGACCTAACTGAGCCAATTCCCTTACACTTCGAATGATATCCGATTTGCTAAACAATTCTCCAGGATATGTATACAACTCCCGACGGGCAACATGCTCATGAGTTTTTGTATTTCCAATAATATTTACTCTATCTATGGTTGCCTGTTTTCCTTCAACAATTCTCATTTCAA
This sequence comes from Labilibaculum euxinicum, assembly GCF_963678175.1. Classification (NCBI taxonomy): domain Bacteria; kingdom Pseudomonadati; phylum Bacteroidota; class Bacteroidia; order Marinilabiliales; family Marinifilaceae; genus Labilibaculum; species Labilibaculum euxinicum. Next base: position 5,005,813 of record NZ_OY782756.1, read on the forward strand.
GATTAATAGAATCCTTACCAATAACTGTTTCTACAGGATTCACATTGAAGAATAAATATCCTTTGTCAAGATACTGATTACTAACAGCATCATCATCGCTGCTCAATCTCTTGTCAAGTAAAGTCTGATTGTAAACATCTCCTTTTTTAATTCCTAATACTCTTTGCAACCAGTAACCGGTGTACACTGTATTACCAACCCAATCTATATTATTGAAGAAATACTGATTCCCTTCTTTCACTTTCACATGAATATTCACTCTATCCTCAGATACCTGTTCAATGCTATCTGATAAAACAAGTGCATCCCTATAACCTTTTTCATTGTACTTCTCAATTAAAGTCAATTTATCCTCATTCCATTTTTCTTCAATATACTTCGAAGATTTTAAGAAATTTCTGAATGTTTTTTCTTTTGAATCCTTGATTGCCTTTTTCACCTTTTTATCGGTAAAAGCTGTATTTCCCTCAACAAAAATATGCTTAATCTTAATTTTATTGTTTCGATCAATATTAATATCGAGTATCACACTATTTTCCTCTGCTGAATCATCCCTTTGAATAACGGAAACACTAGTATTGTAAAAACCCTTTTCTTTAAAGTATCCTTCAACTATAGTTTTTATGTTTGTAACCAGATAATCGGTAACCTGAGTTCCTTTCATCAGCTTTAATTTCTCTTTCAGCTTTGTTGTCTCACTTTTTGATGTTCCGTTATAATTTACCAAAGACAATCGAGGACGTTCCTGAAGTTGTATATTAAGGTAAATCTTGTTCCCTATTTCCTTGGTTGCTGTAATTTGAATGTCCGAAAAGAGACCTTGTTTATACAATTTATTAATTGCATTTGTTACTTTTTCACCAGGAACTTCAATGGTAGTACCAACACGAAGACCTGAAATTTGCACCAAAACATTATTTTCCAAATGTTTTACTCCTGTTACTGTAACGCCACCCAATTCATAACTTTTTGGAGAAGAATAATGAGTTACCGGATTATAAATTGTATCGGTTTCCTGTGCTAACGCACTAAAACTTAAAAATAGAGTAAAAATGAAAGTTAATCTTTTAATCATTACTTGAATTATAATGGTTAATGCTTATTTATCTTTAATTTGTTCACTAATCTTACCAAATCGACGCTCTCTGTTCTGATAATCAAAAAGTGCTTTATATAGTTCTTCTTTATTGAAATCAGGCCAGAACAATTCAGTAAAATACAATTCAGAATAAGCTATTTGCCACAAAAGAAAATTGCTTATTCTGTTTTCTCCACTCGTTCTTATCAAAAGTTCCGGATCAGGAATACCTTTTGTGGTAAGTTGATTAGAGAACAAGTCCGAATTAATTTCATCCAGAGATATATCTCCGTTTTTAACCTGACTTGCAATACTTTTAACTGCATTCACAATTTCCCATCTAGAGCTATAACTTAAGGCTAAAACCAAAGTCAAACCTGAATTCCCAGATGTATTGGAAATTGTTCCCTGTAATTTCTCCCTTACCTCAAGCGGCAAACTTGCCAGATCGCCAATTGCCTGCAGGCGAACATTGTTCTTCATTAAAGTGGGAGTCTCATTTTCTATTGCTTCGACCAACAAGGACATTAATCCTAAAACCTCATCCTGAGGTCGATTCCAATTCTCGGTAGAAAACGCGTACAGGGTTAAATAAGAAATTCCAAGCTCGCCGGCAGCTTCAACAGTTCGTCTTACTGCTTCAACGCCGTTCTGATGACCAACAATACGATGTTCTCCCCGCATTTTTGCCCATCTCCCATTCCCATCCATTATAATGGCAAGATGAGTTGGCAGCTTTTCCTTTACTATTTTATCTTTAAATGACATATCTTATTTTACAAAGCGATCGTATGAATGGCATTCTTCATTATCTGGGAATAATTTATAACTTATCATTACTCCAAAAAAAGATGCCCAATCGTTATTGTGTACTAAACTACTTTTATTAAGATCATTTGGATCATCAAGATGATCCAGATCATCGGTAAAACTCTTCCTAAAACTCCATTCTAAAGCCGCTGTCCATCTTCCTGTTAAGTTAGTTTTCACACCAACTCCCATTGGAATTGTGAATGAAGAGCTGGTGCTGCTTGGAGCAATGTATCCTATTCCTCCTGTAAGATAAGGAACCAGAGTCTGGCTTTTTGTTTTTTTAGGTGACCAAAAAGACTGAAAGTTAAATTCTACCTGCAGTGATAGATCAACTAAATCTGTTTTGAATGATGCACCTCTTGCTTGTTGATATGAATTATTAAAATCCCTATCCTCTGCTTTTAAACCTGAAAACAACATGCCAGCCCTTAAGGCATACCGTGAATTAAAATTATAGCGGTAAATTCCTCCCAAGGCAACTGAATTTGAATAAAACTGCTTTTGAGGATTAATATCACCCATGTAATAGGAGACTCCGCCAAAGAAGCCTAACTCTGCTTTAGTCTGCGAAAAAGCTGAATTTCCTATCGCAAAAAACAGTATTCCCAATATCAGTTTATACATGAAATCAAGTTTGTGTTTTCCTTCCTGTAAACAAAGTGAAGTTGTTGCTTAAGCTCCTAAAACCGTTGGTTTGAAGAGGATGTACTCTATCTCAATTTATTCACAAGCTACAAAAGTAACATATAATCTTAAAAAACCTTATCAATGAAAAAAAATAACGCCAACCCGTCGTTAAATTTTGTTAAAATGAAAACCCAAATAAAATTGTTCTCTAGTTACGTTTATCAACACCCCACATGAGCTTGTTTCTCAAGGTTCCGTAAAAACTATGTGTTTTTAGTTTTAATACCTTAATCTGAAAATCAGCTCTCCTGATTTTCAGTTCAATTGATGATTCAAAAGTACAGGAGCGAGAATCAAGCGAAGCCAAATAACTCTCACTTCGACCTTCAACCCGAAGTGTTATTTCATGATGATTGGGCACAACAATCGGTCGAACTGTAAGGTTGTGCGGAGAAATAGGTGAAATGATAAAATTTTGTGTGTTGGGGATTAATATTGGTCCGCCAACACTTAGCGAATATGCTGTAGATCCGGTTGGAGTCGCTATAATTAAACCATCGGCCCAATAAGAATTCAAATACTCATTATTCAGATAGGTATGAATAGTGATCATCGAAGCCGAGTCAGTTTTATGAACGGTAAATTCGTTTAAAGCATAATTAAATTCCTCAAACAAACCATTCCTTGATGTTTCCAACTGCAGTAAGTTCCGTTCCTCGAAACTATATTCTCCGGCCACAATATCAGCCAATGCCTGCGGTATTTCATCCTGAGCAATATCGGCCATAAAACCTAAGCGACCACTATTAATCCCAACCAATGGAATCCCCGAATCGCGCACAAATGTCACCGCATCCAAGAAAGTACCATCTCCACCAATACTAAAGAAGAAATCCACTTTCTTATCCAAATCCTTATTGCTACGAAAATAGGACTGAACAGGAGGTTTAAAATTAATTTCCCTGATTAGAAAATCATAAAAAGGCTCATAAATGATTACTTCGATATTATGACTGGTAAAAACGTCAAACATCATAATAAAACTTTCGGTAAAGCTTTCGTTAAATGATCTGCCAAAAAGTGCAACTTTCATACTTCACAAATTTGTGTTTTGTTTATTTGCTTGTGTAACAGAATCCAAAAAATTCTAAAACCTTTTTAAATTTACACTCACTTAAAATCCTATAAAACCTTAAGATTGGCTTGGTATGTCTGTTTAAGTAATGTTTAGCACAAATATAGAGTAATCTGATTAGTGGCAAGAATTCTACGCAGAAAAAGAAGCCTAAAACTTAAGCTTTTTAGATATTTAGAAACCTCATGAACGAATTGTATCGATCCTCCATCATATCTTTCATGTCATCTTCACGAACATAGGTAGTTTTAATGGTGTAATCGTAACGCAAAAAAGTTTGTATTATTGAAGTGATATTGGTTCGGTTTATTTTAATAGTTAATTCAATTTTTCTTGAATCCGTAGATGATGTCACATACAGACTGAGAATTTTTGCATCATTACTCTCTACAATTCTAGATATTTCACTTAAAGAATAATCTACAGAATTAAGTTCTAACACAACGATACCTCCAGGTTCGCGAACGGAAAAAATTCTTTCAATGTATTGCATCAAATCATTTAAAGTTATAAGACCAACATAGGTTTTCTCATCTTCCAAAACCGGTATCACAGTCAATTTAAGCCTTGAAATTATCTCTATTACTTCGTAGATATGATGATTTTCGTTTACATAGGGACTAAACAGGGATAATTTTTGATCGCCGATAGGTTCTTCCGCCTTGTTTAAGTCGTAGATATCGTTGTCTGAAATTAAGCCCAGAAACTGATCCCCCTTTACTATTGGCAAATGAGAAACTCTGAAAATCTCCATCCAGTTAAGAGCTTGAATCCCCGTATCTGTTTCCCGTAATACCGGAACTACATCAGAAATTAAATCTTTTGCTATCATACATACCTGTTTTCTAGGAATTACTTTTAATTTTGCCTTAAGGAGAATTTAATTACACAAAGAAAATTTGTACTTATTTTCACCTATTTATTCTACCAATAAAGTTATATAAAATGACCAGACTTAGTGTAAATATAAACAAAATTGCGACAATTAGAAATGCCCGCGGAGGGAATACTCCTAATGTTTGCAAGGTAGCTTTAGATTGTGAAAGATTTGGAGCTGAAGGTATTACAGTACATCCTCGTCCTGACGAAAGACATATTCGTTATCAGGATGTTAGGGATTTAGAATCTTTAGTTATAACCGAATTTAATATTGAAGGATATCCAACCCGGGATTTTATTGATTTGGTTGTAAAAGCAAAACCGGCACAGGTCACTCTTGTTCCTGATCCTCCAGAGGCATTAACTTCGAATGCAGGATGGGATACAGTTAAAAATCGTGATATATTAGTCGAAATTATAAAGGAATTTAAAGCTGCCGGCATCAGAACTTCCATTTTTGTTGACACAGATCTTGCTAATATTGAAGGTGCTGTTGCCACCGGAACAGATCGTATAGAACTATACACAGAACCGTATGCGACAAATTATCCTAAAAATAAAGAGGAAGCCATTCGTCCTTTTGTGATTGCAGCAAAAAAGGCTCACGAATTAGGCTTGGAAATTAATGCCGGACACGATTTGAGCTTGGAAAATCTTAAATATTTTAACGATAACATTCCAAATTTAACTGAGGTATCAATTGGGCATGCCCTTATTTCTGATTCATTGTACTATGGTTTGGAAAATACCATTCAGATGTATCTTAGGTGTTTGAAATAAGCCTGAACTCATTACATATTTACAAAAGGATGCTCTCAAAGCATCCTTTTCTATTTCTAAATCTTCTTAAAAAACTCAACTTCACCAATCACTTTATTGATTTGGTTCTTATCTTTATTTCCGAAATAAATCTCAGGCAAATGAAACTCAATTACAAAAAACTTGGCAAAGGCCGCCCTTTACTAATTCTTCATGGTCTTTACGGCGCATCGGATAATTGGCTGACTATTGCCAAAGAGCTATCGAATAACTTCACGGTTTACATTATTGATCAGAGAAACCACGGAGACTCTCCTCATGCCAACTCACATACTTATCAGGATTTAAAAGAAGATCTTCTGGAATTTATGAACGATCACAAAATTGAAAAGGCCATTTTACTTGGGCATTCGATGGGCGGGAAAACGGTTATGTTCTTTGCTGCCGATCATCCCGAAAGAGTAAGCAGTCTGCTTGTTGTGGATATTGCTCCCAAAAACTACAGCAAAATTTCCGATTACGCCCCACAAACAATCGATCACTCCTGCATCGTTAAAGCAATGCTTAATTTGGATTTATCGCTTTACAAAAACAGAACCGAAATTGATGCAAAATTAACAGAAAGTATAACCAGTAAACGTGTCAGACAATTTCTTCTTAAAAATTTGAAAAGAGACGAGAACAAACAGTTTATCTGGAAACTAAATATTAAAACCATTAACGATTACTTACCTCAAATAATGGACGGTATTGATGGTGATCGTTTTGCAGAAGGCAAAGGAATCACAGCATTTCCTGTTCTATTTATCCGTGGCGAAAAATCGAATTACATAAGCGATAACGACCACAATTTAATACGAACAATATTTCCAAAAGCAGAAATAACAACCATTCCCAATGCCGGACATTGGGTGCATGCCGAACAGCCAAAACTACTGGTTAAAACTGTTGAATATTTTGCTTTGGATTAAAATGTGCTATTTCAGGAGAAGACACTCCCGTTCGTAAATTGACCATCTCTGTGCGCCGACTGAGGTCTTCCGTTTGGCATGGATGGGCTTCCGTGCGCGTTGGACCCCTTTCCGTTCGGCAGTTTTGTGCTTCCGTGCGCAGGTTGAAATACTCCGTTCGGAGTGAATACCCTTCCGTTCGCGAACGGAACAAGTGAAAGTACGAACGGAACACTCGCCTTCACGAACGGAGAATTATTTTCAGGGAACGGAAAGAATCCGGAAGCGAAACAAATTGTGGGGACAGGCTACATTTGTTTGAGGACAGGCAGAGCAAGCAAAACTATTGATTATAACAGTGAAGTATTTTGTTTTGGATTCAATAAAAAACCCGAAACGAATTCGTCTCGGGGCTAAAATTCAATTATTTTCATACTACCACTGACCACCTTTTAAAACAAAGCGTGTCATAGCTTGTATGTTTTCTTCCTTGTTTGAACTATTATCTGCATGAATGCCGTCTTCGTATTTGAAACCAATAATCTTCACAAAATAGTCTTCACCTACTGTTAATTCAGACAACAAATCCAATTCATTAGCAGTAGAAGAGCTAATTACAATTTCTTTTTCCTCTCCTGCCACAGCAGATTGTCTTGCGCTTCTGAATTTAGGAGCATTTTCATTCGCATTCTTATCCAAAATCTCAACATAGTAGTAAATATTATCCTCATCTACGGCCTTCCACTTTACAGTAACTTGTGAACTACCACTTGCATGTGATGCTGTAATATCAAAATTACTTAACGCTTTAATATCTGAAGCGTAAAGTTGTTCCTCCAATTTATACTGCTCTTTATTAGCCAGTTTGATATAAAACTTGATCGTTTGAGATCCCGCAAAATCATTAACATACTTAAACCGATCATTAGCTGATAACTGAAATGCCTTCCCCCCTTTAAAATCGGTAAATTCTTCTAACTGATAAGAACTTGAAGCGTCAGGCAAAACAGTTACATTAGAAAGACTATTACCACGAACAATATATTCCAATCGGTAAGCTGACTCATAAACATTATTAACCAAACGTAACTCATTCACAACATAAGCATCTGCTTTCACATCATTTATTCCATCTATATCTGTATAAAACTCCCTGGTTCCTGTCGAACTATTAAGCTTCAAATAGGAATTAGTTGATTTATCCTGAATAAACCATTCTTGCCTATTATCCGCAGAAATAGATTCATCTTTAATCACCAACTGATTATCTATTAAACTCCATTCTCCAACAACTTCATCTCTCCGACCACTAAATTCTTGCTTTTTCAACACTCCTCCCCCTTCAAAACGATACACGATCAAAGCATCATTACGATTATAATCAGATGATAAAAAAGGATTTGCATACCAATACTTGTTGGTTAGGTCGGAAGATTTAAATTCAAAAACGTCCTCTTCTCCACCTCCACTACTGCTTCCACAAGAGGTTAAAAATAGGCTTCCAGCAATCAATATCGCAAAGGACAATTTATTATAAAATGAAGTATTCATCAGATTTACTATCTTTTAGTTTTTAAAATATTTTTGAATAAAATTAGGATTTACATCCTGATATACAAACACGAAAAAAGCGAAACTATTGTACAATAGCAAGACATTTATAACAATACCCGCTCAAAATTGGTTTCCGGAATTAAATCCTCTCCCTGATAACGTAAAAACACCTGCGCTGTGGCCAGAATATCTTTCTCACAATATACAGCAATGCGTTCCAAATCATTATCCTGCCAATACACTTTACCCACCATCGATCCGTCAATATCATCTTTTGGTGTAGAGATACCGAAAATCTCACAAAGCAAAGCCAAAGAAGTATAATGCTTATAATCGCCGAATTTCCAGAGTTCCATGGTATCTAAAAACTGTACTTCCCAAGGTTTTTTGCCTGCAATATCCAGAACTGAAGGCAACACAACGCCGTTTATCAGCATTCTTCGGGCTATGTATGGGAAATCGAATTCCTTTCCATTGTGTGCACACAGGTTTCGATTCGGTTTGCTGCAAAAACGATCCAACATCAAAGCAAATTCCTCTAACAATTGCTTTTCATCGTCACCATAATATGATTTCGCAACAAACTTTTTCTCTCCATTTTTTTTAGTCACCAAACCCGTTGAAATGCAAACAATTTTACCAAATTCGGCATAAATTCCTGCCCTTCCATATACATCAGATGGCGATTCTTCCTCTTTTCGAAAATAATCAGATTTTTTCTCCCACAGCTCCTGCAACTTAGGCGACATTTCCTCAAAAGCTGCATTTCCTGAAACTGTCTCGATATCTACAAAAAGTAAATTTTCAACTTTAATTTGATTCAGCATAACAAAAGACTTATCATAAATAAAAATGAAAAGTTAGAAAAAAAGGAGACAGTAACAAAGTCTCCATTCTAATTTTTCTTATCCAGAAATAAAAATAAACAACTTACTGATGCTCGATCAGGTTTTTCTGAATAAAATGGGTTAAAATATCTATCGCCACAATATTATTACCTCCTTGCGGCACAATAATATCAGCATAACGCTTGCTTGGTTCTATAAACTGAAGGTGCATTGGTTTTACCGTTTTTTCGTAACGATCCAATACTTTTTCAACAGACCTGCCCCGTTCAACAATATCTCTTTTAATTACCCGGTTTAAACGATCATCAGCATCGCAATCAACAAATACCTTTAAATCCATTAAATCCCGAAGAACCGGATCGGTTAAAATCAAAAGTCCTTCTACAATAATTACTCCTTTTGGTTCTACTCTAATCGTTTCATCGGAACGCAGGCAAGTGATATACGAATAAATAGGTTGATTTATTGAGACACCTTGTTTTAAATTCTTCACATGCTCAATTAACAATTCAAACTCTATTGATCTTGGATGATCAAAATTTATTTCCTGACGTTCTTCCAGTGTAAGCTCTTCATTCGACCTGTAATATGAATCCTGAGGTAAAACGGCAACGTCTCCATGATTTAACCTTTCAATGATTTTTCTTACCACTGTAGTTTTGCCAGAGCCTGTTCCTCCGGCAATTCCAATAATCAACATGTTGTATGATATTTAGATGTTTGATTCAAAAATGCTAATTTTGCATTAACTTCGGCTGGAAAGTTACTAATAATTTAAAAAATAATTAAAATGATCAAGCACATTGCAATGTTTAAGTTTAAAGCTTTTGAATCGGCTGAAGCAAAAGAGAATTACTTTAACAGATTAAAAAAGGCATTTGACGGATTGGATGAAAGAATTCCTGAAATTAAATTTTTACAAATTGGTTTTGACCAACTTCGTTCTGATGCTTCATTTGATTTTGTAGTGAATGTTGATTTAGAAAACATTGACGCCTTGCCTTTATACGCTAACCATCCTGAACATTTAACAGCAGCATCGGTTGTAAAAGAAATGGCCGCAGAACGCAAAGTAATTGACTACGAATTTTAAGATTAGCCAAAAGCCAATATAGCAATCAAATTAATAAATTGTACAAAAATGAGTTTGTATCCATTGAAATTTACGCCCATCCTTAAAGATAAAATTTGGGGCGGAAGCAAATTAAAAACAGTATTGAATAAAGATTTTTCGCCACTGCCTAATGCGGGTGAGAGTTGGGAAATTTCAGGTGTAGAAGGAGATATTTCTGTTGTTAGCAATGGCTTTTTAGCTGGAAATGATCTGGAAGAACTCATTGAAATTTATATGGGAGACCTTGTAGGTGACCATGTTTATGAAAATTTCGGGGTTGAATTTCCTTTACTGATAAAATTTATTGATGCCAATGACGTCCTTTCCATTCAAGTACATCCTGATGATGAACTTTCGAAAGAAAGACACAATGCATATGGCAAAACAGAAATGTGGTATGTTATTGAAGCCGACAAAGGATCTGAACTGATTGTTGGATTCAATCAAAACATCACCAAAGAAGAATATTTAGCGAAATTGAAGGAAGGCAAACTGGAAGAGATTTTAAACAATGCACCTGTAAAAGAAGGAAGTTGTTTCTTTATTCCGGCTGGCCGTGTTCATGCAATTGGAAAAGGAATTCTGTTGGCCGAGATTCAACAAACATCTGATGTTACTTACCGGATGTACGATTTTAACCGAACTGATGATGCCGGCAACCCAAGAGAACTGCATACAGAACTTGCTGTTGATGCCATCGACTATAGTTTTGAGAAAAAATATGAAACCAGCTACCAAACTGAAATTAATAAAACTTCAGAACTTGTTCGTTGTCCCTATTTTACAACCAATATTCTGGAATTTGACAAACCACAGGAAAAAGACTACATAGAATTAGATTCTTTTGTGATTTATATGTGTTTGGAAGGTGATATGGAAATCACCTACGAAGAAGGTTCAATAACAGTTGCTAAGGGAGAAAGCGTTTTAATTCCTGCGATTATTAATAATTTGACTCTTACTCCGAAAACAAAAACAAAAATTCTTGAAGTCTATATAAAATAGACTGATAATAAATTATACGATCCTCTTTTTATACAATTAAAAAGAGGATTTTTTTATTCCCATACAATATGGGATGATCAGTCAATAAAGTTGAATCATTTTTCGGAAAAGATAAGAATCTGTATAACTTTGCAACGTAAAACAAAATACTCCATGAATATTACTAGTGCTAAATTTGTGATGTCCAATTCGGATATAAGAAAATGTCCGACCGATAATAAAGCAGAATATGCTTTTATCGGGCGTTCGAATGTTGGAAAGTCATCACTTATAAACATGCTGACCAATCATAAAGGTTTGGCAAAAATTTCTACCAAGCCTGGTAAAACACAATTGGTTAATCATTTCTTAATTAATGATGAATGGTATTTGGTAGATTTACCAGGATATGGTTTTGCCAAAGTTGCAAAGAATACCAAACAACGGTTTTCAAAGTTAATTTTCAGCTTTATTGAAAGCCGTCCCAATCTTATCAACTTATTTGTACTTGTGGATTGCAGACACGCACCTCAAGCCAAAGATGTTGATTTTATGGAATGGTTAGGTGTAAACGGAATCCCTTTCTCTATTATATTCACAAAGGCTGATAAGCTTGGCAAGCAACAATTATCTGAAAACATTAAAGCCTACGAAACTGAGTTATTGAATACATGGGAAGAAATGCCCCCTTACTTCATTAGTTCGGCATCAAGTGGATTAGGGAAAGACGAAATATTAAATTCTATTGATGAAACCAACAAAACGGTTTTGCTTCAAAAGCGAAAATAACAATAAAGGAAGATCTCGTAAAGACATCTTCTTTTTTATTTAAACAAAATAAATTATTCTTTAAAATGGATAAAATAAATTGCGGCAACTTGACTAAAATCAGTTTTTTGGCGCAATAATTCATAAATTTGCACAGTACAATAGTTATCTGATTTATAAACAAATAATATTTTAATGAAAGCCCCGATTAAAATCTTTTCTGGTTCGAACAGTGAGTATTTAGCAGGTGAAATTGCAAAAGCAGCAGGATTACAGTTAGGAAAATCAAGCATTACAAGATTTAGTGATGGTGAATTCGAAGTCTGTTACGAAGAAACTGTAAGAGGTGCTCAAGTATTCATTATCCAATCAACTTATCCCCCAACTGATAACTTGATGGAGCTATTGCTAATGATTGATGCGGCCAAAAGAGCATCTGCATATAAAGTTATTGCAGTAATCCCTTATTTCGGATTTGCCCGTCAGGATCGAAAAGATCGTCCCAGAGTTGCGATTGGAGCCAAATTGGTAGCCAATTTATTAATGGCTGCGGGCGTTGACCGTGTGATGACAATGGATCTTCACGCTGACCAAATTCAAGGATTTTTTGACATTCCTGTTGATCACTTGTATGGTTCCTCTGTACTTCTTCCTTACATCGAAAATTTAAAATTGGATAATCTGGTTGTTGCTTCTCCGGATATGGGTGGTAGTAAAAGAGCGAATACTTACGCAAAATATTTAAATGCAGGTTTGGCTATCTGCCACAAATCCCGCGAAAAAGCGAATGTGGTTGGTGAAATGACTGCAATTGGTGATGTTGATGGCAGACATGTTGTAATTGTTGATGACATGATTGATACGGCAGGCACAATTACAAAAGCCGCCAACATGTTAAAAGAGAAAGGTGCTCTTAGTGTACGTGCTATTGCAACACATGCTGTTCTATCCGGTCCGGCTTATGAACGAATTCAAGAATCGGCTTTAGAAGAGGTTGTTTTCACCGACTCGATACCTTTAAAAAGCGAATGTTCAAAAATTAAAGAATTGACTATTGCTGATATTTTCGCAAAAACAATTCTTAATGTTTATAATTGCGAATCAATCAGTTCCAATTTCATATTATAATTTATATCTTTGCGCAGATTTTTTCGGTAAAATATTTTATAAACGTGTAATGGGAAGTAAACGGAACTTTTTTACCGGGTGATGACGTTTATTTTGAGTAGCACATAATTTCAAGGAAATGAAAGTTTTTGAATTAAAAGGTTCTTTAAGAACAGATTTAGGAAAAAAAGCAAACAAAGCTCTTCGTAAAGAAGAAATGGTGCCATGTGAAGTATATGGTGGCGGTGAAAATATTCACTTTGCTATTAACGAAAAAGTATTGGGTAAATTACTTTTTACGCCAGACGTATATGTTATCAATGCAGATGTTGACGGAAAAAAATTCTCTTGTGTATTAAGAGATGTTCAGTATCACCCAGTTAATGACAAAGCTTTACATGCTGATTTCTATCAGGTATTTGAAGACAAAGCATTCGAAGTAGAATTACCAATTCGAGTTGAAGGATTCGCAATCGGTGTTCAGTCTGGTGGTAAATTAGCAGTTATCTCAAGAAAACTTAAGGTAAAAGGTCTAATGGCTGATCTTCCAGAAAATCTTCTTGTTAAAGTTAGCCACCTTGGACTTGGAAAAAGTATTCAGGTTGGAGAACTTGCTTATGATAACTTAGAACTTCTTAACTCTAAGAAATCAGTAGTTGTTCAAGTTAAGCTTACAAGAGCTGCTCGTGCTGCTGCTATGGCTGCAAAATAGATTTCAACACTATTTTGCTCAGCACAATGAAGCAAATAAATATAACCTCCCATTTATTGAAGAATGGGAGGTTTTTTTTAATATCCTTCGTTCCTAAAATGAAGGATGGAATGAATGCAAAGTTTTCATGGAAAATGCCGTGAATATTCTAACTTTGGATTTGTTATGATACAATTTCTAAAAAAACTATTTGGGCAGACTAAACATCCGCTGCAAGAAAATAATATTGAGATGAAATATCTGATTGTCGGCCTTGGCAACATTGGTGCTGAATACGCAAACACAAGACACAATATAGGATTTCGTATTTTGGATGCTCTTGCCGAGACAGCTAATATAGAATTCAAAGAAGCAAGATATGGAGCTGTTGCTGAATACAAGTTTAAAGGCCGGATCTTTGTGCTTGTAAAGCCAAACACTTATATGAATTTAAGTGGAAAATCGGTTAATTACTGGCTTCAGAAAGAAAAAATACCCGTTGAAAACATGATGGTTTTGGTTGATGACCTTGCCTTGCCGTTTGAAACTTTACGGTTGCGTCCGAAAGGAAGTGATGCCGGTCATAACGGATTAAAACACATCAACGAGATACTAGGACACCAAAACTATAACCGCCTGCGTTTTGGAATTGGTTCCGATTTTAGCAAAGGAAAGCAAGTAGACTACGTTTTAGGTGAATGGTCGCCTGAAGAGCTGGAGAAACTACCTGAACTCTTTAAAATCTGTATCAACATGATAAAAGGAATGAGTACCATTGGTATCCAGAGAACCATGACAGCATACAATACAAAAAAATCAGGCAGTTAAAAAAATAAGAAGCCATGGATGATAAGGTTAGAGTAGACAAATGGCTGTGGGCTGTACGTATTTTCAAAACCAGAAGTATGGCGGCCGAAGCTTGTAAAAAAGGAAAAGTTACCATTGGTGGTGTACACGTGAAACCATCGCGCGAAGTAAGGTTAAACGAACAAATTGATGTGCGTGTACCACCTATTACCCGCAGTTATTTGGTTACAGCTATATCCGGCAAACGGATGGGCGCAAAATTGGCCGTTGACTTTGTAAAAGACATAACTGCTCAGGATCAATTGGATTTATTGGAAGCAACCAATACACGTGGGTTTGAATCACGGGACAGAGGTATTGGAAGACCAACAAAATTAGATCGCAGATTAATTGATAAGCTTAAGAAGGAATAAACACATCAGGAACCGACAAGAAAAAAATATGATAATAGCACAGGATAAAAAGAAAACGAATTTAGCAGAATACATCCTTTACATGTGGCAAGTTGAGGATATCATCAGAGCCTATCAATTCAACATTGATAAAATTGACGAAAACATCATCAAACAATTCAATCAGCCGGAAGCTACTCAAAACGAAATTAGAGACTGGTACGAAAATCTGATTGAAATGATGAAGATTGAAAAAGTGGAAGAAACAGGACATCTTCAAATCCTTAAGAACAACGTAAACGAGCTTTACGATTTTCATGTTTATCTACTAACAAAAGGCAAAGATTCAGCCTACAACAACCATTATCAGCAGGCTCTTGGCAACATAACCGAATTTCGCGAAAAATCGAAAGCAACCCAGGAAAACAACGACATTGAGGTATGCCTTACTGCTTTGTATGGTATCTTAATGCTTAAACTTCAAGGAAAAGAAATCTCGAAAGACACCCTCTCGGCGATTACTACTTTCAGCCAAATGATTTCTGAATTAACTGCGAAATACAAGGCTTTCGAAGAAGAAAACGAATAATTACACAGCACCCCAAGATAATGATACTGCCCCCAAAATATAACAATTGGATATTACTGATTTTGGTTTCTTTTATTTGGGGAAGTCCATATATTTTGAGGGAGATTGCATTGGAAAGCTTTAGCCACAATCAAGTGGCTGCTTTTCAGGTGTTTTTTTCATTCCTGCTATTTATTCCTCTGATTATTAAAAACATCAGAAAACTTTCGAAAGAAAACATACTTCCGTTACTACTTTCAGGAATCACAGGAAATATTGGCCCGGCCTACTTTTTCGCCAAAGCGCAAACCCAAATCAACTCTTCGGTGGCAGGCATGCTAAATGCCATGCTGCCTATGGTTACATTGCTGATTGCCATCCTTTTTTTTAAAGCAGGTACGAATAAAAAAGTGCTGGTCGGAATTTTACTGGGATTTGCAGGAACACTTATCATTAGTTTTTCCGGAGATTCTTTCGGATCGTCGTATTTCTGGGGTGTCTTTTTCGTGTTTATGGCCATTTTATCGGTAGCCATCAGCATAAACATTGTCAGTTTTTCATTGCCTAAACTTACCGGAACCGAAATAGCCTCTCTGGCATTTCTATTTGTTGGCCCCATGGCTGGAATTTTTCTGGCTTTCACCGATTTAAGTTCACCTTTGGCATCTGAAAGCTTATCGAAAAGTGCATTAATGCTTGGTTTGCTGGCTGTATTAACTTTCGCAGGAGTTATTCTATACAATCAGCTCATCAAAAAATCCTCGCATGTTTTTGCAGCATCAATAGCCTATATTATTCCCATTATTGCCATCTTTTGGGGCATTGTAATTGGCGGGGATCATATTTCGATTGCTCAAACCGCATCCATATTTATTATCTTAGTTGGAGTTCATCTAACTCATCGATAACGTGAAAAAAAACATATTATTTGCCATTGCATCAGGTCTTTTGCTGGGCATGCCTTTTTGCATACCACAACTTTTTCCGATCATTTTTTTTGCATGGATTCCTCTTTTATGGCTGGAGGAAAAAACAATCAATCACCACAATCCTTACACACTTTTCAACTATGCTTTTCTGAGTTTTTTAGTGTGGAACATTCTGGCATATTGGTGGGTGGGCAAAGCTCAAATCACAGGCGTAATCCTCATCATACTTATTAACTCTCTTTTGCTTGCTCTGATTTTCTGGCTGATTAGCCGATCGAGAAAGCACTTGAAAATTTCCATTCTCTTTCCCTTTCTACTTATTTGGCTGGGCTTTGAATATTTCGATACCTGGTGGGATTTAGCCTGGCCCTGGTTGAATTTGGGAAATGCTTTTGCTTCAGCACCGAAATGGATACAATGGTACGATATTACAGGAACGCGTGGTGGAAGTTTATGGGTGATTTTAATCAATCTCGGATTCTTTTCTCTGATAAAAAATCAAAAAAAGAACATCGCTTTTAGATCTATTGGAATGTTTCTTTTAATTGGTATTCCTCTTCTCTACTCTATTTTTCTGTATCACCAAAAGGAAAATGGAATCGGAACCAAAAGCTTCGCACTAATCCAGCCAAATTTAGATCCGTACAACGAAAAATTTGTTCCTGAAAATGAAGAAAAACACTTTGCGGATTTTATGACCACAGCAGATTCGGTATGCGGTATTCACCATCCCGATTTTTTATTGGCGCCGGAAACCGTAATTTTAAAATATATCGATGAAAATAATCCAAGACAATCTTACAACTATTTACGATTACTCGATTTAAAAAAGAAATATCCTAAAACGAAAATACTAATTGGTACTCACAGCAAAATTGAATCAGAATCATTCAATTCAGCATTATTTTTAACCGATACCATAAGACCTCAATTTTACCACAAAACAAAGCTTGTTCCTTTATTTGAGAGAGTGCCGTTCGATAAATACCTGAGCTTTTTAAAAGACTATTCGATTGAAATTGGAGGATACCAGGGAACCTATAGCAGCAGGAATGATATTGACTATTTCATATCTGATTCCATAGCATTAGTGCCGGTAGTTTGCTTCGAATCAATTTTTGGAGATTACTGTGCACAAAGAGTTCCTGAGATCCCCGGCTTTCTTTGCATGATTACCAATGACGGATGGTGGAAAACAACTCCGGGATACAAACATCATTTCAATTTTAGTAGATTAAGGGCCATTGAAACACGCAGAGACTATATTCGGGTTGCCAACAATGGAATTTCAGCTTACATCAACTCAAAAGGCACAATTATTGCAAAGAGTACATGGTGGAAAAAAGAGGTGCTGACCAGCAGGTTAAAATTACGGGAAAATAAAACCTTTTACTCCGAACATGGAGATTTCATTGGAAGGGTTTGTCTGTTTATAGCCACTCTTTTATTAATCTTTGTTAAAATTCGTATTGCAACACAATCTAATACTTCAGGAAGTAGTTAAATATTTTACATTTACGATCAGATTAAACATTGTTAAACAATTAATTTTAAAATAATAAATACAAATACTATGAGACGATTACTATTTGCACTTTTTAGCATCTGCTTTTTTGTTGGATCAGCAAATGCAGTAACCAAACACAAAAAAATTGAGAAGACGTTTAAAGCCGGAGAAAACCTTAAAATTGAATCGAAATACAGTAAAATTCAGATTAAACACTGGGACAATCCTGAAATTAAATTCGAGGTACTTATTAGTGTAGAGGGGTCGGATGATGAGAAAACAAAAAGGATGACCGATGATATCAATATCGATTTTACGGAAGGAGAAGCTCAATTATCTGCAGAAACCGTATTTGGAGATTTTTTCTCACTAAAAAAACTCACCAATTCTCTTTTTAACAAGGGAGAAATAAAGATCAGTTACACCGTTCAGTTACCTTCCAACGTGAACTTAGAAATTATCCAAAAAGATGGAGATGTTTTTATGGATAGTCATGATGGCAACCTAATTCTTGATTTGACAAATGGAAACTTTACTGCCGCGAGCTTACATGGTGAAAACAGCTTTACAATTACCGGATGTACTTTTAAAGTTGAACAACTAAGTGATTCCAAATTAAACGTAGCCAACTCTAAAGTAAGTATCGAAAATACCGGCAAATTAACCGGTGAGAGCCGCGATTCTGAATTTACGATTGGTGTTGCCGATAACATTGGCATGACTTCTGCCCGCGATAAATTCGACATTAAAGAATTGGAATACCTGTACGGATCATCAAACTTCAGCAAAATTGAAATTAGCCAATTGGGAGGTGAAGTTGATTTTGATCTAAAATTTGGACACATCAATATCTTCAATATCAACAATATGTTTTCATTTATTAAAATAGACTCGAAATACGGAGATGTTGGCCTTAGTTTTATGGAAGGTGCTCAAATTGATTATGAAATCAATCACAAGTCAGTAAAATTCGATAATTCGAAAGACTTCATCTTATCGAACAAAGAAACTGCTGATAGAAAGACTTTTGTAGCAAAAGGCCGTGTCGGCGATAAAAAAGCCTTTTCTAAACTAAATATCAGAGCAAATAACTGCAAGATTAGATTGCAGTAAACATCACCTGAAAAGGAAAATCAGAAAACAAAAAAAGAAGAGGATGTTTCAAATGAAATTTTAAGACTCTGAGATTTTAATATTTGAAAATATTCTCGAATAGGTATATAAAAAGAGGCTGTTTCGTAATTATGAGACAGCCTCTTTGTATTTAAATAGTCTTGGCTGGAAAAGTCCAAATACTGCGTTATACCAAATTAACGTAAAATTGATCTCATAAAATAATGCTTATAGAATCAAGTCATACCCTGACAAGAACGGACTTTATATAGTCAGAGCATGACAAGCTGATATTTTAAGCAGAATTTTGAAATTAAACTGGTATTACACTTGTTTTGAAAACTGTCATTTCCAAAAACTTAAAAAAAACCTGATTTCCTGCATACACTAAATAACAGGAATACAGTTTCGTTTTACACAAAAAATAAATACCAGATTTGTGTGGTGAAAAAACAAACCATAAAACCTAACACAATAGGCAGAAAGGTTGAAACCATTGTCCATTTCACACTCCTTGTTTCCTTAAAAATGGTATAAATTGTAGTTGAACATGGGTTATGCAACAAACTAAAAAGCATCAAGTTCAATCCGGTAAGTAAAGTCCATCCTCCTGCATGAAGAATGTTTGCAGTATCGCCTACTGAGTTGAGTTCAAATATTACACCTGTTCCTGCTCCCACACCGTTAGCTCCGGTAATAAGAACTGTTAACATCAGTATTGTAGGAATTACAATTTCATTAGCAGGTATAGCAATGATATAAGCGAGCAAAATAACGCCGTTAAGGCCAAAAACAAATGCAAATGGATTGGACCACTGAATAAAATATTCTGCCAGACTTAGTTCTCCAATATGTACATTAGCCACCAACCAAATTACAATTCCGGCAGGCACAGCAAAAATAACAGCACGCCAAAGAACAATAATGGTACGATCAATCAACGAGGTGTAGAGTGTTTGCCAAATTCTTGGCGGACGGTATGGTGGTAATTCAAGGCTAAAAGCCGACGCTTCCCCCCTCAGAACTGATTTGCTTAATCCCCACGAAACAACCAAACTGAAAAAGATTCCCAAAACAGCGATACCAACCACTGCTCCAGCAGAAACAACACTTGCCAATTGTGCTGGCACAAGTCCACCAATAAAAATAGAAGCTATTAGTATTTGGGTAGGCCATCGTCCGTTGCATAAGGAAAAATTATTCGTAATAATGGCTATTAATCGTTCCCGGGGACTATCTATTACCCTTGCAGCAATTACCCCGGCAGCATTACAACCAAATCCCATACTCATGGTTAATGCCTGTTTGCCATGTGCACCAGCCTTACGAAAAAGACTATCCATGTTAAATGCCACCCTTGGCAAATAACCAAGGTCTTCAAGCAAAGTGAAAAGTGGAAAAAATATCGCCATAGGAGGCAGCATCACAGCAATCACCCAAGCCATTGCAAGGTAAGCTCCGTCGATTAAAACACCATCGAGCCACCAAGGCATATGAATGGAAGCCGCTGCGCCTTTTAAGATCGGGTGCATATAATCAATTAAGAATGAGGCTAACAAGCCGGAAGGATAATTGGCTCCTGTTACAGTTAGCCAAAAAACCAAAGCCAACAACAAAAACATGATCGGAAAACCAAGCCATCTGCTTGTTACAATTTTATCAATTCTCAAATCCAGAGCATATGCTGCTTTTTCTCCTTTCTGCTTCACCGCTTTTCTGGCAATTCGAGAAGCATCTTCATAAATGGATTCAATAACGGTATCATGAAGATCAATCCCAAGATCCCATCGGGCTTTATTGGCCTCTGATAATATATTTTCTCTTTCTTTTAAATGAGTATCATTCATCGCTTTACTAAATTTAGAGTTGAACAGTTGAATCACCGGCATTTATACTTCCCAGTTCGCCCGATTGAACTGCTTCAATAATACTATTATCACCTTCGAGTAATCGCAAAGCAACCCAATTCAAATTAGGAAGATTAGGAAACTGTTCTGCAAGTTTTGATGCTAAGCTTGAAATGGCATTATTAAGCTTAATTGAACGGCTTTTAATTTTATGTGGTTTGCAAACATACTTTCCTGCTGCCACTTCTTCGATAGCAGCTAGAAGTTCTTTCATACCCTCTTTTCTACGTGCAGACGCAGGAATAACGGGTATCCCCAATTCCTTTGATAAAGCTCTTTCATCAATTTCGATGTTATTGCGTTTGGCTTCGTCCATTAAGTTAAGGCAAAGCACTGCCCGATCTGTAATTTCGAGTATTTGCAATGCCAGATTCAAGTTTCGCTCCAGCCGCGTTGCATCAACAACAATTACAGTTACATCAGGTTGCCCGAACAAAATAAAATTACGCGCCACCTCTTCATCTGTACTTGTTGAGAGCAGTGAATAGGTACCTGGCAAATCGACCACTTTGTAACGTTTCTCGTTGTATATAAAACCGCCCTCAGCCCGGCTTACCGTTTTTCCCGGCCAGTTGCCCGTATGCTGATGCAATCCTGTAAGGTTATTAAAAACAGTACTTTTCCCCGTATTTGGATTGCCTGCCATCGTTATTACATAATCAACCTGTTCCATATTTAACCCAAGTTTAATCAGGTTTTCTTTGTTGTGAACAGGGCAATTGTCACAATTATTTGAGTTACTCATTTGTGTCATTTTTTTTGTGGACAAAAATTAAATCAGCTTGTGTTTTTCTGATTCCGATTGTTGCTCCCATTACCCGGTATCCAATCGGATCACCGGAAGCGCTTTTCATTTCTGCTGATACCAAACTACCTGCTACCACTCCTAAATCCATCAGTCTTCTTCGCTGTTGTCCTCTGCAATTGGGTGAAATTCCGGCAATTTCAGCTTTTTCTCCTATGGCCAGAGATGACAACAATTCGTATTTTGGAGCTAAGGGTACAGTTCCCGACAGCAATTCAACAGTTATCTGGGAAGCAAAAAGTGGAGTTAAAGTACATTCATCTCCATTGGCAATAAAAGTGGTTTTTCCTTTATCTACATCTGTTACATAGACTTGCATGCCAGGATATAATCCTTCTACCACCAATTGCTCATAAATACTTCGTGGTTCATCTTCGATGTGAATAATCCGGCCAGTCACACCTTTTTTTAGGTTACTTAGTAGTTTCCCTTTAGGTTCAGGCAATTCCCCGTCAATTGAAGGTATAGGATCTCCATGCGGATCAAATACAGGATTGCCCATTTGGGCAGCCAATTTTTCCGTATCTTCCTGTGTAACAAAATGCTCTATACGATCGGCCTCGTTATGCCAATCAGCTTGAGCTACACTTGTTTCATCGGCAAGATACCTTTCCCATATACGATGTACCCGAATTACCCGAAGTGAATAAGATCTTCCGGTATCTGTTAAAGATATGGTGTTATCATCCATAGTTACCAAACCCAAAACAAGCAGACGCTCAATCAGTTGACTTGCGCTATCATCTGAAATATTCAGATTGCCCGCAATACTATTCATATTGCATAAATTCTTGTTGTACTCACAATCAAACAAGTACTTAAGGGCATCTTCCAATTGAACCCTTTGATTGTTCATTTTTATCTTTGAAAAAAGGGCTATCAATCCTTTTTTGGGCCAGAAAATCCAAAAAAAGATTAATACAACCACGACTCCAAAGAAAAACAATATACCTGATTGTATACCTACTGTTAATAATGTAATCATCTATTCTTTCTTTAACTTTTTTATACTTAATGGTTGCTGGATATTCTTTACTCCAGCTTTGAAAAAAAACTCTCTCATTTTTAATAAAATGTGGCTTTAAAATAAGCCCCAGATCTTTGTTTCCTCATCTAAAGTAATTCTCTTATATGATTAGTCCAAGTTAAACTTTGAATTTATTAGCAGACAATTATACTACCTTCAAAGACCCTTTAAACAATATATAAATATCACATTGAAATTAGTATACAAAATTCAAGAAGATTATATCCTGCTAAAAAAGAACTCCTCTACTTGAATGGAAGTTCATTTCTTAAAGAAAAAAATACCATATACTTGAGTAAGAGTCTGTTTTCAGAAAAAAAAAGACCATCTATTTAGGGTGAAACTCAATTCCATATCAAAAAAACAATTGGTTCATTAGCTGAAAGATTTCCGAATAAAAAGAAGTTTAATGCTTCAAATTTTATTCCGTTGATTGTCAATAATTCCAACGCGCCGACTTACCATACAGAAATGATGAAAACAAGTTGAAATAAACTGCCGGTATCAACCAAAAGGGTACCTAAGAAGCTTTTCTAATTTCTTTGGCTGGAAACTGTAAATATTCTTTAATTTTTCATGTTTCGTACTACTACACAAAACCTTTTTTGAGTAAATTTGAAACTATGACTGTTACAAGAAAAAAATACTCCCTATTACTCATTATTTTCATTTTAGTATTCTCCGATAAGGGATTTTCAGAGGATCAATTCAAAATCGGTTTTTCGCAATGTACATCGGTAGACAGCTGGCGAAAAGCGATGCAAAGTGAAATGCAAAATGAATTGATTCTATTTCAAAATATGGAATTAGTAATAACCGATGCACATGACAATAATGAAAACCAAATTAGGGATATTAGGGAACTAGTTAAAAGCGGCATTGATTTACTAATCGTTTCTCCCAACGAATCGGCTCCAATAACTCATATTGTTGAGGAAGTTTTTCGCAAGGGAATTCCAGTAATTGTTCTCGATCGAAAAATTGAAAGTGAAAACTATACAGCTCAAATTAGCGCCGACAATTATTTGATTGGGAGGGAGGCTGGAAAATATGCTGCCAGATTATTAAATGGCAAAGGTAACATTGCTGAAATTTGGGGACTAAAAGGTTCCAGTCCTGCCATTGAACGACACAAAGGATTCTCTGAAGTCATCAGTAAATATCCTGGTATCAAAATTATTTTCTCTGAAACAGGAGAATGGTTCAAACAGGGTGGTACTAAAATGATGAAGCTAGCCATTGAACAACATGATAATATCGATTTGGTTTTTGCACATAATGATTACATGGCTATTGGCGCGTATGAAGTGCTGCAATCGAAATTTGGCGAACACAGACCCTTTTTACTTGGGATTGATGGCCTGCCAGGGCCAAATGACGGTGTTAATGCTGTAATTCAAAAGAAAATTAATGCTACATTTTTATACCCAACCGGTGGTGCGGAAGCAATACAGTTAGCCTTTAAAATTTTAAATAAAAAACCATTTAAGAAAAATATCATTCTAAAAACAGTTGTTATTGATTCTGACAACGCAGAAATCCAGAAACTGCAAACCGATCAGATTCTTTCCCTTCAGGGAAAAATATCCGCAGCAAAAACCATTCTTGACTCTCAAATTATTAAATACAAAAGTCAGAGAATGTGGCTGATTATTTCGCTTAGTTTTCTTCTTATTGTCATTCTTTTGGCCGTACTCTTGTTTCAAGCATTCAAAAATAAAATTAAAGCCAATCGAAAATTAGAAGAACAAAAAGAACAAATCGAAGATCAACATGAAAGGCTCATTTTGATTTCATCTCAATTGGAAGAAGCAACTCAAACTAAACTAAGATTTTTTACCAATGTTTCGCATGAATTCAGAACTCCTTTAACTCTAATTCTTGGATCTATAGAGAATCTTTTAGATCAAAAAATTAAAGATAAAGAGTCGTATCAACAGTTAAATGTAATGCACAGAAATGCCAATCGACTGCTTCGCTTAATCAATCAGCTGATGGATTTTCGAAAAATGGAGAATGAAAAAATGCAGATGAAGATTTCCAAGAATGATATCAATCAGTTCATTAAGGAGATATCCGATTCGTTTCAAGAATTAGCAAATAAAAAGCACATTAACTATTCATATTTGTCGACCATTCAAAAAGAATACTTGTATTTTGATACAGATAAACTTGATAAAATCCTGTTCAATCTTTTATCGAATGCCTTTAAATTCACGCCCGAACAAGGTGAAATTACAGTTCATTTGGAGAATTCAAATCATGAATTTAATAAAGAGATGAAGGATTGTGTAAAGATTAGCGTAGTTGATTCGGGTTGTGGAATTTCAGAACCGGATCTTAAAAACGTCTTTCAACGATTCTATCAAGCCAAAACCAATGCTTCGTTTCCTGGAACCGGAGTTGGCTTGTCCTTAACCAAAGCTCTGGTTGAATTGCACTCAGGAATTATAAATGTTGAGAGTAGTTTGGGGAAAGGGACAGTATTAACAGTCTATTTGCAGAAGGGTAAATCACATTTTAATGATGCTGATTTAATTTTTGCCGACTCTAAAGAAAAAGATACTTCGAGGCAGATTCCATCAGAATTAGATGAAATGGACTTTATTCCCCAGCTTACTGAGTCAAACGAAGAAGAAAATCCTTCCTTTTTAACCGACAGAGAAATTCGGATTCTTATTGTAGAGGACAACCCGGACGTTTCGGAACATATCGCAGAATCGCTAAAAGGAAACTATAAAATTTTGAGAGCCGAGAATGGAAAACAAGCTTTAAAAGTGATTGAAGCAGAGAATCCGGAATTGATCATTACCGACCTAATGATGCCAGTGATGGATGGATTGGAATTGACAAACATTGTAAAATCAGATTTAAAAACCTGTCACATTCCAATCATCATGCTCACCGCAAAGGCTTCACAAGAACATAAAATTGAAGGGCTGGAAGTTGGTGCTGATTCCTACATTCCAAAACCTTTTAACAGGAAACATTTGCAGGTTAGGGTGCGGAAATTAATCGAAAGCAAAAAAAGAATTCGAATTCATTATCGCGAAAGCATCGATTTCACGGAACAAAACGATGGCATTAACAGATTGGATCAACAGTTTTTGAAGAAAGCTTGCGAAGCCATTGAAACCAATTATCTGAATTACGATTACGGTGTTGAAGAATTGAGCAAGGATATTAATTTATCGAGAGTTCATCTGTACCGTAAAATAAAGAACTTAACCGATTTGTCGGCCAGTGAGTTTATCCGAAATGTAAAGTTGAAAAAAGCCTCATCGCTACTTTTGGAAGGAGAATTAAGTATTTCTCAAATTGCCTATCAAACAGGGTTTGCCAGTCCATCCTATTTCAGCAAGTGTTTTAAAGAAAAATTTAAAATGTCTCCCAAAGAATACATTCAGCAAAAAAAATAAAGCAAAAGCTTACATAGAAAATCAAAATGAATTGATGCCTGATAAAAATAACTGCACATCCTATTTTGGATTAGTTGGCTTTGTTTTTTTCATTAATGTGATTGAGTAATCAAAAAAAATCCGGGCCATACAGACTCCGGATTTTTCCTTATTAAAATAACATCCTTTTTCTACCAAATTGATTTCAATTTGTAGAATTTGGCTTCTTTAACCGAAATTTTATCACCACTACTAACTACATCTATTTTATCAAACTTTTCAGCAGAAAAAAATTGATCTGTCATAACCAACTCTCCATCATTTACAAAAACCTCAATGGAAGATTCATCAATAAGTATCTGTAATTTTATTCCGGTTTTACAACTTATCTTTGCTTTATCAATGCTTGCGAAAACATCTGAGAAGGAAATATTCTTAAGCTTTGTTCTATCAATAGTAAAGCTTTCATTCACTCCGGAATAAAAGGCTTCCAATTCTTCACCTGCCGAATTGCTTAGCTTAACACCAAACTTTTGCGGTTGTTCATCCCATGCTATTTCCAAGTCAATTTCCAAGGGGATGGCCTTAAAAGGAATTGTATTTGTTACATCAAAATTTCCGTTTATATCCTGATTCGGAATGATATAACATTCCTCCCGGATTAATTCCAGCTCTTTAACCGGAACAGAATTTAAATGGTAATTGTTATCCTCTTTTTTAAGAACCAATTCTCTTGGAAAGGTATTCGCACTTCTCCACTTGTAAGTAGGAACCACAGTCGCATATTGCCAATTACTCATCCAACCTATAAACAGCACTCTTCCATCCTCTTCCGGCACATTCGACCAGGTTACTCCTGCATAATTATCTCTTCCATAATCAAGCCATTTGGTATCGTTTCCAATACTGACAAATTCTTTTCCATTAAAATCTCCAACAAAATACTGAGTAGTGCTGCCACCATTAGGTCCTCCGGCACCAATGCTGACAGTTAAAATCCATTTCTCCTCATCGGTTCCTACAACTTTTATTGGAAATAAATCAGGACATTCCCAAACACCGCCATGTGAACCAAATTCTTTTCCAAAATCACTTTCAAAAGTCCAATCAATAAGGTTTGTGGAAGAGTAAAAACTTGTATGATCCTGTACTGCAAGAGTCATGATCCATTTCTTAGTTTCTTTATGCCAAATTACTTTAGGATCTCTGAAATCTCTAATTCCAGGATTTTTTAATACAGGATTCTTTTCATACTTGGTCCATGTTCTTCCTTTGTCTAAGCTATAAGCGATTCCCTGGGATTGAAAATCATTCCGTCCGGCCTTTTCTCCCTCCATATTGTGGTAAGTATAAATAGCAACCATTGCCGGCTTATCTTTTGATCCAAATCCTGAAGTATTTTGATAATCTATCACTGCTGAACCAGAATATATATATCCCAAAGAATCAGGATATAATGCTATTGGCAGATGTTCCCAATGTACTAAATCCTTACTTACAGCATGCCCCCAATGCATTGGTCCCCACACCGAACTTTCGGGG
Organism: Labilibaculum euxinicum; assembly: GCF_963678175.1. Classification (NCBI taxonomy): domain Bacteria; kingdom Pseudomonadati; phylum Bacteroidota; class Bacteroidia; order Marinilabiliales; family Marinifilaceae; genus Labilibaculum; species Labilibaculum euxinicum. The sequence continues at coordinate 5,033,115 of NZ_OY782756.1, forward strand.
TGATACTGGTAAAACAAGTGATATTCGCCCTCATAATAAACCATTCCGTTTGGATCGTTCATCCAATGGGTTTCAGGCGTAAAATGAAATTGCGGACGATAAGGTTCCTTGTAATTTTTTTCGGAGATATCTAACTTCTCTTTTCTTGTTGAAGTACAAGAGCACCCTAAAAAACTTAATATTATTATCGTTATTATGTATTTTCCCATTTCCAGCATTTTTTATTACTTACCCTTATAATTAAACTTTTAAGATTTAATAGTTAACTTAATACTACATACAAGATCTAAAAGAAATCCAACTGCGGTGTATCCCTTTTCTTTTGAAAAAATATTTTTTCACAAACTATTTATTTAAATACAATTCACATTTTCCGAATCAGTTGAATATATTCCATGAATTACAGCCAACTAAATTAACACTTACACACTAATTTACTGTTTTATAAATAGATAGATCAGAAACTTCGATTTGTCCATCATCCACAAATATTGTCCATGGGTTTTTGTTCATTTTGTATATGCGGTTTGTAAAAGCAACATTATTATTAACATAGACTACACAGATAGATTTCTCAATAACAATTTTGATATCGAAAACATTATCTTCAGGAACAATTAAAGGGGTGAAATTTAATTCATTAGTATATGAACCAGTTGAATAAATGGACTCCTTATAAAGAAATAAAGCCGGCGCTGACCATTTATTAGAAGATGTTAAATCAAAAGTTACAGAATAAACTTCGGACAAATCATCACAAGCTCCAAATGAAAATCCAAATCTGGAAGACTGAGAAGCATCTATACTGAGTTCTATTTTTACAGGAACTGTATTCCGATTAAATAGGCCATAAGATCTTCCATCCTGATATCTCATTAAGTATGTTCCATCTTCCCCCGATACATCACCCTTCGACTTAACCATTAAATAATCTGCCGGAGTATTAAATTTATTGTCTACTCCTTCCGAAATTGTAGTATATAACTTACCACTGGGTTGTTGAACCAGTTTATGCGTTATTAAACTACCTGCCCAATCAAGTTCGTTATTTCCATTAACTTCCTGTCCTGTTGAACACCATCCGGATAGATAACGTTCCGTTCCATTTGAAGCTGTTTTTCCAGCATAAAGATACAGACCATCAAAGGTTTCATGATGACCTTTTTCATCTTCACAACGTTTCCACGGACCATCAGGACTATCAGCTATTCTATAAAATGTTTTTCGATGCTCATCTCTATTAATACGAGAAAACAACAGGTACCATTTATTACCCATTTTAAAAATATCAGGACACTCCAGTATTTCTGCATCCGAATCAAAATCTGTAAGAGGAGCTATTATATTCCAGTTTTCGAGATCAACTGATGCATAACGTGCCAGTATACCTTTTCCATCTTTAACTGCGGTAACCAACATTACATAGGCAGATTTTGTTGGATCATAATACACACAAGGATCTCTAAAGGTATTTTTATCATAGCCATCAGGCGCCTCAAATGTGAATGAAGGAACTTTTGTAAAAGTTCTCATATCGGTTGAAGTAGCCAACATTATTTTTTCTGCAGGGTATAAATTACCATTATGTCCTGTATAAAAACCGTATAATTTCCCTTCTGAATTTTTTATAAAACTTCCTGTTCCTAAATAAGCCTCCTGTGAATTTGATTCTCCGGTGCCTATTGATTGAGTAAGCCCAGAAAAACTGCTGTAGTCTTTAGTTGTAGTACAATAGATTGGATGGTCTGTACCAGCCCCATTTCTCCAATCCTGCAAATAAAACAGGTAACACACATTATCATCCATATTATAATATGGCATTGGATCGCCCACATAACCGTTTTGAGGTTTGTAGAATGTTGAATATGCACCACTTTCAACAACCGACCTACAACTTGTTGTTGTGTCAACTTGCAGAGGTATTACATTCTCAATATTGTTGTCTTTTGAACAACTTGTATTAATCAAGAGAAAAATATACGTAAGTAATAATAGTTGAAATCTCATTTGAATGATTATTTAGCGAACGGAAATAAATTCCGTTCGCTTTGGTTTAATATTATTCCTTTGGATAGGCCTTTAATTCGTCCCAATATATCATGTGAGAAGTGAAAGCTTGGTCATCTACTGTTTCATTTACATGCGGAGCAACCAAGATATTGTTTATAACAGCGGTTCTACTTTCCGGAATTTCAAATATTAATTCCTGCCATTCACCAATTGCTTCCGCAGAATAGAAAACTTTTAACCAATCTTTATTTTGCTCTCCATCCGATTGTATCTCTATCTGTACATCACCGGCTGCTTCTTTTAATACCATTAAACTAATTTTACTATACTCAGCCGGATCAATATCCACTTTATATGTACCCCATAATGCACCACCCGACCATGGCTTTCCTCCATCATCAGTATCTTCCTTATTTCTCATTATTGCAACACATGTTGATGTGGAATTAACAGCATCCCTTTTGGGATTAGCATAGCCGTTATTGATTGTACTGGCAATTGGTGCCCAAATTGGAGATACATCTTCTCCATTGTAAATAACAAGAACAGGTTTAGGAGCTTCTCCCAAGATTACGGTAACCTCATATTTAAACAAAGAACCTAAATAGTCAAGAGTAAAGGTTACTGGGCTTGTAAAATCAACAACAGCCCCTGATTCAGGAGTTAAAGCAGCTCCTTCCGTATATTCAACAATTGGAATTAGAGACGTGATATCGGTACCTTCCGGCAAATAAATTACAATCGTCTTGTTTGTTTTATCAATATCACCTTCTGCCGAACCAATTTTAAAACTTGTAATATCAGCTCTCGCAACATCTACTGATACATCATACTTCCGATATATACTTAGGTTAGTCACTGTATAAGTCACATTAAGCAGATTTCCATTACGATCTGAAAAGTCTACTGGCTCATCACTAGCTGGAGCAATCACCGCACCTTCTCCTAGTGTAATCTGTGGTGTTAAAGCAGTTAAATCTGAACCAGCTGGAAGGATTACTGAAATGGATGAATTTTCCTCATTAATTGTGCCCTCAACACCATTTACCACAAAAGAATGAATATCAACGTCTCCTGAAAAATCAAGAGATGGTGATTCTGTGTCATCACAAGCACTAGATGCCAACATGCATAAAACACACATTGCTACGAATAATTTTTGATATATTTTTTTCATGAAATTAATTTTAGCTTAAACTTAGTTTTGAAAATAAAAATACGATGCTTCAAGAATTTCTATATTTCCTTTCTCAGTGAAAAGAAATATCTGATCAAATTCACTAGAATCTGACACAAGACTTGACAAAACACGTTTTCCCGTTTCCGTATAAAATTCAATAATCCCAGAATCAATAAGAACATTTATTTCTAAAGTAGAATCTCGATGAATGCAAGGCATTTCAACTGCTCTTTTCTTTTCCTCATTTATTGTTGATAATAGAAAGTAATTTTTCCAGAAGTTTTCATATCCAAATACCAAATGTTCTCCATCCTTATTCTTAAACTCTATCCCCAATTTGCCTGGAAAGGAAATTCGAGTCATGTGTTCGGTCTTAAATTTCAATTTTAGATATAAAGGTTCTTTATTTTTCGGTAAATAATCGGATAAATTCATCCTTCCTGAGAGTTTAACTGAATCCAAAATCACCTTTTTATTCTGAGGCTGATTATAGTCCAATTTGGGATACAACTCAATCATTAACTCGTTGTAGATTTCAGTAATATGAACAGTTCGGGGTACTGTATATTTGCTTTCAGACTTATTTTCTCCCTCAACAAATCCAATAAGAATTGGAGCCTTATTTTCTTGAGAAAAAGCTACAGCTCCACAAACATTCTTTCCAAAATCAACAAAATGATGCTGAGTGGTTTCTTCTATAAAATCATTCTCCTCGAAACTTCCAATATAATATTGCATTTCTGGTTCCAATGTCACTTGTTTTCCTGACGAAAAAGTAATCAGGCAATAACTTGATCCATCACCCAAAGGAAATATCACATTATTATTCAGAACCGAATTTTTAGGAAAATGATCTGACCAAAATTCACTTGCATATTCCCAGGAAACAAAATCTTTTGATGAATAAAATTCAACATGATCTCTAACAGAAATACTCATCATCCATTTCTTTTCTGAATCAGACCAAAAAACAGAAGGGTCCTGAGGATTTTCCAACAATGAATTTGGAACCTCTGGTTTTCCCTTGAAAATTGTCCAATTCAAGCCATTATCAAGGCTATATTTCAGAATGGCATCCATTTGGTTGTTTTCATTGTTTTCAATCAACAAGGCAAGCAATGGAACTCCAGCCTTTGTTCCGATAGGAAGACAATGCTGTTTGTCCTGCACAATGGCGACACCCAAAATATTCTCTCCTTTTGGAAATATAGAAGTTTCCTTTTTTTCCCAGATTAACAGATCCTTACTGAATGCATGTGCAATATTTACAGAAGCGCCGCTTGTCTTTTTGTTTTTGTAATAAAGGTGGTAGATTCCAGCTTCATAATATAACAATACCGGTGCATGCAAGATCCCAGATTCCAATCCAAAATGTATTGAATGTATGTTATTTTTCTTTTGTGAAGAAGAACACCCTACAAATAGAATAACAATCCAAATACTTAATATAATGTTTCTCATGATCATCTTGTGTTTCATGCAATAATTAATCTTTACCCAAAATGGTAAATTGATATTGTTGTTTAACCGAAATTTTCGGTTAAACAACAAGTAAATATATCCTGCTTAGTACCCAACATTTTGTTGATACAATCCCTTACTGAAATTGATCTGTTTTTGAGGAATTGGCAAGTATTCATCCCGGCCTTTTGTTACACTGCTGCCTTCGTAATAGCTGATTCGTTCTTTTTCCTTCATAAAATACTTATCCATGGTTTCTTTAGCAATACCCCAGCGTACAAGGTCGAAATAACGGCTTCCTTCCATCGCAAATTCCAAACGACGTTCCCATCGAAGAGCCTTTCTTGCAAAATCCTGAGTCCAGTTACAATTCACACCATCTACATAAATTCCAACTAAATAATTCCCCATATATGATCCATTAGCAAACTTCAACAGTTCAGTACTGGCCTGAGCACGTTCTCTAATTCTGTTAATCAATTCCAAGGCTTCAGCCTGTCTTCCTAATTCTATTAATGCCTCAGCTTTCCACAACATCACATCTGCATATCTAACCAGAATTCTGTTTTTTGAATTACCATAAAATGGATCAATATTTACAAAACAAGGACAATCAGGAGAAACATTTTCCTTTAAAGATGCATGCACACCATACACATCAGGGGAACGATTCCAACTTTCTTCATAAAGAAGGTTTTGATCATATTTCCACATGTGCCCGGGAGTTGCAATGGTATGGTCAATTCGAGGATCAACATTATTGGCCGTAAAATCAAGATTGCTTTGATTGTACGTATCAAACTCTGGCAAACCATCAGCAGAGGTTTTATAAGCATTCACCAAATTCTGACTCGGCTTGTGAAAATCACAACATCCCAATCCCATTGGAACTGCCAACACATCACCAAAATTTAACCGTCCGTGCATAGTTCCATCATCTGTTGAGTACTGAACTGCAAAAATCGATTCCTTTCCATTTTCATAATCTCCAGGTAAAAAATTGTATGCAAAATCCGCTTCCAAATCATATGGTGAATTATTAAGCACCTCATTTGCAAGAGAAACAACCTCCTCTAGTTTACCAGTGTTAATATTGGTCACATTATTATCATCATCCTGCTCGTAAGCCTGATATAATCTTGTTTTGGCCAACATTGCTTGCGCGGCAAACTTGTCAGCTCGTCCAATATCTGTTTTCGATACAGGAAGATTGTCAATTGAAAATTGAAAATCAGCAGCAATCTTTTCCCATAACTCATCGTTTGATAATGCAACATTTGAAATATTCTCATATTCTGAATCAGGAACTGTTTCGTCGATATAAGGAATATACTTAAACATTATTTTTAATTGAAAATATTGATAACCTCTTAGAAATCTCATTTCTCCTTCTCTGACTTTCTTCTCTGGATATTCTTCTTCGGAAAGCAGAGCCAACTGATTTAAAGCCTCGTTTGCACGTGAAATGGCAATGTAATAATTGTACCAAAGCGCATCAAGTTCACCAAAGTTTGGTGTAACATTGGAAAAAGTTTCTATGAAGTGAAAATCTTGAATATCAGCAGGACCTGAACCACCTTTGTAAGCATCGTCAGACCTGACATTTCCAAAAGGCCAAAGACTAAAAGGGTGATCGTAATGGTCATTCCCCAGACTTGAATAAGCTGCAGTAACAAACCCATCTACATTGTCGGCTCCTCCAACCTGATCATCGCCTAACAATGCTTTAGGACCCATGTCAAGTTCATTAGAACAAGAAAGCATTGTCATACAGATTAAAATATAAATTATTCTTTTCATCTTTTCTTATTTTTTGTGTTCACTTGACTTAAAATGCAACATTTACACCTGTGGTAATCATTACCGGGTTAGGGTAGCCAAAAGAAGGATTTTCAGGATCCAGACCGGTAAATTTCTTACTTTTAATCGTCCATAAATTCTGACCGCTGACATACAACCTCAGTTTACTCAATTTCAATCTGTCAATAACTGATTTTGGAAATGAATACCCTAATTGAGCTGTGCGCAACTTCATGTAACCACCATTTTCTACATAGTAGGTTGAAAAACGACCTTCCCAATTTGCATCTGTATTTGTAAGTGCAGGTATCGAAGAATTTGAATTTTCAGGAGTCCATGCATTTAACAACCGGGTTCCTTTGTTTGAACCGGCATCATCAACACTCCAAAAATCACCTTGTCTCTTCATATCATTAATAACATCAATTCCAGCAATTCCCTGAAAGAACATGGTTAAATCAAATCCTTTAAATTCTGCTGATATATTAAGACCGTAAGTAAAATCAGGATGTGGATTTCCAATCCAGGTTCTGTCGGCATCGTCAACTACTCCATTATTATCCAAATCGGCAAAACGAATTCGACCCAAACCTTTTCCTGGTTGTTCTGCAGAAGCATCAAGCTCTTCCTGTGTTCTAAATAAACCATCAGCAACGTAACCATACATTGAATTGATTGGTCGGTTTAAAATATTATCATCAGAACCGTTTCCTCCATAGTCATTCACAACTGCAAGCGGAAGTTTGGTGATTTTATTGCTGTAGGTTGCAAAATTGGCTGCGATCTCGAATTTAAATTCTTCTTTCAGGCTGCCACGGTATCCTACAAGTACTTCCAAACCTTCATTTTCCATTGAAGCTCCATTCACCCAACGACTGCCACCTTCGCCAATTGCACCAATATATCCTGGTAGAATCAAGATATCCTTGGTTGATTTAAAGAAATAATCAACTCCACCAAACAGTTTTTGATCAAACAATCCGAAGTCGATCCCCAAGTTGGTTTGGATGGTTGTTTCCCATTTTAAATCATCATTCCCTGTTTGAACTACACTGTAACCTGAAGGTAATGTTCCTGTTCCCTGACCATACATATCATATGCAGTTCCATTAGGCGATCTCCAGGTAGGATCTCCACCTCCGTAATTGGTCTGATACAATGAATAAGTTGCATTGTTATCAATTTCCTGATTACCAGTTTTTCCCCAACCAAACCGCAATTTAAGATTGGAGACTGACTTTAAATTATCTTTAATGAAATCTTCCTGATTAATTCTCCATCCAACAGAAAAAGCAGGAAAAAGACCGTATTGATTGTTGTTCCCAAAACGAGAAGAACCATCATAACGAAGAGTAGCTGAAGCAAGATATTTATCGTTATACACGTAGTTCATTTTTCCAAAGTAGGACATTAACGCATACTCTGCTGCAGAACCGCCATTATCTTTTTTCCCGGTAGCCGCATCCAAATACATATAATCTTCGTCCTCTACAGCAAAATCCTGAGCAGAAGCCCAAAAAGATTCATCTTTTTGTTTGTAGAATTCACTACCAGCCATTATATCAAAACGGTGATTATCAACCTCATACTCATAAGAAAGAGTATTACTCCAAACAATTTTTTTATTGGAGGAATGGTTATTTGTTACCATATTGGTTTCATTCTTCAAATAACCGGAAGAATAACTCAATTGACTGTTAAGAGCATCGTAAATGCCATAATCAATCCCCAGACTTGAACGGAATTTTAAATTTTTCACTGGTTCAACGTCCACAAAGAAATTTCCAAACAATCTGATGTAGTCGTAATCGTTTTGTTTGTTGTTTTGCAGGATACGAACAGGATTTTGTCGGTCATTCATTCCTCCAACCGGTCCCCCCCATCCAATACCATCAACAGTATGAACCGGAATTAAGGGAACAGCTCTAACCGCTCCGTCCATAACTCCACCAGGTATATTAACCTCATTGGTTTGATTGAATGAGAAATTCTCTCCAATCACCACCTTACCATCAGCTAATTCATAATTAGAATTCATTCTAGCTGAAACTCTTGTAAACTCAGTAGTTTTTATAATTCCCTGATTATCCAGATAACCCAAAGAAAATAAGTAACTTCCTTTATCAGTTCCGTTTGAAACAGACAAATCATACGATTGCGAAACAGAAGTCTGAGAAACCTCATCAAACCAATCAGTATCCGAAGCTTTCATTGTTTGATTAGCATCCAAAAACTTGGGAACCAAAATCTTATTCAGGCTAGGATTCGCCAAGTCTCCATTCCAATCGAATTGATAAGAAAGATTATTTGAATTAGGATCAGTTCCTGTATTTACAAGTGATCTCCATAATGCTGATCCATACTGTTCTGCATTCATCACATCAATTTTGTTATCGTACCAGGAAATATTGGAATAAGCATTTAAATTCACCTGAATCTTTCCTTTTTTTCCTTTTTTTGTGGTCACAATAATAACACCATTAGCAGCTCTCGATCCGTAAATACTCGCTGAAGATGCATCTTTCAAAACCTGAATGGACTCAATATCATTAGGGTTTAATTCATGCATTCCCGCTTTTGTAGGAACCCCATCAATCACATACAAAGGATCGTTATTATTTAACGTACCAATTCCTCTTATGCGGATTGTAGTTCCTGAACCACTTGGCGATCCATCTGAGGTAACAAACATGCCAGGAACGTGCCCTTGCAATGATTTTATGGGATTAGCACTTGGAGTGCTAACAATTTCATCTACATCAATAACAGAAACCGCTCCGGTTAAATCTGCTTTCCTCTGCGATTGATATCCTGTAACAACAACCTGATCCAACTGCTGGAAATCTTCTTCCATGACAACGTTTACGGAACTAAGTCCGTTAACAGGAATTTCCTGCGTTTTGAATCCCACAAAAGAAAATTGAATTGTTCCTGTTGCTGATACTTCAAATGTGTACTGACCATTGATATCGGTTACAGTACCATTCACAGAGCCCTTTTCGACCACTGAAACTCCTGGAATTCCTTCATCGGAGTTGACCATCGTAACTTTTCCGCTAACATTGATTATCTGAGCCAATGCATGTAACGGAACTGAAACCGCAAGAAAAATCAATAGAGCTGCTATTGATCTTTTTGTGATTTGTAAGAGTTGATTTTTCATAGAAATTTAAATTAGGATTGATTCATAATTCGTAAAACTTCACTCATATCGTACTTGGGTGTTGCTCCCTCTTTAGAGGCAACAAACGCCCCGGTTGCCGAGCCAAAATTCAATGCTTCTTCCGGTGATTTATTTTGTACCAAAGCTGATAAAAACCCAGCTAAAAATGCATCACCAGCTCCCACAGCATCAACTGCAGCAACCTTATAACCTAAATGATTAAAAAATTGATTGTTTGTAAACAGAACAGCACCATTAGCTCCTTTGGTCACACAAACCATTGAACATTGGTACTGTTCTGAAAACCAACGAATCAAATCTTCTTCATTTTTAGAGGTCTTTCCGTACCATCCTGATATCTGGATCAATTCCTCATCATTCAGTTTTGCGACGTCGGCTTTACCAAGCAATATTTCGACATCTTCTTTCTGATCGAAAGGCGGACGGAGGTTTACATCAATTACTTTTAAACAATCAGAATCCAACACATTCAAGATTGTTTGTTTTGCTTTTTTGTTTCTGGAACCCAATGTCCCAAATACAACTATTCCTGATTCTTTTACTTTGTGAGACAATTGTTCGGTATATTCTAAATGATCCCATGCAACCGGCTCACAAATTTCATATTTCGCATTATTCTTATCATCCAAATGAACCAATACCTCACTGGTAGGCAATTCTGAATCAAGCTGAATTAACACTGTACTCATTCCTGATTCTTCTAAAAAACGTTTCAGTTTTAAACCTTGTTCATCATTCCCAATCCGACTTGCAAATTCAACATCAAGTCCAATATTGTTTAATTGCAAAGCCACATTCATAGGTGCTCCACCTGGCTTAGGACCAGTGGGCATCATATCCCATAACATTTCACCAACACTTATTATTTTTTGATTTTTAATGTCCATCACAAATTATTTTCTCAATTTATATTTGACTTAAGCCCGTTTTAATTCCTTTTGGATTTGTTCCAACGATTTCCCTTTAGTTTCAGGGAAGAACTTGAATACAACAATCAACTGCACCAACATAGCCACAGAGAATATCATAAAAGCAACACCTCCGCCATTGGCACCACTTTCGGCAATTGCAGGAAACATCCATGATACCATTGCTGCCATTATCCAATGCGTAAAACTTCCTAAAGCTTGTCCTTTTGCACGTATCTTATTAGGGAATATTTCTGAAATAAACACCCAAATTACAGCTCCTTGAGAAAATGCAAAAAATGCTATAAACCCAACTAAATAAACTACAACCAAAATATTTCCCGTTGATCCCTCAAACAAAGTTTTTGCCACCATTCCAAGAAATGCCATCATTCCTACTGAGCCAATTAAAAGCAATTTCTTACGGCCAAACTTATCGATTACAGTCATTGCCAACATGGTAAATAAAAAATTGGTTGCTCCTATCGTTACAGATTGAAGCAGAGCGTCATCTTTACCAAAACCAGTCATTTCAAAAATTCGTGGTGCATAATACATAATTGCATTAATACCTGACATCTGATTAAAGACAGCAACCAATATGGCAAGAATCACCGGCAAACGATACTCTCTTGCAAATAGATTTGCACTGGATGTTGCGTTATCCCCTTGTAATGATTCTTCGATCTCTTTTAATTCATTTTCAGGGTTACGAGAAGCTAATTTTTTTAATAAACCAAGAGCCTCTTTTGATCTTCCTTTCAAAACGAGTAACCGAGGAGTAGATGGAATATAAAATAATAGTAAGAAAAAAATAAAAGCAGGCAGCGCCTGCACTCCAAGCATCCATCTCCATGCATCAACCTCCACTATAGATGAAATTAAGTAGTTGGAAAAGAAAGCCAATAGAATACCGCTTACTACATTTAGCTGAAACATACCAACCAATCTTCCTCGAAGATGTGCCGGAGCTATTTCTGCAATATACATAGGGCCAATAACCGATGATGCTCCAACGCCTATTCCTCCAATAAACCGAAAAGAAATAAAAACCAACCAATCATCTGCCACAGCTGTTGCCAATGCTGTCATTCCATAAATAACCGCAATAACAATCAATACACTTTTTCGTCCATATTTATCAGCAGGTTTACCCGCAGTCATTGCTCCGACAATTGTTCCTATCAACGCTATTGCAACTGTAAAACCATGCCAGAATCCATCCAATCCGAACATCTCCTGAATCGATTTTTCAGCACCCGATATTACTGCCGTATCGAAACCAAATAGTAATCCACCCAAGGCTGCAATTAATGCACACGTAAATACATAGGTATTATTCTTCTTCATCACCGTTTTATTAAATCGTTTAAATTTTATGTGACGAATCTAGTATGTTCGCAAAGAATCGTATCCTTCATATGTTACCAACAATATCATTTATGTATCAAAATGCGGGAATACAAACGTTTGTATGATATATGTTACCATTTTAGCATAAATGTTACATTTCCAAATTTGAATTAGAACACCGTACAAAAACCAGACAGCCATTTATATTATGACTTAACGATCAAACACATTTGTATTTTAACATCTTTTTAATCATTGATATCATCCTTTTTCTTATCTTCCTAAGAATTTAAAAAAAAGATGACATGAAGAAGATAGCCATACTGCTTGTACTAAGCTTTGCAATAACGACAGGATTTGCTCAAACACAACTGAAACAACATTTCGAAAAAGATCTGCGGAATTACACAACAGCTTTTAATAACAAACAATGGAATACGGTTACCGATATGATGTATCCTCCCATGTTTGAAATGATGAGCAAGGATAACATGCTGATGGTTTTGGAACAGATGAATAATCTGGGTGTTAAAATGACAACCGACTTTCATTCTATCGACAAAATATCGAAGGTAGTGGATTATGGGAAAGAGAAATATTGCAAAATTCAATATTACGGAATTATTAAAGTTAAACTTACTGGATTAATGTCGCAAGGCAGTTCGTTAATGCAACCCCAGTTCGAACAGGAATTTGGTAAAGAAAATGTAAAATATCACGAAGCATCGAATTCATTTACCATTCAGGCACACCGATCGATGGTGGCAATTGCCGATAAAAAATCGGATAACTGGAAATATGTAGATGTGAATTCACCTCAGGCAAAAGGATTAAAAAAGTTGATCCCCGAAAAAGTACAGGATCAACTAAATTAACTTACATCCCTAAAAGCATAAAACAAAAACAGTATGAAAATATATTTTTCAGGATCGATACGCGGAGGACAGCAAGACACAGATTTGTATGCCGAACTGATTCAGGAATTGAAACAATATGGAACCGTTTTAACCGAGCACATTGGATCAAAAACGATAGACACCACAATAAGCGATAAGGAAATACACGATCGGGATGTGAAGTGGGTAAAAGAATCGGATATAGTGATAGCAGAAGTAACTGTTCCTTCGCTTGGGGTTGGCTACGAAATTGGCCGGGCTATTGACATGAATAAACCCATAATATGTTTGTACAGAGTATTAAACGGCAAAACGACCTCTGCAATGATTCGCGGGTGTTCCGATTTGCAGTGCTTTGAATACTCAAATGTAGCAGAAGCTAAGGAGATTTTAAAGAAACAACTTAAAACGACATAGATGAACTGGCAAGATATTTCATACCTGAATTCGGGTTCGACAATTCAGAAAAGAGCATTTAAATGCTTAAATAAACTTCAGGTTTTCAATCTTCTGGCAGAGTATTCTCCTATTTTAACCGGTACAATTCCTATTGGAATTTCAATTGATTCAAGTGATTTAGATATTACCTGCCGATTTATGGATGCTGATAAATTTGAAAGAAAAATGGAAAATCTGTTTAGAGATCAAACAGATTTTAAAATACAGCAAAAAGAAAAAAACGGATACTGGGTTGTAGTGGCAAGCTTTACTTACCAGGATTTCCCTTTTGAAATATTTGGTTCTCTTTTTCCTCCTACAGATCAAAATTCCTATCGTCATATGCTGATTGAGCATCGTATTCTACAATTACTTGGCGAAGATTTTAAACAAAAAGTAATTCAGTTAAAAAAGGAAGGTCTGAAAACAGAACCTGCATTTGCTAAATTATTAAAATTAGAGGGTGATTCATATCAGCAATTGCTAAATATGGAAGGTGTAACCGATTCCGAAATACTTCAACATTGGAATAAGAGCTAAAAACACCGATCGTAATTCATAGTAAATCAGACAACAGCACAAATTAACATCACATTTAAGGAGACGAAATTTCAATGTTTACCATTGATTACAATTCGTTTGCCAAACAGCAAAAGTAATTGCACTATAAATTTTGATTACCAGCAGTTTATAATCTATTTTTGATCAATATTTTATATTGATATGGAAGGATTAAACTGTTGGGAATATTATTTGTGTGGCAGAGAGATAGGTGGAATAAACTCTGAGGAGCTGGGTACTTGTCCCGCAAGTACACTTTATCATAACAGTGGTATTAATGGCGGAACATTCTCCGGCAGGTATTGTTGGACAGTTGAAGGTACTCTTTGTGATTCGGAAATTCAAGGTGGACTGGAAGATAAGCTGCTGAATTGCATCAACTGCAGTTTCCTTAAATCAGTAAACGTCGAACAAGGACGTGAATTTATTCTCATGCCTCAAAAAATCCATTAAAACAAATAGGTTGTCGAATCATCAACAACCTATTCTTTTATAAAGCTCATTCCCTAAACTACATTAATAGTTCTAAGCCTTTTCAATCATATATTCACTTAAATCCAAGTCTTGTAACCTCTTTTTTGTCGGATCAACAATCAAATTATAAACTGTTCCTGCAAAAAGTATCACAGCAAAAACTGTAGCAAGCATAAATCCATACTTTGCATCGCTGCCAAAGGCATCGCTTATTGCTCCCATGGCCAATGGTCCAAGTGCAGCGCCGGCGGCTGTAAAAAACAAAATCACTCCCGCAACTGCTCCATGGCTTGATTTTGGAAAACAACTAATCCCTTTCGAATTGATGGTTGGATAAATAACAGACATAAACAATCCGGACAACGGCAATAAGAATACCGTTGCTTCCACTCCAAATAACATGCTGCCAACAAAACAAACCAAAATAGCAAAACTAAACAGACTTAATACCACGGCCCAATTGAAACGAGACATCATCCACGCACCTAAAAATCGTCCTCCAGCTCTCAAAATAAAGAAAATCGGCAAAGCATAAGTGGCTATAAACAACAAGCTGCCATCATATCCTTTAATCAAAGTAGGCATCCAAACATAAATAGCTGCTTCAACCGAAACATAAAGAAAAGCTCCCATTGAAAAACCAAAAGCATAAGGATCTTTAATCATTGCAAAGGTTCTTCTTATATTAATGGCTTCACCTGACTTTTTTTGAGTTTCGGGATATTTAACCTTAACGGCAATTAAAATCAGAACAACGCATAAACTTGCTGCTACAACATAAAGCCATTTCCAATCTACTCCTTGAGTTAAAAAATAACTTACAATAAATGGTCCGATAATAGCACCAACACCAAAGAATCCTTCAACCGCATTCATGGTAGATGTATGCTCTTTTGTCGATTTCGTAATATCACCTATTAGAGCCAGGGCTCCAGTTTTAAATATTCCAATAGCCGCTCCCGAAATTACCATCAGTGTCAAGAAAAATGCAAAAGCATTTCCAATAATAAACAGATAGGAATTAACAACAAAAAGAAGCAAGCCAAGTATAATTGTTTTCTTTCGTCCCAATTTATCAGCTAAAAACCCAAGGAAAATTCCAGCCAAAGCAATTGCTGTCATCGGACCATAGTGCAGCAATCCTGCTGCTGTCATGCTTAAATCGAAAGTTTTCATTACTTCCGGAATAATTACTCCAACGGCATCGGTTGTCATGGCAAACATCAAAAACATCATGTATGTCAGCCATTTAATCAGTTTTATATTTGTAATACCTTGTATATTATCAGTATTTCCCATCTTTTTATTTTTATGTAAGGATAAAATAATCCTACTAGAAATTATATACTACCTCTCCTTTTTCGTTGGTCGCAACTATATTGAAGGTATATTTTTTCAAATTTGCATCAAAAGCGGCAATGCATCCATTATTTTCCCATTGTAATTTTAGTGATTCCGGTTTGGATTCCAGAATTTTCAGTTCAGCATCAAAACCAAAGGCCGGGAAACTATTTCTAAATTTCAATAAAGAGAGTTGCTTAAGTACCACATCTTTCCCTAATTCATTGAATGCTTCCTCTAATTTCAAATTTGTTCTGTTGATTTCTTTGTGCCCTCCAGCCCCGGCATTTTTGACAGCTTCATGATCATTCTTTCCAGCAAGAAGATCGAGGTACCAAACCTGAGGTTTGCCGGGCATAAAAATTTGAATAGCTCTCGCCAACAGAAGTTTTGCATCATTTTCGCCCAATGCGCTGTAATACGTTGCATTTACCTGATAATACATGTTCTTTTCCCCATGCAGATCTTTCACAAATCCTCCCCGTTCAACAACAGTGTCAATCAAAACCTGAATCTGTTCTTCTGTCAGCAAGCCTTTTAAATCCAATAAAGGTATTCCATCATGACAACCGAGCATATTTACAACTTTGATATCTTTTTCCAACATGTCCTTAATCCATTGGATCAAAACTTCATTTGTGTTTCTTTCAAAAGCATCTATAATTAATCCAGGCAAGAAAAAATCATAAGTCAAATAGCCTTCACTTGCTAATTTTTCATGCATTTTATCTTCGTACTTTGCGTGTATTTCGGGCAAGAGCGTTAAATTATATTTATCGGCCAAAGCCTTCACTCTTCCCAATAAATTCCACGTTCCCGGATCGTTCAAAAAATTTGGCAGACCAGGTTCTTTGGGAGCATATGCAAATGCATCAAGCCTAATAATCTCGGCACCATAACCGGATAATTTTTTCAAGGTATCTTCGTAAAATTCCCACACCAACGGAGACTTGATATTAAGATCCATTTGTCCAAGATATTTTCTTCTGGATTCAAGTAAGTCAATTGTATCTTTACGGTACTCGTCAAATTTCCCAAATTCAATCTCTGCAAGCTTTTTGCCTTCTTCTATAGCTGTATTTACTATTTTCGCCAGTCTATCTGCCGAAACATATTGAATATCAAAAGCCTTCATCAAGTCCTGAGCATCAATTTTCCCATATTTCACTTCCTGATAAAAAGTGTTCCAGTAGGGAACCTCCTTTCCATCGGGCATGCGAACCATTAAAATCGGCAGACCAGGTTTTCTGAAAAACATATCCTTGATGTATTCTGTATCAGGTTGGATATAACCTTCTTCTGATATTTCTCCACATCCATCCCAAAATTTATTCCATGGTATAAAAAACTCCTTATACTTAGAATTCTCACCATTTTTTAAAATATCCTGAAACTGACTGGAAAGAACAGACGAATGGTTTAACACAAAATCAAACTTTAGTGCAATGTTCATTTTTTTCAGTTCGATTAAATTTTCCTTCGAAGCATACATCTTATTCAGGTTATAATCGATAACGGAAAAACCTCTGTCTAAATCGGTATTAAAAACACTAGGTAAAATATAGAATGACTGAAATACATCATCCAGTTCATCTTTATTCAGAAATCTAATGATATCATCTAAAGTTCCTCCAATACTATCAGGATAAGCATTCAGCATTGGACCCGATTTTATGATTGATTTATTCTCATTCATGTCTTTCATCTCCTCCTATCTAATCAAGATATTAATCATTAAACTTGAAATTATAATGCACTAATTATTTCCTTTAAGGCAAAACAGTTAATTATTTTATTTCCAATTCATAATCTTTTGTGATTACAAAATCAGCCAGTTGTTTATGACCAGCGATTATTTTGTGCTCGGTAATTAAAACCTGCTCAATAAAAGGATCACCAACCTCCTTACCACGGTTTCTTTTCTGTCTGTGTTCCAGTGTATCAATTCTGTTGCGGGCAATAAAAACCTTTGTATCTACATTTTTCAATAAACTGGTATAGGTTCCTTCTGCAATCACAACCTGAATTCCTTCCAGGTTAATTACTTCATTTTCTACACTATTCTGGTTGTAATCAATTAAAGGTTTTACAATCTCATTTTTGCCATCAATTGCATCCTGTAAATTCTGATCCATTAAATCCATTTTAACCTCAACGTGAGGTCCTAACCATTCAGGATCTTCCCTTCTTTTTGCATCATTTGATTTTGGAGGAAGAACAAAATAATCATCCTGTCCAAGCAATACCGATTTTATTCCTTCCTTCTCCAACTCATCGGCAATAGCCTTTCCTGTTTCTGATTTTCCACTTCCCGATTCACCAGATACGGTAATTGTATATCGTTTGCCCTTATTTTTAATTTTCTCTACCAAACTGGGAGCAATTTTTCCTGCAACCTTAACATGGTGTTCTTCCACTACAATAATATCACCCTTCATGATTTTATATTTTAGTTGTTCATTGATTCTTTAAGACATACTTTGAGTGTTTCGGAGGAGATCTTTACCTCCCCCGATTCTCTGCTTTTCAATATTAATATGCTAAAAAGTATATGTAATACTTAAAGTTGAAGCCCGGCCTGTAATAGGTCTTGCTCGCATATAATTCGTAGTATTTTCAACAAAAGAATCCCCTTCCATTTCAGTAAATCCAATCGTATTAAACAAGTTGTTTATATTTGCACGAATAGATAAACCTTTGGTAATGTTCTGACTGGCATAAGCATTCACATAAGCATATCCTGGCAACACAATACCATTATCATCCTGAGCATATACCTTTGTTGTACCTATCAAACTAAAACCGATAGACGTTTTGCCTTTGTTGAAATCGTATGAAGGTGTAATGTTGTACAATAAATCAGGTACTCTTCGAGGAGTATTTCCTTTTTCATCAGCGTTTAAACTCTTGTCAATTTCGGCATGTGTGTAAGTTGCTCCAAAAGCCACATTGAAATTTGATTTTTGATAAATCCCTTCGAATTCAGCACCATAGGTTGTGAATTCCTTGTTAATAATTTTACCAAACTCTTCATTCTGTTCCGAGATATCAGTATAAAAACCTGTAACAATTACAGCCAGTGATGGAGACTTGTATTTATATCCCAATTCGAATTGCTTAATTTCATCAGCATCCAGTCCATCAACAGTTCCTCCTTCAGGAGTGATAAACGGAGAATACAACAAGCGGTCGGCATTAGCTCTGCCACCTTTACTGTAGCGTGTATAAACAGCCTGATCGTCATTGATCTTATAATTAGCACCTAAAGAATAAGAAACATAGTTGTAATCGTAATCAACAGGCATTGGATTTGCATTATCCAAAACAGTTACACTTTCTTCAACCGGAGTTATGCTTCCGTTATTATCAACATCAACAGGAGCTTGATAATTTGACAAATAATGACCTGTTACATCACCCATATCGTAACGAACACTACCTTCAATATTTAATTGATCAGTAACTTCAATTCCAACATTTGCATAAACAGCATCAATATCATAAGTCATATCGTAACCACGGGTACAACAATTTCCCCAGAATGGAACACCATGTGCTATCAAACCATTACTGCTATAGTAAGAATTATCAGCACTTTCAATATTCATTAATCTCGGTCCGTCAGAACTAATATCAGTAAGGAAAGTCTGCCACAACCAAGTCATTCCAATTTTTTGTTGTGCTTTATAATAACCAGCCGTAAAATCAACTTTATCAAATGATTTCGATAAATAAAAATCATTTGTGAAATTGCCAAGGTCGTTCATATCAACGTCGAAAAGAATCGTTCTCATCAATAATCCATTATTATTTAGATTACCGATTTGTGAATCATTTAAAGCAACACCAGCATTCGCACCATTTGCATAGCTTAAACTATATCCTGCACCGGCAATACTTTCAGCTATATCGTTTGCATTTCCAATTTGAGCAGGAAACGGAGCCACAAATGAACCGTGATTGTTCGCATAACGAAATTTTTCTTTCAACTGCCATCCCTCACCAATATCGAAGGAAAATTCACCACCTACAACTTTCGAAACGGGATGCATTCCATCACCAATGTTACTGGTTCTGCTGTTTCCATTCGCATCCACACTTAATACGTGCATGAAATTTGGACTTTGAAGAGAACTGCCGGTAATACTATAACCAGGAATCGACTTATATTTAGGATCACCTTTTGTTCCGGTCACTTTTACCGGCATAGGCATGTACGCAATTGATTTATCATCCAAAACTTTAAAATACAACCGAACGTATCCTTTTTCAAATTCTTTGGTAATATTCGCTTTTATCTGACCTCCGCTATTACCTGTATATCCAGGATTTCGAGGACCTTCTCCTTCGCGGAAAAATCCACCAACATGAAAGCGGAATCCATTTCCAATTGGAGCTCCATACTCAAAATCAGTTCTGTGTGATTTGTAATCAAGTCCCATGGTCATTCCAATACTTCCACCTTCAACTGCACCATTCTTACTAATAAAGTTAATGATACCAGCAGGCGAATTACTTGCGAAAGTTGATGCACTACCTCCTTTAATGGCTTCGATACGACCAATAGTTCTGTCTGATCTTAGAAAAATATCAGCATTACCAAAAGAGATATCTCCAAACTGCATTACCGGCAAACCATCTTCATGAATTTGTAGAAACTTTGAACCTCCTGAAGCAATTGGAATACCACGAACAGCGATATTCGCATTTCCTTCACCTCCCGAAGACTCTGATCGGATACCAGGAATTGCTTTAAATAGTTCAGCCGTAGTTGCAGCTCCAAAAACTTCAACAAATTTTGGTTTCAGTGTTGTTAACGCAACACTCGATTCAATGTTCGATTTTTGATTCACAACACCGGTTACAGTAACCTGATCCAAACCAATTAAATCTGCAGACAAATCAAAATCAAGAGTAATTTCCTGATCTGCAATAATAGTAACTTCTTTCTCTACTTTCGAGTACCCAATAAAAGATGCTACAATAGTATAGGTACCTGCTTCAATATTTTCCAACTGATAAGTCCCGTCAATATTTGAAATAGTACCATTTGTTGTTCCTTTAACAACTACAGATGCTCCAATTAAGGGTTCTTCATAAAGCTTATCTGTAACGTTCCCTTTTAAAATCCCTGTTTGCGCATTAATCAATCCAATAAAAAGGAAAAGATTAGCAAACGTCAAAAGAATCTTTCGTTTCATAAATTCATTTTATTAATCTATTACGAGTGAAACATCTGGGATGTAAGGAATTTTTTGTTCAAATTTACACCCAAAGGTATTTCAAAGAAATAGTAGTTAGTTGATTCGTTTTTTTTTCGCAATCGTTATCTTAGCTAAGATTATACTAACAAATATATGTAATCCTGAAATAATAGTCAACATGCAAATACTTTAAAAACAGAGTGTTAAAACTGCAACCGGTCGTGCAACCGGTTGCAGTTGATAACTTTTAATAAAATATTTCAAACGATTTCGAAAAATAACCTTGAAAACATATTATTCATGACTAATAAAACCATTACAATAATTGACATTGCAAAAATCTTAGGCGTTTCAAAATCTACAGTCAGCAGAGCTCTTAAAGATCACCCCGACATTAGTAATGCTACAAAAGAGGCCGTACAAATGATGGCCAAACAGCTTAAATACAAACCTAATGCGGTTGCTATGTCCTTACGGCATAAAAAAAGCAAAGTGATTGGTTTAATTGTACCTACCCTTTCCCCGTTTTTTTTCCCCTCTGTTATTCACGGAATTGAAAATGAAGTTAATAAGAGAGGTTATAGTTTAATGATTCTGCAATCCAACGAATCATACGAAAGAGAAGTGCTTAATGTAGATATCCTGCAAAGCAATAATGTGGAAGGAATTTTAGTCTCCATTTCCAGAAAAACCGAAAATTTAAGCCATTTCACGGCTCTAATTGAGGATAACACTCCTATTGTTTTTTTCGATCGAATTCCAAAATCCATTCAAGCAGACATGGTTTTAGTTGATGATATTTCAGGTGCATTCAATGCCGTTGAACATTTGATTTCGATAGGAAAAAGAAAAATTGCAATATGTCTGGGGAATCCAAATCTACTAATTAGCAGCAACCGACTTAGTGGATACAAGAAAGCATTAAAGAAACATAGCATAGAAATTAATGAGGAATTCATTATAACAGGACAGTCATCGGAGGAAGCTGAAAAAGAGACAAAAAAGCTTTTAGAATTAACAAATCCCCCTGATGCAATCCTGGCAATTAGCGATCTTACAATGTCTGGAATTATGAAAGCGTTGTATGCTGCTAAAATTAAAATCCCTGAAGACATTGCTGTTATTGGTTTTTGTGAAGATACATTCAGTCAAATGTACAACCCTCCGGTTTCAACAATTGACCCAATGGGAATAGAAATTGGTAAAATTGCAGCCGAAAGGCTTTTTCAAAGAATTCACGAAAACAACATATTGGAACCCAAAACAATTAACCTGTCAAGTAGATTAATTATTAGAGATTCAACAAAAGTATAACATCCAAACACAAATAAATACTTAAAAGTTTGTTTGTCCACAATGCGTTACATTTTTTGTCAATTCTCAGAAATTAGAAAATAATCTTGTTAAATGTAATGGATTAAGATTATCAATCGTAAAGCGAATTGTTCAAAAATAAGACGGCTGGGCAGCTGTTGAAAGTACACCCAACAAGGGAAGTATATTTAGTTTTTACCTGCCGCACCCAAAGAATAATTTCGATTAAAAATTTATTGAGCTGATTGCTGATAACAATAGAATCAGCAACCAACAAAATAACTGTAATTACACTTTCTTTAAAATCTCTCTTGCAATAACAACTCCATTAACCGAGGCCTGCATAAGGCCACGGGTAATTCCAGCTCCATCACCACCTAAATAAAGATTTTCAACCGAAGTAGACTGAAAACCATTATCCACTTTAGTGATATTGCTGTAAAATTTTACTTCAACGCCATACAATAATGTTTCATCTGAGGCTAAACCTGGTGTCACTTTATCCAGAGCCAAAATCATTTCCTCGATATCTTTCAATATTCTATGAGGCAAAACAAGGCTTAAATCTCCGGGTACTGCATCTTTTAGTGTTGGTATAATGTTATTTCGATACAAACGACTCGACGTTGTTCTCCGCCCCCTTATCAAGTCTCCGAATCGTTGCACCATTATTTGATTATTCGTGAGCATATTTGCCAAACGAGCAATGTGCTTGCCATACTCAATAGGAGCTTTAAAAGGTTCTGTAAATTTCTGCGATACTAATAAAGCGAAGTTAGTATTATCACTCTTCAAATCTTTAAAACTATGTCCGTTCACCACAGCCAAATTATCATCGTAATATTCCGACGATACAAAACCACCTGGATTTGAACAAAAAGTGCGCACCTTGTCATCAAAAGTATGCGTATAATGAATCAATTTTGCCTCGTAAAAATTGTCATTAATATCCTTCATCACCTCATTCCGGCACTCCAATCGAACACCTATGTCTACCACTCCAACTTCGGTAGAAATGCTTTCCTTACTGCACTCCTTCATTAACCAATCTGCGCCATCTCTTCCCACCGATACCATTACTATATCGGCAAAGTAACTCCCCTTTCCATTTTTAACTCCTTTGATTTTATCTTCCTCTAAAATCAGATTTTCAACAGCGCAGTTAAAATGTACTGCAACACCTCTATTAATAAGGTAATCGTATAATTTCCGGTATAATTCCTGAGCTTTTTCAGTGCCCAAATGCCGAACAGGACAATGCACCAACTTCAAATTTGCCTCAATAGCCTTTTTTCTGATCTTCTGCATTTCAAGGCTTAGCGATTCCCCATGAATATCAGATGCGGCTCCAAAATCTAAATACACCTCATCGGTATATTTAATTAATTTGATTGTTTCCTCCAAACCCAAATAATCAGGCAAAGTACCTCCAACCTCCGGCGATAATGAAAGTTTTCCATCAGAAAATGCCCCTGCTCCAGCCCAACCGGTAGTAATACTGCACGGCTTACAATGCACACACTTTCCTCCATTGGTATGTTTTGGACACTTCCGTTTATCCATTCCTCTCCCTTTTTCAAGGATTAAAATATTTAAATCATCTCTGTTCTTTACTAATTCATAAGCACAAAAGATACCGGCAGGTCCGGCTCCGACAATAATCACATCGTATTTCTTCATACGTTTTATTTAAATTTCTTTAGATTAATGCGGCTTGCCTAATTTTTGTTTTTTCAAAAGGCAAACTTTTAAAAATAGGCATTCTTTTCATTCAAATCACATCAAACTCTCTATAATGAATATAAATATTAAGCAACTCTTAACAAACTACGCCTAAACAAAAAAAGGCCGGAATGATTATTCATCCCGACCTGTTACAACTATGCTGTAATTTCTATTGTCTATTCTTAAACTCTTTTTTTCCGTTTTCAAGAAATTCAACAAATGCATCTGCATTTAAATCATAAGCTCTTGGTTCAACCAAAGTCTCCTCCGCTTTATCCAAAAGCACATAATAAGGTTGTGCATTTACTCCAAATCGTGTAATTTGAAAATCGGCATATTTCTTACCTAAGGTCTTTTTCACTTTTCCATCGTAAGTTGAAGTAATCCAATCAGATTCCGGCAATGCCTGCTTGTCATCAACATACAAGGCAATAATCACATAATCTTCTCTTAATATTTTCTGCACCCGCGGATCCGACCAAACATTGGCTTCCATCTCACGACAATTTACACATCCGTGCCCCGTAAAATCAATAAAAATAGGTTTGTTCTGCTCTTTTGCACAAGCTAATCCTTGTTCAAAATCGAAATATCCTTTTAAACCATGTGGCAAATGCAGATACTCAGCATACTTAGGTGCTTCACAAATCTCCATAGCTGCAGATACACTGTTAGCCCCGGATTGATCGCGAACAATTGCAGAAATATCGAAGTCCTGAGTTGTTTGCGGTGGTAAATAACCGGAAATCGCTTTTAATGGAGCTCCAAACATTCCGGGAATCATATAAACAACA
Source organism: Labilibaculum euxinicum (assembly GCF_963678175.1). Classification (NCBI taxonomy): domain Bacteria; kingdom Pseudomonadati; phylum Bacteroidota; class Bacteroidia; order Marinilabiliales; family Marinifilaceae; genus Labilibaculum; species Labilibaculum euxinicum. The sequence goes on from NZ_OY782756.1 coordinate 5,057,758, forward strand.
AATGAAAACGAGGCAATAGCCAGCATTAAACGTGGAACAGATACAAATTTAATATCACTATCGTGGCTAAACTTCAATTTACCCAGTAAATAGAACCCCATCAATGTGAAAATTACAATCCAAATACCCAAATAAATTTCACGATCCAACAATCCCCAATGATAAGTCTGATCTGCAATACTTAAAAATTTTAATCCCAATGCAAGCTCTAAAAATCCTAAGATAACTTTTACTGAATTAAGCCAACCACCCGACTTTGGCAGATTATTCAACCACGACGGGAATATAGCAAACAGCGTAAATGGTAAGGCAAAAGCAAGAGAGAAACCGAACATTCCTACAATTGGTTCCAAAACCTCTCCTCCAGCCGATTGAACCAAAATAGATCCAACAATGGGGCCGGTACAAGAAAATGAAACCAATACCAATGTAAATGCCATAAAAAATGAACCTGCTATACCACCTTTATCTTCATTTGCTACCGACTTATTTACAATCCAACTTGGCATCGTGATCTCAAACATTCCAAAAAATGAAAACGCAAAGAACAAGAATATTATGAAGAACAGGATGTTCGGAATCCAATGAGTACTTAGCCAGTTGGCAAAACTTGGTCCTAAAGTTACCGCTACAATGGTTCCTATAATAGTGTAAATACCAATGATTGAAACTCCATAAACAACGGCATTAAAAATTGCTTTTCGTCTGTTTTCTGAACTGTGCATAAAGAAAGAAACCGTCATGGGTATCATTGGAAACACACATGGTGTAAGAAGAGCTATTAATCCAAAAGAAAATGAAATAAAGAACAAAGACCACAATGAAGTATACTCCTTTCGAGGATTCTTCATCGGATTTATTTTCTCTTTCACTTTAGGAGTTGACTCAACTGCTGAAGAAGTTTTACCGGCATTCAGTTTGAATTCAAAATCGGGTGTAAACATCACGCACTCGCCTTCGCGACAAGTTTGATATTCCATTTCCCCATTTACTGAAAATGCTGATTCGGACAGTAATTTTATTTTTTGCTTTAGAATTGCCTCACCAACAAAATACTGAATATCCATTTCAAAAATATCATCGTACTCTGATTTTGGCTTGGTGATCTCTTCCAAATCTCCAATTAATTCATAATTATCCGATTCTGCAAAAGTTGCACTGAACCGAATTGGACCACCATCCGGGAAATGTTGGGAATAAAGATGCCATTCGTTGGCTATTTTGGCTGTAAAAACCAAGTTAACTTCGTTGTTGCTAACTTTTTCTGTTGAAAAATCCCAGGATACCGTTTCACGAATTTGTGCTTGAACGGAGATAAGGCTGTTAAGGAAAACTCCAAGGAATAAAATAAGAAGTTTTTGTTTCATGTGCTATAATTTAAATGCTTTAACGCATAAAATTAATATTATAAAGCACCTTAACAAAGCCTTTAACAAAATGATAACAAAGTTTCGAAAACCCTCAGATCAGAAATTTTGTATACTTAATTATAACATCTCTATTTCCTGATTGTTTTTATCGAAGAATTTATAAACCAACATATCGTAAGAAGGAATTTCACGAACAGAAAGCTTTATTCCAAATTCAGATTGCCATTTTCTACGCAATGTATTCCAAATTCCTTTGTTGATGTATGCTGCAACAAAAGGATGTACTTTTAAAGTAAACTTCTTGTCATTTTGCTCATCAACCAGTCGCTTAAGACTCTGTTCTATCTGATCGGTAAGCAGAACTGCAGGAGTTATTTTCCCTGATCCTAAACAAGTTGGACACACTTCTTGAATTTCAACATTCATTTCAGGACGAACACGTTGGCGGGTAATCTGCATTAAACCAAATTTACTCAATGGTAAAATGTTGTGTTTCGTATGGTCAAGCCCCATTATTTCTTTCATTTTCTCGAAAACTTTCTGTCTGTTTTCGGCAGAATGCATATCAATAAAATCAACGACAATAATTCCTCCCATATCGCGCAGGCGAAGTTGGCGGGCAATCTCCTCAGCTGCAGCTAAATTTACTTCTACTGCGTTTGACTCCTGATCGTTTCCTGCTTTGGAACGATTTCCACTATTTACATCAACAACATGAAAAGCTTCTGTATGCTCAATAATTAAATAAGCACCATTTTTGAAGGAAACGGTTTTCCCAAAAGAAGATTTAATTTGTTTATCGATACCAAGTTGATCGAAAATTGGCACATCACCAGTAATATGCTTTACAATTTTAGATTTCTCGGGAGCAATGCTTTCAATGTAGTTTTTAATATCTTTTGCTGCGTTGGCATCATTAATATATATATTCTCGAACGAAGAATTCAGAATATCACGCAAAATAGCCGATGTTCTATCCATTTCCCCCAACACTAATTTAGGTGGATTCACATCTCTAATGTGCTCAAAACCAGACTCCCATTTCTCTACAAGAGATCTTAATTCCTGATCAAGAACAGCCACTCTTTTCCCCTCAGCAACCGTACGAACAATTACACCATAATTCTTAGGCTTGATACTTTGAAGGAGTTTTTTCAGTCGGAGTTTCTCCTCGGCAGAGCTAATCTTTTGAGAAATGGAAACTTTATCTGAGAAAGGCATTAATACCAGATTTCTTCCGGCAATAGAAATTTCAGAACACAATCTAGGACCTTTTGTCGAAATTGGTTCTTTTGCAACCTGAACAAGTATATGCTGACCCGACTTTAAAATCTCGGATATTTTTCCATTTTTGTCGATATCCGCCTCTAATTTCATTTTAGAGATGGAAAGGTTACGACCATTTCGTGCTAAAGCCTGTTGCAGGAACTTACTTAGAGATCTAAATTGATGACCTAAATCCAAATAGTGTAAAAAAGCATCCTTCTCATATCCTACATCAATAAATGCAGCATTAAGACCCGGCATTATCTTTTTCACTTTTCCCAGATAAATATCACCTACAGCAAACTGAAGATTACTTTTCTCTCTGGTTAACTCAATCAGTTGCTTATTGCTCAGTAAAGCAATTACAATTTCATTAGGGGTTACATCAATTACAAGCTCGTTACTCACTACTTTTTTTCTTATTTTTAATAAAGATAATCAGTTCTTACAAATAGATAAACCTAAAGTACTAAAAAGTTCTTTAGGTTTATTTATTTTGTTACTACAAACAATCAATTCAAAAGAATCTATTTCTTCTTCTTATGACGGTTTTTTCTTAATCTTTTCTTACGCTTGTGCGTAGCCATTTTATGTCTCTTTCTTTTTTTTCCGCTTGGCATATCTTCAATATTTTTAATTAATTACAATCTAAGACTACTTTACGTTAGTTTTAACTTTACTAACGAATGTTTTAGCTGGTTTAAAAGCTGGTATAAAGTGCTCAGCAATAATAATTGTTGTGTTTTTAGAAATGTTTCTTGCAGTTTTCTCTGCTCTTTTCTTAACGATAAAACTCCCGAAACCTCTTAAATACACATTTTTGCCTTTTACCAAAGAACCTTTGATAGTATCCATGAAAGCTTCAACAGTTTTTTGTACTGTAATTTTCTCAATTCCTGTGTTTTTAGAAATCTCGTTAACAATATCTGCTTTAGTCATCTCTTAAAAAATCTTTAATTATCAATTATTTACATCATCATTTTCTCAAATCAGAATGCAAATATATATGATTTCTAGCTATTAATGAAATCGAAAACAATTATTTTTACCCAAATTTGAAAAAAAATAAATCAGGACAAATATTTTCAAGATGCTTAGTAACCAAATCATAAGCTGGTATTTGCAAAACAAACGCGACTTACCATGGCGGGAAACAAAAGATCCGTATCAAATATGGATATCAGAAATCATGCTTCAACAGACCAGAGTAGCCTCAGCTATTGATTATTTTAATCGCTTTTTGGAACAATTTCCAACAATTTCCGATTTAGCTAAGGCAGAGGAGCAGGAAGTATTAAAACTATGGCAGGGATTGGGCTATTATTCCCGGGCCCGAAATTTACATACTGCTGCAAAAACTATTCAATTAGAATATAATGGTGTTTTTCCAGACTCTTACAAAGAGATTCTTAAATTAAAAGGTATTGGCACGTATACTGCTGCGGCGATTGCTTCATTTGCCTTCAATCTGCCACATGCCGCAGTTGATGGAAACGTTTATAGGGTTTTGTCAAGACTATATGGCATTAACAAAGCAATTGACAGTACCGAAGGGAAAAAATACTTTCAAGCAATAGCAAGCCAAACAATGGGAAATGCCATACCTGAGATCTACAATCAGGCAATTATTGAATTTGGAGCTCTTCAATGCATTCCCCGCAATCCTAAATGTGATATTTGTCCACTCCTCGCAAATTGCTTTGCCCACAATAATGCACAAGTTGATCAATTCCCCGTTAAATCGAAACAAATTAAGACTAAAAATCGATATTTTTACTATTTGTTTCTATCTTGTAAAAGTCGGTTTTTAATCGAAAAAAGAAAGAAAAAAGACATTTGGGAGAACTTGTTCCAATATCCTTTGATTGAATACAATAAACCTATTTCAACGAATGAATTGTTACAAACTTCTGAATGGAAAGAGTTATTTGGAAACAATCAATTAGTGATTCATTCGGTATCCGAAAATGTGATTCATAAATTAAGCCATCAAAACCTGCACACAAAATTCATTCACATCGAAATGGATATCGATAAAATGAAATATGGATATATAATTATTAATCATTCCGACATATCGGAATACCCGTTCCCGAAACTAATTGAAGATCATTTAAATATAATGAATAAAAATAACCCATAATAACATTATGATCCTATAATAAGTTTGTATCTTTAAACTATTGTTAAATTAAAAAAATCAAAATATGTCAGTAAACAAAGTAATTCTTGTTGGAAATGTTGGTAAAGATCCGGAAGTGAAATATCTTGACAATGGTGTAGCCGTTTGTAACTTTTCACTTGCAACCAGCGAAACGTACAACAATAAAAGTGGCGAAAAAGTGACCCAAACAGAATGGCACAATATTGTATTGTGGCGTAAACTGGCTGAAATTGCAGAAACTTACGTTAAAAAAGGAATGCAGATTTACGTTGAAGGACAACTTAGAACACGTAACTGGGAAGACAAAGACGGTGTAAAAAGATATACTACTGAAATTTTTGGAACCACTATGCAAATGTTAGGCCGTAAAGCAGAAAACAGCTCTGAACCACAAGGAAGTCCTGAAGTCGCGCAACAAACTACTTCCGACTCATCTGACGCAGAAGAAACGGATGATCTTCCATTTTAGGCATCCTATTTAAAACTAATTTCATACAAAATTGGAAACTGAAGAATTTACTAAACTTTTTTTAAGCAATATTGATATTGCTTTTTATTCTATAAATATAAGTACCATTATAAGTTTGCTTATAATGGTACTTCTTTTGTTTTGTTCTGCGGTGATTTCAGGATCAGAAGTGGCTTTGTTTTCACTTTCTCCACAAAACATTAATGATTTGGAAGCCGAGGATAATCCAAAAAACAAAAAGCTTTTAAAATTATTAAGCCAACCTGAAAGATTACTGGCGACGATCCTAATTGGCAATAATTTTGTAAACATTGGAATTGTAATCTTATCCAGCTTTATCACTAATTCTCTGGTCGATTTTTCAAATGCTCCAACGCTGGGCTTTGTAGTTCAGGTAGTGATCATTACATTCTTACTTTTACTTTTTGGTGAAATAATCCCCAAAGTATATGCGGCACAAACTTCTTTGAACTTTTCAAAATTTGTTGCTTATCCGTTATTCTTTTTAGAAAAAGCATTTCAACCTCTTTCTATCGTACTTATTAAATCAACATCTATCGTCAACAATCGTATTTCTAAAAAACAGAACATCTCGATGGTAGATCTTTCTCAGGCATTGGAATTAACTGCCGATGAAATATCTGAAGAAATGGAAATTTTGGAAGGAATTGTAAACTTTGGCAATATTAATGTTGAAGAAATAATGATATCCCGAATGGATGCAGTAGCCGTAGACGTTAGAACGAGCTTTAGTAAATTAAAATCAGTAATTATTGAATCAGGTTTTTCACGAATTCCTGTTTTTGATAAGAGCTTTGACAATGTAAAAGGAATATTGTATGTGAAAGATTTACTTCCTCATCATCATAAACCAAATACATTTCGTTGGCAATCTATTATCCGCCCACCCTACTATGTGCCACAGACAAAAAAAATAAATGATTTACTGGAAGAATTTCAAACTCAGAAAAACCATATGGCGGTTGTTGTTGATGAGTATGGAGGTACTTCAGGAATCATTACCATGGAAGATATTATTGAAGAAATAGTTGGGGATATTACCGATGAGTCGGATGATAGTAAAGCTACTTTTACCAAGGAAGAGGATGGTTCCTACTTATTTGAAGGAAAAACATCGCTAAACGATTTCTTTAAAATTGTAGATATTGAATCGGATATTTTCGATAAGGTAAAAGGTGATGCTGAAACTTTAGCTGGCTTACTTCTTGAAATAAAAGGTGAGATTCCACAAAAAAAAGAAGAATTCAAATACAAACACTATCGCTTTATTGTGGAAGCTGTTGATAACCGTCGAATCAAAAAAATTCGTTTTATACTACCAAAACTCCCGGCGAAAAAGTAATTTCGTGTCATTAAACAAACAAATGTTCTTAACCAACATTTGCATCTACATCTGCAACTTATGAAATTGTATCGAATTCTTTCACCCTTTCTTTTTATTCTTGTCGTTTTGGTCCCTATTTCGTGTAAAAAGAAATATACTCCCAAACCAAAAGCATATTTCCGAATTGATTTTCCATCAAAGGAATATCAGAATTGGGATTCAGATTTTCCATACAGTTTCGATCTTTTATCAATGGCTAAAATTGAAGAGGATCCAAGTAAAGGAGCTGAAAAATATTGGATCAACATTCAATATCCCGAATACCATGCAACCATTCACCTTAGTTATAAAAATGTTGATAACAATCTGGAAGAATATCTTGAAGATTCCAGGAAAATGGCATACAAACACTCCATTATGGCAGATGCTATTGCCGAGCAAATCTATATTAATGATAAAGAAAAGGTATATGGTATGATCTATCGGATTAAGGGCAATGCAGCATCATCGGTTCAGTTTGTTGCAACAGATAGTACAAATCATTTTTTAAGAGGTGCTTTGTATTTTCGGGAACATCCTAATCAAGATTCTTTGGCGCCGGTTATCCAATTCATTGACAAAGACATTGTTCGCCTGATGGAAAGTCTAAAGTGGAAATAAGCTAATATTGTAATTCATGCCAATTTGCAATCAAATACAAATTAATAATTTCTGCAGACTAATTGTTTGGAAAACCACTGAATCTTTAGAAGAACTGCTGCAGATTGTAAACTTAACACCTGGCGAAACAGCAAAACTGAACTCGTTCGGGAGCCAATCCCGTAAAATTGAATTTGCAACAACACGTTGCCTGCTGCAATTGAGCTTAGGGGAAAATATTCAGATTGAAAATGATGAGCACGGCAAGCCTCATCTTATTAACTCAGACTTGAATATTAGTATTTCTCATACGAAATCATACGTTGGAATTCTAATTGGAGACAAGCATTCTGTTGCATTGGATATGGAATATTTATCGGATCGGGTAAATAGAATTGCCAGCCGGTTCCTTTCTGAAGCCGAATTAGATAATATTGAAGAAGAAAATAAGATCTTACATCTTTATCAGCATTGGTGTGCCAAGGAGTGTTTAATTAAAATGTATGGGAAAAAAGATGTTCATTTAATTGATGAATTAAAGATTGACCCTTTTTCTCCGGGCGACTCTACTTTCTCAGGTCAGGTTTGCAGAGCCGATTTTTCCGAAACCTACACATTTCAATATCTGCAGTTCGATAACCATTTACTGGTTTATTCCATAAAAAAAGCCAATAGTTATTGAATCGTCAATTGCTACTGGCTTAATATCCATTAAGAAAAATTTTAATTCACCAGCTCTTCAATCGGATTTCCATCACATCCGGAAGGAATCGAAATATTTAAGAAACTTGAAACGGTAGGAACAATATCCTCAATATAAACTGATCGTGAAACTACCGACCGCTTAATTTTCCATCCGTACCAAAATAAAGGAACCTGATTGGTATATGAATATTGCGCTATTTCATCACGTTCATCTTTTATTTTATGCATCCATCCTTGCTCCAAAGTAAGCATTACATCTCCCGAACGTTTTTGATTGAAAGAGCGTTGCACTTTTTGCAATATTCCATGTGTATAATTCGATTTCACCAAACTATTCGCAGTAGTAGTAGTTGCCACTCCCGAAAACTGAATTAAAAATTCTGCAGCCTTTGTTTGCAGGTCAATAATTGACAGTTTCGAATCTTCAATCAGCTGATGATTCAAATAAACCTGTTGTGAATCGTAGCCTAAAACCCATTCTCCATTTCCATATAATATATTGAAATACGATTTTAATAAAGCAATTGCATTGTAAGTACTAAAGTAGCCGTTCGGAATATTTTGTTCTGAAAGATTCTCGGGCGTATAATTAGCAGATTGATCGGCAGTTACAAACACCAATACATTCTCCAGTCCAATCTGCTCATCTAAAAACGAAAGGAAATGTTCCAATTCCTGATCTAATCTGATAAAATTATCAATCATTTCGGGAGCAAAAGGAGACAAGTCTCTATGTTTCTCGTCCAAACAGGAAAAGGTAACAGATAAAAAATCAGCATCGTCATCCTTCCCCAAATTCTCGTTAATAATAGCAGATATAGCAAAATCCTTTACCAACATGTTCCCAAAAGGTGTCTTTTTAATCGCCTTGTATCCGTGCTCTCTCTTCTCCTTATTCAAATCGTAGAAGAACTGATTATTCAAACCAACTTTCCCAAGTAATTTATCAGACACACTCGGTGCATTTCCATCATTAAAAGGTGTCCAAACACGATTTAGATAAAAATCAGCAAACTTTTTCTCATTAAATTCCTTTACCCAATTGTATAAGGTGTCCTGATAATACGATGATGTTATAAATTTCCCTGAAAGATCATCCATCCAATAAGCTCCGTCGGCAGCATGACCGGCAGAAAACAAAGCTGATTCACAGTTTAAAGCCACACCAACCACTCTCGAACGAGAGTTGAACAACTTAATTTCGTCTCCTAATGTTGATGCCAGCATCTTTTTTGGCGAAATCCCCTTCTCTTCAGATTCTATTCCCACAAGTTTGGTTTCTGAATCTTCTTTCGCCAATTCAAGTTCTCCCGATAACCGATTGTACCATCCGTTGGAAATAATTCCATGAAAAGCTGGCGGTGTACCTGTAAATATGGAAGCATGATCGGGTCCTGTTTGAGAATACAAATAACTAAATTTAGCGTTTTTGCAATAGGTTCCCTGATTCATTAATCGTTTGAATCCTCCATCTCCAAGCAAATTTGAATAACGAAAAAAATAATCGGCACGTAAATGATCTACAACAATACCTACAACAAGCTTTGGTTTTTCTGATGGGATTTTTCGTGTATTTTGTGCAATTGAAAATTGAATTGTAAATACTAGTAATGCAAACAATAGGGTGCCGAATCTCTTACTCATTATAATTCTCGTTGTGGTTATTAACTATTCGCCACAAATATAATGGATTCGAATTAATTAAACAGGAATAGATTTTGATATTACAGGATCTTTAACATTTGGAAATTCAAATATCAAAACAATTATTTTTTCTGAGGCTGATATCTGATTACGTCAACTTGTTCCATCGTAATCATTCCTCCTCCACCCGATTTTTCAATTAGCAATTCAAGAATGTGAAGGTAGCCGTTCACCTTTTCTTCAGAATCGACCAATTCTATAATGATTGGCAAATCATCTGACAAAGTAAATATTTTTGAAGAATGAACTCGTGAATTTGCGCCATAAGACATGATTCCCCGGTGAACTGTTGCTCCTGCCAAACCATATCTTTTTGCTCCGTAAACAATTGCCTCATAAAGAGGTCTTTGATAAACCCGATCGGCTTCACCAACAAATACGCGAAGTAGCTTGGCCTTGCCTTTCAGTTTCATATCAATTTACGTTTAGAATAATTTATGAATTTGTGTGCCAAAGTAAACTGCAAGTAATCCCAGAAATACACTTCCGGCCACATATACTGAAAGATACAAAAATCCACTGTCTTTTAAAAGATTAAGATTATCGAATGCAAAAGATGAAAAAGTCGTAAAACCTCCGCAAAACCCTACAGCCAGAAACATCCGCATTTCCGGACTCACCAAATTATCCCGTTCTGCCATGGAATATATTACTCCTATTATAAAGCTGCCTACAATATTTACCGTCATGGTTCCTATTGGAAAAATAGTGTCAAAATAACGATGAAGACCTTGTCCTATCAAAAATCGAGAGACACTTCCTAAAAACCCTCCTATTCCTACCAACAAAACTGTACGAAACATGCGATAATAAAATTATATAATGAATAATTAGTAATGGGCAATTCAAAATCATTCCCGATGACAAAGATACTAATCTTGATTTAGATAAATAATGCAAAAAAATGACCGTTCAAATTGAACAGCCATTCATGTATCATTGGAAAATTCAATTATACGTTGAATCGGAAGTGCATAATATCACCATCCTGAACTACATATTCTTTTCCTTCCACATTCATTTTACCAGCTTCCTTACAAGCTGCTTCTGACCCTAAAGTTGAAAAATCTTCGAACTTAATTACCTCTGCACGAATAAATCCTTTTTCAAAATCGGTATGAATAACACCAGCTGCCTGAGGTGCTTTCGCTCCTTTAGGATAGGTCCATGATCTTACCTCTTTTACACCTGCTGTGAAATAAGTTTCAAGATTAAGCAATCTAAATGCTGCTTTAATTAATTTATTAACGCCTGGTTCCTTTAGACCTAAATCTTCCAAAAACATTTGTTTCTCTTCGTAAGTTTCCAGTTCTGCAATATCAGCTTCGATACCGGCACCAACAACAATTACCTCTGCATTTTCATCTTTAACCGCTTCCCGAACCGCATCAACATGAACATTGCCATTCACTACAGATGCTTCATCAACATTACAAACGTATAAAATAGGTTTTGTAGTTAGTAAGTGAAGATCCCCTGATACTTTCTCATCAGCCTCGCTCAATTCAACCACACGCCCAGACTTTCCTTGTTCTAAAGCTTCCTTATATCTTCCCAATACCTCAGTTAAACGAACTGCATCAGGATTTTTTCCAATTTTCGCCAATTTAGCCGCCTTTTGCAATCTTGCCTCAACAGTTTCCAAATCCTTCAACTGCAATTCAATATCAATGGTCTCTTTATCCCGGATAGGATTTACAGAACCATCAACATGAACAATATTGTCATCTTCGAAACATCGTAAAACATGTATAATCGCATTCGTCTCACGTATGTTTGAAAGAAATTTATTTCCTAAACCTTCTCCTTTACTTGCTCCTTTTACCAAACCGGCAATATCAACAATTTCCATTACCGAAGGCTGAACTCTTTGCGGATTTACCAATTCAGTTAATCTGATTAAACGTTCATCGGGTATAGTAATTACACCAACATTAGGTTCAATGGTACAAAAAGGAAAATTTGCCGATTGTGCTTTTGCATTCGACAAACAATTAAATAAGGTGGATTTTCCAACATTTGGTAATCCTACAATTCCACACTGTAAAGCCATGGCTATTTATATATTATATGATTTGCTACTATTCAATTTAAAAAAATCTGTGCAAAAGTACATTTTAATTTTCGTTGTGCCAATTTTATACTTTTATCTCCTAAATAAATGTTAAAGGATGAAAATCAGTAAATAGGCTATCTATATTTTCATTAGCTTTAAGCATAGGTCGTTTTACTATGTATAAAAAACTGGCAATCTTTATTTTTTTAACATTGGTTTCTCTTGGGTTGGTGCAGGCTCAGGAACCAGCATTCGGTAGATATGGAAGTATTGACCGTCATGTAAGAAAAACACCCGACAGCTTATCCCAAAATATTGTTTTATTGCACGATTATTTAACAGCTCCCGCAAAAAATGATGAGGACAAAATCCGGGCTTTTTACCTATGGATTATCTCTAATATAGAATATAAAGATCAGGTAGAATTACTATTCGACCCGAACCTGTTGTTTTATATGGGGTCAAACAATTGCTCTTCTCCGGTTTGTGTTTTACAGAAAAGGAAAGCGGTTTGCGAAGGGTTTTCTAAGTTATTTGAATTTTTCTGCACTTATTCCGGATTTGAATCCTATAGCATTGGAGGATACATCACTAAAAATGGAGCCCTGCAAGATCGTGCTACTCATTCGTGGAATGTTGTTAAAATAAATAATGAATGGCGTTTTTTTGATTTAAGTTGGGCCAATGCAATACTCTATCATTCTGGAATTAAGAGCAAAACAAACGAGTATTTTATGGTTTCTCCTGAAGAATTTATCCTAAGCCATTTACCTATTATTCCAATGTGGCAATTTTTAGAAACTCCAATTAGCTTACAAATATTCAATTCGGGAGAAGAATCAATAAAAAATTATCTAAAAACTGCCCCAGCCAATTACAACTATACCGACACCTTATCAAATTTTAAACTGTTGTCTGACGCAAAGAAAAGATTGAAAACTGCTCAGGAAATATACAGAACAAATCCAAACAATAAATTCAATCTTGCTATCGAATATTATCGATACGCCCGAAATATGATAAGTTTCGATGGTGAAATAGATACTCTAAATTATTTTAGATTGATAAAAGCCAAAGGGAAAATGCAATTAGCAATTGATTTGTTTACATCCTCTTCTGATATCTCCTCACAAATTATGCTGTTGCAAATTAAAGATGAACTATCGAAAGTTGACAGGCTTATAAATACCGCAAGCCCGAATATTAAACATCTCAAATAAGCAAATCTTAACCTTTACATCGAATTTCAATATGCGCCAAAATTTTGTATGGTAAACAATTGACAATTAACCATAATACACCTATCATTAATTAAATTTAAAATTACAGGAACTATCGATTTTAATTCTTTAACACATTCCCTATCTTTACTTACTAATCAAAATAACTCCCTGACTCTTGAAATCAAATCTTAAATACTTCTCAATCTTTTTACTACTGCTATTGTGTTCAAAACTAAATATAGCTCAAGGGGCTCTTGAAAAAGTTGAAAAAACAAGAATATTATTCATTTTCGATGCTTCTCAAAGCATGAATGGATACTGGGAGGAATCAAAAAAAATAAATATAGCCCGTAAATTTTTGATTCAGATGATTGACAGCCTGGAATATCAAGACAATGTTGAGATGGCTTTAAGAGTATACGGTCATCAAAGCGTTGTTCCTCCACAGGATTGTAATGATACCAAACTGGAAGTACCTTTTAAACCGGGTAATGCAGGAGAAATAAGACAAACCTTACGGTATATTGATCCTAAAGGAACAACACCAATTGCCCATTCTTTAGAATTGGCCGCCAGCGACTTCCCGGAAGTAAATTCCGATATCAGAAATGTGATTATTCTTATTACAGACGGTGTTGAAGCCTGCGATGGTGATCCTTGTGCTGTATCGTTAGAATTACAAAAAAAAGGAATCTTCTTAAAACCATTTATTATTGGAATTGGTCTTGATGTTGATTTTAAAAGCAGTTTTGAATGCATTGGGAATTTTCTTGAAGTAAAAAAAGAAGAACGCTTCGGAGGAACATTGGAGTATGTTATCTCGCAGGTTTTGAACAAAACTTCGGCGCAAATAAATTTAATTGAAGCCAATGGTTCCCCTACAGAAACTGATGTTCCAATGACATTTTACAATTCTGTTTCTGATAAAGTAAGATATCAGTTTATGCATACCATGAATGCAAAAGGAAATCCTGATACATTATTTTTAGATCCGCTGCTTACTTATAATATTACAATTCATACCATACCCGAATTGCATCGCGACAGCATTAGACTGATTGCCGGCAAGCACACAACCATTGGATTTGATGCTCCTCAGGGAATGCTGAAAATTGAATGCCCGAGAACAACCATGTACAAAGATTTACAAATTCTTATCCGAAAAAATACAGAAATTATTAACATCCAAACCCCCAATGAGGTAACTAAATACCTGACCGGCAAATACAATTTGGAAATTTTAAGCCTTCCACGGATTTTAATTCCTGATGTTGAAATCAATCAAAGCAAAACTACTTCAATCACAATTCCACAACCTGGGTTAGTTACTATTTTTAAACCAACTACCGGCCCGTGCAGCATGTTTGTTCAAAAAGGAAGTAAATTAGAATGGATTTACAACATCCCCGAAAAATCATTACGGGAAACTTTGACTCTTCAACCAGGTATATATCATATCATATTCCGTAACAAAAACGCCTATCTGTCGCAAAGCTCCAAAAAAGCAAGTTTTGTTATAACATCCGGCAAATCAATACCTGTACGCTTGTAATCATATTGATTTACAATATTCTAATATTGCAAAAACCTTAATTTAAAAGCTTTTATTAAGTGTTTACATGGTGCTAAAAGGCATTTTTGTTTATCTTTGCATGCATTAATAAAACCTTACCAAGTTTTTATCATCTAAAATCTCATTTTCAAAAATGGATCTAAAAGAAATGAAAAACCAAGTGGATCTGACAGCAACTGACATGGCTGCGAATAATGTTCGTATCCTATCTGCTGCAATGGTAGAGAAAGCTAAATCCGGACATCCGGGTGGCGCTATGGGCGGAGCCGATTTTATCAACGTTCTTTATTCTGAATTTTTAAATTTTGACCCAACAGATATGAACTGGATTAATCGCGATCGATTTTTCCTTGACCCAGGTCACATGTCTCCAATGTTGTATTCCATTCTTTCCTTAATCGGAAATTATACAATGGAAGAACTTGCAAATTTCAGACAATGGGGAAGCCCAACTCCCGGTCATCCTGAAGTTGAAGTTGCAAGAGGTGTTGAAAACACTTCCGGTCCTTTAGGACAAGGTCATACTATGGCTGTTGGAGCTGCAATTGCAGAGCGTTTTCTAGCAGCCCGTTTCGGTGACTGGATGTCACATAAAATTTACACTTTCATTTCTGATGGTGGAATTCAGGAAGAAATTGCTCAGGGAGCTGGTCGAATTGCAGGTACTTTAGGATTAAGCAATTTAATCATGTTCTATGATTCCAATAACATCCAACTTTCAACTAAAGTTGAAGAAGTTACAGTTGAAGATACTGCTAAAAAGTACGAAGCATGGAACTGGAATGTTATTACGATTAAAGGAAACGATGCAGCAGCAATTCGTGAAGCTTTATTAGCCGCTAACAACGAAAGTGAAAGACCAACTCTTATTATCGGAAAAACCCTAATGGGTAAAGGTGCTGTTGATGTGGATGGTTGCAGCTTCGAAAATATGGTTTCTACTCACGGACAACCACTAGGTGCTGCTGGTGCCTCAATCGAAAAAACAATTGAAAACTTAGGTGGAAACCCAGAAAATCCATTCCAGATTTTCCCTGAAGTTCAAGAATATTACGCCGAAGTTCTAAAGAAAAAACAAGCATATGCTTCTGCAAAAAAAGCTGAACAAGCTGAATGGGCAAAAGCAAATCCTGAATTGGCTGCTAAACTTGAGAGGTTCTTTAGCAACGAAGCTATGGAACTTGATTACGAAGCAATTGTTCAGAAATCAGGTGATGCAACTCGTTCAGCTTCATCTGTAGTTTTGGCTGAACTGGCTAAAAATGTTGAAAACATGATTGTGTCATCGGCTGATTTAAGTAACTCTGATAAAACTGATGGTTTCTTGAAAAACACCAAAGCTCTTGCTAAAGGTGATTTTTCCGGAGCATTCCTTCAGGCAGGTGTTGCCGAATTAACTATGGCTTCTATCTGTAATGGTATTGCTCTTCACGGTGGTGTTATTGCTGCTTGTGGAACTTTCTTTGTATTCTCTGATTACATGAAACCTGCAGTTCGTTTAGCGGCTTTAATGCAGGTTCCGGTAAAATATATCTGGACTCACGATGCATTCCGCGTTGGAGAAGATGGACCAACTCATCAGCCAATTGAGCAGGAAGCTCAGATTCGTTTACTGGAGCAGTTGAAAAATCACTCCGGACAAATGAGTTTATTAGCTCTTCGTCCTGCTGATGCTGATGAAACCACCGTGGCTTGGAAAATGGCAATGGAGAACACAAAAACTCCTACTGCCTTAATTCTTTCCCGTCAGAACATTAAAGAACTTCCATCGAAAGAAAATCGTTACAAGGAAGCTCTTCAGGCTCAAAAAGGTGCTTACATTGTTGAGAAACCTGAAACAGCTCCTGATGTTGTTCTTTTAGCAAGTGGATCGGAAGTAGCAACTTTAGTTGAAGGTGCTAAGATCTTACGTGCTGAAAAAGGATTAAAGGTTCAAATTGTATCTGTTCCTTCAGAAGGATTATTCAGAACTCAATCTGCGGCATATCAAAACGAAGTAATTCCTGCCGGAATTCCCGTTCTTGGATTAACTGCAGGTTTACCTGTAACTCTTCTTGGATTGGTTGGCCCTCTTGGTAAATCAATTGGATTGGATCATTTTGGTTATTCAGCTCCGGCAAATATTTTAGATGAAAAATTTGGTTACACTGCAGAAAATGTTGTAAAAGAAGTATTAGCTCTGCTTCAAAAATAATATACAATGCAAATAAAAATTATCCGGGATCGTTTCGATTCCGGATTTTTTTTGATCCCAAATTAAACCTTTTACCAAGAAAATAGTCTTACCTAACGCATAACAAATGTGAAATAGCTATTTTTAAAATCCATTACCTGAATGCAAATTGATGAACCACAAATCTGACGAAGAAATACTGGAACTTTTTAGTGATAAGAATACACAAAGTCAGGCATTTTCCTTCTTGGTGAAGAAATACCAGGAAAGATTATATTGGCAAATCAGAAAAATTGTTCTTTTGCACGACGACTCTGATGACGTTTTGCAAAATACTTTTGTGAAAATATGGAAAGGTTTACAAAACTTCAGATCCGACTCCCAATTGTTTACCTGGATGTTTCGGATTGCTACAAATGAGGCCTTAACTTTTATAAAAGAAAAGCAAAAAAAATATTTGGGATACTCAAATAGCGAAGTTGAAAATATACTTTTAGCAAACTTAGAGGCAGATCCTTATTTTGATGGAAACAAGGCTCAATTGGAATTGCAAAAAGCAATCCTGAAGCTGCCTGAAAAACAACGTTTGGTATTTAACATGAAATATTTCGATGATTTAAAATATAATGAAATGTCTGAAATTTTAGAGACTTCAGTCGGAGCCTTAAAAGCTTCTTACCATCATGCAGTAAAAAAAATCGAATCTCTTTTGAAACTAAACGAAGTGTAAATTAAACCAATTACTATTCAGACAGTCTAAATACTATAAGAAACATGAATAATCTGTCGAACATGAAAAACGATCAACCATTTAAAGTTCCTGTGGATTACTTTGAAAACCTAAGTGATCGGGTTCAGGAAAGAATTATAACGGAAGAAAATCCAAATAAAAGACTGTTACAAGTATTAAAACCATACTTCTGGATGGCAGCCAGCGTAGTTGGGATCCTTTTTATTGCTAAAATTGTACTGATCAATTCTGTTCCATCCGATTACAAAATTCAACAGTTTTCGCAAACAGAAAATACGGCTATTGATACTCAAAGTACAAGTCTGGATGAACTTAATTGGTTTTCAGATGAAAGCCCTGAGGCTACATCTGATGAAATAATCGAATATCTTTCTGATTTTGACATTGATTCAGAATCTTTATTAGCAAACTTATAACAGGCCAAACATGAAACAAATTTTAATCCTGTTAACACTTGTTGTTAGCTTTAGTTACTCAGGCATTGCACAGGAAAAAGAACACGGTATGCACGATCAGATGAGTGAACGATTTGCAGCTGAAAAAATCTCCTTCATTACTCAAAAATTAGAATTAACACCTGATGAGGCTCAATTATTTTGGCCGCTTTACAATGAATTGGAAAAAAAGAGGAAGGAAAACAGAGACCAAGGCAGAATTCTTTTCAGAAAACTACGCAACAACTCTGCAGAATTATCCGATAAAGAGTTAGGCGATTTAAGTGACGAACTGATTGAGCTTAAATTGCAGGAAGCAAAGCTTCAAAAAGAGTACCATCTAAAATATAAAAAGATACTCTCCGCTAAAAAAATACTTACGCTTTATCATACCGAAAGGCAATTCCAAAACATGCTGTTAAGGCAAATAAAAGAACGGGGAAAACATCAACACGAAAACCAAGATTAAATACAATGGGCTGTAAATGTAAAATTTACAGCCCATTGTATTTTCTTTTGAATAATTTATTAAATCGAAACTAATCTTTCGATCAACTGATCCGGAGTTAATTTTTCCTGATCTCCACTTTCCATATTCTTTAAACTAACAACACCTTCCTCAACTTCCGATTCTCCTACCAAAATCACAAAAGGAATATTTTTATTGTTGGCATAAGTCATTTGTTTTTTCATTTTCGAAGAATCAGGATAAATCTCAGCGTTAATTCCGTTTGCTCTTAACTTAGCCAGGATTGGCAAACAAAACGACTCTTCTTTTTCGCCAAAATTGATAAACAATACTTTGGTTGTTATACCCGTATTGGACGGAAATTTATCCATTTGTTCCAATACATCGTAAATACGATCGGCACCAAACGAAATACCAACTCCCGAAACATCCTTCAATCCAAAAATTCCGGTTAAATCATCATATCGTCCGCCACCGGTGATGCTGCCAAACTCCATGTCTTTCGATTTCACTTCGAAAATGGCTCCGGTGTAGTAATTTAATCCTCTGGCCAAGGTTAAATCCAATTCAACTTCTATTTGCACATCAAGCTGCGATAAATAAGTAAAAACTGTTTCCAACTCTTCAATGCCTTTCATCCCTATTTCTGATGAAGAAAGAAGCTCTTTTAATTTGGCCAGTTTATCGGAATTGGAACCCGACAATAATATAATTGGCTGCAATGTATCAATAGCTTCCTGAGAAATTCCCTTGTCAGCCAATTCCTTATTCACATTCTCCAAACCAATTTTATCCAACTTGTCGATTGCAACAGTAATATCAACAATTTTTTCAGCCTCTCCAATAATCTCAGCAATTCCTGCCAAAATTTTTCGGTTATTCAACTTTACAACTACATTCAACTGAAGTCTTTTGTAAACCTGATCAACAATCTGAATTAATTCAACTTCATTTAAAAGAGAATTGCTGCCAATCACATCAACATCACATTGAAAAAATTCACGGTAGCGCCCTTTCTGAGGTCTGTCTGCTCTCCAAACCGGTTGAATCTGATAACGCTTAAAAGGGAAATCAATTTCGTTACGATGCTGTACAACGTAACGTGCAAAAGGCACTGTCAGATCATAACGAAGTCCTTTTTCACTAATTTTTGTGGTTAATTTTACCGAATTCTTCTCTCGAATTTGATCTTCATTTATTTTTGATAGAAAATCGCCCGAATTCAGCACTTTAAACAATAGTTTGTCTCCCTCTTCTCCATATTTTCCCATTAGAGTAGACAGATTTTCCATTGATGGTGTTTCTATCGGCATAAAACCATATAACTGAAACACCTCTTTTATGGTATCAAAAATATAGTTTCTCTTTACCATTTCAACAGGAGAGAAATCTCTCGTCCCTTTAGGAATAGACGGTTTTTGAGCCATTTTTAAGTCTTTATTTTGGTTATTTTATTAGAGCTACAAAATTATCAAATTATTTGACAGATACCACAACATTCTAATGCGATCTGTATTTAACATGCAAAACAGAACAACTATTTTAACTATGTCCTTTTTATCCGGCGAAGTATATTAGCAAAAAAATCGATTAGAAGCCCTAAAACAAATGGATAATACCACAGTTTAAAATCAATCACAAAAAGAAGAAATATTGAGATCAGAAATAAAAAATTTACCGATAATTTCAAATAATCAAAAGTCCACCAATCCGCAATGCTTTTATAAAACAAAAACCTAATCTGAACGCCTGAATACAACAGTACTCCAATTGTAAATAAAATTTCGCCGTAGGACAAATGATTTAGTAAGCGGATACCTCCCAAAACAATAAAGACAATCCCAACATAGTAGATTGTCTTATAACCAGAAAAAGATTTCATTCTTTCAATTTAGAAATTTAATACTCAGAGGATATTGGTAATCTTCCCCATTTAAAGTTTTTACAATCGCAATAACAACAAAAATCAAATTTAGCAAAGCAAGTCCAATCAGCAATAAAATTCCAATTCCTACAAAAACCAATATTGCGGACGCAAAAATGTATATACACATCGATATCTGAAAATTAATTGATTTTTTTCCCTCTTGATCAACCAGTTCTGAATAATCCTTTTTCATCGACCATAAAATGAGTGGCCCTATTACATTACCAAAAGGAATTATAACTCCGGAAAATGATGCTAAATGGCAGAACATTGCCCAATTTTTCTCATCGGTTGGGGTTGCAAATTGATTCATGGAAATCGAATTAAGTGATAAATTATTTTGTTCCATCAAGTTACAAAAACAAAGGGAAGAAAACCAATCCGGCTTCTTCCCTTTTTAGTCACTAGTCTGCAATTAGTTTTTTATATCTTATCCGCTTAGGACCTTCATCGCCCATTCGCTTTTTCCTATTGATTTCGTAATCGGAATATCCACCTTCAAAAAACTGAACATGGGAATTGCCTTCAAATGCTAAAATATGTGTTGCAATACGATCCAAAAACCATCGGTCATGTGAAATCACCACTGCGCAGCCGGCAAAGTTTTCCAAACCTTCTTCCAAAGCCCGAAGTGTATTTACATCAATATCATTGGTTGGTTCATCCAAAAGTAAAACATTAGCCTCTTCTTTTAAAGTCAGAGCCAAATGTAAGCGGTTACGCTCTCCCCCAGATAGTACACCGCATTTCTTTTCCTGATCGGCACCATTAAAATTAAAACGGCCAACATAAGCCCGTGCATTTACTGTTCGTCCTCCAACATTAATCAAATCACCTCCACCGGAGATCACCTCATAAACAGATTTTTCCGGATCGATATCAGCATGCTGCTGATCAACATATCCTACTTTTACGGTCTCTCCTACCTCAAAAGTTCCTTTATCCGGTTTCTCAAGATCCATAATCATCCTGAAAAGCGTCGTTTTACCTGCTCCATTGGGTCCAATAACCCCAACGATTCCTGCCGGTGGTAATTCAAATTCCAAATCATCAAATAACAACTTATTTCCGAATGCCTTTGAAACAGACTGAACCTGAATTACCTTACTTCCCAAACGCGGACCGTTAGGAATAAAGATTTCCAGCTTTTCTTCCTTCTCTTTCAAATCCTCATTCATCATACTGTCGTAAGCACTCAAACGAGCCTTACTTTTTGCCTGACGTGCTTTAGGAGCCATACGCACCCACTCCAACTCTCTTTCAAGGGTTTTACGTCGCTTACTGGCGGTTTTCTCTTCCATTGCCATACGTTTGGTCTTCTGATCCAACCAAGCGCTGTAATTACCCTTCCAGGGAATTCCTTCTCCTCTATCCAACTCGAGAATCCAACCTGCTACATTATCAAGGAAATATCTATCGTGAGTAATACTGATTACAGTTCCCTTATATTGCGCCAAATGTTGTTCCAGCCACTCCACCGATTCTGCATCCAAATGGTTGGTAGGTTCATCCAAAAGCAAAATATCCGGTTCCTGAAGTAATAATCTGCAAAGAGCAACACGTCTTCTTTCTCCTCCCGAACAATTTTTAATTAACGCATCTCCCTCCGGACAACGCAGTGCATCCATAGCCCGTTCCAACTTTGTATCTAAATTCCATGCATCAAAATGATCAATCTTCTCCTGAAGATTTGCTTGTTCATCCATTACGGCCTGCATCTTATCCGCATCTTCAAGAACTTCCGGATCACCGAATTTTAGATTAACGGCTTCGTATGCATTTAAAGCATCAACAATTTCCTGAACACCTTCCTCTACAATTTCTCGTACAGTTTTACTGTCATCCAATGTTGGTTCCTGTGCCAGATAGCCAATATTATGCTCTTTCGACCAAACAACATGTCCTTCAAATGAACTTTCCAGGCCGGCAATAATCTTCAAAAGAGTAGATTTACCGGAACCATTAAGACCGATAATTCCAATCTTTGCACCATAGAAAAAAGAAAGGTTTATGTTATTCAGTACTTTTTTTTGTGATGAAAAGGTCTTACTGACCCTATCCATCGAAAAAATAATTTTTTTATCGTCAGCCATTATTTCGCTTTTATTTATTTCATTCAAATCTTAAACGCAAAAATAGGAAAATTGCTTTGAAAATTTATCAATTCCATTTTCTTTAGAATTCTTAATTTATAGATTGATAATCAGACAATTCTCATTTTTTAAATCAAAACTGAACATTTGTTTTTTTATTATAGTTAAAAATCGCTATTTTTAAGTATAAAATACTTTGGTTACTATGGAGAAAACAGCAAATAAAAAGCTTTCTGAATTACTTGAACAGATAGGTATTGAAACCAAGAAGAAAATATATTGGGAGGAAACACTTGATTCTGCTATTGTTGTAAAAACACATCCCAACAAAAGGAACATTCCCATAAATGAAGCAAAAATTCTATTGGTTGAAGACCAACCCAGCAATAGAAAAACGATTGAGGTTTATCTAAAACAAAAAGTTGCTAAGGTTGATATCGCCGAAAATGGAAAGCAAGCAGTAGAACTTTTCGAAAAAGAACAATACGATATTGTTTTAATGGATTTGCAAATGCCAATAATGGGAGGCATAGAAGCCTCATTACGCATGCGTAAAATTGAAGAAGAACGTGAATTTTCTATTCCGATTATTGCATTTACAGCAAATTTTTATTCCGATGATAAGGAAATATCAATTGAGGTAGGAATGGATGCTTATCTTTCTAAACCTTTCCAGTGCAAAACTCTATATGGTTTAATGCTGGAATATATTTAAAAAAAAAAGTTGTTTTGGAATAAAACCAGACATAAAAAAGGGATCTTTACAGACCCCTTTTTTTAATATATATTCTAATTAAGCTTAGCAACCAAAAATTGCATTTTCACCTAATTCTTCTTCAATACGAAGTAATTGATTGTACTTAGCCATACGGTCAGAACGGCTCAAAGAACCTGTTTTGATCTGTCCAGCATTAGTAGCTACAGCAATATCAGCAATAGTAGCATCTTCAGTTTCTCCGGAACGGTGAGAAGTTACTGAAGTGTAACCAGCACGATGCGCCATTTCGATAGCATTTAAAGTCTCAGTTAAAGTTCCAATTTGGTTTACTTTAATCAAGATTGAGTTAGCTGCTTTAAGCTCGATACCTTTAGCTAAGTACTCAACATTAGTTACGAATAAATCGTCACCTACAATCTGACACTTATCACCAATAAGAGCATTTAAAGCAACCCATCCATCCCAGTCTCCTTCGTCCATACCATCTTCGATAGAATCGATAGGATACTTAGAAATCAATTCAGCCAGGTAAGCAGCTTGCTCGTTAGAATTTCTTTTAGCTCCGTTTGGTTCAAAAATACTATAGTCATACACACCATCTTTGAAGAACTCAGAAGCAGCACAGTCCATAGCAATTGAAACATCACCGCCATCTTCTTTACGTCCGGCTTTGTAACCAGCGTTTTTAATCGCGGTAAGAATACACTCAATAGCTTCTTCAGTTCCACCTAACATTGGAGCGAAACCTCCTTCGTCACCAACAGCAGTAGAAAGACCTTTACCTTTAAGTACTTTTGCAAGTGCGTGAAATACTTCAGCACCCATTCTTAAAGCTTCGCGGAAAGATGGAGCACCAATAGGACGGATCATAAACTCCTGAAATGCGATAGTAGCATCAGAGTGAGAACCACCATTGATAATGTTCATCATAGGAACAGGAAGTACATTTGCATTAGTACCACCAATGTAGCGATACAATGGCATACCTGAATACAATGCAGCGGCTTTAGCAGTAGCCAAAGAAACACCTAACATAGCATTCGCACCTAATTTAGATTTAGTTTTGGTACCATCAAGAGCAATCATTGCTTTATCAACAGCAACCTGGTCAGTAGCGTCCATACCAACTAATGCTTTTGCAATAACGCTATTCACGTTATCAATTGCCTTTAAGACACCTTTACCTAAGTAACGAGACTTATCGCCATCACGTAGTTCTAAAGCTTCGTTTTCACCAGTAGAAGCTCCTGAAGGAACACCGGCACGACCCATAAAACCACTAGCAAGAGTTACTTCAACTTCGATAGTAGGATTTCCTCGTGAATCAAGAATTTCACGACCATGAATGTTTACAATTTCTGACATAACTTTCGGATATTAAAAGTTTTACTGATTTATTTATACGATTAAATGCAATCGTATGCAATTTCTATAGGGTACTAAAAAAGGGATAAAGATTTAACTTTACCCCCTTTTTTATCTTAGAAAGGAAGCTTATTCTTCTTCCTTTTTAATTTCTTCTGTCGCAGTTTCCGGAGCTTCAGGTGCTTTTTCGGTCTTAACCGCTTCAGCTTTTACTTCTGATACTTCAGTTGCTACTTGTCCTGAAGCTTTAGAACCACCACGTTTTCTACGTGTCGATTTTTTAGCTACAGCTTTCTTTTCAGTCAAGTAAGTTTCATTGAAATCAACCAATTCTACAATACACATCTCTGCATTATCACCTAAACGATTACCAGTTTTTAAAATTCTGGTATAACCACCGTTACGGTTAGTAATTTTTGGTGAAACTTCTCTAAACAACTCAGTAACTGCTTCTTTTTGCTTTAAATAACCAAAAACAATACGTCTTGAGTGAGTAGAATCAACTTTACTTTTTGAAATTAGAGGCTCAACATACATTTTCAAAGCTTTCGCCTTAGCAGTAGTAGTCGAGATTCTTTTATGCAAAATCAAAGAAGAAGCCATATTTGAAAGCATCGCTTTTCTATGTGCTGTTTTTCTTCCTAAATGATTAAATTTCTTTCTATGTCTCATTTTCCCTTATTCCTTATCTAATTTATACTTAGAAATATCCATACCGAAAGTAAGATTCAAGGATACCAATAGATCATCCAGCTCGGTTAAGGATTTCTTACCAAAGTTTCTAAATTTCAGAAGGTCATTCCTGTTGAACTGTACTAAATCACCCAAAGTATCCACATCAGCAGCTTTCAAGCAATTCAAAGCACGCACTGAAAGATCCATATCTACCAGTTTTGTCTTCAATAGCTGACGCATATGCAAAACCTCTTCATCAAACTCCTCGTTTGCAAACTTCTCGTCAGAATCAAGAGTAATCTTTTCATCTGAGAACAACATGAAGTGATAAATAAGAATTTTTGCTGCTTCTTTTAAAGCTTCTTTTGGGTGAATTGAACCATCAGTAGTAATATCAAAAACCAATTTTTCATAGTCAGTTTTTTGCTCTACACGATAGTTTTCAACAGCATATTTAACATTCTTGATTGGTGTAAAAATTGAATCGATCGGAATCACTCCAAACTCTACATCAACAGGTTTGTTTTCAACAGAAGGTACATATCCACGACCTTTGTTAATAGCTAAATCCATTTGCAATTTGGCAGAGCTGTCCATTTTGCAAATTACAAGCTCTGGATTCAACACTTCGAAACCTGTTAGAAACTTGTTAATATCGCCAGCTGTAAAAGTATCCTGATCCGAGATAGTCACAGTAACCAACTCGCTGTCAACCTCTTCAACTTTTTGTTTAAACCGAACTTGCTTCAGGTTCAGGATCATCTCAGTAACATCTTCGATTACTCCTGGTATTGTAGAAAATTCATGATCAACACCCTGTATTTTGATAGTCGTAATCGCAAATCCCTCTAATGAAGAAAGTAATATTCTTCTTAAGGCATTACCAATTGTTATACCATATCCAGGCTCTAATGGACGAAATTCGAATTTACCGAATTTATTGTCTGCGTCGAGCATGATAACTTTGTCCGGTTTCTGGAAAGCTAAAATTGCCATAAATTACTGATTAACTATTTATTACTTAGAATACAATTCAACGATTAACTGTTCCTTGATGTTTTCAGGAATTTCCGTTCTTTCTGGTGTATTAAGGAACTTACCACTAAGAGAGGTTTGATCCCATTCCAACCAAGATGATTGGTTATATCTAGCAGTAGATAAAGAATCGGTAATAACTTCTAAAGATTTCGATTTTTCACGAATTCCAATGATATCCCCAGCTTTTACTGAAAATGAAGGAATGTTACAAACTTGTCCGTTTACAGTTACGTGTTTATGGCTAACCAACTGACGAGCAGCTGATCTTGTTGGAGCTACACCTAATCTGAAAACTACATTGTCTAAACGACATTCTAAAAGTTGCAATAAAACTTCACCAGTAATACCTTTACTACGCGCGGCCTTTTCAAATAAGTTTGAGAATTGTTTCTCCAATACACCGTAAGTGTATTTTGCTTTTTGTTTTTCCTTTAGCTGAACACCATATTCAGACATTTTCTTTCTTCTACGGCTGTTACCGTGCTGCCCCGGAGGGTAGTTTTTGTTTTCAAATGCCTTATCAGGTCCAAAAATTGCTTCACCAAATTTACGAGCAATTCTACTCTTTGGTCCAATATATCTAGCCATTACTTCTTAAATTTAAATTTTTCTAACAATAGAAACTTTGCCATAAGTTTTGAATTATAAAAGTGCCGCGTTTTTTAGAGAGGATATCAATAAAACTAATTCAAAATCTTAAACAGCATTTTTTATTAAACTCTACGTCTCTTAGGAGGACGACATCCGTTGTGTGGTAATGGAGTAACATCTACGATTTCCGCAATGTCGATTCCACATGAATTGATCGCACGAATAGCCGATTCACGACCATTTCCAGGACCTTTTACATATACTTTCACTTTTCTTAATCCAAGATCATGAGCAACTTTTCCACAGTCTGTTGCAGCTTGCTGGGCAGCATAAGGAGTGTTCTTTTTAGAACCTCTAAAACCCATTTTACCAGCTGAAGACCAAGAAATAACCTGTCCTGTGCTATTGGTTAAGGAAATGATAATATTGTTAAAAGATGAATGGATATGCGCCTGTCCTACAGGTTCAATTTTTACTACCCTCTTTTTAACTGATACTGACTTTTTTGCCATAACTTAACGATTATTTAGTCGCTTTCTTTTTGTTTGCAACTGTTTTTCTCTTACCTTTTCTAGTACGTGAGTTGTTTTTGGTTCTTTGACCACGTACTGGTAATCCAATACGGTGACGAATACCACGATAACAACCAATATCCATCAAACGCTTAATATTCAGTTGATTTAAAGAACGTAATTCACCCTCAACTTTTAAATTAGCATTAATCGCTTGACGAATACGATTAGACTCATCATCAGTCCAATCTTTTACTTGCTTATCGTAAGAAACTTCTGCTTCATCCAAAATCTGACGAGCAGCACTTCTACCGATACCGTAGATATAAGTCAAGCTAATTATCCCTCTTTTATTTTGAGGCAAATCAACTCCAACAATTCTAGCCATAAATTAAAATATTTATCTATTACAAAGTTTACTAAATTATCCTTGACGTTGCTTGAACTTAGGATTCTTTTTATTAATCACATACAAACGTCCTTTTCTTCTAACGATCTTACAATCATCAGAACGTTTCTTTACAGATGCTCTTACCTTCATTATTATTGTATTTAATTTTTATATCTAAAAGTAATGCGCCCTTTAGTAAGATCATAAGGTGACATTTCTACCTTTACCTTATCACCAGGCAAGATCTTAATGTAGTGCATTCTCATCTTACCGGAAATGTGAGCTGTTATCACATGCCCGTTTTCAAGTTCTACACGAAACATCGCATTAGATAATGCTTCGGTAATTGTACCATCTTGTTCTATTGAAGGCTGTTTAGCCATAAGCTCATTAAATTTTATTAGTTTATATCTTCAATAAATTCAAAACTGGATAAGATCTGAGCTTTTCCCTTTCGAACTACCACAGTATGTTCAAAATGTGCTGAAGGTTTTCCGTCAGCAGTAACAATTGCCCATCCATCACTATCCTGGTAAATATCTCTTTTCCCAAGATTAAACATCGGTTCAATTGCCACGACCAGTCCTTCTCTCAATTTCAATCCACGTCCTTTTTTTCCATAATTCGGAACTTGTGGATCTTCATGAAGATTTTTCCCAATTCCGTGTCCTACCATTTCTCGAACTACAGAAACTGAATTCTGTTCTGCATGCTTTTGAATAGCAAAACCTATGTCGCCTAAATGATTACCTTCAATGGCCTGCTCTACTCCTTTGTAAAGAGCCTCTTTGGTAACCTTCAACAGTTGCTGAACATCAGGAGTTACTGCCCCTACAGTAAATGTATAAGCCGAATCGCCATAAAAACCATTCAACAAAACACCACAATCACAGGAAACAACATCTCCCTCTTTCAGCTCATAGCTAGATGGAATTCCATGAACAACCTGACTGTTTATAGAAACACATAAGGTATTCGGGAATCCATCGTAACCAAGAAACCCTGGTTTACCGCCATTGTCTCTTATGTACTCCTCTGCGATTTTATCCAATCTCAAAGTTGATATTCCAGGAGCTATTTCTTTCGATATTACACCTAAAGTTTTCGCCACCAGTAAGTTGCTCATTTCAAGCCGCTCTATCTCTTCCTCTGTTTTGTGAAAAATCATTGCAAAGAAAGCAAAAATATTTTAATAAGCAGCAGCTCCTCCCGGAGATTTACCTTTTATTCTACCAGACTTCATTAATCCATCATAGTGACGCATCAAAAGATGACTCTCGATTTGCTGTAACGTATCCAATACAACTCCTACTAAAATCAATAAAGAAGTACCGCCATAAAAATGTGCAAATTGATTATTTACTCCGGCAATCATTGCGAATGCAGGCAAAATTGCAACCAAACCTAAAAATATAGATCCCGGCAAAGTTATTCTAGACATTACAGTATCTAAAAAATCGATTGTTTTCTTACCAGGCTTAATTCCCGGAATAAATCCACCGTTCTTTTTCATATCCTCAGCCATTTGCGTTGGATTTACTGTAATTGCAGTATAGAAATAAGTAAATAATACAATCATTACAAAGAATAAAGCATTGTAATAGAATCCAGTAAAATTGGATAAAGCTGCAGCTACTCCAGTTAACGCATCAGAACTTGCATAGTTAACAAACGCCATTGGTAAAAACATAATTGCCTGAGCAAAAATGATTGGCATTACACCAGCAGCATTCACTTTTAAAGGAATGTACTGGCGAACCCCACCATATTGTTTGTTTCCTACGATTCGTTTTGCATACTGCACAGGTATCTTTCTTGTTCCCTGAACTAACAAAATTGTTGCTGCAAAAACAAGGAATAAAACTACGATCTCTAAAACCAATAGAATTAAACCTCCTCCTTGACCTTCAATTTTTGAAAGCAATTCTGCAAAGAATGAGAATGGTAATCTTGCAATAATACCGATCATAATAATGATAGAAATACCGTTACCAATTCCTTTATCGGTAATCTTTTCTCCTAACCACATAATGAACATCGATCCTGCTGCAAGAATCATCACAGAAGATACCGTAAATAATGTACCTTTAAGAATAAAGGCTGTTTCAGGCAATTGTGAATGTAAGTTTAATAGATATCCTGGTGCTTGAAGTACAAGAATTATAACTGTTAGATACCTTGTAATCTGGTTGATTTTACGAGTACCGCTTTCTCCCTCTTTCTGTAATTTCTGAAAATAAGGAACCGCAATTCCCATTAACTGAATTACAATAGAGGCCGAGATATAAGGCATGATTCCTAAAGCGAAGATTGATGCATTCGAAAATGCTCCTCCTGAAAACATATCTAATAATCCCAAAACTCCGTCTTGAGTTTGCGTTTTTAACGCGCCTAACTGTGCAGGGTCTACCCCTGGCAAAACTACCATGGTACCTAAACGATACACTAACACAAGACCGAGAGTAGTTAAGATTCTAGATCTTAAATCCTCAATCTTCCAGATGTTCTTCAATGTTTCTATTAAACCTTTCATATCTAAACTTACAATTTAACAACTGTTCCTTCGACTGCTTCAATCGCGGCAATAGCCGATTTTGAGAATGCGTGAGCTTTTACTTCCAGCTTCGCAGTAATAGTTCCATGTCCTAAAATCTTAACATTGTCGTTCTTTGACACCATACCTGCTGCCATCAAAACTTCCTGGTCGATTGTAGTAATGTTATTCTTTTCTGCTAAGGCCTGTAAAACTTCAACATTAATAGCTTTGTATTCTTTTCTATTAACGTTTTTAAATCCAAACTTAGGAACTCTTCGTTGTAAAGGCATTTGACCACCTTCGAAACCAACTTTTTTAGAGTATCCAGATCTTGACTTCGCACCCTTATGTCCTCTGGTTGAAGTTCCTCCTCTTCCAGATCCTTGTCCGCGACCAATTCTTTTTGAAGTCTTGGTTGATCCTTCTGCGGGTTTTAAGTTACTTAAGTCCATATCTATTTAATACTAAATATTAACAATAATTATTCTACAACGGAAACAAGGTGTTGTACTTTAGCCACCATACCTTTAATCTGAGGTGTAGCTTCATGTTCAACAGTTGCATTGATCTTGTTTAATCCCAATGCTTCCAAGGTTTTCTTTTGGCGATCAGTGCTTCCAATTTTGCTCTTTACCTGAGTAATTTTAATCTTAGCCATTTCCTTATTTGTTAACCGTTAAACACTTTATCTAATGATACACCTCTGTGTTCAGCAACGGTATGAGCATCTCTTAATTCAGCCAATGCACCAATTGTCGCTTTTACAAGGTTATGTGGGTTTGATGAGCCTTTTGATTTAGCAAGTACATCGGTTACACCAACACTCTCCAATACAGCACGCATAGCACCACCAGCTTTTACTCCGGTACCATGAGAAGCAGGCTTAATGAAAACCTCTGCTCCGCCAAATCGTGAAAGTTGTTCGTGAGGAATAGTTCCTTTGTAAACCGGCACTTTGATTAAATTTTTCTTAGCTGCATCAACACCTTTTGAAATAGCGGTGGTTACTTCGTTTGCTTTACCAAGTCCCCAACCTACTAATCCATTTTCATTTCCTACAACAACAATTGCAGAAAAGCTGAAGGTTCTACCCCCCTTTGTTACTTTTGTAACACGATTAATAGCAACAAGCCTATCTTTAAGATCTGCATCGCTAGTTTTAATGTTTTTATTATCTGCCATAATTATTAAAATTTAAGGCCACTATTACGAGCAGCGTCCGCTAAAGATTTAATTCTACCATGGTATAGATAACCATTTCTATCGAATACAACACTAGTAATACCGGCTGCAACTGCTTTTTCTGCAATTGCTTTACCTACTAGCTCAGCTTGTTCAAGCTTAGTTGTAGTTTTCTCAGCGATTTCTTTAATCAAAGAGGAAGTTGCAACTATAGTTTGTCCTGATAAATCATCAATAATTTGTACTGAAATCTGCTTGTTAGAGCGAAAAACTGACATTCTAGGTCTTTCAGCAGTTCCAGCAATTGACTTACGAATTCTTCTTTTAATTCTAAGTCTTCTATCTTGCTTAGTTAAAGCCATAATTTACTGTTTTAAGAAATTATTTACCCGCAGATTTACCAGCTTTTCTTCTTAGCTGTTCACCAACAAATTTAACACCTTTACCTTTGTATGGCTCTGGTTTTCTGAATGATCTGATTTTAGCCGCTACCTGACCAATAAGCTGCTTATCACAACTCTCTAATGTAATGATCGGGTTTGCACGCTTTTCAGTTACTGCAGTTACTTGAACCTCTGGAGCAATTTCCATGTGAATAAGATGGGAATAACCCAAAGCTAATTCCAAAAGTTGACCTTTTGAAGTAGCACGGAATCCCACACCAACAAGTTCTTGCTGTAATTTATAACCTTCAGCTACACCAAATACCATGTTGTTCATCAACGAGCGATACAAGCCATGCATGGCTTTGTGTCTTTTTTGCTCTGATGGACGTTCCAATACTACTGTATTTTCTTCAACAGATACCTTGATGTCAACATCAATTTGTTGTGTTAATTCACCTTTAGGCCCTTTAACCGTTACTGAATTATCTTTATTCACCGTTACGCTTACTCCTGCAGGCAAATTGATAGGTAATTTTCCAATTCGTGACATTTCTATCCTCCTTTATTAATAAACGTAACACAATATTTCGCCACCAACGTTTTTCTGACGAGCTTCCTTGTCTGTCATTACTCCTTGCGAAGTAGAGAGAATTGCAATTCCCAAACCGTTTAGTACACGTGGTAATTCAGCCGCTCCACAATATTTTCTCAAACCAGGCTTACTCACCCTTTTAAGATTTTTGATCGCGGAAATTTTTGTCTCAGGATTGTATTTCAAAGCAATTTTAATAGTGCCTTGAACTCCGTCATCAACAAACTTGTAATTAAGGATATAACCTTTATCCTTAAGAATTTTTGTCATTTCTTTTTTCACGTTAGATGCAGGAACGTCAACCACTTTGTGATTGGCCATAATCCCGTTTCTTAGACGTGTAAGAAAATCTGCTATTGGATCTGTCATTTTAAAAAAATTAAATTGATCCCGATTGCTCGGGACAATATTTAACAAAATTGTTTTTACAAACTAATCTGCTTACCAACTTGCCTTCTTAATACCTGGAATTAATCCAGAAGAAGCCATTTCACGAAAAGTGATACGACTAATTCCGAATTGTCTCATGTATCCTTTAGGACGACCAGTAAGTTTACATCTGTTATGCAATCTTACAGGAGAAGAATTTTTTGGCAAACGACTAAGTCCGATGTAATCGCCTTCCTCCTTAAGTTGAGCTCTTTTTGCTGCGTATTTTTCAACAAGCTTTTGACGCTTAACTTCGCGAGCTTTCATTGATTCTTTAGCCATCGTCTTATTTTTTTAGGTTTTTAAATGGTAAGCCAAACTCCTTTAATAAAGCAAAAGCTTCCTCATCAGTTTTAGCAGTTGTAACGAAGGTAATATTCATACCCATTATTTTGTTTACTTCATCCAAAACAATTTCTGGGAAAATAATTTGCTCTTCGATACCTAAGGTATAGTTTCCTCTACCATCAAGTTTACCGTTAATACCTTTAAAGTCACGGATACGAGGCAAAGCAACACGCACTAATTTCTCAAGAAATTCGTACATACGCTCACGACGTAAAGTTACAGTTGTACCAACCGGCATCCCTTTACGAAGCTTAAAGTTCGAAATATCTTTCGAAGAAAGAGTTTGAACTGCCTTCTGACCAGTGATAGAAGTCATTTCGTTTACCGAAAATTCCAAAATCTTCTTATCAGCAATAGCCGAACCAACACCCTGATTAATTACTATTTTCGTTAATTTAGGTGCTTGCATTACAGATTTGTAATTAAATTCCTTCATTAAAGAAGGAATTACTTCTTCTGTATATTGTTTTTTAAGAGTAGGTATATAGCTCATTACTTAATCTCCTCCCCTGACTTTTTAGAATATCTAACTAATTTATTGTCATCACCCAAACGTCTACCAACACGGGTAGCCTTTCCGGTTGAAGCATCTTTCACATTCAAATTAGAAATGTGAATTCCTGCCTCCTTTTTAACAATACCGCCCTGAGGATTTTCAGCATTAGGCTTAGTATGTTTAGAAATCATATTAGCACCTTCAACAATTGCTCGTTGTTTATCTACTAATACTTCTAATACTTTACCTTCCATACCTTTAGATTCCCCTGAGTTTACAATAACGGTATCACCTTTTTTAATATGTAATTTTTTTCGCATTGTTCTAGGTTTTCAAAGATTATAAAACTTCTGGTGCCAGAGAAACGATCTTCATATCAGTATCGCGTAATTCTCTTGCAACAGGTCCAAAAATACGGGTTCCTCTCATTTCACCAGTTGTATTCAATAATACACATGCGTTATCATCGAAGCGAATATAGGATCCGTCTGGTCTTCTAATCTCTTTTTTGGTGCGAACAACAACCGCTTTTGTAACTGTTCCTTTTTTCATATCGGAACCGGCTATAGCATTCTTTACGGTAACAACAATTTTGTCCCCAATCGAAGCATAACGCTTTTTAGTACCGCCCAACACACGGATACAAAGAACTTCTTTGGCTCCGCTGTTATCAGCAACTATTAGTCTACTTTCTGTTTGTATCATGTTTACTTAGCTCTTTCAATAATTTCAACTAATCTCCAACTCTTATTCTTACTAATAGGTCGGGTTTCCATGATTTTTACGGTGTCACCTTCATTACAGGTGTTTTCTTCGTCATGAGCAGTGAATTTCTTCGACTTATTCACAAACTTTCCGTAAATTGGGTGCTTCTCTTTGGTATGCACAACAATAGTTATGGATTTCTCCATTTTATTGCTTACCACAACCCCGATACGTTCTTTTCTAAGATTTCTTTCCATCACTTTTTACTTATCAGTTAATTGCCTGTGACGCAACTCCGTTACAAGTCGAGCAATGTTACGTCGGGTTACCTTTATTTGCAAAGGATTTTCCAAAGGTGAAATAGCGTGATTTAGCTTGAATCGAGTTAATGTAGATCTTTCAAGATCTACCTTTTCTACTATTTCCGGTGTTGTTAACTCTTTAATTTCTGAATTCTTCATGATTAATCATTTGAATTTTCAACATAATCACGTCTTACGACAAATTTGGTAGTTACAGGTAATTTTTGAGCTGCTAAACGTAATGCTTCTTTAGCAACTTCGAAAGGTACCCCTTCACATTCGAATAACATTCTTCCTGGCGATACAGGAGCAACGAATCCTTCTGGTGAACCTTTACCTTTACCCATACGAACCTCAGCAGGTTTCTTAGTGATTGGTTTATCTGGAAAAATTCTAATCCAAATTTGACCTTGTCTTTGCATATATCGGGTTACTGCCACACGAGCAGCTTCAATTTGACGACCAGTGATCCACTTAGTTTCAAGTGATTTGATCCCAAAAGATCCGAATGCTAATTCAGTACCGCGACCGGCATTGCCTTTGATTCGTCCCTTTTGTTGTCTCCTAAATTTTGTCCTTTTTGGTTGTAACATCGTACTAATTCTTTAAAATTTAAAGACTACTTCTTTTTTCTTCTATTAAAACCACCTTTTCCTTTTGGAGCTCTTCCGTCACGCATTCCTGCGTTAGGGGTTAAGTCACGCTTACCGTAAACTTCACCTTTACAGATCCAAACTTTGATACCTAGTAAACCGTAAGTTGTTAAAGCTTCGGCTAAACAATAATCGATATCAGCTCTTAAGGTGTGTAGCGGGGTACGTCCTTCTTTGTACATTTCAGAACGAGCCATTTCAGCACCGTTCAAACGACCAGAAATCTGTATTTTTATTCCCTCTGCACCCATTCTCATAGTAGAAGCAATAGCCATCTTAATTGCACGACGATAGGCGATACGACCTTCAATTTGACGAGCAATATTATTAGCAACGATTACGGCATCCATTTCCGGACGCTTAATTTCAAAGATGTTAATTTGTACCTCT
The DNA here is from genome assembly GCF_963678175.1 of Labilibaculum euxinicum. NCBI lineage: Bacteria > Pseudomonadati > Bacteroidota > Bacteroidia > Marinilabiliales > Marinifilaceae > Labilibaculum > Labilibaculum euxinicum. Next base: position 5,093,428 of record NZ_OY782756.1, read on the forward strand.
TTGTCAGTAATCTTCTTCAACTCTTCTTTCAGCTTATCAACTTCCTGACCACCTTTTCCGATAATAATACCCGGACGTGCAGTGTTAACAGTAATAGTGATCAACTTTAGAGTTCTTTCGATGATGATTTTAGAAATACTTGCTTTTGCTAAACGAGCATTTAGGTATTTTCTAATTTTGGTATCTTCAACAAGCTTATCGCCGTAGTTTTTTCCGCCAAACCAGTTAGAATCCCATCCTCTGATGATTCCTAGTCTATTTCCGATTGGATTTACTTTTTGTCCCATTCTAACTATTGTTTAGTACTATCGGCTTCAGCTGTTTTGCTGCCCAACAATATAGTTACATGATTTGATCTCTTCTTTATTCTATGTGCTCTTCCCTGAGGGGCAGGTCTTAAACGTTTAAGGATTCTCGCTGAATCTACGCTAATCTCTTTAACGTATAATGCGCTTTCCTCAATTCTTTGCCCTTCATTCTTAGCCTGCCAATTGGCAATAGCTGAAAGCAATAGTTTTTCTACGCGATTTGATGCCTCCTTCGGACTGAAACGAAGTACATCTAAAGCTCGGTTCACCTCCATACCTCTTACCATATCGGTAACCAGTCTCATTTTGCGAGGTGAAGTAGGAACATTTCTCAAGCTAGCAAATGCTTTGCTCTTGTTTTCCTCCTTTATTTGGTTTGCTTTTATTCTTTTTCTTGCACCCATTTTTACAAATTCAAAATGTTAATTAAAACCAATGACATGCTTATCGTTTTTTCTTGTCAGCATGTCCTCTAAAAGTACGAGTTGGTGCAAATTCACCTAATTTATGTCCTACCATGTTTTCAGTAACATAAACAGGAATGAATTTGTTTCCGTTGTGCACGGCGATCGTATGACCTACGAAATCCGGAGAGATCATTGAACGTCTTGACCAGGTTTTAACAACTGTTTTTTTCCCTGATTCGTTTTGTCCCAACACTCGTCTTTCCAGCTTGAAATCGATAAAAGGTCCTTTTTTTAATGAACGACTCATAACAATCTAATTATCAAATTATTTTTTCCTTCTTTCAACAATATACTTATTAGAAGCATTCTTTTTAGCTCTGGTTTTGAAACCTTTTGCCAAAACACCTGTTCTAGAACGTGGATGTCCACCTGAAGATTTACCTTCACCACCACCCATTGGGTGATCTACTGGATTCATTACCACACCACGAACTCTAGGTCTTCTTCCCAACCAACGAGTACGTCCGGCTTTACCACTTCTTTCTAACGCATGGTCAGTATTAGAAACAGTTCCGATAGTAGCCTTACAGGTTACAAGAATCATTCTAACTTCACTAGAAGGCAATTTGATAGATGCATACTTACCATCTCGTGCTACGAGTTGAGCATATGCACCAGCGCTACGAGCCATCACTGCTCCTTGAGAGGGTCTTAATTCAATATTATGAATTATTGTACCTAATGGGATATCAGATAATGGCATTGAATTTCCGATTTCAGGAGCTATTTTATTTCCAGAAAGCAAAGACTGACCAACTTCCAATCCATTTGGTGCGACGATGTAACGTTTCTCACCATCTGCATACACTAGCAAAGCTATGCGTGCAGTACGGTTTGGATCGTACTCAATCGAAACCACTTTGGCAGGAACACCATCTTTGTCTCTTTTGAAATCAATAACTCGATATCTTCTTTTGTGACCACCACCTATATATCTCATTGTCATCTTACCGGAGTTATTTCTACCACCGGTTTTTTTCATTGGTCTTAACAATGATTTTTCAGGTTTGTCTGTAGTAACCTGCTCAAAGGTATTAAGAATCTTATGCCTTTGACCAGGAGTTACAGGTCTTAATTTACGTACAGCCATTTTCTAATTAAATATTGCTATAAAAATCTATTTTATCCCCATCAACTAAAGTCACGATCGCTTTCTTAAAAGAAGCAGTTCTTCCTTCAATTGCACCAGCTTTAGTAAAACGGCTCTTCTTCTTACCTTGATAATTCATGGTATTAACTGCCGCTACCTTAACATTGTACATTGATTCAATTGCTTTTTTAATTTCGATCTTCTTCGCTCTGCGATCCACGACAAATCCAAAGCAATTTAATTTTTCGCTTTGGGCTGTCATCTTCTCAGTAACGATCGGTTTGATTAAAATTTCCATCTTTTAAACTTAATTTAGTTTAAACATTTCATCGAGCCCTTTTACGGAGCTCTCTACAAATAACAAAGCTGAAGCTTTCATAATATCGTAAGTTGCAAGATCAGAAACACGTACAACTTCAACATTCTTCAAATTACGAGAAGACAAATATATGTTTTTATTGTCTTCGGCTAACACCAAAAGTACTTTTTTATCAGATACTTTCAGGTTTTTTTGAAGTTCAACAAAACTTTTCGTCTTAACAGCTTCAAAATTGAAATCTTCGATAATTAACAAACCATCATTTTGAGCTTTTAAACTTAAAGCTGAACGACGAGCTAATTGCTTTAATTTCTTATTCAATTTGAAACTATAGTTTCTTGGACGTGGACCGAATACTCGTCCTCCCCCTCTGAACACAGGCGATTTAATGCTACCCGCACGAGCTGTACCCGTACCTTTTTGTTTTTTTATTTTCTTAGTACTACCTGAGATCTCAGCTCTTTCTTTCGATTTGTGAGTTCCCTGACGTTGGTTAGCTAAATATTGCTTAACATCTAGGTAAATAGCGTGTTCGTTTGGTTCAATTGCAAAAACCGAGTCGTTCAACTCAATTTTTCTGCCTGTATCTTCTCCAGATTTATTTAAAATAGTTAATTCCATTACTTTTCAATAATTACGTATGAACCTTTAGACCCTGGAAGAGATCCTTTAACTAATAATAAGTTGTTCTCAGGAATAACCTTAAGAACCTGAAGGTTTTCCACCTTCACAGTGTCCCCACCCATACGTCCGGCCATTCTCATGCCTTTAAATACGCGAGCTGGGTAAGATGCAGCACCAATAGAACCTGGAGCACGCAAACGGTTATGCTGACCGTGTGTCTGTCCTCCTACTCCGCCAAAACCATGACGTTTCACTACCCCTTGAAAACCTTTACCTTTTGATATACCTGTGATATCTACGAAAGTAGCCTCCTCAATAATATCAATTGTAATAACATCTCCTAACTTGTACTCAGCTTCGAAATCGCCGAATTCAACAAGTTTTTTCTTAGGGGTTGTATTTGCCTTTTTAAAGTGCCCATCTAGCGCCTTCGTTGTTCGCTTTTCTTTCTTTTCGTCGAAAGCCAACTGAAGTGCTTCGTAACCATCAGTTTCAATAGTTTTGATCTGGGTTACAACACATGGACCTGCCTCAATGACAGTGCATGGAATATTTTTTCCCTCGGCACTGTAAACGGAAGTCATTCCGATTTTTTTTCCAATTAATCCTGGCATTTTTCTTTATTTTTTAAAAAATAAATCTAACAGTTTATCAAACTTTAATCTCTACTTCAACTCCACTAGGCAACTCTAGTTTCATTAGAGCATCAATTGTACTTGCAGTAGAACTGTAAATATCAATCAGACGTTTGAATGAAGAAAGTTGAAACTGCTCTCTTGATTTCTTGTTCACGAAAGTTGAACGAAGAACGGTAAAAATTCTTTTGTGAGTTGGAAGTGGAATAGGACCACTTACTACTGCACCTGTAGCCTTAACTGTCTTAACGATTTTCTCAGCTGAGTTATCAACCAAGTTGTGATCGTAAGATTTCAGTTTAATTCTAATTTTTTGGCTCATATTATTTAATATTATACGATAAAACTATAGTAATTCAACTTTACCCTTGGCTTTCTCAACCACTTCTTTTGCAATACCTTTTGGCACCTCAGCAAAATGATCAAATTCCATAGAAGAATTTGCTCGACCAGAGGATAAGGTTCTCAATACAGTAACGTATCCAAATTGCTCTGACAATGGTACTGTAGCATTAACAACACGTGCTCCATGCTTAGACTCCATTCCTTCAATCTGACCTCTACGCTTATTCAAGTCACCAATGATATCACCCATATATTCTTCTGGTGTGATAACTTCAATTTTCATGATTGGCTCAAGAAGTACCGGTTTCGCTTTACCACAAGCTTCTCTGTATCCTTGCTTAGCTGCCAATTCGAACGAAAGCTGATCAGAATCCACTGGATGGAAAGATCCGTCAAGCAATTCAACTTTTAATGAATCAACAGTATAACCTGCCAACACACCATTTTTCATTGCTTCTTTGAAACCTTTTTGTACAGATGGAATAAATTCCTTAGGGATATTACCACCTTTAACCTTGTCTACAAACTGTAATCCTTCTCCTTCAAAATCAGCATCCACTGGAGACAAGTTGAAAATAATATCAGCAAATTTACCACGACCCCCAGACTGTTTCTTAAATACCTGACGGTGATTAACAGTTCCGGTAATAGCTTCTTTGTATGCAACCTGAGGCGCCCCCTGATTACACTCTACTTTGAATTCACGCTTTAAACGGTCAACAATGATATCTAAGTGAAGTTCACCCATACCAGAAATAACAGTTTGTCCTGATTCTTCGTCAGTTTTCACATGGAAAGTTGGATCTTCTTCAGCTAGTTTAGCCAATGCCATACCCATCTTATCAAGATCTTTCTGAGTTAAAGGCTCAACAGCAATACCAATTACCGGCTCTGGAAAATCCATCGATTCAAGCTCGATTGAAGTTTCTTTTTGACACAATGTATCACCAGTTCTAATATCTTTAAACCCAACACATGCACAAATATCACCAGCTTCTACGCGATCAATCGCATTTTGCTTGTTTGAGTGCATTTGATATAAACGCGAAATACGTTCTTTGTTACCTGTTCTAACATTATAAACGTAAGAACCAGCATCAATAGATCCAGAATACAAACGAGTAAAAGCCAAACGACCTACAAATGGGTCGGTAGCAATTTTAAATGCCAAAGCAGCCAAAGGCTCGTCAACAGAAGGTTGTCTTGAAACCACTTCATCTGTTCCCGGAACTTTACCAACAATAGCATCAACATCTAAAGGAGATGGCAAGAATGTAATAACAGCATCCAACAAACGCTGAACACCTTTATTTTTAAATGCCGAACCACATAACATTGGAACAATGTCCATAGCGATAGTAGCTTTACGAATCACATTTAAAAGCTCCTGCTCAGTAATAGAATCAGGATCCTCAAAGAAACGCTCCATCATATCTTCATCATGCACTGCAACAGCCTCTACAAGTGTTTCTCTCCACTCATTAGCTTCTTCAACTAAGTAATCAGGAATATCCTCTAATGTATAATTAGTTCCGTTCTCGTCATCATACCAGATAACAGCTTTCATTGTGATCAAATCAACCACACCTTTAAAGCTTTCTTCAGTTCCGATAGGAATTTGAACAGGAATTGGATTCGCTCCTAATTTCTCTCTTACTTCACGAACAGCCTTGTAAAAATCAGCACCTGAACGGTCCATTTTATTTACAAAACCCATACGTGGTACTTTATATTTATCAGCTTGTCTCCAAACTGTTTCTGATTGTGCCTCAACACCACCAACTGCACAAAAACATGCAACAGCTCCATCCAACACACGCAATGATCGTTCTACCTCAACGGTAAAATCAACGTGACCTGGAGTATCAATAATATTTACCTGATACTTTTCGCTGTCGTAATTCCAAAAACAGGTAGTTGCAGCAGAAGTAATTGTAATACCTCTCTCTTGCTCTTGCTCCATCCAGTCCATTGTAGCTGCACCATCATGCACCTCACCAATTTTGTGAGAAACTCCGGTATAATACAAAATACGCTCAGTAGTCGTTGTTTTACCGGCGTCGATGTGCGCCATGATACCAATATTTCTGGTGAATTTTAAATCTCTCTTTGCCATATTCTTTAAGAATCGCTTAACAGTTATTAAAATCTAAAGTGAGCAAAAGCACGGTTAGCTTCAGCCATTCTATGTGTATCTTCTTTCTTCTTGTAAGCTCCACCTTCTTCATTGTATCCACCAAGAATTTCCGCAGACAATTTTTCAGCCATAGATTTACCAGATCTTTTGCGTGCAAAAAGAATCATACTTTTAATAGCGATTGAAACTTTTCTTTCAGGACGAATCTCTGTAGGAACTTGAAAAGTTGCTCCACCTACGCGTCGGCTCTTAACCTCTACTGCTGGAGTAATGTTTTCTAAAGCTTTTTTCCAAATCTCAAGCGGAGATTTTTCCAGCTTTTCTGTTTTCGTTTTAACGATTTCTAAAGCATCATAAAACACTTTAAAGGAAAGGTTTTTCTTTCCATCAACCATTAAGTCATTCACAAATCTTGTTACCAAAACGTCATTAAACTTTGGATCCGGTAATAAGATTCTCTTTTTTGGTCTTGACTTTCTCATTTTCTCTTAGTTTACGAGTTATCCGTTGTAGCTGCCTGGTTCAGTCTTCAAAAATCTCACGATCATTTACTCAACTTAATAGAGAACAACACATAAACATTAACTCACAGTTTTAAAAACTAGAATTAATTACTTTTTAGCTTTAGGTCTCTTAGTACCATACTTAGAACGACGTTGTTTACGACCTTCTACCCCTGAAGCATCAAGAGCACCACGAACAAGGTGATATCTTACCCCTGGAAGATCTTTTACACGACCACCTCTAATCAAAACGATCGAGTGTTCCTGTAAGTTGTGTCCTTCTCCTGGAATGTAAGCATTCACTTCTTTTCCGTTAGTCAATCTAACACGGGCAACTTTACGCATAGCCGAGTTAGGCTTCTTAGGTGTAGTCGTATACACACGGACACAAACCCCTCTCCTCTGTGGACAAGAATCCAATGCCGGAGCCTTGCTTTTATCGATAAGCTTGGTTCTTCCTTTTCTAACTAACTGTTGAATTGTAGGCATATTAACAATTACTTTTTTAATTAAATATTTTTAACAATTTGGTTTGCAAAGGTATTATTTATTTTATAAAATCAGCAATTCAGCCATGTAATTTTATAAAACCCCTTTAAATCAGCGCACAAAGGTAAGAAAAGCCTTTAGAAAAGACAAGTTATTCTCTATCAAAAAAATAAGCCGTTTGAGTTTATTTAAAAAAGAGTCGTGTCTTCCAGTAAAATCAAGGAGTAAAAGTTAAAAATACAATCAAAATTTATGGATGTCAATTTTTTATGCCCTAGATCCCTTAATGTATATTGTATCTAACTAAAAAGTTCATTAATTTAGAAAACCTTATAAGTAAAAATGAAGTTTTATCAACTTCAAACCCAAAATAAATACATTTTTTTCAAACCCAAAAAAAATTACCATTATGAAAGTGTATCAATCAAATGAAATTAAAAACATCGCCCTCATTGGCAATGCCGGCTCGGGTAAAACTACCCTTGCTGAAGCAATGCTATTTGAAGGCGGTGTTATTACAAGACGCGGAAACGTGGAAGATAATAGCACCGTTTCTGATTACAACCCTGTAGAACACGAATATGGAAACTCTGTTTTTTCAACAGTTCTTTACACAGAGTGGTTAGGAAAGAAGATTAATTTTATAGATACTCCCGGTGCAGATGATTTTTCCGGAGGAGTAATTTCAGCCCTCAATGTTGTTGATACAGGTTTAATGCTTATCAATGCTTTGAATGGTGTTGAAGTAGGTACCGAAATAATAGGTCGTAGAGCAGCCGCTTTAAATAAGCCATTGATATTTGTTGTTAACCAACTCGATCATGACAAAGCTAATTTTGAACTATGCATTGAATCAGCCAAAACTAATTTTGGCAGTAAAGTTTCAATCGTACAATATCCCGTAAACGTTGGCGTAAATTTTAATGCCCTTATTGATGTACTAAAAATGAAAATGTACCAATGGGGTCCTGACGGCGGAGAACCGGAAATACTTCCGATACCGGACTCTGAAATTGATAAAGCCAATGAACTGCATAATGAGCTTGTTGAATCAGCCGCAGAAAACGATGAAGACTTGATGGAACTTTTTTTTGAAAAAGGGACTTTAACAGAAGATGAAATGCGAACCGGAATGAAGAAAGGAATGATCGCGTGTGATTTCTTTCCTGTTTTCTGTGTTTCAGCCAAAAAAGATATGGGCGTAAGACGATTAATGGAATTTATTGGAAATATTGTTCCATTTGTAACAGAAATGCCTGCCATACCAACAGTAAGCGGAAGAGAAGCAAAATGCGACCCTAATGCCCCAACTTCAGTTTTCGTATTTAAAACATCCATTGAGCCCCACATTGGAGAAGTAAGTTACTTTAAAGTTATATCAGGAAGAATTAAAGAAGGTGACGATTTAATCAATATAAACAACAATATAAAAGAGAGAGTCTCTCAATTGTATATTATCGCAGGTAGAAACAGAGAGAGAGTTAGTGAGCTTGTTGCAGGCGACATAGGCGCAACTGTAAAATTGAAAAACACGAAAAACAATCATACATTAAATTGTAAAGATTGTGATTTTGTATACAAGGACATCCAATTTCCTGAACCAAAGTACAGAACCGCTGTAAAAGCTAAAGATGAAGCTGATGATGAGAAACTGGGAGAACTTCTTCATAGAATGCACGAAGAAGACCCTACAATAACAATAGAATATTCAAAAGAACTAAAGCAAATCATATTACACGGACAGGGCGAATTCCATATGAACACTCTTAAATGGAGATTAAGTCACAACGATCATCTGGAAATTGAGTTCCTAACTCCTAAAATTCCTTATAGAGAGACAATCACCAAACTTGCCCAGGCAGATTACCGCCATAAAAAACAATCCGGAGGTTCTGGTCAATTTGGAGAAGTACACATGCTTATCGAGCCTTACACTGAAGGGATGCCTGATCCTGCAATTTATAAGATTGATGGGAAAGAAATGAAAGTAAACCTACGTGGCACCGAAGTCACTAAACTGAATTGGGGTGGAAAATTAGTGTTCTGCAACTGTATTGTTGGTGGTGCTATAGACACACGGTTCCTTCCGGCCATTCAGAAAGGAATAATGGAAAAAATGGATGAAGGCCCGCTTACAGGATCGTATGCCAGAGATATCCGTGTGGTTGTTTATGATGGAAAGATGCACGCGGTTGATTCAAATGAAATTTCGTTTAGATTAGCAGGCCGACATGCTTTTAGTGCCGCCTTTAAAAATGCAGGGCCAAAAATACTTGAACCTATATATAATATAGAAGTATTGGTGCCTGAAGATCGTATGGGTGATGTAATGAGTGATTTACAATCTCGTCGGGCAATGATTATGGGAATGGAAGCTGAAAAAGGATTTCAAAAAATTCTAGCTAAAGTACCTTTAAAGGAAATGAACAAATACTCTACTACGTTAAGTTCTTTAACCAGAGGTCGAGCTCAATTCACCATGAAGTTTGACACCTACGAAAAAGTTCCAAACGAAGTTCAGGTTGAACTTTTAGCAGCCTACCAAGAAGAAACTGCTGAAGCATAACAAAGAAAAGGCCTCGAATGAGGCCTTTTTTCTATATTATAATTTATATTTCAATATCCTATTTTCTGATCAGCATAAAAGATCCTTTTTTAGTATATTTCTTTTTTTGTTCTTCTCTGCCCGTTGCTGTTATCACATAAAAGTAGGTTCCCGGAGTTGCCCATTTACCATTTATTTTTCCATTCCAACCTTCATCCGGGTTTTTCCAGGAAAACACAACCCTTCCCCATCTGTTGATAATTGTTCCACTAAAACTTTTTAAGGATTGCGATTTTACTCTAAAAATATCATTTCTCCCATCGCCGTTAGGTGTAAACACATTAGGCACCTGCACCAAAGAAGTATCCACTACAATTGGTGTTCCTTTATCCTTTAAATAATATTCATCAATACAAGTTCCATCCACATTTTCTGACGAAGCAATCAATTTCACGAAATAATTGCCCGGATGCAAATAAGTAAAAGGCACAGGACTCTTATCTGTAATAATTCCGTCCACCAACAAACTATCTTCAACCGAAGTTAATCCTGTTTTAATTCGATCAAAATCCTGATAAATGAACCATTCAAAATCATCAGCATTCACAGATTTATTATTAAAGGCAACTTCCAATGGAGCTTCTCCAGCCATTGGATCGACAGCGAATTCCGCTTTTATTACATATGTTTCAGAAGATATCATTGGTGACACGTACTTATTTCCACACTCATCGGTAACTGTCATTAAATAATCTCTTTCACCTTCAAAAGCTTCACCATCAAAAAAACTCTTTACTGAACCATCATAATCAATCAAAGGAGTTCGTTGAACACTTAAACCTTCACGCGTCAATTCAAATACATAAGTTGCTGGAAGTAGTATTTCATCTTTCGTTGTAATATCCTGATATTTTAACTGAATAGCACCAAACGATGAGTTGAAGAATATACCTTCACAATCTCTTCGAGAAAGACTAAAATTTGGCTGATGAGAACTTGCCAATCTATTCAACACCCATGCCTGATCATTAAAAGAATTAACTCCATTCGTAGCTTCAACTTTATACAATCCATCTGGCAAATTTGTCAATATTGATTCTGTAGAAGTATCAACCGAAGGAATCGGTACTGAAAAGGTGCCTGTTCCCGAATCCCATTTTGTCCACGTGAAAGTCCAGCCTGCACCTCCATTATTCGGAACTGCTTTTAATTCTCCCACACCAGAGCCAACATTGTCACAGAACACATACAAGGAATCATTTGGTGTTGCAGTGTATTTTGTTAACGATCTAAGAGATGCATTAGGGGCAGTAATCTGAGAAATAGCGGAACTAGACAAAAAAGACAATATCACAAGAAGTGAAATACAATTAATAGTTCTCAAAAACAATAAAAAGGACTTAATTCTCATAGTGATGTATGAATAGTTTTATGATATATCTGGAATTACAATATTAAAAAAATTAAGCCGTTTTTTCTATTATTAAACAATTATCTTTATCTGAAAAATACACACATAGAGATAAACAGAACCAAGAAAAGGCTTTAGTAGGACCCTTGACAATACCTTTTTAGAATCCTGGTTTACTTCACACTAAATGCTTATTATGGATTTAATTATGGAGTAATATTCAAAAAAAAGACGAAAGTTACGGTTCAAATATTATTTTTGAACTTCGAAATAATTGGAAAGATAGAAATAGAATGGAATATTTAAATGAATTAAATCCGGTACAACGAGAAGCCGTTGAGAATATTAATGGAGCATCACTGGTTATTGCCGGAGCCGGGTCGGGCAAAACAAGGGTCTTAACTTATCGGATTGCCCATCTTCTAAATCAGAAAATTCCTGCCTACTCTATTTTAGCTTTAACTTTTACCAATAAAGCCGCACGGGAAATGAAAGAGAGGATCGGCAATCTTGTCGATCAACAGCAGTCTCAATCGCTTTGGATGGGAACTTTTCACTCTATATTTTCGAAAATATTACGATACGAAGCCGAGCATTTGGGTTTTGATTCTAATTTTACAATTTACGATACTCAGGATTCGCGTAATCTGCTTAGAGCTATTATCAGAGAAATGCAGCTTGATGATAAGGCATACAAGGCAAATGAAGTTTTGAACCGAATATCATCAGCAAAAAATAATTTGGTCACTGCAAATGCTTATGCTCAAAACGCAGGCATTCAAAAAATTGACTCGAGCAATCGCCGGCCGCTAATTTTTGAAATTTACAAAAAATACAGTCAGCGATGCCGGCAAGCCAATGCAATGGATTTTGATGATCTTTTATTGCAGACCAATATTCTTTTTAAATCCAAACCTGAAATATTAGCCAAGTACCAAAACAAATTTAAATACGTTTTGGTTGATGAGTATCAGGATACCAATTACTCTCAATATTTAATTGTAAAAAAGCTTGCCGAAAATCATAAAAATGTATGTGTTGTTGGTGATGATGCCCAGAGTATCTATTCTTTTCGCGGTGCGAAAATTGAAAACATACTCAATTTCAAAAACGACTATCCAAATTACAAGCTTTATAAATTAGAGCAGAATTACAGATCGACACAAAATATTGTAAATGCCGCCAATAGTGTTATTCACAAAAACCGCGATCAGATAAAAAAAGTATCCTTTTCGGAAAATGAAGAAGGAGAAAAAATAAAAGTTGTTAAGGCACTTACCGATCACGAAGAGGGGTACATTGTTGCCAATGCAATTTACGAAGAAAGAATGCGTGAGCATCTTCAATATAAGGATTTTGCTATTCTATACAGAACCAATGCTCAATCGCGGATTTTTGAAGAATCATTACGCAAATTAAATTTGCCCTATAAAATATATGGTGGACTTTCCTTTTATCAGAGAAAAGAAATTAAGGATCTGCTTTCCTATTTCCGCATGACAGTAAACCCGAATGATGAAGAAGCAATCAAAAGGGTGATTAACTATCCTAAAAGAGGAATTGGAGATACTACCGTTAGCAAACTGCAGGATGCTGCCACCCAAAACGAATGCAGTATTTGGGATGTGATTTGCGGTCTGAACCAAAGACCTTATGGAATCAACTCAGGAACCATCTCGAAACTGATGAAATTTGCAGCTTTAATCACTGATTTTCAGAAAAGACAAGATACGGACACGGCTATTGATCTGGCAAACTATATTGCAAAAACAACCGGTATTGTTCAGGATCTTTATAACGACCGATCGCCTGAAGGAGTCTCCCGACATGAAAATATTCAGGAGCTGTTAAACGGGATTCAGGAATTTACACAAAACTCTTTGGAAGAAGGCAACGAATTGCAATTGGCCAATTACCTGGAAGATGTTGCACTGTTAACCGATCAGGACAAGGACAAAGATGAAGATCGGAATAAAGTGACATTAATGACCATTCACTCGGCAAAAGGGCTGGAGTTTTCGCACTTACATATTGTAGGGTTAGAAGAAGATTTGTTTCCTTCGCAAATGGCTACCAGCACACAGCAGGAATTAGAAGAGGAACGCAGGCTGTTTTATGTTGCTCTAACCAGAGCCGAAACAAAAGTCACCTTATCGTTTGCCAAATCGAGATACAAATGGGGAAACATAAGTTATCCCCGGCCAAGTCGTTTCATCAATGAAATTGATGAGAAATTTATGGATCTTCAATATGAATCGGAGCCTGATTTTTCGGGATCCGGAAATGAAAACTTCCAAAGCAGAACCGATTCTGAAATCGTAAGTCAACCAAAAAGATTCGAAGCAAAACAAAGTTTCTCTGCCAAACCAAAACTAAATCAACCCATTATCCGTAACAATACAAATGGTAGTCAGGCTAATGATCCTAATTTTATCCCTTCCAATCCGGAACAAATACAATCAGGTATGATTGTAGAGCATCAGCGCTTTGGCAAAGGAAAAGTTTTGCAAATGGAAGGAAGTAAACCAAACATCAAAGCAACCGTGTTTTTTCAAAATGTGGGTCAAAAACAGTTACTGCTAAAATTCGCAAAACTTAAAATTGTAGGATAAATACGCTAACTATTTGTATTGAAAGAAGAAATCTGTTACATTTGCCTTGAGTTCTAAGATTTTCTGTAATTGTTTAGTTCATAAAAAACAATTCATTAAAGCTTCTTTTCTACTTCGTTTAGTAAAACCAGTGAAATCTTAGATTCTTCAGTAGTACTTATAACTATCTTCATTCTTTTTGTGCTATTGTGTTGCATTCTCTTACAAGTTTGCCAAATTACCTATCGTATAAAAAAAGTTATTACCAGATTAAAACAACAATAAAATAAATGGATTATAATTCAAGCAGGAAACATCTAATTCTTCCTGAATATGGACGAAATGTTCACAAAATGGTAGATTACGCCCTAACTGTTGAAGACAGGGTTCAGAGAAACCATGTGGTAAAAAGTATTATTGCCATTATGGGAAATATGTATCCTCACCTTAGAGATGTTAGTGATTTTAGACACAAACTGTGGGATCATATAGCCATCATGTCTGATTTTAATTTAGACATCGACTCGCCCTACGAAGCTCCTACAAGGGAAAAGTTAGCCGAAAAACCTGATCGATTGCCTTATAGCACTAAAAGAATAAAATACCGCCATTATGGCCGTACTGTAGAAGTTTTAATTGCAAAAGCCATCGAACTTGAAGATCCGAAGGAAAAAGATGCTCTCATAATAATGATTGCCAATCACATGAAAAAATCATTCCTTAATTGGAATAAAGACAGTGTTCCTGACGAGAAAATATTTAAAGATCTGGTTGCATTATCAAAAGGGAAACTTGAAATTCCTGAGCGATTGAAATTAGCCGAAGTCAAAGAAAGGGAATTCGTTCAGAAAATTAAAAAGAAAAAAAATCCAAGAACTGATAATCGAAACGACAATAAAAACGATCATCGAAAGTTCAATAAACCAAGAGCATAAAACAAAAACCGGTTCCATACCGGTTTTTTTTATGTCAAGACCAGTATGCTTTCACTTTCCCAAACGTTTTTTATAATTATCTTTAGCCTTTATACACACCAAAAATAGCAGCCAATGAGCACTTTCGAAATTATTGGAGGTAAATCGTTAAAGGGAGAATTAACCCCGCAAGGGGCAAAAAATGAAGCCCTTCAGATTTTATGCGCCACTCTTTTAACTGAAGAAAAGGTAACCATCCATAATATACCAAACATACTAGATGTTAATAAGTTAATTGAATTGCTGTCGGAACTTGGAGTTAAGGTTAATCAGGAATCTAAAAACACTTATTCTTTCGAAGCAAAAAACATTAATCTTGACTATCTAAATTCTCCTGAATTCGCAAGCAAGGGATCATCATTAAGGGGTTCAATAATGATTATCGGTCCTTTATTGGCGCGATTTGGCAAAGGATATATTCCTCGCCCGGGCGGAGATAAAATAGGAAGACGACGTCTGGATACACACTTTTTAGGTTTTGAAAAATTAGGTGCCAAATTCAATTTTAACCAGGATGAAAATTTCTATCGTGTTGAAGCCAAAGAATTAAAAGGTTGCTATTTACTCCTCGACGAAGCTTCGGTTACAGGAACTGCAAACATTATTATGGCCGCAGTAATGGCCAAAGGTACAACAACAATATACAACGCCGCCTGTGAACCTTACATACAGCAATTGTGTAAAATGCTGATATCGATGGGTGCAAAAATAAGCGGTGTTGGTTCAAATCTTTTATCCATTGAAGGAGTTACTTCTTTATGTGGATGTGAGCATAGAGTACTTCCGGATATGATTGAAATAGGCAGTTTTATTGGACTTGCGGTAATGACTAAATCCGAAATTACAATAAAAGATGTTGCCTATCACGAACTGGGGATGATTCCTGGTGCATTTAAACGCTTAGGTGTAAAAATGGAATTAAGAGGCGATGACATTTACATTCCAAAGCAGGAAAATTATCAAATTGAAACCTTTATTGACGGTTCAATTCTCACGATTGCAGATGCTCCCTGGCCAGGACTTACTCCTGATTTACTAAGTGTATTTCTTGTGGTAGCAACTCAAGCCAAAGGAAGCGTATTAATTCACCAAAAAATGTTCGAAAGTCGTTTGTTCTTTACGGATAAACTAATTGACATGGGAGCTCAGATCATTCTTTGCGATCCGCACAGAGCTACTGTTATTGGTTTAAATCAAAGACAGGGTTTACGACCAACAACCATGGTTTCGCCAGATATTAGAGCAGGTGTTGCCCTTCTTATTGCTGCACTTTCTGCCGATGGAAAAAGTACAATTCATAATATAGATCAGATAGACAGAGGTTACGAAAATATTGACCTGCGACTGAATGCAATTGGTGCCAGCATTAAAAGAATCAGTAATTAACTATTTATTAACATTTTAAATAAGGATATCTAATTAATTTAGAGAAATAGAAATTGTTAGTTACTGTTAAAATTTTGAGTTATGAAAAAAATAAAATTAGGCTTGATATTATTCTCCTTTCTTTTTTCTTTATCCGCTTTTGCCGGAACGTTAAAAACTACTGAAGGAAAAGATGTAAAAGAAGGCTATGAAATTGGGAATAAATTACCGGATATTACAGCAAAATCAATAGCCGGAAAAGACATAAAATTAAGCTCATTGGAAGGCAAATTGGTTTTAGTCGATTTTTGGGCCTCATGGTGCCCTCCTTGCCGTGCAGAAAACCCCAGAATTGTAAACGCATACAATAAATTTAAAGACGCCAGTTTTAAAAATGGGAAAGGCTTTACAATTTATAGTTTTTCTCTTGATACCAAACAAGCAAACTGGAAAGCTGCTGTAGCTAAAGATAAACTTGACTGGAATTATCACGTTAGTGAACTTAAGGGATGGCACTCTCCAACATCAAACAAATTTGGCATTAACTCCATCCCTTCTAACTTTTTAATTGATGGAAATGGAATTATTTTAGCGAAAAACCTAAGAGGTGAGAAATTAGAATTAATTCTTCAGTACTACCAAAAAAAGTAATAATCTTTAAAGATATAAAAGTGCCATTCATAAATTTGAATGGCACTTTTCATTCCTGATATTTCATTAAAAACATCTTAATCTCTTCAACACAGAAGCCTTTACTTTCAATCCACTTAATCGCTTTATCCTCCCGACTAAATACATGTGTCTTTAAATTTGTATCCCTTAAATAAAAAGAAAAAACATACGCTCTTACAATTTGTCCAAACTTAGGACTAACAATCACTGCATTATACTTATACTTTAATTGATAGGTGAGCTTACGAATTGCATTATTTATTATCCCGGCTATTTCAGGTGATGATATAATTAAATCTCTCAAATCACAAACAGACGCCAGATCTTTGTAAGAATATTCTTCCAACATTTGATCAATTGCACTTGAGAAAAAATAAGCAGCCTCCTCGTCCTGCATTCCCATAACTTTTAGATACGCTACATTAGAATATACTCGAATACAAAAATCATCATTATCAATTACAATTTTCATCCTGGCAAATTTTCGGTTATTATCGCACTCTTATTTAACAGCCTAAAACCTAAATATAAGATTTCCGAAAGAATTTCGAACAATTTATTTGAATAATGCTACATTTTGGAGTAATAGGACACAAAACTCTCAACATAGGCTTATCGATTAATAATCACAACATACAATAAGGCACCCTCATTTTGCAAAAAAAATAAAAATGAACAACTTATAATTACAAATTCTATCTTTGTGCCAATTTGTCGGAAGACAGCACATTGGCAGACTATTTGTATTTACTGCCGGGTAACAAAAACTAAAACGATAAAAATCATTGAAAAATGACAAAAGATAAAAGCAAATCAAATAAAGAAGAATTGAAAGATAAAGATATAGAAACTACTGAAAACCAAATAGTAGAAGAGACCTGTAAAAAGGAAGAATCAAAGATTGAAGAAAATAAGGATACGAAGAAAACCAAGAAATCTTCGAAAGAAAAAAAAGCAGACGAGCTTGCCGAATTAACAATCCAACTTCAGGAAATTAGTGACAAGTATGTACGTTTGTCAGCTGAATTTGACAACTATCGCAAAAGAACTTTAAAAGAGAAGATGGAACTGACCAAATCGGGCGGAGAAAAGATTCTTATCAATATTCTTCCTGTTATGGATAACTTCGAACGCGCCTTACAATCTATTGATGCAGCAAAAGACATTGATGCGATAAAAGATGGTGTTCATTTGATTTATGGCAATTTCAAAGAATTTGTTACTCAAAATGGAATAAAAGAAATTGAAGCTGTAAATCAGGCTTTTGATACCGACATCCACGAGGCAATTACTAAAATCCCTGCTCCAACCAAGGAGTTGAAAGGAAAAGTTGTTGACTGTGTTGAAAAAGGATATTTCCTTCATGACAAAGTAATTCGTTTTGCCAAAGTTGTTGTAGGAGAATAAGAAAGTTCAAAATCTAAGCTGAGAAAAAGATGTCGAAAAGAGATTATTATGAAGTGTTGGGAGTTTCCAAGTCAGCCTCGGAAGCCGAATTAAAAAAAGCATACCGTAAAAAAGCCATTCAGTTTCACCCCGATAAAAATCCGGATGACAAGCAAGCTGAAGAAAACTTTAAAGAGGCTGCAGAAGCTTATGAAGTTTTAAGTAATCCTGAAAAACGTCAGCGATACGATCAATTTGGCCATTCGGGAATGAGCGGTTCAGCCGGAGGTGGTTTCGGTGGTGGTGGAATGAACATGGAAGATATTTTCTCTCACTTTGGCGACATATTTGGCGGCGGTGGCGGATCTTTCTTTGGCGGTGGATTTGGCGGCGGAGGCCGTAGCTCAAGAAGAGTAAACCGTGGCAGCAACCTAAGAGTTAAGGTTAAGCTGACATTGAAAGAAATTGCTGAAGGTGTTGAAAAGAAGATAAAGGTTAAAAAACAGGTTGAATGTAAATCCTGTAGTGGATCAGGAGCAAAAGACGGATCTTCATTTTCTACTTGTTCTACCTGTCACGGTTCTGGTCAGGTTACACGTATCCAGAATACAATACTTGGGCAAATGCAAACATCTTCCACTTGTCCGACTTGTGGTGGTGAAGGAAAAATTATCACAAATAAATGTACCAGTTGTGCCGGAGAAGGAATTGTTCAGGACGAAGAAGTAATCACAATTAATATTCCTGCCGGAGTTGCAGAAGGAATGCAGCTGTCGGTTAGCGGAAGAGGAAATGCAGCTCGCCGGGGTGGAGTAAATGGTGATTTATTAATTCTTGTTCATGAAGAGGAGCATCCGGAATTAATTCGTGATGAAAACGATCTTTTATACAATCTGTTTATTAGCATTCCTGATTCAATTTTAGGCACTGCCGTTGAGATTCCTACGATTGAAAACAAGGTGAAAGTGAAAATTGATGCAGGTACTCAACCTGGGAAAATACTTCGCTTAAGAGGTAAAGGTCTGCCTGATATTAATGGTTACGGACGAGGAGATTTATTGGTTAAAATTAATGTTTGGATACCGAACTCCATTTCCAAAGACGAAAAGAAAATTTTAGAAAAACTGCAAATCTCTGAAAGCTTTACTCCTAAGCCCACTGCTCATGAAAAAAGCTTTTTCAAAAAAGTAAAGAACTTTTTCGATTAAGAATTAAAATATAGAATCCATAAAGAAAGAGATCATCTAATAAAAGGTGATCTCTTTTTTGCATCTGCCCAAGTTGCAAACCCGAAGAGCAAATTGATGAACAAAACAGCAAACTTCCTGCTTCAGGTTGCGGGTATCCTGTTTCGAGAGTTCAGCGCCACTCTTTCCTCTGCAATCATTCTATATGATAAGGCATGCTTTCTATCTGGAGAGGCAAGAGCAGCATGATTCCCTCTCATTGTGGGAATATTCCTTTCGCCATAGGCAAGTTGCTGTGTTAAAGGGGAAATTTCCCTCTGCAAGTGTGAAGCATCCTTAATCAACAGGAAAATTGCCTATCCGAAGAGAGGAAATTATGAGTTAAACAAAACCAGCCCAGATTAATCCGAATATTTATCTGATTTTGATCAAAACAATCCACTGCAAATTACATCGTACAAAACCAAATTAAAAACCTGTCCAATCTTCTTTACATCGATTTTATATGTTGGATTTCTCTAAATTGATTACTTTAGTTTTCAATTGAAATTTTAGTGTCACCAAACCCAAATATACATGGCATTTTTCGAAGCAAAAGACATTGTTAAACAGTACGCAGGGCACAAAGCTTTAAACAAAGTAAGTATCTCCGTTCCAAAAGGAAGTATTTTCGGTCTGCTGGGACCAAATGGTGCAGGAAAAACAACCTTAATCCGAATTATAAACCAAATAACCGGCCCTGACTCAGGAGTGGTTTTATTTAATGGCAACCCTTTAGTCCCCAATGATATCACCCGAATTGGATACCTTCCTGAAGAAAGAGGTTTGTATAAAAAAATGAAGGTTGGAGAACAGGCTGTTTATCTGGCTCAGCTTAAAGGAATGAACCAAAAGGAAGCAACAAAAAAGCTGAAAGTCTGGTTCGACAAGTTTGATATTCTTCAATGGTGGGACAAAAAAGTAGAAGAGCTTTCGAAAGGAATGCAGCAAAAAATACAGTTTATTGTTACTATTCTGCATGAACCAGAATTACTGATCTTCGACGAACCATTTAGTGGTTTCGATCCGATCAACGCCAATCTGCTTAAAAAAGAAATTCTGGAGCTTCGCGACAAAGGGGCAACCATCATTTTCTCGACACACAATATGGGATCTGTTGAAGAAATTTGTGATCACATTGCACTGATCAACAAATCGGAAAAAATACTGGACGGACCGGTTGATCAGATCAAAAAGAAGTATCGAACCAATACCTATGAACTAACTTATACTGGTGAATTTGACAAACTGGAGCAAGTTCTGAATCCGGATTTTGAAATTGTAGAACAACAAAAAGGACTTGAGCACAACACTCTTACCATAAAATTAAATAATGGTTCTACATCCAATGAGTTATTGGAACAATTACTCCCCTATTTAAACATCGTTTCCTTTAGCGAAATCATTCCCAGTATGAATGACATCTTCATTCGAGTTGTGAATGAAAACAAAAAAATCTAACCCGAAACAACTTTAAAAATGAATAAAATTTTCATCATTATAAAAAGAGAATATCTTTCCAGAGTAAAGAAAAGATCATTCCTCATTTTAACCTTTTTAACTCCTGTTTTAATTGCCGGTATTTATGCATTCATGATTTGGATGATGCTTAAAGACGATACTGAAAGCAGAACTATTGCTGTAATTAATGAATCGCAATTAGTTGAGCCAGTACAATCCAAGGACTTCACCACCTTCAAATACATAAATGATACTA